>NZ_CP192105.1:0-4800000 GCF_050955985.1 Nocardiopsis sp. CA-288880 | reverse complement strand
TGGCCGAGGCCGTCGGCGGCGACCGCGTCCGCCTCGGGCTGCCCGGGGGCCGCCTCAACCCCTTCGATCTGCCCGCCGCCGAGGACCGGGCCCCCGCCGCCCGGGCCCTGTTCCTGCACACCCTGGTGACCGCCATGGTCGGCGCCCTCACCGCGGACGAGGGCGCCGTCCTCGACCGGGCCGTCCTGGACGCCTACGCCGGACGCGGCATCACCCCCGATCCCGCCACCTGGCACCGCACACCACCGGTCATGGCGGATCTGGGTACGGCCCTGCGCGACTGGACCGGCCCGGCCGAGCAGGCCGGCGCCGCGCACACCCTGGCCGCCAGACTCGGCCCCTTCACCCACGGCTCCCGCCGGGGCCTGTTCGACGGACCCACCACCGCCCGCCTCACGGGCCACCTCACCGTCGTCTCGCTGCGCCACTTGCCCGAGGAGCTCAAGACCGTCGGACTGCTCCTGATCCTGGACGCCCTGTGGCGCCGCGCCCGCGACCCCGCCGACCGCAGACCCCGGCTCCTCACCATCGACGAGGGCTGGACCCTGCTCCGCGACCCGGTCGGGGCCCGCTACCTGTTCGACCTCGCCAAGAACGCCCGCCGCCACTGGACCGGGCTCACGCTCGTCACCCAGGACGTCGCCGACCTGCTCGCCACCGACCTCGGCCGCGCCGTCGCCGCCAACGCCGCCACCCAGATCCTGCTCCGCCAGGCCCCGCAGAACCTCGACGCCGTGTGCGAGTCCTTCCACCTCTCCCGGGGAGAGCGCCGGATCGTCGCCACCGCCGAACGCGGCAGCGCACTCCTGGCAGCCGGCCGCCACCGCGCCGTCTTCCGCGCCCTCGCCTCACCCGTCGAACACCGGTTGATCACCACCGACCCCGCCGAACTCGCGCACCTGGAAGGCGAAGACCGATGAGCGCACTGTTCCCGGCCACCGCTGCCGCCACCGCCGGAGCCGCCCTGCTGCTGTGGGCCGCCTCCGTCATCGCCCTGCGCCTCGCGCGCACCGCCTACCTCTCCCGAGGGGCCCACACCCTGGAGATCCACGCCCCGCCCCGGACCACCGTCGACCACGCCCTCGCCTTCTGGACCCACACCCTCGGACTCCTGCGCCCACGCTGGACCCACCGACTCGTCCCACCCCACCTGGCCTGGGAGTACGTCGCCTCCTCCGACGGGGTACGCATCCAGGTCTGGGTCCCGGGAACCGTCGACGCCCGCGCCCTCGCCCGCGCCGTGGCCGCCGACTGGCCCGGCGCCACCACCCGCCTGCGCCGCGCCACCGCCGCCATTCCGCGGGGCGAACACGTCACCGGGAGCTGGCAGCGGCTGGCCCGCGGCGACCAGTACCCGCTCCGCACCGGCTTCACCGACGACCCCCTGCGCAACCTGTTCGGCGAACTCTCCGACCTCACCCCGGGCCAGCACGCCGTGGTCCGCGTCTGCGCCCGCCCTGCCGGACCGCGCCGGGCGGCCGGCGCCCGCACCGCCGCCGCACGCCTGCGCGGCCTCGGCGCCCCGCTCCTGGCGACCGGCACGCCCTTCCGCGGCGGCGGCCGCACCACCCTGTACCCCGGGACCGCCGACGACGTGCGCGCCATCCTCACCAAGGCCGCCTCACCCCGACTGGCCTGCCAGGTCATCGTCCTGACCAGCACCGAGCACCCTGGCCGCCCGGCGGCCGGACGCCTGCGCGCCCGCGCCAAGGGCATCACCGCCTTCCTGTCCGCCTACACCTCCGGCCTCAACGGGTTCCGCCGCCAGTGGACCCCCTTCCCCGGCCTGTGGACGGGCCGCCGCCACCTGGCCCGCGGCTCCCTGCTCAGCACCGCCGAACTCGCCGCCATCGCCCACCTGCCCACCGACGCCGCCGTCCCCGGACTCACCCGCGCGGGCGCCCGCCGCGTCGCCCCCGACCCGCGGGTACCCCGCGCCGGACGCGTCCTGGGCGAGGCCGACGCCGGACCCCGCCGCCCCGTCGCCACGGGGATCGCGGAGGCCCGCCAGCACACCCACGTCATCGGCAAGACCGGCTCCGGCAAGTCCACGCTCCTGGCGCGCATGGTCCTCCAGGACGCCGAGGCCGGACGCAGCGCCCTGCTCCTCGACCCGCGCGGCGACCTCGTCCTGGACGTCCTCGACCGCCTGCCCAAACGCTCCGTCAACGCCACCGTGCTGTTCGACCCGGCCGACCCGACGCCGCCGCCCCGGCTCAACGTCCTGCGCCTCGGCACCCCCGAGCACGCCGCCGACACCGTCACCGGCATCTTCCGCAGGATCCACGCCTCCTCCTGGGGGCCGCGCACCGAGGACATCCTCAGGGCCACCTCCCTGACCCTCGCCCGGGCCCAGGACCCCGGCCTGACCATCGGCCACATCCCGCGGCTCCTGGCCGACGACGCCTTCCGGGCGGGAGTCCTCGCCGGACAGCGCCCCGATACCGCGCTCGACGACTTCTGGCACTGGCACACGCTCCAGTCGCCGCAGCTGCGCGCCGCCGCCACCGACCCGCTCCTGAACAAGCTCCGCGCGATCCTGCTCCGCCCCTGGGCCGCGTCCGTCCTGGCCTCCGGAGCCTCCACCGTCGACCTGCCCCACCTGCTCGACCACGGCGGCCTGGTCCTCATGCGCCTGCCCAAGGGCCGCCTGGGCGAGGACACCGCGTCGCTCATCGGCACCCTGGTCCTGGCCGCCGCCTGGAACGCCGTCACCGCCCGCGCCGCCACGCCCGAGCACCGGCGCCCGGACACCTGCCTCTACCTGGACGAGGCCGCGAACTTCCTGCGCCTGCCCGGCTCGGTCGCCGACATGCTCGCCGAGGCCCGCGGCTACCGCACCGCCATGGTCATCGCCCACCAGGAGCTCGGCCAGCTCCCGCCCGCCACCCGCGCCGCCGTGGCCGCGAACTGCCGCACCAAGGTCTTCTTCACCACCTCACCGGACGACGCCGCCGCGCTCGCCCAGCACACGCTCCCGCACCTGAACGCCCACGACCTCTCCCACCTGGGACCCCACCAGGCCGCCGTGCGCACCCTGCACGGCGCCGCCGAACTGTCCGCGTCCACCATGCGCACCGAGCCCCTGCCCGAACCCGTCAACGGCCGCGCACGCCAGGTCCGCAAGGCCGCCCGCCGCTTCGCCCCGCAGCCCGAACGCACCCGACGTACCGACCCGCGCCGACAGGAGCACCGCTGATGGCCACCATCCGACTCACCGAGCGCGACCTGCGCATCCTGGACACCCTGCACCTCCACCGCGTCCTGACCACCCCGCAGATCGGCGAACTGTTCTTCTCCGGCACCACCTCGCGCGCGGCACAGCGCCGCCTGCTCGGATTCGCCGAGAACGACCTCGCCGACCGCTTCACACCCCGCCACCCTGGCTGGAACGCGCCCCACCACTGGACACTCGGACCCGAGGGCGCCAGGGTCGTCGCCACCCGGCTCGGCCTCACCCCCAAGCAGATCGGCTACCGGCCCGACACCCACCTGCGCCTGCGCGCCTCCACCCGGCTCGGCCACGCCACCGGCCTGGCCCAGACCTACGTGCGCTTCGCCACCACCGCCCGCGCCACACCCGGAGCCACACTCCAGCGCTGGTGGTCCGAGGCCCGCTGCCGCACCGCCTGGGGGCACCGCGTCTGCCCCGACGGCTACCTGCGCTGGCGTCAGGACGGAACCACCCTGGACGCCTTCGTCGAGTACGACACCGGCACCGAGCCGCTGGTCCGCCTCACCGAGAAGATCAGCCGCTACCGCGACCTCGCCGTGGAGACACGGCTGGCCACCCCGGTCCTGTTCGTCGTCCCCGGCCCCAGGCGCCTGACCAGTTTGTGCCGCGTCCTGGACGGCGGCCCCCAGGTCCCGGTCCACGTGACCACGCACGCCCGGCTGGCCTATCCCGGCCCCACCCGCCCCGTCTGGCGCAGGGCGGGAGACCCCGCCTGCGGTGTCCGCCCGCTCGTCGACCTCGCCTGAGCGGTGCTCAAACCGGTCGTCGGGACCGCCGCCCTCGTCATGGTGCTGGTCGCGGTGCTCGGCGCGGTCGGGACGGGGAGCGGCGAGCGCGAACGCGTCGAGAAAGCGCGGGCACAGGCCGAGGAGGTGCCGGGCATACCCGCGGTCCTCCTCGACGCCTACCGGCGCGCCGCCCGCGGCCTGGAGCAGCGGCACCCGGGCTGCACGGGGATGAGTTGGACGGTCCTGGCGGGCATCGGCCGGGAGGAGTCCGACCACGCCGCCGGCCACACCGTCGCGCCCGACGGGGACACCGATCCGCCCGTCGTCGGCCCGAGGCTGGACGGCACCGGAGCGGGCGGCAACCGCACCGCCCACACGGACAGTGACAAGGGACGTTGGGACGGTGACACGGAGTACGACGCCGCGGTGGGGGTAACCCAGTTGCTGCCGGCGTGGTGGGCCGGGCACGGAGTGGACGGCGACGGGGACGGCGAGGCCGACCCGCACAACGTCTACGACGCCACCGCCTCCACCGCCGCGGAACTGTGCACCGGCCACCCCCTGGCGACGGTGGACTTCACCCACGAGGAACAGCTCGCCGACGCGCTCTCGCGCTACAACCCCTGGGACACCTACGTTGAGAACGTCCTGGCCAACATCGCCGAGTACGAGGAGTTCGACACCGCAGCGGACGGAGGGCACGTCGTGAGCGGATCCGGCGGCGAGAAGGGCCGGACCGCCGCCGAATGGGCCCTCGAACAGGTCGGCAAGCCCTACGTGTGGGGAGGGACGGGCCCCGAGGGGTTCGACTGCTCGGGCCTGGTCATGAAGGCCTGGCAGGCCGCCGGGGTGCGGATCCCGCGCGTGACCACCGACCAGGTCGATGCCGGGGAGACGATCGCCCTCGACTCCCTCGCCCCCGGCGACCTGCTCTTCTACGACACCGGCAGCGGCCCCGCCCCCTCCCACGTGACCATCTACGCCGGCGACGGCAAGATGGTCAACGCCGCCCGGTCGGGGACGGACATCCGCGTCGAGCCCGTCGAGGGGCCGTACTACTCCGCCCGCTTCATGTCCGCGATCCGCCCGGGGTAGGGGAGGGGAGAGGGAGGCGGGGAACGGGGAGCCGGTGACCTCTGCCGTGTCGAGGTGGTTCAGGACTTGTCGTCCGCTCTCCCCAAAGCGCGGGCGATCTCTCGACTGTCAGGTTCGGTGTAAGCGACGGTCAGACCGTTGCTGGGGCACAGCAGAGCCGCAGTCCGGCTGACACGCTGTGTCAGTGCTGCAAGCTCGGTCGCCACGTATGCGATGAGAAGGGCAGGTGCACCAGGGCGGAGGGCAGTGGGCATTGGTGCGGAGGGATGGGCCTTCCCTGTTCCGAGCTCTTTGGGGGTTCGATGTGCGGACGGAGAAGCCGAGGTCAGGGTGAGGGAATCCATCAACCAGTGAGAATGACTTCCTCGATGCCCAGGCGCCTGGTCAATCCGACAGCTTGGGTACGGATGGAAGGCCGGGCTCGGTGTAGAACCCGCCGTAGCGTGTCGTGCGCGTCGCTGTTGTAACGGAGGTCCTCCGAGCCGGTCGTCTCCGCTTGCAACAGGTAGAGCATCGCCGCCCCAGGGTCGAAGCGGAGGATGTGACCACGCGCCAGGTCCAGGGACCATGTGGTGTGGCGTTCACGTGAAGCGAGGGGAGATGTGTCGATTCGGTCTGCCAGGGCCAGAGCCGACGCGGCCTGGCCGTCCTCCAGCTCGATACCGACCGCGTGCAGGGCCACGTTGGAGGGGCCGAAACAGGTCCTTCCCACGTTGGTCTCACCGGTTTTCTCGGCCAGGGGTGCTGCCCGGTCGTTGATCCATTCCAATGCTGTGAACTTGTCCCCTGAACGGGCCTGGGCTACCGCTGCAGTCAGCCACAGGGCCCCCGTGATTGCTCCGGCACCACGGTTAGTAGTCGAGGACACCTGGGAAATAGCGTCGAGTGCGACCTCCTTCGCCGCGCCGTGCTCTCCAAGGGCGAGGAGGGCGTGATGCAGGTCCGGGGCGAGCTGGGCCTCTGTTGGTACGCGAGTGGGTTCCTCGGCTCCGGTGAGGAGTTGCACCACTGGAACCGCAAGAGATGTGGCCAGGGCTTCAACCGTGTCGAGTGACGGAGTACGGTTCTGCCGTTATATCCGACCAACGTATTCGGGGTTCAGCCCGGCAAGCCCCGCTATGACCGCTTGGGACTTGCCCTGGCGTGAACAGTGCCATAGTAACCGCCGTGAGAACGACTTCCCCAGAGACACCAGGAAGCCCTTCACGGTGGAGCGTGGATGAGAAGCCCATAGCAGAACGGCCTCCCAGGCTGTCGGCACCTCCTTCCCCATTCGGAGACATGATGTCCAATCACCTGTTCGTACTCTGGGACGTCGACCACACCTTGCTTGAAACGAGGGGTGTCGGCCGCAAGGTTTTCGCCGAAGCATTCGAAATAGCAACCGGTCAGCCCATGTTCGCTGGTATGGCCACAGCATTGGGGCATACCGAACCAGTCCTCCTGGAGGAGACCCTCCGCCTCAACGGCATACTGTGTCCGGACGAAGGACTCTTCGGGCGCTTCGCACGGGCTCAGGTCGCGGCCTACCACAAGCACGCAGAGGAGTTGTGTGCGCGGGGACGCCTCCTGCCCGGGGTGGAACGAACGCTGGAAGCGCTGAGTCATCAGCCGAACATCATCCAGAGCGTGCTCACTGGGAACACCAGGGGCGCGGCCGAGGTCAAGCTTGCCGCGTTCGGGCTCGACCGTTGGCTCGACCTCGACATCGGTGCCTACGGAGACGACCATGTGAACCGGTCCGCTCTTGTTGGATTCGCACGTGAGCGGTCCGAGGCCAAACTCGGAGAGGCCTTCCCGGATTCCGACATCATTCTCATCGGGGACACGCCTCGGGATGTTGAGGCCGGGCATCTCGCAGGCGTCCGTGTCATCGGGGTTGCCTCGGGGGCGAGTCCTGTACAGGAACTCCAGAGCGCGGGGGCCGACTACACGATCGAATACCTGGACGAAGCTGACATATTAGACATTCTCTCTGTGCGTCTTCGGTCCTCGTGAAGCAGCGCCATCTTCCTTTAACGTCCTCTCAAGCCGACCATCACCACACCGCTGAGGACTTCCCGCAAGCAGTCTTTATTTTTCCTGGTTGCTCGCCCCGGCAACTGACGGAGGGCCATGACCTCGGTCTCTGCTGCGCCGACGTCCGCGGAGCAGGGCTCCTATGAGCATCCGACCGACGTACGGACCGGGAATCGGTGTCGTCTCTCGGCCTCTGGGCAGGCGTGGCCGCCCGGTGCCGCTCCGAGCGGACACGTCGCGCGAGGAGTCATCCGTGCCGGTCGAGGACCACCTTGAACGCCCCCGGCTGTTCTCACCGCGTCCTGTGACTCGAAGACCTGCTTCACGCAGTGATGACGGGCTTCGCCCGTCGCAGGTTGAGAGCCAGCTCCTCGCGGTTCTGCCGGGCATGGCTCACCCATGCGGGTTGGCCGGGCGCGGTGCGCCAGGACTCGCTCAGCGGACTGTTGTCCACGGTGTCGAACCCGAACTGGTCGTACAGTCGCGTGACCAGGTCGACTGCTTCGGGATGGTCGCTCGAAACCGACAGCGCCCTTCGGGCGGGGTCGCCGGCGGGGCGGGCCGTCCGGAGCAGGCTCGGAGCCTGGATATGCGTGAAGGCCTTGGCGACCTTCGACGTGGTGAGCTGTTCCTGGCGTAATTCGTGAACGGTCTTCGCACCGGAGTCGACCACCGGGAAGTGGCCGTCGCGCCAGGTCATGTAGTTGTTCGTGTCCAGCACGATCTTGCCCGCCAGCTCCTCGACGGGCATGTCGTTGACCGGCTTGAGGGGTACGGCGACGACCGCGAAGTCGCCCGATGCCGCGGCCTCCGCCGCATGCGCGGCACGAGCCGACGAGCCCAGTTCGGCGACCAGCCCGGCTAGGGTCTCCGGCCCCCGCGAGTTCGCGATGACGATCTCGTATCCGCTCGCTATCGCCGCGCGCGCGATCTGGCTGCCGACCTCGCCTGCGCCGAGGATGCCGATCGTGGTCACGGGTTTCTCCGATTCATTCTGGTAGTGCAGATGTCTTCGCGTGCGTGAGCCGGTGCCGCACCGCATATGCCCCTGAGGGGATCGTCCGGGTACGGTGCCGCGCCTTTCACGTGCTGAATTGCCGGGCCTGTGATGCCGTGTCCGCGGTGGGCAGGGCCGCCGAGGCCAGGAGGGCCAGCTTCTCCGCGTCCGAGGACCCGGCGTCCGGGTGGTACACCACGAGTTGCAGGGTCTCCGCCCCGCCGATGCTCAGCCGCTCCCTGTTGAGGTTGAGCTCCCCGACCTGGGGGTGGTCGAACCGGAGCTTCTCCCCGCGCTGTCCCCGCACCTCGTGCCGGGCCCAGAGCTGGCGGAACCGGGCGCTGGCCAGGGCCAGCTCTCCGGTGAGTTCGATGAACCGGGGGTCGTCGATCTCGTTGCCCACGGCCTGCCGCAAGTTCGCGATGTAGCATTCCGTGACGTTCTCCCACTCCGGGTGCAGAGCCTGCTCCGCCGGGTCCAGGAACATGTCCCGCAGCTGGTTGCCCCCCACCACCAGGCGCGGAGAGAGCTGCCTGGCCAGGGCGTTCGAGGCCAGGATGTCGAAATACCGGTCCTCGACGAAGGCCGGTTGGGCGAGGGAGTCCAAGAGCTTGAGCGTGCCGGGAGGCACACTCTCCTTGCGCGGCCGCCGTCTGCGCCTGCGCGGTGTCTCGGTGACCAGGGTCGACAGGTGGGCGAAGTGGGCGTCGTCGAGGCGCAGCACCCGCGCGATCGACTCGAGCACCTGCGCCGAGGGGTTGCGATCGCGGCCCCGCTCCAGCCGCAGGTAGTAGTCCGCGCTGATCCCGGCGAGCATGGCGACCTCCTCGCGCCGCAGCCCGGGAACACGCCGCACGCCGAACTCGGGGATACCCGCCTGCTCGGGTGACACCAGTTCGCGTCGAGCACGCAGGAAAGCGCCCAGGGGGTTCGATGTCTCACTCATACGACCAGCCTAAGGAGTGCCGGGGCGGACAGAGGGGGCCCTGTCACACCCCAGGCTCCGGAGGGCCCTGTCGTCGACGCGCGACCGTGCATAGCGTTCCCCACGACCCGATCGCGACATCTATTTCGAGGGGACGGGCATGACCGTCACATTGATCACCGGCGCCAACAAGGGCATCGGTTTCGAGACAGCCCAACAGCTCGTGGCGTTGGGCCACACCGTTTACATCGGCGCGCGCGACGTCGGACGGGGCGAGAGGGCGGCGGCGGAGGCCGGCGCGCGCTTCGTGCAGCTCGACGTGACCGACGACGCGTCGGTGGCCGATGCGCTGGGCGCCATCGACTCGGCCGAGGGCCGGCTCGACGTCCTGGTGAACAACGCGGGAATCCAGGTGCTCGGGGCCCCCGACGGTCCCACGGCCCTGCGGGTCTTCGACACCAACGTGGTGGGCATCGTGCGCGTCACGGAAGCGGCGCTGCCCCTGCTGCGCAGATCCTCCAACCCCACGGTGGTGACCGTGTCGAGCAGTGCCGGGTCGTTCTGGGCGGTGACCAACCCCGAGCGGCCGGAGTTCCACCTGCCGTCCGCTCTCGCCCTCTACTCCGCGTCCAAGACGGCGGCCACCATGCTGACGCTCCAGTACGCCAAGTCCGAGCCGGGCATCAGGTTCAACGCGCTGGAGCCCGGCACCACCGCCACGGACATGACGGCCGCCTTCGGAATCGGAAGGCCGCCCGCGGAGAGCGCGAGGGCCGTCGTGCGTCTGGCGGGTCTCGACGCGCACGGTCCGACCGGGACCTTCCAGGACGAATTCGGGGAGTTGCCCTGGTGAGCCCGTGCGGACCCCGGAGGAGAAGCAGGAGCGACCGCCGTCACGGCCGGTCCGCGGAGGGCATCGCGAGTCGTCGGGATTCCGGTGCGGCTCCCGACCGGGCCCGGAGAGGAAGACGTCATGGCCGACTTTGACATCCACGAGTTCTACCGTCGTTACGTCGGGGAGCTCAACGCCCACAAGTTCGACGGCATGGACGAGTTCATCCACGACGAAGTCGTGCTGAACGGTGTTCCGGGCACCCGGGACACCGTCATCGCGCTCCAGAAGGCGGACATCGAAGCAGTGCCGGACTTCCACTGGGAGCTCCAGGAGTTCCTCGTCGACGGCGACCGCGCGGCGGTACGGGCGATCAACACGGGGACCCCCGTGAGGGAATGGCTCGGAGCGGCTCCCACCGGCGCCTCGTTCGAGATCGTCGAATACGCCGTCTACGAGATCCGGGACGGACGCTTCGCGCAGATGACAGCCCTGCACGACGCCTCGGATCTGGATCGGCAACTGGCCGGCTGACCACCGGGGCCGCAGCCAGCCCCTTCATCGAACCTTCCGGACGCCCGGTCCCCGCCTGCCTCCGCACGAACGCCTCCCGGGCGGCGCCGTAGCGGTTCCGGCAGGCGGGGAGCGTTCTCTCCATGGGCTTCCGGCGCGGGGGCCTCAGGTCGCCCCGGCCGTCCTCCCGGCCTCGGAAGCCGGCCGTCCTGATCGCCGGGCCTGGAGGCCCGCTCCTTCACGCCTCCCAGGCGGAGCGGCGCAGCAGGCGTGCGCCGTTGAGCGCGACCAGCACGGTGGATCCCTCGTGTCCGGCCACCGCCAGCGCCAGCGGCAGCGTGGCGACCAGGTCCCACGTGACCAGGACCGTGATCACGGTGGCGGCGACGGCGAGGTTGGCGATCACGTACCGGCGGGCCCTGCGGGACAGTCGCACCAGGTTGGCCACCGAGCCGAGCTCGTCCCGCACGATGATCACGTCGGCGGTGTCCAGGGCCAGGTCCGAGCCCCGGCGGCCCATGGCCGCCCCCGTGGAGGCGGACGCCAGGGCGGGGGCGTCGTTGATGCCGTCGCCGACCAGCAGGACCCTCTCGCCTCGGGCCTCCAGGCCGGTGACGAGGGCGACCTTGTCCTGTGGCAGCAGAGAGGCGTGTACCGTGCCGATGCCGGTGCGCTCGGCCACCGTGGCCGCGGCGGCCGGGTTGTCGCCGGTCAGCAGTACCGCGGGAGCTCCGATGAGGTCGGCTGCGGCACGGACCGCCGCGGGGGCGTCCGGACGCAGCCGGTCCGTCAGCGTGATCGTTCCGATCAGCGACTCGTCGCGTCGCACCTGTACCAGGGTGCCGGTGGTGGAGGAGTCGGCGGCGCCCCGCTCGACGGTCACGGTGCTCCCGTCCACACGGCCGACGACCCCGAGTCCGGGCAGGGCCCGAAAGCCGGTGACCTCCTGCAGGGGCAGGTCGCGTTCGGCGGCGGCGCGCACGATCGCCCGGCCCAAGGGGTGTTCGCTGTAGTGCTCGACCGCCGCGGCCAGGGCCAGGACCGTGTCGGCGCCGTGGCCGGTCACGGGACCGATGTCCGTGACCTCGGGGGCGCCCTCGGTGAGGGTGCCGGTCTTGTCGAAGGCGATCACAGTGGTGCGGCCGATGCCCTCCATGACGGTCGCGGACTTGACCAGGACGCCGTGGCGGCCGGCGTTGGCGATGGAGGCCAGCAGCGGCGGCATGGTGGAGAGCACCACCGCGCAGGGGGAGGCGACGATCATGAACACGATCGCGCGCAGCAGCGCGTCCTCGAAGGCGTGGCCGAAGAACAGCATCGGCACGGCCAGTACCAGGAGGGTGGCGACGACCACGCCGAAGGAGTAGGTCTGTTCGACCTTCTCGATGAACAGCTGGGTCCTGGCCTTGGTCTCGGAGGCTTCCTCGACCAGGGTGACGATGCGCGCGATCACGGATGCGGAGGCGGGCCGGGTGACCTGCACGGTGAGGGTGCCGGTGCCGTTGACGGTGCCCGAGAGGACCTCGTCGCCCACCCCGCGGACCACGGGCACGGACTCGCCGGTGATGGCCTGCTGGTCGACCTCGCTGGTTCCCTCGACCACGGTCCCGTCGCCGCCGATGCGTTCCCCGGGGCGGACCAGGATGCGCTCCCCGGGTTCCAGGTCGCGGCTGGCGACCGTGGTCGTGGTGCCGTCCCCGTGCAGGAGGGTGGCCTGTTCGGGGGCCAGGTTCAGCAGGGAGTCGACCGAGTCCGCGGTGCGCTGGGTGACGACGACCTCCAGTGCGCCGGAGGTCGCGAAGATGACGATGAGCAGGGCCCCGTCGAAGACCTGCCCGATCGAGGCCGCGGCGATGGCGGCGACGATCATCAGGAGGTCGACGTCCAGGGTCTTCTCGCGCAGGGCGCGCAGCCCGGCCAGGGCGGGTTCCCAGCCGCCGGTGGCGTAGCAGGCCAGGTAGAGGCTCCACCACAGCGGCGCCGGGGCGCCGCTCAGCTGGAGCCCCCAACCCAGGAGGAACAGGGCCAGCGCGGCCAGGGCCCAGCGCACCTCGGGCAGCTTCAGTCCGGTGGCGAGGACCGAAGGGGGCCGGGGCAGGACCCGGTCCTGGACGACGGCCGGAGCCCGGGGCGGTGTCATGCCTGTTCCTGGGCGGTGTCGCCGGTGTCTGCGGCGGGGCAGGAGGCGGCCGTGCCCCGGTGCGGGCGCGCATCGACTCCGGCACGGTGGTGGGCGGGGGTTTCGTCCAGGGCGTGCTCGGCCTGGAAGACCGCCTGGGCGACCAGTTCTCGGGCGTGCTCGTCCTGGAGGCGGTAGAAGACCCGGGTGCCCTCCTGGCGGGTGGCCACGATCCGGCCCCAGCGCAGTTTGGCCAGGTGTTGGGAGACGGTGGTCGGCGACTTGCCGACGGCTTCGGCGAGCTCGCCGACCGAGTGCTCGGTCTCGCGCAGGGCCAGGATGATCCTGATTCTGGTGGGGTCGGCGAGGAGTCTGAACACCTCCGCCGCGAGATCCACGTAGGGGCTGTCCGGCCCGAAGCTGCAAACCTTCTTACCTTCACTCATGCGAATATAATAAGGTTCGAGTGCTTCGAGGGCAAAGCGGGGTGCGAGGCGGCGGGGGGCAGTGCGGCGCCGACGCGCTCGGGCGCGGGGGCGCCTCGGCCCGCTCCCGGACGGGGTGGCCTCGAAGGCGGGGGCCGGGCCGTCCCACGGGTCGTCACCGACGCCGTGGAACGGCCCGGCCCCGGTCGACGGGGCCGCCTCTCGCGGGGATCTCCGGCATGGACGACGTCACCGGGGTGCTTCGCAGCGATGCGGCCCGGCCTTCGCTCCGGCAGGAGACCCTGGCTCAGAACGCGTCGGGGTAGAGGCGGTGGGCGATCGTCTCCACCGCCTCGATGTTTCCGAGGGTGCCGGGGTGCAGATCGCTGGAGGGAACGGCGATGAGGAGGTCGTTCTCCACGGCGGGAAGGTCGGGGAAGGTGCTGCGAAGGTAGTCGAGCGACCGCTCCTCGTTCCCGGGCCCGCTCACTCCGAACACGATGGCGTCGGGGGCCCGGCTGATGATCTCCTCGGGGTTGATCTCGGCGGCGAAGAAGTCCGCGAACTCGGGGGAGTCGGGATCGAAGACGTTGTCCCCGCCGGCCGTGGCGATGATGTCCGCCTCGACGCCGGCGCCGATCGCCGACAGCGAGTTGCCCTCGATGAAGACCTGGGCGACGGTGGGGCGCGGCGAGCCGCTGATCGCGGATTCGACGGCGGCCAGCCGCTCCTCCGACTCCTGGGTGAGCTCCTCCGCGGCGTCGGGAACACGCAGGATCTCACCGAGGTTGGCGATGTCCGTCAACAGGTCGGTGACCTCTGCGGTGTTGCGGCGCTCCGCGCATCCCCCGGTCGCGACATAGGCCTCGGCGCCGTTCTGGTTCAGCTGGTCGATTCCGGCGAAGCCCTGTTCGGCGGTGAACTCGTACTCCGTGGGGGAGACGACGAGATCGGGTTCGACGGCGAGCAGGTCCTCACGTGCCGGCGGCGCGTCGGTGCTGATCTCAGGGACGTCGGCCGCGTGTTCGGCGATGTCGTCCGACAACGGTGAGACGGCGGTCTGGGCCTGGCCGACCAGGGAGTCCTGGACGCCGAGCCGGATGAGCAGTTCGGTCTGGGAGGGCATCATCCCGACGATGCTGGTGGGCGTGGCCCCGAAGGAGAGTTCGCGTCCGCAGTTGGTGATCACCACCGCTTCCCCCGCATCCGCGGTCTCCTCCGGGCTGACGACCCCCGTGCCGCAGGCGGTCAGCAGCAAGGGCGCCACGAGAGCGGTGCACGCGACCGCGAGGTTCGGGAGACGGCCGCGGAACACCGACGGGGTCTCGGCTGAGGGATGTGTCATGGGGCTTCGGTCTCTTCCTGGGTTCGGGAGAACTGGTGGGTCGTGGGGCGGCCGTTCGGACTCTCCGGACTGCGGGAGTCGAAGAGGAAATGGCGCCGTCCGGAAAGGGGGTGGGCGACCGAGGTCGAGTCCACACCGAAGACCGAGCGGATCAGGTCGGTGTGGAGGACTTCCTCCGGAGCCCCGAGAGAGAGCAGGCGTCCCTGGTGGAGAACGCCGACGGTGTCGCATGAGCGCGCCGCGAGGTTCAGGTCGTGCAGAGCGACCAGGACGGTGCGGTCGGTGGACCTGATCAGATCGAGGAGTTCGATCTGGTGGGCGATGTCGAGGTGGTTCGTCGGTTCGTCGAGGACCAGGACCGGGGTGTCCTGGGCGAGCGCGCGGGCGAACAGGACCCGTTGCCGCTCACCCCCGGACAGCGCGGAGAACGAGCGGTCCGCCAGGTGCGCGGCTCCCACGCGTTCCAGGGCCTGTTGCGCTGTGGCGATGTCCTGGTCGGAGTCGCGACCGTATCCGCGTCCGTGCGGGATCCGCCCGAGCAGGACCATGTCGAGCACGGGCATCTCGAACTCCTCGCTGTGCTCCTGGGCCATCACCGCCACGCGACGGGCCAGGTCCGTGCGTTTGAGGGCGGTGATGTCGGTGCCGTCCAGGCTCACACGTCCGGACGAGGGAGCGGCCAGGCCGGAGGCCACCCGGAGCAGTGTGGACTTGCCGCTCCCGTTGGGACCGAGCAGTCCCAGCACGGAGCCCGAGGGCACCTGGATGCTCACGTCGCTCACGACCGGCCGTCCACCGCGGTGGGCGGCCAGGTGCTCGATGTCCACCCTCATCGGTCCACCCCCACGCTTCCCGCGCGGTCCCGCCGCAACAGCCACAGGAAGAAGGGCGCTCCGATCAGTGCGGTGAGCACGCCCAGCGGGATCTCCGACGGGGCTGCGAGGGTACGGGCCAACAGGTCGCAGGTCGCGAGGAACGCCGCGCCTCCCAGAAGGGCGACCGGGAGCATCTTCCGGTGGTCGGCGCCGACGAGGATGCGTGAGATATGGGGGATGACCAGGCCGACGAAGCCGATGCCGCCGCAGACCGCGACCACGGACCCGGTCAGCAGGGCCGCGGCGACAAGGACCCCGCTGCGCATCCGGTTGACGTTGACGCCCAGTGACGCGGCCGCGTCGTCTCCGATGAGCAGGGCGTTGAGGGCGCGCGCCCGGAACGCCGCGTAGAGTCCCACGGCGATCAGGGCCGCCACCGGCAGGGCGAGGTGTGCCATCGTGGCGGCGGAGACCGAGCCCAGCAGGAAGAACATGATGCTGAAGACGTTCTGGGCGTCGGTGGCAATGGTCAGGTAGCTGGTCACGGCGCTGAACAGGGAGCCGAGGGCGACCCCCGCGAGGATGAGGCGCTGTGGTGCGATGCGCCCGTTCTTGTGGGCGAGGAGGTAGACGGCCGCCGTGGCCATCAGGGCTCCCACGAACGCCGCGGTTCCCATCCCCAGGGAGCTGACACCGACGCCCAGCACGATGAACGACACCGCGCCGACGCCCGCGCCGGCGGAGACGCCCAGGATGTAGGGCTCGGCCAGGGAGTTGTGCACCACGGCCTGCATCAGCGCACCGGCCAGGGCGAGTGCGGCCCCGGCGGTCGCGGCCAGGAGCGCGCGGGGGAGCCGGAACTGCCAGATGGCGTTGTCCTGCAATGTGCTCAGTGATCCGTCGGACATCCAGGGCATGCCGGGCACGAGGTGGCCGATGACGATACGCAGGGCGTCCGTCGGGGAGACGGGGATCGTCCCGACGGTCGTCGACAGCAGGAGGACCGCCACCAGGACGAGAACGAGGGTCGGCACGAGTAGGCGAACGGCGAGGGCGCCGCGTCGTCGGCGGCCGGCTGCTCGCGTGGTTCCGGGGGGACCCTGCGGGCCGTCGGGCGCGTCACCCTCTGGCCGCGCCCTGCACAGCAGGAGGTGAAGGGGGGTCGGCGCGCGTCCCCCCGTGGTTGTTCTTGCCATCAGCGGTGGTTGCTCTTTCAGGTGGTCTGTGGCCAGGTCGTGCGTGACCCGGTCGGGGCGGCGAAGCTGAGGACGGTCGCCCCGGGAAGGTGGGGGCTGGCGAGGTGGTTGCTGCCGTGACCGGTGCGCGGCACGCGCTACACGGTGGCGTCGCCGCCTGCGCGCCGCACCGCTCGGACGACCGCCGCGGTGTCGGCGGTGTTCACCCGGGAATCCTCAGCGGGCACGCCGCCGAGAACGCGAGGGGGAGTGCAGGCGGGAGTGGGGGCCATGGCGCGTTCCAGGGGGAGAGCCGGCGCAGGTGCTCGATGCCCCCAGGGGTGTCCGGGCCACCGAACCCACCGAGCCGTCGTCGCCCCGGAAGGCCGGCGCGGAGCTCCTCCGACCGCGCGGAAGCAGCGTGAGAACCCCGGCGTGTCCGGCCGGGACCGCGTCGCCGAGCTCACTCGCGGCCCCGCCGCCGACGGCGTACGTGCGTACCGCACGGCAGTCGGTCACAAGGAGCTTCTGGGGGTTCATGGGGCAAAGCTATTGTAAGTGAAAATCATTTTCAAGTACGGTGTGTGGCGTTCGCCCCCACGGACACGCGTCGGTACGGAGCACCAGCGCGCGATCCGGCTGTAAAAGGGGTCTCGTCGTGAACGACCGGATCGTCACCGAGATCGAGGAGTCCGCGTAGCCGGCACATCAAACGCATCGGGCCGGACGTGGTCGGTTTCCACGAGCGCTTCCCCCGGCGGGTCCACCGAGGACCTGCGGCGGTCCCACCGCGCCGCCGCCGGCCTGTGCGGTTCGGGCGTTCTGACCGGGCGGTGGCGCCGCCGCCCGGTGCCAGGGTTCGCCGCCGCACACAACCGCCGGATCGTCCACGCCCCGGCGATGCTTCCCGGCGGACACGTCCTCGACAAGGAGCCCGACGCATGATGATCGTCCCCCAGCTGTGGCGGGAGGCAGCTCGATTCCCCGCGGCTCTGGCCTGGAGCGTCGGACTGCTGGTGCTCGTCTTCCTCACCCATCTCGGCCAGGCCGGGGCGATCGCCTGGTCGATGTCGGCGGTGCTGGACGGACGCCCCCGGGACGTGCTCGTGGCGGTCGCGCTCATCGTCGGTATCGCGCTGCTGAGACTGGCGCTCTCCCTGGCACAGACCTCTGCCGCGACGCTGCTGGGAGGCCGGGTCCGACAAGCGGTGCGCGGCCGCGCCATGGCGGCGGCGCTCGTACCCCGACGCCTGCACGACACGGCCGCCCGCGACGGGTCGATGCGTTCGGGCCTCGGCGACGGCGTCGACGGCACCGACGCCTACGTCTCCAAGTACATCCCCGCCGTCATGCACATCTTCCCCACCTGCGCGATCACCGTGTTCGGGCTGTTCCTGCTCTCACCGGGAGCCGGGCTGCTGGTCGCCGCCGCCGTCGTGTTCGCGCTGCTGGGTCCCCTGGCCTGGAAGCGGATGATGGCCCGGCGCGGGCTCGATCACTGGGACAGTTACGACGCGCTCAGCGCCGACCTGCTCGAATCACTCCGCGGCATGGCCACCCTGCGTACCCTGGGCGATGTGTCGGGAACCCGGGAACGGCTGGACGGCCGTTCGGAGGCACTGCGCCGCGCCACCGAACGCGTCATGCGCGGTTCCCTGGCCGAAACGGCCGTCACCGACCTCGCCGTCCAGGCAGGGGTGGTCGCCGCCGCGATCGCCGCCACCGCGCACGCGGTCACAGGACAGGCCCCGGCCGTCGAGGTCTACCTGGTCCTCCTCCTGGCCTCGGAGGCCTTCCGGCCCATCCGCGACCTCTCACGGCACTGGCACGCCGGGTTCCTCGGACTCACCGCGGTCCCCGCCCTGGACCGCATCGGGGCGTTCACCGAACCGCGCGGCACCGCTCCGGATTCCGCGACGCCCGCTCCCGGGGGACGGGCCCACGCCGACCGTACGGCGGACCTGCTGAGCGTGAGGGGGTTGACCTTCCGCTACCCCGACGCCCACCGGGACGTCCTCGAGGACTTCGACCTGACCGCCCGGAGGGGGACCCTCACCGCCGTCGTCGGAGCCTCCGGGGCGGGAAAGTCCACCTTCTTCGACCTCCTCCTCGGCTTCCTCGTCCCACGTGCGGGGCACGTCGAACTCGACGGGCGGCCTCTGCGCACCTCCGATATCGCCGTGGTCTCCCAACGGCCCGTGCTCTTCGCCGGGACCATCCGCGACAACCTCGCCGTCACCGGCGACCCCGAAGAGGCGGAACTGTTCGCCGCCTGCGAGGCCGCCGGGATCCTGGACGAGATCCGGGGTTTTCCACTCGGCTTCTCCACCGAGGTCGCCGAAGCCGGCACGAACCTGTCAGGCGGTCAACGCCAGAGACTTGCCCTCGCCCGTGCGCTGCTCGCGCGCCGGCCGGTCCTTCTCGTGGACGAACCCACGAGCGCGTTGGACGCCGATCGGGCCGCCGGTGTCATCGACACGCTGCACCGCGTCGCCCGCGACCGCGTCGTCGTGATGATCAGCCACCGTCCCGAATCCCTCACCGGGGTCTCTCACGTACTGCACCTCGGCCCGGTGCACCTGGACAGGAACCCGTCATGACCCCCCTCTCCGCGGCCGACACCTTCCGCGGGCTGCTTCCCGTCCTGCGACCGGAATGGCGCGGAATGCTGTGGAGCTATGCCGTCGGTACCGCGAGCGCGCTGACCCTGGCCGGCGCCACGATCCTCACCGCCTGGGTCGTCGGCCACGCCGTCGTGGAGCGAACAGCGCCAGAACCCGCGTGGTGGGCCGTGATCATCGGGCTCGTGCTGCTGCGCGTCGTCCTGACATGGCGGGAAATGGACGTCTCGCATGCTCTGGCCTACCGTGTTCTGGCCCGGCTGCGCATGGCGCTGTTCGACGCGTACGCGCGCAGCGTCCCCGGCCGGCGCCGCGAGCACTCGGGCCGCGCCGCCACCGTGGCGATGGACGACATCGAGAAGCTCGAGTTCTTCTACGCCCACACGATCGCCCAGCTCGGTGCCTCCCTCACGCTGTTCACCGCTTCCCTGACCACCGCTTCGATCCTGTTGCCGGAGGCCGGGCTCGTCGTCTTCACGGCCAGCCTCGTCCTGGCGAGCAGCGCGCTGTACTGGGCGCGAACGGCCAGACGCCTGGGGGAACAGGAGCAGCGGGAACGATCCGACCTGTCCACACGGATCGTCGACGCCCTGGGCGCACTGCGCGAGGTGCTCGCCTACGGCCTGTCCCCGCAGGTCGTCGCCGAGACGAGCGCGGCCACCGCGCGCGCCACCGCCATCGCGCGCCGCCGCGAACTGCTCGAGCAACTGGTCACCTCGCTGCGCGAGTCCATCACCACCGCAGTGGTCATCGGCGTCATCGTCGTGGGAAGCGCCGCCGCCGGCGTGCTCTCGGACACCGCACAGGCACGACTCTCCCCGGCCGAGCTGCCCGCCCTGATCGCCCTGGCCCTGGTCGGCGTCGCGGCGGTCACGGACGCCACAGCCACCTTCACACGGCTGCACCCCCTCGTCGCCGACGCCGAGCGCGTGACATCCGGGATCAACCGGCCCCCGGTCGTCGCGGTGTCCGACAACCCGCGGCAACTGCCGCCCGGACCGCTCGGTCTGCGCTTTCGCGACGTGTGCTTCGCCTACGAGGACCGGCCGCCCGTTCTCACCTCCTGGTCCCTGGAAGTGGCCCCCGGGGCACACGTGGGGCTGAAGGGGCCCTCCGGCTCGGGCAAGAGCACCGTGATCGCTCTCGCGGCCCGTCTCTGGGATCCTTCGTCCGGCATCGTGGAACTCGTCACGACCCAAGGCGCGGGAGTGTCCGTCGCGGACGTCGACGACCGCGCTCTACGCGAGTCGGTCGCCCTGGTCGACCAGGATTCCGTGCTCTTCCACGGCACCGTCCGGGACAACCTGCTGCGCGGCGGCGCCCCGCGGCCGGACAGTGAGTTGAACACGATGATGGAACGCGTCGGCGCGGCCGACTGGATCGGTCTCGACGACGATCTCGGCGAAGCCGGCGTACGCCTCTCGGGGGGCCAGCGAGCACGCCTGTGCCTCGCCCGTGCACTCGTACGGCGGCCGCGGGTCCTCCTCGTCGACGAGGTGACGGCCAGCCTCGACCCCGCCACCGAGCGAGTGATCTCGGACATCATCGCCGACTTCCCCGGTACGGTCCTCGTCGCTTCCCACCGTGCCGAGACCCTCGCGCGTCTCGAACACGTCGTGGACGTCGCCGGCACCGCTCCTGCCGGGGCGGGGGACGCGGCTCCGGAGGCCCGGACGCGGTCAGCGCACACCTGACACCGGGCTCGTCGGGTCCGTCGGCACCAGGACCTGTTCACCGGCGCCCGGGGCCGCCCGCTCCGACGCGGGAGCTCCCGACAGCCGGTCCCCGAGGCGAGGGGGTCCGATGGCGCCGGGCGCCGGCGACCTCCGGCGCAGGAGGGCCCGCTGCGCCCGGAAGGGGGCGGTACGGCACCCCGTCCGGGAAGTGCGGCGACGGAGCCGGCTGCGAGACGAGCACGGCCGGGCAACGCTCCCCCCGCCGGGCGGGTCGCGGTCCCGCGACCGGGAGGACCGGCATCCACCGAACGGTGGATGCCGGGGGTCGGCCGGATGCGCGGGGGATCGGGGCCGGACGGGCGATCCGCTCCGGGGCCCGGGCGGACAGGCTTGTGGGCATGGCGATCGTCGAGGTCACAGAGCTCAGCAAGAGGTACGGCAAGCAGGTGGTCCTGGACCGGGTCTCCTTCTCCGTGGAGGAGGGGGAGGTCTTCGGGATACTCGGGCCCAACGGTGCGGGCAAGACCACCGCCGTCGAGTGCGTGGAGGGCCTGCGGCGCCCCGACTCCGGGACCGTGCGGGTGCTCGGGCTGGACCCCGTGGGGCAGGGGGCGGAGCTCCGGGAGCACATCGGTGTCCAGCTCCAGCACACGCAGCTGCCCGAGAACATCAAGGTGTGGGAGGCGCTGGACCTGTACGCCTCCTTCTACGACAGGCCGCGCGACTGGCGTGAGCTGTTGGAGAGGTGGGGGCTCGCGGACAAGCGCGACGCCCGGTTCGCGAAGCTGTCCGGCGGGCAGAAGCAGCGCCTGTTCATCGCCCTGGCCCTGGTCGGGGATCCCAGGGTCGCGTTCCTGGACGAGCTCACCACCGGGCTCGACCCCCAGGCCCGCCGGGCCACCTGGGAACTGGTCAAGCGGGTGCGCGCCGAGGGCGTGACCGTGATCCTGGTCAGCCACTTCATGGACGAGGTCGAGGAGCTGTGCGACAGGGTCGCGGTCTTCGACCGGGGCGGGGTCGTGGCCCTCGACAGCCCCGAGGGTCTGATCGACGGCGTCGACGCCGAGTACCGGATGAGCTTCCGGTTCATGGACGGGGAGGCCCCCGAGCCGGGCGGACTGTTGGGGAACCTCCCCGGGGTGGCCTCGGTGTCCCGTACCGGCGACCTGGTCGTCGTGGCCGGGCGGGGGGACTTCGCGACCGAGGTCACCGCGTCCCTGGCCCGGGAGCACGTGCTCGTCCGCGACCTGCGCATCGACAAGCGCACCCTGGACGACGCCTTCATCGCCCTGACCGGCCGCTCCCTCCAGACCTAGCCTCCCCCTCCGGGCCCGAGCGGCCCGGCCCCCGAGAACGGAAGAACCGTCGTGAAGACGCTTGCCAAGCTCACCGCCGTCGAGACCAAGCTGCTCGTCCGCGAACCCGGAGCGGTGTTCGCCCTGGCCATCCCCCTCTTCATCCTCGTGGCCTTCGGCAGCGGGATCACGGAGGGCGACACCGTCCTGCTGCCGATGGCGGTGACGCTGGCGATCGGCATGGTCGGCCTCTACCTGCTCCCCACCACCCTGGCCTCCTACCGGGAGAGGGGCATCCTGCGCAGGCTCTCGGTGACCCCGGTCCGCCCCGGCAACCTGCTGGCCGTCCAGCTCCTGCTCCAGCTGGCCCTCACCGTGTTCGCGGTCTCCCTGCTGCTCGTCGCGGGCATCGGCCTCCTCGGGGCCCACGCGCCCGGGGCCGCGGGGTTCCTGGCGGCCTTCCTGGCCGGCACGGCCGCGATGTTCTCCGTCGGGCTGCTCATCGCCGCGCTCGCCCCCAACGGGCGGTCGGCCAACGGCTTCGGCGTGCTGCTGTTCTTCCCTCTGGCCTACCTGGGCGGACTCATGCAGCCCGTCGAGCACATGCCCGATATCCTGGCGCTCGCCGGGGGGTACACCCCGATGGGCGCCCTGCGGCAGAGCCTCGACGACGCCTGGAGCGGCGGCGTCCCCGCGCCGCTGCCCCTGGTCACCATGGCCGCGTACGCCGTGGTCCTGGGCCTGGCCGCGGCCAGGTCCTTCCGCTGGGAGTGAGTATGGAGACGGTGTCCGAGCGCGACCTCGGCCTGCGGGAGGAGCGGCTGCGCCGCCTCCTGGCCTCTGTGCCCTACGCCCTCCTGGCGGCCTCCACCCTCCTGGCCCTGGTCACCCACGACCTCTCCCGGGCGCGGCTCCTGGAGACGCTCGGCCTCGCAGCGCTCACGGCGGCCCTGTTGTGGGCGATGACGGCGCTGAACCCCGGCCCGGCCTCCCGCCCGGGACTGACGGCCGCCTGCGTCGCCGTCCTGGTCGTGATGATCGCGGTCCTCAGCGCCCGCAGTGTCTGGTTCGCGGGCTTCTTCGGCTTCACCGGCTACGTGTACTCGTGGCAGTTCCTCCGGGGCCGGTGGAGGCTGGCGGGGGTGGCCGCCACCGCCGCCGTCACGGTCGCCGCCTACATGGGCGGGTTGCCCGACCCCACGCTCCCGTCCGTCCTCCTGTACCTGTTCTTCATCGCCGCCGTGGTCGTCCTCGTCGCGGCGTTCAGCCTGCTCGGCGAGGTCACCACGGAGCACAGCGACGAGCGCGGGCGGATGGTGGAGCGGCTGCGGGAGACCATCCGGGAGAACGAGGGCCTCCACGCCCAGCTGCTGGTGCAGGCACGCGAGGCCGGGGCGCACGACGAGCGCGAGCGCATGGCCAGGGAGATCCACGACACCCTGGCCCAGGGGTTCGTCGGCATCATCGCGCAGCTCCAGGCGGCCGAACGGGCCGAGGCCTGGGGAGGGGGCGGGAGCACGCCGGAGGGCGGCGGGACCGCCGGGGGTTCCGCCGGCGGGGCGGAGGGGGACCGTGCCGAGTGGCGGCTCCGGGTCGCCAACGCCGTCCGCCTGGCCCGCGAGAACCTGGCGGAGGCGCGCAGGTCCGTGCACGCCCTGGGACCGGTGCCCCTGGAGGACACACCGCTGCCCGAGGCCCTGGCCGACCTCACGGCCGAGTGGTCCCGACTGAACGGCGTGCGCGCCGACTTCACCGCGACCGGACCGGTCCGTCCCCTGCACGGGGAGGTCGAGGCCGTCCTGCTCCGCACCTTCCAGGAATCGCTGGCCAACGTGGCCAGGCACGCCCGGGCCGCCCGGGTCGGCGTGACCCTGTCGTACATGGAGGACCAGGTCGTCCTGGACGTGCGCGACGACGGTGCGGGCTTCGAGCCGCTCCTGGCCCCGAAGGCCGGCGGCCGGGGTCCGGACGGCGGGTTCGGCCTGACGTCGATGCGGCAGCGGGTGGGCCGCCTGGCGGGGACACTGGAGATCGAGTCCGAGCCCGGTTCCGGGACGGCGGTCTCCGCCTCCGTCCCGGCCGTTCCGAGGGAGGCCCCCGGTGCGTGAGGCCCCCGTCCGCGTCCTGATCGCCGACGACCACCCCGTCGTCCGGGACGGCATCCGCGGCATGTTCGCCCGCGACCCGGGGTTCGAGGTCGTGGGGGAGGCCGCCGACGGCGCCCGTGCCGTCGAGCTCGCGCGGTCCCTGGAACCCGACGTGGTCCTCATGGACCTGCGCATGCCGGGGACGGGCGGTGTGCACGCCATCCGCGAGCTGGTCCGGTTGGGGCTCCCGGCCCGGGTCCTGGTCCTGACCACCTACGCGACCGACAGCGACGTGGGTCCCGCCATCGAGGCCGGGGCCACCGGATACCTCCTCAAGGACGCCCTGCCCGAGGAGCTGATGCGCGCCGTCCGCCTGGCCGCGCGCGGCGAGACCGTGCTCTCCCCGCTGGTGGCGACCCGGTTGGTCGGCCGCGTCCGCGAGCCCGCCGCGGCACTGAGCGACCGGGAGCTGGAGATCCTGCGGCTCATCGCCGACGGCTCCACCAACAGGGAGGCGGCGGCCCGCCTGTTCATCAGCGAGGCCACGGTCAAGACCCACGTCCTGCACATCTACGGCAAGCTCGGCGTCAACGACCGGGCCGCCGCCGTCGCGGCGGGTTTCCGGCGGGGTCTGCTGGACCTGGGCGAGGGGTAACCCCGGTCTCCCGGCGGCCCCTGTGCGGTCCGGGCCCCTGCCCCGGGTGGGGCGCCGGCGCCGACCGGGGGCGGCCCGGCGGTGAACCGGCCCGGCGGTGTACCCGGTCCGGGCACACCGCCGGGCGTGCGGGGCTGCCGGTCGGCGAACCCTCGGGGGGCGCGGGAGGACAAGCCGTGCACGGTCGGTGAACCCCGGGGCGCTCGCGGAAGGACAGGTCGTGTCCGTTCGGTGAACAGATGTGCGCGCGCCTGCGCGGCGGCATGATCCGCGCCGATTCGGACTGGTGGCCGGGTCCGTAAGCGTTCGTCCTCAATGCACTCCCACCCCGGGCCGCAGATGCCTGCAAAAGCACCCATCTCCGCTGTGCACAAGGCGTAAAGCTCCGATTTCCGTTTGCCGCCAGGGCATCTCCGGCAATGATCAGGGCGCACGCGGACATCACCGGCGACGCCGTGTCCTCCCCGTCCCCGAAAGCCCCGCAGCATTCGAGAGGCCGCACATGCTCCCTGCCATGACCCGAGTCGAACGCGAGGAGTTCCTCGCCGGAGTCCACGTGGGCGTCCTCGGAGTCGACGACCCCCGTGCGGGCGGCGCCCCGCTGGTCGTGCCGGTCTGGTACTCCTACGCCCCCGGCGGCGACGTGGTCGTGCAGACCGGCCGCGACTCCCTCAAGGCGCGCCTCATCGGCGCCGCGGGCAGGTTCAGCCTGTGCGCGCAACAGGAGGAGCCCCCCTACCGCTACGTCAGCGTGGAGGGGCCGGTCGTGGACGTCGCCGACCCCGCCGACCCGGACGAGCGCCGCGCCATCGCGGTCCGCTACCTGGGCGCGCGGGAGGCCGGCGACTACCTGGCAGCGACTTCCGGCCAACTCGACGACGACGTCACCTTCCGCATGCGCCCCGAGCGCTGGCGGACGGCGGACTTCTCCGCGTTCGCCGCGTCGGTGTTCACCTGACGCCAGCACGACCTCGACTCGACGAGAGGAACCCCTCGTGACGAAGAGTCCGGCAACGCACGCCCCCTCCGAGGCGGACCTACGCGGTCCGGTCACCGACCACCTCCGCGACGCGCTCCTGCACGACATCTTCGCCACGTGGGCGGCCAGACAGCCGGGCGCCCCCGCCGTCCGCCACCGGGGGCGCGAACTCACCTACGGGGAGCTGGCCCGGCGCTCCCGGGACGTGGCCGCGGGGCTGCTGGCCGCCGGGGCGCGCCCCGGCGACGCGGTCGGCGTCTGCGGGCGCCGGTCCCCCGAGGCGCTCGTCGCCTTCCTCGGGGTCCTGCGCGCGGGCTGCGCCTACGTGCCGCTGGACCAGGACCACCCGCCCGCCCGCGTCAACGCGATGGCCGAGGACGCGGGCGTGCGCGTCGCGGTGGTCCTTCCGGGGGCGGTGTGCCGGGTGCGGCGCCTCGCCGCGCGTGTGGGGATCGAGGCCGACACCGGGCCCGCGGCGGCCGGGCCGCTCCCTCCGACGGGCGCCACGGCCGGCGACTGCGCCTACGTCATGTTCACCTCGGGCTCCACCGGCCGGCCCAAGCCGGTCGCGGTGCCGCACCGGGGGGTCGTCCGCCTGGCGGTGTCCGACCCCCGCCTGCCCCGGCCCGGCCCGGGGGACCGGGTCCTGCACGGCTACGGCCTGTCCTCGGACGCCTCGACCATCGAGATCTGGTCGGCGCTGACGGGCGGCGCCTGCCTGGTCATCGCCGACCGGGAGGAACTGGTCTCCCCCGAGGCACTGCACCGGCGGCTGCGCGAGGACGCCGTCGACATCGCCTACCTCACCACGAGCGTCTTCCACCACGTCGCCCGGACGGACCCCGGGGCGTTCCGCGGCCTCGACTTCGTGTCGGCCGGGGGCGAGGCCATGGACCCGGACCTGGCCCGGGCCGTGCTGCGCGCCTGCCCGGACACCGAGGTCGTCAACTTCTACGGCCCCACCGAGAACACGGTGGTGTCCACGTTCCACAAGGTCCGCGGACTCGCGGACGGGGCGCGCTCGGTGCCCATCGGCCGTCCGATCGCCAACTCCACCTGTCGCGTCGTGCGCGCCGACGGGACCACCGCCCCGGCCGGTGAGGAGGGCGAGCTGCTCGTCGGCGGCGCCGGCCTCGCGCTGGGCTACCTGGGCGACGCAGACCTGACCGCCGAGCGCTTCGTGGCGGCGCCCGACGGGAGCGGGGAGCGCCTCTACCGGACCGGCGACCGTGTGCTCCTCGGCACGGACGGCGCCCTGGAGTACCGGGGCCGGATCGACCGCCAGCTGAAGATCCGGGGGCAGAGGATCGAACCCGACGAGGTCGAGGCGCGCCTGCGCGAACACCCCGACGTCGCCGAGGCCGTCGTGGAGGCCGGCGCCGCGCGCCTGACCGCCCACGTCACCCCCGCCGATCCCGGGCGCGGCGTCGACGTCGACGACCTGCGGGGCTTCTGCGCGGCCTGGCTGCCCCCGGCGGCCGTTCCCCGGGTGTTCCACCGGTGGGCGTCCTTCCCGGTCTCCGAGGCGGGCAAGGTCGACCGGGCCCGGCTCGCCGAGCGGTCCGCCCTCGCGGAGCGGTCCGCGGCCCCCGAACCGTGCGAGCCCGCGCCCCCCGCGGGGGAGGACGGCGACCGGTCGCCGCGGGACGCTGTCGCCGCGGCCTGGCGGGCGACGCTGGGGGTGACGCCCCGCCCGGGGGACGACTTCTTCCGCATCGGCGGAGACTCGCTGCTGGCGGCGGAGGCGGTCAACCGCACCCGCGCCCTGCTCGGCATCGGCGCGGAGCACGGCAGCACCCTCATCCGCTCCCTGATCGAGGGGCCGACGGTGGAGGAGTTCGCCGAGGCCGTCCGGCGCGCCCGCGCCGACGCCCCCGCCGCACGGGAGTCCGAGGAGGCCACGGACTTCGGCGCCGAGGGGCGCCTCGGTTTCGCGCTGCCCGCCCGGCGCGGCCCGGTCCCCGACCCGCGCGATCCCGCGGACGTTCTGGTCACCGGGGCCACCGGCTTCGTCGGCGCCTACCTGGTCGACCGGTTCCTCTCGCGCACCGGCGCACGGGTGCACTGCCCCGTCCGCGCCCGCGACCCCCGGCACGCCCGCCGCCGGGTGCTCGCCAACCTCGCCCGCTACGGGCTGCCGGCACGCGACCACGAGGAACGCCTCGTCTGCTTCCCCGCCGAGCTGGAGGCCGACCGGCTCGGACTGGCCCCCGACCACGCGGCGGGCCTGGCCGACCGGCTCGACCTGATCGTGCACTCCGGCGCCCAGGTCAACTTCATCTACCCCTACTCGGCCCTGCGGTCGGCCAACGTCGAGGGCACCCGCCGGATCGTGCGGTTGGCCGCGCCGCGCCGAGTCCCCGTCCACTTCCTGTCCACGATCGCCGTCCTGGCCGGGTTCGGCAGCGCGGGTGTGTGCCTGGTGGGCGAGGAGACGCCCCTGGCCCACGCCGAACGCCTCACCCTGGGCTACGCCGAGAGCAAGTGGGTGGCCGAGCAGGTGCTGCGCGACGCCGCCGGGGCGGGGCTGCCGGTGACCGTCTACCGCCCCTACGAGATCACCGGGGACCGGCGCGGCGGGATCTGCAACACCGAGACCGCGATCTGCTCGATGTTCAAGATGATCGCCGAGACCGGCACGGCGCCCGACATCGACCTGCCGATGGACTTCGTGCCGGTGGACCACCTGGCCGACACCGTCGCGCACGTGGCCACGGGCCCCTCCCCGGCGCGCGGGACCTACCACCTCACCAACCCGGCGCCGGGCCGCCTGGCCGACGTCGTGCGGCGCATGCGCGCCGCCGGGTGCGAGATCACGACCCTGCCCTACGCGGAGTGGGTCGCCGAACTGGTGCGCCATGTCGCCGAGGACCCCACCAGCCCCACCGCGCCCTTCGTGTCGCTGTGCGTGGACCGGGGCCGGGGCACCGACCTGTCGGTCAAGGAGCTGTACCTGGAGGGTGTCTTCCCGCGGCTGGACAGGACCAACGCCGAGGCGGCCACGGCCGAGGCGGGACTGGCCTGCCCGCCGGTCGACGACGCCCTCATCGACCACTACCTGGACTACCTCTTCGGCTGCGGGTTCATGCGAAGGCCCAGGCCCGCCGCCGCGGTCGCGACCGACCGCGGGCTCGCGGAAGGGGGGAGGGCGTGATGGACGACGCCGCCGGCCCGCGGGCGGCCCTGCCACCGGTCCCCGAGGCGGAGACCGGCTCCCCGGGGTCCCCCTGCGCCTACGCCGCCCTGCGCGCCGACGGCCCGGTGACCCGCGCGCGGCTCCCCGAGGGCGATCCGGTCTGGCTGGTCAGCCGGCACGACGACGTGCGCCGGGCGCTCGCCGACCCCCGGCTGGTACGCCCCGTGATCGCGACGTGGCCGCCGAGGGAGGGGGAGCAGTGGCCCCGCCGGGTCCTGACCCTGCTGGAGCTGAACGGCGCCGACCACGCCAGGGTGCGCGGCGCGGTCGCGCCCGCCTTCACACCCCGCCGACTCCAGGACCTCGAGCCCCGGGTCCGGGCCCTGGCCGAGGACCTGGCCGCCGACCTGGTACGGCAGGGGCCGCCGGGCGACCTGGTGGCGGGCTTCACCGAACCCTTCCCGCTGCGCGTGCTGTGCGCGTTCCTGGGCATCGACCACACGGGGTTCGCCGCCGTCGCCGAGCACATCGAGACCGTCCTGCAGGCCACCCGGGTTCCGCTCGACAAGACCCTGGCCGCCCTGGACGCGCTGCGCGACCACGCCGCCGCGCTGGTCGACGCCTGTGCGGGCGGGGGCGGCGAGGGCCTGCTCGCCGGGCTGGCCGCCACCCCCGCCCACGAGGGCGGCCTCGGGCACGAGGACCTGGTCAGCGTGACCATCAGCATGCTGATGGCGGGCTACAGGACCAACGTCCAGCACTTCGGGGCCGCGCTGGTGACGCTCCTGGAGCGCCCCGGACTGGTCCGGCGCCTGCGGGAGCGGCCGGGGGAGATCCCCGGGGCGGTGGAGGAGCTGTTGCGCCACGTGCCGCTCATGAACGCCATCGTCGTCCTGGTCGCCACCGAGGACCTGGACATCGGGGGACGGCGCATCCGCGAGGGGGAGGCGGTCATGCCGATCATCGCCTCCGCCAACCGGGACGGGGACGCCTTCGGGCGCGCCGACGAGTTCGACCCCGGGCGGGCCCCCAACCGCCACCTGGTCTTCGGCCGGGGACCGCACTACTGCCCGGGCGGCCACCTGACCCGCATGGAGCTGCGCATCGGACTGGAGACCCTGCTCGCCCGCCTGCCGGACCTGCGCCCGGCCGAGCCGACGGAGCGGCTCGCCTGGAACGAGGACTCGCCGCTGCGCGCACCGCTGCGGCTGCCCGTGCTCTGGTGAGGCCCGTACCCGATCCGACCGCCCACCGGAGGGAGACCACCGCCGTGACCACCACCGAACAGGCGCTGCCGCGCTATCCGTTCAGCACCCGGGGAGACCGTCTGGCCGACGAGCTCCGCGGTACCTGCCCCGTCACGCGCGTGACGACCAACGCCGGGCACGAGGCGTGGCTCGTCACCGGCTACCCCGAGGCGCGCCGGGTGCTGCGCGAGGAGCGGTTCCGCCGCGCCCGGGTGGCCGACGAGGGCAGCCCCGTCCAGGACGCCCCGGTCTTCGCCCCCGAACTGCTCGACGCCATGGCCTACCTGGGCAGGGCCGGCCTGCTGGAGGAGGCCCGGCGCCTGCTGGGCGAACTGCCGGACCTGCCGGAGGAGGAGCTCCGCGCCGAGGCGCGCCGGGGGCTGGAGGAGATGGTGGCGCGGGGAGCGCCGGGCGACCTCCAGCACCACTTCGCGGAACGGGTGGCCGGGTTGGCGATGTGCCGCGTGATGGGCCTGCCCACCGCAGACCTGCCCCGGCTCAGGCACTGGGCCGACACCGATCTCACCATGCTCCTGCCGACCGAGGAGGTCCACCGCAACTGGGAGCAGCTGCGCGACCACCTGCTCGAACGGGGGCGGAACGGCGGTGCCGGCGGGCGGGGCCTCGTCCCCCGGCTCGCGGCGATGAACACCGGGAGCGACGCGCTCACCCCGCACCAGCTCGCCAACGTGCTCGGCGTCGTCTTCGTCGCCGGCTACGAGGACCTCGCCAGCTTCCTGGGCGGCGCGGCCTTCCACCTCGCCCGGATGCCCGGCGTCCTCGCCGGGATCCGCACCGACCCCGGGTCCGTCGAGGGCCACGTCGAGGAGCTGCTGCGCTACAGCGTCCTGATGGGCAACGCCCTGGCCCGGATCTGCACCGATGACACGGAGGTGGGCGGACGGAGGCTGCGCACGGGGGACCTCGTGCTGGTCTCCGCCGACGCCGCCAATTACGATCCCGCCACCTTCCCCGACCCCGACTCCTACGACCCGTCCCGCCGCCCCAACCCGCACATGCGCTTCGGCCACGGCCCGCACTACTGCCCCGGGGCCAGGCTGACGCGCCGGGTCGGGGCGCTCGCCCTGACCGAGCTGGCCCGTCTGGAAGGGCTGAGGCTCGCCGTTCCCCCGCAGGACGTCGAGTGGCACCCCGACCGGATGGCGATCATGCCCGCCGCCGTGCCCGTCCTCTGGTGAGACCGGTCCCCACCCCGTGGACCGGCCGCCGACGCGCACCGGAACCGCCCCCGGACCCCGAGGAGTGTCCGCCCGTGCAACGACCCCCGCCCGTACCGCGCAACGGCGGACCGGCCCCCGCTCCGGTCCGGCGCCCTCCGTCGACCGGGACGCCCGGCCGCGCCCACCCGCAGAAGACCCCGGGGCAGGCCGAGGTCCTGTTCCCCGGCCTTCCCCGGACCCGGACCGGGGGCGCTCCCGGTCCGCGGCCCGACACCACGACGGCGCCGGGGTCCCGCACGGACCGCGCGCGCCGGAGCCTGTGCCCGCAAGCCCACAAGTATCGGGGGATCCACTGATGGACACCACGGCCGCCACGTACGCACCGGCCCACCACGGCGTCACCGTGCGGCACAACTTCGAGACCGCCCACCGGCTGCCGCACCTGGGCGGCAAGTGCACGAACCTGCACGGCCACTCCTGGTGGGTCGAGGTGTCGGCGGTCGCCCCGGCCCTCGACTCCAGCACGGTGGTCGAGTTCGGGGCGTTCAAGGCCGAACTGCGCTCCTGGATCGACACCCACCTGGACCACGGGGCGATGCTCGGCGTCGACGACCCGCTGGCCAAGGTGCTGGCCGACCACGGCAGCAAGCTGTTCCGCTTCGGCGCCCCCCAGCCGCTCCCCGCCGAGGAGTTCGCGGCGAACCTGCCCCACCCGACGGTGGAGGCCGTGGCCGTGCTCCTGGGCCGGGTGGCGATGGACGTCCTGGTGGGGCTGGGCCACGCGCCCGGCGCCAGGATCGAGGGCGTCCGTGTGACGGAGACCCATGTGAACAGCGCCCTGTGGCGCGGCGGGAGCGCGTGAGCGGTCCGCCCCGAGCAGTCCAGATCCCCCAGCGCGAACGAGGAGTCGGAGCCGTGACCACCAGCGCTACCGCAGCACCGTCCGACCGCCCCCAGCCCGCCTCTCCGGAACAGACAGCCGCCGAGCACGCCCGTGCCATGCTGGAGGCCCTCGGCATCCCCTGCACCAGCGAGTCCATGCGCCGCACGCCCGAACGGTACGTCCGGGCGATCACGGAGATGACCCGCGGGCTGCGCCTGGACCCGGACCGCCACCTGGGCGTGCTGTTCCCGGCGGAGTCCACCAGCCAGGGGATCATCGCGGCCGTGGACGTGCCGTTCGTGGCCCTGTGCGAGCACCACCTCCTGCCGTTCCCCGGCCGTGCCACGGTCGCCTACCTGCCGGCCCCGGGGGCGCGCATCGTCGGGCTGTCCAAGCTGGCCCGGGTCCTGCAGGAGTACGCCGCCCGCCCCCAGGTGCAGGAGCGGATCGGCGAGCAGACGGTGGCCGCGCTCGACAAGAACCTGGACGTGCGGGGGGCGGCCTGCGTCATCCGGTCCCGGCACGCCTGCATGACCCTGCGGGGCGTGGAGGCGCACGGCGCCGCCATGCTCACCACGCACCTGACCGGGGAGCTGGAGACCGATCCGGCGCTGCGGGCCCAGGTGCTCTCCTACGGGCCGTCGGAGGCGGTCTAGAGACCCCCCGCTGAAGGCCCTGGTCGGAGGCGCCACTCCGACCAGGGCCTTCGGTGTGTCCGCGGTGCGCCGCGGCCCGGCCGCCCCGGCGCGGGGCCGGCACGGGCGCGGGTCAGGACGGGGATCCGGTGGACGCACCGCCCTTGCGGGCGACGATCATCATGGTCTCCGGCGGTTGTCCGGGCTTGCGCCGGTCGGTGGCGCCGGCGTCGGACTCGGGTATGTGGTGTGCCTCCACGCGCAGTCCCGCCCCGGCGAGCAGGCTCTCGATACAGGAGGGGGAGAAGATCGTCAGGGCGTGGCCGGAGGTGGTGCGCCGCCACATCCCGCCTTCCTCCCTGGAGAAGTAGTCGATGCGCAGGTCGACCTTCTCCGGGGCGGGCACCGAGCGTTCCGCCCGGAAGACCGACATGCCGTCCTCGTGCTCGACCACCTTGGGCGCGCGGACGAGGGTCTGCGCCCCGGCCCGGTCCATCATGTCGAAGACGAACAGGCCGCCCGGCGCCAGCACGCGTGCCGTACTGCGGAAGGCGGCCGCCAGTTCGTCCTCGTCGGCCAGGTAGTTGAGCACCGCGCCCGTGCTCAGCACCGCGTCGAAGGGACCCAGCGGGGGCAGGTCCCGGGCGTCGCCCACGACGAACCTCACCAGCTCGGCTCCGGGCTTGGTCCTGGCCACCTCCAGCATGCGCGCGGAGGAGTCCACCCCTGTGACCTCGAAGCCGTCCTCGGCGAGCGGGATCGTGCCCTTGCCGGTGCCGCACCCCAGGTCCAGGAGGCGTCGGCCGGGTGTTCCGTGGTGCCGGAGCGCGCGCCGACAGGTGGCGAGCAGGTCCGGGAGGTTGTGGTCCCTGGCCATGCGGTCGTAGGAGTCGGCCGCGACGTCGTAGTCGTTGTAGACGATCGTGTCCATGGGGGAGTTGTTCCCGGAAAGCGGTCGGCGGGTACGGCGGCGGTGCGGCTCCCACCGAGCCCGCCCGGTCTTGTCCGGACTCAGGTATTTCGTTCCGAAGTCTGAGGCCGGATACGGGCACCCGTTTCATGGGAAAGGGGCTTCTGGGGGGCAGGGGGTTCGACAGTTCCCGGTGTTCTCCTCCTTCCTCTCGGAAGCGTGTCTCCGAGGGCTGAGGGCAAACTTCGCACCCTTGGTGGAGGATGGTCGCTTTTTTGGCTTCCGGGTGATTTTCCGCATGCTTGCCGGTGTGTCTTCGTGGAGCGTAGTGGGCCTTACCGCGCTGGTCGGGGACTGCGGGGGTGAAGCCCTCGAAGGAGGTTTGCGCCCGGTTCCACGGGTCCTGTGCGCACCCGGGAAGGAGTGTTCCACAGAGGAAATACCGCGGGGTTGCCCGCCTTCACATGAATGCGGGGAGACGTTTCTCGCCGGGTGTGCGCAGGGTAGTAAGCGATTGTCCTCCGAAACCGTAGGGAACGGCTCTTCGGTGTGGTGTTCCGTCCCTCTTCATTGCGAAAGGCCGCCTATGCCCTCCTCCTGTGTTCGCGTTCCCGGGGGCGGCGGCGCCCTCGCACCGGCGGCGTCCCGCGCCGTCCCCGGAGAGCCCTCCCGCACGCCGGGCGCGGTCCGTCGATGAGCGCCCCCGACCCGCGCCGCGGCACCGTGCTGCGCGGCGCCGCACTGGTCCTGACGATGGACCCGGACATGGGCGAGGGGCCGCTCGGCGCACTGGCGCACGCCGACGTCCTCATGGAGGACGGCGTGATCACGGCGGTCGGTCCCCACGTGCGCTGCGGTCCCGGCACGGAGGCCGTCGACGCGCGGGGGCGCATCGTCCTCCCCGGGTTCGTCGACGCGCACACGCACCTGTGGCAGAGCGCCATCCGCGGCCGCGGCGCCGGGCTGGGGTTCTACGACTGGTACGGAACGTGCGTGGGGCCGGTCCTTCCGGCGATCGGCCCCGAGGAGATGGACCGGTTCGTGCGGCTCTCCGCGGCCGACGCCCTCCAGTCGGGTGTGACCACCGTCGTGGACTGGGTGCCCGCCGTCGACTTCGCCGTGTCCGAGGCCTACGTGCGAGCGGTGGACGAGAGCGGTCTGCGCTTCGTGCACGCCGCGTACCAGGAGCTGCCCGACATCGGCCTCGTCCGGAAGGTCGTACAGGACCTGGTGGCCCCGACCGCGCGGGGCACGGCGCAGGTGGGCTCGGCCGCCTTCCCCGGGTACGCGGACACGGTGCGCGCCCACGCCGACCTGGCCCGGGAACTGGGAGTGGGACTCAACCTCCACCTGCTCGAACACCCCGACGACCGTGCGGAAGACCCCGTTGGCATGCTCGAGCAGGCCGGCGCGCTGGGACCGCGCACGCTGCTCAACCACGTCATCCACATCACCGGCGCGGAACTGGACCTGCTCGCCCGCAGCGGCGCCGCCGTCGCCCACTGCCCCCTGAGCAACATGCGCCTGGCGACGGGGGTGATGCCGCTGCCCGAGTTCCGGAGGCGGGGGATCCGGGCCGGCCTGGGCCAGGACGGCGGCACCAACGACTGCGGGGACATGTTCGCCTCGATGAAGGCGGCCGTGGGGCTGCAGAGGGCCGTCTCCCTGGACGCCGGGGTCTATCCCGGGCCCCGGGAGGCGTTGGCGATGGCCACCCTGGGCGGAGCCCGGGCGATCGGGGAGGCCGACCGCCTCGGGTCCCTCACACCCGGCAAACGCGCGGACGTGGTCGTGCTCGAACCGCGGGCGCTGAACTTCGCCCCACGCGGTGACTGGCCGGCGCAGCTGGTCCTCAACGGTCGCCCGGACAACGTCACGGACGTGTACGTGGACGGGATACCGCGCAAGAGCGGGGGGAGGCTGACCGGCGTGGACGTGCCCCGCCTGGTGGCGGACGCGGAGGCCGCGGCCGACCGGGTGTGGACCTGAGCAGGCGCCCCGCGGAGCGGGACGCCTGCTCGGGCCTGCCCCGCACACGGGGCGGGGCGAACCCGGTCAGAGCCGTTCGGCCTCGACCAGCCACGCCGGGTCGCTCCCGGCCGAGGAGGGAGCGCCCAGGACCGAGGCGCGCATGCTCCTCACCCACCACCCGGCCGCGGACAGGGACGTGCGCAACGCGTACTCGGAGAGGCGGCGCAGACCGGGCGCGGACGCGGGGGCGCGGTCCGACAGGCCGAGGAGGACCAGCCAGGTCCCGGGGTGGCTCACCGCGCGCAGAGCCTTCAGGTACAGGGAGCGTTCGGGATCGTCGAGGCGGTGGAAGTGCGCGATGTCCACGATGGTGGAGAAGTCGCCGACCGACGCATCGATCCGTGTGGCGTCCTCGACACGGAAGTCCACGGGCACCCGGGCCTCCTGCGCGCGCAGGACCGCCTCCGCCACGGCGGTGGGGGAGACGTCGACGGCGATCACCCGGTGACCGTGGCGGGCGAGGTGGATGGCGTTGTCCCCCGGCCCGCACCCGACCTCCAGCACCGGTGAGCAGATCCCCCCTTCGTCCTGGATCGCGACCAGCCCCCTGTGAGGGGCGGCGCCGGCCCAGGGGGCCTCCTTGAGGCGTGCGGAGCCGTCCAGACTGCTCCGGTAGAACACGTCGAAGTCGATTCGGGTCATCGTTTCTCCGGTATTCATGAGGGTATTTCCCGGTCGAGTGGGGGAGCGGCATTGTTGTCGTTCTGCCGGGAATATTCGTTCGAAAGGGGGAAGGGAACGGCCTTTGCAGGACGGTAGCACCATGGTCGGCCGCTGTCCCCGCTTTGCGAATGCCGGGAACCCCCGGACGGCCCGGCCCGGATCGGCGTCCCCGGATGGGACGAAGGCGCAGCGCCCGCCCGATGCGCCCCCGTGTCCCGGACGCCGGAAACGCATCGGAGCGCGGTCGGCGAAAGCCGCAAGGCCGACGTTTTCCTTTTCCGGGAACTCCGGGCAGTTATCAGGTTCTTTCGGTGCCGACTGCGACGGCGAAACGACTTTCCCCGCTCATGGCCCCGGCCCCGCGATGATCGGATCGACCTCCGGCGTTCATCGCGCGACGAGGAGAACGCCCCCAGGGGGCTGGAACTCCGGGAAGCGCGCCGGGCGGCTCAGGCCCCGGTGAGGCTCACCCGCTCGAGGTAGGCGTCGCGGGAGGGGATCAGGTGGGCCCGGCACGTGCTCGCCAGGAGGTCGCGGTCCCCCTCGCGCAGCGCGTCCAGCATCCGTCCGTGCTCGTGCCGACTGAGGCGCAGCGACTCCGCCGAGGTGACGGTGACCGAGCGGATGGCGTGGGCGACCCTGGCGTACCGGTTGATCGCCTCCAGCAGGGCCTCGTTGTCGGACAGCGCGAACAGCTTGCGGTGGAACTCCATGTTCGCGATCACCACGGCGCGCGGGTCGTTGGCCTCGACCGCGGCGTCGTGGCGCCGCTGGGCCCCGGCCAGGTCCTCCAGGCGCGCGGGGTCGACGGGGAACTCGATGAGCTCGGCGGCCCGCACCTCCAGCAGGTCGCGCAGGACGTAGAGGTCTCGGACCTCCTTCGCCGTGAACGACCGGACGAAGGCCCCGGCGTTGGGCCGGCGCTCGACCACGCCCCGGGACTCCAGGACCTGGAGGGCCTGGCGCACGGCGTGCCTCTTGGCCTCGAAGCGCGCCATCAGCTCGTCCTCGACGAGGCGCTCGCGGGGGAAGCGGACCCCGATGACGATCTCCTCCTCGAGGAGGTCCGCCAGCCTCGCCCCGGTCATCCGGGAGGCGGTGGTGGCCTCGGCCGTCTCGGGCATCTGCGTGCTCCCTTCCCGGCCCCGTAGGCCTTCGCGCTGGTCCGCGTCCAACGGTACTTGCGCCGGGCACGCCTCCTGTGGTTCGCTCTGCGGTGTTCATCACACATATTATCGATAATGAGGGCAATAATGCAGGACGGTCCTCCCGGGCTCCGGGGCAACCTCACCAACTACGGGGACAGCGGGTTCGCGCTCTTCCTCCGGAAGGCGTTCATCAAGGGCAGCGGGTACACCGACGACGCCCTGGACCGCACCGTCGTGGGCATCGTGGACACGGGCAGCGGCTTCAACCCCTGCCACGGCAACATGCCCCAGCTCATCGAGGCCGTGAAGCGGGGCGTCATGCTCGCGGGCGGCCTGCCGGTGGAGTTCCCCACCATCTCCGTGCACGAGGCGTTCTCCCAGCCCACGAGCATGTTCCTGCGCAACCTGATGTCGATGGACACCGAGGAGATGATCCGCGCCCTCCCGGTCGACGCGGTCGTCCTCATCGGCGGCTGCGACAAGACCGTGCCCGCCCAGCTCATGGGCGCGGCCTCGGCCGGGAAACCCGCCATCCAGCTCGTCACCGGGTCGATGCTGACCGGCTCGCACCGCGGCGTCCGGGTCGGCGCGTGCACCGACTGCCGTTCCTTCTGGGGCCGCTACCGGGCCGAGGAGATCGACGACGAGGAGATCGCCGAGGTCAACGGGCGGTTGGTGGGCAGCGTGGGCACGTGCTCGGTCGCGGGCACCGCCAGCACCATGGCGTGCGTGGCCGAGGCACTGGGCGTCTCCCTCCCGGGCAGCGCGACCCCGCCCGCCGTCACCGCGGACCGCACGCGCTACGCCGAGATGACCGGCACCCGCGCGGTGGAGATGGCCCGTGAGGGCCTGACCGTCGACAGGATCCTCACACGGGGCGCGTTCGAGAACGCCCTCCGGGTGCTCCTCGCCCTGGGCGGCTCCACCAACGGACTGGTGCACCTGGCCGCCGTGGCGGGCCGGCTCGGCTACTCGCTGGACCTGGAGCGCTTCGACGCCATGAGCAGGGAGACCCCGGTCCTGGTCGACCTCAAACCCGCCGGCGACCACTACATGGAGGACCTCCACCGCGCCGGGGGCGTCCCCAGGCTCCTGCTGGAGCTGCGCGACCTGCTCAACACCGACGAGCTCACGGTCACCGGCCGCACCCTCGGAGAGGAGCTCGACCGGGCCCCGGCGCCCTTCCCGCAGGAGGTCATCCGCACCCGCTCCGCCCCGGTCTACCCCGCCGGGGGCATCGCGGTGCTGCGCGGCAACCTCGCCCCCAACGGCGCGATCATCAAACAGGCCGCCGCCGACCCCGTCCTCATGGAGCACCGGGGGCGCGCGGTCGTCTTCGAGGACTCCGAGGACCTCGCGCGCCGCATCGACGACGAGGACCTGGACGTGACCCCCGAGGACGTGCTGGTGCTGCGCGGCATCGGCCCGATCGGCGCCCCCGGCATGCCGGAGGCCGGGTACATTCCCATCCCCCGCAAACTGGCCCGCCAGGGGGTGAAGGACATGGTCCGCGTCTCCGACGGCCGCATGTCCGGCACGGCGGCGGGCACGATCGTCCTCCACGTCTCGCCGGAGGCCGCCGCCGGAGGGCCCCTCGCCCTCGTCCGCGACGGCGACACGATCCGGCTCAGCGTCGAGGAGCGCCTCATCCACCTCGACGTCCCCGACGACGAACTCGCCGCACGCGCCCAGGAGGCCCCGCGCGCCGCAGCCGCCCCCCGGCCGGGACGCGGGTACCGCAAGCTGTACGTCGACCACGTCAACCAGGCCGAGCACGGGTGCGACTTCGACTTCCTGAGATCGGAGACCGACCGGGGCGCCGTCCCCGGCGCCCCCGCGGTCCCAGGGGCCGGCGGCGGAGGGGCGCATGTCTGAGACAGCCTGGATTCTGACCGCCTCGGTCCTGGCCGTGGTGCTCCTGCTCCTGCTCATCATCAGGTTCAGGTTCCAGCCCTTCGTCGCCCTGCTGGTCGCCGCGATCACCTTCGGCCTGGCGACCGGAACGGCCCCGCTCGACCTCGTCGAGCAGGTCGTCGACCGCATGGGCGGCGCCCTGGGCCAGGTGGCCCTGATCATCGGGCTCGGCGCCATCTTCGGCGAGGTGCTGCAACGGGCGGGGGCGGCCGAGCGCCTGGCCACGACCCTGGTGGAGAGGGTCCCCGACCGCTACCTCTCCTGGGCCCTGGGCCTGGCCGGCTTCCTCGTCTCGATCGCCGTCTTCATCGACGTCGCGATCGTCATCCTCGTCCCCCTGCTCTACGCGATCGCGCGGCGTACGGGCCGCTCCCTGCTGTACTACGGCATCCCCCTGTGCGCCGGGCTGAGCGTCACCCACACCTTCATCCCGCCCACGCCGGGTCCGATCGCCACGGCGGGCATCCTGGGGGCGGACCTCGGCCTCGTCATCGTCTACGGCGTGGTCTGCGGCCTGCCCGCGATGGCGGTGGCGGGCCCGCTCTTCGGCCGGTTCGTCGCGAAGCGGATCTTCGTCCCGGTCCCCGCCGAGGCCGACGCCGTGAGCGTCACCGCCGGCGACGGGGCGGAGGGGCCGCGGAGCGGTTCCGGAGAGGGCCCGTCCGCCTCCGGCGGCGCCGAGGAGGGCGCGGCCGACCCGCTGCCGAGCTTCGGTTCCGTTCTCGGCGCCCTCCTGCTCCCCCTGGCCCTGATCCTGGGCGGCACCACCAGCAGCCTCCTGCTGCCCGAGGGCGCCCCGGCCGCCACCGTCCTCGGATTCGTCGGCCACCCGGTGATCGCGCTCCTGCTCACCTGCCTGTACACCCTCTGGTTCTTCGGGGTGCGCAAGGGGCGCTCGGGCAAGGAGCTCCAGGAGATGGCGACCAAGGCCCTGGCGCCCGCGGGCGTGATCATCCTGATCACCGGCGCCGGCGGGGTGTTCGGCGGACTGCTGGTCGACTCGGGCCTCGGCGAGGTGCTGGCCGCGGGGATGCAGCAGATCAACATGCCGATCGTGCTCTTCGGCTTCCTCGCCGCCGCGGTCATCCGCATCTCGCAGGGGTCCGGGACCGTCGCCATGATCACCGGCGCGACGCTGACGGCGCCCCTGCTGGAGACGATCGGGGCGAGCCCGTCGCTCGCGGCGCTGACCTGTGTCGCCATCGCGTGCGGCGGAACGGCGTTCTCCCATGTGAACGACTCGGGATTCTGGATGGCCAACCGCTATCTCGGGATGTCGGTCGCGGACACGCTCAGGTCGTGGACCGTCATGAAGACCCTGGTCGGGCTGACGGGCCTCACCGTGGCGCTCGTCCTCACCCTGTTCGTCACCTGAGCCGCGGCCCCGGTGGAGGAGCGCCCGGAGCGCTCCTCCACCGGGACGGGCTGCGGGTACCGGGACCTCCCCGACCCCGTGCGCTCCGGGCCGTGGACCGCGGCCGGATGCGCGGGGGAGCGGCCGCGGGGCCCTGCCCGCGCCCTCTTCCCCGCACCGGAGGCAAGAAGGCGCGGGCCTAGACTGAGCGGGTGTTCGGGAGAGTCCAGGGGTGGTTGCGGCGGCACGAGACGCTCGTCGACGCGCTCTGTGTGGCCCCGTTCCTGGCGTGGTGCCTGATGAGGGCACTCTCCTACGCCGACCCGGACGGCCCCGGCCATGTCACCGCGGCCGTCCAGATCGCCTTCACGCTCGGGCTGCTGCTGCCCCTGGCGCTGCGGCGCAGGTATCCGGCGGGTGTCTTCGCGACCGTCGCCGCGCTGACCGTTCTGCAGCTGGCGTTCGGCGTCGACCTGTTCCTGGCCGAACTCGCCGTCGTCGCCGCCATGTACACGGTGGCCGCGCACCGCCGCCTCGCGCCGGCGCTGGCCGCTCTGGCCGTGGTCGAGCTCTGCCTGCTGCTGATGATCGTGGGCTCCCCCTATGCGGACCGGGGCTCCTGGAACGTGTTCGTGTTCTACACGTTCTTCATCATGCTCTGCTGGGTCACCGGCCTCTACACGAACGTGCGCCGCAGCCACCTCATCGGCCTGGAGGAGCGCGCGAAGTGGCTCGAGCGCGAGCGCGACGCCCGTGCCCGGGCGGCCATCGCCGAGGAGCGCGCGCGTATCGCCCGGGAGCTGCACGACGTGGTGGCCCACAACGTGAGTGTGATGGTGCTGCAGGCCGACGGCGCCGCATACGCGATCGATGCCGATCCCGCGCGGGCCAGGACCGCGATGGAGACCGTCTCCGAGGTGGGTCGGACGGCCCTGTCCGAGATGCGCGGCATCCTCGGGGTGCTCCGCGAGGGGGAGCACGAGGAGGGGTTCACGCCCCGGCCCGGTGTGGAGCAGTTGGACCAGTTGTTCGCCCAGGTCCGGCGCGCCGGGCTGCGGGTGGAGTCCACCGTGGACGGCCCCGTGCGGCGGCTGTCGGCGGGGGCGGGGCTCGTCGTCCACCGGGTGGTGCAGGAGGCGCTGACCAACACCCTCAAGCACGCCGGACCCGGGACGGTCCGCGCCGAGGTACGCCTGCGCTTCGGGGACGACGCCCTGGAGGTAGGGATCCTCGACGACGGGCGCGGCGCGTCCGTGCCGGCGGGGGCGGGCCCGGGGGAGGGGCGCGGTCTGGCCGGCATGCGGGAGCGGGTGTCGGTGTACGGGGGTTCCCTGCGAGCCGGGCCGTGCCCGGACGGGGGATACGAGGTCATGGCATCGCTGCCGATGCGGGCGATCACCACGTGAGGGAACCGGAAGGGAACGCACCTGTGGGCACACCGCCCCGAGACCGGCGCCCGGAGGCGATCCGCGTCGTCCTCGTGGACGACCAGGAACTGGTCAGAACGGGTTTCGGCATGGTCCTGGACGCCCAACCCGACATCCGGGTCGTCGGTGAGGCCGGCGACGGGCACACCGCGCTCGAACTCCTGCGCACCCTCACCGCCGACGTCGCACTCGTCGACGTCCGCATGCCCGGCATGGACGGCATCGAGGCCACACGCCGCATCTGCGCCGACGGCGGAGGGCCGCGGGTCCTGATCCTGACCACCTTCGACATGGACGAGTACGCCTACGCGGCCCTGAGGGCCGGGGCGAGCGGTTTCCTGCTCAAGGACGCACGGACGCAGGACCTGCTGTCGGCGATCCGCTCCATCCACTCCGGCGACGCGGTGGTCGCCCCCAGCACGACGCGGCGCCTCCTCGACCGTTTCGCGGGCCACCTGCCCACCGGTGACGGGAGGCCGCCCGCCCCAGAGTCCCTCGGCGTGCTGACCCCGCGCGAGAGGGAGGTGCTCGCCCTGGTGGCCCGCGCGCTGTCGAACACCGAGATAGCCGACCGGCTGCACGTGTCCGAGGCCACGGTCAAGACGCACGTGGGGCGGATCCTGACCAAGCTCGACCTGCGCGACCGCGTCCAGGCGGTGGTCCTCGCCTACGAGACCGGTCTGGTCGACGTGCCCCGGTCCTGAGACGCCCGCGCCTCCCCGGAGCCGGTGGGAGCGCCACCGGCACACCGCCCGCCTCGGAAGCCGGCCCCGACCTTCGAGACGGATGCGCCTGCCACCTGGGGACCAGGCCGGCGCCCCGGTCCTCCTGGGGGATGACGGAAAAGGTCATCCCCCGGCGAGATGTCCGGAGACCGCCCCGCGGACATGCTGGACCTGTGTCTCACATGATCACGACCCATGACCTGGGCAAGACGTACGGCGACCGCACGGTGGTCGCGAACCTGGACCTGCGCGTGCCCGAGGGGTGCGTGTACGGCTTCCTCGGCCCCAACGGGTCGGGGAAGACCACCACGATGAAGATGCTCCTGTCCCTGGTGCGCCCCACCACGGGCGAGATCCGCATCATGGGCCGCCCCATGGAGCGTTCCACCCGCCGCGAACTGCTGGGCCGCATCGGTGCGCTCATCGAGACCCCGCCCTCGTACGAGCACCTCACGGGCCGGGAGAACATGCGCCTGGTGAGGCGGCTCCTGGACCTCGACGAGGGCCGGACCACCCGGGCGGTGCGGACCGTGCGCCTGCAGGACCACCTCGACAAGCCGGTCCGCGACTACTCGCTCGGCATGAGGCAACGGCTGGGCATCGCGATGGCCCTGGCCCGCGAACCCCGGCTGCTGATCCTCGACGAACCCACCAACGGCCTCGACCCCGCCGGCATCGAGGAGATCCGCCGCCTCCTCGCGCAGCTGGCCGGGGACGGGACCACCGTGATGGTCTCCAGCCACCTGCTGGGCGAGATCGACCGGACGGCCACCGTGCTCGGCATCCTCGGCCAGGGCCGCATGCTCTTCCAGGGCACGCGCGACCAGCTCCTCGCGCGGTCCACCCCCGACGTGCTGATCGACACCCCCGAACCCGAGCGGGCGACCGCGCTCGCCGCCCGGTGGAGCGCGTACCGGGACGGCCCCGCCGTGCGCCTGCCCGGACTCGACCAGGCGGGCACGGCCCGCGTGGTGGCCCATCTCGTGCACGAGCGCGTCGACGTCCACGGAGTGCGCCGCGACGCCCAGTCCCTCGAGGACGTCTTCATGGACCTCACCGGAGGGCGGGGCCTGTGATCGGCCGTGCCGTGGCGAACGAGTTCGCCAAGATGCGCCGCCTGCGCGTCGTGCCCGTGGCGGCCGCCATGACGGTCGGTGTCGTCGCACTGTCCTGCTACGCCCTCACGGCGCCGGGTTTCCCGGAGTCGGTGGACGACCCCGCCGCGCGGCCCTGGCAGTGGCTGCTCGGAAACATGGCACTGGCGGTGCTGCTGGTCTCGCCCGTCCTGCTGGCCGTGCTGGCCAGTCGACAGGTCGACATCGAGCACCGGGGAGGCGGCTGGCTGCTCTCCCAGACCTCGGGGCTGACCCCCGGGGCCCTGTGCCGGGCCAAGTTCGCGGCCTCCGGCGTAGTCGTGGTGGCGGCCACCCTGGCCCAGAGCGGCCTGGTGGCCGCCATCGGCGTGCTGGCGGGCATCACGGTGGCCTTTCCGGCCGGGCAGTGGCTCGGGTACACCGCCTCGGCCGTCGTCGTGAACCTGGTGCTCTTCGCTCTCCACCTCTGGCTGGCGGCACGGACCGGCAACCAGCTCGTGGGGCTCGGGGTCGGTGTGCTGGGCGTGTTCGTGGCCGTCTCCGGCACGGGGGTGTCCACGGGGGTCGCCCACCTCCTCCCCCCGTGGGGGTACTACGCGCTGGCCGTGCCCGTCGACGTCCGCGAGGCGGGCGTGGTCTCCCTGGACCCGCCGCACCTGAGCGTGGCCGCCCTCGGGGTCGCGGGCGGGGCCCTGTTCCTGTTCGCCACCCGCCTGTTCGACCGTCAGGAGGTCTGAGCCATGGGTTCGGTCCGAGCCGAGTTCCTCAAGTTGAGGCGTTCCCTGAGCTGGGTCGTGGTGGTGCTCCTGCCGCTGACGGCCGTCGTCGCGGGAGCGGTCAACACGGTCGTCGCCGGTGAGCCCCTCGAAGACCACTGGCACACCCTGTGGTTGCGGGCGGTGGTCTTCTACGGCTTGTTCCCCCTGGCCCTCGGTGTGGCCGTCCTGGCCTCGCTGGTCTGGCGCGTCGAGCACCGCGGCGGCAACTGGAACGCGCTGATGGGCCGCCAGGTGTCGAGCCTCCACGTGGTGGTCGGCAAGACGGCGGTGCTGGCGGCGCTCGCCGCGGCCATGCAGGCGGTGCTGGTGGCGGGCGTCGTCGTGGTCGGCAAGCTGGTGTTCGCGCTCCCCGGCACCCTGCCGCCCGAGTACTTCCTGGTCAGCGTCGTCGTCGTGCTGGCGTGCCTGCCGGTGGCGGCGTTCCAGTCCGGCCTGTCGATGCTTTTGAGGTCCTTCGCCGCTCCCATCGCCGTGGCCCTCCTGGCGTCGGCCGCGGGGATGCTGCTGTGGACGACCCGCGTCGAGGCCCTGGCGCTGCTCCTGCCCCACGGCCTGGTCGGCCGGGCCACGCGGATGGGGACGGGGATGCTTGCGGACAGCGGGACCGTCACGGCCGGTGCGGTGACCTCCGTCGCCGTGATCGCCCTCGGTCTCACCGCGGTGGTGACCCTGGGCGCCGCGGCCGTTCTGGACCGGCGCGACATCCGCTGACCGGGATCCGCCCGCGGGGGCGGACCCGCGCCGGGCGTTCCGGGGGAGGGGACGGCACGGCGACGATTCCGCCGGTCCTGGCTCCCGGACCCGCACCCGACCCCGTACGGTCATCCCACGGACGCGTAGATCACCATCCAGTGGTCCCGCTCGGCGTCGTGCAGCATCTCGCTCTGGAAGGTCTGCCACCCCCGGGTCGGGTGGAACAGGTGCTTGACGGCGGAGTGTCCCACCCCGACCTCCCCCTGGTCCCAGAAGGACCGGAAATCGGCACTGGTCGCCGAGAGTTCCGCGTGCAGCTCCCTCAGGTACCCGTCGTCGGGGTAGCGGCCCATCGCCGAGCGCAGCTCCGCCGTGGCCCAGCGGGCGTACCGGTGCGCCCCCTCCTCGCCGAGGACATGGCGGGCGTGGGAGGTGAAGCCCTGGTGGACGATGTTGCGCCGGAAACGGCCTTCGCCGGAGAGCGGACCGAGAAGCTCGGCCGCGGCCGCGTTGCGCGCCATCACGTCCAGGCGGCCGTCGTGAACGGTGACCGGGACGGTGTCGTCGAGGCTGCGCAGCAGCTGGAGCAGGCCCGGCCGGATCTCGCTGCCCGGCGCGAGCGGCTCGGGCGGCAGCTCACCGGCGAGCCGGAACAGGTGGCCGCGCTCTCCGGCGGTGAGACCGAGGACCTGCGCCAGGGCGGTGAGCACCTCGCGGGAGGGGCGGGGCGCCCGCCCCTGTTCGAGGCGGGTGTAGTACTCGACGGAGATCCCGGCGCTCTCGGCCAGTTCCTGCCGTCTCAGCCCGGGGACCCGGCGCCGGGAGGCCGGCACGACGGCCGACGGCTCGGAGGGAGCCATCATGGCCCGCCGACCACGCAGGAACTCCCCTAGGTCTGTTCTCAGCCCGGTTGGCATGCCCACGATGATACCGGGGCGCTCCGCACGATCCCCGCCGCTCTCCCGCCCACGGCGCTCGTCCTGACTGGCCCTGCCAGTACCAGGTCTCACGGAGTCTTCCCCGCCTGTCGGGATTCCCGCACAGTGGTCCTCGAACGCCCGACACGGGCGTTCGACCACCGCACCACTACCATCCGAGGATTCTTCACATGCCCACGAACCGCGTCGCTTTGATCACCGGAGCCAACCAGGGCATGGGCAGGCACGTGGCCGGGGAACTGGTCTCCGACGGGGTCGCCGTGTTCCTCGGCTCCCGTGATCTCGCCCGGGGTGAGGCGGCGGCCGCCGAGATCGGCGACGGCGCCACCGCACTCCAGCTCGACGTGACCGACGCGAGGTCCGTCACCGCGGCCGCCGAGAGGATCGAGGCAGAGGCCGGACGGCTCGACCTCCTCGTCAACAACGCCGCCATCTCCTCCACACGTACCGGCCTCACCATGGCCCAGCTCCGGGCCACGGCCCGGCCGAGCACGGTCTCGCTGGACGAGGTGCGGGCGGTCTGGGAGGTGAACGTCTTCGGCCCGCTCGCGGTCTTCCAGGCCGTGCTGCCGCTGCTTCGCGCCTCCTCCGACGCACGCGTCGTGAACGTCACGAGCGCGATGGGTTCGCTGACCACCATGGGGGACCCGGCCTTCGCGTTCCGCCGTGCCTTCGAACCGGTCTACTCCGCGTCCAAGACAGCGCTCAACGCCGTGACGCTGGCCATGATGGTCGAACTCGAAGAGACCGGTATCAAGGTCAACCTCGTCTCGCCGGGGTTCGCGAACACCGCACTGGTCGAGTTCGAGGGGACGGAGACGGTCGGGGACGCTTCCCGGGAGGTGGTGCGGGTGGCCCGCCTCGGCCCCGACGGGCCGAGCGGCACCTTCACCTCCTGGGAGGGTGTGGACATCCCCTGGTGACCACCGCCGGCGGCCGCCGATCAGCCGTGCCGGGGATCCGGACAGGCAGACTCCCAGGAGGTGGGCGGGCGTGCTCGGGGCTGCCGGGGCGTCACCGCGACCTCCGGCGGGGTCTGCCGCCGCAACCTGTGGCGGCCCTCCTCGGCCCGGCTGACCCGCGGCTGTCCGTGGCTCCGGGGGAACCGGGCCCACGGGGTCGGGCTACGACCCCGAGGTCGGCGCTTCCTCCCGTGCCCCGGTGGTGCGCACCGGGCGGTTCGCCCTGCGGTAGGTCAGTGTGCGCAGCAGGACCTCCGCGGGTCCGCGCCGGCCCGCACGGTCGAGCAGGTACGCCGCGAGGACGGTCAGCAGCCAGGTGCCCGCGGCCACCAGGACCGCCGACCAGCTGGACAGGTGCACCCCGAGCCCGAGCCCCCACGCCGCCAGCAGGGGCGCGAAGACCAGCGACTGGGCGAGGTAGCCGCTCAGGGAGCGCCGTCCCAGGGCCGCCAGGGCCCGGACCGGGAGCCGGGGCCCCCTGCCCCGGGCGGCGAGCCGGTGCGCCAGGAGCGCGAAGAGCGCGGCGTAACCCACGCCGGTGAAGATCCCGGTGTAGAAGTGCACCGCGGCGACCGCCGGGCCGTACACCGGGTCGAGCACGCCCACGTGCTGCAGGCCCAGCACCAGGCCGGGGATCCACCCGGCGGCGATGCCCAGGACCGCGACCCGGCGCAGCAGGGGCAGGTGCCGTGCGGGGTCCTCCAGGAACCGGTGCCGTGCGGCGAGCAGGCCGAGCAGGAACACGGTCGGCAGGGCGAGGGAGAGCAGGCCCGAGCCGAGCCCGAAGAGCCAGGTGGGCAGCCGCACCGCGGCGGAGAGCAGGTAGCCGGTCTCGGCGATGCTGGCCCTTTGCATGTCGGCCGCGTTCACCGCGGGCGCGCCCGTCGGTGCGACCAGGGACGCGAGCACCGACAGGGCGGTGAACAGGGCTCCGGCCGTCAGCAGGACGGCGGTCCAGGCCTTGAGGGCGCGGTCGGTGCGGTGCAGGAACAGGGGCACCATGAGCAGGCCGATGAGGCCGTAGGTGCCGATGATGTCGCCCTGCCAGAGCAGGAGGGCGTGCACGGCGCCCAGGGCGAGCATCCACAGGTGGCGTGTGCGCAGGATCCTGCGGGCGTCCTGGTCGTGGGTCCCGTGGGCTCTCTGGCGGGCGTACATCTGCCCGATGCCGTAGGCGAACAGGAACCCGAACATGGTGTGGGTGCGGGCGTCCACCACGATGAGGGTCAGGACCTGCGCGATCCTGTCGGCGGGGTTGCCCTGGTCGGGGTGGAGCATGGCCAGGCCGGCGGGGGCGTCGTAGAGGAACCACGGCACGTGGGCCAGCGCGATCAGCAGCAGCATCATGCCCCGGGCCAGGTCCGGGGCCAGAGCCCGTTCGGTGAGGGGGGTCGAATGCACCGGGGCCCCGGTGCCGGGGGTGGAGGGCGGACCCTCGGTACGGTGGGTCGTCATGGGGGTGGGCTCCCGGCGGTCTTCTCTGGTGATCGGTGGGGTCGGGTCGCGCGGCCTGCCGTGACCGCACGCGGGTCACGCGGACTCCGCCCGAGGACATGACGCCACCCTCCTCCACCTGCACCGTTCTGCGGCAGTGGGACCGTGTCACCGTTCTCCCGTGACTTTTGCACGGGTGAACCCATGACACGGCGTCACTGGTGGAGGCACCGGGGGAATCCGGACCCGAGCCTCGGCGGCGCAGGGGATCCGAAGGCAATGCACGAGCGCGCAGGGCCGCCGAATCCGTCCGGATCGTTCACGCGATGTCCCTTGCCGGAGCAGTGGCCTCCGCGAGTTCACCGGGCGCACGCCAGGTGTGCCGAGCGGCTCCATGCCATTTCGGGCCTCTGATTCGATTGGCTGTTCCGCCGCACTCCGGGTGATGCCGACCGGAGTCGTATCAGAACGGAACCGCAGGTCATAAACGAAATGCACCCCGGCGGGCGTGTGGCCCGACGGCGCCTCCCGAGTTTTCTCGGCCGATGACGGAGTTGCACTCCTCCACCTGGGCTGACGTGCGTATACGTTCTGATCGCAGACCTGGTTCCGGTCGCGCGGCTTTATCGGCTTCGCGCATCTCGGGAACGCGGACGACGCCGCGATCCCTCCGGTGGGAGAACCCGCGGGAGAAATCGGATCGGAAACCCGGGCGGACCTGGTCATCAGCAACGCAACGAGAGGGAACTCGTCGGGAAATGCCCGGTGAGTCGTGCCAGTCGTCACCGTCCGGTGGTCGGCTGTTGGTCGGAAACTGGTTCCTTGTTCAGTCTTGTCAAGAAAGGTTGCTTCCCGCCGGTCCCCCTGGCCGGTTTCTCTCCCCCGCATATCGGAGGCAACCGCATGCCAACGCCCCATTCACGACATGCGCAGACGCGGCGCGCCCCCCGGGCACGCCGTTACTTTCGCACCGCGATGACGGCCTCGATGGCCGCTGCCATCGCCGGTTCCATCACCATGGTCCCCGCCCCGGCCGCGGCAGAGCCGTCGGAGAACGGGGACGCCGACGCCTACCGCGGCGGGATCGAGGTCGTCCGGTCGCAGGCCGCCGACGACTCGGTGCTGACGGGCCGGGTGTTCGTCGACGCCGACCGCAACAGCGTCAGCGACCGCGGCGAGGACGGTCTGGCCGGCGTCGTTGTCACCAACGGGCGCGACGTGGTCCGCACCGACCGGCGGGGCCGCTACGAGCTGCCCGCGTTCGACAACATGACGGTGTCGATCACGCAGCCCTCGGGCTACCAGGTGCCGATGGACGAGCACAACATCCCGCAGTTCCACTACAACCACCTGCCCGAGGGGTCCCCGGAGCTGCGCTACGGCGGCATCGAGCCCACCGGGCCGCTGCCGTCCGCGGTCAACTTCCCGGTGGTGGAGAGCGGGGAGACCGGCGACCCGGACCAGAGCTGCGTCATCGCCGGAGACCTGCAGACCTACGACGAGCAGGAGGTCGAGTACGCGCGCGCCGGAGCCATCAGGGACCTGGCCGAGCGTGACGACTACGCCGGCTGCGGCACCCTGTTCGTCGGCGACGTCGTGGGCGACGACCTGTCGCTCTACCCCGCCATCAAGGACCTGGTCGCCGAGACCAACGGACCGGCCCGCTTCCTGCCGGGCAACCACGACCTCGACTTCGACGCGCCCGACTCCGAGCACTCCTTCGACACCTTCCGCGCCCAGCTGGCGCCGGAGTACTACTCCTACGACGTCGGCGACGTGCACGTCGTCGCGCTGAACACCGTCGACTACCCGTGCACCGCGGCCGAGGACAGCCCCGCGGGCATCGCCGAGCACTGCGCGGACCCGGAGGGCCGCCCGGCGTACAACGGCCGCATCGACGACGACCAGCTCGCGTGGCTCGAACAGGACCTGGCGCACGTCGACCGCGACAAGCTCGTCGTGGTCGCCGGCCACATCGGCCTGCTCAACTACGCCGACGAGAGCTCCCCGGTGCACCAGGTCGACCAGGTCCGCCGCGTGCACGAGCTGCTGGAGGGGCGCAGGGCCGTGGCGCTGTCCGGCCACAGCCACAGCATCGAGAACCTCAAGACCGGTGACGACGTCGAGGGGTGGCGCACCCTCTTCGGCGTCGAGGGACTCCCGTTCCCGCACATCACCGCCGGCGCGATCTCGGGCGACTGGTACTCCGGCGAGGTCGGCGAGGAGGGCTACCCGACGGCGATCGGCCGCGACGGCGGCCGCCCCGGACTGGTGACGCTGGACATCGAGGGCAACGAGTTCCAGGAGCGCTACACCGTCACCGGTGAGTCCGACGACGTGCAGACGCAGCTGGGCATCAACAGCCCGACCTACCGCGAGTGGTTCGCGGAGCGCCAGGAGTGGAACGGCAACCCCGTGGGGGAGGCCCCCGAACTGGACGAGCCCCTGGTGGTCGACCGCTCCGACCTGGCGGGCGGGAGCTGGCTGACGACCAACTTCTTCTTCGGCTCCACCGGCTCGACGGTCGAGGTGAGCATCGACGGCGGGCGGACCAGGGAGGCCACGCGCACCCAGCAGATGGAGGGCGAGGACGTCAACGTCGGCGTCGAGTACTCCGACCCGTACGCGATCTCGCAGCAGCTGGTCCACGGCGGCAGCCTCGCCGACCGGACGATGCACCTGTGGCGGTTCGACCTTCCCAGGAACCTGCGCACCGGTGAGCACACCGCCGAGGTGACCGCGACCGACTCCTACGGCCGCGAGTTCACCGACACCATCGAGTTCGAGGTGGTGGGGCGCCGGTAACGGGGCTCCTCCACCCGGAGGGCCGCCGCCCGCAGGGGTGGCGGCCCTCCTCCGCGCGGACCGGCCGCGCGGAGGGGAACGCACGGGCCCCAGGGCTCCCCGCCGGGCGGTGACGGGTTCTGGCAGGGCCTCCCACACGGGTTCCCGCGGATGTTTCACTGCGACAGGAGGCCGGAAGTCACGGCCCCCGCCCCGTCCCGCCCGCGCGGCGACTCCGCCGCGCCCCGGGCGTCGACGAGGCCGTTCCGAAGAACACCGCTGAGGAGAAGCATGCCCACCGTTGCCGCCTACACGGCCACCTCGCCGACCGCGCCCCTGACCCCGGGCACGGTCGAGCGCCGCGAGGTCGGCCCCAAGGACGTCCTGATCGACATCGCCTACGCCGGGATCTGCCACTCCGACATCCACACCGTCCGCGGCGACTGGGGCGAGGTCCCCTACCCGCTGACCGTCGGGCACGAGATCGCCGGAGTGGTCGCCCGGGTCGGCGAGGAGGTCACCGCCCACAAGGTCGGCGACCGGGTCGGCGTGGGGTGCATGGTGGACTCCTGCCGCGAGTGCGCCAACTGCGTGGCGGGGGCCGAGCAGTACTGCCTGCGCGGGTTCACCGACACCTACAACGGCACCGACCGGGACGGCACCACCACCCAGGGCGGCTACTCGACCGGCATCGTGGTCGACGAGCACTTCGTCCTGCGCATCCCCGACACGATCCCCTTCGAGAAGGCCGCCCCGCTGCTGTGCGCGGGGATCACCACCTACTCGCCGCTGCGCAACTGGAACGCCGGACCCGGCACGAAGGTCGCCGTGGTGGGGCTGGGCGGCCTGGGGCACATGGCCGTCAAGATCGCCCACGCCCTGGGCGCCGAGGTGACGGTGCTCTCCCAGAGCCTGAAGAAGCGCGAGGACGGGCTGCGGTTCGGCGCCGACCACTACCACGCCACCGCGGACCCGGCCACCTTCGAGCAGCTGGCCGGCTCCTTCGACCTGATCGTCAACACCGTCAGCGCGCCCATCGACCTGGACGCCTACCTGAACCTGCTGGCGCTGGACGGCACGATCGTGAGCGTGGGAGCCCCGCCCGAGCCGGTGTCGGTGACCCTGTTCACGCTGTTCGAGAACCGCCGCTCCTTCGCCGGGTCGAAGATCGGCGGCATCGCCCAGACGCAGGAGATGCTGGACTTCTGCGCCGAGCACGGCATCGCCCCGGAGGTCGAGGTCATCGCCGCCGACGCGGTCAACGACGCCTGGGAGCGGGTGCTGGCCTCGGACGTGCGGTACCGGTTCGTCATCGACACCTCCACCCTGGGCGGGTCCTGACCCCGGCCCGGGGGAGCCGCCGGACGACCTGGGGAACGGCCGCGGGGGCAGGCCCTGCCGCACTCGGCGGTGAGGGGGTCCGCCAGGGCCTGCCACCCCGCGGGCGCTCCGCCTAGCCTGGGGGCATGGACAAGAACACCGTCCGCGAGTTCCTGGTCAGCAGGCGCGCCCGCGTGACACCGGAACAGGCCGGGATCCCCACCTACGGGAGCGACCGCCGGGTGCCGGGGCTGCGACGCGAGGAGGTCGCGATGCTCGCCGACGTCAGCCTCGACTACTACACCCGCCTGGAGCGCGGCAACATCGGCGGCGCTTCCGAGGGCGTCCTGGACGCGATCGCCCGGGCGCTGATGCTGGACGAGGTCGAACGGGCCCACCTGTTCGACCTCGCCCGCGCCGCGTCCGGAAGCCGTGCCCGCGCGGCCTCGCCTCCCCCCGGCGGGGTGCGAGCCTCGGTGCAGCGGATGCTGGACGCGATGGACACCCCGGCCATCGTCCACAACGCCCGCCAGGAGCTGGTGGCCGCCAACCGGCTGGGCCGGGCCCTGTACGCGCCGCACTTCGACACCGACCAGCGGCCGCCCAACATGGCGCGGTTCATCTTCCTGGACCCCCGCGCCCGCGACTACTACGTCGACTGGCCCCTGGCCCGCCACACCACCGCGGCGACGATGCGCCTGGAAGCCGGCCGCAACCCCCTCGACAGGGAGCTGACCGCGCTGATCGGGGAGCTGTCGGCGCGCAGCACCCACTTCGCGGGGGACTGGGCCCGCCACAACGTCCACAGCCACCGCACCGGCACCAAGTACTTCCGCCACCCCGACGTCGGTCTGGTCGAGGTCGACTTCGACGTGTTCGAGCCGACCGGGCAGGACAGGTTGTGGATCGTCACCTACACCGTCGAGCCGGGCACCCCCTCGGCCGATGCCCTCGCCCTGCTGGGCACCCTCGCCGCCACCGACGAGGACGACCGGGACCGCGGCGCCGCAGGCGCGGATTCCGAGAGCCGTCGCGGGCGCTGAGGGAGGGGGGTCCTCCGGCCCCTTCCACGTGCCGGAGGCCCAAGCCTCTCCCGCAGCTCTCCCGGCGGTGACGCCACCGGTGCCGAATGCTGGTGGGAGAGCGGTCTGACCTGTGGAAACACGAGAATCCGCAGGTCGTGGGGGAGGTAGACCCCTGGTTGTGCCGGGTTGCCTCACGTTCCGCTGGAAGGTGTGCGCCCTCAGGGTGCACACCTTCGGCCCATCTGGTGCACCCGTACGGGTGCACCAGGCGGACTGGAGACAGGAAGCTTTAATCCTCGGTTCTCACCTCAGATGTGAGGTTCTCGCCGAAGTCATCCTTGTGTGGCCAGACACTCCTGGCAGTGATCGTGGAACCACGCCAGTACTTCGCGGACCTGGGCCCCTCCCAAGTCCATCAATGCGTCCAGAGGGAAACTCGGCCGGCGATTCAGCGCGTCCTCGGGCAGGTCGATGCGGGGCACTTCGTTGAGGCGCTTGAGGAGTTCCCGGCGCATCTCGATGTCGTCGAACGGTGGACGGCGCCGCAGGTGCTGGAAGACGACTTCGGCGATTCCCGTGACCGGACACAGAACGAGCAGCCGGCGATCCTCGATGGTTCCCTTTCCCCGCATGGTGAGGGAGCAGCTCGTCTCCTGGGCTCTGGACTGCATCGACATCTCACGTGCCAGCGGTACCACGGACACACCTATGGCCCAGGTCCGCGTGGCCACTGCCCAAGGCCACACGTTGCTGTCCGATCCGGCCACCCGGGACGATGGGATGAGGCTCCTCGACCGAGCCGCCGAAACCGCCTCCCGACGCGGTCTTGACCACCAGCTGCGCAGTATCGAAGGCATCAGGTCCGAGCAGGAGACCTGGTCCCATGGCCAGAGGAGGAATGTATGGCGGACGACGCACGTACCATCACCCAGGAGCAGTGGAGGCAGGCGGAACTGATCTGGGAGTACCACCGCATGCACCACCGGGTGCAACCGTGTGACGTGGCGATCGCCCTGGGCTGTAATGACATCGGCGTCGCGGCGCACACCGCCGACTTGTTCCACTCCGGACTCTTCCCGGCTCTGGTGTTCACCGGAGCGAACAGCCCCTCGACTGCGGAGATCTTCCCGCACGGCGAGGCGGTGCACTTCCGTGAGCGGGCTCTCGAACTCGGCGTCCCCGATCCCGTGATCCTCGTGGAGCCGCAGGCGTCGAACACCGGCCAGAACATCACCTTCTCCCGCCGGGTCCTGGCGGCGAACGGCATCGCCCCCGCCACCGTGCTCCTGGTCTGCATGCCCTACATGGAGCGGCGCGCCTTCGCGACCGCCCGCAAGCTGTGGCCCGAGGTCGAGGTGGTGTGCGCCTCCGCGCCGCTGAGCCTGGGCGACTACGTCAAGGAGATCGGGGACGCCGGGCTCGTCATCGACATGATGGTCGGCGACCTCCAGCGGGTGATGGAGTATCCCAAGCTGGGATTCGCCGTCGAACAGGACGTTCCCGGCCCAGTGGATGAGGCATACGAGTCCCTTGTCGCCTCAGGGTTCGACAGCCGCCTGATCCAGAGCTGACCGCGAGGACGTGGAGCAGTCGGACCGAGTCCTTCTCGGCCGACGGAGTTGGCCGGGTACGAGTTCCAGGACGTGGTCTCGATCGGGCGGTGACGATCCCCCGGCTCGCGTACAGGATCGTCCATGGCGCACGAGCCCGTCAGGAGAGCACGACGGTCTGCCTGGAGAGTGGTGAGCCCATCCTGTAGACGCCTACTCGCTGACGCGGTGGAGGGTGTTGACGAAAGCACTCCACTCACATGAAGTGAAGGCGAGTCGGCCGCTCGCACGATTCTGTGTATCGCGCACGTCTGCGCCAGCGATGTGCTCGCGGGCCTCGGGGCGGACTGGCGGCGCGGCGGCGCACCCTCCGGTCCGGCGGCGGGAGGGCTTCCGGGCAGGCCGTCAGGGCGTGAGGAGCGCCTTGGTGGCGCGGCGCTCGTCCATCGCCCGGTAGCCCTCGGCGGCCTCCTCGAGCGGGAGGGTGAGGTCGAAGACCAGGCCGGGGTCGATCCGGCCGCTCATGATGAGGTCGACCAGCTCCGGAAGGAACCGGCGCACGGGGGCAGGGCCGCCGAGGAGGCTCACCGTGGCGAAGAACAGCTCCAGGCCGTCCAGTTCGACCCCGTGCGAGACGCCCACGTAGCCGACGTGCCCGCCGGGGCGGGTGGCGCCGATGGCCTGCGTCATGGACTCCTGGGTGCCGACGGCCTCGACGGTGGAGTGCGCGCCGTACCCGTCGGTGAGCTCCCTGATCCTCGCGACGCCCTCGGCGCCGCGCTCCTCGACGATGTCGGTGGCGCCGAACCGCCGGGCGAGCGCCTGCCGGTCGGGGTGGCGGGACATGGCGATGATCCGCTCCGAGCCGAGGCGCTCGGCGGCCATGACCGCGAGCAGCCCGACCGCGCCGTCGCCGACCACGGCGACCGACTTGCCGAGCCCGGCGTCCGCGGCGACCGCCCCGAACCAGCCGGTGCCGAGGACGTCGGAGGCGGCCAGGAGGCTGCGGGCCTGCTCGGGGGTCGGCTCGCCGGGCACCTTCACGAGGGTGCCGTCGGCGAGGGGGACGCGGGCGTACTCGGCCTGCGTGCCGATCGCGCCCATCATGACCTGGTGGACGCAGCGGGACTGGAAGCCGGACCGGCAGATCTCGCAGGTGTTGTCGGAGGCCACGAAGGAGCCCACGACGAGGTCGCCCGCCCCGACGTAGCGGACCGCGGCCCCCACCTGCTCGACGACGCCGATGTACTCGTGGCCCATCTGCGCGGGGCCGTCCTGCTGTTCTATGCCGCGGTAGGGCCACAGGTCGGAACCGCAGACACAGGTGGCGGTGACGCGGATGACGGCATCGGTCGGTTCGATGATCGCGGGTTCCGCGACGTTCTCGACGCGGACGTCCCCGGGACCGTGCATGACGACGGCTCGCATGGGTGCTCCTCGGTTGTCGGTTCCTCGAAACCTTCTCCACACCACCACCGTTCCCGTCCGCGTGGAGTTCTACCTGGTGGGGGCGCTGACAGGGGTGTCCGTGCGCTGCCGGGCACCCGCGCCGCCCCTGAGAAGACGGAGCGGACCCCGGCGGCGCGGGTGCGGGTTCCGTGCGTGATCCTCCGCCCGGGAGCCCCCGTCCGCACCTCGGCGCCTGCAGGGGAGGCCGGGGGCGCGACCGCCGGGGCAGGGGTGTCCGATTCGCGGACCCCGGGTAGTGGGGTCGCACGTTCCTGAGCGGAACGGTGACGAGGAGGCGGGTCAGAGCATGTTCCGACACACCAAGCACCTCCAGTGCGAAGCCAAACCCGAGGCTCCGGACGCCCTGTACGCCATGAAGCTCCAGGAGCTCATCGGCGGCGCCTACGGCGAGATGACCGTCACCATGCAGTACCTGTTCCAGGGGTGGAACTGCCGGATGGAGGGCAAGTACAAGGACCTCATCATGGACGTGGCGACCGAGGAGATCGGCCACGTGGAGATGCTGGCGACCATGGTCGGACGCCTGCTGGAGGGGGCGCCCGCGGACACCGTCGCCAAGGCCGTGAAGGATCCGGCCGTCGCCGCCGTCGTGGGCGGGATGAACCCGCAGCAGGCCATCATCGCCGGGGGAGGGGCCGTGCCCACGGACTCCGCCGGCACCCCGTGGAACGGCAAGTACATCGTCGCCAGCGGGAACCTGCTCGCGGACTTCCGCGCCAACGTGGCAGCCGAGGCACAGGGCAGGCTGCAGACCGCGCGGCTGTACAACATGACCGACGACCCCGGGGTCAAGGAGATGCTCCAGTTCAACCTCGCCCGGGACACCGTCCACCAGAACATGTGGCTGGCCGCCATCGAGGAGCTCCAGGAGGACGGACTGGAGGGCGAGATCGCCCCCAACGCACTCCTGGACGTGGAGAACCAGGAGCACGCCAACACCATCTGGGGCCTGTCGGACGGAACGGCCGCCGCCCAGGGCCGCTGGGCCTCCCGGCCCGCTCCCGACGGCGAGCACGAACTGCGCTACCTGGACCAGCCCGACCCGCTCGGCGGACCGGCCTCCGTGCCCCCGCCCGATCCCAAGCTCTACGGGACCTTCGCCGGTCCCGGCGGGCAAGGCTCGGCGAAGGGGGCCTCCAAGGCCACCAAGGGCGGCAAGGGCCTGGCCGACAAGGTCAAGGACGCCCTGGAGTGAGACTCCGGAGAAGGGGGTGGACACCGCCGCGCCGTCAGCGGGGCGGATGTCCACACCCCCCGCGCGGCCGGGCCGGCGCCCCACGGCACGTATCCGGCCCGGCCCCGGCCGTCCCGGACGCCGACCCCGCGAAGAGCGCTCCCCAACCGTGAAAGGCCGCCCGTGATCCTTCCCGAGCCCCGAGGCCCGCTCAGTGAGCGGCTGCTCCTCTCCCTGACCCGTCCACCCCTGGAGGGGGAGGCGACGCTTCCCCGAGGCGTGCCGGCGGTCGCCGACCCGCTCCAGGACGAGGACCTGCAGCTGTCCCTGTTCACCTGCTACCAGCTCCACTACTCGGATCTGGAGGGGGTGGACGGCACGTGGGAGTGGAACCCCGCCCTGATCGCCCTGCGCGCGGAGCTGGAGGGCGAGCTGGAACGCGCCCTGCGCCAGGCCACCCCGGGCCACGGGTGGCAGGGGCAGGAGGACACGCTGCCGTGTGAGGTGCCGACCAGGCTCACGGGGATGATCCGCGCCGCCGGAGGGCCGCCCCTGTCGGCCTTCATGCGGCGGCACGCCACCTTCGGGCAGTACCGCGAGTTCGTCAAGCACCGCTCCCTGTACCACCTGCGCGAGGCCGACCCCCACACCTGGGCGATCCCGCGCGTACAGGGCAGGGCCAAGGCCGCACTCATCGAGATCCAGGCCGACGAGTACGGGCAGGGGCAGCTCGAGAGGATGCACTCCGAGCTCTTCCGGAACACCATGCGCGGCCTCGGCCTGGACACCGCCTACGGCGCCTACCTGGGGTCGGTCCCCGCGGTGACGCTGGCCCTGAACAACACGATGTCGCTCCTCGGCCTCCACCGGCGCCTGCGCGGAGCGCTCCTGGGACATCTGGCGGCCTTCGAGATGACCTCGACCGGCCCCAACCGCGACCTCTCCCTGGGGCTGCGGCGGCTGGGCGTGGCGGTCCAGGTGCGCCGCTACTTCGACGAGCACGTGGAGGCCGACGCCGCGCACGAGCAGATCGCCGCCCGCGACATGTGCGGCTCCTTCGCGGCGGACCACCCCGACCTGGTGCCCGACGTGCTGTTCGGCGCCGCCGCCTGCCTGACCCTGGACCGCCTGTGGGCGGAGCACGTCCTGGGCCGCTGGCAGGAGGGGAAGTCGTCGCTGTCGTCGGCGGACGGCCGGGCGGTTGCGGCCACATGAGCACCCCGGCCGAACTCAGCGTGGTCGTCCCGCTGAAGTGGGAGGACGACGGGGAGGCGGAGGATCTGACCGCCTACCTGCGGTTCCTCGTGGGCGTGGTCCACGAGGCGATCGTCGTCGACGGTTCCCCGAAGGCCCTCTTCGACGGGCACGCAGAACTCTGGCGCGGGACGGGGGTACGCCACATCCCCCCGGACCGGGCCGCCGGGTGCGCGAACGGCAAGGTGGCGGGCGTCCGCACCGGTGTGACGGCGGCGACCTGCGAGAAGGTCGTGATCGCGGACGACGACGTGAGGTACGACGAGTCCTCGCTGGGGCACGTCTCCCGGCTCCTGGACGGCGCCCACCTGGTCAGACCCCAGAACTACTTCGACCCGGCTCCCTGGCACGCCGTGTGGGACACCGGGCGCACCCTGCTGAACAGGTCCGTGGGCCAGGACTATCCGGGGACCTTCGGGTTGCGGCGGTCGGCGCTGCTGGGCATCGGCGGCTACGACGGGAACACGCTCTTCGAGAACCTCGAACTGGTGCGCACGGTCCGGGCCGCGGGAGGGACCGAGGTACTGGCGACCGGCCTGTACGTCCGCCGCCTGCCGCCCCGGGCGTCCCGTTTCTGGTCGCAGAGGACGCGCCAGGCGTACGACGACACGGCCCAGCCCGTGCGCATGGCGCTCTTCCTGGCGCTGCTGCCCCTCACGGGCGTCGCCGCCCTGCGCTCACCCGGGCTCGTGGCGGCCGGGGCCGGGGCCGTCGTCCTGCTCGCCGAAGCGGGCAGGAGGAGAGCGGGGGGACGCGACGTCTTCCCGGTGCGCGCCTCGCTGGGCGCGCCGTTCTGGGTCCTCGAACGGGCGGTGTGCGCGTGGCCCTCGTTCGCGGCCTGGCTGACCGGGAGAGGTGTTCCCTACGCGGGTTCGAGGCTCACGACCGCCGCCCACTCACCCCGTCTGCTCAGGAGGAGCCGGGCGGGGACGCTCTCCCTCCGCCCCGCCGGGGGCGGTGAACCCGATCTCCTTGTGCGTGCCGTCGCAGAAGGGGCGGATGGATGACGCGCCGCAGCGGCACAGTGCCACCGTCCGCCGGCCCTTGGGGATGGGGTCACCCTCCGCGTCCAAGAGCCGGAAGGGACCGCGCAGCAGCAGCGGTCCGTCCGGGCAGGCGGTCACCGAGACCTCCGGGGCGGAAGGGCGTTCGTTCGGCGGGTCGTCTTCCATACGGAGCCCCTGCCCCGGCGGGGGTCACGGAAAACGGCGGCTCCGGCGGGCCAGGCCCTCTCCGCGCCGCCGCCCCGGGCGGACCGGTTCGCGGACACACGGGGGACCGGCGTGCGACGGGCGGCATCGCGGCGGGAGCGCGGGAGGGTCACGACGCCTGAGGCGGATCCACGTCCAGGGCCCGGCCGAGAGCGGCGGTGAGTCGTGCGGAACGCCCTGGCAGGTGCTGCTCGGCCCACGCCCCGGCCGACCGCAGGAAACCGGTCAGGTCCTCCTCGGCGCCTGCCACCAGCCGGCGGAGCCCGGGAGCGGAGGTCTCGATGACCGGGCTGTCCCGCTGCTCCTGGTCGGGCGTCAGGCGCACGGTTCCTCCCGAGACCTCGACGAGAGGGAAGGGGTCGTGGCCGAGGTCGAGCCGGCGACCGGGTTCGTCGAGGTAGTCGAGCCAGTCACGCCACTCGTTGAGGTCGCAGCAGCAGCCGGGCAGCAGGGCGGCGCCGGTCGCGGTGTCGGTGACGCGCATCCCGCCGGCCACGAAGAGCTGGTCCGTCGTGAACAGGGGGTGGAGGAAGCGGTCGAGCGGTTCCGCGGGGCGCGGAGGATGCTCCTCGGGGAACAACCCTTCGACGTCGTTGCAGGCGGCGATGAGCATCACCGCCGTACCGATGTCGACGGGGGACATCCCGCCGTGCAGCCGCAGGAAGTCGAAGACGGCGGGTTCGCCGACGGGCCACAGCGAGAATCCGCCGCGGAAGTGGAGTTCCACCACGGGATGCACGACGATCATGCCGGGAGTCTGGCGCACGGCGGGCGGAGGCGCCACAGGTTTCGGCGGCCGGGAGCGTCCCCGGCGGCGCCCGGCGCCGGGGCCTTCCGCACCGGGCGTCCGCTCCCGGCTCCGTGGCGGGGCGCCTGCCCGGGCCCGGGCCCGGAGCCGGGAGCGGGGCTGGCTGTGCCGCTGCCGGGCGGTGCGGGGCGCCGCGGCGCCCTCGCGGACGCCCCGGGCCCGGCCTTCCGTGCTCCTGCGGGACCGCCGGGGTCAGAGGTCCATGTCCTCGGCGAAGACCCGGAACCCCCTGTGGTCGGCGTGCATCCGCCACAGCCGCTCCGCCAGCACGCCGGGGTCGTGGGTGGGGTGTCCCGGGGTGATGGCCCCGGGGATGATGAGCTGGCCCACATGGATGTTCTCGGGCGCCAGGACCTCGTGCATCATCCGCGCGTAGGCGCCCTGACCGGCGAAGGCGATCGAGGTGCCCGCCACGTTCGGATTGGGTCGGGCGCCGCTGCCGCCGTTGACGAACAGCACCGTGCCGCGCTTGAGGAAACGCATCCCCTGCAGAACCTGGTGGACGGCCGTCACCGGTCCGTAGACGGAGAACTCCACGGCGCCCGCGAGGTCGGCGGCGGTGGTCTCCAGCACGGGGCGCAGGAACTCCTTCTGAGGCAGGGGGCTGTAGGCCAGGACCTCCACGGCCCCGAGTTCCTGTCCGGCCCGTTCGAGCACCGACGCGAGTGCCTCCGGATCCCGGACGTCGGCCGCGTAACCGCGCGCCGTCAACCCCTCGGCGGCGAGGTCCGCGGCCAGGGCGTCGAGGCGCTCCTGGTTACGGGAGACGAGGGCGATGCCGAAGCCCTCCAGGCCGAACCTGCGAGCGACGGCCGCGCCGAGGCCGCGTCCCGCCCCGACGATGGCGATGGTGGTCATATCCGTTCCTCCCGGGTGTGTTCGACGCCGTGCGCTGCGGGGCACGGGCCGGTGTTCTTCCGCGGGGCCCGCAGCGGGGCCGGGGAGTCGGGGGGCACCTCGGCCGCGCGGCGCCCGTCCGCCGTCCGCCGTCCGCCGTCCGCCGTCCGGCGGCCCCCGGCAGCTCGGCCCACGAGGCCGAGGCGGCCACCGGGGCCGGTTCCGCGTCTCCGCACGCCGCAGGGCGGGTGCGTCACTGCACCGCGCATGGCGCCCCCTCGTCCGCGTGGTCGCACGGCGGGACCCCGCCCTCCCGCGGAGGGGAGGAATGCTCTCCCGCTCCCCACCGTCCGTCCACGGTAGGCAGCGGCCCCCGGGACGTGGGAGGCCCTGCCGTGCCCCCTGAACAACATTTGCCTCCCGGATACCGGCCGGTGCCCGCCTCCCCGCCGTGAGCCGGACCCTTCCGGGCGGAGGGGCGCGGCCCCTACGCGTCGGGGACGAGCACGACCTTGCCGATGACGGTGCGGGACTCGGCGAGGGCCAGCGCCGCCGCCGCGTCCGAGAGGGGGATGCGGGCGCCGACCTGCGGCGTCAGGACGCCTTCGGTGAGCAGGCCGAGCACCTGGGCCAGGTCCTCGCGCAGCCGGGCGCGGAAGGCGTCGGCGCGGCGGCTCCCGGCCCAGAAGTTGTAGAAGCCGGCGCTGCGGCCGTTGGGCAGCGCGTTCCACACGCCGAGGCGGCCGAAGAGCTTGAGCACGGGCAGCCGGGAGCTGCCCTCGACGTCCTTGGTCGCGGCGGTCCCGTAGGAGACGAGAGCGCCGCCGCGCCGCAGCAGGCGCCAGGACCGGACGATGCCCTCGCCGCCGACGTGGTCGAACACCGCGTCCACGCCGTGGGGCGCCAGGGAACGGATCTTGTCGTACATGCCCTCGTCGCGGGAGTCGACGGGGGTGGCGCCGAGCTGGCGCACGGCCTCGTGGTGGCGCCGCGCGGCGGTGCCGATCACGGTGATCCCTGAGTGCCGGGCGAGCTGGAGCAGCGTGGTGCCGACCCCGCCGTTGGCGCCGAGGACGACGACCGTGCCGCCGCGCGGCACGGCGGCCGTGCGGTGCAGCATCTGCCATGCGGTGATGCCGTTGACGAGCAGTGTCTCGACGGCCGCGGGGTCCGCGTCCTCCGGCACGGGGACGAGGTCGCGGGCGTCGAGGTGCAGGTGGCTGGCCCAGGAGCCGGTCTTCGTGACGGCGGCGAACCTGCCTCCGAGGAGTGCGGCGTCCACGCCGGGCCCGACCTCGGTGACGGTGCCGACGACGTCGTAGCCGGGCACGAACGGGAACGGGGGCTGGTCGAAGTACTTGCCCCGGCGCATCTGCTGCTCGGCGAACGACACCCCGGTCGCCTCCATGCGGAGCACGACCCGGCCGGGGCCCGGAGCGGACAGCTGCTGCGTGCGCACCTGCAGGCCGGCGGGCTCCACCTTGCCCGGCAGGAGGATCTGGGTGGCGGTGACGGTGGCGTTGCTGGCGGGGTTCATGCGGGCTCCTCCGGGACATTTGGGGTAACGGCTGTAACCTTACGCATGTAACCCTGGTGGGGCAAGGTCGCCGCCGGAAAAACTCACAGCTGTAAGGTGACACCATGAAGGCCACGAAGGACACACCGGCTCCGCGCACCCGCAACCGCCGCGGCCAGGGCGGACGCCTGCGCGAGGACATCGTCGACGCGGCGGTCGCCCTGCTCGACGAGACGGGCGACGAGCGCACCATCACCCTGCGCTCCATCGCGCGCCGGGTCGGCATCGCCGCGCCCTCCATCTACCCGCACTTCTCCGACCAGCCCTCCATCATGCTGGCCGTGGTCAGGCGGGCCTTCGACGAGCTCGAAGCGGCGCTGCGCACGGCACTGGAGGGGGCGGGGGAGGACCCCCGGGCGCGCCTGTACGCCGTGTGCCACGCCTACCTGGACTTCTCCCGCGCGCACCCCGAGCGGTACCGCACCATGTTCGGCGGCCTGTGGATGCCCACGCTCGCCGACACCGCGGTCACCGAGGACGACCTCGTGGCGCTCGGCGACTCCAACCTGCGGATCCTGTCCGGGGTCCTGGCCGCGTGCGCCGAGGCCGGACTCTCCACGAGCACCGATCCCGGCGCCGACTCCTACGCGCTGTGGCTCGGCCTGCACGGGCTCGCGCACCAGCGGTCCGTCACCCGCGTGTTCCCCGGCCCCGACGACATCGGCGAGCGGATGATCCCCGCGCTGGCCCGCCTGCGCGAGGACTGAGTCCGTACCGGGGCCGCGGGCGGCCGCTCCCGGGAACGCGGCCGGGCGCGGTCGGCGGCGTCACCCCCCTTCCCGGCGGGCCGCATCGCCGGGGCGGGCGGTCGCACCGGGCCGCGCGCGTGCCCACGCGAGGAGGCCGGCCAGGGCGTAGGAGGCGCCGAACAGGCAGGAGGCCCACCAGCCCCAGGTGGTGTACGCCCAGGTGGAGGTGGCGGCTCCCAGGGCGGAGCCCAGGGAGTAGAAGGCCATGTAGGCGCCGATGACGCCGCTGGCGCGGTCCGCGTGCGCCGAGGTCAGCAGGTGCTGGTTCCCGACGTGGACGGCCTGGACGGCGAAGTCCAGCAGGACGATCCCGGCAACGAGGGGCCACAGGGTCGGCTCCGGCCGGGCGATGAGAGCCCAGGAGGCGATCAGCAGCACGAGGGACCACCCGCTGACCGGCTGGGCGCGGCCGCCGTCGGCCCATCTCCCCGCCCGGGAGGCCCCGAGGGCCCCGGCGAGGCCCGCCAGTCCGAAGAGGCCGATCGCCGTGGTGCCGAACGACCACGGTTCGGCGCCGAGCGGCAGGGCGAGCCCGCTCCAGAGGGTGCTGAAGGACGCGAAGAGGAAGAAGGCGATGAGGCCCCGGCCGAGGAGCAGTCGGTCGGTGACGGCCAGCCGCGCCATCGCGCCGACCGCCCGCGCGTACGGCTCGCGGGAGGTGCGGGGGTCCGGGTGGAGGCCCGCGCGCACGGCCGCGGCGAGCACGGTGCACAGCAGTGCGAGCACGAGGTAGACGGCGCGCCAGCCCACCGTGTCGCCCAGTGCGCCCGCCAGGACGCGGACCCCGAGGATGCCGACCACCACTCCCGACGTGACCGCGCCGATGTTGCGCCCCCGTTCGCCGGGCGCGGAGGCGGAGGCGACATGGGCCACGGCGACCTGGACCACGACCGCGAAGAAGCCGGCGGTCGCCAGCCCCGCCGTCGCCACCGCGCCGTTGGGGGCGAGGGCCGTGGTCCCGGCGCCCGCGGCGACGAGCGCCAGGAGGCAGGTGAGGAGCCGCCGCCGGTCCACCACGTCGCCGAGGGGGACCAGCAGGATCAGGCCCGCGAAGTAGCCGAGCTGGCCCGCGGCGGCCAGCTGTCCGAGTGACGTGGGCGCCATCCCCAGGTCGGCGCCCGCGGCTTCCAGGACCGGTTGGATCGCGTACACGGTGGACACCGCCACGGCGCACACCACCGCCAGGACGATGCGCTGAGCACTCGTCACCCCTGTCACCGCACCACTCCTTTGGTTTCAAAATGCAACCATTGGAGGCTAGGGCATAATGGTTTCAAAGTGCAACCAGTAAAGGAGGGCTTCCATGGCGGAGGCGGAAACCGGTCGTGGCTGGACCGATCCCACGTGCCCGGTTGCCCGGACGGTCGACCTCGTCGGCGACCGGTGGAGCCTGCTCATCGTCCGCGACGCGATGGAGGGCCCGGCGTCCTTCACCGAGTTCCGCCGACGGCTCGGCATCGCCCGCAACATCCTCAGCGACCGGCTCCGCAAGCTCGTCGACCACGGAGTCCTGGTCACCAGCCCCAGCGGCGGACGGCACGTCTACGAGCTGACCGGGGCCGGCAGGGACCTGTTCACCGTCGTGGTGGCGCTGAGGCAGTGGGGGGAGCGCCACGCCTTCTCCGACGGCGAGCCCCGTTCGCGCCTCACCGACGCCGAGGGGCGTCCGCTCGCCGAGCTCCGCCCCCGGGGCCAGGACGGCGCCCCTCTCACCGCCGGTGCGACCCGGGTGGAGAGGGTGGGCTGAAGGGGGCCGCGGCGTTCCCCCGGACGCCGCCGGACGGGTCCGGCGACGCGGCCCGCCGCGCAGCGGCGCCCCTACGCGACGCTGTACGGCCGGGTAGGTGTACATGCTGGCCAAACCTGGCCATAGCCTGCGAAAACATCTCATCCAGGTTCTGTGGCCTGCCAGGATGACGCTTCCGACAAGCACTCACCCCTGGAGCGCCCATGCCACGACCCGCCTCGCGCGTCACCGCCATCGCCGCGGCAGCCGTCACCGCCCTGTCCCTGCTGTCGGCCCCCGCGCAGGCCGCCTCCTCGACCGGGGCGCTGACGGTGACCCACGTGCGCGCCAACTCGGCGGGCACGGACACCAAGAGCAACCTGAACGGCGAGTACTTCGTCATCAAGAACACCAGCACCAAGACGGTGAACCTGCGGGGGTACGTCCCCGACATCACCAGCAACACCTACGGCCGGGTCCTGCCCTCCTACAACCTGCCCGCGGGAGCGGTGGCCTACGTGCGCACCGGCAGCGGCACCAACCGGCGCGACGCGAGCGGCAACCACCAGGTCTACCGCGGCTACGCCCGCCACGTGCTGCCCAACGACGCCACCGGCCGCAGCCCCGACCTGCGCCTGAAGAGGCCCGGGAGCGCGGACAACAACTCCTCGAGCGGGTCGATCAGCTCCTGCAACTGGGGCAGGGCCGGCAACGGCACCACCTACCGCTGCTGACCCGGAGTCCCCGGCGCCACCGGGCCCGTTCGGGAACCCCCGGGCGGGCCCGGCCGCCGTTCGGTCGGCGTCCGGGCGTCGGAGCGGTCCCCGCCCGAACCGGTCACCCGGAAATCCCGACACCACCGCCGGTACCGGACACCGCTCCGGCGGCGATCGGACCGTTTCGGCCACGCGGCGCACATGCGCTGTGGTAGGTCTCGGGGGAGACCCTGGGAAAGGCGGGACATTGGTCAAGATCGCACTGGTCTGCGGAGACGGACTCCCCGTCAGCGGCCTGCTCACCGTCTTCCGCAACGTCGTGACCCGCTTCCACGGGCGACCGGACCCGCACGAGCCCGTCCCGGCCGACCTCGGCTACTCGTGGCGCCCCGACAAGCCGGCCTTCTTCCCCGACGGCGCCGGGGCGGACTGCTATCCGCCCTGGCTCCGGGTGAGCCGGGCCCGGCCCTGCGCGGGACCGGACCTGGCGGGGGAACTCCTCGACGTGCGGCGACAGGTCGCCCGGGCGGACGCCCTCGGCCCCGGGGAGAGGGCACGCCTGCACCGGCGCGTCGAGGCCCTGGCCGGCCCCTACCGGGCCTACTTCTCGGAGTGGCTCCACGAGCACGACGTGGACTGGGTGGTGGCGGTCAACATGACCCTCTCCGACGCGGTCCCGGTGACCCTGGCCCTCCACCGCGCCGCGGGGGAGCGCTGGGGCGGCGGACGCCCCGGCGGAGTCCTCTTCTGGGACCACGACCTGTTCGGCAGCTACGCCGTGCACGAGGGCGACGAACGGGTCTACCCCCCGGCCCCCAACGAGTTCACCCCGCTGCCGGGCGGGCACCCCGCGCACCGCTGGGCGGTCGTCTCGGAGGCGCTGCGTGCCGAGGCCAGCGGGTATCCCACCCCGCTGGAGCCGGTCACGGTCCCCAACGTGCTGCCCGAAGCTCCCCCCGAGGGGCTGGAGGACCGGCACACGGAGTTCCTGGAGCAGATCGGCGCCGCGCCCGGCCGGCCCCTGCTGCTGGTCCCCGTCCGCGTCTTCAGGGTCAAGGGCGTGGAGATCTCGGTCCGGCTCTTCTCCCGCATGCGGCAGGTGAGCCGCGAACAGGGGCGGCCCGAACCCCTTCTCCTGGTCTTCGGAGACCTGGGTGAGGATCCGGACTACACCGAGGAGGTGCTCGACGAGGCCTCGCAGGAGGGGGTGCTGGACCACGTGAGGTTCCTGGACGGTGTGCCGCTGCAGAGCCACCGGGGGACGGACCTGCGCTGGCGCCTCGACGAGGTCGACCTCCTGCGGGTGGGCGCCGCCACGGGCGGCGGGGTGCTGTTCACACCCAGCCGCCCGGACGTGGAGAGCGTGGGACTGGGGCCCGCGCTCGCCACCGTCGCGGGCCTGCCCAGCGCGGTCGGCGACTTCCACGCCTTCTCCGACATCTACGGCGACGCGTTCCTGTGCGCCCGCCTGCACCGGGACGGCGACCTGCGCAGGACCGCCGAGGAGATGCTCGGGCTCATGCGCGCCAGGGTGGACGGCGAGCCCTGGTTCGCCGAGGCCATGCGGCGCAACAGGGCGAGGATGGACTCCCACTTCCCCGTCGAACCGTGGCGGCGGCTCTGGGAGGAGCTGGTCTCCGGGACCGAAGGGGCCGTGACGGCGCCGGAGGACCCGGCCGGCGCATGAGCGCGGCCCCGGTCCGGGCCCCGTTCACGCCCGGCCCGGGAGCGGCGGAGCCCCCGCGCGACGCCTCCTGGTCGTGCGGGGGCTCCGTCACCGCGCGCCCGGCCGGAAGCGGACTCAGCCGGGGAGCTCGCCCGAGCGGTTCGAGCGCAGGGTCAGCGCGGTGAGCAGGCCGACCACCGCCACCCCCATCACCCAGTAGGCCGGGGAGACCGGGTTGCCCGTGGACGCGACCAGCTGGGCCGCGATGTAGGGGGCCGTCCCGCCGGCGACGATGGTCCCGATGTTGAAGCCGAGGGAGACGCCGGTGTAGCGGACCGCCCGCGGGAAGAGCTCGGTGAACAGCGGGAACGCGGGGACCTGCAGCGCCGCGTTGAGGATCATGAACACCAGGTACACCAGCCCCACGACCAGGAGCCCCGAGGCCTCGGACATGGCCAGCAGGATGGGGTAGGCCAGCAGGACGTACCCGACGCACCCCGTGGTGAGCACGGTCAGGCGCCCGAAGCGGTCGGTGAGCATGCCCATGAACGGCATGGACAGGCAGGCCAGGCCGATGACCGCCGCCGAGAGCCAGTACACGTGCTGGGAGTCGTGGCCCAGGTCGTTGATCAGGTAGACGTTCATGTAGGTCAGCCCGACGTACCCCGTGCCGTTGGTGGCGACGGCCAGGCCGATGACCTTGAGGACCGAGCCCGAGTTGCTCCGCAGCACGTCGACGAAGGGGCTGCGGGTCACCTCCGACCGGGCCTCCATCTCCCTGAAGTCGGGGGTGTCCTCCAGTTTGAGCCGCGCCCACAGGCACAGGAGGGTCAGCGGGACGCACAGCAGGAACGGGACGCGCCATCCCCAGGCCGACATCTGGTCGGGGGAGAGGAGCCCGACGACGATTCCGGCCACGGCGGCGGCGACCGCGAAGCCCAGGGTGGAGCCGGTCGGGGTGAAGGCCCCGAAGAAGCCGCGCAGCCCGGACGGCGAGGACTCCGCGATGTAGGTGGCCGATCCGCCGATCTCGCCCCCGGCCGAGAAGCCCTCCGCCATGCGGACGATCACCAGCAGGATCGGCGCGGTGATGCCGACCTGCGGGTAGGTGGGCAGCACGCCCATCAGGGCGCAGCACAGGCCCATGCTGACGACGGTGGACACCAGGGCGACCTTGCGCCCGCTGCGGTCGCCGAGGCGGCCGAAGAAGATCCCGCCGAGCGGCCGCATCAGGTAGCCGGACCCGAACACGGCCAGGGTGGCCAGGATCGACGTGGCGGGGTTGGAGCTGGGGAAGAACAGCGGGGCGATGACGACGGCCAGGAACCCGTAGACGCTGAACGCGTAGTACTCGATCAGGGTTCCCACTCCGCCGGCGACCGCGGCCCGCAGCGCGGTGCGCCGGTCGCGCACGGGTGCGCCGGGTGCGGCGACGGCCGGGGGGCTCCCGGCGCTCTCTGGAGAGGACAAGGCGATACCTCCTGGTGGGATGGGGCTCGAGCGCCCGCCATGGGCTCTCGGGGGGATGGTGCCTCCCCGTGCGTGCGGGGCGGCGGGGCGGGGCGCCGGCGTGGTGTTCGCGCCCGTCGGCGAGGTGGACCGGGAGCGCCGGTCAGTCGGCGGCGCGTGCCCGCCGGTGCTCGGCGAGGAGCAGGTTCAGGCTCCCGCCGGCCTCGATGACCTTGACCACGCGTTCGCTGAGCGGTTCCCCGGCCAGTTCTGCGTCCTGGCGTCGGAGGCGGACGGCGGGGCGCCGCCAGTCGACCGAGACGCGGTCCCACCGGCGGACGGCGCGGGTGATCCCCGGAACGGTCAGGAGCGGCATGCCGTTGTAGGTCTCCCCGCGCCAGAAGCCGGGGGAGAAGGACTCGGCGAGGACGGCCGCGATCCCCAGGTTGCGCAGTGCGACCATCGGCGGGTAGTGCGGGTGCCCGTAGCCGAAGTTGCGGCCCCCGACGACGACGTCGCCGGGGCGCACCTCGTCGGCGAACGCCGGGTCGTAGTGCCGCATGCACACGCTGCGCAGCACGTCGGGGTCGTAGTGCTTGATGTTCTCCACGCCGATGACGAGGTCGATGTCGAAGTCGTCCCCGAAGATCCAGGCGACACGGCCCTCGATGATGTCGGGCGGGGGCAGCGGACTCACGGGCCCGTCACCTCCCGTACGTCGGAGATCTCCCCGGTCACGGCGCTGGCGGCGACGGTGTAGGCGGACCCCATGTAGATGTGGGCGCCCGTGTCGCCCATGCGCCCGGAGATGTTGAGCACCCCCGTGGACACGCAGTTCTCGCCGGCCCGCAGCGGTTTCTGGTAGCCGAAGCAGAAGTCGCAGCTGGACGTGGCCACGGCCGCCCCCGCGTCGCGCAGGACGTCGAGCAGCCCCTCCTCCTCCGCCCGGCGGTGGATCGCGGCAGAGGTGGGGACGACGTTGAGCTGCACGCCGTCGGCGACCCTGCGGCCCCGCAGCACCTGCGCGGCGGCGCGGATGTCCTCCAGCCTCCCGCTGGCGCAGGAGCCGATGAACGCCTTGGTGACGGGGGTGCCCTTCAGGGCCGAGACCCCCTTCGTGTTCGCGCCCCGCGCGGATCCGGGGAGCACGACCTGCGGTTCCAGCTCCGAGAGGTCGATCTCGTGCACGCCGGTGTAGACCGCGTCGGGATCGCTGTAGAGCGGTTCGGGGACGGCGTCGGACACCTGGCGGGCGTAGTCCAGGGAGAGCTCGTCCGGGTTGAAGATCGCCGACACCGCGCCGGTGAACATCGCCATGCCGCACAGGCCCTGCCTGCGGTCGATGCTCATGGAGCGCGCTCCGGGCCCGGTGAACTCCATGACCTGGTGGGCGCAGCCGTCGGCGCCGAGCCGGGCGATGATGGTGTGGATCAGGTCGCGGTTGTCCACCCCCTCGGGGAAGCTGCCGGTGAGTTCGAACCGCACCGACTCGGGCACGTCCAGGTGGATCCGTCCGGTGACCCACGCCTCCAGGAGGTCGCGCCGCACCCCCCAGCCGAGGGCCCCGAAGGCTCCCAGCCCGCTGATGTGGCCGTCGAAGTGGATGAGGAACCTGCCGGGGAGCGCGTACCCGAGCTCGGCGGCGACCTGGTGGCCGATCCCCTCGGCCTCGTGCAGGGTGATCCCGTAGAAGTCGCACCAGTCCCGGGTGACCTGGTGGACCGCCTCCTCCTTGGCGTCGCCCCGGGTGAGCATGTGGTCGATGAAGACCAGGTAGCGCTCGGGGTCGTCCAGTTCCGTGATGCCGAAGTCGTCGTGCATCTGGCGGAACATCACGTCGGTGTATCCGGGGAAGTCGTAGGCGATCATGTGGTCGGGGCGGAAGGCGCGGTTGTCGCGGGCACGGACCGGCGTTCCCCCGGCCGTCCGGCCGAGGATCTTCTCGGTGATGGTGCGGCCCATGGTCAGGCTCCTCCCCGGGCCGCGGGCAGGTAGGCCTTCTGCGCGGCCTCCACCTCGGCGAACCCGATCAGGTCGACGAACTCGTGGTGCGGCAGGGCGTCGGCGCTCACGTCCGCGGGGGGCTCGCCCGCCGCGAGCCGGCCCAGGGCCTGTCGCATGGCCCCGGCGGCCGCCATCAGGACCTGGGTGGGCAGGAGCGCGATCGCGACCCCGACCTCCTCCAGGACCCGGGGGGTGAACTCGCGCTCGGTCCAGGCGGACGCGGTGAGCGTGGCCACGAGGGGGACGCCGGCGGCCTCCCTGCACCGGGCCCATTCGTCGGCGGTGGAGAAGGTCCTGGTGACCGGCATGACCATGTCGGCCCCGGCCCCGGCGTAGGACTTCGCCCGCTGCAGCGCCTCCTCGCCCCGGGCGTCGGTGCGCGCGATGACGAGGACGTCGTCGCCGACGGCGTCCTTGACGGCGCGCACCTTCATGGCCGCCTCCTCCGGCGGGACCAGCGGCACGGGGTCCCCGACGCAGAGGGGGCAGCGCTTGGGCGATTCCTGGTCCTCCATGAAGACCGCGGCGACCCCCGCGTCGCGGAAGCGCCGGGCCGTCCGGGCGGCGTTGAGGGCGTTGCCGTACCCGGTGTCGATGTCGGCGATCAGAGGGAGGCCGCTGGACTCGCGGATGCGGCGGGTGGCCTCCAGGTTCTCCGACATGGTGTAGAGCTCGGCGTCGGGATAGCCGAGGGACGCGGAGACCGCGAAGCCCGAGGCGCACAGTGCGGAGAAGCCGGCCTGCTCGGCGAGGCGGGCGGTGAGCCCGTCCCACACGCCGGGTGCGTGGACGACCCCCTCGCCCATCAGCTCGCGCAGTCGTCGGGAACTCATCCCCACCCCTTTCGTATTACGGAACGCGTTTCAAAAAGACACTAGGGAGCGCTAGGATCTTGTGTCAAGGGTCACTATGCTCTGTAACCCAGCAGACACGGAAGTGATCTACGTGCTGAAACGGTCCGTGTCGGAGACGGGCTCCGGTCGCGATGTCTACCGTGTCGGCAAAAAATGGAACGCATTCCGGTCCACCACGAAGAGAGGAAGCCTCCATGATCTCCGCGATGCAGGCCGAACCGCTGGGGTTGCACCACGTCTTCGAGCGGGCCGAGGCGGTCTTCGCCGACCGCGAGGTCACCGGTCGGGATCCCGGAGGCGTCCGCGGGCTGGACTACGCCGAGCTCTTCGCCGGGGCCCGAGGGCTCGCCGAGGACCTGGCGGGGCTCGGGCTCCGGCCCGGCGACCGGGTCGCCACCTACGCCTGGAACACGCTGGACCACATGCGCGCCTACATCGCGATCCCCGGGGCGGGCATGGTCATGCACACGGTGAACATCCGCCTCGGCGCCGACGAGGTCGCCTACACGCTCGCGCACGCCGGAGACCGCGCGGTGCTCGTGGACGGCTCCCTGTGGGAGTCCTGGTCCGCCGTCGACCTTCCCGACACGGTCGAGCACGTGCTCGTCATGGGGGAGGCCCCCGACCTCCCCGCCGTCCAGGGCGGCGCGGCCGTGCACCGGCTGGAGGCCCGACCGGTCCCCGGACAGCGGGGCTGGTGGCGACCGCGGGACGAGAACGAGGCCGTGGGCGTCTGTTACACCTCCGGCACCACCGGCCGCCCCAAGGCGGTGGTCTACAGCCACCGGTCGGTCTACCTGCACGCGCTCACGCTGTGCGGGACCGACGCGTTCGCCATCGGCCACCACGACGTGGTGCTGCCGGTCGTGCCGATGTTCCACGCGAACGCGTGGAACCTGCCCTACGCCGGCCTGGTGGCGGGGGCCGGGCTGGCGTTCCCCGGACGCCATCTGGACCCGCTGGGCCTCACCGGGTTCATCCGGGACTCCCGGGCGACGTTCGCCGCCGGCGTCCCCACCGTGTGGGCCGCCGTGGTCAGGGCGCTCCACGAGGGGCGGACGCCGGCAGACGCTCTGGCGACCATGGACCGGATCGTCATCGGCGGCTCCTCCGCCCCGGAGAGCCTGCTCGACGCGCTCACCGGTCTCGGGATCCGGCCCGTCCACGCCTGGGGCATGACCGAGTGCTCCCCGGTCGGACTGGTCGCGTCGGAACCGTGCACCCCCGACCGGGCGGTGCGTTCGGCCGCCCGGCGCACCCAGGGCCGACCCCTGCCGGGCCTGGCCGTGCGCTCGTCGGCGGAGAGGCGCGAGGCCGCCCGCGACGGCGCCGCGGTGGGGGAGCTGGAGATCAGCGGCCCCTTCGTCGTCGACCACTACCACGCCCCGGAGAAGGACGACAGCGCGTCCTTCACCGCTTCCCCCGACGGTCGCCGCTGGCTGCGCACGGGGGACATGGTCACGGTCGACGCCCGGGGGTACGTGACCCTGGTGGACCGCGCCAAGGACATGGTCAAGTCCGGAGGGGAGTGGATCTCCTCGGTCGACCTGGAGAACAGGCTGGCCGCCCACCCGCGGGTGAACGAGACCGCCGTCATCGCGGTCCCCGACGAGGTCTGGGGGGAGCGCCCCGTCGCCGTCCTCTCGAGCGCGGACGGCCGACCGATCGACCCCGACGAGCTGCGGAGGTTCCTCGGGGAGCAGGTCCCGCGCTGGCAGCTGCCCGACCGGTTCGTGGTGGTGGACGAGGTGCCCAAGACCGGCGTGGGCAAGTTCGACAAGAAGCGGATGCGCGCGGAGTACGGCCATGGGCGCTGAACCGCTGGGAGGCCCCGTTCCCGGGGCCCGCACACGGTGGCGGGAGTGCCGCGAACCGGCCGTTACCCTGTCATCGATGACGGAGCGTGCTAGGAGGTCTCCTCAGTGGCGATGATCGACGGTGAATCGGCCGCTGATTCCAAGGGCACGGTCAACGCGGTGCTCCGTGCCTGCCGGCTCCTGGAGTGCTTCACCCACGAACGGCCCGCGCTCACGCTCGGTGAACTGGCGGAGCGGACCGGCCTGAACAAGGCCACCACGCACCGCCTCCTGGCCACGCTGGTGCAGGCCGGCTGGGTCAGCCAGCGCGCGGACGGCGCCTACAAGGTCAACATGAGGCTGTTCGCGGTGGGGTCCGTGGCGCTGGCCGAGCTCAACCTGCGCGACGAGGCCGCACCGCTGCTGCGGGACCTGTCCGCGCGCTTCGGCCACACCGCCTACCTGATGGTGCCCTCCGAGGACGGGGCGGTCTGCATCGACCTCGTCGAGGGCGCCGGGCCGCTGACCGTCAAGCAGATCACCGTCGGCAGCGTGCTGCCCTTCCACACGGCGGCGGGGCCGATGACGATGCTGGCCCACTCCTCCGCGCTGCGGGAGCGGTGGCTGTCCCGGCCGCTGCGCAGGTACACCCCACACACCCTGACCGACGCGGAGGTCCTGCGGGGCGAGCTGAAGAAGATCGCGTCCGAGGGCTACACCGTCAGCGACGAGGACTTCCTCCAGGACGTGGGCGCCGTGGCCGCCCCCGTGTTCGACTCCTCCGGGGGCCTGGCGGCCACGGTGAGCCTGGGCGGCCCGGCCACGCACTTCCGGGGCACGGGCCTGGTCGGCGTCATCGCGGCCGTCCGCGAGGCGGCGGCCGAGCTGTCGCGCCAGCTGGGGGCCCAGGGGCGGGCCCCCGCCGAGGGCTGAGGGCCCGGGGAGCTCCGGCTCCCGGGAGCGGGGCGCCGTACAGCGGGGCGCCCCCGCAGCCGGAGCCCACCCTCCCGGGAGCGGGACGCTACCGGGAGTTCCGGTCCCCGGCCCCGTCCCGCTCGGCGTCGGCGTCCGCAGCCCCGCGGGGCCGGGCGGCCGAGGAGAGGAGGCCGGCGGCGGCGACGAAGACCAGGGGCACGACCAGGGCCCCGCGCAGTCCGTACGCCTCGCCCAGGAATCCGAGCGCGGGCGGCCCCACCAGGAACGCCACGTAGCCGAGGGTCGCCACCAGCCCGACCCGGGCCGCGGAGTCGGGCCCGGAGTCGCCGGCCGCGGACAGGGCCACGGGAAAGCCCAGGGACGCCCCCAGCCCCCACAGGACCACGGCCGCCGCGGCCAGGACCTGGCTGTCCGCGCCGGCCACCAGCCCCATCCCCAGGACTCCGGCGGCCGCACTGGCGGCGAGCACCGCGACCCGGCCGAAACGCGCCAGGAAGTACCCGCCGGCGAAGCGTCCGACTGTCATCGAGGCGGCGAACACGGCGTAGACCATCGACCCCGCCGCAGGGTCGAAGCCGTGGCCGTCGACCATGATCAGGGGCAGCCAGTCGTTGGCGGTGCCCTCCGCCAGGGCCATCGCGAGCACGATGACGCCGATCAGGAGCAGGCGCGTGTCCTTCCACGGCGCGCGTCGCGTGCCGGGGCCGCGGTCGTCGGCGCGGGGGCGCGTCCTGCCGGTGTCGGCGGGGACGGAGCCGAGCACCGCCGCCGAGGCGGCCAGGGCCAGGAGGCCGACGATCCCCAGGTGCCAGGCGACGGGGAAGTCGGTCGCGGTGAATGCGATGCCGGCGACCGCGCCCACCACGGTGCCCAGGCTGAAGAAGCCGTGCAGGCGCGGGAGCAGCGGCTCGGACAGGGCCTTCTCGACCTCGGCGCCCTCGATGTTGAGGGCGATCTCCCCGCCGCCCATGCCCAGGCCGAAGAGGAACAGGCCGATCGCGACCAGCACCGGGGCCGACAGGGCCGCGCCCGCTCCGATGGTGGGCATGCTCAGGACCAGGGTGGCGATGCCGAACACGATGAGCGGCCGGGCGCCCAGGCGGGCGACGAGTGGCCCCGCGGAGAGGATGCCGAGCATCGAGCCGGCCGAGAGGCCGAACAGGACCAGACCCATCTCGGCGGTGGAGGCCCCCAGCGCGTCGCGGATGGCGGGGGTGCGGGTGACCCAGGAGGAGATCCCCAGGCCGGGGAGGAGGAAGAGCGTGCACAGCGCGAGGCGCCGGCGTCTCATGGCGGTGTCCACGAAGAGAGTTCCTAGCGGTGGGCCGGGCAATAGTGTGTACAAAAGTACGCACTTTACCCGGCGGCCGTCACGGGGCCGGGACCGGGGCGCGGGTCCGCCACAATGGTGGCGGGAAGGGGGAGGCATGGGCGGACCACGGCGGGTCGGCAACGACCCGGAGCGCAAGGAGCGCATCCTCGCGGCGGCCCTGGAGGTGATCGCCGAGCGCGGCGTGCACAGGACCACCCACCGCGCGATCGCCCAGCGGGCCTCGGTCCCCCTGGGGTCGCTCACCTACCACTTCGACGGCCTGACGGAGATCCTGGAGCAGGCCTTCGCGCACCTGGCCCGGACCATGGCGCGGTACTACGGCGACAGGATGGCCGCGGCGAGCAGCCGGGCCGAGGCGTGCGAGGCCGTGGTCGACCTCATCTGCGGCCCCGGGTACGCCACCCCCGGGCAGTTCGTGCTGCTCTTCGAGATGTACTCCTACGCCAACCACAACGACGCGGTCCGGGAGGCCGCGCGCGCGTGGATGGGCGTCAGCCGCGGCTTCCTGTCCGCGCACTTCTCCCCGGAGGCCTGCCGGGCGCTGGACGCCCTGGTCGAGGGGTGGTCACTGCACCGGCACTTCGAGCGGGACGGCGGGGGCCCGGACCGCGCCCTGGTCTCGGCGACGGTGACCGCCGTCGCCGAGCGGCTCGGCTGATCCGCGCCGCGTCCTCCCCGGGAGCGCCGACGCCGCGAGGAGGTGTCAGCGCCCCCCGTCCGGCCGCGCCGGGGGCCGCAGCCGGTAGGTCGCCTCGTCGAAGTCGGCGTGCAGGCCCTGCCCGCCCAGGTCCCAGGCCCACAGGCCGACGAAGGCTCCGGTGAACCCCATGGTCCGGAGCCCTCCGTCCTCGATCTCCTCGGCGTGCTCGTCCGAGAGCACGGTGGCGTCCAGCCACGGTCCCAGGGGGTCCCACCCCCCACCGGCGTCGCGGCGGAAGCGCAGGCGGGCACCGTCCACGTCCACGCCCAGCCGCGTCCGCCCTCCCGTTCCGGGGGCGAGGACCTCGGTCCCCTCCAGGGTCACCCGCCCCCGGTCGCAGGCCGCCACCCCCAGCACCTGCCGTCCCGCGTCGTCGACGCTGCGGTACGCGAAGAACCAGTTCCGGGTGTTGTAGTAGGCGGTGAGCCCGGCCAGGTGGCGGGTGTCCGTCGGCCGGTACTCCATGGTGGTCTCGAACGAGCAGTGCGGGGAGCTCACCCTCCGGGCGACCAGGCTGGCGCCGACGAGGCTCTGCGGCGAGCGCCCGCCCCGCACCCGCAGGTGCGAGCGCCGCGCGGCCGTGGTGACCCAGTCCCGGGTGGCGGGGCGGCGCAGTGTGGACCAGTGCGGCCCGAGCACGGCGCCGTCGAAGTGGTCGGTGCCCTCCCCGTGGACGTCCGGGACCGGGTCGCCGCCGCCCGGATCCCCGGCGGCCCGCGGGACGGCGGGCGCGGGGATCCGCGTCTCCGGGCGCCCGCCGGGCACCCGGGGCCAGCCCTGCGGGGTCCAGGCGACGGGCGCCAGCGCGGTCTCGCGGCCCAGGACGCACGGGCCGCGCCGCCCCAGGGGGCGGGCGGCGAGGTAGGCGAGGTAGGTGTCCCCGGCGGGGGTGTCCACCAGGCAGCCGTGCCCGGCCTTCTGCAGGGGCAGGTCGGGCCGGTCGCGGGCGGTGATCAGCGGGCCCCCGGGATCGCGTTCGTACGGCCCGGCCAGGTTCCTGGAGCGGGCGGCGGTGACGCGGTGCCCGTAACCGGTGCCCCCGTCCGCGGTGAGCAGGTAGTACCAGGAGCCGATGCGCCGGATCCGGGGGCCCTCGACCCAGTCCTCCCCCTCCGGGAGCGCGATCCGGACCGGTGCCCCCGCCAGGGTCCGTGCGCGGCGGTCGTAGCGGACGGCCTCCAGTCCCGAGGAGCCCCCGTGGCCGGGGCGCCAGTCGTGCGCCAGGCTCACCAGCCAGCTCTCGTCGCCGTCGTGCAGCAGGGCCGCGTCGAACCCGCGTGCGTGCAGGGGGACCGGGTCCGACCAGGGCCCGTGGATCGTCGGCGCGGTCACGAGGAGGTTGGGGCTGTCGGTGAAGCCGCCGGCGTAGGACGTGACGTTGCTGTAGACGAGGTGGAACAACCCGTCGGCGTGGCTGAGGTCGGGGGCCCACACGCCCCCCGAGTCCGGGCGGCCCGCCAGGTCGAGCCATGGCGGGCCGGGCAGGGCCCCGCCCAGGGGGCGCCACCGCACGAGGTCGGTGGAGTGGTGCAGGCGCACGCCCGGGTACCACTCGAAGGTGGAGGTGGCGAGGTAGAAGTCCCCGCCGACCCGCAGGACGCAGGGGTCCGGGTGCGACCCCGGAAGGACCGGGTTGAGGACGGGGGCCGGTTCGGACGGCATGGGGGGACCTTTCCGCACCACTGGTTCGGCGGGGCGCTCGGCGCGCCTCCCGCGACCGGGCACGGGAGGCGCCCGGTCGGCCGATCCTAGTCGGCCGATCCTGGGCCCGCGCGGAGCGGAGGGCGGCAGCCGGGGCCGGCGGCCGTGCGCGTCCCGGCCCCCTCAGCGGCGGGGGCGGCCCCGCCCGCCGGGCGCCCAGGGCCCCTCGCACGCGACCCTCGACGCCTCCTCGGGCCGGCCGTCCTCCAACAGCCACACGATCACGTGGAGCTGCTCCCGGTAGGCGGTTTCCGCGGACCCGGCCGACGGCCGCCGCCACGCCTCTAGCATGGCCCGTAGCCCGCCCGGGCGGCGCACCGCCGACCGCGGCCACCGCCACCGGCCGTCCCGTGTGACCACCATGGACCTCTCCCTCCGTGCTCGCCCGGAGCCGCTCGGGGCAGCGGCTCCCGGGGATTCTCGCCCACGGGCCCGGAGCGTGCGTTGAGGCCAGACGAAGAGGGGTGCCCAGAAGATGAAGGCAGGACCGATGGGGGTGGCCGACCTGAGCGACCTCGCGCTGCTCGTGGAGGTGATCGAGGCGGGCTCCATCACGGACGGGGCCCAGCGGTGCGGGATATCGCTGTCGGCCGCCAGCGTCCGCATCACCGCGCTCGAACGGCACTACGGGCTGCGGCTGCTCGACCGCCGCCACCGGGGGGTGACGCCGACCCCGGCCGGCGAGGCCCTGGCCGCGAGGGGCCTGGTCCTGCTCGACGGCGCCCGGGACCTGGAGGCGGGCATGGCCGCCCGCGCCCGGGGACTGGAGGACAGCGTCAGGCTGGTGACCAACAGCTCCGCCGCCGACGCCCTCACCGAGTTCCTCGCCGCCACGCTCAACCGCCTGCCCAACACCGCGGTCACCCTGGTCGAGCTGAGCAGCGAGGCGGCCGTCGCCCACGTCCTCGACGGGCTCTCCGACATCGCGGTCGTCTCCTCGGTGCCCGCGGGCTCGGCCTGCCAGACGCGCCGGCTGTGGGACGACGACCTCGTCGCCGTCGGCCCGGCCTCCTCCCTGCCCCGGAGGCCGCTCCGTCTGGCGGACCTGCTCCGCGAACCCGTGGTCGGCCTCCTGCGGGGGAGCCCTCTGCAGGACCTCGTCGACCGGCAGGCGCACGCGGCGGGGGCGGAGCCCGCCTACCGGGTCCGACTGCCCTCGCTCGGGGCCGTCTGCGCCGTGGCCTGCACCGGTGTGGGGTACGCCGTGGTGCCGCGGGGGGCGGCCCGGCGCCACGGTGTCTCCCCCGCGTCCCTGTACGAGTTGGACGAACCGTGGGCGGCGCGGCACACGGTCCTCGTCGCGGCGGACTTCTCCACCCTCACCGAGAGCACGGCGGCGTTCGTCCGCCACCTCCTGGAGCACGGTCCGGCCCTGGACGAGGAGGGGTAGAGGGGCCGCGGCCGGGGCGCGGTGGCGGAAGGAGGACGCGGCACGGCGGAACGCACGGGCACCCCCGGAGGGCGCGCGGGCCCGGCGCGGCGGCCGGTGTCAGTCCTTCCCGAGGAGGGCGAGGAAGAACTCCCGGACGTCCCGGGCGAGCAGGTCCGGCACCTCCATCGCGGCGAAGTGGCCGCCGCGCCCGAACTCCGACCAGTGCCTGATGTCGTACAGCCGCTCGGCCAGCGGTCGCACCGACTGCGTGATGTCGTGGGCGAAGACCGCCACGCCGACCGGTACCGGGCACGGCTCGGTCTGCCGCCGGGCGTCGCGGTGCAGCCGCGCCGAGGAGGCCGCGGTGGCCGTCAGCCAGTACAGCGAGACGTCGGTGAGCATCCGCTCGTCGTCGACCGGCGAGCGGGGGTCGGTCCACTGCGCGAAGCGCTCGGCGATCCAGGCCAGCTGGCCGACCGGCGAGTCGGTCAGCGCGTAGCCGATGGTCTGCGGGGTCGCGGCCTGCAGGGCCTGGTACGGCGGGCGGTTCGCCATCAGCTCCCTGACCTTGTCCAGCCGGGCCTCGTCCTCCTCGGACAGCTCGACGCCGGCGTCCGGGTCCGGCCTGGTCGGCAGGTAGTTGACGTGCACCCCGACGACCTGTTCGGGCGCCACCGCGCCGAGCGCGGTGGAGATGCCCGACCCGAAGTCGCCGCCCTGGGCCCCGTAGCGCTCGTACCCCAGTCGCCGCATCAGCTCGGCCCAGGCCCGCGCGATCCGGACCGTGTCCCAGCCGCGCTCGCGGGTCGGCCCGGAGAAGCCGTAGCCCGGGATGGAGGGGATCACCAGGTGGAAGTCGCGTGAGAGCGGTTCGACGACGTCGAGGAACTCCAGGAACGAGCCGGGCCAGCCGTGGGTGAGGACCAGCGCGAGCGCGTCCGGTCTCGCGGACCGGACGTGGACGAAGTGGACGGTCTGGCCCTCGATCCCGGTGGTGAAGTGCGGGAGCTCGTTGAGGGCGGCCTCGTGCTCGCGCCAGTCGTAGCCGGTGCGCCAGTACTCGGCCAGTTCCCGGAGCCGTGCCAGCGGGAAGCCGTAGTCCCACCCGGCGTCGGCGACCTCGTCGGGCCAGCGGGTACGGGAGAGCCGGTCGGCCAGGTCGTCGAGGTCGGCCTGGGGGATGTCGATGCGGAACGGCGTGATCATGGTCCTGGCTCCGGTGGTTCATTGGGGGCCTGAATGTTTGCCCGCCAAACGTTTGGGCCACGAACGGTAGCATAATCATTGGATGCACCAACGGTTCGTTAGACTCCGGGCATGGAGAACCCACCGGAGAAGACGCCCGCAGCCTGGGAGAGCACGCCCAGCTGGCTGCTCACCCAGACCGCCCACCACGCGCACCGCCTGGTGGCCGACGGGTTCTCGTCCGTGCGCGCCCGCGGCTACCACTACCGCCTGCTGGCCGCGCTGGAGGAGTCCGGCCCCGCCAGCCAGGCCGAACTGGGACGCCGCAGCGGCATCCACGTGAGCGACATGGTCGCGACGGTCAACGAGCTCTCCGACCGCCGCCTGGTCGAGCGGGTCCTGGACCCCTCCGACCGGCGGCGCAACATCGTCTCGCTGACCGCCGCGGGCAGGAGGCAGCTGCGGGTGCTGGAGGGGCGGCTGGCCCGCACCCAGGAGGAACTGCTGGCCCCGCTGGCGCCCGAGGAGCGGCAGGTGCTGACCGGGTTGCTGGCCCGGCTGCTGGAGCACCACGACCGGAGGGGCGGCGCCTCCGGGGAGGCACGGCGCTGACCGGGGCCCGTCCCTCTCCGGAGGAGCGCGGTGCCGCGGCGCCGGTCAGGGCCGGCCGCGCCACCCGCGGGGCAGGGCCCCGCGCTCCACCGCGATCTCGACCCCGTCCTCCTCCACGGCCACGACGTCCTCCCACCGGACGTAGCGCTCGTGGCGCCGCAACCACCCCAGCAGATGCCGCCAGGGGGTGGGCGCCTCCAGGGAGTCCCCGAACCCGAAGCGTCCGGCGAGCGCGGAACGCCCCGCCACCAGTCCCAGGACGGTGTACGCGCCCCCGCTGTGCCGGACGACGATGTCCTGGACCGAACCCGCGTCCTTCCCGTCGCAGTCGACGATCCGCAGCCCCAGGAGCGCGCCCGCGCGCAGCCGCTTCATCGCCGCCCCCCGGGGATGCGGCCGATGAGGTGGCGCGCCACCCACGCCTCCAGGGGGCGCATCCCCGGCGGGGCGTCCGTGGACAGCACCGTGGTGGGGGCGAACTCCTCGACGTCGGTGAGCGGGATCCGGGTGGGCGCCTCCTCCGGCGGGCGCATCCGCTCCAGGACCGCCTCCCAGAACCGGCCGAACCGCCCGGCGATCCGTCCGCCGAGGGAGGCCGCGTCGATGATCAGGGCCGTCATGGCCGGCGCCTCCCCCTCCCGCCAGGTGAACTCCACGTCGTCGACCTTGCCCAGGTTCTCGCCCCCGCGGTCGACCACCTGGCGGTCCAGGACGGTGAACCCGACCCGGAAGATCGTCCCGTCCGCCTCGTCGGACATCTCACTGCCCCGCTTTCGTGTAGAGCATGAGGGGGATGGCGGCCACCGACACCACGCACAGCAGCACCAGGTAGACCGAGGCCAGGACGTTGGTGAAGCGCGAGTTGACCTGGTCGCCGAGGTAGCCGCGGTCGTTGGCGACGACGAGGATCGGCAGGTAGGTCAGGGGCAGGGCCGCGGCCGAGAAGACCAGGCTGTACTCGGTGACGGTGATGGGATCGACCCCGGTGAGGATGAAGAGGGTGCCGCCCAGCAGGCTCACCATGATGACGAGGTGGAAGTAGGGGGCGCTCGCCGGCGGCAGTGTCTTCCCCCAGTGCCAGCCGAAGTACTGGGCGACGCCGTAGCCCGCGGCCAGGCCCGACTCCAGGGCGGCGCCGAAGGTGGCGGCGAAGAACCCGAGGATCACCACGATCAGTCCCAGCCTGCCCAGGGTCGAGACGACGGGGAGCGCGACCTGTCCCAGGTCGGACACCTGGACCCCGGCGGGCATGAGCAGGACGGCGGCGCAGCCCATGATGGCGAGGGACAGCAGCCCTCCCAGGGGGAGGCCGAAGAAGACGTTGAGGCGCGCGGTGGCCAGATCCTCGGAAGTCCACTTCTCCTCGACCCCGCCCGAGGAGAAGAAGAGGACGGTGTACGGGGTCATCGCGGCCCCGAACAGGGTGATGGCGTAGTACCACCACACGGCCGCCCCCTCGTTCGGGGGCGGGGAGAAGGACACCGCCTCCGTGAGGAGGGCCCCCAGGTCCGGGCCCATCCTCCACAGGGCCACACCGAACACGACGAGGGCCAGGCCCAGGAGGCCGTAGGTCTTCTCCATGTACTCGAAGGGCAGCCGCCACAGCACGATCCAGACGAGGAACCCGACGACCGGGACCCACAGCAGGTAGTGGATGCCGCTGGCGAGCTCCAGGGCCAGCGCGATACCCCCCATCTGCGCGGACAGGGTGAGCAGGGTGATGAGGTAGGAGGCCAGGAGGTTGGCGAGGCCGACTCTGGCGCCGAGCCGTTCGCGCACCAGGTCGAAGGTCCCGCGACCGGTGGCGGTGACCACGCGGGCGGACATCTCGGTGAACACCATCAGCCCGACCACGCCGACGGGGACGACCCAGGCCAGGGTCATCCCGAAGCGGGAGCCGACCACGGAGTTGGCGACCAGGTCGCCGATGTCCAGGAAACCGCCGATGGCGGTGAGCAGGCCCAGGGTGAAGGCCGCCAGCCACCTCACGAGAGGGCCTCCTCGAGGTCGGAGAGCCCGGCCGAAACGGTCAGGAGGGTCTGCCCGGCGGCCTCGACCGCGGCGCTGTCGTCCCTGTTCAGGGCGATGCGCAGGTCGGCGAGCGCGTTCACCGCGGTGTCGCAGAGGGGGGAGAGCTCCGCCCGCAGGGCGTCGGACCCGGCGGTGGGCGGCTGGCGCGTCCCGAAGGTGTCGGCGATCGAGCGGGCGGCGTCCTCGGAGTCCTCGGCGGTGGTCTCCGCGTAGGGGGAGAACGCCCTGTCGCCCCGGTGGATCTCGACGAGCAGGACGCCCGTCCCCACGGCCGAGAGGAGGTCCGTGACGGTCTGCTCGGCGGCGTCCCGGTAGGAGCCGGCGGTCGGGGTCGGGGCCGTGCAGCCGGCGGCCAGGGACAGGAGGACCGCCATCAGGGCCAGGACGGGGGCGGTGGGCCGCGCCGGGAACCGGCCGGTGCGACCGGGCTCCTGAGAGGGCGAACGGGGCTGGAGCACTCCACGACCATAGCCATCGGTGACGAGAGAATCACCCAGCGCGATGAGTGGGGCGTGTCGGGGCGGGGGCACGGCGCCCCGGGGCGGTTCCGCTCCCGCGGCCCCCGGCCCTGCGCTCCGGCCGCCCGCCGGGGGGCGCGGACGGGACCGGGGAGGGAGCCGCCGTCCGCGGCCCCGCGCGGGCGGTGTGCCGTTCCCCGGCGCACCGCCCGCGCGTCACCCGTCCGGGGCGGGCGCACGGGGTCCCCTCAGGCGCCGTCGTCCGGGGCGCGCATGGCCTCGGCCATCCACTCGTAGGGCGGCGTCTCCTCGGGCGGGTGCTCGTTGATCACCGCCACCAGGGACATGTACCGGCCGTGGGTGTCGTCGTAGACGGGGTCCTCGGAGGCGGCGTCCTCCTCGGCGACCTGGCGCTCGATGTCGGGGAGCAGCCGATAGGAGTCGGCCATCCGGTTGCGAATTTCGGGGGTGAGCTCGATGCCGGACACCCCCGCGGCCCCCTCCATGAAGCGCGTGATGGCGTTCTGCGCCCAGGGGGACCGGGGGGACTCGCCGGCGCGGTGGGCGGCCATGACCTCCTCGATGCGGGAGAGCCCGTCTCCGTAGATGAAGTCCTGGAACGGCGCGCTCGCGATGTCCCTGCCCACGTCCGTGGAGTAGGTGTCGTGCAGGTAGGCGCGGACCGCGTCGCGGAACTCCGGGTCCCGCACCAGGTCGGCCAGTTCGATCCACGCCTCCAGCTGGGCGGCCGTGGGGTCGGCCGGCAGGATCGGCCGCATCGCGCGCAGCCGGTCGACGAAGCCGTCGGGGACGTCGAGGCCCTCGCCGACGTCGTTCCAGAAGTCGTCGACGACCTGTTCGCGTTCCTCGTCGGTCATCGAGACGAGCTTGTGCATCAGGTCGGCCTGCGTGGTCGTGCCGCCCTGTCTGATCAGGGTCCGCAGCACCGCCCTCCTGGCCCGCAGGGTGCGCTCCTGGCGCTCGACGATCTCCAGGTGGGTGGTGAGCAGGCCGTGCAGGGTCGTGCCCCCTTCGAGCAGGCGGCGGATCTCGTCCAGGTCGGTGTCCAGTTCGCGCAGGGTGCGGACGAGTTCCAGGCGGGCGATGGTGTCGACGTCGTACAGGCGGTGGCCCGCCCCGGACAGGTGGGTGGGCTCGACGATCCCGGCGTCGGCGTAGAAGCGGACGGCGCTGACGCTCAGGCCGCTGCGGCGTGCGGCGTCTCCGATGGGGTACAGCTCGTTGTCGTTCATGGGAGCCACTGTGGTACCTCGAGCCGCTTGAGATGCAAGCCCCCGGGGCGCCCGGATCCGCGCGGAGGCGACGGAGGGGAGGGCTTCGCGTACGGGACACCCGGTCCGGTCGACCGCCTCAGGGTCGGGTCCCGCTCCGTGGCCGCCCGCCGACGGGCCGGGAGGGAACTGGGTGGTTCTCACCGACGCGAACGACCGCACGGGGACGCGACTGTGTCTGTGACACGCCCTGTGCCCCGGCGGGCGCCGTTCCGGCGCCGGATCCCGCCCCGACGCGGCCGGGGCACCTTCCTTCCGTCCTCAGTGGAGATGCCTGTGAACGACCTGACGAAATCGACCCGCCGCCGCTGGTGGTGGACGCTCTGGGCCCTGCTGGCCGTGTCGGCCGCCGCCGTCGCCCTCTACTCGGCGGAGCCCTACGCGGTCGGGGACGTGGAGCGCAACAGGATCCCGCTCGACCCCGGGGTCGCCTCCCACTACCTCTCCATCGCCGTGCACGCGATCCCCAGCTCCCTGGCGCTGCTCATCGGGCCGTTCCAGTTCCTCACCCGGCTCCGCGTCCGGTACCCGCGTGCGCACCGCGTCGCCGGCCGGGTCTACATGGTCTGCGTGGTGCTGGGGTCGATGGCGGCCCTGTTCGCCGCAGCCTTCTCCGTCAGCGGCTTCTCGGTGCAGGTCGCCTTCTTCATCCTGACGGCGGCCTGGCTCTACACGCTCGTCCAGGCCTTCCGGACCATCCGCCGTGGGGAGGTTCGGCTGCACCGGGTCTGGATGATCCGCAACTACGCGCTCACCTTCGCCTCCGTGAGCCTGCGGATCTACCTCGGTCTGGGGCTGGCGCTCCAGGCGAACTACTTCCCGTCCCTGACCTTCGACGACGTCTACCACGCGAGCGCGTGGGCGTCCTTCCTGGTGAACGTCCTCGTGGCGGAGTACTTCATCGTCCAGCGCGTGCTGAGGCCCGCGGCCCGCCGACAGGGGGCCGCGGGGGCCGCCCCCGCGTCGGCGGGGGACGGCCGCCGAGTCCCCGTGGACGCGGTCGGGCCGGCCGGGAGCGGTTCCGGGGCACGGGACCGTACCTGAGGCCGGCGCCCCTCCCCGTGCGCTCGCGGCCGTGCCGCCCCGGGCGGCCACGGCCCGGGGCGGCGGCGGGGCTCCGGGCCCTCGCCCCTTCAGGGCCGCACCACGGCGAAGCCGGGGTCGGGCGTCTCCAGGACGCCGAACAGCGAGCGGAGCACCCCGAGGTCCCCCTCGTGCCCGACGCCCCGGAGGTCCCGGCGGGTGATGACGCCGACCAGCTGCTGCCTCGTCATGGTGAGCGCCAGGCGCGCTCGCGGGTCGGGGGAGCGGTCCCGGTGGTGCACGAGCACCCCGTTGGCGAGGCGCAGGTGCCACACCGCGTCCTGGTCGACCAGGTGCAGGTCCAGGCGCAGGTCGAGGTCCCATGCCGCGGGGCCGTCGACCCGGACGGCGAGGGAGTCGAGCAGCTGGTCGACGCCGAGGGCCGCCAGTAGGCGGCCCCCGCCCGGCCGGCGGGCCGGGCGGGGGCCGCGGACGAGCTCCTGGGCTCCGGTGAGGTAGTAGTTGCGCCACGTCGCGTTCTCGCAGGCGTGGCCGAGCGAGGTGTAGACGTCGGCCAGCCGCCGCCGCGCCCCCTCGTGGTCCGGCTCGGCGAAGACCGCGTGGTTGAGCAGGGTGGCGGCGAAGCGCAGGTCGCCCTCGCCGACGAGGTCGTCCGCGCGCGCGAGGGTCCCGCCGATGCCGCCGAGCAGGTCCACCCAGCGCCTCGACTCCTCGACCGGCGGGTGTTCCCACAGGTGGGCGGGGTTTCCGTCGAACCAGCCGAGGTAGCGCTGGTAGACGCCCTTGACGTTGTGGCTCAGCGACCCGTAGTAGCCGCGGTTGGCCCATTGCCGGTCCAGGGCGGGAGGGAGCGTGAGCTCCTCCGCGATCTCCCGGGGGGTGAGGCCCCGGTTGATCAGGCGCACCGTCTGGTCGTGCAGGTAGGCGTAGAGGTCGCGCTGCCCGGTCAGGAACCCCTCGATCCGGTCCGCGCCCCAGGTCGGCCAGTGGTGGGTGGCGAAGGCGACGTCGGTGCGGTGGCAGAAGAGCTGGACGGCCTCGGTGAGGTAGCGGGCCCACTGGTGCGCGTCGCGGACCTGGGCTCCCCGCAGGGTGATGATGTTGTGCATGGTGTGCACGGCGTTCTCGGCCAGGCACAGCGCCCGGCGCTGGGGGAAGTACATGTTCATCTCCGCCGGCGCCTCCGTCCCCGGCGTGAGTTGGAATTCGATGTGCACCCCGTCGACCACGCGGTCCTGGCCGGTCCGGGTGATCGACTCCGTGGGCTCGGCCAGGCCGATCGTGCCGGCGGACAGGCGCTGTCCCAGGCCGCACCCCAGGTGGCCGGCGGGGGAGGTCTCGAGCGCGGTGCCGTACATGAACCCCGACCTCCGGGCCATCGCGGGTCCGGCGTAGACGTTCTCGGAGACCGCGTGTTCCAGGAACCCCTCGGGCGCGAGCACCGGGACGCCGGGCGCGGCGTCCGCGAGGACACCGTCCACGCCTCCGAAGTGGTCGGCGTGCGGGTGGGTGAGGACGACGCCGGTGACCGGGCGGTCGCCGCGGTGGGACCGGTAGAGCGCCAGCGCCGCGGCGGCGGTCTCGGCCGAGGTCAGCGTGTCGATGACGACGACGCCGGTATCGCCCTCGACCAGGGTCATGTTGGCCAGGTCGAGGCCCCTGACCTGGTAGATCCCCTCGGTCACCCGGAACAGGCCGTGCATGGACGCCAGGCGGCTCTGCCGCCACAGGCTCGGGTTCGCGGTGTCGGGCGCCGGCCCGTCCAGGAACGCGTACGCGTCGGCGTCGTACACCACGCGGCCGGCGGCGTCGGTGACGAGGGCCGGCTCGAGCGTCGCCACGAAGCCGCGCCCGGCGTCGCGCAGGTCCTGCCCGTCCTCGGGGGGAAGGCCCCCGTCCGGCTTCGCGGCGGTCATGTCGCGCCCCCCGCGGCCCTGACCATCTCGCGGACGATGCCGTTGCGCTGGATCTCGGAGGCGCCGGTCAGCACGCGGAACATGCGCAACTGCCGCCAGATCACCTCCACCGGGGCGCCGCGCACCATACCGGCCTTGCCGTGCATCTGCACCGCCCGGTCCGCTATGGCGAACGCGCGCTCGGCCACGAACAGCTTGCACATGAAGGACTCCACCCGGGGCCGCTCCCCCGCGTCGAGCAGGGCGAGGGCGTCGTAGGTCATCGAACGGGCCGCGTAGTAGTCGGTGGCCATGTCGGCGAGTGTGTGCTGGATCGCCTGCTTCTCCAGGAGGAGCCCGCCGGAGACGCTGCGCCCGGCGGCGAAGTCGAAGGCGAGGCCGATCGCCCGCCGTGCCGCGCCGAGGGCGGTGGGGCAGTGGAGCAGGCGGTTCGCGGTGACCCGCCCGAGGCTGATCCGCATCCCCTGCCCCTCCTCGCCGAGCAGGTTCTCGGCGGGTACGAAGCAGTCGTCGAGGACGACGTCGCTCTCGATGTTCTGCCCCGACAGGGGTACCTGCCCCGGGCTCACGCGGCAGCCGGGGGAGTCCAGGTCGACGAGGAACGCGGAGTAGGACTCCTCGGAGCCGGCCATGCGGGCGACCAGGATCGAGAAGTCCGCGAAGGTGCCGCCGGTGCTGAACACCTTGTGCCCGGTGATCCGGTAGCCGCCCGGCACCGGGGTCGCGGTGGTGCGCATGCGGCGTACGTCGGAGCCCGCGTCGTCCTCGGTCATGGAGAAGCAGCACGCCCGCTGCGCCCTGACGACCGGCAGCAGGTACTTCTCCCTCTGGTACTCGGTGGCGTGCTCGAAGATCGCGCCGATCCGCAGGGGCCCGCCCATGTCGCCGAGCACGCTCGTGGCCAGCACGCGCCCGGAGGCGCCGACCTCCTCCTTGAGCGCCGCCAGCTCCGTGTAGGACAGTGCCCGGCCGCCGAGGTCCTCGGGGAGGTGGATGCCGTAGAAGCCCAGCTCCCGGCTGCGCCGCCACACCGGTTCCAGCTGGGAGCGGTGCAGCGGGGTCTCGGGCGCCAGCCCGAGGTCGTCCTCGTAGGCGGCGAGCTCTCCGGACAGGTAGTCCCGGAGTCCGCCGACCAGCGCGTCGAGGCGCGGGTTGTCGTGGTACGTCGGCTGAAGCATGAAGGCCATGGGTCGCTCATCCCACCTGTCGCTCGGAGCCGGCCCATTCGCGCCGCCGGAGCGCGCGCCGGTCGATCTTGCCGTTGCGGTTGCGCGGGATCCGCTCGGCGAACTCGACGATGCGGGGGAGCTTGACCCGGGACAGCCGGGTCGCGCAGAACTCGCGCAGCTCGTCCCCGGTGGCGGCGGCGCCCGGCCGGAGCGTCACGAACGCCTTGACGGTCTCCCCCCACCGTTCGTCGGGGACGCCCACGACACAGGTCTCGAAGACCGCGGGGTGCTCGTAGAGGGCGGCCTCCACCTCGGTGCAGTACACGTTGTAGCCCCCGGAGATGATCATGTCCTTCTCGCGGTCCACGATGAACAGGTAGCCGTCCCGGCGGAAGAAGCCGAGGTCCCCGGTGCGCACCCACCCGTCGCGGAACGTCTCGGCGGTGGCCTCCTCGGCATGGAAGTACTCCCGGACGCAGTCGGGGCCTCGGGCCAGGATCTGCCCGACCTCGCCGGCGGGGAGCGTGTTCCCCCCGTCGTCGACGACGCGGACCTCCGTGTCGAAGACCGGGCGCCCGCAGGAGAGCAGCAGCTCGGGGTCGGACTCGATGCCCCGCAGCACGTCCTCGGAGGTGAGGAAGGTGATCGCGCTCGTGGTCTCGCCCTGCCCGTAGCCCTGGTTGACCACGGGGCCGAACAGCTCGACGGCGTCGCGGAGGCGGGCCGGGCTGACGGGGGCGCCGCCGATCGTGACGCTGCTCAGGCGGGACAGGTCCCGGCTGCGCGCGGTGGGCGAGGCCAGGACCATGTTGAGCATGACCGGCACCAGGAAGGTGTGGGTGACGCGCTCGCGCTCCAGGACGTCGAGGTAGGCCTCGGTGTCGAAGGCCGGGAGCACCACGACGGCGGCTCCGCGGAAGAAGCAGCCGAGGATCCCCATCCCGCTCGCGTGGGTGATCGGCCCGGGGGCGAGGTAGACCGACCCCGGGCCGGTGGAGCCCTGCGGGTTCATCGCCAGCTTGCGCATGTTGGACAGCCTGTTGCCGACCGTCTGGACCGCGGCCTTGAGCGTGCCCGTGGAGCCCGAGGTGAAGTTCAGTACCGCAGGGCTGTCCTCGTCGAGGTCGACGGCCACCGGCCCGGGGTCGCCCTCGGCGAGGAGGGCGGCGTAGCCCAGGGCGTCGCCGGCGTCTCCGTCGAGGACGACCACGAGACAGTCGGGGGCACGGGAGTCGACGATCGCGCGCACGGTCGGGAGGTTGGCCGCGTCAACGAGGACCAGCCGCACCCGGGCGTCCAGGAGGACGTGCTCGATCTCGGCCGCCGCCAGTCGGGTGCTGACCGGCACCCGGAGGCACCCCGCCTTGCAGAGCGCCATCTCCGCGACGACCAGCTCCCCGCGGTTGCCGGACAGGGTGGCGACCGCCGTGCCGGGCGTGCAGCCGCGCGCGAGCAGGGCGGAGGCCAGCCGGTTGGCCTCCTGTTCGAGGGCGAGGTAGCTCCAGCGCCGGTCCCCGGACACCAGGGCCTCCGCCTCCGGCCAGTGGCACGCGCTGCGGGTGAGGTAGCTGCCAAGGTTCACGGTCCCTCCAGAGGTCTTCGAGCGAACACCGAGATACTAGACACGATGTCCAGGAAGTGTCCAGGGGTGTCGGGCGTTGCTAGAAAGACCCCATGACAAACGAGGATCGGCGCACACTCCGCACCCGGGCCGCACTGCGGGCGGCGTTCGTCTCCCGGGTGCTCGCCGACGGGTACTCCGGGGTCAGGGTGGAGCACATCGCGGCGGCGGCCGATGTCGGGAGGGCGACGTTCTACACGCACTTCCGCGACAAGGAGGCGCTCTACGACCACGTGGTCGAGGTCGTCCTGGGCGAACTGCGGGAGCGGATGGCCCCCGTCGACCGGGAGGGCGTCGGGTTCACCGGGTGGCCGGTGGCCGAACTCTTCCGCCACGCGGCCGAGCAGCCGGACCTCTACCGCCTGATCCTGCGGGGGGAGGGCGACGGCCGCGGGCTGCGGGCCCTGGTCGAGGCGTGGACCGAGGCGGCCCACGACATCTTCGCGGAGCGGGCCAGGGCCCACCGCATCCGCCCCCGCGTCGACCTGCGGGTCGTCGCCCGGGCCTGGGTCGGCGAGCAGGTCTCGGTGCTCCTGTGGTGGCTGGAGTCGCCGGCGCCGCGCCCGGACGTGGAGCAGGTCGTGGAGACGCTGGTCGAGCTGTCCCGGCGCGGGCGCTACTGGGCGACGGGCTTCGACTCGATTTCCGACTAGGGGGTTGTGTGGCGCCGGTCACCCACCTTATGTTCTGGACACCTCGAACGTTATTGGTCGCTGTGTCCAGGAAATGAGAGGGTGGGTCCCTTGCCGTCACACCGAAGGCTCCTCCACGAGTACCCCACGGGCGCCCGGCGACGGCTGCTGGTGGCCGTCGTCGTCCTGGCGCTGTTCATCTCCGCCTACGAGGGGCAGCTCGCGCCGGTCCTGCCCCTGCTGCTGGCCGACCTCGGCATGTCCCTGGGCGCCTACGGGCAGATCACCGCCGTGTCGCTGCTGTTCGGGGCTGTGTCCGGCTACCTGGGCGGTGAGCTGGTCGACCGCGTCGGCCGGGTCCGCGTGGTGGTGCCGCTCATGTTCTTGTCCGCGGCGGCGTGCCTGTTCATGGCGCTGTCGCAGTCGGTCGCCCACTTCACCGCCGCGCGCATCCTGCTCGCGTTCGTCGAGGGTATGGCGGTGGCCGGCACCCAGCCGCTGATCCGGGACTTCACGCCCCGGATGGGCAGGGCCCAGGCCTTCGCCTTCTGGAGCTGGGGGCCCGTAGGGGCGAACTTCTTCGCGGCGGCCGTCGCCGCGCTGACACTCGACCTGTTCGACCACTCCTGGCGCTCGCAGATCTTCCTGATGTCGGGCGCGGCCTTCGTCGGGGCGACGATCGTCGCCCTCACCCTGCGCGACCTGGCTCCGGAGCTGCGGCGCACCATCCGCATCACCGAGCGGACGACCGGCGTGAGCGGGGCGCCGGCGGGTGGGAGCCGTCTGCGGCCGCTCCTGCGCCGCCGCGTCGTCTGGGCGCACGTGGCCGCGATGTCGCTGCTCTACGTGCTGCTCGCCACCATGAACGCCTACGGCCAGACCATGCTGGTCGACCACTTCGCCATGACGGTGCGCACGGCGTCGGCGATCGTGATGTCGTTCTGGGCGGGAAACCTGGCGGCCGGCCTGGTCTTCTCCCGGCTCTCCGACAGGACGCAGAGCCGCAAGCCGTTCCTCGTCGGCGGGGCACTGGCGGCGACGCTGCTGCTCGGGGCGCTCGTCCTCACGATGGGCGCGGGCGCGTCCGCCTCGCGGTTCCTCCTCGTCGTGCTGCTGACCGGTGTCGGGATCTCCCTCGGCGCCGTCCTCGGGCCGTGGATGGCCAGCTTCTCGGAGTACACCGAGGAGGTGCACCCGGACGTCCAGGGGCTGGCCTTCGGCCTCAACCACTTCGTCAGCCGGTTGTTCATCCTCGCGGCGGTACTGCTGGCGCCGGCGGTGGCCGCGGCCGGCGGCTGGCAGGTGTGGATGGCCGTCACCCTGGTGACGACCGCCGCCTTCGCGATCGTCGCCACGCAGGTCCAGGGCAGTGTGCGGCGTGCTCCCCGCCCACCGGCGGCGGAGGGGGCCGGTGCGGCGGCCCCGGCCTCCGGCGAGCCCGGGAGCCTGCGGGGGGCGTCCGGCTCGTAGGGGGCGGTGACGGGCCGGCGCGGAAGGCGTGCGCCGGAGAGGGGGAGGGGCGCCGACGCGGGCCGGCCGCGGCGGCGGGGCCGGGGGCGGGCGCCCTCACCCGTCCCCGGGAGGGCCGTCGCGCAGGCGGGTGTTCTCCTCCTCCAGCTCCAGGATCCGACCGATCCCCGTCAGGTTCACCCCCTGTGCCGCCAGTTCGACGACCCGTCTCAGCCGGGCGATGTCGTCGTCGCTGTACATGCGCGTGCCGCCCTCGGTGCGCGCCGGGGCGACCAGGCCCCGCTCCTCGTAGGAGCGCAGGCTCGGCGGTGCGACCCCCGCCAACCTGGCGGCCACGGAGATCGTGTACAGGCCGCGTGCGGTACCCGGCCGCGGTTCTGCCATCAGCACGTCCTTCCTCGCCGAGCCATCGGTGCGCCCTCCGACCCTACCTCCGGACTTGAGAAAACCTTTATCGGACACGATTGTTTATCTCCCGCGTCCTGAGGTATAAAACCTGCGTCACCTCGCATCAGGTTTTCTAGTAGGGACAGAGGAGGTTTCCATGATGCTGATGCGTACCGACCCCTTCCGGGACATCGACCGCCTCACGCAGCGGATCCTGGGGGAGGCGTCACGACCGGCCACCATGCCGATCGACGCCTACCGCGAGGGCGACGATTTCGTCGTCTGCTTCGACCTGCCGGGGGTGCGCGCCGACTCCATCGACCTGGAGGTCGAGCGCAACGTGCTCACCGTGACCGCCGAGCGCCCCGACGCCGTGCGCGACCGCGAGGCGGTGGTGGTCGCCGAACGCCCTTCCGGCACCTTCTCGCGACAGCTGTTCCTCGGCGAGACGCTGCGGACCGACGCCATCCGGGCCGACTACGCCGACGGTGTCCTGACCCTGCGCATCCCGGTGGCCGAGCAGGCCAAGCCGCGCAAGATCAGCGTCGGCCAGGGCGACGGCCGGCCTCGCGGCATCGACGCCTGAACCCCCGGCGGCCCGGCTCGGGCCGGGCCGCCCCCTGAGCAGTGTCCGTTCCCCTCTTCTCAGGAAGCAGTGAACCGAATGCCTTCCACACTCCGCAGGACGCGCGCGATGGCCGAGCACATCCAGCGCCACGACCACCGAGAGTCGACCCACCTGGCGTGCGTCCGCTTCTTCCGCGCGCTCCGGGCCTACGAGTCCGCCTGGGGGAGCACGCCAGGACGGCTCCGCCGGGCGCTGGAGGACCTCAGGGGCGCCACCGCCGACCTCACCGGCGACCCCGGGGCCTTCCGGCGCGCGTTCCGGGACCCCCGCCACCGAGGCGCGCCGCACAGCCTCGACGAACCGCTGGCCGAGCAGCTGCGGGCGTTCCTGGAGGCCCCGGCCCACGCGGGGGCGGGCTGAGGCGTCGGCTCCAGAAAACCTGCCCACAGGGCGAGCCAAAATCTCCATCGGCCAGAGTAGACATGCACCGGGACCGCTGATACATTTCCTGTCGTAGCCACAGGGATCCACGGGGTGGACCACCGGAAACGCCGGTGGAGAGCAGGATCGGCGTCCCGCCGACACGGGAGGCGCCGGGGTAGTGGGGAAGGACGCGGTAGGGCTCGACCGGTACGGAGACGTCGGACAGTGCCGGGGGCCGGTAGGACCGCAGTGGCAGTACCGGCGCCCCCGTATACAGGGCGCCGCAGCAGGAGTGAAGTGCACGCAGTGAGATCGAGAGGAGTAGATGCCATCGAGGATCGCCCGGGTGTGGGTTGTTCCGCTCGGGTACCGCAGGCCCCGGTTCGGAAGAAGGTGGTCCACGGTCACACAACCGCGATCCCCGCGTTCCCGTTCCAGTTCGACATCGGGAAGCGGAAGACCGGCAGCAGCCGGTAGATGGTATTGAACTCTCGGACCCCAGCGCCGTTCGGCGCTGGGGTCCTCGGCGTGCGATGAGGAGAGAAAGAGAAACGCTTGACCAGTTCCGGAACCAACCGGTTCGACGATGACGACTACCCCGCCTACACCATGGGCCGCGCCGCGGAGATGATCGGTACCACGCCGGCCTTCCTGCGCGCTCTGGGTGAGGCCCGCCTGATCGAGCCCCTGCGCTCGGCGGGCGGACACCGCCGCTACTCCCGCTACCAGCTCAGGATCGCCTCCCGCGCCCGCGAACTCGTGGACGAGGGCACCCCGATCGAAGCCGCCTGCAGGATCATCATCCTGGAGGACCAGCTGGAGGAGGCGCAGCGGATCAACGAGGAACTCCGCACCTCCGGAGGCGGGCCGCGGACCGACTGAGCGGTCGCCGACCCGGAGGCCCCGGGACGGCACGGACTCACAGGACCGCTCCTGGGAGCCCGTCCCGCCCCGTGGCCTCACCCCGTACGGCGCTCCCGGTGCGCCCGCACCATCTGCCGATACCAGTGGTAGCTGTCCTTGGGCGTGCGTGCCAGCGTCTCGTAGTCGACCGACACGATGCCGAACCTGCGGTCGTACCCGTAGGCCCACTCGAAGTTGTCGAGCAGGGACCAGACGAAATATCCCCGCACGTCGACTCCGGCCGCGACGGCGTCGGCGAGGGCCGCCAGGTGGTCCCGCAGGTAGGCGACCCGGTCCTCGTCGTGCACGCGTCCGTCCGCCGCGGGCACGTCCGGCTCCGCCGAGCCGTTCTCGGTGATGTAGACCGGGGGCAGCTCCGGATACCGGCGGTGCAGGTCGAGCAGGAGGTCGGTGAAGGACTCCGGGACCACGGGCCACCCCATGGTCGTGTGGCGCACCCCCTCGACCGGGACCTGTTCCACCCCGATGTCGACTGCCGTGCGCGCGGCGGCGTCGGGCAGGGGCGCATGGCGCACCCGCACGGGGCGGTAGTAGTTCAGTCCGACGAAGTCCAGCGGCTGCGCGATGGTCGCCGCGTCCTCGGGGGACCGGTAGCTCCCGTCGGCCATGGACCCCCAGGTGGCCGTCTCGTTCCGGGGGTAGTGTCCGCGCAGCAGCGGATCCAGCCACACCCGGTTGTGCAGCGTCTCGGCGCGGTCCACGGCCTCCGCGTCCTCGGGCGAGTCCGTGGCGGGGATGAAGCGGTCCGGGTTGAGGGTGATGCCGACCTCCGCCGCGCGACCGTGCCGTGCCGCGGAGGCACGCAGTTCCCGTGCCGCGAGACCGTGGGCCAGCAGCAGGTGGTGCGCGGCGGCCAGGGCGGGTGTGCCCTCCCGGGTCCCCGGGGCGTGGCGGCCCACCGCGTGGCCGACGAACGCCGAGCAGTGCGGCTCGTTCAGGGTGATCCAGCGCTGCACCCGGTCGCCCAGCCGGTCCGCCACCGCCCGCGCGTACTCGGCGAAGCGCTCGGCTGTGGCGCGCACGCGCCAGCCCCCCTCGTCCTCCAGCGCCTGCGGGAGGTCCCAGTGGTAGAGGGTGGCCACGGGCTCGATACCGGCCTCGCGCACGGCGTCGACGAGGCGGTCGTAGAAGGCCAGTCCCTCGGGGTTGACCGCTCCCTTCCCGGTCGGCACGACCCGGGGCCAGGCGATCGAGAACCGGTAGGCGTCCACTCCCAGCTCCCGGAGGAGTGCCACGTCCTCCGGGTACCGGTGGTAGTGGTCGCAGGCGACGTCACCGCTCTCGCCGCGGGCGACGCGGCCGGGCGTCCGGCAGTAGGTGTCCCAGATGGACGGGCCGCGCCCGCCCACGTCGGCGGCGCCCTCGATCTGGTAGGCCGCCGTCGCGGCCCCGAAGACGAAGCCGGGCGGGAGGGCGGGCAGCTCTGGCGTGGTCATGGTGTGTCTCCGATGGCTGTGTGCGTGGAGCGGCGTCATGGCCGGGGGTGGGGGAGAGGGGCGGGGTCAGTAGCCGGCGGACTTGTCGACGACGTTCGCCAGCGGCCGGCCCTGGACGTGGCGCTCCAGGTTGTCGACGAAGATGTCCACCCCGCGGCGCCGCGTCGCGGCGGTCGTCGCTCCGTTGTGCGGGGTGACGACGACGTTGGGAAGGTCCCAGAAGGGGCTGGCCTCCGGGAGCGGCTCCTCGGCGTGGGCGTCGAGTCCGGCCCCGGCGATCCATCCCTCGGTGAGGGCCCGCAGCAGGGCCCGGTCGTCCACGATCCCGCCGCGCGAGACCACGACGAGGAACGCGGACCCCTTCATCGCCCTGAGCTCGGCCTCGCCGACCAGGTGCTCGGTGGCCGGAGTGTCGGGGGCCGTGACCACCACGAAGTCGGACTCGCCCAGCATCCGGTGCAGGTCCCGCGGGGCGAAGACGGCGTCCACGCCGGGGGAGGGCCGGTCGGTTCGCCGCCGTACCCCCACCACCCGCATGTGGAAGGCCGCGGCCTTGGCGGCCAGGTCGAGACCGGAGCGCCCCAGGCCGATGATCCCGCAGGTGAGGCCGTTGAGCTCGCCGTGCTCGAAGCGCTCCCATCGACGGTCGGCCTGGGCCCGGGCCCATCGGGCGGCGTCGCGGTTCAACATCAGCATCAGCATCATCGCGTGTTCGGCCAGGGGTATCGCGCCGTTGCCCGCGGAGGAGGTGAGGGTCGCCGGGTGCCCGCCCATCCCGCCCGCGAGGTCGGCGTTGACGCCCGCCGCCCAGCTGTGGACCCAGCGCACGGCGGACGCCGCTGCCAGTTCCTCCCCGCTGAGGGTCCCGGCGACGACGGTCGCCGAGGCCAGGAGGTCGGGGCGCTCCCCTGGCCTTTCCACGAACTCCACCGGGGCGCCCGCCGCGGCCGCGCGGATCCGCGCCTTCTCACCGGGATCGAACCGCCCGCTCACGAGTACTGGTCCGTACTCGGGCACGCACATCACGTCCTTCGCTCGCTCTGGTAATTTTGGCCGAGATTGGTCCGACCGGTCCGGTGAGTATAGGGAAGGTGTGTGTCAGATGCCACAGGAGGGGCGTCCGGTCTTCCGGGCCGTGGAGCGGTCCAAGGTCTACTCCTCGGTCGCCGACCAGATCCTCGCCGGGGTGCGGTCGGGTGCTTTTCCCCCCGGATCACCGCTGCCCTCCGAGCGCGTGCTGGCCGAGACGTTCGAGGTCGGACGCGGTTCGGTGCGCGAGGCCATCCGCGTCCTGGAGCACGCGGGGGTGCTCGACGTGCGGGTGGGCAGCGGTACCTACGTGGTGGGCGACGGGGGTTCCGAGGCGAACGTCCTGCGGGCCCGCGCCGCGGTCGCCGGGGAGCACAGCCCGTTGGACCTCATCGTCGCCAGGGCCTCGCTCGAACCGGTGTGCGCCGAGCACGCGGCGACCGCGCGGACCTCCAACGACCTGCGGGTGCTGGAGGACCTGGTGCTCGAGCAGGAGCGCGTGGTGCGCGCGGGGGAGGACCCGTCCGCGGTCGACGCCGACTTCCACCTGGCGGTGGCGGCGGCCTCGCACAACAGCGTGCTCCTCGCCCTGGAGCAGACCCTGGTCGGGCTCATGCGCGAGCGCATGTGGAGCGAGCTCAAGGACCGCTCCCGCCGCAGGGAGAACCAGGCGGAGCACTACCTCGAACACCACCGGCAGGTCCTGCGCGCCATCGAACGGCGCGACCACCGCCGGGCGCGGCAGCTGATGGCCGTGCACATGAGCGAGATCGAGACGGGTCTGCTGGGCGAGCTGGGCTCCTCGCGGGACGAGGGGCGTGCGGAGCGCCCCTGAGCGCTTGACACGGCGTGCGGTGCCCGCTTAGCTTCGCCATCGGTCAGGTGGTCGGACCAGTTGCCCCGGTCCGGCCCGTAACGACGCCCGAGGGGAAAGCACCGTGCGGACACCGCGCTACGCCGTGAACTGTTCCATCATGATGAAGGACCGGCCGCCCGAGCAGAGGCTCGAGGCGGTCCGGGAGGCCGGCTTCGAGGCGGTCGAGTTCTGGTGGCCCTTCGCCGGGCCGACGCCTCCGGAGCACGAGGTCGAGGGCTTCGTCGACACCGTCCGCGCTTCGGGACTGAGCCTGGTCGGACTCAACCTCTACGCCGGTGACATGCCCGGCGGCGACCGGGGCGTGGTCTCCTGGCCCGACCACGCCGACGAACTGCGGGCCCACACGGCGGTGGTGCGCCGTATCGCGGAGGCCCTGGGCTGCCGGTCGTTCAACGCCCTGTACGGCAACCGCCGCACCGACGTCCCCGACGACGAGCAGGACGCCGCCGCCGTCCGCGCCCTGGGGGAGGCCGCGGGCGCGCTCGCCGAGATCGGTGGCACGATCCTCGTCGAGCCGGTCAGCGGAGCCCCGGACTACCCGCTGCTCACGGCGGACGAGGCGGTGGCGGTGATCGACCGTGTCGGCGAGGAGACGGGCGCGGACAATCTCGGCCTCCTCCTGGATGTGTACCACCTGGCCGTCAACGGCGACGACGTCCCGGCCGCCCTCGCCCGCCACCGGGACCGGGTGAGCCATGTCCAGCTGGCCGACGCGCCCGGCAGGGGCGCCCCCGGGACGGGCGGGCTCCCGTTGGGCGACTGGGTGCTCGACCTCGCCGGCGGCGGTTACGGCGGATGGGTCGCCCTGGAGCACGCGGGCGGGGGACCCTCCCCCTTCGCCTGGACGCGCTCCTGCGACCTGCCCGGTCTCCCCGGGGGCACTGAGGCGTGAGGACCGGCCCCGGCCGGAGCACAGCATTCCGGTGGGCCGGACGGCTCGCCGGCACCGACGAAACGACCCAGGAGCTTGTGCAGTGAGTGTACGAACGATCGCGTTCATCGGCCTCGGCGTCATGGGAGCCCCCATGGCGGCCAACCTCGTCCGCGCCGGATTCGACGTGGTGGGGTACAACCGCAGCGCCGGGAAGAGGGAGGCGCTGGTGGACGCCGGCGGGCGCGCCGCGCCCTCGGTGGCCGAGGCGGTGGCGGGGGCCGACGCCGTCGTCACGATGCTGCCCGACTCGCCGGACGTGGAAGCCGTGGTCCTTGGCGAGGACGGGGCACTGGCGCACATGCGGCCCGGTGCGCTGCTCATCGACATGAGCACCATCCGGCCCGACGTGGCCCGTTCCCTGGCGGAGGCGGGGGAGGCCAGGGGGGTGCCGGTCCTGGACGCGCCCGTCAGCGGGGGAGAGCAGGGGGCCGTCGAGGCGAAGCTCTCGATCATGGTCGGGGGCGAGCCGGAGGCCTTCGCCCTGGCGGAGCCCGTGCTGGACGCGCTCGGCGCGACGGTGGTCCACGTCGGGGCGGCCGGAGCCGGCCAGACCGTCAAGGCCTCCAACCAGCTGATCGTCGCGGGGGTGATCGAACTCGTCTCCGAGGCGCTGGTCTTCCTCGACGCGCACGGCGTCGACCGGGAGCGCGCGGTGCGCGTGCTCGCGGGCGGACTGGCGGGGAGCACGGTCCTGGACCGCAAGGCCGCGTCGATGCTCGCGCGCGACTTCGCACCGGGGTTCAGGGTCGACCTGCACCACAAGGACCTGGGGATCGTGACGGCCGCGGCGCGCGAGGCCGGTGTGGCGATCCCCCTCGGAGCGCTGACGGCGACCCTGATGGGTGCGCTGAGCGCCCAGGGCCACGGATCTCTCGACCACTCCGCCCTGTTGTTGCAGGTGGAGAAGTTGTCCGGGCGTGAGGCGGAGGCCTCCGCCTGATCCGTCCACCCTCTCGAGCACATTGTCAGTCTTGAAATCTTGACTGACAATGTGCCTATACTGGCTGCCGCCGTCGCGGAGCACCACCGGCGCGGAAGACGCCGGGCCCGCGGCGGCCACGCCGACGAGAGGACCAGCCACATGGCACAGGATGTGACGGAGAGCGGGCCCCGGACCGCGGCCGGCGCGCCACGCACGTCCGACTGGCATCTGGGCGCGACACGGTGGACACAGCTCACGCTGACGGAGAACGACCCCGGACGCTTCGACCCCGGCTTCTGGATCGACGTCATGCGCGAGACCAGGTCCAACGCGGCCTGCATCAGCGCCGGCGGCTACGTCGCGTTCTACCCGACCGACATCCCGTACCACTACCGCAGCGCCCACCTCGGTGACACCGACCCCTTCGGCACCCTCGTCGACGGGGCCCGCAGCCTCGACATGCACGTCATGGCGCGGGTGGACCCCCACGCCGTCCACGCCGACGCCGCACGCGCGCACCCCGAGTGGCTGGCGCGCACCGCCGACGGTCGGCCGGTGGAGCACTGGGGCTACCCCGACATCTGGCTGACCTGTCCGTTCGGTCCCTACAACCGCGAGTTCATCACCGAGGTGGCCCGGGAGATCGTCACCCGGTACGACGTGGACGCCGTGTTCGCCAACCGCTGGCAGGGCCACGGCATCTCCTACAGCGAAGCGGCACTGCGCAGCTTCCGCGACGAGACCGGGTTCGACCTGCCGCGCCGCGAGGGCGACTCCTCCGACCCCGCCTGGCGCGCGTACGTGGTGTGGCGCCGGCGCAAGCTGAGCGAACTGGTGAGCCTGTGGGACCGGGCCGTGCGCGACATCCGTCCGCACGCCCGGTTCATCCCCAACCTGGGGAGCATCGCCGCCCGCGACCTCGACCGCGACATGCTGGCCAGGCACTTCCCCTTCTTCCTCATCGACAAGCAGGGCCGCTCCGGGGTCGAGGCGCCCTGGTCGGCCGGCCGCAACGGCAAGCGGAGCAGGGCGGTGTTCCGGGACAGGCCGGTCGGCCTCATCACCTCCATCGGCCCGGAGGACCACCAGCACCGCTGGAAGGACTCGGTGTCGCCGGGCGCCGAGACCACCGTGTGGATCGTCGACGGCTTCGCCCAGGGGGCCTTCCCCTGGTTCACCAAGTTCAACGGCATGGTCCCCGACCGCCGCTGGGTACGGCCCGTCGCCGACGCCTTCGCGCTCCACGAGCTGCTCGAGCCCGAACTGGCGGCCCGTGCGGTCACGGCGGACGTGGCTCTCCTGGAGACGGGCTCGGGCCCCGCGGGGACCGGGACGCGCGCCCACGAGGACGGCTTCTACCACGCCCTGGTGGAGGCCCGCATCCCCTTCGAGATCGTCGCGGAGCCGAACCTGACGGTGGAGGAGCTCCACCGGTTCAAGGTGCTCGTCCTCCCCGACGCGGAGCGGCTGAGCCAGGAGCAGTGCCGGACCGTCCAGGCGTTCGCCGAGTCCGGGGGGAGCGTCGTCGCCGCCCACAGGTCCTCCCTGGACGACGAGTACGGCACCCCCCGCGCCAACTTCGGACTCGCCGACGTCTTCGGCGCCGACCTGAGCATGCCCGTGCGCGGCCCCGTGAAGAACAACTACATCGCGCTCACCGGGGACCACCCCACCAACGCCGGGTTCGACGGCGCGGAGCGCATCATCGGAGGGACCGAGCTCGTCGGGGTGACCGCCCGCGCCGGGACCGAGGTGCCCTTCCGCTTCGTGCCCGACTACCCCGACCTGCCGATGGAGGAGGTCTATCCGAGGGAGGAGCCCGGCAGCCCCGCACTCATCGCCCGGGAGCTCCCCGGCGGAGGGCGCTCGGTCTACGTCCCCTTCAACCTCGGGGCCCTGTTCTGGGAGGCGCTCCAGCCCGACCACGGAACCCTCGTCGCCAACGCCGTCCGCTGGGCACTCGGCGCACCGGAGCGGGTCCGGGTGAGGGGGCGCGGCCTGGTCGACCTCGCGGTGTGGGAGAACCCCGAGTCGGTCGCCGTGGTCATCGTGAACCTCACCAACCCCATGGCACTCAAGGGGCCCATGCGGGAGATCCTCCCGCTCCCTCCGCAGGAGGTCTCGATCGCCCTGCCCGAGGGCGCGGTCGGTGCGCGCGCCCGGCTCCTCGTCGCGGGCGCCGATGTCCCGGTCCGCCTCCGGGAGGGCCGCGCCGAGGTCGCCGTCGACACCGCGGACCTCCTGGAGACCGTCCTGTTCACCTGGATCGGGGGTGAGGGGGCATGACGGGACACGACCTCTGGTGGCAGCGGCCGTTCCAGATGTTCCAGACGAACCTGAGGGAGATCGACGCCGGCCTGGACGTCGGCAGGGTCCTCGACTACCTGGAGGGGTTCGGCGCGAGCGCCTGGCTCCTCAGCGTCGGCGGCATCGTCTCCAACCACCCCACGGACCTGGACTTCCAGACCCGCAACCCCGCGCTGGCCGAACGCCCGTCCGGCGACCTGGTCGGCGACGCGGTGGCGGCCGCGGGGGAGCGGGGGATACGTGTCCTGGCCCGGATGGACTTCTCCAAGGTCGACCACCGCCGCGCCGAACGCCACCCGGAGTGGTGCTTCACCGGCGCCGACGGCGCACAGCAGGTGTACAACGGCCTGACCAGTGTGTGTCCGAGCGGGGACTACTACCAGCACCGCCTCTTCGACGTGGTCGACGAGGTGCTGGACCGGTACGCCGTCGACGGTTTCTTCTTCAACTGGATGTCGTTCAACGAGGTCGACTACAGCGGGGTCCACCGGGGCACCTGCCACTGCCTCCCCTGCCGGCGGGCCTTCGCCGACTTCGCCCCCGGTACCGATCTGCCCGCAGGGCCGCACTCCCCGACCTACCCCGTGTGGAAGAGGTTCACGGCGACCGTGCTCGACGAGCTGACCGCCCGCGTGCGCGCCCACGTCAGCGCGCGCCGCCCGGAGGCGCCGCTCATTCTCGGGGATCGCGCCGACATCGTCTTCCACGAGGCCAACAACGCCGTCGGCCGTCCCCTGTGGCACCACCGGACCGCCGAACACGTCAGCGCGGCCAGGACGTACCGGCCGCGTGTTCCGGTGCTCACCAACGCCGTGGGCTTCGTCGACATGCCCTACCGCCTGGCAGGGGAGGAGCCCCACCACTTCGCCCAGTACCTGGTCCAGGCCGTCTCTCGCGGCGCCAACCCCTCCACCTACATCATGGGCACCCCCGACGACGTCACCTACGAGTGCCTCGGCGTAGCCGGCGAGATGACCCGTTTCCACCGCGACCACGGCGAGGTCTACCGCGACCTCGCACCGGCCGCCCGCGCCCTCCTGGTGCGGCCGGATCCGCTGAAGCTCTCCCCCGCGCGGTTGGAGGAGGCCACGCACGAGTTCCGGGGACTGTACACGGCGCTCCTCGAAAGGCACATCCCGTTCGACGTCCTGCCGGAGCCGCGCCTTCCGGACGTGGGCGACCAGGGCCGCCTGGGCGATTACGGCCTGGTCGTCCTCCCCGACCTCGGGCCGCTGGAACCCGAGGGGGTCGGGGCCCTGGACCGCTTCGTCGCCGGAGGGGGAGGCGTGCTCGCCACGGGCGGGAGCGGGTTCGAGGGAGACGCCTTCCAGTTGGAGGGGTCCCCCGTGCTGCGCCGGACAGCCGTCCGGGACACCGTCGAGTCCGTGCGCTCGCTCCATGTGCGCCGTCCCGGCCGGGAGGACGCGCGGCGCGGGGGCGACCTCCCCGTTCTGGGCGCCTTCCACGTGGTCGAGCCCCTGCCGGACGCGCAGACGGACCTGCCGATGCTGTCCCGCGCCCCCTACGGCCCTCCCGAGAAGTGCCACGGCCACTTGGAGCTCGACCTGCCCGGAGCACTGTGGCGCGACCACGGACGGGGCCGGATCGCCGTTCTGCCCTGGACGCCGGGCCGCGCGTACCGGCAGGCGGGCCTGAGCGGGCACAGGGACGTGTTCGTCGAAACGGCGCTGCGCACGGCGAGGGGGCCCGTCCAGGTCGACACCGACCTCCCCGAGCAGGTCGAGGTGGTCCTGGGCGCCTCGGCGGCGGGGGGAGTGGTCCACCTCATCAACCACTCGGGCGACGTGCCCCAGGGGTTCCGGACGCCCCTGCCGGTGGAGGGACGCCGTCTGAGGGTGCCGTGGTGGCCGGAGCAGCCGTCGTTCGCCCTGCGTGCCGACACCGGACTGGCAGGGGACGGCGAGGTCGTACTGCCCCGTATCGACCTCTTCGAGGTGCTGGTCAGGCCCTGACCCATCAAGGCCCGGTAACATTGTAAAACAAGTATTCATGAATTATTGACAGACCAGATCCGGGTCGGAAACATGTCCTATGAGGCTGCACACGCACCTGTGTGACTTCCCCCGCAGCGAAGGGAATGTGATGAGAGACTTCGATCGGCGCGCTTTTCTCGCGTTGACCGGCCTGGGCGCGATGGGGGCGTCCACGCTCCTGTCCGGCTGCGGCGGCAGCGGTTCCGGTTCCGCGCTCCGCTACGCCTGGTGGGGGAACACCGTCCGCCAGCAGACCTACACCCGGGCACTGGAGGAGTTCCAGGAGGCCAACCCCGAGATCACGGTCGATCCGGAGTTCGCGGAGTACACCGCCTTCCAGGAGCGCATGACCACGCAGATGGCGGCCCGCAACGTCGCCGACATCTTCTGGATCGCCTCCCCCCAGGTCATGACGTACGAGGCGAACGGGCTGTACCGCAGGCTCGACGACATCCCCACCCTGGACCTGTCCGACTACGGCGACGAGGACATCGCGTCCTTCTCCCTGGGCGGCGAGCTCGTCACCATGCCCCACGGCGTCTTCGTCCCCGTCGTCCGCCACAACGAGACCTTCCTGGAGGAGGAGGGGGCGGAGATGCCGGGGGAGGACTGGACGTGGGACGACCTCGCCGAGTTCCTCGTGGACTACAGCGCCAACAACGCGGCGGGCCGCAAGGGGGCGAGCTACACCCCCGACCAGGACATGGGCTTCGAGGCCTGGCTGCGCCAGCGCGACCAGGACCTGTGGACCGAGGACGGCGACGTCGGCTTCGACGCCGAGGCGCTCGGCGACTGGTTCGAGTGGTGGCGCAAGCTCCTCGACGAGGGGGCGGTCCTGAGCCTGGGCGAGCAGGAGGGCATGCAGCCCGACTTCTCCACGGTCGGGGACAGCGTCCTGCTCAACTTCGGCAGCTCCAACCACATCATCGACGAAGCCACGATGTTCCCCGACTGGAAGTACCGGCTCCGGTCCGTGCCGGTCGTCGACGGCGCTGCCGACGGCCACCGCTTCCTCTACTACCCCCGCCTGGCCGTCTACCAGGGCATCGACGACGACAAGGTCGAGGCGGCCGGGCGGCTCATCGACTTCAGCGTCAACAACGCGGACTTCCTGCGGACCGTGGGCCTCACCATGGGGGCTCCCCCCAACCCCCGCGTCCTCGCCGAGTCCTACGAGTTCGCCTCGGAGGACGAGACGGAGATGCTGACCGTGGTGGAGGCGGAGCGGGCCGAGGAGCAGCGGCCGCGGTACGAGGCTCCCCCCGGGACGGGCACCTGGCGGGAGGCGCTGTCCAGGGCGTCGGAGAACGTCGCCCTGGGCAACGGCGCCGTCTCGGAGGTGGCGGAGTCGCTCATCGACGAGATCCGGTCCGGCATCGACCAGGGGGCGTAGGGCGTGGCCCCCTCAGTGAAGCGCCGTCCCGCCGCCAGGCAGCAGGGGCGTGCCGCCTACGTCTTCCTCACCCCCTGGCTGCTGGGCCTGTGCCTGGTGACGGCCGTCCCGCTCGGAGCCTCCCTCTACCTGGCCTTCACCGACTACAACATCCTCAGCACACCGAACTTCACCGGGCTCGCCAACTTCGAGCGCATGTTCGGCGACGAGCGGTTCTGGGCCTCCACGTCCGTCACCGCGCGGTACGTGCTCGTCTCGGTCCCGCTCCAGCTGATGTTCGCGCTCCTCCTCGCGGTCCTGCTGGACCGCGGGGTACGGGGGCTCGCGTTCTACCGCGGCGCCTTCTACCTTCCCTCGCTCCTGGGGGCGAGCGTCGCGATCGCCGTCCTCTGGCGGGAGGTGTTCGGACACCACGGCCTGGTCAACGACTTCCTCGCGCTGATCGGGATCGAGGGGCAGAGCTGGCTCCAGAACCCGTCCACGGCGCTCTCGACCCTCATCGTGCTCAACGTGTGGACCTTCGGATCGCCGATGGTCATCTTCCTGGCCGGCCTGCGGCAGATCCCCGAGGAGTACTACGAGGCGGCCCGCGTGGACGGGGCCTCGCGGGTGCGGCAGTTCTGGCACATCACCGTCCCGATCCTCACGCCGATCATCTTCTTCAACCTCATCCTGCAGACCATCGGCGCCTTCCAGACCTTCACCCAGGCACACGTGATCAGCGGCGGTACCGGCGGCCCGGTCGACTCCACCCTCTTCTACACGCTCTACGTCTACCAACAGGGCTTCAAGGCCTTCGACATGGGCTACGCCTCCGCGCTGGCCTGGGTCCTGCTGCTGGTCATCGGCGCCGTGACCGCGGTCCACTTCTTCCTGTCCAAGTACTGGGTCTTCTACGGAGACGACTGATGATCGACGCCGCACCGGTCGCGGGCGCACGCGGCCCCCGGAGCCGCCGACGCACGCGGAGCGCCATGCTCAAGCACGGCGCCCTGCTGCTCTTCCTGATCGTGATGATCTACCCGCTGGTCTGGATGATCGTCAGCGCCTTCAAGCCCGCGCACCTCATCCTGACCGAACCGGGGCTCGTCCCCACCGAGGTCACCTTCGAGAACTTCCGGGAGGGCTGGCACGCCCTCAACCGCCCCTTCTCGGTGTTCTTCCTCAACTCCCTCGTCGTGACCGTGGGATCGATCCTCGGCAACCTCTTCTCCTGCTCACTCGCGGCCTACGCGCTCGCCAGGCTGGAGTTCAGGTCGCGCCGCCTCTTCTTCGGGATCACTCTCGTCTCGGTCATGCTGCCGATGCACGTGCTGATCATCCCGCAGTACATCTTCTTCGCCCAGCTGGGATGGGTGGACACCTACCTGCCGCTGCTGATCCCCAAGCTGCTCGCAACCGACGCGTTCTTCATCTTCCTGATGGTGCAGTTCATCAGGGGCATCCCGCGCGACCTCGACCGCGCCGCGGCGATCGACGGGGCGGGCCCCTTCCGGATCTTCTGGCACGTGGTCTTCCCGCTCATGCGCCCGGCCCTGGTGACGACGACCATCTTCACGTTCATCTGGACGTGGAACGACTTCTTCACGCCGCTCATCTACCTGACGTCGACGGACATGTACACCGTGCCGGTCGCGCTCAGCGCGATGGTGAGCTCGGAGAGCCAGCAGGGGATCGGGATGCTGTTCGCGATGTCCCTGGTCTCCCTGCTGCCGGTCATCCTGTTCTTCGTCTTCGCGCAGCGCTACCTGATCCGCGGCATGGTCACCAGCGGCCTCAAGTAGGAGGGACGGAAGGGCCGGTCCGGCGCGCCCGGGCCGGCTCCGTCCCGTCGGCTACTGCTCGCCCCCGGCCCCGGCCGCCTCCCGCGCACCGGTCTCCAGCCCTGCCAGGAGGCGGTCGCGCGCGTGGTCGAGGTGCTCGGACAGGCGCAGGCGCGCCGCGTCGGGGTCCCGGGCCTCGATGCCGGCGAGGATGGTGGCGTGCTCGTGGGCCACGGTGGAGCCCTGCGTGGCCCGGTGCGCCTGGAAGCGGCCCATGGTCAGGTGCACCTCCCCCATGATCAGCTCGTGCATCCGGCTCAGCCGCTCACTGCCGGCGCCGGACACCAGCGCGGTGTGGAAGGCGATGTCCGCGTCGACCTGCCGCTCGAAGTTGCCGTCCCGGGCCGCGGCCTCGATGAGCACCTGGGCCTCCGCCGCCTCGGCGGGAACCGCCCCCTCGGCCGCCAGCACGGTGACCGCCGCGCTCTCGACGGTGCCCCGGCTGAAGAAGAGGTCGTGGATCTCGTCCGCGTGGAAGTCGGGGACGACCGCCGTCTTGTGGGCGGAACGGCGGAGCAGGCCGAGCACCGTGAGCCGTTCGAGGCACGCCTTGGCGGTCGGGCGCGCTACGTCGTACTCACTGGCGATGCGGTGCTCGGTGAGCTTCTCACCGGCGGCGATCTCTCCGTTGACGATGCGGCGACGCAGTGATTGGTAGAGCGCGTCGGTCAGGGACGAGGGTGCGAGGGTGAAGTTGGCCTGTCGATTCACGTACTCATCGTGCCACAGCCGAGTCCCTGACACATACATCTGTAAGACCAGTACACCAGTAGAACAGCTGGTCGCGGCCCCGAGGATGTGCGTGTGACCCCCCGCACAGTTCCGTGCCTTCCCGGCCGGTCCCGTACCCCGGCCGCATCCGCCCCGGAGGACCGTGAGCCGGGCCGGGGAGAGCCCGGTCCGACACGGCAGCGGGGTGCTTGCACGTGCACCGCCCGCCACGGAACCTGGGAAGGTCCGGGGCAGGCCCCGGACACCGCGCCCCGGGAGGCCGGCGGTGCGACCGCCGCGGCCCGGCCGGCGGTCCGCAGCTGACGAGGAGGCGACGCGGTGAGCACCGAGGACAGCACGAAGGCCGTGATCATGGCGCTGGCGGCCAATCTCGGGATCGCCGTGACCAAGTTCGTGGCCTATCTCCTGACGGCGTCCTCGGCCATGCTCGCGGAGTCGGTGCACTCGGTGGCCGACTCCGGAAACCAGATCCTGCTGCTCATCGGCGGACGGCGGGCGGTGCGCACCGCCACGCCGGAGCACCCCTTCGGCTTCGGCCACGAGCGCTACGTCTACGCCTTCCTCGTGGCGATCGTGCTGTTCACCCTCGGCGGGCTGTTCGCCCTGTACGAGGCATGGGAGAAGATCCGCGACCCCCACCCGATCACCTCCTGGCAGTGGGTGCCCATCGTGGTGCTGCTGGTGGCCGCCGTCATGGAGGCGACCGCGCTGCGCACCGCGCTGCGCCAGTCCAGGTCGGCGCGCGCCCGGGTGGGGTGGTTCGGGTTCATCCGCCGCACCAAGTCCCCCGAGCTGCCGGTGATCCTGCTGGAGGACACCGGCGCCCTCATCGGCCTGGCCTTCGCCCTGGTCGGGGTCGGTCTGACCCTGATCACCGGCAACGGCGTCTGGGACGGCCTGGGCTCGGGGGCCATCGGCCTGCTGCTCGTGGTGTTCGCCGTGCTCCTGGCCGTGGAGGTCAAGAGCCTGCTCATCGGGGAGTCCGCCAGCGAGGAGAACATCCGCCTCATCCGCGGGGCCATCCTGGACTGCGCGGACATCGACGCCGTCATCCACATGCGCACGATGCACCTGGGGCCCGAGGAGCTGCTGGTCGCGGCCAAGGTCGCCGTGGACGCCGAGGACGACGCCCGACGGGTCACACGCGCGATCGACGAGGCCGAGCGCAGGATCCGCGAGGCCGTGCCCATCGCCAAGATCATCTACATCGAACCCGACCTGCTGCGCCCCCGCTCCCCGGGCTGAGGCGGCCGCGGAGCCCCCGGAGGCGGGGTCCGCGGGGCCGCGCCCGGACAAACGGGTTGCGGCTGCGGGCAGGTGGGGCAACCCTGGGCGTACCGGCCCCCGCAGCGGGTCGGGCCGCGGCCGGGACGCGGGACGCGGGGTGCGGGCGCGCCGGCCCCCGCACCGGCCGACCGACGAACCACCGAAGGGGCAACGATGATCGACACCCGCCTCGCCGGACAGACCGTCCTGGTCACCGGCGGATCCGGGAACATCGGCGCGGCGATCAGCCGCGCGTTCGCCGCCCAGGGGGCGCGCGTGGCTGTCCACCACCTCGACCGCGAACCTCCGGCGCCGGCCGGGGCCGAGTGGGCCCACGTCACCCCCGCCGCGGGGACGGCGGACGAGCTCGCGGAGGAACTCGGCAACGGCTCCTTCGCCGTCGGCGCCGACCTGTCCGAGCCGGACGGGCCCGTCCGGCTCGTGCGCGAGGTCGCGGACCGGGCCGGTCCGGTCAACGTGCTGGTCAACAACGCCGCCCACTGCGAGACGCCGGACACCGTCGACACCCTGACCCACGCGTCCCTGGAGCGCCACTACCGGGTGAACGCCGTCGCCCCCGCGGTCCTCACCGCCGAGGCGGCACGGCTGCGCCGCGGGGACGAGCCGCTGTGCATCGTCAACATCACCACCGACGCCGCGCGGGCCTTCCCCGGCCAGACCGGCTACGGGACGTCCAAGGGCGCGCTGGAGGCGCTGACCAGGTCCACCGCGCTGGACCTGGCGGCGCGCGGCATCCGGGTGAACGCCGTCGCCCCGGGCCCCGTCCAGACCGGCTGGATGGACGAGGACCTCGTCGCCCGGGCGGGGGAGGCCGTGCCGATGGGCAGGGTCGGGGAGCCGGACGACATCGCCGACGCCGTGGTCTACCTGGCCTCCCATCAAGCCCGGTGGGTCACCGGGCAGGTCCTGCAGGTCGCCGGGGGACACGCGCTGTGACCGTGGCGGGGGGAGGCGCGCCTTCGGCCGCCCCGCACCGGAAGGCTCCCGAACCCCCGTCTGTCCCCCGGAACTGCTAGGCATGGGGGACATTTCACCCCCTTGAAGCCTGAGAAGAGAACCCCCATGTCCGACCTCACCGAGTTCGCGGGCCTGCCCGTGGTCGAGTTCCCCGCCAGAGGCACATGGGAGGAGCGGCTCGCCCGCATTTGGGAGCAGGGCGGCGACCCGCACGACCCCGCCGCCACGGCCTGGCGGCTGCGGACCAGCGCGGGCACGCGGAGGCCTCCCGAGGACGAGTGCGCCGACTACCTCGCCCGGTTCCTGTCCGAGGTGGACGCAGAGCACCTGACGGCACTGGTCGTCGGCGAATGGTCCTATGCCAATGAGGGAGGCCTGTACCAGGCCGCGGACCTGCTGGTCGAGCACGCCGACGCGCTGCCGAACCTGCGCTCGGTCTTCTTCGGCGACATCACCTTCGACGAGTGCGAGCTCTCCTGGATCTCCCAGCCCGACCTGGCGCCGCTCGTGGCCGCCTTCCCCCGGCTGGAGGCGCTGACCGTGAAGGGCGCCGACGGCATGGGGGGCCGGCTCGGGCTGCACGTGCCCGCGCACGCCTCGCTGCGTTCCCTCACCCTGCAGAGCGGTGGCCTGCCCGGCAGGGTCGTGCGCGAGGTGGCGTCCTCGGGGCTGCCCGCGCTGGAGCACCTGGAGCTGTGGCTGGGGATGGAGGACTACGGGGGCAGCACCTCCCCGCAGGACCTGGCGCCGGTGCTCTCGGGAGAGGCGTTCCCCCGTCTGCGGTACCTGGGGGTGCGCAACGCCGAGAAGTGGGCCGAGTGGGTCCCGGTGCTCGCGGAGGCCCCCGTCCTCGCGGGCCTGGAGGTCCTCGACCTGTCCCTGGGCATCCTCACGGACAAGGGCGCACAGGAGCTCGTCGACCGGGCCGGGGCCTTCTCCGGTCTGCGCCGGCTCGACCTGCACCACCACTTCCTGGGCGAGGAGACGGTGGAGCGGGTGAGGGCCGCGTTCGCCGGATCCGGGGTCGAGCTCGACCTGGAGGCCGGGAGGGACGACGATGACGAGGAGTACGACGAGGACGAGGAGCCCTACTACTACACCGCGGCGTCCGAGTAGCCGGAACGCCCACGGCCGGGGCCGGGCCGACCGCCGGCGGCCCCGGCCGGGCGCGGTTCCCCGCGCCCCCACATCCCGCCGCTACCCGGTGGCGGGGCTCCGGCGGTCCCGGTGTCCGACCGCCGCGGGCGCGCCCCCGACGAGGTCGCGCAGCTGGGACCGGGCGGTGACGCCCAGCTTGGGGAAGCTGCGGTACAGGTGCGAGCCCACCGTGCGCGGGGAGAGGAAGAGCTTCTCACCGATCTCGCGGTTGGTCAGCCCCCGGGAGGCGAGCCTGACGATCTGCTGCTGTTGCGGGCTGAGTTCGGCGAGCGCGTCCGGGGCGGCGTCCACGACGTCGAGGCCGGCGGCGCGCGCCTCGGCCCGGGCGCGCTCGATCCACGGCCGTGCGCCCAGACGGCGGAAGACCTCCAGGGCCTCGGCGAGCGGCGCCCGGGCCTCCGCGATGCGCCGTCGGCGCCGCAGCCGTTCGGCGAGGTCGAGCAGGGTCTGCGCCCGCTCGAAGGGCCAGTGCTCCAGGACCGGGTCCGCCAGGGCCGCCCGCAGGTGCGGTTCGGCGTCCTCGGGGTCCGCCAGCAAACCCCGGGCCCGGTCGATCAGCGCGCGCAGACGGGGTGAGGCGCCCTTCGCGAGCAGGTGTGCGCAATGCTCGACGATCGCGGCGGCCTCCTCGCGGTGACCGCTGCGCACGGCGGCCGCGGCCAGGTCGGCGAGGGCCGGGTGGGAGGCGTGGTAGTGCACCGGCCCGCCGTCCGCGGTGAAGACCGCGCGGAGGTGGCCGTAGGCGGTCCCGTACGCGCCTTCGACGGCAGCCGCGGCCCCGAGCGCACGGCGTGCGTAGACGCCGACCGAGCGGCTTTCCAGCGGGTCCACCAGGGCGAGCGCCTCCTCGGCCCGGCCGCGGGCCGCGACCGCGTCACCCCGGTGGGCCAGCACGACGGCGTCCACGGCGGCCGCGCAGGCCACGGCGTGGTCGAGGCCGACCAGCCGGCCGACCGCCGTGGTGCGGGCGCAGGCCTCCCGGGCCTGGTCCCACCTCCCCCGGTCCACATAGGCCCAGGCGACGGCGCCGCCCAGCCCCTCCGGCAGCGTTCCCCGCACCTGCCAGCGGTCGAACGCCTCGTCGAAGGCGCGGACGGCCCGCGGGGTCTCGTCCAGGAGCCACGCCATGATCCCGACGGCGGTGAGCCGCTCCGGCCGGTCCCGCGCCTCGGCGGCCAGCCGCGGGAGCAGGGGGAGGACCTCGTCCCTGGCGGCGGAGGGGGCCGACACGGTCCTCACCCAGGTGCGCAGGAAGACGTCCGCGGCCCCCTCGGGAAGGCGCCCCAGGAGGTCGTGGAGGCGGTGGTGCTGGGCGTCCTCCCCGGAGTAGAAGCGCACCACGGCGGCCTCGGCGAGAAGGTCCAGGGCGGCGGCGGGCCGGGAGGCCGCCGAGCCCCCGGCGGCGTCGGCCAGCCGGGAGAAGACCGCGGTGTGGCGCCCGGTCAGGACCGCCAGCCGTCCGGCCTGCACGGCGACGGACGCCAGCAGCGACGCGTCGTCCGTGCGCGCGCGTGCCGCGGCGGCCAGTTCCTCGACCCGGGCGAGGTCCCCGGTGAACACGGCCGCCGAAGCGGCCCCGACCAGCAGTCGGGCGCCGTCCTCGCGCCGCGGCGCCAGCTCCGCGGCGCGCTGGAGGGCCTCGGCCGCCGCCGCGTGGCCGCCGCGCCGGCGGGCCCGGTCGGCGGTCCGCTCCAGCTCCGCCGACACGGCCGCGTCCGGGCGCGTGCAGGCGGCGGCCAGGTGCCAGGCGCGCCGGTCCGGTTCGTCCCGCAGCAGTCCGGCGAGCGCGAGGTGGGCCTCGCGCCGTGCCTCCGGGGGCGCGGCGTGGTACACGGCGGACCGCACGAGCGGGTGGCCGAACCGGGGGACCGGGCCGGTCCGCCGGACGAGCCCGGCCTCCTCCGCGGGCGGCCAGACGGCGTCCCCGGCGCCGGGCAGCCCGGCCGCGGCGGCGACGTCGGAGTCGGAGCTGTCCATGGCGGCCAGGAGCAGCAGGGCCCGCCCCGTCGCAGCGGGAAGGCCGTCCAGGCGCGCGGCGAAGACCCGCTCCAGGCGGCCGGTGAGCGGGAGCGGGCCCGCGTCGGTCGGCCCCGCGGCCGTGTCGCGGGCTGCGGCCGACCTCGCCAGTTCCACCAGCGCCAGCGGGTTGCCGGCGGCCTGTTCGGTGATCCGCGCCCTGGTGCGTCCGGTGGGAGCCGTTGGCTGCAGGTCCAGGAGCCGGCCGGCCGCGGCGCCGTCGAGCGGGCCCAGGGTGAGCGTGGGCACGTGGCGGTCGAACCCCGGGAGGCGGTGGCCCTCGCGGGCCGCGACCAGCACGGTGACCGGTTCCCCCGCCAGCCGCCTGGTGGCGAAGGCCAGGGCGTCCAGGGAGGCGCGGTCGAACCACTGCGCGTCGTCCAGTGCCACGAGCACGGGCTGCCGCTCGCCCATGGCCGACAGCAGGCCCAGGACGGCGATCCCGAGCAGGAGGGGGTCGGGCGCGCCCTCGCGAGCGACGGCGGGTCCCGCGCCGAAGGCCTCCCGCAGCGCGGCGCGCTGCCCGTCCGGCAGTGCGTCGACCTCGTCGTGCAACGGCCGCAGCAGCTGGTGCAGGGAGGAGAACGCCAGCCCGGACTCCGACTCGCTCCCCGCGGCGCGCAGCACGCGCGCGCCGTCGGCTCCGGCCCGCCGCGCCGCGCGGTCCAGGAGCGCGCTCTTGCCCGTGCCCGCGTCCCCGAGCAGCACCACCACCGGGTCCGCCGCCCCCGGCTCCACCGCACGCAGGAGGCGTGCCCACTCCGCTTCCCGGCCGACGAGCGGCCCCCCGGCCTCCGGCTCCGGCCCGGCGGCCGCGCCGACGCCGCCTGTGTGCTCACCCACGGAAGTCCCCCGCAAACATGGCTCTTCGACCCGGTGCCGTCCTGCCCCGGCCCAGGCAGGCTACAAGCCGCCCGGCCCCGTGCCCGGAAGGGCCCTGCGCAGGTGCAGTCACGTGACGGATACCGGACCCGCCCGGGCCGCCCGTACGGTTCCCCAGAACCCGCCGAACGCACGAGGACGCCCCATGGAACAGATCACGCTCGGAAACGTCACCATCGACCGTGTCCGGGAATACTACGGAACCGTCGACATGACGACCGACGCCTTCTTCCCGGAAACCCCGAAGGAGGCATGGAACGACGGCGCCTCCTGGCTGGACCCGCATTTCCTGGATTCCGGGACCAATACCGTGAATTCCGCGATCCAGACCTGGCTTCTGCGCAGCGAGGGCAGGACCATCCTCGTCGACACCGGTGTGGGCAACCACAAGGAGCGCCCGTACTCGCCGGTCTGGAGCCGCCTCGAAACAGACTTCCTCGCCAATCTCGCGCGCGCCGGCGTCGAGCCCGAGGACGTGGACATCGTGATCAACACGCACCTGCACGTCGACCACGTCGGCTGGAACACCTACCTGGACGGGCGGAACTGGGTCCCCACGTTTCCCAACGCCACCTATCTCATGCCCAAGGAGGACTTCGACTTCTGGAACCCCGAGAACGGCCACGAGCCGAACCTCGGCCGGGGCAACCAGAACGTCTTCGAGGACAGCGTGGCCCCGGTCCACCGGGCCGGCCGGACGCTGCTGTGGGAGAACAGCCACCGGATCGACGCCGGCCTGCGCCTGGAGGCGGCTCCCGGGCACACCCCCGGCTCCTCCGTGCTGACCCTCACCTCCGGAACGGACCGCGCGGTGTTCGTCGGCGACATGCTGCACAGCCCGGTCCAGATCCTCGAACCCGACTCCAACAGCTGCTTCTGCGAGGACCCCGCGGGCGCCCGCGCCACCCGCCGCAAGGTCCTGGGCTGGGCGGCCGACAACAACGCGCTCGTCATCCCCGCGCACCTGGGCGGCCACGGCGCCGCCGAGGTGTCGCGCGCGGGGGACAAGTTCGCCATCAAGGGCTGGGCCCCCTTCGCCCCGTACACCGAGCAGGGCTGAGGCCCGCGGAAAGGCATCACCATGAACCACCCCACCGGACCCGTCGTCACCACCGCCCGGGGCGCGGTCCGCGGCCTGCGCCGGGGCGACACCGACGCCTACCTGAACATCCCCTACGCGGCGCCGCCCCGCGGCGCCGGCCGCTTCGCCCCGCCCCGGCCGCACGAACCCTGGGACGGCGTCCGGGACGCCACCGCGCCGGGCCCCAACGCGCCCCAGGCCGAGCGCAGGCTCGGCAACGTGGACATGTCCCCCTACTTCGGAACCGGCTGGAGCCGGGGCGAGGACTACCTCACCGTCAACGTCTGGACGCCCGCCGGAGGCGGCGACGGCCTGCCCGTCATGGTGTTCGTCCACGGCGGCGGGTTCGTCGCCGGCTCGACGCGGTCCGCGCTCTACGACGGCTCGGCCTTCGCCCGCGACGGCGTCGTCCTCGTCACCCTCAACTACCGGCTCGGCATCGCCGGGTTCCTGGACCTTCCGGGGGCGCCCGCCAACCGCGGCCTGCTCGACGTCGTCGCCGCGCTGCGCTGGGTCCGCGAGAACATCGCCGCCTTCGGCGGCGACCCGCGCAACGTCACCCTCTTCGGCCAGTCGGCCGGGGCGACCGTCGTCGGCGGCGTCCTCGCCTCCCCCGAGGCCGTGGGCCTCCTGCGCCGGGCGATCGTCCAGAGCGGCAGCGGCCTGGGCGCGTTCACGCCCGAGCAGGCCGCCCGCGTCACCGAGGCGGCTGCACGGGACCTGGGGGTCGAGCCCCACGCCGACGCCTTCGCCGGCCTCTCCGACGACCGCCTGGTGCAGACGTCCTCCCGGCTCTCGGGCATCGACCTGCGGACCGGGACGCACCGCGACCCTCTGATCGGGCTCAGCCCCTTCAGCCTGGTCCTCGACACCCAGCCCGCCGCGTCCCTCGCCGCCGGTCCCGGCGCCGACGCCGACCTGCTCATCGGGACCAACACCGAGGAGGGCAACCTCTACCTGGTCCCCGTGGACCGGTACTCCGCCTCGACCGCCGAGGACGTCGACGGCGCCGCGGCGCTCTCCCACCCGGACCCCGCCCGCCTCGTCGCGGCCTACCGCACGTCACGCCCCCGGGCGTCCTTCGGCGAGCTCCGCTCCGCGATCATGGGCGACGCGCTGTTCGGTGCGGGCACCCGGGCCCTGGCCGACGCCCATGCCGCCCTGCCGCGGCCCGCCACCTACGGCTACGAGTTCGCCTGGCGCTCCCGCGCCCTGGACGGAGAGCTCGGCGCCGCCCACGGGGTGGAGCTGCCCTTCGTCTTCGACCTGGCCCACCTCTCCCGGTTGCGGGGTCCGGCCGCACTGCTCGGCCCCGAGGAGCCGCCCGCCCGTCTCGCAGCGCGCATGCACGGGGCCTGGGTCCGGTTCGCCGGGACCGGCGACCCCGGATGGGACCGGTACGACGACGGGGACCGGGTCACCATGCGCATCGACGCCGAGTGGTCCCGTGTGGAGGCCCCCCGCGGTCGGGAGCTGGAGGCCTGGACGACCGTGTGACGTGCCGTCCCACCGGTTCCGTCCGCCCGCCCGCCGGGGGGACGGAACCGGTGGGGCCGCCGCGCCCGCCGGGGCCGGGGCGGATCGGGGGCCTGCCGTGCCGTGGACGGAGCCGGGACGTGTCGGTCCCGCCTTCCCTCGCGGGGCGGACGGGGTGACATGTACCCTTCCACCCGAGTGCGTCGGCCCCCTGCCCCAGGAGCGCGCACGGACCGTTCGCCCCCCGCGCGTGAGAGGTGGCCGGGCCTCCTCTCACTCACCCCGAAAGATGAGAATGACCGAGGAAACCCGCTCCGAGAAAAGCGCCGGCCTGCCCTACTTCCACATGGTGCTGGTCGGCGTCCTGTTCCTGCTCGTCATGCTGATCAAGTTCGAGGACCCGGTGCCCGAGTTGCCGACGTCCCTGAGGATCGCCCTCAGCGTGGCGCTCGCCGTGAGCGTCTTCCTTCTGGGCAACAGGAGCCTGAAGAAGGACTGACCTCCCGGGCAGGGCCGTCGGCCACCGGTAGGGACCCCTGGGGCCTTCGCCGGCCGGCGGGTGTCACCGGTCCCGGCCGGCGGCGGCCGACTCGACGAGGTTGCTCTTGGGCAGCCCGGCTCCGGAGGCCACGGCCCGCGCCCACTCGTCGGTCGTCGCCACGGCGGCGAAGTTCGAGTTGAGCATCGCCATCAGGGTCTCGTGCACGGTCTTCGCGCGAACCGAACCGGCCGCGTTGGCGATGTCGACGGCGCCGGTCGCGTCGGAGAGCACCTCCGCCCGGAGCCCGCGGGCCTCCGCCTCCACGGAGGAGGCGAGGATGCAGTTGTTCGTCATGTATCCCACCAGCGTGACGGTGTCGATGCCCCGGTCGCGCAGCCAGTCCTCCAGGTCGGTGCCGGCGAACACCGAACCGTGCTGCTTGACCAGGGGCTTCCACGCGTCGCTGCGGCGCTCCTCGACGGCGGGGTGGAGCTCGTAGGTCGGCAGCGTCGGGTTGAACACGGGGGAGTGGTCCCCGGCCGAGTGCTGGACCACGACCACCGGGATCCCGGCTCCGGCGGCGGCGTCGATCGCGTTCGCGACCTTCAGCACGGACTCCTCACGCGGCGGGTACTGAATCGGCAGCAGGCCGGTGAAGTACTCCTGCTGGACGTCGACGACCACCAGTGCACGTGACTGCGCCATGGGTTCCTCCTCGGGTCGGTGGCGGCGCCCCTGGCCACCGCGGGCATCCTCGCCCGCGTGCGGCGCCGCTGGAACAAGCCTGGCGAACGCGGCGAACGGCCACCAGTGGCACGAGTGCAATCCTTCGATGCATTCGTGCCATAGTGTGGGGAGCATGCGGATCGCGGTCTATGCGTTCGACGACGTCACGATGTTCCACCTGTCCACGCCGACCCTCGTCTTCGACGAAGTCGCCCGGCAGGGGTGCGCCGACTGGTCGTCGACGTTGTTCTCCGAGGCGAGGGGTCGTGTGCGCACGGCGGAGGGGTACCAGCTCGGCGGGCTCGCGGACCTCACCGCCCTCGAGGACGCCGACGCGGTGGTGATCCCCTCGTGGCACACGGACTTCCGAAGGCCGAGCCCGGCCCTGGGCGCCGCGCTACGCCGCGCGCACGAGCGGGGAGCGACCGTGGTCGGCCTCTGCCTGGGGTCGATCGCCGTGGCGGACGCCGGGCTGCTGGACGGGCGGGCTGCGGTCACGCACTGGAAGGCGTTCGAGACCTTTCGCACGCGGCACCCGGGTGTCGCCCTGGACAAGACGGTGCTGTACATCGACCACGGTGACGTCCTCACCTCCGCCGGCACCGCCGCGGGCCTGGACGCCTGCCTCCACCTGGTCCGCACCCGACTCGGATCGCACACCGCAGGCCAGGTCGCCAAGGAACTCGTCGTGGCCCCCCACCGCGGCGGTGGCCAGGCGCAGTACATCGACGGCCCCCGCCCTTCGCGGACCACCGCAGAACCGATCTCCCGGGTCCTCGAATGGGCGCTCGAACACCTCGCCGAACCGATCGACGTCGACACCCTCGCCGGCGTCGCCCGTATGAGCAGGCGCACCTTCATCCGCGCCTTCACCGCCACCAACGGCACGACCCCGGCCGCCTGGCTCCGTGAACAACGCCTCAACGAGGCCCGCCGTCTCCTGGAGACCACCGACCTGCCGATCGAGCAGGCCGCCGCCAGGTGCGGACTGCGCAACGCGGCCACGTTCCGGAAGCACTTCCGGACCTCCTTCGGGATGACGCCCTCGGAGTACCGCCGCGACTACAGCACCCGGCACGGAGACTGACCCGGCCGGCCGGGAACGCGGGGCCGTGCCCCCTGGGTCCGTTCGCCCCCGCCGCTATCGTGGCGACCGGACCAGAGCCGATCGAGGCTGCCTCAGAAGGACGCGACGGAGACCCTGACACACGATGACCGACCCGTACGATCCCCAGAACGTCTTCGCGAAGATCATCCGCGGCGAGGCCCCCGCCTACACGATCCATGAGGACGACGAGGTCCTCGCCTTCCTCGACGTGTTCCCCCAGTCCTACGGTCACGCCCTCGTGATCCCGAAGACCGGGCAGCCCCGGACCCTCCTGGACGCCACGCCTGCACAACTCGCCACGCTCATCCAGAAGGTGCAGCGGGTCGCGCGGGCGGTCGCCGACGAGCTCGAACCCGACGGCATCCAGATCATCCAGTTCAACGAGGCCGCTGCCGGGCAGACCGTGTTCCATCTGCACTTCCACGTCATCCCCCGGTACGAGGGCGAGACCCTCGAACTCCACGCCGCCGTCCGGGCGGACGACAGCCGGCTCGCGGTGCTCCAGCGGCGGCTACGGGACCGGCTGGACGCGGGACCGCAGGCTCCGTCCGCCTCCTGAGCGGCTCGGGCCTCCTCGCACGCGTGACGCCGGTGCGGCGTGGCACGCGTGCGAGGGGGGCACCGCTGGTGGAGGGGCCGGGTCAGCTGGCGAAGTGGTCGCCCGCCACGACGCCGCTGGCGTGGTGGTCGTCGGCGTGCGCGGGGGCTCCGAGCACGAGGGCGGTGACGGCGGCGAGGGCCGCGGTGGCGATCAGTCGGCGGATCATGTGTGTCTCCCGGGAGAGGTCAACAGGTCCCTTCGAGCATGGCAAGCCGCCCCGGAACTGTCGTTGGCCCCGAGTCGCCGTTTTCTTGATCCTCGGTCGACTGTTCCGGGCCGGGGCCGGCGGAGGGGGAGGCGCCCTCCTCGCCGGAACGGTCCCGGAGGCCGCCGAACCGGGTCCGAGGGTGTCGGGAGGAGGCCGGCCCGGGCCCCGCCGTCCCGCTCCTGGTCGCGGTCCCCTCATCCGACCCGGGCCGGGCCGGTGCGGCGAGGCCAGGACGCCCCGTGCGAGTCGGCGAAACCCTCAGACCGCTCCCGGGCTCCGCGTGGAGACCTCCGCCGCCCCCTCCCGGCCCACCCCGTCCGCTTCCCGGAGGGGGAGGCCCAACAGTGCGGCGACCCTGGCGGCGAGGTCCGGCCCGCCGTCGGCGTGGACCGTCGTGATGCCCAGCTCCCGGGCCGGAGGCAGGTTGTCGGGGTTGTCGTCCACGAACACGCACGCGCCGCCGTCCAGGCCCAGGCGCTCCAACGTGCGCCGGTAGATCTCGGAGTCGGGCTTGGCGACCCCCTCGACCTCCGACAGCACCGTCACGTCGAACAGCCCGTTCACCCCGAGCGCCTCGTAGGGGTCGTACGGGTCCAGACCGAAGCTGTTGGACAGCAGGGCGACCTTCAGCCCCGCACGGCGGGCGGTGCGGGCCAGGGCGATCATGGCGGCGTCGGCACCGACCCCGGCCCAGGCCCGTCCCATGAGGTCCTCGTGCTCGGCGACGCCCAGCAGCGCCGCGGTGCGCCGGTTCCACTCGCGCTGGGAGAGCCGGCCGGCCTCCAGGTCCAGGTAGAGCCGACGGCCCTCGGGGTGATGGGTCAGCGTCGTCCCCCACGCACGGGGATGCAGTCCCTGGGCCACGCACCAGCCCTGCACGGACGCGCGCACGTTCGCGGTGAGCACGCCGACGAAGTCCAGGACGAGCCCCCGGTAGGGGCCGGAAGGGGGAGGGGAGGAGGACACGGTTCACCTTCGCTGTCGGTACGGCGGGGGACGGACGGACACGGGCCTGTGGCAGTGGGGGCCGGGCTTCCGGGACCTGCCGCCGCTTCGGTGCGGGGTGCCCGTCCTCGCCGTCCGGCTCGCGGCGGCCCGAGCGGTACCTCCTCACGCGTGTCCTCGGAGGACAGTAGCCCGCCGGGCGACGTGGGGCCCGGGCGATGACCGGACCCGGTCATTCCCGGCATTCCAGGTTCCCCGGCGCCGGGGTGGTCGGCCACGCAGCCGCGGAACCCTCCGCTGCCGGACGGCCCGCACCGTGAGCAGGCTCCGCGTCGACCGGTCCGCCGGCCGTCCCGGGCGTTCGCGCCCGCAGGGCGGCCCGGGGCGACGTGCGGTGAAGGTCCGCTGAAAGCACCGTCGGTGACCCTGGTGGTACGTGGAGCCACCGGCTGACGGGGCCGGTGGCGGAGCCGAGCGAAGGACGGACACGTTGATCGAGTCGGAGTTCAACACCGACGAACTGCCCGCCGCGGACCGCTTCGAGGCGTGGCGCCGGATCATGGCCGCGGCCCCGACCCCCATGGATGCCACGAGCGACCGGATCGCGGACTTCCGGGTCCACCAGCGGGACCTGCACCTGGAGGACGCACGCGTGTGGAAGATGGGGTTCCGGGCCCTGACAGCGCGCAGGACGGCACGGTTGATCCGGATCTCCGACCCGGAGGCGTACAACATCTGCCTGGTGCGGAGCGGCACGATGGAACGCGACTGGGACCGGAGCAGGGCCGCGTACGGCCCCGACGAGATCCACGTGAACGACTCCTCCACGCCGTACGACATCCAGGCGCCGGGCGACAAGGGGCTCGTCGTGAGCGCGGGCGTCGACATCCCCAAGCGCCTGCTGACCCTGCCCCGGAGCAGGGCCGACCGGGTCACCGGGCTCCGGCTCTCGGGACGGGAGGGGTTCGGAGCCCTGCTCACCGGCTTCGTCCACCAGCTGACCGAGAACCCCGGGACCTACTCCCCGGGCGACGATCCCCGACTGGCGCTGATCCTGGGCGACCTCGTGTCGGCCCTGTTCGCGCACACCCTGGAGGCTGAGGACACCCTGGTCCCGGAGAGCCGCGGCCGGAGCCTGCTGCTGCGCATCCGGGCCTTCGTCCTGGAGAACCTCCACGACCCGCGGCTGACACCTGCGGCGATCGCCGCCGCGCACCACATCTCCACCAGCTACCTGCACCGGCTCTTCCAGGAGGGCGACACCACCGTCGCCGCCTGGATCCGGGAGCAGCGCCTGGAACGCGCCTGCCGGGACCTGGCCGATCCAGCCCTGGCGGCGGTCCCGATCCACAGCATCGCGGCGCGCTGGGGTTTCGACCACGCCGCCGCGTTCAGCCGTACCTTCCGAGCCGCCTACGGGATCCCCCCGCGTGACTACCGGTCGCAGGCGAGATCCAGCCGGAGCGGCGGGTCCGCGACGGAGGGCGGGCGTCCCGGCACGGCGCCTCCGCCCCACGGCCCGGAGGGGACGGAGCTGCCGGGCACGGCACCGGCCGCCCGGCTTCACGTGGTGGACCACCCGGCCCGGGAACAGCGGGAGGGGCTCGGGAGGGGTCAGCGGGGCCGGGGCCGTGCCGTGCGGCGTGCGCCACGGGTGTCGCGGGGAGAGGCCCCGTAGCTCTCACGGTAGGCCCGGCTGAAGACGGACGCGCTGGAGAACCCCCACTTCTCGGCGATGCGGTGGATCGGCACCGTGTCAAGGTCCGGGTTCTCCAGGTCGGCACGGGCGTTCGCCAGGCGCTGTCCGCGGATCCACGCGCCGACGCTGGTGCCCTCGTCGCCGAAGAGCCGGTGCAGGTAGGTGACCGAGATGTGGTGGGCCCGGGCCACGGTGCGCGGTGTCAGGGACGGGTCTCCCAGCCTGCTCCTGATGAAGTTCCTGGCGCTCATGCGCAGGGTTCTCGCCCGGCTCTCGGGAGGGAGCCGGTCCTCCGCCTCCAACGCGTGGGCGAACAGGCCCGAGACGAGGTCGCACACGACGGTGGAGAGGTGGTCGCCGTCCGAGGGGCGGTAGGAGGCGCTGTCCTGTGCCAGCTGGGAGAGGAACCGGCGCAGGAGGGCGCCGTAGCCGTCGGCTGCGGAGAGCTTGGCGCCCACCAGGGGCTCCACACTGCGCCCGGGGAACGCCAGTCTCCTCTTGGGGATCTCGAGGCCGATGCCCACCTGTCGGGGGAGCCCTGCCGCGGCCCGGATCCGGAAGGGGACCGAGGTGTCGACCACGTTGATCTCGTTCCCGCGGACGTCGCTGGAGCGGCCCTCGGACTCCACCTCGAGCCGACCGGTGGTCACGATGCTCAGGTGGTAGCACTCGGGGTCCGAGGCCCGGATGAGCCGCGGGACCCTCTCGAAGGTCACCGGCTGGAAGGCCGTCGGCCACACCATGACGTCGGCCAGCTCCATCATGTGCTGGTAGGCGAGGAAGTCGTCGGTGCGGTCGCTGGTGAGGCGGACGGGGACGTGGGTCATGCCGATGCAGTCCTGCCAGTAGCCGAACCGGTCAGCGGGGGGAAGGTCCCGTGTGCGGAACACTTTCTCGATCACAGGGAGATGTCCTGGGTCTCACGGATTCTGCTTTCGAGGAATGGTACGTCGGCTCGACGAACGGCCGTCAAGGATTTCTTCCACCGAATGCCGTGAAGGGAAATCACCTTTCACACCGGGCCGTTACCGCCCCTCGGTCAGCCTTCGGGAACGGAAGCGCACGGTGTTCCCGGAAAAGGGCTCCCGCTGTCCCGGGGACGCGTGTTCCGGCGTTGCCGGTGTGGCGTCCGGGACTACGGGCCGAAAACGGCGTCCGAGGGGCGCTGCGATTGCCGGTCCGCCTGCGCGACGGCGGGCCCGTGCCGGGCGATCACACTGCGGGCGGCGTCGAGCTCGGCCTCCCTCGCCCGCGCGAATCCGGCGAAGTCCTTCGGGTGGGAGTCGATGACTTCTCGCTGGATCCCCTCCTCCACCGCGGACCACACCTCCACGAGACCGGTCTCGTCCTTGCAGCGCACGTCCGTGCGGGCCGCGGTGATCTCGCGGTCCGAGGGCTCCTCGATCTCTGCCCAGGCGGGGTCGCCGTTGGCATCGAGCGGATCCGCGTAGTCGAACCCCTCCGCGCGCATGCACGTGCTCCACCCACCGATGACACGCACCACCTCGGGGTGCTCCCGGGAGGCTTCGAAGGTCTGGCCGATGTAGCCGTTCAGCAGGGCAGTGTCCGTCGCCGGGACGTCCCGGCGGAGAGTCTCGCGAGCCTCGGCCAGACATCCGCCCTCCCCGTCCTCTCCGTACGCGGCGGTCCACCGGTCGCGGGGCAGGGCCTCCCTGGCCTGCCACACCAGGTCCCGGGCGCGCTGGTCCTCGGCGGGAGGCGGCGGATGGTAGCCGTGGCGTTCGGCGAGCTCGGGCTCGACCAGCCCGTAGCGCTTGCGGTTGAGCGGGTCGGTGTCCTCCTCGGGAGGGGGCGGCAGGGGCTCCCACGGCAGGCCGGCGTCGCGCATGCAGCCGCCGACGAGTAGGTCCTCCGCGTACTGGACCGCCAGCAGGTCGGGTCTGGAGAGGCTGTACTCGTCCAGGGGAACCCACAAGTCGGCGACCTGTTCTCCCACTCGCGGGGCGTGCTGTTCCGCGGGGGCGGTGGAGCACCCCACGGCGGCGAGGAGCGCTCCCGCCCACAGGACGGGGGAAATCCGCATGGTGGCCCTGGCCCTTCTCGAACGGAAGGGGTGCGGCGCCGAGACCGGCACCGCACCCCGGCAGCGTCGTTCTCCTAGTTCACGAACCTGACGGAGCTCGCCCGGTTGTCGAAGTTGGACGGGTTGTTCGAGTTGTTGCTCAGATCCTTGTCCTCGGAGTGGCCGCGGGCGGTGTAGGGGGTGCCGCCGTAGTTCGCGGAGGGGTACATGAGCGCCCGCATGGAGCCCCTGTTCTGGAAGGAGCTGATGTTGTCGTTGATGGTCGCACCGCTCCCGCTCCACGTGTTGTTGGAGAAGTTGCTGTCGTTCGCGGTCAGATGGGCCCGACGGCCCCCGAAGTCGTCGTGCTCGTAGACATAGAGGGAGCGGAGTGCCTGGGTTCCCACGTCGGTGGTCTGGGCGGCCGTCGCGGGTGCCCCCATGCCCAGTGCCCCGGCGAAGCCGAGTGCCGCGAGCGTCGCCGCCAGACCGAATGTGCGCTGCATGTCGATTCCCCTGTTTCTCAGCCGCCCTGTGGGGCGGGAACGCCTTCACCCGTGGCCCGGGTGCGGAGGGACGTGCTCCTGGGAGGGACGGGGGCCACCGGCCCGGAGGACCGGTCGGCGCCCGGGCCGCCGGAGCGGAGGACCTGCTCCCACGCCCCGAACCCCCAGGGGCTCGCCGAGCGGACGTCCGTGTGTCAGGCGCCCTGTGGGCCCGGCGTCCGGCTCTCTTCAACGATCGCGCTTGCGCCGCCCGCTGTCATTGACGCAGGATCCACGGTTCCTTGACGTTCCCTCCACCCGTGCTGTCGCGGGACCGCGCCCCGGCGTTCCGGCGGAGCGTTCCGAGCGCACGCGGGCGGCGCCCCGGTGCTCCGATGGCGGCACGCCCGGGCTCGTGCGTACTCCGTAGGCCTGCCGTCCACCCGCAGGCCATGCCCGGTCCCGGATGCGCACGGACCCGGCGCGCGTGCGCCGGGTCCGCCCGGTGCGGGGTTCGCGGGGGCCGGCCCCCGCGAGGACCGGATCAGTGCACGTAGGGCCATCCGGAGGAGTCCCAGCCGAGCCAGTTCAGGCCCAGCAGCGCCGTGCCGTTGTCGTCGTAGTAGTGGTAGGCCAGGATGTCGCTGTCGGTGTCGGCGAAGACGTCCTGGTGTCCGGGTCCGTGGACGCTGCCGTGGCCGGACAGGACCTCCGTGCCCCCGCCCGCGAGCATGGCGGTGCCGTTGCGGTCGACATAGGGGCCGGTGATGCTGCTGGAACGGCCGACCATGATCCGGTAGGTGCTCGCGGCCCCCTGGCAGCACGTGTCGAAGGAGACGAACAGGTAGTACCGGCCGCCGCGGTAGAAGATGGTCGGGGCCTCGATGGCGCCCCCGCCGCGTCCGGCGATCGAGTGCAGGGTGCCGTCGTGGCGCTTGCCGGTCGCCGGGTCGATGCGCACCATCTTGAGCCCCGACCAGAACGAGCCGAACGCCATCCACCAGCGCCCCTGGGCGTCCACCTGCAGGTGGGGGTCGATGGCGTTGAAGTCGTCGGAGGTGGACGACTCCACGACCAGGCCCTCGTTGTTCCAGGTCCCGGAGTTCCCGCTGGTGCTGGTCGCCAGGAAGATCGCCGACCGGTTGGAGCCGAAGGTCGAGGCGGAGTAGTAGAGGTGGTAGCGCCCGTCGGCGTAGGACAGGTGCGGGGCCCACAGGTTGCGGTCGCCGCCCGTGTAGGGGGTGGTCCACGGTGCGCCCGAGGGGAAGACCACGCCGGCGTTGCTGAAGGCGGTCCGGTCGGTCGAGGTCTTCAGGCCCACGCCGTGGGCGGTGTGGGCGACCAGGTAGCCGCCGCCGGGCCGCTTGACGAAGGACGGGTCGTGCACCCTGACGTCGCCGGTCACGAGGCCGGGGCCGGGGTAGTCGGCGGCCGCGGCGTGCCGGGGGAGGGCCGCGTCGGCGATGCCCGGGACCGCCGCCAGCGCTCCCGCGGCCAGGGCGGCGCCCAGCATTCTGCGGCGGGAGGGGAAGGGGGAAGGGGTGAGCGGGTTTTCCTTCATGGGGGGAGACTCCTCGGTGTCGGTGCCTGTCCTGGCCGACATGGGTGGAGGGGGTCGACGCCGCCGCCCGCCCGCGCCGCGGCGGAGCCGTGCCCGCCACAGGTCGCGGAGGGGGACGGCTGCCCGGGCGCAGGGGTGGAGCCCGGTGAGCCGGGGATGTGAGCGCTAACAATGCGGGCGGCGAAAGCGTTGTGCACGGGGGTCCGTCAGTGGGGGCGGGAGGCGGGGTACCGCCGGACACCGCGCACCCCGATCCGGCTTCGCCGTCCCGGTCCCGTGGTTCACCGGGCAGGAGGCGGCGGTTCGGTGGGGGCGCCGGTGGATGTGGTTCGCTGTTACGAACACGCTTCGTAATTGTTCGGTCATCGTAAGATGGCGCCCCTGCAGCGTCAACCCTCCTTCGCGCACCGCCCTGGGCGGCCGGTCCGTGGTCTGTGCGCCGCGCGCGGGCCGGTCCCCTCCCGCCCGGGGGCGGGCAGCGGCCCGGCCGCCCGCGCGGTCTCCCGGAGGCCGAGGACGTGGGCGCCCCCGGCCCTTCCCGGCGAAACGTGTGTACCGACCAGGTGCGACTCGTAGACTGCGGACACCCCTGGCGAACCGCGCGCAATCTCCGGAGCCGACCGGTGACGATCACCGACGCACTCATCTCGACCACGCTGGCCGCCTATCTCGGGCAGCGCCCCGACGAGGCCGGGGCGCTCGCCGAACCGGTGCGGTTGCTGCGCCGGGGCAGGGATTTCGCCTCGCGCCGCACCTTCCCCCTGCACGTGACCGTGGGCGCGCTCCTGGTCCACCGGGAGGCCGGGATCCTGCTCGTCCGCCACCGGGCGTACGGGCTGCTGCTGCAACCCGGAGGACACCTCGAACCCGGGGACACCGCCCTGGCCGAGGCGGCCCTGCGTGAACTGGTGGAGGAGACCGGTGTCGACGCCGACGCGGTGTCCCTCTCCTCGCGGGAACCGGCCTACGTCGAGTTCGGCCGGGTCCCGGCACGGCCGGACAAGGACGAGCCGGACCACTGCCACCTCGACTTCGGCTACGTGTTCACGACCGCCAGTGCCGAGATCGGGCGCGTCCAGGAGTCCGAGGTCACCGGTGCGGACTGGTACCCCCTCCCGCTGGCCGAACGTCTCGTCGGGCCCCGCGTCGCACGTGCTGCGGGTCCGTCGGTCCGGGCCGGCTGACGGAGCCTCCGGTACGCCCCCGGCCCCGCCCCGGCGCCGTCGGCCGGGGTCGGCGTGGTCAGCGGGTGCCCGTCGCGGGGGCGAAGGGGCCGTCCAGGGCTCCCCATTGCAGGAGCAGGATGGTCTTGCCGTCGATGATGCGCCCGTCGCGGGTCATGGCGAGCGCCTCGGCGAACGGCAGCTCGAGGACCTCGATGTCCTCGCCGTCCTCCTCGAGTCCGCCGCCGGGCCCGGTCCGGTCCGCAGGGGTGTAGGGGGCGGCGAAGAAATGGAGGCGTTCGGTGACGGAACCGGGGCTCATGTAGGCGTCGAAGACGTGGGTGAGCGGGCCGAGGGCGACGCCGAGTTCCTCGGCGCCCTCGCGCCGGATGGCGGCGGGCGGGTCGTCCGAGTCGAGCAGCCCTGCGGCCGCTTCGACGAGCATGCCGTCGGGGTGGTCGTTGACGTAGGCGGGGTAGCGGAACTGGCGGGTGAGCAGGACGCGACCGCGTCCGATGTCGTAGGGCAGGATGACGGCGCCGTTGCCGCGGTCGTAGGTCTCGCGCTGCTGGGTTTCCCGGCGTCCGTCGCGGCGGCGGTAGTCGAAGGTGGTGCGGCGCAGGACGTGCCAGCCCTGGGAGGTGAGCTCGACGTCGCGGACCACGACGTCGGGATTCCGGTCCAGGTCGCGTCCGGCCCGGTCGAGGCCGGTGCGGCCGCGATGGTCCGGGACGTCGACGCCGGGGCGGGGCGTCACGCGGTCTTCCGCGGAGCGCGCCGGGGGATCCCTGCCGCATCGAGGTGGACGGGCGGGGCAATCCGTTCTCCGGTCACGGGGAGGCGGTCGGAGGCGGGGCCCTGCCCTGCGGTGGGCTCGGGGTGGACGGGCCCGACGGCCGTGGTCTGTGGATCGACGCCGGTTCCGGAGCGGCAGGGCCCGGCGGCCGGGATGCGTAGGGGCTTGTCGGTCATGAGTCGCTATACTACATGCAGAAACGTGCAGAAATAGGAGAGAGTGTGCATGCTGGCTGCTGAACGACGCGACCACCTGCTCGAACTGCTCGCGAGGGAGGGCAAGGTCGTCGCCAAGGACGTCGCCACCCGATTGGGGATATCCGAGGACAGCGTGCGGCGCGACCTGCGCGATCTCGCCGCCGAGGGACGGTGTCAGCGGGTCTACGGCGGGGCCCTGCCCGTCTCGCCGGCGGTGGTGGACTATGCCGCCCGGCAGACCGTGGCCCCTGACGGCAAGCGGAAGGTCGCCGCGGTGGCCGCCGGGCTCGTACGGCCCGGCGCCGCGCTGATTCTCGACGGCGGCACCACCGCCCTCGCCGTCGCCCGTGCACTCCCGCAGGACCTCGCCTGCACCGTGATCACCCACAGCCCGACGATCGCCTCCGCCCTGCTCGACCATCCCCGGGCCGACCTCTTCCTGCTCGGCGGCCGCGTATTCAAGCACTCGGCGGTCACCTGCGGTGCCGCCGCCGTCGAGGCGGCACAGAACGTCTCCGCCGACCTCTGCCTGCTCGGCGTCACCGGAGTGCACCCCGAGGCGGGACTCACCACCGCAGACGCGGAGGAGGCCGCCATGAAGCGCGCTTTGGCGGCGCGGGCCGCGGACACCTACGTTCTCGCCTCCTCCGAGAAGATCGGCACGGCTTCACGGTTCCGCGTCCTGCCGTGGGAGAAGGTCAGCGGACTGATCACCGACGCCGACCCCCATGACGCGGTCGTCGAACAGCTCAAGGCTCTCGGCGTGGAGATCCTGGCGGCCGGCTGACCACCGCCGACCGCACACGGCGTGTGGACCTGTCGACATGCCGTCCGGAGCATCGACCCGCCACGGGGATCGACGTGCCCGCTGCCAGGATCCGGAGGTCACTCCGCGACGCTCCCGGCCCCGCGTGCCGCCGGAGTCACGGGCAATATTCGGGAACGGCCGGACCGGCGGGCCGAAGCCCTCTAAAGTTCTCCCATGAACAGCCCGGACGAGGTGTCCCTGACCTGGCACTCCGACGAGCGACCGCCTGCTGACCTGCCTGTTCGACAGGTCTACGGATGGGTGCTCGACGCCCGCGCCCGCGTGGTGCTCCTGCGCGACCTCGGCAGATGGAGCCTGCCGGGGGGAAAGCCCGAACCCCGCGACGGCGGCGACCTGGCCGCGACGCTGCGCCGGGAGGTGTGGGAAGAGGTCCAGGTCACCCTGGCCGACCCGGTCTATCTCGGCTACCAGAGCGTGCACGGGCCCGGTGAGCCCTTCGCGCAGGTGAGAATGGCCGCCCGCCTGCACCGCCTGGCCGAGCGCGCGCCCGACCCCGACCCCGACAAGAACCGGGTCCACGAACGCCACCTGCTCCCTCTGGACAAGGCCTTGGAGCTGCTCGACTGGGGGCCCTCGGTCCTTCCCCAGGTCGCGCACCTGGCCCGCGTGGCGGCCGAACGCTGGGTGCTCGACCTCGGCGCCAGCCCCGTGGCGTGAGCAGGTCGCGTGCCCGAGGGCGGCGGCGTCCACCGAGGACCCGCGCAGGGGAGGTGCTGCCCGTGAGCGTCACGGGCCGCCGCCTCCCGGCGGGGCACGCGCACGCGGTGCTCCCGACGGCTTCCCCGAACCGCCGGTGGGCCGGGGGCCTGGACGGTGACCGTGCTCGGGGAAGAACGCACGCCCCGAGGAGTATTCCGTGAGCCGATCCTGGCCGGAGCTGTTGTCCGCGCTGCTGCGCGGACAGGACCTGGGCGCGGCCGACACCCGGTGGGCGATGGGCCGGGTCATGGACGGGGCGGCCGACCCCGTCGAGCTGGCCGGGTTCCTGGTCGCGCTCCGGGCGAAGGGCGAGTCCGCCGCCGAGATGGCGGGCCTGCTCGACGCCCTCATGGAACGCGTCGTGCCCCTGCCGGTGGACGGCACCGCGGTCGTCGACATCGTCGGCACCGGCGGCGACGGGGCCCACACCGTGAACGTGTCCACCATGGCCGCGATCGTGCTCGCCGCGACCGGTGTCCGCGTGGTCAAGCACGGCGGCCGGTCGGTCTCCTCCCGGTCGGGTTCCGCGGACGTGCTCGAAGCGCTGGGCATCCCGTTGGACCTGGGTCCCGAACAGGTCGCCCGGTGCGTCGACGAGGTCGGCATCGGGTTCACCTTCGCCCCCGTCTTCCACCGGGGCCTGCACCACGCGGCCCCGGTGCGCAGAAGACTGGGGGTGCCCACGGCCGTCAACCACCTGGCCCCGCTCACCAACCCGGCCCTCCCCTCTACCTCCCTGGTGGGGTGCTCCGACACCCGCCTGGCCCCCGTGCTGGCCCGGGTCCTGGCCGACCGGGGCGCCACCGCCCTGGTGGTGCGCGGTGACGACGGGGTGGACGAGATCACCACCGCGGCGACCACCCGGGTGTGGGCGGTCGCCGACGGCCGGGTGGAGCGGATGCGGCTGGACACGGCCGGGCACGGACTGGCCCGCTGCGGCCCCGATGCCCTGCGGGGAGGGGACGCCGTCTTCAACGCCGGTGTGGTGCGGCGTGTCCTGGAGGGGGAGCGGGGGCCGGTCCGGGACGTCGTCCTGGCCAACGCCGCCGGCGCCCTGGCCGCCCGCCGGGGGTGGGCGCACGGTCTGGACGCGGCGTTCGCCGACGCCCTGGCGACGGTCGCCCCGGCCGTGGACTCCGGCGCCGCCCGCACGCTGTTGCGGGACTGGGTCGACCTGGCCCGATTCCTGGCCGTGTCGTAGAGACCTCTACCGCGCCGCGGCGACCGCCACCCGCATCAGCTCCCGGAACGGTGCGGGCGCCGAGGCTTCTGCGCCCAGGCGCGCGGTGCGGGCCAGCAGGGCGTCGACGCGTCCTGAACGAACCCGTCCCACCAGGGGGACCACCGCTGTGGTCAGTACCTCCCGGGCGGCCGTCCATGCCCTCAGGCGTACCAGGGCGTCCAGTTGGTGGACCGCGTGGATCAGCGGCCCCCGCGGGTTGTGGGGCGGACAGTGCTCCCGAGCCGACGCGAACAGCTCCTGCGCCCTGTCCCACCGGCCGTCGTCGACGTGGATCATGGCCTCGTGGCAGGTCAGCTCACTGTCGACGATCCACCATGTCCAGTGCGGGTCGCGGTCGCCGGCACCCTCCCGTAAGCGGGAGCGGGCCCGGCGCAGAGTGGCCAGGGCACGGACCGGTGTGTTGCTCTGCCCCTGGGCCCGTGCCAGACGCAGCTCGAACAGGCAGGCCAGCCGAGGGGAGAGCTTCTGGTCCAGGACGTGCTCGCACACCTGGTGCGCCTGGGAGGGCCGGTGTTCGTGGGCGTCGTGCATCGCGAGCTGGGCCAGGGCGAACAGCTCGCCGCCACGGTCACCGCCCGCCCGCGCGGTCACGACCGAAGCGCTGGTCAACCTACGGGCCAGCACGTGTTCATCGGCGTCGAAGGCCAGCCACCCGGCCACCTGCAACGCCTCCGCGGCGGCCGAGACCACGTCCGGTGAGGCGCCGGACCCGGCAGCGGTGCGGGCGGTGCGCGCCGCGCGCACCGCTGCGGGGACCAGGTCCGTTCCGTCCGGGGTCCCGTCCAGGGACACCAGGTGGGCGCTGGTCGCCCGGATACGATCCGCCTCGACGCGCTTCGCCCGTGCGCCGACGGCCAGATCCTCCGGATGCACGTCCAACACCCGGGCCAGCAGCAACAGGTAGTGCTCACCGGGCCCGTACCGGCCCGCCTCCCAGTCGCGGACGCGCCGTACCAGGCTCCGGGGGGTCTCGGCGGCTCCCAGGCCGGCCGCGTACGCCGTCTCCTGGGCCAGACGCAGCGGGTCCCACCCGCGGACGGTGCGGACGGTGCGGGCGGTGCGCAGGTTCCGCGACCACACCGGGTGTTCCGATGAAGAGTCCATGACGTCATCGTCCCCACCGAGCGCGCCGACCACCCGGCCCTTGGGCGTCGACCGGAACCGGACAGGGGCAGGGGACGGGCACGCACGCGAGCTCCCGGACGCCACGCGCGCAAGATCGCCAAAACCCCGTGCGCGGGATCACCGCTGGTTAGCCTGCCGGTGTGACGACCTCCGACACCTCCGCCCCCGTCCCGGATGCCCCAGCCCCGGACGCCGACCGCGCCGACGAGATGCGCGAGCGGTTGATCACCCGGCTGCGAGCCGTCAAGGCCCTGCGCACCGAGCCGGTGCTCCGTGCGGTCCGCACCGTGCCACGCCACCTGTTCGCCCCCGAATTCCCACTGGGGGAGGTGTACGACCTGACGACGGTGCTGCGCACCCGCTTCACCGACGACGGAGCCGCGACCAGCTCCGTCTCGGCGACCTGGGTGCAGACCCTGATGCTGGAGCGCGCCGCCATCCGGCCCGGCATGCGGGTCCTGGAAGTGGGCAGCGGCGGCTACAACGCCGCGCTCATCGCCGAGATCGTCGGTCCCACCGGGGCGGTGACCTCCATCGACATCGACCCCGCGGTCATCGACCGCGCCCGAACCCACCTGACCCGGGCCGGATACGCGGACCGGGTGAAGCTGGTCGTCGGCGACGCCGAACACGGCTGCTCCGACGGTGCTCCCTACGATCGGATCATCGTCACCGTCGCCGCCACCGACTTGCCCCCGGCCTGGACCCGACAGCTCGTCGAGGGCGGACGGCTCGTACTCCCGCTGGGGGTGAGGGGCTTCCAGCGCATCTACGCCTTCACCCGCCACGGCCGACTGCTCCTGGGCGAGACCGGCAACCACGCGGGGTTCGTTCCCATGCAGGGCCTGGGCGCTCCCGCCTCCGCCACCGTGCCGGTCACCGACACGGTCGGACTGACCACCGACGCCGACCCCGTGCCCGCGCCGGAGAACCTGCCCGGGGTGTTCGCCCTGCCCGTATACGAACGGTCCACCGGGGTCCGCATCGGCCGTACGGAGCCCTTCAGCACCCTGCAGATGTGGATGGCGACCGGACTGCCCCACTTCGCCACCCTGACCGGCACCGCCGACGACTTCCCCCACAAGCCCATGACCCGCGACCTGACCCCGGCGATGTGGGACGGCGCCTCCCTCGCCTACTTGCTGTCTCCGGCCGTGCCTCAGGACCCCTCCCTGTGCGAGTTCGTCGCCTGCGGTCACGGGCCCGGCGCCGCCGACATGGTCGCCCTCCTGGTCGACCGCGCCCGCGGGTGGGAGCGCGGGCACCGCGGCGGGCCCGGGCCCCGGTTCCTGGCCCACCCGGCCCTTCCATCCGCCGACGGGGTGGTCCGCACCCGCCACACCCGTCTGCTGGCCCTGTGGGACCAGACGGAGGAGAACCACGGCCTGGACTGGCCCGGCGACCCCGGCCCGTGATCCCCGCCGGAGCGAGTGTCAACTTCGGGACACCGGACCGTCCCCACCCGCCGGCCGCCCCTCCCCGAGACCGCTCTCGGCGAGGATCCGGTCCAGGCTCTGCCGGAGGGTGCTGTGCTCGCCGATCACCGCCTCCGTCCCGCCGGGCAGCAGGTCGTGCGGGCGCCACCAGGCACGCATCTCGAACTCGGCAGCCGTGGGCCTGGTCGCGTGCCGCCGCAGCGTGGTGGCGAAGGGAACGTCGAGGTAGTAGCAGCGCGAGAGCCCCCGGTGCTCGTCGACCAGGCGGGTGAGCACGGGCCCGTAGCGGTCGGCGTACAGGATCCCCTCGACCACCACGTGGAAGCCCGCGTCCAGGGCGTGGCGGGCCATCAGGTCGACGAGCCCGATGGAGGCCGCCCCGGGGACGTCCTTCTCCCGCAGGACGGTGCGGCGCACGTAGTCCTGCTCGATGAGCGCCACACCGCGACCGTGTGCCGCGCGCAGACCGCGGGCGATCGTGCTCTTGCCCGAGCCCGAGTTGCCCCGGATCACCACCAGGCGTGTGTGCTCGCTTCCCGTGGGGGCCATGACCGTGACCCTACCGACCGCTCGTCGCGTCCGGTCCGGCCCGCCCTCAGCCTCCCCCTCGGGCGTTGAGCCCGGCGGCCCGGCGGGTGAGGTGGTCGCGTTCGGCGAGGTTGGGCGCCTTGAGGGCGGCCTCGGCGTACAGTCGCGCGGCTGTCTCCGTGTCGCCGTCGCGCTCGTGGAGGTGGGCGGCCACCGCGCGGTGGCGGGGCAGCGATTCGTCCAGCTCCGCGAGCGCCGCCGGGCCGGCGCGCGGACCGTCGGCCTCGCCCACGGCCACCGCGCGGTTGAGCCGCACGACCGGGCTGTCGGTCAGCTGTACGAGTTCGTCGTACCACTCGACGATCTGCACCCAGTCGGTCTCCTCCGCGGTGGGCGCCTCGGCCGGCTCCGCCTCCGCCACGCGCCCCCGCCCTCCCGGGGGAGGGAGCGGCCGCGCGTGGCGGGTTCCGGGCGGCGGAGCCCGCGCCTCAGGCTCCCGGCAGGACGTTCTCCAGCGCGTGGGCGGGGTCGCGCAGAAGGGGCTCGAAGACGAACTCGGCGGCGCCCAGCAGCACCGGCAGGGGCGTGGACGCCGCCTCGAACCGGGTCCCCTGGAGCCGGGCGACGATGGAGTCCTGGAGGTGGGAGCGGAGTTCGGCCCCGGCGAGCTCCAGGTAGCCGCTGAGGAGCCCGGAGAACACGACCACCTCCGGGCTCAGGATGTTGACCAGGCTCACCAGGCCCGTCCCCAGGCGGTTGGCGACGTCCTGGACGGCCCGCTGGGCCTTCCGGTCCCCGTCCCGTGCCCGGCGGACGACCTCCTCGGGTGTCGTGGCGCCGGGACCGCCGTCGCCGGCCAGGGACGCGACCAGCGCGCGTCCGTCGCAGTACAGCTCCAGGCACCCGCGCTGGCCGCACGGGCACCGGGGGCCGTAGGGGTCGAGGGCGAGGTGTCCGGCCTCGAACGCGTGCCGGAGCCCTATCGGCGATCCCGGCTCGGACACGATCGCCGCGCCGATGCCGACGTGTTCGCAGTGCAGCGCCAACATCGTGGTGGCTCCCCGGCCCGCCCCCCTGTGGAGTTCGGCCATCGCGGTGAGCGCGGCGTCGTTGTGGACGGTGACGGCGAGTCCGGCGGGGAGGAGCTCCTCCAGCAGCCCGGCGAGGGGGAGGTCCTCCCAGTGGAGGTAGAGCGAGGACAGGATCGCGAGCCCGCCCGCGTCCACCACCCCCGCGACGCCCACGGCGAGGCCGAGGCAGTCCCCACCTGAAGGACTGGGCGGAGAGCCACGGGCTGGACCCCCGGCAGGTGATCGAGGCCTCGCCCGGAAGGACGAACGCCGAGCTCGTCGCCGAGGTCGCACCCCACCTGGACGCCGTCGCCGAGGCCCGCAGGATGGTCGAGCGCGAGGTCGAGGACACCGGCGGGATCACCGCGTGCGCCGGCGCCGCCGAGCTCGTCGCGAGCCTGCCCCGCGGTTCCTGGGCGATCGTGACCTCCGGGCACCGGCCCGTGGCGCTCGCCAGGCTCAGGGCCTCCGGCCTTCCGGTCCCCGAGGTCCTCGTCACGGCCGACGACGTCCGCGTCGGCAAACCCGCCCCGGAGGGGTACCTCGCCGCCGCCCGCAGGCTCGGCGTCCAGGCGTACGAGTGCCTGGTGATCGAGGACTCCGCCGCGGGCCTGCTGGCAGCCGAGGCCGGCGGGATCAGGGCCATCGCCGTCACGGACGGGAAGGGCGGGCCCCACGCGCCCCGCGACCACTCCGTGAGCTCCCTCGCGACGCTCGGGATCGACGTGGCCGCCCATGGCGGCTGAGGGCCCCGCCCGCGGAACACCGGTCGTCCGGTCCGAATGGGCGGCGATCTTCCTGCTGTTCCTGCTCCTCGGCCTCGTCACCGCTGCGCCGGGGGCCGCCCTGCCGAGCCTGCGCCACGCGTACGGCCTCTCCGACCAGGGGGGAGGATGGCTGGTGAGCGCCTACAAACTGGGAGCCCTGGCCGCGATCCTGGTATGCGGTTTCGGCAACCGCTACTTCTCCCGGAAGACCGCGCTCCGCGCGCTCCTCGTCCTCTTCGCGGCCGGCGCCGTCGTCATGGGGGTGGCGCAGGCCTGGTTCCTGTTCTACGCGGCCACCGTCGTGGCGGGCGCCGGCTACGGAGGGCTGGTCCTCTACCTCAACTCGATCGTCGCCCAGCGCACCGACGAGAAGAGCTTCCTCATGCTCAACCTCATCAATGCCGTGTTCGGCGTCGGGGCGATCATCGGGCCGCTGGCCGTGAGCGCCGCGGGCGGGTACGTCAACCTCGTCTTCCTGGCGGCCGGCGTCCTCGCCCCCCTGGTGGTCAAGGTCGGCAACCTCACGCACGCGTCCCCAGCCCGGGCGCGGAGGACACCGAACCCGTTCAAGCCGCTCAACCCGCTCGTCCTCGCCTTCGTCTTCCTGGGCCTCTTCTACGCGGGGATGGAGACCGGCGTCGGCGCCTGGGAGGCGACCCATCTCAGCCGGGTGGGCTACAGCGCGTCCGCCGCGGAGCTGCTCTCCTCCCTGTTCTGGGTCGGCCTGTGCGTGGGCAGGTTCGTCATCCCCCTGGTCACGCGGACCCGGTCGCCGTACGGGATCACCGGTTTCTCGCTGGTCGCCGCCACCGCCTCACTGCTGGTGGCCGCGAGCCCGGATCTGGCGCCCGCCGCCTACGCGGCCTGCGGGTTCTTCCTCGCGCCGGTCCTCCCCGCGATCCTGAAGTGGATCGCGGAGACCGTCGAGGACAACCAGACGGCCAACTCCCTCATGTTCACCTCGTCCATGGTGGGGAGCGTCCTGCTCCCCGGCTTCATCGTCGCGGCCGACGACCTTCCGGCGCCGAGCGCGATCCCGTTCTCCATGGCCCTGATCGGGGTGCTGGCGATGGCGACGGCCCTCCTCGTCCCCGTGGTCGCCCGGAGGGCCGGTGCGCCCGGGGCCGGTGGCCGCGCCGAACCGAGTCGGCGAAAGGAGTGAGGGACCGCGGAGCCGACACGGCCGGTCGTCGGCCGGGCTTGATCACACGTGCGCGCCCAGGAACGGAAGGACGACATCGGCCATGTCGTCGGGTACTTCCTCCGCCAGATCGTGGCCGGCGTCGAAGACGTGTCCGGTGACGTCGTGGGCCATGAGCCGCATCTGGGACTCGTTGCGATCGCCGATGAACGCGGACCCGCCGAGAGCCAGGACCGGGATGTCCAGTTTCTTCTGTGCGGCCTGCCGGTTCTGTTCGGCGTCGACGAGCATCGCCCGGTAGATCGAGAGCATCGCACGGATGCCGCCGGGCATGGAGTAGCAGCGCACGTATTCCTCGACCGCGTCGGGGGTGGCGGTGTCGGGGTGGCTGCGCTCGGACTTGATCATGTAGGTGATCAGCTCGCGCTCGTGCCCGCTGATCAGCATCTCCGGCACGTCGGGCTGGAAGTAGAAGCCCAGGTGCCACAGGTGCATGCCGCTGGAGACGTTCTCGGGCGTGAGCGCGGTGTGGTCCTCGAAGCCGAATCCGGGGAACAGGGCCTCGGCGAACACGAGAGCGGTGACGCGGTCGCGGTGGCGCGCGGCGAGCTGGTAGCCGATCACCGCGCCCCAGTCCTCTCCCGCCACCGCGTATGTCTCGTGTCCGAGGTGGGCCATCAGTCCGGCGATGTCGTCGCCCATCGTCGCGGAGTCGTAGCCGTCCGCCGGGCGGGCGGAGTCGCCGAGACCGCGCAGGTCGGGCACGACGACGGTGTGGTGGGGCGTCAGCTTCGGGACGAGGTGGCGCCAGTGGTAGCCCGTCTTGGGCACGCCGTGCAGCAGCACCACCGCGGGGCCGGTCCCGGCCGTCCGGTAGTGCAGACTCGTTCCGTTGACGGCGGCACGGCCGGTGCGGAGGTGCGTTCCGTCGTGGTCGAACATCAAGTTCTTCTCCTTCTCTGTGTGTACTGCGAGGTGCGGGTGTCAGCGGGTCCGGGGAGAGCCGGTGAGGACCACCAGGCGGCCCGGGCCGGCGTCGGCCCCGGTTCCCCGGGTAGCGGAGCCGCCGACCGGTCGCAGGGTGACGTTCTCCGGGTAGAGCCGGCCGAGCAGTGCCAGGAGGACGAGGTCGTTCTGCCCGGCGGCGTCCAGGGTCGTCTCGCCCGCTCGCGTCCACACCAGTCCCGGTGCGCTCAGCGCGGACCACACGGCCGTGGCGCGGGTCCCGGTGCCGGGGTGCGCGTCGCCCGCCCCGGGGTCCGGCCGGTGGGCGTAGCGGTGGCCGCGCAGGGCCTGGCCGAGATCGACGCGGACGGTGGCGCCGCCGCCGGTGACCTCGATGCGGGCCGTGCGGGTCCCGTCGACGGGCAGCCCGGTGGCGGTGCGTGCGGTGAGCGGCCCCGGCGCGGGGTCTGAGGGCGGCAGGTCCTCGACGGGGGTGCGGGGCGCGGCGTAGTAGTCCTGCTCCTCGGCGACGTATGTGACGGGTCCGTCGGCGGCGGGGGAGGAGCGCCAGGTCAGCAGGTGCCGGGGCGCGGTCAGGGGCGGACGGTCGAGAACGGCGGGCAGGGCGGTGCCGCCGCCCGCCTCGAAGCCGTAGCCGGCGGGGCCGCCGGTACCGGTGACGGCATGGCGGGCGAAGGCCACGATGCTGGAGTGCCTGATCCGACGGACCAGCAGTTCGGTGAGGAAGGCGTCGCGGGCCGGTTCGGTGTGCCGCAGCCCGGACGGGGTGGTCAGGAGCGGCACGTCCTGCCAGTTGGTGAAGGGCAGGAGGGCGTCGCGGAGCAGGACGACCTGGTGCAGCCACTCGTTGTAGAGCTGCATGGCGACGGGCCCGCCGCGCGGGCCGCGGAGCAGGAGGTCGGCTGCGGGAGCGGTGAGCAGGTGGCCGTAGCAGTGGCTGCGCACGACCAGCGGTCCGGCGGGCAGCGGTACCGGGTCGGTGAGCAGCCTCTCCAGGGACGCGGCGGCCCAGGAGGCCAGCTCCCGGCCGATCGTCTCGGCCTGGGCGCCCAGTTCGCGTACTGCCGAGGCGCTGTCCGGGCCGACGACCAGCGGCAGGGAGGCCTCCCGGGTGCCGAGGGCGAGCGTCGCACGGATCTGGGACTCCAGGACCGGGCGGTCGGCTGCGGTGAGGCGGCCGGCGTCGATGACGCCCTGCAGCAGCGGTTCGGCGGCGGCTAGGAGGTCGCGGGCGGTCAGGGCGGCGCCGTCCGCGGGAAAGGTGTTCCAGCGGCTGCCGCCGAGAGGGGGCGTGCTCCGGGTGGGGGCAGGGGACATGGGTCCTCCTCGGTTGTCGGTGGCGCGGGATCGGCGGCCGCGCGCTCGCGGCCTCCGGCGCCTTTCTTGATCGTCCGATACAGATTCAAGGCATGAAGCAGTCAGTCGAGGGAGGCCAGCGCGACCTCCACGAGGGGCTCGAGGGCGCCGGCGTCCGGCGTGACCTTGGCGGAGACCAGCAGTCCGTTGAGGAAGGTGATGAGGAAGGCGGCGAGGGTGTGCGGGTCGTGCCGCGCCGAGATCTCGCCCCGCTCCGCCGCGGCCGCCAGCACCTCGGCCAGCGCCTCCCGGCTCGCGTCCTGCACGTCCCGCACGATGCGCCGGACGGACGGCTCCTCCGGCAGGCGCTCGCAGGCGGCGTTGACCATCAGGCAGCCCCTGCCGTCGTGCTCCACGGCGATGCGCACCCGTTCCGCCAGCAGCCCCCGGACCGCCGAGCGGACGTCCGCCCCCTCCTCCAGGCTGCGCAGGGCGGCCGCCGCGAGGGTGGAGCGGTAGTGCTCCAGTGCTGCCCGGTACAGGCCGTGCTTGTCGCCGAACGCGGCGTACAGGGACCCCTGTCCCACCCCCAGGTGCTGGGTCAGGTCGCGTACCGAGGTCGCCTCGTAGCCGCGCGTCCAGAACAGCTCCATGGCGCGGCCCACGGCCGCCTCGGTGTCGAACTCACGGGTTCTTGCCATGGCCCCACCGTAACCTATCTGGATCGCACGTTCAAGAAAAGGGTCGGGGGTCCGTCCCGCAAGTGCGGCGCGGCGTGGGCGGCCCCGCGGTCGTGTCCGGGGCCCGGCCTGCCCTGACGACTGTCCCGACCGGTGATCGACGGGCCGGTACCCGTGGAGCCCGGAAAGGGGGTCGGGCACCTCGGGCCGCGAGTCACGTGCCCGGCTCCGCGGAACCCGGCGACCGCCCGGCGCTCCAGGTCGACCGGCGCCGGAGCGCAGAAGAGGGGAGGGCGCCCCCGGTCGGGCCCGGGGACGCCCTCCCCTGTCCGGGTGCGGCCGTGGGCGAAGGCTCAGCCGTTCTCCTTGGTGAGGCGTTCGACGAGCAACCTCTTGCCCTGGTCGCCGGCCTTCTGGTTGTTCTCCTGGATCCTCCGGAACCAGCGGGCGAGCTCCTCGTCGCCCTGGCGCTCGGCGTCCTCGATGTAGCCGTCCAGGCGCCACACGTTCTCCAGCGACTGGTGCACGGCCCAGACCAGGTTGTAGTTCTTGTCCTTGAGCGGGCTCTCCGGCTCGGCCATGACAACCTCCTCGGTCTCGCGGTTTCTTCGGCCGGGACTCCACTGCCCTGACCCGCCGGGAGGTACACACCGCCGTGCGCGACGACGGCGGAGCCCCGCCCCCGCCCCGCTCCGGTGAGTACAGGACCCGGGCGCGGCTGCGGAAACCCCCTCGAAGACGGAGCCGATGACGGGTGGCAGCCGTCGGCGCAGGGCGCGGAGGAAACGGCTGCCGCCGGGCGGAGGCATGGCCTGGCGGCAGCCGGACGGCGGCCCCGGAACCGCGCCGGGCCGGTTCCCGTCGTGATGGCGCCGTTTCCACGCCGACGGGGCCGGAGGCGACCGCAGGATTTCCCGGCGTGTGTCTCCCGTCGGGGGAGGCGTGTCCTGTACGGCGGTGCCTCCAGGCCGGGAGACGCGGGCGCCGTGGGCCCCGCCTCTTCCCGTGGCGGCCCTCAGGCGGCCGTGTCCATGCCCAGGTCCTTGCGCAGCTGGTCCAGGGTCGCGCGAAGGAGGCGGGAGATGTGCATCTGGGAGTAGCCCAGCCGTTCGGCGATCTCGGTCTGGGTGTGGTCGTGGAAGTAGCGCAGCATGAGGATGTGGCGTTCGCGCTCGGGAAGGCGTGCCAGGGCAGGTTTGAGGGCCTCTCGGTCGACCACCAGGTCCAAGAGGTGGTCCTCGCAGCCCAGGTGCTCCTCCAGGGAGGGCGTGGCCTCCCCGTCGGACTCGGAGCCGTCGGGCGCGTCCAGTGACAGGGACCGGTAGAGGTCGGAGATCTGGCGGACCTCGTCCAGCTGCTCGCGGGTCATGCCGAGCTTGTGCCCGAGTTCGTCGCCGGTGGGCGTGCGTCCCAGTTCCTGGGTCATCTCCTGCCGGGCCTGGTGCAGGCGGATCCGGTTCTCCTGGGCCGACCTGGGCACCCGTACGGCCCAGGTGTGGTCGCGGAAGTGGCGCTTGACCTCGCCGGACGCGGTCGGCATCAGGTAGCCCAGAAAGGGCACGCCCCGTGCGGGGTCGAAGCCGCGGATGGCCTTGCACAGGCCCACCATCGCCGTCTGGTACAGGTCCTCCACCGGTTCCCCGCGCCCTCCGTAGCGGTGCGCGATCCGCTTCATGGCCGGCGCGTAGTGGGACACGACCCGCTCCCTGAGCGCGCACGCCCGGGGGTCGTCCTCGTCGAGGGCCTTGAGCTGTCGCAGGAGGGCTTCGCCCGGGTCCTGCTCGCCCGGTCCCGGTCGGCGCGGCGCCGGGATCAGGGGTCTGCTGTCGGAGGAGGAGCTGGCTGGAAGCGCGTCGGTGTCGGTGACGGACAAGAGGGACCCCCCGAAAGTTCGCCTTGTATGTCACTGCCGCGACGGCAGGGCACGGCATTCGAGTGCCGTCTCCATCCTTCCCTCAGGAATGGGACTAAAATGTATAGAGGTAACTTTTAGTGTTTAATTGCCATAAATAAGACATTTGACGCAGGAGTAATGGGGCGGGAGGTCGACGAGCCCGAGGCGCTCCCCCAGGCCTGCGAGGGCACGTCGACGGCCTCCCGCTCCCGGCGACGGCGTCGCGCGCCGTCCCTCATCCCCTGCCACGAGAACCACGGCTCAAACACGCCCCTTCCGACACACGGCGAGAAACCGTTCCGCTCCGGCGGGGGAGGGACTGTGCGCCCACGCGGGGCGGATCCGGTCGCCGGAGCGTCGAACAGTTCCACGGGTGCCTCCGGACGACGGCAGCCCCCGGCCACGCGGCCGAGGGCTGCGACGGGACACTTCCGGCGCGTCACGCCCGGGAGGGCGCCGGGGGCGCCGGTCCCCGGGGGTGCTCCCGGCGTCCCGGCGTGTGGTCGCCGCGGTGGTCTCCCGGTTCGCCCCGGGCCCGGCCCCGGCGCCTCCCGAGGCGGGCGCAGACGCTCAGAGGAGCATCGACCAGTAGGCCCGGAACGCCTGGCCGACCGCGCCGACCACCACCAGCGCCCACACGGTGAGCACGACGGTGTGGTTGCGGGCCAGCAGACCGACCGGGCCGGCGAGCCACCGGGGCGTCGGCAGGTGCCCGGAGCGCACGTTGTGCAGGGTGACGTACCAGAAGACCGGGATCGTCACCGCCCACACGACCATGCAGTAGGGGCACAGCGCGCCGATGCGGTACAGGCTCTGGAAGATCAGCCAGTGCACGAGAACGGCGCCGGCCAGCACGCCCGCCTGGAGGCCGAGCCAGAACCAGGGCCGGAACCGCGCCCCCGCCAACAGCGCGGCGCCGACGGTGGTGACCACGGCGAAACAGGCCACGCCGATGATCGGGTTCGGGATGCCGAACGCTTCGGCCTGCGGGGTGGCCATGACGGTGCCGCAGGAGAGCACCGGATCGAGGCTGCACGCGGGCACGTGCCCGGGGTCGGCCAGCACCCGGATCTTCTCCACCAGCAGAGCCGTCGACGCGAGGAGTCCGACGGCGCCGCCCACGGCGAGCAGCCAGGGCAGGGCCAGGCTGATGACGGGTACCGCCGCACCGGGCGGAGGGGTCGCGGAGGGGCGGGACGGGGCGGGTGCGCTCATCCCTCCAGCTCCGCGTCGATCATGGCCGAGAGCGCCTCGTAGCCGGGCATGCTCGGGGTGGGACGGCCGTTGACGAAGATGGTCGGGGTGCCCCGTACGCCGAGCGCGACGCCGTCCTCGAAGTCGGACCGCACGCGCTCCAGCGTGGCCGGGTCCTCCACGGTCTCGGTGAACTCGTCCGTGTCCAGGCCCAGCTCCTCGGCGAAGCCGACGAACACCTCGGACTGGGACTCCCGGGATTCGCCCCACTCGGCCTGGGTCTCGTACATCCGGACGTACATCTCCTCCAGCGCGCCCTGCTGGGCGGCGGCCTCCACGGCCGCGGCGGCGGGCTCGGAGTTGGTGTGACCGGGCATGGGGAAGTAGCGGATGACCGTGTTGATCCGCCCGTCGTAGTCCTCGCGGATCCGCTCCATCACCGGGAACTGGGCGCGGCAGGCCTCGCACTCGAAGTCGAGGAACTCCACGACCGTCACCGGGGAGTCCTCCACCCGGTCGAGGTAGCGGCTGTCCTCCCGCACCAGGAGCCCGGCGGGCGCGGTGGGCGTGCCCTCCGGACCGGCGGGGCCGCCCCGGGCGGTCGGGGCGGTCGGGGCGCCGCCGCGGTCGTGGAGGACGAGGAGGAGGCCGAGGCCGATGACGGCGACCATGATCAGGCCGAGGGTGATGCCGAGGTTCTTGCTCATGCGGTTGTCCTGGGGTTGCGGGGGCGCGTCGGAGCGCGCCCGGGAGACGGTCACGTGAAGGGGCCGCGCGGGGCGCGGCAGGCCTCCTCCGCGCGGGGCGCGCGGAGGGGGTGGGGTGACCGTGTTCTAGACCCGTTGGACGCAGAGCAGCGTCAGAAGCCCGTACCCGTGGGGGGCGTGGGGCGTGCGGCCGGCGGGGCGCGCCGCCGGGCCCGGTCGCGGGGCCGCCAGGAGCGCGCAGACCAGGATGGCGCCGAGGGCGAGGAGGAACAGGGGCGGCGCGGTGGGCAGCCCGTGTCCCTCCGTCGCCTCGCACGGGTGCGTGGCCTGCGCGGCCGGGTCCTCGGACGCGGACCCCCGGGTCTGCTCCGGGCAGTCGGCGGCGGCTGCGGCGGACGCGGGCTGGGCGATCGGCCCCGTGCTGTGGCACAGGGCGCAGACGAAGCACATGACCACGAGGGCGATCAACGGCACCGCGAGGATGCGGTGCCGCCGCGTCGAGGTGTGCCGGTCCATGACAGGGACTCTAGCGGTGGTGCCGGCGGGGCGCCGGGCGGATGCCCGACAAGGCCCGTCCGGGCGGGTCCCGGCGGGCGCGGGGGGTGCCCGCACGGACGGCCGGGGGCCTTCGCGGCCCCGCGCGGGTTCCCGGCGGGCGCCCGCCGCCTCGGGCGGGCGGCCCCTCAGGGGTGCAGGACGATCTTTCCCACGTGCCCCCGGCGGGCGAGTTCCTCCTGGGCGCGGGCGGCCTGGTCCAGCGGGAACGCCGCGGCGATCACGGGTCGGATCGCGGCCCGGCGGGCCAGGTCCATGAGGAGGGCGAAGTGCGTGGGCGTGTGCATGGCCGAGCCGATCAGCTGCGCGTTGTGCAGGTAGAGGCGGCGCACGTCGAAGGACGCGCCGTACCCGCCGAGCGCCCCGGCGACGACCCACCGGCCGCCCTCGCGCAGGAGCGGGAGCCCCTCGTTCAGCAGGTCCCCGGCGACCACGTCGAGTGCGACGTCGATGCCCTCCGGGACGGCGGCGCGGACCTGCCCGACGACGTCCCGGGCGCGGTCGACGACCTCGTGCGCGCCCGCCTCGCGCACCGCGTCGATCTTGGACCCGCTGCTGACGGCGACCACCCTCGCGCCGCGCGCCCGGGCGATCTGGATCAGCGCGAGACCGACGCCGCCGGAGGCCCCCGACACCAGGACGGTCTCCCCCTCCCGCATCCGGCCCCGCTCGATCATGCCCAGGGCCGTGCCGTAGGCGGTCGGCAGCGCCGCGAGCTGGTCGTCCGTGAGCGGGGACTCCGTCACGTCGTGGGCCTGCTCCGCCGGTGCGGTCACGTACTCGGCGTAGCCCCCGTCGCGCTCGCTCCCCATCAGGCCGACCGGGTTCGCGTCCGGCTCCCCGGTGTCGTAGATCGCCGGATCGACGACCACCCGGCGGCCGACGAGGGCCTCGTCCACGCCGGCGCCCGCCGCCGCGACCCGGCCGGCCACGTCGGCCCCCTGGATGCGCGGGAAGCCGATCGGGCCCCGCCAGCCCGACAGCGCCTCCGGGTTCCCCGGGCGGCCGTAGGCGCCCTCCCGGGTCCACAGGTCGGTGTTGTTCAGCGCCACCGAGCCGACCCGGACCAGCACCTCTCCCTCCTGCGGGGCGGGCACGGCCACCTCCGTCAGCTCGAGGACCTCCGGTCCTCCGTGCTCCGCGATCCGTACCGCGCGCATGGTCTCGGACACGTCCATCGTCTGAACCTCCTCGTGGGTATACCGATCGGTGAACTTCTGCCACGGTACACCGATCTGTAAACTGCTGTCACGGCGTACCGAACAGAGAGGGTGCCCGATGCAGGAAGCACAGCCCATGTCACCGGCGGGCCGCCGTATCGCGGCGGCGGCCGAGGAGCTGTTCTACAACCGCGGGATCACGGCGGTCGGGGTGGACCTGATCGCCGAGCGCTCGGGTGTGACCAAGCGGACCCTGTACAACCAGTTCGGCTCGAAGGACCGCCTCGTGGCGGTCTACCTCGCAGAACGCGACCGGCGCTGGCGCTCCCTCGTCCGCGCCGCCGTCGACGCCTGCGAGGACCCCCTCGAAGCCGTCACGGCGCCCTTCGAGGCCCTGCGGACCTGGAGCGGGGCCAACGCGCGCGGATGCGCGTTCATCAACGCGCTGGCCGAGCTCCCCGACCCCGCGCATCCCGCGCACCGCATCGCCGCGGACCAGAAGCTGTGGCTGCTGCGCCTGTTCGGGGAACTCGCCGCCGCGGCCGGCCGCCCGGACCCCGCCGCCCTCGCCACCCGGCTGCTCGTGCTGCACGAGGGAGCCCTCGCCGTCCAGCCGCTCCCGATCGACGCCCTGGCGCAGACCGCCGACCTCGCGCGAGCCCTGGTCCGGTCCGGCGCGCCGCCCGGCCGGTGACGGTGCCGGGCCTCCGGCGATCGGGCCCGCGGGGGCAGGCGTGCGCAGGGCGGCGGACGCCGTATCGGAGTACCCGCCCGCTCCGGGGGTGTGCCGCCGTGCGGTCGCGGTGTCCCCCCGGCCGGGAACGGGCCACGGGCGGCGGGTCGGGCCCGCGGGGGAGGGGCGACCCCTTCCCCGCGGGCCCGGGACCGGTCAGGCCACCGGCTCCTCGGCGCGCTCCCGGACGGCGCCGTCCCCGTCCTCGCCCGTGGGGCGGCCCGGGGCGACGATGCCCTGCTCGACCGCCATCTCGCGCAGCAGCGGGTGCGTGGTCCACAGCGTCGGCAGCATGACCAGGCCCACGGGGACCGCGGTCACCACGATGAAGGACTGCAGGGCCTGGATGCCGCCGTCCCCCACCAGGAGCAGCGCGACCGCGGCCAGGCCCATGCCCACGCACCAGAACGCGCGGACCAGGCCCGAGGGCTCGCCCGCGTGCATGCTGGAGACCGAGATGGCGTAGGACATCGAGTCGAGCGTGGAGGCCAGGAAGATCAGCGCCACGAGCACCATCAGCACGCCCAGCGCCCCCGTCAGCGGGAGCGCCTGCAGGATGGCCAGCGCCGCGGCGGGCAGGCCGTCCTCGTTGTAGGGGCCCGTGATCGTTCCGGGCGAGCGCTGCTCCAGCCAGATGCCGGTCCCGCCCAGGGCGGTGAACCAGCCCATGGTCACCACCGAGGGCACCACCGTCGCGCCGACGTAGATGTCGCGCACGGTGCGGCCCCGCGAGATGCGGGCGAAGAAGACCGCCATCATGGGCCCGAAGCCCAGGAACCAGCCGAAGAAGAACAGCGTCCAGTACCCGAGCCACTGCTCGTCGCCGCCGTACAGGGCCATCGGCAGGAACTCCTGCGCGTGCACGACGCTCGCCTGCACGAACAGGTCCAGGACGAAGGGCAGGGAGGCCATGCCGACGATGGCGGCGATGAGGGCCAGGGCCACCCAGACGTTGGCCCGGCTCAGCAGCTGGATGCCCTTGTGCAGGCCGCTCAGCACCGACACCGCGGCCACGGCGGTCAGGCCCAGGATGATCAGGGCCTGGACGGGATAGGTGTCGGGCAGCCCGAACAACCGGCTGCAGATGTAGGAGATCTGCAGGCCCAGGAAGCCGATGGGCCCCACGGTCCCGGCGATCACGGCGATCACGCAGCTGATGTCGGCGACCGCGCCGATCCAGTGCGTGCGCACCCGCTCGCCCATGAGCGGCCACAGCAGGGTGCGCGGGCGCAGGGGCATGCCCTTCTCCACCCCGCGCATCATGACCAGGGTGGCCAGCGCGCCGCCGATCGCCCAGCCGATGAAGCCCCAGTGGACGAAGCTCTGCGCCAGCGCGTAGGCCGCGCCCTCCGGCCCGCCCGACAGGTCGGCGTACTGCGGGGGCGGGGAGGCGTAGTGGGCGATGGGCTCGGCCGCCGCCCAGAACACCCCTCCCGCGGCCAGCAGGGTGGTGACGATCATCGCGATCCAGGTGAACCTGCCGAACTCCGGCGAGGAGGTCCCGCCCATGCGGACCCTGCCGTAGCGGGAGAAGGCCAGGATCGTCATCACGACGAAGGTGGCCAGCATCAGGAGCTGCCAGTAGGCGCCGAACCAGCGCGCGGACCAGACGAAGGCCGCGTCGACGACGGCCCCCACCGCACCGGGGGAGGCCAGGGACGCGGTGACGAAGACGACCATGAAGACGCTGGTCACGCCCATGACCCAGGGATCGGAACGTCTGCCTCGCGCGGACGCGCGTGAGCGCAGAGTGGAGAACATGGAGTAGAGGAAGCCCCTCGAATGGAAGCACCGGCCGGGACACGCCGCGGCCGGCATCTGAAGGCCCGTGGCTGCGCGCGCGGAGGCCGCCGGGAACGACGCCCGGTCTCACTGCCGGCGCAAGAGGTGCTGCACGGGGCCGGCGGGGGGCCGAGAACGGTCCCGCCGGGTCGTCGACGGGCACGGGCGGAAGGGGACGAGGGGAAGACCCCGGGGCCCGTGCCCGCCGGCGCGACGACGACTGTCCACATTACCGCAGGCCCCGGTATCGGCCCGTGTGAGGGCGGACACGGTCGACGCGCCTCCGGCTCTCCTCCACCAGGAGGAGCCGGCCCGCCGGCCTCGGCGACACCTGCGTACGGGCAGTGCCCGGGACGCTTGTGGCGCGCGTCCTGTGTCCGACCGCAGGCTGATACCCGTCCGGTCCGGGAGGCGCCGGGGCGCTTCGCCCTCACGGACCTCGGAGGGGCACACCGACCCTTCGTCCGGCGGCGACCGCTCCTGGCGGGAGCCGTGGAAGCGGGCGGTGAGCGGTCCGGCCCCCCGGTGGAGCCCCCGACCTGTCGGCGGCCGGGCCGGGAGGAAGCGCTCCTGTCCCTGGCCTAGGACCTGTCGGCGGTCGCCGTCCCGGACGGTGCGGTGCGGGCGGCGGAGTCGATCACCTCGCCCAGAGCCCGGCGGACCTCACGTGTGAGGGGGGCGGTCCAGCCCCTGCCGTCCGCGCTGAAGTGGGCGACGAGGGCGCCGGTGGACGCCGGACGGGCACGGATGCCCAGGTGGCGGGCGAGCCCCGTGTCGCGGCTCCCTGCCGCGTCGACCACGTGCCCCTTCACGGGGCCGAAGGCGAGCTCGCGTGGCCGCGGCAGCGGGAGGTACTCGAAGAACGGGACGATGTTCTCCGGGTCCTCGAAGGCCGGGTTCATCGACCTGACCGCCTCGGTGGGGAGGAGGGAGTGCCGCCGGCTGCCGAGCACGCCGTCCCGGACGGCGCCCGCATAGGCCTCCGACAGGCCCTCGGTCGGCCTCGGCACCGGGATGTATGCGGGCACCATGCACGGCCCCAGAGGCATCTCTCCGCGGGGCCGGTCGCGTCTGGCGAACATGGTGCTGAAGACCAGGTGGTCGCCGTCGCCCACGTGCGGGTCCATCGCGCAGGCGAGCGCGGCCAGAAGGACGACGAACAGCGTGCCTCGGTAGGTCCTGGCCAGCCGTTCGGCAGCGGCCCTCAGGTCGGGCGCGAGGAATTCCTCCCGGAACGCGAAGGGCTCACTCTCAGGACCGGGCCGCACGGAGGCGAACCGGGCGCGACCGACCGCGGAGGACCACCAGCGCTCGGCCGCGTCCCGGTCAGATCCGGACCGTCTCAGCTCCTCCACCGCGTACTCCCGGTACTGGGCGGGAGCGGGGGGTACGTCGGCGCCGCCGAGCGCTGCCGTGTACAAGGCGGCGAGCTCGCCCAGGACTCCCCACAGCGTCGTCGGGTCGGAGACCAGGTGGTGGAGGTGGAGCGAGAACACGTGCGCCTCCGGCCCCCGGCGCGCCAGCCTGGCACTGAGAGGGGAGCGTTCCTGCCGGACGGGGGCGTGGGACCACCCCTCGGCCGCCAGGACATCGTCCTCGTCGACGAGCTCGATCGCGCTCGTGCTGTCGGAACGGACCACTTGGAGGGGCTCGGACCCCCGGTCGACCACCAGGCGGGTGCGCAGCAGTTCATGCCGGCGTACGAGTTCCCGGAAGGCGCTCGTCAGGGTCGGGACGCACAGCGGCCCCGCGAACTCGAGCACGGCGTTCACCGAGAAGTACACCCCCGTTCCGGTGCCGGGTCTGCGCTTCTCGCTCGCGAGGACGTAGCGCTGCCATATCGAGGCGGGCCAGACGGTCTCCGTCGTCATACGGCGCCCTCCCCGGTCCTCCCGGTCAGGATCCCGGAGTAGTCGGGGACGTTCGCCGTGGCGTCCAGGAGCCGGAGGTGGGCCTCGTGGAGCTCGTCGACGGCAAAGCCGTTCCCCTCCCACCTCTCGAACGGGATGCCGAACCCCTTCCCCTCCCACAGCTCGGCGTTGCGGCGCTCATGGTCGCCGAAGGGTTTCAGGAAGACCACCGGCGTCGCCGACCACAGTGAATCGAGCAGGGTTCCGCCGCCGGGTTTGCTCACGGTCGCGATGGCGGCCCCGGCCAGGTCGAAGGAGCTGTGGTGGTCGGCCCCGCGGGTGTAGCGGATCGGTCGCCCCGGGCGCACACGCCCGAGAGGCGGGTAGCCGTCGTCCAGCCATGGATGCCAGTCGGGATCCACCATGTGATAGCGCACACGGGGGGCGTCGAGCACGTCCTGTGCCTCGTAGGCGATCACGTCCAGCGCGAAGCCGAGGGCGCTCAGCCTGCGGGCCTGTTCACGGTACGTCCCCATGCCCCAGCCGCCGCCGTGGACCAGGAGCCGCTGTTCCCTCTCGGACCAGGCGGGGGCAGGCTCCCTGCTGACCGGGATGCTGCACGGGATCGTGCCGTTCTCCGCGTCGGCGAGTCGGACGTGGGTGACGTCGAGGCCGGAGGTGTCCGCTCGGCGGAGCGACGGCGACGGCACCGAGTCGACGTGGCAGACGTGTACCCGGGGCGGTCGGTCGCACCGTGCGGCGTACCGTGCCACGATCGGGAGCCAGAACCCGGAGAAGACGACGAGCGTGTGGACACCTCCTCCCCGCCACGACCGGAACAGCTCCTCGACGGCCTCCTCCTCCACGGCCTTCGACGGGTCCGCCGCGATGCCCCGGCCTGCCAGGGCGACACGGAAGTCCCGGTGGAAGGCCCATTTCATCTTCTCGGTCGTAACACGCTTCTGCTCGGGAAGCAGCCGTTCCAGCACGGTGACTCGAATGTCGCCGCCCTGCTCCCGCACACGGCGGGCGAGTAGAAGTCCGGGCACGTGCACTCCCAGCGCGACACCGGAGGTGAGGACCTCGATCATCGGTCGTCCTCTCCCACCCCGTCGAAGAGTGTCTCCAGACTCGCGAGAAGCTCCCGCCGCACGTGGCCCGCCACGGACTCGTGCTCCGGTCCGGACCCACCGCGGGGCACCGCTTCGACCAGCATGATCAGGTACAGGTAGCACCGGTACAGCGCGAGACGGCCCCGGGAACGGGGGTCCAGGTCGGCCGTACCGCCCGCGGCCCGGTACCCCCTGAGAAAGGCCCGGTCATCGGCGATGTCGCCGAACAGGGCCAGCGACACCATGTCGGCCAGCGGATCCCCCCAGAAGGCGCGCTCACCGTCCACCAGCCCGGTGATCCTCGGACGGGGCCCGGTGTCGTCCACGAGGATGTTGCCTCCCCACAGGTCGAAGTGGACCAGGGCCGGGGTGTGGACGTCGTCCAGCAGGTGAGCCCGGGCGTGTACCAGTTCCCTGATACGGCCGGCGGGGGCCGGCAGGGGTGCGGCGTAGCGGCGGGCATCCGCCAGTACCGAGTCGACCATGGACAGGAAGGCGGAACGCCAGTCCGGGGCCAGCCCTGCCTGCGGGTAGCCGAAGGCGTCCCCGGTGATTCCGTGCAGGTCCGCCACCAGGCCGCCCAGCTCGGTGCGCAGCCCGTCCCAGTCGCTCTTGCCGGTGTGCCGGCGGCGTGAGTACAGGGTCTGCCCCGGAAGGTGCGTCATGAGCAGGAGGTCGCCGGCGACCGCCTGCCGGTCGAAGTCCGCATGCACCACCTCGGGAACGGGCAGGAGGCCGGCCGTGGTGCTGTAGAAGAGCTCCTCCGTGCGCGTCAGCCCGTACTCGTAGTTCATCCTCGGGGCGGACGGATGCGGCGCGACCTTCAGGACCAGGTCGGGTCCGCCCGTCAGGCGTACCCGGTAGGTGCTGTTGAAGGTCCCCTCCGCCAGCTCCTCGTGGGTGTCCAGCCGCTCGGGGTCGATCCCCGCCGCGGTGAGCACGGCCCGCACTCCCGCGCGGTCCACCGCGATCCGATCCTCCGGTCTCACTGTGCCTCCTCTGTCCGGTTCTTGCAGACGGCGTCCCGGTGGATCGCCGCCATCGTCTCGATCCGCCGAGCGGCGGCGGCGAGATCGAGGCCGGGCGCGCAGTGCCCCGTCAAGAGGGCTCCGCGAATCGTGTCGAACTGGTGGTCGTAGTACGCCACGGGGGCGAACGAGCGGATCTCCGTGGACCCGTCGGAGTGCCGGATAGCCAGATTCATCGGCAGGGCCCCCGCGACCGGCCGGAGGAAACCGCGTACTCGCACGGTGGCGCCGGTGAAGGCGAACTCGTGCTCGGCCACGTGCCGGTCGCCGAAGCCGCAGTCCAGTTCCGCGCGGACGCCGTTCGGCCAGCTGAGCCGCGCGTGGAAGGAGGTGTCGGCTCCGTCCCCGTTCTGCGACCCGATGCGGCCGTTCCTCCCGGAGCAGTCCAGGCCCGCCGTGGCCTGGACGGCCTGCAACCAGTATCCGGCGCTGTCGTGGAAGGCTCCGCCGCCGAGTTCCGGCCTCAGCCGGTAGTTCCCCGGCCCCGGTACGGAGAAGGAGATCCCGGTGCGGATGGACCGCAAAGGCCCGTAGGCGCGCTCGGCGATCATCCCGTGCACCACGGCCTGCCACGGATGCCCCGCAGTCGGCACCGCCTCGACGACCTGTACGCCGTTCGCCTCGGCCGCCCGGCGGACATCCGCCAGTTCACCGGGGAACAGGCACAGCGGTTTCTCCACCACGACGTCCTTGCCCGCCTCGGCGGCCCGTACCGTCCATGCCGCGTGGGCGCCGCTGTGCAGGGAGATGTACACGGTGTTGACGTCCGGGTCGGCGATCAGCTCCGCGTAGTCGTCGTGGACCAGCGGGATGCGGTTGCGGGAGGCGTACGCCGCCGCACGGTCGCGGTCGCTCGCCGCCACCGCACGCACGGTCGTGTCCCCGTGTCGACGGCTGGGCCCGATCACCGCCCGTTCGGCGATCCGGGTCGCCCCGATCAACCCGATGTCAAGCCGCACCGGTGACACCGCCCCACGGCGTCATGCCCGCCGCCTCGGCGGCTTCCACCGTTCGCGCTCGCATGGGCTCCACCTCGTCCGGCGGGCAGAGCAGGGCGCAGTACACCCGTCCTCTGGGAGGAGCGAGCACGCTGCCGCCCAGCACGAGCACGCCCGGGCGGGCGCCTCCCCCGTACAACACTCCGGTTCGGTGCAGGCCCTCGACGAGATCGCGGACGCCGCGGTTCGGGGGCACCCCCAGGTCGAGTTGCCACAGCCAGCAGCGCAGACCGCGCTCGGCGGCACGCGAGTCGAGGGCGAGCGCGACCAGCCCGAGTGAACGGCGCGCGTTGATCTCCAGGAGCGGGATCAGCGTCCCGTCCGCGAGCAGCATGGAATCCACCCCGACCGGACCCCAGTAGCCGGCACGGGCCAGGGCGCCGGCCACGGCCTCCAGCACCTCCGGGTAGCCCTCTTCCTCCAGCCGGGCGCCGAGGCCGTCGGAGGGCGGTCCCGAGCCGATGTGGCGAAACCCCCGGTTGACGCTCGTCCGGACCCCGAGCAGTTCCCATGTGCCGTCACGAGCGACGCGCAGGTGGGCTGAGAAGTCGCGGTACCGGTCGTAGCGCTCCTGCACCACGAGTTCAACACGTCTTCCCCGGGCCGTCTGCCGGTCCAGGGTGCGTCGGACCGCCTTGAGGACGCGTGGTGAGGACACCTCCAGCGCCCCCTTCCCGGAGACGCCGTAAGGATCCTTCACCACCGCATCGTGGCCGAGTCCGGCGACCGCCTCGTCGAGTTCGTCCGTCGAACGCACCACACGGCCCGCCCCGGGCAGGCCGAGCTCCTGCACGAGCGCGTTCGACCACGACTTGGAGTTGACCCGGGCCACGACGTCCGTCGCGGGCATTCCTCCGCCCAGGCCGAGCCTGTCGGCCAGGAACCGGGTCTCCTCACGTACCGCCCAGGGCTCCAGGGCGACATATCCGCCCAGTAGCTCCGAGACGTCGGGCGCCTCCGCCAGAACCTGTTCCACGGGCCGGTCGACCGCCGCCTCGACCCGGTGGTGCGCGAAGCCGACGCCGAGGGCGGAGTACCCGTCGCGGACGCCGGTCGCCATCGGGTGGCGGGTGACGAGCAGGTCGTCCGGTCCGCAGAACGCCGCGAGCAGCTCGTTCATGGTCTCCACGGCCCGCTCGGCATGCGGGTCCCGGAGCGCGGCGCCCGGCAGCTCGGCGAGGTCCGACGGTCGCCACGACCGCTCGGCGTCGAAGGTGCCGAGGTGGATGCCCCCGCCGCCCCTCACCGGGCGCCCACCGACTTCACCTCTGCCACGAAGGCGGTGAACTGCCGTACCGAACGCAGGTCGTCGAGCTCCAGGTTCTCGTAGTCGAGTTCGATGTCGAAAGCGTCTTCGATGCCCAGCAGGAACGAGATCATCTGCAGGGAGTCCAGTCCGTGCTCCTCCACGAGATCGCTCTCGGGGTCGATGCCGTCCGCGGTGAGGCCGTTCGACAGCACGTCCGCGAGCACGGCACTGATGCGGGCTTCGTCGTCGTTCATGTCTCATGCTCCGTTGAGGTAGAGAAGGATGCACTTCGAGCAGACGGGCATCATGCCGCTGGCTGCCAGGGTCTTCCTGACCTCGCGGAACGAGGAGCTGTGCCACAGCTCGGCCACGCCGGTCCGGTACAGGTTGCCCACGACGAACTCCGGGAAGAACTTGCAGGAGCTCACGTTGCCGTCGGCGTGCACCTCCAGCCGGTTCGACACCGCGAGGCAGGTGCTGCGCTTCTGGGCCGGGCGCGAGGTGCCGAGGAGGAAGGCCTCGACCTCCTCCTCTTCCAGCTGGGGCTGGTACCGGATGCGGGCCCGCCACTGCCGTTCGGTCAGACGGCGCATCGAGTCGCGCAACACCGGGAACTGCTCGGGAGGGAGCCGGTAGGTGTAGGAGTGCCAGGTCGGCTTCCGTGTCCCCGTGTCGGGGTTCAGCCAGGAGAACGACTCCTCGTAGAGCCGGTCCATGGCCTCGGCCACCTCAGGGCTGATGTACCACGGGAACTGGAAGTAGACCGTGTTGACTCCCAACTCCTCGGCCCACTCCATGAACTCGTACATCTTGCCGACCGTGGTGTGGGAGACCATGCAGGACAGCGAGACCTCGCCGTGGAACCTCTTCTCCCGCTTGAGGTCGAGCATCGTTCGGATGTTGTCCACGGTGCGCCGGAAGGTGCCCTTTCCGCGCAGCGCCTCATGCTCCTCTTCGAGGCCGTCCAGGCTGACGAGGAGGTTGAGGTTCTCACCGATGCGGAGCAGGTCGTCCAGTTTCCGTTTGAACAGCAGCCCGTTGGTGCACATGTTGACCGTGCGGGGATAGCGCTCCAGCAGGTCGACCACCTCGCCGAAGCGGCTGTGCATGAGCGGCTCCCCGCCCCACAGGAAGAGCTTGGACCGCCGCCCGGCGGTGGTGCGCAGCACGTCCTCGATGATGCCGACGTCCAGTTCCGTCTTCTGCTTCTGCGGGCTGAAGTCGCGGAAGAACCCCTGTTCGTTCCATTGGTAGCAGTGGACGCAGCGGAGGTTGCACCGGTAGGTGAGCTGGAGGCTCACCTCTTGTGGCAGCGGCGCCGCGTACGCCGGATCGGCCCGCCTCCCGGCGCGCGCCTCCGAGCGAATCGCCACCGTGTGCTTGATGTCGGCGAATTCCTTGGCGTTCAGTTTTCTCGTGGTCCTCGGATGCATGGTGTCGTCCCTCGATCCGTGTCGTTCCTGCGTGGTGTCCCGCGCGTCAGTCGGCGGGTGCCGACCCCACCTCCGCCGTCGTCGACAGGTCGTCCCCGATGTGCCGGTCGATCCCGCGCAGCAGCAGGACCGCGGTGCTCGCGCAAGCCCCGCCGGCCATGAGCACGGCCACGAGCCCCTCGGCGGTTCCGAGCAGGTCGCCCGCCACCGCAGCCGCGGCCCCGCCGGTCAGCGCCCCCAGGGGGAGGGCCGTGGCGGGGATCGTCCGGGCGGTCGCGTGCACCGTGCTCTGCCACTCGGGCGGGGTCAGCCTCTGCCGCAGGCTGGTGCTCAGGACGCCCCAGACGGGCAGCCAGATCGAAGAACACACCCTGATCACCGCGAAGACGACGACGGGCGCCGCCACCAGGCACAGCGGGACAGCGATCCAGGACGCCCCCTCCAGCCCCGACAGCAACAGCGTGCGGCGCACACCGATCCTTCGGGCGATGCGGTGCGCCGACATCGCCCCGGCCAGGCCCCCGAGAGCGCCGACCGCCAACAGCAGCCCCACCGCCGTGCCGGACATCCCGAGCACCCGGTACGCGAACAGCAGCAGCACCACGTCGACGGCGCCCATCCCGAAACCGCGCAGCGCGGAGGCGCACACGAGCCGGCGCAGCGCCTCGTGGCGCCAGACGAAGCCGAGCCCGTGGCGCATCCGCCCGGCGACCGGTTCCGGGCGGTGCCCGGGCCGCGGCGGCGGCTCGACCGTGCGGACACGGGTCCTTCCGAAGGCCGACAGCAGGAACGGAACCGCGTTGACGGCCACCGAGGTCGCCGGTCCGACGATGTCGACGACTGCTCCGGCCACGGCGGGGCCGATCAGCTTGGACATGCTGTCGGAACTCTGCAGCCGGGAGTTCGCGGCGAACAGCGCTCCGGGTTCGACGAGGGAGGGCAGGTAGGACTGGGCGCTGATGTCGACGAACACCATGGCCGCGCCGGCGAGTGCCGTCGCGGCGACGAGCTGGGCGAAGCCCACCTCACCGAGGAGAGCCACCGCCACGACGCCGGTGAACGCGCCGAAGCGGACGAGTTCACCGAGGATCATGACGAGCCGCCGCCGTACGTGCGCCAGGACGGCTCCGGCGAACATGCCCAGCACCGGGAAGGCCAGCCAGCCCGTGGCGGTCAGGAGCCCGACCTGGGCGCTGGACGCGTCGACCACGAGGATCGCGACGGTGGGGACGGCGAAACCGGTGAGCCGGTCGCCGGTGAAGCTCATCGTCTGGCTGAACCAGAACCAGCGGAAGTCCTGGGACAGCCGCATCGTTCCATGCGGGACCGCTCGGCGAATGATGGACACCCGTCTCCCCGGAGTCTGGTTGAGAGCGCTCCCACAGCGTCGGTACGGTAAGCGTGGTGACGGGCTCAGGACACGAAGACGCTGTTCGGGCTGAAGGAGAGGTCCGGGGTCGGGCCGGTGGGCACCTCCATCGGCTGGCCGGTGCAGTCATCGCTCTGGAACATCGCGTTGGAGCCCGCGCTGGTGTTGAGGGCCGAGTAGGCGCGACCACCCCACCCGTGCTCCACCAGGTCGACGCAGACCCCCTGCCCGGGGGGCCACGGGACGACGGTGAAGCGTTCGCCGCCGAAGCCGGTTTCCTCGAACAGGCAGAGGGTGTGGGAGAAGGGGCAGGCGTCATCGGCGGCGTACCGGGTCTCGGCCTGAGCCGTGACCGGTCCCAGCAAGAGGCTCAGGGCCGCCGCACCGGTCGCGAGAGCGCCCAACCGCCACTGCCAGGGCTTCGAATCGTTTTTCATGATCTTCCTTCCGTTCGGTTTTGCCACAGGGATGTCAGGGCGATGCGGACCTGTGGGCGAACACAACGCAATACGACGATCGGTCTGCTTCCGGGCGGACTCCCCGGGGAATGCTCATGGGAACTGATATCGCCTACGCCAGTGAGGGCACGGGGGCGGAGTTCCCTTGCAGCATGGGAACGCAGTTCTGTCGATAGGCCCTTTGTCTGCCCGAGGCGGACCGGCCGCAACGGAGTTTGCCATACGAGGGAAGCAGAATCCAGGGCGGTGTGTCGGTTTTTTGAATAATGCCGCGAACTCTGGCCGGCAGGGGGTGCAGGGCCACATCCGGTCATGCGATGATCCGAAGATCATTGTTGAAAGTGCAGGTCAGAAGCCGTTCTTCTCTGCTCTGGGGATGGAAGGGCCGTTTCTCGACGTCTTCCTTCGGGTTCTTTCGGGCGGCGCCGGCGTCCCGAGGTCCTCGGGATCTTGCCCGCGGAAGCTCTTTTCTGCTATTGGACTCCGGGTGTGATGGCGGCGTCCGACCGTTCGGGTGACGGTGCCGGTTGTTCCCGGGTTCGCCGTTCGTGGGATTTCTGCCTGTCGGAAGCCGACGGATGGACCCCATCAGCGCCGTGAATGGGTTTGGAAAGGGGGCTGTTAGTGCGGCCGTCTAACTTGGCCTCATCGCTCGAGAGTCCGATGGCGGACCTGGTGCGCCGAAATGGTGTCGTGGAAAGGGGGATCGTTGACCGGAGCCGAGGAGGTCGAGCGGTGGATCGTCGGTCGTCTGGCCGATGTCACCGGCCGTGCCGTGGAGGACATCGATCCCGGCGAGACCTTCGCCGCTCATGGCATCGCGTCCGTGGAACTCGTCGCGATGCTTGCCGACCTGGGAGAGAGGATCGGTGTCACGGTCGACGAGACGATGGCCTACAGGTGGCCGACCCCCGCCCGGTTCGCAGTGGGGCTGACGTGTCCCGACGGGGCCGGCGGGCCTTCCCCGTCCGCGGTGGTCCCCGGTGACGGGACCGACGACCCCATCGTGGTCGTGGGGATGGCGTGCAGGTTCCCGGGGGGTGCGGACACTCCCCGGGCGTACTGGAGGAACCTGGTCGAGGGCGTCGACGCCGTCACCGAGATCCCGGACGCGCGCTGGGGCGGTCCTCCCGACTTCGTCCCCGACCGACCCACGTCCGGCCGCTACTCGTACACGCGCCGTGCGGCGTTCATCGACGACGTGGCGGGATTCGACGCCGGGCTGTTCGGGCTCTCCCCCCAGGAGGCCCTGCGCACCGACCCCCAGCACCGCCTGCTCATGGAGGTCGTGTGGGAGGCGCTGGAGAACGCCGGTATGCGGCCGGACGGCCTCGCCGGCGGGCGCACCGGTGTCTTCGCCGGTCTGATGGACTCCGGCCAGTACACCCGCCTGGGGCGTGAACGGCACGGAACTGAGGTCGCAGCCGACCCCTACATCGGTCTCGGGAGCTCACCCAGCATCGCCGCCGGACGCATCGCGCACCGCCTGGACCTGCGGGGCCCGGCCGTCACGGTGGACACGGCCTGTTCCTCGTCCCTGGTCGCCCTCCACTACGCCGCACAGAGCCTGCGCCGCGGCGAGAGCGACACCGCCGTCGTGGCCGCGGCATCGCTCATCCTGCACCCGGACGCGTTCGTGCAGGGGTGCGCGATGTCGATGCTGGCCCGCGACGGCCGCTGCAAGACCTTCGACGCCGACGCTGACGGCTTCGCCATGGGGGAAGGGGGAGGCGCGGTCGTCCTCGAGCGGATGTCCGACGCTCTCCGCCGGGGCCACCGCATCCGCAGTGTCCTACTCGGTTCGGCCGTGAACTCCGACGGCCGCAGCAACGGGTTGACCGCGCCCAACCCCGTGGCCCAGACGGCGGTGATCCGTGACGCCCTCGCGGACGCCGGGATCTCCTCGCAGGAGGTCGCCTTCGTCGAGGCCCACGGGTCCGGTACCGCTCTGGGCGACGAGATCGAGCTCACCGCGCTGCGAGAGGCGTACGGCGAGGGGCGCGGCGACGCACCGCTGTGGGTCGGCGCCGTCAAGACACAGGTCGGCCACCTGCTCGCCGCTGCGGGGATGGCGGGTCTGATCAAGACGGTGCTCGCCCTGGAGCACGGCGTGCTGCCGCCGAACCTGCACCTCGACACGCCCAACGGCGCGGTCGACCCCGACGGTCCGGTCCGGCCGGTGCCGGGCCGCCTGGACCTGCCGGGCTCCGCGAGGACCGCCGGGACCAGCTCCTTCGGCTGGTCCGGGACGAACGCCCACGTCCTCCTGAGGGCCCCCGCAGCCGACGTGGCGGGCCGGGCCGCTGACACGCGGTCCGAACGCGCGCCGTCGTCCGGTCCGGGGCTCCTGATGCTGTCGGCGGCCACCTCCGAGGCGCTGTCGGAGCAGGCCGCGGGACTCGCCGCACACCTGGTCGGGGCGTCCGGAGAGGCTCTCGAGGACGTTGCCATGACCCTCGACGAGGGGCGTGCGCGGCTCGCGGCCCGTCGCGCCCTGGTGGCGGCGGACATCGAGGACGCCGTGGGCCTGCTCAGCGCCGAGCCCTTCACCTCGGGATACGTGCTTCCGCAGGCGGGTCACCGCTCGCGGGTGGCGTACCTGCTCCCCGGTACCGGCGACCACTACCCCGCCATGGGCCGGAGCCTGTACGAGACGGAACCGGTCTTCGCGGACGCTGTGGACCGGTGCCTCGAGGTGCTCCAGGGCGAGGGGGTCGACCTCGAACCGCTGCTGTTCGCCGACCCGGCCCGAGAGGGGGCCGGCGACGTGTTCGGCCGGATCACGGCCGCGCGTTCGGCCGTACCGGGGGAGAGGGACCCGATCTCCCGCGCGGGGCTGTCCCACCCGTTCGTGTTCACCGTTGAGACGGCCCTGGCCGCCCTGCTCGAGGACCGCGGTGTCCGCCCGTCCGCGCTGCTCGGCTACAGCCTCGGCGAATACACTGCGGCCTGCCTCGCCGGAGTCTTCACCGTGGACGACGCGCTGCGCATCGTCGTGCGCCGGGCCCGCCTCATCGAATCCGTGCCCCGCGGCGCCATGCTCGCCGTCGCGGCGTCGCCGAACGACCTGGACGGCGTGCTCGCCGCCGCGTGCGGCCCCTTGGCGGTCGCCGCCTTCAACGGTTCCGCGATGACCGTGCTCTCCGGTACCCCCGAGGCGGTCGGAGAGGCCGAACGGCGGTTGGCCGGCGACGGTGTGACCGCCATGCGAGTGCGCAGTGACCACGCGTTCCACTCCTCGCTGCTCGACCCCGTCCGCACCGAACTGGCAGAGGCCGTGGCCGCGGTGCCCCGTTCGGCGCCCGGCGTGCCGATCGTCTCCAACGTCACCGGTACATGGCTGACGGAGGAGGAGGCGAGGAGCCCGCACTACTGGGCGGACCACCTCACCCGGCCGGTGCGCTACGCCCAGGGCGCGGCCGAGCTGCTGAACCGTGCCGACGTGCTGGTCGAGGTCGGCCCCGGCAGTGTCCTGGGCACGCTGATCCGGCAGGGCGGCGCCCTCGGACCGGAGAAGACCGTCATCGGCACTCTGGGGACTCCCGGGGAACGCGGCGCCCCTCCCACCGGCCCCGGAGCGGGGGAGAGGGACTCACTCCTGCGCGCCCTCGGCCACCTGTGGGAGCGCGGGGCGGCGGAACCCGGGCACGGGGGCGCCGGAGAGTTCGCCGATCTGCCGACCTATCCGTTCCAGCGTTCGAGGTACTGGCCGGAGCCGGCCGGCGGCACCGCGGCCGGGGACGCGGAACCGGAGTCTCCCGGGCCGGTCACGTACGCCCCCGGGTGGACGCGCGAGGACGCCCGCCCCGCTCGGGACACCCCGACCGGCCCCGGCCGCGGAAGGTTCCTGGTCCTGGCGGATCCCGGCGGTGTAGGGGCACGGCTCGCCGGGGAACTGAGCTCTCCGGGGACAACGGTGCTGACGGTTCACCCCGGGCGGGCCTACGCCAGGGAGGGGGACCGGTGCACCATCGACCCGGCCGACGCCGAGCACTACGGCAGGCTCGTGGCGGAGCTGGGGGCAGGGCCGGGGCCACTGAGCGTCGTCCACCTGTGGAGTCTGAAGGGGCGGGCACTGCTGGAGGCGACCGCGGAGGGCGCCGACGAGGTGCTCGACGAGGCGATCCGGTACGGCTTCGACTCCCTCCTGCTGCTCTCCCAGGCCCTGGGCGCACGCACAGCTGCGCACGGCCTTCGCCTCCTGACCGTGTCTGCGGGCTGTGCCGAGGTCGTCGGCGGCGAGGTCACCGCGCCCGAACGGGCCCTGGTGCACGGATTCGGACGCTCCTTCACCCATGAGTACCGGGGAGCGCGCTGGTCCGGCCTGGACATCGACACCGAGGCCGATGCCTCGGAAAGCGCCCGCGAAGTACTCCGGGAACTGCAGATGCTGGACCGGGGCGACCACCCGTCCGGTCCGGGCGCGCTGGCGGCCCGGCGGCACGGGTACCGGTGGACCCGGTCCTGGCGTCCTCTGCCCGGGACCGCGCGGTCGCTGCCCGCACCGGCTGCCCTGAAGTGGCGCTCGGACGGTGCCTATCTCATCACCGGGGGCACCCGCGGGCTCGGACTCGCCCTCGCGGGCGAACTCGCTCACAGAGGCGTACGGCGGCTGGCCCTGCTGGGCCGGGGCCCGCTGCCCGCGGTCGAGGACCTGGCCGAAGCCGCTCGCGCGGACGGGCGTCTCGCGCCGACAGCCCGGGGAGTCGCCGAGATCACCGCGCTCGGGGCGGAGGTGGTGCTGGTCAGCGCTGACACGGGCGAACCGGAGCAGCTGCGCGAGGCGATACGCGAGGTCCGCCGGCGCCTCGGAGGGCTTCACGGCATCGTCCACGCCGCGGGGCTCCCCAGCGGGGGCCTGATCCAGGGCAAGACTCCGGCGCTGTCCCGATCCGTGCTCGCGCCCAAGGTCGCCGCGCTCGGACCGTTCCTGGAACTCGCGGGACCGCAGGCGGCGGACGAACGGCTCGAGCTGTTGCTCTTCTACTCGTCGGTGGTCGGTGAGGTCGGCGGGCCGGGGGAGAGCGACTACGGCGCGGCCAATACGGTGCTCGACGCCTTCGCCGCCGCGGTCGACGATCCCGCCGGAACCCGCGTGTGCTCGGTGCTGTGGGGGCCCTGGCGGCACGACGCCTGGCAGGCGGAGGCGCTGGCGCACACACCGGAACTCGCCCGCGCGGTGCGCGACTACCGTGCGCGGCACGGTATCGGCGAGGCCGAGGGCAGTGCCCTGGCCGCCGCTCTGGCCCTGGAGGGCAGATCCACGGTGATGGCCGTGGGAGAGCCCTTGGAGTCGCTCTGCGAACGGTGGACGACGTTGAGCGCGCCCCCTGGGGGCGAGGCCGCCGAGCAGGCTCGGGGACGGGCCGGAAGGCATCCCCGCCCGCAGCTGCGCCAGCCCTACGTCGGGCCGCGCGATGAGACGGAGCGGCGAGTGGCGCACGTGTGGAGCGCGTTCCTCGGTATCGGCCGGATCGGCGTGCACGATCCGTTCTTCGACCTGGGCGGCAACTCCCTGGTCGGTATGAGCATCATGCGGGCGCTCGAGGAGGAGTTCCGGGTGGGCATGCCGCCGGCCGTGCTTTTCGAGCACCCGACCGTCGCCGAGCTCGCGGCGCGCCTCGGCGGCGGTTCGGCGGACACAGGGCCCATCGCGACCCGGGAGCGCGGAAGGCGCAGACGGCAGGCGCGCGTGGGCGACAGCGGCAAGCGAAGAAGAGGGCAGGCGACGTGACCGACGAGACCAACGGCCTTGCGGGGACCGACATAGCGATCGTGGGGATGTCGGGCCGCTTTCCCGGTGCCGCCGGCACCGGTGAACTGTGGGACCTGCTCGTCCGGGGCCGCAGCGGCATCACCCGGTTCACCGACGACGAGCTGCGCGACGCCGGCGTGCCGGAGCGGCTGATCGCCGACCCGGCGTATGTGGGGGCCGGTGCGGTGCTCGACGGCATCGACCTGTTCGACCCGGGCTTCTTCGGCCTGGCGGGGAAGGAGGCCCAGCTGCTCGACCCCCAGCAGCGCCTCTTCCTGGAGTGCTCGTGGGAGGCGCTGGAGGACGCCGGGTGCGCCCCGACGCGTTTCGAGGGCCTGATCGGCGTCTTCGGCGGGACCGCGTGGAGCACCTATCTCACCAACAACCTGCTGCCCAACCAGGCCCTGGTCTCCTCGACCGGTGAGCTCACGGTCGGGCTGGCCAACGAGAAGGACTCACTGACCACCCGGGTCTCCCACGTCCTCGGTCTGGAGGGGCCCTCCCTGGGGATCCAGAGCTACTGTTCCACCTCGCTCGTCGCCGTGGCCACCGCCGCCGCCAGCCTGGCAGGTGAGGAGTGCGACCTCGCCCTGGCCGGCGGCGCCTCCGTGCAGGTGCCCCACAGGGTCGGCTACCTGTACCAGGAGGGCGGGATGACCTCTCCGGACGGGCGGTGCGCCGCGTTCGACGAGTCCGCGCTCGGCACACCGGTGGGCAGCGGTGTCGCGGTCGTGGCGCTGCGCCGACTGGAGGACGCGGTGCGCGACGGCGACAGGGTGTACTCCGTGATCCGCGGCTGGGCGGTCAACAACGACGCGGGGCGCAAGGCCGGTTTCACCGCGCCGGGCGTCGGCGGTCAAGCCGCGGTCGTGGCCGAGGCCCTGGCGAGCGCGGGCCTGGCCGCCGCCGACATCGACTACGTCGAGGCGCACGGCACCGGTACGGCGCTGGGGGACGCCGCCGAGCTCGCGGCACTGCAGAAGGTGTTCGACGGGCAGACCTGCCTCATCGGTTCGGTCAAGACCAACGTCGGCCACCTCGACCGGGCCGCGGGGGCGACAGGGCTCGTGAAGGCCTCGCTGAGCCTGTTCCACGAGACGATCCCCGCCACCCTCAACTTCCGCGAGCCCAACCGCCAGCTCTCCCTGGGCGGAGCCGATCTTCACGTGGTCACCGAGCAGCGGGCATGGGCCCGGAGCGACCGTCCGCGCAGGGCCGGGGTCAGCGCCTTCGGTATAGGCGGCACCAATGCCCACGTGGTGTTGGAGGAAGCCCCGCGGGCCGAGCGGGAATCGGCAGGTGGAACGGGTGTGGAAATCCTCGTCTGGTCCGGGCGCAGCGCTCGGGCGGCCGACCGCCTCACCTCGGACCTGGCCGGCCGGCTCGCGGACGACCCCGCCGAGGGCCTGCTCGGCGACGCCGCCTTCACCCTGCAGCTCGGCCGGGACGTTTTCGAGCACCGCAGATTCCTCGTCGCCGACGCGGAGGCCGGCGCCGCCGCCGAGGCCCTGCGGACCGGACAGGGCGTGGTCGCACATCGAGAGCCGCGCACCGACCGGCCGCTCTGGTTGGTGGTCCCCGACCGGTACGAGGACCTGCGCTGGGCCGAGTCGATGTACGCCGAGGAACCGCGCTTCCGCGAAGCGGTCGACGCCTGCACGGCAGAGGGCGCCGACCTCACCGGCGGAGCCGTCCCGAACCTGGCCGCGGGCCGGCCGCAGATCGGCTCGTTCGTCGCCTCGTACGGGATGGCACGGTGGCTGCAGGACTCGGGGGCGGAGGCCGGCGCCGTCGTCGGGCACGGAACCGGGGCGTTCGTCGCCGCCTGCCTGGCGGGCGTTCTCCCACTGCGGGACGCGCTCACAGCGGTGCGGGCCACAGCGGACCGGGGGGACCCCGTCGAGCTGGCGGACCGGTTGCGCGACCGGGTCTCCTCCGGCACGCCCGGCATCGCACTGCTGTCCGGTGCGACCGGTGAGCCGGTCGGCGGGACGGGCCCGATCGACCCCTCGGAGCTGGCACGGCTGCTGACCGCAGAAGGCTTCGGGGCAGCGGAGGCCCTGGTCCGCGCCGGGGACGCCGCCGTGGTCGAACTCGGCGGGGGAGCCCTGACCGGCGCGATCGAGCGTGCGGACGGTCCGGTCCTCACCCTGACCGAAGACGCGGCCACCGTGCGGAGGACGGCGTACGCCCTGCTCGGCCGTCTGTGGAGCACAGGTGTGCCCGTGGACTGGTCGCGGTTGCAGCAGGGGCGTCCGCTGCGCAAGGTCGGCCTGCCGGGACACCCGCTCGACCGGGGCCGCTACTGGATCGACCCGCTCGCCCCTGCCACCGGGCCCGGTGGGGGACAGGACGTCCCTGCCGCCGTCCCGGCGCCGCCCGGGACCGGGACGGCGGCGGCAGGGGAACCGTTTCTCACCGCTCCGGTGTGGGAGCCGGAGCCGGGACCGGAGCCCGAGCCGTGGGGCACACCGCCGTCGGTGCTCCTCTTCACCGACGGCGGCCCCCTCGGCCGGGAGGTACGCGGTGGTCTGACCGGGCTCGGCGCCGAGGTGACCGAGGTCGGGGGCGGCGACCGGCTCCACCTTTCCGGTGGAGGGTGCACGGTCGATCCGGCACGCCGCGACCACTACACGGCCCTGGTCCGGTGGGCCGGGGAGAGGGCCGGGGACAGACCTGTCTGGGCCGTCCACCTCTGGGCCGCCCAGGAGCACGGCCCGGCACGGGCCGCCGCAGCCGGGGCCGCCGGCGTCGCGGCTCTCGCCGCCGCTCTGGGGGACTCCCGGCTGGAGGGCCCGCGCCTGCTGGTCGGCACCCGTCACGCCTGGGCGGTGTCCCGGGGCGAGGCCCCCCGGCCGGAACAGGCGGCGCTCGCACCGCTGTGCCTGGTCGCGGCCCAGGAGTACCCGGGACTGCTGTGCCGTGCGGTGGATCTCGGGAGCTCCGACGCCGGAGCGGCGGAGGCGCTGCTGGACGAGTTGCGCAGGCCCTCCGGCGAACCCGCGGTCGCGAACCGCGACGGACTGCGGTTCGTGGTCCGGCACGCCCCGGTCCCGGCCCCTGAGGAGGAGCGCCCCGGTATCCGTGCCGGAGGGACCTATCTGATCACCGGGGGCCTGGGAGACGTCGGACCCGTCGTCTCGGCCCACCTGGCCGAGCTCGGCGCGGGGCGTGTGGTTCTCACGAGCAGGAGCGGCCGGAGCGGCGCCGTGCCGTCGGCACTGCGAGTTCTGGCCGACGCCGGGACCGTGGTGGAGACCGTGGTCGCGGACGTCGCCGACGCCGCGCGCATGGGCGAGGTGGTGACGGACCTGGTCCGCAGGTATGGGCGGATCGACGGTGTCGTGCATGCCGCCGGAGTGACCACACCGGACGCCTTCCCCACGCTGGGCCACATGGACGAGGGGGCCGCGGCGCGTCACTTCGCCCCCAAGCTGGAGGGCGCGCGGGTCCTCCGCACCGTGCTCGCGGAGCTCCCACGGGACAAGGCTCCGGACTTCTGCCTGTTGTTCTCGTCGGTCTCCGCGGTGCTCGGCGGTATCGGGTTCGCCGCATACGCCTCGGCGAACGCGGCCATGGCCGCGTTCGCCCAGGCGGTCGGCACCACGGAGGGCGGCACGCGCTGGCAAGCGGTCCTCTGGGACACGTGGGCGCCGACCGCGACCCGTCTCGCGGACGAGACGGGAACCGCCTTCACCGCCTACGCGATGACCGCGGAACAGAGCGGGAACTCACTCGACCGCGCGCTCGCGTCGACGTCGTCCGTGCTGGTGGCGACGGCCGCCGACCCGGCCCTGCGCCTCGCCGGACGGTCCCCCGAGCCGCCGCCCGCCCCGGTCGCGGGGGCGGGACGCTTTCCCCGCCCCGAGCTCGCCCAGCCCTTCGTCTCGCCCGCGCCGGGGGCGGAGAGCCGGCTCGCCGGGATCTGGGCCGAACAGCTCGGGCTGGAGCGGGTCGGCGTCCGGGACAACTTCTTCGACCTCGGCGGAAACTCGCTCCTGGGACTGCACCTGCTGACGACCGTCGGCCGCGAGTTCGGCGTCAGGCTGCCCGCGGTGGCGCTGTTCGAGGCCCCCACGGTGCGGAGCCTGACCGCGCTCCTACAGGAAACCTCCGGGGCGCGAACGGAGCCCTCCCCCGTCGGAGGGCCTTCCGAGGGCCACGGGGCCTCCGGAGCGGTCGACCCGGGAGCCCGTGCCGCGTCCGGGACGGCGGCTCCGCTCCGCGACGAGGCCCCGCCGGCGGCCGCCGGCCCGCGCACGGCGGAGACGGCGGACGACCGACGCGTCGCGATCATCGGCATGTCGGGGCTGTTCCCGGGGGCGTCCAACGTCGCCGACTTCTGGCGGAACCTGGTGGACGGCCGGGAGTCGATCAGCTTCTTCACACCGGAGGAACTCGCGGAGGAAGGGGTGGATCCCGAGCTGGCCGCACGGTCGGACTACGTCAGGGCCAGGCCCGTCCTCGAAGGCATCGCCGACTTCGACGCGGGGTTCTTCGGCTTCAGCCCCCGCACGGCGGAGCTGACCGACCCGCAGCAGCGGAAGTTCCTCGAGGTGTGCTGGGAGGCCCTCGAGGACTCCGGGTACGGAGCACCGGACGGGCGCGGCAGGGTCGGTGTCTTCGGCGGCACCAACATGAGCACGTACTTCCTTCACTCCCGCCAGTACGACCTGCTCGCCACGGGCGAGATCAACGACTACGAGGCAGTGATGGGCAACGACAAGGACGCCCTCACCACCACCGTCTCCTACACGTTCGACCTCACCGGGCCCAGTACGGCGGTGCAGACGTTCTGCTCCACCTCGCTGGTCGCCGTCCACCTGGCCTGTCGCAGCCTGCTCGCGGGCGAATGCGGGATGGCTCTGGCCGGCGGGGTCTCGATCCGGGTGCCGCACAAGGTCGGCCATGTCTACCAGGAGGGGGGCATGGCCTCTCCGGACGGCCATGTGCGCGCCTTCGACACGCGTGCGCGCGGAAGCATGTTCGGTGACGGCGCCGCCGTGGTGGTGCTCAAACGGCTCTCCGACGCCCTGCGGGACGGCGACAACGTATGGGCCGTCATCCGGGGTTCGGCGATGAACAACGACGGCGCGATGAAGGTCGGCTACACGGCCCCCAGCGTCACCGGGCAGGCCGCCGTCATCCGTGACGCGCTGGCCGACGCGGGTGTCGACCCCCGGGAGGTCGGCTACGTCGAGGCACACGGCACCGGTACCCCGTTGGGCGACCCGATCGAGGTCGCCGCTCTGAACCGGGCCTTCGGCCCCGGTGCTGAGCGCGGTTCGTGCGCCCTCGGGTCGGTGAAGACCAACGTCGGCCACCTCGACCGCGCCGCCGGGGTCACCGGGCTGATCAAGGCCGCCATGGCGGTGCGGAGCGGGACGCTGCCCAAACAGCTCCACTTCACCGATCCCAATCCCGAGATCGACTTCGGGGCCGGCCCCTTCTACGTGCAGACCGAGACGACCGCGTTCCCCGGCGACGTCGGCCGCCCCCGCATCGCAGGCGTCAACTCCCTCGGCATGGGCGGGACCAACGTGCACGTCGTGGTCGAGCAACCGCCCCCGTCCGCCCTGCCCGCCCCTCCCGGGGGGAAGCGCCGCTACCACGTGCTGCCGCTGTCGGCCCGTGACGGGGAGGCCGTCCGACAGGCGTGCCGGCGGCTCGGCGCACGGCTCCTCACGGAGGACGCGCCGCCACTCGCCGATACGGCGTACACGCTCCAGGTCGGACGCGCGGTCTTCGACCACCGCCGAGCGCTGGTCGCGGGCTCGGTGGAAGAGGCGGCCGATGCGCTCTCCGAACGTCCGGGGGCCTCCGGGGCGATGGCTCGCACCGATGCCACACGTGGGCGACGGACCGCGTTCATGTTCGCCGGGGTCGGTGAGCAGTACCCGGGGATCGTCGCCGAGCTCTACCGCCGCGAGCCGGTCTTCCGCCGGGTCCTCGACGAGTGCGCGGAGGTGGTCCGCGAACGGGTCCCCGACCTCGACGTCGTCGGCCTGCTCACCGGAGCCCGTGCCGGACGCCACGACCTCGCCTCGCTCATGGGCCGAGGGGACGGCGCGGGGCCCGGGGAACAGCGGGTCGAGCAGATGCGCCGGACGGACATCGCCCAGCCGCTGGTCTTCGCGGCCGAGTACGCCACGGCCCGCACCCTCATGTCGTGGGGCGTCACGCCCGACCTGATGATCGGCTACAGCCTCGGTGAGTACGTGGCGGCCTGCCTCGCCGGCGTCTTCTCGCTGCGTGACGCCTTGCGCCTGGTGACCCACCGGGCAGAGCTGATCTCGGAACTGCCGGCCGGGGCGATGCTCGTCGTCCCGCTGACGGCGGAGCGGCTCCGCGAACGGTTCGGCCACCTGGGGGACGCCGGGTTGGACCTGGCCGTGGCCAACAGCTCCGACAGCGTCGTCGCCGGTTCGCGGGCCGCCGTTCAGGAGCTGGCGGCCCGGCTGGCCGCGGCGGGGGTCGCCAGCCGAGAACTCGACACCACGCACGCCTTCCACTCCAGGCACCTGGAGCCGCTGCGCGAGGTGCTCACGGGCTGGATCTCGGAGAACGTGACGCTGGGACCGCCCACGACGCCCTACCTTTCCAACGTCACCGGCGGCCCCGTCACCGCGGAGCTGGTCGCCGACCCGGCCTACTGGGCCCGCCACATGTGCGAGACCGTCCGCTTCGCCGACGGTCTCCGGGAGATCATCGACCGGGACGACCTCGCCGTCGTGGAGATCGGGCCGGGGCAGTCGCTCGGCGCCATGCTCCGCGGGGCCGAATGCCCCCGCGACCGGTGGCCGCTCATCGTCGCCACGCTGCCGGCCGCGCACGACCCGCGTTCCGACGACCTCACGATGGCGGACTGCCTGGCCCGGCTCTGGCTGGCCGGCGTGGACGTCGACTGGCGGGCCCTGCACCTCCAGCAGGAGGACGGACGCCCCCCGCGCCGGGTACCCCTGCCCACCTATCCCTTCCAGCGCCGGAGGTTCTGGCTCGACCCCCTCCCGGGGGACCGGCCGCGGAACTCCGGGGAGGGCACTCCCCGGCAGGAGGACGACGGCGTCTTCGCCGAGGTCACCGCCCTGCCACGGCTCCCCGAAGGCGACTGGCTGCACACGCAGGCGTGGCGGCGGCTGCCACCGCTCGCCGGCCGTACCGGGGCACCGGGGACCTGGCTCGTACTCACCGGCCCCGGAGCGGCCGACGCGCTCGCAGCGTCGGTGCGCGAGGCGGTCGTCCGCGCCGGCGGCGAAACGGTCGCTGTGCACGCGGGCCCGACCTATGCGGAGGACGGCGACGGGTTCCGTATCCGTCCCGGGTCCCTCGAGGACACCGGTCGGCTGCTGCACGAGCTGCGTTCGCGGGGCGTGCGGCCGGACCGTGTGCTCCACCTGTGGACACTGGCCGACACACCGGTGGAGGCGGAGCACATCGGGCTCGGGTTCGAGACGCTCACCGCGCTGGCGCGCGCCGCCGGGGAGGCGGGATGGGAGGACTGGTCGCTGGACGTGGTCGCCCGGGGCACCCAGTCGGTCCTTCCGGATGACGTGCCCCTGCCGGCGAGGGCCACCGTCATCGGCCCGGTGCGGGTGATCCCGCTGGAGTTCCCCGGGGTGAGGACCCGGCTGATCGACGCCTCCGACGCCGCGGACCCGGGGGTTCTCACCGAGGTGCTGTCCTGCGGGACCGACCGGGTCGTCGCGATCCGGCACGGTGCGCGCTGGACCTCGGACCACGTCCGGCTGCCGCAGCCGACCGGGGGCGAAGGCCTGCTGCGGGAAGAGGGCGTGTACCTCGTCACCGGTGGTCTGGGCGGCATCGGCCTCGCCATGGCGGAGGAGCTGGTGCTCGGACACCGGGCGCGCCTGGTCCTCGTCGGCCGTACCGGGCTGCCGCCGCGGGAGGACTGGGACGCGATAGCCGCGGGCGAGGTCCCGGCGGACGAGGAGGTCCGGCGCCGGGTCGCCGCGGTGAACTCCCTGGTCCGCGCCGGAGCCGAGATCGAGGTCCTCGCCGGGGACGTGAGCGACGGGCGCGACATGGAGAAGGCCGTCGGCCTCGCCCTGGAACGGTTCGGCGCTCTGCACGGCGTGTTCCATGCCGCGGGTGTGCCCGGTATCGGCCTGATGCAGCTGAAGGATCCCGCCGACTTCGGCCGTGCGCTGGAGCCCAAGGTGGCCGGCACCGAGGCCCTGGAAGCCGCACTGCGCACCGGGAAGGAGGACGAGATCGGGCTCGACTTCCTGGTCCTGTTCTCCTCGATCACCTCGTTCACCGGCGGCGGCCCCGGCCAGGTCGACTACTGCGCGGCCAACGCCTATCTCGACGCGTACGCACACGCCCGCTCGGCCACCGGCCGGCGCACGGTCGCCATCGGCTGGGGCGAGTGGCGGTGGAACGCATGGTCCGCGGGCCTCGACGGCTACGACGAGCCGCTGCGCGACTTCTTCAAGCGGCACCGGGAGCGTTTCGGTATCGGGTTCGACGAGGGGTGGAGGGCGCTGGGACGCGCCCTGGCCTCCGGGCTGGCGCACGTCACGGTGTCCCCCCAGGACTTCGCGGCCGTTGTCCGGCTGAGCGGTGACTTCGACGTCGACACCGTCCGACCGCCTGCGGGCGGCCCGTCCGGGACACGGCACCCCCGTCCGGACCTGACCACCGCCTACACAGAGCCGCAGACGCCGACCGAGCGGGCCGTCGCCGACGCGTGGGCCGGGATGCTGGGCCTGGAACGCGTCGGCACCGCTGACAACTTCTTCGAACTCGGCGGCAACTCGCTGATCGGGGTGGACCTGATCAGGCGACTGCGGACGGACCTGGGCCTGGCCGAGCTGCCGCCCCACGTGCTCTATGAAACGCCCACGGTGCAGGAGCTGGCCCGGTTCGCCGACGCCCTCCTCCACGGGGACGACCGTCCCGGTGCAGAGGGGCGGGGCCAGGACCGGGCCGACCGGCGGCGCACGGCTCTGAAGGACGGCGTGGCCCGACGAAGGAGAATGCGATGAACCAGTCGAACGACACCGACACCGGGGCCGCAGTGGCCGTCATCGGAATGTCCGGGCGCTTTCCGGGGGCCGCCGACGTCGACGGTTTCTGGGGCGCGCTGCGTGCGGGCCGCCCCGGTCTGCGGCCGGCGACCGACGAGGAGCTGGGGCGGGCGGGGGCCGGGGAGGAACGGCTCTCCGACCCGAGGTACGTGCGGGTCACGGCACCCGTCGAGGACGTGGGGCTGTTCGACGCCTCGTTCTTCGGGCTGACGCCGGGGGAGGCCGAGGCCACGGACCCCCAGTACCGGCTGTTCCTCGAATGCTGCTGGGAGGCTCTGGAGTCCTCCGGGTACAGACCGGACCGGATGCCGGGGGCGACCGGTGTCTTCGGAGGGTGCGGCTTCAGCCACTACCTGCAGCAGAACCTGCTCACCCGCCCCGACCTGGTGGACTCGCTGGGCAAGCTCCAGTTCGCCGCCGGCAACGACCGGGACGCGCTCACCACGATGGTGTCCTACAAGCTCGGCCTCCGGGGTCCCAGCCTCGGGGTGCAGACCTTCTGCTCCACCTCGCTGTCGGCGGTGCACCTGGCGGTGCAGAGCCTGCTGACCTACGAGAGCGACGTCGCGCTGGCCGGCGGAGCCTCCATCGACCTTCCGCAGCCCTCCGGTTATCTCTACGAGGAGGGCGGGATCCTCTCGCCGGACGGGATCGTGCGCAGTTTCGACGCCGCGGCGAACGGCACCGTGGTCGCGAACGCCGTGGGCGTGGTCGCGCTCAAGCGCCTCGACGACGCCCTGGACGACGGCGACCGCGTCCACGCCGTCGTCCTGGCATCGGCCATGAACAACGACGGCCGCGGCAAGGTCGGCTACTCCGCGCCGGGGACGACGGGCCAGGCAGCGGTCATCGAGGACGCGATCCGCCTGTCCGGGGTGGCCCCGTCCGACATCGGCTACGTCGAGTGCCACGCCACCGGCACCATGCTCGGCGACTCGGTCGAGCTCTCGGCGATGCGGAGGGCCTTCGGATCGATCGAACAGGAGAACCCGGCCCCGGGGCCCCGGCCTGTGACGGTGCTCGGCTCGCTCAAACCGACCCACGGCCACATGGACCGTGCTTCGGGCGTGGCCGGACTCATTCGCGCCTGCCTCAGCCTGAGCCACGGCGTGCTGCCGGGAACGCCGAACTACACCACCCCCAACACGGCCCTGGCCGAGGCGGGCGGCCGGTTCGAGGTGTTGACCGAGCAGCGGCCCTGGCCGCGCGACGGACGGCCCCGCCACGCCGGTGTGAGCTCGTTCGGCCTCGGCGGCACCAACGTCCACCTCGTCCTCCGCGAACCCCCCGAACCGACGGTCCGGCCCACCCGAGGCGGACCCCACCTGCTGGCCTGGTCGGCCCGGGACGAGGAATCGCTGGCCGAGGTCGCGCGTCGGCTGCACGACCACCTGGCGGCCCGCCCCGGCCTCGACCTCGGCGATGTCGCGTACACGCTCCAGCAGTCCCGAACGGGCTTCGCGTCGCGCGCCCACGTGGTGTGCGCCGACCACGACGACGCCCTGGCAGCCCTGGCCGACCCGGCGCGCTGGTCCACCGGAACCGCCTCCCATGACAACCCGCCGGTCCGGCTGCGCTCTTCGGACACCGGCGCCGAGCGTGGCTGGAAGGAGCTCTCGGACGTGTTCCCCCGCCTCGGACCGGCCAGGGGCCCCGAGCACCTGATCCGCATGATGGCCGAGGCCGGGGCCCGTTTCACGGCCCCTGCCGGGGTCGAGCCGTGGCTCGAGGAGCTCGTCGGCCCGGCGGACGCCGACCCGAAGGCGGCGGACGGCCCGTCCCTGGCCGCCGCGCCTCCTGAGGAGGGCGCCGCCGAGTGGCTGCTGCACCGTCTCGGCGACCTGTGGATGTCCGGGGTGGACTGGGACTGGTCCGTGTTCTCCGACGGCGAACGCCGTCGCGTGGCACTGCCCACCTATCCCTTCCGCCGACAGCGCTACTGGATCGAACCGGGCGCCCCGGCCTCCCCCGGGGAGGGGAACGGGCCCGGAACGGACGCGTCCCGCAAGGCCGACCCCGCCGACTGGTTCTACCAGCCCGTCTGGCGACACCGCCCACTCTTCGCCGGGGCCGACCCGGAGGCGTTGCGCGAGCGGGGACCGTGGCTGGTGCGAAGCGACGGGCCCCTCGGCGAGGCTGTGGCCGCCCGTCTCCGGGCGGTGGGCGCCCGGGCGTGGTCCGTGCGCTCGGGGGAATCCTACGGCGGGTCGCCCGAAGAGGGCTTCACCGTGCGGGTCGACGACCGGGCCGACTACGAGAAGGTGTTCGACGCGATCGGCGGGCGGCCCCGGACGGTCCTCTTCGACGCGGGGACGGGACGGCCCGTACCGGAGCCCGGCAGCGCGGCGGAGCGCGCCGAGGCCTTCGACCAGGAGCAGCGGCACGGCTTCCACGGCGCCAGGGCGCTGGCCGCGGTGCTTCTGAGCCGCCCCTCCGGCGATCCCCCGCGGACGGTCCTGCTCAGCCGCCATGCGCAGCACGTGGTCGGGGAGGACCTGCTGCGCCCCGGGTACGCCACGCTGGGGTCGCTGGCCATGGTGCTCAACCAGGAGCACGCCGGCGCCACCTGCCTTCACCTGGACCTGGACCTGCCCTACGGGGACCGGCCCTCCGACCGGGCGGTGGACGACCTGCTCGCCGAGGTCTGCCACGGAGCCGATCTGCAGGTGGCCCTTCGGGACGGCGGACGCTGGGTCTGCGACTACGAACCGCTGAAGGTGCCCGCCAACCCCCCCGGCGGGGCGCTGCCCGGCCTGCCCCGGGGGGCGGTCGTGCTCATCACCGGAGGGCTGGGCGAAGTCGGCTTCGCGATCGCGGAGCACCTGGTCCGCACCGTCGACGCACGTCTGGTCCTGACCACGGCGTCGACGCTGCCGCCCCGAGAGGAGTGGAAGGACCTGTTGAGCCGTGCCGACGGCTCCGAGCGCGTACGGCGCTGCCTCCGGCACGTGCTCGCGCTGGAACGGGCCGGCGGGCAGGTACTGGCCCTGGGGGCCGACGCTGCCGATCCGGAGCGTATGCGCGAGGTCGTGGCGCTGGCCGAGGCCCGGTTCGGCCGTGTGGACGCGGTCGTGCACGGCGCCGGGGTCTCCCACCGGGACCACTTCGACACGGCCGTCGCCATGACCGGCGCCCAGGCCGCGGCGCACTTCGGACCGAAGGTGCACGGCTTCCTGGCACTGCAGGAGGCGCTGGGGGGCCGGGCGCCGTACCGGGTGACGCTCTCCTCGCTCGCGGCGGTCCTGGGAGGTCTGGGGTTCGCGGCCTACGCCGGCGCCAACGCGGCACTGGACGCGTACGCGCTCCGGGAGCGGCTGGCCGGGCGGGGGCGGTGGCTGTCGGTGGACTGGGAGACGTGGCGCACCCGCGCCGAGGCACACGTCGCGCCGGGCACCACGGTCGCCGACTACGCGATGTCCGTCGCCGAGGGCGTGGAGGTCTTCGACCGGGCTTGGTCGTTGGTGCCGAGAACCGGGCGGCTGGTCGTGTCCAGCGGATCGCTCGCGGCGCGGCGGGTCCAGTGGACGACCCCGGAGCAAGCCCCTCCGAGCCGCACCAGCACCCCCCGCCACCCCCGCCCCGAGCTGACGACGCCCTTCGCTCCTCCGACGACCGCCTTGCAGAAGCGGTTGGCGCACGTGTGGAGCGATGTCCTCGGTGTCGAGGACATCGGGCTGGACGACGTCTTCTTCGAGCTCGGAGGCCATTCGCTGCTCGCCACCCAGCTCACCAACCAAGTGCAGCAGGAACTCGGAGCCCCCGTCTCGGTGATGGCCGTGCTCCACTTCCCGACCCTGCGCCAGTACGCGGCCGAGCTCGCCCCCGTGGCCGGCCCCTGACCCCCTCCTACCCGAGAGAAGAAGCATGACCATGAACGTCATCGGCGTCGCCGGAGCAGGTGTGATGGGCGTCGGAGTCGCCCAGAACCTGGCACAGACCGGTCACCGGGTCGTCCTCGTCGACAAGGACCGGAAGGTACTCTCCACCGCACTCCAGACCATCGAGAAGCAGACCCGGATGAGCCGACTGCTCGGCGGCCCTGCCCTGGACGCCGAGGAGGTCCTCGGAAGGATCGCCTCCGCCGAGGACCCGGAGGCGCTCGTGGAGGCCGACCTCGTGATCGAGAACATCACGGAGGACTGGGAGCTCAAGCGGGACCTCTACCGGCGGATGGATCGGATCTGCAAGCCGGACACGGTCTTCGTCGCCAACACCTCCGCTCTGCCGATCACCCGTATCGCCTCGGTGACGGGCCGGCCCGAGAGGGTCATCGGCGTCCACTTCATGAACCCTGTGCCGATGAAACCGGTTGTCGAACTCATCCCGGGACACCACACCTCCGAGGAGACGGTGCGGCGCACCCGCGAACTCCTGACCGCGATGGGAAAGAAGGCCGTCGACGTCAAGGACGCCTGCGGGTTCGTCTCCAACCGGGTGCTGATGCTGACCGTGAACGAGGCAGCCTTCCTGGTGCACGAGGGCGTCGCCTCCGTCGAATCCGTGGACGAGGTGTTCCGCGGCTGCTTCGGCCACCCCATGGGCCCGCTGGAGACCGCCGACCTCATCGGGGTCGACACCATCCTCTACAGCGTCGAGGTCCTGTACGAGCACTATGCCGACAGCAAGTACCGGCCGTGCCCGCTGCTCAAGGAGATGACCGCCGCGGGCCTGCACGGACGCAAGTCCGGGCGCGGCTTCTACAACTACGGAAACCCCGCCTGACGTTCACCCCCCGACCCGTCGAACAGAAGAGGGACCCATGTCCGACAACGACTCCAAGACCATCGCCGACTTCATCCGCCAGCGCTATCCCCAGGTGGACTTCGCCCACGACGAGGACATCTTCTCGCTCGGTTTCGTGAACTCGCTCTTCGCCATGGAGCTCGTGATGTTCGTGGAGCAGACGTTCGGCTTCACGGTTCCCACCGAGGAGCTCCGCATCGACAACTTCCGCACCATCGATTCGATCACCGCGCTGGTCCACCGCCAGACGACCGCCGCCTGAGGGGGCACAGTGTCCACTGCACTCGACGCCCCCGACCGCCTTCCGGCAGCGGGCCGCACCGCTGCACGGGACTTCGCGCGGACCCACGTGGAACCGCGGGCCGGGCGGTTCGACCAGGACGAGCACATCCCGGACGAGCTCCTCGACAGGATCGCCGACGCGGGCCTGTGGGCCCCCTTCGTGCCGGCCGTGTACGGCGGCCAGGGCGCCTCGATGGTGGCCTTGGGGCATATCCACGAGGAGATGGGCCGCGCCTGCTCCTCGGTGCGCAGCCTGCTGACCGTGCACGGCATGGTCACCTGGGCCGTGCTGCGGTTCGGCAGCCCGGCCCAGAAGGAGAGATGGCTGCCGCAGCTGGCGTCGGGCGCGGTGCTCGGCGCGTTCTGCCTCTCCGAGCCGGGGTCCGGCAGCGATGCTGCGGGGCTGGCCGCCCGGGCGGCCCGGACCCTGCAGGGCTGGGTCATCGACGGCGTCAAGACATGGATCACCGGTGGCCGGCGGGCGGACCTGTTCCTCGTCTTCGCCCGGACCGACAGCGGTATCGGCGCCTTCCTGGTCCCGCGCGGGACCGCGGGGGTCACGGTCACCCCCATCCGCGGCATGCTCGGTACCCGCGGCAGCATGATCGCCGAGGTCCGTCTGGACGGCGCCCGGGTGGACCCGGACATGCTGGTCGGCCCGGACGGCTTCGCCTCCGGCATGGTCATGACAGGTGTGCTCGACCTGGGCCGCTACAGCGTCGCGGCCGGTTCGGTGGGCATCCTGCAGGCCTGTCTCGACGCCTGTGCCCGGCACACCGCGCAGCGCGAGGTGGGCTCCGGTCCTCTCAAGGACCTACAGCTCATACGGGCGAAGCTGTCCGACATGGTCACCGACACCCGGGCCGCACGCCTTCTCTGCGAGGAGGCCGGGCGGCTCAAGGACAAGGGCGACGAGGCCACTCTCATGGCGACATGGGTCGCCAAGTACTTCGCGTCCACCGCGGCCGCCAGGCACGCCTCCGAGGCGGTGCAGGTCCACGGCGCCCTGGGGTGCAGCCCCGGCCACCCGGTGGAACGGCTGTACCGCGACGCCAAGGTCATGGAAATCATCGAGGGCAGCAACGAGATCCAGCGGATCACGATCGCTGAGGACGCATACCGGGAGACCTCTCATGAATGACGAACTGGTCGAGGAGAAACGCCGCGGCAGGGTCAAGTGCGTGGTCTGGGACCTCGACCACACCCTGTGGGACGGCGTCCTGCTCGAGGACGGCGCGGTCAAGGTGAAGGGCGAGATCGCCGAGGCCATCCACAGGCTCGACGGCCTGGGAGTCCTCCACTCGATCGCCAGCAAGAACGACCGCGAGGCCGCCTGGGAGCAGATCGAACAGGCCGGTCTGGCGGACATGTTCCTCTACCCGCAGATCGGCTGGAACGCCAAGTCGCATTCGGTCAGGCAGATCGCCAAGAAGCTCAACATCGGGATCGACGCCATCGCCTTCGTCGACGATCAGGAGTTCGAGCGCGCCGAGGTGTCCGACTCGTGTCCGGAGGCGATCGTCCTCGATCCGGCCGAGTTGGCCGGGGCGCTGGAGACCCCGGAGTTCCGGCCGCGCTTCGTCACCGGCGAATCGCGCCGACGCCGCGAGATGTACCGCAGCCAGATCGTTCGCGACGACGAGGAGGAGGGCTTCGTCGGCACCAGCGAGGAGTTCCTCTCCCAGCTCGGCCTGGTCGTGCAGATCAGGCCCGCCTCCCGCGACGACCTCCAGCGCGCCGAAGAACTGACCGTGCGGACCAACCAGCTCAACTCCACCGGCCGTGTCTACTCCTACGACGAGTTGGACGGGCTGAGGGAGTCCGACGGCCACCTGCTCTACGTGGTCGCCCTCGACGACAAGTTCGGGTCCTACGGCAAGATCGGCCTGGTTCTCATCGAGACCTCGCCGGAGGCGTGGAACCTGCGTCTGCTGCTCATGTCGTGTCGGGTGATGTCCCGCGGGGTCGGCACGATCGTGCTCAACCACCTCCTCCACCGGGCCCGTGAGGCGGGTGTCGAACTGCGCGCGGACCTGGTCGAGACCGGACGCAACAGGATGATGCAGATCGCCTACGCGTTCTCCGGGTTCCGCGAGATCGACCGGCAGGGGAAGCAGGTCACGCTGCGGGCCGACCTCGAGGAGATCGCGCCGCTGCCCTCCCACGTCCGACTGATCACGGACTGAACCGGAAGGCGTGAGAGTGTCCACACGAGCCGTTCCCGACCGCTGGCTTCCCTATCCGGGGGCCGACGGAGCACGCATGACACTGCTGTGCCTGCCGCACGCGGGAGCCGGTGCCTCGGTGTACCGGAACTGGGGCGCCGGGCTGCCGGGCTGGATCAGTGCGGCCCCGGTGCAGCTGCCGGGCAGGGAGACCCGCTTCAGGGACCCCCTCCGCCACGACTGCCAGGAACTGGTGGCGGACCTGGCGAAGGAGGTCGCACCGACCCTGGCAGGTCCGTACGCGGTGTTCGGCCACAGCCTCGGCGCGCTGCTGGCCTACGAACTGGTGCGGGAGCTGGGCCGGCTGGGGAGTCCGCCACCCGTGCGCCTGTTCGTGTCCGGACGCAGAGCCCCGCAGCAGCCGGAGAGCCCGGCCAGGGGACCCGACACCGGCCTCGACGGCCTGGCCCGCTTCCTCCGCCTGCTCGGCGGCACCCCCGACGAACTGCTCGCGGACCGCAGGGCGCTCGCCCTGGTGGAGCCGATGCTGCGGGCCGACTTCGCGGTCAACGAAAACTACCGCTACGTCTCCCACGCCCCCCTCGACGTTCCGATCACCGCGTTCGCGGCCTCCGCCGATGTCCGTGCCTCCGTCGCCGACGTCACCGCCTGGGGGGCCCGTACCAGCGCCGGTTTCCGGCTGCACACGCTGCACGGCGGCCACTTCGCCGTCCTGGGGGAAGCCGCACGGGTGCACGGTCTGATCGCGGAGGAGCTCGCCCCGTGGACCTGAACCCGCCGTACCGGTCCGGCCCCCGCAACCGCCGCGTGCGGTCGCGGACCGTGTTCCCCGGGCCCCCGAGGCCCCGGCCGGAGTCCGCATCGAAGAACACCCCTGTGATGGAGGGCAAATGACCGACGACCCTGAGACGTTCGAGCGGTACGCCGCCGTCCTGCGTCCTCTGCTGCCGTACCTGGGGGACGAGCCGGTGGACCGCGGGATGTCGCTGACCGATCTGGGGCTGGACTCCTTCGGTATCGTCCAGGCCCTGGTGGAGCTCGAGGCGGAGTTCGGTGTCGAGTTCCCCGACGACCGCCTCACCGCTGAGACGTTCGCCTCGGTGGGCTCGCTGTGGGAGGCGCTGGCCTCCCTGGCGGAGGCGGGACGCGCCGATGCCCGGTGAGCCGATGAACCGTGCCGCCGGCGGGGAGGCCGCCACCGCGGTGCACGACCTGCTCGACTCGGCGGCGGCCCTCCGGCCCCGGGCCCCGGCCGTGCGCGACGACGACGGTGTCTGGGACTACGCCCAGTTGCGGGAACGGAGCCTGCGCGCAGCCTCCTGGCTGCGTCTTCGCGGAGTCTCCGCCGGCGACAGGGTGGTGGTGCGCCTGCCCAACGCCCGGCCCCTGGTCGCCCTCCTGTACGCGGCCTCGCGTGTGGGAGCGGTGCTCGTGCCCGTGCCGCTGCGCGCCGGGAGCCGTTCGTTGAGCGCGATCCTCGCCGATGCGGAGCCCGCGATCATGGTCGACGCCGAGGTCGCGGAAGTGTGCGTGGCCGGTGCGGTGCCGGTGTACCCGCCGGCGGTGATGGCCGAGGAGGCCGCCGTCGGCGACATGTGGCCGGAGCGGCCGACGGCCGGCCGACTGGCGTTCATCCTCTACACCTCCGGCAGCACGGGGGCTCCGAAGGGAGTGATGTGCTCGCATCCGGCGGTGCTGTTCGTGGTCGACGCGATCGTCCGCCGGCTGGGGTACACCGCCGACGACCGGGTGCTGTGCCGCATCCCGCTCTCCTTCGACTACGGCCTGTACCAGATCCTGCTGTGCGCCGCCGTCGGCGCGGAGCTGCAGCTGACCTCGGACACCGACGCCGCACTGCTCCGCCGCATGGCGGACTGGCGGGCGACCGTGGTGCCCGTCGTCCCCACTCTCGCCGCCGGCCTCGTCCTCCTGGCCAGGCGCCGCCGGGCGGACACGGCCGTCCGGCTGTTCACCAACACGGGGGCCGCGCTGCCGGAGGCGCAGAGAGCAGCTCTGCGCAGGGCATTCCCCGGTGCGTCCATCGCCCTCATGTACGGCATGACGGAGTGCAAGCGCATCTCCATCCTGGAACCGGACGCCGACCTGGAGGTCGGGGACTCCGTCGGACGGCCGCTCGACGGCACTTCGATCACCGTCATCGACGACCAGGGGCGCGAGGTCGACCCAGGACACCACGGGCAGTTCGTGGTGCGCGGCCCACACCTCATGGACGGGTACTGGCGCAGTCCGGAACTGACGGCCGCCCGCTACCGGCGCACACGTGACGGCGAGGTCGTGTTGTACACCGGTGACTACGGGTCGGTCGACGAACACGGCCACCTGTACCTGACCGGTCGCCGCGACTCCATCTTCAAGCGGCGCGACGTCCGGGTCAGCACCACGGAGATCGAATCGGCCGCGCTCGAAGCCCCCGGCGTGCACATGGCGGTCGCCCTGCCGCCCCGGGCCGAGCGCGACCTGGAACTCGTCGTCACCGGCGACTGCGATCCCGACGAGGTGCTGCGGCGGCTGCGCGAATGGCTGGAGCCCGCCAAGGTCCCCGCCCGCTGCACCCGGCTGGCCGACCTGCCCCTCACCGCGCACGGTAAGACGGACCGAGCCGGTCTCGAGGCGATGCTGGATGAGCGGTGAGACGGACAGCCGGCCGCCCCCGCGGAAGCGGGGGCGGTGCCGCCTCCGGTCGCAGAACCGCACCACGCCCGCACCCCCTCGTTTCCGTTGCGCTGTGACGGCAACCCCACCGCCAACGAGGAGAGACCTATGACCTCGAGTTTCGCCCATCACGTCCACGACGTGCTCAAGCGCCATGCAGACCGGCACCACTACACGTGGGTCCGTGACACCGCCGCCGGAGTGGTCGAGGAGCGCGTCGCCTTCGGCGAGATCGACGAGCGGGCCGCGCAGGTGGCCGACGGCCTGACCCGGCGCCTGGAGACCGGGAGCCGGGTGCTGCTGGTCTACGCCTCGGGCATGGACTTCCTGCCCGCCTTCCTGGGGAGCCTGTACGCAGGCATGGTGCCGGTGCCGGCGCCGCTGCCCAGGGACGGACGTGCCATGGAGCGCATCTCCGGCATCGTGGCCGACGCCGAAGCGCGCCTGGTACTCACCTCGCAGGAGAGTGTGTCGGGCGTGGCCCGGCTGCTGCAGGAGGACGGCCGGTTCGGCGCGCTCGACTGCGCCGCCACCGACGCCGCCCCCCTGGGGGACGCCGCCCGCTGGCGGATGCCGGAGGCCCCCGGCTCCGAGACGGTGGCGTTCCTCCAGTACACCTCGGGCTCCACCAGCGAGCCCAAGGGAGTGGTCGTCACCCACGGCAACCTGCTGGCCAACGAGGAGGCCCTCAGCGCCGGCCTGGCGCTGAACGAGGGTTCGGTCATGGCCAGCTGGCTGCCGCACTTCCACGACATGGGACTGATGGGCGGACTGCTCATCCCCGCGTTCGTCGGCGGGGACTGCGTGCTGATGAGCCCCACCCATTTCCTCAGACGCCCGGTGCACTGGCTCCAGATGATGAGTCGGCACCGGGCCGACGCCACCTTCGCGCCGAACTTCGCCTACGACCTGTGCCTGAAGAGGGTCACCGAGGAACAGATCCGCGAACTGGACCTGAGTGCGCTGCGCGCATGCGTCAACGGGGCGGAGCCGGTCCGGGCCCGGACGGTGGCGGACTTCACCGAGCGCTTCTCGGCGGCGGGACTGCGTGCGGACGCGATGAAGCCGGGGTTCGGCCTCGCCGAGGCGACGCTCGTCGCCACCTTGACCCCGCCCGGTCGCGCGGCGGGCTCATGCGTGGTCAGCCGGGAGGAACTGGCCCGCGGCCGGGCACTCCCGTCCACCGGGGAGGGCGGGGTGCCGCTGATCAGCAGCGGGAGAGCGGTGATCGAACAGGTCCTGACCGTGGATCCGCGCACCCGCGAGGAACTGCCCGAGGCCCGCGTCGGTGAGATCTGGGCGCGGGGAGCGAGCATCGCGCGGGGGTACTGGAACAAGCCCCACGACACGGGCGAGACGTTCGACGCGTACACCGCTGAGGGGGCCGGCCCGTTTCTGCGCACCGGAGACCTGGGCTTCCTGATCGACGGGGAGCTCTACGTCACCGGGCGGAGCAAGGACACGGTCATCATCAACGGCCGGAACATCTACCCCCAGGACATCGAACAGGTGGCTGAGGCGGTGCATCCGGCGCTGGCCGGCCGGGTGGGCGCCGCCTTCGGCACCGGCACCGGGCCCGAGCACGTGGTGATCGTCCAAGAGGTCCGGGCCCCCAGGCTGCGGGACGTGTCCCTGCGGGATCTCGCGCTCCGGATCCGTGAGGCGATCGTCCGCACGTTCGATGTCACGATGCCCAGCGTGGTGCTGATCTCTTCCGGTATCCCGCGCACCACCAGCGGCAAGATCCGCCGCCGTGCCTGCCGGGACGCGTTCATGTCCCAACAGCTCGCACCGCTGCACCAGGAGCTGGCGCCCGACGTGCGAGCCCTGCTGGAGGAATCGGCGCCGTCCCCTGCAGCGGACCGCAGGACAGCGCCCCAGCCTTCGTGACGAGGACGGCGTCACCGGCAACCGAGACCCTTCGAAGGTGGAGAAGACCATGGAAGCCACAGGCTCCGCTGACCACGTACGGGACACCGACATCGCGATCATCGGTATGTCCGGCCGGTTCCCCGGCGCCTCCGATGTGGAGGCGTTCTGGAGCAACATCGCCTCCGGCACCGAGTCGATCCGCCGGTTCGACCGGGACGAACTGCTCGCCGCCGGCGTGCCCCCGGAGCACGCCGACGACCCCGCGTACGTGGCGGCCCGTCCTGTACTGGACGATGTGCGCGGCTTCGACGCGCCGTTCTTCAAGTTCAGCCCCCGGGACGCCACGGTCGCCGACCCGCAGCAGCGCTTGTTCCTCGAATGCGCCTGGGAGGCGCTGGAGTCGGCCGGGTACCCCGACCCACAGGACGGCGGAGCCAGGGTCGGCGTCTTCGCCGGCGCCAACCTGAGCACCTACATGCTGGAACGCCAGGGCCGCTTCCAAAGCGACCTCGCCGCCAACTCCTTCGAGGTCGTCACGGGCAATGACAAGGACGCGTTGGCGACCATGGTGTCGTACAAGCTGAACCTGACCGGCCCCAGCGTGTCGGTCCAGACGTTCTGCTCGACGTCGCTGGTCGGCGTGCACCTCGCCTGCCAGGCCCTGCGCAGCGGGGACTGCGAGATGGCCCTGGCCGGCGGCGTGTCGGTCCGGGTGCCGGACACCGTGGGCCACCTGTACGCCCCGGGAGGCCAGGAGTCGCCCGACGGGCACGTGCGAACCTTCGACGCAGAGGGCCGCGGGAGCATGTTCGGCGACGGGGCTGCGGCCGTCCTGCTCAAGCCCGCACGGGCCGCGCTCGCGGACCGTGACACGGTGCTGGCGCTCGTCCGCGGCTCGACGGTCAACAACGACGGAACGATGAAGTTCGGCTTCACCGCTCCCAGCATGGCCGGTCAGACCGCCGCGGTGAAGGGCGCCCTGGAGAACGCGGGCGTGCGGCCCGGGGACATCAGCTACGTCGAGGCCCACGGCACCGCCACCGAGCTCGGGGACCCCATCGAGGTCGCGGCACTGACCCAGGCGTTCGGCGGAGCCGCCGGGGGGCGCAGCTGCGTCCTGGGGTCGGTCAAGACCAACGTCGGCCACCTCGACCGGGCCTCCGGCGTCACCGCGCTGATCAAGGTGGTGATGGCGCTGAGGGAGGAGGTCATCCCCCCGACACTGCACTTTCGCACCCCCAACCCGAAGATCGACTTCGAGGGCGGCCCCTTCCGGGTCAGCGCCGATCCCGTCCCGTGGCCCCGGGAGCCCGGGAGACCGCGTATCGCAGGCGTCAACAACCTGGGGATGGGCGGTACCAACGCCCATGCGGTCGTGCAGGAGCCCCCGGCCGAGGCGGTGCGCCCCGACGGTGAACGCCGCCACCACGTGCTGCCCGTGTCGGCGCGTTCGCAGGCCGCCCTGGAGGAGGCCTGCGCCAGACTGGCCCGCCACCTCGACGACAGGCTGCCCCGCCTGGACGACACGGCCTTCACCCTCCAGGTCGGACGCCGGGTGTTCGACCACCGCCGTGTCCTGGTCGCCTCGTCGACAGGCCAGGCGGCCGCCCTCCTGCGCGGTGAGGGGACCGGTGCTCCGGTCCGCACCCGCCAGGAAACCTGGCGGACCCGGCCCGTCACCTTCCTCATCGCGGGTGTCGGCGAACAGTTCCCCGGTATGGTCGCGGACCTCTACGCGACGGAGCCGGTCTTCCGGAAGCACGTCGACGAGTGCTGCGCCCACCTCGACACCGCACTCGCCTCGGACGTCCGCGCCCTGCTGACGGAGCCCCGGAACCCGGTGGACCCCGACGCCGCGCTGCGCGGGTCCGAGAGCGGCGGGGACCCGCGTGCGGCCCTTCTGCGCCGCACCGACGTGGCCCAGCCCGCTGTCTTCGTCGCCGGGTATGCGCTGGCCTCCACACTCATGCACTGGGGGGTCGTACCGGGTGCGATGGTCGGCTACAGCGTCGGCGAGTACGTGGCCGCGTGCCTGTCCGGGGTGTTGTCCCTCCCGGACGCCGTCCGGCTGGTGGCACACCGGGCACGTCTGATCGCGACCCTGCCCGCGGGCGGCATGCTCGCGGTCGGCACGGCCGAGTCCGCGTTGCGAGCCCTGGTCCCGGACCTCGCGGACCGGGGCGTCGACCTCGCCGCCGACAACGGGGACCAGGTGGTCCTCGCCGGCTCCGCGGAGGCGCTCGCGGAAGTGTCCGAGGAACTCACGGGGCGGGGGGTGCCGTGCCGGGACCTGGGGACCACCCACGCCTTCCACTCCCGCATGCTCGACGGCGCCGGGGAGCAGCTCACCGCCTGGATCTCCGAGTCGGTGACGCTCAATCCGCCGACACTGCCGTACTGGTCCAACGTCACCGGCGGCACGGCCACCGCGGCACAGGTCACCGACCCGGGCTACTGGGCGGAGCACATGTGCTCCACGGTGCGTTTCGCGGACGCCGTGGAGGCGGCTCTGGGGGACCCCGACAGCGCCTTCGTCGAGGTCGGCCCCGGCCAGTCACTGGCCACCATGGTGCGCGCCCACAGGGCCTGCGGACAGGAGCGCTGGCCCCACATCGTGTCGACCCTGCCCGCGCGGGTGCAGGACAAGCCCGACGACCAGTCGCTCGCGGAGGCGCTCGGCCAGCTCTGGCTGGCCGGCGCGGAGGTCGACTGGTCCGCCTACCACGGGTGTGCCGGCGCCGAGGCGGAGGGGCGTGCCGCACTCCCGCACCGGGTGCCGCTGCCGACGTATCCGTTCGAGCGCCAGTCGTTCTGGCTGGAGGTCCCGCCCGAGGACACCGGGGCTGCCGTGACGGGCCCGGCCTCCCTCAAGCAGGAGGTGGAGGCGATGCCGCTGCTGCCCGAGGAGGACTGGCTGTACCAGCCGACCTGGCGGCAGACCGCGCCTCGGCGGCCCGCGCGGACCGAGGCCGGCTGGCTGCTGCTGACCGTGCCCGGCGCCGCAGCGGCCACGGCTGCCCTCATCACCTCCCTGGACGCCTCGGGCGCCCCCTACGTACTGGTCGAGCCCGGTACGGAGTTCGCGGAGAGGAACGGCGTCCGCACCATCCGCCCCGGCGCTCCCGAAGACGCCCGGGCCCTGCTCGGTGAGCTCAACACGGCCGGAGGCCTGCCGACCAGGGTCGTGCACCTGTGGCACCTGGACGACGCCGACGACGAACGCGCACACGGGGACCCGGCCGAGCGGACTGTGCGCCACGGCCTGCACACCCTCGTCGGGCTCGCCCAGGCCTACGGCGACCTCGGGGTCGCATGGCAGTGCGACGTGGTGACCGCCGGCTCGCAGCGCGTACTCCCCTCCGACGCGGCGCACATGCGGCCCGAGCAGGCTACTTCCGTCGGTGCCTGTCGTCTTCTGCCGATCGAGTATCCGGGGACCGTGGCCCGGTTGATCGATATCGGTCCCCGGACCGGCGACGTGGCCCCCCAGCTCGTCGGTGAGCTGCTGGGGCAAGCGACCGACCGGGTCGTTGCGCTGCGCGAGGGCCGGCGTTGGGTCCCGACCTATGACACCTTCCCGCGCGGGACCGGGTCCCCCGAGACTCCCGGGCTGCTCCGCGGCGGTGTCTACCTCATCACGGGCGGGCTCGGAGCCGTCGGCCTGGCGATGGCGCAGCAGCTGGCCGACGAGTACGCGCCCACCCTGATCCTGCTCGGGAGGACCCCTCTGCCGCCCCGCGTCCTGTGGCCGGCCGTGCTCGGCAAGGAGGACGCCGACCCCGCCATGCGACGCCGCATGGAGGACGTGCTCGACCTGGAGAACCGGGGCGCGGAGGTGGTGGTCCTCAGCGGCGACATCACCGATCCCACGGTGGCGCGCCAGGCCGTCGACCTGGCCAAGCAGCACCACGGGCGGCTCGACGGGGTCCTGCACGCCGCCGGTGTGCCCAGCACCGGGCTCACCCAGTTCAAGGACACCGGCGGCATCGACCGCGTGCTCGCGCCCAAGGTGGCGGGTACTCGCGCCCTCATGCGGGAGCTGGTCGGCGAGGACGTCGGGTTCGTGGTGCTCTTCTCCTCGGTCGCCGCTGTCACCGGCGGTGGCGCGGGGCAGCTGGACTACTGTGCCGCCAACGCCTACCTCGACGCGTACGCCTGCTCCGAACCGCTCCCCGGTACCCGGGTCGTGTCGATCGGCTGGAGCGAGTGGGTGTGGAATCCGTGGTCGGACGGCCTCGACGGGTACACCGACGAGGTGCGGGAGTTCTTCGTCCGGCAGAGAGAGGCCTTCGGCATCGACCGGGAGCACGGCTGGCGTGCGATGGTCGACGTCCTGCGCAGCGGTGAACCGCACCTGGCCGTCTCCACCCAGGACCTCAACACGATCCTCGACCAGACCCGGCGGTTCACCCTCAAGGACTTGCACGAGGCATCCCAGCCGGTCGGCAGCGGGAGCATGAGCTACCCCCGCCCCGACCTCTCCGTTCCCTACGTCGCGCCCCGTTCCGAGGCCGAATCCGCCATCGCGGCCGTCTGGCAGGAGCTGCTGGGGCTGAGAGAGGTGGGGGTGGAGGACAACTTCTTCGAGCTCGGAGGCAACTCGCTCATCGGGGTCAGCGCGGTGGCCGAGATACGCGCCTCCCTGGACCTGGACCGTCTCGCGCCCAACGCCATCGTCCAGGCGCCCACGGTCGCCGCGCTCGCCGCGCTGGTCGACGCCTCCACCGCGCCCACGGGGGAGGCCGGGGACGGGGACGTCGACCGGCAGGCCCGGGCCGACCGCCGCAAGCAGAACTTCAAGGCCAGGAGGCGCTGAGTGGCCGCGACGAGCCCGACGGCGTCCGATGCGCCGCTGACCCGGAGCCAGCGCTACATCTGGATCGGCCACCACGGACTTCCGGAGGGAAGCCGTCACGAGTTCAACATCGTCATGTCCTACACGCCGCCGCAGGGGTCGAGCGTCGAGAGCCTCACAGCCGCCCTGGAGCATCTGTCGGGCCGGCACCAGGCGCTGCGCACCACCTTTCCCGCCGACGGCCCTTACGGAGCCTCGCAGAGGGTGCGGCCTCCCGGCCCACCCTCCGTCGTCGTGCACCGGACGGAGCTGCCCGCGACGTCCGAGGCCGTGTCCGCCTTTGCCCGGGCGGACTTCGAGCTGGAGAACGACCTGCCGATGAGGGCATGTGTGGTCACCACCGGGGGACGGCCGCGCCGACTGCTCGTGGTGGTGCACCACATCGCGGTCGACGACTGGAGCCTGGGCCTGATGACCCGGGAGTTCGAGGAGATCCACCGGTCGATGCTCAACGGTTCCGTGCCCGCCTTGGCCCCTGTCGGTCGACGTCCACTGGAGCTCGCCCACTGGCAGCAGACGGAGCAGGGACGTGAACGCAACGCCGCCGCCCTGGCCTACTGGGGCGAACAGCTGCGTTCCGCTCCGCCCGACGTCTTCGACCGGCGTCGGGGCGAAAGGCCCGGCGCGGGGTCGTACAGTGCCTCGCTGACGTCTCCCCGGGCGGCGGCCGCCGCCCGGGAGCTCGCCGCACGCCACGGCGTATGGCCCTCGGACGTGTACGGAGCGGTGTTCGCCGCGGTTCTGTCCGCGTACACCGGGCACCGGACGGTCCCGGTGCGCAACTACTTCGGCAACCGTGAGGCCGAGTGGCAGAAGCACCTCCTCGCGTGCCTTCTCCAACCCGTGCCGATGAGCCTGGAGCTCGTGGAGGGGGACGCCTTCGACACGGTCGTGAAGCGGTGGGGCCGCCGGTTCGAGCTCTCCCGTGAGCACGCGGACGCGGCCTACGACGAAGTGCTCGAGCTCACCTCGCGGGTCGGACGCCTGCGCCGGACACCAGTGCGTGTGGGGGCCGTCGTGAACTACCTCGGCCGGCATTCCTCTGCCCACGGAGCCAGGCGCGCCATGTTCACGCGCAACCCGGAGCCCAGGGCCTGGGCCCACCTGGACGAGGACGCCTACTTCCGGGTGTACGACCACCAGGACGCCGCGGTGCTCGCGCTCAACGCGACGGCCGAGGTCATGGGGGAGGAGGACGTGGAGGCACTGCTCCGGGGCATCGACGCGTTGCTCGACTCGCTCGTCGGCGCTCCTGGGGACGCGGCGCTGGACGGGGTCCTGGAAGGAGTGCTGTCGGGTGCGACGCCGACCGGTTCGGCCGGTGCCGCTCCCGACGGCCTCGACCGGCTCGCGCGTTGCCTCGAGGAGGTCCCCGGCGTGATCGGGGCGCACGTGGTCGCGGGTGAGCACGGCAGCGGGCCCGTGGCTCACGTCGCAGGAGCCGTCGCCCCGGAGTTCCTGCGCGCCCACGTTCTCGACCGGGCCCACGGGGTCGGCGGTCTGGTCTGCCCCGGCCTCTTCGTGGTGTGCGCGGAGCCTCCCGCGGACCCCTCGTCCGTCCGGAACTGGGAAGAGCGGTCGACCACGGCATCCGGGGAGGGCCGCGGGGTCGGTCTCGACCAGGCGGATGGACGCGAATGCGCCCTGGCAGCGGCGGTCATGTCCGCCAACTCCCTGCCCGGGGTGGATCTGGACGACGACTACGTCGCGGTCGGCGGCCGTGTGGCGCGGATACCGCACCTGCGCCGACTGCTGGAACAGCAGGGCTGGGACCCGCCGACGCTGACGGCGCTCTCGAGCATCAGGCCGCTGCGCCTGCTCGCCGGGCGCATGCGCCCCCTCGTTCCCGAGGCGGCCGACCCGGAATGAGGCCCCTGTCCCGGAGCGGGAACTCATGCGATTCGGTGGTCGGCGCGCTCGGCGGACATGCGGACGGGAAGTGCTTCAGGAGGCTCGGGCGCGTGCATTCTCCCGGCGTTCCCCGGCAGGTGCGGTCTTTCCGGCTGCCGCCCCGCGCCCGCAGGCCGGCTGCCGACGCCGCGCGGGCCGGTCCGTCCCCTCCTTTTGCCGCCCCCCTGCCCGCCCCGCGTTCGCTACTTGCCGGTGCGACCCTATGTCAACCCGGTTTTCCGAATGGATATGTCCACATTCGGACAGGCTTATCTCCTGGGTACTCCGTTCGGTGTAATATATGGCCGGAGTGGGGGTAGGCGTTTCATTTCGGGCTGTAGCAATCGCCTGGCGGTGATGCACCTCCCGGGGCTGGGTCGCCGTTCCCCTTCATGGGAGGCCTTCGGGAGTGCACCTCACCCGACCCGCGGCAATGACTAAAAGTAAATGCTTCCGCACGCTTTGCTTCCAGGGTTTTCGTGCCTGTTTCTCCTGAATTCTGGCAGGGGAAACTCGTTAAATCGGGATGCGATGGGAGTGCTTGTCAGCCTTGTGGGGGCCGTGCTATGCTGCGCGGGATATCCGGAAAACTCAAGCTTTCTCATGGGAGCGCTTCCACGGGAAGGGGCATTGCCTCCCCCGGGAGGAATCGTCGGTGGCCCGCGGGATGTCCGTGGAGTGGTCGGATATACCTTGGAGCTCCTTTATTCCTGGCGTACTCCTCTGTGTGCCCGGAAACCATTGACTGTGACGCAGAGTTGTTCGTGTTGGAGGTTGTGGCATTGCCATGGTGAACACTGCTGGTGGTGCGAATTTCGCGGTCCCCGACTTCGTGGAGCGGGGCCGACTCCACAAATGCGGAATGAATCTTCCGGTGGCCCCGCCACTCGGACCGGTGGGGGCCGGCGGACGGTCGTCGCCGACGGCGGGTTCCCGGACCCTCCCGGATCGGGCGAACCCCTGTGCCGCGGAGCCGGCCCTTCGCACCGGGGGACCGGCGACCGCCTGGACGCGCGCGTACCCCGTCCGAAGCAGCGCTCCCGGCCCCCTGTCCGAGGGCTGGCCGGGGTCGGACCTCCGTCGGGCGGGGCCGGTGCCGAACGACCCGGGAGCCGGAGCCGCGCCTGCCGGGTCCCGCCCCTCCACCGACGCCTCTCCGGCCGTCACCGCCACCGATGAGGAGCGCACCACCCATGCCTGACATCGCAGAGCTCGTCCGCGAGTTCGGGTCCCCCCTCTACCTCTACGACCTGCGGCGCGTGCGCGAGTCCGTCGCCTCCCTGCGCCGTGCCCTCCCGCCGGGCACGCATATCTACTACTCGCTCAAGGCCAACCCGCATCCCGACATCGCGGCCGCTGCCCGTGCCGAGGGCTGTGACGCGGAGGTCACCTCCCGGAGGGAGGTCGCCGACGCCGTGATGGCCGGGTTCCCCGTCGGCGAATGCCTCTACACCGGTCCGGGAAAGAGCGAGGAGGCCATCGCCTGGGCCGTCCAGGAGGGGGTCAGGCGCTTCTCCGTGGAGTCGGAGACGGACTTCCTGCGCGTGGCGCGCACCGCGCACCGCGTTCGGGAGACCGTGCGCTGTCTCATCCGCGTCAACGGGACCGAGGCCGGCGGCGGGGTCGGTCTGCGGATGAGCGGCGGGCCCTCGCAGTTCGGTGTGGACCTCGCCGATGTCGGACGACTGGCCAGGTCCGTCCAGGAGCACCCGAACACGGAGATGGACGGCCTCCACTTCTTCCCGCTGACCAACGCCAAGGACGAGGAGTCGCTCCTGGACGAGTTCTCCCGTACGTTGCGGGCGGCGGCGGCCCTGCGTGCCGAGGGGGTGCCGATCGACCGGCTGGACATCGGCGGGGGGTTCGCCGCCCCCTTCGCGGTGCCAGGGGAGCTGCCCGAGTACGGCACCACGGCCGATCGGCTCGCCACCGCCCTGGACGAGCACATGGTCGGCTGGCGCGAGGGCGCCCCACGGATCTCCGTCGAATCGGGGCGCTACGTGGCTGCCGGCTGCGGAACCCTCGTGCTGGGGATCCTCGACGTGAAGAGGAGCCACGGACGCGCGTACGCGGTGCTGGACGGCGGGGTGAACTGCCTGGGCGGCATGTCGGCGACGGGGCGGCTCCTGCCCCTCTCCGCGGTGCCGCTGGAGGCCGCCGACAGCTCCACGGGCGGGACCGAGGCCGTGCACATGGTGGGGCCGCTGTGCACACCGGTCGACGTCCTCGGGCGCGGTGTCCCCCTCGTGGAACCGCGGGTGGGCGGACTGGTCCGTGTTCCCAATGTCGGCGCCTACGGACTGACGGCCAGCCTCCTGGCCTTCCTCGGACACCCCGCCCCCGCGGAGGTGGTCGTGGACGGCGGGCGGCTCGTGTCCGCGACGCGCCTGGAGCTGGAGCGCCGTCCGGTCGCGCCGTCCCCTCGAGGGAGCCGTGCGCCCCAGCCGGACCGGCCGGCAGTGCGGATGCGAAGTCGAGGGTGAGGCGGATATGACCACCGTACGGATGACCACGGTTCCCGTGATCGGCGAGCAGGTCCGCGAGGGCCCGGCGACATGGGGACAACGGACCACATGGCGGCACCTCCAGTGGTTCCCCGAGGACCACCGCCGCTTCAACATGCAGGAGGCCTTCGAGATCGCCCCGGGCGCCGATCTCGACGCCGTCCTCTCGGCGGTCGCCGATCTCGTGACCGGTAACGTCACGCTTCGGACGCGACTCTCGCAGGACGAGTCGGGTGCGCTCAGGCAGCGTGCCGAGGCCTCCGGAGCGCTCCCGGTCGAGATAGTGGAGACCGGGGACCGCGAGCAGGCCGACCTGCTCGCAGTGGTGGAGGGGATCAGCGAGCGGCTGCGCCTCCTCGCCTTCGATCCCGCCCTCGGCTGGCCCCTCCGCGTCGCGGTTCTGGTGCACGGGGGCCGCCCCCGGGCCCTGGTCCTCTCCCTCTCCCACGTCGCCACCGACGGTGTGAGCCTTCGTGTGCTGGTCGAACGGGCACAGGCCCTCATCGCCGACAGGGCCGCCGGCCGTGCACCCGCCCGCAGCCACCGGGAGACGGAGCTCCTCGAGATCGCCGCGTTCGAATCCGGCGAGACCGGGCGCTCCTTGTCCGACGCGGCGATCCGTCACTGGTGCCGGGCTCTGCGGGAGGCGTCGGAGCCGGTGTTCTCCGGACCTCCCCTGGAGGTGACGGGCGCCCGCTACCGGTCGAAGAGGATCAGGTCGTCCGCGCTGAACGCGGCGGTACACGTCATCGCCCGGCAGCATCGTGTGAGCACGGCGATGGTCTTCCTCGCCGGACTGTCGACGGTGCTGGCACGCCACACGGGAGGCTCCAGGGTCCTCATGAAGGTGGTGGCCAACAACCGCACCGCGGATGTCGCGCACATCGTCTGCCCCATGGCGCAGGACGGTGTCTTCGCGGCCGTCCGTCCGAGCGGCGGGCTGGACCGGACACTGCGGGATTCCTGGGGCCCGGCGATGCGCGCGCACCGCCACGCCCGCTACGACCCGGACCGGCTCGACGAGGCGATCGCCGAGATGGAGCGCGAACGCGGGCACGCCCTCGGCATCACCTGCTGTGTCAACGACCGGCGAAGGGACCAGCGGACCTCGTCCGAACTCGCGCACACCCCACGGGAGCGGCTGGAGGAGCTTCTCGGCGACACCGAGGTCGAGGACGCGGGTTCCTACGAGACCCACGACCTCCAGTTCTTCGCGCAGATCGACTCCGACGAGCGGTTCGCCGACCTGTCGGTGACGGTGGACACCCGACACATATCCCGTGACGACCTCGGCCGGATACCGCTCCTCCTGGAGTCGCTCATGGTGCGGGCCGCCCAGGAAGGGGAGCGGTCGGAGGACGGGACGCAGGAACCCCGGGCGGGTTCGTCCGTGCCGGTCCCCCGATCTCGCGGTTGACCCCTCCGTGGGTTCGCGCCCATTTCTCGGACATTTTTCAACGGCTCTAGGACACCTATCGAATCGAAGGAGGTTCGGTATGCAGTTTCTCTTGCTCGGCCCATTGGAAGTTCTGGACGACCGAGGGGACAGGATCACCCCCACCGCGCTGCGGCTCCGCATGCTGCTGACCCGTCTCTGCATGGACGCCGGTTCCGTGGTCGCCTTCGACGAACTGATGGAGGCCCTGTGGCCGGAAGGGCGCCCGCGCACGGCGCCGACCGCACTGCAGGTGAGCATTTCACGGTTGCGGAAGTACCTTGCGGCCACAGGGGCGGATCCGATGGCGGTCGGCACCATGCCGTACGGCTACTCCATAGACCTCAAGGACCACAGTCTGGACATATGGAATTTCCGGAACGTCCTGACCCAGGCCCGGCAGCAGGATCGGAGCGGTTACCTCGACAACGCCACCCTGCTGTTCCGGCAGGCACTGGACCAGTGGCGGGGCGACGCCTTTCCGGAGCTGCGCGAGTCGGTGGCGCTCTCCGGAGCCGCCAGGGCGCTCGAGGAGGAGCGGGACGCCGCATACGGAAGGCTCATCGAGATCGAGCTGAACCTCGGGCGGCACTCCATGGTCGTCGGAGAGCTGTACCAGATGATCGCCCGCTTCCCCGGACGGGAGAAGCTGTACGAACACCTCATGGTCGCCCTCTACCGCAGTGGGAGAACGGCCGAGGCGTTGGAGGTCTACGCAGGGCTTCGCTCCCACCTCACGGACGAGCTCGGCATCGAGCCGGCGGAGTCCCTCCGGAGGATCCACGTGTCCATCCTCTCCAGGGCGGACGAACTGGACCTGACGACGAGCGCGTAGGCGTCCCGGGGCCCTCACGCTGCTACGTCGGCCGCACGTGAGAGCCTCGGCGCAGCCGGGCCGGCACCGTGCGGCCCCGGTCGCCCGGCGCCTCATGCGGGCCCCGTGCCCTCCGCCCCGACCATCGCCACCAGTCTCGCCAGTCCCTCCTCGAACTCCGCGTCCCAGTCGACCGGGAGGTCCAGCACCTCTCCCAGACGGTGGTGCGCCGGCAGTTCCCGGGGGTCCAGGCGCTCACGCCGCTCCCGGGTCCCGAGGTTCCCCTCCCCGAAGCGGCCGCTCACCTCCGAGACGGCGAAGCCCAGCACGAACGTGCTGAACATCCGTTCCCAGCCCGCCACCCGCTCGTGGGGGATCCCCGCCTCCATCAGGGCGCCGTACAGGGGATCCACCACGCGCATCGCCTCCGGCAGCACCACGGGCCTGTTCAGGAGCACCGAGAACGTTCGCGGGTACCGGTGCGCCGCGGCTCTGGCCCCGCGGGCGCATGCGAGCAGCCGCTCGCGCCAGTCCGCCTCCGGATCGGGCCGGGGCACCTCTTGCAGTACTCGGCCCACCAGCCAGTCCAACAGCTCGTCCTTGCTCGCGAAGTACCCGTACAGGGCCATCGGCGTCAGGCCGACCTCGGCCCCGATCGCACGCATCGACATGGCTGCGAGGCCTCCGTTCTCAGCGATGCGCAGAGCAGCGGAGAGGATCTCTTCCCGTCTTTCTTGATTTATCTTTCCCATGGCTATACTTTACACCATAGACAATGTTTCTATACACCGAACAGAACGGATGGTCATGGCATGTTGGAGGCATTAGGACTGGTGAAGGGGTACGGGTCGGTCAAAGCCCTGGACGATTTCACTCTGGTCGCCCGGCCAGGTGAGATCGTCGGACTCGTCGGGCACAACGGGGCCGGTAAGACCACCTTCGCCAACATCGTCTCCGGGCTTCTGCGCCCCGACGGCGGGCGGGTCCTCGTCGACGGAAAAGCCCCCGGCGCCGCACGCCACCTCCTCGGGCTCGCGCCCCAGCACATCGCGCTGTACCCGACGGTCACCCCCCGTGAGACCCTGCGGCTGTTCGGTGGACTGCAGGGGTTGCGCCGGCGTGAGCTCGGCCGGGCCGTCACCGAGATCGCCGAGGCCCTCCAGATCACCGACTTCCTCGACCGCAGGGTCGGGATCCTCTCCGGCGGCCAGCAGCGCCGGGTCCAGGCCGCCGCCGCCATGGTCCACAAGCCCGCGCTCCTCCTCCTGGACGAACCCACCGCGGGTGTGGATCCCGAAACCCGCCAGTCCCTGTTGGAGGTCGTACGCGACCACGCCCGGACCGGGGCGACGGTCGTCTACACCACCCACTACCTCCCCGAGCTCACCGACCTGGGGGCCAGCATCGCCGTCGCCCGCCACGGGCGGGTCATCGCCAGGGGCGAGGCCGGCGAGCTGCTCCACGGTCTTCCCGGAGAGGTCCGGCTCACCTTCGAGGACGAGGAGATGTGCGTCCCCACGACCGATCCCACCGCCACCCTGGCCAAGATGCTGGTCGAGGCCACCAAGCCCGTGCGTTCGGTGGACCTGCGCCAGCCCACCCTCGACGACCTCTACCAGGCGGTGGCCCGTGCGCACTAACCTTCCCCACCGCCTGGCCCTGCTGGTCGGCCACAACACCACGCTCCGGTTGCGCGACCCCGGTCACCTGATCAGCTACCTGGTCATGCCGATGGTGCTCATGCTCGTCTTCAGTCCGCTCTACAGGGCCGCGCTTCCCCAGGGCGGTGAGGCCCAAGCGGTCATCGGCATGCTGGTGATGTTCTCCGTGCTCTCCCTGTCCGTCGTGGGCACCGCCTTGCTGACCGAACGCACATGGCGCACCTGGAACCGGATGCGGGTCACCCCGGTCTCGGTCGTGGAGATGCTCATCGGCAAGGCGCTGCCCGTCTTCGTGCTGCTGGTCGTGCAACAGACGATCCTCATCGTCTTCGGGGCCCAGGTCGTGGACATGCCCGTCACCGGCTCCTTCGCGCTGATCCTGTCGGCGGTCTGCGTGTGGTCCTTCGCCCTGCTGGCCATCGGCGTGGCCCTGGCCAGCGTCGTGCGCAGCCACGGCGAACTCGCGGCCATCTGCGACGTCGGTGCGCTGACGGTGAGTGCGTTGGGCGGAGCCCTGGCCCCGATCACGATGATGCCCGCCTGGGCGCAGGCAGTCGCGCCCGTTTCCCCCGGCTACTGGGCGGTGACCATGCTCAAGGCCGCGGTCGCGGGGGAGGCCGACACCGTCGCGCGGGCGGCGCTCATCCTCGTCGCGGTCGGAGTGGTGGCGGGCGTGCTGGCCTGTATCCGCATCAGCCGGGGCCTGAAGGAACTCCAGGGGTAGAGACGCGCCTCACCGTCGCGGCCCCTCGGGGGAGGGGGCGCGCGAACGGTCCCACCGCCGGCGCGAGAGGCGCCGCACGGGGCCGGCGGGCAGCCGGGACCGGTCCGCCGGGCCGACGACGGAGAAGGGGCCGAGGGGAGAGGCCCCGAGGGCCTGCCGCGGGGCCGCGGGGACCCGCGGCACGCGGGCGCCGCCCCCCGCGGACCGCGGGACGTCGACGTGCCGCTGCGCCACCCCGAACGCCGCACCCGTCACCGCCTGCGACAATAGGGACATGCCGTCCATCTCTCCGTTCCCGGGGCGCACCGCCCGTGCCCACCGGGAGCGGTCGCGCCGCCGCGCCCGCCACGGCGCTCTCCGGCCGACCCCGCCGGAGACGCGCCCCGCGACTGCGGCCCCTCCGCGCCGTGCCGCCCGGCGGGTGCTTCCGTCGGGCGTCGGGGCGTGCCGCCCGTGAGCGCGGCCGGGGCGGACCCGTCCGGACGCCGTCCTCCCTCCGGGGAGCCCCCGCCCCCCGGCGAGGGCGCGGGCCTGGGGGCCTGGCGGCGTGAGCCTAGCACCCTGGTGAAGCAGGCCGCCCCGCTTCCGGGGGGCGCCGACGCGCCCTTCGTCATCATCGCGGAGTCGCACGCCCCGGGCGCCCCCACGGAGTGGGAGCCGCACGCCCACCCCGCGCACGAGCTCGTGTGGGTGCGCTGCGGGGCCGTGACCGCCCGTGTCGGCGACCGCGTCTTCACCGTCTCCGAGGGGTGCGGGCTGTGGGTGCCCACGGGGGAGGTGCACGCCGGCCGGCTGACGGCCAGGGCCGAACTCCACACCGCCTTCTTCGCCCCGGACCGCACGCCGGTCGCCTTCGAGGGACCGACGGCCATCGCGATGAGCCCGGTGCTGGAGTCACTGCTCCTGCACCTGGCCCGCACCGACATCGACGCCGGGGCGCGGGCACGGGCCGAGGCGGTCGTGTTCGACGTGCTGGAGCCCTCGCGCCCCCAGCCCGCCCTGCAGCTGCCGGGCGACCCCCGGGCCGACGTGATCGCCGAGGCCCTGCTGCGCGACCCCGCCGACGACCGCTCCCTGGAGGAGTGGGCGCGCGACCTGGGGGTCAGCCCCCGCACGATCAGCCGCGCCTTCCGCACCGCCACCGGGCTGTCGTTCGCGCAGTGGCGACAGTCACTGCGCATCCACCGGGCGCTCACGCTGCTCAGCGAGGGGTGCGAGGTGCAGGACGCCTCCGAGCGCCTCGGATACGCCCAGACCAGCACGTTCATCGACGCTTTCCGGCGCGTGATGGGCACCACCCCGGGGACGTACTTCGGCACGCCCCGCGCGACCGCTGGCCGGAATTCCGTATCCGGGGTCCGGAAGTCCTGATTGCAGCCGCGGAGTAGCCGTACCTATCCTGAGTGAGTGAAGGCTAACCTAATCTCCTCCTCGGGCGGGCTCGCGTGCGCACGGCCGAAACCGCTGCTCACGGGGCCCGCGCACACCGACCCCGGCGCAGCCCGCGCCCTGCCGCGGCCCTCCTCCACCGCGGCCGCCGGGGCCCCGGCGCGCGCGCCGCGCACAGCGCCGTGACGCGCGCACACGCCCTGAGCGGGGAACAGCTGGTCCTGAGCTACGGCAGGTCCACGGTCGTCCACGGAGCCTCCCTCACCCTGGAGGCCGGCCGCGTGACCGCCCTGGTCGGACCCAACGGCAGCGGCAAGTCGACGCTCCTGCGCTCGCTCGCCCGACTGCACCGCGTCGACGACGGCCACGTCACCCTCGGCGGCCGCGACGGGCAGCCCGACCGCCCGGTGTCCCTGCTCAGCGCACGCCGCTTCGCCAGGGAGGTCACCCTCTTCTCCCAGTCCCGCCCCACCCCCGAGGGACTGGCGGTCAGCGAGGTCGTCGCCTTCGGGCGCCACCCCTACCGGCGCGGCTTCGCCGGCCTCTCCGCCGAGGACCGCCGCGCGATCGACCACGCCATGAGCGCCACCGGCGTGCAGGACATGGCCGCCCGGGCCGCCGGAGAGCTCTCCGGCGGGGAGATGCAGCGCGTCTGGCTCGCCGCCTGCCTGGCCCAGAACACCGGCGTCGTCCTGCTCGACGAGCCCACCAACCACCTCGACCTGCGCTACCAGATCGAGACCCTCGACCTGATCCGCGACCTCGCCGAGGACCACGGCGTCGCCGTGGGCGTCGTCCTGCACGACCTCGACCACGCGGCCCGCATCGCCGACACGCTGCTCCTGCTCAGCGCCGGCCGCGTCCGCGCCGCGGGCGACCCGGCCGAGGTCCTCACCACCCCGAACCTCAGCGAGGTCTACGGCATCCGGGTCGAGGTCGCCCAGGACCCCCGGACCGGCCGGCTCCGCATCGACCCCGTGGGCCGGCACACGGCCCGCGCCCGAACCACCGCCTCGGACCACCCGAGCACACAGGAACAGAGCAGAGAGAACCACCGATGACCCGTCTCCGCCACCTCGCGGCCGCGGCCTCCGCCGCCGCCGTCCTCGCCGCGACAGCATGCGGCACCACCAGCGTCGAGGAGGCCGACCCCGAGGCCGTCGCCGCACCCGCCTCCGAGAGCTGCGCCGACGACACCACGGCCACCTCCACCGACCCGGTCTCCCTCACCGACGGCGTCGGCCGGCAGGTCGAGCTCGACAAGCCCGCCGAACGCATCGCCGTCCTGGAATGGCAGCAGGTCGAGGACGCCCTCACCCTGTGCGTCACCCCCGTGGCCGTCTCCGACACCGAGGGCTACAGCACCTGGGTGAGCGCCGAGGAACTGCCCGAGGGCGTCACCGACATCGGCAGCCGCGAGGAGCCCGACCTCGACACCCTCTACGCGCAGAACCCCGACCTGGTCGTCGTGGAGGCCTTCAGCGCCGACGACGAGATCATCGCCCAGCTCGAGGAGCGCGGCGTGCCCGTCCTCGCCACCCTGGGCGCCGACCCGGCCGACCCCATCGGGAACATGCGCGAGGTCTTCGGGATGATCGGCGAGGCCACCGGCCGCACCGAGCGCGCCGAGCAGGAGCTCCAGAGGTTCGACGACCACCTCGCCGACGCCAAGGAGCAGGTGGCCGCCCTCGACCTGCCCACCACGGACTTCCTCTACTTCGACGGGTGGCTCCAGGGCGGCAACCTCACCATCCGCCCCTACGGCGAGGGCGCGCTGTTCACCGCGCTCGGCGAAGAGCTCGGCATGACCCCCGTCTGGACGGACGAGATCAACGAGGCCTACGGCGACGGCGGCGTCAACCCCTCCTACGGCCTCGCGCAGACCGACGTCGAGGGCCTCACCGCCGTGGGCGAGGCCAACCTCTTCTACGCCAACGACGAAGGCGTCGGCGGCTACGTCGAGGAGCTGGAGAAGAACCCCATCTGGACCTCCCTCCCCGCCGTCGAGGAGGAGCGCGCGCACGCCTTCCCCCCGCGGATCTGGGGCGCCGGCGGTCCGCGTTCGACGGAGCAGGCGATCGACGGGTTCGTCGACGCGCTCACCCAGGGATGAGCGGAACACTCCAGGCCCCGCCCCGGCGGTCCCCGCTGCCGCGCATCGGCATGCGCGGCGGCACCGCCGGGGCGGCGGTCGCCGCGACCCTCACCGCCGCGATCCTCGCCGTCGGCCTGTGGCACCTCACCCAGGGCACCTCCGGCGTGGGCTGGTGGGACCTGGCGCGCTACGCGCTCGGCGCGCGCGAGGACGTCGACGGGGTGCCGGTCGGCGACGTGCTCACCGGCTCGCGCCTCCCGCGCCTGTTCGCCGGCGTGGCAGTGGGCTTCGCCCTCGGCGTCGCCGGAGCGCTGCTGCAGTCGGTCACACGCAACGCGCTCGCCTCACCCGACACCCTCGCCGTCACGGCCGGCTCCTACTTCGCGCTCACCGCCGTGGCCGCCTTCGGCCTCGCCGTCCCGTTGTGGGCCTCCGGCCTGGTCGCCTTCACCGGCGGACTGCTCGCCGCCGCCGTCGTCCTGGGACTCGCCGGCCACGCCGCCGGAACTGCCACGACGCGGCTCATCCTGGCCGGCTCGGCCATGGCGATGGCCCTGGACGCGGCCACCGGCGTGATGCTCATCCTGTTCAAGGACAGCACCACCGGCCTCTACGCCTGGGGGAACGGCTCCCTCGTCCAGCTCAACATCGACGCCTCCCTGCGCGCCATGCCGCTCATCGCCGCGGTGCTGGTCGTCGCGCTGCTGCTGAGCCGGCGGCTGGACGTGCTCGGCCTGGGCGACGACACCGCCGCGTCGCTCGGCGTGCCCCTGCGCTCGACCCGGAACATCGCGGTGCTCTGCGCCGTGCTCCTCACCGGGGTCTCCGTCACGCTGGCCGGACCGATCGCCTTCATCGGCCTGGCCGCCCCCGTGCTCGCGCGCCTGATCGCCGGACGGATCCCCTCCCTGCGCCGCCACCTCCTCCTCGTCACCGTCTCCGGGCTCCTCGGCGCACTCCTGGTCCTGTTCGCCGACGCCTCCCTGCGCGCCGTGCTCGGCGCCGAGGGCGCCGCCTCCATCCCCACGGGTGTCCCCACGGCCGTGCTCGGCGGCCTCCTCATCGTCGTCCTCGCCCTGCGCCTGCGCGACGCGGGTCCCGTGCGCCGGCCGCCCGGCGCCAGGGCCGGGACGCGCACCCGCCGGCGCTTCCTCGGCGTCCTCCTCACCGCGGCGGTCCTGCTCGTCGCGGCCGTCCTCGTCGGCGTGCTCGCGGGCAGCCTGTGGCTGCGCACCGGCGACATCGCCCTCTGGCTCCAGGGAACCGCTCCCGACCTCATCGGCCGCGCCCTCGACGAACGGGTCCCCCGCGTGAGCGCCGCCGTCCTCGCCGGCGCGGCGCTCGCCCTGGCGGGCAGCCTCGTCCAGAGCACCGTGCGCAACCCCCTCGCGGAACCGGGCCTGCTCGGCATCACCGCCGGCGCGGGCCTGGGCGCGGTCATCGTCGTGACCTCCGCCGCGGGCAGCGGCCTGCCCTCCCTCGTCACCATGGCGATCCTCACCGGCCTGGCCACCTTCGCCGTGATCGCCGCCCTGGCCTGGAGGGGCGCACTGCGCCCGGACCGGTTCGTCCTCATCGGCATCGGGCTCAGCTACAGCCTGAGCGCCGTCACCACGTTCCTCCTCCTGCGCGCCGACCCCTGGCAGACCCCGCGCATCTTCACGTGGCTCTCCGGGACGACGTACGGGCGCACCTTCCCCGACGTCGTACCGGTCGCCGTGGTGCTCCTGGTCGCGGCGCCACTGGTCATCGGCCTGGCCCGCCATCTCGACCTGATCGCCGTCGACGAGGACACCCCCCGCATCCTCGGCATGCGGGTGGAGCGGACGCGGCTGGCGCTGCTCGGCGTCGCCGCGGTCCTCGCGGCCGTCAGCGTGGTCGCGGTCGGGGTCGTCGGCTTCGTCGGACTGGTGGCGCCCCACCTGGCCCGCGCACTGGTCGGCGCCCGGCACGGGCGCAGCATCCCCGTCTCGATCGTGCTCGGAGGACTGCTGGTCTGCGTCGCCGACACCCTCGGCCGCACGCTCATCGCTCCCTCCCAGATGCCGGCCGGGCTCATGATCGCCCTGGTCGGAGCCCCCTACCTCATCTGGCTGCTGCGCCGCTCCCACATCTGAGCCCCGCCGCCCGCACCCCACGAGGAGACCCCGATGCCACCCCGCCTCCCGGACGCGCCCGCCCACGGCACCGTCCTCCCGTTCGACCCCGAAGCCCGGCCCGCGCAGCTGGAGCGGATCGCGCCCGCCCAGGTGCTGGAGCGCTGGGCAGCGGTCGACCGCTCGAACCACGGGCCCCGGATCGTGGCCGTCCCCGACGCCGCAGGAGAGGGCTGGGCCGGCGCCGCGCTGGTGACGGCGCGCCCGCAGGCCGCCTACACCAAGATCGTCGATGCCGTCGGCGACGTCCCCGCCGCCGTGGAGGCGGTCCTCGCCCACGCCCGCGACCGGGGACTCGTGCAGGTCAAGTGGGAGGGGTGGACGGCCGCCGCCGCGGACGCCGCCGCCCTCGGCTTCAGCCCGATGGAGGCCCCGCGCGGGACGGCGGACGGCGTGGCCCGCCCGCCCGCGGGCTACGTGCGCTGGCTGGACGGAGACGGGGGCGGTGACGGGACGGCGGAGCCTCCGTACTACCGCCAGTCCACGAACTTCACCTGCGGCGCCGTCGTCGCCCTGCTCGCCCAGGTCCGGGCGGGGGCGGTGCCCCGCGACTCCCTCGACCGCACGGCGGAGCTCACGCTGTGGCGCGGCGCCACCAACTTCCCCGCCTGCGAACCCGTCGGCCTGGGCGTCGCCGTGCGCCGGACCTGGCCGGCCTCGCCCGTCACCGTCTTCCTCGACACGGACCGGCCCGTCCTCCTCGACTCCTACACCGAGGCCGAACAGGAGTGGCGCGCCCTCCTCCAGCAGGCGTCGCGCACGGACGCGGCCCGGGCCGGGGTCCCGATCGACCCGCACCGCCTCACCCTGCCCGGGATCCGCGGCGCGATCGACCGGGGCGACCGCGTCCTGCTCCTGCTCTCCCTGGAAGCGATGCTGGGCTTCGACGTGCCGCACTGGGTCCTCTGCCACGGCGCCGTACCCGGCGCCGTCGTGATCGAGGACCCGTGGACCAACGACGCCACCGGCGACACCTGGGTCGACGCCCACCTGCTGCCCGTGCCCGACGCCGCGCTCGACGCGATGGCGGCGGTGGAACGGGGCGGCCACCGCGGCGCCGTGGTCATCGGAGCGCCGGAGGCGGCGGGGTAGTACCGCCGGTGAAGCGGGGGCGGCCGGCTCACCCCTCGACGCGGTAGGCGCGGGCCTGGATCCCGTACAGCTCGGCGTAGCGTCCGCCGAGCTCCATGAGCTCGGCATGGGTGCCCTGCTCGATCACCCGCGCCCCGTCCATGACGACGACGAGGTCGGCCGTGCGCACGGTGGAGAAGCGGTGCGAGACCAGGAGCGTGACGCGGCCCCGGTCCTTGAGGGCTCGGGCGCGCTCCGCGTACCGCTCGAACAGCAGGTGCTCGGTCTCGGCGTCCAGGGCGGAGGCGGGCTCGTCCAGGAGCAGGAGCAGGGGTCGGTCGCGCATGTAGCCGCGGGCGAGCGCGACCTTCTGCCACTGCCCCTCGGAGAGCTCGGTCCCACCGGCCCAGGCACTGCCGAGCTGGGTGTCCAGCCCCCGGTCGAGCCGGTCGACCAAGGCGCCGGCGTCGGCGCGCTCGACCGCCCGCTCCACGGCCCCGCCCTCGCTGGACCCGGCCAGGTCACCCACCCCGATGGACAGGCGCAGCGGGTACTCGAAGCGGGCGAAGTCCTGGAAGGCTCCCGAGAGCCGTTTACGCCACGCGTCGGCAGGCATGTCGGCCAGGGGGACCCCGTCGACCAGGATCCTTCCGGAGTCGGGCTCGTACATCTTCGCCAGGAGCTTGACCAGCGTGGACTTGCCCGCTCCGTTCTCGCCGACGACGGCAACCACGGACCCTGCCGGCAGGTGGAGCGTGACGTCCTCCAAAACCCGCCGGTCCGTCCCGGGGTAGGTGAACGAGACCGCGTCCAAGGCGATGCCGGAGCTCATCCGTTCCGGCGGAGGGGTCGGGCTCCGTTCGGCCGCCATGGAGGCCAGCTCCTCGAGCCACAGCAGGCGGCGTCCTCCCTCCAGCCAGATCGTGCGGAGAAAGTGGACCTGGCTGAGCGCCTGGCCGAGGTACTGGGCCAGACGGCCGCCTGCGGTGAGGAGGAGGACGACCTCGGCCGCCGAGCCGCCGTTCAGCGCCACCCCGGCGACGGAGCCCGCGAACGCGCAGCCGAAGACCGTGAGCGCCGCAGCCTGCCACAGCGTGGTCGTCCAGCGGGCCCGGGCCATGGCACGGTGCCGTGCGGCCCAAGCCTGGTGGCGCCCTCGACGGACTCGTTCCCCGGCGCGGGCGACACGCAGCTCACGCCCGGGGGAGGCGTTCGTGCCCAGCAGGAAGAAGTGCCGTGCCAGGCGCTCGTGGTGTCCGAGCCTCTCCTCCAGCGCGTGCTCCGCCCCTCCCCGCCAGTGGGAGACCGCGGCGGTGGGCACCGCGAAGAGTCCCAGCAGTCCCAGCAGGGGATGGACGGTCATCAGCAGGGCCACGGTCAGGATCAGGCGCAGGACGGCGCCGACCACCTGGAACAGCTCCTGGTAGACCTCGCTCAACGTGTCCGCGTGGTCGCGGACGAGCTGGACCCGGTCGACGTAGGAGGGGCGTTCGTGGTGCTCCAGGGAGGGGAGGCCGCTCTGGAGCCGGACCACGTGCGCTTCCATGAACACGGCCGTGCGGTCGGCGAAACGGCGGTTGGCCCGCTCGCTCAGCAGGCGCAGCAGCCAGCTCATGACCGCCAGCGCGCCCAGGAGTACGGCGGCGGTGATCACGCCGAACTGCTCCCCGGACAGCACCGTGTCCGCGAGCAGAGCCAGGGCGGCGGCGATCAGGACGTCGGGGAGGGCGGCGGCGATCGTCGTGGCGAATGCGACGGCGATGAGTTCGGGGGAGGCGGTCCAGCCCAGGCGCAGTGTGCGGCCCAGGCCCCGCCAGGACGAGGGCAGGGGGTGGTCCTCAGCCGGCACTGTCGGCTCCGTCCTGGTCGTCGTCGAACCGTGCGGCCTGGAGCTGGAAGAGCCGCTTGTAGGCGCCCCCGAGGGCCATGAGTTCGTCGTGGCTCCCGAGCTCCACGACCCTGCCCCGGTCCACGACGCAGATCCGGTCGGCGCGGCGGACCGTGGAGAAGCGGTGGGAGATGAGCACGGTCGTGCACCCCCGGGTGGCCTCCAGGACGCGGTCGAAGACCTCGGCCTCGCCGCGTACGTCCAACTGGGCCGTGGGCTCGTCGAGGACGACCACTCCGGCTCCCGTGCTCACGGAGCACAGGACCCGGGCGAGGGCGACGCGCTGCCACTGCCCTCCGGAGAGGTCGGTGCCGTTCTCGTATCCGGGGGAGAGGACCCGGTCGGGGTCGCGCAGGTCCGCGGCGCCGGCGGCGGCCAGGGCTTCGAGGACCTCCTCGGGCGTGGCGCCCGGTGCGGCCACGTTGTCCGCGAGCGAGAGCTCGTAGCGGATGAAGTCCTGGAAGACCGCGCTGATCCGGCGGCGCCACGACTCCAGGTCCAGGTCCCGGAGATCGGTGCCGTCGACCTCGATCGTTCCCGAGACCGGATCGTAGAGGCGGCACAGGAGCTTGACCAGGGTCGACTTCCCGGCGCCGTTCACCCCGACCACGGCCAGCGAGCTCCCGGCCGGGACGGTGAGGTCCAGGCCGTCGAGGACCGGCGCGGACATGCCCGGATAGGCGAAGGTCACGTCCCGGAACCTGATCTCCGCCGCCGGCATCCCCTCTGCGGGGGCCCTGCCGGAGACCACGCTGCGGGCTTCGGCGCTCGACGACATCGTCCTCTCCACGCGCAGCACCGACGCGACCCCGTCGGCGGCCAGGGACAGGGCCCAGTTCAACCCGCCGAAGGCCAGTGCGCCGGCCCCCACCGCCGCGTAGGCGAAGGTGCTCACCTGGCCCAGGTCGACGGCGCCCGAGGCGGCGTCCCGTCCCAGGGACCAGAAGAACAGTCCTCCCGATACCGTCAGGACCACCACGGCCCAGCGCATGGGCCTCTGCCGCAGCCGGGTGGTGTGCCACCGCAGCTCGACCAGGGTCCGGCGTTCCGAGGCGAAGCGGTCCGTCAGCCAGCTCGCGAGGCCGAACAGTCGGATCTCCTTGGCGGCGGGGGAGTCCACCGCCAGCCGGTAGGAGTACTCGGCGCGGCGCTGGGCGTCCAGGACCTCCCCCGTGTGGCGGTCCCACCGGGTGCTCTCGCGGAGCAGCCAGTGGGTGGCGAGCCAGGCGCCTCCCACCAGGAGCGGCGCCCACCACGCGTAGGCGGCCAGGACCACCGCCTGCGCCAGGCCGGAGACCGCCTCCACCAGGCCGCCGGCGATGAAGCCCATCGACAGGTGCAGGGGCGGACCGGTCATGCCGAGGTCGAAGTCCCGGGCAGCGGCCAGCTCGTCCATGTGCGCACGGTTCTCCAGGTGCGCGACCCCTTCGGGGGCGCCCGCAGCGACGAGCAGCCGATCGTGCAGACGGTCGGAGACGTGCTCTCCCAGGAGGGAGCCGACCTGGGTGTGCAGGGGTGTTAGGAGCTGCATCAGGACGAAGACGGCGCCGATCAGGAGCAGCGGCGCCACCAGCGGGGCGCCGTCGGCGATGGCGCCGACGAGTGCTCCGACCGCCACGACGAAGCCGGCGGGAAGAACGCCCTGAAGAAGGATCAGCGCCCACCACAGGGCTGTCAACCTGGGGTGCGACTTCCACAGGGTGCCGAAGAAGACCCATTCCCTCCGCGCCTTGAGCAGGGCCGGCGGATTGCTCCTCCCGGGGCGCACCACTTCTTCGGTGTCAGGGGTGGGCACCCTGTGCACCAGCCTTTCTCTCGGTGGATCGTGATTCACGGGGAGATCGCTCGGTGCGACTGCCGGGTGGTGGAATGAAGGCATCAGGGAGTGCCCAGCTGCAATGGCTCGGCGATGTGGAACCTACCTTCGCCCTTGCCGGGAGGGCAACTCCATTCCGCGGGAAAGGCTGCTTCGGGAGTGCTTCCACCAGGCGGTTGATCAGATCTGAATTTTCCGCAGCACCGTTGTGGCCGTCCGTTCATCGGTGGGTTTTTCTCACGTCTTCGGGCCGGGACGTCTCAGGAGGAGCAGGGCGGCAGATGCGGTGATCTCCGGATGCGCCAGGGGACAGGCCGGATGCGGTGGGGGCCGGGTGGCCTCGGGCGATATTGTCGTGGTCGGAATGACGAAGCAGTTCGACGGCGAGTGCGCGCACGCCCCGACCACCTGATCCGGACAGGTACGCGCGGCCGACCACGACGCCACGCTCGGGGACGAGCCCGGTACGGCCGGTGCCGGGGAAACAACGGAGTTCGACCGGAATGCGGACGGGACCCGGGTCGGGCAGATCGGACCCGGACCGGCGATATCGAGGAATGCACCCGTATGACAGCCAGTGCCCAGCAGCTGATCGAAACGGCGCGTCCCGCACCGCCGGCCGGCCCTTTCGACTGGGGACAGGTCGAGTATCGGCTCGGGGCGTCCGTGCCGCAGGACTACCGCGAGCTTCTCGACGCCGGGGGCGGCGGACTGTGGCTCGGTTTCGTGAGGCTCTACGTTCCGGCGCCCGGCCCCGGTCTCCGGCACGTCGATCTCGAACGGTCGGGATTGGAGTTCGAACAGCTCCAGGACCTGTTCGAGGACGGGGTCGTGGGGCCGCCCGACGACCTCCGCCCCGGTTCCAGGCTGTTGCCCTGGGCCTCGACCGGCACGGGGGTCACGCTCTACTGGCAGGTCTCACCCGGGACGGCGGCCGAGGCGTACCCGGTCCGGGTCTCGGACCGCGACGGCGACGTGTGGGAGAGGTACGACCTGCCCACCACCGACCTCCTCCTGGGACTCGTCCGGGGCGAGGCGCGCGGTGAGCTGCTCGACGGGTCGTGGACGGACCGCGATGCGCTCTTCACGCCCTACACGGAGGAAGAGGCGCAAGGCGGATGACGGTCTGCGTGCCGGGGTTCTCCCATCCCGTTCCCCGGTGCGGTGATTCGCCTGCGGTCGGCGGTGCGGCCCGCTCCGGGGGCACCCGGCCCGAACCCCGGCGCGTCACCGGGATCGCCGCGGCCGTGCCCTCCTCCTGTTCCACCTGCAACGCCTCCACCCGTACGACGTGGGACGACCTCGGTGGGGCCTCGCTCGTACGAGGCCCCACGACGGGATCAGACGGTGAGGACGAGCTTGCCCCGGAGGTGACCGACCTCGAGCAGTCGGTGCGCGTCGGCGACGCGCTCGAAGGGGAACGTCTCCTGCACGTGGACCCGGAGCCTGCCCTGCTCGACGAGGTCGACGAGACCCAGGAGGGCGGCCGGATCGGGGTCGACCGCGATGCCGCTGAAGCGCATGCCGGCCGCCTCGTACGCGGCGGCGAGTCGCACGTCCCGCATGGCGGCCGCCGTCACCAGGTGACCGCCGGGCCGGAGCACGCCGAGCGACCTCTCGGCTGTCTCGCCGCCGATCGTGTCGAGTACGACGTCGATGTCGCGGACCGCCTCGGTGAAGTCGACCGCCGTGTAGTCGATCACCTCATCGGCGCCGAATCCCTCGACGAACTCCCGCTTGCTCCCGCCGGCGGTCGTCGTCACGTGTGCGCCGAGCGCTTTGGCGATCTGGATCGCGACGTGGCCGACCCCGCCGCCACCGCCGTGGACCAGGACGCGGTCGCCCTCGGTCACGCCGCCGAGGTCGACCAGACCCTGCCATGCCGTGAGCCCGACGGTCGGCAGCGCCGCCGCCTCGACGTGCGAGAGCGAGGCCGGCTTGCGTGCCAGGTGCAGCGCCGGCACGGACACGACCTCGGCGTACGCGCTCGCCGCCCGCGGGAACAGCGGCATTCCGAACACTTCTTCGCCGGGCTTGAACCGCCACGTCTGAGGCGCCTCCCCGACCACGCCGCTGATGTCCCAGCCGAGGGTGAACGGCGGCCGGCCGAACAAGGGGAACTCGCCGGCGCGCAGAAGCGCCTCCAGCGGGTTCAGCCCGATCGCCTCGACGAGGACGGGGACCTCGGTCGGGAGGGGCTGTGGTTCGGGCGCGTCCACGACGGTGAGCACTTCGGGACCGCCGAGCGTCTGCTGGGTGATGACTCGCATGACTCTCCTGGATTCGTTGGGAGGGAGAGCCCAAGCTAGATTTCCGCATAGGAACCAACAGGTACCTTTGGCGCCATGAGCGGATTCGGTCCCGGTGATCTCTTCCTCGCCGACTGTCCGGGGCGTCTGGCGGTCGAGCTCATCGCCGACAAGTGGACGGTGGTCGTGCTCTACGGCCTCAGCCAGGGCCCGGTGCGCCATGGCGAGCTGGTCGAGTTGATCGGCGGCATCTCCCGCAAGGTGCTCACCCAGACGCTGCGACGGCTCCAGGCGCACGGGATCGTCCGCCGCCACGCCTACGCCGAGGTGCCGCCCCGCGTCGAGTACGAGCTCACCCCGCTCGGGGCGACGCTGATCGATCCGATCCGCGTGCTGACCGAGTGGGCGATGGAGAACGGCGACGCAGTGCTCGACGCACTCGACGCCGGTCCCGAGCCGGTTGCCCGGAGCGACTGACCCGAACCCGTGTGATCCCGGTGCGGACGCCGTGCCGGAAACCATCCCGCTGTGCGGAGTGCGTGAGGTGCCTCGCCACGTCCTGTCGTCGCGCCGTGCGAGACTCCGTCGCGGAACCGGCCCCCGGCAGGCGACCGGTCCGCCGCACAACGGGAGGGGCACGGGGACCGGTGCGTATCGAGCTACACGATGTGCGGGACGAAGCCCTGGCCGAGTTCATGGAGGACTTCGCCGACCGGATCGGCAGGGTGGGTCACGGTTGGTGGCATTTCGTCCGGGAGTACCGGACCTGAATAGTCCTTTCGCGGTGGGAGGCCCTGATGGGCATGGCGATATGGGTGACGCCGATGGATTCCCACTGGACGAGCGGGAGGTTTTCCCTGTCTTGGAGCGAGAAAGATTGAGCGAAGAGTACTTCGACGAGGTCAGCAGGATGATCGGTTCGCCGTCCCCCGAGGCCATGTTCGATCCCGAACCGACGGAACAGGTTCTCGGGAGGAGGCTCCCCCGGGACTATGTCGCCTTGATGCGGGCCTACGGCGGTGTGGTGTCCACCATCGAGGACGCGTACCTCCTCCTTGCCGTCGGAGGGTGGGGGGACAAGGACGTCAAGAGTGTTGTCGAAGAGAGCAACTATGCCGTTTACTATCTAGCGGACTGCGTTGCGGAGTACCGTTTCATGGAGGATTCACGCAGGATCAGCACCTCATGGATCCTCTGTCGCGATCCGTACAACGTGTTCCGGATCGGCGAAGTCTTCGGAGAGACTCTTTATCTGTTTTTCGATCCGGATGTCTCGGACTGGACGGTGGTGTTCGGCAGTGGTTACCTGTGGTGGCAGTTTCGTGGCGGGATCTGTGAACTCCTGGTCAAAATGGTGAAGGGAGAGGTTGTGCTCCCCTATACAGAAGAGGACTATTTCATCGGATCGTCCTTCATGCAGGAACCGCGCCTGACCGAGTGATCTCCCGTGTCCGGAGGTCGGCGCCGGCGCTGCCGGGTCGAACTCGGAAGGCCCCGACCTCGGACAGGAACGTGCGTGCGGCACAGGTGAAAGGCGAGAGCCGGCGCGGATTTCTCCGTGCCTGCCTGATCACCGCTGGTCGAGGACGCGGTCGCGGACGGGAGGAGGAACCGGCCCTTCCGCACGGATCGCCGCGGCGCTATACACGTCTGAGGAGCGGATTTCGGGACCCCGCGAGGGGGCGGGCGACAGGGCGTGGTGGGTCATGGACGCGGAGACCGGCGAGCTCGGCGGATACCGGCTCCTGGAGGAGATCGGCCGGGGCGGCTTCGGCGTCGTCTACCGGGCGCAGGCCCCCGGCGGCGGCCCCGCGGCGGTGAAGCTCCTCCACGCCGGTGCGGGCGCGGACCCTGGCCTGAGGGAGACGTTCGCTCACGAGGTGGCGGCGGCACGCAGGGTCAGCCCGTTCTGCGTGGCGCGCGTCCTGGACGCCGACCCGCACGCCGAGCGGCCCTGGATCGCCAGTGAGTTCATCGAGGGCCGCACGCTCACGCAGGAGATCGGGGCGCGGGGCCCGCGCCGCGGCGCGGACCTGCACCGCCTGGCCGTGTCCACGGCCACCGCGCTGACGGCGATCCACCGGGCCGGCGTCGCCCACCGGGACTTCAAACCGGACAACATCATGATGGCGCCGGACGGCCCCAGGGTCATCGACTTCGGGATAGCGCGCTCCTTCGAGAACACGGTCTTCCAGGCCACGGCCAAGGTCGGAACCCTGCGCTACATGGCGCCCGAACGGCTGAACGACGCCCCGTACCTGACCCCCGCGGTGGACGTCTTCTCGTGGGGCGCGGTGATGGTCTACGCGGCGAGCGGGCGGCACGCGTTCGAGGGGCGCACCCCGGTCGCCGTGATCACGAGGATCCTGACGGGCGACCCCGACTGCTCGGCAGTCCCGGAGGAACTGCGCGGACTCGTCGTCCGGTGCCTGGACAGGGAGCCCGACCGGCGACCGACCGCCCACCAGGTGCTCAACTCCCTGCTGGGCCTCGGCGCGGACGACACGGACGTCGAGACCGCGCTGGTCTCGGGCAGGACCGCGGCGACCGGGGCGGCCGGGACGCTGCTGACGGAGGAGATCCGCGGCGTCCCGACCCTGCGGGAGACCCTGGAACTGACGGAGGAGCTGCCGCGTTCCGGGGCGCGGCCCGGGCGCCCGTACGGGTTCGCCGGCGGGTGGTACCGCTCGCTCGGCGGCCTGGCCGAGGCCTTCCAGGCGGACACGGACGCCGCGTGCGAGCTTTTCGGGGATCCCGACGAGCGGGCGGACCTGGCCGCGTGGATCGCCGAGGACCCGGAGGGCGCCGGGATCGACCCGGACCTGTTCCGCCGACAGCCGGTGGACGTCGAGCTGGCGGTCCTGCGGTTCGTCGCCCGGGTCCGACCGGACCTGCCGCCGAGGTACCGGGGGACCGACGTGGGACTGTCCGGAGCGCGGGCGACGGCCGCCGGGCGGGCGGACCCGTTGGGCGACGACATCGACCTGCCCCTGAACGCGGCCGAGGCGGCGGCCGGGTACGACTGCCGGGAACCCGGCCACCCGTGCCGCCCCGGGCAGGGGTGCGACGAGTACCGGCGCATGATCAGGGCGGCGCGGTCCGCGCTGGCCCTCTACCTCCGGGAGAGCGAGCGCTACGCCGCGGCGCTGTCCGCGGCCGAGCCCCGATCCCGGGCGGCGTTCGACCGCAGGGCGGACGGCGGCCTGTTCCTCCGGGCCGTCCTGGCCCCGGACGAATGGCGGCGCGCGGTCGGGCGGGAGCGCGACGCCCTGGACGCGCCGTTGCGGCGGCACCTGCCGCCCGGGCTTCCGTCCGGGACCCCGCAGCCGGTGTGGGCGTGCCACGGGCTGGTGGTCCGTGTCCTCCGCGAACTCCTCGTCCAGCTCGACTCCCGGCACCGGAAGCTGAGCGAGAGGATCGAACGGCGGGAGGCGTTCGCACTGGCGCTCAGACGCCGGAACACGCAGCACACGTGGGCCCGCCTGATCGCGGCGGGTGCGGCGTGCCTGTTCGCCCTCCCGCTCTACTTCGGCGACGACCGGGCGGTGGACGCGGTCACGGGGACGGCGCTGACGGCGTTGCTCTGGTCGGTCTTCTTCCTGCTCGGTTACGCCCTGGTGATGGTCGCCGCCGACTCCTACGAGATGCTGCACCCCCCGCCGTCGGACAGGATGAGGAAGAAGTACCGGTCCGCCAGGGGGTGGCGGAACAAGGCGCGCAAGGCGGAGGAGGACGCCGCCCGGCTCCGCCGGGAACTCGTGGAACTGGACGGGGTCCGCGAGCGGTTGCCCGCCTGAGGCGGCCTGGACCACTCGGGCCGGGAGCCGGGCTCGCGGGCGACGCCGCCTCCCGCGCCCCGGCGCGTCGCCCGGGGCGGGGGGACGCCGCCGGGGGTGGTCCTGTCCCGCAGAACATGGCGGTAGGCCGAGACGGGCGGGTGTGAAGGGCGTTTCCCCTCGTCGTGGGGTGTGCACTCAGGGCCAAGAAACCGAGGACCGTGGGTCAAGGACATTTCGGCGAGAAGTCCATAGCTTGGGTGGGCCGGGGAGGGACGGACTCCCCGGCGGTCCAGGGCCGAGGGGCGCGGCCCACGACGCGCGGCCCCGTTTCGCACGAGGCTGAGCACGCCCCGACCCCATCATCGCCATGAGTGAGGAAGAGCCCTATGTCCCCCACCCCCCGTGGAAACCGCTTTCGGCGCCTGGCGTCGGTCGCCGCGGCCGCTGCCGGTCTCCTGACCCTGACCGCGGTTCCGGCGTCAGCGCATGTCTACGACGGCGCCGACCCGCAGTCCACCGGATGCTCCGCCAACTCGACCACGGTGGACCAGATCTCCCGTGACGGTATGACCTTCCAGCTGAGGTGGTCCTCCACCTGCTCGACCAACTGGGTGCGCATCGTCGGCTATCCCGGGACGATCCCCGCCTCCCAGCGCGCCGGACTGTGGATGGACGTCAGGGACGTCGACCGCGGCGTCTCGGCGCTGTTCACCGGGAGCACGTCCATCAGCGGAACACGCTGGGGCAACATGGTCTACTCACCCGGAAGCAACTGCGCCCTGGGACGCGTCAACTACAAGGTCGGCGGCACCGACGGCAGCTACGACCTCGTCCTGTCCAGCAGCTCCTGCTGACACGGGCGGACCCCGTCACGGGTCATTCGGCGCCCCGGACCGCACCCGCGGCCCGGGGCGCGTCGGCGGTGGTGCGCGGCTCAGGGGCAGCTGCTCTCCCACATGGCCGACAGTGGCCCTCCACATGAGGCGGTATAACCGCATGCGGTCTTCAGGTCACAGATCGGACGAACCGGCCGGTAACCGGGGGACGGTCGGGGATCGTGGAGCCGGAGCACGCACGCGTCCACGGGCCGCGGGCGGTGCCCCACGCCCGGTCGGACGGGCTCCCCCTCCCCACCGCTCGAAGGGTTCCGATGACTGATCGCACGGAGTCGATCGAATCGATGCGGCAGCTCGCCGCGGCCTGGCGCACCATGGTGCTCGACCGCGACGCGGACGCCGACGTCCGGGACCTGCCCGGCATCGCCGTCCGCTGGGCCGACTGCCGGTTCGCGTTCTGGAACTGCGTCACGCTGACCGACGTCGGCGCGGACGCGGCGCTCGTCGAGGAGCGTCTGACCGGGGCGGCGGAGATCATGCGCTCCAAGGCCCGTCCGGGGTTCCTGTGGCTGTTCGAGGACCTCCTCGGCGAGGACGCGCGGGACGGGGTGCGGGCGGTCGCGGAGAGGGCCGGCCTGGAGTTCGCCTTCTCCGGCACCGGCATGGCCGGGGACCTCCTCCCCGTCGCCGAGCCCTCCCACCCCGACCTGGTCTTCGTGCGCGTGACCACCGAGGAGCAGCTCCGGGAGTACGCGGACCTCAACTCGCGCGCGTACGGGTTCCCGCTGGAGGACGGCCGGGACGGGCTCCTCGGGTCCGCGCTGTGGAAACAGGGGGTGTACGCCTACCTCGGCCTGCGCGACGGCGTCCCCGTGACGTGCGCCGCGACGGTGGAGGCGGAGGGCCGCCTGTTCGTGGCGCTCGTCGCCACGCACCCGGACTGGCAGCGCAGGGGCTACGGCGAGGCGGTCACGCGCAAGGCGCTGCACGAGGGCGGGCGGGCCACCGGCCTGACCCGCGCCACCCTGCACGCGACCGAGGCGGGGGCGCCCGTGTACCCCCGCATCGGCTTCCGGCCGAACTCCCCGGTGCACTTCTACGGCCTGAAGGGCTGAGCGCCCCGGCGGGTCCGAGGCGGGCCCCGCGCCCGGGCCGCGGCGAAGAGCGCCGGAACGAGGCGAGCGGCGGGCCAGGGTCCGAGGACCCCTGAGTGGCAAACCCGCCGCTCGCCGATCGAAAACCCGAGAGAGAGGGTCTCGGGAATCCCAGGGGGCTCCCGGTCGACGGGAAAGACATCCTGGGCACCCCGAAAGGGACATCCGTTTGCATTCCGGTGCCGGATGGGCCGAACCCCGGACGCCGTCGTGAGCCTTCACTACGCTCGCCCCGACAGCGCTGCGAGGAGAGGCAGAGGATGCGGGAGATCGAGGCGAAGTACCGGGTGCACGACCCGGAGGCGGTTCTGACCGCGCTCCGGGAGGCCGGGGTGTCCCTGGGGGAGCCGGTCCACCAGGACGACACGGCCTACGCGCCTCCCGGCTGGGATCCGGGGCAGGGCAAGCGCGGCTTCACCTTCGCACGCCTGCGCACCGAGGACGGCGTGCACATCGTGACGACCAAGACCCCGCTGGCGAACGCGATGGAGTGCGTGGAGCACGAGACGGCCGTCGCCGGCCGGGACGGGATGCACGGTGTCCTGACCGCGCTGGGCTACGTGCCGAGCGTGCGGATCGTCAAGAGCCGCCGGACGGGACGGGCCGGCCCGATCGCGGTGTGCCTCGACGACGTGCGGGGAGCCGGGGTGTTCCTGGAGCTCGAGGTGCTGGTCGACGACGACCGGGACGGACGTGCGGCCCAGGAGGAGCTGGACGCGTGGGCGCGCGGACTCGGTGCGGACCTGGAGCGGGTCACGCAGACCTACGACGTCCTGGTGCGCCCCGTGCCCGCCTGAGGCCCGCGGCGGCGCCCCGCGCTCAGCTCCCGTGCCGGGGACCGTCGTGCGGCGGGTGCGGGCCGGCCCGCACGGCGCTTCGCGACGCGATGGCGCTGTGCCGGGGGCCTCATCGGGGGAGGCGGAGGGGCCCGCTGCTCTCCCGGGGCACCAGCTCTCCGCCGGGGAGCATCTCCTCGGCCACCGGTGCGCCCTCGACGGCCCCGATGAGCAGGGTCGCCGCGCGGCGGCCGTATCCGACGATGTCGCGGCGGACCGCCGTCAGGGCCGGTCTCACCAGACGGCACAGGAGCGAGTCGTCCCAGGCCACGATGGACAGCTCGGAGGGGACCGCGACGCCCATCTCCTCGGCCACCGCCAGCCCGCCCACCGCCATCACGTCGTTGTCGTACACCAGGGCCGTCGGGCTCTCGGGCAGGGCCAGGAGGCGCCGGGTGGCACGCGCGCTGTGCTCCCCGCTGCCGTCGGTGTGCACGACTGCGGCCCGGTGTCCGAGGTCGCGCGCGGTCTGTTCGAAGGCCTTGGCCCGCGCGTGCGCGTGGGCGAGGTCGGCGGGCCCCGCGACGTGGGCCAGGCTCGTGTGCCCCAGGGCGACGAGGTAGTGCATGACCTCGTTCATCGTGGGGCGGTCGTCGACCGGCAGTGACAGCGTGCCGTTCCCGTCCACCGCGGCTCCGAGGACCAGGGCGGGCACGGCGGGCGGAGACGCGGGGGGCCGGCCCATGCGCTCCTCGGCCAGGATCACGCCGTCGACCCGGCCCCGGGTCTCCCAGCGGCGGCGCCGGGAATCCTCCGCGGCGGGGTCGGAGTGCACGATCATGTCCATCCCGGTGGAGGCGAGTGTGTGCTGGACCCCCTCGACCAGGAGCGCGAAGGACGAGTGGCTGCCCCAGAGGCGGCCCGCCCGGCGGGTCACCAGTCCGATGGTGGCGGTCCTGCCGCCCGAGGACAGGGCGCGCGCCGGACCGCTGGGCGACCAGCCGAAGTCGCGGGCGGTGGCCAGGATGCGCTCGCGGGTCTGTGCGGAGACACCGGGGCGGCCGTTGAGGGCGTAGGACACCGCTCCTTTGGAGACCCCCGCCGCTCTGGCGATGTCCATGATCGTCGGGCGCCGCATCATCGAGCCCATCGGTACTCCTGTCGGGTGTGTCCGGTCGCGGCACGGGGCCTGAGCGGGTCAGGGCGTGCGGGGTCAGGGCACGGTGATCTTCGCGACGGCCTCGCGGGTGAGTCCGCGGTCCGCGGGTTCGGGGTCCAGCGCCCGGTGGATCCCCGTCCCCTCGATGAGGGCGTCGAGCCGGCGGGCCGTGCGCGCGTCGAAGTGGCGCTCCAGAGGGAACGGACCGCTGTTCTGTCTCGGTTGAGGTCGTACAAGCGTGCCAGAACCTCAGCACGAACTTTCCCGACCCAGAGCCTCAGCGCTCCATACGAGGTGCTGAACCTGATGTGGCGGTCCAAGACCCGCGACAAGGGACGAAGCCTCGCTGGACAAGGCACGTGCGCTGGTGGGATCTCCTGCCGCTGGACAGTGCGTCGGCAGAGGTGACCACCTCGATGACCGCACATCGGAGCCCTGGGCCCGGGGGAGGCCGGGCCGGTTCCGCGGTTGTGGTGGCCCGCCCGGTTTTCATCGGTCCTCGCATGCGCACTTCACTCAGGAAGAACGGAGTGCTTCGTCAACGCGCCCCACCTCCCCTGTGAGTATGCGTCTACAGGACGGGCTCGCCGTTCTCCAGGTAGACCGTTGTGCCCTCCTGGCGCGCGCGTGCGCCATGGGTGATCCTGCGCGCGAGACGAAGGATCGTTGCCGCCTCGATCGTGGCTACGTCGTGGAACTCGTATCCGGTCAGCTCGGCCGGATCGAGGGTGATCTGGTCCAGCCACCCCTGACCCAGCACCCCCCCGTCGAAGACGAACAGCTGCTTGTCTCCTTCGGAGGGGTTGGGTGCCCAGTCCACGACCAATAGCCGTCCGATGGGTGGAGCGATCCCCAGTTCCTCCTTCACCTCGCGCACTGCGGCCTGGGTCGGTGTCTCACCGTGCTCGATGTAGCCGCCGGGGATATCCAGGTAGTCCTTGTAGGAGGGAACTACCATCATCACCTGACCGAGGTGATTGAAGAACAGGGCACCTGCGGCGACCCGGGGGCGGGAGAAGGATTCTGTGGGATCAGAGACCATGCTCCGACAATAACGGCCTTCGCGTCAGAACATCCCCATCCGGTGCGCCAGATCCGCCAGCCTCCGATCCCGCCTCCCCGCCTTGGTTCGCATCATGCGTACCACGATCTGATGGCTCATCACGTGCCGGTGGACATGGGAGACGGCCAGTCTCTCCGCCTCGAGCATGCGCTCAACGGCTGACGGAATCTGGTTGACGTCCGCGAACGCTCCGGCCACGTCGAAGAGATGACGTACCCGCCTCTCCCGTGGCAGGGCCGAGGTATCGACACCAACTCCCAGCTCGAGGACAGCACGCGGATCTCCGAGGCTGGCGGCAACGGTCGCTCTGTGCAGGAGCACGTTGGTCGGCCCGAACGCCGTCCACAGATGGTTGGCGTCTCGCCCGAGCCGGGAAGCAACGCGTTCGGCTTCCTTCAGGTACTCCATCGCGCTGGCACGATCCCCGTTGCGCGCTGCGGCCACGGCTCCCGGCAACAACAGGGTGCCATAGACGGATAACAGTCGCGTATTGGTGGGACGACTGCCCTGCTCCCGCCGCAGGTACGAAGCGGCTTCCCCTGTCAGCGCGACAGCCGTCTCATGTTGCCCGCGTGAGTGGAGGGAGTGCACCCCCGAACGCATCAGGGAACCCTGCAGGGGCAGATCGCCGTAGTCGAAGGCCGCCTTCATTCCTCGCTCCGTCGCGATCCAAGCCAAATCTGGTTCTCCGACCTTGGTGAGGATCATCGCGCACGCCTGACAAGCCAGGGCGAGCAGAGCTCCGGCCCGCCGCCTCTGCTCACCTTCGTAGACACGCACCGCGGTCTGCGCCTGAGCGAGGAGGTCGGGGAGCCCACGAAACACCCGGCTGTAGTCGGATGCTTGGTAGGCGCCCATGACTGTTTCCGCCTCGTTTCGAAGAAAGCGCAGGTCCGGTTGCTCACCGTTGTTTTCGGCGAACGGGAAAACCGGGCTGATCTGGCGGTAGTCCATCAAGACTGACCGGATCTGTGCGACATGCACGTCCGTTTCCTCATGGTGCCCATGGTGCGAGTGGTCTCCGATCAGAGCGATGAGGGGAACGCCGAGGGCCTCGGCCAGTGAGCTGATCACCGAGAGTCGGTCCAAGGGCGCCCGGTCGTTCTCGACCTTGCCCAGCCAGTCGGCCGTTCTCCCGACCAGACCCGCCAGCACCTCTTGAGAAAGGCCGCGTCGGAGCCGGTGCCAGGCGACCCGCTGGCCGGGGCTGAGCTGAGGGGAACTCGGCGGCATCAGAGCCCTTCCTGAACACCCCGGAATTTCTTTCCGGGTTACGCGGAGAACGTGGCCTTAACTTCCTAACACCCCGCCTGGCCGCAGAGAAGGTCCGGCCATCCCTCTTATCTGAAATTCCCTTGAAGCTCGTTAACGGACTCGATCAAAGAGGAGACAGTCAATGCACATAACCTGCCACGAAGTCCTCGTTCCCAGCACGGACTCCGGGTTCAACGTGGTCGAACGCAAGGGCATCGGCCACCCCGACTCGCTCGCTGACCTCATCGCGGAGGAGTTCTCCCGCCGCTACTCACTTCACGGACTCGACCGGTTCGGAGCGGTTCCGAACCACTGGGTGGACAAGGTCGCCCTGGTCGGCGCAGAGGCTGAGATCGTTTTCGGCCGCTACACGGTTCACAAGCCCATCAGCGCGTACCTGTTCGGCAAGGTGACGCGTTCAGTGGGTGACCGGTCTATCCCGATCGAGGGCATGTTTCGGGCGGTGGTCGAGGACGTCCTGGCCGAGGCGACCGGTAGTGAGGACATCGTCCGTTCCGTGCGCAGCTTCGTGGAGAACACCGCTGGCGTAGGCGCGGACCACCTCGCCTCGTTCTACCGTCCCTCCGCTGGCGACGAGTGCCGTGTTCCGGGTGGCGGCGCGCTGGCCAACGACACGGCCTTCTGTAGCGCCTACGCCCCTGCCGATCCCTTGGACGTCCTGGCAGTCGACGTGGAGAACCACGTCAACGGTTCCTCCTTCAAGGACGGGCTCGACGGCCTCGGTTCCGACGTCAAGGTGATGCTGGTCCGGTCGGGGAGCGTGTTGGAGGTGACGGTTTGCCTTCCGGTGCGCCCCGAGGCGGTCGGCTCGCACCGTGAGTACACGGCCCTGGTAGCCGAGGCGTATGGCCGCCTCGACGCCTTCATCAACGAGCATCCGATTGTCCGGCGGCAACCGTGGCTGACCCGGTTGAGCGTCAACACCAAGGACCACGGCCGTAACGCCTACCTGGCACCCTTTGGGACCTCGCTGGGCAAGGGCGATTGCGGGCTTGTCGGGCGCGGCAACAAGGCCAACGGCGTCATCTCCGCCAGCGGCGGTGCGGGAGTGGAGGCCCTGGCCGGGAAGAACCCCATGCACCACACCGGCAAGCTGTACACGCTGGCCGCTGCACGTCTGGCGGACCGAATCCACGCCAAGCTCGGTGTGCCCAACGAGGTCGTGCTCGTGTCGCGCAACGGCGATCGCCTGGAGGACCCGTCGTTCGTGGGCGTTCGACTGGCACCGCGTGACAGCCGTCTCGAACGCGATGCCGTCGAGGAGCTAACCATCGCGACTCTGGCCGAGCTTCCGCTGCTTTCCGAGCGCCTGCTCGCGCTGTCCCCGATGGATCGCTTCCACGACCCGTCGCTGGTCCTGGAGGTGTGAGCCGATGGCGAACATCGACCTGGCCGAGCGCAGCGTCGTTCTGGTCACCCTGGACTCGTGTCGCTACGACGTCGCGGCGAGCGCGCACACCCCGAATCTGGTGAAACTCGGCCCACTACTGAAGGCCGAGAGCCCGGGAACCTACACGCTCCCCGCCCACGCTGCCTTGTTCAACGGCTTCCTGCCCCGGCCGGTCTCAGGGCCCCTCACACTCGGCGAAAACAGCGTGGAGTCGATCTGGCGTTCGGCCGTCGCCCGACCCTCGAATCGCCATGCCGCCGTTCCCTTCGACGGGCCCACGCTGATGGCGCACTACAGCGGGAAGGGCTACCGGGTGGTGGGCGCTGGGGGCGTCACCTTCTTCGACTCCTCGGATCCGGCCAACGGCCTGCCGAGGTTGTTCCCGGAGTTCCACTACTTCGGACGGGCCTCCCGCGCCCCGGCCACTCCAGAGGCCCGTGTCGCCGAGCGCGGCAAAGACCTCCCGTTGGCCCACACCCGGACGCTTGCGGACCTGTGTCTGAAGGCCGCACGGTTCTTCCTGTTCGTCAACTGCTCCAGCACGCACATCCCCTACACGACCCCGTTCAGCCCTCTCACCGAACGGAACAGGGGCCTTCTTCGACGCCTCTACCAGCTGCACGACTCCCAGCAAGACGCTTCCGACGATGACCTCCTGACCGCTGAAGACATCGGAGTACTCCTGGACATGCAGAGGCGCGCCCTGGAGTGGGCCGACACCCGCTTGGGCGACCTGTTCTCACGGCTGAGCACACGACGCCCATTGGTGGTGGTCTGCGCCGACCACGGCGAGGAGTTCGGAGAGGGCAGCAGGTTCGGCCACGCACACCCGCATCCGACGGTCGCCACGGTGCCCCTGTGGTGCGGCGTGTTGGGCGGGGGATAAGCCGTGGCCGTCCTCCAACCCTGGTTCACGCATCCTGCACTCATCACGGCTTCCTCCGAGGGTGTCAGGACACGGTTGGGCGTCTCTCCCAACCACGCGTCCTTCCGCGCCGGCGTCCTTCGAACCCATCTACTCACCGCGCTTTTGGCCTACAGGGCCGCACAGCATCTCGGTGTCCGTACACGGGTAGCGGTCCGGTGGGACGACAGCGACAGCCTGCGCAGCCGCGACGAACACCGACCACGGCTTCTCCGAGAGCTCACACGGGTGGCTCAGATACCGGTCGAGGAAGAACAGCGGGTCTTCCGCCAGAGCCAGAGAGGAGACCGGTACCAGCAGGCCTTACAGCGGCTGGATATCCAAGGTCTCCTAGTGACGCGCCGAGGACTTCCCTGCCTCGATGTGGCGGCCGTGGACCGGCTCATGACCGCGCAGGGTGCCTGTCCAGGGGCTCTGGTTGCCTCCGTGGCCGTGAACGCAACCACGGCCCTCACTCCCGCACAAGAAACGATCCCACTCATGCGAAGTGACGGACGGGCACTATGGCACCTGGCCACGGTCGTGGACGACATCGAACAGCGCACGACCCTGATCGTCCGGGGCACCGACAAGCGCGACGCCACACCCGCCCAGGTCCGCCTGTACTGGGCCCTAGCCGGAGGAAGACACCCTCCAGTCCACCTGTTCCTCCCCAAACTACTGGAACCGGGGCCTGTCGTACCTCGCATCGCTGACCTTCTCGGACAAGGCATCAGGCCTTCGACGCTGCGTTACTTCTTCACGGAGCCGTACCTGGACCAGCCTCAGCCAACTATTCGACCGGTCGGCTTCTCGGCCCTGGTGGGCCAGGTCCGTACGGTTCTTCCCCGGCACGGGGACAGCCTTCTGGACGAACGACGTCTACGGTCTTTGGACCGGAAGGTGTCTGTCACCCTCACTCCAGAGGTGGCCAAACAGGAACTGGATGACCGCTGTCCGGGGGCATCCCCGCGCATCACCGCGTGGATCACCCGGTGCTACCCGCGGCCGCTGTCCCAACAGGTCCGGCTGTGCCGGGCACTCACCGACATCGAGATCAACCATGAACCGCCTCCCGACCAGGCGGAGGAGGCGTGCCGGTGGTTGAACGCCTGGACATGCGGTGTGGCGGAGGGCCCGCCCCCTGTTCCGGTGCGCTGGGTGCTCACCGGGCAGCGGAACGGGCCCCGGGTCTCGGAAATCCTGGAGGTCTTTCCTCCTGAGCTGGTGGCTTCGCGCCTGTTTTCGGCCCGTCAGGAGCTGAGCCGCTCCAACGCCGCGCGCAGGCGCTTCAGTGTGCGCTCCCGACCCAGCAGCTCCAATGATTCGAACAGGGGAAGTCCGACCGTACGCCCGGTCACCGCCACCCGTACAGGCGCCTGAGCTTTGCCGAGCTTGAGCCCTTGGGCGGCCCCGGCCTGCTCAAGGGCTCCCTTGAGGGTTTCAGCGTCCCAGGACAGGCTCTCGTCGGAGAAGGCCGCGATCGACGCGGTGAGCATTTCCGCGCCGATCCCGGGCTTCATGGCCTTGGACCAGCTCTTCTCGTCGAAGACCGGGGTGTCCAGGAACAGGAAGTCCACGTTCGGCACGATCTCGCTGAGCACCGTCAGGCGGCTCTGCGCCAACGGGGCGATAACGGCGAACACGTCCGGGTCGAAGTCCTCCGCGCGCCAGGGCACTCCCTCGCCTTCAAGGTAGGGGGCGCACCGTTCGGCGAACTCGTCTGCCTCCAGGGCGCGGATGTAGTCGCCGTTGAAGGCCCGCAGCTTCTTCTCGTCGAAGAACGCAGGGGAGGAATTGACGTCGGCCAGGTCGAAGAGCGGGATCATCTCCTCGATCGGCATGATCTCGCGGTCCTCACCGGGAGCCCATCCCAGCAGCATCAGGTAGTTGACCATGGCCTCGGGGAGGTAGCCCTCGGCCTGGTAGGACTCCATGGCGACCTTGTCACGCCGCTTGGACAGCTTCTGGCGCTTGTCGTTCACCAGCACCGGGGCGTGCGCCCATACCGGCGGGGTGTGTCCCAGCGCCTCCCACAGCAACTGCTGCTTGGGAGCGTTGGACAGGTGCTCCTCGCCCCGGATGACGTGTGTGATGCCCATCTCGACGTCGTCCACCACGTTCGCCAGGACGAACAGGGCGGTGCCGTCACCGCGGGCGATGACGAAGTCCTCCAGGGCCTCGTGCGGGAACTCCACCCGGCCCCGGATCCGGTCCTCGACCACGGCCGGTCCGCCCTCGGGGATGCGGAAACGCAGCGCCCGCCTGGGCCCGGCCTCCAGACCGCGGTCCCGGCAGAACCCGTCGTAGCCCAGGTTGGGGTTGTCCCGCCGGGCCTGGACCTGCTCGCGGGCGCAGTCGCAGTAGTAGGCCAGCCCTTCCTTCAACAGGCGCTGGGCGGCCTCGGTGTGCTTGTCCGCGTAATCGGTCTGGGAGTAGGGACCCTCGTACTGGGTAGCGTTCACGCCCATCCACGCCATCGCCGCCAGAATGCCCTCGGTCCACTCGGGACGGGAGCGGGCGGCGTCGGTGTCCTCGATCCGCAGCACCATGGTGCCGCCGGATTGTCGCGCGACCACCCAGTTCAGCAGCAGCGACCGGGCATTGCCCACGTGGAACATACCGGTCGGGGAAGGCGCGAACCTGGTGCGAATCGAGGTCTCAGTCACACGGGGGATCCTATCCCCGAGAATGCCGCCCCTGCTCAGTTGTCGTCACTTCGCCCTGTCGGGGACTTCGGGTGTGATCCGGGGACACTCCAGTCGCCACGGTCTTCCCGGCAGGGCCGCTGCCCGAAAGGCGCCCACCGCCGGTCGGCGGCCTTCACCCCCGGTGGTGCCATTCCAGCCAGGCGCCGTGCGGGTGGTAGTCGCCCAGTACGACCTCGGTGCGGGCCCGGCCGCTCTCCAGGTCGGTGAACCGCAGTCGCGGCTCCTCGCCGGGTTCGGCGCGCAGCCACAGGATGCGCCTGCGCGCCGAGAGCCTGTGCAGCAGGTCCCGGTGCTCGGCGCGCGCCCGGGACGTGAAGTGCGCGGTGACGGCGGTGTGGTAGACGCACACCACCGCGTCCGCGGGAGCCTGTTCGAGGAGGGCGGGCAGGTGCTGGGAGGCGGTGCCCCGGTGGAGGGTCGGGAGCTCCCCGGTACGGGCGGCGGCGAACGCGGTGTCCAGACGGGCCGCGCGGTCGGGGTGGTCCGGCCAGACGAGGGACCGCAGCCAGGTGCGGTCCTCGGCGTCGGCCAGGTTGAGGGGGTTGAGGTCGATCCCGGCACGCCAGGCGATCTCGGGGCCGCCGTCGAGCGGGGGGCGGTGGGGCCCGCGCAGTTCGCTGGTCAGGAGGAGGGGGGAGTCGGGCGCGCCGGCGGTGGCCCCGTCTCCGTAGGAGTAGGCGTAGCGGTCCGGGACCAGGGTGAGTCCGGCGGAGGGACCGATCTCGATCGCGGCGAGCGGCGCGCCGGCGTGGCGGCGGACGGCGGTCAGGGCCGGGTAGAGGTAGGAGCACCGGCCGACCTCGTGGGTCTGGACCAGGCGGGTGGTGACGGTCTCCGCGATCCGGTCGCGGTGCCGGGTGAGGAACGCCCGCAGGTCGGGCCACGGGTCGTCGACCCGCGGGTCGGGGGCCGGCCGCCCGGTGAGGGCGGGGTAGAAGCGGGCCAGCGCGTGGCCGGGGTCTCGGCGGGCGAGCAGGTACTGCACCGCGCCCAGCAGCAGGGAGGGCGGGTTCTGGCCGTCGGCGGCCCGGGAGGCCAGGTCCAGGGCGTGGGGGTCGGTGGCGCAGGCGGCGGCCATGGCCGCGTGGACGGGCGCGTACCCGCCGCCGGCGCGGCGCTCGGCGATGTCGGTGAAGGCCGCGGCCACCGCGGCGGCGCGGTCGGTGCCGGGCGCGGTCAACGGACCTCCTCCAGCGGGTGGCGGCCGTGCTCGAGGTAGACGGTGGTGCCGGACGCCCGGGCGGCCAGGGCCGCGGTGGCGCGGCGGGCCACGTGGGCGGGCAGCAGGTCGCCGAGGCGCTCGGGTTCCACCCACGCCCAGCCCGACAGTTCGTCCGGGGGGAGGCGCGGTTCGGCGCCCTCGGGCAGGTGGGCGGTGAACAGCCACTGGAGGGCGGCGGTGCGCTCGCCGGAGGGCGGGACCCAGTCGACGGCGGCCAGGTGCGTCACGGTGGCCCGGACGCCGAGTTCCTCGGCCAGTTCGCGGCGGCACGCGGCCAGCGGGGACTCGCCGTGTTCGACGATGCCGCCGGGGAGGCCCCAGGGCCGGTCGGGCTTGTAGGCGCGCTCCACCAGCAGTACCTGTCCGCCGGGGGCGAGGACGAGCGCGCCGGCCGCGCCCCGGGTGGCGGGCAGGCGCGCGTAGAACTGCCGCTCTGCTGCGGTGTCGTGGCTCACCAGGCTGAGCCTAGACGAGCCGTCCCCGGGCCGGTGGCCGTGGACCGCCGGGGAGCGCGGCACCGACCGCGGTCCGCTGTTCGACGTCGTGGTGGCGTTGGACCGGCCCGACCGAGCGCGGGCGCCGAGCGTCGGCGGTGTCTCCTTCGAGGCCCGGGAGCTGCCGCGGCGATCGAAGGAGGCCGACCCGCTGTTCGCCTTCGTGCTCTCCGGCGGCGAACCGGAGCCCGCCCCGACCTGCAACAGCGAGATCTTCCGCGCGCAGCGCGCCCGGGTCCTGTCGGAAGGCCTCTGCCCTATTCTCGACGCCATGGCCGACGACCGGCCGGTGGCCCGGATCCTGGACCGTGAGGAAACCCCGTATGAGTGACCACGACCTGTTGGCGGGACTCGACGGCGAGCGCCGGGCCTCGGGGGACAGCACCGGCCGTGGAGGCGTCGTCCGCGAGCACGCGGCGGACGGCTCCGAGCGCCGGATCGTCTACGCGCGCTGCGCCCCCGGTGAACTCGACGGGGTCATCCGGGAGGAGGCCGACCTCGCGCGCCGGACGGCCTACACCCTGGAGTGGAAGGTCTACGGCCACGACACCCCCGCGGACCTGGGCGAGCGGCTCACCGCCGCGGGTTTCGAGCCCGAGGACCGGGAGAGCGTGCTGGCGCTGGCGGTGGACGGGGCCGACCCGGCGGCCTTCGACCCGCAGGGGCGCGACATCCGGCGCGTCGTGGACGAGCGGGGCCTGGACGACTACGCCGAGATCGCCGCCGCCCTCGGCCGGCGCGACGTGGAGCAGGAGCGGCGCAGGCTCGCCGAGGGGCTGCGGAGCGCACCGGAGGCGATGAGCATCCACATCGCCTACGAGGACGGCCGCCCCGCGGCCTGCGGCCGGATCCACCTGCGGCCGGGCGGCCCCTACGCCGAGCTGGCGGGCGGGCGCACCCGGCCCGAGCACCGCAAGCGGGGCCTGTTCACCGCGCTGGTCGGCAGCAGGCTGGGGGAGGCGCGGGAGCGGGGGCGCACCCACGTCCTGGTCGACGCCCTGCCGACCTCGGAGCCCACGCTGCGCAGGCGCGGTTTCGAGCCGGTGACCTGGACTCGGCCCTACGTCTACGACCCCGGCGCCTGAAGGCCGGCAGGGATGCGGAAGGGGGACGCGTGAGCACCGACGTCGCCGTGGTGGGGAGCGGGCCCAACGGCCTGGCCGCAGCGGTCACCATGGCCCGGGCGGGCCTGTCCGTGGCCGTGTACGAGGCGGCGGAGGACATCGGCGGCGGCCTGCGCACCTCGCCGCTGTTCCGTGACGACGTGGTGCACGACCTCTGCTCGGCCGTGCACCCGATGGCGGCGGCGTCCGCGTTCTTCCGCGAGTTCGACCTGGCGGCCCGGGGCGTGGAGCTGCTCACGCCGCGGATCAGCTACGCCCACCCGCTGGAGGGCGGCCGGGCGGCGCTCGCCCACCACGACCTGGACGCCGCCTGCGCGGGCCTGGGCCGTGACGGGCGCGCCTGGCGGGCGCTGATGGAACCGCTGCTGGAGCACAGCCGCGCGGTGGTGGACTTCGCACTGGGCCGGCAGCGCAGCCTCCCCGCGGACCTGCGCGCCCCGCTGCTGCTGGGGCTGGGCATGCTGCGCCACGGCACCCCGTTGGCCCGGCACGCCTTCGCGGGTCCGGAGGCCGCGGCGCTGCTCGCGGGGGTGGGCGCCCACGTGGTCGGTCGCATGCCCACGCCCTCCTCGGCCGCGGTCGCCCTCCTGCTGGGCCACCTCGCCCACGGCTCCGGCTGGCCGGTCCCGCGTGGCGGGAGCGCGCGGATCGCCGAGGCGATGGCGGCCGACGTCCGGGCCCACGGCGGAACCCTCGCCACCGGGCAGCGGATCGACGACCTCGGGCAGGTCCGAGGCGCGCGGGCCGTGTTCCTGGACCTGTCCCCGAAGGAGTTCCTGAGGATCGCGGGCCCGCTGCTGCCCGGCGCCTACCGCGCGGGCCTGCGCGCCTTCCGGTACGGCCCCGGGGCCGCCAAGGTCGACTTCCTCACCTCTGAGCCGATCCCCTGGGCGAACCCGGAGGTGGGGGCGGCGGGGACGGTCCACCTCGGGGGCCGCCAGGGGACCGTGTTCAGGCAGGAGTCCCTGGTGGCCCGGGGCAGGCCGGGGGAGGCGCCGTTCGTCCTGGTCGTGGACCCGGCCGCGGCCGACCCCGGGCGCGTCGGCGCCGGGGGGCACCGGCCGGTGTGGGCCTACGCGCACGTGCCCCACGGGGACCCCGCCGACCCCGCCGAGCTCGTGACCGCCCGCATCGAGCGGTACGCGCCCGGTTTCGCCGACACCGTGGTGGCGCGGAGCTCCCGGAGCGCGGCCGACCTGGAGCGGTACAACCCCAACTACGTGGGCGGCGACATCGCCTCCGGTGCGATGACCCTCCGGCAGACGCTGCTGCGGCCCGTGCCCCGCTGGGACCCGCACCGCACCCCTGTGCGCGGCGTCTACCTGTGCTCGGCGTCCGCCCCGCCCGGACCCGGTGTGCACGGCATGGGGGGCTACCTGGCCGCCAGGTCGGCGCTGCGCCGCGAGTTCGGCGTGCGCACGCCTCCGGCGCTGTCGCCGGCGCCCCCGGGGTAGGGCGTGGCCGTACGAGCCCGGCCGGGGGCGGCCGGACCGCACCCGTGCTCACGTGCCGCCGGTGACCTCCTGTCCGCGATCACCGGCGGAACCGGGAACGGTACGCCCCGGGGGCCGTGCCCCGGGCGCGTCTGAAGGCACGGCTGAAGGCGTGCGGCGAGGCGTAGCCGACCGCGCCGGAGATCGACTCGACCGGCTCGTCGGTGTCGCGGAGCCGGACGGACGCCAGGTCGATGCGCCACTGCGTCACGTACGCGCCCGGCGTCTGTCCGAGGGCGGACCGGAAACGCCTGGACAGCGTCGCCCGGGAGACGCTCGTCGCGGCGGCCAGGGCCTCCGTGGTCCAGGGGTGCTCCGGTCGGGCGTGGACGCATGCCAGGGCGTCGCGCACGACCGGATCGCGCATCGCCCCCAGCCATGAGCCGGACCGCTCCTCCGGGTGGCGGGCCAGCCAGGCGCGGACGAACTGGACGAGCAGGAGGTCGACGATGCTGTTCACGGCGGCGGCGGTGCCGATCTGCGGCTGTGCGAGCTCCTCGGCGAGAAGTTCGGCGGTCCTTCCGAACTGCGTGTTCTGGCGGGCTGTGACGTGCATCGGCCGGGCGAGGGAGGTGAGTACCGGGGTGCTCACCTCCGGGTCCTGTCCGTAGTGCAGGACGATCACCTCCGTCCGTGCCGGCGCCGAGCCCAGCCGCAGGGCTCGGCCGTCGCCGAAAGACCGGGCCGCCGCCTCACGGTCGCAGGAACCCATGGCCACGCCGGCGCCGCCGGCTATCCCGTGTGCGGTGCCCGGCGGCACCAGGACGGCGTCCCCGGCCTGCACCTGCAGAGGCTTCCCGCCTGCGGTGTGCAGCCACATCGTGCCCCGGGAGACCACGTGCAGTGCCGCTCCCGGCGAGGAGTCCAGCCACAGGCCCCAGGTCCCTCCGGCCTTCACCACGACCCCGAGCGCCCCACGCGCACCCGAGACACGCAAGACCTCCGTCAACACGTCCATGGGTCCATTCTCGTCCGCGCCGCGGACCGCCCGTCGGCGGGCGGTGGCGCACGTGCCCTCGTCCGCAGCCTCAGGCCACGTCGAGAACGACCTTTCCGTGCACCTTCCGCGCGAACAGCGCCTGGACGGCGTCGTCCACGTCCCGCCAGTTGCCTCGCAGCCCGACCGGCGCCGAGAGCCTTCCGGCGGCCATGAGGTCCAGCAAGTCCGTCAGTTCCCCGCTGGTCGGTGTCATGTCGCCGTAGGTGGTGATGCTGCGGGGTTCGCCGAAGCCGAACAGGACCCCCGGCGGGAACGTGGTCTCCTGCCCCGAGGAGTAACCGACCAGGTGGATGGTGCCGCCCTCGGCGGGCGAGTTCCACGCCCGGGCCACCAGCGGCCCGCCGACCGTGTCCAGGACGAGGTCGAACCGGTCCCCGGTCCCGGCCAGGTCGGTCAGGACCTGGTCGGCGCCGAGTTCGCGCAGTCCGGCGGCCCGGTCCGGCGAACCGACGAGTGCCGTCACCCGGGCGCCCGCCAGCGCCGCCAGCTGGACGGCGAAGTGCCCCACGCCCCCGCTGGCGCCGGTGACCAGGACGTCGCGCGCCAGCAGGGAACGCTTGCGCAGCACCCGGAACGCGGTGACTCCGGCGATCCCCAGCGCGGCGGCGTCGGCCAGGTCCACGCCCTCGGGAACGGTACCGAGTGAGGCGGGGCCGACCGCCACACGCTCCGCCCACGCGTGGGGGGTCATTCCCAGGGCGACGCGCGTACCCTCGGGCGGCCCCGAGCCGTCGGACGCGGCGCGCACCACGACGCCGGCCGCGTCGTGACCGTGCACGGCGCCGGCCGGCCACTGGTGCACGTAGTTCAGCTCTCCGAAGTTGAGGCCGATGTGCCGTATCTCCACCAGCGCCTCACCGGTGGACGGTACGGGCTCATCGACATCGGCGAACCGGATGGGACCGGCCTCGCCGTGAGCGACCACGAGGGCGCGCATAGGGTGTGTTTCCTTCTGTCGTCAATACGTCGGAATTCTCGGCGCGGCAATGGGTCGAATGCATAAATACCGCACTGCCGACTTCTTGAAATCCTACGCAGGACCGGGGCGGCGGCCAGCCCCGGGAGAATCAATCAGTTGACGATCTGTGTCAGGGCGACTCGCGGCGCGACGAGCCCTGTGTCCCTCCGGCGGACGGCGCTGTGAGGGGCGAGGGACGGCCGGACGGCCCGGCGCGGCCGGTCTCCGGGCATACGTCCGGCGCCGGTGCTCCGTCGCAGTGAATTCCGTTATTGACTGAGACAACGCGTTTATCGGTCGCCGGTCCACGGAATTCCGACATTCCGAACCGAAAAGCAATCACCGCTGTCGCTGTCCGTCCACACCCGCCTGTAGCGAGGCCACGGGGCCGGGTGCGGCGACTCACCGGACTGCTGTGCGGCTCACCGCGGCTTCGGGAGAACCGGACCGTGTGCGGGTGCCGCACGCCTCGGGCGTCGGCGCGTGCGCGTACGGTTCCGCGGGCGCCCCTGCGGCGACGGGCCGACCGTCCCGGCGGCGACAAGCGCGCAGCGCGCCCCTCAGGCGTGGTCGTGCGCCGCAGGCACCGCGCCGACCTCCTCGCCCTCGCCCAGCACGACGAACTGGCCCATCATCCCGTCGTCCTCGTGCTGCAACAGGTGGCAGTGGTACATGTACGGCATGTCCGGATCGGTGTGGTCGCCGAAGCGCATCGCCAGCCGGTAGCGCCTGTCCTGGGCCACCATGACCGTGTCCTTCCACCCCCGCAGGTGGGGCGGCGGGGTCTCGCCGTCGACCGTCAGGACCTGGAACTGGACGTCGTGGACGTGGAAGTTGTGCAGGTAGCCGTTGTCGTTGGTCACCTCCCACACCTCCACCGTGCCCTCGCGGACGCCGAAGTCGATGCGGTCCATCGCCATCGAGCGGTCGTTGATCCGGTCCGAGGCGAGCAGGAAGGAGCGCTCCTGCGCCACCTCCTCGGCGGCCAGGTCCGGCGCTGGGCCGAGCGCCGCGGGGACCTCGGTGTCGTCGGACAGGGTGTCGGCGGCCCTGAACCGGCAGATGTCGAGCAGGTCCGCGAAGCCGTCGAGCCTCCCCGACGCCCCGCCGTACTCCGGGGAGGGGTAGGAGCGCAGCTCGACGGTCTCGCCGGGTTCGAAGGCCACGACGATCTCCGCCCGCTCGCCCGGCGACAGGTGCAGGCGGTCGGTCTCCCACGGCTCGGCGAGCAGGCCGCCGTCGGTGGCCACGAGCGAGAAGGCCCGGTCGTCCGAGAAACCGAAGTTGTACAGGCGGGCGTTGGACCCGTTGAGCAGTCGCAGCCGCACGAGCCCGGTCGTGACGTCGAAGTACGGGCCCAGCGTGCCGTTGACGAGGATCTCATCACCGATCACGCCCAGCGAGCCCGCCAGCGGGATCCTTTCCTCGAACTGGTTGTCCCGGTCGAACGCGCGGTCCTGGACGATCATCGGGATGTCGTCGACGCCGTACTCCGAGGGCAGGTTCAGCGCGTCGGTCGCGTCGTCGTCGACGATGAACAGCCCGGTCAGGCCCCGGTAGGTGTGGTCACCGGTCGCCCCGTGCACGTGGGGGTGGTACCAGAGCGTCGCCGCCCGCTGGTCGATCCTCCACCGCGGCTCCCACGTGGCGCCGGGGGCGACGGTCTGGTGCGGTCCGCCGTCCATGGCCGCGGGCAGGTGCATGCCGTGCCAGTGGAGCGAGGTCTCCCGGTCCAGTTCGTTGCGCACCGCGAAGGCGACCTCCTCGCCGCGCCGGGCGCGGACCGTGGGGCCGAGGTAGGTGCCGTTCACGCCCCAGGTGTGGGTGGCCGCCCCCTCCTTGAACGCCGTCTCGCCCGACCGGAGGGCGAGCGTGAACACCCGGGTCCCCGCCTCGCCGGGCGCGGCCTCGGCCAGGGGAGGGATGGCCAGCGCCGAGTCGAAGCCGATCCTCCCGACGGTGTCCCGCTTCGCGGCGGCGTAGTAGACGCCGAGGCCGCCCCCGGCGAGGGCGAACGCCCCGCCGATGCCGATACCGAGGACCTTGAGAGCTGTGCGACGTTCCATGGGACGAACATCCCGCGGGACGGGGCGCCGTCGCGTCGGCGATACCTACGTAGACGGTTCTCCCCGGGCCCCGGAGCCCCGGAGCCCCGGAGGACAGGGTGCGGGCCGACGCGACGATGCCCCGGCCAGCGAGCACACGGACACCTGCGTGGCCGCCGGCCCGGCCGTCCCCCGGCCGACGACGACCGGTCCCTGGTGCGGAACCCGGTCGGCCGGAAGTCCGGCGGCCTGTGTCCGTCGGTGTTCCCGTGAGCGCAGGCGCTGACGTCCTCGCGGCCGTCGACATGCGTCAGGGGCCGGGGCGGCGTCCGCGGCGGGCGAGGACGGCGTGGAGCGCGGCCAGGCACGACGCGAGCAGCAGGAGCGCCGCACTGCCGAGGAGCGCGGCCGGCAGGCCCCGGAGGGCGAGCAGGCCGCTGGTGGCGATGACGCCGAGCGAGTTCGCCGTGCGCAGGAAGGCGAACATCTCCGCACGGCGTCCGGGCGGGGCGAGTCCGTCGACGACCAGCGAGTAGAACGTCCCCAGGAGCGGCAGGAAGAACCCCAGGACCGCCGCTCCCGCGAGGGTCAGGGCGATGTGCCCTCCGGCGAGGATCACGCCGGAGGCCGCGGTGCTCATCACGAGGAAGAAGGCGACCTTCCAGCGCTCCGGCACACGGTTGCGGAGGCTGACCCAGACGCCGCCGGTCACGGCGCCGACGCACAGGACCGAGGCGAACAGGAACGCCCAGCCCGGGGCGAGCCCGAAGGAGAGGGCGAACGACACGGCGCCGACCTCGACGGCCGCGACCGCTGCGCCCCCCGCGGCCGCGCAGAACAGCCAGAGGAGCACTTCGGCGGGGATCCGTTCGCCCGTGCCGCTCGGTTGGCCGTCCTGGGGTCCGCGCGCCTGCGGAATCGGGGGCAGCAGGAGCATGGGCCCCACTCCGAGCACGGTGATCGCCGCCATCGCCCCGACGGGCGAGACCGCGCCGAGCAGGGACGCGAGCACGGGGGACAGCACGAAGTTGATCTCGTTGAGCGTCGCGGCCACGCCCAGTGCCCGGGGCAGCCGGTCCGGGGAGACCAGGTAGTTGAGGAGGAGCCGCTGGTAGCCGTAGGCGGCTCCGTTGACGAGGCCCGCGGCGACGACCGCGGCGACGAGGAACGCGAACGGGGCACCCACGGCCGCCAGCACGGTGACCGCGGCGAGGGCGATCGTGCGCACGGCGATCAGGGCCCGGAGGTAGTGCACACCGTTGAACCGTCTGCCCAGGCGCGAGACGGGGACGGCGCCCAGGACCTGGGCCGTGGTCATGGCGAAGACCATCGTGGCGCCGGACTCGACCGAGCCGGTGAGGGGGAGGGCCACCAGGCCGAAGGCGATGGGCGCGGCGGCCTGCGGCACGCCGAGGGTGCCATAGGCGAGCTGCCATCGTAGGATTCTGGCCCCGGCCCGCGGCGTACCCGTCTTCCGGAGCGGGGGAGTCACGTGCTTGAGGGTCATTCGCGCCTCTCACCTTCGTCTGTGCACACGGCGGACGGGCCGGCCCGGCAACCGAACAAGCATGTGTGAGCATTATAGTGCTCATCTTGGAGTCGTCCCGAGACACCGGCTGAGGAGCGCATGACCGAGCAGATCCGTCCCGAGGTGGTCGTCCTCCTCGGCAACCGCATCCGCGCGGTACGGCAGGGCAAGGACCTGAGCGTGGTGAAGCTCGCCGAACTCAGCGGTGTGAGCCGGCGGATGCTCACGCAGATCGAACTGGGCCAGGCCAACCCGAGCATCGCGACGGTCGACAGGATCGCCTCCGCGCTGGGCACGACCTTCCCGGCGCTCGCCGGCGTGCTGGGGGAGGGCCCGCCCGAGGGGGTAGAGGTGTGGTCGACGCCGAACGGGAGTTGGGCGAGCCTCCTGCAGGCGGTCCAGACGAGCCAGGTGTTCGTCGAGATGTGGAAGTGGCATCTGGTCGGGGGCGACCGCTACCACGTCTCTCCCGCCGCGGGCGCACCCGAGACCATGGCCCACGTCCTCCAGGGCCAGCTTCTCGTCCGGTCCGGCTCGTCGGACCTGCGCGTCGACGCAGGGGGATCGGCGCGGATCGGGAACACCGCGGACCACACGTTCGAGGCGGGCACCGACGTCGCCGTCTTCCTCGGGGTGGTGACGATGCCCCGCCTGTGACGGCCCACCGGCATCCCCGCCGCTCGGACGGCTGTCACCTCCACCGCGCCCGACACCCGCGCCGCCCGGGACCGGGCGGCGCGCCCCGGGGAACACACGCACCGGGGGCGCCCGCCCCCGCGGCGGCCTCCGTCGAGGACCGGTCCGACGCCTTCTCCGTCCCGAGCGGAGGAACCAGCCCTACGCGGAAGCGGTCAGGTCGGGCAGATCCTTGAGCTGTCGGCGGGAGGTGAGCCCCAGCTTGCGGAAGATGTTGCGCAGATGGGCGTCGACGGTGCGCGGGCTGATGAACAGCCGGGCCGCCACCTCGTTGGACGTCGCGCCGGTGGCGACCAGGCGGGCGATGTGGAGTTCCTGCATCGTGAGCCGGTCCCGGGTGTGCCCGGAGCGGCTGCGGGCCGTCTCGCCCGTGGCCCGCAGCTCGTCGGCGGCCCGCCGGGCGAACGCCTCCAACCCCGCGCCGGAGAGCAGCGCGTGCGCCGTGCGCAGGTGCGGGCGGCAGTCCCGGCGGCGCCCCTCGCGCCGCAGCCACTCCCCGTACAGGAGGTGGGCCCTGGCCCGGTAGGGGAGCAGCGGACTGTCCGCGAGGAGTGCGACGGCCTCCCGGTAGTCGTCCTCGGCGCCGCTCACCAGTCCCCGGGCGTAGGCCGCCACGCCCAGGCCCGTCGCCGTCCCGCTCGCCCGGGTCCGTTCGGTCAGCGACGCCAGCGCCTCGGCCGCAGCCTCGCGCTCGCCGCACCGCACGGCGGCCTCCACCAGCTCGGGCAGGGAGAACCCGGCGATGAAGAGGTCCCCGTGGGCGACGGCCCGCCGGGCCTCCGCCAGCGCGGCCCGGTAGTCGGCCAGGCCGTTGTGCAGCACCGCCCCGGCCCAGTGGACGTTGGCGACCAGCTGCCCCACGCCCTGCGTCGCCGCCGCTGCCGTGGCGGTCCCGAACAGCGCGAACGCCTCCTCGCGGCGGCCGCGCATCGCCGCCAGGTGCAACCGGTGGTAGGTGATCGAGGGGGCGCCGGTCGCGTCGGCGATCGCCTCCTCCTCCGCGATCGCGGCCATCGCCCGGTCCAGGTCGCCCGCCAGCGCGGCGCCGGAGGCCGCCTGCGCCAGACCGAGGCGCAGCACGAGCGGCGACCCCGACGCGCGGCCGTTCTTCATCAGCCACTCGATGATCGTCGCGTGGGTGTGCGGGTCCCACAGCTCGGCCGCCAGCGTGACCGCGAGCGCCGGGTGCCGGGTCCACAGCGCCTCGCCGGCTCCGTCGAGGGCCTCGCGGACGAGGGGGACCGCCGCGCGGTGCCCCCGGGCGGCCAGCACGGTCAGCGCGTCCAGGACGTCGGGCCCGTGCGGGGGCGGCGCGGAGTCCCGCGCCGCGTCCAGGACCGTGTCCATCACACCGCTCGCCTGGCCGACGAGCAGGCCCATCTCCAGCGCCTCCAGGTAGCACTCACGGGACCGGGCGGGGTCCAGGGGCGCGAGCCGGCGTGCGGCGCGCAGCATGAACACCGGGCCGTCGCCGTCGCCCGGGCGCACGAAGGCGATCTGCCCCCGCAGCAGGTCGGCCTCGGCGTTCCGGAGCTCGTCCGGGCCCGAGCCGTCCACGGCCGTGAGCAGCCGCGCGGCCCGGTCGGCGTCGCCTGCGGAGAGCGCGGCCCGCGCCGCCGCGAGGGTCCGTCCGATCCGCCGGTCGGCGTCCAGCGTCAGCTCCGCCGCACGTTCGAGGAACGCCGCGGCGGCCACGGCTCCGCCACGGGCCTCGGCGCGCGACGCCGAGCGCTCCAGGTCGTCGGCGACGCCGTCGTCGGGTCCCGCGCTCGCCTGGGCGCGGTGCCAGGCGCGCCGGTCCGGGTCCGCGACCGGGTCGGTGACCTCGGCGAGTGTGCGGTGGGCCAGCAGGAGCTCGTCCGCCTCGGCGGACCGGTAGACCGCCGTCCGGGCCAGCGGGTGGTAGAAGCGGATGCGGGTGCCGAACTCCACGAGCCCGGTGGCGGAGGCGGCGGCGCTGACGGTCGGCAGGTCGATGCCCAGCCGCTGCGCGGCCGGCCACAGCAGCCCGGGGTCGCCCGTCGGGTCGGCGCTCGCGACCGTCAGCAGCCGCCGCGCCCCGGCGGACAGGCCGGCCAGCGCCTCCCGGAAGCCCAGCTCGACACGGGTCGTCACCGAGGACGCCTCCGGCGGCGCGAAACCGCCGGCCCTGGGCAGGGCGAGCAGCGCCAGGGGGTTTCCGCGCGCCTCGGCCACGATCCGCTCCCGGACCTGCTCGTCCAGCACCTCGTGGCTCAGCGACGCGAGCAGCGTCCGGGCGTCGGCGTCGGCCAGCCCCTCGACGGTCAGGCCCGGCAGGTCGTCCAGCTCCCCGGCCGGGCAGGGCAGCCGCACCCCGAACACCAGGGCGACCGGTTCGGCGGCGACCCGGCGCGCGAGGAAGGCCAGGACCCTGGTCGAGGCCGCGTCCAGCCACTGGGCGTCCTCGACCAGGCACAGCAGCGGGCGCTCCCGCGCCGCGGCCGCCAGCAGCCCCAGGGCCGCCAGTCCGACACGGAACACGTCGGGGGTTCCCGTCGCGGTCCCGAACGCGACCAGGAGGGGGTCGCGGTGCTGGTCGGGCAGCTCGTCGAGGTGTCCCAGCACCGGCAGGCACAGCTGGTGCAGGGCGGCGAACGGCAGTTCCGCCTCGTACTGGGACCCGGACACGCGGACGACCCGGAACCCGGAGGCGGCGTCGCGGGCGTGGTCCAGCAGGGCGCTCTTGCCGATGCCCGCCTCGCCGCGCAGGACCAGCGCTCCGCCCCGGCCCGCCCGTGCGGACCCGGTCAGCTCCCCGAGGCGGTCGCTCTCGTGCCGCCGGCCGACGAGTGAACCGGGAGGGGGAGCTGGCGTTCGCATGGCACGTACGTTAGCAAGGGTGCGAATCCGGACGGGTCGGTCGGAACGTCGCTCTCCCGGCGGCCGGGACGCTGCGGCCTCCGGGCCCGCCCCCTGCCGTAGCGCCCGCAGGGGAGCGGCGGAGGGGGCGGGCGCACGCCCGGCCGTGCCGCCGGGGCGGATCACCCGCTAGGACATCCGGAAACCCGCGGGCCCTCGCACCGTGTCGGCGAGCTCCTCGATCCGGGCGGCGGACACGGGCACACCGGGCGCCTGCTGGACCCAGGCCACGAATTCCGTGGGGGTGAGGCCGGCCGGCGGCCGGCCCACGTACGGGAGGGCGTACAACGGGGTGTTGGGTTCGCTGCGCCAGCTGTCGGCCAGTGTGCCGAGGTCCACCGTGTCGAAGCCCAGGACGTCCAGCAGGTCGGCCACCTCCTTCTTGGCCTCCGGGTCGTCGCCGGAGAGCGGCACCGCGGTGCGGTCGGGGGCCCCGACCGGGCGGAACAGCTCCAACAACTGCTTGGGGCCGATGTTGTGCAGCGCCTTCACCACCCGGGCGTCCGCGAGGTGGCGCTGCACCAGTTCGCTGGAGGTCAGCTCTCCGCTGTCGAGTTCCGGCACGGCGAAGCCGGGGTACAGCGCGTAGTTCATCGGGTCGATCACGGTCTTGCCGACGAGCTCCGCCCGGGGCAGCCGCTCGTGGGCGGCCAGCGGCACGGAGGCGATGACCAGGTCACCGGCGCTCGCCGCTTCGGCCGGGGTGGCCGCACGGGCCCGCCCGCCGAGCTCCGCGACGGGACCGGCCAGCGTCCCGGGACCGCGTGAGTTGCTCAGGACGACGTTCAGGCCTGCGTCGACGGCGCGGCGGGCGGCCCCGAGGCCGACCATGCCGGTGCCGATGACGCCGAGGGTCGTGGTGCTCACTCTGTATTCTCCGTTCGCGTCTTCCGCGCGTCGCGGCCTCCGGCGGACGGGAGGACCGCTCCGGCGGGCTCGTATCCATCACAGCCTGAGCGGGCTACGCGAACAATGACCAGAAACGCCCGGCAGCGATCACATCATGTGATAGATCAGGCAGATGGAACTGAGGGCGCTGCAGTACTTCGTGACCGTCGCCGAGGAGCTGCACTTCGGGCGTGCGGCGCAACGGCTGGGCATAGTGCAGCCCGCGGTGAGCCAGCAGATCGCCAGGCTCGAACGCGAGCTCGGAGCGGGCCTGCTCGACCGCACCTCGCGCCGGGTACGGCTCACCCCGGCGGGCGAACGGGTGCTCGCCGAGGCCCGTAGGACCCTCGCCGCGGCGGCCCGCGTGCGGGTGGCCGCCGGAGAACCGGCGGCCGTCCTGCGGATCGGGGTCGCGTCCTGCGTCACCCGACGGCTCGACCGGGCGTTGGGCCGCCTCGGGGACGGCGAACGCCCCGCCGAGCCGAAACTGGTCGACCTGCCGGTGCCCGCGCGACTCGACGCCGTCCGCGACGGCGAGCTGGACCTCGCACTGGTGCGGGGCGCGTTCACCTCCGCGGCGATGACGGTCGTGCGCGCCTGGTCCGAGCCGCTGCACGCCGTGCTCGCGCGTGAGCACCCCGCCGCCGGCAGGCCCGCGGTGAGCCTGCACGACCTCGATCCGCGCGGCCTGCGGGTTCCCGCCCGCGCCGGTGACCCGCCGATGCACGACGCGATCCTCGCCGCCCTGCCCGTGGCCCCGCTGCGGCCGCCTGCCGGGGACGTGCTCAACGTGCTGTTCGAGGTGGGCCGGGACCCCGGGGGCTGGACGCTGATGCCGGCCGAGCAGTTCGACGGGACCCGCTCCGAGCGGCTGCTCCAGGTGCCGCTCGACCCTCCGGTGACCGTCGACGGCCACGTCGTCACCTCACCGGCCACCCCGGAGCCGTGCGTGGCGTCGTACGTGGCCGCGTTCGCGGATTGAACCCCCGCCCGGGTGAGCGGGTCTTGCGGGAAGGCACGGCCGCGTCCCGCCCCGAGCCGGCGGCGACACGCTGAGCTCGTCCGCCCCCTGCCGCCGAACCTGCCGCCGAAGCGGGGGCGGCCCGCCCCGCCCGGCCCGGCCGTCGGCCGCTGATTTCCGCCGCCCCGGGGAGAAGCGGGCCGGGACGGAGCTGCCCACCCCGGCCCGGACCCGCCGGGGGCCGGGAACCTCCGCCCGCGCCCGCCCCGCCCGTGCGCCGACGCAGGCTCAGGTGACCAGCCCGTGCCGGTAGGCGTAGACCACCGCCTGGACCCGGTCGCGCAGGCCGAGCTTGGCCAGGATCCGCGAGACGAACGTCTTCACCGTCTCCTGGCTGATGAACAGGGCCGCGGCGATCTCACCGTTGGACAGCCCGTCCGCGATCAGGCGCAGGACCTCCAGCTCGCGCGGTGTCAGCGGCACATCGGCCGGCTCGGCCCGGGAGGGCCGGATCCGGGTGGCGAACCTGCCGACCAGCCGGCGGGTGACGTCGGGGTCCAGCAGCGCCGCGCCCGAGGCCACGGTCCGGATCCCGTGCAGCAGCTGTCCGGGCGGCGCGTCCTTGAGCAGGAACCCGCTGGCGCCCGCGCGCAGCGCCTCGTAGACGTACTCGTCGAGGTTGAACGTCGTGACCACGAGGACCTTGACGGGGTGTTCCACCCCGGCTCCGGCCAGGCGCCGCGTGGCCCCGATGCCGTCGAGCACCGGCATGCGCACGTCCATCACCACGACGTCGGGGCGCAGCCGCTCGGCGAGCTCGACCGCCGCCCCGCCGTCCCCGCACTCGCCGACGGTCTCGAGGTCGGCCTGGGCGTCGATGATGGTGACCAGCCCGGTGCGGATCAGCACCTGGTCGTCGCAGACCAGGACCCGGATCGGCCCGCTCATGCCCGGCCGCCCGCCGGCGCGCGGGCGGGGATGCGCGCGTTCACGCCGAACCCCCCGCCCTCGCGCGGACCCGCGGTGAACTCGCCGCCCAGCACCTCGACGCGTTCGCGCAGGCCGGCCAGGCCGCGCCCGCCGCCCCCGGCCGGGAGGCCCGAAGGCCCGGAGCGGTCGGTGGTGACGTTCACGGTGATCTCCTCGGGGCGGTGGCGCACGCGGACGGTGGTGGGGCTGCCGTGCGCGTACTTGAGGGCGTTGGTCAGGGACTCCTGCACGACGCGGTGCGCGACGAGGTCGGCGCTGCCGCGCGAGGCGGCCGGGGCGCCCTCCTCGGTGAACTCCACCGGCTGCCCGGCCCTGCGGGTGCGCTCCACCACGGACAGCAGCCCTTCGTCGGACCCGGGCACGGGCGCGGAGTGGTCGGGGTCGAGGACGTCGAGCAGGTGGCGCATGTCGGTGATGGCCCGCCGACCGGTGTCGGTGACCGCGGTCAGGGTCTCGTCCAGCCGCTCGGGAGCGGCCGTCAGGTAGCGGGCCGCCTCGGCCTGCACGACCATCGCGGTCACGTGGTGGGTGACGACGTCGTGGAGCTCGCGGGCGATGCGGGTGCGTTCGGCGGTGCGGGTGGCCTCGGCGACGAAGCGGCGGCGTTCGGCCTCGGCGGCGCGGGTGGACCGCAGCCACGCCCCCGTCCCCCAGGCGAAGGCCAGCGTCGCGTAGAAAGCCAGGTAGGAGGGGAGGGACTCTCCCGCGCCGACCCGGGTCAACGCGACCGCCAGCACCACGTAGGCCGCCGAGCCCACCACCGCGGCGGTGGGCCGGTGCCGGTGGAGGTGGGCGCCGGCGCTCAACAGCGCGATGGGCAACGCGGTGCCCGCGACCAGGTGGTAGCCGCTCAGCTGGTCGAGGGCGAAGCCGCAGGCCACCACGGCCAGGGACAGGGCCGGCCACCGGCGCCGCACGGCCAGGGGCAGGCACTGCAGGGCGGCCGCGAGCAGTCCCAGGGCGTCGAAGGGGCGGTCCGCCACCCCGCCGAAATCGGTCCCGTAGCCGTGCGTCGACGGAATGAGGGAGACGGAGAGGAGCAGCAGGGCCAGGGGCAGGTCCTGGAGGGTGACGTCGAGCCGCCGCCACAGGTGGGAGAGCCGCTGGAGAGAGGTCACCGGGGAGGTGTGGCGGTGGTGGCGGGTCGCGCGTCACGCCGGCGGACGGGAACGATCCGGCCGCGGCGGCGGGCGATCCACATGAACACCACGGTGGCGATGACGCAGAACACCACGGAGTAGACGCTGCCCTCGGGGCCGAACCCGCCGCCGGTGATCAGGGTGTGGCCGGACATGGTGGCGTCCAGCAGCCCCGGGGGTGTGCCGTTGCCCGAGACCTCGGTGCCGAAGAGGGCGGATCCGGCGATGTTCCAGCCGAAGTGCAGGCCGATGGGCAGCCACAGGCTGCGGGTGGCGATGTAGGCGGCGGTGAGCATGCCGCCGGCCTCGATGGCGATGGCGATGGCGCCCCACAGGGTGGCGTGCGGGTTGGCCATGTGGACGAGGCCGAAGGCCAGGCCGGTCAGTCCGAGGGAGATCCAGGTGCCGGCGCGCTCCTCGATGATGCGGAACAGCACCCCGCGCCACATCAGTTCCTCGGTCACCGCGGCGGCGCCCATGAAGCCGACCAGGCCCAGGGCGCTCATCGGGGAGCCCAGACCGTGGACCTGGTAGCCGCCGAGGAAGGTGATGTTGGCGATGACCAGGGCGAACAGGCCGACCCCGAGGAGGGTGCCCCAGCTGGTGGCGGCGGTGGCGCCCTTCCAGGCCAGCTCGGTCACCTCGCGCTTCTCGGTGCGGCGCACCACCCACCGGTAGACGAACACCGAGATCACGACGGTGAGGAGGCCCAGGGCCAGGGTGAGCCAGGTGTTGTCCTGGACCGCGAAGGCCGCCTGTCCGCCGAGGAAGGCGACCGCGGCGACGGCCAGGAGCTGCCAGAGAAGTCTCATGGGGGTCTTTCATGACATCGGTGCGGCAGGGGAGCCGCGACTGGTGAGAACGCTACCGACCGGGGCGGGGCGAAGTCGTCACCATGGGGTGGACACCTGCGCGTAGCTCTTCCGGGGGACACGGGCCGGGGAGTATCCCGGCCCGGGCCGTCGGGCTCGCGGGCAAGGGGTGACGAACCGGGCCGCGCGGACCACTCCGGCGCGGTACGACCCCATGCCTGAGCCGGTGAATCCGCCCTGATACCGAAAGCCGTTAAAATGGGCCGGCGCCTTTACCGGTACCAGTCCGCTTCCGCTCCCTCGGGTAGGGCTGTTTCAGAAAAGACGGTGGTGTGCATGGCCGGTATGCGCGTGCGGGGAGTATGCGTCGTGGCAACGGCTCTCCTGGCCTCTTCGTGCGCTCCTCCCTGGACAATGGTCAGCAATGACGACCCCGGTCGAAGTCCCGGGGAAACCGGGATGACGGCCATCACGGGAACGGTGTACGACTCCTCGGGGCAGCCGGTCGAAGGAGTGGTCATCCAATGGTCGTCGAACGAGGACCCGCCCGTGCCCTCGCACGAGAAGGGTTCACGCACCATCGACGACGGAAGCTACCGACTCGTCCTGCACCAGGGCAGCTGGGACATCCACGGGACGAAGGACGCAACGAGGACCGAGACGGAAACAGTGGTTCTCGGGGCAGACGACGCCGTCGTCGACCTGCACTTCCCCTGACGGCCATTCACCACCTGACCGATTGCCCCGGCAGAGTGTTCGCCCGGCGGAGCAAGAGCCCGTCTCACGTGATCGGTCGGCGACGGCAGGCCGACGTGCGAGCGCTACCGGCGAAGGCGGGGAAGCGCTCGGCCCGGCGCCCGCGGCGGCGTAGCCGGCGACATCCGGACTGCCGAGCCCCGGTGCGCCCGACCTGCCATCGGTGCCCCCAGCCTCTGCGACTGCTCCACTCCCTTGTCCGCAGGGTGAGGAGCGATCCAACGTTCTCGAAGCCGTCGGCGCACGCCTCTCGGCGCGACCGGGCGCGGGACGCCTTCTGGACCCGCCGACCCGGGACGGGACCCCGATGCGGTGGAGGGCATGCGGGACCGCTCCGGGGGCCGGACTTCTTCCGGCGGTCGAGCTGTTGCAACTGCGCAAGATCGAGCAAGCCGACCGGAGGCGCCCCTGGCTAGCCTTGAAGGCGCCGGTGGACCGAACAGCTGACCACACCGGGAGGAGGCCCACGCGAGGAGATCATGCGTTCAACCGATCACGCGGCGGCGGTCGATTTCATCGAACGTTTCCTGCACACCGATCTGCGCCTGGACCGCGTCGCGGCAGGGGTCGGGTACTCCGCCCACCACCTGCACCGTTCGTTCCACCGCGCGCTCGGGCTGACCGTCCACTCCTACGTCCGACGCAGGCGGCTGACCGAGGCGGCGCGGGCGCTGGCCGCGACGCCGGACCCCGTCCTCGACATCGCGGTGGACCACGGGTTCGCCGACCAGCAGTCCTTCACCCACGCCTTCTCGTCGTTCTACGGCCTGCCGCCCGCCAGGTGGCGGCGCACCCGGCGGTTCTTCCCGCTCCTGCTGCCGTACACGTTCGACCGGGCCGAGTGGGGGTTCGGGCGCGCGGCCGACGGCTTCGAGGTCACCGACCGGATCGGCGCCGACCGGCTCCTTCCGCTGTCGCTAGCGGCGGTCGACATGCTTCCGGTGCTCGACCCGGAACAGCACACCGCCGCCCTAGACGCGCGGTCCGGTTCGCACCATGTGCTGACGGCCCACCGCGGGGGCCGGCCCGCGGCGGCGATGACCATCGATCCGGCGGACGGCCACATCGACTACCTGGCGGTGCACCCGCTGGCGCGCGGGTCATCGGTGGTGCGCACGCTCCTTCGGAAGGCGGGGGAGAGTCATCCGCGCTTGTCGGTGACGAGCTTCCGCGAGGGCGACCGGGCCGACCTCGGCCACCGCCGAACCCTGCTGGGCCTGGGGTTCCGGCCCGCGCCTCTGAGCGTCGAGTTCGGCTATCCGACCCAGCGGTTCGAGCTCGTCCACGCCCTACCTACCGATAGGTAGACTGAGGTTCGGGCGTGGTACCTCCGCCCGACCACAGGGCGGGGACCCTTCGCACACACGACACGGCGGCCCTTCGACGAGACGGCCGCCGCCCCGACCCGTGCCCGGGGCGCACCGCCGCGGGTCCGGGTCGCCCCGCCTGCCATCCGCATCGAACCCCAGGAGCACCACTGTGACCTCAGCACCACCGGACCCGTATTCCGAGGAACGCGACCGCCTCGCCGCCACCCTGCGCGGCCTGGAGAACAGGATCGGGGCGCTGACCGAGTCCCTCGGCTCCCACGACTCCGACTACCGCGAGGTCAAGTCCTACATGGCGGAGAACCGGGGCGAGATCGACCCGACCGAGATGTACCAGAACGAACTGATCCTGCGCGACATCGACGCCAGGGGCGCCCACGCCGTGCGCTTGCGCGAACGACTGCAGTCGATGCGCAGCTCGCCCTACTTCGCCCGACTCGACTTCACGGCGGACTCGACGGGCACACCCGAACCCCACTACATCGGACGCCAGGGGCTGCAGGACTCCGGCCGCACGGCGGTGGTGGACTGGCGCTCACCCCTCGGCGGGATGTTCTACGAGGCCGAGCCCGGCCGGGCCGAGTACGAAGCGCCCTCGGGACGGATCACCGGGCGGATCGAGCGCAAACGCCAGATCAAGATCGAGGACGGCGAGCTGCGGTTCGTCGTCGACACGGCGGACGCCATCCGCGACGACATCCTGCTGGAGGAGATCGGGCGCACGAGCGACGCCCACATGCGCTCGATCATCGCCACGATCCAGCGCGAGCAGAACGCGATCATCCGCAACGAGTCGGACAGCACGCTCGTGATCCAGGGGGTCGCCGGCTCCGGGAAGACCTCCATCGCGCTGCACCGCATCGCCTACCTGCTGTTCCGACAGCGCGGTCGGCTGAAGGCGCACAACATCGCCATCGTCTCCCCCAACGGGCTCTTCGCCGAGTACGTCTCCGAGGTGCTTCCCGAACTGGGCGAAGAAGCGGTCGTCGCCCTCGACCTCGCCGGCATCGCGCGCCGCCGGCTCGAGGGGCACCGGACGGGCTTCACCGACCCGGTCGACCCCGTCGAGCCGTGCGACGGTGCCGCACACGAGCGGGCGCGCGCCAAGTCGACCCTGGCGTTCCACCGGTGGCTGGAGCAGGCCGTGGCCGAGACGGTCCGGAACTGCTTCGTGCCCCGTGACCTGCGCGTCAGAAGCTTCCGGGTCGAGGCCGAGGAGCTGCGCACCCGGTTCGACCACATGGCGTCCGTGCCGGTCAGGGCGCGCCTTCGCGGGATCGCCGAACACCTCTGTCAGCGGGCCCGCCTCGAGGACCCCACCGCCGCGTCCCTGCCCAAGGCCGGGGAGGTGAACAGGGAACTCACCTCCATGCTGACCGTCAAGAGCACGCGGGCGCTCTACCGCGACCTGTACCGGCGCGCCGACGCGCCGACGGTCTTCCGGGCGCCGTCGCCGGGAACCCTGGAGTGGGCGGACGTGTACCCCTACCTCTTCGCCGCGGCCGCGTTCACGGGACTGGACGGCGACAGGGAGATCCGGCACCTGGTGATCGACGAGATGCAGGACCACTCGCCGACGCAGTACGCGGTGCTCCGGAAGCTCTTCCGGTGCAACATGACCGTTCTCGGCGACGTGGCCCAGGCCCTGGGCAACACCGAGGACTACGCGCCGGAGGACCTCGGGGGGCTGTTCGAGGACGCACGCGTGATGGAGCTGAACCGCAGTTACCGCTCCACGAGCGAGATCATGGGGTTCGCCTCCCGCATCCGCGGCACCCACGTCGCGACCATCGACCGCCACGGCGACGAACCCGGGGTGCTGGGCTTCGACACGTCCGAGGCGGAGGCCGGGTGGCTCACCGAGGAGGTCGGCCGGTTCCGCGCCGCGCGGGAGGGCCGGCTCGCGATCGTGACCCGGTCGCGCTCGCAGGCGCAGGACCTGCACCGGCTGTTGTCGGAGAAGCTGGAGGGCCTCGCCCTGGCGACCGGCGGATCCCGGGGCGTGCTCGCCAACGACGTCACCGTGCTGCCCGTAAGCCTGGCCAAGGGGCTGGAGTTCGACGAGGTGATCGTCGCCCGGGCCTCGGCGGAGGAGTACGGCTCCGAGGCCGACCGGTCGCTGCTCTACATCGCCTGCACCCGTGCCCTGCACCGGCTCACGGTGACCCACAGCGGCCGGCCGAGCCCGCACCTGCCGGTCTGAGGGCCGGCGCCCGCCCGGACGTCCGGCCGGGGCGCGGAGGAGGGCTTCGGGCACGTCGGGCAGGCGCGGAAGCCCAGGCGGAACCGGGACCGTGCCGGCGGCGGGTGTGCGGCGGGGCGCGACCACGGTTGGCGCCCCCGCCGGGGGCCGCGCCCGCTCCCTACGCGGTCGGCCCCGTGACGGCGGACCACCGTCCGGCGAGGCGGTGGCAGGCGCCGACCAGCTCCGCCGGGGTCACCTCGGTGATCCCGGTGTCGAAGGTGGCGAGGATCCCGGCGACACCGGCCCACGACCACGCTCCCAGCGTGAGCCGGCAGTGGCCGGCGTCCAGGTGCTCGATGACCGACCCGCCGGGCGCCCAGCGGGCGACGACGTGGGCGGGCAGGTCCAGGCGCGCGGTTCCCATGCACGGCCAGTCGGCGGGGACGTCGCCCCGGTCGTGGCTGGTCATGACGAACCGGGCGACGTCGCCACCGGGGAGGGCGCGGTCGGTGAAGGGCTGTGTCGTCGGGCGGGGGACCAGCCGGTCCACACGGTGGATGCGCCAGGCCTCCTCCGCGAGGTCGTAGGCGACCAGGTACCAGCGTGCGGCCCACACGACCAGGTGATGCGGCTCCACGCGCCGGGCGGGGACGAAGTCCCCGTCCCCGGGCACGGCCCGCGACCCGTCGGAGCGCAGGGTCTGGACGGTGAGCACGTGCCGGTGGCGTACCGCCCCGCCGACCGCGGTGAGCGCGTCCGGGTCGACGGGCGGGGTGGGGAACTCCCAGTAGTTCTGCAACCTGGTCAGGTGCAAGGCCTCCATGGACGCCCGCACGCGGGCCGGCATCACCTGGGTGAGCGTGTCCAGTGCCCTGGCCGCGTCCTCGGCCAGGCCGAACACCGTGCTCGGAGCGGTCTGCAGGGCCACCGAGACCGCGAGCGCCTGATCGTCGTCGAACAGCAGCGGGGGGAGGGTGTGGCCGGAGCCGAGCCGGTACCCCCCGTCGGGCCCGCGGACGGTGGTGATCGGGTAGTCGAGCCCGCGCAGGGTCTCGATGTCGCGCCGCGCCGTGCGTTCGCTGACGCCGAGCCGGGACGCGAGCTCGCCCAGCGGCCACTGGCGCCGGGCCATGAGCAGTGAGAGCAGCCGCAGCGCCCGCCGTGAAGTATCCGCCACCACCCCATTATGGGCAGTAGTGGACATTCGATGGCCACTACATGCCCCATCCTCCTGCATGACCGGGACGAGCCCGGAACGGAGAAGGAGCAGGAACATGGTGCGTGTCGTCGTTGTCGGTGGCGGAATCGGTGGACTCGCGGTGGGGGCCGGACTGCGCCGCCGCGGGATCGAGGTGGCGGTGTTCGACCGCGACACCGACGTCGCGGCCACGGGCGGATACCACATCACACTCGACCAGCGGGCCCAGACGGCGCTGGGGGAACTGCTCCCACCGGAGGTCTTCGAGCGGCTGCTGGCCTCGTCCTCGGCGCTGCGGCTGCGCGACCGCGACGCGTTCTGGGACCGGCGCGGCCGCCTGCTGGGACACGGCCCGGACCTCGGAGCCGACCCGAGCGTGGACATCGACCGCATCACCCTGCGCACGCTGCTCGCCGAAGCGGTCGGCGACGACCTCCACCTGGGCCGGACGGCGACAGGGGTCGGCCACGACGACCACGGGACACCGCGCGTGGAGTTCGCCGACGCCGCACCCGTCACCGGCGACCTGCTGGTCGGAGCGGACGGCACCCACTCCCTGGTGGCCCGGCACCTGGCCGGCGGTCCCACGAACACCCCGGCGGGCATCATCGGCTTCTCCGGACGGACACCGCTTCCCGCACTGAGCCGGAGCGAGCGGGAACGGCTGGGGCCGCGATCGGGCCTGGCGCTCGGCGGCCACGGCGCCGCACTCTACGTGGGCTACCTCGACCCCGTCGGCAACGCCGCACTGGACAGGCCCGAACTGTGCATGGCGCTCACCACGGGCCCCACCTACATCTGGGGGGCCATGCTCCCCGAGTCCTCCGCCACCGACGCCCTGCGCGGCCTGCACGGCGAAGCACTGCAGGCGGCGCTGACGGCCCGGTTCGCCGAGCTGGGCTGGAGCGAGCACGTGCTCGAGGTCCTCGACCGCGCCGACCCCAGCACCGTGGCCGCCTTCCGCTTCAACGCCGCCTCACCACGGGCACGGGAGCTCGCACCGTGGCCCGCCGGCCGGATCACGGCGCTGGGGGACGCGGTCCACGCCACCCCGCCGACCGCCGGCATGGGGGCCGGCGCCGCCGTCCGCGACGCGGCCGACCTGGTCGGGAACCTCGGCGGGGCCGGAGACGACCCCGCCGAGCTCACCGCGGCCGTCGACCGGTTCGAGGCGGCCATGCGCCTGCGGGGCAGCGAGGCCATCACCCGGGGGATGATGACCGTCCGCTGGATCCTGGCCACCGACACCGTGCTCGGCGCGGCCGCCACCACCCTCACCACCCCGCTCCTGGCCGCCGCCACCCGGCTGCTCCACCGCCGCTGAGACCGATCAGCGCCGGCGGACCGGTGGGAGCAGCGGAAGGGGCCGCGCGCTCTCGACCCGGTCCGCTCCTTCGATCAGAGGGGGCGTCGGAAGGCCGAGCCCAGGTGCTCGCCCATCAGGGAGATGGCGGCGCGGGCGGGCCCGGCTGGTCGGTGGTAGATGAATCCGTGGTCGACGCCCTCGAACACGCGGTGCACGACCTCGACGCCCGCGCGTTCGAGGGCGTCCGCGAACCGGTCCGCCTCGTCCCTGAGGGTGTCGTGCTCGGCGGTGATGACCAGGGTCGGGGGAAGCCGGTCGAGTGCCGGGTGCAGCGCGGGTGAGACCAGCGGGAGGCTGGTGTCCGCTCCGGCGAAGTAGGTGTTCATGACGAGGTCCATCAACGCCTTTCCGACGACGGGCCGGGACCGGGGCGAGGTCCGCCGCGCATTCGGCAGCGTCAGGTCGACCGGGGCGAACTCCACGGACAGGGCCGCAGGGGAGGGGGCTCCGAGTTCGATGGCCGTCAGGGCAACGCCCAGGGAGAGGTGTCCGCCGGCGCTGGGTCCGCCGACGGAGACCCGGTCGCCGTCCCAGCCGTGGGCCGCGCCGCTGCCGCGGACCCAGAGGTAGGAGTCGTAGCACTCCTGTTCGGCCACCGGATGGCAGACCTGGGGGGCGGCACGGTAGTCGGGCATGACGACGTAGCAGCCCAGTTCGGAGGCGAGATAGCGTGCGACGTTGCCTTCACCGAGCGGATAGCGGGTGATGAACCCCCCGCCGTGGATCAGCATGTGCACCGGAGGGCTGCGACCGTCGGCGAGCTGCGACTCGATGTCCTCGGAGGTGGGGCTGAAGACCAGGGCGCCGATATCGCCGTGGCGGGTCGGGACCCGCACGGTCGCAGGCGCGGCGATCGGCTTGGTCGCGAACTCCACCTCCGGCGGGAGCAGCAGAAAGCGGTTCATCGCGGGGTAGGCCAGTTGGAGCGCCCGTGCGGCGAGTGCGGGCCGCCAGGCGATACGGGGGTCCTTCTTCATGAGCTTGGTCCTGTCGGGTGGCAAGGGGGGCAGTGGGGGAGAGCCCGCGCCGACGGAACTGCCTCCCCAGGTGTGGGGCCGCCTGGACGAGCACGGACGTCTCCGCGCGGAGACGTCCTGGGCAACGGGTCGGGAAAACAGCGACGCGCACTCAAGGGTAGGGCGGTCGTCGTCGCCGTGGAGGGCGGTCGCGGTGACCCGGCCGGTGCCCCGGGAGTTCGAGGTGCTCAGGAAGAGCGGCGGTCCGGCAACGGTGTTCCAGCCCGTCCCGGTAGCCGCGGCAGAGTTCGCGGGTCAGGGGCGGCGGGGAGGGCATCGACCACGGGCGGCCATCACCGGCGCGGCCGAGGTCCTGCCGGGAGCGGATCACCGCCTCCTGGTGGGGCCGGGGCGTCAGTGGATGACGGAGACGATCCGGCAGGCGGCCCCGGCCAGGCGGGGGTCGCCCTCGACGCGGGCGCGGGCCAGGGCGGTGTCCGGCTCGATGCCGCGGGTGCAGAGCCGCCAGGCGGTCTCGGCGTCCAGGTGGAGGGTCGCGTCCGGGTGCCGGACGCCGGGTTCGGCCAGGGACCAGCGGTCCCCGGTGGCCGTGGCGGTCCAGAGGCCGCCGGCCGGGCCGTCGACGCTCACCCGGACCTGCGTTCCCACCGGTGCGTCGACCTCGCGCAAGGTGTGGGGCAGGGCCCGCATGAAGGTGTCCAGGACCAGCGACAGGGGCCGGGGGTCGGGATCGGTGTCCTGGCCGGCGGCGTGGCGGATCTGCTGGCGGTGGGTCCAGAACTCGGTCAGATCGCGGGCGCTGTCCAGCCACATGGGCGCCGGGTCGACACCGGCCCAGGACACCCCCGTCGACGGAGCGTCCGGGGCCGCCGTCTCGAAGAAGCGGACGACCTGCCGGCCGATCAGCCCCAGGGTGTCCGTGAGCGCGGCCGGGCTCACCCGGCGGCAGGCGTCCACCCATTCCTGGTTGATGCGGTGGATGAACGCCTCCAGCGTCTCGCCCGCGGCGAAGGAGGGCCCCTCCCGGTGGCCGTCGCGGCCGCGGGCGAGCCGTCCGTAGCAGTCTCCGAGAAGGTGCGCGGCGAGATCGCGCACGGTCCATCCCGGCACCGCCTCCTCACGCCAGTCGGCGGGTGTCAGCCCCCGAAGCGTGGCCATCAGCGCGGTGTGCTCAGGGGCGAAGAAGGGACGGGCGTCGATCGGGGCGCCGAGCCAGGAGTGGTCCGGCAGCCCGCTGGACTGGGAGTTCATGTCCGTAGCCTGCCGCGCGCAGGGTTGTTCCTCCATCGGATATCCCGTCGTTGCGCCACTCCGGGAAGCGTCGGGCCCCAACGGGGCAGGGGAGGCTCACGACAGGTTGTGGCGTCGGCCCTTCGGCCGGTGACGGAGACCACCCGGTGAACGCGGTGAGCCCTGTCACCGGGCCGCTGGGAAGGTTGAGAGCCCTGGTGAGAAGGGGTTTTCGAGAACTCCATGCGCGATAGGCTCATCCAACGCGGCCCCAACGCGGACCTGTCAGAGTTCGCCCTCGTAATACCGGGCGGTGGCACCGAAGAGGTAGAGCTCCAGTCTCTCCCCCGCCAAGCCCTCCTGCTTCGCGGTGTACAAGGTGAGTAGGGACATCGGGGTGAACACGTCCGAGCCCACCAGCAGGCGGGTCTGCCCCGGGGGTGGCGCTCCAGGGCCGATCTGCTCCAGGACGAACAGCGCCATGCGGGCTGGTTCCAGGGAGTGCAGCTCCGAGGGATAGCAGCGCTTGAGGTCCTCAAGGTAGGCGTGAACCTGGGCGGCTGGCTCATGGCCGGTGAACGCGTACTCCATGACGTTCCTGAAGAACGCGGACAGCACTCCCAGAAAGGCCTCGCCCGCGGTCGTGATGTCCGCCTTGTGGTTCTCAGGAAGCCCATCGTGGAGCAGTAAGCCCCGCAGCGCTCGGTGCGCCGCCTCGATCTCTGGTGTCACCGATATCCCCCTCGTGTTCGCCAGCGTGTCGAAGCATCATGCAGTGGCGTTCCCCTGAACAGGCGAAAACCGGGAAAGATGTCCGGAGGTGGCCATGCGGGGCTCGTCAGGGCCCTTTGCCTGTCGCCCGCTGTGTGTTCGACCGCTTTCCCGGGGGTGGGGGGTACTCCAAAACTCACCGGACGGAGCCGCGCGGGGTCGCGATCAGATCACGAAGCCCTTCGCGCAACGGGAGGCGCAGCGTTGAATTCTCCGCGAGAACTACCGGAACCCCTGGGTGTTGTGTTCCCAGACAGACTCGGGATGTTCGAGGGGCCCCTGGTCCCCGCTCCCCTCTGGCCGAGTTCGGTCACCTTATGACCGCAAATGGTCACCCAGTGTTGCAATGCGTCCGATGTCCCGCGCCTCGTCCCCGTATCCGCTGCGAAGGCCGAGCCCGCGAGAACTTCGACCACTCATGCCCCACTATCGTCGTCGCGGACCCTTCGCCCACCGATAGATCGGCGCATCCCCATGACCGAGGCCCCCACGGAACCGCGGGCTTCCCTCTCGGACCCCTTCATCGAGCGGGTCCGCTGGACCCTGTATCCCGTGGTGCTGGCGGTGTTCGCCCTGCCCCTGCTGCCCGCGAGCCTGGTCCTGGCGATCCTTGCTCCGCGCCTGGTGGCCCACCACGGCCTGGTCATCAACCACCAGCCCTGGCTGCGCGTACCCCTGGACACCCTGCTGCCCTCCTGGGCCGGATGGGCCGCGGGCATCGCCCTGGCCCTGTGCCTCGCCCTGTCCTGGGGCGCCGCGGTACACCTGGTCGCCGAGGAACTGGGCGGTCGTCCCATGCGGGTACGGGCCGCACTGAGGCGTTCGGTGATGCGGCTGCCGCTGACCCTGGCCGCCGTCGCGGTCCCGGCCCTGGTCCTGGTGGCCGTGGACACGGCCCTGCTCCAGGTCTACGACCAGGCGGACCCGGCCGTACGGTTCCTGGTGGGCGCGGCGGTGTTCTGCGCCCTGCCTCCCGTGTGGGCGCCCCTGGTCGGCGTGCACGCCAAGGACAGACCCCTCGCCTTCGCCTCGGCTCTGCGCGGACGAGGACTGATCACCGGCGCTGAGGCGCTCGGCCCGCTGGCCGTGGTCGCCGCCTGCGCGGGAGCGGTCGTCTTCGGCGCCCTCATGTCCACGACGACGAGCGGATTGGTCGTCACCGCTCTGGCGGCTGTGGCGGGGCTCGCCGTGTCCGCGGCGTCCCTGACACTGGCCGTCCTGGGCCCCGGGCCGGCCGCGCAGGACCCGGCGCCGGGGCGGCCGGTACTCGCCGCTGTACTGACCGGACTGGTGCTCGCCCAGGTCGCGGTGCCCCTGGCCCTGTACGAGCGCCTGATCACCGACGGACCCTGGCCGATACTGCGCTACGAGCACCTGTCCACCGAGCCCTGGGGCGACCGCGAGTCCAACCCCCAGCCCATCCTGTTGCCCCCCGACGGCGACTCGGTGCTGCTGGGCACCCGGGAGGTGCTGTGCGAGAGGGAGCGGTGCGCGCAGGAGGAGACCGCCGTCGACGGAGCAGGCCCCGTGCTCGCCACCACCGGATTCCACCGTGACTACCTGCGGACGGTGCGCGCCTCCCTGAACCCTGACCTACCCCAGGGCACGATCGTCCTGTCCGATGAGTGCCTGGACTCCGAGGAGTGCAGGGACCGCGACCGGAACCTCGAGCCCGAGGTCGAGGTCGCCGGTGAGTGGAACGCCGAGGAGGAGGACCGCGAGGAGCAGCGCACCACCAGTCGGCTGGACCGCCAGATCGCTGCCTGGGGCGGGCAGGCGGGCGGACGCGACCTGATCGTGACCGCCACCCCCTCCGTCGGCCGGGAGGAGACCTTCCTGACGCTGTTCAGCTGCGATCCCCTCGGGTGCCGTGATCAGGCCACCACCCTGCTCGACCGCCTGCCCGGGAGCACCTTCGCCAACGGTTTCTACCCGCACCTGTCCCACCCGGACCTGATCAGCGTGACCGCCGACGAGCACGGCGCTCCGCGGGTGGCCGTGCACGACCCCGTCAGCGGGGAGCTGAGCCTGTACGTGTGCCAGGACCAGGCCTGCGAAGACTTCACCCGCTCCGTGCCGGTGCCCTCCACGGGTGCGGCACGCGGCCCCGACCGTGCCCACTTCACCGGCGCGTCGATGCAGGTGCGCCCCGACGGCACCCCGGTCCTGGTCTACCTCGACACCACCGACGGCTCCGTCAGGCTCCTGGACTGCGCCGACACCGGATGCGCCGAGTCGGAGAACGTACAGGTCATGGGCCCCGCATGGCAGCGCCGCGCTCCCGCACTGGCTCTGGACTCCCACGGGCTGCCGCAGATCGCCACGGTGGACGTGACCACCCAGGAGGTGGTCTACCTGGCCTGCGCCGACCAGAGGTGCCAGGAGGTCGAACGTACCGCTGTGGGCGTCTACGACCGCGCCCCCGGGTGGACGGACCTGGCGCTGGACGAGCAGGACCGCCCCCATATCGCCTGGCGGCAGGTCGAGGACGAGGGCACGGGCCGGGAGGAGTCGATCGAGCTCGTGCGCTGCGCGCGAGCGCACTGCGAACCCTCCTAGGCGAGCAGTTCCAGTGACCAGCGCTCAGCCGGTGTTGACCGCGTACAGGCGCGGCTCGTGGCACACAACCCCCGGTGAGGGCGCGTCCGGGCGCGCCCGACCCACCCCGTCGGGGGCGCACGCCACAGCCACCGTCACCGCTTCCTCCTCCGAGTCCGCCTCCACGCGGGTCAGGCCGAGCGTGCCCAGTCCGGCCGGCCCCGGGCTGAAGCCGCCCAGGGACACCGCGCTGGTGGGTCCCTCGCCGATGTCGAGTGCCGCCACCCTCGCGCTTCCCCGGAACGGCACCTCCTCCTCGGGGGCCTGGTCCTGGAACTCCCACAGCATTTGCCCGGCGGACACGTCCAGCGCCGAATAGGTGTCCTCGTCACGGCCGCAGTCGCGCACCACGACCTGGTCCTCGGCGAGGAGTCCGCTGAGTCGGCCTGTGCACCGTGTCAGGGGTGCCGAGCCCGCCACGGAGCCGTCCTCGGAGTCGATCCGCACGAACCCGCTGTTGAAGTGCAGCAGGACGTGGTCGGATGTGGAATAGATGTCTCGCAGGCCGCTGCTCACGAACGTCAGGTCCGGGTCCTGGCGCAGGTCGGTGGTCCACACCAGCTCCCCGGTGTCCACGTCCACCATGCGCAGCAGGGCGTTCTCCGCGTAGAGCACACCCGGATCGGCTTCAACGGCATGGAACGAGGTCTCCTCCATGCTGTCGATCGCACCGGTCTCGGGGTGGTGCAGGGCCATGGCGCCGCGCAGGTAGTACTCGCCCTCCAACGGCACAGACCACCGCAGCTCCCCCCGGTCCTCGCACTCGGGGGCTCGTTCACCGAGGCACAACAGTTCCTGTCGTGGGCTGATCGGAGAGGGCTCTGGCTCGTACCCCGTGTCCTGCAGATAGGCCGAAGCAGGATCGGGTGCGCTCACCGGGGCGGGCAGGACCGAGCACCCACTGCCCACCACAACGGCCGGAATCAGTACAGCCAGCAAACCTCTACGCATTGCGGCAATCTATCGCCCCTGTCGCCCTGGTCCCCTGAGCAAGGGGAGGGCAGGTGCCGCCTCGGTCGTCCGGTTCACTTCCGGGCTGCGGTCGACGCGGGCCCGGGAGGGGGCGAACCAAGTACGCCGGAAAGCGGCAATGGGCCGGAGTTTCCTCAGGTCAGGAGGTAGACCAATCCGCCCGCTCGGAGTGGTCTAGCAATCCGGCGTGTTTCGCCCTGGTATCGCCCGTCTCTGGCTGCCGGTAACTGCCTTTGTCGGCAGGTCGGCAACCCAGGTCGGCTGGTCCGGGCACAGGGCGGCCCCCGCACCATGCCATGGTGCGCGGGGGCGTCGTGGTCGGTCCGTGGCCTTCGGTGGGATCTGTCGCCAACGGCTTCGGCAATCCCCCTCACTTCTCGGTGCCACCCCGGGGCGCCCCGATGGCGACGGTCGACCGCGGCCGTTCCGGGGTGTCAGGTCCCCGTCGGCGGTGCGCTCATCGCCGCCGTCAGGAACGTGATCGCCCAGTGCCGGGCTGCCTCGCCCGCTACCGGGGACGGGCAGTCCGGGGCGGGCCGCTGGTAGACCTCGACGCGGTCCACGGCCGTCACGGCGAGGATCCCCCGCATCCGGAACCGCAGTTCCTCCGGGGAAAGGCCGGGCAGTGCGCGCCCGAAGGCCGCCAGGTAGCGCTCACGGACCGTGTTTTCGGCCGTGCCGGTCCAGCTGCGCACCTCCTCGGCCGGGTCGCCGAGGATCGTCACGATCAGCCGGGACGTCCGGGCGCCGCCCTCGTCGCCGGCCTGCATCTCGTCGAACAGCGGCCCCGCGAAGGCCTCCACCAGTTCGGCGACCGCAGGGTCCGGAGTTCTGGCGAGTAGCCGGTCGAGCCCGGCGCACTGCGCGGCGTTGATGGGCTCGACCACGCGGCGGGCGACCGCGGCCATGAGTTCCGCCTTCGAGCCGAAGTGGTATCCGACGGCGGCCAGGTTCGCTCCGGCGAGGTCGGTGATCGCGCGGACCGAGGTGCCGCGGTAACCGCGCTCGGCGAAGAGGTGTTCGGCCGCGTCGAGGAGCTGCGTGCGGGTGTCAGGTGACGCCATGTCTGCGTACACTACAGACGTTTGATTCAAACGAACGTTTGATTGAAATGAGCGTACGGAGAAGATCGCCATGAAACTGCTCGTGTACGGCGCCGGGGTTCTCGGCAGCCTGTTCGCCGTCCGTCTGCATGAGGCCGGGCACGACGTCGCGCTCCTGGCCCGGGGCGAGCGCCTGGCCGCCCTGCGCCGACACGGCGTGCAGCTCGCCGAGGAGGACGGCCCAGCCGTCAGGCGGGTACCGGTGCCCGTGGTCGAGCACCCGGACGGCGGGTACGACCTGACCGCGGTCCTGGTCCGCGCCCATCAGGTGGACGCGGTGCTGGAGTCGCTCGCCGGTCTCGAAGGCGACGTGCTGTTCCTGCACAACTGGGCGGGCGGCCCGGAGCCGCTGGGCTCGGTGATCGGCCATGAGCGGGTGCTGCTCGGCTTCGGCACGGACGGCGGCACGATGGACGGCGACGTGGTCCGCCACCGCGCGGACAGCTTCATCACCCGCCGGGTGGCGATGCCGATCGGCGAACCCGACGGCCGGACCACCCCGCGGCTCGAACGGATCGTGCGGACGTTCCGCACCGCCGGGATCAACGCCAGGGCCGAGCCGAGGATGGATGCCTGGCTCAGGACGCATGCCGCGTTCGCGATGCCGCTCGAGCAGGCGGTATACGCGGCGGGCGGTCCGGCGGCGCTGGCCGACGATCCGGACGCGGTCCGCGGCATGCTCCGCCTCATACGGCAGAACCTGGCCGCCATGCCGACGCCGCCGGTCCCTCGCGGGTTCTCTGCGTTGCGGTCCCTACCGGAAGGACTGCTCGTGGCCGTGCTGCGGCGCTTCCTGCGAAGCCCGGCGGCCGTGTACAGCGGACTCAGCAGCGCCTCGCCCGCGACGGCGGCCGAACTCGCGCGGCTGGCCGAACAGCTCCGCGCCCATGCGAAAGACCGGTAGGCGGTAGGCGGCCGCGCCTCTTCGGTCGGATCACGCCTGAGCGGGGAGCGAACCGAGTGCGGTGGAAAGGGGCGATGGGACGACGGCTCCCCAGGGCAGGAGGCGGACCGATCCGGCCGTGCGGAGTGCTCCAGCGTTCCAGAGTGGTTCGTCCAGGTGTCACACGGCTCTGGCCGCCGGGCATGCAGCCGATATCGGCGGGCGGGACGGCGATCAGTCCCCGCCGTCCCCTCCGTCGCCCCCGTCACCGGAGCCGCCGCTGTAGCCCGCGCCGCCGCTGCGGTCGATGCCGTGCTTGCGCTTGTACTCCCGCCACTCCCGCTGCTGCCGGTTCCACACCTGCCTGCTCATCCCCTTGGGGCGCCGAGGAGTGTTCTGGTCCTCGCTGCTCATGAGGATCACGAACCCGAGTGTCACGACGATCGTCACGACTACGGCCACCAGGGTCAGCAGACCCTCGAGAAGCGCTCCGACCGCGCCGACCACGGCGCCGACCACCTCCTGGGCGCCTGGACCGGTGACGGCCCCGAGCAGGGCCAGGAACGCGGCTCCGGCGGCAGCCCACATCGCAATGGTCAGGAGGTCGCGGATGCGGTTCCGGTGGCGGGCCTCGTCCAGGTAGTCGGTCGCCCAGACACACCCGGCGCAGACGAGCACGTACACGGCCAGTATCGCCAGGAAGCCCTTCGTGCCGGTGCTCTCCGGCTGCGCGTACGCGTGCGCGAGCAGGATCAGGGTCATGGCCGCGCTGCCGCCGGAGGTCGCCGCAGCCACCTGCGTGAGTGTGTCGTCGCGGTCCTTGAGGCGCTTCTCCTGGGAGGCGCTGACCATCTTGCTGTAGGAGCCGACCACGACCCACAGCAGCCAGGCGGACGCGAGCGCGCATCCGGCCACGATCAGCAACATCACAGGCATAGCGGTCCTCCGCGGAGTGACGGTGGTCCGCTCCTTACCCGGTCCCACCCTTCCGACGACCAACGGGGGTGGCCGGATCAGGACACCGGCCGATCCTGCGTCAGGGCCGCCCTCCGGCGGCCCACGCTCACGGGCGGGCGGCTCGCGTGACGCACGGCGCATGGTCCTCAGCCGCGCAGAACGCTGTCGGCGGCGGTGAAGAGGGTCGCGGTCTCCGCGGCGAGCAGGGCCTCCGTACTCGGAAGCGCCCGCTCCAACGTCAGGCCGTTGACGACGGTGAGCAGGAACCTCGCGCGTGGGGCGTTGTCGCCGCGGGGCAGCACCCCTTCGTCGACCAGGACCGACAGCCAGTGCTCCACGCGGTGCCGCATCTGGCGCTCGATGCCCAGGTAGGCCTGCCGGGCCTCCTCGGTCGGCTCGCGGGCGATGTACGTCTCGTACATCGTGGCCCAGGTCTTCCGCGCCTCCTCGCCGGTCGCGGGTGCGAGGAGCTGTCGCAGGCAGGCGACCAGCCGGTCCCGTGCGGGCAGCGCCGTGTCGTGGATGGGGTCGCCGGGGAACACCGTCGCGTAGATCCCCGCGAGCACCGCGTCCTGCAGGGCGTGCTGCGTCGGGAAGTGGTGCCGCAGGGAGCCGGTGCTGACCCCGGCCCTGGCGGCGACCGCCCGCACGCTCAGCCGTGCCGTCGGATCCTCGCCCAGCATCGCCGCGGCCGCAATCAGGATCTTGTCGCGAGAACTCGTCTTCGCGCTGGTCGTCTCAGTCATCGGACCTCCTTCGTCCATCTTACCAATACACCGTACTAATACACTGTGTTAGTCTGCCGACGACACCAACACAGTGTGTTGGTGGGGATCGGGCCGGGACACGGGAAGACGGGGGAGGGGCATGCTCGACCACTGGCGGAACCGACTGGCGGCACGGCGTCTGCGGGAGGGGGACGGACACGCACTGCGGCGCTTCCGCTGGTGGCAGCTGTTCGGACGCTCCCTGTTCCACCTGCGCCTCACCGGCGACGACGGCCGCGAGGCCGAGTACACGATCGACGTCCGGCACCAGGGTGAGCCCGAGGACGGAGTGGTCAGGGCACACCTGTACCTCGAGGGCCGACACAGCGCCCGGTCCAAGACCCCCGCGTCCTTCCCCGTCCCCGGAGGCCGCATCGAGGTCTCCACGAGCGGCTTCGGGCTCAAGCGCTGCCACTACGTCACCGACGACGGCGCGGAGCGTCGGCTCATACCCGACCCCCGGACCGGCGCGGGGCGCCGCGCCCGCCTGGACCGCGAGCACCCGGCCCTGAGCCGCTGGATCGGGGCCGCCTCGGTGGTCCTGCTCATCCTCGGCGTCGGCCTGAACCTCCTCCAGATCATCGAACCGGTCTCACAGATCCCCCCGGTCCAGGAGGCCGTCGGAGCCTTCGCCTCCCCCGTCCGGCTGCCGCTCTGGCTCAACATCGCGCTCGGCGCCGGCGCCGCCCTGGGCAGCGCCGAGCGCGCGCTCCGGCTCCGCTACTCCTGGCTGCTCGACGGCGCAGCCAACTGACGCCCTCTTCGAAAGGACGCCCATGACCATCCGCGACCCCGATCGCCCCCCGGCGCCGTCCACCGGCCCCGTGCGCCCGACCCCGCTGTCGGAGCGGTCCCTGGCACCCGACCTGGCCCGGGGCATGATGCTGCTGCTGATCGCCCTGGCCCACGTGCCCTACTTCCTGTACACCGCGCAGGCGGGCACGGTCGGGGTGCACCCGGTGGAGGGGGGTGCGGCCGACAGGATCGCCCAGGCCTTCACACTGATCGTGGTGGACGCCCGGGTCTACACGATGTTCGGGTTCCTGTTCGCCTACGGCATCGGACAGATGTACGCGCGCCAGACGGCCAAGGGCGCCGGCGCCGTCCAGACCCGGAGACTGCTGCACCGGCGCCACCTGTGGATGATCGTGTTTGGGGCGGTGCACGCGCTGCTGCTCTGGCAGGGCGACATCATCGGCATGTACGGGCTGATCGGCCTGGTCATGGTGCCGCTGTTCTTCCACCGCTCGGACCGCACGCTCAAGGTCTGGATCGGGGTTCTGCTGGGGCTGGCCGCGCTGGTCAGCCTGGCGGGCGCGCTGGCCACGACCGACGCCGGCGGCGCGGTGGCGGCCGAGGTGCAGCGGGCCGGCATCGCCGAGTCGTCCTATCCGGTCTCGGCGGCCGCGCGGCTCCCGGTGTGGGTGGTCCAGACGCTCAGCGGCATCCCGCAGGGCGCGCTGCCGGCGGCTTTCCTCATGGGGGTGCTGGCGGCGCGGCACCGGCTGCTGGACGAGCCGGGGCGGCACCTGGTGCTGCTGCGACGGCTGGCGCTGTGGGGCATCGCCGCGGGGTGGACCACCGGCGCGGTTCTGGCCCTCCAGCACACCACGTCCCTCGAGTTCGGCCCGGTGTCGGTGCTGACGGGGGTGCACTTCGTCGCCGGGACCTTCACCGGGGTCGGGTACGCGGCGCTTTTCGGTCTGGTGGCGCACCGGTTGAGCGGGCGTGCGGAGGCCACGGCGCGGCCGGTGCGGTGGATCGGGGCGCTGGGACGGCGGTCGATGAGCGGGTACCTGGCGCAGTCGCTGGTGTGGGGTCCGGTGCTGGCCGCCTGGGGGCTGGGCCTGGGCGCGCACCTGTCGAGCTGGTCGGTTTCGTTGCTGGCGGTGGTCACCTGGGCGGCGACCGTGGCCGGGGCGGCCGTGCTGGAGCGGTCGGGCCGACGGGGCCCGGCGGAGGTACTGCTGCGCAAGCTGACCTATCGCCCGGCACGGTCCCGGGGCTGAGGGAGGCCGGCCGTCGGGACCCTCCCGCGGGGTCCCGGCGGCCCGGGGCCGGCCACGGTTCGCCGGGGTGCGCCCGGTTTTCCCGAACACCCGGTGAGCGGGGGAGGCGACCCGCGCCGTGTCGGCCTGGTCGCGCCGGTACCCGTAGGCGAGGGCCTCGGCCGCCCCGCAGGGCTGTGGGTCCCCCGGAGGCGTGAGGCAGGCCCGCGGTTCTCCCTCCCGCGGGGGAGGCACCGACGACGGGATCCGTGTTGGCTTCTGCAATGGCCTCCTCCGCTGTTTCCACAGCCGATCGTTCCCCTGCCCCTTCACCACCCGGCGCTGCCATGACCGCGATCGGATGGCTGATGGCCCTGTGGTGCGTCGGGTTCGCCGTCTTCAACGTCGTCTTCGAGATCACCGACCGTTTCGCCGACGGCGCCTATGCCGACTACAGTTCCGCGATCACCGTGATGAACTGGCTCGTCGTCGGACTGAAGGCGCTGGGGGCGGCCGTGGCGCTGCTGTCGGTCGCCAAGCGCCCCACATTCGTCCCTCCCGGTCTCCTGAACGTGTCGGTGTGGGCGGTTTTCGCGACGCTCGGCCTGTACGCCGCGGGCAGCGTCGTACAGGTGGTCGGCATGGTTTCCGGCCTGGCGGGCGGGGTCGACCAGATCGACGCCGCCGGTGTCGGCTACGTGCTCCTCTTCCTGCTGGCCGCGGCCGGTTTCGGGATCCTGGCGGTCTCCCACTCGCGGCGGAACGGCCTCCGGAAGGGCTTCGCCGTCCTCGGCGTGCTCGGCGCGCCTGCCGTGCTGGGCCTCGTCCTGCTGGCCGTCCCAGCGCTGCTGGCCGCCCTCGGCCTCATGCCGGCACCCTGACGACCCCTGACCGGCCTCCACCGCCCGAGGACGACCGGGAAGGGGAGAACGCGAACCCACGTCGACCGGGCGGCTGCGCCCGACGCGCGGCCCCGGCGCGGATGTCCGCGCCGGGGCCGCCCGGTTTGCGGGCGGCCCCGCACTCGGTGACACTCTTCTCTTCTGGCCGATACCCACCGAGGACGGACACACGAGATGATCACCAGCCGACGGCACCGAGGACTCTGGGTGGCAGCCGGCCTGGGTCTGGCACTCACCGGCTGTACCAGTCCGGCTCCGCTCGAGCCGTCCGGGCCCAGCGACTTCCCCCCGTGTTCGGACCTCAACGGCCGACTGATCGCCGATGTGGACAACGACGGCCACCCCGACCGCGTCTCCGGCACCGAGGGCACAGGCGCCGACCTGGCCATCGCCTTCGGCGAGGAATCCGGGTTCGGGGAACCGCGGACCACGGGCGTCCTGCTCGGAAGCTCGCGTGAAGCAGGAGAGGAGGTCATGGCGGCGGTGGCCGACTTCGACGGCGACGGGTGGCTCGACCTGGCGATCGCGGCCACCGCCCCCGTGGGAGGAGACGACCCGGTCCCCTCCAGGGTGGCCGAACTGCGCCTGGGCCCCTTCTCGGACCGGGGGACCGGACAGCGCACCGACGAACTGGACCTGGGAACCACGTTCGGCCTGCGCGTGGTCGACTTCGACGACGACGAGCACCCCGACCTCGCGTCGTACCGCTACGAAGGGGACGGCGTGTACGGGACGGTCGCCCTGCTGGGCGGTGTCGAAGGCGGGCTGAGCGACCAGGATGCACGCTTCTCCGACTCCGACTTCCCCGGCTACAACCTTCCCAGAGCAGGACCCGAAGAACATCTTCCTCCCTCGGCCTCGGACCGGTTCCACCCGGACTGCGATGCCTGACCCGGGCGCGCTCACCAGCTGACCCCTGCGGCACCGGCCCCGCCACCGGGTCGAGTGATGATCCGACCGGTGGCCCGGTGGCCCCGCGGCCGACCAGGTCGAGAGCCCGAGGAGCCATCAGGCCCGCCACCGTTCCCCGCGGGGCTCATCCGCTGGGTACGATGACCGGCATGTCCTTCTGAACGTGTGCACAGCTCTTCTCCACCGCCGGGCCCGGGTGAGTCGCCCCGGACATCCCCGCCGGTGGTCCCACACGTACCCGGAGGAACTCCGTGAACTCTCTCTTCACCGCCCTGTCCGCCATGGCCGAGCGCCCCGCTCCCTACGCCCGCGTCACCACGGCGGACCTGTGGACCGACCCGCACATCTCCGAGCGCATGCTCGCCAACCACCTCGCCCCCGAGGTCGAGGCCGCCTCCCACCGGGGCGAGTTCGTCGACCGCGCCACGGACTGGATGGTCGGGCACTTCGGCCTGGGTGCCGGTTCCCGCGTGGCCGACCTCGGCTGCGGCCCGGGTTTGTACACCACCCGCCTGGCGCGCGCCGGAGCGTACGCGCTGGGGGTGGACTTCGCCCGGCTCTCCGTCGACCACGCCGAGAAGACCGCGCGGGCGGAGGGCCTGGACGCCCACCACCTGTGCCGCGACTACCTGTCCCTGGACCTGGGGGAGCGCTTCGACCTGATCGTGATGGTGATGCGCGACTACTGCGCGATGGCGCCCGAGGACCGTTCCCGGCTGCTCGGGGTGGTCCGCCGACACCTCGCCGACGGAGGCGTCTTCCTGTTCGACGTGGACGCCGAACCGGCACTGGACCCGGTCCGCGAGGGGTCCGTCTACGCCCCCGACCTCATGGGCGGGTTCTGGGCGGACCGGCCCTACCACGGCTTCCGGCACACCTTCCGGTACGACGACGAGCGGGTGAGCCTGGACCGCTACGACATCGTCACAGCGGATGACACGAGGGTCTTCTGCAACTGGGTCCGCTACTTCACGCCCGACACGCTCGCCGCCGAACTGGCCGACAGCGGGTTCGGGGTCGCTGAGGTGCACGGCGACCTGGCGGGCGCTCCCTACGATCCGGCTTCGGGGCAGTTCGCCGTGGTGGCCCGCCTGTCGGCCTGATCGTTCAGGGGAGTACCGGTCCGGGTTCTGGCGGCAGTACTCGTCCGTGATGATCGTGTTCTTCCGTGGCCAGGCGTGCGCCGGTCTGGTCCCGGTCCAGCTCGGGGCGGAGCTGTGCTGTGAGGTGGGGGAGAGGCCCGTTCCGATGTTCCTCACATCTTCGCCCCCCTTCTGTTACGAAGGCCGGCGCCCTTTCCGGGGAGTGGACAGGATACGTCGGAAAGGGGCAACCGAGATCGTCCGTTGCCTCTTTCCGGCGTACTCGGATCGCCCCCCGAGAACACCGACTACTCGAACACCGGCCTCCACCGGATTTGCCCTTCGGAGGGACTGATCGTCCTCGACGACCTGTTCCAGCGCGGCATCGCCGTCAAAGTACTGGACGGTATCGCCGCCGGGGACAAGGGCTCGGTCGACGTCGTTCACAAGACCCTCGCAACCGCCAAGAAGGTCTCGTGGGCTACTGCTGGGCGATATGGCCGATTCTGGAGCGCGAAGGCCGCGTTCGCCCTACCGTGAACGCCATGGCCATTTCTCCCCCGCCCTTCGACCCCTCCTCCGAGCCGTCTGACACCGTGCGCGGTGACATCTCGGAACCGTGGGCGCCGCGCGGCTCCTCTCCCACCTCGGGGCCCGAGACTCCCGGTGAACGGGTTCGCAACCGTATCGAGGGCAGTGTGTCGGGAGTGGCGGTGCAGGCAGGCGCCGCCACGGTCACGGTCCACCCCCCGACGCCGGATGGTGGCCGGGGCTCGGGATGGGGGTGGTCGGCCCCAGTGGCGCGGGTGGATCCGTCATGGGTGGGGGTGCATCGCTCGGAGGGCGGCCTGGCCCCGTATGTGCCGCGCGACCGCGACACCGTCCTGGCCGAGCGGATCGCCGAGGCCGCAGAACGGGGCGGTCTGGTGCTGGCGGTGGGCGGCTCCACCGCAGGCAAGACCCGCGCGGCGTGGCACGCGGTCGCCACCCACCTGCCCCAGCGGCGCGTGTTCGTCCCCACCCTGGGTGCAGACCTGCGCTACCTGGCCGTCGCGGTCGCCGAACACGCCCGCGACGCGGGGCGGGCAGTGGTGTGGCTGGACGACCTGGACAAGCACCTCAACGCCAGCAGCGGCCTGGACCCAGCCCTCGTCCAGCGGCTCGGCGAGGCCGAGGCGGTGGTGGTGGCGACCATGCGCCGCGGCGCCTACGACCGGATCAACACCCCCTCGTCCTTCACTGGTGAAGGACGGGAGTTCGGTATGGAGACGGGGCGGCTGCTGCTGCGCGGCACCACCCCGATTCCGATCGAGCGCCTGTGGAGCGCAGAGGAGCTGGAACGCGCCACCCAGGTCGCGACGCGCACCGGACGCCGGGAACTGGCCGACGCCACCGCACGCCAGCGCGCCAAGGGCGGTCACGGGGTGGGCGAGTACCTGGCCTCGGCGCCCCGACTGGCCGACATGTGGGCGGCCAACGCCACCCTGACACGAGGCGAGGGCGGGTTTCCGCGCGGGCACCGCCTGGTCGCCGCCGCGGTGGACCTGGCCCGCATCGGCGTCGAGCACGCCCCACCGGAGTTGTTGGAGCACACGCACCGCGTCTACCCACTGTCGGCGCTGCTGCGCCCCGAGCCCTTCGAACTGGCCCTGGAATGGGCCACCCGCGAAGGCGAGGGCACCTGCGGGCTGCTGTTGCCCGCCGATGCCGACGGTTGCTGGCGGCCCTTCGACTACCTCGTCGACACCACCACGACCCCCATTCCCGAGAGTCTGTGGGGCGCGGCCCTGGCCCGCACCACTGACCCCAACTCCCTCAACGCGATCGGTGTCGCCGCCCACCAGCGCGGCTTTTTCACCACCGCCGAAACCGCATGGCGCGAAGCTGCCGAACACGGTCACATCCACGCCATGACCTTCCTCGGCTACCGACTTCGGGAGCGGGGTGAGGCGGTCGAGGCCGAGCGGTGGACGCGGCGCGGAGCCGAGGGTGGCAACCCCCTTGCCATGACGTTGCTCGGCTTCCTGCTTCGGGAGCGGGGTGAGGCGGTCGAGGCCGAGCGGTGGGCACGGCGCGGAGCCGAGGACGGCGAGCCCCAAGCCATGGCGCTCCTCGGCCTCCTGCTCTGGGAACGGGATGAGACGGCCGAGGCCCAGACCTGGTACCGGCGCGTCGCCGAGAACGGCGACATCGGAGCCATGGTCAACCTCGGCCTTCTGCTGGAGCAGCGGGGCGAGGCCGTCGAGGCCGCGTCGTGGTACCGCAGAGCCTCGGAGAGCGACAGCACCCTCGCCACGGGGGTCTTCGGCTTCCTGCTTCGGGAGCGGGGCGGGATGGTCGAGGCCGAGCGGTGGGCACGGCGCGGAGCCGAGGGTGGCAACCCCCTTGCCATGACGTTCCTCGGCTTCCTGCTTCGGGAGCGGGGTGAGACGGCCGAGGCCGAGTGGTGGACGCGGCGCGGCGCCGAGAACGGCGAGCCCTACGCCATGTTCGACCTCGCGATCCTGCTGGAGCAGCGGGGCGAAACCGTCGAGGCCGAGGCGTGGCAGCGTCGGGCAGCCGAGGCGGAGAGGGACGCGGAGGCGTGAACGCTTCCCCTGCGTGTGTCGGCTGCGGGTCGGTGTCGGGGACGAACCTGTCCCGCTCTCACGCCATCTGGACATGTGACCTGCGAAGGTGGCGGGTTCATGGAGACCGGACAGGTGCCTTGTGGCTTCACCCGACGAAATAGCGGTTCCTTGGAGAATCGCCACGGGATTCAGCGGTAGGGCCCGCCTGTGTCGCGCCTCGGCCGGAGGTTCCGGGTGGGGTCTGCCGCGCCCTCTGCGGTCTTCGCGGGGAGGACTGGGACCGAAGGTGGCGCGAGCTGCCGCCCGGCGCCGTATCACGTGCGGCCTGCCGGGGGACCTCTCGTCCCCCGGAGCCGTGCTCCACCAGGGCAGGCGGCGCCGGACCGCCGGTCCGCTCCGCACGGCCGGACCGGCCTGCCCTCCGAGCAGCGAGAACGTTGCACCGCGGTCCGTTTCCGGCTCCCCGGCAGGGCACCGCCCTCTCGCCGGACGGCCTGTCAGGCCCGCGTCGCCTCCAGCACCTCGTCGAGCGCCTGGCGGATCGCCTCGGGCTGCTCGTAGGGGATCTGGTGGTCGGCCCGCTCGGCGACGGTCACCCGGCCCTGCGGGGACTGCTCGGCCAGGGCGCGGTGGTCGGCGTTCAGGTGCTCCAGGTGTGCCCGGGGCATACGCGGCCGTCTGCCCGCCGTCACGACGTGGACGGGTACCGGCGGCAGCCCGATCTCCCGCCGTACCCGGGCGGCCTCCTCCATGGCCTGCGGCATCCCGGCCAGGGTGGTCGCCAGTTCGCGCAGCCCCTGTGCGTTCCGGCCGCCGAACGCGGCACGCAGGCGCAGCAGCCGCGACACCGCACCGAACGACAGGCGGCGTACCGGGTCCGAGCCCGGAGGGGTTCCGGCGGCGGTCGGGTCCACGAACACCAGCCCTGACACGTCCTCGGGGTGGCGGGCCGTGTGGACCTGGGTGACGAGCCCGCCGTAGGACCAGCCGAGGAACACCGCGGGCAGTTCCAGGCCCAGGGCGTGCACGAGCCGGTGCAGGCGGTCGGCTGCCTCGGTGACGGTGGCGGCCTGTGTTCCGCCGGACCGGCCGACGCCGGCGCGGTCGTAGGTCACCACGGTGGCGCGCTCGGCCAGCATCCGTTCCAGGTCCCGGCCCCAGGCGCCCACGCCCTGGCCGGAGCCCCCGCTCTCCAGGACCACCGTGGGGCCCTCGCCGACGATGCGTACGCACAGCGCGTGCCCGCCCACGTCGACGGTGATCGGCGTCGGTGCGCCGTTGCTTTCGAAACCCTCGTCGTCCGCCATGGAGTCAACCTATGTTGACTCACGCCAGTGGTCAATCCCAGTTGACTTTCTCGGGTGTGCGGGGATCCCTGTGTGCCAAAAGGTGGCGAGGGGACCACCGCAGGACGTGGCGGTGGTGCCTCGCCGCCCCCGGTCGGCGGCGGGCCCGGCCGCTGGACAGGGCAGTGGTGTGGTGCGGCCGCGCGGTCCGTGTGTTTCCGGAAGCCCGCCGGCGGTCCGCTTCCGCGAACGAAGGACTTCGGAAGGTCGCCCCCCGAGGACTTCCCGGGCGTCAGTTCCGGCCCGGCCCGGCCTCGGGAGCGGTCAGCGGATCCAGGCTCTCCCGCCTGCGGGGCGCGGACCAGCTCGCGAGGAGCTTGAGCCGTTCCTCGTGCGAAGTTCCCGGTTCGGCGGTGTAGAGCGAGAGGTCGTGCACGGCCCGCGGGGAGGTCGGCAGGTCCAGGGACCGGAAGGTCAGCTCCAGATCGCCCGCCTGCGGGTGGTGGAGGCGTTTGACGCCGTCGTGACGGATGCGCACGTCGTGCGAGGCCCACAAGGTACGGAAGTCGTCGCTGAGGGTCGACAGCTCACCGATGAGTTCACGCAGCGCCCGGTCGTGGGGTTCGCGTCCGGCCTCGGCGCGCAGCAGCGCCACGGTCATCGCGGCCCCCGCCTGCCAGTCCGCGAAGAAGTCACGGGAGGCCGGGTCGAGGAAGTGGTAGCGGGCGAAGTTGGCCCGTCCGTGGGCGGCCGTCGTCGGGCTGGCGAACATCGGCGCGTGCAGGGCCCTGGCGAGGGCGTTCGTCGCGACCACGTCGAGTCGGCCGTTGCGCACGAACGCCGCCGACATCGTGATGGAGTCCAGCATCCACTGCACGGGCGGCGCGAGGGCGACCTCGCGGCGGCGGGTCGCCTTGCGGTGGGCCGGACGTGCGGCGCGGGCCAGGTCGAACAGGTGGGTGCGCTCCTCGTCGTCGAGGCGCAGCGCGTGGGCGACCGCGTCGAGCACCTCTTCGGACACGCCCGCGATGTGCCCTTTCTCCAGACGGGTGTACCACTCGATACTCACACCGGCCAGGACGGCGACCTCCTCGCGACGCAGCCCGGGAACACGGCGGCGGGTACCGGGGGGAAGTCCGACCTGTTCCGGGGACAACTTGGCCCGTCGACTGGCGAGGAAGCCCCTGATGTCCGCGCGATTGTCCATGCCGCCCACGATAGGCGCAGGTGAGCGCCTCAGGGGGGTTGAGGTTGTACCCCCACAAACGCAACCTTCTCCGCGTCGGCGGCGGCCGGTGAAGTGGGTGGTGACAGCGAAGGCTCCACCACGACACGAGGTTCACCATGCACGACGAAGCCACACGGGTTTCCCACCGGGGCCGTTCGTCCCGTCTCCCCTTCGTCGTCTACGCCCTGGCGCTGGGAACGTTCCTGATGCTCACGACGGAGTTCGTCGTGGCCGGGATCCTGCCCGACATCGCCGCCGACGTGCAGGTGAGCGTCGCCCGGGCGGGCATGCTCATCACGGTTTTCGCGGTCGGCATGATCGTGGGCGCGCCGCTCATGGCGATGCTGACCCTGCGGATGCCGCAGCGGGTGACGCTCGTGCTCGCCCTGGGCGTGTTCGCCCTCGGGCACGTGATCGTCGCCGTCGGCTCCGACTTCGGGGTGCTGCTCGCCGCACGCTTCCTCACAGCGCTGGCGACCGGTGCGTTCTGGGCCGTGGCCGCGGTGGTCGCCACCCGCGTCGCCGGCCCGGGCGCGGGCTCGCGCGCCGTGGGCGTCGTCAACGCCGGAGGGATGCTCGCGACCGTCCTGGGCGTTCCGCTCGGCGCGTTCGCCGGACAGCTCGTCGGCTGGCGCGGCACGTTCTGGGCGCTGGCGGTGCTCGCGGTCGTCGCGATGCCCGTGATCGCCCGCCATGTCCCCCGCGGCGGCGCCGGGAGCCGGTCGGTGTCGATCCGCTCGGAGCTGACCGCCCTGCGCTCCGGACGGCTGTGGCTGGTGTTGGCGGCCTGCGCTGCCACGACCGGCGGTGTCCTGGCCGCGTACTCCTACGTCGCCCCGCTGCTCACCGAGCAGACGGGCATCCCCGCCGACCTCGTTCCACTGGTGCTCGCCGGTTTCGGCCTCGGCTCGCTCCTCGGGTCCGTCCTGGGCGGCCGACTCGGCGACACCCGCCCGCACACGGTGACGATCGTCGCGCCGTCGGCGACCGCCCTGATCCTGGTGGCGCTCTGCCTCGTCTCCAGTGCGCCGATCCCGACCACGATCCTCCTCGTCCTGCTCGGGCTGTTCGGCCTCGGCGCGAACCCGGTGCTGATCTCGCTGGCGGTCCGCTACGCCGCCCACGCGCCCACCCTGGGGTCCTCCCTCAGCGTCGCGGCCTTCAACTTCGGCACCGCGGCCGCCTCCTGGATCGGCGGCATCGCCCTCGGCACCGGCCTGGGCGCCACGGGCCCCCTCGTCGTCGGAACGGCCATCGCCGCCCTGACGCTCATCCCCGCGACCGCACTGGCCGTGATCCGGCGCCGCCGTGACACGGCGGCGCGCCCCGAGGCCGCGAACGCCCTGTCCTGACCCGCACACCTCCGCCGCACCCGGCGGTTCCCGACGAAGAACACCACCGAAAGAGAGAGCCACCATGCGCGCCACACTCATGTACCGAGCCGGAGACGTCCGCGTCGAGAACGTGCCCGACTCCCGGATCAAGCACTCCACCGACGCCCTGGTCCGCATCACCGCGTCCTGTGTCTGCGGCAGCGACCTGCACCCCTACCGCTCCATGACCGCCGACCAGGGCCCCGCCCGGATGGGGCACGAACTCATCGGCGTCGTCGAGGAGGTCGGCCCGGACGTGGCCACGCTCACCAGGGGCGACCTGGTCGTCTCGCCCTTCGCCGTCTCCGACAACGTGTGCGAGTTCTGCCGGGAGAACATGCAGACCTCCTGCTCCCACCACGAGGCCGGCTTCTGGGACGGCATCGACGACGAGGGCGGCCAGGCCGAGGCGGTCCGTGTGCCGCTGGCCGACGGCACCCTGGTGAAGCTGCCGGTCGCGCCCGACTCGGCCCTGATCCCTTCGCTGCTCACCCTGGCCGACGTGCTGGGCACCGGCTACCACGCCGCCAGGGCCGCAGGCGTGGCCCCCGGCCAGAGCGTCACCGTGATCGGTGACGGCGCGGTGGGCCTGATGGCGGTGCTCTCGGCCAAGCGCCTGGGGGCCGAGCAGATCGTCCTCATGGGCCGCCACACCGACCGCACCGACCTGGGCCGGGAGTTCGGCGCGACCGACGTCGTCGCCGAGCGCGGCGAGGAGGGCATCGCCAGGGTCCGCGAGCTCACCGGCGGCCACGGTTCGCACGCCGTCCTCGAAGCGGTCGGACACATGCCCGCCTACGAGCAGGCGCTCGGTGTGGTGCGCCCCGGCGGCGTGATCAGCCGGGTGGGCGTCCCGCAGTACGAGCAGGCGCCGATCGGCTTCGCGAGCCTGTTCCGGCACAACATCCGCCTGGCCGGCGGGCCCGCGCCGGTACGCGCCTACATCGAGGAGCTGCTGCCCGACATCCTGGACGGGACCATCGAGCCGGGCAGGGTCTTCGACGCCGCCACCGACCTGGACGGCGTGCCCGCCGGCTACAAGGACATGGACGACCGCACGAGCCTGAAGGTCCTCATCAGGCCCTGACGCACAGATCACCGGGTCCGCCCACGGCCGTAGCGGGGGCGGACCCGGCTCCCTCCGTGCCCTCACACCGCCCCCGGCGGTGAGCGCCGAGCTGGTGCCCAAACCTTCGGCGGTGGTGCTGGCGGGGCCGCGTCCGCGGGTTCCGCGGCCTCGGGATGAACTTCTCTGCTCTATGCTGTCCGTCATAAGTTACTTGCCGGTAGCATCCCGGGTGCGGCGCATACCCACCAGCGGGGAGTCCTACGCCCGGAAAGATGGCACATGGGGCCGGGAGAGAGCCGCGGTCGCGAGGCGGCGGTGCGCAGCGCCGCACCGTCCCGGAGCCGCGGGCTGCCCGCGCCGCGCAGCGAACGCCCGGCCGCCGCCGTCGAGGGCGCAACGGTCATGCGCCGCGCCGGGCACGGCACCGCGCCGCTCCGAGCCTCCGGCGCGGAGGTCCACGGCCTGCCGACCCGCGTTCCGCACCCGTACCGGACCACCGGCGAGGGGCAGTCCCGCCCCTGACACCGTCCGCCACCACGACAAGGAGCACCATGCCCACACTCGAACGCCACGACGAGGTCCTCGTTCTCGACCTGGGCGACGGCGAGAACCGCTTCCACCCGGACTGGATCGCCTCGGTCAACGCCGCCCTGGACGAGGCCGAGCAGGTCCAGGGCCCCCGCGCCCTGGTCACCGCTGCCACCGGGAAGTTCTACTCCAACGGCCTGGACCTGGACTGGCTCATGGCCAACGCCGACCACTACGAGGGCTACGTCGCCGACGTCCACCACCTGTTCGCGCGCATGCTGGCCCTGCCGATGCCCACGGTGGCGGCCCTGCAGGGCCACACCTTCGCCGCCGGCGCCATGTTCTCCCTCGCCCACGACCTGCGCGTGATGCGCGCCGACCGCGGCTTCTGGTGTCTGCCCGAGGCCGACATCAACATCCCCTTCACCCCGGGCATGTCGGCGCTCATCCAGGCGCGTCTGGCGCCGCAGACCGCGCACGAGGCCATGCTGACCGCCCGCCGCTACGGCGGCCACGACGCCGAGGCGGCAGGCATTGTGGACCGGGCCGTGTCCGAGCAGGACGTGCGTCCCACCGCCGTCGAACTGGCCCGCTCCCTGGCCGCCAAGGACGCCGCCACCATGGGCACCATCAAGTCCCGCATGTACGCCCCCGTCCTGGACGTACTGCGGGACAAGGACGCCCCCCTCGGCTGATGCCGCAGGGGGTCCGCGCCCGGCCCCGGGACCGCGCAGTACGGACCCGGGGCCGGGGCGGGCGAGCGGCAGAGCACGGCCGCGCCGACCCCGCCCCCCTGCGCCCCGGCCGGGTTGCCGGAACCCGCCGACACGGGCCTGTCGCACGGATGCCAGAGTGGGACCACCACGACCGCCCTCTCTGGAGACCGATCCGTTCACATGCGCTTGCTGCTCGTCCGCCACGGCCAGACCCCGTCCAACCTCAAGCACCTCCTGGACACGGCAGAACCGGGTCCGGGGCTGACCCCGTTGGGCCAGCAGCAGGCGGCGGCCCTCCCCGAAGTGCTGGAGGGCGAGGAGATCGACGCCCTCTACGCCTCCACGCTGATCCGCACCCAGCTCACCGCCGCACCGCTGGCGGCCAGTACGGGGCTCGAGGTCCGGGTGCGGGACGGCATCCGGGAGTTGGCCGCCGGCGACCTGGAGATGCGGGGTGACGAGCTCGCCGCCGAGACGTACCTGAGCACCGCCTTCGCCTGGTCCGCGGGGGAGACCGGGCTCCGTATGCCTGGCGGGGAGAACGGGGTCGAGGCCCTCCGGCGCTTCGACGCCGTGGTCGAGGAGGCCGCGGCCACCGGGGCGCGGACGGTGGCCATGGTCAGCCACGGCGCCGTCATCCGCATGTGGACGGCGGCCCGCGCCGAGAACGTCGACGTCGCGTTCGCGTCGGCCCACGTACTGGAGAACACCGGCGTCGTCGTCCTCTCCGGCACCCCCGCCGAAGGGTGGCGAGCGGAGACGTGGATGGGCAAGACCGTCGGTCCCGACAGCAGTGTTCCCGGAGCGCAGAGCGGGCCCGCCGGCGAGGCCGTGGACGGCGTCGAGGCCTGACCGACTTTCCGGAGGGCCGTCGGTCGGGGCTCCCGTGCGTGCCGACGGCCGCGGTCCTGCCGGGGCCGGAGGCTCTCGCGGTCCTGGCCCCGGCGGGACCGGCGGACACTGCGCCGGAGGCCGTCTTCGTGGTCGCACCGTGGCCGTCACGCGTCCCGGATGGCTGCGGGGCGGCGCGGTGCTGTGCCGCCCGTCAGCTGCCCGAGTGGGCTGGCGCGGGCTCGGCCTCCGGGGTGAGGGCCGTCTGGAAGACGCCGAAGTTCCCGGTCATCCACAGGGCCGTCAGCTTGACCCCGCAGATCCGCCAGCCGGCCGGGGTCCGCTCGAACCGGTTCGTGTAGTACCCGTAGACGGTCTGCTCGCTGTCGCCGGTGCTGTTCGGCAGGTGGTGGCCGGCTCGGACGTAGGCGACGCACGTGGCGTGATCGTCGTCGTCGAAGGTGACCACGTGGTTCGTGATCATGTGCTGCGTCGCCTTGAACGACTCCATTCTCGGTGCGGTCCCCCTGACCCAGTCGTCGGCCGCGAGGCGCACGGCGGGCTGGCCGAAGCCGTCACTGAAGTCGACCTCGACCTCGTCGGTGAAGCAGCTCCGGAACAGCTCCCAGTCGCGGGAGTCGGTTCCCGTGGCGTAGCGGAGCTGGACGTCGCTGATCTCGGCGCGGTCCATCAGGCGGCGCAGGCGGTTCTCGTCGACGGGCAATTCGTGTGACTGTGTCATGCGAACACTGTGGAGTACTGATGTGACACTGTCAAGTAGACTGTGCGCCATGGTGACGCGAACCGAAGCAGCCGCTGCGACCCGGAGCGCCCTCGTGCGCGCCGCCTCCGAACTGCTCGACGAGGGGGGACCCGACGCGGTGACGCTCCGGGGGGTAGGGGCCCGAGCCGGGGTCTCCCGCGGCGCCCCCTACGGGCACTTCGAGAACAAGGAGCACCTGCTGACCCGGCTCGCCATCGACGCCTGGAACTCCCTGGCGGACAAGGTCGAACAGCTGCGGGCCGCCCCGGACGCGCCTCCCGCTGAACGGCTCGAGCGCGCCGTGCTGGAGCTCATCGGGGTCGGTCGCCGACAACCGCACCTGTACGCGCTGATGTTCAGCGCCCCGGTGGACGACCCGGAGGCCGCCGAGGCCGCGAGCCGCCTGGAGAACGCGTTCCTCGCCATCGTCGCCGACGTGGTCGGCGAGGCGGACGCCCTCCGCTACGGCGCCCTGCTGATGTCGAGCGCGCACGGCATCGCCGGACTGGAGCTCAGCGGCCACCTGGCGAAGGAGAAGTGGAAGACCGACGGGGACCAGCTCGTACGCATGATGATCGACTCCATCCGGTCCGGCGTCGGGAACACCGACGCACGCGGCTGAGGAGCTGAAGATTCCGCCTACCGCGCGCCACATCCTGACCGGCTCGGCTCCGGTGCGACCATGGAGCCCCGGCCGATGTGCGGGGTGAAGCCGGGCACGCGCGCCACCCCGTCGGGTAGCACCGCGGCCAGGTGCGGCCGCTCCCACGGGGAGCCCCGGCGGAACTGCACCCCGGTGTGGAACTCGGTCAGGGGTCGGTCCAGGGCGGTGCGGATCGCGTCGCGGTCGACGTCCTGCCCGGAAGCTTCGAGGCACCTCGGTCACCCGAGCCGGACCACCGGTTCCGGTCCGGCAGGGCGGTGCCGGACCGGAACAGTCCTCTCATCCCCGGCTCATGGAGAACCCGGCGGGGTCACGGCCGAGCTGCGCCACCAGACGGTCCCCCGGCCTGTTCGACAGGGTCGCGACAGGCGGGGCGAACAACGAACGCCTTTCTCTCTATGCACCTGCGCCCTCTCGCGACGCTGGACCACGAGCACGGCCGGGGCGAGGGTGTTGGCGTTGCGCCACCGCAGATAGGCATGCAGCGCCCGGGTCTGCACCACTTGCATGCACGAACGTTCTGACGGCAGGGCCGACTCATGAGAACTTCGGCAGCGCGTGGAGTCGGCTATGGGCCAGTGCGCCGCAGGACGGCGGGCTGGAGCTCAGCCGCTGACATGTGTTCCGTTGAGGCGGACATCGGCCAGCGCCAGAGCGCGGTCGCGGGCACGCCCGGACATCGGCGCTGTCACGGTGAACTCCACAGTCGTCCCTGCGGCCAAAGACCGGCGCCGGGGTTCCTGTGCGGCCACCGTGACGCGCAGGCCACGCTCGTCACGGTCTGTGGCGACCACGGCTGCGCCTTGCACGTCAATCTGGTCCTCGGCCTCGCTGGGCAGGTAGAACGAGACGTTCCAATCCGGTACTTCTTCGCCGTCCCGGGGCACCGTCACCCGCACCCGGCTGCGGCCGGGGCTTGACTCGGTGTCGAGCGCAGGTGCGGCGGGAAGGCGCAGGGAGCCGGCGGCGACCGCAGGGACAGCGACCCACCGGGTGCCCTCCGCGCCGCCAAGGACGACCATGTCACGGTCGACGCTCAACCTCGCACTGTCGTCACCGGGGTCTGCCAGGGACAACAGGCCCCCATCACCGTGCACCTGGCGCCACAGGGCCTCAGCGGCATGATGGTCGGCATCGCCTTGACGGATCCCCTGGGGGGTGCGGATCAGGTATTGGCGGCTGTACCGGTTGACGAGGTGGACCAACCCCTTTCCTGCATCCTGGAATAGCCACTGCTGAGCCAGGCTCCCATCCGCTTGACTCATACTGAGTTCTGTTTCTCCGGAGACACTGTACGTCTGCGGCGCGAGTACATGGTCCATGTCTTCGGGTTGGCACAGCACCATATTCTGCAAAGGAGCTTTGATCTCCTTGTACTTGACTTTGGTGCTCACCGGTCGGAAGGAGAAAATCATCGCGCTGGGGTGTTTCCGATGGTCGAATTCGATGATTCTGGCCTGGGACACCTCGAAGTCCTGGATTCCGCAGTCAACGTGCTCATCATTCGGATATCCCAAGCTTCCCAGGTATTCGGTATCTGTCCCAGTGCTGTCCTGGAACGTGACGTAGTTGAAAATCCCGTTCTTAGGGTCGTGGTAGACGTGGAAGCCCTGGAAGTATTTACCCTCTCCCGGGCAGTAGGGAGGCTTCTCGTCGCAACCGTAGCAATCGCCAGTCTGACTTCCGTCGATGGTCTGCCAACTGCTGCCCTGGCGCATCTGCATACCGTGCAAGAGGCGGTACTTGTGCCCGGTTTTCTCGTTTTCGTACTCCTTGCACCACGCCTTCACGCCCGTGAGGCGGCTATTTTTGGCCGGGCGGTGAATAAAATCATCCTTGGTGAAGAAGCTGTCGAGACTGCCAGCCCATTGCTTTCCGAAAGGACCCCAGAAAATTTCGACGTCCCGGTCCACCGTATCGTACTTCTTCTGCCAGTCCCCGAAGGGGCGCCAATAGACCTGGGCGTACTCGACTGCGGCGAACCACATCTCCCTATGGAATTCCACCTTCTTGGCGAGAGTGTCGATCTCGTCCCATCCGGCCTTGTAGGTATCCATTACGTAGTCAATGTAAGTGGGAGAACTCCCCTGTGTGAGATTACTGAGGGTCGTTTTGCAGTCATTAATTTTTTGATCACCGAAGCCGAGCTTCTGCCCGTTGATGCACATGTCGCGCAAGATGAACAGGTGAATGTTGGCGACCTGGACAAACAGCGGAAGGGTGGCGACCTTGTAATCTTTGTCCTGGAAAGAGGGAAGGTCTTTGATGATTGCCGTCTCGATGGCTTTCCAGTCTGTTCTGGCGTCTTCCTTGTCCTTGTTGCTCGCGCCGCTCTTGTATGCGACCTCGGCTGACTTCTTGTAACGTGTGCAGAGGCCGTAGAGGCCCTTGAGCTGGTTCTCCATCAATTTCCGATAGAGATCCTTGATCTCCTGCTTCACTAGTTTTTTGACGCGTTCCTCGATCTCAAGCCATACGTCGTCTTTTCCGGACGGCCACAGGTAGGAAAGCCCAATTCCCAACCCGACGCCGATCAGGGTCCCCCACCCCGGAACGACACTGCATATGCCCATGATGAGTTGCTTCATTGCGGCCAGGGCGGTATCCATGTCCTTCTTGCCCTGTGGCTGGGCAGGAGCTGAAAGCCCGAAGGCTTCTTGGGCTTGACGTGGGATAAATGCTGCTCTCTCCTCTTCGAGAGTGGCTTCTGTGCGGGTGTCCTCCGGACGATTCATCACAGGCCTCCATCTGGCATTAAACAGGAAGAATCGATTTGTGGATTCCACAGAAATGCCGTAGTGCTGTTCTGTGGCGTCGACATGACTACCCGACGGCCTCTTGCTGACACTTGACCTGTGTTCTGTTGGCCAGAACTAGAAGGCGGACATGCCTGGGCGGGAAAATAATTTCCATACCCACTGTTGACTAGAGAAGGACTGATCATGCACTTTCTTCGGCCATGGCGGACCACGCGTCAAGTGTCGAAAGGGGTCCTGTGCGGCTCGACTCCGATCGCGGCCTCTGGCGGAATGACCTGCACTACATCAACCGATCAGGCCGGTGCGGGACCCGCTGCGTCGGGTGAGGAACAGGGGGACACGTCCTTCAGGTCCCGACCCGTATGGGCGCGGCCAGACCCAGTCGCCGCGTTCCTGGAACCTTTGGGCATGCAGTCGGTCAAGGCCGTTCCCCGAGAGGCCGGATCACACGGCGAGCAGGTCGTGTGCGAATGCGCGCGCGTACGGGGCCAGTCTCCGATGGAGCGGGTCCCGTTGAGCGGCTTGGACGATCTCGGCGCAGAAGATCAGGTGCGCCAGCCGCCCCTCCCCGGTGTCCAGCACGTCGGAGAAGACCTCGCGGACCATGGCAGCTGCACCGGGTTCGGCCAGGGCGTAGGCGTGCAGGACCGCGGCGTCATACCCCAGCGGTGCCGCAGCCCACTCCTCCCAGTCCATGAGTACCAGTGGGGACGCCGGGGTTCCCGGCCCGGCCCCCTGATGGGAGACGGTCGCGGAATGGGGCCTGTGCGCCCGCCTATGAGCCCCGAGGCCCGACCGGTGTTGTCGGTGGACTGCGCGATCCCGGTGCCATGACCGACGGGACCGGAACCACCGCCGCCGCGTCCGCCCCCGATGTCGAGCACCTGGCCGCGACCCGGGTCCCGCGAGGAGTCGGCCGGCGCCGCAGGGATGCGGATCGGACACGGTCAGGTGGCGCACCGTCCGGCCACGCACCTGCGTGCGAGGACGGCTGCGGGGGTGGCTCGCCCCGGCGGAAGGCCTGTGCGAACCTCCCGGCCCGCGCGGGACTCTCACCGGTATCCGTGAAGGGGAGGGACATGGCGGGCGTCGGGGAAAGCGTGGACGGCTACCGGCTCGTGGGCGACCTCGGCACGGACCCCCGAGGCGCGCACTTCCGGGCGGTGGACGCCGGGGGCGCCCCGCATGTGCTCACGCTCGTGTCGGGAGAAACGGCGCGCACACCCGGGTTCCGCGAACGACTGGAACGGTCGGTGGCGCGGTCGCTGCGGGTGTCCTCCTTCTCCCTGCTGACGGCGGTGGACGCCGACCCGTGGGCCGATACGCCGTGGGTCGCCTTCAGGGACGCCGGGCACGCCGAATCCCTGAGCGAGCGGATCGCCGACGGAGACCTGCTCGCGGACCGGGAGCTGTACCGGTTCGCCGTGCACACCGTCACCGCGCTGGCGGTCCTGCACGACGAGGGCATTGTCCACCACGGGGTCACCGGCGAGAACATCCTGGTGGGCGCGGACGGCGCGGTCCTCGTCGACCGTGTCGTCGCCCGAGCGGTGGAGAGCACCGCCGACGGCCGCCGGTCTCTCCTGACACCGCAGCAGCCGGAGCCGGAGCGGCGGGGCGGTGACCGGGGCACCGGCGCCGACGACGTCTTCGGGTGGGCGGCGACCGTGGTCCGGGCGGCCACGGGGAGGTCGGCGTTCCCCGGGCCGACGCCCCCAGGGACGGCCGCCCGCGCGGTGACGGGGCGACCGGACCTGGAGGGTGTGCCTCGACCGCTGTCGTCGGTGCTGGAAAGCTGCCTGGTCCGCGACCCCGCGCGTCGGCCCGGCGCGTACCGGGTGCTGGCGGTCCTGCTCGGATACACGGGGGAAGACGTGCGTCCCGACCTGGGGGAGCTCCACGAGCGGTCCCTCCGGTTCGGGGCCAGGAAGAGGTGGATGCCCCTGGAGGTCGACCTCGGAGTCCTGGAGGGCGGGTTCAGGGTCCGTGCCCGGGAGGTACGGAGGCGGGTTGCGGCGTCCGAGCCGGACAATCCCGGTGGACTGAACCTCATCTGGCAGCCGCCGGACATGGACGGTGGCGATGGGGACTGAACCGGCGTAGCGGCCGCGCCCGGTCTCGGCCGGGACCGCTCACCGTAGGGCCGCCCCCACCGCGGTGCGGGTCGGTACTGGCATGTACCGGGTCTGGCTCCCGGGAACGTCTTCCGGGACACCGTGGCCCACAACAACACCGACGACGGCTCGGACCTCTGCACCGAGTCCGACACCGGCCCCATCGGCGCCGTGACCGTCGAGGACCCCCTCGCCCACGGGAACGACACCCTCGGCGACGGCTCCCGGGCTGGCGCCCGCTCCCGCCCCGTCCCGCCGCCGTCCGTCGCCCCGACCGGACCCGGGGCGACGGACGGCGGCACGGTCACCGGTCAGACCACGAAGAAGGTGAACGCCCCGTACATCGAGATGCTCAGGGTGTACTCGTCGACCTCCCCGGTCTCCTCGTCCAGCGCCTGGCACGTGAACGGCGCGTCCGTGTCGGGCTCGCCGCGCACGAGGTCGGCCTCCATGTCGCAGAGCACGTACTCGGTGTCCGCCTGCACGCGCAGGGTGTCCTCGACCGCCTCGCGGATCAGCGGCCCGTTCACGAGCTGCGGCTGGTAGGAGACGAGGATGCCGGAGGACTCCACCGTGATCGCGTACTCGAACTCCTCCCCGAGGAAGTTCACCGTGCACGTGGCGGTCTCCCCCTCGGTGCCCGCGATCTCCGGGCACTCGGAGGTGGCGTCCGGGTCCACGACCGACGCGAAGACGGAGACCTGCTCCAGGGCCTCCCAGGCGATGCGGTCGCCCAGCGGCGCGGAGCTGTCCGGCTCGGCGGGCAGGTCCTCCGCGGTCACCTCCGGCGCGGCGTCGGGGATCGGGCCCTGGTTGAAGTCGGCGGTGTCGACCTCCGGGGTCTCCTCCTCGATCACCTCGGCGGGCTCAGGAGCCGCTTCCGGCTCGGGATCGGCCCCGCCGCAAGCGGCGAGGACGAGGGCGGATCCGGCGGCGGCCACGCCCAGGGTGATGCGGCGCGTGAGGGCAGGGTTCAGCATGTGTACCTCGGGGGTTCGGCGGAGGATGGGAGTCCCGCGTGGCGCAGGAGGCTCATGTAAAGGGAGTGCTCAGACGCCGGATTTGTTGCACGCCGACGCCATGTTGTGACCCAAGGCCCCCGCGACTCCCCGGTTGAGCCCGCTCCACAGCCGCTCCTGAACCCCGCCTGACCTGACCGAAGACGCCCCTCCGGCTCGGGTGTTCTTTGTGGCTCCTTCCCCCCGGGCCCAAACGACGAGGGATCCCCGGGTCGGTGACCTGGGGATCCCTCAGGAGGCGGCTCGGGTCAGGCCACCGCGTTGATGCACCACACGATCCACGGCAGCGCCACGATGTCGATCAGCACCGCACCGGCCAGCGGGACGATCAGGAAGGCCTTCTCCGAACGGACCCCGAAACGCCGGTTGAAGGCGTCCATGTTCGCCATCGCGTTGGGGGTGCCGCCCAGGCCGTGGCCGACCATGCCGGCCGCCATCGTCGCGGCGTCGTAGCCCTTCCCCAGCAGGCGGAACACGACCAGCGCGACGAACAGCAGCAGGACGATCACCTGGACCGCCAGGAGCAGCAACAGCGGCAGGGCCAGCGCGTACAGGTCCCAGATCCGCAGGCCCATCATGGCCATGGTGAGGAACAGGCCCAGCGACAGCGACGACACCAGCGACAGGGCGCCCTGGTGCGTGCGCAGCCCGAACCGGTCACCGACGTTGCGCGCGACGGCCGCCACCACCATGGCGCCCACGTACGCGGGCAGCACGAACCCGGTCGTCTCGCTGAACCACGTGCCCAGCGCGACCCCGGCCACCATCACCACGCCGATCAGCACGGCGGTGTTCACCAGCGGGCCGTAGCCCACCGGCTCCTCCTTCTCCTGCGCCTCGACGGCGGCGGACGCGGCGGTGTCGGCGGCCGCGGGCACCTCCACCTTGTGGCGCCGCATCAGCCAGGAGGCCATCGGACCGCCCAGCAGACCACCCGCGACCAGGCCGAAGGTGGCCGCGGCGATCGCGATCGCGGTGGCGCCGTCGGTTCCCAGGGCCTCGGCGGTGGGACCGAACGCCGCCGCGGCGCCGTGGCCGCCCTCCAGGGCGACGGCGCCGGCCATCACGCCCAGCACCGGGTCGATGCCCAGGGCCGTGGCCATGCCGATGCCCACCACGTTCTGGAGGATCGCCAGGGTCCAGCACGCCAGCAGGTAGACGATCAGCAGCTTGCCGCCCTTGCGGAGCAGACTGACGCTGGCGCCGAGACCGATGGTGGTGAAGAACGCGATCATCGCGGGCTCTTGCAGCGTGGTGTCCAGCTCCAGCTGGGCCACGCCGGTCTCCCGCAGCGCCAGGACGGCCAGCGCGAACGCGAAACCGCCGATCACCGGGCCGGGGATGCTGAACCGCTGGAGGAAGCCGATGTGGCGCCGGGCGAACTCGCCCAGGAGCAGCAGGACGACGGCCAGGGTGGTGGTCTGGATCAGGTCCAGGGAGATGTTCACGAGTTCCGTCCTCTGGCCGCGCGCACGCGGTCCACCATGCGCGCGGCGACGCGCGCGGTCCGGCCGTCCACGTCCAGGGACGGGTTGAGCTCGGCCACGTCGAACAGGGCCAGCCGTCCCGAGGCGGCGACCTCCTCGACCACGGCCTGCACCACCTCGGTCGGAACGCCGAGCGGGGAGGGGGCGCTCACCCCGGGCGCCACCCACACGGGCAGGGCGTCCAGGTCGAGCGTGAGGTAGACGTCGTCCACCGTGTCCAGGAAGGAACGGACGAAGGCCAGCACCCGCTCCATGTGGGCGGCGGTGCACCGGTCGTCGGTGAGGTACTCGACGCCGAGCCGGTCTGCGCGGTCGAACAGCACGGGGGTGTTCCCGGCCTCGTTGATCCCGACGACGGCGTACCGGAAGTCGCGTCCCCGGGCCCGCTCGGCCTCGGCGATCTGGAGGAACGGCGTTCCGGAGGTGGGCTCCGGCTCCTCGCGCAGGTCGAAGTGGGCGTCGATGTTGAGCACGCCCAGGGTGCGGGTCCGGTCCCGGCCCAGGCCCTCGTCCAGGCCCAGGTAGCTGGCGTAGGCGACCTCGTGGCCACCACCGAGCACGACGGGGAAGTGCCCGGCCCGCATGGCCCCGGCCACCACCGAGCCCAGCGCGCGCTGGCCGGTCTCCAGGTCGCCGTCGTCCACGCGGACGTCCCCGGCGTCGTACAGCGCCTCGTCCCGGTGCAGGGCGAGCGGGGCGAGCGCGCGGCGCAGGGCGGCGGGGCCCTCGGCGGCGCCGGTGCGGCCCCTGTTCCTGCGCACGCCCTCGTCGGAGGCGAAGCCGACGATCGCGGTTCCGGCCCGGCCGGCGTCGTCGAGCGGGCGCACGGTGGTGTGCCAGCGCCGGTGTTCGGCGCCGGGGCCGTCGTCGCGCCCGGTCCAGACGGGGGGATCCACCCTGTTCAAATCGTTCCTCCACTCAGGTCACGCGCCGCCTCTTTGACGAGGCGGATGTAGTAGGGGCGCCGGCGCTCGGTCAGCGCCGCCGGGGCCATCACGGTGACGACCCCGTTCAGGGAGCCCGAGCCGCCGAGCACGGGGGCGCTCGCGCCCCACACACCCTCGTCGAGGGCGCTCTCGCTGACCGCCACGCCCTGCTCCCGCACCAGGGGGTGCGCGGCCTCCAGGGCCCGCACCCGTTCGGCGGGGAGCCGGTAGGCGGCGTACACCTGCCGGCGCCGTGACTCGGGGAGGTGGGCCAGCAGCGCCTCGGCCGTGGCCCCGCGCAGCAGCGGCTGCGCGGCTCCGCGGGTGTAGCAGCAGCGCAGCACCCGGGCCCCCTCGACGGCGTCCACGCACAGGGCCTCGGTGCCGACCGGCACCATGAAGGCCGCCAGTTCGCCGGACTCGTGCGAGAGCCGTTCCAGCCGTGGGCCGATGGAGGTGCGCTCCAGCGCGCCGTTGCGGTACTTCTCCGCGAACCGGACCGCCACGGGACCGGCCCCGTAGGCGGTGCCGACGCGCTGCACGAACCCGGTCGCGGACAGCCGGTCCAGCATCCGGTAGACGGTGCTGACCGGGATGCCGGTGGCCTCGGAGACCTCCGAGGCGGTGGCGCGTTCCGTTTCGGCGAAGACCATCAGCACGCCGAGCAGGCGGTCGGTGGTCCGACCCGCGTTGCCGGACGTCGCGTCGGCTGACATGGCGCCCCCTCTCCCGGACCTGGCCAGCTCCGAGCGGCGCTCGGGACCGGCTCACTCTATGGATCGGACAAAAGGTATGAAAAGGGCAAATTCTCATCCAATGAGAAGGCTACGTTCCGATCCGCGCCCGGGGCCCCGACCGGTTCTGTGAGGCTGCACCCATCCGTCACCCCTGGTGGAGGCATGCAAAAAGGCCCTGCTGGGCAGGGCCTTCGCCGGATGTCCGAGGGGGCGTATGCCGCCCCCTCGGCAGGACCGGTCCTAGTACTCGGTGATCGTCTGGGCGATGCCCTCGACGACCTGGACCTCGGCCGTGATGGAGGTCCCGTTCGCCAGGGTGGCGTCGAACTCGTCGAAGTCGCAGATGACGTCGCCGGTGTCGGGGTCCTGGACGCCCCCGGCGCAGGCGTAGATGCCCGCGTAGATCACGGTGTCCTCGGCCACGAAGAACGCCGTCCTGTCGATCATGTACTCACCCGGGGCGATGTACTCCAGCTCGCCCCGCAGGAGGGCGGAGCCCTCGGCTGCCTCGTCGGTCCCCGCGGCGCCGTCGCCGGGGGCCGCTCCGGGCTCCGACCCGACCTGGCCGTCGACGTCGTACTCGGTGATCGAGAGGGCGTTCCCGGTCTCCTCCACCTCGGCCTCGACGTACACCGGCGCGTCGCCCTGGGCCGCGGCCTCGAGCGACTCCAGATCGCAGTCCACGACGCCGAAGCCGTTCTCGTCGAGGCCGTCCTCGGCGGGGCAGGCGTTGAGTCCGCCCAGGATCTGCGTCTCCTCGGTGACGAAGAAGGCCTGGTTGTCGATGCTGAACTCGCCCGGTGCGATGTACTCCAGCAGGCCGCTCCGGGGTTCTGTCACCACCGTGGCCTCGTTGCCCTCACCCGCGTCCGAACCGCTTGCCACCGCCTCGATCACTTCCTCGGAGGAGCACGCGGCGGAGCCGAGGACCACCAGGCCGGAGGTCGCGAGGGCCAGGACGGTGGTACGGAAATTGCGGTTCATGGGATTCCTTTCTCCCCGAGGAAGGAGATGTCTTATTGAAGGTGAGGGTTTTCGGGTATGGCTGTGGCAGGGATTTCGGGAATGGAGAACACGCGCGGTGGGGGAGGCGCGGTGTCTCCTGCACTCCGGGAAAAATGCCCTCCGACGGGCGCTTCCCCGCCGGTCGGTCTCGTCGAGAGGTGCTGTGACCTCTAACTATGCCTCATCGACGTCGGGGGCAGATGTGTCGGGCTCATTCCGTCATCGACGCGTGTCCGAGTTTGTGTATTTCGGTCGCCCGGCAATGCGGATCGCTCTTTTTCCTGTGCTCGGCGCCGCTCTCGGCGCCGCTCCTCTTGTGTCCGTGGTTGCTTTCTGTGACTTCTGATGGCAGAGACAGCAGAGGAGTTCTCCCGAATCGCGAAGTTTTTTCGACACAGGGCCGAGACGACTGCTCTTCAGGACGAAGAGCCTGGTCAGACCGGTACGGCGATCCCGGCCCGGGAGGACCGGTGCGGCGTCCCCGGGTTCGGGGCTGAGCGGGGCGGCTCCTACGTGCCGCCACGGCTCGCCGGAGACCGGACTCATGGCAGACATCGAACCGACCGGCCTCCTCGACCGCCACCGCTGCCCCTGCCTGTCCGTGCGCACTGCTAGACATGTCGCACACCCCTCGAGCAGCACGGAAGAGACATCGTGATCAAGGAACACCTCACCGAGTACGCCGGCCTCCCCGTGGTCGAGTTCCTCGACCAGGACGCGGAGGAGCACTACCTCCGGGAGGCCGCCTACAGCGCGCGCAGGAACCAGGCGGAGGCCCCGGCCTCGACCCCACACCGGGAAAGGATGGACAAGGCCAGGCTCGCCCCGGGCTCGGTGGCGTGGCGGCTCCGCCTCTCCAGCTACACCGAGGAGTTCGTCCCCTACCTGGCCAGGTTCGTCGAGGAGGTGGACACCTCCCAGGTGGTCGCGCTGGTGATCGGCGACTGGGGGTTCGAGGAGGGCAGCGACATCTCCTCCCGCGAGCTCCGCGACGCCCTGATCGCCCACGCCCCGGCCCTGCCCGCACTGCGCTCGCTCTTCCTCGGCGACATCACGTTCCACGAGAACGAGATCTCCTGGATCCAGCACTGCGACATGGCTCCGCTGCTGGCCGCCTACCCGAGACTGGAGGAGTTCACCGTCCGCGGGGTGGGGGAGACCTACGAGGGGGCCGAAAGGCTCTCCCTGCACGTACCCGAACACGGCGCCCTGCGCTCTCTCACCCTCCAGAGCGGCGGCCTGCCCGCCGAGGTGGTGCGCCAGGTGCTGGCTTCGGGGCTGCCCGCACTGCAGCGCCTGGAACTGTGGCTGGGCGTGGAGCACTACGGCGGCGACGCCACCCCCGACGACCTGGCGCCCCTGCTGTCCGGGGAGGCCCTGCCCGGACTCGGGCACCTGGGCCTGCGCAACTCCCGCCACACCGGGGAGTGGGTGCGGGCCCTGGCCCAGGCCCCGATCACGGCCCGCCTGTCCTCGCTCGACCTGTCCCTGGGCGCCCTGCGCGAGGACGACGTCGAGGACCTGCTCGCCGCCGTGCCGGCGTTCTCCCACCTGAAGCGCCTGGACCTGCACCACCACTACCTCGGTGAGGAGGCCGCCGAGCGGGTGCGGGCGGCCTTCTCCGAGGCGGGGGTGGAGGTCGACGTCTCCGACCCGCAGGAGGCCCAGAGCAAGGACGACATCTACTACCCGGCTGTCGGCGAGTGAGCACGCCCCGGCTCCGGACCGGCTGAGTCCGTGCTGCCGGTGGCTCCTTCCATCCCGCTGCGTCTGCCGCCACGAGGGGAGAGGACACCGGTGCTCAGGAACAGGGGTGAGCCTCCCGGACGCGGGGATCGGCCGCCGTGGTCGGCAGTGCCCCCACCCGGGTCACGGTCGCCACGTCGGTCGGCCCTCGCGTCCCCACGGTGTTGACACTGCCGACCGGGCATGGACCAGGACCCGGCCCCTGGGCGTGAGCCGTTCCTGGGATGCGGAACACCACCGGCCGAAAGAAAGCCGGTGCACCGACTGGCGCCACCTGGCAGGCTCACACGGTATGGCACACGACGAACCCCGCCTCGGAGACGCCTTCGGGCTCACCCTTCAACGCTGCTGGGCTGCCGACGCCGCACCGGGAGCCGCCTGCGAGGTCATCGAGCGCGACGACGGCCACATCAACGCGGCCTGCGCCAGCCGCTACTTCACCCCGGCCGACGCACTGGCCCCGCTCGACCGCGAGGCCGTGGACCTGGCCGAGGGCAGGATCCTGGACGTGGGCGTCGGCGCCGGACGCCACGCCCTGGCCCTCCAGGCCTCGGGCAAGGACGTGGTCGGCCTCGACCCCTCACCCGGCGCGGTCGAGGTCGCCCGCCAACGTGGTGTGGACGCCCGCCTGGGCTCCATTGCCGCCCCGCCCGCGGACATCGGCCGCTTCGACGCCCTCCTGCTCCTGGGAAACAACCTGGGACTCCTCCAAGGACCTGAGCGGGCCCCCGAGGTCCTCGCACACCTGGCGTCCCTGGCCGGGCCGGGAGCCCTCCTGATCGGCACCGGCATGGACCCGAGCACCGCTGACGCCGACCACCGCGCCTACCAGGAGCGCAACCGGCGCTCCGGACGGCTCTCGGGGCAGATCCGCATGCGCAACAGGCAGGGAGTGCTGGCCACGGACTGGTTCGACTACCTGCTGGCCGGCGTGGACGATCTGCGCGCACTGGTGCGCCGGTCCCCGTGGCACGTCGTCTCCGTCCGGGAGGAGGGACGCAACTACCTGGCCGTCCTGCGGTTGCAGGCTTGGTGAGCGAAGGGCTGTGAGACCTTCCGTCCGAGGAAAGGCATGGTCAGGTGTGCAGTCCGAGCCAGTGGGCGAAGCCCGCGGCGCTAGAGGTGGAGCGGCGTTGGGCGGAGACGATGACGTGCATGGTCTCGTGGACCTGTGGGTGGTAGCGGGTCTGTCGGGGGGCGATGGCCCGGGCCTTGCCCAGTGCGCGCAAGGCAGCCTGGTGGTCACCGTCCATGGTCCAGGCGCGTGCCACGTCCTGCCAGTGTCGTCCGGCGCGGGTCGCCTTCACATCCTGGGGTAGCCGCAGCTGGGAACCGGTGCGCGCCGCTCGCCCGGGGTCCCCGCATTCCAGTTCCACCGACACCTGGTGGATCAGGACGTTGCCCGGGCCGAAGTTGGTGTCGAACGCAGAGGACTCGTGCCCGACCAGGGCCGCCAAACGCTCGGCTTCGGCCAGATGGTCCAAGGCTCGGTCGGCGTCCCGGCCACGGGCGGCCAGGATCGCACCGCGCAGGTGCGCCGAACCGGCCAGTGCGATCGAGCTCTCGCCGGAGGGCTCGCCGATGAGGTCCAAGGAGCGCTGCACACATCCGCGGCCGGTGTCGTAAGCGGCGTGGGATGCCAGCAGCAGGGCCCGGTGCTGGAGAGCGTGGGCGGCCAGCAGAGGTTGGCCGGCCTGCGCGGCCGCCAGTTCCATGCGGTCCAGGAGAGCGCTGGCCATGGTCAGACCCCCGAGCCGGTACGTGAGCTGTGAGGCGTTGCCCCAGGTGCTCGCCAACAAGGCGAAGAGGTGCTCTCGCGCGGTGAAGGAGGAAGTGGCCTCCAGTGCGCCGTGCAGATGACGCACCAGGCCGGGGATCTGATCCAGCGCGCGGTGGGAGCGGTCGCTGTGCCGCTCCTGGCGGATCGAGTCCAGGGTGCGCACCAGCTCCTGAGTAGGCGGGGGCTCGGTGCCTCGCACGTAGGAGCCCTCGGCGAGCAGCGCTTGGAGGGCCGCCAGCCCCGCCGGAGCGCCGCCGTCCTGGTGCAACAGCTCGTGGAAGGGTTGGCCGTACACCTCCTGGGGGCGGATGCCCAGTGCTTCGGCGACGGCGGCGACGAAAGCGGCCGAGGCGGGCTGGCGGCCCTGCTCGACTGCCCTGACCATGCTCAGGCTGTAGTTGGTACGCAGGGCCAGCTTTTGCTGGCTCAGCCCGGCGAGCTTGCGCGCGACGGCTACGCGTTCACCGATGGATCCGCCGCGGTCGGTGTCGGTCATCGGCTCCGGTCCCTTCAATGCCTGGCACTTCCTGGCGACAGATTACGCAATCCGCTCGGTGTCGGAGCACGGCACTGTCACTTCACTGGCACTTCAGAGGGTCCTGGCTCGGTTACCTTCAGTAGAGACCTAGTGGCGTCCGTCACAAAATGGCGATGGCCCTGTTTGCTTCGTATCCGTCGCGACCGCTCAACGAAAAGGTGTCATGACGAGCACAACCACTGCTGATTCGACCGCCCTGCGCGAGGCCCTGGTCCGCGAAGTGGTCGCCAACCGCGCCCACGTCGGTGCTCCCCTGTCCCCGGCCGTGGAGAAAGCACTGTCCCAGGTGCCCCGCGAGGCGTTCCTGCCCGGCCTGGAGCTGAGCGAGGTCTACGCCGACCAGGCGGTGGTCACCAAACGCGACGCCGAACGCGGCGTGGCGCTGAGCTCGGTGTCCGCGCCCACCGTCATCGCGCTCATGCTCGACCGCGCCGAGATCCGCCCAGGACACCGGGTCCTGGAGGTGGGGTCCGGCGGCTACAACGCTGCCCTGATCAGGGAACTCGTCGGACTGGACGGGCAAGTCACCTCGATCGACATCGATCCTGACGTCATCGAACGGGCCCAGCGCTGCCTGTCCGGCACCGGGTATGACGGCGTGCACCTGGCGGTCGTCGACGGCGAACACGGCTTTGCCGACCGGGCACCGTTCGACCGCATCATCGTCACCGCCGGTGCCTGGGACGTGCCCTCCGCCTGGGCCGAGCAGCTCGTGGCCGGAGGGCGCCTGGTCGTACCCATGCGTATCCGCGGGCTGACCCGGTGCCTGACCCTGGAGCACACCGGCGAAGGACACTGGTGCGCCCTGGCTCAGGACATGTGCGGATTCGTACGCATCACCGGGGCGGGCGAGCACTGGGAGGACATGCCCTACCTCAACGACACCGACGGTCAACGGGTCGGGTTGCGCCTGGAGGACGGCCCCGACGTCGACACCGAGGCACTGCGCGCGGCGCTCACCCAGGAGCCCGTCACCGCATGGTCACAAGTCCTGGTGGCCTACGACGAAGCCACCGACGCCCAGGACCTATGGCTCGCCACGGTGATCGACGCCTGGGCCCTGCTCACCGCCGACCCCGGAGCGGTCAAGGCCAAGCTGGTCAAGCCCACCTGGAACCACGGCACCCCCGCCCTCATCGCCCCGGACAGTGCGAGCTTCGCCTACCGCACCCTGCGCCGTCACCCCGATCGGGAGGACCGGTGGCAGTTCGGGGCCATCGGCCACGGCCCCAGCGGTCTCGCCGCAGCAGAGCGGCTGTGCGCGCTGATGCAGGAGTGGGACCGCGACCACCGCAACGGCCCCGACCCGGACATCACCCTGGTACCCGCCGACACCCCCGACGACCAGCTCCCACCCGGGCGTGCCGTGAACAAGCGACACACCCGCATGGTCCTGCACTGGACCGGCACCCCTTAAAGAAGAGGAGAAGCAGATGCCCACCCGAGAAGCCCTCGACGTCCTGGAAACCCCCACCGGTGAGTTCACCCTCCTGCCCCGGGCGGGGCAGGAGGACCCCTTCGACCTCGGCCTGCAGACACGGACTCTGGCCTCCACCGCCTTCGTATGGTCGATGACCAACGACGGGTGCAACCCCACCTGTCAGAGCGCCTGCCCTCCTTCCTGCACTGACGCGGGCACCGAGAACGACGACGACTGACCTCCGGCCCAAGTCTCGCCTTGACGGCCGCCCCCGGACACCCGCACACCGTCCGGGGGCGGCTCCCTTCCCGCCCTGCTTCTCTTCGGTTCGAGGAGACATCCCGCGTGTACCGCCTCCTGCACCCCACAGCCCTCACCCTGCGCGCCGCCACCCTGCCTCCTACCGAAGGCCCCACGTGGCCCGACCCGGTCACCACCGACCCCGCGCACCTGCGCTCCTGGACGGTGCACACCTGGCACAACACCCCCGGATTCGTCGACACACTGGAAGTGGCCAGCCCCTCCCTCACCCACCGACTCCACACCCTGGCTGGTTCCGAAGCGGTTCCCGCCCGAAGAATTCGACGCACGGCCGTGTCCCTCATGCGGTACCTGCTGCGCGCACGCACCCGCCCCACCCCGACGGGGCTCTTCGCCGGAGTCGCCCCCCTGACCGTGGGCGAGCGGACCCGAGTCCGGTGGGGGAGCGCACACCTGCCCATCGCACGTCCGGACCCGCGGTGGATCAGCGCGATGGCCCGCGAACACGCCGACCGCCATGACCACGACCCTCTCGTCGTCGCCGCGCCCACCACCTACGTGCAGGGCGATCGGCTGGTGCTGCCCTGGGCACCGCACGAGAGCGACCCCCGGGCTGCGGAGTCGGTGTCGGTACGCCACACCCCCGTGGTCGCCCACCTCATGGCCGAAGCCCGCAGCCCCATCCCGGTCGGCCTCCTTCTCCAGAGCCTGGCCGAGCTCTACCCCGACGCCAGGACGACGATGATCTCCACGGCCGTCGACCGGCTCATGGAACGCCGCATCCTCCTCAGCGCCACCCGGCCCCCGACGTGGGCCACCGACCCCCTGCGTCACCTGGCCGACCATCTCCCGGGGAACCAAGCACTCCAGGACGCCCTCTCCGCCCTGGACCGCCACAACCACCCCGACACGCCGGCCGCACAGCGCCGAGCCCTGCGCGCCGAGGGGACCGTGCGATTGATCCAGGCCTACCCCGGCTCCGCAGGGCTGGCGCTCGACACCCGACTGGACGCCGACCTCACCGTGCCCGCCCCCACCTTCGACCAGGTCCCCCGGGCCGCCCGGGAACTCGCCCGGCTGGCCCCCGACCACCAGGGATCCCCCGCTTGGATCGATTACCACCACCGGTGCCTGGAGGCCTACGGGCCCGGTGCCCGGGTGCGGTTGCTCGAGCTCATCGGCCCCACCGGGATCGGCCTCCCGGCCACCTACCGCGGATCCCACCTACCTCTGCCGCCCACCTCGGCGAACAACCGGAAACGCAACCGGGCGCTCCTCGCCGCCGTACACGACGCCTCCCTCAACGGCGACACGGAGATCGTCGTGGAAAACACCCCAGCCTTGGCGCCCCTGACCGAGCCGGCACACCCCACACCCCATATGGAAGTGCGCCTCCAACTCCACGCCCCCACACCCGCCGCCGTTGACGCGGGGGAGTGCACCCTGTGGGTCACCGGTGTCTCCCGCGGCGCGGGTACGCTCACCGGCCGGTTCTCCCACCTGCCCGACATGGCCCACTCACAGGCCTTTCACGTCCTGCCGACCATGACCCGTGATGCCTTGCCGGTGCAGATCCTGGCACCGCCGATGGCGGAGACAGCCACGCACATCAACCGCACCACTGCGGTGGCGGCCCATGTGCTGCCCATCGACGAACACCCCCCGGCCAACACCCAGACGGTCCAGCTCGAACACCTCGTGGTGCACATCGACACCGACCGGCTCCACCTCATCGACACCGCTCGGAACCGCGTCATCGAACCCTTCCAGGCCTCGGCCCTGGAACCCCACCACTACACCCATCCGCTCGCCCGCTTCTGCTACGAGCTCCCACGCGCACACACGGCCCCACACCTGATGTTCACCTGGCCCGCCACCACCAGCGGGCACCGGTTCCTACCTCGCGTGCGCGCCGACCGCACCGTCCTGGCCCCCGCCCAGTGGCGCCTGGCCCCCGCGGACCTGGACGACCTCAGCGGAGTTCGACCCGCACTGCCCGACCGTGTCCTCCTCGTCGACGGCGAACGCCACCTCGGCCTGGAACTGGACCAGGCCGCGCACCGCCACCTCCTGGGCGCACACCTGGACCGCCATGGAACCGCCACCGTGACCGAAGCCCCCGGGGCCGACGCCTTCGGCTGGTGCCAGGGCCGCGCCCACGAGATCGTCGTGCCCCTGGCAAGCACCGCTGACCCGGCCCCACCACCCCGCCCGGAACTCTCGACCCCCACTGCGCGCACCACCTCCGGCGTGGAGGAGGCCAGGTGGGTCAGCATCCACCTGTACACCGACCCGCACCTGCTCACACCACTGCTCACCGACCGCCTCCCCGAGCTATGGCAGCTGCTCGACCACAACCCCGACTGGTGGTTCGTGCGCTACACCGACTCCACCGGACCACACCTGCGCCTGCGCCTGCCTGCCCCCACGAACCCCGAGCCAGCCCTACGCGCCTGGGCCGGACGACTGAGCCACACAGGAATGCTGCGCTTCTGGAGTCTGCGCCCCTACCAGCCCGAGACCGGGCGCTACGGCCACGGCCCGGCGATGGTCGCCGCCGAGACGTTCTTCGCCGCTGATTCCACCGCGGCCCTCACCCAACTCGGCACCGCAGGCGAAGACCCCATCCGTTCCCACGCCCTGACCGCCGTCTCCCTGCTCCACCTGACCACCACCGCCCAGAAGACCACCTGGGCACTCCACCACCTGCCCCGCCCCCGCACGCCTCTGCACCGGCCCACCCGTGCCGCAACCACCGGCCTGTGGGAACAGCTGCGCACGCGGACCTTGCCCGTATCGCTGCTCCACGCCTGGGAGCAACGCGCTGAAGCACTGACCGCCTACCTCACCCACCACACCGACCCCGGCGCGGCCACCACCGTGCTGCCGTCCCTGCTCCACATGCATCACAACCGCGCCCACGGCCCCGATCGCGACGACGAACACCACGCACACGCCCTGGCCCGCGCCCTCGCTCACACCCACCTTCGACGCCACGAGGGGCCTGTGCGCCGATGACCACCCGCCTCGCCGACCTCCTCCACACCCTGTCCACCCCTGACGCCGACACCACCGGCCCACCGCTGTGCCTGGCCACCGGGCCTTTGGGACCGGCCCTGCTCCACCTGATGCACGACCCCGACACCGCCCACCCCTGGATTCAGGCCGCCACCACCGACGGCCTCGACCCAGACGACCGTGCCACCCTCTTCTACGGGTTGCCCGCCCTGGCCTGCGTCCTGTCCTACGCCCCCCAGGACCGCTACATGCGCGACCGGGCAATACTCACCAGCCACCTGAACGCCCTCACCCAACACCGCCTGCGCGTCGCCCACCACCGCATCGATCAACGGCGAATGCCCTCGTACGGCGAGTACGACCTCATCAGCGGTCTGACCGGCATCGGCGTCGCCCTGATGCGCACCGACCCCCACGGAACAGCCCTGGAACAGGTACTGACCTACCTCGTCCGCCTTACCGAACCACTGCGCACCGACGACGGATGGCTGCCCGGATGGTGGGTCCACCACGACCCCCGCATGGGCCACAGCTCCGCCTTTCCCCGCGGACATATGAATCTGGGCATGGCACACGGCATCAGCGGAGTCCTGGCCCTCCTCGCCCTCAACCACCGCAAGGGGCGACATGTCCCCGGACACGAGGACGCGATGCGGAGACTGTGCGCCACGCTGGACACCTGGCAGCGGACCGACCGCTACGGCCCCTGGTGGCCCGGATGGACCACTGTCCCCCGCCCCGACAGCAGTCCCCAACCCCTGACCCGCCCCGGGCCGCCGTCCTGGTGCTACGGCACCCCAGGGCCGGCCCGAGCCCAACAACTCGCCGGCCTCGCACTGGAAGACACCGATTCGCAGCGCACTGCTGAACGAGCGTTGCTCGCCTGTGTCCGACGCTCAGCACGACAGCCACAGAAGGCCGACCACGGGCTGTGTCACGGCCGTGCCGGGCTCTTGCAGACACTCAGGCGGGCAGCTCACGACCAACAGCCGGCTATCGGCACCGAACCGCTGTCCGACTCCATCCGAGAGGTACACGCTCGTTCCGTGGCAGACGACGTACCCATATCGGAGGAGCCGGGCCTGCTGGAGGGCCAAGCCGGACTGGCCCTAGCCTTACTGAACACTCCACGCCCGGCTCACCTGTGGGACACCCTGTTGCTCCTGGACGCCTGACCACCACTACGGAAACGCACCGAAGAGCACTTTCCGAGCATTCGATCTTGCGCGAAAGCGGAGCCCGATGACGCGGACTGCGAATACGGCCCACCCCGCTGTCTACGATCTGGAATGGACACCACCCGATGAACTCAGGATCGCGTTGCTCGGCTCGCCGACCCACGAATGTCGATCGTTGGCAGTTGCGGGTCCTGGCTGTCTCAACGGCTCCGTAGGAGCCGTCCACGTTGAAGGGACCCACCCGCCACCCATGCCTGGGCCCAGAGTCCCGAGGGCACCCCTGTAGGAGAAGGCGACACCACCGCCTGGCCGTGGACCACGGCACTGTGCATCTGACCCGCCCACAACGAACCGGACCCGCGATGATCGGCACCACGACCACCCCGCCCGCCGTCACAGCAGCCCTGACCCGGGTGGACGAGGCCCACTACCGCGGCACCGACAAACGCGCAGTCCGCCAGACCACACCGCCCTCGGTCATCGAGCGGCACCTTCCCCTCCTCGACATCCAGCGGGGGATGCGGGTGTTGGAGATCGGCACCGGCTCCGGGTACTCCACGGCGCTCCTGGCCGAACTCACCGGACCCCACGGAGCCGTCGTGTCGGTGGACGTCGAAGCCGACCTCGTCACCCGCGCCGCCGGACTCCACCACCGGGCCGGGTACACCACCATCACCTCACTGGCCGCAGACGGCTACGCCGGCGCCCCCGGCCAGGAGCCGTTCGACCGGCTCATCGCCTGGACCACCCCACCCCACATGCCGACCGCCTGGGCCGAACAGGTCCGCCCCGGCGGGCTCATCCTGGCTCCGCTGGTGTGCGCCCCGATCGCCTACTCCACCGCGATGGCCCGCATGACCGTGACCGACGACCACACCCTCGGGTACATCACACTGCACCGGGGCCAGTACGTGCCCATGACCACCCCCGCCCTGGACCGGTCCCGGTACGCCACCGTCTCCCGGATCATCGACGGCGAACGCGGCCCCTCCTACATCTCCGCTCCCTGGATCACCGTCACGGGTGACCGCGCGTTGGCGGAAGCGGTGTTCACCCGTGTGCTCGGCGCTCCCTACACGGAGCCTGTCGATGTCGGATGGCCGGAGATCGAGCACCTCAAACTCTGGGTCGTCGCTCACCAACCTGCCGGGCTGACCATGGCCCATCGCGGTAAGGAAACCATGGTCGGCATCACCACCCCCGACCACGCCGGATTCGTCGCCCTGTTCCCCGAGCCCCGGTTCGTCGCTGACTCCGCGACCTCGCCGGCCCTGGAGCACATGCGCGGACTCCTGCAGGAGTGGAAGGCGCACGGACGACCCACGATCGACACCTTGAGCGTTCGCACCACCCCCATCGACCAGGGATGGACCCTCGCACTGAGCCCCGGTCAAAGGCGTACGGAGTGAACACCGCCTTTTCGCACAGCGGTCTCGCAGACCTCGAATGTTCCAGCCCCACCGGCGGCTGGAGCCGTGGTCCGTGAGGTGGACGCCGACCGGAGAGGACTCCGTGGTCCTGCACAGAGGGGCGCGGACGTTGACCGGATGTCGTCTCTTTCGCGATAGTTCCGGACATGACCGATGACCAACTCTCCGAGGTGATCGACCTCGTCGGGATTCGCGGGCACGTGACCGGCGGCTTCGCGGTACGGGGGCCGTGGGTGTCGCGCGCCTCGGTCGATGAAGCGATGAAGCTCATCGTGATGGTGCGCGGCCGCTCCCGGCTCACCGCCGACGGCGGCGAGCCGATCGTGCTCGGACCGGGCGACGTCGCCATCCTGAACGACCGGTCGTGGCTGGAGGTCGAGGGCGGCGCCGGCGACGGGCCGCGCCGTGAGATCGTACCTGATCCGGACACCCTCCTCCTGCGCACCGCCGACGCCGACCACGACGACGTCGTCATCGGCATCCGGGTCGACCTCAACCGTGTCGGTCGCGAGCTCCTGCTCCAGACGCTCCCTCCGGTGGGGCACGTCCGGGCCGCGGACACCGAAGCCCTGCGGTTGCGCGGCGCCCTCGACCTGCTGATCGCCGAGGTGGCGGGAGGCCGGCCGGGGGCGGAGTTCGCGATCCGGCAACACGGCCGGCTCCTGGTGCTCGAAGTCCTGCGCGCCTACCTCGGCCGACTCGAACTGCCCCCGGGGTGGCTGCGGGCGCTGGCCGATGAGCAGCTGCGTCCCGCGCTCGGGCTCATGCACGGCGCACCCGGGAAACCCTGGCGCCTGGAGGAGCTGGCGCGTGCCGCCGCGATGTCGCGGACCTCGTTCACGGAACGCTTCGGCTCCCTGGCGGGCGTACCGCCGCTGACCTACCTCTCCCGCTGGCGGATGCTCCTGGCGCAGCGCGCCCTGCGCGACAGCGACGTGCGCGTCGGTTCGCTGGCGTCCGAACTGGGCTACGCATCGGAGAGCGCGTTCAGCAGCGCGTTCAGGCGGCAGGTGGGCGAGTCGCCGCTGCGCTACCGCTCCCGGGTGCGCGACGCACCCTCCGCCGACCCGGAAGCTCCGTGATCGGACCCGGACAGGCCGCTCGGGACGATCGGGCAGAAAATACGGACTCGGAGGCATGGAGGGCCCGACCGGCTCCCGCGAGGATGGGCCCATGCCACAGAACGAACACCTCACCACCTCCCGCGCCACGGTTTCCGGAACCGCGACGACGGCCCTGATCACCGGTGCCGCACGCGGGATCGGCCTGGAGGTCGCCCGACAACTGGCCCTGACCGGGGTCCGTGTGCTGATCACCGCACGGGACTCCCGCCAGGCGGCCGAGGCGGCGAGCCCCATCGAGGGGGTCGAAGCACTCCCGGTCGATCTCGACGTCGCCGACCCCGCGGCGGTCGGAGCCGCGGTGGAAGCGCTCACCGCGCGCACCGGGCGACTCGACATCCTGATCAACAACGCCGCAGCTTCCCCCGACCGGACCGACACCGCCACCGGGGCTGACCTGGGGGCCGCCGCCGATGTCCTACAAGTGAACCTGTTCGGTGCATGGCGCATGACCCAGGCCCTCCTCCCGCTCCTGCGCGCCTCGGACCACCCGCGCATCGTCAACGTGGGCTCCGGCGCCGGGTCCCATGCCGATGAGCGGTTCGGTCTTTCCCTGATGGGCGGCTCGGCGGCGACCCACGCCGTCAGCAAGGCAGCACTGAACGCCTTCACAGCGGTGCTGGCCGCCGAACTGGCCGACACCCCGGTCATCGTCAACGCGGTCTGCCCCGGTGTCACCGCGACCGCACCCGGTGCTGAGCACCTGGGCGCGCGCCCGGTCGAGGCCAGCGCCCCCGGTGTCGTATGGGCCGCGACCCTGCCCGACGACGGGCCGCGCGGCGGGTTCTTCCGCGATTTCCACCCTCTCGGCTGGTAGCCCGTGTCCGGATGCTTCAGTGTCCGGGGACGCTCCCGAGCACCGGCAGCCCGCGGCGGGTGTTCCGGAGCGGACAGGATTCGGTCGTGGACCGTGACCGCTCCGTGTGCCTACGCCGCGTTGCCGGGTGCCTCCCCGTCGGCGTCGTCGTAGGCGTCGCGGAACGCCTTCGAACGGCGGCGCTGTCGTGGCACCAGGAAGAGGACCGAGACGGAGAGTCCGCTCAGGAGGATGGCCAGTCCCAGGAGGACGACGACAAAGGGCGAGACTCCCTCCGCCAGGAGGCGGCTGATGCCCAGGAAGGCGTTGAAAAAGGCCACCATCCCTATCAGGACGAAGGAAGGGGTCGTCGACGTGCTGCTCAGTTCCTTCTCGACGACGATCCGTCCCAGCCGGTTGGCCTCCGGGTCCGGGCCGAGCCTGCCCCGCCGTACGAGCCGCCAGGCCTCCGCGAGCTTGGCGGGGTCGGTGTCCGCGGGGAAGCGAGTGAACCCGGGATCCTGGCGGGCGCGCTCGGTCACCCTGGCGGGCGATGAGAACACGATGATCAGTGCCGTGGGGATCGTGAACACCGCCAGCAGGATCACGGCGATGACGACGCTCAGCTGCCACGGGCGGCCGGCTGTCACGAACGCGATGATCCCGCTTGCGCCCATGAGGAGGAACAGGAGGCCCGAGAAGCGGAGGGTGTACGCGCGGGGGTGGTTGTCGCGGTAGATCTGCATTCGGGCTCCCCAGAGGAAGCGCTGGGGGCGAGGGGCCTGGGTGTGGGGGTCTCCCTGGGGGGTCATGCCCGCAATGTATCGGTATGCGGTGCCAACGGCCGACGATGACCGTACATGCGGAGGTGCCCGGGGGAGGCCCCGGTCGGGTCGGCGGGCCCCTTGTCGGCTGCGGCTAATTCCTCGGGATCGTGCCCAGGAGGGCCGCCCATGACGGGGCGTCGAACTCGATGTGCCCGAGTCTGCGGTTCTGGGTGTCGCGCACTGCCGTCTTCCCGAGCAGAGCTGCCACTTCGACGCACTGGGGACCATCGGGGTTGCTGTAGCTGGACTTGCGCCATTCCGCCGCGCTGTCGTTCACGTGATCCTCGATTTCGGGTCGCTCGTCATCAGATCAGGCCTTCCAGGAAAGTGGTTGTGTCCTGCACGGACAGTGCGCTTTCCCGGGTGCGGCTGAATACCAGACTATGGCGGGCGATCTCGGCCTCTGACTCCAGGTAGAAGCCGTCCCCGCGCGACTCGAGAAAAACAACGCTGTCAGCGCTGTTGTCGTCGCTGAAGCCCAGGATGGTGAACGGTAGCCCTGCTGCTGCGTGTGCTCCGGAGGAGAACGGGAGCACCTGGATCTCGACGTTCGAGCGTTGGCCGATGTCCAGTAGGTGGTGGATCTGCTCACTCATCACCGTTCCTCCTCCGATCTGGCGTCGGACGGCGGCCTCGTCCATCACGACGGTGAGCAGTGGAGGTTTTTCGCGTTCGAGGAGGGTGCGCTGCCGTTCGAGCCTGCTCTGTAGCCTCTGCTCGGCTTGGTTGCTCGTGCTCCCGACGGCGGCCTCCAGCAGCGCGGAGATGTAGGCCGGGGTCTGCAGCAACCCCGGAATCAGGCCGATGTTGAACTCCTGGATCACCGTGGCCTCGGCCTCCAGACCGACGAAGGCTCCGGGGAGAACGTCCTCGTATTGGAGCCACCACGGTCGCTGGGTACGCGAGTCCCGGGCGATCTGGATGAGCTCTTGGGCTACGTCGACGGGTGCGCTGTAGAGCTGGCACAGGGCCATGATGTCGCCGGCCTTCACACGCTGGAAGTTGCCAGCTTCGAGTCGCTGGATCTTGGCCCTGCTCCAACCCAAGGCCCTCCAGACCTCGTCCTGAGTCAGCTCGGCGGCGGTGCGCAGCCTCCTGAGCTGGATGGCCAGGTATCGCCGTCGGACGGGCAAGCCGGTTGCCATGAAGCCCCCTCTGTTGTGACCACTGCCAGCGGGTCACAGTCTTCCACGACCAAAACGAACAAATGTGACTTTGATGCTTATATTATATGAGGCTCTTGAGAAATGAGGCCGCCTCACTTATTTTTAGAGCATCGAGATCTCCGAGGTCGGAAGGGGTTCCGTGGTTGGCCCTTGTCTCCCGGGGGTGGGTGCCGGTGAGGGTGGGGCTTCGGGGTGTTCTGGCGCATGTATGCGAGGGGTGCTCTGAAATCCGACATATCAACCAAAGCTGGAATATTGACATCTCTTTCGCAAAATATGCTCGTGATGCGGAAAGAGGCCTTTCGAGGACCTCAGTCCAGTTGAAGGCGACAGAAAAGAAGATGCCCCGCTCAAGTGCTTAGGACCACTCGAGCGGGGCTTGATCACCACCTGAGAACGCAGGAGGAGACCGTGGAACACCCTAATGGACGACACCGCAGGCCCCGCCACAGCGCGGCCGGTCGGATGTGGGTCATCGCCGCCGCGCTGATCGCCATGGCGTTGACCTACGTCCTTGTCCCCCGCAAGGCGCTGAAGGCACGGGCCGCGATCGCCCAGGCACCACACCGCCCTGCGCTGTCGGCGGGGCTGCCTCGACGCGTACTGCGGGAGGGCGCACCGGAACTGCCGGGACTCCCCGGGAAGCGGACGCAGATGAGCTCAGTCGTGCTGAACTCCCAGCGTTGGGGGAGCGGCTACCACCAGGAACGCCCCGGAAGCCTGCCCTATGGCGACTGCCTCTGGCCGGATCCGGACGAGATCGCGGACACCCTCGTACGCCCTTACCTGGCGTCGGTCGCGGAGCAGAGCGTGCCGAGGATTCCCCGGCCGCGAGGCCCTGTAGGAGATCCTCGTGCCGAGCCCTGTGGCAGGGGAGGGGCGGGCGATCCGGAGGGCCTCAGTGAGCTCGCGGCAGTGGTCCGGATCTACCTCGACAAGGTCGGGGGAGCGTCATGAGGAACCCTCTTCCCTTGCCGTACTCGACCTCGGCTCCGGAACTGTCTCCGCCCAGGAGGGCGTCCACCTGGTGGGAGCACCGCTCCTACCCTTCGGAACTCGCCTCCGCAGGCGAGGTCCGTGCGCACCTGAGGACCGATCTGCAGGGCTTCGCACGCGACCTGGTCGACAGTGTCGTCCTGTGCGCGGCCGAGTTGGTCGCCAACGCGGTCAAGTACGCGCCCGGCGGCGACAGCGTTCTCCGAGCCCTGGCACTCGTGAACGAGCGCACCCTGTGGCTGGCGATCGTCGACGGAGGCGGCGGAGCGAGCGTTCCCCGCATCCCGACCGGGCGCAGCGCTGCGGAGTGGGACTGGGCAGAAGGTCAGCGCGGCCTGATGCTCGTGGACGCCCTCGCGGAGCGTTGGGGCCACTACCGGGTGGGTCCGGGGCGGCAGAGCATGGGCCTGGGTGTCTGGGCCTCCTTCTCGGTGGCATCCGAGCAGGTCCCACTCGGGCTGCCGAGGTTCCGCCTCGCGGATTGACCGGGTGGTGATCACGGTGGGCGGCGTCCGAAGCGGACGCCGCCCACCGTCGTGCGCAGACGTCGTTCCGACGGCGTTCCGCCTGTTGGGGCAGTGTTTTCGCAGGTAGCCGACTTGGACATCGGGGGTCGGTGAGCTTGCCGACAGTTTTCGGCGCTGCCATCCATCGAGAACGACTTGTGCGGAGGGTAACTGAGGGACTACGTTCTCCTTGATCACTAAGAGTGATCATCATGATACTCCAAGGAGTCTTTTGTGGTGCCTCGCTTCTCCCTGCCCGCCTTGGGGTTGGTGCTGGTCACGGGATGCTCCGTCGGAGTAGACGAAAGACCCGAACCGGTCGTTCAGTCGTCCGTGGCACCTGCGGAATCGGAAGATCCGGAAGGCACTCCCGAGGAAGAGGCCGTGGCGGTCTACCTGGATTTCTGGGACGCCATCGTTCTGGCCTCGGCCGAGATGGACCCGGAGCACCCGGCTCTGGAGGAACATGCGGTCGGACAAGCTCTGGACCTTTCCCAGGAAGGTGTCCAGGGAGTCAAGGATGCCGGTCTTGGCATGGAAGGTGAGCCGGTGCTGCGACCTGAGGTGATCTCCGCTGAACCGCCGGATGATCCGAGGTCGGTCGTGATCAGGGACTGCAAAGGTGCGGGGGACTGGAAGGTCGTGGGTGAGGCCGAACCTCGCACGGACAACGTCCGTGTGGACGCTCGTGTGAACCAGGACGTCTTCGGGTGGTGGGTCGTGGAGATGCAGATCTGGGGACCCGGGACGTGTTGAGCTCTATAGGCACTCTTGCGCTCGGTTTGACTGCACCACTGCTTGCGGGCGTGATGCCAGCAGCGCCGCTGCCTCAAGGACCGGATTTCGAGGGTCGAGTCTCTTGTCAGGGAGACGAGTGCAACGCCTTCGCCGAGTCCACCCAACGTGGTGCATCCGGCGGCGGAACCGTCCACCCACGCCCCACCAGTGGCGCCCCGGTCTCCCTCTCCGCCGAGTCGCCCTGCGTCGAGTGGGACCGCGAGGACCCCGGGTGGTCGTGCGGCGCCTCCACCCGCTCCGGACCGGCCGGTGGCGGCGCGGCCGTCGATCCCCGGACCGCTGCGGAGCGCGCGCGGGCGTCGATGGTCCTGCCCGACCCGACGGTGGGTTCTTCTCCGGCGGCCGAGACGGTCGTGGGCTTCCCGCTCTGGTTGTGGGTGGACCGCTCCGGCTGGGAGCCGGTAAGCGCGACCGCGGCTGTCTCCTCGGGTTCGGTGACGGTGACGGCGACCCCGGGCGGGGCCCGCTGGGCGATGGGCGACGGTACGACCCTCGACTGTCCGGGGCCCGGGACCGTGTTCGTCCCGGATCACCACGATGCGGACGCCCCGTCGCCGGACTGCGGCCACACCTATGCCCGCCCCTCCCGGGGGCAGGCCGCGGGGCGGTTCCCGGTCACCGTGACGGTGACCTGGTCGGTGGAGTGGTCGAGCACCGCGGGCGGTGGCGGGAGCCTCGACCCGTTGACGACGAGCGCCTCCCGCGCGGTGCGGGTGGCCGAGGTCCACGCGCTGGTCACCGATGGCTGAGCGCGCAGAGACGGAGAGAGCGTGACGACGACGTTGTCCGGACCCCACGTGTCCGAACGAAAGACGGGGAGGTCCCGGCTGTCCCTGCCGCGCCGCAAGGGCTGGAAGCGGCCCTTCGCCGGGGTCGCGGCGGTGGTCGTCGGAGGGGTGGTCGCGGCGTGGGCGGCGGGGCACGAGGAGGAGCGCGTCCCCATGGTCGTCACTGCGGAGGACGTGGCCGCCGGTGAGGCCCTGACCATCGCGGACCTGCGGATCGTTCCGGTCCTGGGGGTGGAGGACCTGGATCTGGCGCCGGTCGACGAGGCCCTCGGGGGGCGCGTGGCGATGCCGGTTCCGGCGGGCACGGTGCTGACCGGGGCGATGCTCGCGGACACCTCGGGCTGGCCGGGTCCCGGTCAGGCGGTGGTGGCGGTGCAGACCCAGCCGGGCATGCTTCCGGCTTCGGCGCGGGAGGGCGCCCTGCTGTTGGTGCTGGGCTCCGAGGAGGGAGGGCCCCACAGCGTTCGGCTGCACTCGTTGGGGGAGGAAGGCGATCTCGCGGGTTCCCGTGTGGTGGAGCTCGTGGTCGCCGAGGACGAGGTGGCCGAGGTGGTCGGGGCAGTGGACGAGGGCGTGCGGATGGCGCTCATGTCCGCGCGATAGGGCGACGGACACAGGAATCAAGGGGGAGAAGCATGATCATCGCGGTCTGTTCGCTGTCGGGGGCGCCGGGGGTCACGACGTTGGCCACGGCTTTGGCGGCGGTGTGGCCCACGGGTCCGCTCACGGTTCCGGTGCTGGTGGAGGCCGACGCGAGCGGGGGTGACCTGGCGGCCTGGCACCGGCTTGCCGGGCGTCCGGGGCTGGTCTCGCTGGCGGCCTCGGTGCGGGCGGGCACGGACCTGTCCCTGGTGCAGGAGCCGGGGACGCACGGGGTCCTGCTCCGGCACGGTACCGAGCTTCCCGGCGGGCTGAGGGCGGTGACCGCGCCGACGACCGCGCACGAGGCCTCGGCGGTGGTGGCGGCGCTGGCGCACCGGAGCCAGGTTCTGCGGAGCGGTGTGAGTGTGGTGGATCTGGGGCGGGTGATGCCGGGGACCGCCGGTGCGCACCTGCTGTCCCTGGCGGACGTGGCGGTCTTCGCCGTGGCTGGTGGGGACGCCGCGCAGATTCACCGGCTCGCCCGGTGCCGGGACGTCCTGGACGCGCTGGCCGAGAACGGGACGGCGGTCGGTGTGGCGGTGCGCGGCTCCCGGTTCCCCGCGGCGGAGGTCTCGGCGGTGACCGGTTATCCGGTGTGGGCGGAGGTGCCGCACGATCCCGCCGGGGCGGCCTTCCTGCGGGGGGAGGCCTTCCGGCCCCGCGGGCTCCGGGAGCGTTTCGCCGCCTGGTCGCACGCCCGCCAGGATCCGGAGGCGGTGGACTGGATGCCGCTGTTGGCGTGTGCCCGGCGGTTGGCCAACCATGTCGAGGACCTGCCGCCGGCTCCCGTGCCCCTGGGTCACCGGGCGGAGGTGGCTGCGTGAACCCCACGATCCACGCCCCGCGGGCGCTCTCCCCGCACGGGGCGGCCGAGCACCTGGAGGGGTTGGCCCGCCGGCTGGCCGACCGGGTCACCGACGCCCTGGTCCGCCAGGACGCCGGCTCTGTCGCCGAACACGACCGCGGGGCGCAGCGCGAGCGGGCCGACGCGATGCTCTCCGCCCTGTTGGAGGAGCACGCCTGCCACGCCCTGACCGGTGCCGCCCGTCCCCTGGCCGAGCAGGACGAGGCGTGGGTCCACGCCCGCGCCCTGGCCCAGGTCTGCGGGCTGGGTCCGCTGGAGCTGCTGCTGGGCGAACCGGGTGTGCGCGACATCCACATCAACGGCACCCGTGTGTGGGTCGACCTCGGCGACGGTCGGCGCGAGGAGCGCCCGCCGGTCACCTCCTCCGACGCCGAGCTGGTGGCCCTGGTGCAGCGCCTGGCCGGTGAGGCGCCGGGAGGAGAGCGCCGTTTCGACGCCTCGGCGCCGCTGCTCAGCATGGAGCTCGGTGACGGCGCCCGCCTGTCCGCGGTCATGGGGGTCTCCCGGCGTCCGGCGGTCACGATCCGCCGCCACCCCGAGCGCGAACTCACCCTCACCGACCTGACCGCGTCGGGGATGCTCACCCGCCCGGTGCGCTCCCTGCTCACCGCGGCCGTGCGCGCCCGCCTGAACGTGGTGATCGGCGGGGCGACCGGTTCGGGCAAGACCACCCTGCTGCGCGCCCTGGCCCGCCACATCCCGCCCTCCGAGCGCGTCGTCACCATCGAGGACGCCTTCGAGCTGGGCCTGGACTCCGACGCCGACCTCAACTGCCTGGCACTCCAGGGGCGGCCGCCCAACACCGAGGGGGCCGGGGAGATCACCCTGGCCGACCTGGTCCGGCACGCCCTGCGGATGTCCCCGGACCGGGTGATCGTCGGTGAGACCCGCGGCCAGGAGACCGTGGCGCTCCTGCACGCCATGACGATGGGCACCGACGGTTCCATGGCCACGGTCCACGCCTCCTCCTCCGCGCAGATCCTCACCAAGCTCGCCACGTACGCCAACCAGGCCGGGGAACGGCTCTCCCTGGAGGAGGGCGCGGTGCTGATCTCCTCCGCCGTCCACCTGGCCGTGCACATCGACACCGACGACCGCGGCAACGGGCACGTGTCCAGCGTCCGCGAGGTCGTGGGGGTCGACGGCCCCCAGGTGGTGACCAACGAGCTCTACGCCGTGGAGCACGGCGGGTTCACCACGTCGCCGAGCCCGCAGTACGCCCGCAAGCTCCTGCGCGCCGGCCTGGACCCGGCCACCCTGTTCGGGGAGGCGACGTGAGCGCGGTCCTCGTCGCGAGCCTGGGCGGGGCGGCGGTCGGCCTGGGGCTGGTGCTCCTGCTGCCCGCGCTCACCAGCGGTCTGCCCGGGGTGCGCGAGCGCCTGGAGCGGGGCCGCCACCTGTGGTGGAAGGCCGCCGCGGCGGCCGGGGCGGGGATGCTCACCTGGGGCATCACCGGCTGGCCCGTCGCCGCGGCCCTGGCCGCCGGGGCCGCGTGGTGGCTGCCCTCCGTCCTGGGCCCGGACCGGGCCACACCCGCCGAGGTCGCGCGCATCGAGGCCGTGGCCGGCTGGACCGAGCAGCTCCGCGACCTGATCACCGCCTCCTCCGGGCTGCGGCAGGCGGTCCGGGCCTCAGCGGTCATCGCCCCCGCCGCCGTCCGCGACGACGTGCGGACCCTGTCCCGCGACCTCACCGCCGGGGCGGACCAGGAGGAGGCGCTCACCGCCTTCGCCCACCGCGTCGGCAACGAGACCGCCGACCTGGTCGCCACCGCGCTGTCGATGGCCTCCCAGCGCCACGCCGCCGACCTGGGGCCGCTCCTCACCAGCCTGGCCGAAGCGGCCCGCGACCGCGCGGCCATGCTCGTGCGCACCTCCGCGACCCGGGCGCGCACCCGCACCTCGGTCCGCATCATCATCACCACCGCGGCCGCCATGGTCGTCGGCATGGCCGTCCTCAACGGCCCCTACTTCGCCCCGTTCGACTCGACCGCCGGCCAGCTCGTCCTCGCACTGATCGGCGCCGTATGGGCCGCGGCGCTGGGGTGGCTGACGCGGCTGTCGAACCCGCCGCGCACGCAACGCGTGCTCGCGGCCCACCCGCAGGAGGCAAGGACATGAACACCCTCATCGCCGGGCTCGGCGGCGCCACGGCCGGCGCAGGCCTGTACTGGACCGTGTGGACCCTGCGCCGCCCGACCCTCGCCGAACTCCTCCCGCCGTCGGAGGAGCAACAGGCGCGGCCCGCGCCCGTCAGCCCCCTGCGGGCGGTGACGGCCGCCGGCGCGGGGGCCCTCGCCCGCACCGGGTGGCCGGGGGAGCGCACCGGGCGCGACCTGGCCGCGTGCGGTACCGACGCCGACGTCCACCGGATGGACACCTGCGTCGCCGCCCTCGCCGGCCTGGCCCTGGGGGTGCTCGCGTTCGCCGCCGCGGCGCCGCCGCAGTCCCCGCTGCCGACCCACTACGCCCTGGGCCTGGCCGCCTGCCTGGTGGTCCTGGGGGCGTGGACCCCGACCCTGGTCCTGCGCCGCAGGGCGGCCCGCCACAGGGAAGAGCTGTGCGCGGCCACCTCCGTCATCGCCGACCTGGTCGGCGTCGCCCTCGCCGGGGGAGCGGGCGTCACCGAAGCGCTCACCGCCGCCACCCGGCGGGGCCACGGGACCGCGTTCACCCGCATCCGGCGGTGCCTGCACGAGGCCAACCTGCGCACCCGCCCGCCCTGGGACGCCCTGGCCGAGCTCGCCGAACGCACCGGAGTGCGCGACCTGGACGAACTCGCCTCCTCCATCCGCCTGGCCGGGACCGACGGCGCCCGCGTGCGCGCCTCGGTCCGCGCCAAGGCCGCCTCCCTGCGCATCCACCGGCTCGCCGCCCTCGAGGGGGAGGCCCACCGGGCCACCGAGCGCATGACCCTGCCCGTCATGCTCCTGGTCCTCGGGTTCCTCCTGCTCATGGGCTATCCCGCCATCGTGCACGTCACCACCGGATTCTGAACCCAGGAAGGCCCGCGCCCGTGAACCAGGCCCTGCGCCGAGCACTCACCGCACTCGTCCGCGGCGGACGAGGCGGCCGCCGTACCGGCGACCGCGGATCCGGCACCACCGAGTACGTGCTGGTCCTGGTCATCACCATCGGCATCGCCACCGCCGTGGGCGCCATCCTCACCCCGATGATCACCGAGAGCGCCCAGTCCATCGACCTGGGCGTCGACCCGTGAAACGCCTCGCCGGACGCGGGGACCGGGGCAGCGCCGACGTCCTGTTCGCCGTCCCGCTGATGTTCGCGATGCTGCTCGGCATCCTCCAGTACGGGATGTGGACCCACGCCCACCACCGCGCCCAGGCCGTCGCCACCGAGGCCCTCGCGGCCGGGCGCGCCTTCGACGGCAGCGAACGGCAGGGGCGGGAACGCGGCCACGCCATGGTCCACGACCTGGGCGGCGCCGTCCTGCAGGACGTCCGCGTCCGGGTCGAACGCCGGGCCGGCACCACCCGCGCCACCGTCACCGGTACCGCGGTCAGCCTCGTCCCCGGCTGGTACCCGCCCGTGGAGACCACCCTGAGCGGCCCCACCGAACACGTCCCCGGGGCCGGGCCATGACCGGCGCGGGCAGCAGGGACCGGGGGAGCGCGGCGGTCGAACTGGCCCTGCTCGTCCCCGTCCTGCTCGCGTTCCTGGCCCTGATCGCCCTCACCGGCCGCGACTACACCGCCGCCCTGGCCGCGGACGCCCTCGCCCACTCCGCCGCCCGCGCCGGATCCCTGCACACCGACCCCGCCACCGCACAGCAGGTCGCGGCCCGGGCCGTCGCCGCGAGCGTGGGCACCTGGGGCCGCGCCTGCCAGGACCCCGCCGTCCGCCTGCGCCCCGCCACCGTCGCGGGGGCGCCGGCCGTGCGCGCGGAGGTCACCTGCACCGTCCACCGCGACGACCTCCCCGACCTCGGCGCCGGCGACACCCGCACCGTCACCGCCCGGGCCCTGTCCGTCACCGACCTGCACCGCGAACAGGCCCCCTGATGTTCGGCAGCAGCCCCAGCGCCTTCGTCGTCGCCATCGCCGCGACCCTCATCGCCTGCCTTGGGCTCGTCCACGACGGCGCCCAGATGCTCCGCACCAAGACCCGCACCACCGTCCTGGCCCACGAGTCCGCCCGGGCCGGCGCCCAGCACCTGGACCCCGACCTGCTCCGCACCGGCACCCGCGCCCTCGACCCGGCCGCCGCCCGCACCGCCGCCACGGCACACGCCCGGGCGGGCGGAGGCGACGCCGAGGTGTCCGTGGGCGCCGACACCGTCACGGTCACCGTCACGAGCACCCACCACCCCGCGCTCCTCACACTGCTCGGCGACGTCCACATCTCCTCCCGCGCCACAGCCACCGCCCACACACCGTGAGACGAGGGGGACCCGTGCACACGACGACCCGGACGGCCCTGGCCGCCGCCACCACATCGGCGCTGCTCATCGCACCGCCCGCCCTGCTGAGCCGACAGCCCTGGCCCGACACCGCAGGCGTGAGCGCGGAGCACCTGCGCCTGTCCCTGCTCAGCGGCACGCTGCCACCACCCCTCCCGCACACCCTGGCGCTCGCCCTGCTGTGGGCGCTGTGGGCCGCCTTCGCCCTGCTGGTGGCAGCCGACACGGTCGCCCTGCTGCGAGGACAGGTGCCCCGCATTGGACTGCTGCGCCTGGCCGCGACCGGCATCGCCGGAAGCTCGGTGGCCGTGTCCGCCCCCGCGGTCGCCGCCGTGGCCCCCCCCGACACCGCGCCCACCGACGGCGCACACGACGCCCACGGCGCGCCCACCGGAGAACCCGCACACGTGCTGGAGCGCACCCGCACGCTCACCGGGTTCGGACTCGACTCCGCCGACCTCACCCCCGCCATGGCGGACGAACTGGGACCCACCGTCGAACTCCTCCAGCTCTTCGGCGACCCCGACACCGCGATCACCGTCACCGGGCACACCGATGCCTCCGGCCCCGACGAGCACAACCGCGCCCTGTCCCTGCGGCGGGCCGAAACCGTCGCCGCAGCTCTCACCGACCAGCTCGGCGACGGATGGACCGTCACCACCGCAGGCGCCGGCTCCGACCACCCACGCGAACACCCCGAACTCGGCCCCACCGCCGACCGGCGCGCCGAGATCACCTACACCCTCACCACCCGCCCCCACACCACCGCCGACAGCGAGACCGAACAGAAGGAGGCGGCCGTCGGTGCCGCACCGGTCGCGCCCGCCGCCGAGGCACAGGACACCTCTTCCTTCCCCGTCGGCGCGGTGCTCGCCGGAGCCCTCGCCGGGGGCGGGGTCGGAGGCGCCCTCGGCGCGGTCGCCGGACGGCTGACGGCCCCGGGGCACCGAGGGAAACACCAGGCCGGTGAGGACGAGCACGACACCGAACCCCACGACGAACCCGGCCCTGACGACGACACCGGCGCCGACCCCGAACAGCCCCTCGGCGCCCCTGTCCCCGTCACCAGGGACACCGGCAGGGCGGTGATCAGCCCCCAGGGCCACCTGCGCGTCGCCGACAACCTCAGCGTCAGCGCACACGACGGACTCGCCGTGACCGGAACCCACGCCCTGGGCGTGTGCGCCTCCCTCATCGGCCGCGCCCTGACCGATCCGGGCATCCGCGTCATCACCACCCGCGAACTCGTGGCCCAGGCCGGGGCCTCACCCCGGGTACGGGCCCCGGGCATGACCGTCAGCGCGGACACCGCCTCGGCCGTCACCGAGGCCGAACTCGCCTACATCACCGCGGCCCGCGACGAAGGGGGCCCGTCACGCACCCTGCTCGTCGTCAAGGCCTCCGCGCACACCCTCGCCCAGGACCGGCTCCAGGCCCTCCGCGACGGGGAGGAGGAAGGGGAGGTCACGGTCGTGATCCTCGGCGAGGAATGGGGCGTGCCCGTCCTGAACTGCGACTCCTTCGACACGGTCGACGTCACCGCCCCCGACGGGAGCACCGACACCTACGACGGGCTCCGGCTCCTCCACATCGACCAGGCCACCTTCGCCGCCGGTTTCACCACCACCGCCGTTGGGGAACCCGACCGTGCCGGGGAAGCGGTGCCGACGCCCCCGGAAGAGGAGAGGGAAGAGGCCGTTCCGGAGCCGGCGGCCGAGCCTGTCGGGGCCGACCCGGAACCGGACGCCGAACGACCTCCGAAGGTCGACATCCGCCTGTTCGCGCCCCAGCCGAGCATCACCGTCGACGGCGTCGACATCGGCGTGAAGATGCGCAGCTCCTCACGCGCCATGCTCGCCCACCTCGCGCTCCACCCCCACGGGGTGGGCACCGACGCCCTCACGGAGGCCCTCTTCTCGACCGAGCCCGGCAAGAAGAGCCGCCAACTGCGCAGCAGCGCCTGCACCAGCGCACGGGTAGCCGTCCGCGAGGCGCTGGAGAACCCCGACGCGGAGATCATCGACGTGGTTCCGGGCCGCTACCAGATCCACCACGACACCGTCGACGTGGACGTGTGGCGCTTCGACCGGGCACTGCAGGCCGCAAAGAAGGCCGAGGACGACAGAACCGCCCACACCTGCCTTCGCGCCGCCGCGGCCGAGTACGACCACATGCTCCTGACCGAGAGCGACCTGCCCTGGATCGAGGAGAAGCGCCAGGCCTACCGCAGGGCCGCCGCCGACTGCTTCGTCGGCCTCGCGAAGGCGGCCGACGACCCCAGGCAGGCGCTGGCCTGGCTGGAACGGGCCCGTGAGGCCGACGACCTGAACGAGAGCATCTACCAGGAACTCATGCGGACCCAGGTCGGTCTGGGCCGCCCCGACGCCGCCGAGCGCACCTACCAGGACCTCGCGGGCAAGCTCAAGTCCATGCGGGCGCGCCCGAGCGCCGCCACGAGGAACCTCCTGGAGGACCTCACGAGGAGTCGGCGGTGAAGGGTGGGTCCACCGTTGGGGAGCGTCGGCACCGGACGCCTGTCCGGGCCGGAGGACTTAAATGAGGAACCCTGCGGCAGCCAACGGCTCCGTGGAAGCTTGCCCAGGGGGCTTTTCCTGATGAAGCCCGCCTCATTCATGGTCAGGGATCCCGTGGAGGTCGGCGGCGACCCGGTCACAGACCTCGACGCCGACCATCGGATTAGAAGTTCGCTGGTTTCGCGCCGCCACGTGTCACTACATACCGTTTCGTGCCACTCCATCCGGTCTGCTGTGCCGCCTGGGGCCGTGTGGTGCCGCTTGGTTCCGTGTCAGTACGGAACTGCGGAGCACAAACGGAGCACACACTGGCCCTTGATGACGTCCGATGGCATCTTGGTGAGGTCCTCGTTGTGTGACCGACGCTTGGGTACGTCATCAGGCGCGGTCGGAGTCGTAAGAGCGACCCACCCAAGAGGGGCGGGCCGTCGACCACGGTGGCGCCTCTGGGGGCGGTCAGGCGAGCCGGTCCAGTTCTTCGCCGATCGTCTCGCGCAGGCCGTCATGTTGCGGGCCGAGGGCAGGCCGCCCGTCGCTCCATCGCTCACGCGGATACAGCCACACAGGCCTACCGACGAGATCGGCCGGCTCCCAGACGAACCGTGGCCACACGTGCGCGTGTAGGTAGGGGCCGGTGTTCCCGAGAATTTCCAGGTTGACCCGCCGGAAGTCAGGATCCCGCTGCTGACAGGCCCGTTCAACGGCCTCCCCCAGCCTGTCCATGCTGGGCAGGAACGTTAGCCGCCTGCTCCTGGACAGCTCGGACAACCGCTGAACCTGTGGGTCATCCACCAAGAGCACCGAGTATCCCGGTAGGAATTGGACGTCCCCGATCACCGCGAAGCCTGTGTCCAGCCTCCGGAGCACTGTGGGGTTCTCTCCCCGGAGGGCACTACCGATCCGGTCGTTGCGCCAGTCGTCATCCATGATGGGCATCTTGGCGCACGGCTGATCAGGATGAGTGGGGAGCTCTCTGGTGGCGAGCGTTGCGGAGGCTGTGCTATGTGCCGGAAGCGATTCCCGGGACTTCCGCCGGAGGTGGCGCGGTAGGCGGCGGAGCAGGATCCGGGTTTGTGGCCATTAGATTACAAGGTCCTTGCGTGTGCGAGCGTGCCTTCGCGAGGCGTTCTTTTCTCGGTGATATTATTCTGTGGCATTTTCGGGACGAAGTCGATGCCAGGGCCCCTGCTCTGAATCAGATCGGAGGATCCAACCTGGGATCTTGTTTCCCCAACCGTCCTTGTCGACGAGTGCTCCCCTGAACTCAGGGGCGCGCTTGTACTGAGCTCCAGTGAAATTAACACCCATCTTCAACCTGGTTTCCGTTCCCACGGTTACTGGCCCTAGAAAGGAGGAATCACGGAAGGTTACCTGGCTCAGGTGCGACTGGGCTATAGTCAGATATCCGATAGAGGCTCTCTCGAAGTCTGTGTTGAGGATTGTGGCATTGACTGCCCACACTCCTTCGGAAATTATCGCATCAGTGAATTTTGTTCCCCAGAGCGTTGAGCTATTTATCGTAATGGGATTGACGATGACGGAGCCGCTGAAGTCGGCGTCCCGCAGCTCCTTCCCGCGTAGCTCCAGGTTCGGGATCACGGCTCCTGCCAGTTCCCAAGGGTGATGCCCCCATTCGCCGTTCGAAAATTCTATGCCCCCACGCCACTCTGTCTCGTTATTGCTAGGTAGGTGGCGGACTAGGATATTGATTGCCTGTAGGCGCTCTTGATAGGCCTCCAGCCAGTTGGGTGAAGGTGTCTCGCTGGGATCTGGTATTTTTATGCCTGAGGGCAGGGGGCGTTGAAGAAAAGAACAAAGCGTTCGAACAACCGTGGACTGCCAGTCCGGGTATTTTTCACCGATCGACTCAAGGAGTGCCAGGCCACCTTGGCGTGTTTGAGAGATTTCAGATTCCAGTAGTTGCAAGGCTGTGTTAAAAGACTCGAGGAAACGCCGTTCGTCAGCGTCACGTTGCTGTTGGGTGGCGACCCGGCGTTCGTGAAGATGAACGTTCTCTTGATGCCACTGTTTCCGTGCGATGAGCGCCAACCCAAGAGCACCTCCTGTCCCGGCAGCGACCGTCAGGCCAGATTGGATCGCGGAGAGCTGCTGTTCAGGTTGGGCGACCGAAAGCATCCATGTGGTGCTGGACCAAGTCGCGGCGATCACCGCTACGATGCCGCCAAGGACCCACCAGCGGGAGAACGGTGCAGGCGTCAACGTGTATCTCCGTTGAGCCCGCCACATCAGAGCTCCGTTGGTGAGGAGGATTGCACCACAGAGGAGACCGAACCATCCAACTGGAACGATTTTGAGAAGGGAGGAGAGCTCGCTGGCTACGTGATTATGGGAGGCTGTTATCACCCACAGGCCCAGTCCCATGACAAGCAGCGGCAGTAGCCAGGCCACCACAAAACGGTGAACGACGGAGGCCGTGTCCAGTAGCATCTGCTCAATGGTACGCAAGAGCCGCTCCTTCGAATTCTGGTCGAGATCGCCAGCGATGCCTGCTATGTACAACGTACATCGCCTTAAGCTTTTGGAGGGAAAATAGAAAACCTGAGTACCGCAGTCCGACCCTACTGACCCCGGCCCCCAGAAGGTCTCACTCATCGAGCCTGCTGGCGCATGCTGTACAGGGCGGTAGCCACATGCGGTACCTATCGGTTGATGGATCCGTTCCGCTTCCAAGGAGCCGGACAGAAGCTGTCAGTCATGATCAAAGACCTTCGGTGCGCGTGTGCTGCTGTTCGTGAACACAGATTCCCAGCGCTGTTGTGTGAATCCAAGAACATCAGAGGCATCAACGAAGGCGAAGTGGGCCAACTGAATTCCATCTGCCCCCCGGAAGCTGGTGCCTCGCATAGTTGAACGATGAAACATCGTGCCTTCCACGAGCGCCGAGGACAGGTCAGACCGAGTCAGGTCAGCGTTCACCACGAAGGCGTCTCGCAGGTCGGCGCAGATCAATGTCGCATCTTTAAGACTTGCCTGGTCGAGATGTGTCTTGGTGAGCTCAGCCTTAAGGAGGTTGGCCCCGTCAAGACGTGCCTCCTCAAGGTGAGCTCCGCTGAAATTGGCCCTGTGGAGATCGGCGTTCCTGAGATCAACCTGGTGGGCTCCCGCGTTGCGTAGTGTCGCGGAGGTGAGGTCGGACTCTCTTAGGTTCGCGTTGCCCAAGTCGGCTGCGGTCAACACTGTTCTGGAGAGGTTAGCCCGTGTCAGGTGAGCGCCGGTCAGGTCAGCACCGAGAAGATAACTGCCGTGCAGGTTAGCGCGGTCCAGACGGGCACGGGGCAACCGTGCTCCTTCCAGGTGCAACCCGGAGAGATCGATGATGAGGTCGTCTTCGGGGCGGTCAGGTCGGCGGGCGACGACCGTTAGAGCAGCTTGGATATCCGTGCGGGGAGGAACCAGAGGACCGGTCTCCTCCTGCTTGTCTGGGTGGGAGGGCGGTGCGTGCTCGCGGATGAAGGCGCACAGCACCTCGACAACCGTGGCGTGGTCCTCAGGGGACTCCCGCATGACGTGTTCCAGGGAGTAGATGCCCGCGATGCGGGTGACGACGTTCTCGGATCCCAGGTGTTCGCCGGCGTCCTTGAACCGCTGGGTTTGCTGTCCGCGCCGGTTGAGTAGATAGGAACGGGCGGTGAAGACCAACGCGGCCAGCGCCGCCGCACCCCCGGCCGCCTGGAGGATCAGCTGTCGAGTGGCATCACGTGCCTGAACGCGTTCCCTCCCGGTTAGGGTGCGTACTTCTTCTCCTGCGAGCAGGCTGGTGAACGGCCCCATCAGTAGCCAGAACACGAGCATGACTGTGGGCACAGTCATTCCGAGGAGCAGCCAGGAGGGTGGCCAGGAGCGCACCGTTGCCCATACGCGGTCGAACTGGAGTCGCGTGATCACCTTTCGCATGGCGCATTCCTAGCAGCCCCTCCGGCTCCGAACGGGTCGAAGGCCACTCTTGGCCATCTCGGGGAAACTGAGCCGTGCTCGAGTTCGTGAAGGCTGCGGTGAGTGCTGGGATCGCCTCCCGGCACTCACCTTCTCTGGCCCTCGGGGTGAGACTGGGGTTGGAGGTGGTGGTGATGTTGGGGTCGGGTTCGGTGTTCAAGCGGTGCGGGTGCCGGGTGGCCGGGTCTTCGAGCAGGTTGGGGAGTGGTTGTCCGCGGTTGCGGTGCCGTGGGCATGGGAGTTGGTACTTCTCGCTCGATTCGGACCGGGCTGCGGGTGGTCGGTGTCGGGTGCGGCGGGGCGGGTTCGCTTCCCGTGAGGCCGCGCGTGCGGCCTTGCGCAGGGCCCGAGGCGACGAGGCTGGGGCTGCGGCGCCGGTGGTGTGGACGGTGGCGGCCTGGTTGCAGCGCTGGCTGGACGGCCGAACCAGGTTGCGTTTGCGCACCCGGGTCAGCTACCAAGAGCACATCGACCGCTACCTCATCCCGCACCTGGGAGAAGCGGTGCTGGAGGAGTTGACGCCCGACCGGGTGCAGCGGGCCGTCGAGGGCATCGCCGAACACATCACGCCCAGGGGCAGGCCGGTGGCTGCGGCGACGGTGCACCGGGTGCGGGCCACGTTGCGGGCGGCGTTGAACACCGCCGTGCGCGAGCGGTTGCTGCCTTCTAATCCGGCCAACGGTCTGCGGCTGGATAGCGGGCAGAGTGCGCGGCCCATGGTGTGGACCGAGCAGGCCCTGGCCGACTGGCGTAACAGCGGGGTGCGTCCTGCAGTGGCGGTGTGGACCGTGGAGCAGACCCGCGCATTCCTGGACCACGTGGGTGAGGACCGGTTGTACGCACTGTTTCACCTGGCGGTGATGACCGGGCTACGCCGGGGCGAGGTGGTGGGGCTGCGGTGGGAGGACGTCGATTTGGAGCGGGGGACGGTGCGGGTGGTGCGCCAGCTCCAGGCCCACCGGGGCCGGGGGTTGGTGGAGGTGGCGCCCAAGAGCGCGGCGAGCCGGCGCACGCTGATGGTGGACCACGCCACTGTGGGTGTGCTGCGCCGCCACCAGTGGCGCCAGCAGAAGGAGGCCGAGAACCACGGCCGGGTGTGGGGTTGGGGCGGTTATGTGTTCACCGCGGTGGGTGGCGGTGTGTTGGCTCCGGAGCGGTTGTCGCGCTTGTTTCGGAAGGTGAACACCGCCAGTGGGTTGCCGCCGGTGCGGTTGCATGATCTACGCCATGGTGCGGCGACGTTGGCATTGGCGGCGGGGGTGGAGTTGAAGGTGGTCCAGGCGATGCTGGGTCACGCGAGCATCGTGCTGACCGCGGACACCTATGCCAGTATGCTGCCGCAGGTGGCGCGCGAAGCAGCGGAGCGCACGGCCTCACTGGTGCTCCGGGACGCGGGTCAGGTTCGCCGACAGGTGCGGGGCAGGGTTGGTCGGCGGGGTCTGGAGTTGGTCCCACCTGGGTCCCACCCTGGACCCACCACAGGGAGACCTCGGTCAGGTCAACTTCAGAGAAGACTTTGACCTGGGGTTTTGTGGCGCACCCGGCAGGATTCGAACCTGCGGCCATCGGATTAGAAGCGCCGGTCCAAAACTGCGGAGCACGAACGGAGCACGTAGCCAGGGCGAAGCGTCCGATGGCAACTCACGAGGTGGCCGGCGCTGAGCACGTCATCGGGCGCAGCCGGTGCTGTTGACCCCATCGAGTCGAGGTGGGGCTCCGATCATGACACGCTCCCTGCGGGCAGTTAGATGAGCTGGGCCAGCTTCTCACCGATGGCCTCACGAAACCCTTCCGGTTGTGGGCCAAGGCGCTGCACTCCGGTTCCGAGGGGTCTGAAACCACTTGGGGTAGGCGTGACCGATACTGGCCAGCACTGATTACTTAGGGTTCTGTGAGGGATGCTCAAAGCGAACGGATTGAGAGGACTTCATGGCTCACCCTGATCCCAAGCGCCGGTCCCAGATTGCTTCCCTCGCAGCCCACTGGTCGTGGTCAGATACCAAGGACCGGTCCGCTCGCACGCTCCCGGCTCGTAGGGCGTCCATCGCCCGCTGGCAGCGCGTAGTTGATCCCACCGGTGCGATGCCTCCAGAAGAGCGGGCGAGAGCTTCCGAATCCGCGCGTCGTGCACATTTCAAGGCCATGGCCAAGAAGCGTTGGGATGCTTACCGGGCTGAGAAGCCCGTGAATGTGCGCTGATGGCTCACCCGCGCCCGGGAAACGGCGGCAGTTCGCTCGCAGCTGTGCCAAAATCAGATGGTCACAGGGCCTAGTTTTGGCAGACGCCGACGCACGTTCAAAGGCCGCTGTGTCAGTCCATCGTGCGCACTATCAGCGGCTCGCCGTGAAAGGAGCGCGGATGCGCGCTGTTGTGGAAATTGCCAGAGGGAGATCACGTGAAGTCCGGTTCTGGATTAGTTCCCCAGTTAGCTTACAAGGTTCCCGAGGCCGCCGAGGCTCTGGCGCTTAGCGTGGCCACCGTCTGGAAGCTCGTGAAGTCCGGTGAACTGCGCTCGTACAAAGTCGGTAGCTCGCGCTTCATCCCGGTTGCAGCGCTCACCGAGTTTGTGGAAGCGCGTCTCGCAGAACAACCGATCCCTGGCTGCTGTGGTAATCACCCCGATTTCACCTGATCAATCGAAAAATGTTGAAAACTCTCTCCCGGGCGGCTTCGTCCAGCGCGACGTCTTCGACCTGAGGTAGAGCTCTGCGCCAAAGCATGAGGACTGGACCAGAGCCTCAAGCCGACGCGACGTTGCTGTCGACATGTTGCTTGAGGAGTAGGATCTCTCCACACAGGACATAGGTGTTTAGCGCGCAGAGGTTCGCAGCTTGGAGGGCTATGGAGGCGTGAACGGCCTTGTTGGTCAACTCGTCGATGGCGACAAACTTCTCATGCAACCCCCTGCCCAGAGCAACGGTTACCTTCGCCGCTGACCTGCTGCTGTTCGCCTGCTTGATGAACTCGTAGAGACGGTTGCGGTAGGCGGGCTGGTCGAGTTTGTGCCCTGACTCGCTGGGCTCGCCCTGTGCAGGAAGCACGTGGTCAACGACAGCCTCCAAAATACGTCGGCACGTCGTGAGGGCCTGCGAGAGTTCTTCGGTAGCGAGCCCGTCCGGAGTATTGTCGGCTTTCTCATTCATACGCCGGTATACTGCGGTGAACTTCTCTACCAGATCAGGAACGCCCTCAGTCAGCATCTTGTCGACCTGAGTCTTGTAGGTGCCGAAGATGGACTCATTCACTGATGTGTAGCCGAAACGCCGTTCCCATGCCAACAAGTACGAGAACGTCCGTTGCCGTGCTCTGTCCTGGATCTGACGAAAAGCCATGTCGGCTTCAAGGCCGGCGGCGCTGTTCGTGCTCGGCAAGTGCAAGATCAGGTACTCGATGTCTGCTAGCGACTGATCATGCATCAGGTGCGATCCGTCACCTTTTGCACGGTCCTTCAGGTACTCACGCATGGCTTCTACATCAGGACTCGGATCTTCGCGGTCTCCCCAACGCGACGGGTCCGCCATCAGTCGCTTGAGGTTATCGCGGTTCTGTGCCGGGTCACCACCGCGTGGCTGTAAATCGAACCCCAGCCGTACTGCCGCGTGTGAGTCGCCAGCGAGGCTCGCAATCCGTATTGCACGCCGGACTGATACCTGCAACGGGTGATCATCGAACTCGTCCAAGGCCCTACGGATGAGGGTCATGATGTGCTCAGTGGAATCCATTGGTCGAATGTATCAGTGATCCTTTTCATCCTGTCTCGCATAGCTGAAGCACGAGCGCGGCCCGGGAGATCTCGCCCGCTTGTTGTGGACAGCGGCGGAGCTTGCGCAGGGTGCGCCAGTTCTTCATCTGGGCGATGGCCCTGGGTCTCGTACCGGGGTCGATAGAGGCAGCAGCGTGTGCCGGGATCGCCTCCCGTCACTTCCGTGCAGAGAGTGGCTGTCGAAGGTGGTGTTGGGTCTGGCCGGTATTGTGTCGCCGGATGCGGCACGGTGGGCAGCTGAGCGGACCGCGTGGCTGGTGCTGCGGGTTCCCGGGGAAGGCCGGTCGGTGCATGCAGCCGCGGGGCGTGAACAGGGGTCTGGTTCCACCTTGGTCTCACTCTGGACCCACCGGCAGGATGCCCCGGCTGATTCCCGGCTCTGCGGGGATGTGAACTGGAGCTTTGCAGCGCACCCGGCAGGATTCGAACTTGCGCCAGAAACCAGCCCAAGAGACCGCCAGGTGTGCTTGGCTCCTCACTCACGGCCCTGGTGCGTGCCAGGCCACCGGACGACATCGATGTTCCGTGCCCCCCGTCCTTACCTTCGCTGACAGGCACTCTGAAGTCGCCGCCACCTGGAACGAAGTGAAAAACGGGAGGACGGCGGCCCAGCTCTCCGCTTCAGCGACAGGGAGGTGGCGCTGCCCTCGAGGCCACGAGTGGATCCAAACGGTGCGCTCTCGCATCGCCATGCCCAAGTGGAAAGCCGGCGACAAGACGGCCTGCCGCGAATGGGGGGTCGAGGAGGATTGCTACAGGATTTGGTGGTAGACCTCCGACCGCTCAGTGGTCGGTGGTGAGCACCTCCAGGGCGCGGGTCTTGTCCACCTCGGTGGGCAGGGCGTAGCGGCGGGTGGTGTTGAGGTCGGCGTGTCCCATCAGCTCCGCGACCAGGACCACGTCGACCGGCCCGGTGGTGGTGAGGTCGCCACGGCCGCGCACGAGGTCGGTGCCGAGGGTGTGGCGCAACACGTGCGGGCCGAAGGATTCGCCGTCGTCGGCCGGCCCGATCCCCGCCGCGGCTCCCAGGGCGCACACGACGGTGTTGGCGGCGCGGGTGGACAGCGCTCGGCCGTCGCGGTTGCGGATGAGCGGCCCGGCAGAGGGGCGGCCGAGCTCGTCGAGGAGCGCCTCCAGGGTGGTGCGGGCCTGGGCGTGCAGGGGGACGGTGCGGTCCCTGCCGACCGACCGGCCCTTGCCGCGCACCCGCACGCTCCCCTTCCTCGCCGAGAGGCGCAGGTCGGCCACGTCCAGGGCGACGATCTCGGCCACCCGGAGCCCGGCGTAGTAGGCCAGGTGGCAGATGGCCCCGTCCCGGGGCGAGGCGTCGCGGGCCGCGGTGCGCAGGAATCGCAGCAGGGTGCGCTGGTCCAGGGCGCCGGGCGCGGAGGGGAGGGGCAGGTGTTCGCGCACCACCGCCGGGTGCCCGGAGCCGCGCAGGGCGAAGAAGGTGTCCACGGCGGCCAGCCGGTTGTTGATGGTGGCCGCGCCCAGGCGGGTGCCCGAGCGGGTGCGGGTGTTCTTCAGGTACCAGCGCCAGTCGCGCACCGCCCAGTCCCGCGCGTCGGGGTCGGTGAGGGGGTCGCCGTCCACGGCACCGGCCTGTCTGGCCTCGGCCAGCCAGACCAGGAACGCGGCAGCGCTGCGCCGGTACTTGTCCCGGCTGACCGCACCCAGGTCGGTGGCCGAGGCCAGGCGGTCGGCGAACGCGGCGAGCTCGCCCGCCAGGTCCACTGGGAGATCGACGGTTCGGCGTGGCCGCCCAGTGCGTGTGTTTCCAGAAGTTGATTCGGAGGGCTGCGTCGGGCCAGGGAGCGTGTTTCCAGAAGTACAACGCCTGCCCCGAGTCCCTCCTTGTGACCGGTTGCGGTCGGGGCAGGGCTTTTCGCCGTGAAGCGCAGATGGGCAACCCCGCGGGCGGTTAGCGTGTCTTATCCACATGTCCCCTCCCGGCCCCTCCGAGGAGGGTGGGAGAAAGGGCGGATGCGACCGTGGTCAACGACAGCTCAGATCTGGTGGAGCAGGCCGCCACCGCCCTGGTTCGGGTCATGGCCTCCCACGACGACGGGTGGGCGCTGGTCCGAGAGGAGTTCTCCTCCCTGTTCGCCAAAGCCGCCCACGTGGCCTCTTCGGAGCTGGAGCGCTCCCGCACCGAGGTGGTCCAGGACCCCACTCTGGTCGGGGAAGCGGTGGGGGAGTGGAAGGCCAAGCTGCGCCGCCTGGTGCGCGCCAACCCCGAGGCGGCCGCACCGATGCGCGAGATCCTGGGCCGGCTGAAAGCCGACGATGCGCAGCCGCAGGTGTCCAGCACCATCACCGGCAACGTCACCGGCACCGCCGTGCAGGCACACAAGGTCCAAGGCGGGGTGGGCAACACCACCTACGGCGGCGACCACGTCGAGCAGTCCAACGTCTCAGCGGGACGGGACGTGATCGGGGTGCAGAACAACCACCACCACGGCCGCGACTCGGACCAGGAGCGCTGAGGGTGCCCAAGAAGAAAAAGAAGGCCCGGCCCCAGGCCTCGACGCGTGTGCACCAGGCCGCCTCAAAGGCAGGTCGTGACTTTGTCGGCATCGCCAACCACTTCTACGCGGACGCGCATGCCCAGGGTGCGGCTTCGCTGGTCGCGGACCTGCCCGCGATGGAGGCCGGGTTCACCGGCCGCGCAAGCGACTTGACCCGCCTCCGAGCCGCCCTAGACCCCGACCAGGCCGATAGCGCGCCGGTGGTGGTCGCGGCCGGGATGGGCGGGATCGGCAAAACCCAGCTGGCGCTGGCCACCGCCCACGCGCTGCTGCGGGACAAGGTCTTCTCCCGGGCGCTGTTCGTGGACCTGCGCGGCTACACCACCCCGGTCGACGCCCACCGCGCCCTGCAGGCACTCCTGGTGTCCCTGGGCGTCGACGAGGACACCATCCCCGAGGACGGTGATGCCCGGTCGGGCCTGTACCGGGCCACCCTGGCAGCCCGAGCCCGTGAGGGGGGCGGTCCGGTGCTGGTGGTGGCTGACAACGCCTCCCACCCTGACCAGGTTGAGCCCTTGACCCCGGGTCCGGGTGGGCACCGGCTTGTGGTCACTTCCCGCGAACGCCTGGGTTCCCTGCCCGCGCGGCAAGTGAAGGTGGGCACGCTGGCCGACCCCGAGGCCTTCCAGCTGTTGGTGGCCGATTTGCATTTGGCTGACCCCGACGACGAGCGCGTCCACGACCTGCAGGGCCTCACCCTCCTGGCTGGGGCGTGTGCGGGGCTGCCGCTGGCGCTGCGCATCGCGGCCGGGCAGCTCAAGAACGCCCCCGACCTGGAAGCGGGCGAGCTCGCCCAGACCCTTGCCCAGGGCGCCGACCGCATCGCCCACTTCACAGACCACCGCCGCGAACTCCAGGCGGTGTTCAACTCCTCCACCGCCCGGCTGCCGGCCGAACAGAAAGAGCTGCTCACCCTGTTGGGGCTGGCCCCGGGCCCGGACATCTCCGCTGCGGCGGCCGCGGCCCTGGCGGGGACGGACGAACGCGAGGTGCTGGTGCGCCTGCGGGGCCTGGCCGCCTCCCACCTGGTGACCGCCTCCGGGGGACGGTGGTCGATGCACGACCTGGTTGCCGCCTACTCCGCCACCCTGACCGGACCCAAACCCCCCGCCCGGTACGCCCGGGCCCAGCGCCGCCTACTCGACCACTACACCGACCAAACCATCGACGCCGCACAGCACCTGGAGGCGCTGCCGGGACAGCAGGTGCCAGGCACCTTCGCCGGCCAGGAGCAGGCGTGGGGGTGGTTGGACGCTGAGCGGGCGGTGCTGATCAACGCCGCCCACACCGCCCACCGCATCGGGCATACCCGGGCCACCATGTCGTTACCGCTCAACCTGGGCCACTACCTTGGCCGGCGGCGGCTCTTCCACGACTTGATCACCATCACCCGCCTGACCCTGCACACAGCCCAGCGCATCGGTGACCGGCCGAATCAGGCGGCGGCCTGGAACAACCTCGGCAACGCCCTGCGGGAGGTGCGTCGGTTCGATGAGGCGATCGGGGCCCACACCCGCGCCCGCGACCTGTACCAACAACTAGGTGATGCCCACGGCGAAGCCATGGCGTGGAACAACCTCGGCGGTGCCCTGCGTGAGGTGCGTCGGTTCGATGAGGCACTCGAGGCCTACACTCGTGCCCGCGACCTGCACCAACAGCACGGCGACACCCACAGTGAAGCGGGGGCGTGGAACAACCTCGGCGGTGCCCTGCGTGAGGTGCGTCGGTTCGATGAGGCACTTGAGGCCTACACTCGCGCCCGCGACCTGCACCAACAGCACGGCGACACCCACGGCGAAGCCATGGCGTGGAACAACCTCGGTAACGCCCTGCGTGAGGTGCGTCGGTTCGATGAGGCACTCGAGGCCTACACTCGTGCCCGCGACCTGTACCAACAGCACGGCGACACCCACAGTGAAGCGGGGGCGTGGAACAACCTCGGTAACACCCTGCGTGAGGTGCGTCGGTTCGATGAGGCACTCGAGGCCTACACTCGCGCCCGCAACCTGTACCAACAGCACGGCGATGAGCATGGTGCGGAGAACGCTGCTGCCGGGGTGGGTATCGTGCTGGGCGGGCTTGAGCGTTGGGAAGAGGCGGTCTCGGCCCTGGAGCGGGCGGTGGCCTACTTCCGCCAGGAGGGCGACCAGCACTCCCAGGGGCGCGCAGGCTACGAGTTGGGCCTAGTTCACCACAGGTCCGGGTCCCAAGGCCGGGCAGTGGCGGTGTTGGAGGAAGCGGTAAAGCTGTTGGCGTCCACGAACGATCCCTACCGGCACGACCAGGCTCGCGAGGCGTTGGACAAAGCCCGTATCTGCATAGGAGAGAGCGAGGAGCACCCGGACGAAGGCCCACGCTAAGTGCGGATTTTATTCGGATGTCTCCACGCCCCGGGCTGGCGGGTCTCAAGTGGGTGAGCCATCTTGTCCATATGCAGGCCTGAGGTCGAACTTGTGGGTGGATAGCCCCCTTAACCAGCACTGGCGTCCATGTAGTGCCCTGTAAATGTCGCCACCCCTAGATATGGTGCCCGAGACTGATGTACGCGCCGGGAAGGTCCCGGCGGGTGTATCGCGGGAGGTTCGAGATGGACCCAGTGACCGTGACCTTGGCCACCGCGGCGGCGACGACCATAGTCCAGGCCATGGCCAAAGACCTGTGGGAGGCCACCAGGGACAAGCTGGCCAACCTGTTCGGCGGTGAGGGTGCCAGCATCGCCCGTGACCTAGAGGCATCTCGCCAGGACGTCCTGCAGAACCAGGATCTGGCACCAGTCGTGGAGGACGAATGGCGCAGCAGGCTCACCCGCCACCTCTTGACACACCCGGAGGCAGTGAACGAGCTGCGTGAACTCCTGGAGGAGATCGCCCCCAAGGCCGCCCAGATGTCGGTCACCAATCAGATCACCGGTGACGTGCATGGCACCGCGGTGCAGGCCGCCAACGTCCATGGCGGGGTCAACACCAACTTCAACGGCGGTACCCACCAGCACGGTGACCCGTTGGGCCGGATCAACGCCCAGACCGAGGCGGAGCTGGTCCGGATCGAGCCCAGCTTCAACGGCGGATCGATTCACCTGCACATCACCAACGACGGTTCACGGCCAGTCCGCAAGGTCGAACTCGTCTACATCGCGCGGGTCGACGCTGCTCCCGAGGAATCCTGGAAGCTCAACCCCAACGTGTGGAATGTGCGTGACCGTTGGGACATCCTCAAAGCGGGGGAGGAGAAGCAGACCTTCGTCTGGCTGCTAGACACACGAGGCCAACACATCTCGAACCGGAACGAGCTCAAAGGCGTGGTGTACACCGTGCGCTTCGTGGACTACGAAGGCCAGTGGTGGGAGAAAACCGCAGACGGGACCACGCGCCAGGTTCCATCTCCGTCTTAACAGGATTCGCTCTTCGCCTCCAATAGGTGAACCTTATCGGCGGTGCGTCAGCCTGGGTTGACGCATCCGGACGCGGGGAAGCCCCCGCGCAACGGGGCGTCGCGCGGGGGCCGCCGTGATCCCGCCGTGACCGAACGGAGGGGCGTGAAGTCCCTCGGCCTTCCGGAGGGGTGTCAACAGAGGTGACCGTTGCCGGGAGTGACTGCTCTGCTCCTACCCGGACCCCAGGCACCCGGTCGGGCAAACCGATGGCTTGCCGGATGAGCTCTCAGCGAGAGGCCGTGGCAGTGTGTCATGTCGAACACACCGGCTCATGCGGCACATCTTGCAGATACCGCTCCTGTTCATCGGCAGTGAGTTCTCGACGGAGCGCTTCGCAGATCTGGCTCATGGCCTCGTCCACGTCGAAATACGCCGCGTCCCATACCCGCACTGTCCTGTCCTGGCTCCCGCTGGCCAACAGCTTCCCGTCCGGGGAGAAAGCTATTGAACCCACCCCACCGTCGTGGCTTTCGAGGACCTGGAGCTGTTGCCCGGACTCGGCGTCCCACACCCTCACCGTCTCGTCGGCACCCGCGCCGACCAACAATCGCCCATCCGGGTCGAACATGACCGACCACACCGCGTCCCCGTGACCGGTCAGAGTGCGGATTTCTTCTCCAGTCTCGGCGTCCCACACGAGCACCGTCCTGTCATAGCTCCCACTGGCCAGCCTCTCCCCATCCGGGTCGAAAACCACCGAATCCACCCAATTGGCATGGCCAATGAGCCTGTGGAGCTGCTCCCCGGTGTCAGCGTCCCACACCCGCACCGTCGCGTCGGCACTCGCACTGACCAGTTGCTGCCCGTCCGGGGAGAACACTGCCGAGAACACCCCCCCGTCGTGGCCTTCGAGGACGTGGTGTCCTTCCCCGGTACCCGGGTCCCACACCCGCACTGTCCCGTCCTCGCTCGCGCTGGCCAGTTGCTGTCCGTCCGGGGAGAAGACCACAGCCTGGACAGGTGCGTCGTGGTTGGTGAGGGAACGGAGCTGTTCCCCGGTCTCGGCGTCCCACACCCGCACTGTCTCGTCCTCGCTCGCGCTGGCCAGTTGCTGTCCGTCCGGGGAGAAGACCACAGCCTGGACAGGTGCGTCGTGGTTGGTGAGGGAACGGAGCTGTTCTCCGGTCTCGGCGTCCCACAGTCGCACCGTCCCGTCATTGCTCGCGCTGGCCAGTTGCTGTCCGTCCGGGGAGAAGACCACCGCATTCACCCAGTCGTCGTGGCCTTCGAGGACGTGGTGTTCCTCCCCGATACCCGCGTCCCACACCTGCACCGTCCCGTCACTGCTCGCGCTGGCCAACTGCTGCCCATCCGGGGAGAATGCCACCGACCTCACCCAGTCGTCGTGGCCGGCGAGCACGCGGAGTTCCTCCCCGGTCTCGGCGTCCCACAGTCGCACCGTCCCATCAGTGCTCCCGCTGGCCAGTTGCTGTCCGTCCGGGGAGAAGACCACAGCCTGGACAGGTGCGTCGTGGTTGGTGAGGGAACGGAGCTGTTCTCCGGTCTCGGCGTCCCACACCTGCACCGTCCCGTCAGTGCTCGCGCTGGCCAGTTGCTGTCCGTCCGGGGAGAAGACCACCGCGCTCACCCAGTCGTCGTGGCCTTCGAGCACGTGGTGTTCCTCCCCGGTCTCGGCGTCCCACAGTCGCACCGTCCCGTCATCGCTCGTGCTGGCCAACCTCTCCCCGTCCGGGGAGAACCCCGCCGGGACCACCCCCTCCTCGTGGCCTTCGAGGACGTGGTGTTCTTCCCCGGTACGCGGGTCCCACACCTGCACCGTCCCGTCGTCGCTCGCGCTGGCCAGTTGCTGTCCGTCCGGGGAGAAGACCACCGCCTTCACCCAGGCGTCGTGGCCTTCGAGGACGTGCTGTTCCTCCCCGGTACGCGGGTCCCACAGCCGCACTGTCCCGTCGTCGCTCGCGCTGGCCAGTTGCTGTCCGTCCGGGGAGAAGACCACCGCCTTCACCCAGTCGTCGTGGCCTTCGAGGACGTGCTGTTCCTCCCCGGTACGCGGGTCCCACAATCGCACCGTCCCGTCAGTGCTCCTGCTGGCCAACCTCTCCCCGTCCGGGGAGAAGACCACCGACAACACCGGCTCGCTGTGGCCGATGAGCGTGTGGAGTTCCTGTCCGGATTCGGCGTCCCACACCTGCACCGTCCCGTCAGTGCTCGCGCTGGCCAGTTGCTGTCCGTCCGGGGAGAAGACCACCGACAACACCTCGCCCTCGTGGCCGGCGAGGCGGTGCTCAAAACCGAGGCCGATGGCACTCAGGACGCTGCCGCGTGCCTGGTCGGTGGGAGAGAGGCGGTAGGCGTGTACAGCCAACAGGGCGGCTGTGTCGGGTGATCGGTTGAGTACGGCAGTGGACTGGATAGCGAGCTCGCGCGACTGGTCGGCGAGCCGGGTCTGAACAACGTCCTGCCACACGGTCAGTCCGGTAGCGACCAGGATCACGGCCACCAGACTGGCGAGGAACCTGAAGCCCACGGTACGGCGTTTGGTGGACTGCTGGTATTTCTTGCTGGCGACCACAAATGTGGAAACCGGACCGGGCAGCGAGCGCTGATCGGCCCATTGAAGGGCTTCGGTCAGGTAGGTGCCCGACAACAGGTCATCGAGTTGCTTCGTAACCGCATAGCGGTCGGCCTTCCTGGAGACATCGCGGAGCCATACCTGGAAGTGGCGGTCGCGGTCGGACCACTTGCGCAGGCTCACCCAGTCGCGGATGAGCGCGTCGTGGACCAGTTCCACGATGGGGTCGCCAGCACGGGCGTCGCCGGGGCTGGTGGTGATGATGATCCGGTCCGCGCTCAAGGAGTCCAGGACCTCGTCGAAGTCCGCGTCGGCGGCGGGCGTGCCGGCGGCCAGTGCCCTGAGCTCGGAGAGGGGGACCTGCCTGCGTGTGGCGGGGAGGGCCGGGTCCTCGTCGGCCGGGTGTACCAGGGCGGTGAGGATGCGCTGGGCGACCATGTACTGGACCTGCGGTAACTGCCCCACCGCGTTGTCGCACCAGGCCGCCAGGCTTCCCGAGACCTTGCCGATGTTCTCGTAGGCATGGTGGGTCAGGCGGCCGTGGGCGCGCCGATCCCACAGCTGGCTCAGGGCGAGCTGCAGCGGAGGGAGCAGGGTGGCCGCGACACGGTGGCCCGTGCTCGCCTGGCGCAGGTCCTCGATGATGCGCTGGGGCAGGCCGTCCTCGAAGCGGGCGCCCGCGTCCTGGGCGGGGCGGGTGATGATGGCGTCCAGTTCAGCGGTGCTGAGGTGGGCGGGGATGTTGACCACCCCGGGTTGAGCGGCTTCCAGCAGGTGCGGGGCCGCCTCGGCCAGCGGGGAGTAGAAGTCGTTGCGCATGATCAGGACCACGTTGAGCGGGGTGTGCGCGTCGAGGGCGTCGAGTAGCTCCTCCACCAGGTCCAGCCCTCGTGTGCGGCTGGCCTGGTCACCAGGGGCGGGCGTGCGGGTGAGGAGTTCCTCGAACTGGTCGATGACCAACACCAGACGGTCGAAACCGGGCCCGGATTCCAGGCGGCGTCGCACCGCGGCCCCGATACCGCCGCTCTCCTCCCCATTCAGGCCCGCCCGCGCCAGCTCCGCGGCCAGGTCACGACCCGGACGCACCAGGACGGGCAACCACCGGTCACTGCCCGGCACACCGCCAGCAGCCAGCGCCGGCAGCACCCCGGCCTGGACCAGGGAAGACTTGCCCGCCCCCGAGGGCCCCAGCAGCAGCACCAGCCGGTGGCGGCGCACCCTCTCCAGGAGCTCCTCCACCGCGCCCTGGCGGCCGTGGAACCAGTCCGCGTCCTCAGCGGTGAAGGACGCCAGACCCCGATAGGGAAAGATCTGCGCCTCACCCAGCTCCGGAACCACCTCGCGCAGCACCTCGGCGGGCGTGGCGTAGACGATGCCCTGGCCCCGCTGGTAGCGGTCCTGGGCCGCGATCTCGGTGACCATGGCGACCACCAGGCCCGTCACTTCGTCCAGCACGGGCGCGCCGCTGAACCCGGTGGTCAGGTCGTTGGCGCCGGTCAGCTGCAGCCGTGGGCCCACCCGGGCGCCGGGCAGCAGGTCCCCGGCCGTGCCGTAGCCGAAATGCCCATCCCCATCCGCAGGGGCCTGGGCGGGGAACCCGTAGGAGGCGACCTGGTGCCCGCGGGTCCCCTCCGCTCGGCCCAGAAGCATCGGTCGGGCCATATCCGGCACCTGCTCCAGGCGAATCGCGGCCACGTCCTCGGCATCCTGGGCGCGCCATTCCTGCTCCAGGACCCGACCTTGGACCACGGGAGCCTGGGGCAGCAGGGCGAAGCGCAGGGCCACCGTGGCGCCGGGGGCGCTTCGCGCGGCCTGCACCACGTGCGCGCAGGTCAAAACCAGGTTCTCACCGGCCAGGAACCCCGCGCCGACCACGCGGTCGTCGCTGTCCAGGACCTGGACGACCCCTTCGCCCATCCCCGAGCCCTGCCGGGGGGCCGAAGCCGCGCCCTCGTCGCTGTGGCGGCCCGTACTCATCCCATCAACTCCTGACTCCTCCTGTGCTGCCCCACACCCCCGGCGCTTGTCGCCCTACTTCTCGTCGTCCTTCTTCCACAGCACGCGCACCTTCAGGTTCGCCTTGCCCTCGCCCTTGCTGACGATGGCGCCGACCTGCGCGGACAGGTCCACACCGAAGGTCACCTCGACTTCTGAGGGCTTGGCCTTGCTCAGCTGCTCCACGACCGTCTCGGCCATCTCCCGTACCGGCTTCAGGGCCTCCAGGAGCGTGTGCGGCAGCTCGCCGACCGCGTCGGCGATCCGCCCCGCCTTCACCGGACCGCCCTCGCCCACCTGTTCTGATGCAGCCAGCGGAGATGCTTCGAACAGGATTTCCCCGCCGCTTTCCAACGGCATCCGTCCCACTGTTCCCATCGGCCCTCTTTCGTAGCGAAGAATTGATCACCTATTACAGCAGAGCCGTTTTTATGTCCTGCCGCTCCCGGGCGGGGGTGGCCTGTGGCAGGCCCGTACTTGGCCCTCGGATCGGCTGCGAAGGCCCGGGTTCCCCTGCGGCCGGTAGAGGGCAGTATTCACCCTGACACCACCCCTTAACAGGGGTTTTCCCAAACAGCAGCGCGAATCGTCCCGCAGGTGAGAAGGGCACCGCAATATACCTGCGAACGCCATCCGCCGCAGGCCGCGTTCTTCTTTCTCCACCTGGCTGGCCACATGTGGCCGAACGCCCTGCAAAGGGGTCTGGACGGGATACGCCGGAAACCGGCAACGGACGTCCTCCAGTGGCACCCTGGTGCGTTCTGGCCGCACTGATAAGAGTAGTTACCGGCGGTCAGAACCGACCGATACCGTGACGAACTACATCGGATCGGTAAACCACTCCGAACGGCCGGATTGGTCTACCTCCTGACCTGCTGAAACGTAGGCCCGTTGCCCCTTTCCGGCGTACTTGGTTCTCCCCCCACGCTCGCCCTCCCACGGTCCCCTGCGCGTCGTGCAAAATCGGTTCATGACCCTTTTGGAGCGCATCCTCTACATCATGGGCGGGGCCGGGATCGTGGCCGTGCTGGCCTGGATCGGGATCACCCGCGAGCTGAGTGCGTGGAACTCGGTGGCCGGCGTGCTGGCCTGCGCGGCAGTTGCGGCCGGGTGGATCATGCGCGCCGTCTTCACCCGCCGTGCCACCACCGAGCAGCGCGGCGCTGGCGATGTGGTCGAGCAGCACGGAGTGCGCACCACCGGCTCAATCACCGGCAAGTCGGGCTGGCGCCGAAGTCGCGACCGCATCAGCCAGCGCCGTATCCGCGCCGGTGGCGACGTCATCGGCAAGCAGGAGCGCCAGCCCGGGGAGCAGTCGTGATCGACCAGGGAGAGGACGACGCGACCGGCGAACGCATCGAACAGAGCAGGATCAAAGCTGGCGGCAATGTCATCGGCAAGCAGGACAACTCGGTCCACTACCACCTCGCACCCCGCTCGCAGGCGGACAGGACCGAGGAGGCGGGCCGGGTGTTCCACGAAGCCGCCTGCGGCTACCGGTCGCAGACCAAGATGCCAGCCTTCACTGCCGCTCTGATCATCTCCATTGCGCTGGCCGGAGAACTGTTCGACATCGACTCTGGGCTTCTGGCCAGCGGCATCAGCCGTGAGCAGCTCGACGAACTGCGCGCCTTCGAGGACCCGCCCGCGGAACTGACCCCGGCGGAGCTGCGTCCGGCCGCCGACGACCTGCGCACGGTGTGCGCCCCGCTGTACCCGGCCGCCGACGAGGTCTGCCGGGCCGCTGTCGGCCTCCACCTAGCCCTGATGAAGGCCGCCGAAACGCTGCGCAAGCCGCCTCACCCTTTCGCCTGGTGCGAGCCCGATGAGGCCATGATGAAGCACCAAGCGCTGAAGGAGAGCATCGGCAGGTTCGCCGACGCGCTCAGTGCCCGGCTGGACGCACGCTAACTCTGATCGGCCCCGCCCCTTAGGCGCCCGGCCTCCTGGCACCGCACGCCCAGCAGTACGGGCCGCCCCGCGGATTCCACTCCTTGCACCGCGAGCACGTGTACCTCGGGGCGGGGTCGACGAGGCGGTGGATCCAGCTACCGTGGCGGCCATGGCCACCCGGCACGAGCTCTTCCAGCGTCATCCGGACGTCGGCATCACCAGCCTGCCACCCGGCGCCCACGGGGCCGGGGCGATCTGGCGAATCTCCCCGGTGGGCCCGACCGCGCCGACCATGTGGGCGCACACCGACGACCAGGCCGAGCGCTACGCCCGGGTGGTGGCGCGCATCTCCGGCTGAGCCCCGGAACTGCGGTCCTGACCCCGGACACGACGAAGCCCCGTCCGGGAGATCCCCGGGCGGGGCCGGTGCCGTCAGTACAGCATGACGTACCTACATCAGGTGCGGCCGGCGGCGAGGCCAGCTTCCTCAGCAACCTGTTTCGGGACAGATCCTCACCTTGTCGACTCGGTTGTTCCATGGAGTGCTGAGAGCACCGAGGTCGGCTCTCTCAGCGCCGGGCCCGAAGGACATGGTGTGGTCTGGCTGCCAAGACCTGACATCGATGATCTGCGCCGGGCGATCGGTCCTGTTCCAGAGACTGTTGGCTTTGTCCTGGGGGACGTTGTAGGTGCCCTGGCCTCGAACTTGGACCAAAGACACCTTGAACTGTGCGTTGTCCCAGAGACAGAGGAAGCCGTCACTGCAGTCGCTCTTGTTAAGGGTCTCGACGTTGCCGGGCGGCAGACCCACCGCTGTGCGATATTCCTCTACGTCGTCATAACACCTGAACGGTTTGCCGTTCTCTTCCATGCACACTTTTGCGTCGTGCTCGTCCGTGGACAGGTCGATCACTTCGCCGTTGAGCACCCCAAGGGTGCTGGACGAAGCTGAGGTGGTCTCGGGGGTCGGACCGGCGTGCGCCGGGGAGGCGGCGAACAGGCCGGTAGCCATGAGGCCGACTGTGGCAAGGGCGACCACAGCTTTCTTGATGCGCATGGGGGACTCCAACTCTGTAGCGGTGATTCGAGCTTGGCAGACCCCCTTCGAAACGTCGTTGGCCCTGAATGACCTCTTTTTTGACCGTTAGCCCACTGCCCGCAGGGTGGCTCCCGAACGCAGAAAGGCCCCCTGCTCGGCGATGCCGAACAGGGGGCCTGGTGTTGCGGGTCAGTACATGGTGGTGTTGTACAGCTCAGGCGTAGCCGCCGGGTCCGGCCGGGTTCATAATTTCGACCTCATCCGGGGCGGGCCTGGACGGCGGTTCACCGCTGCCGGTTCAGCGGCGCGGGCCCAGGACCTTGTCGAGGAACTCGTTGCGCACGTCCTTGTCGAGCTTGCTGTCCAGGCTCAGGGCAGTGCGCAGGGAGCGGGCGGTGACCTCACGGGGGATGTCCAGGCGGCGCTCGGCGCTTCCCACGATGGAGTCGATGGTGCGCTGGGCCCGGGCGGGGTGGTGGCGCACCAGCCAGTCCAACATCGTGGCGACCTGGGCGCCGATCCCGTAGAAGCTGACCTCGTCGTCGGCGTTCCTGGTGGTCTTGGTCCGGTTGCCCTTGCCGAAGGCCAGTTCATCCAGGACGGCGTGCTGGATGGTCACGGTCAGCGCCTCGGCGGGGATGATCTTGTCCAGGCTCTTGGCCACGTCCCAGGCGAGCTGGTCGCTGACCTGGCGCACCGATTCCTCGGTGCGGTGGCGCAGGGCCCACTTCTTGCGCCGGTCGGGGTTGCCCCACAGGCGGGAGAAGAACGAGGCGCTGAAGCGGCGCATCACCTCTCCCTCGCCGAGGCTGAGGGGGATCTCGCTGTCCTGGTCGGCCAGGGTCTGGGCCACGCTTTCGGGGGAGCGGTGGCGCTGTTCGGCCCAGTCCTTGACCACCGGCAGCGACCACGCGTTGCGGCCTCCCGGTGAGGCCTGGGGCAGGGGGACATCGCCTTCGCCGCGGGAGATGTAGGCGCGCAGGGTGGAGGCGGCGACCCCGCCGGCCTCGGCCATCTCGGGGACGCCGACGAGCTCGTCGGGGGCCAGCTCGGGGGCCGACAGGGTGATCACGCACCGGTCCAGAGGCAGACCCTTCACCCTCTTGGCGCGGTGCTGGGCCCACAGGGCGAGGTGGTCCTGCCACCGTCCCTGGAGCGGGGCCTGGGCGTCGAAGTTGGAGATCTTGACGACGGTGCCGCGGGCGGGGTCGGTGGTGCCGTCGATTCGGTCGTCCGCGGTGACGGTGATCGCGCCGGAGACGCGGCGGTGTTCGTACTCCTCGGTGGCGCCGTTCCAGATCTGGTTGGGGCGGTACCAGGTGGTTCCGTCCCACCAGTAGCCGCCGGCCCGCCACAGCAGGGTGTCGTTCCACCATTCCATGTGGACGCTGGCGGCGTCGGCGTCGGTGTAGACGAGGACGGTGCGGCCGTGGTCGGGGTGGTGGCGCACGGCCCATCCGAGGTCGTGGCGGTAGGGGTCGGTGGTGAAGGCCAGCCAGCCCTCGCCCTGTTCGTCGTAGCGGCCCCACATGCCGTGGCCGACCTCGCGGCCCACGGCCTCGATGGCTTCGGGGTTGTCGAGGTCCAGGTGGGAGTCGTCGACGAACGGCAGGCCGGGGACGGGGTGGTCGGTGCGCAGGCCGTTGGCCAGGGGGGTGGGGAAGTTCATGGGTGCTGTACCCTTCCACAAGGAAGCGATGTAGATATCTACATCATAGTGTTGTCTCCTTGTGCAGCGCAGCTGAAACCGGGGAGGGGTGGGAATTTCCGCCTCTGGCTGCGCACTCGCACCCCGGACACAGAGAGCCCTGGTCCCGGACAGGTGTCCCCGGGGGTGGAGCGGGGTCCTAAGAAGGCGGTAGCCCAGTGTGCACGTAACGTCACGGCGGTTGGCTGGATCCGGACTCAGGGGGACGCCTTCGGCGAGGCGATGACGTGGAACAACCTCGACCTGGCCCTGCGCGAGGGGCGGCGGTTTGAGAAGGCCATCGACGCCCACCACCACGACCTGACCTACTGCCAGCATTCGTGCCCTTGGGGATGACCACAACGTCACTGTTGCCCTCGGCAACCTGGCTTGGCTGCGTCGGCAACCATGATGGTGGCAGCGGTTCTCGGAGCGCTGATAGTCAAGAAGTGAACCTCATCGGCGGTGGCGGTCGCTCTCTGGCTCGACCGAGGATCACAACGCTCTGCGTCGCCGGTGAAGGCTGGAAGGTCCTATCCGTATACGGACAACATGAGTTAGGGCCGCCCCTGCAGGGACGGCCCTCTGAGGGCACCTCACCACCGCGAAGAGGTCTCCAGTCCCGCCGCGGTGCCATCCAGCCGAGAACCCTCTAATTACGGCGCACCCCAATATGGGTAACCGCACGACCGCAAACGATACTACGGAAATCACTGTGCTCGTGGCACCTGTACCCACCGTGCACTTTTTCAAAGCTACCGAACGCCCCATGCGGCATCTCGAACACTGTCGAACGCTACCGAACAAATCGGAACCTGCGATGATGCAAAAGTGGTGCCTGGCAATTTCCCTGACTTAAGCCACATTGAGTCTCAGGCATGGACATTTCCCCAACATGCCGGTGGGCAAGGCTCCTCGGATGAGGTAATTTCCTCGCATCGGCGCCGCAAGTCGCGTCCCTGCCTGACCATGGCGTCTCCGAACGCTTGTCATGGTCTGGGTGTAAATGGGTCATGTGGCCATCCAGTCGAATACGAATCCATCTTTTGAAAGGCCGCTGGTGACCGTAATTATCTCTTTGGATTCCCTTATCGGACGAATCCTTGTTTTGATCGTCGTCGTGGGGGTCGCTTGCGCCCTCCACTCTCAGGACCACGGCCTCGCTACGTCGGTGCTGCTCGCCGCCGCAGTCCTCGGCGTGGCCGCCGACGTCACCGCCCGAGTGATGCCCTGGGAGGCGAAGTGAACGGCGGAGAGTCCGGACCCCGGTACATCGTCGCCTCTGATGTCGAACCGCAGAACATCCGGATTGACCCAGAAGGACGCATCTGGGGAGAAGTCCCCGTCATCCTCGTGCAGGGCCCGATCGGCCCTGACAAGACATCCCACGTATGGTCGGTTAGTGAAAGGTGCTTTGTGCCAGCAAAGTTCGCTCCCGAGGTCCCCGATGACCTCCCCGGGGGAACCCTCAAGCCGGATCCATTGGAGGTGAGGACCGTTGCGGAGTTCGTGGCGACCATGGACCGGTACCGGCGCTGGACAGGAAACCCTTCGTTCAGAGTGATGGCGGACCGGGTTGGTGTTCGATCGTCGTCGCGTTTCTGCGAAGCCCTCAAACCCGATGCCAAGCTGCCAACTTTCGCGCTCCTTGATGCGTTCGTTGTCTCCCTGGGCGGCACCTCTGCTGATTTCCAGCGGTGGGCGGCTGCATGGCGGGCTCTGGAGGGGCAGACACCGGCTCGAGCGCGTCGGCTCCCCCTTCCTTCGAACGAGAACGACTAGGTGCTCTGGCTGCCCCTGCCCACTTCCGGTGCGGTGGGGGCAGCCAGCGTCCAGGAGTTCACGGCCCGGACTCGCTCCAACTGCCTCCCGAGCGGAGTACGTGATCACCGCGTCTGCTCCGGCCCGTTTGTACATCCGCGGTTGCTCCAAGAGGATGCCCTCCAGATCGCTGCACAATGATGGGGGCCACCCCCGGATCTTGGGGGCGGCCCCTTTCGGGCGGACACCGTTCACCAGCGGTCCGAGGTCTCGATCCCCAACCGCCGGCCATCCAGCTGATCCCCCACGAACCGCCCCCGGGACTACCGGGAAGCGCCCGGCCGCGGGGTCCAGGTCACCTCTTCGGCTGCCGGGCCCGGGTGTGGCTTCACCGCCTCTCCAAGGCCCACGGCCCCGGGGCCAGGAGCGGATCTGGGGTCTGCGCCTTCGCCAGGGGGGCGCTCCACTCGCCCAGGCGGGGGGCCGCCGCGGACCAGACGGTGAGGAGCCCTCGCGTCCTTTCCAGAGTCGGACTGTCGCCGGTGTGGACGAGGGAGCCGTCGCGCTGGACCCACACGCAGCTGGTGGGGTCCTCGACCACGGCCAGGAGCCCTAGGGCGGGGTCGAGGAGGGGGTGGTCGGCGTAGGCGCGGGTGGTGTGGGGGTCGCGTGTGCCGAGGAAGAACCACAGGTCGGCGTACCCGGCCTCCGTCAGGGGTTCGATCACCCCGGGAACACGGGCCACCGGCACAGCGGGAAGCACGGTCTCGGGCTGGTGGAACCCGTCGAACACTGAGGAGGGACGCAGCGGTCCGGCTGCCGGCATGAAGTCGCACCAGATCCGCGGGCGTGCCGTCCCCTCCGGGTTGATCGCCATCGCGGGGTGGTAGCCGCCGTGGGCGAGCGGGGCGAGGATCATCCCGCCGGGAGCCAGGAGGTCGAACCATCCCGGGGGGATGCCGGCGATGCCCACCGTGGCCACGATCCGGTCGAAGGGCCCGCCGACACCCGGGTGGTAGCCGTCGCGGTGGAGCACACGGACGTGGTCGGCCAGTCCCAACCGGTCGATGGTGGCCGCCGCCCCGGCTGCGGCTTCGTCCCCGGCCTCGACCGTCACCACATCCGCGCCGGTGATCGCGTTGATGAGCGCCGCGTTGTAGCCGGTGCCCGCCCCGATCTCCAGCACACGCATCCCGGGTTGGAGGTCCAGGGTTTCGAGCATGCGCGCGACGAGGGAGGTCTGCGATCCCCCAGAGGGAGGTTGGTCGCCGTGGGCCCGCACGGTGGGCAGGGGGCTGTCGGAGTAAATGACGTCCAAGATCTCAGCGGGCAGGTCCGCCTCCTGGGGGACGTCGATCCGGCGCCCGGCCTGGAGGAACCAGGTCACGGTCCGGTGGCGCGGCACGCTCGCGAACGCGCGGTGGACACGGTCGCTGGTGATGGCCCCCTCAGCTCGTAGCTGATCGGCCAACCCGCGCTTACGGTCGTGAACTGCGGTGGTGCTGGTGGTCACGGTGTCCTTTCCACGGAAACGGTCATGATCGGTACGTAGAGACGACGCGGGTCTTCGTGTTCCCCCACAGGTGCCCCTTCGACTTCGACCCAGGCGTGGGAGACGGAGGGGGCGCGCACCCCCACACGCCAGTCGGGGTACTCGCCGCGGGTCCGGCACAGCAGCACGATCGCCAGGGACCGCAGGAGGCACCCGTGTGGGCTCGCGCACCGCAGGCTGACGGTGGTGACGGCGGTGTGTGCGGCGGTCGCGGTGTGCAGGTGGGCGGGGGTGGCCCGGCGGCCGATCCGGGTGAGAACCCGCCGCAGGCGGGCGGGCCGGGCCCGGGTGGTGTGGAGCAGCAGGCGGGCGGCTGCCACGGCGGTGTGCGCGGCCAGGCGCTCGCGCATGGTCAGCGGTTGGGGTGCGATGAGTACGCGGGGAACGCTCACGCGAGCAGCCCCCGCTCCTGGAGTTCGCGGAGCAGCTGGTGGGCGTCGTGCCGGGCCCGACCGGGGTCGAGGCGGTACGTCGATTCCAGCCAGGCGGCAGCTTCCACACCGTTCCCGTCCAGGGCTGCTTGGAGGCATCCGTACCCGGAAGGGTTGAGGTGGACCATCGCCCCGGTGCCCTCGTCCAGGACGATGGCGCCGCTGTCGGTGGCCGCGATCGATACCCCGGGTGTGAGTTTCATGGTCCCTCCACGTCGCGCAGCCAGTACTCCACACCGAGCGCGCGTTCGATGTAGGCGCCGGAGAGCCGGTGTTGCGGCCACCCCGGTCCGGTGGTCGCCAGGGCGTCCCGGTCCAGGAGGCCGCGGTCGGCAAGGCGGCCGTCGAGGAGTTCGGGGAGCACCGTGTGGTGGTGCCGTCCCCAGCTTCGGACCAGGGCGTCGTCGTAGCCGTCCTTGGTGGTGCGGGTGCGCAGCTCCTGGGGCAGCCACCCCCGCAACGCCTCCCGAAGGAGCGGCTTGAACTCCCACGGGTTGTACCGGTCGGCGGGGCGCACGACCAGGCACGCCTCGATGACGGCCCGGTCCAGGAACGGGAACTCCACCCCCGGGGCGCCCATGGTGGCGAGCGCGTCGGCGTGGAGCCGGGCTCCCGCCGCGCTGGTGCGGATGCGCGCCATCAGGGTGTGCCAGCGCCGCGACGCAGGGGTGACCGGCGCGGCGGTGAAGGCGTCGCGGACCAGGGCCTTGGCGCGGGGTGTGGCCCAGGGACCGAGCTGGGGGTGCACCTCCCACCCGGCGAGGTCGCGGCCCGTGTGCCCGCCGTCGATCAGCCGCTTCGGGGCCCGCCGCATCCACCGTTGCAGGGAGGCCGGGTCGTAGGCGTGGCGGACCAGGGAGAGGGTGGGGGTGTTGAGGAGCGCGGCGTGCGCCCGCACCCTCCCCATGTTCCGCAGGCCGAGGTCGCGGACGGTCGCGCCGATCGGCGGTTCCAGGACCTCGTCACCGCCCTGCCCGTTCAGGTGGACCCCGGGGCCGAGGACCTTCGCCAGGTGTGCGAGCCGGGCCGCGCCGGCGGCTGCGTCGGGTGCGTCCATCCCGTGCGGGAACGCCTCACCGATGCCGGTGTAGAAGTCGGGCAGGTCGTCGAGGAGTTCGTGGTGGGCGCCGAGGTGGGCGGTGAGTCGGGTCGCCCACTCCTGGTCCTCGTTCGTGGGGCTGGTGGAGGAGGCCGTCACCATCCGCGTTGCCGGTTGGGTGGCGTGGGCCAGGGCGGCGAGCGCGGTCGAGTCCATCCCACCCGAGAGTTGGACCGTCGTCTGCTGTCCGCGCACACGGCCTGAGACCGCAGCCTCCAGTGCGTCGGCGAGCGCCGGCGCACCCTCGGCCAGGTCCCGGTGGGGGTGGGGCGGCTGCCAGTAGGCGCGGGTGTGGGTCTGGTTCCCGGTGGTGGTGATCGAGTGTGCGGGCGGTACTGCTCGCACCCCCACCCAGGGGGTGTGGGTGGCCTGGAGGGACTGCGGGGGTGCGGGGAGCAGGAGAAGGGACGCGACCCCGGCATCGTCCAACCGGGCGTCAGCTACCTGGGCGGCGGCGCGGGCGTGGCTGGCCACCACCGGTATCCCGTTCACGGTGCAGGTGTACAGCCGTCGCATCCCGGCGACATCGCCGTAGGCCACACACCGGTCGGGCCAGGACACGAGCAGGTGAAAACTGCCGGGCCAGGCCATGAGTGCGTCCGCGGTGCCCTCGGCGGCGGCACGGTGGACACCGGCCTCCAGCTCGGCGCCATCCACCAGGCACGTGCCGATGACAGCGAGGTGCACGCCTCGGGTGCGCGCGGTGCGCACGGTCGTGTTGCCCATGATCCACGGGGTGCCGGAGGGGTGCCGGACCAGCGGCGGTGACGGGACCGTGCCCGCCACCGCCGTGGCACCCTCCCGGTCAGGTAGGCATACCCACCCGCCGGACAGGGTTGTAGGGGTGATCATCAGGTGTAGAAGCGCCCAGCGCCGGTGCCGTCGTCGGAAGTCCCGGCGAAGACGTTGCCCCGGGTGAGGTCGCCGAAGCGGCCGAGGTCGGTGACCTGCGGGGGTTCGTAGGCGACGGGGTCGCTGGTCGGGGTCTGGTCGGGGTTCACGGTTCTCCTCTTGGTGGGGTTTCCATTTTCGCTTGGGGGTCTTTCCCGTCGATGGGTTTCGACAGGGCGGCCCCCGGGCCCGGCAGGGTTTGGGTCCTGCCGGGTGGTCTGGTGGGCGGGACGGGTAGCGGTGCTCGGGCGGGCACCGGGGCGCTACTCGTCCTGTTCTGCTTCTTTCCGGTCCTTCTGCTCCTGCTGTTCCTTGGCGGCGTCGCGGCGGCGCTGGGCGTCGTCGGTGTCGAATCCGGGGAAGCTCTCGGTCACGGGTATTCCATCTCGGGTCGCAGGGGCGTGGGGTGTGGGGTCCGTGCGTCACCCCCGCAACGCACGGACCCGGCTCATGGGGTGGATAGGCGGTGCCACTGGCGGATGGCTGTGCCCAGGTGCGCGGTGTCGGCGGCGTCCACCTGTTTCCGTGCGGATTCCAGGCGGGCCTTCGCGGCGTCGAACTGCTGCTGGGCAGCGATCTGTTCCAGGCGTGCCAGCCCGGCGGCGGCATCAGCGGCAGCCCGTTCCCGCTCGCGCATCACCGCGTCCGCGCGGTCTTCGGCGTGCGCGGTGTAGCGGGGGATGATCGGCGTCCCGTCGCTGGCGTGCGCCGGCCTTGGCCGGGTCTGGGCGGTCACCACGCTCTCCTCCCTACAGCCCGTACTCGGTGCGGGCGGCTCGGATGCGGCTGACCAGCTCGCGCGGGGTCTCGGCGTGCACCACCACGTTCTCCATGGGCTGTTGCGCCCAGAATCCGTCCAGGCGCTCGACGGGGATAGCGGGAAAAAGGAACCCCACGTACCAGTCCGGGTGGTTGCGTTCGATGCTCTCCAAGGCCCGAAGGTCGGCGCGGACCTGGTCGGGTCGCAGGGCGCTGATGGTGTGCCGCTCGGTCTCCCACGGGCGTCGGAAGGATAGGGCGGGCCAGTTTTTGACGGAGGTGTCCTCGATACGCCAGGTCACCGGGGGCGGCAGGGCGATCATGAGGGCTCTCCGGTTCCGGTGCGCAGAGTGGCGATGAGGGCCGCAATGTGCCCCGCGTCCCCGACCGCCCCGACGTCCAGGGCGAGAGCGCGGACCTCCTCCAGGGCGCGGACGACCTCGCTGCTGCCCGTCCCGGCGTGCAGGACGTGGGTGATCTGTGCCTTGGGGTAGCGGCGGTGGCCGCCCAACGTTTTGACCGAGGCGAGGCGGCCGTCCTTCTCCCAGCGGGTGACGGTCTTGGGGTCAACGCGGAAGAGGCGGGCGACCTCGCCGGGGGTGAGGAGGTCGTCGGCGGTTTCGACGAGGCTTGGCCGGGGCGAAAGGGCGGGCACAGGGGTCTCCATCTAGTCGGGTCGGGGCCGGGCCGGGGAAGTACGCCCGGCCCCGGGAAGGTGGGGCGGGGCCACCAGCCCCCTCGCTGGTGGCCCCGCGCGCTAGTGACGTCGCACCAGCGGGGGGTCTTGGAACCCGGGCCAGGCGAACCACCAGCTGCGGCCCGGGGGTAGTGCGACAGCGGAAACCCTCCGTGGGAGAAGGGCGCATCATCGCCGTACCGGTCGCCGGGTATGGGGCCCGGCGGGGTCTTCTCAGGGGGAGCGGCTGGCAGCCAGGATGTGGAGCACGTACCGCATCTGACGGGAGAGCCGGTCAGGGTCCGCGTACCGCAATGGAGCCACCTCGGCGGGGCCGAGGAAGAACGCCACCCACACGCGCAGGGAGTAGGACCACATCACCCACCAGCCCGGATGGTGAAAGGTGAGCGAGGCGGCCACCTGCCGGTACTCGCGGTCCAGCTCCCGCGTCCACCCGCTCACTGGTTCTCCACCTTCGCGCGGATCGTCAACGGCCCCCGGCCGACCCCGGGGAGCGCCCAGTCCCACTCCCAATACACGGCGAGCTGATCCACCAGGTGCAGACCGGGCAGCGGGGCCAGGCGCGGGTCACCCAACCGCGGGTAGGCGATGACCGAGTCCGAGCGGGGGCCGCCATCGGTGACCGCGATGGTGATGAGGAACGGATCGACGTCGATGACCACCCGCACGGTCCCACCGGGGTCCCCGGACCGAGTGTGCTTGTGGGCGTTCGAGGTGAGCGCCTCGGCCACCAGCGACACCGGTTTCGCAGCCCGGCGCGGGACTACGGCCCACACCCAGTTTGTGAGGGCGGTGTAGTCGCGGTCGTGGCCGAACAGGATGCCGTGCCGGTGGGGCTCGGGGAACGCGATCCGGTGCGGGTACGGGGCGCCGGCCTCAGGGGCGGGGCCTTGGGGTGGTGCGGTGGTGCCGGTATGCTTCATTCGTCTCACCTCGGGGCTTTCGGGGTGGGGCACTAGCTCCGGCAGCCGCTTCCGACTTCGGCTTCCGGGGCTTTTTGTTGCCTTTGTGAGTTCTCGTGCGCTGGCCGGGTTCTCGTGTTGTCCGACGTGCGATCCGGGAACCACCATGCCTGAACTGGGGATAGCTCCTCTAGGTGTGGCCGGATATTGAATCCGAAGACCTACAGGCCCTTCCCACGCGTAGCCACCCGTGGTTTCATGTGGCCATGTCGATGAAAACCAGCCCCGCTGAGCGTGCCGCAATCAAACAATTCGGGAACGAACTCAAGCGACTGAGGTGTTTGTCCGACATGTCCCAAAAGGAACTCGGCGACCGAATTGGTGTATCAAAACAGCAGGTCGGGGCCATCGAGCGTGGAGTTCGGAGGCCATCCAAGCAGTTTGCAGAGCTCGCGGACACAGTCCTAGAGCGCAAAGGAAGGCTACAAAACCTGTGGCCTGGGGCCCGGCAGACGCAACCGTGGTGGTTGCAAGAATTCGTGGACCTAGAGGCGAAAGCACAGGTGAGGTACGAGTTCCAGCCACAAGCCGTACCAGGGCTACTGCAAACGAAGGACTACGCTTCCGCTCTGGTCGAAGCCGCGTTCCCGCCGCTGTTGCAAGACGAGAAGGATCAAGTCGTTACAGCTCGATTTGAACGGCAGGAAATCCTCAAGAGGGAGACCCCGACCCCACCGCTGTCTCTGTTCGTTGTCGACGAGGCGGTCCTCCACCGTCCCGTAGGTGGAGTCGAAGTCATGAAGGCACAGATGAGGGCACTGTTAGACGCTGCCCGCAACCCGCGTGTGCAGATCCAGGTCCTCCCCATCGCTCGGGGTGCCCATAGCGCCATGAACGGACCGCTGGTCATACTGAACATGGCGCACGCGGAGTCGCTTGTGTACGTCGAGATCCCCGGATCGGGGCAGGTGATCTCAGATCCTGACGTCGTGGCAAACTGCGTTGAGCAGTTCGGAGACCTGCGTAGCGTCTCGCTGTCGCCAGCCGAGAGTTTGAGCTTCATCGCTTCACTAGGAGGAGAAGGCACGTGATCCACGAGTGGCACAAGTCCAGCTACAGCGGCAACACCGGGAACTGCGTCGAGGTGGCGGAGGGTCCTGTCACGGGTATCCGTGACACCCAGAACCGGGAGTTGGGCCACCTCGCGGTGCCGGCCCCGGAGTGGACCGCGTTGGTGAACGCGGTGCGCGGCCGGTAACACCCCCCCGGCACGCGGAGAACCGCACCTCGCCAGGATTGGTGGCGAGGTGCGGTTCTCGTGGTTCTGCGGCATCAGGGTACCCCGGCGGTCGGACACACCACCAGGACCAAAGCCCCCACCCTCCTACCGTCCGTCCAGGTGCTCCGCCCACGCCTCAGCCGCCGCGAGCATTGCTTTTCGCCGCTCCTTCTCCGATCGACCCTCGACCACCCACCGCTGAATCACCACATGCGTCAGCGAGAACGCTGGGGCGAACTCGTGGATCCGGACGCGCGAAAACTTCCAGTCGGCGGTGTACTGAACCGATCGACGCGGTGCTGTGCGCACCCTGTTTCGGCCGGATAGCTGGACGGGGGAGCGCACCGGGGCAGTTGAACACCCCCGGCCCCCGGCCGTGTGGCGGATTCACCTCACCTGGCCTGGAGTTTCCGTCGTAGACGGGGCGCGTGCGGGATCGGATCAAAGGTCCCCTGGCACCACAATGGCCATCTTTGTTACTCCAAGAGTGTTCGGCGGACGGCGGCCTCGGCCCTGGCGACCCAGGCGAGGTACCAGTCCGCGAATCCGATCCGTGCGCCCGGGGCGCCGAGGGGGCGCATGCCACCGTCGGACGGGAAGCCGTCGACCCACATGGATCCGCGCTCGGGTCCCGTCACGACGAGCCAGTGGCAGTGGCCGCAGCCCTCATGGCTCAAGCACAGCGCCCCGGAGGTGAACCGGCGGAAGAGCGTGTCATCGGCCTCCCTCCACACGCGGCAGGCGGTGTCGAACCCCTCCTGTGTCCCGAAAGCGGAGCGCACCGGCTCCCGGTCCTCGTGCTCGGCCAGGAGTCGCGATCGTGCCTCCGCCGTCGGAAAGACGGACCCCAGGGAAGCGTGCCGCATATCGCCGCTCGGGTCGGCCCACTCCCACCCCGTGTCCGTCCGGTGCAGGGCGCCGAGGCCGTACCCCGGCCCGGCACCACCGGCACCCACCTCGAGCAGGAAGTCGCGGTAGTCCGCCGGCAACGAGACACCCCACAGGGTTTCCGCGGAGGAGACCTCCCGCTCCGTCAGCGGGGCGGCGAGCCGGAAACGGTCTCCTGTCACGCCATGCCCGTCCCGAGCGCCGAAGACGTCGCTCGACCGGTCCTGTCGGGCCAGGGCTTCGACCCGTTCACGGACACCGTTCCAGACCGTTGCTCGCACGGGCCGAAGCGTAGTCCAGGGAGGCGGAGCCGGTCCGAGAAGGTCGGTGCGTCGAGACGAGCAGCACCGTGTGTTGCCCGCCGGGGCAGAGGCCGGGATCGCCTCCCCTCATGCTCGGGAGATCGGAGCCGCTTGCCGGTTTTCCGCGTCCGGATCGGCGTTCCGTACGCGACCCGTCGAACCTGCCCGCACTGGAAACCCTCGTGCGACGCCACCGCCGTCGGCCCGGGGGATCAGGGCGCTGCGTCCGTGCTCCCCTGGAAGGTGCGGCGGTAGGCGCTGGGGGACACCCCGAGCCCGGCGTGCATGTGCTGGCGCAGCGACGCCGAGGTGCCGAAACCGGCTTCGTGCGCGATCCGGTCCACCGACAGGTCCGACTCCTCCAGGAGCTGCCTGGCCCGGTCGAGCCGCTGCTGGGCGAGCCACTGGCCCGGTGATTGGCCCACCTCGTCACGGAAGCGGCGCGTGAACGTGCGCACGCTCATCGCCTCCTGGTCGGCCATGTCGCCCAGGCTCGGCTGGAGGTGCAGGTGGTCCAGGGCCCAGGCCCGCGCCTTGGAGGTCGAGGACCGCTCGGGGTCGGGCACCGGGTGGCGGATGTACTGGGCCTGTCCGCCGTCGCGGTGCGGCGGCACCACCGTGTGCCGGGCCACCTCGTTGGCGACGGAGGCGCCGTGGTCGGCGCGGATCATGTGCAGGCTGAGATCGATCCCGGAGGCGACCCCGGCGGCGGTCAGCACGCGGCCGTTGTCGGTGTACAGCACGTCGGGGTCCAGGTCGATGTGCGGGTACATCGCGCGGAAGTACCCGGCGGACTGCCAGTGCGTGGTGACCCGGCAGCCCTCCAGGAGCCCGAGGGCGGCGAGCACGAACGCGCCCGTGCAGATGGAGGCTATCCGTGCGTGCTCGGGGATGCGGTTGACGACCGCCGCCAGGGCCGGGGAGATCGGGTCGTGCGGGCGCTCCACGTAGTCCTCCTGCGCCGCGGGCAGGATCACCGTGTCCGCCTCATCGAGGGCCTCGGGGCCGTGGCGGACGTTCAGGGTGAAGTCGGTGTCAGTGGTGATCACGCCCGGTTCCAGAGCACAGGTCACGACCTCGTAGAGGGGTTGGCCGTCGGTTCCGACGGCCCGCCCGAAGAGCCGGTGGACGATCCCCGTCTCGATGGGCAGCAGGCCGTGCCGGGCGAGCACGGCCACGCGGTGGCGGGCCGGGTGGACGAAAGCGGTCATGGCTGGATTCTTTCATATGTTGGCTTTCTGGCCACTGTCGGCGTGGGGCCCCGCGTCGGAGTCTGGACACATGACTTCGACGAGCCCCTCCAGGAGCACCGGGAAGACAGCCTCCAGCGCCGGGCGGGCACCCGCACGGGTCCACCGGGCCTGGCTGATCGCCCTCGTCGCGGGCGCGACCATCGTCGCCGCGGCGGCCTTCGCCGCGATGCCCGGGCTCCTCGTGGACCCCCTGCACACCGAGTACGAGTGGTCGCGCGGATCGATCGGTGCCGCCGCTTCGGCCAACATGATCGTGTACGGCCTCATCGCCCCCTTCGCGGCGGCGCTGATGGACCGGTTCGGCATCCGCCGCATCGCCCTGGCCGCCCTGGCGACCGTCATCGCCGGGGCCGGACTGACCACGGTGATGACCGCTCCCTGGCAGCTGACCCTCTACTGGGGCCTCCTCGTCGGCGCGGGCACCGGGTCACTGGCCATGACCTTCGCCGCCACCATCGCCGACAACTGGTTCGTCGAGCGCCGGGGCCTGGTCATCGGCGCGCTGACCGGCGCCGGCGCGTTCGGCCAGCTGGTCTTTTTGCCCGCGCTCGCGTGGATCATCGACCACCAGGGGTGGCGTCCTGCCATTGTGACGCTGGCCCTGACCGCGTTCGTGATGATGCTCCTCGTCGCCCTGGTCCTGCGCGACCACCCCGCCGACGTGGGACAGCGCCCCTACGGGGCCGCGTCCTTCGTCAACAGGTCGAGAACGGAGCAGGGCGCGGCCCGCCGAACCGTCCGGGTCCTGCGCGATTCCGCGCTCAGCCGGCAGTTCTGGCTGCTCGCCGGGACGTTCGCGGTGTGCGGCGCCACCACCAACGGGATCATGTGGACCCACTTCGTGCCCGCCGCCCAGGACCACGGGATGGCCGTGACCGTCGCGGCGGCGCTGGTCTCGACCATCGGCGTGTTCTCCCTGGTCGGCACCATCGTGTCCGGCTGGCTCACCGACCGCTTCGATCCGCGCGGACTGCTGGCCGCCTACTACCTCGGCCGGGCCGCGCTCCTGGCCGTGCTCCCCGCGCTGTTCGGACCCGACGCCGGTGCCGCGCTCATCGCCTTCGTCGTGGTCTTCGGTCTGCTGGACGTGGCGACCGTGCCTCCGACGATCATGCTCTGCCGCTGGGTGTTCGGCGCGGACGGCGCGATCGTCTTCGGGTGGGTGAACGCCGTCCACCAGGTCGGCGCCGGCGCCATGGCGGTCTTCGGCGGCTTCACCCGTGACGTGACCGGGAGCTACGGACCGGTGTGGTTCATGGCAGCCGCAGTGTGCGCCGTCGCGGCGGTGCTCGCCCTCCAGATCGCCCGCGGCGGCGAGAACGATCCCGCATCCGGCGGGGCGCGGACCGCGTCTCCGGGCAACGACGACGGACAGGCCGGGAAGTGAGCACCATGAACGGGAACGGTGTCGGACACGACGTGAACAACCACTTCACGGGCCCCGGCGGGACGGACCCGCACGCCGCGGACGCCGCCGCATCCACCGGGAAGGCCGGGGCCCGGCGCCGACCCTCGCCTGCGTTCTCCCTCGTGCTGCTGCTCCTGGTCGCGGGCGTGGCCTACGTGGGCTCTGCCGGGCTCGACCAGAGCCTGAGAGCGGCGCGGGGCGAAGGGGCTCCGGGGGTGTTCACCGCGGCCGCTCTCAGCTGCGTCCAACACCCCGGGCACGAGTCGTGCACCTGCCACGGCCGCTACACACCGGACTCCGGCGGAGAGGCGCGCGGCGTCTACCTGCACGCCGCCGGACGCGACACCTGTCGGGAGGGCGAGGAGATCCCGGCGGTCGACGTGGGCGCCGAGAACCGGGTCTACGGACCGGACGGCTCGCGCGAGTGGATGCTGGCCTCGGTTCTCCTCATGGGGTCCGCGGCAGCCGTCGGAGGCCTGACGGTGACGTGGGTCCGCCATGTGCGCGGGTTCAGGACGGCGGGGCGGTCGAGCCCGGGGGTATAGGTGCAGACATCGGCCTCGGGCGAGCCGCAGGCGTCGGGGCGCCCAGGCCTGGAGGAGTGCGGTTCCCCCGGGGAGGGTGCGCCCGGCGGCCAGGTCCCGGGTGAACAGTCGGTCGCCCGGTGGCGTGGGAGTGTTCATCGGATCTCCTCCTGCTCCGGTGGACCCCTTTGGGGACACGGTGTTCTCGGAAGGAAGCCCGTCGGAGCCCGCCCGGCCTCTCGGCTCCCCGTTCCGCAGGAGCGGCGGGTACGGCGTTCCCGGAACGAGCTCCCTCCGTAGGCCGGAAAGAGGCAATTCTTCTTCCGGATTAGGTAGACGGCGCCGTGGGGCCGGGCGGGAACCGTGCGCGGTGGTGTGGTCTGAGGGACCCACGGGCTGAGATCCGGCAAAACGGAGGGCGGCGATGAGCGAAGAGCCGAAGGCACGCCCCTGGTGGACACCACCGGGACTCAGCGGTCCCCTGGGTCGATCGGTGCGCGGTGACGTCGTCGCCGGACTCACGGTGTGGGCGGTGCTGGTGCCCGAGAGCATCGCCTACGCCACCATCGCCGGGGTCCCGCCCATCATCGGTCTGTACGCGGCCCCCGTCGCCCTGCTCCTCTACGCGTTGCTGGGCTCCTCCCGCCAGCTGGTGGTCGGCCCCATGTCCTCCACCGCACTGCTGTCGGGGACCGTGGTCGCGGGCCTGGCTGCCGGCACGGACGAGGCGGTGGCCTTCACCATCGGCCTGGCGCTGGTCGCAGGGACCATCGCCTTGGTGGCCGGACTCCTGCGGCTGGGGTTCGTGGCCTCGTTCATCTCCGAACCCGTCTTGAAGGGCTTCGTGATCGGCCTGGCGCTGACCATCATCGTGGGACAGCTGCCCAAACTCGCCGGAAGCCCGGGCGGAGAGGGTGAGTTCCCGGGCAAGCTGTGGGGCTTCCTCACCGGACTCGGCCAGGTCGACGCGCTCACCCTGGCCATGGGGTCGGTCGCCCTGGTCGTCCTCCTCCTGCTCAAGCGGTTCCTGCCCCTGGTTCCCGCCTCGCTGGTGGTCGTGGTGCTCTCCATCGCCGCCACCTGGACCCTCGGACTGGACCGCTCTGGGCTCGCCATCGTCGGTCCGCTTCCGAGCGGTCTGCCGTCCGTGGGCCTGCCCGACCTGGCCTGGTCGGACTACGCGTCGCTGGTCGCGGGCGGGGCGGCCATCGCCCTGGTCGGGTTCGCCGAGGGGCTGGGGGCCGCCCGTACCTACGCCGCCAAGTCCGGGGACCGGATCGACACCGACCGTGAACTCCTTGGTCTGGGCGGAGCCAACCTCGCCTCGGGCCTGTGCTCGGGCATGGTGGTCAACGGCAGCCTGTCCAAGACCGCGGTGAACGGGGCGGCCGGGGCGCGTTCCCAGGTCTCCGGGCTGACCGCGGCCCTGCTCACCGTGCTCACCCTGCTGTTCCTCACCGGGCTGTTCGAGAAGCTGCCCGAGGCGGTGCTGGCGGCGGTGGTGATCGCCGCCGTGATCGACCTGGTGGACGTCTCAGCACTGCGGAGCCTGTACCGGCTGACCACCCCGGCGCTGCGCGACGTCTACGGCCTGGCCGCCCGTACCGATTTCCTCGCCGCCCTGGCCGCCCTGCTGGGGGTCCTGTTGTTGGGCACCCTGCCCGGGCTGGTCGTCGGTGTCGTGATGTCCCTGCTGTTGCTGTTGCGCCGCTCCTCCCGGCCCCACGTCGCCGAACTCGGACGGGTGCGCGGCCCGGGCGAGCGCCCCCGATGGGTCGACGCGGAGCGCGAAGCGGCGGCCGAGCCCGAACCCGGTGCGCGGGTACTGCGTGTGGAGGGCGGCCTGTACTTCGCCAACTCCGAGTACGTGCACGACCGGGTCGTGGACACCGCCCGGTCCACGGACGCGAGCGGTGTCGTGCTGGATCTGCGCGCGGTCCCCTTCGTGGACGCCACCGCCGCCCGCATGCTCGACCGCCTGGCCGACGACGTGGCGGTCCACGGCGCCCACCTGTACCTCGCCCGTGACCTGGGCCAGGTACGCGACATGCTCCAGTTCCCGGGGCCGATGTACCCCTCGGTCGAGGAGGCCGTACGGGCGGCCCGGGGACGCATGGACCGGGAGGACGGCGCGGGAGGGCGGAGCCCGTGAAAGGGCGCACGCGTGAACCGCCGTCGGCCCCAGGGCCCGCGTCCGCCCCGCACCCACGACTGCTCCCGGAGGAACCGTGCTCAGCGCGCTCGGACAGGTACTGCCCTTCGTCCTGGGACTCATCGCAGGCCCCATCCCGATCATCGCCCTGATCTTCGTGCTCATGGCGCCGGGCGGGCGGGGCAAGGCGGTCCTGTACGTCGTGGCCTGGATCGCCGTCGTCGTCGTGATCGCCACAGGGGTGGGTCTCGTCGCTGGGGGCGGTGACGCGACCGCGCCGGGGGAGTCACCCGCCTGGGTGGCGTGGGTCCAGCTGCTGCTGGGGGCGCTGCTGGTCCTGATCGCGCTGAAGACCCTCAGAGGCCACCTCACCCGTCCGGTCGCGGCCGAACCCGAAGCCCCGTCCTGGATGGCGGCGATCGACACCATGGGCGCCGGCAGGGTCATGGGGTTGGCCGCGTTGCTGGCGGTGGCCAACCCCAAGAGCCTGGCGATGGTCCTGGGTGGCGGCGCGGCTATCGCGTCCTTCGACCTCGGTTTCGCCGGGACGCTGTCGGCCGCAATGATCTTCGGCGTCCTGGGCGCCATCGGCCTGCTCGTCCCCCTGGCCACGGTGGCGCTCTCCGGCGCCCGGGGTGTGGAGAGCCTGCGCCGGGCCCGAACCTGGCTGGTCGCCAACAACGACGCCGTCACCATGACCGTGCTGTTCGTCTTCGGCGGTGTGTTCGCCGCCAAGGGGACGGGCGTGCTCCTGGGGTGAGGCCGTGCCGGGCTTCCGAGGAGGGCCGGACGCTCACCTCATGTGCATCGCGAACCCGGTGGTCTCCGGAACCGACAGGCCGGTGTTGCGTGCCGGGTGCGATGGAGGCTCTGGTGTGTACCGGGATCGCCTTACGCCTTCTTCGGGCATCTGTCCGCGGGGAAGCGACTTCTGAGAGGGGGCTCGTGTCCGCGGTCCGGAGCTGGCCTGCCGTGGCGGCGTGGACCGTGGTGGAGGCGGCTACGCCGCCCGTACGATGCGGTCATGGGACTGTTGACCCCGCTCGCCGTGCGGATCGGCGCCATCTCGTGGATGCCGAGACTGCTGCCCCAGATCACCGGACTCGACCGGGGCCTCCAACAGGTCAGCCGCGGATACATCGGGATACTCGACCTCGTCGGTCTGCCGAACATCATGCTCACGGTCAACGGGCGGATCAGCGGTGAGCCGCGCAAGACGCCCCTGCTGTGTGTTCGCGACGGCGCGCACCTGCTCGTCGCCGGCTCCTCCTTCGGCGCGCCCAGGACACCCCAGTGGGTGCACAACCTCAGGGAGGCCCCCACCGCCCTCGTCGAGAAATCGGGGCGGAGCGTCGAGGTCGAAGCCGAGGAACTCACGTCCCACGAACGGGACCGGGCCTGGGCGCTCATGCGCGTGGTCTGGCCCAACTACGCCCTGTACGAACGACGCACGGACCGCCTCATTCCCGTTTTCCAGCTGACCCCTGTCTCCGTCTGACGCCCGTCGGCGGTCGGCGCAGCCCGGCCCGCTATGGCACGGAGTGCACGCACCACCGGGCTCCGGGGGGACGCGTGGGTCTGACGCGTGCGGTGGGACTCCGCATGACGAGCGCGCTGTCTTCAGGTGAAATCTGGAGACGGGCGGTCCTGCCCGGGGACCGCTTCGACGCCGACGGCCGATGGGCGTGTCCGCTGGTCAGATCTCCGCGTGGACGGCCCCGGCCAGGGGGTTGAACACGATTCGGGCTCCGTTCGCTTCCTACACAAACGATCGGCTTGATGGTAGGAAGTCAACGCAGAGGGCTCTCCGCTATCCCCCGAGCCTTTCGGAGGCTTCCCATGATTCGCCGGTGGTCGATCCGCTCACGCACGGGTACCGCAGTGGCCGCGGGTTCCGTCCTGATCCTCACCCTCTCCCTCGCCCCGGTCGCCCAGGCGAGCACGGCGCGTGAGGACCCGCGCGATCACACCGGGTTCAGCGAGACCGTCGAGATCCCGCCGGGCGGCTCGGTCGCCACGGTCGAGGATCCCGAGCCGCGGCTGGAGACGTTCAACGCCGAGCGCCCGGTTGCCCCCGGTGTCACGCTGAACTCGTTCGAGGCCTACGGGCCGGACGGCTACACCGGGACGCCCACCTGGTTGCAGGCCGACCTGTTGACCGCCGACCTCACCGGCGGGGTGAGTGTCGACTACCTGTTCCCCGGCCGGGTGACCGAGCGGGAGCCGTTGAGCGTCCAGGCGGACCGGGCCGGTGCGGTCGCCGCGGTGAACGGCGACTTCTTCGACATCAACGCCTCCGGAGCGCCGCAGGGCGTGGCCGTGCAGGGCGGTGAGGTGATCCAGTCCCCGGCCACCAACGACTACCGCGGGTCGGCGGCGGTCTTCACGCCCGACGGGCTCGGCTCGATCGGGGAGGTGTTCTTCGAGGGGACCGTCGAGCTGCCGACCGGGGAGACGCCGTCGCTGGACGCGATCAACAAACCGGCGCTGGAGACCGGCGGGATCGCCGCGTTCACCCCGCTGTGGGGGACGTACTGCCGGTGCCGGGCGGTCGAGGGGGCGACGGAGACGCTGGAGGTGGTCGTCACCGACGGTGTCGTCTCCGAGATCGTGGAGGAGCCGCGCGAGGGCGGGATCGCCGACGATTCCTTCGTCCTGGTCGGTCGCGAGAGCGGCGCCGCGGCACTGGCCGACCTGGCCGTGGGCGACCCGGTAGGCATCGACTACGACGCGCGGGCCGCCGGGGACCAGGAGCTCCACGCCGCGCTGAACGGCCGTCAGCTGCTCGTCGTCGACGGGGAGGTCCAGCGTGCCAGCCAGGGCAACAACACCCCGGGCGCCCCGCGCACGGCCATCGGGTTCTCCGAGGACGGCTCGCAGATGTACCTGCTCAGCGTGGACGGCCGGCAGCCGTCGTTCTCCGAGGGCGTCGGCCTGGACGAACTGGGCGAGATGATGGTGGAGGCCGGCGCGCACACCGCGCTCAACCTCGACGGCGGCGGCTCGACCACCATGGTGGCGCGGGAGCCCGGCGCGGAGCAGGTGCGGGTCGAGAACCGGCCCTCGGACGGCCAGGAGCGCTTCGTCCCCAACGGGCTCGCCCTGTTCGCCCCCGAGGGCAGCGGCCGGCTCGACGGCTTCTGGGTCGAGACCCTGCTCGAACCCGGACGCGGCGACGGCCCCGCCTATGTCGCACCGACCCGGCCCTACCGGGTCTTCCCCGGGCTGACGCGGACGCTCACCGCAGCCGGTCACGACGAGACCTACGCACCGGTCCAGGCCGATCCGAACTGGCGGTCCGGTGACAACCGGGTCGGCACGGTGGACCGGGACGGCGTGTTCACCGCGCGTTCTGCGGGCACCGCCACCGTCACGGCCCGCCAGCGGAGTGCCACGGGGGACATCGAGTTGACGGTGCTGGGCGAGCTGGCCCGGCTCGAGACCACGTCCGGGCGGGTGGGGCTCGCCGACGCCGAGGCGTCCGCGGTGGTCGGGGTGACCGGCTACGACTCCCGCGGGTTCGCCGCGCCGGTCGAGCCGGCCGATGTCGAGCTGGACATCGACGAGAGCGTCGCGCGGGTCTCGGTGACCGAGGACGGGCGGTTCGAGGTCCGGGCCGCCACCGACAGCGGGGCCACGGTCGCCACCGTCCGGGTCGCCGGCGTGGAGACGAGCTTCGCGGTCACCGTCGGCCTGGAGGAGACCGTCGTCGCCGATTTCGAGGACGCGGCCGACTGGTCCTACTTCGGCGAGCGCGCGGACGGGGGCGTCGCCGTGGCCGAGGGGCGGGACGGCGCCGCGGTGGGGCTGACCTACGACTTCACCGCCTCGACCGGGACCCGTACCGGCGGCGTCCTGCCGCCCGGCAGGGAGCTGGAGATCCCCGGACAGCCGCAGGAACTGCGTGCCTGGGTGCACGCCGAGGGCAACGGGGAGTGGGCCAGCCTCCAGGTCTGGGACGGCTCCGGCCAGCTGCTGCCCGCGCTGCGTGCCGGATACCTCGACGAACCGGGGTGGCAGCAGCTGGTCTTCGAGGTGCCACCGGGCACGCAGTACCCGCTGTCGCTGCGCCGCCTCTACTTCGCCGAGACCGACCCGGGCGCCGGCTACCACGGCGAGGTGGTCGTCGACGAGCTGACCGCGATGGTGCCGCCGCCGGTGGACCTGCCGCCCGCCGAACCGGTCGTCGACCCGGTGGTGGCGTCCGGCGAGACCGTGGCCGGCCAGGACTGGCGGTTCGCCGTCCTGTCCGACGCCCAGTTCGTCGCCCGTGACCCGGACAGCGGGATCGTCGCCCAGACACGGCGCGCGCTCCGCGAGATCCGGGCCGGTGACGCCGAGTTCCTCGTCATCAACGGCGACCTGGTCGACGAGGCGGCGCCGGAGGACTTCGCGCTGGCCCGGCGCATCCTCGACGAGGAGCTGGAGGGCGAGCTGCCCTACTACTACGTGCCGGGCAACCACGAGGTGTCCGAGGGCACGCTGGACAACTTCCGGGAGGCGTTCGGGGAGACCCGGCACGTGGTCGACCACCACGGCACCAGGTTCATCTTCCTGGACACGGCGCGGTTCTCCTACCGGGCCGGGGACTGGTCGCAGCTGCCGCTGCTGCGCGAAGAGCTCGACCGCGCGGCCGACGACCCCGCCGTGTCGTCGGTCGTGGTGGCCCAGCACGTGCCCCTGCGCGATCCGCTGCCGACCCGGGCGAGCGAGCTGTCGGACCGCAAGGAGGCGGCCACCGTCGAGGGCTGGCTGGCCGAGTTCCAGTCCGGGAGCGGCAAGGGCGCGGCGTTCATCGGCGCGCACGTCGGCGTGTTCCACGCGGAACGGGTGGACGGCGTGCCCTACGTCGTCAACGGCAACGTCGGCAAGAACCCCTCGGCCGGTCCCGCGGACGGCGGCTTCACCGGCTGGTCGTTGTGGGGTGTGGACACCGGCGGTGACCCCGCGGAGGACTGGGTGGCGACCGAGCTGCGCCCCCACGTGGACGGGCTGGTACTGGAGGCGCCGGCCTCGGTCGGTGTCGGTGAGGAGGTCGAGGTCACCGCGACGGTGGACAACGACGGCACCGCGGTGCCGGTCGCCTACCCGGTGAGCGCGGACTGGTCCGGTTCCGACGGCGTCCACATCGGCCCGGCCGGGGATGCCGGGGCCGATGACGTCGCCGCGTTCGACCCGGCGACGGGCCGGTTCAGCGCGCTGGGGGAGGGGACGGTCGACCTCGCAGTCACGGTGAACGGCGTCACCGAACAGGTCACCATCGCTTTGAAGCCCTGACGTCGGACCCGGAGACCGCCACGACCGGCCCGGCTGTTCCCGGAACGAGGACCCCTTCCTCCCCGGGTAACCGGGCCGGTCCGGTGCGCGGGACAAGGGGGACATGGCTCGGTTCGCCGGTCCATGGGACCGCCGTCGCCGCGGTCCGTGTGGGTGTTGTGCACCGGGACGACAGCCGACGAGTCGGCGAAAGGCGCCCGGTGTCCACAGGAGTGGGCCCGTCCCGGCGCCCGTTGCGGTGGAGGGTCTCCGCCGTCGACAGGCCGGTGGCGGAGACCTCGCGGCGAGACCCTGTTGCGGAGACTGTGCCTCCCCCGTGAGGCGGATCGCGACGGCCGGGCACGCACTCATGGAGTTGCGGACGGCTGCGTACCCGGCCCGGGGCGGCGTCCTGCCGAGGAGCACGACGGTTCCGTCGCGTTCGTGCTGGTCGAACACCCCTGGTGCCACAGATGCGCACTGGTCGGCTCTGGGGCACGCTCTCCGGTCGGCGTGGACTCCCATGCCCTGCCTCTCCGTCCGCAAGGACGTCCATGAGTTGTCCGGGAGGCGGTCCGAGCTTCGGGCGCCAGAGCTGCTTACGGGCTACTTGTCCTGTGCGCCGGGCGTTCGGGGGAACCACCCGGGAGAGGTGGTGTCGGGGGCCGTGTCCGCGAAACGCGCCACTCCCGGTACGGCCAGGGGGAGCAGGGCGGTGAGGAAGAGCATGGCGATCGCGAGGAGCACGGGAAGGTGGAGGCCGAACGCCGTGACCATGAGGGGGGCCAGCATCAGTCCCACCGGCTGGAACAGGAACGCGCCCATCTCGTCGAGGGCGAACACCCTGCCCCGCAGGTGCGGGGGGACGGACCTCTGCAGGGCTGCCGGCCAGTACACGATGAACATCGCCGGTCCGAGACCGTTGACGACCATGGCCACGACGAACAGCCACATCGGGACGGGCACGAGGTAGCAGGCGAGCGCGAAGGACAGCGTCAGTGTTCCCAGCATCGCGGCTGCCCCCGGGTAGGTGGGGCGCCGGTGTGCGGCCACGGCCATGCCCAGGACGGATCCCAGAGCCGTCGACGCGGTCAAAATCCCGAACCACGCGACTTGGCCCCGCTCGTCGAGCACGATGGGGAGAAAGATGGTCATGGGCGCGAGAACGAAGAGCACCTGCACAGTTCCGGACACGATGGTCGCGGTGATCCAGGGCCGTTCCCAGACGGCTCGGACGCCGTGCCATGCCTCCCTCGCCACACTGGTCCGGAGCCCATCACGTTCGATGCGGGGTTCGGCGATGCCCAGGAGCATGATCAGACTGACGGCGTAGGTGACCGTGTTCGCCGCGAAGGCCACCTCGCTGCCTCCTGCGGTGATGACGGCCGCGCCCAGGACCGGCCCCAGGACAGCGGCCAGGCGTGCTCCCAGCACCTTCAGCGCGTTTCCCGACTCGAGGTCGCCGTCGACCAGGAACGTGGGGATGACCGCAGAGTAGGCCGGTCGGAAGAGGCCCCCGCCTGCGCCGACCGCACAGGTGAGTGCGATCCACACCCACAGGGGGCCCTCTGCGGGAACGAAGACCAGGCCGAGGACGGCGGCCCCGCGCACGAGGTCGGCCACGGCCATGACCCTGGTCCTCCTGAAGCGGTCGGAGACGACCCCGCCGTAGGCGATCGTCAGGATTCCCACGAGACTGCGCAGTCCGAGGACCAGGCCCAGGTCCACCGCCGACCCTCGGCCGATGACCATGGCGTGCACCAGCGCCACGTAGAAGACCCCGTCGCCGAGGTGGCTCAACAACTGGCTGCTCCACAGCTGAGAGTAGGCGCGTGATCGGAAGGGCTTCAGCAGCCGGGGGGTCCTTCTGGGTGCGGAGGGGGCCATCAGGGCCTCGTTCCCTGTCGCCGTGCCGGACGTTCGGTTCCTTGCCGGGGTGCTGCTTCTGGTCCGCCTGGACCCATCGGGTCGAAGAACCGGCTTCCTCGGATGACCGCCACCGGACAGTTCGGACGTATCCCTCACAGGCGATCGCGAGCACGTGAGAGCGTCGTCCTTCCACGCAGGACGTCGATCCCCATCAGACCCTACATATCAAGCAAGCGCTTTCCGAGTTGGTGGGCACAGTTGGCCGCATGCGGTCATCGCTCCGGAAACGGGCGCACGGTCATCCCCGTTCTCCGGTGGGAAGAGCCCTCATCGGCGGGCCTGACGACAGAGCTCGGAGACCGCTCCCGCCCTGCGCTCGGGGCGGGGGAGTCGCATAGGCGCCCCCGCCCCTCGGTTGCGTCCACCGCGCTCCCGGTGCCGGGGGCGGTACGCGGGAATCGGTGGCAGACCGGGGATGTTCTCCACGAACATGACCGAGCCGTGGCTGGACCCGAAGACCATCGACCACCTCCTCGACGACGCCCGGACCTGGGCCGTCGTCGGCCTGTCCAACGACACGGGGCGTACCGCCTACCGGATCGCAGAGTTGCTGCAGGCCAGGGGCAAGCGGATCGTGCCGGTCCACCCCGGGGCCGCCGCGGCGGGTGAGGAGGTCCTGGGGGAGAGGGCCTACGCGACGCTGGCCGATGCGGCCGCCGCCGTCGGAACCATCGACGTCGTCGACGTCTTCCGCCGTTCGGAGGCGGCCGGTGAGTTCGCCGACCAGGCCGTCGCGATCGGCGCCGGCGGTGTGTGGTTCCAGCTCGGGGTCCTCGACGAGGAGGCGTTCCGGCGCACGCGGGAGGCCGGGGTGCCGATGGTGATGGACACCTGCCCCGCCATCGAGTGGGGCAGGCGCGACGCCTGAGCGGTGGGGACCGGTCGGGCCGGGTGGCGTTCCCCGACGACTCCCGGCCCGCACAGTCCAGGGCGCCGGGTCACGGTCTCTTCCCGCGTAAGAGCTCCTCTCGAAGGTCCCGACCGCCGCCCTGTCCGTGCTCGGCGCAGACCCGTGCGGTGCCGCCCCGAACTGTTCGAAGGGCGTCCGTCCGGGACCGGACCGGACCCGGAACCGTGACTCTGTGAATTCGGACCCGGTATTCCTCCGTGGCCATTGCGCCCCTTTCGCTGTCGACGCCTCCCCGACTACTCTATGCTGCCCCACGCATTGCGGGAGTGCCCGGGAAGCGGCGGTGCGTCTTGGCGGAAGAAAGGCCTGGAAATTTCAGATGGAACTGCTAGGATTCTCCGCGAAGCATTATTCGGGAATCCGGTGTCCTGCTTTTTCGAGGGCGGAGCACCGACGGGTTTCGAACGAAGTCCGAACGCCGGTCCCCGCAGCGCTCGTTGACGAGACACCCGCTCCGACGGAAGAGGGTCCACCATGGTCGCCGACCGCCGCGCCGACATCCCCTTCGAGGCGTGGGGCGGCGCAGATCCGCAGCACGGCAGGCTGACCTGCGGTCAGCGTTTCATCTGGGACATCATCGACGACCTCGCCCCGAACGACGAGCACCTCAACTCCGAGCTCCTGTTGGACGTTCCCGGTGGCACGGAGCTCGAGGTGGTCCTTCGTTCGGTCCGCGCTCTGGTGGAACGCCACGCCTCGCTGCGCACCCTGTACACCGTGGACGAGGAGGGGGAGCCCGTCCAACAGGCGCACGCGCGGGGAACGATCCCCGTGGCGGTGATCGACACGGAGGAGGACACCGAGCGGGTGGCGGAGGAGACCGCGCGGGCGAGCGCGGGCGAGCGGTTCTCCCTGGACACCGAGTTGCCGGTCAGGTTCTCGGTGGTCACCCAGGAGGGAGCCCCCCGGGTCCTCGTCCTCGTCCTCTCGCACATCGTCGTCGACATCTGGGGCCTTCGCCTCCTCGTCGAGCAGACCGGCAGGCTCTTCGAAGGACAGCACCCCGACGACGTCCTTCCCGCCGACCCGTGGCAGCCACTGGACCAGCTGGCGTACGAGGAGTCACCCGCCGGTCGGCGCAAGCTCGAGCGGGCGCACAGATTCCTGCGTGAGAGCCTGGCCGACGTCCCCGCGGGCCCCTTCCCCGATTCCGCGCGAGTGCGGCCCCAGCCGAACCGCTACTGGATGGGCGAGCTCCTCTCGCAGGCGCCCGACAAGGCCGCCCGCCTCCTGGCCCGGCACCTGGGCGTCAGCGCCTCGTCGGTCCTCATCGCCGTCGCGGCGATCACCCTGCACCGGCTCTGCGGGGTGACGGAGTTCGGTTTCTCGCTGCGGACCCTCAACCGCTACGACGCCAGGACGCAGACCGCCGTGGGGCACTACTCACAGGAGCTCCCGCTCGTGCTGCGCCGTCTGGACCGGGAGCTGCCCGACATAGCGGGCGAGGTGCAGCGCAGTGCGGTCTCGATGCTGCGGTGCCCCTACTACTGGCCGCCGGAAATGCGCCGCATCAGGGAGGAGGCCGTGCCCCCCGCGCGTTCGAACGCCACGATCAACTACATCGGCAAACCGGGAGGCGGGCCGACGGAAGCGGAGGACATCCCCGCCGCGGAGCTCCTCGCCGACGCCGGGAACGCCCGGTTCCGATGGCTGTTCGAACACAGCGAGGAGAAGATCCAGTTCCTCCTCTCCTCGCACCCGCGCAGCCTCTCACTCCTCGTCGACACGGCCTACATGCCGCCCGAACTCGCGGAACGGTACCTGCGCACGGTCCAGGACTCGCTCGTGGACCCGGCCCTCTCGGCGGTCCACGGACACTAGCGGGGCGGGATCCGACGGCCGCGACTCGCGCGCGGGGGGCGGGGAGCGGTCGTTCCCGCGGTCCGTCCTCCGCCATGTCCACGGCCGGGGAGCCGCCGGACCCCACGGGGAGGGGCACGGAGAGCCGGCGACCGTGCCGCCGACATCGGCGACCCCGATCGGTGCGGGTCCGTGCCGACGGCGCGAGGACGGCCCGGCACGAAGTCCTTTCGCCAGCCCTGTTTCACCGAGGAAGGGCTGTTGACAGTTCTGCGGGCCGCTCAGTACTGTTCACTCGAAATGCCGGGAGCACAGAGGGTTGGGCGGTCGATTCATGGGATCCGATGTTCGTGAAATCACCGACGAAAAAGTTCTGGGCGTGGTCGTTTCCGGCCTCCCCGGTTTCAGGAACACCGAACAGCTGACCCCGCAATCGGACCTCTGGGCCGCCGGGATGGATTCCCTGTCCAATATCTCCGTCATGGTGGCGATCGAAGGCGAGTTCGATATCGAATTCCCGGACGAGTTCCTGACGCCCGAGGTTTTCACCAGCGCCGCGAACATCGCGGAGGCGGTCCGCGCGATCCTCGGCGGCCGGACCGGCTGACGGCCCGCCCGCGGTACGGGCGGGCCGCGCGTCTCACACCTGCCGCACCGGGTCCAGGCTCACCTCCCGCAGGGTCTGGGCGGACCCCTCGGCGATGCCGATCAGTCCGGCCTCGATGGCGGCGGCCGTCCTGGCCGGGCCGTCGCCGGGCATGAGGCGCTCGCTGGCCCCCACGCCGATCAGCGCCCCCTCGCCCACGGCGATCGCCAGGTGCAGGTTCGCACCGGTGCGCTGGCCGGACCCGCGCCACTGGACCCCGGTCAGCAGGGGGGAGCCCGGCGCGGGCTCCGCGTCCACCCCGCCCAGGAAGTTGAAGTGCCTGGCGAAGCCGGTCGGCTCGGGGTCGGGCTCCCCCTGGTCGCGCAGCCGCGCCGCGAGCGCGTCGACGTCGTAGGAGCCGTGCATGTAGGCCGACAGGCACTGCACGTAGGTGGCCTTGAGGAAGTCCAGGGGGTGGGCGTCCTCGTCGACGGCCACGGTCACCGGGGCGTACTGGTTGAGCGAGCCGACCACCCTTGCCCAGCGCTCGTCGACCCGGTTGGCGGCCATGAGCGCGAAGGTGAGCCTGTCGCGCGACTCGAACCGGGAGACCGCCAGGGCGCCGACGCCGAGCAGCACGGACTGGACCGACACCCGCAGGTCCTCCGAGAGCTTCCGGGCGGCGGCCAGGCCCTCCAGGCTGTAGACCGAGGCCCGGCGGCGCCTGCTGGTGTCGGCCGGATCGCGGTCCCCCAGGTCCTTCCAGACCCCCGCCCAGTGGCGCAGGCTCCGTTCGCCGGCCTCCGGGCGCTCCCGCTGTGCCAGCGCCAGGTCCAGGGGCTGGGGCCCGGGCTCGGGGTCCCGCCCCTGGAGGAGGCGGCCGAAGTCCTCCTCCAGGACGGCCAGCGCGGCGTTGTCCGCCGCGACGTGGTGGATGGCGGTCACCAGGTAGAGGGGTTCGCCCTCGAAGGTGGCCACGGCCGCGCGCCAGGGCCGGCCCGCGTCGACCGGGATCGGTTCGGCCGCGTACCCGGCGGCCAGTTCCAGCGCGGCGGCCGCGGTGTCCACGGCCAGTTCGACCGCCGGGACCTGCGACGGCTCGAAGGGGTGTACGCGCTGGGCGGGGGTTCCCTCGGCCGTGTACGAGCTCCGCAGGCCCTCGTGGGCCTCGACCAGGCGCAGCCAGGCGTCCATGACCTGGGCGGTCCCGACCCCGAACGGCACCTCCCAGGCGCTGGTCAGGTTCGCGACCGCCTGTGCGCCGGGGCCGTGCACGGCGAGGGAGCGCAGGACGGAGAGCTGGCCGTGCGTGAGCGGCCCGGTCCGCGCGCTCATGAGCGGGCCGCCTTCATGGCGTAACCGCTCAGCAGGGTCTGCTGGATCTGGGAGGTGCCCTCGATGATCTCCAGCACCTTGGCGTCCCGGTAGTACCTCTGCACGGGCGCCTCGGCGCCGATGCCCTGCGCCCCGTGGATCTGGACCGCGTGGTCGGCCGCCCGCACCGCCACGGTCGAGCTCCGGTACTTGGCCATGAGGGTGTGGTGCACGGCGTCGGGGTCGCCCTGTTCCACGCTGACGCCGGCGTGGTGGCACAGCAGCCGTGCGGCCATGGTGTCCGTGGCCATGTCGGCGAGCATCTGCTGGACCAGCTGGTGGTTGGCGATCTCGGTCCCGTACTGCACGCGCCGGCCCGCGTACCGGGCGGACGCCTCCAAGCAGGCCTGTGCCAGGCCCACCGCGCCCCAGGCGGTGCTGTACCTGCCCAGGTCGAGGGCGTTGGAGGCGACGAAGGCGAGCCCCATCCCGGCCCTGCCGAGCAGTCGGGCGGAGGGGATGCGGCAGTCGTCCAGGGTGATGCGGCCCAGCAGCGATCCGCGCAGGCCCATCAGCCCCCGGACGGGCTCCACGGACAGGCCCGGGGTGTCGCGCTCCACGAGGAAGGCGGTGTGCTGTCCCTCGAGCGAGGCGAACACGAGGAAGAGGTCGGCGGTCTGCGCGAAGCTGATCCACTTCTTGTCGCCCCGCAGGACGATCTCCTCGCCGTCCCTGGTCGCGGTGGTCGCGACCGCTTTGGCGTCGCTGCCCACATCGGGTTCGGTCAGGGCGAACGCGGCCGTGACCTCGCCCGAGACGATGCGCCCCAGCCACCGGTCGCGCTGCTCCGGTGTGCCCCACCTGGCCAGGGACAGCGCGACCATGTCCTGGCACGCCACGAAGTTGCGCACGGTCTGGCAGGCGCGGCCGAGCTGCTCCGAGAGCAGTCCGTACTCGACCATGGGCATGCCCGCGCCGCCGAGCTCCCCGGGGACGGTGGCCCCGAGGTATCCCCGCTCCGCGAGCAGGGCGACCACCTCGGGGGAGAGGGTCTGCCCGGCGTCGAAACCGTCCGCGCGGGGGGCCAGGTGTTCGTCGGCGAAGGCGCGGAACTCGCCGAGGCGGTCGGACTGGTGCTTGGTGAGGTGTGTGAGTGTCAACGGGGTCCTCGGCGTGGTGCGGTTCTGTGGGTCGGTGGTCCGGGACCGCCCGCTGCGGTCCGCGGGCGGCGCGCTAGTCGGGTCTGCGGGCGGTGCGGGGGTCGTCTCCGCCGGTCAGGTTGGCCAGGACCACCTGGTCGGGGGTGAGGCGTCCGGCCGCCGCCTCGTTGCGCAGGGCGGCGACGGTGGCGGCGGAGGAGTGGCACACTTCCAACCCCTCCAGCTTGTGGAGCAGTGTGCGCGCCTCGACCAGCTCCTCCTGGCCGACCTCGACGATGCCGCCGCCGGTGCCGGCGGCGATGTCCCTCATGTACGGGTAGGTGGCCCGGGCGTCGCCCAGCAGGATGGCGCGGGCGAGGCCGGCGGGGTCCTTGACCACGTCGTCCTCGGTGAGCTCTTCGCGCCCCTCCCGCCATGCCCTGGCCATGGGCGCGCAGGTGTCCTGCTGGACCATCAGCATGCGGGGCACCGCGGTGAGCCGCCCGGTCGCCACGTACTCCTCGGCGCCCTTGCGCGCCGCCAGCATCCCCATGCCGCTGCTGACGGCCTGCACGACGACGTCGGGCTGGACGTCCATGGAGTCGAAGGCCTCCAGGTAGGTCAGCTTCAGGCCCTCGCGGCGGGCCCAGTTGAAGAAGCCGCCCTCCCACACGAGCCCGTTCTCCTCGGCGAAGCGCTGCGCGGCGCGGCTGGCCTCCGCGTAGCTGCCGTCCACGACGGTGAGGGGGGTGCGTTCGCCGGGGACGGCGCGGTGGTCGCCCGCGAACTCGCGGCCGCAGAAGAAGTGCGCGCGCATCGAGCCGTCGTGCTCGACGGCGCGGGCCAGGGACGTGGAGCTGTTGCCGGTGCTGGAGGCCACCCACTCCTCGATGCCGAACTGCCGGAACACGGCCAGGACCACGGAGGCGAGCCGGTCCTTGGTGGTTCCGGTCGGCTGGCGGGACTCGTCCTTGACCCAGAGGTTGGGCAGGCCCAGCAGGGCGCCGAGCTCGGGGGCGGGGCGGCAGGGCGTGCGCACGCTGATCCCCGCCGCGGGGAGGAACCGCGGCTCGACCGGCAGGAAGTCCTGGTAGGCCAGTTCCGGTCGGCCGCTCTCGCGTGGGGCGGCTCCGTCCAGGTCCAGGCGGGGGTCGAGTGCGCCCGTACATCGTTCGCAGCGCAGTGTGAACTGCGGTTCGCACTGCCATCCGCACAGGAGGCAGGTCAGGGCGAAGGCGGGGGAGGGGGCGGAGGCGTCGGCGTCCACGGGCATGGAGGTCCTTTTGCGCGAGAAGGATCGGGGGTCGGGCGCCGGCTCTTCCGGTGGCGGGCGCGGGCGTGCGGCGCCGTTGCGGGCGGTCGGCCGGTGCGGTTCGGGGTCAGGCCGGCGGGGGAGGGGTGTCGCGGCGGACGCGCACCCCCAGCTTTTCGAGGTTCTCCAGGGCCTGGAGGAGGCCGGTGCGGTCGTCGGGGCCCTGGCGCATGGTGGTCAGGACGGTGGCCCGGCCGCCGTGCGCCCGCACGCTCTGTTCCAGGGCGGGGGCCAGGACGGGGTGTGCGCTGATCTCGACCAGGACGTCGTGCTCGGCCAGGAGGAGCTCGGTCGCCTCCGCCAGCAGGACGGTGTGCCGCAGGTTGCGTGCGAAGTAGGCCGCGGTGGCCTCCTGCCACTCCAGTTCCCGCCCGGTGACCGAGGAGATCATGGGGAGCCGTCCCGGCCGGGGGCGGAGTTCTCCCACGGCCCGTTCGAGGTCGTCCATGACCGGGTCGATGGCCGGGCTGTGCGCGGGCAGGTCGACGCGGACCATCGCGCACAGCACGTCGCGGGCCTGGAAGTCGGCGACGACGGCCCGCAGTTCGGCGCCGTCCCCGGCCAGCACGGTGGTCCTGGGGCCGTTGTGGGCGGCCACCTCCACCGTCGATCCGCGGGCGTCCAGGTGGGCGACGAGTTCTGCGGCCGACAGCTCGAAGACCGCCATGCCGCTGCCGCGGCCGGCGACGCGGCGCTGCTGGTCGCTGTAGTGGTGGATCAGCCGCATGGCGTCCGGGATGTCGAGGACGCCGGCGATGACGCAGGCGGCGACCTCGCCGAGGCTGTGGCCCGCGACCGCGCCCGGCCTCACGCCCGCGTCCTCGAGCCAGGCGGCGATGCCGATCTGGACGGCGCACAGCAGGGGCTGCATCACCCCCACGTCCCCGGACCGGATGTGCGGTTCGTCGAGGTGGAGCTCCTCCAGCAGGGACCAGCCGGTGTGCCGGGCCAGCTCGGCGTCGCACTCGCGCAGCACCGAGCGGAAGACCGGTTCGGTGCGGAGCAGTTCGCGCGCCATGCCCGCCCACTGCTGGCCGTAGGGGGAGCACACGAAGGCCACGTTCGGCGCCTGTGCGGCGGCCGCAGCCGGCCTGCCGGTGTCCGGGGCCTGCCGGGCGCCCTCGCGGCCCAGCTCGCTGATGCGCAGGTCGGGGGTGGAGGCCGCGGCCTCCAGCAGGTCCAGGAAGTCCTGTGTGAGCTGTTCGGCGTCCTGGTGGGTGTACAGGTCGCGGGCGTAGGTGAGGCTGGTGTCCACCCCCGCGGGGGTCCTGTCGTCGGTGAAGTCCTCGATCAGCTCGAAGCGCAGGTCGAAGCGGGTGATCCCCTCCTCCACGGGTTCGCGCTCCACCGTCAGCCCGGGCAGTTCCAGGTCGGCTGCGGTGGTGTTCTGGAAGGCGAGCATGACCTGGATGAGCGGGTGCCAGGCGGGGGAGCGCTGCGGGGCGAGCGCCTGCACCAGGTGGTCGAAGGGCACGTCCTGGTGGGCGAAGGCGGCCAGACACCTGCCGTGCGTCTGGGAGAGCAGTTCGCGGAAGGTCGGGTCGCCGTCGGTCCGGTTGCGCAGGACGAGGGTGTTGACGAAGAAGCCGACCAGGTCGTCCAGCGCCTCGTCGGTGCGGCCCGCGGTCGGGGTGCCGATGGCGATGTCCGTGCCGGCGCCCCTGCGCGTCAGCAGCGCGGCCAGCGTCGCCTGCACCACCATGAACACGCTGGTGCCGGTGGAGCGCGCCAGTTCCTGCAGTGCGCGGTGGGTGCGGGCGGGGACGCGGGCGGGGACCCGGCCGCCCCGGTGCGAGGGCGTCGCCGGCCGGGGGCCGGTCGCGTCGATCTCCAGCCGGCCGGACAGCCCCTCCAGCTCCTCGCACCAGAAGCGGGTCTGCCGGTTCAGCGGGCTCTGCGGGTCCTGCGGTGCGCCGAGCAGCTCGCGGTGCCACAGGGTGTAGTCGACGTACTGGACCGCGAGGTCGGTCCAGGGCGGTTCCGCGCCGGCCCTGCGGGCGGCGTAGGCGGCGCCGATGTCGCGGACCAGCGGCGCCAGCGACCAGCCGTCGCAGGCGATGTGGTGCACCACCAGCAGCAGCACGTGCTCGCGTTCGCCCAGGCGCAGCAGCCGGGCGCGCAGCGGGGTCTGCGCCGTCAGGTCGAAGAGGTGGCCGGACTCCGCGGTCAGGACCTGGGCGAGGTCCTCCTCGCGGACGAGGTCGACCTCCAGGCCGACCGGGGCCTCCTCGGGGTCGAGCACGATCTGCTGGGGCCGCCCGTCCCAGTCCGGGTAGGCGGTGCGCAGGCTCTCGTGGCGGGCCACCAGGTCCTCCAGCGCCCGGCGCAGCGCCGCGACGTCCAGCTCGCCGCGCAGCCGGTAGGCCATGGGCATGTTGTAGTTGCCCGCGCCGCCGTGCAGGCGGTTGAGGAACCACAGCCGCCGCTGCGTGTACGAGAGCGGGATCTCCTCGGGCCGCTCGGCCGGGGCCAGTGGCGGGCGCGGATCCCGGCCGGCCTCGCCCAGCCGCTCGGCGAGCTCGGCGACCGTGGGGGCGTCGAAGACCGCGCGCACGGGGAGGTCCACGCCCAGGACGGCCCGGATGCGCGTCGTCAGCCTGGTGGCCAGGAGCGAGTGCCCGCCCAGGTCGAGGAAGGAGTCGTTCACGGAGACCGACTCCACCCCGAGGACCTGGGAGAACAGGGAGCAGAGGAGGTCCTGCACCCGGTCGCGGGGCGGTCGGGCACCGCCGGTGCCGGTGGCGCCCATCTCAGATCCCGCCCGCGGCGCGCACGCCCGCACGGACCGGGTCCGGCCAGCCCTGCTCGTCGGTCCCGAACTGGCTCAGGAAGGCGAACACGAGCCGTTCCAGGCCGAACCCGACGCACCCGCTGTGGGAGGGCCCCTCCCCGCGGGTGATGTCGAACGCGCGGCCGAACAGGTCGTCGTGGAAGTTGAACGAGCCGACCGCGATGCTGCGGTCGGGGCCGACGGGGAGCCGCAACTCGTACTTGAGCTCCTGCAGGCGCTGCGACCAGATCCGTGCGGAGGTGTCGGAGCCGCTGAAGAACGGGTCGTTGCCCACCTCGCACCAGCCGCTCAGGCCGAGCTCCTCGAGGAAGGCGAAGACCTTGCGCATGTAGCGCTCCCGCGCCCGCGCGACGTCCTCGCGCGATCCGAGGAAGACGATCTCCCGGATGGTGAAGTCCCAGAGCCGCTCCAGGGTGGTGGAGTAGCCCGCCTCGAACCGGAAGGACTTGCCGCGGGAGGTGACCACGTGCAGGCCCTCGCCCTCCAGCGCCCGCCCCCCGTACTGGGCGAAGGTGTGGTAGCACATGGTCGGCGGCAGGCAGTAGTCCACGTTCCCGCACGACTGCAGCACCGAGGGGCCGATGCCCGTCCGGGGGTAGGTCTCCTGGAAGGACCGGTAGACGTCGATGTCGTTGTGCAGCCGCGTGACGAACATCAGGTGCTGGGGGAAGGACGTGAAGTACCCGGCCCTCTCCAGGGTCGAGGTCCTGATCAGCGTCGGGTACCGGAACTCGCGTGCGGAGTGGTCCTGCGCCAGGATTCCCAGGACCGCGCGGTCGAAGTAGGCGAACAGGGACAGCAGGGGCTCTCCGACGGCGACCTGGCCCTCGCCGACCTCGGCGACCGCTCCGGCCGCGGCCAGGCGCTCGAACGTGTCGCCGTCCGCGGCGCGCTCGTGCGGCGAGGTCCACACGGACTTGGGCCGGGTCGGCATCTGCGGGCGCACGTCGTTGTCGACCATCCGGTTGACCTTGGCCTCCAGCCCGTCCTCCCCGCCGGGCCCGCGGGTGGTCAGGTCCACCGCCGTCACCGTGTCGCCGTCCCCGACCAGCGCGAAACCGGAGATCTGCGGGGACACGAAGTACAGCCGCCTCTCGATCTCCGGCCCCAGCGTCCCGGGGACGGGGGTGTGCAGGGCGACGCGTGTGGGTCCGCCGCCGGCCGGGGCCGGCGGCTGGTCGTTGCGGTGCGTGTGGTTCACGGGGGTGCCTTACTCGCCGTTCGGAAGCAGGGGGCGCACGGGGGCGGGGGCAGCCGGTGCGCGTCGGGGTCAGCTCTGCGCGTTCGTCCTGGACGTGGCCAGGCGGACGAGGCCGTTCACCGTGCGGAAGTTGTCGAAGTCCATGTCGTCCGGGCCGAGCGTCAGCGCGAACTCCTTCTCGACGAAGGCGGCGAGCTGCATCGCGAACAGGGAGTTGACGTAGCCCAGGGCGAAGAAGTCGTCGGTGTCGGCCAGCGGCTGTCCGCCGGTGTGCTCGTGAAGGAACGTGTGGATGCGCTCTCGGGCGTTCTCGGTCGTCATGTCCGTGTCTCCTGTCGGGGGTCGGAAGGGGGTCAGTAGGTGTAGAAGCCCTGGCCGCTCTTGCGGCCGAGCAGGCCGGCGTCGACCATCTTCTGCAGGAGCGGGGCCGGACGGTACTTGCTGTCGCGGAAGCTGTCGTGCAGGACGGTGATCGAGTTGAGGATCGTGTCGAGGCCGATGAGGTCGCCGGTCTCCAGCGGCCCCATCTTGTGGCCGAAGCAGCCGCGGAACATCTTGTCGACGTCCTCGGCCGAGGCGATCCCCTCCTGCACGCAGAAGATCGCCTCGTTGATCGTCAGCATCAGGACGCGGTTGGTGATGAAGCCGGGGGCGTCCTGGACGACGATCCCCTCCTTGCCGAGGTCCTTGAGCAGGCCCAGCGCCGTGTCCAGGGTCTGCTCGGAGGTGAAGTGCCCCTGGACGACCTCGACCGTGTCCATCAGCGGCACGGGGTTCATGAAGTGCAGTCCGAGGATCTGGGGAGCGCGTCCGGTCACCGACCCCACCCGGGTGATGGGCACGGCCGAGGTGTTGACGCCGAAGACCACGCCGGGGCGGCACAGGGAGTCGATCTCCTCGTAGACCCCGCGTTTGACGTCCCAGTCCTCCGTCACGTTCTCCACGACGAAGTCGGCCTCCGCCATCGGCGCGAGCCCGGTGCCGGTCCGGATGCGCGCCAGCACGTCCTCGGGGCGCTCCGACGGGGTCCGGCCGCTCAGCATGCCGTTGACGAGCAGGTCGCGCCCGATCTGGCTGATCGCGCTGTCGATCTGTGCCTGGGAGACGTCGACGAGGACCACGTCGAACGACGCCTCGGCGAAGGCCTGGGCCACGCCGCGCCCGATGGTGCCGGCGCCGATCACGCCCACGGTGCGCACACTCACGCGGTACCGCCTTTCCTGGTTCGGGATGGGGGAGCAGGGATGTGGTTCAGTCCTGGGCGTCCTCGCCGTCGAGGTGGGCGGCCAGGTCCGCGACCGTGGTGAAGCGGAACAGGTCGACCATCGACACCCTGACGTCGAGGGACTTCTGGATGCTCTGGGCGATCCGCAGCGCGGACAGCGAGTCGACGCCCAGGGCGAAGGAGCTGTCGTGGACGTTGACGTCGGTCAGGTCGAGCTCGCGCGCCCAGATGTCGCCGAGGGCCCGTTCGGTGGCGGTGTAGGCGCCGTCCTGCCTGCCGAACAGGGTGGCGCCCGCGGCGGGGGCCTGCGGCGACCCCTCCCGGCGGGCGGCGCCGCGCGCCGCGGCCAGGGCGGTCCGCACGGGCGGGGAGAGCACGAAGGGCGCGCGCCGCAGCAGCTCGTCCAGGCCCCCCGCGCCGGGCCCGGCCAGGCGCGCGTAGTTGACCTCGCCCACGACGACGTTGCCGCGGGCGTGGGCCACGACCTCCTCGAAGCTGTTCAGCGCGTCGGCGGTGGTCAGGGAGCGGAAGAAGCCCCGGTCCTCCTCGACCCCGTGGTCGAAGGCCATCCCGGTCTCGCTCCAGTCGCTCCAGTCGACCGTGACCGTGCGCAGGCCCCGCGCGGCGCGCTCCTCGGCGAAGTGGTCGAGGTAGCTGTTGGCGGCCGTGTAGTCGGACTGTCCGGCGGCTCCGAAGACCGACACCGTGGATCCGAAGAGGACCATGCACGCGGGCGGGTCGTCCCGGGTGACCAGGTCGAGGACCGCGGCGCCGAGCACCTTGGGGGCCAGGGTGCGCCGGAAGGTCTGTTCGTCCTTGCGGAAGAGGAAGCCGTCGCCCGCGATCCCCGCGGCGTGCAGCACGCAGGAGATCGGCCCCTGCTCCTCCCGGACCAGCCGCACGACCTCGGCCATCCGCTCCGGGTCGGCGACGTCGGCGCTGTAGCTGCGGACCCGGGCCCCGTGCTCCTCCAGCTCGCGCACGGCCCGGATCCGGTCCAGGAGCCGGGTGTCGTCGGCCGGGACGCCGTCCCACTCCTCGCGCGGGGGGAGCCCGGTGCGGTTGACCAGGGCCAGGCGCACCCCGGGCACGGTGCGGCTCAGGTGGCGCGCGGTGGCCAGGCCCAGGCCGCCCAGGCCGCCGGTGATGAGGTGGACCCCGTTCCCGGGGAGGGGGTCCTGCGCAGGGGTGCCGCGCAGGTCGACCGGGACGAGTTCGGCGACGTGGCGCACTCCCGCGCGCAGGGCGACGACGGTGGGCGTGCGCCGGGCGAGCAGGAGGTCGCAGACGGGCCCTGGGTCGGTGTCCCCGTCGGTGTCCACGCACAGGACCTCGGTCCCCTCGCTCTCCATGCCGATGACCTTCGCCAGGCCGAAGAGGGTCGCGTGCACGGGGGCGGTGGCCTCCTCCCGGCCGGTCACCCTGGCCACGCGGGGCGCCACGACGCTGAACCGGCCGGGGACGCCGCCGCGCTCCCACAGGCGGCGCACCAGGTGGAAGACGCTGTGCACGCCGTGGTCGAGGCGGTCCGCGAGCTCCTCGGGGCCGCCGCAGGGGCCGTCCGCCGGGGCGGCCACGTGCACGACCTCCTCCGGGGGCCTCTCCCGGAGGGCGTCCAGCAGCCCGTCGAACCCGTCGGGGGTCGGTTCGACTCCGTGGACGTCGCCGCCCGGGGTGCTCCGGGCGCCGGTGAGCTCGGCCTCGGACACGTGCACGCCCCGGGCGCGCAGTTCCGCGGCCAGGGCGCTGCCCTGGCCCGCGCGCTCGGCGACGACCAGGACCGAACCCGGTGCGTCGCGGGGTTCCAGGGCTTCGGTCGCGCGCCGCCAGCGCAGCGCGTGGTGGCGCGTGTGCGGGCGCAGCCGCGCGACGGTCCGCCGGGGGTCGGCCACGCGCTTGGCGGTGAAGCCGCGGATCTCCACGCAGGTGGTGCCGTCGTCGTCGCAGATCAGGACGTCGGCCCTGCGGACCTCGGCGTTGTCGGCCTCCGGGCGCGTGCGGACCAGGCTCAGGCCGGTGGCGGGGACGGGCGCGTGGACGAGCAGCTCGTCGTAGCCGACGGGGAGGAAGAAGTCTGCGGCCGGGGCCGGGCCGTCCTGCCGTCCGGTCCCGTCCCGCAGGGCGAGCCCGCTGAAACCCGTGGCCAGGTCGAGCAGTGCGGGGTGCAGGGCGTGGTCCCCGCACTCCGGCCGGTACCGCTCGGGCATGTCGAGGCGGCCCAGGGCGGCGCGGACGCCGACCCGCACGGTGCGCAGGCTGCCCGTCCACCGCTCGCCGAACTCCATGACCCGGTGCCCGTCCTGGCGGGCGCCGACGTCCACGGTCTCCAGCGAGCACAGCTCGTGCAGCGCGGCCGTGTCCTGGACGGGCGGTGCGTCGAGCGCGCGGACGCCGACGGTCCCGCGGACGTGCTCGGTCCAGTGCCCGCCGTGCGGGGAGAGGCTGGCGACGGTGAACTCGGCCTCGTCCTGTCCGGTCTCCCGGACGGTGGTGTGGACCGTGCGGGGGGCGTTCTCCTGGACGAGCAGCGGGACGAGGAACGTCACGTCGCGGATCCGTGTGACGGGCCGTCCCAGGTGGAGGGAGGCCGCCGCGCGGGCCATCTCCAGGTAGGTGGTGCCCGGGACGATCGCCTCGCCGGACATCATGTGCTCGGACAGCACCCAGTGCCGCTCCGCGGCGAACTCGGTGGCGAAGACCGACTGCCCCATCGAGCGCAGCAGCTCCCGGTCGAGCAGCGGGTGCGGGCCGCTGTCCCGCACCTCGGCCGCCCGGGGCTCCGCTTTCTCGAGCCAGTGCTTCCTGCGGTGGAAGGGGTGGGTGGGCAGGGGGATGCGGCGGGGGTTGCGGTCGGCGTGGTAGGCGTCCCAGTCGGGTGCGGTGCCGTGGAGCCAGAGCTGTCCGAGGGTCTGGTGCAGGGTCTGGACGGCGGTGCGGGGGTCGCGCCTGTGGGGCAGGCTGTTCAGGGTCGTCGCCGGGTGCTCGTGCCCGTTCAGGACGCGCCGGGCGAGGCTGCGCAGGGTCTGGCAGGGGCCGACCTCCAACAGGGTGGTGTGGGGTGGGGCGGCTGCGGTGAGGACCCCGGCGGCGAACTCGACGGTGCCCAGGATGTGCTGTCCCCAGTACCGCGGGTCCTGGGCCTGTTCGGGGGTGATCCAGTCGCCGGTGACGTTGGAGACGAAGGGGATCACCGGGGGGCGCCGTTCGGCTGCGGCCACGGCCGCGGTGAACTCCTCGACCATCGGTGCCATGAGCTCGGAGTGGAAGGCGTGGGAGGTCGTCAGGGGCTGGGTGGGCCACCCGTGTTCGCGGGCGGTCTGCGCGAAGGCGTCGAGCGCCTCCTGCGGCCCGGAGACCACGCAGTCCCGGGGACCGTTGTGCGCGGCGAGGGAGAGCCCGGGGCCCAGGGCCTTCTCCACCTCGTCCCGGTCGGCCATGGTGTTGAGCATGGCTCCGGGGGCCTGCTCCTGCATGAGCCGTCCTCGCAGGGCGACCAGGCGCAGGGCGTCGGGGAGGGTGAAGACCCCGGCCAGGGTGGCGGCGGTCCATTCGCCGAGGCTGTGGCCGAGCATGCCCGTGGGGGCGGCGCCCCAGTGGATCCAGAGCCGGGCCAGGGCGTACTCCAGGACGAACAGGGCGGGCTGGGTCCAGCGGGTCCGGTCCAGCTGTGCGGGGTCGGGGGTGGTGAGGAGCAGGTCGCGGATGTCGGCGCCGAGCAGGGGGTGCAGGATACGGGCGCACTCGTCGACGGTGGCGCGGAAGTGCGGCTCGTCCCGGTAGAGGTCGTGGGCCATGCGCGGGTGCTGGGATCCCTGGCCGCTGAACAGGAAGACCAGCGGGGTGCTCCCGTGCGCGGTGTGGGCCGTGTGGATGTGGGCCGGGTCGCGTGTCTCCAGGGCGGCGGCGACGGCACCGGTGTCGGGGCCGGTGACGGTGCGCCGGTGCGGGAACTCGCGGCGTCCGACGGCCAGGGTGTACCCGGCGTCGGTGAGGTCGGGGGTGTGCCGGCGCAGGTGGGCGGCCATGCGGTCGGTGAGGTCCTCCAGCGCCTCGGGCGTGCGCGCCGACAGGGTCAGCAGCGCGGTACCGCGCGGGGCCGCTCCGGCCGGTTCCCCGGGCTCCTCCGGGGGCGCCTCCTCGAGGACGAGGTGGGCGTTGGTGCCGCCGAAGCCGAACGCGCTGACGCCCGCCCGCCGGGGGTGCTCGCCACGGGGCCAGGGCGTCAGCTCGGTGGTGACCCGGAAGGGGGTGGAGGCGAAGTCGATGTCGGGGTTGGGCGTGCGGTGGTTGAGCGTGGGCGGCAGCTCCCCGTGCTCCAGGGCGAGCGCGGTCTTGAGCAGTCCGGCGATGCCGGCGGCGGCGTCCAGGTGGCCGACGTTGCCCTTGACCGTGCCCAGGCCGATGCGGCGGTCGGTGTCCAGTGCCCGTGCCAGCGCCTGCACCTCGATCGAGTCGCCGATCAGGGTCCCGCTGCCGTGCGCCTCCACGTAGCCGATGCTCCCGGGATCGGCGTCGGCCGCGGCCAGGGCCTCGGTGACCACCTCCGCCTGGCCGGACGCGGTCGGCGCCGTGAAGCTCGCCTTGACCGCCCCGTCGTTGTTGACCGCCGATCCGCGGATGACGGCGTGGACCGTGTCGCGGTCGGCGAGTGCGTCCTCCAGCCGTTTGAGCACCACCACGCCCACACCGGAGCCGAAGACGGTGCCGCGGGCGTCGGCGTCGAAGGGGCGCACGTGGCCGTCCGGGGACAGGAACGACCCCTCCTGGTGCACGTAGCCGGTGTTCTCGGGGACCTTGTAGGAGACCGCGCCGGACAGGGCCATGTCGCACTCGAAGTTGAGCAGGCTCTGGCACGCGGTGTGCACCGCCACCAGCGCACTGGAGCAGGCGGTCTGGACGGGGAAGCTCGGGCCGCGCAGGCCCAGCTTGTAGGAGACCCGGCTGGTGAGGAAGGCCAGCTCGAAGGCGAGGCCGACGTTCTCCCCCTTGATCCTCTCGCCCTGCTCCAGGTTGCTCATGAGGTTGTCGAGGTAGGCCGTCGTGCTGGAGCCCCCGAAGACCCCGATCCGGCCGTCGTGGCGGGCCGCGTCGTAGCCCGCGTCCTCCAGCGCCTGCCAGGACGTCTCCAGGAACAGCCGGTGCTGCGGGTCCATCATCTTCGCCTCGCGGGCGGTGTAGCCGAAGAACTCCGCGTCGAACTCGCCGATCCCCTCGAAGCGCGGCGCGGCCCGCACGTAGTCGGAGCGCCCGAACACCGCGGGGTCCACCCCGGCGGCCTCCAGCTCCTCCTCGCTCAGGCGCCCGATCGACTCCACGCCCTCGCGCAGGTTCTCCCAGAACGCGGACAGGTCCGCGGCTCCGGGGAAGCGCCCGGCCATCCCGACGATGGCGACACCCTCGTGCTCCGGGAGGTCCTCGGACCCCGGCTCGGCCGCGTCGGCCATCACTGCCCCCTTGCCTTGCGGCGCCGCTGCTGGTGCCGGCGCCGCTTCTGCGCGTTCTCTCTGCGTTCCCGGAGCGCGTCGTCCGCGCCGTCCTGCGGGCCGTCGCCGTCCCGGGCCGGCTCCGGCGGCACGGCGACCCCGGCCAGGTGGGCGACGGTCAGCCCCTCGTAGAGGTCGCCCAGCGTCACCCTGCTGCCCAGCCGGGCGTTGACGGCGCCGACCAGCTGGATGGCGATCAGGGAGTCCCCGCCCAGGTCGAAGAAGCTGTCCTGGGCGCCGACCCGCTCGACGCCCAGCAGGTCCTGCCACACCTCGCGGATCACCGCCTCCGCGCCGGGCCCCGGAGCCGCCGGTCCGGCGGCGGCCCCGCCCGGAACGGCCGCCGGGTCCCGGACCGGTGCGGTCGCGGGCCGCGCCGCCAGGGCCTCGGCGAACAGCGCAGACAGGTCGGCGGGCGAGACGACGACCTGCGGCTCGCCCGAGTGCGCCAGGACCGTGTCGAGCGCGCGCAGTCCTTCGAGCGCGCTCATGCCGAGCTGCTCCACGCGCCGGCGCCGGCTGTGCTCAACGGAGGAGGGCAGGGCCGTGGTGACGGACATGCCGACGTCCTTCCAGGCGCCCCAGTCGATGGCGACCACCCGGATCCGTCGGCCGCGGTCCTGCGCGAAGGCGTCCAGGAAGCAGTTCGCGGCGCAGTAGTCCACCTGCCCGGCGCTGCCGATGTTGGCGCCGTTGGAGCCGAACAGCACCAGGTGGTCCAGGTCCTGGTCGGCCAGGACCTCCTCCAGGACGAGCGTGCCCCGGACCTTGGGCCGCAGGACCTCGGCGGCCTCGCGCAGGTCCTTGAGCTGGATGAGGCCCCCGCCCGCCAGCCCGGCGGCGTGGAAGACGGTGTGGACGCCGCCCCAGCGCCGGACGGCCTCGTCCACGACCGCGCGCATCGCGTCCCGGTCGGTGACGTCGGCGCGGACGACGAGCAGCTGCGCGCCGCGGTCCCGGAGCCGTTTGAGGCGGTGCACGATCTCGGTGGTCCGGCGGTCGCCCGTGCCCGCGTCGAGCCAGGCCCCCCACTCCTCGGCGGGCGGGAGGCCGGTGCGCGAGGTCAGGACGATGCGGGCCCCGTCGGACGCCAGGTGCTCGGCCAGTGCCAGGCCCAGGCCGCCGGTGCCGCCCGTGATGAGGTGGACGCGGTCCCTGCGCGCGCCCGGAACCGTGTGGGCCGGGGGCAGGGGGTGGGGGAGGAAGTGCTGCGCCCAGCGGTGGGGGCCGCGGTGGGCGACGGTCTCCGTGCCGGGTCCGGGCTCGCTCGCCAGCTCCGCCGCCAGCCGGTCGATCAGCCGCGGGTCGGGCGCCGCCGCGCAGTCGATGTCGACGCTGCGGCAGGCCGTGTCCGGCAGCTCGCGGGACATGACCCGGCAGGGGCCGAGCAGGGTGGCCTTGGCCGGGTCGAGGACCTCGTCGCCGGTGACGCAGTGCAGCCCGTTGCTGAGCACCCAGAATCGGCGCGGCTCCCCGTCGGCGTGGCGGGACAGGGACGTGGTGAGGCGGACCAGGCTCTCGAAGCCGAGCCGCAGCGCCGTGTCCGGGTCGCTCCGGTCCGCACGCACGGGCGCGGTCACGCTCCAGCAGTGGACGATGCGTGTGGGCACGCCGTCCGGGCCGTCGGCGAGGGCGGCCAGGAGCCGGTCGTGGTCGGCGCTCGAGGCCGGATCGACGGTGAACCGGCCGTCGCCGTCGTCCGTCCAGGCGTCGGCGGCGGCCACCTCGGTGACCCTGGCGCCGCCCTCGCGCAGCCGTCGCGCGAGCGCCCCTCCCACGCCCAAGCCGTCGGTGAGCACCATCCAGTGCCGACTGTGGTCGGGTGCGGTGCGCAGGGGCAGCGGGGCGCGCTGCCAGGACGGGACGTGGAACCAGTCCGCCGTGTTCTCGTGTCGGCGGGGGACGCCGTCCTCCGCCCCGCGCTCCTGCTGCGCGGTCGGTTCGACCTTGTCCAGCCAGTGCTTCCTGCGGTGGAAGGGGTGGGTGGGCAGGGGGACGCGGCGGGGGTCCCGGTCGCTGTAGTAGGCGTCCCAGTCGGGTGTGGTGCCGTGGAGCCAGAGCTGTCCGAGGGTCTGGTGCAGGGTCTGGACGGCGGTGCGGGGGTCGCGCCTGTGCGGCAGCGAGTGGAGCGCGGCAGCGGGGACCCCGGCGTCCGCCGTGATGCGCCGGGCGAGGCTGCGCAGGGTCTGGCCGGGGCCGACCTCGAGCAGCGTGGTGTGCGGGCCGTGTGCGGCGGTGAGGACCCCGGCGGCGAACTCGACGGTGGCCAGGATGTGCCGGCCCCAGTAGCGGGGGTCCTGGGCCTGCTCCGGGGTGATCCAGTCGCCGGTGACGTTGGAGACGAAGGGCAGGCTCGGGGGGCGCCGTTCGGCGGCGGCCACGGCCGCGGTGAACTCCTCGACCATCGGCGCCATGAGCTCGGAGTGGAAAGCGTGCGACGTGGCCACTTCCTGCGTGCTCCACCCGTGGTCGCGGGCGGTCTGCGCGAAGGCGTCGAGCTCCTCCCGCGGGCCGGAGACCACGCAGTCCCGGGGGCCGTTGTGCGCGGCCAGGGACAGTGAGGGCGGGAGGACCGCCTGCACGGCTTCGCGGTCGGCCACGGTGTTGAGCATGGCTCCGGGGGCCTGCTCCTGCATGAGCTGTCCCCGGAGGGCGACCAGGCGCAGGGCGTCGGGGAGGGTGAAGACCCCGGCCAGGGTGGCGGCGGTCCATTCGCCGAGGCTGTGGCCGAGCATCCCCGCGGGGGTGATGCCCCAGTGGATCCAGAGCCGGGCCAGGGCGTACTCCAGGACGAACAGGGCGGGCTGGGTCCAGCGGGTCCGGTCCAGGCGGGCGGTGTCCTGGTCGGCGAGGAGCAGGTCGCGGACGTCGGCGCCGAGCAGGGGGTGCAGGATACGGGCGCACTCGTCGACGGTGGCGCGGAAGAGGGGCTCCTCCCCGTAGAGGCCGTGTGCCATGCGCGGGTGCTGGGACCCCTGACCGCTGAACAGGAACACGACAGGGGGGTTGTCGCGGACAGCCCGCGCGCTGTGCGCGGACGCGGGGTCGCGTGTCTCCAGGGCGGCGGCGACGGCGTGTGTGTCGGGGCCGGTGACGGTGCGCCGGTGGGGGAACTCGCGGCGCCCCACGGCCAGGGTGTACCCGGCGTCGGTGAGGTCGGGGGTGTGCCGGCGCAGGTGGGCGGCCATGCGGTCGGTGAGGTCCTCCAGCGCCTCGGGCGTGCGCGCCGACAGGGTGATGAGCCCTGAGCCGCGGTGGCTCGCGGAGCGCGTGGGCGGCGCAGGGGCCTCCTCGAGGAGCAGGTGGGCGTTGGTGCCGCCGAAGCCGAACGCGCTGACACCCGCCCGCCGGGGGCGGTCCCCGCGCGGCCAGGGCGTCAGCTCGGTGACGACGTCGAACGGAGTGGCCGCGAAGTCGATGTCGGGGTTGGGCGTGCGGTGGTTGAGCGTGGGCGGCAGTTCCCCGTGCTCCAGGGCGAGCGTCGTCTTGATCAGCCCGGCGATGCCGGCGGCGGCGTCCAGGTGGCCGACGTTGCCCTTGACCGTGCCCAGGCGGACACGCCGGTCGGTGGTGTAGGAGCGCGACAGCGCCTGCACCTCGATCGGATCCCCCAGCGCCGTCCCGGTCCCGTGGGCCTCCACGTAGTCGACACCGCCCGGGTCCAGGCCGGCGCGGGCCAGGGCCGCCGCGACCACCGCGGCCTGGCCGCTCACGCTGGGCGCGGTGAAGCCGACCTTGACCGCCCCGTCGTTGTTGACCGCCGATCCGCGGATGACGGCGTGGATCGTGTCACGGTCGGCGAGCGCGTCCTCCAGCCGTTTGAGCACCACCACGCCCACGCCCGTGCCGAAGACGGTGCCTCTGGCGTCGGCGTCGAAGGGGCGCACGTGGCCGTCCGGGGACAGGAACGACCCCTCCTGGTGCACGTAGCCGGTGTTGAGCCCCGGGTCCACGTGCACGCCGCCGGAGAGCGCCATGTCGCACTCGCCGTCGAGCAGGCTCCGGCAGGCGGTGTGCACCGCAACCAGCGCCGTCGAGCACGCGGTCCGCAGGGACAGGCTCGGCCCCTTCAGGTCCAGCTTGTAGGACACCCGTGTGGAGAGGAACCCCAGCTCGTTGCCGACGAGGACCTGGGTCCGGCCCAGGGTGTCCACGAGGCGCCGGTGCGAGTGCACGTGGGCCAGGTACCGGTTGGCCCCCGCGCCGCCGAACACCCCGATCGCGCCGTCGTGGCGGGCCGCGTCGTAACCGGCGTCCTCCAGCGCCTGCCAGGACGTCTCCAGGAACAGCCGGTGCTGCGGGTCCATCACCTGCGCCTCGCGGGCGGTGTAGCCGAAGAACTCCGCGTCGAACTCGTCCGCGCCCTCGAACCTCGGCACGGCCCTGACGTAGTCCGGCTTGCCGGACTCCTCGCCGGGGACCCCGGCGGCCTCCAGCTCCTCCTCGCTCAGGCGCCCGATCGACTCCACGCCCTCGCGCAGGTTCTCCCAGAACGCGGACAGGTCCGCTGCCCCCGGGAAGCGCCCGGCCATCCCGACGACGGCGACGCCCCCGCGCCGTCCGCCCCCGCCCGGGGCCGTCACCGCTCCTCCCCGCGGCCGTCGACGAGCTCGCCGAGGGTGCGCACGGTGGGGCCCTCGTAGACGATGGTCAGCGGGACCGCCACGGCGAGCTCCTGGCGCAGCCGGTGCACGACCTGCAGGCCGAGGAGGGAGCTGCCGCCCAGCTCGAAGAAGTTGTCGTGCACGCCCACGGACTCGACGCCGAGGAGCTCCTGCCAGATCCGTGCGATCCGCTCCTCCGTGGCTCCGTCCGGGGCGACGTAGGGGTTGCGCAGCTGGGGCCGCTCGTGCAGGCGGACCGGGGCCGGCGCGTCGGCGACCGGGTCCGCCCACAGCCGCACGCGGGCGGCCAGGTCCCCGGTGGAGACGGCCACCTGGGGCAGGGGCGCGGAGCGCAGCAGCCGGTCGAAGACCCGGCGGCCCTCCTCCGGGGCCAGCGCCAGTTCGCGCACGGCGGCGCCGAGGTCGGTGCGCGCCCGCCCCTCCTCCCGGGCGAACAGCCAGGCCTCCCAGTTCACGCTGGTCCACGGCTGCTCCGGGCCGTGGTGCCGCTGGGCGAAGGCGTCCAGGGCGGCGTTGGCGGCGGCGTAGGCGGCGAAACCGAGCCCGCCCAGGATCGAGGCGACCGAGGAGCTGATGACCGCGAAGTCCAGGCGCCGCCCGGCGAACACCTCGTGCAGGACCCGGGCGCCGTGCAGCTTGGGGCCGAAGTGCCACGCGCACTCCTGCGGCCCCAGCTCCGTGATGGTGCGGTGGGCGTCCTGCCCGGTGGTCCCGGCGCAGTGCAGGATCCCGTTGACCGGACCCAGCTCACGGGACACCCGCTCCTGGACCGCGCGCACGGCCGCGAGGTCGCCGACGTCGGCCGCGACCACCGTCACCGTCGATCCGAGCTCCTCGATACCGCGCACCGCCCGGACGGCCGACGCGGTGGGCCCGGGCAGCGCCGGGTCGTCCCACTCCTCGCGGGGCGGCAGGCCCCTGCGCCCGAGCAGGACCAGGTGCACCCGCTCCTGTTCGGCGAGGGCCCCGGCCATGAGCAGTCCGATCTTCCCCAGGCCGCCGGTGACCAGGTAGACGCCGTCCCTCCGGACCGGTGGGGCCGTGCCGCCCCGGAGTTCGACCGGTTCGTAGCCCTGGGCCCACAGGTGCCTTCCGCGCAGCGCGAGGACGGGCTCCTGCGCGGGGTGGGCCAGGTGGTCCAGCAGGCGGTCCACGAGCTCGGGCGGCCCGGCGGGGCCGTCCGTCCGCACGTCCAGGTGGACGCACTCCAACGACGGGTACTCCTGGACGGCCACCTTGCAGATGCCCTGGACCGCGGCCTTGGGCGGGCAGAGCGGTTCGTCGCCGAGCACCGGGTGGACCTCGCTGGAGACCACGTCCCAGCGCTGCGGCCCGGCCATGAGCTCGTCCGCGCACGCCTGCGTCCAGTGGACCAGGCCGGTGAAGGCGCGGTCGAGCAGGTCCTGGACCTGTGCGGGGTCGGCGGCCCGTCCGGCGTCGGCGCCGACGCTCCAGCAGTGGACCACCCGCTCGGGCACCGCCCCCTCGGCGCGCAGCGACTCGGCCAGCCGGGTGAAGTGCTCGGGCCGCGCGGGGTCCAGGACGTAGGAGTCCTCGCGGTCGCGGCTCCACCCGCCGCCCGCCCGCACGGTGCGCACCGCGGCGCCCGTGTGCGCGAGCCGCTCGGCGAGCGCCGCGCCCAGTCCCGTGTCGTCGGTGAAGACCAGCCACCGCTGTGCGGCCAGGCGCCCGGCGTCCGCCGCGGGGGCGGGGGGCAGCCGCCGCCAGGAGGGGGCGTGGAACCAGTCGTCCGGCGATCCGACGCGCTCCTGCACCGACCTGTCGCGCAGGCCGTCCCGCCGACCCGGTTCCAGCCAGTAGCGGCGGCGCTCGAAGGGGTAGGCGGGCAGGGGCACACGCCTGGCGGACCCGCGCGGAGGGGAGGGGAGTTCGCGTCCGGCGAGCCAGAGCCGGCCCGCCGCTCCGAGCATCGCGGCCCGGTCGCTGCCGCCGAAGAAGGTGTTCGGCAGGGAGGGCACGACGACCCGGTCGGTGGCCGCCGCGGCGGGGTGCTGCAGGACGTCCGGGGTCAGGGTGGGGGCGGGGCCGACCTCGGCGACCACGATGTCCGGAACGGACCACAGCGTCCGCAGCCCGTCCGAGAAGCGCACGGTCAGCCGCATGTGCCGTGCCCAGTAGTCCGGGTCGACCGCCTGCTCGCCGGTGATCCACGTCCCGGTCGTGTTGGACACGAAGGGCCGCTCGGGCGGGTGCAGCTCCACCGAGCGCACCAGCCGCGCGTACGGTTCGACCACCGCGTCCATCGCCGGAGAGTGGAAGGCGAAGCGCGTGTTCAGCCGGCGGCCGGGGGTGCCCGCCTGCTCCAGGTCGGCGGCAGCCTTCTCGATGCCCTCGACCGTGCCCGAGAGCACGCAGTTCCGCGGCCCGTTGACGGCCGCCAGCCCGACCTCGTCGCCGGTGTGGCGCAGGGCCGCCTCCTCGGAGAGGGGGACGGCGAGCATCGCGCCCTCGGGCTGCTGCTCGATCAGGCGTGCGCGCTCCACCACCAGGCGCAGCGCGTCGGGCAGGGAGAACACCCCGGCCGCGCAGGCCGCCACGTACTCGCCCAGGCTGTGGCCGATCATCGCCTCGGGGGCCACGCCCCAGGAGTCCCACAGCCGGACCAGCGCGTACTCGAGGGCGAACACGGCCGGGTACCCGAGGAGCGGCCGGTCGACGGGGGCCCGGCCGCGCGCGGGCTGCTCCAGCATGCGGCGGAAGTCCGGGGAGGGCGGGGCCGCGGCGTCGTCCCCGGCGAACATGTGCTCGCGCACGTCCTGGCCGAGCAGCGGCTCCAGCAGCGCCGCGCACTCGTCCACGGCTTCCCCGAACACGGGCTCCCGGGCGTACAGGCCCCGTGCCATGCCCGGGTACTGCGAGCCGAAGCCCGTGAACACGAACCCCACCGGCCGGTGGGCGGTCTCCGGGGCCAGGGCGGACAGCAGGCGCCCGTCGTCGCGGGCGTCGAGGGCGCCGAGCGCCTCCTCGGCGCTGGAGCAGACCACCATGCGGCGGTGGGGGAAGGCCTTGCGCTGCCGGAGGGTGAACGCCATGTCGCGCAGGTCGGTGTCCGGGTGGGCGCGGAGGTGCTCCTGGAGCCGGTCGGTGGCGCTCTCGAGCGCCTCGGGGCTGCGGGCGGAGAGCACCAGCAGCTCCTCCCGGCCGGGTTCCGACGGCTCCTCGGGGCGGGGGCGGGGCGGGGCCTGTTCGAGGACGACGTGCGCGTTGGTGCCGCCCAGGCCGAAGGAGCTCACCCCGGCGCGCCGGGGCCCGTCCCCCTCGGGCCAGTCGCGCAGCCGCGTGTTGACGTAGAAGGGGCTCCCGTCCATGCCCAGCCGCGGGTTGGGCTCCTCGAAGTGCAGGCTGGGCGGGATCTGCCCGTGTTCCACCGCGAGCACCGTCTTGATCAGCCCGGCCACCCCGGCCGCGGAGTCCAGGTGCCCGATGTTGCTCTTGACCGAGCCGAGGGCGCACCCGTGCGCGGGGAGTCCGGCGAAGGCGGAGGTGAGCGCGGAGAACTCGATCGGGTCCCCGAGGTTGGTCGCGGTCCCGTGCAGCTCGACGTAGCCGATGCTGCCGGGGTCGACGTCCGCGTTGGCCAGCGCGGTGGCGATCACCTCGGCCTGGGTCGCCGCGCCGGGGGCGCTGAACCCGGCCCGGCGCGAGCCGTCGTTGTTGAGCGCCGTGCCCTTGATGACGGCGTGGATGTGGTCGTCGTCGGCGAGCGCGTCGCCCAGCCGCTTGAGGACGACCATGCCCGCGCCCTCGCCGCCGACGGTGCCCCGGGCCCGCGCGTCGAAGGTGCGGCAGTAGCCGTCGGGGGACAGGATGCCGTCCTGGCGGAAGAGGTAGCCGTCGCGGCGTGCGGGGTCGACGGCCACTCCGCCGGCCAGGGCCATGTCGCACTGGAAGGCCAGCAGGGACTGGCAGGCCTCGGCGACCGCGACCAGCGAGGTCGAGCAGGCCGACTGCACGTTGACGCTGGGGCCCCGCAGGCCGAGCTTGTAGGAGATCCGGCTGCTGACGAAGTCGGAGCGGTTGCCGATCACCGTCTGCTTGTCGCCCAGGAGCCGTTCGGCGTCGGGCTGGGTGGCGACGTTGAACAGCAGGTAGGTGTTGTTGCCCGCGCCCGCGTAGACGCCGATCGGTCCGTCGAAGCGGTCGGGGGCGTGCCCGGAGCTCTCCAGGGCCGACCAGGCGCACTCCAGCAGCACCCGGTGCTGCGGGTCCATGATCTCGGCCTCGCGGGGGGAGTAGCCGAAGAAGGCGGCGTCGAACTTCTCGGAGTCCTCCAGCAGGTAGCCGGCGGCGACGAAGTCCTCGTGGCCGCGCACGTCCGCGGGCACGCCACGCGCGGCCAGCTCCTCGTCGGAGAAGCGGGTGTCCGAGCACACCCCGGCCTTGAGGTTGCTCCAGAACTCCCCGACGTCGCGGGCCCCGGGGAAGCGTCCGGCCATGCCGACGACCGCGATGTCGAGGCTGTCGTCGTGCTCGTCGCCCGTGTCGGGCGCCGGCTGGTTCATGCCCGGCCTCGCTTCGCTCGTAGCTGCTGTTGGCGGCGGCGCAGCAGCGCGTTCTGCTGCGCCCCCCGTGCCGCTTCCGGCGGGGGCGGCTGTTCCGGCTCACCGGCGGCGAGGAACGCGGCCTGCGCGCGCACGGTCGTGTGCTGGAACAGGCCGAGGAGGTCGATGTCGCGGCCGGTCCCGGCCCGCAGGCGGTGCTGGAGCTCGACCAGGAGAAGCGAGTGCCCGCCCAGGTCGAAGAAGTTCTGTTCCACCCCCACCTCCTCCACCCCGAGCAGCTCCCGCCACGCGTCCGCGACCAGGCGTTCCAGCCCGTTCGACGGCGGCAGGGGGGCGGAGGCGGCCGTCGTCGGCGCCGGCACCGGGGGCAGGGCCGAGCGGGCGACCTTGCCGTGCTCGGACAGCGGCAGGCGCTCCATGGGCACCACCGCCTGCGGGACCATGTGCGGGGGGATCCGCTCCCCGAGGTGCCGTTCCAGGTCGGCCCGGTCGAACGAGGCGGGGGAGTGCGGTTCGACGTAGGCCACGATCCCGCGGCCGCCGGCGAGGTCGTCGCGGACGACGGTGGTGGCGTTGCGGACCTGGGGGTGGGACTTCAGGGCGGAGTCGATCTCGCCCAGTTCGACGCGGAAGCCGCGCACCTTGATCTGGTCGTCGCGGCGCCCGAGGAAGGCGATGGTGCCGTCGGGCAGGCGGCGCACGATGTCGCCGGTGCGGTAGAGCCGCTCGCCCGCCCGCGGGCCGAGGGTGTCGGGGACGAACGCCTCCCGGGTGAGGTCGGCCCTGTCGTGGTAGCCCCGGGCGAGGTTGGCGCCGCCGATGAGGAGTTCGCCCGAGACGCCCGTGGGCACCTGCTGCCCGGCCGCGTCCACCACGTGGGCGCGGGTGTTGGGGAGGGGCACGCCGATGGGCGCGGTGTCCCACTCCGCCCGCAGGTGGTCGCCGACGGCGAGGGCGAGGACGCCGACGGTCGTCTCGGTGGGCCCGTAGTGGTTGTAGACGCGGCAGTGGGGGACCGAGCGCTGGATCCCGCGCAGCCACCGCCAGTCGGAGGGCTCTCCCCCCACGATGAGCAGGCGGCGCGGCAGGAGCTCCGCGAAGCGCGGGGAGGACTGCAGCGCCCGCAGGTGGGAGGGGGCGATCTTCAGGCAGTCCACGCCCCGGTCCCGGACCCAGTCCGCGAGCCGGTCCGCGTCCAGGGCGGTCTCCCGCGGGATCAGGTGCACCTGCCCGCCGGTGCACAGGGGAGGCACGAGGGCGGTGACGCTGGAGTCCACCGTCAGCGGCTGCACCATCGCGAAGCTGAGCGGTTCGCGCAGGCCGAACCTGTCGATGACGGCGAAGGTGTAGCTCAGCAGCTGGCGGTGCTCGATCACCACGCCCTTGGGCCTGCCGGTGGAACCGGACGTGTAGAGCAGGTACGCGGCCGTGCCGAGGTCGCAGGACCCCTCGGCGGGCCTGTCGTCGGGGCGGCCCCGGAGCACGGACCAGTCGCGGTCCAGCCCGACGACGCCGCGGCCCGGTCCGAAGGAGAGGGCGGGGTCGGTGGTCACCACGGTCCGCACCGCCGCGTCGGCGAGGATCGCGGCCCTGCGCTCGGCCGGGTCGGTGGGCTCCAGCGGAACGTAGGCGCCGCCGGCCTTGAGGATGCCCAGGACGGCCACCACCAGCCTGGCGCCCCGTTCCGCGCACAGCCCCACCGTCGTCTCGGCGCCCACGCCCTGTTCGCGCAGCAGGTGGGAGAGCTGGTTGGCGCGCCGGTCGAGCTCGCCGTAGGTGAGCGCGGCCCCGGGGGTGCGCACCGCGACCGCGTCGGGGGTGCGCCGGGCCTGGGCCTCGAACAGCTCGTGGAAGGGCTGTGCGGGGACGGCGGTCCCGGTGCTGTTGAGCGCGGCGGTGAGGCGCTCCTCCTCCGCGGTGAGCACGGGCAGGTCGCGGACGGCCCGCCCCGGTGAGCCGGTCACGCCCTCCAGGAGCCGGAGCAGGTGTCCGCAGGCCCGCAGAGCGGTCGCCTCGTCGAACACGTCCGTGGCGTAGACGACCCGGCCGGCCAACCGGTCGCCGTGGTCGGTCAGCCGCACGTCCAGGTCGCAGCGGGTCGTGCGGACCGGCTCGGGGCTGCCGCCGGTCTCAGGGGGGCCGTCGGAGCGGGTGAGGCCGAAACCCGGCCAGGGCAGCGCGGTCGCGCCCTGCCGGTGGTGGCGGCCGTCCTCCTCCGCCCGGCGCAGGCTCTGCCCGGCGCGGTCGACCAGTTCGCGGAAGCTCTCCCCGCCGGTGACCCGGGTCCGTGTCAGCAGCGTGCCGCCGGAGGGGCCGGTGACGGCGACCACGAGGTCCCGCGGGCCGCCGTAGCGGTGCAGCAGGACGAGGTAGAGGGCGAGGGCCGCGGCCTCGGGTCCGCCGCCGGCCTCACCGGCCAGCGCCCGCAGCCCGGCGGCGCCCGCTGCGGGCACCTCGAACGCCACGGAGCCCGCTCTCAGCTCGCGCCGCGCGGGCGCGGGCCGGTCCCAGGGCAACACGGCCGCGGGAAGCGGCTCGGTGGCGCCCGCGGGCTCGGGCGGACTGGTCGACGGGGCGGGGGGAAGCGTCATGGGGCCGCCTTGCGGACGTCGGGGGCTGGGCAACGCAGGTCACGTCGGCTGGGAAGCGGGGCAAGGGGCCCGTGCCGGGGTTGTCGTCCTCCACGTCCCGGGGCACGGTCGCGGGGACGGGGCGGCCGGAGGAGGAACCCGGGACGGAACCGTGAATCAGCCCTGATTCCCACTCCTCGGGACCGTGGTATCCGCATTCCGGTACGCCGTCGTCACCGTGCGGCCTGACCGGTATTTGCGAAAACGGTTTCCGAGGGTAATCGGAAGCATGGTCGAAGTACGTGGAGGGCACACACGAAACCCACCTCACTTCCCCTCGCAGTGGCATTGTCCGACGACTCGCACCCCGGGCTTCGAGAAACATCGGACCGTATGGAACGAGATACCACGACGTCGTTGTTCGGCGCAATGGCGGCAACGGTTCCAGGTTCTTGCGCACCACCGCGGACCGGTGATCCCTGGCGCATAGTAACGGTTTCCGTGGTGGAGCGGAAGCCTCTGTGAACAGCCGATTCACCGGTGGCCGGGGATTCCCGGCCGGTGTGCTGTGCGCTATCATCGCCGACGACGCAGGGCTTTTATCTGGTGGGGGTGCTTGTTCGTGCCGTGTTCGCGGGCCGATCCGACCGGTGGGAACCCGGTGGCGTTACCGCGTCCGGAAGGCACAGGTCAACCCCGGGGCAGCGATGCGATTCATGTCCTCTCCCGGCGTCGTCCACAGGAGAACGGGGCAGTGGCCGCTCCGTACGTATTTTCGGGTTGACGGTCCGGAATCGGTGATTTCGCGAGTGCGAACTCGCGTGGTCGACCGGCGGTCTCTGAATCCGATATGTCTACATCGTGACGGTTCGAAACACCATGGCGACCCCCTGCCGTTTCGTGCCCCGCCGCGGGCGCGGCGCCGTGGGGAACGGCTGCGCCATCACGGCGCAGGACGGGAAGGACGGCCAGTGAACGACGTCAGCGGGGCCCGGCCCCTGACCTTCGGGCAGGAACGCCTGTGGTGGCTCCAGCAGCTCGACCCCCACGACGTCAGCCACAACCTGGTCCTGCGCCTGGACTTCGATCCGGGTATCGCGGAGAGCGCCCTGCGTGCGGCCCTGGACCGCCTCGCCGAGCGGCACGAGGTCCTGCGAACGGCCTACTCCGCCGACGCGGACGGGGTCCCCCGGCAGCACGTCCTCACGGCGTTCACCCTGGAACCGGCCCACGCGCGCGCCGACTCCGGCGAAGCCGTCCGGGACGCGGTCCGCGCAGCGGCCGCGCAGCCCTTCGACCTCCTGGACGCCCCGCCGCTCCGGGCGCTGATCGTCCGCCGCGCCGAGGGACCGGACACCTTCGCCCTGGTCGTCCACCACCTGGTGGTGGACGGGCGGTCCCTGGACATCCTGGAACGCGACCTGCGGGCCCTCTACGGCGCCGCCCTGTCCGGGGGCGACGCGGGCCTCGCACCGGTGCCCGGCCGGTTCTCGGACGTGGCCGCGGCGCAGCGCGCCCCCGACGCCGTCGCCGAGCTGTCCGGGCACGTGGACCACTGGCGCCGGGAACTCCAGGGTTTCGAACGCCTGGAGCTGCCGACCGACACGCCCCGCTCCGACGACTCCGCCCCCGAGGCGGACCGGGTGCGCTTCGAGCTGTCGCCGCGGACCACCGCCGCCCTGCACCGGTTCGCCCTGCGCATGCGGGCGGCCCCCTCCAGCGTCCTGGCGGCCGCGTTCCAGTTCCTCCTGGCCAAACAGTCGGGGCAGACCGACGTCACCATCGGCACGGTCTTCACCGGCCGCACCGGCCCCGACCTCCAGGACGTCGTCGGTTTCTTCGTCAACACCACCGCCCTGCGCGCGGACCTGTCCGGGGTGCGCACCAGCGCCGAACTGGTGCGCCTCGTCCAGGGCGGACTGGCGCGGGCCCAGGCGCACCAGCACGCCCCGTTCGAGCGGGTGGTCGCGGCGGCCACGACCGCGCGCGACTCCCACCGCAACCCCGTCTTCGACGTCGTCCACGTCCACCACGGCGGGCCCGCCGAACCGGGCGGCCCCGAGGGGGACCGGGGCCTCACCCGGGTCCCGTGGAACGGTGCGGCGGCCCAGTTCGACCTGGAGTTCAGCACGGCCGTGACCGACGGCCGACTCCAGGGGGTCCTGACGTACCGCACCGACCTGTGGCGGCGTTCGACCGTCGAGGCGATGGCCGAGCGCCTGCGCAGGTCGATCGAGCTCGTCATCGCCGACCCCGACACCGCGATCTGGCAGTGCGACCTGCTGTCGGACGAGGAGCGCCGTCAGTTGGTGGAGGGGTGGAACGGGCCTCCCGCGGAGGCTGTTCCCGCGTCCTTGGCCGGGCTGTTCGAGGAGCAGGTGGCGCGGTCCCCGGAGGCGCCCGCGGTCGTCACGGACGAGGGGGTGACCACCTATGCCGAGCTCAACGCGCGGGTGAACCGGTTGGCCCACGAGCTGGTGGCCAGGGGTGTGCGGGGTGAGGACCGCGTCGCGATCCTGCTGCCGCGCGGCGTGGACATGGTGGTGTGCGCGCTGGCGGTGCTCAAGGCCGGTGCGGCCTATGTGCCGGTGGATCCGGAGTTCCCGGCCGAGCGCGTCCGGTTCATCCTGGAGGACGCGCGTCCGCGTGTGGTGCTGGACGAGGGGTTCCTGGCCGCGGTGGACCTGGCCGCCCGGTCCGAGGAGAACCCGGTCGCTGCCGGGTGCCCTGCTGCGGGTGCGGTGCAGGTGCTCTACACCTCGGGTTCCACGGGGCGGCCCAAGGGGGTGACCGTCACCGGCGGCTCACTGGTGAACCTGCTCATGTCGGTGAAGCGGAACCTCCCCTTCACCGCGCACGACCGCTTCCTGGCCAGCACCACGTTCGGTTTCGACATCGCCTCCGTCGAGGTGTACCTGCCGCTGGTGTGCGGCGGCGCGACGGTCCTGGTGACGCGTGACGCGCTGCTGGACCCCCGCAAGCTGTCCGAGGCGGTCGCCACCCACGGTGTCACCCACATGCAGGCCACCCCCAGCTTGTGGAGGACCCTGCTCGAGGCGGGGGTCGACCTGTCCGGCGTGCATGCCGTGACGGCGGGGGAGCCCGTCACACGGGAACTGGCCGACGCGCTGACCTCGGCCTCGCGGGGCGTGACCAACGGGTACGGGCCCACCGAGACCACGGTCTACTCCACGACCTGCCGCCTGTACGCCGACGCCCCGGTGACCATCGGCACCGCGGTCGACAACACGCGGGTGTATGTACTGGACGGTGCGTTGGCGCCCGTGCCGGTAGGGGTCGAGGGCGAGTTGTACATCGCGGGCCCGGGTGTGGCGCGCGGGTACCACGAGCGTCCCGGCCTCACGGCGGGCCGGTTCGTGGCCGACCCCTACGGTGAGCCGGGTTCGCGGATGTACCGCACCGGTGACGTGGTCCGGTGGAGTCCCGAGGGCGCGCTGGAATACGTCGGGCGCTCCGACTTCCAGGTCAAGCTGCGTGGTTTCCGCATCGATCCGGGTGAGGTGGAGGCTGTCCTGGCGGCGCACCCGCAGGTTGCGCGAGCGGTGGTGGTGCTGCGCGAGGACACCCCCGGGGAGAAGCGCCTGGTGGCCTACCACGTTCCCGTCGAGGGTGCGGAGGCCCCGGAGAGCGGGGAACTGCGCCATCTCGCGGGCGTGGACCTGCCCGCCTACATGGTCCCGTCGGCGTTCGTGGCCCTGGAGGCGTTCCCGCTGACGCCGAACGGCAAGGTGGACCGGGCCGCACTGCCGGCCCCCGAGGCCGGGGACACGGTCGGACGGGGGCCGCGCACCGCGCGGGAGGAGATCCTGTGCGGGTTGTTCGCCGAGGTGCTGGGCCTGTCCGACGTCGGGGTCGACGACGGGTTCTTCGACCTGGGCGGGCACTCGCTGCTGGCCACCCGGCTGATCAGCCGGGTGCGGTCGGTGCTCGGCGGTGAGGTGGGGGTCCGGGAGTTCTTCGACCGGCCGACGGTGGCCGGGGTCGCCGACTTGCTGGAGCGCGAGGACGGGCGTGCGCGTACGGCGCTGGTGGCGGGGGAGCGGCCCGAGCGGGTGCCGCTGTCCTTCGCCCAGCGCCGGCTGTGGTTTCTCAACCAGATGGAGGAGCCGGGGACCTACAACATTCCCGTGGCTCTGCGGCTGAGAGGCAGGGTCGATGCCGTGGCCCTGGGTGCGGCCCTGGGGGATGTGCTCGAGCGTCACGAGAGTCTGCGGACGGTGTTCGTGCAGGACCGGGACCAGGTCCGGCAGCACGTCGTCACCGCCGAACAGGCGGGCGTCCCCCTGGAGGCGGTCGACTCCGACCCGGCCGGACTCCCGGCCGCGCTCGCGGAGTTCGCCGTGGGCGGGTTCGACCTCTCCGCGCAGCTGCCGTTGCGTGCCCGGCTGTACCGGGTCTCGCACGAGGAGAGCGTTCTCTGTGTGGTGGTGCACCACATCGCGTGCGACGGGTGGTCGATGGCGCCGCTGCTGGGCGACCTGGGCCGGGCCTATGAGGCCCGATCGCGTGGAGGGGCGCCCGTGTGGGCTCCGCTGCCGGTGCAGTACGCCGACTTCAGCCTGTGGCAGCGCCGGGAGCTGGGCGAGCAGTCCGACCCCGGCAGCGTCATGCATACCCAGCTGGAGTACTGGCGCCGTGCCCTGGAGAGGGCGCCGCAGGAGTTGGCTCTGCCCACGGACCGGCCCCGGCCGGCGGCGGCGTCCTGGCGTGGCGGCACCGTCGACCTCGACATCCCCGCCGAGGTGCACGAGGGCCTGGCGGGCCTGGCCCGGGAGTGCGGCGGGACGCTGTTCATGGTGCTCCAGGCGGGGTGGGCGGCGCTGCTCAGCCGGCTGGGCGCCGGAACCGACATCCCGGTCGGGACCGTGGTGGCCGGAAGACCGGACGAAGCCCTGGAGGACCTGGTCGGGTTCTTCGTCAACACCCTGGTGCTGCGGACCGACGTCTCCGGCGACCCCACCCTGCGCGAACTCGTCACGCGAGTCCGCGAGGGCGGCCTGGACGCGTTCGCGCACCAGGACGTGCCGTTCGAGTGGCTGGTGGAGGTCCTCAACCCCGAGCGCTCGGCCTCTCGGCACCCGCTCTTCCAGACCCTGCTGGTGATGCAGAACAACCGGCGGACTTCGCCCGCTCTGGAGGGGTTGGAGGTCGAGGAGTACCCGGTCGATTTCCGGGTGGCCAAGTTCGACCTCTCCCTGAGCGTGCACGAGGAGTTCGGGGAGGACGGCGATCGAACGGGCCTGGGCGGGCACCTGCAGTTCGCCGAGGACCTCTTCGACCGTCCCACCGCCGAGCGGATCGTGCGCTGGTACGCGGCGGTATTGGCGGAGATGGCCCGCGACGGCTCCCTCCGGGTCGGCCGGGTCGAGCTGCTCTCTCCCGGCGAGCGCCGTCAGTTGGTGGAGGGGTGGAACGGGCCTCCCGCGGAGGCTGTTCCCGCGTCCTTGGCCGGGCTGTTCGAGGAGCAGGCGGCGCGCACCCCCGAGGCTCCCGCGGTCGTCACGGACGAGGGGGTGACCACCTACGCCGAGCTCAACGCGCGGGTGAACCGGTTGGCCCATGAGCTGGTGGCCAGGGGTGTGCGGGGCGAGGACCGCGTCGCGGTCCTGCTGCCGCGCGGCGTGGAGATGGTGGTGTGCGCGCTGGCGGTGCTCAAGGCCGGTGCGGCGTACGTGCCGGTGGACCCGGAGTTCCCCGCCGAGCGCATCCGGTACATCCTGGAGGACGCCCGGCCCCGCGTGGTCCTGGACGAGGACCTCGTAGGACGGATGGACCTCACCGCTCGCTCTGCCGCGAACCCCGAGTCGGTGGGATGCGCGGGGGCGGGTGCGGTGCAGGTGCTCTACACCTCCGGCTCGACGGGGCGGCCCAAGGGGGTGACCGTCACCGGCGGCGCGCTGGTGAACCTGCTGTTGTCGGTGAAGCGGAACCTGCCGTTCACGGCGCACGACCGCTTCCTGGCCAGCACCACGTTCGGTTTCGACATCTCCTCCGTCGAGATCTACCTGCCGCTGGTGTGCGGCGGCGCGACGGTCCTGGTGACGCGCGAGGACCTGTTGGACCCCCGGCGGCTCGCGGGCATGGTTTCCACGCACGGTGTCACCCACATGCAGGCCACCCCCAGCCTGTGGTCGACCCTGCTGGAGGCCGGCATCGACCTGTCCGGCGTGCACGTGGTCACGGGAGGAGAACCGGCCACCCCGGAGCTGGTCCGTGCCCTGGCCTCCGCCGCCCGGGGCGTGACCAACGGCTACGGGCCCACCGAGACCACGGTCTACTCCACGACCTGCCGCCTGTCCGCGGACGACCCGGTGACCATCGGCACCGCGGTCGACAACACACGGGTGTACGTGCTGGACGGTGCGCTGGCGCCCGTGCCGGTGGGGGTCGAGGGCGAGCTCTATATCGCGGGTGCCGGGGTCGTGCGCGGCTACCACGGGCGTCCCGGTCTGACCGCCGGGCGGTTCGTCGCCGACCCCTACGGTGAGCCGGGTTCGCGGATGTACCGCACCGGTGATCTGGTGCGGTGGAACGCCGAAGGCACCCTGGAGTACATCGGACGCTCCGACTTCCAGGTCAAGATCCGCGGCTTCCGGGTCGAGCTGGGGGAGATCGAAGCGGTCCTGCGCGGCTGTCCGGGTGTGGAGCAGGCTGTCGTCGCCGTGCACGAGGACGCGGGCGGCGAGCGGCGCCTGGTCGGGTACGCCGTCCCGGCGGCGGGCCGGATCCTGGACGCCGACGACATCCGGAGCCGGACGGAGTCGATGCTCCCCGCCTACATGGTCCCGCTCCTGGTGCTGCTCGACACGTTCCCGTTGACGCCGAACGGCAAGGTGGACCGGGCCGCACTGCCGGTCCCCGAGGTCGTGGCGGTCGCGAGTCGGGCCCCGCGTACGGCGCGGGAGGAGATCCTGTGCGGGTTGTTCGCCGAGGTGCTGGGCCTGTCCGACGTCGGGATCGACGACGGGTTCTTCGACCTGGGCGGGCACTCGCTGCTGGCCACCCGGCTGATCAGCCGGGTGCGGTCGGTGCTCGGCGGTGAGGTGGGGGTCCGGGAGTTCTTCGACCGCCCGACGGTGGCCGGGGTCGCCCGGTTGCTGGGTGATCGGAAGAGCCGCTCCCGTGCGGCGCTGGTCGCGGGGGAGCGGCCGGAACGGGTGCCGCTGTCCTTCGCCCAGCGCAGGCTGTGGTTCCTCAACCAGATGGAGGAGCCGGGCACCTACAACGTTCCCGTGGCTCTGCGACTGCGGGGCGCGGTGGACGTGGAAGCCCTGCGTGCGGCGCTGGGCGACGTGGTCGGCCGTCACGAGAGTCTGCGGACGGTGTTCGTGCAGGACCGGGACCAGGTCTGGCAGCACGTGCTCCCACCAGGGCCGACGGAAGCCTTCTTCGACATCGTGGACCGGGCCCCCGGCTCCGTGGTCGCGGACGGCGTTCCGGAGGGGATCGCGTCGTCGTTGGCGGAGTTCGCGGTGGGCGGGTTCGACCTCTCCGCGCAGCTGCCGTTGCGTGCCCGGCTGTACCGGGTGTCGGACGGCGAGAGTGTTCTCTGTGTGGTGGTGCACCACATCGCGTGCGACGGGTGGTCGATGGCGCCGCTGCTGGGCGACCTGGGCCGGGCCTATGAGGCCCGCGCAGGCGGCCGCGTTCCCGCCTGGGCTCCGCTGCCGGTGCAGTACGCCGACTTCAGCCTGTGGCAGCGTCGGGAGCTGGGCGAGCAGTCCGACCCCGGCAGCGTCATGCACGCCCAGGCGGAGTACTGGCGTGGGGCTCTGGAGGGGGCGCCGCAGGAGTTGGCTCTGCCCACGGACCGGCCCCGGCCGGCGGTGGCGTCCTGGCGTGGCGACGCGGTCGGTCTCGACATCCCCGCCGAGGTGCACGAGGGCCTGGCGGGCCTGGCCCGGGAGTGCGGCGGGACGCTGTTCATGGTGCTCCAGGCGGGGTGGGCGGCGCTGCTCAGCAGGTTGGGCGCCGGAACCGACATCCCGGTGGGCACGGTGGTGGCAGGGCGCTCGGACGAAGCCCTGGAGGACCTGGTCGGGTTCTTCGTCAACACCCTGGTGCTGCGGACCGACGTCTCCGGCGACCCCACGTTGCGGGAGCTGGTGGCCCGGGTGCGCGAGGGCGGCCTGGACGCGTTCGCGCACCAGGACGTGCCGTTCGAGTGGCTGGTGGAGGCGCTCAACCCCGAGCGCTCGGCGTCCCGGCACCCGCTCTTCCAGACCCTGCTGGTGATGCAGAACAACCGGCGCTCCCCGCTGGAGCTCGCCGGGGTCGGGGTCGAGGAGTACCCGGTCGACTTCCGGGTGGCCAAGTTCGACCTCTCCCTGAACGTGTACGAGGAGTTCGGGGAGGACGGCGCCCGGGCGGGCCTGGGCGGACACCTGGAGTTCGCCGAGGACCTGTTCGACCGTTCGACCGCCGAGCGGCTGGCGCGCTGGTATACGGCGGTATTGGCGGAGATGGCCCGCGACGGCTCGGTCCGGGTCGGCCGGGTCGAGCTGCTGTCGGCCGACGAGCGCCGTCAGCTGCTCCACACGTGGGGCCGGGGCGTACAGCACGCCGACGGGCAGAGCGCCACGGAGATCCTGCCCGAGCTGTTCGAGGCGCAGGTCGCGCGGACCCCCGAGGCGCCCGCGGTCGTCACCGATGAGGGCGTGACCACCTACGCCCAGCTCAACGCCCGGGTGAACCGGCTGGCCCGTGAACTCCTCGCGAGGGGGGTGGGGCCGGAAACACGGGTCGCCATCGCCCTGCCGCGATCCGTCGAGATGTTCACCGCCGCGCTCGCCGTGCTCAAGGCGGGCGGAGCCTACGTCCCCGTCGACACCGACTACCCCCGCGAGCGCGTCGCGTTCATGCTCGCCGACGCGGCCCCCACACTGGTGCTCACCACGGTCGCGGCCGACCCCGCGTCTCCCGCCGCACCTTCCCTGCGCCTGGACGACCCGCGGACCGCCGAGGCCGTGCGGAGCCGTGCGGAGCGGGACATCACCCAGGACGAGCGCCCGGCCCCGCTCCGGCCCGAACACGCCGCCTACGTCATCTACACGTCCGGGTCCACCGGAACCCCGAAGGGCGCGGTCAACCACCACGCCGGTGTGGCCAACATGGCCCGCGCCACCATCCGTGCCCTGGAGCTGGGCCCCGACGACGTCGTCGCGCAGGTGGCCTCGTTCAGCTTCGACGCCGCCTCCGCCGAGTGGTGCCACGCCCTGTTGAGCGGCGCCGCGCTCGCGGTGGCCGCAGCCGACACCGTCCTGGCGGGCCAGGACCTGGTCGACTTCCTCGACGGTCACCGGGCCACCCACGCCCTCATCACCCCCGCGGTCCTGGGTTCCCTGCCCGAGACCGCGCCCGCCGTGCTCACCGGACTCCGCTCGCTGGCCTCGGGCGGAGAGGCGTGCTCGACCGAGCTCGTGGCGCGCTGGGCCGAGGGCCGGCGCATGGTCAACGCCTACGGTCCGACCGAGGCCGCGGTCTGCTCCACCTTGAGCGACCCGCTCAAGGGAAGCCCCGGCCGTGTGCCCATCGGACGGCCCCTGTCCGGCACGCGGGTGTATGTGCTGGACGGTGCGTTGGCGCCCGTGCCGGTAGGGGTCGAGGGCGAGTTGTACATCGCGGGTGCGGGGGTGGCGCGCGGCTATCACGAGCGTCCGGGGCTGACGGCCGGGCGGTTCGTCGCCGATCCGTTCGGTGAGCCGGGTGCGCGTATGTACCGCACCGGTGACGTGGTCCGGTGGAGTCCCGAGGGTGCGCTGGAGTACGTGGGGCGCTCCGACTTCCAGGTGAAGGTCCGCGGCTTCCGGATTGAGCTGGGGGAGATCGAAGCGACTCTGCACCGTTGTCCGGGTGTGGAACAGGCTGTCGTCGTCGTGCGTGAGGACGCGGGCGGTGGGCGCCGTCTGGTCGGGTACGCCGTCCCGCCGGCGGGACACGGCTTGGACACGGACGGTATCCGGAGCCGGCTGGCCGGGGAACTGCCCGCCTATATGGTCCCGTCGGCGTTCGTGGCCCTGGAGGCGTTCCCGTTGACGCCGAACGGCAAGGTGGACCGGGCGGCGCTGCCCGCTCCCGAGGCTGTGGCGGTGGCGAGTCGGGCCCCGCGTACGGCGCGGGAGGAGATTCTGTGCGGGTTGTTCGCCGAGGTGCTGGGCCGGTCCGATGTCGGGGTCGAGGACGGGTTCTTCGATCTGGGCGGGCACTCGCTGCTCGCGACCCGGTTGATCAGCCGGGTGCGTTCGGTGCTCGGCGGTGAGGTGGGTGTCCGGGAGTTCTTCGACTGGCCGACGGTGGCCGGGGTCGCCCGGTTGCTGGAGGGGGCGGGGGGTCGTGCGCGTGCGGCGCTGGTGGCGGGGGAGCGGCCCGAGTGGGTGCCGCTGTCCTTCGCCCAGCGCCGGCTGTGGTTCCTGAACCAGATGGAGGAGCCGGGGACCTACAACGTCCCGGTGGCGCTGCGGCTGCGGGGCGCGGTGGACGAGGAGGCCCTGCGCGCGGCTCTGGGGGATGTGCTGGAGCGTCACGAGAGTCTGCGGACGGTGTTCGTGCAGGACCGGGACCAGGTCTGGCAGCACGTGCTCCCGGCAGAGCAGACCCCGGCGCCGCTGGAGATCGTCGACCGTGGGTCGGGGGAGGACGTCGCCGGACTTGCGGGGTTCGTCGCGCTCGGTTTCGACCTGTCGGTGGAACCTCCCGTGCGTGCCCGGCTGTACCGGGCGTCGGATGGCGAGAGCGTTCTCTGTGTGGTCGTGCACCACATCGCGTGCGACGGATGGTCGTTGGCGCCGCTGCTGGACGATCTGAGCCGGGCCTATCGGTCCCGCGCAGGCGGCCGGGTGCCCGACTGGTCGCCGCTGCCGGTGCAGTACGCCGACTTCAGCCTGTGGCAGCGTCGGGAGCTGGGCGAGCAGTCCGACCCCGGCAGCCTCATGCATACCCAGCTGGAGTACTGGCGCCGTGCCCTGGAAGGGGCGCCGCAGGAGTTGGCTCTGCCGACGGACCGGTCCCGGCCGGCGGTGGCGTCCTGGCGTGGCGGCACCGTCGATCTCGCCCTTCCGGCGGAGGTGCACGAGGGTCTGGCGGGCCTGGCCCGGGAGTGCGGCGGGACGCTGTTCATGGTGCTCCAGGCGGGGTGGGCGGCGCTGCTCAGCAGGTTGGGGGCGGGCACCGACATCCCGGTGGGGACGGTGGTGGCGGGGCGTTCGGACGAGGCGTTGGAGGAGCTGGTCGGGTTCTTCGTCAACACCCTGGTGCTGCGGACCGACGTCTCCGGCGATCCCACGCTGCGCGAACTCGTCACGCGCGTCCGCGAGGGCGGCCTGGACGCGTTCGCGCACCAGGACGTGCCGTTCGAGTGGCTGGTGGAGGTCCTCAACCCGGAGCGTTCGGCGTCCCGGCACCCGCTCTTCCAGACCCTGCTGGTGATGCAGAACAACCGGCGTTCCTCGCCCGCTCTGGACGGGCTGGAGGTCGAGGAGTACCCGGTCGACTTCCGGGTGGCCAAGTTCGACCTCTCCCTGAGCGCACGCGAGGAGTTCGACGAACAGGGTGCGCGAGCGGGTCTGGTCGGCCAGTTGGAGTTCGCCGAGGACCTGTTCGACCGTTCCACGGCCGAGCGGATCGTGCGCTGGTACGCGGCGGTATTGGCGGAGATGGCCCGGGACGGCTCGGTCCGGGTCGGCCGGGTCGAGCTGCTGTCGGCCGACGAGCGCCGTCAACTGCTCCACACGTGGGGCCGGGGGGCACCGCACGCCGACGGGCAGAGCGTCACGGAGAGCCTGGCCGGGCTGTTCGAGGCGCAGGTCGCGCGGTCCCCGGAGGCGCCTGCCGTGGTCACGGACGAGGGCGTGACCACCTATGCCGAGCTCAACGCCCGGGTGAACCGGTTGGCCCACGAGCTGGTGGCCAGGGGTGTGCGGGGTGAGGACCGTGTGGCGGTCCTGCTGCCGCGCGGTGTGGAGATGGTGGTGTGCGCGCTGGCGGTGCTCAAGGCCGGTGCGGCCTATGTGCCGGTGGATCCGGAGTTCCCTGTGGAGCGCATCCGGTTCATCCTGGAGGACGCGCGGCCGCGTGTGGTGCTGGACGAGGGGTTCCTGGCCGCGGCGGACCTGTCCGGGCGGTCGGTGGAGAACCTGGCTGCCACCGGATGCCCGGACGCGGGTGCGGTGCAGGTGCTCTACACCTCCGGCTCGACGGGGCGGCCCAAGGGGGTGACCGTCACCGGCGGCTCACTGGTGAACCTGCTCATGTCGGTGAAGCGGGGTCTGCCGTTCACGGCGCACGACCGCTTCCTGGCCAGCACCACGTTCGGTTTCGACATCGCCTCCGTCGAGGTGTACCTGCCGCTGGTGTGCGGCGGCGCGACGGTCCTGGTGTCCCGCGAGGACCTCTTGGACCCCCGACGGCTCGCGCACATGATCGACCGGCACGGTGTCACCCACATGCAGGCCACCCCCAGCCTGTGGCGGACCCTGCTGGAGACCGGCCTCGACCTGTCCGGCGTGCACGTCATCACGGCGGGGGAGCCCGTCACCCGGGAACTGGCCGACGCGCTGACCTCCGCCGCCCGGGGCGTGACCAACGGGTACGGGCCCACCGAGACCACGGTCTACTCCACGACCTGCCGCCTGCACGCCGACGCTCCCGTGACCATCGGCGCCCCGCTCGACAACACCCGCGCCTACGTCCTGGACGACGGCCTGAACCCCACCGCCCCCGGAGTGCCCGGCGAGCTCTATCTCGCGGGTGCGGGTGTGGCGCGCGGCTATCACGAGCGCCCGGGGCTGACGGCGGGGCGGTTCGTCGCCGATCCCTTCGGTGAGCCGGGTTCGCGGATGTACCGCACCGGTGATCTGGTGCGGTGGAACGCCGAAGGCGCGCTGGAGTACGTGGGGCGCTCCGACTTCCAGGTGAAGATCCGCGGCTTCCGGGTCGAACCGGGTGAGGTGGAGGCGGTTCTGGCGGCGCATCCGGATGTCGCGCGGGCGGTGGTGGTGCTGCGCGAGGACACCCCCGGGGAGAAGCGACTGGTGGCCTACCACGTTCCCGTCGAGGGCGCGGCGGAGCCGGAGGGCGGGGAACTGCGCCGTCTGGCGACCCGGGACCTGCCCGCCTACATGGTTCCGTCGGCCTTCGTGGCCCTGGAGGCGTTCCCGTTGACGCCGAACGGCAAGGTGGACCGCGCGGCGCTGCCCGCCCCCGAGGCCGAGAGCTCGGTCGGGCGGGCCCCGCGCACCGCGCGGGAGGAGGTCCTGTGCGGGTTGTTCGCCGAGGTGCTGGACCGTCCCGACATCGGGATCGACGACGGGTTCTTCGACCTGGGCGGTCACTCGCTGCTCGCGACCCGGCTGATCAGCCGGATACGGACGGTGCTCGGCGCGACCGTCGACCTGCCCGCGTTCTTCCGCTCCCCGACCGTCGCGGGCATCTCCGCGGCCCTCGCCGAGGACGGCGGACGGCTCCGGCCGCACCGTCCCGGCTCCCAGGCGCCCCTGCTGGCCCTGCGCAGCGGCGGAACCCTGCCCCCGCTGTACTGCGTCCACCCGGTGACCGGCCTGAGCTGGTGCTACGCCGCTCTCGCCGAAGGCCTGGGCGACCGTCCCGTGTACGGGATCCAGGCCAGGGGGACCGACGGCGCGGGCGGCGCCCCGCAGACGGCCGCCGACCTGGTCACCGACTACCTGGCCCAGATCCGCTCCGTCCAGCCGCACGGCCCCTACCACCTGCTCGGCTGGTCCCTGGGCGGGAACATCGCCCACGCCCTGGCCTGCGCCCTCCAGGAACAGGGGGAAGAGGTGGCGGTCCTGGCGCTGCTGGACTCCTACCCGCACGAGGCCGAGGGCGTCGGCTGGCAGGACGGGATCGGGCCCGAGGAGGTCGCCCGCCTCATGGGGGCGACGGAGGCCGCACCCGCGCTCGGAGAGGCGGACCTCGACGCCCTCGCCCGCACCGCGAACCGGCTCCTGCGCATCGTGGCCGAGCAGCCCACCGCCCGCTTCGAGGGCGACATGCTGTTCTTCGCGGCGACCCGGGGGCGCGGCCGGGGCGCCCCGTCGACGCGGGCGTGGGACCCGCACGTCAGCGGCCGTGTGGAGCGTCACGACATCGACGCCGAGCACGCCCGGATGACCGACCGCGAACCCCTCGGCGCAGTCAGGAAGATCCTGGACGGCGTGCTCGCGGACCCGTGAGCCGCCCCGCGCAGGACGACCACCCGCACACGACCACACCCGTGGAGGAGAACGCGATGACCAACCCGTTCGACGCCGAGGACGGTACCTTCCTCGTGCTCAGGAACGCCGAGGAGCAGTACTCGCTGTGGCCCGGGCACATCGCGGTGCCCGCCGGCTGGGAGAGCGTGTTCGGTCCGGCCGGCCGGGAGGAGTGCACCCGGCACATCGACAGCGAGTGGACCGACATGCGGCCCGCGAGCCTGGTCCGGCAGGCGGAAGCCGGCGCCTGAGCGCCCGCCGCGCCGCCCGGCCCCGCACCGAGAACAGGAGCACGGGATGCCCATCGTTTCCGCGCCGCACGAACTGCTGGAGTCCGACGTCTACGTCGACCTCACGTCCGTGACCGGCCGTGAGATCTACCTGAAGTGCGAGGGCTTCAACTTCGGAGGCTCCGTCAAGCTCCGCACGGCCGCGGCCATGGTGGCGGCCGCCGAGAAGGACGGCCTCCTGCGCCCGGACACGGTCCTGGTGGAGTCCTCCTCCGGCAACCTCGGCGTGGCTCTCAGCGTGGTCGCCGCCAGCAAGGGCCTGGTGTTCACGTGCGTGACCGACCGGCGCTGCAACCCCCACACGCTGCGGCTGATGAGGGCCCTGGGGACCGACGTCGTGGTGGTCGACGTCCCCGACCCCGTCGGCGGCCTCCTGGGCGCCAGGAAGGAGAGGGTCCGGCAGATGTGCCGCGGCGACGACCGGTACCTGTGGCTCAACCAGTACGAGAACCCGGCGAACTGGACGGCGCACTACGAGACGACCGCCGTCGAGATCGCCGGGTGCTTCCCCGATCTCGACGTCCTCTTCGTCGGAGCCGGGACCGGGGGCACCCTCGTGGGCTGCGCGCGGTACTTCCGCGAGCACGCGTCCCGTGTGCGGGTGGTGGCCGTCGACGCCCAGGGGTCGGCGAACTTCGGCGGCGAGCCCGGGCCGCGCCTCATCCCCGGACTCGGGTCGAGCACCCCGGCGCCGGCCCTGGAGCTGGCCTCCGTCGACGACGTGGTCCACGTGCCCGAACGGGAGGCCATCCGGACCTGCCGGTCCCTGTCCGCGCGCGGGTTCCTGTTCGGCGGGTCCACGGGAACGGTGGTGGGCGGGGCCCTGGACTGGCTCGACCGCCACGACCCGGAGCACCGCCTCAGGTCGGTGGCCGTGGCCCCCGACCTGGGGGACCGGTACCTCGAGACCGTCTACAGCGACCAGTGGGTCGACAAGAACTTCGGGGACGAGACCCTCCGGCCCTCCGCCGGGGGTTCCACGACGCCGCACGGCAAGGAGAGTCAGTGAACCCGCAGGGCCCGGACGTGTACGCCGTCCCTCTCACGTCCAGACTCGGTACGCCCGTCCACGTCCGCGACCTGGACGACCCCAGGGTCCGCGAGAACCTCGGCGCGCTGGAGGAGCAGGGCATCCGGGAGGTGCGCGTGTCCTCGGACTCCACCCTGGAGATGGCGGTCGCGGTCACCCCGGGAGCCCCGGGGTCCGCGCGGCCGGACGTGTCCTACGAGGCGGTGGTGGTCTGCAACGACACGGACGAGGGGACGACCCCCAGCGAGTGGGCCCAGGAGTTCCGCGCCGCGGCGAAGCTGCCCTCGACCCCGGTCCTCGTCGTCAGCGGCGACGCCTGCTCGAACTTCTCCTCGGGGACCGACGTGGCCAGGGGCCTGATCGCGTCGGGGCAGGCCGCGTCGGTCCTGCTGGTGACGGTCGACCGGATCGTCTCGGGAACCCGGCACCCTCCGATCAGCATGACGGTCTTCAGCGATGGGGCCGCCTCCTGCCTCATCACGCGGGACCCCGGTCCGGAGGCGTCCTTCCAGCTCCTGGGATCGGCGACCGAGCGCTGGCTGCCCCGGGAGAAGGAGTGGTCGGGCCTGGCCGACGCGAGGGTGACCCTGACGGCCATGCGCACCGCCACGCGTCGGGTGGCACCGCACGCGGAGGAGGGCTTCCGCTACCTGGTGACCCCGAACTTCGGCAGCGCGACCCGCACGATGCTGTCGATGGCCGCCGCGATGCCGCACACGGAGCCCTACCCCGGGCTCGTCTCGACGGTGGGGCACTGCTTCTCGTCCGACGTGCCGATCAACCTGGCCGACCTGGCGGAGTCCGGCCGGATCGACGACGGTGACGCGGTCCTGGCCTGCACCTCGAGCAGGGGCTCCCTGGCGGCCATGGCCCTGCGCTTCCGCGGTCCGTCCGGCCGCTGACCCGTCCCGGCCCCGCCGCGTGCGGGGCCGGGACGGATCAGCGTTTCGTGCAGAGGTAGATGCGGGAGCGGCGGGGCCCGTGGCGCAGGTCGGCGGTCTCCACCTTGCGCGAGAGCCGGTGCAGCAGCTCCTCGAAGGGGCCCGGGTCGTAGCGGTTCAGCCAGATGTAGCCCTCGTCGGTCTCGCGCCGCAGCAGCGCCTCGGGAGCCCTGGGGACCTGGAAGAAGCCGATGATCACGTGGGTGCGGGCCACCCGGAACATCTCCCGGACCGCCGTCTCGTAGTAGGGCAGGCACTCCAGCAGGTGGCGGGAGTTCACGACGTCGAAGGTGCCCTCGCCGAAGGCGAGGTCGGTGACGCTCATCTCCAGCCACCGCGCGCCCGGGTGCTCGGCCCGGCACGCGTCGAGGACCCGGGGGGAGACGTCGATGCCGGTGTAGTCCACGGGCAGGCCCGCGTCCCGCAGACCGGCGTAGGTCACGCCGGACATCACGCCGCAGTCCAGCAGCTCGCAGGAGGTTTCGGGGTAGAGCGCGCCGATGCGCTCGGCGGTCCAGGCGTGGCCGGGGTCCTCGTCCCGCCCGTCCCTGCGCATGTGGTCGACGTCGGCGGTCCGGAGCCACAGGGGGGAGGGGACGTCACCCACGGCTCTCCTCCTCCTCCTCCTCGCGCAGGGCGTAGCTCCTGGCCAGGTCGGCCAGGTCGCCCACGGTCTGCGCCTGGAGGACGTCGACGATGTCGATGGAGGTGCCCAGCCTGTCCTCGATCGCGGCGATGATGCGCAGCAGCAGGACCGAGTTCACCTGGAGGTCGGCGAACGCGTCCCCGGGGGCGACCGACCGGGTCTCGAGTGCGTCGGCGACGATGCCGCCGACGAGGGCCTGGTAGTTCGTGTCGTCTGCGGACATGCTCCTCTTTCCGTGGAGGTGGGGGCCGGTGCGGGCCCGGCCGTGTCGGGTCAGAAGCCGTCGCCGGACAGTGCCCAGCCGATGCTGCGCAGCATCCGTTCGCGCTCCTGGAGCAGGAACAGGTGGCCGCCGGGGAACATCTCCACCCGGGCCGGTCCGTCGGTCAGCGCGGCCCAGCCGTGGAGGTGCTCCTCGGCCACCCGCGGGTCCCGCGTTCCGCCGAACACCGAGACGGGACAGCTCAGCGGCGGTCCGGGCCGGTAGCTGTATCCGGCGAAGAGGGACAGGTCGGCGCGGAAGGTGGGCAGCAGGAACGCGGTGAACTCCGGGTTGCGCAGCAGCTCCTCGGGGGTGGCGCCGAGTACGCGCAGCTCCTCGATCAGCCCCTCGTCCGACAGGTCGGCCTCCGCCGGGGTGCGCGACCGGTGCAGGTGCAGGGCGCGGCAGCCCGACACGAACACGCGGACCGGCTCGAGGCCGTGCGTCAGCCGCAGCCTGCGGCACAGCTCCCAGCAGACGATGGCGCCCATGCTGTGGCCGAAGAACGCGAAGGGCCTGTCGAGCAGCGGCAGCAGCCCGGGGGTGAGGGCGTCCAGCAGGTCGTCGAGCCCGGGGACGGGACGTTCGTGGAAGCGGTCCTCGCGTCCGGGCAGCTGGACGGCGAAGCCCTCGGTGCCCTCGGGAAGGCCGGCCCCCCAGCTCCGGTAGGCGGAGGCGCCCGCCCCCGCGTAGGGGAAGAAGAAGAGGCGCAGCCCGCCGGGGGCGGTCGCCCCGGCCAGGGGGCGAACCCATTCCTGCGCGGTCCGGTGGGGAGTGGAGTGCATGGAGGGGCGGGGGTCCGTTCTGTGGGCGGTGTGGTCCGGAGCGGCCGACCCGGCCTGCGGGGCGTCCTCGGATCACCGCGGCGGACCGGTGCTTCGAATGCGTGCCTTCCGGTGCGTTCCCGGCGCCGGAAACAATGGCGGCGACCCCTGCTCCTCGGGCCGGTATTCGCACCACGGGCTGTCGCAGCATAGTAGGCGTTTCCCGTCCACGCCAGGGGTCGGAGCGGGATTTTCTGCGGCACCGCAGCGGGGGAGCGGTTTCCTTTCCGGGGCGGGCCGCGCGGAAACGGAACCGGGGTGCGCAGTCCTCGGATCACCCTGGTCCGGGAAAGCTTCGAAAGCCGCTAATCCGGATCATTCGGATAGGGGAGGGGGTTGGAGGACGCACAGGAGGAGACCGGCGGAGTGGAACCGGGAACCATATTCGCCGGGGTGCCCGAAACCGGAATGACCCCGGACGCGTGCGCTCGTTCCACACGAACGGAGCACAAGCGCGAACCCGGTTCGTGCGTCGAAAGGCATCCGCGTTCGGACAAACGGATTCGCTATTCCCATACCGTTCGGCCCGTCCTATACTCATGCCGTTCGACGAAGGGCCCGCACGCCAGGGGCCCGGCGGAGGAGTGCCCGGAAAGAGGGGGAGGTGCCCGATGACGGCGAAGCGTCGCGGAGTCTGCTCCGGCTTCTGACCCCCTGCTTCCCGGCCGCCGGTCCCGCCGACCGGGAGGAAGCGCTCACGCGGTCGGCACGGGCGGCCGCTCAGGCGCCCCGCGCCCCGGGGGCGTGAACCGACCCGCCCCACCCGCACCCCGGGGCGTGGGGCGGAGAACGCCGAGCCCACACAAGGAGAACGGTGATCGTACTCGGCCTCAGCGGCCTCCCCCACTCCCAGCCGCACCACCTCCGGAGCAGGCCGGGGATCGCGGAGGTCGACAGCAGGATCTGCCAGGGCATGGACAGCGCCGCCTGCCTCGTGGTCGACGGGAACATCGTCGCCGCGGCGGCCGAGGAGCGCTTCACCGGGGAGAAGGCGACCGGGGCCTTCCCCGAGAAGGCCATCGCCTACTGCCTCGACCACGCCGGGATCACCGGCGACGACGTCGACCTCATCGCCCACGGTTTCAACTACGACCGGTTCCGCCGCTTCTTCCACCGGACCCCCGAGTACTTCGACGAGGTGCTCAGCGGCCGGACCGTGGTCGAGGAACTCGCGCGCACGGGGTGGAAGAACCCGGGCGACCGGTTCCGCCCGGTGGACCACCACGTCGCCCACGCCGCCTCCGCCTACCACCTGAGCGGTTACGAGGACGCCCTGTCCGTGGTCTCCGACGGCATGGGCGAGACCGTCGCGCTCACCGTGCACCGGTTCACCCGGGGCCGCATGGAGGAGCTGTACAGCCAGGGCATCGACTCCTCCCTGGGCATCCTCTACTCGATCCTGACCCGCTACCTCGGGTACACCTTCAACTCCGACGAGTACAAGGTCATGGGCCTGTCCGCGTACGGCGACCCCCGCCGCTACGCCGCGTTCTTCGCCCGCTTCATGGGCGCCGACGAGGGGCGGGCCGCCATCGGCTGGCCCCAGGGCGCGCTCGGACGCGCGGGGGAGGGCTACCCGGACGCCCTGGCCTTCCTGGAGGAGTCGCTCGGCGTCGCGCCGCGCGAGCCCGGCGCCGCGGTCCCCGACGAGTACGCCGACATCGCCGCCGCCTTCCAGGCGCGCTTCTCCGAGGTCCTGACGGACCTGGTCCGCCACTGGCTGCGGCACACGGGCCAGGACTCGCTGTGCCTGTCGGGCGGGACCTTCCTGAACTGCCTGGCCAACCAGTCCATCTCGGAGCTGCCCGAGGTGTCGCGCATGTTCGTCCCGCCGGCCGCGGGCGACGACGGCACCGCGATGGGGGCCGCACTGCACGTGGCCGGGGGCTTCTCCGGCACCTTCAGCGCCTACACCGGTCCCGGCTACGGCGCCGGCGACGTGCGCTCGGCGCTGAAGGCGTTCGAGCGGTCCGGAGGCGCGTCCCCGGTCTGGGAGTACCACGGGTTCACCGACGAGTACATGGACCTGGCCGCCCGCGACCTCGCCGAGGACAGGGTCGTCGCCTGGTTCGCCGGACGTATGGAGTTCGGCCCCCGGGCGCTGGGGAACAGGTCCATCCTGGCGCTCCCGAACGGGGACGACATCAAGGGGCGGCTCAACGCCATCGTCAAGATGCGGGAGGGGTTCCGGCCCTTCGCCCCGGCGATCCTCGACTCCGACTACGAGGAGGTCTTCGAGGGCCGGGCCCTGTCGCCGAGCAGGTACATGCTCAGCACCGCCCGCACCCGGCCCGAACGGATCCCGGGCATCCGGGGCGCCGTGCACGTGGACGGCACCGCCCGGGTCCAGATCGTCACCAAGGAGGACAACGAGGTCTTCTGGCGGCTCCTGCACAAGGTCAAGGAGCACACCGGCCTGGGCTGCGTGATCAACACGTCCTTCAACGTCAAGAACCAGCCGATCATCGCCTCGCCGGACCTGGCCCTGGAGGCGCTGGAGAGGATGTCGCTGGACCGCCTCTACATCGAGGGGTTCCGCGTGGGCCTGGGCGGCTGAACGGCCGGGACCGCCTCGTCGTCCCGGGACCGGGCTGCCCCCGGCCCCGGAACGGGGAGGCGCTCCCGGGCCCCGTCCCGTGCACCGCGACCGGGCCCCGGCCCCCCGCGCGCCTTCGCCGAGATCCTGCGCCCGGCCCCGCCGGTGCGGATGACCGTGCGCCGGGCAGTCCGGGCAGCCGCGTCCGTGCTCGCCGGCGCCGCGCAGGGCCGCCCGGCGGTCGTGGGCGCGGCGGCCCTGAGACCCCCTAGTCCCCGTGCCAGGACCTCCACAGGTTCGCGTACGTCCCGCCCCGGGCGAGGAGCTCGCCGTGGCTGCCGAGCTCGATGATCCGGCCCTCGTCCATCACGGCGATGCGCTCCGCGTCGTGCGCGGTCTGCAGCCGGTGGGCGATCGCGATGACCGAGCGCCCCTCGAGGACCGCCGCGAGCGCCCGTTCGGTGTTGCGCGCCGTGGCGGGGTCCAGCAGGGCGGTGGCCTCGTCCAGGATCAGGGTGTGGGGGTCGGCGAGCACCACCCGTGCGAGGGAGAGCTGCTGCGCCTGGCCCCCGTTGAGCTTGTGCGTGTCGGGGCCGAGCACGGTGTCCAGCCCCTCGGGCAGCTCCCGGGCCCAGTCGGCCGAGACCGTGTCCAGGGCGGCGTGCAGCTCCGCGTCGGTCGCCCCGGCCCTGGCCAGGAGCAGGTTGTGCCGCAGCGTGTCCCGGAAGACGTGGTGGTCCTGGGTCAGCAGTACCACCTGGCGGCGCAGCAGCTCCGGCGCCAGGTCCGCCACGGGGACGCCTCCCACGGTGACCTCCCCCGTCCGCGGCCTGTCCAGCCCCGCCAGGAGCCTGCCCAGCGTGGACTTCCCGGCGCCCGAGGGGCCGACCACGGCGAGCCGTTCCCCCGGCTGCACCGTCAGGTCCAGCCCGTGCAGCACGTCCCCGCGGTGGTCGTAGGCGTAGCGGACGTCCCTGACCCGGATGCGGTCGTCGGCCGGTTCGGCGGAGGCGGGCCGCTCGGCCGCGGGCGCCGCGGCCAGTCCCTCCACGCGGGCGAAGGAGGCGCCGCTCGCCTGCAGCTCCTCGACCCACAGCATGATCGTGTCCAGCGGGACGGAGAGCTGGCGCAGGTACAGGGCCGCGGTCACGACCGTCCCCAGGGAGACCGACCCGTTCTGGTAGAACACGCCGCCGATCAGCAGCACGCCCACCAGCGGCAGGACGGCGGAGACGTCCACGGACGGGAAGAGGACGGTGCGCAGCCACAGGGTGCGCAGCCGCGCCCCGCGGGCCGTCCCGATCGCGGTCTCCGCCGCGGCGATCCGGCGTTCCTGCAGGCGCAGGGCCTCCACGGTCCTGGCGCCGCTCGCGGTGCTGGTGAGGACCTCGGCGAGGTCCGAACCGGAGGCGCCCTCGGCGAGGTAGGCCGTCCGCGCCCGGCGCAGGTACCAGCGCAGGGCGACCACGATGGTGACCAGGGTGGCCAGTCCGCAGGCCCCCAGCACCGGGTCGATGAACAGCACCGCGCCGATGAGGAACAGCCCCTGCGTCAGGGCGACGAACACCTCCGGGATCGCGTTGCGCAGGGCCGACGCGACCCTGGTGACGTCCGAGGTGCCGCGCGCGGCCAGGTCGCCGGTGGCCGTGTGCTCGACCGTGGCGGCCGGCAGGGCCAGCGTGCGCTCCAGGAAGCGCTCGCGGATGCGGGCGGCGGCGCCCTCGCCGAACCTGTAGCCGACGTAGAGGGAGTAGCGCGCCAGCAGGATGTGCACGACCGTCACGACGACGATCGCCAGCGCCGTGCGGTCCACGGAGGCCACCGCGGCCGGGCCGGGGGACCGCTGGACGGTGTCCACGATCAGCCCCACGAGCCAGGGGGCTATGAGCGCGGCGAGGGCGGCCAGCACGTTGAGCGCCAGCATCAGGGCGAACGTCCACCGGTCGGCGCGGATCTCGCGCACGGCGGCGCGGCGCACGTGCGCTCGGTCCGCGACGGGCAGCACTGCGGTCATCGGAGCGGCTCCCACTCTGCGTCGCGCGACACCAGGGCCCGGTATCCGGGTTCGGTGCGCAGTAGTCCGTGGTGTGTGCCCGTGGCCGCCGCCCGCCCGTCGACGAGGTAGACCACCGCGTCCGCCTGGTCCAGGACGAGCGGCGAGGTGGTGGAGACGACCGTGGTCGTGCCCGCGCGGGCCTGTCGCAGGCGCGCCGCCATCGCGGCCTCGGTGAGGGAGTCCACGGCCGAGGTGGGCTCGACCGCGAGCAGGACCTCGGGCTCGGTGTACAGCGCCCGGGCCAGCCGCAGGCGCTGGAGCTGGCCCCCCGAGAGGTTGTGGCCCCGCGCGTTCACCACCGAGTCGAGGCCGTCGGCCATGGCGTCGACGATGTCGGTGGCCACGGCCGTGTGCAGCACCGCGCGGACGGCCTCGTCGTCGGGCTCCCCGGCCCCGGCGACGACGTCGCGGATGCTCCCGGAGAAGAAGTCGGCGTCGTTGTCCGCCAGGAGGACGCGCTCGCGCACCGCGTCCAGGGGCGCCTCGCGCAACGGGACCCCGCCCCATTCGGCGTCGGAGGCGGTGAACCGGCCGAGGCGGTCCAGGATCTCCTCGGCGTCCGCCGGCCGGGCGCCGGCCAGCGCGGTCAGGCCCCCCGGGCCGACGCGCACGCCCGACGCGGGGTCGTACAGCTCCGCTCCCGGCGCCGGCGGCCGCCCTGTGGCGCCGTCGTCCGCGTGCTCCGGTTCGAGGTTGAGGAACCGGATCACCCTGCGGGCGCAGACCAGGGCCCGTGTGATGTCCGTGCCGCCCTCGATGAAGAACGCGACGGGGACCACCAGGACGGCGACGTACCCGTACACGGCGACGAGGTCGCCGATGCTGATGGCGCCGCTCGCCGCCATCCTGGCCGCGAGCCAGGTGACGACGGCCAGGAACAGGGCGGGCAGGCCCACGCCCAGGGCGCCCACCCAGCTGGTGACGCCGCCGATCCGGTACCCCTTGTCCCGCAACTCCCGGGACTCGCGGTGGAAGTGGCGCGCGAACGCGTCCTTGCCGCCGAGCCCGTTGAGGACGCGCAGGCCGGTCACCACGTCCACCAGGCGCGCGGTGAGGGCGCCCTGCATCTCCCGGTAGGCGGAGCCGATCCCCAGGAGCCGGTGGAGCAGGGGGCCGACCGTGATCGCGAGCATCGGCACACCGGCGAGGACGACGACGGCGAGCAGCGGGGAGATCGACAGCAGGAGCGCGGCGATGACGATGTAGGCCACCACGGCGCCGAACCCGGGGCCGGTCACGGTCAGGGACTGGGCGATGACCTGGACGTCGGCGATCCCGATGGAGGCGACCTCGCCGCTGGAGACCCGGCGCGGCAGCGTCGCGCCCAGGCGGGTGGAGTGGCGGACCGTGGCGCGAACGGTCCGGAACGAGGCGTCCATACGGATCTTGGTCATCGTCCGGTGCCGCGCGATCCCCAGCGCGGCGTTGAGCACGCCGACGCCGAACAGGACGGCCACCCAGAGCGACAGGGCCCCCGTGTCGCCCGCGCTCAGCCCGTCGTCGATCGCCCGGGAGAGCACGTAGGGGGGCAGGGTCAGACCCAGCATCCACAGGCTTCCGAGGGTGGCGCCCGCGGCGATCCGGGATTTCTGGCTGAGGACCAGCCACAGCAGATACCGGACAGGGGTGGCTGTGTTCCCGGGGGAGGGAGGGGTAAATGTGTCGACCACCGGGCCACCTTACTGCGTTTGCCCCGGCAGGGATAGTTTCCCGCCTGGTATTGACGCGCATTTATTCGTATGGTAAAAGCGTTTGCCGTAATGGTGTCCGGAGGGGTGGGCGGTATCCGCCGCACTCCGGTACCGGGTGCCACAATGGCCCGTTCCGCCGCCGTTCACCGGGTGCCCGACCTGGTTTTCCGCCAACGGAGCCACCGAGAACAGGCAGCCCGATTTGCGCAAAGGGAAAACCCCCGGAGGAAGGGCGCCCACGGTACACTCCGCCCTTGGTAAGCACTTTCTTCCCTTCAGACCACAAGGGTTTCGAAGTTCGCAGCGGTGCCCCGGGCCGAGCACGGCGTGTCCCCGGAACCGCCGCGGGCGAACTCCGTTTCCCCTCGCGTCGTACAAGCGGACAGGTACCGGGAGCAGCCATGGGCACACAGTCGATTCCACCGTTCACCGTCATATCGGGGGCCACCGTCCACGATGTCCTCGCGGGACGGCAACAGGAGCTGACCGACCTCGTGGAGCAGGCCTACCTGCTGCACGGCTCAGGCGAGACCACGAACCCGCCCTCGTACTTCCTGAGGTTCCCGGACAAGCCGTCCTCGCGGATCATCGCCCTGCCCGCGGCGGTCAGGGGGGACGTGCGCGTCGACGGCATCAAGTGGGTGTCCAGCTACCCGGAGAACATCGAGCACGGCATCCCCCGGGCCTCGGCCGTCCTGCTGCTCAACGACGCCGCGACCGGCTACCCCTACGCCTGCCTCGAAGGCTCGATCATCAGCGCCGTGCGCACCGCCGCCTCCGCGGCGGTCGCGGTGCGCCACCTGGCACGCGGGCGCGCGCCCCTGACCAACGTGGGCTTCTTCGGCGCCGGCCTGATCGCGCGCTACCTCCACGAGTACCTGGCCGCGCTCGGCCCGGCCTTCGACCGGATCGGCGTCCACGACCTCTCCGAGGACTACGCCCGCGGGTTCGCCGGCCACGTGCAACAGGCCTCGCCCGGCAGCAGCGTGCGGGTGCACGGGTCGGCCCGGGACCTGGTCTCCTCCTACGACATGGTCGTGTTCGCCACGACCGCCGCCTCGCCGCACGTCACCGACCCCTCGTGGTTCTCCCACAACCCCCTGGTCCTGCACGTCTCCCTGCGCGACCTCTCCCCGGAGGTCGTCCTCGCGAGCACCAACGTCGTGGACGACGTCGAGCACGTGCTCAAGGCGGACACCTCGGTGCACCTGGCCGAGCAGCGCACCGGCCGGCGCGACTTCGTCCACGCGACGCTCCCCGAGGTGATCAGCGGCCGGTTCCGCCCCGAGCCCGGTCGCCCGGTGGTCTTCTCCCCCTTCGGCCTCGGGGTCCTGGACCTGGTGGTCGGCGACTACGTCCACAGGAGGGCCGCCGAGGACGGCGGGGCGACGACGGTCGAGGACTTCTTCTACGACACCGAACGGCACCGGCGCCCGGACCGGGCGCGCGCCGCCCGGAACGGGGGCGCCCTGTGACCACGTCCCACCGGCTGCCGCACCTGGCCGACCTCCCCTACACGGGACAGGGGCCGGCGCCCGCGCTGGCCAACCCCGGCGACGCCGACACCACCGGCACCGTGCTCGACCGCGTGAACGCGTGGGCGCGCAAGAGCCCCGACCGGCGGGCCGTCGTCGGCGCCGGGGCCGAGATCGGCTACGCGGACCTGGTCCGGCGCGTGGAGCGGATGCGCGCCCGCCTGGAGGCGGCGGGCTGCGGGGCGGGAGACGTCGTCGCCTGCCTGGGCCCCCGGTCCGCGCGGACCATCGTGCTGTTCCTGGCCCTGGAGAGCCTGGGCGCGGTTTACCTCCCGGTGGACCCCGGGTGGCCCCGGGCGCGCATCGACGAGGTGCTGCGGCTGAGCTCCAGCGCCCTGGCCGTGGAGTACACGGCCGGGGACGACCAGCCCCCGGTGGTCGAGAGGACCTCCGGCGGGGGAGGAGGCCCGCTGGAGGCCCCGGCGGGGGAGGAGCCCCGCTACGTCATCTACACCTCGGGGACGACGGGCCGGCCCAAGGGCGCGGTGGTCGCCCAGCCGGGCATGCTCAACCACCTGTGGGCCAAGGTCGCGGACCTGGACATCACCGAGGACAGCCGGGTCGTGTTCACCGCGCCGCTGGTCTTCGACATCTCGATCTGGCAGATGCTGGCCCCGCTCATGGCCGGGGCCACGGTCGTGGTCGCCTCCGACAACGACGTCCTCTACCCGCCCCGGCTGCACCGGCTGCTCCTGCGGCACGAGGCGACGATCGTGGAACTGGTGCCCACCGCCATCGGGACCCTGCTCGACGACATCGCGCGCAAGGGGGGCGGTGAGGTGCTCCCCGCCCTGCGCTGGCTCATCTCCACCGGCGAGGAGCTCAAGCCCAGCCTGGCGGAGCGCGCCCTGGCGGCCCTTCCGCACGCCGGGCTGCTCAACGCCTACGGGCCCACCGAGTGCTCGGACGATGTGACCCACCACGTGGTGTCGCCGCAGGACACGGCCGGGGCCCGCCTGCCCGTCGGCCGCCCCATCGGCAACGCGAAGATCTACTGCCTCGTCCACGACAGCGAGGAGGGCACCTGGTCCGCGGCAGGCCCCGGACAGGCCGGCGAGCTCTTCGTCGGAGGCGTCCCCGTGGGACTGGGCTACCTCGGCGACCGCGACGCGACCCTCTCCGCGTTCTTCCGCGACGTGTTCGACCCGGACTCCCCGACGGGCCGCCTGTACCGCACCGGCGACCTGGGGAGGATCGACGGCGACGGAGTCCACTACCTGGGCCGGGTCGACCGCCAGGTGAAGGTCGCGGGCGTGCGCATGGAGCTCGACGAGATCGAGGCGGTGCTCAGCCGGCACGGCTCGGTGAAGCTCTGCGCGGTCACGCTGAGGCAGGAGGACGGGAGGCAGCCGGTCCTCACCGCGCACTACGTGCCCGGAGCCGAGGTCGGGGCCGGTGAGCTGGAGGCGTTCCTGCGCTCGGCCCTGCCCGCGAGCCTGGTCCCGCGGAGCTGGGACCGGCTGGAGGAGATGCCGCTGACCCCCAACGGGAAGGTGGACCACCGGGCGCTCGCGCGCAGGGAGCCCCCGGGCGAGGGCTGATCCGGCCCGGGGCCGGGGAGGGCCGCGCGGGACCCGCCGCCCGCCCCTCCCCGGCCCCTTCGCGCGGGGGAGGGGCGCCCCGTGTCGGATACCGGTCACCGGGGGCGGACTTCCGGACGTTCGGACCTCGCAGTCCGCGCGGCCGGCAGGGGCCGGGGCCGGTCCGCCCCACCACAGGGCGTCCTCCTCGGCAGCCGCGGTCACTAGCCCGGATCCGTCTTGGCGCCGGACGTGGCAATCCGACTCCGTCACTCCTGGCATCCGGTCTGTCTCCTGGGCCGGGCGGCCCTCGGCGGCCGTCACCACGATCGTCCCGAACCGCCATGGTGGCACCGACTTCCCAGCAGTTCGCCGGAGAGGCGAAGGACCCCGGACCGGTCTCCCCTGAGGCGATGCACTTGTTCGTCGAGGACAGTTCTGTCTGGTCGGCGCTGGTCGGCGCTGGTCGGCGCTGGTCGGTGCAGAGGTCGGTCCTCTGCCACTTGCCAGCTCGCGAGACCTCGGTGAATTCCGAGCGAAGGATCGTCCCCATTGACGGTTCTCTCCCAGGGAGAGCGAAGGGCGCCAGCCGAAAAGTCGCTATCTGGTTGCCAGCCTGAGTGAATGAGTAAAAGGGCAGGTCAGAAGCATCTTGGTTCTGTGGGATCGGCCAGCTCGCCTCAGGTTTCGTCCTGGTCCCCCAGGCCTCCCCTTCAGAGTTAAAGGACGTGCCGTTACCAAGTTAATGCCTTGGCATGATCCTCGTGCAGAGCTTCATCTGTCGGGTTCGGTCTCGTCGAGACTTCTGAGGCGTAAGAGGTAAGCCCGGATTCTCGGTACCAGATCAGAGCGTCCTCCGTTGGCTGTTCGTCACGAATAGTACCGAGGGCGATGCTTGGTGTTAGCTGGAGCGATGTGACTGTCGTGAGCCTTGGGTCTCATGTTGATAACGGGGCGTGGAAAGTGGTCGTGAGGCCTTGTGGGGGCATTCTCGCCTTCTGCTACTTTCATCCTTGCTTGGTTGTTTTGGAACTGCGTTCCGGATCTGCGGACTTCGGGGGAAGTACGCACGCCTGATCTTTCAGTCGTGTCCTCCGCATATGGTTCGCTCTACGTGATCCGGAGGTGACCGGTCGTGCCGACCGGCCAGCAGCCGTCCTTCAACGGTGCTCTCAACGATGTTTCGGAGCATGGCTCCGGTGGCGTGCGAAACAAGCGCGTCCGCACCACATTGTTGAAGACGACAGCCGTAGGAACAGCCCTGGTGCTGCTCCTCTCGGACTCCATGTCATCCCTCCCGCCCCACCTGACGATGCCCCGCCTCACACCGGTGTCCGCAGCCGATGTGGAAACCCCGTCGCAGGAAGACGGGACTGCGTCAGGGCTACCCCATGACACGGGGAGCGCGCTCGCCGCAGACATTCCTTCCGGCGAGGGAACGGGCAGTGAAGTGCCCGACGGAGCTCTGCCCTACGAATGGCCGGACCTGCCGGAGGACGCCGATCCCCTGCGTCCCCCTGCCTCTGACACAGATGACGCGGTCCGGCTCGCGGACGAAGAGCCGGAGCCGGAGATCTCCGGGTTCGACCCGGACACCAGCGTGGAACTCGTCGAGGAGCGCGACGAGTACTCGCGCACCTACGAGAACGAGGACGGCACCCTCGCCACCGACTTCTCCCTGGAACCTCTCCACTACGAGGAAGACGGCGACTGGGAACAGATCGACACCACCCTGGTTCCGGAGAACACCGCCACCTGGACGAACGCGGCCGACTCCCAGGGCGTCGCCTTCGCCTCCCACGCCGACGGCGAGGAACTCGCCCGCATGGAGCTGGACGGCCAGTACAGCCTGGCCTTCTCCCTCGAAGGAGCAGCCGGGGCGGAAGGGCAGGTGTCGGAGAGCGACGCCGACACCATCCTCTACGAAGAGGCCCTGCCCGGTGTGGACATCGAACTGAAGTCCCTGGTGGGCGGTGTCGTCAAGGAGACCATCTGGCTCAACGAGCCTCCTGCCGGCGAAGAGGACGCCACATGGCGCTTCCCCCTCGCGCTGGAGGGGCTCGAGCCCGTTCTCCTCGAGGACGGCAGCATCGACCTGGTCGACGGCGATGGGGAGCCTGTAGGCCACATCCCGGCCGGACACATGGAGGACTCGAACATCGACCCCCACTCGGGGGACGGTGCCTGGTCCGAGGCAGTGCAGTTCGACCTCGTCGAGGAGAACCGGCAGTGGATCCTGGAGGTGGAGGCTGACTTCGCATGGCTCTCCGACGAGGACCGTGTCTACCCGGTGGGAGTCGACCCCACATCGACGTGGAACTACAACGCTTCCCAGGACACCTATGTCCAAAGCGGTTTCAACACCTCACGCCACACCGAGCAGGAACTCAAGGCAGGAACCTACGACGGCGGCTCCACACGTACGGCGTCCTACCTGAAGTTCAACTCCATGGTCAGCGCCTTGCGGCACCACAAGATCTACGGAGCCGAGCTCTACCTGTTCAACCACTGGTCCTACTCCTGCACGCCCTCCCCGGTCTCGGTGCACGAAGTAACCCAGTCCTGGGACCACAAGTCGATCTCCAACTTCCCCGGGCCCAACTACAACTCGACCGCCCTGGGCACGGAGAGCTTCGCACGCGGCTGGATGCCCATCGGAGCCTCCAGTAGTTCCTGCCCCGCACGCTACGAGGGCATCAACCTCGGGAACCGCGGTCGCGACCTCGTCCAGGCATGGGTCGACGGGGACAAGGCGAACCACGGCCTGACCGTCCGGGCGTCGAACACCAGCAGCTCGGGCTGGAAGAAGTTCGGCAGCCGCGAATCCTGGGGCGCACCGTACATGACGGTGACCTACAGCCCCTACCGGGCCGACTATGCCTTCGCTCAGAACCCGCCCGTGTTCGAGCCGGCGCCCCACGCGAACCGCACCACCAACGTCGACGTCAAGGTCACCAACCGGGGCAAGGAGACCTGGACCCCGAGCAACGGATACAAGCTCAGCTACCAGGTCTTCGACCAGCAGGGCAACCGCATCTACCACGTCGCCCCCACCACTGTCATGCCCCGCAACGTGGCCACGGGACAGACCGCGACCGTCAGCGCCAAAGTCGGTCCCCTCCCCCCGGGAACGTGGACGATCAAGTTCGACATGACCCACAAGGCACAGACCTTCGCCGCATGGGGAGTGCCCATGACGGCCCAGGTCGAGCTGGAGATCCCCGACCTGCCACCCCAGCTACTGGACTACAGCCCACGGGACGGTGCCCGCGTAGCGACCCTGGAACCGGAGTTCACCGCTCTGGGCCGCAACAACGACGCCTGGCCCACCGCAGGCATGGAGTTCTGGTTCAACTTCTGCGACGGGGAATGGCCGGACTGGGAGTGCGTGGACTCCGGCTGGCAGGACGAGACAACCTGGAAACTGCCCGAAGACCGCATGCAGTGGGGCAACCAGTACTGGTGGAACGTCTTCGTCCGAGACGGCAGCCAGATGACCGAGAGCGGCTGGCTGCGCCTGATCGCCGAACCCGACCAGCCCGCGGTGACCTCCAACCTCGCCAACTCCGGCGGAACCGACGGCACCGGAACGGTCGACGCGCTCATCGGCAACTACACCGAGACCGTCACCGACGCCTCCCTTCCCTCCGCCGGTCCGCCCTTGAGCATCACCCGCACCTACAACTCCTCCGACCCGCGCCAGAACGGCATCTTCGGCGCCGGCTGGTCCACCCGATTCGACATGGGCCTCGTCCCGGACGTCGACGGGACCGGGAACGTCGTGGTCACCTACCCCGACGGACGCCAGCACCGCTTCGCACGCAACGCCGACGCCAGCTTCACCCCGCCCTCCGGCATGCACGCCGTCCTCTCCCGGACGGAGAGCGGCTGGAAGCTGATGGACAAGGCCTCCACCACCTACGCCTTCGACGACGCGGGACGCCTGCTGGAGGTGACCGACCACCGGGGACGCGCCCAGACCATCGACTACGACTCCTCCGGGCTCATCTCGACGGTCACCGCCGAAGGAGGCCGTACCCTGGCCTTCACCTGGGACAACGCCCGCGTCACCTCGGTCACCGCCCAGGGCGGGAACACCGAGGCGCAATGGTCGTACACCTACGACGGGCAGCGCCTGGCCCAGTCCTGCAACCCCGAGAACGAGTGCACCTCCTACACCTACGCCGACGGCTCGCACTACCAAGCCGCCGCCATGGACGCCAACCCCTACGGGTACTGGCGCTTCGAGGAGACAAGCGGAGAAACGTCCCTCAACGAGGTACCGCAGACACTCGGAGGGGAACCGGCCGACATCGTCGGATCCTCCCTGGGCGCCCAGGGCGCGCTGGCAGGCGTGCAGACCGGCGCTCTGCAGACCTCCTCGGGCAGCCACGCACAACTCCCGGAGTCGATCCTGCACAAGGTCGGCACCCGCATCACCCTCGAGACCTGGTTCGCCACCACCGAACACGGCACGATCATCGGTGCGCAGAACAAGCCGACCTCACCCGGCGAGCGCACACCCCTGGTGTACGTGGGGACCGACGGCAAACTACGCGCACAGTTCTGGACCACCTCCGGTGGGGCGACCCCCATCACCACCGACGGCACGGTCAACGACGGCCAATGGCACCACGTGGCCCTGACCTCGGACGGCACTTCCCAGACCCTCTACCTGAACGGCGAGCAGGTCGGTACCAAGACAGGGCAGGTCGACCACCGCAGCACCAAGTTCGTCTACGTCGGTACCGGCGTGGCCGACAGCGCCTGGCCCCAGACCCGCTCCACCACCGGAGAATTCCCCTTCACCGGGAAGATCGACGAAGTCGCCGTCTACCAGCGCCCCCTCGACGCGGACACGATCGCCCTCCACCACACCGCCGGCGTGGACGAAGCCGACCGGCTCCACGAGGCCACCACCCCCGAGGGCAACCGGGCCACCCACCTCACGTTCGACGAGTCCACCTCACGCGCACAGATCCACATCGACCACAACGGTGGCAAATGGGTCTACTCCAACCGCACCTACGACGGTGACATTCAGGCCGAAGACCCCCAGGTCACAGCCGAGGTGACCATCCAGGACCCCGGAGGCGCGAGCTCCTCCTCACGCTACGACGCCCTGGCCGGCCACCGCCGCGCCGCAGACGTCGACCAACTGGGCTACGAGACCACCTACACCTACGACGTGGGCGGGTTCCTGGTCGGAACCACACTGCCCAGCGGCGCGCAGAGGCGCTTCTGGAACGACGCACGAGGCAACCGGCTCGGACAGATGAGCTGCCGGGACGTCGAGGCCACGAACTGCCACTGGGAATGGTTCGCCTACCACCACAACCCCGATGACCCCTTCGACTCGCGCAACGACCAGCTGGTCGCGCACCACGACGCCCGGTCGGAGAACTTCCTCGACCCCACCTACCGCACCTGGTGGGCCTACAACGCCCACGGGGACCAGATCTCCGAGACGAGCCCGCCAACGGAGGGCTTCCCCGACGGCCGCACGGTCCGCTACTTCTACACCGAGGGCACCGAGTCAGCGACCGGCTCCGGAACCGTCCCGGCCGGACTGTTGGCCGAATCCTGGGACGCCGACGGGGGCAAGACCCGCTACTCCTACAACGAGCACGGCGACATCACCCGAGTAGCAGAGCCCTCCGGCCTCGTCACCGAGTACACCTATGACGGACTCGGCCGGATGCTGACCACCACCGCCGTCACCGACGCCTTCCCCGAGGGGGTCACCACCACTGTCACCTACGACGACGCCGGCCGGGTACTCACCGAGACCGGCCCCGAGGTCACCAACGAGCTCACGGACACCTCCCACCAGTCGCTGACCCGGTACGCCTACGACCTCGACGGCCGCCCCATCCAGAGCACCGTCAGCGACCTGGTCGGCGAAAGCCCCGACCGCATCACCATGTGGGCGTACAACCACTACGGTCACCTCGTCGCCGAGACCGACCCCGAAGGCCGCACAGAACACTTCGGATACGACTTCACCGGCACCCGGACCCACCACCAGGACGCGGCCGGAACCATGTTCCGCACCACCTACACCGACCGCGGCCACATCGCCGAGCGCATCATCGACGGATGGACCGGCCATCCGGGCGAGGACAACGAACCCTCCTCGCTGGTGTTGGAGTCCAACGCCTACGACCCCGACGGCAACCTGGCCTCCACCACGGACGCTGTCGGCCGCACCACCGCCTACACCTACTACGCGGACGGTCTACCGGCACAGACCATCGCCAGCCAGGTGATGCTCAACAATGCCGATGAACCCCAGGACGTGGTCCTGGAGGACAACACCTACGACGCGGCCGGCAACCTCACCAGGTCGGTCACCGGGGACGGTGCCACGCGCGTGGACCAGGCATGGAGCGCCGACTCCCGTCTGACCAGGGAAACCCTCGACCCCGACGGGCTGGCCCGGGTCACCGCCTACACCTACGACGGTCGCGGCAATGTCACCGAAACCGCCCTGAGCGATTCCTCGGAGACAACAGAGCGCACACGCTTCACCTACGACGCAGGCGGCCACCTGATCGAGGAAGCCGTCGTGACCGCAGAAGGCGAGCTGGTCACCAGCTACCAGCTCAACGAACTCGGTCTGACCACAGCCGTCACCGACCCGCGCGGCAACCAGAGCGGCGCCGATGCCGCCGATTTCACCTCGCACATGCGCTACGACGAACTGGGCCGACTGGTCCAGGAGCAGTCCCCCGAGGTGGAGATCGTCCATCACGCGGAGCCCACCCTCACCGCCCGCCCCACCACCAGGTATGGCTACGACCTGGTCGGCAACCTCACCCACCAGCAGGACGCCGAGGGCCACACCTCCGTCTTCGGCTACGACCTCGTCGGACAGCGCACCCGCAGCCAGGCCCCCGGTTTCACCGGCGTGGACGGGACCCGACTGACGCCTGAGGCCGGCGCCGACTACGACCAGCTCGGCCGTATCAGCACACAGACCGACGCCCTGGGCAACACCCGCACCTACACCTGGGACCAGCTCGGCAACCTTGCAGGGATCACCGACCCGCAACTGGAAGGCATGCCCGAAGCCGGGCAGTGGACGTTCGCCTACAACCCCGTCGGGGAACTGCTCGCAGTCACCGACCCGGTCGAAGCACGCACCGAGGCCACCTACGACGACCTGGGACGCCAGGTCACCGATACCCAGATCGAACGCATCCCCGCGGCAGCGGCCTACATCAGCCGCTACACCTACGACACGGCGGGCAACCCCGTCTCCGTCACCGACCCTCTGGGCCACCAGACCACCAGCACCTACAACCCCGCCGGTGAACTGGTTCAGACCACCACCCCCACAGGGGAAACCACCGAGTTCGACTACGACCTCGCCGGAAGAACCACCAGGGCCACCGACCCCGCCGGAACCCGAACGATCTCGGAGTACGACCTCGCAGGACGGCTGACCTCGACCCGTATGGTCGACGCAGAAGGCGAAGAGCTTCGGACCTCTACCACCGAGTACGACGCGGCCGGACTGGCGATCGAACAGACCGACCCGCTCGGTCAGAAGGTCGAGATCGAGTACAACGCACTCGGCCGGCCGACCCGACAGGTGGAACCGGTCAGCGACACCGAGACCATCACCACCACCTTCGGCTACGACGCCCTGGGACAGCGAACCCGCATCACCGACGGGCGCGGCAACAGCACCTACACGACCTACACCCCCAACGGCCAGGTCCAGGACCTCATCGAGCCCAGCACGGACGGCACCCCCGACCTGGCCGATCGCACCTGGACCACGTTCTACGACGCCGCAGGAAACCCCGTCCAGCAGCACGTGCCCGGCGGCATCGTGCGTGAACGCACCTACAACGCGATGGGCGGCCTGACCAAGGAGACCGCCACCGGCGCCGCAATCGCGACCGAGGACCGCAACATCGGCTTCGACCTGTTGGGCCGGCCGATCGGCATCGGAACCCCGGGCGGCGCCATCGAAATCGTCTACGACGACCGCGGCAACCAGGTGCAGTTCCTCGGCCCGACCACCGTCTCCTACGAAGGCATCGCCCCCGGAACGACCACGAGCTACGACGCGGCTGGCCGCGTCGACACCCGGTTGGACATGACCGGGACCACCACCTTCGACTACGACGCCTCCGGACGCGTGGTCGGGCACCACGACCCGGTGACAGGGACCGACCTGGCCATCGACTACAACCAGGCCGGACTCCCCGAGCACGTCACCACCAGCGACGGAGCGGTCCGCAGTTTCAGCTACGACCCGCTCTCACAGCTGACCGAGGACACTCTCCTGTCCTCCGCCGGTGAGCAGACCGTGTCCACCACCTACGCCTATGACCGGGCCGGGCGTATCACCGAGCGCTCCTCGGCCGGTGGAACACCCGCCGGGAGCCACCGCTACGCCTACGACTACGCCTCGAGGCTGGTCTCGTGGACCTCTCCCGAGAACGAGGAGACCGAGTACGCATGGGATGCCTCCGGGAACAGGGTCCAGGCCGCAGGAGAGACCTTTGAGTACGACGAGCGCAACCGGCTCACCTCCTCCAGCGACGGGGACGCCTGGTCCTACGACCCGAACGGGACCATCAGCTCACAGTTCGTCGACGGGCAGTTGCGCACCCCGCAGTTCGACGGCTTCGAGCGCATGGTCAGCGCGGGCAACGGATCCGGCGAGTACTCCTACGACGCCCTGGGGCGCGTCACCGAACGCGAAGCCCCCGGCAGCGAGGCGCAGACCTTCGTCTACCCGGACCTGCAGAACAACCCGGTCGGGATCCTGGACGGCACCGAAACCCCCGTCGCCCAGTACGGACGCGACCCGTACGGGCAGCTGATGAGCGTTGCCGACCGGGGACAGACACCGGCGCTGGCCTACAGCAACTCCCACGGTGACGTGCTGGCAATGCATACCGGTACGGGATCCGTCGTCACCTCTGCCGACTTCGGCCCGTTCGGCGAGCAGCTCGGTGCCGCCCCTGCGGCATCGATGGGCTACCAGGGGGAGTGGACGGACCCGGACACGGGCGATGTCAACATGCACGCCCGCTGGTACCAGCCCGACACGGGCAGGTTCGCTTCACGAGACACAATTACCCTCGAGCCAACACCATCTGTGCAGGCCAACCGATACACATACGGAAACGCGAACCCGGTCTTGTACGCGGACCCCAGCGGCCACGCTTCGGGTGCTGCTATTAAATGTCCTCCGGTAATCTGCACGCCTTTGAGTTACATAAATCGGGGTATCCAGAAGGCGGAGCAGTATGCGAATCGCGGCCGTGCTGCCGTTCGTTCCTCGCTCAAACGTTCTGTGCGAACGCGAGCCTTGCTCTACGCATACGATTATCTGAGTCAATCCTCTCCCGCTTATGGGCCGGTTTGTCCGGGGCCTTGTGCCAACTACATGCCTCAGAGATCCTCAGCGAACGGGTCATCCGCAAGATTTTCTCTAAGCGCCTCTGCAAGATCATATTTTGGTGGCAGAGGCGGTTTGGGCAGCGGTTGGACCGTAGGGTTCAGCGGCGGTCAGTATGGGGCTTTCGGTGGCGGGGGAGGTGGAGTTTCTAGAGTCTTCATTCCCCTTGTTGATCCACGTAGAAGTATCCTGAGAACGATTCTGAATACTCCTCAGGAGCGCCCCCCTCTTAGGGGTTTGGTTACTCAAGAGGAGATTGATGAGGAGAGGCTGAAGCGAGAGAAGAGCGCCTACAAGGCTGTCCTAAATTTCAATATGGAACTTTCTCAGGAGTTTCAAGAAACGGTAGAATCCTATAGGGGAAAGCCTTTGGGCTCTCAAGTTGGAAGTGGTGACTGCAAGAATAATAGGGTAGTGATGGAGGGCAATAATCGGTGGAATGAGCAAGAAAAGGCAATTGGTGTCATTGCCTTGCTCTGTGACAGTCATGATTTTGATCAAGGAACAGCGGCAAATGATTCGATCAATCCTCCGGGGTGGCCTGGAACTCCCACGGGTCCCGAAGGAAAGAATAAGCCCCAAAAAAATGGAGGTTGGGTGTTTCATAGAGGGCACCTGGGTGCGAACAGCCTGGGTTTCAGTGGCGACAACCCGTGGAACCTTGTCACTCTGCATGCTCGAGCAAACAATCCTGAAATGGAAAATATCGAAAATCGCGTAAAAAGTGCCGTTGTAGGAGGGCAGGCGGTTTACATGTCAGTTGTTCCCATTTACTCGAAAAACCAGGAAATGCCAACCCACATATTCTATCGAGCTGTGGGCAGTGGGGGGCTGGATGTGTATTCCTGTATTGAGAATACTGCCACGGCAAGAACTCTCGATGGCAGTGAATGTACTGCTATGATGGCCGCACGAGGGGGATGGTGATAAGTGGTGGCTAGAGTAAATGAGCTTGTCAGGCTTCTTCGGGAGGGAGTGCCGGAAGGGGCCAACCCAAATCGTAGAGATTATCCTATTTCTGGTTCGATCCCACTCCCGGGCGACTATGTCGACACGATAGTTGAAATAGGATCTGGTTTCTATATTGATGAAAAATTTAGTGTACTTCACCCTAGGGTGGTGTCTCAAGATTTCAGGCAACATCAGGATGATTTGGTCAGAATTCATGAGGCTGAAGGTATTTATTTCCGTGATGGCAAGTTGCTCTTCCCGGGCCAATTTTCCCCGGATGACGACTATGTAAGATTCTCCAAGCTTATTTGCTGGGGTCTGGAGAATTCTGGAAAAAAGGTCTTCTGGGATTCCTCGGGAAGTTCAGATTATTGGCACGTGATCGCCACGGATTGCTCTGATTCTTGGGTGCGTCATAAAATAAAATTTAGCGACTACCTCTATGGCATTCTCTCTAGAGAACTGATTTGTCCTGTGTTGACTGGGCCTGCTTGGCCGCGTGGAATTGTAAGCGAACTTGATTTGCATGAAATAGATATCTAGTTTTGACGTCAGATGGAGGGAAGGTGGAACGGGCGATTTCGGGTCATGCGAGTGTTGCGTTAAGGGTGGATATCTGCTCTAGTATGATTCTGTGTAATAATTTGCGTTCTCCTGTAGTTCATTTGCGAATCTCCGGCGATTGGGGAGGTTGGAAATGCAGAATAGATCGTGAAATTTGTTTGGATAATTGATGCTTGGTTTGCTGGTCGAGTGGGTTTGAGGTTTTCTAATTTCAAGTGTGACAGTCGCCTTCCGGGGCAGAATCTAGGATTTCGACGCGCTACACGTGGAAGAAGGGCCATGTAGTGGGGTGACTGTCGTCCTTCGGGGCGGCCGAGGATCGTGCCGCCAGTCGGCCGGTCTTGGGCTTCTGCTGTCGGGTCGGCCGTTTTCGTTCTAATTCTGGATGATCAGTAACCTTTTTTGCGAATGAGCGAAGACGTCGAGCGGGTGCTCCATAGCTGACTCAATCTCGCCTGAGACGGGCCCGAACGGGCCGTGACCAGTGCGAGGCTGGCCGACTATTACCAGCTGCCCGCCGCCTACATGAACAATCAGCTGTGCAGGCTCTGGCCTGGGCCGGGATCTTCTACTTCACCCCGGGGCCGGGCGGCGGATTCTGGCTGATCCGGGCCCTTGGCGAGATCACGCTCATGGATGTGGTGTCGGCAATCGAGGGCCGGGGCGAGGCCTTCTGCTGTGCCAAGATCCGACGGCGAGGGCTGGGCACGGCCGAGGGCGAGCCCTACGACCTGTATCAGATCGACCGTGCCATGCATCGTGCCGAACTGGCCTGGCGACGCGAACTCGGCGCGCAGCCCCTCGGTGAGTTGGAGGCCTTCGTGGAGAGGGAGGAACCCGAGGTTCTGGTGCGGACCCGGAGCTGGTTCGCGGGCCCCTGACCGACACGATTGGCGAGCCCCTCCGCGACGGGGCTTAAAACGAAGATGAATCTGCTTGTTGTATATCCAGTTTATGCGTGGTCTCGAAGGACGCAGGGCAGTGCGGTGCCCGCGTACCCGGGCACCTCCGACCGGAAGGACCGGTCTACGACCGACCCGCCGGGTGGATGGCCGTGACCGCCGTCGCCCTCGGGATCTTCACACTCATGACCACGGAACTGCTCCTCGCCAGGCTGCTCACCGCGATCGGCTCCGACCTGTCGGTCACCGACGGCTCCGCCACGTTCATGGTGCCTGTGCCCGGCTTCGTTGCCGCCGCCTTCGCTCCGTCCTCACCGCCTTGACAGCCGCCGCCAACGCCGTGTGCGTATGGACCTACGCGTTCACGGTCGTGCTGGCCGCGCGGGTCCTGGTGGGCGTGGGCATCGCGGGTTCTAGGCCATCGTCAGAGGACGGGCCCCAGACTCGTCCCCGCACGACACGTCCCCCGCGCCACCGCAATCGTCTTCGGCGGTGTGTCCGCGGCCTCCGGGCTTGGCATCCCTTCGGAACTCTCCTCGGCGACCTGCTCTACTGGCGGTCGGCCTTTCTCGCCATCGTGGGCCTGGCGGCGTTCGTGCTGCTCCTGATCCTGCTCCCGCCGCTGCCCGCGCGGCCAGCGGTCCGCTTCATTGATCTCTCCGCACTGCTGCGCTCCCACGGGGCGTGCGCGCGGCAGTGCTCGCCACCGTCCTCCTGGTGGCCAGCCAGTTCTGCGCTTTCAACCTGTCCATCGCCCTGGGTGTTCTCCTCAACGGCCTGGTGGCCGACGCACACACGGTTCGGCGGCTTGGCCAGGTGCACTGACCACGAAGGCCGGAGATCCCGCCCTGTCCAACCCGGTCGGCGGACATCGGACGCGGAGTCCGTCGGGTCGGCGGCCGACCGCCCACGGCCCCTCCGCGCAGGAGTGCGGGCCGGCGGCCGGTGCGATGCGCGTCGGAGCTTCCTTTCCCGAGCCCCTGTGGCCGCGGAGGCGATCATCGCCCCGCGGCCACAGGGGCTCGGTGCGTTGAGGGTGGGGCGGGTGTGATTCGGGCAAAGCGGACTCGCGCGTGCTACGGTACTGATAATCATTTTCATTCACGCGACTCGCGCTCCCCCAGGAGTCCTCCCCGTGTACGTAGGGCGAAGCCGATGCGGCGCTCACCTCCCGCCCCTGGCGATCCCCGACCGGGCAGCCGACCGGCATGCCCGGGACGCCCGGATACGCCATGGCCGCGTTCAAGTCCCTCGGCGGCGCCGCCCGCTCCCTGCGCTGCCGGGAGCCCCCTCATGACCTGGATCGTCCGTGCGCCGCCACCTCTCCTGCCGGGGCTGCGCTGAGGCGCAGGAGAGCACGGGGAGCGCCGAACCCGCCGGGGCCGTGAAGAGGATCCGGCACACGAGCGGTGACGCGCGGACCGACCGGCCCGCCGACGCCCGTTTGCGTTGCCTGTGACGCCCCGCCGAGGCACGCGCGCCGTAGGCGGACAGGCCCGGCCCCACGGACGACACCCCCGCCCACCGCGCTGCTTCCGCCCGCGCGCCGGACGTCCGCGCGAGCGCACCGGTGACCGCGCCCCCGCGCCCGGCCCGCCATCGTCCCTCAGCCGCCGTGACCACCCACGAACCCTCCCGGCCCCGTGCCGGGAGCCACCTACTGGGGCCGTGCCGACCACGGCCCATCCCGAGAAAGGCCGAACGATGAGACGACGATTCCTGCCCGCGGGCGCCCTCGCGGTGCTCCTGGCGGCCACCGCCTGCGGTGGAGGTGAGGGAGAGCAGGCCGCCGCCGAGGGCCCCACCCTGCGCTACGCGGCGGTCGGAGCCCCGGCGGCGACCACCCACGACCCGCACGGGCGCGTCGGCAACGAGTCCGACTACCTGCGCTTCGCCATGCTCTACGACGTGCTGACCGTGACCGACGAGGACGGCGTGGTCCAGCCGCGCCTGGCCCTGTCCTGGGAGCCGGCGGGGGAGGACCTCGACCTGTGGACCGTCGCCCTGCGCGATGACGCCGTCTTCTCCGACGGAGAGCCCGTGACCGCCCACGACGTCCTGTTCTCCCTGAACCGGATCCAGGGCAAGGGCGCCGAGAACAACGGACGCCTGTCGGTGTTCGACCTGGAGGCCTCCTCGGTGGTGGACGAGCACACCCTGGAACTGGCCACCCACCAGCCCTACGCGGAGGTCGGCATCGCCCTGGCCTCCCTGACCTTCGTGGTCCCCGAGGGCAGCGACGACATCACCGAGCCCGTCGTCGGCTCCGGACCGTTCCGGCTGGAGGAACACGACGACACCACCGCGGTCCTGACCCGCAACGACGACTGGTGGGGCGGTGCCGCCGACTTCGAGACCCTCCAGATCAGCGCCATGCCCGACCCGGCCGCGCGGGCCGAGGCGGTGGCCTCCGGACAGGCGGACGTCGCGGGCAGCGTGTCCCCCGCCGGTGCGCAGCAGTACGAGTCGGACGACGCGGTCCGGGTGAGCACCCGGCCCGCCGGTGTGAACTACCCGCTGGTCATGGACCTCGACACCGAGCCCTTCGACGACCCGGGCGTCCGTGAGGCCGTCAAGCTCGCCCTGGACCGCGAGCAGCTCGTCGAGACGGTCTTCCTCGGCTACGGGGAGACCGGCGCGGACATCCTGAACTCCCAGGAGCCCTTCGCCCCCGACGCCGCACCCGTGGAGCGCGACCTGGACCGGGCCCGCGAACTGCTGGAGGAGGCGGGCCACGCGGACGGCGTCGAGCTCACCCTGCACGCCACCAACTCCTACCCCGGCATGGAGGAGACCGCGACCCTGGCCGCCGAACAGCTCGCCGAGGCGGGCATCGAGGTCCGGATCGAGGTGGGCGCGCCCGACACCTACTGGGCCGAGGTGTGGAACGTCGAACCCTTCTACCTCAACAGCCTGGGCGGGAACGGGTTCGTGGACTACGCCCGGATGGCCCTGCTCTCCGACGGCCCCACCAACGAGACGGGCTGGGACGTCCCCGAGTGGGACGCCGACTTCGCCGAGGCCCTGGCCACCGAGGACGAGGGCGACCGCCACGCGATGCTCGCCGACCTGCAGCAGCGCGTCGCCGACGACGGCGGCTACGTTGTCTGGGGCACCGGGGACGGCATCGACCTGGCGGGTTCCGGTGTGAGCGGCCTGCCGACCGGGCCCGGGTTCAACCGCCTGTTCATCGAGCGGGTCGAGGTCTCCGGCTGATGACCCGCCCCGTGACCGCCCCCGCGGCCCCCCGCCCCCGCACCGCGGGGGCGGTCACGGGGGTCCCGCTCCTGTTCGCCCTGGTGCGGACCGTGCTCCTGCTGGCCCTGGTATCGGTGGCGGTGTTCACCGCCACCGAGCTCCTGCCCGGCGACGCCGTGGACCTGCGTGTCACCCCCGGCGCCGACGAGGAGGAGGTCCGGGAGCTGCGTGAGGAGCTGGGACTGGACGCCGCGCCCTGGCGGCGCTACCTCGACTGGGCGGGGTCCCTGCTCACCGGCGACCTCGGCACGTCCCTGGTCAACGGCCGCCCGGTCGCCGACGCCCTCGCCCAGCGGCTGCCCGCCACCCTCGCGGTGGTGGGCGGGGCGCTGGCGGTGGCGACCCCCGCGTCCCTGGCGCTGGCCTGGTGGGCCGGGGGGACCCGGCGGGCGCGCCGGCTGTCCACCGCGCTCCTCACCGGAGGCGCCGCCCTGCCCACCGCGGTCACCGCCGCCGCCCTGGCCGCCCTGTTCTCCGGAACCCTGGGCCTGGTGCCCCCGGTGTCCCTGCTCCCGCCCGGAGCCGCGCCCTGGCAGCACCCGGAACTGCTGTTCCTCCCGGTGGCCTCCCTGGCCCTGCCCACCGCGTTCTTCGGCGCGAGCCTGCTGGCCGGGGCGGTGGCCGACACCGTACGCCTGCCCCACGTGGCCGACGCCCGCCGACGGGGGGTCCACCCGTGGCGGATCGCCTCGACCGACGTGCTCCCCTTCCTCCTGGCCCCCTTCACCCGGGTCACGGCGAACACCGCGGGAGGGCTGATCGCCGCGGCGGCGCTGGTGGAGACCCTGTTCGGCTATCCGGGCATCGGATCGCTGCTCGTCTCCTCCCTGGCCTCCCGGGACCTGCCCGTCGTCCAGGCCACCGCGGTGGTCGCCGCCGCGGTCGTGCTGGTGGGGCTGCTGCTGGGGGACCTGGTCGCCGCCCTGACCGAACCACGCCGGAGGTCGGCCCGGTGAACCGTCGCCCCGCTGCGATCCTCGCGTCGCTGTCCGTCCCCCTGCTGTCGGCCGCGGTCCTGTCCGTCGCCCTGTTCGGCGGATGGTGGGCGCCGCACAGCCCGACGTCCCCGACGGGGGCGCCCTGGCAGCTGCCCGACCCCGTCCACCTCCTGGGAACGGACGCCCTGGGCCGCGACGTCCTGTCCCGTGTCCTGGCCGGCGGAAGGGGGCTGCTCGGCGTCTCCGTCGCGGCCGCCGTGTGCGCCTGCGCCGTCGGGACCGCCGGCGGGCTGGTCGCAGGGTGGTTCGGCGGGCCGGTCTCGCGACTGCTCACCGCCGGGGCCGACCTGTTGCTCGCCCTGCCCTCCCTGCTCCTGGCCCTGCTCGCCGCGATCGCCCTGCCCTGGCACACGGCGGTGGTCGTCGCGACGGTGTGCGGAGGGGCCCCGCTCACCCTGCGCCTGGTCGGGGACGCCGTCCGCGCGGCCCGCACCTCGGGGTACGTGGAGGCCGCGCTCCTGCGCGGGGAGGGCACCGCCTCGATCCTGCTGAGGGAGGTCCTCCCCGCCATGCGGGGGCTGGTCGTCGCCGACCTCGGGCTGCGCCTGGTGGTCGCGCTCCAGGTGGCCTCCGCCCTGAGCGTCCTGGGGCTGGGCGCCGCCCCGCCCGCCCCCGACTGGGCCCTCATGCTCAGGGAGAACATGACCGGCGTGGCGATCAACCCCTGGGCCGTGGCCGCACCGGCCGTGGCGCTGGGGGCCGCCACCGTCCTGCTCGCCCTCCTGGCCCAGCTGTACCTCTCCGACGACCGCACGCCCGGGGCCCGCGACCGCGGTCCCGCACGGAAGGAGCCCGCGGATGGCTGACGGACTGCATGCGGAGGCGGTGCTGGTCGAGACCGATCGCGGGGACACTGTGGTCGGCCCGGTGGACCTGCGCGTGCCGGAGGGCGGGGTGCTCGCGGTCATGGGCCCCTCGGGGAGCGGCAAGACCAGCGCGGTCCTGGCCGTGCTGGACGCCCTGCCGCCCGGCCTGGTGCGCAGGGCCGGCCGGGTGCGCTGGCGGGGAGCGCCGGTGCCCGCGGGGCGCGCGGCGCGCCGGTGGCGCCGGGCCGCCACGGGCGTGCTCGGCCAGGACCCCGCCTCGGACCTGCACCCCCTGCGGCCGGTCTGCGCCCTGGTCGCCGACGCCCTGCCGGGCGGCCTGCGGCGCGCGAACGCCGGGGCGGTCCGCGCGGCGCTCGCCTCGCTGGGGCTGGACGCCGACGCCCTGTGGCGCCGGCGCCCGCACGAGCTCTCCGGGGGCCAGGCCCAGCGCGTGGCGCTGGCCCGTGCGGTCGTCGCCGATCCCGAGGTGCTCGTGCTGGACGAGCCCACGAGCGGCCTGGACCCCGCCACGGTGGAACTGGTGCTCGAGGTCCTCGAACAGCGGCGGGGTAGCCCGGGGAGGGTCACCGTCGTGGTCACCCACGACCGGGGGTTCGCCGACCGCGTGGCCGACCTCCGCCTCGACGTCGGCGGGCCCGAACCGGTCCGCGGAGCAGCTTCCACGACCGCGGGCCCCCGGCCGTCGGGGGGTGCGCCGGTCCTCGGCCTGCGTGGGGTGCGCCTCACGGCGCCGGGCGGGCGCGAACTGCTCGGCGGGGTGGACCTGGACGTCGGTCCGGGGGAGGCGGTCGCCGTCCTGGGCCCTTCCGGATGCGGTAAGTCCACCCTGCTCAGGAGCCTGGCGGGGCTCCACCCTCCCGCGGCGGGCACCTTCTCGCTCGGCGGCCGGCCCCTGCCGGCCGGCCACACGGACCGTTCCCGGGAAGCATTGCGGGCCGTCCAGCTGGTCGCCCAGGACCCGGCCGGGACCCTGAATCCGGCTCAGCGGGTCGCCACGGCGCTCGCCCGACCGGCCATGGTGCTGCGGGGGCTGAACCACGCCCAGGCCGCCGCGGAGGTCCCCGGGCTCCTGGAACGGGTCGGGCTGCTGGCGGACGTCGGACGCGCGCTGCCGGCCCGCCTCTCCGGCGGCCAGCGCCAGCGCGTGGCCATCGCCCGGGCCCTGGCCGCACGCCCCCGGGTCCTGCTGGCCGACGAGGTGTCCTCCGCCCTGGACGCCGCGAGCGCCCGCACGGTCCTGGACGTCCTGGACGCGCTCCGCGCCGAGGAGGGGCTGGCCGTGGTCATGGTGACCCACGACCGGCACGTCGCCGACCGCATGGACCGTGTCCTGACGCTGGACCCGGAGCGCCGCACCCTGGCACCGGGGCCGTAGCGCCGCCCGCGGCAGCGGTTCCGGCCGGCGCGGACCCGCCGCGGCGCGGTCGCGCCCGGGCGGCAGTTCCATCGCAGACCACTCCCACCCCTGTAGAGGATTCGACACATGCCTGAACAGAGAACGCCGGCGCCGGCGCCGTCCGTCGTCGAGCTCCTGGCCTCCTACCGGCCGGGGGACACGTTCTTCTCCACCGGTGCCGGTGCCGGCGCACTGCACGGGACCGGGGTCCTGGGGGTCGCGGAAGAGGTGCACGAGGTCGACTCCCTGCTCAGGAGCGCGGGGCCCGAGGGCGTGGTGATGGGCGCCATCCCCTTCGACGGGCGGCGGTCGGCCCGGTTCCTGCTCCCACGAACGGTGCGCCACGCACCCGCGCCGCCCCGGGGCCGGGCGCCGGGCCTGCGCCGGCGGCCGCTGCCGGGGGAGTGGGGGTCCACGCCCGTGCCCGCCCCCGACGAGCACAGGGCGTCGATCGAGCGGGCGATCGCGCTGACGGCCGGGGACGGCGGGCCGGACAGGGTGGTGTCGGCCAGGGGCCTGCGTCTGCACAGCACGTCGGCGGTCGAACCGTCCACGGCGTTGCACAACCTCCTCTGGCGCGATCCGGGCGAACCCGTCTTCGCGATCGACGTGCCCGGCCCCGGGGCGGAGGACCGCACCCTTCTGGGGACGGGCCCGGAACTGCTGGTCTCCAAGCGCGGGAGCCGGGTGGCCTCCCAGCCGCTGTCCGGCTCCGTCCCCCGCAGCGCCGATCCGACCAAGGACTACCGCAACCGCGAGAGACTGCGTGCCTCGGCCGGGGACAGGCGTGAGCACGCCGTCATGGTCGACGCGGCAGCGGAGTCGCTGGAGCCCTACTGCCGGACCCTGGCCGTGCCGAAGCGGCCCGAGCTGGTCGGAACCGCCACGATGTGGCACCTGTCCACCCGCCTGGAGGGGACGCTGCTGGACGCGGATGTGCCGGCGCACCTCCTGGCGGCGGCCCTGCGTCCCGCCCCGGCCGTGTGCGGCTCCCCCTCGCGGCCCGCGTCCGGGGCGATCGGCGCGCCGGAGCACTTCGACCGGGGTTTCCACTCCGGAGCCGTCGGCTACAGCACGGCCCGGGGCGACGGCGAGTGGGTCGTCGCCGCCCGCTGTGCCGAGGTGTTCCACAGCAGGGTGGACGCCTTCGTCGGCGGTGGCGTCATGTCCGGTTCCGACCCCGGGGCCGTCCTGTCGGAGACCACCGACAGGATGCGCGCGCTCCTGTTCGCCCTGGGCGTGCGCTGAGCGCTTCCGGGACCGCCGCGGGCGGTGGGCCCCGCGCGGAGCCGGCCGGCCCCCGGGGCGGGGGCCGGCCGGTCGCCCGTCTCAGTCCGAGGGGCGCCTTCCCACGGCGAGCAGGGTCGGGTGGACCGTGTAGTAGCCCGCGGTGTCGACGATGTAGTCCGGGTGGCCCGGGGTCAGGAGCCGTTCGGCCTCGGCGACCTCGTCACTGCTCAGGCCCGCGTCGGCGCCGCGTTTGACCAGCGATTCGCGCAGTTCCGGCCATACGGCGTTCTCCAGGTAGGGGCGCACGGTCGGGTCGGCGTCCACGGGCGAGCCCACCCGCGGGAAGACGTCCACGCGCACGTCGAGCAGCCCCGCGGCCTCCATCCAGACCGTGTGGAGCTCGTAGTGGGCGGGTCCCCCGGAGGGGATCCCCCAGTTGAGCTCGGAGGCGGTGCGCGCCGCCCGCTCCAGCCGTGAGTGGCCGGGCAGGAACATGGCCTGGTAGTAGTTGCTGGTGAACAGGCCCAGCACGCCGCCGGGGGCCAGGGCGCGCGCCGCGCGTGCCACCAGGGCCCCGGGGTCGTCGAAGTTGCCGGGCCAGACCACGTCCGAGGCCCAGATCGCGTCGAACCCCTCGCCGGAGCCGGCGGCCTCGTCGAGCACGTCGACCAGGTCGGCGGCGCGCACCTGGACCCGCTCCGAGACCCCCTCGGCCCGTGCGTGCTCACGGGCCAGGTCCAGCACGTCGGGGTTGCTGTCGACGGCCAGGACGCGGGCCCCCGGGCCGGCCGCCCGGGCCAGCGCCACCAGCCCGCCCCCGGCTCCGGTTCCCGCGTCGAGCAGGCGTGTGCGTCCGGACAGGTCCATCGCCCCGACCGCCTGTTCGACGGCCGGGGCGACGAAGGCCCGGTTGGCGAGCAGGTAGGGGACCAGCCCGTTCTTCTGGACGTCTGTCATGGTGTGACTGCCTCGGCTCTCTCACAGGGGGGACGGTGGTGCTCGTTCGCCGGCGCGGTCACGGTCGCGCCGCGGGCACGAGGTGGGGCAGTACGCTGGCCAGCTTCTCGCCGGTCTCCTCGAATTCGCGTTCGGGGCGGGACCCGGCCACGATGCCGGCGCCCGCGCGGAGCCAGGCCCGGCCCTGCTCCTCGTAGACGGCGCGCAGGACCAGGGCGGCGTCGAGCTCGCCCCGGGACGTGGCGGTGACCACGGCGCCGGAGTACAGCCCGCGCCCCTCCTCCAGGCGGGTGATCGCCTCGATCGCCTGCGGTTTGGGGATCCCCGACGCCGTGATCGCCGGGAACAGCGCCTCGAAGGCGTGCCACGGGGTGGCCCCCTCCGCCAGGCGCCCCCTCACGGTGGAGGCCAGGTGCTGGACGCTGCCGCGGACCGAGACGCTCATGAAGTCGGACACCGCGACGGAGTCCGGGGCGCACACCGACCGCATCTCCGTGACGGCTTCGCGGACCGAGATGGCGTGCTCGTGGATCTCCTTGGGGTCGGCCTCCAGCTCGGCGCGGGCGGCGGTGTCCGCCGCCGTGCCGCGCCCCGCCGCCCGGGTGCCCGCGAGCGGGTTGGTCGAGACCTCGCGGTCGGGTCCGACCGTGACGACCAGTTCGGGGCTGAAGCCCGCGCTGCGGAGCCCGTCGAGGTCCAGCAGGAAGGACCGGGCCGGGGTGTTGGCCCTGCGGCCGACCGCGTAGGTGGCGGGGATGTCGACGGGGAAGGGCAGGTCGACCTTCCGGGAGAGGATCACCTTGTGGTAGTCGCCGCGCTCGATCTCGGCGAGGGCCTCGCCCACGAGCGCGCGGTAGCCGTGGGGGTCGGCCTGGGACTCGACGGTGGCGCGGGGCCGTGCGGGGGCGGCGAGCGGTTCGAGGAGCAGGGAGCGCACCTTCTGGCGCATCTGCGCCTCGCCCCCGCTGATCCGGGCGCCGTCGGCGGTGATGCGGACCTCGGTCCGGGGCACGATGAGGCGGGCCAGCCGCGCGGGTCCGCCGCCGGCGGGCGGGGCCGATCCGCGGGAGCGGAGCGCGAAGTCGAACCCCACCCAGCCGTAGGCCCGCCAGGACGGGTCGGGCAGTCCGGCCAGGGCCTCCGCCAGCGCGTCGGCCGGGCTGCCGGTGTAGGCGCGGGAGTCCGCGGTCCCGTCGGCGCCGCGGACCGTGACCCGGTCGCTGTCGAGGTCGACGCCCCACCGCTCGCCGCCGCCGAAGCGCCAGACCCCCTCGCGTTCGTAGAGGACGTATTCGGGGAAGAGCCCCGAGCCCGCGAGCCGGGCGGCGGCCTCGACGGGGTCGAGCGGCCCTTCGACCTGTTCGGTTTCACTACGGCTCACGGTCGGCTCCTTGCCCCGGACGGCCCGCAGGCCGCCTCCGGTGTACCCGTGGTCAACATGTTTCTCCGGTCTTGTTTCGAGGGCGGCGAGGACGGCCGCCCCAGCGGCGGACGTGCGCGGTCGCCCGCCCCGGACGTGCGCGCCGGACGCGGTCCGCTCCACGGCCGCGGCCCGCCGCGAGAGGGCGTCGGCCCGGGGCGGACGCGGGCTCCGGGAGGGCGGGGACGGGGGAGCGGGGGAGCGGGGGAGCGCGACGTCAGTCCGAGGTGAGCTCGATCGCGCCGGAGGGGCAGCGGTCGACCGCGTTGCGCACGTGCGCGGCGTCGGCGGGGCCGGGGCGGTCGGTGCGCAGGCGCACGAGCCCGTCCTCCTCGCCCTGGTCGAACACGCGGTCGGCGGCGACGACGCACTGGCCGGCGCCGATGCAGACCTCGGGGTGGACGGTGATGCGCACGCGGGGACGTCCTCTTCACTGTGGAGCGGCCCGGGCAGGGCCGCCGGGCGCCCGGGGGCGCCACCGAATCGATCGTAAATGATTATCGTTTTCATGCGAAGCGCATGCCCGTGTGGCCGGGGTCGCAGCGCCGTGCGTGTCGCTCCGGTCGCGCGGGGTGACGACGCCACTCAGCGGCTCCGCTCGCGCAGCGCGTTCTTGTCGACCTTGCCGACCGCGGTCAGGGGAAACGCGTCGACGGTCTCGATCCGGTCGGGGGACTTGTAGCCGGCCAGGCCCCTGCCGCGCAGGAAGGCGGCGAGCTCGCGGACGGTGGGCGGGGCGCCCGCGCAGACCAGGAAGGCGACCGAGCGCTCGCCGAGGTCGGGGTCGGGGGCGGCCACCAGGGCGGCCGCGGACACGCCCGGGTAGGCGAGCAGCTGGCCCTCGACCTCGGTGGCGTCGATCTTCTCCCCGCCGCGGTTGATCTGGTCCTTCACCCTGCCGACGACGTCGATGTGGCCGCTCGGACGGAGCCGGACGAGATCGCCGGTCCGGTAGAACCCGTCGGGCGTGAAGTGCGTGGCGGCGAGCTCGGGGGAGCGGTAGTAGCCGCGCAGCGTGTAGGGGCCCCGGGTCAGCAGCTCGCCCACGGCGCCGACGGGCACCGGGGCGCCCGACCCGTCGACCACCCGCACCTCGTCGCCGGAGGAGATGGGCCGCCCCTGGGTGGTGCACACCAGCTCCTCGGGGTCGTCGAGCCGGGTGACGTTGATCAGGCCCTCGGCCATGCCGAACACCTGCTGGAGACGGCACCCCAGGGTGGGGCGGACGCGGCGCGCCAGGTCGTCGGCCAACCGCGCTCCCCCCACCTGCAGGACCGAGAGGCTCTCGAGCTCGGCCGTGCCCGGAGCCCGGTCGGCGTAGGCCTCCAACCACACGGGCACCATCGGGGGGCTGAGCGCCGTCACGGTCACGCCCTCGCGGGCGATCAGGGGGAACGCCGTCTCGGGGGCGGGGCTGGGCGCCATGACCACCGTGCCGCCCGCGGTCAGCGTGCCGAGGATCCCCGGGCAGCACATCGTGAAGTTGAAGGCGGCGGGCAGTGCGGCGAGGTAGACGCTGTCCGCGGTGAGGCCGCAGGCGTCCGCGGCGGCGCGGGCGTTGTAGCCGTAGTCCTGGTGCGTGCGCGGGATGAGCTTGGGCGTCCCCGTCGTCCCCCCGGAGAGCAGCAGGAGCGCGATGTCCCCGGGGTCGGGCCGGGCCGGGGCGGGGACGCTGTTCGCGGGGGCGTCGGCGCGCAGTTCCCCGAAGCCGACGGCGTCCTCCAGGCCGCCGGTGTCACCGACGACGATCACGTGGCGCAGCCCCTCGTGCTCCTCGAGCATCGACGCGGCCAGTGTCCGGTAGTCGAAGCGCGCGTGGCGGTCGGCCACGGCGTAGCCGACCGCCCCGGTGGTCCGCAGCAGGTGGGAGATCTCGTGGCCGCGGTGTCCGGGCATGGCGTGGACCGGGACGGCGCCGAGGTACTGCAGCCCGAACCAGAGCAGCAGGAACTCCGCCCGGTTGGGCAGCTGCACCACCACGCGGTCGCCCCGGCGCACCCCCCGGCGGTGCAGCCCCGCCGCCACCGCTCCCGCCTCCGAGGCCAGTTCGGCGTAGGTCCACCGGCGGGCGCCGTCGACGAGCGCGACGGCGCCGGGGCGCCGCCGCGCCTGCTGCGCCAGCAGGTCGGCCAGGACCTCCTCGCGCCAGAAGCCGGCCGCCCGGTAGCGCTCGCGCGCCTCCTCCGGCCACCCCGGCCAGTCCGGTGCCGGCGCCTCGGGCGGGTTCGCACTCTTCGTCATCTCTGCTCCTTTTGCGTTCTTCGCCACACAAGTGGGGGATCGCGCTCGATGCCGCGCTTAGGATAAAAAAGATAACGGTTTTCGTTTTCATCTGTACCATCGGCCCCCCAGCCCCCGCCGGAACCGGGCCGGAACCCCCGAGCCCCCGCCAGCCAAGGAGACGATCACGCGTGTCGCTGCCAGCCGGTCCGCCAACGGTGCCCACGACGGAGGGGGAGCTGCGCGACGCCGTCGCCGCGCTGTTGAGCATCCCCCCGGAGGAGATCGGCCCCGATGACGACCTGTTCGAGCTCGGTCTGGACTCCATCGCCCTGATGCGCCTGGCCACCAGGTGGCGGCGCTCCGGCCTCGGGGCCGGCTTCGACGAACTCGCGGAAGCGGCGACCCTGCGCGGTTGGCAGCGGCTCCTGACGCCGGCCGACCCCGCCCGGGGGCCCCGCTCCGACGCGGAGGGCCCCGGCACCCCCTTCCCGCTCGCCGCCATGCAGCACGCCTACTGGATCGGACGCCAGGAGGGCCAGCCCCTCGGCGGGGTCGGAGCGCACTTCTACGCCGAGCTCGACGGCTCGGCCGTCGACCCGGTGCGCCTGGAGACCGCCGTGACGGCACTGCGCCGCCGCCACGGCATGCTGCGGGTCACCGTGCTCGACGACGGCCGCCAGCGCGTCCTGGACCACCCGCCCGGCCCCGCGCTGACCGTGCGGGACCTGAGCGCGCAGACGGCCGAGCAGGTCGAGCGGCAGCTGGCCGAACTGCGCGAGCACTACACCCACCGGCGGATGGACGTCGAGCGCGGCGAGGTGTTCGACCTCGCGCTGACGCTCCTGCCCGGCGGGGCAACCCGGCTGCACATCGACCTCGACATGCTGGCGGCCGACGCCGCGAGCATGCGGGTCCTGCTGCGCGACCTCCAGCTGCTCTACACCGACCCCGGAGCCGGCCTCCCCGAGCTCCCCCTGGACTACCGCGCCTACCTGGACGCCGTCGGGACCGCGCGGGAGCGGGAACGCGAGGAGGACCGCGCCTGGTGGAGCGGGCGCCTGGAGTCGCTGAGCGCCCCGCCGGCCCTGCCCACCGTCGTGGACCCCCTCGACCCGGATTCGGCCGCGCCGCGCTTCCACCCGACCACCCGGCTGCACTACTGGCTCGACCCCGAGCGCAAGCAGCGGCTGCTGGCCGCCGCGCGCGGCCACGGGGTCACCCCCGCCGCCGCGTTGGCGGGCGCCTTCGCCGAGACCCTCGGGGCCTGGAGCGACTCCCCGAGATTCCTGCTGAACCTCCCGCTCTTCCACCGCGACCTGGACGTGGAAGGGGCCGAATCGCTGGTCGGGGACTTCAGCAGCTCCATCCTGCTCGACGTCGACCTCACCGAGGAGCGCGCCTTCGCCGAGTCCGCGCGCCACGTGCAGACCCGCCTGCGCACGGCGGCCGCCCACGGCTCCTACTCCGGCGTCGAGGTGCTCCGCGACCTCTCCCGCGCCTCCGACGGCGTTCCGGCCCTGGCCCCCGTCGTCTACACCAGCGCCCTGGGCCTGGGCGAGGTCTACGACTCCGAGGTCAGGGACGCCTTCGGCGAGCCCGTGTGGATCATCTCCCAGGGCCCCCAGGTCTGGCTGGACGCACAGGTGACCGAACTCGACGGCGGACTCCTCCTGAACTGGGACGTGCGGTACCGCGCGTTCGAGCCCGGCGTTCCCGAGGCGGCGTTCGCGGCCTACCGCGACCTCGTCGAGTCCCTCGTCGACGACCCCTCGGCCTGGACCGCGCCCGTGCGCCTGCCGCTCCCCGAGGACCAGGCGCGTGTGCGCGCGGCGGCCAACGCCACCGACGCGCCCGCCGTGACCGAGCGGCTGCACGAGGGCTTCTTCCGCGCCGCCCGCGAACACCCCGAGGCCCTCGCCCTGATCCCCGACGCCGGCGAACCGGTGACCTACGGCGCGCTCGCCGACCGCGCGGGCCGTGTCAGCGCGCTGCTGGCCGGGGCCGGGGTGGCCCCGGGCGACGCCGTGGCGGTCAGCCTGCCCCGGGGCGCGGCACAGGTCGCCGCGGTGCTCGGGGTCCTGGGCGCCGGCGCCGCCTACGTCCCCGTCGGGGTGGAACAGCCCGCCGAGCGCACGGCGCGCATCCTGGCCGCGGCCGACGCAGCGGCCCTGCTCACCGACGCCGCGCACGCCGACCGGCCCACCGGCCCGGAGCGGGGCCGCACCGGACCGCCGGTCGTGCTGGTCGAGGACGCGGACGGGTGCGCACCCGCGCCGCCGGACCTCGCACAGCCCCTCGACGCGACCGCCTACGTCATCTTCACCTCGGGATCCACCGGGGTCCCGAAGGGCGTGGAGGTCTCGCACGGGGCGGCCGTGAACACGATCACCGCGCTGAACGACCGCTTCGACGTGGGACCGCGGGACCGCGGGCTGGCCCTCGCGGACCTGGACTTCGACATGTCCGTCTACGACCTCTTCGCCCCCCTGTCCGCGGGAGGGTCGGTGGTCCTCGTCCCGGACGAGGCCCGCCGCGACGCCCACCACTGGGTCGCGCTGATGCGCGAGCACGGCGTCACGCTCCTGAACTGCGTGCCCGCCCTGCTCGACATGGTGCTGACCGCCGCCGAGTCGCGCCCCGGCGGCTTCGGCGACCGGCTGCGGTTCGTCCTGCTCGGCGGCGACTGGGTCGGCCTCGACCAGCCCGGGCGCCTGCGCGCCCTGGCCCCGAAGGCGCGGTTCACCGCCCTGGGCGGGATGACCGAGGCCGCCGTGCACTCCACGGTGTTCGAGGTCGACCGGGTCGACCTCTCGTGGACGTCGATCCCGTGGGGCCTCCCGCTGCCCAACATGCGCACCCGGGTCGTGGACCACCACGGCCGCGACCGCCCCGACTGGGTCCCGGGCGAGCTCTGGGTCAGCGGCGCGGGCCTGGCGACCGCCTACCGCGGCGACCCCGGGCGCACCGCCGAGAAGTTCGTCACCGACCAGGGCCGCAGGTGGTACCGCACCGGCGACCGGGCACGCTACCGCTCCGACGGCGTCCTGGAGTTCCTGGGCCGCGCCGACCACCAGGTGAAACTGCGCGGACACCGCATCGAGCTGGGCGAGGTCGAAGCCGCCGCCGCCTCGTGTCCGGGCGTCCCGGCCGCGGTGGCGCTCGTCACCGGCACACCGCGCAGGCTTGCCCTGGTGGCCGCCGCGGTGGCGGGGCCGGCGGCCGAGGCGGAGCTCCGCGCCACCCTGGAGCGCAACCTCCCCTCCTACATGGTCCCCACCCAGATCGTGCTGGTGGACGCCCTCCCCCTGACCGCCAACGGCAAGCCCGACCGCCGGCGCGCCGAGGCCCTGGCCACGGCCGCGACCGGCCGCGCCCCCGAGGACGACGGCGACGGGGACGGGTCCCCGCGCGGGTGGGCCGAGACCGTGGTGGCCGAGGTCTGGGGCGAGCTCCTGGACGTCAAGGGCATCCGGCGCGACGACGGGTTCTTCGCCCTGGGCGGCGACTCGCTCCTGGCCACCCGGATGATCGGCGCCCTGCGCGAGCGCGGCGCGGGCGGCGCACGGGTCGCGGTCCTGTTCTCCTCTCCCGCGCTGGCCGACTTCGCCGCCACCCTCACCCGGCAGGAACCGCCGACCGGCACCGTCCTGGGCGAGGGCGACACCGCCGACCGCCACCTGCCCTTCCCGATGACCGACGTCCAGCGGGCGTTCTGGATCGGACGCGACAGCAGGCTCTCCCTCGGCGGCGTGGGCACCTACCACTACAGCGAGTTCGACGGCGCCGACGTCGACCTCGACCGGTTCACACGCGCCTGGACGGCCCTGGTGGACCGGCACGAGATGCTGCGCGCCGTCTTCGACGAGGACGGACGGCAGCGCATCCTGCCGCAGACGCCGCCGGTCACGGTGGCCGTCACGGAGGCGGCCACCGAGGAGGAGGCCGCGCAGGCCCTGGCCGCGCTGCGCGAGGAGGCCTCCCACCTGAGCATCGATCTGACCCGGTGGCCCCTGTTCGAGCTGCGGGCCGTGCGCTACCCCGACGGCGGCGCCACGCGCACCCGCCTGGCGATCGGGCTCGACTACATCGTCCTGGACGCCGCCTCGATCATCGCCCTGTACGGAGAGCTCGACCGGCTCTACAGCGACCCCGGGGCGGAGCTGGAGCCGATCGACGTCTCCTTCCGCGACTACGTCCTGCAGTCCGAACCCGACCCCGACGCGGTCGAGCACGCGCGCCGGCACTGGACGCGCCGGCTCCGGACACTGCCGCCCGCACCTGCGCTCCCGCTGCTCGCCGACCCCTCCACCGTGGAGCACCCCCGTTTCACCCGGCGCCGGCGCCCCCTCCGCGCGCAGACCTGGGAGGCGATCGCCGACAAGGCCCGCGCCCACGGCCTGACACCGTCGGTCGTCCTGCTGACCTGCTACGCGGAGGTCCTTTCGGCCTGGAGCGACCACCCGGAGGTGGCGGTCAACCTCACCCTGTTCAACCGGCAGCCGGTCCACCCCCACATCGACCTGATCATGGGCGACTTCACCTCGGTGTCCCTGCTCGGCTACGAGCCGCGCCCCGGGGAGCCGTGGACGGCCGCCGCGCACCGCCTGCAGCGCGTCATGAGCGAGGACCTCGACCACCGCGAGGCCTCCGTGACCTGGCTGCTGCAGGAGCTCGCCAAGCGCACCGGGGCGGTCGACGCGGCCATGCCCGTGGTCTTCAGCAGCTCCGTCGGGGTGGGCGACCGCACCGTCAAGGACCTCTCCGACGGTTTCCCCGAAAAGGTGTGGGGCATCTCCCAGACCCCGCAGGTGCTCCTGGACAACCAGGTCACCGAGTCCCAGGGCGGCGTCATGGTCACCTGGGACGCCATCGAGGAACTGTTCCGCCCCGGCGTGCTCGACTCCATGTTCGACGCCTACAACACGATGCTGGCCTGGCTGGCCGAGAACGACTGGGACACGGCCGCCCCGCCGGTGCTCCCGCGCGCCCAGGCGGACACGCGCCGTCCCGCCCAGGGAACCCTCCCCGCCGCCGCGGAGGGCACCCTCCACGGCGAGGTCCTGCGCCGGGCCGAGGAGGAGCCGGACCGCCCCGCCGTACTCGGGGCCCCCGGACGCGAACCCCTCACCTACGGTGGACTCGCCGCGCGGGCCGCCCGGGTCGCGGGCGGCCTGGCCGAGCGGGGCACGGGCCCCGGCGACGTCGTCGCGATCACCCTGCCCCCCGGAGCCGACCGGGTCGTCGCGATCCTGGGGGTGCTCTCCATCGGCGCGGCCTACCTGCTGGGCGACCCGGGGGCGCCCCGCTCGCGACGCGAACACGACCGGCGGGCGGCCGGGGCCCGCGTCTCGATCGTCGGCCCCGGCCGCGCGGACGGACCCGACCAGGCCGAACTCGCCGACCTCGCCGCCGCCGAACCCCTGCGGACCGCCATCGCCGCCGACCCCGGGGCGAGGGCCTACGTCACCGTCCGGGCGGGCCTGGACGGGGAGGACGCCGCGGTCGGGTCCGTCGACCACCGCTCGGCGGTGGCGACGATCGCCGCGGTGCGCCAGAGGTTCGGCATCGACGCGCGGGACCGGGTGCTCGCGGGCGACCCCCCGGCGGCGGCCGTGGGCGCGTTCAGCGTGTTCGGGCCGCTCGGCGCCGGCGGCGCACTGGTGTGCCCCGAGACCGACGTCGCGACCGACCCCCGCGCCGCGGCCGCGCTGGCCGCCGAGCACGGCGCGACGGTGTGGAACGGCCCGCCGATGCTGCTCGACGAGCTGATCGCGGCGGCCCCGGCCGGCGAGGGGGCGCCGCTGCGCGACCTGCGCCTGGCGCTCGTCTCGGGCGACCGGGTGGGCACCGGACTGGCCGGGCGCCTGCGCCGGGCCACCGGCGGCGGCCGGCTCGTCGCGCTGCACGGCGGCCGCGGCAGCGCCGGCTGGGCGAGCGCCGTCGAGATCGACGCCGACGCGGACCGCTCGGCGCCCGCCGGACGGCCCCTGGCGGGCCACCGGTTGCGCGTGGTGGACTCCGCGGGCCGCGAATGCCCCGACCAGGTGATCGGCGACCTCTGGATCGCAGGCCCAGACCCCGTGCCCGACCCGGCCACGACCGGGGCGCCCGACCCGGCCGGGCGGCTCCGCCCGACCGGGACCCGCGCCCGGTACCTGCCCGGCGGCGCCGTCGAGTTCCTCGGCCCCGACCCGCAGGTCTGGCTCAACGGCCGCCGCGTCGACATCGGCGCGGTCGAGGGCGCCGTCGAGTCGCACCCGGGCGTCGTCCACGCGGCGGTGGTCACCGTGGGAGAGGGGCGCGAACGCCGCCTCCACGCCTACACGGTGACCGCCGACGGGGAGGAGCCCGACGGCCTCTCCCGCCACCTGTCCGGCCTGCTGCCCCCCTTCGCGGTCCCGGCCCGGATCACCCGCCTGCCCCGCCTGCCCCTGACCGCCGCGGGCGCCGTGGACCGCGGCGCGCTGGCCGAGGAGGCCGCCGTCCGGGAGCGCGCCGCGTCGGGACCGCCCACGGGCGAGACCGAGATCCGCGTCGCCGCCCTGTGGACCGAGCTCCTGGGCGCCGGGGCCGAGCACCGCCACGCCGACTTCTTCGCCGCCGGCGGCGACAGCCTGAGCGCCCTGCGCCTGGTCACAGCCACGGGCGAGGCGTTCGGCGTCGAGATCTCGGTCCGTTCCTTCCTCACCGCATCCACCCTCGCCGACCTGGCACGACAGGTCGACCACGCGCTCGCCTCCCGCGACGAAGAAGAAAGCGGAATCCTATGAACGCCCATCAGCTCGTCTCCGAGATGGAGAAGGACGGCATCCGGCTCTGGGAGGACGACGGCGCCCTGCGGTTCCGCGCCCCCAAGGGCGTGCTGACCGAGGAGCGCAAGGCGCTGCTGCGCGAGAACCGCGCCGAGGTCCTCGCCCACCTGACCGCCCGCCGCCTCGCCACCCGGATCACCCCCGACCCCGAGTCGGCCGGAACCCCCTTCCCGCTGACCGACATCCAGGCGGCCTACCTGGTCGGCCGCGGCAGCGCCTACGGGTACGGCGGGGTGGCCTGCCACGTCTACGTCGAACTCTCCTTCCCGGCCGACACCGACCCGGAGCGGCTCCAGGAGAGCTGGTGGTCCGTGGTGCGCCGCCACGGCATGCTGCGCGCGGTGGTCCACCCCGACGGCTTCCAGGAGGTCCTGCCCGAGATCCCGGAGAAGCCGGTGCCGACCGCCGACCTGCGCGGCGCCACCCCCGCCGAGGTCGAGGAGCGCGTGGACCTGGTGCGCCGGGAACTCGCCTCCAGGGTTCCGCCCACCGACGTGCCGCCGCTGTTCGAGCTGCGGATGACGCGCTGCGCCGACGAACTCGTCCTGCACCTGTCGATCGACCAGCTCATCGTCGACTACGCCAGCCTGCTGCTGGTCCTGTCCGAACTGGAGGACACCTACCACGGCCGGGAGACCGGGACCCCGGAGATCGGTTTCCGCGACTACGTCCTGGCGCGCCGCAACCAGACGCTCACCGGCGAGTACGACCGCGCCCGCGACTACTGGACCCGGCGGCTGCCCACCCTGCCCCCCGCCCCCGACCTGCCGCTGCCCGCCGACGGCGGCCGGGTCGGCGCCTTCCGGCGCTTCGAGGAGATCCTGGGCGCCGGGCAGCGCGCGTCCTTCGAGGCCAACGCCGCCCGCGCCGGGGTCACCGCCTCGGCCGCCGCGATGGCCGCCTACGCCGAGGTGCTGGGCCGCTGGAGCCGCAGCCCGCAGTTCACGCTCAACGTCCCCACCTTCACCCGCCTGCCCCTGCACGCCGACGTCGACCGCCTCGTGGGGGACTTCACCGCGGTCGAACTCCTCGCCGTCGACCTGCGGCCCGCGCAGACGTTCGCCGAACGCGCGGCCACCCTGCGCGACACCCTGCTGGAGGACCTGGCGCACTCCCTGTACACCGGGAGCCAGGTCCTGGCCGACCTCACCCGGCGCAGCGACAGCGACACCGTGCTCATGCCGGTCGTGTTCACCAGCACGCTCGGCTCGGCGGCGGCCCGCCGGCCCGCCGCGGCCATCCGCCACGCCCAGACCCAGACCCCGCAGGTCTGGCTGGACTGCCAGGTGATGGAGCGCGCCGACGAACTGGCCCTGAGCTGGGACGTGCGCGAAGGGGTCCTGGGCGGTGACACCGCCGCCGACCTCTTCGCCGCCTTCACCGACCTCATGACCCGTCTCGCCGAGGACCCGGACGCCTGGAACGAGGCGGCCCGCATCGAACTGCCGGAGGGCACCCGCGCCGTCCGCGAGCGGGTCAACGACACCGCCGCCCCGGTGCCGCGCGCCCTGCTGCACGAGGGGGTGCTGGCCGCAGCCGAGCGCGACCCCGGGCGCGTCGCCGTGATCGACCGGGACCGCTCGCTGACCTACGGCGAGCTGGTCGGGCGCGCGACGGCGGTCGCACGGGCGCTGGGCGCCGCCGGCGTCGGCGCGGGCGACCTGGTCGCCGTCACGATGGAGAAGGGGTGGGAGCAGGTCGCCGGCGTCCTGGGCGCCCTGATGGCGGGCGCCGCCTACCTCCCCCTGGACACCACGCAGCCGGCGCGCCGGCGCACGGCGATCCTCACCGACGCCGGGGCCTCGGTCGTGCTGACCCAGTCCTGGCTGGTGGAGGAGGGGGAGTGGCCCCCGGGGTGCACCACCGTCGCCGTCGACAGCCTCCCCCTCGCCTCCGGCCCGCCGCCGCGGTCCGACACCGGCCCCGACGACCTGGCCTACGTCATCTACACCTCGGGGTCGACCGGCGCCCCCAAGGGCGTCATGATCAGCCACGCCGCGGCGCTGAACACGGTCACCGACGTCAACCGCAGGTTCGGGGTGACCGCCGACGACCGCGTCCTCGCACTGGCCCAGCTCGGTTTCGACCTCTCCGTCTACGACGTCTTCGGCCCGCTGGCGGTGGGGGCCGCCGTGGTGCTGCCCGACCCCGCGCGCCGCGGAGACCCCTCCGAGTGGATCGAGACCGTCCGGTCCGCGCAGGTCACCTTCTGGAACTCGGTCCCCGGACAGCTGCAGATGGTGCACGACTACCTGCGCGCCGACGACCCGCCCCTGCCCTCCCTGCGCGTCGCGCTGCTGTCGGGCGACTGGATCCCCACCGCGCTGCCCGAGGCCGTGCGGACCTGGGCCCCGAACATGGCGGTGCACAGCCTGGGCGGTGCCACCGAGGCGTCGATCTGGTCCATCCACCACCCGATCGACCGGGTCGACCCCGCCTGGCGCAGCATCCCCTACGGCAGGCCGATGGACAACCAGACGTTCCACGTCCTCGACACGGCGCTGCGGCCCTGTCCCGACCTGGTCGTGGGCGAGCTGTACATCGGGGGCATCGGGCTGGCCCAGGGCTACTTCGGCGACGAGGAGCGGACGGCGGCCCGGTTCATCCGGCACCCGGAGACCGGTGAGCGCCTCTACCGCACCGGCGACATGGGCCGCTACTGGCCCGACGGGGTGATCGAGTTCCTCGGGCGCGAGGACCAGCAGGTCAAGATCCGCGGCTACCGGATCGAGCTCGGCGAGGTCCAGGCGGCGGTGGAGTCGCTGCCGGAGGTGGGCGCGGCGGCGGTCGTGCTCACCGGTGGGCGCGGATCCGGGCCCACGGGCGCGGGCCAGAGCCTGACGGCCTTCGTCGAACCCGCCCACCGCGACACCCCCCTCCCGCTCCCGGAGACGCTGCTCCCCGCCGTCCGCGACGCCGCCCGGCAGGCCGGGCAGCGGGTGGACCTCGACGGACTCGCCGCGTTCCGCGCCGCGCTCGGCGAGGCGGCCGCGGCCTCCATCGCCGACACGCTCGCCCCGGCCTTCGCCGGGGGCGGTGAGCTCTCACCGGAACAGGTGTGCGACGCGCTCGGAGCGGCCCCCGCACACCACCGCCTGGTGCGGCGCTGGATCCAGGGGCTCGTCACGGACGGCCTCCTGGAGCGCACCCCCGGCGGGAAGCTCGCCGGCCTGCGCGCCCCCGGCCCGCAGGCCACCGCCCGCGCCTGGGACGAGGCCGCCCGCCTCGAGAAGCAGGCGCGGTGGAGCCCCGAACTGTTCGCCACGGTGCGTGCCGGAGCCGAGCACCTGGCCGACCTGGTCGCCGGGCGGGAGGAGGCGGCCCGTCCGTTCTCCGGCGCCGACCCGCGGGCGCTGACCGCCGCCTACGCCGCGAACGCCGGATCCTCCGCGCTGCGCTCGGTCCTGGCGGCCGCGGCCGCCGAGATCGCACGCACCCGCGACACCGCAGAACCGCTGCGGATCATGGAGGTCGGGCTGCGCGGCGGCGGCGTGGCCGGCGACCTGCTGCCCGCCCTGGCCGACCACCGGGTCGACTACCTGGGGACCGACGCGTCGGCGCAGAACCGGTCCGTGTTCGAGCAGGACTTCGCCGACGACCCGCGCGTGCGCTGCGCGGCCTTCGACCCCGCGCAGGACCCCGCCGGGCAGGGGCTGGCCCGCAACTCCGTGGACCTGCTGGTCTGCGTCGGCGTCCTGGACAACCTCCCCGACGTGGAAGAGGCCCTGGAGCGCCTCTCCACCCTGGTGGCGCCGGGCGGGTGGATGCTCCTGCTGGCCAACACCGACGACGACGACCACGCGCTCCGGATCTCCGCGGAGTTCACGGCCGAGCACGCGGGACCGTTCACCGACGTCCGCCGGGAGCAGGAGCAGACGTTCCTGCGCCACGAGCAGTGGCAGGAGCTGTTCCGCGGCCGCGGCCACCAGGTCGCCGCCGCGTTCCCCGAGGACACCGGAACGGCCCGGGCCTTCGGCCAGCACCTCTACCTGCTCCGGGCCAAGCCCCTGCAGGAGCCGGTCGAGGTGGCGTCGCTGACGCGCCGCGGCCACGAACTGCTCCCCGAGTACTCGGTGCCCTCCCAGTGGGAGGTCGTCGACGCCCTGCCGAGGACGGAGAACGGCAAGCTGGACCGCGGCGCGCTGGAGAAGCGGTCGCTCGAACTGGGCGCCGGCCCCGCCGAGGAGGCCGGCGACCAGGACCCCCGCGACGACCTCGAGCGCGCACTGGCGGCCCTGTGGGCCGAGCTGCTCGAGACGGAGCGCATCGGACGCGACGACGACCTCTTCGCGCTGGGCGGCGACTCGCTGCTGGTGGCCCGGATCGTCGGACGGCTGCGCGACGGGCTGGCCGGCCACGAATGGGACCTCGAGTGGGAGGTCGTCCTGCGCCACCTGCTGCGCCGGCCGACCATCGCCGGCCTCGCCGCCTACCTGCGGGAGCTCTCCGCCCCCGAGGCGGAGGCCGGCGCCGAGAACTCGCCGCTGGTGGAGCTGATCCGGCCCGAGCCCGGCGCCCCGGTGACCGTGCTCGTGCACGCCGGAACGGGGACCCTGCTGCCGTACCGGCCCCTGGTCACCCGGCTCCGCGCCCGTTCCGACGGAGGACACGGGCTGGTGGGCCTGGAGCTGCCCGCGCCCGAGAACTTCCGCAACGCCGACCCGAACGGGCTCATCGACCGCACGGCGGCCGAATACGTGCGCGCCCTGCTCGACGCCGGGCACACGCGGGTCGACGTCGTCGGCTACTGCGTGGGCGGGGTCATCGCCACCGAGGTGGCCCGGGGGATCGCCGAAGCCGGCGCCACCGTCCGCAGCCTCACGGTCATCAGCAGCCACAGCCCGACCTTCCGCATCGACGACGAGCTGCTCTCGGAGTACTCCTTCTCGCTCATGATGGGCATGGACCCGGCCCACATCGGGTTCCCCGCCGACTCCGAGCGCGTGGGCGAGGCGGTCTCCGCCGTGCTCGACCGCTCTCCCGAGGCCGTCCTGGACGGCGCGATCGCCGACCTGGACGGGGAGTTCGCCGACGTCGCGGCCGCCTTCGAGGCCCTGGAGGCGGTGCCGCGCATGGCCCGGGTGACCCGCATGTGCGAGGCGCTGCCGCCCGAGCTCGCCGACACCTACCAGCCCGAGGGCCTGCTGCGGGCCCTGCGCACCTACCAGCAGAGCACCTTCGCGCTGAGCCGGCACCGGGCCGAACCCTACGCGGGCGACATCACCTTCCTGCGGCACAACGGCGCCTACCCCTTCCCCGGCAGCGCCGACACCATCGCCGACCACTGGGCGAGGATCTGCCTCGGCGAACTGCGCACCCGCGACATCCCGGGAGAGCACTTCACCTGCATGACGGGTGAGAACGTCCCCACGGTCGACGACCACCTGCACGAGATCATCGAAGGGAAGACGTCTTGATCGGCATCATCGGCGCCTCCGGCGCGGTCGGGCGCCACACCGCCGCGGCCCTGGCCGCGGCCGGAGCGGGCCCGCTGCGCCTGGGGGCCCGGCGGCCCTCCGCCGTCCCACCGGGCCCCTGGCCCGAGGGCAGCGAGACCGTCGGGGTCGACGCCTCCGACCCCGCCTCGCTCGCCCGGTTCAGCGACGGCTGCACCCTGCTGGTCAACTGCGCCGGTCCCAGCTACCTCCTCAAGGACACCGTCGCGCTGGCCGGACTGGCCGCCGGCGCCGACGTCGTCGACGTCATGGGCGACGACCCCGTCCACGAGTCCCTGACGGAGTCGGGCGCGGTCGGGCCGGACCGCTGCGTCGTCCTGTCGGCCGGGACCGTCCCCGGCCTGGCGGGCCTGGTCCCCCTCTGGCTCGCCGGGGCCGGCCCCGCGAACGGGCCGGCGCTCAGGATGACCGGCTACGCGGGCGGGCTGGAGCACGCGACCGAGAGCGTGGCGGCCGACATCGTGCTCTCCCTGGACACCGGGGGAGCGGGCGGCGAGCGCTTCGGCCACCCCCTCGCGGCCTGGCGGCACGGCCGCCGCGCCCCGGGGGTCCTGCGGGTGGCCGACAGCGCCCAGGCCCCCTACTTCCCCCACCCGGTCGCCCTGCAACCGCTCCTGACCACCGAGGTGGAGCGCCTGGCCGCGCGCATGGACCTGGCCGAGGCCGACTGGTACAACGTCCTCCCCGGAACACAGGTGCGCGAGCTGCTCACCGCGCTGCCGACCCTGCCGATGGACACCGCCGAGCAGCGCGACGCGGTGACCGGGCGCATCCGCCGCGCCGCCGAGGTCGACGCCGCGGGCGGCGTGCCCTACTACCGGCTGGTGTTCAGCCTCTCGGGCCGGGACTGGGCGCGCACCTGCGTGGTCCACTGCGACAGCAGCTACCGGCTCACCGGCGCCGTCGCGGCGCTCGCGGCCCTGGACGTCCTGGCCGGCCGCATCGGCAAGGGGCTGCACTACGCGGCCCAGGCGATGGACCCGCGGGCCACGGTGGAGGCGCTGAGGGCCAACGGGGACGCGGAGTTCGCGGTCCACCACCACGCCGCCGCACCGCCGGTCCCCGGCGACGCGGCCGAGGCCGTCGAGGACGGTGAGCTGTGAACGCGCCGGCACCGCTGCGGACCGTCGTCTGCGGCACCAACTTCGGCCGCCTCTACATCGACGCCGTCCGGCGCCACCCCGGGTTCACCCTCGCGGGGCTCCTCTCCACCGGCAGCAGCCACTCCCGGGAACTGGCCGAACGGCACGGCGTGCCCTGCCACACCTCCCCGGACGAGCTCCCCGCCGACATCGACGCGGCCGTCGTGGCGGTGCCCGCGGCGGTCATGGGCGGCCAGGGTTCCGAACTCGCGCGCACCCTGCTCGCCAAGGGCGTGCACGTGCTCCAGGAACACCCGCTGCACCCCGACGAGCTGTCGGAGTCCCTCCGCGCGGCGAGGAAGGCCGGCCGGCAGTTCCAGGTCAACACCCACTACCCCCACGTGGCCCCGGTGCGCGAGTTCATCGAGGCGGCGCGCCGACTGCGCCGGCTGCAGCGTGTCCTGTTCGTCGACGCGGCGGCCCCGGTCCACGTCCTGGCCCCCCTGATCGACATCCTGGCGCGCGCCCTGGGCGGCACCCGCCCCTGGAGGCTGGGCGATCCCGTTCCACCGTCCGAGGACGTCGTGGCGGCGGCGAAGGGGGAGGCGCCGCTGAGCCTGCTGCACGGGGCCATCGCCGGGGCCCCGCTGACACTGCGGGTGCACAACCAGATCCACCCCGGGGACCGGGACAACCACTCCCTCTTCTGGCACCGCGTGGCGGTGGGGACCGAAGGGGGGGTCCTGACCCTGGCCGACACCCACGGGCCAGTGCTGTGGCACCCGCGGATCCACTCCCCCCGCGACCCCGGGCACCGGCTGGTGTTCACGCCCGGAACCGGGGCCGAGTCGCTGCGGCTGCCCGCGTCGGCGGTCCTGGGCCAGGCGGGACCGCCGCCCCGGATCTCCGAGATCTTCTCCGAGCTGTGGCCCGCGGCGATCGGCGAGGCCCTCGACGGGTTCGCCGCGGCCGTCGCCGAGGGCGGGGACCCGCTCCGGTCGGCCCAGCAGGACCTGGCGGTCTTCGCCCTCTGGCGGGAGCTGATGGAACGCCTGGGGCCGCCGGAGCTGATCCGTCCCCCCGCCCCCGAGCCCCTGGCGCCGGATGTGCTCGCGGCACCGGGCGCCGACCCCCGGGCGGAGCCCGCCGCGTCCGAACCGGGGGCGACCGCGCGGCCGGCCCCGGCCCCTCCCGGTGAGCCGGCCCGCCCGCACGCGGCGGACCTGTCGGACTACAACGAGGCGGCGGAGTTCTTCGACCTCGGCGCCCGCGAGCACACCGCGCGCACGGGCCCCGCGGTCGTGGCGTGCCTGAGCGGGATCGACCCCCGGAACGGCCCGCTGGTGGACGTCGGGGCGGGCAGCGGACTGGTCACCCGGCAGGTCGCGGCGGCCTACCCCGACTGCCGGGTGATCGCCACCGAACCCGCGGCGGGGATGCGCGCCCTGCTCACGGGCAGGGTCGGCGACGACCCCGGGCTCGCGAAGCGGGTGACCGTCCTCCCGCACGCCGCGGAGCGCCTGCTGGAGCCGGGGGTGCTGCCCGACCGGCTGTGCGGGGTCGTCGTCTGCGGGGTGCTGGGCCACCTCGACCCGGACCTGCGCAGGGACCTCCTGCGGGGACTGGCGGAGCGCCTGGCGCCCGGCGCCCCGATCGTCGTCGAGCTGACGGGGATGCGCGAGCCCATGAGGATGGCCCCCACCCTGCTGCGCCACGCCGAACTCGGCGAACAGCGGTACGAGTGGTGGATGTCCGGCCGACCGGACGGGCCGGACCGGATGCGGCTCGACACCGAGTGGCGCGTCCTCCGCGGGGGCGAGCCCGTCCGCACGGTCCGCGAGCAGTACCGCTGGTACACGCTGGAGCTCGAACAGCTCGCCCGGGAGAGCGGCCTGCGCCTCGCGCCGCCGCCCGCGCCCCACGCCGCGGGCGTGCCCTACCTGGGCACGCTCACGGCGCCGGGGGACGGGGCGGTCACCACGTGACGAGTACCCGCTCGGGCCCGAAGGCGATGCCGTCGTGACGGAAGCGGACCGACTCGAACGGCTCCGCCGCCCGCAGGCCCGGCATCCGGTCGACCAGGGTGCCGATGGCGACGCCGAGTTCGAGGCGGGCGACGTTCTGGCCGACGCACTGGTGGATCCCGTAGCTGAACGCCACGTGGGTCCTGCCGGTGCGGTCGAAGTCGATCCGCTCCGGGTCGGGGAACACGGCGGGGTCGTGGTCGGCGGCCGCCAGCAGCGGGATGATCCCGTCGCCGGCGGGGATCACGGTCCCGCCGACCTCGATGTCCTCGGTGGCGGTGCGCAGGGCGATGGAGTCGCCCACGGACAGGGTCCGCAGGAGCTCCTCGACCGCCTGCGGGAGTACCGCGGGGTCGCGCCGCAGCCGTTCGAGCAGGTCCGGCCGCTGCAGCAGGGCGAGCACGCTCAGGGCGATCTGGTTGGTGGTGGTCTCCCACCCCGCGACGATCAGGATGCTGATCGTGGTCACCAGTTCCTGCCGGGTCAGCTCGCCCGACCGCAACCGCTCGTGGACCAGCCGGCTCAGCAGGTCCTCGCCGGGGTCCTCCTCCTTCGCGCGCACGGCGTCCTCCACCACCGCGCCCAGGGCGCCGATGCCCTCGCTGGCCCCCTCGGCGGTGCTGCCGCCACCGCCGAAGACCTGCGAGCCCAGGGTCTCCGTGACGCGGCGGAACAGCTTGTCGCCTCGGCGCAGGCCGACCAGCTCGCACATGACGGTGCTGGAGACCACGTGGGCGAAATGGGTCACCAGGTCGGCGGGCGGGCCGTAGTTCAGCAATTCGTCGATCCGGTCGTCGACGATCCGCTGGATGTCGCGGCGCATCCGGCGGGCCTTGCGCACCGTCATCTCGGCGAGCAGCATCCTCCGGAACCTGGAGTGCTCGGGCGGGTCCATGCGGATGAACGGCGTCGTCTTCGTGCCGGCCTCCTGTTCTCCTTCCACCAGCGCCGGAAACCCCGGCCGGCGGATGTCCGCGCTCACGCGGGTGTCGGCGAGCACCGCGCGGACCTCCTCGTAGCCGGTGACCACCCAGGCCGTGCGGCCGGTCGGCAGGGCCACCCGGGCCACGGGCCCCCGCCGGCGCAGGTCGGCGTAGGCGCGCGGGGCCGAGAACGGGCACTCGCGCGGCATGGGGAAAGCCGGAGGGTTCACTCGGTCGGCGTCGGACACGGGGACACCAGCCCTTCTGCTCGGATTGCGGATACCACGGGAAAACTCGGAGAAATGGAGGGTTCAACCGGTTTCCATTCATAACTTTACAGTCCGCGGGTTCGAGTGCCAATATGAAGACCGCCCGCAATTCGAGATCAAAGTCACCGGGGTCGCCAATGGCGATGCCATTAAAAGCCATTCTTTTTTCACAGGAAAGAACGCGAGGAGAAGAATTCCCATGGACCCGCGGCAAGCGCCCCTCAGCCCGTGGCTGCGCCGGCCCCGGCACCGCCCCCGGGCGGACGTGCGCCTCATCTGCCTGCCCCACGCCGGAGGGTCGGCGTCCTCGCTGCGACCGTGGCAGTACCTGCTGCCCCCCGGCATCGAGGCGCTGACCGTGCAGTACCCCGGCCGCGAGGACCGCTTCGGCGACCCCATGGTCGACACGATGCCCGAGGTCGTCGACGCGGTCGTGGACGCGCTCGGCCCCCTCCTGGACCGCCCCTACGCACTCCTGGGGCACAGCATGGGCAGCGCCGTCGCCTACGAGGCGGCCGTGGAGGCGCGCCGCAGGTCGCTGCCGCCGCCGGTCCGGCTCTTCGCCTCGGGGCGGCCCGCACCCCACCACGTCGAGCCCGGCGACGTCCACCTGCGCGACGACGAGCACCTGGCGGCCGACCTCACCCGGCTGGGCGGCACCCCGCCGGAGGTCCTGGCCGACGAGGAGCTGCGGACCGCGGTCCTGGGCTACGTGCGCAACGACTACCGGCTGATCGAGACCTACCGGCCGACGCGGGCGGAACCGCTCGAGATGCCCGTGCACGTGTTCGTCGGCGCACAGGACCCGGAGTGCTCCGAGGAGGCCGCCGCGACCTGGAAGACCACGACGACCGGCGACGTCACGACCGAGGTGTTCCCGGGCGGGCACTTCTTCCTCGCGCAACAGCGCCGCGCGGTCGCGGCGACCATCGCCCGGGCCCTGGGCCACGAGCCCGCCGAGACCGCCCCCACCTGGCCCAGCACACCCTGAGACCCTCACGACAAGGAAGATCACCATGGTCGCGGACTACTACACGGCCTCCGCCGAGTTCTACGAGATGGTCGCCGCACGCCACGTGCTCACCAGCGCCGGACCGCTGCGCACGGCGCTGGCCGGCGTCGACCCCGCCCACGGCCCCGTCGTCGAGATCGGGGCGGGCACGGGCCGCATCACGGAAGTGATCGCCGCGGCCCTGCCGCACTCCCCGATCCTCGCCGCGGAGCCGTCCACGCCCATGCGGGCGATGCTCACCAGCCGCGTCGTCGGCAAGGAGGACCTCCGCCGCCGCGTGACCATCAGCGCCGAGCCCGCCCAACACCTGCGGCTGCCCGACCGCGTCGGCGCGGTGGTCGTCTTCGGCGTGCTGGGGCACCTGACCAAAGAAGAGCGGGTCGCGCTCTGGCGCAAGCTGGGCGAACACGTCCCGCCCGGCGCCCCGATCGTCGTGGAACTCATGGGAACGGGCACCGCCAGGACCATTCCCCCCTTCCGCATGCTGCGCGAACGCATCGGCGAGCAGACCTACGAGTGGTGGACCCGGGCCGAACCCGTCGAGGGCGACCTCTTGCGATGGGAGACGACCTGGAAGGTCCTCCGTGACGGCGAGGTGGTGCGCAGCACCAGCGACACCTACATGTGGGAGAACCTCAGCGTCGCCCGCCTCGCCGAGGAGGCGGGCATGGACGGACGCCTGGTCAGCGAACCGGGCCTTCCCGGAGCGCCGGAGATCGGCGTCCTCACCGTCCGGGGGGCCTAGGAGCCGCCCCCTCATCCCCGGGGCCTCCGGGCGCGATGCCGGGTACGGTCGTCGGGTGATGCCGATGACGCGACGCGAGTGCCCGCTGCACGGAGCGGGGGTGGACCCCGCACGTCTGGTCGGGCGCCGCGTGCGTCAGGTCATGGCCGCGTGGCACGCGCGCGCCGACCGGGGCGCGACCGACGACCCGGTCGAGGTCTGGCTCGTCGACGACCTCGGCGACGCCGTCCACCTGACGACCGGCTCCGACTGGTGCCTGGTCGTGGACGACGCCGCGCCCCACTCCGGTTACGGCATGGGTGGGCACGGCAGTGTGGAGGTCGCACCGTGGACGCGCGGGTCGCCGTTCGTCCGCCATGCGGGGGAGCCCGTCGTCGCGGTGCACGAGAGGTTCGACTCCGAAACCGGCCGTGTCAGCCTGGAGATCGTCTTCCCGACCGGCAGTGTCGAGTACGGGAGCTGGGGCGGAGACCTGCGTTCGGTGGGCTGACCGCCAAAGGGCCGACCTCGGTCGCGGCCGGTGCGGGTCACGGGACGGAGACCATTCCCGGGAAGGCTGGTTGTCTACCTCCGGCCGGTTCCGGAATTCCTGAGGTCTTCGAGTGGCCGGAGGTAATTTCCCAGGCGCTTTGGTACAGGCTCAGGGCGCTTCTCCATGGGGCTCGGTACGTCGTGGGCGTGGGCGGGGGCACGGCTACGGCCTGTCAGTAGGGATTCCAGGAGCAGGGGCGTCCTGGTTCTCCGAGATCGGTGACCCGCCGGTCGATCTCGGTGTCGGTAGGGCGATTCCAGCCCAGACCCGAGCCTCCATCGCGCCCGGTACGAGACGGTCGTGTGATGAGGGGTGTGCTGTCCGCCGACTCAAGACACATCATCAGCTTTTTTCGGGTTGCCCAACTCCAATTTGATGCGGGTGGATTCCTCGAAAAATTCGAAAGATTCCGTATAACGCCCCAGGGCGACTAGGATTCGGCCTATGCTGCCCAGGGATTCTGACAAGTCGGAAAGGTGGTCATCGGGGTTCTGATCCGCGAGTTCGAGACGGATACTGACAGCCTCGCTGATTACTTCGAGACCTTCCTCGGCACGCATCAGAATTTGCAGCCGACCGGCTTGGTCGTGCAAGGATGCCGCCAGGTCGGGAAGGTAGGCCTCCGGGCGCTGCTCAGCCAGGATGCGGCGGATGCCAACGGCTTTGGTGATCGCTTCCAGGGATTCCTCGGACCGGACCAGATCTCCCAGCTGGCCGGCTTGGTCGTGCAGGGACGCCGCCAGGTCGGGAAGGTAGGCCTCCGGCTGCTGTTCAGTCAATGCCTCGTACTGGCGGACGGTTCGGGTGATGGCTTCCAGCGCTTCTTCGCCCCGCTCCGGGTCTGCCAGGGAGCGACGGACACTGACGGCTTCGGGCATGGCGTCCAGAGCTTCTGAATCACGTCCCAGTTTCGTGAGGACTTTGACATGGTGGTCCAAAAAGTCTGCGAGTTTGGGCAGGTGGACGTCGGGGTTCTGCTCCGACAAGGAACGGGTGATATCGACAGCTTGGGTGATGGCATCCACAGCTTCTTCGTCCCGGTCCAGAGCACTCAGATGGCCGGCCTGATTGCCCAGGGCGAGGGCGAGGTCGGGGAGGTGGGTGTCGGGGCGTTGTTCGGCCAGGGTCCGGTAGTGCTCCACAGCTTCGGTATTTGCCTCGAACGCTTCCTCGAACCGCTCCAGAGCATTCAGGTAGATCGCCTGGTTGGTCAGGGCCATGGCGAGGCTCGTCAGGTAAGCGCCGGGGCGTTGTTCGGCCAGGGTCCGGTAGTGCTCCACAGCTTCGGCGCTTGCCTCGAACGCTTCCTCGACCCGCCCCAAGGCACGCAGGGTGAGGACTCGGGTGTTCAGGGCGAGGGCGAGGTCGGGGAGGTAGGTGTCGGGGCGTTGTTCGGCCAGGGTCCGGTAGTGCTCCACAGCTTCGGTACCTGCCTCGAACGCTTCCTCGACCCGCTCTAAGTCACGCAGGGTGAGGGCTCGGGTGTTCAGGGCGAGGGCGAGGTCGGGGAGGTGGGTGTCGGGGCGTTGTTCGGCCAGGGTCCGGTAGTGCTCCACAGCTTCGGTACCTGCCTCGAACGCTTCCTCGAACCGTCCCAAAGCGCGCAGACGGAGGGCTTGATTGTTCAAGGATCCGGCGAGGTTGGACAAGTAGGCGTCGGGGTCTTGCGCTGCCAGCCCCCGACGCACCCTGACCAGGCACGCCGTCAATCGCTCGGCCCAGACCGCCAGCCGATGGCTGGACAGGGGCAGGGCGTCGCTGAGCCGTCCGAGAACCGCGTGAGAGGTGTGGGGATCGTCTGTGACATCTTCCAGGGCCTGGACGAGCGGGCCGGGGTGTTCCACCTGGGTGGCCACGTCGATGACCGCCGGGCCCAGCGTGTGGATGTGGCGGGTGCACAGTGCGCTCAGGTGCCCTTTCACGGCGGACAGGGCGGGGTGCGCGGCCGCGCGGGCGTACAGGGTCACCAGGCGTTCGGCGTCCGCGGTGGCGATGGTGTCCAGATGGGGGTCGAACAGGGCGGGGTCGCGCTGCAGGCGCTGGCCGAGGAAGTACTCCAGCAGCCGGTCCGGTTGCAGGTGCCCCCACATCCGCTCCCCGTCCGGGGGGTACAGGCCGCCGGCCCACAGGCGGATCTGGTGCCTGCGGGCGGTGGTCTGGCCCCGGAGCACCGACGCGTTTTCCAGGAGTTCGTCCGCCTCCGCGACGCCGGCGGGGGAGAGGGTGAAGACCAGGGCCAGCACGTCGCGCAGCGGTTGCGCCAGGTCGGCGTCGCCCAGGCCGTAGGCGGCGGCGCTGTGGTCCCAGTACCGGTACTCGTGGGCCAGCACCCGCCCCTCCACCGCGGTATCGGCGGTGACGGCCGTAGGGTCCTGGGTGGCGTCCAGCAGGTCGGCCAGGGCGCGCATGTGCACGCTCAGCACGGTCTCCCACTCGGGGCCCGACAGGTCCGGATCGGTCAGGCGGGCCGCGACCCGGGCCCAGCCGGCCGGGCGCGGTGTGCGGGCCGTGGGCAGGGCGTGGGCGAGGTGGCCCAGGGCGGTGCGGTACTCCCGGGCACGGTCACCCGTGTGGGGTGCCAGCGGCGGTAGCGGGAGCTGCAGGGCGAGGTCGGCCAGCAGGTGGCCGGTGGCGGTGTTGACCTGGTCCCACCACTCGCCCAGGGTGCGCACCAGCAACAGCAGTCGGACGGGGGCGTGCCCTGGGGGCCGGTCGCACAGCTGGAGCAGGCGGACGAGCTGCGCGGTGCGGGTCTCGGCGTAGTCCACCACCACCAGCAGCGGGGCCGTGGCCTCCTTGACCGGGCCCAGTTCCTCGACGGTGGCGTCCTGCCTGAGCCACACGGTGGCCCACCGCCTCCCCCGGGGGTCGGGCTCGGCCAGGCGCGCGGTGAGTTCGTGGGCCAGGCGGGTCTTGCCCTGCCCGCCGGGCCCGTGCACCACCGCCGCCGTGAGCGGTTCCTCGCCCTGGCACCACTCCAGCAGGGTCCGCATGGTCTCCTCGCGGCCGTGGAAGTCCACCACCTGCCGGTGGGCCTCCAGCAGCGCGGCGGGGGAGGGGCGGTGGTGGGCGCGCGGGGTGTGGGCCAGGTGGGCGAACTCGACCGGCTCCAGCACCAGGGGGACACCGTGCTGGGCCAGGACCGCCCGGAAGGCGGGGTCGTGGTGCAGCACGTAGGCGGGCACGACCTCCAGGGCGGCGTGGTCGCGGTGTTCGAGGTCGGCGGCCACCACGCCCACCACCAGCTCGCCGTCGGCGCAGCGCATCGCGGCCCCGGACAGGCCCGCCCACAGCGAGCGCCGCTGCCCGGATCGTTCCTGCTCCCGGATCTCGTGGGGGAGCCAGCGCGGCGGGTGGGCGCTCAGGTCCATCACGTGCCGGTGGTTGACGTAGTGGCTGCCAGGGGCGACCGTGCCGGTCAGCTGGGCGGTCTCCGCGGCCCGGCCGGTGCGCTGCACCAGGTCGGGGAAGCCCCACACCTGGCAGGGGGTGCCGGGGGTGGTGGTGACCAGCCTTCCCCACCTGGTGGTGACCGGGCGATCGGTCCAGTCGGGGTCGGTGACCTCCACGAGGGCGGCGTCGTCGTGGCTGTGCGGGGTGCCGCGCCAGAGGACGCGTCCGGTGCGGGACCGGTGGTCGGTGGCGGTGTGCACCTCCACCTGGCCGCCGGGATCAGGGACCGTGTGGGCGCTGGTCAGGACCAGGCGCGGGCCGATGAGGTAGCCCGACCCGGTGCTGGTGGGGGTGGTGATGCGGGTGATGCGTTGGGCGGTGTCCAACAGGTTCTCCGGTCGCTTCTACGGACCCCGCACACGGGGGGATCTGGGGTCTTAGCGGCTGAAGGCCGGGGGAGGGGTGTGCTCGCCGGGGTCGCGGCGGGTGCTGCTGATGGACACGTCGCCGCCGGGGGTCTTCCTGGGGTGGGGGGTCAGGGTGAAGGACACCCGGTGGGTGCGGGTCCGGCTCGCCCCGGCCTCGACCTCGCCGGAGGCGATCCACGCGGAGAGCTTGCCCTTGGCCTTGCCGTCGACGCGGAACTGGACCTCGAAGTCCATCTGGATGGGGCCGACCTTGAAGGCGATGTCGGGGCTCTGGGCCTCGGCCTCCTCGACCGCCTCGGTCAGGTCCTCGCGCAGGGTGCGGACGGCGTCGGTCAGGCGGATTTCCACATGGGCTCCTCGAAGAGCGGGGGAGAAAGGACGATCCCACGATCGCAGAACCCGTGCCGTGGCGCGGGCGCCGGAAGGGGGTTTGACCGTATGCGGCCAGCCCTCCACCTTCCGGTCGGCGGTGGCTTCGGCACGTTCCGCGCCCGCGACCGTCGGGCGACCGCTCGTGGAGACGCCGACACAAGCGAAAGCGTCCACAGGACATTCCGCGGCCGGGGGTTTCGGTTGTCCTCGAAGGGTTCCGCCGGCGAGCGGCGCCGGTGTGCGTGGTGGTGTCAGCCCTGCGCGCCGGCCTTCTGCTCCTCTTCTTCCCGCGCCTCTCGGGCGATCTGGTCGAACTCGGCGCCCATGGCCTCGGCGAGGGCGGTGGCCGCGGACAGCGGGCGGACCATGACGACGAAGTCGTCGATCCTGCCGTCCTCGTCCGTGTGGAGGAAGTCGCAGCCGTGGATCCGCCGCTCGCCGACCCTGGCCTCGAAGACCAGTGCGTGGTCGCGGTGGTCGGATCCGGTGATCTCGCGAACGTAGCGGAAGTCGGTGAAGACCCTGCTGACGCCCCTGATGATCGCGGCGGTCACGGCTCGGCCGGTGTAGGGCTTGAAGGCGACCGGGCTGGTGAACACCACGTCCTCGGCGAGCAGGGCGTGGATCGCGTCGTGGTCGTCCGCCTCGACGGCCTCGCGGAAGGCGCGCACGATTCTCCTCTTATGCAACTTGTTGAATAGGTGCTGTGGAGGGTACCAACGGGGGTCGCGGCCGTCCAGGGTCGATCTCCGGCGTCGGGTTCCACGACGATCCGTTCCTCCGCCGTTCCCCGGGCGTCCGACCTGGTTTTCCGTCAGTGGTGAAGCGACGGGCAACGGTCCGTTCTGCGCAAAGGGAAAACACACGAGAGGAAGCTTGGCCACGGTGCGCTCTGCCCTGGGCGAGAACCTTCCTGTCCTCATTCCGCCGGGGATGCGGAGTGCACAGTGGTGTCCTGGAAAGATCCCGGCGTTTCTCCGGAGTCGCCGTGGGCGGGCTCCGTTTCCGCTCGGGCCGTACAAGTGGAAAGGTCCGGGCAGCCATAGGAACGCCGTTGGTTCCGCCGTTCGGCGTTATTTCGGGAGCACCATCCACGATGTCCTCGCGGGACGGCACCGGGCGTTGGCCGACCCCGTGGAGCATGTCTGCCTGCCGTACTCAGGGCTCATCTCATGTGGTGAGTTTGCGGTAGTAGATCAGTGTGCGGGCGATGTCGGCGAAGGCCGGGAAGTGGTCGGCTGGCAGCGGTGGTGTGGGAGGCGATCTTCAGACAGCCATGGCGTGCTCGACTCGCCGGCGGTGCTGTCCCCTGGGTGTCGGCTCCCAGGAACACCACGGACCGGGGCGAGATGGACTTCAAAAACCCGGTGCGAGGAAACGTTCCAGGTGGAGCGGCAGTACCGGTCTGACACGGTCACGGGGGCGTGGTCATCGGTGGACAGTAGAGCACGACGACCCCCTTCATCCGACCCGCACGCTGACGGCCCCTGTGCGAGGCCTCTGCCCAGCCCTTGTAGCGGGTAGCGTGTTCGCCCCAGCGTTGCGGGCAAGACCGTGAACCCGGCAGAACAGGGACACGGAGTCACGGAGTCCCTGCGGCGCAGGGATTTGCGACAGGATTGCGGGTTATGAGCCGGTCGAGGAAAGTCGCCTGCGCGGTCACCGTCACGGTGCTGTTGGGCACGGTGGTCGGGGCGGGGTTGTGGTGGGGCGGCGGCGTGTTCAGCCGCCAGGGGTGGGAGGCCACCTCGTGGGTTGCCGCGGTGGCGGGGTTTCTCCTTGCCGGTGCCCCGGTGTGGGTGTGGGCGCTGCGCCGTGAGGAATCTACCCCGGCACCCGCCCCCGTGCCTCCTGGTGCGCAGGTCGACAGCAGCGTCGCGGGCGACGTGACGGGGGTCGCGGTGCAGGGAGGGGCCTTCTTGTCTCCGGTCACGATCTACCAGGGCGAGCGAGAGGCGACGAGCACCGTGTCGGCGTGGTCGGCACCGGTGACGGAGGTCGACCTCTACCAGGTGGGGGTGCACCGCTCCCGGTCCGTGAACGGCCCGGAGGGCCCAGGCGTTGTGACCGCGTACGCGGACCGCGACATCGACAAGGATCTGCGCTCGCGGGTGGCCGCGGCGGGCCGTGACGGGGGTCTGGTGTTGGTGGTGGGCGGGTCCGCTGCGGGCAAGACCCGGGCGGCCTGGCAGGCGGTGGCAACCCAGTTGCCTGACCACCGCCTGCTCGTTCCGAACGCGGGCGCCGACCTGGCGCACCTGCCCGAGCGGGTCCGGGCCGAGGCCGTCGGCTGCGCGGGGGTGGTGGTGTGGTTGGACGACATGGACCGCCATCTCAACACCGGCCGCAACCTCACCGCCGCCCTGATCCACACCCTGACCCAGGAACGGGTCGTGGTGGTGGCGACCCTGCGCCAAGGTCCCTACGACACCTACCGCAGCACCACCCCGACCGGCCAAGGAGGTGCCGAGGAACTGGCGCGGATTCAGACCGGACAGGACCTGGTGCGCGGCGTCGAAGCGGTGCGCGTGGAACGGGTGTGGACCCCGGACGAGTTGGCCAACGGCACCCGCATCGCCGCCGAGCGAGGAGATATGGTGCTGGCCGATGCGGTGGCGCGCCAATTGCGCGGTCTCACCGACGGGGCGGCCGAGCACGGGGTGGCCGAGTACCTGGCCGCGGCTCCTGAGCTGGTGGCCCTGTGGCAGCACGCCAGGGACAGCCTGGGCAGCGAGGGCGGGCACCCGCGCGGACACCGCCTGGTGGCCGCGTCGGTGGACCTGGCCCGCATCGGGGTGGGGTCCGCCGACGCGCGCCTTCTCGAAGCGGCCCACGCCCACTACCCTCTGCCCGCGTCCTCGCGCCCGGAGTCCTTCGCCCGGGCCCTGGAATGGGCCGGCGCGGTGCGGTTCGGTGCCAGCGGTCTGCTGATCCCCACCACCACCACCGACAACACCCGGTGGCGGCCCTTCGACTACCTCCTCGACACCGCCACCCCCGTCCCCGACCCGCTGTGGGACACCGCCCTGACCCACACCACCGACGAGGCCGGTCTCTTCTCCATCGGTCTCGCCGCCTCCCGGGTCGGGCTGACGGCCATCGCCGAAACTGCCTGGACTCGCGCTGCTGAGGCCGACAACACTTTTGCCATGGTCAACCTCGGGTTCCTGCTTTGGGGGCGGGGTGAGGACGAAGAGGCCGAGACCTTGTGGCGGCGCGCCGCCGAGGCCGGTGAAACCCGCGCCATGGTCAACCTCGGGCTCCTGTTCAAGGGGCGGGGTGAAGACGAGGAAGCCGAGACCTGGTACTTGCGCGCCACCGCGGCTGGCGACACCCGCGCCATGGTCAACCTCGGGCTTCTGCTGGAGGACTGGGGCGAGGAGGAGGAAGCCGAGACCTGGTACCGCCGCGGCGCCGAGGCCGGTGACACCAACGCCATGGTGGGCCTCGGGTTCCTGCTTTCAGGGCGGGGTGAAGACGAGGAGGCCGAGACCTTGTGGCGGCGCGGCGCCGAGGCCGGCGACACTTTCGCCATGGTCAACCTCGGGCTTCTGCTGGAGGATCGGGGCGAGGAGGAGGCCGAGACCTGGTACCGCCGCGGCGCCGAGGCCGGCCACGCCCGCGCCATGGTCAAACTCGAGCTCTTGCTGAAGGAGCGGGGGGAAGAGGAGGAAGCCGAGGTGTGGCAGCGTCGTGCGGCCGAGACGGAAGCCACCAACCTGGTTCCTCCCAGGACCGGGCAACGGGGCAGCTGATCCGCGAGTAGCTTTCAGCGCAAGGAGGACAGCTTCGGGGGCGAGCACATCCCCCGCCAAAGGGTCACACTGAGATCACGACAGTCCCCGCGCAACCGAGCGTTGCGCAGTGGCCGAGAGCGTGGACCGGTTCAACCACCGCCGCCTGCACGGCGAGATCGGGCTGGTCCCGTCGGCGGAGTGCGAGGACGACTTCTACCGGCAACAGGACGGGTCAACAGAAGACGAAGCATTGGTTCCGAGCCTCCAATACACCAGGCACAAGACACCAGGTCACAGAACCCTTCCCAGCTGTCGGCCAGCATGCGCACCTGCGTCGACTTGCCGCTGTTGTCCGGCCCGTTGAGGCTGACGAACCCGGTCACGGGCCCTCAGCCCTCTCAGGCACCTTGTCGGCCTGGTCCAAGAGCGCAAGGAGGCCGTGGACGTTCGCTCGGGTGAACTCGGCAAGCGGGGGTGGCAGGAGACGGATCTCCGAGAGGGCGGAGCGTGTGGCGGGAACGCTGACCACCTCGTAGGCGCCGCGGCCGGGGGCGGTGAACTCGGCCCCGGTACGGCGGGCCAGGTCCATGGAGGTCAACCGTGCGACGAAGACGTGCTGGAGGCCCACACCTGCGTGCAGGTCGTCGGTGATGAGGAGGACCTGGCGGACCTGGTCGATTTCTCCGCCGAGTTCCTCGAGGACCTCCCGGCGCAGTGCGGCCTCGACGTCGGTGTCTTCCGACTCGAGTCCGCCTCCCACAGCGACCCAGTAGGGTTCCTGTCCCGGTTTGGTGCGCTTGATGAGTATCAGTCGCCGCTCACTGTCGAACAGGAGGGCACGGGCACTCTGCCTGACGGTCTCGGTCATATCCCTCATTTCTCGGTCGTGTGTTCGCGGCGGTGGGTAGGCGTGCAGGCCTGGCCTCCTTTTGGCATGTATCCCAGCAGCAGGGGGCTACTCCCCTCCCAGGGGCTATGAGGACTACACATCTTGCTATCTCTCACAGGAGCGACAGAGCCCCTGAGTAGATTCAGCCATCACTCCGGCCGGGCGTCGGCCAGCGCGGTCAGGACCCCCGGGCCGACGCGGGCGTGGCACATCCTGTACAAGACAGCCCACTCCGAGCCCGGGGTGTCGTGGCGTCACGGCGGTTCGGCCAGGCGGACGACCCGGTCGGCACGGACGTCGTACCCCAGAACGGGGTGGCCACGGGAGCCTTCCGGTTCCATGAGAACGGGTTTGCCCAGGCGGCGTCCGATGGCCGTGAGGAAGTGGCACAGGACGTCCAACCGCTCCTGCCCCTGGAGTTCACGCAGGTCCACGTCGAAGTCGATCTCGTCCGGAGCGTAGAAGCGAAAGATCGCGAGTACACCGCCACTCGGCCACACCCGCAACTCCGAGAACCCGGGGCGCGACAATGCGGTGTGCGCCGGTCTCAGGAGCACCACGGCATCGCCCTCGGTGTACCGGTGCCGCCATCCGCGCTCGACCACCAGCTCCAGGAAGCTCTGCCAGTCCCGCACCGAGGCGTCGGGAACCCGCAGGTCCGGCAGCGAACCCATGAGGTGGGGGTCGAACAGGTCCTTCACATCGTCCCAGAGCAGCGCGGTCATCCGTCCATGCTGACACCTGACGGAGAAGGACGGAGCTTCGGCCACAGGGCGGCGAGGGTTCGTGCCCGTGAGGCGGCAGGACCAAAATCGAGCTGTGCTCCACCCCGACCACACGGTGCAGACCGGGGCCTGCACGCCTGCCTGCGGCAGCGCGACGCCGACGACCCGGAGGTGCTCGCCCAACGGTGGGGCGAGCGCCTCCGAGCGCGCAGCGGGAGAGGCCTGTGCCGCGGAGACCGTCTTCCGGTCACCGCGGGATGCCCCCGGTCCGGCGAACCCTTCCCACCACGGCGTCAGATGATCTGCTCGGTCGGGAGGATGGTGATCTCGGTCAGGTTGACGTGCTTGGGGACCGCGCTCATGAAGGCGACCGTCTCCGCGACGTCCGCGGACGACAGGACGTCGATCTGGGCGATCAGGTCGGCCATGAGCTTGCTCGCCGCCGGGTCGGTGACGTGGTCGGGCAGTTCGGTGTCGACCATGCCCGGCTCGATCGTCGCCACGCGGATCTTCTTGCGGCCCAGCTCGGTGCGGAGCAGTTTGGAGAGCTGGGTGACGTAGGCCTTGGTCGCGGAGTAGACCTGGAAGCCCTCCAGGATCCGGACGGCGGCGATCGACGAGGTCATGACGAGGTCGGCGCTGCGGCCGTCGGCCGCGGCCGACTCCAGGGACGGCACGAAGGCCTGGACGGTGTTCATGACGCCCTTGATGTTGAGGTTGATCTGGGCATCCCAGTCCGCTGTGGCCAGGTCGGTGATGCCGGAGATGAGCTGCACGCCGGCGTTGGCGAAGACGAGGTCGACCCGGCCGAGCTCCTCGGCGACGCGGTCGGCCGTCGCGAGGACGGCGGCGCGGTCGGTGACGTCGGTCGGCAGGGCCAGGGCGGTTCCGCCGCCGGCGCGGATGCGGTCCTCGACCTGGTCGAGCCGGTCGCCACGGCGGGCCACCAGCGCCACCTTCGCGCCGAGTTCCGCGAAGCGCAGGGCGGTCGCCTCGCCGATGCCGCTGGAGGCGCCGGTCACGACGGCGACACGTCCGGCGAGCGGGGTTCCGGAGACGAGCTGGGCGGAGGGCTGGGTGTTCTGTGCTGTGTTCATGTCGACCAGCATGCGACCGGTTCCGCCGGATCGGGGGGTAGCGATACGGCCCCCCAGCGGTCCGGGGGAGCCCCGTGCCCGTCGGTAGGCTCGGGGCATGCCACGCAGCGAGTTGGGTGAATTCCTCATGACACGCCGGGCCAAGGTGGCGCCCGAGGCCGTCGGAATGCCCGCGGCGGGCGAGCGCCGCGTCCCCGGCCTGCGCCGCGACGAGGTCGCCGCTCTCGCCGAGGTGAGCGTCGACTACTACCGCCGCCTGGAACAGGGCAAGGAGACCCGCCCCTCGGAGGTGGTCCTGTCCGGCCTCTCCGAGGCGCTGCGGTTGACCGGGGCCGAGGAACGGCACCTCTACGCACTGGCCGGTACGGCGCGCAGGCTCGACGAAGAGGCCACAGTCCAGCCGGTGCCGACCGAGCTGCTGAGCCTGATGGACTCCTGGATCGACTCCGGGGCCATCGTGCTGGACCCGGTGCTCGACGTCCTGGCGCTGAACGCCCGGGCGCAGGAGCTGTTCTCCGGTTTCGAGGAGACCGCGAACCTGTTGGAGATGGTCCTGCTGGACCCCGAGGGCCGCCGGTTCTTCGTCGACTGGGAGGCCTCCGCAGAGGCGACGGTGGCCAACCTGCGTGCCAGCGCCGACTTCGCCGTCGCCCCCGCGCGGCTCCGGGAACTGCTCGACCGGCTGGAGGCCGAGAGCCCGGAGTTCCCCGGCCTGTGGGCGCGCCACGACGTGCGGCCCAAGACCCACGAGACGAAGGTGTTGCGCCACCACGCCCGGGGTCTGCTGAGCATCGACTTCCACGCCTTCGACGTCGCCAGCGTGCCCGGGTACCAGCTCCTGGTCTACCGGGAGAAGGGGACGGAGGAGGGGACCGGCGCTACCCCCTGAGAGCATGCCCGGACCTCGGCGGCCCACGAGCGATCAAGCTCTGTCCGGGGCTGCGCCGTCCGTCGGCGCCCGGCGGGTCCCGTGAGGGGTCAGCTCACCGGGTGTCGGGAGCCGTCCTCCGGACAGGCTCCTCGAGGAGGCCGCCCCACAGCGGGAAGGATGGCGTGGTCCACGATGCGTTCGAGGTGGGCGCGTGTGGGGACGCGCCCTGTGTCGGAGAGGTGTTTGAGGACCAGGGCCTCTCCTATGTCGACGACCACGTCGTTGACCAGGGACGGGTCTATGTGTCCGTGCTCCGCGTAGTGGGTCAGGACGGTGCGGGTGAAGCGACCGCCCTTGGGGTCGAACACGCGGGTGTACAGGGCCTCGGCCAGTTCGGGGTGGCGGTCGCGTTCGGTCAGGATCGCGGCCGCGGCCCGGGCCGTGGGGGTGGTGGTCCACTCGGCCAGGCTGACCAGGGCCCGGACGAGGTCGCCGCGAAGGTCGTCGGTGCCGGGGGAGACCGTCTCCTGCGGGAAGTCGTGCTCGAGGGCGTCGAGCACGATGTCGATGGGGGCGGACCAGCGCCGGTACAGGGAGGTGCGGGCGGTGCTCGAGCGCTGCGCGATGCCCGCCATGCTCAGGCGGCCGACGCCCACCAGGCAGAGTTCCTCGACGGCTGCGGCGCGGATGTCGGCCAGCAGTTGTTCGGGGCCGCGGCGGCCACGGGCGGTCATGGGCGTTGTCCTCCCTGTCAGGGCACCGGCCCAGTGTAGGGCCGGTGCCGGGAGTGACCGGCGGGCCGGGCTTCCCGTGGTGGCGGCGCCGGCCGGCGACGGTGTTCTCAGGCCAGGGTCGCCACGGTGGTGGAGAAGGGGCCCAGTTCCAGGAGGTCGCCGGATGCCGGGGCCCGGAGGGCCGGGCGGTGGGAGGTGGCGGTGTCCACGTGGGCGGTCTCGTGGAAGCGGCCCTCCCCGGTGAGGGTGACCTGGACGGGGTCGGGCCCCGTGTTGACCAGCAGGAGGCGGCGCCGACCGTCGGAGGTGACGAACCCCTGGGCGTGCACGGGGGGTTCGGGGGACAGTTCGCTGCCGGCGCGTGTGGGCACGAGCAGGTCGCCGGGGCCGAAGTGCTCCAGGAGCAGCGCCAGGACGCGGTAGCGGGCGTTGGGTTCGCCGGTCTCCCAGTCCAGGAGGCTGGTGCCGGGGATGACGGTGGGGTAGCCCAGGAACTCGGCCACCCCCACGAGGTCGATGCCCAGCGCGGTCAGGCGGGACCACAGGTAGGCGACGAGCGCCCCGGCCAGGGCCCAGTACTGGTCGGGGATGTCGGGCTCGGCGGCCATGACGTCGGGGGCGAAGCTGCCGATCTCGTTGATGTGGGTGCGTGTGTGGGGGCTGAGGCGCTTCTTGATGGATTCGATGAGGCTGACCTGGCGCAGGAACCCGTCGGCCTGGGCGAAGAAGGTGGTGTGCCAGGTGGAGAAGGGGGCGTTGGGTCGGCTGTCCACGGCGTCGGTCAGGGCCGGAGCGGCATAGAAGTGGTACGAGATGGCGTCGATCGGGATGCCGGGGGCGTGGTTGGCCGGGTCGAGGAAGTGCCAGAAGTAGTCGGGGTCGTCGGTGATCGGGCTCAGAGACAGCCCTACGAAGCGCATGTCGGGGTCCAGGGGGCGCAGGCGCTGGACCACCTGGTCGTAGAGGCGGGTGTAGGCAGCCGGGTCCCACTGGTGGCCCACGTCGGGTTCGCAGAGGACCTCCCAGTAGGCGAACCGGTGGCGGTGCGGGGAGGTGTGGCGTCGGCCGAGCTCGTCGGTGAATCCGCCGCTGATGTACCAGCGGGCCATGCGCTCGAAGTAGTCCGCGATCTGGTTCAGGGTGGCGTCGCGCGGCTGTGTGCCCTGTTCGTAGTCCCATTGCGCGGCGTCGGGATCGGTGCCCACCGCCACGGGTTCGGGGGTGTCGAACATCCAGGTGGGGATGGCGGCCAGATTGGCGACCACCGGTCGGCCCCGGGTGGCCTCCATGAAGTCGTCGAGGAGGGGGTCCAGGTGGGTGAAGTCCCAGGAGGTCGCGTGGTCGGAGGGCGGTTCCAGCGCGGGGACGGCCAGGTGGGGATGGGTCCAGAAGGAGAGGAAGCGTGTGTGGTCGGTGTCGAGCTCGCGCAGGGCGGCGAAGGCCCTGTCGTGGATGGGTGATCCGCGGCGCAGGGGCGGGGCCGTCCACAGGTGGGTGGTCAAGGTGGTGCGCGAGGTGCACAGGACGGCATTCCAGTCCGCGTGCACGGGGATGGCGGGTCGGGTCATGGGTGTGTCCTCATGCCGTGGGCCGACGTGGGGCGACGACCGCTCGCGCACCACCTTAGCTACATCACCGTAGCTACACAACTGTATCTAAAGTTGGAGCGCGTTCGGGGGCGACAGCGTGCGCTCACGGTGTCCTCGCGGAAGCAGCCGCACTGCGCACACCAATGAGTGCCTGGTAGCTGCGCAGCACCGTGGCCAGGGCTTCGGTGTCGAGGTCGTCGACTCGCGTGCGCGCCTCGGCCAGTCGCCGCCGTGCGGCGGCGTACTCCAGGTCGGCGGCTCTGTGGCGCTGTTCGGCCGCGAGGAGTTCGAGGCGGGCGATCCCCGCCGCGGCGTCGGCGGCGCGCTGTCTGTGCCCGGCCATGATCCGGGGTGCGACGGCTTCGGCGCGGTCCAGGTAGCGGGGGACGGTGGGAGTTCCGTCGCTCGCCCTCGTGCTCATCGGGGTCCGTCCTTCACAGGCCGTGTCGGGTGCGGGCGTCGGTGATGCGCCGGATCAGGTCGGGCGGGGTCTCGGCGTGGACCACGGTCACGCCGGGGTACTGCGCCCAGAGCCCGTCCAGACGTGACACCGGGGTGGTGCGGATGAGGAAGCCCACGTACCAGCCGGGGTGGGAGCGGTCGATCTCCTCCAGAGCGAGCAGGTCGGCGGTGACCCGGTCCGGGTCGGTGGCGCGCAGGATGGTGCGGGTGTCCTCCCAGGGGCGGCGGAAGCTCACCGCGGGGCGGTCGTTCACCGTCGCCGTCTCGATGTGCCAGCCGGGTGCGTGGTCCTCGCCCATCAGTGCCTGTCTTCCCGGGTGCGCAGGGTGGTGATGAGGTCGTTGATGCGGGCGGCGGCGGTGGGGTCGCCGTGGGCGGTGGCCAGGTCGCGGACCTCCTCCAGGGCGAGCAGGACGGCTCCGCCGCCGGGGCCGGGGCCGGGGGTGGTGAGCAGGGCGTTGATCTGGGTCTGGGGGTAGCGGCGGTGTCCGCCCAGGGTTTTGACCGAGGCCAGGCGGCCGTCTTTTTCCCAGCGGGCGACGGTTTTGGGGTCGACGCGGAAGAGGCGGGCGACCTCTGCGGGGGTGAGCAGGGTGTCGGCGTTCTCGACCAGGTCGGGCCGGGGTCCGGTGGGCGCGGTGTTCTCCGTCAGCGTGTGTCGTCGGTCGTCGGGTGTGGGTGGTTGATGGTGGGTGGGGTCGGGTCCGGTCCGGGGAAGTACGACCGGACCCGAGCGGGTGGGGCGGGGCCGCCGGCCCCCCTTTTGGCGGCGGCCCCGCGGCCCGGTGGTGGTGTTTCACCGGGCGGGGAACCCCCGGGCGCAGCGGTGCCGCCCGGAGGGGGTTCTCAAGGGGAGCGGCCGGAGGCGACCGTACGGGTCACGTGCCGCATCTGCCGGGAGAGCCGGTCGGGGTCGGCGCAGCGCAGCGGCGCCACCGCGGCCGGGCCGAGGAAGAACGCCACCCACATACGCAGGGAGTAGGACCACATCACCCACCAGCCCGGGTGGTGGTAGGTGAGCGATGCGGCCACCTGCCGGTACTCGCGGTCCTGCCCGGGATGCCACCTCACGGGTTCTCGACCACCGCGCGCACCGTCAACGGCCCCGCCCCGGCGCCCTTCCACGCCCACTCCCACTCCCAGTACACGGCCAGGTGGTCCACCAGGTGCAGACCGGGAAGCGGGGCCTGTCGGGGATCGCCCAGACGCGGATAGGGGATGACGGTGTCGCCCCGGGGGCCGTTGTCGGTCACCGCGACGCCGACCAGGAACGGGTTGACGTCGATGACCACCCGCACGGTCCCGCCAAGGTCCCCGGAACGGGAGTGCTTGCGGGCGTTCGACACCAGGGCCTCGGCCACCAGACCGACCGGTTTCCTCGCCCGGCGGGGAACCACCGTGGGCACCCACGCGGCCAGGGCGGTACAGCCCCGCTCATGGCCCAGAAGAATGCCGTGCCGATGGGGCTCGGAGAACCCGATCCGGTGCGGGTACGGCACTTTGGGCTCGGGGTTTACGTCTGGTTTCGGTGTGGTGATGCCGGTAGGCTGCATTCGTCTCACCTCGGTGGTTCGGGGTGGGGTATTGAGCCTCGGAGGCCGGTTGCGACGGTCGCCGGGGCTTTTGGCTTGCAACGGACTTTCAGCCGGACGCCTCCGTTTTCATCGGCATCCGCTGCTTCTCCGTGGCTCTACCTTGAACACCCGGCCGGTCCGAGCGCTAGAGACATCACTGACCTGTCACGATCTTGTGGTTTCGGTGAAGTTGGGAAGACCCATCGCCTTGAATGAGTCGACCTGGTAGATCCCCCGGTGTACATGGAGAGTCATGGACCGTCCCCCGAAGCCCGACCTGATACGCCTCGGCCTCGTCATCCAGAAGACGCGTAAGAAGGCGAAGTCCACGCAAGTCCAGCTGGCCAAGGCTCTGGCGGTCGTGCCCTCGACCGTCTCGGCGTGGGAGTGCGGGACGCGCAGGCTCAGTGAGCAGGGCGCACGAGATATCGACCGAGAACTCGGTAGTTCGGGTGTAGTTCACCGTGCTTGGAAAGCCGCAAATGACGCAACTGGGGTTCCGGAATGGTACGAGGAGGTAGAGCAGCTCGAACGGAAGATCTCGGAGCTGCGTGAGTACCAGAACCAGGTAGTTCCTGGTCTCATCCAGACCGAGGCGTATGCACACGCAGCGAACCGGGACACCTCTCCCGGCGCCAGTGAGGCCGAGCTGGAGGAGATGGTCAAGTCGCGGATGAGGCGACAGGCGATCTTGGAGACAGACCCGCCGCTGATCTACATGGTGCTGGAGGCGAACGCGGTGACGAGGGTCATCGGGAGTCGGAAGGTTCTCTCTGATCAGCTCGGTGAAGTGCTGTCATTGATGGAGAAACGGGTAGTACGTCTACAGGTCGTACCGCCCAACCCCGGGTGTCACCCTGGGGCCTCCGGTCCTTTCCGGGTGTACTCGTTTCCGGACAAACCCATGGTGGCGTCGGCGGAGTATCAGCAAGGTGAGATTCTGATGGATGACAGCGGCAGAGTGCAGGCCTGCCTGTCGATTTTCAGCTCTGTGCAGGCAGAGGCGTGGTCGCCGGGCCAGTCCGCCGACTTCATCAGGAAGGTCAAGGAAGAACTCGATGAGTACACAGCGTGAGCCCGAGTGGCACAAGAGCAGCTACAGCACGGCGAACGGAAGCTGTGTCGAGGTCGCTGAGGGGAAGAGCGTCCTCGTGCGTGACACGCAGAACCGGGAGTCGGGCCACCTGTCGGCCGGGGCTTCCGAGTGGACCGCCCTGCTTGCGGCGGTCCGAGGCCGGTAGGTACGCAGCACGAACCGGTCTCGCCCAGGAGTAGTGGACGGGACCGGTTCCGTGTTCAGCGGGTTCAGGCTACCCCGGAGCAGAACGCATCTCCAGGAGCAAAGCCCCGCTGTACCGGAAGCCGTAGACGTGAACCCGCCCCCTGGAGCCTCCCCTCAGACGATGCCCGAAGTCCTGATGAGGCCGACCTGATGGTTGCCCCGAGAGGCAAGAGGCACGGTGGGACCTCATGCACTTATCGGTTCCGGCCGACCGTGCTCTCGGTGCGGTCGACGGAGCGCCTACGACGCATCACGGGCCGGTAGCCTCCCCCCATGTGCTGTCAGAAGCCTGAGGAGGCCGATATGACGGTAATCCCCGGAGGCGGAGCCCCGACGGCCCCTACCACCGACGACAAGTGGCACAAGAGCAGCTACAGCGCTAACGGAGGAAACTGCGTCGAAGCTCGGGAGCACACCGGCGGCGCTGACGTCCGCGACACCCAGAACCGCGCCGCGGGGTATCTGGAGTTCACCGGCGGCGAGTGGGCAGCTTTGGTGAACGCGGTGCGCGGCCTGTAGCGCCCCCTCGCACGTGAAGAACAGCGTCCCCTCATAACTGGTGACGGGACGCTGTTCTCGTGTTCAGCGGGTGCAGGCCACCCCGGCGCGCGACACACCACCGGGGCCGAAGCCCTGGCACCTCCTGCGCTCCTCGGGAGCCGCGTCCTTCCGCGCCGCACACCTGCCGGGCAGCGTGGGGAGGGTGACGGCCCTCAGGGGGACTCCCCGTAGCAGGCGGCGATCGCGGCGGCGCGGTCGCGCAGAGAGGTGCGCAACCACTGCGGAGCCAGGACCTCCGCGTCCGTCGAGAGCTGCCACAGCGCCCATTCGGCGTGCCGCGCATCCTGGAAGGCGACCTCCAGCCGCAGCCGGCCGTCCGCGTCGGCTTCTTCGGAGAGGACGGCCAGCGCGGTGCCCACCAGCTCCTCCCGCCGCGCCGGGTCCACCCGAACCAGCACGGCGACCTGGTCGCCGCCGGTGCGGAACCGCGTGCTGCGCTCCTGCCAGGCCCGGTCCAGGTCGACCCGCTCCGGTCGCCGCGCCGGTTCGTCGAGCTCCTCGGCGGCCAGGACCCGGGAGAGCCGGTAGGTGCGGTCGGCTCCGGACCTCGTGGCCAGCAGGTAGCCCTGGTCGCGTACGGTGACCAGGCCGATCGGGTCCACCGTCCGCCACACCGGTTCCCGGTCCGCAGCCGCGTAGTGGATGCGCAGCCTGTGCCCGGCGAACACCGCGCGCCGGATCTCGGACACCACGGTGTCGGGCACCTCTTCGGTCTCCAGGCGCCGCGCGAGGAGGTCGGTGTCCGGGTCGACGAGCAGGCGCCGGGCCGCGTCGGCCGCGGTGGTCCGATCCTTCTCGGGCAGCGCGTCGACCACCTTGAGCACGGCCGAGGCGAGCGCCGAGCCGAGTCCGAAGGCCTGCGCGCCGCGCCGCGATCCGGCGATCAGCAGGGCGAGCGCCTCGTCGTGGCTCAGCCCGGTGAGCTCGGTCCGGAAACCGGGCAGCAGCGCGAAGCCGCCGTGCCGACCGCGTTCGGCGTAGACCGGGACGCCGGCAGCGGAGAGCGCGTCGATGTCGCGCAGCACGGTGCGGGTGGACACCTCCAGCTCGCGGGCCAGCGCGGTCGCGGACAGCCGACCGTGTCGGCGCAGCAGCAGGACGAGCGATACCAGGCGGTCGGCGCGCATGCGAAAACCCTACGGGAATACATGACACAGGATGTCGTGATTTGTTGCGAGGCTTTCCCCATCGCCATCGAGAGGGGATTCCCATGGCACACGCCATCGTCAATCCGGACGGCCTGCACGACCCGGTGCCGTTCGGCTACAGCCACACCGCCACCGTTCCCGCGGGCACGGAACTGGTGCTCGTCGCGGGCCAGTACGGGTCGGGCCCGGACGGCGCGGTCGTCTCGGCCGACTTCGCCGACCAGGTGAAGCAGACGTTCCACAACATCGGCGTCGCGCTCGCCGCCCACGGGCTCGGCCTCCGCCACGTCGTCCAGCTCAGGACGTACGTGGTGGACCACGACGTCAGCAAGCTCGGGCCGATCACCGCGGCCGTGCGTGAGGGCTGGGGCACGGAGCCGCCCGCGCAGACCCTCATCGGCGTCGCGGGCCTGGCCGCCCCCGACGTGCTGTTCGAGGTCGAGGCCGTCGCCGCCCGGCCCTGACCCGCCGCCCGCGTCCGGGACGGCCAACCCGGACGCGGGGGCGGTTCCGGGCCAGGGCTAGCAGGGGACGGGCGACACCCCGCTCCGGTGAGGAACCGCCTCGCTGGCGGGCCGCGTGCGCCCGCCTGCGAGGCGTCGCCTGATTTCTCCTGGGGTTTTATGGTGATCCCGACAGGATGCGAACCTGCGCCCATCGGATTGGGTGTGGTGTTTCGTGTCTCCGTGTGTCGATCAGTGTTCCTTTGTGAATATTGGTCTTGTTGGAGAGTGCTGTTCGGTGCAGTGGGGCGTCCCCCTGCCGTGTCGGCGCGCAACCTCGGAGCATAAACGGGGCGCCCGCCGGTGGGAGGTTGCGCACATCGGCTCCACGCGGCGTGAAACCTGGTCGATGAAATGCGAAGACGCCCTCGGCTGGGGTCTGTTCCCGGTCCTGCGTGATCGGTCGACGCCCCTGAGGGGAAGCGGGTCTCGGCTTCTGCGCGGTCCTGTCAAGTCATATTCACAGGGCTTCCCGTCGCTCGTCGGGTGAGAGAGAATGACCAGGTGAAAGTGAGGTTTTTACTGATTTGGGCAGTCATTCTTCAACGGTGCTCCGAAAGCTTCCCGTGTCGATGTGGCCGACATCGGCCAGCGCTTTCAGGTGGGCTTGTCGGCGGGTAGTGTGAGGGCGATTCGGCGGGCTCTTCGCTTCCTTTCCCGGGTGGTTCCCCTTTTCGCGCGATCCTCGTTTCCAGCTGGTTGATCCGAGCGAAGAGCTTCTTGTCGTGACTATCGGCACAGGTGAGGAGCATTTATGGACGCGGCGATCATCGCCGAGGGGTTGTCGAAGAGGTTCGGGAAGGTGACCGCGCTCGACGGCCTGGACCTGACGGTGCGGGAGGGGGGCGTCACCGCGCTCCTGGGGCCCAACGGCGCGGGCAAGACCACGGCTGTGCGCATCTTCGCCACCTTGTCGCACCCCGACTCCGGCATCGCGCGGGTCCACGGATTCGACGTGACGCGATCACCCCAGGAGGTGCGCCGCCTGATCGGCCTGACGGGGCAGTACGCGGCTGTGGACGAGATCCTCACCGGCCGGGAGAACCTCGTCATGCTCGGCCGGCTGGGGCGCCTCACCCTGCGCGACGCGCGCGTGCGCACCGACGAGCTGCTGGACCGGTTCGGCCTCACGGACGTGGCCGAGCGCCGGGCCAAGACGTACTCCGGCGGCATGCGGCGCCGCCTGGACCTGGCTGCCGGGTTGATGAACCGCCCCCGGCTGCTCGTCCTGGACGAGCCCACCACCGGTCTGGACCCCGCGGCCCGGCTCAAGCTCTGGGCCCTCATCGAGGAACTGGCCGCGGACGGCACCACGGTACTGCTGACCACCCAGTACCTGGAGGAGGCGGACCGGCTCGCGGACGCCGTCACGGTGATCCAGCGCGGTTCGGTGATCGCGGAGGGCACCCCGGACGAGCTCAAGCGGCGCGTCGGGGGCGACTACATCGAGATCTCCCTCGACAACCTCTCCCAGAAGGCCACCGCCGGCGAGGTGGCCCGGGAGAAGACCGGTCAGATTCCCGAGATCGACGAGGAGACCGGCCTGCTCACGATCGCGGTCCCGGAGGCGGCCAACCTCCTGCCCCAGTTGATGCACGGCCTGGGCGAGGCGGGAGTGGGCGTGTTGGACATGCACATCCGCCGCCCCACCCTCGACGACGCCTTCCTCGCCCTGGTGGGCGAGGCCGACCTGACCGCGAAACCGGAGGAGACCCGATGAACGTCATTCAGGCCGAGCGGCCGGAAACGCAGACCGCCCCCGCCGCACGTGACGGGATCGCATGGTGGTTCACGGACATCTGGCTGATGGCCCAACGCAACCTGCGGCGCATTCTGCGCTCGCCCGACGTTCTCGTCATGTACGCGGTCGTGCAGCCCGTCATGTTCATCCTGTTGTTCGTGTTCGTCTTCGGCGGGGCGATCCAGGTTCCGGGCGGGGACTACACCCAGTTCTTCGTCCCCGGGATCTTCGTCCAGATGATCGTCTTCACCGCCGTGGCGATCGTGACGGTGGGCGTTGCCGAGGACATGCAGCGCGGGGTCATGGACCGCTTCCGGTCCCTGCCCATGAGCCGTGCCTCGATCCTGATCGGCAGGGTCACCTCGGAGGTCCTGCGCAACCTGATCGCGCTGGCCGTCATGGTGGTGTGCGGTCTGGTCATCGGCTTCCGCTTCCAGGGCGACCTCGGCCAGATCCTCGGCGGCTTCGCCCTCCTGCTGCTGTTCGGCTTCTCCTTCTCCTGGCTGGGCGCCGTGGCGGGCCTGCTGCTGCGCAGCGTCGAGGCCGCCCAGTCGGGCATGCTCGCGTGGCTCTTCCCCTTCGCCTTCATCAGCTCGATCTACGTGCCGGTCGAATCCATGCCGGGATGGTTGCAGGCCTACGCCGCGCACAGCCCGGTCACCCTCATCACCGACACCCTGCGCGCCTGGTTCAACGGTCAGGACGCGGGCTCCTCCCCCTGGCTCTCGGCAGCCTGGTCCGTGGGGATGGTCCTGGTCCTGCTGCCCATCGCCGTCGTGAGGCTGCGACGGCTCTCCAGTTGACCCTCGGTGCGGTCGGTCCGCGCCAGGGACGAGACGAGGCCCGCCGGGGAGAGGTGGCGACGATTCATGGCTTTCATCGATCACACCGAAGAACGTGTCGACAGGACGCCGCGGCGACCGCCGACCCCTGCGAAGGCGGTGTCCGGACCGACCGGAACCGAGATGAAGGACGCTCTGGAGCGGGCTCTGCACGGTATCCGTGACTTCGCCGACGAGGCCCTGGAGGGCTCCCGGCGTTGGAGACCCGACCACGGCGCGTCCTCCGTCCAAGGGGGCGGAGCGCATCCGCTGGAGGACTTCCTCGACGAGGTCGGCTCAGGGCCGGTTCGGGAGATCTGGGCCGCGCACCCGGAGGAGAAGGGCTTCCACTCGGGACTCGTCCACCGGCGGGTCCGCGTGGTGCCCCGAGACGTCGCGACGCTCCTCACCGAGCCCGCGGCCCTGGCCCTGGCCTCGTGGGAGCGGAAGCTCCTGCGGCAGGGCCGTCAGCGGGTCACGAGGCAGGAACTGCCGGCCTCGCTCCTGCTCGGTGAGAGCGCGGGTCTGATCATGGCCACCGACCGATCCCAGCAGGAGCGTGTCCTGCTGGTGCGCGACCGCGACGTACTTGGGCTCCTGACAAGGCTGTTCCGAACCCTGTGGGCCGGTGCGATCGACCTGGAGCTGTTCCTCGGACGCGGGGGTGACACGGGGGAGGAGAACATCCACCACCTGGTCCTGCTGTGCCTGTCCCAGGGGCTCAAGGACGAGGCCGCGGCACGCGAGCTCGACATGTCCGTGCGCACGTACCGCAGACACGTGGCGGACCTGCTCCGGAAGTTGGGCGCCACCTCCCGGTTCCAGGCCGGGTTCCAGGCCGCCGTGCGCGGCCTGGAACCCGGGAGCCTCGATGACGTGGGGCTCAACGAGCTCTCAGGGCGATCGGCAGGGACTCGTAACCCCAGATGAGGTTGGACCTCAGCCGGACGTGCGCGGCTGTGGGCTCGGCGCTCCCCACACGGGCCACCCACTCCTCGAACACGGCGCGCAGCTCCAGCGACGCCAGGGACGACCCGACGCAGAAGTGCGGTCCGTGGGCGAAGGCGACGTGTCGGGCACCGGGCTTCCGGTCGACGGCGAACCGTCCACCCTGGGGGAACACGCCCTCGTCCCGGTTGGCCGCACCGAGCCAGAGGGTCACCCGGTCTCCTGCCCGGACCGGTCGCCCGGCCAGTTCGGTGTCGCGCGCGGCCGTGCGCATCACATGCAGCGCCGGACTGGTGTGGCGCAGGATCTCCTCCACCGCGCCGGGCATGATCGCGGGCCGCTCACGCAGCAGACGCCACTGGTCGGGGTGCTCCATGAGGGCGCGCACCCCGCCCACCACGGCGTGCCTGGTGGTCTCGTTCGCCCCCGAGATGAGCCCGTCGCAGTTGAGCCGGATCTCGTCGTCGGTCAGGGGTCTGCCGTCCACGCGGCCCTGGACCAGGGCGCTGACCACGTCGTCCCCGGGGTGACGGCGCCGGTGCTCCATCAGGGTGCCGTAGTACACCAGGATGTCCGCGTGCGCCTCGGCCGCCTCCAGCGCCGGTGTGGAGCCGTCGAACGCCTTCGCCGTGCGGTCGAGCATGAACGACCGGTCCGACTCGGGGACCCCCAACAGGTCGCAGATCACAGCGACCGGCAGATGGGCCACGACCCTGGGCAGGTCGCACTCACCCCGCTCCAGCGCCTCCTCGACCACCTCCACCGCCGTGCGGCGCACGCCCGCCGCCAGGCGCTCCACCATGCGGGGGGTGAAAGCCGCCCCCACGACACGGCGCAGCGCGGCGTGCCGTGCGCCGTCCGAGACGATGAGCATGCGTCCGGAGGCCGCCCCGACGGCCGAGGGGTGGGCGCCCAGGCGCATGCCCCGGGCGGAGACGAACGTGTCCGTGTCCCTCAGGACCCGGGTGACGATGTCGTGCGTGGTGACGGCCCAGAAGGGGCCTTCTCCGCCCGGCCCTGCCGGGTTGAGGTAGACGGGCGACCGCTCCCGCAGCTGCGCCCACACCGGTTCGGGGTCCCCGAACGCGTAGAGGTCGGGGTCGGCCAGGTCGATGTCCCGCGGCTCGTCCGGCGCCGCCCGCGGTGGGACGGCGCCGACGGGCGGCGCGTGTTCGCTCCGAGTGTTCTCCACCGGTCGGCTCCTCAGATCGCGCCGTCCCGGCCCATGCGGTCGACCAGGCTCCGGGGACGCATGTCGGTCCACGCGGACTCGACGTACTCCAGGCACTCCTGACGTGGGGCGGGGCCGAACGCGTTGCGCCACCCGGCGGGCGCGTCGGCGAACGAGGGCCACAGGGAGTGCTGGTTCTCGTCGTTGACCACGACCAGGTAGGTGCCGTGCTCGTCCTCGAAGGGATTGGTGGTGGTGTCGTCCATGGGGTCTCTCCGATACGGTGTCGGCGCCGACCGCGGTGTGGCGGCCGGTCGCGTTGCGGTGGTCAGGGGCGACGGGGCGCCAGTGTCCGGCGAAGGACGGCGGCGACCTGGTCCAGGGCGGCCGGACCGATCATTCCCGCGTGGTCGGCAGGTACGTCGTGCGACGTCATCCCCCCTTCCAGGTAGGGCTCCCAGGCGCTGGGGGAGGGCGGTGCGCCCTCCCAGCCCAGTGCGGCGCGGAAGAACAGGGCGTGCGCGCGGACGGGCTCGGGCCGGTAGGACCTCGCGGCCCGGGAGGATCGGTCCAGGGCGGTCCGGATGGCCGCCAGACGTGTGGGGGCCAGGTCTGCCAGGCCCGACGCGCGGAGCAGCCGGGCCGCGTCCTCGGGGCCGGTGACGGCGTGGACCCCCTCCGCCCCGAAGTACTCCGAGAGCAGGAACCTCAGGGCCTCGTCCGGAGCTGGAGGAGTGTACGGGGGAAGGGTCTCGGGCGGATAGGCGTCGAGCAGGACGAGCAGTTCCACCTCCTCGCCCGCGCGTTCGAGCACGGCAGCCATGGCCTGGGCCACCTGGCCACCGAAGGACCAGCCGAGGAGCCGGTAGGGGCCCTTGGGGGCCACCTCCCGGATGCGGGCGACGTAGGAATCGGCCGTCTCCGGGACCGACGAGGGCGCGTCCGGGGCCGGACCGTTCAACCGCTCGTCCTGGAGGGCGTGGATCGGGATCCGGCGGTCCAGGCGGCTCAGCAGCCCGGTGTAGCACCACCCGATCCCCCCGGCCGGGTGGACGCAGAACAGCGGCGTCTCCGTCCCGTTCCCGCGCAGAGGGAGGAGGGGCGCGAACCCGTCCCCCGGGACCGCGTCCCCGCGCAGCCGGTCGGCCAGCCGGCGGGGGGTGGGCGATTCGAGGAGATCCCGCATCGAGACCCCCTTGCCCAGGTCGGCGCGCACCCGGGCGGCCAGGCGCGGCACCAGCAGCGAATGCCCGCCCAGGTCGAAGAAGTCGTCGTCGGCCCCGACCCGGTCCGCCCCCAGCACGTCGGCGTAGAGCGAGCACAGGAGGATCTCCACGGGGGTCCGGGGCGCGCCGCCGGAGGGGGAGGGGGCGGGAAGGCGCGCGCGGTCGACCTTCCCCGTGGGGGTCCGGGGGAACGCGTCCAGGACGACCAGGCCCGAGGGGACCGCGTGCGAGGGCAGGAGCCCCGACAGCCGCGCCCGCATGCCCGCTGTGTCCACCACGCCGGACGAGGACGGGTCGCGGACCACGTGGGCGACGAGCCGGTGCCGCGAAGGGGAGTCCCCGTGGACCGAGACCACGGCCTGGCGGACCCCCGGCAGGGAACGCAGCGCCGACTCCACCTCGCCGGGTTCGATGCGCACCCCCCGCACGGTGAGCTGGGCGTCGGCGCGGGAGACGAAGTCCAGCCTGCCGTCGGGCCGGCGCCGGACCAGGTCGCCCGAGCGGTACATCCTCGATCCCGGCGGCCCGTAGGGGCAGGGGACGTAGCGTTCGGCGGTGGCGCCCGGCCGCCCGAGGTAGCCGCGGGTCACCCCCGGCCCGGAGTAGTACAGCTCGCCCACCTCACCGACCGGGACCGGGAACAGGGCCGCGTCCAGGACCAGGGCGCCGGTGTTGTGGATCGGCCGCCCCAGCGGGGCGTCGTCGTGCCCGCAGACGCCGCACAGGCTCTCGCACGAGACCTCCGTGCACCCGCAGAAGTTGACCAGTCGTACGTTCGGGAGCCGCCGGGCCACCCGCGTGGCCAGGACGGGGGGCAGGATCTCCCCGCTGGCGGCCCACAGGCGGCAGCCGGAGAGCAGCGAGGGCTCCTCCTCGGTGGCGTCGAGCACGGCTTCGAGCAGGCCGGGCGAGGACACGAGGACGCCCGCGCCCGTCGCGGCGACGAACTCCGCCAACAGGCGCGGGTCCCGGGCGGTGTGGGAGTCGGCGAGGGCGATCCGCCCACCGTGGGCGAGCGTTTGCAGGATCTCCACCGTGCCGTCGATGAACGCCGGGGAGCTCTTCGCGCACAGCGTGACCTGTCCGCCGTCCCCGCCCGTGAAGTCGCACAGCTCGGAGAACCAGGCCAGCCGGTTCACCAGGCCCTCCTGGGTGCCGACCACCCCCTTGGGGGCTCCCGTCGACCCCGACGTGTAGATGACCGAGACCGCCGAGGCGGGGGTCAGCGGCGCACCGCGCTCCCGGTCGGACGGGGCGTGTCCGGGGCGCGCCGCCACCCGGGCTTCGGTGGAGCGGTCGCCGAGGACCACGATCCCTCCGGGCGGGGCGGACACCTGGTCCGGCACCGGCGAGGAGGCGTGCGCGACGACCACGTGGGGGCGGGCGTCCCGGAGCGTCGACGCCAGCCTCGCGGGAGGGTGGTCGACGTCGAGCGGCAGGTAGGCGCTCCCGGTCTTGACCGCGGCGAGCAGGGCCACGGCCAGGTCCGTGCGCCGGGGCAGCATCAGGGCCACCGTCCGCTCCGGACCGCAGCCCAGGGCCAGCAGGTGGTGCGCCAGCCGGTTCGCGCGGGCGTGCAGCTCCCGGTAGGTGAGTGCCTCGTCCCCGCTGAACAGGGCGGGCAGGTCGGAGTACGAGCGCGCCCCTTCCTCCAGGAGCTCGGGAACCGTCTCCGCGGGCGGCGTCGCCTCCTTCCCCCTCTCGCCCGTGCGGGGCCTGGAGGACAGGCCCAGGACGTCGATCCGCCCGACGGGCTCGTCCGGGTGCCCGGCGTACGCGATCAGGGTGCGCCGCAGGTGGCCGACCAGCGCTGTCGCCCTCTCCCGGTCCACCAGGTCGGGCCGGTGGTCCAGGCGCAGGTGCAGACGGCGCCCGGGGACCACGACCAGGGTCAGCGGGTAGTGGGTGCTGTCCAGGCCCTCCCGGGCACGGAAGGTCGGCGTGTCCTGCCCGGGCCGGTCCGTACGGGGCCCGGAGCGCGGGTAGTTCTCGAAGACGACGACGCTGTCGAAGAGCCGGCGCACCCCGCAGGCCCGGTGGATCTCGGCGAGCCCGGTGTACTGGTGGTCCATCATGCGGGTCCGGCGCCGCTGGACCTCCATCGCCGTCTCCACGGGGGAGGCGTTCGGGTCGAGGACCGTCCTCGCCGGGACGGTGTTGATGAACAGCCCGATCATGCGCTCCACACCGGGGACCTCGGGGGGACGGCCGGCGACGATCGCGCCGAAGACGACGTCACGGCGCCCGGTGAGCCTCGACAGCACCAGGCTCCAAGCCGCCTGGACGAGCGAGTTGAGGGTCAGGCCGCGCTCGCGTGCCAGGGCGGAGAGGGCCTCTGTCTCCTCCTCGGACAGTTCCTCCTGGACCCTCCCCGGCAGTACCGGGGCCGCCCCCGGCGGCAACGCGCCGGCCAGGAGCGTGGGGGCCTTCACCCCTTCCAGTTCCGTGCGCCAGGCCCGGGCGCCGGCCGCGGGGTCCTGCCCCGACAACCACGCCAGGTAGTCGCGGTAGGGGGGAGGCGGGGGCGGGGGCGCGCCGGTCCCCGCCTCCCGATAGCGGGCGGACAGCTCTTCGACCAGCAGCGGCGCGGACCAGCCGTCCATCAGGATGTGGTGGTTGGTCAGCACCAGGCGGTGCAGGCTCGGGGACAGGCGCGCGAGCAGGACGCGCACCAGCGGGGGGCGGTCGAGACGGAAGCGGGTCAGGCGCTCCTCCGCGGACAGGTCCGCCAGGGCGCGTGCGCCCTCTTCCTCTCCGAGCCCGCCGAGGTCGGCCTCGCGCCAGGGCACGGCCGCCTTCTCGGGGACCACCTGGACGGGAGGGCCCTCGCCGCGTTGGAGGAAACCGGCCCGGAGGTTGGGGTGCGCGTCCATCAGCCGTCCGAACGCCTCCCGCAGGCGCACGGGGTCCAACGGCCCGTCCAGGTCGAGGACGAGTTGGACGTTGTAGGCGTCGGGCCCCTCACCTCCGTCCGCCACGTGGTGGTACAGCAGGCCTTCCTGGAGGGGGGTCAGGGGCCAGATGTCGGCGATGGCCGGTGCGGTCATGGTGTGTCCCTCCACGCGGATTCGATCTCCTCGATCTGTGCCTGGTCCAGGTCGACCAGCGGCAGGTCGGAAGGGGTGCGGCCCCCCGCGCCGCCGGCGGCGACGTGGGCGGCCAGCACTTCCAGCGCCCGCCGCCAGTCCTCCGCCAGGAGGACCACCTCCTCCCGGTCGGCGGACGTCGGGGCCCAGCTCCACGTGGCCACCAGCCGGGACCCGTGGACGGCCGTGTTGAGATCCAGCGCGTGGGCCAGGGGCATCTCCGGGTCCGCGCCGCCGCCGACGGCGGCCCCGAGCGGCGACGGTGTCCAGGCGGACCCGCCGGTCCCCGGACTCCGCCCCAGGTAGTTGAAGCCGATGTCGGGCGGTGTCGGAGGTGTGACGCGACCGGCGGTGTCGGGGTTGAGGTGGCGCAGCAACCCGTGGCCGAGCCCTCGGTCGGGGTGGGCGCGCAGGGACTCCTTCACCCCCTTCAGGGCGTCGGAGAGCAGCGCTCCCTCGTCCGGGACCGTCGCCGGCGCCGCCGCGGGCCAGGAGAGCAGGACCGGGTGGGCGCTGGTGAACCAGCCCACGGTGCGCCCCGGGTCCAGGTGTTCGGCCAGGTCCTCTCGACCGTGGTTCTCCACCTCCACGAGCAGGCCGTGGGAGGGGTCTGCGCCCCCTGCGCGTGCCCGGTGCCGGGAGGCGGCGGCCAACAGCGCGGTGAGCAGCACGTCCGGCACACCGGCATGGAACGCGGTGGCCACCGGGCCGACGACGGCCGCGGTCAGCTCCTCGGGAAGCTCCACGACCAGGTGTCGGGCCCGCCCCCAGACGTCCTGTGCCGGGTCCGAGGGCGGGGGCAGCAGGGGCGGCGGGGCGCTGGAGAGAACGTGTTCCCACCGGGCGGCCTCGGCGACGCGCTCCGGGGACAGGGCCTCCTTCCCCAGCGCCTCGGCCCAGGCACGGAAGGGCAGGGGGCGGCGGAGCGCGGCCGGGGCCCCCTCGTCCAGCGCGCGCCAGGCGGCGGCCAGGTCGGCCCCGATGACGCCCCACGAGACCGCGTCGACGGCCAGGTGGTGGATGACCAGCAACAGGTGTCCTGGCTCCCCGTCCCCCCGGTCGAACCAGACCGCGCGCACCATGTCGCCCCGTGCGGGCGCCAGCGTGTCGGCCGCGGTATCCGCGGCCCCGGAGAGGATCGCCGACAGCTCTTCCTCCGACGCCTGCGCCACCGGAACCCGGCGCAGCACGTCCCCGGCCCGCACGCTCCCGGCCTCGGCGACCTCCAGCAGCCACCCGCCGTCCTCGTCCCGGCCCAGCCGCGACCGCAGCATGCCGTGGGTGTCCAGCACGGCCTGGAGGACCGACGCCATCCGCTCCGGGGTCGCCCCCGGCGGGGTCGCCAGCACCTGCGCCTGGTGGAACCGGTCCACGGGGGCGTTCTGCTCCCGGAGCCAGTGCATGACGGGGGTCAGCGGTACCGGTCCGCTGTCGGGAACGTCGTTCGCGTCGTCCTCGACGCCCGTGGCGGGCGCGGCGGCGACGGCGGCCAGCTCGGCCGCGGTCGGCGTGCGGAAGACGTCGCGCGGGCTGAGCACGAGCCCGTGCTCGGCCGCGCGGGCCACCACCTGCACGGACAGGATGCTGTCCCCACCCAGGGTGAAGAAGCTCCGGTGCGGGTCCACCTCCGGCAGCCCCAGCACATCGGCGAAGACGGCGGCCATCACCTCCGCGCCTCCTCCGGCGGCCTCCCGTTCCGGGGGCGGGACGGGAACGGGGGAGGCGGCCAGGGCCGCTCGGTCCAGCTTGCCCGTCTCCGTCAGCGGGAGCGCTTCGAGCACGACCACGTGCGAGGGCAGCATGGCCGAGGGCAGGATCCGGGCCATGTGCTCCCGGACCCCCTCGGGGTGGGGCCGCGCGGTGTCTGTGCCCTGGACCGGGGTCACGTAGCACACCAGGCTCTGTCCCGTCCGCTCGTGCACGCGCAGGTCCACCGCGGCGTCGGCGACCCCGGGGTGGTCCACGGCGGCGGCGACGATCTCGGACGGTTCCACGCGCTGCCCGCGCAGCTTGAACTGCCGGTCCGAACGCCCCATGAAGACCACGCCGCCGTCGGGGCGGCGCCGGGCCAGGTCGCCCGTGCGGTACATCCGAGTGCCGGGGGGCCCGTAGGGATCGGCGACGAACCGCTCGGCTGTCAGGTCCGGCCGTCCGAGGTAGCCCCGGGCCAGACCCGGGCCCGCCAGGTAGATCTCCGCCACGACCCCGTCGGGGACCGGGCGAAGGTCCGCGTCGAGCAGGCGCAGCGCCACGCCCCGGACGGGGGAGCCCAGGTGCGGCACGTCCGAGGCGTCCAGGGGCTCGGTGACCGTCGCCGAGACGGTGGTCTCCGTCGGCCCGTAGGCGTTGAGCATGCGGGTGTGCCCGTGCCAGAGGCGGACCAGGTGCTCCGGGCACGGTTCGCCGACGACGTACAGCACGATCCCCTTGGGGAGGCCGTCCGGGGGGACGGTGGCCAGGACCGACGGCACGATCGCGGCGTGGGTGACCGCCTGGCGGTGGGCCAGGTCCGAGATCAGCCTGCCCACCAGCGGTTCGCCGCTGCCCGGCAGGACCACGGCGGCCCCGCACAGGATCGGTACGCACATCTCCCACGCCGCGCCGTCGAAGGCGGGGGAGGCCATCTGCAGCACCCGCCCGCCCGTGCCGAGCCCGCCCAGCTCGCCGCGGGAGGCCGCGGCGGTGTTGGCGATGCCGCCGTGGCGGATCTCGACCCCCTTGGGCCGTCCGGTCGACCCGGAGGTGAACACCACGTAGGCGACGTCCTCGGGGTCGACGGCGCGGCCGCGCTCGGTGTCGGTGACCGGCGTCGTGCCGCTGCCGTCCCCGGGGGCGTCCGCGACCCGGACGTCGACCCGGGCCGGACCGCCGGGGACCGCGACCGGGTCGGCCCCGGTGATCAGGAGCCGTGCGGAGGAGGCCGTGAGCAGTTCGGCGATCCGGGACGCGGGGTGCCCGGTGTCGATCGCCAGGTATCCGGCGCCGGCCTTCCAGACGCCCACGATGGAGGTGATGACGTCGCAGTTCCGGGGAACCGCGATCGCGACGAGGTCACCGGTGCGCACGCCCCGTCCGATCAGGTGACGGGCGAGGCGGTCGCCCCGCTCGTCCAGCTCCGCGTAGGTGAGCTCGTCGTCCCCGCACACGACCGCGGTCGCCAGCGGGGTCGCGCGCGCCTGGCGTTCGAACATCGCCAGGGCGGTGTCGGCCACCGGCGCGGGAAGCCCCGGCGTGTGGTCGGTCCTGTCGCGTTCGACCCCGGTGCGCACGTCCAGCTCGCTCAGCCGCAGCCCCGGGTCGGCCGCCATGGCGGTCAGGACGCCGCGGAACCGGTCCGCCAGCGTCTCGACGGTCGCACGGTCGTACAGGTCGGTGCTGTACTCGATCCCCCCGGTCAGACCGCCCGGACCGGCCCCGTCCCGCACCTCGGTGAACCCGAAGGTCATGTCGAGGCGGGCCGTGCCCGTCTCCACCGGCAGGGCGCGCATCCGCACCCCGGGCAGCTCGGCGTCCACCGAGGGCGTGTTGTCCAGGGCCAGCTGCACCTGGAAGAAGGGGTGCCGGTCCGTGCTCCTCTCGGGGGAGAGCGCGCCGACCAGCCTCTCGAAGGGGATGTCCTGGTGGGCGTAGGCGTCCAGGTCGGCGGAGCGCACCCGGCGGAGCAGCTCCTCCAGGGAGGGGTCGCCCGAGGTGTCCACCCTCAGGGCGAGGCTGTTGACGAAGAACCCCACCAGGGAGTCCAGCATCGGGTTGGAGCGGCCCGCCACGGGAGTGCCCACCACGATGTCGGTCCCCGCCCCCATCCGGGTCATCAGCGCGCACAGCGCCGCGTGCAGCACCATGAAGAGCGTGACGCCCCGTGCGCGGGCCAGCTCCACCAGGTCCGCGTGGGACCGGGCGGGCAGGGAGAAGGGAACGGTCTCCCCCCGGTGGGAGGGGACGTCCGGGCGGGGCCGCGACGTGGGCAGGGTGACTGTTCGCCGCACCCCCTCCAGAGCGGTGCGCCAGTACGCGAGCTGTGCCGCCGCCGGTCCGGCCGGCGCCTCCAACAGCTCGTGCTGCCACAGGGCGTAGTCGGCGTACTCCACCGGCAGGGCGGGCCAGCCCGGCTCCGACCCGTCCAGTCTAGCGGCGTAGGCGGCGGCCAGGTCGCGGATCAGCGGCCGGAACGACCATCCGTCCCCGGCGATGTGGTGCAGCAGCAGGAACAGGACGTGCTCGTCGCGGGAGAGGGCGTACAAGGTCCCGCGCAGCGGCGGTTCGACGGTCAGGTCGAACGGTTCCCGGGCGGCCCGGCTCAGCTCCTCGGCCAGTGCGTCCCCGTGCACCGCGACCCTCCGCACGTCGATCCGGGCGGCCTCCGGCGGCAGGACCCGCTGGGTGGGCGTCCCTCTCTGCTCGGGGAACACGGTGCGCAGGACGGTGTGGCGGTCGACCACATCCTGCACGGCGGCGGACAGCGCCGCGTGGTCCACCGGACCCACCAGTGCCAGGGCCATCGGGATGTTGTGGGTGTGGCCGCCGCCCTCCATCCGCTGGAGGAACCACAGGCGCCGTTGGGCGTGGGACAGCGGCCGGTCGCCCTCCTCCGCCCGGGGGCGCAGGGGCGGCAGGGCCGGGACGGGGGAGGAGGCGGCGATCAGTTCCTCCAGGGCCGCCGGGGTGGGCGCCCTGAACACGTCGCGCACGTCGATCTGTGCCTCCAGCACCGAACGGACCCTGCTGACCATCTGGGTCGCCTGGAGGGAGTGGCCGCCCAGCCGGAAGAAGTCGTCGTCGGCCCCCACACCGTCCACACCGAGGATGTCGGCGAACAGGTCGCACAGGATCTGCTCCCTCGGCGTGCCCGGCGGGCGTCCGCCCCCGCGCAGCAGCGGGAGTCTGGGGAGCGCTGCCCGGTCGATCTTGCCGTGCCGGGTGAGGGGCATCCCTTCCAGCACCCGGTAGGAGGAGGGGAGCATGAAAGCGGGCAGCCGGTCACCGAGGTGGGCGCGCAACTCTCGGACCAGCGCCTCGTCCTCGCCGGCGAGCCGCGGCCGGTTGGCGGTGGCGGCTCGCCGGGAGCGCTCTGGCCCGGGGGGAGGGGGCGGGACGAACCGCTGCGGAGCGGCCCCCTCGGCGAGGATGTACAGGTCGAGCAGGAAGGGGGCCCCGGCGACCGGTCCGGCCACGGCGGCACGCCCCCGATCGGCCGCCGCCCGCAGGAGCTGTTCGAGGAGGGGCGCCCCCACGCCGGCCGCCGTGTCGAGCCCGAGCCGCAGGGCGGCGACGGTCGTGTTCCCGGGCAGCTCCTCCCAGAGGTCGTGCAGGGCCTCGGCCCTGGCCAGGAGGGAGTTGGGGACTCCGTGCACGGCCAGGACCCCGGCCGGGGCCCCGTCCAGTGCCCGCCCCAGGGACTCCACCGTGCCCAGGTCCTCCCCCCAGTCCAGACGGCGGACGCGGGGCGCTGGCCCGACGGCCGTCCCGCCGACCGCGTACAGGACGGCCTCGTAGCGGTGCGCGGCCAGCTCCCGGGGGACGTCCCCGGCGCCTTCCTTGACCCGGACGTCCACCCCCGCGGCCAGCGGATGCTCCTCGGCCAGTGCCCGGAAGAACGCGGGGGACAGGCACAGCTCCCGTTCGTCGAGGGCGCGCAGATCCGCGGTCGAGCGCACGTCGGCGAGAACGGTGGAGGGCCGGGCGCGGTCCAGTGCAGCCTCCGCGTGCAGGTGCGGCAGCGAGTCCAGGTTGCGGACGTCGCCGACGTAGAGCGCGCCGCCCGGGGCGAGCAGGCGCAGCAGGCCGTCCAGCACGGTGGCCAGGTAGTCCTGGTCCGGGAAGTACTGGACGACCGAGTTCAGCACGACGGTGTCGAAGTAGCCCTCGGGCAGACCGGACAGGTCGTGTGCGGTACGCGTGGACAGGCGCACCCGCTCGTGCAGGCCGGGATGCGCCTCCAGCCGCGCCGAGAGTGCCTCGACGGCCGTTCGGGAGATGTCGGTGCCCCAGTACTCCTCGCAACGGGGGGCGACCCCGGCCAGGATCAGGCCCGTGCCGACGCCGATCTCCAGCACCCTGCGGGGCTCCAGGCGCAGGATGCCGTCCACCGCCGAGTCCCGCCAGTTCCGCATCCCCTCCTGCGGGAGCGGGGAGCCGTCGGTGACGCTGTTCCACCCCCGGAAGTCCTCGCCGAGGAGGCTCCCGGCCTCCTCGTACTGGCTGTCGAAGAGGTTCCGCCAGTCGTCGAGGTGGTGTTCCCGGCGCTCGCCGCCGGTGTCGGCGGCCCGCCGGGTCACGTAGGCGGCCAGGGAGCCGCCCAGGCCGTCCTCGCGCAGGACCACCGCGGCCTGGGCGACCCCGGGGTGGGAGCCCAACAGGTGCTCGACCTCATGGGGCTCCACCCGATGACCGCGCACCTTGACCTGGTCGTCCGCTCGGCCGACGAACTCGATCTCACCGTCGGAGCGGAGCCGTGCCAGGTCGCCGGTACGGTACATGCGCTCACCGGAGCCGCCGAACGGGCAGGCGACGAACCGCTCGGCGGTCAGGCCCGGACGCCCCAGGTAGCCGCGCGCCAGTGCCGGGCCGGAGACGTAGAGCTCTCCGACGGCGCCCCTCTGCACCGGCCGCAGCAATGCGTCCAGGACGTGCAGCCGCGTGGTGGACAGGGGGTCGCCGATCGGCACCGAGGGGGCGCCGTGCCGCAGGGGCGGGCTCATGGACGCGCACACGGTGGTCTCGGTGGGACCGTAGGCGTTGACCATGGTCCTGTCCCCCGCCCACCGTTCCACCAGGGACGGTGAGCAGGCCTCCCCGGCCACCACCAGCGTGCGGACCGAGGGCAGGGTCTCCTCGGGGGCCAGGGTGGCCAGAGCCGAGGGCGGGACCGTCAGGTGCGTCACCCCGTGCCGGGAGACCGCGTCGGCCAGGTCGTGGCCGGACAGCACCAGCTCGGCCGGGGGCACGACCAGCGTCGCCCCCGACAGCAGGCCCATCAGCATCTCCCAGAAGGCCGCGTCGAAGCTGAAGGGGGCGAACTGGAGGACGCGGGCCCCCGCTCCGGCGCCGAGCCGTTCGCGCTGCGCCCGAACCAGGCCGGCGACGCCCGTGTGGGTGACGCCGACGGCCTTGGCGCGTCCGGTGGAGCCGGAGGTGTGGATGGCGTAGGCCAGGTGCGACCGGGACCGCGCCCGTACCACCCGGGAGGGAAGCCCGGCCGGCCGCGAGGCCACGCGCTCCGCGGTCCCCGGGGCGTCGAGGTCCAGGCGCGTGATCCCCCCGGCGGAGTCCGGCAGGACGGTCGCGCCCCGGGTCACCAGAACCGTCGGCGGGGCGTCCTCCAGAACGGCGGCGACCCGTGCCTCCGGGTAGTCGGGGTTCACCGGCAGGTAGGCGGCTCCCGTCTTGAGCACGGCCAGAGCGCACACCACCAGGTCGATCGACCGGGGCAGGACCAGCGCTACCGTGCGCTCGGGTCCGGCTCCCAGTTCCAGCAGCTCACCGGCCAGCCGTCCGGCTCGCGCGTCCAGGTCACGGTAGGACAGCTCCGTGTCGCCCCACACCAGGGCGGGCGCGTCCGGGGAGGCGCGGACCACCTCCTCGAACAGGTCGGCCGCGGTCTCGGCCCGCTCCTCGGCCGCGGAGGGGGCGAGGAGCGCAGGGGCGGCGTCGAGCGGGATCGCGGACAGGGGGGTGTCGGCGGCCTCGGTCACAGCAGCCAGCACCGAGGTCAGCATGGCGGCCATGCGCCGCACGGTGTCCGCCTCGTACAGCTCGGTGCTGTACTCCACGTAGCCGCTCAGCCCGGCGGGCTCGCCGTGGACGTCGTACTCCTCCTCCAGGCTGAACGACAGGTCGAACTTGGAGACACCGGGGGAGACCGGCTCGGACCTGACCCGCAGGTCCCCCAGGCGCAGATCGGCGTCGGGCGCGCTCTGGAGCACGACCATCACCTGGAACAGCGGCTGCATGCCGAGCGCCCGGTCGGGGTTGAGCCGTTCCACCAGCTGGTCGAAGGGCAGGTCCTGGTTCGCATAGGCCTCGAGGTCGGTCGCTCGCACCCGGCGCAGCAGCTCCGAGAACTCCGGGTCCCCGGAGGTGTCGGTGCGCAGCACCAGCGTGTTGACGAAGAACCCGACCAGGTCGTCCAGGGCCTGGTCGGTGCGTCCGGCGATCGCGCTGCCCAGGGGCAGGTCGGTCCCAGCGCCGATCCGTGTGAGCAGCGCCGCCACGGTCGCGTGGACCACCATGAACAGCGTGCAGCCGTGTTCGCGGGCCAGCCGGATCGCACGCCGGTGCAGGTCGGCGTCCAGGTGGATCCTGTGGATGTCCCCCCGGTACCCGGGCACCGGGGGGCGGGGCCGGTCCGCGGCCAGGTCCAGGCTGCGCGGCGCCCCCCGCAGCCGTGTCCGCCAGTAGGAGAGCTGGCGGGCGGCCCGGCTCCGCGGGTCGTGGACGTTGCCGAGCAGCGACTCCTGCCACAGCGTGTAGTCCGCGTAGTGCGCGTCGAGCGGGGGCCGCGGGCCGGTCCCCAGGGTACGGGCGTCGTAGGCGTCGGCCAGGTCTCGCATGAGCGGCCGCAGGGACCACCCGTCGCAGGCGATGTGGTGCACCAGGAGCAGCAGGACGTGGTCGTCCGGCGCGACCGAGAGCAGCACGGCCCGGACGGGGATCTCCGAGGCCAGGTCGAAGCGGTGGGAGACCGCCTCCGAGAGGTGCGCGGCCAGGTCTTCGCGAGCGACCTCGGTGTGGTGCAGGGGCACCTCGGCCCGGGGGAGGACACGCTGCTCGGGTGCGCCCCCGACCTCGGGGAAGACGGTGCGCAGGGACTCGTGCCGCGCCACCACGTCGCCCACCGCCGCCTCCAGGGCCGCGAGGTCGGGAACGCCGCTCAGTCTCAGGGTGAGGGGGATGTTGTAGGTGGAGGCGGGGCCCTCCAGCCGGTGCAGGAACCACAGGCGGCGCTGTGCGTAGGACAGGGGCACGCGCTCGGGTCGAGGCACCGCCCGTACGGCGGGCCTGGGCTCCCCGCCGTCGGCCAGCTTGGCGGCGACACCGGCCGGCGTGGGCGTGTCGAACACCGCCCCGAGGGGGACCTCGACCCCCGTGGCCGCACGGATACGGCTGACCAGGCGCGTCGCCGACAGCGAGTGCCCGCCCAGGGCGAAGAAGTCGTCGTCGGCGCCCACCCGGTCCAGGCCCAGGACCTGGGCGAACAGCGTTGCCACCAGCTCCTCGTGGGGGGTGTGCGCGGCCCGCCCGGACACCGGCGGGGCGGGTACGGGCAGCGCGTCGTGGTCGACCTTGCCGTTGGGGTTCAACGGCAGCCGGTCCAGGGGGACGACGGCGCTCGGCACCATGTACGCGGGCACGATCCCCCTCACGTGCGCCAGGACGTCTTCGGGCCGGGCCCCGCCCGCGTCCTCGGGGACCGCGTAGGCCACCAGGCGGTACGAACCCGCGGCGTCTTCCCGGACCGACACGGCGGCCTGCGCCACGCCGGGCGCGGTCAGGACCGCGGCGAGCACCTCGTCCGGTTCGATGCGGAATCCGCGGATCTTGACCTGGGCGTCGGCCCGGCCCAGGAACTCCACCTGCCCGTCGCGGTTCCAGCGCACCAGGTCGCCGGTCCGGTACATCACCGATCCCGGGGGGGCGAAGGGGCAGGCCACGAACCGTTCTGCGGTCAGGTCCGGCCGCCCGAGGTAGCCCCGGGCCACTCCGGCGCCGCTGATGTACAGCTCGCCCCGGACCCCCGGAGGGACGGGGCGCAGGTCCGCGTCCAGGACGTGGTGGCGCACACCGTCCATCGGCCGCCCGATCGGTGGCGCGGCATCGGCCTCGACGTGGGCGGCCTCCAGGGGCAGGCAGGTGCTGAACGTGGTCGTCTCGGTGGGGCCGTACACGTGGACCACCCTGGTGTCCGGGCAGGCGCGCGCCACCGCGCGCATGGCGCGCGCCGACGCCCGCTCACCGCCGGTCCACACCTGGCGCACGCCGCGCAGGGCCTCGGGGCGTTCCTCGGCGAGCAGGACGAACAGCGCGGTGGTGAGGAAGACCGCGCTCACCCGGTCCCGCTCCAGGACCTCGGCCAGGGCCTCCACGGACAGGGGCCCGGCGGGGGCCGCCACACAGGTGTCCGACCGGAGGAGCGGTACCCACATCTCGTAGGTGGAGGCGTCGAAGGCGTGCGGGGAGTGTGCCAGGACGCGTGCGTGGTCGCCGCCCTCCCACCGTCCGTCCCCGGCCAGGTCGAGTACGTTGCGGTGGGTCACGGTGATGCCCTTGGGCGCCCCGGTGGAGCCGGACGTGAACATCACGTACGCCGCCCGGTCCCGGTGGGCGGGCGTCTCCGGAGGCAGGGGCGCCCCCTTCCCGTCCTCCGGGTCGACGACCATGACGTCGGGGGCGAGGGCGCGTGCGCGCTCAGCCGAGGCGGGGTCGCTCACCAGCAGAGCGGCCCCGCTGAGGCGCAGCACGTCCGCCAGCCGCTCGTCCGGCTGGTCGGAGTGCAGGGGTACGTAGCACCCTCCCGCCTTGAGGACGGCCAGGGTTGCCGTGAACAGCCCCGGGGACCTGTCGTGCAACAGCGCCACCGGGACCTCCGGGCCCACGCCCCGCTCACGCAGCCGGTGCGCCAGGAGGTTGGCGCGCCGGTCCAGATCGCGGTAGGAGAGCGTGACCCCGCCCTGGACCAGGGCGGTCGCGTCAGGGGTCGACGCAGCCCTCTCGGCGAACGCCCGGTCGACCGTGGTGTCGGCGCCGCGCGCCGGCGCGGGGGCGGTCCCCCACGCGTGCAGGTCGGCCCGCTCCCGTTCGTCCAGGAGGTCGATGTCGGCCAGGGGACGGTCGGGCTCGGCCGCCGCACGTGTGAGCAGTGTGGTCAGACGCGTGGTCAGTGACCGCACGGTCGACGCGTCGAACATGTCGGTCGCGTACTCGACGAACCCCTCCAACCCCGACGGCTCGCCGTCGGGACCCCGGTGCTCGGCCAGGTCGAAGGTCAGGTCGAAGCGGGCGGTGCCTGTGGGCAGGGTGGAGGGGGACACCCGCACCCCCGGCAGGTGGAAGGAGGGCCTGGGGTTGTTCTGCAGCGCCAGCATGACCTGGAACAGGGACCGCTCGTGCCCGGTCCGCTCGGGCGACTGGTCCTCGACCACCCGGTCGTAGGGGATCTCCTGGCGGACGTAGGCGTCCAGGTCGGTCGCGCGCACCCGCTCCAGGAGCCCGCGCAGGGTGGGACGGCCCGAGACGTCCGTGCGCAGGACCAGGGTGTTGACGAAGCAGCCCACCAGACCGCGGGTGTGCTCGTCGTACCGGTTCGCCACGGTCGTGCCCAGCGGGATGTCGGTTCCGGCGCCCATACGGTGCAACAGGGCGGCCAGTCCCGCCTGGAGCACCATGAACAGAGTGGTTCCCGTCTTGGCCGCCGTCTCTGCCAGGGCGCCGTGCAAGGACGCGTCCACGCGCCAGTCCACCCGCGCGCCGCGCCCGTCCCGCCTTGCCGGGCGGGGCCGGTCCGAGGGCAGGTCCAACGTCTCGGGCAGGCCTGTGAGCCGGTCCCGCCAGTGGTCGACCTGGTCGAGGACCGCCCGGTCCCGGCTCCGGGCCAGGGCGTCCTGCCACAGGGCGTGGTCCCGGTAGCCGATCTCCGGGGCGGTCAGCCCGGCGGTCCCGCCCCGCAACCGGGCGGTGTAGGCCTTCCGCAGGTCGTCGACGAGGGGTTCCACCGATGCGCCGTCGGCGGCGATGTGGTGGAGGGTGAGCAGGAGGACGTGCACGTCCGGCCCCGTCGTGAACAGGCGTGCGCGCAACGGAGGCTGCGAGGACAGGTCGAAGGGCAGGGCCGCCTCGGCGAGCAGGGCCGCTTCCAGGTCGTCGGCGGCGGCCTCCTCCAGGCGTGGAGCCCGCTCCGGCCCCAGGACCCGCTGATGGGGGACCCCCTCGTGCTCGGGGAAGACGGTGCGCAGCGGTTCGTGCCGGGCGACCACGTCGTCCAGCGCCCCGGCGAGCGCCGCCTTGTCCAGTCGCCCGTGCATGCGCAGGACGAGCGGGATGTTGTACGTGGGCGCGTCGCTCATCCGGTTGAGGAACCACAATCCCCTCTGCGCCGGCGCGAGCGGCACCGGCCCGGTGTGGTCCGCGCGCTCGGGACGGGAGGGTCCGTGCGCGCCGCTGCGCGCCGCCCCGACCACGCGCTCGGCCAGCCCCGCCACGGTGGGGTGGTTGAACAGGTCGCGCACCGACAGGTCGACGCCCAGCTCCGTGCGGACGCGGGTGACGGTCCGCGCCGCCGAGAGCGAGTGCCCTCCCAGCCGGAAGAAGTCGTCGTGCGGACCCGGGGCGGGAACGGACAGCTCGTCGGCGAAGATCTGCCGCACGAGCTGCTGGACGGGGTCGTCCGGTGCGGGGACCCTCTCCTGCGGCTCCAGGGCGGCCAGCTGCGCGCGGGCGACCTTGCCGTTGTGGTTCAGGGGCAGGGAGTCGAGCGAGGTGATCCGGTGCGGGACCATGTACCCGGGGAGGCGGCGCGCCAGCAGCGCCTCCAGACCGACGGTGTCCACGCTCCCGTGCGGGGTGTCCGCGGTGACGTAGGCGTCCAGGGAGCCCCCCGCCCCGTCGGCGCGCACGACCACCGCGGCCCGCCCCACACCCGGGAACCCCTCCATCAGCCGTTCCACCTCGCCGGGCTCGACCCGGTGGCCGCGTACCTTCACCTGGTCGTCCGCGCGCCCCTCGAACACCAGGGTGTCGGGAGCCGAACGCCGGACCAGGTCACCGGTGCGGTACATCACCGATCCGGGCGGTCCGAACGGGCAGGCGACGAATCGCTCAGCGGTCTGGCCGGGGCGGTCGAGGTAGCCTCGCGCCACTGCCGGGCCGCGCACGTACAGTTCCCCCGTCCGCCCGACCGGCACCTCCCGCAGGCGCCCGTCCAGGGCGTACAGCGCGAGTCCGGGCAGGGGGCGGCCCATCGGCACCGGATCCGCCCCGTCCACGCCGACCTCCATGGACGCGCACACGGTGGTCTCGGTGGGACCGTAGGCGTTGACCATGGTCCGGCCGGCCGACCATCTCCTGACCAGCGAAGGCGGGCACGCCTCACCCGCCACGACCAGGACGCGGACGGTCTCCAGGTCCTCCCCGGAGTCCAGGGCGGTCAGCGCGGAGGGCGGAAGGGTCAGGTGGGTGACGCCCTCCGACCGCACCAGTTCGGCCAGCCCGGCCCCCGGAGCGACGAGGTCCTTCGGAGCCGTGACCAGAGTCGCGCCCGTGAGCAGGCCCATGGCCAGTTCCCAGAAGGAGGCGTCGAAGCCGGCGGAGGCGAATTGGAGCACCGTGTCGCCGGGTCCCACGCCCAGGTCGCCCGTGTGGGCCCGGACCAGCGCGGCCACGCCGCGGTGGGTCACCACCACCCCCTTGGGGCGTCCCGTCGAACCGGATGTGAAGATCACGTAGGCGGCCCGCTCGACGTCACGGACCCAGGGGAGCGGGGTGTCGGGGGCGGCGGCGATCCGCGCGACCGTGTCGGGGGAGTCCAGGACGACCGGTTCCCGGGCGGTGCCGGGAAGTCGCGAGACCACGGAGGAGTGCGTCACCACCAGGGAGGGCCGGGCTTCCGCCAGCACCAGGGCGACGCGTTCGTCGGGGTGGTCGGGGTCCACGGGCACGAACGCCGCCCCCGCCTTGAGGACGGCCAGGACCGCGACCGGGTGGTCCTCGCCCCGGGGCAGGACGACCGCGACGCGGTCCTCGGGCGCCACGCCCCGCGCGAGGAGGTGGTGGGCGAGTTGTTCGGACCGGGCGTCGAGCTCGGCGTAGGTGAGGGACCGGCCCCCGCAGCGCAGGGCCGTGGCCCCGGGGTCGGTCGCCGCCCGCGCCGCGAACAGCTCGGTCACGGTGCGGGCGTCCGCCCCCGGGACGGCGGAGGGGCGCGACGGGGGCGGAGCGGACGGGGCGTGTTCGCGCACGGTCGCCGCGGACGGGGCCGGTCCGCCGGGACCTGTGGTGGCGGCGGAGCCGCTCCCGGCGGCCACGCGCTCCAGCTCCTCGGAGACACCGGACAGGTACCCCTCGCAGGCGGAGCGGGACTGCACGGCGGGATTGGCCCACACGACGAGTTCGAGGCCTCCCCCCGGGTGGGGGTGCAGCATCACCTCCAGGTCGTCGACCGGTCCGATGGCGAACCACTGCCGCGTCGTGGTGCTCCGGCCGAAGGGGGGTTCGTCCGAGAAGCTCAGGACGTTGACGACGGGGCCGGGCAGGCGGGGCGCGCCCGGGTCCGGGTTCAGGTCGCGGCGCAGGTCGGTGTACGGGTAGCGCTGGTGGCGCAGGCTCAGGCGGATCTCCTCCGCGACGTGGCGCACCAGGTCGTCGAAGGGGCCCTCCACCGCGTCCCGGAGGGGCAGGGGCTGCAGCGTGGTGAGCATGCCCGGGACCGTGCGCTCGGCCTCGGTCGTGCGCGCGGTGACGGGCAGCCCGATCACCATGTCCGGGCGCCCGGCGCGGCGGGCCAGGTACCTCGTGACGGCCGCGACGGCGACCCGCGCCCATGAGGTTCCCAGGTGCGTGGAGCGCGCGCGCAGACCGTCCAGGACCTGGTGGCCGAGGGTGCGCGACAGGCGCAGGTAGCCGGGCTCGGGCGGACGCGGCGGTCCTCCCAGCTGGACCGGGTCGGGGAACCGGTCCAGCCGCTCCCGCCAGAACGCCCGGTCCCGTTCGTAGGCATCCGAGGCCTGGTAGGCCCTCTCGTCGCTGATCAGCTCCTCGAATCCGGGAGCGGGGTTCGCCGGCGGCGGGTCCCCGGCGAGATCCGCGGCGTACAGGTCGGCGGCCCGTCGGGACAGGAGCATGACGCCGACCCCGTCGAAGGCGATGTGGTGGTAGCGCTGATACCACAGATGGCGCTCATCGGACAGGCGGAGTACGGCCTGGGCGAACAGCGGCCCCCGGGACAGGTCCACCGGTGTGGCCACCTCCGCGCGCATCCATGCGAGGGCCGCGCTCTCGGGATCGTCCTCCCCGGCCATGTCCTCCACGTGTACCGTCCAGGCCCCGGGAGGCATCGGCCGCTGGACGGGGGCGCCCGCGTCCTCCTCGAACCGGCAGTGCAGCGCCGGCGTCTCGTTCACCGCGTGCGTCACCGCGCGGACCAGCGCTCCGACGTCGAGGGGGCCCCGGACGTCCAGGAAGGAGGCCTGGTTGTACACCGACCCGGTCGGGTCCAGCTCGTGTCCGAACCAGGAACCGGCCTGGGCGGCGGTCAGCGGCAGGGGGCGGGGGGAACTGTGGGGCATGGGTGACTCCGTTCAGGAACGCCGATCCGCGGGACGGCACAGCAGGAGGGCCTTGCCGCCGCCGAGGGGGCGGACCGCCTCCAGGGTGAGTCCGGCGGCCGTGATCAGGGAGTGGAATCCTTCGGTGTCGCGCTCGCCTCCGGAGAAGAGCGACATCATGTACAGGTCCATGAGCGCCGGCAGCGTCCGGTCCTCACCGGGCTCGCGGCCGTAGAGCAGCTCGACGACCGCCAGGCGGGAGCGCGGCCCCATGGCCCGGCGGCAGTTGCGCAGCAGGCGCAGGCACGAGGCGTCGTCCCAGTCGTGCAGGATCTCGCGCAGCAGGTAGACGTCGCCCTCCGGGAGGGGGGAGAAGAAGTCGCCCGGGACGGTGACGCAGCGGTCGGCCAGCCCCCGCTCGCGCATGCGTCGTTCGGCCGCCGCCGCGGCGGCGGGCAGGTCCACCAGGACACCGGACAGGCCGGGCCGGGCGTCGGCCAGGTGCGCCAGGAGGGCACCGTCCCCGCCCCCGACGTCGACGACGGTGCCGTCGAGGATGTCGCCGAGGGCCGCGCGGATCGCCTCGCACTCGCGGTCGACGTCGCGTTCCTGGGAGGTGTCGAAGGCGGCCCGCAGCTCCGGTCGGGCGTCCAGGTGGTCGAAGAAACCCTCGCCGTGGACGTGGGGGAACGCGGGCTCACCGGTGCGGACGGTGTGGCCGATACCGTTCCACGCCGCGCCCACGGCGCGTCCCGCCAACAGCGCGGTGGAGTGCAGCGAGGCGGGGGAGCGGGAGTCCAGCGTCGCTCCGAGCGGTGTGACCGCGAAAATGCCGTCGGGCGACTCCGCGAGCACACCGAAGGCGGCCAGCGACCGCAGCAGCCGCCGCAGCGAGGGCTCGTGCGCCCCGCACGCCCGGGCCAGCTCCCCGGCGGTCCGGGGACGGTCGCCCAGCAGATCCACGACTCCCAGCTCGCAGCAGGTGTACAGGGCGCTGCTGAGGAGCTGGCCGTACAGCATCGACCGCATGGTGTCGGTCTCGGAGCCGGGACACTCCACCGCAGCTCCGTGCGCCGCCGACCCGCCGGAGGAGGCGGGGCCGGTGTTCGTCGAGGGGTTCACCGGCGCTCCCCTCCCCGGCCCCGCGGCGTCCCGACCGGCGACGGTGCGAACCTGCGGGAGGCCTCGGCGGCGAGGCCGCGCATGAAGGGGTCCCTGAACGCGCCCGCGGCCTCCTCGGGGAAGTTCTCCCGGTACCGCTCGAACCATCGGCGCTCCCCGTTGAGGAAGAGGACGTCGTGCGGGGCCATGAAGCGGATCGCGAAGAGGGGGTAGGGGGAGCGGGCCACGGGGAACAGGGGGTTGCGCGCCGCCCGCTCGTCGCACGCCGGATGGAACTGCCCGAGCATGAGGCCCAGTTCCACGGCGACGTCCTTCAGCTCCGGGTGCACCTTGTCGATCACCGACCAGTGCGCCGGGCCGATCAGGGGGAAGGCCACCACCTCGCACTCCAGGCGGGTCCCCTTCAGGGGTTCGCCCTCCTTGCGGTGACGGGCAGTGAACGAGCGCATGGCCTCGTACACGACCGTCCGGACCAGGTCGGGCGAGCTGCCGTCCACGTCGTAGCGCAGGACGGAGTCCAGGGCGCCGGCCCTGAGGGCGGGGGTCGTGAAGGGGCACACGGCACCGGAGCGTCCGATGCGGGGCGAGGGCCGGCCGACGGCCTCGCGAAGCCAGTCCTCCAGTGCGGCCAGGTCACGGGCCGCTCGTTCCTCATGGCCGCTCGTCGGGTGGACGCTCACCGCGCCGCGATGCTCCGGTCGGCCTCCGGCCGTCGGTTCCATCGAGATCTCTCCTCGGTGCTCCGGTGCCCGGTCCGCGGGCACGGAAGGGCTTGTCGATCAGGTCGTCAGCTTCGTGAACACGTCTTCCACGCGGGCCAGGGCGGAGGACACGTGGGGGATCAGGAGGGGCTCGTCGGAGTCGAAGGCGTGGCGCCGCCGCTGTTCGGTCGTGCCGCACAGCAGGCTGGTCGAGGCACGGAAGCGCAGCAGGCGGGGGTCGTCCCCGAAGTGGTGTCCGCCGAGCACGGCGGTCTCGTGGTGTTCCAGCAGGTGGGCCTCCAGCGAGGGGGAGTCGACCACCCCGTGCAGGGCCAGCTCGTCGCGGTAGGCCTCGAAGTCGGGGTAGACGTAGAAGGCGCCGTCGGGACGCGGTGCGTCGGCCCCCGTCCGGCGGACGATCCGGTACACGGCCTCGGTGACCGTCCGGTGCAGGCGTGCCGCCCTGGCACGGTAGGAGACGATCTCGGGCGGCTCCGACAGCGCGTACTCGGCGGCCTCCAGCTGGGGGCCGGCGGTGGTCGACCACACCTCGCTGGCAACGGCCTCCACCCGGTGGAACAGGTCCGAGCCCAGGGGGCCGTCCGGGAAGCGGGCCAGGCCGATGCGCCATCCGCCCAGTCCCAGGCTCTTGCTCGGTCCGGTGGTGACCAGGACCCGCTCCGGGCAGAACTCGGCGGGGCTCGCCTGCGCGGCGGGGTCCACCGCCATGACGTCGCGGTAGATCTCGTCCGAGACCACGAGGAGGTCCTCCTCCTCGGCGATCCGGCACACCCGTTCGGTCTCCTCGCGGCCCGCGACGACACCGGTCGGGTTGTCGGGGAGGGTGAGCACGAGCACGCGGGGGTCGGCCCCCGCGGAGCGCGCGTCTCGCAGGCGCCGGGACAGCTCCGCCGGGTCGGGAAGGCCGCCGAGGCCGGGGGGGACGTCCGCCCAGACCACGCGCTTGCCGGACAGGACGGCCTGGGAGCGGTAGGTCAGCCAGGACGGCCGGGGGAGCACCACGTCGCCCGGCACCACTTGGAGGAGCGCCCACAACAGCGCCTTGCTGCCGGGCCCGAAGAGTATCTGCCCGGACTCGGAGGGCACTCCGCGACGCCGGAAGTAGGCCGCGGCCGCGTCCCGGGCCCGGGCGTCGCCCGCCACCGGTCCGTAGGAGGTGCGGGAGGCTCCCTGTGCCAGCCGGTCGGCCAGGTGCTGGTGGAAGGGCAGGCGGGCCTCGCCGAACCCCAGGTGCAGGATGTCGGAGCCCTCGCGTGCCATGCGCGCCACACGGGCGTCCAGGGCCAGATTGGCGGCCACGTGTGTCGGGGCACGGCCCTCCGACTGGGCCTTTCCCGGTTGTCGGGACACCAGCGGCTCACCTCCGGAACATTGCGGGGCGCCTGACGGCGCTGGAGCGGGATCCAGTGGTCAGGCTAGGGAGAGAAAAGGCATATGTCGGTAATGAGGCAGCAAGCTGCAACTCCAAGGCCAATTGCGGACAAGTCACCCATTGACGGTTGCAGCTTCCTGACAAAGGGCCGGTTGCGCCGGAGGAGACCTCTAACCTCTGTCCGGACGCGGTTCCCCTAGGCGAGGAGCACTCCCATGTCCGACACCTTCGAAGCGAAGCGCCCACCGACGGGGGTGGGTGACGGCGTCGACCTGATCGCGTGGTGCAGGCGCATGCGCGAGCACCACCCCGTGTGGCTGGACGACGAGACGCAGGGCGCGCACGTCTTCCGCTTCGACGACATCCAGACCGTGCTCTCCACACCCGAGGTGTTCGGGTCGGACTTCGGCGAACTCACCCCCGACTTCGGAGAGGACGTCCCCAACTTCATGGAGGGCGTGCTGACGATGACGGACCCTCCCATGCACGGCAAGCTGCGGAAGCTGGTCAGCCAGGGCTTCACGCCCAGGTCCATCGCCCGTCTCGAGCCCCGCGTGGCAGAACTCGCCGACGAGCTGTTCGAGTCGGTGGCCGGACAGGACCGGTTCGACTTCGTCTCCTCGATCACCTATCCGCTGCCGGTCATCGTCATCGCCGAGATGCTGGGCATCCCGGCCTCGGACCGCGACCTGTTCCGCCAGTGGGGCGAGGCCCTGCTCGCCAGCAACTACGAGCTGCCGGTCGGCGCGATCCCCGAGGGCGACATCTCCAGCGACATCGTCGACCAGATGAAGGAGATGCGGGACTACCTGCTCTCCCACGTGGAGGACCGCAGGAACAACGACCGGGGCGATCTGATCAGCCGGCTGGTGGCGGTCGAGGTCGAAGGCGAGCGGCTGAAGGACACCGAGGTCGTCGGCTTCCTCAACTTCCTGCTCCTGGCAGGACATCTGACCACGACCCTGCTGATGGGCAACGCGCTGCTGTCCTTCGCCGACGCCCCCGACGCCCTGGCGCGGGTGCGGGGCGATCGCTCCCTGGTCCCCGCAGCGGTGGAGGAGACCCTGCGCCACCGGCCGCCCGTCATCTTCCAGTACCGGCTGGCCAAGCAGGACACCGAGATCGGCGGCGTACACGTCCCGGCCGGGCGGCCCGTGGTGACGTGGCTCCTGGCGGGCAACCGCGATCCGGAGAAGTTCGCCTCCCCGGACCGCTTCGACCTCGACCGCGCGACCACCGGCCACCTGACCTTCGGCCACGGCATCCACTTCTGCCTGGGAACGCCCCTGGCACGGATGGAGTCGCGCCTGGTGATGGAACGCCTGCTCGACCGCTACTCCGACTGGTCGTTGGGCGACCCCGTCTACTACGAGCGCAGCCCCGACATCTTCGGCGTCAAGTCACTGCCCCTCGACGTCACACCGGCCTGACGTCCCGCCCGGATCCGCAGAAGGAGACGACGATGACAGCACAGTCCGACGAACCGGTGGCCGGCGGCCCTCCCCACGAGGTCGGTGACGGACACGAACTCCTGGCCTGGCTCAGACGCCGACGTGAGCACACGCCCGTCTGGGCGGACGAGGAGACGGGATCCTTCCACGTCTTCCGCCACGCCGACGCCGTGCGAGTCCTCTCCGAACCAGACCTGTTCTCCTCGGACTTCAGCGCCCTCGCCCCGCCGCCGGACCCAGGCTCCCCCGACTTCAGCTCCGGTGCGCTCTCCGTCACCGATCCGCCCTTCCACGGGCGCCTGCGCGGTCTCATCAGCCAGGCGTTCACCCCCCGCACGGTCGCCGGCCTGGAAGGGCGGATCGGCGAGGTCACCGACCAGCTCCTGGACTCCCTGGACGGCCGCACCGAGATCGACCTGGTCTCCGACATCGCCTATCCCCTGCCGGTCACGGTCATCGCCGAGCTCCTGGGCATCCCCAGCCAGGACCAGGACCTGTTCCGCAGCTGGGCCGAACTGCTGCTCCCCGACGTCCAGGAGGTCAGGGTCGGCCGACTCGGCGACGGCCCGCAGCCCGCCGAACGGGCCAGGCGGCTGAACATGATGCGCGACTACCTCCTCTCCCACGTCCGCGACCGGAGGGGGAAGGACCGGGGCGACCTCATCAGCCGCCTCGTCGCCGCCGAACAGGACGGCGAGCGGCTGACCGACGACCAGGCCGTCAACTTCTCGGCGTTCCTCCTGCTGGCCGGCCACCTGACCACCACCCTGCTCCTGGGCAACGCCCTGCTCTGCCTCCAGGAGGAGCCCGGGGCCATGGCGCGGCTGCGCGAGGACCGGTCCCTGGTCCCCGCGGCGGTCGAGGAGACCCTGCGCCACCGGCCCCCCGTGGTCTTCCAGTACCGGTTGGCCAAACGGGACACCGAGATCGGCGGGGTGCCCGTCCCCGCCGGGCGCATCGTCGTCAGCTGGGTCCTCTCGGCCAACCGCGACGCCGAGCGCTTCCCCGACCCGGACCGCTTCCTCCTGGACCGCGGTTCCGTTCCCCACCTGACCTTCTCCCACGGCATCCATTACTGCCTGGGGGCCCCGCTGGCCCGGATGGAGGCGGTAACGCTGTTCAACCGCCTCCTGGACCGCTACGGCACCATCGAGTGCGGGGAGCCGGTCTTCCAGAGGCGCCCCGATGTCTTCGGGGTCAGGTCGCTCCCCCTGCACGTCAAGGAATAACGGCCCGGAGGGAAAAGGCGGCACGCGGGGGCGGAAGCACGGCCCCCGCCCCGGGGCACGCGTCCTCCGCGGAGGACGCGTGCCCGCCGCTCCTCCACCAAGGAAACGGAGAGACGAGGCAGTGACCGACCACGACGGGCTGGAAGCCGGTGACAGGCGGTCCCGGAGCGACCGCGAGTGGGCGCGACAAGCGCTGGAGAGGCTGTCCGGGGAGGCACGGCGCACCGCGCAGGTCTCCCGCACCATGTACCGGTGCCCCATCCCGGAGAGCTGGGGCGTCGACCTGTACCTGAAGGACGAGTCCGGATATCCCACCGGAAGCCTCAAGCATCCGATGATGCGCGCGCTGCTCGGTTACCTGGTCCTCAACGGGGAGCTGGGCCCCCACAGCACCGTCGTCCAGGCGACCAGCGGCAACGCGGCCGTCGCGGGAGCCCATTTCGCCGCACTCCTGGACCTGCCCTTCGTCGCCGTCCTGCCCCGCAAGACGAGCGAGGACAAGCTGGCGCGGATCAGGGACCAGGGCGGGAGCTTCCACTTCGTCGACCGCCCCCCGCGAATCTACGAGGAGGCACGGGACCTGGCCGCCGAACGCGGGGGCGCCTACATCGACCACTTCGCGCTCGCCGAACAAGCCATGGACTGGCGCACACAGAGCGGTCCGCCGGGGGTGCTCTTCGACGTGCTCCGGGGACGGCCCCGCCCGGTCCCCGACTGGGTGGTGGTCGGCGCCGGCACCGGGACCACCGCGACGACCCTCGGCCGCCACATCCGCGCGCACGGCCTGCAGACACGGCTGGCCGTGGTGGACCCCGAGCACTCGGCCTACTTCCCCGGGTGGGTGACCGACACGCGCGACTACACCACGGGCATGCCCTCCAGGATCGAGGGCATCGGTCGGCCCAGGATGGAGCCGGGCTTCTTCCCCGGGCTCGTCGACCTGGTCATCCGCGTGCCCGACGCCGCCAGCGTCGCCACGATGAGGATCCTCGCCGGATCCATCGGGATCCCCGTCGGCCCGTCGAGCGGCACCGCTCTGTGGGGGGCGTTGAGCCTGGTCGAGCGTATGCGCAGGGAGGGCCGGACCGGCAGCGTGGTCGCGCTCGTCGCCGACCAGGGCGAGCACTACCAGGACACCTACTACTCGGACGCGTGGGTGCGGGGGAAGGGGTTGGACCCCGCCCCGCACACCCGGGCCGTGGGGGACTTCCTGAGGACCGGGAACTGGGCCCCTCCCGCGTCGGACTGACCGCGGTGAACCCGCGTTCGGCGAACGCCTCCGCCTTGCCCGGCGCCCGCCCCGACCCGGTGAGGGCCAGGGGCCGGGGCTCCCCGCTCATGTGCAGCAGCGCGGCGGCGCCCCCTCCCGGGCCCGAGGCCATCGGCAGCGCCGCGGTCAGGACCGCCGAGGCGGTGACGGCCGAGTCGAAGACGGTGCCCCCCTCGCGGAGGACGGAAAGCGCGGCCAGGGTCGCCGGGGCGCTCCCCGTCGACACCATCGCCCGGGACGCCCATTGCTGCCGGTCGCGCAGCACACTACGCATCGCCGTTCCCCCGAACCCGCCGCAGCACCGCCACGACGCTGGTGTGGCACACGGTCATCGGCCTCTCCGCGCCGCCGAGGGCCTCGGTGACTGCGCGGACGGCCTCGTCCGGCGCGACCTCGTCGGCCTTCCACGGACCTCCGCTGGAGACCCACCATTCGGCTTAGGTCCCCGCCGCAACCTCGGCCGAACGCTCCACGACGAACGCGTCCTCCGTCTCCAGGCCCGTGCGCCCGGCCAGGGCGGAGACCTCGTCCGCGGTCAGCCGCCTGGCGCCGAAGGGATCGGGGTCCTCCGCGTCCAGGAGGTCGGTGACCACGCCGCGTTGATGGCGAACGAGGGGGTCTACGCCGAACTGTACGGACTCCACATCGACGCCTACAGCTGACCCCGATCACGTGGGAGACCACGAACGCGAGGGTCCTGACGGCATGTCCACGAGGGAGCCGGACCAGGCGCGGCTCCTACTTCTCCGGCTCGGCCTTCGACCCGTGCCGGGTGCTGCGCCACACCCCCAGCAGCAGGGCCGCCCCGACCACGACCAACGCGATCGCCCACGACCCCACCGGGGCCAGGGCCGTCCCGCACACGGTGGTCCCCATCCCCATGCTGGGAGCGTCTCCGTAACCGATCCACCCGAAGGAGGCGTTCACGCTGACCAGGGGCCACCAGCCCGCGCCGCACGGTCCGCCGGGAACCAGCCCGAGAGCCCCGCCTCCGGCGATCAATGCGAAGGCCGCCGTGCGGATGATCTGAACAGGGGACACGGAACTCTCCTCGACGCGGGGGGTTTTCACGTTGGACATTCTGGGGCACACCCCGGTTGCGCTCCTCGGCGGGGATGCCTTTTCTTCACCACGCGCAATGCACGTGTCGTCGGCCTCGCCGCGGTCCCGTTCCGCCGCACCGCTGACATCTCTACTACGGCAGGGGAGAGTCCGCCAGAGGAGAAGGGCACGAGAATGGATCTGACATCGGCCTGACGGTTTCTCCGGTGGCAGGGGGTGCGGGAATCCTCGCACGCGCCCCGAGTGGTGTCCGGACTGGTCAGGGCTTTTCCTGTCTTCGGAAGGTCCGTCGGGTGGTTTCGTGTGGACGGCGACGGGTCGGCCGATTGCTTTCCCGAGCTCTCCGGAGCCTCCGCGCAGTGGTGGAGCATCCGAGGACCGGCCCTGCGGGGAAACCCCGCGGGTATTCCCGAAGTGGCGCGGAAAGGCTGTATCAGCGAAGGAATCGCCTTCAGGTCGACCCCGGGTCGGTCAGATGCCGCAGCGAGGACATGGGCACACCTCCGAGGGTGCACGAAAAGCTTTTCACCCCTCCATCGTTCTGTGCGGACAGCTGCCGGTGGAGCGCTTCGGAGCACCTGAGGCGGGCCACGGCAAGCCGTGTTCCACTCCACCCCGTGAAAAGGGGTCCGTCGTACAAGAACGCGGGCCTGAGCCGCCCATGTCGCCCAGGGCCGGGTCCCGTACGTGTGCCACGGCCAGGACGAGCGGATCCCGGTCACCTCGCCCGGGGGCGATCCGTCCTGGCATTCGGTGGCCGCCCGGTCGCGGCGACATGTGGTGACGAGCACGGACATGCCAGTGGGCGCGACCACGGAGACGTCGGCGGCTCAGCCCAGGCCGTCCCGACACGGCCGGAACCAGCGCGTTCGGAACACAAGCCGGCCCCCGCGACGGTCGGCGAATTCCGGCGGTCGTCGCGGGGGCCGGTCCGGTCACGGCCCGAAGACCTCCAGGAGCCAGCCCACCGGGGCGTCCTCGACGGAGTCGGCGGCCGACTTCTTGACCCGGCCCAGGCTGATCTTCTGCGCGCCGGGACGCAGCTTCTGGGCGACGCGGCCCCCGCCGAGGGGGACGTCGACGTTCGTGACGCTCCAGCTGGTGCCGTCGTGGACGGCCAGCCGGACCTTGACGTCGGCGAAGTCCGAGGCGAAGGAGATCCAGACGTCGCCCCACGCCCCCGCCTGGTTGGCGCCGGGGGTGGCCAGCGCGATGACGTTCCGGTAGTGGATGAGGGAGCCGTTCTCGTTGAACGCGAAGCCGTGGGGGATGCCGCCGAGCTGGAAGTTGTTGCTCACCATCGCTCCTTCGGTCCGGCCTCCGGCGCCGCTCAATGAGCGGCACCTACCGGGGGCCGGTGAAACCCTGTGACCCAGGGTCATCGCCCATCGTGGCCTCGCGGGCGTGCCCGGCGGAAGCTTTCGTCGCGAAGCTGTCCTGACCTGGCCAATTGTTCAGAAATCTCCTCAGGGTACGCCGTTGGCGTGTAACGCAGCGTACAAAACAGGGCAGACATCCACAGAACGGCCGGGGTGCACCACGTGAAGGTGAGCCGGGCGCCGGCGGCCACGCGCATGCGGGACCGGCCGTGCAGATGCTTCGCCTGCAGCGTCCCGGACTGCGAGGGCGAAGCCGTCCTGACCGCGCGCAGTGCCGGGCGCCGCCGTCGGAGGTGTCCGGCACATGGTCGTGATCTACGTCGTACAGGTGTGCACTCCGGAGTCACCGCACCACGCAACTTTCGTCGCCCGCCGACCCCCGTGGACACCGCCCTACGTCGGGGTGGAACTAGTCCTCGCGGCCGATGTCCCTGTGCACAGGGCTTTCTAGTGTGGGCGGTGCCGGTGAACAGCACGGGCACACACTCCACGACGAAGGGCCGGGCATGGTCGACCGCCACAGTGACAGGATCGGACGAGGCCGCAGGGCGGCGCTCGCGGGAGCGGCGGGGGCCGGGGCGCTCCTGGGCGCGACCGCGCTCGCCTCCCCGGCCGGCGCGATCATCGGTGGGGTCGACGCGACCGAGGAGTACGGGTTCATGGCGGTCCTGTACGACGACAACGGCGCGCACTACTGCGGTGGTTCTCTGGTTGACGAGCAGTGGATCCTCACGGCGGCGCACTGCACCGGTCCCGAACAGATCACCGTCCGGGTGGGCAGCACCGACCAGACGCGGGGCGGCAGCGAGCGCGAGGTGGCCGAGGTCGTCGAACACCTCGAGTTCGAGATGATCGATGTCAGCGGCGACCCCGCCTACGAGCTCTCGGAGTACCTGCTCTACAACGACCTGGCACTGCTCAGGCTCGACTCCCCGGTCGAGCAGACCCCCATCGGCATCGCCGACGAGTCGGCCGCCCCCGGTGACGCAGTACGCATCCTGGGCTGGGGGATGCTCGACGAGTTCGGGGAGGCGGGCAAACCGGACATCCTCCAAGAGCTCGACACCGAGGTCGTCGACCACGGCCGGTGCGCCGCGATGGACCCCGACAGGGACCTGTGCTCACAGCACCCCACCGAGGAGGCCCAGGCCTGCACCACCGACTCCGGCGGCCCCATGGTCCGTGGGAGCGAGGGGGACTGGGAGCTGGTCGGGCTGGTCAGCCGCGACGGCGACTTCGACGCCGACCCGCTCTGCGTCGGCCCCTCGGTCTTCACCGACACCGCGGCGCACGCGGACTGGGTCGCCGCCACCGTCGAGGGCGGCCCCTCCGGCGCGCAGCGGCGCTGACCCCGGGGAGCGGGGCGGGGCGCGGGGCTGTGGATCGACCCCGGCCCCTGGCCCGGCGCGGTGTGGGGGAGCCGGGGCCCCGGCCGCAGTCGGCGCAGGGCCGGGCTCCGGGATCGCCGTCGCGAGGACGGCCCGGACCGGGAGGGGAAGGCCGGCCGGCGCCCTGCGGTCCTGCTCAGGGCGAAGGTATGACGCGGTGTCACTGGTGGTGCCGCGGAGCCGGAAGGATACTGGGACGGATTCCGCCGTCCCATCCCCGGAAGGGCTCACATGAGGTCCGAGCGCACCGAGGTGGCGCAGGGTCAGCTGCGCATGCTCAATCTCAACATCGTGTTCGCGTCGCTCTGCGCCATCGGGGCGCTCCTGATCTCGATCAACGCCGAGAACCCGGTACACGCCGTCGTCCTGGGCGTGGGGGTGGCGGCTGCCGTGCTGGCGTCCCGGGAGTGGAGCGGGGGCCGTGCCTCCCGTGTCCCGCTCCTCTGCCTGGTCGCGGCCGCGGCTGTGTGGCTCGTCGGTGTGCTGGTCCTGGACGACGCGTCCGCGTCCCTCGGCATCTCCGTCGTGGGGACCGTGGTCCTCTTCCAGCTGCCGCGCCCGCGCCGGGTCGCGGCGGCAGTGGCGCTGGGCGCCTTCGTCGTCGCGGTGGTCGTGGCGCGGATGGTGATGTCACCCGGTGACGCCCTCGACGTTCTTCTCGACTACGCCCTCCACTCCACCAGCGTCGCCGTGGTGGGGGTCACCCTCGTGTTCCTCAACCACCTGGTCTCAGGTCTGATCGCGGAGCTGGAGGAGTCGCGGGAGCGCGAGGCCGAGCTGGCCGTGGCCCGGGAGCGGATGCGCTTCGCCAGCGACCTGCACGACATCCAGGGCCACACGCTGCACGTGGTCAAGCTCAAGACCGCGCTGGCCCGCAGGCTGGTGCGCACCGACACCGGCCGCGCGGAGGAGGAGCTCGGCGAGATCCACGCCCTGGTCGGCGACACCATCGCCCAGACCAAGGCGCTGGCCCACGCACAGCGCAGGCTCAACCTGTCGGCGGAGCTGGAGAACGCCAAGAACCTCTTCGAGGCCGCCGGCATCCGCGTGGAGGTGCGCCGCGAGGGCGGGGACCGGGCCCGCGCGGGCGAGATGCTCGGCCAGGTCCTGCGGGAGACCACCACCAACATCCTGCGGCACGCCCAGGCCGAACGGGTGTGGATCACCCTCTCCGGGACCGGTATCTCCATCGTCAACGACGGCGCGCAGGAGGGCCCGGCCGCCGGGCTCGGCGGGCTCGCCACCCTGCGCGAGCGCGTGGCCGGCGAGGGCGGCGAGCTCACGGTGGAGCGCAAGGACGGGCGCTTCCTGACCGCCGCCAGCTTCCCGCACACGGGTTCGGGCGCCACCCGGTGAGAGACGAGGGGACGCCGTGAGCTCCCGGGCCCACGCGCCGCGATCGGATCCGAGGAGCGCACCATCCATCGGCCGGTCGCGGCCACCTCATGACGGGGTCGCATCGGGCGGCTGGTTGCCGCTCTCCTCCGGCTTGCCCTGCGGCCCGTAAGGGGTGTTGATCCACGCCCCCAGCAGCAGGGTCGCCCCGACCACGATCAACGCGATCGCCCACGACCCCACCGGGGCCATGGTCGTCCCGCACAGGCCGGCCCCTATCGCGGGGCGGGACACTTCCTCGTAGGCGAACCATCCGAAGGAGGCGTTCATGTCGACCAGCGGCCACCAGCCAGCTCCGCACGAGCCCCCGGGAACCAGCCCGAGAGACACGCCCCCGGCGATCAGCGCGAAGGCCGCCGTGCGGATGATCTGAACAGGGGACACGGAACTCTCCTCGACGCAGGGGGTTTCCACGTTGGACGCCCCTGTGCCCCCTCCGGTTGCCGCCGTCCCCGGCAAGGGTTGGCCAGTTGCAACGTGCAGACCGCAGGCCGGTCCCGGAGACCAGGTAGTCCGGGAGGCCGGGGCAGCTCCGGAGGAGGCGGGACGCATCAGTCGGCGCCCGAGGACGGTGTCGTCCGCGAGGGCGAACCGCGCGATGTTGCGGGCCGGTCGGGGGCTGCGCGGAAGCGACCGCCGCGCAGGGATGAGGTTCCCGGTGCGAAGCGGGTCTGTTCCCACCTGCGCGGACGCCGGTTCGGAGCGACGATTCCCGCTCCCGAAGCGGCGCGGCAACACGGACGAAATATTGGCCTGACCAATCCCTTGACCTCCTCGATCGCCTCCTTGTAGCCTCAGTCACATTGGTCAGGCCAATGGAAGGTGTCATGGACAGCAACTTCGACGCGCTCGTCGACGCCCTCGCCCAGGAGGCGCGGGTCCTGGGTCCGGACTCACGGATCATGACCGAGCGCGCGCTCGCCGAGCGCCTCGGGAACAGCCGCGCCACCGTGCGGGAGAACCTGGGGAGCCTGGAGGTGCTCGGCATGGTCCGGCGCACCCAGGGGGCGGGGACCTACGTCACCAAGCCCGACGCGTCGTTCGTGCGGCTGCTCTTCGACCTGATGTCGAAGTTCGGCCACGTCGACCACGCCAGCGTCGAAAGGGCCCGGGAGATGATGGAGATCTCCGTGGTCCAGGAGGCGGCGGACCGGGCCGACCACCACGACGTCGCCGCCCTGCGCGGACACATCGACGACATGGTCCGCGCGACCGCCGCGGGTGACGCCCAGGCCGGGCACGAGGCCGACTACGCCTTCCACAAACGGCTGTTCACCATCGCGGACAACCCGGTCATCGAACTCTTCGTGGACGGCATCAGCCTCGCCCTCCAGGACGTCCTGGCCAAGAAGCGGGCCCGGGCGCTGAGCGTCGAGGCCGCGGAGCTGCCGGTGGGCTCCGACGAGCCCCGCCGGACCGACACCGTCCACACGCCCATCGTCGACGCGATCGAGGCGCACGACCGCAGCGCCGCCGCGGCCGCCATGGTCGAGCACTTCAGCCTGTGGCGCCGGATCACCGAGAGCTCCGACATGACGGACGAGCACTAGACCCACCGCAACCCCACCCGCCGGGACCCCGCGTACCCGGACCCCGATCCGTGCCCCGCCGGGGGCGGTCCCGAGCTCCGGGACCGCGCGATCCCAACCCCCGAGGGGGAGAAGGAAGACACATGAACGCGACACAGGCTCCACAGCCATGCCCGAAATCGACTGTCATGTTCGTCGGCATCGGCGCCATCGGCCTCCCCATGGCCGAGCGGATCGCCCGCGCGGGCCACACCGTGCTCGGGGTGGACCCCTCGCCCCGTAGGCGTGAGGCCGCGGCCGAACTCGGCGTACCCGCCCGGGCCGACCTCACGGGGATCGAGGAGGCCGACACCGTCCTCGTCATGGTCGCCACCCCCGAACAGCTGCACCAGGCGGTGTCCGCACCCGGCGCCGCGCTCGACTCCATGCGCCCCGGAGCCGTGCTCGCGGTCATGAGCACCGTCGGCCCCGGACCGGTCCGCGAGGCCGCGCGCAGGGCCCGGGAGGTCGGGGTCCGCCTGGTGGACGTACCGGTGACCGGCGGCGTGGCCGGCGCCAGACGCGGCGCCCTGACCCTCTTCGCCTCCGGCGACCCGGCCGCGCTCGCCGACTGCTCCGACGTCCTCTCCGCCATGGGCTCCGTGCGCGACTGCGGCGCCGAGGTGGGCAGGGGACAGTCCTACAAGGTGGTCAACCAGCTCCTGTGCTCGGTGCACATCGTGGCCGCCGCCGAGGCGCTCGCGCTGGCCGAGAAGCTGGACCTGGACCCCGCGGAGGTCCTGGAGGCCGTGGGCGGCGGCGCGGGCGCGTCCTGGATGCTGGGGGACCGCGGACCGCGCATGCTCCCGGAGGCCGCCGAGGAGGTCACCAGCACCATCGGGATCTTCGTCAAGGACTCCACGCTCGTCACCGACACAGCCGACGCCGTCGGCTTCTCCGCGCCCCTGGCCCGCGCCGCGCGCGCCGCCTACGAACAGGCCGCCGCCACCGGGCTCCTCGACCGGGACGACTCCCAGGTCATCCAGGTCTACCGCGACTGACACCGCGCGTCGCCCACGACGCACCGCGCACGCGAGCCGGACCGCCGCCGCGTCGCGCCCCCTCCGCACCACGGCTCCGGGACCCGGGGAAGCCGGTCGGCGGAACCACCAAGCCCGTAGGGGTCACTCGTCATGCCCGGAAACACCCGGCCGTGAACGTGCTGGCCCCACCGATACACGAGAGGGGATCCACCTATGGATGCTCTTGTGCTGACACTGATCGCTCTCGGGTCGATCGCCCTCCTGCTCCTGCTCATCATCCGGTTCCACGTGCCGGCCTTCGTCGCCCTGATCCTTGTCGGCGTCGGAACCGCCCTGGCCACCGGCATGCCCTTCGCGGAGATCATCCCCACCATCGTCGAGGGCCTGGGCGGAACGCTCGGCAACGTCGCCCTCCTGGTCGGGCTGGGGGCGATGCTGGGGGCGATCATCGAGCACTCCGGGGGCGCGGACGCGCTGTCCCGGCGCTTCGCCCGGATCCTGGGTCCCGCGCGGGTGGGGGCCGCCCTGCTGATCGCCTCGGCGGCGATCGCGACGCCCATCTTCTTCGACGTCGCCTTCATCATCCTGGTACCGATCATCTACGCCTTCTCGCGGGCGGCCAGGCTGCCCTCGCCCATGGCGATCGGCCTGCCGATCGCCGGCCTGATGCTCTTCATCCACGTGGTGGTGCCCCCTCACCCGGGGATCGTCGGCAGCTCGGCGATCATGGAGGCCGACATGGGCCTGGTCACGCTCCTGGGCTGTGCGCTGGTGGTGCCGGTGGGCTTCGTGGCCCACTACACGGCCCGGCTGCTGAACCGGCGCGTCTACACGGTGCTCCCGGAGACGCTCGCCCGGTACTCGGAGGGTTCGGCCGCGGACCCCGGCGACGGGACCGGCGGCTCCGAGCCCTCCGGGGCCGGGCCCGCCGACCAGGGCGGCGGCCCGGTGAAGGCCCCGGCCAGGACGGAGCCGCAGGCGCCCCCGGGCACGGGCAGCGTGCTGACGGTCATCCTCGTCCCGATCGCCATGATCGGCCTCCAGACCGTCGGCAGCGTCTTCCTGGACGAGGGCTCGGCCGCCCTGGGCCTGCTGACGATGCTCGGCGCCCCGCCGTTCGCCCTGCTCACCGGCTGCCTGCTGGCGGTGTACCTGCTGGGGGTGCGGCGCGGGTGGTCGATGCGCTCCGTGGGCCGGGTCATGGAGGGGGCCCTGGCCCCGGCGGCCATCGTCGTCTTCGTCACGGGGGCCGGCGGGGCCTTCGCCAAGGTTCTCAGCGAGAGCGGTATCGGTGAGGCCCTCTCCGGCGGCCTGCTCGGACTGGGCATCCCCCTGCTGCTCCTGGCGTTCGTCCTGGCCGCACTGCTCAGAGCCGCCCAGGGGTCGGCGACGGTGTCGGCCATCACCACGGCCGGGCTGCTGGCGAGCACGGTCGCCGAGGGCGGCTACAGCGCTCTGGAGATCGCCCTGATCAACCTGGCCATCGGCTGCGGGGCGATCTGCCTCTCCCACGTGAACGACTCCGGGTTCTGGATCGTCTCGCGCTACCTCGGACTGCAGGTCGCGGACGCGCTGCGCACCTGGACCGTGCTGGTCACCGTCCTGGGCACGACCGGGTTCGGCCTGGTCTGCCTCGTCTGGGCGCTGGCGTGAGGCCTCACCGGCGACCGGCCCCGCGGCGCGGCCGCCCACCGGGCCCGCCTCCGGACCGCCCGCCAGGACGAACCACCGGATCGCCCCCCGGAACCACCGACCGAACCACCCGACCAGGAGGACCGAGATGAACCAGACCGCCACGGCGCCCGGAAGCGGGGTCGACACCGCCCGGACCGACCGGGTGCGGGCCGCCGCGTACCGGATCAGGCTGAACGCCCTGACCCAGGGCGAAGTACAGGGGCAGGGCTACATCGGCCAGGCCCTCGGGATCGCGGACGTCCTCGCGGCCCTCTACGCCGACCAGCTCGACCTGCGTCCCGAGGACCCCGGGTGGGAGGGGCGCGACCGCTTCCTCCTCTCCATCGGCCACTACGCGATCGCCCTGTACGCGGCGCTGGCCGAGGCGGGCGTGATCCCCGTCGAGGAGCTGGACACCTACGCCACCGACGACTCGCGCCTGCCCATGTCGGGCATGTCCACCTACACGCCCGGCATGGAGGTCTCCGGCGGCTCCCTGGGCCACGGGCTCGGCGTCGCCGTGGGGATCGCCCTGGGGCTGCGCCGCAAGGACAACCCGGCGCACGTGTACAACCTGCTCTCCGACGGCGAGCTCAGCGAGGGATCCACCTGGGAGGCCGTGCAGGCCTGCGCCCACCACGGCTTGGACAACGTCATCGCGATCGTGGACATGAACCGCCAGGTCGCCGACGGCCCGGCGCAGGAGGTCATGGGCACCGAGCCCGCCGACGACAAGTTCAGGGTCAACGGCTGGCACGTCCTGCGGGTCGACGGCAACGACGTCGCCGCGCTGCTCGCGGCACTGGACGAGCTCAAGGCCCACCGCGGCCGGCCCAAGGCCCTGATCTGCGACACCACCATGGGCAAGGGCGTGCCGATGCTGGAGTCCAGGGAGAAGCTTCACTTCATGCGGGTGGCCCCGGACGAGTGGCAGACGGCCCGCGAACAGCTCAAGGAAGGGGACAGCGCATGAGCGCCACCACCGCCAAGCGACTCACCTCGGACGCGATGATCGCCTCGATCGCCGACGACGGCGCGCGCACCGCCCAGGCTCCGCTGGGGCACGCGCTGCTCGCCGCGGCGCGGGAGGACCCCCGCATCGTGGGCCTGTCCGCGGACCTGGCCAAGTACACCGACATGCACGTGTTCCGCGACGCCATGCCCGACCGCTTCTACCAGATGGGCATGGCCGAGCAGGTCATGATGGGTACCGCGGCCGGCCTGGCCCAGGAGGGGTTCGTGCCCTTCGCCTCGACCTACTCGGTCTTCGCCACCCGCCGCGCCTACGACTTCCTGTGCCTGGACATCGCCGAACCGCGCCTGAACGTCAACATCGTCGCGGCCCTGCCCGGGCTGACGACCGGTTACGGTCCCAGCCACCAGGCCACGGAGGACGTCGCCCTGCTCCGCGGGATCCCGGGGATGACCGTCGTCGACCCCTGCGACTCCGTCGACATCGCCCAGGCCGTCCCCCAGCTCGTCGCGCACGAGGGGCCCACCTACACCCGCATCCTGCGCGGTGCGGTGCCCACGGTGCTGGACGAGTACGACTACGAGTTCCGCCTCGGCAGGGCCGCCCTGCTCCGCGGCGGCTCGGACGTCCTGTTCATCTCCTCGGGGCTGATGACCGAGCGCGCCCTGCGCGTGGCCGCCGCGCTGGAGAAGGACCGCATCGGCGCGGCGGTCCTGCACACGCCGACCATCAAGCCGCTGGACGTGGACACCGTCCTGGCCGAGGTCGCGGCCGACCGGAAGGTCTTCGTGCTGGAGAACCACTCCGTGGTGGGGGGCCTCTTCGAGTCGGTCGCCTCCGCGCTGGTGCAGAGGGGCGTGACCCGCCAGGTGACGCCCATCGGCCTGCCGGACGAGTTCCTCGACGCGGGCGCCCTGCCCACGCTCCACGACCGCTACGGGGTCTCGGTCCGACGCATCGGCGAACGCGTGCGTGCCGCGCTGTGACCGCGGGTTCCGGGGCGCGCCGCACGGCGCGCCCCGGAACCCCGGGCCCTGGGGGCCGGCCCCGCTCGCACCGCAGCTGAACCGGGCGGGCGGCGCCCGTCGCGCGGGCCGGCCCCTCTGTCACAGGGGCGCGGCGCCGGGACGGGGCGAGGGCCCGGGAGTGTCCGGGGCCTGGCCACGGCGACCCCGGAAGCGCGTGCGCCGGGGGCGTCGGCAGGGGAGCGCCGGGGGCGGGCGGGTCCGCCCCCGGCGCCCAGGGGCGACAGCCCCCGACCGCGCGGTGTCAGGCGGTGTCGCGGAGCCGGTCCAGGGTCCGGGTCCGCAACAGCTCCGCCCCGCTGCCGGACTCCGGGCCGGCGTTCGCGGAGGCCCCGCAGGAGACGTCCCGCTCCGGGAACTCGCCGTCGACGAGGAAGCCCGTGGTGACGTTCCAGGCGCAGGCGTTGTCACCGTAGAGGTAGGCGCCGTGCCCGTTGCCGTCGACGCTCACCAGCCGCGACCGCTGCCCGAACTTCTCGTCCAGCATCACGCCGCCGGCGTAGGGGGTGGCCGCGTCGCGCAGGTTCTGCACGATCAGGACGTTGTCCGGCCCCTCCGCGGTGATCTCCACCGGCGCCTCGGCCGGCTCGTGGTGCCAGTAGGCGCACGGCGTGACGTTGGCGGGGGCCGCGCCGTACATCGGGTACCGCTCCCGGTCCTCGGCGACGCCGCTCCGGTAGGCGTCGAGGTCCTCCGGCCACTCGGAGTCGTTGCAGGCCACCGCGAGGAACGCCGACCAGGCGTTGTCCGCGGCCACGGGCTCGGCCGCCTCCTCACCGCCACCGGCCGCTCCGTCCAGGTGCCGCTGGACCGCGCTCTCGTCGCTGCTGTCCAGCGCCTGCCACAGCTGCGCCGTCCGGGCGTAGTTCGGCTCGCCGTACAGTCCGATGAAGGAGGCGAATCGGAAGGCCGGGCCGTCGACGCCCGCCACCGGCGCCTCGTCGAGTCGCTCCGCGATCTCGAAGTAGGTCTCCCGTACCTGCTCCGGCGAGTCACCCAGGCCGTAGCTGCCGTCGCGCCGCGCCAGCCAGGCGGCGAAGTCGGGGAAGGCCTCCTCGAAGCCCAGGCTGAACCGGCGCATGCCGTCGTAGCCGAGGAAGGTGTCGCCGATGTTGCTGTCGAGCACGATCCGGTCCGTGCGCCCGGGGAACAGGGAGGCGTAGGCGGCGCCCAGCGCCGACCCGTAGGACACCCCGAAGTAGCTGGCCTTCTCCTCGCCGAGCGCTGCCCTGATCCGGTCCATGTCGCGGGCCGTGTTCGCCGTGGAGATGTGGGGCAGCAGCCCGTCGGCGTCGTTGGCCGCGCACCGGTCGGCGACCGCCTCGGCGGTCACAGCCTGGTCGGTGATGGCCGCGTCGTCGACGGCGTACGGCGGAATGTTGCCGTAGTACGCCTGGTCGGTGGTGAAACCACAGCTCACCGGTGCGGAGTGCCCGACCCCGCGGGGGTCCATGCCGATCAGGTCATAGGTGTCCAAGAGGCTGGCGGGCGCACCCAGGGCGGCCAGGTCGGCGGGCATCGACAGACCGGAGCCGCCCGGGCCGCCAGGGTTGAGCATCAGGATGCCGCGCCGCTCACCCGGTGCCTCGCCGGCCAGGCGGGAGACCATGATGTCGATCCCGGCGCCCTCGGGGGCGCCGTAGTCCACCGGCACCGGCACGGTCCCGCACTCCAGGGGGTACGGCCCGGCGGGGACGTCGGCGGGGCACGCGCCCCACTCCACCTCCGGCACCGGACCCCCGTCCCGGTCGTCGGCCGCGGCGGGCGCCGCCGCGACCAGCGAACCGGCGAGGAGGACCAGCGCCGTCAGCGGCGCACTCCGAGCCGTGCTCCATTGTCGTTCCACGTGTGCAGCCTCCTGGGTAGCGGATTCCCGCCTCCCGGCAGCCCGTCGCCCCCGCTGTGGGGGGCGGCCGTCGCAGTCGGGAGGCACCCCCTCAGACTGCTGTCACCCCGCCGCGCCCACCAGTGACGCGGCGTCATCGGTTCACCCCGCAAACGTCATGGGCGCCCCCGTGGCACCGGTCGACACATGCTCATCGCGCACCGCGCCGAGGCGGCCATGAAGGGATACCGGATCCGCCGCGCGTCCGCCGCGAAGCCGGTGAACGAGCTGTTCGGGGCCGCCGCGGAGAAGCAGTCGAACACGAGCATCGCCGCTACGACCGTGGGGAACCTTCACGCGTCGATGAGTCCGGTGGCATGGAACCCGACCGGCACGGCGGTGTGACGGTCAACCACCTCGGCCTCCGATGCAGTGGGCAGGCCACACGCTGTCGGGACCGACAGGACACCGGTGGGCGCGTGGGACCCCGGTCCGGGCCTACCCGGCCATGTCTCGGAACAGACCCTCGAGGTCCCGCTCGCCGCCGCGGGTCTGGGCACCGCGGGCCAGACCGCCGCGGATCAGGCGCTCTGCCGCGGGGCGAACGATCTGGCCGGCCCAGGAGGCGTGCTCCCGCAGGAGGCCCTCGGCCATGTCCTGGGGGGCGATGGCGTGCTTGGCCGCCGCGATCACCCCCTCGGGCAGGGCTGCGATGTCGCGGGCGAGGCGGTCGACGACGTCGTCGAGTTCGTCGGCGGGGACGGCCCGGTTCACCCAGCCGTAGCGTTCCGCGGTCTCGGCGTCGTAGAGGTCGGCGCCCAGTACCGCCTCCAGGGCGCGGTTGCGGCCGATCCGGTCGGCGAGGTACTGCGTGCCCCCTCCACCGGGGACGATGCCCATGAGTGCCTCGATCTGGCCGAGCCCCGCGCGACCGGTCGCCGCGAACGCCATGTCCGCGGCCGTGACGAACTCCGCTCCGCCGCCGCGCGCCTTCCCGGCGAGCTTGACGACGGTCACCTGGGGCTGGTGCCGGAGCAGTTCTCCCAGGGCCTGGAAGACGTTGACGCCGTCGGGGAGGTCGGCCGCGATCTCGTCGAAGGCGTCCGGCGTGTCGACGAGCGACATGTCGACGTGGGCTATGAAGAACTCCGGATCGGCGCTGTCGAACACGATCACCCGGACCGAGCCGTCGTCCTTCAGCGCGGTCAGCAGGCGCCGGAGGTCGGCCATCAGGGCGGCGTCCAGGACGTTGACGGGCGGGTTGTCGAGGGTGACGCGGGCGATGCCGTCCTCGCGACTCACCCGCAGGGTCGCGTAGGCGTCGTGGTTCATGGGGGTCTCCGATCCGTACCTGATAGGCATCTAGGTTCCCGATGCATACTTACAGTGCGGTGGTGGACGACCGACGTCAATAACGCACTTTCGGCATCGTAAGGATCGCGAAGGATACCGATATGGCCACTTCTGAAACCGGCGGCGAGGCCGGCACCGACATCGTCTACAGGTCCGACTGCCCCAGCCGGCCGATCCTCGACCAGATCGCCGACAAGTGGTCGATGATGGTGATGGCGGTCCTCGACAAGCCCACCCGGTTCAACGAGATCAAGCGCCGCCTCGAGGGCGTGACCCAGCGGGTCCTGACCCAGACCCTGCGCCGACTGGAGCGCAACGGGATGATCGTGCGCCGCGTGCTGCCGACCTCGCCGGTCGGGGTCGAGTACTCCCTCACCCCGCTCGGCGAATCCCTGCGGGAGCCGTTCGGCCGGTTGTACGACTGGACGGTCGACCACGCGGACGAGATACAGGCGCGCCGAAGGGATTACGACCAACGTGTTCAGGGCTGAGAAGGAGCGCCCGGCAACCTCGTCGTCCTGAGCCGAGGTCCGGGGCCCGGGCCATGCCGGTGCCGAAGGTGGGGGCCGGTTCGGTGCGCGGGTGCGGGACGCGCTCGGTCGGCACGGTGCGCGGGTGGTGTTCTGCCCCGCGCGGACCGGGATGTGCACTCGACCGGGCCGGGCCGTGGGACCGGGCTCCCCGACCCGGGACACGGCCCGAACAGCGCAAGATCGGTCAGGCCGCAGCCCCGGGGACGCCGCTACGGTTCGGGCATGACCACTTTTCACGCCTTCCTCGGCTGCAGCCTCGACGGGTACATCGCGGGGCCCGACGGCGAGCTGGACTGGCTGACCGTCTTCGACAACACCGGCTACGAGGAGTTCTTCGCCACCGTCGACGCCCTGGCGATGGGGCGCGCGAGCTACGACACCATGCGGGAGTTCACGGGGGACCACTACCGGGGCACGCCGATCCATGTGCTCTCCACGACGCTGCCCGCCGGACCGCGACCTGACCTGGGAAGTTCGCCGGTGACCGTCCATCCAGACGTCCCCGCGCTGCGGACGGCCCTCGCCGAGGCCGGGGTCAAGCGCGCCTACGCCGACGGGGGTCGCACCGTCCAGGCGTTCCTGGCCGCCGGTCTCCTCTCGGACCTCACCGTGACCCGTGTTCCGGTGCTCCTCGGGAAGGGGATCCCCCTCTTCGGGCCCGAGCCCGGCCCCCTGCGCCCGCACCTGGTCTCCTCGTTCGCGACGGACCAGGGGGCGGTCCAGTCCTTCTACCGCTTCTCGGCCAGGGAGAGCTGAACGAGCGGGTAACGGTAGCCGTCCACGGGGATCCCAGTGGACGGCGCCTCTGACGTCCACTGCTCGGCAGGCGACGGGCCCCTTTGTCCACGTCCACTTCTCGGCCCCGCCGGAGGACGCGGACTCCGTGACGCCGCACGCCGCCGACTTCGGAACCTTCGAGGTGACCGTGGAGCAGGGGAGGGGCCGCCGACCGCGGCCCCGCTTCCCGGCGCCGTGGTCGAGGCGCGCATCGCACGAACGCCGCACCGCTCCGGGGGAGGGCCGGCCGGGGACCTCTCCGCCCGGACCTCCCCGTCCGCACCTGTCTCCCGCTCCCCGGACCGCCGCCCCGCGGGCCGACCGCGCTCCCGGCGGCCTTCGGAAACAGCAGTACGCGCTGGTCAGGATGCCTGTTGCCCGAGGTGTAGCCGGTGTGGGCGGGGGAAGGTGGTACGCACGGTCGGTGTGGGGCGAATGCGTGAAAACGCTGGGGGCGACGATGGCAGGTGACCGGCTCGGACTGGCGGAGATACTCGCCGAGGCGGAGGACGCCGCGCCGATGGAGTCCCTCAACGTGGTGGCGCGCAATCTACGCGACCGGTTCGACGCGCACGCGGTCTCGTTCCTGTTCGCCGACATGGTCGGCCAGCAGGTGGTGCGGGTCGGGGAGGAGACCGTCACGCGGGCGGACCGCCACCCCGAGGAGATTCCGCTGGCCGGCAGCGTCTACGACCAGGTGCTGCGCACCCAGGAACTGGTGCGGGGCCGCGGGGGCGGGCACGGACAGCGGGTGCTCGCCCCGGTGACCAACCGCGGCGACGTCATCGGCATCCTGGAGCTGACCCTGCCCCATGTCACGGGGGAGATCCTGGACGAGGTCCGCGGGGCCGCGCACGCGCTGGCGTACATCATCGTCACCGACCGCCGTTTCACCGACCTCTACCACTGGGGCCGGCGCACCACCCCGATCAGCCTGGCCAGCGAGATCCAACGCCACCTCCTGCCCAGCGCGTCCTCCTGTGAAGCCGCCCAGTTCGTCCTCGCCACGGCCCTGGTGCCCGCCGACTCCGTCGCCGGGGACACCTACGACTACTCCCTGGACCGCAACACCCTGAACCTGTCCATCACCGACGCCATGGGCCACGACGTCAACGCCGCCCTCATGGCCACCCTGCTGGTCAACGCCTCCCGCAGCGCCCGCCGAGCCGGCGCCGACCTGGCCGAGCAGGCGTATCAGGCCCACCGGGCCCTCCTGGACCACGGCGATCACTCGTTCGCCACCGGCCAGCTGGTGCGCATCGCCCTGGACGGCACCGGTGCGCAGATCGTCAACGCCGGACACCCCTGGCCGCTGCTCCTGCGCGAAGGGGTGGTGGAGGAGCTCGGCCTGGACGTCGACCTGCCCTTCGGTATGTCCGCATCCGTCGCCTATCACGTGCAGGCCTTCGACCTGCGTCCCGGCGACCGCCTCGTCTTCTACACCGACGGCATGCAGGACCGCCGGGCGGAAACCGTCGACCTGCCCCGTCTGATCCGCGACACCGCCGACGACCACCCCCGTGAGGTCGTACGGACCCTGACCGCCGCGGTCACCGACGCCTCCGGAAAGCGCCCGGAGGACGACGCGACCGTCGTGTGCCTGGACTGGCGCGGCTCCCACCTCGAGGGCCGCCGAGCCCGGGCCGGAGCCGACGGGTGAGCACCGGGCGGCCCCGCCGCCCCCGCGAGCCCAAGCGGGGATTCCGCCTGCGCGAGGCCGGAGCCGACCCGGTGCTCGTGCGCACCCCCGTGATCGTGATCGTGTTCCTGGGCATCGTGGCGGTCCAGACCGTCCTGGTCTGTGTGTGGCTCCTGGTGACGAGGGTGCGGCGCGGAACCGTGTTCTCCAGCGCTGCCTTCCGCTACGTCGACGTGATGATCGGCGCGATCGTGGCGGCCGCCCTCCTGGTGTTCGGGCTCGGGTTCGTCATGGCCCCGGGCGAGGCCGTGCCGCCGGGCGTGGTCCTGCTGGTGGGCGGGGTGGGCACGGCGCTCCTGGGGGTCGCGCTCATCGTGGTCGTGCTGAGGGCGCTGCTGGCCCAGGCGATCGAGAGCAAGGCCGAGGCGTCCCGCCTGCGGGGCGAGCTCGACGAGGTGATCTGATGCCGATCGTCGTCGACATCGACGTGATGCTGGCCAAGCGCAAGATGTCCGTCGGGGAACTCGCGGACCGCATCGGGATCACGCCCGCCAACCTGGCGGTGCTCAAGAACGGCCGCGCCAAGGCGGTGCGCTTCACGACCCTGTCCGCCCTGTGCACGGTGCTCGACTGCCAGCCGGGGGACCTGCTGCGCTGGGAGCCCGAGCCGACCGAGGCCCCCGAGCCCGCCGCCACGCGGCCGGGGCGGTGAACAGCGGGGCGTACGAGGCCGACCGGCGAGGGGCGACGGGCGGGCCGGGGCCGGTCACCACGCGTCGCCCTCCGCGCCGCTACCGCCTGCTAGGCGGTTCCCGCCCGCCGGTTGACGACGGCCGCCAGGATCGCGTTGCGCATCCCGGGGACCTCGGCGCCGAAGCGCTCGTGGACCGCCTTGAACCCGGCCCTGTGCTCGTGGCGCTCCTGCGGGGTGAACACCGTCCAGACGTCGCCGTCGGCCGCGATCGCGGCCAGGGCCACGTCCTCGGCGGGGGCGGCCGCCACGGTGTGCTCGGAGCGGACGGCCTCGTGCACGCGCTCGCGCAGCCGGCGGACCTTCTCGGGGTGTTCGAGGGTGACCTCGAGGGTCGGGAAGATCCCCAGTACCCGGCCGCGGTCGACCGTGATCGTCCCGTTCGCGACGAGCTGCTCGCGCACGGCGCTCTCGGCCTTCCACTCCCGGTCCGGGACGGCGTTGACCCAGTGGCCCGGCTCGTGCGGCGACAGGCCGTCCAGCACCTGGGCCAGGAACGGGTCCTCCGGCGTGCGTGAGGCGTCGCGCTCGGCCCTGCCGTCCCGGGCACGGAGCAGGCCGCCGAGGATCAGCTCGGTCAGCGCCGCGGCGCGCAGCAGGTGGCCGCGGTAGGCGGTGCTGACGGGGTCGAACCGGTTCTTGCCGGTGTCGTAGCTGAGCAGGTAGAGCCGTTGCGGCAGTGTCGGTTCCATCGTCGTCTCCTCGGCGTCCGTCCCGCCAGGGGCGCCCGGTCGGCCGGGGCGCGGAACCGTCTCTCCCCGGCATCGGCGCGCCCGGCCCCCGTGCGGGCGTGTCCGTGACCCCGCCCCGGGGTCCGGTCCAGTATTCGCCCTGCTCCGACACGACACCAGTGACGCCGCGTCACCTCCTCACCCGCGCACGCGCCGCGGCGCCGACGGCCGGAACAGAGGGCACGGCACAGCTCCCCGCCGCTGCCGGGCGGGGACCGGTGGGACGCCGGGTGTCAGCGCCCGGTGGCGCGGGGCGCGTCGTACTGGTCGTCGGTGACCTCTTCCAACCACACCGTTTCGGGGAGGTCGGACTCGACGACGCCCTCCCACAGGGCGAGGTGCTCCATGAAGGCGTCGGGGGCGGCCCCGTGCCAGTGTTCCTCCCCGGGAGGGGTGTGGACGGTGTCGCCGGGGCGGGCCTCGACGACCCGCCCGCCGCGCGACTGGACGAGCGCGATCCCGGAGACGATGTGCAGGGTCTGGCCCAGGACGTGCGAGTGCCAGTGGGTGCGTGCGCCCGGCGCGAACCGGACCAGGTTCAGACGGGCCCGGGAGGGTTCCCGGCCCGCGTAGATCACGTCCCACCAGGCATCCCCGGTGAACACCTCTTCCGGCGCCTTGGCGCTGGGCTGTCGTCGCAGGATCTCCATGTCATCAGCTCCTCGGTGTACTCGGGCTCGTGCTGCTGCCCGTACTGTGGGCGGGCCCTGCCGGTCGGGCCGTGTCCGCCGGGCCCGGCAAGGAGGCCGCGCAGACCCTCAGTGCGGGTCGGAGGTCAGCGACGCCGGGCGGAGACCGCCAGTTCGTCGGTGCCCCCGACCCCGGGTCGGGAGCCCTCACGTGAGGGCTCCCGACCGTTCCGCCGCCCTTACCCATTCACACCTGCGCGAACGCGTGTCGTGCGAAGACACGAGGACGACGGCTCACTCGGTTCGACCGTGACGCGCCTCCCACGGGCCCCGGACGACCCGAAGGACACCGGGCCGGGGAGGTGACGCCGTAGGCGGCCCCCGGATCTACCGACGTGACAGGTCCGTCAGCGCCAACCCTCCGCCGAACGCGATCAATGCTCCTCCGGACGCCTGGTCCAGGCGACGCAGCGTCACCGGCCGCAGGCGGCGCCCCGCCAGCACGCGCCCCGCGGTCGCCCAGACCAGTGCGGTGACCGCCTCGCAGACGATGTAGAGCGCGCCCAGCGTTACCAGCTGCACCCCGGCCGCGACGCCGGTCCCCGAAGAGACGAACGGCGGCAGAAACGCCGTGAACAGCAGGAGCGCCTTGGGGTTGGCAGCGGCGGTGACGAACTCCTGCCCTGCGAGTTTCCACGGCGCCGCATCAGGGGTGCCCTCGTCCGCCCGTTCGGGTGCGGACCCGTTCGGCGCGGAGGCGGCGCGCGCCGACCACACCACCCACGCCCCCAGTCCGACCATGACGGCCGCCCCGACGACGCGGAGGACCTCGAAGGCCGTCCGGGAGGTGTGCAGGAGCGCCCCCAGGCCGGTGGTCACCGCACCGAGCATGAGGGCGAACGCGGTGAAGCGTCCGAGGAGCGCGACGGCGGCCGGACGCAGGCCCTGCCGCAGCCCGTTGCGGAAGGCGAGCAGGTTGTTGGCTCCGGGCGAGGCGGCCACCGCCAACGCCGCGGGTACGAAAACCGCCAGCTGCGCCCAAGAGAGCATGCTTCCAACCTCAGGTCGGCTCCGGAAGTCCTTGGGACCAAGCTGCCATGGCGGCGCAGGATTGCGCCAGGCCGTCAGTGGTGTCCTCGGTGAAACGGCTCCGCCGGGTGCGCACGGTGTTCACGTGCACGCCGCCCCGCCCGGCCATCCGCGCGTTCGGCAGCCCGCGGGCCGCGTGCGGCACGATCTGCGCGCACACGGAGCCGGTGCTCGGTCGTGTAGCCCCGGACTGCCTTCTTCGACCGGCGCGGATCAGTGGCGGTCGGGGATATCGGGCGGGCGGCGGCCACGGGCATGGCAGCCGAGCTGACTTCCGGAGCCGGTCGATCAACCCCGCAGGGCGGCCACGTCCTCGTCACGGAGACGGAGATCGTTCGCCGTGAGGTTCTCCTCCAGGTGGTCGAGAGAACCGGTGCCCGGAATCGCCAGCACGGACGGCGACTTCGCCAACAGCGAGGCGATCGCGACCTGCGCGGTGGTCGCGCCCAGGCGTGCCGCGACCTCGCCCAGCCGTTCGGCGTCGAGCGGGCCGCCGACGCCGCCGCCGAGCGGAAAGTACGGCACATACGCGATGCCCGCCTCCTCACACTCGGGCAGCAACCCCGTGTCGCCGGTGTGCCGGTTCTGCACCGCCGTGACGGGCGCGATCCTCCGGGCCTGCGCCAGCTGGACGGCGTCGACGTTACTGACACCCAGGTTCCGGATCAGTCCCTCCGCGCGGAGTTCGGCCAGGACCGCGAACCGTTCGGCGATCGACTCCTCACCCGGGCCGGTCGTCCCGCCGACCCGCAGATAGACCAGGTCGAGCCGGTCGAGACCCAGAGAACGCAGATCTGTCTCGACCAGGCCGCGCAGCTGATCAGCCGTCGCCTGCCCGATCGGCACACCGTTCGGTCCGGGCAGCGGCCCCACCTTCGTCGCGATCACCAGGTCGTCACGGTAAGGGGCCAGCGCCGTACGGATCAGCTCGTTGGCCCACACCGCGTCCCTGCCGTAGAAGCCTGCCGTGTCGATGTGGTTCACTCCCAGCTCCACGGCTCTGCGGAGTACCGCGACGCCCGTATCGGGATCTCGCGGCGGGCCGGCGAAGGTTCCCATCGCCAGGCGCATCGCGCCGAAGCCAAGCCGGTTGATCGTCAGTTCTCCGCCAAGGGTGAAGGTCTTGATCGTCATGACGCTCATGGTGTCCGCCGCCACGGCGCCCAGCGAGCTCGTGGCAGCTTGCTGCCAGACTGGCGGGATGCGGAAGGAAGAGGTTTTTTCAGTGCGAGGAGGCGCGGAGCTGACCGCGCGCGCCGGTCATCTCTTCGAGACCGCGCGGACCGAGTTCCTGTGCGCCGCCCGAGATCTCAAGACCTGGTCGCGACCCGGGGCCAGGGCTGCGGTCCGGAATCGGATGCGCGCTGCGGACAGCACCGGCCTCATCCCTCGAAAGCTGCTCAGCCCGGTGGCACTTGCCGACGAGGAGGCCCGCGCGCACCTGCGGCTGGTGCGGAGCAAGGGCGCTCTCGTTCGGATCAGCCGTTCGCCGCTGCCGCACGAAACCATCCTCATCGACCGGAGGGTGATGATCCTCGCCGGCCAGGAGGCCCCCACCGGCCGCGAGTACACCGTGACGACGTCGCAGATCCTGGTCGACGGCGTCCACTCGCTGTTCCGGGCGATCTGGGACACCGCCGTCGATCTGGAAACCTATCTGCGCAGCGACGTCCCGCACCTCGACGCCGAGGGCCGGATGATCCTCGAAGCCCTCGGTTCGGGCCTGACCGACGCATCGGCGGCACAACGGCTCGGCGTCTCACTGCGCACCTACCGGCGGCGTGTGGCCGAGCTGATGGCCGAACTCGAGGCCGACTCGCGCTTCCAGGCCGGGCTGCGGGCAGGTGAGCTGGGGCTGTCCCACTAGAACCACAGCGATCGCGGCTCTTGGGCAGTCTGCGCGCCTGGGCACTCCAGACCGCACAACCAACCGTCACCTCGAACCCCGACGAACTTTCAGCGGCGACCACTGAGCGGCGCCTGGTCCCTGGCCGGGGGACGCGTCGGGACCTAACCTCCGGACGGGGCCGCCGCCCCGCCTCCGTGCCCCTGCGCCGCTGCGCGGGGCCGGGGCGGCTCCGACGGAACGCGAACGGGGCGCGGTCACGGTGCGTCTCCCATGGGGAGTACCGTTCCACACGCGTCGGTTCCCCGGCAGGGGAGGAACCTGTCCCCGGCGGCCGGGACGACGCCGGAGCCCGTAGCGCGTTCACGCGGTTCGACGGCCTGTGCGGGCCGGTCGGGCCGGGTAGGAGGGGCACAGGGCGACGGCACGCGGGCGCAGCACGCGAGGACGGAGAATGGCGATGGACGGCGAAACCTTGCAGGACACGGCCCAGGAACACGCCGAGACCCTGGTGGATGCCGGGTTGGAGCACCCGTTCGGACCCGACTGGGAGGTCTTCAAGGTCTGGGGCAAGGTGTTCATGCTGATGACCGAGGCCCCCGGAAAACCGGTCGTGATCCTCAAGTCCGACCCCGGTGAGGCCGAAGCCCTGCGCGAGACCCACGCCGACATCACGCCGGGCTACCACATGAACAAGAGGCACTGGATCACGCTCGCCCCCGGCGACTCGATCGACAAGGACCTGGTCAGGGAACTGGTGACCGAGTCCTACCGGCTCGTGGTGGGCAACCTGCCCCGGTCCCGCCGACCCGTCGGGGCGCCGTCGGGAAAGCCGGCCGCGCGCTCGGAGGTTCGCGCGGCGGACTGACCACCGGGCCGCACCCGGCCGTCGGGCGGTGACGGGAGCCCCCCGTCCATCGCGTTCGAGGCCGGGCGGCGCGGCGGCTCCCTGTGGTTCGAGGCCGTCCTCGTCGCGGCGAACGCCGTGAGCAGCACGGCCGAACGATCCCTAGACGACGTCGAACTCGTTGCCCTCGGGGTCCTGCATCAGGACCGCGTACTGCCCCGCGTCCGGCTCGTCCGTGGTCCGGAGCACGCGGGCGCCGGCCTCGACCAGCCTCTCCACCGTGGCGGCGACCCGCTGCGCGCGCACCGCCAACGGGACGTCGCGACCGCCGCCGACCTGCAGGTCGAGGTGTATCCGGTTCTTGGCGGCCTTGGGTTCGGGAACCTGCTGGAACCACACCCGGGGCCCTCGCCCTGCGGGATCGACGATCGACTCCGGGACGTCGCCCGCACCCGCGGGCAGCTCCTCCTCGGGCACCCCCGTGGCTGCCCAGTACTCCCGCCACGTGGCATGGCCGCCCGGCGGAGGTTCGGGTATGTATCCCAGAGCCTCGCTCCAGAACGCCACCAGTCTCCGCGGGTCGCAACAGTCGATCGTCAGTTGCAGCGTCATCTCCATGAGCGGAGCCTGGCGGACACGTCCGACATTCGTGCCGGACCGGTCCCGCGGACGGCAGGGGCGCACTTTCGCGACGGACCTGAGGAGTGGACATGGCCATCACCGGGGAGCAGCTCCAACAGACCGCGCGCAGTACGGCCCGGGACCTGCCCGGGACCGATCACGGGCGGCCCTTCGTCGACAAGCTGGACGTGTACAAGGTGGCGGGCAAGGTCTTCCTGATCGTCACCGACGACCCCGACGAGCGCATCATCACCGTCAAGGTCGAGCCCGACCACGGCCGCTCCCTACGGCGCCGGTACCCCTCGATCATTCCGGGCCGTTACCTCGACAAGACCCACTGGACCTCCGTGGGCGCCGGTGAGGAGATCACCGCGCACATGGTCCGGGACCTCGTGGACCACTCCTACGAACTCGTCCTGGACTCCGTGCCCCGGGCCCGCCGCCCCCGGACGGGAGGGGACGACCGCGGGAAGGGGTGAGGCGACCGGGTAGGAGCACCGCGCCGGCCCCGCAGGTACGGGGCCGCTGCCCGGGCGCGCCCGCGGCTCACGGCTCGGGGGACGCCGCCGGTTCCGGGGCGACGGCGCGGCGGACGCAGTCCCGCAACAGGTCGCGCCGCTGTTCGTGCACCTCCTGCGGCTCCGTCGCGGTGGCGGCGTAGACGTTGCTCACCGGCGACCAGGCCATGGACATGGCGATGACCACGGCCATCACGTCGAAGGGGTCGCCCTGTCTGACGCGCCCGGCGGCCTGGGCCTCGGCGATGGCGCCGAGCTTGTGGTCGTCGTAGCGCTCGTGCTCCGCGACGAGGTGCCCGCTCGGGCGCCGCTCCAGGCGGGCCCAGGTGGCGAGGCGGATGAGGTCGGGACGGGCCAGGTACTCGTCGTAGAGGCGCACGGCCCAGTCGGCCAGGTCCCCGGCGTCGATGGGGGCGACATCGATGATGCGCTCCAGCGAGGCGAAGAAGATCGCGTCGAAGAGCTGTTCCTTGTTGCCGAAGTAGCCGTAGAGCTGGGCCTTGTTGGTCCGCGCGGCGGCGATGATCCGCTCGATGCGGGCTCCGGCGATGCCGTACCGGGCGAATTCCTGTGTGGCGGCGTCGACGATCCGCCGGTGCGTGGCGGCCCCGCGCGCGCTCGATGGCTGTTCGGGCATGGCCGCCACATTAGCAGACAGACCAGTCTGTTTGCGTATCCGGTCCCGACCGCCTAGGTTCAAATAGACCGAACAGTCTGTCTTTGGAGAGATATGCGCACCACCATCGGATGGCAGGCGGACCCCGCGACCCACGCCCTGCGCCGCACACACCTCCTGCGCCGGGACCTGCGTCCGGACGACGTCGCGGTGCGCGTGGACTACTGCGGCGTCTGTTTCAGCGACCTGCACGCCCTGCGCGCCCACAAGAGCGACGCGGACGGGGCCCTGGTGCCGGGGCACGAGTTCACGGGCACGGTGAGCGAGGTCGGCAGCGCGGTCACCGGCTTCGCCCCGGGCGACCCCGTGGCCGTCGGCAACATCGTCGACTCGTGCGGCACGTGCCCCATGTGCCGGGCCGGCCAGGAGAACTTCTGCCGCGGCTTCCCGACCCTGACCTACGGCGGAACCGACCGCCGTGACGGGGCGACCACGCTGGGCGGCTACTCCCGCGAGTACGTGGTCCGCGACACGTTCGTCCACCGCCTGCCCGCCGGTCTGGACGCGGCCGGAGCGGCCCCTCTGCTCTGCGCCGGCGTCACCGTCTGGGAGCCACTGCGGGCCCTCGGGGTGGGCCCGGGCAGCACGGTCGCCGTGGTCGGGCTGGGCGGCCTGGGGCACCTCGCCGTCAAGCTGGCCGCCGCGCTCGGCGCCACGACCACCGTCATCAGCCGCACACCGGACAAGGCCGACGAGGCGTACGGCCTCGGCGCGGACGGATTCGTCGTCTCCACCGACGCCGCGCAGATGGAAGCCGTCCGGGACCGGTTCGACGTGGTCGTCGACACCGTCTCCGCCCCCCACGACCTGACCCCCTACCTGCGCACCGTCGCCATGGACGGCACTCTCAGCCACCTCGGGCACCTCGGCCCGGTCACCGTGGAGACCACCGAGCTGCTCATCGGCCGCAAGAGGCTCAGCTCCGCCGGCAGCGGCGGCCGCCCCTCCACCGCCGCCCTGCTGGGCTTCTGCGCCGAGCACGGCATCACCGCCGACATTGAACTGCTGCCGTCGTCGCAGGTGAACACGGCCCTGGAACGCCTGGAACGCAACGACGTCCGCTACCGCTTCGTGCTCGACATGTCCGACCTGGACTGAGGGGGCGCGCCGACCTCGACCGGCTGGAGGACGCGGCGCCGCCCGCACCGGTCGATGTCTGGGCGGGGGTGCGTTCCGGTGTTCTCGACCCCGAACCGGTCTACCCCGGGAACTCGATGCCGCCGCTCCCGGTCGGGCTGCTCAGCTGAGCGTGCGCCCGGGGACCGGGAACGACCGGGGTGCCACCGGTGACCGCGAAGAAGCGTTCCAGGCCGGGAACCACCACGCTCACCACGTACACACCGGTGGCGGCGGTGTGCATCTCGGCGGCGTAGGGCGTGTGGCCGCTCGCTGCCACGGCCGCCACCGGCCCGCGCAGGTGGCCGCCGGGGGTGTCCGGTGCGGCGGTGTCGTGAAAGTCCACCGGGCGGGCGGCGCCCAGGCGCTGACCGACGTCGGCCCGGCCCGCCGCCAGCCGGGCCGGGTAGGGTCGCAGCTCGCGCAGATCGGGCGTGAGGGCCTCTTCACCAGCGTGGTCGGCCACCGCGGGGCACTGGACGAGCGCCGGACAGGCCGTGTGCGCTGGACGCGGGAACCCCGAGGCCGGTGGTCATGTCCAGCACGTGTGTGGTCGGGAGACGGGCATCCGATGCGATTCCTCCGAGATCACCTCATCGGAACGGCGCTTTTTCCGAGCTGCCACATTTCATAGTTCCCACACTCTGCCGTGATCTCGGCCGCCTCCTGAGCCGCGGCGAAGAAGTCGTCGACCAACGGCGAGGTGTGCGATGCCGCCACCGCGAGGCACACCTGGTCGGACGCCAGATCCGGGACGGGCACGTAGCTGATGTCCGGATGGGAGTAGAACACGGTCGCCGAACGGGCCATGAACGAGATGCCCCGGCCGGCCGCGACATGCTCGAGAGTCTCGTCCACCCCGCGCACCAGGTACCCGGCGTTGGGGTGCGGCCGCCTGGTGGGCTGCGTGCTGGTGTCCCCATGCCAGACCAGCGGCTCGCCGGCCAGCTCGGCCTCGGTGATCTGCTCCCGGCCGGCCAGTCTGTGGCCGGCGGGCAGCACCGCCACCCGCGGCTCGGTGTACAGCGGGGCGACGCGCAGGCCGGCCTCGGCCATGGGCGGACGCACATAGCCGACGTCGATACGGCCGTCGAGCAGCATAGGGGCCTGGTCGTCCCCTTCGATCCGCTGCACGTCCACCAGGACGTCCGGGTGCCGGGCGGCGAACAGCCGTGTCGCAGGGGCGATCGCGATGCCCGCCCGGAAGCCGATCATCAGCCGCTGGACGGCCCGCGCTGCCACGGTCACCCGGCGCCGGACCGCGTGCGCGGAGGCCAGCAGCGGGCCGGCGTCGGTCAGCAGCTGCCTGCCGGCGTCGGTCAGCGCCACGCCGTGGCTGTCCCTTGTCAGCAGCGGGGTGCCGAGGTCCTGTTCCAGCGCGCGGATCTGCCGGCTGAGCACGGGCTGCGCGATGTGCAGCTCATCGGCGGCGCGGCCGAAGTGCAGCCTGTCCGCGACGGCGACGAAGTAGCGCAACTTGCGCAGGTCCAGATCCATGGAGCCTCCCGGCCGACGATACCTCCAGGGTATCGCAACAGCTGAAAGAGGTCTTGGACACCCACTCACACCAATGGCATCCTGAATATGTGCCCGGGGGAAGAGTGAATTCGGCGTAAGATTTCGACGCCGGGCTTGGCGGCAGGATTCAGGGCCGGAACGGGCGCATCATGAAGTGATCCAGGCCCATCGCGTTGTTCGACGGAGTCGGCGAAGCAAACGTTGATAACGACGGTGGGAATGGTTTCCTATCCAGATCGAGAAAGCAGACACACCAATGAGCAGCGTCAGTATCATCGGCCTGGGGAACATGGCCGGCGCCCTGGCCGGCCGGGCGCTCGCCGGCGGCAACGACGTCGAGATCATCGGCCGCGACCCGGCCAGGGCCGAGGAACTGGCCGCCGCGCTCGGCGGCGCCACCGTCGGGACGGCCGGCGCCGTCCCGACCGGGGACATCGTTGTCCTCGCCGTGCCGTACGCCAGTGCGGCGGCGGTGGTCAGGGAGCACGGGGACGCGCTGAGCGGCAAGGTCATCATCGACATCACCAACCCCTTCACCCCTGATTTCACGGGTCTTGCCACCCCCGACGGCAGTTCCGGCGCACAGGAGATCGCCAAGGCCGCCCCTGACGGCGCGCATGTCGTCAAGGCGTTCAACACCCTTTTCTCCCATGTTCTGGCCGCCGACCCGGTCGAAGGCCGCCCCTTGGACGTGTTCATCGCCGGGGACGACCCACAGGCAAAGGCACGCGTGTCAGCATTCATCGAGAGCATGGGAATGCGCCCGATGGACACCGGCCAGCTGTCAATGGCGGGGGCACTGGAGAACGCCGGCCTGCTGGAGTTGGGCCTCGTCGCCCACTCTCTCAGGCACACCGACTTCTCCCTCGGCGTCAGAATTCTCAGCTGAGCGCACCCGCACCACCACTTCTCGCGCCACATCATTCACAAGGAGCAGTAGCGTGCGCGTTTTCGTCACTGGCGGGACCGGCCATTCCGGTTCGTACATCATTCCCGAGCTCATCGCCGCCGGGCACGAGGTCACCGGCCTGGCCCGGTCGGACACGGCTGCGGCGGCGGTGTCCGCGCTCGGCGCGAAGGTGCGTCGCGGCGACCTCGAGGATCTCGACGGGCTCAAGGAGGCGGCCGCGGATTCCGACGGAGTCATCCACGTCGCGCACAGACAGGATCTGCTTCCGTCCGGCGGGATCGACGCCGTGGCCGCTGCGGAGCTCCCGATCATGCTCGCGTACGGCGAGGCACTCGCGGGAACCGGGAAGCCGCTGGTCGCGGCCGGGAGCATCGGCTCGGCCGGGAACCTGGGCCGACCGGTCACCGAGGAGGACCCGGCCCTCCCCGGCGGCGACGGATACAAGGGGACCCTGCGGGTTCGCAACGACGTGGAAACCGCCGTGGTCGGCCTCGCCGAGCGGGGAGTGCGGTCTTCGGTCGTGCGGATCGCCAACATCGCGCACAGTACGACCGATCGGTCCGGCTTCCTCGTGCAGCTGATCGCGCTCGCGCAGGAGAAGGGCTACGTCGGCTACCCCGGCGACGGCGCGAACCTGTGGAACGCCGTGCACGTCCGCGATGTCGCCTCTTTGTTCCGCTTGGCGTTGGAGAAGGGGACGGCCGGTAAATATTGGCACGCGGTCGGGGAGGGGGCCATCCCGCTCCGCGAGATCGCCGAGGCCATCGGCAGCCGTCTGGGCCTGCCCGTCGTGAGCGTTCCCGCCGACGTACTGATGGTGCCGGGGTACTTCGGGTTCCTCGCGCACATGGTCACGCAGAACTATCCGGCGTCCAATCTCATCACCCGCCGGGCTCTGGGCTGGGAACCCGCCCACCCCGGCCTGCTCGCCGATGTGGACAACGGCCATTACTTCCCCGCCACCTGACGGCACGAACCCGCATCGCGACGAGTCCGGCCGATGACAAGGGTTCGGCTCTTCTGGAGGGACGGAATATGACGACTGTGGGATTCATCGGGAGCGGAAACATCGGCGGTGCCATCGCGCGGCTCGCCGTCGCGGCCGGGCACCAGGTCGTGCTCAGCAACTCGCGCGGTCCCGAAACGCTCGCGGACACGGTTGCGGAACTGGGTCCGCGGGCGTCCGCGGCGACGAGCCGGAAGGCCGCGGAGGCCGGTGACATCGTCGTGGTCACGGTGCCGGTCAGCGCCTTTCCCAGCCTGCCCGCCGCGCCACTGGCAGGGAAGACGGTCATCGACACGTGCAACTACGGCCCCGAGCGTGACGGGCGCATCCCCGAGCTCGACAGCACGTCGCTCACGTCGAGCGAGCTGCTGCTGCGGTACATCCCGGACGCCGTGCTCGTGAAAGCGTTCAACAACATCTTCTTCGAGCACCTGCTGTCCCTCGCCCGCCCGGCAGGGGCGGCGGACCGCTCGTACCTGCCGGTCGCCGGGGACTCCGCGTCGGCGAAGGAGACGGTGAACGAGTTCATCGGATCCCTCGGGTACGGCGTGGTGGACGCGGGACCGCTGGCCGATGGCTGGCGGCAGGCTACGGGCACGCCGGTGTGGGGGACCCCGTACGGGCCGTTCTCGGACGAGAAGGGACAACCGGCCGGCGAGGACGCCGTCCGCGCGGCACTGGCCACCGCAACGCGGTAGCCGTGAGCTGGCGCGGTCGCGGTACGGTCCGGTCGTGTCTGATTCCGGGTCTTGCTCCGGGTGCGCTTCCGGCCCGGACCGGGCTCACCCTCGGCCGGAGCCGGGCACCCGCACGTGCGCGCACCGGCCCGTGTCCGCGTCCACCTGCCACCCGGCGGCGCGCAGCGCGTCCGCGTAGGCGCCGATCTCCGCGGTGAACCACCCCCCGTCCTCCCGCTGCGAGCGTCGGGCCTGGCCGTGGTACACGTACAGGAGCCGCCCGCGCGGCTCCACGTAGAAGCCCCGGGGTTCCCCCACCGCCGTCCAGTCCACGGGCGCGTGCCCGGCCGCCTGCAACACGGCCACCGCCCGGAGCACCTCGGGGGGCGAGCCCTCCCACGCCGGTGTCCCCTGCCCGCCCCACCACTCCCTGCCCGGCGCCTCCACGGGCGCGGCCTCGCCCCGTGCCCGCCGCGCCAGGGCCGCGTCCAGCCCGGCGCGGGAGGCCAGGACCCCGCGCTGGATGCCGTACTCGTTCCCGGAGCGGTGCGCCAGCCCCTGGGACTCGCGCTCCTCCAGGTAGTCCAGGTGCTCGCGCAGCGCGGCCAGACCCGCCTGCGTGATGCGGAAGGCGTAGCCGCGGCTGGGGGGATCGCACGCGGCGAGGAGCCCGGTGTCGATCAGCCACTCCCGGCGCCGCCGGTCGCCGACGGAGGTGCGGTAGGCGAGGATGTGCGGTCTGGCGCCCAGGTCGTAGAGGTCGACGAAGCGGGCCGGGGTGAGGCGGCCGGGCATGGGGGTCTCCATCGTGTCGGGGTCGGTGGTGGGGCCTGCGCCCGGGTGCGGCGGAGGCGGCCACCGCCACCTTGGCCCGTCCCTCCGACAGTCCGCACCCGGCCCCGGTCCGCCCGGGAGGTCGGGGCTGCGCGGCCACGGTCGCAGGGTGTCCCGTGGAGCGCGGCACGGGGCGCCGGCGTGCGGACCGGCCTCCGGGAAGGCCGCACCGACCTCGTCGGGGAGACCTCCCACAGCCGGGATGGCTACTTCGTGTAGTTGTAGACGGTCGCGCGGGAGACGCCGAGCCGGTCGGCGATGAGCTGTGCGGAACTGCGGGTCTCGAAGAACCCCTCTCGATGCAGCTGCCGGACCAGTTCGCGCTTCTGGTCGCGGTTGAGGCCGCGGGGGGTGCTGGAGCGCTCGGCGGCGAAGGAGTCGATGGCCGACCGGAGTTCGCGGCCGGTGCGGTCGCGCAGCGTCTCCAGGCCCTCGCCCCGGTGTTCGACGCCGGTGGCGACGAGGTTGGCCAGGGTCAGCGCCAGCGGGGACAGCGTGCTCACATCCAGGTTCAGGCACAGGGCGGCGACGTAGCGCCCGTCGGCGTTCTTGATGCCGATCGAGGTGCTCTTGGCCGGGCGTCCGTCGGGGAACCTGTTGCTGTAGTTCTGGATGACGCTGGGGTAGTCGGGGTCCTCGATGCGGCGCAGCCCCAGTTCGGTGGCGGAGTCGCCGACCTGGCGCCCGGACAGGTTGTTCTCGATGGCGCGGATGGCGCTGTCGGGCCGGCGCAGGTCGTGCAGGACGACTTCGCACAGGCCCGGGAACATGCGCCCGACGGCGACGGCGATGCGCTCGGCCTCCCGTATGAGGTGCTCGTCCTCCTGATCGGGGTGTTCGTCGGTGGGATCGTCCTGGGAGGGGTGTGTCATCGCGCTCTCCTTTCCTGTCAGGGCTCAGTCGGCGGGCCCGGTGAACACCGAGGCCATCTTCTCGGTGGACTTCAGCCCCGCACCGGTGAGCACGACCACGGTCGTCTCGCCCGGCGCGATGTCGCCGGTCGCGACGAAGTGGTCGAGGGTCGCCGCGGCGACGCTGCTGGTCGGCTCGGCGTACAGGCCTCGCGCGCTCAGTGCGCGGACCGCGGCGTGGATCTGCGCTTCGGTGACGGCGCAGGCGGCGCCGTCGGAGCGGCGGATGGCCTCCACCGCCTCAGGCAGCCGGACCGGGTGGGCGATGGACGCGCCCTCGGCGATTGTCGGTACCCGCTCGCCGCGCTGGGCCGAATCGATGCCGTTGAACGTATCGGCGATGGTCGCCCAGTGCTCGGGCTGCCCGACGAACAGGCGCGGGCGCCTGTCGATCTGGCCGGCGCGGAGCAGCTCGCCGAAGGCGATGTCGCACCCGATGACGTTGCTGCCCGCCCCGGCCACCAGGACGACGTTGTCGGGTGCGGTGAAGCCGAGGGACTCCCACATCTCGTAGGCGATGGTCTTGGTGCCCTGGAGGAACATGGGGTGCCAGTTGTGGCTGGCGTAGGGGACCTGTTCCGACTGGCGGATCGCCTCGTCCGAGACCTCGTCGCGGGTGCCGCCCACGAGCTCGATCTCCGCTCCGTAGGCGCGGGCCTGGAGGATCTTGGCCTGCGAGGTGGCGGCGGGAACGATGATCCTGGCGCGGATGCCGGCAGCGGCGGCGTAGGCGGCCACCGCGGAACCGCCGTTGCCCGAACTGTCCTCCAGCACGCGGTCGACGCCGTGTGCCGCCAGGTGGGACATCATCACCGATACGCCCCGGTCCTTGAAGCTGGAGGTCGGGTTGAACCACTCCAGCTTGAAGTGGACGCGCCGACCGGCCCAGTCGACCGGGACCATCGGCGTGCACCCTTCGCCCAGGCTCACCCGGCGGGCGGCCGGGACGGGCAGGGCCGCGTGGTAGCGCCACAGGGAGCGTTCGGCGGTGTCGATCTGCTCCGGACGCAGGCCCGGCAGCGCGCTGACGGCGAGGGGGCCGCCGTCCTCGCCCCGCCAGCGGGGACCGTCCAGGGAGTAGCGCTTTCCGGACCGGTCGTACAGGTCGGGGGCGGTGGCGGCGGAGTGCTGTTCGGCGTTCATGGACGGTTCCGGCTTCTCCTGGTTCGGCGTGCCGTCGCCGGGTCTCACGACCCGGCAGGCACCCTGCCACTCCCATGTTAGAAGAAATTTCTAAATGTGAACTGAGAATCTAGATGTTCGTCGATGGGGTCCGGACAGCTCCGGCACGTGCTTGTACAGGGTCGAGCGGGACACCCAGAGCAGGCGGGCGATGGAGGCCACCGAGTTGTCGGGGCGGCTGAGCAGGTCGCGGGCGTGGCGGATCTGCTCGTCGTCCATGGCCGGAGGACGCCCGAGGCGGGTGCCTGCCGCGCGGGCCGCAGCCAGGCCCTCGCGGGTGCCCTCGACGATGAGTTCGCGGATGGACCCGGCCAGGGCGGCGAAGACGTGGAACACGAGCCTGCCGCCGGGGGCGGTGGTGTCCAGCGCTTCGTGCAGGGATCGGAAGCCCACCCCTGCGCGGCGCAGATCGCCCCCGAGGGTGATCAGATCCTGGAGCGAGTGGGCCAAGGGGGTCGTCGGGGATCGCGAGGGCGGTGCCCATCCCCGGGTGTACGAAAACGGTGCCTGCGGAGTAGATGAACACCCCGAGTTTCCGACACGTTTTTCCGCCACTTCGGGGTCCGGTCCGGCGCCCTCCGGGGTCGTTCCGGCCGACTGTCCGGAAAACGATCGTTCCTCGCCACCGACGAGCGTCGAGAACGCGGCTCTCCCCCCGTCCGCCCGGGCTGGCCAGGAGCGTCACCGTCGTTTGGCGGCTGGTGCCTCGTTCGTTAACGGCACCCCGCGTTCGGTGAAAGCGGTAAAGCGTTCATACAGGGCGATGGTCTGTGGGGGGCGGGGGCCGGGGGATCTGTCGCCGCCTCCACGTGGCCGGTGCGACGAGATCGAGCGCGGACGCCCGGCTCACGCGCGAGGCGGGGCCGACTCGACGGTGTTGGCCGTGGGTGTGGACGGGAAGCGGGCCGTGCCGAACAGGGGCGCCGCACTACGCACTTCACGCGGGAGACCTACCGGGTGGTGATCTCGGGCAGGGTGGCCGTGGCTGTCTTCTAGTCGATGCCCCAGAGCCGTGCGGTGCCGTCGTCGCTTCCGGTGGCGAGGGTGGTGCCGTCGTGGTTGAAGGCCACAGCGCGCACCCAGTCATCGTGGTGGAAGGTTTGGACGGGGGTGGGTCGGTTGGTGGTGGTGTCCCAGAGTCGTGCGGTGCCGCCGTAGCTGCCGTCGCCGCTTTCGGTGCCGGTGCCGGTGGCGAGGGTGGTGCCGTCGTGGTTGAAGGCCACAGCGCGCACCTGGCCGTCGTGGTCGAGGGTTTGGGTGGGGGTGGGTCGGTTGGTGGTGGTGTCCCAGAGTCGTGCGGTGCCGCCGTAGCTGCCGTCGCCGCTTTCGGTGCCGGTGCCGGTGGCGAGGGTGGTGCCGTCGTGGTTGAAGGCCACAGCGCGCACCTGGCCGTCGTGGTGGAAGGTTCGGACGGGGGTGGGTCGGTTGGTGGTGGTGTCCCAGAGTCGTGCGGTGCCGTCGTCGCTTCCGGTGGCGAGGGTGGTGCCGTCGTGGTTGAAGGCCACAGCGTTCACCCAGTCATCGTGGTGGAAGGTTCGGGTGAGGGTGGGTCGGTTGGTGGTGGTGTCCCAGAGTCGTGCGGTGCCGTCGTCGCTTCCGGTGGCGAGGGTGGTGCCGTCGTGGTTGAAGGCCACAGCGTTCACCCAGTCATCGTGGTGGAAGGTTCGGGTGAGGGTGGGCTGGCTGGTGGTGGTGTCCCAGAGCTGCGCGGTGCCGCCGTAGTTGCCGTCGACGGTTTCGGTGCCGGTGCCGGTGGCGAGGGTGGTGCCGTCCTGGTTGAGGGCCACAGCGAGCACCTGGCCGTCGTGGTGGAAGGTTTGGGTAGGGGTGGGTCGGTCGGTGGTGGTGTCCCAGAGCTGTAAGGTGCCGTCGTCGTTTCCGGTGACGAGAGTGGTGCCGTCGTGGCTGAAGGCCACAGCGTGCACAAACGCACCGATCGGTAGCACCATGTACCCATCGAAATGGAGCACCGAGGTCGTTCCCATGAGTAGCACCACCGTTGCGAGGGTGACCGCACCATGCAACCATCGGCGACCTTGAGAACCGGACCGCCGGCGAATGTCGAGCCAGCGGGGGATGACTCCTCGGGCCGGGGGTGGTCGGCGCTTTGAAGGCCATTGTTCGGCGAGGTGTGTGCGCAGCAGTTCATGGCGGAGCTGATAAGCAGGACCTACTTGACGAAGGACTCCTTTTTCGTGTGCTGTGCGCAGGAAGCGCATGAGGCGCCAGGGAAGCCTTCCTCGACAGGCGAGCCACAGTCGGGCGACCGTGTACGAAAACCATGCCGAGCCGGATCCCACAAGGACCACCGCCATGATTGCGAGCCCGACCACGCCACTTGTCACCCAATCGACAAGCGTAAGGTCGGTGATCCCCCAATCTTCGATGGTGATGTCGGCGTTCCGCCGATCGTCGATGGTGAGGTCGGCGTTCCGTCGATCTTCGTCAATGGTAAAAGCGAGGAACCCCAACGCAGTGAGGGCTCCGCTCGATAGCGCTGCTGTGAGGAGTGCTGTGCGATCACTGCGGAGTACAGACGCCGGAGAACTCGCCTTGCGCTCCTCTACGGGCGCTGCCAGCCATCGAACGATGCCCATGGGTATACCGATCATGGCGGCTGCGAATGCGTAAGGGGTAATATTAAACTCGTCGAGACCGTAACTCATTATCTCAAGCGTGACCCACAGTGCCGAGAATGACAGGCCCAATAACAACCCTGCCGTCAGGCTGGGCAGGAGGCGGCGTAAATTTGGTGTGCTGCTTTTTGGAGTTCCCGCGCGGAACCCCAGCAGGTTGATGACCAGTATCGCCTGACAGGCCAAGAGGGCGACAGGAATGGCACTCAACCATGCCTCGCTGTTGAACGTCCTCAGGTGAAAAATTGTTGTGGCGATAGTGACGGCGGCGTCGCCCAAAAAACTATGATCAGTCATCCTCGCCCCGAGGACCACAAGGATGCCGAGAGTGCAGAGGGCGGCGATCAGGAATTGGACTCCTGCAAGCGTGTCGCTGAGCGTGCTGAAACGGCCACGATGTGCCCTCGGCTGCTCGGATTCTTTTAGGGAGCGTACGGTACGCAAACCCCCCAAGAAGCCCACGGCGGCTCCCAGGGCGGCTCCCGCCCCGGTTGCGTAAGCCATAGATTCCCAAAAGACGCTCGTAGGGGTGATATACGAGTCCGTCGAACTGTGCGAGGCCGCAGTGATCCCGAGCAGAAGCGATCCACACAGCGTTGACACAAGGGTGATGAGCAAGAGGATCAGCCATCGTGGCACGGCTCGAGTCAGGTGCCACCATTCGAAGTCGGGGCCGCCTTGCTCATGCAGGTGGTTCGACAGGAACGACAGCCAGTATTGCGCCTTGTCGTGCTCGCCGGCGGTGAATACCGTAGGAAGGTATTTCTTGAGGAGATGGCTTGTTATCTCCGGCGTCGTCGTGAAACCGGTGAGCTCTTCAGGGGGACTGCTCGATGGCCGATAGATCGAACGGGCCAAGTTGATCATCAGTGGGGTCGACAGGGCATGGGCGAGTGGCCCGCGGGGTTCCCTGCGGATCCGATCGATGACCACACTCCAACGGTGTGAGTTCGCGACCTCCGGCTCCGTCAGATAGGCAGCGGTGTCTTCGACGCGGATGGGTTCGATGTCGACGACGGCGGCGTGCGCAAGGGCGCCACGGTCGTGGACGGCCTGTGCGAATTCGGCACTGCGGCAGGTCAATACCATCCGCAGACCGATTTCCGCGGCACGGTCGAGATCGGCCAGCGCTGTGCTCAACACGGAACGGGGCATCTCGTCCAACCCGTCCAATACCGGGACAATGCGACGGTCCAGGAGCAGGGCGGATACCTGGTCCGTGTTGAAGGTGCCGTTCGCGCCGAAGTCGAGGTAGTCCTCCGTTATTCGACGGACGCACCAATCCTCGATCCGCTCGGCCGGATCCCACCCTGCCACCGACAACAGGACCGGCACGGGACCCCGATCCGTGTCCTGCTCGATGACGGCCAAGGTGAACAAGGCCGCCAGAGTGCTCTTCCCCGCGCCCGGTGGCCCCAGTACCACCAACTGCCGACGTGACATGTCCTGGAACGCCGAGGCGAGAGCGTCCGCCGAGCTCAGGTCACCGACTGTTCGGACCAGTTCTCCTCGGATGGGGTCGGTATTGGGTCGCTCAGTATCTGAATATGCCCTCTCGACGGGACTCGAGGTCGGTCGCCATCGCAGATGAAGGGGCCGCGGTCGGTGTAAGCCCCGGTGGGACGTCTCGTTCCGCCATTGTGTTCGGACCTGGTTGCGCAAGCGGTTCAGTGCCGATTGGGGAGGGTCACTTCCGCGCGCTCTCTTCCACAGGACCCATATGACAACGAGGAGGACGGCGGTACCGAGCGCCACCACTCCAGCGGTGACCGCAAGGCGCTTCTCAGGGACGATGTTCCATGCGCCCACTGCCAGGGCGGTGGTGGCTGCAAAGGTGATCAGGGCACTTGTGGCAGGCCAGAAAAGACCGGGGCGATGGGGAGCGTGAAGGTGGATATCACCATGAATACTGCCGGTTTGTATCACATGGCCTGAAATAGTCCCTGCTGTCTCGTTGTGTATGGTTGGGCGAGAAGATGCCCGTTTGCTCGGCTCAGGCATCCACTGTTCCTCCATGTCGGCTGCGCTCAAAGGCTGAGATCAGTTCGAAAGCGACCATGAGCGGAACAAGACCGGTGTAACCACAACGGGAACGGAAAGACCGGGCCGTGGCGGCGGCCTCCGCCGCTGCGGTGGTGCCGCTGATCGTTGTCGCTTTGCCGGAGGTGTCCGGGCCTTTGCCGACGGTGAGTCCTTCACCGAACCACAGCGCGCCCCCCAGTACAGCCAGAGCCGTGTAGGTTGCCGCCCAATCCCGCTCCGTCTTGTCCATGTGACCGATTGTGGCGTGGAAGCCCCTGCCCGGTAAGGGGTTTCGGCGGTATCGGCCGCATCCGGCCTGTGGAGCTGAACGGGCGCGCGCGGAGGCGGCCATGGGGCCATGGCGGGCGGACGCGGGTGAGCAACCGCTGGTCGGCCGCGCTGCGTTCGGCGACCACGGCGGTATCGAATACGGGCCTGTCCAGGCCCGGCCGCCGCCCCGGCCCCCTCCACAGGAGGTCGACGCGGGCCCGGACCGCTTCGGCGGTCCGGGCCCGGTGAGCCCTTTGGTGGACCGCGACACCGGTATCGGCGCCGGTCGGACCCGAGACCAGGTCGGCTCGCCCCTGGGCGCGTGGCCGCGTACCGGGCGGCTCAGGCGAGCACCGGAACCCCTGAGCCCTCTGTCGCGGCCGGGTAGTCGGTGTACCCCTCCGCGCCTCCTCCGTACAGGTTCTCCGTCGGCGGCCCCGCGAGCGGAATGCCCTCGGCCAGGCGTGCGGGCAGGTCCGGGTTGGTCATGAACAGGCGGCCGAGGGCGACCACGTCCGCGTGTCCGTCCCGTACCAGCCGCGCCCCCTCGTCGGGACTGCTCGGGGTCGGGCCGTTCGTGTTGGCGACCAGGGTTCCCGACCAGCGTGTCCGCAGGTCCGCTATGGCTCCGTACCCGCCGTTCTCCAGCACGTGCAGGTAGGCGAGGCCCAGGGGGTCCAATGCGTCGACCAGCGCGCGGTAGGTGGTGCGCGCGTCGGCCTCGGCGAGCTGGTTCTCGGCGTTGTCCGGCGAGATGCGCAGGCCCACGCGGTCCGCGCCGACCTCGGCGGCGACCGCCTCGACGACCTCCGTCGCGAACCGCAGGCGGCCGGTGACCGAGCCGCCGTACCCGTCCGTGCGCAGGTTGGTGTTGTCGGCGATGAACTGCTGGATGAGGTAGCCGTTCGCGCCGTGGATCTCGACGCCGTCGAAGCCCGCCCGGATCGCACGCCGGGCCGCGGAGGCGAAGTCCCGCACCGTCCGGGCGATCTCACCGCCGGTCAGCTCACGCGGGGTCACGTGATCGAGCAGCCCGTCCCGGGTGAAGATCTGCTTCCCCGCGATGGCGACGGCCGAGGGGGCCACCGGCAGTTCGCCGTCCGGCAGCGTCAGCGGGTGCGTCATCCGTCCCACGTGCCACAGCTGGGCGAAGATCGTGCCACCCTCCGCGTGCACCGCGTCCGTCACCTCCCGCCAACCGCGCACCTGTGCGTCGGTCACCAGTCCCGGGATGCCGGGGCCGCCCTTGGCGAGCGCGTTGACGTACACGCCCTCGGTGATCAGCAGCCCGGCTCCGGAGCGCTGCCGGTAGTACGTCGCCGCGTGCGGGCTCGGCACCCCCGTCACGTCGTCGGCCCGGCCCCGTGTCATCGGGGCCATCGCCACCCGGTTCGCCAGTTCCAGCCGTCCCGCCCGGTACGGCTCCAGCAACTCCCGCATTTCCCCTCCCTCTTCCGGCATTCCCGTGTCCCGCACCCGTTCTGTCACGACCCCGGCGTTCATGCGGCGCTCCGGTCCAGCGCGATGACCTCGACCTCGATCTGCCAGTCGGGCTGGGCCAGTGAGACGACCTCGACGAGGGTGTCGGCGGGGTAGGGCTCGGACAGGAACTCGCCGCGCAGCGTGATCACGTGCGGGAGGTTCGTCGCCATGTCCCGTACGAAGATGCCGACCTTGACCACGTCCGTGAAGGCCAGGCCGGCCGCCTCCAGCACCCGTCCGACGTTCCTGAACGCCTGCCGCCCCTGCTCAAGGAACCCGCCCTCGACGGTCGTCCCGTCCTCCTCGAAGCCCGCCTGTCCGGACACGTACACGAAGCCCCCGGCCCGGACGGCCTGCGATATCCGGTACGGCGCGTACCAGTCCGGCGTGGTCGCGATCTTCTCGACGTGCCCCACGGTGGCCGCTCCCTCTTCGCTGGACATGCTTCTCCCCTGTCTCGGCGGTGCCCGGAACCGGGCCCCAACGATGGCGTTACGGAACGTTTCGTAACGCCTTGGAGGCTAGGTCATCCCGGGGCGGCTTGTCAAAACGAAACGTAACGTCACGCGCGCGGTAGGGTGTGGTCCATGACCTCTGCCCCGAACAGTGAACGGCGTAGCGAGCGCGCCCGCCGGGCGATCCTCGACGCGGCGTTCGACCTGGTGAGCCGCAAGGGCTTCGCGAAGGTGACCATCGAGGGCATCGCCGCCCAGGCCGGCGTGGGCAAGCCCACGATCTACCGCTGGTGGAGCTCCAAGGGCGCGGTGGTGCTGGAGGCGATGAACGAGGAGCTCGGCGACGACTTCTCCTTCCCCGACACCGGGGACATCGCCGCCGACCTCACGACCCAGATCACCGCGGTGAGCCAGCGACTGGTCACCGGCAGGATGAGCGAGGCCTTCAAGGGCGTCATGGCCGAGGCGCAGAACGACGCCGCGCTGATGAAGGCGTTCCGCGAGACGATCCTCGAGCCCAGCATCGCGGAGTGCCGTGCCCGCCTGGATTCCGCCGTCGCAGCCGGGCAGCTCCGCTCCGACGTGCCCACCGACGTGATGGTCGACCTCTTCTACGCGCCGGTCCACTACCGGCACTTCCTGGGCTTCGGCGACGACGCGGTCAGGCGCAGCGCCGATCTCGTCCAGGACGTCCTGCTCGGCCTGCGGCCGCGGACGGACGCGGGATGAACGGTCGGCGTCCGGCCGCTGTGCGTCGGGGCGAAGTGCCGCCAGGGGGTTGAAGCGGGTGCGCGCCGCCCGGGACGCTGCCTCCCCACCGCCGCCTTCCCGCCCAGCGCCGCGCCGGAAGGCGTACCGCCCACGGCGGAACACTTCCCCCATCGGGCCGTCCTCCCCGCCGGTCACCCCCCGCGCCATCCGCCGTCGTCCCATCTCGGTTCCCAGGACCATTCGTGAGGGGATCTCGAGGGAGGGTGAGACGGACGCCCGGGGGTTGCTCACGATAGGCGGATCCGTCTCCTCACGTGCTCGTGCGGAATGCGCATTCGGAGGAGGTCCGGCGACGCCGATGTCGGTTCCCTCCGGTGCCACCCGCGCGGTCTCACGAGCACGGAAGAGAACGGTCGGGGAACGAGACCCCACCGGCGGGAAGAAAGGTCGCCCCCCGGTGGTCGAGGTTTCTCTACCCGACCACTCCTACCAGGACCAGTGACGATCGCGGCCCGCTTTGTTTGACTTCCCCTGAGTGGGCGACAGGGCGCACCCGGGTCCTTCGACCCGCGCAAGCGATCGGAACATCGGCATGGGCAGAAACGGAGGACGCCGATCCTCGAAAAAGGGGATCGGCGTCCACGACCGGCCATACGGAAAAGAAAAGGGTGATCCGACGGTCCTGCGGATCACGGGACTGGCCAAGACCTACTCCCGGGGCGTCGTTCCCGTCCATGCCCTGCGAGGGGTGGACGTCGTCTTCCCCCGAGGGGGGTTCACCGCGATCATGGGTCCCTCCGGATCGGGGAAGAGCACCCTCCTGCACTGCGCGGCCGGGCTGGAGCGTCCCGACGCCGGGGCGGTGCTGGTGGAGGGCCGGGACATCACGGGCCTCTCCGAGAAGGCCCTGACACGGTTGCGCGCACGCGCGTTCGGCTTCGTGTTCCAGTCCTTCAACCTCCTGCCCGTGCTCGACGCGGAGGAGAACATCACCCTCGGGCAGCGCCTGGCCGGCCTGCCCACGGATAAGGCCCGCCTGGCCGAACTCGTGGACTCGCTCGGCCTGGAGGACCGCCTCCGGCACCGGCCCGCCGAACTGTCCGGAGGGCAGCAGCAGCGGGTCGCCGTGGCGCGTGCGCTGCTGCACCGGCCGAGCGTGCTCTTCGCGGACGAGCCCACCGGCAACCTCGACTCCCGCTCCGGCTCCCAGGTCCTGGAGGCTCTGCGGCGTGCGGTGTCCGAGCACGGCCAGACCGTCGTCATGGTCACCCACGACCCGGTGGCCGCGGCGCGCGCCGACCGGGTGCTCTTCCTCCGCGACGGCGGCATCGAGGACGAACTGCCCGACCCCGCCCCGGACACCGTGCTGGAGCGGATCAGGCGCTTGGAGTCCGTGTGATCAGGCTCGTGCTGCGGGGCGTGGCCGACCGGGCCCGCCCACTCGTCCTGTCCGTCCTGACCGTGGCCCTGGGGGCCGGGCTGGCCGTGGCCGCCCTGTCCCTGCAGGGTTCGGCCGACCGGGTGGCCGCCGAGGGGGCGGGTGTTCCCTGGCGGCTCTCGGAGCCGCCGATCGTCGTGGTGGCCGCCCCGGAGGACGCCGGCCTCACCGCGACGCCCTCCGGGGAGCCCGCGCGACTGCCCCCCGCGACCGTGGAAGCCCTGGCGGGGGTCCCCGGGGTCGCGGAGACGGAGGTGGAGGCGCCCTTCCCCGCCTACGTGGTGACCGACGAGCGCACGCTGGGGCACCAGACGCAGCGCTCCTGGGGGCACTCGTGGGCACTCGCCGAGGCCGAGCCCCTCACGCTCGCCCAGGGGCTGCCGCCCGGGGCGCAGGGGGAGGTGGCGCTCGACGCCGTGACCGCGGCCGACGCCGGTGTGGCCCCCGGTGACCGCACCCGGGTTCTCACCCCTGAGGGCACCGCCACGGTGCTCGTCACCGGGATCGTGGACCGCGACACGGCCGACGGGCGGGACAGGGGCGTCTTCTTCACGCCGGGCGAGGCCGCCGCGCGGGGCGGAGCCCCGGTCCTGGCGGCGGTCTGGCCGGGGGAGGGGACGGACCCCTCCCGGCTCGCCGAGGCGATCCGGCAGGAGCTCCCGCAGGTCAGCGTGTTGACCGGGGCCGAGCGGAGCGAGGCCCTCGCACCGGGCCGGACCGGCCGCGAGCTGGCCTCGGGCATGGGGCGGTTCCTGGGCACGGTGTCCGGACTCGTGCTGGCGGTGGCCGCCGTCATGGTCGCCGGCCTGCTCACCACGACGGTGCGCAACCGCGTCCGGGAATTCGCCCTGCTGCGCCTGGCCGGGGCCGCACCCGGGCTCGTGCGACGCCTGGTCCTCGGTGAGGCCCTGGTCCTGGGCGCCGTCGCCGCGGTGCTCTCGTGGGCGGCGGGTGCGCTTCTGGCGGTCCTCCTGGCCCGGTTCTTCGAGGCCATGGGTGTGCTCCCGCCGGGGTTCGAGCCGGAGGTGGGGCTGCCCGCGCTCGCCGCCGGAACGGTTCTGGCACTGGCCGTGCCGCTGCTGGCCTCCTGGGCGCCCGCGCGTGCGGCGGGGCGGACGGCGCCGGTCGAGGCCATGCGCGCGGCCCAGGTCGCTTCCGCGCCCCTGTCACGGGTGCGGGTCGCTCTCGGCGGGGCGGTCCTGGGCGGGGCCGTGGTGCTGTTCGTCGTGGCATGGGCCGCGTCGGGGAGCCGGGGGGCGGTGGTGGCGGCGCTCGCCGCCTCGATGGTCCTCGTCCTGGCGGCGGCCCTGCTCGCCCCGGTCCTCGTCCGGGGCGTGCTGCGCCTGGCGGGTCCGCTGACGTCGAGGGGGTCGGTGCCCTTCCTGGTGCACAGGGAGGCGTACGCCGACACGCGCCGGGTGGCGGGTGTGATGACGCCGCTCATGGTGACCACCGCCGTCGCCTGCCTGCTGCTGTTCCAGGGGCCGACCACGAGCGAGGCGCGCATGCACTCCTACGGGCAGCGCCTCGCCGCCGACCTGGTGGTGTCCGGGCCGGTGGGGGTCGGGCTTCCCGAGAGCGCTGCGGAAACAGCCGCCGGGGTTCCCGGGGTGTCCGCCGCAGGAGGGTTCCGGCAGACGGTCACGGCCGGCACCGGCGCCGCCCTGACGACCTACCTCGTCGACCCCGGGACCGTGGCGGACCTCTACCGGATCGACGCGGAAGAGGGTGCGTGGGAGGCGTTCGACGCCGACGGGGTCGCGCTCGACGCCGGGACGGCGGGGCAGGAGGGTTGGCGGGTGGGCGACACCGTCACGCTCTCCGGGCCCGACGGGCAGCCGATCCGGGCCCGGGTGGCGGTTCTCTACGAGGCGGGGCTCGACTTCCCCGAGGTCCTGCTCCCTCGACAGGTGCTCGCCCCCCGGATGCTGGACGCGATGGAGAGCGCCGTCTACGTCACGCTGGACCCCGGGGCCGACCCCGCCGCGGTCGCGCGCCTGCTGGAGGGGGCGATCGACGCCGGTCCCGGAATCCTGGTCACCGACCGGCCCGGACACCTGGCCGACGTGGCGGCCCAGGGGGAGGGCGACGACTGGATCACCTACCTGATGGTGGCCATGGTGGCGGGATTCGCCGGGATCGGCGCGGTCAACACACTCGTCGTCTCCGTGGCGGCGAGGGCGGGGAACTTCTCCCTGTTGCGCCTGGTGGGGGCCTCCAGGGGACAGGTAGCGGGCATGGTCGCCGCCGAGGCGCTGGCGGTGTCGTCGGCGGCGGTGGCCCTGGGGACCGCGGCCGCGCTGGCCGGGCTCGCGGCCTCCGGGTACGCCTTCACCAGTGACACGGTGGTCCTGTCCGTCGCCCCGGGTCGGTACGCCCTCCTCGCCTCGGCGGTCCTGGCGCTGGGCCTGGCGGCGAACCTGGCGCCGGTCGCCGCGGCCCTGCGTGCCCGGCCCCTGCACGTGGTGTCCGCCACCGGATGAGGTACCACCGCCCGGACGCGGCGACCGGGCCGGTCGGGCGCTCCCGGCCGGCCCGGCGGGGGCGGGTACGCACGGGGAACCCCTGTGCTCCTCGGAGGGCTGCTGCGACCTGCTGGGGGACACGTCGGCCGTCCACGGCCGCCGAGCCCGCGCAAGGGGCGCGGGCGCCGGTGCGGCCGGGACCGCGCCGGGCGGTTCAGGGGTTGTCGACGAGCCCCGTGAGCACCCGGCGCACCACCCGCTCGAACAGGGTGTGCGTGTCCTGGGGCGCTTCGGAGCCGGGACCGTCCGCCAGCGCGGCCAGCAGGAGCGGATGCCGTTCCGCGGTCGCCGCGGAGGCCAGGTGGGAGGCGTGCGCCCGTCGGGGGTCGGCGGGCGCGTTCCGGCGCTGGAGCTCGGTGCGGGCGAACAGGGTGACCAGCCCGTTCAGCACCCCGACGGTCTCCAACCGGGCGGGGGAGGACAGCGGCGTCGGCGCCAGTGCGCGCAGCGCGTACTCCAGGTAGTCCATGCCCCGGGGGCCCACTGCGGGTTCCGCGGGCAGGTCGAGCAGCCAGGGGTGGCGCAGGTGGACCTGCTTGGCGCGGACGGCGAGGGCGGCCAGGTCCTCGACCGGGTCCCCGCTCAAGGGGACGCCGAGGTCGATCTCCCCGGCGGCGGCGTCCGCCATGAGGTCGAGGAGGTCGTCCCGGGTGGACATGTAGCGGTACAGCGAGGCCGGTCCCGTGCCGAGCTGTCCGGCCACCTGGCGCATGGACACCGCCGCGAGGCCGCCCCCGTCCGCCAGCCCGATCGCGGCGGCGGTGATCTGTGCCCGGCTGCGCTCTGGCGCGGGACCGCGTGCACCCCGTTCGGGGCGGTTCCACACGGTCGTCGGTTCCTCGGCCATCGGTCCCCGTTCCACTCCTGTTGCGACGCCCCCTACCCTAATACTGAGAACACTGATCGCAGTATTGTGAGGAGTGGGAGCATGGACCGACGACCGTGGACACCGACCCGGTGGGCACGCAACGGCGACGTCCGACTGGCCTGCGACACGTGGGCCGGCGCGGACGGGAACGAACCGCTCCTGCTCGTCATGGGCATGGGCGTCAGCCGGCGGTGGTGGCCGGACGGCCTGTGCCGGATCTTGGCCGACCACGGCTTCTCGGTCGCCCGCTACGACCACCGCGACGCGGGCGAGTCCACGCACCTGCCGCCGACGAGGACCCGCCTGCCCGCCACCGCACTCCTGGGCAGACGCGGCGAGGCCTACACGGCCGAGGACATGGCCGACGACGCCGTCGCCGTGCTCGACGAGCTCGGCTGGGAGGCGGCGCACCTGCTCGGTGTGTCCCTCGGCGGCGCCGTGGCGCAACGCGTCGCGATCCGCCACCCGGACCGTGTCCGCACCCTGACCTCGATGTCGGCGGTCCCCGCGGACGCGGCGGGACTGGGCGTCCTGCGCTACATCCGCGTCCCCGCCGTCGCCGGGCTCAGCCGGATGCGCTATCCCGACACCGAGGAGGGCACCGTCCGGGCAGGCCTGGCCATCGCCCGGTTCTGCGCCTCACCCGCCCAGCCCTTCGACGAGCGGGAGGAGCGGGCGAAGGCCGAACGCCTCGCCGACTCCGGCACCCGCGACACCCGGGCGCAGAGCCGTCAGATCGGAGCCCAGTGGCACGGCCCGGCGATCAGCACGATCACGGCCCCCACACTGGTGCTGCACGGCCGGGACGACCCCCTGATCCGGCCGAACGCCGCCGCCGCGATCGCCTCCCGCGTCCCCGGCGCACGCCTGGTCGTCCTGCCGGGTGTCGGACACGACATCCCCGCACCGGTGTGGCGCACCGTCGCCGCAGAGGTCCGCGCACTCGCCGACGGCTCACCGGAGCGAGCGAACCGGGGAGAGTGACACCACGGTCCACAACCGGGACGTGTGAGCGGGTGAGGGGGCCGGAGCGTCGACGACCGGTCTTGCGCGGGAGCGGTGACGCCTCCGGCGCCGACCCCTGGGGGCCGGCGCCGGAGGCCGGTGACCGCAGATCCGGTGGCCCGGTCAGAAGCGGTCGACCAGGAGCTGCCCGTCGGCGGCGCGCTGGCCCGCCAGGCCGCCGCCGTAGTTGGCCTCGACCCGCGCGCGCTCGGAGGCGTTGGGGGCGCGGACGGTGCAGTTCACACCGCCGGTGGAGCCCGACATCAGCGACGAGCACGGGCCGGGCTTGACGTCGGGCAGGCCCAGGCTGTGGCCGAGCTCGTGCGCGGCGATGCGCACCGCGTCGTAGCCCTGGGCGGTGCCCTGGCGGCCCATCCAGACGGTGACCTGCCCGCCCGGGCGCACCGGGCCCAGGTGGGCGCGGGGCCAGCCGTCGTCGGCGATGATGCGGATCTCGGCCCGCCGCCCGGCGGGGGCCGGCTCCAGGCGGACGTTGTTGACGCTGGAGTTCCATACGCCCACGGCCGAGGCGACGGCGGAGGCGTACTCCGCGGACTGGCTCGCGTCGTAGTACAGGGTGGTCTGGCGCAGGGGCTGGACCTGCTCCGCGGGTTCCGCGGAGGCCGGTACGGCGCCCACCAGCGTCAGCGCCAGGGCGCTCAGCGCGATGAGGAGGGGTGTGAGGATGCGTCTCAGCATGGGGGTCTCCCTGGGGTGAGGGTGCTGATCTCTCTGGTGACCCGGTGAGGTCGCCCTGATGCTATGTGTAGTGCCGTGTCGCCACAAGACGGGCAGAACGTCTGATTGCGGCGCGGCGCACCGGCGCGGAGGGCCGGGGCGGGGGAGCCGGCTTCGCCGTGGCGGGGCAACGCCTCGTTGCCCCGTCGGGGAGCCCTGCCGGAGGCGCGGCGGCGTCGCGGGGCGGGAGTCGGGGCCGACGCCGGGCCCGCGGGCACCTCCTCGGCCGTCGCGCAGCGGAGTACCGCCTGGTGGCAAAGTCGCTGTGGCCTACGTTCATGATATTAAAAATCATTATCAAAACCGTAGGGGTCGCATCGACCCTCGCCCTGGCCGGGTGCGCCACGGCGCCCGCCCCCGCGACCGACTCCACGGCGGCAGCGGAAGGGGGCGCGCCCCCCTACCCCCTCAGTATCGAGAACTGCGACGCCGAGGTGACCGTCGAACAGGTTCCCAAGCGCGCGGTCTCCCTGAACCAGTCGGCCACCGAGATCATGATCCGCCTCGGCCTCGCCGCCCGCATGGCGGGCACCTCCTACGAAACAGTTCCCGTCCCGAGCGACATCGCCGACACCCACGAGGGCATCCCCCTGTTTGCGGACCACACCCTGGTGAACCTGACGCCTCACCGGGTGGTGCTCATGTCGGACCAGGGGAACACGGTCACGCTCGGGCGCTGCGAGCAGCCCGCTCGCGTGACCACGGCCCGGGTGAGAATCTCCCCGCCCGGCCACCCGTGGACCATGGTTCACGAACGTCCACTGGGCTCTATCGATCTGCCCGAGCGCACGGCCTCATGGCTCGTGGTGGCCCGTGTTGTCGCTGCCCGGAAACCTCGGGGCACCTCAGCCCGGCCGGACAGGCCACCTGGCCGCCTGCGGTGTCGATGCGAAAGTCGTCGCTGGTGAACCCACCAGGGACTACCGAACGCAGCGGCGGGGGCTTGAGCACCTGCCCGTGACCGGCCTCTTCCAGGTGTTCACGCAGGTCCGCGGTGCCGTAGGCGGTATCGCCCAACACCTGGACCGGCTCGGCCTCCTCGGCCAGCAGGTCCTCGGCGACCCTGGCCTCGTGGTTGTCGGCCCCGCAGCCGCTGGTGAGGGCGACCTCGGTGAACAGGCCGCTCTCCGGTTCGACGGCGACGTGGCCCTTGTACCCCGCCTGGTGCCGGGTGCGGTTCTTATGGATGTGCCTGGCCTCGGGGTCCACCGTGGAGACCAATCGAGATCCTCGCGCAGCTCTTCTACAGCGGCCAGATCTACGCGTCCATGATCGCGGAACCGAGCCGAGAAATCAGATACTTAACGAAGTACTACTAGATGGGAATGTTGTTTCCCCTCGTAGGGGCGATGAGGACCGTCCAGATTAAGGCCGCCGGGGAGCACGAAGGCACGTTGCTACCCCTCGTAGGGGCGATGAGGACTGGTGATGCGGGTGTGGGTCCAGCCGTTGGGCAGCTGTTGCTATCCCTCGTAGGGGCGATGAGGACAGCCGGGGCCGGATCACGACCAGGAGCAGGACCAGGGGTTGCTACCCCTCGTAGGGGCGATGAGGACGGCGGGCCGATGGCCGGGCAGACGCTCCCGGTGGACGTTGCTACCCCTCGTAGGGGCGATGAGGACTTCAGGGCAGGCCGGTCCGGGCCCCCACCACACCGTTGTTACCCCTCGTAGGGGCGATGAGGACCTGGAGGAAGTGCGCGCCCTGGTCGCCGCCGAGCCGTTGTTACCCCTCGTAGGGGCGATGAGGACTCGTCGACGGGCTGCGCACCCGCCTGGCCGCCCTGTTGTTACCCCTCGTAGGGGCGATGAGGACCTGGGCGCGTTGTGCCAGCAGCGCCCCGCGGCAAGTTGTTACCCCTCGTAGGGGCGATGAGGACTCGGCGTCATGCTCGGGGTGTTCGGCGATGTGCGCGGGTTGTTACCCCTCGTAGGGGCGATGAGGACTCGCGATCCAGGCGGACGCGACCGCCGTCGGCATGTTGTTACCCCTCGTAGGGGCGATGAGGACCACCCGCCCGCACCGCGCCGAGACCCGCCTGGCCGAGTTGTTTCCCCTCGTAGGGGCGATGAGGACGGCATACCCGCGCCGTCCAGGCGGTGGGACACGGGTTGCTACCCCTCGTAGGGGCGATGAGGACCGTGTGGGCGGGGTCGGCACTCACCCCGACCGGGCAGTTGCTACCCCTCGTAGGGGCGATGAGGACACCCGCAGTACTCCTCGCGGACCCCGGTGGCCTCGTGTTGTTACCCCTCGTAGGGGCGATGAGGACCTGACCCTGGCGCTGGCAGCGCCCACCCTGGCCGGTTGTTACCCCTCGTAGGAGCGATGAGGACCTCCAGGAGATCCGGGACACCCAGGACTACCACAAGTTGTTACCCCTCGTAGGGGCGATGAGGACCCCCCGGGTGCGGCTACCGGTTCGACGAGGGCGGGTTGCTACCCCTCGTAGGGGCGATGAGGCTTCGGAAGATCGCTGGGGAGGAGGCGTGACCGTGTGTTGCTACCTCTCATAGGGGCGATAAGGATGCCTACGTGGGTGAACCCCACCAGTGGCGGTGGGTGTTGTTACCCCTCGTAGGGGCGATGAGGACACCCGCAGTACTCCTCGCGGACCCCGGTGGCCTCGTGTTGTTACCCCTCGTAGGGGCGATGAGGACGGGGAGCCGTGGGACACGTAGTGGACGACGTCGCGTTGCTACCCCTCGTAGGGTCGATGATGACCTGCGCGACGGCGTCGCCGAGGCGCTGACCGCCTAGTTGTTACCCCTCGTAGGAGCGATGAGGACGACGGGGGGCCGTCCGGGTGTCGGGTGCTTCCCCCGGTTGTTACCCCTCGTAGGAGCGATGAGGACATTCTGTCAGTGAGATGGTCGCTCGGCGCGCCGTGTTGCTACCCCTCGTAGGGGCGATGAGGACCGCCACGGGGCGCGACTACGAGCCGCTGCTCAGCACGTTGCTACCCCTCGTAGGGGCGATGAGGACCTCGAGCCGCTGGTGAGGGCCAACGCGATCATCGTGTTGCTACCCCTCGTAGGGGCGATGAGGGCGCTCGGCTTGGCCGACCGCGTCGAGGAGCTGCCAGGGTTGCTACCCCTTGTAGGGGCCCACACCAAGGCGATGCAGGGACCGGGGACCATGGGTGCGCCGGGTCTTGGGGTAGTGCGGGATCGCGCCCTGGGCGTCGACGCCGACCTGGCGGAGCCGGTAGGAGTAGTGCACGGCTTGGGCTTCGTCTGCCGCGGTGGCGTGGGAGGAGGACTTGATCTCGTGGACCCACAGGTTGCCGTCCAGGTCGTCCAGGCGTGCCGAGCCCAGGTCGGCGGGGTGGGCTCGGCGGTAGGAGGTCTCGTGGACCGCCTCGCCGAGTTGGACGGTGGAGCTGGTGGCTTCGGGGCGAAAGCCCCGGGCGTACAGCCATAGCTGGCGGGGGCAGTGGTAGAGGTACTTCATGGGCACCCCTCCGACATCTTCGACGCCGATCACAGGATCGCTCCGGGCTGGTAGGAGCCCGTGCTGGATGTTGACCTGATCGCGGTGAGTCCACGGTCGGCTTTGTACTCGGCGTCGATGACCAGGACCTTGAGCTTGTGGTCCCAGGTACCCAGGAATCGGGCGTAGTGGGGGAGCGGGATCAGGTACTGCGAGGCCAGCAACCGCCCGGTCCCCGGTTCCTCGTTTGCTGCCTTCTCGAAGAGTGCGTCTTCGTAGTCCTGCCGGTCCTTGGCGAGGATGCCGTCCACGCCGTCGAACATCTTGTCGAAGGCTTTGGAGAGCTCGGATGTGTCGTTCAGAGGCTGTTCAAAGCCCAGGAAGTAGTCCTGGAAGTTCGCGGCGGACTCTTCCACCTGGGCTTGCCACGCATCGCCCCAGGAGCTTGTGTAGATCTCGTCGAGCCACGTGGTGAACAATCGCTCGTCCAGCTCCTGGCCGTCGTCGCGGGCCAGGATGTCCCAGCTCAGCTTGGTGGGCTCGGCATCGTAGACCTTGTCGGCGAACTCGGGTCCGCTCCTGCCGCGCGGGGCGTAGTGGGCTTGGTGCACGATGACCGGCGCCGGTCCTTCCAGGGCGCCGACGCGGTTGACGCGTCCGAAGCGCTGCAGGAGCGCTTCCAGGGGTGCGGCGGAGGTGTGCAGGACGTCGAAGTCCACGTCCAGGGACACCTCGACCACCTGGGTGGCCACCAGCAGCCCGGGGCGGCGGGGTGTGATTTTGGTGCCGAACCGGTCCCGGATGGCCTTTTCGATCCTGCTGCGGTCGCCGGTCCTGAACCGGGAGTGCAGGAGCAGGGCGGCGTCGTCGCCGTGGAGTTCCTTGGCCAAGGGAGCCAGCTGGTCGTAGAGGTTCCAGGCGTCGGCGACGTTGTTGGCGATCACGGCCACGCTCTGCCCCGCGCGCAACGCGTCCCTGATCTGCTCCACGCTCGTGGGGTCGGTCAGGTGTTCCTGGCGCAGGTACAGACGGTGGCGACGCGGCCAGGCGTAGTCGGCGTCGGGCTCCACCAGCTCCACCCGGTGGTTTTCGCCAAGAGTCTCCCGAATGGTGTCCAGGAGCCGGTCGGGCAGGGTCGCGGAGATGACGCCGATGCGCCCGCCGAGGTTAGCCCACTGGCGCATCATTGCCAGGATCATGCCGAGGCGTACGGGTTCGTAGGCGTGGAGTTCGTCGAAGACGAACACCGAGTTGGCGCTGTCGATGAGGGTGGCCGCGTGCGCGGTACCTCCCAGAGCTCCGCGCAGGAGCTGGTAGGGGGTGGTGACGCGCACGAGCTCCCGGAACAGGCGACTGGCGTTGGCCTGGGCGACAGCCCGGGAGGCCCGTCGGCGTTCCTGGCCGGCATCGCCCAGCTGGTGCTCGTCGCAGGAGGCGGTGGACAGGTAGAAACTCGCCGCGCGGGAGTGGACCACACCGACCTGGTCCTGGCCCAGCACTTGGCGCAGGCGCGTGGCCATGGCGTTGATCGAGGCGAGGTAGGGCAGCGAGTAGAACAGGCGGGGTGTGCCGCCTGTGCCGGCGGCCAGGTCGTGGGTGTGGGTGTGGGACCACAGCAGGGCGGCTTCGGTCTTGCCCTGCCCGGTGGGAGCACGGAGGACCATGTGCGTGGTGGTGGCCTCGGCCCGTTCCTGGTGGGGGTAGGCGCTGTTGCCCCTGCCGGCCAGTTCCAGGCGCAGCCGCCTGGGGTAGTCGGCGCCGACCAGGGGGTGGTCGGTGAGCAGTGGGCTGTGGGCGGAGGCCACGTGGTCGGCCAGGGTGACGGCCCCCTGGAGCAGGGCGGCGGTCAGCCCGGCCCGCTCATCAGGGCTCTCCCCGTGCTCCCACTTCTTGAGGATGCGGTCCAGCATCCGGTGCGTGGCCTGGGCCAGGTCGGACTGGTCGACGGGTGCGGGTGCGGGCGCCGAGGCGCGTGCGGCCAACCAGGCGGCGAGGGCGTTGGCGGAAGCGGTGTCCACGGGCCCGAAGCTGTCCTGCACCTGCTGGGGGTCGGTCAGGGTGAGCTGTTCATTGCGGATGGACCCCTCACCTCCGGCCAGGGGCCGGTGGTGGGTGAGTACTCCGAGTCCGACCCAGGTGCGTTCCTCTTCCGGTAGGTGGGCGAGGACGTGCTCGACGAAGGCGAGCGAGTAGATCTCGTGCCTTTTCCCCCACGGTTGGGCGGGAGGGGGGTTTCCCACCATGGTCTGGAACCCGTTCGGGATTTTCCCGGCGTCGTGGAACAAGCACGCCAACCGTGCCCAGGTCCAGAAGCGCTCGTCCATCCCGGGCAGGGCGCCGACGCGGGCGCGCAGCAGGTCCAGGGCCCGGGTGGTGGCCTGGAGGTGGGTGGTCAGCGCCTCCCCTGGCTGGGGAGGTCGGATGCGCTTGTCGAGGCTCTTGGCCCAGATGTGCGGCAGCTCGACCTGTTCCTCGGCACTCGCGCGGGGGTGGACCGGGGGCAGGGGCACGACTGCCTGACCGCCGTCGGTGCGCAAGGAGGAGTCGACCTTCGCGGCGCTGCCCTTGGGGGCGTAGCGGTAGGTGCCCCACTGGATGCGGGAGCGGTCGGGGCTGATCGCGTGCGGCATCCGCACCTGCATCCCCGAGGTGGACGCCTCTGCCGGCAGCAGGGCATGTCCCTGGGAACCCGCGCCCGCGTGGAGGGTGATGCGGCGGGTGCGGGCCGAGGCCAGGTCCTGGCTGCGGCCCAGGCGCAGCGGCCACACCGGCCGGCGCAGAGCCCGCTCCCACAGGTCCAGATGGTTCAGCACCCACACCGTGAGCGTCGTGTCGGCGAGGAACTCGTGGTCCTTGGGGGTGGCGTCCCGCCTCTTGCCTTCGGCGTCCAAGGGGTGGAAGGTCTCCAGGTCCACCCCCTTGCCCCGGGCGGTGAAGGCCATGGCGATGCGGGTGTCCGCGGGCATGCGGTCCCAGCCGCCCACCGCCGCGGCCAGCAGGCCCGCGACGGTGGACGGCGGGGGGCAGGGCAGGGTGACCTGCACACCCGAGTACAGGGGGTTGCGGAAGGAGGCCACCGGGGCGGTGACCGTGATCTCCAGAGCGGCGGTCATACGGCCGGGTCCTCGAACCAGGCGTCGCGCTGACCAGACTCGATCTCCTTGGCCAGGGTCCCCAGGACGGTGCGCGGGTGGTCGATCACCACACGCCCGGCCGTGATGTGCTCGACCAGGTCGTCACGGACCTGCTCGCGCTGGGCTCCGAGGAACCCCGGCGCCCAGCCGATGTGGACGGGCCCGTCCAGCTCATCGGCCCAGGCCCGCATCTCCTCGGCGAAGACCGCCACGTCGAAGAACACGCCCTGCGGCCCGGTGGCCAGCACACGGGTGAAGGGGTTGTTGCCCCCCTTGAGGGGGGCCAGGAGCACGAAGGAAGGGGCACGGTCGCCGTAGTGCAGGGCGCGGCTGGCCCCACCCTGGACCTGGGCCAGGGTGCGCAGCAACACAGCGGCCCGGCGTCGGCGCTCCTGGATCGGCAGACGCAGCGACCCGACGCCGCGCAGCACGTACTCGTCGGCGCCGGCGTTGACGGCCTCTTCGGCTGCGGCCGGGGACAAGGCTCGGCGCAGGCCCCCTCCGTCCTGTTCGAAGGTGCCCACCCGTGGCAGGTCCAACAGCACGTCCCCGGCCATCTCGGCGGTGTAGTGCTCGTGTTCGTGGATGACCGGGTCGGCGTCCGCCGGGAAGCCGCGGCTCATCGTGCCGAAGTCGGTGCTGATGCGCTTGGATGCCAGCGAGACGAGGGTGCCGGTGGCCAGGACGGTGTCACGCTGGTAGTTCTCTTTCTTGATCGCGACCATGTAGCCGAACAGGTCGTCGTCCAGGTGCAGGTCCGGGCGTCCCGCGGTATAGGCCTGCTGCTTCTTGCCGGTGCCGGACCGGGTGACCGGGGAGCGCTTCTCGGTCGCGGGCAGCGAGTCGCGCCACCACCGGCGCAGCGCCTGCGCGGAGATGTAGGGGACGCGTTCACCGCGTCCGATGGTCAGGTACTTGACCTTGGCCGTGTTGTCCTCGCCGCGGCCGTTGTTGGGGGCGCCGGCGGTGATGTCCAGGGCGATCTTGCCCACCAGGTAGGTCATCAGTTGTTCTCCGCATCCAGGTCGGTGTCGGGAATGAGGTCGTCGGTGGACACGTCGTCGTGGTCGCGTCCGCGCCAGGAGGGTTTGAGTTCGTGCAGGTGGTTGAGCACGCCGATGAACAACAGGTCGCGGTGGAGGAAGACCCGGTCCTCGGCGTCGAAGAGCAGCCGCCACTGGCGCTCGGTGATGAACGGCTCGGCTTCCTGGGTGCGCAGGGTGCGGTCGACGGAGGCGCGCTGCAGCCAGGCGCGCAGGGTGGCGAGCTTCTTGCGGGCCTGGAGGAACTTCTTCAGTTCCTTGTCGTCCTCGGTGTTGAGGGCCCGGGCGATGCGTGCGGCGAGTTGGTTGATCTGGTCCAAGTCGGTGGTGGACACCTGGAGCACCTTCGTGGCGTAGGAGGAGCATGTGGCGGAAAGCAGCGGGGTCTGGGCGCAGATACCGTCCTTGCCCAGGGCGCGTTCGCGCAGGAAGTGGGCGACGGTGGGAATCACCCGCTCGGGCAGGTCGAAGAGGTTGCGGGCGAGCATGGACCGGCCGGGCACCCTCTCCCAGCGGTGGGCACGCCCCAACCAGAGCAAGGACGGCTTGGGCAGGTCGCGGATCCACTCCGTGGCGGGCTGGTCCATGGCGTGCACCGCCAGCTCCTGCTCCTTGTTGCTGTTGGTGAAGACCATCAGCTCCACCCCCTCGGTCACCGTCTCCTCATAGCCCCGCAGACTGCTCAGCGCGGCGAGCTGGCGGGCGTAGGAGGGACGTTCGCCCGCCGGGGCGCCGGCCACGGCCTGGCGCCGGGTCCGGTCGACCTGGAACTTGGTGAGCGCGCGGAGCAGGTTGTCGTCCCAGCTGTGCAGTGCCGTCGCCCGCCCGCCACCGATCGCGCACCCGTAGGGCAGCGCGTAGAAGCTCAGCAGGCAGCCCCGGCACAGCGCCATCCCCTCATGGGTGGGGATCGTGGTGTTGCGGTAGGAGGAACTCTCCAGCAGCGGAACGTCGACCTTGCCGTAGAACCCGCAGGCCGGGTGGTCGCACAGCACACATCGGGCGTCCAGGACGGTGTCGGCCTCGGACAGGTCGCGCCACTGGGCGAGCTTGTCCTTGAGGTCCTGCCCCAGAAGGGACTTGCGGTTGGTGGTGTTGATGGGGCAGTTGGGCCAGAACAGGTAGCTGGTTCCCAGCCAGAACCCCCCGGGTTCCTTGCTCGTCGCGACGGTGGTGGTGCGGCCCAGGTCGCGGGTCATGTTCGCGTTCGCCGCTCGCAGGTCCTGCTCTGTCAGCTCCAAGGGGTGGGCGAGCTGCTTCAGCTTCACCGGCTTGCGGTGCACGAGCGAGGACAGCGCGAACGCACCCACCCGCTGGAGAGGGTGTGCGGTCAACCGCACACTGAGCCCGGTGGTTGTGGTGCTCACGCGACCACCCACCCGAAACCCGCGGAGTTGGCCTGGCCCAGACCCCAGCTCCAGATACACCGCAGGGTTTCCGGGGCACCGTGGACCTCGGCTTCCACGGCGGCTCCGGGCTTGCGGCCCTTGCCCACGGCGAAGCTGCGTTTGGGCCCCACCCAGGTGATGGCCTGCACGCTGACGTCGGGGTCAGTCCCCACCGTCAGAGCCTTACGGCGCAGGTTGGACTCGAAGTAGGCGGGGAACTCCGGTTCGGTCGGCAGCACCCACGCCTGCCGGGTGGTGCGCTCCCCGTACTCGTCATGCCCGGAACCCTTCATCACCACGGGGGTGGAGGTCCTGAACACCGCCTTGCCGGAGGCGAAGTCCGGCGGGGGAACGACATCGACCGAGTCGACCCGCAGCGCTACACCACCCCAGTCCACGACTGTCTGCCCAGCCAGTCCTTTGGCCCCGCCTTCGACAATCTCTGGAAGGGGACTGCCGAACTCCAGGACACCGACCCCGCCCGCCGCGTACTGGCCGCGCTTGCGCCGAGCCGACGGAAATGTCGGAGCGCTGTGTCCGAAGGGGGTCATACCGGTCTCTCCCCAACCGCGTTCGTGCAGTTGGGCGCCGACCTCAGGGGCACCGCGCGAAAGTAGCTCGTAGATCAGGCCGCGGCCTGGGCGAAGCACGTTCTCCCAGTCCAGGGATGTGGCAGCCGTGCGGACCGTCATTCGAAGACGCATGGGTCACCTCCTCCGCTTTTCGGAATCATCTTTGAGCACCGTAGAGAGAGCTGGTGACAGTGCAGGCTTGAGAGTTCCGTTTTTGGCCAAGTCAGGACAATTGTTCGGTTTTCCTGTGAGAGTCGGGCCAGTGTGGTAGCTGGCACGGCAGGGGGTGCGGCTGTGTGGCTATCCCTTCTTGTCTGGAATGCCTTCTTCTGTGAATTTTACGTTCACTACTTCCGTGTCTATCTTTTTCGGACTTTTCGACCAGAAATACCAAAAACCACGCTGCTCTGAAGAGCGTTCGATCTGGAACTGTATGCCCCGTTGACTCCGCTCCTGAGGCTCCTCCGTCACGTGAACTCCCCAAGTCGTTAAGAAAATGACTTTACTGTCGATCGGTGATGTGATCATAGCCCACTTGGGCAACAGGAAGGGCGAGCGCTAAGCGCTCGCCCTCCACCCTCACAGGGGAATTATATATAATAGGACATTGTAGACATTTGCTTAAATTTCTACCCCTTGCAAGGGTTGATGACGGGGGTTGATAAGCGGACCCTCCACTACCCTACGTGGCTGTGCTCCGCAGGGGGATGAAAATGAGGGGCCCTGCTGTTTCCGGGTAGGCTTTGAACCGCCTATCTCATACGGCCAGTCGCATCTCCTGATGCGCCTCAAGGTGCCGTGGCGTGATCGCTTCGCATCGGCTACTCCTCCTCGGTCCGGGGCAGCAGCCCCATCAGCTCGTCCAGGTCCCCATCCGGCTCCCACAACCCCCGGTACCGGTATCGGCCCGCTTCCCACCCGTACTCGTGGGTCTCACCCAGTCCCGACCCCACAGGAGGCGGCGGGGCCTGGGCGGCGACCTGGAGCACCTCGGGCACACGCCCCTCCTGAGGCGCTCCGGCGGGGGCTGGAGGCAAAGCCATACGTTGCTTATGGCAACGACCGTAGAGGGCGCGGACCCGGCCCGTGCCGGGTTCGGCCGCGGCGGCCAGCGACCACTTCGACGGTTCGGCCCTGCGGGGCGCTGTCGCGCTGCCACACTGGCTCCGGGGGTCCGCCGACGGGTCCGCCGCGGAGGCGGACCGGCGGACGCGCTCGACCCGGACGGGTCGCTCAGGAGCGCGAAGCCCCGGTGAGGGTGCAGTCCGGCTGCGCCAGGTCCAGCTCAGATCCGGTGGTCAGGCAGTCCGTGACCATGTGCACCTGCTGGCCGTAGGCGCGGCCCTGCCCGAAGGTGACGTTCCCGTCCCCGTCCACCTCACAGGGGTTGTTGTCGGTGCACTCCTCGCCGTCCCGGTTGTGGGTGTTGTGGACCCCCACCACCGTGGAGCCGTCGGGGGCCAGCAGCGCCGAACCGGACATGCCCGGAAAGACATCGCAGCCCTCGCCCGAGGCGTAGCGGATCGCACCGTCCTGCTCGTAGCCGCCCTCGCGCAGGTGCGGGACCACGGCTTCGGCCGAGCACTCCAGCCGGGTGTGGGGGACGAGCATGCTGAGCGGATCGCCCGCGCGCACGGGTTCGGAGGCCAGTTCGAGGACCTTGGCCCCCTCCGACTCCAGCTGCCCGTAGGTCGTGTCCAGGCGGTAGAGGGCGACGTCGGTGCCGGTCATCGTCGCGTACACCAGGCGCTCCAGCCGTGCGGTGGCCTGCGGGTAGCCCCGGGGGTCGCCGACGTGCACCTCGCCGTCGGCCGGGCGGTCGACCAGCGCGCTTCCCGGGGCGGGCCGCTCCTCCTGCACGCAGTGGCCGTTGGTCAGCATGAGCGCGGGGTCCTCCGGCAGCGAGGAGGCGGTGCGCACCACCGACCCCGCGCAGCCGCCCAGGTACGCCGCCCCCTCCACGTCCGGGATCTCGTCGTCGGCGGGCACGTCGGTGCCGTCGACGATGCCGTCGATCCACGCGGTGTGCAGGGTGGCGTCGGTGAACCAGACCGGGGCGCCGTCCCCGCTCGGGCCGCTGACCACGCCGGCCACGGCCCACTCACCGTCCTCGCGGACCAGCGCGGGCCCACCCGAGTCCATGTTGGCCGCGTTGACGCTGCCGTCGCGGCTGCCGATGCACAGTTCGTCGGTGCGGTCCGTGATCCCGCACGCCGAGGCCGGCTGGACCACGGTGTCGGCCTCGTGCAACCGGTTCGGGTAGCACGCCGGGTCGTCGCTGTCGTCGCAGGTCATGCCCCAGCCCAGGAGCCTGGCCGGTGAGCCCTCCGCCGGGGTGCTCCGGGCGATCCGCACGGGTTCGGCCTCGACCGGGGCGGCCAGGTGCATCAGCGCCAGGTCCCTGCCCCAGAAGCCGCCCTCGTCGTTGCTGGTCGCCAGCCGGTAGTAGTGGTCGACCTCGGCCACCTCGCCCCCGGAGGTGCTGTCCAGCGACCCGATCCGGACCTTCCAGCCCTGGGGGACGCCCACCTTCGCGTTGGTCGGGTTCTTGCCGGCGCAGTGGCTGGCGGTCAGCACCCACTGGGGGGCCAGGAGCAGGACGCCGCATCCGTGGCCGTCCTCGCGCGGGGGAGCGGGATAGGAGGGTTGGAACGAGCCCATGAAGGAGTAGGCGCGGGTGGACTCGGTGCCGCCCACGATCGCCTGCGCCGGGACCGCGGTGAACAGGGGTACGGCGAGCGCGCACAGAGCGCCGAGCAGGAGGAGTTGTCTACGCATGCGCCGGACCGTACTCGGCCCCGTGTTGCGCAAATGTGTGGTGCCGCGCCGCAGCGGAGGCGTCCGCCGGAGGCGCTCCGGCCCCCGGCCCGAACCTCGCGGCCGGGGCGGCGGCTCAGGTGTGCGCAGCCGTGGCCCGGAGGCCGGCGAGCACCACGCCGACGATGCGCTCCGCGTCCGCGCGGGTGAACGTGCGCATGCCGCGGTTGACGATGAGGTGCACCGGGCCGGAGATCATCTCGCCGAGGAAGGAACTCTCGACCGGGGGGAGCTCGCCCCGCTCCACGGCGGTGTCCACCCGCCGCTGCATGGCGGCCACGCGCTGGTCGAGGATCCTGGTCAGCGCCTGGACGGTGGGGCCCTGGCGGGCGGGTTGGACGGCCTGTTCGAGGGTCCGGCCGAACGGCGTCTCCAGACCGCCGGCGAGGGCCTCCAGGAAGTCCACCAGGTCCCGGTGGATGTCGCCGGTGTCGGCGACCGAGGCGAGGTCCTCGGCGTAGCGCAGCAGGGCTTCGACCACCAGCTCCTCGCGGTCGGGCCAGTTGCGGTAGACGCTGGTCTTGTGCACGCCGGCGAACTCGGCGACCTCCTCGTAGCGGAAGCCCGTGATGCCGTCGCGCGCCACGAGCTCGGCGGTCGCGGCGAGGATCTGCGCCCTCACCCGCGCGTTGCGGCCACCGGGGCGCCGTGCGGTCGGTCGGACGGTGTTTCCCTCGGCCATCGCCGCGCCCACCTCCTGGTCCTCTGCTCGGGTGCCGATTGTCGCCCGGCGCGGCGTTGCGGTGCAAGCCGGTCGTCGGTAAGCTCTCTAAAAGCAACTGATTGTTTCTTTAGTGTCGGCGGGCTGCCGTGGCAGCGGCCCGGACGACGACCGCCCTGCTCCGCGGTTCGCACACCCACCCCAGCGAAACCTGGAGCGCACACGTGAACATCCTCGTCTCCGGAGCCGGTGTCGCAGGGCTCGCCTGCGCACTCGGACTCGGCGCCCGCGGCCACGACGTCACCCTCGTCGAGTACGCCCACCACCTCCGGCTCACAGGAACACCCGTCGACATCCGCGGTGACGCGATCGAGGCCGCGGACAGGATGGGACTGCTCGCCACGATCCGGAAGCAGCGGATCCGGATGTCCGAGCTCGCCCAGTTCGTCGACAGCGCGGGCGAGCCGGTGGCCCCGCTCCCGCTGGCGCAGATCAACGACTCCGACGACGACATCGAACTCCTCCGCGAGGACCTCGTGCGCATCCTCGCCGACGCGCTCCCGGACACCGCGGCGATCCGCTTCGGCGACTCGATCCAGACACTGGCCGACGACGGAAGCGGCGTCGACGTGCGTTTCGCCTCGGGCCGCACCGGCCGGTACGACCTGGTGCTCGGCGCCGACGGCCAGCACTCCGCCGTCCGCCGGCTCGTGTTCGGACCCGAGAAGGACCACCTGCGGCACCTCGGCGTCTACTTCGCCCTCGCCGACCTCCCCGCCGAGGCCCACACCGGGGGCATCAACCCGATCCACAACGTCCCCGGCCGGATGGCGGGCATCTTCCGGTACAAGGGCAGGGCCGTCGCGGTCTTCCAGTTCCGCTCGGACCCGATCGACCACGACCACCGCGACCCGGACGCCCAGAAGAAGATCCTCCTCGACGCCTTCGCCGGCCACCGGTCGTGGCGGATCCCGGAACTGCTCGACGCCGCCCGCGCCGACCCCGGTTTCTACCTCACCTCCGCGAGCCAGATCCACCTGCCCTCCTGGCACCGCGGCCGCGTCGCCCTCGTCGGGGACGCCGGGTACAGCCCCGCCTACCTGTCCGGCCGGGGCACCTCGCTCGCGCTCACCGGCGCCCGCTTCCTCGCCGAGGAACTCGAACGGAGCGGCGGCGACCACACCGCCGCGTTCGCCCGGTACGAGGCCCGGCAGCGCCCCTACGTCACCTTCGCCCAGGGCCGCGTCCACAGCGGCCGCGACCGCATGCTGCCCGCCACCTGGGAAGACATCGCCGCCCGCAACGAGGCGCTGCGCGCCTCCGGCGCCGGCGCCCCCTGAAACCGGCGCGGGACGACCGGCGCCCGGGGGCACCGCTCCCGGACCGGCCCCGCCGCCCGCGCCTCGTGCCCTCCGCCGGGCCCCCGCCCCCATGCACTGGAGAGAACCCACAGTGAAAGACACGCCGGCAACGCCCGCCCCGGGCGCCCAGGAGCACCGCTGGAGCAAGCGGCTCCTCCTCTGGGCGGCCGTCCTCACCCTCGCCAACGTCCTGGCCGACGTGGCCATCGGCTCGCCCATGATGGTCCTGCCCCAGCTGCTGGCCCACTTCGACACCGACCAGGCCGCATGGCTGAACGCGAGCGCGATGCTGGCCGGGGCCCTCTGGTCGCCGCTGCTCGCGAAGAGCTCCGACATCTTCGGGCAGCGCCGGGTACTCGTCGCCACCCTGCTCCTGGCCTGCGCGGGAGCGCTGGTCTGCCTCGCCGCCCCCAACGTGTGGGTCTTCCTGGCGGGGCGCTTCCTCCAAGGCGCCGCCTTCGCCGCCGTCTTCATCACGGTGGCCCTCGTCCGCCAGATCTGCACCCCGGGTGTGGCGATGGCCGTGGTCGGGATCGTGACGTCCGGCTCCGCGGTCGTCGGCATCGCCGAGCCGTTCCTGATGCAGCCGGTCATCGAGGTGTTCGGCCACCGCAGCGTGTTCGTCGCGGCGGCGCTGCTCGCCGCGGCGGCCGCGCTCTGCGTGCGCTCCTTCATCCCGGAGTCGCCGATCCGCGGCACCGGTCGGATCGACGTGGGCGGGGCGCTCCTGCTCGGCGGCGGCCTCGGCGCGGTACTCGCCTACATCAGCCTCGGAAGTGACCTCGGATGGCTGTCCGGGGGCACGGTCGCGCTGCTGGCGGCCGGAACCGCCGCGCTGACCGGCTGGGCGTTCCTCGCACTGCGGGTCGAGGAGCCCGTCATCGACATCCGTGCCCTCAGCCGCCCGATCCTGCTCACGCTGCTGGCCCTGGTCCTGGCGGCGGGATCCTTCCGCAGCATGCTCCAGCTGACGGGGATCATCGCCCAGGTGCCCCCCGACCTGGGGCTCGGTTACGGGCTGGGCCACGGGGAGGCGGTCGCCGTGCTGCTCGCCGCGCCCAACCTCGGCATCGTCGTCGGCGGCACGTGCGCCGGATGGATCGCGGGGCGGTTCGGCCCCGCACTGCCCCTCCTCGGCGGCATCGCCGTCGGGGCGGTGGCGACCTTCGCGATGCTGGCGGGGGTGTCGGTGCTCCCGGTCGCGATCGCCTGCGGAGCCATGGTCGGCATGGCCGCCGGCGCGATCGGCGCCTCCGGCTACAACCTGGCGACCGGCATCGAGGCGCCCGAGCGGCAGGGCACGGTCGCCGGACTGGTGTCGGTCGTGCTCGCCCTCGGCTCGGTCGTCTTCAACTTCGCCGGGGGAGAGGTGCTCAAGGCGACCCAGATCGCCGGGACCTCGGCCGACGGCGCCCCTGTGAGCACGGCGGCCGGCGTGTACCTCTACGTCGCCATGGCGGGGGTGCTCTTCGTCCTCGCCGCGGTGCCCGCGACCATGCTGGTACGCAACCGGACCGCAGCGCCGGCCGCGCCCGAGGGGGCGGAGGGTTCGGGTTCTCCCGCGGTCGGCCGGTAGCCCGGGGGCGGAGCGGCACGGCCCGTCGCCGCTGCTGGCAGAACCTTCGTGGCGGACGGCCGGGCCGTCCCGCGCTCCCCCGTCGACGCTCGGCCGACATCACGCATACAGGCCCATCAGCTCAGGAACGGGTTGGAAGACAATGGCGGGATTCGCCGAAAGGCTTCTTGGCATGGCCGGCATCGGTCCACCCTTCTCGTGCGACGAGGACGAGTGGGGTGCGGTCGAGCGCCATGTCGGATCCCCTCTGCCACAGGACTGCAAGATGAACTCGTCCGCACGTGAAAACCTCAGGACCGGCGCTGTCTCCCTCGTGCCGGGAACTTGAACGAACTCTGGCCTGGGCGCGGTCCCGTGTGGCGGGGAGGTATACGTGAAGCGGTCACCACTACGCGAGAGAACTCCGCCCGTATTCGGTGGCCTCGCATGTGAGAACCGTGAGCTACTCGGTCAGGGCCGACGAGATTCTCAGGACCGTGTCGGCCCTCCTCGCGTCAGTGCCGCCTCCCACCAGCTCATCAGAGCCGTTCCGGAGCCGGGCCCGGCAACGGAGAAGCACCCTGGGGCCGCAGCCCGTCGAAGAGGATGGTGAGGTGACGCCGCCATGAATCTGGAGTTTGTTCCGTCCGGAGACCGACCGTGTGGACGAGAGCGCAGAGAATCAGAAGGATATCGGACCCGGTGACGTCAGAACGGATTCCACCGGCTTCCTGGGCGCGGTCGACCAAAGCATTGGTTCTCGCATGCAGCTGATTCCGACACTCGGTCACTGTTGAATCTCCTTCGGTGACCGCCTGCAAGAACACAAGATCCTGGTGCTGCAACTGTTCTGCCGCCACAGTCAGGAACTCCAGCAACGCACCCGTGGGATCAGCGGATTCCAGCAGATTTCCCGCGACGGCGCCGAGCGAGACGAAATGACCGCCGACGACCACGGCGACCAGTTCCTCCTTCGTGGCGAAGTGTCGAAAGACGGTCCCCTTCGCCACGCCCGCACGGCGAGCGATATCCGCGATCGAGGCATCCATGCCCCGCTTGGCGAACTCCTCCTCTGCGGCAGCGAGGAGTAGTTCTCGGTTTCGCGCCGCGTCTGAGCGCAGTGAACGGGCAGACAGGGTCATGCACGCCATCCTAGCAAGTTGACCAGGCGGTCATCTTGTGGTCCACTGTCGGCTTAAGATGACCGATCGGTCATGTTCTTCCTCGCCGGGCAGCCCCGCAAGCCCAGATCGGACAAGGACCCCATGCAGCTACAAGGATCCACAGCCCTCGTCACCGGCACCAACAGCGGGCTGGGTCGCCACTTCGCCATCGAGCTCCTGCGTCGCGGGGCGAAGGTCTATGCCACGGCCCGCCGCCCGGAGCTTGTCGATATCCCCGGTGCCGAGGTGCTCTATACCGACATCACCGACCAAACGTCCGTCGAAGCCGCCGCCGAGGTCGCCACCGACGTCGACCTGCTGATCAACAACGGTGCCTACACGGGAATCGGAAACCTTGTCAGCGGAGACCTCGATGTAGTCCGGCAGCTCATGGAATCGCACTACTTCGGCACACTTTCCATGATCCGAGCGTTCGCCCCCGTGCTGGTCGGCAATGGTGGCGGTGCCATCCTCAACGTCCTGTCAGCGGTGGCTTGGACCACCGTCGAGAGCAACACCGCCCTCGCCGCCGCCAAATCCGCGCAGTGGGGACTTACCAACGGTGTGCGGGTGGAGTTGGCGCCCCAAGGGACCCTGGTGGCCGCCTTCGTCCCCGGGCTCGTGGCCAGCGAAACCCTGAAAGAAGCCATGAAGGCTTCCGGGTTCGCTCTCCCCGAGGATCCGATGATCGAACCGGACTACCTCGTTCGACTGGCACTGGACGGAATCGAGGCAGGGGAGGTCGAGATCCTTGACCGCTTCGGAGCCGCAGCGAAGGCAACCCTCTCGGGTCCTCCGCGCACCTTCGACCTGACAGCGCTGGCATAGCTATGGCATAGGTATAACCCCCTGGGTGTCGCGACGGGAACACCGGAGTGCGAGGTCCTGCCCGCCCATTTTCGCGGACGGCCGCTGTTCGGTGAGGAACGGGGCCGGTGAGGAACGGGGCCGGTGAGGTGTGGTCGGATGGACTGTGCCGGGTGCCCGGAGCGGGGTGTTCCGTGGTACGTCGAGGGGATTTCATGAACCATCTGCAGTGGATGAAGGACAGATTTCCCGGGGCCGAGTCAGGGGAAGGCCCTGCTGACTGGAACGCCTTGGAATCGGAATCCGGGATCTCCTTTCCCGAGGACTACAAGGCTCTGCACGATTATTTCGGACCCTTCGCCCTGGATGACGGCTTTGCTGTCCTGGGTCCTGCCGCCATCGCGCGGGTCCGTGCGGGGGACCGGGAGGATCTGGGGCGGGCGACCGGGGGGAAGGCCGGTTTCTTCAGCGGCAGCGGGGTCGGGTTCACCCGCCTGGAGATCGAGGGTGAGTTCATCCACTTCGACGACCTGCTGAGATTCGGAACGACCGACGTGGCCTACAGCCTGTATTGGCACACCTCCTCGGACGACCCTCGGAAGTGGGGGATCGTGGTGGGAGATGCAAGCCGGTGGTACGTGTTCGACACGGGGATCACCGAATTCCTCGTCTCCATGCTCTCGAGGAACCTGTCCTGTCCTCCGCTGGTCCAGGACGACTGGCCCGATGAGAACACGGAGCTCTCTCCTCTCCGGTGACGCGTGGACCCCGGGGGCTCGGCGGGCGGGTGGAGCCCGCGGACCGGGGAGCACCGGGACCGGGCGGTGCGGGGCGTCCGGCCGAGAGCGGCGGGGCCGGGCACGGGCGTCGCCGCCGGTCGAACGGGCGCGACCACCCCCGAGAGGACGGCTGCGGGGGTGGTCGCGGGTCGGTGTGGGCACGTCCGCGTCGAACGGTCGTCCGGGGCGGGGCCGGTCTCCCAGGCTGTCGGCCTTCGTGCCGAACCCGCCGGGACGGCCTCGTCACACGCGATGGAGGGCGCCGGTCTCCCCTCGGCCGATCAGCTTGTCGAGGGTGATCGGCAGGTCGCGGACCCGGATGCCGGTGGCGTTGAAGACCGCGTTCCCGACCGCGGCGGCGCTGCCCACGGTGCCGAGCTCGCCGAGACCGCGAGCCCCTGTGGCACTGAAGGCGGTGTCGGAGTAGTCGAGCCACGTCACGTCGATCGGTGGGACGTCGGCGTTCACGGCCACCAGGTAGTCGCCCAGGTTCCCCGCGGCGAAGCGCCCGCTCTCCTCCACCGGGTTCGCCTCCAGCAGCGCGCCCCCGATGCCGAAGACGACGGCGCCGACGAACTGGCTGCGCGCCGTGCGGGCGCTGAGCACCCGTCCGACGTCGAAGACGCTCGTGAACCGGCTGACCCGGGGTTCGCCGGTGAAGCGGTTGACCCGTACTTCGCAGAAGTGCGCGCCGAAGCCGTGCGCTGCGAGCCGCGCGGCGGAGGGCTCGGCCACCGGTGTCGTGGCCTCGACCGCGGGCAGCCGGGCCATCCCGAGCAGCTCGGCGAACGAGGCCGAGTCCGCGCCCGCCTCGACCCGCCCCTCCCGGTAGGTCAGGGCGGACGGGTCGAGCCCCCGGAAGGGCGACCCCTCCGTCCGGACGGCCAGGTCCAGCAGGGCGGCGATCAGTACCCGCGAGGTCGACTGGATCGCCGGGGCCAGGGCGCCGGCGGCGCGGGAACCGGCCGCGGGGGCGCTCGCGGGCAGGGCGGAGTCGCCCAGCTCGGCCGTCACCCGTTCGATCGGCACACCGAGCGCGTCGGAGGCGACGATCGAGGCCACCGTGTACGTTCCGGTCCCGATGTCGGGCGTCGAGGCCGACACCACGACGGTTCCGGAGTCGCGCAGCTGCATCCGCACCGGCCACGGTTCCGCGTGCGCGGGGTAGACCGCGCTCGCCATGCCGACGCCGACCAGCCAGTCGCCGTCGACGCGGGAGCCGGGGACCGGGTCCCGGTCCTCCCAGCCGAAGCGTTCGGCCCCGATGCGGTAGCACTCGTCGAGGCGCTTGCTCGTCCACGCCTGCCCGCTGCTGGGCACGGTCGTCGTGTAGTTGCGCAGCCTCAGCTCGAGCGGGTCCATGTCCAGGGCGACGGCGAGCTCGTCCATCGCGGTCTCGAGCGCGAACGCGCCCGGCGCCTCGTTCGGTGCCCGCATCGCCCACGTGGGCGGGGTGTCCATGGTGACCAGCCGCTGGTCGATCGCCAGGTTGCGGGTGCGGTAGAGGACGCCGGTCGTCTCCGTCGCGGGGATCTCGGGCCAGCCGCCGACAGCGGGCAACTCGGCGGCGCTCTCGTGGGACACCGCGTTGAGCGTGCCGTCCCGGTCGGCGCCGAGCCGGACCCGCTGGGTCATCATCGGCCGGTGCCCGGACAGCACGATGCTCTGCTCCCGGGTGAGGGCGAGCCGGACGGGGCGGGCGAGCTCCCGGGCCGCCACCGCGGCGAGCGCGGCCTCGCTCCAGACCGGCACCCGGCTCCCGAAGCCCCCGCCGACGAAGGGGCTGACCACCCGGACCCGGTCCGGGGGGATCCCGATGCGGGTCGCGAGCAGCATGGCGTACATCTGGGGTGCCTGAGAACCCGAGTAGACGGTGAGGTCGTCGCCCTGCCACACCGCCGTGATGCCGTGCGGTTCCATCGCGACATGGCTCTGCGCCTCCTGTTCCACGGTCGTCTCCACCACGACCGCGCTCGCCCGGAGCGCGTCGTCGATCGTGTCGACGCCCGGCGCGAGCAGGGTCGGGTTGGGCGACGGACCGTCCGGCGACATGCCGGGCGAGGGCAGGCCCGGAAGCCCTGCGGAGAGGGAGGTCCGGGCCGGCGCTTCCTCGTACTCGACGGTGACCCGTGCGGCCGCGTCCCGGGCCTGTTCCGCGGTCTCCGCCACCACCAGGCCGATGATCTGCCCGCGGAAGCGCACCTCCCGGTCCTGCAGCGGCGCGTAGTTCTCGCCGAAGCCGGGCGCGGCGTGGATCGGCAGCGGAGCGAGCGGGGTGTAGACCGCGATCACGCCCGGTTGTCTCCGGGCCTCGTCGACGTGCATCGCCCGGACACGGCCGCGGGCGATCGCGCTCACCACGACGTGGGCGGCGGCGGCGCGGTCGACGGGGTGGTCGGCCGTGTAGCGCGCGGCGCCGGTCACCTTGAGCCGACCGTCGACGCGGGCGACGTCACTTCCGATCGGGGTGTTCACGACCGGCCTCCCAGGGCGACGAGGGCGCGCACGAGCGTGCGGCGGAGCAGGGCCGGCTTGAACATGTTGTGGGGGAGCGTGTGTGCGCCCTCGCCCGCCGGTGCGGCGGCCGCCTCGTACGTCGCGAGGGCGGCCGGCCTGCCGACGAGCGCCCGTTCCACCGCCTCCAGCCGCCAGGGGCGGGTGCCCACCCCGCCGGCGGCGACGCGTGCGTCGCGGATCGTGCCGCGGTCGATGTCGAGCGCGACGGCGACGGACGCCAGGGCGAACTCGTACGACCGGCGGTCCCGGATCTTGAGGTAGGCCGACCTGGACGCCCAGGGCAGCGGCGGCACGGTCAGCCCGGTGAGCAGCTCGCCGGCCCGCAGCTCGTTCTCGACCTGTGGGGTGTGGCCGGGCAGCCGGTAGAAGTCCGCCAGCGCGACGGTGCGCTTCTCCCGGAGGCTCTCCAGGTGCACCCGGGCGTCGAGGGCGACGAGTGCCACCGCGACGTCGCTCGGGTGCGTGGCGACGCACGCGTCGCTCGTGCCCAGCACCGCGTGCATACGGTTGTGACCGGTCAGCGCGGCGCAGCCGCTGCCGGGCTCGCGCTTGTTGCAGGTTGTCGTCAGGTCGCGGAAGTAGCCGCACCGCGTGCGTTGCAGCAGGTTGCCGCCCATGCTCGCCATGTTCCTGATCTGCGGTGAGGCGCTGAGCTCGAGTGCCTGGCTGATCATCGGGTACCGGGAGCGGACGTCCTGGTGGTCCGCGACGTCGCTCATCCGCTCCAGTGCGCCCACGTGCAGACCGCCGCGATCGACGGTGATACCGCGCAGTGGCAGCCGGTTGATGTCCACCACGCGGGAAGGGGTCATCAGCTCGAGCTTCATCAGGTCCACCAGGGTGGTGCCGCCCGCGAGGAAGGCGCTGGCCTCGTGGGCGTCGCCCAGGGCCGCACCGACCGACCGGGGGCGGGTGAAGTCGTAGGGGCGCATCAGCCCACCTTCCCGCGGACGGACCTGACGGCGTCCACGATGAACGGGTACGCGCTGCACCGGCAGATGTTGCCCGACATGTGCTCCCTGATCTCCTCGTCCGAGCCGGTCCGTCCCTCCTCGACCAGGGACACCGCCGACATGATCTGTCCGGGGGTGCAGAAACCGCACTGGAAGCCGTCGTGGTCGATGAAGGCCTGCTGCACGGGGTGCAGCTCGTCGCCGTCGGCCAGACCCTCGATCGACGTGACCCGGGCGCCGTCCAGGGCCGCTGCCAACGTCAGGCACGACAGCACCCGCCTGCCGTCGACCTGGACGGTGCACGCACCGCACTGGCCGCGGTCGCAGCCCTTCTTGGTGCCGGTCAGCGCGAGCCGGTCGCGCAGGGTGTCGAGCAGGGTCGCCCGCGGGTCGGTCTCCATCCGGACCCGGCTGCCGTTCACCCGCAGGCTCACCTCGACCGGGTTCTCGCCGACGGATTCCACGGTCGCGGTCGGGGCGTTCTCGGCCACGGTCGGCACGGCGCCCGCCGCCGCTGTGGCCGTACCGGCGCTACCGGGGTACTGCGGGCGGGACGTCCCTGGCCCAGGGCGCGGACGTTCTCGCGATGGATCGGTGGGAGGCATGGCGACTCCTGACGTGCGGGCCTGTGCGAATACCGGAAAGGCGGGGCGGGGGAACCGCCGGCCGTGCGGGGAGGTGGCGATGGCGTCCATGCTGGCGGCTCGGGGAAACCTCAGCCAGGACTCACCGATCCCCCTTTCGGGGGAACCTTCGCGGGATCGGGCGTTCGACCGTGCGGCGGTACGGGCGATCGCCCCATTGCGGGTGGCCGCGTCCCTGCGAGCCCCCACCGTCATCCGCGTCGCCTCCCGCCCTCTCCATCGCGGAAGCCGCCATCACCTGCCGTGTCCTGTACACCAGCGTGGATGACCGCAGCGGACCGGGAGCAGGGTATTCGAGCGGCGGGCAAGTACATCAAGGGCGGCGCTTCGAATACATCAGGACCGACGCAGGAAACGACTGGCAGAGCTGGTTTTGCGGAAATCTGCCTGGAATTCGTTCCGGAGTCTATATTCGCCGGAATTTTTCAGGCTGCTGAAAACCCCAATCCTCGGGCGGCGGGATCGGAGCCATCGTCCATCTCTGAAGGGGAGGAAGGCAGGGGCTGTCGAGCCTTGGCCGTCCTGATATGGGCCTGGTTCTCTCGAAGCTGCGGCGAGGGGCAACGAGGGAGCCAGGTAAGCCCGAAAGGGGCTATGGGTGAACCGAGGCGGGCAGCCCGGTCGGCCTCGCGTGGGTGTCGTACTTCTGGAAACGAGCATTTCCGGGCACGGGCTGCCGGGGTGGCTTCTGGAAACACGCATTGCAGGGGCCGCGCCCCCGGGGGAGTCCCCCGGGGGCGCGGGAGGGGTCAGACCCCGAACGCGGCGGGGTAGCCGATGGTGCCGGTCGGGACGGGGCGGGCACCGTCCAGGGCCATGGCCATCATGGCCTCGTCGGGAACCTCGAAGGGCGCCCGGATACCGAAGCGGGAGGCCGGGGTGAAGCCGAACCGCGGGTAGTAGTCGGCATGGCCCAGGACGAGGACGAGGTTCTCGCCCATGGCCCGGGCGGCGCCCAGGGCCGCGCGAATCGCGGCCGAACCGGCCCCGGTGCGCTGGGCGGAGGGCACCACCGCGCACGGGGCCAGGGCGAGGGCGGGCTCGCCGTCGACGTGGCAGCGGCTGAGCAGTGCGTACCCGACCGGAGTGCCCTCAGCGGTCGTGGTGACCATCGACAGGCCCTCGATCCACGCCCGGGGGTCGGCGCGCAGGGCGTCGACGATGTCGGCCTCGGCGGCGGTGGGGAAGGCCGCCAGGAGGATGTCGCGGATGGCGGGGATGTCGTCGGTGGTCTCGGGGCGGGTGGTCCAGGTGGTCATGGTTCCGTTCTCGGTGTCGTCGTGGGGGCGGAGCAGGTAGGTGGCGTAGTCGTAGTCGCTGCCGTACCGGCGCCGCATGTCGATCTCTGCCCGGTGTGCGGCCAGTGCCTCCGGCATGCCGGGGTGCTGCGGGTCCGCTCGGGTGATGCGCTGGGTGAGGGGCGTGTAGTACTCGTCCCACCAGTCGCTCTCGGGCAGCGGCCAGTGCGCGAGCACCTCATAGCCGGCCGCCCGCGCGGCGGCGGCGTTGGCGGCGTGGGTGCGCAGCGGGTAGGCCGCCTCCCAGTAGGCGCGCGCGGCAGCTGCCGGATCGGGGCCGGTCCATTCGATCTCGGTGAGGGCCAGGACGCCGTCGGGAGCCAGCAGGCGTCGCCAGGAGCGCAGGGCACGGTCGAAGCCGATGGTGTACACCGACCCCTCGGCCCAGATCAGGTCGAAGCTGTGATCGGGGACGGGAAGCGTGTCCATCGAGCAGTTGAGGACCCTGACCTGTTCGCCCAGGCCCCGGCGGGCCGACTCGGCAGCGAGGCTGTCCAGGAACGGCTGGTGCAGGTCGACCGCGAGCACGCGGGCGCCGGCCTCTTCGGCGAGCAGCAGGGCGGCGCGGCCGGGGCCGCAGCCCGCGTCGAGCACCTGCGGGTGCTCGGGCAAAGGACCGGCCGCCCTGAGCAGGCGGCGCGTGGTGGCGTCCGACCCCGGGCCCTGCCGGGGCAGGTCGTGGTGCAGGGACAGGAGCGCCTGCGTCACCGGGTCGTCGCCGGCGCCCTGGTGGGTGTTGTCGGTGTCCTTCACTGCTGGCGCTCCCGGAACCGGTAGGTGGCACGCAGGTGCCGGGTGATGTCCTTCTTGTCGGCTTCGCGGCCGGCGCGCAACCGCGCGTCGGTGCGGGAGGCGGCGTAGGCGTTCTCCCGGAGTAGCCGGTGGTAGCTGTCCAGACGGCGGTGGGGGATCTCTCCCGCCGCGACGGCTGCCAGCACCGCGCAGCCCGGTTCACTCGTGTGGGAGCAGTCGGCGAACCGGCACTCCTGGGCGAGGTGTTCGATCTCGGCGAAGGTCTGTTCCAGGCCGCCCTGGGCGTCGTGCAGGCCGATCGCCCGCAGGCCGGGGGTGTCCAGCAGCACGCCCCCGCCGGGCAGCGGGAGCAGCTCCCGCCAGGACGTGGTGTGCCGTCCCTTGCCGTCCGCTTCGCGCACGGCGCCGGTGGCCAGCAGGTCCTGGCCCAGCAGCCGGTTGCCCAGGGTGGACTTGCCCGCCCCGGAGGGGCCGAGCAGCACGATGGTGCCGTCGAGGACGGCGGTCAGGACGTCCAGGCCCTGCCCGGTCCGGGCACTGGTGACCAGCACGTCCACACCGGCGGCCACCTGTGACACCTGTTCCTGCGCCGAGGGCAGGTCCGCGCACGCGTCGGCCTTGGTCAGGACCACGACAGGTTGGGCGCCGCTTTCCCATGCCAGGGCGAGCATGCGTTCGGTGCGGCCGTGCTTGAGCGGTGCGGCCAGGGAGACCGTCACCACGACGGTGTCGACGTTGGCGGCCAGGAGCTGGCCGTGCGAGGTCCGTGAGGCCGAGGCGCGCACCAGGGTGGTGCGCCGCTCCAGGACCTCGTGCAGGACCGGTGCGGCGCCGGTGAGGGGATGCAGGGCCGCCCAGTCACCGGTACACGGTGCCGTCAGCGGATCGCTCTGGTCCGCGGCGCCGGGGAGGTCCGCGCGGACGGTTCCGGTGTCGGTGACGGCTTCGCACGAGCCGCGGTCGGCCCGGACGATGCGGGCCGGGATCAGCCCGTCGGCGCGATAGGGGGCGAAGGCGCGCTCGCACGCCTGGTCCCAGCCGTAGTCCGCCAGGGAGTACGGCTGAGCATGATGCGAAAGGGATGGAGACAACGTAGAGACCCTAGAAAAGGGGCCCCGATGAGCACGGAGTACCGCCTCCTGTGAGCCGTCAGGGCTCCGACAGGGGGATCAGCGTCAGGTCAGACCGGGGCCCGGGACGTGAGGATGGTCCAACGGGCGCTGCACAGGGCAGCGGCCTTCACCGCAGACATCAACTCACCTCCCATTTCTGGTCCCGCAGCCGACCGGATTGTCTCTGCGCCGGTAATGGTAGCACGAAGGCGAGAAGCCCCGACCTGTCGCGCGGGGACTCGCCTGACCGGGCCATCACACGGGGTCACCGCGAGGCGGAGCCGGTACATGCCAGAGCCTCCGGTAAAACCGGAACGGGACAGAGGGATCGACAGCTGACCGGTACGGGGGTCACGGCCGGGGACCACCGGCCCGGCACGGCCGTGAGGGGGCAAGCGCAGACGGGTCCGTGCCTGTGCCGCGGCCGGGACGGGGTCGGCTACAGGGGCTCCAGGGCGGCGGAGGTCATGACCGCCGCGTACACGACACACACCAGGGCCAGGAGCAGCGTGCCCACGATGCGGGTGCCGCGGCGCGTACGGTACCCCTCCAGCACCAGCATCATGTACAGGAACGACACCGGCAGGGCGGCGTAGAGCAGGTACAGGGCGATGGACAGCAGCGGCCCGTCCCAGGGGTGCGCGCCGTTGGCCGTGGCCATGTACGCACCCATGACCAGGACGAAGGCGCCGCCTCCCAGTACGACAACCCCGACGGCCCACAGGGGGAACGCGAGCCAGGGGTGACGGTCCAGGAAGGCGGCCGGTTCGGTGTATGCCATGCGCCCATTCTGGCCAGGGGCGCGGCCACGCACATGAGTAGCCGTACCCGGGTGCCGCGGCCCTCTGCCTCGGCGGAGCCGGGCGTGCGGTCCGCGTGAGGCGACGCGTCTACGCGCCGGGCCCGCGCGGGCACGCGGGCGGTGGCAGAGGGGGACCGCCCACCGCGGAGCGCCGGGCGCGGTGCCCGGCGTCCGGTCCACCGCGGGCTCAGGAGCAGTTCTCCTCGCACGGCCAGACCGGCTCGCCGTCCACGTCCACGACCTGCCGCTCGCCCACCGTCACGTCGGACCTCACCTGGGCACGCAGGACACGGAGTTCCCCGCCGCAGGAGACGTCGCTGGAGGAGATCGTGGCGCTGACGGTGACGGTCTCCTCGTCCTCCTGCACCACCCTGGCGAAGACCTGTCTTCCGGTACAGGCGCCCGGAACGACGTAGAGCGCGAACCCGGAACCGTCCTGGCTGTACCCGCTGATGCGCCCCTGGTCGGAGGCCGCTGTGGTCAGGCGATGGGTGTCGGGGTCGGCGTCGGCCGGCTCGAGCTCCCCGGCCGGGGGCGAGGGGGAGCGCTCCTGACGTGGAGAGGCGGAGTCCGAGCCGGACAGGTCGAAGGCCTGCACCCACGCCACCAGACAGAGCACGACCATCACCACCGCGCCCAGCCGGTAGAGCGAGAAAGCGGTGTCGCTGGGCTCGTTGGCCTCGGGATCGCGGTAGGCCCAGGCCCTGACGTACCAGTGCACTCGGGGTTTGACGGCGACCAGGACGAACCATCCGAGGGGAAGGAGCAGGAACAGGTGCATCAGGTTCATGGGACCTCCAGGGGACAGGGCTGTCAGGGGTTCGAGGCGCGAGGTGAGGGGGCCCGCGTTCGCGTGGGGACCCCGGTCATGGGGGTGCGCCGATCTGCCGGTGGGCAGAGGGGCCGCGACGACGATAGTGGGGAGCGCCGACCGGGACGCATCGTGAGCGCCCGGCCGGTGGCGGACAGGAACCCTTGCCGGCAAGGCGTTCCCGTGTCACCGCGGGATGGTAGAAGGGATCTGTCCATGACCCGGCCCGAGCCCTCGAACCGCGCTCGCGCGGTCGGACAGGCGATCGTTGCGACACGGCCGCCGCCGATGCGCGAGCGGCTTCCCCCGACCACCCCGTTGAACGAGCACGCAGAGGTGTCGATGTTTGAAGACCTGGTGAAGGACGGTGTGGCCGTGGTGGTCAACGCCATGGCGACCGACGCATGGCCGCTCGCCCGTGACGGGGTGGTGCGGCTCTTCCGGAGGAAGGGGGAGGAGGAACAGCAGGCCGTTGCCAGGCGCCTGGACGAGGACGCGGGGCTGCTGGCCCGAAGCGACGCCGACACCGCACTCGAACTGCGTACCGGCCTCGCGCCGCACTGGCGGGTCCGGCTGCGTCTGCTACTCGAACAGAACCCGGAGATCGCGGAGGAGCTCCGGGCCCTGGAGGCGGAGATCCGGAACGCCACGGGTCAGGCGCCCCAGACGGTCCAGAACAACACGGCCAGGGACGGAGGCCAGGTCTTCGGAGCGCTCCACGGCAACGTCATCGTCCACCAGCTGCCCCCGGACCCGGGACGGCCCGAAGGCCGGGGCACCGAAGGGCCGCTGGATGGATGAGGAAGGCCGGGACCGGCACTCCGCCGCCGACCGTGTCCCCCCGGTGCGGCAGGTCGTCAGCGCCGAGAACGGCGGCTACGCCTACGCGGTCGCCCACGGCGACATGCACGTCAACCAGCAGTCGGGCCCCGTCTACCTGCTCCACGAACACCGCCGCCCGACAGCGCCCGAGGAGGGAGGCCCGCTCGAACGCCCCGGCCACCTGCTCGACGCCCGGTCCAGGGTCGTCGGCTTCACCGGCCGCGCGGACGAACTCGCCGACGTCACCGCCTGGAGGGACGCCGACGGCCCCCGGGTCTCGGCGCTGTGGGTCCACGGCCCCGGCGGGCAGGGCAAGACGCGGCTGGCCATGGAGTGTGCCGACCGCGGGCTCGACGACGGGTGGAAGGTGGTCACGGCCGTCCACGGCGCCGGGGCGGTCTCGACCGACCACGCAGGGCAGGATCTCGGCCTCCGGGGGGCCAGGGGGCTGCTCCTGGTGGTCGACTACGCCGACCGCTGGCCGCTCACGCACCTGAACTGGCTTCTCAGCAACTCTCTGCTGCACGCGGAGGTGCCCACCCGGCTGCTGTTGCTCGCACGGTCGACGGCCATGTGGAGCCCGGTCCGGCACAGCCTGGAGAAGGCGTTCCACGCCCGCACGCGGAGTCTGGCACTCCCACCCGTCCGGAACGGCGCCTCTCAACGCGAGGAGATGTTCACCGCCGCCCGGGACTCCTTCGCGCGCCGCTACGGGGTGTCCGACCCCTCTGCCGTTCCGGCGCCTGCCAGGATCGGCGATCCGGAATTCGGTTCGGTCCTCACCCTGCACATGGCCGCCCTGGTGGCTGTGGACGCCCACGTCCACGGGGTCAGGCCGCCCGAGGACGCCGTAGGGCTGTCGACCTACCTCCTGGACCGTGAAAGGGAGCACTGGACACGCCTGTACGAGAACGCCGCCGCGGGCCTGGACTACGCGACGGCACCGGGGACCATGCACCGGTCGGTCTTCACGGCCGCGCTCACCGGGGCCCTGCCCTACTCCCAGGGCGTGACCGTCGCCGACCGCCTCGGTTTTCCCGATCCGCACCGACTCCTGGCCGACCACAGCGTCTGCTATCCGCCCGCGGAGCCGGAGAAGGTACTCGAACCGCTCTATCCGGACCGCTTCGCCGAGGACCTGCTGGCGGTCGCCCTGCCAGGGCACGGCATCCCGGAGCACCCGCCCTCGCCCTGGGGGCGGCACACGGTGGACCTCCTCGTCGACACGGCCGCCCCCGACCGGCGCCCGACCTATCTGCCGCGCGCGTTGACCTTCCTGGTGGCGGCGGCCGCGCCCGACCGGTGGCCCCATGTCGCGGGCCACGTCGAAGACCTGTTGGGACGCGATCCCGCGCTCGCGACCTCCGGCGGCGGCGAGTGCCTCGCGGGGCTGGCGCTCCTGGACCTCTCCCTGGAGACGCTGGAGTCCGTCGAGGCATGCTTCCCGGACCACCGCCGGATCGACCTGGACGCCGGTATCGCCGCGCTGGGCAAGCGCATCGCGGGTGAACGCCTGCAGAGGATCGACGATCCGGCGGAGGAGGCACGCGAGTACCGCCTGCTCGGCCTGAGGATGTCCCGGGCAGGCCGCCACGAGGAGGCCCTGGTGGTGACGGAGAGGGCGGTCGACCTCCACCGGACCCTCGCCGCGGAGGACGCCCGCGCCCACGAACCCGAACTGGCCCGTTCCCTGACCCAGTCGGCTCGGCACCACATGGACCTGGGGAACTGGAGGGAGGCCTTGAGCGCCGGCGAGGAGGCCGTGAGGATCCACCGGGAGCTGCCCGCCGACGACATGAGTGCTCGCGCCTCCGACTTCGCCACGGCGCTGAGCCAGACCGCCGACCTGGTCGTGCTCGACCGGCGGTGGGACGACGCGCTGTCCCACCAGCTGGAAGCGGTCCGGCTCCTGCGCGCCCGCACGGTTCCCGAAGGCTCCTTGGAGGAGGCGGAGCTGGGGAACGCCCTCAACGACCTGGGGGTTCTCCTGGAGACCCTCGGGCGCTGGGACGAGGCGATCGTCGTCCTGGAGGAGGCCATCGGGATCCTCCGCCGTTCCGTCGAGCTCCGTCCCGGTGTCCACGAACCCGAGCTGGCCCGCCTCCTGAACTCCTACGCGTCCGTGCTGCACTTCCTTCGCGAGTCCCAGGAGAGCGTGCGGTGGTTCGAGGAGGCCGGCCAGGTCATGCGGGAGCTCGAGCGGGTCAACCCCGAGGCCTTCGCCGCCGACCTGGCCGCGGTGCTCGGAAACCTGTCGACGACGCTGCGGCGTGTCGACCGGTGCTCGGAGGCCGCCGCGCTGGCGGCGGAATCGGCCGAACGGTACCGGCGACTGGCGACGGCCCGGCCTTCCCTGTACCGGCGAAGGTACGCGGACGCCCTGACCCACCAGGCCGACTGCCTCGCCCACCGCAAGCACTGGCACGAGGCGGTCCTGGTCAAGCGCGAGGCCAGGGAGCACTTCTGGCGGGCGGGGCTGGAGGGGGCGATCGACCCGACACTGATCAGCAGGGTGGAGGCTGCCGAGCACGTCCGCAGGGCCGATCTCCTGCGCAGGGACCAGCCGAGCTGGGCCCCGGAGGACCACTGGATCATGCTCCTGGACCAGGAAGAGGTCTGGAAGGGCAAGGACGGGGTCGTCCGCCAGATCTCGGAGATGGACCACTCCCACCGGAGGAACGTGCTGCGGTTCATCCTCTCCCAGCCCCAGGGGATCTTCGAGACCCTGATCCGGACCGAGAGCGACCAGCCCGAGGACTGGCGTCCGGACGACACCCCCGAGACGTGGCTCGTCCGCCGCCCCCTGGTCCGGGCTCTGGACCGTCTCGTGAACGGGGGCCCCGGCTGACGGGTGGACCTGCTCCGCATCGACGAGCTGGGCTGCACGGAGCTGGACCGGCGCGGGCCGAGCCGCTGCGGGCCGACCCAGGACCCGTCCCTCGGCGAAGGTCGCAGCCGCATCCGACGCATCCCCGTTCGGTGACCCGCCGGAGCGCTTCGGTCAGGCCGGCCGGTCGATGACGTCGTGGAGGTAGCGGACGGCAAGCCGTTCGGCGGTGCGGCGGTGGTCGAGGGCGGCTCCGGTGTCGTCGCGCCAGCGTCGGTAGAGGTCGACCGTGGCGAGGATGGCCCGGCCGGCCTCGTGGGCGTCGTGACCGCAGAGTGTCGCCCGCAGCTCCCGGGCCTCGTCCGGTGCGACGGATTCGAGGTGGCGGACGCCGCGGGACGGCGCTCCCGCGCGCTGCGCGGCCAACGGGCCCAGCACGGCATCCCGCAGGTAGCCGAGAAAACCGATGACCTCGAACAACTCTCCGCGGCCGAGCTTCGCGGCACCGTAGTGCACCCATATCCAGAACCGGTCCTCGATCCACTGGAGGTCGAGCGGATCGGTCGCGAGCGGGTGCGCCGCGAGGACGTCGGCCAGGTCGCCGTTCCGGTCCCACAGGATGGCGGGGTCCTCGACGCGCTCGGCGAAGTCGCGGACCCGCACGAACTTGAAGTCGACATGGAGAAGAGGCGGGCCGACAAGAGTGATGATCAGACGGGGTTCGCCGACGTGCTCCCCGGTGAATCCCGCCACGAGGTCGGTCCACGAGCCGATCAGAGCGAGGCGCTCGGCCATGACGGAGTCGAACGCCTCGTCCTCGACGGCCACGACCAGATCGACGTCGGAGTAGATGTCGGACAGTCCTCCCGCGATCGAACCCGCGACGGCCACGCCGGCAATTCTCGGCTCCTGCCGCATCCCGGGAAGCACATCGTCGAGGAAGCGGCGGTGCGGGGAGGGCATGTCCATGGAGTTCCTTCCGGCGCGAACAAAGTTTTCGAACGTATCACACCGTTCGGCAGGGGTTTCGCAGGCGGTATCCGGTGAGCGCCGCCGGGTCACGACGGCCTGCACCGTTGCGGCGCTTCAGGCGCCCGGCCTCACTTCGGGGCGGTTCTCGGCGAGCCCCCAGGCGTCCGCCAGTGTGCTCCGGATATGTTCTCCAGGCGGGACAGGGAAGCGAAGCCCGGCGCGGCCACGTGGACCTCCCACCCGGAGTCGGGATCGACCTCGACGATCTCCGCGAGCGCACCGTCGCCCAGGAAGATCCTGCAGCCCGGCACCGGCCACTTCCAGGCGCCGAACGCGACTTCTTCCATGGGGGAGAGGATCTCCGGCAACGCTTCGTCGGGAACCGCGGGCGCCCACGTCCTGGCGGCGGCGCCGAAGGCGGCTTCTCTGACGGTGTTGTGGACGAGAAAGTCCGCGATCCGTTCCGGGTTCCTCTCCACGGGGTCGTATTCCTCGGCATCGAAGACGCTGTCCGGCTCGTCCGGGTCGATGCACCAGCGCCAGTCGGCCGTCGAGTCCACCATGAAAACGGCCTTGCCGTCGGCGGGAAGAATTTTCTCGGGTGGAATCATCGACGTCGTGTGGGTGATCCGGGTGTCCCACCGGCGGGCCAGAGTGTGCCAATCCTTCAGCGGACCGGGGAGCCAGTCGCAGGAATCGGGAAGCGGTGCCGCGCGTCTGCTGGGCGCGCCGTACCAGGTGTGCAGGAACTCGGTCAGGTCGATGGTCCCGGGATCGATCACACGGTCATTCTCCCGTGGGAGTCGACGGTTCATGGCGTCGTGCCGAGAGCGCAGATCACGGGGTTGACCGTGGACATGGGGCGGATGCCCCCTCCCCGGGCGGGAGCGGGGCCGCAGACAGCGGTGCGCGGGCGGCCGCCGTCCGGGCGCTCACTGCATCAGCTCGGTGTGCGGGTGCTCCGGGTCCGCCGGGCAGATGTAGAGCTGCTGTCTGTAGCCGCTGGCGATCTGGACCGCGGTCGGCATCCTCGGGTCGGGGCAACCGGGGCGTTGGGACGACACAGCGGTCAGGTCCTCGTGCGGAACCCAGGTCTGGTCTCTGCTGTCCCATTCGAACGTGGCGACGGTCAGGAGCGGGTCCATCCCGGTGCCGCAGGCGGGGCAGAACCGGGGAACGGGGTCCGTGGGGCCCCACGGAGCCCAGCCGCCGACCTTCCAGCCGGGAGCCACGGACAACTCGTCCTGGTAGAACTCCTCCGGGGCGGGCGCGTAGGACCTGTCCGGGGCGGCGCCGGCCGCCTCCCACGTGCTCCACCGCCCCAGCAGCTCCTGCAGGTCCTTGCCCAACTCCAGGAGATGGGGGTACTCGGTGACCTGCTCCGGCTCGATCAGGCACGGCTCGGGCAGGTAGCCCGGGTACTGCACCGCCGCCGGTTCCGGGGGTGCGGTGCGGACGCCGGTGACCGCGGCCGAGGACCGCCAGACCAGCGCGGTCCTGGGCATGAACGTGTCCGGTGGGTGGTCGAAGGGGCACCACAGCACCTGGAGCAGGTCCGCCCCCGCCGGGGCGGGCAGGTCGGGCACGTCGCGCGCGTACAGTTGCGCGAGCGGCAGCATCGCCACCGAACCGTGGTGCGGCGCGATCGGTGGGCTCGTGAGCGGATAGGCCCGGGACTCCAGCTGCCCGAGCGTCTTCTGCTCCTGCGGGGTCCTGTTCCTGCCGCGCACGGCGGCGCGTAGCCGTTCCAGTCTCAGGTCCACCAGGGACATGTCCAACGCGAAGCCCCGCTCGTGGGGCCCGTCGCAGTACGGCCACGGCTCGCTGGTCGGCCACAGCAGCGGACCGCCGATCGAACTGTCGGGGACGGACGGCGATCCGGGGTAGGGGTGCAACCGGGTCGTGGTGCGCGCCAGCGGCGCCAGTCGGGGGACGACAGCGGTGATGTCGACCGGTCGCGGGGGTGTGGTGCGGGGCATGCCGGCTCTCTGCGGGACAGGTCGGTCCCGGAGGCCGGTCCACCTGCGGTCCCGGCGTTCCGGACGACGACTGCGCTGAACGGCGGTCGGGTTGTTCCGCCGGAGGGCCCGACAGTAGCGGCCACCGGTGACAAGGCCCGGGGCGGTGTCCTGCTGATCACACGTTGCGTGCAGGCACACTCGGCTTCCGACCACCCTGACCGCGGAGCTGCTCATCCCTGCCCGCGCCCGGAGCCGGTCGAGGAGGAGGGCTCCTCCGCCGTTGCGGTGCGGTTCCCCGGAGTGCTTCCAGAAGCGCCGTTGGCCGTCTCTCGGCCTGGTCCGACCGGATGCCTGGCCCCGGGCCGTGACTTCGGGGGAGCGCTCAGGCCGGCGCGATCCGCATGACCGCGCTGTCGCCGCTCACGTCCACCACCTCCAGGACGAGGTCGTTGAGGCCGACCTGCGCGCCGGGTCCGCCGGTCGCCTGTCCCGTGGCCGCGCCGCCGGGGCCGAACGTCCCCTGCAGGCTGCTGTCGCAGGGCGCGGAGTCGCTGTTCTGGCAGCCGAAGGACACCTCGCCCGCGGTGCTGGTCATCGTCAACGCCAACGACCCGTCCGTGATCGAGTCGATCGTGAGGGTGTCGATGGCGAACTCCGGGTCGAGGTCGACCTCTGCCGGTGCGGTCACCTCCACCTCGCAGTCGCCGTCGGAGCAGGCGGCCAGATCGGTGCCGTCGGACGGTGCGACCGGGGAGGGGGAAGCCGACGGGGAGGTGGAGGGGCTGGTCGGGGGCGTTGACGGGACGCCGGCCGACGGGACCTCTTCAGGGGGCTGAGCCGGCCCGCCGCAGCCCGCCAGGGTCAGTACGACCGCGGACGCACAGAGGGCGGATAAGGCGACCGAGCGGGACGGAACGGGTGCTTTCGGTGATGTCATGGAGCCATTGTTCCCGTGCACCCTGCCCCCTGACAGGAGAATCGGTGAACCGGCAGGGGTGCGTTTGGTCGGGGCCGGAGGGTCCTGGCGTGTGTGTCGAAGGTGGATCACATCGTCGTGGCGAGTTCAACGAGGTGCCCGGCTGTGCCGGCGGGATCGACGAGCTGGTGGAGGTGCGCGCCGGGCAGGCGCGCCACGCGCCAGCCGCGTTCACGCGCCTTGGCGGCAAGGCCGTCGTAGGCAGGGCTGAACTGCAAGTAGGAACAGGGATGATCGTCCCAGGAGTCGGGAACCGGGATGTGCTGCTCGTAGTAGGACAGCGGCAGGGTGGGCTGCTCCTCGGTGACGGTCCGCCGCACCAGCGGATCGGGGAACATGGGGGCGATGTCCGCCTCGTCCCACCAGTCGGTCCAGCGTGGCAGCCTGCCGTTCGCAGCCATCGGGCGGAGGAACTCCAGCACCTCGGGTGGGGCGACGGGTATCGGCCCGATCCGTGCCGGCAGTGCGGCATCGACGAAGACCGAACCGGTCACCGGGTGGTCGAGGCTCGAGCGGATCACCGGGAGGAACAAGCCTGCGTTGCTGTGTGCCACCAGAGTGACGGGACTGCCGGCCGGGACCTGCCGCAGGTCGTCGCGGACGGCCTCCGCGATCCGGGGCCAGAAGGGCGGAGCACCGGCGCCGATGCGCAGGAGGGACGGCACCCGTACCCGGTATCCCGCCGCTGTCAGGTGTTCGGCCACAGGTTGCCAGGTGGAGGGACCCACGGACGGGCTGTGCACGAGAACGAAGATCGGCTGCATGCGACGATCCTGTCCCCTGTGCCATGGGAGCCGCGACCGTGTCGGCCGACAGCAGAACGCCTGGTTCCGGCCAAGCCCGTGTCCGGCCGTTCACAGCCATGCGTCGACGGCCGGGACAAGGACGGCCGCCTCGTATCGGACCGCGGGCCCGTCGTAGAGCGTGGCCACCGCGCGGTGCCTCTCGAGGCGGTCGGTTCCGCACTCGACCGCATGGCGCTCGCGGTGGTCGTCCGGGTCGAGACGCGGCGGCCGGCCGCCGCGGGAGCCGAGTTTCCCGCGGTTGCGCGCCTGGTCGGCCTTGCTCAGGGGAGCGCCTCGGGGATCGGCGTCGGGCCGTCGTAGAAGTTCACGGTCTGCCGGACGCCGGCGTTCGCGGTGATGACGTGGGCGATCACCTCGGCGACGTTGTCCCGGGAGGTGCGGCCCTCGTCGCCCGGCGGTCGTCCGTCGATCGTGCCGTCGGCGTCCGCGAGCCGGATCTTCCCCGTCGCCGGTTCGAGGGTGAGGTTCCCGGGGCCGAGGATCGTGAAGTCCAGGTCGGTCCCCCTCAGGTGCGCGTCGGCGTCGTGCTTGGCCTTCGCGTAGGCGTAGAAGGGGTTGTCCGGGTCGATCCTGTCCACATCGACCCCGGCTCCCGCGTAGGACACGATGACGAAGCGCCTGACGCCCGCCTTCTCGGCGGCCCTCATCGCGCGGACGGCCGCCTCGTAGTCGACCCTGGCGGTGCGTGCGGGGTCGCCCCCGCCCGCGCCGGCGGCGAACACCACAGCCCGCGCGCCGTCGAAGGCCTCCGCGAGCGCCTCGACGTCCGCCCGCTCGATGTCGAGCACGACGGGGTTGCCTCCCGCGGCTTCGACATCGGCGCTCTGGGCGGGGTCCCGGATGACCGAGTCGACGGAACAGCCCGCGCTCGTGAGCTTGGGTGCGGTGAGCAGGGCGACCTTGCCGTGGCCGCCCAGGACGACCACGCGCTCGGCATCCGACATGAGCGCCTCCTTGTGTACCGATGTCGAGGCCGGATGTTCCCGGCCGGCGACTCCTGGTGCCACAAAGTATCCGCTCCCCGGTTCTCTCCCTCCGGACCATCCTGGAGCAGGGCGAAGTCATCCGTAAGTTTTACGGGCATGACGTCCGGTGACGCCGGCAGTGCCCCTCGGCCTCACGTGAGGCCGAGGGCGCCCACGGACACGACGGCCGACGTGGTGAGCAGGCCGAGGACGATGTGTTCGTAGCGGGTGTGGCCGAAGCGGTGGAAGGCCCGGGTGCCCACGGCCTGCCCCAGGAGCGCGGCGCCGACGAGCGGCAGCCACAGGGGGTAGACCTCCCAGGCGCCCGTGAACAGGAGCGCCGCGACGCTGAGGGGCAGGCGCACCAGGGAGAGGGTGACGAGGGTGTCGCGCATGGTGTGCGGGGTCAGGCCCCGGTGGACGAGGTAGTAGACGCTGGGCGGCCCTCCGAGGGACGTCGAGGTGCTGAGCGCCCCGGACAGGAGGCCCGCAGGGGCCGCCCAGACCGGGTTCAGGACGGCGCCGTTCTCGCGCGAGAGGACCCTGAGGACCACCGCCGCGATGACCACGCACGCGACGAACACCTGGAGCCCGAGCGCGGGCAGCGCCGTGAGCAGCCAGGCCCCGAGGAGCATTCCCGGGGCCGACCACAGCGCGAGGGCGCACGTCTCGCGCACCTCCGGCCGCGGCACGCCCCGCCGCATCGCCAGGATGGCGATGTCGCAGGCGGTACCGGTGATCATGATGGTCGAGACGGCTTGGGGGCCGCCCAGCGCCGCCGCGAGCAGCGGGGCGCTGAGCAGCGCGAAGCCGAACCCGGACAGGGACTGGACGGCCGCGCTGAACAGGATCAGCGCGAACAGCCCCGCGAACAGGGCGGCGTCATCGGGAGGGGGCACCTGTGCTCCGCTCGTATCCGCAGTCGGCCAGCAGGTCCCCCGCGACGCTCTCGTACTGTGCCGTCCTCGTGTGTCCGAGCTCGCGGCGGAAGCGGCCTACGGAGTTCTGTGTGAGCCGCGCCTTGGTCTTCTCGGCGGCGGGGTGGGACCACGGGTTCCGGTGGAGGGGGTGCTCCAGCTCGTGGTGGCGGACCATGCGCGCCGACCACGCGATGCCCAGGAAGTCGCACATCCGGCGGGTGACCGCCTCGGGGGAGGCGACGAGGTCCTCGTAGCGCACCTCGAGGTAGCGGCCGGACGGGGCCCGGTGGCGTGCGAAGGAGATGATCTCCACCCAGTCCCGGGCCGCGGTCTCGACGTCCTTGTGGCCCCAGTCGGGCACCGTGTGGAGGTGGGAGGTGATGACGTCCCTGCCGTCGCGGACGATGTGGATGAAACGCGCCCGCGGCCAGATCCTGGCGAACTCGTCCACGTCCCTGATCTTGCGCTGCAGCTTGATGCCCCACGTCCGCGCGCCCTGCGCGCGTGCGCGGGCCTCGCTGAGGACCCTGATCAGCTCGCACCGCTGCGGGAGCGTGACGAGGTTGCCCCCGTCCCTGTCGAGCCGGGCGCGGATCGCCCCGGCCAGCTCGGCGTAGCCGATGCCGAACCGTTCGCACTGCTTGACGAAATGGGCCGCGTCGTACCAGTACGGGTCCCCGCTGGAGGTGCCGGGGCCCACCGCCCGCGGGTCGCGCGACCGGACCAGCTCGATCGCCTCCAGGACGTGCGTGCCGAGGTTGGGGGGTTCGACGAAGTCGAGTTCGGGCCCCACGCACAGGTCGGGGTGGGAGTTGAGGACGATGCTGAGCAGCGTGGTGCCGGAGCGGTTCTCCCCGCCGAGCAGGACGGGGTTCATCGGAGCGCTCCCTTCTCACGGGCGGGTTTCACCTGAGCGGCGACCTTGGCCGTCCACCACAGGTCCGCCACCGAGGGGGTGGCGCGGAAGGCGTCGGCGCAGAAGTCGGCGAACGGCTCCCAGGGTGCGTCGTCGGGGGTCTCGAAGGGGTTCGCGGGGCCGGTCGCGGCCGCCCCCTCCGCGAGCGTGCGGGCCGTGCGGACGGCGAGGGCCACATGGTCGTCGGTCACCCCGGCCCCCGGCAGGATGGTCCCCCCGCTGCCCAGGAAGAGTCCGGCGTCGAGCATCGTCCGGTAGAAGCCGCCGGCGAGGTCGCCGGTGGCGAAGACCAGGTGGAGGATCCCGTCGTCCCACGCCGCGCACGCCGGGTAGCCGGCGGCGGAGAACACCTCGTTGAGCCCGGCCCCCAGGGACGCGGTGGTCCGGTGCACCCGTGCCGTCTCCTCGGCCAGGAGGTCGATGCTCTCCAGCGCCACGACGAACGGCGTCGTCTCGCGCAGGTAGGTGTTCCCGAGGTCGGTGGCCTCGTGGGCGCCGGCGACCCGGGGGCCGAGCAGCACGGCCGAGAGGGCGGTGCCGTTCGCGAGCCCCTTGCTGAGCACGGTGATGTCGGGCCTGGGGTCCAGGCGCGCCGTCAGCCCGCCCGGGCCGACGCGGAACCCCGTCATCACCTCGTCCAGGACGGCGACGCCGCCGAACCCGTGCGTGATCGCGATCAGCTCCTCCAGGTGCTCCGTCGGCATGACGTCGTGCTCGGGGGAGACGACGACGGCCGCGAGGTCGTCGGCGTGCTCGCGGCAGAGCGCGAGCAGCAGGTCGGCGTCGTAGCCGAAGTGGTGCACCCTGGGGTCGTACGCGTGCTGCCGGGCGTCGCCCTGGTACTGCAGCTGCCAGTCGTGCCATCCGTGGTACCCGCTGGTGAGGACGGTGTTCTTGCCGGTCGCCGCCCGTGCCAGGCGCACCGCTGCCGAGGTCGCGCAGGAGCCGGTCCGCATGAAGGCGACCCTCTCGCTGTGCGGGAACAGGTCCAGCAGCCGTAGCGCGAGGTCGACGCGGATCCTGCTCATGGTCCCGGGGAGGATGCCGCCGCCGTCGGCGAGGTGCCGGGTGACGGCTTCCACGATCCTGGGGTGCCCCATGCCGAGGGGAGCGGCGCCGGTGCACGAGGTGAAGTCGACGTAGGACCTGCCCTCGGCGTCGGTGAACGTCGCGCCTTGGCCCCGTTCCAGCAGCAGCGGGTTCTTGCGGTCCATGTCCCGCGTCCGGGTGCAGGTGGTGTCGAGCGCTTGCTGTATTCCGTCCAAGGGGTCCTCCTAGGAGTGCTGTGCGAGCTGCCTGCTGATGCGCAGCGCGTTGGCGATCACGGTCATCGTCGGGTTGGCGGCGGCCGCGTACGGGAAGTAGGCGGAGTCGGCGACATAGACGTTGTCGCACTGGTGGAGCCGTCCCTCGGGGCCGACCACCGAGGTCCTGGGGTCCGTGCCCGCGCGGCAGCCGCCCGCCAGGTGCGCCATGCCCGTGGCGTTGAACTCCTCCTGGGCGCGGACGCCGCGTCCGATGCGTGCGAGGGTGTCGACCGCGATCGAGCGGAGGGAGCGCAGCCGTCGCAGGTCGGACCGGTGGGTCCTGTGCCGGATCACGACGTTGGGACCGTCGGCGGAGGAGGGGGCCGGCGCCACGGAGTTCTCGGACATCGGCGTCTCCGACACGACGAAGTGCAGACGGATCGTGTCGGGCCGGTCGGAGGTCGACGCCTCGTAGAGGAAGCCGCCGCATCCGCCCCCGGGCAGCCGGTGGTAGAAGTCCGTGGTCGCGGTGGTGCTGAACAGGGTGGGGCTCTCCCGCAGCTGAGCCGAGGCGGGGGCCCGCACGTCGGCGTACCCGGTGAGCTTGAACTGGATGCCCCGTCCCACCTGGTCGTTCCCGTTGGCCAGTCCGTGCGGGTGGAGGCGGCTGGTGGAGCGCAGGAGCAGGGCGCAGCTGTTGAGCGCGCCGGCCGCGATGACGAAGTGCCGGGCTCTGATGGTCGCGTGCCGGCCCCTGACCGTGTCCAGGCACTCGACCGCGCTGACCCGGCCGCTCGGGCCGACCCGGAGGGCTTCGGCGGTGACCGCGTGGGCGAGGCGCAGCCGGTGCTCGGAGCCGGATCCCAGCACGAGCGGGAGCACCGAGGCCTTCGCGCCGGTCGGGCAGAGCGTCTCGTTGCAGGGACCGCACCGGGTGCAGGCGGGGCGTCGGGCGAAAGGCCGGGAGTTGACCCCGAGAGGTGTGGGGAAGTGTCCGATCCCGAGTTCGTCGAACGCCTCGTTGATGAGATCGGCCCGTGCGCTGGGCGGGTGCGGTGGCAGCAGGGGCGCGCACGAGGGCGGCTCGGTGGGGTCGAGGCCGGCGGTGCGCGCGATCCCGAAGCGCCGCTCGACCTCGTCGTAGTACGGGCGCAGGTCCTCGTATCCGATGGGCCAGCGCGGGTCGGCCGAGGCGTGGGCGAACGCCGCGGACCTGTCGAAGTCCTGCGCGCGGTAGCGGACCAGGATCCCCGCGTACCGCTCCATGCCGCCGCCGGGACCGCGCAGGGTCCACGGGTTGGCCGGATGGACGCCGTGGTCGCTCACGAGCACGCTGTCGGTCGTCGCGGCGCGCAGTTCGCCGTAGGAGCTCTCGGGCGAGGCCGCTCCGGCTTCCAGGAGCAGCGTCTCGCCGCGCCTGGAGAGCTCGTGCGCGGCGATGAGGCCCGCAGGTCCTCCGCCGATGACGCAGTAGTCGTAGTCGGGGTCTCGTGGGATCTGACTGAGCTGGACGAAATGCTTCACTGGCTCGGTGTCCCGTGCTGGCGTGGCTGGCCGGAGGCCAAGGTCGGGTGAGGGGCCTCGGATTACCGCGTGATTCCGACTGGTTCTCGTTCGACGTGAAAGGGAGTAGTGAATCCGGAGCGAATTCTTCCGGCTGGGGGACCGGTTTCCGGGGCGCTCGGTACGTTGGCGGGAATGGGGTCTGCCGGCACTCCAGGGCCGTTCGGTCTGTTCACTGCTCGTTCTCGGTCGTCGGCGAGAAGCCCCCCGCGGAACATTAGTTCCCTCAATCGCCCCAGTCAATAGCAGTCCCTTATTCGTTGATTTACCCGAATTGGTGTCGGTGTGGGACTTTATCGTTCCTTTGTGGGGGCGCCCGGGCGAGGGGGTGGACAGATACTTCTGTCCTGTGGGTGATAGTGGTCCTCGGCGCGGTCGTGCACACTCGTGGGAGTGTGCTGTGGCCCGTGGGATTCCCTGTGCGGCCGCGGGAGCATATCCGCCCTCGGGAAAGGAGTGGTGTCTCCTTTCTGTTTCCACTCGCGACGAAGGCCGGCGTTGTCCTTCGGTGGGAGTGGAGGCAGCGGGAGCCGTCATTTTTCACGGAAGCCCTTTCGCGCCGGTTCTGCCCGCGGTGGTTTCCGTCGGCCGACGGGCGGCGGAACGGCGGTTCGGCGCGCCGAACCGCTCTTTCGCCCTGCCGGCGAATGTTTCTCCGTGCGAGGACCCGTGTATCCGCGCACCGGGACCCCTCGGAACGGAGGGCCCCGCGCACACCGCCCCTGTCCGCCACGGCACGGCGCCCGGAGCCGCCGGTCCGACGCCGTTTCCCCGGGGGCACGTCGCCCGGGGGCACGTCGCGGGAGCCCGGGCAGGGGCCGGTGCGCGGCCCCGGACCCGCCCGGCGACGGCGCCGTGCAGTGCCTTCCTCACCCCGTGCGGGCGCGCCGGGCCGCGTCCGTGACGTCGCGCACGCTCCTGTGGTCCGAGGCGTCCACGAGCAGGCTCCGCGCCAGCCGCAGGGCCGCGCGTTCACAGGCCGCCCTCGCCCCGGGGTCGGTGATGCCGGTCAGGTCGGCGGGACGGGCGAAGCCGATCAGGCGCCTCATGAGCTCGGCTCCGCAGAAACCGACGGAGTCGCAGAGGACCCGGTCCAGATAGGCGCCGCGTTCGGCCTCCAGGGCGGCGGCCCCGCGGGCGTCGGCGAAGAGCGCGGCGGGGTAGGAGTCGCCGTGGCCGGACGAGCGCCACAGGGCCAGGAAGCGCTCCCGGAAGACGTTCCAGGTCTGCTCCACCTGGTCCAACAGCCAGGCCTGCTGCTCGTCCTCGTGGGGAGAGGGCGTTCCGCGGCGGCCGTCCGCGGCGAAGTAGGCGATGAGCAGGTGCGCCAGGAACCCGCCCACGTCGAAGCCCATGGGGCCGAAGCACGCGAACTCGTGGTCGAAGACCCTGCTCCCGGTCGCGCCCACCATGACCGAGCCGGTGTGCAGGTCACCGTGCAGCAGCGCCTGTCTGCTGGTGAGGTAGCGGTCCTTGAGGCGGGCGGCGGCGATCAGGACGCAGGCGTCGGCCCGGACGGCGGCCACCTCCGGGTCCAGCTCGGGAGAGGTCCAGCTGTTGCGGTGGAAGTCGCGGTAGATCTCCGTGAAGACCATGTCCTCCATGATCCGGCACATCTCGGTGTTGAGTTCGAACTCCGCGACCAGGGCGCGTTTGTCCGCGGCGGGCAGGGCCAGGTCCGAGGTGGCGAAGAGCGTGCGGGCCAGGTAGTCGCCGACCTGCTCGCCCAGCCCCGGGTGGAGGGCCCCTCGGCCGAGGTGGTGGCGCAGGACGGTGTGGTCCTCCACGTACTCCATGACGAGAAGGTGGCGGTCGCGGTCCAGGTGCAGGGGGGCGGGCAGCGCCCCGGGGGCCGCCCGCCCGTGCTCCTCCAGGGCGCGGTACTCGTGGACGACGCGTTCGGGGGTCAGCGGCCAGGACTCGCCCGCCACGCGCACGTAGGGCGGGGCCTGTTTGACGCACACCGAGCCGGAGGGGCCCAGGACCCGGTACACGAAGTTGACGTTGCCGTCGCCGACCTCCTCGACCCGCCAGTCGCCGGCCCCTCCGCCGAGCCGCGCACGCGGCCGGGGGAGCGTCTCCAGGTACGCGGTCAGGGCGCGGTCGGCGAACGCGGCGCGTCCGGGCGGGGCTGGATCGGTGTTCTCCACGGCGGCTCCTCCGGTCGTGTGCTTCCTGTCAGGGTGCGTTCAGCGGGCGCCCGCGTCGCGGTACCACTCCGGGACGGGCAGGGCGAAGTGTTCTCGAAGGACGGCCTCCGCGCTGTCGAGGGTTCCCTCGACGGATCCCGGGTCGTGGGTCCAGCAGTCGCCGACCACGTGCACACGCTCGCGTGCGGCCGGCTGCCCCATGCGCCGTGCCAGGGCGTGCGGGTCGTGGCCGGGGCGCCTCGTGTGCCACGCGCCGCTGCTCCAGTCCCGCCAGCAGGCGGCGAGGGGCGGTTCGAGGGAGGGCAGGCCGTGGACGTGTCGGAGCAGGGCGTGGGCGCGGGCGACCACGGCGGCGCCGGGCGCCGGAGCGTCGCCCGCGGAGGGGAAGGCGTGGTCCCCCGCCGTGCCCCCGCCGGCACCGACGCGGAGCCACTGCCCGACCGAGGGGCCGCTGGGGTAGGCGGCGAGCATCGGGGCGGGCGACGGGTGCGGATCGCCCTCGGAGGGTTGGCAGGTGCTTCCGTACCAGAGCTGGCGCAGGGGGGCGTCGGTGGTGCTCCTTCCCCGGGTCAGGCCCAGATCCCGCCACCACGGGCGCCGGTAGAGGTGGAGGAGCTTGAGGGCGGGGACGGCCTCGACCGCTGCCAGGTCGGCGGACAGGTGCGTGCCCATGGGCAGGCCGGTGAGGTCGAGAGCGCCCAGCGGCCCGGGAGGCAGGGCCAGCACGACGGCGTCGGCGCACACGCGGACATGGCCGGGCAGGAGACGCCCCCGCGTGTCCGACCGCCGGAAGAGGAGCCGGTAGTGTCGCCGCCCGGAGCCCTCGCCGGGAGCGTCCCCGCGCTCGACCCGCACCAGCCGGTGGCCGAGGCGGGTGGCGCCGCCGGCCTGCGTGAAGCGTTCGTGCAGGGCCCGCGGCAGGCTCTCCATGCCCCGCCGCAGACAGACGTACTCGGTGTCGGGCGGGGTCCGGTAGAGCAGGTCGAGCTGCGCGGTCGCGCCCTCGCCCCCTACGGACACGTCGTAGCCGCCCGCGTCGTGCACGAAGGCCACGGCGTCGCCGCTCAGGACCGCCCGCAGGGCCTCGGGCCAGGTCGCCTCCTCCAGGGGGCGGCCGTGCAGCCGCCCCGTGCGGCACCGCGACCTGAAGTCCGCCAGCGCGTGGTCGGCGACCGACCGGTCCCCTCGGGCGCGTGCCTCGTGGTGGGTGCGGCGGCTCTCGGTGAACCCCGGCACCAGGGTCTGCGCCACCCTGTCGGCCAGGGCCCCCGGCGCCAGCCCGCGTTCGGCCGGGCGCAGCCGGTAGGGGAGGGCGGCACCGGCCAGGTCCCCCTGCCGCGTTCTGCTCCCCCTCAGGTGGAACAGGTTCTCCGGCCGTCCGAACTCGAACGGCACCAGGTCCGCGCCCAACCCCAGGTCCTCGACGAGCGCCAGGACCCGGCGCAGGCCCGTGTGCAGCCGCATGGCGCCCAGGTCGGCCCAGGCCCCGGACGGGCCGGGAAGACGGACGGAGTGCATTCTTCCGCCGATCCTGTGGTCGTTCTCGAAAAGGCCGATTCTGCTCCCTCTCCTCGCCTCGGCCAACCTGTTCGCGACGTGGCATCCGGCGAGGCCGGCGCCGACGACCGCTACATCCAGATATTCCACATCGGAATCTTCTTCCCCTGAAACCACAGAACCATCACCTGCGCTTCCGCCCCACAGTACTCTTGCCAGCCGAAGGCACCGCACGCATACTGAGGGCATAATATTCTGTTCATATTTCCTTGAAACCGGGGAGCTGCATGATCTTCCGTCCGCAGGTACTTCAGGAGACCTCGAACGCTTACGACCAGTTCTCCGAGTACTTCCGCGACATCAGATCATTCTTCGAGGTCCTCAGTGTCCGGTTCTCCCTCCCCGAATACGGGACCCGGCTCACCCCCGTGGCGGGAAAGGCGCTGTTCTCCAACGCCAACAGCTACCTCCTGTCGGACGACAGCGCCTACCCCTACTACCTGTGGCTTCCCAGCTGGCTGGGCCGTTTCTACATCGACGCCGAGCGCATCCCCGAGGGCAGGACCGCCGACGACTGCCGTATCGCCGACGCCGGCCTCGTCGCCTTCGTCTGGCCCTGGCTCGGCTTCGGCGACGCCTACGTGCAGAACTCCCCGCACCCGGAATGCTGGTTCGGGGTGACGGACCCGCGGCCTCAGAATCCCGATGAGCCGGTTCTCACCACCGCTCAGAGCCTCTTCAACCACTTTCGCCTGGAAACCACGTTCGAGGCCGAGCGCGGGGGCTGGCTCACCGGTGGTTTCCATCCCGAACCGAGGATCGACTGCAACCTGACCGGCACCTGGTACCTGCGCCGTGTCCCCCTGTCGGTTCTCACCGACTACTACCAGGTGGAGAAGAACGTGATACGGCCGCTGGGCGAGAAATTCACCGAGCTGTCCGAAGCCGGGCGGGAAAAGACTGCTGTCTTCTCGGCCGGGAAAACGGAGGGGTCCTTCTCCGGCAACGGCGTGAACGGGAATTCGTCGAAATCGGAGATCCCCTGAGGGCTCATCCCGCGAGCCTCGGGAGGTGGCTCCGCGCCTGGTCCGGGATGTCCTTGAGTCGTGTCCGCGGCGAGGCTCCGCGTGGCGGGATCGGCCACGTTCCACGGAGGAAAGTCCTACCGCCTTCCGGGTCGGAACCCGACAGCACCTCGCGAGCGGACTGAGTGATGTGACGGTTGAGGGGTGGCTGGGCGGACGGGAAACCGAAACCCGAAAGCCACACCGTTGCGCGCGGAACCCGCGGCACCGGAAACCGGCCCCTGGATCCTCCCCGGTTCCATCGGGGCGACGAATCTCGGACATGAGGTGGCGAATCCGGGATGCCCAGGGGTTTTATGGCGTACTCGTCGGAACGTGGATCTGCGGTCGTCGGACGTGCATCACACTGGGTAGCCCATGTCCCTGTAGTCCAAGACCTTCATGATGTCGATGAACTCGCACGTTCCAGTGGTCAGATCGACCTGAATGGGGATGTTTCCCACAAGGCTGTCCTCCATCTTTCCCGTCTTCAGGAATGAAACAGTATTATAAGGTGCAATCAGATATCTTCCATGCTGGAATGCTCTCTCCCGTATGACTTCCACGTCATGGTGTTTCCATTCCCTTGATTCAGTTTTAAGGAACTTCTCGGCCTTGGTCAGGGCGCTTTCTCGATCCAGTTTCGGCATCTGATTCCTCCTGGTGGGGCGATGGTGTCGTCGCGTGTCGGCATGGTCGGCGAGGGCCTGTTGGAATTCGAGGAAGACAATATTGGGCGCCTGCTGATTTCGGATGTGCTCGAAATTTCCTGCATCCTCATGTACGGCAGTAAGCTCGTCGATCATGCTGATGGATGTCGAGATGAGCCCTTACTCCTGAGGAGCGGTTGTGTACAGGGTCTCGGCGACCGCGATCATGGCCTCACGCTCCCGCCGCGGGCAAGGTTCTGCTGGGAGGTTCATCAGGGCCGGTCCGAAACGGGCGAAGAACTGGTCGGCATCGTCGATGCCGTCCGGCAGTTCGATGAACCATCGAAAACCGCAGGGTTGGGAGGGCACCCGCGCGTCGGTGAGGTAGTCGTGAATCATTGAGTCAACCGCCGACCGGTCGCCTCGCGTCCGCTCCTCGACTCTGACCGTACGCTTGCCTCTGCTCTCGCAGACCACGCGGACCGGTTCGGGGGGACGGGTGTCCAGGCACCGGACCATGTGCTCGGGGCCGACGGCCCAGGCGAACAGGGCATGCCAACCGGACTCGGGGACCTCGAAGAACCTCCGTCCATCGCCCGTTCCGCTGTCGGTCGGCGGTTCGGCGACGATCGGAACCGCTGACCATGAACGTTCGTGCATCAGAGCACTCTCCTCGTCCTCGCGACGGTCTGCCGTCTTCTGTCCGAGGGAACGAGCGGGATTCGTCCCCATCCATGCTCGGAGGGCAGTGGAAAACCCGTATTCAACGGAGGCATGCCCGTGGAACCATATCCCCCAGGCCATGCGTGCCCCTTCGCGGTGCATGGTAATGGAGGGCCTCCTTCAGGGGTCGCCGAGGGCCCCTCAGGGCCCCGGAAGCGCGCGTCATGGAAATATTCCTCCTGGAAGGTGGGCTGCGTGGACAGTGGACCGGACTGGACCGACCTTCTCCCGGAGTTCCGGTGATCGAGAAAACACCGAACATGGAAAGCTTCATGCTCTCGATCCAGGTGGCGTCCTGGAGCGGGGAACGCCAACTGGACTGGATCATACACACGGGCTGTGCTGAGGACGAGATCGTCCTGCAGTTGGCAGACTTCTACATCGCTGTGAAAAGACGTGTCACGTATGACGAGGAGGAAGAGTTCCCCGACTTCCTCGATGAAGGGATCCAGGAAATCCTTGATCTCTTCACGGGACTGATCGACGTCGATCCGGAACTGTGGAGCCCTGAGTCCATGGTTTCTGCGAGGCAGTGGGAAGTGGTAAGGGAGAGGGCCCGCCGCCTCCTGGTGGAAATCGGGGGTTCTTCGTGGTCCTCCTTTTTGGACGGGTGAACTCGTCTCAGGTCGGGGTCGGAGAGCTGGAACGCGGTGATCGCCCTTGCGTCCATGGGAGTAGTGATGGTCGAACAGGCTGTGTGCCTGAGTGATGCGTGCGAGGAGTGCGGTGGTGTCCGGAAGGGCTGGGTCGTTCAACTGGTCAAGAGTGGCAGGCTCCGTTGGGAGGTCGAGTGGGAGTGCCCCGGCTGTCTGGTCTCTCACCAGTGGGTGTGGGGCCCCGCCCCGGCTCATGTGCGCGACCTTTTGATCGACCGGCACGGCGTGGAGCGCTTGAAGGTCGTGGGGGAGGTCCAGAAGAAGGGTGTGCTGCTCAAGGTTTTCAGAGAAGTTTTCGGCGTGCCTATCGCCGAGGCCCAGGAATTCAGTCGGGACGCAATGAGCTCCGGATATGAGGGAACCCGAGTGGAGGTGGCTCTTCTGTCCCGGCTCCTACGTGAGAGGGGTGTGGAAGTCGAGGCGGGCTCTGGTGCGTGCGGGTGATCCTTGGGAGCGGGGAGATACGTGACGACATCCACGAAAACTCCCGCACGCCAGCCGTAGAATGTGATCTTATTGGTGTGGGGTAGCGGAGAGATATGCACGGCCACCGCTGATCATCGGTGTAGGAAGACCGAAGATCGCGCGGTGGCCGCAGGGCACAGCGTGGAGCCTGCCCGTCGGCAGGAGTCGTTCGAGGTCCTGATGTCCCGGACAGCGGACCGGCTCGCGCGGGTTGAACCCCGGCGCCGAGTAAGAGCTCATCTCATGTGGATTCTCGGTAACCAGGCCGCGTGTCGACGGTTGAACGGCTGGTGCCGGACGAGCTGTGGGAACTGTTCCAACCGGTGGTGCCCGAGGCGCCCACCCGACCCCAGGGCGGCGGGCGGCGCAGACACGGCGACCGCCAGGTGCTGGCCGCGACCGTCTTCGTCGCGACCAGCGGCTGCACCTGGGCGCAGCTCCCGCCGGTGTTCGGCCCCCGGTCCCGACGCGAACCGGCGCTTCGCCGGGTGGCCTCCATCGCCCGCCTGCTCGGGGTCAGCAGATCGACGCTGTACTAGCACGTGCCGGAGCTGTCCGGCGGCCGCCCCGGCGCCTGCGGTCAGTCGAGGACGACGCCGTAGACCGCTTCGACGATCCGGGCGGGGAGGTCCAGGCTTCGCGGCTCGATGTTGCTGTGGACGACGACGCTGCGCCGACCGTCCGCGGTGCTCAGCGCGAACGTGAAGGACCCGGGCAGGGTGCCGCTCACACCCCGCAGGGTCAGGCCGTCGGTCGCCGCGGGGTCGAACTCGATCACGCCGAGGCCGTAGCGGGCGTGCGGCAGCCAGACGGCGTCATCGGGGGAGACCGTGGTCCACATCGCGCGGTGCTGTGCCTCGGGCAGCAGGGCGCCGGTGGCGATGGCCCGCAGGAAGCGGCCCAGGTCGCCGGTGGTGGATACGATGCCGCCGGCCGCCCACCCCCACGAGGTGTTGAGCCCGGTGCCGTCGACGGGGGGCCGAGCGGAGTCCTGGACCATCCGTGCGTAGTCCTCCGGGGTGAGTGAGGCCGGGTCGGCGCCGTTGTCGAGGACATCGGCGATGTAGGCCCGCGGGTGCGGGTTCGGGTACCCGGTGTCGGTGGCGGGCCGCACGTAGGTGTCGGCCAGGTCGAGCGGCCGGAGGACCGTGCGTTCGACCTCGGCGGCGTAGCTGTTGCCGGTAGCCTTCTCGATGATCGCTCCGGCCAGGTAGTAGCCGCCGTTGGCGTAGAGGAAGCCCTCGCCGGGCTCTCCGGTCGGCGGCTGGGAGACGGCGAGGTCCAGCAGCTCCGAGGTGGTCCAGACACGGGATGGATCGGTGGCGAGGCTGTGCTGGAGTTCGGGTGCCAGGCCGGTGAGGAACAGGCCGCTGGTGTGGTTGAGCAGGTGCCGGACGGTGATCGTGCCGCCGTCGTAGCCGCCCGCCGCCATCACACCGGGCAGCCAGGTGTCCACCGGATCGTCCAGGCCCAACGTGCCTTCGGCCGCCAGGGTGAGGATCACGGCGGCGGTGAAGGCCTTCCCGGAGCTGCCGATGTGCAGGTGTTCTCCGGCTCGCCGGGTTCGGCCGGTGGTCAGATCGGCCACTCCCGCGGTGGCGAACCACGGTCCCCGCGAGTCGTGGACTTCGGCGACGATGCCGGGAACGCCGTCCTCGGCCACGGCCCGGTCCAGGACCTGCTGCACCTTCTCGTGCGTGGTGGGTGTCATTTCGTTGCCTTTCCAAGGGTGAGCAGCGGGGGCGGGCACTGCTCGGTCAGCGCCCGGCGCGGGTGAAGGCGCGCAGCGACAGGGGGACGAACACGGCCAGCAGCGCGGCGGACCAGAGAAGGACGGCGGCCACCGGGTGCGTGAGCGGCCACGCCGCGTCCGCGCTCGGGGCCCCCGGGTTGCCGAACAGCTCGCGGGAGGCGGCGGTGAGTGCGCTGATCGGGTTCCAGTCGGCGAGGAACCTCAACCAGCCGGGCATGCCGTCGGTGGGGACGAACGCGTTGGAGAGCATCGTGACCGGCAGGAACAGCGGCACCCACTGGGCGGCGCTCTGTTCGTCCTTGACCACGAGGCCCAGGTAGACGCCCACCCAGCTCAGCGCGTAGCGCAGCACCAGGATCAGAAGGAACGCCTGGATCGTGGGGACGGGGCCCTGGTGCGGCTGCCATCCGACCAGCAGGCCTGCGGCGACCATGGCGGCCAGCAGCACCGCGCCGATCACCGAGTCGGCGCCGGTCTGCGCGAACGGTACCGCCAGCCGTGCCATCGGCATGGACCGGAAGCGGTCCATCACTCCGCGGGAGGCGTCGGCGGCCATCCTTCCCATGACGCCCTGCACGGCGGTGAAGGCCATCATCGCGAACAGTCCGGGCATGAGGTAGGCGCGGTAGTCGCCGCCGTCCGGCACCTGGATGGCACTGCCGAAGACGTAGCCGAACAGCACCACCATCACGACCGGGAAGGCCAGTGCCGCAACGATCTGCCCGGGTTCTTGCCGCAGCCTGGCCAGCTCGCGGCCGACCAGGACCAGCCCGTCGGTGAGCGTGTGGCTGAGGCGTTCGCCCACGGTGGGGGTTGCGGCGGTCATCGGGCGGCCTCCGCACGGTCGGTGAGGCGCAGGAAGACCTCGTCCAGGGTGGGGCGGCGCAGGCTCACGTCCACGACTGCGACCCCGGCGCGGTCGAGTTCGCGCACGACGTCGGCGAGCCGGACGCCGACCGCGGGCAGGGGGACGGTGAGGCGGTCGCCCGAGGTCGCCGTGGGCCCGGTGCCCGCGAGGGCGGTCAGGACGGTCGCCGCCCGGTGCTGTGCGGCGGGGTCCTCGACGACGACGTCGAGGCGGTCGCCGATGGCGGCCTTGAGTTCGTCAGGGGTGCCCGCGGCGATCACCCGCCCGTGGTCGATGACGGCGATGTCGTCGGCCAGGTGGTCGGCCTCGTCCAGGTACTGCGTGGTGAGCAGCACGGTGGTGCCCTGGGCCACCAGTTCCCGGATGCTGTCCCAGATCTCGCCGCGGCTGCGCGGGTCCAGCCCGGTGGTCGGCTCGTCCAGGAAAAGCACGTCGGGGCGCTGGATGAGGCAGGTGATCAGGTCGAGGCGGCGGCGCATCCCGCCGGAGTAGCCGGTGACCGGGCGGTCGGCCGCCGTGGCCAGGCCGAAGCGTTCGAGGAGTTCGTCGGCCCGCCGGTGCGCCTCACGCCGGGGCAGGTGGGACAGGCGTCCGAACATGCGCAGGTTGGCGCGGCCGGTCAGTTTCTCGTCGACGGCCGCGTACTGGCCGGCCAGCCCCATCTTCTCGCGGACCCGGCCGGCCTGGCGGACGACGTCGTATCCGGCGACGCGGGCGTGGCCGGAGTCGGGGACGGACAGGGTGGCCAGGATGCGCACCGCGGTGGTCTTCCCCGCGCCGTTGGGGCCCAGGACGCCGCAGACCGTTCCCCTTTCCACGCTCAGGTCCAGGCCGCGTAGTGCTCGGGTGTCGCCGAAGGACTTGTGCAGTCCTTCGGCGAGCACGATCGGATCGGCCATGACGCCTCCACTGGGTACGTTGTACTCGGTTGTCGCGCTCAATGTAGATGACTGGGTACCATGTACGCAACAAGGGGGTGGGGCGGTGACCGACGCCGAGTACGTGAACATCTGGATGCGTCCCGAGCGCGCGGCCCGTGGGCCCCGGCCGGCCTACAGCCGCGCGCAGATCACCGAGGCGGCGATCCGGATCGCCGACGCCGAAGGGCTGGAGGCCGCGACCATGCGGCGGATCGCCGCCGAGATCGGCGCCGGCGCGATGTCGCTCTACCGGTACGTGCCGAGCCGCGACGACCTCATCGAGCTCGTGGCCGACCGGATCCAGGGCGAGGTCGACGTCGCCGGCCTGCCCTCCGGCGACTGGCGGGCGGACCTGGCCCACTACGCCCACGGCATGCGGGGGATGTGGCTGCGCCACCCCTGGATCGCCACCGTGCACCGGTCGCTGCCCGGCTACGGGCCCTGCCAACTGCTGCTGATCGAACGGGTGATGGGGGTTTTGGACGCCCATGTGGGCATCGACGACAACCTCGGCCTCATGGCCCTGTTGAACAGCTACATCGAGGGAGCCGTTCGCGAGGAGATCAGCTCGGCCGAGGAGGCCCGCCGCCGAGGGCTCAGCGAGGCGCAATGGGCGGCGCGGAGCTTTCCGCGCATCCAGCAGATCGTGTCCGGTGGTGAGCACCCGATCTTCACCAAGATCGTGACGGACTCGCGCCGGTCGCGGCTCAGCCGCGACGAGCAGTTCCGGCAGGGGCTGGAACGCGTCCTGGACTGTATCGCCGCGACCGTCTCACCCCAGGGCGGCACCCGCGATCCCGGAACACCGGCGCCGTGACCACATCGCCGACCCGCCCGGCCCCGCTCGTACCTGACGGTGGCCCGCGCCCGGTCTGACGCCTGGACCGCCTCCCACACCCCGCACGGGACGAACCGGGAGAACAGGGCCGCGCAGGTGTCGGAGACGTAGTGGTCGGTGTTGTCGGCGTACCCTGCCTCCAACGCGGTAGAGGCGCACAGGTGCCGGTGCTCGAGGTGGTCGACGAACCCCGCCGCGGTGTCGGGCAGGCCGACCCCGGCGCAGAACGCGGCCAGCTTCTGCTCGCACTCCTCCCACGGCAGCGGGTGCTCGGACCAGTCGGCGTACTCGTTCGAGCCGACGACGGCGATGTCGCCGGTGTGCAGCTCCTCGGCCAGGTAGCGCAACACCATCGCCTCGAAGCGGCGGCGCTCCACCATGCGCCGCCAGTTGCCCGAGGTGAAGCCGATCCCCGACTCCGCATCGTCCGGATCGGTCGGTTGATCAGCCCATTGCCGCTTGCCGGCGTACCTGGTCCGCCCCCAGGTAAGCCACGACCGGCGACAAGCGGCACAGCCATGGAGCTCACGAACTGCGGCGGACAGTTGGTCGTTGCAGACCAAGAGGTTCTTCACACCGGGTCGGCTACAGGCCACTCGGGCTCTGGGCGGAGTCTGGATCTCGGGCATCGACGATTTCGTCCCAGTGCTCCGTTGTCCAGGCGTACACGTCGAGCAGCAGCGCGAGCAGGCTCCGCCCGAGGGGCGTGAGTCGGTAGCCGGTTGGACTGGGGGTGATGAATCCGTCGCGTTCCAGTGACCGGAGTGCGCGAGTGAGTTCCTTGGGGCCGATGCGCGGGAGCTTCAGTCGGAGAGCATTGAACGATTGGTCACCGTGGTCGAGCAGCCGTAGCACGAATGGTGCCCACTTGTTCTGCATCCGGACCGGCAGCATCGACGACGGGCAGAGCTCCTCGTCGAACGTGAGGGGTGTCGTTGGGTGCATACAACAAGCGTAGGTACCCGAGCGGGAACCGGATGTCGATCTAGCATCTCGCACATGTTGAACATCGTGATCTTTGGAGCCGGCGGCCAGGCTGGGACCACTGCTGCGGCCGAGGCATCGTCGCGGGGCCACCATGTGACCGCCTTGCGAAGGGCTGATGCGGACGTCACCGATCCGCAGGCGATAGCCGGGGCGGCGGTCGGGCACGATGCCGCAGTCGTCGCAGTGGCACCCTCCGACGGCGACCCGAGGGAGTTCTATCCCGCCGCCGCGAACAGCCTCGCGGCCGGTCTTCTCGAAGCGGGCATTCAGCGCTTGGTGTGGGTGGGTATCGCGTCACTGCTTCCGGGTGCCTTCGGGGTCGCTCCGGTCGACGCGGAGGGTTTCCCGGCGGAGTACCGCCCGTTCTCCCTCGGCCACCGTGCTGCCCTCGAGAGTTTCACCCGATCGGAACTGGCATGGACCGCTGTGAGCCCGGCGGGAGACTTCGACCGTACCGGCTCGCCTCACCGCCGCTACACCCTGACCGCGGCCGGCGACCTCGGTGCGCGGATCACCTACGCCGACCACGCCCGCGCACTCATCGACCTCGCAGAGCAGCCCAGCGAGCACGTCGGCGAGCATGTCGGCGTTCTGCTGCCGGCATTGCACACGACCGCGACACCAACGTCATAGCCTCCTACGGTCAGCGGTCCTCCAACTCGACGAACCGGCTCGCCCATGCCCTGAACCGGTCGTCGGTCTTCTTCCGACCGGTCCAGAGCGCGTCCAGGTCCTCCGGCGGCTCAAGGCCGAAGTTCTCCTTCAACCAGGTGAGGAACTCATGGTGGCCGTCGCTGTGCTCCTCGACGTCCTCCGGGGCGAGAAACCCGAAGTCGGCGACGGGCTCACTGTCGATCGCCAGAAGCCGGAACAGCTCCCTCAGGTCTCGCGCGATCACATAGAGGTGCCCTTCATCGCCGACCAGGACGACGGGCAGAGTGGCGAGGTCGGTCCGATCGTCGCACCGCCACAGCGCGTAGTCGGAGCCGGAGTGGTTGGCCTGCGCGAAGGGGATGAACCGGCTCAGGAACTCCGGATGCTCAGACCAGGTGTGGAGGCCGGCGTCCGCGCCGTACTCGCGCAGCTCGAAACCCTCCGAGTAGTGGACCGGACCGATCCGGCGCTCGAACTCCTTGAGCAGGTTCAGCTCCGGGATCGGCGAGTACGCCTCGCTCATGTGGCCTCCTTGCCGGGCCGGGACGCCTGGCGTCGTTGCGGACGTCTTGCACCGGCCAGGTGATGCTATCCACGCCGGGGACCACCGGGCAGTGCCGCTGCGCCCCGCGACGGCGACCGCGGGCGCGATTGCGGGGGCCGTCCGGCCGGGGAGCGCAGGCGCCCACGGGGGAACAGCGGTTCCGAGCCGTGGCACGCCCTCGTGCGCCGGTGGCGTCCGCAGTCGTTGCGGCGGTCGTCCTCACTGCATGGGGGAGCAGTCGGCATCGGGGTCCCGCGTGATGGCGATCACGTCGTCGAGCCGGTCGCGCACGTCGAGCAGGTCGGTGATCCGCTGGTCGATGCGGGCGCGTTCGGACTCCAGCTGGTCCAGGAGCGCCGGGTGCGCCTCACCCGAGTCCACGCACGGCAGCACATCGCGGACCACCCTGCTGGGGAGGCCCGCGGCGTACAGCTGTTGGATCAGCCGGACCCGGCCGACGGCGGTGGCGGGGTAGTGCCGCTGGCCGCCGGGGCTGCGGTCGGCCGGGAGCAGATCCTGTTCCTCGTAGTAGCGCAGCGCCCGGACGCTCACTCCCGCCTTGTCGGCGACCTCACCGATACGCACCGGTCCTCCTCCGTGCGGGCGGTATGCCCGATTTGCACCTGACGTCAACGTCAGGTTCTAGCGTAGTGGGTGTCGGCACTCGCCGAGCATTCGCCTCACCGATCTCACGAACGGCCGGTTCCGGCCGCGTGGAAAGGCAGAACATCATGCGCGCAGTCCGTTATCACGAGTACGGCGGTGTGGAGACCCTCGTGGTCGAGCAGGCGCCGGACCCGCACCCCGGACCCGGCGAGATCCGCATCCGCGTCGCGGCGGCCGGCGTCAACCCCGTCGACTGGAAGGTGCGCTCCGGTGCGGTCCGGGAGATGCTCCCCGTGGACCTGCCCGCGATTCCCGGGCGTGACGCAGTCGGCGTCGTCGACGGGATCGGTGACGGGGTACAGGGGGTGGACGTCGGCGACCGCGTCTTCGGCCTGGGCGGCGTCACCGGCGCGACGGCGGAGCTGGCCGTGCTCTCGGCCTGGGCCCACGCTCCCATCACATGGACGGACGAGGAGGCCGCCGGCGCCGGTCTGGCATCCGTCACCGCGATGGGCGGACTGAAGGTGCTCGGCCCCCTGCGGGGACGTACCCTGCTCGTCGAGGGCGCCGCCGGAGGCGTGGGCAGTGCCGCGGTCGAGATCGCGGTGGCCCGGGGCGCCACCGCGATCGGGACGGCCAGCGAGCGCAACCACGCCTTCCTCGCCTCCCTCGGGGCCGTTCCCACCACCTACGGCACCGGCCTCGCGGAGCGCCTGGCCTCCCTGGCCCCGGGCGGCGTCGACATCGCGCTCGACACCGCGGCCTCCGGCTCCCTGGACGACCTCGTCGCGATCGTGGGCGACCCCTCCCGCGTGTCGACGGTCGCCGACCACGCCAATGCGCAGCGCCTGGGCACGCACCTGGCCAACGCGGAGAACGACTCCGCGCTCCTCGCCGAAGCGGGCGAACTCGGCCGACAGGGCCGCTACACACCGCGCATCGAGCGGACCTACCCCCTCGAACGGCTCGCGGAAGCGCACGCCCACGCCGAGCGCGGACACACACGGGGCAAGATCGTGGTCCGCGTCTGAGTCCGTCCGACCGTCCAGGGCTTCCCGCTGCTTCGGCCGCGGGGAGCCCGCGTCCCCGGAGGGGCCGTGCCGATGTCCTTGGGGCGGGAGCGGCGCTCCGGCGCGTCCCCCGCTGTCCCGACCCGCTCGGCGACCGGTTTGCCCCGGCCGATACCCAGGGTGCCCTAGAGTCGGCCGTATGCGGCGAAGGACGGGGCTGGCGGTGGTCGGGATCCTGACCCTGGCCTGGAGCGAGTGGCTGAACTGGCGCTGGTCCCGGACCCTGGTGGGGAGCGGTGGCGGAGCCGCCGACGCCGTGGTCGTGCTCGGTTACCGCAACCCCCAGCCGAGGGCGAACGCCGTCAACCGGTGGCGGGTCCGCGCCGGGATCCGCTCGATCCCGGCCGATAAAGCGCACGCCACCCGCCTGGTCCTCAGCGGTGGCGCGGTCGGCAGCGGCGTCGCGGAGGCCCGGCTGATGGCCGACCACGCGAAGTCGCTCGGGTTCGACGGCACGGTGCTCCTCGAGGACCGGAGTACGACGACCTGGGAGAACGTCGAGAACGTGATCCCGCTGATCGAGGACGCCGAACGCATCGCGATCGTCTCCCAGCCGGCCCACGCGCTCAAGGCCCGCGCGTACCTGCGGCGCCGGCGCCCGGACCTGGCCGCGAGGCTGGTGCGCGCGGACGACTACCGTCCCGGCGAGTGGGTGCTCGTCAAACCTCTGCTGGCCCTGTACGGGCTGTGGGCGCTTCGCCGTCTCGGGGCCGACGAGCGCACCACCTTGACCGGCATGTTCGAAGACGATCCCGGCCTGCTGGAGCAGCGCCCCGGTCAGATACTGATCGCGGACAAGAACTACTACGGGCGCGACTTCGAGCGCTCCCTGGACCAGGCGGGGGTGAGCCTGCTGCGTCCGGCCCGCAAGGGCGAGCCCCCGCGGGCCGGAGCGGCGTTCTTCCGCCCGTTGCGGCAGGTGATCGAGTCGATCAACCAGACGTTCAAGGGCCAGCTGGATCTGGAACGGCACGGTGGCCGCACCCCGGGCGGGGTGATCGCCCGGGTGCTCCAGCGCATCCTGGCGCTGACCGCGGCGGTCTGGCACAACGACCGCACCGGCCAGCCGGTCCTACGCTCGTTGACGGCCTACGACCACTGACCCCTTGGAATTACTCATCTAGCTGCGAACCGCCTATGACCGGACCGCACAAGGGTTCAGAGCGCGGGTGTCCGGTCGCAAGGGCGCCCTGCCCCGGCCCCGTCCGGGCGGGCCCGCCCACTGGGGAAGCCGACCCCGAGCGCGAGGTCCACGAGCCTGTCGACGTCGCCGGAGTCGGCCTTCGCGGGGCCGCCGGTTGCACAGCCAGCGGGTGGGGTCAGCCCAGATCCGCCATGACGTAGGGCTCCAGCTCGGCGGCGAACGTCTCGCTTTTGACTCCTTGCGCCATGCCCGGGGTGCCGGAGTCGATCGGGATGCGCAACGCGCTCGGGCACGATGAGTACGCATCGAGGTCGCTGTCGATGACGAAGGTGGCTACTGCCTCACCGGTCCTGGCCTCGTACACCCTGAACGAGTGCGTCGCCGGGTACACCGGGCTCTCCCCGAAATCCCATTCGCCGGTGCCCATCGGTGTGAACTCCCGCTGATGAACACCGGTCAAGCACACGACCAACTGGCCCGGTAACGGTTCGTCCTCCTGCGTTTCCTCGTCGTAGGCCCGCCATTCGTGAGGCACCGTGTAGATGTCGAAAGATCCACTCCCCAGGTCAGAGCCGGATGAGGGCAACAATTCCACGCCGACCAGCACGAGGTGCGGTCCGGGACCCGCGTAGGGAGGCGCGGCCGGGTTCGGAACGCCCCACCGCCGAGGCAGTAGTCGACGGAATTCGAGGGCTCCGGTGAAGTGGGAGCTGCCGTCGGCACGATCGGGGTGGGTGAGGGAGTCGGTTCCGGCTCACCCGACCCGCCGCATCCTGGGGCGCTCGCCAGCAGCACAGCGATCAGGGACAGCGCACTCCGGTATGGCATGCGTTTCATGGAACCGTAAAACCGTAAAGACGTGCCGAAGGGAACTCTGGTTGTTCCATTCTCCGTCCTGGGAAGACCTCGGTTTCTGGCCTGCTCGACCGGTTCCCCGAGTTGTGCGGGGCGGAGCGTCAGTGGCACACGGTGAGGAACATTCCGGTCGCGCTCGGCCTTTGAGAAGCCCTCATGGTCGCTGCCCGCATCAGGCTGCGGCTTCCTCGTGACGTGCCGGGCGGGGCACCCGGCGGGGGCTGATCAGGATCAACGTCGTCGCCACGGCGAAGCCGGACAGGAGGGCGGATACGGTCAGGACGGCTTGAACCCCGTCGGTGACAGCTTCGCGGTCGGCGCCGCCGTAGAGGGTGTAGACGGCGCCGAGCGCTGCGGTACCGATACCGGCTCCGACGGAGGCCAGGGTGGAGACGCTTCCGGCGACCATGCCGACGCGTTCGGGTGCGGTGACGTTGACCGCCACGGCCATCACCGGCGCTCCGGCGATGCCGCCTCCGGCGCCCCAGGCCAGCAGCGGGACCAGGAGCACCCACCACGGGGTGTCGGGGGCGACCAGCAGCGCCAGCGCGAGGAGCCCGGCGCCTTTGAGGGTGTAGCCCAAGCCGATGACCAGACCGGGCGCCCAGTGGCTGAGGAGCTTGGAGCCGACCATTCCGGTGATCATCTGCGCGAGGAAGATCGGCGTCATCAACAGGCCCGCGAGGGTCGGGCCCAGCAGCAGCGCGTCGGCGAAGTACAGCACCAGGTAGACAGAACCCCCGATGCTCAGAACGCGGGAGAGGAACACCGCGAGCATCGCCCCGGAGAACGCCGGCTGGGTGAACAGCCGCAACTCCAGTGTCGGCTGGGGCACGCGGAACTGGAGGACGGAGAACCCCGCCAACGACGTGAGCGCAACGATCAGCAGTGCCGTGTCCTGTATGCCCCAGGTTGCCTCTGGGCGGAGCATGAGCGTGGTGGCGGCGCCGAGACCGACCATCAGCAGCACGCTGCCCAGCCAGTCCGGACGGGCAGCGGGGCCGGGCTGCGCGGTGCGTGGCAGCACACGCGCTGCGACGATGTAGGCCGCGATGCCCAGGGGGATATTGATCCCGAAGACGGCCTGCCATCCGAAGGCCTCGATCAGCAGCCCGCCCAGGGTCGGGGCGAGCAGCCCGGCCGCAGTGGCGAACGATCCCCAGGCGCCAATCGCGAGGTTGCGTTCTTCACCCGAGTACCGGTCCGAGAGCAACGGGATGCCATTGACCATGATCACCGCAGCCCCGGCGCCCTGGACGACCCGGGCGAGGTTCAAGAACCCCAGGCTCGGCGCCAGCATCGCCGCCAGCGAGGCCAGGGTGAACACCGCGATCCCGGTCAGGAACAACGGCCGCCGCCCCCACCGGTCGGAGAGGCTTCCCACCACCTGCGTGAGGGCGCCCATGGCGACCGTGTAGGTCACCACCACCGACTCCACGGAACCTCCATCGGCGACGTCGGCGCTGATCAGCGGTAACCCGAGCGCGACGATCGTGATGTCGACGACCACCAGCCCGGTGGAGGCCATCACCAGCACCAGCACCCCGCTCAACGGCGGCAGACGACGGGACTTCTCGGCGGCCATACGATCCTCGGCTTTCGACGTGTCAAGGGTTACCTGAGCCAGGGTGCGGCACCAACGACCTAAAAGTCAATGTGTGTGAAGTTTAAGTGTGCGGCCCTAGGATGGGGCCATGCCCAGCTCGCAACGCCGCCGACCGACGACCCGCAAGGGCCGCCCCGTGCTCACCCGCGAAATCATCGCGACCAAAGCCTTGGAGATGGCCGGCGCACAGGGGTTCCGCGCGATCACGATGCACGCCCTGGCCGCCGAACTCGGGGTGACCGTGCGGGCGTTGTACAACTACGTCGAGAACCGCCGCCAGGTCATCGACCTCACCGTCGACCTCATGCTCGACGCCTGGAACCCGCCCCCGCTCGACCCCGGGACCTGGGAGGACTCGGTAGCCGCCCACGCCCGATCACTGCGAGCGCTGTACCGGCGCTGGCCCCGCGCCCTGCTCGTCGCCGTCGACGAGGACACCCCGCCGACCTCGGTCCACCCCAACCGGCTGACCAACCTCGACCGGTTCCTGACACTGCTGCGCGACATCGGCCTCGACACCACCGCCGCGCTCGAGGTCCACCGACACCTGTCCCTGCTCGTGTTCTCCTTCGCCCTGATGGTCGACCACCCCGCCGACCGCGCCACCACCGCGAACCGACCACTCATCCCCGCCCCCTGGCTGGAGGAACACACCGACCTCGACATCCCCACCCTCCGCGAAGCCGCCGCCCTCCCCACGCCGAGCCCGGACGAACAGTTCCAGGCCCTGATCGCCTTGATCACCACACAGGTCAGAAGCCACCTCCACAGTCGGTAACCGGGTTGCTGCAAGGAACGCACCGCGTACGAGGGATGGCACGGTCTCGTCACAGGCCGGGGCGTTAGAGGGCCCGGACCGGTGGCTGGACGCCGGGAACGAATCCGGCGGGGGCCGCACCGTCTCCACGGCGGCCCCGGCCGCCGGCGAACGGCCCCGTGTACGGTCTGCGGCATGACAGCAGAGGAAGGGAAGGCCCCCAGGCCCCGGGTGCAGCTGGTCATCGGCATCGTCCGCCAGGGCCATGAGGTCCTGCTCGTGCGGGAGAGCCTCGGCAGCGGCGGCGAGATGCGCTGGTCACTGCCCGGCGGCGGGGTCGAGGACGGCGAGCTCATGCACGAAGCCCTGCGCCGCGAGCTGCGGGAGGAGACCGGGCTGTTGGTGGGCGACCCGGTGAGGACCGCGTTCCTCATGCACATCGACTCCGAGGAGCACCCCTCCGCAGTGGCCGCAGCCTTCGAGATCGACGAGTGGTCGGGGGACATCGCCCCGCAGGACGACGACATCGAACACGCCGCCTTCTTCCCCCTGCCCGACGCCCTGAAGCTGCTCGGCGAACTGGACAGCGCGACACAGCGGGAGCCCATCCTCGGCTACCTGACCGGGGCCGTCGCGTCGGGGGCCACCTGGCTGTACCGCAACCGGGGCACGCAGGAGAGGCTTGTCGCCCGCTGGTGACGCCAGACCGCATCCACTGTCGTCTTCGCGGCTGCCAACGGTCGCGCGGCCTCGCGCACGGCACTCCGTGATCCGGTGTTGCGTCCCGGACCCCCGTGCCCACGACGGCGGCGGCCCCGGCCGCTCCGCCGGGGACCGTGGCCGCGCATGACATCTGTCATCCCGGGGCCGTGCGGATCGCAGAGGGATCCCGTGACCGGTGGCACTCGGTTGCGGGCGCACCCCGAAATACGTTCGTGGCATGTACCGCAACGATGACTTCTCCACCCCCCTCCCACCGTCACGACCAGCCGCCGGGCCGTTCCGCACGGCGTGGGGCGGCGGTGCGGGGCAGGCCCCGCAGCCCCCGCTGTCCGGAGAGCCCGGCCACTCCGCACCGGTTCCTGGGCGCCGCGGTCCGCGGGCGGTCCCGCCGGGCGTGGAGTACCACCGCGTGCTCGCCGGGGACAAGCGCCGCATCGGTCGGGGCGTCCTCGCGATCGTGCTCCTGGTGGCGGGGCTGTTCGTCTTCAGCTTCGCCTTCGTCCAGGCCGCCACCTTCCTGGACACGCGGATGGGCGACACCAACCCGGCGGCTGGCGGCACCGACTACACGCCGCTCTACCACGCCGCGGGCATGCTCTCCCTCGCGCTGCTCATCCCGTGGAGCATGCTCCTCCAGCGGTGGCTCTACGGGGTGAGGGGCGCCTCGCTGCACTCGGTGGTCTCGGGCTTCCGGTTCGACGTGTTCGGCCGGGCCCTGCTGTTCATCGGCCCCGTCTGGCTGATCGCCGTGGTCGTCATGAACGTCTCGATGCCTTTCGAGCAGACCTACTGGCCGGTCGCCGACCTGGTCGGCGTGCTGGTCGGCACCCTCCTGCTGACGCCCCTGCAGTCGGCCGGAGAGGAGTACGGGCTGCGCGGCCTCGTCTTCCGGGTCGCCGGGAGCTGGAGCCGCGGACCGCGCACCGGGCTGGTCCTCGGCGTCCTCGTCTCCAGCCTGCTGTTCACGACCATCCACGGCGCGGACGACCCGTGGATCAACCTCTGGTACTTCACCCTCGCCGTCAGCCTGGCCGTCATCACCTGGCGCACCGGCGGCATCGAGATCGCGGTCGTCGTCCACGCCTTGCTCAACACGCTCACCTTCATCATCGTCACGGCCCTGCACTCCGACATCGGCAGTGCTGTCACGGACCGGTCGGTGGGCACTGGCTCGGCCGTCCTGCTCGTGCCGAGCGTCACCGTCGCCGTGATCGCGGCGGTGGTGTGGCTGCGCACGCGCAGGACGGGGCCGGCTCTCACCCCTTCCGGCCCACACCCCGTGCGGGTCTGACGGGGCGACGGCGGCCATGCGCGCATGGCCGCCGTCCGGCGACCGCGGCGGCCCGGCGGCCGGTCGACGTTTCTTCCTCTCCTGAACACCGGTGACTTTCTGTCCGACGGCTGGTCTACAACGACGGATACAGGCGAATCGACGGGGGCAACTCATGGGACGACTGGTCGTGGTCAACTTCGTGTCGCTGGACGGCGTCATGCAGTCGGTCCTCTCCGCGGACGAGGACCGGGAGGGCGGGTTCGACGGGGGCGGCTGGGTGCTGCCCTACGTCGACGACGCCGTGGAGCGGTTCATGAGCGAGGCCACGGCCGGAGCCGGCGCGCTGCTCCTCGGCCGCAGGACGTACGAGATCTTCGCCGGAACCTGGCCGTACGGCGACATGGACGATCCCGCCGTGGCGGCGATGAACGCGATGCCCAAGTACGTCGCCTCCCGCACCCTCGAGGACCTCGGGTGGGCCAACTCCGTTCTCCTCGGCGCCGACCTGGTGGCGGAGGTCGGCGGGATCAAGGCCGCGACGGAGGCGGAGACCGTGGTACTGGGCAGCGGGGACCTGCTCCGGACGCTGATCGGGCACGACCTCGTCGACGAGTACCGCCTGCTGGTCTTCCCGCTCATTCTGGGAAGGGGCAAGCAGCTCTTCGCCGAGGGCACGGCCCCGCGCCGCCTGGCCCTGGCCGCCACACGGTCGACACCGTCCGGCGTCCTGATCAACACGTACCGCCGTGCGGCGGAGAGCGCCGCCACCGCATAGGCCCGCCGGCCCGGGGCGGCCCCGCAGGGCCGCCCCGAGCCGAACCCTTCCCACCGCGGATACGGGCGCGCGGACGTCGTCGCGTCCCCTCGCGGAGCGGCATGGACGTGGTTGGATTGGCGACGCACCTTCGCGCCGGAGCGCCCTGGTTCGTCCGGCGCTCGCTGCGCCGCCGCCCCTCGATCGGCTGCCGACAGGGCGGTCGGAGCGCCCTGGCGAGAGGCCGTCCCGGCCCGCTGCTCGACGGCACACCCCCGTGAGGAACCACGCGATGAGCACCCCGCCCGCCTTCCCCCTGAAGCCCGTTCCGATCCACGTCTGCGACGAGGTCCTCGACGACCTGCGCGCCCGCCTCGCATCGACCCGACCGCCGCTGGACGAGGGGAACGAAGACTGGTCCTACGGCGTCCCCGACAGCTATCTCCGTGAGCTGGTCGCCTACTGGCGGGACGGCTACGACTGGCGCAGGGCCGAGGCCGCCATCAACGTCCACGAGCACTACCGGGTGGACGTCGCCGGCGTTCCGGTGCACTTCATGCGCAAGCCCGGCCGCGGCCCGCGGCCGATCCCGCTGATCCTCACGCACGGCTGGCCGTGGACGTTCTGGCACTGGTCGAAGGTGATCGGCCCGCTCGCCGACCCGGCCGCGTTCGGCGGTGACCCCGAGGACGCCTTCGAGGTCATCGTGCCCTCCCTGCCCGGCTTCGGCTTCCCCGGTCCGCTCACCGGCTTTCCGGACGTCAACTTCTGGAAGGTCTCCGACCTCTGGCACACCCTGATGACCCGGACCCTGGGGTACGGGAAGTACGCCGCCGGGGGCTGCGACATCGGCGGGATCGTCTCCAGCCAGCTCGGCCACAAGTACGCCGACGAGCTGTACGGCGTCCACATCGGCTCCGGGCTGCCGCTCGACTTCTTCAACGGCCCCCGGGCCTGGGACTTCGCCCGCAACCGGCCCCTCACCGACGATCAGTCGGCCGATGTCCGCGCCCGGATCGTCGAGATGGACCGCCGCTCGGCGAGCCACCTCGCCGTGCACATGCTCGACGGCGCCACCCTCGCCCACGGGCTGAGCGACTCACCCGCCGGACTGCTCGCCTGGCTGTTGGAGCGGTGGAACGCCTGGAGCGACAACGGCGGCGACGTCGAATCCGTCTTCACCAGGGACGACCTGCTCACCCACGCCACGATCTACTGGGCGAACAACTCCATCGCCACGTCGATGCGTTACTACGCCAACGCCAACCGCTACCCCTGGACGCCCTCCCACGACCGCACTCCGGTCGTACAGGCACCGGTCGGCCTCACCCTCGTCACCTACGAGAACCCGCCCGGGATCCACACCGCAGCCGAACGCGTCCAGGCGTTCAGGAACGGCCCGCAGGGCGACTGGTTCAACCACGTCAACGTCAACGCCCACGACCACGGCGGCCACTTCATCCCCTGGGAGAACCCCGGAGCCTGGGTGGACGACCTGCGCCGCACCTTTCACGACCGCAGGCCCTGACCGGCCTCCGCCGGCTCCCGGGCCGACGGCCGGGAGTCGGCCCGGCGGGGGGTGGGCCCAGGCACTGTTCTTTGAACGGGTCAGGTCGCGGAGCCAGATCCGGACCGAGGCCACTTGAATGGTCCCGTCGAAGATCGCGGCCCGCTTGTCGTAGCGGGCCGCGATCGCCCGGGACGCACGCGCTTGCCCACCCGGGATGTGAACGAGTGCGCGGTCGGTTCCTTCCTCCGGCGACTTCGCGAGTTCGAGCGTTCCGTGTCGGGTCAGTGGAGGAGTGGGATGAGGTAGATGACCTCCCAGGCCTCGAAGACGGCGACGACGAAGAGCACCAGGACGATGACGGGATAGAGGCGCAGGTTGACGCCGAGGCCCGCCCGGTACCCCGCCCGTTTGGACGGCAGTTCGAGTCGCTGGTACCCGAAGGTCGATCGCCAGAGAATGATCGTGCCGAGCGTCGCCAGGATGTAGGCCTGGAATTCGATGATCAGGACGGGGAGGTGGGGGATGAGGGCGATGGCGGCGTCCGAGGACGTCGGGGTGAGCCATATGCCGATTTCCATGGCTCGGTAGACCGTGGCGGCGACCCCGAAGAACGGAATGACGAGCGAGGGGATCGTGGTCGTGAGCAGGGCAGCGAAGGTGAGGTTGAAGATGAACGTGCCCAGGGCCGCCGACACGAAGTCGCCGTTCACGTAGGCGGAGACCACGAAGTCCATGGGTCCGGGCTCCATGAAGGCTTGGGCGCGTTCGAGTCCCCTCTCCTGCAACCCGGGGGAGAGGGCTGTCACGGCCATCGTCGCTCCCAACAGGCCGTAGACGGCGATATTGAGAAGGACGTAGGTTCTTCCATGCTCTCTGATGACGTTCAGGAAATCGCGAAAAAGGCGCATCAGGTCGTTCCCTTCTGGTTCTGCGGCCGAACGGCGACGCCGTTCAGTGGCCGAGGGCATCGAGGGCTGTGGCGATGATGGTGGGTCGCCATTCCCGCTCACGGCCGACGCGCACGGCGGTCAGGCAGGCGTGGGTGAGCACGGCGGCAGCGCTGATCACCCGGATCTGGCGTTCCTCGTCGGAGGAGGCCCAGTCGATCCCGAAGGCGCGTGTGACGGCTTCCCCGCAGGCGAGGAGCTCCGCGGGGGCGTCGTTCGGATCGATGTCGATCAGGCCCAGGGACAGCGTGCTCACGCCTGGCCACTGGAACGTGAGGTCCACGAACCCGGCTATCAGGCCCTGGTCCCGCTCCTCGCCTGCGGGGAGGGCCTCCACCTCGGCGGTGACGGCGGTCACCGCTCGGCTTATCGCGGTGATGGCCGCCTCGTAGAGCGCGTCCTTGGTGGCGAAGCGGCGCAGGATCCCGGCCTTGGAGTATCCGGTCGCGTCGGCGATCTGTTGGACTGATGTGTTCTCGAAGCCGTGGCGGGCGAACAGGCCCGCCGCCCGGTCCACGATCTGAGCGTCGATCTGCTCACTGGTCGGTTTCACCATGGGGAGACCATAGCGCATGTGTGACCATAACGGTCACAAGGTGACCGATATGGTCACAATGGAGATGGTCCATGCGGGAGCGTTGCGGTGGGCGGCGGAGTCCCCTGGCCTGATGCTCTGCTGGCCGGGCGAACTCATGTGGTGGCTCCGTGCTGGGGGTTGACCTCGATGGGGAGGGGCGGGCTCACGCCGGCAACCACCCCGTGGCCAGCGCGAACACCGCCGGCGCAAGGGGTCGGTGGGCGGCAGGCCCCCGGCCTTCGCCCGGGTGGCCCACCGCGAGCGCAACACCGTGGAGCGGGCGATCAACCTGCTCAAGCAGAGCCGCGCGGTCGCGACCCGCTATGACAAGCGGGCCGCGATCTACGACGGGACCGTGCAGGTCCCCCCCGATCAGGATCTGGCTCTGCGACCCGACCCGTTCAAAAAACAGTTCCCGGGCCGACCGGCCCCTCCCGTTCGCCACGCCCCCTGCTCGCGCACGCGTTCCTCCGCGGCCCTCGCGGTGTCCCGGGGGCGGCCGTGCGGGGCCCGCCGGCCCGGGAAGAACGGCGGGCACGGCCGGGCCGCCCTCAGGCCCCCGGCTCCTGGCGGACGCGCTCCTGGTGGCGACGGGCCTTCAGGCGGTTGCCGCAGGTCTTCATCGAGCACCAGCGGGCGGTGTTGGCGCGGCTGCGGTCCAGGAGGAAGAGGCGGCACTCGTCGTTGCCGCAGGGGCGCAGCCGACCGGGCCTGTGCGCCCGGACCTCGTACCAGGCGAGCACCAGCTCCACCGCGAGCCTCCGCTCGGGCGGCCCCTGCAGAGGCCACCGCAGCTCCTCCCGGCCGATCTCGGGGACCCGGTGGGCGCCGGCGAGGATCCGCCGCAGCTCCGTCTCGGGCAGGGGGCCGCGGGTGGCGGCCTGGACCGCGTCCCTGGCCGTCCGCAGCCAGTCGAGCGCCGGCGCCTCGTCCGGGCCGCCGTGCTCCTGCGCCCACCGCCGCAGCACGGCGTCATCGGCCCACAGGTCCTGCGGTCGGCCGTCCACCACCGGGGTGCTGTTCAGTGCCTCCAGCAGTGCCTTTTCGTCGATCACGACCACCCACCTCCCCGTCTAACCCTCTTGCTCCACTTGACAGGTTACCTTGCGTGGGGTCCACTGGGGGTGCAGATAACCACCAAAACAGATTGATGGGGTTAGTCATGGTCGAGGTTCGCCACCAGTACGCCACCGTTCGAGGGCACCGCGTCTTCTACCGGGAGGCCGGTCCCCGCGATGCGCCGGCCCTGGTGCTCCTGCACGGTTTCCCCACCAGCTCGCGCATGTTCCGCCACCTGATCCCGCGGCTCGCCGACCGGTTCCGCGTCATCGCCCCGGACCATCTCGGCTTCGGCCACTCCGACACCCCGCCGGCCGACACGTTCGGCTACACCTTCGACGCGCTCACCGACGTCACCGAGGCGCTCCTGACCGAGATCGGCGTCGACCGCTACGCCGTCTACGTGCAGGACTACGGCGCCCCCATCGCCTGGCGGCTCGCACTCCGCGCCCCGGAGGCGATCACCGCGGTGGTCTCCCAGAGCGGCAACGCCTACGAGGAGGGTTTCGTCCCGCAGTTCTGGGCACCCCTGGAGGCCTACGCCGAGGACCCGGGGCCCGGGACGGAGCCGGCGGTCCGCTCCGCCCTGGGGTTCGACGCCATCCGCTGGCAGTACCTCCACGGCGTGGACCGCCCGGAACTGGTCGACCCCGACACCTGGACGGCCGACCACCGCGACATCAGCCGCCCCGGCAACGACCTCGCGCAGCTCGCCCTCTTCCGGGACTACGCCACCAACCGGCCCCTGTACCCGCGGCTGCACACGTACTTCCGGGAGAGCCGCGTCCCGCTCCTGGCCGTGTGGGGGGAGGGGGACCTCATCTTCGGCCCCGACGGTGCGCGCGCCTTCGCCCGGGACCTGCCGGACGCCGAGATCCACCTGGTGCCCGGAGGCGGCCACTTCCTGCTCGAGAGCCACCTGGACACCGTGGTCGGCCACATGCGGGACTTCCTGGGCCGCACGCTGCTGTGACCAGGGGCGGGGCCGGCACCGAGGAGAGAGCCGGCCCCCGGCGCGGGCTGTGACGCTCCGCCCCCGCGCGGTCCCGGCGGCCGACGCCGCCCGGACACCCGCCGAACCCCGCCGTGCGTGCCGGCGCCCCTCGGCGCGCACGGCAGGGAACGCCCGTGACATGGCCCCGTTCGGGCCGGGACGGCGGCAAGCCCCCGCCGGCGGGGCGGGAATCGGAGTTCTCCTGCGCCCGCCGGCCTCCCCGGCGAGGATGGGGTCATGACCCTCCCGCGCCCCCTCCTCGCCCCGGCCGCACTCCTCGTCCTCGCCCTCACCGCCTGCGGCGGACAGGACACGGCCCCCGACCCGGAGCCCTCTCCCACCGCCGACGCCTCGGCGTCCCCCTCACCCGAGGGCCTGTCGCAGGAAGCCCTGGAGCAACAGGAGATCGACACCGTCTCGGCGTGCACGCACGCGCGCATGGCCGCGGAGTCGTGGGACGTGGCCGCCGGTGTGGAGCCGGCGGAACCCGGTGTGGACGCCGACAGCACCATCACGTCCTTGACGGAGCTGGGCGACATCTACGCCGGGACGGCAGCCGATTTCCTGACGACGGCGACCCCGGAGGCCCGGGAGGCGGTGGCCGACCAGGCCTCACCCCAGGGCATGGTGGCGGTCCTGCGCGAGTGGTGCCTGGACACCGGGGTCATCGACGAGGAGGGGGAGCCGATCGACCCTCCGCCCGGGTACGAGCCCCCTGCCGAGGCGGAGTGACACGGCCTCTCGCCCTCATCGTGGCCCGTTGGCGCAGGACGACGACCCGCGTAGGGGGAAGCCCCGCCCTTCACACGATGTGGAGGGCAGGGCTTCTTCGCGTCCAACCGCACACCTGTCGCGCACGGCCGCGTCAGGTCTGGAAGGGCGGGGGGTTGGTCCCGCGCAGGCGGTAGTCGGGGCGGGGCCGTTCCAACCGGATCGACTCCAGCACGGTGTAGGCGTGGTACTTGGTCTGGGTGGTGGCGCCCGCAAGGCGCTCCCACCACAGTTGCCCGTTGCCGGTCCGCTTCTCCAGAACGTGCTGGGTGGTGTAGTTCGCCATGGAGTTGATCCAGTTCTCCGTGCCGACGAAGACCCTGTCCTGGCCGGCGCCGGCCAGGATGCCGACCAGCGCGTCGGAGCCGCTGAACCGCTCGACCGCCGCGGTGGCCCCTTCGAGCACGTCGGCGAAGTACTCCACGCACAGCTCCACCTGCTCACGGGTGCCGTAGTGCATGTGGTGCCCGCCGACGAAGAAGTCGAAGTCGTACTCGAGGATCTGGGAGTGCGCCTCGTACCAGCCGGAGATGTTCTGCGAGGCGTCGCAGTGCATGAACGTCACGGAGCCCGGGCTCAGGATGTCCACGGCGGTGAGCACCTTCTGCCGGGGGGCGTAGACGAAGATGTTCCCCGGGCAGTGGTTCTCGCCCTTGTAGGACAGGTGCAGCTCCACGCCGCCCACGTCGAGGACGTAGTCGTTCTCGAACGTGCGCGTCGGCACCGGGCGCTTGGGGTCGGGGAACCGCTCCAGGAGTTCCTTGGTGATGCTGTGGGCGACGATCTCGACGTCGGGGCCGTACACGGAGGCGGCGCCGATGTGGTCGGCGTGCCAGTGGCTGTAGACCACGTGGGTCACCGGTTGGTCGGTGACCTCCTCGATCGCCGCCAGCATGTTCTCGCCCAGCGTCGGCGGTGCGTCGATGGCGACCACGCCCTCGCCGGTCACCACGAACGCGGCGTCGTAACCGGCGCTGGTGACCCAGTAGAAGCCGTCGCGCAGTTCCTCCACGTGGTAGCCGTACTTCTGGAAGCGCTCACTCCGCAGATACGGGGGGTAGTAACCCTCGGGGTCGGAGGGGTCGTCCTCCCCGGTCCTGGGGAAACCGTAGTGGTCGATGCCGTAGAAGTCCGGGGCGCTGTCGGCGGTGATGGTTCTCTGGCTGCTGGGGCACATCGGTGAAATACCTTTCCCTGTTCTTCGCTCATGTGGAACATGCGGTCCTCAGCGCGGCGCACGAACGGCCGCGCTGTTCCGGTCACGTGAACCGCAGGACCGCCTTGGTGATCCGACCCGAGCCCGCGTCGTCGAACGCGGTGTTGATGTCGGTGAAGTCGTAGAAGGACAGCAGCCGGTCGATCGGGAACCGGCCCGCCCGGTAGAGTTCGGCGAGTTCGTCGACCAGCAGCGGCGACACGGCGTCGCCCTGGATGATGCCTTGCAGCGACTGGCCCGCCGCGAGGCGGCCCGCGTCGACCACCGCGCCCCCGCCCTCGTGGAAGGCCACGAAGCCGAACCGCCCCATGGGCGCCAGCGCGCCGACACCCGCGTCGAGGTTCTCCGCCCGGCCGCTCGTGTCCAGGACGTACTCCATGCCGCGCTCCTGGACCGCGCGGAGCTCGGCTGCCAGGTCCCCGACCAGCCCGGGGTCGACGGTGTGGGTCGCTCCCAGTTCGCGCGCGAGTGCGAGCCGGTCGGCGTCGACGTCGACGGCCACGATGACGGCCGCACCCGCGACGCGCGCCGCCATGACCGCCGCCAGGCCCACGGCGCCCACGCCGAACACGGCGAGGGACGCGCCCACCGGAACGGCGAGGGCCTTGAGCACGGCCCCGGCGCCCGTCTGCAGACCGCAGCCGAGCGGGGCCATGACCTCGAGGGGCAGGTCGGCGGGCACCTTGATGGTGTTGCGCTGGTGGGTGAGGGCGTAGGTGGAGAAGGAGGACTGCCCGAAGAAGTGTCCGCGGGGTTCGGGACCGGTCCCGGGGCCGCCGACGGCGTGCAGCCCGTTCGACCCGTCCAGGCGGGCACCCGCGAAGTTCGCCGCCCAGACGTCGTCGCAGTAGGCCGCGTGCCCGGAGACGCACGGCTTGCACCGACCGCACGAGTGGTAGGACAGCACGACGTGATCACCGGGTGCGACGGAGGTGACGGCGCTTCCCGTGCGTTCGACGACCCCCGCGCCCTCGTGCCCCAGCACCACCGGCAGCGGTGTCGCCATCCGCTGGGCCCGCACGTGGGCGTCGGTCGCGCATATCCCGGTCGCGACCATCCGGACCAGGACCTCGTCGGACCGGGGTTCCTCGACCTCGACGTCGCGGAACTCGAACGGCCCGTCCTGCTTCTCGATCACGGCGGCCAGCGCGGATGTGGTCGTACGGCGTTGCCCTCTCACAAGGCCCCGCCGACGCCGAAGCGACCGAGGACAGCATTCATCGACGACTCCTGGAATCGGTGTGGTGCGGGCCGAAAGACCCTCGAGCGGGACTGAACCTACGGCAGCCGTCCGGGTCCGCGAATCGGTCGCCGTATCGGTCACGGCCTGCGCGCCGCGGGGCACGCCTGTGCGGTCCGGTCGACCGGAACACCCGTCGAACGCGTTCCCACCGTGGTGTCGTCCGCACGCGCACGCGCACGGGCCCCGGCCTGCTCTTTCGGACCGGGGCCCGCCACGTGCTCGGGGCCGCGCCTTCAGCCTTGGGGCCGGTGCTCCGAGCGATGGGGACGCTGTCCCCCAGCCCGCTGTGAACGCCGCGACCGTCGGCCCGCCCGGAACCGCGAGCGGTCACGTGGGCCGGCGCGTCGGACCGGTCACGGCCGCAGGTGCTGCCGGAGGCCGGTTCGCGCGGCCTGTTCCACGCGGGCGATCAGTCGGCTGTTGTGGACGGCGTGCGCGAACCCCGGGGTGTCGTACGTCCCGTTCCCGATGTCGCGGGCCAGAGCGGCATACACCTCTCCCACGTTGACGGAGGCGCCCGTCCAGACCTCCGCGGCGGCCGGTCCGGTGCCGGTGGCGACGGGGGCGTCGGGCGCCGTGAACTCCGCACTCGAGGTCAGCGCGAGGTCGCCGACCTGAACACCCGCGGGATGGTCGCCGGTCAGCGCCAGCCAGCCGTCCGTTCCGCGGACCTCCAGGCTGAAGCGGGCGTCCGCCGCGGGTACGCCCGCCAGGACCTGTACCCCCACCGGCGCACCCGAGGCGGTCTTGACGACGGCGTCGAGGTGGTCCGGTGTCTGCCGAACCGACATCTCGCCGGTGTCGGTCAGCCGTACCCGCGGCCACAGGAGTTCGGTGCGCGCGTCGATCTCGGTGACGCGCCCGAGGACCGCCTCGACCACGTCGAGCACGTGGCCCACCGCGACGGTCAGGAAGCCGGCCCCCGCCGCCGCCTTGTCGAAGTACGCGTAGGCGCTCACCGACTCCGGGCCGTTGCCGAACGTCGTCGCGGCGACCCGTGCCGAGAGCAGTCGCCCCAGCCGTCCCTCCGCCACGATCTGCCCGGCGCGGCGCACCGAGGGGTTGTGCCGCCCCTGCAGGCCGATCGCCGTGTGCAGCCGGCCCGCCGCCGCGGCCATCTCCTCGGTCTGCGCGACGGTCGCGCCCAGCGGGGACTCCGAGTACACGGCCTTGCCCGCCGCGAGTGCCGCCAGCACGAGTTCGCGGTGGGCCGGAACCTTGACGGCCACGGTGACGAGATCGACGGAGGGGTCGCCGATCAGTTCGAACGGGTCGGCGAACCAGCGTTCGGCGCCGAACACCTCGGCAGCGCGGCGCGCACTCTCCTCGCGCCGGGTCGCCACGGCCGCCAACCTGAACTCCGGCTGCGCCGCCAGGGCGGGGATGTGCGACGCCCCCGCCCAACTCGCCTCGGTGTCGGCGCCGATGACGCCGACACGGATCGGGCTGCTTGACATGATGTGCGGTTCCGTTCTCGAGTCGCGGCCGGCGTACGGCTGGTCCGTAGGTCCGGTCCGCTGCAGGGACGTGGAAGTGGTGGAGCCGTCCCGGGAGGCGTCGCGCCGCCGCCCGGGAGCCGACCGGTGCGGTCGGCGGGGGGGGCGGGGCGGTACTCGCCCCGCCGCCTTCTCAGCGGTCGACGGCGGCCATGTCGGCGGCGGCGTGGCGCTCGCCGGAGGCCGGTGCCAGTTCGTTCAACCGGGTGATCTGGGCGCCGGTGAGCCGCAGGCCGTCGGCGGCGGTGTTCTCCTCAAGACGGTCGGCGCGCCTGGTGCCCGGAATGGGAGCGATGCCTTCGCCCTGCGCGAGCAGCCACGCCAGGGCGACCTGCGCCGGCGTGGCCCCGACCTGCGCGGCGACCTCGCCGACCTCGTCGACGATGCGCAGGTTGCGCGCGAGGTTGCCACCGGTGAACCGGGGGTTGGTACGCCGCCAGTCGGTGGCGTCCAGGCCGTCCAGCGAGCGGATGCCACCGGTGAGGAAGCCGTGCCCGAGAGGCGAATAGGGGACCAGGCCGATGCCCAGTTCCCGCAGAGCGGGCAGCACGCCGGCCTCGACGTCGCGGGTCCACAGCGAGTACTCCGTCTGGACGGCGGTCAGGGGGTGGACCGCGTGGGCCCGGCGGATCGTCGCCGGGGCCGCCTCCGACAGGCCGATGTGGCGCACCTTGCCCGCGGCCACCAGTTCGCCCAGCGCGCCCACCGTGTCCTCGATCGGGGTGCCGGGGTCGACGCGGTGCTGGTAGTACAGGTCGATGCGGTCGGTTCCGAGACGCCGCAGGGAGCCCTCCACCGCCGCGCGGATGTTGGCGGGGGTGCTGTCGGGGCCCGGTCGGCCGGTGTGGGAGACGAGGCCGAACTTGGTGGCGATGACGACCTGGTCGCGGCGGCCGCTGATCGCGCGGCCCAGGAGTTCCTCGTTGACGTAGGGCCCGTAGACCTCGGCGGTGTCCAGATGGGTGGCGCCGAGGTCCACGGCGCGCTGGACGGTGCGGATCGACGCGGCGTCGTCACGGCCTGCTCCGGTGTAGAACGCGGACATTCCCATGACGCCGAGGCCGATGCGCGAGACCTGTAGTCCGCCGAGCGATGTGGTCCGCATGAGGTGGTCCTTCCTGGAGGGGGTCGCCGACCCGCGGTGGCGCACCTGTGCCGGTGCGCCCCGGACCGTTCGAACTTGACGCATCAAGTTCTACGTGACTCAACTTGATCCGTCAACAACGGTGGTTAGGATGGGGCCATGGCGAGAAACACGGCGGGTGGGCACGGGCCGGACCGGGAGGCCTCCCCGGGGCCGAGGGCCGAGGAGGCGGAGCCCGGCGAGGATCTCCACGCGGGACGGCCCCCCGCTTCGGCTGCCCGAACGCGGTGGCTGGAGCCCGACGAGTTGGCGGCGTGGCTGGCCAACTCCGCGCTCATGATCAGCCTGCCGGCCGCCCTGGACGCGCGGATGCAGCGCGAGGCCCGGATGACCTTCTTCGAGTACATGGTGCTCTCGGTGCTCTCCGAGCAGCCGGCGCACACCCTGCGCATGAGCGAGCTGGCCGCGCGCACGTCGGCGTCGCTGTCGCGGTTGTCGCATGTGGCGGGACGGCTGGAGAAGCGCGGACTGCTCACACGGGCCCGGGTCCCGGGGGCCGGTCGGCGCACCGACGCGATACTGACCGAGGCCGGCTACGAGGCGGTGGTGGCAGCGGCGCCGGGGCACGTCGCGGCGGTCCGCGAGTATCTGATCGACGGCCTGGGGCCGCAGGAGCTCGCGGCGCTGCGCCGGATCGGCACCGCGGTCGAGGCCGCCATCAAACACGGGCGGTCCGAGAGCGGCTCAGCGGCACCGGCTCCCGAGGAGGGAGCGACATCCCGGGCGGACGGTCCCGTGCCGCCGCACGGGTGACCCCGCCACCCGGTCCCGGGCGGACGGGGGCGCGGGCTCATCGGTCGAGATCCGTCACTCCCGGTCGTTCTCGACGCTCCACTCGATGAGCGGGTGCAGGACGCGCATCAGCCCGGCGCCGCGTTCGGTGGGCCGGTACAGGATCTGCACCGGGGTGGTCGGCACGACCGTCCGGTCGATCAGCCCGTGGGCCTGCAGTTCCCGAAGGCGCTGGGACAGCAGCTGGTTCGAGATGCCGGGAACGTACGCGCGGTACTCGACGAACCTGCGGGCGCCCCGCACGGACGCCAGCAGCACCGAGGCGGTCCACTTCCTGCCCACGATCTCGACCGAGCGCTGGAAGCTGCGGCACACCTCGTCGTCGATGTACGCGAAGTCGTCGGCCGTACCACTGTGGGCGGAAGGAGCCGCGGACGTGTCGGTCGGTCGGGATCGGGCCATGTGGGCAGGGTACCGGAGAGGGTCATCTTTGCTGATCGAGTCATGTCTGTTTTGTTGCTGAAGGGAGCCGTGGGGCAGTCTTGGGCCATGAACACGCATCCCCTCTGCCGGGAGTCGCCGTGAACAGGGGACACCCGCCGGGACGCGAGCCGTACCCGCCCACCGGTGCCGCTCGCGAGCCCCTCACCGCCGAACGAGCGCCATGAACCCTCCGCCTTCCGACACGCACACCGCCGAAGCCGGGGTTCTCCCGGCAACGGCGGAGCCGATCGGCCGCCAGGAGGAGACCGCGGCCCTCGACGGCCTTCTCGCGGGGGCCCGCGACGGCAGGGGCGGCGCCCTCGCGCTGTGGGGCGAACCGGGTATCGGCAAGTCCACCCTGCTGCGCTACGCCCACGACCGGGCCGCGGACTTCGTCCGGCTCAGCCACCGGGCCACCCGGTCGGAGTCGGACCTGCCCTTCGCCGGGTTGCACGGGCTGCTGCGACCGGTGGCCGCGCGGACGGGGTCGCTGCCGACGGACAGGGGCGCGGCATTGCGTACCGCACTCGAAGCGGGTACGGCGTCGGCGAACCCTCTCCCGGTGGGGGCGGCCGTGCTGTCGCTGCTCTGCGCGATCGCCGAAGAGCGGCCCGTCCTCGTCTTGCTGGACGACGCGCAGTGGCTCGACGGAGCCAGTGCGCGGTGCCTGGGAATCCTCGCCCGGCGTGTGGCGGCACATTCCGTGGTGGTGCTGGTGGCCGACCACGGAGACCCGGCCGCCCGGCCGTGGGAGGGCATCCCCGACGTGCGGGTCGAGGGCCTGGCCGAGGAGAGCGCCCGGCGTCTTCACGCGACCGTGGCCCCGCGCGCCGACGAGGCCGTGGTGCGGGCGGCGGTCGAGGAAGCGGGGGGCAACCCCCTGGCGCTGCTGGAGTCGGTCGGGTCCGACTGGGTCCCCGACGAGGTCGAACCCCTCCCCGGCCGGCCGAGGCCGCCCATCGGACCGCGGCTGTCTCGCGCCTTCCGTGCCGCGATCGAGGCCCTGAGCCCCCCGGCGCGGTTGCTCACCGTACTCGTGGCGGCCGAGGAGCACGGTGACCTGCTCCTGGTGCGGCGGGCCGGCCGCGCCTCCGGCATCGACGACACCGCCTGGGACGAGGCGGCGGACGCGGGCCTGCTGCGCGTGAGGGGCGACCGGGTGGGGTTTCGCCACCCCGTCGTGCGCAGAGCCGTCTACGAGTGCTGCGGTGCCGCGTCGAGGCGGCGGGCGCACCAGGCCCTGGCCGCCGCGCTGCCGGACGAGGCGGAGGAGCACGCCTGGCACCTCGCCTCCGCGGCACACGACCACGACGAGGACGTCGCCGGACTGCTCGAACGGACCGCGGCCCGCTCCCGGCTCCGCGGTGCCATGGAGGCGGAGGCACGGGCGCTGCGGCGGGCCGCCGAACTCTCCCCGGCGCCGATCGACGCCTCCCGGAGGCTCGCCGGAGCCGCACGGGCCGCCTGGGACGCCGGGTGGGCGACCACCGCGGAGCGCCTGCTCGACGACGCGGAGCGGTTGGCCCCGGGGACCCACATCGCCCGCTGCAGCCTGGGCCTGCGGGGTGTCATCGAGTCGTCCCGCGGCGCCCCCGAACTGGCCCACCACTACCTGACCACCGACATGGAGCTGGTCGAGGACCCGGGTACGGCGCTGGAGCTGGGCACCACGGCCATGCGCGCCGGCTGGGCGGCCGGACGCAGCGATCTGGCGGCCGGGGCTCTGGAGTCGCTGCTGGAACTCGACGTCGAGGAGCGGGCCGGGCTGCCCGTCCTCCTGGCCTGGTGGAGCGACGACCCGGCCGCCGACACCGCGCCGGCCGACGCGACCGGTTTCGCCGACGCCCTCTCCCGGGCGCGGAGGACGCCGCTGCGGTTGCTTCCGCCTGCTCCTCTCGCTGTGGTCTGGGGCATCGACACGGCGACGGGGGACGCGTTGCGCCGCCGAGCGCCGCACCTGCGGCGGCGTTTCGAACCGGCCCGGCTCGCCGACGTCCTGGCCCATACCGCGACGCTGGACGGCTTCGCCGGCCGCTGGGCGGAGTCGGATTCCGCGGCCGAGGAAGGGTTGCGGCTTGCGGAGGACGTGGGCGCCGACCAGATCGCCGCCCACTGCCGCAACTGCCTGGGCTGGCTCGCCGCCGTGCGCGGTGACGAGCACCGGGCCGCCGAGGCCGCCGACCGCGTGTTACGGACCGCGCTCCCCCGGGGAAGCCGTGCGGTGAGCGCGGCGTCCTACTGGATCAAGGGCATGACGAGTCTGTTCCAGGAGCGTCCAGAGGAAGCGCTGGACACCCTGCTGCGCCTGGCCGACCCCGGACACGGCGCGATGCACCCGACCTTCGCGCTGCTGGCCGCGCTCGACACCGCCGAGGCCGCTGTGCACGTGGGACGTCTCGACGTCGCCGAGGAACGGGTGCGGCGGCTGCACGCCTGGGCACGGCGCACCGGAGCGCCGTGGGCGTGCTCCTCCGCGCACGCCGCCGAGGCGCTGTTGGGCGGACCCCGTGCCGAGGACGCCTTCCACGCCGCGCTCGACGTGCCTGGCACACGATCGCAACCTCTCCTGCGCGCCCGCGTCCAGCTGTTCTACGGCGAGTGGTTGCGGCGGGGGCGCCGGCGGACCGACGCGCGTGTCCACCTAGGGAGCGCCTTGGAGGTGTTCGACCGCCTGGGGGCCGAGCCGCTGAGCCGGCGCGCGCGGCGTGAACGGGACCTCACCGGCCCCCCGGGCGGCCGGGGGAGCCCCGACGCCGGAGAGGACGTCCGACTCACAGCCCAGGAGCACAGGATCGCCCGGCTGGCCGCTCAGCGGATGACGAACCGCGAGATCGCCGCGAAGCTGCGGATCAGTCACCGCACCGTGGGCCACCACCTCGGCAACGTGTTCGCCAAGCTGGGCATCACCACGCGGTCCGAGCTGGGACGCACCCACGGCGACCCGGAGCCGGGTTGAGCCGCGCCGGTGTGCGGGGCGTCGCGGCCGGGCGGTGTGGCGCCTGCTGCCAGGGGGAGCGACCGCATCGCGAACATCTGACAAGCACCGCGGACGGGGCACCATGCCTCACCCGCTATCACGCACCAGCTCGTCAGGCTTCGTCGTGTCCGGGGCCGGTCGGCCCCGGACACGACGCCGCTGCGAGGGGCGCCGAAGCCGTTCGCGGGCCGGGCGGGGCCGGGGCGGTGGTCGCCGGGGGTGCGGGCCGTCTCCGGTAGCTCGGGGGGACCTACCGGAGACGGCGCCGGGGGGCACCTTCTCGAACGGGGCGCGAAGGTCTCCACTCCTCGCTCCCCGGTGTCCAGTCGAGTCGCCCTCCCAGGTTTCAGAATCCCGATAACCTGGTTTGCGCGTGACCGGAACTGAGAAACTTGTTCTGATCAGCGCATGGCGTTTTGTACCCGCCGAGCCTCGTTTAAAAGCCTACGAACGAGTAGATCTCACCTGTGAACGTTCCTGAACGTTTCTGAACTCCTGAGAACGCGATTCCGACGTGTGGGCACATCAGACTCATTGGTTCATATTAGGCGCCCAATCGGGCATAACCTGTTCTCCCCCATGCCGCTTCCTCCTCGACTTGAGGTACTTTTCCCCACATCGACACCTCACGGACATTCACCTCTCGAACGCGACGTCTCCGGGGTATCTGTCGCGATTTCCTTCCGATGAGCGGGTGTGTTCCGGTCCAGTCGAAGAGGAAAATCCTTCACGAAAGGGTTGTTGAGCCCATGATTCGCTTCATCTTTCACAGGGGCACCACATCCACAGGCACGGTGTACGCCTGCGGCCGGACCGGGGGCACAGCCCCCGTCGCGCACGGGGCGGAGGCCGGCCGATGAACCAGCGGCGCCAGCCCGAGAGCGGCCCCCAGCAGTCCCTGTTCCGCTACCGCCCCGAATACGGCTACGAAGTCGTCCCCGACGCCCTGCCCCGCCGGATCCGCGTGGACGCCGAGGGAATGCTGTGGGGCGAGGTGCCCGTGGTCCCGGTGGTCTCCGTGACGCCCCCGGAGGAGCCCCGCCCCCGGACCGGCCGCAGCGTGGAGGTGCTCGTCGTCGGCGAGCGCTCCTCCCACGGCTCCGCGGCCGGGGCGCGCCGCCGGCCGCAGGCCGTGCCGGACCTCCCGGGCCACGACCTCAAGCCCGACCCGCTCCTGGCCGCGACCCCCGCCGAGTTCATCGAGACCATGCGCCGCTACCGGCGGTGGGCGGGGGAGCCCTCGTTCCGGGAGATGAACCGCCGGGTGGAGTTCTGCTCGGCCGCGGCCTTCTGCGCGACGCTGCGCGGCGACCAGCTCCCCAAGTACTCCGTGCTCAACGCGTTCGTGGTCGCGTGCGGAGGGTCGGAGGAGGACTTCCAGCGGTGGGTGACGGCATGGCGGCGCCTGGACCAGAACGGCGAGGAGCGCCCCACCATGATCCTGCTCCCGCCGAAGGACTGACGGTGCGGGGGGACGGGGCCCGGCGGCCCCACCGGAGAAGGCCGGGGTCTCGCGCGCGAGGAGAGGCAGAGGGACAGGTGTCCGGCAACCGGGACGGGACGCGGGGCCGGAGCGCCCGGAGAAGGGCGGGGTGCTGCTCCGCCGAGAACGGCCCGTCCGCCGAGGAGGCCCGGCGGAACACGAGGATGCTCCTGCTCACGGCCTTGGGAGTGGTGATCGCGGCCGCGGCGCTGGCGGTCGGCGTGGGCCAGTGGTACACGTCCGCCCGGTCGGCGCCCGGGAGCGACCCCGACCGCTCGACCCTTCAGGTGAACGTCACCGTGCACGAGTGACCGCACGCCGTTCCGGGCCGAGCGGCCGGAGCGCCCGCGACCGGCGTGGTGTCCCCTGTGTCCTGCCAGGAAACCCGGGGCACCCCGCCGGGACCCCCACCGGCTCGTGGATACCCACGACGGGTGGGCGGTGAACGGCAAGGCGCGATCCTGTCGGGGATCCGCCGATCGGGTCGGCCGCAAGCGGGAACGCCTGTCCACGCGTTCGCGCAACGGTGCCCGTGCCATCACCGGCCGAGCTGTTCGGCCAATCCGACGATGATCCCCGCGGGGCCGCGGACGTAGCAGAGCCTGTAGCTGTCCCCGTACCGGGCCAGCCCGCCGACGAGTTCGGCGCCGTGAGTGCGCAGGCGGGCGACGACGTCCTCGATGTCGTCGACGGCGAACATGACGCGATGCATGCCCAGCGTGTTGTGCGGCGGGTTGTGCGGCCCGGCGCCGATCGGCGCGGGGGAGTGGTATCTCGCCAGCTCAAGACGTCCGTGTCCGTCTGGGGTGCGCATCATCGCGATGTCGCAGCGGACGCCGTCGAGTCCGACGGTGAGGTCCGCCCACGGGCCCTCGATCTGCGCTCTGCCCTCCGTCTCCATGCCGAGTTCGGTGAAGAAGGCGATGGCGGCCTCCAGGTCGTCGACGACGATGCCGACGTTGTCCATCCGCTGAATCGTCATGGTTCTCCTTCGTCGCGTGGCCAGGCGTGTCCAGGTGTACCCGGGACGGAGCCGGCGCCGCGTTTCCGACACTCGCGAACGGGCTGAGTTCCCCGGGGCCTGCCCCGACCCTCACCGCCCCCGGGGTGCCTGCCTGGGACGCGAGGTGATCCAGGGCGAACCCGAGCAGGAACAGCGGGACCGCGATGACGCGTACCGCTCGCTCGAAGCGGGGCCGCTCCGACAGGGCCCGAAGCCGGCCACCACGGACGGCCCGTGGAGCAGCAACAACCCGAGCAGCACCACACCGAGCAGTCCGACGATGAAGTAGGGGCCTTCGCGCTCGGCACGAAGGGCGCGCCCCCAGGTCATCAGCCGGGCCGGGCCGATGACGTCCAGCAGGGTGGTGGTACCGGCGAGGAACGCGGGCAGCTTCCCGAGTCTGCCCGACCACAGCACGGGCGCGCCGTGCAGGGTGTGGTCGGTGAGTTGCAGGCCGGACCACCACAGGGCCCAGGCGTCGAGGAGGAAGAGATGCATGCCTCGATGAGACCCCGGCCTGAGCACGACACGGGGGTCTCCCACCAGATCCTGTAGTGGTTCCACTGGCTCCGGGGGAGTCGAGGCGGGGTGTCGTCGCCTTGGCGGCCAGCCGGGCGGGTGTGCTCCGCCGCCCGGGCCTCCTTCACCTCACCTCCTACAGGTGAACCCAATTGACGTTGGGACAACCCCGGTTGACGGCATTGGGCACGAGAGAGCCCCCGGGCAACGGCGAGTTGCGCGGGGACTGTCGTGATCTCGACGTCTAGCAGTCGACGAGGCCGTCGAACCTGCCGGGATACCCCCAGCTCCAGCTGACGGAGCGACCAGAGCGAATCGTGGTGCAGGGGATATCGGTCATATAGGCGAGCACGACCTTGACGCGCACGCTGGAGCTGCAGGTATTGGTCACGGTCAGCTCGTCCGTGATCCCATCGTCGTCGAGGTCGGTCTCAACGCAGTCGGGGACCGCCACAGCGGCCTGCGGAGCTGTCTCAGCGGCGGCGGGAGTGGACCAGGCCAGAAGCCCGGCCGCCACCAGCGCACTGGCGGCGATTGCTGAAGTTGTCTTCCCAAGCACGGCAAAAACTCCTTGTGTCAAAGGTAAATGGGGCAAGGACAGCATGCGCGCCATGGTCGGGGCAGCCAAGACCTCATCGGCGTCCGGGTGTGGCCATGTCCAGTCATGGCCACCCTGCGCGGAAGAGGGTTGGAGGGGCTATTCGTCGTCGGTCAGCTCTGCCTGCTCGTGTAGAGCGCGAAACCGTCGAGTGGAGGGCTCTGTGGTCTCAGTCGTCCTTGGCCGGGGGCTGCTCGGTGCGCTCGGGCTCCGACGGCCCGCACCCTCACCGCCCCGTGAGGGCCTGGGCCGCGAGACGGTTGCCGTGTCGTCCGCGACGTCGCTCCAGCACGGGTGGGTCACAGGGAGGCGCGGGCGATGGTGCCCGCGGCGAGCGTGGCCAGCATCTCCTGCAGAGCGGTCACGAAGTCCAGCTCGAACGCGGTGAGTGACGGGTCGTCCCGGTAGGCGGCGAGCATCGCCTCGGAGGGGCGGGAGTGCGTCCACACGGCGCCGATGGCCATGATCATGGCCGCGGTCAGCTGCGGCGCGCTGCTGCCCAGCTCGGGAAGGTGCCGGTGGGCCAACGCCGCGATGTCGGCGACGTTGGCCACGGCCGCGCGCTTGTAGCGGGCGGCCACCTCGGCGGAGACGTTGTGCTCCAGTACGCCCGCCTGCGCGCTCAGCAGGTCGCACAGGACCCGGCGCTCGGCGAGGGAGCGGGCCACGACGGTGGCGAACTGCTCCGTGCGCCGGTCCACGGACGCCGCCTGGTCGATGCCGGCGTCGAGGAGGGCGGGCAGGTCGGCGATCCACTGCTGCCAGGCACGGTCGAGCAGCTCCAGCAGGATCGCCTCACGCGATTCGAAGTAGCGCAGCACGTTGGACTTCGCCAGCCCGACACGGCGGCTCAGTTCGTTGAGGCTGACGGCGCTGGCGGGCATCTCCTCGAGCATGGTCGCGGTGGTGTCGAGGATGGCCTGGCGCCGTATCTCGCGCTGCTCCTCACTGCGCGCACGCTGGAAGTTCGTCATACCCCAAGGATACAGACTGCCGGTCTTTTGACATCAGACCACCGGTCCCTTAATTTGGGGACGCGCCACAGAAGACCTCCTGGCCGGGTATCCGGTCGCCATTCGGGCTGCTCCATGCGCCACCGTGAGTAGCTTCCTGCTTACGCAAGGGGCTGCCGCGGCCCCCTGAAAGCGAGAACACCATGAGCCCCGCCGCAAGCACCGAAGCGAACATCGCGGTCGTCAGACGCTTCGTCGACGAAGTCGTCAACGGAGGCGACCTCGACGCGATCGACGAGCTTTGGACCGACGACATGATCTGGCGCGGCGGCAGCCTGGGCGAGCACCACGGCATCGACGCCTACAAGGACTTCATGGCGGCCAACGCCGTCGGCGCCTTCACCGGCATGCGCCTGGACGTCATCCAGGTCGTCGCGCAGGGCGACACCGTCGTGCTGCTGTTCACCAACAGCGGCATCCACACCGGCGCGTTCATGGGCGCCGCTCCCACCGGCAGGCACGCCCAGTGGCTGGGCACCGGCGTGTACCGCATCAAGAACCACAAGATCGCCGAAGCCACCTTCGCCGAGGACATCCTCGGACTGTTTCTCCAGCTCGGCATCACGACCCTTCCGAGCGCCGGATGACCCGCGCGCAGCACACGACGAACAGGCGGAGAGACACAGAGATGAACCACTGGACGCCCGACAGCATCCCTGACCAGAGCGGCCGCACGGCGCTGATCACCGGCGGGAACAGCGGGATCGGGCTCGAGACCGCCCGTGTCCTGGCCCGGCACGGGGCCCGCGTCATCCTGGCCGGACGCAGCCGGGCCAAGCTGGACCAGGCGGCGGAGGCTGTGCGCGCCGCAGCCCCCGGGGCCCGGACCGACACCCTCGTGCTCGACCTGTCCGACCTCTCCTCCGTCCGCGACGCCGCCACCCGCATCGCCGAGACCGAGACGGTCGACCTGCTCTTCAACAACGCCGGCGTGATGAACCTGCCCGAGCGTCAGCTCACACGCGACGGTTTCGAGATGACGGTCGGCACCAACCACCTGGGCCACTTCGCCTTCGACGCCCAGGTCTGGCCCGCCGTGCGCCGCTCGTCCGCGCCGCGCGTGGTCACCGTCAGCGCCATCGCGGCGCGGTGGCAGGCGGGCAGGCTCGACGACCTGATGAGCGAGAAGGGCTACCGCGCCATGGGCGCCTACGCCAAGTCCAAGCGCGCCAACGTCGTCTACACCCTCGAACTCGCGCGCCGCACGGCAGGCAGTCCCGTCGAGGCGCTCGTCGTCCACCCGGGGTCGGCGATGACCGGTCTGCAGCAGCACGGCAACGACGCTCTGAGCCGCATGGTCACCCCGATCGCCGCGCGCCTGCTCATGGGCTCGGCCGAGGGGGCGGCCTGGCCCTCCCTGTACGCGGCGACCAGCACGCGCGTCAGCACCGGAGAATTCATCGGCCCCGCCGGACGCGACCAGACCTCCGGCACCCCCAAGCCCGCCAAGCTCCCCACGGGCGCCGACGACCCCGCGGAGGGCAGGCGGCTGTGGGCGGCGAGCGAACAGCTCACCGGCGTCCCCTTCGACCCCGGGACCGAAACAGCCCCCTAGACCCCCCACGGTCGGCACGTGGGAAGCACGCACCCTCGACCGACACCCCACCCACGCAAGGAGTTGGACATGAACACCGGACTGATCCTCGGCGGAGGCGGCTTGGTCGGCATCGCCTGGGAGACCGGTGTGCTCGCCGCCCTGCGCGAGCACGCGGGATTCACCCCCTCGGCCTGCTCGGTCGCCGTCGGCACATCGGCCGGAGCCTACGTCGCGACGATGGCCATGGGCGGAGTCGACCTGGTCGAGCGCGCCCGCGCCGAACAAAGCGGCGCCCTGCTCACGCCACTGGCGCCGCTCCCCGAACCGACCCCCGGCGCCACCACTGACACCGGTGGCGGCACCAGCGCGGTTCCACCGGACATCATGCGCTTGATGCTCGCCCCCGAAGGGCCGAGCATCGAGCGAGCACGCGCCATCGGTCGTCTCGCCATGGCCGCCACACGCGACCTGGGCCAAGACGCGGCCGTGCACATGTTCCGGTCCCTGCTGCCGCTCTCCAGCTGGCCGGAGGGCGACCTGCGCATCACCAGCGTGCGCTGTGAAACCGGCGAGACCGTGTCGTGGACACGAAACGACGGCATTGACCTGGCCTCAGCCGTCGCTTCGTCCTGCGCCGTACCCGGATTCTTCCCACCGGTCCGGTTCGAGGGCGCCCGTTACTGCGACGCCCCCCGCCTCCCCGGCGCCGCCGCGCTGGCCGAGGAGAAGAACCTCGACGCCATCGTCTTCATCGGTCCTCGAGCGGGAGCACTCGCCAACGTGGCCGAGGACGCAGAACTCGACGAGCTCGAACGACGGGGTCTGCACATCGTGAGGATCACCGACGGCCCGGACTTCACCGAAGTCGCCGGAGAACTCCTCGACCAACGACTGCGCCCCCGCGCCGCCCGGATCGGCCTGGAGGACGGCCGCAGGGCCGCCCAGCAGGTCGCGGCGCTGCTGTGAGGGCCGACCCACTCGGCTGTCGGAGCAGGGGGTCGTCGTGGAGCGCGGTGCGATCATCCAGTCCCTGGCGGGCCGGCACCGGGCCGCGGTCGGGTCGGACGACGAACTGCACCGCGATCCAGTACGCCGACCACAGGGCGCCCAGTGCCAGCACGGTCTCCACGGCCCTGGGAACCAACCCCATCGTGTGCTCCGTGCCCCAGGGGTCCACCCCCGCGTAGAGGGCTCCGCCCACCGCCAGGGGAGCGCACGCCGCCATCACGACCGTGATCAGCTCCCCGGTGACCGTGGCCGCCTGGCTGGGCCGGCCCCCTGCGACCTCATCCGTAGCCGGCTGGGCAAGCACTCGGGTGGTGGTCTTGTCGTGGAGCCCCGGGCCCGGACGAGGACCGGGGACACGGGTCCGTGGAGTCGGAAGGGAGCGGCCGCAGGCGGCTACCCCTGCTGTGCCGGGGTCTGGCCGGTGTCGACGGATCCCGGGTGGCGGCTCCCGAGCAGCATGGCGATGAGGGCGGCGCCGAGCGCGAGCAGCACGGCGGCGGCGACGAGCGCGAACGAGAAGCCCTCCGTCGCGGCGAGCGACGGGCCGACCGCGCCGGTGAGGGCGTCGCTGCGGTGCACGGCCAGGGCGACCAGCACCGCCAGGCCCACAGCACCGCCCACCTGTTGGACGGAGCTGAAGAGAGCCGCGCCCAGGCCGGCGTTCTCCTCGGTGGTGCCGGTCACCGCGGCGACGGCCAGGGCGGGCAGGCTCAGGCCGCACCCGAGGCTCGTGACGAGCAGGCCGGGAAGCACACCGGACGCGTAACCGTCATCCGGCGCCACGCCGGACAACAGAAGCAGACCGGCCGCGCTGATCAGGAACGACACGATCAGGGTGCGGCGCATCCCGAACCTGAGCACCGCGCGGGAGGAGAGCCGCAGGCCCACGAGGATTCCGGCGCCGTAGGGCAGGTAGGCGACACCCGCCTTGAGCGGGCCGTAGCCGAGAACGGTCTGCAGGTGGACCATCAGCAGGAAGGCCATCGCGTAGAAAGCGGCGGAGAACAGCAGGGCCGTGCCGTTGGCCACGGCACGGGGCCGGAAGGCCAGGAACGACAACGGCACCAGCGGCTCGGCCGTACGCGACTCGACCACGAGGAACGCCGCCGCCAAGGCGGCGGCGAGGAGCAGCGGTCCCACGAAGGCCGTGCCGCCCCAGCCCGCCTCCCCGGCCCGGAGGAAACCGTAGACCAGGGACACGACGGCGCCGGTGCCCAGTACCGCACCCGGTACGTCCAGGCGTGCTCGGCGGGCGGCCCGGCTCTCGGGGACCACGCGGGGGAGCAGCACCAGGGCCAGAGCGGCCACGGGCAGGTTGATCAGGAAGATCCAGCGCCAGGAGGTGAGGTCGGTCAGCACACCGGAGACGACCAGCCCCATCGTGCCGCCCAGACCCGCGATGCCTCCCCAGATGCCCAGTGCCCTGGCGCGCTCCTCGGTGCTGGGGAACAGGAGTGTGATCAGGGACAGCGCCGCCGGGCCGGCCATGGCCGCGCCCGCCCCCTGGGCGAACCGTCCGGCCACGAGCTGCCATGGCTCCTGGGCCAGTCCGCAGGCGAGGCTCGCCGCACCGAACAGCGCCACGCCGCAGAGGAAGACGCGCCGTCGGCCCAGCAGGTCGGCCGCACGGCCGAACAGCAGCAGCAGCCCGCCGAAGGCGAGGAAGTACGCGTTGGCCACCCAGGCCAGACCCGCGGCGCCGAAGCCGAGCTCCTGCCGGATGCTGGGGAGGGCGACGCTCACCACCGTGTCGTCCAGGACGAGCATGAACTGCACGAAGCACAGCAGGAACAGCGCCAGCCGACGGCGGCCGGCGATCGCGGTGAGGGGTGAAGCTGAGGTCATGACGCACGCCCCTGCGGCGTGGTCGGCGGTTTCGTCCTGGAGGAGCGCCGTCGGCGCGGAGGATTGATCGGCATGCGACGAAGCTACGCACGGGCCGAGTCGGCCACAATCCGCTATGGGGCCACATCGTGTCGAGTTGAGGCCATACCCTGGAGCGCATGAGCGAAGACGACCTGGGAGCCGTTCCACCCGGGGTGGGGACGATCGTCGTCGGGAGCTTCCCCCTGTCGTCGGGGCAGTGGATACCACCGCACAGCCACACGAAGCACCAGTTGGCCTGGTCCCGACACGGTGTGCTCGGCGTCGCCGTCGGGGAGACCCACTGGGTCCTGCCGCCCACGCGGGCGCTGTGGGTGCCCGCGGGGGTCGTCCACCGGACCGGTGCGACCCGCGACGCGGTGCTGCGCTGTCTCTACCTCGAACCGGACCAGTGCGGTCTGGACTGGACGGAGCCCACACCGGTAGGCGTCAACGGACTGCTGGCCCACCTGATCGAACACCTCAGTCGGCAGGACCTCGCCGACGACGTACGGTTGCGGGCCGAGGCGGTCGTGCTGGACCTTCTGCACCCCCTGCCGACGATGCCCATCGACGTGCCCCGCCCCGTCGACGGACGTGTGCGCGCCGTGGCCGACGCGCTGCTCGCCGATCCCGCGGACCGGCGGAGCCTCGAAGCCCACGCACGGGCCGTCGGAGTGAGCCGGCGCACCCTGACACGGCTGTTCGTCGACGACACGGGCATGAGCTTCGACCGCTGGCGCACCCATGTGCGGCTGCGAGCCGCCCTGCCGCTCCTGGCCGAAGGCCAATCCGTGGCCCGGGTCGCACACGCCACGGGGTACGCGACACCGAGCGCGTTCCTGGCGGCGTTCCGCCGAACCGTCGGCACCTCGCCGAGGCGCTACCTCGACGGCGACGCCGTCTTCGAGGCGTCCGACACGAGCCTCTAGTGCTGGTCGGGGCCGGTCTTCCGCCGACCGGTCGGCGGACGGGACGAGGCCGTCGCCCGCTGCGCAGCGCGGCGAGGAGGGGACCGGAGCGGCGCCGGGCCGTGCGCCGAACAGTCAGATGCACCGGCCACCATGGCAGCGGCAGCGGCGGCCCCGTCGCACTCCGGCGCCCGACCGTCCACAGCACCGAGCCCCCTGACGGAACTGGGTTCCCCGTGCTCGACCGCCTCACCCCGGCACGATTCGTCGCCCTCTACGAGCTGGACGCCGTACCCGGGATCCTCGACCTCCGCGACATCCCTCCCGACCGGTGGCCTCCGGACGCGCTGCGCGAGGCCGGATGGAGTGCGGAGCCGGGCGCCTGCCGGTGCGTCCACGTCCGGGCGCCCGGCCAGGGCGGGGCCAGGGCGGCGGTGCCGGGAACGGTGGAGGTCGTGGTTCCCCGTGGGGACGCTGCGACACAGGTGGGATCGGCCTGCCCGACCTCGGAGTGAGCGACGGCGGGTGGGCGGCGGGCGTCGACCCCGGGGCGCGGTGTCCGACGGCACCGACGGGGCGGCCCGCCCGTCGGATGACCTGACCGGAGGGCGCGAAGCGCCGTCAGTCCAGCTGCTCCTCGATCTTCGCCAGCTGCAGGGCCGGCCACCTCGCGACCATGTCCAGCTTCTCCTGTTCGCCCACCTGGCCGCTTCCGTCCCAGACGATGGACTCGACGACCACCGTCCCGGTCCGGACGGCCATGACCGTGACGCCCGGGACCTCGAACACCACGCCCGCGTCACCCAGATCGGACGGGCGCTCCTCGAAGTCCGGGAGTTCGCCGGAGGTACGGCGCTGGTCTGCCGCCAGCCCGTTCCACGCGGCCTCCGCAGCCTCCTCGTCGTCGTAGGCCAGGACGGTGGACAGGACGCGGAAGAACACGTTCTCCGACTGTTCGAGCACGACCATGCCCGCACCGCGCACCTGCCGGCACGCCCAGCCGTCGCCTTCCTCCCGCCACGTCCGGCACTGCTCGTCCAGGTCGGCTTCGGCCAGTACGGAACGCCCCTCGTCGTTGTCGGGCGACACCGACAGGGTGCCGGTGAGCCCGTCGTAGGGGATGAACCCCGGCAGGTCCCGCTCGGTCGGGAGTACCGTGTCGAGGTCCGTGGCGTCGAGCGTGGGGGCGGGCCACAGCAGATAAGCGCCGAGGCCGACCAGTGCGGACACGGCGGTCACCACACCGATCAGCGCGCGGCGGCGCGTCGTTCGAGCCATGCCGGTCGTGAACACCTTCCGGACCGGGGCCGGGCGCGGTCACGCTACAGCCGCGCCCGGACCGGTGGGGGGGCGAAGGCCGCATTCGGCCATGAAAAGTCCTGTGCCACGCCCCGTCTGCCGTGCCGGCCCAACGCCGCACTCCCTCGGCCGGACGCGGTGGAGGCGGCCGGCGGCGTCGGCGACCACGGCCGGGGCGACGGGACCGCGCAGGGGGAGAACAGGTGGTCGTCCGCCCCGAAGACGCGCTCGACGTCTTCTTCCACACTCCCGGGAGTCGAGGGCAGGGGCTACGGGTGGAGGGGAAGCGACGCGGAGCGCACGGTCCCGCTCCGGTTGTTCCTCACGATCCGGCTCCGGGCGGCGGAGGAAACGACGCAGCCTTCGACCGCCGCTGAGCTGGGGGCAGGCATGCGGGCAGAGCGGTGTCAGCCGTGGTGCCTGTCAGCCCCGACCGGGGGTTCGGCGCCGGGCGCGAAGCCGTGCCGGGCCAGCACCGAGTTCCGGTCGAGGCGGACCACGAACTGCGACACGACCCAGTACGCCGACCACAGGGCACCCAGCAGCAGCATCGTCTCCACGGCCTTGGGAACCAACCCCATCGTGTGTTCCATGCTCCACGGGTCCAGCCCCGCGTAGAGGGCACCGCCGACCGCCAGGGGAGCGCACGCCGTCATCACGGCCACGAGTGAGACCAGGCCCCAGCCGAAGCGGCGCACCGCGAACCAGCGCCCGGCCGCATCGTCGCGGACCCACATCCGGTACTGGTAGGGGAGCCGGGAGCCGAAGAGGCGGTAACCGGCCCACGCCCACAGCGGCGGCCTCTCCCGCAGGCGTGTGCGCACCCCCGCTAGGACCAGCCCCCGCAGCTCGGCGCGGTCCACCGTGGTCGCACTGGAGGTGCGCAGCTCCAGTGCGGTGGCCACGATCTCCTCGCCGCGGCTCTCCCGGTAGTGGCGCGGGTACCAGCGCAGTGCCCGGCGCAGCCGCTGTTCGTAGGCGTCCATCGGTCAGGCTCCTCCTGGCTGGGGGCCGGGGTTGAGCAGGCGGTGGGCGAGCTCGGCGAGGCGGGCCATGCGCTCGGTCTCGGCGGCCAGGACCGCGTGCCCCTGGCGCCGGATCCCGTTCCGTTGCCCTCAACCCCCAAACCGCCACCGGTCAACCACTGAAGAGCCGATTAAGGCGGGCGTCGAGGACCGTCATGGCCCGGTCCCTGGTCATGTGGCCGAGGAGGGCTTGCACCCTCAGCCCGTCCGTCAGGGCGAAGACCTCAGTGGCTGCCCACTCCGGGTCGGTACCGGCGGAGACCGTCCCCTCGTTGATCCCCAGGCCCACCATCCGCTCCAGAAGCGCCTGGATGTCCGCGTAGCCTTGGAGTAGGAATGCTGCCAGGGAGGGCTCGACCACAGCCCTCGCCGTAAAGGCGACGTTGACCCGCTGCGCCTCCTCAGAGCGGGGCCCGTCTTCGATCAGGCCGCCCAGAACCGTGCGGACGACGACTCGTGGGGAGGGCGGTTCCGGCGCCTGTTCCAGGAGCTCGAGCGTTCTGGCGACCTCGCGATAGCCCACGTACTCCAGCGCGAACAGCAGCATCTCATCCTTGGTCCGGAAGTAGTGCTGTACCCGGCCCATCGAGATTCCGGCCTCGGCGGCCACGTCGCGCAGACTGACGGCATCCAGCCCCCGTGCAGAGACGAGTGAGCAGACGGCGTCCGCGATCTGGACGCGTCGCTGCTGGTGGTCCACCTGTTTGGGCATCGACTCCCTCACTTCTCATCCGAAGCACAGCATTGCACCACACCCCGCACCAAAGTTGCAATGCAAATGCATTGCAATGCTGTCGCATCGCTACTACTTTGGATACGGTGTGTCACCGAAAGACCTCGGTGCGCCCACGATCGCCTCCTCGAACCAGAGGTCCCGTCTTGTCAACGCCTTAAGCTCAGCCCTTCCGAAGGACCAACAGGTGTGGTGTAGGTAAAGCGAGTGCCTTCCGGTGTCCGCGCGAGCTCGCACGGACACTCGGTCTCCTAAAAGTGACCTCTGATAAGCCCTCATTAGCGCTGGTTGCCGCCCGAGCCCTGTTTCTGAACGAAACACATTCGGTCACCCCTCTCAGAATCGTCTCTTCGGAGATCCGCTTCACCGATCCGAGTTCCTCCTGCTCTGACCGCACTGCGGGGCAGCGCGCAAAGGGCCTTGTCACATCAGGTGGGAATGGCAGCGATGGTAAGAATCCACTTCACCAGCACCGACTTCGCGCGAACCGTGGTGGCGGCGGAGCCCGACCCCATGTGGGAGACGCTGCTCAGCCTTCACATGCTCCAGAGCCGGGACGGGCGCAGGGTGTTCGGACCCTGGCGCCGCACTCTCGGAGGGGTTCCTTCCGAGTCACTGCGCGACGTGCTGCCCCTGGTGCCCCCGCGCGGTTACTCTCCCGACTTCCTCACCCCCGCAGGGGTCATCGGACACATGGAGGAGGGGATCGACGTCCTCGCGGGCACGCCGCGCTCCCGACTGCGCGGAGACCTGGAGGTTCTCGGACGCGACCGGAAGCTGCCCGGATGGAGCTCGGACCTGGCGAGCGGAGGCACGGGCGCCCTCCGCAGGCTCACGGGCGCTTTGCGCGACCACCACGACCGTGCCCTGGCGCCCCACTGGGACTCCGTCCGCCGGCATGTCCACGCAGACCGGGCCCTGCGCGCCCGCACGCTGCTCCAGGGAGGCGTCGACTCCCTGCTCTCCGGTCTGAGTCCGGTCCTGGACTGGCAGTCCCCCGTGCTGGAGATGCGGAGTCTGCTCACCGACCGGGACCTGTACCTGGACGGGCGAGGACTGCGCCTGATCCCGTCCTTCTTCTGTTGGCGCGCCCCCATCCTGCTCCGGGATCCCTCCCTGCCGCCAGTCCTGGTCTACCCCGTCGACCACGACGCGGTGGAGGCCGACTGGCTCTTCGGCGGGAGGGGGCGCCGTGGCGACGAGGCGCTGGGAAACCTCCTCGGCCGGACCCGTGCCGAGGTCCTGTGCACAGTGGCCCGTCACGGGCACTCCACCACCCAGGTGGCACGCCAGGTCGGCGTCTCCATGGCGACGGCGAGCCAGCACCTGAGCGTGCTGCGGGAGAACGGCCTGGTCGCCACACACCGGCTCGGCTCCTCCTCGCACCACACCGTCACACCCCTGGGACGTGGTCTGTGCGGTGGTTGAGCGGTGGTCCGGCTCCGCGCGGCCGAGGGTGCGCCCGGTGGTCCGGCCCTGCCCACGGCCTGGCGGGGGCTCCTCATCGACCTCCATCGCTCCGGTGCCGGCTGCCGAGTGGAGGCCCATCCGTGACTGGGAGGTCCCGTTCCCTGGACGCCACTCCTACCTGTGTCTTTAGGGCAAGGCCGAAGGTTGTTGCCGGTCCGAAGCCGTTGAGCGGAGGATATGAACGACAACGGGAACCCGCTCCGACAGCGTCAGACGGCCCCGTACCCCCGTGAAAGTGGAGCCCTCATGCGTCTGAAGACCTTCCTCGCCCCTGCCCTGGTCGGCCTCATGGCCACCGGTCTGTTCGCGACCGCCGCACCTGCCTCCGCTGCCGCGGCACCCTCCGCGGCCCCGGCCGACGAGGTGTCGGCCCAGGCCTACCGCGTTACCGCCTGGGGCGGCCAGACTCCGGTGCGCTCCCAGCCCAGCAACACCAGCAGGCAGATTAGCTACGTCGTGGGCCCCAACGCCTACAGCGCCGAGTGCTGGGGCCACTACCAGTGGATCGACTACCGCGGTTACCGCAGCGACGTGTGGGTTCGGCTGCGCCTGAACTCCGGCGGCATCGGCTGGGTCACCGCGATCGCTCTCAACGGCGATTACAAGGCCAACCTGCCCGTGAACGCGCGGTGCTGATTCCCTGACCGCTGCCCAGAACGTCTCCGCGCCGCGAGCGGCGCGGAGACGTCCGTGCTCGGGTCGGTCGCCGCGCCTCGGGCGCCTTTCAGGTAATGCCGGATCCTGTTCCGATGTCCCTGGCACCCCGCTTCCCGTGCACGCCCGCCCGCCGCCCGGCGCCGGTTCGCGACCCCGGCCGAATTCGTCCGCGAAAACTCATCGTGGAGGGCATCCGCGAGGGCCTGGCGGCCCGCGCGGCAGGCACCCGCCCCGGGTGTCCTCCGGCCACGGCCACCACCCCGGCCTGCCCACGCCGTTGCACCAGTCTCCGACGAGGCCACAGGCCCCGTTGTAGGGACTCACCGGTTCCTTGTCCTGTTGCCGTGCGTTCGGAAGCACCCCAGGAGCTGTTCTGGGGTATGCCTAGACTGCGAGCATGAATTTCGAGGTCGACGCCATTTTGTTTGACATCGACGGGACGCTCGTCGATTCCACGCCCGCTGTGGTCCGCACATGGACCGCATTCGCGCAAGAGCGGACGCTCGACATCGAGGAAATCCTGCGGGTCTCCCACGGTCGTCGTACCGAAGACACCTTGGCGGATCTGCTGCCCGCTTCCGAAGTTGCGGCGGCCACAGCACAGATGGAGCAGATGGAGCTCGACGACCTCGGCGACGTCACGGCCCTTCCGGCGGCCGATTCCGTCCTGAGGGGACTGCCTGCCGATCGCTGGGCGGTGGTCACGTCCGGCTCGCGTCGTTTGATGCGGACCCGGTTGCGAGCTGCAGGACTTCCCGTGCCGCAGGCGTTCATCGGTGCTGAGGACGTCGAGCATGGCAAGCCTGACCCCGGGGGCTACCTCACCGCTGCTGCGACGTTGGGGGCGGAGCCGACACGGTGCCTGGTCGTGGAAGACGCTCCAGCGGGCATTCGGGCAGGCCGCGCGTCGGGAGCCGCAGTCCTGGCCGTGGCCACATCACACGACGAAAGCGTGCTTTCCGAGGCTGACGTAGTGGTCAAGGATTTGAGCATGCTCGCGGTGACCGTGACGCCCGCGGGCCTCCGGGTCAGCGCAACCTCCATGGTCAGTACACCCGGGGCTCACCCCTTGACACGCGAATAGCCCTCGCTCTTGCGAAACGCGCCGGAGGAGCGAGGGCTGTGGGGCGACAGCGCCTGAACACCCGAGCACGACGCGACGGCCTGCCCCGACGGTCTTCACCGTCGGGACAGGCCGTTTTCTTAGGTGGGGTCTACTCGTCTTCGTCGTCGTCCAGCGGCTGGTCGAGGTCGCGGAGTTCACGGCGGCCGCAGGGCATGTCCGGAAGCAGGAACGAGTAGTGGCTCGTTGCCCTTCCCGGCACCCCGGCCCCGCTCTCAGGGCAGCTGGTCCAGGAACCAGGTGGACAGCTCCTCGGTGACCAGGGTGTGCATCTCGCTCTGCGACGCGAATTTGACGGCGTGGAAGGGCGTCTCCTCCAACTCCTCGTCGCTGATCGGGGTGTAGAGGTCGTCGCGGGTGGCCGGCTCGCGCAGGGCGATAGCGCTGACGGCCGGGACGAAACAGTGCTCGCGGACCGGGTTGTCGACCTTGAAGCCCAGCCAGGACGGAAGATCGTTCAGCGCGTCGGCGAGGATCCCGAAACCGGGGAGGGTGCCGCCGGGCGCGCCGTCGATGTCGGGCAGTTCGCTGGTGCGGATCTGGCGGGTGGGCAGGGTGACCACCCGGAGCTTGGCGGCCAGTTGGTCGTCGCCCTCGGGCTGGGTGCGCAGCTCGGTGCCGGTGACGGCCAGCCCCTTGCCGACCACGGCCTCGATTCCGGGGACCACGCCGTTGCCGGCGCCGCTGTCGGGGCCGTTGGCCAGGGCGATCAGCCGGGTCTGCCTCGACCGGGGCCAGTTGCCGACCTCCTCCAGCGCGCGCAGGAACTCCAGGCGCCGCTCACTGGTGACGGGCTTGTCCTGCCAGCTCGCGATGTGCTTGCTCAGCAGCTCCTGGGCGGCCGGACTGTTGATCTGGTCCGAGAAGCGGGCGTCGAGCTTCCTGGTGTAGTGCGCGAACGCCTGGAGGGAGAGGGGGATCCAGGCGCCGGTGTGCGGGCTGTCGTAGGAGTAGTAGAGCTCCGTCTGGTGCTCGATGCCGACCGTCTCCATCTTGGCGAGCGCGTACCGGGTGACCAGGCCGCCCATACTGAAGCCGCCGACGGTCAGCGGGTGGTCGCCCACACGGCGGTCGATCGCCTCGATGACGGCCGCTATCACCGTTTCGGAGTTCTGCAGGATCGACGCGCTGCGCTCGTGGTAGCCGACCAGGACCACGTCGCGGCCCCGGCGGCGGAGCTCGCTCAGCAGCGGGTAGGGGCCGTACTCCAGTTGCTCCCAGGTGAAGCCGAGGTCGCTGGGGCCGGCGCTGAAGCCGTCCGCCATCAGGACCGGGCGGGTGAGCTGGCCGTTGCCCTCGCCGTGGTAGACCCAGGCGGTGCCGTGGGGCAGGTCCCAGATGTCGTCGGGCGGGGGCGGGGTGCGGTCGGTGGTGCGCGGGCCGGGAGCCAGGATGATCGGGGGAGCGGCCTGCAGGGCTTCGGCGGCCTGTTCCTCGGTGGTGCTCACGGGCATTCCTTCGTCCTGGGCGGGCGCCTGCCGCCCGCCGCGTCCCGGCCATCCTGACTTTCCGTGCGCGAGATCGTGGGAAAACAGGCCACCAGCGGCCGATTACCGGAGCAGGACGTGCGGTTGGCGGTGGTATGGGGCGGTTGCAGGAGCCACACCTGCGGGGATCCGGCCGACCGCAGAGCCCTCTTGCGGTCCGACCGGGTCCGCCCTTCAGCCGACACCGCTCCCGCGAAGCGGCGGCCGACCGTCACGGTCGCCGCCCGGCGCCGGTTCGCGACCACTGTGCAATGCGTTTTGTCCGACCCCGCGGCGGCGCGGGATAGTCTGCTCGGGTGTTCGAGACAACGGCGTGGAAGGAGCGCGTGCTCCGGCCCGCACGAAGAGTGGGAGCGGCCGACGCCCTGCTCCCAGCGGCCCTCGTGGCCCTGTCCTTCGTCCCCGGCGTCGCCCACCAGGGGGTCGATCTGGTGGAACTGCCGGACGACCGGTCCCTGGACACCCTGGGCCTGGCTCTCCTCGCCGCCCAGGCCGCGCCCCTCGCCCTCCGGCGCCGGTTCCCCCTCACCTGCCTGGTCGTGGTCGCCGCCGCGTTCACCGCCTTCCAACTGCTGCGCTACCCCAACGCCTTCGCCTCCCTCGCGCTGATCGTGGCCCTGTACACCGCCGGCACGCGCCCGCCGCGCCGCCCCGCGGCAGTGGCCGCGGGGGCGGTCGCCGTCTACGCGCTCGTCTGCTCCTTCCTGCACCTCGCGGGCTCGCGGGCCACCGTGGCCGACTACTTCGCCTTCGGCCTCGTCCTGGCCGCGTGCTGCGCTCTCGGCGGGTGGGTGCGCGCCCGGGCCCTGGACGCGGAGGAGCGCCGCCGCCGCGCGGAGGCGGACGCCGCTGCCGCCGAACGGGCCCGTATCGCCCGCGACCTGCACGACGTCGTCACCCACCACGTCACCTCGATGGTGGTCCAGGCCGACACGGCGGGCTACCTGCTCGGGCAATCCGACCGGGTGGGAACCACCCTGACCAGCATCGGGGAGACGGGGCGGCGCGCACTGGACGATCTCCGGCACCTGCTCGGCGTCCTGGACGCGCGCGAGGAACCGGCCGGTCCCTCGCTCGGCGAACTCGCCGGCCTCGTCGAGCGCTCCCGCAGGGCCGGGCAGAACGTGGACCTGGTCGAGGACGGCGAGCCCCGGCCGATGCGCCCCCAGGAGGAGGAAGCCCTCTACCGCGTCGTCCAGGAGTCCGTCACGAACGCGCTCAAGCACGCGCCCGACAGGCACGTCGTCGTCCGCATCGATCACGGGGACGAGGCGGTGGGCGCCCGGATCACCACCGGGGGCGGCGCCCCTCCGGCCGAGGGGAGCGGACCCCCTCGGCTCAATCCTGGCGGCGGTCGCGGCCTGACGGGCCTGCGGGAGAGGGTCGGCGCCGTCGGCGGGGAGCTGCGCGCGGGTCCTTCCGACGACGGGGGCTTCACGGTGCACGCCAACATCCCCAGAGGAGAGAAGTGAACGGTGGTTCGCCCATCCGCGTCGTGGTCTGCGAGGACGACGAGCTGGTGCGCGCCGGGTACGCCGCGGTGCTCGACGCCCAGCCGGACATGGCCGTGGTCGGGCAGGCCCGCGACGGTGTCGAGGCGGTGAGCCTCATCCGGGACCTGCGGCCCGACGTCGCGGTGATGGACATCCACATGCCCGGTCTGAGCGGCATCGAGGTGACCGCCCGCCTGGCGGAGCCGCCGGACCCCCACCCGGTGCGGGTCCTGGTGGTGACCACCTTCAACCTGGACGAATACGTCTACGAGGCGCTGCGGGCGGGTGCGAGCGGGTTCCTGCTGAAGGGCACCCCGCTGCACGAGCTGATCGCGGGCGTGCGCACGGTCGCCCGGGGAGAGGCCCTGCTGGCGCCGGCGGTGACCCGGCGGCTCATCGGCGAGTACGCCCTGCGGATCCGCCCCGCCGACCCCGTCCCTCCACCGGTGCACACCGAGCCGCTGACCGGGCGCGAGCACGAGGTGCTGCTCCTCATGGCGGAGGGACTGTCCAACGGTGAGATCGCCGAGCGGATGACGATCGCGCACGAGACCGTCAAGACCCACGTGTCGCGGATCCTCACCAAACTCCGATTGCGCGACCGGGTCCAGGCCGTCGTGTTCGCCTACCGCTCGGGGCTGGTGCGGCAGGGCTGAGAGCCGGGTCCCCCTTCCGAGCTACCGAATCGCGCTCGCGCGGGCGATGTGGCCGAGGGGGCTCCTTTTCTAGCCTGGGAACCGGTCGGAGCGCCCCCCGCGCTCCGCGTTCCAGGAAGTGGTCCCGACATGTCCCACGACGCCGCACCCGCGTCCACCCCCCGCAGGCTCCGGCAAGTGGCTCCGCGCTTGTTGCTCCTCCTGCTCCTGTTCGGCGTCCTGGCCGCGCTCATCCCCGGTGTGACGGGCGCGGTGGGCACAACGGTGTGGGCCCTGCCCGTCGGCGTCGCGGCGGCGGCCCTGGGTCTGTGGGCCTACCGGCTCGCGATCCGCCGGATCGAGGCGAGGGAGCCGCTGGAACTCTCCCGCGAGGGGGCGGCCCGCGGACTCGGGTGGGGAACGGCGGCAGGCCTCGGCGTGTTCACCGCGACCATCGCGGTCATCGCCGTCTTCGGGGGCTACCGGATCACCGGCTGGGGATCGTTCGAGGCGTTCCTCGCCGTGTGCGGACTGATGTGCGCGGTCGCGGTCGCGGAGGAGCTGCTGTTCCGCGGGGTGCTCTTCCGCGTCGTGGAGGAGTTCTCCGGGACCTGGGGCGCGCTCGCCGTCAGCTCCGTGCTCTTCGGCGGACTGCACCTGGTGAACCCGAACGCGACCCTGTGGGGCGCGCTGGCCATCGCCCTGGAGGCCGGTCTCATGCTCGGCGCCGCCTATGTGGCCACGCGCTCCCTGTGGCTGCCGATCGGTCTGCATCTCGGCTGGAACACGGCGCAGGCCGGGGTCTTCGGCACCGCCGTCTCCGGCAGCGAGGACGCGTTCGCCGGGCTGTTCGCCGGGGAGACGAGCGGGCCCACCGCGCTCAGCGGAGGCGCCTTCGGCCCCGAGGGCAGTGTCTTCGCGGTGCTGCTCTGCGGCGCGGTCACGGTGTACCTGCTGCGTGTGGCCCACCGCAGGGGCCACATCGTGCCCCGGCCCGCGCGCCGGGCCTGAGCTCCCGGTCGTCGGCTGCGCCGCCGAACAGCGAGGGGTCCCCGGTCGGCCCGGGGGTGGTCACGGCCCGCCTCGGACGGGGACGCGGCTCCGGGGCCCGGCCCACGAACTGCTGAAGTGCCTGCGTGCTGCCGTCCGGGAGGGGCGCTGTGCCACGGGCCGGACGGACTCGCGCCGCTCCTTCCGCATGGGTCCGCGCGGGTAGCAGCGGCCCCGGACACGGGATCCCTTGGGGGAGACGGAGGTGAGGACCTCGGCGCACAGTGCGTCGAGGTCCTCGCGGAGTTTTCCCCAGCGGCCGGGCCCACGCGCCCGTCACGACAACGACCGTCGCCGCCCGGCCGCGGAGGCCGCCCCCCTGGGGGCGGCCTCCGTGTGTCAGCCCTCGTCGTCCATGGGCTCCTCGTCCATTCCCTCGTCCATGGGCTCCTCGGACATGTCGTCGCCCATGGGGTCCTCCGACATGTCGTCCTCCCCGGACTCCTCCGTCATCTCCTCGGACGTGTCATCGGTCATCTCCTCCGACATGTCCTCGTCCGCGGGACCGTCGGTCATCTCCTCGGAGTCCACCGAGTCCCCCTCTCCCCCCGCCGTGTTCTCGCAGGCGGCCAGACCGAGGACGGCGGTGACGGCGATCGCGCCGGCGGCCAGCAGCGTGCGGCTCCGGTGAAAAGTCGTGGGCATGGTGTCTTCTCCTTCTCGTGGTGTGCGTTTCCCGCCCGGCTCGCGGTCCGAGCCGGGTGTTCCTCACGGGCGGCTCAGACCACCGTCACGGTGATGCGGTGGTGTCCGGTGGCGCCGGCGGGCGCAGGGGCCGCCCGGTCGGGGGTCTGTACTCGTCCGGCCCGGTCGGTGGCGCGGACGGTGATCGTGTGCTCTCCGGGGTCGGCTTCCCACTCCAGGACCCATTGGCGCCAGGTGTCGGTGCTCCCCTCCGGGGCGAGTTCAGCCTCGGTCCAGGACCCGTCGTCGACGCTGACCTCGACCCGGTCGACGCCGGTGCCCTGTGCCCAGGCCACTCCCGCGACCGCGATCCGGCCCCGCTCCGGGCTCGCCCCGTCGCGCGGGGTGTCCACGCGCGACTGGGTCCTGATCGGGCCGCGCTCGGCCCACCCCCGCGGGACCCAGTAGGCGTCGAAGGACGCGAAGGTGGTGAGTTCGACGTCGACGATCCACTTGCAGGCCGACACGTAGCCGTAGAGGCCGGGGACGACCATGCGGACGGGGAAGCCGTGCTCGTGGGACAGGGGGCGTCCGTTCATGCCCACGGCCAGGAGGGCGTCGCGCCCGTCCATGACGTCGGCGACCGGGGTGCCGATGGTCATGCCGTCCTCGGACCTGGACACCAGTTGGTCGGCGGGCCCGCCCTCGTCGGGAGGGCGCACCCCGGCCTCGGCGAGCAGGGAGGCGAGCGGGACGCCGAGCCAGCGCGCGTTGCCCAGGTAGCCGCCGCCCACCGGGTTGGACACGCAGGTGAGCGTGATGTCCCTTTCGCGCAGGTCGGCGTGGCGGAGGAGGTCGTCGTAGGCCAGGACGAGCTCCCGGCGCACGCCGAGGCCGTGGATCCGCAGCGACCAGGTGGAGGCGTCGATGCGGGGGACCGAGAGCGCGGTGTCGATGCGGTAGAAGTCGCTGCCGGGGGTGAAGTACGGGGCGAGGCCGTCGATTTCCAGGTCCACCCCCTCGGGCAGGGGCGCGGCTCTGTCGGCGGGCGCCGGCAGGCGGACGGTGGCCGGGGTGAGGCCGCCGCCGGAGATCCCGGCGGACAGCAGGCGGGCGCCGGCGCCGACTCCGGCCGCGGCGGCCGTGGCCGCTCCGGCGAGGAGGACGAAGCGACGCCGGTCGGGACCGCCCGCGGCGCCCGGAGCGCTCCGGCCGCCCCGTAGTGTGCGGATCGACCAGGTGAGGGCGACTGCGAAGACGACCGTTCCCGCGGCGGTGGGCAGGGCGTCGAGCGGAACGGCGTCGGGACGGCTGAGCGCGGCGGTCAGACCGGCGCCGGCGAACAGCGCGGCGCCCGCCGCCCCGAGGACGGGACGCCGGGACGCCGCCGAGCCGATCAGGGCCGCCGCGCAGGCGAGGAGGACCCCGATGCCGGTGAGCAGCGCCACCTTGTCCGCAGTGCCGAAGAGGTCGACGGCGAACTGCTTGAGGGGGAGGGGGACCAGGTCGATGACACCGGCGCCGACGGCCTGGACCGGCGTGGCGGTCGGGCGCGACAGGACCGCTCCGACGACTTCGGCCGCGGCCAGGGCGACCGCTGCGGACACGAGTCCGGCCAGGGAGGCCGAGCCCGTGGGGATGCGTCGTGGTGTGTCGGTCATGCCCTTGGTTCGGTGCCGGACCGGCGGGGGCGACTCCACATTCGGTAACGAACAGGTGACGAATGCGGAGCGGCGGTCTCCTCGGGCCGCCCGGGACCGAATTCCGGAGTGACGAGGTGGGAAGGTCGGTGGCGAGGTGAGGCGGGCGAGGATGCGCGTTCCCGGATCGGGGGCCCACACGGTGTCGGACGGGGAGCGCGACGACGAGGAGTCCTCCGGCGGGAGGCACGCCCTGTCCGCTCTGCTGCGCGAGGTCGCACTCGGCGACCTGTCGGCGTTCGAGTCGCTCTACCGGGAACTCTCGGGGGCGGTGTTCGGCGTGGCCAGACGTGTGCTGGTGGATACGGCCCAGGCGGAGGAGGTGTGCCAGGAGGTGTTCCTGGAGGTCTGGCGGACCAGTGCCCGCCACGACCCGTCCCTGGGCAGCGTGGACGCGTGGGTGCTGACCATCGCCCACCGCCGGGCGGTGGACCGGGTCCGCTCCGAGCAGGCGGCGTCGGACCGGTTGACCGCGGTCGGCCGCCTGGAACCGCGGGCCACGCCGCACGACACGGTGCCCGAGCAGGTGGAGCACCGGTTGGAGCGGGAGAAGGTGCGCCGCTGTCTGCGGAAGCTGACCGAGCCGCAGCGCGAGGCCGTGCGCCTCACCTACTACACGGGGTACACGCAGCGGCAGGTGGCCGACCTCCTGCGGGTACCGCTGACCACGGTCAAGGGACGGCTGCGCGACGGGTTGATCAAACTGAGGGACTGCCTGGGGGTGACGGTGTGAGACGGCGGGGGGAACACGGTCTGACGGCGGGCTACGCCGTCGATGCCCTGGATCCCGCGGAGGTCCGGGCGGCGGAGAGGCACCTCGCCGAGTGCGAGGACTGCCGGCGCGATCTCGTGGAGTTCCGTGAGACCGCGGTGCGTCTGGCGCGCGCGGAGACGGTGCAGCCGAGGGAGGAGGTGTGGGAGTCGATCCTGGCCGAGGCCCGTGTGACACGTCAGAAGCCGCCGGCGCGGTCCCGTCCGGAGGGTCGGACCCTCCGTTCCCGGACAGTGGGGCGGTGGCTGCCGTGGGGGCTGGCCGCGTCCCTCGCGCTGTTCTCCATGGTGCTGGCGGGGACTCTGGCGTCCGTCAGCGAGCGGCTCGCAGAGCAGGAGGCCCGGACCTCGGAGGTGGAGACGCTGCTGGCTGCGGCCGACACCAACATGGTCGCGGCGTCGCTGGGCGAGGCCCGTGCCACGGTCTTCGCCTCCTACGACCGCGACGCCGCGGTCTTGGTGGTCGAAGGGCTCTCCGCCGCGCCGGAGGGTATGGACTACCGCATGTGGTGGGTGGACGGTGACGGTGTCCGCCCTGCGGGGGTCATGGAGTCCTCGGGCGAGGGCCGGTACGCGGGTGTGGCCGGTGACATGGGGTTCCCCGACCAGTTGTGGATCTCTCTGGAACCCGAGGGCGACATGGCGGAGCCGAGCGGTGAGGAGCTCTCCATCGATCTGTGAGGGTCCGGCCGGGACCTGGAGGTCGACCTCCTCATAGGTGTGGTCGGTGTGCCGGAACACCAGCAGTTCGCCGTCGCGAACGATGCAGCAGAGCACCTTGTCCTTGACGGTCTTCTCGGGCACGAATCCTCTTCTCCTTTGTGGATGTGGCCGGTGCTTGGCGGGGTGGTCGCGGCGGGTGTCGCCCTGACGCCCCATCGTCCTCGGCCGGGCCCGCCCGCCACCGGGTGGGGGCGTCGGCGACGTCTGCCCGTAATCGCGGCCTCCTCGGAGGAGGAGCATCGGCTTGTCGAGTGCGGCGGCGGTCGCCACCGGATCGAGATCGCGCAGTTCGAGCGACAGCCCCGAGCAACGGGGTGCTGCGCGAGGCTGCCTCTGTAACCTGTAGCACTTCTCCGAGGAACCGCTATTTCATCGGTCCCGGTCCCGACACGAACGGAGTCACCCGATGAGCCGCGACATACAGGTCACCTTCGACGCCCACGATCCGAGGGCGCTGTCGTTCTTCTGGTGTGAGGTGCTGGGCTACGTCCATTCCGGCCCGCCCGGAGTCGACCTGCCCGAGGGCGCCGACCCGCTGGTCGCCCGGGAAGACTTCCTCACCCGGCTCGGCGTACCGCAGGACCAGCACGACACCACGATGGCCATCGAGGCCCCCGGCGGGCGGGGACCCCGGCTCTTCTTCCAACGGGTGCCCGAGGGCAAGGTCGTCAAGAACCGTCTCCACCTCGACGTTCGGGTGGATCCGGAGCTGCGGGGACAGGCGCGGATGGCAGCCCTGCAGGCCGAGTCCGACCGTCTTCTCACTCTGGGGGCCTCCCAACTGCGCCGCCAGGACCCCGAACCGCCGCTGGAGACCGGCTTCATCGTGATGGCCGACCCCGAGGGCAACGAGTTCTGCCTGGACTGACTGTGAGGCCGTGTCCGAAGGGCGGCCGCCACCTCGCCGCGGCCGCGCCGGCGGGCTCGGCTTCGGCTCCACCGCCGGCCGAGCCCGCCGGTGGAGCCGAAGCTTCGGCGGAGTGATACCGCGCCGGGGTGCGTGCCCGGCCTGGAACGGAGCCGCCGGAGCCGGCTGCCCCGGGGCCGCCCCGCGGGAGCACGGCGGGCGTCCGGTTCAGCGGGAGGCGGTCCGGCCGGTGAAGCAGGCCAGCGGATCCGGTCCCGCTGGCCGGATCGAAGCACTCCGGTCACCGCGGGCGCCTCCTCACGCGGAGGCGGCACCCGCCGTCCCGGCCCGGCGCATGCGGTTCACCCCCATCGGCCCCCGCCCCCGCCGGGAGCGCCGTTGCCGAGGTTCCTCACTCTGTCGATGTTCTGTTCCTCGTTGACCCTGTAGTTCCTGGCGGTGCCCACGGTGCGGTCGGAGGCTTGGCGCAGGCCGCGGGCGACGGGTCTCAAGTACGGCATGAGGTTCTCCTCCACCGGTTGCATGACGTTGTTCATCTGCCTGGCGAAGTCGTCGCCCTCGCCCCAGGGCGTTCCCAGGGCCGGGCGCACGGACTCGTACCACTCGACCAGTGCCTCGAGCCTGTCGGCCGGTTCGTGGATGTAATGCCCGTCGCGCGCCAGTTCGTCCGGCGCGACGTAGAGGGAATCGTTGGAGCTGCTGCCGCTGCCGTCGTATCTCGGCATGGTCTCTCCTGCCAGATGTGTGTACCGCGGTGAAAGTCGAGTGCCGCCCCCCGGCTACAGCGGCGGCGGTTCCACGCCGAGACCGCGGAAGAGGTCGCGGATGTTGAGGGTTCCCTTCATGACGTCGTCCACGGCGACGCCCTCGGGAGCGAAGGGCTGGTAGAGCGTCTCCACCCGGTCGGCCATTTGCCCCCGTGCGCGGTTGATGACGTCCTTGACGGCGCTCGCCAGTTCCGTGGGCGCCATGTTCCGATAGGACTGGCTGTTGAACTTCAGATCGACCAGTTCACCGCTCGCGTTCACCGTCGCCGCGACGAGGCGGTTCTTGGACACGGCCTCCTCGGTCGCCTGCTCCAGGTTCGCGCTCGCGTCCTCCACCTCGCGGAGCGTCCGCTGAAGCCGAGCCAGCTCTTGTGCGTTCTGTGCTTCCCAGCCGCTCATCGCCCGTTCCACTCCTTCTGTCCTTGTCTTCGGCCACTCTGGGTAGCGGCCTGTCCTGAAAAATGTTGTTCTGTGCAGACGAGGCGCCTTGCATCCGCTCGGCCTCCGGCCACGGGGCACACGGGTCGGTCCGCTCCGGCCTGGTACGACCTGGGGGGAGGCCGGTCGAGTCGCGGTGCCGAGCCCGGCGCCGCGGCTTGCTCCGGTGACGACGGCGCGTGCCGGGCCGATTCGGCCGGGGGATGCCGATGATCCTGCGCGGTAGTGTCTGCTTCCCAGTCGTTGTGCGTGGTCCACTGTCGCGGAGTCGGTCGGAGTTATACAGGGACTTCCGATCAGAGGATGTGGCGGGCGAGGTTCCGTCCTCGCCGAGCGGAAGGGCGTCCACGGCCTTTCGTCCGGGGATCACCGGACCGCCGCCCCGCTTGAAGGGGGAACAACGGCCCGCGGCCGACAGAGCCCGCTGACGGTGGGAACGACAGAGCACCGAGCAAGAAGGAGACGGCCGTGATCGACCGGGCCGGACTGGCGACATTCCTCCGACTCCGCCGGGAGTCGCTGCAACCCGAGGACGCCGGCCTCCCGCGCGGACCGCGCCGCAGGACCAGCGGGCTGCGCCGCGAGGAGGTCGCCGAGCTCTGCCACATGTCGACCGACTACTACACCCGACTCGAACAGGAACGCGGACCCCAGCCGTCCGTGCAGATGCTCGCCTCCATCGCCCAGGGGCTACACCTCTCCCTCGACGAACGCGACCACCTGTTCCGCCTCGCCGGGCACAACCCGCCCACCCGCGGCGCGGACAGCAAGCACATCAGCCCCGGCCTGCTGCGCATCCTCGACCGACTGGACGACACCCCCGCCGAGATCGTCACCGAACTCGGGGAGACCCTGCGCCAGAGTCCGCTCGGTGTGGCACTCATCGGGGACACGACCCACTACACCGGCCCGGCGCGCAGCAACGGCTACCGCTGGTTCACCGACCCCGGCGCCCGGCAGCTCTACGCACCCGACGACCACGAGCTGCTGTCGCGGATGTACGCGTCCGGCCTGCGCCGGCTCGTCACGCTCCGGGGCCCCGACTCGCAGGCGGCGCACTACGCCGATCTTCTCCTCGGCCAGAGCGAGGAGTTCCGCCGCCTGTGGGAGGAACACGAGATCGGTGTCCTCCCCAACGAGGTCAAGCGGTTCGTCCACCCCGAGGTCGGCGCGCTGGAACTGAACTGCCAGACGCTGCTCGACCCGCACCAGTCGCACCGCCTGCTCGTCTACACCGCCGTCCCGGGCACCGAGAGCTACGACAAGCTGCAGCTCCTCTCCGGTGTCGACGTGCAGACCCCTCACTGACCTCCCACCTCGTGGGCCCCCTGGGCGCGACGGCTACGACGACGGTCGACCCGAGTGGCCGGCGGGGATCAGCGCTCACGCCAGGCGTCCACGAGCGGCAGGTCGGAGCGGGTCCCGGACGGACCGGTCCTATCCGGGGATCCACGATCCCTGGCTCCCGTCGCCTTCAAGCGGGACAGTGGTACCGAAGGAAGACGACGACCGCGCCGACGCGGAGTTCGGACCCGACGAACCGATTCGGGCATCCCCCTTCATGAACGCAGCCCTCCCGCCCGAACCGGGCGGAGGCGGGCAGACCGCCCGGCCGACACCCCGGCCGGGCTCGGAGGTCTCGGTCCGAGCGATCCCCGGACATGAGACGGCCACCGCTGTGACCATGCGGTGTGCTGGAACCGGACGACCAGCGGTGGCCGCGCCGCCCACCGGAGCAGGGGTCGCCCCCACGGTCCGGGTGAACGGGTTCGACGACCTGTTCGCCCGGACCGGGCCCCTACTCCGGCCGTAGGGAACCCGGGCCGCGCACCCGCCCCCGGTCGATGAACCTGCCCGGTGACCTGAACCACAAGGACGGCCGTCCCCCGGTCGTGTTCGCCGACGACACCGCCGCCAGGAACGGGCTCCCGACCAGTGCCGAATACGCCCCACCGGTCACCGAGGGCGAGCGGAGTTCTTACAGTTCGTCACACCACCAATACAACACAAACGGCCGCAAAGTCATATAAACGGAACCGGAAACCAACGTATCCCCACAGTGCTGGGTGGCGTGCCCGTACCGCCGTTCTGCCGGCGAAGAGCGGGCCCACGGCAAGAACCCCCTTGTGGCCTGGCGAAAAGCAACGATGGAAGGAGCGGTCACCCTCATGCCTCCTTTTGGTCCCGACACCGCCGAGTGGGTCCGCGAGACCGCCAAATGGCTCCTGGGCATGGAGATCCCCTCGGCCAACCCCCCCGCCATGCGCCGGCTCGCCGACCACAAAGACCATGTCGCCGCGACCCTCGAGGAACTCAAAGAACTCCTCACCCTGGTCCGCCGCAAGGTTCGCACCGACTTCTCCGGCACCGCCGCCGACTACTACGACGCCTCCATCGCCCAGTTCACCACCGGCGACAACGACTACATCGGCTCCGGGGCCAAGACCGCCCGCAACGCCTCCACCGTCCTCCGCGACGGCGCCGCCAACGCCGAGCACTCGCACTGGATGGCCTTCGGCCAGCTCGTCCAGCTCATCCTCGAGATCGCCTGGTGCATCGCCATGGCCCAGTGGACGATGGGCGCCTCGCGCGCCCTGATCCCCTGGTTCAAGTACATCCGCTCCATCGCCATCCAGCGCATCCTCACCTGGCTCACGCTCACCGCCCCCTCCCACCAGATCACCGAACAGCTCTTCGCGTCCCTGGACTCCATCGTCCAACGCGTCCAGATCGACGCCGGCACCCGCAGGTTCCACGACAAGGAGATGACCCGCCTCACCCACGGCGGCGCGGGCCTGTCCGCCCTCATCTCCGCCGGGTTCTCCGGCGCCGTGGACGGCCTCTTCAGCCACCAGGTCCGCGACCTGCTGCGCACCAACCTCGACACCCTCGCCGAGGTTCCCCCGCCCTCTCGCATCGACACCCCTCCCCCCGGCCGCCCCGACACCACCCCCACGCCCGGGGCCGGCGTTCCGGGCCACACGCCCACCCCCACGCCCAAGGCCGCCGTTCCCGTCCCCGACCTCAACATCAACCGCGACCTCGCCGACGTCTTCGCCGCGTACGAACGCGATCTCGCCGCCACCTTCAACCCTCCTGCCGGCAAGACCGCCTTCGACAACCCCTTCGTCAACAGCGACTTCCGCGACGACCTCGCCGACGTCTTCACCACCCACTACGGCTCCGCCCTGGGCGCCACCGGCGCCCGCGCGCTCGGCAGCGGCTACGCCGACACCCTCATGGCCCACTGGGGCCGCCCCGACCTCACCCACCGCCTGGCCGACCTCCTGGACGCCACCCCTCTGCCGTCCCCGACCCGCACCCATCTCGCCCAGACCATCCCCACCGCCCTCACCCACGGCATGGGCGACTACATGACGCGCCCCCTCGTCAAAGCCGAGATCCTCGGTACCGGCGCCGCCTCCGGCGCCCTGGAGGGCTACCTCGGCGAAGGCACCACCAACGCCCTGCTCACCGACCTGGGCTGGCAGGCCAACGGCTACTCCGCCACCTCCGGCGCCTTCCAGTCCACCTTCCAGACCGTCACCGTCGACACCGCCCTGGCCGCCATCGACCACGTCCAGTCCCCGCCCGCACCACTTCCACCGCCCGACGCCGAAACCACCACCGGCAGCAGCACCACCGGGCCGACCGGACCCACCGGGATCAACGGGAGCACCAACGGGAACGGCCGCGAGTCCGATCCCGTCCCCTCCGACCGGTCCGCACCCCCCGGTGCCACCCCCGGTACCCACGAAGCACCCGACACTCCCAGTACCGACATCACCCGCACCGACACCGCCCCCGCCCCCCCACCCCACACCCTCGGCGACACCGGCGCCCCGCACGGCCGCACCGGCAGCGGCGGCGAGGATTCCACCCACACCACCACCTCCGACGGCACCCGCGGCGAGGACCTCCACACCCCCCGCACCGTTCCCTCCGACCCCCTCGCGCCTGTGAGCGAGCACCCCGACCGCTTCGCACCCACAGCCGTGGGAAGCCCGACCGGCGAGCAGCCGACGGCCCCCGGACACCATGCACCGGACGACCGGCGCACCCCCGAAACCGATTCCGGCGCCACGCCCCTCACGGCCGCCGCGCCCGTCGTGCCACCCGTCCAGCAGCACACATCGAACACGCCCGCGAGCACCACCACCGGCACCACCGCAAACGGCACTGCCGCCCCCGGCACACCGGCCGATACACGGAACCGGCCCGGTCCGCCCCTCGACCCCGCCCACGGCCGAGACGGCCTCCGGACCGGTGACCACTCCGGTACCCGCGCACCCGCCACCACCGACCCCCGCTCTGCCGGCGATCCCTCGGTCCGCACCTCCAGCACCGCTTCACCCGCCGACCGGGGCGAACACGACGGTGTGGAGCGCACTCCCGGCCCCGCCGCCCGCGCAAGCGACACCGCGTCCGAGTCCCTCGCGCACGCGCCTCTTTCCGACCACGGACGCACATCCTCCGAGGCGGTTCCAGAGCGCGGCGGCTCCGAAGCGGACCGTCCGCCGCAGGCCGACTCCTCCTGGTCTTCCGAAGACGCTTCCGCCGCAGACCGCGGGCAGCCGGATCACGGTGCCACTTCCGATTCCGGACGCGAGAGCGCGGAGCGCAACAGCGGGGCGGACACCGGCGACGTCCCGCCACGCGAGCACGGCACGGCGGACGGGGACATCGACGACCTGGACGACGACTTCTACAGCCTTTCCGCACCCGCCCCCCACACGACCTCCGACCCTGACGACCCGTGGAACGGCAATCCCCCCACGTCCCTGGATCTCTCGGCGCTCACCGCCGGGGGCAAGGACACCAAGTCCGTCGAGCAGCCCCTCACGGTCGGGGAGGCCGTCGCCGATCTCACCGACAACGGCTACGGCCCCCGCGATCTCGACGCCATCGGACGCCAGACGGTCGAAGACATCCGCGTCTTCACGATGGACGTCGACGACCCCGACAGCGACGACAGCGACAGCGATCCCGAAAACCTCCCCGACGCGCCCCACCACGCCGACAGTGGGCAGGCCGGCGGTGTCCCGGCACCTGCCCCTTGGCGCGGAAGCGACCAGGACCAGGCTCCCGGGACCGGCATGGGCGAGGCCGTCCGCGCTCGGACCGATGACCAGGCCGCCGACCAGTGGGCCGGGAGCGTCCTGCCCACCGTGGTGACGGCGCAGGGAACACCCGACCAGGTACCAGGGGCACCCGGACCGGTACAGGGCGTCCCGATCCTCGACACCACCCCCAACCAGGCCCACTCCCTCTGGGAGTACACCGACCACCTGCGCGGCACGGTCGACGACGGCCTGGCCACTGGCGACGTCGCCCCCGACGACCGCGACGACTTCGCCTGGATCGTCTCCGACATCGACACCGTCTTGGGGCACGCGGCCCTGCCCGTCGCGATCACCGTGCATCTGGGCGCCGACCGCGCACTCTTGCAACGGTTGGGCATCGACCCCCACGACCCCGGCCGCGTCGTGGGGACCGTGGTGGACATCCCGCACTACATCTCGGGCACCTTCGGCACACGCGCCGCCGAGGACGCTCCCGCCTACGTCATGCTCCGCATCCCCCACGGCTACCCCGCCGCCCATATCCGCCCTTCCTCCCCGGGCCGAATCCTGGGCGCCCGGGGGGCACGCCTGTACATCCACGCCGCCTACACCCAACCCGGCGAACCGGCCCCCGGCACACGGGCCGAGAACCTGTTGTTCGTCGAAGCCGAGGTCGTCCCCGGCCACTGGGCTCCGCCTCCCGGCCACCACCCCAGCCCTTCCCACGACGCCCACCACGGCTACCGGCCGAGCACCGTCTCCACCCCGCCTGCCGACCCCCAGCAGCCCGAGACGTTCGAAGGCCTCCTCCACGGGTTCGAAGAGGGGGGCCTGCTCGGCGACGGACCGCTCTTCTTCACCGATGACGGGGACGCCTTCGACCCCATGGAGAGCGACCCCATCGCTTTCCTGGACAACCCGGGCGTGCTTGACCTGCTTGACCAGGGCGACCCGTTCGGGTTCCTCGACGAGGACGTGGACATGCTCGGCGGCGCGGAGTCCTTGTCGGTCGGCCCCGCCGACCGACCCGACCCCGGGCCCGTTACCGTCCCTCCCGGGTTCCCACCGGTGAGGCTCTCCGGTGGCAGTGGACACGACGACACCGCACCGATCGACACCGGGGCAGCCCAGGCCATCACTCACATCAGCACCCTGAGCGACAATGCATTCGAGATCCTCGTCGCACTGGGGGGCGGACGCACCGACTCAGAGATCCTCGCCCGGCCCGATTGGACGCCTCGCAGATTCTCCCTCGTCATGCGTGGTCTCGCTGATTCCCTGGGTCTGCAGGCGGGTGACCGCTCGGGGATCACTGCCGTCGCCATCGCTGCCGGGCTCGCCGACGACACCGATCCCGATGCCCTGCCATCCGATGAGCGGCACGAACGCGCCCTCAACCGCATCCGATTCCTGCGCCCGGATCAGCAGGAGGTACTCGCCCATTACGCGAGTGGGCTGAACCCCGACGAAATCGCCAAGCGGATCCCCGCGAATGCGAACAAGAACTCGGTCGACAGCCTCCTCACCCGCCTTTCGCACCGCCTCGGTGTGCTCGGCCGTGAAGAAGCGGGCGCTGCCGCCCGCGCCGCCGACCTGAAGGCCCCGCCACTTCCCGCGCTCACCGACGAGCAGAAGACCCTGGCGATCGCCCGCATCCCCGCCCTGGGCGACAACGCATTCGACCTTCTCGTCGCCCTGGGGGCCGGGCGCACCGACGAGGAGATCCTCGCCCGGCCCGATTGGTCACTCCACAGGCTCACCCTTGTCATGCGTGGTATCGCCGGTTCCCTGGGTCTGCAGGCGGGCGACCGTGCGGGGATCGTCGCCGTTGCCATCGCTGCCGGGCTCGCCGACGACACCGATCCCGATGCCCTGCCATCCGATGAGCGGCACGAACGCGCCGTCATCCGTATCCGATTCCTGCGCCCGGATCAGCAGGAGGTACTCGCCCATTACGCGAGTGGGCTGAAACCCAGCGACATCGCCAAGCGACTCTCCTCGATCCCGAGCACGGTCAGCAACCCCACTTTTCATGTCAACAACTTCATCACCCGCCTTTCGCACCGCCTCGGTGTGCTCGGCCGTGAAGAAGCGGGCGCTGCCGCCCGCGCCGCCGAACTGGAGGCCCGACCACTTCCGGCGCTCACCGACGAGCAGAAGACCCTGGCGATCGCCCGCATCCCCACCCTGAGTGACACCGAATTCGAGATCCTCGTCGCGCTGGGGGCCGGGCGCACCGACGAGGAGATCCTCGCCCGGCCCGATTGGTCACTCCACAGGCTCACCCTTGTCATGCGTGGTATCGCCGGTTCCCTGGGGCTGCAGGCGGGTGACCGCGCGGGGATCACTGCCGTCGCTATCGCCGCCGAACTCACCGACGACACCGACCCCGACGCCCTGCCATCCGGCGAGCGGCACGAACGCGCCCTCAACCGCATCCGATTCCTGCGTCCGGACCAGCACGAGGTACTCAGCTATCACGCGAGTAGGCTGAATCCCGACGACATCGTCAAGCGGATCTCCTCGAACGCGAACGCGAGCTCGGTCGACAGCCTCCTCACCAGCCTTTCGAAGCGCCTCGGTGTGCTCGGCCGTGGTGAGGCGGGCGCTGCCGCCCGCGCCGCCGAACTGGAGGCCCCGCCACTTCCGGCGCTCACCGACGAGCAGAAGACCCTGGCCATAGCCCGCATCCCCGCCCTGGGCGACCGCGAATTCGACCTTCTTGTCGCGCTGGGGGCCGGGCGTACCGACGAGGAGATCCTCGTCCGACCCGGTTGGTCCCGCGGATTCTCCCTTGTCATGCGTGGTCTCGCTGGTTCCCTGGGTCTGCAGGCGGGTGACCGCGCGGGGATCGCCGCCGTCGCCGTCGCGGCCGGACTCACCGATGACACCGACCCCGATGCCCTGCCATCCGGCGAGCGGCACGAACGCGCCCTCAACCGCATCCGATTCCTACAGTTGGACCAGCACGAGGTACTCGCCCATTATGCGAATGGGCTGAAATCCAGCGACATCGCCAAGAGGCTCTCCTCGATCCCGAGCACAGTCAGCAACCCCACTATTTATGTCAACAACTTCCTCGCCCGCCTTTCGAAGCGCCTCGGTGTGCTCGGCCGAGGTGAGGCGGGTGCTGTCGCCCGCGCCGCCGAACTGGAGGCCCGACCACTTCCCGTGCTCACCGACGAGCAGAAAACCCTGGCGATCGCCCGCATCCCCGCCCTGAGCGACCCCGAATTCGAGATCCTCGTCGCGCTGGGGGCCGGGCGCACCGACGAGGAGATCACCGCCCGCCCCGATTGGGCACCTCAGAGACTTGCCATCGTCATAAGCGGCCTCACCGATTCCCTGGGTCTGCAGGCGGGTGACCGTGCGGGGATCGCCGACGTGGCCGTCACCGCCGGGCTCGCCGATGACACCGACCCCGAGGCCCTGCCATCCGGCGAGCGGCACGAACGCGCCCTCAACCGCATCCCATTCCTCCAGCCGGATCAGCGCAAGGCCCTCACCTACCTCGTGGCGGAGTGGAAACGCCCCCAAATCGCCGAACAGCTCCGCCTGGATCCGACCGCCGTCAGTCACCAGTCCAGCAATCTCGTTGCCCGCCTCGGGGTACTCGACCGTGGTGAGGCGATGCAAGCCGCCCAGGCGACACCCGCCCTCGCCGCCGAAGTGGCGGCTCTGCGCCCGGCACCGGCCCGTGCCGCGCCCACTCGTGCCGCACGCACCCGGGTGGCTCCCACCTCCGTGGCACCCGCCCCCGAACTCACCCCGGAGCAGATCGCCCGGGCCGTCGACCGCATCAACACCCTGAGAGACCCCGACTACAGGGTCTTCGTCCGACTGGGCGCAGAGCTGGAAGCCGTCGAGGTCGCCACACGCCTCGGGTTGCGCAGGAGCACGGTTGCCAATCACATCCGCAGCATCGTCCACGCCCTGGGGTTGAACAATTCCGGGGACATCGTCGCCGTTGCCGCTGCTGCCGGCCTCGCACCCACCACCCCACATCCCCAACCTCACAACGACGAAGGCCACGACAGCTCGGACAGCGAGGACAGCTCCGACAGCGAGGACGACCTCTACGACGCCGACGACCATCCCCCCGCCCGCCGCGGGGGCGGCCCCCGCGACGACGACCCACCCGCACCTCCGACAGGCCGTGACCACGGCTCCGCCACGGCACCGTCCGCACGGTCGGGAACCGGAAACAGCGGTGCCCGAACCACGGGTCGCTCCACCGGCAGCTACAACACCCGCTCGGGAAACCGCACCCGGCAAGGACTCCCGCCCGCCGACCACCAGGGAAACGACACCCCCGGCCTCTCCGACGACCACGACCACGACCATGGCCACGGCCCCGTCGTCACCGACGCTCCTGCAGAGCCCCCCACGGTGCCGCCCCACCAGGACTTCACCGCACTCTTCGACAGCACGCTCAACCCCTTGCCTCCCTCCCCGGCGCCCCACACCCGGGAAACCGACCAGCCCCGGACCGACGACCCCGCCGGTGACCTGGACGACGACTTCTACGGCCCTGCGCCGGCGGTGCGCACGCAGGAGCCGGCTCTCGCCGATTCCGGCGACCCGTGGGGCGGCAACCCCCCGACCGGGCCCGATCTCAGCGCGCTCATCGCCGCGGACAAGAAGAAGGACGACAAGCCCTCGACGGTCGAGGACGTCATCGCCGACCTCACCTACCGCTACCGGCCCCAGGACATCGGCCACCACACCGCCCAGGACGCCCAGGTCCAGGTCTTCATGGCGGGCCGCCACGAGACCGACCCCTACGAGCAGTACACCGACACCGACACCGACGGCTACGAGACCGCCCCGGGCCCGGCCTACCCCCCAGGCACCCAGGTCTCCCAGTACCCCGCCCCGCTCCAGTACGCCCAGGACCCCGCCGGGACCCACGACACCTCCACGGCGGCCTACGACCAGCAGCCCGCGGGGAGCCGCACCCAGGCGGCACGGGTCCGTTGGCACGGGTCCTACGACGGGATCGAGGACCTGATCACCTCCGCGCAGACCGGCATCGTCGAACAATGGGAGTTCGGCGAGGGAGGAGGCCAGGACGAACTCACCGAACTCGTGCAGTTCGGCGACGGCACGCTGGCGGTCCACAAGGTCACCGAGGACACCGACTTCACCCAGGACCCCGCGTCCAACCCCGAGTACGTCGAAAACGCGCTGGAGTCGGCACGCCAGCGCGCCGACGCCGAACACCTCGCCTCACTGGTCGGCCGCGCCATCGGCGCCCACGTGCCCGGTGTCTACCGGGTCGGCCCCCACGAGTTGTACATGCACTACATGGACGGCAGCTCAGGGGCCACGCAGCACGACCACCCCCGCCCCGAACTGACCCGGACCGTGTCCGGGCTCAGACTGGGGCTGCTGGACATCCTCATCGCCAACAGCGACCGCAACCCGGGAAACCTGCTGTACACCGACGAGGGGGCGGTCGTGGGCATCGACCACGGCTCCGGCTGGGTGATCGAGGAGAACGAGCCCTACGCCCCCGCTGACCTGGGCGGACTGGCCCACACCGACACGATGGAGACCTACTACGACTTCGAGGACAACCAGTGGATCGCCAACCCGCTGACAGCGCGCGACGTGCGACGGCTGGAACGCGCGCTCAGCGCACTGCACCCCGAGTTCGCCCGGCTCGACAGGGAGGTCTGGTACAACGGCATGCTGACGCGGTTGCACATGCTGCGAAGCTTCGCCTCGGGCACCGTCGACCTGCTGGGCGGCGGGCGATGAGGGCCCGGGTGCTGTACGCGCAGGACCGCCGCACCAAAGAGGTGCGGTCGTTCCTGACGCTCCTCGACGACGGAACTCTGACCAGCGACGACCTCCACATGACCAAGGCGATTTCGCGCTACCGGGAGAAACGCGGCTGGTCCGACGAGCGCGTATTCGAGTACTTCACCACGAAGTCCAACGCCTACGTCCGCTACTTCGAAGAACCGGCGTGACCACGGCCGACCCTTGCGCCAGCGCGGCCGGGCTGTCCTGGACCGGCCCGTGCCCGCCCGGCGCTCGCGTGTGGGTCCCCGTGCCGTGAAACGATCCCTCTCCCGCTACGCCCACGAGAGCCCTCGGGCGGGCCGCCGCACCTGCAAGGCCGCCCCGAAACCGCTCCGGACGCACGCGGACCGCCCCGGGCGCCGGGTTCGGCGCGGCCTGCCGACCGGTCAGCCCGCGGGTCACGGGGTCGACGAGGCGTGACCTCCCCCCTCGAACGCCGCCAACGAGGTGATGAAGCGCTCGGCCGCGGCGTCGACCTCGGCGGTCGGGGTCAGCAGTCTCTGCAGCAGGAGTCCTCGCAGGGATGCGGTCGCGATGATGCTCTGCTGCCTGGCGTCGGTTTCCGTGGCGCCGTCGCGAAGAGCTGCCGCTTCGAGCAGCTGAGCCAGGCCGTCGATGTCGACGACGAGCTCCTGGAACGCGTCGCGTTCATAGACCGCGAGCCCGACCAGGTGGAAGAAGGCATGAACGCGGTCGTCGTGCGCGGGGTCCGAGTAGAAGCTCCAAATGGCTCTGCACAGGGCCGCGAACCCGAGTTCGTTGCCGGCCTCGGCGAGGACGAGGTTGTCGCGGCGGCGCGCCTCCAACAGCACGGCACGCAGCAGACCCGGCCGCGATCCGAAGTGATACGTCAGCAGCGTGTGGTGCACACCGAGCCGCTCCGCCACTTGGCGCATCGACAGGTTCGGACCGGGGCCGTTCTCGCCGAACTCGTCGAACAGCGCCTCCAGGAGACGCTTCTTCCCTTCCCCGACCGGCGATCTCACGTTGCCTCCGTTGACAGTTTCACCACTGTTGAGTACGTTACCGCACAGTGAATTCACCACTGTTGAGTACGGTGGGCCGCGGCCCGGGGGAGGAGGTTCCATGACCGCTACATGGCTGGTCGGCGGTACCGTCGCGGACGGATCGGGCGCCGACCCCACCGCGGTCGACGTGTGCGTGGAGGACGGCATGATCACCGCGATCGGCAGGGTGCCGTCGGGCGCGGCGATCGTCGACCTCGGCGGCATGGTCCTGACCCCGGGACTGATCGACGCGCACGTCCACCTGGGTCTCTCGAGCCCGGTCGGAGCGCAGTTCGGGTTCCAGCTCTCGGCCGCCGAGCTCGCCGCCGACATCTTCTCCGCCGCGGGCCAGGCCCTGGACGCGGGCTTCACCACGGTGCGCGACACCGGCGGCATCGACGGCGGTGTCGTCGGGGTCATCGCGAAGGGCAAGGTACGGGGTCCGCGGGTGCTCTCGTGCGGTCCTGTGCAGTGCCAGACCGGGGGACACGGCTACTACGGGGCCGCATGGGAACCGACCGGGCTGTGGGAGGCCCACCACATTCCCGGGCTCTGTGCCCTGTCGCTGATGTCGGGCAACGCCGACGAGCTCCGGCGCAACGTGCGCGAGTCGTTCCGCCGCGGCGCGAGTTTCCTGAAGCTGTGCGTCACGGGCGGCGTCGTCGGGGGGCACGACCGCCTCGACGACACACAGTTCACGCACGAAGAGATCGCCGTGGCGGTGGAAGAGGCACGCGCGCGTGGCACCTACGTCACGGTGCACGCGCACAACAACGCGGGCATCCGCAACGCCGTGCGGGCCGGCGTGCGCTGTGTGGAGCACGGCACCGACATCGACGAACCGACGGCCCGGTTGATGCGGGAGCACGACGTGGCCCTGGTCCCCACCTTCGCCGTGGTCGAGCAGCTCATGGACGCCGAGAGCATGGGCCTGGACCCCGCGACGCGGGACCGCGTCGCCGGAGTCCGCCAACGCATGGCGACAGCGCTGGAGATCTCTCGCGCGGCGGGCCTGAGGATCGGCCTGGGCTCGGACCTCATCGGGCCGGACCAGCGGCGCCGGGGCCAGGAGCTGCGCCTGCGCGCCGAGCTGGAATCACCCATGCGGGCGCTGGTGTCGGCCACCAGCGTCAACGCCGACATCCTCGGGCTGGGCGGGACCGTCGGGATGATCCGCGTCGGGATGCGGGCCGACATGGTCGCCTGGCGACAGGACCCGCTCCACGCCCCGAACGTATTCGCCGATCCGGACATGGCCGCCCTCGTCTTCAAGGACGGTCGCATCATGAAGGGACAAACCCGATGAGCGAGATACTGCACGGCTGCCTGCAGGACACGGAGTACCTGGAGATCACTGCGCGGTCAGGGCACCGCTACGGCGTCTGGGTGACCACGCCCCCCGGTTATGAGGACTCCACGGACCCCCTGCCGCTGATCTACGTGTTGGACGGCAACTGGACGGTCGGCCTCACCGCGCCCCTCATCGTCACCCAGGCGGACCCGTATCTGACGATCGCCCCCTACATCCAGGTCAGCATCGGGTACACCGGTGAGGAGGCGGCGGCCTGGGCGCAGATTCGCAACCGCGACCTCGTACCGCCGGGGGAACCCATCGGTGACGACATGCTGGCCACCCTCACGAAAGCTCGCGACACGGGTGCGATGACCCAGGAGCAGGTCGACGCCTACCTCGCGGAGCTGAAGGAGGCCCACGCCGACGTCTTCCTCGACTTCCTGACCGGCGAACTCCACCCCCACCTCCGGTCGAGGCTGCGTGTCAGCGAGTCCGGGCACGGCCTCTTCGGGTACTCCTACGGAGGTCTTTTCGCCCTCTACGCGTGGCTGCGCGAGACAGGGCTCTTCGCGAGCATCGGTGCGGGCAGCCCCGGTGTGGCCAGTACGGACAGCCAGATCTTCACCCTCGTCGAAGCCCTGCCGGAACTCGGCGAGGACGCGGCCGCTCCACAGCTGCACATCACGCTGAACGAAGCCGAACTGCTGGGAGAAATCCCGTTCTATCGCGGAATGGCCCGTAACGTCCTTGCGACGGTGGAACAGCTGCACACACGGGGGCGGTCGGAGCAGGTCTCGCACGCGTTGTTGCGGGAGACGCACGTCACCGGGCTGCAGGCATCCTTCCTCAGCTACCTGAAGACATGCCACAGGCGCTGACCGGCCGCGGCCGTGAGCGCCCCGGCAGTTCATCCGCCGGGCCGGTGCCGAACGTGCGGCGCGGGCGGCCCTAACGCCCCACCGCCGTCGGCCGGGTGCGGTGGAGCCAGTCGGCGACGCCGGTGACCACGGCCGGGTCGACGTGGTGCGGCAACGCGTAGTCGGCCGGGGTGGACGGGCCCGCGCCGGGGAAGAACAGGTGGTCGTCCGCCTCGAAGACACGGAAGTCCACCCCGGGCCGGTCGGCCAGGCCCGTCCGCCACCGGGCGAGGTCGTCGGCGACGGTGACCTGGTAGTCGCGGCCTCCTTGGAGGATGAGCATCGGCTTGCCGAGAGCGGCGGCGGTCGCCACCGGGTCGTAGTCGCGCAGTTCGAGCCAGTACGAGGCGGGCAGCCCGAACGGCAGTTCCGAGGCCGGGGTCGCGGAGGTCAGTCCGGGGCCGTCGACGAGGGCGGCCTGCTCGGCGAACGTCTCGACCAGCGAGGCCGGGACCTGGTCCGGGAGCACCGAGGAGAGGTGGGAGACCACGCGGACGGCGGCACGGTGCATCGGCTGTGCGTCGCCGGCCATGACCACCAGGCCGGCGACGGAGGGCTCGGCGGTGGCGACCAGCGGGGCGACCTTGCCGCCCATGCTGTGCCCGAGGACGAAGACGCGCCCGGCGTCCACCTCCGGGCGGCGCCCGAGCAGGCCGACCGCGTCGACGGCGTAGGGCACGTACTCCCGTGACATGGTCAGGTCGGGCGAGGCCGCGAACCCGCTGTGGGCGAAGGTCGCCTTGTCGAAGCGCAGCACCGCGACCCCGAGACCGGCCAGCCCCCATGCCAGGTCCTTGAGCGGCTTGTTCGGCCCGCTGGTCTCGTCGCGGTCGAAGTGCCCGCCGCCGCTGAGCAGCACCACGCCGGGACCGGGGCCCCGGTTCTTCGGGACGCTCACGGTGCCCGGTACGGCCAGGGGGCCGGTGCCGACCGTGACGTCGTGCTCGGTGAACAGGTGCGGGTCGGCGTAGGGCGGCGGGGCCCAGACGGGCACGGTTCCGGTCGGGGGTTCGTCAGACATCGTCAACACCTTTCTCAATTCATGCGAACGTTAGCATGATGTGAGATCATTCCGGCATGGACGGTTTCGAACTACTCGCACACCCGGTACGGCTCCGGGTGATCCACGCGATGCGCGGCGGACAAGAGCTCACGACCGCCGACCTCTGCCTGCGCATCCCCGACGTCTCGAAGGCCACGGTCTACCGGCACGTCGACCTGCTCGCGGCCGGGGGAGTCCTGGAGGTCGCCGGGGAGCGGCGGGTACGCGGCGCGGTCGAGCGCCGCTACCGGCTGCACCGGGAGCGCGCGGTGATCGACGCCGACACCGCCGCATCACTCTCGCGCGAGGACCACCGGCGCGCTTTCGCCACCTCTCTGGCCGTCCTCGCGGCCGAGTACGACGCCTACCTCCGCCGTGACGAGGCCGACCCGGTGGACGACCAGGTCGGCTACCGCCAGCACGCCGTCTGGCTCAGCCACGAGGAGCTGCGCGAGACGATCGAGGGGATGCGGGGGGCGATCGCGCCCCACCTGGCCAACGAACCGGCGGACGGCCGCACGCAGTACCTGCTCAGCCCGATCCTCTTCCCGATCGCGGCCCCACCGGCCGGAACCGATCCCGGCGCCGTCGACCCACCGGCGCCCGGCGGCTGAACGAGCCGGGTGTCGCCCCCTTCGCCGACCGCACTGACCCGGGCCAGGTCGCTCCAGGGGATGGACCGCCGCCCACCTGCGGTCTTCGTGCTCCGGTCCGCTGTCACGCAGGACCGGACGCGGTCAGGCGTTCCCCCCGGAAGGCCGCCGAGCTGCGCGCCGCCGTGGAGGGGAGCCGACGGGTGAAGGCGGCCGAACGCACCTTCTGACCGCGTGCGACGGAAGGCCTCCGCCGAACCGGCGGAGGCCTTCATGTGTGTCCAGGGCGCTCCGGCAAGGAGGCCGGTGGCGGCTGTGGTTCCTCCGCTCGATCCTGCGACGGCCCTCACCCCGGGTTCCCGGTCACGCCTCTGGGGTTCACATGTACAGGGCCCGGCTCAGACGGACGCCGTATTCCGCGTCGGGGTTGGTCGCGGCGTCCCCGACCCTTTCCTGGATCGCAGCGACCGCCAGGTCCCGCCGTTTCGGCAGGCGCGCCGCGTCGGCGGCCTCGAGCGCGGCCGGCATCTCGCGGCGGGTGAGGTCGGTGCAGTAGCAGGGCGCACCCGGCTGCTGCCGCCATGACTGCGCGAGCGTTCCGGCATCGAACGCGTCGAACCCGGTGTCCTCGACGAGGGCCATCCCCACACCGCGCTCTCTGTCGCTGTCGGCCGCAACGGGGATGGCGATGCGCTCCGGGCTTCCCGCGGGCTTGTCCTTCCTGGCCAAGGAGTCGGAACCGATCGCGTTCCATGCCTTGACCACGGGTCGGCCCAGTTGTTCGGCCACCCACAGGCTTTCGACCTGGCCTGCCTCGATGGCCGTGATCCTGTCGTCGCGCATCGGATAGTAGTTCGACGTGTCGATGACGACCGTCTCAGCAGGAACCCCGGCGATCAGCGGCGCGATCTGCGCGAGACGGTTCAGGGGGATCGACAGGATCACGACGTCCACGTCCACCACGGCTTCGGCCGCTGGGACAGCTCGCCCTCCCGAGGCCAGCACGTCGGCCGCGATCGTGTGCGGGCCACGCGAGTTGGCCACCTTCACGTCGTGTCCGGCAGCGCTCAACCGCTGGGTCAGGGTCTTGCCGATGTGTCCGACTCCCAAAATGCCGATCTTCACGGTGGACCTCCTGTGTAGTGATGGGTGTGGTGAAGCGGGTAGCTGGTCGGCCCCGGCACTGTTCCTACGCCGACACCCGGGTGCTGGACGCGAGCGACACACCTGACACCACGGGGTAGGTGTCTGCGTGCGGCCGGTCGGGCCGGGGCCTGCGCGGTGACGGGTGTCCGTGAGGGCCCTTCGTTCGTCTCTAGTGCGCCCCGTCGAGGACGCCGGGGGTGTCGTGCAGCACCACGCTCTCGGCCAGCGGTACCCGCCCCATCCGGTATTCGCTCGCAGGTCCCTGGGGGTCGGCCAGACCGAAGGAGATGCCGAACAGCAGCTTCATCTCCGGCTTGACGCCCAAGGACTCGCGCACCACGTCGGAGTAGAAGCCCAGCATCGTCTGCGGGATCCCGGCCAGGCCGCGCGCCTCCAGCGCCAGCAGGAAGGTCTGCCCGTACATGCCGATGTCGCCGGCCGCGCGCACCCCGTCGCCGAACTCGGGCATGAACAGGAACGCGACGTGGGGGGCGCCGAAGAACTCCAGGTTGCGCAGCGCGGCGGCGCGGCGTCCTTGAGTGTCGGAGCGCTCCACCCCCAGGGACCGGTAGTAGGCCGCGCCCTGCACGCGGGCACGCTCGCGATACATGCCGTCGCCGAAATCGGCCTGGTCGAAGCTGAAGTCGTAGGAGATCCGGTCTTCCCTGTCCGCTTCCAGCAGTGCGCTGCTCAGGGCGTCGCGGTGCGCGCCCGAGACGACGTGCACCTGCCAGGGCTGGGTGTTGCAGTTGGAGGGCGCATTCTGGGCGTCCTCCAGTACCGCACGGATGTCGGCTGCGGGCAACGGGTCCGGGAGGAACCCTCGGACCGAGCGGCGTGAGCGCACGATGTCGGTGAAGGAGCGGGGACTGTCGGGCACAACTGTTCCTTCCAGGCGGGGTCGGCTCACGAGCACACCGGACGACCTCGTTCCGGTGGTGCGTGGTGGACGCGCCGCTAGACTAGGACCTGACATCGGTGTCAGGGGCAAATCGGGGCGGAGGCCGATCGTGCGGATCGGGGAACTGGCCGAGCGGACCGGAGTCAGCGTGCGTTCCCTGCGCTACTACGAGAAGCAGGGCATGCTCTCCAGCGAACGCAGCGCCAGCGGACAGCGCTACTACGGCGAGGACGCCGTGAGCCGTGTGGTGTTGATCCGGCAGTTCTTCGCCGTCGGCATGAACAGTAGGACCATCGCCGCGCTCCTGCCGTATATCAAGAACAACGGAGAGCGCTGTCCGCCGGAGGTCCTGCGCCAACTCATCGCCGAACTCGACCGCATCGACACCCAGGCGGACGAACTGGCCCGCGCACGCCAGACCCTGGACGGCATGGTCAAGGCCACCCGGGAAGCCATGCGCGGCGATTGAACACCGCCTGGGCAACGCCTGCCCGGTCGGCCCTCGTGCCTCGGTGCCGCCAGGCGTAGATCGTTTCGGTGCTGATGTCCGGGTCGCGTGCCACGTCACCGACGCTGCGTCCGGCCTGGAGCAGGGCCGGGACCTTGCGGCGGAACCCTGCGGGGGATACACGACGTCCCACGATGTCCTTCTTCAAGGGTCACGTGGTCCCAGGATTCAGGAAACCGACTCCGAAGCATGCAGGACGCACCACCGGTGCGGGATGCCGCTTCGACGGGCGCAGTCATCCACGTCGCGGAGAGCGCTGTCGTCAAAACCCTGACCTGATGTCCAGGAAGGTCCTTACGTGCCATGATCCCCATGGGTCATCTGATGATGACCGGATGTCACTGAACGGGAGAGCACATGAGTGAGCGCCAGACGGGCACTGTGAAGTGGTTCAACGATGAGAAGGGGTACGGCTTCGTCACGCCGGAATCCGGACCTGACCTGTTCGTGCATTTCAGGGCGATCGAGAGCAATGGCTTCAAGTCCCTGCAAGAGGGACAGAAGGTCAGCTTCGAAGCCGTTCAGGGTCAGAAGGGTATGCAGGCCGACAAGGTTCGCGTGGAGGCGTAGTAAGGGACCGGGGTCGGTCTTGCGAGCCGGACCGAAGCCGTGAAGACGCTTCGCGGCTTCGGTCCGGGGCCGATGAGTCGGACTCCATCAGTTGCCGGGTGTTCGCCGGGGTTTGTCGTCCTGTGTGTGCAGGGTGGTGATGAGGTCGTCGAGGTGTGCGGCGGTGGTGTGGGCTCCGGTGTCGGTGGCCAGGTCGCGGGCCTCTTCGAGGGTGCGGATGAGGGTTGCGTGGTCGGGGCGTGCGTCGAGCAGGGTGGTGATCTGGGTGCGGGGGTAGCGGCGGTGTCCGCCGAGGGTTTTGACCGAGGCGAGGCGGCCGTCTTTTTCCCAGCGGGCGACGGTTTTGGGGTCCACGCGGAAGAGGCGGGCGACCTCTGCGGGGGTGAGCAGGGCCTCGGCGCTCTCGACGAGAGCGGGCAGGGAGGAGGACAACCTTGTTCTCTTTCTGTCTGGGCGGGGGTCGGGGCCGGACCGGGGAAGGACGTCCGGCCCCGAGTTGAAGGGGCGGGGCCGCCGGCCCCCCTTTTTTGGCGGCGGCCCCGCGGCCCGGCGGTGGTGTGCCGCCGGGTGGGGGAGTGGTTCAGCGGCCGAAGACGGCGCGGACGGTGATCGCTCCGCAGGGGGCCTGTGTCCAGTCCCAGTAGGCGCACACGGCTTCGACGAGCCGTAGGCCGTTGCCGCCCACGCGCAGGGGTTCGGGGTCGGGGACGGCGGGGAGTGTGGGGGCGGTTCCGGGTGTGGGGCCGTTGTCGGTGACGTGGAGTTCGAGGTGGCGGCGGGTGCGGTGGATCTCGATGCGCACGGTGCCGCCGGGCAGGCCGGAGGCGGTGTGTCGTAGGGCGTTGGCGGTGAGTTCGGTGACGGTCAGGGCCAGGGGGTCGGTCAGGCCGGGGCGGGAGCGGGTGGCGTGGGCGGTCCATTGGCGGGCGGCTTTGACGTGGCTGGGGTGGGGGCCGATGAGGATGCCCGATGTTGTGGGGGTTCCGCACAGGCGGCGTGGAAGTGCGGGGGGAGGGGCGGTAGGCTGCATTCGTCTCACCTCAGGTCATTTTGGACAGGTGGGGCACTTGCCTCGGCAGTCGCTCTCTACTTCGGCTGCCGAGGTTTTTTTGTTGCCGACCATGTGGAGCCACCATGCCTGATCAGGGGTTAGTCATTCCATAGATGAGTGAGGATTGCATTCCTTCTCGAACTTCGAGTGTTCATCCGCAGCTATTTGTGGCAACCTGAGGTCATGCCTCCTAAGACGACGCCAGCTGAGCAAGCTGCTATGAACCAGTTCGGAGCAGAACTGAGGCATTTGCGCGAACTGTCTGATTTGAGTCAAAGGGAGCTTGGGGAGCGCACGAAGACCTCAAAACAGCAGGTCGGGTCTATCGAACGTGGTGAGCGGCGTGCGTCGAAGTACTTTGCTGAGCAGGCCGACAAGGTTCTGAACAGCCACGGACGACTGCAAGATCTGTGGCCGGGGGCGAGGCGTACCCAGCCCTGGTGGTTTCAGCAGTACGTGGACATCGAGGAAAAAGCTCAGATCATCCACGAGTTTCAACCCCAAGCTGTGCCTGGTCTTCTTCAGACAGAGGGCTACGCAGATGCCGTTCTCGGTGCTTCCTTCCCGCCTCTCCCCCCGCAGGAGCGAGAGCCGCGTCTTCTGGCGCGAATGGAACGCCAGAAGATCATTGACCGAGATGAGCCACCTCTCCTGCTCTTCATTGTCGAAGAGGGGGCGTTGCTCAGGTCAGTTGGGAAACCCGGACTCATGCGTGCGCAGTGGTCTCATATTCTCAAACAGGTAGAAAAGGACCATGTGCAGGTTCAGGTGATGCCCTACGGGCGCGGGGCGCATGGAGCTTTGAACGGTGCGTTCATCATCCTGAAGATGACCTTCCTGGAGTCAGTGGTGTACGCAGAGGTGCCGGGAGGAGGGCATGTCATAGCGGACCACGGCATCGTGGCACGATGTCAGGAGCGGTTCGGATCGCTCCGAAGTATGGCGCTCTCCCCCGCAGAAAGCACCGAGTACATCGCATCACTGAAGGAGTAGTCGTGCGCGAGAGGGACTGGCACAAGTCCAGCTACAGCGGCAACGAAGGAGCCTGCGTCGAGATTGCGGAGGGGCCGGTCACCGGTATCCGGGACACCCAGAATCGGGAGCTGGGGCATCTCGACGTCCCTGCTCCTGAGTGGACCGCGTTGATGAACGCGGTGCGCGGCCGGTAACACCCCTCACATCCTGCACGCGAAGAACCGCACCCCGTCCGGCTACGGGGTGCGGTTCTCCTGTTCAGCGAGGTCCCAAGACGTCGCCGATGTTGTTCGCGGAGTGCCTGGCGTGCGCGGAAGTTCCAGGAGGAAGTCGAATATTGCGGCCGTCGGAGTCGTGTCAGACTGCCAGGAGCGGTGGAGCGCTTCGTGGTCCGGCGTTCCCACCTGCTGAAGGCACCTGCTTCATCGCCTCGGATTGAGGAGCAGCTAGTGAACGCATGGCACAAGTCCAGCTACAGCGACGGCAGTGGTGGTAACTGCGTGGAGGTCCGTGAGGGTCTGGTCACGGGCATCCGGGACACCCAGAACCGGGCGCAGGGGCAGATCGACCTCCCCTCCGCCGAGTGGATCGCGCTGATGAGCACGGTGCGCGGCCAGTAAGCGGGCGCGTCCAAGCCGCCGATCTTTCTCCAAGACGCCCTTCGAAAGCCCTCCATGTGACGATGAAAGGCCTGTGATGAGCACGGTCGACAAGCGGTCCTGGCACAAGTCCAGCTACAGCGGCAACCAAGGCGCCTGCGTCGAGGTCCGTGAGGGTGTGGTCACCGGTATCCGGGACACCCAGAACCGGGCGCAGGGGCAGATCGACCTCCCCTCCGCCGAGTGGATCGCGCTGATGAGCACGGTGCGCGGCCAGTAAGCGGGCGCGTCCAAGCCGCCGATCTTTCTCCAAGACGCCCTTCGAAAGCCCTCCATGTGACGATGAAAGGCCTGTGATGAGCACGGTCGACAACCGGTCCTGGCACAAATCCAGCTACAGCGGCCAGCAGGGCCACTGCGTCGAGGTTGCAGAGGGTCTGGTCACGGGCATCCGGGACACCCAGAATCGGGAGCTGGGGCATCTCGATGTCCCTGCTCCTGAGTGGACCGCGTTGATGAACGCGGTGCGCGGCCGGTAACACCCCTCACATCCTGCACGCGAAGAACCGCATCCCGTCCGGCTACGGGGTGCGGTTCTCCTGTTCAGCGGGACATCCAGGACGATGCCGATGTTGTTCGCGGAGTGTCTGGCGTGCGCGGAAGTTCCAGGAGGAAGTCGAATATTACGACCACCTGGGTCGTGTCAGACTGCCAGGAACGGTGGAGGGCTTCATGGTTCATCGCTCTCACCCGCTGAAGGCGCCTACCTCATCGCCTCGGATTAAGGAGCAGCTAGTGAACGCATGGCACAAGTCCAGCTACAGCTCGGGGTCGCAGAACTGTGTGGAGGCATCTGAGGGGAAGAGGACCCTGGTCCGCGACACCCAGAATCGGAGCCACGGGCACCTCGACTTCACGCCTGACGCCTGGATCGCTCTGGTGAGCACGGTCGACAAGCGGTCCTGGCACAAGTCCAGCCACAGTGCTGGCGGAGGTAACTGCGTGGAGGTCCGTGAGGGTGTGGTCACGGGCATCCGCGACACCCAGAACCGGACTCTGGGCCACCTGACGGCCCAAGCCTCCGAGTGGACGGCGCTGCTGGCAGCGGTGCGCACTCCGTAGGGGAGGCGGTGAACCGGCCCGGCCCAGACAGCCGGGCGGGGCCGGTTCGCGGCCTCGGATCTAGAGGCTGCCCCAGTCCCACAGGGCATGGAGGACCGGGCCGAGGCGGCGGCCCCGGGGCATCAGCGAGTAACGCACCCTCGGCGGCCGGCCCGGACGCCGTTCTCGCCCGCCACGGCGGGCCGCACCGGGTCAACGGGTGTGCGCCACCGCCGCCAGAACGCGCCGGACGGCCCGTTCGGCCGCCGTGCTCTCCTCCTCCCGGACGTCCCCGGCCAGGTGCCGGGCGCGGTCGGCGTGTTCGCGGGCGCGGTCGATCGCGGCGGCCAGCCGCTGCGGCGTCAGCGTTCCCGTGAGGGGGGCGGGGCCCACACCCGCCCGCCGGACCCGGTCGCCCCAGAACCACTGGTCCCCGACGAAGGGCCGCACGACCTGGGGGACACCGGCGCGCAGCGCGGCGGCGGTGGTCCCCGCCCCGCCGTGGTGCACCACGGCCGCCATACGCGGGAACAACCGGTCGTGGGGGGCCTCGTCCACCACCAGGACGTCGTCCGACGCCTCCCCGGCGGCGGAGAGGGCTCCCCACCCGGTCGCCAGGACGGCCCGGTGGCCGCTCAGGCGCACACCCTCGACGACGGTGCGGGTGAGCTCGGCGGCATCCCTCGACACCATGCTGCCGAACCCGACGTAGACCGGCGCACTCCCCGCGTCGAGGAACCGGGCCAGCTCGTCCGGCGGGGCCCACCCGTCCTCGAAGGGCAGGAGGAGGGCGCCTGAAGGGGCGGCGTCGGGCGGCCAGTCGGCGGGGGAGGGCACCAGGTGCCGGCTCCAGATGTGCAGTGCCCCGCCGGCGGAGATGCGTTCGGACAGCGACGCGGACCGCCCGTGCAGTCCCAGCTCCTCGGAGCGCCAGCGGCGCAGCAGCCCCCGGTAGGGGGCCTCCACGGCGGCGGCGAGCCGCCAGCTCGGACGGTGGAGGAAACGGGGCACCCGGACCGGGACCAGCGGGGAGGCGAACTCGGCGGTCGGCGTGTACAGCGGCAGGGTGAGCACCGCGATCGAGGGCACCCCGAGGAGGTCGGCCAGGTCGGCGGCGCCCAGCGCCTTGGGCGCGTGGACGACGACGTCGCAGCCGGCATCGGACAACCGCGCCACGTCGTCCAGCCAGGCCCGCATGAGCGGCCCGACCGCGCGGGCCGAGGTGAGGGCGGCGAGGGTTCCCCGGTGGGCGAGGTCGTCCTGGAGGGCGAGCACGCCCTCGTCCATCGGCAGGAAGTCCGTTCCGTGGCGGGAGGCCAGCGGCGCGAACCGGCGGGGCGCCGCGACCACGGCCCCGTGGCCCTCCCGCGTGAGCGCGCGTGCCAGGGCCACGAAGGGCTGGACGTCGCCCCTGCTCCCGGTCGTGACGATCAGCGCCCTCATCGCCGTCCCTCCTGCTTGACCCGGTCCCACTCGTCCAGGAGCTTCGGGAAGCGGTCGGCCATGAACCCGTACATGTCGCGCATGAGCTCGAGGCGTTCGCGCCGGGCGGGATCGTCGCCCACCGCCGCGAGACCGCGCTCGGCCAGGTGGCGGAACCCCTCGAACTCGGCCATCTTCGCGCGGAAGGCGCGCTCGAAGACGTCCTGGGCGAGCCGGTACCGGTCCCGCCGCTCCCCGCGGCGCCGGAACCGCTCCACGAGCCCGCTCCGCTCCAGCCCGCCCAGCGCGACGCTCATGCTGCTCTTGGCGACGGCCAGGGCCTCGCACAGCCGGGGGGCGTCGGCGTCCTCCTCGGCGGAGCTCATGAGCCACCCCATGACCCGCCCCTGGGTCCTGCTCAGCCCCAGGCGCTCGTAGAACATCGCGGCCTCCTCGACGAAGGCCTCCACGTCGTCCATCCGCCACCGTTCATCGCTTTGTTCGGATCGTTCCGAACAAAGTAACCCTCGGGGGCGGTGGCGGCAAGCCCCCGTCCGCGAACAGTCATCCCCCTGTCGTGCGCTCCGGCCGGGCCGGCGGGCGTCGGCCCCACCGTGCAGAGGGAGGCTGCAGAGGGCTCTTGAAAACAAAAGTACAAAATGTTTTTATGTACACAACTGATCGAAGGAGATCTCCGTGGACCTGCTCGCCGACTTCGCCGCCTGGGCCTGGCCGCGCCACCTCAACCCCCTGAGCTGGTACATCCGCCCCCTGTTCTTCCTGCCCGTCGCCTACTTCTGCTGGACCCGCCGACCCCTGGCCCTGTCCTTGACCATCGCCGCGATGCTGTCGAGCTTCTTCTGGTTCCCCGAACCCGAGGAGGTCGACCCGGCCATGGCCGCGGTCCTGGCGATGGAGGAACAGCTGTTCACCGATCCCACGTGGGTGACCTGGGCCAGCCTGGCCCTGGTCCCCCTCCTGCTCGGATCCCTGTGCGCGGCCTTCTGGTACCGCTCCCTCGGATGGGGTCTGATCGTCGTCAACGGCGGCCTGGCCGCCAAGATCTCCTGGACCGTCGCCAACTCCGGCGCGGACGGGATGGCCACCCTGCTGCCGCTGGGATCGGGCATGGTGATCATGACCGCCGCCGTCGTCCTCGTGGCCCGCCGCAGAGGACTGCCGCTGTCCCTGACCGGGGCCCGGCACGGCGATCGGGACACGCGACCGGTCACCCGATGACCGCGCGCACCGACATCGAGAGGGGAGCAGATATGCCACCGGCGTTCTCACCGCGGGAGAAGGCCCGCATCACCGACCTGCTGCTGGGGTCGGGAGAGGCCCTGTTCACCGCACGGGGCCTGCGCAAGACCTCCCTGGAGGACCTGGTCGCCCCCGCCGGCATCGCCAAGAGCAGCTTCTACGTGTTCTTCGACTCCAAGGAGGCCCTCTACCTGGAGCTGATGCTGCGCCGGATGGCCGACGTCAAACGCCGCGTCATCGACGAGGCCCTGACCACCACCGACGACACCGAGGAGGCGCTGCGCCGCTTCCTGCGCGCCACGCTGGAGGTGCTGGACACCGACCCCCTGTACCGGCGGCTCATGACCCACCCCGAGGAGATGGACGCCGTCCTGCGCAAGGCCGACCCCGCCCGCCTGGAGGGGTTCCCCGACAACCCCGTGAACGCGCTCAACGCGTTCGTCACCGCGGGCCTGGAGGGCGGAGAGCTGGTCCCGGCCCCTCCGGCCGCCGTCGTCGGCGTCATCCAGGCCGTCATGCTGCTGCCCATGAACGCCGACCGGCTGGCGGCGCCCGAATCCTACGAGCAGACGCTCGACCTGCTCATCGACATCGTCGCGCGCGGTCTGACCGCCCGAAGGGAATGACGTGCACGCCCTGCTGCTCACCCACGGCACCCGGGGGGACGTCCAGCCCTTCCTGGCCCTGGCCCGCGCCCTGGCCGACGCCGGCCACACGGCCACGGTCGCCGGCCCCCGGTCCTACGCCGCCCTCGCCGCCGACCACGCGGTGGCCTACCACCCGGTGGACGACGGCCCCAACGCCCTCATGGACGACCCCGCGATGAAAGGGGTGATGGAGACGGGCCTGCGCGGCCTGCGCGGCGCGGCCCACACCGTCTCCCTCCTGCGCGAGATCACCCCGCTCATGCGGCGCGTGTACGCCGACATGGCGGCCACCGTCGACCTCGGGGCCGACGTCGTCGTGCACATCCCCGGAATGCCGGGCGCCCACATCGCCGAACGCCTCGCCGTGCCCGCCGTGCCGGTGGCCCTGCAGCCCTCCTGGGTCCCCACCCGCGCCTTCCCCGCCCCCGGGGTGCCATGGCCGGAGCGCGCCCCCGGAGCGCTCAACCCGCTCACCTACAGGCTGGCCGCCCTGGCCCTGCGCGGCCAGCGCGGCGTCGCCGAGGACCTGCGCCGGGAACTGGGGCTGGCGTCCCGGCCCGGGCGGCACGACCCCCTCCTGCGGCCGGACGGCGCACCCGCCACGGTGCTCCACGCCTTCAGCCGGCACCTGCTCCCCGCCGGGGCCCACTACCCCCCGCAGGTGCGGACCACCGGTTTCTGGTTCGCCCCGCCCGACACCGCGTGGGAGCCCCCGGCGGAGCTGGAGGCGTTCCTGGCCGCCGGCGAGCCCCCCGTGTTCGTCGGGTTCAGCAGTCTGCCCACCCTCGATCCCGCCGCCACGGGCCGCGTCGTCACGGCGGCCGTGCGCCGCGCGGGCGTGCGCGCGATCGTCGCCGCCGGGCGCGGCGGCATCGACGCCGCCGAGGCGGACGGCGACGTCCTGCTCATCGACCGCGCTCCGCACGAACGCCTGTTCCCCCGGTGCTCGGCCGTCGTCCACCACGCGGGGGCCGGGACCACGGGGGCCGCGGCTGCCGCGGGGCGCCCCCAGGTCGTGTGCCCGTTCTGGGGGGACCAGCCGTTCTGGGCCGCGCGCGTCCACGACGCGGGGGTCGCCCCCGCCCCGCTCGGCGGCCGGCGCCTGACCGAGGACGGCCTGGCCGCCGCGCTGACCGAGGCGCTCACCGGTCCCGGAACCGCCGCGCGCGCCGCGGAACTGGGGGAGCGGGTCCGTGCGGAGGGCGGAGCACGGGAGGCGGTCCGCGTCCTGGAGGAGGTCGCGCCGCCCGGCCCGGCCGGCTGAGACCTCGGCCGGGGCCGCCCGGGGGCGCCCCGGGCGGCCGTCGCCCGTGTCGCGGTCCGCTGCGGCTTCGCCGGGCCCCCTGTTGGCGGCCGCGAACATGACAGTCGATTCGGCCATGGGGATGACAGCGACTTCTCCATCACCGGTCCTCATCCGGTATCAGGTCCAGCACACGGCGCAGGTTCTCCTCGGACGTGTTGATCGCCGAGTCCAGCACCAGGTGCGGCTCCTCCCACGGCTCCCACAGCTCTTTCATGCGTTCGGCGTGCTCCCACGAGACTGTCGTCGGCCAGCAGGGGATGCCTCTGGACCTGCCCTCCAGCCGGAGTCGCTGGACCTCTTCGTCCGAGCAGACGCACTCCACTCCGAGGAACGTCCCGCCCAGGCGCTCGGTGATCGACTGCCATCTGCGGCGCTGGGCCCTGGTGTGTCCGGTCGCGTCGATGATCGCGCTCATGCCCAGGGTCAGCTGGCGTGTCACGGCGGCGGTCAACATCAGCTCGGCTATCGGGGTGCTGTTGTCGGGGCGAAGGACCCCGAACACGTCAGTGCTCACCTCTGCTTCCTCTCCGGCTGACGGTGAGTGCTCGAGGAAGAGGCTGAACCGGACGTCCGGGGCGACGGCGAACCCGTCCTCGACGCCGCCCGCTGGCAGACCTGCTGCGGCCACGCCTCGGAGACCGGAGTCCCAGTCCGCGCCGCGCGGAGGGGGACCGAACCCCGGCAGCGCGGCCAGGACCCCGGCTTCCTCCGCTCCGATCGGGATCGCCCGCCCGGCGGCTTTCTCCAGCGCGGCCCGCTGTTCGGCGGTGAGCAGGCCCATCCGGGCCCCAGGACGTAGGTGTGCGGTCCGGTGCGGCGCAATGCCCAAGCCCCGGCCCTGTCCGGGTGCGCCTGGAGGTGGTCGAGTGCGGCCTTGAGCGGGGGCGGCCGGTCGAGCGCCTGGCACAGCGTGTAGGGGTGGTTCTCCCGAAGCTGCGGCGAGGGGCAAAGCAACCCGTCAGTGGCTACGTGGCTTGGATCGTGGCTCGGCCGCCGGCCGTCTCCGGCAGGGAGGAGGAGCAGCGGCCCGGCAGATTCACTCAGTGGAGGCCGGGTTCAGGAAAACGAGCGCCCCCGGCGGCGGGCGCCGGGGGCATCGGATCCAGAACGTGCGCTACCTCAACGGCACCCCTTCGGCCGAGATTCGCGCTGCGCACCTGCGGCCCGGGGCGGCACAGGCCGGAGGGTCAGCGGGGTTCGAGGGCCGCCAAGAGCAACTCCTGCACCGCGGGCAGGACCTCCTCGACGTCCGCCCCACGGCGGGCCATCCGGTCGCCGCCGGCGCGCACGATGCCGCTGAGCAGGTGGGTGGTCAGCGGAACGTCCGCCAGCGGGCGAAAGGAGCCCTCGGCGACACCGTCGGCCACGACCTTCTCCACTGCGGCGGCAACCTGGGCGAAGGGGCCCTCGGGGAGTTCGAGGACCTCCTGGGGCACGGTGTCCGGGGGTGCGTGCAGCATCAGCCGGAGCGCGGGGGCCGTGAACGATCGCATCAGCACCTCCGCGATGTCGGCCAGGCGCTGGGGGGCCGGCCCCGGGCCTGCGGCGATCTTGTCGACGCGCTCCAGGACGTCGCGGCTGGCGAGCTGGGCGGCCTTGGCCACCAGGGAGGCCTTGTCCTTGGCGTAGTTGTAGATCGTGTTGCGTGCGATCCCGGCCCGGGCGGCCACGTGCGCGAGGTTGAACCCGTCATAGCCCTGCTCGTCGAGCAGACCGCCCAGCGCCTCGGTCAGGTCGTCCCAGACCTGTTCGTGGTGGGCCTGGAAGGTGGCGCCCTTGATACGTGCCATGAGCCCAGTATCACCCGCCCACGGGGGCGTCGGCGCCGGTCTTGCGCGACTTCAGCCGCCCGACCGCGCCGATGACCCCCAGCAGGAGGGCGCGCAGGCGTTCGGCCACCGGCCCCGAGGGCACGAAGAACTGCTGCATGATCCGGGCACGGCGCTGTTGGCGGGTGATGAAGGGGCGCATGCCCTTCTCCCAGTCGGCCAGGGCGCCCTGGAGGTCGCCGGGGCGGGCCGCCAGGGCCTTGCCCAGGTCCGCGCCGCCGCGCATGGCCGCGGTGGAGCCCATGCCGGAGTACAGGTTCAGGCACCAGGCCGCGTCCCCGACCAGGACCACCCTTCCCGAGCGCCAGGAGGGCATCTTGACCTGGTTGACCGAGTCGAACAGGAAGTCGGGGGCCCGGCCGAGCTGGTCCAGCGCGTGGGTCAGGGCGGGGTGGTCCATGCCCGCGTACACCTCGCGCAGGGTCTCCAGGGCAGGTCGGGCGAATTGCGCGTCGACGTCCTTGGTGCGGTAGGTCAGCAGCACGGTGGGGGTGCGGTCGGCGAAGCCGAAGACCCAGACCGCCCGTCGGGAGCGGGCGTTGATGACGCCGTCCTGGGGCCCGTACCCGGGGACCTGGCTGTCGAGTTCGAAGGCGCAGATGATGGCCTGCCACTGGTCCAGGTAGTCCTGGTGCGGGCCGAAGGCCAGCTCGCGCACGCTTGAGCGCACCCCGTCGGCGCCCACGACCAGGTCGTACTCCTCCATGGTCTGGGTGCCGGTGGTCGCCTCCTCCAGTGTCGCCGTCGCTCCCTGCGGGGTCTGTGTGATGGCGACCGGGCGGGTGTCGAAGCGCACCTGAACGTCCCCGAGTTCCTGCAGCGTGCGCCACAGGCCTTCCTCGATGTCCCCGCGCAGGACCGCGTAGGGGCCGCCGGGCTGGTCGAGGAACCCGGCTCCGGGTGTGGCCCGGCCCGTGGGGCCCACGCTCCAGTCCCTGCCGACGGTGGGGTTGCGCACGTGCAGGTGCCGGGTCATGCCCAGGTCCTCGGCGGCCTTTTTGCCGTCGGGGAAGACCCCGACGAAGTACCCGCCCGTGCGGCGCTCGGGCGCGCGTTCCACGATCACGGGCTCCCATCCGGCCCTGCGCAGGCCGATGGCCGCCGAGATCCCCGCGATGCCCAGTCCCACCACGAGCGCGCGCTTGTCCTGCTGTGTCATCGAGACACCCCTCCAAAAGTTGCGACGATCTGTCGCAACTTCAAGTTACGACGTTTTGTCGCAACTTTGGCGCGAGGGGCAGGTGCCCTGCGTCACACATTGGGGACGGTTCTGGTGGAGGCCGGTGATCGAGTACTCGGTCTTCGCCTCTTCCCGTCCCGTGTAGTCACTCTGCGTGACCGTTGGGGGCGTAGTGGGACCACGGGCTTCCCGCCTCGGCGGGCAGCGCGGTGATGTGTTCGGGGTGGTAGCCGAGCATCCGGGCGATGACCGGTGCCGGGGCTTGGGGCACGGGCGCCGGGGGCCTGGCCGACGCCGGGCTGACGTCCGTCACCGTTGAGGGCGAGCTCGCCGTCGACCCGGCTGTGCGGTTCAGTCTTCTCCCCGAGCACTCATCGGCAGCACAGGAGGAGACGGAGGAGGAGCACTGACGAGTTGGCGGCCGATCCACTGGCATCCCCGCGGCCGTCAACAACCCCTGCCCGGTCCGCCCGCGAGGGGCCTTGCGGTGGTGGCGCATGACACGGGCGGACGGCCTCCCTCTTCTAGTACGTTTGTACTTGTACGCACGTACCAGACATTGGGGTGAAAAGGATGCTGTTCCGGACCTCTGGGCGACGCGCACAGGGGGAGCGCCCATGACCTCCCGCCGGGACCCCGAGGGGCGCCGACGCGCCATGGTCGAGGCCGCCGCCCAGGAGATGGTCGCCAACGGCAGCTCCGCCCTGACGCACCGGCGGGTGGCCGAACTGGCCCGGGTGCCGCTGGGGGCCACCACCTACTACTTCGACTCCCTGGACGACCTGCGCGCCGCCGCACTGCAGGCCATCGCCGAGCAGGCCGACGAGGAGCTGCGCGAGTTCGCGCAGGAGATCCACGGCTGCGCCGGCCGCCCCGAGGGCATCGCCGCGCTGTTCGCCGCCTACCTGGGCGACCGCGAGCGGCTGCGCGCCGAGAGCCTGCTCTACTTCGCCGGCGTGGACAACCCCGAGCTGCGTCCGTTCGCCCAGCAGTGGGTACAGGGGGTCACCGAGATCCTGCAGGCCTACGCCGCGCCCGAAGCGGCCCGGGCCACGGCCGTCTACCTGGACGGGGTCATCCTGTACACCCTGCTCCACGACCGGCCCGTCGACGAAGCGGCGCTGCGCATGGCGATCGCCGCCCTGATGAGCACATCCCTGGAAGAGAAGCCGTGAGCACTCCGCACCACACCTCCGACGCACCGGGCGCCACCGCCGGACACCTGTCCGCCGGCCGCCGCTGGGCCGCCCTGGCGGTGCTGGCCGCCAGCCTGCTCGTGGTGGTCATGGACATGACCATCCTCAACGTCGCCCTGCCCGAGATGGCCGCGGCGCTGTCCCCGACCGCGGCCCAGCAGCTGTGGATCGTCGACATCTACTCGCTGGTCCTGGCCGGCCTCCTGGTCACCATGAGCACCCTGGGCGACCGGTGGGGCCGCAAGAGGATGCTCCTGACCGGCTTCGCCGTCTTCGGAGGGGCCTCCCTGCTGGTCCTGGCGGCCGAGTCGGCCCCCGTGGTGATCGCCGTGCGCGCCCTGCTGGGCGTGGGCGGGGCGATGATCATGCCGGCCACGCTCTCGATGATCCGCAGCCTGTTCACCGACCCGGCCGAACGCGCCAAGGCGCTGGGCATCTGGGCAGCCGTCGCCTCCCTGGGCGCGGCCGTGGGACCCATCGTGGGCGGTCTGCTGCTGGAGCACTTCTCCTGGCACGCGGCTTTCCTGCTGAACGTGCCCCTGATGGCCGCGGCCATCGTCGCGAGCCTGTTCCTGCTGCCCGAGGCGCGCAACCCCCACCCCGGGCGCTGGGACGCCCTGGCCACCGCCCTGTCGATCGCGGGCATGACCGCCCTGGTGTGGGGCATCAAGCGCATCGCCAAGGAGGGACCGGCCGACGCCCTGGCGCTGGCGGCGCTCGCGGCGGGACTGGCCCTGCTGGTCTGGTTCGTGCTGCGCTGCCTCCACAGCGACTCGCCGCTGCTGCGGGTGCGCCTGTTCACCGTCCCCTCCTTCACGGCCGGGACGCTGGCGGCGCTGTTCACCATGCTGGCCATGGGATCGGCGCTGCTGCTCGCGGCGCAGTGGTTCCAGCTCGTGCAGGGGCTGTCGCCCCTGCAGGCCGGGATCGGGCTGCTGCCGATGGCCGTCGCCGCCACGGTGGTCTCCCCGCTGGCGCCGGTGCTGGCCCAGCGGATCGGCGCCCGCACCGTCCTGGTGGGCGGCCTGGCGCTGGCGGCGCTGGGCTTCGCCGCACTGGCCCTCGCCCCCGCACCGCTCACCTACGCGCCGGTCGCGATCTTCCTGACCCTGCTCGGCGCGGGCATGGGATCCCTGGCCATCGCCTCGGCGATCATCATGTCGGGGACCCCGGCCGAGCACGCGGGCAGCGCCGCCGCGATCGAGGAGACCTCCTACGAACTGGGCGCGGTCCTGGGCGTGGCCGTGCTGGGCAGCGCGGCGGCCGCCCTCTACCGCGCCGAACTGCCCGCCTCCGACCTCGCCGCCGCGGGCCTGGGCCCGCAGGGGGTGGGGGCGGCGCAGGAGTCCCTGGGCGGCGCCCTGCACGTCCTGGCCGACCTGGGCCCCGCCGGCGCCGCGGCCGCTGCCCAGGCCCAGGAGGCCTTCACCCACGGCCTGACCCTGGTCGGCGGCATCGGCGCCGCGATCATGCTGGTGTCGGTGGTCGTGGTGTTCGCCCTCACGCCCAAGGACCTGGACGTGACCAAGGGCCACTGAGGCCCGACCGCCGCCGCGGGGCGGCGGACCGGGCGCCGCCCCCGCACCGTCACCGGACGGGCGCGGGGGCGGTCGGCGTCCTCACGGTCGGGACGGGGTGTGATCAGCGGGCGAGCACGACGGTCTTGCCGGGCAGCCGCCCGGAGGCGGCGTCCCCGTGCACGGCGGCCAGCTCGGCCATCGGGCGGCGGTCGGCGACGTGGAGCCGGAGCCTGCCGGCGTCCACCTTGGCGACGAGCTCGGCCAGCTGAGCTCCGTCGCTGCGGACCCACAGGCTCGCGGTGCGCACCTTCCGGTCGGGGTCCTCGGGGACCGGGCCGGCCGTGCTGGCGGCGACCCCGCCGTCGGCGACGTAGTCCGCCAGCCGCGCGAGCTCCTCCGGGGAGACGCGCACGTGGTTCACCACGACCTGGAACGGACCGCCCACGACGGCAGGGCCCGCGGCCAGGTCGAGGGGTCCGACGACCCGGTCCGCGCCGTAGCCCCGGAGGCGGTCGGCGTGCTGCGGCGCGTCCACCGCGGTCACGTGCGCTCCCGCGTCGACGGCGAGCTGAACCACGAGGCCGCCCACAGCGCCCCCCGCCCCGTTGACCAGGACGCTCTGCCCGGGCTTCAGCTCGGCGAGCTCGAAGGCCGTCTGCCAGGCCGCCAGGCCGGTCAGCGGCAGCGCCGCGGCGTCGACCAGCTCGATCGTCCGGGGCGCCGGGACCAGGGACCCGGCCGGGACGAGTGCGTACTCGGCGGCCCCGCCGGCGGAGTCCAGGGGCAGCATCGCCACGACCCGGTCGCCCACGGCCGGGCCCGTCACGCCCGCGCCGAGTTCGGCGACGGTGCCCGCCAGGTCGATCCCCGGCACGTACGGCAGGGTGATCGGGAGCATCTCGGCCAGGACGCCGGCGCGGATGTGGTCGTCGACCGGGTTGAACGAGGTGGCCGCCACCCGCACCAGCACCTGGCCGGCGCCGGGGACCGGACGGTCGACGTCCTCGTGGCGCAGGACCTCGCTGCTGCCGAACTCGTGGAAACGGATTGCCTTCATAACACTTTCCTCCAGGGTGTGATGGTGTCGTCGCCCCAGGACGGGCGACCAGGCGCGAAGGTGGAGCACGTCGAGGCGCTCAGGCCAGCTGCACCGACCGGATGGAGTTGCCCATCACCATGCGGTCGATCGCGCTCACGGCGCTGCCGGGGTCGTCGGCGGCGCCGACGGTCAACAGCAGCGGGACGAAGTGGTCGGCCGTCGGATGGGCGATCGCGGCGCCGGGCGCCTTGCCGCGGTAGTCGGCGAGGGCGTCGGCGTCGCCCCGGGCGAGGGCGTCGACGGCCCATGCGTCGAAGGCCGCGGTGGCGGCGGCGAGTTCGGGTCGGCGGAAGACGGCGAAACTGTGCGTCATGAAGCCCGAGCCGAGAACGAGGACGCCTTCGTCGCGCAGGGACCGCAGGCGTGTGCCGAGGTCGAGCAGGGCGCCGGGGTCCAGGCCGGGCATCGACAACTGCACGACCGGGACGTCGGCGGCGGGGTACATGGCCATGAGCGGGATGAAGGCGCCGTGGTCGAGGCCGCGGTCGGCGAACTCGTGCACCGGTGCCGGGCCCAGCAGGCCCGCGAGCCGCCGGGCCAGGTCGGTGGCGTCCGGGGTCGCGTAGGGAAGGGTCTTGTAGCGGGGGTGGAAGCCGCTGAAGTCGTAGTGGAGCGGGACGCCGGCCGCGGCTCCCGATATCGCGGCCGGCGCCTGTTCCCAGTGGGCCGAGACCACGACGACGGCCCGGGGCTTGGGCATCGACCGGGCCCAGTCGAAGAGGTCGTCGAGCCACTGCGGGTCGTCGAGGGTGAACGGGGCGCCGTGGCTGACGAAGAGGCTGGGCATGGGCCCGTCGGAGGGGGTCCACACCCGCTGTCCGCGCGCCTGTGGCAGGACCCGGGCGAGGAGGTCGTCGTACGCCGCGGCCGGTGCGCGCGGCGGTACAGAGGGGTTCAGGCTGCTCGTGGTGGTCAAAACCAGCTCCTTCACTTGCTCAGGAAAGTGTTTTTACTTTCCTAGGCAAGTGAAACGTAGCCGGTCGAGGGTTGCCTGCGCAAGTGATGCGAGTTGCCCAGGCAAGTATGATGGGGCTCATGGACACCCAACCCTGGCTCGACGACGACCAACAGGACCTGTGGCAGGCGCTGCTCACGGTCGTCATCGCCCTACCAGCTGCCCTCGACCGCCAGCTGCAGCGGGAGGCGGGCATCTCCAACTTCGAGTACGGGGTCCTGGCCCGGCTGTCCATGGCCGACGAGGCCACGATGCGGCTCAGCGAGCTGGCCCGGCTCTGCGACAGCACCCAGCCCCGCCTGTCGAAGGTGATGGACCGTTTCGAGGCCCGTGACTGGGTCGTCCGCCGACCCGACCCCGGCGACGGCCGGTACACCCTCGCCACCCTGACCGGCGCCGGCCGGCAGAAGCTCGTCGAGAGCGCACCGGAACACGTCGCGCAGGTGAAACGGCTCGTGTTCGACCCGCTCACCGCCGCTCAGCGCCGCCACCTCGGGACCGCGCTCACCCGCATCGCCGCCACCGTGCGCCAGGAGGCCGAAGGGGGCTGAGCGCGCCGTTTCCTGAGGGGGCCTCCGCTGGCCCCCGCCCCCGCGACGCCGGTGACGGGGTGTGGGGTTGGGCCGCTGCGAGGTGGGCTTTGGCCGCGCGTAGGGGCTCGGCGCACATAGAGGCGCGGTCGACCTGCTGCAGGCGGCCCGGCGTCAGGGGGCTCGTCCCGGGTTCGACCACGGGGGAAGGCCGGTGCTGCACGCCTCGGCGACCAGCAGGGCGCACACGCTGAACAACGCCCCCGGCTCCACCGCTGGTAGCCGTCCGGACCATCTCCAGCGCCGGGCCACGCCGCTGCACCGGCTCGTCGGCGCCGAGTCCTCCTGCCACCTCGCCCGGGACGCCGAGGACGTGCGGGCCGGGGCCTCGGCCCTGGCCCGCACGTGCGGCCACTTACACCTGGGCGTATCCACCGTCGGCGTGGAACTCGGCGCCGTTGATGTAGCTCGACGCGTCCGAGGCGAGGAATGTCGTCAGGGCGGCGATCTCCTCGGGCTCGGCGAGCCGGCCGAGGGGGATGGCGGCCTCGGCCTGCTTGAGCGCCTCGGGTGGGACGAGCTCCAGCAGGCCTTCGGTGCGTGTAGCACCGGGGGATACGACGTTGACACGGAAGCCGTGTGTGCGCGCGCTGAGGGCCCAACCGCGAGCGAGGGTGCGAACTGCGGCCTTCGACGCCGCGTAGACCTCAAGTCCCTGGTCGGGTCGGGTCGGGGCGGTCGAGCCCGTCAGGATCACCGAAGCGTTCTTGCTGAGCAGCGGTAGCGCCTGCTGGAGCGTGAAGATCGTTCCCTTGACGTTGGTGGCGAACACCGAGTCGATCAGCTCTTCGGTCACCTCGCCGAACGGAGCCGCGATGCCGATGCCGGCGTTGGCGACCAGCACGTCGACGCGTCCGGCCTGGTCCCGCACGGTGCTGTAGAACGCGTCGAGCTCGGAGGGCACCGAGACGTCGCAGACGACGCCGGTCACGCGGTCGCCGAGTTCGGCGACCGCGGCGTCGAGCACGTGCTTGCGGCGACCGGTGATGAACACCGTGGCGCCCGCGTCGCGGAACGCGCGAGCGGTCGCGAACCCGATGCCGGTGCCGGCCCCGGTGACGACGGCGATCTTACCTTCCAAGACGGCCATGCCGCCCTCCTCTTCATTGTGGACTGGTGCGTCAATAACCATACCCCTGTTATGGACCGATCGGTCAAAATTGGGCTCGTGTCGAAACATCGGGGCTCCGCGTCTCGGGCCCACCCCGTCACCGGCGGCGGCATCACAGGGGCGGATCGGCCCCCCGGGGCGGCCCAAGTCGTCGGTCGCGGATCGGGCCGACCGGCAGCCGGCAGCACACAGAGGGCCTGCAGGCGGACCGCGTTCCCCTCGGAAACAGCGGCGCGCAGCTCGAGGGCGCGCCGCAGGGTGCCAGGCCGGCCGCGGACTGCGGCGGTACGGGCCGGTCGGTAGGGCGCTGTTACTGCGCTGGGATGGGCAGCAGTCGCGCCAGGGCGGAGTGAGCGATCGTGCTCAGCACGTCGATGTCCATGCCGGTGCGCCCAAGGGCGATGAGACCGAGCTGTGCGACAAGGGCCGCACGGGCGGTCTCGGACGGATCGGCGCCGGGATCGAGGTCGCCTTCGCTCCGGGCGCGCTCCAGCGCCGCGGTGAGGACGGCGGTGATCGCGTCGTAGCTGCGGCGGGCCTCGGCAGCGACGTCCGGGGTGCTGGCGGCAAGCTCGGCGTTGCTGTTGGCCAGCAGGCAGCCCCGGCGCGCAACCGCCCCGGTCGGGTCACCGGTCAGGCCGAGGACGAACTCACGCACCACGTCGCCCCCCTTGGCGGCAGAAGCCAGACGCTCGCGCAGTGCCAGCAGGTTCGCGTCGTCGTACTCCCGCAGCACCCGGAGAAACAAGCTCCTCTTATCCCCGAACGCCCCGTAGAGGCTGCCCTTGCCCAACCCGCTCACGCGCAGCAGGTCGTCCATCGACGTCGCCGCGTACCCCTTGTCCCAGAACTCGTCGCGGACAGCGAGAAGCACGCGGTTTTCGTCGAACTCACGAGGTCGCGCCATCCGCCCAGCGTACTGGTTCTGGACTACGCGGGCCACAACGAGGGGTTCCGCGTCGTCCGACGGCTTGTGCCCGGCGCGCACAGCGAAGACGACGCCCACCGCGTGGATCGCGTTGAGATCGGGGCATGACAGGACCCTCGGCCGCAGTGGCAGAAGACGCTGGACCGCAAGACCGGTCGGCACATCGGCCTCTTCCTGGCGATGAGGGCCCGCCGGGTCGCCGATCCCGTCGCTCTGCCAGAAGGCCGGCGTCGCGACCGCCGCTGCCGGGGGTCGAGACAGTCAGGAGTTGTAGACCGAGTGATCTGCGTTCTCCGTGGTTCCGGCCGCCGTGATCACTGCGTGTGGTCGCTGGAGGCGTAGCGGCTCCAGGTCCCGCCCGCCCGGGCAACGGCCCGGGTGGGCGTGGAATGGAACCCCAGCGCCTGGGCGAGGACCGGTGCGGGGCCTGGAGCACGAGTTGACGCAGCGCGGAGGCGCGCACCGCCGTTCCGGGAAGACCGATGTCGCGGATCAGCTCGGCGAGACTGTGCGGATACAGGGGGCGTCCGGCCCTGCGTCCGGGAAACAGCCAGGTCGCATCCCGGTTGTTCGTGTTCATGTCGGTCCGTCGGTCCCTGGCCTGGAGCGGCGGGTCAGCGAAGGGTTCGGGGACCGGGGCCGGTGGGTCGCCGAGCCGGATGAGCACCCGCCCGTCGGCGTCCTGGGTCAACCGACAGGCGGGTCGGCCTGGTCGACGCGCTCGACACGGAAGGCGTCCAAGACCGCGTCGGCGATCAGCGCAGGCATCTCACCGACCGGGCGACACACCCCGAGTTGCGCCTCGATCTCGTCCGCGATCACAGCGGCGAGTGCGCGGGCGACCGCGCGCTTGTCCATCGCACCCTCTTCCTCTGCGCCGGGTGGACAGGGAGCCCGAAAGGAGCTGAGGTCGATGGCGGCGCGAGCGCGGTTCATCACGGCGTCGTAGCCGTGAGCGCCGAGTTCCGGGAGGATGAGCGGCGCGAGCGCCTGCTGTACGTCGGACAGCACCTTCTGCTCGACCGGTCTCGCCGATTCGATCGAGCTCAGGTCGTACGCGAACTCTGCAAAGGCGATCAGCTCGTGTAGAACCGTCGCCTCGGCCTGCGACATGCCCAGGGTCACGGACCCGTCGGGAGCATCGGTTGCACGCATCGCATCGCTCCTGCTCAGATGTGTCATCGTGTCGGAACTCGACGGCGTCGCCGTCGGCCGTCACGTACTCGGGCGCTCTCCCCGGCCGAGCTCCAACGCCTCATGCGCCGAGCGGTCGTTCGGCCCGGCGGGATGGTCAGGGCACAGCCGATGACCCTCCCCGTGCGATCGGTGGCCGCCGGCAGCGCCGACAGGCCCGTGGGAGCCCCGCCGACCACGGGCGCGGCGGGCGTCTCAGCGCGTCGGGACGCGGTGGCTCACGGAGCCGCCGCGGGTGCGTCGCCGGGGGAGGGGGCGCTGTCGGCCGGGGCGTCCCCGGGACCGGGCTCCCGTTCGGGGCCGGGTGCGTCACCGGGGGCGCCGGTGACGCCGTCGGGGTGCAGGTGGGCCATCAGCCCCCGGAACCGCACCCAGGAGTCGTGCTCCACCCCGGTGCCCACCCGGTACCAGAACGCGGGGGTCAGCGGCGGCCCGAACGGCAGCGGGCGCACGGGGGCGCCCAGCGCCCGGCCGGTGCCGATGACGGCCACCGCCTCCTGACCCAGGGCCATGCCCACCGGCAGCGGCAGACCCGCCCAGTGCGGCGCGTAGGTGAGGTCGGCGCGGCCGCCCACCCGGCGCACCGTCATGGTCCGCAGCACGTCCCGCCCGGTCAGCTCCCCGACCAGCGCGGGAAGCACTGACAGGTCGGGTTCGACGCCCTCGGGGTACCCGACGGAGAACGTGATCGCCTCGCGCACCCCGGACGAGGTGCGGCTCACCCGCACCGTGCCCGCGAACGGGCGCACGCCGTCCTCGCGCGTACCCTCGGGCGAGCCGGAGAACGCCGCCCAGGTCTGGCCGGGGGCGCGGTCGCGCACGGTCCGGGTGAACACGGCCCGCCTCCACTCCTGGGGGAGGGGCTCGGCCGTGCCCCACACGGCGGGCGGGCCGCCGCCCAGGCGCTCGGCGAGCAGTTCCACGGAGTGGCCCAGGACCAGGCCGTTGTCGGCGGGGTGCTCCACGTTGAGGTCCACGTGCAGTTGGCAGCCGCGGTCGGCGTCGTCGGCGCGGAACGCCTCCGGCGGGCCGTCGGCCCGGGCGTCCCCGTCCACGGTGAAGGCCTCGCGCTCGTCCCAGCGCAGCCGAACGCCGGAGAAGCCGTCGTAGTAGGAGCCCCCGGGGGCCTGGACCACCCAGCGGGCGGCGGGGGACATCAGGAAGGAGTGCAGTGCGTGGGTGATGCGCGAGGTCGAGGGGGTGACGACCTGGAGGCGCAGGCCCCGGCGGCCGTGGCGGGCCAGGACGTCCACGATCCAGGGGGAGAGCGGGACCAGGGGGCGGTCCTGCACCACGACGGCGGCCTGCTCGGTGAGGGCGGTGACCGCGGGGTGGCCGGTGGCGCCCTCCAGGAACGGATCGCGCCGGTCCAGCCCGGGGACCGGCTCCCACACCGAGCCGCCCAGGCGCTCGGCGAGGCGGCGGGCGAAGCGGCCGACCACCCCGGCGGTGTCGGCGCCGGGGAGGTCCGCGCCGCGGGCCTCCACCCAGTACGGCTGGGCGGGCAGGTCGTCGGCGATGCCGTCGGCGAGCAGGCGCTCGGCCTCGGCGGACAGGGCCAGCTTCTGGGCGGCCTGCATGGCGGCGACCACCCGGCCGCCCTCGTCGACGAGCTCCACCAGGGCTCCGTCGGCGACCAGGCGCACCCGCAGGCCGCGCCCGGCTGCGGCGAGCGCGTCGATGAGGGCGCGGCGGTCGGGGGCGTCGGCCAGCAGGGCGACCGCGTCGTGGCTCAAGGGGGACTCCTCAACACAGGGGGTCGGACGGCGGAGTGGTGCCGGGTGGGATACGCGGGATGTCCGGAAGGTTCACGTCCATGTGTTCCCAGAGCGGCCCCCGCGACGCCTCCGACGGCGGGGGCGCCGCGGAACCCGCTCCTGGCGAACCTGCGCGGCGCCCGGCCCCGGAGGGGGCGGGCGGCACCCCGGTCCGTGCCGCCGCAGGCCGCGGCCGTCCCCCGAAACCCTCGCGCGCGGGTGGTTTCCTTTCGTCCGAAGACGGTGAAACCTTCAACGCGGAGGGAGCGTCACACCTGTGTCCGCGTCCCGGGAGCCGGCCCCGCCGGCCGCCGGGACCGTGGCCCCGGGCGACGTCCGACCGGGGTCCTTCGCCCCTCGCGACGCCTGACCCTCGCGCCGCCCCCCGTCCGCACCCTTCAACGACCCGCACCCCAGGACCGACGGGTCCGGACCGCGCCGGCCGCACGCCGACCGGCGCACACGCGAAAGGAGCAGTCCGTGTCGCAGTGGAACATCCAGCCCGCGGCCGTGGGCGGCGTCCTCCAGGCCGTCGCCGGCCACCTCGGCGAGGAGGGCAGCGGCGAGGGCCTGGTCGGCGTCATGGAGAACGTCGAGGAACACCTGGTGGACAGCGGCGAATACGCCAAGAGCGGTATCGTCGGCATGGCCCTGGGCGAGTTCGCCGAGCACTACTTCGGGATCATGGGCGACATCGCGGGCCTGACCATGGCCGCCGTCACCGGCGCCAGCGAGGCCACCACCCACTACATGAACGGCAACCTCGAGATGGCGGAGGAGGCCCAGGCCAACGCGGGAGTGATCCCGCCGCCGCCCCCGCCGCCCCCCTCGAACGGCCCCAACCAGGCCGTCTGACGCCCACCCCCACCGGACCCCGCCCCGAGGCCCCGACGTGAAGGGATTCACGATGAGCACCACCACCGCGGTCAGCGACCTCGCCGTCCGCATCCACGCGATCGACTGGGACGGCGACCTGGAGCACACGCGGTCGCGGGTCGCGCTGATGCGCGAGTACCTGCGCCGCTCGGCCGTGTGGACGCGTGCCCTGGGCGCCAAGGGGTGGCCGTTCTACGACATCGCGGAGTTCGCGGCGCCGGGCGTGCGCGCCGCCGACGAGGTGGTCGAAGGCGTGCTGGGGAGCCCGGTGGTCATCGAGCAGTACCCGACGGTGGGCAAGAGCTGCGTGTGGGCACTGCACATGGCGGCGGCCCGCGACGCCGGGGCGCCCCTGCCGGACCTGCCCGACCCCTTCGAGCCGCTGATCCGCATGTACGAGCGCGGCGGCGGCTTCTCCCTGTCGACCACCGGCACTATCGACATCGACGCCGCGGGCCTGTACCGGGGCACGCTCCCCACCCACCTCGGGGACGAGCCCAGGGCCCCCGAGACCGAGGCCGGGCTCAACGCCCTCGACGGCGCCTGACCCTCCCCGGTGCCGTGCGCCCGGCGCACGGCACCACCGCCGAACCCTTCCCCCGCCCCCTCCCACCGGTGCCAGCCCCCGCCGGCCGCACGGACCCGCTCCGCCCGACCCCCCTCGGACCGGGACGCGGATCCGCCCCGCACAGACACGTACGGAACCCGGGAAGCACCGCGGCCCCGCACCGCCCGCGGCCTTCCCCCGGCACTGGTAACGGTGGTCCCCCTTGTCCGACCTGATCGATCCGAGCGGTTTTCCCGTCCCCGAGACCCTCACGTACGCCCTTGACGCCGTGGCCGCGAAGCTGAAGACCGACGGCACCGACCTCACCGACACCACCGCCGACATCACCGGCGCGTGGGGCGGGCTGGAGGGCATCTACAGCGCCCCCGAGGACCAGGACCTCTTCACCGTCCTCAACCCGCTCACCGGCGACGCCGAGGACGTGTCCGGCGCGCTGTCCAGTGCCTCCGGGTCCCTCATCGACTTCGCCGAGAAGGTCCGCGACATCAAGGCGCGCTGGGCCACCCTCAAGACCGACTCCTACGCGTTCCTCAGCAGCATCGACTACGGGAACAAGGAGGACTGGGACGAGGGCAGCGGCTTCCTCTGGTGGAAGGAGGAGAGCGAGAACGTCACCAAGCACAACGACCTCCTCGACCGGGCCGCGGGCCTGATGCACGAGTTCGAGGAGGCGGAGCGGACCTGCGCCAACGCCATCACCGGGCTGTTCGGCGGCACCACGTTCATCGCCCAGAGGGCCGACGGGTCGGTCACGGCGGGCGACGGCGAGTTCGTGTACGGCTTCGACGCTCCCCTCGAGGGCATCGCCATGGAGTGGGGGGCGCCGCAGACGACCGACCATGCCTGGTACAACGACGTCGGCGACGCCGTCGGCGACTTCTTCGTGGGCATCGCCGAGGACGTCGGCGGGATGGTCGGCGCGCACGGCCCGGACGGGTGGTTCGCCGGGAACTGGGGCGACAACCTCTGGGAGTACTGGGGCGGCACCGTCGAGGGCCTGGGCGCTCTGGTGGGCGTCGGCAAGGACGAGAACGGCGAGTGGGGCTTCTCCTGGGAGACCGCGGGCAACGCCTGGAAGGAGGCGGCCCACGCGGTCGTGCCGTGGGAGGAGTGGGGCGAGCGGCCCTGGTACGTCATCGGCACGGCGGCCCTCAACATCGGCGCGACGGTGGGCGGCGCGCTGCTCACCGCCACCGGTGTCGGCGCGGTCGTGGGCGTGCCGCTCATGGCCTGGCGCGGCGCCAACATCGTCAACGCGGTCGGCGGCAGCCGCACCCCGGACGTGCCGGACCTGTCGGAGTTCCCCGGCGGCATCGACCCGTCGGTGCTGGCCCGGGTGCCCCGGTTCGGCGACGGGTCCATCACCCCGGTGGACCTGAGCGACCTGGCCGATCTGGACCTCAGCCCCGCGGACCTCGGGCGGATGACCGACGCGCTGGAGCGGCTCAACGCCGCCGGCACCCCGGACCTCCCGGACGGCGACGGACGGCGCACCACGGGCGACGGCTCCGACGGGGACACGGGATCCGACACCGAGCCCACCGGGGACACGGGGTCCGTGCCGCGCGGGACGACGAACACGAACACGGATCCGGATCCGGAGAACGACAACCGCCGGAACGGGGACTCCGGCTCCGAGGAGACCGTCGACCCGACCGCCGACCAGCTCGACGCGGGCGCGGACTTCCTGGACGGCGTGGACCCGGAGTCGCGCCGCGACCTCGCGGAGGGGCTGGACGGGGAGCAGGACCGCTGGGTCGCCTCCCAGGTGCCGGACGACGCGGCCGCGCTCGACGACACGCCGGCGGACCGGTTCGAGGCCGACGACGAGAGGGTCGAGGTCGACAGCGCGGGCAACGAGATCGACGCCCGCGACGACGGCACGTTCGACAACAGCGTGGACGGCGCCACGGGGCTGGACGGCCCGCGGAGCGGCACGACCGTGGTGGACGCGGACACCGGGTCGGGACGGGGCGGCAACGGCGGGCCCGACGGATCGGACCGCGGCCACCACGGCTCAGACGGCGGCGGCCTGTCGGAGGGCGACCTCACCCCGGACGGCGACCTCGCCCCGGACCGCGCCGACGGCCCGGACGGGGAGCGCCCGGAGCACGTCCAGCGGGCCGGCGGGTCCGAGGGCGACAACAACCCCTCGGCCAACCTGGAGGAGGGGCCGGGCTTCTTCGACAGCCAGGGCGACCACATCGAGGTGGGATACCGGGACGAGACCGGCACCTACTTCGACGACGACGGCAACCGGTACATCGACGTGCCGGAGAGCGCCGAGGCCCTGGAGCGCTACAACGAGATCCGCGCCAACGACGGCGACGTCGACCGCATCTCCGAGAACACCGGCTTCGACTCGGACGTCCTCGACGAGATCAAGCAGCACCTGTTCTTCCGCGAGCACCCGGACGTCCCGGTACCGCCGGACGGGACGACCCAGCGCAGCGGCCGGTTCGCCCCCATGGACCACGTCGCCGACCTGTGGCGCAAGGCCGAGGCGGGCACCCTGGACGCCTCGGAGGCGGCCCACTTCCGCCGTCTGGTCATGCACGAGTACGTCGAGGCCCGGCTGATGGACGAGGGCGTCCCGTACCGTTCGCGCGATCCGCAGCTGTGGAGCGACGACACCTACTGGCCGAACCCCGACCGGAACGGCGCGCACGACATCGCGCCCCGGGAGGGCGGCCCCAACGCCTTCGGCATGTGGGAGAAGTGGGGCATCCCCTCACCCGACCCGGACTTCCGGATCTCCGACGACCTGTCCAACCTGGACGGGTACGTCGACTCGGCGCTGGACTGGTGGCGCGACCGCAACCCCTACGACGGCGCGGCGAACCGGCCCTCCTTCGAGCACACCCAGAGGATCGACGCGGGGGACCCGGGTTTTCCCGCAGGGAACCAGCGGTTCGGAACAGGGTCGAACGGGGCCGAGGTCCGCCTGGACCCCGACACCCTCTACCGGGTGGAGGGCCGGGGTGTCTTCATCACCGACTCCGACGGCAGGATCACCCACGTCGAGACCCGGGCCGGGACGGACACCCAGGGCAACCCCGAACTCGTCTACCCCAGGCCGAACGCCACGTACTACGTCGACAGCCCCAGGACGGGCGGGCAGCTCGTCTACGAGACCGACGCCAAGTCCAGGACGGTCTCCATCGAGGGCGAGCTCAGGCCGGGGAGGGAGTCGCGCAACAACGAGCAGACCGCCATCGGCCATGAGGGCAGGAACTACTTCGACGAGTACAACGCGCGCGACGACGCGGAGTACGTCTACGACACTTCCACCTGGCAGGGCGGGCACGTCGTCGCGAGCAACTTCTTCGCCGGCCCCGGGGAGCGCATCAACATCATCCCCATGCTCAAATCCCTGAACCACCCAGGTGGGAGCGAGACCTTCGCCCAGAACTGGGGGCGCCTCGAATACCTCTGGAACGGGATCCTCTCGGGGGACGACGGGCGCCTGGGCCGGGCGTACAGCACCGACTACGCGGAGGGCCACCCGGGAGGGAAGCCGGCGCTCGTCGACCACTGGCGCGACCTCGCCGGCGACAATCCCTCGATCACGTTCCGGGTGGAACTCGACCACGACGACTCGCTTCCGGATTTCGACCGGGATGAATTCCAGGCGAGGCAGGACAACCTCAATAGCTATGCGAATCGGTATGACAGCGACCGGCCTGATGAAATGAATAACCTGGGAGCCCCGCCTTCGAGGATCATGGTAAACTGGGAGCTTAATGGCGAGGATCAGGCGGGGTTGCGGTATGACAACCATCCCACGCGGACTCCGAGGAATTAGCGGAAGGAAGTTCGATGGATCTCGTCCGGCAGCAGGAGTTGGTACGCGAAATGGCCCTTGAGCTGGTCGAGGCCGCTCCGGACGGCTGGACCTCGATGAATTACAGGTATGAATACATCGGGGGCGTCGCGGCCATGGAGAACCTCGTGACCTTCGAGAGCGGAGAGACGAAGAGGAAGCGCCACCCGCGCCCTGTCGACAACAAGGCCGACATCCTCAAGAGTGAGATGTACGAGGAGGGCAAGGGGACATGGCTCGCCATGTCGATCCTGGTGACCCGTCCGGAGAAGTTCAAGGCGGAATTCCATTACGACAGGGAGCTGGGGGTCCATCCGATTCCTCCGTCGCCGGACAGCTATGTCTTCGAGCTGGCCAAGTTCCCCCGGGACGACGACGCGCTCTCCGACTGGCTCAGGGAGAAGATCGGCCAGGCCCAGGGCTAGGCCGTGTCCTGGCAGCGGCCGGACGCCCCCGGCGCGCTCGTCCTTCGCTGACAGGGCGGCAGACGCCATGACCACGCGGTCACCGAGGAATTAGTGGCAGGAAGTTCGATGGATCTCGTCCGGCAGCAGGAGTTGGTGCGCGCCATGGCTCTTGAGCTGGTCGAGGCCGCTCCGGGCGGCTGGACCTCGATGAATTACAGGTATGACTACATCGGGGGTGCTGCGGCGAGCGAGAATCTCGTGACCTTCGAGAGTGGAGAAACAAAGAGGAAGCGTCACCCGTATTCCGTCAGCCAGAAGGCCAAGTTCCTCAAGGGCGAGATGTACGAGGAGGGCAAGGGGACATGGCTGGCCATGTCGATTCTGGTGACCCGTCCGGAGAAGTTCAAGGCGGAGTTCCATTACGACAGGGAGTTGGGGGTCCATCCGATTCCTCCGTCGCCGGACAGCTATGTCTTCGAGCTGTCCAAGTTCCCCCGGGACGACGACGCGCTCTCCGACTGGCTCAGGGAGAAGATCGGCCAGGCCCAGGGCTAGGCCGTGGCGGGATCCGAGCCCGCTGCGGGCACGAGAGGGCGTCGAGGATCGGTGTGAGGTCCGGCCTCGTCGCCCTTCCCGCGGCAATGCCCGTCGGGGGAGGAAGGCCGATCGGGGATCAGCCCTTCGCTTCGCGGACGTCCTTGCCCTGCTCCGCGAAGTCCTTGAAGTCCTGCATGTGCTGTTGCGACTGCTTGCGGAAGGTACCGGGCATCAGGAGCCCCACCAGCCGCATCATCACACCGCTGAACCGGTACTCGCTCTCGCTCGCCCAGAGCGTCGTCTCCGGACCGACTTCGGTCAGCCGGTCGCGCACCGCGCTCCACATGCCCCCGCCGACGATCTCGCGGTCGAAGTGAACGACCTGCCCTCGCGGGATCTCGCGCAGGTCCGCCGGTTCCCGGCGCGTGATGGTCTCGGTGCACTCCATCTCCTGCTCCCCCATCCGCATCACGACCCGCGATGTGGTGCCGACCTGCCCGTGCACCCCGCTCAGCGGCTCGTGCAGGACCAGACCCCGCAGCCACTTCGACATGTGCACCGGGTCGGCGAGCAGTTGGGCCACCCTCTCCCTCGGTAGGGCGATCTCGGTCGAGACGGTGTACTTCATGGCGCAGTGCTCCGGTTTCCCGAGTGGCAGGGCATGCGAGTGCAGCCTCACCTCATGGTATTCAGCCACGACATGTGAACGTTTCCCCCGGTCCGCGTGGTCATGGCACCTGCCGCGGACGCGACCGTCCGGGCGTTGGGGAACCAGCTCGGACCGGAGCGGCACACTGAGCGCACGGGCCGTGAGTGCTGGGCTCGTGTGCGCCCACGCGCGGTGCCCTCAAATGCGGTGATGCCTCGCAGCTGGAGCCCCGGTGCCCCGGTCGAGCGGTCGACGGTGGTCCGTGACCTCTGACCAGGACACACATGCCCTACCGGCGGTCTAGGGCTGGTAGGGGATCAGCGCACGGAAGGTGTAGGTGCCGAAGATGCCGTCGACCCCGATCCCGAAGAAGATCTGCGCGTCGCGGACCGCCCGCTCCGTGGCGGACCCGTACCTTCCGTCGACGGTGAGGCCCGCGTTGAACTTCGTGTTGAGCTCGCTCTGGATCATCTCGACGACGAGGCCGGAGCTGCCCGGGCCGTACTCGCCGAAGGTCTCGGTGCGTAGCTGCTGCCAGGTCGCCTCGTCGAGCTCCCCCGTCTCGACGAGGTTCGTGTGGGCCCGCTGGTACCGCTCGACAGTGTTCTCCAGCGAGAGGTTGAAGAACCACGACGTGGTGCTGTCCGAGCGGTAGCCGTGGTGTGCGAGCAGCTTGCGGGCGGCCTGGACGTCGACCGACCGGGCGCCCCTCATGTAGTGGGGCCACGGCTCGGCCTCGATCTGGGCCAGGGTCTGCTCGGACGTGCGGTCGAGGTTGTCGGCGGAGGCCGCGGGCGCTGTGGCGACGACGGCGGTGGCGGCGATCGCGGAGGCGGCGATCAGGGAGATGAAACGCCTACCCAAACCATCAAAGAAGTGTGGAAACATGCGAAAATAGGCCCTTTTCTCCTGGGTAATGGGAACTACAAGGCTCATGCTCACACGAAGTATCGGCGTCATGGCTGATCGCCTCAATGATTCGTCTGCGATTCGTCGCACGACGAAAGCGGTCCCCGGAACGAAGGCTCTCCGAGCCTGCCGGAACAGCGTCCGGCGCCGCCTCGGGACGGCGCGCTCCACCGCCCAGCCGCCGGACGGAGCGGTCTCCCGGGGCACGGGTGTGTCGTGGGCCACCCCGTCCCATTTCACGGAACAGCAGCTGGTAGGGTCTGTGCCGTTGTCGGTTTTGCGTAGGACGGGAGGGGAGTTGGCCGTGCAGTCGTCGCCTTCCCCGTTCGCCTCGTCCTCGCCCGACCGCCGTTCCTCCGGTCGGCCGCCCCTCTGCGCGCGGCCCTCTCTCGCAGCCACCGGGCGGATGCGCTTCGCCGAGCGCCACAAGATCTCGGTCCGCAACCCCCGCCCCCTGGGCACCAACGGCTACTCCACCTCGTGGGGCACCAACGCCCACGGTGAGCTCAGCGCCTGCCCGCCCGGACGCAGCTGACCCGTTCCCTCGCCAGAGGGCTCTCTCTTTCACGCGACGACCTCTCCCGCCGCACGTGCGCGCACGGGCCGCTTCGGCGTACCCGGGCCGCGCACGCCCGTAGCGGGTAGCACGGGCCTGCCCCGTCCCGGTCGCTCGCGCGGCACTCCCGGAGTGCCCCACACCATCCTCGCTCCCTGATCGCCGGTGGTCCCGTGCCCGTGGGCACGACCGCCCCCCGGTGTGCGCCAGCATGCCCGGGGACCGGCGAGGAACCGTGAAAGGACGCGGCGTGCCGCTGCTCCTCCTCCTTGCTGTACTCACAGTGACCGTCCTGTCCGTTCCCGTGCTCGACCGCCTGCTGGGCCGTGCCACCGGGTGGCCCCTGGCCGCGGTGTTCGCCCTGCTCACCGTCCCGGTCCTGGCCCGCGGTCCCGACCTCTGGAACGGGGGCCCGGCGCTGGAGGCCTCCCTGCCCTGGATGCCCGCCCTGGGCATCGGGCTGTCCCTGCGCATGGACGGCCTGGCCTGGCTGTTCTGCGTCCTGGTCCTGGGCGTGGGCGCGCTGGTCATGGCCTACTCCGCCCGCTACTTCCCGCCCGGGCGCCGCACCGGTTTCTACGTGCTGATGAGCGCCTTCGCCCTGGCGATGACGGGGCTGGTGCTGGCCGACGACATCGTCCTGCTGTTCGTCTTCTGGGAGCTGACCACGATCTGCTCCTTCTACCTGATCGGCCTGTCGGGCCCCTCGGCGTCCCGGCCCGCGGTGCGCACCTTCCTGCTCACCGCACTGGGCGGACTCGCCCTGCTCGCGGCGGTCGTGCTGCTGTGGGTGCGCACCGGCACCACCCGGCTCAGCGCCATCCTGGGCGACCTGTCCTGGACCCAGGACACCGGCTTCACCACCGCGGTCGCGGTGCTGGTCATCGTCGCGGTGTTCACCAAGTCCGCCCAGTTCCCCTTCCACTACTGGCTCCCCGACGCCATGGCCGCCAGCACCCCGGTCAGCGCCTACCTGCACGCCGCCGCCATGGTCAAGGCCGGCGTCTACCTGGCGATGCGGTTCTCCCCGGCCTTCGCCGACACGGCCGTGTGGGGCACCACCCTGCTCCTGGCGGGCCTGGCCACCGCCCTCCTCGGGGCGCTGCTCGCCCTGCGCAGCCACGACCTCAAGAAGCTCACCGCCTACTCCACCGTCAGCCAGCTCGGCTTCCTCATCGCCGTCATCGGCGTGGGCACCACCCAGGCGCTCATCGCCGCCGCCGTCCACACCCTGGCCCACGCCCTGTTCAAGGCGACGCTGTTCATGGCGGTCGGCGTCGTCGACCACCAGACCGGCACCCGGGACCTGCGCGAACTCGGCGGCCTCCGGCGCGCCATGCCCGTGACCGCGACGGTCAGCGCGCTGGCCGCGCTGTCCATGGCGGGGGTGCCGCCCCTGCTGGGGTTCGTCAGCAAGGAGAACCTCTTCGAGGCCCTGCTGCACACGCCCGGTCCCGCCTGGCTCGGCCCGCTCGCCGCCGTGACGGCGGTCCTGGCCGCGGCGCTGACCGTCGCCTACGCCTTCCGGTTCGTGTACGGGACCTTCGGCGGAGCCCGGGTGCGCCACCCGGGTCCGGACCGGCCCCGGGAGGCGGGCGCCCTCTTCCTGGCCGCCCCGGCCACCGCCGCCCTGGCCGGCCTGATCCTGGGCCTGGCGGCGCCGCTGCTGAACCCCATGGCCGAACGCGCCGCGGCCGACGCCACAGGCGAACAGGCGCAGGCGCACCTGGCCCTGTGGCACGGCGTCAACCCGGCCCTGGCGATGTCGGCGGCCGCCCTGCTCCTCGGAGCCCTCGTGGCCTGGGGCGCCACCGTTCGGGACCCCGCGTCCTCCCGGCTGCGGCTCCCGGTGACGGGCACGGGCGCCTTCGAGCGCGTCCACGCCGGACTCATCGCCCTGGGCGCGCGCACCGGCGACCCGACCCGCAGCGACACACCGGCCCGGCACCTGGCCGTGCCGTTCGTCCTGATCATCGTGTTCGCCGCCGCGGTGGCCGTCCTGGGCCCGGACTACGGGACGCCGGCGGACGGGACCTCCCGGCCCCTCGACTGGATGATGGTCGCCCTCGTGGCCGTCTCGGTGCTCACCGCCGTGGTGACCCGGTCCCGGCTGGCGGCCCTGGCCCTGACCGGAGTCGCGGGGTTCGCCGTCGCCCTCTGGTTCCTGTTCCTGGGCGCCGTCGACGTGGCCCTCACCCAGCTCCTGGTGGAGATCCTGACCGTGGTCGTGGCCGTCCTGGTCCTGCGCCGGCTGCCGGACCGGTTCCACCGCGCCCGCCCCTCGCGCACCGCCGCCACCGCGCTGATCGCCCTCGCCGCGGGCACGGCCGCGGGGCTGGGCGCCTACCTGCTCACCGGACGCCGGGAACCCTCGGCGGTGAGCACCCACCTGTTGGAGAACGCGCCCGCCGACACCGGCGGCACCAACGTCGTCAACACCATCCTGGTCGACTACCGGGCCCTGGACACCCTGGGCGAGCTCACCGTCCTGGGCGTGGCCGGGCTCATCATCATCGCCGTCCTGCACTCCTCGGGGCTCACCGCCAACGACGGGCCCCGGCCGACGGTGGGACGCACCAACCCGGTCCGGGACGCCGACGCCAACACCGTCATCATGCGCACCGTCGCCCGCGTGCTGATCCCGCTGCTCCTGGTCTGGTCCGCCTACCTGCTCCTGCGCGGACACAACGCGCCCGGGGGCGGGTTCATCGGCGGACTGGTCGGCGGCTCGGCCTTCGCCCTGGCCTACCTGGTGGCGCCCAGCGCCTCCGTGGCGCGCATCCGCCTGGCCTACCCGGCCTTCATCGCCGCCGGGGTGGTCACCGCCGTGGCCTCCGGGCTGCTCGGCCTCGCCGACGGCTCCTTCCTGCGGCCCCTGCACGCGGACATCCCGCTGCCGTGGGGCGGCCACTACCACTTCACCAGCGCGCTCGTCTTCGACGTCGGCGTCTACCTGGCCGTGGTCGGCGTGATCCTGACCGCCCTCAACCAGCTCGGCCTGCCGCGCACCGGAGCCGCGCCCGAACGCACCGCCGCTCCCGAACGACACGACACGGCCACCGGAGGCACACGATGACCCTGGCCATCACCATCGGCGTCCTGATCGCCGGAGCCGTCTACCTCATCCTGCAACGCGGCATGGTCCGCATCGTCCTGGGCTTCGTCCTGCTCAGCCACGGCGTCAACCTCCTGCTGATGTCCGCCGGCGGTGTCTCCCGAAGGGAGGCGCCCCTCCTCGCCGGGGGAGGCGGGGAAGCCCTGGCCGACCCGCTGCCGCAGGCGTTCGTCCTGACCGCCATCGTCATCGCCTTCTCCATCACCATCTACATGCTCACCCTCGCCGCCACCGGCAAGGGCGACGACACCGAGGACGCCTCATGAACACCGTGCTCCTCCCGCTCCTGGTCGCGGCGCCCCTGCTCGGCGCCGCCCTGCTGACCGTCCTGCCCGCCGGACGGGTCGCCCGGTCCCTGTTCCTGGGCACCAGCGCCGGCGCGCTCGCCGCCGGACTGGCCCTGCTCGCGGCCACCCGGGACGGACAGGTGTACGCCCACCAGGTGGGCCTGTGGCCCGCCGGGGTCGCCATCCCGTTCGTCGCCGACACCTTCAGCGCCCTGATGGTCACCACCACGGCCCTGCTCGTCCTGGTGTGCTCGGCCTTCGCCATCGCCACCGGCGAGGCCGGACGCCGCTTCTTCGCCCCGCTGGTCCTGGTGCTCTCGGCCGGCGTCTACGGGGCGCTGCTCACCGCCGACCTGTTCAACCTGTTCGTCTTCGTCGAGGTGATGCTGCTGCCCTCCTACGGGCTGATGGCCATCGCCGGAACCCTGCACGGCCTGCGCGGCGGACGCACCTACGTCACCGCCAACCTGCTCACCTCCACCGTCTTCCTCGCCGGCGTCGCCCTGGTGTACGGCACCGCCGGGACCGTCCACCTGGGCGAACTCGCCGGCGCCGCCCAGGACTCGCCCGTGGTCGCCGTCGCCATGGGCCTGGTCCTGCTGGCGATGACGGTCAAGGCCGCCGTCGTCCCGGTGCACGGATGGCTGGTGCGCACCTACACCGCGCCCTCCCCGGCCGTGACCGCCCTGTTCTCCGGCCTGCACACCAAGGTCGCCATCTACGTCGTCTACCGCCTGTACGCCCTCGTCTTCGACGGCGAGGCCTCACTGCTGTGGATCGGCCTGGTCGTGTTCACCGCGACCATGGCCGTCGGCGTCCTGGGCGCGGTCGGCGAGACCACCACCCGCTCGATCCTGGTCTTCCACATGGTCAGCCAGATCGGCTACATCCTGCTCGGCGTCGCCCTGTTCACCGAACTCGGCCTCATGGCCGGGATCTTCTACCTCGTCCACCACATGGTGGTCAAGGCCTCCCTGTTCCTGTCCACCGGCGCGATCGAGCACGTCCACGGCACCGGTGACCTGGAACGGCTGCGCGGCGCGGCCCGCGGGCAACCCCTGCTGGCCCTGGCCTTCCTGGGCGCGGCCCTGTCCCTGGCCGGGCTGCCGCCCTTCTCCGGGTTCGTCGCCAAGCTCACCCTGGTCGCCGCGGCCCTGGACGCCGGGCAGTGGACCGTCGCCGCGATCGCCGTCGCCGTCAGCCTCATCACGCTGATGTCGATGCTCAAGATCTGGGGCTCGGTCTTCTGGGGCCCGCCGCCCGGGGCCGGGCCCGCACCGGAGCCCGAACCGGCGCAGGCGCCCGAAACCGCCGGCGGCACCGCCACCGCCGCCCCGGCCGCCACCCGGGCCCCGGCCCGGATCAGGACCGGACTGGTCCTGCCGGCCGTGGCCCTGACCGCGGTGACCCTCTGCGTCGGCCTCGGAGCCCAGGCCCTGCTCGACCTGAGCGCACAGGCCGCCGCCCACCTGCTGGACACCTCTGCCTACGTCGAGGCGGTGACGAACCGATGAACGGCCTGCTGCGCAGGGCCGCGCGCATCGCGTGGTTCCCCTTCTTCTACGGAACCCGGGTGGTGACCTCCTCGTTCCAGGTCGCCCGGGACATCCTCACCCCCGGCAGCTCGGCGACGCCCGCCTTCCTGGAGGTGCCGCTGCGCTGCCGCACCGACACGGAGATCACCGCCATCGCCAACATGGTCTCCCTGACCCCCGGCACCGTCACCGTGGCCACGCGCACGGACCCGCCCACGCTGTGGGTCCACGGCCTGTACACCGCCGACGAACAGGCCTTCCACGACGACATCCGCCAGATGGAGGACTACCTGCTCGCCATCACACGCCCCCGGGACACGCACCCGCGCACCACCGCGGGAGAGGAGCACCGTTGAACCCGCTCGACATCGCCCTGCTGCTCCTCGGAGCCGCCATGGTGGCCGCCGTCCACCGGATCCTCACCGGCCCCCACCAGGCCGACCGGGCCGCCGGATCCGACATCGTCTTCCTCGGGTTCGTCGGCATCGTCATCGTCCTGGGCCTGCGCCTGGACTCCGCCGCGGTGGTCGACCTCGTCCTGGTGTGCGCCCTCATCGGGTTCCTCGCCGCCCTGTCCCTGGCCCGACTCGTCTCCGGAGGCAAACGATGACCCCCCTCGAAGGACTCGCCCTCCTCTGCGTCCTGGCCGGCGCGGCCGTCTTCGCCGTCGGAGCCTGGGGCCTGGTGCGCCTAGACGACTTCTACGCCCGCCTGCACGGGGTCTCGATCGCGGCCGGGCTGGGCACGCCGCTGCTCCTGCTCGGACTCCTGCTGTGGTTCCCCACGGTGGAGAACGCCGTCAAGATCGGCCTGGCCCTGCTCGTGCAGCTGGCCACCGCCGCCGTCGGAGGCAACGCCCTGGCCCGCGCCGGCTACCTGGCCGGCACCCCCGCCGCCCCGCGCACCCGGCGCGACGCCCTCGCCGAGGCCGACCGGGCGCCGCACCGCGAACAGGACTGACCGGGACCGCCCCGCCCCGGCGGCCCACCGCCGGGGTGGGGGAGGGAGGACACTCATGGACGACATGCTGGTGGGCGAGGTCCGCACCTCGCTGCAGGTCCTCGCCCTCGTGGCCACGGCGGTCACCGGGCTGCTGCTCCGGGTCGCGCACCGGGCCCACACCCGGCTGCGCACCCTGGAGCAGGCGCACGCCCCGCCCCTGCGCGACCTGCCCGCGCCCGGGACCGAGGTCGCGGTCGACGGCAACGCCGAGACGGGCCCCGACGGCCTGCTCACCGCGCCGTACTCGGGGGTCTCCTGCGTGTGGTTCCGCATCGAGGTGTGGGACCGCAGCCCCAACCCCGACACCTACCACGAGAGAATCCGCCACTCCCTGCTCTACTCCAGGCAGAGCCGCACCCCGTTCGCCCTGCGCGACCGGACCGGCGCGGTGCTGTGCGAACCGGACCGCGCCGCGGGGGACCGGCTGCCCCCCACCCACGAGTCCTTCGAGCCGGGGGAAGGGGGAGGGGGCGGGACCCCGCACGCCGAACACGTCGCCCCCGACAGCGGGCGCGTCTTCCTGGAGTGGGCCATCGCCCCGGGGACCCGGCTGCTGGTGCACGGGACGGTCGCGCGCAGGGACGGCAGGACCGTGATCCGCTCCACCGAGGAGGACACGATGCTCGTCTCCACCCGCCCCGCGCCCGAGTTCAGGGACGCCCAGCGGATGACGATCCTCTTCACGGCCCTGGCCTTCGCGGTGTCGCTGACGGGGTTCGTGTGGCTCGTCCTCACCTGAGAAGGCCTGGTTCCCGCAGCCGAAGCGACGGCGAGCCGTAAAGCAACCCGTCAGCAGTTACAGGGTCTGGATCGTGGCTCGGCCGCCGGACAGTTCCGGCACGTGCTCGCAGGCCTGGTTCTCCTGAACCCCCAGCAACAGGACGAGTAACCCGTGGGCAACCGGGAGGGGTCTTGACGTGTCGTACCGGGGTCGGCGCGTCGGGGCCCCTTCCATCTGTCACCGTCCGTGCCCGAGATGGCGCGTGAGTGCCCTGGCGGCCTTGTCGCAGACCTCCGTCAGATGCGTGGTTTCGTAGGAGTGGTTCCTCAGGTCGAACTGCGCCTGCTCGACGCGCTTGCTCAGCACACGGCGTTGCCCGGAAGCTTCGAGGCACCCCACACCCACGCCACCTCGGGAACGATCACCTCATCGCCCGGCCCCAGATCCAGAGCGCGCAGGGTGAGTTCGAGGGCGGCGGAGGCGCTGGCGCAGGACATCGCCCCGGCGCGGCCGGTCAGGTCGGCCACGCGGGCTTCGAGCTGTTGGAGGTGGTGGCCGCCGATCGAGCCGAGCGTGCCGGAGGCGAGCAGGGCCTGGGCAGTGGCGGCCTGGGCAGAGGAGGTCAGGGTGCTGTACTGGTACACGGCAGAGCCGGGTCCGGGCATGCGGAACTCCTGTGTGGTTCGCGGGGGAACGATTACAGGTGGGTGGCGTGGGTGAGGCGTCCCAGGACGGGCAGCGGCGTGTAGTTCTCCGCGTGCGTCACACCGATCCGCCCGCCCCACAAGCGCGCGAGGGTGCTGGCCATGGGGCCGAAGTGCTCGGTGATCGGTTGGGACCGGTGCTGCGCGAGGGCCCGCATCTTGGTCTCGAAGGTGTCACTGACGTCGACCATGGTCGACGGGGCGATCGCACCGTCCAGGGTGAGCCCGTTGTAGGAGTCGGCGGTGTAGACGCGTCGGGGGTGCCCCGTGGAGATCACCACCTCAGGAAGCGCTTCGAGCAGCGCCTCGGCCACACGGCGGTGGTCGGGGTGGACATCGCGCACCGGGTGCGTGATGACCACCTCGGGCCGCTCCTGCTCCAGAAGGGCGGCCAGGCCTGCACGGTCGGCGTGGTCGAGCAACCTCACCCGCGCGCCGAGCATGGCGGCCCCGGCCTCGGCCTCGGCGTCGCGTTCGGGGTCATGGCGGGGCAGGGCGACGGTGACCTGGGAACCGGTGCGGGCGCACAGGGCCAGGTACCCTCCGGCCCACAGTTCGGCGTCGTCGGGGTGGGCCATGACCGTCATCACCGACCCGGGCGGCCTCACCACAGCTCCAGCTCCTCCACGACCGCAGCGGGTGCGGGAAGCAGAGGAGACGGAGCGTTGGAGGGTTTGGCCGGGAGGGGGACGGAGGTGTCCATGGTGATCATCCGGTGCCAGGTGAGCAGCTGCTCCCACTGGGCGCGGACACGCTCCCCGGCCCGGCCGGTGAGCCTGCCCGAGGCGGGCAGGTCCTGGACCTGGGCGCCGTTGGCCAGAAGTCTGGCGGCGGTCTTGTCCCCGATGCCGGTGACGCCGGGGATGTTGTCGCTCTTGTCCCCGCTCAGGGCACGCAAGGACGCCCACTGCGCGGGGCTGATGCCGTACCGTTCGCTCACCTGGGCGGGGCCGATGTGGCGTTTGCCGGGGTGCATGCAGGTGTTGAGCACCTGCACCTGGTCGGTGAGCAACTGGTAGTAGTCGCGGTCGGTGGAGAAGATCCGGGTCGGCCGTTGCGGATCCAGGTGCACCAGGGTGGCGATGACGTCGTCTGCCTCGGCGTCCTCGACCTCGACCCACGCGATGCCGTGCAGGTCCAGGCCCTGCTTGACGTGCGGCAGGGCCAGGATCGGTGTGAGGGCCTCATCGTCGGCGGGGCGGTTGGCCTTGTAGTCGGCGTCGTCCTGCTTGCGGTCGTCGCTGCCGTGCTCGCCGTCGAACACCACCAGCACCTCAGGCAGGTCGGTGAACTCGTCGCGGATCGCCACACGCAGCAGGGCGAAGAACCCGAAGACGGCGGTCAGGTCGCGGCTCTTGTCACGGGAGCGGATCTCGGCGGGGAAGCCGAAGGCCGCGCGCCACAACAGGTTGTGGCCGTCGACCAGGAGCAGGGGCGTGTTCGTCATCGGGGTACCGCTTTCAGGCATGACTGGGCGACGGTGGACGGCCGGAAGTCCCGCGCGCGGTAGTACGCAGCCTGTGCTCTGGCACGGTACGTTACCGGATTCGCGAGCAGGTCGCGGGCGGCTTCCCACAAACCCTCCGCGCCACGGCCGAGGGGCACGAGGACGTCCCCGGCTGTCTCTTCGGCGCCGATGAGGTCGGGCAGGTGGCCCACGTCGTGGGCCACGACGGGAACCCCGACGCTCATGGCCTCCAGAGCGACCAGGCCGAAGGTCTCCTGGAGGGAGGGCACGATCACGACCCCGGCCTGACCCAACCACACCGGGACCCGCTCCCACCGCACGCCACCGACCACACGGACCTGCGGTTGGCGAGCGGCCAGGCGTCGGCACGTGTCCAGGAGCCGCTGTTGGGCTCCAGCGGAGGAGGCGAAGGGAGCGGGCGCCAGGGCGATGTCGACCCTGTGCCCGCGGGGAGCCGGTGCGGCCAACAGGCGGTCGACCCCCTTCTCCGGACCCAGGCGCGCGAGCACGCGCACCGGACCCCGGGTGCGCCGTTCCTCGACCCGAGCGGGCGACGGCGCGGACGGGGGCTCCCGGTGCAGGCTGTTGGGCACCACCTTCCAGTCCCCGGTCCGGTACCCGCGTTCGGTGGCCTGGCGGAGCACGGTGGGGGAGGGGGCGATGACGGCGTCGGCCGCCGCGAGGGCCGGCGCGAGGTCTTCGTCGTGCCCCACCACGTGCACCGCCAGGACGTGACGCGCCGGGTGGTCGGCCATGGCCCGCCCCATGCCCCACAGGGCGTCGACATAGACCACCGTGTCCACCCCGTGGGCGGTGAACACCGTGCCCAGTTCACGGTGTCCGGCGTCCAGGATCCGTTTGAACATGGTGTAGGCGTGGTGGGTCTTGCTGCTCCCAACCGGATCCAAGAGCAGGATCCGTGTCGTGGCGTCTTTGAGCACCGGGTCGCACCACTGATCCGTCCCGGACCGGTCGAACAGGCGGAGAAGTATGTGCGGTGTCTCCCGGAGAGGGCGACAGGGTCCTCTGCGCACGGCAGGTTTCCCGGAACCGTCGCCAGCGCTGAGCCCCCGGTGGCTCGATCCTCGACCGACTGTTCGGGGCCCGGGGGCGTCCGGACGAGAAACCGCGCCGGGCGCCCGGCTTGCGCCGGCGTCCCCCCGAAGCCGCCGACAGGCCGACCGTCCCCGGCTGGGCCTCCGGGGGAACCGTGCCTGGACGAGTAGATCCGAAGTTCGGGCCCGTCAAAGGGGCGAGGGTGTCCATGGTCCGTGTGTGGCGACAGACCTGAGCATCCTCTTGACCGCACTGTAGGTGAGGATCGACGACGGGATCGGGGGAACCCGATGCCTCGGCAGGCCACCGCCGTTCAGCGACTCCGACCCCTTCTGTCTGGCGGTGGCACAGGCTTTGCCCGGCTTCCGCCCTGAGGCTCGTCGGCTGGGCTACGCGAACAAGCACCTGTGGAGCATGTTCCCGTATCCGCCGCAGCGGGCGGGCGGCAACAAGCGACTCCGCTCGGCGCTTGCGCCTTTCGGGGGCGTCGCCGTCCGGGTTGCCCGGCGCGTCCTGGCGATGGCGGCCGGCATCTGGCACCACAACAAGATCGGTGCACCGGTCACCAGGTCGCTGGTCGCCTGCGATCACTGATCGCGGCGGCCCCCGCTCCATCGGGTCGGCATGCCTCCGTGCGGACTGTTGACCACCAACGGCACAGATCCTTCCGCGAGGTAGAAGTGCCCGGGGTAGTAGTCGATGTGGAGGTGTCCTCCGTCCTCGGCGGAGGCCATGTCGCGCACATTGTCCGCGAGCACCGCCCTCCCTGCGGCGTCGCCGCTGATCATGAGGATCTGCCGCTCGGAATCAAGGTGGATGAGGACCCCGGGGCCGGGAGTCTTCTTGACCTCGACCCCCGCCAGGGCGTCAGCGGTCGGCGCCGTGGAGCCGAGCAGCCCCTCGCCCTCGGCGACCGCATCTGCCAGACGGTTCAGCTCTTCCGCCGACGCCGTGAGATCCACTTCGTCGCACACGGTGGTCCAGTTGAGTATCACTGGCAGCACTCCCTCGAGGTCGGACTCCTATGATGCCTGCCGGCCGGTGAACGCCATCGGGCACTTCGGATCTACTCGTCTAGACGGGCCCGATGCCCTCCACGATGAGCAGGACCTCCTCGGGGTGGCCCTCCACGGTGCCGTCGGGGCTCTCCAGGAGCTCGTCCATGACGGTGTCGTCCATGTAGGAGACCTCGACCACCACGCCGGGTTCGGGGGAGAAGAGCGCCCCGGCCCCGTTGTAGTGGCCGGTGCCGTCCGGGAGCTCCCGGACGCCGCCTCCGGGCAGTGCCTCCTCGAGGGTGGTGCCGCCCTCGGCGTCAGGCTCCAGGTAGGCGTCCACGTCCGTGAAGTCCGCGTGCCGGCGGACCGTGACGTACACGTCGGAGGGGGCGAACACCTCGCGCTCGGGAAGGACCCGGCCGTCGTCGTCGACGAGGTGGTCCACATCCACGGTGTCGGGCAGCCAGGACCGCTCGACCTCCTCGGCGTCGGGCAGGACGACCTCCTCCTGCCCCTGCTGCTGCCGGGACATCCAGGCGTTGACGTCGTGGTCGTAGGGGGTGCCCTCCACGGCGTCGGGCAGGTAGCCGATCTCGTAGCCGCTGAGGTCGCCCTCGGCGGGGAGGTAGCCCTGAGCCTCCAGGAACGGTGCGGCCTCCTCCAGGGACATGCGCTCGGAGGGCGCGCTGCCGTCCGGGTTCAGCTCGGGGAGCGACTCCTCGGGGGAGGAGCTGGGCTCCACCGCCTGTGCGGTCCCGCACGCGGTGGTGGCGACCATGACAGCCACGGCGCCGACAGCCATGGCGAGGACGGGGGAGAGGGGGGTGTGCTTCTGCCGGAAGGTCATGGGTCCATCCTGCGGGCCGGGGTCCGCGTCGGCATGAGTACGCGCACTCAACCGCCCTTCGCGGAGAGGTCTGCGGCAGACGTGGTCCGCCTTCCGTGCCACGCGGCGACGGCGCCCTCCGCCGTCGTGGCGGGACCAGCACGGCGTCCGTCCCGGACGGGGGCCGGTGGCCGGGATCACCGCCCCGTCGGTCGTGACCGCCTTGACCCCGACGCAGCGTCCGGGTCTTTCCTGGTCGCATGCCGCTCAAACAATCCCTCGTCGTCGTCCCCTACCTCGCCTCGCACCTGCTGAGCCTGCTCGGCAACGGCATCGCGGCGGTCGCGCTGCCGCTGATCGTGCTGCAGACGACCGGCAGCCCGCTGGGCACGGCGGCGCTGGCGGCCGCGACAGCGGTCCCGGCCGTGCTGGTCGGGCTGCTCAGCGGGGTGGTGATCGACCGGATCAACCGGCGGACGGCCTCGGTGGTCTCCGACCTGATCTCCGCGGCCTCCGTCGCCGCGCTGCCGCTGGTCGACCTGGTGTGGGGCCTGGACCTGGCGTGGTTCATCGTGCTGGGCGTCCTGGGCTCGTTCGGGGACGTGCCGGGGACGACGGCCCGCGAGGTGCTGGCCCCGATGGTGGCCCGGCACGCCGGGCTCGACCTGACACGGGTCGTCGGCCTGCGCCAGACCCTGACATCCGCCGCCCTGGTGATCGGCCCGGCGGCGGCCGGTGTGCTGCTCGCCGCCTTCGACGCCGCTTCCGTACTGTGGATCACCGCGGCGACCTCGGCCGCCGCGGCGCTGCTGACGCGGACGCTGCCGCGTCGGCTCGGTGAGGTCGAGTCCGACGGGTCGCCTCGCCGGTCGGTCCTGCGCGAACTCGGGGAAGGCATGGCGGTGGTGGTGCGAAGCCGGTTCCTGCTCGGCACCTCGGGCCTGGTCGTCGGCCTGGCCGTGGCGCTCGGCGGGCTGCAGGGCCTGGTGATGCCGCTGTACTTCGACCTCATCGACCGCCCCGACCTGCTCGGCCTCGTCCTCACCGCGCTGGCCCTCGGGATGCTGGGCGGCGCTGCGCTCTACAGTGCCGTCGGCCGACGGCTCCCCGTGCGCACATGGCTGGCGGCCGGGCTCGTCGTCACCACCGCCGGCTTCCTGCTGATGGCCTCCCTGCTGGCCCCGGCCGTCGTGCTCGCCGGCGCCGCGGCCCTGGGCTTGGGCAACGCCGTGGTCGGAGCGGTCATCGGGGTGCTGCAGGTCGAACGGACCGCCGGCGCGGTACGCGGGCGGGTGTTCAGCGTCAAGACCGCCCTGCTGATGGTCGCCGCACCGGCGGGGATCGGTCTGGCCGGGGTGGTGGCGGAGTACGGGACCCCGGTCCTGGCCGGGGTCGGCGTCGTCGGGGTGTGGATCCTCGTGCTGCTGGCCGTGATCGTGTCGCGTGCCCTGCGCGACCTGGAACCGAAGGAGCTGTCCCATGCTCAGCGGTGAGCTCGCGGAGCTGGCCGGCGTCACCGTCCGCACGCTGCGCCACTACCACCAGATCGGACTGCTGCCCGAGCCGCCGCGCTCGGCCGGAGGCTACCGGGACTACGACGTGGGCCACCTCGTCCGCCTCCTGCGCATCACGAGGATGACCGCACTCGGCGTACCGCTGTCCGCGCTCCCCGCGGTGCTGGACGATCCGGCGGCCGCGGAGGAGCTGCTCGACGAGCTCGACCGCCAGGCCGCCGCCGAGATCGAACGGCTCGTCGCCCGCCGGGCCGGCATCGCCGCGCTGCGCCGCAGCGGCGCCCCGCCCGACCTGCCGCCGGAGCTCTCGGCATGGCGCACCGGCCCGGCGGTGGAGATGCCGGCGGACATGGCCCGCTACGAGCACGAACAGCTGGTCCTGGTCGGCCACCTGCTCGGCGAGGACGGCGCGGCGGGGTTCGCCGCCCTGTTCGGCGGGGCGGACAGCGGCACGGCCGCGTCCGCGCCGCTGACGGCGCGCTTCTACGCCCTCGGTCCCGACACCCCCGACGACGAGGTCTCCTCGCTGATCGACGACCTGGTCGCGCACCTCGAGCCGCTGGTGCAGCGCCTGGCCAGCCTGCCCCCGCTCGACGCGCAGGCCGAAGAGCTGATGGACGAACTGAACCGGCAGAACCTCAGGCCCGTGCAACACCGCGTCCTGCGCCGGGTCCAGCAGCGGCTGGCCCGGCCCGACGGGGCCTGACCCGGCTCCGCGGCCCCGTACCGGTCCGTGCCCCGAGGCGCACCGTGACCCAGAACATCTCCCGCGGGCTTGCGTACGACGCGACGTCGGGGTCTTGACTCGGGGGCGTCGCATCCACCGACCCCGAGGATCCGCCATGACCGCTCCCTCGAAGCCGATCTCCGTCGAAGAGTTCTTCGGCCCGCCCGCCCGTAGCCGGGCCCTGCTGTCCCCGGACGGCGCGAAGGTCGCCTACCTCGCCCCGTGGCACGGACGGCTCAACGTGTTCGTCCGCGACCTGGACTCGGACTGGACCGCCCCCGACGACGCCCACGCCCCGGACGCCCGGCGCGTCACCTCCGACACCCGGCGCGACATCGACGCCTTCTACTGGACCGCGGACGGCCGCTACCTGCTGTTCCAGCAGGACGCCGACGGCGACGAGAACTGGCACCTGCACCGTGCCGACCCGTACCGGCCAGACGAGCCCGCGGTCGACCTGACCCCCTTCGAAGGCGTGCGGCTGCTCGGCGCGCAACTCCCGCCGGACCGGCCGGGCACCGCGTTCGTGCAGCTCAACCTGCGCCGACCCGACCTGATCGACCTCTTCGAGCTCGACCTGGCCACCGGCAGCCTGACCACCGCCGCGGAGAGCCCCGGCGACGTCCTCTCCTGGCTGCGCACCCCCGGCCGGCTGCTGGCCTTCACCATGGAGGAGGGGGGCGACCACGTGCTGTCGGAGTGGGCCACGGGTGAGCGGCGCCCGATCGCGCGGTTCTCCGGCACCGACGTCCTCTTCGGGGTCCTCCCGGCCGCGCCCACCCCGGACGGGAGAGGACTGTGGATCGGTTCCTCACGCGGCTCGGACCGCACCCGCCTGGTCCGGGTCGACCTGGACACCGGCGAGCAGACCGGGGTGGACAGCCACCCCGTGTTCGATCTGGACACTCCCCGCCCCGAGGCCGACCCGCGCTTCCCGTCCTCGCTGATCCTGCACCCGGCCACCGGAGAACTCCTGGGCGCCCGCTACCTCGGCGCCCGGCAGGAGATCCACGCGCTCGACACGCACTTCGCCGCGGTGCTGCCGCGGCTGGCCGAGCTGTCCGACGGCGACCTGGGCCACGTGTCCTGCGACGCCGCGGCGCAACGCTGGGTCGTGGACTTCACCCACGACCGCGATCCCGGCGTCACCTGGTTCTACGACCACGCCACGGGGCGGGCCCGCCGCCTGTTCCGGCCGTTCCCGCACCTGGACCCGGCCCGGCTCGCACCGGTCGCCCCGATCACCGTCACCGCCCGCGACGGCCTCTCCCTGCCCTGCCACCTCACCCTGCCGGTCGGGGTCGAGCCGCGCGGCCTGCCGACCGTGCTGCTGGTGCACGGCGGACCGTGGTACCGCGACAGCTGGTGCTACGACCCGGAGGTGCAGCTGCTGGCCAACCGCGGCTACGCCGTGCTGCAGGTCGACTTCCGCGGCTCCACCGGTTACGGCAAGGCCCACACCCAGGCCGCGATCGGCCAGTTCGCCGGGCGCATGCACGACGACCTGATCGACGCCCTCGACCGGGTGGTCGAGCAGGGGATCACCGACCCGGACCGGGTCGCGATCTACGGCTGCTCCTACGGCGGCTACGCCGCACTCGTCGGGGCCGCGTTCACCCCGGACCGGTTCGCCGCAGCGGTCAGCTACACCGGGATGTCCGACCTCGCCGACCTCGTCCGGTCGGTCGTCCCGTTCGCCCGCCGCGCCGTCGAGAACAGCTACCTGCGCTACATCGGCGACCCGGACGACCCCCGGCAGGAGGCCGACATGCTCGCCCGCTCACCCATCGGACGGGTCGACGACATCACCGCGCCGGTGCTGCTGATCCACGGCGCCAACGACGTCCGTGTCGCCCGCCGCCACTCCGACCGCGTCGCCGACGCGCTCCGCGCCCGCGGCGCCGAGGTCGAGTACCTGCTGAACGAGACCGAGGGCCACTGGTTCGTCAACACGGACAGCAACATCGAGCTGTACCGCACGCTCGAACGCTTCCTGGCCCGGCACCTGGGCGGGCACTCCTCGACCACCGCCTGAGCCGGAGCGGCCGACCGCGGGTCACGGCGGAGTTCCCAGGGCCTGTTCCAGCAGGGCGTCCGCGGCCGCCCGGCCGTGTCGGCCGTAGTCCCCCTGGTTCAGGACCATGGCGCGGCTGGCCGCCCCGTCGGCGAGGGTGACCAGCTGCTCGGCGAGCGCGTCGGGGCGGGGACACCCCAGTTCCGCCACCAGCGCGGCCACCAGCCGCAGCATGCGCAGTTTCTGTTCGCGTGCGTAGGCGTGGACCGGGTGCTCCGGGTCGGGGAACTCCGCCGCGGCGTCGATGAACGGGCACCCGCGCACCACGGACGTGTCCGCGCCGGGCTGGTCGAACAGGCGGAGGAGCCGTTCGCGGGGGCCGAGGTCCGCCCGGAGCAGCACGCTCTCCATGGTGTCCCCCGAGTCCACGAGCGCCCGCAGATGGGCGAGGGCCAGTTCGTCCCTGGTCGGGAAGTGGGCGTAGAGGGTCCGCTTGGAGACCGGTGCCGCCGCCGCGACCTGCTCCATGCTGGTCGCGGTGATCCCACCGCTCGCGAACAGTCGGGATGCGGCGGCCAGGATGCGCTCCCTCGCCCCGCGTCCCCTGCGTGTCGTGCCACTCGCCACAGTCATGCGCAAAGTATACGGATGCGTTTACCTGAACCGTGGGCGCCGCTATGATCGGCGTCAAGTAAACGGAACCGTTTACTTGGATCGCCGTCGAGGAGCACCCGTGAACCACCCAGAACACACCGAGCTGAGCAGCCACGCGGAGAAGCTGATCCGCGGCCGGCGCGCGACACGCGCCTTCCGCCCCGAACCCGTGCCCGAGGAGACGATGCGCGCGATCTTCTCGCTGGCCGCCGCGGCGCCGTCCAACTCCAACGCACAGCCCTGGCAGGTGGAGGTCGCCAGCGGCCCCGCACGGGACCGGCTGGCGGCAACCCTCCAGGAAGCCCACGCCGCGCGCCGCACCTCGGTCGACTTCCCCTACAGCGACGACATCCACTCGCCGGCGCAGCAGGAGCGGCGGGCCGCCTTCGGCGGCCGGCTCTACGGCACGCTGGGCATCGGCTTCGACGACCACACGGCGCGCGCGGCGTACGACGCCGAGAGCCTGCGGTTCTACGGAGCGCCCCACGTCGCGTTCCTCTTCGTCTCCGGTGAGGACAGCGCCCGCCTGGCCGCCGACGTCGGCGCCTACATGCAGACCCTGCTGCTGGCGATGACCGCCTACGGCGTGGCCAGCTGCCCGCAGGGTCTGCTGAGCTTCTACGCCGACGACGTACGCGCCGAACTCGGCGTCACCACGGGGAAGCTGCTCGTGGGGATCTCGTTCGGATACGCCGACGACACCGCGCCGGTGAACCACATCAGCACCGGCCGGGCCGCGCTGGGGGAGACCACGACCTTCCACGACTGACGCGGCGGCCACGGTCGGCCGGGCCTCACGAAGCCGATCACCGATCGGCGTGCCCCGCCGTGAACCCGGGGGATCGAGTCCTCACAGTTCGGCGTGCTGCTCGACCCAGCGCTCGTCGGCGTACCACCGCAGCGCCCCGCGCAGACGCTCGGTGCTGTGGAGGTCCGGCACGCCGATCTGCTTCGCCGTGTACACGACCTTGCCGCCCTGGAAGTCCTTCAGCCGAGGATTCTCGGCATCCACCTTCAGCGGGCGGTCCTTGCGGGGCCAGACCACGAGCCGGGCGTCACCCCCCTCACCGACCACACTGACCTGGGTCAGGTCGCTCCAAGGGATCGACCGCCGCCAACTGCGGTCCCCGTACTCCGGGCGGTAGGGCGGTGCCGGTCAGGAGCATGTCCAGGACCTGGCGTGCGACGTCGGCGTCGGGTCCCCCGCTGACGGAGACGTCGCCGTGGACGACGCCGATCTGCAGGGCCGAGCCCGAGACGTCACCCGTCAGACGGTTCTTCACCTCAGGAGAGGCCGGGGGCTCACGAATGCCGTCCTCGGTGGTGCCGTGAACGGAGCGGTCACGCCCCCCCGGGGTCCAGGGCTGCTCCGCACTCGCCACAGAACTTCTCCCCGTGGTGGAACTCGACGTCACATGAACGGCAGTGGCCGGTCGAGTTCTCCATGAGCCGGGTGCTCCCTGCTGTGCGTACCGATTGCGGTCACGGTACAACCGGATACGGGCCGGCGTGGAGGCCAAGTCCGCATGCGGTCACGAAGAAGCCTGAAGCATGGGTGTGTGGTCCAAGGGGAGCGCGTGAGGCCCACGAAAAAGTGCCGTGCCTCGTTCCGGGTGTGATGGGGGCCCTGGTGTGTCCCGCGTTTTTCGAGCTCGGTTTTCCAAACCCTGTGACCACGTGCCCCTTGAAGGGCGCCATCGTGCGACGTCGGACACCCCCGACAGGTCCGGAACTGCGGGTTCGGAGCGGAGGACCGCGTCATCGACAGGGGTGTGTCTCGCCCCCGCCCGGGTGAACCGGTGGGGCGGAGATTGCGGCATGACGCGTTCAGGTGATCCGGCCGTCTCATTCCCCGAGCGCGGCATGCCGAATGTTCGCACTGTGTCGTGACATGGACGCCTGCGGCGGAGCCGGTTCGGGGCGGAGCCGTTTGCGCCCGCGCAGGTCGGGCGAGGACACCACCCGGCCGCCCCCTCGAGGGACGGCACAAGGCACCACTCGTCCTTGTCACGCACATCCGATGCCGGTTCGCCGGCCTCGTTGGAAAGAGAACGACCATGGCGCACATCCACGCCCACGTCACCACCGGATTCGACAAGCGCAAGGAGACCCTCGCGGGCGGCACCGCCTTCATTCTCTACTGGGACCGCTCGGACCTGGGCATCTACTACCCCGTCAGCCTGCTCGGCGGTTCCGGCGGCGACAAGCACGACTTCGCCTTCAAGGACGGCGTCTCCCCGTCCTCCATCCTGCAGTTCCGCTTCGACACCGCCGCGGAGGAGCTGACCGAGGCGGTCCTGGACGACACCAACCTGCACTTCCGCCGGGGCCGCACCGGCTCCTGGGAGCGGGCGGTGCAGCGCAAGGGCAGCGACTACTACATCGCCGCCCAGGGCTCGGACAACAGCATGACCGGGATCCAGCAGGGACACGTCTACGACGAGCAGATCCGCTTCGCCCTGCGCATGGCCATCGCGGGCAAGGGCGACTCGTGGATCTCCGCCGATGAGAACTCCGGCAGCATCCGGATGCGCGACGACGTCATGCGGCGCGCCCACCTGGTGGCGCTGCGTCGCGGCGACGACCTGAACGACGCCACGGGCGGTTACGACGCCAAGTTCTACCCGATGTCCTCGGCCGAGCTGATCGACGAGATCAAGTAATACCGCGGCGGTGAGACGAGGCACGGGCGTCCCGCCCCGGGGGACGCCCGTGCATGTCGACGGGGAACTCGAACGACTCCGACGAGAGGGGATCGAGGACCCCGAGGACGATCCCTCGGTGCTCGTCCGGCCGGTCTCGGGAGCCGCGCCCCGCCTGTTCTTCAACAAGGTCCCCGAACTGAGGAGCGCCGAGAACCGGTTGCACCTGGACCTGTGGGCCGAGGACGTCGATGCCGAACGGCTCGTCCGACTGGGCTCCACCAGGACGGCCCGGCGCGAGGACCGGGTGGCGATGGCGGATCCCGGGGGCAACGAGTTCGACGTCCTGCCCGCGGAGTAGTCGCGCTCGAAGCGTCGCGGCCTCTCCGCACAGGGCAGGCCCCCGCGGGCGGTGCCGCGGGGGCCGAAGCCGGAGCTGTCCCGGTGGGCGTCCTCCTGCCGGAGGGCGGGGCTACCCGGCGACCAGCGCCTTGAACGTGGCCGCGTCGACCTCGCCGTCGGCCTCCAGGCCGGCCTCCTGCTGGAAGCCGGTCACGGCGTCGTGCGTGGCGGAGCCGAAGGTGCCCCGACCGGGGGTGTCCGAGGAGTACCCGTCCTCCGCGAGGTCGTACCCGTGCTTCTGCGACAGCGCCGTCTGGACCGCGCTGACGGCGTAGCTCTTGTCGCCCTGGCGCACCGGACCGGCGTCCTCGACCAGGAACTCCCAGCTGCGGGCGTCCAGCACGCCGGTGACCTTCAGGTCGGTGTCCTGCTGGTAGTCCATGAGGGAGTCCAGCGCCCGGTCGTCGAGCACGTGGTCGACGACCTTGTAGGGCTCGTAGTAGCCCTGCTCCCACAGCAGGTACTTGGCGACCGCCACGTCCCAGCCCATCTGGCCCCGCGTGTACTCCGGCCACTCGCCGCTCTGTGAGGCGGTCGAGACCTGCGCGGAGGGGCCTGCGCCCTCGGCCGCGAGGGCAGGCGCCCCGGCCAGCCCTATTCCGGCCGTCAGGCCTCCGGCTGCGATGAGGGCGGTGACGGTACGTGCGGTTCGCGCCATAGGGGTTCTCCCGACCTTCGGATCCCGCGGAACCCCGGTGGTCCCGCTGCCGACGGACCCGCCACGACGAGGAGTGGATCCCCGCGCGGCCTTGGGTCCGCCTTTGCCCGAAGCTGCCCGAGGCAAACGGGCCGCCCGGCGGGCGGAGCCCGTCCGGTGGATCCGCCGGGCCGATCCGGCGCCCGGCCGCGGGGGCGGACGCCCTGCCCGGGCCCACCGGCGCCGCCTCGGGACCCCAGGGCCGCCCAGCGCCCCCGTCCGGTCGCCGCTGGTGCGGACGTCCGCTCCCCACCACGTGCTCGCGGTGCGGACGAACAACCTCGGTATTCGGTGTTGCTATGTACCGGTAGTCAGTACTACTATGCACTAGTAGTCAGTGTTGATGAGTAGCCAGAGGAGGCGTTCCGTGGGCAAGCAGGCGACAGAGATGCTCAAGGGGGTCCTGGAGGGCATCGTCCTCGCGATCCTGTCCGGCCGACCGGCCTACGGCTACGAGATCACGGCGTGGCTGCGGGACCAGGGCTTCTCCGACATCGCCGAGGGCACCGTCTACGCACTGCTCGTCAGGGTCGAGCGGCGCGGCCTCGTCGACGTCGAGAAGGTCCCGTCCGAGAAGGGGCCGCCGCGCAAGGTGTACTCGCTCAATCCCCAGGGGCGTGAATACCTCGAAGAGTTCTGGAGGACCTGGAGCTTCCTCACAGAACGGCTTGAACAGCTCCGAGAAGGAGGAAAGTGAAAATGGCATCCAGTTGGATCGAACAGGTCACGGGATCGTTCGAGGACAAGAAGCGGTACCGGCAGTACAAGGCGCGCACGAAACAGCTTCCCGGGAACTACCGCACCGCGATCGAGGCGCTCGACCGGTACCTGATGTACTTCGGCTCGATCACGAAGGGGGACATTCTGATGGAGATGCTGGACGACCTCATCGACCTCTTCGAGCAGAGCGCCGCGGCCGGAACCCCGATCCGGGAGATCGTCGGGGAGGACCCCGTGGAGTTCGCCGAGACCTTCCTGGCGAACTACGCGGAGGGCCAGTGGATCAAGAAGGAGCGCGAACGCCTGGCCGGGGCCATCGAACGCGCCGCCGCAGAAGACACCGGGAAGGAAGGCGGATCCCTGTGACGAGGACACAGCAGCAGCCGGCGATCCGCCTGCGGGGCCTGGAGAAGTCCTACAAGGACCTGCGCGTGCTGCGCGGGGTGGACTTCGACGTCGCGCCGGGCAGCATCTTCGCCCTGCTGGGCTCCAACGGGGCGGGCAAGACCACGGTCGTGAGAATCCTGTCCACCCTGCTCAGGGCCGACAAGGGCACCGCCGAGGTCAACGGCTTCGACGTCGCCGCGCAGTCGGCGAACGTGCGGGAGTCCATCAGCCTCACCGGGCAGTTCGCCGCCGTCGACGAGATCCTCAGCGGACGGGAGAACCTCGTGCTCGTCGCCAGGCTGCGCCACATGGAGGAGCCGGGCGCGATCGCCGACGACCTGCTCTCCCGCTTCTCGCTGACGGAGGCGGGCGGGAGGAGGGTGTCGACCTACTCGGGCGGCATGCGTCGCCGCCTGGACATCGCCATGAGCCTCATCGGGAACCCGCCGGTCATCTTCCTGGACGAACCCACGACCGGGCTCGACCCCCAGGCGCGCGTCGAGGTGTGGGAGGCGGTGAAGAACCTCGCCGGGAGCGGCACGACGGTCCTGTTGACCACGCAGTACCTGGACGAGGCCGAACAGCTCGCCGACCGGATCGCGATCCTCCACCGGGGCCGCATCATCGTCAACGGCACCCTCGCCGAGCTCAAGGCGATGCTGCCGCCCGCCGAGGTCGAATACGTCGAGAAGCAGCCGACCCTGGAGGACGTCTTCTTCGCGGTCACCGGCGGCTCCGACACGGACGGCGAAGACCGCCGGACCGCATTAGAGAAGAAGTAGGGGACCGACCATGGCAACGCACTTCATCGGCGACACCGCCGCCCTCACCGGGCGGACCCTGCGCCACGTCACGCGCAGCCCGGACACCATCATCACGACCGCCGTCATGCCCATCGCCATGATGCTGATGTTCGTCTACGTGTTCGGCGGCGCGATCGACACCGGGTCGGTCTCCTATGTGAACTACATGCTGCCCGGCATCCTGCTCATCACCATCGCCTCGGGCATCGCCTACACCGCGTTCCGCCTCTTCACCGACATGCAGGGCGGGATCTTCGAGCGCTTCCAGTCCATGCCGATCGCCCGGTCGGGCGTGCTGTGGGCCCATGTCCTCACCTCGCTCGTCGCCAACGTCCTCTCCCTCGTGGTCGTCGTGGGCGTCGCCCTGCTCATGGGCTTCCGCTCGGAGGCCGGGGTGGGGGCATGGCTCGCGGTCGCCGGCATCCTGATCCTGTTCACCCTGGCGCTGACCTGGATCGCCGTGATCCCCGGCCTCTCCGCGACCTCGGTGGAGGGCGCGAGCGCCTTCTCCTACCCGCTCATCTTCCTGCCGTTCCTCAGCTCGGCGTTCGTGCCCACCGACACCATGCCCGGCCCGGTGCGCTGGTTCGCCGAACACCAGCCGGTGACGTCCATCGTCAACACGATCCGCGACCTGCTCACCGGCCAACCGGTCGGCAACGACGTCTGGACCGCCCTGGCCTGGTGCGTCGGCATCCTCGTCGTCGCCTACGCCTTCGCCATGGCCACGTACCGCCGCAAGATCAGCTGAGCGCGCCCCCGCCAGGACGTCCGTCGGGGACGAAGGGCGCGGACCGGCGCCCCCCCGAGGGCGTCACGGCACACCGGGCAGGAGCCCGGCGTCCACGGATACGCCCCACCGCGCACCGTGACCCTGTGAGATCACCCCGACGCGCACGGCGACCACGGCCGCCCGTGGCGACACCGACGGCCCAGCGGGCCCCGCACCGGATTCGTACCGGTGCGGGGCCGCCGTGGTGGAGGGGTGTCGGTACGGGGCGGGAGGGAACCAGGCAGGCGCACCCTCACACGCACGTCCGACCACGGAAGAACACGGTCTCCGAGGTGGCTCCGCCGGGGCCGGGCGCTCCACGGCGGCCGGTGAGGGCGCCGGGGTGTTGGAGGCCAGGGCCCCTTGGTTCTGGATCCTGTGCCGATGCCCCTCGACCCCAGGGGGCCGCAGACCTCAACGGCCCGGCGCGTCGACCTGTCCGGAGGGACCCGTCTCCGCGGACAGGGTCTCGGGGAAACCACAGTTGCGCAGTCCGGGAATGGGCTCGTAGTTTCCGCCCCCGGAAACGTTCACCGCCGGGAACCAGCCCCATCCCTGGTCCAGATAAGCCTCATCGCCCTGGGTGTAAAGCCACCAGTTGTTGCGGTACTCGCCGGCCGGAGGGTTCTCCAGGTAGGTGAATTGCTGCTGGCAGACGAACCATGCCCTGTTCGCGTAGAGGTATCCAGAAATTTCACTGGGGTTGTCCCTGCCGACACCCCTTTCGAGGTTGCCGCCGAGCCATGCATTGCAATACGTCGTTGACCAGGACGTTCCGTGGTGATCGACCACGGTCGGCCCTGCGCCGGAGCACCCCTGTGCCGCACTGGCGGGCCCGGCCGCGGCGATGCTCCCGGCCAGCGATGCCGCGACAAGGAGGATTCTCGTCATTTTTCTCATCGTTCCCGTCCCAGTGGTGGCATTGAGGGTAAACGCCGTTGACAACGATCCTCCCATGTGCGGGAGATAACCACTGGGAAAAAACAAACAATGTCCGATTCCGGCCATTGTCGATGGTGAGGAGTCGGTGTCACGCCATTCTCGCGTGCATCAGGATTCCCATCCTGCGAGCGTGTCGCCGTACGCCGATGCGCGTGCGCCGACGGGTGCGTGCGCCGGCACGCCGTTCTGCGGAATACCCGTTGTCATGGGTGATGGACCGAAGATCTGCGGATCCGAGTGGATTCGAGCCTCCGCGCACCCCGGGCGGCACGGGTCATCGGCCGCGTCGGCCGCCTGTCGGCAGACGGTCGTCTGCCGACAGGCGGCGCCGCGGATGTCGGGCGTCGCGCGCCGGTGTCAACGTTCCGGCTTCGGGTCGGGCCGACGGGTCGGGGCGTATCTGGCGAGCATGGTCCGGACGGCCTGTTCGACGGCGTCGTGGATGTCGGAGGCCGCGGGGTCCCAGTCGGTCAGCAGCATGCGGGGCCACAGGACGTAGTTGGCGATCATGCCGAGGAACTGGTTCGCGGCGCTCACCGCGTCCGGGACATCGGCGTTGCCCGCCTCGTGCTCGGCTTCCAAGTAGTGCTGAACAGAGGTGAAGTAGGGCATTTTGCCGAGCTGGAACTGCATCCGTCCCAGTTCGGGGAAGCGGGGCAGTTCGGCGATGACGATCCGGAACAGGGCTGTCATGCCGGGTCGGCCGACCAGGTCGGCATAGCGGTGGCCGATGGTCGCCAGTCCGGAGCGCAGATCTCCGGTCTGCGGCCGCGCGGCGGCGTCGCCGGCGTCACGCTGCCAGGACTCGGTGACGATGGCCTCGAAGAGGGCCGCCTTGGTGGGGAACCGCTTGAACAGGGTGGACTTCGAGACCCCGGCCGCTTCGGCGACCCGGGCCAGCGAGGTGCCGTCGTAGCCGCGATCCAGGAACAGCTCTGTGGCCGCGGTGATGATCGCCTCGCGTTTTTGCTGAGCGAGCCTGCGGTGGTGTGCGGAGAGTTCTGCTGCCATGCGGCCAGTATGCCGCAGGCCCGAGGCGAGTCACTTGACTCGCCACTCGGTCCTGCCTACGATGCGAGAGCAAGGCGAGTCGAGTGACTCGCATCTTATCTGTGGCGCCCGGGTGAGTTCCGGTGGCCGCGCGGTGGAGGAACAGTTCATGACGATCGACAAGATCGCTTTGGTGACCGGTGCGAATCGCGGCCTCGGACGCGGCGCGGCCATCGCTCTGGCCAGACGCGGGGCGCGGGTCCTGGTCACCCACCGCGGTGATGCGGCCGGGGCCGGGAAGACGGCGGAAGAGGTGCGGGCGGTGGGCGGGACCGCAGCTGTTCTCCGGCTCGACATCAGCGACGTCTCCTCTTTCTCGTCCTTCACCTCCGAACTGGGCGAGCAGCTGGAGCGCTGGGGTGCTTCACGGCTCGACATCCTGGTCAACAACGCGGGCGTGGGGATCTTCGGACCGCTGGAGGACGTCACGGTCGACGACTTCGACACGGTGATGGGCACCAACGTCCGGGGCACGTTCTTCCTCGTCCAGTCACTCGTGCCGCTGCTGGCCCAGGGCGGCCGCGTCATCAACGTCTCGACGTCGCTGACTCGCCACACCAGCCCCGCCACCTCGGTCTACTCCGCCTCGAAGGCCGCCGTCGAAGCCCTGAGCCGCACCCTCGCCGCAGAACTCGGCCCGCGCGGCATCCGGGTCAACTCCATCGCCCCCGGGCCGACCGCCACCGATTTCAACGGTGGAGCGATGCGGGACGACGCCGAGATGCGCCGGGGTCTGGCCGGACAGACCGCGCTCGGCCGCGTCGGCGAACCCGAGGAGATCGGCGACGCCATCGCCGCGCTGGCCTCCGAGGGCCTGCGCTGGGTCACCGCCCAGCGCATCGAGGTCTCCGGCGGCGCCCTCCTCTGAGCGACCGGGCGACGGCCTGGCAAGACGCAGGCAGCGGGCCCCGGCTCCGGCGCATCAGGGTCCCGAACCGGACGCAGGACGACGGTGGTGGGGGTCGAGGCGGTGAAGCTGTACCGGCCGAGCAGGTTCAGGTCGCGATGCTTGGGTGGGGAGAGCCGGGCGATCTCCTCCTCACGGAGTTCATGCGACGTGCTGGGGATCGAACCGGAGGGGTTCGAGGCAGCCCTGGAGGAGGTCGACTTCACCGCCCTGGACCTTGCCTCGTGAGCCCGTCGTGCTACCCGGCGGACCCTATCAGCGGCAGGGTCTGTGGCGCCTGCGCCCGGATTCGGTGAAGTAGCGCACACCGGTGCTGGCGCTGCAGTGTCCTGCGCGGCCTCCAACGTGAAGAGAATCACCACGCTCGGTGACGCCCGTTGTGGCCATCGTGACGGTTAGAGTGCGGCGCATGCCCAAGATCAACGCTGCCCGTCTGCATGCCCCCGGCCACCCGTTGAAGGTCGAGGCGGTCGACAAGCCCGTGCCCGGCCCTAAAGAGGTCCTGGTCAAAGTCGCCGCGTGCGGTCTGGTGCCCAATTCCTACAACGTCGTCAACGGCCACACCCCCTTCACCCTGCCCGACCTGCCGGCGGTGTTCGGCCTCGATGCGGCCGGGACGGTGGAGGCCGTGGGCGAGCACGTCCTGGGTATCGAGGCGGGAGAGCGGGTCTACGTCGACCCGCACATGACCTGCGACACCTGCTCTCAGTGCCGCAAGGGCCGCCAGGACCTGTGCGTGCACGGGTGCCTGCGCAGCTACATGGCCACAAGCGGCGACGGTCGGCTGCTCAACCAGAACCGGACCGGAGGGCTCTCGCAGTACCTGCTGGCCCCGGACGCGCGCGTGGCCCGCCTGCCTGAGTCGATCGACCTGCTCACCGCGGCCCGGTTCGGCTATGTCGGCACCTCGTTCGGCGCGCTGTGCAAGGGGGAGTTGAGGCCGGGCCAGACCCTGCTGATCAACGGGGTGACGGGAACACTCGGGGTGGCCGCGGTGGCGATCGCCCTGGGGATGGGAGCCACCAAGATCCTGGGGGTGGGGCGCAACCGGGAGCTGCTGGCGCGGGTGCAGCAGATGGCGCCGGACCGGGTGGAGACGGTCTCCTCCGAGGACGGTGTGGACCTGGCTGCCTGGGCGCGGGGGCGCACCGGCGGCGCGGGTGTGGACGTGCTCTACGACTGCCTGGGCGTGGGCGGACAGGGCAACTCCACCAACACGCTGCTGCGGGGGGTCAGGCCCGGCGGGTGCGCGGTCCTGGCCGCGGGCGGGGTCGAGGGACAGATCAGCCAGAGCTACGCCGAGGTGGTGGCACGCGATGTGCGGGTCCTGGCCTCCAATTGGTTCACCTCCGGTGAGATCGACCAGATGATCGAGATGATCGCGGCTGGGGTGATCGACCTGTCGTTCCTGGAGCACCGCCCCTTCCCCCTGGCACAGGTCAACGACGCCTTCGAGCTCGTGGGGTCGCGGCCGGGCGGCTTCGCCAACGTGGTGGTCCTGCCCGCCTCGCCGGAGGCCCCGGTGGGTGTGTGAGCGCACGCAAGCAGCCGGAGGTGTCGAAGGGCGGGCAGGCGTGACGGTCCCCGCGCGCTGTGGTGGCTACGGCACCTGGATCGAGGCCCGGCCGCCGGACAGCTCCGGCACATGCTTGTACGGGGGCGAGCGGGAGACCTCGAGCAGGCGGGCGATGGAGGCCACGCTGTTCTCCGGGCGGGTGAGCAGGACGCTGGCGTGGCGGACCTGCTCGGGGGTCATCGCGGGGCCGCCCCAGGCGCTTGCCCGCAGCGCGGACGGCCGGGGGGCCTGCGCCGCACATACCGCCCGGCCGCCCGCCACGGGCGGCCGGGCGTGCGGGTCAGGAGGGCTCGGCGGTCGCGGTGCGCCGCACCTTCACGGCGGTGACGGTGCGCCCGCTGGTCTCGGCGACCTCGGCCTCCCAGTCGCCGAAGGAGACCTTCTCCCCGGGAGTCCTGGGGATGTGGCCCAGGATCGCGATGAGCAGCCCGGCGACGGTGACGTAGTCGCCCTCGGGGGGATCGTTCAGCGGCAGGTCCAGGTCGGACAGGTCGTGCACCGGGTAGGTGCCCGGCAGCGTCATCGTGCCGTCGTCGTTGGAGACCACGGTGCGGATGTCGGAGTCGGTCTCGTCGTAGATCTCCCCGACGATCTCCTCCAGCAGGTCCTCCAGGCTGACGATGCCGTCGATGCCGCCCATCTCGTTGACCACCACGGCCAGCTGCTGGTGCTCGGCGGTCATCCGGCGCAGGGCCAGGGAGACCACCAGGGAGTCGGGAAGCAGCATCGGCTCCCGCGCCAGCTCACCGGCCGCGCCCTCGCCGCGGACCAGGTCGGACCAGTGCACGACGCCGAGCACCTCGTCGAGGTCGTCGTCGGCGACGACGGGGGCGCGGGAGTGGCCCTGGTCGGCGAGCATGCGGGCGGCCTCCCCGGCCGGGGTGCGGGCCGGGATGGTGAAGACCTCGCCCCGCGGGACGACGACCTGGCGCAGCCGCCGGTCGTCGATCTCGAAGGCGCCCGAGATGATGGTGCGCTGCTCGGCGGTCATGCCGCGCTGGGTGGAGAGCATCTCGCGCAGCTCCTCCTCGCCGATCTCCTCCTTGGCGGCGGAGGGGTCACCGCCGGTCAGGCGCACGACCAGGTTGGTGGAGGCGCTCAGCAGCCACACCACGGGACGCGAGAGCGCGGCCAGCAGGTCCAGGGGGCGCGAGACCACCAGGGCCCACGTCTCGGCGCGCTGCATGGCGATGCGCTTGGGCGCGAGCTCGCCGAAGACCAGGGTGACGAAGGTCAGGACGATGGTGACCAGGACGACCGAGACCGGAGCGGCCGCGGAGCCGAGGAAGCCGAGCGGTTCGACCAGGGGCTGGGCCAGGGCCACGGCCGCGGTGGCCGAGGCCAGGAAGCCGGCCAGGGTGATGCCGATCTGGATGGTGGCGAGGAAACGGTTGGGGTCCTTGGCCAGGCGGGCCACGGCCCTGCCGCCGGGCCCCCGCTCCGCCAGCTGCTTGATCTGTCCTTCGCGCAGGGTGATCAGGGCGATCTCGCTGCCGGCGAAGAGGGCGTTGACCACGACGAGGACCAGGACGAGGCCGATTTGAACCCCGTAGCTCTCCATAACTGCTGTCGTCTCCGATGCTGCTGGTGAAATGTGTGGTTCCTGCCCGGTTCCGGGCCGCACAAGCCTCCCACAAACACCAGTCGGCCCAGAAGGACCGCCGCGAGCCTCCGCAGACGGGGCGGGCGGGGCCGTGTCGCCCCGCCCGCCCCTACACACCAGTGCGCGCCCCCGCCCCACGGGGCGCCCCCGCCTCGCGGGACGGCCCCGCGGTTACGCCGGCTTCGGCAGGGTGAGGATCTCGGCTCCGTCCTCGGTGACGGCGATGGTGTGCTCGCTGTGCGCGGTCCGGCAGCCCGTCTCGCTGCGCAGCGTCCACCCGTCGTCGTCGGTGACGAGCCGGGCGGTGTCCGCCATGACCCACGGCTCCAGCGCGAGCAGCAGTCCGGGGCGCAGCTTGTACCCGCGGCCGGGCCGCCCGGTGTTGGGGACGTGCGGGTCCTGGTGCATCGTCGATCCGATGCCGTGGCCCCCGAACTCGGTGTTGATCGGGTACCCCGCCCCGCGCAGGACCTTGCCGATGGCGTGGGAGATGTCGCCGATACGGGCCCCGGGCGCGGCGGCGGCGATGCCCGCGGCCAGTGCGCGCTCGGTCGCCTCGATCAGCGCGACGCTCTCCGGCGGCCGGGAGCCGCCCACGACGAAGCTGATGGCGGAGTCCGCGGCGACCCCTCCCAGGGAGACGGCGAGGTCGAGCGTCAGCAGGTCGCCGTCGGCGAGCGCGTAGTCGTGCGGCAGGCCGTGGAGCACCGCGTCGTTGACGGCCGTGCAGATGTAGTGGCCGAACGGTCCGCGTCCGAAGGACGGCGCGTAGTCGACGTAGCAGGACTGCGCGCCGGCCTCGGTGATCATCTCCTGGGCCCACCGGTCGATCTCCAGGAGGTTCGTGCCCACCGTGCTGCGGTCCCTCACCGTCCGCAGGATGTGGCCGACCAGGGCCCCTGTCTCTCTGGCCTGGGGCAGCTTGTCAGGGTCCAGGATCTCGATCATGCGGCGCCTTCCTCATGCAACCAATAACTATACCGTCCGTACTATACCGACTCTGGGGTCCGAACGAGGCCGGGCCGTCCCGCACTCCCGCGGAGAACGGCGGCGGGGAGGACGGCCACAGGATCCGGCGCCGGGAGCGGGTCCTCGTCCCGGGATTCCCCACCCCCGGCAGCGGCCGGAAAGTGTCCCATACTGGTGCGCATGAACGACTCGTCCTCCCCCCGCCCCTTCGGCCCGCTCCGGGCCGTCGCGCTGGCCGCCGCGGTCCTGGTGGCCGGCGCCTGCTCTCCCCCCGCACCCCAGGACGAACCGGGTCCCGCAGCCTCCGGCGAGCCGGCGTCCTCCGCCGACGCCGGTGAATCCTCCCGGGTCACCAGCCTGAACGCCGACTTCACCACACAGGCCCAGCTCGTCGAAGGGCTCACCGCGGCCGTGCGGAACGTCGAGCGCACCACGGACGACAGGGGCGCCCCGGCCCTGGCGTTCGACCTCACACTCACCAACGCCACAGGCCAACCCTTCGACGCCACTCGCGTCGCCGTGTTCGTCTTCCACGGCCCCGACAGCAAGGAGGCGTTGCCGGCGATCCTGGAGACCGACGAGAACGGCTACGGCACCCTGGCCCACTTCGACGCACCGGTCCCCGACGGGCAGGAGGCGACCGTCACCTACGGGTTCGACGTGTACCCCGACCACGAACAGGTGCTGATAGAGATCGTCCCCGAGGGCTCCGAAGGGTTGTACTTCAGCGGAACCGTCCCCGTCTGAGAAAGCCCGTGGGGGATGCCGGTCCCCGCTCACGCGCCTGCGACGGCCGAACGGCGCCGTGGCCGGACCCCTGTGCGGGGGACGAACCCGCCTCGACCCTCCCCGACGGGGCCGGCATCCTCTCGCACACCCCCCGCAAGGAGGACTGTTGAGTTACGACGTGGTGGCCCTGGTCGCGGAGAGGCCCGACGAGCCGGCGGTCGTCCACGCCCTCCGAGGCCTCGACCCGGAACTGCGGCTGCACCGGCACAAGGACACCGGCGTCCTGCAGATCCGCGACGGCGACGGCCTCCTGCTGGCCACCCTCGAACCCGGACAGCGGGTCGAGGCCGCGGGCGAGGTCGAGCGCCTGCTCGGTTCGGAGGTCGTGGCGGGCCTGCCCGAGCGGTTCTGGTGGACGGAGACCCGGGCGCGCCCCGACGAGCAGGGCCGCGAGGTGGCACACCGGTTCGCCGACCGGCTCGCCCTCACCCTCGGGGGAGCGGTGTGGACCTCGGGGGCGGCCGACTTCGGACTGTGGGAGGAGTCCGAGCACCCGGCGGCCGAGCGCGCCGCGGCCAGGGCGGTCCTGGTCGCCCAGGACCGCGACGTGGTGCCCTTCTCCTCCTGGCTCAGCGACGCGGTGGCCACCCACGGCGGCCGCAAGACACTTCAGGTGCTCACCCCGCCCACCGCACGGCTCACCTACGGCGTGCGCACCTTCCTCGCCGGGCCGCTGGGCCGCTGGGTCGTGCGCGGTCAGGACGGCGGCCACTACGACGGCCTCACCGGACTCGCCGTGCACTGGGACCACACCTACGGGTTCCTCGCCGACAAGGAGCCCTCCGGGCCGAACTGGGCGGCGAGGGAACCCGACGCCGCGCCCGAGCCCGGGTTCCTCGTCGGCTTCGCCGAAGGCGCCGGGACACAGGTGGTCGTGGACGTGTCCGCCCTCCACCGGGACCCCGCCGCCCCGCGCCCGGGCCGCGCCGCGGAGATCGTCGCCGAGCACCTGGCCGGGCACGCCCCGGCGGCCTGGGGACCCCACGAGCCCGCGCTCCGGCACTGGGACCGCGAGCGCATCGCCCGCTTCGCCGCCGAGCGCGGCCCCAGGGCGTCGATCCTCTACCTGGCCGGGCCGCTCGGCCGGGGACGGCCGCTCACCGGGCAGATCAGCCTCACCCACCGGGGCGACCGCCTCCTGGAACGGATCTCGATCGTGGCCGGGTTCGAGGACAGGCAGAGCGTCCCCTTCGGCGCGCTCCCGGACCTGGTGCGGACCCTCGCAGCGGAAGGACTCCTGGAGAGCCTGCGGGTACGCCATGTGCCCGGGCACAGCGACACCACCCACGGACCCGTGTGGGCCGGACCCCCGACCCCGGTCGGAGTGGCCATCGGCCCCGACCGCCTGCGCGCGATCGGCCTCGGCCGCGCCCAGGCCGGACCCGTCAGGGGCACGCTCCTGGGGGAGGGCGGGGACCGGGCGCTCTGGTACCCCGTGGTGCAAGACGCCGCATCGCCCCTGAAGGGCCTGTGGCTCATGCAGCGCCAGACCGACTACCTCGCCTCGGCCTCCCCGGGGTGAGGGGCGGACCGGAACCGCCGCCGACTGCCGCGAAGACGGGTTCCGGCCCCGCTCCTGCGGTGCGCCGGGCGGGTGGAGGACACGGGTGCGGAGCACATGTCCCGTGCGGGGCCCGGCCGGCGTGAGGCCCGGACCCCGCACGGGACGGGAGCGTCAGCGCTCCATCAGGGCGAAGACCCCCCAGCCGAGGTACTCACGCGTGGCGCGCGCATAGCGGGCGGGCTCGGCGTCGAGCTCCTCCCGCACCTCGGGGGCCAGCTCGTCGTCCGGGTTCCGGTCGAGCCAGCGGCGCATGTTGAGCCACTGCGCCGCGGCGTACCGGTCCCAGCTGTCCTGGTCGGCCAGCACCATCTCCACGACGTCGTACCCCAGGCCCTGGAACCGCCCGATCAGCTCCGACAGCGACAGGAAGTCGTCGATGCCGGCGGCGTTGCAGTCCCTGGCGGTCTCCTCGTCCGGAGGGGTCCGCCGCCAGTACGGCTCACCGATCAGCATCAGGCCCCCGGGGCGCAGGCTGCGGCCGAGCAGCTCGGCCGTCCCGGCGACGCCGTCGCCGATCCAGGTGGCGCCGACACAGGCGGCCAGATCGACCGGCTCGTCCGCGACATGGCCGGAGGCGTCGCCGTGGACGAACTCGACGCGGTCGTCCACGCCCAGCTCGACGGCGCGGGCCCGGGCCTGGGCGGTGAAGGCCGTGCTGATGTCGACGCCCGTGCCCGTGAAGCCCAGGTCGCGCGCCCAGGTGCACAGCATCTCGCCCGAGCCGCTGGCCAGGTCGAGCACCCGCGTCCCGGGGGCCAGGTGGAGCGCCTGGCCCAGGGCGGCGAACTTGGCCGGGGTCAGCGGGTTGTGGATGCGGTGGCTGCTCTCGCGGATGGTGAAGATACGGGGAAGGTCCATGACCTGATTCCTTTCCGTCATGCCTTGAAGTTCGGGGACTGCTTGATGGCGCGTCGCAGGCGCGCACCCTGCTTGTCCTGCCGGTTCATCTCGGCGCGCAGCCGCGCGTCGGTGCGGGAGGCGGCATGGGCATTCTCGCGAAGCAGCCGGTGATAGCTGTCGAGGCGCCGCCCGGAGAGTCGGCCGTCCTCGACGGCGGACAGGACGGCGCAGCCCGGTTCGGCGGAGTGAGCGCAGTCCGCGAAGCGGCAGTCCCCGGCCAGCTCGGTGATCTCGGCGAAGACCTGGTCCAGGCCCTCGTCGGCCTCGTGCAGGCCGACGCCGCGCAGGCCCGGTGTGTCCAACAGGACCCCGCCGTGGGGCAGCGGCAGCAGCTCCCGCCACGCGGTGGTGTGCCGACCCTTGCCGTCGCTCCCGCGCACCGCGCCGGTGGCCAGCAGGTCCTGGCCCAGCAGGCGGTTGCCGAGCGTGGACTTGCCCGAGCCCGAGGACCCGAGCAGGACGACCGTGCCCGACAGGGCGGCGGCCAGGACGTCCATGCCCTCGCCGGTGGCGGCGCTGGTGACCAGCACCTCCACACCCGGGGCCACCTCGGCGACCTCGGACGCCGCCGACACGGGGTCGGCGGACAGGTCGGCCTTGGTGAGCACCACCACGGGCGTGGCGCCGCTGTTCCAGGCCAGGGCGAGCATCCGCTCGATCCGCCCGTGCCTGAGCGGATCGGCGAGCGGGACGGTCACGGCCACGGTGTCGACGTTCGCCGCCAGTACCTGGCCGTGGGAGGTGCGCGAGGCGGTCGAGCGGACCACGGCGGTGCGCCGCTCCAGTACCTCCACGACAGCGGCGGAGTCGGAGGCGGTGGCCGGCAGGACGGCCACCCAGTCACCGGTGCACGGCGTCAGCCGGTCGCCGGTGGCAGCCGGGGGGACGAGCACCGCGCGGACGGGCCCGGTCTCGGCGACGACGTCGCACTGGCCGCGCTCGGCCCGCACCACGCGGCCCGGGACCAGTCCGCCGACCCGTGATGGGGCGAAGGAGCGCTCGCGCTCCGCGTCCCAGCCGTAGTCGGCCGGTGTCAGGACGCGCTCGGGCGAAGGGAGAGCAGGATGGTGTGAAGCGTGTTGATGAAACACAGTGGAGACCCTTGGAAGGGGACCCCGCCGGACGGCAGGCGTGCCGGAACCACCCCTACGGAGGAGGAAGGCAGGCGAAGGTCAGGACGAGGCCCGGGAAGTGAGGATGGTCCGGGCACCGCGCACAGCGGTGGTCTCCACGACAGTCATCAACTCACCTCCTTCGGTCTCCGCAAGCGAACCGGTCGTCGCTGCGCCAGAAACTCTAGCACCCGTTTCGATGAGCCCGGATGGGAGTTCCGTCACCGTTTCCGGGACGTGCCCGCGAAGACCCGTACCCGGTGGAGCGTCCACCGGTGCCGTCCTCCCGCCCCGTCCTGTCCGGCGGCCGGGTCACGGGAGCTCGTCGAACAGGCCGCCACCGCCGTGCTCGCGGTCCTGGCCCAGCTCTCGCTCGGTGGAGGGCGGGGCGTCGTCGCGGGGCTGTGCGGCATGGCCTGCGAGGCCGTCGTGCTCGTGCGTGCGACGATGACGGCCGACAGGGCAGCCCGGAGCGCCTCCTAGCGCAACGCCCGACACGGCGGCCCCACCGAGAGGACTTCCGATGCGCAGCGTGATCTATTCGATGGGCGTCTCGCTCGACGGCTACATCGTCGGGCCCGACGGCGGCTTCGCATGGTCGGAGCCCGGCGACGACGTCTTCCGCTTCGTCACCGACGAGATACGCGGGATCGGCGTGCACCTGATGGGGCGACGGCTCTACGAGACGATGCTGTACTGGGAGACCGCAGACCAGGATCCCACGGTCGACGCCCCGACGCTCGAGTGGGCCGAGCTCTGGAAGCCGCTCCCCAAGGTGGTGTTCTCCACCACGCTGACGGCCGTGAAGGGCAATGCCCGCCTGGTCTCCGGCGGCCTGGCGGAGGAGGTCGAGCGGTGGCGGGCCGAGCCGGGGGAGGGCGACATCGCGATCGGCGGCGCGGCGCTCGCGGCCGAGGCGGCCGAGCTGGGCCTGATCGACGAGTACCGGCCCAGGGTCCACCCGGTGCTGGTCGGCGGCGGGATCCCCTTCTTCCCCCGGCGCGAGCGCCGGGCGGATCTCGAACTCGTCGAGAACCGCACCTTCGGTTCGGGGGTCGTCTGCCTCCGCTACCGTGTGGCGCGCTAGGTGTGCTGACCACGGAGGTCGGTAACACCCACCCCGCCTGGGAGGGCATGCCGCAGCTGCTCGCCGCCGCATGCCCGGGACCGCCGAACCCGGTGGACGGGCTGTCAGGCGGTGCGGTAACCGGCCATGATCGAGGCCGGGTAGCGGCTGCCTGCGGAGCCTTGGGGGAGGACTTCCCGGATCCGGGCCAGGTCGGCCTCGGTGAGTTCTACGTCGGCGGCGCCGACGTTCTCCTCCAGACGTGCGGCGCTGCGGGTGCCCGGGATCGGGGCGACGTCCTCGCCCTGGGCGAGCAGCCAGGCCAGGGCGAGCTGGGCGGGGGTGACGCCCCGGGCGGCGGCGAGCTCTCGGAGCTGCTCGGCGGCGTTCAGGTTGTAGACGTAGTTCTCGCCCTGCCAGCGCTCGTCCCAGCGGCGCATGTCGCCCTCGGGATACTCGTCGGCGGGCCTGACCACGCCGGAGAGAAAGCCGCGGCCGAGCGGCGAGTACGGTACCAGGCCTATCCCCAACTCCCGCAGGACCGGCAGGATCTCGTCCTCCACCTCGCGTTCGAAGACCGAGTACTCATACTGAAGGGCCGTGACCGGGGTGACGGCGTGGGCGCGGCGGATGTACTGCGGGCCGACGTTGCTCAGGCCGAAGTACTGCACCTTGCCCTCGGTGATCAGGTCGCCGACAGTGCCGGCGACCTCCTCGGCCGGCACGTCAGGGTCGGAGATGTGCTGGTAGAAGAGGTCGATGGAGTCGGTCTGGAGGTAGCGCAGGCTGTTCTCGGCGACCTCGCGGATGTTCTCGGGGCGGCTGTTGACACCGCCCCCCGGCGTCTTGCCGGTCATGTCGAAGCCGAACTTGGTGGCCAGGACGACCTCGTCGCGGAAGTCCTTGACCGCGCTGCCGAGCAGCGTCTCGTTGCTGCCGGTGCCTTGGCCGTACACCTCGGCGGTGTCGAAGAAGTCGACTCCGAGTTCGTGGGCGCGGTGGATGGTGGAGATGCCGTCCTCGTCGTTCGAGGGGCCGTAGGCCATGGACATCCCCATCACGCCCAGTCCGAGCGCGGAGACGCGTAGCCCCTGCTGTCCCAGGCTGCGGTGCTGCATGCAATCGCTCCTCATGTCATGTCGGCACCCTGCAGCCGACCAAACCAAACTGTTCGGTTTGACCCTACGCCTGTCCGGAGTGCAACGCAAAACCGAACGGTTCGGTCGCCTATCCTGGGCTCATGCCCTCCTCCGCCAACCCTGGCCAGACCTCGGACGCCGCCATCGCGGGTGGGTCCGCCGACTCCACGCGCCAGCGGATCGTCGCCGCGGCCAAGGAGGAGTTCGCCCGGCACGGGATCGCCGGCGCCCGGGTGGACCGCATCGCCAAGCAGGCCAGGACGAGCAAGGAACGTGTCTACGCCTACTTCCGCAGCAAGGAAGCCCTTTACGCGCACGTCGCCGAACGCGAGACGACCGCACTCGTCGAGGCGACCCAGCTGGACCCGACCGACCTGCCCGGTTACGTCGGCACCCTCTTCGACCATTTCACGGCACATCCGGACCACTACCGCCTGATCATGTGGGGCCGCCTGGAGCTGGTCGAGCCCGCAGGCAGCACAGCCGACCGCCTCCAGGCCACGGTCGCCGGCAAGCTCGACCAACTCCGCGACGCTCAGCGCACCGGGTTGCTCGACCCGGCCTGGGACCCGGTCGACGTCCTCGCCCTGGTCAACCAGATCGCCATGACCTGGGCAGGTCAGCCCGAAATCGCCGCCGCTGCCGCAGGCCAGGCCGTAGTCCCCTCCGTCGCCGCCCGCCGCGCCGCACTGGTGGCCGCCGTCGAGCGCATGTTCCCTCGCCCGGGCTGAGAACAACGCTCAAACCGTGTGGTTTGACGCACGCCTCGGGTGTGTCCGTCGAAGACGGCGTCGCCGGCAGACGGCGGCGGTACTGCGGTCGGTGCTCACGGCGGGCAGTGATCGGGGGCAGCAGGGGGCGGATCAGGTCCCACCCCTCATCGGAGAGCTCGAATCTGCGACTCGTGTACCGGTTGTGCACCGAGCGTGAGAGCCACAGGTCCGAGATTCAGGATCCACGGAACATGCCCCAGCGCCGCTACGGGGACCCCTCGTCCGGTGAGCGGGCAGACGTGTAGGGGCCCCGGTTCCCTCCGCGTCCGGCCCGGCGTGCGCCCGGCGCACCCGCACTGCGATGGAGCACGACCGCCGGAGTCCGGAGCCGAGCACCCGTCGGACCGAACGGCGCGGAACCAACTCCCGGGTCACCGCGTCACAAGCGTCGATGAGAACTGAAGAGAAGGCGGTGGCCCCGTGAGCCACGTGCAGGACGCACTCGTGCTGACCCCGAGCCGTCGCAGGGTCTGGACCAGACTGGCCGTCGCCGCGGTGCCCGCCGTGACGGCGACCATCGGCGCCTGGTTCAAGCTCGGGCCCGTGGCGGGCCTGATCGTGGGCGCACTGTTCGCCGTGATGGTCGTGCTGCTCCTGCTGCACACATACCGTTCCAGCATCGTCCTGACCCCGTACGAGTTCATCGAGAAGGGGCTGGGCTTCCAGCGGCGCCGCCCCAGGGGCCGCATCGCCCGCCTGGTCCGCGCGAACGTCGTCGTGCCACGCTCGGGCGCCAACGAGACCCTGTACGTGCTCGACGCCCACGACGACGTGGTGATCAGGCTGTACGGCGCGAACTACTCGTCCCAGGACATCGACCGCCTGGTCCGTGCGCTCGCCGTGCCGTGCGAGGGCCCCGACCGGCCGGTCACCTACGCCGAGCTGGCCAGGACCCACCCGCACGTCCTGTCGTGGGTGGAGCGGCACCCCGTGCTGATGACCCTGACGATCCTCGGCGTCCTGCTCCTGATCCTCGCGGTGTTCGTCCTGTTCATGCTCCTGCTGGACCTGACGGGGTACGTGTAGGACCCGTCCCGCGGGGGCGGGGGACCGGACGTCCACCGGGACCGCCGAGGGAGCCCCCGGGCGGACCCGGCCCCGGGGCCTGTGCCGGTGCTCCTCGGACTGCCGTCCCCCGGAGCTCCGTACGGGCCGGTCGGGCTGCGGTCCTCCACTACGGACGAGGCGCCCGGTGAACACGGGCAGGCCCCGGAGCGTCCCTTTAACCGCGGGAAGGGCCCGGGTGACCGCGGATGCCGTCGAGGAGGAAGGCGGTACGGCGGTCGTAGGCGTCCCGGGGCGGGAGGGCGCCGTGTTTGAGGGCGAGCGCGTTGTCGACGATGAGCGCGTGGAGGTCGTCCGCCGTGAACTCGGGCCGCAGAGCTGCGGAGGCGTGTCCGGCAGCGACGAGTTCGCCGTTGATCTCGCCCGCGGCCCGGCAGATGTCCATGAGCTGCTCCGAATGGGGGTACTCCTGCAGCAGGACGTCGTTGGCGGTGGGCTGGCGGTACTGGAGGTCCCGGATCGCGGTGACGTAGTACGCGATCCGCTCCCCGGCACGGTCGAGGGCCCTCGTCCAGTCGATGACGGCGTAGAGCTCGTTCGCGACGACTTCTTCGATGACGGCCTCGATGAGTCCGACCCGTCCACCGAACCGGTTGAAGATCGTGGCCTTGCTCACCCCTGCCGCCCTGGCCACCTCCTCCAGCGGCACGCTCAGTCCCCGCCCCTGGAAGGCGTCGATCGCGGCTCGGCGTATCTGCTCCGTGTTGCGCCGGGCGTCGGCGCGCAGCCGAGGCTTCGCGGGTGTCGCACCGGTCATGGTCCCTGCCGCTCCTCGCTCACGCCGCCATAAGTTGACTCTGGTGGTCAGTTTATCTACGGTCGACGACGAACGCGAAACTGACTCCACTGGTCAACTTCTTCGACGGTCCGTCTCCGGGCCGGACACCAGTGCGGACACCCAGGGAAGGGCACGACCATGATCGTCGTCACCGGTGCCACCGGCACCCTCAACGGAGGCACCGTCGAACACCTCCTCAAGCGCCTGCCGGCCGACAGGATCGGCGTCAGCGCGCGCGACGCCGCCAGGGCCCGACACTTCGCCGACCGCGGCGTGCGCGTACGGCAGGGCTCCTACGAGGACCCGGCCGCCCTGCGCGACTCCTTCGCCGGCGCCGACCAGGTCCTCCTGGTGTCGGGGAACGACCCGACGGCCGACATGGTGGGCCTGCACCGCAACGCCATCGAGGCGGCCGTCGCGGCCGGAGCCCGGAGGATCCTGTACACCAGCCAGCAAGGCGTCGCGACCGACGGTCCGTACCCTCCGGCGGCCATCCACGCCGAGACCGAGGCGTTCCTCGCCGATGCGGGGGTCGCGTGGACCTCCCTGCGCTACGGCTTCTTCTCCCACAGCTTCGCCCCCCTGCTCGGGCCGTGGCGGAAGACCGGGGTGATCGCCGCCCCCGCCGACGGGCCCGTCCCGTGGACAGCCCCCGCCGACCTGTCCGAGGCCACGGCGGTCCTCCTCTCCGGTGAGCGCGCCTTCGACGGAGCCGTCACCCTGATCGCCGGTGAGGCCGTCACCCTCGACGACTTCGCCGGGATCGCCTCCGAGCTCAGCGGCCGCCCCGTCGAACGTGTCGTCGTGGACGACGAACAGTGGGTGACCGGCCAGATGGCGGACGGCGTTCCGGAGCAGGCAGCCCGCTTCATGCTCACCATGTTCCGTGCGACCCGCGAGGGGTACTTCGCCGAACAGAACCCCCTGCTGGCCGAACTCCTGGGCCGTGAACCCCGAGGCGTCGCCGACCGGCTCGCCGAGCAGATCGGGGCCTGAAGGACTCGGGGCGGGGCCGAGGAGGACGCGGTGGACCGGGCGCCCGCAGGGGTGGTGGCGTCCATGCCCCGTGCAGGACGGCAAGCGGCCGATCCCGGTCCCGCGTGCGCCCGAACACGGCGCGGAAAGCCGTTTGGCATGTCCAGCCGTTAGCGGCTGAGGCGGTGAATCGGGCCGGCTCGCCAGAACCACTCCCCGCCCGGTATCAGCGGCGCCGCGTTGCTCCGGTACTTCCTCCTCGACCTCGCACCGGCCTCGCTGTCGCCGCGCAACCTCCGTGCGTGCGCCGAGATCGCCTGCCCCGATGACGTCGCCGCGGAGATCGTCGGACGCCTCCGCCGGCACTGAGATCGCGTCGACAAGGAATCCCTTCATGCGTCGTCGCCGACCGTGAACGACCGGGTCATCCACACCCGCCGGACGTCCCGGGCCACGGCCCGAGCGCGCAGACGCGTCGGCCCACCCCGGTCGGAGCCCACCCATCGGCCCGAGGCCCCTTCACGGCGCCACCGTGCGGCCGTGTCCCCGGGTGGCCCGGTGCGGATTCCAGGTCGCACACAGGCCCTGTTCCACGTGGCGTCCCCGCCCTCGGAGAACGGCGCAATCTGAATTCGCATGGGAAGAATTCACCTTTCCCGCGAAAAGAAAGAGTGATGCAAGTCACCTTCTTTGGTTCGGCGAAGTGGGCCTTGGACATTCAGCCTGCTCAGCTCGATTCCGGCGGCTGTGGGAACGGCGTTCGAGGTGGAACAAAGCCCCTGAGAAAAGTCACTGCATGTAGGCATACTGCAACTGCAAACCCTCGAAGGCAGGTGCAGCACTGACAAAGAGGAGAAAGCCGGGCGAATGAAGTTCGAGCTGGTAGACCCCCCGGAACAACCCCCCACCACCGGCGAACTCCCCGGCCCCTCCACCGCGGGCCAGGACCGGAGGGAACAGGCCGCGCCCTCCGCGGCCCCCGAGCACCCTTACGCCCTCCTCCCACCGGTCAGGGAACGCATGGGCACCGCGGTCGAAGGCGCCCGCGCCTCGCTCGGCCAGCTCAGGGCCCGCGTCGCCGACAAGAGCATGGCCGAGGCCGCCCACGCCGCCGCCCAGGTCCGCGACGCCGACGCCGGCGCCGACTTCCACCCCCACCGGTTCGCCGCCCGCACGCAGGCGGGTGAGCGATGAGCCGGTGGGACATCGACGTCCACGGTGTGGCGCTGACGCTCACCGACTTCAGCACCCGGCTCGGCCTCGACGGCGAAGGCTTCTCCGCCACTATCGACACCACCGCCGACGGCATCGACATGGCCCTGACCAACGCCAAGAGCCCCCCGGTCGAAGCGGCCCTGGGCGGTTTCCTCGGCCACTTCACGACCCAGACCAACGCCATGTTCACCCGCAGCCTCTCCTGCCTGCAGGGCGCCAACGACGCGACCCTCGCCTACGACCAGGGACAGGAGGAGATGGCCGCCGAAGCCCAGAGCCAGGCCGGCACCGGCTTCAACCTCGACCTGGGACCCGACGCCCCCGCCACCCCCGGAGGACCACGGTGACCTTCGAGCCCACCCAGCCCCAGGACGGGGTGGACCCGAACATGTTCACCCTCATTGACCCCGAGGCCATCCCCTACCCCCTGACCGACGTCTGGTCGCTCAACTACGCCGCCGAGACACTGCGCACCGGCGGGGAGAACCTCCTCGGCGGCGCCGAGGACATGCACTCCACCTGGAGCGGGCTGCAGGCCCACTACATCGCGCCGGAGAGCGAGACGCTCTTCGCCGCCATGGACCCGGTGGTGACCCGAGGCGAGGACATCCAGAGCGACCTGGCCACCGTCGCCGACGCCCTGGAGGAGCTGGCCGAGGCCGCCTCGACGGCGCGCTCCTCGCTCAACACCCTCAGGATCGAGGCGCAGTCGTTCTGGAACAAGCACCACGACAAGAAGGTGTGGTGGCTGGACAAGGACGACGAGACCGACGAGTGGGCCCTCCAGGAGAACATCCGGCTCAAGGACGGCGTCAACACGGCGTGGGCCACGTTCAACGAGGCCGAGAACGCCTGCGCCACACGGATCTCCGCCCTCTTCGGCGGACCCTCCTACGCCTCGCCCGACCAGGCGGGCGGGGACGACGTGCTCGTCTACGGGCTGCCCACCGACGCCGGCGAGCGCGAACTGCCCGAATTCGGCGACATGGGACCGGCCAACGACTTCACGGCGTGGCTGGGCACCGAGTTCCATCCCTCCATGGCGAGCTTCTCCAACAGCACCGACCAGGCCGCGTGGGACATCCTCGTGGTCGACGGGCTGTGGGGGTCGGCGGTAGGGCTGGCCTCGTTGTCCGGCCTGTGGCACCCCCAGGGCGGATGGCAGATCACCCCCAGCGGGCGATGGGAGAACGCCAAGAACACCGTCAAGGACGGATGGATGGACGCGATGACCTTCATCGGCGTCCACGACGAACACGGATGGGTGGCCGATGGTGCCGAGGGCACCAGGTGGGACCGCTGGACCACCAACATCGGCGCCAGCTGGGACCAAGCGGTGGAGGGGCACACGGCCTGGTCCAGGCGTGAGGAGGACCCGGAGTACACCGGTTCCACCAGCGTCCTCAACACCGCACTGATGACCGTGGGCATCCCGCTCAAGATCGGCACGACCGTGCTGACGCTCGGGCCGGGCGGAGAGGCGATCACCCCCTCCAACCGGGACGGCTCCTACTCCGACGGCGACGACCATTCCTCCCAGTCCGGCGGGCGCCTCCCGGTGGGCCCGAGCAGCCCGCTGCCCCAGCGCCTGGAGGAAGGAAGCACGCCGATCGGCGAGCGCTTCCAGCACGACCTCACCCTGCTCAGGGAATCGCTCCTGGACCCCGACCAGTACCGCAACACACCCACATCCCGGCCGGATGCGCCGTCACCGACGCCGAACCGGCCGGTGGTCGGCGACGGCGGAGACCAGCCCTCCCCGACCGCACCCCAGCGCGGTGACACCCCGCAGGGCCAGGGGGAGGGCCCTTCGCCCGACCGGCCCCGTGCCGAGGACACGGACGCTCCCAGAAGGCCCGACCAGGAGTCCGAAGCTCTCTCGCCGACCACACGTCCGGATACCGAAGGGCAGCGCGGCGGCAACGACGCCCCACACGCCGAGGACGATCCCGAACGGCGTCCTACGAGTCGTACGGACGATGACGGAACCGACGGTCAGGGTGATGACCGCCCCGTGCGGCGTGACGACGCTCCGAGTGAGGAACCCGCGCGTCCGGAAACCGCCACCGGTGGTGGTGAGGGCGGCGGAGACCAGCCGCCCCGGGACCGCACCGCCACCGGCGGGGATGATGGTGAAAATAATGACTCAGGTGAGGAGAATATTTCTCCTCCCTCTGATCCAGGTTTGGAAAGAAGGCTCGATAAGGCGGAAAAAGCCGAGAATGCTCTTCGTGGTGCTAATTTGTCTGAAGAGGAGATTCTTGCCCTCCGTGGAGATTATCCCCGTGATGGAGATCAGTGGCAGCGTGTTGCATCGGCTCTCAGTCAGAATTTTGGGGGAGGCGTGGCAGGCGATATGCATCCGAGGGCCACTCGCTTTGCCATGGAGGGCGCCGAAAATCCGCGAGAGTTCGCCTATCGATACGAGTATTTCAAGGCCACCTTTGACGAATTGGCGGCTGAACTCCAGGAAAGTGGAGTTGGCAAGAGGGATTCGCAGAGAAAGGTGGCATCCGAGATGACAGATGGTTTTGTTGCTCAACGCCTGGAACAGGACCATGCTGCGGTTGAACAAAAAAGACCTGATCAGCCAGCTCGTGTGGATACAGAATTGCCGCCCGAAGAATTCGAGCAGGCAATCCGAGGTCAGGCTGGAAATATCGGTATGGGTCACCAGACATCCACTGCCTACCATGCGCGGAAGCACTATGATGAGATTCAGCCGTGGGAGCAGGAGGGGAGCATCGTAGATGACTATATGGACAGTGCGGAGGAGACGATCCGGCATGGAGAGATTCGTAGCCGGGAGCCACTTGACGGTGGTGGTGAGATATTGGAAATAGCAAGACCGAAGCTTGACTTGAATGGGAATCAGGTAATCGACAAGAGAAAGAAAAAAGAAGTATTCTTAAGGGCGGTAGTGATTGTCAAGGAAGACGGTTCTATAGTCATGCCGACATACGGAAGCACGGTCTTCAAAGACTAGTTCAACTGGGAGAATTTATGTCTCATGAAGACATGGAAAAAATTATAGAAAAACTGGAAAAGAAAAAAAGCAAAAAAGAGGCGGTGTTGGAAGTTGGCTCGGTGCTCGACTTGCTGCCTTCCTTCTATGTCGAAATGAAGAATAGTCCCGTTTCTGTTGATATTCCAGAAGGTTTCAGGGCTTCTTTTTCCAGTCTCTTGGTGAATGAGGATAACCTAGGGGGCCTTAGGTCCTATGTTGGAAAGTGTTCCAACTATGCTGAGCGTGGCCGCCTGGATGGATTTGAAGCGGCATGCTGGATGCGTTCAGTGCTGCAGTTGCTCGACGATGAGTTCATGGATTGGGATAGTGTTGCTCCAACGAGTGTAGAAGTTACCTTTCATGAGGATCTTGAAGATATAGATGAAATTATCAAAGATGTATCAGATGAAGCTCCGCCTGTGCGGAGTGCGGATGTTCCAGACTGGGTGCCCGATGGGCACTGGTGGTGGAGTTCTCCGGTTCGGCAAGATATGAGTGAAGAAGAAAAAAGAACACGGATTGAATATGATCATCTTGATGGCGTGTATGATGGATGACAATATCTGATTTTTCTCTGAATTTCGCCCTCTTCCTTCCTTTTCTCTTTTGGCGTTCCTTGGTCTGGGGTCGGTACAGGTGAAGTCATCTCGATATATCCAGTGCGAAGAAGGAGTCTCGGAGGGTTAGGGCGCGTACGCCATTTCTCGTGACCACCTCCCATCTGTACAGATGAGACCCTCGATTGAGTGCTTGGATCGCACTGGCGGTGGTATGTCCGGGTTCCAGGTTATGAACGAACCGGAACAGCCCTGGAGGCGCCACTATGAGACGTCGCCGCTGTGACCGAAGATCTTCTACTACTCAGGAGTTTCCTTGTCTTATGGCCTCACCCCCGAAGAGATCGCCGCTGCGCGGTTGCTCGCAGACCCCAGCCTGGTGCAGCGACGCCTGGGCCAGGATCTGGCTGCGATAGCAACGCTCGGTCGTAGCGGAGTTCGTATAGAATCTGACGCGGATTCGTCTGCTGTGTGTGAGGAGCTCCGTGCTTACGCGAACATGCTGACGTTCGATTCCCCCATCAATGCTGCGACACAGACCAAACGCCGACTCGTTGAACTGCCTTTTACGGAACGCAGGGACGGCACGCCTGTCCGTGCATTCCACGCGTCGGCGTCCACCACAGTGCGAGAAGGATCTGTGGTCAGTGACAGCGTGGACTCCGACGGGTCACGCGTTCTGACCTTCCACCGAGTGGCGGCCGACACCGAGCTGGCTGCCGTTACCCTGTCGGCGCGGGTGCGCGTGGAGACCGACGGGGCGGCCCACTTGGACAATTACGGTTGGCCGGCTCCCCCCACCGAACCCGTGCACACCTTCAGTGGAAGCGGACACGAGCTGATCTTCCAAGCCGCATCCGATCTGGCCGACGAGCACGTCCCGCTCGACCGGGCGCTCCTCCTTCTCTGGGGAGCCACGCTTCGGGGTGGGACGCCGTCCCCGGACGAGAGGCTTCGCATTGCCGAACTCGCCGCGGATCGAACAGGGGAGATCAACGCCTACCTCGGCCAGGCCGACACCTACGCGCTGATGTCCGAAGGAGAGGGCTGGTACGGAGCCTGCCTGTATCGTTCGGCTCTGGAGAATCTGTTCGAGATCTACCTCGGCAGTCTGACTTTCACCTTGCTGGACGCCGAAGACATTGACGATACCGACGAGGAGATCCGGACGAATCTGTCAGGCGTGCTAGGCGCTGGCACTGCGGTCCCCGAAGGCGTTCCCGTGAGCCACTGGTGGTGGGAGATGGCAACGAAGGGATAGTCAGCTCTCCTATATCTGTACCCGGTGCTATTGGGTTTGAGCTTCAGGTTCACCATGGTATTTGGTCTTCCTATGCGTTCGACGGTACCCCTCACCCCACGATTCGTGAAAATAACGCTCCGAGGATCGCCCGGGCCATTGAAGGTATGGAGGAAGTTCTTCGTATCGAAGCCGAGCCGGGGGAGCCGACATATTTCGGAACTCCTGACAGGTGTGGAGTACGTGACTCGCGGCCAGAAGAGATCTTCGATGGCAGGGGCTTGACAAGACTGATCAGTTCTGAATTCCGTTGGCTGTCGGAAAGTCGAGTCCTGTAACCAACTCCTCAAGCGCACGATCGCTCGGGAGATCTTCCGCTACCCCACCACACCGGTCACCGTCACGGATGTCTCGGACCTTCGGCCGGCACGCCAGGCCAAGAACATCACCCTGACCACCGTCGCCGAGCACTTCGGCGTCTGGCCGACCGTGATCTCCTGTATCGAACGCGGGACACGCCGCGACGACGGCCTCGCAGGCGCCTGCCGGGTCGGCTCACCGCCCTGACCTCTCTCCTGGGACCGTGCTCAGTCCGTCCAGGTCAGAACCGCCAGCCCACGTTGGCCGGCGATGAGATAGAAGCTCTGCAGCAGCCCGAAATGCTCGACGAGGTACTCGCGCGGGTGTCCGTCGAACCCTCGGAATCCGCATGCCTCGGCAGCTTCCAAGTGGTTCGCAGGCAGGCGGGTGAGCACTTCGCCGATGTCCAGAGCGGCCAGCCCATGGGCCACTTCCGCCGCTGCCGCAGGTGCAAGAAGGGCTGGAGGGGAGCCGAAGCCGTCATAGACCTCGGGATGATCGAGGAACTCGACATCGCCGCCCGGGTCTCCCGAGATGCTCCGCTCGAGGACCTGGACGCACGGCCCCTCGATGCGCATGCGTTGACAGAACCGGATCAAGCCCCAGATCGCCCAGTCGAGATCCACCGTGTCCTCCGCGGGTGGATCCCAACCGGGGCTGCCGTCATGTGACACTTCCGCAGCTGCCCGGCACTGAGCCAGGTACTGCGGGGACACCCGTGCGAGTTGCTGTGTCAGCGCCATGAATTGGAGTATCACGGACCACCGACGCCCGAAACCGCGAGCCCCGGCACATGACCGGCGACCTGGCACACCACACCGCGTGACTGCCGATAGGAACATCAGCAGGCTGACCGACGGCTGTGTCGGGTCGGCGCCCGGCCCGGCATCGGAAGACGCGGATCATCCCCGGGCCGCTGATCGCGAGCGGCCCTCAGACGCCGAGCCAGGTGTGCAGGCGGTGCGCCAGCCAGGCGGGGTTCTGCAGCGGGAGGCCGTGCCCGCACCCCTCGACGATCTCCAGCTCGCTGTGGGGGAGGGCCCGGCGCAGAGTCTCGGCCGACTTCTTCATGAACGTGCGCTCCCCGGCCCCGGCGAGGAGGAGCGCCTCACCGGAGAAGGCCGACCACCCCGCGGGCACGGTGAAGCGGATGTTCTCGCCGACGGCCGCGAGCAGCGTGCCCCTGGAAACGGTGGAGGAGGTGCGGAGGTAGTCGTCGAGGAGCTCGGGCGGGATGAAGAGCTCCTTCGCCTGCAGCCGGGCGAACCTTTCGTGCTTGGCGAGCCCGGCGGTCGCACCGAGCAGGGCGAGGACCAGGCGTGGCGCCGGTGAGGGGACGGCCTGCGCGCTGACGGCCGCGACCCGGTCGACCAGGTCCGGCCGACGGGCGGCGAGCAGGACCGCCAACTGCGCGCCGAGGGAGAACCCGACGACCGCGGCGGGCGTCGCCGCCTCCTTCTCGAGCAGCGACTCCAGCTCGGCGACCACCTGCTCGTGCGAGCGGTAGGCCGTGTCGGCGCTGCGGTCGTGTCCGGGAAGATCCGGTACGAGGAGCCGGAGCCCCGGGTCCAGGTGCGCCCTCAGGGGCTCCCACATCCACCCTGCGACGCCGCCGCCGTGCAGGAGCAGCACGGGCCTGTCCTCTACACGGCCGAATGTCCTCATGTACACGTGCGTTCTCATTCCCGGAGGGCGGAGCGGTCGGGCGCGGGGGACGATCCACCGGGCCCGAAGGTCGCGGCCATTATCGCGTCGGGACCGCGCTGCCGGACCAGGGCCTGTCCTGACTTCTGATCACGATCCGGGCGTTCGCCCCTCGCAGGAGTGCCCGGACGACTGGCACGACCGGCACGGTCCCGTGGACGCGACGACCGACCGGGTCGCCGTTCGCGGGGGCGCCGACGCAGACCCTGGCCGGGGCCCGTCCGGTCGTGCGCCTTCCGGGGCGGCTGGCCGCCCCCGCCGGCCCCTCACGCGTGAAGGTCGGCCATGACCAGGTAGGCGTCGCCGGGCAACGCGTCCAGGAGCGCGTTCGCGCGGCGCAGGTACTCGCGCCGTGCCTGCCGCGCTTCGGGGCCGTCCCCTGCCCCGGGCAGGTGTTCCACGGCGTACCAGGTTCCGTCCGTGTCGATGAGGGCCCATCCCGGCACCGCGCCCCGACGCGCCTGTTCCACGAACTCCTCCCGGGGCGTGGAGTAGTGCTCGACCGCGCACCCGGCGAAGTGCGTGAGCCCGGCCCCGCCGAGCTCCCGGACGGCGTCCTGGGCACGGTAGGCCTTCAGGGCGGCCGTCCGTTCGGCGGGGGCGGTCCTCCCCGCCGTCGCCCCGGGACGCGCCAGCCCGGCCCTTTCCCCGCCCCGCAGGAGGAACGCGGAGAGCGCCTCGGTACCGGGGTGGCGCCGGAGTATCCCCGTGGCGCGGTCCCACCTGTCGGCCGCCCTCCCGGCCGCCGCCTCGCGCTGCGCGTCGAGGTCGAGCAGGGACGCGGGCGCCGCCGTCACCAGGCGGGGGTCGCCGTCCTCGGCGGGCAGGACCCGGGGGTCGTCGGGGTCCGTGCACAGGAACGCGTTCTCGAACCGGCCTCCGATCATCCACCGGTCCCACCAGCGGCCGGGCGGGTCCGTGTCCTCGTCCGCGTAGTCGGGTTCTCCCAGCAGGGGCAGCAGCTCCCGCAGGAGCGCGCTGCCCAGGGCGGCGCCTGCCGAGGTGTCGGGCGGCTTCGGCAGGACCACGACGACCTGGTAGTGGGACACGTTCGCCTCCGGGGGGTTCGGCGGGAGGAGCAGGATCGCACGGACCCACGACACGACGGCGTCCCCGACGGCCTCGCAGCCACCGGTCGAGAGTCCCGTTCGCGAGGCGTCCGCGGAGCTGCGGGAGGGGAGCGGCCGTGGCGCCGCCCGCCACCGGATCCAGGGCGGCAGACAACCACAACCGGGTTGACCTGCGCACTCGCAGGGCAGGCCGATACGGGGCACGCCGCCCCCGACTCGACAAGCAAGTGGTTGCTTGCCTATCATGGTGGCCGTGGCCGACCAACTCTTCAAAGCTCTGGCCGACCCCACTCGCCGCACCATCCTCGACGAGCTCACGGAGAAGTCCGGGCAGACACTGTTCGAGATCTGCTCGCGGCTGAGCATGAAGCACCGGCTCGGCATCTCGCGCCAGGCGGTCTCCCAGCACCTCGCCGTGCTGGAGTCCGCCGGGCTCGTCGAGACCAGGCGGGAGGGCCGCTACAAGTTCCACGACCTGAACACGGCCCCGCTGCGGCACATCGCCGAGCGGTGGCCCCTGCCAGACGCATCCGGACCGGAGGGGAACACCCCATGAAGATTCACATGACCAGCGTCTTCGTCGACGACCAGGCCCAGGCCGAGCAGTTCTACACCGAGGTCCTCGGCTTCGTGAAGAAGCACGACGTCCCGGTGGGCGAGAGCGACCGGTGGCTGACCGTCGTCTCGCCCGAGGAGCCCGACGGCACCGAGCTCCTCCTCGAGCCCGCCGCCCACCCGGCCGCCAGGACCTACCGCGACGCCCTGGTCAAGGACGGCATCCCGCTCGCCCAGTTCGCCGTCGAGGACGTGCAGGCGGAGTACCAGCGCCTGCGCGGCCTCGGAGTCCGCTTCACCCAGGATCCCCTGGAGATGGGCCCTGTCACCACCGCCGTCCTCGACGACACCTGCGGCAACCTGATCCAGATCGCGACGGCGCCGCAGTAGGCGGCGAAACGCGTGCGACTTCCGTCGGCGTGATCGGCCTCCGGGCGACCGTCCGGGGCGGGAACGGGCCGGCACGCCGACCCGCGTGCGCAGGGCCGCGGGCGGCGTCCCGCCCGCGGCCCCGCCCGTTCCCGTGCCCGGGGCGTCAGAACTGGTGTTCGCCGCCGTCGACGTACAGGGTGGTGCCGAGCATGAAGCTGCTGTCGGGTGAGGCGAGGAAGGCCACGGCCGCGGCGACCTCCTCCGGGCGCCCCATGCGGCCGATGGGGACCCCCGCCGCGAGGCCCGCCTTGGCGGCGGCGACGTTCTCCTCGCCGACGGCGCCGTCGATGCCGGGGGTGTCGATGGCCCCCGGCGAGACGGCGTTGACCCGGATGCCCCGGCCCTTCAGCTCGTTGGCCAGGGTCCGCGCCAGGGACCGGACCGCGGCCTTGGACGCCGCGTACAGGCCGTAGTCCTCCCAGCCGTCGTCGGCGCGGATCGAGGCGTTCAGGACCACCGACGCGCCCTCGCCGAGCAGCGGCAGGGCCTTCTGCACGGTGAGCAGCGTGCCCCACACGTTGACGCCGAAGGTCCGCTCGAACTGCTCCCCGGTGGCCTTCTCCAGCGGTGCGAACGAGACCGCGGCCGCGTTGGCGAACAGCACGTCCAGACCTCTGCCGCGCTCCCGGACCGCGTCGTACAGCCGGTCCAGGTCGGCGGGGTCGGAGATGTCGCCCGCGACCGCGGTGACCGCGGGGCCGATCGTCTCCGCGGCCCGCGCCAGCACGTCCTCGCGCCGGCCGGTGATGAACACGTGGGCGCCCTCGGCCGCCAACCGCGCGGCGGTGGCCAGGCCGATCCCGGTGCCGCCGCCGGTGACGACGGCGGTCCTGCCTTCCAGCTGTCCCATGGGTGAGCCCCCAGAAAGTTAGGTACCGAGTGGTACAGAACTAGACCCTAGCACTTCTGTACCGTTCGGTACCAATGGAGCGGGTCGGCGGCTCGGAGGCGGGGAGGGACTGGGCGTCCCCATGTTCGCGCCGGCGCTCCGGCCGCCGGTCCCGGCCGACGGGACTGCGGCGGACCTGCGTTTTCGTCCCCGGCCGCCGGGTAGTCGTGTGCGCGAGGCCCACCGAGAGGTGCGACCGGGGCCGGGGGAGGGGAGCCGATGTCCGCACCGACACGGGCGCAGCCGCGCCCGCGCCACGGCCGCAACCTGGTCGCCGGGATCCTGTTCGGGCTGGGCACCGTCGCCTTCGTCGACGAGGTGGTCTTCCACCAGCTCCTGCACTGGCACCACTTCTACGACCTGTCCACCAGCGACGTCGGCCTGGTCTCGGACGGGCTGTTCCACGCCTTCAGCTGGTTCGCCACCGTCGCCTCGCTGCTGACGGTCGCCGCCCTGCGCCGCGAACGCGCCTTCCGGGGCGCGGCCTTCACCGCGGGATGGCTGACCGGGGCGGGGTTCTTCCAGCTCTACGACGGACTGGTCCAGCACAAGGTCCTGGGGCTGCACCAGATCCGCTACGGGGTGGACCTGGTGCCTTACGACGTGACCTGGAACGCCGTCGCCGCCGTCCTGCTCGTGGCCGGGATCGTGCTGTGGGCCGTGACCGCGCGACGCGCGGGCCGCTCCACCGAACCCGCCGGGACCGGGGCCTGAGCATGCACCACCACGGACACCACGGGACCGAGGCCGCTCTGCTCGGCCCGGGCGGGTGGGCCACGGCGATCCTGCTGGCGGCCGCCCTGGCGGCCTACCCGGCCGCGGTGCTGGCCCTGTACGGGCGCGGTACCGCCTGGCCGGCGGCCCGCACCGCGTCGTGGACGGCCGGGTGCCTGTGCGTGGGCGCCGCTCTGATCGGTCCCCTGGCCGAACGCGCCCACCACGACTTCACCGCCCACATGGCCGGACACGTCCTGCTGGGCATGCTGGGACCGCTCCTGCTGGTCCTGGCGGCCCCGGTCACCCTGGCCCTGCAGGCCCTGCCGGTGCGCGCGGCCCGCCCCCTCGCCCGCATCCTGTCCTCGCCCCCGGCGGCCTTCCTGACCGACCCGTTCGTGGCGGGCGCGCTCAGCGTCGGCGGCCTGTGGGCTCTCTACCGGACCGGCCTGTACGCCCTCACGCACACCGATCCGCTCCTGCACGCCCTGGTCCACGCGCACGTGCTCGCCGCCGGGTACCTGTTCGCCTTCGCCGTCCTGGGCGGCCCCGACCCTGCGCCGCACCGGCCCTCCCCGCCGTGGCGGGCAGCGGCCCTGGTCCTGGCGATCGCCGCGCACAACATCCTCGCCAAGACCCTCTACGCGGCCCCGCCCGAGGGGGTCCCCGCCGAGCAGGCCCGCGCGGGCGCGGAGCTGATGTACTACGCGGGAGCGCCGGTGGAGATCGCGCTGATCCTCCTGGTGTGCCGCCCCTGGATCCTGCCGCGCCGAAGGGCCTCGGACGGTCCCGGGGTCGGCTCCGCGCAGGTCACCTGACGCCGTGCCCGGGGCGCCTCCGCGCCCGGGGCCCCCGGCGCCGCAGCCCCGGACGCCAGGGGTCCGGCCGTCGTCGGCTGTGCCCGACCCACTCTCCTCCCGGCCCCTTCACGCCGACAGTGACACCACGTCACGTCCCCACCCCTACGAACGTCATGGTGCATCAGTGACGTGGTGCGACTGCCGGACGGCGGCGCCGACGGCTGGAATGGGGACATGCCAACGCAACCAGTCATCGAAGTCGAGCACCTGAACGTGAAGTACGGCGACTTCCACGCCGTGAAGGACCTGTCCTTCCACGTGGGGCGCGGGGAGCTCTACGCGCTGCTCGGCACGAACGGGGCCGGGAAGACCTCGACCCTGGAGGCCGTCGAGGGCCACCGCCCCGCCACGTCCGGCACCGTGCGGGTCTTCGGGAGCGACCCGCGCGACCGCCGCGACGTACGGCCCCGCACGGGCATCATGCTCCAGGAGAGCGGCTTCTCCCCGGACCTCACGGTCCGGGAGTCGGTCCGCCTGATCGGCCGGCTCAGCAGGCGCACGGACAGCGTCGACCGCCTGCTCGGCGTCGTCGACCTCACCCGCAAGGCCGGCACCAAGGTCTCCCAGCTCTCGGGCGGAGAGAAGCGCCGGCTGGACTTCGCCACCGCCGTCTACGGGACACCGGAGCTGGTCTTCCTCGACGAGCCCACCACCGGCCTGGACATCCAGTCCCGGGACGCCCTGTGGGAGGCCGTGGACCGGCTGCGCGAGGACGGCTCCACCGTCGTCCTGACCACGCACTACCTGGAGGAGGCCCAGCAGCGCGCCGACCGGATCGGACTCATGCACCAGGGCGTCTTCCACCGCGAGGGGACGGTCTCCGAGCTCACGCGCACGTTGCCCGCCACGGTCCGCTTCTCCCTCGCGCCCTCCGCCCCGGCGCTGCCGCTGCCCGCCGTGCCCCAGGGCGACGGAACGTTCCTCGTCGAGACCACCGGCCTGCAGGAGGACCTGCGCGCGCTCCTGAACTGGGCGCACGACCACGGGGCGGAACTGCGCGACCTCCAGGCCGGGCCGACCCGCCTCGACGACGTCTTCCGCGCCATCGGCAGCGAGTAGGCCGTGCGGTCCCTCCCGGACCCGGCCGTCGCCGGCCGCCCTTCTTCCACCACTTCCAGTCAAAGGATCCCCGCCATGCTCGCGATCGCTCACGGTGAGCTGATCCAGATCTTCCGGAACCGGCTGATCCTGGTCACCATGCTCGTCATGCCCGCGGCGTCCAGCGCGTTCTACATGTACCTGCACGAGCGCATACCGGCCCTCGACCTCGGGGCCGTCGCCGCGGTGCTCATGTTCCTCGTCGTGACGATGGGGCTCTACACCACCGCCGTCACCACGCTCGCCTCCCGCCGCCAGAACCTGTTCCTCAAGCGGCTGCGCTCCACGGCGGTGGACGACACCCGCATCCTCGCCGGTCTGCTGCTCCCGGTCACCGCGATCGCGCTGGCCCAGGTGGGCGTGGTCCTGGTCGTGCTGTCCGTCGTCGCCGACCCGCCGGCCGACCTCCTGCTCACAGGGGCGGCCACCCTCGCGACGGTGGTCATGATGATCGGACTGGCGCTGGCCACGGCCGGGGTGACCAACTCTCCCGAGCACGCCCAGGTGACCACGCTGCCCGTCCTCATCGGCGTGCTCGCCGTGTCCGGCTGGGTGGGGTTCACCGGCACCGAGGAGCTCACCCTCCTCAAGCGGCTGCTCCCCGGCGGTGCGGCTTCCGAGCTGGTCGTCAACGCCTGGAACGGCGGCGTCCCGCTCTCGGAGTCGCTGTTCCTGCTGGCCCCGACCCTGGCCTGGGTCGTCGTCGCCGTCACCCTGGCAGCCCGGATCTTCCGGTGGGAACCGCGCCGCTGAGCCACGGCGCCGCGGCCCGCGTCGGGGCGCCCGCACCGGGAACGGTGCGGGCGCGGCAGCGCTCGGGCAGGCGTCCGCGAGCTTGTCGCGGAGGGACGCCCGCTAAGGCAGCCAGTTCCGCAGTGCCATGTCGGCGCTGTCCTGGAGCTCGTCGCGGCCGAGGCCGTTGGCGGCCTGGACGGCGATGCCGAACGCCACCGTCATGATGTACCTGGCGAGGCGCCGCGGATCGGCGCCGTCCGGGAGGTCGCCCTCGTCGACGGCCCGCCGGAAGCGCTCCTCCAGGCGCCGCGTCGCGTCGTTGCGCCAGGCGACGAGCATGTCGTGCGCGGGCCGGCCCCCCTCGCCCGAAGCCAGCGCACCCTGCACGCCCAGGCACCCGGGAGGGCCTTCGGGGAGGGTCGTGGTCCGCACCGAGCCGCGCAGGAGCGCCTCGGCGACCTGCCGGGCGGTCGGCTCCTCCATGGCGCGCGCCGCGTAGGAGGCGGGCCCCTCGGTGTAGCGCTCCAGGGCCTTGCGGAACAGCTGCTCCTTGTTGCCGAAGGCCGCGTACATGCTCGTCTTGGTGATCCCCATGGCGCCGGTCAGGTCGGCGAGGCTCGCCCCCTCGTAGCCCCTCTCCCAGAAGACGCGCATGGCGCACTCCAGCGCCTCGTCGACGTCGAACTCCCTGGGGCGGCCGATGGCAGTACTCCGGGAAACACCCATGCCACGATCCTAACCGGTCGGTACAGAAACCCGGGGTGAGGAGCCGGGGCCGGGCGGGCCCCGGCCTCCGTCCGGCCCCGCGCCGATGCCGCCGGGCGGGGCGGCGGGGACGCGCCCACGTGGGCGGGCATCCGCACCGCGCCCCGGCAAGGGCGTCCTACGTCAGGGACCGGCTCCGGCGAGCGGTGGGGGAGTGGCCTGGACGGCACCGCAGGTGCTCAGGCGCGGCCGCTGCCCGTGCCGGGGAGCATGACGGCGATCTGGCCGCGGATGTCCCGGACGATCTCCTCGACGCTCGCCGTGATGTTCACCGACGCCGCCATGCTGAGGAACATGACGGCCGACACGGTGTGCGCCAGTGTCGCGGCCTCGTGTTCGCCGATCCCGGGGTCCCGACCGATCAGGGCGGCGATGCTCGCCTCGGTCCGGGCCGTGATCGTGAGGGCGTCACGGTGGTGGGGCTCCTCGGGGTCGCCGAACACCATCTCGCGCAGGTAGGTGCGTCCGTTCTCGATCTGCGTGCGGTTGCACTCGACGATCGGGCGAACGACGGCCATCACGGCGTCCACCGTGTCGGTGATGCCCTCGGCGTCCCTGACCCCCCGCTCCAGGGACTCGGAGTAGTGGGAGTTCTGTACCAGCAGAAGCAGTTCGCCCTTGCTCTTGGCGTAGAGGAACAGGGTGCCGGTGCCGATGTCGGCGCGCTCGGCGATCTGCTGGGTGGTGACCTCGTCGATCCCGTGCTCCGCGAAGAGCTCGCCGGCGGCGGCGGTGATGCGTTCGAGTTTTTGCTGCTTGTTGCGCTCGCGTCGCCCCTGCGCCCGGGAGGCGGATGGCATCGTGCCCTCCTTGGGAATAGAGACTGACTGGGCTCAGTTATGAGCATAGTCATTAAAGTGTGGTGCCGACTTGACGGGGCTCATTCTCCCACGCGGGTGTGGAGTACCCCTCCCGCTCCTGCCACTCCTCGCCCCGGCCGAAGGGAGCTTCCGCTCCGTCTCGCGTCGGCCCCGAGAGCCTGCCACCGCGCCACACCCTCACGCAGCAAGGAGAACGAACATGCCCGCACTCGACGGATCCGTCGTCCTGGTGACCGGAGCCAACGGCGGTATCGGCACACACTTCGTCAACGAGGCCCTGGCGCGCGGCGCCGCCAAGGTCTACGCCACCGCGCGCAAGCCCCGGACCTGGGACGACGAGCGCATCGTCCCCCTGCGTCTGGACGTCACCGACCCCGCCTCCATCCGGGAGGCCGTCGAAGCCGCCGGTGACGTGACCGTGCTGGTCAACAACGCCGGGACCTCGGTGTCCAGCCCGGGCATCCTCACGCACACCGACGAGGAGATCCGCGCCAACGTCGAGACCAACTTCCTGGGCCCGCTCTTCCTCGCCCGCGCCTTCGCCCCCGTCCTGTCGGCGAAGAAGGCGTCGGCCATCATCGACATCCACTCGGCGCTGAGCTGGTACGCCGTAGCCGGCATCTACAGCGCGACCAAGGCCGCACTGTGGTCGGCGACCAACTCCCTGCGCCTGGAGCTCGCCCCTGAGGGGGTGCACGTCGTCGGAGTGCACGTGGGCTACGTCGACACCCCGATGGCCGCGCACTCCGCCGGCCCCAAGACCGACCCCGCCGACCTCGTGCGCGCCGTGTTCGACGCCACGGAGGCCGGGCGGTACGAGGTCCTCGCGGACGAGGACTCCGTCAAGGTCAAGGCCGGGCTCAGCGCCCCGATCGAGGCGCTCTACCCCCAGCTCGGCGCGACGAACTCCTGAGACCCCGCTGCCGGGCGCCGCGACCGCGACACACACGGTCGCGGCGCCCGGCACCGGCGCGGTGGACCGCTGTCCGCGGGAGGGGAGCCCGGACGGCGTTCGACGGCCTCGCCGAGTGCACGCGCGGGACTCTTGCTCCACCCCCTCGGCAGTCGGGGCCCGGGGACGCTCCCGCGGCGTCAACGGGTGAGGAACTCGACGGCGACGGGGGCGAACTCCCGGTGGTACTGGAAGATGCCCCCGTGGCCCGAGTCGGGGTAGATGACCAGTTCGGAGCCGGGGATGCGCCGGTGCAGGTCCTCGGACAGCACCGAGGGCACCATGCGGTCGTTGTCCCCGTTGGCGATCAGGGTGGGCTGAGTGATCACCGACAGGTCGGCGGGCGCCGAACGCCCCCACCTCTTGATGGCCTTCAACTGCTTCTGGAAGGCCTTGACCTTGATGGGCGCGTCGCGATCCGCGGTGCGTTCCCCAAGCCGCTCGACGAACGCCCTCCCCGCCTTCTTGCCGGTGGCGTCGCGGTTGAAGAACAGGAACTCCTTCGGGTCCGACCGGGCCAGCGCCGCCCGCGCCATGTCGTAGTACGTGGTCCTGGCGACCTTGTCGATGTCCTTGCCCCCGGCGGGCCCGGTGCCGGTGAGGACGAGCCTGCGGACCAGTCCGGGGTGCTCGCTCGCCAGTACCTGGGCGACCATGCCGCCGAGGGAGAAGGAGAAGACGTCGATCTCCCCGAACCCGAGGGCCCTGACGAAGGCGGCCGCGTCGGCGGCCATGGCCTCCACCGTGTCGGGGACCTCACCGGTCGAGGCCCCGACCCCGCGGTTGTCGAAGGCGACCACGTGCCGTTCCCGGGCGACGGGATCGACGATGCGCGGGTCCCAGTTGTCCAGGGTCGCGGCCAGGTGCACGAAGAAGACGACGGGGACGCCCCCTCTCGGCCCGAGTTCCCGGTAGGCGTAGGTCACCCCGCCCGCGGTGACCGTGCGGGTCGGCGCCTTCGCGTACGAGGTGTTGACCGGTTCGTCGCTGGTCTCGCTCATGATGGTTCCCCTGATGGTGTGTCGGCACGGGACGGCTCGACGGCGATGGACGGTTTCCGACGAGTGGTCACGTGCGGCTGATGACGACCTTGCCGCGGATGCCTCCCTCCGCCAGGGCCCGCAGGGCCTGGGGCGCCTGTTCGAAGGGGAACACCCTTCCCACGACGGGGCGCAGCTTTCCGTCGTCGACGAGTGAGCTGATCCGGCGCAGTTGGGCACCGTCGGCGCGCATGAACAAGAACTCGTACGTCACGCCGAGTTTCTTCGCCCGGCGGCGGATCCCCGCGCTCAGACCGGTGATCGCCAGGCGCAGCAGCGGGTTCAGGCCGATCTCCCGGGCGAAGTCCGGGTCCGGCGGTCCGGAGATCCCGATCGCCTTGCCGCCGGGCCGGAGCACACGCAGCGACTTCTCCAGGTTCTTGCCGCCCAGGCTGTCCAGGACCAGGTCGTAGCCGTCCAGTACCTGCTCGAAGTCCTGACTGCGGTAGTCGATGACGGTGTCCGCGCCCAGCTCACGGACGAAGTCGGCGTTGGAGGCACTGGCGGTCGTCGCCACGTGCGCACCGAGGTGTTTGGCGAGCTGGATGGCGATCGACCCGACGCCACCCGAGCCCGCGTGGACGAGGACCTTCTGGCCGGGCCCCACGCTGCCGCGCTCGACCAGCGCCTGCCAGGCGGTGAGTGCCACCAGCGGCAGCGATCCCGCCTCCGTCATGGAGATCGACGAAGGCGTGAGGGCCAGGTCCGCCTCGGAGACGGCGATGCGTTCGGCGAAGGTGCCGATCCGGTCCTTGCGGGGCCGGGCGTACACCTGGTCGCCGGGTTGGAAACCCCGGACCTCGGCGCCGACGCCGATGACCGTTCCGGCGACATCGTTCCCCAGGATCAGCGGAAACTTGTAGGGCAGGATCTGCTTGAACTCGCCGGCACGGATCTTCTCGTCCAGCTGGTTCAGCCCGGCGGCCTCCACCCGTACGAGCACGTCCCCTGCCCCGACGACCGGTTCGGGGACCTCGGTCTCCCGCGGCTCCTCCTTGTACCTGGTGATGACGAACGCTCTCATGCCCTGTCGCTCCTTCTCCGTGGGGCCGGGTGTGGTGTCGGCCGCTGCGCACCGAACAGAAGGGACCGTCCCGCGGCGGTGCACGCGTTGCGGTGCGGGAAGTCGGCGCCGCCTCCGGGCGGCCACGTGAGCGGTGACGGTGTGGCCGAGGCCACGAGCTCGTATGCCGTTGTCCGATGCACCACAGGCCGACCTGCCCTGACCTGGACATACCCGGCTTTAATGAGTGTAATCAAAAATGAGTATACTCATAAATTGTGCGGGGGGAGCCTGGACGTGTGCAGGCGCGTGTCGCAGAGGCGGGGCGTCAACGCCCCGGGCGGTGGCGCCGTGGACCGGGGAGAGCGGGTCCGGCAGGAAGGCCGCCGAGTGCCGCGCCGTGATCGCGGTCGGGTTTGGACTCCAGGAGTGCGGCCGCACCGGGTTCGGCGGCCTCTCCGGGCTCAGGGAGACGCTCCATCGCCGGTGGGGCCGCGCCCGCCCACCGTGGCCTCCATGGCCAACATCCGCTCGAGGCCCTGGCGGGCCGGGTCGGCATCGTCACGGCGGCTTCGCCGCACTGCGGCCCGGGGCGCCGGCTCGGCCGGGCGGGCCCCGGCCTCCGCCCGGCCACGCGCCGATGCCGCAGGGTGGGGCGGCGGGGACGCGCCCACGTGGGCGCGTCCCCGCTGTGCCCCGGCAAGGGCGTCCTACGTCAGGCGCAGGCTCCGACGGGAGCCCTCACGGGCGGCCCTCACCGCTCGTCGGTGTCGAAGGCCTCGGCGACGGCGAGGCTGTCCTCGTAGACGTGGTGCCTGGCGACCAGGCCGTCCTCGAAGGTGAGGTGCATGGCGAACCGGGCGCGGTACGCGCGTCCGGTGGGCCGGGCGGTCTGGCGGATCTCCCCGAGCACGACCGCGTCGTTCCCGTCGACCAGGACGCGTTCGATCTCGGTCGCCACCTGCTCCGGCACATGGTGCTCGGCGATCTCGCGGTAGTGGGCGGCCGCGTCGGCCCGGGTGGACCGGTGGCGGATCCAGGGCGTGGCGGCGCGGCCGTGCTCGGCCTGCGGCCAGCTCAGCTTCCAGTCGCCCCGCTCGGCGTACAGCGCGGCGATGCGCTCGGGGTCGCCCTCGCCGATCCTGCGCAGCAACTCCTCCACCGCTGTGCGGGTGTTCGCGGTTGCTGTTGTCGACATGGCCGGCTCCTCCGTAGGGTCCGCCTCCTGCTCGGGCGGAGAAGGCCCCAACCTAGCCCGCGGCGAGGACGATCGGGCCCTTCCATGATCGGGGCAGAGGGCTGCCCCGGCCCGCTCCCGGACGGGGCAGCCAGACGGCCCCGATCGGGAGCGGCTGTCGGCCGGTGGCTCCAGAACCCGTACCCCGCCGTCGCGCGTGGTCGGCGTTGCCGCTCCTGCCCGTTCGCCCAGGTCCGACAGGAGCGACCCCACCGGGTGACGTCCCAGGGTGTCGTCACCGTTAGGGTCGGTCCATGGCGAGATGGAACCCGGGCACACAGGGGCGGCTCGAGCAGGCCGCACTGGAACTGTTCACGGAACACGGGTACGACAACGTGACCGTGGCGCGCATAGCCGAGCGCGCGGGCATCACCAGGCGCTCGTTCTTCCGCTACTTCCCCGACAAGCGCGAGGTCCTGTTCGGCGGCTCGGAACGGCTGTCCGCCGCCGTGGCGCAGGCCGTCCTCGACGCAGACGCGGACGACGCCCCGGTGACCGCCGTCTTCAGCGCCTTCTCCCAGGTCGGTGCCCGCCTGGCCGACTACGTCGACCACGCAGTCGAGCGCCGCGCCGTGATCGAGACGAGCCCCGATCTGCAGGAGCGCGACCGCACCAAGCTCGCCGCCCTCGCCGGGGCCGTCGGGGACGCGCTGGTGCAGCGCGGCGTGGAACCCGGCTCCGCGAGGATCCTTGCGCGGGTCGCCGCGGCCTTCTACCAGGAGGCCTTCGAGCGGTGGGTCGACGCCGGCGGCGAGGAGGAGTTCGGTTCCTGCCTCCTCGCGGCCGCCGCCTCCCTCCAGGAGGTCCGTTGACCGGGTGCCGACAGCGATGACCGAACCGGCGCCGATGACCGTCCCGTTCCCCGATCGCGGGACGCAGGGGTAGCGGGTCGGGTGGCGGCAGCTCTCCAGCGCCGAACGCCGCCGTGCGTGCACCGGCAGGGGAGCGGGCCCGCACGATATCCCATCGCTCGTGGGCCCGGGCCCCTCTATCGTGGCCGCCATGGTCCACCCCCTGCTCGGGGCTCTGCCGGAGACGCTGCCCACCCGGATCCCCGATGTGTCCCTGCGCGTGCTCACCCCCTCATGCGCCGCCGACATCCGGGCTCTCCTGCAGGCCAACACCGCCCATCTGACCCGCCACGGCGACTTCACCGAACAGGTCCGGGCTTCTGTGGAGGAGATCGAGGAGGCACTGTCCGACTCCGCGGGGAAGGAACGCGCCTACGGCATACGGCTGCGCGAGAGCCTGGTGGGCCAGGTCAGCATCATCGCGGCCGCTCCGCCGCACTACGGCCTGGGCTACTGGCTGGCCCGGTCCGCCACCGGGAAGGGCCGGGCGGGCGCGGCCTGCGCCGCTCTCATCGGGAGCGCCTTCACCGTCCTGGGAGCCACCGACATGTTCGCGGGCGTCACCCATGGCAATGATCCGAGCGCCGCCGTACTGCGCAGGCTCGGATTCGCCCCGGTCGAGGAGTTCCCGACCTACACCCGTTTCCACCTGCCGTTGACCTCCCCCGGCCCCAGGTGGTTCCGGCTCCGCAGCGATCTGCGCCGATGAGCGTTCACCCAGGTCGGAGGGTTCTGTTGAGGGATCTTCACGGGGTTTGGGGGCTGTTGGGAGAGGCCCGCGTCGCCGAGTTCGGCACGCACGCGGACGATGAGGCCCTGAATCCCGGCTGGCGCCGCATCAGCGGACCTTGCGCGGTGGTGGGGCGACGCGCCGTCGTCGACAGGGTGGACGTCGCCCGATGCGGCACTAGTCGCGTCCGCCGCGGCACCAGCGCTGTGCGGACAGTGCGGCCGGGCCGTCCGCGAGCCGGTCCGCGAACGGCCGCACGACCTCCACCGCCTCGTCCGGCAGGGCCCGCACGACCGCGATCATCCCGGTCGTGGCGGTCCCGTCGTCGTCGACGAGGAGTGCCGTGAAGTGCAGGCTGCCGCCGGGGCCGGTGTCCGACGGCAGCAGGTCGGACTCACCCCCGGAACGGGGCCTCGGGGCCCACGCACCGGTGACCAGCGTGTGGGGCGCCTCCTCCCCGTCCGTGTCCGGCTTGCGGTCGGACAGGAGAACCGCGTGGAGGGCCGTGTACCCGGCGTAGAGCCCGGCCGACCAGTAGGGCTCCTCGGTCGCGAACCGCTCCGCGGCGGCGCGGTCGGGGACCTCGACCACGTGGACGCTCCCCGTGTGCTCCTCACCGTCGTCGTCCAGGGTGGGGCCCCGCAGGACGAACCGGTCCTCGAACCGGTCCATGTAGGACCAGTGCTCCTCCGCGAGGTCGTACAGTTCGGACCCCAGCCCGGGGCGGTCCTCGGCGTGCACGTGAAACAGCATGGGTGAAAGGTACCGGTACGTCCCCCGGGGGCAGGAGGCCGGGGCAGGGTCGGCCGCCTTCGCTGACGACTCCGGTGCCCGGGCGCCCCCGCGTTGTGGGAGACGGGACCGACCGGCTCGAACGCGACCGGACGGCGGCCCCGTGCCACGACGGGATTCCCTGCCGGTACGGGGCCACCGTCCGCGGCCACCGGTGAACGGGGTCGGTTCAGCGGGCCGGGGGCGGCTCCGGCGGGCGCATGCGGCCGTTCTGGAAGGAGGTGAACAGCCATGCACCGTTCTCGCGGACGGCCACGCGTGTCTGGACGGACAGGTCCTCGGGACGGCCGGTGCGAGCGCCCGGCCACAGCACGCAGACACCGCTGGTGATGACCACCGCCAGGTCGGAACCGACGAAACGGATGTGCCATGCCTGCGGGTCGGTGAGCCGGGTGCCCGCCATGAAGGTGTCGAACCCCTCCTGCATGCTTGCTGCGATCCCGGCCCGGGTGCGCAGGTGGGAGCCGTCGACGGCGACGAAGTCGGCGTCCTCGGTGAAGGCCGCCGCGAACGCCGCCCCGTCGCCCGCGGCCCAGGCCCGCTGCGGGGCCGCCACCAGGGCGCGCAGCTCCTCTCGCGCCGCCTCCTGCGCGTCGTCCCCTCGCACGGGCCGTTCCTCCTCCGTGGTCATGATCGTTCTCCTGCCGTCCACGGCCCTCCGAGGGGGCCGTCCTGTGTGCTTCCCCGACGGTGGATCCGCCGGGGCCTCCTCTGGCGTCCCGCCGGTCACCGCGCCATGGCCTTCCGCAGAGCCAGGAACTCCAGTCCCGCGTAGACCGCCACGACCACCGCTCCGCTCAGCAGGAACGCCGTCCCCGGACCGGTGAGCGGGATCGGCCCCGCGAACACCAGGACCACGAGCGCCACGCAGGAGAGCGCGTTGCCCGTGACGACCATGGCGGTGTACCGGACCGGGACGGCCGGGTAACCGGCGATCAGCCCCAGGGCGGCGGCACCGCCGAGCATGGCGATACCGAACGGGACCGACCAGGCGAGCGGGAGCCCCAGCAGTTCGACGAACGGCCGACCGGCGGCCAGCAGGACCACACCGAAGACCGCGGTGCTCCAGCCGTCGATCCGCAGGACGGTGCGCAGCTGTTCCGCCGCCCTGCCGTCGATCGCCGTGCGCGCGGCAGAACCCGCCACAACCGATGCGTTCATACCGGCTCCTTCTCCTTCGTGCGGCCCGTACGGGCCGCGTGGGGAGAAAGACTCCCACCGTCCGCTCAGCGCCTCAATAACCTCCGAGGTCATGGCGGCGGCTCCCCGCGGACCGAGGACCTATGCTTCCGGGCATGGAAACGCGAGAGCCGTCGGCCGCGGGCCCCCTGCTGCGGGACTGGCGCCGACGCCGCAAGCTCAGCCAGCTCGACCTGTCCCTGCTGGCCGACACCTCCGCGCGGCACCTGTCGTACATGGAGACCGGGCGGGCCCGCCCGAGCCGGGAGATGCTGCTGCGGCTGTCGGCCGCGCTGGACATCCCCCTGCGCGAGCGCAACACCCTGCTGCTGGCCGGAGGGTACGCCCCCGCCTATCGGGAGAGCAGCCTCGACGACGCGTACATGGCCTCGGTCAGTTCGGCCCTGGAGACCGTCCTGGCGACGCACGAGCCGTACCCGGCCGTCGTCGTGGACCGGCTGTGGAACGTGGTGCGGGGCAACTCCGCCATGTCCGTCCTCATGGAGGGCGTTCCCGCGCACCTGTCGCAACCCCGGCCGAACGTGTTCCGACTGGTGTTGCACCCCGAGGGCCTCGCCGCGCGCCTGGTCAACCTGGGCGAGGTGCGCGAGCTGTTCCTCGACCGGTTGCTGCACCAGGTCAACACCACCGCCGACGCCGACCTGCGGGCCCTCTACGAGGAGGTGTCGCGCTATCCCGCCCCCGGGCCGCCCTCCGACGCCGACACCGGTCCGGCGGACGGGCCGAACCCCATCCGGGTGCCGCTGCGCCTGCGCACCCCCTTCGGAGAACTGGCGCTGTTCAGCACCATGGCCACCTTCGGCGCACCGGCCGACGTGACGCTGTCGGAGCTGGCGATCGAGCTGTTCTACCCCTTGGACGGCTTCACCGCCGACACACTGCGCGCCCTGGCGCCGGCGTCCTCGAAGAACTCCGCCGCTCCCGAGAACGTGTTCCCGTAGCCCGACGGCACGTCGTGACGGGGCACCGGCGACGGTGCGCCGCCGCCGGGGGCGCACCGGGGACGGACGCCCCTTCCCCGACCCGTGCGGCCCGTGCGTCCTCGTGCCTCGCCCCCGGCAGACCGAGGAGCACCGGCACACGTGGACCGATCGGTCTGCGAACGCCTCCCGGTCCTCGTCCGACTCTGCGCGCCGCCGCCGAGACGGCGGACCGGCGGCACCCCGGCCCCGCGCCGGCCCCCTGTGGTGTCCTTGTCACCGGATCCGACGCTGAGAGGTGATGACGGCCCGGCGCTTTCGCACCAAGGACGGCAAGCGGGCAGGGGTCGGCGACCGGGTGTGGACCACGAACCACCGGCCCTGGGTGATCACCGGCGTCGCGGACAGGGTCGGCACCGCCTGGGTGCTCATGGAGCACACCGAGGTCGGCCACGACACCCTCGACATGGCGGTCGAGGACTTCGGGGCCTACGTCTACAAGTCGCATCCTCCCGAGGAGGGGTGCCACCGCGCGGGCTGCCGGTACCGCCCCTGGGGAACCCGCGCCTGAGCCGCGGCACCGGGGCCGGCGCCCGCGGGGACGTCCTCGAGCCCACGCCGCCGGGTCGCCGGATCCGCCGGGCGGGAGCGTGGCGGCGTTCGGGGGACGCCGTCGACGCCCCCGGCGGCGGCGCCGACGGCTCAGGAGGGCGAGACGTGGTCCTGGTAGGCGGTGCTGTCGGTGAGGGCGGCGGTGAGGCCGCGGATCGCGGAGATGCCGACCTCCTCGGCCTGCCGCAACGCTCCGGGGACCTGCAACTGGTAGCTGCGCGCCTTGGCCTCGCCCGCCGCGATCAACGGCAGCACCGCCGTGAGGGGCGACTCCGGGATGCCCATCGCCACGGCGTTCGCACCGTGGAAACGGTGGGCGAGTGCGTGCATCAGGTCGCGCCAGCCCGACCTGTCCATCGGCGACTGCGGCGCGGAGGCGAGATTGGCGCTGGCCGCGTCGAACAGCGCTCCGACGAGTTGCCTGCTGTTCTCGTCCGGTGCGGCGGAGGTCGAGTCGAGCAGGTCCAGCAGCTCGCCGGCCTGCTCGTGGTCCTCGATGCCGAGGAAGAACTCCTCGTCGAGGCCCAGCAGGTGGCCCACGTACCACCAGTAGCGGTAGAGGAGCGACTGTTCCTCCTCGGTGAGCCGGTAGCCGATGCCCTCCAGGAGCTTGAACGGCACGACGGTGAAGTCGAGCCATGTGCGTGCGACGTCGGCCTGGTTGATCGGCACCCCCCACCGGTCGGAGTCCCAGCCGTGCTTGGTGGCCGCGGCGCGGACGCGTGCGTGCAGCAGCCGGACCTGCACGGTCTGCACGAGGCCGGAGGCGCCGTGGAGCAGGCCGCCGGGCAGGATCGCCGAGGCGTTCCACAGCCCGGTCTCGGCGAGCCGGCGCGGCGCCGTCGAGGTCAGCCGGCCGGTGCCCACGAGCAGTCGCGCGATCGAGGGGGAGCTGTAGGTGTGGGTCAGCGATCCGACGGAGAAGGCGAGACTCCTCCAGTGGAACGGCACGGCGAGCGAGGGGCGGTCGCCCTGCTCCAGGAGTTCTTGCGAGACCCATGCGGGCACGGTCTCCGCGTGGGCGAGCAGGGCGTCGACGGCCGGCGGGGCGTCCGGCACGCTCGCACGGCCCTCGGCGAGGCCGCGCTGGAGGGCGGCGCGGGCGGAGCGGCCGTGTTCGTCGAACTCGGCGATGACGGCGTCGGCGAGCGGGTCGCCCACCTGCAGCATGGGCACCAGGAAGTCGACACGGTCGCCGTGGCGGGTCCGGGCGGCGGCGAGGTCGACGAGCCGCTCGGGCACGGACTGGGTGTGGTTCACATCGGTCATGAGGTCGTTTCTATCCTTCCGCGCCCGGAGGCAGCCACGGCCTGCCGATCCCCCCTTCCCCGGGCGAGCCCGTCCGGGCTCCGGGGCGGACCGGCCCCGTCGTACGGAGGAGCGGTCCCCGCTGTCCCCACCTCTCTCTATCCTGCATAGAATAGCTTCTATCTTCCATAGAAGAGTGTGGTGCGGGAGGGGCCCGCCCCCGCGGAGTGCCGCGGCCCGGCGCCCCCCGAACCACCCAGGACGAGAACCACGAGACCCCGCGCCAGCGCGCGACACCGGAGGTGCCCTCCATGCCCGAACGGTCCGGACGCCCGATCGCACCGGCCCTGGTGCTCACCGGAGCGGCCTGCGTGGCACTGGCCCTCGTCCTCCTGTTCGTGAGGGCCGAGGTGCTCCGGAACCCCTCGGCCGGGGCGGGCGGGGAAACGGCGGCCACCGTCAGCGAGGACATGAGGCAGGCGGGGGAGGAGCTCGCGCGCAGACAGGCCGGCGACCCCCGCGCCATGGGAGCGGTGGACGCACCGGTCGTCATGGTCGCCTACTCCGACTACCTGTGCCCCTACTGCGGCGAATGGGTGCGCCGGGTCCAGCCCGAGCTCACCGACATCTACGTCGCGGAGGGCCTGCTGCGCATCGAGTGGCGGGAGTTCCCCTACCTGGGCGACGACTCCCGCCTCCTGGCCCTGGGCGCCGCGGCCGCCGCCGAGCAGGACGCCTTCTGGGAGTACCACGCCCTCGTCTACGACGCCCCGCGGGAGTTCACCGGCGACGACGCGGCCCTGCGCACACGGCTGGAGGGAGCCGCGCAGGAGCTGGACCTGGACGCGGAGCGTTTCGCGCGGGACCTGGAGAGCGCCGACGCGGAGGAGGCGGTCGAGGAGGACTTCGCCGAGGGGCAGGCGATGGGGATCAGCGGCACACCCGCCTTCCTGGTCAACGGCGACCCCGTCCTGGGGGCCCAGCCGCTGGAGTCCTTCACCGGAGCCGTCGACCTCGCCCTGCGCGACGCGGGACGCCGGCCGTGAGCCCCGCCCAGGAGGACCCCCGCAGCCCGCACCGCCCCTCCCGCGCGGCCCCGCCCCGCCGGGGGACGGCGGTCCGCCGACCGCCCGCCGCCGCGGCCCTCTGCCTGCTCCTGGCCCTCGCGGCCTGCGGCAGACCCGAACTCGCGGACCCCGCCGACGCCCTGCCCCTGGACGGGGACCCGGCCCCGGCCGCGGCGGTGGAGCCCGACCTGCTCCCTGGCGTCCTCGACGGAGCGGCCGGGCGGGCCACGCCCTACTCCTCCGAACCCCGCGGCACCGACACCGGGTTCGTCGGACCCGTGACGCCGGAAGGAGGCGGCGAACTCCACTTCGTGGGCACGGACGCCGACGGGCGCACCCGCTGGACCACCGAACGCAACCCGAGCTGCACCGGGTTCACCCTCACCCGCACGCAGGGCGGCGACGACCTGGTCGTGCTGCTCGACAGCGACGCGGCCCCCGAACGCGGACTGCTGGCCACCCGGACCACCGCGGCCGCCCTGGACCCCTCCACCGGACGCAGGGTGTGGGGCCCCACGGAGGTACCCGGCACCTGGGTGGGCCCGGGGCTGGTCTTCGCGCAGGTCGCCCACACCGTCATGAGCGCCGACACCGGCCCCGCCGTCGCCCTGTCCGCGGACACCGGCGAGGTCGTCGCGGACGAGAGCCGGGGCGGGGCGGTCCTGCACGAGTACCAGGGCACCGTGGTCCTCCACCGCGACGGCGCGCTGCGCGCGGTCGACGCCCGCTCGGGGGACGAACTCTGGCACCATGCCGACCTGCCTGTCCCCGACACCCTGGAAGGGGAACCGGGGGAGACCTCCCTCACCTACGGGCCCCGCCCCGCCAGCGGCTCCGCCCCGTGGGCGGTCATCACCTGGGAGCGGGGGGAGGCCACGGCGTTCACCGTCCACGACCTGAGGGACGGCCGCGCCCTGGCGGAGCCCCTCGCGGGGGCTCCGCCCGTGTCGGTGGGCGACGAGCACGGGCGGGCTGCCGTCGCCGGGACCTCCGCCCGCTCCGGCGAACCCGTCATCGCGGGGTGGGACCGGGCCTCCGGGAACCGGGCGTGGACGGTGGGGGCGGACCCGGGGGAGCGGCCCGTCGGCATCGTCTCCGGATACCTGTACACCTCGCTCGACGGGGAGAACCGCGTCCGCTCCATGGCCGACGGCGCCCTCCTGGGACGCGGCGACTGGCGGATCCCGGTGGCCGGGACGGCGGGAGGCACGGCCGTGGCGGCGGTGCCCGGCGACGGCGGCGCCGACTCCTACACCGCGTTCCCCCCGCACGGCGCCGACCGCGAACGGGGAGGAGCGTGATCACTATGCTGAGGGAGGATTCGACGTCGATGCGGGGTGCGGGTGCGATGATCGCTGGGCTGGGACCACTGGAGGCCGCGGTCATGGAGGTGCTCTGGCGGGCGCCCGAGCCCCTGCCCGTGCGCGGTGTCCTGGAGGGGCTCACCGACCACGAGGTCGCCTACACCACTGCCTCCACCGTCCTGGAGAACCTGCGGCGCAAGGAATGGGTCGACCGCGAGCGGATCGGCCGCCTGTGGTTCTACCGCCCCCTGCGCGACCGTTCGACGCACGCGGCCGAGGTGATGCACGAGGCGCTGACCGGCAGCCGCGACTCCGAGGCGACACTGCTGCGCTTCGTCGACACCATGCAGCCCGAGGACGTGCGCGCTCTGCGCGCCCTGCTCTCCGAGGTGCCGGGCGAGGAGGAACCGTGATCTGGTCCTTCGCCGCCCTGTGCGCCGTGGCCGCGCTCGGGGCCAGGGGCCCCGGGCTCCTGCGCCGCACCGCCCGCTCCTGCGACCCGGGCCCGCGCACCATGCTGGCGCTGTGGACCGCGGCCACCGCGGCCTGGGTGCTCTCCTGCGCGACCCTGCTCGCGGTGCTCGCCGCCGACCTCCTGGGTCCCTCGGTCAAGGGCGTCCTGGCGGCGTGCGTCAGCGTCCTGCAGGCCCTGGAGCGCAACCACGCCGGGTGGGGGATCGCAGCCGGGGCGGCACTGGCCCTGGCCGCCCTCCTGCGCCTGCTGTGGACCGCCGCCTGCCAGGGGCGGGCCGGCCTGTCCTGGAGGCGCACCCACCACGACGGCCTCCTGGCCACGGCGCAGCGCCGACGCCTGCACGGCCAGCCCGTGTGGCTGCTGGAGACCGCCGAGCCCGGCGCCTACTGCGTCCCCGGCAGCCGGGGCGGCGTCGTCATCACCCGGGGCGCCCTCGGCGCGCTCACCGCCTCCCAGGCGCACGCCGTCCTGGCCCACGAGCGGGCGCACCTGCGCGGCCGGCACCACCTCGTCGTCGCCTGGGCCCGGCTGCTCGACCGCGCCTTCCCCGGAGTCCCCCTGTTCCGCGCCGCGGCGCGCGAGGTCCCCGTCCTGGTGGAGTGGGCCGCCGACGACCACGCCGTGCGCGCCGTCGGGATGCGCCCCCTGGTCCACGCGCTGGGCTCCCTCGCGGGGGCCGCGCCGGCCGGGGCGCCGCAGACCCTGTCCATCGGCGGCGCGTGCCCGGTCGAACGCGTGCGCCGCCAGGTCCGGCCGCCCGAGCGGTGCCGCCCCTGGAGGGCGCGGGCCCGCACCTGGGCCACCGCCGGGCTCGTGGCACTGCCCCTGGTGTTCACGGTCGCGTCGGCGCTCGCCGCGGTGCTGATCCCGCACTGCCAGTGCGCCGCCGGCTGATCTCTTCCGCGTGCCCGCACGGTCGTGGTGGGCATGTCTCCAGTCCGTCGTCGGCGGTCCACCCCCCCCGAAATCAGGATCATCCCCAGGGGCACACCGTGCCTTCTTCCTGATCTTCGCGCAGGCCGCTCCGCCGACAGCTGCTCGGACAGCCGCGGGCAGGCGGCGATGCCGGCGGCAGACGCTTTCGAATCCGTTCGATGGCCGGTCACGTCCGAGCGGTGCGAGGGTGCTCAATGCAGGCGAGGGATGCTCCAGGGGAGCCCATGGAAAGTCGACCGACAGGCACCGCGCGCTCGTATTCCCATCGGATTCACTCTGGGTCGGTGGATCGTCGGAAGGGAAAATTCTCGCCGGGTTTTAAGGTGTGAAGTACGACTGTCCGTCATCCATTCAACGAGGTTCGACGCCGACAAGGGGGTTGTGCGGCGCCAAGGCTCGGATGTGGGATTTCCTGTGTTGGAAGAACCTCTTTTTGTGGTTTTGTTGGCACTTCTTCGATTGCTGTCGTCCCGGCAAAATGCATGTGGCTTGACGCGTATTACTGCCCTGTTAGCCTGAGGCGGTGTTCCGGTGCCCCCGCTCGGGATCGCCCCGAAACACCGGTCGCCTGGAAGATCGGTGTTGCCTGTATGTCCGACTCCACGAGAAAGGCGCCGGAGACGCCACTCGGCGGACGGTTCTGGGCCTTCTGGTCCGCGTCCCTGGCCTCGAATCTCAGCGATGGTGTGGCGATGATCGCGATGCCGTGGCTCGCGTCTTCACTGGCGCCCGACAACCCCGCTCTTGTGGCATCGGTGGCTGCTTTCGGGCGCCTGCCCTGGCTGTTCCTGGCGCTCCCTACCGGAGTTCTGGTGGACCGGGTACCCAGGCTCACGCTGATGGTCGGCTCCAACTCCCTCCGCATGCTTCTCTGGGGACTTCTCGCTGTCGTGGTGTTCTCCGGATGGGCCTCGATCCCCCTCCTGGCGGTGTTCGCGTTGGCGTTCGGTGCGCTCGAGGTCTGTTACGACACGGCGGTTGAGACCACGGTGACCTCCCTGGTGGCCAAGGAACGGCTCGAGGGTGCGAACGGGCACCTCCGGTCCGGGGCCATCGTGGCGCAGGAGTTCGCCGGCCGTCCGCTGGGCGGTTTCGTGCTGGCGCTCGGGTTGTTCGTCCCGTTCCTGTTCAACATCGGTGCGCTGCTGGTGTCGGTCGTGGCCCTGCTGCGGGTGCGCGCCACCGTGCTGTCCGCCGTCACGCCGCAGGCTTCTGTGAGCCCGGTTCCCGAGCCCCCTGCGACGCCCGCCGCCCTGCGTGGTCTCAGCGGCGTGGGAGAGGACTTGGCAGAGGGCGTGCGGGCCCTGTGGAATCAGCCGCTCCTGCGTGCCGTGGCAGTCGTGGCGGTGTTCGTGAACACCGCTTTCGCGACCGTGCTGTCCACGCAAGTCCTGTTCGTCCGAGACACCCTGGGGCTCGGTCCGGTCGGCTTCGGACTTCTGATGGCCTTCGCCGCGGTCGGCGGAATCGCCGGGGGACAGGTTGTCCCGTGGCTGCGGAACGCTCTCCCGTACGGCACGCTGCCGGTCGTGTGCCTGACAGGAAGCGGACTCCTGTACCTGGCGGTGACACTGTTTCCGATCACGCCGGTGGTGGCCGGGGCGTACTTCCTCACGGGTGGTCTGGTGCTCGGATACGGGGTCGCGATGACCTCCATCCGCCAGAGGATCACGCCGGACCACCTGTTGGGCCGGGTCAACGCCGCCATGCGCACCGTCACATGGGGCATGAGCGCTGTGGGCATGGCGCTCGGCGGTGTCCTGGTGTCGTCCCTGTCCCCGATCCTGGACCAGACGGACGCGCTCCGCGCTCCCTACGCCCTGGTGAGCGTGGTCGTTCTGACCGTCGTCGTGTTCTTCGGCCGAAAGCTCACCCGTCTCGTGCGCGAGAACGACGTCTGAGCTCTTCTCGCTCCCGGGGTGGTGCCGAGGTTGCGTGGTGCCGGCTCGAAAACAGGGACCGCCACCACAGGTATGTGGGCACACCCACCCCGAGTCGGCAAGGCACTCCGCGTCACGCCGCAGGGGGAGGGGCGGCAGCCGCGCAGCACATTCCGGCGCTCCATGCGCGCGAAGGTGTGCCCGACTCGGGCGCGCACGCTTGGGTGCGCGGCGTTGTGCTCCTCCCTCCACTGGGCGAGGGGCTCGTCCCCAGAGCCCTGGAGGTGCTCTTCGGCCAGCGGCGTCAATCCTCGTTGACGAATTGGGTGGCGGTCAACTACGGTTGACTCATGGATGTGGAACAGTTGACCGAGCTCGCGGCACCGACGGCCGCCCACGACCCGTTGGCGGGATTGCGCGCCCTGGCGCGACTCCGCGCCGAGACGGAACGCATCGAAGCGGTGCTGGTGCGCCGCGCCCGCGACAACGGTGCCACCTGGCCGCGAATCGCCGCCGGCTTGGACGTTTCGGAACAGGCGTTTCACGACAAGTACGCCGGGCGGGGCCTGTTCGGCGGTCGGTCATGACCGCCGGTACATACGGCGACCAGCAGCTCGTCACCAGGCTCGGCGAACTCTTGGGCCCGCGCCACCCGGTCGCCGCGGCGGCCGTGGTCACGCCTGCGGGCATGCGCGTGGCGAGCCGCGGAACCGGCTTCGACGCCGACTTCGAAATCGGCTCGATCGCGAAGGCGGTCACCGGGCTGCTCTACGCCGACGCCCTCGCCCGAGGCGAGATCACCCCCGACACGAGCCTGGGCGAACTGTTGCCCCTGGGCGAGGCCCCCGCCGCACGAGTGACACTGCGATCGCTGAGCACACACCGCTCCGGCCTGCCCCGGCTGCCGAGATCCGCACGACCCTGGCAGCGCACCTTCGCCCTGTGGCGGCACGGAACCAACCCCTACGGCGAGGACCTCGAACAACTCCTCGACCAAGCCCGGGGTACTCCGCTGAGCACGCCGCGGTCCCGCTACTCCAACCTCGGGTTCGAACTTCTCGGGCACGCCCTCGCCCGCGCCGCCACGACGACCTATCCGGAGCTCGTCCGCCAGCGCATCGCCGCCCCGCTGGAACTCGACTGCTTCTACGTCCCGGGGACGGCCGACGAGCTTCGGCCCGGGGCGCTCGACGGCAGAAGCCGCCGTGGACGACCGCGACAACCCTGGACCGGTGAGGGACTCGGACCGGCAGGCGGCATCCGGGCCTCCATCGCCGGCATGGCCCGCTTCACGGCGGCGGTACTCGACGGCAGCGCCCCGGGCGTCGCCGCACTCGATCCGATCGCCCCGTTCGGCGCCGGCGCCCGCATCGGCGCCGCATGGATCACCATCCAGGTGGAGGGCCGACCGCTCACCTGGCACAACGGCGGCACCGGCGGCTTCCGGTCCTGGCTCGGACTCGACCGCGGCACCGGGACCGGCGTCGCCCTCCTCTCGGCCACCGCCGCACCGGTCGACCGTCCCGGGTTCACGCTCCTGGCCGAGCACAGCCGCACCAGCCGCCGATAACACGACCAGGCACGTCCTCGCCTGCCGACAACGGACACTGGCGGGGCCGTCCTCGGCCGCCCGCTGCCGGTCCCCGGGGGAGCGGCAGCCGCTGTTCCGCCGGGCGGGGGAGCGGGCCGGGGCGGCACGCACCCGAACCGTGTTTCTATCCACCTTAGCGGCTCTACTATGTTGGATAGAAACAACTGCCGGGTGAGGAAAGAGGCCGACGATGTCCGATGCCCCGAAGCAGGGAGCCCAGCCCGCGGGCCGCTCATCCGGAGGCGGAACCGCTGCCCGCGGCGGCGCCTCCTGGAAGGTGCCGCTGGCGGCGGGCGCGGCCCTGCTCCTGGTCACCGCCGCGGTCGCCGTGGTGCGGTTCACCGGGGGCCCCGCCGAGGAGACGGGCGCAGCGCAGGAGGCGGGCGCGTCGGATGCGCCGTCCGGGTCCGCCGCCGACGGGCCCGGGGACGCGGCCCCCGCCGGGGCCGACGCTCCCATGGCCCGCAGGCAGGCCGACGACCCCACGGCCCTGGGCGACGTCGACGCACCGGTCGTCATGGTGGTCTACTCCGACTACCACTGCCCCTACTGCGGCCGCTGGGTACAGGAGACCCAGCCCGAGCTGGCGCACTACGTCGAGTCCGGCGACCTGCGCATCGAGTGGCGGGACTTCCCCGTCATCACCGACACCTCCGAGGACGTCGCCCGGGCCTCCCGCGCCGCCGCCGAGCAGGGCGCCTTCTGGGAGTTCCACGAGGCCTACTACGCCGCGACCGAGGAGCCGGGCGAGCGCGACACCGAGGAGACCCTCGCCGGGGTCGTCGACGAACTGGGACTGGACGCCGGGCGCTTCGACGAGGACCGCGCCGCGGACGCCGCGGCCGCGCAGGTCGAACGCGACTTCTCCGAGGGGCTCTCGATCGGTGTCACCTCGACCCCGGCCTTCCTGATCAACGGCCAGGCCGTCATGGGCGCCCAGCCCCTGGAGGTGTTCGAGGCGGTCATCGACAGCTCCCTGGAGGCCGCCGGGACCGGGGACGGGGGTGGGCGGCAGTGACCGACATCGGTTTCGCCGCCGCACTGGCCGGCGGGGTGCTCGCCCTGCTCAGCCCCTGCAGCGCGCTCCTGCTCCCCTCCTTCTTCGGCTACGCCTTCCGCGACCCGCGCCGCCTCCTCGTGCGAACGACCGTGTTCTACCTCGGGCTGTGCACCACCCTCGTCCCCCTGGGGGCGGGGTCCGCGCTGGTCAGCCGCCTGGTCTACGGGGAGCGGGAGCTCCTGATCGCCGTCGCCGGATGGCTCGTCATCGCCTTCGGCGTCGCCCAGATCGCGGGCTTCGGCTTCTCCTCGGGCCTGGCACAGCGCATCCAGGGACGCCTGGCCGGCAGGACCAGCGGGGTGTCGGTCTTCGCCCTGGGGGCGGTGTACGGGTTCGCGGGCTTCTGCTCCGGCCCCATCCTGGGCGCGGTGCTGACCGTCGCCGCCACCGGCGGAACCGTGCGCGGCGCCCTGCTGCTGGCGGTCTACGCCCTGGGCATGGCCGCGCCGCTGTTCCTGCTGGCGCTGCTGTGGGACCGCTACGACCTCGGGTCCCGCCGCTGGCTGCGGGGCCGCACCCTCCGCCTGGGCCCGGTGGAACTGCACACCACCGCCCTGCTGTCGGGCCTGCTGTTCATCGGGGTCGGGGTCCTGTTCCTCACCTCGCAGGGGACGGCGACCCTCTTCGGCGGAACGGGCCGCCTCACCGAGGCGGCGCACGGCGTCCAGGAGTGGGTCTTCGGGGTCGGCGGATCGGGGGCCGACACCGTCCTTCTGGCGGCGGCGGGCCTTCTGCTCCTCGCGGTCGGACTCCGCGGCTGGTACCGCCAGCGCGGGGACGCCGCGGGGCCGGAGCCGACACGGCCCTCCGGGGCGCCGGGGCGGGGGTTGGACCGGGGCGGGGACGCCCCTGTTCCTCCCGGCCCTGAAAGCCCCTCGGGCTCGGCGGGATCCTCGTTTTGACGGTCGCGGGGACGCCGGTGGACCGGCCGCCGGCCTGTCGGCGAGCGACGCCCCAGAACATGTCGGTGCTCCCTTCCAGGTGACGGTGCACGAGCGCAGGAGAGGGCGGGGCGGCGGCGAACTCGACCTCGCCATGGTTTCCCGCGGACGTTTGCGCCGACGAGCACGAACATGCAGTGGGCGCGAGCATGAAGATGTCAGTGTGCCCTCGTGCTCCTGTTGCGCTCAGACCGAAGCGGCCTCGCTCGAAGCGGGGCACCGCACGCGCACCAGTTGGGCGAGCAGGGCCAGCACCGGCAGTTCCAAGAGCGGACCCACCACGAGGGCGACCGCTATCAGGGGCCGGTCGGGGAAGGCCGCGACCGCGATGGCCAGTGCGATGGGCGAGTTGCGGGCCGTGGTCACCATGGTCAGGGTCACGGCCTGGTCTGCGGGCAGGCGCAGCAGGCGCGCCAGGCCGGTGGCGACCAGCGGCAGCGCGACGAAGAAGACCGCCAACGGGAGCAGCAGGGCGAGCAGGTCACCGGCGTGGTTCAGGACGGTGCGGGCCTGCCAGGCGAACATCGCCAGCACCGCCGTGTACAGCAGCGGCAACACCAGGCGCGAGGCCGGACCGTTCACGTACCGCTCGCGTCAGGCGGCTCCCTTGAACCGGTTCGATGCCCACCGCAGCACCAGGGCCAGGGCCACTGGGACGACGAGGACGAGCAAGACCGACTCGGTCAGGGTTCCGGCGTCGACCATAGCGGCCTGCCCGCCCAGCAGCAGCACGTACACCGGCAGCAGGAGCAGTTGGAGGATGAGGTTGACCGGCAGCAGGGCCGCAGCGATGCCGGTGTGGCCCCGGGCCATGGCGGTGAAGACCAGGTACCAGTCCGTGCACGGGGTGACCAGGAGCAGCAGCAGACCGATGCGCAGGTCCGGCTCCCCGCCCAGCAGACCGGCGCCCAGCGCCCAGGCCAGGGCCGGGGTGAACACGAAGTTCAGCACCAGGCTCGTGACCACGAGGGTCTTGGCCCGGCGCACTTCGCCGACGTGGGCGGCGTCCATCTGCACGAACACGGCGGTGAGCATCACCAACAGGGCGGGCAGCACCACGTGCTCGGCCGCCGGGCCGATGGGCAGCAGCAGCCCGACCCCGAGGCCGATCAGGGCGGCCAGGGCCACGAACAGGCTCTGGAGGCGTTCGGCGGACGACATCGGGTCAGTTCTCCTTGACCGGGCCGAGGACGCCGAGCAGGCGGGCGGCCTGTCCGGCAGGGGAGTCGGGGGCGGGGCGGTGGTCGGGGTGGACGCTCACGTGCAGGTGCACCCGTTGGGGGGTGAAGTCGATGCGCAGGTCCAGGAAGGCGCAGCACTGCTGTTTGGCCGCGGCCAACTCGGCGAGGTGCCCGGCTTTCTCCAGGGGCAGGCTCCAGGATCTGCCGTGCGCGCGCGGGGTCGAGGCTGCCCGGGCCAGAAGTTCGCGCCAGGCGTCCAGACGGCGTTCGTGCTCGCCCGCCTCCAGCAGGCAGGTGGCGCCACCGCCGGCGGCCATGGGCAGGGCGCGCGGATGCCCCGGGTGCTCGGGGGGTGCCAGCTCGGCCAGGAACGCGCACCCCGGATCGCACGGGGCGTCGCGGTCGGCCAACTGCTGGAGGCGGGTGTGCGCGGTGCGCAGCAGGGCTTGGAAGTCGGCCAGTTCGGCGGCCCGGTCCCGGGCCTGTTCCAGGCGAGGGGTGAGGGCTTCCTTGACGCGCGCGCAGGGGTGGGCCGCCCACAGGGCGGTCAGCTCCCCGATCTCGTCCAGGTCCAGACCCAGGCGTTTGGCGGTGGTGATGAACGCGAGCCGGTCCAGGGCGCGCTCGTCGTAGAGGCGGTAGCCGGCCGGGGACCGCTGCGCCGGAAGTAGCCCGCGCTCCTCGTAGTAGCGCAGGGCGGTGGCCGCCACGCCGGAGCGTTCGGCCAGTTCAGAGACCCGCATCAACACCATGCGCCCACGGTGGACCTTCGAGTCGACTCGAAGGTCAAGTCCGGACCCTGCCCTTGATCCCTGCCCGTGACCACACACGGTGGCGAACAAGGGGCAGGGCTGGTATGCGCCCTGCGGTCCTGGCGGTCGCTGTTGACGAGCGCGGGGTCGGCGGGAAGGGCAACACTGGGATCGCCCTGGTCCTCTGCACACGCACCAGGGCGGGGCGGCACTCTGCGGGAGCCCCCGCCTCGCCGGGCGGGGGCTCCCGTATTGGTCGGCTCAGGGCCGCCTGTCAGGCGGTGGGTGCGCGGAGCGCGCGGACTTCGGCGCGCAGTGCTGTGACCTCGTCGTCCAGTTCCTGGACGAGCTTGTGCAGAGCCTGGATGGAGACCAGGGCGACGCCGCTGGAGTCCACGACGGGGATCGTGGTCTCGCTCTGGCCCAGGCCGAAGGCGGCGTGGAAGTCCTGGGCCATGGGGCCCAGGTGGCGCACGTGGGCGGGCTCGGCGTCGTAGCGCCAGGTGGAGATGGGCAGGGCGCTGACCTTGTCCAGGATCGTGAAGCCGTTGACGGGCTCGCCCTGGTGTTGGGGTGCGGGGGGGAGCCGCCCCGGGGGCGGGGCGGCTCTTGCGGCGGCCGAACACGGGTCAGCGGCTCCAGTCGACCGGGACGATGTCGCTCTTGATGTTGCGGTCGCTGCCGAAGACGGCCTTGAACGCGTGGTTGACGATCCCCGCGGCGTCGTCGAAGGGATTCCCTTCGTGCTTGCCGGGTTCGAACTGCGTTCCGGTCTGGGTGGGGGCGTCGTCGGCCTGGGCGGGGCCGGCCAGGGAGGCCAGGGTCAGGGCGGCCGCGGCCACGCCGAGGCCCAGGGTGGCGAGGCGTTTGGGGATGCGCATGGTTCCTCTTCACAATTGATGACCAAGAGTCATTGAGTCACTACTTCTCGTGTCCGTTGGGGGTGGTGGGTTCGGCCCAATTCCCCGAAGCCACGGCGAGGGATGAGCGCTCGACGGGACGCACCCACAGTGACCATGACTCCTGTCCGGACTTCTCCGCCCGCACCGCCGCTACGCGGGGCACGGCAGGGGCGAAGGCTTCCCGGGAGGACGGATGTCAAGGGGAGATGCTCTTATCCGTGCGGTCAGAGACCCCCGGGCTTCGCTGGAAGACGCCGTTGCCCATTTCCGGCGCACTCGGCTCGCCCCCGCGTCCTTCGCAGAGGTGTTCTTCCGATGTTCCTCAACCCCGCAGCCCCCGCGCAACCACGTGTTGCGCGGGGCTCTCCCCTGTCCGGGCGGGCCGCAAGGGCGGCTGCGGTCGGACCGGATCCCCCGCGCAACCCGGGCCCGTAGCGCCCCATACCGGGACGGGTCGCCCGACGTGCGGGCCCATCGGGTCGGCATCGGCCCGTTGTGCCCGACCGAACCCACGAGGGGGGCGAGGATGGGCCAGCCGGAGCGCGCGACCCGCGCCGGGCCACCAGCGACCACACGCACCCCTGAGAACGGGAGAACCACACGATGTCCGAGCAGACCGTGAAGTCCGCCTTCACCATGGAGAAGGCCAACGCCGACCTGTACCCCTGGATGGACGGGCACCACCACGTCGAGCCCGGCTCAGGCGACGCGCCGATGCACGTCTTCGCCCAGACCGCGGACGGCGGCCCGGTCTACGGCCCGGACGCACAGCCCTCGGAGAGCGGCTACGACATCCAGGTGCCGCTGAAGGCGGTCGCGCTGCAGGCGCACGTGATCATCGACTTCTCCACTCTGGGCGTCTCCGCCGATCTGGGCTACGCACTGCCGTTCCACCCCACCGTTCACCTGGCCGGCCTCAGGGGAAACCTCCGCGACGGGCTCACTGTCCGCGTGGGCGGGCTCGTCCAGGGCGAGGTCTCCCTCTCCTTCGCAGATCAGTGGCTGAAGATGAGGTTCGACGGGTCGGTCCTGGGGGAGAAGTCGGTGTTCGACATCAAGCTGGTGCCCACCCAGTTCTGAACTCCACCCGCACGGCTTGCGGCCGGGGGACGGGACAAGGCAGGCCGGGAAGGGGCAACGACCTCTTCCGGGCGCGTCGGCCCGGGCGCCGCCGACGCGGGTAGGTTGCCGGGGGCGTCCGATGCGGAGCCGGAGAAGTCCGGCGCCGAGGAGGGGCAGCACGGCGGCCAGGGTCACAGACCAGCCGACGAAAGCCCTCCGCCCGACCGAGAGGTGGTGCGCGGGGGGCTTCGTCGTGCCCGCGAAGGAGCTTCGGCCACGGTGGGTCACTCCCCGGTGTCCGGTTGCAGGGGGTGCGGTGGCGGCCGGGAACGGACACATCTTCCACACGGGATTGTCGTCCGGGTCATCGCTGCAGTCCTCGGTCGGAGCTCCCGAGGACTGGTTGATCGGAAGGTACTGGTCTTGTGGCCGGCTCACGAAGGGTCACGGAGCCCTGTGCCCGTGAGCCCTTACGGCCGGGGTCGGGCAGACTTCGGGGCATGACCGCGATCACGCGAAAGAGCGGAAGTATGACCGGAGTCAACGGGATGAGTGAACGCGAGTACTTCGCCGGCGCGGCCCGACAGCACTTCGCGCACATCGCCCCCGACCCGCCGAAGGATCCAGAGGTCCCTCCCATGAGCATCCGGACGACGCATCGCGCTCTGCTGAGCCGTCTGCTGCCCGACGACGAACCGGACGGCCTCGCAGTACGCCAGGGGCAGTTCCACACCGTGGTCATCGGCTCGGACCGCGTCGTGTGCCTGCCCCGCACCCGGGCGGCGGCCGCCCGGCTGCCCGAGCGGGCGGCCGCACTGCACGCACTCGCCGGCCTCGACCTCGACTTCCGCACACCCGAGCCGCTGCTCCGGGGCGGCGCCCACGGCACCGACGAGGAGCCGTTCCTGGTGCTCGGCCGCATCCCCGGGGAACCGCTGGAGCCCGACGCGCTCGACGACGCCCGAGTGGCCGGCGCCGTGGCTGCGCAGTACGCCGCGCTGCTGTCCGGTCTGGCCCGTGCCGGCGCCGACGAGACGGTGCGAGCGGTTCTGCCCCAGGCGCCGGAAGACCGGTGGCGGCGGTTCGCGGCGGACGTACGCGCGGAGCTGTTCCCGCTCATGTCCGACAGCGGGCGCCTGCGGGCCGAACGGGAACTCGCCGTGCTCGACGGCCTTCCCCACGTCGACCGGGCAGTGGTGCACGGTGACCTCGGCTCGGAGAACGTCCTGTGGGAGTGGGAGCACGGCCTGCCGCACCTCTCCGGAGTGCTCGACTGGGACGATGTCGCACTCGGCGACCCGGCCGAGGACCTCGCGGCCATCGGCGCCGGCCACGGCCGCGGCCTCCTGGAGCGGGTGCTCGCCCTGGGCGGTCGGCCGGACGACGGGCTCGCCACCCGCATCGCCGCGATCCGCGGCACGTTCGCCCTGCAGCAAGCCCTCTACGCCGTCCGCGACGGCGACGGGGAAGAACTGGCCGACGGCCTGGCCGGCTACCGCTGAGGCGCACCGGCGCATCCGCCGCACCGTGCCCCTCGTGTCGACGGCGGCCCGGCGGACGCAGGCGGCCGCGGCACCGGACACGGGGGCGCCCGCCGGAGCCTCAGCCCTGGGGCCGAGGGAGCGGGCAGGAGTCGGCGGTGCGCAGCCGGGCCCGCAGGGCCACGGCGAGGAGGACGAGCCCGGCCGCGGCGAGCACCGGTTGCAGCGGCGCGAACCAGGCCAGGGTGCCCGAGGCGCCCAGCGCCAGCAGGACGAGCTTGTTGCACACCGGGCAGCCGATGGCCAGCCAGGTCAGGACGACACCGCCCAGGCCGCCCCGCGTGTTCCCCTCCCGTTCCCCGCCCCCGCCGACGTAGGTCGCGGCGAGCAGGCCGGACAGCACTGCGCCGGCGCCCCAGACGGGGTAGGACCACCAGGTGGGCTCGATCTCCCTCGTGAAGAAACCGTTGGGCACCAGTACGGTGGGCACCCCCAGGAGCACCAGCGCGCCCAGGGTGGCGGCCGCGGCGACCGCCCAGTGCCGGTGGGTCCACGCAAGCATCCGCGTCCTCGCCTCTCCCGGGGCCGCTCCGGGGGAGGCTGGCCGCCGATCTGTTTTCTATCTCGCATAGAAGATAAGTCATTGCCGGGCGGGACGGGTCCATGGGGGCGGGGTGAGGGCGTCCGGTGGGTGGTGTGACCCTTCCGACTGTCGGAACGGATACACCCGGGGGTATGCTGGCGGCCATAAGGCGAAAGGATGCAGATGAAGCCTGAAATGGTCGGCGACGCCCTCACGAGGCTCAAGCGCGCCCAGGGGCAGCTCTCCGGTGTGATCTCGATGATCGAGGAGGGCGAGGACTGCGCGGCGGTCCTCCAGCAGCTGGCGGCCGTCTCCCGGGCCCTGGACCGGGCCGGGTTCAAGATCGTCGCCAGCGGCATGCGGCACTGCAACACCGCCCGTGACCGCGGCGAGGAGCCCGAGCTCACCGAGGAGGAGCTGGAGAAGCTCTTCCTCGCCCTGGCCTAGGACTTCGCGGGGCCCGTCCGCGCACCCGTGCGCCGTCCGCGCCGGGAGCCGGGTCCTCCCGCTTCGGCAGGGGCGGGTCTGTGCGGTTCAGATACTCCCCCCGGTATGACCGGGCGGCCGAACCGTGCGGCACAGGGCCCTCCTCCTTTCGCCGCGCCCGAGGGGCCGGTCCGCTCTCTCGATACTCCCCGGGGTATGGAGGGGCGGGCGGTCGCCCACAGGGCGCCCACGCGGCGCCCACGAACCACCGACGGCCCGCCCGGGCCGTCCGAGAACCCACGGAGACACATGAGCGGCAACAGCATCGACGTGCACGCCGTGCGCAGCCTGGTCGAGACCGACCCCGACACCCTGCTGGTGGACGTGCGCACCGCGGCCGAGTACGAGAGCTCCCACATCCCCGGAGCGGTCAACCTGCCCCTGCAGCGGGTGGACGACCACCTGGCGCGCATCGCAGCCGAGGCCGGGCGCGGCCTCGTCCTGGTCTGCCAGTCCGGGGCCAGGGCCCGCCGGTGCCAGGACAGGCTGGCGGAGGCGGGCCTGCGGGACACGGCGGTGATGAGCGGCGGCATGAACGCCTGGGAGGCCCAGGGAGCCCCCGTCGTGCGGGGGCGGGAGCGGTGGGCGCTGGAGCGCCAGGTCCGCCTGGTCGCCGGGGGTCTCGTGCTCGTCTCCGTGCTGGCCTCCCTCCTGTGGCCGCCCGCGGTGGCGCTCGCCGGGCTCATCGGCGCCGGCCTGGCCTTCGCCGCGGTCACCGACACCTGCATGATGGGCACGGCCCTGGCCCGCCTGCCCTACAACCGGCCCCGCGGCCACGTCGACATCGAGGACTCCCTCGGACGGATCGCCGCCCGCCGGTGACCCGGGCGCCGCCGCCGGACCCGCCGGAAGCGGCCCGGACCGCCGCACGGGCCCGCCCCGGCCACGGCCCGGGAGCGGCGCCGACCGCCGGGCCCGCACGGCGCCGACACGAACCCCGGGGCCGGGACCGGCCCGCAACCATCGCCGCACCCGCTCCTGTGGATACCCCCCGGAGTATCCACAGGAGCGGCGGACAACCACCCACAAGGAGAGACATGCTGCTGGAACGCGTCTACGACGACGACCTCGCCCAGGCGAGCTACCTCATCGGCTGCCAGGCCCGGGGAGAGGCCGTCGTGGTCGACCCCCGCCGCGACATCGGCGAGTACCTCGACCTGGCACGCAGGCACGGCATGCGGATCGTGGCCGTGACCGAGACCCACATCCACGCCGACTACCTCTCCGGCACACGCGAACTCGCCGCGGCGACGGGCGCCACCGCGTACGTCTCCGGCGAGGGCGGCGAGGACTGGCAGTACGGCTTCGACGCCGAACGGCTCATGGACGGCGACACCGTCACCGTCGGCAACATCACCGTGCGGGCCCGGCACACCCCCGGGCACACCCCCGAACACCTGTCCTTCCTGATCACCGACGGGGCCTTCAGCGACCGGCCGGGCTACCTGCTCTCCGGCGACTTCGTCTTCGCCGGCGACATCGGCCGCCCCGACCTGCTCGACGAGGCCGCCGGGGGAGAGGACACACGCTTCGAGGGCGCGCGCCACCTGTTCGCCGGCCTGCGCGACACCTTCCTGGCCCTGCCCGACCACGTCCAGGTCCTCCCCGGGCACGGGGCCGGCAGCGCGTGCGGCAAGGCACTCGGAGCGCTCCCGGCCACCACGGTCGGATACGAGCGCCTCAACGCCTGGTGGGGGCCCTACCTGCGCGACGGCGACGAGAAGGGCTTCGTCGACGAACTCCTCGACGGACAGCCCGACGCCCACGCGTACTTCGCCCGGATGAAGCGCCAGAACAGGGAGGGGCCCGAGATCCTGGGCCCCCCGGCCCCGCTGCCCGAACTCGCGAACGCCGCGATCGGCAGAGCCCTGGAGGAGGACCGGATCGTGTTCGTCGACACCCGGCCCCACACCGAGGTGCACCGCGGCACCGTGGCCGGGGCGCTGAACGTCCCCGGCCCGGCCAAGGCCGCGAGTTTCGGCGCCTGGGCCCACGACCCGGAGACCGAGACCCGCCCCCTGGTGCTCCTCGCGCCCGACGGCGGCACCGCCGGGGAGGTGCGCGACCACCTGCTGAGGGTCGGCATCGACCGCGTCGCCGGCTACACCACCGGGCTCGAGGGCCTGCCGACGACCGTTCCGGCCGTCATCGCCCCCGCGCACCTGGAGGACTACGGGGCCGCACTCGTCCTGGACGTGCGCAACAGGGCCGAACACGCCGCGGGACACATCCCCGGCTCCACCCAGATCAGCGCGGGCCGGGTCCTGTGGCACCTCGACGAGCTGCCCGACGACGGCCCCGTCGTGACCTACTGCCAGGCGGGCGCGCGCAACTCCGTCGCGGCCAGCGCCCTGCGCCGCGCCGGCTACGACGTCGTCGAACTCGACGGCAGCTACACGGGCTGGACCGCCTGGAAGCAGGAACGGGACGCCCGGCCCTGAGCGGCCGCCGACCCGGCCCGACGACAGGGGCGGGGCCCGCCGGCGCCCGGCGACGGCCCCGCCCCGGCGCCCGCCCGGACGGGGCGGCGCACCCGACCGACCCGACCACCCCGCCCCCCCGACCCGACCACCCCGCCCCCCCGGACCGACCGGGGGCGCACCGCCCACGCGGCCGCGCCCGCAGAACCACGCCACGGAGAGTGACGAAGCATGGAGTTCCCACTGATCCTCGTCGTGGGCCCCGCCCTGGTGGTGGGGCTCGCGCTCGGACTGCTCGGAGGCGGCGGCTCCATCCTGATGGTCCCGCTGCTGAGCTACGTCGCGGGCATGGACCCCAAGGGCGCCGTGGCCGCCTCCCTGTTCGTCGTCGGCGTGACGTCGCTGGTCGGGGCGGCCACCCACGCGCGCAGGGGCAACGTCCGGTGGCGCACCGGCCTGGTCTTCGGGGCGTCCGGCATGGCGGGCGCCTTCGCCGGCGGCCTCGTGGGCGGACACGTCCCAGGGGCCCTGCTGATGACCGCCTTCGCCCTCATGATGGTCGCCACCGCGGCGGCCATGCTCCTCGGCAGGGGGAAGACCTCCGCCGGGGACGGCGAGCGGCGGCGCGACGGCCTGCCCCTCAGGCGGATCGTCCTCGACGGCCTGGCCGTGGGCGCCGTCACCGGTCTGGTCGGCGCGGGCGGCGGCTTCCTCGTGGTGCCCGCACTGGCGCTGCTCGGCGGCCTCGCGATGCCCGCCGCCGTGGGGACCTCCCTGCTCGTGATCGCCATGAAGTCCTTCGCCGGACTCGCCGGGTACCTGACGACGGTGAGCCCGGACTGGACGCCGGTCGCCGTGGTCACCGTCGCCGCCGTCGCGGGATCGCTCCTCGGCGCGCCACTGGCCTCCCGGGTGCCCGAGGGCGCGCTGCGCAAGGGGTTCGGCGCCTTCGTCCTGGCCGTGGGCGTCCTCGTCCTCGCCCAGGAGCTCCCCGCGCCGTTCGGCCCCGCCGTGGCGGCCGGAGCCGCCGTGCTCGCGCTCCTGGCCGTCCTCTGCCGTGTCGCGGGGGAGCACTGCCCCCTGCCGCTGCTGAGGGCACGGGCCTGAGGGGGAGCCGGGCGCCTGAGCACTCCGCGCTCCCCGGACCCCGATGGGGCGCCGGCCTGTCGGGTCCGCCCCGTCGGACGCCCCCTGATCACCGCCCCCGGGAGCGCCCCGGGACCCGGCGGCAGGCGGGGCGCGACCCGGCGCGGTCCAGGGAGCCGGGGCCCGGGCGGAGGGCGGCCCTACCCCGAGGCCCCGCGCCTGCGCCGCCGTGACGGTCGGACGAGCAGTCCGATGACCACGCCGGCGGCGACCGACACGGCCAGAGCGGCCCACAGCGGCGCCGTCAGGGAGACGACCAGGAACTGGATCTGCGCCGTGTCCCGGTTCTGTGCCACGAAGAGGACGGTGACGACGAGCAGGACCAGCGCCACCCACATGCGGGGCGGGACCGACGACAGCCCCTTGCGCGACGATCCGTGCCCGGCGGTCCCGTCGACCGGTGGTGGGGGAGCGTTCATCGGATCGCCTCCTGCGCTCGTGGGAAGGGGGCCTCGGAGCGGGGCCCGCGTACTTCCTCCGGCGCGGCCTGCCGGTCGCCGCGACCGGTAGGAACGGGATTCCCCGCCCGGCCGCGCGCGAGGGCCGGAAACCGGAAATTCTTCTCCCCGATTCGACAGGCAGCGGGGCCGGGACCGCGTGTGGGCGGTCCGTCGGGGTGTTCGTTCCACGGACGAACGGGGTCGGGGGCGATGACAGTGCAGGTCGGAGCGGGTCCGGGGTGTTCGTGTCAGAACCCCGACTTCCTATGCGTCCCCCCGGGGACGCCTCGCACCGGGCGGCGGGGCGGGGGAGCGGCCGCGGTTCCCGCCAGGGGGCTCCCCCCGCACCCCCGCCGGTCGGCCCCCGCCGACCCCGGCGCCGCACGTCCGGGCGCCGGGGACGGTCCCGCGCGCCACCGTCCGGCCCGGCGCCCCCGGTGGGACCCGCCCCCGGCCGCCGCGGGATGATCGCGGGGCCGGCACAACGGTCGGCGCAGTCGAGGGGAGCCCTGCCGTGACCGGACGTCTGCTGCACGTGGGACCGGTGATCGTCGACGTCGTGATGGAGGTCGACGCCCTCCCCCGGGCCGGCGGGGGAGTGTTCGCCTCCTCAGCGCGGACCGTGGCCGGAGGCGGCTTCAACGTCATCGCCGCCGCGGCGCGCGCGGGCATGGAGGTGGTCTACGCGGGGTCGCACGGGACCGGGCCCCACGGGGACCTGGTCCGTGCCGCGCTGCGCTCGGAGGGGGTCGCGGTGGCACACGCCCCCTTCCCCGACGCGGACACCGGCTTCTGCGTGGCCCTGGTGGACGGCGACGCCGAACGCACCTTCATCACCCGGTTGGGCGCCGAGACGGAGGTGTCCCTGGCCGAGCTGCGCACCCTGCGGCCCCGGCCGGGGGACTCCGTCTACACCGTGGGGTACTCGCTGCTGCCCGGACCGCGCGCCGACGACCTCCTCACCTGGATCGGCGACCTCCCCGAGGGGGTGCGCCTGGTCCTGGACCCGGCGCCGGTCGTGGGCGACCTTCCCCGGCGGACCCTGGACCGGGCCCTGGCCCGCGTCGACCTGCTCAGCCTCAGCGCCGCCGAGGCCGCGACCGTGACCGGGAGCAGCGTCCCCGAGGAGGCCGCCGCGCTCCTCCTGTCCCGGATCCGCCCCGGCGGCACGGTGGTCGTGCGCGACGCCGCGAAGGGCTGCGCGGTGGCCGGGGCCGGGAACGCACCCCTGCGTGTGCCCGGTTTTCCCGTGCGCGCCGTGGACACCAACGGGGCGGGCGACGCGCACGTGGGCGTGTTCACCGCCGCGGTGGCCGGCGGCCTGGCCGCCGTGGAGGCCGCCCGCAGGGCCAACGCGGCCGCCGCGCTCTCCGTCACCCGCCGCGGACCGGCCACGGGTCCCACAGCGGGGGAGACGGACGCCTTCCTCGCGCGGCATCGGGACGAGGCGCTCCCGGACCGGAGCCGGTGAGCCGACCGGAGGCGTCGCCGGTGGGGCGTGGGCCCTGCGACGGCCGGGCGGCCGGTCCCGAAGGGTGGGGCCGGGGAGGCGGCGCACGTGCGCGGGTGCTAGCTTCCCTCCCGTGACGGAGCACCAGGAGCGGACCAGGGCGGCCTACGACGGGGTCGTCGAGCTGTACGCGTCGATGTTCGCCGACCGGTTGGAGACGCAGCCGTTCGCGCGGAACATGATCGGCACCTTCGCCGAGCTGGTGCGCGGGACGGGCAACCCGCGCGCGGCCGACGTCGGGTGCGGGCCCGGGCACCTGACGGCCATGCTGCACGAACGGGGGCTGGACGCCTTCGGGCTCGACCTCTCCCCGGCCATGGTCGACCACGCCCGGCGGGCCCATCCGGAGCTGCGGTTCGACGAGGCGCGCATGGAGGCCCTGCCGGTCGGGGACGGCGCGCTCGGCGGCGTGCTGGCCCACTACTCGATGATCCACACCCCGCCCGGGGAACTGCCCGCGCTGCTCGCCGAGCAGGCACGCGTCCTGGCGCCGCAGGGCCTGCTCCTGGCCTCGTTCTTCGCCACCGACGGACCGGAGCCGGTCCGCTTCGACCACAAGGTGGCGCCCGCCTACAGCTGGCCGGTGGACCGGTTCGCCGCGCTGATGGCCGGGGCCGGGCTCGTCCCGTTCGCACGGCTGGTCCACGACCCGGCCTCCGAGCGGGGCTTCCTCGACGCCCACGTGCTGGCCCGCCTGGACCGGCCGGGCGGATCCGGGCAGAGCGCGCCCTGAGGAGGGGCGGGCACGCCACCCCATCAGCGGTCCGGCCTCCCGACCGACCGGCAGGGGCACGGTCCGACCCCAGAACTCAACGGTTCCGGCGACGGAAGTGCTCACCTGCCGGCGGCTACGGCGCCAAGATTCACCGACCCGGCAGATCCCATCAGGCGGCGTCGACGACCTCGTGCAGGCGCAGCCGCCGGTTGAACCCGCCGGCCACCCGCGCGACGACGGCGCGCGGCAGCAGGCGCGCGGGCCAGGTCATGACCCGGTTCACGGTCCGGCCCGGGTAGGACACCGCGCGCCGCCGGGCGTAGTCGTCCAGGGTGTGGGCCGCGACGGTGGCCGCCGTGTCGGCCTGGGGGCCGATCGTGGCCGAGGTGCCGTCGAAGAAGCCGGTCGCGATCGCGCCGGGGTGCGCCGCCATGACGTGGACGCCGGTGCCGCGCAGCTCCTCGGCCAGCGCCTCGGTGAAGGAGAGCACGAAGGCCTTGGTCGCGCCGTAGCTGGCCTGGTACGGCATGGGCTGGAAGGCCGCGGTGGAGGAGACGTTGACGATGCCGCCGGAGCCGCGGGCGACCATCTCCGCACCGATCGTGTGGGTCAGCGCGAGCAGGCCGCTGACATTGAGCCCGACGGAGGCCAGTTGCGGCCCGAGGGGGCGGGTCAGGAACGGGCCCACGCTGCCCATGCCGGCATTGTTGAGCAGCAGGTCGACGGTCAGGCCGCGCTCGCGCAGCTCCCGCAGGATCCGCTCCGGGCCGTCCGGGGCGGCGAGGTCGCCGGTGACCACCTCGGCCGCCCCGGCGCCCGGCGCCCCGGCCCCTTGTCCGCCGTGCCGTTCCCGGATCTGCGCGGCGAGCTCCTGAAGGTCCCCCTCCGAGCGGGCCAGCAGGATCACCCGCGCCCCCCGGCGTGCCAGTTCCAGGGCGTAGGCCCGCCCCAGCCCCTTGGACGCGCCCGTGACGAGCGCGGTGGTACCGCGGTAGTCGTCTTTCACAGGTCCCCCTTTGTTTCGAGTCTCGAAGTACCAAGCTAGCATGATCCTTCGATGCTCGAAGCGTTTGTAGAATGGCGGCATGACCACACCCGAACTCACCGCGGTGGTCGCCGCGACCCACGACATCTGGATGCGGACCAACGACCTGATCGGGCAGGCGCTGGCCGGTCACCAGCTGACGCCGGCGACCTTCCAGGCGCTGTGGGCCGTCGACCCGGACGAGCCGCCGCCCTCGATGAAGGTCATGGCCGAGCGCCTGTACTGCAACGCCCCGAACCTGACCTTCATCACCAACCAGCTCGCCGACAGGGGCCTGGTCGAGCGCGCCGTGGACCCCGACGACCGCCGCTCCCGGGTCCTGGTCCTGACCGACAAGGGCCGCGCGGTCCGCGACGAACTGGTCCGGGCGACGCTGGAGAAGACCCCGCTGGCGGCGCTGTCCGACAGCGAGCTGAGGCAGCTCATGGCCCTGCTCGGCCGCGTGGTCCGACCCGGCTGAACCACCGGGCGGGGGCGCTCCGCCGACGCCGCGCCGACGCCGTGCCGCCCCACCGGTCCCCGGCGGGAGCCCTCGGCGGCCCGAACCGGTCGGACGGCCCACGGCCCGCCCGGTCGGCCCGAAGGCCGCGAAACCGGACGGAGCGGGCTCCGGGGCGCGCCCCGGAGGTCACCGTCCCCGGCTCCGGCCCCGCCGGGCTAGGACCGCCCGCCCACGGCGGTGAGGGGCGCGGGAACGGCGCCCGAAGGCCGGATGCGCGGACCGGCCGACTGCCCGGGGACGAGTGCGTCCGCGCGCCGGAAACCGCTCGGGCTGACGCCCCGGATCCGCTTGAACGCCGCGCTGAAGGCGAACGCGTCGGAGTAGCCCACGGCGCGGGCGACCTCGGCGACGGTCGCCGACTCCCGCTCGACCAGCAGGTCCGCCGCGAGCGTCATGCGCCAGCGGGCGAGGTAGGTCAGCGGCGGTTCGCCGACCAGGTCCGCGAACCGCTTGGCCAGGGTCGAACGCGACACCCCGGCCCGCACGGCCAGGGAGGCGACCGTCCAGGGCGCCGCCGGTTCCGCGTGCAGCAGGCGCAGTGCGGCGCCGACCACCGGATCGCGCTGGGCGGCGTACCAGGCCGGCGGCTCGCCGCCGGGACGGTCGAAGTAGTCGCGCACCGAGCAGACCAGCAACCAGTCCAGCAGGCGGTCCAGGACCACCTGCTGGCCCGGGGTGTCGGCGGCGACCTCGGCCGCCAGGTGCTCCATGACGGGATCGGCCCCGCCGCCGGAGGCCACGCGCAGCACCACGGGCAGCGCCTCCAGCAGCCTGCGGCTGACCTCGCCGCTCGCCGCGTAGGCGCCCACCACCAGCGTCGTCGCGCCCTCGCCCGGGACGCCGCAGCTGTCGCTCCAGCCGACCCGGTGCCGGGTCCCGCCCTGCTCGGGCGTCGCGCAGTACTCGCCGCAGTCCACCGCCTCGGCCCGGGTGCCGGGCTCGTCCACGAAGGAGAAGGGCGCGGGACCCCGCACGATGACCGTCTCCCCGGCGCGCAGCGGCTCGGGCGTGAGCCCCTCCGGCACGATCCAGCCGCCCCCGCCCAGGACGGTGCACAGCGTCAGCGGCGCCCCGTCCACGAAGCGCAGAGCCCACGGCGGGGTCAACGTGGAGCTGCCGAACAGCGAGCCCTGGGCCCGCATCCCCCGGAAGAGGTCACCGAACGCGTCCATGCCCACGAGATTAGACGATCGCAAAGGGCTTCCGGTGTCTCGCCCATGGAATCGTCCGGACGGATGCCGTTGAATCGCTGTCATGAACAACGACACCACCCTCGTCCTCGGCGCCACCGGCAAGACCGGCCGACGGGTCGCCGCCCGCTTGCGGCTGCGCGGCCTCCAGGTGCGCGCCGCCTCCCGCACCAGCCCCACCCCCTTCGACTGGTCCGACCCCGGCGGCTGGGACGCGGCCCTGCGGGGCGTCACCGCCGCCTACGTGGTGGCCCCGACCGTGCCCGGACCGGTGCACGAGTTCGTGGAGCGGGCCGGGGCCGCGGGCGTGCGGCACCTGGTACTGCTCTCCGGGCGCGGCGCCGACACCTGGGGCGACTCCGATTTCGGGCTGGACATGCGCTCGGCCGAGGACGCCGTGCGCGGCTCGGCACTGGAGTGGACCGTCCTGCGGCCGTCCAACTTCGCCCAGAACTTCGACGAGGACCTCTTCCACGCCCCGCTGGTCGCCGGAGAGCTGGTGCTCCCCGCCGGAGCGGTCCCCGAACCGTTCATCGACCTGGAGGACGTCGCCGACGTGGCGGCCGCGGTGCTGGCCGGACCCGGAGAGCACGCCGGGCGGACCTACGAGCTGACAGGGCCGCGCGCGCTCACCTTCGCCGAGGCCGTCGAGCTGATCTCCCGCGCGTCCGGGCAGACCATCGCCTACAAGCAGGTCTCCCCGGCCGAGTACACCGCGGCGCTGGTCCGGGAGGGCTGGGGCGAGGACGACGCCCACCACGTCGCCGAGATGTTCGTGCTGATGGAGCGCGGGGTGATCGCCGCGACGACGGACGACGTCGCCGCCGTGCTGGGACGCGGGCCCCGCACCTTCGAGGACTACGTCGTACGGGTCGCCGCGGCGGGAGCCTGGCGGCCGTGACCCCCGCGGCGGCCGCCCGGGACCCCCTGCGCCTCGGCGGGCGGGAGCCCCGCGCGCAGGGGCGGCCCCCGGCCGCCGCCGACCCCGTGCTCCGCACCGCCCGTTCGCCGCACGCGCGAACGGACGGCGCGGACCGCCCACCGTCACCACCGTGTTCGGAGAGGAAAGCGATGAGCACCGCCACCGACCTGCTGACCGCCGAGGACCTGGAGTTCCTCCGGCGACCCCTGCACGGGTTCCTGTCCGTGGCCGGGGGAGCTGAGCCGCCCCAGCCCCGGCCCGTGTGGTTCGAGGCCACGGACGAGGGGACCCTCCAGCTCTTCACGGAGCCGGACGCGCTCAAGGTGCGGCGCCTGCGCCGCGACCCCCGCGCCTCGATCGTCGTCGCGGCCCCGGTGGGCGAGCGCGAGCGCTGGGTGTCCGTCGTCGGCCGTGCCACGCTGGAGGCCGACGGGGCGCGCGACCTGGCCGCCCGCCTGGCCGCCCGCTACTGGGACCTCGAGGACCCGGCACGCGCCGAGGAGCTCGCGGGGATGCTCGCCGACGACCACCTCCGCGTCGTCATCCACCCGCAGACCGTGCGCCGACTGACGCACTGACCCGCTGCCCCGGGCGCCCGCCGCGGACCGGGTCCGCCCCGGGCGCCCGGCACGTTCCCGCGCCTCCGGCACCGCGACGGCGCCGGCCCGCCCGGCCCGGGCGCGAGAACCGCGTCGTCCCAGCTCCCCGCGCCGGGCCCTTTCCCGGTCCCCGTCGACGCATGACATCTGTCATGCCGGACCCGTGCGGATCGTGCGGGAAACCCATGACCCGTGACACTCCGTCACGGCTCGGCTCCGGCCTAGGTTCGAGGCATGGACCCCGACGACCACCGTTCCCCCTTCCCGCCAGGCCCTGCCGTCGCTGCTCCCCGCCCCGGGCGGGGAGCAGCGACGGCGGCCGTCCCGGGAGCCGGGGAACGGGGTCGCGGGCCGACGGCGGCCTCGGGACCGACACAGGTGAGGACGGACATGGGACGAAGGCGTGGAGCAGGACGGAACTGGGCCGTGGCGGCGGTGATCGGCCTCGCCGGACCGCTGGTCGCGGTACCGGCCGCGGCCGACGAGCAGGGCGCGGAGCCCGCGGGGCGGGTGGAGTGGGGCGCCTGCCCCGAGGAGGTGGCGGCCGAGGCGCCCGGGATCGAGTGCGGCCTGGTGCCCGTGCCCCTGGACCACTCCGACCCCGGGGGCGCGCAGATCGAGATCATGGTGTCCCGGCTGGCGAGCCAGAACCCGGACGAGCGGCGCGGCGTGCTGATGTTCAACCCGGGCGGCCCGGGCGGCTCCGGGCTGACGATGCCGGCGGACCTGGTCTCCCGGGGCCTGCCCGCCGAGGTCTCGGACAGCTACGACCTCATCGGCATGGACACCCGCGGAGTTGGGTACTCGGCGCCGATCAGCTGCGGTTTCACCGACGAGCAGGACTACCGGGGCGCCATCCCGCCCTACGCGGTCGACGACGCGGCGGTCGTCGAACAGGCCGCTGCCGCCGAGGCGGTCGCCGCCCAGTGCGCCGACAACGACCGCGACGGCAGGCTGCGCCACGTGTCGACGGCCAACATGGCACGCGACCTGGACCTGATCCGGGAGGCGCTGGGAGAGTCGAAGACCAGCTTCTACGGGGCCTCCTACGGCACGGCGCTGGGCGCCGCCTACGCCTCGATGTTCCCCGAGCGCTCCGACCGGATCGTGCTCGACAGCAACATCGGCGACACCCACCTCGACCACGAGGGGATGCGCAGGTACGGCCTGGGCGCCGAGGAGACCTTCCCGGACTTCGCGCGATGGGCCGCCGAACGCCACGACGAGTACGGCCTGGGAGAGTCGGAGGAGGAGGTGCGTCAGACCTACTTCGCGCTCGCCGAGCGACTGGACGAGGCCCCGGCGGACACGGCCGGCGGCCCCGTCGACGGCGGCCTCTTCCGGCTGTCCACCTTCGTGGGGCTCTACAGCGAGCTGTCCTACCCCGTGACGGCGCAGGCCTGGCAGGAACTGCTCGCCTCCGACCCGGCGGCGGCCGGGGAGCTGCCGGACGGGACCCCGGACACCGGCGAGGCGGCCCCCGGCGCCCGGCCCGCGACGGACGCCGGGCTGTCGCCGTACGACAACACCTGGTCGGTGTTCCTCGCCGTCACCTGCAACGACGTCGAATGGCCCGAGGACGTCGACACCTACCGGCGCAGCGTCGCCGAGGACCGCGAGAGGTACCCGCTGTTCGGCGCCGCCTCCGCCAACGCCATGCCCTGCGCCTCCTGGTCCTCCGGACCGTCCGAGCCGCCGGTGGAGGTCCTCGACGAGGGACCGGGCAACGTCCTGATCGTGCAGAACCGGCGCGACCCGGTCACACCGCACCTGGGCGGGGTGCTGCTCGACGAGAAGTTCGGCCAGCGCTCCCGGCTGGTGAGCGTCGACGGCAGCGGGCACGGCGTCTACGTCAACGGCGACAACGCGTGCGCGCAGGACGTGACCACGGCCTTCCTGGTCGGGGGCGACCTGCCGGAGCAGGACACCTCCTGTCCCGCCTGAGCGCCCCGGGGCCCGTGACCCGACGGGCCCCGGCGCCGCTCCCGCCGGCCGGCCGGAGCGCACAGAAGGAACAGGGGTGACCGCGGCCCCCGTGGGGGCGGGTGGGGCGACAGTCCCGGCCGCGCCCGCCCCCGCTCGCCCAGGGCCGCGCGACCGCCACCACCGGAACCGCCCGCCCCGCGAGACAGGGCGCGCGGGGACCGTCCACCGCCAAGACACCCGTCCTCCCGCCGGGGCGGCCCCGAGGCCGCCGAGGCGTTCCCACACGACGACAGGGAGCCCGAGATGCTCAAGGAGTGGCAGCGGCGCCGAGCCGCACGACGTGTAGAACCCGGGAACGGGAAGCCGCTGAAGCCCTTCCGCTGGTGGCAGCCGCTCTCCCGTGTCCTGTTCCACCTCCCGCTGCGCAGCGGCGACGGCGGGCGGACGGACTACGCCGTCGAGGTCCGCTACGCACAGCGGTTCTTCTCCGAGGACGGCAAGGGCAGGGCCCACCTGTACCTCGACGGCAGGCACCACGCCGAGTCCAGGCTCCCCGCCGCCTTCCCCGTCCGGGGCGGCACGATCGAGGTGGCGCTGACACCCTTCGGCCTCAAGCGCTGCCACTACGTCACCGACGGGGGAGCCGAACACCAGCTCGTCCCGGACCGGCGCTCGGCCGAGGGGCGGCGTGCGCGACTGGACCGCGAGCACCCCGTGCTGAGCCGCGGGATCGGCCTCTGCTCACTGGTCCTGCTCCTCGTCCCCGCGCTCCTCCTCGTCCCGCAGCTCATCGAGGCGGCCTTCCAGGTGCCGCCCGTGACCGAGCGCTTCGGAACCTTCACCTCGCCCGTCCAGCTGCCGCTCTGGCTCAACATCGCGCTCACCCTCGGCGCCTCCGCGGCGAGCACGGAGCGCGCGCTGCGCCTGCGGTACAACTGGCTGCTGGACTCCGCCGCCCAGGGGGAGTGACGGCGCGGCCCGTCGACCGGCCACCGGGCGTCCCGCCCCCGTCGCGCGGACCGCGCCCGCGCCGCCCCGCGGCCGAGGGCGGGGCGGCGGCAGGGGGCGGGTTTCCCCCCGTTGGAGGCTTCTGGGTCCTGTCCCCCGACAAAAGGACGACAACCCTCAACCGTTCTTTCAAGGATACGGTTGAGGGGTATGAGCCAAGACATTCGAGACTTCGCGACCACGCCGTGCGAGCTGCTGGCCCTCGGCGAACCGGTCCACCCCACACAGGAACCGGTCTTCGGGCACGTCCGCAACGACGTCTTCGCCTCGCTCGCCGAGCTGGGCTACCGGTCCATCGCCCTGGAGACCGACCGGGTGGCCGCGCTGGCGGTGGACGACTTCGTCCGGCACGGGCGGGGAACCCTCGACACGGCGATGGACGAGGGCTTCTCGCACGGCTTCGGGGCCCTGGAGGTCAACCGGCGGCTGGTCGCCTGGATGCGCGCGTACAACGAGGACCGCCCCGCCGAGGAGCGGCTGGCCTTCCACGGCTTCGACATCCCGGCCGAGAACACCAGCGCACCCAGCCCCCGGCTCCACCTGGAACACGTGTGCGACTACCTCGGGACCGCCCCGGACCTCGCGGGCCTGCTCGGCGACGACGAGCGGTGGAGCCGCCAGGAGGCGATCCTGGACCCGGCGGCCTCGGTCGGCGCAGGCCCCGGTGCCGAGCGGCTGCGCGTGATCGCCGACGACATGCTCACCTCGCTCCACGCACGCGCACCGGAACTGGTCGCGGCGACCTCCCGCGCCGACTGGTTCCGGGCCCGCACCCACCTCGCCGCCGGCCTCGGCCTGCTGCGCTACCACGGGCAGGCGGCCCGGCGCGTCGAGGAGAGCGCACGCATCTCCGGCCTCCTGGCCACCAGGGACGCGCTCATGGCCCAGAACCTCCTGGAGATCCGCGGCATCGAGGCCGAACGCGGCCCCACGCTCGCCTTCGCGCACAACAGCCACCTGCAGCGCAACCCGAGCTCGATGAGCATGGCGGGCATGGACCTCGGCTGGCACTCCGCGGGCTCCGTCGTCGGCACCCTGCTGGGTCGGCGGTACACCGTCGTCATCGGCAGCCTGGGCCGCAGCGGGGCCCTCGGGCTCGCGGAGCCCGAACCGGACACCTACGAGGGCCTCCTCCAGAGCCGCGCCACCGGTTGGGGCCTGACCGGGGCGGCCGAGATCGCCTCCGGGCGCACGCGCACCGACGCCCGGCCCGAGAGGGGCTACTTCCCCCTCGACCGGGCGCTCGTGGAGGCGGCCGACGCGATCCTGCACGTCGACGCCGGCCCCGCGGCGCCCGGGGGAGAGGACCGGACGTGACCGGCCACCGCGCGGCACGGCCCCTGCACCCGCCCGGCCGCCGGAGCCTCCCCGCCCACACGCAGCCCACCCGCGGCCGACGCGGGGCCCACGCCCCGCACACGGGCGCCCCTCCACCCGACCGGGTGGAGGGGCGCCCCGAGAGACCGCTCCCGCGAGAGGGGACGGCGCTCAGTAGTACACGGCGAGCGGCCCGCGCGGCCCGTCCACGACGGTCACCGGCGTCTCGAACACCCGTGTCAGCACCTCGTCGGTCATGATCTCCTCCGGGGTGCCGAACTCCACGACCGCGCCGTCCTTGACCGCGCAGATCCGGTCGGCGTAGTGGCCCGCGAAGTTGATGTCGTGGAGCACGACCACGACCGTGCGCTCCAGCTCCTCCGCCACACGGCGCAGGTGCCGCATCATCTGCGCCGAGTGGCGCATGTCGAGGTTGTTGAGCGGCTCGTCGAGCAGCACGTACTCGGTCTCCTGCGAGAGCACCATCGCCACATAGGCGCGCTGGCGCTGCCCGCCCGAGAGCTGGTCCAGATAGCGGTTCTCCAACCCGCCCAGGTCCAGGAAGTCGATCGCCCGGCTGACGACCTCCTCGTCGGCCGCCGTCAGCCGCCCCCGGGAGTGGGGGAAGCGCCCGAAGGCCACGAGCTGGCGCACCGTCAGCCGGGTGACGAAGTGGTTCTCCTGCCGCAGGACCGAGACGACCTTGGCCAGGTCCTCGGACGCGGTCCGGGCCACGTCGTGGCCCGCGATCTCGATCACCCCGGCGTCCAGGCCCAGCAGGCGGCCCGTCATCGTCAGCAGCGTCGACTTGCCGGCCCCGTTCGGACCCACCAGCGCGGTCACACCGCCCCGGGGGATCCGCAGGTCCACGGGGCCGATCGCGACCTCGCCGCTGTACTCCTTGCGCACACCGCTGAGCGTGATCACAGCCGGCCCTTTCTGAGGATGACGAACAGGAACACCAGACCGCCGACGAGCTCGATGATGATCGAGACCACGCCGTTGGCGTAGAAGACGTGGCGCATGACGAAGTACGCGCCGCTGAGCACGACGAAGCACGTCAGCACCGCCACCGGGAAGACGTACCGGTGGGCGTGGGTGCCGGTGAACTGGTAGGCCAGGGTCGCGACCAGGAACCCCAGGAACGTCATCGGCCCCACCAGCGCGGTGGAGACCGCCATGAGGACCGAGACCAGGAAGAGCACGCGCATGGTCTCGCGGCGGTGGTCCAGCCCCAGGCCCGTGCTCGCGTCACGCCCCAGCGCGACCACGTCGAGCCGCCGCGAACCCGCCCACAGCAGGACCGCCGCGCCCAGGCACAGCGGGACCGCGAGCGGCAGGTAGGACGCGTCGGCGTTGGAGACGTTGCCGAACAGCCGGGCGGCGAGCACGTCGAACTCGCTCGGCGTGAGCAGGCGCTGCATGAACGTGGAGACCGAGGCCAGGCCGCCGCCGATGACGATGCCGATCAGCAGCATCACCTGGAGGTTCGCGTACCGGCCCGACAGCAGCCACCCGTACAGCAGCATCGCGAAGCCCACCATGAGCACGAGCTGGAGCGCGAACTGCGGGAGGCCCTGGACCGCCACGACCCCGGCCACGCCCAGGAAGTACACCGCCGTGGTCTGGACCGCGACGTAGAGCGCCTCGAACCCCATGATCGACGGGGTGATGATGCGGTTGCCGGTCACGGTCTGGAAGGCCACCGTGGCCACGGCCTGGCAGATCGCGACCACGGCCATGACCACCAGGTCCGTCCCGCGCATCTGCGCGATGCGCCAGAACCCGTCCGAGCCCACGGGCATCGGGTTGTCCCAGGCGAGCAGGCCGAAGCCGAAACCGGCGGCGAGCACGCAGAGCACCGCGACGACGGTCCGGTAGCGGCGGCGGGCGCGCCGGGTGGGAAGGGCCCCGGAGGAGCGTTCGGGCGGTGCGGGGAGCGGCCCGGTCGCACGGGACGCGGTCGTCTCAGCCATGGCGACGCTGCCTCAACAGGAGAAGGACGAACACGACGGCTCCCACGACGCCGAGGATCAGGGACACGGGCACCTCGAAGGGCATGATGACGACCCGGCCGATCAGGTCGCAGACCGTGACGGTGCCGACGCCCAGCAGGCACACCCACGGAAGGTTGCCGCGCAGGTCGTCGCCGCGGAACATCGAGACGACGTTGGGGACGATGAGCCCGAGGAAGGGCAGGTTGCCCACGACCACGGTCACCACGCCGGTCGCCACCGCGATGAGGCCGGTGCCCAGCAGGATGACCCGGTCGTAGTCCAGGCCGACGTTGGTCGCGACCTCCTCGCCCAGTCCGGCGACCGTGAACCGGTCGGCGGCGACGAACACCGCCACGGCCGCCAGCGCCACGATCCACAGCAGCTCGTACTGGCCGCGCAGCACGGAAGTGAAGCTCCCGGCGAACCACACGCCGAGGTTCTGCAGCATGTCGGTCTGCAGCGCGACGAAGGTCGAGACGGCGCTGACGACGGCGCCCAGCATGATGCCGATGATCGGGACGACGAGCGAGGAGCGCAGGGTGACGCGGCGCAGGAAGAGGAAGAACACCATCGTGCCGACGAACGCCGCCAGGACCGCGCCGAGCATGCGTGCGCCGATGCTCGCGCCGGGCGCCAGGACCATCACCGTGAGCAGGCCGAGCCCGGCCCACTCGGTGGTGCCGGTGGTCGTCGGCTCCACGAAGCGGTTCTGGGTCAGCAGCTGCATCACCAGGCCCGACATCGCCATCGCCGCGCCGGCCAGGACGAGGGCGACGGTGCGGGGGATGCGGGTGATGGCGAACATCTCGCCGCCGTCGTCCGCGCCGAAGACGTCGTACACGCCGGTGAACAGCGAGAGCACGACCAGGGCGCCCACGACGGCGGCGCCCACGAGCAGTTTCCCGTCGAGGAGGCGTCCTTCGCGCCGCGCCCGGGGGACGGGGGTCGCGGTCGTCATGCCCCGCTCCCTCCCTCGCGCCGGCGGGCGCCGGCGGCGTCGCCGCCGCCGGCGCGTGCCGTTCGGTCGGACCGGGTCACGCCCGGGCCTCCAGCGCGTCGGCGAACGCGTCGAAGAACTCGGTGTAGGTCTGGATGCCCTCGTTGGTGTAGGTGTCGGCGGGCATGTAGAGGATCTGCTCCTCCTGCACGGCCGTCACGCCCGAGAGCGCCTCGGAGTCCGACAGGATGTTCGAGGCGGGCTCGTACCCGGTCTCGTCGGAGGCGACGGCGGCGTCGCGGTCCATCACCAGGATCCAGTCGGGGTCGGAGTCGGCGATCGCCTCGACGGAGATGTCGTCGCCCTGGTGGTCGTCGCTGGAGCCCTCGACCTCCAGTGCGGGGGTGAGGCCGAAGATGTCGAAGGCGGGGCCGAGCGTGCGGCCCACGCCGGGGGCCAGGTAGCCGATCTCGCCGCCCGAGGTGTTGACGGCCATGACGGACTCGCCCTCGTCGTAGGCGGCGTTCACCCGTTCGACGGCCGCGTCGAAGTCGGCGACGAGCCGGGCGGCCTCGTCCTGCTTGCCGAAGACCTCGCCGAGCACGGTGACCTGGCGCTTGAGCTCGGCGTCGAAGGGTTCGCCCTCGCGCGGGTCGAGCTCCAGGATCGTGGCCTCGGGCACCAGGGAGGCGATGTCGTCGTGGTACTGGGTGAAGCGCTGCCCGTTGACGACGACGTCCGGGCCGGCGGCGACGATCGCCTCGAGGTCGGGCTCGTTGTGCGTGCCGATGTCGATGACCGACTCGTCCTGGGTGTAGCCGACGGTGTCCGGCATGAGGGACACCGCGCCCGCGGACAGCTCCACGCCCCAGTCCGAGAGGGTCTCGAAGGTGCGGTTGTCGAGCGCGACCACGGACTCCGGAGGGGAGGCCACGGTCTGGGCGCCGTTGTTGTCCTCGACCTCGATCGTGCCGCTCGGGGCGGAGGCCTCCTCGGCGTCCTGTCGGCCGGAGGCGCAACCGGAGAGGAGGAGGGCGGAGGCCAGGGTGATCGAGAAGGCGGTCAGGGGACGGCCGGGGGACTGCATGGAGGTTCTCCTTCGCTTACTTGAACAAAGGGGAGCCTAACCTAACTACTGGGTGGAATGTGTATGGGTGTGCCCCTATGAGGTGTTTTTCTCAACGGGGGAGCCCGGCGGCAAGGTGTGCACAGGTCCTGTGCTCCCATGAGCGGGAAGGGATGGAGGGAGCCGCGCCCCGGCCGGCGGCCGCCCCTCCGGCCCGGTGGGAGGGGCTGCGGGAGGGAGGGGCCCGTGGCCGGTCGGCCACGGGCCCCGGTGGCGCCGGGGCGGCCCCGCCCGGGTACGGCGGAGCGGGGCGGCCGTGTCAGGGGGTGACGACGGCGAAGTCGGGGTCCGCGTCGTCCAGGAGGCCGAACAGCGTGGTGAGGACGCCGGTGTCGCCTTCGGCCGTGATCCCTTCCGGGCTCTGCGTGGCGACGAGCCGCAGGAGCTGTGCCTTGGTCAGGGTCAGCGTCAGGTCGGCGTCGCTGCCGTCGTGGGCCGTGGTCTGGACGAGGACGCCGTTGGCGAGCTCCAGCCTGACCTCCTCCACGGGATCGGTGAAGTTCCAGTCGATGGTCAGGGTGGTGTCCCAGGCGCGGGGGCCGTCCACGCGGACGGCCACGGAGTCGAAGACCTGCGCGATGCTCAGGGCGCCCATGACGTCGGGGGAGGCGCTGTCGATGGGCGTGGGAGCCTTGTCCCCGCGCAGTTCCGCCGCCCCCTGGAGGTAGAAGTTCCGCCAGGTGCCGTTCTCCGCACCGTGGCCCAGGGCGTCGTAGACCTCGGCGAGCAGTGCGCGCGCCCCGGTGTCGCCGGGGTCAGCGAACACGACGTAGTCGAGGACCTGCGCGGCCCACCGCAGCTCCCCCGCCTCGACGGCGGCCCTGGCCTTCGACAGGACCTCCCGGGCGCCGCCCATGAACTCCACGTGCTTCTTCGCCGACTCCTCCGGCGGCAGTGCCCACAGGTGGGCGGGGTTGCCGTCGAACCACCCCATGTAGCGCTGGTAGACCGCCTTGACGTTGTGGGAGACCGAACCGTAGTAGCCGCGGGCGTGCCAGGCGCCCTCCAGGGCGGGAGGCAGCTGGATCCTCTCGGCGATCTCGGCGCCGGTGTAGCCCTGGTTGAGCATGCGCAGCGTCTGGTCGTGCAGGTAGGCGTACAGGTCGCGCTGCTGGGACAGGAACAGCGTGAGCTCCTCCGTGCCCCAGGTCGGCCAGTGGTGCGACGCGAACAGCACGTCGGAGCCGCCGGAGAACAGCTCGATGGCCTCCGTGAGGTAGTTCGCCCACACGTGCGGGTCCCGGACGAGCGCGCCGCGCAGCGTCAGCACGTTGTGCAGGGTGTGGGTGGCGTTCTCGGCCATGCACAGGGCCCGCCGGTCGGGGAAGGAGAAGTTCATCTCCGCGGGCGCCTCGGTCCCCGGGGTCAGCTGGAAGACGATCCGGACGCCGTCGACCACCACCTCCTGCCCGGTCCTGGTGACGTACGTGTTCGGCTCGACCAGGGAGATCGTCCCGGTGGAGGTGGTGGGCCCCAGGCCCGCGCCGATCTGGCCGGCTGCCCCCTTGGGCAGCACGGCCCCGTACATGAAGACCGATCGCCGGTTCATGGCGGTGCCGGCGTAGACGTTCTCTGCGACCGCGTGCTCGAGGAAGCCGGAGGGCGCGATGACCGGGACCTCCGTACCGTCGGGGATCACCCCCCGTACCCCGCCGAAGTGGTCGGCGTGGGAGTGGCTGTAGATCACCGCGGTCACCGGGCGTTCGCCGCGGTGCTCCCGGTACAGGGACAGCGCGGCCGCCGCGCACTCGACGGACAGCAGGGGATCGACGACGATGACGCCCTGGTCGCCCTCGACGAAGGAGATGTTGGACAGGTCGAAGCCCCGTACCTGGAAGATGCCCTCGGCGACCCGGTAGAGGCCGTGCTTGGCGGCCAGCTGAGACTGGCGCCACAGGCCCGGGTTCGCCGTGTCGGGCGCCTCGCCGTGAAGGAAGGCATAGGCGTCCAGGTCCCAGACGACCCGTCCGGTCCCGTCCGTGATCTGCGGTTGTGACGCCGTTCCGAGGAAGCCCCTGTCGGCGTTGTCGAAATCGGTCCGGTCGTCGAACGACGGCTGGGTCACGGAGGGTCTCCTTCGGGAGCTCGGGGTCGGTGGCGCACCCACCCCATCCCCCGCCCACTGACTCCGAATCGTAGTCAAGTCATTGCTTTAGGTAATGATGGAGGGATCGGGTCGATGCCGGTCGCCCGCCCGCATGGCGGCGCCGTGGCGCCGTTCGGGGCGGACTGCGCGGTCGGCCGCGACAGGGCGGACGGCTCCGCTGGAGGGGCGCCGTCCGCCCTGCGCGCTAGGCTTCCCCGTCCTCGATCAGCCGCACGGCCCGTTCCCAGTCCTCGGAGCGGGTCAGCCACCGGAACAGGGGAAGCCTGCGGCGCTTGCCGTCCGCGGCCTCGAAGACGATCCGGCCGCCGTCGACCAGGAGGCGCTCACCCGGGCGGGTGGGGCCGATGTCCAGGCGGCCGACCCAGCCGGTCCCGCTGAGCGCGAGGCGGCCGTCGGAGTAGCGCGCCAGCTCGAAGTGGTGGCGGCGCAGGTGCAGGGGGCCGGCGATCAGCAGCACGATCGCGACGACGATCGCCGGGGTGAACGCCCCGAGGAAGAGAAGGAGCAGGTTGAGGACGAGCAGGACCGCGCCCAGGACGATGAACGTCCAGCCGACGACCGGTGAATTGCGGGCCTGGAGCGTCTGCGAGGTCGTGCGCTTGTTCTCGGGCACGAGGGGATCCCTCCGGGGGAGTGATGGTGCCTCACCTTCCTCCCGCCGCCCGGGTTTGTCCAGACGTGTGTGCGGGATCGGCTCAGGATCCCCGGTCGGGCACGGGGCCTGCGCAGCCCGCGTGCCCGTCACCGCACCGGTGGGCGACGGCTGCGGGCAGTGCCGGGCCGTCCCGGCACTGCCGTCCCGGACGCTCACCGCGCCGACGGTGCCATGTTCGAGTCCGGCAACCGGGGGCGGAGCCGTCAAGGCCACGCCCCACGGCGATGCGCCCCGGAGCCGGGGCGCGGCGGGGGCACCGTCGGGCGGATGCGGCCGCGCAGGCCCGGCCGGTGGCGTAGGTGCCGCTGCCCGCACGCACCCTCGGGTGCGGGCGGGCAGCGGGGCGGCTCAGACGAGGGGAGCCCGGTCGGCGTCCAGGACGTTGACGCCCTCCGCCTCCAGGAGTTCCTCGAAGGCCGCCAGGGAGTCGCCCGTGACCAGGGCGGCCTCGCTCCGGTGGATCGGCAGCAGCCACAGGAACCGCGCGTTCCCCGCCTCCTCGGGCGCATGCTCCAGCGCCGGCCCGTAGGGGTAGGGCGGGCTCACCAGCAGGTGGTCCATGCGCGAGCCCTCCGCCCACGGGCCGCCGACGTCGATCACCGAGCCGACGCCGAGCCGGTACTCCTCGAAGGAGTGCAGGTGGCCGACCACGGCCAGGGTCTCGGAGTGGGCCGGGTCCTCGTCCGGAGCCATGAGGAAGAACTCGGTGCCGCCCCCGCTCTCGTGGACGGACGAGCCCACCGTCACGTAGACCCAGCCCTCGCCCTCGTCCCTGGGCGCCACCCGGTAGGTGGCGAAGCCCGGGACCCGGTCGAGGAGGGGCGCCTCCGCCCAGGTGGCGTCCTCCACGGCGTGCCCCTGCCAGAACTCCCGGACGTGCCTCTCCAGCGCGCGGATCCGCGCGTCCTCCCCGGTCGTCAAGGAAACCGACCCTCCGTCGTCGTGCCTTCGGCCCCCGGAGCCCCTGCGGCCCCGGATCGCCCGATACGTGGATGTTCCGAGCGGCCAGACTACGGCTTCCCGGTGCCGTCCGGTGCGGGGGAGTCCGGCCCGGACGCGTCCTGGCGCGAGCGCTGTTCGGGGTACCCCGGCAGTGCCGAGCGGACGGCCGTCGTGCTCAACAGCAGTCCGGTGGCGAAGTGCACGGTGTGCACAGCCCCCTCCGGGTGCGCCGGGAAAACCGGGGCACGGCCGCGAGGACCGGCGGCACCGCGGCAGACAGCAGTGACCACCCCGTCCGGCCGCCGCCGCGCGTGTCGGCCGGGCGGCCGCCCGCCGCGCCCGGGGGTGGGGAGCAGGGTCGGAGGGGCCTCCTCGGCCACGGAGGCATCCGTGCCGTGTTCCGCGCCGGTGGTCGGCCTCTCCCCGTCGGGCGCGATGCCCCGAACGTCGCGGTGCGAACCGCCGGGGGTGGGGACCCGGACACGCAGATGCGTCGCGGACCGCCGCACGGCGGTCCGCGACCGGGGGAGGGGAGCTCTGCCGGGGATCAGGGGACCAGCAGGAAGAAGGGCTCGTCGGCCGCCGAGCCGTTGGTGCCGGTGAGCACGCCGATGGTGGAGCTGTCGATGATCTTGGTGTAGACCTCGCCCTTCCAGTCGGCGGACTGGTTCAGCGTCACCTGCGGGACCGTGGTCGTCGCGTCGATGTGGGCCTCCAGCACGACGCTGTAGCGGCCTGCCCCGGTGCGCTTGACCTCGGTGACTCCCTTGCCGTGGTTGAGGGTGCCGTCACCGGCGACGGAGGCGGCGGCCTGGGCGTAGGGGGCGTTGGCGTACTCGGCCATGGTGTTCCTGCTTTCGTGTGTGGGCGACCCGTGTGGTCGCCTTCGCAGGGGAACCTATCTGCGTCGATCACTCGGGGTGTTGTTTTGCGTACTCCTTGTCCACATGTGGTCGTCGCCCCTTCTCGCGGCGCCGACGCGTGGTAGCCACGGCAAAGGCGGGCATCGGCGGACAGAACAAAGCCGGGACGGGGGAGGGCGGCGCTGCGGTCGGCCGAAGAGCGGTTTTCGGAAGGACCCGCTCCCGACGCGGGGAGCGGCCCGCGCGGGAGCCCGCTGCGCGAGAGGGTGCGGGTCTCCGTGCCGGTGACGTGCTCGTCCTCGGCCGCGAAGACGAGGTGCGGGGCGTCCCGGCCGGGTGTGGGAGACGCGGGGAGTGTGCCGCACTCGGAGTCCGGGCGTCGGGGCATGGCTGAGCCCCCTTGCCTCCCGCAGGGTCTTCACTGTGAGTATCGAATTAGATGCCTTGTGTGATGTACTGTGTCGAACTGCTTCTTAGAGGCCGGGGTTTCCCCTCTCTTCGGTCGCTGAATCGGGAAACGTCATACGAAAGGGCTCTCCTGTGTCGCTTCCGCCCGCTTCTTCGCCCATCAGTGATTCCGCCGCGCGCATCTTCGAACTGGTCACGTCCAGCTGGGTCTCGACCGCGGTCAGCGCCGCCGCCGAACTCGGTGTCGCCGACGTGATGTCCGAGACTCCGATGCCCGTCGGGGAGATCGCGGAACGGGTCGGGACCGACGCCGACGCCCTCTACCGGCTGCTGCGCGCCTGCGCCGAGCTGGAGATCGTCGAGGAGTCCCCGGGGCGGGCCTTCTCCCTCACCGGGGACGGCCTGGCCCTGCGCGAGGACGCCCCTGACTCCATGCGGGGGTACGCGCGGTGGCTCGGTGGGCCGGACGAGGGATCCACCATGGTCGCCCTGGCCGACGCCGTGCGCACCGGGGAGCCGGTGTGGGAAGCCGTCCACGGGGCGCCGGTCTGGCAGTACATGAGTGAGAACCCCCGGAGCGAGTGGATCTTCGACCGGGGCATGGACGACCTCTCGGCCCAGCTCACCCGCACCATGGTGCAGGACTACGACTTCGGCGACTGCGGCTTGGTCGTGGACGTGGGAGGTGGCCGGGGGGTGCTTCTGGCGCTGGTGCTGGCGACCCACCCCCACCTGGAAGGCGTCCTCTTCGAGCGGCCCGAGGTGGTCGCCCGGTCCGACTCCGTGCTCGACCGCCCGGGGATCGCCGAGCGCTGCCGGATCGAGGCCGGAGACTTCTTCGAGTCCGTTCCTGCCGGGGGCGACACCTACCTGCTCGCCCAGGTCATCCACAACTGGGGTGACGAGGACGCGGTGCGGATCCTCGCGAACTGCAGGAGGGCCATGCGGCCCGACGGGCGGGTGCTGCTCGCGGAGATGGTCGTGTACGAAGGCGTCGAACGCTCGCACACCGCCAAATTCATGGACCTGAGCATGCTCGCGCACTGCGGGGGCAAACAGCGGACCCCCACCCAGTTCGCCGAACTGTTCGAGGCCTCCGGGCTCCGGTTGAACCGTGTCGTCTCGGGTGTCGGGGTCGGCGTCGTCGAAGGCGTACTCGCCTGACGGCGCCCACCGAGGCTCCTCCGCGGTGGGCGCGGGGCCCGGGGTGCGCTCGCGCCCCACGCCGCTGCGGCGTGTTTACACCGAAGGGCTGAAACGAGGCAAAAGCGCACGAGACATCACATCAGTGCATTCATCTGTTAACAAGTATGTCTTCTACCGCCGTTAACGTCTCGTTCCACTGCGTGCGTGGCTGCACAGTGGTACCAGGAGGTAGAAGGAGGAGTCGTGTATGCCGTTGGACCACAACATGTCCGACTCCTCTCGCAAGGCGATCGAGGTCCTCACCGGCATCCAGGTCCCCAGAGCAGGCATCAACAACCTCGGCCGCGCCTCGGAGATCTACACCGCCCTGGACCAGCGCCTGGCCGTCCTCGAGGACCTGTTCGACCTCAGCCGCAAACACGCCCGCCGCCACTTCGACGGCAACACCGCCGACCGCTACGAACGCTCCCTGGACCAGTTCACCCGCGGCGAGAACAACTACGTCGGCTCGGCCCGCGACAACTCCACCACCATGTCCGCCGAACTCTTCAAGGCCCGCGCCAACGTCGAGTACATGCACATGATGGTCATCGGCCAGTTCGTCCAGCTCCTGGTCGAGATCGCCTGGGCCATCGCCATGGCCAAGTTCACCTTCGGCGCCTCCCTGAAGTGGATCCCCGTCTTCAAGGCCATCCGCAGCCTGGCCATGCGCCGCATCCTGACCTGGCTCGTGATCACCGTGCCCGGGCACCAGATCATCAGCCAGATCTTCGCGAGCATGGACAGCATCATCCAGCGCATCCAGATCGGCAGGGGGACCCGCCACCACCGCGACGGCAACCTCACCGCGAGCGCCCACAAGGGCGCCGCCCTCGAGGGCGTGCTCTCCGCGGTCTTCTCCGCCGGCATGGACGGGCTGTTCAGCAAACACCTCACAGACCTGTTCAGCAACGGCCTCAAACACCTCAACGACCTCCCCGACCCGCCACCGTTGACCAGGACCGGACCCGACGGGCCGCCCCCGGTGGGCCCGCCCGTGCGCGAGACCCCGGACGGGCCCCCGCCCGCAGGTCCGCCTTCTGGTCCCCCCGACGGCCCCCCTGTCGGGCCGGTCAGGGACGACCCGCCACCGCTGCACCGCGACACCGACACCCCGCCACCCCCCGGCGGCGGTGGCCCCGACGGACCCCCCACGGGCCCGGTCAGGGACGACCCACCCGTCACCGACCCGGACCGGGGAGCGGACTCGCCCGCGCCCAAGGACACCCCGGGGACCACACCCGCACCCCGGGACACCCCGCCGACGCCACCGTCGTTGAACAAGGACCTGGCCGAGGTGTTCGGCCGCCACAACGACGAGTTCCTCACCCCCTACAACCCCGCCAGCCCCCTGGGCGCAGGAGCCTTCGACAACACGACCAAGGCCGCCGCAGCACGTCAGGACTTCGCCGAGGTGTTCGCCCGCAACTTCGGCGACCACCTCGGCGAGAGCGCCGCACGCGATCTGGGGCGCGACTACGCCGACACCCTGGCCCGCCACTGGAACGACCCCAACCTGGGCCAGCACCTGCGCGAGACCATCGGCGACCGCCTCCCGCCGCACATGCGCGACCACCTCGCCGACGTGCCCGTGGGCCTGCAAAAACCCCTGGGCGAGTACTTCTCCACCACCGGCGCCTACACCCAACAGGTCGGCGGCAGCATCGGCACCGGCGCCCTGGAGGGCTACCTCGGCGAAGGCCTGGGCAGCCTCGCCGACGGACGCGGCTGGGAGGCCTCCGGCTACTCCGCCACCGCCGGCGCCACCCAGGCCGGCATCCAACAGGGCGCCACCGACGGCATCCTGCACGGCACCGAACTCTTCAAGGACAAAGACAAACCCGACCTGTCCACGCCCGAACCGCAGCGAACCCAGAGCGAGAACGCCGACACCCGCAACGACGTTCCCACCGGCCCCGAAACCCCCGGCCCGTGGACGGGCGGGGACTCCGATCCCGGCCCCGACGGCGACCACGCCCCCGGACCCGACCGCGACCGCGACCGCGGCGACCAGGGACCCCAGCCGGAGGGCGGCCGCGGCGAGGGCCCCGCCCTGGCCCCTCCGGTGGAGGCGGACTCCTCCACCGACCGCGACGACTCCTCCGACATCGACGACGTCCCCGACCTGGTCAGCGACACCGACTCCGACTCCGGTTCGGAGTTCGGCGACGACGAATCCGATTTCGGCGACTTCGACGACCGCGACCAGGCCACCGACGACACCGTCCGCGTGCACCAGGACGAGGACGTCCGCACCCCCTACCCCGACCCCTTCAAGACCCCCGACACCGGCAAGGACCCCCTCGGGACCACCGAGGCCAAACACCCCGGCTTCGCGGACACCGCCTTCCCCGGCCCGGGCAACGACCTCTTCCACCCCGGCATGAACAACGACGGCCCCCTGACCGTCAACTTCCTCAACGCCATCGTCCCCGACAACCCCATGGCGACCCCGCCCCCCGCAGCCGAACAGACCACACCCGACACCGGCAACGGCACGAACCCGGCCGACCGCTCCGCCCCCGCACCGGAACAGCACACACCCGCGCCCGTCGCCGTGGCGCCCCCGATCGGCCAAGCAGCCCCTCCTCCCGCGACCGCCCCGCAGAACACGCCCACCGACAACAACCAGCGCTCCACACCCACCGAGCGCAACAGCGGTGGACGTCCCTCCCAGAACACCGGCGACACCCCCGCCGCGGCCCCGTCACAGCAGCAGTCGACCGCCAACGACACCCCCCGGATCGTCAACGAGAACGCACCGCCCGCCCCGGACACCGAGACCACCGGCAACCCAACCGGACAGGACGCCCCGGGCCCCGCGACGGACGACCAGCGGGCGACTCCCGAGACCGCGCACACCCCCGAACAGCAGACCTCACCGGCCGAGGTCCCGCTGCCCCCGTCTCCCGTCACCGAGAGCGACGGCCTGCACGACACCGACACCACAACCGTGAGCGGACCGCCCCAGGACACGGAGGACACCGGGCGCACCCCCTCCGACCGCGACGGCGAACAGCCCGACCAGCGCGGCGAGGACGCCTCCCGCGACGACGACCGCCCCCAGGACAGCGACGAGGACCGGACCGGAGAGGGCGGGGACCGGACCGGTGAGCAGGGCGGCGACCGCTCCGGTGACGGCGGAGACAGGCGCGACGACCAGGAAGACCACTTCCAGGACCAGAACAACGGCGAATCCGACGGCCAGGACGACAAGGGCGAGAAGAAGGACGACAAGGACGAGAAGAAGGACGACAAGGACGAGAAGAAGGCGGACGAGGAGCCCGCTCCGGAGGAGACCGCCGCCGACGGCCAGGACGACAAGCAGCAGGACGGGGAGAAGAGCGCCGACAGCGCTCCGGCCCCCGACCCCCAGGAGCGTCACGACTCCCCGAACGTCGCGAAGACGGAGAACACCCCCGAGCCCGAGGGCGCCGAGAAGACCCCGACCGAGGACAGCGGCGGGGACGATCCCTCACGCGAGCGCGACACGGATCAGGAGCAGGCCCCCGCGGAGCACGGCGGCACCGACGCCACGGGGACGTCCCGGGACCGGGCTCCGGAGACCGAGCCGACTCCCGAACCGGACCCCGACTACGCCGGGACGGTGGTGACGGACCGGAACACGCCCCACGACATCGGATACCTCCTGAACTCGTCCCTGGTGAACGCCAGCATGGTCCACGCCCAGCACCTCGACGCGTTCGTGGACGGCACGCTCGGGAACGACGATGTGACGGCCCCCGACAGCGTGCGCGACGAGGTCCGTGACCGGATCGCCGCCCAGCAGGACAAGAACATGTCCACCTTCTTCACATCCGACGGATACTCCACTCAGGTGAAGGGGGACGACGGCTCGGTCTGGACGGCCCAGGTGAAGCTGACCCTGCCGGAGGGCAACTTCTACCACGCCTCCTCGGAGGCCGCCCCGGGCACGAAGACCCCCCAGGCCAAGATGGCCGCCGAGGTGGGTAACAGCGCCGCCTTCGAGGGCAGCGGCGGACACGGCGGCAACAAGGCCTTGAACCTCGGCTTCACCCTCTCGCCGCTCATGCTCGGCGCAACCGGCGTCGGCGACGTCGGCCCGCGGGCGATCTTCAGCTTCACCAGCTCCACGCGTCAGCGGCAGACCGCGGCCAGCACGACCGTCACCTTCGAGTCCGCCATGGGCTACGAGGCCATGGGCACCCCGGAGGTCTACGCCGCGGACCTGGGGATGGACTTCGTCCTGGAGCGGACCTCACCGCCGACGACGTCCTCCCCGACACCGGACACCGCCTCGAAGGACGGGACGGCGCCGTCGACGGACCGGTCCCCTGAGGCCCGGGACACCTCCGGTCAGGAGCGGACGCCCGCACCGCCGAAGGGGGAGAACACCACCGACGCGAACCCCCGGGTACAGCGGCGGACGCACTCGTCCAACGGGCTCGCGCTGATCCTGCCCGGCAAGGTCACCTCGCACAAGGGCCCCTCGACGATCACCCTGTCCGACCCCTTGAGCGGCGGTCCCGCCCGGAAGGACGGCACTCCCCCCGCCAGGAGCCCCCACGCGAACGTGGCCAACGGGCAGCCCATCAGCCTGGGGGGCTTCCGGGAACGGACGGGGAAGAACGGGGAGAAGACCCAGGACGTCCCCTCCCTGGCCGACTGGGTGGCCGGCAAGGTGGCGCCCCCCGATGCCGGTCCGGGGAGGTTCAAGCGCGCCGCCCGCCACCTGCTCCCCTCCGTCAGCAAGGAACGACGGCAACAGCTCCTGGAGCACGTCCAGAACCAGATCAAGAAGAAGTTCTCCGACGAAGTGATGCTGGAGGTGTTGCCCAAGTCGACGCGGAAGGCACACCCCATCATCCTGACCACCCCCGACGGCGAACAGCGTCGCGTGGAGATCAGGTCGGTCCCGATCTCCTACGTCGCCAAGCCGTCGAACCTCCCCGAGGGCGGACAGAACCGCTCCAGCAAATCCGAGCACGAGGCCTCCCACTCGTTGCAGAAGCACAAGGTCACGGGTGGGACCGGGGGAGCGGGTGTCGGCCTCGACGTCGGTTTTCCCGGGACGAACCACGGCGTCCGGTTCGACATCCTGTCCGGCGAGGGAGGGCAGAGGCACCGCTCGACGGAGGAGAGCGGAACCGGCAACTCCGGCTCGGTCAAACGCACCTCCACGGACAGGGCCGGTTCGGGCGTCTACGAGGTCACGCGCAACTACTACGTGCACTTCCAGGGGGATGCGGAGCCGCACAGGCTCACGGGCACCAGCCTGGAGATCCTCACCGACGCGGACGCGTGGACCATCAGCGGCCAGACGCCCCCGGTCCCCACGGGCGAGGGGGACGCCGGCGGCCAGGACAGGACCACCGACGACCACGACGCGGAGACCGACGCCTCCCGGGACCGGAGCGTCCCCGAGACCTCCGGGACCGCACCCGGCCCGAACACCCGCGCCGACGACGCCGGAGCCGATCCGACGGGCCCGCCGGTGCCGGACGCACAGGACTCCCGGCGCGAGCGGACGGGAGAGGTCCGCACCGCCCTCCCGCGCGAGATCGTGCCGAAGGACTTCACCTGGCCCGAAAGCGACCTGTACCACGGCCGGGGCAAAGATCCGCAGCGCACGGTCTACGACCAGATCCTGCACCAGGTGCTGACCGGCATCGCCAAGCACCGGCCAGGCCTGGTCATGCCCGACATCACCAGTGACTCCAAGAACTTCAACCGTCCGCCGGGCGAGGGATCACGCAGCTTCGCGGAGGTGCTGCGCAGCCAGAGGCTGCTCAGCCGCGACCGGAGGACCGCCGAATCCAACACCGCCAAGATCGAGAAGGCGATCTCCGATGCCGGGTTCCTCGGCGGGATCGACTCCCTGAGGGACAACGGGATCTCCGTCACCCTGACCGAGACCGCGAGAACCGGCGCCTCCTCGGGCAAGTCGACGGGCACCTACCTTCTGCACGCTCCGACCATCACCCTGCGTATCCGAGCCGACTTCTCGGACGTGCGTCACAGCGGAGGCGGGAAGGACGGCCAGGACGGAAAGGAGAGCAAGGACGTCAAGGAGGGCAAGGGCGGAACGGAGAGCAAGGACGTCAAGGAGAGCAAGGACGTCAAGGAGAGCAAGGACGGAAAGGAGAACAAGAACGGCAAGAAGGAGCTCTCCTTCAAGTACGGTGGCGCCTCCTCCTACAGCAGCGGTACCGGCACCCAGGATCGCAGCACGGCGAAGGGCACGTCCGGCGCCTACGCCCGCGAGACCGGAGCGGCGGACGCGAACGGGTACGCGCCCCGGTCGGGTAGGGCCTCGGCCTCCACCACGTTGAGCAAGACGAAGTCGGGCTCACAGAACCTGAGCACCAAGGTCCAGAGCGAGCACGGTGTCAGCTACCCCGAGGACACCGTCGACACCTGGACCGCGACGGCGATGATCTCGGCCCGGCTGTACGAGCACGACGACATCGGCATGGCCAAGCCCGACGCGAAGACCAAACCGGTGTCCGAACGCGGGATCGCGCTGTTCGACCCCGTCGAGACGCTCTTCACCGGGGAAACCCCCAAGACCGGCTCCGACGCAGCCCGGGCCGAGCAGGCCCGGACCGACCAGCAGCAGGACATCCCCCAGGACCGGACCACGGCGGATCCGGAGTCCTCCGGCGAACGGCCGGAGCGGTCCGACCGGCGGCGGGACCGGTTCATGAGGCCGTTCCGCACGAAGACGAGCGACGCCGCGGACGACGGAGGCCGTCTCGCGGACACCCCCTCCCCAGACGGCACGCCGCAGGGGAACAAGGGCGGGACCGGGGTCGGCAGGAGCCGGGAGCCCGGCAGCCCCGAGGTCGTCGTGATCACACCGATGCCGTCGGAGGATGCCGAGAACATGCTCCGGGGGTTCACGACGGCGGCCCCCGAAAACGTCCACCAGCGCCCGGGAGGACTGGTGCGCGCGACGAAGCGGTTCGCGAACCGCTTCCACACCGAGCCGGACGGCACCGACCGAGGCCGGACCCCCGCCGGCCGGACCGACACCGACCGGCGAACGACCCCGCAGCCGGACACGACCACACAGACCGACGGGACCGGTCAGGACGGCACCGGTCGGACCGACACATCGGACCGGCCGACCACCCGGACCGACACCGCCATCCGGCCGTCCGCTCAGACGGACGGCACCGGCAAGGACGGCACCGACCGGCCGACCGCTCAGACCGACACCACCGATCAGGCCATCGACCGGCCGACCACCCGGACCGACACCGCCGCCCAGCCGATGCCTCAGACCAAGGGCACCGGCAAGGACGGCACCGGTCGGCCCTCCGCTCAGACCGACGGCACCGGCCAGGACACCACCGACCAGCGGACGAAGGAGCAGCGGCAGGCGGACACCGTCCTGGACACAGGGGCCACGTTCGAATACACCGCCACCACGTTCACGACCGAGGACGGTCAGGTCAACAGCCTGGTCGAGGCGTTCTACGGGAACTTCCCCAACCGCGCTCCCTGGGACACGAACGGGCCCGGCAAGCAGTCGGACTTCCAGCGGTTCAAGAGCTATCTGGAAGAGCTGAGCCTCGAACGCAACCTGAAGAAGCTGCGCTCCTACCTGACCAGGTCCGAGGGCAACAGGCAGTACATGGAGCACGTCCTCTCCGAGGACAACGTCCGCAACAACCCGCAGACGTACAGCTCCTCCGGCCTGCGGGCGAACACCGACATGACCGGTGACCTGCGTTCCGGCCACAACGCGCGCATCACGTCGGCGACCAGGTACGAGCTCGGGGCGATCACCCGCCTCGAACAGTCCGACGCCGCGCTGAGCTGGGAGGACAAGACCAGCCACGAGGTGTCCACGAACACCTCGACGAAGAAGGACCTGACCGTCCAGGGGGCGGGCGGAGGCCGGTACAACCCCAACCCGGCGGAGCCGACCGCCGGCGGCGCCCGGCACTCCGAGGCGCCCAACTCCGCCTCCGACCCGCAGGTGCACCTCGGCCCCGCGCTGGGCAAGAGCATCTACGACTGGACCGTCAGCGACAAGCCCTCGCAGAAGTTCTCGGAGACGATCGGGTTCAGTCCCGGGATCAACAAGTCGTACAAGTTCCACGCCTCGGGTGTCATCAAGCAGGCCGTCGAGTTCTCCAGGAACCTGCGCTACGGACCTCCCGTCCCCCACTCCCCGCGCTATCGCGGCTGGCAGGCCCACCTTCACGACCTCACCCGGGGGCTGCTCCACGTCCGCGACGCCCAGCAGTCGGGCCTGGTGGAGGACAGGGTCGTGGAGGAGGCCGACGGCACCCTGTCGACGGCCCCCCAGCCCGAGCCGGAGCGTCCCGAGCAGGCGCGGGTGCGTCCGGGCGCGGAGGACTCCGGGAAGTTCATGAGGCCCCCCTCCGCGGACGAGGCCCTCAAGGACCTCGCCGACAAGCTCGCCGCGTCGGGCTGGGAACTGACCGGGAAATCCCAGTCCGACATCCTGGACGCGCTGACCTCGTACCGGGGCCTGCGCCCCAATTCCGGGCCCCCGCTCGCGGTGCGGATCAAGCCCGTCGGCCACTCGGTCTTCAAGGGCAACACCACGTCGACCACACCGGTCTCCTTCGATGCCGTCGTGAACCTGAAGCTGGACACGAGCAACACACAGGTCGACTACATCGGCGGCAAGACCCTCTTCAAACAGCAGCAGACCCTGGAGACCGGCAACAAGGGGCAGCAGGAGCGCTCCGGCAACGCCAGTGCGGGTGTCCAGGAGGCGGTCATGCCGCCGCTGCCCCATGCCGAAGGCGGCCAGCCGTCGGGCGGGGAACCGGGGCCGGCGAGCCGCCCGACGATGATGGGCGTGTTCAGCGACCAGTCCGGCGCCAGGACCCACAACGAGGGCGTCGCCGTCAAGGACTCCGGCAAGCGGACCGTGCAGGTGTCGATGGACATCCCCTACGCCAAGACGTCCATGGACAGCCGACTCGTCATCGACCTGGAGATCCCCGAGAAGCAGGGCTTCTCCAACACCCTGGCCTGGGAGAACCTGGAGAAGGACGAACGGCGCAGGTTCCGGGGCGAGGGCGACTCGGGCACGGTCAAGGCCCTCTACCCGGCCTTCTCCATCGACCTGCCCCGCACCGGGGACGGGGTGAACGGCTCCACGGACACCTCCGGCGACGACCGCCCCGCCCCGCCCGGGGGCCGGGCCCCGCTCGACCGGGACACGGCCGCCGACACCCGGACCACCCAGGACGGCAGCGGCGCCGACCGCACCGGCGCCGCTCCGGAGACCCCGCCCCGGAGCACCCCCGACGACGCCGCGGCCACCCGCACCGACCCCCGGAGCACCGCCCGCACCCCGCCTCCACCGGCCCCGGAGAACGCCTCCTCGGACACCCACGCGTCCCTGGAGCAGATGATGCGGGACTGGATGTCGAGCAGGGGACCGGTCGGCGGCCGCGACATGCGGGACGCCGTGGTCATGCCCACCGCCATCGTCCTCGACGGCCAGGACCCCCGCGACATCGCCCATGTCGTGGTGGCCAAGTCTCTCGGCTGGACACCGTCGCCCGACGCCGTCGTCGACGGGCGCTACACCCCCGGGGCCGTCAAGGAGGCCCGCGCACTCGTCGCGGACAAGATCGGGCTGAACGTCCGCAACGACGCCATCGACCACAGCCTCAACCTGCTCTCCCTCAAGTCGCTCTTCCTCCAGGCCCTCGAACCCGGTGGCGTCGAGATGATCAAGATGGGCCGGACACGGCTGGCCGTCCAGGCGCTGCCCGACCTGAGGTCCGGGAAGATCATCGACTACAACCCCGACGTGCGGCTGAGCGACTCGTCGGAGTCGGAACAGACGGTCACCTCCTCCCAGAGCACCTCGGACTCCCTGGCCGCGAACCTGGACAACATGCCCGCCGGGCGGGTCGGCGGAACCGAGCAGCCGCCCCGGGGCGGACTCTTCGGTTCCACCGGTGCGGGGGACAGCACGTCCGCGGGCGGCTCCGCCTCCCAGGACACCAAGGCCAAGGACCCCTCCACGACGACCCGCACCCGCACCGGCCCCGGCTATCTCGTGGAGTTCGACACCACGTGGGGCGTGGGCGCCAAGACGGAACTGCGCGGTGCCTGGTACAAGCGAGCGGCGAAAAGCGTCGGCCACAAGAGCGCGGACATGGGCCGGGCCGCCGTCGACCGGGCGCGCCGGGGGCTCGGCAAGGAGCCCCGGCACACCTCCTCCCGGGAGAAGCCCGCACGATGGCAGCGCGGTGAGGTGAACACCAAGGTCCGGACCTGGATCTCCCACGGCGACGCGGTCAAGCTCGGCATCATCGCCCCCGACGGGGTCGACCACCTCAAGCCGCTGATGGACCGGATCGCCAAGACCCAGGAGACCCTGGCCACGGCGGAGAAGAACTACCTCGACGCGCGCGAGCCGCTGGACAAGGCCGCCGCGAAGGTCGTCGACACCCGGAACGCCCTGGACGCCGCCCAGGGCGAGGGCTCGGGCCGTGACGGCGCGACCGACGGGGCGCCGTCCGGCCCGGAGGGGGCCGAGGGGACCGGGCAGACCCGGTCCGACCCCGGTGGACAGAGGGCCGAGGACGCGCGCAGGGCGCGGGAGGAGTACGACAAGCTCCAAGACGCTCACGACAAGAACCTGGACGCCTTCAACACGGCGCTGCGCGAGTGGGCCGACGCCCTGCGCGCCCTGCGCCGGGGATTCACCGACACTCCCGCCGTGCAACCGCCGCTCACCGAGAGCACGTCCTCCGACGACGGCTCCGACAAGGGCAAGGCCCCCGAGCGTCCGGCCGACGGCGGTCCCTCCACCGACCCGACAGGCCGGGACGACGGCACGGCCACCGGAAAGGACAGTGCGCCGCCCACGAAGGCCGACAGCGGTCAGGTGCTGCGCGACAGGCTGGGCGAGACCTTCGGCATCACCCTCACGGGGGCGGGGGAGGACTCCGGGAACGGCTCAGGCCGGCCCTCCGACCACGAGTCCGACGACGGGGACGTCCTGGTTCCGGAGAGCTACCGGGCTCAGGTCCACGAGGAGGACGACACCACGCCGCTCCTGCCCCACACCTCCGTCCCGGAGGATACCGGCGCCCCCACGGGAGGGCGCGAGAGGGACGGCTCGGAGAACCTGTACGACGCCAGTGACGAGGAGGAGGTGCCGCGCGTTCGCTGGCTCGACAGGCACCACCCGGAAGCGGCCTCGCTCAGCGGGGAAGAGCGCACCCGTCTGGTGCGGTCGCTCATGGAACGGTCCCTGGCGGTGGGCCCGGCCGTCCCGGAAGGGTTCCGGTACGACACGGACCTGGGCGGTCCCGACGACGTCGCCTGGATCGAAGCCCGGGGAGCGCAGCGTTTCCCCCCGGAGTCCGACACCACCGCCCTGCCCGGGTCCTCCACGGCTGCGAGCGCACCGCAGCAGCAGGACCGGCCTGCGGAGGATCGGGACCAGCAGCCGCAGCCGGCACCGTCCGAGGAGGAGATGGCCGCGGCGGCCCTGGACGCGGTGTTCACCTTCGACGGGCAGCGCCTCCCCCTCCACACGCAGGCCGGACACGGCCACGACACGGACCTCCCGGCCGACCGGGATTCCCTCTCGGGGGTGTCCACGCCGGACTCGGACACACTCAGGGACATGCGGCTGCGGCTGGAGCGGCTGCGCTCCTCGAGCCCGGTCCCTTCCGAGGGCGACGGGTCGTCCCCGGCCGGCACCGGTCTGACGGGGGACCACGGTCGGCAGAGTTCCCCCGACCGGACCGGCCGCGCTTCCGAGGAGCCGACCGCTAGTCGACCGCAGACCCCTGACCTGCCCGCCCCCTCCCCGGTCCCGGACAGCCTCCCGAGCCCGCAGCCCCGGCCGGATCAGCCCGCCTCCTCGAGCCCGGTCCCTTCCGAGGGCGACGGGCCGCCCCCGGCCGACACCGGCCTGACGGGGGACCACGGCCGGCAGAACTCCCCCGACCGGACCGACCTCGCTTCCGAGGAGCCGGCTCCTTCCCGTCGACCGCAGACCCGTGAACTGCCCGCCCCCTCCCCGGCCCCGGACCCGGACCGGAGCGAGTGGGACAACCGGCTCCGGGCCATGCAGGACTGGAGGGCCAACTGGCAGCACAGGGCGCGGACGCCGGAAGAGGAGAACCGCCTGCGGCAGGAGTGGAGGGCCCGGTGGTCGCTGCCCGCCACGACCAGGCCGAGCGGGAGCGGACCCTCCCGGCACGGCGCCGGCCCGTTCGGCGGCCGTGCGGCACAGGGTTCTCCCGACCGGGCACAGACGCACAGCGCTCCTGAGAGCCGGCCCGTCCCCCCGGAGGGGACCGACCCCGCAGGGGAGGAACGGCGCTCTCCCGTCCCGACCGGGACGGCTCCGGGGCCTGACAACCCCCCGCAGAGCCGGACGAGCACGCGACCGACCCCCGAAGAAACCTCCGGCGCCCCGTCCCGACCGGCCCCTGGGGAAACCCCCACCCCCCGACCCCTCACCCACAACCGGGACGGGGAGGGTTCCTCCGCCCTGCCCCAGGACCGCACGGACACCTCCTCACAGGAGGGGACCGCGCCCCCGGCCGAGCAGGCGCCCGTGCTCTCCGGCCCGGCGGCCGACCTGTTCGCGTTCTTCGAACAGGAGCTGAACGGCTCCGTGGACAAGGGGAACGGCGACTCCGCGCAGGACACCGCACGCACCCCCTCCGACGAGGAGACGACGCCCCGGGCCGTTCCGACCGTCGACGACGGCCGGGGCCTGGAGGCGGCGGACCCCGAGACGGCCCCTGTGGAGTCCGAGTCCGTCCCGGCACGGCAACAGCCCGAGAACGAGGACCAGGGCGCGTCCGAGAACAAGGACGGCAACGGGGAGGACGCCGGGGGCGCTCCAGGCGACCAGAACGAACCCGAGGACGACGGCCGGGACGGAGGCCGGGACGAGGACGGGCCGGGCAGCAGCGGCGATCGCTCCGGCGGCGACAGCGGAAGCGACGTCGACCGGTCCGGCAGTAGCGGCGACCGGTCCGATGACAGGGGTGACTCCGGTACCGGTCGCGACCCCGACGGTGAGGGCGGGGGTTCGAGCGGGGACGGCGGCCGCTCCTCGCGCGGAGACGGCAGGGGCGGCCGCGGCGACGGCATGTCCCTGTCCGGCCATCCCGACACACCGGCCTAGGACCGGACCTTCGTCAACGGCGCCGAGGACGGCCCGACCCCGGCCTGGTCGCCCGCCGGCAAGCTCCTCGCCCAGGGCATCACCCGGTACCCCCACGGGCCGGTGGGTCCCTGGCGCCGGTGGGACGAACAGGGACGGCTTGTGCGCGAGACCGTGCACGACGCCCTGGGCAACCGCATCATCGTCCGCGAACTCGACCGGGTGGGCAACATCGCCCGCGAGGAGCGCAGGCCCCCGCCCGCCTGGCCCGCGTCCCCGCGACCGGCGCACAGCACTTCGCCCCCCGGTTCTGAGAAGCGCACGACGGAATGTTCCCCGGAGCACGCCCGGTCCCCGGGCCCGCGTGCGGGTCCGCTCCGGCCGGCGGCTCTTGGAGCGGCCCCCCGGGGGGAAGGACCTACAGCGTCCCCGACCCCCCGGACGGTCCCCGTGCGCGCTCGCCCCCTCCCTACCTGGCTCATCGGAGCCCTCGACCTCCTCGTCGCCGCCGCGATCCCCTTCCTCGTCCTGGGCGCGCTCTGCGCGAGCGCGTGGCTGGACGCCCACGGCCGGGGCTGGCCGAGCGACCTCCTGGGCGTCGCCCTCGGCCTCGCGGGGTTCTGCGGCGGTTTCTTCTCGCTGATGCTCTACATGCGCTTCGACTGGATGCCGGAGTTCTTCTTCGCGGGCGCGGTCAGCTTCCTGCTGCTCGGGAGCGCCTCGGTGATCGCGGACCGGATCACCGAGGAGGCCCTGCACGACCGGGGCGTCGAGGTGACCTGCGCACTGCTCGCCGTGGAGTCCCGCACGATCACGACCACCACCCAGCACGCGGACGGCACCACCTCGACCAACACCCGCACCGTGTACGACCACACCCTGGACTGCCCGCCGGGCGGACCCGCGGAGATGACCCTGGGACACAGCGCGGGACAGGAGGGGGAGTCGGCGCAGATCACCTACGACCCGCGCGGCCGCCTCGACCCCGTGCCCTCGGACTCCCTCCCGGCCGGATCCCCGTCCCCGCTGCCCTGGTGGCTCCTGTCGGCCGCCGCGGCCCTGCGGGTCGGCCACGTGGCGGTCTTCCTCGCCGTGTACCGCCGCTACTGACGGGGTCCGCCCGAGGGCGGGGCCGCGGGAGCCGGAGCGGATCCGCGCGCGGACACGCGGAAGGCGTCCCCGTCCGCCCGGGACGGACGGGGACGCCCGTGGGTGGAAGCCGCCGCACCGCGCCCCGGTGGCCTCGACACAGGGGAGGGGCGGCGGCTTCCGTGGGACGGGGGTCGGACGTCCTGCCGGCCCCCGCCCCGGTCTGCGGGGCCGGTGCGCCCTATCGGGGCACCCTCCTCACGAACGCGGTCAGGATCTGCTTGGCCGCTGCGCCGGTGATCGAGTTCCCGGAGGTCGCGTTGGACCCCTCGCTCTTCCTGCAGGCGAGGACCGCGTCGGCGGTCCTGGTGCCGTAGACGCCGTCGATGACGCCGGGAGGGAACCCGGCGAAGGTGAGCAGTTCCTGGAGGTACTTCACGCGCTCACCGGTGTCGTTCAGCTTGAGTCCGACCATGTCGCTCTCCGTCCGTGCGTGCGGGGCCGTGGAGCCCCGCGGTGTGGTGTCGCCGCCGTCCGCGGTCCGGTCGCGGCCGGCGCCCGCGGACAGGAGGCGGGTCGTGTGCGGCTGAGCCCCGTCGCGGGCGTACCGGCCCGCGGCGGGCCGTGCGGGGCGCCGCCCACCCGGCGCCGGGAGGCGGGGGACCTGCCGGGGCGGCGCCGTGGCCGGTTCCGGGGGCACACGGTCCCGGAAGCGTTCGGGTCGCCGTCGGGCTGCGCGGGCGGGCCGTGGCGCGGTCCGGGCCGGCGCGGCCGTGTCCGACTCGTCACGCGGCGCGTCCGACCGCGCGCGAGTCCGTGGGCCATGGGGGCCTCCAAGGGAGGGAGAGGGGTGAGGGCCACCTCGCGTCGGGGCCGGTGACCTGGTGTGTTACTACCCCGCGCGGCGAAACGGCGCACAAGCGGGCCACCCGGTGGGGCGCACCGGGTGGCCCGGTGTCGGTGGGGCCGACGCCTGCGGGGCGCCGGTCGGACGCCCGGCGGAAGGCCCCTGCGCCCGGGCCGGGCCCGCGGGGCCCTCCGCGGCCCGGCAGGGGACCGCCGGCCGGGGGAGCGCGCCCCGGACCGTTCCTCCGGGGACCTCCTCCCGGCGGGCCGGGTCTGCCCGGGGTCGGCGCCCCGCCACCGGTCCGCATCCCCGCGGGAAAGAACACGGCAAGGAACGTCCAGGAATGCACACTCGCGGCCTTCCGGGGCGTACCGGCACGAGTGCGGGGTACGCGCGTCCCAACGCATGACCAGCCGATCCGAGGAGGTTGTGGTGATGCACCCGCAGGATGGGTCCGGCGGGCCCGACAGCGGTGGCGGCAAGGCCGACACGGCTCGCGCGGCGGCGGGCGAGGTCGCGTCCACCGCGAAGGAGCAGGCGCGTTCCCTCGCCGGAGAGGCCCGCTCGGAGACGGGGCACGTCGTCGGCGACGTGCAGGACCGCCTCCGGGAGGAGGCCGACAACCAGACCCGGAAGGCCTCGGGCAACCTGCGGCAGTGGTCGCAGGAACTGGGGTCCATGGCCGAGCACGGGGACGACGGGTCGCCCGTGGGGGACGTGGTCCGACAGGTCGCCGACGGCGGCCGCGGCGCCGCGGACTTCCTGGACGAACGGGGCGTCGACGGCCTGCTGGACGAGGCCCGTGACTTCGCCCGGCGAAGGCCGGTGGCGTTCCTCGTGGGGGCCGCCGTGGCCGGGTTCGCGCTCGGTCGCGTCCTCAAGGTGTCCTCCTCGGTCTCCGACCAGGCAGGATCCGGAGGCGACGCCTCCGGGCGGGGGACGCCCGCGGTCGCAGGGCGCGGGGAGACCTCACTGCCGCGGCAGGGGGACCCGGTGGCGGGCGAGGCGGTCCCGTCGGCCGCGGCCCCGGAGGGGCCGGGCCGGGACCGGGGAAGCGGGGGAGGCTGACATGGCGACGGTTCCCAGGCCCTCACCGAGCACACGGGACCGGATCCGGCCGGAGCCGGTCCAGGACGACAGGTCCCTGGCCGAACTCGTCGGCGAGGTGACCACCGACCTCCAGACGCTGTTCCGCCAGGAGCTCGCCCTGGCCAAGGCCGAACTCCGCGAGGAGGCCGCCAAGGCGGGCAAGGCCGCCGGGCTCTTGAGCGGGGCGGGCTTCGCGGGCTACATGACGGTGGTGCTGCTCAGCCTCGCGGCCGTGTTCGGCCTCGCCGAACTCATCGGCCTGGGCTGGTCGGCCCTGGTGGTGGCGGTGCTGTGGGCGATCGCGGGCGCGGTCATGTTCTTCATGGGGCGCAGCCGGATGCGCGAGGTCTCGCCCAGGCCCGACCGCACCATCGAGACGTTGAAGGAGGATGCCCGATGGGCGAAACATCCGACCGGATAAGGCAGGACATCGAACGGACGCGCGCGGAGCTGACCGAGGACACGGACCGTCTGGTGAGCCGCGCCAACCCGAAGAACGCGATCGACCGGCGCACCCACCGGATGCGCCGCAGGGCCCACGACATGAAGGAGCGCGTCATGGGGTCGATGCCGTCCCCGGGATCCGGCGGGGACTCCGCCGGGGGCTCGATCCGGCAGAACGCCGACCAGATGGCCGGCGCGGTCAGGTCGGCTCCCCAGCAGGCACTCCGGCAGACCCGGGGCAACCCTCTCGCCGCGGGCCTGATCGCCTTCGGCGCCGGGCTGCTGGCCGCCTCCCTCCTCTCCGAGAGCAGGGCGGAGCGGCAGGCGGCCCAGCAGGTCCAGGACCGTGCGGGCGGGATGATCGAGCCGGTCCAACAGGCCGTCTCCGAATCCGTGGACCGGGTCAGGGAACAGGCCGCCGAGTCGGCCCGCGGCGCCGGAGAGCACCTGAAGGAGAGCGCCTCGGAGAAGGCGCACGCCACCGGTGAGCAGGCCCAGCACGAGGCCAAGAGCGCCTCGGAGGAGATCCGCGGTTCCTAGACCGCGGGCCGTGTCCTCGCCGCGCTCCCACCCGGCCGGCCTCGGTGGCGGGCCGGGAGGGCACGGCCTCGGCTCCGGCGGTCCCGCCGGAGCGGGAGAGGAAGGAAGTGGCCGATGGCCCGTCAGCGCGACGAGAACCCCGGCGGCGGACACCCTGCGGCGGGAGAGGCCTCGGCGCCGACCCGCATGTCGAAGTCCTCGTGGTGGGGCTCCCTGCGAAGGACGTTCCGCGAGTTCAGCGCGGACAACGTGACCGACCTGGCCGCCGGGCTGACCTACTACGCGATCCTGTCGCTCTTCCCGGCGCTGCTGGTGCTGGTGTCCCTGCTCGGCCTCGCGGGGCCGGAAGCCACGCGGACACTGACCGAGAACGCCTCGGCCGTCCTGCCCCAGGACGTCTCCGGCCTGGTGACGACCGCCATCGAGAACCTCCAGGGCAGCGCCGGCGTCGCCGGGCTGGTCGGCGTCATCAGCCTGGCCGTCGCCCTGTGGTCGGCCTCGGGCTACATCGCCGCCTTCATGCGGGCGTCCAACATCGTCTACGACGTCCCGGAGGGGCGGCCGGTCTGGAAGACGCTGCCCATCCGCGTCGGCGTCACCCTGCTGCTCGTGGTCCTGATGACCCTCACCGTGCTCGCCGTCGCGGCCTCGGGCGGGGTCGCCGAGCGCATCGGACAGCTGCTCGGACTGGGCTCCACGGCGGTGACGGTCTGGGGCATCGCGAAGTGGCCGGTGCTGCTGGTCGTCGTGGCCTTCATGATCGCCCTGCTGTACTGGGCCTCGCCCAACGCCAGGCGCGGCTTCCGCTGGGTCAGCCCGGGGAGCCTGCTCGCGGTGGTGATCTGGCTCCTCGCCTCGCTGGCGTTCGCCTTCTACGTCGCCACCTTCGCCTCCTACAGCAAGACCTACGGGAGCATGGCGACCGTGGTGATCTTCCTCGTGTGGCTCTGGATCAGCAACATCGCGATCCTGCTGGGCGAGGAGTTCAACGCCGAGATCGAGCGCGGCCGGGCTGAGGAGGCGGGGCAGCCCCCGGGCGAGGAGCCCTACGTGGAGATGCGCGACCGGCCCAAGGCCGAGGGCGGGAAGCGGTCCGGGCGCCGCGCGTGAGCGCGGCCGGCGCGCGTGTGCGGCCCCGGCCCGGAGGCGGCTCGTCCGCCGGCCCTCCCCGGCCGGAGCAGCAGGTCCGGTTCTTCCGGGCCCCGGGGCGTTTCCTCCCCGGCTTCCGCCCGTCCTCATTCAGATGTTAACATCATCTGGATGTTGTAAGTATGGGAATTTCGGGGCGCCGGAGCTCCGCCCGCCCCCGACGCGGCGCCCCGCGCTCCGGGGCCGCGCGGGGCCGCCGCACCCCGGACGCGCAACGGTGGGGAGCACGGTTCGACGATGGCGACTCGGCACTTGTACGTGGTGCGGCACGGCGAGGCGGACCCCTTCGGGGAGCTGACCGACGCCGGGCGGCGGCAGTCGGAACTGCTCGGGGAGCGCCTGTCCCCCCTGCCGGTCGACGCCGTGTGGCACTCGCCCCTCGCCCGCGCGGAGCGCTCCGCCCGGATCATCGGCGCGCACCTGGGCGGGGCCGCCGTGCGGGAGGCGGCCGAACTGGTCGACCACGTCCCGTACGTGCCGGACGAGCCGCCCCCCGGGTGGGCCGGGTTCTTCGACGGGTACGACGCCGCGGAGGCCGCCTCGGGCAGGGAGCTCGCCGACGCCCTCGTCCGCAGGTTCGCCCGCCCCGCCGACACCGTGACCCACGAGGTCCTGGTCACCCACGCCTACCCGGCGGCCTGGCTGGTGAGGCACGCCCTCGACGCGCCGCCCGCGCGCTGGATCGGGCTGAACTGCTCGAACACGGCGCTCACCGTGATCGAGTACCGCGACGGCGCGGGATCCACGGTGCTGACGTACAACGACATGGGACACCTCCCGCCCGAACTGCGCTGGACGGGCTTCGGGCCCGGCGTACGGCCCTGAGGGACCGCCCGCGAACGGGTGGGGCCGGGACCGCGGCGGATCCCGGCGCCGACGGCCGGCTACGACACAGGGGGCCGCTTGCGGCCACGGGCGTCCGGGCCGTCGTGGCCGAGCGCCGTCCGGATCCGGCCGAGCCACTCCTCGCCCAGCCTGCGCCCGTCCGGGAACCGGTCCTCCCGGTCCCAGCGCCACGCCGTGACCATCGCCAGCACGAGGATCCGGCACCGGCGCAGCAGGTCGGGGTCGACACCCGGGTAGTGCTCGCCGGCCTCTTCGGGCGCATGGGCGAGGTCGAAGACGACGGGTCCGCGGCAGCACGTCTCCAGGTCGACGAACACCGGCCCGCTCCGCGTGGCGAGCACGTTGCCCGGGTGCGGCTCCCCGTGCAGCAGCTGCGCGGCGCCGCCGCGCTCGCCCACCAGCCGCCCCAGGCTCCGCAGAGTGTCGCCGAGCAGGTCCCGGTCGGCGTCGGCCAGCGCCGGGGAGCGGTCGCGGTCGGCCACGAGACGCCGGGCCTCCTCGACCCGGTCCGTGAAGTGCGGAGCCGGGACGTCGAGCCCGCGCATGCCGGCGTGCAGCCGCCCGAGCGCGGCGGCATAGTCGGCCGGCGGGATCTCGCGGGGCGCCACGGGCTCGTAGTAGGTCCAGAGCGTGACCACGAAGCCGTCGCGCTCGTACACACGCGGCTCCACCCGGGGGTCGAGCGCTGCCACGGGGCACCCGGAGCCGACGAGGCGCAGGGAGAGGTCGACCTCGAACTGCGCGACGTGGTCCGACGCAGGCGCCACCCGGGCCAGGACGTCGCAGGGCAGCAGCCGCAGGGTGAGCTTGTTCGAGTCGTGGAGGACGATCGCGTCGTCCGTCGCCAGGCCGAGTGAGGAGGCGACCGACACGGCCGCGGCCATCGCATGCGAGATCTTCGACGCCTGCATCCCCGCCGGGCCCCTCTCCCTCGAGCGGCGCCGCACCTCTTCGCGCGGTGCGACCAGCGCACCCTACCAAGTTCCCGGCCGGAGGGACGGGGCGGTGCGGCGGCCGGGGCGGCGGCCCCGGCGGACGGCCCCGTGGGAGGCCCTGCCGCCGGCCCCGCCGCCGGACGGCGCGAACGGTCTCAGCCGCGGCGCCGCCCGCGCCCGAGCACGGCACGGGCGGCTTCGAGGCGGTCGGCCTCGTCGCGTCCGGAGCGGTCCCCCGACACGTCGTCGGCCCACGCGAGCAGCCGGTGGAGGTGCTCGTCGGCGGCAGTGGCGACGACGCGGGGGCGCCCGAGGGCGACCTCGCCGCCCGTGCCGTCGACGGTGACGAGGCCGCCCTCGCCCAGCGTGCGTCCGCCGACCTCCAACCAGTCGGCTCCCACGGACAGGCCGGAGACCCCCACGACGGCGGGCTTGCCCATCGCGCGCGCGACGACCGCGGCGTGGCTGGCCGGACCCCCGCGGGCGGTGACGACCCCCGCGGCGGCGGCCAGGCCGCGCATGTCGTGCGGGGAGGTCTCCGGACGCACGAGGACCACCGGTCCGTCCGCGGCCATGCGCACCGCCGCCTCGGAGGTGGTGGCCACCCCGCCGACGGCGATCCCGGGACACGCGCCCAGCCCCCGGGCCAGCACGTCGGCCTCCCCGGCCGGGTCCAGCCGGGGCGTGCGCACGTGCCGCAGGTGGTGCGGCGAGACCCTGCGCAGCGCCTCGCGGCGTCCGATCACGCCCTCGTCCGCGAGTTCGGTGGCCACGCGCACGGCTGCGGCCCCCACGAACCGGCCCGGCCGGACCTGGAGCAGCCACAGTTCGCCGGACTGGAAGGTGAACTCGACGTAGCACGCGTCCCGGTAGTGCTCCTCGATCCGGCCCAGGGCGTCGAGCAGGCCCGCCCACACGGCCGGCTCCCGGTCGGCGAGTTCGCGCAGGGGCCGGGTCGCCGCCCTGCCGGAGACGACGTCATCGCCCTGGCGGCCGAACAGGACCTCGCCGAAGGGGGTGTTCCCGCCGGTGTCGGGATCCCGGCTGAACGCGACCCCGCTGCCGCTGCGCCCGTCGCGGTTGCCGAACACCATCGCCTGCACGACCACGGCGGTGCCCAGGTCGTGCGGGATGCCGTGCAGGTCGCGGTAGGTGCGTGCGCGCGGGGACTCCCAGGAGGAGAACACGGCCCCCACCGCCAGCTCCAGCTGCGCGGCCGCCTCGTCGGGGACCGGCCGGCCCAGGCGCCGCCCGATGCGGTCCTGGAGCGCCGCGATCGCACCGGCGGGGTCGGCCTGCCCGTCGGTGTCCCCCCGCGCGGGGGCTCCGCCGGGTGCGGTTCCGGCGCCGTCCGCGTCCGTGAGCGCGGAGGCGAGGGTGGACAGGAACCGCAGCCGCGAGCCCAGCGCGAACCGGGGGTCGCCCGTCTCGGCGGCCAGCCCGGCGGCGGCCCCGTCCGTGAGGCCGAGGTTGAGGACCGTGTCCATCATGCCGGGCATCGACACGCCGGCCCCGGAGCGCACGGACACCGCCAACGGCAGCCGCGGCCCGCCGAAGCGGCGCCCCGTGGCGGCTTCGAGACCGCCCACGGCGGCCGCGAGCTCCCCGTCCAGGCCCTCGGGGAGGCGCCGGTCGCGCAGGAAGGCGCGGCACGCCTGCGTGGTGACGACGAACGCCGGGGGCACCCGCAGGCCGAGGCGGTGCAGGAGCACGAGGCCGTGCGCCTTGGCGCCCAGGGTCCGCGCCGTCCCCCGGGTCCCCGCCGAGAGGGGGCGCACCCACCTCATCGGGGGATCCCCAGGGTGGCGAGCAGGTCCTCGTGGAGCTCGGCCCACACGGTGTGGTAGGACGCGGTGGTGTCGGTCACGTGCTCCAGGGCTCCGGCCCGGGCGCGTTCGAGGGCCCCGGCGAGGCGGGTCCGGTAGCGGCCGAACCGGGGCAGCGCGGCGGCCAGGTCGGCGCAGACGGCGGCGGCCCGCCGGTCCAACCCGGCGAACGCGGCCAGGACGCGGGCGTCGTAGGACGGGTCGCCGTGGTCGTTGACGGTCATGACGCCGTCGACCGACCGCAGCTGCCAGGCCGTGCAGAGGTCGAGCAGTTCGGGGTTGAGCACGAGGAAGTCCTCGTAGGCCGCCGTCACGGCGGTGCGGGCGCCGGCCGCCTCCAGCTCCCCGGTGATCCGCTCGGCGTCCGTAGCGCGGCCAGCCTCCGTCAGGCCCCACCCGCCGAAGTCGCCGGCGGTGCGGGTCACCAGGCCGGCGACCGCCAGGTCGATCAGCTCGGACTCGGCCCCGGATGCGGCCAGGCCCGTGGCCTCGGCCACGCGGGAGAGGCCGGAGTGGCCGCCGCAGCGCAGGGCGTGCAGCACCAGCAGGTCGGCGCCGGTCGTCGCGGGGCCGCTCATGTGCGGGCCCCCCGGGGCCGTACGCCGCCGGTCCTCCGGCCGTGTCCCGCGGGCCGCGCCTTCGCCGCGCCCGTGCGGGCGGGCCCCCGGCGCCGTGCCCGATCCTGTCGGACCATCACCACCTCTTTCTCCGTGCCAACGCCATCAGGATACTCACATAATCTGGATGCTGAGAACATCTCAATATGGGGAGGTCGGTCCGGCGGCCCCGGGCCGGGGCGCCGAACGCGTCGACCGGGCCCTCTGCCCGGACGCCCCGGACCTCGTCGTGCTCACCGCCCCTCCGGGGGCGACCGCTTCCGCGTCATCGACACCGGCCGCGGCCGACGGGTCCGGCCCTTGCCCCGTCTGCACGCGGGCACCCTCAGGCACGGACCGCCCGGGGGAGGGCGGCCCGCCGTGGAGGACGCGCACCGCCCCGCCGCGTTAGTCTCCGGGCATGACCGACATTCCTGCGCGTCTGACCGTGGTGACACTCGGCGCCCGCGACATGCCCGGGCTCCGACGGTTCTACCGGGCCTTGGGGTGGGAGGAGGTGGAGTCCAGCGGCGACGGCTGGTCGGGCTTCCTCCTGGGCGGGGTGCTGCTGTCCCTGTACCCCCTGGAGGAGCTGGCAGCCGAGGCCGCGGGCGGGGCCCCGGCCCCGGCCGGGTGGTCCGGGTTCACCCTCGCCTGCAACGTGGACGGCCCCGAGCAGGTGGACGAGTCGTTCGCCGCCGCGGTCCGGGCAGGCGCCGCGGTCGTGGCCGAGCCGGTGGAGCGCCCCTGGGGAGGACGGTCCGCCTACGTCGCGGACCCCGAGGGCAACCGCTGGGAGATCGCCTGGGCGCCGGGCGCGGGGTTCGACGACCGGGGGCGCTGACCTCCTTCGGAGCCTGACGCCGGCCCGGGGCGTCCGTCCCGGAGGACGGGCCCCGGACCCGGCTCAGGGCCGGTCGCGGGGGCGCCTGCGCGCCCCGCGCACGGGTTCCGGGGCCTTCCCGGCGACCACGGTGTTGGACACGGAGCCGATGCCCTCGACGGTCAGGGTGACCGTGTCGCCCGGCGCCAGCGGGGGCGGGTCCTGACGGCCGCCGCGCCCCCACAGCTCGGCCAGGCAGCCGCCGTTGCCGCAGGTGCCCGACCCGAGGACGTCGCCCGGGCGCACCCGCGCGCCCCGCGAGGCGTAGGCGAGCATCTCCTCGAAGGTCCAGCCCATGTTGGACAGCAGGTCGCTGCCGACCACCTCGCCGTTGACCTCCGCCGTCAGGGCCAGGCGCAGGTACCCCTCCCCGTCGCGGTACGGCTCCAGCTCGTCGGCGGTGACCAGCCAGGGGCCCAGCGTCGAGGCGGTGTCCTTGCCCTTGCAGGGCCCCAGGCCCACCTGCATCTCGCGGGACTGGAGATCGCGCGCCGACCAGTCGTTGAACACGGTGTAGCCGAAGACGTGGTCGCGGGCCCGCTCCGGCGTGAGGTCCGACCCCCCGCGGCCGACGACCGCCGCGACCTCCAGCTCGAAGTCCAGCACCGCGCTGCCCGGGGGGACGGGGACGTCGTCGTGCGCCCCCACCAGCGAGGCCGGGTTGGAGAAGTAGAAGGTGGGCGCGTCGTACCAGGCGTCCGGAACCCCCTCCCCGCCGCCCACGCTGCGGCGCACGCCCTCGACGTGCTCCTCGAAGGTCACGAAGTCGCGCACCGAGGGCGGTTCCAGGGGCGGCAGCAGCCGCACCGAGGACAGGGGCACGGGCGCCCCCGTCCCCGGCACGGGGGCGCCGCCCACCAGGTCGAGCACGGCGGTCCCCACGGGGAACGGGCGGACCCGCCCGTCCTCCACCACGCCGCAGCGGCGCAGGCCCTCGTGCTCATAGGCGGCCAGTCGCATCGGTTCTCCTGTCGGTCTCTACAGCGGAGGGGCGACGAAGCAGCCGCGGTCGGGGTCGTTGAACGACTCCTTGGCGACGAACTCGTCCATCGGGTTGGCCGTCCCCCACTGGTCGGTGACCCCGGGGTCGGAGAAGTCGTACATGTGGGGGTGCCAGGCGTCCTCGTCCAGCATCTCCAACTCCGTCGTGTACTCCAGGGTGTTCCCGTGCGGATCCATGAAGTAGGAGAAGGTGTTGTTGCCCGCCAGGTGGCGCCCCGGCCCCCAGATCTTGCGCACGCCCGCCCGCAGCAGGCGCCCGGTGCCGCGCATGTACTCGTCGATCCCGCGCATCTCGAACGAGACGTGGTGGAGCGACGTGTGCGGCCCCTTGGCCAGCGCGATGCTGTGGTGGGCCGGGTTGCACCGCATGAAGTGCATGACCTCGCCCATCCTGGGGTGCATGAGGGTGTCGGAGAGCGCGAAGGACAGGTGCCGCTCGTACCAGGCGCGGGTGCGCTCCAGGTCCGGGGTGTTGAGCACCACGTGGGAGAGCCGGACCGGCACGGACTCCTTCTCCTCCACCTTGCGGTGCGCGCGCACGGCCACGTCGGCGGAGACCTCGATGGTGCGCCCGTCCACGTCGAAGAAGCGCGTCCCGTAGCCGCCGCCCGGGGTGTCCACGGCGCCCGGTTCGCTGATCATCACGACCCCCGACCGGATGAGGCGGTCGGCGAGGGCGTCCACGTCCGCGGGCGAGGCCGCGCCGAAGGACACCAGGTCGATCCGCTTCTCCTCGGCCCGGCGCAGCCGGACCACGTAGTTCTCCGGTGAGCCCTCCGCGGCGAGGAAGGACACGCCCGAGTCGGTCTCGGCCTCGGTCAGCTTCCACATGTCGGTGAAGAACGTCCGCTGCTTCTCGAAGTCGGGCACGGCCAGCGCGACGTGGCGGACGTGGGTGATGAGGCGTTCGGTCATGGTGCTTCCTCCGTGGAAGGGTCGGTGGTCAGGCCCAGGAGCTCCGCGGCGTTGCCGCCGCCGATCCGGGCGAGGGAGGCCGCGTCCAGCCCGGCCGCCCGCAGCGCCGCCACGGGCGTCTCCGTGCCCATGTCGAACGGGTGGTCCGAACCCAGCAGGACGCGGTCGGCGCCCACCGCCTCCACCAGGTGGCGCAGGACGGCGGGGTCGTGGACGAGGGAGTCGAACCACATGCGCCGCAGGTAGGAGCTGGGCGGGTCCGCGCAGCCCCGGGCCTCGGGGCGCACGCGCCAGCCGTGGTCGGCGCGGCCGATGTGGGTGGGCAGGTAGCCGCCGCCGTGCGCGGCGAGGACCCGCAGCCCCGGGTGCCGGTCCAGGACGCCGGAGAACACCAGGTGGGACAGGGCGACGGCGTTCTCGGCGGGCTGCCCGACGATGTTGGACAGGTACCAGCGGTCCAGGCGGGCGTCGAGCGTGCACCCGAAGGGGTGGACGAACAGCACCGCCCCGGCGTCCGCCGCCCTCTCCCACAGCGGCTCGTAGGCCGGGTCCGACAGCTCCCGGCCGGGCGCGTGCGAGGAGACCTCCACGCCCCTGAGCCCGAGGGAGAGGGCGTGGTCGAGCAGGCCCACGGCCCGCTCCGGGTGCTGGAGCGGGACCAGGCCCAGGCCCAGGAGCCGGCCGGGGGCGCGGGAGCAGTGCTCGGCCACACCCTCGTTGGCCAGCCTGTGCGCGCGTTCGGCCAGTCCGGGAGCGGCCCAGTAGTGGTAGTGGGACGGGGAGGGGCTGACGAGCTGCACGTCCACGCCCGCGCGGTCCATGTCCGCGAGCCGGGCGCCCACGTCGGTCAGGCGCCCCACCCGTTCGGCGACCATGCGCCCGCTGACCCGCAGGGACTCCGCCCCGTTGCGCCGCGCGTCCAGAGCCCGGTGCGCGTCGTGCCCCGGCTGCCCGGCGACCAGTTCCTCCACCCCGGGGAGCAGGAGGTGGGCGTGCACGTCGACGATCACGGCAGCTCCGAGACCAGCGCGGAGACCTTGCGCATCATGCCGGGCACGTCGGCGTCGCGCGCGCCCTCCAGCTGCCAGCGGGCCAGGGTGACCGACGCCTCCACGACGGTGCGCACGCGCTCGAAGCGCCTGGCCGCGAACGCGTCGAACAGCCGCTGGTCGACGGCCTCCGCGGACAGCAGCAGCTCGGCCAGCACCAGGGCGTCCTCCAGACCCTGGGCGGCGCCCTGGGCGAGGGTGGGCGGGCAGGCGTGCGCGGCGTCGCCGATGAGCACCACCCGGCCCCGGTTCCACGGCGCCTCCACCAGGAGGGACTCGAACCACGTGTAGTTGACCCGGTCGGAGGCGGCGATGTCGGCGCGGATCCCGTCCCACACACCGCCGTAGCCCTCCGACAGCGCGGCCATGCGCCCGGCGCGTTCGCGTCCGGTGAGGTCGGCGTAGGCCCCGGCCCGCTCCACCAGGTAGGCGTACATGGTGTCCGGCCCCGTGGGGCAGTGGCCCGCGATGAAGCACGGGCCCCCGTAGACGAGGTCGGTGCGCTCCACCCCGGCCGGACGGCGGGTGTGGATGCGCCAGATGCCCATGCCGTTGGGCTCGGGCCGCGTGTCGATCCCGATCATGCGCCGCACGGTGGAGCGGATCCCGTCCGCGCCCACCACCACGTCGTAGCGCCGCGAGGTGCCGTCGGAGAGCCGGACCCCCACCCCGCCGGGGTCCTCGGCCAGGCCGTTCACGGTCAGGCCGAGGCGCAGCCGGGCCCCCGCGGCGCGGGCCGCGGCGCCGAGGAGGGCGGTCAGGTCGGGCCGGTTCATGCCCACGGTCGCGGGCAGGTCCGGACCCCCGGTCCGCACGTCGGGGATCTCCGCCAGCAGGGTGCCGTCGGGGGCGCGCATGCCCAGGCTGTCGAAGGCGAAGCCCGCCGCGGCCACCTCCTCCCACACGCCGAGCTCGCGCAGCACCCGCAGCGCGTTGCCCTGGACGGTGATGCCCGAGCCGAGGGTGTCGGCGTCGGACCGGATCTCCGCGACGTCCACGTGCACGCCCTCGCGGGCGAGCAGGACCGCCAGGGCCAGGCCCGAGGTCCCGGCTCCGACGACCAGGACACTGGTGACAGCTTTCATGGGGGACGCACCTTCACTTGACGGCGACGGGGTTGACGGGGGAGCCGACCGCTCCGGTGAACGGGATCGGTGCGGCTGTCAGGAAGAACTCGTGGACGCCGTCGGCCGCGCAGTGCGCCGCGAGCGCGTCCAGGTCCCACATCTCGCCGATGAGCAGCCCGATGTGGGGGATGGCGACCTGGTGCAGGGGCTGGAAGGCGTGGTCGAACTCGTTGGGGCGCACCTCGAAGCCCCACGTGTCGGTGGCGACCGCCGCGATCTCGGAGGAGTGCAGCCACCCGGCGGTCGTGAACGACAGGCCGGGGGCGGGACCGCCCGCGTAGTCGCCCCAGCCCTCCCTGCGGGCGCGGGTGAGCTGGCCGGTGCGCACGCACACGATGTCGCCCCGGCCGACCGCGACGCCGTGCGCGGAGGCCGTGGCCTCCAGGTGGGCGGCGGTGACCGCGAAACCGTCCGGGAGCTCGCCCTCCTCCCCGAGGACGCGGCCCACGTCCAGCAGCACGCCCCGGCCGGCCACGGGGGCGGCCATGTGCTCGATGCCGGTCACCAGGTCGCCCGCCGAGGTGACGACCTCGGCGGCGTCCCGGCCGTTCCAGGCGCGGCCGTGGTCGAAGATGTGGCCGAGGCCGTCCCACTGCGTGGAGCACTGCAAGGGCATGGACACCACGTCGTCGGCGCCGCCGAGGCCGTGCGGGAACCCCTGGTCGCCCCGGGCCGCCTCCACACCGGTGTCGAGCATCGTGTGCACGGGGTTGGTCCGGCGCCGCCAGCCGCGCTGGGGCCCGTCCATGTCGAAGCGCTGCGCCAGGGAGAAGCTGACGCCGAGGCGGACCAGCCCGGCGGCCGCGCGCCGCTTGGCCGCGTCGAGGAAGTTGACGGTGCCCAGGACGTCGTCCGGGCCCCAGCGGCCCCAGTTGGAGTACTTGCGCGCGGCCTCGGCGACGGCGCCCTCGGGATCGGTCCTGTCGGGCATCACGCCTCCTCCGCCACGCAGGTGTTGCGCTGGGCGCCTAGCCCGGTGACCGAGCCCTCCATGACGTCGCCGTCGCGCAGGAACCGCCCCCAGTGCATGCCGTTGCCCGCCGGGCTGCCGGTCAGGACCACGTCCCCGGGGAGCAGTTCGACGGTCCGGGAGACGTAGGAGACCAGGCGGGCGACGTCGAAGATCATGTCCTTGGTCGACTCGTCCTGCATCGTGCGCCCGTTGAGCTTGAGGGTCACCCGCAGGTCGCCCGGGTCGGCGACGAACTCGGCGGGGACCAGGTACGGGCCCAGGGGGGTGAAGGTCGGGGCGTTCTTGGCGCGGAGCCAGTCGGTGCCGATCTCGGGCATGTCCCGGCGGAAGACCAGTTCGCGGGCGGTGATGTCGTTGGCGATGGTGTAGGCGGCCACGTGCTGCGGCGCCCGCTCGGGGGAGACCCGGAAGGCGGGCTCGCCGATCACCGCGGCCAGCTCCAGCTCCCAGTCGGGGCGGGTGCACCAGCTCGGGACGACCACGTCGTCGTAGGGGCCGGTCACCGAGGAGGGGAGGCCGACGAACACGTACGGCTGGTCCTCGGCGGCCCGGCGGTCCATCATGGCCGCGGCCTCCGCCCGCACCTGCTCCGCCGGACGCCCGCCCTCGGGTTCGTGGGCGACGGCCAGGTCGATGACGTGGGTGCGGTAGTTGGCCCCGGACTGGAGGATCTGGCGCGGTCGCACGGGGGCGTGGACCCGCAGGTCGGCCAGCCGGTGGCGGCCGGACCCCCCGGTGGAGGAGGACAGGCCGCGCAGCACGGGCAGCACCTCGGACCAGCGCTCCAGCAGCTCCCGCGTGCCCGGGTTCGCGCCCGGGGCGCCCCGCAGGACGGGCACGGTCCGCAGGTCGAGCACCTCCTCCCCCGTGACCAGGCCCGGGAAGGGCGCCCCGCCGGCGAGCGAGAAGGTCCCGAGGGAGAAGGGTCGGACGGCTGACGGGTCTGTTGCCACGGTGTTTCCTTCCGGTGTGATGCCACTAACATCGATCCCCCGGAGGGATTTGTGAAATAGATCTCCCATATGGAGGACATCCACCCAGTGGATATCCGCAGGAGGGCGTGGGCGTGAACATCGCGAATCTGGACCTCAACCTGCTCGTCGCCCTGCGCTCACTGCTGGAGGAGCGCAACGTCACCAGGGCGGGGGAGCGCATCGGTCTGAGCCAGCCGGCGACCAGCGCGGCCCTGGCCCGGTTGCGCCGCCACTTCTCCGACGAACTCCTGGTGCGCAGGGGCAACCGCTACGAGCTGACGCCCCTGGGCCACGCCCTGCGGGTGCCCGCCGCCAACGCCTGCTCGGTCATGGAGCGGCTCTTCAGCAGCCGTGCCCGCTTCCACCCGGACACCGATCGGCGCGACTTCACCCTGCTCGCCTCGGACTACGCCGTCGCGGTCTTCGGGTCCCGGCTCTCGCGCGCGCTCCACACCGAGGCGCCGGGCGTGCGGCTGCACTTCCGGCAGATGCCCGACACGATCGTGGAGGCCACCGAGGGCGTGCTCGGGGGAGTGGACGGCGTCCTGATGCTGCACGGGGTGATCAGCGGCTACCCCACCGTGGAGCTCTACCGGGACGAGTGGGTCTGCCTGGTCGACGCCGCCAACGACACCGTCGGCGAGACGGTCACCATGGACGACCTGGCGCGGCTGCCCTGGGCCGTCTACCAGCGCCCCTACGACGCCCCCGTCACCCACCAGCTGGGCATGCTGGGCCTGGACCCGCGCGTGGAGGCCTCCGCGCACAGCTTCCGCCTGCTCCCCGACCTGGTGCGCGGAACGCGCAGGGTGGCACTGGCGCAGCGGCGCCTGGTGGAGCACGAGGGCGGGCACGCCGGGCTGCGCGCGCTGCCCTGCCCGTTCCCCGCCGCCCCGATCCAGGAGGCCCTGTGGTGGCACCCGGTGCACCGGCACGACGCGGCCCACGTGTGGCTGCGCGAGACCGCGGCCCGGGTGGCGGCGGACCTGGACCGCGACGGCGCCGGGGCCGGCCCGCGCCGGCCCCCGACCCGCGGCGCGGACCCGGGCGCCCCGGCCGGCGCGGCGCCCTAGCTGGAGGCGCGCTCGACCAGGTGCGGGGCGAACAGCAGGCGGCGGTGCCGGTGCCCCGGGTCCTCGACCTCCTCCACCAGCAGGCCGGCCGCCGCACTGCCCAGCGCGTGGCTGTCGACGTGCACCGACGTCAGCGGCACCCCGGCCGTGGCCGCCGAGGCGATGTCGTCGAACCCCACCACGGCGAGGTCGTCGGGGATGCGCCTGCCCGCGCGCGTGACCGCCTGCATCACCCCCAGGGCCAGCAGGTCGTTCGCGCAGAACACCGCGGTGGTCGGGCGGGACGAGGCCAGGATCCTCTCTCCCGCGCGCCGCCCCTGGTCCAGGGTGAACGCCCCCGTCTCCACCACCTCCACGGCCTCCTCCGGGCGCCCGGCCATCGCCGCCGCCCGGCGGCACCCCGCCAGGCGGTCCACGGACTGGCGCATGTGCACGGGCCCCGTCACGCAGGTGATCCGCTCGTGCCCCCGCGCCAGCAGGTGCGTGGCCGCCAGCTCGCCGCCCGCCTCGTCGTCCACGGCCACCGAGCACACGTCCGGGAAGTCGGTCGAGTTGTGGAACAGCACCGTGCGCAGCCCGCGCGAGCGCACCCGGTCCACCCACTCCCGGGAGAGCTCCGCCGGGGTGATGAGCACCCCCTGGGCCTGCTGCTGGAGGAGCATCTCCAGATAGCGCTCCTCCTTGCCCGGGTCCACGTCGGTGTTGCACAGCACCACGGTCCGGTCCACCGCGTGCAGGCGGTCCTCGGCCCCGCGCGCCACACCGGTGAGGAAGGGGTTGCGCACGTCGAACAGGACCAGGCCGACCCCGGTGCCGTGGCCGCTGCTGAGCTGGCGCGCCGCGTGGTTGGGCCGGTAGCCCAGCGCGTCGATGGCCCCGCGCACGCGGTCGCGCGTGGTCGGCGCGACGATCTCCGGCCTGTTCAGGACGTTGGACACCGTGGCCACGGAGACCCCGGCCTCCTGCGCCACTTGCCTTATGCTGACGGCCTTCACGGCGTGTGTGCTCCCCGCGTCCTCGATGGAGGGGTCGAGTTGTAACGCTTCAATCCCGGTCCCTGATGGTAGTGGCGGCGCGGAGCGCCCCGGGCGCCCCGCGCCGGTCGCGGCGCCCGCTCACGCGGGAAGCCAGGGCGCCTCCACCTCGTGGGCGCCGCTGCCCACCTCGAAGGGCTCCAGCCCGGGCAGGTCCACCACGGCCGTCGCGCCCGGGGGCACCACGGCGGCCACGCGCAGCCGGTCCCCGTCCCGGCGCCAGTGCACGCTCGCCGTCCCGTAGGGGGTCTCGTGCGAGGCGCCCGCCCGCTCCAGCCCCCCGCCGGGACGGGGCGCGACGCGGATCCTCCGGTAGCCCGGGGCGCCGGGCGCCAGGCCCGCCACCGTACGGTGCAGCCAGTCGGCCACCGCGCCGAGGGCGTAGTGGTTGAAGGAGGTCATCTCGCCCGGGTTGACGCTCCCGTCGGGGAGCATGCTGTCCCAGCGCTCCCACACGGTGGTCGCCCCCATCAGCACCGGGTACAGCCACGACGGCGACTCGCGCTGGAGCAGCAGCCGGTAGGCCGTGGCGGTGTGGCCGTGGCGGGACAGGGCGTCGCACACCAGGGGCGTGCCCGCGAAGCCCGTCGCGATGCGGTACCCGCCCGCGGCCACCAGTTCGGCGAGCCGGTCGGCCGCCGCCGCGCGGGCCGGGCCCTCCGGCAGCAGGTCGAAGCACAGGGCCAGCGCGTACGCCGTCTGCGTGTCGCTCGTCAGGCGCCCGCCGCCTGGGGAGTACGCCGCGCCGAAGCCCTCGCGCGCGCGTGCGGCCAGGCGCTCGTAGCGCTCCCGGTCGGCGTCCTCGCCCAGCACGCCCGCGGTCCCGGCCATCGTGCGCAGCGTGTGCGCGGCGTAGGCCGTCGCCACGAGCGAGGGGTCGGTGAGGGAGCGGAACGGGTCCTCGGGCGGGGCCGCCGGGTCGAGCCAGTCGCCGAGCTGACGGTCGCGCCGCCACGTGCCGTCGGCCTCCAGCCGCTGCGCCACCAGGTCCGCCCACGCCCGGGCGCTGGCGTACTGGTCCCTGAGGACCCCCGCGTCGCCGAAGCGCTCGTAGAGGCGCCAGGGAGTGAGCACGGCGGCGTCGCCCCACACCGCCGCGGGCCAGGCGGGGGTCCAGGTCGGGGCGTGGACGGTGGGCACGATGAACGGCACCGTGCCGTCGGGGTACTGCTCGGCCGCCAGGTCCGCCAGCCACGAGCGCAGCATCCCCGCGCAGTCGTAGAGGAAGGCCGCGGTGGGGGCGAACACCTGGATGTCGCCGGTCCAGCCGAGCCGCTCGTCGCGCTGGGGGCAGTCGGTGGGCACGTCGACGAAGTTGCCGCGCATGCTCCACCGCACGTTCTCGTGCAGCCGTTCCACCAGGGGGTCCGAGCAGGTGAACTCACCCGTGGGGCGCATGTCGGTGTGCAGCACGACCGCCGTCACCGCGTCCGGTCCCGGCTCCCCGGGCCAGCCGGTGACCTCCGCGTAGCGGAAGCCGTGGTAGGTGAAGCGGGGCTCCCACACCTCTGCCGCACCGGTCCCCGCCAGGACGTAGGTGTCGGTGGCCTCGGCGAAGCGCAGCGGGCGGGTGCACAGCTCCCCGTCCTCCAGCACCTCGGCGTGGCGCACGGTCACCTCGGTCCCGGCCGGCCCCGCCACGCGCAGGCGCACGCGCCCCACGAGGTTCTGGCCGAAGTCCACCAGCAGACCGCCCGACGCGGTCGGGGCGAGCGACACCGGCGCGAGCTCGGCGGTGCGGCGCACCGGCGGCGACAGCGGCGCCACCAGCGTGGCGGGGTCGCGCTCGACGGGCACGGCGGGGGACCACCCGGAGTCGTCGAAGCCCGGCTCCGACCAGCCCGCCTGCTCCAGGCGCGCGTCGTGGCGCTCGCCGTCGTAGAGGCTCGCGGACAGGATCGGGGAGGGCGCGCACCGCCACCCGGGGCCGGTGCCCGAGCGCACGCGCGACCCGTCCTCGCACTCCACCTCCAGCTGCGCGAGCAGGCCTGTGCGGTCGCCGTAGATGTCGCGGCGGCCCCCGTGGAAGCCGAGCCGGCCGCGGTACCAGCCGTCCGCCAGGTGCGCCCCGAGCACGTTCTCGCCCTCGCGCAGCAGCTCCGTCACGTCGTGGGTGCGGTAGCGCAGCCGCGACCGGTAGGAGGTCCAGCCGGGCGCGAGCACCTCGTCGCCCACGCGCACGCCGTTGACCTCGGCCTCGAAGGCCCCGTGCGCGGTCACGTACAGGCGCGCCGACCTGGGGGGCGCGGGCAGGGTGAAGCCGCTCCGCAGCAGGACGGGCCGCTCGTCCCCGCCCAGGCCGTCGCCGGGGCCGACCATGCCCGCCCGCCAGTCGCCCGCCTGGAGCAGGCCGGCCTCCACCTCCAGGGGCGCGCTCCAGGGCGAGGGCGCCTCCAGGCCGCCTCCCCACACGCGCACCCGCACCGACCGGCGCTCGCGCGAGGCCAGGGGGGCGTCCGGCCAGGGGACGAGGACGGACTCGGCGCCGGCCAGGCGTCCGCTCCTGCGGGTCCGGCCGCCGTTCCCGCGGACCTCGATCTCGTAGGCCTCCTGCCGCCAGCCGGGCGCGGCCCGGCGCACCGTCCACGAGAGGCGGGGGCGCGGCTCGCCGATGCCCAGCGCCGTGCGGTGGTGCTCTGCCGTGGGCGCCTCGGGCACGGGGCCGACGGGGGTCTTGCGGGGGTGGGACACAGGGGACTCCTGTACGGGAGTGAGGGAAGTGACGGCCCCGGACGCGGACCTGAACGCGCGTCCGAACGCTCTGGTTGAAACGGTTCAAAGCGTGAGGGCAAGCGCAACCGTAGGAACCCGGGCGGGCTCCCGTCAAGGTCCGAGGGGCGGCACGCAGCTGTGCGATCTGGTGTCAAGACCCCCTTCCATTCAGTGAAATACCTGTTCAAAGGCTTTTTCTGGGAGGTGGTCGGAGAGATGCGCTGGCCGACCCGCTCTGGTTGCGAAGAGGTTTCGTTCGCCTCCGGGGGTTGACGCATGTCACTTCCTCGGCCTAGCTTCGGGCCAATCAATAAATCGTTTCAACTCTGTTAAACCCGGAGTCGCGCAGGAATCGGAGCAGTGAACTCCCCTCCCGCGCCCCATGAGGAAGACCCCCGATGGAGACAGCTATGGCCACACCGGCCACACCCGTGGGGAGCACCAGCCCGCCCCCGACCGCCCCGGCGAGGCGCCCCCGGTCCCACCGGACCGCCGTGCCCTGGTGGTTCGTGCTCCCCGCGCTCGCCTTCTTCGCGTTCGCGGTCCTGGTGCCCAGCGCCCGGGGCGCGGCGTACTCCTTCACCGACTGGGACGGCCTGGCCAGGACCTTCGACTTTGTCGGCCTGGACCAGTACCGCTCCCTGCTCGCCGACGAGGCCGCGCGCGGCGCGCTCGTCCACACCCTCCTGATCGCCTTCGCCGTCACCGTCGCGCAGAACGCCGTCGGCCTGCTCCTGGCGCTCGGGGTCAACAGCCGGATCAGATCCCGCAACGTCCTGCGGGTCTTCTTCTTCGCCCCGGCCGTCATCACCCCGGTCGTCACGGCGTACCTGTGGAAGTACCTGTACGCGCCCGAGGGCGCCGTCAACGCCGCGTTCGACGCGCTGGGCCTGGGACTCCTCGCGCAGAACTGGCTCGGGGACAGCGGCATCGCCCTGTGGTCGGTCGTCGCCGTCATCGTCTGGCAGTTCTCGGGCTACTCCATGGTCATCTTCCTGGCCGGGCTGCAGTCCATCCCGCGGGAGGTCTACGAGGCCTCCGACATGGACGGCGCCGGGCCGTTCCGCCGCTTCTGGCACATCGTCCGGCCCATGCTCGCCCCCGCCCTCACCATCAACCTGATGCTCTCCCTCATCGGCGGGCTCAAGCTGTTCGACCAGGTCTGGGTGATGACCCAGGGCGGCCCCGGCGGCGCCACCGACACCCTGTCCACCGTCATCTACCGCGAGGCGTTCCAGTTCAACGCCTTCGCCTACAGCACGGCCATGGCGGTGGTGCTGACGGTGTTCGTGATCGTGCTGAGCGGCGTCCAGTACGGCGCCCTGGGCCGACAGGAGAAGAACTCGTGAAGCGCTACACCTGGCGGACCGGCGTCCTGGAGGCGGCGATGGTCGCCACCGCCCTGGTCTTCGCCTTCCCCGTCTACATCCTCCTGGTCCAGGCGTTCCGCCCCGCGGACGAGACCGGGGCCTCGCCCCTGGCCCCGCCCCGCTCGCCCACCCTGGACAACTTCGGCCAGGCCTGGCAGCAGGCCGACCTGGGGCCGGCCATCGCCAACAGCGCCATGGTCACCGCCGCCAGCGTCGTGCTGCTGGTCGTGCTCTCGGCGCTCGCCGCCTACCCCATCGCCCGCTCCACCCGCGGCTGGTCGCGCGCCGTGTTCGCCCTCTTCATGCTGGGCCTGCTCCTGCCCTTCCAGCTCGCGCTGATCCCGCTCTACCAGACCATGCGGGACCTGGACCTGCTGGGAAGCCCGGTCGCGCTGGTCATCTACTACACCGGCGTGCAGATGCCCTTCTCGGTCTTCCTGTACACCGGGTTCCTGCGCGGACTGGACCGCGGCTACGAGGAGGCCGCGATGATGGACGGCGCCGGCCCCCTGCGCACCTTCTTCGGCGTCGTCCTGCCGCTGCTGCGCCCGATCACCGGAACGGTGGTCATCCTCAACGTCATCTTCGTCTGGAACGACTTCCTCACCCCGCTGCTGTACCTCAGCGGCTCGGGCAGCCAGACCATCCCCGTGGCCCTGTTCGGATTCGTCGGACAGTACGTCTCCCAGTGGCCCCTGGTCTTCGCGGGCCTGATCATCGGCTCGATCCCGGTGCTCGCGGTCTACTTCGCCATGCAGAAGCGCGTCATCCAGGGCTTCGCGGGAGGCCTGAAGGGCTGATCCCCTTCCGGACGAGCCCCGCCCCACCTCCATCCCCACCCCCGCCCGACCTTTGGAGAGACCCATGTCCAAGAAGCCCCTCGCGTCCCTGGCCTGCCTGGCCGCGGTCGCGGCGCTCACCTCGTGCAGCGCCGACGGCGACGCCCCCGGGAACGGGATCACCGTGACCGCCAACTCCACCGACCGCGTGCCCATGGACGAGGTGGTCGCCGCCTTCCGGGAGGCCAACCCCGACACCGGGGTCACCGTCACCTACGCCGACACCGACCAGCTCCAGAGCACCCTGCGCACGCAGCTGTCCTCGGGCACCGGCCCCGACGTCTTCACGGTCTGGCCGGGCAGCGGCAACCCGGCCGCGCTGGACCTGCTGGCCCCCAGCGGCTACCTCGCCGACCTCGGCGACACCGCGTTCGCCTCCGAGATCCCCGAGGGCGACCGCCCCGTGACCGAGTACGAGGGCACCACCCACGTCGTCCCCGTCACCTACAGCGGCATCGGCGTCATCTACAGCCAGGAGGCGCTCGACGGACTGGGGGCCGAGCCCCCCACCACCTGGAGCGAGCTCATCGAGCTGTGCGGAACCGCCCGCGACGAGGACATGAGCCTGCTCGCCCTGGGCAACCAGACCCCCTGGGTGACCCAGCTGGTCACCTACGCGCTGGCCGCCACCACCGTCTACAGCGAGACCCCGGACTTCGACGGGCTGATGGCCTCGGGCGACGCCTCCTTCGCCGACTCCGAGTGGCGGACCGCACTGGAGAAGTACCTGGAGATGGAGGAGGAGGGCTGCTTCAACGAGGACCCCCTCGGCACCAGCTACGAGGCCTCCGTCAGCAGCGTCGTGCAGGGACGGTCGGTCGGCCTGGTCCAGGTCGCCACCACCCTCTCGCAGGTCCGCACCGAGATGGGCGACGCCGAGCTGGGCATGTTCGCCCTGCCCGCCACCGACGACGCCGGGGAGACCCTCATGCCGGGCTCGATCTCGGCCGCCTACGGGGTCAACGCCGAGAGCCAGAACCCCGAGGCGGCCATGGCGTTCGTGGAGTTCCTCGGCTCGGCCGAGGGCCAGGACATCTACGCCACCGAGGGCGGCACCCTGACCGCCCTGCCCGACGAGGAGCGCGAGGCCGACCCGGCCCTGTCCACCCTCACCGAGTTCCAGAGCCAGGGCCGGACCGTGCCCTTCATGGACCAGCGCTGGCCCAACCCCCGCGTCCAGCAGACCCACTTCACCGTGGTCCAGCAGCTCTTCGCCGGCGACATCACCGTCGAGGACGCCCTGGCCGAGATGGACGGCTCCTACCAGGAGGGCTAGGGCGCGCGGTCCGCGGGCGCTCCCGGCGGGACCGGCGGTCGCGCCGACCGCCGCGCCCGGAACGACCCGCGGAACACGCCCCGGCCCCGACCGCCCGGAGCCGGCCCCGGCTCCGGGCGCCCGCCCCGCCCTTCCCCACCCCCCGGGAAACACCATGAAACGCAGAACCCTGCTGTCCGCCGCCGCCGTCACCGCGGCGGCCGCCCTCACCGCCCCACCCGCCACCGCCGCGGCGCGGCCCTCCGCCCCCTCCGGGGCCACGCCCGCCGAGCGCGCCGACGAACTCCTCGCCCGCATGGACACCCGAGACAAGGCCGCCCTGGTGTGCTGCGACTTCGACGCCCTGGCCGCGCTGGGCATCCCCCCGCTGCTGTTCGCCGACGCCTCGGCCGGTGTCCGCGGCGAGACCGGCGTGACCGCCTTCCCCGTGCCCGTCGCCCAGACCGCGACCTTCCACCCCGGTCTCCTGGGCGACATGGGCGCCGCCATCGCCGAGGAGGCCAGGGGCAAGGGCTTCAACAGCGTCCTGGGCCCCACCGTGGACCTGGCCCGCACCTGGCGCTCGGGCCGCACCGCCGAGGGGATGGGCGAGGACCCCCACACCGCGGGACGCCTCGGCGCGGAGATCGCCGCGGCGATGACCGCAGGGCACGTGGCCACCACCGTCAAGCACTTCTCCGCCTACAACCAGGAGTACGACCGGCTCACCGTGGACGTCCGCGTCTCGGCCCGCGCCCTGCACGAGACGCACCACGAGCCCTTCCGGCACGTGGTCGACCGGGTCCCCCACACGTCGGTCATGACCTCCTACCCCCGCGTCAACGGCGTGTACGCGCCGCAGAACCCCGACCTGATCGGCGACCTCAAGGACCTCCTGGGCCTGGAGGGGTACACGGTCCCCGACTTCATGTCCGGCGACGACCAGGTCGCCGCCGCCCTCGCCGGCATGGACCTGGCGGGCCTGGGACCCGACGGCGTGCAGATCTCCCCCGGGGACGCCGCCGCGCTGCCCGCCGACCGCCTGGACGACGCGGCCCGGCGCATCCTCCTCACCATGTTCGCCGGAGGACTCTTCGACCACCCGCTGCCGCCGCCACGGGAGACGGTCAGCACCCCCGGGCACCGGGAGCTGGCCCGCGAGATCGCGGTGCACGGCACGGTCCTCCTCGCCAACCGCGACGCGCTCCTGCCCCTGCCCGAGGGCGCGGGCGTCGCCGTCGTCGGCCCCGCGGGCGCCGACTTCGTCACCGGCATCGAGGGTTCGAGCTGGGTGGAGCCGGGGGAGTGGACCACACCCCTGCAGGCGATCCGGGACCGCTCCGGCGCACACGTCTCCCACGCGCAGGGCAGCCTCGGCGACGTCCCGCTCGACACGGTCCCCGCCTCGGCCCTGCGCACCCCCGCCGGAGAGCCCGGCCTGGCCGGCGCCTACCACGCGGGCCCCGGCCTGGAGGGCGATCCCGTCGCCACCGCGACCGCGGCCGGACTCGACTTCGAGGGCGCCCCCGTCGACGGGCTGCCCGCCGTGTGGTCGGCGCGCTGGAGCGGCACCCTCACCGCCCCGGCCGAGGGCCCGTGCCGGTTCTCCCTGCTCTTCTCCGGACGGGCCCGCCTCGTCCTGGACGGGGAGACGGCCGTCGAGGGCGTCCGCCCCAGCCGCGACTTCCAGTTCGGCCCCCACGCCTACCCGCTGCACGCGGTGCGCGAGTTCACGGCGGGGCAGGAGGTGGAGGTGGCCGTCGAGTACACCAACGACGGCTCCTTCCTCGGCGCGACCGACCTCCGGTTCGGCTGGCAGCCCGAGTCCGGCATCCCCGGGGCCGCGGAGGCCGCCGGCTCCGCCGACGTCGCCGTGGTCGTCGTCAACCGGGTCGCGGGGGAGAACATGGACCACGCCTCCCTCGCGCTCCCCGGTGACCAGGACGCCCTCGTGCGGGCCGTGGCCGCCGCCAACCCGAACACGGTGGTGGTGCTCAACACCGACGGCCCCGTCCTCATGCCGTGGCTCGACGACGTGGGCGCGGTGGTCCAGGCCTGGTACGGCGGCGCCGAGGCCGGACCCGCCCTGGCCTCGGTCCTGTACGGCGACACCGACCCCGCCGGGCGCCTGCCCCTGACCTTCCCCGCGGGGGAGGACCAGGGACCGGGGAGCACCGCCCGCACCTACCCCGGCGAGGGCGGGGCCGTCCACTACGACGAGGGCCCCGACATCGGCTACCGCTTCTACCGGCGCCACGGGCAGGAGCCCCTGTTCCCCTTCGGCCACGGCCTGTCCTACACCACGTACTCCTACGCGTCCCTGGGGCTGCACCACGATACCGCGGCGGGGGACCTCGTCGTGGGCGTCGACGTGCGCAACACCGGGAGCCGCGCCGGCCACGAGGTCGTGCAGGTCTACGTCGCACCGCCCGGGCAGGGGGGCGCCGCCCCGGCCGTGCTCAGGGCCTTCCGCAAGGTCCGCCTCTCCCCCGGGGCCCGGGAGCGGGTCGAGCTGCGCATCCCCCTCACCGACCTGTCCTCCTGGGACGGGACCGCCGGGGAACGGCGCCTCGTACGCGGCCCGTACCGCGTGCGGGTGGGCCGCTCGTCCGACGACCTCCCCCTGGAGAGGACCATCGCCCTCGGCTGAGGACCGCGCCCAGCGGCCCGTCCGGCCCCGCCCGCCCCGGCGGGAGGGCCCGGACGGGCCCGGACGCCGGCTCCCCGCCGGCGACCGGGGGAGGGGCGGGACCGGTATCCACCCGGTGGATGGCGGGTATCCGCGATCCGCTCTTCCGGGCCGCCGCGCTCCCGGGCAGGCTTGACGCGTACGCGCCGCGGGCGCCGGGGCCGCCCGCCGACCCCCGTCCGAGCAGCGAGGAGCGACAGACATGGCCCGGTCCCCCGACGGCGAGTCCGTCATCACGCGGGCGGTCAGGATCCTCGACGCCTTCGGCCCTGAGTCCACGGTCCTGAGCCTGAGCGAGCTCGGGCGCCGCGCCCGGCTCCCGCTCGCCACGACGGCCCGGCTGGTCAAGGAGATGACCCGGCACGGGCTGCTCGACCGCGACGAGCACCGGCAGGTCCTCATCGGCACGCGCATGTGGGAGCTGGCCGAGCGGGCCTCACCGGTCAGGGACCTGCGGGAGACCGCACTGCCCTACATGGGCGACCTGCACGCGGTGGTCGGCCACTCCACCCAGCTGGGCGTGCTCGACGGCGGGGAGGTGCTGTTCGTCGAGCGGCTCACCGCCCCCGGCTCGGTCGTCAACGTCACGAGGATCGCGGGCAGGCTCCCCCTGAACGCCTCCTCGGCGGGCCTGGTCCTGCTGGCCCACGCGCCGGACGGACTCCGCGAGCGCGTCCTCGCCGCACGGCCGACCGCGTACACACGGCACACCCTCGCGGACGGGCAGGCGCTGCGCACCGAGCTCGCCGGGATCCGGCGCCGCGGGTTCGCCTTCTGCCCCGGGCACATCCACCCCGACGCGACGGGCATCGCGGTCCCGGTGCGCCGGGGCGGGCACGTCGTCGCCGCCATGGGGTTGGTCGTGCCCAACGACGACGACGCCTGGACGTTCAGCCGCCCGCTCGTGCTCGCGGGGCTGGCGCTGAGCCGTGCCCTGGGCTGAACGGTGCCAGGGGAACGGGCCGGGACCGACCGGTAGCGGGGGAGCGCGCCGGAGGCCGCCCGGTCCGCCCGGCCCGCGCGGTGCGGCGGACGCCGCCGGCCCTCCCGGCCCCGCGCCTCCGGCGGGGCCGGGAGGGCCGGGCGGTGTGACCCGCGTCATCACCGGCCTTCCGCTGAACGGAAGACGCGTGGACCCGGGAGGGCGGCCCGTCCGATGCTCGTGGCACACCCCGACGCCACGAGGAGGCTCCATGGCGACACCGCCCCCCACCCTTCCCCCCGGCGACCGCGGGTCGACCGCGACCACGTCACTGCTGGTGACCGGGCGGTCCGACGTGGCCGACGGCGTGGTCTCCCTGACCCTCGCCCGCCCCGACGGGGACAGGCTGCCCGACTGGACCCCCGGATCCCACATCGACCTGGCCCTGCCCCACGGGCCCGTCCGCCAGTACTCCCTGTGCGGCGACCGGTGGGACGCCCACAGCTACCGGGTGGCCGTGCTGCGCGAGGCCGGCGGCCGAGGCGGCTCCGCCTTCCTCCACGACCGCGTCCGCGAGGGCGACCGCCTCGGACTGGGCGGGCCGCGCAACAACTTCGTCCTGGCCCCCGCCCGCGAGTACCACTTCGTCGCGGGCGGGATCGGCATCACCCCGCTGCTGCCCATGATCGCCCAGGCCGACATGCTCGGCCTCCCCTGGCGCCTGCTCTACGGCGGCCGGACACGGGCCTCCATGGCCTTCGCCGGCGAACTGGCCCGGGACCACGGCCCGCGCGTGCTGGTCGTGCCCGAGGACGAGCACGGCCGCCCCGACCTGGCCGGCTGGCTGCCCGAGCCCTCGCCCGGTGCCAAGGTCTACGCGTGCGGCCCCGGCGGCCTCCTGGACGCCACGCGCGCCGCCTGCGCGCACTGGCCGCCCGGGCAGGTGCGCACCGAGCGCTTCGCCGCCGCGGACGGGGCGGCGGGGGCGGGCGGGGCCGGGTTCGAGGTGGAGCTGCGCCGCTCGCGCACCACGCTCACCGTGGGACCGGACCAACCGCTGCTCCGGGCGCTGGCGGAGGCGGGCGTCCACGTGCTGTCCTCCTGCCGCCAGGGCCTGTGCGGCACCTGCGAGACCACGGTGCTCGACGGCGTGCCCGACCACCGCGACTCGATCCTCGACGAGGCCGACCGCGCCGCAGGGGACCGCATGTTCGTCTGCGTCTCCCGTGCGCGCTCCGAGCGCCTCGTCCTCGACCTGTGACCCGTCCCCCGGAGGACCGACCTGTGCCCGAGACCGAATTCCTCCCCGCCGCCGCGTCCCTGGACGCCGACCCCTTCGCCCCCGAGGTCCTGGAGAACCCCCTCCCCCTCCAGGCGCTCCTGCGCGAAGCCGGGCCCGTGGTGCGCCTGGAGCGCTACGGCGTCCACGCGCTGGCACGCCACGAACACGTCCACGCGGCCCTGGCCGACTGGCAGACCTTCCAGTCCGCCGCGGGGGTGGGCCTGGCCAACTTCCGGCACGAGGAGCCGTGGCGCCCGCCGAGCCTGCTCCTGGAGGCCGACCCGCCCCTGCACGACGCCCCCCGGGCCGTCCTCACCCGGATCCTCGGGCCCGTGGCGCTGCGGCGGCTGCGCGAGGCGTGGGCCGAGGACGCCCGTGAGCTCGTGGACCGGGTGGTGCGCCGCACCGAGTTCGACGCCGTGGCCGACCTCGCCCAGGCCTTCCCCCTGCGGGTCTTCCCCGACGCCGCGGGCCTGGGGAAGGAGGGCAGGCACCGCCTGCTGCCCTACGGCGACCACGCCTTCAACGCCTTCGGCCCACCGAACGCCCTGGTCGACAAGGGCGCCCCGCGCATCGCGGAGCTCTCCGCGTGGGTCGACGGCCAGTGCGCCCGCGAACGCCTGGCCCCCGGCGGGTTCGGCGCGGCGATCTGGGCGGCGGCCGACCGCGGCGACATCACCGGGGAACAGGCGCCGCTCGTCGTCCGCTCCCTGCTCACCGCCGGCGTGGACACCACCGTCCACGCCCTGGGCGCGGTCCTGCACGCCTTCGCCACCCATCCCGGGCAGTGGCGGCGGCTGCGCGAGGACCCCCGCCTGGCGCGGATCGCCTTCGACGAGGCGGTGCGCTGGGAGTCGCCGGTGCAGACCTTCTTCCGCACCGCCACCCGCGACGTCGAGATCGCCGGGACGACCGTCCCGGACGGGGGCAAGGTCCTCCTGTTCCTGGGCGCGGCCAACCGGGACCCCCGCCGCTGGCACGAGCCCGACGCCTTCGACCTCTCCCGGGACCCCTCCGCCCACGTGGGCTTCGGCATGGGCCTGCACCAGTGCGTGGGCCAGCACGTGGCCCGGTTGGAGGCCGAGTCGCTGCTCACGGCCCTGGCCGAGCGCGTCGAGCACATCGAACCGGCCGCCGCGCCCCGCCGGCACCTCAACAACACCCTGCGCGCCTGGGACTCGATGCCGGTGCGCGTACGCCTCGCCTGACCGGGGAGCCCGGCCCCGCCCCGGGGCGGGGCCGGGCTCCGGCTCCCCGGGGGCGCCGCGGGGCGATGCGCCGGACCGTCGGCGCGGGCCCGTGGGCAAGGCCCGGCCCCCGGCACGTTCCGGGAGGCCGCGTACGTCCGCCGGAGGGTGCGACCGGGGACGTCCGCCCCCGGAGGACGTCGAGCGCGCCCATGACGGGGGTTTTGAGAGGGTACGGGCGCGGTCATGGTACGGTTATGAAAATCATTTCCATACAGACTGTGTCACAGGACCGGAGGACCGTGACGTGACCGGAGCAAGGGGGCTGCGGCGCCGTACGCCGGACCCCGCGGGCGCGCCCCCCGCCGCGAGAAGCCCCCGGGCGGTCGGCTGAGATGCCCAGGGTGTCCCAGTACGACGACGTCGTCCTCGGCGCGCTGGACCGGAGCACGCACTTCCGCAGCTGCCAGGAGATCCACGCCGCCCTCAGCGGGAGGCGTTCGGGCGGCCCCGGGCCGCCCAGCCTTTCCACCGTCTACCGCACCCTCCACCGGCTGGCCCAGGAAGGCGTCCTCGACACCCTCCACTCACCCGGGGGAGAGCGCCTCTACCGTCTGTGCAGGACCTCCTTCCGCCACCACCACCTGCTGTGCCGCGTCTGCGGCCGGGTGGAGGACGTCGCGCAGGCGGACGAACTGGCGGCGGTCGCCGACCGCGTGCGGCGCGACAGCGGGTTCGCGTCCCTGGACTACTCCTTCGAGCTCTCGGGCGTGTGCCCGCGCTGCGCCTAGCACCGCAGCGGCAGGTCGCGCTGTCGTGAACTCGCGTACTGCGTCCGTTCCGCAGGCCAGGACACGCCCCGTGCGAAGAACCCGGGCGGCCGGGGCGCGGTGGGCCGCCGGGGAGTGCTCCCGGGCCGGGAACGAAGACCCCTGCCCCGGCGACGCCCCCAGCGGGCCGGTATGGTCACCGGCGCCCCCGCCGGCCCCTCCGGGAGAGCGCGGGCGGTCGTCCTGCCGCCCCCACCGCCCGTGCCGGGCGCCGTCGTCCCGAACAGGGCCGTGCACGGTGGAGTCCTCAGGGCGCCCGCCCGGGCCCACAGCGGGGCGGGAGGTGAGGGCCCCGCCCGGACCCACGGCGGCGCGGGGGCGCACCGCCGTGGGCGGACACGGACTCAGTCCTCGGGGCTCGGCGCGGGCGGTCCCGGACACGTCTGCGTGGTGGTCCGCCCGGTGGCGAAGAAGTCGACGGCCGCCGAGGCGCAGTCCAGGTCGGAGAGGGTTCCGTGCCCGTCGTCCTCCACGCTCATGACCTCTCCGCCGATGGCCCGCCCCATGTCCAGGGCCCAGACGTGCGGGGTGACCATCTCGTCGACGTGGCCCACCAGCTGCAGGGGGCTGTCCCCGCGGTTCAGGTCCGGCTTCACGCCCTCCTCGGGCCACCCGACACAGGAGTGCTCGTAGAAGCCCAGGGTGCCCATGACGGGGTACCGCTCGGCACGCTCCAACCGGTTCTGCCACACCTGGTCGAAGTCGCGCGGGCTGTCGGAGTCGTTGCACAACAGCGACACCTGCGCGAAGGCGTCGAAACCGCTGGTCTCGGCGTCCCAACCGGTGCCGGGGACGGGCCCGTTGCGAACCCCCCACTCGGGCACGCCTCCGTCGAGGAGCGTGACGAGGGAGCGGGCGTTGGCGGGCCATTCACGTTCGGGGGTGGCCAGCAGCGCGGTCACGGTGCCGCCGTCGGCGACCGTCCCGTCGGGGCCGGTGCGGGGCTCGTCGGTCAGCTCCTCCCGCAGCCCGTACACCTCGTCCCGGATGCGGTCGGCCTCCGTGCCGAGCCCGTAGTGGTCGTCGTGCTCGGCCACCCAGTCGGTGAAGCGGTGGAACGCGGCCTGGGCCGCCATGGCCTGCCCCTCGTCCAACACGGTGACACTGGCCTCGGGCGACATCACCGAGTCCAGGAGCATGGCCTCGACCCGGTCGTCGTACATCGACCTGTAGGCGGCGCCGAGCAGGGTTCCCCAGGACACCCCGTAGTAGCCGACCGTCTCCGCTCCCAGTGCCTCACGGATCAGATCCATGTCCCGGGCCACGTTCTCCGCGGTCAGGGAGGCCACCAGCTCGGGGTCGTGGGCGTGGCATTCGCGGTTGATCCGGCTCTGCTCCTCGGCGACGCGCCGTGCGCTCTCCTCGTCGCTCAGGCCGGGGTCGGGGTCGGCACCCCCCATCTCGCACTCCACGGCGTCGCTGTAGCCCACGCCGCGCGGGTCGAAGCCCACGAGGTCGTGGCCCAGCGCCAGGTCCGCGGCCTCGCTGTCGAGGATGTGCCCGGGCATGGTCACGCCCTGATGCCCCGGGCCGCCGGGGTTGAACAGGATGGGATAGGCGTTCTCCCCGGTGGCGGGCACACGGGTCACCGCTATGTCGATCGTGCGCCCGTCGGGATCCCCGTGGTCCAGGGGCACCGGAACGGTGGCGCACAGGGTGCGGTCGTCGCTCTCGTCCCACCCCCGGGCGACGTCGGAGCACAGCCGCCACTCCGGTTCCGGGCCGGGGGCGGCCGAGGCGGGGGCGGCCGAGGCGGGGGCGGCCGAGGCGGTGAGCAACAGTCCGGAGGCAGCGGCCAGCGCGGCGCTTCGGGCAAGGGGCACGGGGGTTCTCCACTCACATGGTTCTGTTCGGGGTCCGCCGTCCGCGGTCGAACGGCGGGTCCTCCGCAGGCTACTGTCGGCCGCACCGCGCGCGCCTCCCCCCGCCGGAGGACCCGACGGGCCTTCGAACCGACTTTCGTCGGGGGCCGCCCGGGCCCGGACCGCCCCCGACGGGGACCTGTGACAGCCGGGTCAGCCCAGCATCTGCACCAGGCTCAGCCGGTGGTCCTCGGGGCTCTTGAAGTCGGACCACGCCAGGGCGTCCGGGATCTCCCTGCGCTCGCCGCACTCGACGTCCACCGAGGCCAGTCGCTTCTTCTCGGCATCCAGGTCCTCGACCCCGAACAGGACCTTGGCCCCGGCCGCCTCGGCCTCTTCGTCACCCGTGGTCAGGAGCAGGCTCACGCCCTCGCGCAGGTCGAACTCCACGTCGGTGGGGGAGGGTTCCCCGGAGGGTCCGTGGCCCAGCACCTTCGTGTACCACGCGGTCGCCGCCTCCAGGTTCTTGACCGGGAGGTTGATGATGACGAGGGTGGGGCTGAATGCTTCGCTCATGTTCTCCTCTTTCCCTGTTTCTCCCGTGCGCGCGACATCGGGGCCGAACACCGGGCCGGCACCGGCCAGACATTATCCAATCCGGTCCTGGTAAGTCCATTCCTCACTTCTGGTACCTAGGTAGTACCCATGGTCTCTTGTGTCGCGCGGTCCCCGCTTGATATTGCTCCGTTCATGCCGCTGTCGTGCGGACTGGTGTGCTCTCCGGTGAAATGGCAGCGACCTTCCGGAAGTGCTTCGACACCGGCAGGGGAGGTGAACCCGCCCGGCCGGTAGAACGCGTGCCAACCGAGCGGTCACGGAGATACGCCGACTGGTTCCGGGTAACGGCGCGTACGGTCCATGGCCAGGCCACGCCCGGAACCAGCGCATCGAACTCCGCCCCGGACAAGTCCACGCGCGCCCCGCGGACGGTGCGGTCCGGCCGGACCTCGAAGACCCCCGTCCCGGTCCAGGACGGTGCGGCCGACCCCGTCCCTGCGCAGGGCGACCAGTTCGTGGCCGAGTCCGACCCGGCCGGGCAGCAGTCCGCAGCCGCTGATCCCAGCCGGGTCGCGCCGCCGGAGGCGTCCACGATGTCCAGGTGGACGTGGTACCCCTTGCCGTCGAGGTCGCCGACGAAGTCGGTCTGGAAGACGGTGTCGAGGATCTGGGTGCCGCTCGGGCTCCGGCGGCCGACAGGGGGGTGCTCCCGCGAAGCCCTGCCGCAGATTCTCATTCCTACTCCTCCGCGCCGGGGGTGGATCGTCATTCACCCTGGAAATGAACACGGGGGAATATTTCGGACGGTCGCATGAGTCGTTGAATGAGGCAGGGTCCTAGATCTCGGTTCCTCGCCTTCTGTGTCCGGGGCATTGCTTTGAATAGTGGCCGACTCTTTTCTCCGGTGCTTTTCCTTGGAAATCCCTCGGGAGGGCGAGGGAATCCCCCGGTGGGGCGGGAATGGAATTCCGGTTCGCGGCCTCCGGGTTGCGGAGGAGGCGTTTTCCGGACCCCGGCGCGGGGGCGTCGTCCTCGTGGCGGCGCGCGGGCCCCGGCCGCGCGGGGCGGCCGGGGCCCCGGTGTCAGGAGGGGTTGCGGGCCAGGACGAGGTCGGTCAGCTCCTGGCTGGGGAAGTCCATGACGACGACGCCCGTCCGGGGCGCCCGCGAGGAGCGCAGGTGGTCCACGGCGTAGGCGTTGACGCCCCGCTGCCCCAGGGCGCCCCACGCCACGTCGCGCGGGTTGGCCCACGGGGCGCCGCTGCCGCTCAGGTGGTTGACGTACAGCAGGTCGGCGGGGCCGCCGGCCGCCGCGTCGAAGTGCGCCCGGGCGCTGTCCCACTTGGCGGGGATGTCGAAGAGCGTGGGCACGCGGTAGTCGTCCTGGACGCTGAGAGCGGGCCCGTTCCAGTGGACGCCGTAGGAGCGGGAGGCGGCGAAGTCCTGCACGATGACGATCCGGCCCCGGACCTCGCCCAGGTCGGGCACCCGGTTCCCGTCCCCGTCCGGGACCCACAGGTGTTCCGCCAGCACATCGCGGGTGTCCGGGTTCTGCTCGATGTAGTGGTCCAGCGTCTCCTCGTAGCTGCGGGTGTTCTCCTCCTCGGTGTGCTCCTTCTTGAGCCGCATGAGCACGGTCTCGCCCGGGTTCCGTTCGAGGAAGGCGCCCACGTCGGTGACCACGTCGGTGAAGTTGAGGTGCAGGTACTCGGCCCCGTGGTGGATGGGGAACGCGTCGCGGTAGTGGCGCGTGCGCACGTCGAGGAAGCGCACACCGGAGTCGAGCTGCTGGGCGATGGTCAGGTCCTGGGTGCGGGACCACACGGATCCGCGCCAGGCGCCGCTGTCGTGCGTGCCGGGCACCGACAGCGCGGACAGGCTCGCGCCGTCGGGCAGCGCCGCCATCCAGGAGGAGTGCTCGACCAGGGGCGCCGGCGCCGGGGCCGGGGCCGCGGAGGCGGGGGCCGCCGGGGCCAGCAGGGCGGGGAGGACGAGGAGGGCGGACAGGGCCGCGGCCAGCAGGGCCGCGGGTCCGGTCGGGGAGGCGGGGCCGGGGGAGGGGAGCATGGGGGCTTCCTTCGGTCACGGGGGCGGGCGCGCCGCCGGGGCGCGTCCGGAACGCCGTCCACACTGCCACGGCGCGACCGTCCTGACACCCCCTGTGCGCGTCCGCCGCCCGCTCCCGCCGCGAGCGGCGGACGTCCTGGACCTCAGGGAGAATCTACGTCGTAAAGGTGGGACTGCGGATGGTCCTCCCACCCCACGAGTTATGGCGAACACGCCGCGGAAGGGCGCCGGTTTCCGTAAGGTGGTCCCTGCGCGCACGCGCGCATGCCGGTGCGGGGCAGCGTGGACGGATGCCCCGCACCGGCCTCTCCCGTGCCCCGCCCGGTCGCCGCGTGATGACGCCGCAGCCTCCGGCCCCGACCGGCCGGGAGGGGTACCTGCGAAGCCTCATCCCCACCGGTGGGTGCGGGGCAGGAGGGCCTGCGGCGCGATCTCCAGCATCCAGTGCTGCCGTTCCGACCAGCCCAGGAAGCGCCGGGCACCGTCACTTCCACCCTCCACCAGGGGCCCGCCGTCGACGACCCGGCGCAGACCGGCCACCACCGGAGCCATCCGCTCACGGGTGTGGCGGGGGCGCGCGAGAAGGGATTCCTCCATCCGCGCCACCACCTCGCGCTGCTCCGGGACCGGGCACAGGGACAGGAAGAACACCGCCTGGCGCCACGAGAACGCCGCGCTCCGGACGTGCCCGAGGGGAGTGCCGACCCGCGGCAGGCGCTCGACCGCCGCGACGGCCAGGGCGTGGGCGCGCCACGCCGGGTCAGCCCACCCCGCCGCCGGTACGGCCCCGGCCACCACCAGTGTGGCCAGGTTGTGGGTCGTGAGGATCTGCGCCTGTTCGATCACCGTGCCGCTGGACGCCACCCCGGACCTCCGCAGCCCCGCGCGCTCCGCGCACAGCACGGCGAAGGGGGAGGCCCGGTCGGCGGACCCGGCGGGCGGTGCCTCCTCCAGGGCGAGCACCCCCGCGCAGTCGATGCCGTAGTAGCGGGCGTAGGCGGTGCCCTCCACCAGCGAGGCGGCGGCCTTGGCGGCACGGAGGAACTTCGGCGCGAACTCGCCCGTGAAGATGTCGGCGGCCAGCTCCTCCAGCCACGGCAGGTCCAGCCCCGCGGACCGGGACACGGCGTTGAACTCGCGCACCAGAGGGTTGGGCAGGACCGTGCCGGGGAAGTGGGTCAGCGCGGACGTGCCGAGCTCGGGGACCAGCCGCGAGACGGCCTCCCGGCGGGCCCCCGTGTCGGAGAGGTGGGACCGCAGCGCCTGCACCCACGGCAGCCGGTCCGCCCGGACCTGGCTCTCCAGGTTCAGCAGCATCAGGGAGCGCCGGCGGCTGAACGCCCGGTGGTGGGCGGCGACCAGCCGGGAGAGTGCGGGGTCGGGTGCGGCGGAGGCCTCCGCGGACGCGGTGAGGGCAGGGACCAGCTCCGCCATCACCTCGGCGGAGGGGACCACCCCGAGTGCGACCAGGTCGTCCAGGGGCGCGGCGGCGGCCCGCAGGGCGATGCGGCGCACGGGGGCGGGGACAGGCCAGCCCACGGGGACGCGGAGACCGTCGGCCTCCTCGCGCGTGGCCGGGGCGAGCGCCTCCTCGATCCGGGGCACACCGGAGTTCTGCGGCAGCCCGGCCAGGCGGGCGGACACGAGCCCGGCGAGCACGTCGTGGGTGGGCCGCGCGGCGTGCGCGGACTGCGCGGTGCGCAGGGCGGTGTGCGCGGGGGAGCCGGGCAGGCCGCGCTTGCGCACCATGGAGTCCACGGCGTGCTGGAGCAGGCCGCGGCTGCGGGCGGTGGGCCCGTCCGACTCCACGGCCTCGCGCAGCGCGGCCAGCATGACCGCCAGGTTCTCCTTGGGCCTGCGGTGCTTGGTGCACAGTGTGTGCTCCGCCGACAGCCGTGCGTACTCGGCGAGTAGATCCGCTCCCCGGGCCCTCCAGCCCTCGGGTCGGCGGCCGTCCACGCGGTCCCCCTCGCGGGTCTGCCACCAGTGGGCGAGGACGCGGTCGGCGAACGGGTTCCACACGGCCAGGGCCTCCTTCTGGACCAGGGGCCGGTTCTGGGCGGGGGACCTGCGCCGCGCGCGCCGGTCCAGGTCCGCGCGCACCTCCCCGGCGGAGGCCCGGTGGACCACGCGGCCGGGCAGTTCGTGGGGCGGAGCCGGCCGGGGCGTGAAGCACAGGGTGTCGGCGAAGGGCTCGACCGCGGCGAGCAGCCGCAGCGCGCCGGCGGTGTCTCCGGCGCGCACCAGCCACGCCATGCCGAGCAGGGCGGCCTGTTCGGGCACGTCGATCTCGTAGGCGCCGCTGTCCAGCAGGGCGGACAGCTCGGCCATGCCGTCCTGGGCGAGGTGGTGGGCGTACAGGGCCGAGCGCGTGGCGGGCAGGCCGTGCCGCCGGGCCAGGTCCTCCTCGTGCGGCCGGAGGCGGCCGCCCGCTGCCGCCCTCCCGGTGGCGAAGCCGCCGGGGGCGATCTCCAGGGTGACCCAGGGGGGCAGGTGACGGATCGGGGTGCTGGATCCGATGTCGAGGGTGCCGTCGGCCATGCCCGCGACGACGAGCCGCCAGGCGTCGGCGCGCTTCTCGGCGGCCTCGCGGACACGGGGGTCCTCGTGGGTGAGCGCGGCCGTGAACGCCTCGGCGAGTCGGCCGACGGCGTAACCGGGGTTGGCCCGGGCGGGTGCGGTGTTCTCGTCCATGCCGACGTGGCGGGTTCTGCCCCCGCGTCCTCCCGGACCGGAGCCGGGTGCTCTGCTGCTGAGCTACACGTCGTGGTGGCCCGGTGTCTCGGACCGCCCCGTCCCCGAAACCCTCGGGGTCGGGCCCGGGTCGCCGGCACGGCGGGTTCTGCCCCCGCGTCCTCCCGGTCCCGAGCCGGGTGCTCTGCTGCTGAGCTACGTGCCGTGGCCGCGGCCCGTCGGCGGCGCCCTTCCGGGTGGTCCGGGGGCCACGGCGTCGGGCCGTACTGCGTCGCGCGCCTCACCGTAGCCGTCCCGGGCTCCGGGGGAAAGGGGTTTTCGCGGGTGGGGCGCCGGGACCGTCGGCGCCCTCCCGGGCGCCCGGGCCGCGGGAAGCTCCCCCCCCGGGACGGGGAGGGGACGAACCTGCGGGGCCGCCGAGCGCGGCCGGGTTCAGGCCGTGGGGTCGAGGCCGTGGGAGCCGGCGAAGCGGGTCGCCAGGGAGAAGACCGCGCAGGGGGCGGGGAGCGGCCCCCGGCGCAGGAGGGTGTTCAGGCAGGGGCACCACGGGGCGCGTCCCTGGGACAGGCACGCCAGGACGCCGAGCAGGCGCAGGGACAGGGCGATGTCCTCCAGGTGCGGGCCGGGGTGCTCGACGCGGGCCCGGGTGAAGGAGCGGGTGCTGACCTGGCTCTCCTTGGCGTGGGCCAGGGTGCGCGCGATCCGGTGCTCGTGGGTGCGGGGCAGGTCGGCGAAGCCGTGCTCCGCGACGCGGTGCAGGGCGCCGACCGCGACGGCGCGCGGGGACTCGCAGGCGCGGGCGAGGGCTTCGAGGGCGGGGCAGTCGGCGCGCGAGCGGGAGGAGGCGACCCTGTTCCACTGGGCGGCGGGGACCAGGGAGGCGAAGCAGTCCAGGGCGGCGCGGCCCTCCGGCGGGAGAGGGCGTGGGGGGTGTGGTCCCGGCAGGGCGGGACCAGGCGTCGGCGTCGGCAGCGTCCGTGGTCCAGGGTGGGGCCGCCGCAGGGGAGCGCGCGGCCGGTTGTCCTCGCCATGACCACGAGGTTCCAGGATCGGGCCGTTCGCGGCCATGCCCCGGGGGGTGAGGTTGTCCGGTCCGCGCGGTAAGGGGGAGGGTCTCGGGGAGTCCGCCGTGGTCGGCGTGCCCCGTCGCCGACCGGGGGAGCGGTCCTGCCGCGGGCGGCGGCGTCCGGTGCGGACCTGTCTCCGGTGGGCGGTGACCGCCGTGCGGCGTCCGGCGCGGGAGCGTCGGCGGTCGGGCCCCGGTGACCGCGGTACGGCGGCCGGCCGGGGAGCCGGGTGGGCGGGTGCGCCCGAGGGACGGCACCCGCCGCCGGTCAGCGGGTCTTGATGAACGCGGGGATGATGCCGGCGATGAGCATCATCGACAGGCTCACGACCATGAGCACAAAGGCGATGGTTCCGACCATGGTGTTTCCTCACGTTTGTTGTTCCCGGACACCGCGCGCGGTGCCCGCCGCGCGGTCGACGCCCGGTGGGCCGGGCGCGCCGCGTGCCTCTTCGGTGGATCACCCTATCTCGCCCCCGCGCCGGTTCCCCGGCGGGTGCCCGCACTGGTCGGAGGGGTCGCGGGGCGGGGCGGCGGGGTCCTCAGCGGCCGTCCCAGGACCTCCGGTAGGCGTCGACCAGCCAGCGGTCGGCCCAGGCGCGGTCGGGCTCCCCGGGAAGGTCGGCGTGGTCGCACAGCCGCACCAGCCGCTCCTCCAGGTCCGCGGCGCGCTCGAGGGCCTCGGCGCGGCTGTGTTCGCCGCGGCGCAGCTCCAGCAGCCAGGTGCGGTCGGGGCCGGGCATCGGCAGGGTCAGCCGCCCGGTCTCCATGAGTTCGACGCCCTGGATGCCGAGCCGGACCATGTGGTAGGCGTACTTGGTGTCGAAGCCGTAGGTGTCGACCAGTTCGGGCCTGTTGGTGTGCTTGCCGCCGCGCAGGCCCTCCATGCGTTCGCGCTGGGCGCGCAGGTAGCCGAGGAAGCGGTGGCCCGACCGGCGCGACACAACGCGGTCGGCGCAGGCGCGCAGTTCGCGGCCGGTGTCCGTGACGGCGACGATCTCGCCGTCGGGGACGAACAGGGGCAGCAGGACGGTCGGGTTGCCGTCCAGGGCCAGGCGCATCCACTTGCGCAGCGAGTAGACGGTCAGGTCGAGGTCGCCCGGGCCGGAGCGGGTGTGCTCGGGCCGGGTGCGGAAGACGTACTGCTCGAAGGCGCGCAGTCCGATCACGTACTCGGGCGGTTCGACGCAGATGCCCATCTCGTCGCGGTCGTTCTGTCCGTCGACGGCGACCCCGTGGACGCCGGATCCCACCTGGCAGCGCAGGACGGTGCCCTTCTCGGCGATGCGTGCGTACTCGGGGGCGGAGTGCTTCACCTGCGGCTCCTGGTCGTCGCTGTGCGGAAGGGGGTGGGGGCAACCTACCCTCCGGGGTGCGGGCGGTTCGACTCCTTTTCGGCGGTCGGGGGCGGGGGAAGGCCTGTGGGGCGGGGGATTCGGGCGGTTCGGTAGTTGCCCGCCGGTCTCCGGGACCGTTTACTTGTCCGCGTAGCGCCCCTTTTCGGGTACTTCCGAGCGACATGCACAGAAAGAGGCATTCCGTGCCCCCCGTGACTTCCGAGGGTCCCGCCCCCAGGATCGACACCTCCGTCCCCCACAACGCCCGTATCTGGAACTACTGGCTGGGAGGCAAGGACAACTACCCGGTGGACCGGGAGATGGGCGAGCAGATCCGCTCGTTCTTCCCGGAGATCGTGGACAACGCGGTCGCGGACCGCGCCTTCCTCGTCCGCACGGTCACCCACCTCGCGCAGGAGGAGGGGATCCGGCAGTTCCTGGACGTCGGCACCGGCCTGCCGACCCACAACAACACCCACGAGGTCGCCCAGTCCGTGGCCGCGGACGCGCGGGTCGTCTACGTGGACAACGACCCGCTCGTGCTCACGCACGCGCGGGCGCTGCTGACGGGGTCGGACCAGGGGGCGACCGACTACGTGGACGCCGACCTGCGCGACCCCGACGCCATCCTGAGCGCGGCCTCCGCGACCCTGGACCTGTCGGAGCCCGTGGCCCTGATGCTGCTGGGCGTGGTGAACTTCGTCGCCGACGACGGCGAGGTCCGCTCGATCCTGGACAGGCTCCTCGACGCGCTCGCGCCGGGAAGCTTCCTGGTCGTGTCGCACCCCACGGACGACATCGACCACGAGCGCGCCCACCAGGTGGCGGCCGCGTGGAACGAGCGCGGCACCCCCAAGCTCACCATCCGCTCGGCCGAGGGCATCGCGGCGCTCTTCGACGGCCTGGAGCTGCTGGAGCCGGGCGTGGTCTCCTGCTCCCTGTGGCGCCCGGGCCCCACCGAGGTGGGCGAGGTCCGTCCGGTGGCCGAGTACGGCGGGGTGGCCCGCAAGGGGTAGGGGCGCGGCCCGGGGCGGGGGCCTCCCGCGGGCTGCGGCCCGGACGCCGCCGCGGGCGGCCCTCCGGCGGGGCGGTCCTGGCCGTTCGTCCCCGCTCCGGGGCCCTCCGGGCGTATCGATTGCGCCACGGAACCCCCGGGGGGAGGCGTCGCCCCTTTTGTACCGTGCGTCACACCCCCTACATTCTTGCCACTGGACGGGCGGACTCCGTCCCCGCACGAAGGAGGGGCCGGTGGCGGCCACCGAACAACGCAGGGCGACCTGGAAGCAGCTCGGGCCGGGCATCGTCGTCGCGGCCACGGGCGTCGGCGCGGGCGACATGGTCGCCACGCTCATCGCGGGCAACCGCTTCGGCTACGCCCTGCTGTGGGCGACGATCGTCGGCTGCCTGGTGAAGATCTCCCTGGCGGAGGCCACCGGGCGCTGGCACCTGGCGACCGGGCGCACCATCTTCGACGGGTGGAGCAGCATGGGGAAGTGGACCACCGTCTACTTCGCCCCCTACATCGTGATCTGGGGCTTCGTCTACGGGGCGAGCGCGATGACCGCGACGGCCCTGCCCCTGGCCACCCTCTTCCCGGCGCTCCCGCTGGAGCTGTGGGCGGTCCTGGCGGGCGTCTCGGGGCTGGCGATCGTCTGGTTCAACCGGTACGCAGTCTTCGAGAAGATCATGACGGTCCTGGTCGGCGTCATGTTCGTGACGGTGGTGGGCCTGGCCCTCTACGTCGGGCCGGACATCGGCCAGACCCTGCGCGGGCTCGTCCCCCTGCTACCGGAGGGGTCGGTGTTCTACACGCTGGGCCTCGTCGGCGGCGTGGGCGGCACCATCACCATGGCGGCCTACGGGTACTGGGTGAACGCGAAGGGCTGGCGCGACTCCGGCTGGATGCGGATGATGCGGCTGGACAACCGCGTCGCCTACGTCACGACCGGCGTCTTCGTCGTCGCGATGCTCGTCGTGGGCGCCGAGCTCCTGTACGCCAGCGGCATCGCGCTGGAGGAGGGCGACCAGGGGCTCCTCCAGCTGGGCGACATCCTGCGCGAGCGGTTCGGCGGTTTCGTGGCGACCGTGTTCCTCGTCGGCTTCTTCTCCGCCGCCTACTCCTCCATCATCGGCGTGTGGCACGGCGTGAGCCTGCTCTTCGCGGACTTCGTCAACCACGTGCGGGGGCGCACCGACACCGACCCCGGGGAGAACGAGAAGAGCTGGGCCTTCCGCGGCTACATGCTGTGGCTGACCTTCCCGCCCATGCTCCTGCTGCTGGTGGGCAGGCCCTTCCAGCTGATCATCGCCTACGGCGTGCTGGGCGCGTTCTTCATGCCGTTCCTGGCGTTCACCCTGATGTGGCTGCTCAACTCCTCCCGCACCCCCCGCGAGTGGCGCAACGGCTGGCTCAGCAACACCGGGCTGGCCCTGGCGGGCTCGCTCTTCGTGGTCCTGTGCTGCTACGAGCTCTACGGGATCCTCGCCGGGGCCTGACCCCCGCGGGACCCCGGTGCTCCCGGCCCGCTCGCGCGGGCGGGCCGGGAGCGTCCGCGCGGGCGGCCTCACCCGGCCCGTGCGATGGCGATGGTGGCCCCCAGGCGGGCGCCCGCCTCGTAGAACATGTACTGCGTGCCCCCGTCCGACCCGTAGGAGGGGGCCGCGCTGCGGCCCGAGTCCGGCGGCCCCGCCAGGGGGCTGTGGACCACGCCCAGGTGGTTGCGCAGGGAGAAGTCCCGCCCGACCTCGGTGAGGCGGATGTCGCCCCGGTCGGTGTGGTAGGCGACGTAGGTGCTCCCGCCCCGCTCGAGGACATGGGGCCCGGACAGGTTCGCCACCCCCACGGAGGAGTGGGAGACCAGCGGCCGGGGGTCGAAGTCGAAGGTGATGCCGTCGGCGGACCACCCCCACCCGATGGAGCGGTTGCCGCCCGTGCTGTTGCGCATGAACACCATCACGTAGCGCGCGCCCCGGTCGGGCAGGGGGTGCTCGAAGACCCGGGCGTAGGAGGCCTCCGTGGTGCCCGGCACCATCGCCGTGGTCAGCACGGTGCCCTGGTAGTCGAAGTCGATCCCGTTCCGCGAGCGCGCCAGGCGCGTGGTGGTGTTCTCGCCGTGGAAGTACAGCCACATCTCCCGGTGCTCGGCGTTCCACATCACGTGGGGCGAGGAGACGTGGCTGACCGAGTAGTGCGGGGACCAGGTGCGGGACACGATCGGGTTGCCCGGGTGCTCGGTGAAGGGGCCCTCCGGGCTGTCGGCGTACGCCAGGCAGATGCCGCCGGGCGCGTCGTGGGGGGCGTAGTAGAGCAGGAAGCGGCCGGGGGCGCCGGAGAGCCTCCCGGCGGTGCCGCGCAGGCACGGGAAGATCAGCTCCCCCGTCGGGTTGTAGGCCAGCGACGAGGTGTCCAGTGCCTCGCGCAGGAACGTGTACCGGGGCAGGACCGGGGCGGTGCGGGCGGCGCCCGCGGGCGCCGGCCCGAGGAGGCCCGGGGCGAGGAGGCCCGGGGCGAGGAGGGCCCCGGCCGCGGCGGCCCCGGCGCCCAGGAGCGCGGTCCTGCGGCCCACGCCCGGGGCCGGTGTGTCGGGGGAGTGTGCGTCGGACATGACGGTTCCCTTCCGGAGCGTGTCGGGGGGTGCTCCGAGGCCCAGAGTCTCTGCCAGGGACGATGCGCCAGTCAAGGACCTAATACGTATTAGTGAAACTCCATGGCCATCAGCCGGAAATCCGACCGACACCTCTTGACATACCGCGTGGCGCGGCTCACAGTCATGGACTAATGCGCATTAGGGCGCCGTATCAGAGGAGGAACAGGTGACCGACGCAAGCCGGGAGAGGGCCGCCGGGCGCCGCAGGCCCCGCCAGTCCGACATCGCGCGGGTCGCGGGCGTCTCCCAGGCCGCCGTCTCCCTCATCCTGCGGGGGACGCCCTCGGGCATGGCGCTCGCCAGGGAGACCCGGCAGAGGGTCCTGGACGCCGCGGAGGAGCTCGGCTACGTGCCCGACCCCGTGGCCACGCGGCTCGCCTCCGCGCGCAACGCGATGCTCGGCCTGTACACCTTCAGCACCACGTTCCCCACCGACGTCGCCCACTCCTACTACCCGGTCCTGGCCGGGGTGGAGGAGGAGGCGGCCGCCCAGGGGCAGGACCTCATCCTGTTCACCGGCTCCGCCCGCGCCGCGGCGCGGGCGCAGGACCCGGCCGCGGTACGGCGCGTCCGCGTCGCCGACGGCTGCCTGTTCTTCGGGCGCCACGTGCCGGAGGAGCCCATCCGGCGCCTGGTCGAGGACGGGTTCCCCTTCGTCTACATCGGCCGCCGGGACGAGCCCGGCGTCCCCTACGTCGGCGCCGACTACGTCCCGGCGTCGGCGCAGGTCGTGGCGCGACTCGTCGCGGCGGGCCACCGAAAGATCCGCTACCTGCGCGAACACGACCAGGCGCCGGCCTCGGCCGACCGGGAGGAGGGTGTCCTGAAGGGCGCCCGCGAAGCCGGCCTGGACACCCGGGGCCTGGTCGCGCCGACCGACGGTACCGACGCGGACGCCCTGCTGGGCGGCTGGCTGGCCGAGGGCGTCACCGCCGTCGTCGTCGAGCAGACCGACACCGGGGCAGCCCTGGCGGGACTCGGGGCGGCCGTGGGCCGGGCGGGCCTGGACTGCCCCGGGGACCTGTCCCTGGCGGTGCTCGGCGCGGCCACCGGGACCCGTGGCCGCGCCCCGGGCGGGGGCGCCGCGTTCAGCGGGTTCGACGTCCCCATGCGCGAGATGGGCCGCGACGCCGTCCGCCTGCTGCTGGAGCTGATCGCGGGCTCCCCCGGGGCGGCCACCCGGCGCCTGCTGCCCTGCGAACCGGTGGAGGGCGGCACGATCGCCGCCCCCCGCCCGCCGAAGAAGCACACCTGAGAGGCACACGATGACCCAGACCCGTACAGAGATCCTCGTCGTGGGCGGGGGACTGGGCGGCGTGGCCGCCGCGCTGGCCGCCGCCGACTCCGGCCGCCGCGTCGTCCTCACCGAGGAGACCGACTGGATCGGCGGGCAGCTCACCTCGCAGGCCGTCCCGCCCGACGAGAACCCGTGGATCGAGCAGTTCGGCGCCACCGCCTCCTACCGCCGCCTGCGCGAGGGCGTCCGCGACCACTACCGCCGGGCCTACCCGCTGCGCGCGGAGGCCGCCGCCTCCCGCACCCTCAACCCCGGCGCCGGCCGGGTCAGCAAGCTCTGCCACGAGCCCCGGGTCGCCCTGGCCGTCCTGGAGGAGATGCTCGCACCCCACCGTGCCGCCGGGCGCGTCACCGTGCTCGAACGGCACCGTCCCGTGCAGGCGCGCACGGACGGGTACCGGGTGGACTCCGTCGTCCTGGAGGACGCGCGGGGCCGGAGGCACACCGTCGCCGCCGACTACGTCCTCGACGCCACGGAGAACGGCGACCTCCTGCCGATGGCGGGGATCGACCACGTCACCGGCGCGGAGGCCAGGTCCGAGCACGGCGAGCCGCACGCACCCGAGACCGCCGACCCCGCCAACCTCCAGGGCATCACCTACTGCTTCGCCGTCTCCCACCACGAGGGCGAGGACCACACGATCGAGCGCCCGCGCATGTACGACTTCTGGCGCTCCTACCGGCCCGACTTCTGGCCGGGCCCCCTGCTGGGCTTCGCCGCGCCCGACCCGCGCACCCTGGAGCCCTCCCGGCGCACGTTCGTCCCCAACCCCGACGTGGACCCCCTCGCCGTGGCCGCCGACCAGAGCGCCGACGCCGGGGACAAGGAGCTGTGGGGCTTCCGCCGTATCCTGGCGCGCGGCATGCACCGCCCCGGCGCGTTCGACTCCGACATCACCCTGGTCAACTGGCCGCTCAACGACTACTGGCTCAAGCCCGCCCTGGAGATCGAGGGCGTCGTGGACGCCGCGACCGTCCGCGAGGCCCACGAGGAGGCCCGCCAGCTGTCCCTGTCGGTCCTGTACTGGCTCCAGACCGAGGCGCCGCGGCCCGACGGCGGCACCGGGTTCCCGGGACTGCGGCCGCGCCCCGACGTCACCGGCGCGGAGGGCGGGCTGGCCAAGGCCGCCTACGTCCGCGAGTCCCGCCGCATCCGGGCGGTCACCACCGTCACCGAGCACGACGTGTCCCTCGACCTCGTGGGGCCGCACGGCATCGTCCGGCGCCACGACTCCGTGGGCATCGGCAGCTACCGCATCGACCTGCACCCCTCCACCGGCGGCGACACCTACGTCGACATCGCCAGCGTCCCGTTCGAGATCCCCCTGGGCGCGCTCCTGCCCGCCCGGGAGACCAACCTGCTCCCCGCCGCGAAGAACATCGGCACCACCCACATCACCAACGGCTGCTTCCGGCTGCACCCCGTCGAGTGGAACATCGGCGAGGCGGCCGGGCGGCTCGCCGCCTTCGCCCTGGAGCAGGGCACCACACCGCACGCCGTCCGCGACAAGGCCGACCTCCTGGAGGCCTTCACCGCCCTCCTGGACCGCACCGGCGTCGAACGCCACTGGCCCGACGTCCGCGGCTACTGACACCCCTGGGCGCCGCCGACCGCACCCCGCCCGGCCGGCGGCGCCCCGCACCGCCCACTCCCCACGCACTCCCCGAAGGGGCGACGATGATCGACCCGACCCCACCTCCCACCCGCGGCCCCGTACGCGTCGGCATCGACGTCGGGGGCACCTTCACCGACGCCGTGGCCGTCAGCGCCACCACGTTCGCCCTCCTCGGCCAGGTCAAGGTGCCGACCAGCCACGACCACGCCGACGGCGTCGCCCACGGCATCATGACCGCGCTGGAGCGCCTGCTCGACGACATCGGCGTCGGCGCCGACGACGTCGGCTTCCTCGCGCACGGCACCACCCAGGCCACCAACGCCCTCCTGGAGGGCGACGTCGCCACCATCGGCATCGTGGGGATCGGCACCGGCTACGACGCGTTCGCCACCGGGCGCCTGCGCTCCCTGGGCAGGCTCAGACTCGACTCCGGGCACCGGCTCCCCGTCCGCTACACCGCGCTCCGGGACCCCGAGGACGCCGCGGCCGCGCTCGCCGGCGTGGACCGGGTGCTCGCCGAGGGCGCCGAGGTCGTGGTCGCGGTCGAGCCCTTCAGCGTGGACGACCCCAGGGGCGAGGCCGCCGTCCGGGCGGCGGCCGAGCTGCGGGGCGTCCCCGTCACCGCCACCCACGAGATCACCCAGCTCTACGGCCTGGGCAAACGGGCCCGCACCGCCGCGCTCAACGCCGGGGTGATGCCCCGCATGCTCAGGACCGCCGACCTCGTCGAGAGCAGCATCCTCAGGGCCGGGGTGAGCGCGCCGCTGATGGTGATGCGCTGCGACGGCGGGGTCATGTCCCTGGCCGAGATGCGCAGCCGCCCCCTCCTGACGGTGCTCTCCGGACCCGCGGCCGGGGTCGCGGGAGCCCTCATGGGGGAGAAGGTGAGCGAGGGCGTCTTCCTGGAGACGGGCGGCACCTCCACCGACGTCAGCGTGATCCGGCGCGGGCGCGTGCAGATCAGGCACGCCGAGCTGGGCGGCAAGGAGACCTACCTGTCGGCCCTGGACGTGCGCACCGTCGGGGTGGGCGGCGGCTCCCTCGTACGCCTGTCCGGAGGCGAGGGGCCCGGCGGGGCCGCCCTGACGGACGTGGGCCCCCGCAGCGCCCACATCGCGGGCCTGCCCTACGCCTGCTTCGCCGACCCGGCCGAACTGGAGGGGGCCCGGCTGGTCCGGGTCAGCCCGCTGGCCTCCGACCCCGCCGACTACGCCGTCCTGGACACCGGCGGACGGCGCTTCGCCCTCACGGTCACCTGCGCGGCCAACGCCGCCGGTCTGGTGCCCGAGGGCGACTACGCCCGCTCCGACGCCCGCGCCGCACGGGCCGCCCTGGCCCCGCTGGCACGCGCCCTCGGGGTCGACGTGGACGGGGCCGCGCGCGCCGTCCTGCACCGGGCCACCGAGCGCGTCAGCGCCGTCGTGGAGGCCCTCGTGCGCGACTACGGGCTCGACCGCGACGTGTGCGACCTCGTCGGCGGGGGCGGCGGCGCCGCCACCGTCACCCCCTACCTGGGCGAGCGCACGGGCATGCGGTCCCGCATCGCCGCCCACAGCGAGGTCATCAGCCCCCTGGGCGTGGCCCTCGCACTGGTCCGCGAGTCCGTCGAGCGCATCATCCCCGGCGCCACCCACGCCGACGTGCTCGCCGTGCGCTCCGAGGCCGAGCGGGCGGTGCTCGCCCAGGGCGCCGACCCCTCCGGGGTGGAGGTGGACGTCACCGTCGACCCGCAGCGCAACCTCGTCACCGCCGTCGCCACGGGCGCCACCGAGCTGCGCACCAAGGACCGCACCGCCGTCACGGACGCCGGCGAGGCCCGCGCCGCGGCCGCCGCCAGCCTCGGCGCGGACCCGCGGGCCGTCACCGAGTACGCCTCCAACGGCTGGTACCGGGTCTTCGGCCTGCTCCGCCGGCCCGGTGGGCCGTTCGGCCGCTTCGCCCGGGAGCGTGCCCACGTGCGCGTCGTGGACGCCGAGGGCGTCGTGCGCCTGCACAGCGCCGACGCCCGGGTGGACACCCTGACCGCCGCGGAGGCTGGGGGAAGGCTCGGGGAGCTGGTGGCGGAGCGCACCGCCTACGGCGACGGAGGGGCGGTACCGCCCGCGGTCTGGCTCCTGCTGGGCCCCAAGCTCGCCGACCTGTCGGGGGTCATGGACCCCGGCCACCTCCTGGCGCTCGCGGGCGCCGAGATCGGCCGCCGCGGCCCCGACGAGACGGTGATCGCCCTGATGGAGACGCGCCGATGACCGCGCCGCCGCGTCCCGGGGCCGACTACGGCCGCATCTCGGCGGCCTCCGACGAGGACCTCGCCGCCGAACTCCTGGCCCTGACCCCCACGCACGAGGGCCGCGACCCCGGGCAGCTGCGCGACTGGGCGCGCACCGCCCTGGCCTTCGGGCGCGAGCTGGCCGACACCGCCGGTGCGGGGCCCGCCGGGCCCGGGGGAGCGGGGGCCGAGGTGACCGACAGGGCCGCCGGGGGGCTGCGCCCCGGCGAGGTCCTGCTCGCCGAGTACCTCCACCGGGCCGCGGGGGACCGGGTGATCGTCTACGCCGACGCCCTGGACTACGCCCGCGGGGTGGCGCAGGCGGCGGGCTGGGGCCGGGACTTCCCGCGCGCCGCGCTGCGCGGGGCGGCGCTCGCCCACGAGGAGGCCCACCGCATGCTGCACCGCGGCCACGGCCGGGAGCTGCGCCGCAGACTCGGCCACACGGCGCTGAGGCTGGGGCCCCTGCGGGTGCGGGGGCACGTCGCCGGCGCGGACGAGATCGCCGCCCACGCCTACGCCGGACGGCGCGGAGCGCTCCGCCGGAGCCCGCTCGCGCTCACCGCGGCCATCGCCGCCACCCTCGCCCACCGGGGCACGGACCAGCACGGACCGGGCCCCAGAACCACCTCCGGAGACCGCCCGTGACCGCCCTGGGAATCCTTCTCGCCATGGCCGTGGGCGTCGGCCTGATGCTGACGCGCCGCCTCCCCACCGCCTTCGCCCTCGTCCTGCTGTCCGTCGCCGTCGCGCTGATCGCCGGGGCGCCCCTCACCGGGGAGGAGGGCAGCGTCGTCGGCACGGTCGTCCAGGAGGGGGCTCCGCGCCTGGCGGCGACCATGGTCGCCATCCTGCTGGGCTGCTGGCTGGGCACGCTGATGTCGGAGGCGGGGATCGCCTCGACGCTCGTCCGCAAGATCGTGGAGTTCGGCGGCGAGCGCCCCTCGGTGGTCGCGGTCGGCGTGTTCCTGGTCGCGATCCTGTGCGGGGCCATCACGGGCTCGGCCCCGGCGGCGATGCTCGCGGGCGTCGTCGGCATCCCGGCGATGATCGCGGTCGGGGTCACGCCCACCGTCGCGGCGGGCACCGTCCTGGTGGGCATCGCCGCGGGGCTCCCCCTGGAACTGATCAACTGGCAGTTCCTGTCCGACGCCATCGGCGTCCCGGTCTCCACCGTGCAGCACTTCCAGCTGCGCATGTTCCCGATCGCCCTGGTCGGCGGCCTCGCCTACATCCTCGTGGAGATGCGCCGCAAGGGGGCGCGGCACACGTGGGCCGTGCGCGTCCCCGCGCCCGCCGGGAGCGGGGGCCCCGACCGCCCCGCGGGCCGGCGCGCACGCGCCGCCGAGCGGCGCCGCCGCCGCGGGGACGCCCCCTGGTACGCGCTGGTCACACCCCTGGTCCCGATCGTGCTGGCGCTGGGGCTGGAGATCCCCATCGTGCCCTCGCTGATCGCGGGCGTGGTCTACGCGCTGCTCACCGCCGTGCCCTGGCGGGACATGACGAGCACCGCGCTGCGGACCCTCTACCAGGCGTTCGACGTGGCGGCCCCGCCCATCGTCCTGTTCATCGCGATCGGGATGCTCCTCGCCGCGGTGAACCTGCCCGGCGCCGTCCAGGCGCTCAGCCCCGTGGTCACCGCGATCAGCCCGGGCAGCCCGTGGCTGTTCGTCCTGGTCTTCGCCGCGCTGGTGCCGCTGGCCCTCTACCGCGGGCCGATGAACATCTTCGGCCTCGGCGCGGGGGTGGCCGGGGTGCTCATCTCCGGCGGCATCTACCCCGCCCCGGCGGTGCTGGGCATGATGGCCTCCTACGGCCAGGTCCTGGGCGTCTCGGACCCCACCAGCACCCAGACGGTGTGGGCCTCGCAGTACGCCGGGGTCCGCCCCGAGCGCTCCATGCTCTCCACGCTCCCCTACACGTGGGTGGTCGCCGTCGCCGGCCTGGCCCTCACCGCGTTCCTCTACCTGCGGTGATGCGCCCGGCGGGGCCCCGCCCGGAAGGGGCGAGGCCCCCGGGCCCGTCCGCCGGGACACGGCCGGCGGCGCCTCCCGTGCCCCGCCCGGGGCGGTCCCGGCGCCGTGTCGGCGGTGACCCCTAGGATCGGGCCATGACCACTGTGTCCCACCTGCGCAAGGCGGCGCTCGCCGCCGCCGACGAGGGGACCGGGGCCGCGGTGGAGCCCGCCGATGGGCCGATCGGACCGCCGGGACCGCGGCCGCGCTGGTGGCGTGGCGCGCCATGACCATCCTGATCGCCTCCCACGTCGCACGGGCGCTGCCGGCTCCCGGGTAGGGGCCGCGGACCCGAAGCCGGGCCCGGTTCCCCGGGCGGCGCGGGCCCACGCCGACGGCCGCCGTGCCCGGGGAGGCCCCGACGTGCCGCCTACGCCCGGGGCCGCTGGTCGACGATGCGCCGGAACTTGCCCACGGACCGCTCGATCTGCTCGGGGTCCACGACCTCCACGGTGACGCTCACGCCGACCCTGTCCTTGACCGTGGCGACGATCTCCCGGCTCAGGGCGGTGCGGCGCTCGGCGGTGCAGTCCGGGGCGGCCTCGATCCGCACGGCCATGCGGTCCAGGCGGCCCTCCTTGGTGAGCACCAGCTGGAAGTGCGGGGCGAGCCCGTCCAGGCCCAGCACGATCTCCTCGATCTGGGTCGGGAAGACGTTGACGCCGCGCAGGATGATCATGTCGTCGCTGCGTCCGGTGACCTTGTCCATGCGGCGCATGGGCCGGGCGGTGCCCGGGCGCAGCGTCGTCAGGTCGCGGGTGCGGTAGCGGATCACGGGCATCGCCTGCTTGGTGAGCGAGGTGAAGACCAGTTCGCCGCTCCGCCCGTCGGGCAGGACCTCCTGTGTGACGGGGTCCAGGACCTCGGGGTAGAAGTGGTCCTCCCACACGTGCAGGCCGTCCTTGGTCTCCACGCACTCGTTGGCCACGCCCGGCCCCATGACCTCGGACAGGCCGTAGATGTCGACGGCGTGGATGTCGAAGCGCTCCTCGATCTCGCGGCGCATCTGCTCGGTCCAGGGCTCGGCGCCGAAGATGCCGATCCTGAGGGAGGTCGTGCGCGGGTCGATGCCCTGGCGCTCGAACTCGTCCATCAGGGTCAGCATGTAGCTGGGGGTGACCATGATGATCTCGGGCCGGAAGTCCTGGATGAGCTGGACCTGCTTGGCGGTCTGGCCGCCGGAGGCCGGGATGACCGTGCAGCCGAGCTTCTCGGCGCCGTAGTGGGCGCCCAGGCCGCCGGTGAAGAGCCCGTAGCCGTAGGAGACGTGGACCTTGTGGCCGGGCCGCCCGCCGGCGGCGCGGATGGAGCGGGCCACGACCGTGGCCCAGGTGTCGATGTCCTCGCGGGTGTAGCCCACGACCGTGGGGCGGCCGGTGGTGCCGCTGGAGGCGTGGATGCGGCTGACCTGCTCCTGGGGGACGGCGAACATGCCGAAGGGGTAGTTGTCGCGCAGGTCGGCCTTGGTGGTGTGCGGGAAGAGGCCGATGTCCTCCAGCGTCCGCAGGTCCGCGGGGCGCACCCCGGCCTCGTCGAACTTCTTCCTGTACAGCGGCACGTTGGCGTACGCGTGGTCCAGCGTCCACCGCAGGCGCCTCAGCTGGAGGGCGCGCAGTTCGTCGACACCCATGCGCTCGGCCGGGTCCAGGAGGTCGGGTGCGGGCGCCTGCCCGAGGCGCTGGTGAGGGGCGGCACCGGCCGACTGCGTGGTGGTGTCGTGGCTTGCCATGGGCCTCTCCGTGTACTGTGCGCGGGAACCCGCCGGGCCGGAGGCCCGGGGGTGGGCGGGCGGGGGCCGCGCGGTCGTGGATGTGGTGCGGGCCCTGTGCGGGGGGACCCGACTTGCTTACTGACCGAACGTTCGGTTACTAATGCATTAACGCAGTCTCCGGGCGAGCATGTCAAGGAGAAGTGTCGATGATTTCACAGAGGGCGGTGGCGCAGGCCACCGCCGCCAACACGGGAGGACGCACGTGAGCGACGTTTACTTGGTCGACGGGGTGCGAACCCCCCAGGGCCGCTACGGCGGCGCCCTGGCCGCCGTCCGCCCCGACGACCTCGCCGCCACGGCCGTCGCCGAGGCGGTCCGCCGCTCGGGCGTCCCCGGCGAGGCCGTCGACGAGGTCATCCTCGGCGCCGCCAACCAGGCCGGCGAGGACAACCGCAACGTGGCGCGCATGGCCGTGCTGCTCTCCGGACTCGACCCCCGGGTCCCCGCCTACACCGTCAACCGGCTCTGTGCCAGCGGGCTGACCGCCGTCTCCTCCGCCGCCCAGGCCATCCGAGCCGGGGAGGCCGACGTGGTCGTCGCGGGCGGCGTCGAGTCCATGACCCGCGCCCCCTGGGTGATGGCCAAGCCCGGCACCCCCTGGGCCAAGCCCGGCGAGGTCGCCGACACCTCCCTGGGCTGGCGCTTCACCAACCCGCGCTTCACCGAGGCCGACACGCGGGTCCCCGCCGGCGCCGCGCCCACCGACCTGCGCTACACGCTGTCCATGGGCGAGACCGCCGAAGAGGTCGCCGTCCTGGAGGGCCTGACCCGCGAGGAGTGCGACGCCTTCGCCCTGCGCAGCCACGAGCGCGCCGTCGCCGCGGCCGGGGCCGGGCGCTTCGACGCGGAGATCGTCCCGGTCACCGTCACCGACCGCAAGGGCCGGACCCACGAGGTCACCGCCGACGAGGGCCCCCGCCCCGAGTCCGGCATGGAGAGCCTGGGCAGGCTGCGGCCCGTCTTCCGCGAGGGCGGCGTCGTCACCGCCGGCAACTCCTCCTCGCTCTCCGACGGCGCCTCCGCCCTCGTCCTGGCCAGCGGGCACGCCGTCCGCGAGTACGGCCTCACCCCCCGCGCCCGCGTCGTCGGCTCCGCCTCCGCCGGGGTGGAACCGCAGATCATGGGGCTGGGCCCCGTCCCGGCCACCCGCAAGGTCCTGGACCGCGCGGGCTGGACGGTCGGCGACATCGGAGCGGCCGAACTCAACGAGGCCTTCGCCGCCCAGTCCCTGGGCGTGGTGCGACAGCTGGGGATGGACGAGGGGATCGTCAACGCCGACGGCGGCGCGATCGCCCTGGGCCACCCGCTCGGCAGCTCGGGCTCCCGCATCCTCGTCACCCTGCTCAACCGCATGGAGCGCGAGGACGCCCGGCGCGGCCTGGCCACCCTGTGCGTCGGCGTCGGCCAGGGCGTCGCCCTCCTGGTGGAGCGCCCGTGAGCGCCCGCCAGGACTTCGGGACGCTCCTCGTCGACCGCCGCGAGGACCGGGTGGTGGTCGAACTGCACCGCCCCGAGGCGCGCAACGCCATCAACGCACGGATGATCGCCGAGCTGCACGAGGTGTGCGCCGAGATCGAGGCCGACCCCAGGCCGCTGCTGCTCACCGGGCACGGGACCGTGTTCGCGGGCGGTGCCGACATCGCCGAGCTGCGCGAACGCGGACGCGAGGAGGCGATGGCCGGCATCAACAGTCGGCTGTTCGAGCGCCTGCACCGGCTCCCGGCGCCCACCGTGGCCGCCGTGGACGGGTGGGCGCTGGGCGGCGGGGCCGAGCTGTCCTACGCGTGCGACATCCGGCTCGCCACGCCCACCGCTGTCTTCGCCCAGCCCGAGCCGGGCCTGGGCATCATCGCGGGGGCCGGCGCGTGCTGGCGGCTGCGGGAGCTGGTCGGCGCCTCGGTCGCCAAGCAGGTGCTGCTGGGCGGTTTCCGGCTGGACGCCGAGGCGGCCCTGCGCCACGGCCTGGTCGCCGAGATCGTCCCGGCCGGGGAGCTGCGCGCGAGCGCCCACGCCCTCCTGGACCGGATGGCGGCCTCCTCGGCACTGGCCCTGCGCATGACCAAGCTGGTCCTGGACGCCGACGGGGCGCACCCGCTGGCCGACGACATGGCGCAGGCGGTGCTGTTCGAGAGCGCCGACAAGCACGATCGGATGACCCGTTTCCTGGAGAGGAAGAAGCGTTGAGCACCCACGAGCAGAGCGCCGCCGGGGCGGGCGTCCCCGCGGTCGTCGCCGTCGTCGGCGGCGGCACCATGGGCGCCGGGATCGTCCAGCAGTTCCTCACGGCGGGCGCGGACGTGGTCCTGGTCGAGGCCACCGCCGAGGCCGCCGCGGCCGGCCGCGCCCGGGTGGCCGCCGGCCTGGAGGGGGCCCGCTCCCGGGGAAAGGTCGACGCCGAGCCGGCCGCCTACCTGGCCCGGCTGCGCACGGTCACCGACACCGCCGCCGTCCCCGCCGACACCGGCCTGGTGGTGGAGGCCGTGCCCGAGCGGCCGGAGCTGAAGATCGCCGTGCTCACCGCCGCGGAGGCGGCCGTGGGCGAGGACGCCGTCCTGGCCTCCAACACCAGCTCCCTGTCGGTCACCGAACTCGCGGCCGCGCTCCGGCGCCCCCACCGCTTCCTGGGCACCCACTTCTTCAACCCGGTCCCCGCCTCCAAACTGGTGGAGATCGTGGCCGCCCCCGGGACCGACCCCGCCGTGCTGGAGTCGGTGCGCGGCTGGGTCGGCGCCCTGGGCAAGACCCAGATCACGGTCAGGGACGCACCCGGGTTCGCCACCAGCCGCCTGGGCGTGGTGCTCGGCCTGGAGGCCATTCGCATGGTCGAGGAGGAGGTCGCCTCCCCCGCCGACATCGACACCGCCATGGAGCTGGGCTACCGCCACCCGATGGGACCGCTGCGGCTCACCGACCTGGTCGGGCTCGACGTGCGCCTGGCCATCGCCGAGCACCTGGCCTCGAAGCTGGGGGACCGGTTCGCGCCCCCGGAGCTGCTGCGCCGTATGGTCGCGGAGGGAAAGCTCGGAAAGAAGACCGGCCAGGGCTTCCACACCTGGGACGAGGGAGAATAGAGCGTTGAGCGAACAGAGGGCGGCGGAGTTCGTCGAGGCCGACGGGATCGCCACGGTGCGTCTGAACAGGCCCGCGCTGACCCGCGAGGTCAAGGAGGAGCTGCTGGCGGCGCTCCGGGGCGCGGCGGCCTCCACCACGGCCCGCGCCGTGCTGCTGCTGGGGTCGGCCAAGGCCTTCTGCGTGGGCCAGGACCTGGCCGAGCACGCGCGGATCCTCCAGGATGAGCCGGGGCAGGCGCTCACCACGGTGCGCGAGCACTACAACCCGATCGTGCTGGCACTGGAGGGCATCCAGGTCCCCGTGGTGGTCGGGATCGGCGGGGCGTGCGTCGGGGCCGGCCTGGGGTTCGCCCTGGCCGGGGACGTGCGCATCGCCGCGCGCAGGGCCAAGTTCGGCACGGCCTTCACGGGCATCGGGCTGGCCTCGGACTCCGGCCTGGCCTACCGCCTGGTGTCGTCGCTGGGACAGGCGCGGGCCATGGAGCTGATGCTCCTGGGCACCGTCGTCGGCGCGGACCGCGCCCTGGAGCTGGGCCTGGTCACCGAGGTCGTGGAGGACGACGCCTGGGAGGGGCGCGCCCGCGAGGTCGCCGCCCTGCTCGCCTCGGGCCCGACCAGCGCGTTCGTGGCCGCCAAGCGCGAGGTCCGCTCGGCCGCCGACGGCGCCCGTGACCTGCCCGAGCTGCTGGAGGAGGAGGCCGACCTCCAGAACCAGCTCGGGATGACCGCGGACCACGCCGGGGCGGTCGAGGCCTTCCTGGCCAAGCGGGCCCCGACCTTCGGCGGCGGCTGAGCTGGGGGATTCCCCCGCCCCGGGGACTTGCCCGGGCGGGGGAATCCGGGGATACTAATTACTGACCGAACGTTCGGTTATGAATGGGGAACGATCAATGTCCACCGTGACGGCCCAGGAGACGCCCCCCGGCGCAGACCTGGACCACCAGGCGGAGTTCGACGCCAAGGTCGCCGCCGACCAGCGCATCGAGCCGCGTGACTGGATGCCCGAGGCCTACCGCAGGACCCTGGTGCGCCAGGTCTCCCAGCACGCCCACTCGGAGATCATCGGCATGCAGCCCGAGGGCGACTGGATCGCCTCCGCGCCCAGCCTGCGGCGCAAGGCCATCCTGCTGGCCAAGGTCCAGGACGAGGCCGGGCACGGCCTGTACCTGTACGCCGCGGCCGAGACCCTCGGCGTGGACCGCGCCGACCTGACCGAGCGCCTCATCGAGGGGCGCCAGAAGTACTCCTCCATCTTCAACTACCCGTCGCTGACCTTCGCCGACGTCGGCGTGATCGGCTGGCTGGTCGACGGCGCCGCGATCTGCAACCAGGTCCCGCTGTGCCGCAGCTCCTTCGGCCCCTACTCCCGCGCCATGGTGCGCATCTGCAAGGAGGAGTCCTTCCACCAGCGGCAGGGCTACGAACTGCTCATGCGGATGATGGAGGGCACCGAGGGCCAGCGCCGGATGGTCCAGGACGCCGTCGACCGGTGGTGGTGGCCCTCCCTGATGATGTTCGGCCCGCCGGACGCCGAGTCGCCCAACACCCGCCAGTCCATGGCCTGGCGCATCAAGCGCGACACCAACGACGACCTCCGCCAGAAGTTCGTCGACATGAGCGTCCCCCAGGCCGAGAAGCTGGGCGTCACCCTCCCCGACCCCGAACTGGCCTGGAACGGGGAGCGCGGCCACTACGACTTCGGCGAGCCCGACTGGGTCGAGTTCAAGCAGGTCGTCTCCGGAGCCGGCCCCAAGAACGCCGAGCGCGTCGCGCGCCGCCGCGCCGCCCACGAGAAGGGCGCGTGGGTCCGCGAGGCCGCCACCGCCTACGCCAGGAAGCACCAGAGCGCCGAGGAGGCCACGGTATGAGCGACGACGGCACCGGCGCCACCGGGGCGGCCCGCCCCGAGTGGCCCCTCTACGAGGTCTTCGTCCGCGGCAAGCGCGGCCTGAACCACGTCCACGTGGGCTCCCTGCACGCGCCCGACCCCACCATGGCGCTCCACAACGCCCGCAACCTCTACACCCGACGCAACGAGGGAGTCAGCATCTGGGTGGTGCTCGCGGAGGACATCACCGCGTCCAGCCCCGACGAGAAGGACCCCTTCTTCGCTCCCAGCGGTGACAAGGTCTACCGCCACCCGACCTTCTACCCCATCCCCGAGGACGTCCCGCACATCTAGCGCGGACGACGGGACCGGGGAACACGAGGCCAAAGGAAACAACCATGAGTGGCGACACCATCTTCACGGCCCTGACCGAGGAGCACGGCGGCGACGCCCGCTGGGCCTTCGGCACCGGCTTCACCGACGCCCTCGCGGGCGTGGACACCACCCTCCCCGCGGGGGTGGACGGCGGCGACCTCGCGCTGTACTGCCAGATGCTCGGCGACGACGCCCTCGTCCAGGCGCAGCGGCTCGTCGAGTGGGTGACCGACGCCCCCGAGCTGGAGGAGGAGGTTGCGCTGGCCAACATCGCCCTCGACCTCCTCGGCCAGGCGCGCCTGCTGCTGGCCCGCGCCGGCCAGGCCGACGGCACCGGCCGCGACGAGGACGCCTTCGCCTACCGGCGGGGCCCCACCGAGTTCCGCAACGTGCACCTGGCGGAGGCCCCCCGGGGCGACTTCGCCCGGGCCGTGGTCACCCTGCTGGCCCTGTCCAGCTCCCGGCTCGCCCTGTTCGCCCGGCTCACGGACAGCAAGGACCCCGTGCTCGCCGCGATCGCCGCCAAGGCGGTCAACGAACTCGCCTACCACCGCGAGTACGCGGTCTCCTGGACCCTGCGCCTGGGCGACGGCACCCCCTACTCCCGCGAGCGCACGGCCGAGGCCGTCGCCGCCGTGTGGCCGCTCACCGGCGAACTCTTCGCCACCCACCCCGTCGAGGCGCGCCTGGCCGGCCAGGGCGTGGGCGTGGACCCGGCCACCGTGCGCGACGAGGTCCACGCCGTCCTCACCCGGGTACTGGTCGAGGCCACGCTGGACGCCCCCGCGCCCTTCCCCGAGAGCGCCACCGCCGGGCGCGACGGCCGGCACACCGCACTCCTCGCCCCCCTGCTCGACGAACTCCAGAAGGTGGCCAGGGAGCACCCGGAGGCGACATGGTAGCCACGGACCGGACCACCGGACCCGAACGCGCCCGGGCGGCGGCCGCGGCGGTCACCGACCCCGAACTGCCCATGCTCACCCTCGCCGACCTGGGCATCCTGCGCCGGGTCGAGATCGAGGAGGACGGGACCGCGGCCGTGTGGATCACCCCCACCTACTCCGGCTGCCCGGCGCTGGCCGAGATGCGCGCCGACGTGGACCGGGCCGTGCGCGGCGCGGGCTTCGACCGGGTGGAGGTGCGCACCGAGCTGTCCCCGCCCTGGACCACCGACTGGATCACCGAGGAGGGCAGGCGCAAGCTCTCCGAGAACGGCATCTCGCCGCCCGGCGGGGCGCCCCGCCGGGAGCCTGGGCCCGTGCCGCTGACCCTGATGCCCACCCGCACCGTTCCGCGCTGCCCGCTGTGCGGCGCGGCCGACACCGAGGAACTGTCCCGGTTCGGCGCGACCTCCTGCAAGTCGCTCCACCGCTGCCGGTCCTGCCTCGAACCGTTCGAGCACGTCAAGGAGATCTGACAGTGACCACACCCGCCACCGACGCCGGGCAGGCCCCGCCGCGCCGCCGGGGCGCCTTCCACCGGCTGCGCGTGGCCGCCGTCGAGCGCCTGTGCGACGACGCCGTCGCCGTCACCTTCGAGGTGCCCGACCACCTGGCCGAGGAGTACGCGTTCGCCCCCGGGCAGTCGCTGACCCTGCGCCGCGAGGTCGACGGCGTCGAGGAACGGCGCAGCTACTCCATCTGCGCCCCCGTCGGGGAGGCCCCCCGCGTGGGGGTGCGCCTGGTACCCGACGGCCTGTTCTCCGGATGGCTGGTGAACGAGGTCCGGCCGGGCGACGAGGTCGAGGTGGGCGCGCCCACCGGACGCTTCAGCCCCGACCTGGGCGCCTCGGCCCGCCACGTGATGATCGCCGTCGGCTCGGGCATCACCCCGGTGCTGTCGATGGCCTCGTCCCTGCTGCGCCGCACCGGGTCCCACGTCACCCTGCTGTACGGCAACCGCCGCAGCGACACGGTGATGTTCGCCGACGACGTGGCCGACCTCAAGGACGCGTACGGGCACCGCTTCGAGCTGGTGCACGTGCTCTCCCGAGAGCCTCGCGAGGCCGACCTGTTCACCGGGCGCCTGGACGGCGAGAAGTTGGAGGCGCTCCTGGACACGGTCGTCGCCGCCGACGCCGCCGACCACTGGTGGCTCTGCGGGCCCTACGGGATGGTCACCGACGCCAGGGAGGTCCTGGAGGGCCGCGGCGTGCCCGGCGACCGCATCCACCAGGAGCTGTTCTTCGTCGAGGGCGCGGAGCCGCCCCCTCAGACCAGGCACGAGGAGCCCGGGGTGGAGGGGCCCTCCAGCGAGGTCACCGTCGTCCTGGACGGCCGCACCAGCACCCTGACCCTGCCGCGCGGCGTACCTGTGCTCGACGCGGCCCAGCGCTACCGCCCCGACCTGCCCTTCGCCTGCAAGGGCGGCGTGTGCGGGACCTGCCGGGTGAGGGTCTGCGAGGGGGAGGTGCGGATGCTGCGCAACTACGCGCTCAGCGACGCCGAGGTGGAGGCCGGGTACGCCCTGTCCTGCCAGTCCGTTCCCGAGACCGACACCGTGACCGTGGACTTCGACTCGTGAGCGCCCGCAACGAGACCGCCTGGCGGATGTTCGAGGCCGACCGCGCGTCCAAGAACCTGGGGATGCGCCTGGTCCGGGCCGACCACGGCACCGCGGTCGTGGAGATGACCGTCGGTCCGATGATGGTGAACGGGCACGGGATCGCCCACGGCGGATACGTGTTCACCCTCGCCGACACCGCCTTCGCCTGCGCGTGCAACACGGACGGGGGAGGGGTGACGGTGGCCTCCGGCGCGGACGTGACCTTCGTGGCCGCCGCCCACGAGGGCGACGAGCTCGTGGCCACCGCCCAGGAGCGGACGCTGTTCGGCCGCAGCGGCCTCTACGACGTCACCGTGCGCCGGGGTGAGGAGGTCGTCGCCGAGTTCCGGGGGCGCAGCCGCACCCTGCCCGGCCGCACCTGACGCGCGACGGGGGCCGACACACGTGGGGCCGGGCCGGTGAGGGTCCGGTCCCACGTCCGCAGTGGGGCGGTGTCCCGGGGGTCGGGACGCTGCCGGCGGCCCGCCGCCTCCCGCGCCCGGCGGTCCAGTGGCCATGACCGGACACGGGGGCGGGTGTTTACCCCGATGTCAGGGCGAGTGTCGGACCCAGTGGGCGAAAAGCGACTCTTGTTGCCTATGTGGGGTTCTGGGTAATTTCTTCCTGTTCTGTTCCGAAGCCCGTACACGGGCCCCAGCCAGACAGGCATCCCCCTATGCGTCGTTCCCTGACCCGTACGACGGCGGCCGCGGCCGCCCTCGCACTGGCCCTCTCCCTCCTCGGGCAGTCCTCTGCACTGGCAGAGGACATCCGACCACCGACAGTCACCTCCGACGACTACCCCGCCGACAACAGGTTCCACGGTGCACCTGGGCAGCCGGGCGACTTCACGTTCGACGCCAACGGCGTGGACGACGCGGTCGCCTTCTACTACGGCCTGGACGGCGTGTGTAGCACGCGGGTGGAGGCCGACGCCCCCGGCGGATCCGCGACCGTGTCGATCACCCCGACCAGGGCCGGTCCGCGGGGCCTTCACGCGCGTTCCGTGGACGCCTACGGAAATTCGTCTGCGTGCGAGAGGGTCTACGAGTTCTGGGTCGCGCCGCACGCCGATCCCGTCGCCTACTTCCCCCTCGACGAGGGCAGGGGCTCCACCGCACACGACTCCATGGTGAGGGGCAGGACCGCTGAGGGCACCGGTGCCATCGACTGGGCGCGGGGCAGGGCGGGCACACGCGGCGGCACCAACCGACTGGAGGGGGCTTCGGTCGTGACGTCCGACGGCCACCTCCGCACGGAGAGGCCCGTCGTCGACACCTCCGGAGCGTTCACGGTGACGGCCTGGGTGCGGCTCGACGACGCCGACGAGGACGCCGTCGCCGTCTCCCAGAACGGTGAGCACGTCAGCGGCTTCCAGCTCGGATACGACGCGCACGAGCGGCGCTGGGCCTTCCGGCAGACGTCGGCCGACGGCGTGGACGCCGCGTTCGACCGTCAGGTCCTCTCCCGGGAAGCAGCCCAGACGGGTGCCTGGACCCGGTTGCTCGCGACCCACGACCCCGCGGAGGACAGGATCGACCTCTACGTCGACGGCGTCCACCAGGGCGGAGCCGACCACGCGTCGGCGTGGAACGCCGGAGGAGCCTTCGCCATCGGCGGCGGCACGGGGCAGGGCGGATCGGTCCTCGGCTGGCCGGGGGCGGTCGACGACGTGATCGTCTGGGAACGCGTCCTCTCCGACGAGGCCCTGGTCGATTCGAGCACCGGCCGATCGGAGGTGTGGGAGTACGCCAACAGGCCCGTCGTCCAGGAGGGCGTGTGGCTGCTGGACGAGTACGACGGCCCCGCGGCTGCCGACAGCACCGACCACGGGCTCGACGCGACGCTGCACGGCGATCCCGCCACGGTGTGGGACGCCGCCTACTCCGAAATCCGGTTCGCCCCCGCCGTCGTGCTGGACGGCGCGCTCGCCGAGCACTTCCGCACCGACGGGGCCGCCGTGCGCACCGATCGCAGCTTCACGGCCTCGGCTGAGGTCCGTCTGGACCATGGCGCGGCCGACGCGGTGGCGCTGTCACAGAGCGGCGAACACACCTCGGGGTTCGCGCTCGGGTACAACGCGGACAGCCGCCGGTGGGTCTTCGAGACGGCCTCGGAGGACGCTGATGGGGGTGGCGCGCACCGGGTCCTCTCCGACACCTCCGCCGTGACCGGCAGGTGGGTCCACATCCTCGGCGTCTACGACCACACCGTCGGCACGCTGGAGCTCTACGTGGACGGACAGCTCGCAGGAACGACGACGCGTGAAGGGTCCTGGCACGCGGACGGGGACGTCGTCATCGGCGGAGCCGGCCACGACGGCGGCGTCGAGCGTGCCTGGACCGGAGCGCTCGGCCTGGCCCAGGTGCACCAGGGAGTGGCGCTGCGGCAGGACATCACCCACATCAGGTTCGGTCGGCCCCCGGTGTGAGCCCGGCGGGGCGGGCCCGTCACCGACGGGCCCGCCCCGCCCGCTCTCGTCCGCGGCGCCCCCGACCGCGAACACGCGGGGGAGGAGGCGCGTCCCACGGGGGACGGTCCTTCGTCCCTCCCTGCCTCGGAGACGTCCTGAGACAGCTCCGGAGAGGCCGCCGGGGAGACCACCGGCCTCCCCGGCGCTGCCCGGGCTCAGGGGGCCGTGCTGAAGCTCGGCGACTCCGCCCCGGCGCCCTCGCGGGCGCCTCCCGCGCGGGGGCGGTCCAGGAAGCCCGCCAGCACGGCGATGCCCAGGCCCACGACGGCCAGCAGCGCGCCGATCGCGGCGGGGGAGGTGTAGCCCAGGCCCGCGCTGATCCCGACGCCGCCCAGCCAGGCCCCGCCCGCGTTCGCCAGGTTGAAGGCGGAGTGGTTCGAGGCCGCGGCCATGGTCGGCGCCGCCCCGGCCCGGTTCATCACCAGGACCTGGAGCGGGGTGCACACGCCGAACCCCACCGCCCCCAGGACGACCAGGCTGACCGCGGCCGTCCAGGGGTTGTGCACGGTCACGGTGAACAGCGCCAGCACGATCGCCAGCGCGGCGAGGGAGCCGTAGATGGTGGGGCGCAGCGCGCGGTCGGCCAGGGGCCCCACGACCAGGGAGCCCAGGGTCATGCCGACCCCGAACAGGGCCAGGACGACCGGCACCGACGACGCGGACATCCCCGCCAGCTCGGTCATCATCGGCGAGACGTAGCTGTAGACGGCGAAGACCCCGGCGAAACCGAAGACCGCGGTGGTCAGGCCGAGCACGACCTGGGGGCGTCCCAGCTCGGACAGCTCCTGGCGCAGGCCCGCCCCCGGCGCCGCGGGCTGGCGCGGCACGAACGCCGCGACGCCCAGAGCGGCGAGCAGGGCGATGCCGGAGACGACCAGGAAGGCGGCGCGCCATCCCATCGCCTGGCCCAGGAAGGTGCCCACCGGCACCCCGACGATGTTGGCCACGGTCAGGCCCAGGAGGACGCGCGACACCGCCGTCGCCTGGCGGCCGGGGCCGGCCATCTGCGCGGCGACCAGGGATCCCACGCCGAGGAAGGCCCCGTGCGGCAGGCCGGCCAGGACCCGGGAGGCGAAGACGGCCCCGTAGGAGGGCGCCAGGACGGTGGCGAGGTTGCCCGCGAGGAAGAGTCCCATGAAGAGCAGCAGGACCGTCTTGCGGGGGACCCGTGTGCTGAGGGCGGTGAGCAGCGGCGCGCCGACGACCACGCCCAGCGCGTAGGCGGAGATGAGGTAGCCGGCGGTGGGGACCGGGACGCCGAGGTCGGCGGCGACGTCGGGCAGCAGTCCCATGATGACGAACTCGGTGGTACCGATGGCGAAGGCCCCGAGGGCCAGGGCGAGCAGGGCCAGAGGCATGGGTGGGCCCTCCAGACAAGGGACGGGGAAGGGACGGGGATCGCGGCGGGCGCCGTCGCCCGGAAAGCCCGCGCCTCGGCGACCCGGCCGGAGCGCCGAGGCGCGCAAGGGTCGTTTAGCACGTGCTAAATCCAGCCTCGCAGCACGGCCGGGGGGTTCTCAAACGATTCCGGTGTGATCTGTCCCGTGCGAGGGGAGAGCCTCACCACTCCCGTGTCCCGGCCGGGGCCGCAGCGGGGACAGGCCCCGGAGGGCCGCCCCCGCAGGGCGGGATCAGCGCCGCGGAGGAGGTCCGGTGCTGCTCCGGACGGTGAGCACGGGCTCCAGGACCAGGTGTCGGCTCCCGGTGCGCCCGTCGTCCAGGCGCTCGGCCACCGAGCGGACCGCGAGCCGGGCCATCCGCGCCGCGTCCTGGCGCACGGAGGTGAGCCGCAGGAAGGGCAGCCGGGCCGTGCGGCTGTCGTCGTAGCCCACCACGGACATGTCGTCCGGCACGGAGGTCCCGGCGCGGACCAGGGTTCCCGCCAGGCCCAGGGCGCACAGGTCGTTGCACGCGACCACGGCGGTCGGGGGCCGGACCCGGGTGAGCAGCGTGCGCGCTGCCCGGGCCCCGGACTCCTCGGTGTAGTCGCCGGGGAGGACGTCGACGCGCCCGGAGAGCCCGTGGGCGGCCATCCCCTCCCGGTACCCCCTCAGGCGCTCACGTGCTCCGGGCAGGTCGCCCCCGTCGACGTGGGCGATGTCGCCGTGCCCCAGGGAGACCAGGTGGTCGACGGCCTGGCGGACCCCGCGCGCGTCGGCGGTCCGGACGCTGTCGGTGCCGGGTGCGCCGGTGCGCTGCCCGATCTCCACCACCGGCACGAGTTCGGCGACCTTGGCCAGGTCGGTTGGGGCGGCGGCGGACATGCCGATGAGGATGAGGGCCTCGCACCGCAGGCCCAGGAGGTCGTCGACGGACTCGCGCTCGGTGCGGGTGGGCAGCATGGCGCTGAGGACGACGCTGTAGTCGAGTTCGGCCGCCACCGGGTAGACGGCCTCGACCACGTGCGCGTCGAGGGGGTGTTCCAGGGTGAACAGCACGCCGACCTGGCGGCTGCGCGTCCGGCGCAGGAGGCGGGCGGCGGTGTCGGCCCGGTAGCCGATCTCCTCGGCCGCCCGCAGGATCTGCTCGCGGGCGGAGGCGCTGGGGCCGGGGCGTCCGCCGAGGACGAGGGAGACCAGCTGCCGGGAGACGCCCACGCGGGCGGCGACGTCGGCCATGGTCGGGCGCCGGGCGGGCCGCTGCCCCCCGGGCCCGCCCGCGTCGGGGTCACCGGGCTTCGGCATCTGCGTCCCCTCGGACTCGCTGGTGTAAGCGCATCGTACTGCGGGGCGCGGCCCCGGCCGTCCGGGAGCCGCCCGTGTCCTCGGCGCGGGGCGCCGGGACGGTCCGGCACCTCGCGGAGGAGATGCGGGAGCCGGGGAGGCCGTGCCGGGGGCCTCGTTCAGCGGGCGGGCCCCGGCCGTCCGCCGGAGCGGCGGGGCGGCCCCGGCGCGGATCACGTGCGGGAGGCACGGGGGAGCGGCGGTCGGGGGAAGGGCGGTGAAAAGGGTCCGGGGACGTGCCGGTGTGGCGGCACGTCCCCGGACGTAGCTGTGGCCCACGTCCCCCAACGCGGGCCACAGCGGGCGCGGCCAGTGTGCACTGAGTGCGGTCTGGCCGCTGGGAAGGCGGATGCAGCGACTGAATACGTGCCGGAAACCCCCATTGCCGACACGAGCGCGTGCATCCGCGCTTGGTTTGTGGTGCGAGCGCCTCACAGGACCTGGGTGGGTGTGGGAAGACTACGGGGTCGGGGTTCGGTCTGGGGCGCTTCACCTGTGAGAACGCTTCGTCTGATTGTGGTGTTCCCGTTCCTCGCACCGATTTTCGGTCCGGCCGGTAAAAAGCAGGTGCTGACTGGGGCAAGGGATGCCTATGCTCCTGCTGTGAACAGCACAGGAGGGGGCGCGGGCACGCCGGGGACGATGACCCTGTGGCGGCCCACGGGGCCCCGGGAACTCGCCCTGGTCAGGGATTCCGGCTGGCGGGAGTGGCCGCCGCGGCTGGCGGAGCAGCCCATTTTCTACCCGGTCCTGAACCGGGGGTACGCGGAGCGGATCGCCAGGGAGTGGAACCTGCCACGCGACGGTGAGGGGCACGTCACCCGGTTCCGCGTGGACGCCGGATTCGCGTCCCGGTACCCCGTGAGGCAGGCGGGCGGGCGCACGATCCTGGAGCTCTGGGTGCCCGCGGAGGAGCTGGCGGAGTTCAACGCCCACCTGCGCGGACCGATCGAGCTGGTGTGGTCCTACCTGCCCGAGCACCCCGAGGGGGTCGCCCCCCGCTGACGGGAGGGGAGCGGGCGGGACCCCGGCGCAGGGGCGGGGTCCCGCCGGTCGGCGTGTCAGGCGTCGGGCACGAGTGCCAGGTCGGGGTCCAGGTCCGTGAGGGCGGCGAGGACGTCGCCGAAGGCGTCCGCGAGCACGACGGGCTCGCGGTCGGTGCGGTCGGCGGCCGGTGCGGAGGGGTCGCGTCGGGGGTCGAGGGTGGTGGCCATGGGGTTCCGGGCGCGGGGGCCGGTGGGGCGCGCCCTCCTCCTTCTCGTGTGATCACGTGCTCGGACGTCCCGGTCGCCGTGACTCCCGGTGACCGCGGGGTTCGGGTCAGGGATAGCACGCGGTGACGACCGTTCGGCTTGCGTCGCACCGGTCTCCCTTCCCCGGGAGGTGTCCGGCCCCTGGGCATGGTCATACCCGCGCACCACATCCGCGTGAACAGACGGCCTCCGGCCTGTGGACGGAGTGCCGGGGACGGGCCGGGCCGACCGCCCGGCGGACCGCTCGGCCACCGGTTCCGGTACCGCGTTCCGGATATGTCGGTCCTGGGCGCGCTCCGGTGTCCGCACCCCGGCCGAGCGGTTCGCGAACCATGCCCCGGTCTTTGCGTGAAATTGGCCTTTCTCTTTTGGAAGCGAGGACGTTCCGTGGGAGACATGTGACGTAAAGTCACCCGATCCCGAGGAAGTTCACATGCCCTACGGATACTCCACAGGTTCCGGAGCGACGCTCGCGGCGACGGGGTTCGCCGTCGGCTACCTCTGGCTGGTCGTCGTCGGCCTCGTCCTGGTCGTTGCCGGAGCGCTGCTCGTCCGCGTCTCCTTCCGCCGGGACAGGGGACCGCTGGAGCGATGACTCTCACTTTCCGCGACCCAGACCGGGCCGGGGGCCGGACCCGGCCGCCGCATGACCCGAACCTGCCCACCGCCAGGACCGCGCGCCCCGGCGCGATGGCGTTCCTGGGGATGCTCGCGTTCGCCGCGTTCACCGTGTGGGGCATGGCCCACGTGGTCGGCGCGGTCGGCGGGTTCCACGAACCCCGGGCGAGCCTGGCCATGGTGTGGCTCGCCTCGTTCCTGCTCCTGTGGTGGGCGCCCTTCGCCTGGCTGGAGAGGCCCGTCCGCGCGACCGCCGACGAGCAGGAGGCGCTCGACTCCCTGACCGTGACGGTCCAGGTCCCCGTCTACAACGAGGACCCGCTGGTCCTGCGCGCGTGCCTGGACTCGGTCCTGGCGCAGAGCCGCACGGTGGACCGCGTGCGGGTCGTCGACGACGGGTCCGTGGACGCCGACGGGGAGCCCTTGGACTACGGCGGCGTCCGCGACGCGTTCCTCGCCCGGGCCGCCGGCCTCGGGGTGGAGGCCACCTGGGACCGCACCGCCAACCGCGGCAAGCGCTTCGCCCAGATGCACGTGCTCGCCGAGGACGACGCCGACATCTTCGTCACCCTCGACAGCGACTCGGTGCTCGACCGCCACGCCGTGAGGGAGGGCCTCGCGCCCTTCGCCAGTCCGCGGGTGCAGTCGGTGGCGGGCCACGTCCTGGTGCTCAACCGGGACGCCAACCTGCTCACCAGGCTCACCTGTGTGCTCTACCTGCCGTTCACCCGGGGCCTGCGCAGCGCCCAGTCGGTCCTGCGCCGGGTGACGATCAACTCCGGCACCCTGGCCTTCTACCGGGCGCAGACGGTCCGCGAGAGCGCGGGGGCCTACGAGAACGAGCACTTCTGGGGCCGTCCCATGCAGATGAACGACGACTCCATGCTCACCTTCTACGCCCTGCTCAAGGGCGACACCGTGCACCAGCCGTCCGCGATCGTCTTCACCCTCGTCCCGGAGCGCCTGCGCCACTACTTCGGCCAGCAGCTGCGCTGGATGAGGGGGACGACGGTGCGGCACCTGTGGTGGCTGAGGTACATGCCGCTGCGCGGCGTGGTGTTCTGGGGGACGGTGACCGAGTACCTGCACATGCTCGTGGCCTACGCGGTCCCGCTGCTCGTGCTGTGCGACGAGGGCCTGCGCGAACAGTGGAGGTCCATCGCGGTCGCCGCACTCGTGATCGGCCTGGCGATCAACTACATCATGGCGCTGCGCCTGTTCACCGTGCGCAGGAGCGACGAGTCGGCGGGCTACCTGCTCCTGCTGTACCTGATCTCCCCCGCGGCCGCGGTGTGGAGGCTCCTGGTGCTGCGGCCCCTGTACCTCTACGCGATGCTGACCTGCAGGCGGATCACCCGCTGGGGCACCAGGGAGGGGGTCGAGGTGGCCATGGCCGGCGGTTCCCCGCAGGAGGGTCCCGAGGCCGCCGCCCGGAGCGCCTCCCAGGGGTGAGGGGAGCGGGGCGGCCGGCGGCGGGAGGAGGGGGCCCATGATCCGAGGGGACCCCTCCTCCCGCGCGGGGCGCCGGTCCTTCCGGGGCGCCGGCGTCCGCGCCCTCCGCTCCGGGAGAGCCGGGGAATACCTGTGTCGCCCCGCCCGTTCCCCGTGATACCTTCATAGGAAATTACTTCTCAGGAAACAATATCGGGGAGCAGGCCATGCAGTTCGGAATCTTCTCAGTCAGCGACGTGACCACCGACCCGACGACGGGACGCACGCCGACCGAGGCCGAGCGGGTCAAGGCGATGGTCGCGATCGCGCTCAAGGCGGAGGAGGTCGGCCTCGACGTCTTCGCCACCGGGGAGCACCACAACCCGCCGTTCGTGGCGTCCTCCCCGACGACGATGCTCGGCTACATCGCGGCGCGGACGGAGAAGCTGATCCTGTCCACCTCCACCACGCTGATCACCACCAACGACCCGGTGAAGATCTCCGAGGACTTCGCGATGCTGCAGCACCTGGCCGACGGCCGGGTGGACCTGATGATGGGCCGCGGCAACACCGGACCCGTCTACCCCTGGTTCGGCCAGGACATCCGCCAGGGCATCCCGCTGGCGCTGGAGAACTACAACCTGCTCCACCGCCTGTGGAGGGAGGACGTCGTCGACTGGGAGGGCAAGTTCCGCACCCCCCTCCAGGGCTTCACATCCACGCCCCGGCCCCTGGACGGGGTGCCGCCCTTCGTCTGGCACGGCTCGATCCGCAGCCCTGAGATCGCCGAGCAGGCCGCGTACTACGGTGACGGCTTCTTCCACAACAACATCTTCTGGCCGGCCACGCACACCAAGAAGCTGATCTCCCTGTACCGGCGCCGCTTCGAGCACTACGGCCACGGCAAGGCCGACCAGGCCGTCGTCGGCCTCGGCGGGCAGGTCTTCATGCGCAAGAACTCCCAGGACGCGGTCAAGGAGTTCCGCCCCTACTTCGACAACGCCCCCGTCTACGGCGGCGGGCCCAGCCTGGAGGAGTTCACCCGCGAGACCCCGCTGACGGTGGGAAGCCCGCAGGAGGTCATCGACCGCACCCTGAGCTTCCGGGACTCCTTCGGCCACTACCAGCGCCAGCTCTTCCTCATGGACCACGCCGGGCTGCCGCTGAAGACGGTCCTGGAGCAGCTGGACCTGCTCGGCGAGGAGGTCGTCCCGGTGCTGCGCAAGGAGTTCGCGGCCGGGCGGCCCGCCCACGTCCCCGACGCCCCGACCCACGCCTCCCTGCTGGCGGCCAGGGGCGCCGGGGGCGACAAGGGCACGGAGGCCGGCCGCGCCTGAGCCCAGGCCCTCCCGGTGCGGGGCGCGGGCGCGCCCCGCACCGGGTGTCAGGCGAGGGTGCCCGGCGCCGCCGGGGAGGTGCTCCCGGCGAAGTACGCCCTGGCGCTCCCGGAGTAGAGCAGCGCGACCACGGTGAAGGCGAACGCGGCGGCGACGAGCTCCGGGAGCCCCGAGACCGGGGTGAAGGCCAGGGCGAGGATGCCCACGCCGTAGACGGCGTTGACGCCCAGGGCCGCGGGCCGCGCGGCGGGCCGGCCCCGGGCGACCATGACGGTGAGCGCCAGCGAGGCGGCCCCGTACACGAGGGCGACGGCGGCGGCCACGAAGATGGCCCAGGCCGGGACCTCGGTCGCGGTCGGCATCGAGGGCGCGGCCTGCGCGGCGAACCCGCCGAGGAGGGCGAGCCCGCCGGCTCCGAGCTGGTAGAGGGTGATCAGGATCAGCAGGACGAGGACCGCGGTGACGCTCGACGGTCTGGTGCGTGCGTTCATGTGACGTTTCCTCCGCGCTAGGGGACGTCTCCTCCCAGGCACATAGCCGCAGGGGAGGGCCCTACACGTGGGTCGCGCGGGCGCCGGGGCGTTCCCCCAGGTGGCGCGGGGGAAACTCATGCGTTCCCGAGGAGCTCGGCCGACCGGTCACGGGGAATAGGCCCCGGGGGCCGGACGTTCCGAGTGTTATCCTTTCCAGGAAACTTCTTCTTAGAAAACCTTTCGCGTGGAGGCCAGGCATGAGCACCCGAAGGATCGTCACCGTGTCGGCGGGGCTGAGCACCCCGTCCTCCACCCGGCTGCTGGCCGACCGGCTCACCGCCGCCACCGAGGCCTCGCTGGCCGACCGGGGGGAGAAGGCCGAGACCCGGGTCGTGGAGCTGCGCGACCTGGCCCACGACATCATGAACGCCATGACGACCCGGGTGCCCACCGGGGAGCTCCCCGGGGTCCTGGAGGACATCGCCGCCGCCGACGGCGTCATCGCCGTCACCCCCGTGTTCAACGCCTCCTACAGCGGCCTGTTCAAGTCGTTCTTCGACATCGTCGAGCCCGAGGCCCTGGACGGGACGCCGGTGCTCGTCGCCGCGACCGGCGGCAGCCCGCGCCACTCGCTGGTGCTGGAGCACGCCCTGCGCCCGATGTTCGCCTACACCCGCTCCGTGGTCGTGCCGACCGGCGTGTACGCGGCCTCGGAGGACTGGGGCGCGGGAGACGGCGGCGGTCGGGAGCTGTCCGAGCGCGTCGACCGCGCCGCACGGCAGCTGGCCCTGCTCGCGGCCGACCACGCCCCCGGGACCGCCGACCCCTACGAGGAGCCCACCTCGTTCGCGGAGCTGATGTCCGGCCTGGGGACCTGACCCCCGCCGCACCCCGAACACGCCCGACCGGGGCGGATCCACGGCGCGCAGTGCACTGCACTGCGCGCCTCCGTTGTGCTCTGCACAACATTGGCACTCCTCCCTTCAACGGAGTCGGACCGGGTGACTACGGTCACTCCACCAGGCTGTCGGTCCCCACCGACCCCACCCCACCGGCCTGGTGAGGGAGTACCGATGCGATTCTCAGGACCCGCGCGCGCCTGCGCGCTCCTCGGGCTTGCCGCCCTTCTCTCCGCGTGCGCGCCCCTCCAGACCAGCGGCGCCGCCTCCGGTGTCGACGAGACGGAGGGAACCCTCCGCGTCTGGCTGTTCTCCGAGGTCGACCAGGCCCCCAAGGAGCGGGTCGTGGAGGCGGCGGTGGAGGAGTTCGAGGCCGCGCACGACGGGGTCGAGGTCGAGGTCCAGTACATCCCGGTGGAGACCCGCGCGGAGCGCTTCCAGGGCGCCTTCCTCGACCCCGCCTCCGCCCCCGACGTCGCCGAGTACGGCAACACCGACCTTGCCGGGTACGTGGAGTCCGCGGGCCTGGCCGACCTCTCCGAGGACCTGGCCGACTGGGGGCCCCGCGCGGACATCTCCGACGACGTCGCGGCCACCGCCCGGGTCGACGGCGCCGACTACGGCGTGCCCTGGTTCCTCGGCGTGCGCGCCCTCTACTACCGCACCGACGTCCTCAGGGACCTCGGGCTGGAGGTCCCCCGGACCCTGCGGGAGGTCGTGGAGACCGGCCGGGCCGTGCGCGAGGAGGACCCGCGGATGCTGGGCGTCTCCGCCGGCGGCGCCTACACCTACGCGATGATGCCGTTCGTCTGGGCGCACGGCGGCGACATCGCCGAACCCGACGGCGACTCCTACACCGCGACCATCGACTCCGCCGAGGCCAAGGAGGGCCTGGAGCTGTACGGGCAGATCCTCTCCGACGACGTGTGCCCGCCCCAGACCTGCTCGGAGATGAGAGGGGACGCCTCCGTGCAGAACTTCGTGGCCGGCAGCGCCGCGATGACCATCGGGGGCAACTTCAACCTCAACGCGGTGCGCGCCAGCGACATCGCCGACGACGCCGCGGTCGTACCGCTCCCGGGCACCGAGCCCGGCAGCATCGCCCCGGCCTTCGCCGGGGGCAACAACCTCGGCGTCCTCGCCGGGACCCAGCGGCGCACGCTCTCCGTGGAGTTCGTGAAGCTGCTGGCCGGGAAGGAGTACCAGCTGCGCATGTACGAGGCCATGGGCAACCTGCCCGTCTTCACCGACGTCCGGGCGGAGCTGGCCGCCTCCGACGACGAGATCGCCCCCTTCGTCGAGACCATCGACGCGGGCACCCGGTTCGTCCCGGTCACCCCCTCCTGGGCGACCGTCGACGCCGAGGGCATCCTGCCGGCCATGGTGCAGCGCCTGGCCGCGGGGGACGCCTCGGTCGACCAGGCCGCGGACGAGGCGGCGCGGGCCCTCGACGACGCCTTCGGGCGGGGGTGACGCGCCGACATGGACAACCGGACAGCTCTTCGCCGCCGCCCGACCGGCGGGCCCTCCGGCAACCGGAGCCGAAGGGTCGAACCCTGGATGTACCTGGTGCCCGCTGCGGTGGTGCTGGGCGGGATGCTGGTCTACCCGCTCTACCAGCTGGTGCTCGTCTCCTTCTTCGACTACCGCCAGCCCCAGGTCACGGGCGCCGAGCCCCTGCGCTTCGTCGGCTGGCAGAACTACCGTGACCTGCTGGCGGACGGCCAGTTCTGGGAGGTGCTGCTCAACACGGTCGGCTTCGCCGCGGCGTGCGTCGTGGGCACGCTCGCCGTGGGCGGAGCGCTGGCCGTGCTCGCCACCCGGCTGACCCCCTGGGTGCGCACCCTGCTCTTCCTCGCCGCACTCGGGGCCTGGGCGACGCCCGCCGTCACCGGCAGCGCGGTCTGGCTCCTGCTGTTCGACCCCACCCTCGGCCCGGTCAACCAGGCGCTCGCCGGGCTGGGCCTGACCGAGTTCACCGGGCACTCCTGGACCTACGACAAGTGGTCGGCCTTCGGCCTCGTCGGCGCGCAGGTGGTGTGGTGCTCGTTCCCGTTCGTCATGGTCACCCTCTACGCCGGCATCCGGGCCATCCCCGGGGAGGTCGTCGAGGCCGCGCGCCTGGACGGCGCCTCCACGTCCCGGATCGCCTGGTCGGTGATGCTGCCGATCCTGCGCCCGGCCGTGACCATCGTGACCATCCAGTCGATCATCTGGGACTTCAAGATCTTCACGCAGATCTACGTCATGACCGGGGGCGGCGGGATCGCCGGACAGAACCTCGTGCTCAACGTCTACGCGTACCAGAAGGCGTTCGCCTCGGGCCAGTACGGGCTCGGCTCCGCCATCGGCGTGATCACCACGCTGCTGCTCCTCCTGATCACGCTCGTCTACCTGCGCGCCCTGCGCCGCCAAGGGGAGGTCCTGTGACGCTCCGCCGACTCAGGAACGACATCGCGGGACTGCTCGTCGCGCTGGTCGTCGCCCTGCCGCTCTACTGGATGCTGCTCTCGGCGCTCAGGCCGCGCGCCGAACTGGAGGCCGGCGACACCGCGCCCTACACCCTCGCCCCGTCCCTGGACTCGTTCCGACGGGTGCTCACGGTCGACGGGTTCGGCCAGTACCTGCTGAACAGCGCGCTGGTGGCGGTCGTGGTCGTGACCGCCTCGACCCTCTGCGCGTTCCTGGCCGCGGTGGCGCTCACCCGCTACCGCTTCCGGCTCCGCACCACCCTGCTCGTCATGGTGCTGGTGGCGCAGATGGTCCCGGTGGAGGCGCTGACCATCCCGCTGTTCTTCCTCATGCGCGCGGTGGGCCAGGGGGTCCCCGAACTGGGCCTGAACCACCTGGGATCGCTCATGCTGGTGCACACGGCGTTCGCCCTGCCGCTGGCGATCTGGATGCTGCGCAGCTTCGTCTCGGCGGTCCCCCGGGAGCTGGAGGAGGCGGCCTGGCTGGACGGCGCCGGAAGCCTCGCCTTCGTCACCCGGGTGCTCTTCCCCCTCGTGGCCCCGGGCGTGGTGGCCTGCAGTATCTTCTCGTTCATCATGACGTGGAACGACTTCCTGTTCGCCCGGACCTTCATCATCTCGGCGCAGGAGAACCAGACGCTGCCGATCGCCCTGCTGTCGCTCTTCAAGCCGGACCAGAACGACTGGGGCGGCATCATGGCGGGCTCGGTCCTGATGACGATCCCCGTCCTGGTGTTCTTCCTGTTCGTGCAGCACCGCCTCGCCTCGGGGCTGGGAGGGGCGGTGAAGGGGTGAACCGGGTCCCGGCGCCCCGGCGCAACTCGTCGGCGTCCCTGCGACGCGCGCTGGCCATCGTGGACTTCGTCCGGGCGAGCCCGGCCGGGAGCGGCGGCGCGACCCTCACCGAGGTGGCCGAGAACGTGGGGGTGAACAAGAGCACGGTGCTGCGCCTGTCCGTTCCGCTGGTGGAGTACGGCCTGCTCACCCGTGACCCGCGCAGCGGGCGGTTCCGCCTGGGCACGGCCGCCCTCACCCTGTGGCAGGCCTACCTGGACGACATGGAGCTGCGCTCGGTCGCCTCGGACCACCTGCGCGACCTCATGAGGCGCACCGGGCACACCTGCCACCTGGTGCTGCTGGACGGCCACGACGTCGTCTACGTGGACAAGGTGGAGAACACGGCCACGGTCCGGATGGCCTCGCGGATCGGCGCGAGGATGCCCGCCTACCGCACCGCGGTGGGCAGGGCGATCCTCGCGTTCTGCCCGGACGACCTCGTGGAGGACGTGGTGGCGGCGGGCCTCCCGGCGGTCACCGCGAGGACGGTGACCGATCCGGCGGTCCTCGCCGGGGAGCTGCGCCGGGTGCGCGAGCGCGGCTACGCCATCGACGACCGGGAGAACGAGCCCGAGGTGCGCTGCGTCGCCGCACCGGTGTTCGACCACAACCGCGACCCCGTGGCGGCGATCAGCGTCTCCTCCCTCGTGAGCCGGCTGCCGGTGGTCGAGGTGCGCAGGCTGGGGCCGGAGGTGGCCGCCGTGGCCGCGCGCATCTCCGCCGAGCTGGGCGGCGGACGGGCCGAGGCCGCGGCCGGTGCGCGTCGGGGCGGGTAGGGGGCGCCGCGGCCCCGCTCCCCGGAGCCGTGGCCGGGAGGCGTCCGCGGGGACCGCCCTCCCCGGGGGCGGCCCCGACCCCACCCTGGCCTAACGCTGTTAGTTAGGCTCGGGGGATGGACTCCGCGCGCATCTACGAGACGTGTCAGAACCGCCTGCTCGACCTGGCCGCCGCCCTCGACGGGGAACAGCTCGGCGCCGTCGTTCCCGCCTGCCCCGACTGGACCGTCCGGCAGGTCTACGCCCACCTCGCCGGGCTCTGCGCCGACGTGGTGCACGGCGATGTCACCCCTCCGGCCGGCGACGAGGTCACCGCGCGCCAGGTCGCCGACCGGGAGGGCCGCGGCCTCGAGGCCGTCCTCGCCGAGTGGACCCGCACGACCCCGGCCCTGCTGGAACTCCTCGCCGCCCGGAGGCGCAGGCGCCACAGCCTGCCAGCCCTGGACGTGTGGCACCACGAGAACGACGTCCGGGGAGCCCTCGGCCTGCCCGCGCAGACCGAGGACGCCGACCAGCTCGCGGACTTCCCGCTGGGCGGCCTGGCCGGGGGGTGGTCCGCACAGCTCCCGCCGGTGCGCGTGGTCGCGACCGACACCGGCCAGGAGTGGGCGCTCGGCGGGGGCGCCGCGCTCACCCTCAGGGGCACGGCCTTCGAGCTCGCCCGCGCCGTGACCGGTCGGCGCAGCGTCGCCCAGATCCTCGCCATGGACTGGAGCGGCGGCGACCCCGCGTCAGCGGCCCCGTTCCTCCCGACGCTGCCCGCGCCCGCGGCCGACCTGGCCGTGTGACGGGAACACGGTCCCGTCCCCCGCGGACCGGGACGGCGGCCCGCGACAGCGGGGGGCGGCGCCCGGTGCCTCCGCGTCCACCGGCATGTGCAGAGATGGCCACGTCTTGGCGAAAGCGGAACCCGGACCGGGCGCAGACTGGGTAGAGAGCCCGTCCGGTCAAGGGTTGGCCGCCCGGGCGGAGAGGGGAGGGCCGGACGATGTCCACCCGTACCGAGACGGATCCGCGGTTCGACAGCGGGGCGTTGACGCGCGCCGTCGAGTCGGCAGACGCGGACGCGATGCTCGCGCTGTTCGCGGACGACGCCGAGATGGAGATGATCGACAAGAGGGCGCAGCCCAGCAGGCCGGCGGTCCTGCACGGCAAGGCCGCCATCGCGCCGGCGCTGCGCGAGGTCTTCTCGCGCGACATGACCCACGAGGTCCTCGACTGCGTGGTGGACGCCGACCACGCCGCCTACACCGAGCGCTGCTCCTACCCCGACGGCACCCGGGTCATGAGCATGACCATGCTCGACCTGAGGGACGGGCGGATCTCCCACCAGTCCACGGTGCAGGCCTGGGACGAGCCGGCGGCCCCGCAGCCGGAGACGGGCGACTTCGCCCGGGCTGAGGAGACCGAGGTCCTCGACCGGGCCCGCACGGAGGCACTGCGGGTGGGCGGCCACACCGCCGTCCGGATGACGCTGCAGCCCGGTTGGCGCTGGACTGTGGACATGGCCGAGTCCAGGGGCACCGCGAAGTGCATGGCGAACCACCGCGCCTACATCGTCTCGGGCGCCCTGCGCTGGAGGATGGACGACGGCACGGAGGGCGAGGCGCGCGCCGGACAGGTCGTGTGCCTGCCGCCCAACCACGACGCGTGGGTGCTCGGCGACGAGCCCGTCACCCTGGTCGACTGGCCGGTGGCCGAGGGCTGACCGCCGCGGCGGACCGACGCGCCCCGCGGTCCGGGGCGCGTCGGTCGCGCGTGTTCCGGAGCGGGCGCGGGGTCCGGTCCCGTCCCGGCTCCGCCGGGCCCCGGGACGGAGGGTCCGGCGGTCTCCGGTCCCTGTTTCGGTCACGCTTCCCGCTGTCTGTCCGAAAAGCCCTGTAGATCACGAATCCTGGGTCGGATTCCTCTGGTTGACCCCATTGCAGGCGCTTATCAATGGTGTTAACTTTTCGGCACTGCTCATGGGAGCGCTCCCGAAACGGGATCGGGGCCCCCTGGGCACCGGAAGGCACCGCTAGCGAGACCGGCGCGGACACCGCGCCCCCCATGGCCCGCACCGTCGACGCCGACGCCGCCGCGGCCAGCGCCCCCCGTCCTCAAGGCCCGCACAAGCCCCCTGTCTCGGCCCCCCGCTGCCCCCCGCCGAGGCGCCGCCACACCCCGGCCGACGCACCGCCCGGGGCGCCGCGCCCCTGCTCCGCGGCACCGGAGAGGCCCCAGCGGGGCACCCTCCGAGGAGAACGATGTGACCGACCGACCCGCAACCCGCCGCCGCAGACGGCGGTGGCCCCTCCCCGCGGCCGTGAGCGCCGCACTCGTGGCGGCCGCCTTCACGGCGGTCCCCTCCGCCCAGGCCGGCCCCGCCGAGCCCGCCTCCACCTACGAGTACACGCCCGTGGCCGACGCGCTCCTGGCCGAGAACCCGGAGATCACCGAGTACGAGGCCTCCTTCCTGGAGCAGTACGACAAGATCAAGGACCCGTCCAGCGGCTACTTCCGCGAGTTCGACGGCCTCCTCGTCCCCTACCACTCCGTGGAGACCCTGATCGTGGAGGCGCCCGACCACGGGCACGCCACCACCTCGGAGGCCTTCAGCTACTACCTGTGGCTGGAGGCGACCTACGGGCGCGTCTCCGGCGACTGGCAGCCGTTCAACGACGCCTGGGCCTCCATGGAGGCCTTCATCATCCCCGGGACCGCCGACCAGCCCACCAACGGGGCCTACGACCCCTCGTCGCCGGCCACCTACATCCCCGAGTCCCTGGACCCCAGCGACTACCCGATGCCGCTCGACCAGGGGGTGGAGGCCGGGCAGGACCCCCTCGCGGCCGAGCTCAGCAGCACCTACGGGACCGACGAGGTCTACGGCATGCACTGGCTGCTGGACGTGGACAACACGTACGGCTACGGGTTCTGCGGCGACGGCGGCGACGAGGCCCCCGCCTACATCAACACCTTCCAGCGCGGCTCCAACGAGTCGGTCTGGGAGACCGTGCCCCACCCCTCCTGCGAGACGTTCGCGCACGGCGGCGACGACGGCACCGGCTACCTCAACCTGTTCGTCGACGACCCGCAGGCCTCGGAGCAGTGGCGCTACACCAACGCCCCCGACGCCGACGCGCGCGCCGTCCAGGTCGCCTACCTCGCGCACGAGTGGGCGAGCGAGCAGGGCAACGAGTCCGCCATCGCGGAGAACGTCTCCAACGCGGCGATGATGGGCGACTACCTGCGCTACGCGATGTTCGACAAGTACTTCAAGGAGGTCGGCGACTGCGTCGGCGCCCAGTCCTGCCCGCCCGGAACGGGCAAGGACTCCGCGCACTACCTCATGGCCTGGTACTACTCCTGGGGCGGCGCCCTGGAGAGCGCCCAGTACCCCTGGGCCTGGCGCATCGGCGGGTCCTCCGCCCACCAGGGCTACCAGAACGTGATGGCCGCCTACGCGCTCTCGGAGGTCGACGAGCTCCGGCCGGAGTCGGCCACCGGGGCCGACGACTGGGGCACCAGCCTCGACCGCCAGCTGGAGTTCCTCCAGTGGCTCCAGTCCTCCGACGGCGGCATCGCCGGCGGCGCGACCAACAGCTGGGAGGGCACCTACGCGCAGCCCCCCGCGGACACGCCCACCTTCTACGGCATGTTCTACGACGAGAAGCCGGTCTGGCACGACCCGCCCTCGAACCGGTGGTTCGGCTTCCAGGTCTGGGACATCGAGCGCGTGGCCGAGTACTACCGCATCAGCGGGGACGAGCGCGCCGGGGACATCCTCGACTCCTGGGTGCCCTGGGCCATCGCCAACACCACCGTCGGCGAGGGCGGCGACTTCGCCGTCCCGGCCGACATGGAGTGGAGCGGCGCCCCCGACGACTGGACCGGTGAGCCCACGGGCAACCCGGACCTGAGCGTCGAGGTCGTCTCGCACAACCAGGACGTCGGCATCGCCGCCGGTCTGGCCAAGACCCTGATGCACTACGCCGCCGCCACCGGCGACACCGCCTCCCAGGAGACCGCCGAGGGCCTGCTCGACGCGCTGCTGGTCCACCAGGACGACCTGGGCGTCGCCGTCCCCGAGACCAGGGCGGACTACGAGCGCTTCGACGACCCGTTCGACTCCCCGAACGGCGGGCTCTACGTCCCCGACGGCTGGACCGGGCAGATGCCCAACGGCGACGTGATCGACTCCGACTCCACGTTCGCCTCCATCCGCTCCTTCTACGAGCAGGACGAGGACTGGCCGCAGGTCCAGGCCTACCTGGACGGGGGAGAGGCCCCCGAGTTCACCTACCACCGCTTCTGGGCGCAGGTCGACGTGGCCACCGCGCTCGCCACCCACGGCGAGCTGTTCGGCGGCGCGGCCGGGGAGGGCGGTGAGGGCGCGGGATAGGCACGGACCACCTCGGGGCCGGGCGCCGCGGGCGCCCGGCCCCCATCCCGCAAAGCCACATCGTGGAAAGGTAGGAGACACCATGTCGGAGAACACGGGGCACCTGCGCCGCCGTGCCGGAGCCGTCGCCGCGACCGTCCTCGCGGCCGGCCTGCTCGCCGGGGGCTTCGCGGCCTCCGCCCACGGGCAGGAGGAGCCGTCGGCGGGGACCGCCCAGGAGGAGACCCTCCGGGACCTGGCCGACCAGCGGGGCGTGTTCATGGGCACCGCCCTCGCGTCCCACCGCCTCGGAGAGGCCGAGTACGCGGAGACCGCCTCCGCCGAGTTCAACTCCGTCACCCACGAGAACGACCTCAAGTGGGAGGCGGTTCAACCGCAGCGGGGCCAGTACTCGTGGGCGGGCGCCGACCGGGTCGTGGACTTCGCCGAGGCCAACGGCCAGGACGTCCACGGACACACCCTGGTCTGGCACAGCCAGCTGCCCTCGTGGGTGTCCGGCGGCGGATTCACGGCCGACGAGCTGCTGGCCGTCATGGACGACCACATCAGCACGACCATGGGCCGCTACGCCGGGCGGATCGACACCTGGGACGTCGTCAACGAGCCCATCGGGGACGACGCGCGGTTCCGGGACTCGGTCTTCCACCGCACCCTGGGGGAGGACTTCGTCGCCGAGTCCCTGCGCATGGCCAGGGCGGCGGACCCCGCGGCGGAGCTGTACATCAACGACTACAGCATCGACGGCGTCAACGCCAAGAGCGACGCCTACTACGACCTGGTCGTCGACCTGCTGGACCAGGGCGTCCCCCTGGACGGGATCGGCTTCCAGAGCCACCTGATCGTCGGACAGGTCCCCGCCAGCATGCGCCAGAACATCGAGCGGTTCACGGACCTCGGGTTGAAGGTGCGCATCACCGAGCTCGACATCCGGATGAACGTCCCCGCGAGCCAGGCCGACCTGGAGCGGCAGGCGGACGACTACCGGGAGGTCGTGACCACCTGCCTGGAGGTCGACGGCTGTACGGGCGTGACCGTCTGGGGCGTCACCGACGCCTACTCCTGGGTCCCCGACCACTTCGACGGCCAGGGCGCGGCCCTGCCCATCGACGAGTCCTACCAGCCCAAACCCGCCTACTGGGCGGTCCACGAGGCCCTCGGGGGCACCCCGGGCCCACAGCCGACCGACCCGCCCACGGAGGAGCCCACCGACCCGGCCGGGGACTGCGAGGCCGAGTACCGCGTCACCAACCAGTGGCCGAACGGTTTCCAGGCCGAGGTGACCGTCACCGCCGGCAGGGACCTCGACGGATGGACCGTGACCTGGGACTTCGGCGGAGGGGAACGCGTCGGCCACGCCTGGAACGCCTCCGTCTCCAGCAGCGGGTCCGCCGTCACCGCCGTGAACGCGGTCCACAACGCCAGGGTCGCGGCAGGCCGGTCCACCTCGTTCGGCCTCACCGGCACCCACGACGGGACCGTCTCCGCACCGGAACCCGTCTGCACCGGGACCTGACCCCGCGGGCCCGCCCGCCCCACGACGGGGCGCCGGGGACCGTGGGCCGCCTCCCACGGCGGCCCCCGGCCGGCGCCCACCGACCGCCACCGGCCCGCCCCTCCTCGGGCCGGTGGCGCCCGGACCCCTCCGCGACACACCCCCCACCACTGGAGAACCCATGGTCACACGCCTGCTCATCGCCCTCGGGGCGGTCCTCGGCCTCGTCACCGCCCTCCTCGTCCACACCGCGCCGGCCCACGCCGACACCGGGTTCCGGGTCAGCGACGGCCGGCTCGTCGACGCGGCCGGGAACGACTTCGTCATCCGGGGCGTCAGCCACGCCCACACCTGGTACCCCCAGGAGACCGGCGCCCTCGCCGACATCAAGTCCCTGGGCGCCAACACCGTCCGCGTCGTCCTCAGCAGCGGGCAGCGCTGGACCGAGAACAGCGCCGCCGACGTCGCCGTCGTCGTGGCCGACTGCAAGGCCAACCGGCTGATCTGCATGCTGGAGGTGCACGACACCACCGGCTACGGCGACCAGGACGGGGCGGCCACCCTGGACCAGGCCGTCGACTACTGGCTGCGCGTCCAGGACGCCGTCGAGGGGGAGGAGGACCACGTCCTCGTCAACATCGGCAACGAGCCCTTCGGCAACGACGCCGCCACCAACCAGAACTGGGCCTCCGCCACGGGCGAGGCGATCAACCGGCTGCGCGACGCCGGGTTCGACCACACCCTGGTCGTGGACGCGCCCAACTGGGGCCAGGACTGGTCGGGGACCATGCGCGACAACGCCCAGGGCGTCTTCGACGCCGACCCCGACGCCAACACGGTGTTCTCCGTCCACATGTACGGGGTCTACCAGCAGGAGGCCACGGTGGTCTCCTACCTGGAGCACTTCACCGACGCCGGCCTGCCGCTGATCGTCGGCGAGTTCGGCATCGACCACAGCGACGGCAACCCCGACGAGGACGCCATCATGGCGCACACCGAGCGCCTGGGCCTGGGCTACATCGGCTGGTCCTGGAGCGGCAACGGCTCCCCCGTGGAGTACCTCGACATGGTCGAGGGGTTCGACGTCGACAGCCTCACCCCCTGGGGCGAGCGCATCTTCCACGGTCCCGACGGCATCGCCGAGACCTCCGTCGAGGCCCCGGTCTACGGCGGCCCGGGAGAGCCCACCGACCCGCCGACCGAGGAGCCCACCGACCCGCCCACGGAACAGCCCACCGACCCGGACGGGGACTGCGGGGCCGAGTACCGCGTCACCAACCGGTGGCACGACGGGTTCCAGGGCGAGGTGACCGTCACCGCCGCGACCGACATCACCGGCTGGACCGTCACCTGGACCGCCGGCGCGGGCGAGGCCGTGGGCCACGCCTGGAACGCCACCGTCTCCAGCAGCGGATCCGCCGTCACCGCCGTCAACGCCCCCTACAACGGAGCGCTCGACGCGGGCGAGTCCACCTCGTTCGGCTTCACCGGCACCCACGGCGGCACCCTCTCCGCTCCCGCGCTCTCCTGCTCCGCCTGACCCGTACCGGGTCGGAACAGAAACCCCGGCCGCGCCGCCCCGCGCGGCCGGGCCTCCCCCACAGAGATAGGAGTGGCCCATGAGGTCACGCAACGCCATCGCCCTGGCAGCGGCGCTCGGCGGGCTCGCAGTCGGCACCGCCGTCGTCGCCCTGCCCGACTCCGCCGAGGCCCACGGAGCGTTCACCTACCCGGCCAGCCGCACCTACGCCTGCTTCCAGGACGCCACCGGCGGCACCGGCGGCGGCGCGCTCCGGCCCACCAACGAGGCCTGCGCCGACGCCCTGGCCGAGGGCGGCGACTACCCGTTCTGGAACTGGTTCGGCAACCTCATCAGCGACGCCGACGGCCGCCACCAGGAGGTCGTGGCCGACGGCGAGCTGTGCGGCCCCACCGACGGGTTCGCGGCCTTCAACGCGGCCCGCACCGACTGGCCCACCACGGCCCTGGAGCCGAACACCACCGTGGAGTTCCGGCACAACGCCTGGGCCCCGCACCCCGGGGTCTTCCGCACCTACGTCACCGAGGACGGCTTCGACCCCGAGCAGGCGCTGAACTGGGACGACCTGGAACTCGTCGACGAGGTGACGGACCCGCCGCTGCGCAGCGGCGGCGACGCCGGAGCCGAGTACTACTGGGACGTGGACCTGCCGGACAGGGAGGGGCGCCACATCGTCTACGTGGTGTGGGAGCGCTCCGACAGCCCCGAGGCGTTCTACAACTGCTCCGACGTGGTCTTCGGCGAGGACCCGGGCACCGGCCCCGGGCCGGACCCGGACCCCTCCCCGGACCCGGACCCCTCCCCGGACCCCACGGAGGAGCCGACGCCCGGCCCCACCGACCCGCCCGGTGACCACTGCACGGCCGAGTACACCGTCACCAACCAGTGGTCCAACGGCTTCCAGGTGGACGTCGAGGTCACCGCGGGGGAGGAGGGCGTCGACGGCTGGATGGTCGACTGGGTGTTCGCCAACCGCCAGGAGATCTCCAGCGTCTGGAACGCCGCCCTCGTCAACCACGGCGCGCACTTCGAGGCCCGCAACTCCGCCCACAACGGGCAGCTCGACCCCGGGGAGTCCACCAGCTTCGGGTTCACCGCCACCCACCCGGGCGTGAACATCGAACCCCTCGTGGCCTGCCACGAGGACTGACCGGCCCCGCCCGCGACCGCGGGCCCGGACCGCCGCGCTCCGACCCGCGCGGGGCGCCGGCGTGCGGAACGCCGAACACCGGCCGAAGCACGCCGCGCCCCGAACCGCTCCCGGGCCGGAGCGCGGACCGGCCCCTCGGGCCGGGGGCCCGGTGGCGCGACGGAGGCCCGGGCGGGGCCGCCGGCCCCGGAACCGGCTCTTCCGGGGCCGGCCGCCTCCGCGTCCGCACTCAGGGGCGGTAGGGGAGGCGGTCCACCGCCCGCACCTCGCCCAGCGTCGACCACTCGTTGCGGCCCAGCCGCGCCAACGGGCGCATCAGCTCCACGTCCGGGTGGCCGTCCGCGAGCACGTCCTCGCGCACGGCCACGCGCACGACCCTTCCGAACACCACCGTGGAGTCGCCCAGCCCCAGCGTCGAGTGCAGGGTGCACTCCAGCGCCACCGGGGATCCCGCCACCCGCGGCGGACGCACCGACACGCTCGCCTCGCGCCCGATCCCCAGGGCCTCGAACTCGTCGACCTCCGGCGGGTAGGGGGTGCCGCTGGCGTTGACCTGGTCCCACATCGCCTCCGGGGCCAGGTTCACCACGAACTCGCCGGTCTCCTCCGCGTTGCGCAGCGAGTCCTTGCGCCGCACCGACGTGAACTGCACGATCGGGGGCTCGGTGCAGGAGATCGTGAAGAACGAGTGCGGCGCCAGGTTGTCCACGCCGCCGCCGGACGTGGTGGAGACCCACGCGATGGGGCGCGGCACCACCACGGAGGTCATCAGCTGGTAGAAGGCCCGTCCGGGCAGGTCGTCTGGGGTCCATTCGGTACGCATCGGCTCCGATTATGCAGCCTCGGCCGTGTGCCCGCGCCGACGCCGGGCATACACGGCGCATGGAACTGGTCACCGCCGACGACGTCCGCGCCGCAGCCACCCGCCTCCAGGGCCACGTGGTCCGCACGCCCCTGACGGCGGGCCCCCCGGGGGCGGACTTCCTCCTCAAACCCGAGAGCCTCCAGCCCACGGGAGCCTTCAAGATCCGGGGCGCCACCAACGCCGTCGCCCTGCTCGGCCCGGGGCAGCGCCGTTCCGGCGTGGTCACGCACTCCTCCGGCAACCACGGACAGGCCCTAGCCCTCGCCGCCGCCCGGCACGGGGCGCCCTGCACCGTCGTGGTCCCCGAGGGGGCGCCCGAGGTCAAGGTCGACCGGATACGCGCCCTCGGGGCACGTGTCGTCATGGCCCCGCCCCGGGAGCGGGAGGCGGTCGCCGGGGAACTGGCCCGGAGCGAGGGGCTCGCGCTGATCCCGCCCTTCGACGACCCGGACGTCATCGCCGGGCAGGGCACCGTCGGCCTGGAGATCCTGGAGCAGTCGCCCGAGGTGACCACCGTCGTCGTCCCCGTGGGCGGGGGAGGGCTGGCCTCCGGGGTGTCCACCGCGGCCTGGACCGTCCACCCGCGCCGCGTCCGCGTCATCGGCGTCGAACCCGAGCTCGCCGCCGACGCGGCCGAGAGCCTGAGCGTGGGACACCCCGTCACCTGGCCGCCCGACCGCACCGGCCGCACCATGGCCGACGGCGTCCGCGTGGGCCTCTCCGAGCGCACGTTCGCGCACCTCGCCGCCAGGCTCGACGGGATCGTCACCGTCACCGAGGACGAGATCGCCCGCGCCGTCGGAGTGCTGGCCCACGGCGCCCGCGTCGTCGCCGAGCCGAGCGGGGCCCTGGCGGCCGCCGCCCTCCTCGCCGGCCGGATCGACACCGTCCCCGGGCGGCCCGAGGCGACCGTGGCGGTGGTGTCGGGCGGCAACGCCGACCCCGGCCTCTTCGCCCGCCTGGTGGCACAGGGCTGAGGGCGCTGCCTCCGGCCCGGCGTACGCCGCCCGGTGGACAGGCCCCGGGAGGCCGGGCACGGCCCCGTCCCTCCGCCGGCCGTCGGCGTTCGTGCGGGCGGCCCACCGCCCGGGCTGCACGGCCGCGGCCGACGGCCTGCCCGTGTCGTCGGTGACCACGGCGTCCGGCCGGGCCCGGCCCGGGACCGGCGCGCACGTCCACGCCGGGCCCGGCGGCCGGGCGCGGGGCGGCGCGGGACCGCGCGGTCACGGTCTCCGCGGGCGGGCTTCGGGCGTCCCGCGGGAGGCGCTGCGGTCAGCGGCGTTGGGCGGTTCCGCGGTCGGGGTCGCCGCCCGCGGTCGCGCCCGTCTGCGGCGCCCGGGCGGCGGGGGAGGCGGGACGGGAGCCCGGGCCGGTCGCCGGGGTGTTCCGGGCGGCTCGGTCCTCGCGGCGGCGCATGGCCATGTCGGACACGGCGGCCAGTCCCAGCGCGACGACGAGCGCGGCGACGATCAGCAGGGTCCACAGGGCGGTGCCGAAGGAGGAGGGGTCGGTCACGGATGCTCCGGGGGTTCGCGGGCGGTCTGGTCCCCTCACCGTAATAGGGGTTAACTTTCGGACCCAGTGTTAGCACGAGTGAACTGCGTCATAAACGACACCGGGCGGGCGAAGGCCCAGGACACACGGAGGGCCCGGGACGGCGCCCCGTCCCGGGCCCGGCGGCCGGCCCCGCGACGCGTCGCGGGGCCGGAACGACTACAGGATCGAACCGGGGGAGTAGGCGGCGGCCTCCGGGCGCTCCGCCACGATCCCGTCGATCCGCGCCACCACGGAGGCGACCTGGTCGGCCGCGGCCCCCGTGAAGGTGATCCGGTCCTCGAGCAGCTCCTCCAGCGCGGCACGGTCCAGCGGGAAGCGCTCGTCCGCGCCCAGCCGCTCCAGGAGCCGGTTGCCCGCGCCCTCCTGGCGCATCGCCAGGGCCGCGCCCACCGCGTGCTCCTTGATCAGCTCGTGGGCGGTCTCCCGGCCCACGCCCGCGCGCACGGCCGCCATCAGCATCTTGGTCGTGGCCAGGAACGGCAGGTACCGGTCCAGCTCGGCGGAGACCACGGCGGGGAAGGCGCCGAACTCGTCCAGCACCGTCAGCATCGTCTCGACCAGGCCGTCGAAGGCGAAGAACGCGTCCGGCAGCGCCACCCTGCGCACCACCGAGCACGACACGTCGCCCTCGTTCCACTGGTCCCCGGCCAGCTCGCCGGCCATCGACGCGTAACCGCGCAGGACCACGGTCAGCCCGTTGACCCGCTCGCACGAACGCGTGTTCATCTTGTGGGGCATGGCCGAGGAGCCGACCTGGCCCTCGGCGAACCCCTCGGTCACCAGCTCGTGCCCGGCCATCAGCCGGATCGTCTTGGCCAGCGAGGACGGGCCCGCCGCCAGCTGCACCAGCGCCGTCAGCACCTCGAAGTCCAGCGAACGGGGGTACACCTGCCCCACGCTCGTGAACCGGTGCGCGAAGCCCAGGTGCCCGGCCACCTCGTCCTCCAGGGCGGCCAGCGCCCCGCGGTCGCCGCCCAGCAGGTCCAGCATGTCCTGCGCGGTGCCCACCGGCCCCTTGATCCCGCGCAGCGGGTAGCGGGCGATCAGCTCCTCCAGCCGGCCGTGGGCGACCAGCACCTCGTCGGCGATCGACGCGAACCGCTTGCCCAGGGTCGTGGCCTGCGCCGCCACGTTGTGGGAGCGGCCCGCCATCACCGTCCCGCCGTACTCGGCCGACAGCCGACCGAGCCGGGCCAGCAGCGCCACCACGCGGTCGCGCACCAGCAGCAGGCTGTCGCGCACCTGCAGCTGCTCGACGTTCTCGGTCAGGTCGCGCGAGGTCATGCCCTTGTGCACGTGCTCGTGGCCGGCGAGGGCGTTGAACTCCTCGATCCGGGCCTTCACGTCGTGCCGGGTGACCCGCTCGCGCTCCGCGATCGAGGCCAGGTCGACCTGCTCCAGGACCTTCTCGTAGTCCTGGACGACGCCGTCGGGGACGTCCACGCCCAGACGCGACTGGGCCCGCAGCACGGCCAGCCACAGCCGCCGCTCGGAGACCACCTTGTACTCGGGGGACCACAGCCGGGCCAGCTCCGCCGAGGCGTAGCGGGCAGCCAGGACATCGGGGATCAGAGGTTTCGCGCTCACGTCGCCCCACCCTACCGTCCTGAGCTGCGCCGCCCGCCCCGGCCTCGGCCCGCCCGGAGGTCCCGGGGCGCCGGGCGGTCCCGGGGCGCCCCGGCGGGGTGGGCCCTGCCCCACCCCCGGCCCGGGGGCGGGGCCGATTCCGGCCCCCGTGCCCGCTGCCTACGGTGGGGGCATGACCACGCCCCGCACGACGAAGGCGCAGCCGAGGACACTCCTGGCCGCCCTGCTGAGCCCCCGCTTCCTCTTCACCGCCTGGCCCTGGCGCGCCCTGGCCCACTCCGCGAACACCGTGTTCGTCGGCCTGGCGGTGGCCGTGGTCGCCATGCCCGTCTACCTGCCGTGGACGCTCGTCGGGGGGATGCTCCTGAGGAGGCCGTGGGACACCCTCTCCACCGGCCCCGTGGCGGCCGGGTTGCTGGGCGGCCTGGCCATGGTCCTGGTCTTCGCGCCGCTCATCGCCCTCCCCCTGGGGGCGCTGGAGCGCCGGCGCCTCGTCTTCGTCACGCGGGGGCCCTTCCCCGGCGGCCACCGCGTGCCGGAACCCGGCCTGTGGGCCTGGGCGCGCACCCGCCTGACGGAAGGGGCGACCTGGCGGGAGATCGCCTACTCGATGCTTCTGCTCCCTGTGGCACTCCTGGTCTGCACGGTCCTGGGCACCCTGATCAGCGCGGCGGTGGTCTTCGCCACGGGACCGCTCCTCGCCGAGGAGTCCCGGGGCGGCCAGGTCGCCCTCGGCTTCGTCACGATCGACTCGTCGGCGGAGGCCGTGCCCTACATGCTCCTCGCCCCGGTCACCCTCGTCGTCCTGCTCTACGCCTCGGCGGTCCTCTCCCAGATGCACCTCGCCATCGCCCGCGCCCTGCTGGTGGGGCCGCCCAAGGACGAGCTCCGCGCCGAGCTCAGCCAGGTCACCGAGTCCCGCGCCCGGCTGGTCAACGCCTTCGAGTACGAGCGCAGGCGCATCGAGCGCGACCTGCACGACGGCGCCCAGCAGAGGCTCGTCGCCCTGTCCGTGGACCTGGGGCTGGCCCGTCTGGACCTGGAGGAGGGCGGCGAGGCCGACCGGCGCGTGGCCGCCGCCCAGGCCAACGCCGACGAGCTCATCGACGAACTGCGCGAACTGGTGCGCGGCATCCACCCCAGGGTCCTCACCGACCGCGGCCTGACCGCGGCCCTGGAGGAGCTGGCCGACCGCTGCCCCGTCCCCACGCGCGTGGAGGCCGCGGTCCCGGGCCGCCTGCCCGCCCACGTCGAGGGCACCGCCTACTTCGTGGTCGCCGAGGCGCTCACCAACGTGGCCAAGCACGCCGGGGCGATGGCGGTGGCCGTGCGCGCCTCCGTCCCGCCCGGGACGGGCGGACCGCCGGGCGCCCTGCTGGTGGAGGTCGAGGACGACGGCGGGGGCGGGGCCGAGCCCGGCCGGGGATCGGGCCTCACCGGGCTCACGGACCGGGTGGCCGTCATGGGCGGCACAATGGAGCTGTCCAGCCCCCAGGGCGGACCGACCCGAATCCGAGTGGAGCTGCCGTGCGGACCGATTCCCCCGACCCCGCTGACCTGACCCCGGTGCCGACCGTCCTCGCCGAGGACGGCGTGCTGCTCAGGGAGGGCCTGGCCGGGGTCCTGGAGCGCTTCGGCTTCCCCGTCGCCGCCGCGGTCGGGGACGGGGAGGCGCTCCTGGCCGCGGTCGCCGAGCACCGCCCCGGCCTCGTCGTCACGGACATCCGCATGCCCCCCGGCTTCACCGACGAGGGGCTGCGCGCCGCGGTCCGGCTGCGCGCCGAGCACCCCGGGCTCGCGGTGGTGGCCCTGAGCCAGTACGTGGAGCTGAGCTACGCCTCCGACCTGCTGGACTCGGGGGACGGCCGGGGCGTCGGCTACCTGCTCAAACAGCGTGTGGGGGACGTGCGCGAGTTCGCGTCCGTGCTCCGGCGCGTGGTGGACGGGGCGACCTTCGTCGACCCCGAGGTGGTCCGCCAGCTGCTGCGCCGTCGGTCCGACCCGCTGGAACGCCTCACCCCCCGGGAGCGCGAGGTGCTCGGGCTGATGGCGGAGGGGCACTCCAACGGGGCCATCGCCCGCAGGCTCGTGGTCAGCGACGCCGCCGTCGGCAAGCACGTGGGCAACATCCTGGCCAAGCTGGACCTGCCCCTGGACGAGGACGTCCACCGCCGGGTCCAGGCGGTCCTGGCCTACCTGCGGGGGCGCTCCGCCTGAACGGCGGGCGGGCCGGGCCCCGCGAACGGTTCGGCCGGTCCGGCGGGCCCCCGCCTCCGGAGCGCCGCGCACCCGCCCCACCGGCCGGTGCGGCGTCCGAGGGGGGCCGAGGGCGGAGCCCGGACCCCGGACGTATCGTGGGACCACTGCCCGCCCAAGGCGCGATCCCCCCGCGCAGCCCGGAGGAGAACGGATGCAGCCCACCGCCGCCGCCCCGGAGAGCGTCACCTGGAAGATCCACCTGGACCGGTCGATGTGGGTGGCGGGCGTGCGCGCCCTCATGCTCCAGGCGCTCCACCCCGTGGCCATGCAGGGGGTGTGGCAGCGCTCGGACTTCCGCTCCGACCCGACCGGGCGCCTGCTCCGCACCGCCCACTTCGTGGCCGTCACCACCTACGGCAGCCCCACCGAGGCCGAGGCCCTCGGTGAGCACATCCGCCGCGTGCACCGCGCGCTGTCCTTCACCGACCCGGCCACCGGACGCCTGCACCGAGTGGACCAGCGCGACCTGCTCGTGTGGGTGCACTGCGCGGAGGTCTCCTCCTACCTGGAGACCGCCCACCGCGCCGGAGTGCCGCTGACGGCGGAGGAGGCGGACCGGTACGTGGACGAGCAGTCGCGCACCGCCGCCTACGTCGGCCTCTCCCGCGACGACGTGCCCCGCGACCTCGCCGGGATGCGCCGCTACCTCGCCGCGGTCCGGCCCTCCCTGCGCGCCACCCCCGAGGCCCGGCAGGCGGTGCGGTTCCTGCTGTGGCCCAAGGTGCCCGAACGCCTGGCGTGGCTGACCCCGCTCAAACCCCTGTGGTTCCCCGTCGGCGCGCTGTCCTACGCCACCCTGCCCGCGTGGGCGCGCCGCGCCTACGGGATGCTGCCGGACCCGCCGGGGGGCGGCGCCCTCGCCACCACCGCCCTGCGGGGGCTGAGGGCCGGGCTGGAGCTGGTGCCGGAGCGGTACTACAACCTCGTCTTCGACGAGGCCACCGTGCGCAGCGCCGACGAGGCGAGGAAGCGCCTGCTGGCCGCGGGGTACGAGGTCGAGAACGGGTTCCGGGCGCTGCGCGCCCACACGCGCTTCCGGGCGCCGGCCGTGCCGGCGCCCCGCGACCCCGCCGAGGTCTGAGGCCCGCTCGCCGGAGCGGGGCTCCGGAGGCGGGCCCGCTCGCGGGCGGGCCGCCGTCCGGCACGGCGTGGAGCCGGTCACGGCCGGGTCCGCCCCGCCCCGTCCCGCGGGCCGGGGCGCGTCGTGGTCCGGCCCACGCCTGAGGAGGTACGGCCTCCGGCGGGGGACTTCGCGCGCAGAGGAGGGGACGGCCCGTGGGCGGCCCCGCCCGGGACCCGAGGGGCTTCCCAACCGTCTGCGGGCCGTGCCCCTACCTGTCCAGGACCCGGCGGAGCGCGGCGAGCACCACCTCGGCGCGGTCCAACCGGGCGTTGTGGCCCATGAGGCCGATCCGCCACACGGACGCCGCGTAGCGGCCCACGCCCGCGCCGATCTCCAGGCCGTACTCGTCGAGCAGGCGCATCCGGACCTTGGCCGAGTCCACTCCCTCGGGGACGCGCACCGACGTGAGCTGCGCCAGCCTGTGCCCCTCGGCGGCGAACAGCTCGAGCCCCATGTCCACCAGGCCCTCGCGCAGGCGGGCCCCGGCCGCGCGGTGGCGCTCGGCCACCGCTTCCGGGCCCTCGGCCTCGATGCGTGCGAGCGCGGCGTCCAGGGACGCGATCATCGCCGTCGGCGCGGTGTGGTGGTAGGCGCGTCCGCCGGGGCCGCCGCGCACATAGGCGCCCAGGAGCCCCAGGTCGGCGTACCACACGGGCGGGGTCGCGACCCTGCGCTCCCAGGCGCGCTCGGAGAAGGTGAACGGGGCCAGCCCCGGTGCGACGCCCAGGCACTTCTGGGTGCCGGAGTAGGCGATGTCGACCTTCCACGCGTCCAGCTCCAGGGGCATGCCGCCCAGGGAGGTCACGCAGTCGGCGAGCAGGAGGGTGTCGTCGGAGCGCTCGCGCAGGGCGCGGCCCAGGGCGCCGACGTCGCTGACCACGCCGGTCGAGGTCTCGGCGTGCACCACGGCGACCAGCCTCGGGGAGGGGTGGGCGTCCAGCACGCGCCGGACGTCCACGGGCTGTCCCCACTCGTGGTCGACCCGTACGACGTCGGCTCCGTAGCGGCGGGCGACCTCGCACATGCGCTCGCCGAAGAGGCCGTTGACCGCGACGACCACCACGTCGCCCGCGGAGACCGTGTTGGCGAAGGCGGTCTCCATGCCGAGGGAGCCGGTTCCCGACAGGGGCAGCGTCAACGGGTTCCCGGTGCCCCACAGGGACCGGAGCCGGTCGCAGGTGCGTTCGAGCACGGCGATGAACTCGGGGTCGAGGTGACCGAGGAGGGGCGCGGCGAGCCCCAGGGTCGCCTCCGGATAGGGGTTGCTCGGGCCGGGGCCGAGCAGGATGCGGTCCGTCAGTGGCATGCGCACACCCTAGCGGGGCGTGCGCGCCGGACGCGTGACGGGGAGCGGGGGGAGGTCCGCCCCGCGGCGGCGGTGCGGACGGCGGGGCCGCGGCCCCGGGCGGCTCCCCCGGGGCCCGCGCCGCGGGCCGCGGGCGCGGGTAGCGTGGATGCCAGCGCAGGTGAGGGGGTTCCCGATGAGACGCAGGGTGCGGCAGTACGGGATCCTCATGGGCGTCTGCCTCGTCCTCTTCGCCGGTTCGCTGCCCGTCTACTACGTGTTCGGCACGGGGTGGGCGGTGGCCATGTGCGCGGTGGCGTCGCTCCTCCCGCCGGTCGCGGCCACCCTGGGCAACCTCGCCGACCCGGCCGACCCGCAGGACCGCGGCGCCCGTTTCGGGCCCAACGCCGACCCGGGCGGCGGGCGCGGTGACGGCCCCGACGGCGGGGACCCCGGCGACGGGGACGGTCCCGGCCGCGCCCCGGGCCCTCCGTAGCCCCGCGGCCCCGGGCCGGCCGACCCCCGTCGGCGGGAGCGGCGGTCCCGCACGTAGTATTCCGGCGGGGTCGGGCACCGTGCGCCCGGACGGCCGCCGCGACTCCCGGACGACAGGGGAGGGGAAGCGGTGACGCACACCAGCACCGAGGACGCCGGGGCGGGCGGCAGCACCGGAGGGGTGCGCATGCTGCGGGTGCTCCACGACGACCCCCGGGTGGCGGGGCTGCTCGCGGGCCTGCTGGAGGAGTACACCGAACGCTACGGCGCCGAGGGCGCCGCGAACGAGCTCGCCCGGTACCCGGTGTCCGAGTTCGTCGCCCCCCACGGCCGCATCGTCCTGGCCGAGTCGGACGGGGAGATCGTCGCCGGGGGCGCGATCCGCCCCTACAAGAAGGACCGCGCGTCCATGGCCGACACCGCCGAGTTCAAGCGGATCTGGACCTCGGGCCGCCACCGCCGCCGCGGGCTCGGGAGGAGGGTGATGGCCGCCCTGGAGGAGGCCGCCCGCGACCTCGGCTACACCAGGGTCCTGCTCTTCACCGGCCCCTCCCAGCCCGAGGCCGTCGCCCTGTACGAGGGCATCGGCTACCGGTGGGTCGACCCGGCCGGGTTCGACGACCTGCCGTACCCCTCCGCGATCCCCTTCGCGCACGAGCTGTGAGCCCGGCCCCTCCGCCACACGGGCAGCCCGACCTGCGGCGATCCGGCTCCGCAGGGCCGGATCCGGGCGCAGCGGGCGCCCCGCGGGCGTTATGGGGGCCGCTATGCCCGTCGGCCGGTCGCCCGTACGGTACCCCCCGTACGATGGGCGGCAACGGCCGTCACCAGCGGTCACCGAGGGCCGTCACCCGCGGCCCCTACGACGGATCCGACAGGAGAGTCACGACGTGAGCGAGCAGCAGCGCCCCGGAGCCCAGACGGACGCACCCGTGTTCAGTCCACGCAAGAACGGGCAGGCGCAGTCGGTCTCCGACGAGCTCGCCGCGTGGATGAGCACCGGGTGGGCCGACACCGAGCTGCGGGACCTGAAGCCGGTCGAGCAGGCCGGGCACACCGCCCGCCGCCGCGCGGCCCTCAGCGCCGCCTTCCCCGGCGAGCGCCTCGTCGTCCCGGCCGGGCAGCTGCTCACCCGCTCCAACGACACCGAGTACCCGTTCCGGGCCGCCACCGCCTACGCGTACCTCACCGGGGACACCTCCGACGGCGGCTGCCTGGTGTTCTCCCCGGACTCCGACGGCGGCCACGACGTGGTCCTGTACCTCAAGCCCCGCTCCAACCGCGAGAACGGCGAGTTCTGGCTGGGCGGCTACGGCGAGCTGTGGACCGGCCGCCGCCACAGCCTGGACGAGGCCGCCGCCCTGCTCGGCGTGCCCACCGCCGACGTGACCGGCCTGACCGGGGACCTGCGCTCCGACGCGGTGACCACCCGGATCGTGCGCGGCCACGACGCCGCCCTCGACGCCCTGGTGGACGGGCTGCGCGCCGACGCCGACGAGGACTCCCGCGCCGGGTCCGCCCGGCTCGACGAGGAACTGGCCGTGACGCTGGACGACCACCGCCTGGTCAAGGACGAGTGGGAGGTCGCCCAGCTCCAGCTGGCGGTGGACGCCACCGTCCGCGGCTTCGAGGACGTCGTCCGGGCGCTGCCGCAGGCCAAGGACACCTCCGAGCGGTTCGTCGAGGGCACGTTCTTCCTGCGCGCCCGGGTCGAGGGCAACGACGTCGGCTACGGCACCATCGCCGCCTCCGGCGCCAACGCCACCACCCTGCACTGGACCCGCAACGACGGGCCGGTGCGCGAGGGCGACCTGCTGCTCCTGGACGCGGGCGTGGAGACCACCACCCTGTACACGGCCGACGTCACCCGCACGATGCCGGTGTCGGGCACCTTCACCGACCTCCAGCGCAAGGTGTACGACCTGGTCTTCGCCGCGCAGGAGGCGGGGATCGCCGCCGTCGCCCCGGGACGGCCGTTCACGGCCTTCCACGAGGCGTCCCAGCGCGTGCTCGCCGAGGGCCTGGTCGAGTGGGGCCTGCTGGAGGGGCCGGTCGAGAGGGTCCTGGAACTGGGCCTCCAGCGCCGGTACACGCTGCACGGCACCGGCCACATGCTCGGCATGGACGTGCACGACTGCGCGGTGTCCCGCCAGGAGGTGCACCTGTACGGCGACCTCGAGCCGGGCATGGTGCTCACCGTCGAGCCCGGCCTGTACTTCCAGCCCGACGACCTGACCGTCCCCGAGGAGCTGCGCGGCATCGGCGTGCGCATCGAGGACGACGTGCTGGTCACCGAGGAGGGCCGCACCGTGATGTCGGCCGGCCTGCCCCGCTCCTCCGCCGACGTCGAGGCCTGGCTGGCCGAGCGCCTGCCGCGCTGACCCCGCCGAGCCGCACGCGCACGGGCCGCCTCCCCTTCCGGGAGGCGGCCCGTCGCCGTCGGGGCCCCGCGACGGTACGCGGCGGTGAACCCCTGACCGGGACGGGGACGCCGAGCCGCGTGCGGGACGCCCGCCGCCGAACCCCCGGGTTTGCCCAAGGACGGGTGATGCTTCGCACCCCGGGGTTTGCGTCACCGTGTGAACGGTGAGCAGGGGGAGAAGGACAGGACACACCGAGCAAGAGGAGGTTCTCCTCTCATGGGAGACGACAACCAGGGCCCCACGCTGCGGATCTTCGCCTCGCCGGGGCGCTACGTCCAGGGGCGCGGCGCCCTGGCCCGGTTGGGCGAGCTGGTCGCCGACCACGGGTCGCGTCCGCTCGTCCTGGCCGACGACGTCGTCCGCGGCCTGACCGAACAGGTCGTCACCGACTCCTTCCGTGAGGCGGGCCTGCCCCTCGTCTTCGAGCGGTTCGGGGGCGTTCCGACCCGGGCGGAGGCCGCGCGCGTCGCCGCGGTGATCGGGGACGGCGGCCACGACGTCGTCATCGGCCTCGGCGGGGGGACGGCGATCGACACCGCCAAGGCCGCGGGCGACGACTCGGGGGTCCCGTGGGTGAGCGCGGCGACGGTCGCGTCGACGGACGCCCCCACGTCGGCGCTGTCCGTCGTCTACACCGAGTCCGGCGCGTTCGAGTCGTACCGCTTCTACGACCGCAACCCGGCCCTGGTCGTGGTGGACACGCAGCTGGTCGCCGAGGCGCCCACCCGGTTCCTCGCCGCGGGGGTCGGCGACGCGCTCGCCACCTGGATCGAGGCGCGGGCCGTGCGCGACGCGCACAGCCACAACATGGTGGGCGGCCTCCCGACCCGCTCGGGGACCACGCTCGCGCGCCTGTCCTGGGACATCCTGTGGGAGTCGGCCCTCCCCGCGCTGGAGGCGGTCGACCGGAACCTGGTGACCCCCGCCGTCGAGGCGGTGGTGGAGGCCAACACCCTCCTGTCCGGCCTCGGCTTCGAGTCCGGCGGACTGGCCGCCGCGCACGCGGTCCACGACGGACTGACCGCGGTGGAGCAGACGCACCACCTGGCGCACGGGGAGAAGGTCAACATCGGCTCCCTCACGCAGCTGCTCCTGGAGGGCGCCCCGACCTCGGAGGTGGACGCGTTCGCGGAGTTCACGGCCCGTGTCGGCCTGCCCACCACGCTCACCGAGGCGGGGCTGGGCGACGCCGACGACGCCACGCTCGACCGGGTGGTGGCCGCGGCGACCGCGCCGGAGGAGACCATCCACAACCTGCCCTTCGCCTTCACCCCCAGGGACGTGCGCGACGCGCTGCGCGCCGTCGAGGGGGTCGGCCGCCGCGCACGCGCGCGGGCGGGCCTCGGGGAGCCGTCCGCGTCGGACCACGGCTGACCGCCGCCCCGCCGGCCCCCGCGACCGAGCGGGCAGGGGGCCGCGCCCGGAGGCCCGCCTCAGGAGACCGGTCCGGCGAGCTCCGCCAGTTCGGCCTCCAGGAGCGGTCCCAGGAACGCCCTGGTGCGGGCCGCGTCCGCGGGGGCGCGACCGCGCGGGGTGGGCTCGACGAACATGATCAGGTACAGGTACGCCCGGTAGAGGGCGAGCCGGCGGAGCAGGCCGGGGGAGAAGTCGAGGACGCCGCCCGCCTCGCGGTACCCCGCGAGGAAGCCGGCGTCGTCCCGGATGTCGCCGAACAGGGCCGAGGAGACCAGGTCCGCCGCGGGGTCGCCCCAGAACGCCCGCTCGGCGTCGATGATCCCGGTGAGGCGCGGTTCGCGGCCGGGGCCCCCGTCCGCGCCGGGCCGCGACGCCAGGACGTTGCCGTCCCACAGGTCGAAGTGCGTGAGGGCGGGGGCGCGGACCGGCGCGAGGTGGACGAGGTTCGCGGACACCAGCCGCACGACCTCGGCGCCGCCCCCGGGCAGGGGCACGGAGAAGCGCCGCGCGTCCGCCACGACCGCCACGACCATGGCGCGGAAGGCCTCCGGCCAGGTGTCCGCCCGCAGCCCCGCGGGCCCCGCCGGATAGCCGAAGGCGTCGCCGGTGACCGTGTGCAGGGCCGCCACGGCACGGCCCAGGTCCCGGCGGGCGGCGGAGGAGCGCACGGGCGCCTCGCCGGAACGCAGGTCCTCCAGGGTCTCCCCGGGCAGGTGGTCGAGGAACAGGTACTCCCGGCCCGGTTCTCCGGGGACCCGCCCGGAGGCCAGGACGCGCGGGACGAGCCCGCCCAGCAGCGGACGGGCCCTCGCGTAGACCAGGGCCTCCGTGGCCAGGAGGCCCTGCTCATAGGTCATGCGGGGGCGGTCGGCGGGCGGCGCGACCTTGAGTACCGACCTCCGGCCGTCGCGCAGGACCACGGAGCGGACCGTGTTGTAGGTGCCGCCGGACAGGGCGGTGTGCCCGCGCACCCGCGCCCCGCGCCCGAAGGCGGAGCCGGCGAGGGCGTCGAGCGCGGGGTCCGCGGGGAAGGGGCGGTCGGCTGCGGGGGGCTGCACGGACATGGGCCCAACCTAGCCGTACCGGCCGCGGAGGCCGGTGACGACCACTCCGCCCGACACACGGCACGAGGGCCTCCGGCACCGGTGCGGACCGCGACATCCGCACCGGCGCACCGGAAGGCCCTCGACGCCCCCCGCCACCCACGCCCCCTCGCACCCGCCGGACGGCCGCGGTCGTCCGAGGGGCGCTGGGCGGCCGCGACGCCCCCGCGTCCTGCCGGCACCGGTTCCGGTCGGCCCGCCGACACCGCCCGTCCCGGCCCGGAAGTCCACGCCTGCCGGTCCGTTCCGCCCCGCGTGCGTCCCCGGCCCGGCCGGGAAGCCGCCGTGGCGGGCGCCCCCGGAACGGCCGCGTGCTCCGAGGACGGGAGTTCCGTTCCGGACGTGCCGGGGCCGGGCGGCCCCCGAGGCGTTCCCGGGACACGGGTGCGTTATCTCACGGGCGCCCCGGAGCCCCCGCACAGGCGTCATCGCGGCCGGACGTGGCCTCCCTCACGGGAGAAGCACGCCCCGTCCCTGGTTGACTGGTCCGCACTGCTCGGGCCGGAGGCGTGCCGGGGGGCCGTAACGCACCGCCGCCCCACCCCTCCGCTCCGTCCACAGTCCGCGTACGTCGCCGAAGCGGCCCGGGACGACCGTCTCCGGGCGGCCCCGCGCCGCCCGACGGCGTCCGGCTCCGCGTTTCGCCGGACGGCGCGCCCCGCAGCGGGCGCCGTCCGACCGGCCTGCCGCCGACCGGGGCGGACCCTTCCACGCCGACCGTCGACAATGCCGGCCGGCAGTTTCCCACCGAGGAGCATCCCCTTCTCCATGTTCTCCACCCTGCGCACACGTGTGTCCGCGTCAGGAAACCGTCCCGACCTCTGGGTCATGGGCGTCACCTGCGTGCTCCTGATCGCCTTCGTGGTGACGGCCCTGGCCTCACCCGGGGCGGTCGGCGCCGCCGTCGACGCCGCCTTCGCCTGGTCCGCGCAATGGTTCGGCGCGTACTGGCAGGTCCTGCTCCTCGCCATGCTCGCCGTCGCCGCCGTCCTCGCGTTCTCCCGCTACGGCAGGGTCCGCATGGGCGGCATGCCCGCACCCGAGTTCGGCATGTTCCGGTGGGTCGCGATGGTCATGACCACCCTGCTCGCCGCGGGCGGGGTGTTCTGGGCCGCGGCCGAGCCCATCGCCCACTACACCGCCGCGCCGCCGGCGTACGCCGACCAGGCCGGAGGCATGGAGGGGGCCGCGGTCGCGCTGGCCCAGAGCTTCGTGCACTGGGGCTTCCCCGCCTGGGCCATCGGGGGGTCCCTGGCCACCCTGGTCATGATGCGGGGTGTCGAGAAGGGCATGCCGCTGCGCCCCCGGACACTGCTGTGGCCGGTCATGGGCGAGCGCGTGCGCACCCACTGGATCGGCGCGGTCGTCGACATCAGCTGCGTGGTCGCGGTCGTCGCCGGGACCGTCGGACCGATCGGCTTCCTCGGGCTCCAGGTGTCCTACATCGGGGGCCAGCTGTTCGGGCTGCCCGACGGGTACGGCACCCAGGCCGCCATCATCGCGGGGCTGACCGTCGTGGGCGCCGTGTCGGCGGCGAGCGGCCTCAACCGGGGCATCCAGCTGCTGAGCAAGGCCAACGTCTGGGCGGCCCTCGCGCTGATCCTGGCCATCGTCGGACTCGGCTCCGTGCCCTTCGTCGTCGACCTCTACCTCCAGGCGATGTCGGTCCACGTCCGCGAGTTCGTGCCGATGGCGCTCTTCCGGGGCGACCAGGAGTGGCTGGGCTACTGGACCGTCTTCTTCTTCGGCTGGTTCCTGGGCTACGGGCCGATGATGGCGATCTTCATCGCCCGCATCTCCCGGGGCCGCACCGTGCGCCAGATCTTCGTGGGGGCCACGGTCGCCCCGGCCGTGGTGACCACTGTCTGGTTCACCGCGCTGGGCGGCACCGGCATCTTCCTGGAGCAGCAGAACCCCGGAGCCGTCTCCGGCGCCTACGAGGCGGACGGGCTCCCCGCCGCCGCCCTGGCCATCGTCGAGGCGCTGCCGATGAGCGCGTTCCTGGGGGTGCTCATGGTGGTGGTGACGCTGATCTTCTTCGCCTCCACCCTGGACGCGATGTCCTACGCGATCGCCTCGTCGAGCATGCACGAGGGCACGCCGCCCGGGTACTTCCGGGCGTTCTGGTGCTTCGGCATGGGCGCCGCCGCCATCGCGCTCCTCCTGGTCGGGGACGGCGGCGTGCAGGCACTCCAGTCCTTCATCGTGGTCACCGCGGTCCCGGTGGGGCTGATCATGCTCCCGACGCTGTGGACGACCCCGCGCCTGCTCCGGACCATGGCCGTCGAACAGGGGATCGTCGCCGACCCCGCCTCCCCGGTCGCGCCGGACGGGGGAGCGCGGGCGGACACGGGGGACGGCGCCCCCTCGGCGGAGGGCGACCGGGTCGCGGCGGGCGGCGCCCGGTAGCCGCGGCGTCGTCCACGGCGCGGGCGGGTACACCCGTCAGGGACCCCGCCCGCGCCGTGTGCGGGCTCCGTGCGGGCCTTCCGGACAGCCGGTTCCCGGCACGCGGAACGGCCTCCGAAGGTTCCCGGACGGTCCATGATCTGGAACACAGAAGTAAATGGGCCCCGTCCCGTAGGATCGGGAATGTCCCGGTCCCATGGGAGGTTGGTGTACCTCTGGGCGGGTCCGAACACGTCCCCCGCGGACCTTGTCCCGTTCCACGACACGACCACCCACACGACGACGCGAGGACACCAGTGACCGGGCAGCACAATCCATCAGTGGCCGAGGAGAACTCGGCCGGCAGCAGCGGCGGAGCGGAGCCGCGCACCGCCGACCGCCTCGTCATCCCGCTGCTCCTCGTCTCGGCGTTCGTCGTGATCCTGAACGAGACGATCATGGGCGTGGCGCTTCCCGCGCTCAACAGGGACCTCGGGATCTCCGTCTCCACCGGGCAGTGGCTGACCTCGGCGTTCATGCTCGTGATGGCCGTGGTCATCCCGGCGACCGGGTTCCTGCTCCAGCGGTTCCACCTCCGCCAGGTGTTCATGGCGGCCATGACGCTGTTCAGCATCGGCACGCTGATCTGCTTCCTCGCGCCGGGGTTCGGGCTCCTCCTGGCGGGCCGGGTCGTCCAGGCCGTCGGCACGGCGATCATGATGCCGCTGCTCATGACGACCGTGCTGAACCTCGTGCCGCCGGACCGCCGCGGCCGCACCATGGGCAACATCTCCATCGTCATGGCGGTCGCCCCCGCGGTCGGCCCCACACTCGCCGGCTTCATCCTCAGCGCCCTGGACTGGCGCTGGATGTTCGGCCTCGTCCTGCCCATCGCCCTCATCGGCCTGGTCCTCGGCTCGCTGTTCATCCGCAACGTCACCGAGCCCCGCCACGCCAGCATCGACCTCCTCTCGGTCCTGGTGTCCGCGTTCGCGTTCGGCGGCCTCGTCTACGGGTTCTCCAGCCTCGGCGAGGGCCACGCCACCGCGATCGTGCCCCCGTGGGTCGCGATCGGCGGCGGCGCCGTGGCACTGGTGCTGTTCGTGTGGCGGCAGCTGCGCCTCCAGCGCGGCGACCGCGCCCTGCTCGACCTGCGCGTGTTCCGCTCGCGTCAGTTCTCGATCTCGATCGGCCTCGTCGCGGTCAGCTTCATGGCGCTGTTCGGCACGCTCATCCTGCTGCCGCTCTACATGCAGAACGTCCTCCAGCACGACACGCTCGTCACCGGCCTGACCCTGCTGCCGGGCGGCCTGACGATGGGCCTGCTCGCCCCGGTGGTCGGCCGCCTCTACGACCGTTTCGGCCCGCGCCCGCTGGTCATCCCGGGTGCGGCGGTCGTCTCGCTGGTGCTCTGGACGATGACGCTGTTCGGCACCGAGACGCCGCTGGGCTTCGTGGTCGCCACGCACGTCCTGCTGAGCGCCGGACTGGGCTTCATGTTCACCCCGCTGCTCACCGGCGCGCTCGGGTCGCTCAAGCCCGAGCTCTACTCGCACGGCAGCGCCGTGGTCGGCACGGTGCAGCAGGTCGCGGGCGCGGCGGGCACCGCCACGTTCATCGCGGTCATGTCCGCCAGCTCGGCGAGCCTGCTCACCGACGGCCTCCCCGAGATCAGCGCCCAGGCCGGCGGCATCCACGTCGCCTTCCTCCTCGGGGCCACGATCTCGGTCCTGGCCTTCGCGGCGACCTTCTTCGTGCGCCGCGTCGAGGCGGGCGCCTCGGAGGGCGCTCCGATCGCCCACTAGGAACCTCGCGACGGCCGCGCACGGGAGCTCCCGTGCGCGGCCGTCGCCGTGTCGGCGGGTCCTCCCTCCCCGACCCGGGTCCCGCCCTCCTCCACGCGCCGCGCCGTCCGCGGCGCGTGCGCCCCGTCCCCGGGACGCCCCTGGATAATCGGTGCGGAGCGGCCGTGCACCGGCGGCCGGGACCGGAGGGGGAGACATGGGCACGACGCGAACGCACGCGGCCGGCGCCGTGATGCTCGGTCTGGCGGCGGGCGCGCGCTCCACGCTCGGGACGGCCGCACCCCTGTGGCCGGCCTCGTCCGGGCGGCGGCGGGTGATCCTCGCCGCGGGAGTCCTCGGGGAGTTCGTCGCGGACAAGTCCCCCGTCGTCCCCAGCCGCCTCTCCTGGCCGAGCCTCCTCGCCCGCTCCGCCAGCGCGGCCGCCGGAGGCGCGGTGCTGGCCCGGGAGCGCTCGCGACCGGTCGTCGTCGGCGCCGTGCTCGCGGCCGCCGCCGCGCCCCTCGGCGCGCTCGCGGGGTCCGGGTGGCGGAAGCTGTGGACCGACGGCGGACTCCCCCCGTGGGTCGGCGCCCTCGTCGAGGACGGCCTCGCCCTCGCTCTCGCGGCGGCCGCCTGCCGGGGGGCCCGCGACGCGGCCGGGGGCGGGGGACCCGGCCCGTGGCGGACCGGCCGCCCGCGCCTCCTCCCGGGGGCGGGTTCGGCCCGCACCCGCTCCGGGTAGGTGACCCGGGCAGAACACGCATCCGACCCTGGGGAAGCACATGGCACGCCTGATCGACCTGCACGGCACCGCGCTGGAGGAGTTCGACCGCCGGGTCCGGGCGGTCGGGCTCACCGACTGGGCCCGGCCCACGCCCTGCACTGACTGGGACGTGCACGACCTGGTCAACCACCTGGCCACCGAGCAGCTGTGGGTCCCGCCCCTGCTGGGCGGGGCCCGGATGGAGGACGTCGGCGACCGTTTCGACGGGGACAACCTGGGTGAGGAGCCCGCGGCCACCTGGGCGGTGGTCTCGCGGGAGGCCCGGACGGCGTGGCTCGGCCTGCCGTCCCTGGAGCGCACGGTCCACCTGTCCTTCGGGGACGTGCCCGCCGAGGTCTACCTCTGGCAGATGACCTTCGACCTGGCGGTCCACGCCTGGGACCTGGCCCGCGCGATCGGCGCGGACGAGGCGCTCGACCCCGACCTGGCCAAGGAACTCCACGCCTGGGCCTCCGATCAGGACTTCGGGCCGGGGCAGATGTTCGACGCGCCCACCCCGGTCGGCCCCGACGCGACGCCCCAGGACCGCCTGATCGCGCTCACCGGACGCACGCCCTGAGCGGCCCCCGGGTCCCGGTGGCCGCCCCCCCGGCCGCCCGGGCCCGGGGGCCACGGGCCCGCCCCTCCGCCGGACTGCCGCGGCCCCTGCCCCCGGCGACTCCGGAGCGCCCCCGGGCGCGGCACGAGCCGTCCCGCGCCGCCCCGACGTGGCGGCTTCGCCGAGCCACCCCCGTGTCACACACTGGGACGAGAGCCGTACGAGGGGCAACGAGGGGAAGGCACATCCGGTGGACGCCACGATCACCCTGCGGGTCGACGGTGAGGAGCGCCGGCTCACCGTCGACACCCGCACCACACTGTTGGACGCGCTGCGAGACCGGCTGCAGGCGACCTCGCCCAAGAAGGGCTGCGACCACGGGCAGTGCGGAGCGTGCACCGTCCTCCTGGACGGGCGCCGCATCCTGTCCTGCCTGGCGCTCGCGGTCGCGCACGACGGCGCCGACGTCACCACCGCGGCCGGTCTGGGGGGCGGGGACGGCGCCCCCGGCGGGGAACTCCACCCCGTGGCCCGCGCCTTCGTCGACCACGACGGCTTCCAGTGCGGCTACTGCACCCCCGGCCAGGTCTGCTCGGCCGTGGGCATGCTGCGGGAGGCCGAGGCCGGCTGGCCCAGCCACGCGACCGCGGACCTCGACGCCCCGGTGAGCCTGGACGACGAGGAGATCCGCGAGCGCATGAGCGGCAACCTGTGCCGGTGCGGCGCCTACACCAACATCGTCGCCGCGATCAGGGAGGCGGCACGGTGAGGCCCTTCGACTACACGCGGCCCGACGGGCCCGCGGACGCCGTCGCCCTGGTCGCCGACGACCCCGGCGCCGCCTACCTCGCGGGCGGCACCAACCTGGTCGACCACATGAAGCTCGGCGTGGCCTCGCCCACCCGGCTCGTGGACGTGCGCGGCCTGCTCGGCAACCGGGTCGAGGAGCTCCCCGACGGGGGGCTCAGGATCGGCGCCTCGGTGCCCAACAGCGACCTGGCCGCCCACCCGGCGGTCCGCCGCCGCTACCCGGTCCTGTCCGCCGCGCTGCTCGCCGGCGCCTCGGGGCAGCTGCGCAACGCCGCCACCACCGGCGGGAACCTCTTCCAGCGCACCCGCTGCCCGTACTTCCAGGACACCACCACGCCCTGCAACAAGCGCGAGCCCGGCACGGGCTGCTCGGCCCTGGAGGGGCACGGCCGCGACAACGCCGTCCTCGGCGCCTCCGACCACTGCGTGGCGACCCACCCCTCCGACATGGCGGTGGCGCTCGCCGCGCTGGGCGCCGAGGCGCGCGTGCTCGGCCCCGGCGGGGAGCGCGTCGTGCCGATCCCGGGCCTGCACCGGCTCCCCGGCAGCGAACCCGAACGCGACACCGTCCTCGGACACGGAGACCTGGTCACCGCGGTCGACCTGCCCCACCTGCCGGTGGCCGCACGGTCGGCCTACCGCAAGGTGCGCGACCGCGCCTCCTACGCGTTCGCGCTGGTGTCGGTGGCCGCCGCGCTCGACGTCGTGGACGGCACGGTCGCGGACGTGCGCATCGCCTTCGGCGGACTGGCGCACGTCCCCTGGCGCGCCCACCGCGCGGAGGAGGCGCTGATCGGCGGTCCGGCGACGGAGGAGGCGTTCCGCGGGGCCGCCCGCGCCGAGCTCGCCGACGCCCGCACCGGGCGCGACAACGCCTTCAAGGTCCCCATGGCCGTCAACACGCTCGCGTCCACGCTGCGCGGCCTCACCGCCGAGGAGGCACGATGACCACCACGCCGGGAACGCCGTCCGTCGGGCGTCCGCTGACACGCCTGGAGGGAGAGGCCAAGGTCACCGGCCTGGCACCCTACGCCTACGAGTACGCCCTCACCGACCCGCTGTACCTGGGCCCGGTCCTGTCCACCGTCGCCCGGGGCCGGGTCAGCGCCGTGGACACCGCGCGGGCGGAGGAACTCCCGGGGGTGCGCGCCGTCCTGACGCCCGCCAACGCCGAACGGCTGGCCGACACCGAGGACCGGGAGTTCGCCGTCCTCCAGAGCGACGAAGTGGCCTTCCGCGGCCAGTTCGTGGCGGCCGTGGTCGCCGACACGCCAGAGACGGCCCGCGAGGCGGCCGGGCTGGTGGACGTCGCCTACGAGGCGCTCGCGCACGACGTGACGCTGACCGCCGACCACCCGCGCCTGTACCGGCCGGAGGCGGTCAACACCGGTGTCGAGGCGGACACCGAGCAGGGGGACCCCGACGCCGCGCTCGCCCGCGCGGCCGTCGTGGTGGACCGCACGTACCGCACGCCCATGGAGCACAACAACCCCATGGAGCCGCACACCACCGTCGCCCTGTGGGACGAGGCGGGCGGCCGTCTCACCCTCTACGACTCCACCCAGGGGGCGCACCCCGTCCGGCAGACGGTCGCCGGGGTGTTCGGCCTCGACCCGGAGCGCGTCAGGGTGATCGCCCCGTACGTCGGGGGAGGGTTCGGGTCCAAGGGCTCGGCGCACGCGCACAACGTCCTGGCCGCGATGGCGGCCCGCGCCGTCCCCGGACGCCCGGTCAAGTTCGCGCTGACCAGGCAGCAGATGTTCAGCCTGGTCGGCTACCGGACGCCCACCATCCAGAGGCTGCGGCTCGGGGCCGACCGCGACGGGCGCCTGGCCGCCGTCGTGCACGACGTCGTGGAGCAGACCTCCAAGGTCAAGGAGTTCGCCGAGCAGAGCGGGGTGTGCACCCGCATGATGTACGCCGCCCCCCACCGGCGCACCACGCACCGGCTGGCGCCCCTGGACGCGCCCATCCCGTTCTGGATGCGCGCCCCGGGCGAGGCGCCGGGGATGTACGCGCTGGAGTCGGCCATGGACGAGCTCGCCCACGAGTGCGGGGTCGACCCGGTGGAGCTGCGCCTGCGCAACGAACCCCCGGTCGACCCCTCGACGGGGGAGCCCTGGTCGGACCGGGCTCTCGTCAGGTGCCTGCGCGAGGGCGCCGAGCGCTTCGGCTGGCACGGGCGCGACCCCGCGCCGGGGGCCCGCCGCGAGGGCGACTGGCTGGTGGGCACGGGGGTCGCCTCCGCCATGTACCCGCACATGGTGAACCCGGGGTCGGTGGCCGAGATCCGGTACGGCGAGGACCGCCGCTACCACGTCGGCATCGGCGCGGCCGACATCGGCACCGGAGCGCTGACGGCCCTCACCCAGATCGCCGCGGACGCGCTGGGGCGCCCGCTGTCGGAGGTCGTGGTCTCCATCGGCGACACCGACCTGCCGGAGGCCTCCGTGGCGGGCGGCTCCAGCGGCACCACGTCCTGGGGGGCGGCGCTGGTCGCCGCGGCCCGGGTCTTCAGGGCCGAACACGGCGACGCTCCCGCGCCGGGCGCGAGCGCGCGCGGCACCACGCCCGAGGACACCGCGACGCCGGGCTGCTCGCAGTACTCGTTCGGCGCCCACTTCGTGGAGGCGCGGGTGCACGCCGACACGGGGGAGATCCGGGTCCCGCGCATGCTGGGCCTGTTCTCGGTCGGCCGGATCGTCAACCCCCGCACGGCGCGCTCGCAGTTCCTCGGGGGGATGGTCATGGGCCTGTCGATGGCGCTCTACGAGCAGAGCGTGGTCGACCCCGCCTTCGGCCATGTGGTCAACCACGACCTGGCCCAGTACCACGTCGCCGTGCACGCGGACGTGTCCGGGCTGGAGGCCGACTGGCTGGAGGGGGAGGACCCGCACGCGGGCCCCCTGGGTTCGCGGGGCGTGGGGGAGATCGGCATCGTCGGCACGGCGGCGGCCGTCGCGAACGCCTGCCACCACGCCACCGGCGTCCGGGTCAGGAACCTGCCCCTCACCCCGGACCTCTTCCTGCGCTGACCTGTGAGGAGGGGCGGCTCGCCCCGGCGTCGGGCCCGCGCGTGCGCGCGGGCCCGATTGGAGCGCCCCGCCGCGGGTAGCCGGGGACCGTGCGCCGACACGGGGAGGGAACGCACATGGTGGAAGCGGTGGCACCGCCGTGGCCGCTGGGCTGGAGTATCGCGATCTTCGTCCTGGTGGCCGCGGTGACCGTGGTGGCCAGCGTCAGGATGGCCACCCTCGGAGACGTCCTCGCGGACCGCACGGGGTGGGGGGAGGCCGTCTTCGGCGCGGTCTTCTTCGGCCTGGCCACGTCCCTGTCGGGGATCGTGATGACGGCGGTGAGCGCCGCCGCGGACCAGCCGGGACTGGCCTACAGCAACGCCGTCGGGGGGATCGCCGCGCAGACCCTCGCGCTGGCGGTGGCCGACTTCTTCCACCGCCGCGCCAACCTGGAGCACGCCGCGGCGTCGTCGGCGAACCTGCTCTTCTGCTGCCTGCTGATCGGGATGCTGTCCCTGGCCCTGATGTCCGGCTTCGGGCCCGACGTGACGGTGCTGGGGGTCCACCCGGCCTCGGTCGTCCTCGTCGCCTTCTACGCGGGCGGGCTCCGGCTGATCCACCACGAGGGCGCGCACCCGATGTGGCGCGCCGTGCACACGCGGGAGACGGTGGTGGACGTCCCCGGCGGGTCCGGCGCCTCCGGCGGCGCCCCGGCGCCCGGCTCCGGTGGCGGTTCCGCGGGGAGCGGGCCCGTGGACGCCCTCCGCGCGGACACCCCGGCGGGCGAGGGGGCCGGGAGCACGGCCTCCCTGTGGGCGGGTTTCGCACTGGTCGGCACCGTCGTGGCCGTGGGCGGATGGGCCCTGGCTGAGGCGGCGGTCGTCGTCGTGGAGTCCACCGGGCTCAGCGCGGGACTCGTCGGCGCGGTGGCGATGGGCGCGGTCAACGCCCTGCCCGAGACGGTCGCGGCGGTCGCCGCCGTCCGGCGGGGCGCCATGACGCTGGCCGTGGCGGCGATCATCGGCGGCAACAGCCTGGACGTGCTCAACCTGGCGGTGGGCGACGTCTTCTACCGTTCGGGGTCGCTGTTCCACGTCGCGGGAACCGACGAGCTCTTCCTCACCTGCGGTGCGCTGCTGATGACGGTGGTGCTCCTCGCCGGGCTCATCGTCCGCCAGGCGCGCGGATGGGGTCGGATCGGCTTCGAGGGCGTGCTGCTGATCGCCGTGTACGCGGGGATCGTCGGTGTGCTGGCCTTCTGAGGCGGGTCCGCCGGCCGCCCGCCGAGGGGCAGTCCGGAGGGCGCCGGGCGGGAAACCCGCCCGGCGCCCCGCCCGCAGGAGGTAGGCGGCTGGGAGTCGGCCCCCGGAGGGGGCGCCGGGGGCCGAACTGGGGAGAGGGTCAGCGGTCCCCGGCCCTCGTCCGGGGAGGAGAACCGGTACGGCCCGCAGGTGCGCCGTCGGCTTCCATGACCCTAGGTGACCACATTCCGGGACGCGCGGTGTGCGATTCCAGAAAAAAACTTCGGGAAATCCGGGAACGGCGAGGGCCTCGGTCCCGGGAAACGCCCCGCCCGCTCCGATCGCCCGGGGATCGGGCCCCGGGAACCCGTGTTTCGACACGCACGCGGAGTCGTCGTCCACCCACGGAAAACCCGTGTGCGCACGGCACCGCCGGAAGGGCGGTGCCGTGCGCACACGGGAAGGGAGGAGGAGTCGGCCGGGACCCGCTAGCCGCCGCTGTGGGAGTTGTACCTCTCGGCGCGCTCCTGGCCGGACATCGCCTGGATGGCGTCCATGACCTGGTCGGCGATCACCCTGCGGGCCTTGCCCGGAGCGAGGTGGTCGTAGCCGGAGGAGAAGTCCAGGGGTTCGCCGAAGCGGATGGTGAAGGGGCGCGGACGCGGCATGGACGCCCCCACCGGCTGCACGTCCTGGGTGCCCGACAGCGCCACCGGTACGACGGGGGCCTTGGACTCCATCGCCAGGTGCCCCACACCGGTCCGGCCCCGGTAGAGGCGTCCGTCGCGCGAGCGGGACCCCTCGGGGTAGATCACGCACGCCTCGCCCTCGCGCAGGCGGTCCAGCATCAGCTCCAGCGACATCATGGCGCCGCGTGCGTCGGAGCGCTTCACCGGCATGGCGCCCAGCGAGGAGAACACGGCCTTGGTCAGGCGGCCCTTGACGCCGGAGCCCTCGAAGTAGTCCGACTTGGCGAGGAAGCGCACCGGGCGCTGCGTGACCGACAGCGGGATGATGATGCTGTCCACGAACGACAGGTGGTTGCTGGCGAGCAGGACCGCGCCGGTGGCGGGGACGTTCTCACGGCCCAGGATGGTCGGGCGGCACAGGGTGCGCGCGAGTACCGACGCAGACTGCCTGAACGCACCATAGAGCACGTGGTCTCCCTCACGAGATTGGTCGGATGCCGGATCCAATGTAAGGGCGACCGGTCGGTAACATCGGCACCGGGTCACCCGGGTGCCCCAGGTCACCGCTTCGCGCGGCGGAGCCCGGGGACGGAGCGGCTCCGCTGCCCCGGCCCGTCAGCCGACGCGCCTCCAGTCCGCGTTGGCGCCGCACACGACCAGGCAGGGCCGCTCCCCGGGGACCCGCCCGGCGAGCCAGGCGGCGAAGGGCACCGCCGCCGCCGGTTCGGTGGCGATCCGGAACTCCTGCCACAGGCGGTCCTGCGCCGCGACGATCTCGGCGTCGTCCACGAGCGCCGGGGTCACCGGGGCGGTGCGCAGCACCTCGAACGGCACGCGGCCCAGGACGGACGCGCCCAGGGCGGAGGCGGCCACCGAGTCCACCGGGGTCTGCACGGGCCGGCCCGCCGCCAGCGCGGCGTGCAGGCTCTGGCAGCCCTCGGGCTCCACGCCCACGACCTCGCGTCCGCCCGCCCCCAGACGCACGCCGGCGGCGAGCCCGCCCCCGCCGACCGCGACCGCGATCGTGTCGCACTCGGGCGCGTCCGTGGCGATCTCCAGGCCGATCGTGCCCTGGCCCGCGACGACCAGGGCGTCGTCGAAGGCGTGGAGGTAGCGCACGCCCTCCGCCTCCGCGCGGGCCCTGGCGGCCTCGGCGGCCACGGCGTAGTGCTCGCCCAGGCGGACGATCTCGGCCCCGGTGGCGGCCAGGGGCGCCGCCTTGGCCTCGGGGACGGTCTCGGGCACGTACACCGTGGCGTGCAGGCCCAGCAGCCGCGCGGCGGTCGCCACGCCCAGCCCGTGGTTGCCGCCGGAGGCGGTGATGACGCGCCCGGTCGGCTCCCCGCCGAGCAGCGCGTTGAGGGCCCCGCGCAGCTTGAACGCGCCCGTGAGCTGGAGGTGCTCCAGTTTCAGGGACAGCGGACGGCCGTCCACCTCGGTGTGCAGCACGGGGGTCCGTCGGGCGTAGGGCGCGATGCGCTCCGCCGCCGCGCGGACGTCGGTGGCCGTGGGCGTGCGCGCGGCGTGCGCGGTCGTGGGGCTCATGGCTCCACTCTGCCGCTACTGACGATTAACTTAAAGTTGGGTCTGCTAAAGATCAGTAAGCAGAACTTTGTACCGGATGTCGTTTGGGGGATGGTCGCCGTGCTGGACGCCAACCGGCTGCGCGTGCTCGTGGAGATCGCGCACGCGGGATCCATCGCCGCCGCGGCCGAGCGCCTGTCGTTCACCCCGCCCGCCCTCTCCCAGCAGCTCACCAAGCTCGAGCGCGAGGTCGGCTGCGCACTGGTCGAGCGCGGACGCACGGGGGCCACCCTCACCGAGGCGGGGCGGGTGCTGCTCGCCCACGGGGAACGTGTCCTGGGCGAGCTGCGCGACGCCGAGACCGCCGTCCGCGCGTTCGCGGGGGTGGTCCCCGACCGCCTGTCCCTGGGGGCCTTCGCCAGCGCGGGCAAGGTCCTGCTGCCCGCCACCCTCGCCGCCTTCGGCCGCGAGCACCCGCACGTGCGGCTGTCCCTGTCCGACATCGAGCCGCCCGGAGGGTACGGCCTGGTCGCCTCCGGCGAGCTGGACCTGCTCGTCACGCACCGCTACCCGGGCGTGCCCCTGCCGCGGGCCGGCGGCCTGCACCGCGAACGCGTCCTCGTCGACCCGCTGCTCGCGGTCGCCCCCACCGGGCACCCCCTCGGCGACCACGACCTGGGGCTGGCGGACCTGGCCGACGAGGAGTGGATCTGCGGGGCGCCCGGGATCCACAACCGCGTCAGCCTGGACACCGCGGCGGCCGCCGCCGGGGTCCGCCTGACCGTGGCCTACGAGACCCGCGACTACGAGGTCGCCCTCGCGCTCATCGAGGCCGGGGTCGGTGTGGCGCTCGTGCCCAGCAGCATCCTGGGCGCCGCGCGCCCCGGGCGCAGGGTGAGCCGCCCCCTGCGCGACGCCCGCCTGGCCAGGGAGATCTACGCCGTCCACCGGCGGCGGCCGACCGGGCCCGTCCACGCCATGGTCACGATGCTGCGCGAGGTGGCGGACCGTGCCCTGGGGGCGACACCGGAACTCCCCTGAGGAGGCGACGGCCGTCGGCGCGCACGCGTGCCCGCGGGGCTCGCCCCCCGCCCGGCCGAGCGCCCGGCCCGTCGGCACGCACGCGTGCGGGGTCCCGCACGACGGGCGCCGACGGCCAGGGGGCCAGGGTCGTGCGTGCGCCCCGGACCCTCCGCCGCGCACACGGGTGCCGGGGCCCGCGCCCCGTCCGCGGACGTGCGGGGCGGCCGGGGACCGGTGCCGGGGCGGGGGTCACAGCGGCGGCGCACCGGGCGGCAGGGGGGCGTTCCACCGGTACCGCAGCGCGAGGATCCGCACGGTGAAGCAGACCAGGGCGCCGACGACCGCGACCAGGCCCGTGCCGAACCCGGCCACGTTCGCGAGCACGACGAACGCGGCGCCGAGCATCGCCGGGATGGCGTACAGGTGCGAGTTGGCGCTGAGCACGGTCGGTACGCGGTTGAGCAGCACGTCGCGGACGGTGCCGCCGCCGACCCCGGTGATCGCGCCGAGCAGGACCGCCTGGAGCGGGCCGAACCCCATCTCCTGCGCCTTGGTCGCGCCGATCACCGCGAACAGGCTCAGGCCGGCCGCGTCGAACAGCAGGATCGGCCTGGACAGGTGCGTCAGCTGGCGGCTGAGGAAGAAGGCCAGCGTGCCGCCGACGAGCGCGGTCGTGATGTAGCGCCAGTCCTGGAAGGTCGCCGGGGTCACCCCCAGCAGGACGTCGCGGATGACGCCGCCGCCGATGGCGGTGACCAGGCCGAGGGACAGCACACCGACGATGTCCACCCGGGCGGTGCGGATGGCCGTCAGGGCCCCGTCGACGGCGAACGCCAGGATGCCGACGAGGTCGAGGACGAGGAGGAGGCTCTGCGTGGACATGGGGATGCGCCGGGGAGGCGGTTCCTTCCGGATCGGACCGGGTGACGACCTGCAATTCCATCACGCCCCGGACCGCGCACGGCCCGTTCGGGGGGTGACGCGCCGCACGCGGGCGCTCCGCCGGACCGCGCTCCCCGTGCGCGTCCGCGGCCGTCCGCCCCGCGCGTGCGGGCCGCTTCCGCGCCGCCCGCGCGGTTCCGGAGGCGCGAACCCGTGGAATAGCCGCGTGTCGGACCTTCCCCGCACCCCGGACAGGGGCCACCATCGTGGTTGACCCACCGGGCTGCGGGCGGAACGAGGCACATGGAACACCTGGACGCGATCATCATCGGCATGGGACCGGGCGGCGAGACGGTCGCGAGCCGTCTGCTCGAGGCGGGCAGGCGGGTCGCCGTCGTCGAGCGCGAACTCGTCGGCGGCGAGTGCGGCTACTACGCCTGCATCCCCACCAAGGTGCTGCTGCGGCCCCCGGAGGTGCGCGCGGAGGCCGCCGGCGCGGCGGGCGTCTCCCGGCCGGACCTCGACTGGCCCCGGCTGCGCGAGTACCGCGACAAGATGATCCGCCACCTGGACGACTCCGCGCAGGTCCGGGGGTACCGGGACCAGGGCGCGCTGGTGTTCAAGGGGGAGGGGCGCGTGATCGGCCGCGACCCGTGGCGCGTGGCGGTGGGGGACACCGAACTCACCGCCGACCACGTGGTCGTCGCCACCGGGTCCTCGGCCGTGCGCCCGCCGATCGACGGCCTCGACGCCCTGGACCGGTCCATGGTGTGGACCAACCGGGAGGCCACCACCCTCACGGAGATCCCCCGCAGCGCCCTCGTGGTCGGGGGCAGCGCCGTCGGCGTCGAACTGGGGCAGTTCCTGTCCCGGATGGGCGCCGCGGTGACGGTGGTCCAGCGCGGGCCCCGCCTGGTGGACCGCGAGGAACCGCGGCTGTGCGAGCTGATCGGCGACCAGTTCGCCCGCGACGGCATCTCCGTGCACCTGGGGACCCAGGTCGCCTCGGTGGCCAGGGACGGAGACGGCGTGCTCGCCACCCTCGACAACGGCGAGCGCGTCCGCGCCGACGTGGTGGTGCTCGCCACCGGGCGCCGGCCCCGGACCGACGGCCTCGGGCTGGAGGAGGCCGGCGTGCGCACGGACCGGAGTGGCCTGCCGGTGGACGACCGCTGCCGGGCGGAGCCGGGCCTGTGGGGCATCGGCGACGCGACCGGGGTGTCGATGTTCACCCACGTGGCCAAGTACCAGGGGCGCGTCGTCGCCGACAACATCCTGGGCACGGAGCGCACCGCCGACTACACGGCGGTCCCCCGCGTGATCTTCTCCGAGCCCGAGATCGCGGCGGTGGGGCTCACCGCCCGGCAGGCGGTGGAGCGGGGGATCGACGCGGTCACCGCCGAGGCCGACCTGCCCGAGACCCTGGCCCGGCCCTGGACCTACGGGACCGACCCGCGCGGCACGCTCGGGCTGGTCGCCGACCGCGGGCGCGGGGTCCTGGTCGGCGCGTGGGCGTTCGGGCCGATGGCGTCGGAGTGGATCCACACCGCCGCGCTGGCGATCCGGGCCGGGATCCCGGTGGCGACCCTGCTCGACTCCATCCCCCAGTTCCCGACCTTCAACGAGGCCTACCTGATCGCGCTGGAGAAGCTGGAGGCGTAGCGGCCGGACCGGGGCCGCGGCGTCAGCCGGAGGAGGCCAGGGTGGCCTCCTCCTCGGCCTCCACGCTGCGGTTCCACTCGGCCTTGGAGGCCTGCCAGCCGTCCTCGTCGCGGCCCAGGCGCCAGTAGCCGGAGATGGACAGGCTCTCCTTGGCCAGCCCGTACTCGACGCGCAGGAGGCGGCGCAGGTCGCGGACGAACCCCGCCTCGCCGTGCACGAACGCGTGCACGGCGCCCTCGGGGAGGTCGAGCGCGCGCACGGCCGGGACCAGGAGGGACCCGACGGGCCTGTCCCCGCGGTGCAGCCAGTGCACGTGGACGTCGTCGTGGGCGTCGAGCTTGTGCTCCTCCTCGGGCCCCTGGACCTCGACGAACACGTGCGCGGTGCGGCCGACCGGAAGCCGCTCCACGGAGGCGGCGATGGCGGGAAGGGCGCTCTCGTCCCCGGCCAGCAGGTGCCAGTCGGCGCCGGGGTCGGGGGAGTAGCCGCCGCCCGGCCCCAGCATGCACAGCCGGTCGCCGTGCGAGGCGCCCGCCGCCCAGGCCCCGGCCAGGCCGGAGCTGCCGTGGTGGACGAAGTCGATGGTCAGCCGAAGGGAGTCGGGGTCCCAGGCGCGCACGGTGTAGGTGCGGGTGACCGGCCACTCCTCGCGGGGGCGCTCGGCGCGGATCCGGTCCACGTCGAGGGGTTCCGGGTCGCCCGGGGCGGGCGGCGGGAACAGGAGCTTGACGTAGCTGTCGGTGTGGTCCCCGGTCGCGAACGAGGAGAGTCCGCCACCGCCGAACACGACCCGGACCATGTGCGGCGTCAGCTGCTCGACCGACTCCACCCGTCCCGTGTGGACGGTCCTCTTCGGACGTTCCCGCCGCTCTGCCATGGTGTCCCCGTTCTCGCGTCGTGGGTTAGGTAAGCCTAACCACCTCACACGGTAGGGCACCCTGCGCCAACAGGGCAAACCGCCGCGAACCACAGGGCCGGTCCGGGGCCGGGCCGGAGCCTCGCGGACGTTCCCGCGCGGGGGCCGGGACGCGCGACCGCCCGTCACGCGTCCCCCTGCGCCGCCCGTGCGGGCCCGGAGGGCCTGACCCTACGCCGCGTCGGTGCGGTCCCTGCCGCGGTCGGCGCCCCCGCCCGGGGCGGGCCGGGTGAACGTCCCGTGCAGCTCGCGGTCCCCGTCCGACGCACCGGCCCGCAGGGCGGCCAGCCAGGCCGCTCCGCCCTCCGTGCACCCGGCCGCGACGACCTCCGACCCGGCGGTGCCCATCGTCAGCTTGCGGGTGAGCGCCGACCGCACCGGTTCCGAATGCGCGAGCACGCCGCCCGCCAGCACCACGGGCAGGCACTCGCCGGGGTTGCGCACCTGGTGCACCGAGTGCGCCAGGTGCCCGGCGGCGGCGTTCACGATCACCTCGGCCGCCGGGTCGCCCAACGCGTACGCCTCGCTGACCAGCGGCGCGAGCGCGGCGAGTGCGATCGGGGGCGCCGCGGTCAGGGTCCGGGCGAAGTTCCTGGCGTGCTCCTGGGGTATGTGGGACTCCCCGTCCACCGGCCTCTGGCCGGGGATGACGCGTTTGGCCACCGCCCGGGCCAGCGGGCTGAGGTCGCCGCCGAGGGACAGCTGCCGCGCCGTCTCCTTGGCCGCGTGGTGCCCGATCCAGAACGCCGAGCCGTCGTCGCCGATCAGCCACCCCATGCCGTCCGCGGACCGGGTCCGACGGCGGTCGTCGATCCGGGTGGCGATCGCCCCGGTCCCGGCGATCAGCACCGTGCCGTGCGCGGACGGGGTCCCGGCGGCGAAGGCCACCTCGTCGTCCCCGGTGAAGACGCCCCGGCCGACGGCCGGTCCGGCCTCGCCCAGGGCGCGCTCCATCCGCGCGCGCACGCCCGCGTCGCGGAGCGCGGAGACCCCGGCCAGGCCCACCACCACGGAGGCCACCGCGTCGCGCGCCCCCCGGCCGGCCTGGTCCAGGGCCCCCGCGATCGCCTCGGCGAGCCGGTCGGCGGCCGTGTCGGCGCCGTGGGCGTTGGGGTTGGCTCCCCCGGTCCGGGCCCGGCCCAGGCGCTCGCCGGCCAGGGTGGTGACCAGTGCGCGGGTGGCGGTGCCGCCCGCGTCCACCCCCACCACGAGTCTGTGCCGACCGTCGCGGGGCGGGTGGTCGGACGGGGTCCTGAGGGGAGGGGTCGTACGTTTCACACGGTAGGAGTGCCCCCTGGGGCCGCGGGTTACTCCTCGGTCCCGCGCCTGTGGACGACGGCCGCGGCGCCGGAGGCCGTGCGCGGCCGCCCCGCGCCGGTCGTCCCCGTCCCGCGGCCCCGGAGGGGCGCGGGACGCGGGGGAGCGGTCGGGCCGGCGGGGAGCGCCCGCCCGCCGGGGGACGATCGCGCCGACACGCGGAAAAACCAGTGGCGCCGCGCCGGGCGAGGCTGAGAGGGTCGGCCCATGGCAGGCGCTCACCACCCCGTTCCCCCCCGCAACGACGATCCAGGATGGGCCGTGCGCAGAAGCACGGAGCAGGAGTACCCCGAGTTCGCGGCGGTCTTCTCGGAGGCCATCGGCCTGCCGGTGGAGAAGCTCCTCCACGAGGAGCGGGACTTCCCCAGCGCGGAGTACGACCGCGCCCTGGTCGCCCTGGACGGTGAGCGGATCATCGGCACCACCATGGCGTACTCGCTCACCCTCACCGTGCCCGGAGGCCCGCGCCGGGCCGCGGGGATCACCGCCGTGGGCGTGTGGCCCACGTACCGGCGCAGGGGCGTGCTCAGCGCGCTGATGCGCCGGCAGCTGGCGGACATCCGCGAGCGCGGCGAGAAGCTCGCGGTCCTCTGGTCCTCGGAGGGCACGATCTACGGCCGCTTCGGCTACGGCCCGGCCGTCCGGCAGTTCGAGGCCTCCGTCCAGCTCGCCCACGCCGCGCTGCGCCCCGGGGCCCCGCGCGACCCGGCCCTCACCGTCGACCTCACCGAACCGGGGTCCGTCCGCGGCGAGCTCGAGGAGCTGCACCGCCGGGCGGCCTCCGCCCGCAACGGCCACATCCTCCGCAAGCCCGGCTGGTGGGGATGGCTCCTGCACGACGAGGAGCGGGACCGCCGGGGCGCCGGGCCGCTGCGCGCCGCCGTCGTGCGCGGCCCCGACGGGGCCGAGGGCTACGCCCTCTACCGCGTCCTGCACAAGTGGGAGGACCGCCTCCCCACGGGGGAGGTCCGGGTCCGGGAGACCGTCGCGGCCACGGCCCGGGCCAGGGTCGCCCTGTACGACCACCTGTTCTCCAGGGACCTGGCCTCCTCGGCCCACCTGGACAACCTCGCCGAGGACGACATCCTCACCGTGCTGCTGGCCGACCCGCGCCGACTGGCGCGCAGGGACTTCGACTCCCTGTGGGTGCGCCTGGTGGACCTGCCCGGAGCCCTGGCCGAACGCTCCTACGCCACCACCCTGGACACCGTCCTGGAGGTCACCGACCGGTTCGCCCCCTGGAACGCCGGGCGCTGGCGGCTCAGGGCCGGCGGCGGGGAGGCCCGCGCCGAGGCGGCGGCCGACGCGGCCCCCGACCTGACCCTGGACGCGTCCCACCTGGGCGCCGTGTACCTGGGGGGCGGCTCCCTGACCGCCTTCGTGGACGCGGGCCTGGCCGTGGAGCACGCGCCGGGAGCGGCCGCCCGCCTGGACACCGCGCTGCACGTGCCCCGCGCACCCCTGTGCACCACGGACTTCTGACCGACCGCGAAGACACGGAGAACGGTAGCACCGGCATGACAGAGAACCCCGAGACCGAGAGAGCCGCGTGGACCGTGCGCGGCACCGACCGGGACGAGTTCCCCCAAGTGCTCAGGGTCGTGGGCGAGGCCCTCCTCGCGGGCGACGACCAGGACACGATGGCGGAGCGCGCCCTCCCCTTCCACGACGCCGTCGGCTACGACCGCGTCCTCGTCGCGGTCGACGGGGAGGGGGACGCGGAGGAGGTCGTGGGCGCCACCAACCACTTCCCCTTCGAGATGGCGCTGCCCGGCGGGCCCCGTGCGGTCGCGGGGATCACCGCCGTGGGCGTGTGGCCCACCTACCGGCGCAGGGGCGTGCTCAGCGCGCTGATGCGCCGGCAGCTGGCCGGCATCCGCGCCTCCGGCGGCAGGTACGCGGCCCTGTGGGCCTCGGAGGGGGCCATCTACGGCCGCTTCGGCTACGGCCCGGCCGCGACCGAGATGGAGACGGCCGTCCAGCGCCAGTACGGCGTGCTGCGCCCGGACGCGCCCCGGGACCCCGCCCTGCGTGTCCGGCTCGCCGATGCGGCCCGGGTCCGCGACGACCTCGCGCGCGTGCACCGCGAGGTGGCGGCGGTCCAGGTCGGCCAGTTCCAGCGCGGAAGCCACTGGTGGGACAGGATCCTGCGGGACGAGCCCGGCTCCCGCGGCGGGAAGAGCCCGAGGCTGGCCGCCGTCGTGAGCGGGCCGGAGGGCCCCCTGGGATACGCCCTCTACCGCACCCAGAGCAGGTGGGCGGACGACGGGGCCGGGGGCGAGGTGCACGTCGAGGAGGTCCTGGCGACCGCCCCCGCCGCCTGGACGGCCCTGTTCGAGCACCTGTTCAACCGCGACCTGACGAGCAGGGTCAAGTTCGACTTCCTGGCGGAGGACAACCCGCTGCGCCACCTGGTCGTGGACAGGGACCGGGTCGTCCCCACGCTCTACACGTCCCTGTGGATGCGGCTGGTGGACGTGCAGGGGGCGCTCGCCGAGCGCTCCTACGCGACCCCGGTGGAGGCGGTGGTGGAGGTCGCCGACCGCCACGCGCCGTGGAACGCCGGCCGCTGGAGGATCGGCGCCGACCGCGGGGGAGCCCGGGTGGAGGCCGTACAGGACGCCCCGGACGTCTCCCTGGACGTGTCGCACCTGGGCGCCGCCTACCTGGGGCAGACCTCCCTGGAGGGGTACCTGCGCGCGGGACTGCTCACCGAGCACACCCCTGGCGCCGTGGCCGGCCTGGACGCGGCCCTGCACCGGGCGGACGCCCCGTTCTGCGGTCGCATCTTCTGACCGTCGCCTCCCCCGGGCCGGCCCGCTCCCGCCACGGGGAGCGGACCGGCACGCAGGTCCCCCTCCCGCCGCTCCGACGGGCACGGGACGGGGCGCGCCCCGCCCCGGGGCTCCACGGCCCGCCGCCGCGGACCGTCCCGGCGCCCCGCCGCGCGTGGGCGCGTTTTCGCGCCCCGGGAGCGGGATACTGGTCGCCGCGGCGGCGCCGCCCGGCCCTCCGGACGGCCGGGGACCGCGGTGCGGGCGGCGCGGCGCGCGAGCAGAGACCGTAGCGGCAGGAACACGTGACACGGATGTAACCGTCACCTGTAACGCTTCCGTGCACGCCTTCGGACCCGCCTCCGGTCCGCCGGGGGCGCCCACCCATCGACGACAGGGAGACACACTCTGATGACCGATACGATCCAGGCGATCCTGGACGCCGTCGTTTCCTTCGTGTGGGGACCGTTCTTCCTGATACCCCTGCTCCTGATCGTGGGCGTCTACCTCACCATCAGGCTGGGCGGGCTCCAGTTCCGCGTGCTCGGGCACGCGCTGTGGCTGGCTCTGATCCGCCGCACCGAGGGCGGCCAGGCCAAGGGCGACATCTCCCACTACCAGGCGCTCAGCACCGCCCTCGCGGCCACCGTCGGCGTCGGCAACATCGCGGGCGTGGCCCTGGCGATCGGCGTCGGAGGACCCGGAGCCCTCTTCTGGATGTGGGTCACCGGCGTCCTGGGCATGGCCACCAAGTACAGCGAGGCCCTGCTCGGCGTGAAGTACCGCCGCCCCGACTCCAAGGGCGAGATGAGCGGCGGCCCGATGTTCTACCTGCGCCACGGGTTCGCCGAGAAGTTCGGCCCCGGCAGCGGCGGGGCGAGACTCGGCCTGGTGCTCGGCACCCTGTTCGCGCTCTTCGGCGCCGTGGCCTCCTTCGGCATCGGCAACATGACGCAGGCCAACGCCGTCGCCGGCCAGCTCGACTCGACCTTCGGCGTGCCGACCTGGCTCTCCGGGATCGTCATGGTCCTGCTGGTCGCCGCGGTCATCCTCGGCGGCATCAAGAGCATCGGCCGCTTCGCCGCCGGCGTCGTGCCGTTCATGATCATCGCCTACGTCCTGGCCGCCCTCGTGGTCCTGGCCGTCTACGTCACCGAGATCCCGGCGGCCATCGCCCTGATCTTCACCGACGCCTTCACCGGCACCTCCGCGGTCGGAGGGTTCCTGGGCTCGGCGTTCATCCTCGCGATGCAGCAGGGCATGGCGCGCGGCATGTTCTCGAACGAGTCGGGCCTGGGCACCGGCGGCATCGCCGCCGCCGCGGCCAAGACCGCGCACCCGGTCCGCCAGGCGATGGTCTCCATGACCCAGACCTTCATCGACACCATCATCGTCGTGACGATGACGGGCCTGGTGATCATCGTCACCGGCGCCTGGCACGCCGAGGCGGACACGGGCGACGGCGCCCTGATGACCAACTGGGCCATGAGCGAGGCCCTGGGCTCCATCTCGCCGGGCCTGGCACCGGTCGGCGGCGCCATCGTGGCGATCAGCCTCATGTTCTTCGCCTTCACCACGCTGGTCGGCTGGTCCTACTACGGTGAGCGCTGCCTGGACTACCTGGTCGGCCGCAAGGCGGTCATCCCGTTCCGCATCGTGTTCGTCCTCGTCGTGTACGTCGGCGCCACGACCGACCTCAGCATCGCCTGGGCGTTCAGCGACGCGGCCAACGGCCTGATGGCGGTCCCCAACCTCATCGGCCTGCTGGTGCTCAGCGGGGTCATCGTCGCGGAGACCAAGAAGTACTTCTCGGACCCGGACTGGAAGAAACCCGACCTGGTGGACGCCCGTCAGCAGTGACGGGGGCGCCGGAGCGGATCCGGACGGGGTGAACGGGGGCGCGGTCGGTACCGCGCCCCCGTTCCGTGTTCCGGGAGCGCGGGGACACGGCTCCGCCGGGGAGGTGCCGTGCGGGACGGGGGCCGGCCCCCGTCCCGCACCGCGGCGGTCCGCATGGATGCCGTGAGGATTCACCACCGGTTCCGCATGGAAGCCGTTAGGAGCGGCATCAGCGCAGTTCCAGGGGTTTTGTATGGGTTTCAGGCCTTCGAGGCCCGTGCCCCGGACAGAGGGGCACATCCTTCACCCCAGGGAGTCGCACCGTGCTCGACGTCGTCTACGTGCTCATCGCGCTCGCCGCTTTCGCGCTGGTCGGCGTGATCGGCCGGGGGGTCGCGAAGCTGTGATCGCCTTCGACCTCCTCGCGGCCGCGCTCGCGGCGGCCGCGGTCGCCTACCTCGTGTACGCCCTCGTCGAACCGGAGCGGTTCTGATGGCCGTCCTCCTCGCGGTCCTCCCCGCCGCCGCCGTCGCGCTGGTCCTCGCCCTGCTGTACCGGCCCCTCGGCGAGTACATGGCGCGCGTCTTCACCTCCCCCCGCGACCTCGCGGTCGAGCGGGGCTTCTACCGGCTCATCGGAGTGGACCCCGCGTCCGGGCAGTCGTGGCAGGCGTACCTGCGCGGGGTGCTCGCCTTCTCCGCGGTCGGCCTGCTGTTCCTGTACCTGCTCCAGCGGCTCCAGGCGTTCCTGCCCCTCTCGCTCGGGCTGCCGCCCGTCTCCGAGGGGCTCGCGTTCAGCACCGCCGCGTCGTTCGTGACGAACACCAACTGGCAGTCGTACTCGCCGGAACTGACCATGGGCCACCTCGTGCAGTTCGGCGGGCTGGCCGTCCAGAACTTCGTCTCGGCCGCCGCGGGCCTCGCGGTCGCCGTCGCCCTGGTCCGCGGACTGGCGCACCGCCGGTCGGGCACGATCGGCAACTTCTGGGTCGACCTCACCCGCGCGACGCTGCGCATCCTCCTGCCGATCTCCCTGGTCGCGGCCGTGGTCCTGATCGCGGGCGGTGTCGTCCAGAACCTCGGCGGCCCCACCGAGGTCCGGACCCTCGTCGGCGCGACGCAGACGATCCCCGGCGGAACGGCGGCCTCCCAGGAGGCGGTCAAGCTCCTGGGCACGAACGGCGGCGGCTACTTCAACGCGAACTCCGCGCACCCGTTCGAGAACCCCTCGCCGTGGACCAACCTGTTCGAGATCGTCCTCATGCTGGCGATCCCGTTCTCGCTGCCGCGCACCTTCGGCCGGATGGTCGGAGACCACCGGCAGGGCTACGCCGTCCTCGCCGCCATGGCGGCGATCTTCGCGGTCTCCCTCACCGCCCTCACCGCCCTGGAGCTGAACGGCGCCGGAGCGGCGCCCGAGGCCGCCGGAGCGGCTCTGGAGGGCAAGGAGCAGCGGTTCGGCGTCATCGCCTCCGCCCTGTTCGGCTCGGCGAGCACCCTGACCTCGACCGGCGCGGTCAACTCGATGTTCGACTCCTACACCGCCCTCGGCGGCATGGTGCCGATGGTCAACATGATGCTCGGCGAGGTCGCGCCCGGCGGGGTCGGCTCCGGCCTCTACGGGATGCTGGTGCTCGCCCTCCTGGCCGTCTTCGTCGGGGGCCTCCTGGTCGGCCGCACCCCGGAGTACCTCGGCAAGAGGATCGGTCCGCGCGAGATCAAGCTCGCCAGCCTGTACATCCTCGTCTCCCCGACCCTGGTCCTCGCGGGTACGGCGCTCAGCTTCGCCGTGCCCGCCGTCCGCGCCGGCGTAGAGGCGACGTCGATCCTCAACCCCGGCCTCCACGGCCTGTCCGAGGTGCTGTACGCGTTCACGTCGGCGTCCAACAACAACGGCTCGGCCTTCGCCGGGCTGACCGCGGACACGCCCTGGTTCAACACCGCGCTGGGCATCGCCATGCTGCTGGGACGGTTCGTCCCGATCGTGTTCGTCCTCGCCCTGGCCGGAGCACTCGCCGCCCAGGACAGGGCGCCCGCGACCGGCGGCACCCTGCCCACACACAGACCGCAGTTCGTCGGCCTGCTGATCGGCGTCACCGTCGTGGTGACCGCCCTGACCTACTTCCCCGTGCTCGCGCTGGGCCCCCTGGCGGAAGGACTGTAACCGACCATGACCACGACATCCCGCACACCCGTCGCCGAGGCGCCGCCGAGCGCCGACCCCGCGACCGGGGCCCGCCGCAGGGCGTTCGGACCGGCCCAGGTCGCCGCCGCGCTCCCCGGGGCGCTGCGCAAGCTCGACCCGCGGATCATGTACCGCAACCCCGTCATGTTCGTCGTCGAGGTCGGGGCCGCGCTCACCACGGCCATGGCGGTCGCCGAACCCTTCCTCGGAGGCCCCGAGGCGTCCGGGGGCTCGCCGATCCCGGCGGGCTTCACCTGGGCGATCGCCGGCTGCCTCTGGCTGACCGTGGTCTTCGCCAACCTGGCCGAGTCCGTGGCCGAGGGCCGGGGCAGGGCCCAGGCCGACAGCCTGCGCAGGACCCGGACCAGTACCGCGGCGAACCTGGTGGTCGGCTACGACCCGGAGGCCGACCCCTCCGCGGAGGACACCGGGACACGCCCCGTCTCCTCGGCCGACCTCGCTCCCGGGGACGTCGTGGCCGTCTCGGCGGGAGAACCGGTCCCCGGCGACGGCGACATCGTCTGGGGCATCGCCTCGGTGGACGAGTCGGCGATCACCGGGGAGTCCGCGCCCGTGGTGCGCGAGTCCGGCGGCGACCGCAGCGCCGTCACCGGCGGCACCCGCGTGCTCTCGGACCGGATCGTCGTCCGCATCACGTCCAGGCCGGGGGAGACCTTCGTCGACAGGATGATCGCCCTGGTCGAGGGCGCCGAGCGGCAGAAGACCCCCAACGAGATCGCGCTCAACATCCTGTTGGCGAGCCTGTCGGTCGTCTTCGTGGTCGTCGCCCTCACCCTGCACCCGATCGCCTCCTACGCCGGGGCGCCGGTCAGCGTCCCCGTCCTGGTCGCGCTGCTCGTGTGCCTGATCCCCACCACCATCGGCGCCCTGCTGTCCGCCATCGGCATCGCCGGCATGGACCGCCTCGTGCAGCACAACGTGCTGGCCATGTCCGGCCGCGCCGTCGAGGCCGCCGGCGACGTGACCACCCTGCTGCTGGACAAGACCGGCACCATCACCCACGGCAACCGGCGGGCCAGCGAGTTCGTGCCCCTGGAGGGCGTGCGGAAGCCGGACCTGGTCCGCTCCGCGGCGCTGGCCTCCCTGGCCGACCCCACCCCCGAGGGCACCTCCGTGGTGGAACTCGCCCGCGCCGAAGGGGTGGTGGTGGACGCCGCGTCACCCGGCGAGGTCGTCCCCTTCACCGCCCAGACCCGGATGAGCGGCGTCGACCTGCCCGACGGCACCCGGATCCGCAAGGGCGCGGGCTCGGCGGTGCTCGCCTGGGTCCGGGAGACGGGCCCCGTGGGCCCCGTCGTCCGCACGGAGCTGGAGGACCGGGTCGGACGGATCTCCGACAGCGGGGGCACACCGCTGGTCGTGGCGGTGCGCAGGCCCTCGGGACACACCGCCGTGCTGGGCGTGATCCACCTCAAGGACGTGGTCAAGGAGGGCATCGCCGAACGCTTCGCGCAACTCCGCGAGATGGGCATCCGCACCGTGATGGTCACCGGGGACAACCCCCTGACGGCGAAGGCGATCGCCGCCGAGGCCGGGGTGGACGACTTCCTCGCCGAGGCCACCCCGGAGCAGAAACTCGCCCTCATCCGCAGGGAGCAGCAGGGGGGCAGGCTCGTCGCGATGACCGGGGACGGCACCAACGACGCCCCCGCGCTGGCCCAGGCCGACGTCGGCGTGGCGATGAACACCGGCACCTCGGCGGCCAAGGAGGCCGGGAACATGGTGGACCTGGACTCGGACCCCACCAAGCTCATCGACGTGGTCCGCATCGGCAAGCAGCTGCTCATCACCCGGGGGGCGCTGACCACGTTCTCCGTCGCCAACGACATCGCCAAGTACTTCGCGGTCATCCCGGCCATGTTCGCCGGGGTCTTCCCCGGTCTGGGCGCGCTGAACGTCATGGGCCTGGCCTCCCCCGCGTCCGCGATCATGTCGGCGATCGTCTTCAACGCCGTGATCATCGTGGTCCTCATCCCGCTCGCGCTGCGCGGTGTCCGGTACCGGCCCCTGCGCGCGCCGCAGATCCTCAGCCGCAACCTGCTCGTCTACGGCCTCGGCGGAGTGGTGGCCCCCTTCGCCGGCATCAAACTCATCGACCTCGCCGTCAGCCTTCTTCCCGGTTTCTGACGGCCCCGAAGGGAGACACCCACCATGGGTTCCACACGCGTCCTGCTCCGCCACCACGGAACCGCCCTCCGGGCGTTCCTGATCCTCACCGTCGCCCTGGGCCTGGTCTATCCGCTGGCCGTGACCGGCGTCGGCCGGGTGCTCCTGCCGGAACGCGCCGACGGCTCGCTCGTCAGGGCGCAGGACGGCACGGTCGTCGGCTCGTCCCTGATCGGGCAGTCCTTCACCGGCGCCGACGGAGCACCGCTCCCCGAGTGGTTCCAGTCCCGGCCCTCCGCCGCCGGCGACGGACACGACGCCGGGGCCTCCGGCGGGAGCAACCTCGGCCCGGAGAACCCCGACCTCGTGGACACCGTCGAGGAACGGCGGGCGGCGGTCGCGGAGTTCGAGGGGGTCGACCCCGAGAGCGTCCCCGCGGACGCCCTGACCGCCTCGGGTTCCGGCCTGGACCCGCACATCAGCCCCGCGTACGCGCTGCTCCAGGCGCCGCGCGTCGCGGAGGCGCGGGGGGTGCCGGCAGCGGACGTCCGGGACCTGGTCCGGCGTAGTATCGAGCCCCGGGACCTGGGGTTCCTGGGCGAGGAGAGGGTCAACGTCCTGAGGCTGAACCTCGCCGTCGACGGGTGGGGGGCGCAAGGCAGATGAGGAGAGGCCGGCTGAGGGTCTTCCTGGGCGCCGCTCCCGGGGTCGGCAAGACCTACACCATGCTCGAGGAGGGGCGGCGCCTGCGCGAGGAGGGCGGGGACGTCGTGGTCGCCGTCGTCGAGACGCACGGCCGCTGCGGCACGGCGGCGATGGCCGAGGGCGTCGAGGCGGTGCCCCGGACGACGGTGTCCCACCGGGGCGTCGGCCTGGCCGAGATGGACCTGGACGCCGTCCTGGCGCGCCGTCCGGGGACGGCGCTGGTCGACGAGTACGCGCACACCAACGCCCCGGGGGCGCGCCACGAGAAGCGCTGGGAGGACGTGTCGGCGCTGCTGGCGGCCGGGATCGACGTCATCACGACCGTCAACATCCAGCACATCGAGTCCCTCAACGACGTCGTCCAGCGGATCACCGGCGTCCCGCAGCGCGAGACCGTCCCGGACCAGGTGCTGCGTGCCGCCGACCAGATCGAACTGGTCGACCTGGCGCCGCAGGCCCTCCGGGACCGCCTGGCGGCGGGGAACGTCTACCCCGCCGAGCGGATCGACGCCGCCCTGTCCAACTACTTCCGCCTGGGCAACCTCACCGCGCTGCGCGAGCTCGCGCTGCTGTGGCTGGCGGACGAGGTGGACAGCGCGCTGAAGGACTACCGGGCCGAGCACCGCATCGACAGCACGTGGGAGGCCCGGGAGCGCGTCGTCGTCGCCCTGACCGGCGGGCCCGAGGGGGAGACCCTGCTCCGCAGGGGCGCGCGCATCGCCGCGCGCTCCTCCGGGGGCGAGCTCCTGGCCGTGCACGTCAGCAGCCAGGAGGGGCTGCGCGAGGGCCGTCCCGGGGCGCTCGCCGCGCAGCGGGCCCTGACCGAGAAACTCGGGGGCACCTTCCACCAGGTGGTCGGCGACGGCATCCCCGAGTCCCTCGTCGGGTTCGCCCGCGCGGTGAACGCCACCCAGCTGGTCATCGGCATCAGCCGCCGGGGGCGCCTCGCCACCGCCCTGACCGGACCCGGCATCGGCGCCACCGTCATCCGCGAGTCCGGCGGCATCGACGTCCACATCGTCAACCACGCGGCGGCGGGGGGACGCTTCGCGCTCCCCCGCCCGGGCGGGGCGCTGACCGCCAGGCGCCGCCTCCTGGGCTTCGCCCTCTCGGTGCTCGGCGGCCCCGTCCTGACCTGGCTGCTCGCCGGCCAGCGCAGCGCCGAGTCCATCGTCGTCGAGGTCCTGGCCTACCAGCTGCTGGTCATCGTCGTCGCGCTCGTCGGGGGCATCTGGCCCGCGCTGTACACCGCCGTCCTGTCGGCGGTCACCCTGGACTACTTCTTCATCGAACCGGTGCGGACCATCACGGTCGACGAGCCGGTCCACCTGCTCGCCCTGGTCCTCTACGTCGTCAACGCCTCCCTCGTCAGCTACATCGTCGACCAGGCGGCGCGCCGGTCGCGCTCCGCCCTCCGGGCCGGGGCGGAGTCCGAACTCCTCGCCACGGTCGCGGGCAGCGTCCTGCGGGGGCAGGACGCCCTCCAGGCGCTGGTGGACCGCACCCGGGAGGCGTTCGGGCTGGACGCCGTGCGACTGCGCTCGGGGGAGGACGTCCTGTGCGCGTCCGGGCAGCCCCGGGGAGGGGAGGAGCCCGCCCTCGTGCGGGTCGGCGACCGCGCCTCCCTCGAACTCCACGGCGCCGGGCCGGGCGCCTCCGAGAGGCGGCTCCTCGGCGTGATCGCCGCGCAGATCGACGCGGCCCTCGAACACCAGGACCTCAGCGACACGGCCAGCGAGGTCGGCCCGCTCGCCGAGAACGACCAGGTGCGCAGCGCCCTGCTGTCGGCGGTCAGCCACGACCTGCGCAGGCCGCTGACGGCGGCGACCACCGCGGTCAGCAGCCTGCGCTCGTCCGAGGTCAGCTGGTCCCCCGCGGACCGCGACGAACTGCTCGCCACGGCGGAGGAGAGCCTGACCACGCTGACCGGCCTGGTGACCGACCTCCTCGACGTCAGCCGCATCCAGGCCGGAGCCCTCGTGGTCTCGCTCGCCGCCACCGACGTCGACGAGGTGATCCTGCCGTCCCTGGACGAGCTGGACCTCGGTCCCGCCGACGTCGACCTGGACCTGGACCCCGACCTGCCGTGCGTGCGCGCGGACGCGGGCCTGCTGCAGCGGGCCATCGTCAACATCCTCGCCAACGCCGTCCGGTTCTCGCCGGGCGACCGCAGCGCGCGCGTGGCCACGAGCGTGTTCGGGGACACCGTGCAGATCCGCGTCATCGACCACGGGGGCGGCGTCCCGCCCGACCGGCGGGAGCAGCTGTTCGTGCCGTTCCAGCGCCTGGGCGACACCGACAACACCACCGGGCTCGGCCTGGGGCTCAGCCTCTCCAAGGGCTTCGTGGAGGGGATGGGGGGCGGGCTCTCCGCCGAGGACACCCCCGGCGGAGGACTGACGATGGTCATCTCCCTGCCCGTCGCGGACGGACAGGCTTCTGGAAGGACGGACCGGTGAAGATCCTCGTCGCCGACGACGACCCGCAGATCCTCCGGGCGCTGCGGGTCACCCTGCGCGCACGCGGCTACGACATCGTCGTCGCCACGAACGGCGCCGACGCCCTCCGGGCCGCCGTCGACCAGCGCCCGGACCTGTACCTGATCGACCTGGGCATGCCCCGCCTGGACGGCGTCGGGGTCATCGAGGGCATCCGGGGGTGGACGAGCGCGCCCATCCTCGTCGTCTCCGGGCGCACCGACTCCGTGGACAAGGTCCGGGCCCTGGACTCCGGTGCGGACGACTACATCACCAAGCCCTTCGCCATCGACGAGCTGCTGGCGCGCGTCCGCGCCCTGACCCGCCGGGGCGTCGGCGGCGACTCGGACCCGGTCGTGCGGGTGGGGGACCTGACCGTCGACCTCTCCGCCAAGACGGTGACCCGGCCCGGCCCCTCCGGCGGGGAGCTCGTCCGGCTGACGCCCACCGAGTGGCGCCTCCTGGAGATCCTCGTCCGCCACTCGGGCAAGCTCGTGACGCGGCAGACGCTCCTCTCCGACATATGGGGGTCCGACCACGTCCACGACACCGGCTACCTGCGCCTGTACGTCTCCCAGATCCGCAAGAAGATCGAACCGGAGCCGAAGTCACCGCGCTTCCTGATCACCGAGCCCGGCATGGGGTACCGGTTCCTGCAGGGCGGCTCCGACGGCGGGGAGGCGTGAACCCGGGCCCCGGGCGAAGACCGGGACCGCCGCGGCGTCGGGGCCGGATCGGCGTGCGCGCCGGACGACGGCTGCGGGACCTCTCGCAGCGGATCAGCCCGCCGCAGCTCACCGTGCTGACGTTCGCGCTCCTCGTGCTCTGCGGGGCGGGTCTGCTGGCGCTCCCCGCCGCCACGGAGAGCGGGGAGCGGACGCCGTTCGCCGCCGCCCTGTTCACCTCCACCTCCGCGGCCAGCGTGACCGGCCTCGCGGTGGTCGACACGGGGGGCCACTGGTCCCTCCTGGGCGAGACCGTGATCCTGGCGCTCATCCAGGTGGGCGGCTTCGGCATCATGGCCCTGGCGACCGTGCTCACCCTCGTGGTGGGCCGCCACCTGGGCCTGCGCATGGCCGTGCGCACCGGCTCGGAGACCAAGACCCTCACCCTGGGGGAGGTGCGCCGGATCGCCATCGGCATCCTCACGGTGACCCTCGTCTTCGAGGCGGCCGTCATGGCGGTCCTCACGCTGCGCTGGTGGATCGGGTACGACCTCCCCCTCGGCTCCGCGGCCTACCTGGGCCTCTTCCACGCGGTCTCGTCCTTCAACAACGCCGGCTTCTCGCCCTTCGCCGACAGCCTCATGGGGTACGCCACCGACCCGTGGATCACGGTGCCCGTCGCCGTGGGGGTCGTCGCGGGAGGCCTGGGGTTCCCGGTGTGGGTGGAACTGTGGCGGTTCGCGCGGCGCAGGGGTGAGCGGCACACCTGGACGATCCACGCCAGGATCACCCTGTCCGTCACGGGGTGCCTGCTGGCGGTCGGCTTCGCGGCCTTCCTGGCCCTGGAGTGGGACAACCCGGCCACGATGGGCGGGCTGGACCTGCGCGGCAAGCTCCTCACCGGGTTCTTCCAGGCGGTCATGCCGCGCACGGCCGGTTTCAACAGCCTGGACTTCGGTGCGATGAACACCCAGACGCTGCTGGTCACCGACCTCCTGATGTTCGTCGGCGGCGGCAGCGCGGGCACCGCCGGCGGCATCAAGGTGACGACGTTCGCGGTCCTGCTGTTCGTGGTCCTGGCCAACGTGCGCGGAGAGCCCACCGTCCACGTCGGCCACCGCCGCCTGGGCGAGGGCGTCGCCTCCCAGGCGGTCACCGTGGTGCTGCTGTCCCTGTCCCTGGTCCTCGCCGGCACGCTCGCGCTGATGACGATGACCACCTTCACCCTGGACGAGATCCTGTTCGAGACGACGTCGGCCTTCGCCACGGTCGGCCTGTCGACCGGCATCACCGCGGACCTCCCGGTCCCGGGGCAGATGGTGCTCGTCTTCCTGATGTTCGTCGGCAGGATCGGCCCGATCGCCCTGGCGTCGGCCCTGGCGCTGCGGCGCCGGGCGCGCGCCTACGAGCTGCCCGAGGAGCGTCCCATCGTGGGCTGAGCGACCTCCGCGCCCCCACGGGCGGGCGCCGTGGTGGCTCCGGGCCCGGCGGGTCCCCCTCCCGGAGCCTCCGCCCCCACGGGCGCGGCGGCCCCGCGCCGGCGGACCGCGGGGCCCTGGCGGGGGCGGGACGGGCGCCTTGGCCCCGACCGGGAGGACCGGGGTCGCCGCGGCGGTGCGGCGGACCCCGCCCCGGCCGCACCGGCGGCCCCTCTCCGCGCGGGGAGGGGCCGCCGGCCCCGCGCCCCGGACCCTCAGGTTCCGCGGGCTGTCGGGTCCAGGACCTCGTCGGCCGCGCGGTACCCGCTCCTGACGGCGCCGTCGAGGGTGCCGTTGCACGGGAACACCGCGGTCTCCGTCGCGGCCCAGTGGAGCGGCCCCACAGGGACGCGCAGGAGGGGGCCGAACTCGGTCAGGAACCCCGGAGGCATCGGGGACTGGTAGGCGCGGCTGTAGGGGTCGGCGTCCGGCAGGGGCTGGTGGAGGGAGACCGGCTTCGCCGCCAAGGGGCCGAGCACACCGCTCAGGTTGTCCAGCAGCAGGGCCCGGTGGCGTTCCGGGTCGTCGGCGACGCTCTGGTCGGCGCCCAGGGGATCGGCTTCGCCGAACGTGTAGGTGTGGGCCACCAGGCGTCCCTGGGAGGCCCCGGGCGGGCTGTCGTCGACGGTCCACGCGGGGACGCCGTCGTCGAAGTGCATCTCCCCGGACAGGCCGAACCCGCGCCAGAAGGGCCGCCAGTAGACGATCTCGGTGCGGATGACCTCGGCCTGCGGCCACTGCCGCTGGAGTCGGCGGCGGCTCGCCGGGAGCGGGGGCGCCACCTCCAGGCGGTCGGCGTCGGAGGGCGGGCACGCGACGACCACGCGGTCGGCCGACAGCGACCCCCAGTCGCCCGAGAGCCGCACCCTCCCGTCGCCGTGCTCGATGCGGGAGACGTGGTGGCCGGGCCGGACGGCGTCATCCGCCCGCGCGGCCAGCCTGCGCACCAGGAGGTCGGCGTCCAGGCGCAGGGGCCGTTCGCCCCTGTCCGGTTTCGGCCCCAGGTGGGCGAGCAGCCACAGCATGCTCATGCGGTCGGCGGGCAGGGCCGCGGCCAGGGTCAGCTGCTCCTCGACCAGTTCGAGCAGGTCCGGGTCGGAGGTGTGCGAGCGCAGCCATCCCCGGACGGTCAGGGCGTCCAGGTGCTCGGCGTCGGCCGAGCGCCAGGGCTCGGCGAAGTCGATCCCCTCGGCGAGCCGGGCGACGCGCCCCAGGATCCACTCGTTGCGGAGCAGGGTCCACCAGGAGGCGCCCAGGGGCATGTGCTCGTCGCTGGCCTCGGTCCCGCCGTCCTCGTCGATGCGCAGGTCGCTCAGCCCGGGGTCGTCGGGCAGCTCGTCGACCGGGACGTCCAGGGCCGCCGCCAGCTCCAGCAGGTCCCGGTCCGACCGCCGCGCGTACATGCTCGCCGGGGGCAGGCCGTCCGGCGGAGGGGACGCCGCGGCCGCGCGCCCTCCCGGCGCGGTCCGGCCCTCCAGGACCACCACCGAGCGGACGCCGCCCGCCCTCAGCCGCCACGCCGCGGCCAGTCCCGACAGCCCGGCTCCCACGATGACGACATCGCTGTGCTCCACGGCCCACTCTCTCCTCGTCTCCCGAGTCCCTGTAATGTCTCAACGGTCCCAGGTGCGGTGGAGTGCCGGGCGGCGGCCCAGGGCGGGCCGCCGGCGCCGTACGCGACCGGCCCCGTGCGCCGCCGGGAGGGCGGACGCACGGGACCGGCGCAGGGAGAGCGGGAGCCCGGGGGCTCAGGAGGTCAGGACCTTGACGAGCCGGTCCACCTCCTCCTCGGTGTTGTACAGGTGGAAGGACACCCTGAGCCGTCCGGCACGGGTGGACGCGGCGATCCCGGCCTCGGCGACCTTCCGGGACAGGTCCTCGGACACGGCGAGGGACACGATCGCCGACCCGGCCGGCGGGAGGTCCAGTGCCGTGAGCAGCCGGTCGCCGAGTCCGGCGTCGTGTTCGCGGATCGTCTCGAGGCCCACCTCCCCGACCAGCTCCAGGGCGGGCGCCAGCCCGACCCACGAGAACCACACGGGGGCCAGGTCCAGGCGCCGCGCCCCGTCGGCGAGCTCCAAGGGGCCTCCGTAGAGGGAGTTCCACGGGTCGGCGGCGGCGTACCAGTTCGCGGCCAGGGGGCCGAGATCGGCCAGCGCCTCCGCGGTCGCGGTGAGGAAGGCCGAGCCGCGCGGTCCCAGCAGCCACTTGTAGGTGCTGCACACGGTGTAGTCGACCCGCTCCAGGGGGAGGGGCAGCCAACCCGCCTGGGTGGTGTCCAGCATCAGCCGCGCCCCGTGGTGGGCGCAGGCCTCCAGAAGGTCCTCCACCGGGGCGAGGGCGCCGTCGGAGGACTGCACCGCCGAGACGGCGACCAGGGCGGTGCCCGGGCCGACCTCGTCGGCCAGCCGGTCCAGGGGCACCTCGCGCACCCGGACGCCGTGCGGCTCCCGGGCGAGGAAGGGGTGGACGACGGAGCTGAACTCGCGGGCGGCGGTCAGGACCTCGGAACCGGGCGGCAGGCTCGCGGCGATCGTCCCGACGAACTGGGAGGCGTGGGAGCCGATGGCCACCCGTTCGACGGGAACGCCCGTGAGGCGGGCATAGGCGCCGCGGGCCGCGGCGATGCCGGGGTCCGCCTCCGCGGGGGAGAACCGTCCGGCGCCCACCGCGCGCAGGTGCCGCTCCAGTTCGAGGAGGGCCGTGCGGGGGGTCAGCCCGTGGGTGGCGGTGTTGAGGTAGGTCGTCTCGGGGGAGAACTGGCTCTGCGCGGAGCGGAGGCGGTCGCGGCCGGTGTTGTGCATGGTCCGATGCTCGCCGTTCGCGGGGCGGCGCTCAAGGTCCAATCCGGGCCGGAGCGGACTCCGCCGCGGCCGGGGCCCGCCGGTGCCGGGCGGCCCGGGGCGGAGGCGTGCGGGTCAGTTGCGGAACTTGGCCTTGGCCTCGGTGGACCCGGCCATGAGCTTGTTGAGCAGGCGGACCAGCTCGGTGCGCTCCTCGGGTTCGAGGGCGGCGGCCCAGGCGGTCTCGCGCCTGTTGTGCGCGCGGAAGCCGCCGAGGATCGCCCCGTACCCGGCCTCGGTGAGGGTGAGCTGGAGGGCGCGCCGGTCGTGGGTGGCGCGTTCGCGGACGATCAGCCCGTCGCGTTCGAGGGTGTTGAGGAGCGCGGACAGGGCCGCCCGGCTCATGCCGGAGATCTCGGCGGTGGTCTTGGCCTCCATGGGACCGGCCAGCCACAGCGCGAAGATCACCCGGAACCCCGGCCAGGTGAGACCGCGCGGGCGGTGGACGGAGGACTCCAGGTCGTAGACGACCATGCTCGTGGCCCGGTTGAGGGTCAGGACCATGCGCATGGCGTCGGCGTTGACGGAGGGCAGTTCCTGTTCGGCCTTCCGCACCGCGTAGTCGACGAACGACCAGAAGGTGAGATCGCTTGGGGGGGCGGTGTCGTGGGTCACGGCGCCCAGCCTAACCCCTGGTGCGGCGCGTCCGCGGGCCGGGGAACGCACGCTCCGGCCCCGTGTCGCGGCGGGCCGGAGCGGCGCGCGGGTACGCCGGCGCCCCGGCGGGAGCCCGGGGCGGGACCGGGGCCGCGATGCTCCGTCGGCCGGGTGCGCGGTGCTCGTGGGGCGGGCGGGACAGGCGAACGGGCTGGTCGGAGTGGTTCTCCGGGTAGCCTTGATATGTGACCTGTATCACTCCACTGGTGGCTCCGCGTCTCTTGGTCCTGTGGCGTGGGGCACGTTATGGTCATGATCGTCAAACCTTTGATCAATTGGGTGGCCGCGGCCATCCTGAGCGAGTGAAGGGTCCTCAGACCATGGCAGCCAAGCCGTTCGCCTCCTCCGCCGACACCGAGGCCAAGCCGCAGACACTGGAGGTCCTGGCCGACGGGGTCTACGCGCTGACCGCGGAGGGCGACCCCAACGTCGGCGCCGTCGAGGGCGAGGACTTCGTCGTCGCCTTCGAGGCCCTCGCCACCCCCGCCGCCGCGCGCGACTGGCTGGAGGTCCTGCGCGAGCAGACCGACAAGCCGGTCCGCTACCTGGTGCTCTCCCACTACCACGCGGTGCGCGTCCTCGGGGCCAGCGCCTTCGACGCCGAGATCATCCTCACCCACGAGAAGACCCACGAACTCATCCGCGAGCGGGGCGAGGAGGACTGGGCCAGCGAGTTCGGCCGCATGCCCCGCCTGGCCAAGGACGCCGACTCCGTCCCCGGCCTCACCTGGCCCACGCAGACCTTCGCCGACCGCACCACCATCGACCTGGGCGGCGACCGCGGAGAACTCGTCCTGCAGTACTTCGGACGGGGCCACACCGAGGGCGACATCGTCGCCTGGCTGCCCCGGCAGAAGATCCTCTTCGCCGGCGACCTCGTCGAGGCCCAGGCCGCCCTCTACACCGGCGACGCCTTCCACAAGGACTGGGCGGGGGAGACCCTGGACCGGGTCAAGGCGCTCGGCGCCGAGATGCTCGTCGGCGGGCGCGGCGCCGTCAGCCGGGGCCGCGACGAGGTCGACGCCGCCATCGAGCAGACCCGCAACTTCCTCGACGTCATGATCCGCGAGGTCGGGGCCGTCCACGAGCGCGGAGGCACCCTCAAGGAGGCCTTCACCGCCACGCACGCGGCGCTCGAGGGCGACTACGGCCACTGGCCCATCTTCGAGCACTGCCTGCCCTTCGACGTCTCGCGCCTGTGGGACGAGTTCCGCGGTATCGAGCGGCCCGTCATCTGGACGGCCGAGCGCGACCGCGAGGTGTGGGCCCAGCTCCAGGGCTGACCGGCCGGACCCGTCCGGCACGGGGCCGGCGCCGACCGCCTCCCGTCCATTCCACTCCGCGCCCCCGCCGGGCGCCCAGACCGAACGGAGCCCGACATGCGACCCCCCGCTCCACGCACCCCCGCCGACCCCGGCGCCGACCCCGTCCTGGTGCTCGGAGCGGGCCCGGTCGGCCAGACGGCCGCCCTGCTGCTCGCCCGGCGCGGCGTCCCCGTCCAGCTCCTGGACGGACGTCCCGAGCGGGACGCCGTGGGCTCCAAGGCCATCTGCCAGCAGCGCGACGTCCTGGACGTCTGGGACTGGCTGGGCGCGGGCGGCCTCGTGGAGGAGGGCGTCACCTGGGACACGGCCCGCACCTTCTACCGCGAGCACGAGCTGTTCAGCGTCCACCTCGCCGATCCGGGGGCCTCGCCCCTGCCCCCGTTCGTCAACATCTCCCAGTCCCGCACCGAGGAGGTCCTGGACGAGCGCCTGACCGCGGCGGGGGTGCGGACCCGGTGGAACCACCGGGTCACCGGCATCGCCCAGGACGCGCGCGGCGTCACCGTCGAGTGCGACACCCCCGGGGGGCCCGTCCTGCTGCGCGGCTCCCACGCGCTGTCCTGCCTGGGCGCCCACGGCGGCGTGGTCCGCGACGCGCTCGGGCTGTCCTTCGACGGGACCACCTTCGAGGACCGCTTCCTCATCTGCGACATCCGCGCCGACCTCCCCGGGTGGGAGCGCGAGCGCCGCTTCTACTTCGACCCCGCCTGGAACCCGGGCCGACAGGTCCTCATCCATCCCTGCCCGGACTCGGTGTACCGCATCGACTGGCAGGTCCCGGCCGACTTCGACCTGGAGGCGGAGGAGTCGGACGGGCGCCTGGACGCGCGCATCCGCCAGATCGTCGGGGACACGCCCTACGAGATCGTCTGGCACTCGGTGTACCGGTTCCACACCCGCGTCGTCGAGCGCATGCGCGAGGGGCGCGTCCTGCTCCTCGGCGACAACGCCCACCTCGTCGCGCCCTTCGGCGCCCGCGGGCTCAACTCCGGGGTCCAGGACGCCGAGAACGCCGCCTGGAAGCTCGCCTACGTCCTCGCCGGATGGGCGGGGGAGGACCTCCTGGAGAGCTACCACGCCGAACGCCACGCCGCGGCGCGGGAGAACGCCGAGGTCACCGGTGCGACCATGCGCTTCCTCGTCCCCCACGGGGACGAGGAGCACAGCACCCGCGTCGGCGTGCTCGAACGGGCCCTCACCGACGACTCCGCCCGGGCCCTGGTCGACTCCGGCCGCCTCGCCGAACCCTTCTGGTACACGGAGTCGTCCCTGACCACCCCCTGCCCCGAACGCCCCTTCGGCGGACGCCCGCCGAGGGGGGCGACCCCCTCCCCGTGCCCCGGTGTGATCCTCCCCGACGCCCCGGTCACCCTTCCCGGCGCGGCGGAGCGGATCCGGCCGCTGCTGCGCGAGGGGCTGACCCTCCTCCTGGGCGCCGCCCCCGCCGGCCTCGACCCGGCCTCCTTCCTGGACGGCGCGCGCAGCGCCGCGCAGGAGGCGACCCGGGCCCCCGTCACCGCCCTCTACCTCGACGGGATCGACACCACGGGCGCGCTCGCCGCCGCGCTGGCGCCCGAACCCGGACAGGTGTGGCTGGTGCGCCCCGACGCCCATGTCGCCGCCGTCGTCCCCGGAGCGGACCACGGCGCCGTCCGCGCCGCCGTCCGCACCTGCCTCGGCCTCGCCGCCGCGGAGGCCCCCGCGTCCCCCGCGCCGACCGCCCGCCCCGAGCGGTCGGCCCCGACCGCCTGACCCTCCGCCGGCCCCGGTTCCGTGCCCGTCCCAGGGGCGGGCCGTGCCGCCGTCCGCACCGGACCAGGAACCCGAACCACGACCGCCCCGCACGGGTACGACCACGGTCGGCCCGGACCCGCCCACGGTGAGGAGAGAACCGCCATGGCCCACTACCGCCGGATCGGCGAGGTGCCCCGCACCCGCCACACCCAGCACCGCAACCCCGAAGGCGGGCTGTACTACGAGGAGCTGATGGGGGAGGAGGGGTTCTCCTCCGACTCCTCGCTCCTCTACCACCGCGCCATCCCCTCGGCCATCGTCGCCGCGGCCGAATGGGAGGTGCCCGCCCAGACCCGCACCCGCAACGCGCCGATGGTCCCGCGCCACCTCCGTCTCCACGACCTGTTCACCGGCGAGGACTGGAAGGCCGCCGACGTCGTCGAGTCGCGCCGCCTCGTCCTGGGCAACGACGACGTGCGCATCTCCTACGTGGTCGCGGGCGCCCCCTCCGAGCTGTACCGCAACGGCATCGGCGACGAGTGCGTGTACGTGGAGTCCGGCAGCGCCCGGGTGGAGACCGTGTTCGGCCTCCTGGAGGTCGGCCAGGGCGACTACGTCATCCTGCCGCGCGCCACCACCCACCGCTGGGTGCCCACCGGCGAGGAGCCGCTCCGCGCGTACGTGGTGGAGGCCAACAGCCACATCGCCCCGCCCAAGCGCTACCTGTCCAGGTACGGCCAGCTCCTGGAGCACTCCCCCTACTGCGAACGCGACCTGCGCGGCCCCTCCGAGCCGCTGCTGGCCGAGGGCGAGGACGTCGACGTGCTCATCAAGCACCGGGGCAACGGCCCCGGCGGGATCTCCGGCACCCGCTACACCTACCCCCGGCACCCGTTCGACGTCGTCGGCTGGGACGGCTGCCTGTACCCCTACGCCTTCAACATCGCCGACTTCCAGCCCATCACCGGCCGCGTCCACCAGCCGCCGCCCGTCCACCAGGTGTTCGAGGGCCACAACTTCGTCATCTGCAACTTCGTCCCCCGCAAGGTGGACTACCACCCCGGCGCCATCCCGGTGCCCTACTACCACTCGAACGTGGACTCCGACGAGGTCATGTTCTACTGCGGCGGCGACTACGAGGCCCGCAAGGGCTCCGGCATCGGCCAGGGCTCCGTCTCCCTGCACCCCGGCGGCCACTCCCACGGACCGCAGCCCGGCGCCTACGAGCGCAGCATCGGCGCCGAGTCCTTCGACGAACTCGCCGTCATGGTGGACACCTTCCGACCGCTCGACCTCGGAGAGGGCGGCGTCGCGAGCGACGACGGCGGATACGCGTGGACCTGGGCCGGAGGAAGGGGGGACCGGTCGTGAGCGGCGCCCTCTACCGGAAGCTGTTCGACGACGCGGCCCTGTTCCCGCCGGGCAACGCGCCGATGGGCGAGGCGCTGCCCGCCCACCGGGCCCACCTGGCGGGCCCCCGGGCCGGGTACGTGGGCCCCTTCCTGGTCGCCGACGCGCGCGTGGCCGAACTGCGCGCCGTCCTGGGCAGGGAGCCGCAGGACGACGGCCGCGCCCCCCTCGCGGTGGCCGTCACCGTCCCCGGCGGCGCGGGCGGGGTGGGGGCGGCCGTCGACGCGGTCCTCGCCGACCCGGCCCTGCGCCTGGCCGGCGTCGAGGTCGCCGCGGCGCCCGGCGACGCCCGGGAGGCGGCCGGGGCGCTGGACTCCCACCTGCCGGGGGGCGCCGAGGGCTTCGTGGAGGTCTCCCGCGGGGCAGGCGTGCGCGAGGACCTGGAGGCGCTGGCCGGCAGCGGCCACAGCGCCAAGTTCCGCACCGGCGGACTCACCCCGGAGGCCCACCCCGGCGAGGACGAGCTCGCGGAGCTCCTGCACGCGGCCGTCGCACTGGGCCTGCCGTTCAAGTGCACCGCCGGGCTCCACCACGCGGTCCGCCACACGACCCGGGAGGGGTTCGAGCAGCACGGGTTCCTCAACGTGCTCCTCGCGACCGGCGCCCTCCTCGACGGCGGCGGTTCCGGCGACGCCGCCCGGATCCTGGCCGAACGGGACGGCTCGACCGTGGCCGGCCTCGCCGCCGGGCTCACCGACGGCGGGGCGGAGGAGGTGCGGGGACGCTTCCGGTCCTTCGGCACGTGCAGCGTCACCGACCCGCTGGAGGACCTGGTCGTCCTCGGAGCCCTGCCCGCCCCCCGGTCCCGGCGGGCCCTGCACCACTGACCGGCTCCGGGGCGGCTCCCCGGCCGGGCCGCCCCGGACCCCGGACCACCGAACTCCCACTCCCAGAAAGCACCTCTCATGCCCGACAGCTGGCTCGACCTCGACCCGGACGCGCAGTTCGGCCCGGCCACTCTGCCCTACGGGGTGTTCAGCACCGCCTCCGACCCCGGGCCGCGCGTGGGCGTGGCCATCGGGGAACACGTCCTGGACCTCGGCGGCGCGGCCCGCGCACTGGGCGCCCCGTTCGCGGACACCGTCGCCGGGCCCGGCCTGGACGCCCTGCTGGCGGCCGGACGCCCCGTGTGGGACCAGGTGCGGACCGCCCTCACCCGGTGGCTGACCGACCCCGTCCACGCCGACGCCGTCCGCCCGCACCTGGTGGACCGGTCGTCCGTGCGCCTGCACCTGCCGTTCACCGTGGCCGACTACGTGGACTTCTACGCCTCGGAGCACCACGCCACCAACGTCGGCCGGATCTTCCGTCCAGACCAGGAGCCCCTCACCCCGAACTGGAAGCACCTCCCGATCGGCTACCACGGCCGCTCGGGGACCATCGTGGTGTCGGGCACCGACATCGTGCGCCCCACCGGCCAGCGCAAGCCGCCGACCGAGCCCGCACCGGTGTTCGGGCCGTCCGCGCGCCTGGACATCGAGGCCGAGGTCGGGTTCGTGGTGGGCACGCCCAGCCCGATGGGCGAGAGCGTGCCGGTGGACTCCTTCGCCGACCACGTGTTCGGGGTCTTCCTGCTCAACGACTGGTCCTCCCGGGACCTCCAGGCCTGGGAGTACGTGCCGCTGGGCCCGTTCCTGGGCAAGTCGTTCGCCACCTCAGTCTCCCCGTGGGTGGTGCCCGTCGCCGCCCTGGAGGCAGCCCGGGTCGAGCAGCCCGCCCAGGACCCCGAGCCGCTGCCCTATCTGCGGGGCACACGGCCCTGGGGTCTGGACCTGCGCCTGGAGGTACGGCTCAACGGTCACGTGGTGTCGAACCCGCCCTTCGACCAGATGTACTGGACCGCCGCGCAGCAGCTCGCCCACATGACCGTCAACGGGGCCTCCCTGCGCACCGGGGACGTCTTCGCCTCCGGGACCGTCAGCGGCCCGGAGCCGGACCAGCGCGGCTCCCTCCTGGAGCTGACCTGGAGCGGCAGGGAGCCGCTGCGCCTGCCCGACGGCACCGAGCGCGCCTTCCTGGAGGACGGCGACGAGGTGGTCATCACCGCGACCGCGCCGGGGCCGGGCGGGACGGTGGTGCACTTCGGCGAGGTGGCGGGCCGGATCCTCCCCGCCAGGTAGGCGGGGGCCGCGGCCGCGCCGACCGGGGGGTCGGCGCGGCCGTTCGCGCGGGGCCGGCCCTGCTCAGGGGAGGGCGGGGACGAACCCCCTTCGCAGGGACGACCCCTCCCCGAGGAGACCCGCTCCGATCACCCGTGTCCGGGGGAAGACCCTGACGGTGAGATCGCGCGCCCCGGCGAGGGGCCGCAAGTCCAGGGCTCCTTGGCACGGGAGGCTCAGGGTGTCCAGTCCGGGGATGTCCCGGACCCAGGACGGAGCCACGGCGGGTGAGTCGCGGAATTCCAGGGAGAGGAACTTCAGGCGGGGGATCCTGCTGATCCACCTCTGGTTCTCCGTCGCGGTCCGCACGTCCAGGCGCAGGAGCGTGAGATTGTCGAAGCGGATCAGCTCACGCAGGTCCGGGACCTCCGGTTCTATCCGGGCACGGTGAGTGAACTGGAGGAGCGACTCCCCCTGGCCCTCCAGGCCGGTGAGGCTCTGGAAGCCGGAGCAGTTCCTGACACTGACCTTCGTGAGCGTCCCCGGCGCGTCGGCCAGGTAGGACAGATCGCCCAACCGCATGTTCTCGCAGGAGAACGATGTCACGCCGGGCGGGCTGATCTCGCTGAGCGGAAGGGCGGGCAGGGCGAGACCGAACCCCAGATGGGCCAATGTCTCGGAGTCGCGCAGCAGCTCCAGGTCGAGGGTGCGGTCGGGATGGCTGAGCGAGAGCACATGGAGGGGCGTCCGGGCCAGGGGGGCGACCGACCGGACGGAGGCGTCGCCGTCCACGTCGACGCTTCTCAGCGCCGGGAGGTCCCGGAGCGGCGCGAGGTCGATGCCGTGCCATTCGTGGTGGTCCCGAGCGCGCATTGCCACGCTGCTCGTATGGGGGAGCCGGACGACATCACCGATCCCGTCCCCGCTACGCCCCTGGATGCAGACGCGGGCGCGTTCAGGGAGATGGCGGACGAGGAGATCGATATCGTCCGCCGGGACGGGAATGTAGTAGTTCTCTCGACGAGCTCTGGCCTGTGACAGGAACACGTCCGCCAGATCCTTGTCCTGGTTTTCCCACCATGCCCTCAGCGCGGCGACGAAGACCCGTTCCGAGTCGAAGTCGAGCGCCCTCCCGATGACCGGCACGGTATCCGGCCCGCCGATGGCCGTGGCGGCTTCGATCACCTTCTCCGCCTGCCGGGCGTTGGCGGGCGGGATCTCCCGGAGGAGGGGCAGGGCGAACTCGCCGACCAGTGACAGCGCGTGCACATGGGCGCGCGTGCGCGGCGGCAGGATGCCCCTGACCCTCTTCCGGATCTCCTCGCCCAGGGCCCTCGACAGCTGCGGCGACGTCTCCAGGCAGGCGAACGCCACGATCAGCAGCCGGTCCCGGTGGGCGCGGACCCGGTCGGAGCGGTCGAGGAGCCCCCGGATCAGCTCCTCCCGCTGGGCGGGGGTGGCGTGGCCCGCCGCCATCACCACCACCTCGTGCCACTGGTCGTCGTGGGCGTTGCGCACCAGCAGCGGGAAGCTGTCCTCCTCCACCAGCGCCTTGGCGGCCAGGTACTCCTCGAACGTGCGGTGCAGGAAGCTCACCCGGTCGGCGGTGGGCGTGTGCAGCAGGCCGCTGCGCACCACCAGGTGGGTGTAGACCTCCTCCGGGGCCTGCTCGACGCGGTGCATCGAGGCGAGCGACCGGGCCACCTGGCGCCGCGCGGTCTCGACGGGCGCGTCGGAGCTGCCGTTGACGACCAGCCACCGGGCGAGTTCCTGGAGCAGCAGGACCAGTTCCCGGCGGGACAGGTCCACGCCCTCGATGCCGCGCTGCTGGTCGCGGTCCTTGAGGAGCATGGCGAGCGCGGCCTCGTACACCTCCATCCGGTCCCGGGGCAGCACCGTGCGCCGGTCCCGGTGCAGGGCGCACAGGAGGGCGCAGAGCAAGGGGGTGGACGCGATGGCGCGCAGGTGCCGCTGCCCCGTGACCTTCCTGCCGAGTTCGCGCTCGTGGCGGGTGAGCAGCGCGCGCTCGTCCGCGTCGGCGGTCCCGCTGCGCACCGCCTCGTGCCAGTGGTGGACGAACGCCCGTACGTCCCGGTCCCCGAGCGGCTGGAGGTCGGCGCCGGCGAAGCCCTCGGCGTCCAGCCACCGCGCCCCGGCGGCCCCGGGCCGCGCCGTGACCACGTACCGGCACGACGGGAAGTCCGCCAGGAGGTCCCGCAGCCAGCGCCGCGCGGACTCCCGCTGCCCTCTCGGGAGCTCGTCCACCCCGTCCACCAGGACCACGGCCCGCCCCTCGGCCAGCAGACCGGTGACCCATCCCGGGGGGACCCGGTCGGCGAGGTGCCGTCCCGTGTGGCGGACGAACTCCGCAGGCTCGGGCAGATCGCGTCCGACGTACTCGCGCAGGGGCACGAGGAAGGGCACGAGCCCGTTCCAGGAGGCCATCTCCTCCGGGAAGTCGCCCCGGCTCGCCCTGACCCCGACCCAGCGCAGGAGCGTGGTCTTGCCCGATCCCGCCGGTCCGCGCAGGAACGTGCGCGGATGGGCGGCCAGAACCTGTTCGACGCTGCTCTCCCCTGTCTCGTACCGGTCCCCGGGCTGCGGATGCTCCGGCTCCCGTGACACGCGCAGGCTCAGGTACGCCAGGGACAGCGGGTAGCTGCGGGTGCCGACGTCGGCTCCGAACAGCTCGAGCACGTCCCAGCGCTGTGCCGCCTTGCGCAGGTAGGCGGTGGTGAACGCGGTCCCGGGGTCCTCGGCCCGCCCCTCGGCCCGCGCGGGAAGGCGGTCCAGGACCTCCTCCAGGTGCTCGAGGACCAGGGACTCGCGGCGCAGCAGCTCGGTGAAGGCCCCCGCCTGGAAGCGCGGCAGGGCGGAGGCGGTGGCCAGGACGTACGCGCAGGCTTCGGGGAGTACCCGGTCGTACAGGGCGACGGCCGGGCCGCCCAGGTCGCGGGTGGCGCCGGGGCTGCGCTCCCGGACGTACCGCTCCAGGTGGAGGGGGTCCAGGTCCTGCTCGAACAGCGTGCGGTCGGTGAGCCCCGCGCGCTCGAACGCGTCGGCCACGGCGAGCACCGCCGCCTCGCGCTCGTTGTCGTCCAGCCCGTGGAACTCGTGCTCGAGCTGTCCGACCACGCGGTCGGCGATGCTCTCCTCGATCTCGGCGAACCGGCGCTCCAGCCTGCGCTGGTCCCGTTGGCCGGCGACCCTGGCCTGGACGAGGTCGACCACGGTCGTGGCGGCGCTCTGCGCCAGGGGGTTGCCGAGCCAGAGGCCGCAGGCGGCCTTGACCACGGCCGCACCGAGTTTGAGGGCTGCGTCGTACACGGGGCTCCCGGGGCGGAGGGGATAGGTGCGCCAGAGCCTACGGCGAAGAGGTCGTCCGGGGGGCGGCGCGACCGGAAGCGGCCAGACGCGGTCCCGCGGCCGTGCCCGGCGGCGGCCGGAGGCCACGCCGCCGTGTCCGCGGGCGGACCCCGGGGACGCTTTGCCCGGGCGGAGCTCCGTCGGGTTCACTGGCGGCATGGTGCATTCCGAACATCCGGGGCAGACCCCCGACATCGTGCTCTTCGACCTCTTCGGCGTCATCGCGTGCCACCAGTCGGAGGAGGGCAGGGACCGGTTGGTGGGAGTCGCGGACGCGCCGGCGCCCGCCTTCTGGAAGGCGTACTGGGACCTGCGCCCCGACTACGACCGGGGCGATGTGGACGGCCCCGGCTACTGGGACAGGATGGGCCGGGCCCTGGGCGCCCGCTTCGACGACCGCCGGGTCGCGGACCTGGTCGAGGCCGACATCGCCAGCTGGAGCGCCGTCGACGCCGGCATGGTCTCGCTGGTCGCGGAGCTGGCGGACGCGGGGCGGACCGTCGCACTGCTCTCCAACATCCCGGAGGAGCTGGCCGCCCACTACGAGGCCGAGCATCCCTGGTTCGGTCGCTTCCGGGTCCGCGGCCTCTCCTGCCGCATCGGCCACGCCAAGCCCGAGGAGGGGGCCTACCTCTGGTGCCGGGACGCGCTGGGAGCGGACGCGGAGCGCATCCTCTTCGTGGACGACCGGGAGGAGAACATCCGCGCGGCGGAGGGGGTCGGCATGCGCGGCCACGTCTTCACGTCCCGCGACCTGCTCGCGGAGGTCCTGGCCGCGTAGCGCCCGTACGGGGACGGGCCGGCCGGCGGGTGCCGGCCGGCCCGTCGGAGGGGCTGGGGTCCTGGGGCGTGTTCCGTGGGTGCTGTCCGTCGCGAGCGGCGTATCCGGTGCGTTCATCGCAAGGCCGAAGAAGGAGTCAGGGCGGGGTCCTGTCGACAGATGAGAACGCCGCGAGGGGCGTGCCGGGGCGACGCGCAGCAGGGCGGGTGTCCGCGGAACACGCCCTAGCGTGCCCGGGCGGGGATGGCGTCCAGGTCGTCGTCCCGGGTCTCGCGGCTGATCAGCAGGGCCACGAGGGTGATCACACTGACGAGCACCAGGTAGCCGCCGACCCACGCCAGACCGAAGGTGCCGGCGAGCCAGGTCGCGATGTAGGGGGCGAACGAGGCTCCGAGCAGGCCCGCCAGGTTGTACGCGACCGAGGCGCCGGTGTAGCGGACGTTGGTCGGGAACAGCTCCGGCAGGACCGCCGCCATGGGGCCGAAGGTCAGGCCCATCAGGGACAGGCCGATGATCAGGAAGGCCATGACCCCGACCGTGCCCCCGCCGGCCATCATCGGCCCCATCGCGACGCCGAAGGCGATGATCGCGACGGTGACCGCGATCAGGGTGGGCTTGCGGCCGAAGCGGTCCGCGAGGAGGCCGGAGACCGGGGTGAACACGGCGAAGAACACCACGCCGATCATGAGGAAGACCAGGAACTGCGAGCGCTCGTAGCCCAGGCCGGCCACGGGGTCGGTGCCGAAGCCCAGCGAGAACACGGTCATCAGGTAGAAGAGCACGTAGGTCGCGACCATGATCAGGGTGCCCAGGACGACCGCGCGCCAGCTGGTGCGGAACACCTCGACCATGGGGGCCTTGACCCGTTCCCCGGATGCGACGACCTTGGCGAACGCGGGGGTCTCGTGCAGGGTCAGCCGGACCCAGAGGCCGACGACGATCAGCACGGTCGAGAGCAGGAACGGCACCCGCCAGCCCCAGGCCAGGAACGTCTCGTCGCTCATGGTCTGGGTCAGGGCCAGGAACACGCCGTTGGCGAGGAAGAACCCGATCGGGGCGCCCAGCTGCGGGAACGTGCCGTAGAAGCCGCGCTTCCCGGCGGGGGCGTTCTCGGTCGCCAGCAGCGCCGCGCCGCCCCACTCGCCGCCCAGGCCGAGGCCCTGGCCGAACCGGCAGACCGCCAGCAGGACGGGGGCGAGGACGCCCACCTGCGCGTAGGTGGGCAGCACGCCGATGCCGACGGTCGCGATGCCCATGGTGAGCAGGGAGGCGACCAGCGTGGCCTTGCGGCCGATCCGGTCGCCGAAGTGCCCGAACACCCAGGAGCCGATGGGGCGGGCGACGAACGCGATCGCGAAGGTGGCGAGCGACTGGAGCCGCGCCGCCAGCATGTCGCCCTCGGGGAAGAACAGCAGCGGGAAGACCAGGACCGCGGCGGTGGCGTAGATGTAGAAGTCGTAGAACTCGATGGACGTGCCCACGAGGCTGGCCGTGAGGACCTTGCGCCTGGGGTTGGTCGGTGGCTCTGCCACATCCGGTGAGTGTGGGGCGACGTCCGTCATGGGACTTCTTTCCAGGTCAGTGCTGTGATGATGGCTGGATGCTAGTCCCGGTGGACACTATGTGAAACATTTGTCTCGCTATGTGGACGCCTGGGGTGCTCGTGTCCGCCTGGTGCTCCCCGGGCGGAACGCGGGGAAGCCGGTCGTTCCAGGCGTTCCCGTCCCGAAGCGTGAGACCCGTCACGCAGGGCGGGTGCGGCCCCGGGACGCGTGCGGCGGGGCGGGGGAGCGGCGGGGCACGGTGGCGGGCCGGGGCGCTCACGCGGCCCCGGCCCCTTCCCGCGGACGCCCCGGGCGGAGGGGCCGGGCTCACCTCCGGGGCACGGTCCCCGTCGTCACCACCCGCGTGCAGTTCGCGCGGAACCGTTTGACCAGCTCGCCGTTGGGGCGGTCGCTGCGCTCCACCCAGTCCCGGGCCGCCTCCTCGCTCGCCCCGCCCGACATCTGCCGCCGGTGCAGCCTGCGCTCCCGCAGCCCGTCGTCGGCCTCCACGTACCAGAGCCCGGCGAACAGGCCCCGCAGCCCCGCCCAGGGCTCGTCGTCGCTCGCGAGGTAGTTGCCCTCGGTCACGACCAGCCGCGTGTGCGGATCGATCACGTGCCGCGCCGCCACCGGCTCGTGCAGGGTCCGGTCGTAGTCGGGGACGTAGACGGGGTGGTCCGCCTCGGTCAGCAGGCGGCGTACGAGCGCCGCGTACCCGTGCGCGTCGAAGGTGTCCGGCGCGCCCTTGCGGTCGAGCCTGCCCAGCCGGGCGAGCTGGGCGTTGGACAGGTGGAAGCCGTCCATGGGCAGGTAGCCGGCGGCCCCGGGCCCCAGCGCCCGGCAGACCTCGGCCACCAGATGGCGGGCGAGGGTCGACTTCCCCGCGGCGGGAGGGCCGGTCAGGCCGAGCACGGCCCTGCGGGCCCCGCTCCCGGCGGCCTCCCGGGCCAGGGCGAGGGCGTCGGGGACAAGCGGTTCGGGCATGGGTCCGAGCTTATGCGCCGGGGGCTCCCCGCGTCCTCCCCCGGGCCCGCCGGAAGGCGGTCACGGCCCGGTCGGCCCGTCCCCGGCGCGCAGCCCCGACAGGCAGACCTCGACCACGGTGCCGGCGAGCCCGTCCAGCCGTACGCCGGGGTCCATCAGCCACTGGACGAGGCAGCCCTCGATCGCTCCGACCACCACGGTGGCCTCGGGTTCGCCGACACCGGGGCGCAGGTCGCCCTCGGCGGCCGCGCGGCGGAGGAGGTCGGCGACCGCGCCCCGGTACTCGCGGTAGACCGAGGCCATGTCGAGGGGGGCGGCTGCCCCGCCGTGGCGGCCGGCCGCCCACAGGTCGACCATCACACGCGTGAGGTCGGGTTCGTCGGCGAGCATGGTCACGGCCGCCCGCACGAGCGAGGCGAGCCGTTCGACCGCCGGTGCCTCCTGCGCGGAGGCGTGTGCCAGCACGCCCGCGGAGCGTTCGGCCAACCGCGCGAACGCGGCGGCCAGCAGTTCGTCGCGGCTGCCGAAGGAGAGGTAGACGCTGCCCTTGGCGATACCGGCCTCGGCGGCGACGTCCTCGATCCTCGTGGCGGCGAACCCCTGGCGCGCGAACACGCGTACGGCGGCCGACAGGATCTCCTCACGCCTCGCCTCCCGGTCGACCCTCTTCGGTGCCATGGGCTCCCCTCTCCGCCGCTCCCCGTGCCGCTCCGGGGAGCATATGGCCCAGGAGGAGTTTGACGAGCATGACCGGGGCCAGCCAGGACAGGGCGTCGGGCACCGGCAGGAGCAGCAGCGCGGCGGCGGAGCCGGTCGCCGTGGCGCAGAACGCGACGGGCGGGCGCAGGGGGAGCGGGGCCAGGCCCACGGCCGCCGCGCACCCCAGTGCGAGCAGGTACAGGGCGGTGGCGGTCCACCAGTCGAAGCCGGGCACGAACAGGGCCAGGGCGAAGGGCTGGACGTGGAGGGCCACGAACCCCAGGTGGTGGCGGAAGGCGCGGCCCGGAGCGTGGTAGCGCCGTTTGGCCGCCGCCGTCGAGGTGGCCGCGGCGCCGCCGAAGAAGTCGAGGGCGACGACCCCGGTGACCGCGGTCGCCGCGGCCGGCAGGCCCGCGGCCAGACAGGCCCCGACGGCGAGTGCGGCGCCCGCCGCGGCGGAGACCAGGGTGGCCGCGGTCTCGCCGGGGGAGGGGTCGGGGCCGACCAGGGCCGTGGCGAGACCGCGCAGGGTGCGCGCGAGGGGACCGCTGCGCGGCCCGCGCACGGCGGCGGGCCCGGAGGCCGGCGGGCGGGTGTGCTTCACGGTGGACCGCTCCTTATTATGACTGACTGGTCAGTCATAATAAGGGACGGAGCGGGGACGGGAAAAGGGGCCGGCGCCGGAGAAGCTCCGGCGCCGGCCCCTCGACGGTCGCGCGGGGCCGCCGCGGCCCGCGCGGTGTGCCTCAGGGCGCGTGGCCCACGTAGGCCAGCGCCTGGCGCAGCAGCACCCCCTGGCCGCCCGTCATCTCCTCGCGCAGCTGCGGGCTGGCCGCCTCCTCCGGGGTGAACCAGACCAGGTCCAGCGCGTCCTGGCGGGGCTGGCAGTCGCCCGAGACGGGGACGATGTAGGCCAGCGCCACCGCGTGCTGGCGGGCGTCGTGGAACGGGGTGACGCCCGGGGTGGGAAAGTACTCGGCGACCGTGAACGGCTGCGGGGAACCGGGGATGCGCGGCAGGGCCACCGGGCCCAGGTCCTTCTCCAGGTGACGGAGCAGGGCGTCGCGCACCCGCTCGTGGTAGAGCACGCGGCCCGAGACCACCGAGCGCTGGAAACTGCCGTCCGGGGTGGCGCGCAGGAGCAGGCCGATGTGGGTCACCTGCCCCGCCTCGTCCACCCGGACGGGTACCGCCTGGACGTAGAGGACGGGCATCCGGCCCCGGACGCTCTCCAGTTCCTCGGGGGCGAGCCAGCCGGGCTGTGTGTCGGCGGTTTCGGTCATCGGGTGCGCGGTGGGTGCCCCCGGCCTGGCGGCCGGACGCGGTCACCGCTCCCTCCCTTCGTCTTGCTGTCCCTGAGGTCGGCCCGGGGGTCCGGCCCGGAGGCGCGGACACCTGCGGGTGTCACATGTACTGCTTCTACCGCATTCACGACCGTAAAGCACGGCGCGGCCAGGGGTTCGGGAGTGTCCGAGAGGGATGAGGAGAGGTCCGGCAGCCGCGGACCCGCAGCCGTGTGTCCCGGCAACCTCGGACAGGGTGACACCAACCTGACCGGGTGGCCATATCAGCGAGATTTCGCGGGTTTTTCTCACGGAAAGCCCCCCAGGGGTTCTCTGTAGAGGCTACGATCTCGTACGCGGTTGCGTAGTGGAAAGGTTACGTCCGGTGAGAGGTGGCCCGAGTGGTGATGGATGCCCGGTTCTCTGCCCAGGAGCGTTTCCGCTGTACAGGTGTGACGGTCGTGCCCGTCCACGGCGAGGTGGACCTCGCCACCGCCGACCGCATGCGCGATCGGCTGCTCCAGGCCGCGCACGCCTCACGGTGCGACTGCCTGGTCGTGGACATGTCGGGGCTCGACTTCTTCGACGCGAGCGGGGTGAGCGCCCTCGTGTCGGTCTTCAGGACCCTCACCGCTGAGGGGCGCCACGTGGTGCTCGCCGAACCCGCGCCCATCGCCGCGCGCGTGCTCGACGCACTCGGCATGGCGCGCCTGTTCGAGATCTACCCGATCCTGGAGATGGCACTGACCCACACCAGCGGACTGCGGGTCAACGGCGACCCGATCGGCGACACGGTCCCCGGCGGACCGTGAGCCGACGCCGGCCCCGGGCCCCCGCACCAGGGGGACCGGGGCCGGGACGCGGCCCTCAGCGCGGGTCGGGGACCCCGGGACCGCCCGCCGGCCCTCCGCCGCCGCGCACCAGGAACGGCTCCAGCAGTTCGGGCACCGCCTCGTCGGCCCAGGCCAGCCCTTCGCCCAGCCCCACGTCCGCCGCCGCGTACATCCCCTCTCCCGCGGCCGTGGTCGCCGCCACGTCCGCCAGGCCCAGCCGCCGCTGGAACGGCGACCTGGTGATCCGCCAGCCGATCACGGCGGCCCTCTCCAGGGTCACCGTCCTGCGCACCGCCATCCCCCGCCGGACCACCAGGTAGCGCGGGTGCAGCCCGTGTCCGAGCCCCCGGTAGGAGCCGACCGCGTACCAGAACGCCGCCGCGCCGAGCAGGACGGCGACCACCGCCCATCCCCAGCTCGGGGCGGACTCCACGGCCCGGACCGTCAGCGGAACGGGCATGATGTACTCCTCGACCTCGTGCGCGGCCTCCCACCACGCCTCGGAGGCCAGCGTGTGGAGCCAGGCCAGGACCCCTGCCAGCGCCAGGGCCAGCACCGTGGCGTACCCCGCGCGGGTGAGCCGGCGGCGCAGCGCCGCCCGCGGGTGGGGGGCCAGGGGCACGTCCAGGGGCGATTCCCGCGTCCGCATCAGGTCGGCGGCCAGCCCCCGAGCCAGCTCCCGGGGCATCGCCGGGGACAGGCGGCTCTTGGCGCTGGCCTTCTGGTCGTCGGCCGCGCCCAGGCCGGTCGCGACCGCCCGCACGTCCGCGCCGCCCGCGGACCTCAGCAGGAACGGCTCGTACAGGGTCACGCCGTTCAGACGGCGCCCCTCCACCGACAGCGACACGCTGGTGAGCAGGCCTCGGCGCAGGCGCACGGTGCCGTCCGCCTCCCGCGTGAGCCGGTAGTCCCACCAGGTCTCCACCGCCACGGCCGTCACGACGAGTAGGCCGGAGACCAGCAGGCCGAGCAGGGTCAGGGGCGCCACGAGCAGTATCTGGCCCACGACGAAGGAGGCCATCTCCTCGCCGCTGGGCAGGTTCGCCCGGTCGGAGATCCACCGCCACGGGGCGCCGTTGCTCTGGGCGTTCGCCCCCAGGAGCGTGGCGACGACACCGAGGCCCACGCCCACCGTGGCGGTGGTCACGGGGGCGAAGGCGAACCAGCGCCGGTCCAGCCGGGCCAGTTCGACCTCGATCCCCCCGTCGTCGCCGGGGGTCGGGACCTCCCCGGCGGCGGTGGCCCCGGCGGTCCGGGGCGCGCCCCGGTGGAGGAGTTCGCGGCGCAGCCATTCGCCCTGCTCCGCGGTGACGTAGAGCAGCTGGAGCTGCTCGGACCCCGCGCCGACCTGCTCGCCGGTGCCGACCGTCACCGAGCACAGGCCGAAGACCCTGGCGTAGAGGGGGGCGGCGACGTCCACGCTGCGCACGCGCTCGCGCGGGATGGAGCGGTACGACTTGGCGATGATCCCGGACCGCACCTCCATGCGCTCGACGGTGACCCGGTAGCGGGTGGCCCGCAGCCGCAGCAGGTCGAGGTACGTCATGAGCGCGAGGAAGGCGAGTGCGCCGGGGACGGGGGCGAGTGCCCACAGGGACTGGCCCGCGATCACCAGGACCACGGTGGCGACGATCGCCCCGGGGACGAGGAACGCGCCCGCCACGAGGGCGCTCGCCCACACGCTCAACGGGTGCAGCCGCCGCCAGCCCCCGTCCTCGGTGGCGTCGGTGCCCGCGCCGGGGGTGTTCCCCGCCTCAGGGCCGTCCGTCCCGACGGGGTCGTGGGCGTCCGCGCCGCCGGTCGGGGGCGGGAGGGGGGAGCCGTCGGCCGTGAGGCCCTCCGGCCCGTCCTGGCGGACCGGCCCGCCCTCGCCCAGGGGCTGCCTGTGCTCGTCGGGGGTGCTCATGTCGCGTCTCCCGGGGTCGCCTGGGTGGTCTCGGTGAGCTGCTCCGCCACCTCGGTGGCCCGGACGTGGTCCAGGCCCGCGATCTCGATCGGTCCCGCCGCCGAGGCGGTGGTCACGGTCACGCTGGACAGGCCGAACATCCGCTGGAGCGGGCCCCGCGCGGTGTCGACGGTCTGGATGCGCGACATCGGGGCCACGCGCCACTCCTGCCAGATCCATCCGCTGGACGTGTACACGGCGGTGTCGGTGACCTCCCACCGGTGGACGCGGTAGCGCCACTGCGGCATGAGGACGGTGATCAGGAGCCCGACCCCGCCGACCACGGCGGTGGCGAGCAGGAACCAGGTGCGCGGCGGTTCCCAGATGATCGCGGGGACCAGGGGGATCGCCGTGAGGACGACGGTCACGGCCAGCGACCGTGTCGTCCACCACCGGATCGCCCGTCGGTCCACGCGGTGGTGGGGCGGGCGCAGGCGCGGCGCGTCTGTGGTCATCGCTTCCACGTCTCCTCTCTTCGGGGCCCTGGAGGCCGTTCGCTATTAAAAGTGATATCACAATGCTATGCTCGAGTCATCACCTTGAAGAGAACGGAAGAAGCGATGGCCGAAACCAGCCAGCCCACCACGCCGGCGCCCGAGTACAGGGAGCACACGGCGAAGAGCCACGACGGCATCCTGTTCGCCGTGATCAGCCTCGTGCTGGTCCTGGGCGGCGTGGGCACCGCCCTGCTCCCGATACTCGGACTGCCGCCCCTCCTGATCGGCGTCGGCATCGTCGTCGGCCTGGTCGGACTGGGGCTCTCGTTCGGGCTGACGATGGTCGCTCCCAACGAGGCCCAGGTCGTCCAGCTGTTCGGCCGCTACGTCGGCAGCGTCCGCACCGACGGCCTGCGCTGGGTCAACCCCTTCACACTCCGCAAGGGGATCTCCACCCGCATCCGCAACCACGAGACCTCCGTCATGAAGGTCAACGACGCCTCCGGCAGCCCCATCGAGATCGCCGCCGTCATCGTCTGGCAGGTCGAGGACACCGCCCGCGCCTCCTTCGAGGTGGACGACTTCGTCGAGTTCGTGTCCATCCAGACCGAGGCGGCGGTCCGCCACATCGCGGGCTACTACCCCTACGACTCCTACGACGCCGACACCAGCCGGTCCCTGCGCGGCAGCGCCGACCTCATCACCGAGGAACTCTCCAGGGAGGTCGGCGAGCGGGTCCAGGCCGCGGGCGTCAAGATCGTGGAGTCCCGGTTCACCCACCTGGCCTACGCGTCGGAGATCGCCCAGGCCATGCTCCAGCGCCAGCAGGCCAGCGCCCTGATCGCCGCCCGTCAGGAGATCGTCGAGGGGGCCGTCGGCATGGTGGACCGCGCGCTCACCCGCCTGTCGGCGGAGAACGTGGTCGAGCTCGACGAGGAGCGCAAGGCCGCGATGGTCAGCAACCTGCTCGTGGTGCTGTGCTCCGACCGGCCCGCCAGCCCCGTCGTCAACACCGGGACCCTGTACCAGTAAAACGGGGGGAGGCGGCCGTGCCCGATCGCAAGAAGGTGCTGCTGCGGCTCGACCCCGCCGTCCACGACGCGCTCGCGCGGTGGGCCGGGCAGGAGCTGCGCAGCACCAACGCACAGATCGAGTTCCTCCTGCGCCGGGCGCTGGACGACGCGGGGCGGATGCCGAAGGAGGCCGGGTCCATCCCCCGCCGGGGCAGACCGCGCAGATCCGCGCCGGAGCAGGACGCGCCCGTGGAGGGGCCCCGGGACGAGGAGTCCCCGGAACCGACCGAGGAGTGACACCCCCCGCCCACGACGGCGCCGGGCACCCGAAGGTGCCCGGCGCCGTTCGCCGTGCGCGTCTAGTCTCCGGCCGCGGGCTTCGTGGTCCCGGCGGTCTCCTCGGGCCCTCCGATGCGCGCGCGCCAGTCGCCGTCGAGCCTGAGCATCCACTGCGGGACGACCCGGACCGGGAAGGGAACGCTGGTCTCGAAGACCTCCTCCCCGAACGCGGCCGAGACCTCTGCGTACTCGCCGTCCTCCAGCCGCAGTTCGATGATGCTCGCCTTGTCCCGGTCAGGGGTGATGACCCAGTACGAGGGGATGCCGAACTCCGCGTACTCGCGCCGCTTGGTGTGGTGGTCGCGGAAGACGCTTTCGGGGGAGACCACCTCGATCGCCAACACCGGCGGCCTCGTCGTGTACGGCATCTGGAAGTCCTCGCTCCGGATCACGGCCACGTCGGGTATCCGGTGCCGTGTCCGCTCCGTGTCGAGAGTGATGCCCGGGCCGTCCATCACGAGCATTCCCACGGGTGCGGCGTAGCTCAGGTGGGCGGTGAGGCGCCCGGTGGTCAGCGTGTGAAGGCTGGAGGGAGCGGGAGCCACGTCAAGCCGCCCGTCGACCAGCTCGTAGCGCCGTCCGTCGTCCGGCGTGTGCTGAAGGTCGTCCACTGTGAGCGGCCCCGGTTTCGGGACGGTCCTGCCGCTAGCCATAACTGCCATCATGCCTCCTCATATGCATGAGGACCAGGATTGTGGAGGAGAGGCGGCCGTGGGCCGGAATCGAGAAACTCGTGAATAAACGACCTCCCCTCTCATCTTGGGCGGTCGGCCGTAACCCGGATCGGAGGGCGGGGCCCCGCCCCCCGGCGCGCGACGCTAGCCGACGGCGGACGCGGCGGCCCGGCCCGCGATGCGGCCCGAGAAGAGGCACCCGCCCAGGAACGTCCCCTCCAGGGCCCGGTAGCCGTGCACGCCCCCGCCACCGAAACCGGCGACCTCGCCCGCCGCGTACAGGCCCGGCACCGGGGCGCCGTCCGCCCCCAGCACACGCGCGTCCAGGTCGGTGTGCAGGCCGCCCAGGGACTTGCGGGTGAGGATGTGCAGCCGCACGGCGATCAGGGGGCCGGCCTTCGGGTCCAGGATCCGGTGCGGCCTGGCCACCCGCACCAGCTTGTCGCCCCGGTAGGTGCGGGCCGAGTGGATGCTCATGACCTGGAGGTCCTTGGTGAAGGTGTTGGCCATCTCGCGGTCGCGGGCCACCACCTCGCGGGTGACGGTGTCGGCGTCGAGCACCCCGTCCCCGGCGATCTCCCGCATCTTCCGGATGAGCGCGGGCAGCCTGTCGGCGACGACGAAGTCCGCGCCGCGCTCCTTGAACGCCTCCACGGGGCCCGGCGCGCCGGGGAGGACACGCTGGAGGAGGAGTCTGAGGTCCTTGCCGGTCAGGTCGGGGTTCTGCTCCGAGCCCGACAGGGTGAACTCCTTCTCGATGATCTTCTGGGAGAGCACGAACCACGTGTACTCGTGGCCGCTCCGCATGATGTGGTCGAGCGTGCCGAGGGTGTCGAACCCGGGGAAGCAGGGCGCGGGCAGCCGCTTGCCGGTCGCGTCCAGCCACAGGGACGACGGACCCGGCAGGATGCGGATGCCGTGCCTGGCCCAGACGGGGTCCCAGTTCTGGATGCCCTCGGTGTAGTGCCACATGCGGTCCGGGTTGACGATCCGCCCGCCCGCCCGCTCGGTGATGCCGAGCATCCGCCCGTCCACGTGCTCCGGCACGCCCGACAGCATGTGCTTCGGAGGGGAGCCCAGGCGCTCGGGCCAGCTCTTTCTGACCAGGTCGTGGTTGGCGCCGATCCCCCCGGAGGTGACCACGACCGCCTGCGCGGCCATCTCGAAGTCGCCGACCACGTCGCGGTTGCTGGCCTGGCCGCGGGAGATGCCGCTGGGGGCCAGGACGGCGCCGCGCACCCCGGTGACGGTCCCGTCGGTCACGACCAGTTCGTCCACCCTGTGCCGGAAGCGCAGCGTGACCAGGCCCCGTTCGACCGCCGCGCGCACCCGGCGCTCGAAGGGCGCGACCACGCCGGGACCGGTGCCCCAGGTGATGTGGAAGCGGGGGACGGAGTTCCCGTGTCCGCCGGCCAGGTGGCCGCCGCGCTCGGCCCAGCCCACGACGGGGAAGATCCGCAGCCCCTGGGCGTGCAGCCAGGAGCGCTTCTCGCCGGCGGCGAAGTCCACGTAGGCCTCGGCCCACCGGCGCGGCCACTCGTCCTCGGGGCGGTCGAAGGCCGCGGTGCCCATCCAGTCCTGGAGGGCGAGTTCGCGGGAGTCCCTGACGCCCATGCGCCGCTGCTCGGGGGAGTCCACGAGGAAGAGGCCGCCGAACGACCAGAACGCCTGGCCGCCGAGGGACTGCTCGGGCTCCTGGTCGAGCAGGACCACCCTCTTTCCCGCGTCGGCCAGCTCGGCGGCCGCGACCAGCCCCGCCAGCCCGGCTCCGACGACGATCGCGTCGGCTCGGTCGGCTCCGCTGCTCATCTGGTTCCTTCCCCTCGGGTGGTCCGCGCCCGGAGGGCACGGCGTGCGCGATGGTGACGACTGTGCCGCGCCGTGCCCCCGCCGACAAGGGTGTCGTGTGTCCTGTGCCACATCATTTGTCACACCGTGACAAACGAGGCGGGTGTTCCGCGGCCGGCGCCGTGTCGTGGGGAGGAGCGGCGCCGACCGCGGGTTCAGGCGCCGAAACGCACGAGGGACCGCCCGCCCAGGCCCCGGCGCATGCGCTCGAAGGCCTCCGGCAGCCCCTCCAGGGAGATCTCGTCGGTGACCATCGCGGCGAGCTTCAGTCCGCCGGAGCGCACGTGCGCGGCGATCACCGGGATGTCGCGCTCGGGGTCGCTGGAGCCGTAGACGCACCCGCGCAGGGTGCGTCCCTGGTGGAAGAGCTCCAGGGCGTTGAACGAGACCTCGTCGTCGAGTGCCCCCACGCCCACCACCGTGACCGTCCCGCCGCGCCGGGTGGCGTCCCACGCCGAGCGCACCACCCGGGCGGAGCCGACCACCTCGAACGCGTGGTCCGTCCCCCGGCGCCCGGTCAGCCCGCGCACGGACCGGGTCAGCGTCTCGTCGGCGATCAGGAAGTCGGTCGCCCCCAGGGACCGGGCCAGCTCCTCCTTGTCGGGGGACACGTCCACGGCGATCACCTGGTCGGCGCCGGCGAGGCGGGCGGCCTGCACCACCGAGAGCCCGACCCCGCCCAGGCCGAGCACCACGGCCGTCTGCCCCGCGCGCACGGCCGCGGAGTTGTTGACGGCGCCCCAGCCGGTGAGCACCGCGCAGCCCAGCACGGCGGCGACGGAGGGGTCGATCCCGTCGGGCAGGGGCACGACGGCGCGGGCGGGGACGACGGTGGCCTCGGCGAAGGCCCCGCAGCCCAGGCCCGGGTGGACGGGGGTGCCGTCGGCCAGTTCGGCGTACGGTCGGGCCGCGCCGTCGAGGGCGTGCTCGCACAGGTGGGGCTCGCCCTGGAGGCAGAACCAGCACTCCCGGCAGGCCGGGGCCCAGTTGAGGATGACGTACTGGCCGGGCACCACGCCGGTGACGCCCTCGCCCACGGCCTCGACGGTCCCCGCGCCCTCGTGGCCGAGCACCGCGGGCCACTTCTGCGCCAGGGTCCCGTTGGACAGGGAGAGGTCGGAGTGGCACACGCCGGCCGCGGCGATGCGCACCCGGACCTGCCCGGGGCCGGGGTCGGGCAGGACCAGGTCGCGGATCTCGGGGGGCGCGCCCTGCTCGGAGAAGACGGCGGCCTTGACGGTCGTACTCATGGGAGCAACTCCAATCGGGGATTGCCGTGACAGTAGCAATACCGACCGGTCGGTCCGACCTTCGGGGCGCTCCCTCCCGCCCCGGCGCGCCGCGGGGCCGCGGTCGCCCGGGACGGCCGCCGTCCGGTGGACCTGACCTCTCCTTTGCCCTCCGTGGGCGGAGTCCTGCCCGGTGGGAGTGATGATGGGAGGCAGAGGGAGGGATCATGGTCAATCCGGTTTGGGTGGGAACCCTGATGTTCGGTCGGGTGCCGATCGGCGTTCGCCTCTACAGCGCCCGGGAACGCAGGGGTCCCGTGCTGCACCAGTTCCAGCGGGGCACCGCGGACCGCATCCGCTACGTGCGCGTCAACGAGCGCACGGGGGAGGAGGTCGCCCCCGAGGAGGTCGTGCGCGGGGCGCGCACCGGGCTCGAGGACGAGTACGTGGTCCTCGAACCCGAGGAGCTGGAGGACATCCTGCCGGCGGGCTCGCGCACCATGGAGATGCACGGCTTCCTGCCGGAGGGGGCCGTCGACCCGCTCTGGTACGCGTCCACCTACTACGTGTCCCCCCGGGGACCCGCCGACACCGAGGCCTACCGCCTCCTCCACGCGGCCCTGGACCGGACGCGCCGGATGGGCGCGGCCACCGTCGTCCTGCGGGAGCGCGAGTACCCGGTCCTGGTCCAACCGCACCGGGGGGTGCTGGCGGCCTCGACCCTGTGGTGGCCGGACGAGGTCCGCGACCCGGACGACGTGATGCCGCCCGTCACGGGCGCCGAGCCCGGCAAGGGCGAGCTGGAACTGGCCCAGGAGCTCGTCAGGGCCCTGTCCGTGGAGTGGGACCCCGGGGACTACGAGGACAGCTACGGCAGGCGGCTCACCGAACTGGTGCGGGCCAAGGCCCGGGGGAGCACGTTCTCCCACCGCCCCGACCGCTCGGAGGGGGGAGGGGAGGTCGGCGCGATCGGCGAGGCGCTCCGGCAGAGCCTGCCCAACCGCCCGCACAAGCGGGGACGCGCCCCCGTGCCGCGCAGGCCCGCCACCGTCCGCGCCGAGGCGAGGGGCGCCGCCGAGGGACGCCGGACCAAGCGCGAACTCCTCCGGCAGGCCTCGGAGCTGGAGGTCCCGGGCCGCTCGAGGATGAGCAGGGACGAACTGGAGGAGGCGGTCGGCCGGGCGGGCGCGGGCCGCCGCCGGTGACCGGCGCCCTCCTCCGGTCGGCGCCGCGCCCTGTTCCGGACCGGGGTCGGGGGAGGCGCGGGGGTCCGGGGGCAATTCTGAAAAACCGTCTGTTGCCGGAACTCCGGGGGAGGGTATCTCCTCTTCATCCGTGCGGGAACCACGATGTGGTAAATGCGTGTACCACCGAGGGCTGAACAGCGTTCCGCGCGTCTCACGGGAGGTCCCATGGCTCGTCCGGCTGCATCGGCACCGGCAGCGCGGCACTACCTGATGTGTCGGCCGACCTATTTCGCGATCGAATACGCCATCAACCCCTGGATGGACCCGGCGGCGGGAGTGGACAGGGAAAGGGCGATCCGGCAATGGGAGGGGCTGCGCGACCTCTACCTCCGCCTCGGGCACCGGGTCAGCGAGATCGAGCCCGTCGAGGGCCTGCCGGACATGGTCTTCGCGGCCAACGGCGCCCTGGTCGTGGACGGCCGGGTCTACGGCGCGCGCTTCGCCAGCGCCGAGCGCACCCCCGAGGGCCCGGCCTACCTGGACTGGTTCCGCAAGGCGGGCTACACCGAGACCCGTGAGCCCAAGCACGTCAACGAGGGGGAGGGGGACTTCGTCACCCTGGACGACGTGGTCCTGGCCGCCACCGGGTTCCGTACCGAGGCCGCCGCGCACCAGGAGGCCGAGCGCTTCCTCGGCCGCCCCGTCGTCACCCTGCAACTCGTCGACCCGCGCTTCTACCACCTGGACACCGCGCTGTTCGCGCTCTCGGGCCGAGAGGTCGCCTACTACCCGGGGGCCTTCTCCGAGGGGAGCCGCCAGGTGCTGCGCGCGCTCTACCCGGACGCGCTGCTGGCCACGGAGGAGGACGCGGCGGTGCTCGGCCTCAACGCCGTCTGCGCGGGGAACGACATCGTCGTCGCCGCGGAGGCGACGGCCCTCGCCGACCGCCTGAGGGAGCTCGGCCGGACCGTCCACCCGGTCGAGATGGACGAGCTGCGCAAGGCCGGGGGCGGCGCCAAGTGCTGCACCCTGGAACTGCGCGACACGCCCGACCCGGTGTGACGGGAGGCGGCCGGGTCCCGCGCACCCGCGCGGCGCCCGGCCGCCCGCACCGGACCGGTGTGGGAAATACCACCGAGGGCCGGCGGCGGTCCGCCCGTCGCCACAGGTCACGCATGCGCGGGCCGCCTGCGCCCCGCGGGGCGGGCGACACGTGTGACGAGCGGCCCTGGACCCGCGCCCCCGCCGCAATAAAGTCTGGGGTCGTGAAGACCACACAGCGCAGACTTCCGCGCCGGATCAGGGAACAGCAGATGATCGACGCCGCGGTGACGGCGTTCTCCCGTGGCGACTACCACTCCGTCAGGGTGGAGGAGATCGCCGAGGCGGCCGGCACCTCCAAGCCCACGGTGTACCACTACCTGGGCTCGAAGGAGGGGATCTTCACGGCCTGCGTGCACAGGGAGGGCGAGCGGCTCATCGCCGCGATCCGGGAGGCGGTCCACGACCCCCGGTCCCGCTCCGGGGAGGACCCCCTGCGCCGGGGCATGCACGCCTTCTTCACCTTCGTGACCGGGAACCGTGAGAGCTGGACCGTCCTGTACCGGCGCGCCGCCGTCCAGGGGGAGCCGTTCGCCGCGGAGGCCACGCGCATGAGGGACCGGGTCATGGACGAGGTCGCCGGCCTCATCACCAGCTGCACCGGAGGCCTCCTGGACGAGCACGGCGCCAAGGACGCGCAGCTCCTGGCCCGCATCGCCGTCAGCACGGCCGACGCCTACGCCGACTGGCTCCTGGACCACCCGGAGGAGAGCCCCGACGCCATGGCCGGGCACGTCACCGAGCTCACCTGGTCGCACCTGCGGGCCCGGCGCGCGGCCCCCGCGACCTGAGGGGGCCCCGAGTCCCGTCCGGGCCCGGGACCGCCCGCCCGCGGTCAGCGCAGCGCGCTCATCACGTGCTTGACCCGGGTGTAGTCCTCCAGGCTGTACGCCGACAGGTCCTTGCCGTAGCCCGAGTGCTTGAACCCGCCGTGGGGCATCTCCGACACCAGCTCCCCGTGGCTGTTGATCCACACCGCGCCGAAGTCCAGCTCACCGCTGACGCGCAGGGCGCGCCCGTGGTCGGCGGTCCACACGGACGAGGCCAGTCCCTGCTCCACGCCGTTGGCCAGCTCGACCGCCTCCTCCTCGGTGGCGAACCGCTGGACGGTGACGACGGGGCCGAAGACCTCCTCGCGCACGATCTCGTCGTCGGCCCGGAGCCCGGACACGACGGTGGGCGCCAGGAAGAACCCCTCCCCGCCCACGCGGTGCCCGCCGGTCTCCACGACCGCGTGCCCGGGCAGGCGCTCCAGGAGCCCGGTGACCCGGGCGAACTGGTCGGCGTTGTTGAGCGGGCCGAAGTCGGAGGGCTGGTCCGAGGGGCGCCCCGTGACCTGCGCGGCAGCCCGTGCGGTCAGTTCGGCGACGAACGCGTCGTGGACGCCCTCGTGCACCAGGACCCGGGTGGCGGCGGTGCAGTCCTGGCCCGCGTTGAGGAAGGCCCCCGCCACCACCCCCGCGGCGGCGCCGGCCGGGTCGGCGTCGCCGAAGACCAGGACCGGGGCGTTGCCGCCCAGCTCCAGGTGCAGCAGCTTCAGGTCGGCGGAGGCCGCCCGTGCCACCTGCACGCCCGCGCGGGTGGAGCCGGTGATCGACACCAGCCGCGCCGCCGGGTGCTCCACCAGCAGGCGGCCGGTGTCGCGGTCGCCCACGACCGCGTTGAGCACGCCCGGGGGCAGGACCTCCGCGGCGGCCTCGGCGAGCATGACGGTGGTGGTCGGCGTGGTCTCGGCGGGCTTGAGCACCACGGTGTTCCCGGCGGCCAGGGCCGGCCCGATCTTCCACACCGCCATCATCAGGGGGTAGTTCCACGGGGTGATGCCCACGCACACGCCCACGGGCTCGCGGCGGATCCACGAGGTGTGCCCCTCCAGGTACTCGGCCGCCGCCCGCCCCTCCAGGTGGCGCGCGGCCCCGGCGAAGAACCGCAGGGTGTCCACGCAGAACGGGATCTCCTCGTCGAGCACGGACGCGCGGGGTTTGCCGGTCTCACGGCACTCGGCGTCGGCGAACTCCCCGGCCCGGGCCGCCAGGGCGTCGGCGAGGGCCAGGAGGGCGTCCTGTCGGCGGGCGGGGGTGCCGCCCCGGCGCCAGAGCCGGAAGGCCCGGGCGGAGGAGGACATGGCGGCCTCCACCTCCCCGGGGCCGAAGACCCCGGACCTGCCCGCGACTCCTCCCGTCACGGGGTCGACCAGGTCCTGGACGCGCCCGTCCGCGGGCGCCAGGGGTTCTCCGTCGACGAAGCCGGGCAGTGTGTCGAACTCGTGGATGCGCATGGTGTCCTCGCGTCGGTTGCGGTGGTGTCGTGAGGCCGGGAGCCGGGCCGACCGGCGGCGGCGCGCCGTCCGGTCGGCCCGCCCGGCGGGCCGGGACTGGGCGGCGGAGACCCTACCCGTCCAGGTGGGTGGGGGCGAACAGCCCCAGCACCATGGGCAGCACGACCACGTTCGGGCCGGGCCGGGACAGGGCGGCGGACAGGTCCTCGCGCAGCCGCTCCGGGGAGGTCCGGGTGGCGGGCACCCCGAACGCCCCGGCCAGGGCCACGAAGTCCGGTCGGGCCAGCTCGGTGTGGGTGGCCTCCCCGAACGACGACTCCATGTACTCGCGCAGGATGCCGTAGCCGCCGTCGTCCACGACCAGCCACGTCACGTCCAGGTCGTGCTGGCGGGCCGTGGCCAGCTCGGCGACCGAGTACATCGCGCCCCCGTCCCCGGAGACGGCCAGGACCGGGCCGCGCCCGGCCGCCGCGGCGCCCAGGGCGGCGGGGAACCCGTACCCCAGGCCCCCCGACCCCTGCGCGGAGTACGAGCCGGCCCCGCGCGGGTCCCACGCGGACCACGCCCAGTAGGCCAGCATCGTCATGTCCCAGAAGCTGGGCGCCCCGTCGGGCAGGGCCTCCCGCACGGCCGTCAGCACGGCGCGCTCCGCTGCCAGGTCCTGCGCGTCCAGGCGGGCGGCCACAGCGGCCTTCACGGACGCCACCTCCCCTTCCACGGCCGGGTCGGCGGGGCGGCGGGCCACCGCCTCCGCGAGGCAGGCGAGGGTCGAGGCCGCGTCGCCGTGCACGCCGAGCGCGGGGTGGTTGGACTCCAGCTTGCCCAGGTCGGCCTCGACCTGGACCACGCGGCCCCGGGGCGCGAACGTGTGGTAGTTGCTGGACAGCTCGCCCAGCCCCGAGCCCACCACGAGCAGGACGTCGGCCCCCTCCAGGTAGTCGGTGGTGTGCCGGTCCTCGATCCACGACTGGAGGGAGAGGGGGTGGTCCCAGGGGAAGGCGTCCTTGCCCCCGAAGGTGGTGGCCACCGGAGCCCGGAGGGCCTCGGCCAGGGCGACCAGCGCGTCCCGTCCCCCGGAGCGGCTCACCCCGCCCCCGGCCAGGATCCTCGGGCGCCGGGCCCCGTCCAGCAGGCGGGCCGCCTCGGCCACCAGTTCGGCGCGCGGCGTGAGCGGGACCGGGGCCGGGTCCACGTCCTCCACCGGGGGCACCACGGTCGGCTCCAGCAGCACGTCCTGCGGGATCTCCACCAGGACGGGGCCGGCCGGGGCGCTCGCCGCGGCCCGCCAGGCCGCGGCCAGGGCCGAGGGGATCTGCGAGGCGTGCCGCACCGTGAACGCCGTCTTGGTGACGTTGGCGAAGCTCGCGGACTGCTCGGGCAGCTCGTGCAGGTACCCGTGGCGCCCGCCCCCCAGGCCCGCACGCGGGACCTGGCTGCTGATCACCAGGACCGGGGCGCTGGACGCCCGGGACTCCTGGAGGGAGGCCAGCGTGAGCAGCGCCCCGGGCCCGGTGGAGACCAGCAGCGGTGTCACCTCGCCGGTGAGCCGGGCGTGCCCGTCGGCGGCGAAGGCGGCGTTGTTCTCGACCCGGCTGGAGACGAACCTCAGCCCCGGGGCCCGGCGCAGCGCGTCGAACAGCCCCAGCGCGTGCTGGCCGGGGATGCCGAAGGCCACCCGCGCGCCGAGCGCGGTGAGCGTCTCGGTGACCAGGTCCCCGCCGTTGCGCGGAGCTCCCATGGGCTCAGGCTCCCGTCGTGTGGTGGAGGGCCAGGACGCTGACCAGGTCGTAGGCCACGTGCGAGGCCGCGGTGGCGGTGATCTGCGCGTGGTCGTAGGCGGGGGCGACCTCCACCACGTCCGCTCCCACCAGGTTGCAGGTGGCCAGGCCGCGCAGGATCTCCAGCAGTTCGCGGCTGGTCAGGCCGCCCGCCTCCGGGGTGCCGGTGCCGGGCGCGTGCGCGGGGTCGAGCACGTCGATGTCCACCGACACGTACAGGGGGCGGTTGCCGACGCGCTGGCGCAGCGCGTCGGCGATCTCGTCCACGCCCTTGCGCATCACGTCGGCCGAGGTGACGATGCCGAACCCGAACCGGCGGTCGTCCTCCAGGTCCTTCTTGCCGTAGAGGGGGCCGCGGGTGCCCACGTGGCAGATGGCCTCGGTGTCGAGGATGCCCTCCTCCACGGCGCGGCGGAACGGGGTGCCGTGGGTGTAGGGCTCGCCGAAGTAGGTGTCCCAGGTGTCCAGGTGGGCGTCGAAGTGCACCATCGCGATCGGCCCGTGCACGCGGTGCAGCGAGCGCAGCAGCGGCAGGGCGATGGTGTGGTCGCCGCCCAGGGTGACCAGGCGCGTGCCCTCCCGCACGAACCGGGAGGCGCCCTCGTCCAGGGTCTCCACGGCGTCGCCGATGGAGAACGGGTTGACCGCGATGTCCCCGGCGTCGACGACCTGCGCGTGCGCGAACGGGGACACGTCCAGGCCCGGGTTGTAGGGGCGCAGCAGGCGGCTGGCCTCACGGATGGCGGAGGGGCCGAAGCGGGCGCCGGGGCGGTAGGAGACCCCGGTGTCGAAGGGGACGCCGACCACGGCGATGTCGGCCTTCTCGACCTGGTCGATGCGGGGGAGGCGGGCGAAGGTCGCCGGCCCGGCGAAGCGCGGTACGAGGCTGGAGTCGGTGGGTCCGATCGGTGCGTTCATCGCGTGGTCCTGTCCTTCTCGTCGTCGGTGCGGCCGGTGGGGCCGCGGTCGGTGCGGTCGGTCGGTGCGGGTCAGTCGTCCCGGGGCGCGGGCGCGGGCGCGTCCGCGGAGTCCACGGCGGCCGGTGCGGCCCCGGCCCCCTCCGGTGCGTCGTCGCCGCGCAGGCGGCTCTGCCAGGCGGCCAGGACGGCCGGGTCCGTCGGCGGGGTCAGCAGGCTCACGGCCACGTACACCACCAGGGCGGTGCCGAGCCCCACGTAGATCGGCTCGTTGGCGAGCATCCCCGTCAGGGCCATGGTGACGATGACGGCCACCGACCCGGTGAGCATGGAGGCCAGGGCGCCCGCGCGGGTGCCGCGCTTCCACACCAGGCCGCCCAGGATGGCGACCAGCAGGCCGCCCACGAGCACGTTGTAGGCCAGGGTCAGCGCCGCGACGACGTCGTCGACGGCCAGGGCGACGCCGATGGTCGCGGCGCCGAGGACCAGGGTGAAGACGCGGTTGGAGGCGACCTCGTCGTGGTTCCCGCCCCCGTGGGAGGCCTCGCCGTGTCCGAACAGGCGGCGGACCTGGGGCCACAGGTCGGTGGACGTCACCGTGGAGCAGGCGATGAGGGCGCCGCTGGCGGTGGACATCACGGCGGACAGCGCGGCGGCGATCACCAGGCCGGCGAGGCCCACGGGCAGGGTCGCGTCGACCATCCGGGTGAACGCGTCGTCGGGGTTGGCCAGGTCGGGGAAGAGAACGGCGGCCGCGGTGCCGATGAGGGCCCCGCACACGCCGTAGACCAGGCAGTAGACACCCGCGCCGATGCCGCCGACCCTGGCGACCCGGTCGTCGCGGCCGGTGAACACGCGCTGCCAGATGTCCTGGCCGATGAGCAGGCCGAGCGAGTAGATGACGAAGTAGGTCAGGATCGTCTCCCCGCCGATGGCGGTGGGACTGAAGTAGGAGGGGTCCAGGGACTCGCGCATCCCGGAGAAGCCGCCCGCCGACCAGATCGCCACCGGCGTCAGGATGAGGACGAGCCCGACGGTCTTGATGGCGAACTGGGCCATGTCGGTCATGGTCACCGACCACATGCCGCCCATCGTGGAGTACAGGACCACGATGGAGCCGCCCAGGATGATCGCCACCGCGCGCGGGAGCTCGAAGAGGCCGCTGAAGATGGTGGAGAACGCCAGGGTGGAGGGCACCGTCAGCATGAAGGTGTAACCCCACATGACCAGGCCCGACACCACCCGCGAGTTGCCGCCGTAGCGCAGGTCCAGCATCTCGGAGACGGTGAAGACCCGCAGCCGCGAGATGCGCTTGGCGAAGAACAGGTGCAGCGCGAGGATGCCGACGCCGATGGCGACGACCAGCCAGGCGCCGGAGACGCCGTAGGTGTATCCCAGGCCGATGCCGCCGACGGTGGAGGCGCCGCCGAGCACGACCGCGGCCATGGTGCCCGCGTACATCAGCGGACCCAGGCGGCGTCCGGCGACCAGGTAGTCGGACTTGCTGGTGGCGCGGCGCATGCCCCACCAGCCGAGGGCGACCATACCCAGGAGGTAGGCGGCGATCACCGCGAGGTCGACGGTCATGGCACTCCAAATGTGGACGCGGGGGTACGGGGGCGTGAACAGCGGCGGCATTGACGCAGGTCACACGGACTTCGGACAGACTAGGCAGCGTCTCGACTACGCTCCAGTGGACGAACCGCACCGTCAAGCCTCCTTGTATGTGCGAAGCATCCAGAAAGTGCGGTCGGCGCACCCCTGTGCGCAACACGGGGGACACGAGGCGTCCGGCGCCCGAACCTGCGGCGCGGGGCGGGAAGAAGGGGAACGCCGTGGCAGACCGGACCCGACGCACCGACGTCCACACCGTGCCGCTGAGCGTGGTCACGGGCCGCCGCGACCTGGCGCTGGCCACCGTCGTCGAGGCGGGCGACCCCGGGATCGCCTGGGCCGTGGTCAGCGAGCTGACGGACCCCTCCGCCTACCTGCGCGGCGGCGAACTCCTGCTCACGGCGGGGGTCAACCTGCCCCGAACCGCCGCCGGCCTGCGCGCCTACGTCGACGCCGTGGCCGGAGCCGGGGTCAGCGCGGTCGGCTTCGGCGTCACCCCCGTCCACGACACCGTCCCCGCGGGCCTGGTCGAGCAGTGCCACGCGCGCGGACTGCCGCTGGTCGCGGTCCCCCGCCCCACCCCGTTCGCCGCCGTCAGCCAGGCCGTCGGCGCGGAGCTGGAGGAGCGGCGGCTGCGCGACCTGCGCCGCCTCGGGGAGGCGCACCAGGCCCTGGCCCTGGCCGTCACCGCCGACGCGCCGGTGGACCGCGTCCTGAGGGTGCTCGCCGAGGCCCTCGGAGGGTGGGCGCTGCTCGCCCGCGTCCCGCCCGGGGCCCCGGGCGCGCCCGGGGAGGTCGCACCGGCGCGGACGGGGTCCGCAGCCGCCTCCGGCGGGCGGCACGCGACGCCGGGCGCCCCCCGGGACCTGGACCCCGACCTCCACGGGCTCGTCGCCCGGCTCACCCTCCCGCACGGTCCCCGCAGCGCCAAGGCGCGGTACGGCGCGGACGAGGTCTTCCTGCACACCGTCGGCACGCCCCCCGACGACCACGGGGTGGTCCTGGTGGGGCGCCCCGACCCCCTCGGCATCACCGACCGCGCGGTCCTGCGCACCGCGACCGCACTGCTCGACCTCCTCGCGCGCACCGACCGGGGCGCCCCGCCCGCCCCGGGCCGCCTCCTCACCGCGCTGCTGCTGGACGGAGGGGTCGCCGAGGAGGCCCTGCCCCTGCTCGCCGGGCTCACCGGGGGCGGGGACGGCCACACCGGCGCCTACCGCGTCCTGCACGCCCTCCCCGCCGACCGGGGACGGCACACCGCGCCCGCCGGCCTGCCCCTGGACACCCGGGTTCTGGACGCCGTCCCCGGCCCGCCGGGACTGCTGCGCGCCGTCCTCGCGGACCGCGGCGACGCCGCGCACCGGGAAGGGCTGGACCTGCTCCTGCTCCACGGGTGGATCGGCGCGCTGAGCGGCCCGGTCTCCCCCGGGGAGCTGTCCGCCGCCGACCGCGCGGCGGCCTCCCTCCTCTCCCGCGCCCGCGCGGCCGGGGGCCCGCTGCTGTGGGAGGAGGGCGCCGACCCCTTCGAGGCCCTCCTGGACCCGCTGGGCGCGGACGCGCTCGCACGCGGCGTCCTGGGGCCGCTCGCCGAGGACACCGCTCCCGCGGAGCTCCTGCGCGCGACCCTGCGGGCCTGGCTCACCCGCCACGGCAACTGGGACCGGGCCGCGGCCGACCTCGGAGCCCACCGCAACAGCGTCCGCTACCGGATCGGCAGGATCGAGCGGGACCTCGGAGTGGACCTGGCCGACGCCGAGCAGCGCATGCGCCTGTGGTTCGCGCTCACCCGGTGGCGGCCCGGCCCCTGACCGCGCTCCCGGGACCTCCGCCGTGCTCCGCTCCGGCCCGCGTGCCCACCGGCGAGGTAGCCGCCCGCGCCGCCCGCAACCCCGCGGGCGCGAGGGCCGCGCCCTTCCCGGCCTCCGCCGCGCTCGGGCCCGAGCGCACGTGCGGGTGTGCGACGCGCACGCACGTGCACGGGCCCGGACCGGCCCCCCACCTGCCCTCGCCCGTGCGGGCGTGGCCGCTTCCGGCCAATTCTCCGATTCGGGGTGCGCGGTGCCCGATCCTGGTCGCGCACATCGTCGTTCCGGCGGGGGCGGCGGCTGCCATGTGCGGCGTACGGACCCGGTTTTCGCTGGGAAAGCGGAAGTTGTGCGCCGGTCACAGTTCCGAATCGTGCGCGTGTTCCGGTTCCCTCACCGTGTCGGGGCTCAGCCTGGACACTTGGTATCTCCGTAGCGAACCCGAAGTCAGGGGGCCACATGTCGTTTCCTCCGCTGGACACGGCCCTGCCCGCCGGGGCCGACGCCCGCGAGCACGCGCTCATGCTCAGACGGGTGCACGAGGCCTCGCTCAGCGGGCGTCCCGCGCCCGCGCCGCTGCGCCCGGTGATCGAGGACTCCTGGGGAAGGATGCGCGGCTTCGGCATCGACCCCGACAGCGCGCCGCCCCCGCGGGTGGCGCGCGTGGACGAGCTCCAGCGCAACCGCGACGCCTCCCCGATCGCGGCGGTCCTCCCGCTGATCCGCCGATCCCTGGTCTCGGTCGCGGACGAGGCCGATCACATCATGCTGGTCGCCGACTCCGCCGGGCAGGTCCTGTGGCGCGAGGGCTCGCACCGCATGCGGTCGGTCGGCGACAGGGTGGGGCTGGTCGAGGGCGCCTACTGGAACGAGGGCAGCACGGGCACCAACGCCATCGGCACGGCCCTGGTCGTGGGACGTCCCGTCCAGGTCTACTCGGCCGAGCACTTCGTCCGGAGCCTGCACGCCCTCACCTGTGCCTGCGCCCCGATCCACGACCCCCGCGACGGGCGCCTGCTCGGCGCCATCGACGTGACCGGTCCCGTCTCCACCATCCACCCCGCGACGCTGGCGCTGGTCAGCGCGGTCGCCCAGCTCGCCGAGGCCCACCTCCAGGGGATCCACCACACGCATCTGGAGCGGCTGCGCTCGGTGGCGGCGCCCCTGCTGGCCGGGATGAGCGAGCGCGCCCTGGTCGTGGACGACGCCGGGTGGACGGCCGCCGCCGTCCACATGGAGCCGGTCCGCAGGGTTCTGCTGCCCACACAGCGGGACACGGGGACGGCCTGGCTCCCCGCGCTGGGGGAGTGCGCGCTGGAGCCCCTTCCCGGGGGCTGGCTGGTGCGCCCCCGGCCGGAGCGGGAGAGCGGCGGGGCCACGGTCACCCTCGACCTGACCCGTTCCGCCCCCACGGTGGCGGTCGCCGGGGCCAGCGGGGAGTGGACGCACCGGCTGACGCCGCGCCACGCGGAACTGCTCCTGCTGCTGGCCGGCCACCGCGAGGGGCGTACGGGCGCACAGCTGTCGCAGGCCGTGTTCGGCGCGGGCGGCCACGTCGTGACCGTGCGGGCCGAGCTGTCGCGCCTGCGCCGGCACCTGGGCGGCATCATCGAGAGCCGCCCCTACCGGTTCAGCGAGGAGGTCCTGGTACGGGTCGTCGCCCCGCCCGCCCCGACCGACCTGCTGCCCGGATCGGTGGCGCCCGGCATCCGGGACCTCCGCGAGGCACTGAGGTCGGGCGACCGCTCTGTCGCTCTGCGCAGTCTTCTCGCAACCTAGTGCAACCGTTGCGCCCCGTTCCCGGGTGCGGTGGACTGTGCTTGCGCGGCCCCGGCCGGGGCGGTCGCCGGGCCGGAGAGGGCACGGCGACCGGAGACCGGTCCGTCGGCGCGTTCACGACCTTCGGGCCTTGAGGGGGGCCACGGGGAGGGACGTACGTGCCGCGGGGCCCAGGCGGTCGTTCGGGGTATCGGGGGAGAGCCCGAGGCCGCCGCGCGACGCGGCGGGACGTCTCCCGAGGTGGTCTCCTCCGGGACGTCCCGCCGCGCACCACGGGGCGCGGGCGCGCCTGAGCCCTAGTCCAGGGCCTCCTCGACGTTCTCCGCCTTCTCCGTCCCGGCGTCCTCGTCTCCGGGCTCCCGTTCCCCGGCGTCCTCGGCCGCGGGGGAGCACTGGAAGCAGTCCATGGTGAAGACCTGCTCGCCGTCGACGCTCCCGGTGAAGCTCCCGGGAAGGCTGTCGTCGCCCGCCTCCCGCTCGGCCAGAGCCCCGCGCAGGAGGCGTCCCTCGAACACCGCCCGCGCGCCGTCCTCGGTCTCGCCGGTGCAGTGGACCTCCAGCCGGCCGCCGCGGGGATCGGGGGAGGCGGACGCCTCGTACCCCTCCGTGCCGGCGGTCCGGTTCGGGCCCGGGGCCACGGAGGCGGCAGGGGAGGCGGCCGGGTCTTCCTGCGGGCGGCTGCCGCAGCGCAGGCCCCCCGGGACCGGGTGTCCCTCGCGGGCGAAGGCGCGCTCGGCTCCCGGTCGCAGTGCCGTCGCGGACAGGGCGTCGGCCGCCTGCTCCAGTTCGACCCGTGCCGCGTCGGCCTCCGCGTCGTGCGCCCCGCCGGGGGAGCAGGACGTGGCGAGCACCCCGCCCAGGACGAGGACGGCCAGCGGGACGAGGACGGTGGTCGAGCGGACTCTCATGGCTTCCCCCTGGAATGTCGGGCCGGGCGGCGGCCCCGCGGACACGCGTGCCCCATGCGCCCAATGTCGCTGATGGGAAGGATGGGTTCTATGTCCGACTCGGGGGGGAAGCGTGAACAGTTCCTCATATTCTCGTCATCCCCCTGTGAGTCGACCGCGGGGGATGGGTAGCCACGATGAGGACGATTCGGGATGAAGGGGACGGGGGTGGTCGGTGTGGCGAACAGCACGGAAGGCCCTTCCCCCCGGACCCGGGGCCGTGGGCTGGGCTACACTCAGCACATTTACCGAACCGTGTTCACCCACGGCTCGACCGACCCGACCGTCTCACCAGACCCCCGCGGCCCAGCCGCCACAGGGGCACCGTGTGAACCATGGGGGCACGACGGGCGTCGTACCGGAAGACCGCACCCGGGTCCCGGCCGACACCCTGCCGGCCCCTCAGACCGTCCTTCCTTCGGAGGTGGACCGTGTCCGCTGACCACCGAGAGCAGCAGCCCGCGCAACAGGGCTCGCGCATCGACCCCCACGTCGGCCGCTACGCACGTCGAGCACAGGGAATGGTCGCATCGGAGGTCAGGGCACTCTTCGCGGTGGCCTCCAGGCCGGAGGTGGTCTCCCTCGCCGGGGGCATGCCCAACGTCGCCGCCCTCCCCCTCGACCAGATCGGAGAGCTCGTCAAGGACGTCGTCTCCGAGGAGGGCACGGCCGCACTCCAGTACGGCTCGGCCCAGGGCGACCCCGTCCTGCGCGAGCAGCTCTGCGAGTACATGGCACTGGAGGGCGTCACCGCCAGCCCCGAGAACGTCATCGTCACCGTCGGCTCCCAGCAGGCCCTCGACCTCCTCACCCGCGTGTTCGTCGACCCGGGCGACATCGTCCTCACCGAGGCCCCCACCTACGTCACCGCGATCAACACCTTCGCCGCCTTCCAGGCCGACATCCGCCACGTGGCGATGGACGACCAGGGCGTCATCCCCTCCGACCTGGAGGAGGCGCTCGTCCGGGCCGAGCTGGACGGCCGCCCGGTCAAGTTCTTCTACACCGTCCCCAACTTCCAGAACCCGGCCGGGATCACCATGAGCGCCGAGCGGCGCGCCCAGGTGGTCGCGGCCTGCGAGCGCCACGACGTGCTCATCGTCGAGGACAACCCCTACGGCCTCCTCCGCTACGACGGCGAGCCCGAGCCCACCCTGTACTCGCAGAGCGAGGGCAACGTCGTCTACCTCGGATCGCTCTCCAAGACCTTCTCCCCGGGACTGCGCATCGGCTGGGCGCTCGCGCCCGCCGCCGTGCGCGCCAAGCTCGTCCTGGCCGCGGAGTCGGCGATGCTCAGCCACTCGACGTTCAACCAGCTGGTCGTGCGCCGCTACCTCAACACCTTCCCGTGGCGTGAGCAGATCAAGGCGTTCAACTCCATGTACGGCGAGCGCCGCGACGCGATGCTCAACGCGCTGACCGCGATGATGCCCGCCGGGTGCACCTGGACCAGGCCCGAGGGCGGGTTCTTCGTGTGGGCCACCCTGCCCGAGGGCATCGACGCCAAGGCGATGCTGCCCCGCGCCGTCACCGAGCGGGTCGCCTACGTCCCCGGCACCGGCTTCTACGCCGACGGCCGAGGGCGCGACAGCATGCGCCTCAGCTTCTGCTACCCCACGCCCGAGCAGATCCGGGAGGGCGTGCGACGCCTCGTCGGCGCCATCGAGGGGGAGGTCGACCTGCGTGATACGTTCGGCACCACCCTGGCCCCGAGCACCGAGGGCCACCAGTCGCCGGCCCCCGACCTGCCCTGACACCCCCGAGCAAGGCACCAAGCACCATGACCGCAGCACAGAAGGAGGTTGGCGCCGTGGCCGACCTTGACCGGGTCCTCGTTCTCGCCGGGGGCCTGTCCCCCGAACACGAGGTGAGCGTCCACTCCGGGCGCAGCGTCGCCGAGGCGCTCCGCCGACTGGACGTGGAGGTCCAGGTCGCCGACGTCGACTCCACCCTGCTCGACCGGCTCTCCGACGACCCGCCGCAGGTCGTCTTCCCCGTCCTGCACGGGTCCGCCGGCGAGGACGGCGCCATCCGGGAGGTCCTGGAACTGGTCGGCGTGCCCTACGTGGGCGCCCGGCCCTCCGCCTGCCGCCTGGCCTACTCCAAGCCCGCGGCCAAGGCCCTGCTCGCCGAACAGGGCGTGCGGGTGCCGCGCGGCGCGGCGCTGCCCAAGTCGGCGTTCCACGACCTGGGGGCACCGGCCCTGCTCGACCGGCTGGCCGAGCGCCTGGGCCTGCCGCTGTTCGTCAAGCCGGACAGGGGCGGGTCGGCCTTCGGCGCCGCCCCGGTGACCTCGGTGCAGGACCTGTCCACCGCCCTGGTCTCCTGCTTCGCCTACAGCGACTCGGCCCTGGTCGAGGAACAGGTCCAGGGCACCGAGCTCGCCGTGGGGGTCCTGGACACGGGCGACGGCCCGGTGGCCCTGCCGCCGGTGGAGATCGTGCCGGACGGCGGGGTCTACGACTACGCCGCCCGCTACACCGCCGGCCGCACGGAGTTCTTCTGCCCGGCCCGCCTGGACGCGGACGCCCTGGCCGCGGCCGCGGAGGTGGCGCTGACCGCGCACCGCGTCCTGGGGCTGCGGGACTTCTCCCGCACCGACCTCATCGTGGGGGCGGACGGCCGGGCCACCTTCCTGGAGACCAACGTCGCCCCGGGGCTGACCGAGACCTCCACGTTCCCGATGGCGGCGGCCGCCGCCGGGCTGGACTTCGCGGTCGTGTGCCGCGAACTCGCCCACCGGGCGCTGCTGCGGCACTGACCGGAGCCGCCCGGCGGACGCGGGGCGCCCCTGCGGCGCCGGAACCCGCCGACCCGCTCGGAACAGCGTGCCCGAACGCCCGGCCGAGGCACACCCCGGCCGGGCGTTTCGCGTGTGCGGCCGCCGGGCGGCACGGCCTCCGTCCCGCACCCGGGCCGCCGGTCCGGGGCCCGTGGGCGCGGACCGGCGCCGTCACGCCGTCCCGCGCCCGGCGGGGTCCCCCGCGCCTCAGGACCGGGGGACCCCCAGCGCCCGTTCGAGCACGTCGCGCACGGTGGCACGGAGCAGGTCCACCTTGTACCCGGTGGAGGGGAGCGGGGAGCACAGCGAGGCCAGGTCCGCCAGGGCGTCCTCCGCCTCCGGGCCCGGCGCGCGCCCCGGAAGGGCGCCGACCAGGGCGGCCTCCACGCCGGGCAGCCTCAGCGGGGTGCGTGCCACCCCGCCCACGGCCACGGCCGCCCGGGTCACCGGTCCGGCGCCGTCCACGCCGCAGTCCAGCCGCGCCACCGCCTCCACCAGCGGCCACTCCGAGCGGGAGCGGCCCGTCGCCCGCCTGTGGGAGGAGCGCTCGCCCCGCACCGGAACCGGCAGGGAGACCGACACCAGCACCCGGCCCGGCGCCAGCACGTGGTCCCGGGCGGGGTCCGCCCCGTCGTACAGGTCGGCCACCGGCCTCTCCTCCGGCTGCGCGGGGCCGGCCCCCGCGACCAGCACCGTCGCGTCGTGCGCCAGCAGGGCGACCGCCAGCGACGAGGGGTGCGGGGCCACGCACGGCCCCTGGTCCACGACCACCCCGTACAGGTGGTCGCCCGAACGGGCGGGGCAGGAGTCACCGCCCGTCTGGAAGCAGTCGAAGGCCGGGTTGCGCAGGTACCAGCAGCGGTTGCGCTGCAACAGGTTCCCGCCCAGGGTCGCCGCGTCGCGTACCTGCGGGGTGGCCAGGACCCGCGCCACGGCGGCCAGCGCCGGGTAGGCGTCGGCCAGCCCCGGGTCCCCGGCCAGTTCGCCGACGCCGGTCAGGGCGCCCACCCGGGCCGATCCGTCGGGGAGCCAGTCCACCCCGCGCAGCTCGCCGACGCCGGACAGGTCGACCACCGGCGCGGAGCCGATGACCCCCGAGCCCAGGCAGGCGGTCAGGTCGGTCCCCCCGGCGCGCGGGAGCGCGCCCGTGCCGTCCAGTCCGGACAGCGCCTCGTCCAGGGTCGCGGGTCGTGTGACGGTGATCATCGCAGTCCTTCGATCAGTCGGTCCGGACGGACGGGCAGCTCGTGCGGCCGCCAGCCGGTGGCGTCGTGCACGGCGTTGGCCAGGGCTGCGGCGACGCCCACGACCGACACCTCTCCCAGGCCGATCCCGCCGCCGGGGACGTGCCCGAACCCCTCCTCGTGGAAGTACACCTCGGTCTCGGGCACGTCCCCCGGCCCCGGGATCCGGTAGTCCTCCATGTTGTCGGTGAGCGTCACCCCCGTGGCGGGGTCGTGGCGCCGCTCCTCGAACAGCGCGTACCCGACCCCCTGGACGACCGCGCCCTCGCACTGGTTGCGGGCCAGCCGCTCGGCGTAGACGCGGCCGGCGGCGATCCCGGCCCAGCAGCGGGTGGGCTGCACCCGGCCCAGCAGGGTGTCCACCTCCACCTCCATCACGTGCACCGCGCCGCTGAGGCCCCGGCCCAGGGCCAGGTCGTCGGCCATGTTCGGGGAGAGCTGGCCCCAGCGGTCCAGGCCGCGCCCGCCCTCCACGCGCACGCCCTCGGCCGCGGTGAGGGCCTCCTTGAACGCGTGCTCGGGGACCGGGCCGACGGCGGGGACCGAGGGCGAGCGCTCCCGCAGGGCGTCGCGCAGCCGGTCGGCGGCCTGCACCGCGGCGGGCCCCATCGACGTGGTGGTGCGCGAACCGTACGACCCGGTGCCGTGCACCGGCCCGCTGCGCCCGATCTCCACCCGCAGGTCCGAGGCGGGCACGCCCAGCCTGTCGGCGACGGCCCCGGCGAGCACCGTGCGGATCCCGGTGCCGATGTCCTGGGTGGACGACCGGACCACCACCGAGCCGTCCTCCACCGAGAGCTCGACCCTGGCCTGCGGCCCGAGGAGGTAGAGCCAGCTCGCGGCGGCCACCCCCACTCCGCGCCGGAAGCGGCCGGAGCGGGGGCCGCGCGGCCGGTCCCGCCACAGGTCCAGTCCCGCGGCCCGCGCGTACAGGGCGCGCCGCTTGGGGTTGCCGTCCCAGCGGGCGCGCAGCGCCAGCGGGTCCTCACCCAGCCGGTGCGCCATCATGTCGACGGCCTGCTCCAGCGCCCACGCCATGGGCGGCCCGCCCGGGCCGCGCATGGGCATGCCGGGGGGCAGGTTGGTGACCACGTCGAAGTCGCGGACCCGCCGGGGCGAGCGGCCGTACATCATGAAGGCGAGCGCAGCGGCGGAGGAGCCGACCGACACCCCTCCCTCGCCCCGGGAGTCCACGCTCATCGCGGCCAGGTCCCCGTTCCGGTCGGCGAGCAGCGCCACCCGGGTGCGGGCCGCGGGCCGGTGCCCGGCGTCGGTCAGCTCCTCCGCGCGGTCGAACGCGACCCGTACCGGCGCGCGGGCGGCCCTGGCCAGCTCCACCGACGCCACGATGTCGGCGGAGAGGGCGTTCTTGGCGCCGAAGCCGCCGCCGACGTACTCGCTGACGACGTGCACCCGGTCCAGGGGCAGGTCCCAGTGCTTCGCGGCGCGTTCCGCGGTCTTGGCCACGGCCTGTGTGGACACGCGCAGGTACAGGTCGCCCCCCGGCTCCCAGGAGGCGACGCACACGTGCGGTTCCAGGGGGTTGTGCGCCTGCGAGGCGGTCGTGAACTCCCCGGAGACCAGGAGCGGGTCGCCTGCCCGCGCGGCCCGGCGCAGCCTGCGCACGGCGGTGGGACCGCGCCAGCTCAGGGTGCCGGGACCGCGCAGGTTGCCCTCCCACCGGGCCGGAGGGGTCGGGGCCTCGCCGTAGCTGGGGGCGGCGGCCCGCTCGGCCCGGGTCGGGTAGAGGACCGGGGCCCCGGGCGCCCGGGCGGCCTCGGCGTCGAGCACGGCAGGGAGCGGGTCGTAGTCGACCCGGACGGCGGCCGCGGCAGCCCGGGCGCCGGCGGAGGTCGGCGCGGCGACGGCGGCGATCGGCTGGCCGACGTAGCGGACGGTGCGGTCCTCCCCGAGCAGGTCGGTGAACACGGGTGCGGTTCCGGGGGGTGCGGCGGTGTCCTCCGGGGCGTCCCCGGCGCGCGCGGCGCCCGGGTCGACGGCGCGCACGCGGGCGTGTGCGTGGGTCGAGCGGACGATCACCCCCTCCCAGTGGCCGTGCGGAGCCAGGTCGGCGCTGAACCGCGCCCGGCCGGTCACCTTGTCGACGGCGTCGCGGCGGGGGGGATCCCGGTCCGGACGGGAGTCGAACTCCCCGGCGCAGGCGGCGGCGACGGCGGCGAAGATCCCCTCGTAGGCGCCGCAGCGGCACAGGTGGCCGGACAGCGCGTCGGCGATGGTGTCGCGGTCGGGCCGGGTGTCGCCGTGGTCCGCACGCCATGCGTCGACGAAGACCGAGGCGGAGACGACGAACCCCGGGGTGCAGTATCCGCACTGGAGCGCGTCGTGCGCCGCGAAGGCGTACTGGACGGGGTGGGTGCCGCCGAGGCCCTCGACCGTCGTGACGGTGCGGCCCGCCAGGCGGTCGGAGGGCAGGAGGCAGGAGACGGTGGGGGAGCCGTCGACGAGGATCGTGCAGGCGCCGCACACTCCGCCGCCGCAGGCGATCTTGGTGCCGGTGAGGCCGAGGCGGTCGCGCACGTGCTCGGCGGTGCTGGTCTCGGGGTCGACGGGTGCGGGATGCCGTGCGCCGTTGACCGTGACGTCGTCCATGGGTGTCCGTCCCTGGTGCGCATTAAAGTTGTCAATGTCAACTTAGGGTGGCTCCGCCGGGCTGTCAACGCCCTTCGGACACCGGCCGCGGACGCTTCCGCCGGGGCGCAGGTCAGCGTTCCCCGGTCCGCTCAGGGGGGCGCCGGCCCTCCGCGTGCCGGCGGCGCCCGCGCCCCCACGACGGCGGGGCCGGTCCGCGCCGCGGCGCGGACCGGCCCCGCGGGGGCGTGCCGGGTCAGAGCCCCAGGGCGTGCATCGAGAAGTGGAACACGAACACGGCGCTGAGCAGCCACATCAGCCAGCCCACCTCGCGGAACCGGCCCTGCGCCGACCTCAGGACCGTGGAGGCGATGATCCCGATGCCGATACCGCTCGCGATGTCGTAGGCGAACGGCATGACCGCGATCGTCAGGAACGCCGGGATCGCGACGGACATGTCGTCCCAGGCGATACCGCGGACCTGCGTCATCATCAGGGCCCCCACCAGCACCATCGCCACCGATGCCGCCTGGGCCGGGACGATCGCGAACACCGGGGCGAACACGATGGCGGTGAGGAAGAGCAGGCCCGTGACCACGCTGGCCAGCCCGGTCCGGGCGCCCTCGCCCACCCCCGCCGTGGACTCCACGAACACCAGGGTCGCCGACGAGCTGGTCAGGCCGCCGACCACGGCCCCGGTCCCGTCCGTGGCCAGGATCTGGTTGACCCGGGGCATGTTCCCGGCCGAGTCGGCGATGTTCGCCTTGGCGCCGATGGCCAGGATGGTGCCGACGGCGTCGAAGAACCCGGCCAGGACGAGGGTGAACAGGATGACCCCCGCGGCCGTGGGCCCCGCCGTGGTCCAGGCCCCGAACATGTCCACCTGGAACAGGAGCCCGAAGTCGGGCACGGCGACCGGGCTCGCGGGCAGCCGGGGCGCGCCGCCGCCCCAGTCCTCCGGGGTCAGGCCCAGGGCGTAGTGCACCGCGACGGCCATCACCGTGGCGCCGACGATGCCGTAGAAGATGGCGCCGGGGACCCCGCGCGCCAGGAGCGCGCCGGCCAGCACCAGTCCGCACACGAACACCAGCAGGGGCCAGCCCAGGAGGTGCCCGCCGTCGCCGGAGGCGCCGATCTGGAGCAGGCCGTCACCGTCGCCCTTGCTGACGAACCCGGCGTTGGCCAGGCCGATCAGCGACACGAACAGGCCGATGCCCACGCCGATCGCGAGCTTGAGGTCGTGCGGCAGCGCGTTCATCACGGCGGTGCGGACACCGGTGACGACCATCGCGACGATGGCGACGCCCTGCCACACGACCAGGCCCATCGCCTCGGGCCAGGACATGACGGGGGCGGCCTGGTAGGCGACGACCGCCATCACCCCGAGGGCGGCGGCACAGGCGATCGGCGCGCGGCCGACCACCCCCATCATGATCGTGACCAGGCCCGCGGCCAGGGCCGTCATGGTGGTCAGCTGTGCGGCCGACAGGGTGTCCCCGTTCACGTCGGCGACGCCGCTCAGGACGATCGGGTTCAGGACGATGATGTAGGCCATCGCCATGAACGTGGTGAGACCGCCCCGGACCTCGCGGGCGATGCCGGAGCCGCGCTCACCGATGAAGAAGAAGCGGTCGAGCCAGGATCGACCTGTGGCGGACGCGGGCTGTTCGCGCCTACGGGCGCGCTCACTTCGGGTCATGTCCCCTCCTGGAGGGAAACGGGGCGGCATGGAGCCACCATAGGTGAGGGGGGCGCTGCTCTGCGTAGTCACCTGGGTGTCGGCGCCGGGACGGTACAGTCCCGGACGGCGACCGGCCGCGGCACCCGCGCGGCGGGGCCCACGGACCGGGGGAGCGGGAGCAGGGGATCCGCGGGGCGCGGCGGGACTCCCCGCCCACCGCGCCCCGGCGGGCTACAGGTCGATGCCCACGATGTCCTCCGGCCGCACCGGTGCGTGCGTCAGCGGACGCCCCGTCGCCGCGCGCACCGCGGCGACGACCGCCGGGGTCGACGACAGCGTCGGCGGCTCGCCGGCGCCCCGCAGCCCGTACGGCGCGTGCGGGTCCGGATGCTCCAGGACCTCGATCCGCATCGGGGGCGTGTCCAGGATCGTCGGGATCAGGTAGTCGGTGAACGACGGATTGCGGATCACGCCGTCCTCCACCAGGATCTCCTCCATCAGCGCCAGTCCCAGGCCCTGGGCGGACCCGCCCTGGATCTGCCCGGCCAGCTGCTGCGGGTGCATCACCTTGCCGACGTCCTGCACCGCGTCCAGGGCCACCACCTTCACCAGGCCGAGGTCCACGTCCACGTCCACCACGGCGCGGTGGACGCACATCCCGAACTGGGTGTGCGAGGCGCCCTGGCCCAGCAGCGGGTCGAGCATCTCGGTGGGCCGGTGGTGGAACTCACGGGTCTCCTCGACCACGACACCGCCCTGCGCCGCCTCGCCCAGCAGGTCCGCCAGCGACACCAGCGCCCCGGCCGTCGCCGACACCACCTTGCCGCCGACCAGGGCCAGGTCGGTGTCGGGCAGGTCGCCGGGCACCAGCCCGCGCTCGCGGGCCAGGGCGAACACGGCGGCGCGCACCGACGCGCACGCCGTCCTGACGGCGCCGCCCGTCATGTACGTCTGGCGCGAGGCGGAGGAGGAGCCCGCCGAGCCCACCTGGGTGTCGGAGGGGTGGATGACGACCTTCTCCACGCCCAGCTCGGTCCGGGCGATCTGCCCCTTGACCGTCACCAGCCCCTGGCCGACCTCGGCCGCGGCGGTGTGCACCATCACCACGGGCTCGCCCGACACGACCTCCAGCCGCACCCGGGCGGTGGAGTAGTCGTCGAAGCCCTCGGAGAAGCACAGGTTCTTCAGCCCCACGCCGTAGCCGACGCCGCGCACCACGCCCTCGCCGCGGGTGGTCCCCGCCACCCCGCCGGGCAGGGTGCGCAGGTCGCCGGGGTCGGGCAGCGCCCCGCGCTCGGGCGGCATCGGCAGGTCGCGGCAGCGCTGCAGCATCTCCGCCATGGGCAGCGGCATGTCGATCTCCTGGCCCGTGATGATCCGCGAGCCCTGCGACAGCGCGTTCTTGATCCGCAGGTCCACCGGGTGCATCCCCAGCTCGGCCGCGAGCCTGTCCATCTGCGACTCGTAGGCGAAGCACGCCTGCACCGCGCCGAACCCCCGCATCGCTCCGCAGGGCGGGTTGTTCGTGTACACGCCGTAGGCGTCGACCAGCACGTTGGGCACCTCGTAGGGGCCGATGCCCAGAGAGGACGCCACACCCACCACCGCTGGGGTCGCCGACGCGTACGCGCCGCCGTCCACGACCACCTCGGCCGTGGCGTACAGCAGCCTGCCGTCGGACGAGGCGCCGTGCTCGTAGCGCATCTTCGCCGGGTGCCGGTGCACGTGCCCGTAGAAGGACTCCTCGCGGTTGTACACGAACTTGACCGGCCTGCCGGTGCGCAGCGCCAGCAGGCAGGCGTGGATCTGCATGGACAGGTCCTCGCGCGCGCCGAACGCACCGCCCACGCCCGCCAGGGTCAGCCGCACCTTGTCCTGCGGCAGCCCCAGGGCGGGGGCGATCTGGCGCTGGTCCACGTGCAGCCACTGGGTGGCCACGTACAGGTCCACCCCGCCGTCCTCCGCCGGAACGGCCATCCCCGACTCCGGGCCCAGGAAGGCCTGGTCCTGCATGCCCACCTCGTACTCGGAGGACACCACCACGGCGGCCTCCGACCGCAGCCTCTCCAGCACCGCGCCCTCGCGGGCGGCCGACCCGGCGGCCTCGGCGAACGCGCCCGTGCGGATCGGCTGGTGGCGCAGCCGGTTGCCGCGCTGGTTGAACTCGGGGTGCTCGGGCAGCGACCCCGCCTCGTGCACCGGCGGGCAGTCCGGGTCCATCGCCGCGCGCCGGGAGTCGGTGACCGGCTCCAGCACCGCGTAGTCCACCCGGATGCGCTCCATGGCGCGCCGGGCCGTCTCCGGGTGGTCGGCGGCGACCACCGCCACCGGCTCCCCCTTGTAGCGCACCTTGCCGAAGGCCAGCACCGGCTGGTCCTGGAACTCCAGCCCGTAGCGCTTCTCGCCCGGCACGTCCTCGTGCGTGAGCACCGCGTGCACACCCGGCACCTCCAGGGCCCCGGTGACGTCGATGCCGCGGATCTCGGCGTGCGGGTGGGGGCTGCGCAGGGTCGCCCCCCACAGCATGTCCTCCATCCACATGTCCGAGGAGTACGCGAACTCACCGGTCACCTTCAGCGTCCCGTCGGGACGCCGCGGGCTCGCGCCCACCCCGTCCTTCGTGGTGCTGGTCAGACCGGTCACGGTACGGGTCGTCGCCGCCATCAGCGGTTCACCTCCTGTGTCAGTGCGCGGTGCGCGGCCCGGCCGCGCGCGGCGGCCGTCTCGGCGGACAGGGTGCGGAGCTCGCCGCGGTCGACGACGGTGCTCCCGCCGACCCAGAGCCGCTCCAGCGGCGGGGTGGGGCCGAAGACCGCCGCCACCACCGGGTCGGCGACGACGTCGTAGCCGAACCCGTCCACGCGCCACAGCGCGATGTCGGCGAGCTTGCCGACCGTCAGCGAGCCCAGCTCCGCGTCGCGGCCCAGCACCCGGGCGCCGCCCAGGGTGGCCATCTCCAGGGCCTGGCGCGCGTTGAGCGCCTGCGGGCCCTTGCGGGCACGGGCCATCAGCAGGGCCTGGTGCATCTCCCCCGCCAGGGGCGTCAGCTCACTGGAGGCGGGGCCGTCCACGCCCAGACCGACCCGCACGCCCGCCTCCAGCAGCTCGGTGACCCGGCAGATCCCCGCGCCCAGGCGGGCGTTGGAGGTGGGGCAGTGCGCGACGCCGGTGCCCGTCGCGGCGATCCTCGCGATCGCCGCGTCGGACAGGTGCACGGCGTGCGCGAACCACACGTCCTCGCCCAGCCAGCCCAGCTTCTCCGCGTACTCCACGGGGGTGCACCCGAACTCGGCCAGGCACTGCTCCTCCTCGTCGAGGGTCTCCGCCAGGTGGGTGTGCATCCGCACCCCCCTGTCCCGGGCCAGCGCCGCGCCCTCCACCATCAGCTCCCGCGAGACGGAGAACGGCGAGCAGGGGGCCACCGCCACCCGCGTCATCGCGTCGTCGGCGCGGTCGTGGTAGGCGTCGATGGCCGCGGCGGTCCCGGCCAGCGCCCCCTCCAGCGTCTCGACGACGCCGTCCGGGGGCAGCCCGCCCTGGCTCCGGCCCCGGTCCATCGACCCCCGGGCCAGGTCCAGGCGCACCCCCACCTCGCGGGCGGCCTCCACCTCGGCGGCCACGATGTCCCCGCGCCCCGAGGGGTGGATGTAGTGGTGGTCGGAGGCGGTCGTGCACCCGGACAGGGCCAGGTGGGCCAGTCCGGCCGAGGTCGTCCCCGAGACGACGCCGGCGTCCAGGCGGCCCCAGATCTCGTAGGACCCCACCAGCCACTCGAAGAGCGTGCCGTCGGCGAACAACCCCTGCGTCGCCCACTGGTAGAGGTGGTTGTGCGTGTTCACCAGGCCCGGCGTGGCCAGGCAGCCGCGCCCGTCCACGCGCTCGGCCCCCGGGGCCGCCGGGGCCGGGCCCGCGCCCACGGCGGTGATCCTCCCGTCGCGCACCACCACGTGGCCGTCGGCGTACTCCGCCCCGTCCACGGTGACCACGTGCGCGCCCTCGACGACCACGGACCGGCCGGTCCCCGCCACGGTGTCCGCCGCGCTCATGCCTCGCCCCCGGTTCCCGCGTGGCGCTCGGCCGCCAGGTGCACCGCGTCGATGATCTTCTCGTACCCGGTGCACCTGCACAGGTTGCCCGCCAGCGCCTCCCGGATCTCGGCGTCGTCCGGAGCGGGCAGGCCCGCCCCCACGGTCCGCTCCAGCAGGTCGTCGGTCTGGACGAGGAGCCCCGGCGTGCAGAAGCCGCACTGGACCGCCCCCGCCTCGACGAACGCGTCCTGCACCGTGCCCAGCTCGCGTTCGGGGCCCTTGCCCGACCCCTGCGCCAGGCCCTCCACGGTGCGCACGCGGCGCCCCTCGGCCTGCCCGGCGGCGATCATGCACGAGCACGCCGTCACGCCGTCGAAGTAGACCGTGCACGAACCGCACTCGCCCTGCTCGCAGGCGTTCTTGCTGCCCGGCAGGCCCAACCTCTCACGCAGCACGTACAGCAGGCTCTCGCCCGGCCACACGTTGTCGGCGGTCACGTCCTCGCCGTTGACGTTGAAACTCACGCGCATCGCGTGGCTTCCTTCCTGTAGTCGGTGACGGACCAGCTCAGAGCGCGGCGCGCCATCACCGAGAGCGCGTGCCTGCGGTACCCGGCGCTGCCCCGCTGGTCGTCGATGGGACGGGAGGCCGCGGCCACCAGCTCCCCGAAACGGCGCACGGCCGCCTCCGAAAGCGGTGCGCCGCCCTCCCAGTCGAACTCCCCGGCCAGGAACTCCTCCGCCGCCTCGGCCCGCAGCGGCGTGGGGCCGGCCGAGCCCAGGCCGGTGCCCACGGTCCTGCGCTCCGCGTCCAGCGCCAGCGAGAAGGAGGTCACCGCGATGACCATCGCGTTGCGCGTGCCGATCTTGGCGAACTGCTGGGGCCCCGACGGCTCGGGCAGCAGGACCGCGGTGATCAGCTCGTCGTCACGCCTGGCCGTGGTCCGGAACGACAGGTAGAACTCCCGGGCGGGCACCCGGCGCCTGCCCCGCACCGACGCCAGTTCGATCACGGCGTCGGTGGCGAGCAACGGCGGGTGCGCCTCCCCGGCCGGGGAGGCGCCGCCCAGGTTGCCCCCCACGGTGCCGCGGTTGCGGATCTGCGGGGAGGCCACCGAGCGGGAGGCCCTGGCCAGCGCCGGCGCCGCCGCCGACAGGTGCTCGATGATCCGGGTGTAGGGCACACCCGCGCCGAGGCGTGTGCAGCCGTCCTCGGCGCCCCACTCGGCCAGTTCGGGGATCCGGGTCAGGTCGATCAGGGCGGCCGGGCGCCGCTTGTCGAAGTTGAGTTCCACCATGACGTCGGTGCCGCCCATGATGGGCAGCCAGTCGGGATGGGCGCTCTTCGCTTCGAGCGCCTCCTCCAGTGTGGAGGGGCTCAGGAATTCCATGCTGGTCCTCGTCGTCGGGGTTCGGTCAGGTCGTCGGCGGGCGCGCAACCCCTGGTCGGTCCGTTGCTGTTGTGAAGTACAACACCGATACACGGGCCCGGCCAGAACGTGATGACATGAAGTGATCCTGGAACGAACCGTTAGTGTTGGGCGTTTCCTACAAGCGGCGTTTCCGAAAAACCTTCCCACCGCCGCCCACCGGTCACGGGCGAGCACCCGCCCGCACAAGCACAGAAGGACGTCAATGCAGATCAGTGAGCTGCTCGCCATCAAGCGGCTGCACCTGAGGTTCCTGTCGGGAGCGGAGCACGCGCACCGCACCCTGCGGTGGGCGTACACCACCGATCTGCTCGACCCGGCCCGCTACCTGCGCGGCGGGGAGTTCGTCCTCACGGGCATGATGTGGCGCACCCGCCCCCAGGACTCGGAGGCCTTCGTGTCCTCCGTGGCCGGGGCCGGCGCCGTCGCCCTGGGGGCCGGCACCGCCCTGGGCGAGGTCCCCGACGACCTGGTGGAGGCCTGCCTGGCCCACGACCTGCCCCTGGTCGAGGTCCCGGCGGAGACGTCCTTCGGCGCGGTCACCGAGGAGGTGCTGCGCTCCCTCACCCAGCGCCGCTTCACCACCATCGCCGAGACCCGCGACCGCCACCGCCGGCTGATGGCCGACGTCGCCGCCGGGGCCGACTTCTCCGACGCGTTCACCGCCGCCACCGCGCAGGAGGGGCGGACCGCCTGGGTGATCTCCTCCACCGGGCGCCACGTCGCCTCCTCGGGGGCGCCGCTGCCGGAGGCCGACCGCGAGTGGATCGCCGCCAAGGCGCTCACCTGGCACGACTTCCCGCACACCACGCGCCTGCCGGAGGAGGGGGGCCGCGTCCTGACCGTGGTCCCCGTCCAGACCAAGGAGTCCCACCCCCTCGCCACCTGGCTGATGGTCTGCGCCGGAGACCACACCGCCTGGACCGACGAGGAGCACGAGGCGGTCGCCGAGCTCGCCTCCGTCGCGGGCCTCGCCCGCAGCCGCGCCGACGAACGCGCGCTGGCCGACGCGCGCCACCTGGAGGGGCTGCCGCGCCTGCTGGCCGCACAGCGCTTCGACGAGGTCACCGAGCTGATGCGCGGAACCGGGACGGCCACGGGCGCCGACGAGGGGGGCCACGTCGTCGTGAGCGCCGTCATGCTGCCCGAGCCCCGCGTGCCCGACCTGCCCCGGCGGGTGGTCACCGAGCTCGTCGCCGACCACCCCGGCGCCGTCGTCACCGGAGACGCCGACACCCTCGCGATCCTCCCGGTGGCCGGCGCGGGGACCGACGCCCGCGCGCGGGCCGAGGAGATCCGCGCCCGACTCCTCCACCGCGCCCGGGTGCTGGACGGAGGCCTGCTCGACCACCGCCTCGCCATCGGTCTCAGCTCGGCCGCCCGGGGCATCCCCGAGCTGCGCGGCGCCGCCGTGGAGGCGCGCCACGCCCGGCGGCTGGCCGAGCTCCGGGGCGGGCGGTCCCGCGTGATCGCCGGGGCCGAGATCGACTCCCACGAGCTGCTGCTCGCCTCGGTCCCCGAGGAGGTCCAGGCCTCCTACCGGGAGCGCCTCCTGGGGCCGCTGCTCGCCTACGACCGCGACCACCGCTCCGAGCTGGTGGACACCCTGGAGCGCTTCCTCGCCCACTCCGGCTCATGGCAGCGCTGCGCCGCCGCCATGCACGTCCACGTCAACACCCTGCGGTACCGGATCGGACGGGTGGAGGAGCTGACCGGGCGGGACCTGAGCAGCCTGGAGCACAGAGTGGACCTGTTCCTCGCCCTCAAGCTCCGCGACTGAGGGGACGGCGCCGGATGTCGCCGGCGACCGCTAGGGTCCTCGCGATGAGTACCGACCTTTCCTCTCCAGAGACCACGGACGCGGACCTGTCCGACTCCGACCTGCGCGACGCCCTGGCCGACGCCGTATCCGCCCCGCGCGTGTTCACCCGGTGCGACCTCTCCGGCGCCGACCTGCGGGACACCGACCTGACCGACGCCGTCTTCGCCGACTGCCGCATGGACGGCGCCCGGTTCGAGCGCGCCGTCCTGGACGGCGCGAGGTTCACGGGGGGAGGGGCGCCCGGGGCTCTCTTCGCCGGGGCGGAGTGCGCCGACACCCGCTTCGAGAGGATGGACCTCGCCAACACCCGCTGGCAGGGCGCGCTGCTCACCGACACGGTGTTCACCGGGTGCCGGCTCACCGGCGCGGGGCTGACCTCGCTGCGGGGGATCGGCTACACGTTCTCCCAGTGCAACATGATGCTGGCCCGCGGCAAGGGGCTCTCGCTGCGCGGCCGCACGCTGGAGGGCCTGCGCCTGGACGAGGCCGACCTGGCGAGCGCCGACCTGCGGGAGACCGTGTGGAAGGAGTCGCGCCTGCGCGGCGCCAACCTGGTCAACGCCAGGTTCGCGGGCGCGGACCTGCGCGGGGCCGACCTGGGCGAGCTCGGCCTGGACCAGGCGGGGTACCTGCGGGGGGCCAACATCAGTCCGGCCCAGGCCGGCCTCATCCTCGGCGCCCTCGGCATCACCGTCGTGGAGTAGGAGCCCCTCCGGGGCGGGCCGGGCCGTCGCGCACCTCGCGGACGGCCCGGCCCCTTTCTGCCCTCGTCGGCCTTCAGGACGACGGGACTTGCCTAAAGGCTTTAGGGAAAGATAGAGTGGGTCAAGGCGAACGGAGAAGGCATGATGGCACGCGCGGGACTGACCCCGGAGCGCCTCGCCCGGGAGGGCGCGGAGATGGCCGACGAGGTCGGCTTCGAGAACGTGACCGCCTCGGCGCTGGCCAGGCGGTTCGACGTCAAGGTCGCAAGCCTGTACTCGCACGTGCGCAGCTCCCGGGACCTGAGGACCCGGATCGCGCTGCTCGCCCTGGAGGAGATGGCCGACCGGGCCTCCGAGGCCGTGGCGGGACGGGCGGGAAAGGACGCCCTCGGCGCCCTCGCGAACGTCTACCGCGACTACGCCCGCGAGCACCCCGGCCGCTACGAGGCGGCCCAGCTCAGACTCGACCCGGAGACGGCGGCCGCCAGCGCCGGCGTGAGGCACGCCCGGACGACCCGGGCGATCCTGCGCGGCTACGAGCTGGCCGAACCGGACCAGACCCACGCGGTCCGCCTGCTGGGCAGCGTCTTCCACGGCTACGTGACCCTGGAGATGGGGGGAGGGTTCAGCCACAGCGCCCCCGACACCCAGGAGACCTGGTCGCGGACCATCGACGCCCTCGACGCGCTGCTGCGCAACTGGCCCGCGGCCTGACCCGCGGCGGGCACCCGCCCGCCCCTCGCGCACGGTGCCGGTGCGCAGTTCCCGCGCCGGTTCCGGTGAGCTGCCGCCGTCCCGCCGTCCCGCCGTGCCCGGGCGCCGGACCGGCCCACCACGCACCCACGACCACCACAGGAGGCCGCCACCATGCACGCCCAGGACGACTGGACCACCACGACCGTCACACCGGAGCTCCTGCGCGGCGCCCTCGACCTGGAGCGCACCGAACGCGGGCTGCTCCCGCACAGGCTCCCCGCCCGTGCCCGGGCCCAGTGCGCCGACCCGCAGCTCGCCATGGCGGAGTCCCAGCCCTCCGGGGTGCGCCTGGCCTTCCGCACACGGGCCACCGCCGTCGAACTCGACACGGTGCCCACCAGACGCGTCTACCCGGGAGGGCCGCCCCGTCCCGCCGGGGTGTACGACCTGCTCGTCGACGGCCGCCTCACCGACCAGGCCGTCGCGACCGGAGGTGACACCCTGCGCGTCGACCTGGCGACCGGCGCCGTCGAGCACAGCCGGGGGCCCTCCGCCACACTCCGCTTCGCCGGCCTGCCCGACCGGGACAAGGACGTCGAGATCTGGCTCCCGCACAACGAGACCACCGAGGTCGTCGCCCTGCGGGCCGACGCCCCGATCGCGCCCCTGCCGGACCGTGGGCGCCGGGTGTGGCTGCACCACGGCAGTTCCGTCAGCCACGGCTCCGACGCGGCGAGCCCCACCACCACCTGGCCCGCGCTGGCCGCATCGCTCGGCGGAGTGGACCTGGTCAACCTCGGCCTGGGCGGCGGCGCCCTGCTCGACCCCTTCACCGCCCGCGCCATGCGCGACACCGACGCCGACCTGATCAGCGTCAAGATCGGCCTCAACCTGGTCAACGGCGACCTGATGCGCCTGCGCGCCTTCGGTCCCGCGGTGCACGGCTTCCTGGACACGATCCGGGAGGGCCACCCCGAGGCGCCGCTGCTGGTCGTGTCGCCGATCCACTGCGCCATCCACGAGGACACCCCCGGCCCCTGCGGCTTCGACACCGAGGCCCTTCGGGCGGGTGAGCTGCGGTTCCGGGCCAACGGGGACCCGGCCGAGCGGGCCGAGGGCAAGCTGACGCTCACCGTGGTCCGGGAGGAGTTGTCGCGGATCGTACGGCAGCGGGCGGCCGAGGACCCGAACCTGCACTACCTGGACGGCCTGGTCCTCTACGGCGAGGCGGACGCCGACGAACTGCCCCTGCCCGACCGGCTCCATCCGGACGCCGCCACGCACCGACGCATCGGGGAGCGCTTCGCCGGGTTCGCCTTCGGGGAAGGGGGCCCGCTCTCCGGGAAAGCGGCCTGAGGGCCCCTCCCGCTGGTTCCGCGGGGCCCGCGCCGCACGGCGGCCCCGCGTTGCCGGTGAGCGTGTAGCACACCGGTCGGTTCCAGGGGTGGATTCGGTGTGATTGGCCAGGTCGGGACAGTCCTGTTACGCAAAGTGAAACAGTGGATACGTTTGTTCCGGCGGTGGTCGTAGGCCGGTTCGGCTCACCGGCCCGGCCGGGCACCGCCACCGGTAGCACACTGCGACAGGAAGAGGTTGTATGGCCAACGAGATCAGGTTCGGCGACCGGATCCACCTGCTGAACGGCTACAACGGCTGGCAGGGCGGTTACCTCGACAGCATCAACCACCGCCCGGCCCCCGCGAAGTACGGGGTGCAGACCGCGGACACCCCCACCCGCGGGGCGGGAACCGGGACCTGGGAGATCCTCTCGCCCGAGGGCAAGGCCACCGGTACGAACGTCCTCAGCGGTGACGTCGTCTGGCTGCGCAACCTCTACGGCGGCGACGGCGGCTACCTCGACACCAACGGCCACGCCAGCAGCACCCAGAAGTCGGCCGGCGCCAAGTACGACGTGTCGACCTCCCAGAGCCGGGACCGCGCCGAGGGTACCGGGCGGTGGCGGATCTTCGCGCAGACCTCCACCCCCACCGACCAGCACGTGCGCACCGGTGACGTGCTCCTGATCTGGAACCTCTACGCCGGCAACGGCGGCTTCCTGGAGACCAACCAGCACTCCACCGAGGGCGACAAGTACGACGTGTGCACCAACGCCTACTTCAACCGCGCCGCGGACGTCGCCTACTGGAAGGCGTCGCGGGCCTGACCGCGGGGACGGGCCGGTAGCGCTCCCGCGCGGAGGGCGCACCCCGGGCCGGTGCGGTGGCGGGGGAGTGCGGGGACCTCCCCGGCCCCCGGCCCCCGGGCACGGCTCCGCGCACGCACGCCCCCGGCGCTCCTGCCGGGGGCGTGCGCCCCTCCGGTCCGCCGACGCCCCCGGAGGAGCCCGTGGAGGTGCGCCCCCGGGGCCCGCTCCCACCGCCGCCGGCTCGCGGCGGGCCCCGGCCGAGGACCGCTCCGTCGAGCGCTCTTCGGCGGAGGGGTGGGGGCCGGCCCGGACGTGCACGCCCCCTCCTCGGCGAATTGCGCGAATCTACGACATAAAGGTGGCCGTTCCTCTTTTTTCCGAAACCGGTCCAGAACTCGCCCAGGCACCTGACGCCACCGCATTCCTCACGTACTCCCCGAAGGCCCGCGGCTCGCGTCCCAGAACCCGCTGGACCCCCTCGGACAGGTGCGCGTCCTTGCCGCGCAGGATGGGGGAGACCGTCGTCGCCAGCGCCTCGGCGTCCTCGGCCCCCACCCCCTGGCCGACGAGCTCCGCGACGAACCCCTCCCGAGGGAGCGCGACGTACTCCACCGTCCGTCCGGTGGCCGCGGAGATCTCCGCCGCCACCTCCGCCAGGGTCAGGGCGCGCGGCCCCGACAGTTCGTGGATCAGGCCCGCGTGTCCCGGCCCGGTGAGGGCGGCGACGGCCACGTCCGCGATGTCCTCGGCGTCGACGAAGCTCGCCGCGCCGTCCCCGGCGGGCAGTCCGATCCTGCCGGAGCCGACCATGTCGGCGAGGAAGCCCTCGTCGAAGTTCTGGGAGAACCATCCCGGCCGGAGGATCGTCCACTCCAGGCCGCTGGAGCGGACGGCCTCCTCGGCGTCCACGAGCGTGTTGCCCGCCAGGGCGGCTCCGGGCAGGTAGTCCGGGTCGTCGATCCCCCGGCCGGAGAGGAGTACGAGCCTGCGCAGTCCCGCGGCCTCGGCCTGCTCGACGAAGGGCCGTACGACCGGTGCGGGGTCGAAGGGGACCACGTAGGCCGTCTCCACGCCTTCCAGCGCAGGGCCCCACGTGGTGCGGTCGTTCCAGTCGAAGGGCCATGCGCCGGAGCGCGACGCCGCGCGCACCTCGTGTCCTGCTGCGCGCAGCCGCGCCGCCACCCTCCGGCCCGTCTTGCCCGTGGCGCCGACCACCAGGACCGGTCGGCGGGCCGTGCTTCGCGCGGTGTTCCGTGTGTCTGTCATGCCCTGAGTCAATCGGAGGGGAGTGAGACGATCCATGGTTGAAAGCCTCACTCCGATGTCTTCGCGTCTAAGGTGGTGACATGGATGCTCTCGCTGACCTGCTGGACGGAGTCCGGGCCCGGGGCGCCCTGTTCAGCCAGTCGATCATGGCCCCTCCCTGGGCCGTGCGCTTCGAGAACCGGTCGCCGTTGAGCGTGGCCACCATGGTGCGCGGGCGCGGCTGGGTCGTTCCGGCGCACGGCGAACCGGTCGCGCTCGGCACCGGTGACGTCGCGATCGTGCGCGGTCCCGATCCGTACACCGTGGCGGACCGCCCGGACACCCGGCCCACCTGCCTGGTGCACGGCGCCGACCTCTGCACGACCCCCGAGGGGGAGGAGTTCGACGAAGGGGCCCTGCTCGGGCCGCGCACCTACGGGGACCGCCCCGACGCCCCGGACCGGTTGCTCGGGGCCTCCTACGAGGTCGGGGGAGAGGTCAGCAGGCGCCTGCTCTCCGCCCTCCCAGAGGTGCTGGTGGTGCCGGCGGACGACTGCCACCGCCCTGTCACCTCCATGATCGCCGAGGAGGTCGTCTGCCGGGCGCCCGGGCAGCAGGTGGTCCTGGACCGCCTGCTGGACCTGCTGCTCATCTCCACCCTGCGTGCCTGGTTCGACCGCCCCGGCACCCGGGCCCCCTCCTGGTACGCCGCCATGGGCGATCCTGTGGTGGGCCGGGCCCTGCGGCTGCTCCACGACGCCCCGGCGCGCCCGTGGACGGTCGCCGCCCTGGCGGACGGCTGCGGGGTCTCCCGGGCCTCGCTGGCGCGCCGGTTCACGTCGCTGGTCGGGGAGCCGCCCATGGCGTACCTGACCGGTTGGCGTATCGCCAGGGCGGCCGACCTGCTGCGCGGAGGGGACGCCACGGTCGCCTCGATCGCCCGAAGCGTGGGCTACGCGAACACGTTCGCGCTGAGCGTGGCGTTCAAGCGCCTGCGCGGTGTGAGTCCCACCGAGTACCGCCGGGCGCTCGTCGCCGCCTGAGCGGTTCGCCGGTCCCGGGTGAGGGCGCCTCGGTCCGGGAGGACGGGACGCCGCTGCGGGGGAGGCCCGCCCCCGCGGCCGGGCCCCGCGGGGCCCGGCCGGTCCTCGGACGGGGCCGCCCCGGCCCGGACGTCTCGGCGGGGAGGGGCCGGGGCACGCCCTCCGGGCGGCGGCAGCGCCCACCGCCCGGCGGGCGCCTCACCCGGTCAGGGCGTCGGCGACGGCCCTGGTGGCGCCGAACCGTGTGCGCTTCCCCTCCTCCATCTGCCAGAGGCAGTCCTCCAGGGCGCGGACGAGGGTCCAGGCGCGGGCGCGGTCCCGGTCGATGCCGGCGGCGCCGGTCAGCCGGTCGAACCTGCGGCGTACGGAGGCGGGGGCACCGCCGGGGGCCGCCTCCTCGGCGAACCTGTTGCGGAGCGCGGGCATCAGTTCGTATCCGGGGTCGCCGACGAGCGGTTTGGGGTCGATGGCGACCCAGGGGTCGGGGCGTGTGCCGGACAGGGGGGCGAGGACGTTGGCGTAGTGCAGGTCCCAGTGCAGGAGCCGGTCGCCGGGTTCGGCGGCCATCTCCCGGGCGACCGCCGTCCAGCGGGCCAGGGAGCCGCGTGCGCGGCTGTCGATCCGCTCGTCGGTCAGGAAGGGGCGGACGCGTTCCACCAGGGACCGGGTCATGGTTCCGAGCCTGCGTACCCCGGGCGGTCCGGGGTGGGCGTCGAGCCGGGCGAGGAGTTCGCCGATGGCGGTGAGGGCCTGGTCCAGGGGTGCGTGTTCCAGGGTGCGGGCGGGGTCGAGGGCTTCGAGGAGCAGGGCGCCGCTGTCCGCGTCGTGGTCCAGGAGGCGGACGGCTCCGTCTCCCGCCCAGGCGCGCAGAGCACGGGGTTCTCCCTCGGTCTCTTCGTCGACGGGCTGCATCTTGAGCACGGCGGGGGTGCCGTCGGCGCGCCGCACCGGGACCACGAGGGCGACCATGCCGTGCATGGGGGCGCCCGCGGGGCGCAGGTTCCACCGTCGGAGCAGGTGTGCGGTCAGTGCGGGCAGGCCGGAGGTCCACTCGGTGCCGAACTCGCGGTCCAGGAGCGGTGCCAGGGTCTCGGGGACCCTGATGGGGGGCGGTGGGGGTGTCGTCTCGTTCACGGGTTCCTCTTCTTCGTCGTCGGTTGCGGCGGTGACGAAGAAGGGCGGGGGACCACGGGTCTAAGGCATGCCGAACACCTCACGGCTTGTCGGCGGTCACGGACGGCACGACCCTACCCGCGCCGTCCGCGCGGCGCTTCCTCTTTGCGCGTGTCCGGCGGGGCGCCGTCCGGGTTCTCACCGGGGGCGGGTGAGGGGGCCGCCTCCGTAGACCAGTGACCAGGGGCGTTCCCCGTGGGGGTCGGCGAGGGAGCTGCGGGGGTGTTCGGCGAGTACCCGTGCGGCCACCTCGGCGAAGGCGGGGGCGGCCGGGTGGGCGTCCCGGGCGGGGCGTACCGCCTCCGTGTTCCGGAGCAGGGGGGCTCCCTCCAGCGGGCGCCAGGCCAGGCGGGGTTCCCGTGCTGCCACCCGTGCGCTCTCCAGTCCCACGCCGAGGCCTGCCAGGACCAGGCCCAGCAGGAATCCCGCGTCGCCGGCCTCCCGGACCCTGGGAGGCGTCCATCCGTGTTCCCGGCACACGTACAGGACGCGCTCGAACCAGGCGGGGTCCGAGCGGCGCGCGGACAGGACGAGTTCGCGGTCGGCCAGGTCGGCGAGGGCGACGGGGGAGGAGTGCGGTGGTGCCTCGGCCCGGGGGAGCACCGCGCCCAGCTCCTCCCGGAGCACCGGTTCGCCGAGCAGGCCGGAGCCCTCGAAGGGCGTGGTGAGGAGGCCGGTGTCGACGGTGCCCTCGCCCAGGGCGCGCACGAGTTCGGAGCCGGTCATCTCGCACAGGTCGACGTCCAGTCCGGGGGCGTGTTCGGCCATGCCCCGGAGGAGGCCGCGCAGGGCCGTCGCCGGGGTGCCGGGGCGTACGGCGGCCCGGAGGGTGCCGAGTTCGCCGTCGCGTGTGCGGCGCATGGTCTCCCTGAGCCGGGCCTCGCCCGCGACGAGGTCGCGGGCCTGGGAGACCAGGAGGCGTCCGGCGGGGGTGAGGGAGACCCGGCGGCGTGACCGGTCGAAGAGGGTGACGCCCAGTTCCTCCTCCAGCCTGCGCACCGATTGGCTCAGGGCCGGCTGGGCGATGCCCAGCTCGACCGCCGCCTCGCCGAAGTGGCCTTCGCGTGCCACGACCAGGAAGTACCGCAGGTGTCGTCCGAGATCCACGGCCAGACACTAGCGGAAGGGGTTGTAGCGTGAGCGCCGTGACCACCACCGACGCCCCTGCCGTGCGCGTGCACGTTCGCGAGGTCGACGGGACCCGCGAGTGGGGGCGTCTCGCGGACGTCCCCGTCGTGCTGGCCTCCGTCGCCAAGGTCCTCATCGTCCTGGAGTTCGCCCGCCAGGCCGGGGCGGGGATCCTGGATCCGGCCGAGCGGGTCGTGGCGCGGCGCGCGGACCGCCTGGGCGGGTCGGGCATCGCGGACTTCGCCGACGACGTCGAGTTGTCCCTGCGCGACTGCGCCCACCTGGCGATGACCGTCAGCGACAACACGGCGGCCGACCTGCTCGTGGACCGGGTGGGGGTGGAGCCCGTCCAGCTGCTGGCGGCCGAGCTGGGGCTGGGTTCCACCCGTTTCACGGGCGGCCCCCGGGACCTGTTGCGGATCCTGTTGGAGGAGGGCGGGCCGGGGGGTGCGGGTTCCTCGGTCCTGCCGGCCGGTGTGCGGGGGCGCGTCACGTCCGGCACGCCGGCGGATCTGACGCGGCTCCTGCGGCTGGTGTGGACGGACGGGGCCGCGCAGCCGGAGGCGTGCGCGTTCGTCCGCGATCTCATGGCGCGCCAGCTCGTGCGTACGCGGATCGCTTCGGGGTTCGGTCCGGGGGTGCGGGTGAGCGCCAAGTCCGGCACGCTGCCGGGGCTTCGTGCGGAGGCGGGGGTGGTGGAGTACCCGGACGGTGCGCGCTATGCCGTGGCGGTGTGCGCGGTCGGCCCCGACCCGGGGAGGACGGGGCTGGAGGCGGACCTGGCGCTGGGACGGGCGGCGCGCGGTGCGGTGGAGCGGCTGCGACGGGTTTCCGGGGCGCCCGTGGCGGGGCGGACCGGGGTGGACCGGGGCCGATAGGCGAACGCCTATGGTCGGGCGCCGCCTGCTTATTGGACGCCTGTTCGGGGCCCGTGTTTGGCTGTGCGCCGTTCGGTCCACCGGGGCCGGGCTCAGGACCGGGTGGAAGAGGTGGCCGGCGCATGGCGATCGGACGACGGGGTTTCCTGCGGGGCGCGGTGGCGGCGGGGGCGCTCACGCCCTTGCTGTCGGGGGCGGCGGGTGCGGTGGCGGGGGCGCCGTCGGAGTCCTCGGGCGGGGGGTCGGGTGCGACGTTCCGGTGGCTGGGGACCAGTGGTTGGCGCATCGACGTCCCGGGGCGGGCGCCGATCCTGGTGGATCCGTTCCTCACCCGGTTCTCCACCGGCCTGTTCGACCCCGAGCGGGGGTTCGACGCCGCGACGGAGCTGGTCGTGGACCCGGTGCTGGTGGACGAGCACACCGCCGACATCGGTGAGGACGGCGTCGTCCTGGTGACCCACAGCCACTGGGACCACTTCTCCGACGTCCCCCACATCGCGGCCACGACGGGGGCGCGGGTCGTGGGGACCCTGACGACGTACCACCTGGCCCGGGCGATGGGGGTTCCCGCGGGTCAGGTGTCCACGGTGCGGGGCGGGGAGGTCCTGGACTTCGGCGGGTGCGTGGTGGAGGTCGTCCGGTCGCTGCACAGCCGCAACGCCTCCAGGTCGGTGCTCTTCCCCGGGGTGCGCGTCGGTGTTCCCGGGGCCCCGGTCACGGTCGCGGACCTGCCGGAGGGCGACACCCTCGCCTTCCAGGTGAGGCCGGGGTCGGGGCCGTCGGTGTTCTTGATGGGGGCGAGCGACTTCGCGGAGCGGGAGGTGGCGGGGCTGGCGCCGGACGTGGCGATGGTCGCGCTGCCGTCGACCTCCAGTACGCACGAGTACGTGCCGCGGCTCATCGAGGCGCTGGACAGGCCGACCACGGTCGTGCCCGTGCACTGGGACCACTTCGAGCGGGAGTTGGTGAACCCGCCCCTGGACGGGACGGGGGAGGGGATGGGCGTGGAGGAGTTCACGGCGGAGGTGTTGCGGGTCGCTCCGCGGACGCGGGTCGTGGTTCCCGAGTACCTGGTCCCTCTGAGTTTTTGAGCCGTGTCCTGTGGCCCGGGGGCGTGCGCGGGGTCGTCCGGCCCGGTCGGGCCCCTGCCCGGCGTCGTTCCAGGGCCTGCGCCATGCCTGCCAGGGCGGGCTTGGGTCGGTAGGAGCCGTCGAAGGGCAGGGCCGCGGTGTAGCCGGGGAACCACTCGGGGATCCAGGAGTGCTGGTCGCTGACGCCCCACACCGTGACGTTGACGCACCGGGGCACGTCCAGGCAGGCCTGGACCACCCGCCGGTACTCCCGGGCCTGTTCCTCCAGCTGTTCCTGTCCGGCCGGTTCGGGTATGCGCACGTCGAGTTCGCTGACGGTGACGTCCAGGCCGAGGTCGCTGTAGCGGCGCATCTGCTCGGTGAGGTCCTCGGGGACGGAGCCGTGGACGAAGTGTCCCTGGAAGCCGATGCCGTGCAGCGGCACGCCGCGGTCCAGCAGGTCGGTCACCAGGGCGTGGAGGGCGTCGGCCTTGGGGCCGGCGCCCTCGATGCCGAACTCGTTGATGTAGAGCCTGGCCCCGGGGTCGGCCTCGTGGGCCATGCGCAGGGCCTCGGCGATGTAGTCCTCGCCCAGGACCCGGTGCCACAGGTTGTCCCGCAGCCGGGGGCCGTCGTCCACGAAAGGTTCGTTGACGACGTCCCAGGTGGTGATCCTGCCCCGGTAGCGGCCCAGCAGCGCGTCCGTGTGCTCGCGCATCACCTCGCGCAGCTCCGCGCCGGTCCAGGACCCCTCTGAGAGCCAGGGCGGCTGCTGGTTGTGCCAGAGCAGGGTGTGGCCGCGCACGTCGAGGCCGTGGCGCCGGGCGAAGTCCACCACCGCGTCGGGGCCGCTCCAGTCGAACTCGTCCCGTTCGGGCTGTACGTACTCCCACTTCATGGTGTTCTCCGCGGTGACGGAGGTGTAGTGGGAGGTGACCACGTCCTGGTAGCCGCCGTCGCGGACCAGCGGGTCCACGGCCACGGCCACCCCCAGGCCGATGCCGTGCGAGCGGGCCAGCGCGGGGAGTTCGCCGACCGGCGCCCGGTCGGGCAGGGCGAGGAGCAGGGCCGCGGTGACCGTGAGGACCGCCGCGCCCAGGGCGCCGGCGGCCGGCAGCGCGCCCCTTGCCCGGGCGGGGGCCCGGCGGGCGCCGGGGGCCGTGTCGTGCCTGTGGTCCGCCGGTGTGCCGTGTTCCTCGGGTTCTCGCGGGCTCGGTTCCACCGGGGTTCCTCTCGCTGGGCCTGTGTGCCGGTGGGGCACGCCGGGGTCGGGTCGCGCGTGTTCGTGCGGGGGCGCACGTCGGTCCGGAGGCTTAGGGGGTGCCGGTGGTGACGGGGAACCTGGACAGGGAGCGTACGACGGTGGTGCCGCGGCGGGTGGGGGCGGCGGTGGGCCGCAGGCGCGGGAGCCGTTCGGCGAGGGCGCGCAGGGCGATCTCGCCCTCGAGGCGGGCCAGCGGGGCTCCCAGGCAGTAGTGGGCGCCGCTGGAGAAGGAGAGGTGGTCGGAGGCGTCCTCGCGGGTGATGTCGAACCGGTCGGGGTCCTCGAAGCGGTCCGGGTCGCGGTTGGCGGACCCGATGAGGCACAGTGCGTAGTCGCCCGGTCGCAGTTGCCTGCCCTGTACGGTCGACTCGGTGTGCGCCCACCTGGTGGTCATCTGCACCGGTGAGTCGAAGCGCAGGACCTCTTCCACGGCTCCCGGCGCCAGGCCGGGGTCCTGTACCAGCCGTTCCCACTGTTCGCGGTGGCGCAGCAGGGCCATGACCCCGTTCCCGATCAGGTTGACGGTGGTCTCGAACCCGGCGACCAGCAGCAGGCGGCACATGGCGCGCAGTGCGGCGGGGGTGAGTGCGCCGTCGTCGGCCTCGGCCACCAGGGCGGAGATCACGTCCTCGCGGGGGCGGGTGCGCCGTTCGGCCATGAGCCGGTCGAAGAGGGCGTCGAGTTCGGCCGAGGCCTCGCCGATCCGGCGCAGGTGGCCCGCCGAGCGGGCGCCGTCCAGGGCGCCGCCGATGGTGTGGCCGATCCGGACGAACCGGGCGTCGTCGGACTCGGGGATGCCCAGGAGGCGGCTGATCACCGCGATCGGCAGGGGCTGGGCGAAGTCGCGCATGAGGTCGAAGTCGCGCCGGGCGGTCGCCGTGTCGAGGAGTTCGTGGGTGACCTTCTCGATCTCGGTGCGGTACCCGGCCATGCGGCTCGGGCTGAAGGCGGGGCGGGCGAGGGCGCGCAGACGGGTGTGCTCGGGCGGGTCGAGCATGAGGAAGGACAGGTCGATGATGTCGAACTGTCCGGGGAGGGCGGCCCCGGCGGGCGGTCGCACGCCGAAGTCCCGGCTGCGCAGGAGGGTGCTCACCGCCTCGTAGGTGTTGGCGGAGCGGAAGCCGAGCTTGCTGGTGGTGAAGGGGCCCTGGGAGCGCATCCGCCGGTAGGTCGGGTAGGGGTTGTCGCGCCAGGGGTGGTGCAGGAGGCGGCTGGGGTGGTCGCCCGTCTGCGCGGACAGCCATGACAGGCCGTGGGCCGCGCGCAGCCGGGCGTCGATGCGCAGTGCGTCGATGATCTGCATGGCCGTGTGGTCCTCTCCTCGGTGCTCCGGCGTTCCCGGCCCGGGTGGGGCCGTCCTCGTGCGCTCCGCGGCGGGAGAGCGGCTGTCGGGTGGCGGGCCGGGGCCGCTGTGCCGTCCCGAGGGGCCGGGCCGGAGAGCACGTACCCGGTCCCGTTCCCTCGCGCGCGTCCCCGCCTTGCGACCCCGCCCCGCGGGCGCGGCGGGAGGCCGCCGTGGCGGTCCTGTGCCGGGCGGGCCGCCGTCCCCGGGCCGGCGGCCGCGGCGTCCTCCGCGCGAGTGGGGGTGATGTGGACGACACTAGGTGTGGCGTGAGGGCCGCAGCCACCGCGTGCGGCAACTTGGCCGGTGGCGGCCAGGGGGGAACTTCGCGGTCGGCCGGGGCGTTTCCGGCGGGGTCCGGCGAACGCGCGGACACGCGACCCCGCTTCCGGGAGTGAGGGGTGCCGTGTCGGCCGAACCCCCTAGACTGGGCCCCTTCCCGCGCGGACGCGGGGGTCGGTCCGCGGTCGGCGCGCCACCCGCCGTTGGCTACGATCGCGGGGGTCCCGGGCGCGCGGTCGCGGGACGACAGTCGCGGCAGAGTCGGAGGATGAGGACGTTGGGTCCCCTAGAGAACACTGACCCCGAACGCATTGGCCGGTACCGGCTGATCGGGCGCCTGGGCGCCGGCGGCATGGGGCAGGTGTTCTTCGGACGCTCGGCCGCCGGCCGGGCCGTCGCGGTCAAGCGCATCCATCCGCACCTGGCCGCGGACGCCTCCTTCCGCCAGCGCTTCGCGCGCGAGGTCACCGCGGCCCGCCAGGTGAGCGGGGCGTTCACCGCCCCGGTGATCGACGCGGGCCCCGACGACGAGGTGCCGTGGCTGGTCACCTCCTACGTTCCCTCGCTGCCCCTGGACGAGGCGGTGCAGGCGTACGGGCCGCTCCCGGAGGCGAGTGTGCGGGTGCTCGCCGCGGGGCTCGCCGAGGCGCTCGTGGAGATCCACCGGGTCGGCCTGATCCACCGCGACCTGAAGCCGGGCAACGTGCTGCTGTCCGAGGACGGGCCGCGGGTGATCGACTTCGGCATCGCCCGTGCCACGGACGGCACGGCCGCCACCCAGTCCATCATCGGGACCCCGGGGTTCATGAGCCCCGAGCAGGTGCAGGGGGAGCACCTGACGCCTGCCGGCGACCTGTTCGCCTACGGCGCCGTCCTGGCCTTCGCGGCGTCGGGCACCGGGCCCTTCGGCGAGGGCAACATGCCGACCATGGTCATGCGCATCATCAGCCGGGAGCCCGACCTCTCGGCGGTGCCCGAGAGCCTGCGCCACCTGGTCGCCGCCTGCCTGTCCAAGGACCCGCAGGGACGGCCCGGGCCGGGCGAGATCCTCGACTACCTGGGCGATGTGCACGCCGGGGCGTCCTGGCTGCCCCCGACGGTGATGGCGGGCGTGCAGGAGCAGGTGGCCAAGGTCAACCGTGCGCTGGCGACCTCGGCGGGGGACCCGCAGGCCACCGGCGGCCACCAGCGCACGGAGGTGCTCGGCGCCGGCGGCGCGGCCGCCCTGGGCGGTGCGGCCGGGGCCCTGGGGGGAGCCGCCGCTGCGGGGGCGTTCGGAGACGACCAGGCCACCCGGGTCGCGGGCACGCAGGGCGCCGGCCACGGGGCGGGTTCCGCGCCGGACGGGTACCAGCCCACGGCGCAGTTCCCGCCCACGCAGCAGCAGCCCGGACAGGCGGCCTCCTCGTACGGGCAGGGGGCCACGTCCCAGTACCAGCAGGGGCAGGCGTACGGCGACCAGGGCGCGGACGACCCCTACGCCGACCTGTACGGCGGGCCCCGCGGGGGGCGTGCCGACACCGGCGCCCACCAGAGGCGCCAGGAGGAGGAGCGCCGCAGGCAGCAGGAGGAGCAGCGCCGCCTGGCCGCGGAGCAGCAGCGCCAGCAGGAGGAGCAGCGGCGCCGCATGGAGGAGCAGAGGATCGAGGAGCGCCGCCGGCAGGAGGCCGAGCGCGTGCACCGCGACCGCCTGCGCGCGGAGCAGGACGCGGCCCGCCGGGCGCAGTCCGAGGCGCGCCGGGCCGACCAGCCCGGCCTGTGGGGTTTCGTCAAGCTCCTGCCGCTGCTGGTCCTGCCGCTGATCCAGATCCCGCTGGGGTACGGTGCGGCCCTGGCGTGGGCGTGGTTCACCACCGAGACGGATGTGTGGACCGGTTCGGCCTACTACTTCGAGCCGCTGTCGATGGACGGGTTCTGGCACGCGACGATGCTGGGCTACTTCCTCCTCAACAACCTGGTGTCGCTGGAGTTCCTGGTGCGTTCGCTGCGCACCTCGTTCGTCACGGGGGCGGTGCTCGCCCTGGGCGTCGTCGCGGCGACCAACGGCCTGCTGTACAGCTTCGGTTTCTGGGGCTGACCGGGGAGGGCGCCCCCGAGGGGCCCCGGGCCCGCCCGGGGCGCCGTGCCGGTGGGGGCGGAGCGGGTCCTCGGGCCTGCTCCGCCCCCACCGGCGGCGATCGCCCGGGGCACCGGTCCGGCCGGGCGGCCGCCCGGGGACGGCGCGGGGCGGTTCCCGTCGTCGGGGCGGCCCCGGCCCCCTCTTCGGGCCTCTCGCGCACGGGGCCCGCGCATGTCCGCCGGTGTCCGCTTCCCGTCTTCCGGGCAGGTCCCTCGCACACGGGGCCCGCGGGGCCCGTGCGGTGCGAGTCGGCGGGCCTCGCCGGGCCCGGTTCCGAATACTTTCCTGAGGGTGCGAAAACACTGACCTTTGCGCGCTCCGGCGTTCGCGGCGGTGGGCTCGCGCGGAGGCGGCCCCGGGCGTCCGGACGGTGATCGGCGCACGTCGGGGGCGCACGGTCGGCGCGAGGGCGGACGGGGTTCCGCAAGGGTCTGTAGCTCAGCGTGTCCGGTTCGATCCGTACCGCGAAAATTCTTCTCCAGGACCCGTTGTGGGCCTGTGTCGTTCCTGTTAACTTGCACGGTGCAAGGCCATGGGAGCGTTCCCAAAATGAATGCCCGCTCATGGTGCTCACGAAAGTCCCGATACGCCCCCGCCCCCCGTCGGGGCGGCGCAGCCGATTCCTCGGCGGGCGCCGCCGTGGTGCGAGGAAAAGGGGCGGTCGGGGCAGCCCTGCCGGGACCCTCGCCGGGTCCACCCGGAACGGGCAGGGCAGGAGCCGCCGGAAGGCCGGGCGGACAGGCCCGCAGACGGAAAGGAAGACCCCCCGTGAAGACTGTGACCAAGGCGGGCGCGATCGCCGCGGCCGGCACCCTCGCAGGTGCGCTGGCCGTGTCGCTCGCCCCGCAGCCCGCCGCCGCCCACGGCGCGTTCACCTACCCCGCCAGCCGCACCTACGCCTGCTACGTCGACGGACTCGAGGGCGGTGCGGGCGGCAACGTCGAGCCGACCAACCCCGCCTGCGCCGACGCCCTGGCCGAGGGCGGCTCGTACCCGTTCTGGAACTGGTTCGGCAACCTCATCAGCGACGCCGACGGCCGCCACCAGGAGGTCGTGGCCGACGGCGAGCTGTGCGGGCCCACCCCCGCCTTCTCCGCGTTCAACGCGGCGCGCACCGACTGGCCGACCACCGGCCTGCCCTCGGGGCAGACGGTCGAGTTCCACCACAACGCCTGGGCCCAGCACCCGGGTACGTTCTTCACCTACGTCACCGAGGAGGGGTGGGACCCCGGCTCCCCGCTCGCCTGGGACGACCTGGAGCTCATCGACGAGGTGACCGACCCGCCGCTGCGCCAGGGCGGGGTCCAGGGCGCCGAGTACTACTGGGACGTCGACCTGCCCGAGCGGCAGGGCCAGCACATCGTGTACGTGGTGTGGGAGCGCTCGGACAGCCCCGAGGCGTTCTACAACTGCTCGGACGTCGTCTTCGGGTGATCCGCCGCCCCGGCCGCGCCGTTCCCCGCCCCGGGGAACGGCGCGGCCGGCCGACGTGTCCGCATCCGCCGCCGAACGCCTCTAGGGGCGTGGCAGACCGGTGTAGTTCTCCGCCAGCTGGGTCGAGGCGGCCCGGGAGGAGGCCAGGTACTCCAGGTGCGAGAGCTGGAGGCGGTGGTCGAAGGCGTCGCCCGAGGTGTGCAGCAGCGTGGTCATCCAGTAGGAGAAGTGCTCGGCCCGCCACACCCGGCGCAGCGCCGCGGCCGAGTAGTCCTCCAGCGCCCCCGTCCCGCCGTGCGTGTACCGGGCGCGCAGGCCCTCCGCGAGCAGGGCCACGTCGTGCAGCGCCAGGTTGAGCCCCTTGGCCCCGGTGGGCGGCACGATGTGCGCGGCGTCCCCGGCCAGGTAGAGGCGCCCGTGGCTCATCGGCTCGGTGACCAGGCTGCGCATGGGGGTCAGGCCCTTGGAGGTGAGCGGTCCGCGCCGCAGTTCCCAGCCGGGCACGGCCATGCGCTCGGCCAGCTCCTCCCACACCCGCTCCTCCGGCCAGTCGTCGGGGTCGGTGCCGTTGGGCACCTGGAGGTAGAGGCGGCTCACCTCCTCCGAGCGCATGCTGTGCAGGGCGAAGCCGCGCTCGTGGCGGGCGTAGACCAGCTCCTCGCACGAGGGCGGCACGTCGGCCAGCACGCCCAGCCAGCTGAAGGGGTAGAGGCGCTCGAAGGTGCGGACGACGCCCTCGGGCAGGCTGCGCCTCCCGATCCCGTGGAAGCCGTCGCAGGCCGCCACGTAGTCGCACTCCAGCACCTGCTCCCGGCCCTCCAGGGTGTAGCGCACGCGGGGGCCGTCGGTCTCGATCCCCTCGATCGCGGTGGCCCGGGCCCCGAAGAGGACCTCTCCTCCGTCGGCCAGGCGCCGGGCGGTCAGGTCCTTGACGATCTCGGTCTGCGCCCAGATCTCGACGCGGCGCCCGCACAGGTCGGAGAAGTCCACGCGGTGGGAGCGGCCGTCGAAGCGCAGTTCGATGCCGTCGTGGGTGATGCCCTCGCGGTCCATGCGCTCGCCGAGACCGCTGCGGCGGAGGAGGCGGGCGACTCCGTGTTCCACGACGCCCGCGCGCTGGCGGGCCTCGACGTAGTCGCGGTCCCGCGTTTCCAGCACCACCGACTCGATACCGGCCAGGTGCAGCAGGTGGGAGAGCAGGAGGCCGGCGGGTCCTGCTCCGATGATGCCGACGCGTGTGCGCATCAGGTGTCCCCTCGTCGGTCGGGCGCGGCGCCCGGGTGTCACAGATGTTCCTTGTGCGAACACATATTCACATGACGAACGAACAGGAGGGGTGGTGGGCCCCGCCAGGCGGCGCGGACCCCGGGGCGTCCCGCCCGGGCGCGGCCGTCCCGCCGTCCCGCCGTCGCGCCTGCGGCGTCGAAATGCGCCCGCACCACGTCTTGACCCGGTGAGGCGCATCACCTATGTTCGCCAAAAGAACAAGTGTTCGCAAAACGTACAGTGGTGGGCGCCGGCGCCCACCCCGACGCGGTTGGAGCGCCGATGCGCCGTGGGCCGGCAGTCCTCACCACCGGGGCCGCACCGCCGGCCGCACCCGCGGGCGGCGGCGCCCGCCCGCGCCGGGCCGCCCGCGCGGGCCCCGGCAGGCCGCTCCTCGGGGCCCTGGGCATCGCCGCCCTCCTCGCGCTCTGGGAGGCCGCGCCGCGCCTGGGAGCCGTCTCCGCCCGCCACCTGCCGCCCGCCTCGGAGGTCCTGGCCACCCTGGCCGAACGCGCCGCCACGACCGCCTTCTGGGCGGCCGTGGGCGACACGCTCACCGGATGGGCCCTGGGCCTGGCCATCGCCTTCGCCGCCGCCGTCCTGCTCGGCCTCACCCTGGGCTCGCTGCCCCGGGTGCGCGCCTTCACCGACTCCACGGTGGACTTCCTGCGTCCCATCCCCTCGGTCGCGCTCATCCCGCTCGCCGTCCTCATGTACGGCACCGACCTGCGCTCCACCCTGCTCCTGGTCGTGTACGCCTCCTTCTGGCTCCTCTACATCCAGGTCCTGTACGGGGTGGCCGACGTCGACCCCGTCGCCGAGCAGACCGCGCGCTCCTACGGTCTCGGCCGCCTGGCCCGCGTCCGCCACGTCGTGTGGCCCACCACCCTGCCCTACCTGATGACGGGCCTGCGCCTGGCCGCGGCGGTCGCGCTCATCCTGTCCGTCACCGCCCAGCTCGTCATCGGCTCCCCGGGCCTGGGCCGCGAGATCGCCGTCGCCCAGTCCAGCGGCGCCGTCGCCTCGGTCTACGCGCTCATCGTCGCCACCGGCGGCCTCGGGGTCCTGGTCAACACCGGGGTGCGCGCCCTGGAGCGCCGCGTCCTGCACTGGCACGCGTCCGTCCGCGGGGAGGCCGCGGCATGAACCGTCCCCTCGGGACCGCCCGGTCCGACGACGGCGCCGGGACGCGGGCCCCGGCCGGGCGGCCGCGCCGCGGCGCCGCGGGCCGGCTGGGCCTGCGCACCCTGCACGTGCTCCTGCTCCCCGTCGTGCTCGTCGGGGTCTACGCCTACGCCGGCGCCGCCTCGGACAGCTACTACGCGCCCACCCCCGACCTCATCGCCGCCGCCTTCGTCGAGCTGTGGTTCTCCGAACGCCTCTTCACCGACGTGCTCCCGAGTATCGCCCGCCTGCTCACCGGCTTCACCGTCGCGGCGGTCCTCGGCGTGGGCCTGGGGGTCCTGCTGGGCCTGTCCCCCCGGACCCGGGCCTTCCTGGAACCCGTCCTGGAGTTCCTGCGCGCCGTCCCGCCGCCGGTCCTGGTGCCGCTGATGATCCTGCTGGCCGGCATCGACGACTCCATGAAGGTCCTGGTGATCGTCTCCGGCTGCGTGTGGCCCGTCCTGCTCAACACCGTGGAGGGCGTCCGCGCCGTGGACCCGGTCCTGGCCGACACCGCCCGCTGCTACGGCATCACCGGAGCCACACGGCTGCGCGTCCTGGTCCTGCGCTCGGCGGCTCCGCAGATCATGGCCGGGCTGCGCCTGGCCCTGGCCCTGGCGATCATCCTCATGGTCATCAGCGAGATGTTCGCCAGCTCCAGCGGCCTGGGGTTCGCCGTCGTCCAGTTCCAGCGCAGCTTCGCCATCCCCGAGATGTGGGCGGGCATGGTCCTGCTCGGCCTGATCGGTTTCGCCCTGTCGGCGCTGTTCGAGCTCGTCGAGGGCCGCGTCCTGGGCTGGTACCGGGGTCTGCGCGCCGCGAACCGGGGCGGGTGAGCCCATGGGCGCAGCCGCGGGACCGACCACGACCGACCACGAGGGAGAACGCCCCACCATGCTCAAGGTCACCGGCCTCCGGAAGGTCTACGACGGGGGAGCCGCCGCCGTCGAGGCCGTCCGCGACCTCACCTTCGAACTCGCCGAGGGCGAGCTCGTCTGCCTCGTCGGCCCCTCCGGCTGCGGCAAGACCACCCTGCTCAAGTGCATCGCCGGGCTCATGCCGCCCACCGGCGGCACCGTCGAGCTCGAAGGCCGCCCCGTCACCGCGCCGCCGCCCGACATGGCCGTGGTCTTCCAGGAGTACGGGCGCAGCCTCTTCCCGTGGATGAGCGTGCGCGCCAACGTCGAACTGCCGCTGAAGCAGAAGAGGCTCCCCGCGGAGCGGCGCACCGGACTCGTCCGCGAGGCACTGGAGGCGGTGGGGCTGGCCGGGTCCGCCGACGCCTACCCCTGGCAGCTCTCCGGCGGCATGCAGCAGCGGGTGGCCATCGCCCGCGCCGTCGCCTACGAGCCCAAGGTCCTGCTCATGGACGAGCCCTTCGCCGCCGTCGACGCGCAGACCCGTGCCGACCTGGAGGACCTGATCCGCGCGCTCTGGAAGCGCCTCGGGGTCACCGTCCTGTTCGTCACCCACGACATCGACGAGGCCGTCTACCTGGGGGAGCGGGTCCTCGTGCTCTCCTCCTCGCCGACCGTGGTGCAGGACGACGTCACCGTCGACCTGCCTGCCCGGCGGGACCAGCTCACCACCCGCCGGGACGGTCGCTTCACCGAGCTGCGCACCCGCGTCTACGCCGAGATCCAGAGGGCGAAGAGGGGCGTCGCGGGGGCGGACGGCCGCCCGCGGGACCAGACTGGGGGCCGGGACGGCAACCCGGTCGCCGGCGGGGCCCCGGCGGGCTGACCGCCCACCGTCCACGGGCGCCGGTCCCGTGCACCGGCCCCACCGAACCGCTCCCGCACGCACGCGCGGGAAACCGTCGAAGGAGACACACCGTGACCCTGATCGCCTCCGAGGAGTTCGCCTCCGCCGTCTTCACCGGGGCGTGGACCCCGGCCAAGGGCGGTGACGCCCCCGTGGTCTCGCCGTCGAGCGGGGAGGTGCTGGGACGCACCGGCATCGCCGACGCCGACGACGTCCGCGACGCCGCCGCGCGGGCCGCCCTGGCCCAGAGGGGGTGGGCCGCCGCCTCCTTCGAGGAGCGGGCCGCCGTCCTGCGCCGCGCCGGAGACCTGCTGGAGGCCAACGCCGGCGAGATCATGGGGTGGCTGCGCCGCGAGGGCGGCGCGGCGGCCGGGATGGCCGGCTTCCAGGTGCACGTGGCCGCGGGGGAGTGCTTCGAGGCCGCCGCCCTGGCCTCCCAGCCGCACGGCGAGATCCTGCGCACCGGGAAGCCGAGGCTGAGCTTCTCCCGCCAGGTGCCGGCCGGGGTGGTCGGTGTGATCGCCCCGTTCAACGTGCCCCTGATCCTGGGCATCCGCTCGGTCGCCCCGGCCCTGGCCGTCGGCAACGCCGTGATCCTCAAGCCCGACCCGCGCACCGCGGTCTGCGGGGGCGCCGTCATGGCCGAGGTCTTCCGCAGGGCGGGTGTCCCCGAGGGCGTCTTCCAGGTGCTGCCCGGAGGGGCCGCTGCGGGGGAGGCCCTGGTGGCCGACCCGCACGTGCGGGTCATCTCCTTCACCGGGTCCACCGCCGCCGGGCGCAGGGTCGGAGAGGCGGCCGGGCGCCACCTCAAGCGGGTCCACCTGGAACTGGGCGGGAACTCGCCGCTGGTGGTCCTGGACGACGTGGACGTGGACGTGGACGCGGCCGCCTCCGTCGGCGCCTGGGGCTCGTTCCTGCACCAGGGGCAGATCTGCATGACCGCCGGCCGCCACCTGGTGCACGAGTCCGTCGCCGACGCCTACGTGGACCGGCTCTCGGCCAGGGCGGACGCACTGACCGTGGGAGACGCCGAGTCGGACGGCTCGGCGCTCGGACCGGTCATCGACGCCGGGCAGCGCGACAAGATCCACGCGCTGGTCACGGGCAGCGTGGACCACGGGGCCGAGCTGCGCGCCGGCGGGACCTACGAGGGGCTGTTCTACCGGCCGACCGTCCTGGACCGGGTCGACGCCGCGACCCCCGCCTACGCGGAGGAGGTGTTCGGGCCGGTCGCCCCGGTCGTGCGCTTCTCCTCGGTGGACGAGCTGGTGGAGCTGGCCAACTCCACGGAGTACGGCCTGTCCCTGGGCGTGCTCACCCGCAACCCGATGCGCGGCATGGAGATCGCGGACCGGGTGCCCAGCGGGATCGTGCACATCAACGACCAGACCGTGGACGACGAGGCCGTCGCCCCCTTCGGCGGTGTGGGCGACTCCGGGACGGGGTCCCGTTTCGGCGGCACCCGCGCCAACCTGGAGGCGTTCACCGAGACCCAGTGGGTGACGATGCAGGCCGACCCGGCCCGCTACCCGTTCTGACCCGGGACCGGCGGCGGGGGCGCGGGGCTCTCGGAGCCCCCACCGGTCCCCGGCGGCCGGGCCCCGGGGCCTGCGGGCGGGGGAGCGCGCCACGCGCCCGCGCCCCTCGCCGTCCGCGCCGAGGCGGAGCAGGCGGGCGCCGCGTGCCCTCCGAGGGCCCGCGCCCCTCACTCCCGCGCGGCGGCCTCCGGCACGGATGCGGAGACCGCTCCCAGCGCCCTCAGCAGATAGGGGAGCAGCCGCTCCGCCATGTCCACGCCCGGTCGTGACCCCGGGGTGTGGGGGATGAGGAAGGTGTGGCTCACCATGGGCCCGATGACCATCTCCCCCACCACGAGGGCGTCCTCCACCGGGGGGATCTCCCCGCGCCCGGCCGCCCGGTCCAGGACGGCGCCGACCCGCTCCTGCAGGGGCATGACGAACTGCTCCACGAGCACGTCTGCCAGGGCCCGGTTGTGGGCGGCCTCGCCCAGGACGGCGCGCAGGAGGCGTCCGGAGGGCCCGTCCAGCGCGGCGGCCTTGTCGTGCAGGAGGGCGCTCAGGTCCGAGCGCAGGTCGCCGGTGTCGCGGTCGGGGCCCAGCTCCTCGGCCCAGGCGCGGGCGGCGCCGACGACGAGGTCCTCCTTGGAGCGCCAGCGGCGGTAGAGGGTGGCGGTGGAGACCCCGGCCCGTTTGGCGACGGCCGCGGTGGTCAGGCCGCTGTAGCCGTTGGCCTGGAGTTCGGCGAGGGTGGCGTCCATCAGCGCGCGGTCCCGGGCGGCGTCCCGCGGGCGCCCCCGGCGGGGGGTGCGGGAGACGTCGGGCAGATGGTCGGTGGTCATACCGGAATCCTATGCGAGCGCCCTGTTGGAAACGAAACACTTTCGTTTACCATCGGTTCATGACGACAACCGACACCCCCGCCGAACCGCTGACCCTGACCACCGACATCCCGCCGATCGTGGCAGGGCTGCGCTCGGCGTTCGCGTCGGGACGCACCAAGCCGATCGCGTGGCGGCGCGCCCAGCTGCGCGCGCTGCGGCGCCTCCTCACCGAGGAGCGGCCGACCCTGGAGAAGGCCCTGTACACCGACCTGGGCAAGAGCCCGGTGGAGGCCCACACCACCGAGATCGGCTTCGTGGTCAACGAGATCGACCACACGCTCAAGCACCTGGCGTCGTGGCTGCGCCCGCAGCGGGTGCCGGTGCCGGTGGCCCTGGCCCCGGCCAGGGCGCGCAAGGTCCGCGAGCCGCTCGGCACCGTGCTGATCGTCGCGCCCTGGAACTACCCGGTCAACCTGTCGCTGGCGCCCCTGGTGGGCGCGATCGCGGCGGGCAACGCGGCCCTGGTCAAGCCCAGCGAGCTCGCCCCGGCCACCTCGGCGGCTTTGGGGGAGCTGGTGCCCCGGTACCTGGACGGCGAGGCGATCGCGGTGGTGGAGGGCGGCATCCCCGAGAGCACCGCCCTGCTGGAGGAGCGCTTCGAGCACATCTTCTACACGGGCAACGGCGCGGTGGCCCGCATCGTCCTGGCCGCGGCCGTCAAGCACCTGACCCCCGTCACCCTGGAACTGGGCGGGAAGAGCCCGGCCGTGGTCGAGCCCGGCGCGGACCTGGCGGTCACCGCACGGCGCCTGGCCTGGGGCAAGTTCACCAACGCGGGCCAGACCTGTGTGGCCCCCGACTACGTGCTCGCGATCGGGGACACCGCCGAACCCCTCCAGCGGGAGCTGGCGGCCGCCATCACGGAGATGTTCGGCGAGGACCCCTCCCGCAGCGCCGACTACGGACGCATCGTCAACGAGCGCCACTTCGACCGGCTGTCCGCCCTGCTGGAGAGCGGGACGGTGACGGCCGGGGGAGAGCGCGACCGCAAGCGGCTCTACATCTCCCCCACGGTGCTGGGCGACGTCGACCCCGACTCGCCCGTGATGGGCGAGGAGATCTTCGGGCCGATCCTGCCCGTCGTCCGGGTGCCGGACCTGGACGCCGCGATCGCCTTCGTCAACGAGCGGGACAAGCCGCTGGCGCTGTACGGTTTCACGGCCTCGGACCTGACCAAGCGGCGCCTGACGACCGAGACCTCCTCGGGCGGCCTGGCGTTCGGCCTGCCCATCGCCCACCTGGCCGTCCCCGGCCTGCCCTTCGGAGGCGTGGGGGACAGCGGCATGGGCGCCTACCACTCGGCGGCCTCGATCGACACGTTCTCGCACACCAAGTCGGTGCTCGACAAGTCGCTCTTCATGGACACGATGAAGGTCGCCTACGCGCCCATCACGGGCGTCAAGGAGAAGCTGCTCCGCAAGCTCCTGTGACCGGGGCCGGGCCGGCGGGGCCCCGCGGGCACTCCACGGCGGCGGGTGCGCGGCCCGTGCCCCGCCGCCGTGGGCCCGCCACGCGCCGGCGGCCCGGTCCGAGGTCCCCGTGGGGGCTCGGACCGGGCCGCGGACGCGCCCCCCGGGGATCAGTCCTCGCCGCCGTCCCCGTCCTCCCCGTCCTCGTCGTCCTGGCCGGCGGGCTGGGCGTCGGTGTACACCTTGCCCGCGGTGAGCGCGTCCGCGCCGAAGATGTCGGTGACCGTCACGAAGTGGTAGCCCTCCCGGTGCAGCCCCGAGAGCACGTCCGGGATGGCCCGCACCGACGTCTCGTGGATGTCGTGGAAGAGGACGACGCTGCCGGGCACGGAGTGCTCCAGCGCGTGCTCGCTGATCGCGCCGGTGTCGCGGCTCTGCCAGTCCAGGGTGTCCACGTCCCACAGGATGAGCGGCTGCTCGACGGCCTCGCGCACCGTGCCGTTGAGCGACCCGTAGGGCGGGCGGATGGTCGGCGGGTCGGAGCCGGTCACCTCCTTCACGGCCTGGTTGGTGCGCTCGATGTCCCGTCGCACCGCCTCGCCCGACATGCCCGCGAGGTCGTCGTGCTTCCAGGTGTGGTTGCCGAGCTCGTGCCCCTCCGCCGCCATGCGCTCCAGGGGCTCGGGGAACTCGCCCACCAGGGACCCCAGCACGTAGAAGGTGGCGCGGGCGTCGTACTCGGCGAGGATGTCCAGGAGTTCGTCGGTGTGCTCGCCGGGCCCGTCGTCGAAGGTCAGGGCCACGCACTTGAGGCGCTCGCAGTCCAGGGCGCCGGCCCGGGCGCTCAGCCCCCCGCCCAGGGGGAAGTCCTCGTCGGCGGTGTTCCGGCCCAGCGCGGCCTCGCGGGCGTGGTAGCCCAGCTCGGACAGCAGCTCCTCGGCCTCCCCGGGCTCCACCGGCAGCAGCACCTCGTCGACGCTGCCCGCGCCCGGCACGTCGGCCGCCTCCATGCGGACGGCCAGGCCGCCCGCGGTGCTGAACGCCAGGTCCTCCAGAGGGGAGCCCGCCCAGCGCTCGGCGGCCTCCGCGGCCTGCTCCGGGTCGGCCAGGTCCAGGGGATCGCCGCCCCCGTCCGACCCGCCGTCGGGGTCGCCCCCGGGGGACGGGGCGCCGTCGGCGGCGGCGGTGTCGGCGCCCTCCTCCCCGTTCTGCGCGGCCCGGGCGGCGACCTCGCCGACCAGGCCCGGCATCTCCTGGACCGGGAGGCGGTAGCTGTCCTCCAGGATCCCGGCCACCTCCAGGTGCGCCTGCTCGATGGCGGCCTCGTCGCGAAAGAGCGAGGTCCAGGGCAGGATCCTCTCCCCGGCGACGTCGTACCACAGGCTGCGCGCGTCGAAGGTGTCGTTGGTCCCCGCGGAGGCGGTCGCGGTGAGCCGCAGCCCGACGACCTCGGAGGAGGCGGCCAGCAGGGCCACGTCCTGGTGCAGTTCCGGGGTGCCGCCCCCGGGAAGCTCCTCCAGGAAGGCCGTCTGCCGCTCGGCCATGGAGGTGCGGAGCTCGGTCATGAGCGCGGGCGCGCCGCCCAGCAGCGGATACCGGTAACTCACCACACTGTGGTCGGTGGTCACCGACAGGGTCTCCGACTCCAGGCCGGGCATCTCGTCGACCGGGGTGCGGACCGCCTCGGCGTACGGGAGCGCCTGGTCCGCGGCATGGCAGCCCGGGACCAGGAGCAGGCCCAGGGCAGCGCTGACAGAGAGATTTCTTCGCAGTGAGGTGACAGCCACGGGGGGACCATATCGAAGGGCCCGGCCGGGGAAGGACCACCGCGCGTCTCCTGGGGCACTCTGGGTGCCGAATTGGCCAATTCGATGCACTCACCAGGCCGAACGGGACCGTGAACGCCTCCGCGGCCCCGTCGGCCGACCCCTCAGGCCGTCGGGGGAGCGGCCCCCGCGACCTCGGCCACGGTGCGCACGATCTCGCGCACCTGGGCCAGGACCGCGGCGTTCTCGCCCGGGTCCGCGACCTCGGGCAGGTGGACGTGCCCGGCCGGGACCTCCCACCCGGAGCGGTCCCGGAGCAGCGTGTTGCGGTAGGCGATCTCGTTGGAGAGGTAGTTCCCGCCGCCCCCGCGGCGCGCGGCGGAGCCCTCGCTGGGGCCGTCGGGCCGCTCCCTCTGCTCGTCGGCCCCGGCGGGGACCTCGGTGACCGCGGTGTTGACCACCACCGGGTAGGGGCGCCCCGCGGCGGCCTCCGCGATCCTGGCACCGGGGAGCGACGAGCGCGTCCACTCCGGCGCGTCGGGTCCGGGCACCGGGGCCCGGCCGGTGCGGACCTCGCGGACGTTGTCCGGCCCCCCTCCGCGCCAGATCCCGTTCCACTCCTCGATGTCGAACCGTCCGGGGCGCCCCCGGCTGAGGGTGACCACGGCGTCGGCGCGCCCGTGCTGTTCGGCCAGGGCCTCCTCCACCAGTCCGGCGTCGAAGTCCGCCCACCGCACGGGGAACACCGCGGTGCGCACCACGGCGGTCCGCCCGCCCACGGGGAAGGTCCATCCGTTGAGGTCCAGGGCGGCGGCCCCCGACGGGTTGGAGCACCCCGGGTCCTCGTCCAGGCGGAAGGGGTCGAAACCGGTCACGACGATCCGGATCCACCGCTCGCCCGGAGGGAAGTCGAGGTCGGTGATCCCCCGCGAGCCGGTCTCCAGCAGGTGCAGCAGGTCCGCGCGCTCGGCCTCGGAGAGCGCGAACCCCGGTCTCCAGGTGCGCAGGCGGGCGGCGAGCACCAGCCGCGCCCAGTACGGGGGGCGGTCGTCGGGGCCGTCGACGTCGGTGCGTGTGGCCTCGGTCCACAGGCGGGAGGCGTGTGCGGAGACCGCCTCGCGGGCCTGGGCGAGGTCGGCGGCGGCGCGCAGGTCGGCGCTGAACAGGGGTTCGGCTGCGCCGAAACCGGAACGGGCCAGGATGCGGCGGGGCTCGGGGAGTCCGGCGCGGTCCTCTTCGGGCGTGGTGTCGTGGTGCACGGGGTCGCTGTCTGTCGGAAGGCGGGGCTGGCGTGTGCGGGGATCCGGGGGGTGGAGCCAGCCGAGTCTAACGTCGCCCGAACCCCGCTGTGGCAGGGGTGCGCGGCGCGTCCCGGAACGGGTCCCGGGGGCTGGACCGGGCGGCTCGGACTTGGCAGGGTGTGTGGTGACCGCAGGCCCTCTCAACGGAGAGAGAAACACATGGACACTTCCGCCCTCCCCGACACCGAGCGACTCGCCGAGCGCGCGAGGGAGGCCCTGGGACGGTGCGGCGTCGAGCGGCTGCGCGAACCGGTCGGGGCCGCCGGGGTGGCCAGGACGCCGATCACCGGACAGATCCTCTTCCCCGTCGAGTTCGACACCGCGGCCTCCGCCGAGCGGGCCGTCACCGCCGCCCACGAGGCCTTCACGTCGCAGTGGCGGGACACCCCGGCGCCCGTGCGGGGCCGGCTCGTGCACCGGCTGGGCGAGCTCCTGCGCGAGCACAAGGCGGACCTGGCCGCGCTGGTGACCGTGGAGGCGGGCAAGATCCACTCCGAGGCCCTGGGCGAGGTCCAGGAGATGATCGACATCTGCGACCTCGCGGTGGGCCTGTCCCGGCAGCTGTACGGCCGCACCATGCCCTCCGAGCGGCCCGGCCACCGTCTGATGGAGACCTGGCACCCCCTGGGCGTGGTCGGTGTGATCACGGCGTTCAACTTCCCGGTGGCCGTGTGGTCGTGGAACACCTGTGTGGCGCTGGTGTGCGGCGACACGGTGGTGTGGAAGCCCTCGGAGCTGACCCCGCTCACCGCGCTCGCCTGCCACGGGCTCCTGATGAGGGCGGCGGAGGACGTGGGCGCGCCCGCCGACGTCCACCGGCTGGTGCTGGGGGGCCGCGAGGTCGGTGGGGCCCTGGTGGAGGACGGGCGGGTGGCGCTGCTGTCGGCGACCGGGTCGACGGCGATGGGCCGCGCCGTCGCGCCGCGCGTGGCCGCGCGGATGGGCCGCTACCTGCTGGAGCTGGGCGGCAACAACGCGGCCGTGGTCGCCCCGTCCGCCGACCTGGACCTGGTGGTGCGCGGGAGCGTGTTCGCCGCGGCGGGGACGGCGGGGCAGCGGTGCACGAGCCTGCGGCGGCTCATCGTGCACGAGGACGTGGCCGACGAGGTCGCCCGGCGGGTCGTGGACGCCTACAAGCAGCTGCGGGACCGCATCGGGGACCCCTTCGAGGAGTCGACCCTGGTGGGCCCCCTGATCGGCGAGCGCTCCCACACCGCGATGCGGGCCGCGCTGGAGCGCGCGGAGGCCGACGGGGGCGAGGTGCTGGTGGGCGGCGCCCGCAGGTGGGAGGAGGCCGCCGCGGACGCCTACTACGTGGAGCCCGCGGTGGTGCGCATGCCGGCGCAGACCGAGGTGGTGCGGGAGGAGACCTTCGCGCCCGTCCTGTACGTGCTGGCCTACAGCACGCTGGAGGAGGCGGTCGAGCTGCACAACGGCGTGCCGCAGGGGCTGTCGTCGGCGATCTTCACCCAGGACCAGGCCGAGGCCGAGCGGTTCCTGTCGGCGGCGGGGTCCGACTGCGGGATCGTCAACGTCAACATCGGCACCTCCGGCGCGGAGATCGGCGGCGCCTTCGGCGGTGAGAAGGACACCGGCGGCGGCCGCGAGTCGGGCTCGGACTCCTGGAAGGCGTACATGCGCCGGGCGACGAACACCGTGAACTACGGCGGCGAGCTGCCCCTGGCCCAGGGGGTCCGCTTCCTGTGACACGCCGGCGCCCGCGCCCCGTGGCGGGGCGCGGGCGCGGCCCCGCGAAAAAAGTTGTGGTCAACCATGTTGCGCACAACTGAATTCTGCTACGGTGGTGCCACCGGCAAGCCCGCAGACGCGGGCCCCCGCGAGGCAGGAGGGAACACCGTGGCGCATCCCGACGAGGGCGACCCCCTCGCGCTGGACAACCAGCTGTGCTTCTCCCTCTACACCGCCTCCCGGGCCCTGACCGGGCTGTACCGGGAGCTGCTGGGGGACCTGGGACTCACCTACCCCCAGTACCTGGTGATGATCGTCCTGTGGGAACGCGGAACGCTCACGGTCAAGGAGCTCAGCCGCGCCCTGCACCTGGACTCGGGCACGCTCTCCCCCCTGCTGCGCAGGCTGGAGGCCTCGGGGCTGCTGACCCGGGAGCGCAGCACCACCGACGAGCGCGTCGTCCGCGTCACCGCCACCCCGCAGGGCCTCGCCCTGAGGGAGCGGGCGACGGACATCCCGGGCCGACTGGTCTGCGCCACGGACCTGACGGCCGCCCAGGCCCGCGAGCTGCGGGACGCGCTCGGCCGCCTCACCTTCTCGGTGGAGACGGCCGCGAGCAGGCGCGCCCCGTGCGACACGGCCGACGCGCCCGGAACCTGACCACGCACCGGAAGAAACCCACCACTGTTGGCTCCGCGCGTGCGGAGCCGGGAGAGAGGCAAGCAATGGCATACAAGGCCATGTACACCACCAACGCCACCGTCACCGGCGAGGGCCGCAAGGGCAGCGGGAAGACCGACGACGGGCGCCTCGCGGTCGACCTGTCCGTGCCCAAGGGCGTGGGCGGCGACGACGGCCTCGGCACCAACCCCGAGCAGCTCTTCGCCGTCGGCTACGGCGCCTGCTTCCACGGCGCGCTCAAGAACGTGGCCCGCCAGTCCAAGACCGACGTCGAGGGCTCGTTCATCGAGGCCCAGGTGACGCTCGGCAAGTCCGACGAGGGCCTGGACATCGCCGTGGAGCTCACCGTCACCATCCCCGGCGTGGAGCAGGCCAAGGCCGAGGAGCTCGTCGAGGCCGCCCACCAGATGTGCCCCTACTCCCGCGCCACGCGCGGCAACATCGAGGTCGACCTGGTGGTCAAGACCGCCTAACGCGCCGACCGGGGGCGTGGCCGGGACGGGGCGGGGGCCCGACCCCGGCGGTCCCGCACCCGCGGCCGGTGTTCGACGCCCGCACGCGCCCCGGGCAGGGGAGAGCGGCGGAGGGCGAACCCCGGCCGCCGTGCCCGGCACGATCCGCGAAGAGGGGGAGGGCGCACGAGCGCCCTCCCCCTCACGCGTCCGCCCGGCCGCCGTGCGGACGCGCATCCTCCGCGGAGACCCGCCCGTGCGAAGGGGCCGGGAGGGACCCCACGGTCCCTCCCGGCCCCTTCGGGCGCCGGCCCCGCCCTCGTCAGGCGGCCGTCTCCAGCAGCAGAAGGCGGTCCAGGATGTCCTGGAGGGTGACCAGGCCGATCACCTCGCCGTCCTCCTCCACCAGCGACAGGTGGCTGCGGCTCTCCCGCATGATGCTCATCGCCGCGTACATCGGCGTGCCCGAGGGCAGCGTGAGCACGGGGCGCATCAGGTCCGCCGCGGTCGTCCCGGCGGGGCTCGTCAGGGCCTCGCGCACGTGCAGGACGCCCACGGGCTCCTCGCGGTCCATGACCACCAGCCTCAGGTGAGTTGAGCTGCGCGACACCTGCTTGATGACCTCGACCCCGTCCTCGGGGGCGACCGAGGCGATCTCCTCGCGCCGGGTGACGATCTCGCTCAGCGGGCGGGAGTTCACCTCCAGGGCGGTGGCCAGCTGGTCGCGCCTCTCGGCGTCCAGGGCGCCCGCCTTGGCGGAGTGCTCCACCAGCTCCCGCACGTCGTCCGGGTCGTGGCCCGAGGACATCTCGTCCACGGCCTCCACACCAAGCCGGTGCAGGCACCAGTTGGCCATGCCGTTCAGCATCAGCAGGGCCGGGCGGGTGAACCACATGAACGCCCGCATCGGCAGGGCGAGCAGGATGGCCGACTTCTCCGGGTGGGAGATCGCCCAGGACTTGGGCGCCATCTCGCCCACGACCAGGTGCAGGAAGGTCACGATGATCAGCGACACCACGAACGAGACCACGTACCCCACCGTGCTGGGCAGGCCGCCGAACAGCGGCTCCAGCAGGTGGTGGACCGCGGGCTTGGAGATCGCGCCCAGCGCCAGGGCGCACAGCGTGATGCCCAGCTGCGATCCGGCCAGCAGCAGCGACAGGTCGCGGGCGCTCTTGAGCGCCGCCCTCGCCGAGGCACTGGTCTCCGCGGCCTCCTCCAACCGGTAGCGGCGGGCCGCCACCAGGGCGAACTCGATGGCCACGAAGAACGCGCTCAGCGCGATGATGACCGCGGTCACCGCCAGGGCCACCCACACGTTCATGTCACTCATGCGCGCACCTCCTCGGCGCCGTTCTCGGCCGCTTCGCGCAGACGCAGCTCCACGGTGTGCGGAACGTGCCTCTGCACGGTGTTGACGATCAGGGTCAGCGCCATGTCGGGGTCGCCGTCATGGGCGCTGGGCGGACGGGGCAGGGCGATGTCCACCCGGTCGCCCGTCTCGGGCAGCCGGTGCAGCTCGTGGATGACCAGTCCGCCGACGGTCTCGTAGTCGCCCTCGGGCAGGTCGTGCCCGATCAGCCGCTCGACCTCGTCGATGTGCAGCGCGCCGGGGACCAGGTAGGAGCCCTCGCCGTCCAGGTAGGACGGGGACTCCTCCTCCGGGGTGTGCTCGTCGGCGATCTCGCCGACCAGCTCCTCGGCCAGGTCCTCGGTCGTGATGACCCCGGCCAGGCCGCCGTACTCGTCCACGACGCAGGCGAACTCCTCGCCCGCCTCGCGCAGCTGGTCCAGCAGCACGGGCAGCGGCAGGGACGCGGGAACCATGACGGTCTCCCGGGCCACCTCGCTGACCTTGACGTCGGACAGGTCGCGGTCGCCCTGGGCGAGCACGTCCCGCAGGCAGATGACGCCCACGATGTCGTCCACCCCGTCGCCCAGGACGGGGAAGCGGGAGTGGTCGGAGGCCATCAGCTCGACGACCCGGCTGACCGGGTCGCCCTCCTCCACGGTGGTGACCTCCGGACGCGGGATCATCGCGTGCCCGGCGGTGCGCTCGTGGAAGTCCAGGGTCCGGTCCAGCAGGGTGGACAGCTCGGCGGGCAGGTCCCCGCTCTCGCGGGACTCGGCGATGATGCTCTCCAGGTCGCGGGCGGTCGCCGCGTGCTGGACGTCCTCCACCGGCTCGATCCGCACCGCCTTCAGCAGCAGGATCGCGGCCTGGTCGAAGAGCCAGATCACCGGCCCGAAGATCTTGAGGTAGATCCCCGTGGACAGCGCCAGCCAGCGAGCCACGGGCTCGGGCCGGGCGATGGCCAGGTTCTTGGGGAAGAGCTCACCGAAGACCATCTGGATGACGGTGGAGAAGACGAGGGCGAGAACGGTGCCGATCGCGACGCCGGCGCCCGTGGGCACCCCGACGCCGCCGAGGAGTTCACCGATGCCCTGGCCGATCATGGGCTCCGCCACGTAACCCACCAGAAGGGCGGTCACGGTGATGCCCAGCTGGGCGCCGGAGAGCATGAACGACGTGCGGTTGGTGATGTCCAGGGCCCGTTTGGCCCCTGCGTCACCGGCCGCGGCCCTCGCCCGCAGGCGCGAGCGGTCCACGGCCATGTAGCCGAACTCCTGGGCGACGAAGTAGCCCGTCGCCACGGTGATCAGGAAGACCACCAGGAATCCGAAGACGATACTGAGTACTGTGCTCATCATCGGGCACGCACCGCCTGGTTCCGGCTCGTGGTCGGATCCTGGTTGCTACGAGGGTGCGCGCCCTTCGGAGAAGGAGGCTCGTCGAGGTCTGGGTCACAGCATCCGTGAGGGATGCTGCTGGTACTTCGGGACGGGTCCACTGTTCCTCTCTCTGCGCTGACACGCGTTGAGTGTGTGACTGGTGTTGGTACTGCGATGGAATGACGAAAAAGCCGCCGGGAAAGTTCCCGGACGCTCAGCTCCCGACGGGAGCGTCGGCCTCTTCGCCGAAGGAGACCCACTCGCGACGGCGGGCCTCGGCGAGGGCGATCGAGGTGGCGACGGCCACGTTCAGCGATCCCACCCGCCCGATCTGGGGAATGTAGGTGACGGCGTCCGCGCCCGCCAGGAGGGCGGGGGAGCAGCCGTGGTCCTCGGCGCCGACGGCCAGGCACACGTCCGGCTCCAGGGGGGCCGCGTGCAGCGGCACCGCGCCCCGGGCCAGCTCGACGGCCACGACCTTGTAGCCGTCGGCCCGCGCCGCGGACAGGGCCTCGGCGGTCGAGGAGAGCCGTGTGTGGCTCACCTTGGCGGCGGTGCCCAGGGCGGTCTTGCCGACCTTGGGGTCGTCGGGGTCCGCGCTGTTGCCCGTGAGCCAGACCTGGTCCACCCCGAAGGTCGCGCAGGTGCGCAGGATCGATCCCAGGTTGAAGGGCTGGGTGACGGATTCGACGATGAGGGCGAGTCGCCCCTCGGTGCGCCGGCGCCATTCACGGTTGAGGCGTTTGACGTCGGTGGGGCGCAACTGCGTGCTCAACTGCGGTGTGTTCCTCAGCGGGTGTACCCGGGCGGTCCCGGTGTGCGGATGTTCGCAACAGGCTACCGGTCAGCGGGCCCGCGTGCACGCATGACCCCTGACACATCCAGGCAAAACGTCTCTCAGTCGCCCGAACGCCGCACGGCCAGGACCCGGAAGCCGGCCCGTGAGGCCACCCGTTCGGCGGGCAGGCCCTCGGCGTCCAGCCACTTCTGGAGCGAGTCGGACCCCAGGTGGCGCTGGACCACGAGGTGGGCCACGCCCTCGGGGGAGAGCCGGCCGAGCCAGGTGCGCAGCATCGCGTGCAGCACGCCCTTGCCCACCCGGATCGGCGGGTTGGACCACAGCGCGTCGAAGGGGCCGAGCAGGTCCCCGGCCAGGGGCGCGGGAGCCCCTTCCCCGTCCGGCTCCGGCACCGGCTCGCCCTCGGGGGAGACGACCGCGAACCGGACGTTGTCCATTCCGTGGTCGGAGGCGTTGCGCCGGGCCAGGCCCACGGCGCGGGAGTTGACGTCCACGCCCAGCACGGTCGCGCCCGGGGCGCGCGAGGCCATGGTCAGGGCGACGGGGCCGTAGCCGCACCCCAGGTCGAGCAGGCGCCCGCCCGCCGGTGGAGCCGGGACCGTCTCCAGGAGCACGCGTGTGCCGAGGTCGACCTTGTCGGGGGAGAAGACGCCCCGGTCGGTGTTCAGGCGCAGGTGCAGGTCCGGCAGGACCAGGTCCGCGGTGGAGGGCCGGCTGGCGGCGTCGGGGTCGGAGTCGAAGTAGTGCTGGGCCACGCCGTGACGCTACCAGGGCCCGTGGCGCGCCGCGTACCGGCAAAAACCTCACCTCCCCGGGGGAACGAAATCCCCAATCCCGGAGACCGTGCCCGGGACAGTGCGGAAGATGGAGGTATCCGAGGTTTGTGGGGTATCCCATGCGAGCAGAGGTAGGGGACCGACTGGTGGTGGAGAGCCCGCGCGACGACGCCCACCGCAGGACCGGCGTCGTCACCGGGCTCCGGGGGGCGGGCGGGTCGCCCCCGTACCAGGTGCACTGGTCCGACGCCGAAGGCGGGCACGACGCCCTGGTCTACCCGGGGCCGGACGCCCACATCGAACACCCGCCCGGCGGCACGGGCGCGGAGGCAGAGGGGACGGATGCCATGCACACGACCAAGCGCTGGAACGTCGACGTCGTCGTCGAGGAGGAGAGCGAGGGCGAGAGCGCGCGCACCTGGGCCGAGGTCGGGCTGGTGGCCGACGACGGTACGGCTCTGCGCGGACACGGCATGTCGCGCAAGCACCCCGTCGACCTCGACGTCCCGGAGATCGGTGAGGAACTCGCGGTCTCGCGGGCGCTCTCCGACCTCTCGCGCCAACTCCGCCAGGTCGCCGCGGAGGACATCAACGACAACACCGGGACCCCCTGGCGTCCCACCTGACGCCCGGGAGGCACGACCGCCGCTCGCCCGCCCGGGTCGCCCGCAGGTCCGGAACCGGCCACCTCCGCCATAGGAGGTTTGCACCCGGTGGTCACCGGCATCGGGCACACTCGGAAGTCGGGCACGACTCCCGCCCCCTCGGCGGGGGGACGTCCCAGCCCCGGACGGGCTGGGACTTCGTCGTGCCCGCCAGGGAACGGACGACGAGGGGCGGGATCACCCGAGCAGCACAAGGCCCGACGTCACGTTCCGAGGTACCGCTGTGCTCTTGCCGGAGGAACTCCGGGGAGAAGCGCGTCGCCGTCCGGCGCGAGCCGGGAGTACTCACGCAAGGAGACCCCGTTGACCACCCCTTCCGGGCCCCAGGCCAGACCCGCCAGGGTCCTCGGTACCGTCGACGCCGTCGCCATCGGTGCGGCCTCGATGCTCGGCGCGGGCGTCTTCTCCGTCTTCGCCCCCGCGGCCCTGGGCGCGGGGGCGTGGCTGCCCGTGGCCATCCTGATCGCGGGCGCCGTCGCCTACTGCAACGCCGTCTCCTCGGCCAGGCTCGCCGCCCGCCACCCCGAGTCGGGCGGGGCCTACGTCTACGGGCGCGAGCGGCTGGGGGAGCTGTGGGGCTACCTGGCGGGCTGGTCCTTCGTCGTCGGCAAGGTCGCCTCCTGCGCCGCCATGGCGCTGACCTTCGCCGCCTACGTCCTGCCCGGCTGGGAGAAGCCCCTGGCTGTGGCCGCGGTCGTCGCGGTCACAGCCCTCGACTACCGGGGCCTGAGACGTTCGACCCTGGTGCTCAAGCTCATGCTGGGCGCCGTCCTGGCCGTCCTGGCCGCCGTCGTCGTCACGATGCTGCTCAGCGGCCGGCTGGCGGCCGTGGCCGAGGTCGACGGCCTGGGGCCCTGGCCCGGCTCCTTCGGCGTGCTGGGCGCGGCCGGGATGATCTTCTTCGCGTTCGCCGGGTACGCGAGGGTGGCGACACTGGGCGGGGAGGTCCGCGACCCCGGGACGACCATCCCCCGCGCCATCGCCCTGTCCCTGGGCGGTGTGCTGGCGCTGTACCTGGTCGTGGGCACCGGCCTGCTGATCGTGCTGGGGCGCGAGCGCCTCACGACCAGCGCCGCGCCGATGGCCGACGCCGTCCAGGTGGCCGGGTTCCCGTGGATGGTCCCGGTGGTGGCCGCGGGCGCCGCCGTGGCCAGCCTGGGCGCGCTGCTCACCCTCGTCCTGGGGGTCTCGCGCACGACCGCGGCGATGGCCTCCGACGGGCACCTGCCCCGCGCCCTGGCCGCGGTCCACGAGCGCCACGGCGTGCCGCACCGCGCGGAGATCGCCGTCGCGGCCGCGGTCGTCGTCCTGGTCCTGGCGGCCGATCTGCGCGGCGCGATCGCCTTCTCGGCGTTCGGCGTCCTGGTGTACTACGCCATCACCAACGCGTCGGCGCTGAGGCTGGGCCCCGAGGAGACCCGCCCGCCCCTGCTGGTCCCCCTGACCGGGCTGGTGGGGTGCGTGGTCCTGGCGTGCAGCCTGCCGCTGCCGGCGGTCATCACCGGGATGGCGGTCCTGGCCGCCGGAGCGGGTCTGTGGTGGCTGCGCGAGAGGCTCACGCTGCGCTAGCCGGCCCCGGCGGCACGCGCCGCCTCAGCGGGTCGGGGCCGACCGGCCGTCGCCCCCGACCACGTGGGCCAGGCCCCTGCGGGCGGTCGTGGACAGGTGCAGCCCGGCCACCTCCCCGGGCTCGAACCAGCCGCAGTCCGAGGTGGAGCCGTTCTCCTCCATCACCCGGGCCGGACCGGGGTTCGCGACGTACACGCGGAAGAAGGCCCACACGGCGTAGATCTCGTAGCCGGTCGGCGGGACCCGGTGGTGGCTGGCGGCGGTGACCAGTTCCCCGACCTCGCCGTCCTGCCCGGTCTCCTCGGCCACCTCGCGCCGCAGCGCGGTGCGCACGTCCTCGCCCGCGTCCACGCCCCCGCCCGGCAGGTGCCAGGTGCCGCCGCCGGGGAACCCCTCGGCGATCCGGCTGAGCAGGATGCGCCCGGCGGGGTCGGTGACGATCCCGTAGGAGGCGAACCGGCGCAGGCGGGGACGGGTGTCCTCGGGGAGCTCCTCCTCGGGCAGCAGCTCGGCGGCCGAGGGCGCCAGTACGCCCTGCGGGGCGTCCGCCGGGGCGGCCCCGGCCTCGGCGAAGACGACCCGCTCCACGTGCAGGGGGGTGCCGTCGGGGGCCCGCACCAGTTCGGTCAGCACGTCCACCGCGACCAGGGGTGTGTGGGGGGAGAGCCCGCCCAGCTCGCGCACCACGTCGGCCGGGTCCTGACCGAACAGCACGCGCGCGCCGAGGACGGAGCGGCCCCCGGTGAGCAGGTGCGCGGTGACGCGCCGGGCGGGCGCCTCCGGGGGGACTGCTGTCACAGGGACCCCGCGGCCGGCGCCAGGCCGGGCGCGCCCAGGCCCACCATGCGCAGCAGCTCGTCGAGGCCGCCGATGGTGGTCACGCCCTCGACGCGCGGCCGGCCGTGCCGGTCGATCAGCACCGGGCGCATCCGCGAGGCGACCGCGCCGACGCCGTCGGACTGGATCTGGTCGCCCACGTGCCAGCAGGCGGCGGGGTCCACGCCCAGGCGCTGGGCGGTCATGTGGAAGATGCGCGGGTCGGGCTTGCCCGCCCCCGCGGTGTCGGCGCACACGACGGCGTGGAAGTAGGGGGTCAGTTCCAGGGCCTGCAGCTTGGCGTGCTGGAGCGACTCGGCCCCGTTCGTGATCACGGCGAGGCGGTAGCCGGCCGATCCCAGGGCGTTGAGGGCGGCGACGGTGTCGGGGAAGACCCTCCAGGCGGAGCGGTGCGCCTCCAGGTAGAGCCGGTAGAGGTCGTCGCAGTGCTGGTCGGCGATGTCGGCGTGCCCGGCCTGGACGGCCAGGGCGCGGACGCGCTCGCGGCGCTGCTGCTCCAGGCTGAGGTTTCCCCGCAGGTAGGCGGCGAAGGAGATCTCGGTCTGCACGTCCCACAGGGCGCGGGCCGCGCCGAAGTCGGTGTGTCCGAGCCGCTCCATGACCGCGCGCAGCCCCTGGGACGAGGCCCCGGTGTCGTCGATGAGGGTGTCGTCCAGATCGAAGCAGATGGCGGTCGGCGGTGCGGGTAGGTTCGGCATCGTTCCTCAACAGGGTGGCCTGACAAAACATGCCAACGCTAACCCCTGGACATAACATAAATGGTGTAAACCCCACCTAAAGGGTTGTGACCAACGTCACCGAGGCCCTGGTTTGCGACCGGTTTCCGAACTCCGCCGACGTCACGGAAGCCGCTGGAACCACAGCAGGGACGTGAGAGCGGTGGCCAGCCCCAGGATGATCGCGACCAGCACGAACCGTGTGACGATCTCCTCGTGGACGAGCTCGGTGCCCAGGGACGAGCCGATGTCCTCGTAGACCTCGTTGAGCTCCGTCTCGCTCTCCGCCTCGTAGAAGTGGCCCTCGGTCTCCTGCGCCAGCCCGCGCAGCGCGTCCTTGTCGATGTCGGCCGGCACCTGGTACCCGTCGATCTCGATCATCGCCGCCCCCGTGCCGAACGCGATCGTGGAGACCGGCACCTCCTGCTCGGCCGCCGTCGCGGAGGCCTGCACGATGTCGCGCCCGCTGGTGTTCTCCCCGTCCGACAGCAGCACGATCGCCGACGGGGGCGGGTCCTCCTCGGAGTCCTCGTCGAAGCTGCTGATCGCCTCCAGGGAGGCGAACACCCCCTCGCCGATGGCCGTGCCCGGCCCCAGCTGCAGGTTCTCGATCGACCCGATCACCGCCTGGTGGTCCTGCGTGGGCGAGGACACCACCGTCGCCGTCGAGGAGAACGCCACCAGCCCCACGTTGAACCTGTCCGGGAGCGTCTCCACGAACCCCTGCGCCGACTCCTTGGCCGCCTGCAACCGGTCGGGCTCGATGTCGGTCGCCGCCATCGACAGCGACACGTCCACGGCCACCATGATGGTGGCCCGCTCGCGCGGCTGCTCCACCGGCATCGCCGGCAGGGCCATCGAGGCGATCAGGACCGCCAGGGAGGACACGAACAGCACCGCCGGGACGTGCCTGCGGATGTCGGGGCGGTGCGGCGCCACCTGGTCCAGCAGCGCCAGGTTCGTGAAGCGCAGCGTGTACTCGCGCCGCTGCTTCTGCGCGAACACGTACGCCCCGACCACCACGACGATCAGGAGCAGCCACCACAGCCGCTGGGGTTCCAGGAAGGTCATCGCTCAGTCCCCCGTGCGTCGGCACTGTCCCGCGGGTCCGGTCCCGCGCCCTCGTTCGGTTCCATCGTGCTCCGCTCTCACCGGGGAGACCCCGGGGTGTGGCGGGCCAGGTGGTGCGCGGTGCGCCGTTGGTGGATGACGAACCGTGCCGTATCCAGTACCCAGTCCCGGTCGGTTCGTAGCAGGAGGTGGTGCACCCCGCACCGGCGCAGGGCGTCGCGCACCGCCGTCCTCTGGTCGGCGGCGGCCCGCCGGTAGCGCTCGCGCACCGCCTTCGTCAGCCGCACGTCGCGCACCCGGCCCGACCGGGGGTCGCGCATGGTCACGTCCCCGACCTCCGGGAGGTCGAGTTCGCGCGGGTCGACCACCTCCACCACCAGCACCTGGTGCCGCGAGGCCAGCTGGCGCAGGGGCCGCTCCCAGTCGATCTCACCGCCGAACGCCGGGGTGTCCAGGAAGTCCGACACCACCACGCGCAGGCCCCGGCGCCGACGGGTGCGGACCAGGTCCGCGACCGCGTCGGCCAGGGTCGCCCGGTCGGCGGCGGGGGCGCGCTCGTCGCCTGTCGGGGCCGCGGCCACCGTGGCCAGGAGGGACAGCAGCGCCTCCTTGCCCGAGCGGGCCGGCCAGCGCCGGATCCTGCCGTGGTGCAGGAAATGGGCGCCGAACCGGTCGCCGACCTTCTGGGTCAGCAGGTTCGCCGCCACCATCGCGCCGACGGCGACGTCGCGCTTGGAGCGCAGGCCGGTGCCGAAGTCCATGCTCGGCGACAGGTCCAGCAGGGTCCAGCTCTCCAGTTCCCGGTCCGCGACCAGGTCGCGGACGTGAGGGGTGTCGGTGCGCGCGGTGACGGCCCAGTCCATGCGCCGTACGTCGTCCTCACCCGGCTGGTAGAGGCGCGCCTCTGCGGCCTCCGAGCCCGGGCCGAGCCGCAGGCCGAGGTGCTCGCCGTGCAGCAGCCCCTCCAGCCGGTGGACGATGTTCAGGTCGAGGCGGCGCAGTGCCGCGCGGAGTCGGGGATCGGTGCCGATCGCCGGAGTGGTCAAGGGGTCACCTCGGGGAGGCGAGGGAAGCGGTCTCTCCGCTGGGAGGCTCGTCCCAGATCACGCGGGGCGCCAGGACGGTCGACAGGATGCGGTCGACGACCTGGGCCGGGGTGATCCCGTCGGCCAGGGCGTCGAAGGTGAGCACCAGCCGGTGCGCGATGACGTCGTGGGCGAGCACGCGCACGTCGTCGGGGAGCACGTAGTCGCGCCCGCGCAGCAGGGCCAGGGCCCGCGCCGAGGCCACCAGGCCCAGGGTGGCGCGCGGGCTGGCGCCCACCTCCAGCACCTGGCGCAGGTCCGGCATCTGGTAGGCCTCCGGCTCCCGGGTGGCCATGACCAGCCGCACGACGTAGTCGGCGATGAGTTGGTGGACGTGCACGCGCTCGGCGTCGGACTGCAGCTCGCCCAGCGTGACCGGGTCCAGGACCTGGTGCGCCGTGGGAGGACTGCTGGACATGCGCCGCAGGATCTCCATCTCCTCGTGCGCGCGTGGGTGCCCGACGTCGACCTTCATCAGGAACCGGTCCCGCTGGGCCTCGGGCAGCGGGTACACGCCCTCGGACTCGACCGGGTTCTGTGTGGCGATGACGATGAAGGGGGAGGGGAGTGGGTAGGTCGTCCCCCCGAGGGACACCTGCCGCTCGGCCATGACCTCCAGCAGGGCCGACTGGACCTTGGCGGGGGCGCGGTTGATCTCGTCGGCGAGCACGAAGTTGGCGAACACCGGCCCCAGCTCCACGTCGAACTTCTCGGTGGAGGGATGGTAGATGCGCGTTCCGACGATGTCGGAGGGCACCAGGTCCGGAGTGAACTGGAGCCTGGTGAACGAGCCGCCGGTGACCTTGGCCAGGGTGGACACGGCCAGGGTCTTGGCGATGCCGGGAACACCCTCGATCAGGCAGTGCCCCTTGGCGACCAGGGCGATGAGGGAGCGCTCCACCATGCGTTCCTGGCCGACGATGACCGTGGACACCTCGTGCAGCGCCGCGCGCAGCAGCCTGGTCGGCTCGCCCGGCGCGCTCTCGGAGCCCGACTGGGGCGCTGAGCCGTTTCCGGGTGAGGTTTCTGCCATGTCCCGCCTTCCTGGCTGGGAGCCCCCGGGAGGGGCACCGGATAGGTTGTGGATCACTCACCTGTGGCGACACTACCTGCTTCGCGGCCGCCAGTCCGGTACACGACGCGGCGGAGCGGACCGGGTGGGGACGGGAAAGGGGGTGTGACATGGCGGTTCCCACGATGGGACTGAACGAGGGCGATCCGCGTCAGTTGGGCGGTTACCGCCTCCTGGGAAGGTTGCGCGACTCCTCCCTGGGCGTGGTGTACCTGGGACGGGACAGTTCGGGGGACCGGGTCAGCGTGGCCGTGCTCGACTCGGGCGCGGGCGGCGACGGCTCGGCGCGCTCCCGTTTCGTGGAGGCGGTCAGGGAGAGCGAGGACGTGGTGGCGGCGCGCACCCACGGGCGCTCGCCCCTGTGGGTGGCGGTGCCCTACGACGGCTCCGGCCGGGGCGCGGAGGACTTCCTGGAGTCGGCGGCCAGGTCGGGCCGCGTGTCCGAGCACGGGCCGGTGGTCATGCCGCACTGGGCGGGCTCGCGGGGAGGCGCCGCGGTGCGGTGGGCGCCGTGGGCCTCGCGCGGGGGCAGCGCGGTGGAGTCGGGGAGGGGCAACTGGTGGCTGATCGGCGGGCTGGGCCTGGTCCTGCTGCTGCTCCTGCTGCTGGTGTCGCTCCTGTACTGGTGGATGCTCCAGTTCCCGCCGCCCGAGATGCCGGGGCCGGCGCAGCCCTCGGAGGCGGAACAGGAGGAGGGCGGAGAGGGCACCGAGGGGGAGGAGGCCCAGCCGACCCCCGGCGAGGACGGGGGGAGCGGACCCTCCCAGCCGATACCGACGCCGGGGGAGGGCGACGGGGAGTGGGGCGAGCAGCCCGAGGACAACCTCTGACCGGGGGCGCGGAACCGATTCCGCGCCCCCTTCTTCCCCCATCATAAAAATCTACGTCGTAAAGGTGGGCATCTGTTTCTATAAAAACAGAAAAAACAAAGCTTGATTCGTGCGGCTACGCCGCCCCCTTTTCAGACTTCCGACGCCGGAGAGGTCGGGCGTGTCGCGGTCGGAGAGTAGGGGCCTGGAACGTGTTCAGTGTCGTTCAGTGGGCCTGCGGGGGAGGGAGCCGGTGGGCGGAGAAGGGCGGAGGCGCGCTCCTCCTACCGGAGATCTGGGCGCCGCGGCGGCCGGGCGCCGGCGGGCCGGTGCCTATGCTGGTCCGCGTGCTGAAAAAGGTGATAGCGACGCGATACGTGCTCGCGCTGCGCGAAGGTGGTTCGCTCCCGGGGTTGGTCGAGGCCGACGACCTGGGGATGTACGTGGTCAAGTTCATCGGCGCCGGCCAGGGGCGCAAGACCCTGGTCGCGGAGGTCGTCGCCGGGGAGCTGGGCCGGGCCCTGGGGCTTCCGGTCCCCGAGCTGGCCCTGGTGGAGTTCGACGCGGTGATCGCCCGCGGTGAGCCCGACCAGGAGGTGCAGGCGCTGCTCAAGGCCAGCGGCGGGCTCAACCTGGGGATGGACTTCCTGCCGGGGTCGCTCGGGTTCGACCCCTTGACGTTCGAGGTGGACCCGGGGTTCGCCGGGCGGGTCCTGTGGTTCGACGCGCTCACGGGCAACGTGGACCGCTCGTGGCGCAATCCGAACATGTTGCTGTGGCACGGGAGCCCCTATCTGATCGACCACGGTGCGACGCTGATCTTCCATCACAACTGGTCGGGCGCGGACCGCTTCGTGGGTCGTGCCTACGATGCCGCCGACCACGTCCTGTCGGGGTTCTCGCCCGACGTGGCCGCGGCGGACGAGGAGTTCGCCCCCCTGGTGGACGAGGATCTGCTGCGGGGTGTGGTGGGGCTGGTGCCCGACGAGTGGTTGGTGGACGAGCCGGGGTTCGGCGCCCCGGAGGACGTGCGGGAGGCGTACGTGAGGCACCTGTCGGCGCGTGTGGCCGACCGTTCGTGGCTGCCGGGGGTGGCGGGGTGAGCGACGTGAGGCGTTACAGCGATGCGGTGACGACGGGGCGTGTGGGTGTGGAGCGTGACCGGGTGGTGTTCGAGTACGCGTTGTTGCGGGTGGTTCCCTGTCTGGAGCGCGGTGAGTGCGTGAACGCCGGTGTGATCGTGTACAGCCAGGAGCGGGGGTTCCTGGCGGCACGGTGGTCGTTGGACGAGGGGCGTCTGCGTGCGGTGTCGCCGGGGGTGGACGTGGCCGGTGTGCGGCGTGCGCTGGAGGCGGTGGAGGCGATGTGCCGGGGTGGTGCCGGGGCGGGTGCTGCGGGGCGTGAGCGGCCGGGGCAGAGGTTCCGGTGGTTGACCGCTCCGCGGAGCACGGTTGTGCAGCCGGGGCCGATTCACGGGGGGTTGGCGGAGGATCCGGAGGCGGAGTTGGAGAGGTTGTTGGATCGTCTGGTGCGGTGACGCACGGGTTGGTAACGGACATCACAGGCGATTGGTCGGTCGGCGGGGGAGCGATTCGTCCCTTTGGGGTGTTGGTATGGAGTGGTCCATGCCTGTGGGTTCGCTCCCACGCGGCCCCCTTTTCCTCTTTCTTGAGCTGGAGCGCCTGTGCAGTCCCCGAACTCCCCCGCCTCGCCCCCTGCGCAGGGGGCGGGTGAGAGGTCCGAGAACCTGTCGTCGTCCGAGAGTCCTGCTGTGTCCCGGGCCGTGCCCTGGACGCGGTCGCGTAGGTCGATCGCGCTGTTGGTGATGGTGCTGGGTGTTCTGACGGCCACGGGGCCGTTGGCGACCGACATGTACCTGCCGGCTTTTCCGGAGATCACGCGGGCTCTGGGGACGGGTGAGGCGCAGATCCAGCTGACGCTGACCTCGATGATGCTGGGTCTGGCCGTGGGGCAGTTGATCCTGGGGCCGATGAGTGACGCGTGGGGGCGTCGGGGTCCGTTGTTGGTGGGTGTGGCCGTGTTCACGGTCACGTCGGTGCTGTGTGTGTTCGTGCCGGATGTGACGTCGTTCATCGTGTTGCGGTTCGTGCAGGGTGTGGCGGGTGCTGCGGGTGCGGTGATTTCGCGTGCTGTGGTGCGTGACCTGTTCGCCGGTGATGACGCGGTGCGGTTCTTCTCGCGTCTGGCGCTGGTGATGATGCTGGCTCCGCTGTTGGCGCCTTTGGCGGGTGCGCAGTTGTTGCTGGTGGGTCCGTGGCAGGTGAGTTTCTGGGTGCTGGCGGTGATGTCGGCGGTCAGTTTCGTGTTGGTGCTGGTGTGGTTGCCGGAGAGTCTTCCGGTGGAGGCGCGTCGTCGTCAGGGGCCGCGTCAGTTGTTGTCGACGGTGGCGGGGTTGGTGCGTCAGCCGCGTTTCGTGGGTCCGGTGCTGACGCTGGGTCTGAGTTTCGGGATGTTGTTCACGTATGTGTCGGCGTTCTCGTTCGTGTCGCAGCAGGAGTTCGGTGCGTCGCCGCAGACGTATGCGTGGCTGTTCGCGGTGAACTCGTTGGGGATGATGGCGGGTACGCAGGCGAACGGTTTCCTGGTGGGTCGTGTGGAGACGTTGCGGCGTCTGGGGTTGGGGCTGGGGATGGCTCTGGCTTCGGTGGGTGTGCTCGCGGTGTTGGCGTCGGTGGGTGTGGCGTCGTTGTGGGTGGCTGTGGGGTTGTTGGCGTTGATGATGTTCAGCGTCGGTTTCATCATGCCGAATGCGACGGTGACGGCTCTTGACGGGCAGCCGGTCTCGGTGGCGGGTACGGCTTCGGCGTTGATGGGGTCGTTGCAGTTTGCGCTGGGTGGTGGTGTGGCTGCGTTGGCGGGGATGACGCCTTCGGGGCAGGCGTCGTTGTTGAGCATGGCGGTGGTGATGGTGTCTGCTGCGTCGTTGTCGTTGGCGGCGTATGTGTGGACGGTGCGTGCGAAGGTTCGGTGATCCCGGGGGTGTGGGGGTTGGGGTCGTGGTGCCAGGTTGCCGTGGGGTGTGGATTGTGGGCACAGTAGGTCACAATTCACCGATTGAGGCGGGTCTGGTCTTGTGTGGGCCCGTCTTCCGATGTGGCAGAGGATGAATTGGTATGGGCGAGCCGAGTGACACCCCTGGTGCGTGGGCTGTGGGCCTTTCGGGTCTGAGTGACCTGGTCTATGGGGTGGCGAACTCCGACGCCCATGCGGAGGTGTTCTCGGTGCCCCGGGGTGAGGGTGGTTGGGAGCGGGTCACGGCGGGTGAGTTCGCGACCGAGGTGACGGCGGTGGCCAAGGGGTTGGTGGCTGCCGGGGTGGGGGCGGGGGACCGTGTCCTGGTGGCGGCTTCGGCGCATCAGGACTGGGTGCGTGTGGCGTTCGCGGTGTGGTCGGTGCGGGGTGTGCTGGTTCCGTTGCCGGAGTCGGCTTCGGTGGAGCGGGTGGCGCATGTGGTGCGGCAGACGCGTCCGGCGGCGGCGGTGATCCAGGGGGATCGGTTGTTGCGTGCTGCGACGGGGTTGCAGCGTGAGTTGCCGGATCTGGGTCGTGTGTGGCGGATGGAGGCGGGCCTGGAGGGGATCGTCTCGTTGGGCCAGTACATGGATGCGTCGTCGGTGCGGTTTCGGCGGGACGAGACGATGCCGGAGGATGCGGCGGTGGTGTTGTATCCGGTGAGTACGGTGTCGCGTTCGATGCGTGGCGTGGTGTTGTCGCACGGGGCGTTGTTGGCGTCTGCGGCGGGTGTGGTGGATCGGGTGTGGCCGCGGTTGTCGGAGTTGCCTGCGGGGCGGGCGAGTGCGTTGTTGGATCTGCCGTTGTCGCAGGTTCAGGGGTTGGCTTCGTTGTTGGCGTGCATGGTGGGGCGTGTGCGTGTGGGTTTGGCGGGGCCGGGTGGGTTCTTGCGTGGGGCGGAGGTGTTCCGGCCGACGGTGTTGGTGTGTGGTGCGGGGTTGTTGGAGTCGGTGTTCGAGTCCGAGCGTGGGAGTGCGCGTTCGACGGGGTGGGACTCGTTGGGGACGTTCAATTCTGCGGTGGATTCGGCGGTGCAGTTCGACCGGTCGCCGAGGAAGGGTACGTGGCAGCGGTTGTCGAGGTCGATGTACGACTGGCAGTTCGCGAGGTTGCGTGAGGCGTTGGGGAACCGGGTGCATGTGGCGGTGTGCTGGGGCGGGGGGTTGTCGGACCGTTTGGACTCGTTCTTCGGCGGTGTGGGGATTCCGGTGTTCCAGGTGTTCGGTACGGCGGAGACCGCGGGGGTGTTCGCGGCGGCCGGTGTGGGGGAGCGGGTGCCGGGGACGGTGGGGCGTGCGGTTGCCGGTCGGGAGGTGTGGGTTTCGCGGGAGGGTGAGGCCCATGTGCGTGGTGGGGGTGTGTTCTCGGGTTATTGGGGGGATGAGGAGGCGACGCGGAGTGCGTTCCGTGAGGGGTGGTTGGCGACGGGGTTCGCGGTGGAGGTGGACGGGGACGGTTTTGTGAGTGTGGTGGGGCGGTTGCGTCCGCAGGCGGCTTCGGTGGAGGTGCCGGGGCGGTTCGTGTCGGGGGCTGTGGCGGAGTTGGAGGTGGCGTCGGAGCCGGAGCCGGTTTTGGTGGGGCGGGTTGTGGAGCCGGCGGTTTCTCCGGTTGCTGCGTTGGCGGCGGTGGAGGAGCCGGTGGAGCGCGGTGATGCGGAGCTGGTGGCGGAGTTCGAGGCGCGGTTGCGTGCTCATCCGTTGATCAGTCAGGTGTTGGTGATCGTGGAGGGGCGTCCGTTCGCGAGTGCTCTGGTGACGTTGGTGCGTGATCAGTTGGAGTACTGGCGTTTGGTGAACGGTCGGCCGTTGGCGATGGCGCCTGAGGAGATCGCGGGGGACCGTGATCTGCTGCGTGAGGTGCAGGGGTTGGTGTATGAGGCCAATCGGAGTGTGCCGCGGCATTTGGCGGTGCGGTCGTTCCATGTGTTGGCTGAGGAGTTCACGGTGCAGTCGGGGTTGGTGCAGCCTTCGGGTGAGTTGCGGCGTGAGGCGGTTTTGCGGGCGTTTTCGGAGGAGATTGACGGGTTGTATCGGGCGCGTCGGGATCGGTAGTGGTGTGGTGGTGGCCGCGGCCCTCGGTGTTGTTGCCGGGGGCCGCGGTTTTTTGTGTCTATTGGCCGTTGAGGTAGGCGAGGACGGCGAGGACGCGGCGGCTGTCGTCGGAGGAGGGGGGTAGGTCGAGTTTGGTGAAGATGTTGTTGATGTGTTTGCTGACGGCTTTTTCGGTGATGTAGAGGCGTCCGGCGATGGCGGAGTTGGAGCGTCCTTCGGCCATTTCGGCGAGGACTTCGCGTTCGCGGGGGGTGAGTTGGGCGAGGGGGCCGCTCTGGTCCTGGCGGGCGAGGAGTTGGGAGATGACGGCGGGGTCCATGGCGGTTCCGCCGGCGGCGACGCGGCGGACGGCTTCGATGAACTGGCCGATGTCGAAGACGCGGTCCTTGAGGAGGTAGCCGACTCCGCCTTCGGCGTCGGAGAGGAGTTCGCGGGCGTAGAGCTGTTCGACGTGTTGGGAAAGGACGAGGATGGGGAGTCCGGGGATCTGGGTGCGGGCTCCGATGGCTGCTTGGAGGCCTTCGTCGGTGAAGGTGGGGGGGAGTCGGACGTCGACGACGGCGACGTCGGGTTTGTGTTCGGTGAGGGCTGTGTGGAGGTCGGGTCCGTTGTCGACTGCGGCGACGACGGTGAAGTCGTGTGCTTCGAGGAGTCTGATCAGTCCGTCGCGGAGGAGGGCAAGGTCTTCGGCGATGACAACGCGCACGGGATCTCCAGGGTCACGATGGTGGGGCCGCCCGGTGGGCTGGTGATGTTCATCGTGCCATCGAAGGCGTCGAGGCGTCGTCTGATGCCGGCGAGGCCGCTGCCGGGGGCGGGGTCGGCGCCGCCGGTTCCGTTGTCGGTGACGGTGATGACGAGGTGGTCGCGGCCGTGGTTGATGTGGATCCAGGCTTGGGTGGCGTGTGCGTGTTTGGCGGTGTTGGTGAGGAGTTCGGCGATGGCGAAGTAGGCGGCGGATTCGACGGGGTCGGCGGGGCGGCCGTCGAGGTCGATGGTGACGGTGATGGGGAGGTGGTGGGTGAGGGCGAGGGCGTGGACGGCTCCGTGGAGTCCTCGTTCGACGAGGACGGGTGGGTGGATGCCGCGGACGAGGTCGCGGAGTTCGGTGAGGGCGTGGCGGGTGGTTTCTCGGGCTTCGGTGAGCATGGTGCGGGCGGTGTGGGGGTCTTGTTCGACGATTTGTTCGGCCATGCCGAGGTGCATGCCGAGGGCGACGAGTCGGGCTTGGGCTCCGTCGTGGAGGTCGCGTTCGATGCGTCGGATTTCGGAGGCCTGGGTGTCGATGGTGTTGGCGCGGCTGGTGGCGAGGTGGGCGACGCGGGCGGTGAGTCGGGCTTTTTCGGAGGGGGCGAGGAGGAGGCGGTTGAAGCGGATGTAGATGTCGAGGGCGGGTGGGAGGAGGACGAGGCCGAGGGTGAAAAGGAGGGCGGAGGGGGCGAGGAGGATGAGTTGGTCGGTGAGTGTGGTGGGGGCGTAGGCGTCGTAGAGGGTGTTGCCGGCGAGGCCGAGGGCGAAGAGGAGTTGGTAGAGGGCGTGGCTTATGAGGGCGCCGGGGATGGCGATGAGGGTGATGTTGGCTGTTCCGGCGATGAGCCAGAGGAGGTCTTTCCAGGTGCCGGGGTCGGTGATGATCGTGGTTCCGCGGCGGGTGAGGCCTCCTGGGGGGATGGGGCGGTAGGCGGAGGGGATGGGGTCTTTGGGGAGGAGGTGGCCGAGGGTGCGGCGTTGGCTGTCGGCGAGGGTGCGTAGGAGGGTGCCGGTGAGGATGACGAAGGGGAGGCCGATCCAGAAGAGGGTGAGGATGGCGGAGGCGAGGACGAGGGGGAGGAGGAGGAGTGCGGCGATGTTCTGGGAGAGCAGGAGGAAGAGGTAGGCCAGGGTGGTGAGGCGGCCTGCGCGGTGGTGGGGTGCGGTGGCCATGGGTGGTTCTTCCGTTCCTGCTGGTGTGGTGTGGTGTGTCCATTCTGGCTTGTGGTGGTGGGTGGTGGCGGTGGTGGTGGCTCCCCTTTTTCGGGGGTGGGCATGGGTGTGGCCCGCCCTGGTGGGGGCGGGTGGGGTGGTGGTTGTGGGTCAGGGCCAGCGGATGTCGGTGGCGGTGTCGAGTGCGGGGATGCGGGTGCTGGCGTGGGCGTTGAGGGCGTCGGTGAGTTGGGTCCAGGCCTGGCGGGGGGTGTTGTCGGTGTTGTTGCAGGTGCGTTGTTGGCAGGCGGTGTGTTGGGACATGGCTCCGGCGAAGCGGAGGGGGTCGTTGGCGTGGGTGTGGCCCCAGCGGCTGATGTTGGCCCATTGGCGGGCTTGGATGCCGTCGGTGCGGTAGATCTGGGGGAGGGCGTGGACGGTGGGTCGGCCGCCTCCGGCGAGGTGGTGGACGTCGGCGAGGGTCCAGTTGTTGTTGCAGTGGGCGGTGCCGGTGGTGGGGCAGCCGTCGGCTGAGTTGGCGGTGTGCAGGGGTGTGGTGGTGGTGTCGGTGTAGGCGTCGATCCAGCCGCGGGCCCAGGTGGGGGTGGACCAGGCGGGTTCGGCGTCGAGGGCGCCGGTGATGGTGACGGCTGGTGTGGTGGAGCGTTGGCGTGCGTCGTGGACGAGGGTGGCCCATTGTTTGCCGGCGGTGGGGCCGGTGAGGTTGCCGTCGTCCTTGTTGTTGACGCCCAGGGCGAGGGTGGCTGTTGTTGGGCCGGTGCGGCAGTCGGTGAAGCCTTGGGCCCAGTGGTGGGCGTAGGAGGCGGCTTTGGTGGTGGCTGCGCGGGGTGTGGTGGTGGCGTGGCTGGTGCCGGGTTCGCGGAGTTGGTTGTCGGTTTCCTGGGTGCCGAAGAAGAGGATGCGGACGCCGTTGGTGCCGGTGCGGGCTTCGGTGCATCCGGCGTCGCGTGCGTGGTCGGCTGTGGCGGGGCCCAGGGGGACGTAGCGGCTTGTGGTGTGTCCGGGGTAGGTGGTGGTGTGGGTGGGGGTGGTTGTGGGGGTTGTGGTGGCGTGTGCGGGTGCGGGCAGGGTGAGTGCGGTGGCGAGGGCTGTGGCGAGCAGGCGTTGTGTGGTGGTGGCCATGGCAGCATTATTACCGTTTGTGGCTTTGCCTACACTCAGGGTGATGATTTGGGCGTGTTCGGGTCGTTCGCGGCATCTGGTGTGTGGGGGTGGGAAGGAGTGCGGGACGGTGCGGCGGTCGCCTCACGGCGTGGCGCACAACGCGGCTCCGTGACCGCCCCTGGGGGCGCGGTGTTCCGCGAAGGCTTTGTGTGAGCCCGGGGGACACTTGCTACCGCACCGTCCCGCTGTGGGGTCAACGGGTCGGGGGGTGCGGCTATTCCCGCGGGGGCCGGTTGGGGGTGTGGGTGGTGGTTTGTGACGCTGCGGACGTGGTCCGTGCGGGTTTTTGGCGCAACTCGCCGTCGACGATTTCCCGTGTCTTGCCACGACCTGTGATGATCGGGAGTGTGTGGCGTGAACTGATCCTGGAGATGTATCCCGAGGCCGATCTGTACGATCCGGCCGATGAGGTGACCCTTGCCGAGGTGGAGAAGCGGTTGATGCTGCCTTTGCCGTTCGAGTTGGCCTCCCTGTTGAGGGAGACGGACGGGGTGACCAACGAGTACGGGGACGCGGTGGTGTGGAGTGCCCGGCGCCTGGTGGAGGACAACCTGGCGATGCGGGGTGAGCCCGATTATCTGGAGTTGTACGCGCCTTTCGACGAGATGATCTTCTTCGGCGACTCCGACATGGGGCCGCAGTTCGCCTACGTGCACACCGACTACGGTCCGGGGATCGTGGTGTGGGATCATGAGAGCGACCGGCGGCGGCTGGTGGTGGTGTCGTTGCGCGACTACCTGGCGCGATGCCTGATCCAGGGCAATTCCTGGTTCCGTTGACCGGGTGCTCCGTGCGTGGCTGACCTGCCGTTTCGTGCTATTTTTCGGGGTGTTGGTGGCGTTGTGTCACCGTTTGTCTCCCCTAGTGCGTTTGAGAGTAGGACCATGTCGGAGCAGTCCACGCCTGCCCATGTCGCCGCTGTTGTCCAGGGCCGGGAGGTGGAGGACTTCCCCGAACTGGCCCCGGAGGCCTCGCGCGGCCGTGTGCGGCGCATCACCGTGACGGGCGAGGAGGTCCTGCACCGGCGCAACGCGGAGGTGCCCGAGCAGATGTGGGGCGGCCGGGAGTTGCACCAGCTCGTCGACGACATGTTCGTGACGATGTACGCGGCCGAGGGTGTGGGCCTGGCGGGCAACCAGGTGGGTGTGGACCTGCGGCTGTTCGTCTACGACTGCCCCGACGACGACGGGGTGCGCCACGTGGGGCACGTGGTCAACCCGGTGCTGGACGAGCGCGACCCGGAGGAGCCCGTGGAGGTCGACAGCGAGGGCTGCCTGTCGGTGCCGGGCCCGCACGCGGACCTGGGGCGGGCCGCGACCGCGACGGTGCGGGGCGTGGACCGGGACGGCAACCCGGTGGTGGTGAGCGGGAGCGGGTACTTCGCCCGGTGCCTGCAGCACGAGACCGACCACACCATGGGCCGGCTGTACGTGGACCGGCTCTCGGCGCGCGAGCGCAAGCGGGTGCTGAAGAAGATGAACGAGATGGCCAACGACGTGTTCGCGCGTCGTGAGGAGCGTGCGGCGCAGCTGGCGGAGGAGTTCGCGGGCTGAGCGCGTGTGAGCGAAGGGGTGTCCCGGCGTCGGCCGGGGCGCCCCCTTTTTTTGTGGCCGCCGGGGTGGGCGGTCGGCGCCGTGTTCCCACCGCGTGCCCTGTCGTGGCCTGCCGCAGTCGGCGTCCGGCTGGGGGCCGGGGCGTGGGCGGAGGGGGTCGACCGCTTGTGCGGCGCCGCGGTCCCCCGGGGACCTCGCGGCGGGGTCCGGCGTTGTGGCACGAGGCCTTCCCGGCGGCCGGTTCGGGTGCCCACAGTGGCAATGCTGTGGCGGAGGGTAGTTGTGGATGGCTGCGCGCGGTGGTCGGTGGTGGCGTGGTCGATGGGTGCCTTTGGGGGGCTTGTTGGTCCGAAATGATGGGTTTAAGGGTGCCAGTGGTGGAATGTGGCTCTGTTTATGGCTCCTCGGGTGGGGGGTGTGACTCTTCTGTGACCGCGGGGGGCGGTAGATTGCGCGGCATGCACAACGGGGACGAGGTCGGCCGGGAGCCGGCGCACAGGGTGGTCGTCTACACCGACGGGGCGTGCAGCGGCAACCCCGGCCCGGGAGGGTGGGGGGTGTGGCTGAGCTACGGCGAGCACGAGAAGGAGCTGTACGGGAGCGAGGAGCAGACCACCAACAACCGGATGGAGCTGATGGCGGCCATCCAGGCGCTGGAGAGCTTGAAGAAGCCGCTGCCGGTGCTGGTGCACACCGATTCCTCCTATGTGCGCAACGGGATCACGACCTGGCTGCACGGGTGGAAGAAGCGCGGGTGGCGCACGGCCGACAAGAAGCCGGTGAAGAACGTGGACCTGTGGCAGCGCCTGGACGAGGTGGCCTCGCGCTACGAGGTGGAGTGGCGCTGGGTGCGCGGGCACAGCGGCGACGAGGGCAACGAGCGCGCGGACGAGTTGGCCCGGCGCGGGCGTGATGAGGCGGCCGGCCGGTAGGCGGTCTGCGGGTGTGGGGTGGCGGCGGTCCCTGTGGGGGCCGCCGTTCTCGTGTGCGGGGCCGGGTGCGGCGGGGGTCGCGGGTGGTTCAGAGGGCGTCGGCGTCCTCGGCGAGGGCCTGGACCATGAGGCGGCGGGGGCCGGGGCCCGCGGCGGCGAGTTCGTCGCCGGGGTTGGACAGGGTGCAGGTGTCCAGGGACAGGCAGCCGCAGCCGATGCAGCCGGTGAGGTCGTCGCGCAGGCGGATGAGCTGGGCGATGCGCGTGTCGAGTTCGTCGCGCCACTGTTCGGAGACGGCGGCCCAGTCGGTGCGGGTGGGGGTGCGGTTGTCGGGGAGGGCTTCGAGGGCCTGGCGGATGCGGGCCAGGGGCATGCCGACGCGTTGGGAGATGCGGATGAAGGAGACCCTGCGCAGGGTGTCGCGGCGGTAGCGGCGCTGGTTGCCGCTGGTGCGGCGGCTGTGGATGAGCCCTTGGCGTTCGTAGAAGTGCAGGGCGGAGACGGCGACTCCGGCGCGTTCGGCGACCTGGCCGACGGTGAGTTCCTTGGTGATGGGTGGCACGGTGCCCATCTTAGGTCGTGGGTGGTGGTGGGGTGCGTGGGTCAGGGGGTGCGGGTGCGGTGGGCGCCGTGGAGGGCGTACAGGCGTGCGTAGGCGCCGCCGCGGACGAGGAGTTGGTGGTGGGTGCCGGTTTCTGTGACGCGTCCGTTGCGCAGGAGGAGGATGCGGTCGGCGGTGCGGGCGTGGGTGGGGTGGTCGGTGAGGGAGAGCAGGGCGGTGTCGGGGGTGGGGGTGGGCGGGGCCGGTGTGGTGGTGGTCAGGAGGAAGAGGCGGGCGCCGGTGTGGCGGGTGTAGAGGGTGCGGGCCTGGTGGATGCGGGTGGTCAGGGCGGGGTCGAGGCGGGTGAGGGGGTGTGCAGGTGGGCGGGGTCGAGTCCGGTGGTGGTGAGGGTGTGGGTGAGGTGGGGGTCGTGGGGGTCGGGGGCGGGGTGGCCGGTGATGGTCTGGGCGAGGGTGGTGTGGGGGGTGGGGGTGAGCAGGTGGGTGGGGGTGTGGGTGGTGATGCGGCCGCGGGTGGGGGTGGTGCGGTGGGTGAGCAGGTGGGTGAGGGCGGTGGTGGCGGTGGGGGTGAGGCCGACGAGGGAGACGTGTTCGCCGGGGTGGACGGTGAGGTCGAGGTGGTCCAGTAGCGGGGGGTGGGCGGGGGCCAGGGACACGTCGTGGAACTCGAGGAGGGGTCGGGTGGTGGGTGGGGTGTGCGCGGGGCTGCGGCGCAGCTTTTCGCGGTGGGTGAGCCTCACGGGTGTCCGTTCGTGTGGGTGGTCGTCACCTGCCTGGGATTGTCCTGGGTGCATGAGAGTTCTCGTTATCTGTTCGTGTCCTTGGTCTCCGTGGGTGGGTGTTCGGTGTGTGGAACGGGCGGTGGGGCGGGTTGGTTCCCGGGGGCGGTGGTGGGTGTGGGCAGGGGTGTGGGCCCGCGCCCGGTGGTGGGGGCGGGCCGTGCGGGGCGGGGGTCAGCGGAAGTCGGTGGCGTGGTCGGCGACCCATTGGCGGTAGGAGCGTGCGGGGCGGCGGAGGATCTGTTCGACGGTGGTGGTGGCAGGTTCGGGGTCGGCGGGGTCGGGGTCGTGGGGGGTGGTGTGGGTCAGGGGCAGGTCCAGGACCTGGGCGAGGATGCGGACCTGTTCGGCTTCGGTGTGGTGGCGGGGGCCGGTGAGGTGGTGGGTGCGCTCGTGGTGGTGTTCGGGGCGGGTGAGGGCGTGGACGGCGACGTCGGCGATGTCTGCTTCGTGGATGAGGGGGCGGGCCGGGTGGGGGCGGGTGGAGTGGACGGTGCGGTGGGTGCGGATGCCGGGGGCCCAGCGCAGGGTGGTGGTGGCCGGTGTGCCGGGGCGCAGGAAGGTCCAGTGGGCGCCGGAGCGGGTGATGAGGTTCTCGAGGTGGCCGTGGGTGCTGTCGCGGGGGTCGGGGGCGTGGGGGTCGGCTGTGGCTGAGGAGAGGTAGACGATGTGGCGGGCGTGGTGGGCCAGGGCGGTGATGAAGTCGGGGGCGTGGTCGGGGGTGGGGTGGGGCCAGGTGAGGAAGGCGGAGGTGGCGCCGTGCAGGGCGGCGGGCCAGGTGGCGGGGTCGTGCAGGTCGGTGTGGACGGTGGGTGTTCCGTGGGGGATGCGGGGGTGGTGGGGGTGGTGGGTCAGGGCGCGGACGGGGTGGGCGTGGGTGAGCAGGGTGGTCAGGACGTGGTGGGCGACGGGGTGGGTGGGTGTGGTGATCAGGTGCACGGGTGGTTCCTCGGGGTGGGTGGGTGTGCCCCCACGCTTGCACCTGAAGTTTTGTTGAGGTCAAGGTGTGGTGGGAGGAAGGGTGGGGTGTGCGACCTTGTGGTCGCCTCGGGGGGCCGGTGAGGACGGGGACAGGGTCCATGAGGTGGTGGTGGTCGTCTTCGACGGGGTGCAGAGCCTGGACGTGACGGGTCCGCTGGAGGTGTTCTCGGGGGCCTCGTATGTGCGCGAGGGGTTCTACCGGGTGCGCACGGCGTCGTTGGGCGGGGGCGCGGTGGTCTCCTCCAGCGGTCTGGGGTTGGCGCCGTCGGTGGCGTTGGAGCGGGCGGGGCGGGTGGACACCCTGGTGGTGGCGGGGGGTGAGGGCACGCGGGGCGAGCAGCCCGGCCTGGTGGGGTGGTTGCGCGAGAACGCCGGGAGCGCGGGGCGGGTGGCGTCGGTGTTCTCGGCGGGGGTGTCGGCGGGGATCGACATGGCGTTGGCGCTGGCGGAGCGGTTGGCGGGGTTGGAGGCGGCGCAGCTGGTGCAGTTGGCCACCGAGTACGACCCGTGCCCGCTCTTCGACGCGGGGTCGGTGGACAGTGCGCCGGCCGGGGTGGTGGCGCTGGCGCGCTCGTACTCGCGGTTCCTGCTGGGGGAGCAGGGGTGAGGGGCGCCGCAGGGGCGGTGCGGGGTGGGGGCGGGTAGGGGTTCGGTGTCTTCTTCGTCCCCCGGTGTGAGAGGTGGGTGTGGGCCGTGGGCCCTGCTGTGGATCGTGGAGCGGACCTTGAGCGCATTGCGCGCGGGTACCGCGGTTTCGCCCGGCACTGTGCGGCGGGGGGTTCCCCTGTCTATGCGCGGATCTGTGAGGAGGTGGCGCGGGACGGGGAGGTGCTGGGTCTGGTGGCGTCCCTGCCGCGGGGCGGCAAGCGCCAGCCCAACCTGCTGCTGGGGGTGGTGCGCTACCTGGGCGGGCCGGTGCAGGGGTGGGGGCCGTGGCGGGCGTGGCTGGTGGGGAACTGGGAGCGGGTGCGCCGGGTGGTGATGGAGCGGCGCACCCAGACCAACGAGGTGCGGCGGTGCGCGGTGCTGCTTCCGGTGCTGGCGGGTGTGCCGGGCCCGTTGGCGCTGTTGGAGGTGGGGGCCTCGGCGGGGCTGTGCCTGTATCCGGACCGGTACCGGTACTCCTTCGACGGCGGGGCGCAGGTGGGCCCTGCGGGCAGTCCGGTGCTGTTGGAGTGTGCGACCTCGGGCGGGGTGCCGGTTCCGGAGCGGGTGCCGCGGGTGGTGTGGCGGGCGGGGGTGGACCTGAACCCGTTGGATGCGGGTGAGGAGGGTGATGTGCGCTGGTTGGAGGCGCTGGTGTGGCCGGGGCGGGAGGAGGCGGGGCGGCGTGCGCGGCTGCGCGGGGCGGCGTCGGTGGTGGCGGCCGATCCTCCGCTGCTGGTGGAGGGGGACCTGGTGGAGCGGGTGGGTGCGGTGGCGGCCCTGGCGCCGGCGGGGGCGACGCTGGTGGTGTTCCACAGTGCGGTGCTGGCCTACCTGTCGCAGGAGCGGCGGGAGGAGTTCGTGCGGGTGGTGGGCGCCCTGGAGGGGCACTGGGTGGCGAACGAGGGGTGGCGGGTGTTCGCGGGGTGGGAGAACGCGGAGCCGGTGGTGGAGACCGATTTCACGGTGGCGGTGGACGGGCGGGTGGTGGCCTATGCCGGTGAGCACGGGCAGTCGCTGACCTGGGTGTGAGGCGGTGGCGGTGGGGCCCCTCCCCTTGGGGGGAGGGGCCCGGTGGTGTGTCTACCCGGTGGCGGGGTGGGCGTCGACTTCGGCGATGAGGGCCTTCTTGCGTTCGGGGGGCAGGAAGGAGGCGGTGAAGGAGTTGCGGGCGAGTTGGCGCAGGGTGGCCTCGTCCAGGCCCAGGTGGGTGCGCAGGGCCTCGTAGTTGTCGTGGACGTAGCCGCCGAAGTAGGAGGGGTCGTCGGAGTTGACGGTGACCAGGAGTCCGGCGTCGATGAGGGCGGGCAGGGGGTGCTGGGCGAGGGTGGGCACGGCGCGCAGGCGCACGTTGGACAGGGGGCACACGGTGAGGGGGGTCTGGGTGCGGGCCAGGTGGGCGAGCAGGTCGGGGTCCTCCAGGGCGCGGATGCCGTGGTCGATGCGTTCGGCGTGCAGGAGGTCCAGGGCCTGCCAGATGTAGGAGGGGGGTCCTTCCTCTCCGGCGTGGGCGACGCAGCGCAGGCCCAGGTCGCGGGCGGCGGCGAAGACGGCGGTGAAGTTCTGGGGCGGGTGTCCGACCTCGGCGGAGTCCAGGCCCACGGCGCTGATGCGGTGCAGGTGGGGGCGGGCCTGGTGGAGGGTGTGCAGGGCTTCGGAGGCGGGGCGGTCGCGCAGGAAGCACAGGATGAGGGCGGTGCTGAAAACTAGGCAGCCACTTCAGCGAGCTTCAACGCGCCCGGGATCAACGAAAACCCCAGTACAGTAACGCCTTCGACCACCATACCCCGAGGAGTGGCAGTGCGTCGAGACTTCGCATCTGGAGTGGATCTGGAGTGAGACTTCAGGGCTCCCACGCCCCCCTCCATGAGCCGCTCCACCACAGACACCGCAGACGACACCCCCAGGGAACGCCTCCACTCCAGGGCCTGCTCCCACTCAGCCGCGAGTCCAGCAAGCATCGCCGCCCTCATGGGCGCGGTCGGATGGGCATAGCTGGCGGACACGGATCGGTCCGAATGGCCCATCCGCTCATCCATCAAAGGCTTGCGCACCCCCAGCTGGTCCAGCAGCGACCGGTGAGAGTGGCGCATGCCGTGCGGCGTGAACCCCGGAACCAGGGGAGCCCAGCAGGTGACTGCGGCCTCCATGCGCGCACGACGCTCCAGAGTCGACTCCCAGTCGAACGGTCCCGGCATGGAACCGTCTTCCCGGAGTGACTGGTACACCGGACGCCGGAAGCGCTTGTCCGTGGGATAGAACAGGCCCTGCGCGGCCGGGTAGTACACCTGCTCGCGGAACACCCCCTGCGGCCAGTGGTAAGAGCCGTCCGGGCCGGAGAAAAGGTGCACGCCGGGCGGGTGCCGGTACTGCTCCTCCAGCGTGTCGCCGCACGGGCACCATCGGGCACCCTTGGGGGGAGTGGGATGGGAAACCTGGCCAGCCTGCCACGCCAACAGCTCTCGCAGGAACGGGGGCAGGTCGACGTCACGAACCGATCCGTCCTTGGGGACCTTGCGGTAGAAGGCGCCTTTCGGGCCACCGTGGAGTTGGTACTGGAGTGAGGCACGGGTACTTACAAGATCTCGCTCCAAGCCCATCGCCTCGGAGATCCGCAGGCCCATGTAGAACATCGCGGTGGCCAGAACGAACTCGTCGTCGCGGCCGGACAGGACAGCGCACCGCTCAGCGGCCAGGAACGCCTGCCGGGCGTCCATCGTGTCCTTCTTCTCCTCGGTGGCGCGCTCGACACGCTTGGGGGCGACCTTGCCTCGGGTGCGTCGGCCTTCTGCGGGGTTGCGGTTCATGAGCTTCGCGTCGACGGCGTCCGAGCACAGGGTGGACATGAGGCCGGTGATGTTGAGGACGTACCGGCGTGAGTACGACTCCGCCAGGGTCGACTTCCACGCCTGGATGCGCCGGCCGGAGTGTTCGAGCTGCTCGAAGGACATGCTGCCCCAGGTGGGGCGGATGTGGTTCTCCAGGATCGATTTGTAGTTGCGCATCGACATGGGCTCAAGGCCGAGCGTGGGCCACCACTCGTCGTCGATCCACTGGCGAAGGGTGAGCTTTCTGGCCTCGGGGCGGGTGGCATCGCCGCGGCGGGCATCGACCTCCTGCTCGGTCGCATACGCGACCGCGGCTTTCTCGGTGGGGAAGCCGGACTTCTTCACGGCGCTCTTGCGGCCGGCCACGTACCAGCACGCGCGCCACGACTTCACCAGCTTCTCGGCGTAGGCCACGTGTGTCTCCTCGGGGGTGAGGGTTCCATGATGCCCTGCTGGAGTGACGCGTGGGAGGGCTGACACACGAATGCCCCGGTGGTCCGGGGCTTGGTGTGAGCGGGGGGTGTGTGGCGCCCCGGGGGAAGAGTCGGGGCCACAGGGTTGTCAGATGGTACTCAGCCACGGGGCCCGCTGGATGCGGGGGACCACGTGGGGGAGCGCGGGCACTGTCAGGATAGTGGGATTGACTCCGGCGATGTAGCGGAGGGGGTCACGGGCGATGGCCGCGAGGTCGACGCCTTCTCCGAACCACGGGGTGGCCCACGAGCTCACCTCGTTGTCGTGGAGGCGTCGAGCTATCTCCTGGATGCCGGGTGGGGTCGGGGTGCCCGGGTGGATCGTGATGAGGGTCCACAGGTCACTGCGGGTGATGTCTATGGGGTCGATGTGGGGTCTGAGTACCTCTGCGATCTGCATGTAGACGTGTCGGGTGATGGGTTCTGTGCTGATGGTCAAAGCGGACAACCCCCCTTGTTCCCGGCCGATCCTAGCGTCTTTGCCAGTTTCGGCTGGGCCACTGAGCCAATAGGTCAGTGACTTGGGTCACACGATACGGGGTTGTCCTGAAAAGGTAAAACAGCGGCGAGTGACCATTAAAGTCACTCATGGTGACAACGGCTGTCTCATAAGGGCTCTCGTGCTCGGTTTCGGTCAAGATCCGCTATGAGACCGCAGTAGATCCCCGCTCACCTGCGCAACCCGCACGGCGAGGGTGCGGCGCAGGTCCCCGATGACGTCCTCGGGGGCGCTGCCCGGCTCCATGCCAGCCTCGAAGGACAGGCCGCGCACCGTCAGCTCAAAGCGGCGCCGGTCGGGCGCGTCTCGCCAGCGGAGTTCCTCGCCCTCGCGCAGCGGCGCGTCCGGGCCGATGATCTCGCCGTCCCACGACGGGGCCGCGGACGCCGGTTGCGGGTCGGCGTCCGCGATCTTCCGAGCAACGTCGGGGCGGCCGGCCTCTTCCATTGCCTCGGCGGTCACGCCAACGAGTCGGGCCATGCGGGCTACGGTTTCGGCGCCGCCCCTGACGGCCACGCGTGCACCCTCTGAGCTGCCGGTGCCCTTGACGATCTGCCGCCACCTGGTGCCGCTGATGCCGACTTCGCGGGCTGCTGCGTTCTGGGATAGCCGAAGCGTTTCGCGGGCTGTCTCGATGAGCTCTCCCGCCGGGGAAAGTGTCTGCTCTTCCTGTGTCATGGGCTTCATTATCTTCGCGAAGCTTCGCGAAGTCGAGTCTTTGTCACCTACTGGCTAGGCAAGGCAACCCTGTGTGCGCAGCTATCTGCGAAGCTTGTCGAAAAGATCCCGTGCATGCGCTTGTGCTTCGCGAAGCTTCGCGCTAACTTCTCGGTATGAAGCTGAACCACCGACCCTCCCGGGTCACTGAAGCCCGCACGGCGGCGAAGCTCACCAAGACGGAACTTTCCGAGAAGCTTCGCTGCTCGCTCAGCCTCGTCAGTGAGATCGAGAGCGGCAGCAGGAACGCTTCACCGCAGCGGCTGGAGCGGATGGCGGAGGTTCTCGGAGTCGAGATCAGCTACCTCGCCAGCGACGCATACCTCGCAGAGCCGGAGGACGCGGCATGACGGACCAGCTGCTCGACAAACACGACGTCGCCGCCCGCCTCAAGGTCTCCCCCCGGCTGGTCGAGAAGAAGTGCGCCAAGAGGGAGTGGCCCTTCGTCTTCGTTGCCCGCAAGTACCGGTTCACCAAAGAGCACGTCGAGCAGATCGTCGCTCTCCTGAAGGAGGAGACGGTCCCGCACGTGCCGCACCTGGTGGCCGCCCGGTCGAACGTGACCCCGCTCCGGGACAAGATCCCGCCCCGCCTGCGCAAGAAGCAGCAGGTCTCCTGACCCCCTGAAACGCAAGATGCCCCCGCCAGGAGCTGACCCCGGCGAGGGCGAAGGCACCACACAGCTACAAGGAAGGCAGTGCCATGACGTACCTTACCGACACCCTCACGATCAGCGCGACGCGCATCCTCGATCTCGCCCGCGACGTCACCGCCGAACTGGGCGAGTGGCAGTTCCACCGCGACCTGGTCGTGTCCGTGAACAACCGGCACGGCGGCGCCCCGCTCGTGTACGTGTCCCTCTCCCCGGACGCTGACGACACCACCCGCCGCGAGTTCATCGACGCGGTCGCTCAGGCCCTCGACACCCCGGTGACCGCTCTCCCGTGCCGCGCCGGCGGGCACTTGCTGTCCGTGTCCGTGGCCGACTACGACCGCACGGGTGTGACCGTGGCGGCGTCTGTGCAGGTGGCCCGATGACCGCTGAGTTCGCTGCCGCTGAGGCCCGCCGTCGGGTGCGTGAGCTCCGCTACCACTCGACTCTCCCTGTCTTCGAGTCCGCCCGTGTGTGGCGGATGGACGACGACGGACTCGGTTTCACCCACGTTCGGTGCGGCAGGTGGTTCGGCCCGTACATCGACCCGCAGCAGACCACGGAGCACGCGGTCGCGCACGACAAGGGATGCGAGGTGCGTCGTGAGCGCTGAGAAGACGATCGAGGAGATGGGTTTCCGGGACTTCCTCGAAGCCCACCGCCGCAACGTGGACGCCGTGGAGGCCGCCTACGAGGCCGGGATCGACGGCACGGGGACGCTCGCGGAGCTGACCGAGCTCTTCGAAGACGCGGGGTTCTCCCTCGTCCTCGCCCGGTCGAAAGCGACCGCTGACCTCCGCGACCTCGAAGCCGCGTCCGTCGGCGACATGGTCCCGGAGGACGTGAACGGGCTTCCCTCCGAGCTTGTGGACGCGATCCTCGCGGACGCTGACGCCGGACTGCTGGACCTGGACACGCTGCACGACCCGGTTCCGGTGTGGACCGAGGGGGAGCGCGCTGCTGCTCTGCCCGACCGCGACGTGATCCGCGCCGACCACCCGTTCCCGATCGACCCCGACGAGGAGGTGCAGTGGTGAACGACGAAGCGACCCCCGCCATGACGTTCGGCGAGGAAGTGAAGGCCCGACGCACGGCACTGACGCCGACGGTTGGGCAAGCCCAGATCGCCGCCTTGGCCGATGTCTCCCGGAACACGATCAGCAACTTGGAGCGCAACGCCACCGAGGTCAGTCCCAAGGTGGGTCGCCGCATCCGTACCGCCCTCGCCCGGCTGGAGAACGGAGACCAGGGGGTGAGTGAGTCCGAGTTGATCGAGCGCGCGACTCGTCGGCGGATTGCCCAGGAGATCGAGGCGCAGCTCGCTCCGTACCCCGAGGACGTGTTCCCCGAGGGGTCCGACACCCCCGAAGGCCGCTACATCGCCGCGATGCGGCACGCGTACAGGACCGCCGCCCGCATCGCGAGGGGGGCCGACCAGTGACCGCCACCGACGAGCGAACCCTGTCCGCGATCACCCGCCCCGGCGTGTACGACGGCATCCCCGAGGCCGTTTATCACCGTGATCCTGTGCCCGGCGGGTCGCTGTCCTCCAGTGGGGCCCGGAAGTTGCTCGCCCCGTCCTGCCCGGCCCTGTTCCGCTACGAACAGGACCACAAGCAGCCCCACAAGGCCGTGTTCGACTTCGGCCGCGCCGCACACGAGGAAGTCCTCGGAGTCGGCGGAGGCATCGAGGTCGTGGACGCCGCTGACTGGCGGGGAGGCGACGCCCGCAAGGCCCGTGACGCCGCCTACGACGCCGGGAAGACGCCGCTGCTCCCCAAGGACTACAAGGTCGTCAAGGCCATGGCCGACGCCCTGAAGGCCCACCCGATCGCCGGGGCGCTGTTCCAGCCCGGCACCGGGAAGGCAGAGCAGTCCTTGTTCTGGAAGGACCCGCAGACGGGCGTCATCTGCCGGGCCCGGTTCGACTGGCTGCCCACACAGGTCAAGGGGCGTCGCCTCGTCATCGGCGACTACAAGACGTGCCGGTCCGCGGCCCCCGCTGACTTGTCCAAGGCCATCCACGAGCACGGCTACCACCAGCAGGACGACTGGTACCGGGCCGGGGCGCGCGCCCTGGGGATTGGCGACAAGCACACCAGCTTCGTCTTCATCTTCCAGCAGAAAACCGCCCCGTACCTGGTCACCGTCGTCGAGCTCGATCACGAAGCCCGCCGGATCGGCGCTGAGCGCAACCGCAGGGCGCTGGAGACCTACGCGCGCTGCATGGAGACCGGCGTCTGGCCCGGCTTCTCCGAAGACATCGAGGTTCTTTCCCTGCCCGCCTACGCGGAGCGGCAGCACGACGAGGAGTTCATCTGATGACCGAGATCGACACCCGCCCCGAGCAGCAGACCGACATCGCTCTCCCGTCGATGCAGGACCACGCCCTCGTGCAGTGGGCCTACGCCGCACAGGAAGCCCACAAGATCGCCCAGTCCCTGGCCCGCACGAGCTTCGTGCCCCGGTCCCTCCAGGGCAAGCCCGGCGACATCACCGCCGCGATCCTCGCCGGACAGGAGCTGGGACTCCAGCCCATGGCGGCCCTCCGCAGCATGGACATCATCCAGGGAACCCCCGCCCTCCGCGCCCACGCCATGCGCGGCCTCGTCCAGTCGCGCGGCCACCAGGTGCAGCTCGTCGAGTCCGGTGAAGGGCTGTGCGTGATGCGGGGCCGCCGCAAGGGTGACGGTGACGACGGGTGGCAGCAGGTCGAGTGGTCGATCGAACGCGCCCAGCGACTGGGGCTGACCGGCAAGGACCAGTGGAAGAAGCAGCCGCAGGCGATGCTGATCGCCCGCGCGACCGGTGAGATCTGCCGTCTGATCGCCTCCGACGTCCTCCACGCGATGCCCTACGCCTCGGAGGAGCTGGACGGGTTCGGGCAGGCCGATGGGGCGATGCAGGTTCGTCCGGTGACCATTCGGGAGCTCGCGCCGGATGCGGCGCCGGCGGAGGAGCAGCCGCAGTCGGAGGGTGAGCCGCGGACGGAGTTGCCGAAGGACGACCCGTGGTACGTGTCCACGGACTCGGACGAGGACGCTGAGGCGCTAGCTGAGTACGAGGCCCAGTCATGAGGCCGTCGCCGCAGTCGATGGTGACTTTGCTCCGTCAGCGTCCGATCCAGCTGGTGCCCGCCACCCCAGCCCCGAAGCGCGCGACTCGCGTGGATGGCCCGTGTGGGTTCTGCGAACACGACCGCGCCGGCCACGGCGTCCGCTACTCGACGTTCGGCGGTTCGCACGAGTGGCTGCCCTGCACCCGATCGGGGACGAGTCGTGACCTCCGCGCAGTGCCCCACGTGCGGCCAGACCCTCACGGTCCGCTCGGACGAACGCCTTCCACGCCACTGGGCGTCGGAAAGGGCTCGTCTCGCCGGGGACCCGCAGTGCCCCAGCAGCCAGGAGGGCACCCGGCACTGGCCGGATCAGCAGGCAGGCAAGCGCACCGTCCGTATCAAGCACCCCCGAAGGAGCAAGCGATGACCCCCGAGCGAATCGCCACCGACCTGTACGACGCCGCCTACCACCTCCGCTGGGCCCTCGGCCAGTTCACCACCGAGACCGTCACCACCGACGCCCCCATGCACACGGAAGCGCCCGACGACGACCCGTACACCCAGGAGACCGAGATCGTCCGCGAGGGCCACCACATCGCCCACACGACCGGACCGGACACCGCCGCCTACCTGTCCATGTGGAACACCGACGTCGCGGTGAAGATCGCCGACCTGTTCGAGGCCGCCGGCGAGCAGGCCGAGCAGGGGCGGGCAAGCGAGGACATCGACCGTGTCCACGATCTCGCACGGACCCTGTGCCCGCACCTGACGGACCGCGAGCACCAGGTGCCGACTGTCGCGGAGATGACCGCGAAGTTCACGGCCGCGACCAGCTGACCATCCCCCTCTGGGCGGCCCCGTCGCGGGGGCGCGGGGTCGCCCACCCCACACGCAGGAGCACACATGGACAAGCCCCGAGTCATCGGACTCGACCTCTCACTCACCTCAACTGGCATCGCCCTCGCCAACGGGGTCACCACCGTCGTCAAGGGCGCGGCCAGCCTCGGCGACTGGCGGCTCTGCCGTATTCGCGACGCCGTGGAGTACGCCGTCGACACCGACAAGCCCGACCTCGTCGTCATCGAGGACCTGCCCGTTCACGCGAAGTCTGCCGGGCTCACCGGCATGGTGCACGGTGCCGTCCGGTCCCTGCTCGTCGCCCGCGAGGTTCCCTACGCGCTGATCAGCCCGGCGACCCTGAAGGCGTTCGCGACCGGCAAGGGGTCCGGCGACAAGACCCCCATGGCGATCGCGGCACTCAAGCGCGCGGGACGGGAGTTCGAGAACGACAAGGGCGGCGACCAGTGCGACGCCTGGTGGCTGCGCATCGCCGGACTCCAGTGGCTCGGAGCCCCAGAGTTCGAGCTGCCCGCTGCGCAGGTCGCCCGCCTCGACAAGGCCAAGTGGCCGGAGCTAGAGGTGGCCCGGTGAAGAGCACGATCCGCCGCACCGGCAGCCCACTCATGCCGCCCACGGCCATCGCTGACTGGACCCGCGAAGCCGCCTGCCGTGCCGAGGACGTCGACCTGTTTTTCGGCCCCGACCATGAGCTGCCCTGGCAGCGGGACGCCCGCGAGGAGAAAGCGCTCGCGATCTGCCGCAGCTGCCCCGTCGCCGCCACATGCCTCGACGCCGCACTCGACCAGGGCATCTGGCAGTGGGGAGTACAGGGCGGGATGACCGCCGACGAGCGAACCACCGAACGTCGACGCCGACTGCGCCGCGCAGGGGACGCACGCCGAGCGGACAAGCCCAAACCCAAGGCGAAGCCCAAGCCGACGGTGTGGGTCGAAGCGATCGGGCTGCAACGCCGCGTCCAGGCCGCATCTGCCGCGGGGCGCCGCATCAAGACGTTCTCGGACATGTCTGGTGTCAGCGAGAGCTTCCTGTCGAAGCTTCGCGCCGGCCGCATCACGCGGCTTCGCGAGGAGACCGCGAAGAAGATCCGCACTGCTTATCCGGACGTGCTCGCGGAGATCACGGACGTCTACCCCGAGCCGCTTGCGGTGGCTGCCGCGCATGGGTGGCCGTTGCCGGGGGCGTGGGGTGCTGACATCGACGACCCGTCTGCTCGCCCCCGTGAGACCGCTGCCGCCGCCTGACCCAAGTCTGCCCGCCGTGCCCTCGGAACGCCATGGACACGGCGGGCCCCACGCCCCGAGGAGGGGACATGACCAGCCAGTCACTCGCCGACCTCCGCCAGGAACTCCGCTCCCTGCTCGCCTCCGCCGACAGCGTCGACCGCCCGGCGCCCGACCGTATCGCCGGACCTGACGAGCCCATCCCCGGTCCCGAGTGGCACGTCACCGGAACCCACGTGGTCGGCCGACGCGCGGAGATGGACCGGTGGATCGTTCGTTCCGGCATGGACGTGGACCTCGCCAGTGCCGTCTACCTGGGATCCCCGGACGACCTCGACAGCGGCGACGTGCGATCAATCGCCACGGAAGACGCACGCCGCCTGGCCGCTGCCCTGCTCGCTGCCGCTGACCACGCAGACCAGATCCGCGACGGAATGATCCCGCTGCGCCTGACGAAGGAGACGACGAGATGACTCACGCTCACCGCTACCTCGCCGCCATGGCCGACCGCGTCACCGAGTGGGACGCCGCGCTCATCCGCCAGGCCGTACTCGTCTTCGCGCACCTTCAGGAAGGCCGGGTGTCCGCGAACGACTTCCGCGACTATCTGCCGCCGACCTCGCAGGGTGCCGTCGGGCTGATCATCCGGCAGCTCCCCACGCCCAAGCACGGCCAGCTGATCCGCAAGGCCACCATCCAGGGCCACCCGATCACCGTCCCCTCGACTGCGGAGTCCACGCACGGCAAGCCGATTCAAGTGTGGGAGCTGACGAACGCCGGGTGGAACGCCGCAAGGGCGCTCATGGAAGGGGAGGTGGCGGCGTGATGGTCCTCCAGCTCCCCGAACCCGACGCCTACGAGCAGGCCCTCCACGCCGCATCACTGATCCCCACGGACACCGACAAGGCGGACCTGGAGAAGGCCCGCGCGTGGGAGCGGAAGATCCGCGAAGACCAGCAGCGACGCGACGCGGCCGAGCTCCTCGATCACGGGTACCCCGCTGACAGCTACCAGGTGCGTCTTGTCCGGTACGCGCCCACGGAGCCGGGGTGGTGAGGCACGCCGAAAAGCCCGCACAGCGGCGGGCTGATGCGAGGACCGCAGGGTCAGGCGTCGATCGGGCGCTTCGGAAGCTCAGCTCCCGGCCGGCCGAGGAACCACGCCATGAAGCCGTTCAGGAGTGCTTGCCGGTTCGTGCCCTGTTCTTCAGCGATGTCACCGAAGGCCTTCCAATCCTCCGGGGGGTCCGGTCGGAAGCTGCGGTTCGGGTTCTTGTGTTGGTTGGCCATGTTCCGAGGTTAGAGGTGGACGTCCAATCTGTCGAGAGGGGTTGCGGGGTGGACGTCCAGTGGTCTACATTCAAGACATCGCAGGGTGGACGTCCACCCGTGAAGTGCAAGGAGACGCACATGGCTCGCGACACTCGCCCCTGGTCCATCTGGGACAACCGCCGCCAGGAAGAAGGCGACCGCGCCCGCAGCCTCGAAGACGCCCGCGACAAGCTTCGCGGCGTCGGCTCCTGGGGTCGCAAGCTCACGATTCACGACGCCGAGGGCCGCATCGCGGAGATCTGGGAGGACGGCCGCAAGGTCGCCTGACCGCCTACTCGCGCTTGATCAACACCAAGGAGACGCATGACCGACCACGAGGGATGCCGCGAGGAAGTCCGATCCGGGATGGCCGACCTGGGGATCGAGGTGACCGTCAGCACCGCTGAGCCGATCATCGTCGGCCGATATCAGGCCTACGGCCACATCTGCCCGCACGGCACCACGTACTGGGTCGAGCCGACCAGCGAGCAGATTGCCCAGTGGCACCGCGACGGCGTCCGCTGACCCCCAGGACTTTACTTTACTAGCACCTTTAAAGAATTCTCTGACCTGCGAAAACACAAAAGAGCTGCTAGTAAACCCCTCGAATCAAGGAGTTCAAATGGCTCGCGACACTCGCCTCGCCACCGCCCGACAGACCGCCCGCGACATCCTCACCCACTCGATCGAGGACGGCTGGGAGCCCACTGACTGGTCCGACGTCCACCAGCTCCCCGAGTACGTCGCCGACCACCTCATGGGTGAGCTGCGGGCCCGCATCCCCGCCGACGCGACCGTCGAGGAGATCCGCGACGTGATCGCCCGCTTCGACGTCCGCTGACCAGCCAAGGAGACCCGTGAAAGCCTCCCGCCTCCGCCGAGGGATGACCCTCCTCCACGACGGCCACTACTTCCGCATCACCGCGATCCGCCGAAGCCTCCTCCGCCGCACCGTGACCGCCTACGGGTTCTACACGCCCGGCGGGCAGATCGGCACCTACGTCCTCAACCCGCAGCACGAAGTGGAGACCGTCCGATGATCCGCCGTCACGTCTGCTTCACCGCTGAGTGCTCCACTCCCGGATGCGAGCCCTTCGACGAGTACACGCCGCACTTCGACACCGAGGAAGAGGCCATCGAGAAGCTCACCTGCGAGTGGGGGTGGCGCTTCAGGGGCAAGACCGGCCTCTGCGCCAGCCACGCCGCCGTCCGCGAGTGCGAGCAGACCGGCCACGAGTGGTCATCCGGGTACACCGACCCGTCCACCGGGGTCCGCGAGGAGTACTGCGGACGGTGCCACGCGGCAAGCCGACTGCTCGCCACCACCTGACACGAGTGAGGCCCCGGATGGGAAAAGCACCCGGGGCCCACCCCCACCGTACCGAACCCCAAGGAGAGCACCGTGAACGCCAACTACATCCCCGGCAGCATCGCCGCCCGCGCCGTCAACGCCCACCCCTGGCTGTCCGCCGTCTACCCCGAGATCGAGGACACCGACCTCCTCATCAGCCGGCCCTACCCCTCTCAGGTCGACGACGAGCCGTCCGGCTACGTCGAGGGCCGCGCCACCTGGAACCTCACCAGCGACGGCACCGTGAACTACCAGATCACCCTCGCCTACGAGGGTCCCGACGGCACCGTCGAGGACGAGACCACCGTCGAGATCACCCCGGGGCCGCTGGCGTGGCTGGACCTGGCCCGCCCCGTCGCGGAGCTGATGGACCGACTGCACACCGACGCGCACACCAACGTCTTCGCCTGACCATCCGCCCGAAGCCGGGGCGCGACGTGCGTCCCGGCCCACCCCCTCGAAGGAGACCACGTGGACATCACCCCAGACGAGAAGCGCACCCTCAGGGCCAAGGTACGGGACGCCATCGGCGCCGGGCTCACATCCGGGCGTGCGCCCGAAGCCCCGCCGATGCCGCCGTCCCGGTCGGAGATCGACAAGGCGTCCGAGTGGGCGGTGGGCGAGCTGGTCCGCTTCCTCGCTTCCAAGCACTGGGAGAGCCTTCAGGGCCGCGAGCGCCTAGAGGGAGAGGTGCAGCGCTTGAAGGGCGAGGTCGAGCGTCTGCGGAAGATCTGACCCGCATGGGGGACCCCACGAACCCGTATGACCACGAGATCGACCACGAAGACGCCTAGGAGACACCGTGAGCACCGACAACCGAGCCCACCAGGTCGACCTCATCGACTGGGACGGTGACTGCGAAGACGGCCACGTCTACGACGGCGACGGCATCTGCGTCTGCTGCAACCACGACGCCTGACCCTCAGCCCGACCGGACCCAGCCGGACACCGCGTGCAAGGCGCGGACGGGCACCAGAACAGACCAGACCGACCCCCAAGGAGGGCCCCGTGAACCACGAAGACCCGACCAGCCAGCAGATGGAACGCCTCACCATCGCCGCACAGAACACCATCACCCACTGGTCCGACCTCGAAGTCCGAGGCCACCTCAAAGAGCACCCCGGCTACGTCCTCCACGACCTCGACCTCATCGAGGACATGATCCGCACCGTCCGCAAGGCCGCCGAAGCCGAGACGGCCCAATGGGGCGCACTGGCCGGAGACCCCCACCAGGAGTTCGAGGACCAGGTCACCGACTACCGAAACCACACCTGCACCTGCGACTACTGCTACCAGCAAGAGCCCGACCCCGACCTTGACCCCGACTACCTCTACGAGCCCTTCAGCACCCCCACGCCCGCGCACACGAAGACCCCGTGCGCGAAGTGCGGCAAGCCCCAGTGGAACGCCGACGGGGACGCGAGCTGCCACGACTGCCGCAGGACGACCCGATGAGCCCCCTCGGGGCCGCCACCGTCGCCCACGACACCGCGCTGGGCACGCTCGCCCGGGTGATGGCCGGCGAGATCGCCGCCGGGGGAGGCGACGCGAAGGACGTCGTCGAAGCCCTCGAACTCCTCCGAGCGCAGGTGCACCACCAGGTCGACGACCTCATCGACGGCATGGAACTCGGCCTCCCGCCCGTCGGGAACGCGTGGCGGGCGAGACGGTACTGCGAACTCCAAGTACCGACCAGCTGAACCCCGCCCTGCTACCCCCACCAACCAACCGACACCGAACACACGGGGGCGCCAGCAATGGCCCGAAACTACGCACAGATCAAGTCTGAGGTCTGGAAGGACGACCACTTCAAGACCCGCCTCGACGTGGACTCGCAGTGGATGTACTTCACCCTGCTCTCCCAGCCCAACCTCAACGGCGCCGGCGTTCTCCCACTCCAGGACCGGAGGTGGAAGAAGCTCGCCAACGGCCTCACCGCGGACCGCATCGAGAGCGCCTTGGAGCAGCTTCAGGCGCACTGGTACGTGATCGTCGACGAGGAGACTGAAGAGGTTCTCATCAGGACGTTCATCCGCAACGACGGACTGTGGAAGCAGCCCAACGTGCTGAAGAGCGCCCTCGGGCACGCGAACAACACCATGTCCGACGCTCTCAAGGCCGTCATCTGGCACGAGGTGGACCGGCTGCCGCTTGACCTTCTGGAAGCGGAGCGCGCGGAGAAGACCCGAACCCTTATCGGAACCCTTCGCCCAACCCTTCTCGGAACCCTTCCGGAAGGGTTCATGGAACCCCCTCGGAAGCCTTCCCTGAGCCCTTTCGAGGTGCCTGAGCAGGGCAAGCGCGCGGAGGTCATCCCGATCACGCGCACCGCTCAGGAGAACACGCAGGTCAACGACCGCCAGCCGATGCTCCCGGAGTCGCTGTGGGAAGGGTTCGCCGAAGGGTTTCAGAAACCCTTCCCGAAACCCTCCGGTGTTGGTGCAGGTGTAGGTGAGGGTGCAGGTGTGTCTTTGGGCGAGGAAGAAATTCCGAAGACTCCGTCTTCGGCGCGCACTTCCCCCAAGGCCGAGAACGCCGGAACCCTCACCGGCTGGTGGATCGACCAGTGCAACGTCCGCCCCCCGAAGCGCACCATCGGCCAGATGTCCAAGGAGATCAAGGGTCTCCTCGACGAAGGCTTCTCTCCGGATCTCATCCGCGCTGGCATCACCGCCTGGATGGCCAAGGAGTGCGGTCCCTCGGCTCTGGCTGGCTTCGTCAACCAGGCCGCGAACACCAAGCCTTCTGTCGCCCGCCGCGTCGTGGGCGGCTCCCGCAATGACGTCCCCGACAACTCGTACTGGGACACCGTGACCGACGAAGACCTGAGGAACTCCCTGTGACCGACTTTGACCCCACTGACCGGGAAGCGCACCTGCGCGAAGCCCAGCAGTCCGTGATCCGCGAACAGATCGAACACCGCGTGGCGACCTTCCTTGCCAAGCGCCCGAAGCGGTTCGCCGCCGAAGGGCAGCTCGACCCGCGACTCCTCGCCTGGTGCCGCGCCCTCTACAAGGGCGACGCCGGATCCCTCGTCCTCGCCGGCGGCATCGGCGCCGGGAAGACCTGGTCGCTGTGGAAGTCGGGGGAGACCCTGATCCGCGCCGGGTGGAAGGGCCGCTTCGAGGTGGTGGAGGCCTACGACCTCAAGCGCGCCGCCCGCAACCGCGACGAAGAGCAGCTCGCCAGGTGGACGAAGGCGGACATGCTCGCGATCGACGACATCGGCGCCGTCGGCCTCCAGGACTGGGACTCCGACAACCTCCACACGATCATCAATGACCGCTGGAAGCACGGCCTGCCGATCGCGTTGACCGCGAACATGACCGCGGACGCGGACGGCAAGGCCCACCCCGAGGATCTGAAGACACTCGTTGGCCCCCGTGCTTCCAGCCGCTTGCAGGACGAGGCGACGTTCGTGGTGTTGCGCGGCGACGACCGCAGGAGGACCGCATGACCACCTACGAAGAAGAGACCACCTCCGACCGCCTGCCCCCGTTCGACGAGCAGGCCGAGATGTCCGTTGTCGGCGGCATGATGATCAGCCGCGATGCCATCACCCAGGTGTCCGGGATCATCCGTCCCGGAGACTTCTACCGGCCCGCTAACCAGCTCATCTACGACGCGATCGTGCGCCTGTCCGACGCAGGCGAGCCCGTGGACGTCATCTCCGTCGACAACGAGCTCCTCCGAGCGGGGGAGGCGGGACGGTACGGCGGGTCCCTGTACCTGTACAAGTGCACGGACGCGATTCCCACCGCAGCCAACGCCGGCTACTACGCCAAGATCGTCTCCGACAAGGCTGTGCTGCGGCGTTTGATCGAGGTCGGCACCCGCACGGCGCAGGTGGGTTACAGCGGTGACGGCGATCTCGCGGAGCTCATCGCGCACTGCCAGCAGATGATCATGGACGTTGAGGCGCTGTCCACCGCGGGTGGCGTGGATTTGGTGCACTCCAGCGAGGTGTATCGGGAGGTCGTGGACGACCAGGACGCCACCGATGAGCAGGGCGCGGTCACCCCGCCGTATGCGGACCTGCGGGAGGTCATCCGCTCGACCAAGCCGGGGCAAGTCGTCATCGTGGGCGCCCGGCCCGGAGTCGGCAAGTCCGTGGTGGCTGCGGATTTCGCCCGCCACAACGCGATGCACCACCAGGTGGGCACGGTGATGTTCTCCCTGGAGATGACGAACCTGGAGCTGGGGCAGCGCATCATGGCGGCCGAGTCCGGGGTGCTGCTCCAGAAGATCCGCGACCGCGAGCTCGACGAGGCGGACTGGGACCGGGTTGCGAAGGTCAAGCAGGTGTGGGATTTGGCCCCGTTCTGGATGTCCGACGACTTCAACATCAGCCTTCCGCACATGCGGTCTCGTCTGCGCCGGCACACCCGCACCCACAAGATCGACCTGGTCATCGTCGACTATCTCCAGCTGTTCGACGGGCCCACGAGTGAGTCCCGCCAGCAGGAAGTGTCGAAGATCAGCCGCGGGTTGAAAAAGCTCGCGAAGGAGTTCGGGATCGTGATCGTCGTCCTGTCGCAGCTGAACAGGGAGTCGACGAAGCGGACGGACAAGAAGCCTCAGCTCAGCGACCTGCGTGAGTCCGGGTCGATCGAGCAGGACGCGGACATCGTGCTGCTCCTCGACCGTGAGGACACCCGCGACAAGGAGTCGGTGCGGGCCGGGGAGATCGACATCGACGTGGCGAAGAACCGTGGTGGCACGTCCGGGCGCGTGGTGGAGCTCGCGTTCCAGGGCCACTACAGCCGGATCGTGGACATGGCCGGGACGAACTGGGGCGGTGCGTGATGGCCCTGACGATCGGCAGTCTCTGCAGCGGCTACGAGGGCCTGGGAATGTCCGTGCAGTCCGTTCTCGACGCCGAACTCGCGTGGGTCGCGGATCCCGACCCGGGCGCCGCGAAGATCCTCGCCCACCACTACCCGCACGTGCCGAACTTGGGCGACATCACCGCTGTGGACTGGAAGGCCATCCTCGCCCTCGGCCTGGCGGTCGACATCCTCACCGCCGGGTTCCCGTGTCAGGACGTGTCCGTTGCCGGACGCAAGGCAGGCATGCGCGCAGGCACCCGCTCCGGCCTGTGGCTGTACGTCCTCCACATCATCCGCATCCTCCGACCCCGATTGGTAGTGATCGAGAATGTCCCCGGGCTCCGACACGAAGCCGCCGACAGCGACCTGGAATTCTGCCCGGGGTGCATGGGAGACCCCGACCGTCAGCCTCCTATGCGGGCACTCGGTGCCGTACTCGCCGGCCTTGCCGACGCAGGGTTCGATGCGGAATGGACAACTGTCGCCGCCTCTGACGTCGGAGCGCCGCACCGACGCGACAGGGTCTTCCTCGTCGCGTGGCCGCAAGAGCAGCCGCCGGCGTTCACCCTCCGCTCCCGAGGACCAGGGCGTACTGTTCCCGGCGGTGTGACGCTCCTGCCTACCCCGCGGGTGTCGGACTCGGCTGGGCCGGGCGTGCACGGCCAGGGCGGCCTGGACCTGAGGACTGCAATCTCCCTCCTGCCCACACCCCGGGCCCGAGACTCCAAGGGCCGGGGCTACCCCGACCAGCTCCCCAATGTCGTCGAGGGCCTGGCGCTTCTTCCGACGCCCTGGGCGTCGGACGGGACGCACGGCGGACCGAACCAACGCGGCTCCAAGGGCGACTTGGCGTTGCCGGTCGCTGTCCAGCCGGAGCGCTTCGCCCAGTACGCCGCCGCTATCGCCCGGTGGGAGCCGACCATGGGCCGCCAGGTCCCGGCACCCACGGACCCGACGGGCAAGGGCGGTCGGGCACAGCTCAGCCCCCGCTTCGTGGAGTGGCTGATGGGCTTGCCCGCCGGCCATGTGACCGCACCGGAGATCGGACTGAAGCGCGCCGAGCAGTTGCACGCCCTGGGAAACGGTGTCGTCCCGCAGCAGGGGTCGCTCGCGCTCCGTCTCCTTCTGGAGCGCGTGACTGCCGAAGTGGCCGCATAGGTGCGCCCCGCCAGGGTCTAGCTGGCGGGGCACGCCCCCGATCCTCTCATACGCCCGCACAACGCACGCTGACGGCCGTACAGGTTTGTCAGCACCCCGAGTCACACTCAAGAAATCTGAGCGCCTGACGCTCACCACAGCCCCGGGAGGGGACATGTCTACGCAAACCGGCCGCCCGCCACTCCACGAGGACTACTGGGACGTCTGCAAGGTGTCCGTGCTCGTCCTGACGCAGCAGTTCGCCGCCCAGTCCTTCGTTATGCGGCACACGGGCCTGTCCTACGACCGGACCCGCCGTGTCCTCGACCTCATGGAGGGGTGGGGGATCGTCGGCCCCGCGGACGGCACCATCGCCCGCGACGTCCTGCGCAGCCGCGACGAGCTTGGCGCGGTCTTGGACGAGCTGCACGAGGACTGGGAGCGCAGCACCGCGTGGATCCGCGCAGCCGCAGCAGAGGGTGCCCGACCCGTTGGGGAGGGCCCCCGATGACCCCCACCGACGAACAGGTCGCCGCCGTGATGGCCGCGATCGTCGCGCCGGACAGCGAGCAGCCGAACTCGGTCGCCGTCGAGTTCCAGCGGTGGCAGCTGGAGCAGACCATCCGCAGGGTGTGGCCGCACATCGCAGCGCAGATCGAACAGGAGGCGTGATGGCTGTCGTCCGCCACGGCGACCACACCCACCGCCTCGCCCCCGCCCGCGAGGACCCCGGGCGGGGGTGGGCGACACGGCGCACCCGCACCGTCTGCCACGTCCCGCTCGACGAGGCCACCATGCCGCCGCTCCCCGCAGGCACAACCGTGACCTGCCCCCGATGCACCAAGGAGAACTGATGTCCCTGCCGAACCTGACCGTGACCGCGCGTCTCGTCGACGCCCCTGAGATCAAGTGGAGCCAGTCCGGAACCGCGATTGCGAAGCTCCGCCTCGTGTCCAACTCCCGCCGCAAGAACCCGCAGACCGACCAGTGGGAGGACGGCGATACCTGGTGGGGGCGCGGCACGGCGTTCGCTCGGACCGCCGAGGCGATCGCCGAGGCGAACCTCCAGAAGGGCGACCTGGTGACGGTGCGCGGGGAGATCAAGACCGATCAGTGGGAGAAGGACGGCCAGAAGCGCAGCGCGGACGAGGTGATCATCCGCGAGATCGGGCGGGCGCTGATGCCGCCCCGCCAGCAGCAGGGCGGGTTCTCCGGCGGGCAGCAGCAGGCCGACCCGTGGGGGCAGGGCGGCCGACCCGGGTTCAGCAACGAGGAGGCTCCGTTCTGATGAGCGACGTCACCGAAGTTCGCATCCACACTGTGACGCTCGGGGACGTCGTCTCCATCAACGGGTCGTGGGTGAACGCCGCTGACCACGAGGAGCTTGCCGCAGTCGGCCGCAGGATTACCGACCTGGCAGTGAAGCTGAGGGCCATCCACGAGGACGAAGCAGGATGACTGCCTTGCGCAGCGATGACGGTCTCGCTCGGGTGTACACGCTGTGGTGCTCCCGGGCGGGCTGTCCCGCGTACTTCAACGCGACGTTGGCTGTGAGGAAGGCGTCTGAGATCCGCGAGTTGGCCCGCGCCGAGGGGTGGCGGGCACCCACCAGCAAGGCCAAGCGCAAGCGGGGCGACCTGTGCCCCGACTGCCGGACGAAGGAGCACCATGTCTAACCAGCGGGCCTACGAAGCCGTGTACGCGTACATCGACAGCATCGGCGGGTACCTGCCGCCCGACGAGGTCCACCGCAACGCCATGATCTGGCGGGCCGTGGAAGCCGCCCTCGAAGCAGACAAGCCGACCGCCCTCCGTCGCGCCCACGACGCGTTCCACCTTGGGCTGCGACTCACCGAGGAGCCCAACGGGACCTTCCACCCCAGCTTCTGGGAGGAGCCGGAGACGCACCTGCACCACATGGACACCTACGTCGGCGGCAACAGCAGCACCAAGCCCGAGGAGGACCAGTGACCCCCGCCCCGTGGCGTGTTGGCCGCAAGCTCGGCCGCACTCTCTACGAACGCAAGTACACCGACCAGCCCAGCGACGAGGACAGGTTCCTCGGGATCATGGACACCCGGGAGGACGCCAAGCGTGTCGTGGGCGCGGTGAACGCCGTGGCGCGCATCCGGCAGATTCACCAGCCCGACCCGAACCCGCGCAGCGGCTGGAACTCCGACGACGACCCTTCCGAGTACGGCACGATCGAGCGCGCCTGCCGCGAGTGCGGGGCCACCGACATGGCGGTGCCGTGGCCCTGCCCGACCATCCGCGCGCTGGGAGGCGACGATGCCTGACACCCTGACCCGTCTCACCACGGCGCTCCACGAGGAGCTGTGCCGCCTCCACGACGTCGCCCCTGAGGGTCACAGCATGTGCGGGGATTTCGCGGCACTGCGGGACGACGCGGCCAAGCTCGCGGAGGTCGCCTTCAACAGCCTCCACCCCACCGTCACCGACGGACGCCTGATCGCGGACCTCTACGAAGAGGCCATCCGGTTCTGGTTCGGAGAGTGCTTCCCGAACGTCTCCACGCCCGCGCTGCTCATCGATGGGATTCGTGGTCAGCTCGGGGGATTCGTTACCGAGGAGCTGATCGGGCGGGAGCAGAAGATCGAGGCGCTGGAAGCGGAGGTCGACCGTCTCCGTGACCTGCTCACCCGCGTGACCCGCATGGACTACGACGGTGTGGACGTGTACCCGCACGGCGACAGCTGGATGACCGCGTGGCGGGGGAGCGTCGAAGATCACGCCAGTCCCGACGATGCCATCGCGCGGGCGAAGGAGATCGCTGGAGGATGACGGAAGGGCCCGGGGTGGAAACAGCACCCCGGGCCCCGCGTCAGCATCGCACACCGTCATGAGAGCAGGCAGGACAGGGGTACCATCCCCGAAACCGTATGGAGGGCACGTGACCACGCCGACGCAGACCACCCCCGCCCAGCAGCTCGACGCCGCCGAGCAGCAGGCCGACGAGGAGATCCAGGCGATCATCACCGCTGCGGTTGCGGCGGGGCTCAGTGGTGCGGCGGTCCTCGCTGTCCTCGCGGCGCTCACGGGCGCGGTGTCAGCGGCGGCGCAGCGCGGGTTCACCACGGGCGCTCAGATCGTCCTACAGGGCGCGGCGGGCAGGCGTGCACGGATGCGTCAGCTGGCCGTGGAACCCATGCCCACGACCGTTGAGGCGGACGTCAGGGCGGTCGTGGAGGACGTCGCACGCAGGATCGATGCGGCCATCGCAGGGGAGGCGCCCGAGACGACGACCGCACCCGTTACGCCCACGCCAGCGGCCGTGGAGTTGGCCCGTTTCCGGCGGCGGATGCGGATCCTCGCGGTCACCAAGATCCACCAAGCGGCGTCGAGCGCGACGTACTCCTATGCCCGTTGGCTGGGGCTCGACCTCGAATGGGTAACGCGACGCGACGGCAAGGCGTGCGCGGTGTGCGGCGCGCTCAACGGGAAGCGCGTGCCATCCGGCGAGAAGTTCGCCAACCCCAGAGGACCCGGCGTTCCGCGGCGGCTGTGGGACGGCTTCCAGGGCCTTCCGCCCACTCACCCTTCGTGCCGGTGCAGGGTCATACCCCGGACATGAGGAAAGGGCCCGCATCCCCCGATGGCAGGCCCTCTCCCACTGCTGAGAAGATCGCTCTTCCCCGTGGTCACATAGTACGACCACGGGGGAGATTCCATGACGTACCACCTGATGTGCCGCCTGTGCCAGTCCGAGATGGACTCCGGTGTGGTGTGCTCACCGTGTGTGGGCGGGATGATGGCGGACCTGAGGGCGCTGTGGGCGACCGGGGACGTGCACGGCCTGGACGTCGACCTGGACATCGCAATCGCGAAGCAGGCGCGGTTCGGCGGTGGTGGAGGCGGGCGCGGCGGGGGCGACGAGATCCCGCTCCTCATCAACGAGGCCGCCAGCGACGTGCGCCGTTACCTGCACAGCATGCTGTCCACGTGGTGCCGGGTAGTGATGGACCAGAGCGGCGGAACCCCGCCTGCGGACACGATCGCGTCCATGGCTCAGTGGCTCCACGGGCAAGGCGTGATCGTCCGCAGCGCTGAGTGGGGCGACGAGTGCGTGCAGCAGATCCGGTACGTCGTCCGCGAGGTGCGCAGGTGTGTGGACCGGCCCGCGGAACGCGTGTACGCGGGGGAGTGCCCGAAGTGCGCAGGGAAGGTGTACGGGCTCGTCGGCGCCGACCGGGCGTGGTGCCGCACGGAAGGGTGCACGGGCGAGATCGAGGACCCGGAGGCGAGGCGGGACGCGGCCGTCAAGCGGGCAGTTGCGGCGGCGCCGGAGAGGCTCGTAACCGCAGCCGAGGCGTCCATGGCCAGTCGGGCGCTCGGGAAGCAGATCAGCGACCGGTACGTCCGCAAGCTCGCGGCCGAGGGGAAGATCCACGCCGTGCCTGGGTCGAAGCCGGCGCGATTCCCGCTCGGGGAGATCATGGACTTCCTCGATCGGAAGAAGGTCGCGGCGGCCTGACCCCGGGCATGACGAAAGCCCCCGCCCTCCGAAGAGGACGGGGGCGAGGTGCGGCGGCTACTTCACCGGGACGTCGGGGCGGCTCGTGTGCGGGGCGAGGTACCCGGCGGCGAAAGTGACCACGAGGGACACGACGCCGACGACGACGGCGTCCACGGAGGACACGTCCACATCGGGCAGGAACCCGGCGACGATCGGGGTGAGGATGGACGCGATCGCCGCGATGACGACCTTGGCTTCGATGCGCATGGTGCTCTTCTCTCTCAGGGGTGGGGTTACAGCCAGGACCAGCCGTTGCTCACGTGATCGCCTCCTCCCACAGGGCCCGCCAGGTCTGCGACCCGGTGAGGCCGTCGACGGCGAGGTCCTTCTCGGCCTGGAACTGGCGGATGACGCCGGCGAGCTTGGTGTCGTACCGGTCGCCCGCGGCGACGGACCAGCCGCGCTCACGCAGCCGGTCCCGGATCTGCCGGATACCGGGTCGCGCCGAGGAGTAGTAGCCGCTGTGGTTGCGGGAGTTCGAAGACTCGGGCCCGTACCAGTGGCCGGACTTCAGCGGGAACTTCGGCGCCTTCGTGCCGGGCTTCGGCGCGGGCTTGGATGAACCCCCGCCCGGGGCCGTGGACCCGCCGGAGGTGAACGTGCCGTCGCGGACCATCGCGTACAGCGGCCCCCCGGGGCACGAGGTGGCCAGGTGGTCGCGGTGGCCGTTCACCCGCGCACCCGCCCCGCCGGACTTGCGCAGGTACGCGACCGCGTCCCTGATGCCCTGCACCATCTCCGGCGTGGGCTTCTGGGAGCCGCCGAGCAGCGCACACACCGCGTACCAGTTCTGGTTGCCGGAGTTGGTGCCGTTCGCGGCGGTGCGCCGGTTGACGCCCCGGCCGACGAACACGTAACCGTGGGCGCACACCAACAGGCTGTAGGCGATGTCGCTCCACCCGTTGCCGTTGATGTGGTGGTTCTGGATGCCGCGCACCCGCCCCGCGCACGCCGAGTGGGAGTCGTTGATGGCCGAGGCACCCACGTAGTGGATGGACGTCCCGCCGCGGCTGGGGGTGATGTTCGTGGAGGTGGTGCGGGAGCGCGCGCCCCACGCGGCGCGGGAGACGAGCTTCATGCGTGGTCCTCCTCGCAGGTGCACCCGGCGTCGTCGGGTTCGGCCGGGTGCGGGTTCTCGGTGGCGCCGACCGCGTCGCGGCCGGCGTCGTGGGGGCCCGGTTCGACCTCGGGGTCGAAGACGAAGGCGTTGGGGTCCTGCTCGGTCACGTGTGCCTCCTGGGCATGGGAAAGCCCCGGGCACGCCGGGGCGAATGTGGAGAAATCGGGTCAGCGCTGACGCAGCTCGGCCAGCTCATCGGCCAATGCCCTCAGGCGGGTCTGCTCCGTGTGGAGGCGGGCTTCCATCTCCCTGACACGGGATTCGAGCGCGTCGATGCGGGCGTCGCGCGCTTCCAGCTCGTCCTCCAGGGACGTGACTCGCCCGCGGAGGCGTTCGTTCTCCTGCTGCAATCCGGTGAGTGAGCTGACGAGGGCGGCGTTCGCGGCGGCGGCGTCCGTCACCGTGGCAGTTCCCGCGTCAGACCGGGTCTGCGACGCCTTCACGAGGAACGTCAGCGCCCACGCCAGAGCACCGAGCAGGCTCACCCCCGTGCCCCCGACGAGTACGCCCTCAAGGCCCATCAGTCGGCCTCCGATCCGGGCAGGGTGCGCGCTGCCATGGCCTGGGTGAGCACGCGAATGCGCAGCAGACAGGCAGCTGCGAAGAGCACATAGGTGGCCGCCGGGGTGATTGCCGCGGCGGGCTGGACGACGATGATGGCCGCTCCGTAGATGAGAGTGGTCGCCGCGAGGAGCACGAGTCCGGCCTGTTCCACCCGGAGCTGCTGGAGGGTGAGACCGGTGAGGATGAGCAGCGATCCGATGATGAGGATGACTCCCCACGCGAGGACCATGGGAGCGGGTAGGCCCTGGTGGATGGATGGTGGGGCGGTTCCGAGGATGGTGGCTGCGCCGCTGATGATGCCGACGGTTCCGAGCATGGCCTCGAAGGGTGCGAGCCCGAGGGTGTCGAGGGTGCGGCGCAGGCGGTGCACGGGCGGCTCCTATTCGACGTCTGGCGGGTCGGGCGGGTACTCGGTGCCCGTGCCGGGAGGGGTGTCCGGGGGAGACCCGGGATCTGGCAGAGGCGGCTCAGTCGGAGGCGGGTCGATGATGGGAGGCGGGTCGATCGTCGGAGTCTCCGGCGACTCCTCCGGGGGCGTGCTCTCGGACATGAGTCCTCCTAGGCGAGGGGTTCGACGACCATGGAGTGTTCGTAGGTCGTGTACCAGTTGACGGTGCTGCCGACCGTGCCGTTGTTGTAGTTCCACGCGGGCGTCAGCGTGTAGGTCGCGTTTGCGACGAGGTCCAGATAGACGACGCGGGAGCAGCACTGCATGACCACTCCTCGGGCGGACCAGGCGCGGGCGACGGCGGCCGGCACGGAGGAGCCCCCGGTGAGGGCGAAGCCCATGTGCACGGTGGATGTGGCCGAGTTGTTGTTGCCTGCCGCCCCGGTGATGGTGACGCGCACCCTGCCTGACCAGCCTGTGCGGAAGGTGAGCGGGGGCCACGCCGACCCGGAGAAGGGGATCCACGTACCCGTGGCGCCGCCGCCGGGGGCGGTGGCCATGTCGGTGCGCAGGGGGGCGTGGCGGGGTGCGTAGAGGCTGTGGGTGTCCGCGAGCTCCACGACGCCGTCGGTGGTGGTGTCCCACGTCCCCGACACCGACTCTCCGCCGACCAGGACCCGCCGCGCCTGGAGGAGCACCCGCGTGTACGTGCGCGAAGGGAGCGCGCCCTCGGCGAAGATCGCCGACCTGCGCTGGTACTCCGGGCCGGTGTTGGCCTGCCACATGGGGCTCTGGAGGGACACCGACGCCGTGTCGTCCCCCGGTGTGCGGTGAGCGAATACGTAGCCGGGCCCGGAAGCGTCGCCCGGGTCGGTGGCGGCAGGGGGCGTCATCAGCACCCGAGCCGTGCTCGCGTTCGCTGAGACCTGCACCTGGGATCCGCTTGCTGACGTCCATGTGCCGCTGGTGTCGGTGCCTGTCGCGGTCAGGCTCGCACGCGGGTCCGCGAGGCTGTTGCGTTTGGACCAGATGGTGAGCTGGGATACCTCCGGGGTGGCGGTGCCCGTCACCGAGGGGAGGCCGTCAGCGGACGTGGCGCTGGAGTCCAGGGCGAAGGACACGGCAGAGCCGGACGCCGCGAAGCCCGCCAGTGGGCTGCTCGCGCTGAAGATGTCCGATCGGGCGGTGAAGTTCGCCTGCGAGCCGGTGGCTGCGAGGGACGCGCCCATGTTCCCGGACTGAACCTGGTTGGTGACACCCCCCGAGTTCCCCTCGATCGCGCCTGTCGCCCCTGAGGAGGAAGTCATGAGGAAGCGACTGCCGCTGATCTCGGACGCGACGATGTCACCGGAGAAGACGGCGTTGCCGCTGGAGTCGATCGCGAAGATGAGCTCGTTCTCCGAGTTGTAGCCCCTGAGCCCGTCTTGGTCCATCTCGACGCGGGCCGCCCCGGGGATGCCCGCGATGATGGTCGTGACCAGCGCGAGAACGGCTTGCAGCTTGTCGGCTTCCACGGCCCCCGCCTTGATGTGCACGGCCTCGATCGAGTCCGCTTCGAGGTCGACCCCGGAGGTCTGAAGAGGCGTCGCAGCCACCTCGGCGGACGCTTCGCCTTGCACACCCCCGGTGGTCACGGGGATGAGCACGACGTAGTGGGGCACGTAGGGGAGCGGCACCACGGGGAGCATGCCGCCCTCGCCGGCGCGACGGATGGACCCGACGTAGGTCGCGGCGCTGGGCGTGAAGCCCGCGCTCGTGCTGACGTGCACGGCCATGTGGTCGAAGTCCACCGGGATCGCGGGGTCGCCGGACAGCAGGCCGTCCCACGTGACGCGGAGGCCACCGAGAGAAGGGGTGACGGTCGGAGCGGTCGGCGCGGACACCGGGTCGCCGCCCTCGGTGACGAGGCCGACGGCGCCGTCCACCCAACCCCACCGGCCGCGGAGAGCGCCGGTCTCGTCGCGGGCCTCGATCGTCTGCCCTTCCTCCAAGGAGGAATGGGCGAGCTGAGAGGTTCGCTGCCCGCGGCTCAGGGCTTCTACCTGTGAGGTGAGGCGAGTGAGCTCACGTGTGTACTCGGCCAGTGCGCGCTGCGTCTGGGCGTCCATCAGGTGGCACCCCCGTATCGGAATCGGTCGGAGCGGGAACAGGTGACAGCGACTTCGCCCGTGTCGGGGGAGAGGGTCATGGAGGTGATGCGCACCCACAGGTCGATGGGAGCCCATCCGGAGTAGGCGTGCACGAGGACGTCGTCGCCGACGTCGAACGTGCCGATCCTGGCGTTCGGGTGGTCCATCACGGTGAATCCGAGAATGTCCTCGACCGAATTCCAGCGCCGCAGTTCGTCGTCTGCGACCGCTTGCAGGGCGGCCTGTGAGGTGATGTCGGGGCGTTCCACGGTGCGGGACCGGCGCACCCTGCCGTCAGTCACCGAGGCGTTCGCGCGGAGCATCTTTGAGCCCTCGCCCGCCCCGTAGGCGGTGACCAGGTTCGCGTAGTCGTCGCCGGACCGCTGGATGGTGAGGACCTCGGAGATGTTCTCCTGCTCCGCGAACCGCTTCGTGGACCGTCCGCCGAGGCGCGGGTAGCCGAGAGGGACGTGCTTGACCACGGCCTCTTTCGCGGAGGAGGCCCACGAGTACCGTTCGCGGTAGTCGTAGGGCGTCTGGCGGGCCATCTCATCCGCGACGCGGCCCAACTCGTGGTTGTCCCACCAGTTCAACTGGTACTGCCAGTAGACCGTCTTCCCGCTGGCTGCGACGGGCTTCTTGTCCTTCGCGGGCACCCACACCTTGTCGATCGGCACGGGCGTCGTAGCGATCTCCTTCGCGGGGCCGAGGCTGCCGTCTTCCTTGAGCGCCCTCGTGTTGTGCCACTCGCCGAGGCGGTACGGAGTGCTCGTGCTGTCCACGGTGACGCCGAGGTTGCCGCCCGCGCGGGACTGGAGCCACGTCCACAGCGCCCGGTACACGTCGAAGGGATCCACACCGTTGCCCGTGGTCCCCGCCTCTTTGCCACCCCACCGCAAGTTGTTCAGCAGCGGCTGACCCGTCAGGCACCCGGTCACCCCGGTGATCTCCACGTCCAGCTCAGAGCCAGCGGTCTTCACATCGGTGACCAGACCTCCGCCGCGGATCTGATCGGAGGCCTCCACCCACACCCACGTCTTCCACGGGAGCAGGAGGAGCTCGCCGTCGTCAGCGATCAGATCCCGGTAGATCGGGTCGATGGACCCAGTCACCCGGCACGGCCCCGACAGCGTCGTGGTGACCTTGAGGTTGGACAGGGGCAGGTCGCGGGACAGCCACTCGTCCGTGAGTGCGCGCTGTGCGTAGCACCGCCACATGGGCACCCCCTACGCGTCCACGTCCACGACCGGGCGCTCCAGGAAGTTCAGGGTGACCCTGTAGTTCGAAGCCCCGTCCGCGCGGAGTCGGCCGCCCGCGAGCGGGTCGCCGGACACCTGCATCTGCAAGGAAGTCGTGATCCCGCGCATCGCCGCAGGAATCAAGACCTGGTCGGAGTTGAAGATCGCAACCCTGATCCCGTTCGTCGGCGAGAGCTGGTTGAAGTTGTAAGACGACCACGCGCTCCGCACCACGTTGCCGGTCACGCCGAGGGACACGCGGGCCTCTCCGCGGGCGTCGGTGGACCCGGACCCGGAGTAGTCGTCGGGGAAGAATCCTGTCTGCCCCCACACGGCGTCGATCTGCACCTGCGTGGCCCACACGGGGATGTCGACGTCGTCCCAGACCAGGTTCGGCCAGTTCTCGAAGTCGGGCGAGGTGATGTTGCCTGCGTAGTCGATCGGGCTAACGCCGCGCTGCACCCGCATGACGACCTTGGAGCGCTCGTCCATCATCTGCCGCAGGTCGACGATGTGCTCCTGCTCGACCGTGCCCGTGGACGCGGGAAGGTCCACCCGGGCAAGGGGGATCGCCGTGATGCCGGGCTGCGACGTCTCCGCGATGGTCGTCGCCGTGGACGGCACCCCGGGGATGACCCGGATGTAGATGAGGGGTTCCGTGGCGGGGTCGTGGCTCCACGGGGACCCGGAGATGGTGGGGTCCTCGACCTGGGCGACGATCATGTCCGAGCGCGCCGACGCACCTGTCTCCGGGATGGTGACGGTCTCCTCGCCGAAGTTCGTCCCGTAGTACGACCCCTGGAAGGACACCTCTTTCCCGCGGATCACGCACGCACCCGACGCCACCCGTACCGACGTGCCCGGCACCGCGAGCTCACGCACCCGCAGGTCGCCGTATTCGATGATGCCCTCACCCGCCCTGGTTGCGGACTGGAGCTGGGCGCGTAGGACCGGGCCCGTCAGCTCCGAGCCGTCCACGGCGTAGACGCTACCGAAAGCCACAGGTCCTCCTAGGGGGTCGAAAAGCAGTCGCGCCAGTGCACGACGCACGATGAGGTGCCGGTGGGGTCCTGTCCGCGGAACGCGATCTGGGTGGATCCCGTGGGCAGGGTGAATTCGCTGAGGCGCGGACCGCGGAGTTGGCCGGCGAGGCTCGCTCCGTCGTTCCTCAGGGCGGTGCGTGCCCACGGTCGGGTGTCGATGACGGCGGTCTGGCTGGCGCCGAGGGTGGTCTGGAGTGTGAGCCGGGATCCGGTGGCGACCCATTCCACGCTGGGGTTGGTGATGGGTCCGCGGAAGGTGATGACGGGCCATGTGGGCGTGTCGCCCGTGTTGGTGGCCATGGTCGAGTCCGAGTTGCTGATGGCGTTCAGGGTGGCGGGCGGGGTGAAAGGCACCATGAGCCCGCCCGACAGGTTCGGGAGGAGGGTCAGGGTGCGTTCTTGCTCCACGTCCGCGTAGAAGCCCCTGTCCGCGGTCTGGAAGTCCGCGACCAGGTCCACGATCCCGGCGTCGCGCATGCGCTGTGAGGCGGGTGTCATCCGCCGCGGTCGGCCGTACACGCGGACGGTGTCAGTGCCCGGCATGCGCATGCGGAGGGTGGTGACGGCCCGGGAGACGCCGCGCACCTGGTCGGCTGACCATACGGTGCGCAGCGCCCCCCACGCTGATCGGGCGTCGGCTGCGGTGGTGGTGTCGGTCCACAGGTCGAGGCTGATCACCCGCCCGTCGTGGTAGTCGAGGCCGAACTGCTGGCCGTCCGCTCCGGGGGAGTCGGCGTCCCCTGTGCGGCGGGCGACGTCACCGAGGTCGACGTCGTCGCACTGCACAGGGGTCAGGTCCCCGAAGAGCAGCCCGCTGAGTTCGAACTGGCGTTCTTGCAGCTCAGTCGGCATACACGCCTCCCTTGCGGACCACGCGGAGGGTGTGGGTGAGCTCAGACATGCCCTCGCGGAAGGTCGCCTCCCCGTTGTGGAGGTGCTGGTGGTACTCGCCCACGAGGGGCGAAGAGCCCCCTCCGGTCGTCGGCGCCTGTGTTGTGGCCTTGCCTGCGGTGGCGAGCATCCGCGCCGACTCGGCGTTGCTGTAGACGCGCGCGGGGTCGTCGAATCTCGCGAGCTCGGGTCCGTCCTCCCCGACGACCGCCCACCCGGACGCCAACCCACCGTTGGCGTACCCTGCGATCTCCCGGATCTGCCGCACCAGCGGCGACATCCCGGAGCGTTCGTCCTGCTCCCTGTCCTGGCGGACGATGTCCGCGATGGACACGAGCCCGCCGTGAGCGAAACCGGCAGCCGACCAGTTCGGGCGGAAGATCGCGCCCCCCGAGTAGGGCGCCGCTGTCACGTTGTTGCTCTGGTTGCCGCCGATGCGCCGGCCACCGCCGGGCGACGCGACGAGGTTGACATGCGACGTGCCGTACACGGCGACGTCGCCGGGCTGCGGGCTGTTTGTGCGCGGCATCCCGCTCGTGTAGTAGTCGCCGGTCCACGCGGTTCTGGCGGCCCCTCCGAGCGCCCGGGAGGCACCCGACTGGGCGAAAAGCCAGCTGATGAACATTGCGCACCACGGCGCACCGTTCATCCCAAACCACTCGGTGATGGCGTTCCTGTTGTTGCCGCCCGACTCCGGATACCTGCCCAGCGACGCCTCAGCGAGCCCGACCACGCCCATCGGGCCCTGGACGGAGGACTTGAAGTCCGCGGCCATGCTGTCGCCAACGCGGCCGATCAGCGAGTTGACGAGGATTTCCCACTCGGGTCGGATGTCTCGTTTGTGGTCGTCGATGACATCCCACGCAGTGGAACCCGCGCCCCGGGAGACACGGCCTCCCTTCGCGAATCCCTGGACAGTGCCCTTGGGGATCTGCTTGTGCCGCAACGCCTCCATGAAGCCCACGCCGTAGTGGTCCACGACGTGCGTGGGCTGCACAAATTCGCCATCGGACAGCCACGCGGGGATCGAGTCCGACGTCGCCGTGCCCGGCCCGGACACCGGACCACCGACCGCGAACGTCGACGCCGACGCGCCCCTGAACGGGTTGGCGTTTGACGCGGACGCGGACACTCCCGCCCACGTGCCGTTTGCCCTGACCTCGATGGCGGTGCGCACGTCCGAGGGGATGCCGAGGTACTCATCGGCGAGATCCTCAGCCTCGGACGACGTCAGCCCCATCTGCCGGGCGACCCTGACGAATTCCTCCCGGCCGCGCGCCGCGGTCGCGGTCTGCTCGGCGACGGACTCGCCGTTGAGCCGCGTGGCCTCCGTGTTCGCGATGGTGGTGTCGCGGATCTGACGCAAGGTCGACTCGTTAGCGCGGCCTTGCTCCGTGTTCAGGTCAAGCGTCGCGCCGTTGGTGGAGATGCTGGCCGTGGCGGCGTCTACGGCGGCCTGGAAGTTCGACTCTGCCTCGACCGCCGACACATGAGCGCCGGTCAGCGCGTCGAGAGCCGTCTTCAGGTCGCGGGCCTGGAACGCCCCCTCAGCCATCGACGCGTTGAGCTCGTCCTGCCCCTCCCTGGCCGGGCCCATCGCCTCCGTCTGGCGACGGTACGACTCACCCGCCCCATCGACCGCGGTCGCTTCCTCCTCGATGGCGTCCCGCAGCTCCATGAGCTGAGTGACCGACCCGGACCACTGCTGGTGGCTGATCTCGCCCGCGTCGTACATGCGGTCATAGGCGGCGATCTGCTCGTCGATGCTGCCGACGACCTCTTCGTAGGCTCCGCCCTGTCGGAGGACAGCGTCGGTGACGCGGTCGGTGGAGAAGCCCAGCCGTTCGGCGAGCTGAAGGGCTTCCTCCTCCTCCAAGTTCTTGACGGCGAGGGCGCGCGCGGACTCGCCGAGCGCCCCAGCGTCGGCCTGGATGGCGGCGGTGTACGCCTCCGTCTCCTGGCGGGCGCGCGCCTTGGCAGTCGCAAAAGCCCCAAGGGCGATGACGCCAGCGGCGATGGCGATGCCCCACGGGCCGCCGAGGGCGCCGACCGCACCGGACAGGGCTCCGGAGAAGCGCGAGGTGCCGGTCGCTGCGGTGGTGGCGTTGGTGCCGACCGTGGACAGGCTGGACGTGTACTCGCGGATGTGCCCGGGGAGTTCCCGCATGGGCTGGATCAGCGAGGTGTTGACCCGCCCGAAAAGGCTGAAAGCGACCTGCGCGGTCTTCGCCGCGATGGCCGCCTGAAGCAGCCACGGGGCCGTCTCGGCGACCATGGAGATCGCTTCCGCGAAGACGGTGAGGCCCTGCGCGTAGATGGTGCCGAGCGGACCGATGGCCACACCGACGTCGATGGCGGCACCTGCGATGGACCCGAACATCTCGGTGAAGACGGGCCCGTTGGCCAGGGTCCACTCGATGAAGTCGGTGAAGTTCTCGGCTTCGTGACCCCACTCGGCGAAGCGTGCGGTGGACCGCTCAAGGCCGGGAGCGACCACAGTCCACAGCGGCTCCATGTTCATCACAAGCCCGGCGACGCCGCTGGCGAGGTTGCCGATGGAGCGGCCGAAGGTGATCGTGCTGGGGTTGGCCTGTCGGGAGATGAAGCTGAAGAACGCCGTCCAGCGCGAGTTGCCGAGTGCCTCCCGCGCCTCGTCGCCGAGGGTGGAGAGTGCCGAAGCGGTGCGGTTCGTCGCTGGGGTGAGCAGACGCAGCCCCACGTTGGCGACGTCCAGGCCGGACGCAGCTGCCTGAAGCACGGGGCGGTCCGTTGCCGCACGGAAGGTCTGCCACGACGCGGTGAGCCCACCCATGGAGTCGCGGAACTCGCGCTGACCGGAGGTCAGATCGCCGGTCGCGGCGTTGGCTTCGCGGATCGCGGGGACCGCGGCCAGAGCGAAGCCGAGCGCGCCCACGCTGGCGGCAGTGAAGCCCGACGCGACCGCGCCCAGACCCCCGGCGAGCGCACCCACGGCGGGCACGAGCGGGGGGATGAGGGTGGTGATCGCGAGGACCCCGGCGGGGGACACATCAGAGAACGGACGCTGCTGCCCGACGCCACTTCGGGGCGTGCTCCCGCCGCCCCCTCCACCCGACGGGGCAGAGGGGGTCCTCGGGGCGATGGGTGCGACCGGGCCGTCACCGCTGGTGTTGACGCGCATGTTGATGACGCGCCCGTCCAGCCGGTCCGCGGCCTTCTCGGCACGAACCAGGCTGGCGAGCGCGGTGCGGGTGTCCGCTGACACGGTGATGCGCGGGGTGCGCCGGCCGAGGTTGTCGACCTGACGGCGGAAGGCGTCGAGCTCCGCCTTGGCCTTCGTCGAGTCGAGTCCGACGGGCACGTCCATGCCGCGACCGGCGTGCTTCTGAAGCTCAGCACGCAGCCGAGGTCCGAACTTCTTCAGGTCGGGCAGGACGTCAACCCACACTGATCCGGCATCCGGCACGTCGGACACCCCCTCACTCTGGTGGTGGTGTCTTGACGAGCTTCAGGTGCCTCTTGGGTGGCGCGAATCTTTCGAGGTACGCCTGTTTGCGCGGGTCAGGGCGACGCGACTGACGCTCCTGTGCCTTCTCACCCTTCGCGGCGGGCACCGGGTACGGGTGGATGTCGGGGGGTTCGCCTTTGAGGCGACCGCCGACCCACATGACCCGCATGAGCGCCTGGAGCCGGGAGTCGAGCAGCGCCAGCTGGTCGTTCAGCTCCGACCACGGCCGTCCCGGGTCGCGTCCGGTGAGTGCCGCACGGGTGCGGGGCATGCGCGCCATGTCATGGATGACGAGCAGGACCATGCGGCGGAAGCTGATCTCGCGACGATAGAAGTCGAGAATGTCGTAGCCACGGTCAAGCAGGTCCAGCTCAACCTCACGCGGGTGCTCCTCTAGGACGTAGAGGAGCTGTCGCCTTCCCCCGCGTCCACCCCGGTCTTGGTCCGGTAGAACTGCACGATGCGCCCGATCTCACGGGACGTGTGCTTCAGGAGCGAGTCGAACTGCTTCGGGTCAGCCAGAGCTTCGGGGAGCCACTGTCCGAGGCGTCCGGTGTGCATGGCGACCTCTGCGGACATCGGCCAGTCATGGACGGGCTTGAACTGGTACTCGTCGCCGTTGGCCATGGCGAACGAGTAGGCGAAGGACAGGGCTTCGCTCTCCTGCGCTCCCCTGTGGTCGACGAGTTCGGCGACGGCAACGGTCTGCCGGTTCTCCTGAACGGGCTCAGCGGGCTTCTTCGCGGCGGGCTTTCGGGCAGCGGTCATGGCAGAACTCCTCGTGTTCACGCAGGTTGAGCGCAGGTTGGTGTAGGCGGGTGGGCGCACCTGCGCGGACGCCCACCCACCGGTCTTTAGGCGGTGACGGTGACCGCGAGGGTGTCGGACACGCCCCGGTACGACGCGGTGATGGTTGCGGACCCGGCGCCGACCCCGGTGACAGTCCCGTCGGCGTCGACGGTCGCAATGAGGGGCGCGGAGGTGTCCCAGGTGGCCGTCGCACTGACGTCGTCGGTGGTCTCGTTGTAGAAGGTCGCGGTCGCGGTGAGCTGCGTCGTCGCAGCCACGACGACGGCCGCGGTTCCGTCGACAGCGAGGGACTCCACGGGCAGCCACATGCCGTCGGAGAGGAAGTACCTGTTGAACATGAGGCCGTCGCTGGCCTCGTACACGGTCCACGTGAGGCCCGAAGCGGTTACGTTCTCGGCGTTCTTGGACCGTTCGGCGCGGGTGGTGACCTCCGCGATGGCGGCGACGGTGCGCTCGTGGTTGACCCCGTCGAAGGTGTCGACGGCGAGCATGTACTTGCGCTGCCCGGTGGGCCGGTACACGGGGTACGTGATGATGCCCCCGGGAAGCTCTTCCAGGGCGCTGAGGTCGACGTTGTCGTAGAGGGCCTGGGTGTAGACGTTCATCTCCCACATGGGGGTGGTGAAAGTCTTGGTGACGCCGGTGATATCGGTCCTGACGGGCGACTTGTACCCGAGGGGCCTCTTCTCGTTGCGCTCTTCCTCGTAGGCCTCGGTCAGGCCGGCGGGGTCGATCGCGCCGAGGTCCCACCACTCCGGCCCGAACGCGTCCAGACCCTCCGGCAGCTGCGAGCCGAGCGGCGCGACGTAGCACTTACCGCCGTCAGTTCCATAGGCCCTGATGGCATTGACGCTGTCCGCCATGTCCCCTCCTGGGGTTGTCAGCCCTGGTGCGGGCATGGGAAAACCCCGGCACCATGAGGCGTCGGGGTGTGGTCGAGGGTGGGTCAGGTGACCCTGAATGGGCGCAGGTACAGTTCGCCTGTGAAGCTCATGGCGAGCAGGTTGGTGTTGTCGTCGCGGAACGGGCTGGGGTTCGACTGGTGGCGGACGCACCCGACGGTGGCCGCACCGCCCGGCGTGTACGTGGTCGCCGGGAGGGTGATGGTCTGCCCGGACATGGCGGCGAAGTGCGCGGACACGTATCCGGCGAGGTCGATCGCTCCGGGCCTCCCCGTGGCCTCGTCCACTCGGACGATGCACTGGAGACGCGCGATGTCGTGCACCCTGCGATCAGCAGGCGGCGACGGGAGCCTGACGAACTGCACGATCGGCAGCGACGCCGCGAACAGCTCGGGTTCGGGGAGCTCCGAGCACACCATGCCGACTGCGCCGCCGAGGCGTTCCCGGTGCCAGGTGATCGCGACCAGCTCAGCGTCCGGGTAGAGGATGACGGGCAGGGCCACGACGCCCCCTAGCTGCGCTTGGGTGGCCGCCAGGACGACGGCGGAGCCTTGCTGTCGAGATAGCTGGCGACGCGTTCCTTCTCCGCCTCGGGGACACGAGGCGCGTTCGAGTCCACCAGCTCCACAGCACTCGCGAGGATCGTGACGTTGATGCCCGCCGGATAGCCGGGCGCGGACATGATCCGGATGCCATCGTCCACAGCGATCGGGAGCGGCTTCCCATCGAGGGTCACCCGCTGCTCGTCGCCGTGCCGCTCCACCCGGATGACGGGCAGGTCAGCCATCGGTGGGCTTCTCCGTCTTCGTGGCCACGGGCCGCTTCGGGAGGGGCTTCGGGGCCTCGTCCTTCGCCTTGGGCTTGTCGTCCTTGGGCTTGGATGCCTCGGCGATCTTCACGGCCTCCTTCGGAGAGACCTTGACGATCTTGCCCTTGCCATCAGCGACGATGCCCTCCGCCTCAGCGCTGGACACGTACACGGTCTCGCCCTGCGTTCGCTTCGATCCGTCGGGGGCCTTGTGCGGGTAGCCGATCTTGACGTGCGGCATTGCTGCTCCTAGGTGTGTGTGGTGCCGCGCGCCGCGAGTTCGAGCGCTTCGGCGAGATTCTCGGTGGGTCTAGTGCCCGGGTGACGGACCATCGCTACCGGGTGAGCCGCGCCGGGCCACCACAGGACGCCGGCCGTGCGCGGCCGGATGATGTGCGGGCGGGTACCGAATTCGATCCACGCGCTCTTGCGGTCGCGGGCGATGACTCTCCACCCGTGGGGTTCGAGGCGTTCGGTGTCGATCGAGGACACGTAGTCGCCCGTGTCGATGGGACCACGGCCGCGCGCCATCGCCTGCACACGACGGGCACGGTTGCGGATGTCGTCGTCGACGGGACCCCACGACCCCAGCCGGTTGATCACCGCCTGGTTCAGTTCAACGCGACCCATGTCACCCCTCGATCCAGTCGCCCTTGCAGATCATGTGACCGAGACCGCCGACGTCGGGGAGAGTGAAGGGTTCGCCGTTGACCTGCCAGATGCGCCCGTTGATTTCCAGTCCGTCCGTAGCGAGCACGTCCGTCCCCGGCTGCAAGAACACCTGCACCGACTTCGACAGCTGCTCGCGCCCGCCTCTGCGCTCCTCCTTGGTGGCCAGCGACGCGCCGAGCGTGGCCGAGTCCGGCTGCACGCAGGCGTCGAAAGGGCCCGTGCGAACCGCAGCCGCCCAGTCCTTTGTGGACCTCGACCTGTTGCCGTGTGCGTCCTCCACGATCGGCGGCCTGAGCACGTACACCTGGTCCGTGATGATCGGCAGCACGTCACACCACCCGGGGGTGCGCGGGGATGAGCCCCTCGATGCGGAGGATGTCCAGGGCTTGCTGTGAGTAGGGCTCCTTGATGACCTCGCCCGTGGCCGGGTTTGTTGCGAAGCCAGTGGACACCTTGTCCACCTTCACTGTCGTTGGTCGCCCGCCCTCCGGCGCCGGCGTGTTGCTGCCCTTGGGCTTGAAGGCGGCCTGCGCGCACGTGGCGTCCCGCAGGGTGTCAATCACGTGCTGGTCCGTGGGCTTGCCGTCGGCGTCCGTCTCATAGACAGCGCCGATCAGCAGCCCGTCGACGATGAGAGAGGCGTCCCGCAGCGCCGTCACAGCGCCGACCGGAGGCTCATCAAGACCCAGCCAGGTGGCGAGCTCCTCGGGCGTTGCGTACACAGGAGCCACGGGACACCCCCCTCTACGCGATGACGCCGCGGTCCCGCAGAGCGGGCAGCAGCACCGTGTTGATGTACGTGACCACCGCGGCCGTGTCAGCCGCACTGATGTTCGCGACCGTGGGCGCGTCGCCCTGGAGGCCGCCTTCCTCTAGTGCGGCGATCTGGTCTCGGATGATCCCGGTGAACTCGCCAGCAACGTGGCTCATGCCTGCTCCTCGTTCTCTGTGAGCTCGATGAGCTCGTCCTTCTTCAGGTCGGCGGCCTCAGCCTCAGTGAGATCGGTGGTGGCGACCACGTACTTGACCCACACGGCCTTGGAGTCGGCCTGCTTCGGCTTGTCCGGGGTGCTGTCCTCGGAGGGCGTCTCCTCCTCGCGGACCTCGGTGAGCGTGTAACCCCGCCGGCGCATGTACTCCACCGCAGCGAAGTGCGTCGAGGAGTCCACGTGAGCGCGGCCCTTGTAGAAGCGGACGCCGCCGGTCTCGCCGTTGTAGCCCTCGACAGGGGCCTGAACGTCGTACCTGGTCACGACGTCACCCACTCACGCGGACGTTGCGGAGCACGCCGCAGCTTCGGGTGTTGCGCAGGACCACCGCGGCGGGGCCGATCTCCAGTTCGCCACTCTTGACCGCGCCGGGCTGGTTCCAGTCGGGGAGGAATGTCTCCACCAGCGGGGTGCTGGCCATCGACGCTCCGTGGAAAGCGTCCATGCCGAAGCTGACCGCGTACAGGTCGGTCATGCCAGCCAGCGAAGCGCCGCCGCCCGCACCGTCGGTGTCACGCGACTCGATCGGGATGATCGGCCCGGACCCGTCGAAGGTGTCACCCAGGTCCATCAGGACCCAGGAGCCGTACATGGCCACGTCACGACCGAGGGCGTCCTTGGTCTCGGTGTACGACCCAGCCCACCGCGCCAGCGACTTGATGCGGGTCATGGACTTGGTGTTGCCCATGATCGCCTTCACTCCCGGAGGCAAAGCACCCGGGGTTCCCTGGTCGCCGCCGCCGACCTTCGACGGGACGATGCGAGACAGGAAGTCGTCCAGGATGTCCAGCTGAGACAGGGCGAGCGCCTGCGTGTTGACCACGGACCCGCGCCAGTCCAGGTGACCGGACGTGACCCCGTTGGCGAGAGGCAGGTACTCCGTGGACTCACCGGTCAGGCTCTTGTCCAGGCCATCGAAGCCGAGCGCGTTGACCGCGGTGTCACCGTGGATGATCTCGGACTGGAACGCGATCGTGGCGCCCACGAGGAGCTGCTGGAGCTGGAACACCATCTCGTTGGTGGTCGCCGGGCCGAGGTTGCGGAGCTTGCGGTCCAGGGTGAACGCGCCGCCGAACGGCTTGAGGTTCACCGTGTGCTGCTCGCGCTCGGCCTTGTCCGCCGGGTACTCCGTGTTGAACGCTCGGAATCCAGCGCCGCGGGCAGCCTTGAGGCGGGTGTACCCGTAGATGAGAGTGTCGCCGCCGGCGCCGGGGGTGGCGGCGTCGTCGAACGCCATCTGGTCCCACAGCCAGCTGTACCTGCGGAGGTTGTCGATGACGGCGTGGTCGATGTCCGCACGCGCGTTGATCTGGGCGTCGGCCAGAGTGATGGCCATGTGTGGTCTCCTGTCGGGCTAGCTGCCGCGGACCCCGTAGTGGTCGCGTGCGGCGGCGTGCATTGAGTTGGTGCGTTTGCGCTGCTCGCCAGGCCCGCTGGAGAAGTCCGCGCTTGAGGAGGTGGCCGCCTGGGTCGCCTTGTACTTGGGGTTCGAGTCGACGGTCTGCTTGACCAGGTCGCTCACGGTCGCGGCGAAGTCGTCCGCCGCGGGGTCTAGATCGCCGAGCTTCGTTGCGAAGCTGCGGCTGTCGAGCAGCACGTCGACGTCCGCGCCGTGCTCACGGGCGGCACGCTCAGCGGCGCGCTCCACGGTGAGCTGACGGAGGGCCGTGTCCCGCTCGGTGGCCTGCTGCTGAGCGGCGGTGAGCTGCGCGGTCAGGTCGTCCACCGACGGGGGCTTGTCGTCCTGCACCAAGCCCAGCGCTTTGCCGAGCTTCCCGGTGAGTTCGTCGACCGCGTCCTTGGCTGCCTGCTGCTTGGCCGTGGTGCGGTCGCTGGCGTTCTCGGCGCGGAGCTTGCGGACCATCTTCGCGAGGTCAGCGGACGACAGCTCGGAGAGGTCATCGGAGGCGGTGGGCTTGGTCGGCTTGGGGTCCGGCTTCGCCTGCTGCTGGGGCTGCTCCTGCTGGCCGGTGTCGGCCTGCGGGGGAGCGGTGGTCGTGGTGGTGTCGGCGGCTTCGGGCGCCTGGCCCTGCTGCTCGGTCACGTGGTCTCCAAAAGGAAGAGGTCACCGCCCGGGTGACCTCTGGATGGGTTGCTATTCGTCCCGCTCAGGCGGGGAGTCCTCAGGTGGGTCGGGTGGTGTGTCCTGCCCGTTGACGAGGCCGGCCGCGGCCATGGGGTCGACCACGGGGTTCTCGTCCTGGATGCGCTGCACCTCCTGGGCGATCTGCTCGTCATCCCAGTCCTTGTGAGCCATCCGGATCTTGATCTCCGTGGACACGGCCTGCGCGTCGGAGAGGAGCTGGATGGTGCGAGCGGTCGCCTCGGGCGCGTCCTGAACGCCATCGGGCCATTCGACCGTGGGTCGCTGCGGAGTGACGTCGGTCCCCAGCTGGGAGCGGTCCATCTCCAGCACGACCTCAGTGAAGCTGGCCAGCTCCGGGGTCACGTAGCCGATCTTCCGACTGCGGGTCGAGAAGCTCCGCCGCTCCCGATGCTGCACCTCCGTCGCGGTGATCGCGAGGTCACCGGACTCGCCGAAGGTCTGAGCGGAGTAGCCGCCACCGCGCACGATCTGCTCAGTGAGCGCAGTCGCCGCGGCGAGGTGTTCGTCCACACGGATCGCGAACTGGACCTGCTCGATCATGTCCGTGAACTTGTCGCCCGCACCCTGCAAGCCAGTGAGAGGAGTGAACACCGACCGGGACATGTCGAAGCTCGCGCCATGGCCCCGCCCGTGGGTGTCGAGGAAGCTCGTGGGCACCAGGAGGCGGGCCTTGCCGGAGTCGATGTCCTGGAGGAGCGACGACCACGTCTCGTCCAGGGCGTCCATGAAGTGCTCGACACCGGAGTAGTCCGACCGTCCGAGCGGCGTGCCGCGGATGATCCTGTGCGGCCTCATGTTCGGGATGTACACGACGGCGAGGCGTCGCGCCCCGGTGGGGATGCCGCCGGTCGCGTCGACCTTGAACCCGATGGTCTCGGGGTGGTCAGCGAGCGGGAGTTTCCTGCCGAGGCTGTCCCGGTTGCCCTCGTAGAGGCCGTGGTAGACGACGCCGGGCTCATGTCGTTCGAGGTGGCGCAGGACCGTGTTGTCGTCCCGGTCTTCGAGGACACGCCACAGGGTCACCGCGACCAGGCGGCCGGCGCGCCATTCGGGTGCGGCGCAGTCGGGGGCGATGGCGTCGACGAGCGGATGGTCCGCGACGGCCTTGTCCCAGCTGGCGCGCAAGAACACGCCACCGTAGGCCGACGCCAGCTCCGACGCTTCGAGGAGCGCGGCGTGCATGCCGCCTTCGGTCATCAGCCAGTCGATGCGGTCTTGGGTGACCTTGTCGGCCGTCTGGTCAGCGACAGCGAGCGTGGGGGCTTCCCCGAAGAGCAGGTCAGCGGACACGGAGCTGATGTCGCCGGCGAGGGGCACGTGAAGCTTGATCGTTGCCTGTTCGGGGCTGGGCGGTCTTCCCCACCACCACCGCGCGACGGTTCCGACGACCCCGCCGCGGTACTGGGAGGGCCGCGGCTGCGGCGACATCCGGTTGTGTCCGCCTCCGCCGCCGTAGTACGCGGACAGCTGGTCGGGGTCACCGGAGTACCAGGCACCCCACGCGTCGTACAACGCGCGCGGGCGGTCGGTTTCGGCGGGCGGCCATGGCACGGAGGAGTCAGGGAGCGGCACCACACACCCCCATCTCACTGGTAGTAGTCATCAGGCCCGGGGATCTCGCAAGGAAGTCACGCAGCGAGGTCAAGAGGGTCGATCAGGTACGGGCGCCACAGCGCCTCGGAGGTCGTCAGGGCGTACCGGCCGGCGTCGAGCGAGTGGTCGGCGGTCTTGATGGGGGCGTCGAGGCCCTTCTCGGTGGCCTTCTCGTCCCACGAGTAGCCGCCGACTTCGTTGATCCAGCCCGTGCAGCGGTCGGACACGAGGAGCTGACGGCGGGCGAGCAGCGTCGCGACCATGCTGATGCCGTGCGCGACGTCGTTGTGAGCAGGCGACGTGGCCAGACCGTCCTGGTGCAGTTGCACCCGGAACGAGGCTGCGGCGGGGTCGACGGCCACGTACTCGACTGGGAGGCGCGAGCCGTCGGGGAGGTGGGGGCGGTCCATCCACTCCAGCAACCGGGCCGACTGCTGAGCGTCGGTGAGGCGCTGTGTGTCGCGGCGGGGTTCGTGCCTGTACTCGTCGACGAGGAACAGGCGGCCGTCCCGAGCGATCCCGAGGAGCAGCCCAGCGGACGCGTTCGTCGTGCCGTAGTCCACGCCGAGGCACACCAGCCGCTCCATGGACGGCAGATCCTGCCACGCCACCACGTGTTCGTCGGGGTCCCACATGTCGTAGACAGCGCCCTGACCAGCGATCCAATCCCCGAGGATGAACCTCCTGAACCAGAGACCCGTGTACTGCTGCTTGAGCAGGTCCACGTACCCGGGGTCCAGGCTGGGATTGTCGTCCAGCGTGAAGTGCCAGTGCCGCATGCCAACCTCGTCGGCGCGGAGTACGAAGTCCTGTCGCAGCCAATGCCCGGGATGATCAGGGTTGGTGGTGGCCAGCAGCTTCGCGCCCTTCACGCGCAGGCGGCTGATCAGCATCATCCAGAAGCTCTGAGGCACGAGAGTGGCCTCGTCCACGTAGCTGAGCGCGATGGTCGCCCCGCGGATCCTGCCTTCGGAGCGGGCGTCTGACGCGCCCACGAGGTGCACCGTCCGGCCGAGGATGACCGCGGTCGTGGACCCGGGCGTGTGGTGGATCTGGCCGGCGAGCACACCGAACAGCTCGGGTGCGGACAAGGGGTCGAGGAGGTTGCGTTCGATGGTCTGTAGCGTCCGCCCGACCATCACGATGAGCCCGGTCGACGGGGCGCGGGTCAGAAGGATCAGGAACGCCAGCAAGGAGCTGATCGTCTTGCCCGACGACACCGCCCCGGACCACAGAGCGATCTGCGGGGTCGACATCGACCCGACGATCGACCGGATCTGAGCGGGGGACAGGTGCCCGGTGAGACGCGACAGATCCACGCCCACCCCCGAATCCTGACCACCGATAAGTGATGGTTCTCGGAGGTTAGGGGTCGTTCGAGACCTCGTCGGACGGCTCCGAGTCGAGGACTTCCGCGGCCTTCTCCAGAGCGTCAGCGATACCCGACAGCATCGACGCCGCAGTCGCAGCACCCGAGTCGGTCTCGGTCGCGAGGATCTTCAGGTGCTTGTCGAGGGCGACGGCGCTGGCAGTCATGAGGTTGCGGAGGTCACCCGTCGGCGCACGCTCCAACACGGCCTCGTTGTACGTGTTCTCCTTGCCGCCGAACGAGTAGACGAGGTGCGGCTGATCCATCTGGTCGAGGAGCTCCGACGCCTTGCGGAGGTACTTCTCGGAGACCTCGGCTCGCATCGCAGCGAGGTCGGCCTGACGCGCGCGCGTGGCCTTTTCAGTGCCTTCGCGCGAGAAGGCGTCGGTCTCGCCGGCGTCCTTGGCGATCTTGCGAACGCTGGCGTCACTGACTCCGTGTCGTGCGCCTATGGCTCGCGTGGACCCGTTCTTGGCGCGGATGTCTTCGAGGATGGCGGCGCGCTGTTCGTCGCTGATGCGCTGTCCCTGGGCCACAACACCCTCACCCCCAACCCGTTCCTGGTGCACACTGGTGTCCCGCGTCGCCCGCTCCGACGTCCCCCTACCGGAGGTGTGTCGTGAAGCTGTTCGTGGTGTGCGCTGTCGTGGTCATGGTGTCGGGATGCTCAAGCGCCGGTGCCCCTGTGGAGGAACCGTCCCCGTCGGAGGCTGCCGTGTCGCCTACCGCACCCGCGTCCCCGGAGGTGGTGGTGGATCCGATGTCCGCTCAGATCATCTGCCAGGACCTGCGTCTGTGGGACGCGTACCGCCGGGCGAATCTTCCGGGGGAGCGTGAGGCCATGGTGGCGTTGGGGGAGGACATCTCCGCGAAGGCGTTGGAGGAGGATGCGGAGCCGGAGCTGCGTGAGATCGCTGTGGAGCACGAGGGCGAGGCGGGGGTGTCTGCTGACGCGATGATCCCGTGGTGTACGGAGAACACGGAGGCGGCGAACGACTCGTCGCCGTGGTGAGTCGCCCGGCCGCTCGCCTACCCCCTGTGGTGAGCGGCCGGGACGTGTGTGTCCGGTCGCGGGCCATGCGCGGGAGCGCGAAGCGTGTGTGCCCGGCCGGACGGTTCGTGGGTGCAGCCGGAGGAGAAGGTCCGGGCACGCGAAAGGCCCCGGAGCTTTCGCTTCCGAGGCCCGATGTTCCGAGGGGTTTTCTCAACCCTATTGAATCTTACGGAACTTTTCGATTGTGCGCAACTCTTCTGAGAAAGCGCAGGTCAGCTGGTCACCGCTCGTCTCCCTCCCCCTGCCTGATGAGCTCTCCCCATGCGCCGTCGTTGATCTCGCACTCCAGCACCCACGCCGTGTGCGACTCCGGGATGCGCGCTTCCCCGATGACGACCCGCCTCCTGTCGATGACCTTCAGCGTCTCCACCCACGAGTACGAGACCGCCGGGACGCCCCTCGCCTGAAGCGCACCGACCACCCACAGGCCCACCGGGTGCCAGCGGACCGAGTCCTTCCACCCGACGATGCCGTCCGCTTCGAGCCGCCGCCCGAGCTGCTCCGTGGTCAGCCAACCCACCTGACCCAACACGTCGTCCAGGTGCGCGTTCACATCCGTGCGCCCCAGACGCGGGCGCGGCGGCGCGATAGTCTCCAACATGATCCTTCTTCCGTAGCTGGTTGCAAGGTCGCGAGGCCCGGCGGGAGGTGGTGCTCCTGCCGGGCCGTCTTCGTGTCAGGCGCTAGAGGCTCGGGAGCCATATCCGGTGGCGGGTCAGGTCGCAAGGCTCACCGATCACCGCGCGGACGTCAGCACCGGACAGCCGCCCCTCACCCACCAGAGCCCGGCCCACCGAACAGATGACCCCCCACACTTCTGGGGAGTCGAGCAGGGCCTGAGCGTCCCTCTGTGCCTGCGACCGCCAGATCACGTGCCCTTCAGCGAGCCGGGTGGTGATCGTGGCGCGGTCACCCTGGCCGGCGAGGCCCTCGACTGCCGCCTGCACCAGGGGCTCGTAGCCGAGTTCGGCCACAGCTCTGGCTTGGGCCATGGGGCCGGCCGTCAGGTGCACGGCGAGCGCCTGCGGGGGACCTGGATCGAAGCGGGCCTCACCCCCGACGCCTCCGTGGCGCCCGGTCTTGACCCACACTTCCTTCAGGGTCAGGCCGACGATCATGCCGATCACGGCGTGCGCGGCCTCGTGGATGGCCCGGGTGGTGGCCCAGTCGGTGTCGCTGACCTTGTCCTGGTGGTCAGCGAAGATGTGTCGGCGTCCGCTGGTGGACTGCGGGGCGGCGACTTCTTCGATGGTGGCCTGGTCGGGGCGGACCATGACCTCCGATCCGTCTCCGATGTCGATGACGTGAACGTGTTCGGTGCGGTCGGGGCGCAGGGTCCCGATGATGGCGGTCCTGTTGGTCAGGGTCACTGTCACCGTCTGGCCCATGAGTGGGTGCTCCTTCTCGATCATGATTCGGTGGCGTGCGCCAGGTACCGCCGGTACGCCTCGTAGCTGATCCGACCCGCGTCGACGTCGAGCATGTGCGCCCCGCAGATCGGGCCGTCGTCGCACAGCTGCCCGCACTCCACGTCGTAGCCGAGCCTGTTCACCTCCACCATGCACGTCGTCTCCACGTCGGGCACCTCCTCCGGCAGGTAGTAGCGGTCCTCGACCGTGAGGGTCACGGGTCCACCTCCTCAGGCAGTTCGGGAAAGGCCACGTACTGCTGGTGGTACTCGCTGTCGCTGAGCACGAGAGTGTCCGCCATGAGGGTCCCGAGCCGCACGAGCCAGTCGCCAACACGTCCCGTCGCGAACTCCTGGCGCCCAGTGGAGAAGACGAGCGCCCCGTCCTTGACGGCCCCGTGGAAGACCTGGTCGGTGAGGGCGTGAATGTTGTCGTGGGTGATCCGCACGGAGTGGAACTTGCGACGCTCGCGGGGTGTGCAGGTCTGGAACAGGTCCATGTGGGCCTCCTTGTGTTAGTCAGGCGTGGTCGGCGACGATGCGGCGGGCGATCGCGGACAGGTTGCGGTTGATCTTGTACTTGCGAATCAGGTGCCCGGCGCCCGACGTGCGCATGGCGGCGGCGCGGCCCTCGTCGGTGTTGACGTCGAGGAACTGGCGGGCGGCGGCCACGTCGAGCGGGGTGGCCTCCGCGGAGATCTCGCGGGCAACGGTGTCGATGGCGTTCATGCGTGCCTCCTAGGCAGCGAGTGCGAGCAGCTGGACGCGGGCGGCCTTGTACGTGTCCTTGCGCGGCTTGTAGTCGACGAGCCCGCCCATGACCCGCCCGAGGGTGTAGCGGGTGCAGTCCCTTCGAATCCCGTCCTTCCGGACGAACCCGTCGATGCCCCCAGCGAGCTTCTTCCGCAGCGTTGCCGCCATCCCGGTCGCGGTCGCGTCGTCGACCCCGAGGGCCCGCAGGTGGCCGGCGACGGTCTTCAGTCCGGCCCGGTGGGCGGTCTTCGCGGCGTTGCGGGTGGCGACGGTGGCGCGGCGCTGGAGGCGGCGCATCTCCTTCTTGACGCGGGCTTCGGTGTTGGTGGGGCGGATGCGCATGTGGTCCTCCGGGGGGCTCGTGCTGATGTGCCCACCATATGACAAGCGTGCTTGCCATTGCAAGTGGCTAGTGAGATAGTCATTCCATGAGATGCGAAACTAGCCTCATGGCAGCAAGTGACCTAGTGAAGGCAGTGCGCGACAACGTCCACGCGCAGGAGCATGCCGAGAAGACCAAGGAAGCCCTGGACGAAGCGATCGAAGACGCGATCTCTCTCCATGGCTGGCGTGTCATTGACGTGATGGACGTGACTGGACTCAGTCGCCAGCGCATTACACAGATCCGGCAGCAAGTGCGCGAGCGGCGCGCAGCACAGAAGAAGGAGGCCTGACATGGGACGCGAACGGCACGAGCTGCGTGCGAGCGCTGCACTGTCGAACCACAACAGCGCGGAGGACGACCGCGACGCCCGTCTGTGGAACGAGTTCGTCGCGGAGGTCAAGAAGCTCGCGGCCGAACCCCGCTTCGAGGATCTGGGGTGGGGGATCGACGTGAGTGCGGATGAGGCATCCGTCTACGGGTGGCCTGAGGACGAGGACGACGAAGAGGCCACCTCATGACCATCGTCGAGTTCCTGGCCGCACGGCTGGAAGAGGAAGAACAGGCGGCGAAGGCCGCTGCCGATGCCTCCGGTTACGACACCTGGCTCAGTATCGGCATCGAAGCCGGACCCGACGACGACGCGAAGTGGACTGCGATAGCCGACCGGTCGTGGGGCATCGTCGCCCCGCACCCCGATCCCCCAGACGACGACACCTTCTACGAGCTCGGCGGGGAGCTGTTCCGGCAGAGGGGGAGCCGCGGCCTGACGGACCACATCGCCCGCCACGACCCCGCCCGGGTGCTGCGGGAAATCGCGGCGAAGCAGGCCATCGTTGCGGCTTACCTGCCCAGCGGCGAAGACCCCCACCCCGGGCTGCCCTGCATCAACTACGAGGGGCAGGACCCCGAGACCTACTCCGAGTGGGACACATGCTCGCGGCACATCAAGGCCAGCGAGAGGCGGATTCACCACGACTACGTGATCCGCCTGCTCGCCGTCGTGCACTCCGACCACCCCGACTACGACCCCGCATGGGCTGCCTGACCCACACCTGAGCCCGCCCCACTTCCCCGGGGCGGGCCCCAATCCCCGAAGGAGCCTTCGTGATTAATCAGCCCACTGACCCGCAGCAAATCCGTGAGCTCATGCAGGAGCTCACGGATATCCTCGTCGAAGCGGGGTTCAAGGCCGCTACCCCCGTAGGCGCGCCCAAACCCCCGATCGGAGGCCGCGCTCGCACCAATGGCCTTTGGATCGAGTTCTGCCCCGACGGGGGCAGCACCGAGGAATCCCCCCGCCCCGAGGGCTACCGCGGGGAATTCCGCGTCCACGACATACGTCAAGGGAAGGTGGATAGCTTCTCTTCCCGCAAGAACATCAAGCGCTGCAAGCAAGCCCTCAAAAAGAGCGGCTGGCACTGCGACCACTCGCTCGACAACCCCCTCCGCACGCTCCCCATGTCCATGCACGAGGAGCAGCACCTGGTCACCAGGTGGATCCGAGAGAAGCAGCTCCAGGAAATCAGGGGTGCGAAGAAGCGTGTTCGCCGCGCAGAACTTCCCTTCGAGCTGGCCGACGGGCTGCGCGCGGAATGGGATCCCGAATTCGAGTCGAAGGCTCAAAGGGTTGGAATCGCGAGCGAGGAGTCGCGCGGGACTGTGAAATCCAAAAAGGCCGGTCAGCTCATCGCAGTCAAGGTGACGCTGCACGACGGAAGCTGGAACAACCGGTGGGACGTCGTGCCGTCCGGCGGAGGAGAACCGGAGCGATGCTACGACTTCGATGAGGCCGTGGCTGCCTTCCGCGCGCTGGGGTAGCCGAAGCCGCGCACGCGGGGATGAAAGCCCCCACCACAAGAGGTGGGGGCTTCGCCGTGTCTACTCCTGCGCCGTCCCTGCTTGCGGCACCCCGAGGTACGACTGCCCCTCCAGCGTCTCCACGTCACCCCTGGGCACGTCGTCGACGCACCACCGCCACTGGTGCGGCTCTACGTGCCCGGGGAGGGGCTGGTACTGCTCGCACCACCCCACACGCGCCCGGTCGCCCACCCACGCGAGGAGGTAGGCGTGCAGGCGCACCCCCTGAACGGTCACACGGACCAAGGGCGGGGTGCGATGCGTCGTCGGGGATCTCACCGGTAGTCCGGCCGGTAAGTGCTGTCGTTCTCGGCGTCGACGAGACGGTCGAGCATCATCCCGACGAGGACACGCTGTGAGGGCGGCAGGGAAGCGAGCCACTTCTCGTCTTCGGCGGCTTCGGCGTCCGAGACCTCTTCATCGTCCACGCAGGTCATGTACCCGCTTGGCCATCTTCGGCCACCTCGCCCGCGCGTCGTATCCGACTGGGAGGATCACAGCATGAGCGACATGGTGCAGGTGCGACTGATCGGCGGCCCGATGGACGGCGGGACTCTCCCCGTGGACAGGGAGGCGATCGAGGACGCGGAGCCCGGCTTCGACTTCGTCCCCGAAGACAGCCGCGGTGCTCCCGATGACTGCTCGCGGGTCCTGTACACCGCCGAGCCGGGCGGGGACCCCACAGTGTGGCACTGGCGGTCCTGGGTGCCGTAGACGACGAAACCCCCACCGGCATGGTGGGGGTTTTCGTATCCCCGCGCGGGCGGGGAGCAAATGCACTCAACGTAGACCCCACCGAGGGGATCAACCCCGCGTGCGCGGGGAGCAGCTCAGCGGCAGTCGCACTGGTCGGTGAGCCCGCACGTGCCGCACGAGGAACCTACCTTGGCTGGTCCTTCGGGGCCGTCACTGGGTGCCCATCCTCCGGCGACGCGGGGCTTCTGCCTTGCTTTCGCTGCTGCCCGCCGCCGTCCGGCCTTCGACCATCCGCTCGGCGGCTTCGGCTTCTCGGGGGTGTCTGCCATGGTGCTCCTCTCGGTGGGCCCATTTTCCCACCCGGTGCTGACGATCGGGCGGAATTGCGAAAACCCCCGCCCACTGGATCGTGGACGAGGGCCGGGCCCGGCTCATGTGTCTTCCCCGCCGGACCCTCCCCGGGGAGCCACCCCGGGGCCACCGCGCTATGCCCCGTGGGGCGCGCGGAGGATCAAAGGGGGCGCCGCTGTCACGAACAGCGGGCGCCCCCGCCCGACATCTGGTCGGGCTCGTCGCGTCCCCTCGCAAGGTGGCGACGCTGGCCCCGCGCGCAACAAGGGGACGGTGCGCGCGGGAAGCTCAGCGGGTCTTCGGCCCCCACCGGACGCCGTCCATCGCGTCAGGCACCTTGTGGCCGGCCGCGCGGAGACGGTCCTCCCACCGCAGCTCCATGGCGATCAGCTCGCCCTGCCGGTCGTAGTCGGCTTGTTCCTTCGGGGTGAGTGGGGCGTCGGCCTTGGCGACGGTCACTGGTCTCTCCTGGTATCGGTACGTCTCGATACGTATCCCGTGGTGGCGGCTCGTATACGCAGTTTTACGGTCGCGCCATGAATCGTGATCTTGAAAACCCTGGCCCCGACGACGAGATCGACCACGAAGGGCCCATCACCCCGTATAAGCAGCTCGCGGCCATCCTGACAGCACGCATCGAACGCGGCGACTGGGCGCCGGACCGCGCCATCCCATCCGAGGTGCGCCTCGTCCAGGAGTACGGTCTCGCGCGTTCCACCGTCCGACGCACGATCGCGCTCCTCGTGGACGAGGGGGTGCTGTATGTCGTCCCGCAGCGCGGCATGTTCGTGAAGGGGAAGTAAGTCACGACACCGTCGCCTGCGGATACAGGCCCGGTTGTAGCTGGCGCCACGCGGCCCGCACGGTCGCCCACGACCCGGCCTCTTCGATGGTGCGGTCCATCAGCGTGCCCGGACGGGCGACGAATGTGGAGGCCATCTCCTGTGAGAGCAGGGCGACGAGGTCCGCGAGCGCGGCCCGCTGAGATTCGGTGAGCGTCCCGGCTGCGATGGCGGACACGAGCGGGTCCGGGGTGTGTTCCCTGCGCGGTGGCGGCGGGCTGTGAGCGTCCATACCTCTACGTTCACAGCCCGCAAGGGGCCTGATGTTCCAAGACGGAACATTCCAAGCTTGACCCAGATCAGGCGATCTGCATTCGCGTCATCAGACCCCGCAGGGGCTCCGGGATCGACCGGTGCCGGTCCACCAGGTGCGCCGCCACCTGCCGCGCCGACGGGTGGTACCTGGTCATCTGCGGGGCCGCCTTCTCAGCCACCACGAGCGAACTGAGTGCCTTGTCGTGCCTGCCCAGCTCCACGTAGGCGCGCGCCATGTCAATGCCGTGGTGGGCCCGCCGTTCCGCAGGCAGGGTGAGCAGGACGGGGGAGGAGATCGCAGCGTCCCGTCGCAGCGCTTCGTCGTAGTCGCCCATCTCCACCGCGACCGCCGCGCCGTGAATGGCGACGTTCGCGGGGTTGAACTGCAAGGCGTACCAGTCCTGGGTGCGGGCGGGCAGCTGCCGGGCGGTCTCCACCGCGGACTCGTGGTGGGTCCACGCCTCCGACGCCGAGGTCTCCCCGGTCTGTGTACCCCTGGCGGACAGCACCGCCGACCGCAGCTGAAGAGCCCCGTGCACGGCCAAAGCCTGCGGGGAGTTCTGCTCGATGCGCGTCGCCGCCGACCGGACGAGCCGAAGTCCACCCGTCCACGACCCGTACATCATCATCATGAGCGCCCTGCTGAGCTGGGCAAGCGCGGGCAGGTTCGGGTCATCGGAGCGCCCGGCCGACCATGCGGCATCCTTGATCGCGGACGTCGCCAGATCCGTGTACCCCAGCCGGCGGCTGAGTGACACCGCGAGGGCCTGCGCGGCGTTCAGCAGACGCCACGCGCGCGGGGAGTCCGTGGTGTGGACGTGAACGGCGAGTTCCTCGATGACCGCGGGAAGCTTCGTCCCCACCTGTAGGTGCTTGGCGTCCTTCGATGCGAGACGGAGCGCTTCGATCTCCCGGGCGAGGGTGTCCAGGCTCCGCGGGTCCATACCGAGGTCCGGGGGGACGTCGACGGCGTCCAGGGCTCGGCGCAGGTCGGGGATGGTCGCGTGCACCCGGTCTTGCGCGGGGGTTTCGCCGCGATAGGGCTGGCCGGCGAGCTCGGTGGCGTCGACTCGGAGTGCGGAAGAGATCGCCGCGATGAACGCGGGTGTGGCCACTTTGCGGTCCGTTTCGACTTGGGCGATGAGGCCGCGGGAGACGTGGCTGCGGTCCGCGAGCCCGTGCTGGGTGAGGCCTCGGAGTTTTCGGAGTCGGGCTACTCGTTGGCCTACGGTCTCGGAGGTATCCTGTGTGGGCATGGCCCCGCCTTCCTTGGTGCGTCGCTGCTCTCAGGGTAGGCCGGGGCCTTCGTCTTGTCAGGGGTGCGGACTACCTGTGACAACGGGCCCCGCCGTGAGGCAGGGCCCGGGGGTGCGGACTCAGTCGGCTTTCCTCCAGCCGCCCGTATCGGACTTGTACCGGCCAGGCTCAAAACTGCGGGTGTCCAGGAAGATCTGGAGCACGATCGTCATCTCAGCGTGCAGCCGGTCCCAGCGCTCGGCATGGGCCTCGATGTAATCCTGCCGCGCGCCGTCACCCAAAGCGCCGAGGAAAGCCCCGTCCACGATTTCGGCGATGTCTTCGTGCCAGTCGGAATTGCCGTAGGGGCGCTTCCAGTTCAGACCAGGACCGGCCGCGCGTTCGGTCCAGTTCCAGCCGATATTTGCGCGTCGGGCAAGAGCGAGGTGCTCCTCGGTGACGGTGAACTCGGGCTCTTCGGGTAGCTGCTCCCGCCATCTGGCCTGTATCTGGTCGTAGAAGTGGGTGGCGTCGCGGTAGGTCATGTAGTCATCTTTCCAGCGAGAGAGACCCGCCGTGAGGCAGGGCCCGGGTCACTTCTTCGCGTCCAGCTCTCGTATCCGCTCCCGGTGCCGTGCCCACCACTGGCAGGCCTGGCAGTCCACGGGGGTGTCGTCGGGGAGGAAGGTCGCGGACAGGTCGCCCCCGTCGATGATGAGGGTCCTGTGGCACTCGGTCCAGTCGTCGCGGCCGGGTTGGGTTTCGTGGACGGTCGGGTCGAAATGCTGGCGGACTTTCACCGCTTCTCCCTCTGGCCCTTCTTCACGCCGCGGCGCACGTGGGTGCGCAGCAGCTTGCCGAGCTGCTTCCACTCGGCGTCGAACTCCTCCAATGTCTTGGCCTTGACGACCGAGGTCGGGCCGCAGCACCCGCAGTCAGCAACCGCGACCTCGACCGTGCCGTCGTTGCGCAGGTGGACTTCCCAGTCGCCGGAGCCGTGGTACGGGTCGCCCGAGGAGTCGGTTCCCATCTGCTCCCAGATCATCTCGCTCATGCTTTCTCCTCCCAGTACTTCACTTTGACGCCGACGCTTTCCGCGTAGGCGATCTCGCTGCTGACCGCGTCCCCGATGGTCCCGTCGGGCTTCCTCACGATGACGACCAGGTCGGACATGCGAATCTTCGCGTGGTGGGTGTCGGTGAGCTCTGCCATCTCCTCCTCGGTGACCGGGCGTCCCATGGGGAGCGGTGCGAGGACGGCGTGTCCGGCGAGGGTGAGGGCACGGTCGGCGGCGACGAGGAGTTCGGGGTGGGCGACGCTGCCGCACAGGGTGATGGTCATGGGTTCTCCCTCGTGTTCTCCCACATGTCGCCGTTGTGGTCGGAGTGGTCGCCGGTGTGCCCGTCGGGCCGCGAGCACGTGCTGCCTTCGAGCATTAGGCCGGATGCGACGTGCGAGCAGGCCCCGGGGTGGGGCTCCTCCCCGGCGATCTCCCGGGCACGACCCAGGGCGGCGTCGCGGTCCCATGTTTCCTCGTCGGGTCGGTCGAAGCGGTCTCGCCAGCGGTCGGAGGCGTGGGAAACACCGACCAGCCACCGTCCCCCAGCGCGGGAGACACGGAGGTCTCCGATCCGGAAGAGGATCGCGGCCTCCAGATCCCCCCGCAGCTTCCGGTTCTCCGCCTCCAGCTCCCGCACGCGGGTCTCGACCACTCCCATCACGTCGTCGGCGCGGCGGTGGGCTGCGTCGCAGGCCAGCTGCTCCGCCATCCCGGACGGGTACTCGGGGCGCTGATACAGCATCTGCGCCACCTTCTCTCGCAGGCCCATCACGACTCCTCGGAGGTCAGGGCAGCCTTGAGGCTGTAGCCGGACTTGCGCGGCTTGCCGTCGGTGTGGAGCGCGGCGAGGGTCTTCCACCGTCCGCGCTTGCCGTCGAGGCCCTCGATCCACGCAGACGGCCCGAGGTAGTAGGACCGGCCTATGCGGACGACACGGACGGTGCCGCCGCTCTTGTTGTTGATGTAGGTCTGTCCAGGCTGAACACCGGCCATCGTGTCTCCTTGTGGTCTTCTGCCGCCCCGTGGCGGCCTCTTGCGTGCGGGGGTCAGGCGCACCAGCGGGCGAAGTCGATGTCTACGGTGCGCAGCGCTTCACGGGCGAGCTCGGTGGCGTTTGGGGCTCCACCTGCGATCGCTTTCAGCACGTCGGTGTACAGGTCGTCCTCCATGCTGTGCGCGGTTTCGTCGTCGTCGCGGTTCGCTTCGATGCGTGCAACTCGGTCGCGGATGTCCTGCGGGGTCATCAGTTCTCCTTTGTTCGGTCGGGTCAGGCGGGCTTCGGCATGTCCAGGCGGAGGGGGCCGTCGGGGGTGCTGATCTCACGCCACCCCGTGGTGTCCAGGCGCGTTCCCGGGCACGGGGTGCGCTTGGGGCCGTGGAAGTGGATGCGGCCGTCCTTGAGGGTCTTGACGATCTTCGGGCAGTGCGGGCACTGGGCAAGGGCGGTCATGGGAGTCTCCTGGGGGTCGTTGCTCTTATTTTACCCGATCAGAGGTGGTTAACCACCCGTTATCTGACCCCAGTATGCACCCCGGTGGACAGGTGGTCAACCACCCCTCACAATGGGGTCATGGCCAACCAGCACAAGCACAAGCTCCGAGGCGTCAGGAACACCCCTGACGAGCTCTGGGACGCCCTCGACGCCGGCGCGAAGTCCATCGGCTCCGACCGGTCGGCGGTCACGCGTCAGTTGTGGGAGGCGTGGCTGGGGTACCCGGGCGCGGAGTGGCCTCCGGCGCCGAAGCAGGACGCGGGGGAGTGATCTCTACCCCGTGACGCACGAAAGCCCGGCGCATGGCCGGGCTTCCGTTTCCTCTGAGGACGTATGAAGTGGGCCCATCGTGTGGGCGGGGCCCGCGAGCGCTCAGGTTGACACTCCTCGGAGGACGTATGAGATGCCCACGCTAGCAGGGCTTTGTCCGCTTTGATGCACGTGCACACAAGGTAGACTGAGGGCACAACCGAAAACAGCGAAGCCGCCCGGAGTTGGCGCTCCAGACGGCTTCTAACCACCAACCTGAACGTGACTCAGGAGGCGGCCTTGTCTAAGGCTAATGGTACCTCGCGCGCACCCCGCATAGGGGGCCTGTCGTGCTGAAGGTTCACCAGATGCGCCACGAAGCGCACTTCACCATCCTCGCCAACCAGGCGATCCGCGACGGCCGACTCTCCGGCCTCGCCCGCTCCGTCCTCATGGAGCTCATCTCCCGCCCCAAGGGCTGGCAGACCAACGCAGACCAGATGTGGCGTCAGGCCCGCAAGGACCGAGGCGAACGCGCCGAAGGACGCCGCGCGTTCCGGGCCGCGTTCTCCGAGCTCGAAGAGTTCGGCTACCTGATCCGCGAGCTCAAGCACAACGGCAAGCGCGTCGAGACGGTCATGCACCTCTTCCACCTCCCCCAAGAGGGTTCAGGGAAGGGTTCGGGCAACGGTTCCGGTGACGACGCTGCTGATCAGGGCAACGACAAGGGCGACCCTGAGGCAGACCAAGAGGACTCGTGGGGTACCGGTTCCGGTACGTCTGATTCCGGTACGTCAGGAAGCGGTACGTCTGAAACCGGTACCTCTTTAAGAAGGACCGACAACGGAAGTACCGATGTAGGAAGTACCGAAGAAGAAGAGTCCTTCCGAGCTCGCTCCGCTCGCTCGGGCTCGATCGCAAGCGATCAAGCGCGCGATGAGCAAGCAGCCAAGCAGCAGCGAGAAGAGCGGCAGCGCCAACGCGCCGCAGAGCTGAACAGGCGATGGGACCTTGTGGACGCCCTCTCTCCCGACGACCTGCGAGCGGCCATGCTGAAGCTGGAACAGCAGCGGCCCACCATCTATCGCAAGGCCCGACAGGACGCCCTAGGGCAACTGAAGGGCGATGGCATCAGCAGCACCCCGAAGGGCGTCGACAACCTCGCGTGCAAGTTCGCCCTGTTGCACTACGCCAACAAGGGGATTATGACCCCGGCGTTCCTCGCGAAGCCGCTGGGACTGAAGGACACGGCCTGACCCTATGAAGCGGGCTCGTCCGGTGAACCACCACCAGACGAGCCCTAACCCCCAACCTGAACCACCAGGAAGAAGGCTGACATGAACGCTACCCCCCAAACCCCCGACGGCTGGCGCGACCTCGTCTGCAACGCCGGACTCGACAGGATCACCACCAAAGCCGCCCTCAACCTCGCCGACCGTTTCGACGGCCTCCCGCCCAAGGAAGGCCCCCGCGAGGAGCCGCCAGCCGAGATCGACACTGCCATTGAGCGGGTCCTCCAGACGCTGGAAGACCGTGGCTTCCTCCGAGTCCACGAACCGGCGAGGCCAGAAGAAGGAGGCTTCAGGTACTGGTTGACCACCCCACCGAAGGACGACGGACGTGTCGAGGTGGTGATCCCGACCTTCGCCAGCGGTTCGCAGGGCGTCGGGGGGAGCATCTTCGAGGTCAGGCCCGACCCGGTTCGTAAACGGCCCGCCCTCAAGTCCTCCCAGAAGCGCAAGGGCGTCCGACGCCGTGAGACGGTCCTGTACCGCTACTACGACACCGAGGACGTCCTCCTGTACGTCGGCATCAGCGCGAACATGCCTGGCCGCCTGGACTCGCACGAGACCGACTCCACGTGGATGGACTTCGCCGCCCGGTCCACGCTGGAACACTTCGGAGACCGCGCCGACGCGGAGGCCGCGGAACAGGCCGCGATCGAGGCGGACCGACCGCTCTTCAACATCCTCCACAACGAGACCCCCGACCGCGTCCGCCGCCTGGTGGACTACCTGATCGACCGGGACCGGCGCGATCTGCTCGTGCCGCTGATCTCGCGCGGCTAACCCCCCGGGCCCGTCGGGTGACCTCCGGCGGGCCCATCAGCCAAGGTTGCTCACTAGGTTGCCCACTGCCCGTGTGAGACACCTAGTGGGCAACCCCAAATCGGTAGCCGAGAGCCAGCCGGGGCTCCATGTCCAACTCGATCGCTTCCCCACGCTCAGTTCGGCGTGCCGTGCCTATCTGCTTCCCTTTCGCAGCCCGCTGTAGTTCTTCGACGCAGAGAGTCATCTCTGCGGCTAGGGCCTCCTCATTCAGAAGGCTCGTCGTGTTCCGCAGGATGTTCCGGTAGAAGGGGTAGCCGAAGTCAGGTTCGCCGTCTACATGCCACATGGCAACTTCATGCTTCTTCAATTCCATGTTGCCATGGTCCCTCCGCCCTGGTCTGTAGCAGGTCACGGCGGCGGCAAGGTCTGACCGCTTCCGGACATCCACCCCCGACGCCCCACCCGTACCACTACGCTCCCCGCGTGGACCTCACCCTCACCGACGCCTGGACCCTCTGGTGGTCCGGGCAGCAACTCACCGAACACAGCATCCACGGCATGTCCGTGCTCTGGGCAGCGCGCACAGGGAAGCTACTCGCGTTCCTCGCGGGCACGACGATCGTCCTCGACATCATCGGGTCCGAGAAGCTCATCGCTTGGAGTAAGAAAGCAGGCGAAAACCCGCGCCTCAAACGCATCGTCGTGTGGACCCTGTTCGTTCTCGGAGCAGGGGTTTCTCTCGTCTTCGAATTCTTCGCGTGGAGGCAAGGTGGCTTCGAATCACCGGTCTATGATCCACGATTGCTGTTCGCTACCGGCCTTGTTGCTTTGCTTCTAGGCACCAGTTCCAGGAGGCTGGCCGGGTGGGTTGGTGCTGCGCTTGCACGAGAAGGCATCGAGAAATGGGTGCGCTGGATTGCCGTCCCACTGTTCTTCCTCGGCTTCGCCCTGGACTACCTGGCGTCGTGAGTCCGCCTCCCCATCGCGGGCCACTGCTCCCCGGGGTCGTTGACCGCCTCGAACCCGGCCCGCTCGAAGAACCGGACGCGCCCCTCCACGTCCTTGCCCTCGTCCGGGAACAGGAACACCCACCGGCAGCCCACGTCCCGCGCCTCGGCTACGAACGCGTCCAGCAGCCCCGTACCGACCCCCTGCCGCCTCCACCCGGCGTCCACCACCAGGGCCAGCACATATCCGTGCGGAGGCGGCACCGGGGCGCCAGGGCCCGTGTACGCACCGTCGAGGACACCCTCGATCCAGCCCACGACCGCGCCGGCGTCCACAGCGACCAGAGCGACGGTGTCCTCGGAGTACTCCTTCGCGCCGAAGCTCGGAGCCGCGGCGGCGACCAGGGCCGCGATGTGTGGGCCGTCCTCAGGCAGGGCAGGGCGGAACAGCATGGAGGCACGGTACCTGGAACCTCAGCCCACGGGCGCGTACCCCCACCGCTCCTCAGAACCTGCGGACGCCCGCAGGCTCACCGCCGGCACACGATGCGGACGCTGCGACCGCACATCGGCCACCGACACCCACGGGCCGCCGTCGTAGGCACGCACGATCACCGAGGTGCGCGACCCCGGGTAGAGGCTGCGGAACACCCTGCCGGTGTAGATGTGGTCGTGCATGGTGCGCTCCGTTCGTAGGGGTGGTCCCATCGTGCTCGGGTCGGGCAGACGGGACCGTCCAATTCCGGACTCTGCGCAGTGGCACCGGTCACACGAAAGGCCCCCGCCGAAGCAGGGGCCGAGGGCATGCGAGTCATGCCGGCGGAGGCATTGGCGTGCTCAACAGCATCACCAGCGGGATCCCGACCAGCGACGCAATCCGGATTCCCGCCTCCACCGGAGACCGATCCTCCGTGCGGAAAGCAACCGGGCTGCGGAACATCCACCAACGCTTGCCGCGGACCACGAAGGGCCATGCCAACGGCACACCCGACTTCGTCAGCCAATCACCCAGCACGTGCGTGAGCGCGCCGACGAATACCGTCAGCCCGAGCAGCCACGCCGGAGGAGCAGCATCCGCCCCCCAGTACGCGTACATGGCCAAAAGGATCGAAACCCCCAGCACGACCTGACGGCGCTGCTTCTGCGTCCCCCAGTCCTTCTTGAGCTTCAGCACCGCCGTGCCCAGCCCCAGCGCGGACATCGACAGCACCAGCAGGGCCGCCCCCAGCGGCAGCAGTGAAAGCCCCAGGGCGACCAGGCCGAACGCCAGACACGCTGGCACGGTGTGTGTGAGGTGACGGTGCCCGCCGTCCTGGGGCTTGCGGAGCTCCACTTCCGTGGCAGTGCGCCGGTACACCTGACGAGAAGTCTCGCGGAGCCTCCCCGAGACGAGCTCGGTGACCGCGCCCAGCGATCGACCTACGCGGGACCGCGGCTCGTCCAAGTCGGGCAGGAGGGCAGCGCCGGCCCCGACGGCTGCACAGACGAACATGAACTCCGGCCTCTGGCCGATCCAGTAGCCGACCATCGCTCCGGTGAAGAGACCGGTCGCAGCATGACTGACACCCATCATGGGGGGCTCCAAGGGGGAGGAGGGGACGCGTCCTGAGGATCTCTCGGACGTGTGACATTGCGTGGGCGGATGGCCACAAGAGGACAAGGCGGGAAAGGTCGATCGCTCAGCTGAGCCCACCGCTCGTCGATGCGCTCAGATGAACGGAGCGCCCGCCGCAACGGGCGCTCCACCCTCTACGGCTGAACCTTCTGCACCGCCGCCCGGTCACGCTTAGCGGTCGGAACCGAAACCGTGTACCCGTGTTCCGCCAGGCGCTCCGCGATCTCCGGACCCGTCATCCCCGGGCTCTCCTCCAGGAACTTCGCCACCAGCTCCTGGCGCTCGGAGGTGAGAACCGAAGCTGCAGACGACGGTGCCGCGGCAGGAGACCTCCGTTGCGTCGCCGCAGCCACGTAGTGGAAAACCTCGGGGCTCAACTCGAACCACTCGCTGCTGCCATGCCGGAATGAGGTGAAGCGGGCATGCAGGGCCCGCTCCAGCTCCGGGCCTCCGGACAGCAGCGCGAGCACGTTCTCGCGGCGCAACGACAGGGCTCGCAGTCGACCGAACAGGTTCGTTGTGAATCCGATCTTCACCCGGCCGCCGTTCGCGATGAAGTACACGACATGGTCGTGGACACCGTCAGGCAGCTCGTCCTTGTCGACGGGCAGCGCGGCGTCGGCAAGCTCGGCGCGCGGTGGCGGGACGATGGTTTCGGTGACGGCGGTTCCGAGACGGTCTCGCAGGACGTCGGGAATGACCGCGAGGGCGATCTCGATCTGGTGTGCGCGGCACAGCGGGGCGGGGGCGATGAGGGTTGCGGGGCGTGGGCAGGGGCGGCCGTCGTCGGTCGCAATGCAGGGGGTGTCGTTCACAGCATCTCCAGTTGTTCGCAAAGGGGCCTCCCAGGGGTGGCGGGAGGGGAGGCGCAAGGGAGGCGCCCGCAGGTCAGGACGGGTGCCTCCCGAGGCGCACTACTCGCCGATCGGCAGCTCGTACCCGAGCTCGGACAGGCGGTCCTTCCACCGGCGGATCGTGCGCGGGTCACGGTCGAGCTTGCGGGAGGCGCCGCGGATCGTCGCCGTCTTCTCCGCCTTCACGTACTTCACGAGCTGCTGGTGGGTCTCCGGGAGCTCCTCGAAGGACACCGACGCACCTTCGGGGGTCAGCGCCTTCACGTCCAGGGGGCGAGTGAATCCGAACCCGCCACCGAACCCGGCCCGGTTCGTGATCCCCGCAGGGGCAGCCTCCGCAACGACCTCCGCCTCAGCCACGCCCGGCTCCAACGCGAACCGCGGCGCCTGCCCGTGGATCGTGCGCAGGTGACGCTCCAGGCGGATGCGCTGCTCGTACACGTCCGCCTCCTCCTGGTCCTCCGCGCGCTGCTGCTCCCCCAAACGCTTGATCTTCGCCAGCGCCTTCTTGTGCTCCGCTTCGGACTCGGCCAGCTCCAGCTCCAGCTCAGCGGCGGCCATCTCCTTCTTGAACTTCGCCAGCCGCTTCTTGTCCGCGACCTTGCGCTGCTCCTCGTGCGTCAGCTCGGTGGACAGCTCCGCCTCCCGGACTGCTTTCTCCTGGAGGCGCTCCGCCTCCACACGCGCCTCCTCAGCGGCGCGGGCCGCCTCCCTCTGCCGGGCCTGAGCCTGCTCCGTGCGGATCTGCACGACCATGCCCCACAGCAGCTTTGACACCAGCGGAGCCGCCGCGAACAACGCCGCGACCGACAGGCCAGCGTGAGCGACGATCGCGGCAGCCGCCAGAAACGCGGTGATCCAGCCGACCTGAATGGCCGGGCGCGCGAACCGCGGCGCCAGCAGGGCGATGAGGACCGACGCGACCATGGCCACGTCGAACAGCACACCAATGGGGAGCGCCACCACATCGGGGACGGGTAGCACCTGAGCGACCGACCAGGCAGCCAGCGGCAGAGCGAGCAGGGTCGGCACCGAGGCGATGGCGACGAGCGCCTTCATGAGCCACGGGGGTGCGTCGTCCACGGCCGCCTCCTCAGCGGGGGCGGCAGGGGGGCGGGACGCCTCCTCCTTGGCGGCGGGCTGCTCCGCGATGGGAGGCGGGGGCGCCTCCCCCGTGGGGGCGGGCGGCGCAGCGGAGGCCTCGGGGGTGTGCCCGGGAGGAGGCGCAGGGGAGGCGGTGGTGCGCTTCATAAGGAGGCGTCGCGTGTGACCAGCAACGACGTCGCGGGCGGTGTGGAATCCTCCGGCGAGACTGGAGCCGCGCAGGCGGGAGATGACCCACCAGGTGGCGCCGACGACAGCAACCGCGATGGCCAGCCACGCCCACCAGGGGATGGACAGGCCCTCCGCGGCCGGATCAGCAATGACATCTGCGAACATGGTGTTGCCCTTCTGGGTGGGTGGCTCGCCTTGGTCTGCCAGGACTTGAGGGGCGGGCCACTCTTCTACTTCTCGGAGTTGTTCAGAGCCCTCTGTGCGCGCTCGAACCAGTCGGCCGAGACGATCACCGCGATGGGCTTGTTGTATCGGTGGATTGCTGTGTTGACTCCCTTGTGGGCGTCGTCGAGCAGGTCGCGGAAGTGCTGTCGGGCCCATCCGCTCTGCACGACTTGAGGGTCTTCTGTCATGCCTCAAGTCTACCCGATTGTCGTACAACATGAACGTGATGTACAGAAGGGAAAGGGAGGTGTGACACCTGTGACGTCACCCCGTCCACACCCCCTCCCCGGGGCCCCAGAACAGCCAGACCCCCACCCCGTGACGGCGCCGTCACGGTGTCACCGCAGGTCAGAGGGTGACGGCCAGTGACACCGTCACGGCTGTGACGGCAGCCGTCACGCCGCCGTCACGCTCAAAGCAGCCTCGATGTCACGCCGATACCAACCCCGCGCGTCCCGCCCGTCGACCTTCAGCGAGTGCACCGGGCACGCCCCCGCAGCCGTCATCCGCGACCGCAGGACGTCCTCGTCCCCGCCCGTGAGCCGCTCCGCGAGCTGAGAGCGGGTCGCCCGGTCCGACCCGGCGTCCGCCATCACCCGCAGGGCACCCACGAGGATGTCGTCGATCGGGGTGTCCTCCACGATCTCCGCGTCCTCGATGCCGTCGTCGCCAGCGACCAGGGCGGGACCGGCGGGCTCCGGCGCGGGGGAGGCAGTGTTGCCGAACGAACCCCACCCAGACGTCCACGTCCCGGACGCCGCGGCCGACACAGGCTCGTCCTCGACGATCTCCGCGTCCTCGGTGAACAACTGGCGCATCCGCTCGTAGCGGGTCGCGTAGTCGTCGCCGGCCACACCCGCGGACGCCTCATCCAGATCCGGGCGCACCTGGGCGATCCGCAGCGCCGCCTGCTCCATGTCGTCGGGGAGAATGTTCCACCCCTGGTAGCGGGTCGGCAGGGCGCCGTCGACACTGATCCACCCGGAGCCCTTCGCCGTCAGGTGCTCCGGCTTCAGCTTGAGCTCCCACGCCGCCTCGAAGACCGCGGCGATCTCCTTCTGCTGGCGGACCTTCATGCAGATCCCCACGCCGGTCTGGGTGGACATCGCGGCGGGAACCAGGTCTCCGGTGCCACGAAGGACGCTGAGGACGAGGTTCACGGCCTCGTTCCTCGCGATCCGCTGAATCTCCTCCAGCTTCGTCGCGAGCTCCACAACCTGCCCCCTCCCTGCCGCGGCCATGGCCTCCGCGCCCTCGTCGAGGATGATCACGATCTCCGGCAGGTCCGCACCGACAGGGAGGAGGTTGGTGTTGTGCTCCTTCTTCCGCTTCCGGTACGCGATCTTGCGGTGCTTCGCGATCTTCACCGCGGCGGTCACCATGCGGATCGCCTCGTCGACGCTCGGGGCGGCCCAGTCGATCGGGCAGCGCTGCACTCGCCCGTCGAGCCACACGTCCACCCACGGCTGCGTCATCCCGCCGCCGTTGAGGTCGATGTGCCAGACGAGCGCGTCGGAGCACATGCCCACGGTCGCGGTGATGCCCCACAGCAACGTGGTCTTGCCAGCGCCCTTCTTGCCGACGACCAGCCACGACTCCTCACGCATTGGCCCTTCGGCGGTGTCGCCGTTGGGGTGGGCGCCGATCGGTACGCCGTCGAGGATGGACCGCTGTTCCTCCCACAGCGGGTGGCCTTCGTCGAGGGACGTCATGACCTGGGTGGGGACCCGCAGAATGACGGTGCGCTGACCCTCACCCTCCGGCTCGATCACCTCGATCGAGCAGCCGTGGGGGAGATTCGCGTCGGCAGCCAGGCCGGGGGCGAGGTAGCGGAGCTGGTCGACGGTCGCGCCGGCCTTGGGCAGGCACACCCGCACGTCCACCCCCAGCCCGTTCTCCCACTTCGTGACGGCCTCCACGACGATCCCGTGGAACTGCTGGCCGCCGCGGTCGATGATCCGCTGCTGCCACTCCGCGGTCTCCTTCGCGGTGGACCCGAGCACCAGACCCCCCGCACGCGCCCCGTCGGGCACGGCGGAGCGCCGCTTCAGCCACGGGCCCATGGACGCTCCGAGCACGGACCCGCCCACGAGCGCCCCGATGCCGAGCGCGGACCACGGGTCGCCGGCGAGCGCCCACGTCATCCACCCGCCGACACCAGCCCACCTGCCCAACGTCGCCATGACCCGTTCCGGTGGGGCCATGCCGCCGGTCACGAGGGAGGAGAGGGCCCCGACAGCGGCGATGCCCACTCCGGCGATGGGGTGCAGGCCGAGCGCGTCCATGGCTGCGGTGGTAGCGGCCACACCGACAGCGGCCGTGATGGCGTTGCCTCCGACGCTGTCGGTGGCGAGTGACCAGGTGGCCATCGGGGGTCTCCTCTCAGATCAGGGGTGGTTTAGGGGACGTTCCACTTGGACTCGTCGCCGCGACGAGCCTCCTGGCGGGCAATGTCAGCGGCGTGCGCCTTGCGCATCAGCGGCTCGATCTCCTCGGCGAGGTCGTACACGGACCCGAGCGCCTCGAACACCTCGCGAATCTTCGCGACAATCGCCGGATTCAGCGGGAAACGCGCGGTCTCCAGCCCATCCGCGTAGGCCTTCACGGCGTGTCCGGTCTGCACGAAAACTTCCGGCCACTGACGGGCGTCCCGCAGCACCTGGTAGGCGTCAGCGGGCTCGTAGCGGGTCATGGCGCCGGCCATGTCGGTGGCGATAGCAGCGGCGGGCAGTCCAGCCATGGTGTTTCCTCCTGTGGGTGTGCTGCTGGTCTTGGTGGTGTTGGGACTGAAGCCGGGCACGTCGCCAGCGGCCACGCGTTCGTCCCACGACCGGGGGTCGACGTTGGCGTCGTACTCGGTGGTGGTGTAGCCGGGCCAAGCAGCCCCGCCCCGGGGGTCGACGTAGCCGGGCCGGGTGTCGGTCGGGTCGGCGTAGAAGGATCCGGGCGCTCCGGGCACCTCGGGGCCGAGCTTGTAGCCGTCGCGGGCGTACCGGGCAGCCGGGGTGTCCGAGGGGGCTGCGGTGTCTGCGGCGTGCTTACCGGTGGGCGTCTTCTTCTTGGATCCTCCGAAGAGGGAAGCGAGCCCGGCCCATGCGGCGACGATGACGCCGACGATCCCGGAGGTGAGCTTGCCGCCGCCCTTCTTACGGATGGCCTTGCTGGCGGCCTTGGAGCGGGCACGGAAGCCCTTCTCCTTGCGGGCAGCCTTGAACGCGCTGGAGGCTCGCTGTCCGGTCTTGCGGTCCGCCCAGGCACCCGCGGCGCGGCCGGCGCGCTTGAGTCGACCTGCGGGCTTGGCGGTGGGGCCGGACGAGCCGCCCCACCTGGTCTTCGACATGCTGCCTCCAGAGGTGCGGGGCGGCTTCGACTTCCCGAAGCCGCCGGTCGGGGGTATGGTCTTGCGCTTCGACGAGGTGGCCCCGGGGGAGCGGCGACCGAACAGGCCACCGCCGCGCGGGGCGGAGCCGCCGCGAGGAGACGAACTCCGAGGGGAGGAGCCGCGAAGACCCCCGCCGCGAGGAGAAGTCCCACGGGATGAGCGGCCCGACGAGCCCGACTTCGGCCCGGCACCCTTGAGCGCCGACGCCCCACCGAGCCCACCCGGCCTACCGCGGCCCGGAGAACCGACGCCACCCGCTCGTGCAGCCGACGGCGAAGAGGCGCGCCCACGCCCACCGGGCAGGCTCGGTGACCCCATCCGGAGCCTCCCGCCCGGGGCGCGGCGGATCGTGCGAGGGCGACGCTCCGAGCGACGACCGCCGCGCTTCCCGCGCTTCTTGCTGTGGCGGTACGCGACGTACCCCACGCCAGCGACACCAGCCGCAGCCGGAGCAGCCAGCCACCCCACGGGGCCGACCACGGACGCGAGCGCGTAGGAGCCGAGCGTCACGGCCCCCAGGCCACCGACGGCGGCCTGACCGACGGGAAAGCCCGACTCCTTCTTCTCCTTGGCCTCCTTCGGGGTCTTCTCCGCAGGCGTCTCAACAGCAGGCGCCGGCGCGGGGGAGGCCTGCTCCTTCGTGGTGTCGGGAGACTCAGTCATCCCAGCCCTCCCTCATGTAGTCCTCAGCTTCGTCAGGTGCGTCGTCGGGGGTGATCTCACCGAGAGCCCCCGCGTAGCTGACCGCGAGTCCCGTGGCGCACAGGCCCGCGATCGCTCCGGTGATGTGGATGACCGCCCAGGGGGTGTCCCGGTGGATCCAGGTGACCCATGCGGCGGTGCAGGTGTAGACGAGGAGCGCGAGGATGCGCATGGGACCCTCCGGGTGGCGTGTCATCATGGGAGAGTCCTCCTCTCGTCTTGCAGGCAGTGGGGGCGTGGCCCGCCCGGTCCTTGGTCGTTCTGGGCGGGCCTTCGGCGTGTCAGATGAGGCCGTCGACCTCGGCGGTCAGAGCGGTGACCAGGGTGCCGATCGCGTCCCCGCCGTCAACGACTAGGCCGATCGCTGCTCCGGCGAGTCCCGCTACCGATTCCGGGTGGCGGAGGATCCAGAGGATGACGGCGACGATGAATCCCCAGGTGATGAGTTGCATCAGGCATCCGCGGATCACGACGCGACCTCCGCCATGTAGAGCTTCTGAACAGCCGCCACGTCCGAGTACGGGAGCTTGACGATCGTGTCCGTCATGTCAGACCAGAGGCTGACCCGCTTCGGGATGGTCTCGAAGATGTCCACCCACACCGGCTCCAGACCCGGGGACGCCTGCCACTCCGCCTCGGTCACGTACCCGTGCGCGTAGGCCACGGTCCGCTCCGCGAGGGCCTGGATCTCCTCGGCCGTGTACCAGTCGGCACCGCGCGTCTCGCGCTCGGACGGGGTCAGCTCGCCCGTCCACTTCGTGGCGCCGAACACCATCCACTCGTGGCCCAGCGACGCGGCGGGGATGCGGCGGCACCTGTTCTCGATGGCGCGGGCGTAGATGAGTGCCAGATCCTCCGGCCACACCGTCAGGCCGACCTCTTCCTGCGTCTCGACGACGGCGGCACCGAGGTGGGTGAGGGTCGGGATCTCGTCGGTGACGTGACCCGCGATCGGGGCGACGCCGGACGGGGCGAGGTTGCGGGTGATCATCAGGATGCGGCCGTCGCTGTCGCGGAGGACGACGCCGACCGAATTTCCATCGCACTGCTTCATGAGAGCTCCTTCTGAGGTGAGGTGGATCAGTACCGGGCGGCGGCGCGTGCGACCTGGCGGGGCGACGAACCCGCAGCCAGGCGCATCCTCGTGCTGATCCCGTACTGGTCGCGCAGCCCCCAGCCGTCGAGGTGGTGCCAGGTCAGGGCCTGCCCGTCGGGGAGCGAGATGGCCCCGCCGGGGCCGGTCTCCGCGACCTCCAGGTAGGCGGAGAGTGCGACGGCGGCGTCGGAGATCTCCAGGTCGTCCTCGGGGATGTGGGGCGTGGCCTCCCAGGCCCAGGAGTTCTCGCTGTTGCGGATGGCGATCTCGACAGATCGGATGTAGCTGTCAACGGTGGTGGCGGTCATGCTGAGCTCCTTCTCGTGTGGTCGTGCTGGTCCCCGAGCCGCCCGGGTCGTGCCGGGCGGCAGAGGGAGAGCACGACTACAGGGCGTCGGGTTCCAGCGAGAAGAAGACGGTGGTCGGCTGCCCCGTGAACGGCAGGCCCTTGCTACGGGCGTCCGCGACCATGTCCGCGCGGAGCTGCTGGAAGGCCTCGTATCGGCTCGACCCAGAAGCGAGGGTGATGACGCCCGTGGCCTCAGCAACGATGTGGTCCATGCCGCCCATGGCGAACTGCATCGTGAGGATGTACGTGTACCTCATCGCCGGGCCTCCTCGACCTCGGCGACCGCGCGCTCGTTCAGGGTGACCACCGGGCGGCGGAAGGTCGCGAGGGTGACGACGAAGGCGATGGCGAGGGCGACAAGCGCGCACACCTCGACGGGGGAGAGGGAGAAAAGCGCGAGGCGAAAAGCCTCAAGCGCGGGGGAGACGCCAGGGGCGTCGAAGGATATGCTGTTCACAAGCTCGACTCCTGCTCAGATCAGGTGATCGGGTAGCCCCTGAGGTGGTGTTCGAGACCACCTCGGGGGCTTCTTCAGTTCTGGGGTCAGACCCGCTCCATCTGGAGTGGATCTGGTGTGGCCTACACGGGCGAGCGGGGGTCCGCTGCGCTCCACGGGGGCCTACATGGGCCCCTGAACTGGGATTTTGCTGATCAGCTGGGAAGAGTCGAAGCTCGATTAAAGGGCGGTGCTGATGCCGTGGTCGCGCAGGCTGGTGTCCAGGGCGGCGGCCAGGCCGTTGACGACGGTGTCCAGGGGGATGCCGCGGCTGGTGTGGGCCTGGGGGTCGAAGAAGATCTCGGCGTGGCGCACGCCTTGGGCTGCGGCGCGGGTGAGGTAGGCGTTGGCCAGGTCGGTGAAGTCGGCTTCGGTGCGCAGGACGTCCATGAGCTCGTAGTAGAGGTTCAGGAAGGACTGCAGGTCGGTGAAGGAGTAGGCGGCGCGCAGGTCCTGGACGGTGGGGTGGGGCAGGGTGATGCCGTTGCGGTGGGCGAGGGTGAAGGCGAGTTCGGGTTCGAGGGTGCCTTCGATGTGGAGGTGGAGTTCGGCTTTGGGCAGGGCCATGGCGGGGTGCTCTCTGGTGGCGGGTGTGGTGGTGTGTGGTCATTGTGGCTGATGGGTGGGGGTGGGTGGGTCGTGTGCGGGGGCGTTGTGGCCCACACCGGGCGGGGCGGGTGTGGGCGTTGTGGGTCGGTTTCGGTGCGCCGGGCGGGTGGTGGGTAGGTTCCGGGGGGTTGGTGGTCCCCTCCTGGAAGGTGGCGGTGTATGGGAATCGATGTGGGCGCGGTGCGGGCGGACACCCCGGCGGTCGCGGAGCTGGTGCACCTGAACAACGCGGGTTCGTCGTTGCCGCCGGCTCCGGTGGTGGAGGCGGTGGTGGGGCACCTGCGGTTGGAGGCGCGGGTGGGGGGCTATGAGGCGGCCGAGCGCGCGGAGGGGCTGGTGGAGGGGTTCTACACGGCGGTGGCGCGGATGCTGGGGGCGCGGCCGGAGGAGGTGGCGTTCGTGGAGAGTGCGACGCGGGCGTGGGAGGCGGGGTTCGGGGCGGTGCGCCTGCAGGCGGGGGACCGGGTGCTGACGACCACGAGCGAGTACCCCAGTAACGCGTTGGGGCTGGTCAAGGCGGCCCGTGAGCGGGGTGTGCGGGTGGAGGTGGTTGCGGACGGCCCGGAGGGGGTGGTGGACCTGGGGGCGTTGGAGCGGGAGTTGGGGCGTGGCGGGGTGCGGTTGGTGGCGTTGAACCACATGCCCACGCACAACGGGTTGGTCAACCCGGTGCAGGAGGTGGGGGCGTTGTGCCGGGCGGCGGGGGCGGTGTTCCTGTTGGATGCGTGCCAGTCGGTGGGGCAGTGGGATCTGGATGTGGAGCGGTTGGGGTGCGACCTGTTGACGGGGACGGGGCGCAAGTTCCTGCGGGGGCCGCGGGGGACGGGTTTTCTGTACGCGCGTGCGGGTGCGGACCTGGTGGAGCCGGCGGTGGTGGATGTGTCCTCGGCGCACTGGGTGGGGGAGGGCGAGTACCGGGTGCGTGCCGATGCGCGTCGTTTTGAGAGTTTTGAGCGCAGTGTGGCGGGTCAGATCGGTTTGGGTGTGGCGGTGGACTACGCGGTGGCGCTGGGGTTGGAGCGGGTCCGGGAGCGGGTGGGGGCTCTGGCGGAGTACGCGCGGGAGCGGTTGGGGCAGGTGGCGGGGGTGCGGGTGCTGGACCGGGGTCCGGTGCGGTCGGGGATCGTGACGTTCGCGGTGCGGGGGGTGCCGGCCGAGCACGTGCGGGCGCACCTGGTGGGGGCCGGGGTGAACGTGAGTGTGGCGCGGGTGTGGAACCAGGTGTGGGAGCCGCGGGAGGGGGTGGACGAGGCGGTGCGGGCCTCGGTGCACTACTTCAACACCGAGGAGGAGGTGGAGGTGTTGGTGCGGGAGGTGAAGGAGCGCCAGGGGCGGGGGTGAGCCCGCGGGGCGGGGCGCCTCGGGCGGCGCCCCGCCGGTCGGTGGGCCGCTAGGGGGCGAGCCGGTCGGTGGCGGCGCGGGTCGCCGCTTTGAGGGTGGTGGTGCCCGCTCCGTGTCCGGCCTCCTCGACCACCGTCAGGTCGGCGTCGGTCCAGGTGCGCGAGAGCCGGTAGGCGATGTCGGCGGGGCCGCTGATGTCCATGCGCCCGTGGATCATGGCCCCGGGTGTGCCCGCCAGGCGGTGGGCGTCGCGTTGGAGCTGCCCGTCGGGGAGGAAGGCGGCGTGGGACCAGTAGTGGGTGACCAGGCGGGCGAAGGTCATGCGGAAGGCGGGGTCGGTGAAGGCGGGGTGGGGGGTGTGGCCGGGGGCGGTGGAGACGTGGACGTCCTCCCAGCGGCACCAGGCGCGGGCGGCGTCGAAGCGTACCTGCGGGTCGGGGTGGGCCAGGCGGTGTGCGTAGGCGGTGGACAGGTCGTGGGGGTCGGCGCCGGGTCCGGCGCCGTGGCGGAAGAGTTCCCATTCCTCGGGGAAGACGCGGCCCATGGCGTGGGTGAGCCAGTGGACCTCGGCGGCGGTGGTGGTGGTGAGCGCGGTCAGGATCAGGGCGCTGACGTGTTCGGGGTGGGCCTGGGCGTAGGCCAGGCCCAGGGTGCAGCCCCAGGACAGGCCCAGGACGTGCCAGGTGGTGAGGCGGTGGTGGGTGCGCAGGGCTTCGATGTCGTGGAGGAGGTGGTGGGTGGTGTTGGTGCTCAGGTCGGTGCTGGTGTGGCGGGCGTTGGGGGTGGAGCGTCCGCTGCCGCGCTGGTCGAGCATGATGACGCGGTAGCGGTCGGTGTCGAAGAAGTCGGTGTAGGCGGGGTGGCAGCCGCTGCCGGGGCCGCCGTGCAGGACCAGGGCGGGGTGGCCGCGGGGGTTGCCGTACTCGTGCCAGTACAGGTGGTGTCCGTCGGCGGTGGGGAGTAGGCCCTGGGTGTGGGGGGTGGGGGCGCTCATGGGGGTCTCCGTGGTCGCAGGGGCGGGCCGGGGACTCTACTGCAGGGCGGTGCGGGGTTGACCGTGCCCTGGGGGCAGGTGCGTCGCCGTCGGGGTGTCGGGGGTGGGTGGATCTGGTCTCGCGGCGGGCGGATCCGCCCGTGTGGTTGCGGGGGGTCGGTGGTCCCCGGCTTGCGTCTCTACCGACTGGTCGGTAGGGTCGTGGGTGCGGGTCGGCGCCCCGGTCCGCACCGCCGTCCACCAGCGAGGAGCCCACCATGACCGGCGACACCCGGACCAGGGCCATGTCCGTCTACGCCGCCCACTTCGCCGCCCGCGGCTACCGCGGCACCTCGCTGGAGGCCGTGGCCACCGAGGTCGGCGTGCGCAAGCCCACGCTCTACCACCACTTCCCCGGCGGCAAGGAGACCCTGCACAAGCTCGTGGCCCTGGACTTCATCGACAGGCGCGGCCGCAGCCTGCGGGAGTCGCTGGCCGCCCCGGGCGGGCTCGCCGCCCAGCTGCGGGCCGTCATCGTCGGCGCCGTGGCCGACCCCACGGGGGCCACCTCCTCCTTCGAGCAGCACCTGTTCGACTCCCTGGGCCAGCTGGAGGGGGATGCGGAGAAGGAGCTGCGCGAGGCGTACGTGGGCGGGCTGCTGGAGCCGGTGACGGAGCGCCTGGCGCGGGCGGTGGCCGAGGGCGAGCTCGCCGAGCGGGACCCGGCTCTGCTGTGCAACGCCTTCCTGCACCTGGCCAGGGCGGTGGACATGGCGCCGGGTTCCCCCGAGGAGGCGGCCGCCGCCCTGGTGTCGCTGTTCCTGGACGGGGCCCGCGCGGCCTGAGCGCACGCCGGCCACCCGTGCGCGGGGCCGGGCCCCGCCTGCCCGCGCGGGGGCGGCCCCGGGTGGGGCGTTCCCGCTGGTTCTCGCGCCGAGGGGGCGCGGGGCCCCCGTGGCCCCGCGCCCCCTCGGTCGTGTCGGCCTCAGAGGGCTGCGCCGCCCCGGCCCAGGAGGATCTTGCGCGGCTTGGCCTTCTCGGCCACGGGAAGGCGCAGGGTCAGGACGCCGTCGGTGTAGTCGGCGCTGATGTTGTCGGTGTCCAGGTCCCGACCCAGGCGCAGGCGCCGGGTGAAGGGGCCGGTGGGGCGCTCGGTCAGGACGGGGGCGGCCCCCTCCTGGCGGGCGGGGCGCCGGGCGCTGACGGTGAGCACGTCGCGTTCGACCTCCAGGTCGATGCTGTCGGCGTCGGCGCCGGGCAGGTCGAGCCGGACGAGGAGTTCGTCCTCGGTGCGCAGGATGTCCATGGGGACGGTGCGCTGGTGGGTGGTGGCGGCGCGGGTGGGGTCGAAGGGGATGGTGCGGGTGAGGAGCATGGTGTGAACCCCCGAGAAAGTCTCAGAAACATAACTTGATGCTGATGGGCTCAAGTTTATTGACGGAGTTTGGCGCGTCAATGTGGTGTGCGCCACCGCACACCCGGGGTTCTGGGATCCTGGGGTCCTCAGCCACGACCCGATTCGACGACCCGAGAAGAGCTGCCCGTGTCCCCGATCCCCGACGACCCCTTCCTCGCCTTCTGGAGCGAGCGCCGCATCTGCACGCTGGCCAGCCCGCGCCCGGACGGCAGCATCCACCAGGTCCCGGTGGGGGCGACCTACGACCCCGTGCGCCGCCTGGTGCGCGTGATCGCCGACGGGGCCAGCTTCAAGGCGCGCAACCTGGCCGCCCACCCCGGGGCGCGGGTGTCGGTGTCGCAGGTGGAGGGTGCGCGCTGGTCCACCCTGGAGGGCACGGCCACGGTGACGCGCGACCCGGAGGCGGTGGCCGAGGCGGTGCGCCTGTACACCGGGCGCTACCGGGCCCCGCGGCCCAACCCCGGGCGGGTCGCCATCGAGATCGCGGTCACCCGGGAGCTGGGCAACGTCCGCCCGGGCCCGGCGCGGGACTGATCCGGGGCGCACCGGGCCGTCCGGGGCCCGGCCCGCAGGGCCGTGCGTCCTCGCGGCCACCGCGCCGGGCCCGCGCCCGGGAGCGGGGCGCGCGCGGCCGGGTCGGCGTCCTGCGGGGTGTCCCACCGGGCGGTGTGGGGCCGGACGGTGCCGGTGTTGCGCAGGTGGTCGGGGGCGCCCATGGCCGGGGAGCGCGTCAGGCGGTGGTCTGCAGGGCCCGGGCCAGGTGGTGTTCGGCGATGGCGAGCATGAAGGCGCGGTCGGGGTAGTCGCCCTCGAGCAGGCGCAGGGGGCCGGCGACCAGGGACAGGTGCATGGCCAGGTCGTACAGGGCGCTGCGGTGGGGGTCGGGGGTGCGTGTGCGCAGGCGGGGGTGGTGTTCGCCGAAGCGCAGGCGCAGGAAGGAGTGCTCCCATTCGGCGTCGAAGAACATCATGCCCTCGATGTCGATGAGGACGGGGGTTCCGTCGGTGTCGACCAGGACGTGGTCGGGGCCGAGTTCGCCGTGGATGAGCACGTGTTCGCGGCGCGGGGCGATGCGGTGGGCCAGGGTGTGCAGGGCGGTGGTGAGCCGTGCGTGGTGGGGGTGCAGGCGCGGGTCGCGTGCGGCGGCCTCGTCCAGGTCGCTCAGGGCGCGGTCCAGGACGGCCTGTTCGCAGGAGGGGGCGTGGGGGCGGCCTCCCGTGGCGAGGTGGTGGACCTTGCCGAAGCCGGGGTGGGCGGTGGCGTGCATGGTGCGCAGGAAGGCGCCGAGGCGGTCCAGGACGGGGGCGGCCTCGGCGGGGTCGCGTTCGAGGAGCTCTTCGAGGGTGGGGCCGGGCACGTCCTGGACGAGGGCGATGGCGCCGGGGTGGTGGGTGCCGGTGGTGTCGTGGGCGAGCAGGCGGGGCACGCGTACGCCCAGGTCGGTCAGGGCGCGGTGGGCGGCGGTGAACAGGTGGGGGCCCGAGGCGTGGGAGAAGGGGTCGGCGGGGTCCTCGCGGTGGGCGGCACCGGTGTGCCAGTAGTCCTCGGTGCTGTGCCACAGGTAGGCGATGACGGTGTCGGTGTGGTCGAGGGTGAGGCGGTAGACGCCCTTCTTGCTGCCGCCGCGCAGGCGTTGGACGCCGGTGACGGGGCGGGGGTCCTGGAGCAGGGCGGCCAGGGCTCGGGCGAGGCGGGTGTGGGGTTCGCGGATCATGAGGGGGTCCTGGTGGGTGCGGGGGGCGGTTGGCGGCCGGGGCCGGCAGGGGTTCAGGCGCGGTCGATGGGGGCCAGGACGCGGGCGAGCAGGTCGGCGAGCTGGGCGCGTTCGTCGGTGTTCAAGGGGGCCAGGACGGTGGCCTCGCGGTCGAGTTGGGCGGCGAAGAGGGTGTCGGCCAGGGTGCGGCCGCGGTCGGTGAGGCGGACCTGGACCTCGCGGCGGTCGCGTTCGAGGGGGGTGCGGGTGATGAGTCCGGCGGATTCCAGGCGGGTGAGGCGCTTGGTGGTGGAGGCGCCCGAGGCGATGGTCTCGCGGGTGAGCTGGCGGGGGCGCAGTCCGTCGGGGGAGCGGCGCAGGGCGGCCAGGACCTCGAACTCGGGGCGGGTGACCTCGGCGCCGGCCAGGCCGTCGTCGGTGATGTTGTTCATCAGGGCGGCCAGGCGCAGGACGCGGCCCATGGCGGCCATGGTGGACAGGTCCAGGTCGGGGCGCAGGCGGGTCCAGCTGCGGAGGAAGCGGGAGACGGCGTCGCTCATGGTGGCCTTCCTGGTGGGGGAGGTCTCCCTCTCCACGGGTGGTGTGTGCCGGTGGACCACCCTAATATAATTTACTTGTGAATTACTTTTTGTCCAAGGTGGCGTCCCTGCGCGGCGTCCTCGGTGTCCGCGGGGCCTTCGCCCCCCGCCGCGTCCACGGCAACGTCACCCTCACCGCCCTGCGCGCGGGGGCGTGCGTGGCCCTGCCCCTGCTGCTGCTCCACGCCCTGGGGCGCGTGGACCTGGCGCCCTACGCCGCCATGGGCTGCTTCACCGCCCTGTACGCGCGCGACGACACCTACGCCCGCCGCGCCCGGGTCCTGGCCGTCGTCGGCGCCGCCCTCACCCTGGCGGTGGCGGTGGGCGGGCTCGCCGCGGCCCTGTTCTCCCACACCCTGGCCGCGGTCCTGGCGGGCTCTTTGGTGGCCGCCGGGGCCAAGTACCTCTCCGACGCGCTGGCCTTCGGCGCCCCCGCGGGGCTGATGTTCGTCTTCGCGACCGGCGTGGCCGCCTACAACCCGCAGACCCTGGCCGCGCTCCCCCTGGAGGTGGCCGTCACCGCGGCGGCCGCCGCCCTGTGCTGGACCGCGGCCGTGGCCGGCGCCCTGGTCCACCCCACCGCCCCCGAGCGCCTGGCGGTCTCCCGCGCCCTGTACGCCCTGGCCCGGCACCTGGGCGGGCCCACCGGCGCCACCCGCGCCGCCGCCGAGGCCGCCGTGCAGCACGCCTGGACCACGCTGCTCTCCCGCACCCGCCCCGCCCGGGCGGGGAGCGCCCCCGAGCTGGAGTCGCTGGAGGTCCTCACCGCCCGGGCCGAGACCCTGCTCGGCGGCACGGGGGACGCCCTCGGCGACGCCCGCGCCGCCGCCGAGATGAGCGAGCTCGCCCGCCGCACACGGCGCGAGCGCGTGGTGCGGCCCCTGGTCGCGGGCCGCGAGCGCGCCGCCCTGGCCGCCCACGCCGAGCACCTGCGCCGGCACAGCACCCCCGCGCCCGGTGTGGCCGAGCGCCTGCGCGGTGCGCTGCGCTCCCCCTCGCCCACCCCGGTCTCGGTGGCCCGGGTGGGGCTGGCCTCCCTGCTCGCCGGGGCCCTGGCCTGGGCCGCGGGGATGGACCACGGGTACTGGGCGGCCGTCTCGGCCGGGTCGGTCCTGCAGGCCGCCGACGTCACCACCACCTGGCACCGCACCCTGCAGCGCGCCCTGGGCACGCTCGTGGGCGTGGCCCTGGCGGCCGTGCTCTTCTCCTTCGACTACTCGCCCCTGGGCGTCATCGCGCTGGTGGTGCTCTGCCAGATGGCGGCGGAGATGGTGGTCCTCACCAACTACTCCTACGCGATCGTGTTCGTCACCCCGCTCACCCTGGCCCTGTCGGGGCTGGCCCACCCCGGGGGCGGGGCGCAGGACCTGGCGGCCGAGCGGCTGTGGGCGACCGTGCTGGGGGCCGCGGTGGGCATCGTGGTGTGCGCCGTGCTGGCCAACCGCAGGGCCGACGAGCACCTGGAGGCCGCCCTGGCCGAGGGGGAGCGGGCCCGTCTGGCGCTGGAGCGGGAGGGCGGCGCCCACCCGGCCGCCCGGCGGGGCCTGGCCCGCGCGCTGGTGGCGCTGCGCGAGGCCCACGCCCTGTCCTCGGGCGAGCCCCGCTCCCGCGGGGTGGCGCGCACGGGCGAGGTCGAGGACCTGCACCGGCGTGCCCGCGCCCTGCTGGACGCCCCCCGCGGGGGCTGAGGCCGCGGCCCCCGCCCCCAAGGGCCAGCGCGGGACCGCGGGGGCAGGCGGTGCGCCCTGCCCCCGGCCGGGACGGCCCGGCGGCGCCGCCGGGCCGTCCCGGCCGGGGCGGGAGCCGCGAGGCCGCGCCGCGGTGCGGCTACCGGGGCTCGCGGCCGGGGGCGGGGGAGGGCGCCGTCGGCGGGCCTTCGTGCGCGGGGGCGGGGGGTGCGGGCGATCGGCGGCGGGAGATCGCCACCCCTGCCAGGCACAGGGCCCCTCCCGCGAACGCCGCCGGCGCGGGCGCCTCCCCCAAGAACGCCCAGGAGAGCACCACCACCAGGACCGGCACCAGGTAGGTGGTGGCACCCAGCCGGCCCGCGGGCATGCGCGCCAGGGCGTAACCCCAGGTGGTGAAGGCGACCGCGGTCGGGAACACCCCCAGGTAGAGCATGTTGAGCGTGGCCGCGGCGGGGGCGCGGGCCGCCTCGGCGGCCAGGTCCCCGGCGAAGGGCAGGCACGCGGCCGTGCCCACCAGGCAGCCGAACGCGGAGACCTGCAGGGGGCAGGCGTGGCGCAGCGCGGGTTTTTGGCAGACCACGCCGAGGGCGTAGGTCACCGCGGCCGCCAGGCACAGCAGGACCCCGAGGACGGAGGCGTCCTCGGCGCCGGCGGTGGCGATCCCCACGACCACGGCGCCGGTGAAGGCGACCGCGGTCCCCCACAGCAGCGGGCGGGGGAGCCCCTCGCCCAACCACGCGGCGCCCAGCAGGGCGATGAGGATCGGCCCGAGGTTGACGACCATGGCGGCGGTGCCCGCGTCGACCTCGCGCTCGCCCCAGTTCAGGGCGACCGTGTACACCCCGAACCAGAGCACGCCCGAGGCGGCGATGCCCGGCCAGGCGGCGCGGGCGGGCAGGCCCGTACGGGTCGCCGCCAGGAGTGCGGCCAGGACCAGGGAGCCGGCCGCCAGGCGGCCCAGGGCCAGGGCGCCGGGGGAGTAGAACTCCCCGGCGCTGCGGATGGAGACGAAGGCCGAGGCCCACAGCAGCACGGTGAGGCCTGCGGCTGCCGGGGCGGCCCGGTGGCGAAAGGTGTGCGAGGAGGTCATGGCAGGACGGTAGGGGGCGGACGCTGCGGCGGTCAGCGAAGTGTGTCCGCGTCCAGGCCCAGGGCCTGCCCCAGGGCCCGCACCCCCAGGTCGGTGATCCTCAGGGCGCGGCCCGAGCCGATCCGTGTGATCCAGCGCGCGTCCAGGGCGTGGGCGCACAGTGCGGCTCCGGCGGTCCCGGCCAGGTGGGGGCGGCGTTCGGTCCAGTCCAGGCAGGGGCGGGCCAGGGGGCGTGAGCGGGTGCGCTCCAGGGGGATGGCATGGTCGCAGAACCAGGCCAGGCCGTCCTCGGTGAGGGCGAACCCGGTGTCCTGGCGGAGCAGGCCGCGGCGGGTCATGGCGTCGGTGAGGGCGCAGCCCAGGCGTCCGGCCAGGTGGTCGTAGCAGGTGCGTGCGCGGGCCAGGGCCTCGTTGGCGCGTGAGGTGCGCAGGGTGCGCGGGGGGTCGGCGGCGGGGGCGGCCTGGGAGGCCAGGGTCTCGACCAGGCGGGCCGCGCCCGCGTCGGCCAGGCGGACGTAGCGGTGGCGGCCCTGGCGTTCCTGGGCGAGGAGGCCGCCCTCGGTGAGCCTGGTCAGGTGCGCGCTGATGGTGGAGGCGCCCACACCGGTGTGGCGGGCGAGTTCCCCGGCGGTCCAGGCGCGCCCGTCCAGCAGGGCCAGGCACACGCCGGCCCGGGTGGGGTCGGCCAGGAGTGCCGCCAGGGCGGCCAGGCGGGTTCCGTCGGGAGCGTGCATGTCCTCCAGGATGCGTCATGGACGGTGCGTTCGCGGACGCAGCGTTGGGGCGCGGCCCTGTCCCGCCTGCGGTGACAGCCCGTGCGGGGGCGGGGTGTCCCCGCCCGAACGCGGGGACACCCCTGGAGGGAGGGCCGGGGGTCAGAGGGTGTCGGTGACGCGCTTGCCGTCCTGGTCCTTGACGATGGTGAAGGAGTCCACGACCGTGCCCTGGGCGGTGAGCGCCCGGTACCGCAGGGTGTGGCCGTCCACCGACACCGCCTGGAAGGTCTGGGTGCGGCCGAGCTGCACGCGTGCCTCGGCGCCGTTGGCGGTCCAGTTGCCGTCGCCGACGTCGTACATCTTGGGGCCGGTCACCGTGACCGCGTAGACGGGGCCGGTGTGCACGTCGGGGTCGCCGGTGCGGTTGCGCACCAGGTTGCCGCGGCTGTAGGAGTGGTCGTGGCCCTGCAGGACCAGGTCCACGTCGTACTCCTCCAGGGTCTGCAGCCAGGCCTGGCGCAGGGGGGCGTTGTCGCGGCCGGGGCTGTTGGAGAAGACGGGGTGGTGGAAGGTGACCACGGTCCACCGGTGGGGGTTCTGGCTCAGGGCCCGCTCCAGCCACTGCTGCTGGGTGCGCAGCCACGCCGAGGCGTCGAGCGGGGCGGCGTTGCGGTAGTTGGAGTTGAGGACGATGAAGCGCACACCCTGGTAGTCGGTGTGGTAGACGGTCTGCGGCAGGTCGCGGCCGGTGGCGGGCCCGTTGGCGGCGCCGGGGAACTGCGGGGCCCAGTGGGCGCTCAGGTTCGGGCCGGAGTACTCGTGGTTGCCGGGGGCGGCGATGTGGTTGATGCCGCCGGTGGCCCGGGCGCCGAAGGCGTCGAACCACTCCCCCCACTGGGAGTCGCTGTCGGCGCTGTCGACGAGGTCGCCCGCGTGCACGGCGAGTTCGGCGTCGGGTTCGGCGGCCAGGGCGGCGCGGACCACGGGGGCGGCGCCCCGGGTGATGTCGTTCTGGATGTCGCCGAAGTAGAGGAAGTCGAAGGGCTGCGCGTCCTGGGCGGGGGTGGTGAGGGTGCGCCAGGGGGTGTCGGCGCCGGCCCCGTCGCCGACCCGGTACCGGTAGGCGGTGTCGGGTTCCAGGCCGGTGGCGGTGGCGGCGTGGTAGGTGCCGCCGACGCGGGCGCTGGTGTGTGCCCGGACGCGGGTGACCTGGTCGGGGGCGGTCCCGGGGGCGATCTCCAGGACCTGTTCGCCGGCGTCGGCGGTGCGCCAGGTGAGGGTCTGGGAGGTGGAGGGGTCGGCGGTGGGGGAGAGGATGACGCGTTCGGGGAGGGTCTGGGCCAGGGCGTGGGGGGAGGCCGGGAGGGCGCTCATCGCCAGGGCGGCGCCGCTCAGGACGGCGAGGGTGCGGCGGGCGGCGGATCGGGGGGAGGCGGGCATGGGGTGCCGGGCCTTTCTGCCGGGTGCGCTGACGGTGCGAACGTAGCGAGCGTGTCGCAACGGTGCGTGAACACCCGGCGCTCCTCCGTGTCCGGGCGGTGAACTCGGCGCCCGCCACCCGGGTGGGGGCCCTCAGGAGTCGCGGGCCGGGAGGGGGATGCGGTCCAGGTCCTGGGCCAGGACGATGCGGCCGTCGAACTCCTGGCCGGCCTGGGCGGTGAAGAGCGGGTCCTCGCTCTGCTCGTAGCGTTCGGAGATGTGGGTCAGCACCAGGGTGCGCACCCCCGCCCGGGCGGCGATGCGCCCGGCCTGGCGTGCGGTCAGGTGCCCGTAGGAGGCGGCCAGCCCCTCCTCGGCGTCCAGGTAGGTGGACTCGATCACCAGCATGTCGGCGCCGCGCGCCAGTTCCAGGGCGCCCTCGCACTCGGCGGTGTCCATGACGAACGCGAATACCTGGCCGCGGCGCGGGCGGGCGCACTGGGCCAGCTCCACCCGGCGCCCGTCGCCGGTGGTGACCGCGCCCTCGCGCTGCAGGCGCCCCACCAGGGGGCCGCGGACCCCGTGGGCGGCCAGCCGCTCGGGGAGCATCCGCCACCCGTCGGGCTCGGCGAGCCGGTACCCGTAGGCGGGGACCGAGTGGCGCAGCGGCAGCGCGGTCAGCGTCAGGTCCTCCTCGCCCAGCGGGCAGGCGCCCAGGCCGCCGACCGGTTGGGGCAGGACGGTGTCGGTGTCGCGGAAGGGGGTGGCGTGGCGCAGCCTGCGCCAGTACTCCTCGCCTTGGGCGGGGTAGGTGACCCGCACGGTGTGGGGGACCTGGTCGCGGGCGATGCGCTGCAGGGTGCCGGGCAGGCCCAGGCTGTGGTCGCCGTGGAAGTGGGTGAGGCAGATGCGGGTGATGTCGGTGGCGGCGAGCCCGGCCGTGCGCATCTGGCGCTGGGTGCCCTCGCCCGGGTCGAACAGGATGCCGTGGCCGTCCCAGCGCAGGAAGTAGCCGTTGTGGTTGCGGCGGCGGGTGGGCACCGCGCTGGAGGTTCCCAGGACGACGAGTTCGCGTACGGACATGACAGGGATGCTGCCACACCCGTGGCGGGGCCCGCCCCGTCCCCGGCGGTGCGGGCCGGTGCGGGGCGGTCAGCCCAGCGCGTCCGCGGCGCGGCGGGCGGCGCGCGCCCAGTGCGGTGCGCCGGCCCGCTCGGCGGTCTCCAGGGCCCGGCGGTAGTGGCCCGCGGCCCGGGCGGGGTCGCCCAGGGCCAGGGCGAGGTCGCCGAGCTGGTGGGCGACCGGTCCCAGGGTGAGCAGTCCGCTGCCCGCCCCGGCCAGTTCCCCGGCGGCGGGCAGCAGCAGGCTGTGGGCCCGTTCCATGGCGGCGCGGTCGCCGCGTTCGAGGGCGGCCCGGGCGCCCAGGCAGGCCAGGGCCTCGGTGAGCAGCCCGGGGGGCGGGGGCGGCAGCGGTGGGCGGTCGGTGTCGGTGTCGGTGAGGGCGCGGATCCACGGCGCGTGGGGGCCGGGGGCGTCGGCGGTGGGCGGGGGGTGGCCGTGCTGCAGGCGCAAGCACACCAGGGCCAGGTCCAGCAGCCCCTCCTCCATGCCGGGCATGCCGCCTCCCGCCAGGCGCACGCTCGCGGTGCGGTAGGCGGCCTCGGCCTCGCGGGGGGTGCCGGTCACGGCCAGGCGCAGTGCCGCGTACCAGTGGGTGAACACGCCCACGAGGGGGATCTCGTGGAGGGCGCCCAGCCGGTCGGCGGCGCGCATGTGGGTGTCGGCGGCGGCCAGGTCGGCCAGGGCCGCGTGGGCCTGGACCAGGATGAGGTGGCCCAGGACCTCGAAGGTGACCAGGGAGTGCTCGGTGGCCAGCGCGACCAGTTCGGCGCCGATGCGCAGCCGTTGCGGGGCCTGGCCGGTGCGGGAGAAGGACTGCATGAAGCGGGCGTTGAGCGCCAGGGCGAGCAGTGCGGGCTCCTCCAGGCGTCGGGCGCTCTGCTCGGCCAGGCGGGCGGCCCGGGCGCCGCGCCCGTCGAGGGTGCCGCGCATCTCCAGGGCCTGGGCGGCCAGCAGGCGGGCGCGCAGGGCCTCGCGGTCCCGGGGCAGGGCGGCCAGGGTGCGTTCGGTGGCGCGGACCAGGTGCGCGGACAGGTCCGGGTCGTCGTTGCGGGGCCACAGGGCGGGCACGTCGAAGGCGGTGATGACGCGGGCGCTCAGGTCGGGGTCGCCGAGCCGTTCGGCCTCGGCGACGGCCCGGCCGCGGTGGTGGCGGGCGGACTCCAGTCGGCCCGTGAGGGCCAGGGCCCGCACCAGTCCGGTGAGGGCGTCCAGGCGGGAGCGGGGGTCCTGGTCGCCGGAGCGGTCGTGGGCGGTGAGGGCGTCCTGCCACAGGCGGGCGGCCTCGTGGGGGGCGAAGCGGTGTTCGGCCTGCAGGGCGGCGGCGCGGGCGTGGTGCGCGGCCAGGGCGGCGGTGGCGGGGGTGTCGGCGCGGGCGTAGTGGTGGGCCAGGGCGGCGTCGGCGCCGGGCCGGTCCGGGTGCAGGGCGGTGATCGCCTCGGCGGCGGCGGTGTGCCAGCGGGCCCGGCGGGGGTGGGACAGGGAGTCGTAGAGGGTGTCGCGCACCAGGACGTGGGAGAAGCGCAGCGGTGTGTCCTGCTGGGTGAGGAAGCCGGCGTCCAGGGCGGCGTCCAGGGCGTCCAGGTGGGTGTCCTGGTCCGGGGCCAGGGCGGCTAGGACGTCGGGGTCGATGTCGTGGCCGATGACGGCGGCCTGGTGCAGGAGGCGCTGTGCGGGCGGGGGCAGGGCGGTCAGGCGGTGGCGGATGACGTCGCGTACGCCGGCGGGGACGGTGGCCAGGGCGCTCGGGCCGTCGGTGCGCAGCAGGCGGGCGAGTTCGCGGGCGAAGAAGGGGTTGCCGCCGCTGCGCCGGTGGATGGTGCGCAGGGTGGGGGTGTCCACGTCGTGGTCCAGGACGGTGCGCAGGAGTTCGCCGGTGGTGTCCTGGGGGAGTCCGCCCAGGTAGACGCGGACGGGTTCGTGGGGGGCCAGGCGGGCCAGGGCCGCGGCCAGGGGCGGGGAGATCTCCCCGGTGCGGTGGGTGCCCACGATGAGCAGGGGGCCGGGGATGTGTTCGGCGACCAGGGCGGTGAGCAGTTCCAGGGTTTCCTGTGCGGCGCGGTGCAGGTCCTCCAGGACGAGCAGGAGGGGGCCCTGGCCGGTGGTGCGGGTCAGGAGGTCGGTGGTGCGGGTCAGGGTGTGGAAGCGTGCGGCGGCGGGGTCGCCCGGGGCGGGGTGGGGTGTTTCCGCGGGGTGGGGGGTGTCGGTGCCGGTCAGGGCGGTGGTGATCTGGGTCCAGGGCCAGGTGGGCGGGGCCCCGTCGTGTTCGGGGCTGCGCCCCCAGGCGGTGCGCCAGCCGCGGTGTGCCAGGCGCCGGGTGAGTTCGCGGGCCAGGGCGCTCTTGCCCGCCCCGGCGTCGCCGGAGACCAGGGCGGTCGTGGTGCGGGCGTGTGCGGTGGCGGTGGCGGCGGCCTGTTCGAGCAGGTCCAGTTCGTGGGCGCGGCCCACGAAGGGGTGGTCGGCGGGCTGGGGGCGGCCGGGCAGGTCCGGGGCCGCGGCCACGGGGGTGGGGGTGGGGGTGGGGGGAGTCAGGCGGGGTGCGTGGTCGAGGATGTCGGCTTCGAGGCGGCGCAGGTCGGGGCCGGGGTCCACGCCGAGTTCGTCGGCCAGGGTGCGGCGGGCGCGGCGCAGGGCGTGCAGGGCCTCCCCCTGGCGCCCGCACCGGTACAGGGCCAGGGCCAGCAGGTGCCAGGCGTTCTCGCGCAGGGGGTGGGCGGCGGTGTGGGGGTGCAGGTCGGCGGCGGCCTGCTCGGCGCGGCCCAGGTCCAGCAGGGCGCGGGCGCGCTGTTCCACGGCCAGGAGCCGCAGCCCTTCGAGGCGGTCGGCCTCCTGGTGCGCCCACGGGTAGGCGGTGAACTCGGCGTAGGCGGGGCCGCGCCACAGGGCCAGCGCCCGGTCCAGTGCGGCCAGTGCGGGGCCCGGCTCCCCGGTGTCCATGTGGGCGCCGGCGCGGGTCAGGGCGGCCTCGAACCTCCAGGCGTCGACGCCCTCGGGGCCGGTGCGCAGGGCGTAGCCGGGCGGGGCGGTCACGAGCAGGCGGGCGGGCCGGCGCGGGGCCCGGTCGGGTTCCAGGGAGCGGCGCAGCGCGGAGACGAAGGTGCGGACCGCGGCCACCGAGCCCTCGCGGGGGTGTTCCCACAGGTCCTCCACGAGCAGGTCCACGGGGACGGTGCGGCCCCGGGCCAGGATCAGCCGTGCCAGGACGGCCCGGTGGCGGGGGCCGGGCAGGGGGAGCGGCCCTTGGGCGCGGCGGGCCTCCAAGGGGCCCAGGACGCGCAGCTCCGCGGCCGTGTCCTCGTGTTCCCCCGTCATGTCCTCCACGGTAGCGGGCGCGGGGCCGTGGGCCGGTCCTCGCAGGCGGGGGCGCTCAGCGGGCGCTCATCGCCCGCTCATCCGCGCCCGGCATGCTCTGGTCCGAGAACCGAACCAGTGGAGGTAACCGTGGAACCGAGGATCAGCGGATTCGACTACCAGCGTGTGCCCGTGGCCGAGGGGGTGGCGCTCAACGCCGCGGTGGGGGGCTCGGGCAGCCCCCTGGTGCTGCTGCACGGGTTTCCGCAGACGCACCTGATGTGGCGCCACGTGGCGGCGGACCTGGCCGCCGACCACACCGTCATCTGCCCGGACCTGCGCGGCTACGGTGACAGCGACAAGCCCGCCGACGCCGACGGGCGCGCCTACGCCAAGCGGACCATGGCCGCGGACGTGGTCGCCCTGGCCGCGGCCCTGGGCCACGACCGGTTCGCGCTGGCGGGCCACGACCGCGGCGCGCTGGTCGCGATCCGCGCGGGCCTGGACCACCCCGGCGCCGTCACCCACCTGGCGTCGCTGGACGTGCTGCCGACCCTGGACATGTGGGACGTGATGCACGGGGTGTCGGCGTCGGTGGGCTTCCACCTGTACCTGATGGCGCAGCGGCCGGGTCTGCCGGAGGCGTTGATCGGCGCGGAGCCCGACGTGTTCTTCGGCCACTTCCTGGACGTGTGGGCGCGCGACCCCGAGGCGATCCCGGCGCCGGTGCGCGCCGCCTACCTGCGGGCGAGCCGGGAGGCGGTGCCCTCCATCGTCGCCGACTACCGGGCCTCGGCCGGGGTGGACGTGGCCGACGACGAGGCCGACCGGGCGGCGGGGCGGACGTTGTCGATGCCCGTGACGGTGCTCCAGCAGGACTGGGGGTCCGAGCTCGGCTTCGACGCCCTGTCCCGGTGGAAGGAGTGGGCGCGGGACCTGCACCACGCCACGGTCTCCTGCGGCCACTTCATGGCGGAGGAGGACCCGGCGGAGGTCGTCAAGGCGCTGCGCGCCCTGCTGGCCCGGTAGGGCGGACGCACCCCCGGGAGGGGATCCTCCCGGGGGTGCGGGGCGCCGCCGCACCCGGGGTGCGGAGGAGGGGCCGGGCCGGTGGGCGGGATTCCCACGCCCGAGGGGTGCGGTGGGCGGGCGGGGCGGGGTCCGCGCGGTGTGCGGGCCCCGCCCCGGCGGTGGGCCTAGGAGTGCGCCCATACCCCCAGTTCGTTGCCGCTGGGGTCGGCGAAGCGGAAGCGGCGCCCGCCCGGGAAGGCGTAGGGGGCTTCGACGATGCGTCCCCCGGCGCGGGTGACCGCCTCCACCGACCGGTCCAGGTCCTGGGAGAAGAGCAGCACGAAGGGGCCTCCGGGCTGTACCCGGCCCTGGGGGGTGAGGCCGCCGACCTCGTGGTCCTCCTCGCCCGGCCCCCGGATGCCCGCGTACAGGGGGCCGTAGTCGTTGAAGCGCCACCCGAACGCCTCGGAGTAGAACTGTTTGGCCTCCTGCAGGTCGGTGACGGTGAGTTCCACGTAGTTCAGGGCGTGGTGGGCTGGTGCGGCTGACGGGTTCATGGGCCGCATTGTGCCGCAGGGGTCCGACAGCGGGCGCCCCCCGTGCGCCCGCGTGTTGCGAGGAGCAGCGGTCCGAGAAAGCCACGCCGCCCCAGCCCGGTTCCCCGGCCCGGAGAGAACCACAGGCCAGGGACACCACGGCGCCGGCGCCCTCTTCGGCCCCGGCGCCAAGAAGAACAGCCGCGCCCAGGTGGTCAAAGGCGCTCTGGCCACCCGGTGGACGTATGTGAGGAACCGCTTTCCAGCCGAGGCGTCCAAGGCCGCTCGCCACGTCCTCAAGGCCCGGCCGCGCACCGACTCGTCGGCCGCCGACCAGCGCTGACAGGTCGGCCCTGCGGCCTCCGCGCTGAAGGTCTGCTTCCGGAAACACCTGTTTCCAGGAGTACGACACCGGCCACGAGGCCCGAACAGGTGACTCGCGGGTTGCTTGGCGCCTGGTGCCAGGCTCCTGACCGACGCAGAGCAAGCTGTGGCGGACCGGGGGCCAAGCGTTGGACTCTCCGCGCAAACTACTGGGACCCCGACAACGCGGGAGCGGCCGAGCGGCGTTCACGCCCTTCGTTCGGCGCTCTTCCACGGGTGTCGGTGTCCGTTTCGTTCGGCGCTCTTCCACGGGTGTCGGTGTCCGTTCAGCCAGGCGCCGAGCGGTGTGCAGCGGACGGCTAGCTGGTACGTGAGGAGCAGCACCGCGCTGGAACCGATCAGGGTGATCAACAGTTTGACCGCGACCGGGAGGCTCAGGTCCGCAAGGCTCATCCCGATGGCGACCACGATCGGCAGGTGCATCAGGTACATCCAGTAAGAGGCGTCGGCCAGGTACCGGATCGTCGGGCGGGGGCGGGTGAGGAAGCGCACGCACACGCCGACCAGACCGTAGGTCACGCACCATCCGCCGAGGGCGACCAACGCCGCGCCTATGGGTAGCGGAACCTGCCCTTGGGCGATCAGCATGATCGACAGGCTGACCGCCCCGACGGTGAGATACGCGGCCCAGTCCCTGCTGATTCTGGCCAGTGCGTCGGAGCGACGACGCAGGGCCCAGCCGACCGCGAAGGCGCCGAGGTATCCGACGAGTGGGGCGACCTCGGGAATGATCGTTGCGGGCTCGATGATGCCCGCCATCGGCTCCCCCTGGATCAACACGGCGACGATGTAGGGCACGGATGCCACGAGGACGCCGGCGCGCGACGAGAACAGCGTCGCCATCCGCTCGGAGAACGCCGACGCCCGTTCCCTCCCGATGAACCGGATGAGCAGAGCGCGCACTGCCACGGTGATCACGATGCATTCCATGAGCACGAGGAGGAACCAGAGCTGACCGGGACTGAACATGACCAGCGGGTCGGTCACCTCGGGCTGCGCCGTGCCGGGATGAGTGCTCGCGAACATGAGCGCCAGCAGGCCGAGCGGAAACACCGCGACCGGCCAGAACGCGAACATGGGCAGCAGGACGCGCTTGGCTCGATCACCCACGTACCGCTGGGCGCCACGCCGGTCGAGCATCAGAGCCCCGAAGTAACCGGCCAGCGTCATGAACAGCACCATCCTGAACGAATGAATGACGAAGTTCGTCTCGGCGAGTCCCACCGACGTGTGTCGATCGTGGAAGAACCAGGGCTGGGTCGCGATGAACGGCACGAATGCGTGCAACACGATGCCCAGCAGCAAGGCACCGCCACGAAGCGCATCCAGTCCGTGTATCCGTTGCGGGCGGCCGGCGGGCTCCGCCGCGCGGACAGGGACCGGTTCCTTGGAGGAGGTCGTCATGCCGGCGACGCTACGGATCGCGCCGTGCGGGCACATCGATCATCGGGCCAGCCGGATATCCACCGATCGGTGGAGCGGAGACGCTGGCGGATCGTCGTTCGGGACGGCGACAATCGAGTGGTGCCAAGACAAAACGGATCGGGGCGGGGCCCGGCGCCGACATCTGCCGGCCCGGTGGGAGCCTCCGCGCTGTGGATCGTGTTGTCGGTCGCCGCGCTCTCCCTCGTGCTCGCGATCAGCCTGGGAATCGGCGGAGACCTGCCTCTTCTTCTCAGTGAGCGAGCGGAGCCGGCTCCGCTGCGGGTCGTGTCACCGATCGTCGTGCTGCTCGTGCTCCGCGTCTGTATGGAACTGGTGTATCAGAGGGCGCACGAGGGCAGCCGCCTGGCGACGGCCCTCTACCTCGTGCACGGCCTCACCCTGCTGGCGGGGGTCACCCTCAACCCGTTTCTGTGCGTCTACGCCTTTCTCGGCTTCCTCGACGTCGAGCGTTTCCTGCCTCGACGTGTCGTCGTCGGAGGAATCATCGGTACGGCTTTGCTGTGCGCCTTCGGCCAGGTGGGCGCTGTCGCAGGCGTGACGACCAGCCCGCTCGTCTTCGTCACCCTGCTCCTGGTCAACGTCGGCCTCGCCGGCGCGATGACATGGTTCGCGCAGTTGCGAGAGGAACACGCGGACGAACGAGAGCGCGTCGCCGCCGAACTCGCCGAAGCTCACCGGGAGAACCTCGCCCTTCACGGGCAACTGCTCGAACAAGCCCGCTCCGCCGGCGTCGCTCAGGAACGCGCCCGGCTGTCGCGCGAGATCCACGACACAGTGGCCCAGGGCCTCGTAGGAGTGATCCGCCAGCTCGAGACGCTCCCCGGCGATCTCGGGCAGAACGCACGACCGGGGATCGAACGGGCGGAGCACGCAGCAAGGGACTGCCTCTCCGAGGCACGCCGGGCCGTGCGCGCCCTGGCTCCACACCAACTGGCCAAGGACGACCTCACCAGCGCGCTCCGCGGCCTCGTCGAACGCTGGGCCGCGTCTCAGGAAACGCCGGCCGAACTCGTCGTCGTCGGCGCCCCGGTCGCCGGCGACGGCGACGACGTGGTGCTACGAGTCGCGCAGGAGTCGTTGGCCAATGTCGCGCGCCATGCCCGGGCCTCGTCGGTCACCGTGACGCTGAGCTGGCTACCCGGCACCCTGCTGCTGGACGTCGCAGACGACGGCGTCGGATTCGACCCCAACACGATAGTTCGAGGGAGAGGACTCGCAGGAATGAAGGAGCGACTCGCCGAAGTCGGCGGCCATCTGATCGTCGAATCCGAACCCGGCCACGGCACCACGATCGCAGCCAAGGTGCCACGGTGAGCGCCGTCCGCATCGTCATCGTCGACGACCATCCGATCGTCAGACACGGCCTGGCCGGAGTCTTCGCCGACGAGCCCGGCATCGATGTGGTCGGCGAGGCGGACAGCGGCCCCCGAGGCCTGGTTGTCATCGCCGACACCGAACCAGACGTCGTCCTCATGGACCTGCGCATGCCGGACGGCGACGGTGTCCCCGCGATCCGGGAACTCGTCAAGAACAGAACCCACGGCCGACCACGAGCGCTGGTCCTCACGACCTACGACACCGATCGCGACATCCGCAGCGCCCTCAACGCCGGCGCGGACGGATACCTGCTCAAGGATGCATCGCGCGCCGAACTGGTCCGCGCCGTGCGCGACCTGGCCGTTGGCCGGCCGGTGCTGGCACCCGCAGCGCTCGCTGCCCTCCTCGGACGCGAAGCGGAGACCGAGCTCAGCACCAGAGAAATCGACGTACTGCGCCTCGTCGCCGACGGCCTCACCAACAGAGCGATCGCAACCCGCCTGAGAATCAGCGAGTCCACCGTCAAAACCCACCTCCTCCACACGTACTCGAAGCTGGAAGCCGCCGACCGCGCGCAAGCCGTCCGCATCTGCTGGGAACGCGGCCTCATCTGAGGCCGGCAGGGCGGGAGCCCTGTCTCGGGACCGGCCGACAGGCGCCGCACGATCCTGGCCCGCCGCTGCGCGAGATCGCCCCGGGGGGTCGGGGTGAGCCTGGCCGTTGTGCCCGGCGAGGTCACCGCAGGTCGCCTTCCGGAGGCCGTGCGACACGGTTGGGCCTCCCGGTCTTCGTCGCGAACATTCCAGGGCCACGGGCTCCGGGGGCACGTCCGGCGGCTCACCGCACCGCGGCCCGCAAGGGGGCGATCCGGGGCTCACCGGTCCCCGCGGCTGAGAGAAGGCCCCGCGCCCGGCGATGCGACAGCAGCCAGTGGATTCACGGTTTGGTGTACCCATCGCGTTCTCGATGCCCCCTGACCTGCCCTGAATTACGTTGCGGGGCCCTGGAGGGGGCCACTGGGGGCCTCGGCCACCCCCATGGGGGTAACCGCCGATAAGGTTCACTTATCGGGGGTGAGGATTCGGGGGTCCCCGGGGATTCGTTTCGTGTGCTCCAGGGGTTTTTGTTGTTGAGTTACGTTACAAACGAAACGTTATTAAGGAAGGGCGGGAACGGCCCTCCCAGGGCGCGCCCATCGTGGGGGCCCGGGGCCCAGGGCGGCGGCACCGAGAACCCCCTCCTGGAGGAGTCGGTCCGGGCGGTGCGCACCGTCTTCGCCTGCGGCCACCTGGCCGACGAGGCCCTGCGCAGGGAGATCCACGGCGGGCCGGAGGGGGTGGAGAACCGGGACGGCGCCGACGACACGTTCTTCCAGGGGGCCGTTGACGAACGTGTCACCAGCCGCTCCTGCGCGGGGAGCCTGGGGCGGCCGCGCACTGAGCCGACACTGTCGGTGGGATCCGATTGACTGGCCCAATGTTCGAAACTCCCGACGAGCTCCACAGCCTCCAAGTCCTGCTCGACACGTCCTTGGCCGGCTCCAGCAGCCACCTCAAATCGATCATCCGGCCAGGTGAAAGCACCTTGGACGCCGAGCAGGTCGTCCGAGTCTGCCAAGGCATGTGCACCCTGGCCATCGCCACAGTCACCCGGCGCGGTGAGCCGCGCATCAGCGGCGTCGACGGGCACCTCCTGCACGGCCGTTGGATCGTCGGCACCCACCGCCAGGCCGCCAAAGCCCGTCACCTCGCGGCGCGGCCCGGCATCAGCGCGACCTTCATGCGCGGCGAGCAGCTCGGCGTTTTCACGCATGGACACGCCGTTCCGCTGAACCCCGAGGGCAGGAGCAGCGACCCGACGTGGCCGAGCGTCCGTGACTACCTCGTCAACCACTACGACGGCGACGATGACGACCCGTTCTGGGACGAGAACGTGTGGTATCGCATCGACCCCAGCTGGATGGTCGCCTACAGCGCCGACCCCGTCGCGCTGCTCGACCGGCAACCGTCAGTCTGAGGAGAGCTCGCGCGGGTCCACCTCAGGCCGTCACGGGGCTTGAGCAGCAACCGGACGGCCAGTGGCGATAAGCCGTGACCCGGGGGTTCGCCAACGCCACTGGCCGTCCTGATCCAGGCGGCCGCGCGCAACCGCTGTGAGGCACGAACTCCTCCGGCGGCGCACGCTCCTCAGCGCGCCCGGATCCTTCCCCGCGGCCAGGGCGGTGCGACCGCCGGAGCGCTCCGGGACGTTCTTGTGGATCGTGGAGCGCGATACCCCGAGCAGGCGGGCGATGGAGGCGACACTGTTCTCTGAACGGCCTCCTCGTCCGCGGCTGCCGCCATCGCAACCTCGACCGCCGCAGCCCTCGGCTACCGGACACCGGCTCCGAACCGAATATCCACCGGCGACCTCCGCTTCCCTGTCACGTGGTCCTTCGCGCCCCCACGGCGACGGCCCCGGGGCGCACCGGAGGCATACGCTGTTGCTCATGACGCAAGAAGACGGGGAGCTGGACAGCCTCGTACGCAAACGCATCCGTGCCCTGCGGGTGGCGCAGGGGTGGTCCCTGGCCGAACTGGCCACCCGTGCCCACCTGAGCCAGTCCTCGCTGAGCCGCATCGAGAACGGCAGGCGCCGCCTGGCCCTGGACCAGCTGGTCACCCTCGCCCGGGCCCTGGACACCACGCTGGACCAGCTCGTGGAGACCGCCGCCGACGACATCGTCACCAGCCCGATGATCGACGCCGCCCACGGCCTGATGCGCTGGCCCGTCAAGGGGGACCCCGGCATGAGCGTGGTGCGCCAGCGCATGACCGAACCGCCGCCCGACAACCCCGCGCGCATGCGCGCCCACCCCGGACGCGAATGGCTCGTCGTCCTGTCCGGGACCGCGACACTCATGCTCGGCCACCGCCGGTTCCGCGTCGAGGCGAACCAGGCAGCCGAGTTCCCCACGATGATGCCCCACGCGATCGGCGCCGAGGGCGGCCCCTGCGAGATCCTGGGCATCTTCGACCGCGACGCCCGCCGCGGCCACCAGCGCGAGGGCGCCGCCCCCGAGATCCGGGGCGCCGACGGGTGAGCGCACCGGCCCGGGGACGCGACCGGATCGGCGGGAGCGGCCCCGCCGACGGCGGCGAGTCGGCCGCCGAACCGGCCGACGCGGTCCGGTGGCCGGGCTGACGGGGCACGTCGGCCTGGACACCGCCCGCCTCGCCCTGACCGGTAGGGCGGGCGGAGCGGTGGGTGTCGCAGGCGCCCACCGACGACCGGTGGGCCGGTGCGGCCTGAGGCCACCCTCCCGTACCGGTCTTCCCAGCCCCGCGTCTTGCGCCTCGGGCAGCGCATCCGACCATCGTCTTGCGCAACGGGGAAGGAACCGCGCCCCAGAGGCATGACCGTCCTACGGTGAAGGCATGAACGAAGCGCATTCGCACACTTCCCACCACGGCACCCGGCACGAGCACCACCGGGAGCACGACTCCGAGGTCCAGGCGGAGATCCTCGACCTGGACGCCGAGGTCCTCGCCGAACACATGGCCTCGATCACCGCGTGGCTGCCGCTGGAGACCGTCCCGCGCCGGATCGTGGACCTGGGCTGCGGCACGGGCGCGGGCACCTTCGCCCTCCTGGAGCGCTTCCCCGACGCGCACGTCACGGCCGTCGACACCTCCGCCGGGCACCTGCAGCGGCTGCGCGCCAAGGCCTCTGCCCGCGGCGTCGGGGAGCGCGTGCGCACCGTGCAGGCCGACCTGGACGCACCCGGGTGGCCCGGCCTCGGCTCACCGGACCTGGTGTGGGCGTCGGCCTCGATGCACCATCTGGCCGACCCCGACCGCGCCCTGCGCAACGTCCGTGGCGCGCTCGCGCCCGGCGGCCTGTTCGCCCTCGTCGAACTGGCCGGCTTCCCCCGCTTCCTGCCCGAGGGCGCTCCGCAGGAGCGGCCCGGCCTGGAGGAGCGCTGCCATGCCGTGGCCGACCGCTTGCACGCCGAGCACCTGCCCCACCGCGGTGCGGACTGGGGTCCGATGCTGGCCGCCGCCGGTTTCACGGTCGAGGGCGAACGCACGGTCTCCGTGGACGTCGCGGGCTCCCGCAGCGAGGCGGTCGGCCGCTACGCGCTCGGCGGACTGCAGCGCATCCGCACCTCCGTGGCCGCCGAGCTCTCCCCGGAGGACCTCGCCGCGCTCGACCGGCTCCTGGACGCCGAGAGCCCGCACGGCATCCTGCACCGGGAGGACCTGGCGGTGCGCACCGAACGCACCGTGTGGGCGGCACGCCGTGCCTGACCCCGGGTTCCGCGTTGCGGGGCGGGAGCTCCGGTAGCCGCCTGCCCGCCTCTTCACGCGGGCCGGCGGGTCCGGTCCCCGGCCGGCTGTGGCCGGGGTCCTGTGCGGCCCGGCCCGGGCGTCCGCCCCGGGTCGGGCCCGCCCGGGTCAGGCGCGGAGGAACTCCAGGACGGCCCCGGACCGGTCCAGGATCGCGTGCCCGACCCCGGGCAGGACGTGCACGGAGGCGTGCGGCACGCACCTTCGCACGCGGCTCGCGGTGCCGGCGGAGTCGAACATCGCGTCCCGCTCGCCCACGCTCACCTGCACCGGCATGGTCAGGCGGCGCAGGGTGTCGTCGGAGAAGACCGGGAGCCGCTCCGTGCGCGGCCGGAACTGCTCGAAGGTCAGGCTGACCCGGTCCAGGGCGGGTCCGGCCGAGAGCGCGTCCAGGCCGGTGGCCACCAGCACCGAGCGGCGCCGGCCCCAGCGCCCGAGGGGGCGCAGCAGCAGGGTCGCGAACAGCCATCCCACCTTCTGGGCGCCCACGCCCCCGGGGCACAGCAGTGCCAGGCGGCGTACCCGGTCGGGGCGGTGGGCGGCGTAGTCCAGTGCCATCCAGCCGCCCAGGGAGGTGCCGACCAGGGCCGTGTCGCCGAGCCCCAGCCCCTGCAGCACGTCGTCGAGCCAGAGCCGGTGGGCGCCCGAGGACAGGGGCGGGCGGGAGGGGGCGCTCAGGCCGGGTTCGCCCACCAGGTCCACGGCGTAGGTGCGGAAGTGCCGTGCCCAGGCGGCCGCGTCCTGGCGCCACATCGTCGCGTTGGCCCCCGATCCGTGCAGCAGGACCACGGGGGGCGCGTTCGCGGGGCCCGAGGCGAGCACGAAGGTCTCGCCCTCGCGGGTGGGCACCCGCAGGTGGTCGGCGGGAACAGGCCAGGTGCGCAGGTCCTCCTGGTAGAGGCGGCGCAGTTCCCGTTCCCCCGCTTCGGTCTTGTAGATCGCACTCATGGGTCGAGCGGTCCTCTCCGGATCGGCCGCCCGTGTCCGTCGGGCGGGGCCCGGTCGACACAGACGAACATGTGCCACCAAAGTAAACCAAACTTCCCTAAAGTCGAACCAATAAAGGGAGCTTTGGGGAGTATTAGAGTAGGAGATGGAAGATCGGCAGCCCCTGGCGCGCCCCTGCGGCCCTGGGAGCCGGGGATACTGCGCACGGTGACGCGTCCCGGCCGGGGCGCCAGGGCGCCGGAGTGGCCGGGATCACCTCCGCCGCGGGGCCCGGGGGGTGCGCGGGTTTCCAGTACTCTCGTACATGTACAGATGTACTAAACCTTGTCCGGAGCAGGAGGGACACGTATGCGCCGCAGGAACGGCCGCGCGCCCGGGGCGGAGCGGCGGTGAGCGCCCGACGCGACCCCCAGGGGCGCCGCCGGAGCATCGTCGAGGCCGCCGCCGCGCTGATCGCCGAGAGCGGCGTCTCCGGCCTCACCCACCGCGGCGTCGCCGCGCGCGCCCGTGTGCCGCTGGGCGCCACCACCTACTACTTCGCCACGCTGGACGACCTGAGCACAGCGGCCCTGGAGCACCTGGCCCAGGACACCGACGAGGCCCTGCGCGAGCTCGCCGGGCAGATCGCCCGCGACCGGGGCGACCCGGCCGCCGTGGCCGCGCTCCTGCACGACTACCTGCGCCAGGGCCCCCGGGTGCGGGCCGACGCCGAGCTGTACCTGGCCGGAGTGCACCGGCCGGACCTGCGCCCGCTGACACTGCGCTGGTTCGAGGGCCTGGTGCGGGTCCTGGCCGAGCACACCACTCCCCGGGCCGCGCGGGCGCTGGCCCTGTACGTGGACGGGGCGATGCTGCACGCCCTGACGCACGACGACCCCCTGGACCCGGACGAACTCGCCTTCGCGGTCACCGCCCTGATGGGCCGGGCCGCCACCACCGACACGGAGCTCTGATGGGAACCGATCCCTCCCCGACCGCCACCACCGGGAAGGGGCCGATGTCGGCCGCCCGGCGCTGGGCCGCGCTGATGGTGCTCTCCGGCAGCCTCCTCGTGGTGGTCATGGACATGACCATCCTCAACGTCGCCCTGCCTGCGCTCTCGGCCGACCTGAGGCCCACCTCCGGCCAGCAGCTGTGGATCGTGGACGCCTACTCCCTGGTGCTGGCCGGGCTCCTGGTGACGATGAGCGCCCTGAGCGACCGGTGGGGCCGCAAGAGGATGCTGCTGGCCGGCTTCGCGGTCTTCGGCGGCGCCTCGCTCGCGGTGCTGGCGGCCGACAGCCCCGGCACCGTGATCGCGGTGCGCGTCCTGCTGGGCGTGGGCGGGGCGATGATCATGCCCACCACCCTGTCGATGATCCGCACCGTGTTCCCCGACCCCCGCGAGCGCGCCACCGCGCTGGGGATCTGGGCGGCCATCGCGTCGCTGGGCGCGGCGGTGGGCCCCATCGTGAGCGGGCTGCTGCTGGAGCACTTCTCCTGGCACGCGGCGTTCCTGGTCAACGTGCCGTTCATGGCCGCGGGCCTCCTGGCGGGGATGCTCCTGCTGCCTGAGGCCCGCGACCCGCACCCGGGCAGCTGGGACATGGTGGCGACCGTGCTGTCGATCGTGGGCATGGTCGCGCTGGTGTGGGGCATCAAGCAGTTCAGCAAGGCCGGGGTGCTGGACCCCTCGGCGCTGCTGGCGTTCTCCCTGGGCGCGCTGGTGCTGGGCTGGTTCGTGGTGCGCTGCCTCAGGCGCCCGGACCCGCTGCTGGAGGTGCGTCTGTTCTCCTCCCCGGCCTTCACCGCGGGGACCGTGGCCGCACTGGCCTCCATGTTCGCCATGGCGGCGATGCTGCTCCTGGTCGCCCAGTGGCTCCAGCTCGTGGAGGGGCACTCGCCGCTGCAGGCGGGGGTGCGGCTGCTGCCGATGGCGCTGGGAGCCGCGGTGGCCTCGCCCCTGGCGCCGGCGCTGGCCCGGCGCCTGGGGAGCCGCACCGTGCTGGCGGGCGGGCTGTTCGTGGCCGCGCTGGGGTTCGTTCTGATGTTCGCCCTGCCGGGGCCGCTGTCCTACCCGGTGGTCATGGTCGCCCTCGTCCTGCTCGGCACGGGTTCGGGCTCCCTGGCGATCGCCTCGGCGGTCATCATGTCCAGCACCCCGCAGGCGAAGGCGGGCAACGCCGCCGCCATCGAGGAGACCTCCTACGACCTGGGCAACGTCCTGGGGGTGGCCGTCCTGGGCAGTGCCGCCGCGGCGGTCTACCGGGCGGAGCTGCCCGTGGGGCTCCTCACCGGCACCGGCCTGGGCGAGCAGACGGTGCTCGCCGCCCAGGAGTCGCTCGGGGGAGCCCTCGACATCGCCGCCGAGACCGGCTCCGCCGAGCTCGCCGCGCTGGCCCGGTCGGCCTTCAGCGAGTCGCTGACACAGATCAGCCTGGCGGGCGGCCTCGCGCTGCTGGCCGCCGCGGTGGCCGTGTTCGTGCTCACGCCCAGGTCACTGGACGTCTCCCAGGGGCACTGAGCCCGGATCGGGGCGAGAAGGGCCGGAACCGGGTCTGTGGACAACCGGTTCCGGCCGCCTGCGACCCCGCATACTCCGTAGGTATGGACTCCCACAAGGTCCGGGCCCTCCTCGACCCGCTCCTGGACGGCGCCCCCGGCGACCTGCACATCCTCACCCTCCTCACCACCTCCTCCGCCTACACCTGCCTGCGGCGCCGTCTGGGCGTGCTCAGCGTCGAGCACCCCGAGGTGGTCGACGCCCTGGGCGCGGCCCTCCTGGACGGCGTCCCCGGGACGGCCGTGCTGCGCACCTTCACCGACCGCACCTCCCACACCCTGCCCGACGGCCGCGCCGTCCCCCTCAAGAGCGTGTGCGGGTGGCGGCTCGACGGGGGAGGGCTCCACCCGCTGGACGCGCGGGGCGTCGCCGCGGTCGCCCGCACCGACGCCCTCACCGGTCGGCGGCTGCCGCCCGAGCGCGGGGTCGGGTACGCCGACGCCTGGCCCGTGGACCTGGCCCGCTTCCACGCCCCGGCCAGGAGGTGAGGGGCGTGGAAGCGGAGGCCCGGGCGTGCGGTCCGGTGGTGGACGTCGCCGTCCACACCGGTGCCGGAGGCCCTCTTCGCCCGTGCCGGGCGGGGCGGGTGTCACCGACCTCCGTGGTCGGTACGCCTAGGGCAGCGGCGCCCCGCTCCTGGACGGCGGGACCACCTCGCTGTCGCCGTTCAGCCACGAGCGCGCGCCCCTGTCCTCGGGACCCGGATATCCGGGGTCGAACCCGGCCACCGCGTCCAGGCGGCGCACCGCCTGCTCGGGCAGGTCCACCCGGACCGCGCCCAGGTTGTCCCGGAGCTGGTCGGCGGTGCCGGCGCCGATGATCGGGTGGACGGTGTGCGAGCGGGCCAGGGTCCAGGCGATCGCGACCTGGGCCGGGCTCGCCCCCACCTCCCCGGCCACCTCGCGTACGGCGCGTGCGGCCCCGTGCTCGTGCGGGGAGAGGGCGGCGGCGTCGACCCGGCGGCTGGAGGCCTGGGCGCCGGGGCCGGTGAACCTGCCCGAGAGCACCCCGGCGGCCAGGCCGCCGTAGGTGGCCGCGCTCAGCCCCAGGGCCTCGGACATGGGCAGCAGTTCGCGTTCGACGTCGCGCCGCAGGAGGCTGTAGGGCACCTGCACGCCCACGAACGGGGACCAGTCCCGCCACAGGGCCAGGGTGTTGGCCTGGGCGACGAGCCACGCAGGAAGGTTGGAGGCCCCCACGTACAGGACCTTTCCCGCGCGCACCGCCTCGTCCAGGGCGCGCATGGTCTCCTCCACGGGGGTGTACTCGTCCCAGGTGTGCACCCACAAGAGGTCGATGTAGTCGGTGCGCAGCCGTCGCAGGCTCCGGTCGAGGGAGAGGGCGAGGTTCTTGCGGTGGGTGCCGCCGGTGTTGGGGTCGGTGGGGTCCCGGGGCATGGCGTACTTGGTGGCGAGCACGAACCGGTCGCGGCGCCCCCGCAGGAGTCCGCCCACGACCTCCTCGCTGTCGCGGTAGGCGGAGGCGGTGTCGATGACGTTGCCGCCCGCGTCCTGGTAGAGGTCGACCATGCGGCGCGCCTCCTCGGGCCCGGAGAAGGTCATCGCTCCGAGGAAGAGCTGGGAGACGCGCAGGCCGGAGGGGCCCAGGAGCCGGTAGCGCATCAGGCGGCTCCCCTGGTCGCGCGTGCGGCGCCCCCGGTGCGGGCGGGCCGGTCCGCCGCCGGGTGCGGCCTGCTCGCCGCGGGCCGACCGTGCGGGTGGGCGGTTTCGTCCGGTGTGAAGGTCATGGGGCCAGTGTGGAGAGGAGGCGGGCGCGGAGGAAGGCCGTGGCGAGGCTGGCCCTGAGGGGGCCAGGACGGCAGGGGCGCCCGATCCTAGACTCGGCCCATGGACGACAACGCATTGGGAGAGTTCCTGCGCGCCCGCCGGGAGGCCCTGCCCCCGGACCGGGTGGGGCTTCCGGCGGGGCCGCGGCGGCGCACCCCCGGTCTGCGGCGGGCCGAACTGGCCACGCTCTCGGGGGTGAGCGTGGACTACCTGACCCGGTTGGAGCAGGGGCGCGACCGCAACCCGTCCGGGCAGGTGCTGGTGGCCCTGGCCGACGCGCTGCGCCTGTCCGTGGGCGATCGGGTGCAGTTGCGCAACCTGTCCAAGGCCGCCTCCGGTGTGGGGGCGCTGTGCCCGCAGCAGCCGCCCGAGCGCGAGGTGCGCCCCACCATGGTGTCCCTGCTGGAGCGTCTGGAGCCCGCCCCGGCGGTGCTGTTCAACAGGGTCGGTGAGACCCTCGCGCACACGGCCGCGTACGCGCGCCTGGCGGGCCCGGTCGGGCTCCTGGACGAGGACGGCGAGCCGGTGAACCGGTGGTGGTTCGTGTTCGCCGACGACCGGGCGCGGCAGGTGTACCCGGACTGGGACGGCGTCGCGGACGAGCGGATCGCCGAGCTCAGGTCCGAGAGCGCGCTCGACGACCCCTTTCTCGCGCACCTGGTGGAGGAGTTGGAGATCGTGGGCGGCGCGCCCTTCACCGGGGGGCGAACCAAGTACGCCAGAAAGCGGCAATGGGCTGGGCGTCGAGTAGCTGAGCTACCGCGGTTCAAGGTCGTTTTCCGCTGCCCTGACTTCCCCATGCACGACGGCCAGGTTCACCCCGACCCCACGGGCGATCTCGCGCAACGACTGACCCTCGGCGCGGCGGGCCAGGATCGCGCGGCGTTTGTCGGCGTCTACCACCCGGGGGCGTCCGCCCCTGCGTCCGGCCCGGGCGGCCGATTCCAGGCCACTCTTGGTCTTGCGGACGATGTCGCGGCGGCGGTCCTCGGCCAGGGCGAGCGCCAGGTCCAGGATCAGGCTGCGCTCGGTGTGCTCGCCGGCGGCGATGCCGTCCAGGATCTTGACCGCCACGCCGCGCTCGAACAGGTCGTTGAGCACCATCAGCCCTTCGAGGAGGTTACGGCCCAACCGGTCGGCCTCCTGAACGGTGAGCATGTCACCGGGGCGCCTGTAGTCCAGGACCGCCCTCAACGCGGGCCGATCGGCAATCTTGAGCTTGCCGCTGATCTTCTCCTCGAACACCTTGACGCAGATCGGGTCCAGGTCCTCGTGCTGGCGCCGGGTCTCCTGCTTGCTCGTGCTGACCCGCACCAGTCCGACCAGCGCCATCCCCACCTCCCGGCGTTCGCAAAACGCGTTCACAAACCAGGGTAAAGCCCACGGGTAAACGAACGGGTTGATGAACACCGTGTCCTGGGAGAACACCACCGGCCGCCCCCGGGCCGGTGGTGTTCGGTAATCGGTCGTTATCCGAACGGGTGCGTCCCCGACCGGACCGGTAGGGCCGGCCGGAATCACCTGCTGGCGCGGCCGCCCTCGCGAAGGAAGAGGGCGAAGTGCACCACCGGCCCCGCAGGCACTTCGAATCCGTCACCGGGATGCCGCCTCTGCAGACCCCGCTCGACGACTACGTCGCAGCGATCCGCAGTTCCTTCGAACCGTTCGTCGCCACGCATCACTCCGTCACCGGCCACGTCATCACCATCAACGGCGACCATGCCGCCGCCCACGCCCACGTGCACGCCGAGCATTGGGTCCCCGGCGAAGTCGCAGCCGGCGGTAAGCCTTTCGGCTGACAGGTTGCCCTCCCACAACCGGCCCCCGGCACCGGCGCTGACATGACACGCAGCGCCACCCGGCCTTCGTCGGGGTGGACGACGGGACCGCTCACCGTACGGCCGCCCACACCACGACGAAGGCCTACATCGTCCCGGGCACCGAGCCCCAGCGCGGTGATCGCCTCATGCCACGCCCTCGATCACGTCCCGACGGCCCTCGGTCCGTTCAGCCCGGCACCCACACGGTGGGCGAGGGGACCCGAGGCCTCAACCGGAGTCGAGCGTGTCACAGGCTGCAACGGGCGTCGGCGGGCGGGGGTTCGAGGTCGAGGAGATATTCGTTGACCGCGTCGTCGACGCACTCGCTGCCGCCGAGGAGGTAGGCGCCGTGCTGCTTGCCATCGACGGTGAGCAGGCTTCCGCCGAGAGCTCGAGCCATCGCGACGCCACCCTCGTGCGGCGTCGCGGGGTCGCCGGTGACCGACACGACGAGCGTCTCGGGGAGGCCTTCGACATCGGCGAGCCAGGGCTCGTCGCTCGTGGGCGGTGCGGGCCACGCCTCGCATTCGCTGTGGTAGTTCCCCGCCGTGAACACGTCGAGGTCGAACATCGGCGCGGCCTCCCCGAGCTCGCGTGCGAGCGCGGTCTGTTCCTCCGGCGTCAGGCGGGGCCAGTCCATGCAGCGCACGGCGAGGTTCGTGTCGGTGTCCAGGCCGTAGGCGCCGTCCGGCGTGCGGGCGTAGAAGGCGTCGCGCAGGGCGAGCATCTCGTCGGGGTTCCCTGCCTCGAGCGCCGTCAGGGCGGAGATGACGTTGGTCCAGCTCGCCTCCGAGTACAGGCCGCCGGAGATGGCGAGGTAGACGTCCCAGACGTTGAGGGCTCGGCCATCGGAGGTCGCCGCTGGTGTCTCGATGATCGGCTGGACGATCTCGTGCAGGCGATCGTTCGCGGCCGCGGGATCGGCACCGAGTACGCAGCCGGGTGATTCGGCGCAGAGCGCGGCGAGGTCGTCGAACCGGGCCTGCATGCCGGTGAACTGGGAGATGCGGAACTCGCTCGCCGTCAGGTCGGGCGGGACGGCGCCGTCGAGCACGATCGCACGGACCTTCTCCGGGTAGGTCGCGGCGTACATGGCGCCGAGCTCGGAGCCGTAGCTGTAGCCGAGGTAGGTGAGCTTCTCGTCGCCGAGCACCTCGCGTATGAGGTCCATGTCGCGCACGACATTCGTCGACCCGGCGTTGACGAGGTTCTCGACGCCGCCGGAGCCGTCGGCGCAGCGCTGCGCGATCTCGGCCGCCTGCTCGGCGCTCGTGACCTCGTACACCGCGCCGAACCGCAGCGCGTCGCCCGCGTCGTACTCCTCGTCGGTGTAGCAGTCGAGAGCGGGAGTAGACGACCCGACCCCGCGCGGGTCGAAGCCGACGATGTCGAAACGCTCGGCGACGGGGCTGGCCTGCCACAGCGGCAGGGTGGACGCGACGAAGGTGGTGCCGGAGCCTCCGGGGCCTCCCGGGTTGATCAGCAACGAGCCCTCGGCCTCGCCCGTGGCGGGCAGGCGCAGGAGCGCGACCCGCGCCCTCTCCCCGTCCGGCTCGTCGTAGTCGAGCGGCACCTCGACCGAGGCGCATTCGAGTGCCGGGTTCGCGAACAGCTCGGTGTCCGCCGCGTTCGTCGCGGTGTCCTCGCATCCGCCCCAGTCGAGCTCTTGTTCCAGGTAGGCGCCGGGGTCCGCATCCGCGCCGGAGTCCGGTGGGGGAGAGGCGGACGCGCAGCCGGCGAGTAGGAGGAGTACTGGCGTGGCGGCCGCGGCGAGCACGGTCGTGAGGCGCCGGGAGCGATTCGGGAGTGGAGGACGTGATCGCATGCGTTTCTCCTTTGTCGAGCCGCAGTCGTGTACGAGGGTGCGGCGGCGGTTGACGGGGTGTTCTTGGTCGAGTGCGCTGAGATGCTCGATCAGGCAGCGACCCTGACCGGCTGGTGCGGGGACCTCAGCTCCCGATCCCTTCGGTCTCGGCGTCCAGGAGCCGGTGGTGGCGGAAGGTGAGTGCTCGTTCGGTCCCCGCGAGGCCCGCGGTGATGGTGAGCGCCGTGTTCGCCCACGTCGGCAGAGCGACGGGCGAGACGAACGGGATGAAGCGATCCGCCCAGAGCGGCAGATGGGTGACCAGTTCGAGCAGCTGCGGCGCGAGGAGGATCAGATTGACCGTCAGCACGATGACGGCGCTGGCGGCCAGCGCGCGCCCGACCCCGGGGTGCCGCCGGGAGAGCTGAGCGCGCCGGTGCTCGGGCGTCCCCGGCGCGGGATCGAGGCGTCGCTGGCTACCGTCCGCGCTGATCAGGTGGATCCGCTGCATGCCGTACCTGCTCGCGGCGACCTCGATGCCGTCCGGTCCGAGTGGGAACCGGACCGGCATGTCGGAGGTCCGCACGTGCCGGTCGTCCCTGTAGAGCGACGCCCGCCCCGACAGGTGGTCGACGTCGACCGTCGCCGTCGACGCGTCGGGAAGGTCGATCGCGAAGCGCGTGCGCTGCAGCGAGAGGGAGGGGCGAAACGGTGGCAACGGCGCTCCCGGTTCCGGATCGGGCGTCGACCATGCTCCCGCGTCCCCGTCGAGACCGTCGAGACCTTCGAGCCCGTCGAAGCCTTCGATCCGGCCGTCGTCGTGATGCCTCTTCCGCGCCGCACCGTTCCAGGGGTCGTGCCAGCCGCTCACGTCTGGTCCAGTCCGGGGCCGGGACGGGAGGGAACACCGCCACGGGACCTATTTAGCATCCTCATGCCAAATAAAGTAGCACATGCATGCCAAAAAATGACTAGGATGGTGTCCATGCCTAAGAGAGTCGACCCGGATGCCCGCCGGGAGCAGGTCGCCGATGCCGTGATCGACGAGATCGCCGAGCACGGGATCCGCTCGGTGACCCTCACCCGGATCTCCGCACGCACCGGCCTGGCCATCGGGAGCATCCGGCACTACTTCGGCGACACCGTCCGCGAGGTCATGCGCTTCACGCTGGGCGTCCTCATGCAGCGCGCCGCGCGCCGCGACGCGAGGATGTCCGACGACCCGGTGGCGCGAATCGCGGATGTGATCGCCTTCGCCACGCCGACCGACGAACAGGAGCACCGGGAGAACATCGCCCTGGTCGAATACCGTGTCATGGCGCGCACGGACCCGGAGCTCGCTGCCGACATCGCCGCGACGTCCCTCGCGGCCGAGGAGCTGATCCGCTCGCTGCTGCGCGAAGCGCTGGCCGACCGTGTTGTCGACGAGGAGGCGCTGCACCGCGAGGCGCTCCTGCTGTTCGCCCTGATCGAGGGTCTCTCGTTCAGTTCGGCGCTGTCCTCCGCCCCGTTGCAGGAGACGGACGTCCGTGCCGCCGTGACGGCGACCATGCAACGTCTGCGCAACGCCTATCCGCCTTCCGAAACAGCCGTAGAGGGAGCGGCTAAGCGGCCAGGTCCAGGACGGTGAAGTCGATCTCGTCCAGGGCGGCCTCGAACGCCTCCGGTTCGATGCCCAGCACGTCGGTGGCGTAGGCGCCGAACCGGGTGATGTGGAAGCGGATGTAGGGGGAGAGTCCGGCGAGTTCGGCGGCGGTGATGGTCCACCCCTCGGCGACCAGGTCGCGGACGATGTCGGCGATGTCCAGGGCGTTGTGGAAGATGACCAGGTTGGCCAGCAGGGTGTTGAGCTTGATGAGCTTCTCCTGCTCGACGGGGTCGTTGTCGGCCAGCACCCCGTTGTTGCCGAACCGCAGCCATTGGGAGAAGCCGTTGTAGGACTCGACCTTGTTGGTGGCCGCGGTGATCCGGGAGCGCAGCGCCGGGTCGGCCAGGAAGCGCAACAAGGCCACGGTGCGCACCGACCGGCCGACCTCGCGGAACACCTTGTAGATGCGGTTCTTGCGCGAGTTGGAGCGCAGCCGCCGCATCAGGGTAGCCGAGGACAGTCGCCCCTGGCTGATGGAGACGGCGACCTGCATCAGGTCGCGCCAGTGCCGCTCGATCAGCTTGAAGTCGATGACGTTGCGCCCCCGCTCCCCGTACAGCTCGTCGGTGCTGGGGTAGATCACCTTGTCGGATGCGCGGAAGAAGGTGAGGTCGGCGAAGTTGCGGATGCGGGGCATCAGGTCGAACCCGAACAGGGTGGCCAGGGTGAACACCGGCGCCGACTGGCCTTGCGTGTCGGCGTGCACGGTGGAGGGCTTGATGCCGGAGGAGTTCTCCAACAATCCCTCGATCAGGTGGACCGCCTCCCACACCCCGCACGGGATGAACCGGGAGAACAACGCGACGTAGGTGTCGGAGACGTAGTGGTAGGCGATCCCGCCCACCCCGCCGTAGCGGATGGAGGTCTCGGCGAGCAGGTTGTCGACGTAGGTGGCGACCTGCGTGCCGTCGGCGGCCACCGAGGTGCCGTCGCCCCAGGCCCGTACCACGTCCAGGTCGTTGAATGCGTTGACCACCACGGCGATCGCGGCGTTGAGCTTGGTCAGGTCGATGTGGCGGTTGCGCACCATCGACAGCTCCCGGGCGGTGATCCCGGCGATGTGGCGGGCGGCCTCGGTCGGGCCGATGTTGATGCCGCCGGTGAACACTGCCAGCGAGTACCGGCCCAACGTGTCGCGGATCTTGGGGTCGGCCCCGGAGGCAGGGCCGAAGCAGTGGTGCCAGCCCAGCCAGTAGGCGGTGCGCGCCACGATCTGCAGCAGGGACCGCTCGGGCAGGCGCGCCTCGATCGCCGCGGCGAGTTTCTCCACCGCCTGCGGAGCGGCCGAACCGCGCCGCGAGCGCAGTCGGGGCACCCCGTCGTCGATGAACAGGTCGGTGTTGTCGGCGTACCCGGCCTCCAGTGCGGTGGCAGCGTCCAGGTGCTGGTGCCTGAGGTGGTCGACGAACCCCGCCGCGGTGGCGGGCAGGCCGACCTCGGCGCAGAACGCGGCCAGCTGCTGCTCGCACTCGGCCCAGGTGAGCAGGTGCTCGGACCAGTCGGCGTACTCGTTCGACCCGACCACGGCGATGTCGCCGGTGCGCAACTCCTCGGCCAGGTAGCAGAACACCATCGCCTCGAAGTGGCGCCGCTCCACCATGCCCGGCCGGCGCCGGTCGGTGACGACCCGCCGCCAGTTGCCCGAGGCGAAGCAGATCCCAGACTCCGCATCCTCCGGCTCGGCCGGAGGCGGCAGCGGGATGAAGTCACGCCGCTTGACCGCGTACTCCCGGGCGTGCTCCAACGCCACCAGCACCGAGGCATCCGAAGAGGTCGCTTTCAGCTCCAACCGGCCGGCCAGGTCGAACATCACCGCCCGGTCCTTCTTGAAGAACCGGTGCACCAGCACCTCGTGGTTGTCGCCGTGGAAGGCCGACACCTCCTCGATGTCGGCGAACTGGGAGGCGAACCCGCCCGCCTGCTCCACCACCTGCGCGGCCCGGCGGGCCCGCTCGGCCGCCCCGCTGCCCTCCGCAGCGTCCGGGTCCAGGTGCTCCAGGACACCGCGGTAGGTGCCGATCAGGTGCTCGTTCACCGCCCGCTGACGCTCGCGGATCTCCTCCAGTTCCTCCTTGGCCTTCTTCTGGTTCGAGGCCACCCGTTTGCACAGCATCTCGGCCAGGTCGTCCCGGGCGCGCATGCGGGCGGTGTGCACCAGGCACGCCACCAGGGCCAGGCGCTTGACGGGGTCATAGCGAGAGAGCGTGTCGGCGTCCTGGGCGGCGGCCTCGCCCGCGAAGTCGCCGATCTTGGACGGGGCGATCCCCTCCAGCCAGGCGCGGGTGTCGCCGAGCTCGTCCACCTCGGCCATGTAGGCGACCTGGGCCTTGAACCGCGACCAGGACGCCCGCTTGGCGGGCTTCTTGAGCCGGTTGAACATCGAGTAGCCGTCCTCGGCCACGGCCACCAGGGCCTGAAGGCGCGCTCGGCCTTCCTCGCCCATCCGGTCGTTGACCTGGGTGAAGATCTCGGCGTTGGCCTCGGAGCGGATGTGGGCGGCCATCTCGTCCAGGGTGGTGAACCCCGGCAGCTCCAGCGACGCCTCCACCAGGCGGTCCAGCGCGACGTTGATCAAATCGGGCGGGTAGTTCTTGGACCGGGCGGCCTCACGGATCGCCTCGGCGGCGACCGCGCGGGCCCGCGGCGGATCGTTGGTCACGCCCTGGCGGGTCCGGATCTGTTTGCGGTGCCAGCGGGTGGTGCGCCCCGCCCCGTGGTCGGGTTCGACCTCGGCATCCAGGTCCAGGCAGCGCCGGACGTGGTCGACCACCTCGGCGGGGATCTCCTTCTGGGTGGGGAAGCGCGCCATCTTCTGGTAGCACTTCAGCGCGAGCACCACCGCGAACAGCGCCTCGGGAGTGTTGGTCAGCCCGGCCGCCCAGGTGACCTCGTCGGCGTTGGGGGTGAAGGACAGGTGCAGCATCCGCGCTGAGGTCAGCTTCTTGAACTGCGGGTAGGCCGTGCGCTCGATCGAGGTCACTGGCGGCCCTCTTCCAGGACGGGGGGCGGGGATCGCGGACACGGTAGCGACAGCGAACCAGTGCGTCCCGGGCACTTCACCGAATCGCAACCGAACAGGAGCAGACCTCTCCGGCGCGGATGCCATCGGGTCCGTTGATCAGCTCATTGCCGCTTTCCGGCGTACTTGGTCCGCCCCCCTCACCGACCGGCTCGCTGCGGCGCCCGCCGTGCCCCGGCGCAGCGGCCTCGAACGCCTGGTGCACCCGGAGGCGGGCGAGTTGCGGTTGTCCTACGAGAGCCTGGACGCCGGAGGCCAGCGCCTGGTGGTCTACCTCCCCGCCGACGAGGGGACCGCCGCGGCCCTGGACCGCCTCACCCTGTGCGGCCCCGTGCCCCTGCGGGCGGTGTCCGGGTAGTGTCTCCGGCCGCCCCGGCACGGGGGCGCCCGCCCCCCTCTGGCTAGGCTGTGGGGCTCTGGCGACTGAGAGAGAGGACTGCGCCCATGGGCCCGGTCGTGGAATCGGTGAGCAGCAGCCCCGTGCACGCTTTCAGCAAGGACGTCCTTCCCGGTATCCGGCTCCTGGCCGGGCTGGGTGTGGAGGGCGACGCCCACATGGGCGTCACCGTCAAGCACCGGTCCAGGGTGGCCGTCGACCCCACCCGGCCCAACCTGCGCCAGGTGCACCTGATCCACGCCGAGCTGTTGGAGGAGCTGGCCGCGGCCGGTTTCGCGGTCGCCCCGGGGCAGTTGGGGGAGAACGTCACCACGCGCGGGCTGGACCTGCTCGCCCTGTCGACCGGGACCGTCCTGCGCTTCGGCGGCCGCGCCCGGGTGGAGGTCACCGGGTTGCGCAATCCGTGCCTGCAGATCGACGGTTTCGCCGGGGGCCTGCTCAAGCGGCTGGTCCACCGCGACGGGGACGGGAACATCGTGCGCCGGGCCGGGGTGATGGGGGTCGTCCTGGAGGGAGGCCCCGTGGAAGCGGGCATGCCCGTCGAGGTGGGCGCGCCCGCGGGGGAGCACTCCCCCCTCGTGCCGGTCTGAGGAGCGCCCGTTCCCGCCCCCGGTGGCCGGGGGCGGGAACGGGTTGCGGAGCGGGGTGCGCCACCGGGCGGGCGGTCCCGTCGCCGGGGCCCGCGGGGTCAGGCCAGCCCGGCAAGGAGTGCGGGTTCGTAGAGGACGTCGAACCCGGTGATGCGGTCCCCGTGCACCGTGAACGCCAGGGCGGCGTAGGGCCGCCCGCCCTTGAGGGAGACGAACCCGGGCAGGCCGCGGACCAGCGCCGGGCGCGCCTGTTCAGCCAGCCGCGCGAAGGCGATGGCCTGGGAGGCCACGGCCCGCGCGCCCCGGGTCCCGGCGGGGACGCCGGCGGGTGTGGCTGCGGCGTCGGGGCGGACGACCACGTCGGGGGCCAGGACCCGCAGGAGTGCCTCGAAGTCGCCTCCGCGGGCGGCCGCGAGGAAGGCGTCCACCACCTCCCGGCGGTGTGCCAGGTCGGTCCGGCCGCTCGCGCGGTCGGTCCCCGCGGTGTGGTCCGTGCCGGTCAGGAATCGGTGCGCCGGGAGAGCCGTTCGTGGCGCTGGCGGGCGGCCTGGGCCGAGCCGAGGCCCAGTCCGAAGGCGATCTCCTGCCAGGTCATGCCGCGGCCCTTGGACATCTGGAGCAGGCCGGCCTCCAGCTGGTCGAACTCCGCGCGGGCCCAGGGCACCAGGGTGAGGGCGGCGGTGAGGTCGTCCTGGTCGACGGGGGGTTCGCCGTCCTGGGGCAGGGCGCTGCCGGCGGCGAGGTCGGCGACGCGGCGCAGGGCGTCGAAGGGCTGCATGGGCATGCGCTGCTCGTCCCAGCGCGTGCGGTGCTCGCCGGCGGCGTGGCGTTCGGTGATGCGCAGGAGCGCGTGGTGGGTGCGCAGGCGCTGGGCGTTGCGGGCGTCGGGCCGGGTGAAGGCGGCGTCGCGTTCTTGCTCGGTCATGCATCTAGCATGGGGTTTGAACAAGTTGTTGTCAACTAGTTTTTTTCAACTCAGTGTTCATGACTGGGGCGGCGGTCCCCGAGGTGTTCCCCGGGGACCGGTCGGGGCGTCCGCCGCACGGCCCGGCGCAAAGGCGCCCCGGTCCTCAGCGGGCCAGGTACTCCGCGAAGGTGGTCCTGCCGACCGCTCTGTCCGGGGCCAGGTGGCCGCCCGCCCGGTAGGCGGCGAAGGTCCTGCCGGGCAGGCGCACCGGCAGGAGCCGCCGGCGCACCCCCTCCGCCTCCAGGTAGGCGCGGGCCAGGTCGCGGAAGGACTCCACGCGCGGTCCGCCCATGTCGGGGGCGCGGCCCGCCGGGGCCCCCTCCGCCAGGCGGGCCAGGCGGGAGGCGACCTCGGCGCTGTCGACCGGCTGCACGTCCACGTCCGGGAACGGCATGAGCGGCGAGCGGGCCGCGCCCGCGCAGAACCGCCGGACCAGGGCGTGGAACTGGGTGGCGCGCAGCACCGTCCAGCCCAGGCCGGAGGCCTCCAGGGCCCGCTCGACCAGCAGCTTGTCCTTGTAGTAGCCCAGGGGTACGCGGTCCACGCCGACGATCGAGACGTAGACCACGTGCGCCGTGCCCGCCGCGCGCACCTCGCGGACGAGGTGGGTGGCGGACTCGATGTCGCCGCCGGCGGGACTGGAGGCGCAGTGGACCACCGTGTCGACCCCTTCCAGGGCCCGGCCCAGGCCGGCGCCGGTGCGCAGGTCGACGCCGACGGCGTCGGGGTCCCCGGGGTCGGGGTGGCGGCTCAGGGGGCGCGCGCCGCGCCCCGCCCGGCGCAGGTGCTCCACGACGGCACGGCCGAGGGTTCCGGTACCGCCTGTGACCAGCACTGTCCTCATGGTGGCTCCCTCTGTGGCCGGTGGGGACGACGCTAACACCGGAGCAGGGTCGTACGTGTGCTTTCGCGGTGGTTCGTCGTGGTGTGTGTTCCGGCTGCCCAAGGGCCCCGCCGGACCGTTCGGCCGATTGGCCGGGGGACGGGTGACCTGCGGGGAAGGCGCGGCGCTAGGGTGCTGGCAGCGTCGGCGCAGCGGGCGGCGGCGCGAAGCGGTGAGGAGTGTGCCCATGTCCGGGATCGCCGAGAGGCTGACGGCAGCGGTCGGGGAGGAGCAGGTCGTCACCGACCCCCAGATCATGGAGGGCTACTCCCACGACGAGGCCGAATGGGCCCCCTACGGGCGCCCCGCCGCCGTGGTGCGCCCCCGCGACACCGCCGACGTGTCGGCCACGGTCGCCCTGTGCGCCGAACTGGGGGTCCCGGTGGTCGCGCGCGGCGCGGGCACCGGGCTGTCCGGGGCGGCCAACGCCGTGGACGGCTGGGTGGTGGTCTCCTTCGAGCGCATGAACCGCGTGCTGGAGGTGGACCCGGTCCAGCAGACCGCGACGGTGCAGCCCGGCGTCGTCAACGACGACCTGCGCGAGCGGGTGGCCCGGGACGGCCTGTGGTACCCGCCCGACCCCGCCTCCGCGCCCTGGTCCACCATCGGCGGGAACGTGGCGACCAACGCGGGCGGGCTGTGCTGCGTCAAGTACGGGGTCACCCGCGACTACGTGCTGGGCATGGAGGCGGTCATGGGGGCCGGGGAGGTGGTGCGGCTGGGCCGTGTCACCGCCAAGGGCGTGACCGGCTACGACCTGTGCGGATTGATGGTCGGGTCGGAGGGCACCCTGGGCATGGTCACCGAGGTGACGCTGCGGATGCGGCCCCTGCGCACCGGCGCCGAGCACACGGTGGTCGGCTACTTCGACTCCCTCACCGACGCCGGGCGCGCCGTGGCCGCCGTCTCGGCGGCGGGGGTGGTCCCCTCGGCGATGGAGCTCATCGACCGGTTCTGCCTCCAGGCGGTCGACGCCTGGAAGAACATGGGGCTGTCCGCCGAGGGCGAGGTGCTCCTGCTGGCGCGCAGCGACCAGCCGGGCGCGGCCGGGGAGGAGGAGGCCGAGCGCATCCTGTCCTGCTTCCGGGACGAGGGCGCGGTGTACGCGGTGCGCTCCACCGACCAGGAGGAGGCCGAGGCGCTGTTCGAGGCCCGCCGCCTGGCCTACCCGGCCCTGGAGCGGCTCGGACCGCTGCTGACCGAGGACATGTGCGTGCCCAAGGCGAAGCTGCCGGAGATGCTGGAGAGGATCGAGGCCGCCGCCGAGCGGTTCGACACGCGGATCGGCAACATCGCCCACGCGGGCGACGGCAACCTGCACCCGCTGTTCATCGTCCCCGCCGGCGACGAGGCGGCCAAGAAGCGCGCGCAGGAGGCCTTCGAGGTGATCGTGGACGAGGCCCTGGCCCTGGGAGGGACGGTCACGGGTGAGCACGGTGTGGGGTTGTTGAAGATGCGCGGCGCGGCACGGGAGATGGGGCCGGACGTGGTGCGGATGCACCACGCGGTCAAGAACGCCCTCGACCCCCGGGGCATCTTCAACCCGGGCAAGGTGTTCGCCTGACCCGCGGGCCGGGCGGGCCGGGGCCTCCCCGGGGGCCGCGCTGTGGCAGATTGTGGTCATGGACGACGAACTCGCGCCGACCCTGGCCGCGGTCGGACCCCGCCTTCGCGCCCTGCGCCGTGAACGCGGGGCGACCCTCTCCCAGCTGTCGGAGGCCACCGGCATCTCGGTGAGCACCCTGTCGCGCCTGGAGGCCGGACGCCGGCGTCCCACCCTGGAACTCCTGCTCGCGCTGGCCCGCGCGCACGGCGTGCCCCTGGACGAGCTCGTGGGGGAGGACCCCGCCTCCGATCCGCGCGTGCGGCGCAGCTCCTTCGTCCGCAACGGGATCACGTTCGTGCCGCTGACCCGCAAGCCCGGGGGGCTGCAGGCCTTCAAGGTCACCTATCCGCCGCCCCAGGGCCACACCGGGATCGAGCAGCGCACCCACGAGGGCTACGAGTGGCTGTACGTCCTGAGCGGGCGCCTGCGCCTGGTCCTGGGCGACCACGACATGGTGCTCTCGGCCGGGGAGGTCGCCGAGTTCGACACGCGCCTGCCGCACGCCTTCGCCAACCCCGGCCCCGAACCGGTGGAGTACCTGGGCCTGTTCGGCCCCCAGGGGGAGCGCGCCCACGTGCGGGTGCGCCCGCGCACCAGGGGATCCGCCGACAAGGAGTGAGTGGGAAAGGGGAACCGGTCCGGTGGTGAGCGGCGTCTCACCGTGGGAGAGCCGCACCCGGATGAGGAGTTCCCCTTGGACGTCGCCCTACTGGTCCTGGCCGTCACGGTCGCTGTGGTCGCCGCGGTCGGCGCCCTGGTGTTCGCGGGCTCGGCCGCCGAGCGCCGGCGTGCGAAAGCCCTGGCCGCCTGGGCCGAACGCGAGGGGTGGCGCTACGACCGGGAGCGCCCGGAGCTGGTGGACCGCTTCTCGGGGGATCCTTTCGTGAAGGGACGTTCCGACGCCAGGGCCACGCACGTGCTGTGCACGGAGCTGAGCGGCCACCGTGTCCTGGCCTTCGAGTACCGCTACTCCTCCTCGCACCACGACGGGCGCCAGACCAGGACCGCCACCCACACGCACACCGTCGTGGTGCTCCCGGTCCCGTCCGGCGCCCCCGTGCTGGAGCTGCGGGAGGAGGCCCTGGGGCATGCGGTGCTGGGGCCGCTGGGGGTCCACGACCTGAGGCTGGGCGAGACGGCGTTCGACTCCCTCTTCTACGTCGCCACCTCCGACGACGGCTTCGCCCGCGCCGTCCTGGACGAGGACGTGCGGTCGTGGCTGGCCGGCGCCGGTGCGGCGGCCGTCCCGTTCCGCGTCCACGGCGACCGCCTGCTGTGCTGGGACCACCGGGAACTGGACGCCGAACGGGTCCGTGCCTCGGCCCGGACCATGGTCGGACTGCTGGAGCGGATCCCCGCCTCGGCCTGGGAGGTCGCCCCGAAGGCCCCGGAGGTCCGTCCCTGAGTCGGCTGCCTCAGGGACGCCGCGCGGGCGCGGAACCGCTCCACCGCAGGTCCGGTTCCAGGTGCGAGACGTCGTTGAAGGCCAGGATCTCCGCCGCCCGCCCGGGCGTGTGGCGGATGACGGTCAGGGCGGCGTTGGCCGGGGCCAGGGTCGCCCACCGCCAGGCGGGCGCCCCGAGGGCGGCCACCGTCAGCCAGCCCACCGGGTAGGCATGGGTGATGATCGCCTCCCGGACCTCCCGCTCGCCCGGGGCCGGACCGGAGAAGCGCTCCAGGCACCGGCGGCCCAGCTCGGGACCGGGGCCGCGCTCCCGCTCCGGCAGGGAGGCGGTGAACGCCATGACGGTGTCTGCGTACTCGGGCGGCACCTCCTCCCGGGAGGGCAGGTGGGGCGCGTAGTCGCCCGCCTCGGGCGCGGCTGTCGTTTCGACCCCGGCCCCGTCCAGAGCGAGCCGGCCGGCTACCAGGCGCGCCGTCTCGGTGGTCCGCTCCGAGGGTCCGTGGTGGAGCGTTCGCACCCCGGCCTCGCGGAGGCGGTCGCCGAGCAGGACGGCCTGGCGCAGGCCGTTCCCGGTCAGTCCGCCTTGACCGGGGTCGGCCTCGGCGTGGCGGGCCAGGTACAGGTAGCGGGTCGCGGGCATGGGGGTCCTCCGGTCGGGTCGGTCCTCGGAGCCGGGAAGCCGCCGCCCTTCCCGGGGCGCGGCGGGGCTGCGGCCGTACCGGTCGGATCCCGTGGGGCTGTGCGCGGTTCGGCGTGCGGGGCTCACGCCGGGGACCGCGTCGGCGGGGGCGGCACCGAGGCCGTGCGCGCACCGGCCGCCGGGCCCGTTCCGCCGCCCGCCCGGGCCGCTCTGCGACGGGGCTCCGGCGGTGGCCGCGGGGGCGCGGTCCGTCCGCCGGCGGAAGGTGAGACGTCCCCCCTGAGCGGGTAGGGCGGCCAACGCGGCACCGGAGCGGTGCCGAGGACGCGACCCGAGGGGGCAGCCATGGCCGACAGGCTCAACGGACGCAGGATCGCGATTCTGGCCGCGGACGGGGTCGAACGGGTCGAACTCGTCCGCCCGCGCGAGGCGCTGCGGGAGGAGGGCGCGAGCACCGACCTGGTCTCGCTGAGCGAGGGGGAGATCCAGTCGATGAACGGCGACATCGAGCCCTCCGAGCGGTTCGCGGTGGACCGTGTGGTCTCCGAGGCCAAGGTGGAGGACTACGACGCCCTGGTGGTCCCGGGAGGGACCGTCAACCCGGACAACCTGCGCCTGGACGCGGACGCCGTGGGGTTCGTGCGCGACTTCGTCGCGGCGGGCAAGCCGGTGGCGGCCATCTGCCACGGGCCCTGGATCCTGGTGGAGGCCGACGTGGTGCGGGGGCGCACGGTGACCTCCTACCCCAGCATCCGCACCGACATCCGCAACGCCGGCGGGGTCGTGGTGGACGAGGAGGTGGTCACCGACCACGGGGTCACCACCAGCCGCAACCCCGACGACCTGCCCGCGTTCTGCGAGCGCATCGTGCGGGAGTTCGCCCAGGGGTGAGGCGTGCGCCGGCGCGGTGCGAACGACGGGCGGGGCGGTGGATGCTCCCGGCATCCACCGCCCCGCCCGTCGTCTGCCCGGAGCCTACTCCGGCCCGGACTCGTCGGGGTGGCGCCGCAGGTGGACGACGGCCGCGACGAGGCCGCCCCAGAGCACGGCGATGGAGACGACCATCATGACGATCGCGCTGGTGGACATCAGCTGTCACCTTCCTTGGCGGTCAGGGCGGCGTCGGCCGCGTCCTCTCGGGCGATGGCGTCGGCGCGCTTCCAGGGGAACAGCGAGACGACGATCCCGAACACGAGGGCGCCGATCGCCACGCCCCAGCCCGCGGAGAGCAGGAACCCGGTGGAGTAGCCCGCGTAGTTCTCCGTGAGCTCGGTGCGCAGGCTGTCCCACATCATGAAGCCGAGCAGGACCGGTGTGATCCCGCCCAGCACGACCTTCCACCACGTGCCCAGGCGGATGGAGGACACCTCGTTGGCGTGCTTCTGGAACATCGGCAGCCGGCGCAGGACCCACCCGAAGACGATGAGCATCGCCAGGGCGGCCAGGACGATGCCGTACTGGTTGATGAAGTGGTCGAACACGTCCAGGTAGTGCAGGCCCTGGTGGGTGGGGAAGATCAGGATGGAGACCAGGGCGATGATGCCGCCGACCAGGAACACGGACTGCAGGCGGCCCAGGCCGACCCTGTCCTGGACGGCGGAGACGACGACCTGGACGATGCTGATCAGGGAGGTCAGCCCGGCGATCATCAGCGAGGCGAAGAAGAGCACGCCGAACAGCGCCCCGCCGAAGGGCAGGGTGGAGATGATCTGCGGGAAGGCGATGAAGGCCAGCCCGATGCCCGAGGTGGCGACCTCGTCGACCGCGGTTCCGGCGGCGGTGGCCATGAAGCCCAGCGCCGCGAACACGCCGATGCCCGCGAGCAGCTCGAAGGAGCTGTTGGCGAAGCCCGCGACCATGGCCGAGCCGGTCAGGTCGGCCTTGCGCTTGAGGTAGGAGGCGTAGGTGACCATGATGCCGAACCCGATGGACAGCGAGAAGAAGATCTGCCCGTAGGCCGCCACCCACACGCTGCCGTCGAGCATGGCGTTCCAGTCGGGGGTGAACAGGGCGTCCAGGCCGGCGACGGCGCCGTCCAGGGTGAGCGCCTGCACCACCAGGACGAGGAACAGGACCGCCAGCAGCGGGATGAAGACCTTGTTGGCCTTCTCGATGCCGTTGCGCACGCCCAGGGCCAGGATGGCCAGCACCACGACCCACACGCCGACCAGCGGCCATGCCACCGCGGGCACGTACCCGGTGATGCCGCCGGGGGTCTCGCTCATCTGGAGGTAGTCGCCGAAGAAGAACCCGTTGGGGTCGTCCCCCCAGGCGCCGGTGACCGAGAAGTAGATGTACGAGGCGCTCCAGGCGATGATCGCGCCGTAGAAGATGGCGATGACGAAGCAGATCGCCACCTGCCACCAGCCGATGGCCTCGGCGGGCCGGGAGATCCGTCTGTAGGACAGGGGGGCGGAGGACCGGTACCGGTGGCCGATCGAGTACTCCAGGATCAGGAGTGGGATACCGGCGGTGAGCAGGGCCACCAGGTAGGGCAGCATGAACGCCCCACCGCCGTTCTCGTAGGCGATGTAGGGGAATCGCCAGATGTTCCCGAGTCCGACGGCGGATCCGATCGCCGCCATCAGGAATCCCGCGCGCGTCCCCCACTGCTCGCGAGGCTGTTGGGCCATGTTCAGGCCTCCTAAATCATCCCGTAGTTCGCGAACCGCACCGTAGCAGGAGTTGGTCCAGGCGGCATCGTTGGGACATTTCGCCTCGCCGCATGTCGTGCAGCAATACGGTTTTCGTATCACTTCGTCCAGGTATGGACGTACCCCGCGCGTGTGTCAAGGAACACTGGACACCTCTCTTCAGTCGCGCTTGCACACGCGTGTGGCGGCGCCCCCGGGGTACCGGGGGCGCCGCCACAGGTCCTGCCGCGCGGGGCCGGAGGGGTGTCAGGGGCGGTGGCGCGGCCTGGGACGCAGGCGGGCGTTGGGCAGGTCGGGCGCGGGCAGAGCCGCGCCCCCGTCACCGGTCACCGCGGGGAAGCGGCATCCGGGGGCGGGCGCCTCGCGGCCCTGTTCCCAGGCGGTGCGCGCCCGGACGATCTCGTCGTGGTCGCGTCCGACGAAGTTCCACCACATCACCAGGTCCTCGGCGAAGGGCTCGCCGCCGATGACCAGCAGGTGGGCGCGCTCCTCGGCGTGCAGGACGGCGTGGTCGCGCCCCTGCCCCAGGTAGAGCAGGGATCCCGCGCCGACCCGGTGCCCGAGGGTGTGCACGGTCGCGTCCAGTGCCAGCACGCCGTGCTCGAACCCCGGATCCAGGGGCATGCGCACGCGGGCGCCGGGCTCCAGCACCAGTTCGGCCCCCATGAGCGGGGTGTAGGTGCGGGCGGGGGAGCGGCGCCCGTCCACCTCGCCCATGATCACCGTGACCCTCGCCCCGTGCGCCGGCGGATCCGCGGGGGCCGCGCCGTCCCGGTCCAGGCGCGGGAGGTCCAGGACGGGCAGGTCGGCGTGGTGCTCGAAGTGCGGGTCGCCCTCGCGATCGGCCCCGGGCAGTGCCACCCACAGCTGGGCGCCGTGCAGGTCGCGGGGGGCGTCGGCGGGGGTGCGCTCGGAGTGGGCGATGCCGTGCCCGGCGGTCATGAGGTTGAGCTGGCCGGGGCGGACCAGCTGGTCGGAGCCGACGCTGTCGCGGTGGTGGACCGTCCCCCTCACCAGCCAGCTGACGGTCTGGAGGCCGATGTGGGGGTGCGGCGGCACCTGCATGCCGGCCCCCGGGGAGACGTCCGTGGGGCCGTAGGCGTCGGCGAAGCACCAGGCGCCGACCATGCGGCGGTTCTTGCCCGGGAGGGCCCGGCGGACCAGCATCGCGCGGGGCCCGCCCAGGGGGACCTCGCGGGGTTCGAGGAGTTCGGTGTCCGGGTCGGGGAGGTCGGGGTCGATCTCCCCGGCGCACACGCGCTCTTCGGCGGGGTGGGGTTCGAGATTGCTCACCCTGCCGAAAATAGCCGAGGCGGCGCCGGCGCGGGCACCGCCGCGAACCGGGACCGCACCCGTGTCACCAGCGCATGTGCACGTGTTCGGCGAATCCGAAGAGGCCGTCCACGGCCACCGGGTGGCCGTCGTCGGTGTGCACGGTGCCGGTGTAGTGGCCGAAGCACTGGTGGGTGTCGTTGACGAGGACGCCGGCGTCGGTGCGGTCGACCCGCTCGTGGAAGGGGGTGAAGACGAGGTCGACCTGGTCGGAGCCGGGGGTGCGGATCCACCAGGGGGTGAGGGCGTCGTCGGGGTCGTACTCCCATTCGAGTTCCTCGCCGATCTTGGACAGGCGCCCGTCCACGCACAGGGCGTTCTCGGTCAGGCCGGTGCCCTCGGTCCACCGGCCGCCGAACTGCAGCCCCACCGTGTGGCCGTCGGTGCGGCCGGAGGCCGCTCCCCAGTTCCACCGGGTGTCGTAGGGCCAGCGGCCGCGCCCGTGGTCGAGCACCCCCCAGCCGCCCCCGAAGTCCAGGACGTCCCCTCCGAGGCGGACCGCGCCCCGGGCGGGGCGGGCGGTGTGCTTGGAGGTGTACTGGAAGCGGTCGGCGCTCCAGGGGATGACCACGCTCATGGTCTCGTGGTCCTGGGGCAGGTCGACGGTGAGGTCGCCGTGGAGCCTGCCCTCGGGGGTGTCGCAGGAGAAGCGGAGCCGTGTCGCGCCGGGCGCCTCCTGGACGAGGGCGCGCACGGGTCCGATGGCCGCGCCCGTCCCGGCGCCCAGGGTGTCGGGCAGGCGGACGCCGTGGGCGAGCGGACGCAGGGAGGTGCGGCTCACCTCGCGGCCCCCGTACTCCAGGAGGTACACGCCGACCACTCCGAGGTAGTCGATGTCGGCGACGGTGAGGGCGACCAGGTGGGTGGGGGTGGACACGCACCAGTACTCCCACTTCTTGCGGCGGCCCCAGCCGGGGAGCGCGCTCCGGTGCAGTGGGGTGCGCGACCACCCCACGGCGTCGGGGTTGAGGCGGCCGTCGGGCGCGCACAGGTCGACAGGGGCGGTGATCTCCCGCTCGTGTGTTGCCATGCCCGGCAGCATAGGGGGGAGCGGGGCCGCCGGTAAGGGCCCGGCGGGCCAGGTCGGCGGCGGTGCGGCGTGCGCGGCCGCCCCGGGCGGCGGTGCCGGGCCGGTCCGTCGCGGCCGCGGGCGGGTGCTACCCGCCCGCGGCCGCGGCCTCGACCGGTTGCCTGAGGATGGTGCGCATCTTCCCCGGTGCGACCCTGCGGAAGTCGCCGAGGTAGATCTCGTGGTGTCTTCCGGTCATGCGCAGCCCGTGGTCGGGGATGAACTCGTGGTGCATCCGCGCCAGGACCCCGGCCTCCCCGTCGAACGGGCCGACGTGCAGCGTCTGCACGCACCGGCCCTCCGACAGCCGCTCCAGGCGGACGTCGCCCAGGCGCGCCGGCCTGTTCGCGGCCGCCGCACGCTCGACGGCGGAGGCGAACATGTCCTGGTCGGTCCAGTCCGGGACCATGATCATCATGGTCCAGTCCCACCGGGACTTGTCGCGGGCCGCCGTGAAGGCGTCCATGTCCTCGGCCCACCACAGGCCCTCCAGGGGCATGACGACGTAGTCGCGCCCGAGCTCCCGCTTGCTGGCGAACTTCAGCTTGTAGGCCACCGGGTAGAGCGCCCCGACCGCCTGGGCGAAGGCCGGTGAGGTGTTCGGGTCCCCGCGGCCGTCGATCATCAGGTAGTGCAGGTCCGGTATCTCGGCGATCCGGAACCGGCCCCGTGGCGCCCGGTAGGCGTCGAGGGTCTTCTTGAAGTCGGTCTTGTCGGTCATCGCGTACCTGGGCCCGGACTGCGGGCCGCGGCCTTTCCGCCTCGGAAGGCTCGGTGGGTGGGGGAGGGTCGGGGTCCGCCGCCGGTCGGCGGCGGACCCGTGGTCAGGCGTGGGGGCCCACGGTGACGGTGTCGAAGGCCAGGCGCGGAGAGGCCTGGAGGATGCGCCCGACCCGTTCGGCCTGCTCGGCGACGGCGTCGCGCCGTGCGGGCGGGAGCGGGGCCAGGGCCTCCACGGTGATGTCGAGGTGACGGCCCGACCTCCGCTGGTGCCAGACCCCGGCCGCCAGGCCGTCCACGAACAGGACGGGGTGGGTCCCGGCCTGGCCCCGGGCCAGCGCACGCCGGCGGGCCGGTCCGGGGAAGACCACCTCGCGCGGGTGGCAGCCCACGGTGTAGGCGTCGAAGTAGGGCAGCAGCAGGACCTCCGGGGCGGGGGCGGGAGGGTCGGCGGCGTCCCCGGCGACCTGGTAGAGGGTGGCGCCCTCCACCTCGACGGGTTCGACGAGCCCGCCCATGGACGCGAACAGCTCGACCGCCCAGCGCCTGGGCGCGGAGAGCCACTGGGCGAAGTGCTGGGGCGTGGCCGGGCCGTAGGCGCGCAGGTAGGCGGTCAGCACGTGGGCGAGGGCCCGGTCGGTGTCGGCCGGAGCGGTGTCCGGAAGCCATCGGCGGGGGCTGGTGTAGGTGACCTTGCGGCCGCGCATCGGGCCGAAGCACAGGGAGCCGCGGTTGGCGAGGGTGTGGGTGGCCTGCCGCCAGCGCGGCCACTTGGCCTGGAAGGCGTCCATGACGGGGTCGGCCGCCCAGGAGCCGGCCCGCTCGGCCAGGGCCTCGGTGAGCTCGTCCACGGTCATCTCGGCGCCGGCGAGGACGGAGGCGGACGCCTCGACCAGTTCGTCGGTCTGCTCGGGGGTGAGCAGCGCCCCCTTGGGGGAGGGGTTGCCCGCGCGCTGGGCCGCCGAGAGCGCCGCGGTCCACAGCGGCAGCTCGCGGGTGGGCAGCAGGTGGACGGTGCCGCGCGGGCCGAAGGTCTTGACCAGCTCGTGGGTCTCCCACAGGGCGGCGCGCACATGCGTGCGGTCGGCGCCCTCCAGGCGCAGGCCGAGCGACACCTCGGCCGCCGACATCACCTGGGCGTGGACCCCGCACATGGCGCCGACCACGTCGGACGCGCTCGTTCCCGGGGAGGTGAGCGCATGGCGCCACAGGCGTCGCGCGGTCATGTCCTGCCAGGTGGGGGTGCCCATGGGTCTCCTCGGGGTGCTGTGGTGTGCCCCCACTCTAGGAACCGTGCAGGTCGGGAACTGTCCTCCACTCGGCGGGCGGTGCCCCCTTCCGCGACCGCGTGCGAGGCAGCTCGGGGCGGGCCCGGCCCGGCGTGCGGTCAGGACTGGTCCAGGGCCCGTTCGATCGCGCGGCGGGCCAGAGCCTCCGCGAACCGGTGGGGCGGCCCCCGGGTAGGCCGGGCCCTGTGGGCGGTCCCGGCCGCGCGGGGTCCCGGTGTTCCGCCGTCTGCCACCGCCGCACCAGTCCTCGGAGGTCTCAGGGGCCGTTGCGGCTACTCACCGGTCGCCTGCCCCGTCGCCGGGTGCTCGGGGGGACGCCCCTTCTGCGACGGCGGGGCGGACGGGTGCTTCGCGGAGGAGAACTGTCCCGTGGCGATCAGGACCACGACGAGCGCGAGCGGCACGATCCATCCGCTCCAGCCCAGGACCGTCGCCTGCGTGGTGTCGACGTGCTCTCCCGCCTTCGCGAAGAGGAGGTAGGACCCGCCCGCCCCGTTGAACGCGGCATGTGCGAGGGCTGCGGGCCACACGGACCCCGAGCGGAGCCTCAGCCAGCCGAAGACCGCGCCGATCAGAACGCACATGCCGACCATCGCGGCCAGGCCGAGCCAACCCGGCGCATCGGGGTAGTTGTACCCGAGGAGGATGAGCGGCGCGTGCCATAGGCCCCAGATCACGCCGGAGGCCAGCAGGGCCGGCAGGGTGCCGAGCGGCATCAGTTTCGGGAGCAGCCACCCTCGCCACCCGAGTTCCTCGCCCAGGGCCGGAAGCAGGTTGACGAACGCCGCCAGGGGGAGTGCGGCGAGCTGGACGGCGATGAGCGCGCCGATCGGCATCGGGATCTCGGCAGCGCCTGCGGCGCCCGCCTGCTCGTCGAGGGCCTGCTGGAACGCGGAGAAGTTCGCGAAGTCGGCCGGATAGACCCCCAGCAGTGCGCCCACCGGAAGCGCCACCAGGACCAGGGCGATGGACACGAAGATCCCCAGCGCCCCGTAGCCGAGCAGCCCGCGGACCGGCCTCAGCGGCCAGACCCCGAGTTTCCACGCCTTGTGCTTCGGCCGCTCCACGAAGAACACGACGACGAGGGCGGCGATCGCGGGGGTCGCCATCGTGGCGGTCGCCACGAAGGGGAACCAGGGGCCGGCGAGCCCGTCACCGAACCAGAGCGGGAGCGCGAAAAGCCAGGCGAGCGCGAACGCCAGGGCGGTGAACACGCCGATGGATCGCAGATCGCGGCCGTCCATGCGGGGTCCGCCCCGGGCCGCGGTCGTCCTCGGTCCGCCCGCAGATCCGATGGTCACGGCGTCTTCCCCTCCAGGATGTGCAGACCGGCGATGGCGCGGTCGTCGCGGAACGCGATCCGTGCCGTGTAGTCGCCCGCCTCGAACGAGAGCGGCGTGTTCGTGACCGTCACGTCGCCGGCCCGGGCGACCTCCGGCTCCCCCCTTCCTTCGAGAGCTCCCGACAGGCCGACGATCTGCGCCCACGCGGCCGCGAGCGCGTCCTCCGACAGGCCGTCGCGCATGGCCGGATCGAACTGCTCGGTGACCCGCGTCCATTGCCCGGCAGCGAGGTCCCCGATCACCGAGGCGGCCAGTTCGGCGGCGCCGGGGAGCGGTGTGGTGTTCATGGGTTCTCCCGTTCTGGGATCGATCGGTTTGCCATAGCGCTGAAACGCCGCTTGCCTGCTCACGCCGAGCGCGTCACCGATGACCTGCCACGTGGCGCCGTTCTGGCGCGCCCGCTGCACGACAGCGCGCACGACGTCGTCGGCAGCCGCCTGCATGCCCACGGCACGGCCTATCGCGTCGGCCCAGTCGTCGTCCTTCGTCAGGACGCGTGACGCGAGGAACGCGTCCAGGCGCGCCTTCACGTTCCTCAGCGCATCTGTCAAATTTCCTTGCATATGTAAAGGATACCTTTACAACCGGACCGCGCGACAGGGGGGTGTGCGCGACGGTGTGCGACGCCGCCCGCCCGGGTGCGTGCGCGGGCATGGGCGCCGGAGGCCCGGGAGGCGCCCCCGCTGGAGGACCACTCCCTTGCCGAAGGCTGCCCCCGGGACCGCGCCTCGCCCTCCCGCCAGGGCCTCGACCGGGGCCCGCCGAGCCGTCTCCGCCCGCTTCTCCCGGGCGCCACGACCCCCTTCCCGGCGGAAACGCCCCCGGTGCGCGGGGGTTTTCCGCGGTTTTCCTCCTCGGAGCCCCTTGCGGCACCTCCGGCCCACTGGTGTGGACGGACGGTTTGCCGTACGCTGGAAAGCGCTTTCACAAGGAGAGGTGGTAACAACCCATGAGTGATCACGTGCTGGGTGTCGCCATGAACGGCGTCACCGGACGCATGGGGTACCGGCAACACCTGACCAGGTCGATCCTGGCGATCCGCGAGGCCGGAGGGGTTCCCCTGCCCGACGGCTCCCGGATCATCCCCGAACCCGTGCTGGTCGGGCGCTCCGAGCGGAAACTGCGCGAGATCGCGGACCGGCACGGCATCGAGCGCTGGACCACCGACCTGGACTCGGTTCTCTCCGACGACCGGATCTCGATCTACTTCGACGCGCAGATCACGCACGCCCGCGAGGCCGCGGTGCGCGCCGCCATCGCCGCGGGCAAGCACGTCTACGTCGAGAAGCCCACCGCGAGCACGCTCAGCTCGGCGCTGGAACTGGCCAAGCTCGCCCGCGACGCGGGCGTGCGCAACGGCGTCGTCCAGGACAAGCTCTTCCTGCCCGGCCTGCTCAAACTGCGCCGGCTGGTCGAGAGCGGCTTCTTCGGAAAGGTCCTTTCCGTCCGGGGGGAGTTCGGCTACTGGGTCTTCGAGGGCGACTGGCAGCCCGCGCAGAGGCCCAGCTGGAACTACCGGGCCGAGGAGGGCGGCGGCATGGTGCTGGACATGTTCCCGCACTGGCACTACGTGCTGGAGCACCTGTTCGCCCCGGTGCGCACGGTCACCGCCAAGGTGGCCACCCACATCCCGCAGCGCTGGGACGAGGAGGGGCGCGCCTACCAGGCCACCGCCGACGACTCCGCCTACGGCATCTTCGAGCTGGAGGGGGGCGTCATCGCCCAGATCAACTCCTCCTGGAACGTGCGCGTCAACCGCGACGAGCTCGTGGAGTTCCAGGTCGACGGGACCCACGGCAGCGCCGTGGCGGGGCTGCGCTCCTGCCGCTTCCAGCACCGCGCCTCCACCCCCAAGGCCGTCTGGAACCCCGACCTGGAGGACCCCGCCAGCTACCGCGAGCAGTGGGAGGAGGTCCCCGACAACACCGACTTCCCCAACGGGTTCCGCGCCCAGTGGGAGGGCTTCCTTCGGCACGTGGTCCTGGACACCCCGTTCCCGCACGACCTGCTCTCCGGCGCGCGGGGCCTGCAGATGGCCGAGGCCGGACTGCGCTCGGCCCAGAACGGGCACACCGTCGAACTGGACGAGGTCACCCTGACGTGAACACACTGCGCCTGCCCTCCCCCGACGGCGCCGTCGCGCCCTACACGCTGACCGGCGCCCCCGCCGACACCTCCCCCCTGCCGCCCGCGCGCTCCCGCGTCGCCTACGCGGCGGCCCACGTGGTCGCCGACCCGGCGGCCCCCAACGCGCCCGGGGCCCCCGCCCGCCTGGACTGGGAGGCCACCCTCGCCTTCCGCCACCACCTGTGGGACCAGGGGCTGGGCGTCGCCGACGCCATGGACACGGCCCAGCGCGGCATGGGCCTGGACTGGGAGGCCACCGCCGAGCTGATCCGCAGGTCGGGGGCGGAGGCCGCCGCGCGCGGCGCCGCCCTGGCCTGCGGGGTGGGAACCGACCAGCTCGATTCTTCCCATGTCGACCTGGAAAGCGTTATCACGGCCTACGGGGAGCAGCTCGACGTCGTCCAGGGCGCCGGTGCCACACCCGTCCTGATGGCCTCGCGTGCCCTGGCCGCCGTCGCCCAGGGGCCGGAGGACTACGCCAAGGCCTACGGCCGCCTGCTGCGGAGGGCGGAGCGCCCGGTCGTCCTGCACTGGCTGGGCACCGCCTTCGACCCGGCCCTGGCCGGGTACTGGGGGTTCGCCGACCCGGCCGAGGCGATCGAGCCCGTGGCCGCGCTGATCGCCGAGCACGCCGACGCGGTGGAGGGCATCAAGGTCTCCCTGCTCGACGCCGCCCTGGAGGTCCGGCTCAGACGCCTGCTCCCCGAGGGCGTGCGGCTGTACACCGGCGACGACTTCAACTACCCCGACCTGGTGCTGGGCGACGAGCAGGGCCACTCCCACGCCCTGCTCGGGATCTTCGCCGCCATCGGACCGGCCGCCGCCCGGGCGCTCGCGGCGCTGGACGAGGGCGACACCGGCCGCTACCGCGCGCTGATGGACCCGACCGTCCCCCTGGCCCGGCACCTGTTCGCCGCGCCCACCTTCTACTACAAGACCGGCATCACCTTCCTGGCCTGGCTCAACGGCCACCAGAAGGGGTTCCACATGGTGGGCGGCCTGCACAGCGCCCGCGACCTGCCCCACCTGGCCCAGGCCCTGCGCCTGGCCGACGCCGCCGGGGTCCTCTCCGACCCCGACCTCGCCGCGGCGCGCATGCGTGCCCTGCTCCAGGTGTCGGGGGTGGACCAGTGACCACGTACCCGCCCCACGGCGCCGCCCCGGTGGTGCCCGGCGCCGTCGACGTCCCCTCCGGCCTCCCTGCGGCCGTGGACACCCCGGAGCCGGGCGACCCCCGGCTCGCGCGGCTGTCCCTGAACCAGGCCACCGTCAAGCGCTGGAGTCTGACCCAGGCGGTGGACGGGTGCCTGCGCGCCGGGCTGCCCGCCATCGGCCTGTGGCGCGAACCGGTCGCCGAGACCGGGCTCGCCAAGGCCGCGGACCTGGTGCGCCGCAGCGGTCTGCGGGTCTCGTCCTACTGCCGTGGAGGGTTCCTCACCGGTGAGGACAGGGCCGCCGCGCTGGAGGACAACCGCCGGGCCGTCGACGAGGCCGCCGAGCTGGGAGCGCCCTGCCTGGTCATGGTGGTGGGCGGCATGCCGGACGGGGACCGCGACCTCGCCGGCGTGCGCGAGCGGATGGTCGAGGCCCTGGCCGAGCTCGTCCCGTACGCGGTCGAGCGCGGTGTGCGCCTGGCCCTGGAGCCGCTGCACCCGGTGTTCTGCGCCGACCGCGCGGTGCTGTCCACCCTGGGGCAGGCCCTGGACGTGGCCGAACGCTTCGACGCCGAGGCGGCGGGCGTGGTCGTGGACGCCTACCACGTGTGGTGGGACCCGCAGGTGTGGACCCAGATCGAGCGGGCCGGGGCGGGCGGGCGCATCGCCTCCTTCCAGGCCTGCGACTGGGTGGTGCCGCTGCCGGCCGACAACCTGCTGGGCCGGGGCATGGTCGGTGACGGCCACGCCGACGTGCGCGGCCTGCGCCGGGCCGTGGACGCGGCGGGGTACGACGGGGACATCGAGGTGGAGATCTTCAACCGGCAGGTGTGGGACGCCGACGGCGACGACGTCATCGCCACCCTGGTCCGGCGTCATGTGCAGCACGTCCTGTGAGGTCCCGCGGACCTCGCCGGGGCCGCCCGTACCCGGGGCGGCCCCGATCCCTCAACAGCCAAGGAGCGGCATGAACTTCGAAGGAATCCTGTTCTTCCCCCTCACCCCCTTCGACTCCGGAGGAGGCGTCGCCGAGGCCGTGCTGGCCGAGCACGTCGCCTCGGGCGTGGAGCAGGGGGCCGGCGGGGTGTTCGCGGCGTGCGGTACAGGTGAGGTGCACGCCCTGTCGGCCGCCGAGCACGCCGCGGTGGTGCGGCGGTCGGTGGAGGTCACCGCGGGGCGTGTGCCCGTGGTGGCCGGTGCGGGCGGCAGCGTCGGCACCGCGGTCGAGCAGGCCCGCGCGGCCCGGGAGCTGGGCGCGGACGCCGTGCTGCTGCTGCCCCCCTACCTGGTGGGCGCCCCGCAGAGGGGGCTGGTGGAGTACGTGCGCACCGTGACCTCGGCCGTCGACATCCCGGTGATCGTCTACCAGCGCGGATCGATGGTGTTCACCCCCGAGAGCGCCGCCGAGCTGGCGGCGATCCCCACGGTGGTGGGCATCAAGGACGGGGTGGGCGACCTCGGGCGCATGCACCAGATCGTCCTGGCGGTGCGCGAGGTGCGAGGTGACGAGTTCACGTTCTTCAACGGGCTGCCCACGGCGGAGCTGACCGTGGCGGCCTACCGGGGTGTGGGGGTGCCGCTGTACTCGTCGGCGGCGTTCGCGTTCGTGCCCGAGGTGGCGAACGCGTTCTACACGGCCTTCCACGCGGGGGACCCGCTCGCGGACCGGCTGCTGTCCGGGTTCTTCGAGCCGCTGGTGCGGCTGCGCGACCGGGTGCCCGGGTACGCGGTCTCCCTGGTCAAGGCGGGGGCGCGGCTGCGCGGGGTGGAGGCGGGCGGGGTGCGTGCCCCGTTCACCGACCCCACGGCCGAGGAGGTGGCGGCTCTGGGAGAGCTGATCGAGACGGGCCTGTCCCTGGTGAAGGAGGGCTGACGGTGCGTGTCACCGAGGTCGTGGCCCGTGCCTACCGGCTGCCGCTGCACCGGGCGTGGGACGGGGGGGTGGACCGCAACGACGTGGTGGTGGTGCGGGTGGCCACCGACACGGGGCTGGTCGGCACGGGGTTCTCGTGGACCCCGCTGATCGGGGCCCGTGCGGTGGCGGCGCTGGTCAACGACGACCTGGCCCCGGTCCTGGCGGGGGGTGCGGCGCACCCCTCCCGGTGGGACGAGCTGCGCTGGCACCTGCGCGAGGCGGGGACCAGCGGGCTCACCCTGATGGCGCTGGCCGGTGTGGACATCGCCCTGTGGGACCTGTCCGCCCGTGCGGCGGGGGTGAGCCTGGTCGACCTGGTGGGCCGGCGCCGTGACTCGGTGGAGTCCTACGGCAGCGGGGTCAACCTCGACTACTCGCTGTCCGACCTGGTGGAGCAGGTGCGGGGCTGGGTCGGGGCGGGGCACCGGGCGGCCAAGATGAAGGTGGGCTCGGCCGAGATCTCCCGCGACGTCGAGCGCGTGGGCGCGGTGCGGGAATCGCTGGGGCCGGAACGGTTGTTGATGGTGGATGCCAACCAGCGCTGGGACGTGCCCAGGGCGGCGCGGGCGCTGCGCGCGCTGGAACCGTTCGATCCGTACTTCGTGGAGGAGCCCCTGCCCGCCGAGGACCTGGAGTCGCATGCCCGCCTGCGCGAGCGGACGGGCATCGCTTTCGCGATCGGTGAGAACCTGCGCACGGCCGAGGAGTTCGAGCGGGCCGTGGACCTCGGTGTGTGCGACGTGGCGCAGCCCAACGTGGTGCGGGTGGGCGGGGTGACCCCGTTCCTGCGGATCGCGGAGTCGATGGCGCGCCGCGGCGTGCCGGTGGCTCCGCACCTGTTGCCCGAGCTGTCGGGCCAGTTGGCGCTGTGCCTTCCCCGGGTGGCCATGGTCGAGGACATCGACCGTGCCTCCTTCGCCGCGCTGGGAGCGTTGGCCCGCCCCAGCGGGGTGGAGTTCGACCGGGGGACGGTGCGCGCCGACACCGGGCTCGGCCACGGCCTGGTGTTCGCCGACACGCTCACCCCGGTCGCGGACCCCTCCCCCTAGCACAGGGTTCGCGACCGTGCGCCGGGGCGCCCTCCGCCGGTCGGGGGGCGCCCCGGCGCGGTCATGAGCACGGGTACTCAGAGGGGGTGGGTGCGGGTGCCGATGTGCGCTGTGCCGCCCCGGCCTAGGTTCGGGGCATGCCCTACCTCCTCCTCGGCCACACCGCGATGGTCCTCCACTTCGCGTTCCTCGGCTTCGTCGTCCTCGGCGGGTTCCTGGCCTGGCGATGGCCCCGGCTGTTCCGGGTGCACCTGGTGGTCGCCGCCTACGCCGTGGGCATCGTGATCGTCGACTGGCCGTGCTTCCTGACGGAGATCGAGAACTGGGCCCGGCTCAACACGGGTCGCCCGGTGATGGAGTTCGGCTTCATCGACTTCTATCTGACGGAGCGCCTGTACCCCCGCGAGCACCTCATGACCTCGCGCTGTGTGATGGCCGCCGTCGTGGCCGCGGCCTGGGCGGGTGTGTGGGTGCGCCGTCGGCGTGCCCGGTCCGGCGGTGTCTGCGCGCCGACGGCCTGAGGGCGGTGATGAGCAGAACCCGGCCACGGCCCGTACGACGGCCCCTGGATCGTTCTCCATCGGGATGTGCCCGGCCCGCGCGACGCGCACCAGCGTGGTCCGCGGGATCTCGGCGGCGAACCGCTCCGCGTGGGCGACCTCCCGGAACGGGTCGTCCTCGCCGCACACCAGCAGTTCGGGGATCGGGGACGCGCGCAGTGCGGGCACCGGGTCGAGGGTGTGGCGGGAGTCCGCCGCGGCGGCCGGTGCCGTCCAGGGCCGGGCGGTCCGGACGTGGGGGCGGTCAGGGAGCGGTGATCTCCGCAGCTGCCTGGTCGTAGGCGCGGATGCCCGCGCTGATCGCGTGCACGGTCCACAGGTAGTGCTCGTCCCAGTCGTGCAGGTCGACCTCACCGGGGTCGGGGAAGGCGATTCCCAGCTCGTCGTAGGCGTTGGCCAGTGCCCAGCGCGCCGACGCCTCGTGCTCGAGGTTGTAGCCGCTGTCCTCGCTCAGGACCTTGCGCGCCTGCTCCAGGACACCGAGGGACTCGGCCTCCCCGGTCAGCCAGTCGCGGAAGCGCGGCTCGGACCAGGAGCGGGCGGTGCCGGCGTCCAGCGTCTGTGCCCAGTAGGCGGGGTCGACGCCGCTGAAGCGGAAGCTGCTGAAGATGTCGGGGGAGCCGTTGGCGAAGACGAAGGCGCCGTGGTCGCCGCGCACCATCAGCCCACCGGGGAACGCGTGCAGATCCCACCAGGCTGTGCCCTGTTCGAAGTGCAGGTGGCGGTATCTGGCGTTGTCCATGCGCACGTCCATGGTGAACCCCGCGCTGTCGCGGGCGAACGCCTGCTTGGCGCGGTCGAGTTCGGCGGGACTGATCGTCCGGGGTTCGTCCACGGGTGCGGTGCGATCGGTCGGGTCGATGTCGGCGGCGCGCAGGTCGGCGTAGACGGTGTCGCGGTCCACGCTGTGGCGAGTGGCCAGGGCGCGGATGTCGCGGTCCCCGCGCCGCCAGGCGGCGGCAATGTCGCGGGCGCGCTGCTCGGCGAGGGCTCTGCGGGCGGTCAGGGGCGAGGTGGTGCGGTCGTTCATGGGCACAGCCTGTGTCGAACAAGACGACGTGTCCAATCACCCGTCATGTCTGACAAGTGAGCCCAGGGGGGCGTTCGGGGGTGGGCCGAGTACGCCGGAAAGCGGCCATGGGCTGGTCAACCGCCCCGGGCGCAAGCGCGTTGGAGGGGTCGGCTTGCACCATCTGGACCTGCCGCGTCCGGAGGTGGCCGAGGCCTCCGGGCGGATCACCGGGCCCCTGCGCCCGGCCGGCCTCCCCACGGCCACCGGAACGCTGGTCGCGCCGCTGCTGCTCCGCTTCGCCGAACGTCACCCGCGGGTCGGGGTCCGCCCCGTGGAGGGCTTCGACCGGGACGTGCGCGACCGGCTGCGCCGAGGCCGGCGTGGTCGTCCTGCCGGCGCCGGGGCTGGACACGGTGGACCCGGGCGGTGACGGGATGGTGGCGGTGCTGCCCGAGGGCCACCGGTGGGCGGTCGACTGCCCGGCGAGGCCGCCGGCTTCGCCGTGCGGAAACCGGTTGCGGAGGACGGCGCCCGCCAGCATGCTGGCGGGCATGCAGATCCGTGAGGCCGTTTCCGCCGACTGGCCCGCCATGTGGGCCTTCATGCGCCCCGTCATCGCCGCGGGCACGACGTTCACGTGGGAGACCGACCTCGGTCCGGAGGAGGCGCGCGAGCGCTGGTTCCCGCCCCCGCCCGGGCGCACGTTCGCGGCCGTGGACGCCGACGGGACGGTGCTGGGCACCGCCAACTCCGTCCGCAACCACCGCGGGCCCGGGTCGCACGTCGCGAGCGCGAGTTTCATGGTCGACGCCGCCCACGGCGGGCGCGGTGTCGGCCGTGCGCTGGCCGCCCACGTGCTGGACACGGCCCGCGCCGACGGGTTCCGCGCGATGCAGTTCAACGCTGTCGTGGAGACCAACACCCGCGCGGTCGCGCTGTGGCGCTCCCTGGGCTTCACGGTCGTGGGCACCCTGCCCGAGGGGTTCGCGCACCCCGAGCACGGCTACGTCGGCCTGCACATCATGCACCGCAGGCTCTGAGCCACGGCCGCCGGCCCGCGCGCCAGCGGTGGCACGGACCGGTCGGCCCCGCATACGGGGCCGGGGGAGCCGGCCTCCGCGCCGCGCCCCTCATCCCCGGGGGAGAACTCCCGCCATGGTCAGACCGAGCATCCGGTCCGCCTCGGCGACGGGGTCGGGGTGGTGTTCCGTGGCCAGGGTGATGCCGGTGACCAGGGTGACCAGATCCTCGGCGGTCACGCCCGGGGCCACCGCGCCCGCCTCCGCGGCGCGCTCCACCAGCGGTTCACCGGCAGCGGCGAGCTCGTCCGCGCAGGTGTTCCCGTGCTCCGCGTCGGCGGAGGCCCCCGTGTCGCGGAGCAGGGCCACGGCCAGCCCCCGAGTGGACGCGCCGTACTCGGTCACGGCGCGCAGCCACTCCAGGAGCGCGGTCCGGGCGTCGGCCGCGCCTGCCAGGTCCCGCGCGTGGGCGCACAGGGCCTCGATCCGTCCGCGGAAGACCGCGTCCAGCAGGGCGCGGCGGTTGGGGAAGTGGCGGCGTACGGTGGCCGATCCGACCCCCGCGACACGGGCGATCTGCTCCAGGGAGGCGTCCGCGCCGTGCGCGGCGATCTCCTCCTCGGCCACGGCGAGCAGGCGGGCGTGGTTGCGCCGGGCGTCCGCGCGCTGGACGGGCATGGTGTCACCTCGGCTGTTGCTAAGTGGCGGGGTCCTCCGTATCTTAGCGGACAAGAAACGGCGGGGCCCGCCGTTTAGTGGTGCACACCCGAGGAGCGACCCCATGTCCACGAATTCCGCACCCGTCCTGGTCACCGGCGCCACCGGCCGCCAGGGCGGCGCCACGGCCCGCGCCCTGCTCGCGGCGGGCGTCCCCGTCCGCGCCCTGGTGCGGGACCCCGCGACCGAACGGGCCAGGGCCGTGGAGGCGCTCGGCGCGGACCTGGTCACCGGCGACCTCCGCGACCGCGACTCGGTGGCCGGGGCCGCCGAGGGGGCCCGGGCGGTCTTCTCGGTTCAGATGCCCGAGATGAGAGGGGACTCCGTCGACTTCGGGGGCGAGGTGGCCCAGGCCGCCAACCTGATCGCGGGCGCACTGACCGCGGGCGTGCCGCAGTTCGTGCACACGTCCGTCTCCGGAGCCGGGCAGCACACCGGCATCGCCGGATGGGACGAAGGCCGCTGGACGGCGCTGGAGCCCTACTACACCGCCAAGACCGGGATCCAGGACCGGGTGCGGGAGGCGGGGTTCCGGCACTGGACGATCCTCAAGCCGGGCTTCTTCATGGAGAACTTCCTCCCGTCGGCGGCGTTCCTGTTCCCCCGAGGCGTCGAGGGCGGCCTGGTGAGCGTGCTGAAGCCCGGGACGCCGGTGTCCCTCGTCGCCGTCGACGACATCGGCGGGGCGGCCGCCGCGGCGGTGGCCGACCCGGAGCGGTTCCACGGGGTCGAGCTGGAGCTGGCGAGCGACCACCTGACCATGACCGAGATCGCGCGGACCCTGTCACGCGCCCTGGGGACCGAGCTGGGCGCGCCCGACATGAGCACGGAGGAGGCGTTCGCCGCGGGGATGCCGGGGATGGGGGCGTCGCACGAGTTCATGAACGTGACCGGCCAGCCCGCCCGGCCGGAGTTCGCGCGGGCCCTCGGCATCCCGCTCACGACCTTCGCCGAATGGGCGGACCGCTACCTGCGCACCGCCGGCTGACACCGCCCGCGCATCCGCCGGACACGCGTGTGGGCCCGCCCTCCGGGGGCGGGCCCACACCGGAGCGGTGCCGGCGGCGGGGTCAGACGGTGCCGACGGCCGGCCTCCGGGCCGACCGGCCGGGCGGCGCGGTGCTCTCCCGCTCGACGACCTCGCCCCGGACGGTGATCACGCGGGCCTCCTCGCCGGAGCCCTCCTCCAGGGCGAGCACCGCGGCGCGCTCGCCCATCTCCTCCAGCGGAAGGCGCACGGTGGTCAGGGCGGGGGTGAGGTCGCGCAGGGTCGGGATGTCGTCGAAGCCCGCCACCGACAGGTCCTCGGGCACGCGCAGCCCCAGGTCGCGCAGGGCGGCCATCGCCCCGGTGGCCATCACGTCGTTGACCGCGAACAGGCAGGTGGCCCCGGTGCCGACCGCCATCAGGCGGCGGGTGGACTCGTAGCCGCCGTCGCGGGTGAACGCGCCGTGCACCACGTTGTGGTGGGCCAGCTCCAGGCCCGCGCCCGAGAGCGCCGAGTGGAACCCGTCCAGGCGCTCGCGCGCGGTCCACAGGTCGGTGGGCCCGGCCAGGATGGCGAACTCGCGGTGCCCCTGCGCGATGAGGTGGCGTGCGAGGTCGGCCGCGCCTGTGTGGTTGTCGGGCGTGACCGTGTCGGCGGGCAGCCCCTCCTGGGACACGCACGCCACCCGTCCGCCCTGGCGGCGGAACAGGCGGATCTCCTCGGCCAGGCGGCGGTTGCTCTCGTCGTCGGTCGAGCGCGATCCGACCAGCACCACCGCGCGCGCCCGGTGGGCGCGCAGGGCGGCCAGGATGCGCCCCTCCTTCTGGGCGGAGCGGCTCGTGGTGCCCAGCACCAGGACCAGTCCGCGCTCCTCGGTGTGGCGGGTGACCCCCGCCGCGATCGAGGAGAAGTAGGGGTCGGCGATGTCGTGGACGAGCAGCCCGACCAGTGAGCTGCTGTTGCGGGCGAGCGTCTGCGCCGAGGCGTTGGCCAGGTAGCCGAGTTCCTGGGCGCTCGCGGTGACCTTGTCGCGCAGCCGCTGGCTCACCTGCCTGGTGCTGCCGTTGATCACCCTGGAAGCCGTGGCCAGGGACACCCCGGCGTGTGAGGCGACCTGTTCCAGCGTCACGTAACCGGACTCCACACCGCTCCCTCTTCTGGTTCGGGCCACTGGGAAAACTCTTTCCTAGCGTAGCGGAGCCCTCGACCTGTTCACGGCCGATCGGGTCTCACGGGGTGGGGGCGGACATCTGGTCGCGCCAGGTCCGGGTGGGGTTCCAGCCGAGGGCGGTGCGGGCGGCCTCCGAGGAGAACACGGAGCGGCCGTCCGCCAGGGACGCGGCGGTCTGCGCCGTGGAGGGGTGGAAGCGGGGGAGCAGCTCGTGGACCGGGCCCTCCGCGAGCGGGTCCGGCGCGACGGCGTTGAACACCTGGCCGCTGCGCACCCGCTCCGGCCGCTCCACCACGAGCGCGAACAGCTCGGCGGCGTCGCGCGCGTCCACGTAGTTGAACAGGGAGGTCGCGGCCAGGGCCGGGTCGGCCAGGCGCTCGGCCATGGTGTGGCCGAGCTGGGTGACCGCGCCCCGCCACTCCTCGGGGGCGACCACGTAGCCGGGGCGCACGCAGGACAGCACGCAGGTGTCGCTGGTGCGCGCCAGGGAGCGCACGGTGTCCTCGATGATGGCCTTGCTCAGCCCGTAGGCGTGCCAGGGGGCGACGGGGTGCTCCTCGTCCAGCGGCAGGGCCAGGGGCCGCCAGGAGGGCGTGTTGTAGCCGTAGACGGTGGGGCTGGAGGCGGCCACCGCCGAGCGGGCCCCGTGGGCGACGGCGGCGGAGAGCACGGCCCAGGCCAGGCCGGTGTTGACCTGGAGGGTCTCCACGTCGGGGCGGGCGAAGGGCACGGCGATCCCGGCCAGGTGGACGACGGCCTCGGGCCGCGCCCGGGTGAAGGCGTCCTCCCGACCCGCGTCGTCCAGCAGGTCGGCGACGATCCCGGTGACCCCGGCCGGGTGGTCCGCCTCGGCGGTGTCCACCGACGTGACGTCGTGGCCGCGCTCGGCCAGGGTGGCCACGACGCTGCGGCCGAGCCTCCCCGAGCCTCCGGTGACGAGGACGCGCATGGGTGATGCCTTTCTCTCGTACGGCGCGTGGGCGCCGTGGTCGTCCACAGGCCGGTGAAGGGCCTGGTCCGGCCCGCTCCGCGGGCCTGCATTCGTTATAGGGGCCGCCCGGACGGACGGCACCGTGCTGCCCGCCCGCGGGCGACGTGCCCCGGGGCGTGCCCCCGCGGGGGCGTCGCAGGGCCCGGGGCGGCTTCCAACACGGGCCTGCGCCGTTCCGGCGGCCAGGGGACGCCGGAACGCGAGGACCCACGGTCCCACGCCCCGGCCCCCGTGGTCCCCGGAACCCGGAGGCGTGCCCACGGCCCGGCCGGGGTCCGACCGCCGCCCCGCATCCCTCGGAACCGACGGCCGCGGCCCCGCTCGGCCCGCCAGCCCCGGGGCCCTCCCGCGCTCAGTCCAGCGCGCCCACGGCCTCCGCCAGGGCCGCCGGGTCGGCGGGACGGCCGTCGCACACCGCCACGCGCAGTCCCCGCTCCAGCCGGCCGCCCCCTGGCAGGGGCAGGCGCTCCTCCCAGGCCAGGGCGGGGCCCACCCCCGGGTAGTCCGAGGCGCGCAGGAACCACGGGTCGCGGTGCCCGCCGGGCTGGACGAACAGGAGCGTCCACGGCGCACCGGAGCCGTCCTCCCCGGCCAGGGCCAGCCACTCGGCCCGGGAGCCGTGCAGGGCCTCCTCGCCCCGCAGGCCCCCGGCGCCGGTGACCTCCGGGGGCCGCGCGCCCAGCGGGGCGCGCCAGAACAGCCCGCCGTACCCCGCCCCGGGCCGGCCGTTCGTGGCGGGGCTGCCGATGCTCAGGTCCCGCCCGGAGGTGTTGGCCAGTTCCACCCGCAGGTCCAGCACCCAGGTACGGGCGTCCAGGTCCAGGGCCCGGGTGGATCGCCGCTCGCGCAGCAGTTCCGCCCCGTCGGGTCCGGTCCAGGACAGCTCCTCGACCCGTTCGGCGTCCTTCTCCACCGCCCATGCCAGGTGCTCCTGGCGGCCGTGGTTGTCGAGCATCACCGAGCCCCGGTCGCGCACGAAGGTGCGCCCGCCCCAGAAGCTCACCCCCGAGACGTCGGGGACGGCCACGCCGACCCCCAGGTGGTGCAGGTGGTCGGCGGGCAGGTGCTCGGTGACCTCCGTGCCGCCCCGCGTGCGTACGGGGTGCAGGTAGGGGCGGGGCGAGAGCCGGGGGTCGATGTCGGCACCGTCCCGCTGGACGGCCAGGACTGCACCGTTGAGGGACAGGGACGCGGTCATGGGCGGGCCTTCGTGGTCGGTGTCGCCTCCGCGGCCCCGGGGAGCCACGCGGGTGCGAGTTCGGAGAACAGGGCGAGGTTCTGCGCGCTGCGGTGGACGAGCGCGCCGATCCCGTTGACGGTGCGGTGGGTGACGTCGTCCTCGTTCCACACCCGCTGGTGTTCGAGGGGGACGGGGGCCGGGTCCGGGGCGTGCCGGACCGCTTCCAGCACGTGCATGAACCCCCGGGTGGCGTCGGGCGGCACCAGCAGCGGAACGCCGTCGCGCAGGTGGTCGACCAGGTTCTCCAGCAGGCCCGTGCGCGGGTGGACGGTGGTGGCCGGCGCGCGGCCGGGCCGGTGCAGGGTGACCCGGTCGAGGGTGTAGTCCAGCTCGATCCGGCCGCGTTCGCCGTGCACGACCAGGCGCGGCGGTTGGCTGTCGGGGGCGCACAGCGTCACCGCGAGGGTGATGACGGTTCCGTCGGCGGTGCGCAGCCGCAGGCAGGAGGTGTCGTCGCTCTCGATGGGGTGGGCGTGGAACAGCTCCAGCTCCACGTCCCGGGGCGCCTCGGTGGCGGCCCCGGCCACGGCCAGGGCGGTGGCGACCGCGTGCGCGAACGGGTTGGTGAGCGCCCCGTCCACGACGTCGCGGCCGTCCAGGTGGCGGCGCCCGGCCCAGGGGGCCCGGTCGTAGTAGGCGGAGGTGCGCTTCCAGGCGCCCTCGCCCCCGATGCCGCGCACGCGGCCCACCGTTCCCCCCGCGATCAGGTCGCGCACGGCCGTGACCGCCTGGGAGCCCAGGCTCTGGAAGCCGACCTGGCAGGCGAGCCCGGAGGCGTCGACGGCCGCGCGCAGCTGCTCGAACTCGGCCAGGCCCGCCGTGGTGGGCTTCTCCAGCAGCAGGTGGGAGCCGTGGTCCAGAGCGATCCTGGCCAGCGGCAGGTGGGTGTGGATCGGGGTGACCAGGATAGTGATCCGGGCGCCGGTCTCGTCGACGGCCCTGCCGAGGTCGTCGAACCAGGGGACCGGGCCGTGGCCCTCCAGGTCGTCCCCGGGTTCGGGCGGTCGGCTGTCGCAGACGCCCGCCAGGCGGACGAGTCCGCTCTCGCACAGGGGGAGCAGGGAGCGCAGGTGCGAGCGGCCGTGGCCGTGCAGGCCGACCAGGAGCACCGGGACGGGGTCGCCGGCGCGGTCCGCCCGTTCCTCGGCCCCGGCTCCCCGGGGCGCGGTCACCGGTCCGTCCCGAGCAGGTCGGCGATCCTGACCGGGGCCCCGGAGTCGATGGAGGCGTTCGCCGCGAGCCCGGTGAGCAGGGCGTTGCCGCCGTCGGCGTGGTCGGGGCGGATGCCGTCGTCGGATCCGCCGAACAGGGAGTCGAGCATGACCTGGTCGCCTCCGCCGTGGGGGCCCTCGCCGACAGCGATCGGGATCTCCTCGGGCTCCTGCCAGTGGCGGCGCAGGAGGAGGCGGGCCGAGGTGTGGTCCTTGGGGGCGGGCATGCCGCGCACGGGGGTGGACTCGTCCTGGTGGGGGGAGGTGTGGTCGAACTCGGTCATGTCCAGTTCCAGGCGTCCCCGGCTGCCGGTGATGGAGATCCGGTAGCCCTCCCAGGGGGCGTAGGCGACCAGGTGGTAGCTCAGGCGGGCTCCGGTGTCGTAGCCGACGAGCACCGACATGTCGTCCTCGATGGTGATGCCGGGGCCGAACACGTTGAGGTCGCGCCGGTAGCCGTCCTCGTGCTCGGCGTCCAGGTACAGGGCGGTCAGGTCGGGGCTGTCGCCCATGTGCAGGGCGAAGGGGTCGGCCTCGGCGGCGGGGGAGCCGTGTCCGCGTTCGTAGTCGCCCGCGAGGCCGTGGCGGCGGCCGTTCTCGTCGCCGTAGAAGAACAGGCGGCCCCAGGCGAACACCTCGGTGGGCCGGGCGCCGATCCACCAGTTGACGAGGTCGAAGTGGTGGCTGGCCTTGTGGACGAGCAGCCCGCCGGACTGGGTCTTGTCGCGGTGCCAGCGGCGGAAGTAGTCGGCGCCGTGGCGCAGGTCCAGCAGCCACTCGAAGTGCACCGAGCCCACCTCGCCGATGACCCCGGAGGCGATGAGGTCGCGCAGCTGGCGGTGGACGGGGTTGTAGCGGTAGTTGAAGCCGACGGTCACCCGGCCCCCGGTGCGGGCCTGGGCCTCGTTGATACGCCGCAGCCCTTCCAGGTCCGCGGTCATGGGCTTCTCGGTGATGGCGTCGAGGCCGGCGTCCAGCGCGGCGACGACGTAGTCGGCGTGGGTGCGGTCGACGGTGCACACGATGACCTCGTCGACCCGCTCCTCCTTCAGCATGCGGGTGAAGTCGGAGGGGGAGTAGGTCGGCACGGGGTCGAGACCGGCCTCGGTCACGATGCTGTTGTGCACGGCCATCCGGGTGGCGTTGGTGTCGCAGAGGGCGACCAGTCGTCCCTGGTCCCGGTGGGTGCCGGTCAGCGCCCGTGTGTACATCCGGGCCCGGGAACCGGTGCCGACGATCGCGTACCTGCGTGGAGTGGTGTCGTTCACATGCTGCATGGTAAACGCTTTCCACAAAAAACGACAGGGGTGTCCCGCGACGAACTGGTCAAATCCGCGTCCCAAACCGATCACATCCACGCGTGTTCGCGTGACTACGAGGAGTGGCGTTTGGCGCACGAAGATCCCGGGAAGCGCGTTCACCGGCTCGTTCCCGCGCCGTGAGGGGGGTGCGAACGGTAACGATCTGGGGTGTGGATCACACTTGTGGGGAAACGAATCGTTGACACCCATGTAACCCGGTGCTAGAAACTGAACATCCTAATACTTGGATAGCGCTTACCAGGGCTACTCAGCCCGGTTCTCCCCGTGTTCTCGCACACACAGCGCCCGTGCCCTCCGAGTGAGATTGGCTCCCCATGAACCCAGGACCGAACGCCACCGGTCGCCGCCTTCCGTCGGCCCTCCGGGACGGCGGCGCGCCGTGAGCGCCCTGCTCCAGCGGGGGAGGGCGGCGGCCCGGGACCAGGCCGCGCCCGCGTCGCGCCCCCGCAGCGGAAAGAGCGCGGCCCCCCGCGCCAAGCGCGAGAACCTCGCCGCCTACGGCTTCCTGGCCCCGTGGTTCATCGGCCTGGTGTTCATCACCGCGGGTCCGCTCCTGGCCTCCCTGTACTTCTCCTTCACCGACTACAACCTCATCGGTGACCACGAGTGGGTCGGCGCCGAGAACTACGAGCGGATGTTCACCGACGCCCGGCTGCACAGCGCGCTGAGGGTCACGTTCGTCTACGTGTTCGTGTCGGTGCCGCTCCAGCTCGCCCTCGCGCTCGCCCTGGCGATGGTCCTGGACCGCGGTGTGCGGGGACTGCCCCTGTACCGGTCGGTCTACTACCTGCCCTCCCTGCTGGGCGGCAGCGTCGCCATCGCCATCCTGTGGCGCCAGGTGTTCGGCGCCGAGGGCCTGATCAACCAGGTCCTGGCGTTCTTCGGGATCCAGGGCGAGGGGTGGGTCTCCCATCCCGACTACGCGCTGGGCACACTGATCGTGCTCAACGTGTGGACGTTCGGCGCGCCCATGGTGATCTTCCTGGCCGGCCTGCGGCAGATCCCCGCCATGTACTACGAGGCGGCCTCCGTGGACGGGGCGGGACCGGTGAGCCGGTTCTGGAACATCACCGTTCCCATGCTCACCCCGATCATCTTCTTCAACCTGGTGCTCCAGATCATCAACGCCTTCCAGACCTTCACCCAGGCGTTCATCGTCAGCGGCGGCACCGGCGGCCCCTCGGACTCCACCCTCTTCTTCACGCTCTACCTCTACCAGCGCGGCTTCGGCGCCTTCGACATGGGCTACGCCTCGGCGATGGCCTGGCTGCTGCTGATGATCATCGGAGGGTTCACCGCGGTGAACTTCCTGGCCTCCAAGTACTGGGTCTTCTATGGCGACTGAGACAACGGCCCCCGCGACCTCCACCAGGCGCCTCGGGGCCCGACGCACACGACGGCTGCTCGTCCACATCGGGCTCATCGGGTTCGGGCTGATCATGCTCTACCCGCTGCTGTGGATGCTCTCCAGCTCCTTCAAGCCGACCGCGGAGATCTTCCGCGCCCCCGGGCTCATCCCGGAGACCTTCACCCCGGGCAACTACACCGAGGGGTGGACGGCGCTCCAGTTCCCGTTCCACCACTACCTGCTCAACTCGGCGGTCGTGGTGGCCGGATCCATCATCGGCAACCTCGTCGGCTGCTCGATGGCGGCCTACGCCTTCGCCCGCCTGGAGTTCCGCGGCAAGCGGCTCTTCTTCGCGGTCATGCTCGCCACGATCATGCTGCCGATCCACGTCGTGATCGTGCCGCAGTACATCCTCTTCGCCGAGCTGGGCTGGATCAACACGTTCCTGCCGCTGATCGTGCCCAAGCTCCTGGCGACGGACGGCTTCTTCATCTTCCTGATGGTGCAGTTCATCCGCGGACTGCCCAAGGACCTGGACGAGGCGGCGCGCATCGACGGCTGCGGTCACGTGAGGATCTTCTTCCAGATCATCATGCCGCTGTCGCTGCCGGCGCTGGCCACCACCGCGATCTTCACGTTCATCTGGACCTGGAACGACTTCTTCAGCCAGCTGATCTTCCTCACCAGCCCGGACATGTACACCGTCCCGGTCGCCCTGCGCACCTTCGTCGACTCCAGCTCCCAGACGTCGTGGGGGCCGCTGTTCGCGATGTCCGTCGTGGCACTCGGCCCGGTCTTCGGGTTCTTCCTGGCCGGCCAGCGATACCTGGTCAAGGGCATCGCCACCACCGGAATCAAGTAGTCGAAAGGAAATCGACCCATGTACACACCCCCTGGCGTCGGGCGCCCCCGGGCCCGCCGTCGCAGTACCCTCCTCCCCCTGGCGGCCGCGGCCACCGCGCTCGTGATGGCCGTCACGGCCTGCGGAGGAGACTCCGGCTCCGAGGACGGCGTCGTCGAACTCCGCTTCTCCTGGTGGGGCGCCGACGACCGCCACTCCACGATGCAGCAGGTCATCGACGTCTTCGAGGCCGAGAACCCCGACATCCGGATCGTCGGGGACTACACCGACTGGAGCTCCTACTGGGACCGGCTGGCCACGAGCACCGCGGCCAACGACGCTCCCGACATCCTCATGCAGGAGGAGCGGTACCTGCGCGAGTACGGTGACCGGGGCGCGCTGGCCGACCTCACCGAGTTCAGCGATGTGCTGGACCTGTCGAAGATCGACCCGCTGGTGGCCGAGAGCGGCGACCTGGACGGCCAGACCTTCGGCGCGGCCAGCGGCGTGAACGCGTACGCGATCCTCGCCGACCCGCAGGCGTTCGAGGACGCGGGCGTGGAGATGCCCGACGACGAGACGTGGACGTGGGACGACTACGTCGAGATCTCGGCGCAGATCAGCGAGGCGACCGACGGCGAGACCGTGGGCACGCAGAGCATGTCCTACAACGAGTCCGGGTTCCAGATCTTCGCCCGTCAGCGGGGCGAGAACCTGTACGCCGAGGACGGCTCGCTCGGTTTCTCCCAGGAGACCATGGCGGAGTGGTTCAGCATCACCGAGCAGCTGCTGGAGAACGGCGGCCAGCCGGGGGCGGCCGAGAGCGTGGAGATCGAGGGCGGCGGTCCCGACCAGTCAGTCCTGTCCACGAACCAGGGCGCGATGGCGCACTTCTGGACCAACCAGCTCGGCGGCATCAGCGAGTCCTCCGGCCGGGAGATCGAGCTGCTGCGCTACCCGGGCGAGTCCGAGGGGGAGCGCACGGGGATGTACTTCAAGCCCGCGATGTTCTACTCCGTCGCGGCGTCCTCCGAGCACCCGGAGGAGGCGGCCCGGTTCGTGGACTTCATGCTGAACGAGAACGCGGCGGCCGAGCTGATCCTGGCCGACCTGGGCCTGCCCGCGAACGTGGACGTGCGCGCGCACATCCTCAACTCGCTGCCGGAGGCGGACGCGCGCAGCGCCGTGTTCCTGTCCGACATCGAGGGCACGATCGTGGACGGCAACCCGCCGCCCCCGATCGGCGCCGGCCAGGTCGTGGAGATCACCAAGCGGGTCACCGACGACCTGGCGTTCGGGAACCTGACGCCCGAGGAGGCCGCGGAGCAGTTCATGTCCGAGGTGGAGGCGGCGACCGGGGGCGCCTGACCCGGATCGGTGCGAGTGGTGGCCGGGCCCGGCGGGAGAGACCTCTCCCGCCGGGCCCGGCGCCGTGTGCGGTCCTGCGCGGCCCCGCGGACCGGTGCGGGCGGAATCTTCAGGGGGAGGCGGCGGCGTCGGCGCGCCGGACGTCCGACGGGGGCGCCGGTGCGCCGGGGACGGCGGTCTGGGCGATGAACGCGCCGGTGACGATGACCGCGGCGCCCAGGATCTGGACCGGGGTCAGCGCCTCGCCGAGGAGCACCCACGCCAGCACGATCGCGGTCACGACCTCCAGGTAGGCGACGGCCCCGGCGACCTGCGGGGACAGGCGCCGGATCGCGGAGACGCCGGCGAAGTAGGCGACGGCGGTGCACACCAGTCCCAGCCACAGGGCCGGGGCCCAGCCGGGCACGTGGAGACCGCCCAGGGGGACCGGGTCGGCGAGCAGGCCCCACGGGATCGTCCACGGGCGGGCGAGGGCCCCCAGGAGGACCGTGGCGACCAGGGAGCCGAAGGCGATGACGGCGAGCGGGTCGGTGTCCTCCCCCATGCTGTCGCCCAGGAGGAAGAAAGTCGCCTGCGCGGCGGCGGCGCCCAGGGCCAGGGCCACGCCGATCGCGTCCAGGCGCATGCCGGCCCAGACCTCCAGCAGCAGTCCGAGCCCGGCCACGGCCAGGACGACCCCGACGACGGCGGCGGGGGAGACCCGGGTGCGGCGCACCACCCTCAGCCACAGCAGGACCAGGACCGGGCCGAGGAACTCGATGAGCAGGGCGATGCCGACGGGGATGCGGGCGACCGCGGCGAAGTACAGGGCCTGGACCCCCGCCATGGGGAAGACGCCGTAGGCCAGCACGAGCAGGGGCCGGCGGCGGGCGACCCGCCAGTGGGCGGCGGCGACGGGAAGGAGGAGGAGCGCCGCTCCGGCGACCCGCAGCCACGTCACGTGCAGGGGGTCCATCCCCGCGTCGAGGAGGGGGCGGGCGAACACGCCCGAGCCGCCGAAGGCGAGCGCTGAGCCGAGCGCGAACGCCAGCCCGGAGGGGCGGTGGCGTGCGGAGGGGGCGGACACGTGGCTGCTCCAGGGGATTCATGGGGAGAGGGGACCTGGGCAGAGCATACGGTCGGCGCGTCGGCCCCGGCGGGAGGGGCGGCGGCGCGAGGGCTCGCAGGCCCCGGCGGGAGCGTGGGTTCCCCGCCGGGCGGGCGCTGCGCGAGGGGCGTCGTCCCCCGCTGCACGGGGCCTCCCGCCCCGGCGCGTCGGACGGCTCGACGGACCCCCGGGAGGCGGATCGCGGGCTCGGGCCGGTTCGAAGGCCGGGGGCCCTCGGAGGAGCCGCCGCGCCTCCTCGCGGTCAGTGCCGGGGGAGGGCGGTCAGGTCGAGCTGGGCCCAGGCCACGTCGTGCCAGGCGTCGTGCTTCCAGCCCACGCGCGACATGACGCCGACGTCCTCGAAGCCCAGGGCGCGGTGCAGTCCGAGGCTCGCGTCGTTGGGCAGGGTCATGCAGGCGACGGCGACCCGCATGCCGCGCTCGGCCAGGCGGGGCAGGAGGGCGCCGTACAGGGCCCGGCCCGCTCCGGTGCGGCGGCGGCCCTGCTCGAGGTAGACGCTGACCTCGCACGTGCGCCGGTAGGCGGCGCGGGTGCGGAACGTGCCGCCGTAGGCGTAGCCGAGGACGCCGTCGGCGTCCTCCATGACGATCCAGGCGTGCTCGCGCTGGGCGGCGGCGATCCGCGCCGCCATCTCCTGCGCACCGGGAGGGTCGAGCTCGAAGGTGATCGCGGTGTCGGTGACGTAGGGCGCGTAGATCGCGGCGCAGACCTCGGCGTCCGCGGGGGTCGCGTCGCGGACGGTGAGGGTGGGCATCGAAGTCATGGTCATTATAGTAATCCGGAGCTGTCACTATAGTGAACACATGAGCGACGAACTGGGTTCCGCCCTCGCCCTGACCCTCAAGGAACTCCGAGGCTCCCGCGGTTTGAGCGCCTCGGCGCTGTCCGAACTCTCCGGCGTCTCACGGACCATGGTCAGCCGTATCGAGAACGGCGACGTCCAGCCCACGGCCTCCCTGCTCGGACGCCTGTCCGCGGCGCTCGGCATCACCCTCTCCGAGCTGATCTCCCGTGCCGAACAGGGCGACCGGCGCCTGGCCCGCTCCCACGAGCAGCCCACCTGGACCGACCCCGACACCGGCTACGTGCGCCGGGCGGTCTCCCCGACCTCCGGCGGCCCGATCGAGCTGGTCGAGGTGGAGCTTCCGGCGGGCGCGAGGGTCGCCTTCCCCGTGGAGGCCTACGTCTTCACGCACCACCAGATATGGGTCCTGGACGGCACGCTCGCCTTCCGCGAGGGCTCCGTCGAGCACCTCCTGGAGGCGGGGGACTGCCTCCAGCTGGGTCCGCCCGAGCCGTGCGAGTTCCACAATCCGGGCCGGTCCCCCTGCCGCTACCTGGTGGTCATCGCCCGGCGCGGCGCCTGAGGGACCGCCCGGGGGCACGGGCCGTGCGGTGGCGGCGGACGGCCAACACCACCTCGACCGGCCGACGCCGATCGGGGTCTTCGGGCGTGGCGCGGCACGGAGGGCGCGGGCCCGGTGCGTAGGGTGCGAGACGGCCTGGTGAGCCTCCGGGCCGAGTCGTGCTCCCGCCGCCCCCGGGGCCGGAACACCCAGATCCGAAGGAAGAACCATGCGTGCTGTGAGCTTCTCCGAGTACGGCGACCCGTCCGTCCTGACCGTCGTGGAGTCCGAGGTCCCCGAACCCGGCCCCGGTCAGGTGCGGGTGGCCGTCCGCGCCGCGGGCGTCAACCCGTTCGACGTCAAGGCGCGTTCGGGGCTGATGGCGCAGGGCGGGCGGCCGGCCACACCGCGCGTGCCGGGCCTGGAGGCCGCCGGGGTGGTGGACGCGGTCGGTGAGGGCGTCACGGGCACGGCCGTCGGCGACGCCGTCGCCGGATGGACCGCGGGCGGCGGCGGATACGCCGAGTACGCCGTGCTGTCCACCTTCGCGGCCAAGCCGGAGGCGCTGACCTGGCAGGAGGCGGCGGCTCTCCCGGTGGCGGGGGAGGCCGCGGTCCGCGCGCTGCGCGTCCTGGACCCCCGGCGCGGGGAGACGCTGCTGGTCAACGGCGCCTCGGGCAGTGTCGGAGGGATCGCCGTCCAGCTCATGGTCGAGGTCGGGATCACGGTGATCGGGACGGCGGGCGGCGCGAACCTGGACCGGGTGCGCGCGCTCGGAGCGCTCGCCACCCCCTACGGGGAGGGGCTCGCCCAGCGTGTGCGTGCGCTGGCGCCCCGGGGCGTGGACGCCGTCCTGGACGCGGCCGGGCACGGGGCGCTCCCCGACGCGATCGCCCTGCGCGGCGGCACGGACCGGATCGTCACCCTGGCCGACCCGGCCGCCTTCGACCTGGGCGTCCCCTTCCTCTCCAAGCCGGAGGACCAGACCGCGCAGACCCTGGAAACGCTGCTGGGGGCCGCGGCCGAGGGGCGGATCACCCCGCCCGCGTCCCGGGCGATGGGGCTGGAGGAGGCCGCGCAGGCCCACCGGGAGTGGGAGCGGAGGTCCTCCGGCAAGATCGTCCTGGTTCCCTGACGCGTCCGCTCAGGGGCGTGTCCGCCCACCTGTGACAGGGCTCCGACCCGGTGGCGCACCCGGCCACGCGGCGTCGTCGATCGCGAGCCACGGAGCGACGGCCACGGCCGTGGGGGTGTGCCCGGTGAAGGACTTGGCCTCGCGGTGCAGGTGGGACTGGTCGACGTAGCCGCTCTCGGCGGCGACACCGGCGGCGGCGCGGCCCGCGGCGAGAAGGCGGGCGGCGTGGTCGAACCGCACCAGTCGGGCGGCGCGTTCGGGCGTGATGCCGAGCTGGGCCCGGAAGCGGGCCGACAGGCGCTTGCGGCTCCAGCCGACCTCGTCCGCGAGGCCGTCGACCCGCGCCCGCCCCCGGCTGGAGCGCACCTGCCGCCAGGCGAAGGCGACCTCCGGGTCGACCGCGGGGCGGGCGTGCAGCCGTGGGCCGAGGATCTCCTCCGCGATCGTGAACCGTTCGTCCCACGACGCGGCGGCGCGCAGCCGGTCCTCCGCCCGTCCGGCGTCGCGGCCCCAGACGTCCGCGAGGGACACCACGGTCCCGGTGAGCCCGGTCGCCGTGCCGAGCACGGCCGCCGCTGCGGCCGGATCCAGCCGGATCTGGCCGCAGCCCGGCAGGTCGATCCGGAGGACGTGGTGGTGTTCGGCGAGGGCCGGGACCATCCTGCTCCAGGAACCGCCCGAGGCGCCCGATCCGTGGATGAGCAACAGCGGCGCCCCCTGTCGGGGGCCGTCGTGGACCACATGCATCCCGTGCGCGGGCTCGGCGTCGTACTCGGTCATGCGACCGATGGTGCACGGGCCGGCAGGCGCCGGTCTTGTACGAATGTCGCCGTGGAGCCGACCGTCTCCCCCCGGATCGGTGGAGGACCCGGCGCGTGCCGTGCCCGCGTCAGTGGAGGAGGGCCCGGGTGAACACCGGGCGCTGCTCGGCGAGCCAGGTCTGGCGGCGGTCCCAGCGGCCCCAGCCTCCGGACCGCTCCAGGGCGCGGACGAACGCCTCCTCGCCTGCGTCCACGCGTGCCGCCACGAACGTCCGGGCCACGGCCGTGTACTGCTCGATCACGCCGGGGAGGGCGGCGCGATCCACGCGGGCAAGGCCGTAGGCGTCGGCTGCCGACCGGAGTCGGCGGGGCACGTCCGCGCCCTCGCTCCAGGTCCCGGCGGCGGAGACCGGGTCGAGGGCGGGGACCAGGTAGTAGGCCAGGGCGGCCACGTCCCACACCGGCCTTCCGGGCGCGGCGAGGTCGAAGTCGATCAGGGCCTCGGCGCGTCCGTCGCGGAAGACGAGGTTCTCCACACAGGGGTCGTTGTGGCACAGGACCGGCCCGCCCTCGGGATCGGCCAGCCCGGCCGCCCCCGAGGCCCACGGCGCGGCGGCGTCCACGCCGACACGGGACGCGGCCTCGTGGTAGCGGCGCAGCAGCGCCGCGGCCGAGCGCAGAGCCGACTCGGTGCGCACCCAGGTGGGGAAGGGCGGCAGGGCCACGTCGCCCTCCACGAAGGTCAGCTCCTCGCGGCCGTCACCGCGCAGCCGGAGGGGGAGGGGGGCGCCCCGGTAGCCGGTGTCGGCCAGGGCCCGCAGGTGGGTGTGGAGGGCGGGGGACGCGGGGGTGGCGGTGCGCACGACGCGGCCGCCGTGCCGGAAGACCGTGTTCATCATCCCGCCGCCGAGCCGGCGCACGTCTTCGCGGGCGTCGTCGTCGGGGCCGGTCGCAGGGGGCATCGCTCTCCTCGGGGTGCACGGAAAACCTGTGGCGACTCGGCTCCGGCCGGGCCGCTGACCCGGTGTTCCGGCCCCGGGCGGAGGGCTCCGGGGCGGGCGGGAAAAGGCCGGGGGAGGGTTTTCCACAGCCGCACCCGAACCCGTGTTCGCTCCACTACTCTGGGTCCCGAAAGCAGTCGAGCCCGGCTCCGGTGTTGGTAGCACCTGCCGGGCTCTGACCCCCAACCTGGCAACAACAGGGAGGCGGCTAGTGGTGGAGTGTATCCAACCCGGCCCCGATGTCACGGCCATATCCCGCATGTCGTCTCCTTCGGGCACGGCGACGCAGGCGTCGCAGCCCCCGCCGGGGCCCGTCGGTCCGCGCCGGCGCGCCCCGGGCGCCATGCGCGGTATCGGCTTCATGCCCTCGCTCTGGATCACCGACGCCCTCAGGGCGGGCCTGCTGCCCAGCACCCGCGCGCACACCGTCGCGGCGATCATCGCCGACGCCGCCGACGCGGACGGGCGCTGGTGCTACCTGTACCTCGACACGATCGCGGAGCGCTCCGGCGGGACGATGAGCGCCTCCACCGTCAAACGGGCGCTCCACGACCTCGTCGGCGCGGGCCTGGTGCGCAGGCTCGGCCCGTCGCAGGCGCGCCTGTTCTTCCGCGCCGACATCGCCGCCGGGCGCCGGTGGCCCGACCGGCTCCCGCCGGTGCTGGAGCTGCTGATCCCCGCGCAGGCGTACACCGCCCAGGCGCTGGAGGAGGTCAACCGGGTGCGCCGGGTGCTGGGGGAGGAGCCGTTGTCCCCGGTCTCACGCCCCTGTCCTCCGGTGCGAACGACCGTTCATCCTGATCCGGCCGACAGGTCAGAACGACCTGCAGACCTTTCCCCTGTACACCCCTCCCCGATCCGGCGCTCCGTCCGCGGGAGCGCCACCACAGGGCGGGTGGCCGCCCGGGCGTACGCGCGCGGGGTCCGTCCCCTGCCTGTGCCGGTGCAAGCGCCCGTGGTCGGCCCGGAACGGGTCCCCGGCCCCGCGCCGGCCCCGGGGACGCGCGGGGCGCCAGCGCGCGGCGGTCCTCCGCAACGGAGGCCGGACCCCGCGCCGGAAAGGGTGACCGCCCCGGGGCCGCGAGGGCTCGCCCGGAGCCTCCTCGCCCGGATACCGGACTCGGTGCTGCGCCGCCCCGGACCGGACCGCGAGGCCCTGGCCGGAGCACTCGACCGGCTCGCCGGGCAGGGGATGCGCACGGCCGAGCTGGGCGCGCTGCTGGAGGGCGCGGAGACCCTGCGCAGCCCGTTCCCGGCGCTCATGCGCCGCTTGGGCGGCGTGAAGGACGCCCGCGGGTTCCTGGACGGCCGCCTCGGCGCGGGCGTGCGGTGCGGCGGAGGAGGCGCCCCGGCCCCGCCGTGGGCTCCCGCGCCGCGCACGGACCGGCTCGCTCAAGGGGTGCCCGCTCCCCGGCGTCCGGACGACGGGGACGCGTTCGCCGAGCCGCCCGGGTTCGCCGTCGGCCCCGACGGCGCGGCGCCGCGCACCTGCCCCGACCACCCGGGCGTGCGCAACGTCCCGGGCGGGAGCTGCCGCGTGTGCGGCGGGGCCTGCCGGAGCGTGCCCGGCGAGATCCTCCACCCGCGCCGGGACCCCGGCGTGGGGGCGGCCCGCACGGGCGGCGATCCGCCCGGGAGTCCCGCCCGGCCCGAGGGGCCCGTGCGGGCCGCGGAGGACCCGGCCGGGGCCCCGCTGGACGGTTCTGGCACCGGCGGCGCCGGGGACGGGGAGGCCGGGGAGACGGATCCCGCGGTCCTCGCGCTCATGCGCGCCTCCCTCGCCGGGGACCGCCGCGGACCGGCGCGCCCACCCGTGCGCACGGGCCGCGCGCCCACGCCCGCGGCCCGTGCCGCGGTCGACTCCGTGCGCCGCCGGCTGGACCTCCTCCGCGGGCGGGCCGCCGGGTGAGGGGCGTCGGGGAGGGCGAAGGCGCGGCGGGCCTGCGGGACGTCCGGGCGGGAACGCCCGGGTGCCGGAAGGCACGGCGTCCTCCGGGACGGGGCTCACGGTTCACGCCCCCGACTCCCGTGGGCGCGGCTCAGACCTGCGGCACGGAGTCCTCGGGGACGGGGCTCGCGGTGTCGCGCGGCGCTCGCGGACGCGGCTCAGACCTGCGGCACGGGGACCGGGCGGGACCCCCGGGCCAGCGACTCCGCACCGGCCACACCCACCAGGGAGGCCGCCACGGCGTCGCGCACCGGCACCAGGGGCGGTGTGCCGTGCAGGACCGTGTCGCGAAAGCCCCGCAGCAGCAGGACCGTTCCCTCGGTCCCGCGCTCCAGGGGCTCGCCGTCCAGGGTCACCGGAGGCGGTACACGCTCCTCCTCGCGCGTCACGCCGTCCTCCTGCGTCCAGCCCTCCTGGCGGACCCGCACCGACCAGGCCCGGTCGCCCCCGGCGCGCACCGACTCGGCCAGTCCCCGGGTTCCGCGCACCGACACCCAGCTCCAGTGGCTGTCGGACTCGCCCTGGAGGAACCCGTTGCGGGTGATGGCCAGCGCCCCCGTGGACAGGCGCACCACCATGGTGGAGGCCTCGCGCGGAGAGGCCTCGTCCACGCCGAAGGCGGTGACCTCGACGGGACGCGCCCCGGTGATCGCCAGGATCGGGGACAGCGAGTGGGTGCAGTACGCGGTCGCGGGGATCCGGCCGCGCCAGTGCTCGGGGTCGCCGATCAGCGCCGTCCGCGCCCCAGGCGACATCCCGTGCAGGTAGTCGGCCTCCACCAGGCTGATCCGGCCGACCTCTCCCGCCTCCACCGCCTCGCGCAGGAGCCGCACGTGCGGGTGGAGCACGTAGTTCTCGGCGAAGGAGTAGGTGGCTCGGGAGCGGTCGGCGGCCCCGACCAGGGCCCGGCCCTCCTCGGCGTTCGCGCAGGCGGCGGTCTCGGAGAGCACGTGGACGCCGTGTTCGAGGAAGGCGATCGCCATCGGGGCGTGGGCGTCGAAGTCGTTGGCGAGCACCACCCCGTCGAGGCGGTGGCCGGGGTCCAGCAGATCCTGCCAGCGGTCGACGGCGACCGCGCCGGGCAGCAGCTCGCGCGCCCGCTGGCGCGGTCCGGCCTCGCGGTCGCAGACCGCGACCACGTCGATGCCCGCCTTGGCGGCCCACACCGCCAGGTGCAGCCCCATCCCCAGTCCCACCACTCCTATGCGCATGGGGGCATCCTCCCGGGAGCCGCCGGGGCGGACAACGGGTTTTTCCCCGCCGACGCACGGCGACCGCCCCTCCGGGAGCGACCGTCCGCGAACCAGCGGCAGCCGCCCCCGGTTCGGTCGGTCTCCGGCCGGGACGCCGCACGGAAGAGCGACGCGTATGCGCTGCCGCTGCGCCGGACGGGTTCGAGTCCGACTTCGCGGGACTCAGCGCCTACTTCGCGTCAGTGCGCGCGGCCTTCGACGACCGGTCCATCCGGCGCGGCGTCGTGGTGGCCGAAGGCGACCACCTGGCCTGCCAGACCTGGATCGAAGGCACCTTCGTCCGTGAGTTCACCCAGTCGCCGGTCGGCCCGCTGCCGCCCAACGGCGAACGCGTCGTGTTCGACCTGATCAACATCTTCCGCTTCGACCGCCAAGGCCGCCTCGTCGAGGAGTGGGTGCGTATGGACAACCGCCACCTCCTGCGCCAGCTGGGCGCCGGGGAGGGCCGTGCGGACGACCATCGGGGGTCGGCGGTGCCCAGCAGCTGAGAGGGCGCCGCCGTCGGCAGGGGTGAGCGGCCGGAGCGGCCGACGGCGGAGGCCGGGAAGCACCGATGCGCCCAAAAGTATGTTTACGTCAAGGCAATACACTGGCAACACCACGGGTGGACAGGGCCTGTATGAGCCCATGGCCCCGTCTCCTCGAACCGATTCCTCCGACGATCGAGGTTCCCGGCACAACGGCGTGCGGGGTGCCCGTTCCAGCAGTGAGAAGGGAACGCACTCGCATGCCGTTTTCCGATGGTGCCCGCAGCGGGCACCACCCGGGGGTCCGAAGCGCGTACGAGCACGTGGTGCGGCGCAACCCCGACGAGCCCGAGTTCCAGCAGGCCGTCCTGGAGGTGCTCGACAGCCTCTCACCCGCCCTCTCCCGCCACCCCGAATACGCCGACCAGCGCATCCTGGAGCGCCTCTGCGAACCCGAACGCCAGGTCATCTTCCGGGTGCCGTGGCGCGACGACCAGGGCAACGTGCACGTCAACCGTGGTTTCCGGGTGGAGTTCAACAGCGCCCTGGGCCCCTACAAGGGCGGGCTGCGCTTCCACCCCAGCGTGAACCTCGGGGTGATCAAGTTCCTGGGCTTCGAGCAGATCTTCAAGAACGCCCTCACCGGCATGAGCATCGGCGGCGGCAAGGGCGGCAGCGACTTCGATCCCAAGGGTCGCTCCGACAACGAGATCGAGCGGTTCTGCCAGTCGTTCATGACCGAGCTCCACCGCCACCTGGGCGAGCACACCGACGTCCCGGCCGGGGACATCGGGGTGGGCGGCCGCGAGATCGGCTACATGTTCGGCCAGTACCGGCGCCTCGCCAACCGGTGGGAGGCCGGGGTCATCACCGGCAAGGGCCTGGAGTGGGGTGGTTCGCGCGCCCGTACCGAGGCCACGGGGTACGGGAACGTGCTGTTCACCCAGCGGATGCTGGAGCGCTCGGGCAGGAGCCTGGACGGCCGGCGCGTGGTGGTGTCCGGTTCGGGCAACGTGGCGGTCTACTCGGTGGAGAAGGCCCAGCAGCTGGGCGCCACCGTGGTCGCCTGCTCCGACTCCGGCGGCTACGTCGTGGACGAGAAGGGCATCGACCTCGACCTGCTCAAGCAGATCAAGGAGGTGGAGCGGGCCCGGATCTCCGAGTACGCCGAGCGGCGCGGCGACGCCCGCTACGTGGAGGGCGGCAACGTGTGGGACGTGCCCTGCGACGTGGCACTGCCCTCCGCCACCCAGAACGAGCTGGACGCGGCATCGGCGCGCACCCTGGTCCGCAACGGCGTCCTGGCGGTGGCCGAGGGCGCGAACATGCCCACCACCCCCGAGGCCGTCCAGGTGCTGCGCGAGGCCGGTGTGCTGTTCGCGCCGGGCAAGGCCGCCAACGCCGGCGGCGTGGCGACCAGCGTCCTGGAGATGCGGCAGAACGCGCGGCGCACGTCGTGGTCGTTCGAGCACGCCGAGGCCGAGCTGGCCGAGGTGATGACGGGGATCCACGACCGGTGCGAGGAGGCAGCCGAGAGGTACGGCGCCCCGGGCGACTACGTGCTCGGCGCGAACGTGGCCGGGTTCGAGCGTGTGGCGGGCGCGATGCTAGCCCAGGGCCTGATCTAGGCACCGGCCTCCGTCCGGGGCCTGTGGACGGGCCCGGACGGAGGCGGGTCCTCCTGCTCCGGTGGGGCGGCGAACCCACCGGAGCAGGAGGACCCGCCTCCGCGCCGACCGGTCGGGCGGACCGGGGAGACGGCCGTGCACGGAGGAGCGCGCGACCGCCCCCGGGACCGCGCCGGGGGCGCGGCGGGCCTCAGGCCGCGGACCGCTGGTCGGCCGGGCGCCTGCGCAGTTCCGGGTGGATGACGGCGGGCGGGTCGTAGGAGACGTCGAGGGGGCCGATGTCGGTCCCGGGCGCGACGATGCCGTCGATCCTGTCGAGGACGCCGTCGTCGAGCACGGCGCCGGCGCCCGCCAGCAGGTCCTCCAGCTGTTCCATGGTGCGGGGGCCGATGATGGCGGAGCTGACGTCGGGGTGGGCGGCGACGAAGGCCATTGCCAGGTGGGCCAGGGACATCCCGGCCTCCTCGGCCACCACGATGAGCTGTTCGACGGCGTCGAGCTTGCGCTCGTCGGTCAGGTGCTCGGGCATCCAGTGCATCCTGGCGTTCTGGGCGGGGGAGGCGCCCTTGCGGTAGCGGCCGGTCAGCAGGCCCGAGGACAGCGGCCCCCAGGTCAGCACGCCCAGGCCGTAGCGGCGGCAGAGCGGCAGGACCTCCCGCTCGATCCCGCGGTTGAGGATGGAGTAGGTGGGCTGCTCGGTGCGCAGCCGCTGGAGCGCGCGCCGCTCGGCCACCCACTGCGCCTCCACGATCTCCGAGGGCGGCAGGTTCGAGGAGCCGACGACGCGGACCTTGCCGCTGCGCACCAGGTCGGTCAGCGCCGAGAGCGTCTCCTCGACGTCGGTCCGGGGATCGGGGTGGTGGAGCTGGTAGAGGTCGATGTAGTCGGTGCGCAGGCGCCGCAGCGAGTGCTCGACCTCGGCGATGATCCAGCGCCGGGAGCTGCCGTGCCGGTTGGGGCCCTCGCCCATCCTGCCGTTGACCTTGGTGGCCAGCACGACCTCGTCGCGGCGGCCCTTGAGGGCCTTGCCGACGATCTCCTCCGTCTCGCTGTAGCCGTACACGTCGGCGGTGTCGACGAAGTTGACGCCGGCGTCCAGTGCCCGGTGGGTCATACGGATGCATTCGTCGTGGTCGGGGTTGCCCACCCGGCCGAACATCATGGTGCCCAGGCAGTAGGCGCTGACCTCGATGCCGGTCCGCCCCAGCTCGCGCGTTCTCACAGTGATCCGGTTCCTCTTCCTTTCCGGCAGCCGCACGGCACACGCCTGCGGCGGTGACGCTCCCGTGCCCGCCTGGACGGGCACGGGGCCGGGGCGGCGGGGCGCTCAGCCCGCCCTGCCGCCCCGGCACACGGGGGTCAGCCGTTGTACGGGGCCGCGACGTCCAGGACCCAGACGATGCCGAAGCGGTCCTTGAGCATCCCGTAGAGCGGCGCCCACGGGGAGGCCTCCAGCGGCTGCACGACGGTCGAGCCGACGGCCAGCTTCTCCCAGAGGGCGGTGATCTCCTCGGTGCCGTCCCCGCGCACGGAGACGAACACGGCGTTCTCGCCCCGGTCCCACGGCATCGGGGAGGGCACGTCGTAGGCCATGACGTGGAAGCCGTTGTCCGCGATCACCTGGCCCCAGGTCACCCAGTCCGCCTCGTCCGGGTTCTGCACGTTGCCCGTGTCCTTGTAGGTGACGACGGCGATGTCCCCGCCGAAGACGGAGTGGTAGAACTCGAGCGCCGCGCGGGCCTCGCCGCGGAAGTTCAGGTGGGTCGTGGTCGTGATGGACATGGTGGCTCCCGGTCTTCGTCTGCTCGGGTGAGCTTTGTACGGCTGGTGTCGGCGGCGGTCGGCCGTGCGCCGCCGCGGCGGCGCACGGCCGGGTCCCGGGGGCGGTGGAAGGCCCCGCCCCTCGGCAGCGGACACGGAAACGTCCGCTGCCGAGGGGGTGTGACCTGCGATGACCGCGTTTCCGCCCGCCCCCTCGCTGCCTGCGGCCCTACATTCGCAGGCTCACAGGACAGGGTGTGTCCTCTATGTCGAGCAGGATGGGTCCATGGTGAAAACGTCCGCCCGCCTGCTCGCGCTCCTGTCCGTGCTCCAGACCCGCCGGGACTGGTCGGGTGACGAACTGGCCGAGCGACTCGACGTCAGTGCGCGCACGGTCCGCCGCGACGTGGACCGCCTCCGCGAACTCGGCTACCCGATCACGGCCTTCAAGGGGCGCGACGGCGGCTACCGGCTCGACGCGGGCTCGCAGATGCCCCCGCTGCTGTTCGACGACGAACAGGCGGTGGCGCTGGCGGTGGCGCTCCAGTCGGCCACCGCGACCGGCGCCGGTATCGGGGAGGCCGCCGAACGCGCGCTCAACACCATCCGCCAGGTCATGCCCGCACGCCTGCGCCAGCGGATCCGCCCGATCCGGGTCGAAGCGGTCGCGCCGCCCGACGCCGCCCCCGCCCGGGCCGACGGCAGCCTGCTCATGGCGCTCAGCGCCGCCGTCCACGCCCGCGAGGAACTGCGCCTCGACTACGCCCCCGCCTTCCGGTCCGCCTCGGACCGGGACGGCACCGCGGTGGTCCGGCGCCGGGTGCAACCCCACCACCTGGTCACCTGGCGGGGGCGCTGGTACCTCCTGGCGTGGGAGGAGGAACGCGGCGACTGGCAGACCCTCCGCGTGGACCGCATCTCGCCCCGCACCCCCAACGGTCCGCGCTTCACCCCGCGCGAGGTGCCCGGCGGCGACGTGGCCGCCTTCGTCACCGGCAGGTTCCGGGGCTCGGACGGGCCGGCCGACTGGCCCTGCCGGGGGGAGGTCGTCCTCGACCTGCCCGCAGCGTCCGTCGCCCCCTTCGCCTACGACGGGCTGGTCGAGGAGCTGGGGCCGGAGCGCTGCCGGCTGGTGCTCGGTTCGTGGTCGTGGGCCGGCCTGGCCTCCGCCGTCGGGCGGTTCGACGCCGACTTCGAGGTCGTCGGACCGCCCGAGCTCGAGGACGCGTTCGAGCGCCTCGCCCGCCGCTTCGGAGGCGCCGGACGCGGGGCCCGCCCCCCGGAGGGCTGACCGGCCGCGCCGCTCCCGGCCGCAGCCCTCCGCGGCCGGGGCCGCCACGGGCCCTGTCGGACGCGGGACCGGCAGGGGCCCGTGGCGGCCTCCCGTCAGCCCGCGGGGTTCTCGCCGGTCACCACAGGTGGTGGACGTGGGGTCGGACGAGCTCGTCGTAGACCTCGCCGATCCGGGCGTGGACCTCGGGGGAGAGGGGCGCCAGGTCCGCGGCGGCGGCGTTGCCGCGCGCCTGGTCGGCGTTGCGGGCCCCGGGGATCACGACGCTCACGCCGTCCTGGTCCAGGATCCAGCGCAGCGCGAACTGGGCCATCGCCATCCCCTCGGGGACGAGCGGGCGGATACGCTCCACGGCCTCCAGCCCGGTGGCGTAGGGGACCCCGGAGAACGTCTCCCCCTTGTCGAAGGCCTGCCCCTCGCGGTTGAAGGCGCGGTGGTCGTCGTCGGCGAAGGAGGTGTCGGCGGTGAACCTGCCCGAGAGCAGGCCACTGGCCAGCGGGACGCGGGCGATGACACCGACCCCGGCCTCGCGCGCGGCGGGCAGGAACCGCTCCAGGGGCTTGTGGCGGAAGGCGTTGAGGATGATCTGGACGGTGGCCACGTGGGGGCGGGCGACGGCGGCCAGGGCCTCGTCCACGGTCTCGACCGAGACGCCGTAGGCGCGCATCCGCCCCTCCTCGACCATGGCGTCCAGGTCGTCGAAGACGGCGTCGGTGGAGATGACGGCGGAGGGCGGGCAGTGCAGCTGGACGAGGTCGACGGTGTCCACGCCCAGGTTGCGGCGGGAGTCGTCGTTCCAGGCCCGGAAGTTGGCGGGGCTGTAGTTCGCGGCGAGCTGCTCCTGGCGCCGGCCCATCTTGGTGGCCACGGTGATGTGGGGGAGTTCCTTGAGCAAGCGTCCCACGAGCCGTTCGCTGCGGCCGTCGCCGTAGACGTCGGCGGTGTCGAAGAAGGTGACGCCCTCCTCGGCCGCGGTGTGCAGGGCGGCGGTGGCGTCGGCCTCGCTGACCTCGCCCCAGGAGGCTCCGATCTGCCAGGCGCCGAAACCGACGACGCCGACGTCCTTGCGGGTGCGACCCAGTACACGTGTTTCCATGCGGCCGATCCTAGACCTCTGGAAGCGCTCCCAGGCGAGGAGGTCCGTGGTCTCCGGCGGTCCGGCGGCTGCGCGACCGGTCCGCCCGTGAGCACGGGGGCCGTGATGGCGCGGTCAGGCGCGGTCCGGGGGCCGGCCGCCTGCCGGGGCCGGGGGACGCGGACCGAACCGCTCCCGGTACCGGGCCGGGCCGACCCCGGTGTGCGCCCGCACGCTCGCTCGCAGGTTGGCGGTACTGCCCAGGCCGCTGGCCCGCGCCACCGCCTCGAAGCCCATGCCCCCGGCCTCGATCAGGCGGCAGGCCAGCAGCACGCGCTCGGAGCGCAGCCAGGCCAGCGGGGTCGTGCCCAGTTCGGCCCGGAACCGGCGGTGCAGGGTCGCCGGGCTGACCGACGCCCGGGAGGCCAGGTCGGCGACGGCGAGCGGTTCGCCCAGGTGCTCGCGGGCCCAGGCCAGGACCGGGGCCAGGGAGGTGTCGGCGGTCTCGGGGAGCGGTCTGCGGACGAACTGACGCTGCCCGCCCTCCCTGTGGGCGGCGAACACCAGCCGCCGGCTGACCGTGTTGGCGGTCTCCGCGCCGTGGTCGCGGCGGATCAGGTGCAGTCCCAGGTCCAGGGCGGCGGCGCTGCCCGCCGCGGTGAGCACGTCGCCCTCGTCCACGAACAGCACGTCGCGTTCGAGGCGGACCTCTGGGTGCATCCGGGCGAACAGTTCCTCGAACCTCCAGTGGGTGGCGGCCCTCCGCCCGTCCAGGACCCCGGCGGCGGCCAGGGTGAACGCACCGCTGCAGAAGCTGACCAGCCGGGCTCCCCGCCGGGCCGCCCGGCGCACGGACGCGACCACCTCCGGCCTGGGCGGCACCCACGGGTCGGGGCGGTTGGGCACAATGACTGTGTCGGCCTCCTCCACCACCTCCAGCCCGGCCAGGTCGGTGATGGTGAACAGTCCCAGGTGGACGCGCACGTCGGGGACCGCCGAGCACACGGTGAGGTCGTACCAGGGGTGGTCGAGCTCGGGACGGCGCAGCCCGAAGAGCTCGGTGGCCACGCTCATCTCGAAGGGGTTCGAGCCCTCGTCGACGACCAGTGCGACTCGGTGCGAGGATTCTTGCGGCATGTGCGATTCCTAGCACTTCCCCGGTCCGGGCGCCATGGCCAGGATGGCCCTATGAGCGAACGACCGATCAACCTGCGGGACGCGCTGGCCTCCTTCGACGAGCTGTGGAGTCCGCGCATCGTCACCCGGGTCAACGACTACGACGTGCGCGTGGCCAAGGTCCGCGGCGAGTACGTGTGGCACGCCCACGACGGCACCGACGAGTTCTTCCTCCTCCTGGACGGGGACCTGCGCATCCGGCTGCGCGAGCGCGAGGGCGCCCCGGAACGGGTCGTCACCCTGGAGAGGGGATCGGTGTTCGTGGTCCCGCGCGGCGTCGAGCACCGGCCCGAGTCGGACGGGGGCGCGTCGATCCTCCTCTTCGAGCCCACCGGCACCCTGACGGTCGGCGACCGCCACGAGGAGGTGCCCGACCACGTGGACGCCACCACCGGGCACGCCCTGGACGGCTGAGGCCCCGCGGCCCTCCGCCCCGCCCCGGGCTCAGTCGCCGAGGACGCCCTCGGCCACCGCGGCCACCTCGGCGGGGCTGCCGCCCATGATGAGGGCGGCGTGCTCGGTGATCGCCTCGACGGGCCAGTCCCACCACCGGGCCGCGAGCAGGCGGGCGACGTCGTCCTCGCCGAAGCGGCTGCGGATGTGCCGCGCCGGGTTGCCGCCGACCAGCGCGTAGGGGGCGACGTCCTTGGTCACGACACTGTGCGCGGCCACGACGGCGCCGTCGCCGATCGCCACCCCCGGCATGAGCGTGGCGCCCCGGCCGATCCACACGTCGTTGCCGATCCTGGTGTCGGGCGGGGCGGGGATCGACAGGTAGGTGTCCATGGTGCGCTCGGACCACTCGCCGCCGAACATCGTGAACGGGTAGGTGGAGGGGCCCACGGTGGGGTGGTTCCCGGCGGGCATGAGGATGGTGGCGCGCGGCGCGATGGCGCTGAACCGGCCGATCACCAGGCGCTGGGGGCCGTAGTTGTAGAGCACGCACGCCTGCTCGAAGGGGACTCCGCTGCCCTCGTCGTCGTAGTAGGTGTACTCCCCCACCTCGATGAGGTCGGAGGTGACCTGTGCCTTCAGGAAGACGACGTTGGTCAGGTCCGGCCGGGTCGTGGGGTGCAACCGGTTCGGGTCGGGTGCGGGCATGGGTCTCCCCGTTCTCCTCTCCCGGGGCCGGGCGGCGCCGGGTTCGTCGGGGACGAGGCTAGCGAACCGGGGCCCGCCGCCCGGCCCGCGGCGCCCCCCGGCCGCGGCCGGGGCGAGGGCCCCTCCGCGGGCGGAGGGGGCGGTCCGGAAAATCCGGGTGCGGGCGCGGGGCCGGCTCGCCAGACTGGCCGCATGGTCGACAACGTCTTCTCCGATGCCGCGATGGCCGAACTCTACGACGTCTTCCACCCCTGGGGCCTGGCCCCCGACGACGCCTTCTACATCGACCTGGTCATGTCCGCGCGGTCGGTCCTGGACGTGGGCTGCGGCACCGGGCTGCTCCAGCGGGAGGCCAGGAAGCGGGGCCACACGGGGCGGCTGGTGGGGCTCGATCCCGCCGACGCGATGCTGGAGGTCGGCCGACGCGACCGCGGGGACGTCGAGTGGGTCCTCGGAGACCTGGCGACGACGTCCTTCGAGAACGAGTTCGACCTCGTCGTGATGACCGGGCACGCGTTCCAGGTCCTCACCACGGACGAGGAGCTCCGGTCGGCCCTGGCGGCCGTGCGGCGGGCCCTGGCGGAGGACGGCCGGTTCGTGTTCGAGACGCGCAACCCCGCGGCGCGGGGATGGGAGGCCTGGCGGCCCTCGCGCACGCGCACGGTGACCGGTCCGGACGGGGCCGAGGCGACCTCCGTGCACCGGCTGGAGAGTGTGGAGGGCGACCTGGTCACCTTCACCGCCGCCTACTCCAGTACCGCGTGGGGCGGAGAAGTCCGGCACAGCCGCAGCACGCTGCGCTTCCCGGACGCCGACGCACTCGACGCGCTCCTGGCCGGGGCCGGCCTGGAGGCGCGGGCCCGGTACGGCGACTGGGCCCGCGGTCCGCTCACGGACGCCTCCGAGGAGATCATCACGTGCGCGGTTCCGGTCGGGCCCGCGCGCTGAGCTTGCCCCGGACCCCGTCGAGCAGGGCGTTCAGCCCGAACTGGAAGGTCTCCCACGCCTCCTGCTCCAGGTAGGGCTCGTTCTCGTCCTCGTTGGAGAACGCGCCCGCCTCGGACATGCGGGCGAGGACGGGGAAGCGCTCGGCGAAGTCGGGCACGAGCTCGTCCAACTGCGCGGACCGGGAGAACCACCACTCGTCCTCGGGCACTCCCGTCACGGCCTCGGCGCGGCGGGCCTCCGCGGCCGTCCGCACGGAGCCGCACACGAGGGAGAAGAGGTTGCCGTAGGTGCTGCGGATCCCGGCCGCGTCCAGCCCCGCACGGTGCAGCACGAGGGCCATGGACTCGAACAGCCGGTACTCGTTGGGGCCCAGCACCGGCCTGGCCTGGGACACCTCCAGCGCCCAGGGGTGGCGGAGGTAGAACTCCCACAGCCGGGTCGCCCAGTTCGTCGTAGCCTTGCGCCAGTCTGGTTCGCCATCGGCTTCGGCTGCTTCGGCGAGCTCCCCGAACGCGTGGTCGTACATCAGCTCGATGAGCTCGTTCTTGCTGGCCACGTAGGTGTACAGCGACATGGCGGTGCGCCCGAGCCGCTGTCCCACCGCGCGCATCGACAGCGCGTCCATGCCCTCTTCATCGGCGACGCCGATGGCGGTCTCCACGACCAGGTCCACGCTGAGTTCGGGCTTGGGGCCGGGGACGGCACGCGCGGACGGGTCCGCGGGGGCGCGCCACAGCAGGCCCATGGAGCGACGAGCGTCACCCTGCCCGGCGTAGATGACCACTTGCATCTCCTTATGCCATAAACTAACGTTCGCAGGCCGCCAGTTTACCGCATAAGGATTTCCGAGGAGCAGCGTGTCTTCCGAACCCACCTCCATGGCCGACAGCCACGACACCATCCAGGTCAGGGGCGCAAGGGAGAACAACCTCGCCAACGTCTCGGTGGACATCCCCAAGCGGAGGCTGAGCGTGTTCACCGGCCTGTCCGGGTCGGGAAAGTCCTCCCTCGTGTTCGGCACGATCGCCGCCGAGTCGCAGAGACTCATCAACGAGACCTACACGACGTTCGTCCAGTCGTTCATGCCCAGCCAGGGCAGACCCGACGTGGACACCCTGCGCAACCTGAGCGCCGCCATCATCGTCGACCAGGAGCGGATGGGCGCCAACTCCCGCTCCACCGTCGGCACCGCCACCGACGCCGCGGCCATGCTGCGGATCGTCTTCAGCCGGGTCGGCACCCCGCGCCTGGAGCCGTCGAGCATGTTCAGCTTCAACAACTCCGAGGGCATGTGCCCCGAGTGCGAGGGACTGGGCCGCACCAACCAGGTCGACCTGGAGGAGCTCTACGACCGGGACCTGTCGCTGAACGAGGGAGCCATCACCGTCCCCGGGTTCGCGGTGGACTCCTGGTACTGGCAGGTCATGGCCAACTCCGGGTTCCTCGACCCGGACCGCAAGCTGCGCGACTACACCCCCGAGGAGTGGGAGACCTTCCTCCACGGCCCCGCCACCCGCGTCAAGGTGGGCGGCAACTCCTTCTCCTACGAGGGGCTGGTGGTCAAGCTCAAGCGCACCTACCTGGCCAAGGACCGCGACTCCATGCAGCCCGGGATCCGCGCCTTCGTGGACCGCGCCGTCACCTACTCCACGTGCCCCGAGTGCGAGGGCACGCGGCTCAACGCCGAGGCCCGCTCGGTCAAGGTCGCCGGACGCACCATCACCGAGTGCTCGTCCATGCAGATCAACGAGCTCGCCGATTTCGTCGGCTCCCTGGACGAGCCCTCGGTGAAGCCGCTGCTGGACAACCTCGGCCACACCCTCGACTCCCTGGTCGAGGTCGGCCTGGGCTACCTCAGCCTGGACCGGGAGTCGGGCACGCTCTCCGGCGGCGAGGCCCAGCGCGTCAAGATGGTCCGCCACCTGGGCTCCAGCCTCAGCGACGTCACCTACGTCTTCGACGAGCCCACCGTGGGCCTGCACCCGCACGACATCGAGCGGATGAACAACCTGCTGGTGAGCCTGCGCGACAAGGGCAACACCGTGCTGGTGGTCGAGCACAAGCCCGAGACGATCGCGATCGCCGACCACGTGGTGGACCTGGGGCCGGGCGCCGGACCGTCCGGCGGGCGGATCACCTACTCCGGGGACGTGGCCGGGCTGCGCGCCTCGGGCACGCTCACCGGCGACCACCTGGACCACCGCGCCACCCTGCGGGCCGAGGTCCGCCGCCCCACCGGGGCCATCTCCATCACCGGGGCCGACAGCCACAACCTCAAGGACGTCAGCGTGGACGTTCCCCTGGGGGTGCTCACCGTGGTCACCGGGGTCGCGGGGTCGGGCAAGAGCTCGCTCATCCACGGCGCCCTCCCCGGCAGGGAGGGCGTGGTGGTGGTCGACCAGTCACCGATCCGCGGGTCGCGCCGCTCCAACCCGGCCACCTACACCGGCCTGCTCGACCCGATCCGCACCGCCTTCGCCCGCGCCAACAAGGTCAAGTCCTCCCTGTTCAGCGCGAACTCCGAGGGAGCCTGCCCCGAGTGCAAGGGCGCGGGGGTCATCTACACCGACCTGGCGATGATGGCCGGGGTCGCCTCCACCTGCGAGCAGTGCGAGGGCAAGCGGTTCCGGCCCGAGGTGCTCACCCACGAACTGCGCGGCAGGAACATCAGCGAGGTGCTCTCCATGTCGGTGGTGGAGGCACGGGAGTTCTTCACCACCGGCAACGCCCGCACCATCCTGGACCGGCTCTACGACGTCGGCCTGGGCTACCTGGGCCTGGGCCAGCCGCTGACCACCCTGTCGGGCGGTGAGCGCCAGCGCCTGAAGCTGGCGATCAGCATGGCCAAGGAGGGGGCGGTGTACGTGATGGACGAGCCCACCACCGGCCTGCACCTGGCCGACGTGGACCGGCTCCTCGCCCTGCTGGACCGGTTGGTCGACGACGGCAACACGGTGGTGGTGATCGAGCACCACCAGGCGGTCATGGCGCACGCCGACCACCTCATCGACCTGGGGCCGGGCGCCGGGCACGACGGCGGCCGCGTGGTCTTCGAGGGCAGTCCCGCCGAACTGGTGGCCGAGGGCGACACCCTCACCGCCCGCCACCTGCGCGCCTACCTGGAGCGCTAGGCCGTGGGCCGCTCCGCCGTCCGGCGGGGCGGCCCACGCGCTCGGACCGGTGGGGCGTCCCCGCCCCCCGACGGCCGTGAAGGACGGCGTGCCGGGGGGCGGGCGACCCCGGGCCCGGGAGCGGCTCGGGTCCCGCAGGGCTCAGGGGCGGTCCCCGTGCCCCTCCAGCACGACCTTGAGCTGCCCCAGCCGGTGCCTCCAGAACGCCTTCGTCCCGGCGGCGGTCTCCGCGTCCGCCAGCTTGGTGTGCTCGAAGGCGACCGTGCTCCTGCCACCGTCCTTGGCGGTGAAGTTGGCGCTGATCCGCGTGGACCGGTCGAAGTCGGCGGTCAGGCGCCGGGGCTCGGTGGAGGTGCGCACCGACAGGTCGTGGTCGGGCAGCCACCTCCCGCGCTCGCCCTCCTCGACGAAGGCGGCGAAGAGGCGCTCGACCGGCGCGTGGACGGTCTTGCTGACGCTGACCGCGAACCCGTCCTTCTTCTGGCCAGGGACCCGCATCCCGCGCTCCTGCTCGTAGGCGACCGTGACGGTCTGCGCCCACCACGCCGGGACGCCCTGCTCCCGGCCCAGCCACGCGGCCAGCTCGGTGTGGGTGCGGGCGGTGCCGTTCCAGCCGTCCAGGAGGGCGAACCATCCGGCGTAGTCGCGGCCGGTGTGCTCCCGCACGGAGTCGTCGGTGACGCGGCCGCGCATCGTCCCCGTGGTGCGCCGGTCGGCCGCTGACGGGGCGGGTGCGCCGGTGGGGCCGGCGGAGCCCGCCGGGGCCCCGTCCGCGGGAGCGGCGTCGGCGGACGCGGGGTGCTCCCCGCCGGGCGGGGGCTGAACGGCGGGGGAGCGGTCGGCGGCGGCTCTCCCGGGCCCGACGGCGGGCTCGGAGGACGCGCGGTCGGATCGGGGGGCGGTTCCGGTGCGGCCGATCAGGTGTGCGCGGGCGGCGGTGTAGCTCTCGCCGGTCTTGTCCATGCGGGCGCGCACGCGCTGCTTGAAGGATTTGTGGCTGGTCATGACGGCTCCTCGGCGACAGCGTCGGAACTCGCGCTCCCTCCGCCCCGCCGGTGGGGCACATCGGACCGGCGTCCCGAGGACCCTGAGTCCCCTTTGCCCCCTCACAGCCGGTGGCGCGAGCACCGGGACCGGGGGTTGGGCGCGGGACCGCGCCTACGGACAACGGTACCCCTGTCCCCGTTGATACTCCAGGGCCTGTGGACGAGGGCCGGGGCCCCCGGCTCGGCCGCAGGGGGAGGCGGGCCGTGCCGTCCCGGGGTTTCCACCCCCGGCCCGACGGGGGCGGGCCAGGGGCGGTTCAGGGACATCCCCCATGGATTCCTGGCCCCCTGTGTTAGATTCTGGCCATGCGGTCAGAAAATAATCCAGCCGGTCAGAAAAGGTCCTTCATCGAGGAGGCCCGCAGGGCGCAGATCGTCGCCGCGGCGATCGACACCATCGCCGAGGTGGGCTATCCCAACGCCTCACTGGCGCGGATCGCCGAGGAGGCGGGCGTGAGCAAGGGCGTGATCTCGTATCACTTCGCGGGAAAGGACGAGCTGATGGACCAGCTGGTGACGGGCGTCTACACGGAGATCGCCGAGTCCGTCGTCCCGCGGATCCTCGCCCAGGACAACGCCGCCGACATGCTCCGCGCACACGTGCGGGGTGTGGCCGCCTACGCGCTGGAGCACCGGAGCCGCATGGCGGCCCTGGCGCAGATCTTCATCCACGCGCGCAGGCCGGACGGCTCCCCCCGGTACGGGGCCGGCGAGTCCGAACCCCTCTACGAGTCCCTGGAGGGGCTCTACCGGGAGGGGCAGAGGAGCGGCGAGTTCCGCGACTTCGACGTGCGGGCGATGGCCGTGACCCAGCAGTCCGCCACCGACGGGATGTTCGAGTACTGGCGCGTCCACCCCGACCACGACCTCATGGCGCACGCCGCCGAACTCGGCGAACAGCTCGTACGCGCCACCCGCGCCGACTGACCGGCGCACCCACCCCCATCACGAGGACCCCATGACACAGCAACACGCGCCCGCCCTGAACCCGGAGGCGGCGCCACCGCCCCCGAGGCGCCTGCACTACGTCGACAACCTGCGCGTGGCGATGACCGTCCTGGTCGTGCTGCACCACGTCGCGCTCACCTACGGCAACATCCCGGTCTGGTTCTACACCGAGCCCGCGCAGGACCCCACGGGCGGGCTGCTCGACCTCCTGGTCGTCGTCGACCAGACCTACTTCATGGGCCTGTTCTTCCTGCTCGCGGGCTACTTCGTGCCCGGAGCGAGGGACCGGAGGGGGCGTCGGGGGTTCGTCCGCGAGCGCCTGGTGCGCCTGGGCGTCCCCCTGCTGCTGTTCGTCCTGCTCGTACGGCCCCTGCTCACGACCGGCGCCTACCGACTGTTCGCGGAAGGGGCCGCCGCCGAGGGCACGGAGATGCCCTACTGGCTCTTCTACGTGATCACCTTCGACCCCGGCCCCATGTGGTTCGTCGAGGTCCTGCTCGTCCTCAGCCTCACCTACGTCATGGTGCGCGGCTTCCGCGAGCGCCGCGCCGAGCGCCGGGGCACGGCGGTCCTCCCCGCCTCCCGCCCGGAGGGCACGGCCCCGCTGCGCTGGCTCGGTCCGGTCGTCGCCTTCACCGTGGCCCTGGCCCTGGTGTCGTTCGTCTGGCGCTGGGTGAACCCCGCCCCCTACTGGCCGTTCGTGGGGCTGCCCAGCCCCGACTACCTGCCCCAGTACGCGGCCCTCTTCACCGTGGGCGTGCTGGCCTACCGCCGCAACTGGTTCACCCGCCTGCCAGGCGGGGCCGGCTGGTACGGGGGCGCGACGGCCGTCCTCGGGCTGGCCGCGTTCCTGGGAGGGTCGCTCGTCCTCGGAGCGGAGAACGCCCCCGGCACCGCTCCGGCGCTGTTCCACATGGTGGCGGAGACGTTCTTCGCGGTCGGCGTGACACTCGCGCTGATGGTGTCCTTCCGACGCCTCCTCGACCGGCGGACCCGCTTCTCCGCGTTCCTGGCCGACAACGCCTTCGCCGTGTACTTCCTGCACCCGCTGGTGCTGGTCGGCCTCGGGACGGCGCTGAGCGGCTGGGAGGCTCCCGCAGCGGCGAAGTTCCTGGGCCTGGCCGCCCTCGCGGTCCCCGCCTGCTGGGCGCTCGCCGCCGCGGTCCGCGCGATCCCGGGGGCCCGTCGGATCCTCTGACGTGCCCCTCCGCGGGGCCGCCTCCGGGAAGAGCCGGAGGCGGCCCCGCCCCCGCTTCTCCCGGGGCGGCCCCGCCGGCCGACGCCGCCACCGCCCTCCGGGACCCGTGCGTCCCACGGCGCCGGGGCGGAACTCAGCTCTCCGAGAAGCGGGACGACGCTGAGCACGTGCGTCCCCCGGCGCCGGGGCGGCGCCCCCGGCAGACCTCACCCCACGGCGTCCAGGGCGGCCCGCATCGCCGGTGACACGTAGCCGGTGCCGACGCGCACCCCGCCGAGCCACGCGGTCAGCCGCTCCGCCTCCTCGTCGAGGGCCCGCCGCGTCGGGGCCGGGACCGGCTCCAGCAGGCGCACCCGGACGGCCCCGGCGCCGTCCTGCACCCATGTACCGACGGCGCGGCCGTCGGCCCAGGCCGTGGTGCCGGCGTTGCCGCGCCGCTCGAAGAGCTGCTCGCGGTGCGGCCCCAGGTAGAAGTCCCGGTCGCGCCAGCCCATCACGGTCGGGTCGAGCACCGGCAGGAGCGCGACCCACCCGCCCGGGTCCTCCACCGGTCCCACGTCGTCGGGCAGGAGCCAGCCCGTGGCGCCGCTGTCCAGGGACACCGCGACGGCCTCCAGGTCGGCCAGCGCGCCGCGCACGATCGTCTTGGTGGCGCCCAGCCACCAGACGATGTCGTCCTCGGTCCCCGGGCCGAAGCGGAGGAGCCAGCGGCGGACCAGTTCGCGGTACCCCTCGCCCGGGCTCCACGGGTCGGGGACGCCGTCCAACCAGTGCGAGGCCAGGGTCCACCGGGGCCGTGAGACGGGGAAGCGGCCGGCGTCGGCGCCGCGGACGATGTCGCCGGCGGCCCCGAGGAGGGTGAGCACCCGGGGCGCCGACCACAGCTCGCCCGGCGACCCCTCGACCCTCACGTCGATCCTCGGCACCGCCCGGCGCACGTCGATGGCGGCGAGGCCCTCCGGCGCGTCGGCGAGCACGGTGAGGATCTCGGCCCGGGCCCGGTCGAGCCAGGCGCCTCCGTCGTCGGTGAGGCCCGCCCGGACGAGGTCCTTGGCCATGCGGGCGCGCTCCGCCGCGGCGACACGGGCGGAGGCGCTCGGCCACACGCCCGGCAGCAGCTCGCGCGGGAACACGAAGAGGGTGCGCCGCATCGCCAGCTGCTTCACGAGCAGGCGCTCCCGGTGGAGCGCCCCGTCGACGTCGGCGACCGTCAGCGAGGAGACGCGGGCCCAGCAGGAGAGGTGGACCGTGGCCGGCTCGGTCGCGTGCAGCGCGACGACGGCCCGGGTGGCCGCTTCGGGGGAGTCGGCGCGGGCGCCGGGCGCCAGTGCGTGCCGCACGGCCAGTCGGGCCCGGCGTTCGCCGTCGGTGACATGGTGCATCGGGTCATCGTGCCACACCGGACAGACCATTCGATACAGTGTCGTTCCGGAACTGATGTGTATCGCTTTCGGGGGCGGAGAGACGAGGAGGCGGCTGCCATGGCGAGAGACGGCCAGACCCGGGAACCCGCGGAGGATCCCGTGCGCCCGGGCCGCAAGCGGGACCCCTCACGGGACGGCGCCATCCTCGACGCGGCGCTGGAGGTCCTGGCCGACGTCGGCTACTCCCGGCTGTCCATGGACCTGGTCGCCGCGCGGGCCGGGGCCGGGAAGGCCACGCTCTACCGCCGCTGGGCCTCCAAGGCCGAGCTGGTCGTCGACGCAGTGGCGCGCATGAAGCGCGACCAGGTCGACCTGGAGCACCTGCCCGACACCGGGGACCTCCGGGGCGACCTCCTCGGCCTGTTCAGGCCGCAGACGGTCGAGGAGGCCGAGCGCCGGCTCGAGGTCATGGCGGGGCTGGCGTCGATGCTCGTCCAGGACCGCGCCCTGGCCGACGCGGGCACCGCCGCGATCATCCAGCCGTGGGCCGAGGCCCACCACGCCCTCATGCGGCGTGCCGTCGACCGGGGCGAGATCCCACCCACGGCCGACATCGAGGCGCTGTCGCAGCTCGTCCCCTCGATGGCCGCCTTCCGCGCACTCGTCCGGGGCAAGCCGTTCGACCGGGACTTCCTCGTGTCGATGGTCGACGGCGTCCTGCTCCCGGCCCTGCGCCACCCGCCGGACGCCCCCGCGGGGCCCGACCGCGGGCCCGCCTCCTGAGGCGGGCGCCACCGGTCTCCGTCCTGCGGTGCCACCGTCGGCCGGGACGCCCGGGGGAGGGGCGCCGGACGCGGGGGCGCGCTTCGGGGAAGGCACGCCCGGGGCTAGGGTCGGGGGCGAATCATGATCGAAGGGACCCCGTGTGACCACTCAGAAGGACCGCATGCTCGCCGGTGAGCTCTACCTCGCCGACGATCCCGAGCTGCAGGCCGACCTCTTCCTCGCCGAGAAGCGGACGGAGGCGTTCAACTCGTCGACGATCGACGACCTGGAGGCGCGGCGCGCGGCGCTGGCCGAACTGGTGGGCGAGCTGGGGGAGGACAGCGTGATCCGGCCCCCGCTGCGGGTCGACTACGGCTACCGGATCACCGTCGGTCCCCGCACGTTCGTCAACTGCGGCGCGGTCATGCTGGACGTGGCCCCGATCCGGATCGGGGCGGACGTGCAGATCGGCCCGAACGTCCAGCTGCTCACCCCCACCCACCCGGTCGACCCCGAACTGCGGCGCGCCAAGTGGGAGGCGGGCGAGCCGATCACCATCGGCGACAACGTGTGGCTGGGCGGAGGGGTCATCGTCTGCCCCGGCGTGACGATCGGTGAGAACACCGTGGTGGGCGCGGGCTCCGTGGTCGTCAAGGACCTGCCCCCGAACGTGGTGGCGGTCGGCAACCCGGCCCGCGTCGTCCGCGAGATCGGCGCCTCCTAGGCGTACCGACCACGGAGGTCGGTGACACCCGCCCCGCCCGGCACGGGCGAAGAGGGCCTCCGGTGACGGTGTGGACCGCGACGTCCACCGCCGGACCGGAAGGCCCTCGACACCCCGCACCGCCCACGCCGAGGCCGCCCCCCCACACCCGCCGGGCGCCTCGCGCCGGTCCGATGCGCCGTCGACCGGGGCCGGCCCCTGCGACGGGCCGCTCCTACCCCCGGGCCCGGTCCTGGAGGCGCTCCATGTTGGCCTCGCCCCACGCGCCCAGGGCGTTCAGCGAGGGCAGCAGCGTGCGGCCGAAGTCGGTCAGGGAGTACTCCACCTTGGGCGGGACCTGGTGGTGGACCTCCCGGTGGACCAGGCCGTGCCCCTCCAGCTCCCGCAGCTGGACGATCAGCACCCGCTCGCTGATGCCCTCCACCGAGCGCCTGAGCTCCCCGAAGCGCAGCGGCCCCTCCTGGAGCCACCACAGGATCAGCCCCTTCCACTTGCCGCCCATGACGTCGACGGCGGCGTCGATCCCGCAGGTGTAGATCCGATTCGGCATGCTCCGCTCCCCACCGACCCGGAGGTCAGTACCCGACGAAAAGGTCAGTACCCGTCAAAAATATCGGTACTTGTACGAAAGTGCGTGCGCTCCAAGGATGGGAACGGGCCTCGACCGGAACCGCGGGGCCCTCCGTACGAGACACCGAGACGAACCGGGGAGAAGAGCGATGACGCAGGAGAACCGCACGGCGGTGACGGTCGTCGGACTGGGCCTGATGGGGGCTGCTCTGGCGGAGGCGTTCATCGCCGCCGGACACCCGACGACCGTGTGGAACAGGAGCGCCGACAAGGTCGCACCGCTCGTCGACCTGGGCGCCTCGCCCGGGAGGACGGTCACGGAGGCGGTGAGGGCGAGCCCCCTGGTCGTCGCATGTCTGAGCAGCTACGACGCCACGCTCCAGGCACTGGCTCCCGCCGCCTCCGAACTGCGGGGGCGCACCCTGGTCACGCTCAACTCGGGGACCCCCGCGGGAGCCCGGGGGATGCAGTCGTGGGCGTCCGGACACGGGGCCCGCTTCCTGGACGGGGCGGTCAAGAACGTGCCCCCCGCGGTGGGACTCCCGGACACCCTCCTCTACTACGGCGGCGACCGCGCCGTGTTCGACGAGCACGAGGCGACCCTGCGGGCGCTGGGCGGGGACACCGTCCACCTGGGCGACGCCCCCGACCTCGCGGCGCTGTACGAGACGGCCGTCGGCGTGCCCCTCCTCCCGGCCCTCCTCGGCTTCTTCGAGGGCGCGGCGCTCCTGAGGGAGCGCGGCCTCGACGCGGGCTCGATGGTGCGCTACTCCGTCAAGTGGCTGGAGATGATCGCCTCCGTCCTGCCGCGCCTCGCGGACGAGATCGATCGCGGCGACTACACCGACCCCCTCTCCACCGTGGGCACCTTCCACGAGGGGATCGCCCACGACCGGGAGATCGCGGCCGACGGTCCGGTGGACATCGCCTGGCGCGAGCCCATGAACGGCCTCCTGGAGCGGGCCGTCGCGGAGGGCCTCCGCGACCAGAGCGTCGCGGCCCTGTACGAACTGCTCAGGAAGCCCGCGCCCGCGGCGTGAAAAGGGTCCGTCCCCCGGTGTGGCGCCACCGGGGGACGGGGTCCGCGGGGCAGCTATCCGGCCGCGACGGGAGCGGCGGCGGTCGTCCCGGGGTCTTCGGCGGCGAACTGGGTGCGGTACAGCTCCGCGTAGCGGCCGTCCCGTGCCAGCAGCTCGGCGTGGGTGCCGCGCTCGGCGATCCGCCCCTCCTCGACGACGAGGATGGCGTCGGCCGCCCGGACCGTGGAGAGCCGGTGGGCGATGACCAGGGCCGTCCGCCCCCTCAGCGCCTCGGTGAGGGCCGCCTGGACCGCGGCCTCGGAGGTGGAGTCCAGAGCGGAGGTCGCCTCGTCCAGGATGACCACCTCGGGCCCGGCCAGCAGCAGGCGCGCGATGGTCAGGCGCTGGCGCTCGCCGCCGGAGAACCGGTAGCCGCGCTCGCCCACGACGGTGTCCAGCCCGTCGGGCAGTGCGGCCACGAGGGCGTCCAGCCTGGCCCGGCGCAGCGCGTCCCACAACTGCTCGTCGGTGGCCCCGGGGGAGGCCAGGGCCAGGTTGGAGCGGATGGACTCGTGGAAGAGGTGCCCGTCCTGGGTGACCATCCCCAGGGTGGCGCGGATGGAGTCGAAGGTCAGGTCGCGCACGTCCGTTCCGCCCAGGCGCACGGCGCCGGAGTCCACGTCGTACAGGCGGGGGACGAGCTGGGCGATGGTGGACTTGCCCGCGCCGGAGGAGCCGACCAGGGCGACCATCTGCCCGGGTTCGACGCGGAAGGACACCCCGTGCAGGACGTCCCCGTTGTCCTGGACGTCGAGGGCGGCGACCTCCTCCAGGGAGGCCAGGGACACCTTGTCGGCGCTGGGGTAGGCGAAGGTGACGTCGTCGAACTCCAGTGACACCGCTCCGTCGGAGACGGTCCGGGCGCCGGGCTTCTCGTCCACGATCGGTTTCAGGTCGAGGATCTCGAAGACCCGGCTGAAGCTGACCAGGGCGCTCATGACCTCCACCCGGGCGCCGGCGAGGGAGGTGAGCGGCGCGTAGAGGCGGGTGAGCAGCATGCCCATGGACACGACGGTGCCCGCGTCGAGCTGGCCGCGCAGGGCGTAGAAGCCGCCGAGGCCGTAGACCAGCGCCAGGGCGAGCGCGGACACCAGGGTGAGGGCGGTGAAGAAGACCTCTTGGACCATCGCGGTGCGCACGCCGATGTCGCGCACCCGGCTCGCCCTGCGGGCGAACTCGGCCGACTCCTCGTCCGGGCGGCCGAAGAGCTTGATGAGGGTGGCTCCCGGAGCGGAGAACCGCTCGGTCATCTGGGTGCCCATCGCCGCGTTGTGGACGGCGCGCTCGCGCTCGATCCGCGCCAGGCGGGCGCCCATGCGGCGGGCCGGCACGACGAACACCGGCAGCAGCAGGAGCGAGAGCAGGGTGATCTGCCAGGACAGGGTGAGCATCACGGCCAGGGCGAGGACCAGGGTGACCAGGTTGCTCACCACCCCGGAGAGCACGTCGCTGAACGCGCGCTGGGCCCCGATGACGTCGTTGTTGAGGCGGCTGACCAGGGCCCCTGTGCGTGTGCGCGTGAAGAAGGCGACCGGCATGCGCTGGACGTGGTCGTAGACGGTGGTGCGCAGGTCGAGGATGAGCCCCTCGCCGACCCGGGCCGACAGCTGTCGTACGACCAGCCCCAGGACCGCCTCGGTGACGGCGACGGCGGCGATGAGCCCGGCCAGGACGAGCACGGGGCGCAGTGCGCCGCCGTCGACGATCGCGTTGACGACCCGTCCGGCGAGGAGGGGGGAGGCCACGGCCAGGGCCGCGGTGGCCACGCTCAGGAGGAGGAACCAGGAGAGGTGGCGGGAGTGGGGGCGGGCGAAGGAGAAGATCCGGCGCAGGACCGGCAGGGAGAAGGGGCGCTGGTCCTCCTTCGCGTGCATCGCGTGGTAGACGGAGTTCCACGCGGCCATTTCCATGCTCATGTTCGACCACCGGGTGTGTTGGGGCTGTTGGCAAGAACCGTAGAACCTCAACTAATGTTCTGGTCAAGTCGGAGGGCGGTCCGCGCCCGGCGGCGCGCCGCCCTCGGCAGTGCGTCACCTCTCGGCGGTGCGTGTCCGCCCCGCGCGGCCCGCTGCCAGGGCGCTGACGGCGTTCGCCGCCACGATGGCCGCCACGGCCGCCCAGTCGACCCACTCCAGCGCCTGCCCCAGCACCGCCAGCCCCACGAGGGCCGCCATCACCGGGTGCACGCTCATGAACAGGCCGAAGTGGCGGGCGGGAACCCGCCTCAGGGCGAACAGGTCGCCCAGGAACGGCACGGTCGAGGACAGCACGCCCGCCGCCGCCGCGCACGCCAGGGCGGCGGGGGTCGGCGGGTGGGCGATGAGCACCAGCGCGCCGACGGGCGCGAAGACCAGCGCGGAGACCCCGGCCGCGGCGGCCGAGCCCCCGATGCCCGGCACCCGCCGCCCCACGGTCCGGTTGAGCAGGATGTAGGCGGCCCAGCAGGCGGCGGCCGCCAGGGCCAGCGCGATGCCCGCGTGGTCGGTGCTGGCCTGGGGGCGCATCAGCACGGCGACCGCTCCCCCCGCTGCCAGCGCGCACACCAGGTCCACCCACCGGCGCGAGGCGGCCAGGGCCACGGCCAGAGGGCCGAGGAACTCCAGGGTCACCGCGAGCCCCAGCCCGATCCTGTCGACGGCCGAGTACAGGGTGAGGTTCATGGTCCCGAACACCAGGGCCATGGACAGCACCGGCCACCACTGGGACCACGTGAACGCGCGCAGGCGGGGCCGGCCGACCGCCAGCAGGACCGCGCCGGCGACCCATTGCCGCACGGCCACCACCCCGACCGGACCGATCACCGGGAAGGCCAGGGCGCCCAGGGACGCGCCGAACTGGTTGGACAGGCCGCCGCCGAGCATCACGGCCGTCCCCGCCAACCGCGTCCGCCCGTCCGGGCCGGCCGAGGGGGAGGCGGGGGCGGTTCCCGCCCCCGGCGTGTTCACCGGTGTCTCCATGGGGGCGAGCATGCTGCTCACGGCCGCATACGCAAAATGCATGTAGGCGACCGTCTATACGCTGTGCGCATGGATATGCGCCCGAACGATCTGGAGCTGCGGCACCTGCGCTGCCTGGTCGCGATCATCGACACCGGGAGCTTCACCGACGCCGCCCTCGACCTGGGCGTCTCGCAGGCCGCGGTCTCCCGCAACCTCGGAGCCCTGGAGAGTGCGCTGGGGGTGCGGCTGCTGCACCGCACCAGCCGCAACGTCACCCCGACCACGGCGGGGGTCCAGGTCCTGGCCAGGGCCAGGGTCGTGCTGGCCGAGGTGGACAACCTCGTACGCGAGGCCGTCGACGGGCACACGCGGCTGCGCCTGGGGCACGCGTGGTCGGCGGTGGGGCGCCACACCGGGGAGTTCCAACGGCGCTGGGCCGACCTGTACCCCGGCACCGAACTGCACCTGGTCCGCACCAACTCGCCCACCGGGGGCCTGGCCGAGGGCCTGTGCGACCTCTCGGTCGTGCGGGCGGCCTTCGACGGGCGCAGGTTCGAGAGCGCCGTCGTGGGCAGGGAGCGCCGGTACTGCGCGATGGCCGCCGACGACCCCTGGGCCCGTCGGCGGTCGCTGCGGCTGTCCGAGATCGCCGGACGGCACCTGATCTTCGACCGGCGCACCGGGACCACCACCGCCGACCTGTGGCCCGAGGAGACCAGGCCGGTGATGGAGCACGTCAACGACATCGAGGACTGGTTCGCCGAGATCGCCACCGGGCGCAGCGTCGGCATCACCCCGGAGGGCACGGTGGCCCAGCACCGGCGCCCCGGGATCGTCTACCGTCCGGTGCGCGACGCGTCCGCGATCCCGGTCCGCGTGGTGTGGCGGCGGCACGACCCCCATCCGGCCACCCACGCGGCCGTCGCCCTGCTGACGGAGCTGTACCGGGGGCGGTGAGGCCCCCGGCCAGCGGGGATCCGCCGGGGTCAGACGCCCGAGGGGACGCGCTGCCCGGCGGGCGGGGCGGCGTGCGGCGGGACGTGCCGGCGGGCGCCCTCGCCCGGGACGCCGCCGGGGTGGGCGGTGTACACCCGCACCCCCGCGTCCTCGGGGGCCAGCAGCAGGGCGCGGCCCACCGTGGACCGGGCGTGGGCGCAGCCGCGCACGACCATCGGCAGGCTCAGCGCGAACAGCGCCCCGGCGGCCATGTGGATCACCGTGGTGGCCGCGACCGGGTTGTCCGGGGCGACGTAGGTCCCCAGGTCGGTGTAGCCGGGGACGGTGTACAGGGACCATCCCCACAGGGGGTGGAGCAGGCCGGCCGCGGCCCCGGCCCACCAGGTGACGGTGACGCAGAAGCCGACCACCGCGACCGGCAGTCCCACGGCGGCGTGCAGCGCGTCCAGCCAGCTCTGCCTGCAGGCGAGGGCGCCGAGAGCCCGGCGCAGGGGGCCCGCTCCGGAAACGGGGGAGCGGTAGGGGCGGCGCACCACCGGTCGGCCGTGGAGGTCGGCGAGTCGGATCCGCTCGACGTGGGCGAGCCCCCGGGCGGCGTGCAGGGTGCCCGCGGCCAGGAAGAGCCCGGCCCCGACCACGGCGGTGCCCGCTCCCGCGGCCAGGCCGACCACGACGAGCACGAAGGAGACGAGGGCGAGGGGGAACCCCCACAGGTTGTAGCGGGAGTCGGCGACGACCTGGGCGAAGACGGACTTGGGCCTGTTCATGGCACCGAAACTACGCCCGGACGGGTCGTCCGTCAGGGTCGCACGCATGCGCATCGGTGGTGGTGCGGACTCCACCGCGCGTTGGCGCCGGGACACGCCTTCCCGGCTCACAGGCCGTTGAGGAAGGCGATGACCCCGACCCCCTCCAGGGCCGCGACGACCCCTGTCTGGGCGAGGCCGTTGATCAGGAGGAGGAAGCCGACCAGGCCGATGATCCACCCCATCGCCTCCCGGGAGCCGGACTCGACCCTGGCGCGCCAGCGCTCCAGCCGGGGGCGCAGCCGCTCGCCCAGGGCACGGTGGCCCAGGTAGAGCAGGACCGGGGGGAGCACCATCACCGCGTTGTAGGCGGCGAGCAGGGGGACCCAGGTCGCGGCGGGGAGGTCGGCGGCGGTCATGATGCCGATCGCGCCGAAGTAGGGGAAGGCCGTGCCGCCCTCCAGCAGGCCGGTGGCCAGGCCCAGGCCGACCATCGAGACCGTGCGGAAGGAGGCGGGTCTGCGCTGTTCGCGGGGCTTGGTCGGCATGAGGAAGCTGTAGACCAGCAGGCCGCCGCCCAGGACGGCCATCGCCCAGCCGACGGGGGCGCTGTCGGCCAGACCGCCGAGGGCCTCCAGCAGGACGCCGAGGCCGAGCACGAGCGCGCAGCCGAGCACGAAGTAGAAGAGGGCGACGGTGCCCAGGAAGGTGAACAGGGGGCGGGCCACCGAGCGCGCGCCGCTCAGCAGCAGGTACAGGGAGATGCCGAGGGTGGCCGGGCTGAGCGTGTCCAGCAGGGCCAGTCCGGCGACGGGCAGCAGTACTTCCCAGGGGGGCATGGAGGTCTCCTCGCGGTTTTTATCGCACGTCTGTGTGAAATAAAATAACACAGATGTGTTAGAAAGGTGGCGTGCCAAAGATCGTCGATCACGAACAGCGCCGCCGGGAACTGGCCGAGGCCCTGTGGCGGGTCATCGCCGCGTCCGGCCCCGCCGCCGTGTCCATCCGCTCCGTGGCGGCCGAGGCGGGCTGGTCCCCGGGAGCGCTGCGCCACTACTTCCAGACGCGCGAGGAACTCCTGGTCTTCGCCATGAACCTGTCCGAGGACCGCGCCACGGAGCGGATCAGGGGCCTGTCCGAGCGGCAGCCCGCCGACATGCCGCTGACCGACCGCGTGGCCGAGTACGCCGAACAGCTCCTGCCCCTGGACGAGACGCGCCGGGCCGAGTACCGGGCCTGGGAGTCCGCCGGGATCCTCGGCGAGTACGACAAGGACCGGGCCCAGCGCTGGAACCTCCAGCGCAGGCTCTACAGGCAGCTGGTCGCCTCGCTCGTCGGAGCCCCGGTGGGGGACCCCTTCCGGCCCCATGCCGACCCCTGGGTGGAGGAGTGGGCCGGCTACCTCCACACCCAGGTGGACGGGCTCTCCCTCGAACTGATGGTCACCCCGGGGATGCTCGACGCGGACGACGCCCGGCGTCGCCTGCGGAGCTTCCTGGTGCGGACCGGGGAGGCGTGGCGGCACCGGGCGGACCCCTGACCTGGGGGTGCGCGAGGTGCCGGTTTTCGCGCTGGGGGTCCGTATTTGCCCGACTTCGCGGTAGTCGATACTGGGTGGTGCCAGTGACCGTAAGCGACGGGGGAGACGCGCGTGACCACCAGCCAGACCAGCGAGACGGCAGCCGGCGGGCCGCTCAGTCCGACCTACCGGCACGCCGGCCCCGCGGACGTCCCGGCCCTCGTCGAACTGGTCAACGCCTGTTACCGGGGCGACCCCTCCGCGGGGGGCTGGACCACGGAGGCCCACCTGCTCGACGGCCAGCGCGTGGACGACGAGGGCATGGCCGAGCTGCTGGGGCGCACCAACACGATCGTCCTCGTCGCCGAGGCCGACGGCCTCCTCGTGGCCTGCTGCGAACTCCAGCGGGGCGTCAACGGCGCCTACTTCGGGATGTTCTCCGTCCGGCCCGCCATCCAGGGCGGCGGGCTGGGACGGCAGGTGCTGGCCGAGGCCGAGCGCACCGCCGTCACGGAGTGGGGTTGCCGCCTGATGCGGATGAAGGTCCTCAAGCAGCGCCCCGAGCTGATCGCGTGGTACGAGCGGCGCGGCTACACCGGTACCGGCAAGACCGAGCCCTTCCCCTACGGGGACGAGACCTTCGGCCTCCCCAGGCGCGCCGACCTGGCTTTCGTCGAGCTCACCCGGGAGCTGCCCGCCCCGTGAGCCGGGGCGTCCGGCCCCTCAGTCCTGTTCGAGGTTGGCCGACATCCGCTCCAGGACGTCGACGGCCACGCGGTACTCCTCGTCGCCGATCCCCTGCGTGAGCCGTGCCCTGGCCTCCTTGACCCGGGAGAGGAGCTTGTCGTGCTCGGCCTCGCCCCGGGGCGTGAGCGCGAGGGCGGCCAGGCCCTCGACCCACCCCAGTTCGCGCAGCCGGTCGACGGCGGGGGCGACCGTGGACTCGTCCTCCTCCAGGAAGGGGGCCAGTCTGCGGTCGAGGTCGGCGGTCGTGCCGGGCTCGGTGTGCAGGGAGTTGAGCACCTGCCAGTGGCGGCGTCCCAGCGACTCCGAGGCGAGGACCCGGTCGAAGTCGTTCTCGATGAGCCGGTCCAGGTGCTTGAGCCAGTAGCCGATGGGCAGGTCGGACATGCTTCCTCCAGCGAGCTGCGTACATGCGTACACTGCCGCGCGTGCGCGGCAGGTCGACGATATGCCGCCCGACCGCGGCTTGTCAGGGGCTCGCGGCGGTGTCGCGCCGACAGGCTCCCCGTGGCCGGGGCGGAGGAAGGCCCCGGCGGCCCGCTGTCCAGGGACGCCTTGTCACCACCGGCCGCTAGCGTTCGGCCATGCCCACCGAGACAACCCCGCCCGGGCTGCGAATCGTCCGCGGCGACGCCACGAGTCCCCGGGCCGCGGGGCCCAAGATCATCGCCCACGTGTGCAACGACCGGGGCGGCTGGGGCAAGGGGTTCGTACTCGCCCTCTCCCGGCGGTGGCCCGGACCCGAACGCGACTATCGCGCCTGGCACCGCGAACGTGCCCGCAACGACTTCGCCCTGGGCGCCGTACGCCTGACCGCGGTCGGGCCCGAGACCTGGGTGGCCAACATGGTGGCCCAGCACGGCACGAGGCGGGGCAGCGGCGGGCCGCCCATCCGCTACGACGCGGTCGCCGCGTGCCTGCGCGCACTCGCCGTGCACGCCCTCGACCTCCGTGCGACCGTGCACATGCCCCGCATCGGCTGCGGGCTCGCCGGCGGGAAGTGGTCACGCGTCCAGCCCCTGGTCGAGAGCGAACTCCTCGACCGGGGGATCGGGGTCACCGTCTACGACTTCGACTGAGCCCTGCGCGTGGGGCTGCAGAAAGCCCCGGGGCAGCGGCGGTGGCGGGGACGACGCGATCGTCCCTCCGGAGGCCGCCGCCCCCGGGTCCGCGGCACGCGTGCCGCGGACCCGGGAGCGCGCTGCCGCCCGTCAGGCGCGGCCGGCCCTGCGGGCGAACAGGGCGACGCCCGCGGTGGCGACGAGGACGCCCGCGGTCGCCCAGGTGAAGGCGGTCCTGTACCCCTCGACGGCCGCGTCGGTGTCGCCGGACGCGCCCGCGGCGACCGCCGCGCCGACGAGGACGGCCATGCCGGTGGCGCCGCCGAGCTGGTCCACCGAGCGCTGGACGCCCGAGGCGACCCCCGCGTCGTCCTCGGTCACCCCGTGCAGGGCCGCGTTCTGCAGGGCGATCAGGCCGACGCCCATGCCGACGCCGACCAGGACCATGCCGGGCATGGCGTCGGTCCACAGGTCACCGTCGACCGGCAGCCTCGACAGCCAGGCGGTTCCGGCGGCGGCCGCCAGCAGGCCCGCGATCGCCGCCCCGGAGAGACCGAGCGCGCCGATGACGCGGCCGACCACGGTCGCCGAGGCCAGGATCGCCGCGCAGAACGGCACGTACGCCAGCCCCGCCTGGAGCGGGCCCATCCCCAGCACCTGCTGGAGGTAGAGCGTCACCAGGAGGAACGAGGTCGACAGCGCCGCGCTGAGCAGGACCGTCGCCGCGTTGGCCACCGTCCTGGTCCTGTTCGCGAAGAACGACAGCGGCACCAGCGGGTTGGCCGACCGCGCCTCGACCAGGACGAACAGCCCCAGCGCCGCGACCCCCGCGGCGAGCGGGCCGAACACCTGCGGGTCGCTCCAGGGGGCTTCCGCCGCCCGCAGCACCCCGTAGACCAAGGCGAGGGGGCCGGCGGTCAGCAGCACCGCGCCCGTGATGTCGGGGCGGCGCCGCACGGGTGCGGACGCCTCGGCGGGCGCCGTGTCCCCTGACCCGCCCGCCGCACGGCGGGCGCCGTCGGGAGCGACCAGGAGCGGGACGGCGACCAGGACCACCGCCACCACGGGGAGGTTGACGAGGAAGATCCACCGCCAGTCGAGCAGTTCGGTGATCACTCCGGACAGCAGCACCCCGCCGACCAGACCGGAACTGGAGATCGCTCCCCAGACGCCGAGCGCCTTGGCGCGCTCCCGGGGAGCGGGGAACAGCATGGCGATGAGCGACATCGCCGCCGGGGAGGCCAGGGCCTCGCCGGCCCCCTGTCCGAAGCGCGCGGCCAGGAGCCACGGCAGGTCGGGGGCCGCACCGGCCACGAGCGAGGCCGCGCCGAACAGGGCTGCGCCCAGCAGCAGCATGCGGCGTCGGCCGAGCAGGTCGCAGATCCTCCCGCCGAGGAGCAGCAGGCCGCCGCCGACGAGCGTGTACCCGGCGACGACCCAGGTCAGGCCCTGGGGTCCGGCGCCGAGGTCCGCCCCGATGGAGGGCAGGGCGATGTTGACGACCGTGACGTCCACGGCGATGAGGAACTGCAGCATCGAGACCGCAGCCAGGGCCCACCAGCGGCGGGTACGGGTGAAGCGCTCCTGGCGGCCGGAGCGCGCGCCAGGAGTTCGGAACGAGGTCATGTGTGATGGCCGATCGGGTCGGGCCCGCCTGAAAGCGGGCCGGGAACGGGAAGAGAGAACAACCGTTCCGCCCGCGCGGCACGCCGAACGGGCCCCGCCGGTCCTCCCAGGACACGGCGCGGCGCTCAGCGGGCGCGGACGCCCGCCTACTCCGTGACTGCGACTGCCATCATGGACGGCATCCTAGGGGCCCGTGCCGCCCGGCGCACCCGGTTTTCCCGCCCGCCCGCCCCGGGAGGGGAGCGAACCGGGTCGGTCGGGAAGGGGCGACGGGCGGTTGACCGCGCCCGCGGGCGGGCGCGAGCCGCGTGCGCGCCCGGTGGCCCCGCCCGCTCCGGCCGGATCTGGGCCGGTTGTATAGTTCGCATATGAACGTTCATGGGCGAACTAATCAGTGGTCGAGTGAGACCGTCGCGGAGAGCCCGATGCTCGCGGTGATCGCCGCGGCGCGTGCACTGGAGTCCCGGGTGAATGAGGCGCTGTCCTCGGTGACGTTGTCGTTGGCGCGGTTGGCGCTGCTGCACCGGCTCGCGGGCAGTACGAAGCCGGTGGGCCTGAAGGAACTGGCCGAGGCGCTGGGGTGCTCGAAGTCGAACGCGAGCGTGCTGGCGGATCGGATGCTTCAGGAGGGGTACCTCACGCGCGAGACGGACCCGGCGGACCGGCGCGGTGTCCTGCTCTCCCTGACTCCGGCGGGTGCGGCCGCGCACGCGGCGGGGTTCGAGGTGGTGGCCCGTCAGCAGGACGAGGTGTTCGCGGACGTGGCGCCGCAGGACTGCGCCACACTGCTGCGGGTCCTCGGGCAGGTCACGCGGTGAGCGCGCCCGGGCGCCGCACACCCGTCCCGTGGCGGGTGCGGAGCGCGGCCGACGGGGCGCCGGACGGGGCTAGGACGCTCGCCGGCCTGATCCGGCGGCCCCGAGGCGTGTCCGTCATGTTCTCCCCCGCCGCGGGCCCTGCCGCACCCGGGCGGAACCAGCCGGACCGCGGCCGCATCGAGCCCGCGACCGAGACGCCTCCGAGAAACGGAACAGGACAGAACCTGACATGAACCAGCCCCGAGACGGCAGAGCGCAGCCCCGGCACATCCTGGACACACCGCTCCGCCTGCGCAGCGGCCTGGTCCTGCGCAACCGCGTCGTCAAGGCCGCGATGGAGGAACAGCTCGCCGGGCCGCGACGGCAGCCCGATCACCGCCTCGTCACCCTCTACCGGCGACTCGCCGACGGTGGTGCCGGGCTGCTCGTCACCGGCCACGTCATGGTCGAGCGCCGGGCCGTCGCCCAACCGGGCGACGTCGTCCTCGACGAGGCCAGCGACCTCGACGCGTTCCGCCGCTGGTCGGCTGCCGCGGGCACGCTCCCGGTGTTCATGCAGTTGAACCATCCCGGGCGGGTCGTGCGACGCGACACCGGCTCCATCGCCTACGCGCCCTCCCCGGTTCCCGTCCAGGCCGGCGGATTGTCCGGACTCTTCGCGCCCCCGGTGGAGATGACCGCGTCGGACATCACACGCACGATCGGCCAGTTCGCCGCCTCGGCCCGCCTCGCCCGGGAGTCGGGATTCTCGGGTGTGGAGATCCATGCCGCCCACGGATACCTGCTGTCGCAGTTCCTCTCCCCACTCGTCAACAACCGTACCGACGAATGGGGCGGGGCTCTGCGGCAACGGGCCCGACTGCTTCTCCGCGTCGTGGACGCGGTGCGCGACAGCGTGCCGGACTCGTTCCCCGTCGCGGTGAAACTCAACTCCGCCGACTTCCAGCGCGGCGGCTTCGACATCGACGACGCCGCTGAGGTCATCGACTGGCTGTCTCCCGCCGTCGACCTCGTCGAACTCTCGGGAGGCAGCATCGAGTCGCTCGCCACAGCGGGGCATCCCGCCGACAACCGCACCCTCGCCCGCGAGTCCTACTTCCTCGACCTCGCCGCCTGCCTCGTCGGACGGACCGCCACCCCGCTCATGCTCACCGGCGGCATTCGCCGCGGCCACGTGGCGGAGAACGTCCTACGGCGGGGTTTCGCGCTCGCCGGGGTCGGCACCGCCTACGCGCAGAATCCCCGCGCGATACGGCAGTGGCTCGACGGACACGATGCCCCCGTCGCCCCGCCCACGACGTGGATCCGCTCGAAGGCCCTCCGCGCCGCCGCCGTGCAGGCCGCCGTCACGGACCGCCTCCACACCGGCGCCTGTCACCGGCGCCGCCCCCGGATGCCGGCCGGCGCGGCTCTCCTCGCCGACCAGATCCGCCGGGGCCGGCAGCTCCGGCACTACCGGAAGGAGCAGGACGGGGCGATCTGACGCTCCGGCCGACGAGGCGCTCCCGCGGTACCGGAGGAAGAGGACGGGACGGGTTCCGAGCCGGGAACCGGCGGGCCGGGCCGGAGTCCGTTCCGGGCGAAGCAGGTGCGCGCGGACGGGTGGCCGGAGCGCATGAGGGGCTTCCCGGGGACCGGTCGGGAGGGACCGGCCGGGTTCTCCTCCCCGCCCCGGCCGGTCCGGGAACCGCGGGGCGGCGCGGTCAGGCACGGCACAGGATCGCGCCGTGCGGGACCACGAACACCCCGTCGGGATCCCGGCTCCAGGCCGTCCACCCGCGCGAGATGCGCTCCAGCTCCTCCCGGGTGGCGTCGCCCTCGGCGACGGCCTGCCGCCCCAGGTCGGACTCCAGGATGCGCCGGGCCCACATGCCGCCCCACCAGGCGCGGCTGTCGGGGTCGGAGTAGGTCCACACCTCGGCCGCGTAGGCGACGTCGGTGAACCCGGCCTCGCGGGCCCAGGCCGCCATCCTGCGGCCCGCGTCGGGCTCGCCGCCGTTCCCGCGGGCGACCCGCTGGTAGAGGTCCATCCAGGAGTCCAGCTCGGGCAGGCGCGGATACCAGTACATGGCGGAGTAGTCGGCGTCGCGGGCGGCGACGGTCCCGCCGGGACGGGCCACCCGGCGCATCTCGGCCAGCGCCCGGACCGGGTCGGCCACGTGCTGGAGGACCTGGTGGGCGTGGACGACGTCGAAGGAGTCGTCGGGCAGGTCCAGGCGGTGCACGTCCGCGACCCGGAACCCGATGTTCCCGGCCCCCGCCGCGGCCGCGGTCGCGCGGGCGAGGTCGACCGCCTCGGGGGAGGAGTCCACCGCGGTGACCGGCCCCGGGGCGACCCGCCGGGCGAGGTCGACGGTGATGCTGCCCGGGCCGCAGCCCACGTCCAGCAGGGAGCGGCCCGGGACCAGCCGGTCGAGGACGTAGGCGGCGGAGTTCTCCGCGTCGCGCCGGCGGTAGGAGTCGGTGACGGCCGGGTGGTGGCCGTGGGTGTAACGCGTCATGGATCGCCCTCTCACCGGGTCGCGGAACTGTCGACGCGTCCGACCCTACATCCGACTTCTCTTATTCTGAGATGAGTTTCTCACCATGTGATACGGATCGGACATTGGTCGAGGCCAAGCGCTCCCGGAGCGCGTCCATGTCGGGGACGAACCACAGGCCGCGGCCGCGGTTGGCCTCCCTGACCAGGTCCCGCAGAGCGGTGCTCGCCGCCACGTGCGCGGAGACGTCCCCCACGACGGCCAGCCCCATCCCGTAGGTGACGAACTTCTGCGTCACGGCTCCCGCCATGCCGGTGCGCAGCGAGAAGAAGTCCCCGTCGATCCGTTCGACCGGCAGGACCACCCACGAGGCGCCCCCGTAGGAGGCCTCGCCGATGAGGTCGATCGCCTCGGTCTCACCGCGCAGGGGCGGGCCGTCGGCCGCGCACACCATGACCCGGACGCCACCCAGTTCCCGCAGGACATCGGCCATCGGACCGCTCACCCTCTTTCCTCGTTCACCATGACGTCGATCAGCTCCAGGACCGCCGCGGTCGCGGAGAGGTCGCCCAGGACGACGACCTTCAGACTCGCGCGCTCCCTGTCGTGGACGGTCTGGACATGGACCTTCGCCGCGCCGCCCGGCGCCCCGAAGAGGGAGGACGTGACCAGGGTGGTCAGACGCGAGGCGTCGTCGGGGCCGATCCCGTCCACCCGCACGACCGTGGAGGCCTCCGCGGTGCGCCCGCCGCCTGCGGCGGGCGCCTCCGGCTGGGGGAGCGGGCCGCCGGTGAACTCCTCCAGGTCCTGGCGCCTGACCCGGTACTGCTTGCCGATCCGGGTCGCCCTGAGCCGCCCGTCGCGGATGTAGGCCCGCACCGTCTTGACGTGCAGGTCCAGGAGCTCGGCCACCTGGTCCACCGAGTAGTACTGCTGATCCAACGCACTCTCCCCATCGGGGCGCTTGAAACTTCTCTATACATCCCTGACATTACCTTACGAAAGAGGAGTTTAGGGCTATATGGGACTTCCTGGATGGGGGAAGAGAAAAACCGCGCCCGCCCGATGAGTCGCGCCGTCCGGCCCGGTCGGTACGTGTAGGAAGGACGCGGGAACCGCGCCCCCGTCGAGAGGACGACCGATGAGCACGCTGAACAAGATCACGCCCTGCCTGTGGTTCGACACCCGCGCGGAGGAGGCCGCGAACTTCTACGTCGGACTGTTCGAGAACTCCCGCATCCTCAGGGTCCGCCGCTTCGGCCCCGGGGGACCCCGCCCCGCGGACATGGTGCTCACCGTGGACTTCGAGATCGACGGCCAGCAGATCACCGCCCTCAACGGCGGCCCCGAGTTCACGTTCTCCGAGGCCGTCTCGCTCCAGGTGATCTGCGACAGCCAGGAGGAGTCCGACCACTTCTGGGCCGCGCTCGGCGAGGGCGGCCAGGAGAGCCAGTGCGGATGGCTCAAGGACAGGTTCGGGTTCTCGTGGCAGGTCTTCCCGGCCGAGCTGGACGACCTCCTCGACGACCCCGACCCGGCACGCGCCGAGCGCGCCATGCGGTCGATGCTCTCGATGACCCGTATCGACCTGCCCGAGGTCCGCCGGGCCATGGACCGGGCCTGAACGGCCGGCTGGACGGTCCTACGCCCCCCGACGCCGGATCGCGTGAGCCGGCCCCGGCTGTGCGGCCGGCGCGGCCGGGAGCTCACCGGCCGCCCCTGCCGGCTCCGTGTCGGAAGCGGCGGGGAACCTGGCCCGACCGCCCGGAACGCAGGGCCTCGACCGTCCCCCGGTAGGGGGCCGGCCCGGGGGAGCCGTGGGAAGGGCGGCCACGGCCCGCCCCGGGCCGGAGTCCCTGATCGGTGTCCGCACAGGGGCGCCCTCCCGGTCAGGGAGGACGCCCCGGACGTGCGGTCCCGGTCGGTGGGAACGGGTCAGCGGTGGAGCGCTCCGTCCTCGGAGTCGTGGTCCAGCCCCAGCACCGCCAGCAGCTGGGCCAGGTCCTCGGGGTCCGCCGCGTGGGTGTAGACCGCGCGCCGGGCGTGGTCGGCCTCGCCCTCGCCGGTCGCGAAGCGCCGGGCGTTCATCCCCTCGGCCGTCACGAACCGGCCCTCGGGGCTGTCCGGGGTCACCCACTGGCGCTGCTCGGCGACGGTCCAGGTCTGCCAGAGGTGTTCTCCGGTGATGACCCTGCCGGTGGCGTCGGCCGAGTTCAGGAGCTTGAGGAGCGCGGGGTTCATGAATTCTCCAGTGGTGTGAGAGCGGGTTCGATGATGTGGCCGCGGACTGCCTCGAAAGGGCTCGCCGTCACCGGTGGACCGGTGGGCTGGTGCGGTTGCTCGCTGCGTGGGATGCTCCGGGTTCGATGGTTCCGCCCGCGGGCCCCGGCAAGGGGCGGCCGCGTGGTGGTGTGCTCGGGGTCCTTCTCCCCCAGTATCGCACTTCGGCCCCGCCATCACCGCCCCTGGACGGGGCGGATGTCGCGCGGTTCCGCCCCGGTCACGGAAACGGCCCCGCCCGGCGCCGCGGGGCGGTCGCGTGGGTTCCGGCGGTCCCCGCGACTCCCCGGAGGCCGGGGGGTCGCGGGGACCGTGAGGTGGACGGCGGGGTTCTTCGAGGCGCCGGACCGGGAGGACGGCGGCGTCCCGGGTGCCGCCCGGGCGGGAGAAGCCCTCACACGGCGGCTGACCGGCCGCGGAAGGCCGGTGCGCGCGGCCGCGGGGAGACGAACACGAGCGGGCCTCGGGAACAGCCAGGGAGCGGGGCGGACGCCCCCTACACCCGGATGAGGGTCAGGTAGACGAAGCCGATCGTCTCGCGGGTGCCGCGGATCCGGAACTCGCGGTGCCGGTCGGCCCGGGCGCGGACCTCCTCGGCGTCGGGGGAGTCCGGGTTCTCCAGCAGCCAGTCCTCCCACCCCTGGGCGTGCCGGGACTCGAAGTCGTCCCATTCCTCCAGGGACGCCTGGGACAGCGCCCGGAGCCGGAACCCGTGGGAGAGGGCGCGGTCGACCAGGTCGGGCACCGATCCGTACTGGGCGAGCGGGATGTCCTGCATGACGCCCAGTTCCTCCGGGGTGGGCTCGCGCAGCCAGAAGCCCTCGCCGAACAGGAGCCGTCCACCGGGAGCGAGCAGGTCGCTCGCCGCCGCCAGGGCGTTGCCGGTGTGCGTCACCGGATCACCGCCCCACACGTGGGACGCCCCGTTGTTGACCACGACGTCCGCCTCGGTCCCCGCCCATTCCCCCACGTCGCCGACCACCAGTTCGACGCGGTCGTCCAGCCCCCGGGCCGCGGCGAGCTCACGGCCGTGCCGGACGTGGTCCCCGTTCCGGTCGATGCCGAAGCCGGTCGCGGTCGGCTCGGACTCCAGGGTGCGCAGGAGGAACTCGGCCCAGCCGCAGCCGACGTCGACGATCCGGCGCCCCTCCAGGGGCCCGAGCGTCCGGATCAGCCGCGCCGCGTGCGCGTCGGAGAGCGGGCCGTTGAAGTCGGTGTCGCGGTACAGGGGAGGTACCTCGGGAGTGGCCATCAGATCAGGATGACGCAGGGGGCCGACCGGGTCCAGGGATTTTCGGCGCCCACGGCCGCCCGTGCACCTCCTGCGGGCCCGCGCACGTCAGGGCCGCAGCGCGCAGTCCCCGCAGTAGCCCCCGCCGGGCAGCCGGTAGTACAGGCAGCACGTCGTGCGCCGGAACGCCCCCGCACCGCCGGCCTCCGTCCCCGCGTACCCGCCGGCGCCCTTCAGTGCCGTCCGCCCCAGAAGGTCGCCGACCAGGGCCTCGGCCTCCGCGCGCCGCTCTGGCCGGGCCGCGCCCAGCGAGCGGGCGGCTCCCGCCAGGGCCGAGGCCGTGTTGCCCCGCAGCAGCCCCGGGGCCACACGGCCCGTTCCGGACAGGCTCCGGGCGACCCCCTCCAGCACGCCGAGGAGCACCGCCGCCTCGATCCGGTCGGCGGTCCGCCCGGGACCGCCGACCACCGTTTCGGCCGTCTCCTGGGAGGTGCGCAGCACCAGGGGCCCCTCCCTGCGCGGATCCCACCGGAACCGCGCCGCGTCCAGCAGCACACCGTGACACAGGGCCGCCGCCAGTACCGGGGAGAGGACCCGTGTGGCCAGCCCCTGCTGGAAGAGCGACGCCGCCACCCTCCACTCCACCTCCCCGCCGGTGCGCCCGGCCGGTGCGCCCAACCGTGCGCGCACCCGCGCCACCTCGGCCGCGAGGACCTGCCGTCCGACCCCTTCCGGGGAGACCCAGCCGGGCCCCGGGGGCTCCCCCTCCAGCGCGAACAGCGCGTTGATCCGGCCGACGTCCTCCAGGACCGGCCCTACCGGGACGCGGACGCCTCCCATGCGCACCCCTCTTTCCGGTGGGTAGTGCCAGCACCACCCGTGCTCCACGTGCTGACGGCCTCGTGCCGCCGTACCGCGGTTCCCTAGATTGGTGGCGTGACCGGTCGGAGCAGTCGTGGCGGCGGACGGGGCGGCGGGAGGGGCCTGCTGCCCGTCCTCGCCGGGCTGCCCCGCGTCGCAGAAGCCTACGGGCCGCCCTGGCGGGTCCGCATGGTGGAGCTCCTCCACCTGGTCACGTCGCTGGCCCTGGCCCTGTTCTACCTGGTCCCCGCGTTCCTGCTCGTGGTCTCCGCCACCTGGGTCGGTTTCGCGGTCACCCTGCCCTGGCTGCCGGACACCCCCGAGCGGGGCGTCGGCGGGCTCGCCGTGGACGCGCTCCTGATGCTGGTGGCCTCCCCGGTCGCCGCCTCCCTGCTGGCACGCCTGGCCTGCCGGGTCCAGCGCGAGCGCCTGGGCGCGGTGTTCGGGATCGTGGAGACCAGCCCGCCCGACCCCCTTCCGGGCGACGGTCCGGCGGTCCGCGCCTGGCGGTTCGTGTTCGGGCGCGACGCCTGGTCGATGATCGTCTACAGCACCGTCGCCGGGCTCCACGGCCTCGTCGCCGGAGGCCTCGTGATGTTCCTCGTGGTGTGCGGCGGCGCGGCGGCCGTCGGGGCCCTGTTCGGGATCATGTTCGTCCTGGTCCGGGGCGCCCCCGAGGACATCGCCGGTCCGCTCGCCCTGGTCGCCGTCGGTCCGCTGCTGGCACTCGTCGGGCTGCGGCTGACCCCCTCCCTGGTCGCCACCGAGGTCCTCCTGCACCGGATGCTCCTCTTCGAGGCCCCGGAGCTGCGCATCCGACGGCGCCTCGTCCACGTCCAGGACAGCCGCCTGCGCATGGTCGACGCCGCGGAGGCCGAGCGGCGCCGGATCGAGCGCGACCTGCACGACGGGGCCCAGCAGCGCCTGCTCGCCCTCACCATGACCCTCACACGGGCCCGCTCCCGTGTCACCGCAGACCCGCAGAAGGCCCTGGAGCTCATCACCGAGGCCCAGCGGGAGTCCCGCGAGGTGATGGACGAACTGCGCCAGGTCGCGCGGGGCCTGCACCCCCGGGTCCTCACCGACCACGGCCTGGGCGCGGCCCTCCCGGTCGCCGCGGGACGCGCCCCCGTCCCCGTGCGCGTGGACGTGGACCTGCCGGAGCGCCCCTCGCAGCGCGCCGAGGGGGTCGCCTACTACGTGGCGTGCGAGGCGCTGAACAACGTCGCCAAGCACGCCGGGGCCGCACGGGTCACCGTGGCCGCCGAGCGGGTGGCCGGCGGGGCCCGCGGCTCCGCCGACCGGCTCCGTCTCACCGTCACCGACGACGGGGTCGGCGGGGCCGACCCCGAGGCCGGCACGGGCCTGTACGGCCTGTGGGACCGCGTCGACGCGGTCGACGGCGTCCTGACGGTCCACAGTCCGGTCGGCGGGGGAACCGTCCTGACCGCCGACATCCCATGGGAGGCATGACCGTGTACAGCGGTGCGAACGCGGCGACGGACCCGGCGACGGACCCGGCGCCGGAGAAGGGGCCGGAGAAGGGGCCGAGGGTGATCATCGCCGAGGACTCGGTCCTGCTGCGCAGCGGCATGGCCCGGCTGCTGGAGGACGCGGGCGTGGAGATCGTCGACCAGGTCGGCGACGCCGACGCCCTCCTGAGGTCGGTGGAGGAGCATCCCGACGTGGACCTGTGCCTGGTCGACATCCGCATGCCGCCCACCTTCTCCGAGGAGGGCATCCAGGCGGGCGTCGCGATCCGGCGGTCCCATCCGGAGGTGGCGGTGCTGCTGCTGTCCCAGCACGTGGTGAGCCGCTATGCCGCCGACCTGCTGGGCGGCGGTTCCAGCAAGGTCGGCTACCTGCTCAAGGACCGGGTCGCCGACATCGACGAGTTCCTGGCGGTGCTGCGCAGGGTCGCCGGGGGCGGCGCCGCCATCGACCCCGAGGTGGTGTCACAACTGCTCAGCCGACACAGGGACAGCGCCATGGACCGTTTGACCCCCCGCGAGACCGAGGTGCTGGAGGTGATGGCCCAGGGGCTGAACAACGCGGGGATCGCGTTGCGTCTGAGCGTGACCGAACGCGCGGTGGAGAAGCACATCCGCTCCATCTTCACCAAGCTCGACCTCGGCCAGGACGACCACGACCACCGCAGGGTCCAGGCCGTCCTGCACTACCTGCGCGGCGCCGACCGCACCTGACCGCACCGACATCCGGAGGGCGGGAGTCCTCCAGGAAGGGAAGACAGTGACATTCAAGGCACGGGGGCTGTACGCCTCGTCGAGCAAGGAGCCCCGCCGCAGGTTCCGCGTGGGCCCCTGGCTCGTCATCGGCGGCGTGCTGGTGGCGATCATGGTGGCGGCGACCTCGTTCTCCGTGCTGGGCAACGTGGGCGTGGACAGGGGCGACCGCAGCGACTCCTTCGCCGGGATCCGGACCCTGGAGGTCGACAACCGCACGGGCGGCGACGTCGTCCTCGCCGGCGGCGGCGACGAGGTCGTGGTGGAGCGCACCCTGCGCGGCACGCCCTTCACCGAGCCGAGGGAAGGGGCCGAGGCCGACGGGGACGGCCTCGAGGTGGAGGCCGTCTGCCAGGGCGTCCCCTTCTTCGGGGGGTGCGCGGTCGACTACGAGATCACCGTCCCGGAGGGGACCGAGGTGACCGTGGAGACCGTCAGCGGCCGGATCAGCGCGGAGAACGTCAACGGCGCACTGGAGCTGTCCACGACCAGCGGTCCGGTCGAGGTGTCCGACAACGTCGGCGACGTGGCCGTGGACACCACCAGCGGGCGGGTGTCGCTGGCCGGGGTGGAGGGCTCGGTGGGGGTCGACACCACCAGCGGCGAGGTCAGCGCCGCGGGCTCGGGCGAGAGGCTGGAGGTGTCCTCCACGTCCGGACGGGTGGACGTGTCCGGGTTCGAGGCCGAGTCGGTCAGGGCCGAGTCCACCAGCGGCGACGTGGCCGTGGGCGGGGGCTTCACCACGGCGGAGGCCTCGACGGTCTCCGGTCGGATCGAGGTCGCCACCGGGGACGCCTTCGACACGCTGACCCTGGACACCACCAGCGGCAGCATCGACGTGCGGGTCCCCGAGGGCGCCTACGACGTCACCGGTGACTCCACCTCCGGGGAGCGGGACGTGGACGTGGACGTCGAGGACGGGGCGGCGTCGCGCATCGACGCCAACACCGTCAGCGGCTCCCTCAGCGTCGAGCCTGGCTGACCGCGGCGGGGCGGGGCTTCCTCAGCTCCGCTCGAAGCGCAGCGCCGCCCAGTCCGAGTCGATCGGCTCCTGGGCGGCGCGGCGCCAACCGGCGTCCACGAGCACGTCCCAGCCCTTGTCCGCGGTCAGGTCGGTGATGATGGTGCCGCCGCGCTGGGGGAAGCACACCCAGAGCCTGGTCCCCGGGCCCACGGAGGCGAGGACGCGGGGGACCTCGCGGTCCACGGTCCCCTTGTCCAGGGCGAACAGGTGGACGTCGTCGTAGTCGGCGCCCTCGATGGGGCCCAGGTCGATGTGGATGTCGAGCGGTGGCTCCAGGAGCCGCAGGTAGCGCTCGGGGGCGTTGAGGACGAGCAGCCGGTCCCCGGGCCGCACCCCCAGCCTCCGCGCGAGCGTCTCCGACATGTCCTCCTCCGTTCGTGGTCCGGCGGGCGGGCTCGTCCGCCTCACTGGCCCCCACCGTACGGTTCCCGGGCGCCGATTCCGAGGACCTTCCCCGCCTCGACCCCGAGATGACCCTGTTTTTAGGATGGGCCCATGACAGACGACAACGGTGGGCTGCGCTGGGGCGTGGTCGGAACCGGCGGTATCGCACACTCCTTCCTCGAAGGGCTCCGGGCCATCCCCTCGGCCACGGTCACGGCGGTCGGTTCCCGCACGCGGGAGCGGGCGGACGAGTTCGCGGACGCGTGGGGCGTCCCGGAGCGCCACGGCAGCTACGAGGAGCTGGCCCAGAGCCCGAACGTGGACGCCGTCTACGTGGCCACCCCCCACCCCTGGCACCACCCCAACACTCTGACCTGCCTGAACGCGGGCAAGCACGTCCTGGTCGAGAAGCCCATGGCGATGAACGCCCTCCAGGTGTCGGAGATGGTCGCGGCGGCGCGCGCCAACGACCGCTTCCTGATGGAGGCGATGTGGACGCGCTACCTGCCGGTCTCCCGCCTGGTCCGCGAGCTGGTGGACGACGGCGCGATCGGGGAGGTGTGCTGGCTGTCCGCGGAGTTCGGCGCCAACGTCCCCTACGACCCCGACCACCGGATCTTCAACGCGGACCTGGGCGGGGGCGCCCTGCTCGACCTGGGGATCTACCCGCTCGCCTTCGCCTCCCGCCACCTCGGTGAGCTGACGGTCGTGGGCGCCACCCGCCAGCTGTCGCCCGACCGCATGGTGGACACGCACACCACCGTCCTGGTGCGCGGGGAGAACGGGGCCACCGGGACCCTGTCCTGCTCCTCGCGCACCACGCTCCCCAACCGGGCGGTGGTGGCCGGGTCGAAGGGGTGGCTGGAGATCCCGAACTTCTTCGCGGCGACCACCGCGGTGCTGCACCGCGACGGCCGCGAGCGGGAGGAGTTCCACCGGCCCTTCCGGGCCAACGGCTACGAGTACGAGGCCGAGGAGGTCGCCCGGTGCGTGGCGGCGGGGGAGCGGGAGAGCCCTGACATGCCGTGGTCGGAGAGCCTGCACCTGGCGCGGATCTCGGACCAGATCCGGGACGTGGGAGGGCTCGTGTACAGCCCGGCCAACGTCAAGGCCGTCCCCCTGGGATGAGCCCGGCCGCGCCCGCCCCGGTGGGCGCGGCGGGGGCGGACCCCACGGGGACGGCTCCGCGCACGGGCCGGCCGCCGGTCGGGGGCCGTCGGCGGGCCCGCGCGCTGAGCGCGCGGGCCGCGGCGAACCTGGCCAGGCCGGGAACGCTCATGCGCGCGACGACCAGGACGGCGTCCTTGGGGCCGACCGCGTGGGCGAAGTAGTCGTCGATCGCCGGGTGGCCGCTGCGGGGCGGGACCCCGTAGACGTCGCCCTCGAACATGCGGTAGGCGTCGCGGACGCGCAGGCTCCCGGGGTCCAGCCGGGGGCCGTCCCCCAGCCACTCGGCCGCCTCGCCCGCGATGCGCCGGACCAGGGCGGGGAGGGGCCGGTGCTCGCTGGGGAAGACGCGTGCGGCGCCCAGGCCCTTGCGCCACCCGGCGTAGACCGCGGGGTGGCGGGTGCGCAGGACGACGTAGGTGCGGCGCAGCGGGTGGGCGAGGATCTCCCGTGCCAGGAAGTGGGTCATCAGGGCGGAGGTCAGGCCGAACCGGCGGTGGGCGGGGACCACGCCCGCGGCGTCCAGGTACAGGGCGCGGCGTGAGGCGAAGCTGCAGCGGTGGTAGCCGCCCCAGCCGACGGGGACGCCGTCGGGGCCGAGGATGAGCGCCAGCGTGGAGACCTGGTCGAAGAACCCGGCGTCGACGCGGGCGCGCCAGTAGCCGGAGTGGTCGGCGCCGAAGGCGCGGGCGGCGAGTTCCCGCAGGGTCCCGTGGAGCCGCCTGCGGCAGTCCGGTGAGAGCGAGGCGGGGGAGTCCCACCGGGCGATCCGGTAGTCGGGGCCGAGGTCGCGGATGGTGGGCGGTGCGCTGAGGCCGCGCAGTTCAGGGCAGTGGAGTCGGGTTGGAGCGGGCACGGACACCCCTGCTTTCATTACTCTTCGGAGGTAAATGACTCCTCAACGTAGTGGTTTTGGCGGGTTCGTGGGGTGAACTTCGACCAGAAGGTCCGCTCCCCGCCACGGCGGCCGTACGGGAGGATCCCCGCGCACGCGGGCGCCCCCGCTCCCGGCGGACCTCGGCGGCGTGCCGTTCGTGTACGGGCCGGGCACGGTCGGCCCGCGCCGCGGACCTCCCGGCGTCCACCGCGATCGTGTCGGTCCGACGATCGGTATGGGCACCGGCCTGGCCGGGGGCAGGGGGGATCGGAGGCGCTCAGCCGGAGGCGGCCCGGTTGAGCCGGACCGCCAGGCGGGCCATCTCGGCGCGCAGCTCGTCGGGTTCCTCCACCTCCATCTCGACGTCGAGCATGGCCAGGTAGCAGGCCATCATCCGGAACGAGTCCCCCGCGCACACCAGCACGCACGAGTCCCCGTCCGCGGGTTCGATCCGGCCGTGGTCGCCGATCCCGCGGCGCTCCGCCTCCTCGGCGGGGACGGCCAGCCTGATGCGGGCCTGGTGCGGCCACATGTGCACGCTCATCCGCTCCGCCAGGTAGGCGGCCACCCCCTGCGCGGGAGGGTCGCGCGGCGGGACCCGGGGGCCGGTCGGGGTGAGGGGGCGCATCCGGTCCGCCCTGAAGGTCCGCCAGTCCTCGCGGGCGGTGTCCCAGGCCACCAGGTACCAGCGCCGTCCCCGGGAGACCAGCCGGTGGGGTTCGACGATCCTCCGCGAGAGGGTTCCGTCGTGGCTCTCGTAGTCGAAGCGCAGCCGCTCGCTGTCCCGGCAGGCCGACGCGATCAGGGTCAGCACGTCGGAGTCGACCGTGGGTCCGGCGCCGGGCATGGGGACGGTGAAGGCGCCCAGGGCGTCCACCCTCCGGCGCAGGCGCGAGGGCAGGACCTGGAGGAGCTTGGCCAGGGCGCGCACGGAGGTCTCCTCGATCCCCGACACCCCGCCCTGGGCCGCCGTGCGCAGGCCCACGGCGACGGCCACGGCCTCGTCGTCGTCCAACAGCAGCGGGGGCAGGGCGGCGCCCGCCCCCAGCTGGTAGCCGCCGCCGGTGCCCATGGTCGCCCGGATCGGGTAGCCCAGCTCCCGCAGCCGGTCCACGTCCCGGCGCACGGTGCGCGGACTCACCTCCAGCCGGTCGGCGAGGTCCGCCCCCGGCCAGTCCTTGCGGGTCTGGAGCAGGGACAACAGGCGCAGCAGGCGTGCGGAGGTCGCTTTCATGCCCGCAGTCTGCCAGGGGTCCAGGACAGTCACGGTCCTGGATGCCGGGGCAGACCGGGGGTCTCCCGCGCCCGGCTCCCGCTCCGTCCGGGACCGGCGGGCGGTTCCCGGACGGAGCGGGGGAGGCGTCTACCTGCCCCGCGCTCCGGCGGTCGCTCAGCCCGCGGTGACCGCGACCGCCTCCACCTCGACGAGCTGGTCGTCGTAGCCGAGCGCGGCCACGCCGAGCAGGGTGCTGGGCGCGTCGTGCCCGGCCATGTGCTCGCGCACCACGTCCCAGGCCTTCACCAGGTCCTCCTGCCTGGCGGACGCCACGTACACCGTCGTCCGGACGACGTCGGTGAGGTCGGCCCCGGCGTCGTTGAGGGCGGTGCGCAGGTTGCGCATGACCTGGTGGGCCTGGCCCGCGTAGTCGCCCACGGCGACGGTGCCGCCGTCCTCGTCCAGGGGGCACGCCCCTGCGGTCCACACGACCCGCGCCGGGGCGCTCGCCGTGGCCGCGTAGGCGTAGTCCACGTGTTCGGTCAGGGTCTGGCTGCGGATCAGCCTCACAGCGCTCATCGTGCTCCCGTGTGCTCGTTCGTCCATGTGTACGGGACAACGACTCGGAGCCGGGCCGGGGTTTCCGCCTCTGCCGACGGCAGAACGGCCCGGGGGTCGGGGAGCGACCGGTCCCGGGGTCAGGCCCCGCGCCGGACGGGCATGAAGGTGGGCGGACCGTCCCCTGCCAGGAACCTCCGCACGTGGGAGGTGCACTCCTCCGGCCGCTCCCACAGCAGCGCGTGGGAGGCGTGCGGCACCACCGCCAGCTCCGCCGAGGGCAGGCCCCGGTACGCCGCCACGGCGTGCTCGACGGGCACGATGTCGTCGTCGCCCACCATCACGAGCGTCGGCGCCGCCACCCCGGCCAGGTCGGCGCTCTCCAAGGCGGGCTCGACGGCCATGGACTCGGCCACCTTGCGCAGGACCACGCGGATGTGGTCGGGACCGTCCGGGGAGAGGGCGGCGTAGGGCCCGGCGACCATCTCGGGCAGTTCGCCCTCGGGGCCGGGCTTGGAGAGCAGCGCGGAGTGGTGGAACACCCCGCTGATCAGCACCAGGCGCGACACCAGGTCCGGACGTAGCAGGGCCAGCGTCAGCGCGACCATCGCGCCGTGGCTGTAGGCGGCGATGCGGACCGGTCCGCCCGCCACCTCCTCCACGAACGCGGCGGTGTCCAGGGCCAGGGTCTCCAGGGCGTAGGGCCCCTCCACGTCGGCCGTGCGCCCGTGCCCGCGGCGCTCCGGGACGAGGACGCGGTAGGTGTCGGACAGCCCTGCGAGACCGCCCTGGAAGTCGTCCGCCGTGCCGAACCCGCCGTGCATCAGGAGCAGGGGTTCTCCCGCACCGCTCTCCTGGTAGTAGGTGTGGACGCCGCCGGCGTCGGCGTAGGCCATGGTGGTCCCCCTCCGGGCGGGCCCCGTGCGGGAGACGGGGTCCGGCACTGGTTCGCTCTGCCGCGCCCGCGACGCTACGCACCGCCACGGACATTCGGGGCGGGCGGGGCCCCGGACGCCTTCCGGCCCGCGCCCCCGCCGCCCGCACACCCGGCCTCCCGGATCAGCGCGCCCGATCGGGGACCAGGACGCTCAGGCAGGTCACGCACGCCTCCAGCTTCTCGAACTCCGAGATGTCCACCGGCAGCACCCGCCACCCCTCGGCCGCCAGCTCGTGGACGGTCTCGTGCGCGGCGGCGCTGACCAGCACGTCCCGCCCTCCCAGGGGCAGCACGTGCGCTCCCCGCTCCTCCGGGGGGCGGCGGACCGGTGGCAGGGCGTCGGCGTCCACCAGCTCGGACAGGCCGATCAGCGAGCCGTCCGGCAGGGCGGTCACCGCGGACTTCAGGTGCAGCGCGCGGCCCAGCTCCACGCGGACGACCTCGCGGCCCAGGGGCTTGACCAGCTGTTCGAGCTGGGCGGCGCCGTCGGCGTCGGTGCGCCCGCCCACCCCCACGTAGACGGTCGACCCCACCTGGAGCACATCGCCGCCGTCCAGCGTCCCGGGAGCCTCGATCCGGGCCACCCGCAGCCCCAGCAGGCGCACCGACGCCTCCACCCCGTCGACCTCGCCCCGCCGGGCGTCGGCGCCGGGCCGGGCCAGGATCGCGAGGTCCTCGCACACCACCACCGGGTCCTCCACGAACACCGAGTCGGGCAGGCCCGGAGCCGTCTCGACCTCGTGCACCCGCCACCCCGCCGAGGCGACGGTCTCCTGGTAGATCGTGTACTGGCGTGCGGCCAGGACCGGGTCCACGGGCGTCCGCTCCGTGTGGGTCACGATGCCCTGCGCCGACTCGGGGACGGGGCGGCGCATCAGGGCGACCCCGTAGTAGGTGTATCCGTCCACGTACACGTCCTCCAGGGGATCGGGGGTCGGCTCTCGGGAGAGCACAACCTATCGCGCACCCTTACCCCTTTCCCGGTCACGGCACGCGGGCCGTCCGGCTTGTCCCGCGGAGCCGGGAGGGGCAGGGTGGGGGCATGGACGTGATCGTGGTCGGTGGCGGGATCGTGGGGACGAGCGCGGCGTTCCACCTGGCCAAGAAGGGCGTGTCCACCGCGCTGGTGGACGCCTCGCACCTGGGGCAGGCCACGACGGCCGGGACGGGCATCGTCTTCCCCTGGCCGTTCCCGTGGGACGCCGCGCCGGTGTGGGACTTCAAGGCCCGCGCCGCGGAGCACTACCCCCTGCTCATGGCCGAGCTCTCGGAGGACGGACACGCCCCCGGCTACGAGGTGGTCGGCGGGATGTCGGTGGACCTGGAGGGGGACGACGCCGGGTTCGACCTGATGCGCACCCTGTCCGAGCGCCCGGAGTTCGCGACGATGGGCCGGGTGGAGCGGCTGGCCCCGGGGGAGCCGCGCGCCCGGTTCCCCCTGGTGCCCGAGCCCTACGGCGGCCTGTACATCGAGGGCATGGCGAGGCTGAACGGCCGGGCCGCCCGTGCGGCGCTGTTCAACGCGGCAGAGGAGCGGGGCCTGCGCTACTTCAAGGGCGACTCACGCCTGCTCTGGAACGGCCATCGGGTCACCGGGGTGAGGGTGGGCTCCGACGACCTGGAGGCGCCCGTGGTGATCGTCGCGGCGGGGGCCTGGTCGGCGGGGCTGCTCGCGGTCGCCGGGGTCGACCTGCCGGTGCGCCCGGTACGCGGCCAGATGACCCACTTCGCGCTCCCCGGCCGGGACACACGGGCGTGGCCGGTGGTGCGCTTCGGCGAACGCGACTACTTCGTGTCCGCGTTCGGCCCGGACCGTGTGGTCACGGGGGGCACGCTGGAACCCGGGGCCGGGTTCGACCGGAGGGTGACGGCCTCGGGGCTGCTGCACAACCTCTCCACCGCGCTGGAGGTGCTGCCCGAGCTGGGGGAGGCGACGGTCGTGGAGACGCGGGTGGGGTTCCGGCCGGGCACGCCCGACGGCCTGCAGCTGCTGGGCCCGGTGGAGCGGCTCCCCGGCGTGCTCGTGGCCACGGGCCTGGGCGGGCAGGGGCTGACCTTCGGTCCCTTCCAGGGCGTGGTCGCGGCCCGGTTGGCCATGGGGGAGGACCCGGGGGTCGACCTGTCCGCCTTCCGCCCCGACCGGTCGACGAGCCCGGCCTGACCCGGCGGGCGCCGTCCCCGCCCGCCGGGGCGACCCGCGAGGGCCGGCCGGGGACGCGGCGACGGGCCGTTGAGTAGCGGTACTCAGGCGTGGAGACGGGGGGCGGGGCACCCTGGGGACATGAACACCTTCACCCCCCGGTCCTCCCCCCACTTCTACCTCCAGTCCGCGGTCTCCTTCGGGATCTCCTCGGTCGGCGTCGGCGCGGGCATCGTCTTCCTCCCCGTGGACCTCTGGATCCGCGCGTTCCTCGGGCTCGGCCTGCTCTACGTCGTCACGTCCACGTTCACGCTCGCCAAGTGCGTGCGCGACCGCCAGGAGGACGCGGTGGCCGCCGAGCTGGCCCAGAGCTACCAGCAGGCACCCCTCTGGAACGGCGCCGAGCAGCCCGTCCAGCGCTGACCGGTGGCCCCACGGGTCGCGTGGGCACGGTCGGCCCCGGGTCCCGTGGGCACGAGTCCTCGGCGACCGGGTCTCCGGCCCACAGGGGCGCACGCACGTCAGACGTTGGGCGGAAGGGCCGTCCCCGCACCCCGCAGCCGCGGTTTCAGCAGGTCGCTGCGGTCGCCCGGCAGGGCGGGCCCGTCCGCTCCCTGTACCGCGAAGCCGGCGTCCTCGATCATCTCCCGGTCGGCACGGCCCGCCTGCCCCTCGCTGGTGAGGTAGTCGCCCAGGAACACCGAGTTGGCGATGTGCAGGGCGAGCGGCTGGAGGGAGCGCAGGTGGATCTCACGTCCCCCCGCCAGGCGCACCTCCACGTCGGGGAAGACGAACCGGGCCGCGGCCAGGATGCGCAGGCACCTCTGCGGTGTCAGCTCCCAGGTCCCCTCCAACGGGGTGCCGTCGAAGGGCATGAGGAAGTTGACCGGAACCGAGTCCGGACCCAGCTCCCGCAGGGCCAGGAGGGCGTCGACCAGGTCGTCGTCGCTCTCCCCCATGCCCGCGATCAGGCCGGAGCAGGGGGAGAGGCCGGCCTGCTTGGCCTTCTCGACCGTGTCCACCCGGTCGGCGAACCCGTGGGTGGTGCAGATGTCGGAGTAGCGCTCCTCCGACGTGTTGAGGTTGTGGTTGTAGGCGTCCGCCCCCGCCTCGCGCAGACGCTCGGCCTGCCCCTCGGAGAGGAGGCCGAGGCAGGCGCACACCTCCACGCCCGGGTGCTCGGCCTTGATGCCCTCGATGGCGGGGGCGAGCCGGGCCACGTCGCGGTCGGTGGGGCCGCGACCGCTGGCCACCAGGCAGACGCGGGTGGCTCCGGCCCCGACGCCGGCCGCCACGGCCGCACGGGTCTGGTCGGGCTCGAGCCAGGTGTACTTGACGACGCCCGCCCGCGAGCCCAGGCGCTGGGAGCAGTAGGAGCAGTCCTCGGGGCACAGGCCGCTCTTCATGTTCACGAGGTAGTTGAGCTTGACGCGGCGCCCGAAGTAGCGCAGCCGGACCCGGAAAGCGGCGGCGACCAGGTCCAGCAGGTCGTCGTCGGGGCCGGACAGGACCGCGAGGAGTTCTTCCCGGGTGGGCTTGTGCCGGCGGACGGCCTTCTCGGCCAGGGCGGGATAAGTGGTCACGTCATGATCCTGGAGGCTCGGGCCTGGAACGCGCAGCCACCGGACGAGCCAAAAACGCGGCGCATGTCTTGTGCGGGAGCGCCGTTTCCCGCCCGGCGAGGAGCCGTCCGCGCCGCCCCGGCACCCGTCGGGCGCGCGGTCACGACCGTGGGGGCGCCGGTTCCGGGCGAAGGCCCCGCTTCCGGCAGCCGGAGAGGCCGGCGCCGGGGCGAACCGGGTCCCGGAAGCGCCAATCCCCGGACAACTTTTGACCCGTGGGCGTTTTGTCCGTGACCTCCGCCGCCTTGTGTGCTCACCCTGGAGGGCTATCGACCAACATGGCGCTGGGGGCAGTGGACGTGAGCGGAGCCAGTCAGTCCGGGACGGGGAAGACGCCGGAGGGGGAGGGCAACATCGTCCACGTGACGATGATCGCCGCTGCGGCGGCGATGGGCGGTTTCCTCTTCGGTTACGACAGCTCGGTCATCAACGGGGCCGTGGACGCCATCCAGCAGCGGTTCGACGTCGGAGCGGCCACACTCGGCTTCACGGTCGCGTCCGCGCTCCTGGGGTGTGTGCTGGGCGCCGCGGTCGCCGGCGGACTGGCCGACCGGCTCGGCCGCATCAGGGTCATGCAGATCGCGGGTGTGCTGTTCGCGGTGAGCGCCGTCGGATCGGCCCTGCCCTTCACGGTGTGGGACCTGACCGCGTGGCGCATCGTGGGAGGCGCGGCCATCGGGCTGGCGTCGGTGATCGCGCCGACCTACATCGCCGAGGTGTCCCCGGCCGCCTACCGCGGCCGCCTGGCCTCCCTTCAACAGCTGGCCATCGTCCTGGGCATCGCCGCCTCCCAGCTGGTCAACTTCGGGATCGCGCAGATGGCCGACGGCAGCGCGCACAACATGCTCGGACCGATCCAGGCCTGGCAGTGGATGCTGGGCGTCGAGATGCTTCCGGCCCTGGTCTACCTGGGCCTGAGCCTGCTCATCCCCGAGTCCCCCCGCTACCTGGTCCGCGTGGGGCGCGTGGACAAGGCCCGCGGCATCCTCGCCGACGTCGAGGGCGGCGGGACGGAACGGGTGAACCGCAGGATCGGGGAGATCCGCGAGGCCCTGGGCTCGGAGGTCCGGCCCCGGCTGCGCGACCTGACCGGACGCTACGGCCTCCTGCCCATCGTGTGGATCGGTATGGCGGTGTCGGCGTTCCAGCAGCTCGTCGGCATCAACGTGATCTTCTACTACTCCAGCTCCCTGTGGCAGTCGGTCGGTGTGGCCGAGACCGACTCGCTGCTGCTGAGCCTGTTCACCTCCGTCGTGAACATCGTCGGCACCTTCGTGGCGATCCTGCTGGTGGACCGGATCGGCCGCAAGCCCCTGCTGCTGGTGGGCTCCGCGGGCATGACCGGGGCGCTCGCCCTGGCCGCCTACGCCTTCTCCAACGCTGTCGTGGAGGGTGAGGAGGTGGCCCTGCCGTTCGTGTGGGGCGCGGTGGCCCTGGCCGCGGCCAGCCTGTTCGTGCTGTTCTTCGCCCTGTCGTGGGGTGTGGTCGTGTGGGTGCTGCTGGGGGAGATGTTCCCGCTGCGCATCAGGGCTGCGGCGATGGGCGTGGCCACCGCCACGCAGTGGCTGGCCAACTGGCTGGTCACCGTGAGCTTCCCGAGCCTGCGCGACTGGAACCTGAGCGGGGCCTACCTGATCTACGCGGCCTTCGCGGCGATCTCGTTCTTCCTGGTGTGGAAGTTCGTCAAGGAGACCAAGGGCAAGACGCTGGAGGAGATGACCGGCTGACCTGCCCGAGTCCCCGTCCCCGGTAGACGGCCGGTCGGCTGGGGCCCAAGCGCCGGGCATCTTTTTCCCCGTGGGCGTTTCGTCCGTCCCCCCGCCCCCGCACCGCGTTCACCCTGTCGGTGACGGCCGACGGCGGCGGAGTGCCGCCGAGGAGGGAGCGGGGATGACGAGAACGGGCGGGCCCGGCGCCGGGGGGACGGGACGGGCGGACGGGGGAGCAGGTCTCGCACGGGTGACCCTGATCGCCGCCGCGGCGGCGATGGGCGGGTTCCTGTTCGGTTACGACAGCGCGGTCATCAACGGGGCCGTGGACGCCATCCAGCAGCGGTTCGAGGTGAACTCCGCCGTCCTGGGCTTCACCGTGGCCTCCACCCTGCTCGGCTCGGTGGTGGGCGCGGCGATCACCGGCTGGCTGGCCGACCGCAGGGGCCGGATCAGCACGATGCGGATCGCGGGCGTGCTGTTCGCCGTGAGCGCCCTGGGGATGGCGCTGCCCTTCTCCATCTGGGACCTCACCGCCTGGCGGGTGCTCAGCGGTGTGGCGATCGGCATCGCCTCGGTGATCGCGCCGACCTACATCGCCGAGGTGTCCCCGGCCGCCTACCGCGGCCGCCTGGCCTCCCTCCAGCAGCTGGCCATCGTCCTGGGCATCGCCGCCTCCCAGCTGGTGAACTACCTGTTGGCGAGCCTGGCGGGCGGCAGCGCGCACAACATGCTCGGACCGATCCAGGCCTGGCAGTGGATGCTGGCGGCCGAACTCGTGCCCGCTCTGGTGTACCTCCTGGTCAGCCTGGTCATCCCCGAGTCCCCGCGTTTCCTGGTGCGGGTCGGCCGCGCGGACGAGGCCGGGGACGTCCTGGCCCGCGTGGAGGGCGGCGGAGACCGGCAGGTGGCCCGGCGGATCGGGGAGATCCGGGAGGCGCTGGGCTCGGAGCGGCCCGCCCGGCTCCGGGACCTGCGCGGGCGGTTCGGCCTGCTGCCGATCGTGTGGGTCGGCATGGCGCTCTCGGCGTTCCAGCAGCTCGTCGGCATCAACGTGATCTTCTACTACTCCAGCTCCCTGTGGCAGTCCGTGGGGGTCCCCGAGGGGGACTCCCTCCTGCTGAGCCTGTTCACCTCGGTGATCAACATCGTCGGCACGGTCGTGGCGATCCTGCTGGTGGACCGGATCGGCCGCAGGCCCCTGCTGCTGGTGGGCTCCGCGGGCATGACGGTGACCCTGGCGGCGACCGCGTTCGCGTTCAGCCATGCCACGGTGGCGGGCGACACGGCGCAGTTGGGTTTCGGCTGGGGGGTGGTGGCGCTCACCGGGGCGAGCTCGTTCGTGCTCTTCTACGGCCTGTCGTGGGGTGTGGTGGTGTGGGTGCTGCTGGGGGAGATGTTCCCGCTGCGCATCAGGGCTGCGGCGATGGGCGTGGCCACCGCCACGCAGTGGCTGGCCAACTGGCTGGTCACCGTGAGCTTCCCGAGCCTGCGCGACTGGAACCTGAGCGGCTCGTACCTGATCTACACCGCCTTCGCGGCGATCTCGTTCTTCTTCGTCTGGAAGTGCGTGAAGGAGACCCGGGGCAAGACCCTGGAGGAGATGACCGGCTGAGCCCGGCCGCAGGAAGGCCGGTCGGTCAGCGCTCCAGGTCGATCTTGCGCTGGAGGAACTCCTCGCGGCCGATCTCACCGCGCGCGTATCTCAGCCGCAGCTCCTCCTCCGCCGCGTCCGGGACCCCGTGTCCGGGCGCGGCGGAGTGCTGCCTCCACGCCGGACGCGGGTGGTCGAACCGCGCGGAGCCGGACACGGTGGTCACCGCCCCGACGAGGAGGGCTCCCAGCGCCACCATGATGAGGATCACGGCCATGGCCATCACATAGGACATCGTCCACTCCCTGTCCGGTGGAGGAGCCGCCTTCCACCTCTGACTACCTGTCTACCCGGACCGGCGCCCCGCCACCAGGCCCCTCCCGTACCTGTGGACGGAACCGCCGCCTCCTCCCTGCGCCGTGCGCACGCGGGTCCTGCCCCGGGCCCTGCCCGTGCCGTTCGCGACGGCCCGCCACCCCGCCCGGTCGCCCCGGCCCGCCGGAACCGGACCCCGTGCCCCTGTTCCCGCCCCCACGGCCCCGGGAGCACGGCCCGGCCACAGCCCCGCGGGAGCCGGGCCCTAACCTGGAGTGCCAAAAACAGGACAGAAGGGGCGAAATGCGCGTTCTCCTCGTGGACAACCACGACTCCTACACGTACAACCTCGCCCAACTGGTGGCGCGCGTCCTCGGCGACACCCCCCTGGTCCTCACCAACGACGACCCCCGCTGGGCCGCGTTCGACACGTCCTCCGTGGACGCCGTCGTCGTCTCGCCCGGACCGGGCCGACCCCAGAACCCCCGCGACCTGGGCCGCGTCCCCGGCCTCCTGGAGGACGGGCGCCTTCCGGTCCTGGGCGTGTGCCTGGGCCACCAGGCCATCGCCCACCTGGCCGGAGCCGACGTGGTCTCCGCCCCCCAGCCCCGTCACGGCCACCTGACGCGGGTCCGGCACACGGGCCGCGGCCTCTTCGCGGGCGTGCCGCAGGACTTCACCGCCGTGCGCTACCACTCCCTGGCCGTCCCGGCGCCCCTGCCCGAGCCCCTGGCCGCGACCGCCTGGGCGGAGGACGGCGTGGTCATGGCGCTGGAGCACCGGCGCCTGCCCCGCTGGGGGGTGCAGTTCCACCCCGAGTCGGTGGCCAGCGACTTCGGAGCGGACCTGGTCGCGAACTTCCTGGACATGGCCCGCGCGCACCTGTCCGCGTCCCGCCCCGCGCGGGCGCCGTCGGGGGCACGCGCGTCCGCCGCCGCGGCCGCCCCCACCCCTCCCGCGGCGGTGCGCCCCCGGGCGCCCGAGGCGCCCGCCGCCCGCCCGCCGGGCGCGCCGCGAACCCTCGAACTACCGCGCGCCGTCGACGCCGAGGCCGCCTTCTGCCACCTGTACGGCGACGCCGAGTACGCGTTCTGGCTGGACAGCTCCCGGCCCCAGGGGCCCGCCCGCTTCTCCTTCCTCGGCGCCGCCACCGGCGAGGTCCTCACCTACAGGGTCGGCGGCCCCGTCCGCGTGCGCGACGCCGACGGCGCCGAGCACCACGAACCCGGGAGCGTCTTCGACGCCCTCGACCGCAGGGTCGGACGCCCCGGCCCCGCCCCCGCGGGACTGCCCTTCGACTTCACCGGCGGCTACGTGGGCTACCTGGGCTACGAGTGCAAGGCCGACACGGGGGGCGCCGCCGCGCACACGGCGTCCACCCCCGACGCCGTGTGGCTGCGCTGCGACCGCTTCGTCGCCGTGGACCACCTCCTCGGGCGCACCTACGCCGTCTGCGCCGACGGGCTCCCCGACGGCGACGACTGGCTGGCCCGCACCCTGGCCTCCCTGGACGGGCTCGCGCCGCCGGCGCCGCCCGCGCCCCCCGCGCCGGCGGCCGACCTGGCCCCCCTGCTGGAGCGCCCGCGGGAGGGCTACGTCAGCGACGTGAAGGAGTGCCTGGGGCAGCTCACGGCGGGGGAGAGCTACGAGATCTGCCTGACCAACCGCGTCCGCAGGCCCGCCGAGGGCGACGTCCTGGACGTCTACCGCCGGATGCGCGCAGCCGGCCCCGCGCCCTACGCCGCCCTGCTGCGCCTGGGCGGCGTGAGCGTGCTCAGCGCCTCGCCCGAGCGGTTCCTGCGGGTGGAAGCGGACCGCACCGCGGAGAGCCGGCCGATCAAGGGCACCGCACCGCGCCACCCCGACCCGGCCGCCGACGCGCGCGCGGCCGAGGAGCTGCGCACGGGGGCCAAGACCCGCGCCGAGAACCTGATGATCGTGGACCTGCTCCGCAACGACCTGGGAAGGGTGTGCGAGGTCGGCAGCGTGGAGGTGCCCGCGTTCATGTACACGGAGTCCTACGCGACCGTGCACCAGCTGGTGTCCACGGTGCGCGGGAGGCTCCGTCCGGACGTGTCCACCGTCGAGGCGGTGCGCGCCTGCTTCCCGGGAGGGTCCATGACCGGCGCGCCCAAGGTGCGCACCATGGAGATCATCGACCGCCTGGAGTCCTCGGCCCGCGGCGTCTACTCCGGCGCGCTGGGCTACCTGTCGCACACCGGTACCGCCGACCTGAACATCGTCATCCGCACGGCCGTGAGCGCCGACGGGGAGCTGACCATCGGGGCCGGGGGCGCGATCGTGCTGGACTCCGACCCCGAGGAGGAGTACGAGGAGATGCTGCTCAAGGCCGCCGTCCCCGCCCGCGGCCTCTGACCCGCGCCTCAGCCGTCGCCGCCGAGGCGGGCGAGCCGCGCCTCCAGCCCGTCCAGGACCCGCTGGAGGCCGTAGTCGAAGCCGCTGTCGCGGATCTCCTCCAGGCTCCTGCCCTCCTGGGCTGCGTGCCCGGCACGCAGCCTCGGCAGGTCCCGGACCGACTCCTCCATGGCGGGGGCGAGGCTCTCCCGCCACTCGCTCTCACTGCGGCCGCTGCGCGCGAACACCGACAGGTAGGCGACCTCGCTGGTCACCATGCCCATGACGTAGGCGGTCACGGTGCTCATGGCCTGGTCGGCCTCCTCCACGCCGAAGCCCGCGGCCTCGAACACGCCGAGCAGCCCCTCCGACACCTGCGCCAGGTTCGGACCGAGGCGGGAGAGCCCGACCCGGCCGAGCACGGAGACCATCCACGGGTGCCGCAGGGCGGCCGCCCTCAGGTCCCGGGCGTTGCCCTCGACCGCGGCCCTCCAGCCCCCGGCCCCTTCGGGGGCCGGCACCGGCAGCTCGCCGTAGACCTCGTCCACGACGAGTTCGATCAGCTCGTCCTTGCCGGCCACGTGCCGGTAGAGCGACGTGGCCCCGGCGTCGAGCCGGGAGCCCAGTGCGCGCATGCTCAGGGCGTCGATGCCCTCCTCGTCCAGAAGCCCGATCGCCTCGGCCACGATGCGGTCCCGGCTCAGCGCGGGTTGCCCCCCGGACTTGTTCCGCCTGGCCCACACCGACGGGACCGCCCCGGCCCGACCTGCCACGAAGCCTCCTTCGATCGACACTGATCTCCAGCGGAGACTAGCGGACAGCGTTCCCCCTTGCGCACACCCAACCCGAAGCGTACAGTGTTCGCAAGAAGAGAACACCGTACGCACGAAGGCGGGGAACGACCATGGGCTTCGACACCTCCCACTGGCAGGGCCGGCTCGACGAGCTCGGCGCCGCCCACCGCGTCCCCGGGGCGGCCCTGGCCGTCCTCACCGGCGGCACCGTCCACGAACTGGCCACCGGGATACTCCACCGGGGGACCGGCGTGGAGACCACGACCGACTCGGTCTTCCAGCTCGGCTCCATCGCCAAGGTCTACACCGCCACCCTGGCGATGGGCCTGGCCGAGGAGGGCCTGCTGGACCTGGACGCGCCGGTGCGCGACGTCCTGCCCGACTTCTCCCTCGCGGACGAGGAGGCCGCCGGGATCATCACCCCGCGCCACCTGCTCACCCACACGAGCGGACTCAGCTGCGACCTCGTCGTCGACACCGGTCGGGGCGACGACTGCCTGGCGCGCTTCGTCGCGGCGTGCGCGAAGGAGGACCTGGACTGCCCGCCCGGCACCGCGCTCTCCTACAGCACGAGCGGGTTCAGCGTGCTCGGCCGCGTCATCGAGGTCCTGACGGGCAGCACCTGGGACCGGGCGCTCAGGGACCGGGTACTGGACCCCCTCGGGCTGGACCACACCATGACCCTCCCGGAGGAGGCCCTGCGCTTCCGCACGGCGATGGGCCACACGCAAGGGGACGGGGAGGCCCCCGTGCCGACCCCGGCCTGGGACCTCATGACGCGTTCGTCCAGCCCCGGGGCCCTGGTCCTGGCCACCGCCGGAGACGTGGTGCGCCTGGCGCGGGCGCACCTGGAGGACGGCAGGGCGGCGGACGGCGCCCGCGTCCTGGCCCCCAGCACGGTGCGGGCCATGCGCGAACTGCAGGTGGAGTCCCCCGACAGGTGGTCCGTCGAGGCCGCAGGGTGGGGACTGGGCTGGACCCTGCACGACTGGGACGGGGTCCGGGGCTTCGGGCACGTCGGCGCCGCCACCGGCCAGTACTCCTACCTGCGCGCGGTGCCCGGCGCGGGGGTGGCCCTGGCCCTGGTGACCAACGGGGGAGGGGCGCAGAGCCTCTACGCCGACCTGTTCGGGGAACTGCTCGCCGCCCTGGCCGGCGTGCGCATGCCCGACCGCTTCGCCCCGCCGGAGCAGCTTCCCGCCGTGGACACGGCCCGCCTCACCGGCACCTACCGCCGTCCGGGCGTCGTCATCACGGTCACCGGGGGCGGGAACGGCCTCCGGATGGTCTACGAGTTCGTGGACGGCATGAGCCACTTCTCGCCGCCGCTGGAGGTGGACCTGGTGCCGGTGGAGGTGACGGCGACGAAGACCGTGTTCGCGGCCTCCGTTAGCGGCACCGCCTTCGGGGAGGGCTGGATGCCGGTGGTCTTCACGACCTCCGCCGACGGCACACGGTACGCCTACGTCGGCATGCGGGCCGCGCCCGAGGTCGCCTGAGGGGCCGGTGCGCCACCGGTGGGGGAGCGGTCGCCCCCGGAAATCCGGTTGCCCCGGGACCGGCCGGGGCACCACCCTGAGCGGTCATGAACGCCCCCGACGTCCCGCGGTACCAGATCCGCGCCCTGCACACCGACACCACCGTCACCGTCTACCAGGCCTACACCCCCTCCATCGGACTGCCCGCCGCCCGGCAGGGCCGCTTCCCCTCCTCCTGGAAGAGGGAGCGGATGACCTGGGTGAAACCGTCATTTATGTGGATGATGTACCGCTGCGGGTGGGGCCTCAAGAAGGACCAGGAGACCGTGCTGGCGGTGGAGATCAGCCGCGAGGGGTTCGAGCTGGCGCTGCGCGACGCGTGCCTGTCGCACTTCGAGCCCCGCGTGCACACCGACCGGGAGACCTGGAGGCGCCGGCTGCGGGAGGCCTCCGCGCGCGTGCAGTGGGACCCCGAACGCGACCTGGGCCTGGCCCCGCTGGCCCACCGCTCCCTCCAGCTGGGGCTGTCCGGGCAGGCCTCGCGGCGCTACGCCGACGAGTGGACCGTGTCCATCACCGACGTGACCCCGCTGGTCCGGCGTGTGCACGCGCTCGTCCTGGAGGGGGACAGCGCCGCGGCCGCCCGCCTGCTCCCCGAGGAGCGCCCCTACCCGGTTCCGCCAAAGGCCCTGGACCACCTGCGTCCCGCCGGCTGAGGCCGCCGACCGCCGTACGCGTGCGGCGGCCCACCGGGCCGCCCCCTCGGGGACCCGTCCCCGGCGCACGAAAAAGGAGAGGGTTCTGGGAACTCCTCTCCACTCTCAACTTATAGCGCACCCGGGGGCTTGCGGCAAGACCCCCGTCGTGCTGCAGAATCGTCCTCCGTGACCAGCACCGACGACATGGGAGACGGCGTGAACAGCCTCACCACCAGCGCGTTCGACCTCCCCGAGCACCTCGCCGCCAAGGCCGACCCGGCCCTGATCGCCGACGACGAACGGCACTTCGCGTCCATCGCGCAGAGCCTCGAACAGTCGGTCTCCGAACTGTCCGCCCGCCTGGACGCCCGGCGCAGCGCGCCCGTCGGCAAGGGGCGGGAGGTCCTGGACCGGGACCTGGAGATCCACCGGATGGCCAACCGCCTGCGCGCCCTGCGCCGCTTCGGCCTGGACCTGTGCCTCGGGCACATCGTCGGCGCGGACGGATCCGAGCCCGTCTACATCGGGCGGCTCGGCCTCACCGACGGCGAGGGGCGCCGCCTCCTGATCGACTGGCGCTCCCCGGCGGCCGAGCCGTTCTTCGCGGCCACCCACGCCGACCCGATGGGGCTGGCCAGCCGCCGCCGGTACCGGTGGACCCGCGGCCGGATCAGCGACTACTGGGACGAGGTGTTCACCGCCGACGGGTTCGAGGGGCACGCCGCCCTCGACGACCAGTCCGCCTTCATCGCCAGCCTGGGCGACAACCGGTCGTCCCGGATGCGGGACGTGCTCGGCACCATCCAGGCCGACCAGGACGCCATCATCCGAGCCGGGTCCCGCGGCGCCCTCGTCGTCGACGGCGGGCCGGGCACGGGGAAGACCGTCGTCGCCCTGCACCGCACCGCCCACCTCCTGTACTCCGACCCGCGGCTCGGCCACCGCCGGGGCGGCGTGCTGTTCGTCGGCCCGCACCAGCCCTACCTGGCCTACGTCGCCGACGTCCTTCCCAGCCTCGGGGAGGAGGGCGTGCAGACCTGCACCCTGCGGGACCTCGTCCCGGAGGGCGCCTCGGCGAAGCCGGAGAAGGACCCCGGGGTCGCCGCGCTGAAGTCGTCGGCGGGCCTGGTCGACTCGATCGAGGCGGCCGTCAGGTTCTACGAGAAGCCGCCCGCCGAGGGGATGACGGTCTCCACGGACTGGTCCGAGGTCTGGCTGGGCGCCGACGACTGGGCCGAGGCGTTCTCCGCCCCCGGGCCGGGGACCCCGCACAACGAGGCGCGTGAGCAGATCTGGGAGGAGCTGGCGTCGATCGTGGCCGACAAGCACGACGACGAGGAGGTCACCCCCGAGCTCGTGCGCGGTTCGCTCATGCGGGACGCGGAGCTCGTCACGGCCCTCCAGCGCGCGTGGCCGATGATCGAGCCGACCGATCTCGTCGGCGACCTGTGGTCCGTCCCCGCCTACCTGCGCCTGTGCGCGCCCTGGCTGAGCCCTGGCGAGGTCCGCGGGCTCCAGCGGGAGGACGCCCAGGCCTGGACCGTGTCCGACCTGCCGCTCCTGGACGCGGCGCGCCGGCGCCTGGGCGACCCGGGGGCGTCACTGCGCGAGCGCCGGCACAGGGCCGCCGTCGCGGCCGAGCGCGAGCGCATGTCGGGCGTCATCGACAACCTGCTCGCGGCGGACGACGACGGAGAGGGCATCGTGACGATGCTGCACGGACGAGACCTCCAGGACACCCTGGTGGACGGGGCGGCACTGCCCTCCACGAGCCCGGACCTCCTCGCCGGACCGTTCGCGCACGTCGTCGTGGACGAGGCCCAGGAGCTGACCGACGCGGAGTGGCGCATGCTGCTGCTCCGCTGTCCCTCCCGGAGCTTCACCATCGTCGGGGACCGCGCCCAGGCCAGGCACGGGTTCACCGAGCCGTGGCGGGAACGGCTCGAACGGGTCGGGTTCGACCGGATCGGGACGGCCTCCCTGAGCATCAACTACCGGACGCCGGAGGAGGTCATGGCGGAGGCCGAGCCGGCCATCCGGGCCGCGCTGCCGGACGCCAACGTGCCGACCTCGGTGCGCGCCGGCGGGATCCCCGTCACGCACGGCCCCGTCGAGGACCTGCACCGGGTCCTGGACGCGTGGCTCGCCGGGAACGCGGAGGGGACCGCCTGCGTCATCGGCGATCCGGCGTTCCGGGCGACGGCGCGCGTGCGTTCCCTGACACCGCAGCTGGCGAAGGGGCTGGAGTTCGACCTGGTCGTCCTCGTCGACCCGCAGGAGTTCGGCGAGGGGATCGAGGGGGCGGTCGACCGCTACGTCGCCATGACCCGCGCGACGCAGCGCCTGGTCGTGCTCACCAGCGGCTGACGGCGGCCTGCACGGCACCATCGGCGCCGCCGGTTCCGGCCGCCGCGGCCGGGTGCGCCTTCGCGGGCGCACCCGGTCCCGGGACGGAGACCCGGGAGGGGGACCGCGTCAGCTCCGGCCGTCGGCGGTGAGCGGTGCGCCGTCCGGTGCGGTGTCCGTGAGGGGGGCGCGGAGCTCGGTGACGACATCCGCCCGGAGTCCGTCCGCCTCTCGCCGCACAGCCACACAGCATCTCCTCGACTGCCGGCCCCCACCCTCAGCTCTCGGCCAACGGCGCCGGGCCCGCGTTCGGCGCGGGTCTCCTCATCGTGAGGCCTCTCCGGCGCCGGGCACCCGGGCCGCGCCCTTGACCCGGTGACCTGGATCACTTAAGTTCGCCTTCAGCACAGTTGTTCGCAAAACGTACATCCGTGGCCTGTCGTGAGTTCGGGCCCCGCCCCCCGCCGGCCCCCGGCCCTCGGCGCGGCGACCCCTCCCCGACCGCCGACCGACTCAGGAGACACAGATGCGCCGACTTTCGACCGCCCTCAGCGGTATCGCCGTACTCGTCCTCGCCACGGCCTGCTCCGGCGGCGGTGGCGGGGAGGACGAAGAGGGCGGTCTGCGCCGGATCACCGCGGGCGCCATCCCCATCGTGGACGTGGCGCCCCTCCACCTCGGCGTCGACCAGGGCTTCTTCGCCGACCGCGGCATCGACCTGGAGATCCAGCCGGGCTCGGGCGGAGCCGCCGCCGTCCCCGGCGTGGTCAGCGGGAACTTCGAGTTCGCCTTCGGCAACACCGTCTCCCTCCTCGTCGCCCGGGACCAGGGGCTGCCCCTCAAGGTGTTCGCCAACGGCGTCTCCAGCAACGGGGAGCAGGGCGCGGACTTCAGCGCCGTGTTCGTCCGCGACGACAGCCCCGTGGAGACCGCCGCCGACCTGGAGGGCACGACGGTCGCCGCCAACAACCTCCTCAACATCGGCGACACCACCGTCCGGGAGTCCGTCCGCGAGGCGGGCGGCGACCCCTCCGACATCGAGTTCGTCGAGATGGCGTTCCCCGACATGGTCCCCGCCCTGGAGAACGGCCGGATCGACGCCGCCTGGCTCGTCGAGCCCTTCACCACCGCCGCCCTCGACGCGGGCAACCGCGAGATCGCCTCCAACTTCGTGGACACCCACCCCGAGCTGTCCGTGGCCGCCTACTTCACCTCCGAGGAGATGCTGGCCCGGGAGCCCGAACTCATCGACGACGTCGAGGCCGCCCTCCAGGAGTCCTTCGCCTACGCCGAGGCCAACCCCGACGAGGTGCGCCGCGTCCTCGGCGAGTACACCGAGATCGACGGGGCCGCCTTGACCGACATCCGCCTGCCCCGCTGGCCCGAGGCCGTCAACGAGGAGTCCGTGGGCGTCCTCGCCGACCTGATGCTGGAGGACGGCCTCATCGGGACCGAGGCCGACCTGGCCGCCCTGTACCGCTGACCGGGCCGCCCGCCGCCGAGCCGGACCGGCCGAGCCGCACCGACCGAGAGAAGGGGCACCGTGCCCGACCAGACGAGGCCGACCGTGCGCGAGCAGACCCTGGGGGCCATGCGCGAACTGGGGATGACCACGGTCTTCGCCAACCCCGGCTCCACCGAGGTCCCGTTCCTGGTGGACCTGCCCGACGACGTCGACTTCGTCCTGGGACTGCACGAGGGTTCCGTGGTCGGCATGGCCACGGGCTGGGCCATCGCCCGCGACCGGCCCGCGATGGTGCTGCTGCACACCACCGCCGGCCTGGGCAACGCGGTCGGCGCCCTGGCCACGGCTCGCGTCAACCGCGCGCCGCTCGTGGTCCTGGTCGGCCAGCAGGACCGGCGCCACCTGGAACACGAGCCCTTCCTGGCCGGACGGCTCGAAGGCCTCGCCGGGGACTACCCGGTCGCGGTCCACCGGCCCCCGCGCGCCCAGGACGTGCCCGCCGCCGTCGTGCGCGCCCACCACGAGGCCTCGCACGGACACGGACCCGCCCTGGTCATCGTGTGCATGGACGACTGGTCGCACCCGGTGGACCCCGGACAGCCCCGGGCCGCGGCGGTGCGGGTGGCCCGCCCCGCGCACGTGGCCCCCGACGACGGCGCGGCGGCCGAGGTCGCCGCGCTCCTGGACGGCGCCGCACACCCCGCCCTGGTGGTGGGGGCCGGCGCCGACAGCGCGCCCGCGTGGGCCGCCCTGACGGCACTCGCCGAACGGCTGGGCGCCCCCGTCTACCAGGAGAGCTTCGGCGCCCGCGCCGGGTTCCCCCAGGACCACCCGCTGTTCGCCGGGCACCTGCCCGCCGAGCGCTCGCGGCTGCGGGAGGCACTGCGCGGCCACGACGCGGTGTTCACGGCGGGCGCCCCGGTCTTCCGCCAGTACATCTACGCGGACGGCCCCCTCGTGGTCCCCGGCACCCGACTGGCGATGGTCTCCGAGGACCCCGCGGAGGCCCACCGCGGACCCGCGGGGATCGCCGTCATCGCCCCGGTCGCGCCCTTCACGGCGGTGGTCGCGGACCTGGTGCGCGAACGCCCCGTATCCCCGGCGCCATGGTCGGCGGCGGCCCATGAGGAGGTGGCGCCGCCGGCGGAGGGCGAGCCGCTGCGCGCGGCCCACGTCCTGCGGGCCCTGGCCGAACGGATCGCACCGGACACGGTCGTGGTCGAGGAGACCCCCTCCAGCCGGCCGCAGCTGCACCGGCTGCTGCCCGCCCGCGCCCCGCTGGGCTTCCTGTCGGCCGCCATGGGCGGGCTCGGCTTCGCGCTCCCCGCCGCCACCGGGGTCCGCATGGCCGCCCCCGAACGCCCCGTGGTCGCGGTCGTCGGCGACGGATCCGCGCTGTACCAGGTGCAGGCGCTGTGGAGCGCCCACCGCTACCGGGCCGGGGTCCTCTTCGTCGTCCTGGCCAACGGCCGCTACGCGATCATGGACCGCCTCGCCGAGCACAGGGGAGGCAAGCCGCCCTGGCCCGCGTTCGGCGAGGTCTCCCTGGCGGCCCTCGCCCGGGGGCTGGGCTGCCCGGCGGTGGAGGTCCGCGCCCACGGCGACCTGGTGCGGGTCCTGGACGAGGTCGTCCCCGGGCTCGCCGACCGCGACGAGCCGCTGGTCCTGGACGTGGCCGTGGCCCCGGACCCCGCCTTCGCGCCCTGAGAGCGCCCGGGCCGGAGGGGGTACCGCGCGCACGCGTGGAGGCCCGGGGCGGTCAGCCCCGGTCGAGGTCGAGTCGGTAGACGACGCTGGACCGGCCGGAGCCCTCGAACCGGCCCTCGCCCACCGCCCGCCACCCCGTGGACTCGTAGAGGGCGCGGGCGACCGCGTTGTCGGGGAGGACCTCCAGGGTGACCGCGTCGGCCGTCCCCGACAGGCGGTCCAGGGTGGCGGCCAGGAGGCGGCGTCCCCATCCGCGCCCCCGGCGGGCGGGGTCCAGTGCGAGGAAGGCCAGGTGCGCGGTGCGCGACGGGTCCCCGGCGGCGGGCGGGAAGCTCAGCGAGAACCCCGCCGGGTCGCCGCCCTCCGCGGGACGCAGTACGAGGAGCAGGTGGGGCGGCATCCCGAGCTTGCGCAGCACCCGGTCCCTGGCGGCGGGGTCGGGCGCCGTCCCGTCGCGGTGGGCGAGGGCGCGCGTCCACAGGTCGGCGCAGGCGGCGTGCTCGTTCTCGGTTCCCGGGACGACGCCGGGCCGGGGATCGCGGCGGGGAGCGCTCATCCGCGTGATGCTAGCGGAGCCGTTCCCGTGGACACGCGTCCTCGGGGAGGGCGGGGGCGGCCGCTCCGATCGGAGCCCCGGTTCCGGAGAGGGCCCGACCGGCCCGACGCGGTCGACGGACGCGCCCCGCCCGTCATTCCGCCGACGGGGCCGAACCCGCCCGGCCGCGCGCGGCCTGGGACCGGACGGCCTCCGGGGCCCGGCAGATCCCCGAAGACCCCTGCCGTACCACGAACCCCGGGCCCCGGCCGGATGCGCTCTCACCGCTCGGCATCGCGCACGAGCAGGGCGATCTGGACCCGGTTGGCCAGGCCCAGTTTGGCCAGGGACCGGCTGACGTGGGCCTTGACCGTGGTCTCGGTCATCACCAGTTCCCGGGCGATCTCCGCGTTGGCCAGACCCCTGGCCACACCGTCGACGACGTCACTCTCCCGTGCGGTGAGCCTCGCCAGACGGTCGCGTGCATCGCGCACTCCAGCGGGACGGCGTTCGGCGAAGGCATCGGCCAATCGCCGGGTGAGGGCCGGGGCGAGGATCGCGGTGCCGTCGACCACGGCGCGGACGGCGGTTATCAGTTCACGGGGACCACTGCCCTTGAGCAGGAACCCCGCAGCCCGCGCGTGCAGGGCACCGTACACGTAGTCGTCCAGGTCGAACGTCGTCAGCATGACGACCTTGGGCGGATCGGGCTCCCGGTTGATCGCCTTGAGCGCAGCCACCCCGTTCATCCGGGGCATGCGGACGTCCATCAGGACCACGTCCGGCTGCAGGCTGCGGACGGCGGCGAGTGCCTCTGCGCCGTCCGCGACCTCCCCCACGACCTCCAGGTCGTCGGCCGTCTCCAGGATCATCCGCAGTCCGGTGCGGACCAGCGTCTCGTCGTCGGCGAGGAGGACCCGGATCACGTCGGCAGCCTCGCCCACACCCGGAACCCGCCCCGCGGGGTCGGCGCCGCCCGGAAGTCGCCGCCCAGCGCTTCGACGCGCTCGCGCAACCCGATGAGGCCTGTCCCGGTCCCTGGCAGGGCCAGGGGAGCCCTCTCGGGCGGGGAGTTCTCCACCGCGACCTCGACGGCTTCGGGCTCCCGGCGCACCGCTACGCGGGTCGCGGCGCCTCCCGCGTGCTTGTGCACGTTGGTCAGCGCCTCCTGCACGACCCTGTACACGGCGTGCTCCTCGACGGGGTCGACCGTGTCTGCTCCGCCTCCGTCCGGAAGCTCCAGCTCGACCGGGACGCCCGCCGACCGTGACCGGTCGACCAGTTCCGCCAGGTCCGCGAGTACGGGCGGGGGGCGCAGGAGGTCCGGGGCGCCGGACGCGGCCTCCCCTGACCGGCCGAGCACCCCGAGCACATGACGCAGTTGGAGGAGGGCGTCCTGGCCGGTCCGGCGGATCAGCTCCGCCTCCGCCGCGGTGGCCCCGTCGGACGCGCCGACCTCCAGAGCCCCGGCCCGCAGCACGATGAGCGACACCCGGTGCGCGACGACGTCGTGCATGTCGCGGGCGATCCGGGTCCGTTCCTCGGCACGGGCCTGCGCAGCCAAGGCGGACCGCTCGCGTTCGAGCCGGTCGGCCCTCTCCACCAGCCCGGCCAGCACCTGGGCGCGAACGGCGGTCCACGCTCCCAGGGCCAACGGCAGCCACACGAACAGCGGTGCGTTGCCGAGGGCCGAGTCCCAGTCCACCCCGGGCCGCGGGACCACGGAAAGGAAGGTCGTTCCCACAGCGGCCACGGCAACGGCTGGAGGCCGGCCGTGGACCGCCCAGACGTAGAGGGCGATGGCGGTCACCGGACCGGGGGCCCGGAGCACGGCGTCCACGGCGGCCAGAGCCATCAGCGGCCAGACCGGGTGCGGTGCCGCCCGGACAGCGGCTGCGGCGGCCGCACCGACCACCAGGGCCGCGGCGACGCCGGGCACTGCGGTGAACCCGGTCACCAGAGCGGCGTAGGACGGTGGATACAGCAAGGGGTAGAAGGCGCCGCAGAACGCCCCCAGGGGGAGGACGGCGGACACCGCCCTGCCGAGCACCCGGTCGGCCCGGCCGGACCGAGGGCGGGCACGGCACTCGACACTCACTCGCCACACCCTAGCCGCCCACCACCGCACGGTCACCAGCTGAGAAGGCGCGACCACGTGTTCGCGGGCGCTCCGCCCCGCTCCGCCGCGCGGTAGGGCACCGCCCTCCTCAGAACACGGACCCCGAGCGGTGCGAACACCAGCCCGGCCGCTGCCGCCGCGATGGCGCAGTCCAACAGCGTCGCCTCCTTCAGTACCCCGATCCAGAGCGCGCCCCACAACAGCAGCAGGACGGTGCGGCCCGTGCCGAGCACCCCCGAGCGGTGGGCGCCGACCGCCAGCAGCAGAACCCCGGTGTACTGGCCGAAGTACGCGATCACCGGCACACGCCACGGACCGTAGGAGACATCGGTGTAGACGGCGGTCACGGTCGCCGTCGCCGGACCGAGGCCGAGGTCGTCCACCAGGGCGAAGGCGGTTGCGTCGACGCCCACCGCGTACATCCGGGCGAGCAGTCCGAGCGCGATCAGCACGGCGCCCGTCGTGGCGAGGCGCGGAGACGCCGGGGCGGCCAGGCGTGCGAGGGCGGCGAACGCGAGGACCAGCAGCATGGTCCCGGAGGCGAACAGTGCCTGTGCGGCCGTGGCCGCCAGAGGCGCCTCCGTGTAGGCAGCGAGCTGGGAGGCCGCCATGAAGGGTTGGGCCTCGAACGCGCGCAGCTCCGCGTCGGTGAAGGCGCCTCCGTGCAGGGCGAGGTAGCGCAGGAACAGGCCGGTGCACCACAGGAGCGGAGCGGCGACGAGCGCCGCGCCGCCGATGCGGCGGCCGGGGAAGCCGGAGAGGTCCGGCACCCGATCGGTCTCGGAGAACGTGGTCATGCGCCCAGCCTGGGGGCCGGCGGGCGCGAACGCATTCTCCTTTCGTTACCGGAGCCGTCTCTTTGGTCGGGGGTCCGCCCGCCGCGGTCGGGCAGCCCGGTCCCGGGGGGAGGGGCCGGGCCTGCTCGCCCCGGTCGGCGAGGCCCTCCCTCAGCGCGCCGACGGGACTGCCGGAGGGACTCGTCCGCGACCGGGACCGCCCCGGCACGGGAGGCGGGCCGGGGGCGGGGAAGAAGGGCTCCTGGTCGGAGCGGTCCGGCTGTCGGCGGCAGCACTCGGCGCGGCGCGGACGGCTCGGGCCGAGCGGGCAGGGGCGGGGCGGGAGGGCCGGCGCGCTGCCTCCGCTCCGCGGGACGGGGTGGTTCAGGCGTCGCGGTCGTCGTGCGCGTCGCGGTTGGCGAGCACGTCGTCCATGTGCGTCTCGGCCCAGGCCCTGATGGTGCGCACCGCCCCGTGCAGTGAGAGACCGAGGTCGGTCAGCTCGTAGGTGACCGTGACGGGCACGGTCGGCACCGCCGTGCGGGTGAGGAGCCCGTCGCGTTCCAGCGAGCGCAGCGTCTGGGTGAGCATCTTCTGGCTGACGCCCGCCAGCCGGCGCGACAGCTCGGAGTAGCGCATCGGCCGGGGCCCGCCGGGGCCGCTGGAACCCGGCAGGGGCGAACCGTCCCCGCCCAGGGCGCACAGAATCAGCGTGACCCATTTGTCGGAGATGCGGTCGAGTAGTTGACGGCTGGGACACACCGCCAGGAAGGCGTCGTACTCGGCCTTGGCCTGTGCCCTCTTCTGGGCCGCCGTCCTCGTCGCCATCGCCTGCTCCCCTCACCCGTGGGTGACTTACGCACCCTGAAGTGCCTACTTCCCAGAAGGAAGTTGCCTTCCCATACTGATGCAAGGAGCCGTTGGGCACCACCCCCGGCCCTCGACGAAAGGCAAGGACATGAACACGACCCCCACCCCCCTCCCCGGCGGCGCCTGGACCCTGGGAGATCTGTCCGTCTCACGGTTCGGCTACGGGGCCATGCAGCTGGCCGGCCCCGGGGTCATGGGTCCGCCGACCGACCGCGACGCCGCGCTCGCCGTCCTGCGCGAGGCCGTCGACCTCGGGATCACGCACATCGACACCGCCGGCGCCTACGGGCCGCGCTTCACCAACCAGCTCATCCGCGAAGCGCTGCACCCCTACCCCCCGGAGCTGCACCTGGTGACCAAGGTCGGCGCCGACCGCGACCGGCACGGCGGCTGGCCCCCGGCCCGCGAGCCCGAGGACCTGCGCCGCGCCGTCCACGAGAACCTCGACGACCTCGGCCTCGACGTGCTCGACCTGGTCAACCTCCGACTCGGTGACGCCCAGGGGCCCCGCCCCGGCTCGCTCGCCGAGCCCCTGGCGACCCTCGTCGAACTCCAGCAGCAGGGCCTGATCCGGCACCTGGGGGTGAGCAACGCGACGGCGGAGCAGGTCGCCGAGGCACGCGCCATGGCGCCGATCGTGTGCGTGCAGAACATGTACAACCTCGCCCACCGCCAGGACGACGAGCTGATCGACGAGCTCGCCGGACAGGGCGTCGCCTACGTGCCCTTCTTCCCGCTCGGCGGCTTCAGCCCCCTGCAGTCCTCGTCGCTCTCCGCCGTGGCCGACCGCCTGGACGCGACGCCGATGTCGGTGGCCCTGGCCTGGCTGCTCCGGCGGTCGCCGAACATCCTGCTCATCCCCGGAACCTCGTCGAGGGCGCACCTGCGCGAGAACGCCGCCGGCGCGGGACTCCGGCTCTCCGCCGAGGACCTCGCCGAGCTGGACGGGATCGGCCGCTGACAGGGACACTCCGTCAGCGCACCGGCGGGGACCGCCGGAGGGACGCGTCCAACCGGCGGACGAGTTCCCCGACGCGCCCGCCGCCGGGCGGGGCGTCGGGGTAGCGTCCCAGGACGTCCACGACGACGGGGGTGGCGAGGAGCCCCAGCCGCGCGAGGTGCTCGTCGGCGGTGTCGGGGCCGTCCCCGGAGGAGAGTTCGAGGGCGTGCGCGGTGTACGCGGCCGACGCGAGGATGTGCTTGACCTGGGTCGCCTTGGCCAGGGGGTGGAGGAACGCCGCACCGCACGTGTTGGCGGCGGCGCGCGCGGCGGCGCTCGCCGCGCCCCGGCCCGCGTCGCGGGTCTCCTGGGCCGCGCGGTGCGCCGCCCACGCGTTGTCGCGGATCGCCTTGGTCCGCTCGGCCCCGTCAGCGAACGCCAGCGCCGCCTCGATCGCGGCCCGGGGACGCCGGTCGCCGGGCCGCTCGCGCTCGAAGAGCGCCAGTGAGGGGCGCGCGCACGCCACCGTGAAGCCGGTGACCTCGCGGAGTTCGGCCCGGTCGAGTTCGATGGTCGTGGAGGCGTCCGCCATGGTGCCGCCCTTCTGCGGAGGGGAGGAGGCACCTTGATTTTATCTGTGAAACACCGGTGTAAGCTTTGCCGCCGTTCACGCCTACTGGGAAGGCAGAACCCTCAAAACGCGGTGAGCACCCGGCACCCGCCCGACGTCGGCGCAGGCGGTCAGGCGGGGACGGCGGTGGAGACGGCGGCGGTGGCGGCGAGCCTCTGGAGCTCCTCCTGGGCGGCGGCCACCGCGGGGTTGCGGCGCGATCCCTCCCGGACGCACGTGAGCATCTTGCGCACCGGGACGTAGGGGCCCTCCAGGAGCACCCGGGCGATGGGCAGGCCGGGGGAGAGGTCGTTCATCCGCGGGATGAGGGCCACCCCCAGATCGTGCGCGACCAGGCTGGCGACGGCTCCCCAGTTCAGGGCCTGGTGGGAGCCGTCGGGGGTGAAGCCGACGGCGGCGCAGGCGGTCATGGTGTGCGCGTGGCAGGTCGTGCCGGGGGTCGGCAGGATCCACGACTCGGCGGCGGTCTCGGCCAGCGCCACGCTCTCCCTCCCCGCGAGGCGGTGGCGGTCGGACACCACGAGGTCGAACACGTCGTCCAGGAGCGGGGTCTGGTCGAAACGGGCGTCGGTGCGGGGCGGCGCCCCCGGCGCGGCCTCGATGACCGTCAGCTCGATCTCCCCCTGGAAAAGCAGGTCCAGGCACTCCCCGGGCTCGGCCTCCAGGACGCGCACGTCGAGCTGGGGGTGCCGGGCGGTCAGGGCCGCGGCCATGGGGGCGAGAAGCCGGGACAGCGCCATGGGGAAGGCGGCCACCCGCAGGAGTCCGGAGGGCTCGGTGCCCAGCCCGCGCATCTCGATCTCGGCCTGCTCCCACCGCGTGTGGATGGCGTCGGCGTGGTCGAGCAGGGTGCGGGCGGCGGGTGTGAGCCGCACGCCCCGTCCGTTGGGCTCCAGGAGCGTGACGCCGAGTTCCCTGCCCAGCTGGCGGATCTGCTGGGAGGCGGCGGAGGGGGTGAAGTGCAGGGCTCCGGCGGCGGCGGTCACCGTCCCGTAGTGGGCGACGGCCCGCAGGATACGGAGGCGCCTGAGATCGATCATGTACCTGATTCTTCACATAACCATGCGGAAAATCAACCTGGACATTAACGGTTTCGGCCGTGAGGCTGGTGTGAGACCCCGATGGAGAAGGTGTGCGATGACGACTCTCTGCCCCCACTGCGGATGGCCCGACGACCAGCCGTTCCTGGTGGTGTCCCGACATGCCACGGGCCTCGGTCTGACCGTGTGGGTGCGTTGCGCCTGCGGTTCCGTGCAGGTTCGCGAGGTCGGCCCGGCCGGGGCGCGGATCGTCTCACGGGGGCGTCCGGCACTGGGGCCGCCGTCCGGTCAGAACTGCCCGGGGTGAGACCCTTCACGGCTGTTCGGGGAGGTTCGGGCCCCGTCCACAGGGCGGCACGGAAATCGTTTCCGGCGGGCGGTCCGCGATACGGTTATGGCCATGGGGAACACACCGGCACGGCCGTCCACATCGGCCGAGGACTACGTGAAGGTCGTCTACGACCTACAGGAGCGCGGCACCGGCCCGGTGACGATCTCCGGAATGGCCGAACGCCTGTCGGTGTCCAACTCCTCGGTCTCGGGGATGCTCCGCAAGCTCACCGAACTCGGCCTGGTCGAGCACCAGCGCTACGGCGCGGTCAACCTCACCGAGGCCGGGACCAGGGCCGCGCTGTCGGTGCTGCGCCGCCACCGCCTCCTGGAGACCTACCTGGTCGCCGAACTGGGCTACTCGTGGGACGAGGTCCACGACGAGGCCGAGATCCTCGAACACGTCGTGTCGGACAAGTTCGTCGACCGTATCGCCGCCCACCTGGGCAACCCCGTGGTGGATCCCCACGGCGACCCCATCCCGACCCGCGACGGGCACATCGTCGAGCGCGAGTCCGTGCTGCTGTCCAACGCCGACGAGGGCGTCAGCGGCGTCATCGTGCGGGTCAACGACACCGACCCCGAACTGCTCCGCTACCTCGCCGACATCGAGATCGGCATCGGGATGAACGTGGAGGTGGTCGAGCGCCAGCCCTTCGCGGGGTCCCTCCAGATCGCGGTGCGCCCCGACGAGGGCGCCCCCGAGCGCTCCCAGGCCCTCGGCCTCGTGGCCGCCGAGGCCCTGTGGATCAGCCCCGAGGCCAAGTAGCGCCCGGCGCCGCGTGCGTTCCTGCGCCCCGCCCGGGCCCGCTACCGGCCACCGGGAGAGTGCCGGGACACGGTCGCCGGTTCCGCGCGTCCGGCGGACGGTAACGGGTAGGGAACCGGTCACCGATCGCCGGACGAGAGGACACCGGGCATGGGCGAGGGCGGATCCGGGAACCGAGCGACGGACAAGATCGACGTCCGCCTGGGCAAGGTCGAGAGCACCCTGCTGTGGACCGTCCACCACAAAGTCCTCGACTTCCGCAACACCCGACCGGTCCTCGGCGACGTGTGGGCCGTGGACGTGATGGACCGCCTGGAGTTCGACCGGCGCCACCTCCGGGGCACCTCGGGGGACCGCTACATGGTCCTGCTCCGCGCCCGCCGCATCGACGCGTGGGTGCGCGAGTGGATCGCGGCGAACCCCGGGGGGACCGTCCTCCAGCTGGCCTGCGGGCTGGACGCCCGCGCCCTGCGCGTCGGCGCCCCCGAGCGGGGCCGCTGGATCGACACGGACCTTCCCGACGTCGTCGCCCTGCGCCGCAGGGTCCTGCCCGAGCCCCCGCGCTACCGGCTCCTCGCCGGATCGGCGACCGAGTCCGACTGGCTGGAGGAGGTCCCGACCGGCGCGCCCGTCCTGGTGGTCGCCGAGGGCCTGGTGGAGTATCTGCGGCCGGAGGAGACCCATGCCCTGCTCGGCCGCATCCTGGCGTGCTTCCCCGGCGGGGGCGAGATGGTGTTCGACGTCGTGTCTCCCCACGTGGGCCGACTGGCCGGGGTGTTCGGCTGGCAGATGTACGGCCTGGAGGACCCCCGCCTGCCGGAGTGCTGGTATCCGGGGCTGTCGCTGACCGGCGACTACGAGGTGGTCGGGGACCACGCCTCCGTGCCCGAGCAGCCCTTCCGCTCCCTGTACCGGGTGCTGCCCCGGTGGCCGTGGACCCGGGGGATGATGCGGGTGCTGCGCTTCCGCTTCTGAGCCGGCGGCGCGCCCCCGCGCCCGCCGCGGCGGGCTCCGGCCGGACGAACCGGTCGCGGGGGACCGCCGCCCGTGCCTTCGCGGGCGGGACGCCCGGCGCGGGAGGCCGGGCGGATCGTCGGTCCGCCCTGCTAGAACCGAGGGGTCCCATCCCCTCCTGCGAAGCGGCCCCCGATGCACCCCACCCTGAACCTCCCCCCGGCCTCCGACGGCCCCCCGGTGCCCGGACTCCTGATCGTGCGCACCCACTACGCCGACGACGACGCCTGGAAGAACCTGCGCTCCCGCCTGGGCGACCTGCCCGGCGCGTACCCGCCCGGACCGGGCCCGGTGAGCGCGCGGGAATCCGCGATCCTGGAGAAGAACCCCAAACACCTGGTCGTGGTGGACGACCCCGCCTGGAGCGGCGCCGGCCCCGACGAGGTCCGCGACGCCCTGCACCGCGCCGGGACGTGGGTCCCCAGCCTGGTCCTGCTCGCCGACGAGACGACCATGGCCGACACGCTCCTGCTCCCCCTGCTGGCCCTCCGGGACGGGGAGGACTCCTACCGGATCGGCCCGCACGCCGCGGCCGTGTTCCACCTGCTGGTCCAAGCGCTCGACGAGGATTTCGCGGACGGTTTCGCGCAGGACGAGGACTCCTCCCCGGGGCCCGACGACGTCTTCGGGGCCCGGCTGGAGCTCTCGGCCCGCACGGCCCCGTACCGGGCCCCGGACACGCGCATGGAACTGCTGCCCCACACCGAGGACGCGCTGATCGTCCGCACCGACCACACCGACGACGCGGTCTGGGAGGCCGTGGTCGCGGAGGTCCGCGCTCCTGTGCCGGACGGCGCCTTCCGACAGGAGGGGGAGGAGGAAGAGTTCTACCACGCCTACGTGGACGTCCTCGACGACCCCCGGTTCGCGGGTGCCACCACGGAGCAGATCCTCTCCCTGGTCCCGCGGGACTACGAGCACAGCTTCCTGATCATCGCCGACAGGACGACCATGGGCGACCCCAGGCACCCGCTCCTGGTCGTGGACCTGTACGAGGAACCCGGCCTGTCCTTCCGCGCGGTCCCCGTGGCGATCCAATCGATCGAGAACAACCTGTCCATCGCCAACATGGACTTCTCCGACTTCTACGTCGACGAGGGATACATCCAGTACTGGGACGCCAGGGAGGCGCTCACCGACGAGCAGATCAGGTTGTGACACGGGGCCGCGGGGCGGAGGGGGACGACGGTGCCCCGCGCCGTCCCCCTCCGCCCTGTGCCGCGCGGTGAAAACCGGTGGACAGGCGGGCGCCCGGGGCACTGTGATGGCCCAGGCGCCCGCCGGACGCAGCGGGCCGACGGCTGGAGCTGCTCTTGGGAACCGACACGCCCCCGGACCCCCGACCCTTCATCGACACCGCGCTCGTCAGGCGCCTGGTCGACGCCCAGTTCCCGCAGTGGTCCACGCTCCCGCTCAGGCCGTTCGGCCCGGCCGGCTCGGACCACGTCATCCACCGCCTGGGCGACGAGCTCTCGGTCCGGCTGCCGCGCCACGCCGGTGCGGGCGGCCAGGCCCGCAAGGAGTTCGCGTGGCTGCCCCGGCTCGCCCCGCACCTGCCCCTGGCCGTGCCGGCCCCCGTGGCGGTGGGCGAACCCGACCTCGGCTACCCGTGGCCGTGGGCGGTGTCGCGCTGGATGGACGGCGAGGTGGCGACCGTCGAGGCGCTGGGGGACTCCCGCGGCGCCGCTGTCGAACTGGCCGGGTTCCTGAGCGCCCTTCAGCGGTTCGCCCCCGAGGGGGCCCCGGCCGACGGCGCGGACACGGCGGCCGAGGACAGGTCGTTGGCCGCCCGGGACAGGCAGACGCGGGCCGCCATCGCGGAGGTCGGCGGCGTGTTCGACGCCGCGGCCATGACCGGGCTGTGGGAGGCGGCGCTCGGCGCCCCCGGATGGGACCGGCCGCCCGTCTGGTTCCACGGCGACTTCCACACCGGAAACCTGCTGATGGACAACGGCCGCCTCAGCGCGGTCATCGACTTCGGCGAACTGGGGGTCGGGGACCCGGCGCGCGACATGACCATCGCCTTCACCCTGATGTCGGCCGGGAGCCGGGCCGCCTTCCGCGCCGCGCTCGGTGTGGACGAGGACACCTGGACCCGGGGGCGGGGCTGGGCGCTGGCCTCGGGGCTGAGCGCCTACACCGCCTACGCGGCACACGACGCGCGGGTCGCCGAGCAGACCACCCGCCAGATCGGCGAGGCCCTCGCCGGATAGTGCGGCGGCCGTGGGGTTCACCGTCGCGGCCCGTGCGGAGCAGGGGTCACAGGGGCAGAGCGGCCAGCAACGCCGGTAGCGCCGGCAGCACCAGGAGGAGCATGAGGCATCCCCCGGCCGGCGGTGTGCTTCCCCGGGGCGCCTTCGCCTCCAGGTCGGCGATCATGTGCGCCTGGGCCGGGCATCCCGGAGTCACGACGTCCTCGGGGCTGAACACGCGGCAGGGCAGGCCCGTCATGAACTCGCCGTCGTACTGCCGCCCGCACATGGAGCAGGTGGGGTCACTCGGCTTCATCGGCTCCGCCCTTCCCTCGGCGGCCTGGTCCCGAGGTGCGACCACGCTACCCGCCCGGGGGCTCCGCGCAAGGGCGGCGACCCCATCCGGTCAGGGGTCCGCGACGGGGTGCGGGGTTCCCCCACATCGGGGACCTGACGGCGGAACCGGGGGCCCTGAGCGGATGTGACAGGAGAAGGGCCGCCCGGTACAACACTCGTGGACCATTCACGTCTTCCTCCACGAGGCGGGGCCGTCATCGTTCTCCACGGCAGGCGATTCGTCCACGGTTTCCTCTTCGGAACGCTGGCGGGACTGGTCGTGCTGAATGCCGCCTTCGCCCTCACGTGGGCTTCGGCGCACCTCGGCTACGGCGGGGTCTCCGACACGGGGGCCTTCCGCCTGTCGTACCATCCGAGCCTCGGCCGCCCCGTTCACCTGGACATCAGGGAAGGACGTATCGGCGCCTTTCTCGCGCTGTGCGGGTTCACGGCCGCCGCGGCGAACCTCGTGCGGGGGAGGCGGGGCGAGGGCGCGGAACGGGTTCCGCGCCCCTGAGGAACGATGTGTGCCCCCGGCCTGGCCCGGCCACGGCGGGCTCCCCGGCCGGGACGGATCCTCCGGGGTCAGTCGGCCATCCCACCGGCGAACGGCGTCGTCCGCCACTGGTCGACGGCCGGACCCAGGTACTCCACCAGCACGGGCAGCTGCGGCGCGAGGGCGAGGGCGGCGATGGCCCGCAGCATCCCCACGGCGTTCACGAAGCGCAGGACGTCCCTGTCCAGCTCCCGCACGCCGCTGCGCCGGGCTCCGCGGTCGTAGGCGGATTCGATCTCCGGGCCGAGCGCGGCCAGGTCCCATTCGACGGGGCCCAGGGTCACCAGCTCGAAGTCGGAGTAGAGGTCGCCGTCCGCCCCGGAGAAGATGTTCGCCGGCGGGGAGTCGCCGTGGATCGGTTGGACGCCGATCCCCGGGAACGCCTTCTCGAAGGCCGCGCGCGAACTCACGAGGGGCTCCAGGACACGCCATTCGCGGCGTGCGCGGTCGAGGTCGGACGGATCGATGAGGTCGGGGCGCCCGTCGAGCCGGGCGAGGTCATCGGCGAGGGTCTGCGGTTCGGCCGCGGACAGGAACGACAGGCGGCCCGGGTAGTCGCGCATCGCGGCGTGCAGTCCCGCGACGCTCTCGGCGTTCGCCGCGTAGTCGGGCTCCCTGCCCCGGTCCTCCTCGACGAACTGCCAGAACGTCATCGAGAACCCGTCGCGCCGCACCGGTTCCCGGGGGACGAGGGGGCTGGGAGGGATCACCGGCGTCCCCCGGGCCGCCAGCCACCGTGTCACGTCCAGTTCCGCGCGCTGGCGGTGCGCCAGGGCGTCGAGGTCCGTTCCGGGCGGCAGGACGACGGGGATCCGGGCCACGACCGGTGATGGCGCGAGGTGGACCACGACGGAGAACAGGTCGTGGAGCACCCTCGCGTCGGTCACGGTGAGTCCGAGGTCGCGCCCCGCGCCGACGGCGGCGTCGACCGCGGCGGAGGCACGGCGGGCGGTCTCCTGCGGGGTCATGAAGTCGTTCATGGCCCGATCATCCCAGGCCCCCGGGCGGACGGCAGCACGGTCGGCGCGCTGTACCGGGCGCCGGGGTCCGGACGCGGAACGCGGTCCGGCACGTGCTCCCGCGCGTCCGGGAGGACGGGCCCCGGCGGTCGGACTCCGTCGCGCAGGACGCCGATGGGGCGGGCGATGCGGGCGGCCCCGGTGTGAAGGCTCCGGTGTCGGCGGCCAGGGCGCGGACCTCTTCGAGGGCCCGGATGATCTCCGTGCCGTCGGGGCCGGTGTCCAGGAGCGCGGTGATCTGGGACCGGGGCGGCGGCGGTGGCGCGGTACGCACATCCGCGCGCCACGCGACGGAGACCGGGGCAGGCGGGGTCCCGGGGTTGCGCGCCGCCTCTGTCCGAGGCCGACACTAGCGTGCCCGGTGCCGAGAACCCCCACCGACAGGCACCGGAGGCCGCCCCCATGGCTCGGAGTGAACACGGCCCCCCGCGTCTCTACCGGGTCTGGCTGACCGGAGCCGGAGTGACGGCGCTGGGCACGCAGATACTCGTCTTCGGGCTCGTGTGGCACGCGGCCCTGATCGGCCCCGGCGCCGCAGCCGCCGTGCTCACGGCGCAGACCGTCCCCCGGGTGCTGCTGACCCTGCACGGGGGCGCGCTCAGCGACCGTGTCGGGGCGCTGCCCGTCATGGTGGCCGCGAACGCGGTCCTGTGCGCTCTGGCGGCCGTGGGCGCACTGGCCATGTCCGCCGCCGATCCGGGGCCGGGCGCCATGGTCGCGACCGCTCTGGCCCTGGGCACGGTCGACGCGGTCAACATCCCGGCCTCGGCGTCGGTCCCCCGACTGCTGGTCCCCTCCGAGGCCATGGGCCGCGCCCTGGCGGCCCGGCAGATCGTCCTCCAGGGCGCGGTGCTGTGCGGACCGCCGATGGGAGGCGCCGCGATCACCTTCCTGGGGCTGCCCGCCACCTACGGGGCCGGGGCCCTGGGCTACCTGGTGATGCTCGCGGTGCTGCGCCTCGTCGGATCCCGGACACGGTTCCCTGCGTCCGCCGACGCCGGACCGGGCCTGAACCGCCAGGTCGGGGAGGGGCTGTCGACCGTGTTCGGCACACCGCTGCTGCGCGCCGTGGTGCTGCTCACCGGGGCCTTCGCCATGTTCGCCATCCCCTTCTCCTCGCTCCTGGTGCCGGTGGTCTCCGCCGCACACGGGTGGGGCGCCGCGGCCACGGGTGCGGCGGCGGGCGCCTTCGGGGTCGGCATGGCCGGTCCGACCGCGCTGGTCCTGTGGCGCGGGACCGCACGGCGCGCCGGCCCGGCCGCCGCGCTGGGGATGGTCACCGCGGGAGCGGGGGTCGCGCTCGCCGCCGCCGCTCCCGGACCGGCGGCGTTCTGCCTGGTGTCCTCGCTCGTGGGGCTGGGCACCGGTGTCTTCTCCACCCACGTCGGGCCGCTGTTCATGGCCGCCTGCCCGAGCGGAGCCGTGGGGCGGGCCCACGCGGTGCTGACCCTCGCCCAGTGGCTGCCGCTCCTGGTGGCCAACCCGGTGATCGGCGTCCTCGCGCGGGCGTACCCGGTGTCCGTCCTCCTGCTCCTGTGGGGCGCCGGGGCGAGCGCGGCCGGGGCGGCGGCCCTGGGCACGCGTGCCTTCCGCACGGCGGTGCTGCCCGGCGGCACCCGACGGGGAGAACAGGAACCGGAGGCCGGCTGAGGCCCGCCCGCGCTTCGGGCGACCGCTTCCGCCTCCTCCGGCGACCTGCTTGAGTGGTCGCATGGACGCCACTCCCCATCCGCGCCACGATCCCGCCGTGGTCGCGCACGCCGCCCACGTCCTGGACCTCCTCGGCGGCCCCGTGCCACCCGTGGAGGTCTCGGCGCCGGGGCCGGCTCTTCCGTCCCGCACCCCCGGGCCCGTCCGGAACCGACCCGGCACCCCCTCGGGACCTCTCCACCCCTTCCCCCAACCCGGAGGCCCGCCGCCTCCACGGGACGGAGAACACCAACGCCCCCTCCCCGCCGGACCGCCCCGGAGAAGGGGACTGACGTCCTGGCTCGCGTCCCTGGTCGGGCGGCCGCCCGGACCGGCCGGGGCGCCGCCGGGCGGGCCCGGCGGACGCACCGGGGAACGCAGGGACCTCACCCGCAGCCTGGCCAGGTACCGTGCCGCCCCCACCGAGGACCACCACCTCGTCCTCCTGGAGAGCATCTCCAAGAGCCTGGACGCCTACGTGGAGCTCCAGGAACAGCGCGCCCGTGCCGAACGCGAGCAGGCCGAGCAGGCGCACCGGTCGGCGGTGGCGGCGCACCGCGTAGCGGTGGCCGGGACGGTCTTCGGCGCGGCGGGCTGGCTCGTGGCCCTGGCGCAGCTGCTCCTCTCCCTCCTCGGGGGCGGGTAGCCCCGATCCGGGTGTGCGCGCCGGTCGGCCGACCCCGCAGGCGGAACCCGGGGCCGGGCCCTCCGGGCCGTGTCCGCCCCGGGAGCGGCGGGCCCCGAGGGGCGCGTCACGGCGTGTGCGCTCATGCGCGTTCGCCGTCCACCTCGGCGACCAGATCGAGCAGGGCCTCGGCCGCGGGACCCGAGGACGCGGGGTTCTGACCGGTGAGCAGCAGGCCGTCGCGGACGACGTACGGCTCCCAGTCCCCGACCTTGGAGAAGACGCCGCCGAGTTCCTTGAGCTGGTCCTCCACCAGGAACGGGACCACCTCGGTCAGTCCGACGGCGGCCTCCTCCGTGTTCGTGAACCCCGTGACCCTCCTGCCCCGGACCAGCGGGTTGCCGTCCTCTCCGGTGACGTGTCGCAGGGCCCCCGGCGCGTGGCAGACCAGGGCGAGCGGCCTGCCCGCCCGCAGGGTGGTCTCGATGAGCCGGACGGAGTGCTCGTCCTCGGCGAGGTCCCACAGCGGACCGTGTCCGCCGGGGTAGAAGACCGTGTCGAACTCGGCGGCCGAGACCGCGTCGAGGCGCACCGTGCTCTCCAGGGCCGCCATGGCCTCGGTGTCGGACTCGAAGCGCCGGGTCTGGTCGGTCCGGGCGCCGGGCTCGTTGCTCTTGGGGTCCAGCGGCGGACGCCCGCCCCGGGGCGATGCGAGCACCAGCTCGGCGCCGGCGTCCTTGAAGCGGTAGTACGGGGCTGCCAGTTCCTCCAGCCAGAAGCCCGTCTTGCGTCCGGTGTCACCGAGCTCGTCGTGCGAGGTCAGGACGATGAGGATCTTCATGAACGCTGCTCCTTCGAGTGGACCGGTGTCTCCTGGGGGCGGTGGGCGCGGCCTGCGGCGCCTACCGGCCCCGGCGGGGAGGTCCCTCCGCCCGGGGCCTCGCCCGTGCCCACCCGGCTACCCGCACGTGGCGCTCCCCATGCCTCCTCCAGGGGTGCGACCAGGGGCGATCCGACGGCCCCCTATTCGGACAGCGCCTGGGCGAGCAGGCCCGTCGGGGAGAAGACGCCGCGGACGTGGCCGAAGGCCTCGCGGCGCTCCTCCTCGCCGCAGGCGGGGTCGATGACGATCCCCGCGAGTTCGGAGGCGTCCTCCAGCACGCGCAGGCCCCGGTAGTAGGCGAGCAGTTCGGCGTCGACCCGGTGGTGCCCGTACCCGTCGAGGAACAGGCCCTGCTGCTCCTCGGTGACGGCCCGGTCCGCCAGGACACCGCCCCCGAGGACGAACATCAGGTCGCGTTCGCGCGGGGCGAGGACCGCGTCGTCGAAGTCGATGAGGACCGGGCGCCCGTCGTTGGCGATGACGAGGTTGCCCAGGTGCGGATCGGCGTGGCAGGCGGCGAAGCCGGGGAGGTCGTCCCGCTCCCGGAGGCGTGCGGCCAGGTCGATCGTGCGCCGGTGGACCTCGCGCAGCGCCGCGCGGTTCCCGGACCACAGCTCGGCCAGCCGCCGTCCGACCCCCTCGGCGGGACCGGCGTCGAGCGCGGCGTCGACGCGCTCGAACAGCCCGGCCCACCGGCCGGGGTCGAAGTCCTCGCGCGGGACCCGCTCCAGCACCTCGTCCCCGAGCGGAACCCCGTGCAGAGCGGCCAGGAGCCGACCCAGCTCGCGCCATCCGGTCGGCCCCGGGGGTGTTGCGAGGGCGCTCGTGCCCTCGACCCACTCCATGACCGACAGGCGTGCGCCGCCGGTGTCGACCCACAGGGCTCCGGTGCGTGCGGGCAGCGGCTCCGGAGCGCTTCCCGGCCGTACCGCGTTGAGCGCGGCGGGCAGTACGAGCCCGGCGGGGGAGCCCCCGCTGCTCCACTTGACGGCGAAGCGGCGCCCGCGCGCGTCGGTGGCCCGCCACAGCGAGGCGTTCAGGTCCGCGCCGCCGCCGACCGGGACGAGGTCCGCCCCCTCCAGTGCGTAGTGCTCGCCGACCACGGAGGCGATACCGGATGGTGCCATCGAACGTCTTCCCCCGACTGCTCGTGCGTTCGCGTCCTGGCACGGTGCGCAGGACCGGTGGCCGCCGCAGGGCGGCCACCGGGCATGGTACGGGTCCGGCGCCGGGGCGTCCTGGTGTTTTTCGCGTTCGGAGAGACAGGGGGCCGCACCTGTTCTTCACGGGACCCCGCCGGCGCGCTCCGCGACCGGGGCGCGTTCGCGCCGTGGCTCCCGTGGCAGGGGGAGGGGGAGGGGCGGCGCGCGACGCCGTCGTCGGGAACGGGAAACCGCCGACACGCACCGTGGGCGCGGGGAGCGCCCAGGATGCGTCGGCCGCTCACCACACGCATGTACTAAATGTCTTGTTTGTCGCTCCGTGGCGGTAAGAGTTCCCAAAAGTTCTCTCTGGGCCTTTTAGTCTCCTTCGTGGGGGAAGGATGACAGCGGCACGTGCCTTCGAGGGCCGTGCCCTGCCGTTGCGGCAGCAACACACAGGCCAGCTTTCAGGGGGTCTCTCTTGTCCGTCACCGACACCGAAGCGCTTCCGGTCGACGCTCCCGCCGCACGAGGTCCGATGGTCCCGGCGCCGCGCCGACCGGGACCGGGCGAACGGGACCCGGGCGAAGCCCTCCTGCGACAGCTCAAGGCCCTGGGCCCGGGCGGTCCCGGAGCACACGAGCTCCAGGAGCGGGTCGTGTCCCACTACGCGCCGGCCATGAAGCGGATCGCGCACCGCTACGGAGGGCGCGGGGAACCGGTGGAGGACCTGTACCAGACGGCGATGGTGGGGCTGTGCAAGGCCATCCGCGGCTTCGACCCCGACCGGGGGGCGCCGTTCCTCGGCTATCTGATGCCGACCGCGATCGGCGAGGTCAAGCGCCACTTCCGCGACCACACCTGGGCCGTACGGGTGCCCCGGTCGGCCCAGGAGAACCGGATCCGCCTGCACCAGGCCCGGCAGGAGATGACCCAGGAACTGGGGCGCACGCCCACCGGCGACGAACTCGGGCACAAGCTCGGCATGACCCGCGAGCAGCTGGACGAGGTCCGCCAGGTCTCCGACCTCTACCGCGCCCTGTCACTGGACGCCCCCGACAACCCGGACGCGGACGGGGACGACTCCCCCTCGCTGGAGGAGCACCTGGGCTGCGAGGACCGGCTCCTGGACCTGGTGGTCGACCGAGAGGCACTGAAGCCGGCCCTGGCACGCCTTCCCGAGCGCGAACGCCACATCCTCATGATGCGCTACTTCCACGACCACACCCAGACCGAGATCGCCGAACGGCTGGGCTACTCCCAGATGCACATCTCCCGCATCCTGCGGACGACCCTGGAGCGCCTGCGCGAGGAGATGGGTGTGGGGACCGCCGCCTGAACCTGACCGCGTACCGGCCCGCTCGCAGGGGAGTCCCCGCGGCGTCTCCGCCGCGGGGGCCCGGCCATGGCGTCATGGCCTCGTGGAGCGGGTGCGGGCTACTTCACCCCCGCCACCTTCTCCACGAACTCCTTCATGACCTGCCCGCCGGCAGTCCCGGTGATCGGCGTCCCGGGCTTGGTCGAACCCTGCGCCTCCCTGGCCTTGCGAACCGCTGCGGTGGTCTCGGACCCGTACTTGCCGTCGGCCCCGGGGTCCTTGTCCAGGTGGCCCGCTGCGATGAGCAGTTCCTGAAGGTACGCCACCTTTTCCCCGCCGTCGCCCTGCTTGAGACCAATCATGTCGTTCCTCTTTTCTTGCCGTGAGGCCGTTGAAGCCCCATGATTCGGGGTCGCCGCAGAACACGGAACCACCGTTGCGCGGCTGGTTTTCCGGGAGGAGAGTTTGTTTCCGCCACCTCTGTCGAGATTCCACAAGAAATCCTGAATTCGGCAGGGTCGTTTTCCGTTCGGTTACTTCATCCGCCACCGCGAAGGGCGCACTTGAACCCGACCCCCGCAATCGGAAGAAGCCACGGGAGGCCACGGCCCGCCAATGATCTCCTGACCTCACAGGCCAGCCCCGACCTCGGGGCATTCGCTTGCGGAGAACACCCGCCCGAGCCGCCAGGGGGCGCCGTCGGTCCAGCATCCCGGTGCACGCAGTGAATACCACCGGCGGAGGAGTGCACGACGATGCTCGTTCGAGAACATCAGCGCTTCCCGACGGCGACGAGGACATCCCACTCCGGCCGTCGTCGGAAGGGGAGTCGAAACCGTCTCCCGTGATTCTTTCCACGGACGGAAACCGTTGCCGCGGATGAGTGTCACAGCACCACGCCTTGAGAGGCCAATGCGTGTGCCTCCGCGCTTTCGGCGCCGCCCTTCATGGCACCAGGATTCGCGGAGTTCGCGCTCATCCTTTCTCTTATTGTAGACCCGGTACGCACGCCCTTGAGGGGCGATCGTCCGCGCCCATGCCTGGGAGAACAGCACCCTGTTCCCTCTCCTTGACGAACCCCGGTGAGTGGAAAGAAAAACGAGTTTCCCTTGGCGTGCCGATGGCCGGGCGTGCGGGCGTATGCAGAAGGAGTATTTACCGCGCCCGAGGCGGTCCGGTCCGACCAGTCGGGAGGCCGGGGGAGAGGCCGGTCAGGCCTTGCCGGGCTCTGGCTGATCGCGTCCGCAGATGCCGTCTCGCCCCGTGGAGCGCTGTAGGAAAGTTGTACTGTCCGTCTTTCTGATCCATGCTGTGACTGAGGGACCGGACGGGAACCCGGCGCTCTCACACCCCTGAGGAGGCCACCCCGATGAGCGAGACGAAGTCGAGACGCCGACGTGCGGTGATGCGTCGCAAGAACCAGGTCACGCTGCCCCGTGAGGTGGCGGAGGCCCTCCACATCCGAGAGGGGGACGAGGTCGAGTTCGCCATCACGGAGAGCGGCCAGGTCACCCTCCGGGGCATGACCGCCGTACCGGCCGACCAGGCGTGGTTCTGGGACCCCGAATGGCAGCAGGGTGAGCGGGAGGCCAGTGAGCAGATCGCCGAGGGCCGGACCGAGGAGTTCGAGGACGCGGAGTCGATGTTCGACGCCCTGGAAGAGGAGCGCTGAGAGCACTGGCCACGTTCGCCACCACCCCCCGGTTCCGGGCCGACTTCAAGAAGCTGACGCCTCAGCAGGTCGAGCGGTTCCGCAAGGTGGTCACCACCGAGTTCGCACCCGACGTGGAGCAAGGACGGTTCCGGCCCGGCCTCCGGGTCAAGGGCGTGCAGGGCGCTCCGGGGGTCTACGAGATGACCTGGGCGCCTGACGGGCGCGCCACGTGGGAGTACGGGGACGAGCGTTTCCCCGGGAAGGCGCACGTCGTCTGGCGCAGGGTCGGCACGCACTCCGTCTTCAACCCCGGGCCGCCCTGAGACCCGTATCGGAACAGCGCCTGCCGCTCCGACCGCACGAGGTCCGGGGCCGTCCCACCGCGAGTCCTCGGGCCGACACGCGGAACGCCCGGCCGGAGTTCTCCGGCCGGGCGTTCGTCCGACGGGGCGGAGAACGGCCTACGCACCGGCCGCCTCCGGCAGCCGGGGGCCGGTCAGGCCTGGGGGCGCACGCCCGGGACGCCGTCGTCGATGACGAACCGGGCCCGGTCGGTGATGGGCGCGCCGGGATCGGTCACGTAGTCGAGCGTCCTGTAGTCGGCCGTCCACCCGGTGGGGGTCACGACGTTGCGGACGTAGCCGCGTCTGCGGTTGAGGAACCGGATGTGCGGGTTCTCCCTCAACTGCACCGCGTCGCCCGGGTTCTGCTCCGCGCCGTCCCCTCCGCTGGTGAACGAGGTGCCCACCAGTTCCGTGGCGACCGTCGCCGAACCCGGGTCGTCGAAGTCCGCCTTCACGTCGCACACGTAGTTGGCGTGCACGTCCCCGGTGATCACGACCGGGTTGCGCACACGGGCCAGCGCGTCGCGGACGGTGTCCCGCTCGACCCGGTAGTTGTCCCAGGCGTCGTCGCTGAAGTCGGTGGCGGCGCCGGCGGCGAAGTCGCGCTGGGAGAAGAACACCTGCTGCGCCAGCACGTTCCAGCGGGCCCGCGAGGAGGACAGCCCGTCCAGCAGCCACGCCCGCTGGTCCGCGCCGAGCAGGGTGCGCGAGGGGTCGCCGCGCTCGGAGTCCGCCACCTGCACGTCCCGGTACTGGCGGGTGTCGAGCAGGTGCACGTCCACGAGGTCGCCGAAGGACAGCTTGCGGTACAGGTGCATGTCCGGCCCGGCGGGGATCTGGGAGCGGCGCAGCGGCATGTGCTCGTAGTAGGCCTTGAGCGCGTCGGCCCTGCGCTGGAGGAAGGCCTCCGAGGGTTCGCCGCCGTACGGGGTCTCGTCGGCCCAGTTGTTCTCCAGCTCGTGGTCGTCGAAGACCACCGCCCACGGGAAGGCGGCGTGGGCCGCCTGGAGGCCCGCGTCGGCCTTGTACTGGGCGTGCCGGACGCGGTACTCGGCCAGGGTCTGGACCTCCCGGGCCGGCACGTGGGGGCGTCCGGCGCCCCCGGCCTCACCGGTCTCGTAGATGTAGTCGCCCAGGAACACGACCAGGTCCAGGTCCTCCCTGGCCAGGTGCTCCTGGGCGGTGAAGTGGCCGCTGGTGTAGCTCTGGCAGCTGGCGAACGCGAACGCGAAGCGGTCCGTCCGCGCGTTGGGCGCCGGCGTGGTCCGGGTCCGGCCCACGGGGCTGATCTCGGCGCCGTGGCGGAACCGGTAGTAGTAGGGGGTTCCGGGCCGCAGCCCCTGGACCTCCACGTGGACGGAGTGGGCGGCGCGGGGTCCGGTCCCGACGGTGCCGGAGGTGGTGATGCGGCGGAAGTCCTCGTCCCGGGAGACCTGCCACTCGACCTCGACCCGCCGGTCGGGCATGCCGCCGAGCCCGTTCTCCGCCAGGGGGTCGGGCGCCAGGCGGGTCCACAGGACGACGCCGTTGTGGAGGGGCTCTCCGGAGGCGACGCCGAGGGTGAAGGGTTCGGCCACCCGACCGGGCCGGGGTGCGGCGCCGGCGTGCGCCTCGGGGGCCCAGCCGGAGGCCAGGGCGACGGCTCCCAGGGTGGCGGCGCCGCCCACCAGGAGCTGGCGGCGGGTGGCGCGGGCGGACTCCCCCGCGAGGGAGGCGGGGACGGCGCCCGCCGGCGGGGCGGTCGGCGCGGGCTCTGCGGTCAGGAGTGCGGGGGAAGGAGCGGGGGCGGGGGTGCGGGGAGTTCCCGGCATGCACGGTCTCCTGGAGTTCGTGGAGCGCCCGGCCCCGGTCGGGGCGGGCGGGGACCGTGCTCTATCCGGCCACGGAAAGCGGAACGTCCCAACCACCGCCCGGTGAACGTTGAACCCGCGCGGGTGACCATCAGGTGACGGAGAGCTCCGAGGACCAAGATGCCCCGGGAGGACGCCGATGCCACGACCCGCACCCCCCTGCTTTTGCATAGTTCGAGCAATCGAACTGTAAAAACAGGCCATCAAAACAGAAGCAATGCATCGATTCAACTGGAAATGCAAGAACAACCCGGAGTCGAATGGAAAACCCCTTTTCCGCCCCTCCTCGCCCGGCTTCTCCCGGACCCCGACTCCCTGCCGCACGCCGATCCCGGCGGGCGGCGCCGAGGTCGGGGAGTCACCGCTTCCGGACGGCGTAGGTCACATGCGTCGCCCAGGGGGAGGGCTCCACGCGGACCTGCTCCAGGGCCACACGGTCGGCGTCCACGCCCTCGAACAGGCGGACCCCCGAGCCGAACAGCACGGGTGAGAGCGCGATCGAGAACTCGTCGACCAGACCGGCGTTCACGTACTCCAGGATCGTCGCGCCGCCGCCCGCGATGCGGACGTCGCGATCGCCGGCGGCCTCGCGGGCCCGGTCGAGGGCGGCGCCGATGCCTTCGTCGACGAAGTGGAACGTGGTGCCGCCCGGCCGCTCCCAGGGGTCGCGCCCGGTGTGCGTCACGACGAAGACGGGCGTGTGGAACGGCGCCTCCTCCGGCCACATCCGCTCGCCGGCGTCGAACATGCGCCTGCCCATCACGCTCGCGCCGGTGCGCTCGAACGTCTCCCGCACGATGTCGTTGTCGCGCCCCTCTTCCCCGCCCCGCCGAGCTTCAGGTTCTCCCGGAAGAACCGCTGAGGGAAGACCCACTGCTGCAGTTCCATCCACTGCCGCCCCATCAGTTCCCCGGCGGACCCGGGCGCGATGAAGCCGTCCAGCGACATCGACACGCTGAAGAACACCTTCCCGGCCATCAGTCCTCCGCTCCCTTCCGGACGGCCTCGGCGACGTAGTCGGCCAGGTTGTCCAGAGTCTGCCGTCCGGCCTCGATCGCGTGGTACTTCTCGGCCGCCTCGTCGCGCTGCTCCCTGGTGGGGAACACCGTGCGCATCTCGATCCGGGTCGCAGCACCGTCGGGCTCGAACCTCAGGACCGACTCGAAGGCGTTCGGGTCGTCGCGGGTCTCACCGTGGAGCATCGCGATCCGTTCCGGCGGGGCGATCTCGGTCCAGGTGATCCACTCCTGGTAGTCCGTCCCGTCCGGTCCGTGCATCATGAAGTCCCACACCCCGCCGACGCGGAACTCGAACGCCCGCGTGGTGGTGGTGAACCCCTCCGGCCCCCACCACCGCGACAGGTGCCGCACCTCGGTGAACGCCTCGAACACCAGCTCGGGCGGGGCGTCGATGGTCCTGGAGACGACGATCTCGCGGTCGGCTGTCGCCGACCGGGCCGGGGTCCCTCGTTCTGTCGCGCTCATCGGCTACTCCGCTTCCCTCGTCTGCTTCAGGTCCTGCACGTAGGCGTCCAGCCGGTCGAAGCTCTCGTCCCAGAACCGCTCGAACCCGCCGGTCCACTCGTGGACGGGCCGCAGGCCGCCGGCGTCGAGGCCGTACAGGCGCTGCTTGCCCGCCCTGCGGTCCCGCACCAGCCCGACCTCCCGGAGCACCCGCAGGTGTTTGGAGGCTCCGGGCTGGGTCATCCCCAGCTCCTGGGCCAACTCGGTCACCGACCGCTCACCCGCCCGCAGCAGCACCAGGATCTCCCGGCGCTGCGGTTCGGCGATCGCGTTGAAGACGTCCGACGTCGTCGCTGCTCGTGCCATGGGGCAATCATATTCCCATATCGGTATGCGTCAAGCCGGAGGCGCCGAGCGGATCCTGCCGGACAACGATCGCGACCCCTGTCAGCTGCGGGGACACCGGGCGGCGGCAGACCCCGGACCAAGGGCCGGCGGAGTCCGCCACGGCGGCGGGGTCCGCCCGCACCGCCGGGCAGGCCCCTCGTCAGCGGGTGGACTCCACGGTGTGTGGGGAGGCGTCCGGGCCGCGGCCTCCGACGACACCGGGGGAGGGCGGGGCGCCTTCGCTCCGAAAGCCGCCGACGGGGCGCCCGTCACCCGGTTCGCCGCTCGTCGACGGCGCCCCCACGCGGGAAAACGAGTTGTGCGGCCCCCGGGACGGGACCAGAATCGGACAGCCGACCGACAGCCGAGGAGAGGAACAACGGGATGCGCCGGTCCTACGGAGTTTTCGAGCCCTGCAACCGGACACGAATCCCCGAGGACACCTCCGCTCTTGTCATCTCTTCCGACCGTCCTGAACATCGGCGTCGTCGCGCACGTCGACGCGGGTAAGACCAGCCTCACCGAGCGCCTGCTGTTCGACGCCGGCGCCCTCGACCGGCTCGGCAGCGTCGACGCCGGGGACACCCGCACCGACTCCGGCCGCATCGAACGCGAGCGCGGCATCACCGTGCGCACGGCCGTCGCCTCCTTCCGGGCCGGCCCCGTGCAGATCAACCTCGTCGACACCCCCGGCCACACCGACTTCGTGGCCGAGGTCGAACGCGCCCTGACCGTGCTCGACGGCGCGGTACTCGTCCTGTCCGCGGTCGAGGGCGTCCAGGCCCACACCCGCGTGCTGATGCGCACCCTGCGGGACGCGGGGCTGCCCGTGGCGCTGTTCGTCAACAAGACCGACCGCCGGGGCGCCCGCCCCGACGGAGTGCTCGCGGACGTGCGGCGGCTCCTCTCCCCGGACGCGGTCGCGCTCAACCGCGTGCGCGGCGCGGGCACGCCGGGCGCCCGCACGCTGCCCCTGGACCGGCACGACCCGGCCACGGGGGCGGCGCTGGCCGAGGTCCTGGCCGCGCACGACGACGGCCTGCTGGCGCGCCTGGTCGACGGCCTCCCGGTCCCGCCGGCGCACGAACTGGACAGGATGCTCGCGGCCCAGGTGACACGGGGCCTGGTGCACCCCGTGCTGTTCGGCTCGGCCGTCACAGGCGCGGGCGCCCCCGCACTGGTCCGCGCCCTCACCTGCCTGTTCCCCGCCACCGCCCCGGAACCGGGGACCGCCGACCCCGAACCGCGGGGCACGGTGTTCTCCGTCGAACGCTCAGCCTCGGGGGAGAAGACCGGCTACGTGCGGCTGCGGTCGGGCCGCCTGGCCGAGCGCGACCGCGTCGTGCTCCACCGCGACGCCCCGACGGCCCCCGACGGCGCCGAGTCCTCGCACAGCGGCCGCGTCACCCGCCTGGCGGTCGTGGGCGCCGAGGGCGACCGCACGCGTGCGCTGACGGCGGGCCACATCGGCCGCGTCCGGGGGCTGCCGGGCCTGCGTGTGGGGGACCGGCTCGGCCCTCCCGCCCCCGGCGGCCCCGGGCCCCGCTTCGCGCGCCCCTCCCTGGAGGCGGTCGCCCGTCCGGAGCACGAGGGCGAGGGTCCGCGCCTGCACGCCGCCCTGACGGCGCTCGCCGAGCAGGACCCGCTGATCGGTGTGCGCACCGTGCCCGGCCACGGCTTCTCGGTCCTGCTGTACGGGGAGGTGCAGAAGGAGGTGGTCGCCGCGACCCTGGCCGACGACTTCGGCGTGCGCGCCGTGTTCGACCGCAGCACCGTCGTGCACGTCGAGCGCCCCGCCGGCGTGGGCGAGGCCGTCGAGACGGTCGGCTCCCAGCCCGCGGACGGGTTCGCCGCCACGGTGGGCCTGCGGGTGGAGCCGGGGGAGGAGGGGAGCGGCGTCGTGTTCCGCAGGGAGGTGGAGCTCGGCGCCCTGCTGCCGTCGTTCGACCGGGCGGTGGCGGAGACGGTCCACGACACCCTGTCCCAGGGGCTGTACGGATGGCAGGTCACCGACTGCGTGGTGACCCTGGTCCGCAGCGGGTTCGTGGCCCCGACCAGCACGGCGCGGGATTTCCGCTGCCTGACCCCGATGGTGCTCATGCGGGCGCTGCACCGCGCGGGCACACGGGTGATGGAACCCGTGCACGCCTTCGAGCTGGAGGTCCCCGCCGACGCGCTGAGCGCGGTCCTGGCCGCCCTGGGCGCCGCCGGCGGCCACGTGCACAAATCCTGTCCGGGAGGCGGCGCGTGGGAGCTGAGGGGGGAGCTGCCCGCCCGCGCGGTCCACGGGTTCCGGACGGCGCTGCCCGGCCTGACACACGGCGAGGGGTTGCTGCTGAGCCGCCGCTCCCGGGTGCGGCCGGTGGCCGGCGCCCCTCCGCGCCGGGCCCGCACCGACGGGAACCCGTTGAACCGGGAGGAGTACCTCGTCCACCTGCGGCGGTCCGGGCCGGGCGGATGAGGGCACCCGGCGGTTCTCCCGCCGGGCCCGCCCGGGAAACGCGTGCCCGGGGGCGAGGACGCGGGACGTTCCCGGACAGGAACAGCGGGACCGCGTCGGTACGCGCCGCCCGCTCGCAGCGGGGCCGTTCCCACAGGGTCCCAAAGCCGACCACCGCCACTGCGGACAGGGGGGTCAGAGCGTCGGCCCGGTGACCTCCTGGGTGCCGAGGACGGCGAGCAGGTCGAGGAGGCCGGCGCTGTCGGTGCCGACCGCGGGGGTGAACCAGAGCAGCCGCTGCCGACCGTCCTCGCTGAACAGGTGGAGGCAGTTGACCTCGATCAGGCCGAGCTCGGGGTGGACGAGGCGTTTGCGGTCGTCGCGCCGGAAGGCCACGTCGTGGTCGGCCCACAGGGAGGCGAACTCGGAGGAGGCGCCGATCAGCGAGCTGATCATCGAGCGGGCCTCGGTGTCCTTGGCACCTCTTCTGGCGGCGGCTGCCCGCAGGTCGGCGACGAAGGCCCGGGACTGGCCCCCGTGGTCGGCTTCGGGGTACATCCGCCGCGCGTCGGGGTCGGTGAACCACCGGTGGATGAAGCTGGCCCGGGCACCGCGAAGACCCGAGTGGTCCCCGAGCAGCGCCACCGCCGGCGGGTTCTGCACGAGGGTGACATGCAGGTCGGTGATGACCTGCGCGGGTGTCGACGTCAGACGGGTGAGCAGGTCGAGCATGCCGGGGTGGACGTGCGAGGCCGGTCCGCCGTGCGCGGGCACCGGGCGGTCGGCCAGGTGGTAGAGGTAGTCGCGCTCGTCGGCGGTCAGGCGCAGGGCCCTCGCCAGCGCGGCGATCATCTGCGCGGAGGGCTGGGATCCGGCGCCGCGTTCGAGTTCGTTGTAGTAGTCCACCGATGCGCCGGCGAGCTGGGCGACCTCGTCGCGGCGCAGCCCGGGCACCCGGCGGCGGAGCCCGTGGGGAAGTCCGACGTCGACCGGACGGATGCGTTCACGCCGCGAGCGCAGGAAGGCTCCCAGCTCGGTGTAGTTCACAGAACCCATGCCGTCCATTCTCGGTCCGGCCGGGCCGCCGGCACAGGGGATGGGATCCCCTGGTTCCGCCGGGCGGCGCCGAGCATCCTGGAGGACATGGCTGCCGACCGCTCCGCGCGGAGTCCTGCCACCGGATCGGCATCGGCCGGCTGCCGTTCCCGTCCGGGAACGGCGCCACGGCCACACGTTCTCGGACACATGCTCCCGCGCCGCGGGAGAACCCACTCAAGGAGGAACACCCATGCCTTTCGCCAACTTCAAGGTCCCCGCGGGCACCGTCACCGCCGAGGACAAGAAGAAGCTCGTCGAGCGCACCACCGACCTGTACGCGGAGATCTACGGCGAGCGGGCCCGTTCCACCACCGTCGTGCTGGTCGACGAGGTCGCCGACGGCGGCTGGGGCGTCGCCGGCAGCGTCCTGACCGCCGCCGTGCTCAACGGCGACGCCTGATCTCCCCCCTGTGCGGGCCCGGCCCCTCCGCGCCGGGCCCGCACCGACGGGAACCCGTCGAACCGGGAGGAGTACCTCGTCCACCCGGGGCGGGTCGGTCCCCACCCGGCTCACCCACGACCATGAGCTCAGCGTGGGCGAGCTCGCCGCCCGCCTGGAGGTGGGGCTGCCCACCACCGGCGAGCTGGTCGGCGACCTGTCCGGGGTGGGCCTCGTGGTGCGGCGGCAGGACCCCGCCAACCGCCGGCGCGTCCTGCTGTCCCCGGCCGAGGAGTACCGGGACCCCATGCGCGCGTTCGCGAGCAGACGGGTCCCGCCCCTGCTGCGGGCGTTCGAGCGGCTCACGCCCGCCGAGCGGCAGGGGTTCTCCGCCGGCCTGCGGGCCCGGGCCCACGAGGCGCACCCCTCCTGAGCCGTCCGCCATGCCGTGCCGAGTGTCAAAGCACTGGCCCCCGGCGGCGCCGACGGCCTATCCTGGGGCCATGCACAAGAGACGTTAAGTCCCCGACCGGTCTTCGGACCGAGCACGCGGACCACCGGGCGAACACGCTCCCGGTGTCCTCGTTCCGCTCGACCGAAAGACCTCCATGAACACCCTTCCACCGCGTGCCCCCGGCACGCGTACCTCCCGTCTGACCCGGCCCCTGTACGCGTACGCGGTCCTGGAGGAGTTCGTCCTCCTCTACCCCCTGTACGCGATCCTCTTCGACGAGACCGGGCTGACGGTCGCCCAGATCAGTTCGCTGTTCGTGCTCTGGTCCCTGACCTCCGTCGTCGCGTCGGTCCCCGCCGGCGCCTGGGCCGACGTGGTGCCCCGCCGCTACCTGCTGGCCGCCGCACCGCTGTTCGCGGCCGCGGGCTTCGCCCTGTGGCTCCTGCTGCCCGGCTACTGGGCGTTCGCCCTGGGCTTCGTGCTGTGGGGCGCGGGCGGAGCCCTCTCCTCCGGCGCCTTCGAGGCCCTGGTCTACACCGAACTCGGACACCGCGGCGCGGCCGACCGCTACGCCCGGATCATGGGCGTGACCCGCGCCCTGGGGGTGGCCGCGGTCGGCGCCTCCACCCTGCTGGCGGTCCCCGTGATGGAACACGGCGGCTACGCGGCCATCGGGGCGGCGAGCGTGGCCGCCTGCGTGCTGTGCTCCGTGGCCGCGCTGGCGCTGCCCGAGCACCGGCGGGCCGCCGGCGGCCCCGACTCCGGGGACGAGCCCGCCGGCTACCTCGCCACCATGCGCGCGGGCCTGGCCGAGGCTCGTGCGAGCCGGGGCGTCCGGGGCGCGATCGTGCTCGTCGTCGTGGTCACGGCCTTCTGGGAGATGCTGGAGGAGTACGTCCCCCTGCTCGCGGACGAGGCCGGCGTCCCCACGGCCGACATCCCCCTCGTGGTCCTGGTGGTGTGGGTGTTCATCACCGCGGGCGGCCTCCTCGCCGGGCCCGCGTCCCGGCTGCCCGTCCGGCTCCTCGCCGTCCTGCTCGGCCTGGCGGCGGTCGCCATCGCGACCGGCGCCCTGCTCGGCAGCCTCCCCGGCTGGATGCTGATCGGAGCGGGGTTCGGCGTGTGCCAGACCGCGAACGTGGTCGCCGACGCCCGGCTCCAGGAGCGCATCACCGGGACCAGCCGGGCCACGGTCACCTCGCTCGCCGGACTCGGCGCCGACGCCTTCACCGGCGCCTCCTACCTGTTGTACGCGGCGGTCTTCGCACTGACCGGCCACGCCCTCGCCTTCGCCCTCTTCGCCACCCCCTACCTGGCCGCGGCCCTCGTCCTGGGCCGGAAGCGGGCAGGGGCCTCCTCCCCACGGGGCGGGGACCCCGGGTGCCGGGAGGACGACGCCGCCACGGGGGAGTCCGCCGGGACGGGTCCTCTGACGCGTCGGGGGGAGGCCGGGTGAGACGGGGCGCGAACAGGGCCGAACCCGACGGCTCCCGGGGACGTCTCCCCCTGTAGCCGGGCGCTCCGCGCTCCGGCGCCCGTGGCGGACGGCCCCGTCCGCCACGGCGCACCGTGCCCGAGGACGGCGGGTCACGGCGCGCGAGGGGCCGCAGGCGCTGAGGGACCGCCTGCGCCCCGCTCGTCCCCGGCGGTGGGTGCGCCGCGCCGCGGCCCCCGCCGGGGCACGCACGCGCGTGCGCGGGGCCCGTATGCGCCCCAGCGGGCGGGGACGCCCGTTGACTGGCGCGCACGCGCGTGCGCGGGGCCCGTTCCCGGAAGCGGTGCGGCCCCGGCCGACTGGGCGCGCTCCCATGGCCATCCCGGTGGGAGGGCGCCTTGCACGGATGAATAGCATCGGTTCTTGTGGCACACGAGACGACGAACACCGCGAACAGTGACGCCCCGGACACCGCCTCCGTGAGCGGGATCGACGTGAGTTACACCGATCGCGGAGCCGGGTACCCCGTCCTCTTCATCCACGGCCACCCCTTCGACCGGACGATGTGGGCACCGCAGGTCAAGGCGTTCGCCGGGCGCGGATACCGGGTGGTGGTGCCGGACCTGCGCGGGTACGGCCGCAGCACCGTCGTCCCGGGGACGACCTCCATGAGCGCGTTCGCCCGCGACCTCGCCGCGCTCCTGGACCACCTCGGCCTGGACGTGGCGGGCGTGGTGGGACTGTCCATGGGAGGACAGGTCGCCCTGGAGTTCTACCGGCTCTTCCCCGACCGGGTCGACTCCCTCACCCTGGCAGCCACCAACCCGCGCGCCGAGACCGACACGGGCCGAGCCTCCCGGGTCGCGATGGCCGAGCGGCTGCGGGGAGAGGGGATGCGGGGCTACACCGACGAGATGCTCGTCGGCATGATGACCGCCGACAACGTGCGCGACCTGCCCGCGGTGGCCGACCACGTGCGCGCCATGATGTACGCCGCCCCGCCCGAGGGGGCGGCGGCCGCCCAGTACGGACGCGCCCAGCGCCCCGACTACACCCCCCTGCTCCGGCGGGTCTCGGCGCCGACACTGCTCATGGCGGGCCAGCACGACCGGTTCACGCCTCCGGACTTCACCGAGTCCATGCACGTGCTGATCCCCGACTCCGTCGTGGAGATCATCGAGGGCGCCGGGCACCTGCCCAACCTGGAGCGCCCCGACCGCTTCAACGAGGTGCTGCGCAGGTTCCTGGACCGCTGCCGCACCCGCGTCTGACCGGCGCGCCCGGAAGGCCCGGCCTCCCCCTCCGCGCCCGGCGCGGGGAGCGGCTGCACCGGGGCGGCCCGCCGCGCGGCGCCCGCCGCCGGGATCAGACGGCCGCGGCGGGGTAGTCGGTGTAGCCGGTGGCGCCCCCCACGTACATCAGGTACTTGTCGCGCACCGGGTTGACCGGCGCACCGGTACGGATGCGCTCGACGAGGTCGGGGTTGGCCAGGAAGGGACGCCCCAGGGCGACCAGGTCGGCTCCGGCCTCCAGCATCCGCTCTCCCGCGGCCCGGCCCCCGTCGGCGGGGATCCCCTCGGCGGGCAGGACCGGGTTGCCGACCAGGGTCCGCGACCAGCGGGAGCGGATCTCCTTCCAGACCCGGCTGTCGGGGTCGGCGAAGGCCACGTGCAGGTAGGCGGGGCCCAGGGCGTCCAGGCGCTCGGTCAGCCCGGGGTACAGGGCCGCGATGTCGTCCGCGGTCTCGGCGATGCCGTTGCTGGTGTTGCCCGGGGAGACGCGCACACCGACCCGGTCGGGACCGATCTCGTCGACGACGGCCCCGACGACCTCCAGCACGAACCGCATCCGGTTCCGCGGTTCGCCGCCGTAGGCGTCCCGGCGCCGGTTGGTGGTGGGAGCCAGGAACTGGTGGAGAAGGTAGCCGTTGGCCGCGTGGACCTCCACCCCGAGGAAGCCCGCGTCCACGGCCCGGCGGGCCGCGGCGGCGAAGTCGGCGACGGTCCCGTCGATGTCGGCCCGGTCCATCTCCCGGGGCGTCACGGCCGGCTGACGGCCGCCGGGCGTGTGGATCGTGTCGGGCAGGGCCACGGGGGAGGGCGCCACCGGCGTCAGCCCGCTGGTGGCGGGGTGGCCGACGCGGCCCCCGTGCTGGATCTGGAGGAACATGCGGCCGCCAGCCTCCGCCACGCGGCGGGTGACCGCCCGCCAGCCCTCGACGTGCTCGGGGCGGTGCAGGGCGGCGATGTTCGGATAGGTCTGGCCGACCGCGTTCGGGGTGGAGGCCTCCGCGATGACGAGGCCCGCCGAGGCGCGCTGGGCGTAGTACTCGGCCATGAGAGCGCTCGCGGCGCCCGAGGGCTCGGCCCGGTTGCGGGTCATCGGGGCGATGACCAGGCGGTTGGGCAGGTCGATGCCGGCCAGGCGGGCGGGGGTGAGCAGCGGAGAGGTTCCGGATGTGGTGTCCATGCGGCTACCGTAGGAGTTGACGCCAATGTCAACTTCAAGTGCGGGGAGTGTGAGTTGGGCCATGCGGATCGGTGAATTGGCGCGGCGCAGCGGTGTGAGCACACGGTCGCTGCGCTACTACGAGCAGCAGGGCCTGCTGTCCTCCGAGCGCACACCGGGCGGTCAGCGCGAGTACGCCGAGTCCGCCCAGGACCGGGTCGAGCGCATCCAGGAGCTGTTCGCGGCGGGGCTGTGCAGCGCCAAGATCGCGACCCTGCTGCCGTGCATGCGCGACGCCGACGGCGGCCCGGCGGAGCCGGACGGCACCCTGGTGGCGGACCTGATGGTGGAACGCGACCGCATCGACCGGATGATCGGGGACCTGCAGCGCTCCCGCAAGCTGCTCGACGACGTCATCGAGGCGGCCTCCGACGAGGTCGCGGCGCCGTAGGCCGCGCCCCCTCCTGCGGGCCCGCACCGCCCGCGCGAGGACCCCGGACGATGCCCGCGCCGACCGGGGAGGGCGCCCGGACGGCCGGCCTCCCACCGGTCCGCCCGGGGAGTCCGGCACCGGGCGGGGCGGACGTGTCGGCGCACCACCGCGCACCGCCCCTCCTGAGGGCGGGGCGCAGTGCGCTCCGCGCGGCCGCGCCCGCGTCGGTCTTCATCCCGCTGCCGGTGGTCCTGTTCCTGTGCGCTCCGCGCGGCCGCGCCCGCGTCCGAAGGCCCGGACGCGGGCACGGCGGAGCCGCGGGGCACCCGTCCGGCCGGGTCAGTCCGCCCGCTCGACGGGCAGCCACAGCTCGGCCTCGGCGTTCGCGCCGTCCTCCCCGTACTCCACCCGCAGGATCGACGGCCCCTCGACGGTCCGGTAGGACGGGTGGGACGGGAACCAGTGCCCGAACGCGTCCGACCACAGCCGCTGCAAGGGCTCGGGGAAGTCCGCCGAGGGACCCGAGTACGGGAAGACCACCCAGGTCCCGGCCGACACCTCCAGGACCTCCATCCCCGACGGCGCGGGAGCGGTCGTGGCCGCCGCCTGGTAGTAGTCCAGTTCGGTCCCCTCCTCCCGCGAGGAGCCGAGGTGGACGCTCACCGACAGGACGCCGCGCGGCTCCTGGTCGGACAGCCGCCCCACCTCCTCCAGCACGGCCCGTCCGAGCCCTCTCGTGAACGCGACGATGTCCGGGTTGGGTCCCCGGTGCACCAGGGGGACCCGGGCCCTGGGCCCCACGAGGCGGAACGCCTCCTTCTCCACGATCCGGTAACGCACAGTGGTGCTCCCTTCGACTGTCAGGCGGAACGTCATCCGCGGTTGGGAGGCGAGTACCGCACCGGTTCGGCGGGCCTCCCCGGGCCCCACTCCGTGCATGGAGCGGAACGCCCGGGCGAACGCCTCCGCCGAGCCGTAGCCGTACCGGACCGCGACGTCGAGCAGGGGGGCGTCGCCGTGGAGCACCTCGGCCCCCGCCAGCGTCAGCCTCCGCCGCCGCGCGTACTCCGACAGCGACATCCCCGCCAGGGCCGAGAACAGCCGCCGGAGGTGGTGCTCCGAGGTCAGCGCGTCCCGCGCCATCGCGGCTGCGTCCGGCGGAGTCCCGGGGTCCTCCTCGACCCGTTCCAGGGCCCGGTTCAACCTGTCCAGCATGTCCCGCCTCCTTCTTCCACCACCGACGTTAGGGATCCGGCCCCTGTCCGCGCCCGACAGTTCACGACCCTCTCCGGTCGGGTGGCGGCCGTTCCGTTCTCGGGCAAATCGTGGAAATCCTTGGGCAAGGAGCGTGTCTCCCTCGACGTGGCGTACGTACGGTTAGCACCATTGGCCCCAGGATGGCCCGCAGGCCGACCCCGAGAAGGAGGTGGGCGGGGCGGGGGTGACCACGCCCCGCGGATACATGGACATGGGTTTTCTGCGACCTCTGTACGAGAGCGGCGCTCCGGTGGCTTCGGTTCACATGGACACCAGCCGCGACACCACCGACGCCGACAAGAAGATCGAACTGCGCTGGCGGCACCTGCGTGAGGAGCTCGCCGCGCTGGGCACGGACGAGGCCACCCTCGACGTCCTGGAACAGGCGGTCGGGGAGAAGACGTCCCGCGCCTACGGCGACCACGGGCAGGCCCTCTTCGCCTCCGAGGGAACCCTTCTCGGCGCCCACACCCTGGGCGACATCCCCGTCCAGGACCGGGCCTCGTACCTTCCCGTCCCGGACGTGCTCCCCCTGGCCGTCGACCGGGGCCGCCGCCTGCCCTACGTGCTGGTGGCCCTGGACCGGGTCAACGCCAAGGTCACGGCCTACACCGCCCGACCGACCCGGGAACCGGTCCTGGAGGCCGACTCCGCCGGGGAATCCCTCCGCAACATCGACGGCCTGGGCGGGCGCGGAGGCCGCGGCCAGCGCAACAACCCCGGCGGCCCGGGAGCCGACTCGCACGCCGCCCAGGAACTGTGGCGGGAGAACACCGCGAAGGTGGCCGAGCACGTGCGCGAGGCCGCCCGGAAGGTCGGCGCCGAGATCATCATCGTCGGCGGCGACGAGGAGGCCATCGCCTACCTGCGCGACAACCTGGGCCCGCGCCAGCTCGCCCTCCCGATCCGGGTGGTCCCGGGAGGGCGCGGCGGGACCGACGCCGAGGAGCGGCTGCACAAGGCCGCCGAGGACGCCCTGCGCGAGTTCGTCGTGGAGAGGCACGACGCGTTTCTGGAGGACTACCAGCGCAAACTCGCCCACGACCAGGCGGTGCGCGGGACCACGCCCATCCTGCCGATGCTGTCGGAGGCGCGGGTGGAGACCCTCCTCCTGGGCGCCGAACGCGACGGGGAGCCCGAGCTGTGGGGGTCGTTCAACGAACCGCTGCTCGTGGACACCGACCCCAAGGGCCTGGACGACCCGAACGCGGCCTTCCGGGCCCCGGCCAGCGCGCTGATGCTGCGCTCGGCGGTCCTGGCGGACGCCGGGTTCACCGAACTGCTCGACCACGGGCGGACCAGCTCCGAGAGCGGGGCCACCCTGCGCTTCCCCAAGCAGTAGCCGGACAGCCGGCGGAGCCGCCCGCGCACCCGACCGGGGCGCGGGCGGCTCCGCCGTTCCCGCAGGGCCGCACGGCCCGGCACCGGTCAGGGGCCGGCGGTGGTCATCCCCAGCAGGGCCAGGAGCTCGTCCTCGGTGACGAGGTCGATGCGCTGGCCGCGCTCGCGGTAGGCCTCGGCCTGGCGGTGCTTGGAGGTCTTGCCGGTCCCGTCGTGGCCGCCCAGGACGAGCACGTCGGTCTTCCTGGTCACGTTCTTGGCGGGGCGCCCGCCCGCCTCGGCCACGCGCCGCCACACCTCGGGCTTGTCCATGGAGGCCAGGTCGCCGGACACGCACACGGTGCGCCCGTACAGGGGACCGGCGGGGTCGGCGTCCGGGGAGGGTTCGGGGAGCGGTGTCTGGGCGACCCTCTGCCACCTGCTGAAGCGGTCCTCACCCGTGGCGGGTCCGGGGGCCGTGGCGGCACCGGCGGGCGCGGACGGGCCGCCCGCCGCACGCGCGGCGGAGGCCGGGGGCGGCGCGGCGGTCCCCGCCCCCACGGGCAGGGCCTCCTGGACCGGGAGGGCCCCGGCCGCCTCCACCCGGCGCAGGTCCAGGCGGGCGGCGCGGGCGAGGTCGGCGAGGGAGGAGGTCCCGTAGCGGGTCATGGCCGCGATCATGATGCTCGCGGCGGCCTCGGCGTCGGCGTCGGCCCGGTGGTGGTGGAGGACCCGGTGGCCGATGTGGGCGCACACCGTGGGCAGCTTGTGGTCGGGCAGGTCCGCCCAGGTGCGCCTGGACAGTGCGAGCGTGCAGGCGTACTCCCACGCCGGGTGGGACAGCCCCGTGTGGGCGCAGGCCTGGCGCAGCACGCCGATGTCGAAGGCGGCGTTGTGCGCCACCAGCGGGTCCCCGTCGGCGAACTCCACGATGCGGGCGTGCGCCTCGGGCCATCCGGGGGCGTCGGCGACGTCGGCGGCGGTGATGCCGTGCACGGCGATGTTGTGCCGCGAGAAGAAGTCCACCTGCCGGGGCGGCCGGATGAGGGTGGTGAACCGGTCCACGACCGCGCCGTCGCGGACGCGCACCAGGCCGACCGCGCACGCGCTGCCGCGGTCGTGGTTGGCGGTCTCGAAGTCGATCGCGGTCCAGGTGTGGGACACCACGTACCTCCTGCAACGTCCGGGGAACGGGTCGAGGCTACCCGGGCGGGGACCCCGGCGGGGACAGAACGGTCGTCCCGGGCAGCCCCGCCCCTGCGGTCCGTCCCGAAGGAGCGGGCCGTGGCGCCCCGGGCCCCGGCCCCCTCGGCGGGGGCCGGGACGGCGGCGGCACGGTCAGGGGGCCGCGTCCCACAGGTCGGTGCGGTGCGCCCCCACCAGCCTCCGGACCCGTTCCAGGACCTCCACCACAGGCAGCGGGTCCAGGCGGCGGCCGTCGCGCAGGCGCAGGGCCACGGTCCCCCCGGCGGCCTCCCGCGCCCCGACGACCACCTGGTAGGGCACGAGCCTGGCCGCGCGGATCCGCGCGGCCAGGCTGCCCCTGTCCGGGGGGCTCACGCTGGCCCGCAGGTCCAGCTCCGCGCACCTGCGGGCGAACTCCCCGGCCTCGGCGCCCTGGTCGCCGCTCACCGGCAGGATCTCCAACTGGACAGGGGCGAGCCAGGCGGGGAACGCGCCCCCGTGCTGTTCGATCAGGTGGGCCACCGCCCGCTCCACACTGCCGACGATGCTGCGGTGGACCATGACCGGCCGGTGCCTCGCGCCGTTCGCGCCCACGTAGTGCAGGTCGAACCGCTCGGGCTGGTGGAAGTCGACCTGGACGGTGGACAGGGTGGACTCCCGTCCCGCGCCGTCGGCGACCTGGACGTCGATCTTGGGCCTGTAGAACGCGGCCTCCCCCTCGGCCGCCTCGTAGGGCAGGCCGGAGTCGTCCAGGACCCGGGTGAGCAGGGCGGTGGAGCGCCGCCACAGGTCGGGGGAGGCGACGTACTCGCCTCCCGGTCCGGGCAGCGACAGCCTGTACCGGGCCGGGGTGATCCCCAGCGCCCGGTAGGCCCGGCGGATCAGCTCCAGTGCCGCCCCCGCCTCCGCCTCGACCTGCTCCAGGGCGCAGAAGACGTGCGCGTCGTTGAGCTGGATGGCGCGGACCCGGGTGAGTCCGCCGAGCACGCCCGAGGGCTCGGACCGGTACATGCCGCCCAGCTCGGCCATGCGCAGGGGGAGCTCCCTGTGGCTGCGCGAGCGGGACCGGAAGATCACCGCGTGGTGGGGGCACAGGCTCGGCCGAAGGACGAGCTGTTCGGAGCCCTCCCCGCCGGCTCCCCGCGCCCCCGGCTCCATGGGCGGGAACATGTCGTCGCGGTAGTGCGACCAGTGCCCGGAGATCTCGTAGAGCTCCCGCTTGCCCAGCACGGGCGAGTGGACGTGCTGGTAGCCCGCCCTCCTCTCGACGGTGCGGACGTACTCCTCCAGCGCGTGCCGGACGGCGGCGCCGTCCGGCAGCCAGTAGGGAAGGCCCGAGCCGATCAGCGGGTCGGTGCCGAACAGCTCCAGCTCACGGCCCAGCTTGCGGTGGTCGTGCATGGCGGTCTCCTCGCGTGGGTGGAGCGAGTGGCCGCACGGCGAAGCCCCGGGGCACTCGCCCCGGGGCTTCGAACAAGACGTCTGTCAGCGCGCCGGGACACTCTCCGGCGTCGTCGTCATGGCAGCGCGCTTCATGGCGAGGACGATAGCAGACCCGCCGGGCCGGGTCCGGCTGTAGGGGGCCGAACCCCGTGGTGGCGCTCCGCCGGTACGGCGCTCGGGAGGCGGTCGCCCCGGCCGACCTGGTGGCCTCATCGGGGCGATCTGCGGTCCGCGGGGAGAGGACCGCCAAAACCTCACAAAACCGCAGTTCGAGGTGTTTCCTGCCCTCAGGATCGGGAACCGCTGCCGCCATAGGGCCCCGGACGGAGCCCGTCCGGAGGAGAGACCGATGCGCCGCATCATCGCCGCCCTCGCCCTGACCGTCGCCGCACTGGGGACCGTCGCCGTGGGAGCGGCGGCCGGCATCGACTGGGGTCGCGGGTACGACGACCACGGAGATCACGACACCGTCCAGACCCTCGCGTACGGCCGCGAGTCCAACGAGCGCCGCTGACCACCTGACGCCGGGGCCCGGCCGGGGGCAGTGGATGCCCGGCTGCCCCGGTGGCGCCGAACAGCCGGGACCCGGTGACGGCCCGCCCGTGAGAAGACCCCGCCACCTCCTCACCGCCGCCGCGTCACAGGGGTCTCCGGGCGCGTCCAGGCCCCCACGCCTCGCGTCGAACCTCTGCCACCTCGCCCAGGGCCCAGCCGCCCTTCATCGCCCTGGCCGACGACGGCCGCTCCCCCGACCACTCCGACAGCGCGAAGGCCGTCACTGCGATGCCGGCCGGTACGGAACCCGCTGCCCGGCGCACCGTCCCGGCCCTGCCGCCGGTGGCGGGGACCGGTTCCGCCACAGGACGGGGCGACCGGAGCCGGGGCGTGCCCGCCGCCCGGCGCACCCTGCGGAAAACCGCACCCCCGCCCGACGGCGCACCCCATGGCCGCGCAGGACCTCCGCTTCCTACCGTTGTCCCACCGCCGACAGCCGAGACGACAGGACGACCATGATCACCCTGCAAGGACTGAGCAAACGCTACGGGGACACCGTCGCCGTGGACTCGCTGGACCTGGAGGTCCGGCCGGGCAGGGTCACGGGCTTCCTCGGGCCCAACGGCGCGGGCAAGAGCACGACCATGCGGATGATCCTCGGGCTGGACCGCCCGACCTCGGGGAAGGCCCTGGTCGACGGGCGCCCCTACCGGGAGCTGGACCGGCCCCTGCACCACGTGGGCGCCGTCCTGGACGCCCGGGCCGTGCACCCGGGACGCAGCGCCCGCTCCCACCTGCTGGCGCTGGCCCGCACGCACCGCATCCCCGACCGGCGGGTGGACGAGGTCCTGGACACCGTGGGCCTGGCCGGGGCGGCGCGCAGGCGCGCGGGCGCCTTCTCCCTCGGCATGGGCCAGCGGCTGGGCATCGCCGCGGCCTTGCTGGGCGATCCGCGCCTGCTCGTCCTCGACGAACCGGTCAACGGCCTGGACCCCGACGGGGTGCGCTGGGTGCGCGACCTCATGCGCTCGATGGCCGCCGAGGGGCGCACCGTGTTCGTCTCCAGCCACCTGATGAGCGAGATGCAGCTGACCGCCGACCACCTGGTGGTCATCGGACGGGGGCGGCTCATCACCGACGCCCCCCTGGCCGAGGTGCTCGACAACAGCGCGTGGAGCGCCGTGCGGGTACGCGCCCCCCACCCCGAGGACCTGGTCACCGCCCTGGAGGCGGAGGGCGCCGGCGTCGAGCGCCCCGGCGCGGGAGAGCTGCTCGTGACCGGCGTGCCCATCGAGCGGGTCGGTGAGCTGGCCCACCGGGCGGGGGTCGCCCTCCACGAGCTGAGCCCCCGCGAGGCCTCCCTCGAACAGGCCTACAGGGAACTCACCTCCGACAGCGTGCAGTACGCGGCGCCGACGGGGGGCCGACGGTGACGGCCTCCGACCCCACGCCCTCCGCCCGCTCCGGTCCCGCACCGGCCGCCGCACGGCCCGACCGGCCCGCCGGCCCCGCACGTGCCTTGTCCGACCTCGCCGCGACGGCCTCCTCCGAGTGGGTCAAGCTCCGCTCGGTGAGGTCCACCTGGTGGGGAGCGGCCCTGGCCCTGGGCCTGTCGGCGACCGTCGCCCCCCTGACCGCGGTGGCCACCGTCGGCAACATGCAGCAGGACCGGATCCCCTCCGCCGACGTGCCCGCCTCGGAGATGGCGGTCTACGCGGCCGTCTGGGCGGTCCAGTTCGCGGTCATCGCCCTGGCCCTCCCGGTGATGACCTCCGAGTACTCCTCGCGCTCCGTCCACCCCGCGCTCCAGGCGGTCCCGGCGCGGGTGCGCCTGCTGGCGGCCAAGACCGTGGCCCTGATGTCGTTCGTGTTCGCGTGCGGCCTGGTCACGGGCACGGCAGGCACGCTGACCGCCCACCTGGTCATGCTGCACCCGCTGATCGAGGGGTACGGAACGCTGGATCCGGCCGGGGCAGCCGCGGACGTGGTGCGCCTGTCGGCGTACCTGGCGCTGGTCGCGGCCCTCACCCTGGGGGCGGGAACCGCGCTGCGCTCGGCCGCGGCGGCGCTGGCCGCGGTGTCGGCGCTGCTCTTCGCCCTGCCCGCGGTCCTCGTGCTGCTGGGCGGCCGGACGGGGGTGTACGTCGCCGAACGGCTCCCTCTGTCCGCGGGCGTGTCGTTCGTGGACAGCGCGTTCGTGATGGGGCGGTCCGAGGCCGCCCTCCCCCCCGGCGCCGGGGGGATGGTACTCCTGTGCTGGGCGGCGGCCGCCCTGGCGGCGGGGGCGCTGGTGCTCACGCGCCGGGACGCGTGAGACCGGCACGCCGGATACGGGGAGCGGGCATGGACGAGTCGGGCGGCACACGGGGGACGGCCGGTCTCCGCGCCCGCGCGGGGGCGGCGGCCGTGCCGCTCGGACGCGCGGCGGGGGAGTTCACGGGAACGGTCCTGGGGCTGCTCACCGCAGCCCTCACCCTCGTGTGGGCGGCGGCGGCCCTGCTGCTCCTGGCCGCCGCGCTGGTCCGGCCCTCCGCCCGTCCGCGGACGCGGGACGCGCTCTCGCGGTGGACCGGGAAGCTGTGCGACCTCGACCTGGCGCGGCTGGAGCGGTGGACGGGGTGCGCGGTCCGGCCCCGTCCCGGCGCGGCCCACCGCGCGGCCTACCTGCTCCTGCGGCTGCCGCTCGCCCTGGTGTGCGGTTATCTGGCGCCGTCGGCCGCCCTGCTGGTGGCGGTGTTCCTCGGCGGGGCCGCGCTGGAGGCCGTCACGGGGACCGGGACCAGCGTCCCGGTGTCCCTGCCCGGTGCGCGGCTGTCCGTCTCCAGCGTCAACCTGGGGCTGGCCGTGGGGCTGGTCGTCCTCGCCGCGGTGTGGCTGGTCGCGGCGCTGGCCTCCGCCGTCGACCGCTCCCTGGCCCGCCGGCTCCTGGGCCCCAGCCACGAGGACCTCCTGAACCGCCGGATCGACGAGCTCACCCAGACGCGTTCGGGCATCGTCCGCGCGGTGGACGAGGAGCGCCGCAGGATCGAACGCGACCTGCACGACGGGGTGCAGCAGCGGGTCGTGGCCCTGGCGATGCTGCTGGGCCGTGCCCAGCGCGGCACCGACCCCGAGCGGACGGCGGGGCTGCTGCGCGAGGCCCACACCGAGTCCCGGATCCTGCTCGACGAACTGCGCGAGGTGGCCTGGCGGGTCTACCCGACCGCCCTGGACACCCTGGGGCTGGAGGCGGCGCTGACCGAGGTGGCCAGGCGCAGCCCGCTGCCGGTGGCGGTGCGCTCGGACCTGCCCGCGCCGCCACCGCGCGAGCTGGCCGCGGCCGTGTACTTCGTGGCGCGCGAGGCCATCACCAACGCCGTCAAGCACGCCGGGGCCGGTGAGGTGATCGTGCACGTGGACGGCCGCGGCGGAGTGCTGGACCTGCGGGTCCTCGACGACGGCCGGGGCGGCGCGGACCCGCGGGGGAGCGGTCTGACGGGCCTGGCGCGACGGGTCCAGGCCCTGGACGGGACACTGTCGGTGCACAGCCCCGCGGGCGGGCCGACCACGGTGCACGCCACCCTGCCGCTGCCCGACGAACAACGGATACGGAGCCCCCATGCGCCTGGTGATCGCTGACGACTCGGTCCTCCTGAGGGAGGGCCTGGTACGGCTGCTGGAGGAGGAGGGCCACCAGGTGGTGGCGGCGGTCGGCGACGCCGAGGCCCTGCTGGAGGAGGTCGCCGGGCACCGGCCGGACGCGGCCGTGGTGGACGTGCGGATGCCCCCGACCCACACCGACGAGGGGCTGCGCGCGGCCCTGCGCATCCGCGCCGAGCACGAGGGGGTGGCGGTGCTGGTGCTGTCGCAGTACGTGGAGCAGCGCTACGCCGCCGAACTGCTCGCCGCCGCCTCGGGCCGGGTCGGCTACCTGCTCAAGGACCGGGTGTCGGAGGTGGGGGAGTTCCTGGACGCCCTGGAGCGGGTCCGGGCCGGAGGGGCGGCCTTCGACCCCGAGGTGGTGCGCCAGCTGCTGGCCCGCACCACCCACGCCGACCCGCTGGCGAGGCTGACCCCGCGCGAGCGCGACGTCCTGGAGCTCATGGCGCAGGGGCTGAGCAACACGCTGATCGCCCAGCGCCTGTTCGTGTCCGTGAGCGCGGTGGAGAAGCACGTGAACGCGATCTTCGACAAGCTGGAACTGGGGCACGCCTCCGGGTACAGCCGCCGGGTGCTGGCGGTGCTGCGCTACCTGGGCACCTGAGGAACGGCCGACGCGCTCGCGCCGGGTCGGCGCGTGCGCCCGGGCCCGCCCGTGCCGCCGCCACCCCTCGACGGACACCGCAGAGGCCGACAGAGCATCCCCTGCCTGCGACGACGCCGGGCAGGGGAGTTTTCCGCCGGCGGCCCCCGGGTACTCGCGGTGACGGACCGAGCACCCGAGCGAGGAGCGGACATGGCGCGCGACGCCGCGAGAAGGCGGGAATCCGACCGGCGACCGGGACCCCGAGGGGGTGGTCGGGCATGAACGCCGTCACCGCACCCCCGGAGGCCGGCGGCTGCGGCGCCGTCACGGCGGTCCGCGGCTCCCTGGTCTGGTTCGGCGAGGACCCCTTCCTCACCTCCGGCGAACGGGCGCTGGAGTACGTGGAGGACGGCCTCCTCGTCTGCCGGGACGGCAGGATCACCGCGGCGGGGGAGTACTCGGAGCTGGTGGAGCAGCTTCCCGTCGGCACCACCGTCGTCCACCACCGGGACAAGCTGATCCTGCCGGGGTTCGTCGACCCCCACGTGCACTACGTGCAGACGCGGATCATCGGAGCCTACGGCGACCAGCTCCTGGACTGGCTGCAGAACTCCGTCTACCCCGAGGAGGCCCGCTTCGCCTCCAGGGCCTACGCCGAACGGTTCGCGAAGCTCTTCTGCGAGCAGATCCTGCGCAACGGCACCACCACCGCCCTGGTCAACTGCGCGACCTACCCGGTCTCGGTCGACGCCCTGTTCGAGGAGACCCACCGCAGGGGGATGCGCGTGGCCGCGGGCAAGGTCCTCATGGACCGCAACGCCCGCTCCGACCTCCTGGACCCCTCGCCCCGGCAGGGCTACGAGGAGTCCGCGGCGCTCATCCGCAAGTGGCACGGCGTGGGTCGGAGCCTGTACGCGGTCACCCCGCGGTTCGCCGTGGCCTGCACCGACGAGATGCTCCGCCTGGCCGGGGAGCTGTGGCACGAGCACCCCGGCACCCTCATGCAGACGCACCTGGCCGAGAACACGGACGAGGTCGAGGAGGTTCGCAAGCTCTTCCCCGGCCTCAAGGACTACGTCGACGTCTACGAGCACTACGGCCTCCTCGGTCGCGGGGCGGTCTTCGCCCACTCGGTCCACCTGGAGAAGCGCGAGTGGAAGCGCCTGTCGGCCACCGGCAGCGGGGTGGCGCACTGCCCCACCTCCAACCTGTTCCTGGGCAGCGGGCTCTTCTCCATGCGCGACGCCAGGCACCGCAAGCGGCCCGTGCACACCGGCCTGGGCACCGACGTGGGCGGGGGCACGAGCCTGTCGCTCCTGCAGACCATGAACGAGGCCTACAAGGTCGGCCAGCTCGGCGCCCTGCCCATGGACGGGACCAAGCTCTTCTACCTCGCCACCCTCGGCGGGGCCGGCGCGATGGGCCTGGAAGGGGTCATCGGCTCGCTCGCGCCCGGCCACGAGGCCGACTTCGTGGTCCTGGACCCCTCCGCCACCCAGCTGCTCGCCGCGCGCACCGCGGAGAGCGAGACCGTCGACGACCTGCTGTTCGCACTCGCGACGCTGGGCGACGACCGGGCCGTGGCGGCGACCTATGTCGGCGGCCGCGTCGCGCACGAGCGCAGCCCCTGTCCGGACCCCAAGCCCCGGCGCTCCTCCCGCCGCCGCTGGAACAGGTCGCGGAACAGGGAGTTGCGGTGGCTCAAGTTCGAGGAGGGCACGGGCTGGTCCAAGGACCTGGAGGTCCCCGGCGCCTGGTCGCCCCACGGCCCCGGCATCGAGGCGTACAAGAGCCTCCTGTACTGCCTGCACCAGGACACCGTCGCCAACCCGTTCCTGTGGTGGGACGTCTACGACAAGGAGACCGGGGCCTGGAGGGGCGACCGGGAGATCACCGACGTGCTCGGGAAGCGCGTGCCCAACCACGGGCAGCCCGCGGTCTCGCACGCCAACGACTTCCTGTACTGCGTCCACCACCGGGAGGCCTCCGACACCCGCCTGTGGTGGTCGCGCTACAACATCGAGGGCGGCGAGCCGGGATGGTCGTCCGACCAGGTCGTGAAGGAGCCCGGCGGCCGGGAGGTCAGCGCCTCGGGCGCCTCCCTCACGGTCTACGACGGCCTGCTGTACTGCGTCCTCAGGCGTGAGGACGGCACACTGCGCTGGCTGAGCCACGACACCGGGGCCAAGGCCTGGAGCGCCGAGAGCGAGGTGCCCGGAGGGCTCACCGCGTCGCGCACACCGGTGGTGGAGCGCTTCAAGGACCACCTCTACTGCGTCCACGACCGCGGGGACGACCAGCTCCACTGGCTCACCTACGACAGCGCCTCCCGGAGCTGGAGCGGGAGCCGGCGCATCGAGGACCCGGACGGCAACCCCGTGCGCACCTCGTACGCCCCGGCGATCACCCGGTACAACGACCACCTGTACTGCGTCTTCCACCAGGAGGACTCCGGCGGGTGGGGGCGGCTGTGGTGGACCCGGTACGACGGGAAGGGGTGGAGCCGTCCGGAGCGGATCGGGGACGCGATCTCCTCTCCGGGGTTCGACGTCTCCGCCTACCACGGGCCGCTGTTCTGCGTCCACCGGGGCTGAGGCCTCCCGTGTCCCGCACCGGCCGGTCGGCTCCGGAGCCGACCGGCCGGGCCCTGGGACCGCCGCGGCCCCGGGCGTTCTCCCGGGACCGCCGCGGCCCCGGGCGTTCTCCCGGGGCCGCCGCGGTCGGGGGCGGCGCTCCTGTAGGGTCGCAGCGCCCACGGGGGAGGCTTCCCCGTCCCCCGGTCCCGACCGAACGGAACGGCGTGCGACGACCGATGGCGCACACGACACCCGCCGCCGAGGCCGCCCGCGCCCTCGCGGCCGGGGCGCTGGGACGCGACCCGGGCCCCATGACGGCCGCCGGGAGCGCGTCCCACGAGGTCTTCGTGGGCTCCGACCTCGTCGTGAAGGTCATCGACGCCGCAGGGCACAACCGCCTCGACCGCGAGACCGCCCTCGTTCCGCACCTGCCCGCCGGACTCACCGCCTCCCTGGTGGGCAGCGGGCTCAGCCGGGTGGGGGACCGCACCGTGCGCTACGCCTGCTACACCCGCGTCCCCGGGACGGCTCCGGGGATCGGCATGCCCGGGACCGACACCGCCACGGCGCGGTCCCTGGCCGAGCAGGCGGTCGCGCGCCTGGACCGGCTGCACCGCTGGTCACCGCCGGAGCGGGCGGCCGGGGTTCTGGCGGACCCTCCCGGCGACGGCGGTTTCACGGGCCGCGCCGCTCTGCTGGACGGGGTGGAGCGCCTCGCGGACGCGGACCGGGACGGGGCGGTGGCCGCCCGGCTGATCGACGGTCTGGCCGCCCTGGCGCGCACCGCCCCGGAGTCCGCGCGCTCCGCGGTCCCGGTGCACGCCGACGCCCACTGGGGCAACTGGCTCGCGTGCGGGGGCGCCGTCTCGGCGCTGCTGGACTTCGAGTGGGCGCGCTTCGGTGAGCCGGCCGACGACTGGTTCTTCCTGATCAGGTTCAGCGGCGGGCACGGGGGGACGGTCCTCCGGGTGGTCGCCGACCTGACCGGAACGGACCTCCGGTCCCTGTGCGCGGCCTGCGAGGTGCGCGAGGCGGCCTATCTCGTCTCCGACCTGCGGTCGGCCCTGTCCCCTCCCACGCCCGACCCGCGCCTGGCGGGGGAGCGGCTCGCGTCCCTGGAGGAGCTCGTCGTCGAACGCCGCTGGTGGAACCCGCGCCGCTGAGGCCGGGGCCGCCGCACTGTGTCCAGGAGTCCCGTGCGGGATGCCCGCACGGGTGCGTCGGGGCCTGCCCCGGGTGTCGGGACCACCTGTGGAGCCGGCACCCGGGGACGCCGTGGCGGGGTCAGGTTCCGGACTCGGCCAGGAACTCCCTGACCAGGGCGTTGACCCGGTCGGGCGACTGGCGGTTGAGCCAGTGCCCGTTGCCCTCCAGGAGTTCCAGACGTGCCCCGGGCACGCGGCGGGCCGCCTCGACGGTCCGCGCCGGGCGGACGCCGACGTCCTTGTCACCCTGGATGAACAGGGTGGGGCACGAGATCTCGCCCAGGCGCGGGCGCAGGTCCACCCTCATCCGCCAGGGGCCGATGGAGGCGTTCTGCCAGTCGGAGGACCCGACCCCGCTGACACGGACCTCCTCCATGACCTCGTCCACGACGGAGTCCAGGTCCGCGACCGGGCCGGCGAACAGGGCCCGCCGCACGAAGCGCTCCACCCCCTCCCGGGTGCGGAACATCCGCTCGGGCAGCGTGCGGTTGAGGAGCCTGCTCCGCGCGGTGAGCCACAGCAGCTGGTGCACGCCGGGAGGGAAGGCGATGACACCGGCGGGAGCCATGGCGACGAGCCTCTCGACCCGTTCGGGACGGTCGATGGCGTAGGACAGGGCCAGCGCACCGCCCTGGGACAGGCCGACGAGCGCCACCCGGTCCAGGCCGAACCGGTCCAGGACGTGGGTGACGACGTCTGTCAGGGCTGCGTGGTCGGCGAGTCCGTTCCACGGCCTGCTGTGCCCCTGCTTGGGCCAGTCGGGGGCGAACACCCGGTGCTCGGCCGCCAGGACCGGGAGGAGGTGGCGCCAGCTGAGCAGGGCGTTGTCCTGCCCGGCTCCGCTCAGCAGGACCACGGGGGCGCCGTGCTCGCCCGCGGTCACCACGCTCAGCCGCCCCTCGGGGCGGTCGAGGGCGATGCGCTCGAAGGGGGTCGGGGTCCGGGTCATCGGTCGTGGTCCTCCTGTTCGTCCCGCCAGCGCCGGAGCACCGCGGGGAGTTCGGCCTCCAGGAAGCCGTAGAGCCGGTTGACGTTGGCCAGGCGCTCGCGCCGCTGCGGGGCGGAGCCCTCCAGGGCCCTGAGCCCCCGCTCGGTGACCTCCCGGAATCCCGCGGCCTGGGCGTAGCGGCGCTCCAGCATCCGGCTCCAGCCGTCGGCGGCGATGCGGAGGTACTCCTGTCGCTCTCCGCGGCGGCGCACCCCCTCGACCAATCCGCTGGGGGTGAGGAGCCGGGCCGCGGTGCTGATGGAGCTGCGGCTGACCTGGAGCGCCTCGGCGATCTGGGCGGCGCTCTGCTCGGGCGGGTCGCTGATCAGCAGCCATCCGATGACGCGGCCGGAGATCAGGGGCAGTCCCTCGCGGGCGAAGAAGCCCGCGACGTCGTCGACGAAGGCCAGTTCGTCCTCGGTGGGTTCGCTCATGCCCCTCACGTTACAGTCATTGCAGCAATTACTGCAATGGCTGGAACGCGAGGGCGTGCGTACCCCGCATCCGCCCCTCGTGGGCCCGGCCCCCCGGCAGGGGGCGGCTCCCGCCGGGGCCGTCGCTGCACGGGGGGACGGCCCCGGCGCGCCTCAGCGGCCGACCGCCTCCAGGCACGCGATGTAGGCGTCGATGAAGTGGTCGGTGACCCCGTCGGCGTCGGGCCTGAGGGCGGCCGCGTCCAGGGCGTAGCCCCTGGCCCTGTCCGAGACCCTGCCGAGCAGCCCCGGCGCCTTGGCGTGCAGGCGGCCGTCGGCGTCGAAGTAGCGCTCCTCGGCCACGTGCGTGTACAGCGGCCCCGGGGGCACCTGGGCGACGACGTCGTTGTTGTTGACGAAGCGGTGGGTGCGCCCCCGGAGCGCCTCGTCGTAGGCCAAGGCGAGTTCGCGGTCGCAGGTGCGGGGCTGGCCGAAGGTGTAGACCCCGTCCGCCAGCAGTGACGGGGGCTCGAAGTGCAGGCGTGCGGCGGCGAGCACGGCCAGCGCGCCGCCCAGGCTGTGGCCGGTGAACCACAGGGACTGCCCGGCGGTGCGGAACTCCTCGACGGCCCCGCGCAGTTCCGCGTACACGGCGTCCACGGCGGTGCTGAACCCCCAGTGCGCCCGGCCCCGCCGGGAGGGGTGCCGGACCAGGGGGGCCTTGCCGTCGGAGAGCCAGTCCATGATCTGGGTGGGTTCGGTCCCGCGGAAGGCCGTGACGACCATGTCGTCGCTGGCCATGGTGAAGCCCTGGGTGTGGTCCAGGGCGAAGGGGGGCGCGAAGTCGGCCTCGAAGAAGCGGAAGCGGTCGAACCCCCACTCGGCGGCCTGGCGCCGCGCGGCGTCCGGATCGGCGTAGGCGAGTTTGGCCGCGTGCGCCAGGCACAGGGCGTGCGGCACCCGGTAGCCGGTGGTGGTGTGGTCGAAGGCGACCGTCGTCATCGTGTGGGCTCCCTGGGGCGTTGCGGCGCGGGCGCGGCCACGGCCGGGTCCGCGCCGTGCGGGGAGGGCGCCCGACGAGGGCACCCTCCCCGCGGTGGTCGGCGCTGCGTGCTGATCGTTTCCGAGCGGCACGCGTTCCCAACCTCCCGTGCGGAATGCCGCCCCGGGGAGGGGGCGCATCGGGACCGGTCAGGAGAAATCGCCCCGGCCGCAATGCGGTATCGGCCGTGTCGGACCGGCCCCTGCGGTCGGGTCCGAGCCCGCCCCGTCCCGGGGCGCGGACGCCGCCGCACCCCGGCCGCTCACGGTCCGTGGCCGCGCCCGTCCGTCACCTCGGGCCCGCACCCGCCGCGGCCGAGAAGGGGTCCCGGGCCTCGACCGCGAGGCGGGTCTCCTCGGTCACGAGGTCCATGTTGATCTGGGCCCCCGCGCCCGCGCCCGCCGCGGCCGAGGATCCGACCTGAGCGGACGGATCGGTCACGTTGCCCGCCACCCACACCCCGGGCACGCTCGTGCGCCCCGTGGGCTCGGCGGGGACGTACGTGCCGACCCCCATCGGGTGCTCCTCGGTCCGCAGCCCCAGGTCCGCGAGGAAGCCGGCGCGCGCCACCATCCGGGAGGAGACCGCCACGGCCTCGCGGCCCACGACCGTGCCGTCGGCCAGCCGCACCCCCGTGAGGCGGTCCTCCTCGACCTCCAGGGCGGCCACCTCTCCGTCGACCACACAGATCCCGCGGGCGGCGAACTGCTCCGACTGCTCTTCGGTCAGCGGCTGCGCGGTGTGGGAGAAGTACGTGACGTCCGCGCTCCACTGGCGGAACAGCAGCGCCTGGTGCACCGACATCGGCCCGACCGCCAGCACGCCGATGGCACGGTCGCGGATCTCCCAGCCGTGGCAGTACGGGCAGTGGACCACGTCGCTGCCCCAGCGCTCCCGCAAGCCGGGGATCCCGGGGAGCTCGTCCACCAGACCCGTGGTCACGAGCAGCCGGCGCGCCCGCACCGTCCGTCCGTCGGCGAGCGCCACCGCGAACCCGTCGCCCTCGCGGGCGACCGCGTCGACCCGGCCGGTCACCACGTGGCCGCCGTAGCGGCGCACGTCCGCCCGTCCCCGCTCCAGCAGATCGGCGGGCGCCGTCCCGTCCAGGGCCAGCAGCCCGTGCACCGCGTCGGCCGGGGCGTTGCGCGGCTCTCCCGCGTCGACCACCACCACCGACCGGCGCGCCCGCGCCAGCATCAGAGCGCCGCTCAGACCGGCCGCGCCGCCTCCGACGACGACCACGTCATAGCTGTTTCCCAACTGTTCGGCCACCATGACCACCTCCACGGCCACCATGCGCGCACACCGGCCAGAACCACAAGTTCTGTTGCCGTTGTGGCAAAAAATGCGCGGGCGGCGTCCCGGTCCGGGGAAGGGTGGCGCCGGTCCGGGCGCGCGGGCGGAGGACCGCGAGGGGTCAGGAGGGCTCGAAGGAGTCCAGCGACTCGGCGCGCAGGTCGGCCTGGTCGTTCCACGAGGCCGCGGGGGTCACCCAGGCGACCGTGTAGTGCACGCCGGGCGCCACCGCGATGTTGCGGGACAGCAGGCGCCGCTCCTGGCCGTCGCTGTTCCAGGTGAACTCCCACTCGGCGACCGAGTGGAACCCGCTGCCGTCGGTGGCGTCCTCCAGCCGCACCCGCTCGTAGCCGGGCATGCGCCCCGACTCGTGGACGCCCTGTTCCAGCCCGACGACGTGCTGGTACTCGTCGTCGGTGGGGTGCTCGGCCATGTCGACCTGGAGGTAGCTGCCGTCGTGGGGGGAGTCGTAGAAGACGCTGGTCCCCGCGGTCCTGCGGATCCACCCGTCGGGCACCCCGATCCCGAAGCCCTGGTCCTCCTCGGTCCAGGTCGTCCCGTTCCCGGTGACGGACTCCCCTCCGTCCGGCTCCGGTCCGCCGTCCCCCTCCTGCTCGGAGGGCTCGTCGGTGGCGTCCGCCGCGCCGCCGTCCGCCTCGGAGCCCTGCTCCTCGCCGGAGGCGGCCGCGGTGGGGTCGGGCTCCCCTCCCCACGGGTCGAGCGCGACCAGGAGGGAGGCCGCCGCGACCAGCGCGGACAGCCCCAGGGTGAGCACCACGAACGGCCAGGACAGCCGCCCTCCGCTCCGCGGCGCCTTGGCCATCGGGACCGTCGGGCCGGGAGGGGGCCCGTGCGGCGGCGCGACCGGACGCGCCGACTGCGCCGGGGGCGGCGCGAACCCGGTCGGGGGCGCCTGCGGGGCGGTCCCGAACCCGGTCGGGAGCGGCGCTTGCGCGGGCAGCGGCCCGGAGGGCGTGGGGCCCGCGGCGGAGGAGGCGAGGGCGGGGGAGGCCGTGAAACCCGTGCCGACGACGGCGCCGACCGCCTCGGCGGACAGGAGTTCCCGGCACCGGTCGGCGTCGATCCGCGCGGCCGGGTCCTTCACGAGGAGCCCTCGGACGGCCTGGCCCAGCGGCCCCCGCCCCAGGACGTCCGGCGGCTCCACGGAGGTGACGGCGTGCAGCGTCGCGGGGATGCCCTCCCGCCGGAAGGGTGAGACCCCGGTGGCCGTGTGGTACAGGGTCGCGCCGAGCGACCACAGGTCGCTCGCGGGGCTGGCCGGGCCCGTGCCCAGGCGCTCGGGGGCCAGGTAGGCGGGGGAGCCGAGCACCCCGGCCGTCTGGGTGACCGAGGCGGTGTCGGCGATGGTGGCGATCCCGAAGTCGGTGAGCACCACCCGGCCGGAGTCGGTCACCATCACGTTCTCGGGCTTGACGTCGCGGTGGGTGATGCCCTGGCCGTGCGCGGTGGTCAGCGCGCTGAGCAGGTCCAGGCCCCATGCCGCGGCCTCCCGGTGGTCGCGGGGGCCGTCGTCGCGGACCAGGGCGTGCAGGGAGCGCCCGGTGAGGAACTCCATGACGATCCACGGCCGCCCGTCGTCCTCGACGATGTCGTGCACGGTGACGATGTTGGGGTGGCCGCCCATCGCCGCGGCCTGCGCCTCGCGCCTGGCCCGGGCCGCCGTGCGCCCGCGTTCGGTCTCGTCCTGGCCCGGAGCCAGAAAGATCTCCTTGACGGCCACGGCGCGGTTGAGCCGTATGTCGTGCGCGCGCCAGACCCGTCCCATGCCGCCCCGGCCGATCTCGGCCAGCAGTCGGTAGCGCTCGCGCAGCGTGCGGTGCGGATCGGCGTCGGACCCCATCGGTCTCCCTCGTGGTACGGGGTCTGGCGACCTCGTGGACATCGGGGCGCGCGAGGGGCGCGGGACAGGGGCTTTCCGCGCGTGCCGGGCGACCAGTCTAGTGAGACGGACCCGTACCGCCGAACCGGGCCGGAAGGCCTCCCACCCCGGCCTCCGGCCTTCCGAGAAAATGTCGGTGCGAAGAGTTCCAGTTCACGCGCCCGCGGGGTCGCCGAGAATGCGCATTACCGTCCGCGAAACACTCCTGGCGTGAAACAGGGGACCCGCCGGCGTGTAATCTCCTGAACGTCCTGCCCGACTTCGCCGAAAAACATGGGAGTGCCGTCCGAATGTGGAGAGTTCTGTTCTATGTCACGCCGCTGACGTTGTCCGTGGCGATTCTTCTGCTCTTTGCGCTCTCCCTCGCGCTCGCGGCCGCCGCGGCCCGCTCGCAGGGCGCGTTCCCCCGGCACACGCGAAAGTTGCTGGCGGCGACGGCGTCCGTCTACGTGCTGGTCCTGGTGATGCCCTTCTCCGGCGGCTCCCCGGCCGACCCCGGCCGCTACGTCCACTGGAACCCCCTCGGCTTCGTGAACGATCTCGCGATGAACGAAGCCGTGGAGGAGAGCTTCGGCCAGCAACTCACCGACGGCACCGTCGCCCACTACAGCGTCGAGGAGCTCACCGACCAGGAGAAAGAGGAGCTGCGGGGGACGAACCCGGCCGACTTCTACGTCCACGGCGACCCCGATCACGGCCTCTTCGTGGTCGACGGCCAGGGCGGTCCGGTGTCGCACGCCCAGGAGAACCTCGTCCTCACGGAGCTCTCCGAGGGGATCGAGACGGCGGGCGAGCCCGTGCAATACACGGCCCTGATCCTCGAGGAAAAGGCCATGAACGCGCTCCTTTTCGTCCCCCTGGGAATCCTGGCCTTCTTCGCCTTCTCCCCCTGGTGGGCCCGCCTGTCGTTCGGGCCGATCCTTTCCGTGTCCGTCGAAACGCTTCAGTGGGCCGCGGGGGCGGGCAGGGCCGCCGACACCGGGGACGTCCTCGCCAATTCCGCGGGATTCCTCGTCGGCGCCGGAATGGCCGCGGCCTCGGCGGCGATCCTCGTGCGACTTCCCCGGGAATCGGGAAATCCGGTGGGTTGACGCGGCCGGGCGCCCGGGGCCCCGCCGTGCCTGTCCCCGGCGTCGGGGCCCGGTGAGCGGAGCCCCGGATCCCCACACCCGTCCGGGGGCCGGCGCCGAGCGTCGGCCCCCGGGACCGTGGCTCAGTTCGGCAGTGTTGTGATAAAAAGTTAGGTGTGCCGAACTCTAGAGGTTGGTCCCCTTCAACATCCTGGTCGAGGGCGATCCCCGCCGCCGGGCTGGCCCTCATCCTGCCCCTCACCGCCTGCTCCGCCGAGGCCGGCCAGACGCGGGACGACACACGGCCCCTGGTCCTGACCACGTTCACGGTCCTGGCCGACATGGTCGGGAACGTCGCGGGCGACCGGGTCGAGGTCGCCTCCCTCACCCGCCCCGGGGCCGAGATCCACGGCTACGAACCCACCCCCGACGACCTCGTCCGGGGCCAGGACGCCGACCTGATCATGGAGAACGGCCTCGGACTGGAGGCCTGGTTCCAGCAGTTCACCGAGCGGGTGGAGGCGCCCACCGCCCTGCTCAGCGAGGGCATCGAGACCATCCCCATCTCCTCGGGGGAGTACGAGGGCGAACCCAACCCCCACGCCTGGATGTCACCCGACAACGCCCTGGTCTACGTGGACAACATCCGTGACGCCCTCACCGAGCTGGACCCCGACGGCGAGGCCGCCTACGCCGAGGCCGCGGAGTCCTACAAGGCGGAGATCTCCGAGGTCGGCGACTACCTGGACACCGAGCTCGCCGGGGTCCCGGAGGAGGCCCGCGCCCTGGTGACCTGCGAGGGCGCCTTCTCCTACCTCGCCCGCGACGCGGGGCTGAGCGAGCGCTACCTGTGGCCGGTCAACGCCGAGACCGAGGGCACCCCCCAGCAGATCGCCTCCGTGACCGGCTTCGTCCGCGACAACGGCGTGCCCACCGTGTTCTGCGAGAGCACCGTGAACGACGGCACCCAGCGGTCCGTGGCCCGCGAGACCGGCGCCGAGATGGGCGGCACCCTCTACGTGGACTCCCTGTCGGAGGCCGACGGCCCCGTCCCCACCTACCTCGACCTGCTCCGGCACGACGCCGAGACGATCGTCGCCGGCCTGAGGGGGTGAGCGCCGTGTCCGCCTCCACCACGTCCTCCCCGGCGGTCCCCGCCATCGAGGTCTCCGGCGCCACCGTGCGCTACGGCGACGTCCTCGCCCTGGACGACGTCTCCCTGGAGGTCGCCCCGGGCCGCGTCTGCGGACTGCTCGGCACCAACGGCTCGGGCAAGTCCACCCTGTTCAAGACGGTCCTCGGGCTGGTCCCCGCCGACCACGGCCGCGTACGCCTCCTCGGCCGTACCGGCGCCGACGCGCGCAGGGCCGGGGCGGTGGGCTACGTGCCCCAGTCCGAACAAGTCGACTGGGCCTTCCCGGTGCGCGTACGCGACGTGGTGATGATGGGCCGCTACGGGCACATGGGGCGCCGCCGCCGGGCCCGGGCCGCCGACCGCGAGGCGGTCGAGCACGCCCTGGAGCGCACCCACCTGTCCGACCTCGCCGACCGCCAGATCGGAGCCCTCTCCGGCGGCCAGCGCAAACGCGCCTTCGTCGCCCGCGCCATCGCCCAGGGCGCCGCCGTGCTGCTGCTCGACGAACCCTTCGCGGGGGTCGACAAGCGCTCGGAGGCCACCATCGTCGAACTGCTCCGCGCGCTGCGCGGGGAGGGGCACACCCTGCTGGTCTCCACCCACGACCTCGCCCAGGTGCCCGTGCTGTGCGACGAGGCGGTCCTGCTCCAGCGCCGCGTCATCGCCCACGGGGCACCGGCCGAGGTCCTGCGCCCGGAGGTCCTCATGGAGGCCTTCGGCGTCCACTCCGACGAGGAGGGCCCCGCATGGACGCGCTGATCACCGGTGTCACCGAGTGGTTCACGGTCCCCCTGCAGTTCGAGTTCGTCCGGCGCGCCCTGCTGGTCGGCGTGGTCGCCGGGGTCGTCTGCGCGGTCCTGTCCTGCTGGATGACGCTCGTGGGGTGGTCGCTGATGGGCGACGCCGTCTCCCACGCCGTCCTTCCCGGGGTGGTGCTGTCCTTCATGTTCGGCCTGCCCTTCGCGGTCGGCGCCCTGGTGTTCGGCGCCGGGTCCGTCGCACTGATCGGGGTGGTCAACCGCACCTCCCGGGTCAAGGAGGACGCCGTCATCGGCGTCGTGTTCACCGCCATGTTCGCCCTGGGCCTGGTGCTCGTCTCACGGGTGCCCAGCCAGACCGACCTCGGCCACATCCTGTTCGGCAACGTGCTCGGGGTGTCCGACACCGACATCTGGCAGGTGCTGGTCCTGGCCGCCGTGGTCCTGGCCGTGGTCTGGTACAAGCACCGCGACCTCACCCTGTACGCCTTCGACCCCGTCCACGCGCACGCCATGGGCATCAACCCGCGCCTGCTGGAGACCCTGCTGCTGGGCCTGCTCTCGGTCACCGTCGTCGTGGCGCTGCAAGCGGTCGGGATCATCCTGGTGGTGGCCATGGTGATCATCCCCGGGGCCACCGCCTACCTGCTCACCGACCGGTTCGAGCGCATGCTGCTCATCTCGGCGGCGATCGCGGTGGCGGCGGCGGTGGCCGGTGTGTTCACCAGCTTCCACCTCAACGTGTCCACCGGCGGGTCGATCGTCCTCGCCCAGGCGGCGGCGTTCACCCTGGCCTACCTCCTCTCGCCCCGGCAGGGCGTGCTCCGGCGCGGGCTCTCCGCCCGCCGCCGCCGGGCCCGGGGCCGCTCCTCCGTCACCCCCGCGCCCTAGGATTCGGTGGGCGCCGGCGGCGGGCCGGGAGCGCCGGGCGAGGGGTGGTCGGGACACATGGCCGGGAACAGCGTGGTGGACGACGAGGCCGCCTTCTCCGCACTGGCCGAACGCCACCGGCACGAACTCCGCGTGCACTGCTACCGGATGCTCGGCTCCTTCACCGAGGCCGAGGACATGGTGCAGGAGACGCTGCTCAAGGCCTGGAGCCGCCGCTCCACCTTCGAGGGGCGCTCCACGTTCCGGGCGTGGCTGTACAAGATCGCCACCAACACCTGCCTGGACGCCCTCGACCGGCGCCGTACCCGGGACAGGCCCGTGGCGGAGGGCACGGGGGCCTCGCCCTTCTCCGAGGTCCCCTGGCTCCAGCCGTACCCGGACGAGCTCCTGGACCGGGCCGCACCGCCCGAGGGGGAGCCGGAGGCGGCGGCCATCGCCCGCGAGACCGTCGAACTGGCCTTCCTCGCCGCCATCCAGCACCTGCCGCCCCGCCAGCGTGCCGTCCTCATCCTGCGCGACGTCCTCGGCCGGCCCGCCGAGGAGACCGCGAGCACCCTGGAGGTGTCGGTCCCGGCGGTCAAGAGCGCCCTGCAGCGCGCCCGCGCGACCCTGCGCGCGGTCCTTCCCCGGCACAGGGCGGACTGGGGCCCGGTCACGGCCCCCAGCGAGGAGGAGCGCGCCGTCCTGCGCCGCTACGTGGAGGCCTCCCGGGACGCCGACCTGGACGGGCTCGCCGCCCTGCTGCGCGAGGACGCGCGCCAGACGATGCCCCCCGCGTCGCTGGTCTACGAGGGCCGCGAGGCCGTCCTGGCCCTGTGGCGCCCGGTGCTCTCCGGGGACCGGGCCTGGGGTGAGTGGATCGCGGTGCCCGTGGACGCCAACCGCCGCCCCGCCGTCGCCAACTACGTGCGCGTGCCGGGGGAGGCGGTCCATGCCGCCGTCAACCTCGACGTGCTGCGGATCGAGGACGGCCTCGTCGCGGAGATCACCACGTTCGGCCCCGAGACCCTGCCCGCGTTCGGTCTCCCGCCCACCCTCTGACCAGGAGGAACGCGTTCCGGTGCGGCCGCGTGCCGAGAATCCGTCCGGGCGCCGATTCCTTCTGCCTCCCGGTCCGGTCGTACGGGTGGGGACGACGCGGCGGCACCGTGCCGCCGCGCGCCCGATCCGGAAGAGGCCACGACATGAACGCGTACGAGCAGGACCCCGCCGGCCCCGACGCCGCCCTTGCCGCCCTGGACCGCCTCGTGGGCGCCTGGAGGGTGACCGGCGGGGCCGAGGGCACCGTCGTCTACCACTGGATGGAGGGGCGGCACTTCCTCCTCCAGGACGTCGACCTCGTCCAGGACGGCACGAGGGTCGTCGGCCTGGAGGTCATCGGGAGGGAGCGGGCCTTCGGGGCCGAGCGGCCCGGCGAGGACATCCGGTCGCGCTTCTACGACAGCCTGGGCAACACCTTCGACTACGTCTACGAACTGGCCGGGGACACCCTCACCATCTGGGCGGGGGAGAAGGGGTCGCCCGCACGCTACACGGGCTCCTTCAGCGCCGACGGGTCCACCGTGACCGGCCCGTGGACCTACCCGGGTGGCGGCGGCTACGACTCCACGATGGTCCGCGCCGGCTGAGCCGCGGAGCGGGCCGGGACCGGGCGGGAGGGCGGCGCCGAGGCGCTCCCCCTCCCGGTCCGGGGACGCGGGTCGGCGCCCCGGAGCGGTCAGCCGGGGAGGACGCGTTCGACGAGTTCCTGCCAGCTGTCGGCGAGGGGGTCCTCGGCGTCCGGCTCCGGGGACCGGGCGATCTCCTCCCTCGACAGGTACAGCATGAGCGGGCCCTCCAGCGCGCTGGTGAGCTGGAGGGCGAGGCCGTCCAGGTGGCGGCGGGGGAGGTCCGTCCGGCCGAGCAGCATCCGGAAATGGGGCAGGGTCATGCTGACCTCGCCCATCGGGGCGGGCCGGTTGCGGTCCAGCGAGGCCCTGACGAGGGCGTGGTGGACGAACAGGTAGGCGATGCGGGCGCGCCCGTAGGCGATCAGGCGCTGCTTGGGCTCAGCGCCCGGCCCCAGCGGCGGCGGCCCCGAGAGGACCTGTTCCTGGAACCGCCCCTCGCTGTCGTCGAGGAGGGCGTGGAAGATGCCGGCGCGGCTGCCGAAGCGGCGGAAGACGGTGCCCTTGCCCACACCGGCGCGTTCGGCGAGGGCGTCCATGGTGACCTTCTCCGCGCCGTGCTCGGCGAGCATCGCCCGGGCCGCTTCCAGCAGGATCAGGCGGTTGCGCGCCGCGTCCGCGCGTTCGGGGCGCGGTTTTCCGAAGGGCACGAGAGGGGCGTTCACAGGAAGGAAACTACACCACGTCGACTAAGCGGGGTAAAGTCCGCTTATGCTGTAGCCAGGTTCGCGCCGAGCGGACCCCCTGCCCTTCTGGAGAAACGGACCCCCATGAACCTGTTCCGACTGGACGCCAGCATCCTCCCGAGCACCTCCGTGAGCTCCGAGATCGCCGACCGCGCCGAGGCCGAGTGGACCGCCGCCAACCCCGGGGGCACCGTGACCCGCCGCCACCTGGGCACCGACCCGCTGCCCTCCGACGCCTGGGCCCTGGCCACCGCGGCCGCCTTCGCGGCCGAGCCCGACCGCACCCCGGCCCAGCGCGAGGCGCTCGACCTGGCCGCGGCGCTGGGCGCCGAGCTGGAGGGCGCCGACGCCGTGATCCTGGCCGTGCCGCTCTACAACTTCGGCGTCTCCCAGCACTTCAAGGCCTGGTCGGACCTGGTGATCGCGGGCGTGGGCGCCACCACCCCGCTGCTCAAGGGCACCCCGGCCCTGCTGGTCACCACCCTCGGCGGCGGCTACGGACCGGGCACGCCCCGGGAGGGCTGGGACCACTCCACGCCCTACCTGGAGCGCGTCGTGGGCGACATCTGGCAGGCCGAGCTGACCCTGGTCAAGTGCGAGCTCACCCTCGCCGCCACGACGCCGGCGATGGAGGGGCTGAGGGAGATGGCCGCGCAGCAGCGCGCCGAGGCCCTGGACGCCGCCCGTGACGCCGGGCGCGCGCTCGCACGGGCCTGAAACCGGGGGCGTCGCGCGGCCGACGCGTCCGACCCGGGGCCGCCTCGCCAGGGAGGCCACGGGGAGCGGGGCAGGGGCCCGGGGGACCGCACCGCCCCGGCTCCCCCGACCGGGTGCGGGCGGGCCGCGGGCTCCCCGTGGGCGGACCCGCGGGACGCGGCCCCACGAGCGCTCCCCGGGGGTCGGCCGCCCGGCCCCGGCCACCGCACCCGGTCGACCCGCCCAGCGACGGCTAGGACTCCACGACGCTCCGGAGCGGCCGGGCCGCGGAGCGGGCCAGGACCTGGCGCTCGTAGTGGCGGGCGGCCCTGGCCCGGTTGCCGCAAGCGGTCCCGCACCACTGCTGGCGGCCGTGGGCCTGCACGAAGTAGCGCACGCAGCGCGGCGCGGTGCAGGCCCGCAGCCGCTCCCGGTCGGGACCGTGCAGGAGGGCGATGGCGGCGCGGGCCAGCGCCGCCACCACCCGTGTGTCGGAGGCTCCGCCGCCGGACCGGAGTTCGACCACCGGCACGTCGCCCTCGTCCCAGCGCAGCCGCGGCACGACGGGCTCCCTGGCGGCCGCGGAGTTGAGCCGCTCCAGGGCCTGCTCGGCGGGCAGGAGCCGGTGGGCATCGGCCGGACTGGGCGGCCCCGGGCGCACGGCCCGGGCGAGCAGCGCCCTGACGGCGCCGCGCAGCGCCAGGACCTGGTCCCGCAGGTCCTCGCCGGCCCCGGGGTCCAGGACCGGCGCTCCGGGCAGGAGGTCCGCCACCGACGCCAGCCACCGCGCGGTGTCCGGGACGGTGTCCAGGTCGTCCGCGACGCCCCCCGAGCCGTCGTGGCGGATCGTGCTGGCCAGTTCGAGCGCCAGATGGCGTTGCATGGGTTCCCCGTCCTCGTCCCGTTTGCCCGTCGCCTTGCCCACGAGCTAACGTTCTAACGCTTAAGGCTAACTTATCCGTTAGAAGTGCGGGGCGGGAACGTGCCCGCGAGAGGACGACCATGACGGTTCTGCTCGCCCACATCAGTGACCTGCACCTGGACGGGACCGACCGCGCCACCGAGCGCGCCACCCGGACGGTGGACTACCTGCGCGGACTCTCCCAGGCCCCCGACGCCCTCCTGGTCAGCGGCGACATCGCCGACCACGGCGCACGCGAGGAGTACGCGGAGGCGGCCGGCCTGCTGGACCTGCCCTTCCCGGTGCTCAGCTGCCCGGGCAACCACGACGACCGCGCGGCCTACCGCGAGGTGCTGCTGGGGGAGCCCGGATCGGGCGAACCCGTCAACCGGGTGCACCACGTGGCGGGCGCGGCCGTGCTGGCCTGCGACTCCACGGTCCCCGGCGAGGACGGCGGCCACCTCGACGCGGCCACCCTGGTCTGGATCAACGACACGCTGAACGAGCTGCCCGGCGACACCCCCGCACTGCTGGCCCTGCACCACCCGCCGGTGCGCGTCCACCACCCGCTGCCCGACTCCATGCGCCTGGACAACGCCGACGACCTCGCCGGGCTCCTGGCCGCCCACCCCCGGGTGGCCGGAATCCTGGTCGGGCACGCGCACACCGGCGGGGCGACGACCTTCGCCGGACGGCCCCTGCTGCTGGCGCCCGGGGTGACGTGGACCCTGCGCATGCCGTGGGAGGGCGAGCCCGCCTTCAACCGCGACCAGCCGCCCGGCGTGGCCTTCCACGTCCTGGAGGAGGACCACCGGCTGACCACCCACTTCCGCGCGGTGGTCTGAACGCACGGCCGCACGGCGGGCCCGGCGGGGGAGGGCCGGGGCGGCCCTCACGGGGACCGCCCCCTCTCCCCGGCGGAAGCGCGCGCGGCCGGGGACGCCCGCCGGAGCCCCGCTCCGGCGGAGGAGCGCCCCCGGCCGCGCGCGCCGTCCCCTACAGCCAGCCGTTCTTGCGGAGCTGGCGGTACGCCAGCGCCGAGGCCCCGACCATCACGCCCATGATGATGGGGTAGCCGAAGAGCCAGTGCAGCTCGGGCATGTGGTCGAAGTTCATCCCGTAGAACCCCGCGATCATGGTGGGGATCGCGATGACGGCCGCCCAGGAGGAGATCTTGCGGACGTCCTCGTTCTGCTGCTTGCCCAGGAGGGCCAGGTGCGCGGTGAGCGCACTGGTGAGCAGTTCGTTGTGGTCGTCCACCTGGTCGTCCACCCGCAGCAGGTGGTCCAGAACGTCGCGGAAGTACTCCTTGGTCTCCTCGAACCGGGGGATCCGCCCCTTGGAGACCTCCTCCAGGACCGGGATGAGCGGGCTCTCGGCGCTCCGGAACTCCAGGACCTCGCGTTTGAGGTGGTGGATGTCCTCGGTGACGTCGCCGCCGCGCGGCTGGAAGACCGCCCGCTCCAGTTCGATGATGTCGGACTCGATCTTGTGGACCACCGTGCCGTAGTGGTCGACGACCTCGTCGCACACGCCGTACAGCACGGCGGCGGGTCCCGCGGACAGCAGCTCGGGGTCGGCCTCCAGGCGTGCGCGGACCCTGCCCAGGGGGTTCCCCGTGCCGTGCCTGACGCTGACCACGAAGTCGGCGCCGACGAACAGCATGGCCTCGCCGACCTCCACGTCGGAGGTGTCCTCGTGGTAGGCCAGCGTCTTGACCACGACGAAGACGGTGTCGTCGTAGCGCTCCAGTTTGGGACGCTGGTGGGCGGTGAGGGCGTCCTCGACCGCCAGGGGGTGGAGGGAGAGCTCCTCCTCGATGAGGGCGAACTCCTCCGGGGTGGGCTCGTGGAGCCCGATCCACACGAAGCAGTCGTCCTGGTCACGGCGGGCCTCGTCGAAGGCGTCGCTGATGTCGCCGTCGATGTCCTGCCGCCGACCGGCGTGGTAGATCGCCTTGTCTATGATCACGGAGCCCAATTATGGGTGCATTGTCGCGCTCCCAGAACCGGTTCCGGGCCGCGGAACCCGCGCCCCCGCACGGGATTCCGGGGCGGGCCGGATCGGGGGGCCGGCTCGTGGCGCCGGCCCCCGACCCGCGGGTCCCGACCCCTCAGAGGAGCATGGCGAGCTGGCGGGCCTGGGCGACGAGGGCGCCCTCGCTGTCCCAGATCTCCATGTCCTCCTCGTGCAGGCCCCCGGAGACGTGCTTGGTGAACACCCGGCAGGCGAGCCAGCCGGGGGCGGGGCGGGCGCGCACGTGCACGCTCAGCTCGACGGTGATGGTGCTGAACTCGCCGATCTCCAGCACCGCCGGGACGGCGAAGTCCACCATGGCCGGCAGGGAGTGGACGTCGGCGGGGCGCCCGTCGGCGAAGCGCATCCAGAACTCGACGTGCGGGCGCCCGTCCTTCTTCCCGTCCAGCCATCCGGGGCGCGCGGGGTAGCGGTACTCGACGCTGTGGGCGATGGTCAGGCCCTCGGGCGCGTCGAACTCCGCGGGCACCGGGCACTCCTCCGGCGCGGGGAGCGGCGGCGGCCCCTCCAGGTGCAGGACGCGTCCCTCCGCGGTCAGGTCGCCGTAGGTGGCCGTGGCGCGCAGGACCTCCTTGCCGCCCTGCTCCAGGACGACCTGGCCGGTGGCGGTGCGGCGGCCCTCGCGGATGGTCTCGGTGCGGATCTCGGCCCTGCCCGGGGCGGCGGGGCGCAGGAAGAACGCGGAGACCACGAGGGGGTCGGGCTGGCTCATCCCCTGGGCCAGCGCGTTGAGCGCCGTGCCCAGGACGTAGCCGCCGTTGGGGTGGGAGGTGAAGGTGGTCCACCCGTCGGTGAGGGTGGCGGTGAACTCGCCGTCGCTCCGCTTCTCGACGCGGGTGTCCCGGTCGAACTGGAAGCCCTCGGTGGTGTCGTCAAGGCTCATCCCCCAAGGTTACCGGCGGGTAGCCGCGCTGCGTGTGCCCGGGCCGCCCTCCCGGGCCCCTTCTCCCGGGCCTCTCCTCCCAGGGAAAGGGCTTGACCCTCACGCCGCGTCAACCCCTAACGTCGTGGACACGTCACCACCAGCGACGGAACAGGAAACACCATGGGCCACACCGTCGGCGAGGCCGCCCGGATCAGCGGGCAGACCGTCCGCACCCTGCACCACTACGACACCATCGGGCTCCTCGTCCCCGCCGAACGCACCGCGTCCGGCTACCGCAGCTACAGCGAGCGGGACCTGGAGCGGCTCCGGCAGATCCTCACCTACCGGGAACTGGGCTTCGGTCTGGAGCGGATCGCCGAGCTCCTCGACGACCCCGCCGCCGACACCCGCGACCACCTGGTCCGGCAGCACGCGCTGGTGACCGAGCGCATCGACCGCCTGCGCACCATGGCGCGGGGGCTGGAACGCCTGATGGAGGCCGACACCATGCAACTCGATCTCACCCCCGGCGAACGCCTCGAACTCTTCGGGGACTTCGACGTCGACGCCCGCGCCGAGGAGGCCCGCGAACGCTGGGGCGCCTGCAACCCCGAGGCGTTCGACCGGTCTCTGCGCGACGTCGGCCGCTACACCAGGGACGACTGGCTGCGGAGCCAGGCCGAGGCCGCCGAGGTCTACCGGGCCCTGGCCCGCGCCATGGACGAGGGGGTGCCCGCCGACAGCGAGGCCGCCGCCGACCTGGCCGAGCGGCACCGCGCCCACATCACCCGCTGGTTCTACGACTGCACCGTGGAGACCCATCGAGGGCTGGGGCAGCTGTACGCGGACGACGAGCGGTTCACCGCCACCGTCGACGCCCACGGCCAGGGGCTGAGCGTCTACCTGCGCGACGCCTTCGCCGCCAACGCCGCCCGCCGCGGCGCGGACGGGAGCTGAACACGCCGGGGAACCGTCCGGAAGCCGCACAGTCCGGTGCGGCCCCGGGCCCGGTCGTCCGAAGGCGGTCCGCCGAGTGCCCCCGGTCGGCCGGTCGGATTCCGCCTCTGCAGGCCCGTCCCGGTCTTCCCACCTCCCGTACGCGGCTGGTGACGCGTTCGTCGACGACACACGAACGCGGCCACCGCAGCCATGGCGACCACCACCGCCGCCGCGCCGCCCGGCGCGGCCAGCACCACCAGCGACGACAGGCACGCCAGCGTGACCAGCGGGCCGACGCCCAGCAGTTCGGTCCACGAGAGCGCCCGCGCCAGCCGCCACGGCCGGAGCGGATATCCGCGCAACCACTCGTGGGAGATGACCGACGGCTCATGGCGGGGCTGGGCCAGCGGCCCGAACAGCCACATACCGCCCCACACCGTGAGCGCCACGGCGATCCAGCCCTCGTGGATCACGCCATGGGTGGCCGAGGACGCGCCCGCGATCACCAGGGCGGCCAGAATCAGTCCGGTGACCAGGCTGAAAACGCGCTCGTCGTGCGGGCCGTCGCGGAACAGGCGCAGCTTGAGCGCGAACAAGGCGCGCGTCATGACAGCCATTCCAGCGGGCGCACCGGATCTGCGCCCACCAGCTCGACGAACCGCTCGTTCAGTGTCGAGTCCCCGGCCACTCGCTCCACCGGCCCCTCGACCAGCACCCGGCCACCGACCACCACCGCGACCCGCCGGCAATTGCGCTCGACGAAGTCCATGATGTGGCTCGACAGGACCACCGTGCCGCCGGCGTCGACGTACTGCTTGAGCACATGCTCGATGGAGCGGGCAGAGACCGGGTCGATCGCCTCGAACGGCTCGTCCAGTACGAGTACCCGGGGCCGGTGCAGCAGTGCCAGAGCAAGACCGATCTTCTTGCGCATACCTGTGGAGTACTCCACGATCAGCGTGCGTGGAACCGCGTCGAGTCCGAGGATCTCCAGCAGGTCGCCCGCCCGTGCCCGCCAGCCGTCGTCCAGGCCGCGCAGCCCCGCGCTGTAGCGCAGGATCTCGGCGGCGGTCAGTCGCTCGGCAAGGACAACCCGTCCATCATGACGCCGAGCTGCGCGAGCGCGGCCTCCCTCGCGGTGCGCAGATCATGACCGGCGACCCTGATTGTGCCCGCGGTCGGACGGCGCAGCCCGCACACAGCCGTCAGGATGGTGGTCCTACCGGCGCCGTTTGGCCCCACGATGCCGTAGAACATCCCCGGCGGGATGCTCAGGCTGAGCCGGTCGACGGCGAGCGCGGTGCTGAAGCGCTGAGTCAGGTCCGCCACTTCGATGGCGGGGACGCAGGGGTTCTGCAACAGACTTCCTCACCCGGCCGTGTGCGTGAGGATCGCGTCGGCCAGTTCCTGGTGGGTCTCCAGTGGCAGCGTGTGCCCCATGCCCGCCACTGTCATCAGTCGGGCCCCCGGGATCTGCTCGGCGATGAACGCGCCGTGACCCGGTTTGACCGGCTCGTGGCTGCCCTCGACGACCAGCGTGGGCGCCTGCACCCGGTGCAGCGCGTCCACCGGCTCGAAGTCGGGGTCGGCCCCCGCGGCCAGCCGGTGGTTGGCCGCCGCCGACAGGTCGCGCGCCCGGTCGTAGACGCGTTCCTGAAGCCGGCGCGCCGCGTCCTCGTCGAACGGCAGTCCGGTGCCGTGCAGCACACGCTGCTCGGCGATCATGCCGTCGATCAGGGTGCGGCGGTCCTGGGCGGGCGGGGAGGCCATCAGCGTGCGGAAGAATTCCACGAACTCCGGCTCCGGCGCCGGCAGGCTGCCCTCGGACTGCGGCTGACCGGTCAGCGCCCGCACGAGCACCTGGCTCTCGCCGCCGCCGAGCGGCGAGGAGGCGATGACGGTCAGCGACCGCACCCGCTCCGGCGCCTCCACGGCGATGAGCTGACTGAGCAGCCCGCCCGCTGAATGGCCCACCAGGTGGGCGCTCTCCAGGCCGTGGGCCGCCAGCACGCGGTAGACGTCGTTCTTGATGTCCTCCCAGGTGTACGGCGCGGTCGCGAAGTCGACGGTGCCCGACATGCCGGTGTCACGGTGGTCGTACCGGATCACCCGGCGGCCTCCGGCGGCCAGGCGGCCGACGAACTCGTCCGGCCACAGGATGCCCTGCGACATCGAACCCATGATCAACAGGATCGGCGCGTCCGTCTCGGCGCCGAACCCCTCACTCCAGATGGTCACGTTCTGCATGCCTCACAGCATGTCGTCCCCGGCCACGGGGGCCTTCCGTAGAACTACCAGCCGCGCCAGATCCGTACGGGAGCCGATGCCCAGCTTCGGATAGATCTTGTACAGGTGGTACTCGACCGTACGAGGACTCAGGAAGAGCCGGGCGGCGATCTGCTTGCTCGACAACCCGTCGGCGACCAGGCCCGCGATGCGCAGTTCCTGCGGGGTCAGCGCGTCGAGCACGCCGGGGGACGGGGCGCCGCCGTACTCGCCCGCCGCCCGCAGCTCCTCCTGTGCGCGCCGCGCCCATGGCCGGGCGCCGGCCTGCTCGAACACCTCCCACGCCGTCCGCAGGTGCGCTCGCGCCCGGCCCGGCTGCTGCGCGCGGCGCAGGCGCTCGCCCAGCAGCAGCGCCGTCCTGGCCGCCTCGAACGGGTTGGTGTGCAGCCGCAGCGCCTCCCCGAAAGCCTCCTCGTCCGCTTCGGCCAACCCCCGGCAGCGGGCCAGCAGCGCGCGCGACTCCGGCGTCACGGCGTGCTCGGTCGACCGCTCGTAGGCCGAGAGCGCGGCTCGGGCACCGGTCTCGTCGCCCGCGCCCACCGCGGCCTCGATCAGGTCAGGCATGGTCCGCCAGGCCACGGTCGGATGTCCCGTGCCCGGCCCCGCCACCGCGAGGACCCGGAAGCGGTCGCGCGCCGACGCGTAGCGGCCCAGGCACAACTCGAGCATCGCCTGCGCGTAGGAGGCCACCCCCGCGCTCAGCCCCACCCGGTGCGGCAGGGCGATGGCCAGCGCCTCACGGGCCTGCCGTTCGCAGGATTCCTCCTCGCCGCGCAGAGCCGCCAGCACCGCCAGATTGGCCAGGTGCGCGGCCACCGTGTTCTCGTACCCTGCCTCCCGCGCCAGCGCCAGGCCCTCCTCGGAGACGGCCCGGCTGTGCGCGAGCCGCCCCGCGAGGCGGTCGGCGGTCGCCACGAACCCCAGCACGACGGGAAGTTGTCCGGCCATCCCCGACACCCTGGCCACTCGCCCGGCCCGCTCGGCCATCCCGGTCGCCAGGTCCGACTCTCCCAGAGCGCTGGCCGCGGCCGTCGCCCAGAGGCAGCCCACCGCGTCGTCCAGCTCGTCGGCCCGAGCCAGTGCCCGCCGCAGCAGTCCCGGTCCGGCGGCGTCGCCGTCCAGGGTCAGCCCGATACCGGCCACCGTGTCCCGCAGGAACCCCTCGGGGTGCGCCGTCGCCCGTCGGCCGAGCTCGACGACGGCGGCCGTGTCGCCGACGTGGGAGGCCGCTTCCACGGCGTCGGCCAGCATGTCCAGGCTGTCGCCCGCCGCCAGGATCCGCACGGCCTCGGCGGCGTTGCCCGAGTTCAGCTCGAACCGACCGCGGAGCCGGGTGATCTCCATCGCGAGCGCGCTGTCGCCGCCGGCCCCTTCGCGTGCCTCTGCCAGCAGCGACTCGGCCTGTCCCGGCCGACCGGCGAGCCAGGCCGAAACGGCGGCGTCCTTGAGCCGGACGGCGCGGGCGCGTGGTTCGGGGGTCAGCTCGGCGGCCCTGGTCAGGGCGGAGGCGGCGGCGCCGTACCCGCCACGGTCGCGAGCCCGCCCGGCGACCTCCGCCAGCGCGACGGCAACCGGCTCGGCCTGGCCCAGAGCGGCTCCGGCCAGGTGCCAGGCCCTGCGGTCGCCCGCGGTCAGCTCCGCCAGGGCGGCGTGCACGCGGCGGACCTCGGCCGGGGCGGCCGCCTCGTGGACCGCGGATCGCATGAGCGGGTGACGGAAGCGCACGCCGGCGCCCGACACCCCGGCCAGCCCGCACTCCTCCAGCTCGGCGAAGGCCGTCGCCGCGGTCCCCGACTCCCTGTCCGCCAGCTGTTCGGCGGCGCGCAGGACCACCTCGAGGTCGGTCTCGAGGGCGGCGATCAGGGCGACCAGCCGGGCGGGGGAGGACAACCCGGCCACCCGGTCGCCGTAGAGCCGGGCGCCGCCGGGCAGCGGGTCGGGCAGCGGTTCGCGGTCGGCGAGCTGCGCGGGCGTCAGCCGGGCGGCGATCTCGACCAGGGCCAGGGGGTTCGCGCCGGTCAGCTTGATCAGTTCCCGTCGCACCGGGGCGGCCGGCAGCCCGTGCCGGGACTCCAGCAACTCGGCCGCAGCGTCCTCGGGCAGGCCGCCCACGTCCACCGTCGACGGCACGCCCTTGACGGGGGCGTCACCGCGGACGGCGAACAACATCGCGATCCGTTCGGTGCCCAGCCGCCTGGCGGCGAACAGCAGCGCGTCGGCCGACGCACGGTCGATCCATTGGAAGTCGTCGACCACGCAGACCAGGCCCTCCGGGCCCGCCGCTTCCACCAGCAACGACAGCACGCCGGCGCCCAGGAGGAAGCGGTCGCCCGTGCCGCCGGAGGCGTGCCCCAAGGCCGCTCGCACGGCGTCGCGTTGCGGCCCGGGCAGCGCGTCGAGCAATCCGGTCACCGGCCACAGCAGCTGGTGCAGCGCCGCGAACGCCAGATCGGACTCGGACTCGACGCCGCCGGTCCGCAGCACCCCCATCCCTTCGATCCGCTCGGCCGCTGCGTCGAGCAGGGCGGTCTTGCCGACGCCGGCCTCGCCCCGGAGCACCAGCGCCCCGCCGCAGCCGTGGCCGGCCCTGGCGATCACTTCGTCGAGCGCGCCGATTTCCACAGATCTTCCGTAAAGCACGAAGACCCACTGTAAAGGAGGGCCGTCGGAACGCGGCAGCGAGAGGTAGTGGGGCCAGCAGGCGTCTAGGCGTTCGTGGAGAAGACCGGAGGCAGGGCCGAGGTGAAGTGGCCGGTCCGTCCTGACGACCGCCCCGGCCTGGGGGAGCCAGGGCGGCGGCCACCGTTCGCGCGGTCGCCCCGGCTACCGAGGGGCGGGCGTCCGAGCACGGTGGCCGCGCAGGTCACGGGCCAGCGGTGAGGGGTGCAGGCGCCGGGTGCGTCGGAGCCGGGCCAGGTCGGCCCGGCACTGGTGGGAGAGCTGGAGGTGGAAGTAGTTGACGTGCTCCAGCACAGCGAACCCCCACAGGGCTGCCCCCGGCCACACGTGCGCGCCGGACGCGCCGGTGGCCAGGGCTCCGGCGATGACGGCACCGCCCAGGGCGAACAGCGCGAGGTTGAGGCGGCCCAGCGTCCGGAAGACGCCGATCCCGGCAGGGCGGGGCGCGCGGACCCTGAGCTGGTGCACCTTGAGCCACCAGTAGGCTCCGCCCTCCAACAGCAGCAGCGCGACCAGGCCGAGCCCGGCCAGGTTGGCGGGGCTCGCGGGCATGCCCAGGACGCCGAGGGTCACCGCCGCGATCAGGACGATGTTGACGTGTTCCAGGAGGGCCGTGTGGCGCAGTCGTCGAATGAGCACGTCCCCATTGTCCGCCGGGCCGGACCCGCGGACCGCGGGGGAGGGCCGGCCGCCGGATCCCGTGCCCGCCGGCCGGGGACCGCCGGTTCACCGGCGGTCCCCGGCACTTCCCGGCGACGACGCCGGCCCGGAGGGCTTCCCGCGCCGCTCCGACCGGAGGGGCCCTGGTTAGACTCCGCCCCATGAAGGTCCGCCTCGGTCGCCCCGACCTCTCCCGCCGCACCGGCCTCTTCGACCTCCCGGAAGCCGGAGCGGGCCCCGGCCCCTCGGTCACCTTCCTGGGGGTCTCCACGCTCCTCGTGCGAGACGGGGACTCGGCCGTCATGACCGACGGGTTCTTCTCCCGTCCGTCGCTGACCTCCGTGGGCCTGCGGCGCATCGCCCCCGACCCCGCACGGATCGATGCCGCCCTGGCGCGGGCCGGGGTGACCTCGCTCGAGGCCCTGGTCCCCGTGCACACCCACTTCGACCACGCCATGGACTCGGCGGCGGTCGCCCTGCGGACCGGGGCCCGACTGGTCGGCGGCGCGTCCACCGCCAACATCGGGCGCGGCGGCGGCCTGCCCGAGGACAGGATCGTCCGCGCCGTGCCGGGCGAACCCCTGGTGTACGGCCCGTTCACCCTGACCCCGGTCGAGTCCCGCCACTGCCCGCCCGACCGCTTCCCCGGGGAGATCGACGCGCCCGTCACACCGCCGGTCCGGGTCTCCGCGTACCGCTGCGGCGAGGCCTGGTCCCTCCTGCTGCGGCACACCGGCGGCGCGTCCGCGCTGATCCAGGGGAGCGCGGGGTTCGTGCCGGGCGCCCTGGCCGGGTACTCCGCCGATGTGGCCTACCTCGGCGTGGGGCAGCTCGGCAGCCGGGACGACGACTACATCCGGACCTATTGGCGGGAGACGGTCGGGGCGGTGGGGGCGCGCCGGGCCGTCCTCATCCACTGGGACGACTTCTTCCGACCGCTCGACAAACCCCTGCGCGCGCTGCCCCGGCCCGCGGACGACCTGGACACCACCATGCGCGTCCTCGGCGGACTCGCCGCCGAACAGGGGGTCTCCCTGCACTTCCCCACCCTGTGGCGGCGCGAGGACCCCTGGGCGGGCCTTGCCTGACACCGCTGGCCCCGGGGACCGACGGCCGCGCCGCACCCGGGCCGGGTGAGCGCCGCCCCACACGGGTACACCCACGGCGTCGCCGTCGGCGGCCACCACCCTCGTTCACCGGGAGAGCACTCGTGCGCTGGACCGTCCACTCGGAGAAGCCCCTCTACACCGACCCGTGGCTCGACGTCCGCGTCGCCGACGTCGAGCTGCCCGGCGGGAAGCGGTTCGGCCACCGGCTGATCCGCACCCCGGGCGGGGCCGGGGCGGTGGTGCGGGACGGGAACGGCAACGTGCTGCTCCTGTGGCGGCACCGGTTCATCACCGACACCTGGACCTACGAGATCCCCATGGGAGGCCTGCACGAGGGGGAGAGCCCCGAGTCGGCCGCGGCCCGCGAGGTCGAGGAGGAGACGGGGTGGCGGCCCGGCCCGCTGCGGCCGCTGGTGTACGCCCAGCCCTCCCACGGGCTGATGGACAGCGAGCACCACGTGTTCGTCGCCGACGGGGCCGAACACGTGGGGGAGCCCACCGACACCTGGGAGGCGGAGCGCGTCGAGTGGGTCGCCCTGGACCGGGTCCCCGCACTCGTCCGGGAGCGCAAGCTGGTCGGCGGCACGTCCATGAACGCGCTCCTGTACCTGTACGCCTGCTCCCTCGACGGCCACGAGGTCTGACGGGGTTCGGGTCTGAGGGGGCCGGCCGGAGCCACGGACCTACTCGGGGAAGTCGAACTCTCCGGCGCGGACGCCCCGGGTGAAGGCCTCCCACTCCTGGCGGGTGTAGAGGATCGTCGCACCGTCGGGGAAGTGGCTGTGGCGGACCGCGACCCGGCCCGTCCCGTCGTTCAGCGGACCGACCTCGACACAGCTTCCGCCACCGCTTTCACTGAAGCTACTGATGCGCCAAGCAGCCCTCTCCAATTCTGATGGAGTGGAGGCCTGCGGATTCTCGTCGCTCACCTGAGTTCCTTGCTGAGGGTCGTGATGAACTCGGCCGATTCCTCGTAGGAGAGGATCCGGATGTCCACACGATCACGTGTGGCAGCCGCAGCCAGTGCTTGCAGCTGAGCACTCATGATTCGCGAGGAACCCACCTGTCTGCGCAGCACGGACTCGTCCAACACCACACGGACGACGGGCGGCTGTTCCCGATCGAGTAGTGCCACGACCTCCGTCCGACGAATCGGATGGATGCCCGTCTCGAAACGGCTCACAGTACCCCTTCGGAGGAGTCGTCACCTGGCGCTGACCGGTCACCCGAGGGCCGCCCACACCTCCGCCAAGGCCCGGGCGGCCCTGCCGTGCAAGGAGGGGTCGTTCTCGGTCCCCAGGCGTTCGACCGCACGGCTCAGCAGGGCGCCGAGCCCTCGGGCGCGGCGTAGTTGTTCTGCACCCCGATGGCGTCCCGCCGGGACACCGGCTCGCGCATGTCGACGCGCGAGCCGGACTTCTTGGGGGATTTTTTCTTCTTCCTGCCCACGTGGTCAGCTCTTCCGGCGGCGGTTTCCGTCGTTGTGCTGGGTCCCGATCACGTCGCCGCCGGCCTTCGCGCCGCGCATGTCCACGTGGTCGCCCTGGTAGGTGTGGCGGTGGACGCCTCCCTCGATGCTCCCGGCCTGGATGAGGATGCCCTGGTCACGGACGTCGCCGTGGTGGATGTTGGTGACGCCGCCCCGGCTCTCCGGCTCGGGCGCGATCTCGTCCAGGAGGGCGCGCAGCTCCGCGACGGCCTCGGGGTCGTTCTTCAGGCGCTGGCGCAGCCGCACCTTCCACATCCCCCGCACGCTCTCGGTCAGCTCCTCGTCCTCCTCCAGGACCTCCTCGCGCGAGGTCTCCAGCTCGGCGAGGGTCGCCTCGTCGGCCTCGCCGCGGCCGAACACCCGGGCGAAACCGCCCTTCACCAGCTCCCAGCCGGTCCGGGTCATCTCCTGCACGAGGACCTTGGACCCCTCGTCGGCCAACATCGCCGGGTCGAACTCCACTGTGCGCCGCCTTTCACGTGACAGGGGCGGGAAACCCCTGCGGATAGGAGACACCAGCATCCCGCACGGTTCCCCGTGCGAGGGCGCAAATCCCCTCGCGCCCCGGAGGGGTCCGGGTTAGCGTGCCCGTATGGGGAGCACGCGCCGGCGGTGGCGCAGCCGGGAACTGGCCGAGGCCATGGAGCTGATCGGCGCGGAGGTCGACAGGGCCTGGTCGCGGGTGTGCGCGGTCTGGGGCGCCGAGCCGGGCAGTCCGGAGGAACAGGACCTGGCCCGGCTGGTGGCCGAGGGCCCCGACCAGTTCGACTGGCGCGTGGTCGACGCCGCGCTCGACCGTCTGACCTGCGAGGACTGCGGCGAGAGCCTGGGGGCGGGCGAGCGCGGCTGCGCCCCCTGCGATCTGGCCGACGGGTTCCGCTACGCGGCCCGCGAGGTCGACCGCCCCGGGGTCCCGCCGGGCAACGAGCACGCCGTCCGGGTGGCCTGGTCGGTGGCGAGCCGCCCCCACCGGGTGCAGCCGCGGGCGGTGTGCGGCATGGAGCTGGGGCTGCCGTTCGTCCACGCGGGGGGCCTTCCCACCAGGGAGCAGGCGCACGGCTACCGGCACATGATCAACCAGCTCACCGGGGCCGAGGTCGAACGTGTGGCCTCCCTGGAGGAGCTGGAGGCGCTCACGGCGCGCTACCGCGACTGAGCCGACAAGACCCCGGCCCCCGGAACCCGGCCGCGCCGCGACCGCTCCTCACCCCTCGTGGACCAGCGCCTCCTCCACGAGCAGCCGCTCGCTGACCCTCCGATAGCCCAGGGAGCGGTTGACCGCGAGCATCGGGGCGTTCTCCCGGTTGATGGTCACCGCCATGGCCTCCACGTGCGGGAACAGGTCGTGGACGCGCAGTGCCTGGGTGGCCTTGACCCGGCTGGCCAGGCCCCGGCGCCGGTGCCCGGGCAGGACGGCCGTGTCGTGCTGGTCGGCCACCGGGCCCCGCGTCACCGTGCTCACCGTGGCGGCGACCACCTCGTCGGTGGTGCGGTCCAGCGCCGCCCCCACCACCAGGCGCGAACCGTCGTCGGTCATCCGGCGCTCCCACTCGCGCACCTGGTCCGCGCCCCAGCTGCGCGCACCCGTCTGGAGGATCGCCCCGGGGGCGTCGAGCACGTGGTCCAGCACCCGGCCGAAGGACGCCGCCAGGGCGTCGGGGGCCTGGTCCAGCCAGTGGGTGAGCCGGTACCCGGGTCTGGGCCTGGAGGCGACGCCCCAGCAGCGCCGCAGGGTCTCCTCGTCCAGGTACTGCCTCTGGAGCTCCAGGCGCAGCAGGGTGCGCAGGTAGGGGCTGCTGTGGGCGAAGGGCTCACCCGGGGGCCCGGCCAGCACCGTGCTCTGGAGTCCCACCACGCCCAGGGAGCGCGCCTCGGCGGCGGCCGCCTCCCGCAGGGCCCGTCCCAGCCCCCGGCGGCGCGCCGCCCGGTCGACGAAGAGGCGCAGGAAGCCGAGCCTCACGTCGTGCGGCTGGCGGCGCAGCTCCGCCACCCCCTGGACCGGATCGCCCGGCGCTGCCCGGGCCGACCAGCGCCACGCCTCCCCGGCCGGTGTCCGGAGCAGCTGCCGGACCAGGGCCTCCGGTTCGGGAGCGCTGCCGGACACCTCGCTCTGCCCGTCGGCGTAGACCGAGGCCCACGCGGCCAGGTCGTCGTGCGGGGCCGTGGAGGGGTCGAGGACTTCCACCAGGGATCTCACAGTGCCACCGTGCCACACGAGTGGCCGGGTGTCCCACCACGGCCCGCCCGGCGCGGGTCGGCCGCCGGGTGCGCGCCCCGGCCTCAGCGCATGAGGGGCAGCTGCCGGGTGAGCTTGTTGACCGCGGCGCGGGGGCCGTGGAGCGCCACGCCCACGTATTCCAGGTCACTCGCCGGGGTGGCGGCGAGCGCGTCCATGTACGCGCCGTAGTCGCGGGACCGGCGGGCCACCTCGTTGAACCCCACCACGGTCAGGTCCTGCTCGTCCGCCCCGGCCTTGATCTCGCGCAGCCGCTCGCCGGAGGCGACCAGCGTCGGCACCGGGTGGGGGTTGAGCCCGGCGTGCACCCCGCCGTCCGCGTCCTTGGTGTCGGCGGCCACGGAGTTCTCCAGGCGTCCGCCCAGCGCCAGCCCGAGCACCACGCCGGCGTTGGCGGCGATCGCGGGAGGCAGGTCCTCGCGCAGGATGATGACGAGCTTGGTGTCCATGGTCATGATTTCCCCGTTCATATGACGTTCCAGCGGTCCAGAAACTAGCCATAAGCACGCGGGTTGGGGGCTGGTTCCGAACACTATTCGTCACGGCTTCTAGGCTGGAGGGCATGGACGAACTAGATTCGGCGATCGTGCGCGAACTCCAGCAGGATGCGCGGCAGACCAACCGCTCCCTCGCCCAGAAACTCGGCGTGGCCCCCTCCACCTGCCTGGAACGGGTCCGGCTGCTGCACCGGCGCGGGGTCGTCCGCGGCTACCACGCCGACATCGACCCGGCCGCGCTCAACAGGCCGGTGGAGGCGTTCGTGTCGGTGCAGCTGCGCCCGCCCAGCCGCCAGGTCATCGAGGGGTTCAAGGCGGCGATGTTCGCCCTGCCCGAGGTACTGGCGGTCTACGTGGTGGCCGGCGAACAGGACTTCCTCGTGCACGTGTCGGTGCCCTCGCTGGACACCCTGCACAGCTTCCTCATCGACCGGCTCACCCAGCGTCGGGAGGTGACGAGCTTCCGCAGCCAGATCATCTACGACAGCGCCCGCAAGCACGTCGTCGCACCGCTCGACTGACGCCCTCCGCCGGGAGACTCCCCGCCCGCCCCGGCCCGGGGCGGGCGGCCCCGTGTCCGCCTCGCGGCGATCGACCACTGGACGGGGACCGGGGCGGGTACCCCCCTTTTCGTCTCCGAGTGGGCCGAGAACGCCGACCACGCTACCTTTGTGACGCCTGGGAATCACGGGGCGTGTGCGGACAACACGGCCCCGGCCGCCACCGGACACGAGGAACGCATGAGCACGAAGAACAACATCGGCATCGGCCTGGCCCTGGGGCTCTCCCTCGGCGCCGCCTTCGGTCTGGTCATGGACAACCTGGCCCTGGGCATCGGCATCGGCCTGGCCGTCGGCGTCGCCCTCGGCTCGTTCACCGGCGGCGGCGACGAGCCCGAGGACGACGGCGCCGAGAACGAGGACCGGGACGAGGGCGAGGAGACCGACGGCGACACGGACGCCGGGGGCGACGACAAGAAGGACTGACCGGCCCGACGTGTCCCCCGCCACACCTCCGCACCGAGGCCACGACCCCCACCTGCGAGGACGTCGGCCTCACCGCCCGCGCGGCGCCCGGGTGAGCCGACTGTTTCCCGCGTGTTACGGCCCGACACGTCCAGGCAACGCGGGCTTCCTACCTTCGGTTTCATCGGTATCCGTCGAACCCGCCATCTGCCGTCGAAAAGGAAGGCCCGGTCGTGACGTCTGGCCAGCGCGCCCAGCGCACCGGTAAGAGCTGGATCTCCCGCTGGGACCCCGAGGACGAGGGGTTCTGGAACAGCGAGGGCCGTCCCGTGGCCCGCCGCAACCTGTGGGCCTCCATCGCCTCCGAGCACATCGGGTTCTCCGTGTGGAGCATCTGGTCGGTGCTCGTGCTGTTCATGCTCCCCGAACACGGCTTCTCCACCACACCCGAGCAGAAGTTCCTGCTCCTGTCGGCGGTCACCCTGGTCGGCGCGATCCTGCGCGTGCCCTACACCCTGGCCGTGCCGATCTTCGGCGGCCGCAACTGGACCATCGTCTCCACGGCGCTGCTCCTGATCCCCACGGGCGCGGCGTTCTTCCTCGTCCAGAACCCCGACACCCCCTTCTGGCTGATGCTGGCCCTGGCCGCCACCGCCGGCCTGGGCGGCGGCAACTTCTCCTCCTCCATGGCCAACATCAACTCCTACTTCCCCGAGCGGGAGAAGGGGTGGGCGCTGGGCCTGAACGCCGGCGGCGGCAACATCGGGGTCGCCACCGTCCAGCTCGTGGGCCTGGCCGTCATCGCCCTGTTCACCACCTCCGCCGGGCAGCTGGTCCCCCTCTTCTACGCCCCGCTGATCCTCCTCGCCGCCTGGTGGGCGTGGCGGTCCATGAACAACCTGGTCAACGTGCGCAGCGACATCCCCGCGCAGCTCTCGGCCACGCGCGACCGCCACTTCTGGATCATGTCGCTGCTCTACATCGGCACCTTCGGGTCGTTCATCGGCACGGGGTTCGCCTTCGGGCTCCTGCTCCAGGCCCAGTTCGGCCTGGCCCCCGTCCAGTCCGCCGGGATCGCCGTCCTGGGGCCCGTCATCGGCTCCCTCATCCGCCCGGTCGGTGGGCGCATGGCCGACTCCCTGGGCGGCGCCCGCGTCACCCTGTGGGTCTTCGCCGCCATGACCGCCTGCGCCGCCGTGCTGGTCCTGGCTGTTCAGGCCTCCCAGCTGGGCCTGTTCATCGGCGCGTTCGCGGTCATGTTCGTCCTGACCGGCCTGGGCAACGGCTCCACCTACAAGATGATCCCGTCCATCTACGCCGCCAAGGCGGAGGACGCCATCGCCGCGGGCGAGCCCCGCGAGGAGGCCCTGGCCCGGACCAAGCGCGTCTCCTCCTCCATGCTCGGACTGATCGGCGCCGTGGGCGCGCTGGGCGGGGTCGCCATCAACGTGACCTTCCGCGAGTCGTTCGCCGCCACCGGGTCGACCGCGCCCGCCTTCCTGGCCTTCGGCGCCTTCTACCTGCTGTGCGCGCTGGTCACCTGGGCCGTCTACCTGCGCAAGCCCGCCCGCGCCCCCGAGGGCGCCCGGACCGCCGAAACCGCCGCACCGGCGGCCGACGCGGCGGAGACCACCACGCGATGACCACCACCCACTGCCCCTACTGCGCGCTGCAGTGCGCCATGCGCCTGGAGCCCGGGCCGGACGGGCGCCTGGCCGCCCGCCCGGCCCCCTTCCCCACCAACCGTGGCGGACTGTGCCGCAAGGGGTGGACCTCCGCCGAGGTCCTCACCGTCCCCGACCGCCTCACCCGCCCCCTGATGCGCAAGGACCGCGACTCGGACCTGGTGGAGACGGACTGGGACACCGCCCTGGACCACGTGGCCGAGCGCCTGCTGGCCCTGGCCGCCGAGTCCGGCCCCGACACCGTCTCGGTGTTCGGCAGCGGCGGGCTCACCAACGAGAAGTCCTACACCCTGGGCAAGTTCGCGCGCCTGGCCCTGGGCACCTCCCAGATCGACTACAACGGCCGGTTCTGCATGTCCTCGGCCGCGGCCGGGGGTATGCGGGCCTTCGGCCTGGACCGGGGTATGCCCTTCCCCCTCTCCGACGTCGGCGGGGCCGAGGCGGTCCTGCTGGCCGGGGCCAACCCCGCCGAGACCATGCCGCCGATGATGGGCCACCTGTCCGCGCCCGCCCTCCTGGTCGTCGACCCGCGCCGCTCGGCCACCGCCCAGGTCGCCCTCGACAACGGCGGCCTGCACCTGGCGCCCCGCCCCGGCACCGACCTGGCCCTGGCCCTGGGCCTGCTCCACGCCGTACGCGTCGGGGGATGGGTGGACGAGGAGTTCGTCGCCTCCCGCACCACCGGCTTCGAGGCCGCCTGGGAGCACGCCGCCGCCTGGTGGCCCGAGCACACCGAACAGGTCACCGGTGTGCCCGCCGCGCACATCAGGGCCGCCGCCGACCTGCTCGGCGCCGCCGCGCGCAACCGCTCCGCCTACGTCCTGACCGGACGCGGCACCGAGCAGCACGCCAAGGGCACCGACACCGTCTCGGCGTGGATCAACCTCTCCCTCGCCCTGGGCCTGCCCGGCCGCACCGGCTCCGGCTACGGGTGCATCACCGGGCAGGGCAACGGCCAGGGCGGGCGCGAGCACGGCCAGAAGGCCGACCAGCTCCCCGGCTACCGCCGGATCGACGACCCCGCCGCCCGCGCCCACGTCGCCGGCGTGTGGGGCGTGGACCCCGACACCCTGCCCGGGCCGGGCCGCTCCGCCTTCGAGCTCCTGGACGCCCTGGGCGCCGACGGGGGGCCGCGCGCCATGCTGCTGTTCGGCTCCAACCCGGCGGTCTCCGCCCCCGACAGCGGACGCGTGCGCTCCCGCCTGGCCGCACTGGACCTCCTGGTCACCGCCGACTTCGTCCTGTCGGAGACCGCCGCGATGTCCGACGTCGTCCTTCCCGTCGCCCAGTGGGCGGAGGAGTCGGGGACCATGACCAACCTGGAGGGGCGCGTCCTGCGCCGCAACCGGGCCGCCGAGCCTCCCCCCGGGGTGCGCACCGACCTCCAGGTGCTCTCCGACCTGGCCGTGCGGCTGGGCCAGCCCCCCGAGCGCTTCGCCACCGACCCCGACACCGTCCTGGCCGAGCTGGGCCGCGCCTCCGCGGGGGGCGCCGCCGACTACTCCGGGGTCACCCCCGCACGGCTCGACTCCGGCGAGGCCCTGTACTGGCCGGTGCGCGCGGACGCCGCGCCCACGCCCCGCCTGTTCCTGGACTCCTTCGCCCACCCCGACGGCCGCGCCCGGTTCCTCGCGGTGTCCCACCGGCCCCCGGCCGAGGCCACCGACGCCGACTACCCGCTGGTCGCCACGACGGGGCGGCTCATGGGCCACTACCAGTCCGGCGCCCAGACCCGCCGCGTCCCCGAGCTGGGGCGGGCCGAACCGGAGGCGTACGTGGAGGTGCACCCGGACACGGCCGCCCGCGCCGGACTGGCCGCGGGGGACTGGGCCCGCGTCACCTCCCGGCGCGGCCGCACCCGCGCCCGGGTGCGCCTGTCGCCCACCGCGCGCCTGGACACCGTGTTCCTGCCCTTCCACTACGCCGGGGACCAGTCCGCGAACAACCTCACCAACCCGGCCCTGGACCCCACCAGCCGCATGCCCGAGTTCAAGGTCAGCGCCGTGCGCCTGGAACCCGAGCCCTGATCCCGTCCGCCGCGGGCGCCGCCGCCCGCCCCGCACCGCACCCGTCCACCCGGCCGACGCAGCCCGGGAACGCACACCCCACACCAGGAGGCAGAAGTTGAGCACCGTGCAGGGCGCGTCCCCGCGTCAGATCGTCGTCGTCGGCAACGGCATGGTCGGAGCCCGCTTCGCCGAGGAGGTGGCGCGCCTGGACCCCCGGGGCGAGCGCGTCCACGTGAGCGTGGTCGGCACCGAGCCCCACGCCGCCTACAACCGGGTCCTGCTGTCGGGGATCGTCGCGGGCGACTACAGCGCCGACCAGATCCGGCTCCCCGTCCCCGACACCCCGGGGGTCACCGTGCGCACCGGCGTCACGGCCACCGCCCTGGACACCGAGCGGCGCACCGTCGCCCTGGACGACGGCAGCCACCTGGCCTACGACGAACTGGTCCTGGCCACCGGCGCGCGCGCCGCCTTCCCGCCGATCACCGGGGCGACCGCGCCGGACGGGGCGCCGGGGGAGGGGGTGACCGCCCTGCGCGACCTGGCCGACTGCCACCGCCTGCTGGCCCTGGCCCGGCCCGGGGCGCCCGTGGTGGTGCTGGGCGGCGGGGTCCTGGGCCTGGAGGCCGCCCGCGGCCTGGTGGGACGCGGCGCCCGGGTGTCGGTGGTGGAGTCCTCGCCCTGGATCATGCGCCGCCAGATCGACCAGCCCGCCGCCCGGATCCTGGCCGACCGCTACTCCGCCCTGGGAGTGGCCGTGCACTCCTGGCGGGTGGCCTCCCGGTGGATCCCGGGAACCGGCCTGGAACTGGACGACGGCCGGATCCTGCCCGGCGACGCCCTGGTGGTCACCGCCGGGGTGCGCGGCAACACCGAACTGGCCGCGGACGCGGGGATCGAGGTCGAGCACGGCATCCTGGTGGACGACGCCCTGTCCACCTCCGACGCCCGCGTGCACGCCATCGGCGACTGCGCCCAGCACCCGGGCGGCGGCGCGGGCCTGGTCCAGCCCGGCTGGGAGCAGGCGGGCGTCCTGGCCCGGCGGCTCACCGGAACGGCGCCGAACGCCCTCTACACCGGGGCCCGGCCGCTGACCCGGCTCAAGGCCGAGGGCATCGAGCTGACCGCGTTCGGCAGGGTGCACGAGGCCGACGACGCCGAGGGGCTGGAGACGGTCACCATCAGCGACCCCTACGGCGGGCGCTACGCCAAGCTGTCGGTGTGCGAGGAGAAGGTGGTGGGCGCGGTGCTCCTGGGGTTCCCCGAGGCCGCGGCGACGCTGTCCCAGCTCTTCGACACCGGCGCCCCGGTGCCCGCCGACCGGCTGGCCCTGCTGCAGGGACTGCCGACCGCCGCCCCCGAGGGGCAGGGCTCGGTCGCGGAGGCGCCGGTGTGCCGCTGCAACGCGGTCACCCGCACCGACATCGAGCAGGCCTGGCTGGACGGGGCGCGCACCCGCGAGGCCATCGCCGAGACCACGCGGGCCACCACCGGGTGCGGCGGGTGCGTGCGCGACGTCAACGCGCTGCTGTCGGGGATGGGCGCCCAGGCCCCCGCCCCGGTCGCCTGACCCCGGGGCCGGGAGCCCCGGTCGGCGGGGCTGCGTCCGCCGGTCCGGGCCGGGCCCCGAAGCACCGGCCCGCCTCAGCCCGGCACGTCCATGCGCTGCGTGCCGACCACCGACAGCAGGCGCAGCGCCTCCTCCGCCGGGGAGCCGGGGTCGGCCGTGTAGATCACGACCCGCTGGTCCCGGTCGGCGATGTCCAGGACGTCGCAGTTGAGGGTGAGGGCGCCCAACAGCGGGTGCCGGAGGGTCTTGCGCAGGCCGGGCCCGGTGCGCACGTCGTGGTCGGCCCAGAGCCGGGCGAACTCCGCGCTGCCGGAGAGGAGGTCGCCCACCAGCGCGGCCACCTCGGGGTCGTCGGGGTAGCGGGCGGCGGCCGCCCTCAGGTGCCCGGCCGCGGCGCGCGCGAACGCCTCCGCCTCGGCGGGGTCGTGCAGCCGCTTGTCCGAGCGCGGTGCGAGGAAGGCGTGGCGCACGAGGTTGCGCTCGTGCCGGGGCAGGGCGGAGAAGTCCCCCAGGAGGGCGGCCGCCAGGTCGTTCCAGGCGATCACCTCGTAGGTCGCGGACAGCACGATCGCCGCGGCCTGCGGCAGGCGCCCCAGCAGGTCGAGAATGCTCTGCCGCACCTCGCGCGAGGGGCCGACCGGCGGCCCGGGCGGCGCGCCGGCGAGGTGGTGCAGGTGGTCCCGTTCGGCGTCCGACAGGCGCAGGGCCCGGGCGAGGCCCGAGAGCACCTCGCGCGAGGGGCGCGGACCGCGGGCCTGCTCCAGGCGCGTGTAGTACTCGGTCGAGATGTACGCCAGCTGCGCCACCTCCTCGCGACGCAGTCCCGGCGTGCGGCGGCGCGGACCGACGGGCAGCCCCACGTCGGCAGGGGCGATGCGCTCACGCCTGCCGCGCAGGAATCCGGCCAGCTCTCTTCTGTCCACGCCCCCAGTGTGCACGCAGGCCGGGGGCGGTAGCCAGGTACCGCCGGTGCCTGGATCGGCCGCGCGGTCCGCGCCAGGCTCACCTCCATGAACACTGCACAGACCACCGACACCCCCACCCACGCCGCCACGGGCCTCCTGGCCGGCAAGGTCGCCCTCGTCACCGGGGCCGGCCGCGGCATCGGCGCCGCCGCGGCCCGCCTGTTCGCCCGGGAGGGCGCCAGGGTCCTGCTCGCGGCCCGGACCGAAGAACAGCTGAAGGCGGTGACCGAGGAGATCAGGGCCGCGGGCGGAACCGCCGACCACGCGGTGTGCGACCTGGCCGACAGCGACAGCATCCGCGGCGCCGTCGACCGCGCCGTGGCCCTGTACGGCCGCCTCGACGTCGCCTTCAACAACGGCGCGACCGCCGTGCCGCCCGGCCCCATGGACCAGGCGACCGAGGCCGACTTCGACCACGTCTACGCCGTGAACCTCAGGGGCCCCTGGGCTGCCATGGTCGCCCAGGTGGGCGCCATCCGGGCCACCTCCGGCACCGGCGCCATCGTCAACACCTCCTCCGTCGGCAGCCTGAGGGGCAACCCCGCGCTGCCCTCCTACGGTGCGACGAAGCGGGCGCTCAACAGCCTCACCGAATCGGCGGCGGCCACCTACGGGCCGGAGGGCATCCGCGTCAACGCCATCGCCCCCGGCACCACGCTGACCGAGATGATGTACGGCTGGGACGAGAGGTCGCCGGGCATCATCGACCACCTCAGCGCCCGCACCCCGCTGCGCCGCGCGGCCGACCCCGAGGAGATCGCCCAGGCGGCCGCCTGGCTCCTCAGCGACCGCGCCTCCTACGTGACGGGGGCGATCCTGCCCGTGGACGGCGGCATTCAGGCGGTGTGATCGGGGACGTCCGGGCGGCAGGAGGGGACCTCCGGCGTCGGCGCCGACGGCGGGCGGCACGGTCGGCGGCGCCCGGCAGGGCCCGGGGCACGGGCCGGAGGGAGGTCCCTCGTTCCGGCGCCGGAGCGAGGGGCCCACACGCCCCCCGGCCAGCCGCGCCGGACCGTGTGCGCCGCCCCGGGCAACGCTGCCGGGGCGGCTGTGGGAGGTCTGCCCGGCGAGGTCGGTGCGGCCTTCCCGGAGGCCGGTCAGCACGCCGGCGCCCCGTGCCGCGCTCCACGGGACACCCTGCGACCATGGCCGCACAGCCCCGACCTCCCGAACCGCCGGGGCCGGGTGCGGACTGTCGGAGGGACGGGCCAAGGTGGCGGTGGCCGCCTCCGCCGTCCCCCGGGCGCAGGCCCCACCACCGACCCCGACACGATGGAGACCCCCATGCCCGGCCGCCTCACCCCGGCCCGCTTCGTCGACCTCTACGACCTGGGCGCCAGACCGCACATCCTCGCCTACCGCACCTCCGTCGGCGACCGGCGGCGCCGGGAGTGGCTGATCGACGCCGGGCTCCTCGCCGCGTGCGATCCCCCCAGCCGCGGCTACGCCTTCCGCATCACGCAGGCGGGTCTGGCCGCGCTGCGCGAGCACCTGGACTACCTGGAGGAGCGCGAGTCCCAGGGGCTGGCGCACCGCTCCGGGAACGAGTACGGCATCCAGCGCGGGGTCCTGGCCTCCCGCGCCGGGCTGGACGCGGCCCTGGCGCGGCGGGCACGGGGCGAGGCCGCGCCCGTGGAGGCACCGGGCAGGGAGTGGTGGGGCGGGCAGGGGACACCGGCGTGGGAGGGCTCGCCCCCCGAGGTGCTCCGGGCGGTGGCCGTGTTGCAGGCGGCAGGGCACGCGCCGGTGGACTGGACGGCGGTGGGGGAGCCCCGGGGCTTCTACGTGGAGCCGCGCGGGCGGCTCCTGTACGTGTACCACGGCCAGGCCCGGCGCTCGCAGCGGGAGGACGGGGGGTGGTTCACCGAGGAGATCGGCGCCTATGCGGACGCGCTGCGCGCCGCCGGGTGGCAGGTGGACGCGGACACGGGCCGGTGCGCGCACGTGCGGGTGCCCGGCTCCGGCCGAGGGTGAGCCCGGTCGGGGCCGCACTTCTGTGAACACACGGACCGGGCGGCCCCGCCGCACCCCCGACCTTCCCGACGACCTCGAGGCCGAGCTCGCCGCGTTCACCGACCGCCTCGCCTCGGCCACCCACCTGGGCGCGGCCACCGTCAACAAGCGGCTCGCAGCCGTGGACGCCTTCCTCGCCCTGCGCGGCTCCGGGCGTCCCGCGCCCTGGAGGCGCTCACCGCCGACCGGTGAACAGGCGAGGGCCTACCGCCACATCCTGGAGCGATCCTCCTCGACCCCCGACAGGGGCGATGGCCTCCCACCAGACCCTTCGAAGGGGATAAGGCGCGGCGTAGCCGCGCACCTACCGGCGCCCTGTCGCCCCGGCGCGGATCCGCGCCGCCGCCCGCGCGGTGGTGAGCCCTGCTCCCACGACTCCGAGGGCTCCCACCAGGACCGCGAGTGCGGGGAACAGCCAGAAGACGTCCACCGGGACGTAGCTGTTGTCCTGAAGCGCGGGAGCGACGAGGAACAGGAACACCACCAGAGCCGGGGCGACGCACTGGGGAAGCAACCGCAGGGCGAACCTCCAGGCGGGCCAGGCGGCGCGGCGCGCGGCCCACCGCATCACCTGGTTCTGACCCCCGGTACATGCTCCTACCAGTGCGGGCCGCCCCTGGGATTCCACTCCTCGCACTTCGCGCACGTGTACCGCAGGAGGGGGTCTACGAGGCGGCGGATCCGGCTACCGTGACGGCCATGGCTACCCAGCACGAACTCTTCCAGCGTCATCCCGACGTGGTCTTCACCAGCCTGCCACCCGGCGCCCACGGGGCCGGGGCGATCTGGAGGATCTCCCCGATCGGGACGACGGCGCCGACCATGTGGGCGTACACCGACGAGCAGGCGGAGAGGTACGCCAGGGTCGTGGCGCGCATCTCCGGCTGAGCCCCGGAACGCAGAAAAGGCCCCTTCGTCCGGCATGAGGCCGGACGAAGGGGCCTTGGTGCGGGCCGGTAGACCGTGGTGTTGTACGGGGCGGGCGGCGGAGTCGACGAAGACGGCCCGGACGCAGCCGTGCGGCGGTCGCACCGGGGCGCCGGGCCCCGCGATCAGGGCTGCGGACGGGCCGGGGCGGTGAGGCGCCGCAGGGCTGCGCGGGCGGGCGGACCCCAGTCGGCCTTGCCGCCGGGGCGCCCGTGCTCGCCGGCGTCGCCGACGAGGAGCCCGACGAGGGCGCGCATCACCGCGCAACCACGGGCACGGCGCAGGGTCGCGGCGTCCGCGCCCGGGCCGTAGGCGTCGTGGAAGCGGTCGGCGGCGCCGTCCGGCAGCAGGGTCCAGGCGGCGGCGAGGTCGTAGGCCGGATCGCCCGCGCACAGGTCCCCGAAGTCGACCACCCCGCAGAAGGCGCCGTTCTCGGTGAGGACGTTGGCCGGATGCAGATCGGCGTGCAGCCACAGCGCCGGGCCTGCCCAGCCGGGAGCGGCGACGGCGTCCTCCCAGACGGCGCGGACCGCGTCCGGGTCGGGGACCAGCCCCAGCGCGGTGGCCGTCTCGAGCTGCTCGGCGAACTGCTCGGCGGCCCCGGCCAGCGGCCCCCCGCGGTCGCGGCCGACGGGCGCCCCCACGGGGGCCGGCCGGTGCAGGGCCGTGAGGAAGGCGGCCAGGCCGTCGGCCGCGGCCCCGGCGCGCGTGGCGGGAGCGCGGTCGGCCGGCGTGCCCGGTACCCAGGTGGTGACGATCCAGGGCCGCGGGAACCGCTGGGAGGGCTCGCCGAGGCGCTGGGGGACGGGGACCGGGAGGGGGAGGCGCGGAGCGAGGAAGGGCAGCCAGGCGTACTCCTTGTGCAGCAGCGCGTCGGCGGCCTCCGTCGCCCACGGCAGCCGGACGGCGAGATCGTCGCCCAGCCGCCACAGCTGGTTGTCCCAGCCACGCGCCCCGAGGCTCAGGGGCAGGTCGGCCAGGTCGGGGTGCTGTTCACGCAGCAGGCCGCGGACGAGCTCCCCCGTGATGTCGATCTCGGTGCGGGTCATGGGAGGCAACAGTAGACCCCGGCCGCACCGGCTCCGCGCCCCCGGGCCGTCAGCGCACGGTCAGGGCCACGACGGCGCAGACCAGGGCCGCCGCGGAGGCGAGGGAGCGCAGGTGGTTCCAGCGCACCCACACCGGCTCGAAGGCGCCGCGCACCGCCGCCGGGTCGGCGATCCGCTCGGCGGGGCCGGCCTGGTCCAGGGCGTTGTTGCGCGGGACGTTGACCCCGAAGGTGATGCCCAGGGCCGCCAGCAGGCAGGCGAGCGCCCCGCCGAACCAGACCGCGGAAGCGGTCTCGGCCGCACTGGTGTGGAGCACCACCGAGGCCAGCGCCCCCACCGGGGCGCCGATGAACACAGCGGCGAAGAGCGGGTTGAGGATGGCGACGTTGATGCCCTGCATCGACTCGATCATGGCGCGGTCGCCCGCCCGGCCCAGGCCGGGCATGACGGCGATCGAGAACCCGAAGAACAGCCCCGCGAACAGGCCCGTCAACACTGTGGCGGCCACCGGGACGACCGCGTACACCATGTCCGCCATTTCGTACCCCGGTTTTCCTGTTGTCGCGATCCTCTGGGCGGATTGTATGCCCGGAACCGGTGGTCGCGCGCCCCTGCGGACGCGTGCGGCCGGGGCCGTTGTCGCCCTGCGGGGCGCCCGGGCACGGTGTCCTGTGTTTCCGGCGCATCAACACCTGAGTGTGCGACCCGAACCCCTTCTCCGCCGCCTTCTGCCGCTATACCGTCGGTAGGTGTGCTTCCCCCCGCTCGTCGGCCGTGAGAAGGAACGACAACAGCTGCGCACCGCGGCGGTCCCCGGGTCCCTGGTCCTGCTGTCCGGGGCCGCCGGATCGGGTAAGACCCGCCTGGTCCGGGAGCTCCCCGGAGCCGTGGACGCCACGGTCCTGACCGGGTACTGCCCCTCCCGGGACGAACCCTTCCCCTTCGCCCCCGTCATCGAGGCCCTGCGCCGGGCGGCGATCCCCGGCGGGCTCAGCCCGCTGTGCGGCGCCCTGCACCCCCTCATGCCCGAGCACGCCGAGCGGCTGCCTCCGCCGCCCCCGCCCACCGGTTCGCCGGCGGCCGAGCACCACCGCACCTACCGGGCCCTCACCGAGCTCCTGGACTCCCTGGGCCCGACGGTGCTCGTCCTGGAGGACGTGCACGCCATCGACCCGGCCACCCGGGACCTGCTGTACTACCTGGCGCCGCGCCTTCCCGCCCACCTGTGCCTGGTACTGACCTACAGACCCGAGGAACTGCCCCGGGCCTTCCCCGTCCACGCGCTGGCCGCCCGCACCCCGCCGGGCACCCCGCACCACGAACTCGCCCTGGCCCCTCTGAACCCCCGCGACCTGTTCGCCCTGGCCTCCCGGCTCCTGGACGCCGCCCCCTGCGGAGCGACCGATCCGCGCACAGCACCCGCCGACCCGGCCGCCGAGACCGCCGCCCCGCCCCCGGCACCGGACGGGTCCGGAGCCGGGGTCACCGCCGAGGACGCCGAACGCCTGCACGCCTGGACCGGCGGCCTGGCCCTGGCCGCCGTGGAGACCCTGCACCACCTGGCCTGCGCCCGCGCCGCCACCGGGCCCGGCGCAGGCCCCGCCGTCCCGGAGGAGCCGCCCGTACCCCCCACCCTGCGCGACTGGTTCCTCGAACGCCTGCACGCCCTGGACCGCGACACCCGCCACCTGGTGCGCGCCGCCTGCGTCCTGGAGGCCCCCGCCGCCGACGACGTCCTGGCCCGTGTCGCGGACCTGGGCCCCTCCCGCGCGGAGAAGGCGCTCTCCCGCGCCTGCCAGCTCGGCCTGCTGCGGCCCGCCGGCCCGGCGGCCCTGGAGGTCCGCACCCCTCTCCTGCGCCGGGTCTGCCACGACTCCCTTCCCCTGGGCAAGCACCGCCACCTGCACCGGGCCGCCCTGACCGCCCTGTCCCGGGGGCCCGCGCCGCCCCACGCCCGCCTGGCCCGCCACGCCCGTGAGGCCGGACTCGTGGAGGAGTGGACCGACCACGCCGAACGCGCCGCCGACCAGGCCCTGTCCCAGGGCGAGGACGCCACCGCCGTCACCCTGCTGCGCGACGCCCTGACCCGCCACACCCTGCCCGCCGGGCGCCGCTGCGACCTCGCCCTCAAACTGGGACGGGCCGCCCTGACCGGGATCTCCGCCCAGCACACCATCACCCTGCTGCGCGACGTCCTGGCCACCCCCGGCCTGCCCGCACCCTCCCGGGGCGAGCTGCGCATGGAGCTGGGCCTGCTCCTGCTCAACCAGGCGGCGCAGGGGCGCACCGCCCGCAGCGAACTCGTCCGGGCCGCCGCCGAACTCACCTCCCGCCCCGACCTGGCGGCCCGCGCCATGTGCGCCCTGGCCGTGCCGCGCAGCACCCCCGACCCCGTGGACACCCACCGCCGGTGGATGGAGCAGGCGGTCTCGGCCGCCCACCGCAGCAAGGACCCGGCCGTGGCCCACAGCGTCTCGGTCAACCAGGCCACCCTGCTCGCCCAGATCGGGGACCCGGCCGCCTGGACAGCGGCCCTGCCCGACCCCGGCTCCCCGCACGTGCGGCCCACGCCCGAGGCCCTCCTGCGGCGCCGCGAGTTCGCCCGCGCCTCGCTCAACCTGGCCGACGCCGCGGTCATGCTCGGCCACTACGAGCGCGCCGACCACCACCTGACGGACGCCGCCACCTGGTCGATCGCCTCGGATGTGCCCTACATCCGCGAGAGCGCCCAGGCGCTCCGGCTGATCCTCGACTGGCAGCGCGGCCACTGGGCGGGCCTGGACGAGGAGGCCGAACGCCACCTGGGCCCCGCGCGCCTGGCCCACCTGCACGCGGTCGCCGCCGAGCTGACCCTGGTGCGCTCCGCCCTGGCCCTGGCCCAGGGGGACCCGGCCGGAGCCCGGTCCCACCTGGCGCTCCTCGAACCCGCCCCCGGGGACGACCCAGCGGCGCCCGACCCCGACCACGCGGTTCCCGTGCGCGCGTTCGCCGCCGGGCTGCTGGCCCGCCTGGCGATCGCCCGGGGCGACCCCGGGGAGGCGTGGTCCCGGGTGGAGGACCTGGTGTCCCTGGTGGCGAGCAAGGGCGTGTGGGTGTGGGCGGCCGACCTGGTCCCGGGTATGGAGGCGCTGGTCCCGGCCGGGCGCGGCGCGGAGGCCCAGGACCTGTGCGCCCGTTTCCGTGCGGGACTGCGCGGCGCCGGCGCCCCGGCCGCCGCGGCGGCCCTGGGGCGGTTCGAGGCCGCCCTGGCCCGGCACCGCGGCCAGGGGGACCGGGCGCTGCACCTGTACGCCGAGACCGCGTCCGCCTACCGGGCCATGCAGCGCCCCTACGACGCCGCCCAGGTCCGCGAGGCCGCGGCCCACACGAGACTGGACCGCTCCGGGGGCCGGTCCGAGGAGGAGGGCGTGGCGGGGCTGCGGGCAGCGCTGGAGGAGTACACGGCGCTGGGCGCGGCCTGGGACGCGGCGCGGGTGCGCCGTGCGCTGCGCGCGCACGGGGTGGTGGCCGCCCCGGCGGACGGCGGCGGCCCGCGGGACCCCCGCCTGTCCCCGCGTGAGGGGGAGATCGCGGCCCTGGCCGGGCGGGGGAGCACCAACCGGGAGATCGCGGCCCTGCTGCACCTGTCCCCGCGCACGGTGGAGACCCATGTGGCCAACGCGCTGGCCAAGCTGGGGCTGCGTTCGCGCCGGGACCTGGCCTCGCCGCCGGGCCGGGACCACGGGGGCGGGGTCGCCGCCGGCTCCGGTTGACCCGGGCCCCGCCCTCCCCGCGCCGGGCCCGGCGCGGGGAGGGCACGGCCCCGGAGGCGGTCCGCCGAGGGGCCCGCCCCTCTCCCGGAGGGAGCCCCGTGCCCCGCGAAAAACCGCTTCCCCGTCCGGCCCCGATCCGAGACCATGCCCCGAAGGGCCGGGCGGGCATCCGCTCCGGCGCCCCGACACACGGAACGAGGCGTCCGCAGACATGAGCGACCACGACAGGGCCGTCGCCGACAACCGCGCGAACTGGGACCAGAGGGCCGACGTCCACGCCCGGTCCGCGATGTACGACGTCGACGGGCTGATCGCCGACCCCTCCTACATCTCGGAGGTCGTGCGCAACGACCTCGCGGTCCTGGAGCCGCACCTGGACGGCGGGACGGTGGCGGGCAGGTCGCTGCTGCACCTGCAGTGCCACATCGGCACCGACACGGTGTGCTGGGTCCGGCTGGGCGCCGTGGACGTCCACGGCCTGGACCTGTCGGCGAACTCGCTGGCCCACGCCCGGCGCATCGCCGCCGCCGACGGCGCGGACGTCACCTGGGTGGAGAGCGACGCGCGCACGGCCTCGCAGGCCATCGACCGGCGGTTCGAGGTGGTCGTCACCGGCACGGGCGCCGTCACGTGGCTTCCCGAGCTGGGCCCGTGGGCGCGGTCGGTCCACGACCTGCTGGAGCCGGGCGGGGTGTTCGTGGTCAGGGACGACCACCCGCTCCTGAACGCGCTGGACTACGAGCCTTGGCAGGTGACCGGCGACTACCTCGGCGGCGGGGGCGCCGACACCTACGACGAGGCCGAGACCTACACCGACGGGGCGGCGGAGTCCATCACCAGCACCGTCAACCACCAGTGGCGCCACAGCCTGGCGGAGGTGACCGGCGCGCTGCTGGAGGCGGGCCTGGTGGTCGAGGCGCTCGGGGAGCACCCGTTCATGGACTGGCCCGCCTTCCCCGGGCTCGTGGCGTGCCCGCAGGGATGGCGGCTCCCGGAGGGGGCCCCGCGGATCCCGCTGAACTTCTCGGTGGTGGCCCGGCGCCCGGGGTGAACGCGAACGGCCGCGGGGCCGCGCCAGGGGGTCAGCCGTGCCACTCGCAGAAGAGGACGGTGGCGTCGTCGCCGAACTGCCCGTGGTGGTACTCCAGGACCGCGTGGACCAGGCGCCGCAGCGTCTCGGGGACGGGCAGGCTGTCGGCCTGGTGGCGGATGACGAAGTCCACGAACCGCTCCACGCCGAACTCCCGGCCCTCGGAGTCGCGGGCCTCGATGATGCCGTCGGTGTACAGGAGCAGGCGGTCGCCGGGCTCGAGCTGCTCGTGGCAGACCGCGACGGGCACCCCCAGGTCCATGCCCAGGGGGTGGGAGGGGTCGCACTCCAGGTTGCGGACCTCCTCCCCCCGGATGAGCACGGGCGGCAGGTGGCCGCAGTTGACCCAGCTCAGCTCACCGGTGCTCAGGTTGAGCTCCGCCAGGATCGCGGTGGCGAACCGGGTCTGGACGAACTCCTGGATCAGGGTGTTCTCCACGCCCCGGGGGATCTCCTCCAGCGGGACGCCGCGCCGGCGCTCGTTGCGGAAGGCACCCACCGCCAGGTTCGCGATGAGCCCGGCGGCGGTGTCGTGGCCCATGGCGTCGAACATGGCCAGGTGGGCGATCTCCCCGGCCAGGGCGTAGTCGAAGGAGTCCCCGGCGTTGTCGTAGGCGGGCTCGGTGGCGGCGGAGATGGTCACCCGGGAGTCGGCGAAGGTGCCCGGGGGCATCAGGGTCCACTGCATCTCCGCCGAGACGGACATGGGGCTGACCCTCACCAGGCGGGCGTGCGCGTCGCTGTTGGCGCGCTTGGCGATGATCAGCAGGCTCACCATCGCGGCCAGGTCGCGCATCGCGGAGCGGTCGGGGTCGCCCTTGTAGGCCACGTGGAGCACGCCCAGGCGTTCGGCCCCGTCCAGGATCGGCACCCAGTAGCGGCCCCTGTCCCCGACGGGCACGGTCACGCCCATGATGTAGGCCTCGCCGGCGACGGTCCCGTCGATCTTCAGGTCGTCTCCGCCCTGGTGGGCGTCGAGGCCGCGGCCGGTGACCTCGCGCAGGACCTGCTGCTGGCGGTCGGCGAGGTAGATGCGGATCTCGGTGAGGTCCGCGGCCGCGGCCTTGCCCGCCACGAGGGAGGGGAGCTCCTCGAAGTTGGCGAGGTGCCCTGCCCTGACCAGGGACGTCATCAGCTCGTTGGACCCGTGTTTGAGCGACATGGCATGACCCCGGTCAATCTCGCGAGGCGGCAACTGCTTCGGAACCTCTACCCGGTTTGCCACATTTCGAGCAGAAAGTCCAGCTTGGGAGGGTGGCCGACCCCGGCACCACGACCGCCGCGACCGGTCCGCGCACCCCTCCCGCGGGACCGGCGCCCCGCCCGGGCCCGGACGCGCGCGCCGCACTCCCGCCGCACACGAGGCGGCGCCCCTCCCCGCCGGGGGAGGGGCGCCGGTCCCGCACGCGCCGCCCCGGGCGGGCGCCTCCGGGAGAGGGCCGGGAGGGCGGTCCCCGCTCAGGCCGCCGCGGCCCGGATGTCGCGGGGCTCCGCCTCGGGAAGCCCCCGCCGGCACCGGCCGCACTCGGACCGGCGCCGCACCAGGTAGGCGGCGGTGGCCACGCCCAGGGCCGCCCCCCACACCCCCATGGAGGAGAACACCAGCACGTGCACGGTGCTGGAGCTCAACATCGACCCGGCCCCCGCGGCGAAGGACTCGGTGACGGCGCTGCGGCCCATCGCCACCAGGGCCACCGCGACCAGCGTCGCGGGCACCACCGCCAGCGGCACCGGCACCCGGCGCCCGGCCAGGCCCGCGGTCCACCGGGGGAACCGCACGCCCCAGCGCTGGACCAGCCCCAGCATGAGAACGGCGCCGACGATGCCGGCCGACCCCAACCCCACGCCGATGACCAGCGTGAACGGGTCGGCGGAGAGCACCGCGAAGTCCTCCCGGCTCATCCCGACCGGGACGCCGAACAGCCACGGGATCCTGATGGACGGATAGACCAGGGCGGTCGCCGCGCCCACCGCCACCGCGATCCGACCCACCCTCAGCGCCCGCGCCCGGGTCCCGCGCTCCACGGCGGCCGACCACCGCGGGCTCCGGCCGCACAGCGAGCAGGAGCGGCGCCCCGCACGGCGGCACGCGAGGGCCGCGACCACCCACACCCCCACGCCGGCCATGAAGAACAGGCCGGTGAGGCTGTCGGGCGCCAACAGCGCGGTCACCCAGGTCTGGGCCAGGCCGGGCACGATCCAGCCCACCACCGGCATGATCATCGTGTAGCCGAACAGGGCCAGCAGGTTGCCGTCCACGAACACCAGCAGGACGAGGACGGCCAGGGCCCAGGCGCCCGCCTGGGCCGCACGGGGCCCGCCGCCCCGGAGCATCAGCACGGAGCACACGACGCCCACCGCGCCCATGGCCAGGACGAGGACCACCGGCAGAGCATCGCCGCGCCCGGCGAAGAGCGAACCGAACCCCTCCTCATCGGCCACGCTCAGGGGCAGCACCCCCGACAGCCAGCCCAGGCCCAGTGCCAGGGCCGCCGCCGACCACGCCAGCGCGGCCCAGGGCACCGCCGTCGCGCGGTCGTGCCGTTCGTGCCCCGGATCTGCGGGGGGTGCGGGAAGGGGTGGCAAGGCGGTCATGGCGTGCTCCCGGAGTGGTGCGGAGTGGATACCTCCACCCTGGCGCGCGCACCCCCGGGCACACCTCCCCCACGAGCGGGAGCGGGCTCCCCCCTGAGGGGGAGCCCGCTCCACCGGCCCGGTCCCGGGCTCGCTCCGGCGCGGGCGCCCCGGGGGCGCGCCCGGACCGCCCGCCGGCGCTCTAGGCCGACGCCGCCCGGTAGGCCTTCTCCAGGGCCGAGGCGAACACCTCGACGGGCTGTGCGCCCGAGATCCCGAAGGCCCGGTCGATCACGAAGAACGGTACGCCGCTCCCGCCGAGGCGCTGCGCGGCGGCGCCGTCCTCGCGCACCTCCGCGGCGTAGTCGTCGCCCTCCAGCACCCGGCGGGCCTCCTCGGCGTCCAGGCCGATCTCCACGGCCAGCTCCACCAGGGTGGCGGTGTCGGAGAGGTCCTTCGCCTCCACGAGCTGGGCGTGCATGAAGCGCTCGTGCGCCTTCGTGCCCAGCCCCCGGCTCTGCGCCAGGTGGACGAGCCGGTGCACGTCGAAGGTGTTGACCATGAAGCCGTTCTCGAAGTCGTACTCCAGCCCCACCTCCGCGGCGACCTTCTCCACCTGCGCGGTCATGGCGCGCACCTGCTCGCGCGAGGCGCCCGTCTTCGCGGCCAGGGCGTCACGGACCGGTTCGCCGCGTCCCCGGGGGTAGGAGGGGTCGAGCTGGAAGCTGCGCCAGAGGACCTCGACCTGGTCGGCGTGCTCGAACTGCTCCAGGGCCGTCTCGAAGCGCCTCTTGCCGATGTAGCACCACGGGCACACGATGTCGGACCACACCTCGACCTGCACGGACAATCCCCTCACTCACCAGCACGTTCCGTCCGAGCACGCCGGCGCGTCCTCGGTTCCCAGCGACACCAGTCCGGTGACCGCCTCCAGGGGGAGCTCCTCCTCGGCGGGCCGGTCCGCCTCCCGCGGCCCGGTCCGCGGTTCAGGGCTGCTCACGCTCACGACACCCCTTACATACTTATTGTGCGTAACAACATTATCAGTCAGTATGAGGTGAGCCCGGACCAGGCACAAGGAGGCACATTGACGTCCCGAGCGCACACCGGTGTTCCCTCCACCGGGCACACCGACGAACGCGCCCCCGAGGACTGCCCGGTCCGCGAGGTCCTGGACCGGGTCGGCGACAAGTGGAGCGTGCTCGTCATCGTCCTGCTGGGGCGGCGCACCCACCGCTACACCGAGCTCCACCGCGCCGTCGACGGCATCAGCCAGCGCATGCTCACCCTGACGCTGCGCGCCCTGGTCCGCGACGGCCTGGTCGAGCGCACCGCGCACGCCACCGTCCCGCCCCGCGTGGACTACGCCCTCACCGACCTGGGCCGCACCCTCCTGGAACCCCTCAACGCGCTGGACCGCTGGGCGAGCCTGCACCGCGACGACATCCGCGCCGCCCGCGCACGCCACGACCGCGCCGGGGACCCCCGTCCGGACGGCCCCTGAACCCCTCCCGGCCGCGGCGGCCCGGGGCCCTGCGCCCGGCCCGCCGCGCACACGTGGGCCCCGCCCGGGCGGGGCCCGCGCCCCTCCTCGGGCAACGGGGGTGGACCCCGCCCCCTCCGGGACGGGGCCCGCGCTCAGCCCTCCAGCGCCCACCCCGGCAGGGGCTCGGTGCGCTCGGCCCACTCCGCGGGCACCCGGCCGCCCGGCAGGCCCGCGCCCAGGATCCCGCCCACGATCGCGCAGGTGGTGTCCACGTCACCCCCGGCGGAGGCGGTCGCCCACATGGCCGAGGCGAAGCCCGACCGGTACCGCGCCGCCGCCCACAGGGTGAAGGGCACCGTGTCCAGGGCGCTGACCCGCGAACCGTTGCCCAGGGCGCGGGCCGCCCCGACCGGATCGGCGGTCACCAGCAGCAGGCGCGCACCGCGCACCGCCTCGCGCATCCGCCCCGCCGGAAGGCGCTCGAGCACCCCGTCCAACAGGGGCCCGGGCGCCGCCGCCCCGCCCCCCGCCACCAGGGACGCGGCCACCGCCACCGCCACCGCGCCGTCCACCGCCTCGGGGTGGGTGTGGGTGACGCGCGCCGTCACCGCCGCCTGCCCGGCCGCAGCGTCCGGGTCGCCGGCGAACCAGGCCCCCAGCGGGGCCACCCTCATCGCCGCCCCGTTGCCGAAGGAACCCGACCCCCCGAACAGCCCCGCGGCCAGCTCCCGCCAGTCCCCGCCCTCGCGCACCAGGCGCAGCAGGCGCCCCGTCGCCGGACCGTACCCCCGGTCGAAGTCGTGGTGGCGGGCGAAGGAGGACGCCAGCCGGTCGGGGTCCACCACCCCGCCCCGGAGCGCCTCGGCGTGGACCGAGGCCGCCATCTCCGTGTCGTCGGTCCACTCCCAGGGCCCCGGGGGCAGCTCGCGCTCCTCCAGGAAGCGCAGGTTCGCGGGAACGAAGAACTGGGAGCCGAAGGCGTCGCCGACGGACAGGGAGGACAGGGAGGACAGGGCGCGCGCCCGGCGCGGATCAGGGATCGTGTGCATCACCGGCCATCCTGGCCGACCCCGCCACCGCTGTCCACGCACCGGCCCCGCACTCCGGCCCCGCACTCCGGCGCCCGGTGTGACCGAACACCCATCCGCGCCCCCGCGCCGCCCGCACCCGCCCCGGGCTGGCCCTTCTCCGCCCCCGGCCCGAATCACGCACTCCCCACCTGCGGTGACAGCACATCGAAACAACCGCGACACACGAGGCTGACCCGCGGGTAACACCCTGCGGGTTGCCTGAGAAGCGTCCGACCCCGCAGCAGGAGGAGCCGCGCACCATGGAAGAACTCGTCGTCATCGGCAACGGCATGGTCGGCCACCGACTCGTCGAGGCCCTCCACGACCGCGACAGCGACCACCGCTGGCACGTCACCGTCGTGGGCGAGGAGCCCCGCACCGCCTACGACCGCGTCGCGCTCTCCTCCTACTTCGACGGCGCCAGCGCCCAGGACCTGTCCCTGGGCGACCTGTCCGGACCCCACGTGGACGTCCACGTCGGCGAGCGCGCCACCGCCCTGGACCGCGACGCCCGCACCGTCACCACCGCCTCCGGCCGCACCCTGGGCTACGACCGGCTCGTCCTGGCCACCGGGTCCACCCCCTTCGTGCCCCCCGTCCCCGGACACGACCTGCCCGGCTGCCACGTCTACCGCACCATCGAGGACCTGGACGCCATCACCGCCTCCGCCCGCCACGCCCGCACCGGCGTGGTCATCGGCGGCGGACTGCTCGGCCTGGAGGCCGCCAACGCCCTGCGGCTGCTGGGCGTGGAGGCCCACGTCGTCGAACTCGCCCCCCACCTGATGCCCGCCCAGATCGACGAGGGCGCCGGCGGCCTGCTCCGCAGACTCGTCACCGACCTGGGCGTGCACATCCACACCGGAGCGGCCTCCACCGCCGTCGAGGCCGGCGCGGACGGCCGCGTCCGCAACCTCCTCCTGGGCGACGGCACCCGCCTGGACGCCGACCTGGTCGTGTTCTCCGTGGGCATCCGCCCCCGCGACGACCTCGCACGCGCCGCCGGCCTCCGGGTCGGCGAACGCGGCGGCATCGTCATCGACGACACCTGCACCACCTCCGACGCCCGCATCCACGCCATCGGCGAGGCCGCCGCCCACCGCGGCACCGTCTACGGGCTCATCGCCCCCGGCAACGCCATGGCCGAGGTCGTCGCCGACCGCCTCCTCGGCGGCGGCGCCACCTTCACCGGCGCCGACACCTCCACCAAGCTCAAGCTCCTGGGCGTGGACGTGGCCAGCTTCGGCGACGCCCACGGCCGCGCCGACGACTGCCTGGACGTGGTCGTCAACGATGCAGCCGGCGGCCGCTACGCCAAACTCGTCCTGTCCGACGACGCCACCACCCTCCTGGGCGGCATCCTGGTCGGCGACGCCTCCGCCTACGCCACCCTGCGCCCCATGGTCGGCTCGCCCCTGCCCGGGGACCCGCTCACCCTCATCACCCCCGAGGGCGGCGCGGCCCTGGGCGCCGACGCCCTCCCCGACTCCGCGCAGATCTGCTCCTGCAACGCCGTCACCAAGGGCGCCCTCACCGACGCCGTCCACACCCAGGGCGCCTGCGACGTCGCCGGCCTCAAGGCGTGCACACGGGCGGGCACCAGCTGCGGATCGTGCGTGCCCATGCTCAAGCAGATCCTCTCCCAGGCGGGCATCGAGCAGTCCAAGGCCCTGTGCGAGCACTTCACCCAGTCCCGCGCCGAACTCCTGGAGACCGTCCGCGCCACCGGCACCACCACCTTCTCCGCCCTCATCGAGAACCACGGGACCGGCCAGGGCTGCGACATCTGCAAGCCCGCCGTCGCCTCGATCCTGGCCTCCCTGGGGGGCGGGCACATCCTCGAGGGCGAACAGGCCACGCTCCAGGACACCAACGACCGCTACCTCGCCAACATGCAGCGCAACGGCACCTACTCGGTCGTGCCCCGCATCCCCGGCGGCGAGATCACCCCCGACAAGCTCATCGTCATCGGGGAGGTCGCCCGCGACTTCCAGCTCTACACCAAGATCACCGGCGGCCAGCGCATCGACCTGTTCGGGGCCCGCCTCGAACAGCTCCCCGCCATCTGGACCCGCCTGGTCGAGGCCGGGTTCGAGTCCGGCCACGCCTACGGCAAGTCCCTGCGCACCGTCAAGTCGTGCGTGGGCACCACCTGGTGCCGCTACGGCGTCCAGGACTCGGTGGGCCTGGCCATCCGCCTGGAGGAGCGCTACCGGGGCCTGCGCTCGCCCCACAAGCTCAAGTCCGCCGTCTCCGGGTGCGCCCGCGAGTGCGCCGAGGCCCGCAGCAAGGACTTCGGGATCATCGCCACCGACCAGGGCTGGAACCTGTACGTGGGCGGCAACGGCGGCTTCACCCCCCGTCACGCCGAACTCCTCGCCTCGGACCTGGACGAGGAGACCCTCATCCGCTACATCGACCGGTTCCTGATGTTCTACATCCGCACCGCCGACCGCCTCCAGCGCACCGCCCCCTGGATCGAGGCCATGGACGGCGGCCTGGACCACGTGCGCGACGTCGTCGTCCACGACACCCTGGGCATCGCCGAGGAACTCGAGGCCGCCATGGAACGCCACGTGCACTCCTACACCGACGAGTGGGCCGCCGTCCTGGCCGACCCCGCCAAACTCGCCCGGTTCGAGTCCTTCGCCAACGCCCCCGGCACACCCGACCCCACCATCAGCTTCACCACCACACGCGACCAGCCCGTCCCGGGCGCCGCTCTCGACCTCGGCATGCCCGCCCCCCGCCCGCAGGAGGCCACCCGATGACCGCCACCACCCACGCCCCGCCCGCCCTGTGGATCGACGCCTGCCCCGCCCACCGCCTGGGCGCCGACGACGGCGTGGCCGTCCTGCTGCCCGACGGCCGCCAGGCAGCCCTGTTCCGCACCCGCGACAACCGCCTGTTCGCCGTCGACAACATCGACCCCTTCACCGGGGCCGCGGTCATCTCGCGCGGCATCGTCGGCGACCGCCGTGGCGAGCCCACCGTCGCCTCGCCCATGCTCAAGAATGTGTTCTCCCTGCTGACCGGACAGAGCCTGGAGGACCCCCAGGTGCGCCTGCGCACCTGGGCCGTCCGCGACACCGGCGCCACCGTCCAGATCAGCGCCCGCGCCGAAGAGGAGTCACCTTGAGCACATCCGCGTCCGCGCCGTCCTCCCACACCCCGCCCCCCGCCGCGGGCGCCCACCAGGACCGCGCGAGCGGGGCCGGCGGCACGGGGGCGGAGGCCGACGCGCCCGCGACCACCGCGCCCCTGGCCGGGTTCACCGTGGCCGTCACCGCCGCCCGCCGCGCCGACGAGCTCAGCGCCCTGCTCCAGCGCAAGGGCGCCCAGGTCATCGCCGCCCCCGCCCTGCGCATCGTCCCGCTCAGCGACGACCAGCGCCTGGCCTCGGTCTCCGACGAACTCGCCCGCCGCCCCGCCGACGTCGTCATCGCCACCACCGGCATCGGCTTCCGCGGCTGGATCGAGGCGTGCGAGACCTGGGGCACCGTCGAACCCCTCCTGGCCAGCATGCGCTCCTCGCGCCTGCTGGCCCGCGGCCCCAAGGCCAAGGGCGCCATCCGCGCCGCCGGACTCACCGAGGAGTGGTCCCCGCCCTCGGAGTCCTCCGCCGAGGTCCTGGACTACCTCCTCGAACAGGGCGTCACGGGCCTGCGCGTGGCCATCCAGCTGCACGGCGAACCCCTGCCCGACTTCACCGCGGCCCTGCGCCTGGCCGGCGCCGACGTCGTGGAGGTCCCCGTCTACCGGTGGACCCAGCCCGAGAACGTCGCCCCCCTGGACCGGCTCATCGAGGCCGTCACCTGCGGGGGAGTGGACGCCGTCACCTTCACCAGCGCCCCCGCCGCCGCCGGCCTGCTGGCCCGCGCCCGCACCACCGGCCGCACCGGCCCCCTGGTCGAGGCCCTGCGCGGCGACGTCCTGGCCATGTGCGTGGGACCGGTCACCGCCCGCCCCCTCATGGCCCACGACATCCCCACCGTGTGGCCCGAACGCGCCCGCATCGGCGCCCAGGTCCGCAAGCTCACCGAGGAGCTGCCCGCGCGCTTTCCCACCCTGGGCGTGGCGGGGCACCGGCTGCGCCTGCGCGGCCACGCCGTCCTGGTCGACGGCACCGTGCACACCCTCTCGCCCACCCTGATGCGCCTGGTGCGCGAACTCGCCCGCCGCCCCGGCCAGGTCCTGGACCGCACCCGCCTGCTCACCTGCCTGGGCGAGGACGCCGACGCGCACGCCGTGGAGACGGCGGTGGCGCGCCTGCGCACCGCGCTGGGCGACGCCAGGATCATCCAGACCGTCGTCAAACGCGGCTACCGCCTGGCCCTGGACACCCACGACTGCGAGCCCGAGCTCTGAGCCGCCCGGCGGCGCGCCCCACCGCACACGCACTCCACTCCCACACCCGAGAGCCATGAACAGACACCCCACCCTGCTGCTGGCCGTCCACGGCACCCGCAACCCGCACGGCACCGCCGTGGCCCACTCCCTGGCCCTGCGCGTGGGGGAGCTGACACGGCGCCCCACCCGCCTGGCCTTCGCCGACGTGCTCGCCCCCACCGTCGGCGAGGTGGCCGCCGACACCCCGGGGCCCCTGGTCGTCGTGCCCGCCTTCCTGGCCTCGGGCTACCACGTGCGCACCGACATCCCCGACCAGCTCCTGCGGGCCGGGCGCGCCGACGCCGTCCTCACCCCCGCCCTGGGCGCCCACCCCGCGGTGCTGGACACCGCCGTGCGCCGCCTGGCCCAGGCCGGGTACCGCCCCGGGGACGCCGTCGTGCTGGCCTGCGCCGGAACCACCGACCCGCGCGCCGGAGCCGAACTGTCCCGCGCCGCCGCCGGTCTGGCCCGGCGCCTGGGAGCCCAGGTCACGACCGGCTTCATCGCCACCGGCCGCCCCACCGTCGCCGAACAGGTCGCCCGCCTGCGCGCCCGGGGCCACCGCCGCGTCGCGGTGGCCAGCTGGCTGCTCGCACCGGGCCTGTTCCACGACCGGCTCGCCCTGGCCGGAGCCGACGCGGTGGCCCGCCCGCTGTGCCCGGACCCGGCCGTCGCCCACGCCGTGGCCGACCGCTACCACCGCGCGGCCCTTCCCCAGCACGCCTGAGCGGGCCCCGTGCGGGGCGGCCCGCCGCCGTCCCCGGCCCGGGGGCCGACGGGGGCGGGCGCCGGCCGTACCGTCCCCGGCCGGTGAACGGCCCCGACCGCCCCGCCGGGCACCGCCCCCGCCGCTCCGCAGGTGCCCCCGCCGCTCCGCGGCGGACCGCGCGGCCCGGGGTTCCCGGCCGCGCGCCCCGGCCGCCCACCGGGTTCCCCACCCGGCGCAGGAGCCCTCCGCGCTGCCACCGGTGTACACCCCCCGAACCCCGGATGGCCACAACCGGCAACCCGTGCGCAACACCGTGCCCCCGCGGGAAGACCACCCCTGGGACACCAGTCCGCACCAGACCGCAGCGCCCACGAGGACGGCCATGTCCGCAGTACCCGCCCCCGCACCCGACTTCCACGACCCCGCCGCCGACCGGTCCATCGGCGCGATGCTCGGCGCGCCCGTGGCCGCCGCGCTGGTGGGCGCCCCCGCCGCGCTGACCCGCGGGTTCACCGAGGCCTCCGCGCGGCTTCCCCGCCTGATCCGGACCGCGCTGACCGAGCTGACCGCCACCGCGCGCACCCCCGCCCCGCCCGCGGACCCCACAGAACAGGCCTGGGCGCAGGTCCTGCGCAGCACCGCCCGCACCGGGACCCCGCCCGGATCAGCGCCCGCCCTGGAGCACACCACCGCCGACGACCCCCTGGGCGCCTCCTGGCGGGCCCTGACCCGCACCCCCCGCCCCGCCCACGACCCCGCGGGCGGGTCCTTCGCGTGCGCCCACCTCGTCGACGCCGTCTGGTCGGCGTACACCGCCGCCGGGGACGACGCCGCCATGCACACCGGCGCCCTGGCCGGAGCCCTGTGGGGCGCCTCCGCCGTGCCCCTGCACGCCCTGCGCCGCATGTCCGAGACTCTGGACCCCCACGCCCTCACGACCGCCGCGCTGACGGCCGTACGCGGCACACACCCCAGCGCCTGGCCCGAACACCCCGTCCTGCTCCAGGAGCCCCGCCGCCTGCCGCCCTTCGCCGTCCCCCACCCCCTGGACCCCCAGGTGCTGCTCGGCAACCTCGACCACCTGCGCCACCACCCCGAGAGCGTGGACGCGGTCGTCTCCCTGTGCCGCACCCACCCCCAGGACGCCCCCCACCTGCCCGACGCCGACTGGGTGCGGGTGTGGATGCACGACCGCCCCACCGCCAACGCCAACCTGCACTTCACCCTGGACGAGGCCGCCGCGACCGTGGCCGCCCTGCGCGCCGAGGGCAAACGCGTCCTGCTGCACTGCTGGGCGGGCGCCTCGCGCACCCCCGCCGTGGCCACCCGCTACGCCGTCGCCTCCCTGGGAGCCCCGCCCCTGCCCACCCTGGCCGCGATGATCCGCGCCGTGGGCGGACACCTGGACAACCCCGCCCTGGCCCAGGCCGTCGCCCAGCTCAGCGGGGTGCACCTGCCCGACCCCGCCCTGCGCCTGTTCCCCGACGGCGTCCCGCCCCGGCGCCCCGAACTGCCCGAACCCCACATCACCGGGTGACAAGTTCCACAAACCCCCGCTTTCCGGTACCGTTACCCTCGCGTTACCCCTAAGCTCTGCGCCCAGACCCCGTGCACCGCCACCGGCGGTCCCGGCTCCGCGCCCGTGCCACGCCCTCCCGCACCCGTCCGGGGCGTCGCACACACCCCGCACCAGGAGCGGGCCGCCACGCCCTGTTCCCGTTCGTAAGGACTCCGCCGTGGGCAAACACGAGCCCCAGACCCCGCCGGTCGAAGACGACCGCACCGACGCCCCCGCCGTCGGCCCCCGCGTCGCCGCCAAGCGCAGCCGACGCAAGCGCACCATGATCCTGGCCTCGGCCACGGGTCTGACCCTGCTCGTGGGAGGGACCGCCACCGCGGCCGTCATCGCCTCCGGCGCCGACCCCGAGACGGCCGCCAACGCCGCCGGGGTCCCCGAGGCCGACCCCGACCCCCTGGTCGCCGAGGACGCCGCCCCCCAGGCGGGGGAGGACGCCCTCCAGCGGGCCCAGGAGGCCGTCACCTCCGCCACCCAGAGCACCAGCACCGACGCCTCCGACGTCCTGGAGGAACCCGAGGAAGAGGAGGAGGCCGAGGAGCCCGAGGCCGACACCGGCGGCGGGGGAGGCGAGGCCTCCGGCGACGGCGGCACCTGCCAGGCCTCCTTCTACGGCGCCGACCTTGCGGGCAACTCCACCGCCAACGGCGAGACCTTCGACCCCAGCGCCATGACGGCCGCGCACAAGACCCTGCCGTTCAACACCCAGGTCCAGGTCACCAACCCCAGCAACGGCAAGTCGGTGACCGTGCGCATCAACGACCGCGGCCCCTACATCGACGGCCGCTGCCTGGACCTGTCCACGGCCGCCTTCGACCAGATCATCGGCACCGGGGCCGGTGTCGGCCAGGTCGAGTGGCAGGTCGTCGGCTAGCCGGCCCCTCCACACGGACCCCGTGCGCCCCGCCCCGACACCCCGGGGAGGGGCGCACCCGTCTCCGCCCCGGCCCGACCGCCACCGCAGCGGGCGCGAGGCCCCGGCCCGGCCCCCGCGAGCCGGGCGGCCCCGCCACCGCCCGCGGCGGGAGGGCGCCGGCTCAGTCCTGCCAGGTGAAGTCGAACGTGGCGGCGCCGCCGGTGTGCTCGACGTAGGTGACGGTGTAGCCGCCCACCTCGGCGGAGTCCCCGGGCACGAGAACGGCCTCCTCCGACTCCCGGTACGCCCGCTCCTGCACGCTCACCCGCACGTCGGCCTCCTGGTCGTCGGCCAGGCGGATGCGGTACCCGATCGTCGTGTTCCCCTGCTCCCACAGGTCGCCGGCGCCCTGGGACCCGCTGACGGTGACCTCGCAGTCCCGGCTCTGGCAGGAGGTGGTGGCCGACCTGGCCCCGCTGCCCGACGTCACCTCGCACGAGGCCGAGGACGCCAGCACCAGCAGCGCGTTCGCGCCGATCACCGCAAGACTCCGCGGGAACACCATGGGGATCCACTCCTTCCGGGCCGCCGGTGCGGACACCGCTGCTGGTGACCGATCCGCGCCGACCACCGGTGAGGACGCCACCCGCGCCCCTCCGGTTCCCCCGGCCCGTGTCACGTTCGCGTCACCGGCCCCGGCGGGGCCGCCGCGGAAGGGGCCGCTCCCCGGCCGGGCGCGGACGCGCCCCGACACCCCGCGGCGGGTCGCACGCGCGTGTGAGACCCCACACGTCACCTCGACGTGGCACAATCCCCAGCACCCACCCACCACCGACACACAGGGAGCAGGGGCGTTGTTCCGCACCACCACCGGCTGGGTCGTCTCGCCCACCGACCTCGTCGACACCCTGGAGTGCGACCACCGCAGCGCCCTCAAGACCGCGCTGGCCGCACGCCTGGAGGGCGCCCCCGCCCCCGACAAGGTCGATCCCCTCATCGCCCACCACGGCCACGTCCACGAGCAGGCCGAACTCGACCGGCTCACCGCCCTGTTCGGCGAGGTCGTGCGCATCGAGGAGCCCCGCGCCGACGACGCCTCCCTCGCGGCCGCCGCCACCGCCACCGCCCGGGCCATGGCCGCCGGGGCGCCCGTCATCTACCAGGGCAGCTTCCACCACCCCCTGACCGCGGCCACCCCCACCGCCCCGGCCGTGGCCTTCCACGGCCGCGCCGACTTCCTCATCCGCTCCGACCTGGACCCCGCCACCGGCGAGCGCCGCGACCCCGCCCCCGACCCCTGGTCCTACGAGCCCTGGGACACCAAGCTCGCCCGCCGCCCCGGCCCCGGCGCCGTCGTCCAGCTCGCCGCCTACGCCCACGCCGTCGCCGTGGCCACCGGCCGGACCCCCCACCGCATGCACCTGCTCACCGGCGACGGCCACACCCACACCCTGGACACCGCCGACTTCGCCCCCATCCTCACCACCGTCACCACCCGCCTGCTGGACCGGCTCGCCCAGCCCCCCGCCCTGCCCGCCCCCACCTGGGGCGAGCCCCGCCCCGGCTGCGAGGGCTGCGGCTACGGCGCCTGGTGCTCGGGCGGGCGCACCGCCGCCCGCCACCTGTCCCTGGTCGCCGGGCTGCGCACCGACCAGGCCGCCAAACTCACCGACGCCGGCCTGGACACCATCGACGCCCTGGCCGGCGCCGGCGACGACCAGCGCCCGGCCACCCTGCCCCGCCGCTCCTTCGACCAGCTGCGCGCCCAGGCCGCCCTCCAGGTCCGCCAGGACACCACGCGCACCCCCCACAACCCCCAGGGCACCGTCACCGCCGAGGTCTTCTCACCCGACGGCCTGGCCGCCCTGCCCGCCCCCAGCCCCGGCGACGTGTTCTTCGACATGGAGGGCTACCCCTACCACTCCCGCGACGGCGGACGCGGCCTGGAGTACCTGTTCGGCGCCACCACCGAGGACGAGCACGGCGCCGAGACCTTCCACACCTTCTGGGCCCACGACCGCGCCCAGGAGAAGAAGGCCCTGGAGGACTTCGTCGACTTCGCCTGCGCCCGCATCGACGCCGACGAGAACGCCCACGTCTACCACTACGCCTCCTACGAGGTGGACCGGCTCAAACACCTCAGCTCCGAGTTCGCCACCCGCGAGGAGGAGGTCAACCGGCTCCTGCGCGAGAACCGGCTCGTGGACCTGTACACGGTGGTCCGCAAGAGCCTGCGCGTGTCCCAGCGCTCCTACTCCATCAAGTACCTCGAACCCCTCTACCTGGGCGCCGCCCGCTCCGGCGACGTCACCACCGCCACCTCCAGCATCGACGCCTACGCCGCCTACCTGCGCGCCGCCGAGCACGGCGACCACGACCGCGCCGCCCGGGTGCTCGCCGACATCGGCGCCTACAACCGCGACGACTGCCACTCCACCGCCCGCCTGCGCGACTGGCTGGAGGACCACCGCGTCCGCCAGGGCATCACCGACCGGCCCCCCGTCCAGCTCGAACTCACCGAGGAGGAGGCCGAACGCGCCCGCAAGCGCGCCGAGAAGCTCGCCCGCCACGCCGCCCTGACCGAACCCCTCCTGGCGGACCTGCCCGCCACCGCCGAGGAACGCGGCGAGGAGGACCGCACCCGCGCCTCCCTGGCCGCCCTGGTCGGCTACTACCAGCGCGAGAACCTCCCGCCCTGGCGCGAGCACTACCGCCGCACCAGCGCCCCCCTGACCGACCTGGAGGCCGACACCGACTGCGCCGTGCCCTGGCAGGTCCACACGGGGGAGTGGGCCGAACCCACCGGCCGCCAGCGCAAGGCCCGCCGCGAGCTGTCCATGCGCCTGGACGCCGCCCACCCCCACCCCTTCACCACCGGCCAGGACGTCCACCTGCTCTACCCCGGCGCCCCGGGCAGGCCGGCCACCGCCGCACCGGCCACCGTCGCCCGCGCCGACGCCGACACGCTCACCGTCACCGAGACCAGCGACCCCGACGACACCCGCTCCCGCGCGCCCGTGGCGGTCCTGCCCGGCTCACCGGTCAACCCCCAGCCCAAGGACGGGGCGCTGGAGTCGGTCGCCCGCACCGCCGTGGCCGCCCTGCCCCGGTGGCCCCACCACCCCGGCCTGGACGTGCTGCGCCGCCTCCCGCCCCGCCTGCGCACCCCCGGCCCCCTGCCCTCCCCGGACGAGCACGGCGGCGACCTCATCGCCGCCACCATCGCCGCCGTGGACCGCCTGGACGGCTCCTACCTGGCCGTGCAGGGCCCGCCCGGCGCCGGAAAGACCTACCTGGCCGCCCAGCTCATCACCCACCTGGCCCGCCAGGGCCGCAACGTGGGCGTGTGCTCCACCAGCCACAAGGCCGTGGAGAACGTCATGGGCGCCGCCCTGCGCGCCGCCGAACAGGCCGGGGTGACCCTGGCCGCCGCCAAACGCGCCAAGGGCCGCGGCAAGGACGCCGTCGACCCCGACCTCCCCTGGGACCAGCCCACCAGCCCCCAGGCGCTGATGGGCTGGCGCGCCAAGCGCACCGCCGACAACCAGCCCGTCCTGATCGGCGGCACCGCCTGGGCCCTGTCCAACGCCGCGATGATCGCCGACCCCCTGGACGTGCTCATCATCGACGAGGCCGGCCAGTTCGCCCTGGCCGACACCCTCGCGGTCTCCGCCGCCGCCCACAACCTCGTCCTGCTCGGCGACCCCCAGCAGCTGCCCCAGGTCGTCCAGGGCACCCACGGCGAGGGCGCCGACGCCTCCGCCCTGCAGCACCTCATGGCCGGACGCCAGATCATCGACCCCGCCCGCGGGTACTTCCTGGACCAGACCCGCCGCATGCACCCCGACGTGTGCGCGACCGTCTCGGCCCTGTCCTACCAGGGCCGCCTGCACGCCCACCCCTCCACCGCCGAGCGCGCCCTGTCCGCCCTCGACCCCGGCGTGTACACCCTGCCCGTCACCCACCACGGCCGCACCACCCACAGCCCCGAGGAGGTCGAGGCCGTCGTCGCGATCGCCACCCGCCTGGTCCAGGACAAGCTCACCCCCGGCCCCGGCCTGGAGCCGCGCCCCCTGACCGGCGAGGACATCCTGGTGGTGGCCCCCTACAACCTCCAGGTGCGCGCCCTGCGCCGCGCCCTGGCCGCCGCGGCCCGCACCGACCCCGCCCTGGAGGGGGTGCGGGTGGGCACCGTCGACCGCTTCCAGGGACAGGAGGCGGCCGCCGTCATCTGCTCGATGACCACCTCCAACGCCGCCGAGGCCAGCCGCGGCACCGCGTTCGTCCTGGACCGCAACCGCCTCAACGTCGCCCTCTCGCGCGCCCAGCTCCTGGCCGCCGTGGTCCACTCGCCCGACCTGCTCACCACGGCCCCGCGCAGCATCGACGAACTCCGGCTGCTGGCCTCCTTCACCGGCCTGGTCGGGGGCGCCCGCCCCTGGCCTCCCGCGCCCTGAGGGCCCGCCCTCGGGTTTCGGACGCCCCCCAGGTGGAGTACGTTTTACACAGCACCGCACTCGACCCGGCGCGCTCGCCCGCGCCCGGGCGGATGCGGGCCGTCCCCGACGGACCCACCCACCCCGCGCCCCCGGGCCCGGGCATGCCCCCGTCCGTCGACGCCCTGGCCCGCCGCCCCGTTCTCGAAAGGCACCACGGCCCCCGTGTCTGACCGTCCCTCCGCCCCCGGCGGTGGCCGCAACACCAGCCACCCCACCGGCATCCGCGTCGTCGTCGCCGTCCTCGCCCTGTTCGCCCTGGTGTTGGGGCCCGTGGGCTACCTGATGGGCGTCGACGCCCACTCCCACGCCGGCTCGGCGGCCGAGTGGTTCACCCTCGCCTTCGGCGCCGCCGTCGGCATCCCCCTGCTGGCCGCCGCCGTGGCCACCGTCGCCGGGGACCGCAGAGCCGCCCTGTGGGCGCTGGCACTGCTCGCCTGGCCCGTGGTGTTCGTGTCGGCCATCCACCTGACCCCCCTGGGCGGGTAGGCTCCGCCTTCCCGGCCGCGCCCGCCCGCGAGGACCCCGGGCCGGGTGCGGCGACCAGCGAACCCACCCCACCAAGGACAGGCGCGTGTCACCCAAGAAACGCAAACGCCGCAAGGACCGGCCCACCGCACCCGTGTCCGCCACCGCCCCCCGCGCCCAGGAGGCCGACGCGCCCCCGGCGCGCGGCGAGGGCAGGATCAGCCGCACCCCGGTGGTCGTGGCCGACCCGCCCGACCGCAGGATCACCCTGCTGTGGGTGGTGCTGACCCTGCTGTGGGCCCTGGGCTCCTTCCTGGCCCTGGCCAACCTGCTGTTCACGGCCATGGACCTGCAGGACGCCGCCGTGGCCGCGGCCGACCCCACCGCCCCGGCGCCGCAGGAGGCGATGGACGCGGTCGGCAACGCCCTGGTGTGGGTCCTGGTCCTGGCCCTGGGCGTCCCCCTGGGCGGCGCCGTCACCGCCCTGGTGCTGCGCCGCAGGATCGCCGCGATCGGGTTCACGGCCGCCCTGGTCCTGTCCGCCGCGCCCCTGCTGTGGGTCATGCCGCCCGCCGAGCTGTGGGACGCCCTGCGCGCCCACTTCGGCGGCTGAGCCGTGGCCCCCGCCCCACCGCCCCCGCGCGCGGGACCGGACCGGCGGCGCTGAGGACACCCGGCACACCAGCCACCACCCCCGCACGCCCCCGTGCGTCGCGGTGCCGCCCGCACCCGCGCCTGGGCCATCATGGATAACCGTGAACACACCCACCCCCTCCCAGGACCCCGAACCGGCCGACGAGGCCGCCCTGCCCGCGACCGTGCGCGCCCGCCTGGAGCGCGTCACCCACAGCGTCCTGGTGGACACCCGCGCCCTGGCCCGGGTCCGCGAGCGCTTCGACGACGAACAGGCCCGCGCCCTGGGCCGGTACCTGGCCAGCGCCCAGTCGCCCAACACCCTGCGCGCCTACCGCGCCGACTGGACCTCCTTCACCGCCTGGTGCCTGGCCGAGCACCGCCAGTCGCTCCCGGCCGACCCGGTCGACGTGGCCGTCTACCTGGCCGCCTGCGCCCAGGCCCGCACCGGCGACGGCGCCGGGTGGGCGCTGGCCCCCTCCAGCATCGAACGGCGCTCCGCGGCCATCGCCGCCGTCCACGGCGCCCACGGCCTGGAGACGCCCACCCGCGCCGAGGTGGTCCGGATGACGCTGCGCGGCATCCGCCGCACCCGCAGGAGCCGGCCGCGCCGCAAGGACCCGGTGGTGCTCTCCACGCTGGAGTCCCTGCTCGCGGTGCGCCCCGCCGACGGCTTCCCCGGCGGGGTCTGCCGCCGCAGGGACACGGTGCTGCTGCTGACCGGGTTCGCCGGTGCGCTGCGCCGCGCCGAGCTGGCCGCGCTCACCTTCGACGACGTGGCGGTGCGCACCGACGCCTCCACCGGCACCCCTGCCCTGGTGGTGCGGCTGGGCTCGACCAAGACCGACCAGGAGGGGCGCCACGGCCAGGTCGTGGCGCTGCCCCGGGGCCGCCACCGCCACACCTGCCCGGTGTGCGCGCTGGCCGACTGGTCCCAGGTGCTGGAGGCGCGCCGCGACGGCGGGCCGCAGGCGGTGCGGGCCCTGGTGGAGGGGACGGCGGCCACGGCCTCGCCGGCGCACCGGTGCCAGGGCTGGCGGGGCACCGACCTGGCCGACGGCTCCGAGCGCCCGCTGCTGCCCACGGTCACCCGACACGGCCGGGTGGGGGAGCGGGCGATGTCGGGGAGGGCGGTGAACGAGCTGGTCAAACGCTACGCCGAGCGGGCCGGCCTGGACCCCGACGACTTCGGGGGCCACTCCCTGCGGGCGGGGTTCGCCACCCAGGCGGCCCTGGGCGGGGCCACCGACCGCGAGATCATGCGCCAGGGCCGGTGGACCAACCCGCGCACCGTGCACGACTACATCCGCACCGCCAACCCGCTGGAGGACAACGCGGTCACACGACTGGGGCTGTGAGCCCCCCGGGGCCCTTACGCCCCTGGCGTCTCAAAACGTCAACAAACCCACCAGCAGCACATGAAATCACCCGTTAAAGTGCGATCCTTCCCTGATGAGACATTAGGTTGGTTGCGTAAGAAAGGGGACGGACCCATGGTCGACGAGTTTCGCAGGGCGTTCCAGCAGCTGATCGACGCCTCAGTCGCCACGGACCCCCGCCACTTCCCCCCGGCGGTGCACACGGTCTACGTACTCGCCTCCCGCATCCCCGCCTCCGAGCGCGAACTCGCCCTGGAGGCCCTGGCCCCCCTGCTCTCCGGGGACCACGCCGCCCCCGGCATCATCGCCGACCTGTCGGTGGTCGCCGGAGCCCTCGTCGAGATGGGCACCGACCCCGGCCCCACCGCCCCCGAGGTCCTGCACCGCCTGCGCACCATGGGCAAGGGCGCCATCGTCTTCGTCCGCGCCTGGGAGCGCACCGGCGGCGGCCCGCCCCCCGACCCGGACTCGGTGACCGCCGACGCCGAGGCCCGCGTGGCCGCCGAACTCGGCACCGACGCCCCCAACGCCACCATGTGCTGGTGGACCATCCGCCGCCACGGCCTGGCCGCCCGCACCATGCTCGGCGAGGCCTCCGTGCGCGCCCTGGTACGCCGCACACCCTCCCTGCACGCCGAACTCATGGCCATCGCCAACCAGCTCAGCGACCTGCTCGACGAGTTCGACGAGGTCCGCGCCCTGCTGCGCATGTCCGAGGCCACCAGCGCCCTGGTCATGGACCGCCACTCCCAGCGCGCCTTCCGCGTCCTCTTCGACGGCATCGGCGACAACTTCCAGCTCCACACCCTGCTCGCCGACGCCCTCGTCGGCCCCCGCGGCCAGGGGCTGGCCGGGGACCCGCCCGACCCGCGCTGGGTCGCCGCCTTCCGCGACAGCGACCCCGACCCCGCCGCCCAGACCGTGCGCGGCTGGTGGAACCTGGTCGCCCACGACGGCACCTGGGTCTGGAACGAGGGCGTGCCCGCCGAGATCCCCACCGTCGACGGCGAACCCGTCCTGGTCCTGGACGAACAGCCCTACCCCCGCTCCTGGAACGCCGGACGGCGCCACCCCCAGGTCCGCGGATGGCTGGAGGTGGAGTCCGAACTGCCCCGGGAGGAGGCCGCCCTGTGGTGGAAGCGCGTCGCCCCGGCCGAACCCGCCATCCCCAGCGACGACGAGGGCGATCACACCCCCATCCCCGAACCCGTCCTGGCCGTGGACGAACCCGAGCCCGGGCGCGTGCGCGGCTTCCTGGCCGAGGAGGCGCCCGCACCGGCCCCGCCCCCCGCCGCACCCCTGGCCGAGCCGTGGACCGAGCCCTTCCCCGTGCCGCCCCCGCCGGCGCCGGACCCCCGGCCCCCGGCCGGGCCGCGCCCCGTGGGGCCCGCACCGTCCGCCGCCCCCTCGCCCGAGCCCCCCGGCCGGGCCGGCCGGCGCCCCGGGACCCCCGGTACCGGGATCCTGCCACCCCTGCCGCCCGGGGTGTCCAAGAGCGCCAACTGGGGACCCACCTGGCGCTGATGCGCCACGGGGGACCGCCCCCGCCACGGCCGGGACCGCACCGTCCGGGCCCCGGCTCCGCGGCGCGGTGAGCCGGACGGGCCCCGCGCACCGCACACCCCCCAGGGGGAGGGGCGCGGCCCCGCGCCCGCCGGGGGAGCGCGCCGCCGGACCGCCGTGTCCGGAGGCCCCCGGACACGGCGGCGCCCCCGTCCGCAGGAGCGGGCGGGGGCGCCGCGGGCAGTACAGGCCGGAAGGGGGCTCAGGCGCGGTGCCGGGGGGCGTGGGGGGCCGAGTGCGCGCCCGCACGCGGGGCGCGGTCCTCGTCGTCCTCCTCGTAGAGCCCGTCGAAGTACACCTCCTCCTCACTGGGGCCCTCGGGCTCGCGGCGCCAGCGCCCGCCCACGAACAGGGGGGCGAACAGCACGAGCACGAGCGGGACGAACACGCCCAGGGGGAGCAGGACCAGGGCGCCCTCGGCGCCGGGGACCTGGGGCAGCCGCTCCAGCAGGGGCATCCGCACCAGGGACAGGGCGGTCAGGGCGCCCAGGACCAGCGCCGCGCCGAAGGGCAGCATCGGCGTCAGCCGCGGGGGGACCGCGACCAGCGCCACCAGGACGCCCACGCCCACCAGGCCCGCGACCGCCACCGGCCCGGAGCCCTGCAGGGCTCCCAGGCCGGCCGCGTGCAGGCCGCGCAGGTGGGCGAAGGCCCATCCGCACACCAGGACCAGCACGGGGCCCAGGATCAGACCGGACAGGAAGCCGACGAAGTGTCGCACGGGGGTGCTCCTCTCAGGGGTTGCGCAGCACCCTAGCGACAAAAAACAAGTTCAGCACCAAATCGCACAAATAACCGCATCTCGGACACCGGTGGTCGCGTGGGACCCCACCCCGCCCACCGGGCCGCAGGGCCCTCCGAAGTGGACCACGGGCACCGGCAGGAACACAGGAGCGGGACGGCGGCACGCACACACCACCCGCCCCCGCACACCCCGGCGCCCCGCGGACGGCGAAGGCCGCCGCCCGCACCCGGACGACGGCCCCCACAGCACACACAGGGCCGGACACCACCGGCCCCGCGCCCCCCTTTCAGGGGGCCGCGGGATCGCGTCTGAGCCCCTCCGCCCCGGGCCGGCCCGGCAGCTCCAGCACCCGGTCCGAGGGCCTGGCCCCCCACCGGCGCCGGAACGCGTACGCCACCAGCGCCACCACCACCGAACCCACCGACGCCCACAGCGCCTGACGCTGGTCGGGGATCACCACCATCGCCACGAAGATCGTCACCAGCCCCGCCAGCACCACCCACGTCAGATACGGGAACGCCCACATCCGCAACGACAGGCGCTCGGGCTCACGGCGGCGCACCCGCGCACCCAGCACCAGCTGGGAGGCGCAGATCGTCAGGAACAGGATCAGCAGGATCGCGCCGATCGAGGCCACCAGGAACGGGAACACCCGGCCCGGCCACAGGTAGTCGGCCACCGCCGCCGCGTACCCCACCACCGTGCCCAGCAGGATCGCCCGCACCGGCACACCGCGGCGGTTCACCCCCCGCAGCACCCGCGGGGCGTCCCCCTGGCGCGTGAGCGTGAACAGCATCCGCGAGGAGGTGTACATCGCCGCGTTCAGCACGCTCAGCACCGCCACGAAGACCACCACCTCCATGATCAGCGCCGCGCCCGGCACCCCCACGTGCTCCATCACCGCCACGAACGGGCTCAGGGACGGGTCGACCGTGTTCCACGGCAGCACCATCACCACGACCACGATCGAGGCCACGTAGAACAGCCCGATCCGCCACAGCACGTTGGTCACCGCCGAGGCCACGCCCCGCTCGGGCTCGGCGCTCTCGCCCGCCGCCACGGTGATGATCTCCACCCCGCCGAAGGCGAACAGCACCACGACCGTGGCCGCCAGCACCGCCACCCACCCCTGGGGCGCGAACCCGCCGTGCTCCCACAGGTTGGAGACCCCCGACCCGTCCGAGCCGCTCCACAGCCCCAGCGCCCACAACCCGCCGATCAGCAGGAACGCCACGATCGTGGCCACCTTGACCAGGGAGAAGAACGACTCGGTCTCGGCGAAGAAACGCACCGACACCAGGTTGGCGACCGTCATCGACAACAGCACCAGCAGCGCCAGCGCCCACCCGGGCACCCCCGGCACCCACCGGCCCAGGATCGCCGCCCCGGCCACCGACTCCGCGGCCACCAGCACCGCGTACATCCACCAGTACACCCAGCCGATCGTGAACCCCGCCCAGGGCCCGAACGCCAACCGGGCGTAGTCGGAGAACGAACCCCCCGCGGGGACCGCCACCACCATCTCGCCCAGGGCGCGCAAGGTGAGGAACACCAGGGCGCCGGCCAGCACGTAGGACACCACCGCCGCCGGCCCCGCCATCCGGATGACCGCACCGGAGCCGATGAACAGCCCCGCGCCCACCGACCCGCCGATCGCGATCAGCGCCATGTGGCGCCGCCTCAGCGAGTGCGCCAGCCCGGCGCCCGTGTCGCCTGTCTCCTTGGCCGCCCCACCGGGCGGCGTCACACTGCTCGTCACCAGCCCCACACTAGGAGCAGCACCGGCCCCCCACGTGCACCGACCCCACAATAAACAGCCCATGACCACACGAATGTGGCCGGCGCGACACACCCCCGCCCCCGACGCCCGGGGGAGCACCCCCCACCCGCCTCACCCCCCGGAGGGAGGCGCACCACCACCGGTCTGTGCCACGATCACCCACGTGCGCCACCTCACCCCGCTCCTGCACCCGCTCACCAGCGCCCACACCTACCGCCGCTGGGCCCACCTCGTCATCGGCGGCGCGCTCCTGACCCCCTACGCCATGGCCGCCCTCGTCCTGGCCTCACTCCTGACCCAGAACGGCCGCACCGTCGACGTCGGCGCGTCCCCCGGCCCCGCCGTCTGGGCCCTGACCGCCGCCCTGGCCCTGACCGCCGTCGCCGCCACCGCCCGCATCCCCGGCGTGCGCAACGCCCAGATCCACCTGGCCCGCGCCCTGCTGCGCGGACCCCTCACCGACCGGCCCGCACCCGCCGCCACCTGGCGCAGCACCGCCCGCACCAGCGCCTTCCTGTGCCTGCACATGGTCCTGGGCCTGGCCGTGTGCCTGCTCACCATGACCGCCCTCACCGAAGCCGCCCTCCTGGCCGCCGCCCCCCTGACCCCCGGCCCCCACACCACCGCCCAGGGCCCCCTGACCTTCACCGGCCGCGGAGAACTCTCCCGCGCCCAACTCCTGGCCGGCCCCCTCCTGGGCCTGCTCCTGCTCGCCGCCCTCCTCTACACCGTCGCCCTGGCCGGCCACCTGCTCACCCTGGCCGCACCCCGCCTGCTGGGCCCCTCACCCGCCGAACGCCTGGCCGCCGCCCAGGCCCACGCCCACACCCTCGCCGAACGCAACCGCCTGGCCCGCGAACTCCACGACTCCCTGGGCCACGCCCTGTCCGTGGTCACCCTCCAGGCCGCCACCGCCGCACGCCTGCTCGACACCGACCCCGAGTTCGCCCGCCAGGCCCTCACCCACATCGCCGACCAGGCCCGCACCGCCACCGCCGACCTCGACCACGCCCTGGGCCTGCTGCGCGAGGACACCGCCGCCCCCCGCACCACACCCCCCGACCTGACCCACCTGCCCCACCTGGCCCACGCCACCCAGCACACCGGCACCGACCTGACCTGCCACATCAGCGGCGACCCCACCCGCGTCCCCGCCCTGCTCTCCCGCGAGACCTACCGCATCAGCCAGGAGGCCCTCACCAACGCCCTGCGCCACGCCCCCGGCCAACCCCTCACCCTGCGCCTGCAGACCACACCCACCACCCTCACCCTCACCGTCACCAACCCCCTGCCCCCCGCCCGCACACCCCGCCGCCCCCGCGGCGGACGCGGCATCAACGGCATGCGCGAACGCGCCCACCTGCTCGGCGGCACCCTCACCGCCCGCCCCCACGACCGCACCTGGCAGCTCACCCTGCACCTGGCATGGAAAGAACAACCGTGATCGGCATCAACCTGGTCGACGACGAAGCACTCATCCGCGCCGGCCTGGCCGCCCTCATCGACGCCGAACCCGACATGGAGGTCACCGGCCAGGCCGCCGACGGCTCCGAGGTCCCCGACCTCGTGCGCCGCACCCGCCCCGACCTGGTCCTGATGGACGTGCGCATGCCCCGCCTGGACGGCATCCAGGCCACCCGCACCCTGCACGCCACCCTCACCGACCCGCCCCGCGTCATCGTCCTGACCACCTTCGACAACGACGACCACGTCTGGGACGCCCTGCGCGCCGGAGCCGTCGGCTTCCTCCTCAAACGCACCCCGCCCGAGGACATCCTCGCCGCCCTGCGCATCGCCCACCGCGGCCAGACCCTGCTCTTCCCCACCGCCCTGCGCCACCTGGCCGCCACCCGGCCCGCCGCCCCCACCCCCGCCGCACGCGCGGTCGCCACCCTCACCGAACGCGAATCCCAGACCCTCACCCTCATGGCCCAGGGCATGACCAACGCCGAGATCGCCGACCGCCTCTTCCTGGGGGTGCAGACCGTCAAGACCCACGTCTCCAACACCCTCACCAAACTCGGCGCCCGCGACCGCACCCAAGCCGTCATCGCCGCCTACGACGCCGGACTCATCCGCCCCAACACCGGCCCCTGACCCCGCCCGACACCACGACACACCCACCCTTGCGCAAACACAGGGTGATAACACTGCTACGTTCAGTCATCAAAAGGTTCTGGACGCGACAGCCACACGGGGGAAGCATGCCAACCGCGTCAGCGATCGACATCAACCACATCAGCAGCCTGTACCGCACCCACCGCGACGACCTGGCCCGCGTACGCGACCAGATGCGCGCCCACCACCAGGCCGCCGACCCCCCCATGACCCCCCAACTCGACGACATCGAAGCAGAGATCACCTACCTGCTCCTGCGCGAGCACACCCCCGCCCACACCGTCGAGATCGGCACCTACTACGGCTGGTCCACCACCTGGATCCTGTCCGCCCTGCGTGACAACGGCACCGGCCACCTCTACTCCTTCGACATCATCGACCACGCCCCCCGCCACGTCCCCCCACACCTGGCCCAGAACCGGTGGACCTTCACCAAGGGCGACGTACGCGCCAAGATCGCCCACATCCCCTCCGACACCGACTACCTGTTCATCGACGCCGCCCACAACGGCTGGTTCGCCCGCTGGTACCTGCACCACCTCCTGCCCGCCCTGCCCGCCCACATCCCCGTCAGCATCCACGACGTCTTCCACCAACGCCACGCCCTGCCCTTCACCGAAGGCGCCATCGTCCTCAAATGGCTCGCCACCAACACCACCCCCTTCTTCACCGCCTCCAGCGCCCGCGCACCCCACACCCACCAGGCCATCCAGGACCTCAAACGCGAACTCGGCCTGGACGAACCCGTCCGCACCGGCCACCACAACCCCATGATCTACTTCCGCCTCCCCGTCCTGCCCGGCCACAACCCCCACCCCCACCGCCCACCCCAGCAGCGCCCCGCCCCCCACGAACAGACCGAACCCCACCCCTCCGACAGCCCCTGACCCCGCACACGAAAAAACGGGGGGCGGGCCACCGGCCCACCCCCCGCACACCCCCGCTCACCCCGCCCCGTCGGCCTCCACCGCCCGCGGCGAACCCCCACCACCCTCCACAGCCCGCTCACGCACCGCCACCACATCCGCCGCATCGGCCACGATCCGCGAGAAGTTCACCGGCTGGTCCAGACTCACCATGTGCCCCGCCCGCGGCACATTCACCAACCGCCCGTCCGCACACGCGTCGAAGAACTGCTTCTCATGGATCCGGAAATGGTCCCGCGCACCGTTGATCAACCACACCGGCCCCTGGTACGAGGCCAGCGCCGACAACGGATCCATCTCCGAGACCGCGTCGATCACCGCCGTGGCCGCCTCCACCGCCAGACCGCCGTCCAACACCGCCTCCGCCGCACCATCACGCAACGTCAACCGGTGGAACCGCTCATTGAGCGTCGCCCCCTTGTCCGGCAACCGATCCATCAGCACCGCCGGAATCCGGTACACCTGCGCCAACGACTGCGCCGGCTTGGCCGTACAACTCGCCGCCACCAACCCCGCCACACGACCCGGCGCCGCACCCGCAGCCGCGATCGACACGAAACCGCCCAGACTCAACCCCACCAGCAGAGCCCGACCGCCCACACCGTCGATCGCCTCCAGCACCGTGTCCACCGCACGCCCCAGCGAGAACTCCTCACCCCGCCGCGACCCGTGCCCGGGAAGATCAGGGGCCACCACCGTGCACCCCTGCCCCTCCAACAACTCCACCTGCGGACGCCACATACTCCCCGACACCCGCAGACCATGCACCAGAACGATCGGCACACCCATGACCCGTCCCCTTCCCTACGCCCGGTACCGCACCGTCACCGGCGCATGGTCGGACCACCGGGCCCCGTGCTCGGCCGCCCGCTCCACCCGGGCCGACTCCGCCCGCACCGCCAACCCCGGCGTGCACATCTGATAGTCGATACGCCACCCTGTGTCGTTGTCGAAGGCCCGCCCCCGGTAGGACCACCACGAGTACGGCCCCTCCTGATCGGGGTACAGCGCCCGCACCACGTCCACATAACCGGCCCCGTCCAGGACCCGCCCCAACCACTCCCGCTCCTGGGGCAGGAACCCCGCACTCTTCCTGTTGCCCCGCCAGTTCTTCAGATCCGCCTCGGTGTGCGCGATGTTCCAGTCACCGCACACCACCAGATCGCGCCCCTGCCCCTCCACCTCCTTGCGCCGCCGCACCAGATACGGCAGGAACGCCTCCATGAAACGCTCCTTCTCCTCCTGGCGCGGGGTACCCACCTCACCCGAGGGCAGGTACAGGCTCGCCACCGTCACCGCCCCCAGATCCACCTCCACATACCGGCCCGACCCCTCGAACTCGGCCTCACCGAACCCCACACGCACAGCATCGGGCTCCACACGCGAGTACACCGCCACACCGGCCCGCCCCTTGGCCTGCGCGGGAACCAACACCACATGCCACCCCTGCGGCGCCACCACCTCCTGCGGCAACTGGGAGGCCTCGGCCCGCGTCTCCTGCACACACACCACATCGGCCTCGGTGGCCGACAACCAGGACACGAAACCCGGATCCTTCTTCGCGGCGGCCCGCAGGCCGTTGACGTTCACGGTGGACACAACGAAAGTCGACTGATTCACGCCCACAGAGTAGCCACCCCCGCGCCCCCGCATCTCCCCGCGCACACTCACCCCACCACCTCACCGCCCCCCAACCGCCGCAACACCCCATAGGTACGGTTGGCCCCCGCCGCCTCCCGCTGAGCACGGTCCGTCACCTGGATGTAGGCCTGCGACGACGACAACGACGCATGCCCCAGCAAACGCATGATCTCGGTGACCGACGCCCCGTCCTCCGCCAACCGCGTCGCGAACGTGTGCCGCAACGCGTGCACCAGCGTCCCCCGCGCCACCCGGTCGTGCACACCCGCATGCCTGTAGCACTGCTTGACCAGGTACTGCAGCCCACCCCGGCGCAACCCCTCGCCCCGGTTGTCCACCAGCAGCGGATCCGACCCCCGCACCACCCCGAACCGCGCCCGCCGCGACTCCAGGTAGGCCTCCAACAACACCTCCAACGGCACCTCGATGGGCAGCGACCTCTCCCCACCGCCCTTGCCCACCACCCGGATACGCCGCTCCCCGGCCCGGCCCCCCACCGACTCCACCCGCAACGACAGCATCTCCGCCGAACGCATCCCCGTCAGCAGCGCCAGCGCCAACACCGCCAGATCCCGCTCCGGCCACGGATCCCGCGCCTTGCGCGCCCCCCGCGCCAACGCCTCCAACAACCGCTCCGGGGTGTCCTCGCCCATCAGCGGCTTGGGCACCGAGGGCCGCACCCGCGGCCGCGGCACCGCCGACATCGGATTGCCCGCCACCACCCGCTCCGACACCCAGAACGCGAAGAACCCGTTCCACGTCGACCACGCCCGCAGCACACTGGAGGCCGCACGCTCGGCCGCGAACTCCGCGAACGCCCCCCGCAGCACCGTCGCATCCAGGTCCGACCACACCACCGCACCCGGATCCACACCCCGCACCCGGCCCACACACGCCAACACCCCCAGCAGGTCGCGCCGGTAGGCGGCCACCGTATGGGGGGAGGGCTTGGCCGCACGCCGCGCCACCAGGTACTGCTCCACGGCCTCGACCACGGACCCCTGTTCAACATCCATGCCCACAGCATCCCCGATACCGCGGGCACTTCCACCCCCGCACCCCAGGTGTCCGCACCCGTTCCACAACCCTCCGGGCGCCCGCCCCGCGGGGGAGCGGGGCACACCCGGCCGGGGGAGCGGCCCACCCCGCCCCCCGCCCCGCCCCCGACACACACCACGGGGGCACGGAAAGAACCCCGCACCCCCGCAGCACCCGCCTCACCCCCCGCCCAGCACCTCCCGCACCCCCCGCGCCACCTCCACGTCCTCACGCGCGTGCACCACCAACGTCCGCACCGCAGCCCCCGCAGCACTCACCTCACCCTCCACACCCACACCCTCGTTCGCCCCCGCATCCACCTCCACACCCAAGAACCCCAACCCCTCCGCCACACGGGCCCGCACCAGCGCCGACCCCTCACCCACACCACCGGTGAACACCAACGCGTCCAACCCGCCCAACGACGCCGCCATCGCCGCCACCCCCGCACGCAACCGGTGCACATACACCCCCGCCGCCAGCACCGCCTCCGCGTCCATGCGCCCCAACACCTCACGCATGTCCGCCGACCCCGCCAACGCCAGCACCCCCGACTCGTGCTCCAACGCCTGAGCGATCTCCTCCACCGCCAACCCCGCATGCTGGTGCAGCCACAACACCATCCCCGGATCCACACTCCCCGACCGCGTCGCCATCACCAGCCCCTCCAACGGCGTGAACCCCATCGTCGTGTCCACACCACGCCCCTCCAGCACCGCCGCCAACGACGCCCCCGCCCCCAGATGCGCCGTCACCACACGCCGCACACCACCGCACACCTCCACCGCCCGACGCCACGCATACGCGTGCGAGAGCCCGTGGAACCCGAAACGCCGCACCCCCCACTCACGCCGCCACCGCTCCGGCACCGCATACGTCGACGCCTCCCGCGGCATCCCCGCGTGAAAGGCCGTGTCGAAACACGCCACCGCCGGCAGCCCCGGCAGCACTTCACCGACCGCCTCGATCCCCGCCAACGACTTGGGCTGGTGCAACGGCGCCAGATCCCCCAACGCCCTCAACCGCCCCACCACCCGCGCATCCAACCGCACCGGCGACACGAACTCGCGCCCCCCGTGCACCACCCGGTGCCCCACCGCCTCCACCGCCGGAAACCCCTCCAGCGCCGCCCGCACCGCACCCCGGTCCCACACACCGCGCCGCACCGGCACCGACTCCGACGCCAGCACCTCCTCCCGCGGCCCCACCACACTCAACTTCAGACTCGAGGACCCCGCGTTGACCACCAGAACACGCATCAGTACGGCCACACCCACTCACGCACCTCCACCGGATCCTCACCGAACTCCCGCGTGTACGCCCGGTGCCGCAGACGCTCGTCCACCATCCGCTGACGCACCCCCGCCGCACGCCCGCCCAACCCCGGAACCCGGTCGATCACATCCATCACCAGGTGGAACCGGTCCAGGTCGTTGAGCATCACCATGTCGAACGGCGTCGTCGTGGTGCCCTCCTCCCTGTACCCGCGCACATGCAGGTCCCCGTGCCCCGCACGCCGGTACGCCAGCCGGTGCACCAGCCACGGATACCCGTGGAACGCGAAGACCACCGGCGTGCCCACCGGGAACAGCGCCTCGTACTCCGCATCGGGCAACCCGTGCGGATGCCCGCTGGGCGGCTGCAACCTCATCAGGTCCACCACATTGACCACCCGCACCCGCAACTCCGGGAACAGCTGCCGCAACAGGTCCGCCGCCGCCAGCGTCTCCAGCGTCGGCACATCACCCGCGCACGCCAACACCACGTCCGGATCCTCACCCGCGCCCGTGCTCGCCCACTCCCAGATCCCGATCCCGCGCGTACAGTGCGCCACCGCCTCCTCCACCGACAAGAAGTCCAGGGCGGGCTGCTTGCCCGCCACCACCACATTCACGTAGTCCCGCGAACGCAGGCAGTGGTCGGCCACCGACAACAACGTGTTCGCGTCCGGCGGCAGATACACCCGCACCACCTCCGCCGGCTTGTTCAGCACCACATCCAGGAACCCCGGATCCTGGTGCGTGAAACCGTTGTGGTCCTGACGCCACACATGCGACGTCAACAGATAGTTCAACGACGCGATCGGCCGCCGCCACGGCAGCCCCCGCGTCACCTTCAACCACTTCGCATGCTGGTTGAACATCGCATCCACGATGTGCACGAACGCCTCGTAGCAGTTGAACAACCCGTGCCGCCCCGTCAGCAGGTACCCCTCCAACCACCCCTGGCACAGGTGCTCACTGAGCACCTCCATCACACGCCCGTGCCGCCCCAGGTGCTCGTCCGAGGCCAGCACCTGCGCCTGCCACACCTTGTCCGAGGCCTCCAGCACCGGCGCCAACCGGTTCGACGCCGTCTCGTCCGGCCCCATGATCCGGAACGAGTCCGGGTTGCGGCGCAGCACATCACGCAGGAAGTGCCCCAGCACCCGCGTCGCCTCACTGCTCTGCTTGCCGTTCCCCGACACCCGCACCCCGTACTCGCGAAAGTCCGGCACCACCAGGTCCCGCAACAGCGACCCCCCGTTGGCATGCGGATTCGCACTCATCCGCCGCGCCCCCGCCGGCGCCCACTCCCGCAACTCCGCCACCGGGGCCCCCGACTCCCCGAACAACTCCTCCGGCCGGTAGGAGCGCATCCACTCCTGCAGCATCCGCCGGTGCTCGGCGTTGGCACGCACCTGCCCCATCGGCACCTGGTGCGAGCGCCACGTCCCCTCCACCGCCACCCCGTCGACCTCCCGCGGCCCCGTCCACCCCTTGGGCGAACGCAGCACCACCATCGGCCACACCGGACGCCCCTCCAGACCCGAGGACCGCGCCACCCGCTGGATCCGCGCGATCTCCGCCAACGCCTCGTCCAGCACCTGCGCCATACGGCCGTGCATGTACACCGGATCATCACCGGAGACCACCAGCGGCCGGTACCCGAACCCCTCCAACTGCTTGAGGAGCTCCTCCTCCGGGATCCGCGCCAACACCGTCGGATTCGCGATCTTGTACCCGTTCAGGTGCAGGATCGGCAGCACCGCCCCGTCCCGCACCGGGTCCAGGAACTTGTTGGAATGCCAGCTGCCCGCCAACGGCCCCGTCTCGGCCTCACCGTCGCCCACCACGCACGAGACCACCAGATCCGGGTTGTCGAAGGCCGCACCGAACGCGTGCACCAGCGAATACCCCAGCTCGCCGCCCTCATGGATCGACCCCGGCGTCTCCGGCGCCGCATGGCTGGGCACACCCCCCGGGAACGAGAACTGGCGGAACAACCGCCGCATCCCCTCCTCATCCCGCGTGATGTGCGGGTACACCTCGGTGTAACCGCCCTCCAACCACGCGTTCGCCACCGCCGCCGGCCCCCCGTGCCCCGGACCCATCACGTAGACCATGTCCAGGTCGCGCTCCCTGATCACCCGGTTCAGGTGCGCGTAACAGAAGTTCAGCCCCGGGGTGGTGCCCCAGTGCCCCAGCAGCCGCGGCTTGATGTGCTCGGGCCGCAGCTCCTCCCGCAGCAGAGGGTTGTCCAGCAGGTAGATCTGCCCCACCGACAGGTAGTTCGCCGCACGCCAGTACGCGTCCACACGCCGCAGCTCGTCATGGTCAAGGGCCATACCGTGTGCCTCCCCACAAGGCGGTGCCGTGAGCGGCCGGGGCGGACCGGCGCCCTTCCGGGGCAGGGCCCGCCCGCCACCCGCGCACCGGACGGACGCGCCGCGAACCCACCGGCGCCGCCACCCGCTCGGATCTCCTGGCAGCGCCTGCCCAGATACCGGTCCGGGAAACGCCCGCCCCGCACCGCGGGCGGCGCCCGCGGCGGCGCGCCCGGCCTGGAGGGGGTCGCGAGCGCGGGCCGGGAGGGCGGGGCCCACACCCCGGGCGGGCCTGCGAGGGGCGGTCCGGCCTGCTCCGCGGGAGTTGCCGACCTTGGTCGTAACCACTACGGTTACGACCAAGGTCGGGGATCGGGGGAGGCGGAGTCCCACATGAGCGCCAACAGCAGACTGACCATCGCGGCACACGCCCTGACATGGATCGGGCTGTACCAGCGGCGCGGCCACGAGGTCGCCACCTCCGAGCAGATCGCGACCAGCGCCAACACCAACCCGGTGGTGATCCGCCGCCTGCTGGCCACACTGAGCAAGGCCGGCCTGGCCGATTCACGGCGGGGAGCGGGGGCGGGCTGGATGCTCGCACGGGACCTGGCGGCGATCACCCTGCTCGACGTCTACCAGGCGATCGAACCAGGGCCGGTCTTCGCCCTGCACCGCGCCGCACCGGACCCCGAGTGCGTCGTGGGCCACGGCATCGGACCGGCGATGACCGCCGTGTACGACGGCGTGGAGGCCGCCCTGCGCAGGGAGCTGTCCAAGACCACGCTGGAGGACGTGCTGCGGGACGTCCTGAAAGCCGCCTGACCCCAGCCCCCGCACCCCGGCCGGGGGAGCGCCTTCCGCGCCCAACAACGTAACAACAATGGTTACGACAAGGCGCGGGGGAGCCCCACGCACGACCGGACCACAAGACCACCGAGCCGCCCCCGCCCCAGGACCCGACCGGCACACCCCGGACGAACGAAAGACAAGGACAAGCACCATGGCAACGGACACCCAGACCTCGCGGACCCTGGCCGAGAAGTTCGTGGAACGCCTCGGCGCACAGGACCCCGACGGCATCCAGGAACTGTTCGCCCAGGAGATCGACTGGCACGTGCCCGGCAGCGACGCGCTCTCCTGGAGCGGGCGCCGCACCCGCCGGGACCAGGTCGCCCCGTACTTCACCACGATGTGGCCGCACTTCGCCCAGGGCAGGAGCAAGGTCGCACTGGAACACGTCATCGTCGACGGAGGCGACGCCGTACTGCTGGCCACCTGGACGCACACCGTCGTGGCCACGGGCAAGGAGTTCACCACACCGGCGGCCATCCACCTCAGGGTCGAGGACGACCGGATCGTCCGCATGCACCTGTACGAGGACACCCTGACCATCGCCAAGGCGTTCGACGCCGACTGAGCACCGAGCACCAGGATCCCGACCCCAGGCACACGGCGGCCAGGACCTCCACAGCAGGGCCGGGGGAGGGGGCGGCGCCGGGAGCCGGTGCCGCACACGGCCCTCCGCGTGCGGCACCGGCAGGGGAGGGACCCCGCGCACCCCCGGCGCCCCCGGGGAAGATCCCGACCGGGGGAGGAGCCGCCTCGACCTCACCCCCGCCAGGCCCGCGTGGCCGCCCACTGGGCACGGCGCAACCCCGCAGTGGGGGAGAGGGGCCTCCACTCCTCCCAGAACACGGCCACCTCCTCGCAGCGGCGCACCATCCACGCATGGCGCTCGGCCCACGGCGGACACACCCCGTACGCGGCGAAGAACGCCTCCAGCGCCCCGACCTCGCCCGGATGGTAGGTGCGCACCACCCACTCGCACCAGGCCAGGTCCTCCACCGGCGCCCCCGGATGCGCCCACTCCCAGTCCAGGACGGCCGCCACCCTCCCGCCTCGGGGCTCCATCAGCACATTGTTGGGACCGAAGTCCCCGTGCACGAACACCTGCCCCGGCAGCGGCCCTGGGCCGGGCAGCAGCGCGGGGTCCAGGGCGTGCACCAGGCGCAGCACCCGCCCGCAGGCGGCCATGACCTGCTCGGCGCACCCGCGCGCCCACAGGTCCTTGGCGTGCACGGCCTCGACGAAGGCGGTGCGCAGGGGCAGGGCGGCTCCCACGAGGCCGCCGGGACCGCGGCCGCCGGCGTCCGGCGCGGGGTCCAGGAGCGCGGGAACGGGCACCGCACCGGCAGCGGCGCGCAGGGCGCGGGCCTCGGTGTCCCGGCGCCGCGCGGCGCCGGGACCGAGGTGGTGCTTGACCACGGCGTCGCCGCTCCTGCGGGTGTCGTTGGTGTAACTGTGCGTGAAACGTGCCATGGGTGGCTCCTGTGGAGGGGGAGAGGTGACCGGTGCGGCCGGGCGGCCCTGTGCGCGCGGGGGGCGAAGGGGCAGGGGAGGCGGGACCAGGGTCCGGACCCGCGCGGCGCCGGGGTTGGGAGCGGGGGCGCGGGGAGGACGGAGGGGGTGGGGCCGGTCGAGGCGACGGCCGCCCAGGAGATCACCACAAACCACTCAGGTGTCTGCAAAGTTCACCAAAATCATGCATAACACGGTTTATGCATCAAACATGGAGAGATCGGACCCGCCCCCTGTGGGGGACGACCTCCGGAACCTGCGCACCGGGGCCTGCACGCGGAGCCGCTCGCCCCCAGGACACCGCACCGCCAGAACCCCCGACACCCGGAGCACCGCCCCGGGCAACCCCAGGGCGTCGACGCCCTGACCTGCGGCCGACCCCGGACCGGGGCGGACCGGGCCGGCGTCCACAGGCCCCGAACGACCCTTGCCGCACACCCACCGACCTGCGGATACTGGGATTCGGGGGCGGCGCGCTCCGGCAACGAGGCTGCGGGCGCCCCCGAATCCACGCTAACCCGCCGCACCGCGCCTGCGCCAGACCGGCACAGGACCTGTGGACGGACGGCCGCCCGGAGCATTCGCCCCGAAGCCCCCGGTGCGCCGACGACGCCCAGCGCCCGGCCCCGACACGCCTCCGACGCACCGACGCGAGGCGAGGCGAGCACACACGGCCCGCCCAACACGACGGCGGCCAAGAACACGAAAAGCCCGCACACACGGGCCTTCCAACCCCTTCCCACCACCCCGCCCATATCGCCGATAATGCACATTATGTCAAGTTAGAGCTCTCGAGCCCCTGCCGGGTCGGAGTCGCCCGGCCCATGCCGGGCTCGAACCCCCGCCCCCCTGCCGACCGGCAGGCCCCCGCGCCCGGCCGCGCTCCCCACCGCCCCCACGACACCCGGCCCACCCGCCCGAACCACCGGCCCCGCACACCGTCCGCTCCCGCCGACCCTCCCGGCTTCCCACACCGCACCAACAGACGCACAAAACCCGACAAGCTCGGCCGTTCACCCCCACCACCACGCACACACCACCTATTCTGCGCACATGCTCATCCGAACCCTGTGCCGCAGCTGCCTGGGCAGCGGTACACGCGTGGCACTCCTGGCCCACCTCACCCTCACCGGCCCCGACTCCCCCACCCACACACACGACACCGACCACCCCGCACCCGCCCTCGGGGACCAGGCCCTGGCACCCCACCCCTGCCCCCACTGCGACGGCACCGGCCACCACCTGCTCGCCGCCACCACCCGCCCCCCACCCCCGAAAAACGCGATTTAACCACCCACCGGATACCGACATGTATACGTAACCACCGGGCACGCCCCACGAAACACCCCGACACCAGCCTCCTAGGTGCACCCCCACCCCCGACCCCCTAGGAGATGGGCACACGTGGCACGCACCCGCCCGCGCACAACACCCCTGGCCGCCACCGCACTCGCCCTGGCCCTGACCGCCACCGCCTGCGCCCCCGCCGGAACCGGAACCGACGACGACACCGTCACCGTCGGCCTGCTCCACTCACTCTCCGGCACCATGGCCATCAGCGAGGTCACCGTCCACGACGCCGTCCAACTCGCCATCGACGAGATCAACGCCGACGGCGGCGTCCTGGGACGCCAGATCGAACCCATCGTCGAGGACGGCGCCTCCGACGAGGCCACCTTCGCCGAACGCGCCCAAAAACTCCTCCAGTCCGACGGCGTCGCCACCGTCTTCGGCGGCTGGACCTCCGCCTCCCGCAAGGCGATGCTCCCCGTCTTCGAACGCAACGACGGCCTGCTGTGGTACCCGGTCCAGTACGAAGGCCTCGAAGCCTCCCCCAACATCGTCTACACCGGCGCCACCACCAACCAGCAGATCATCCCCGCCCTGGACTACCTGCGCGAAGAAGGCCACACCAGCCTCTACCTCGTCGGCTCCGACTACGTCTTCCCGCGCACCGCCAACCAGATCATCACCGCCTACGCCCAGGCCCACGACATGGACGTCATCGCCCAGGAGTACACACCCCTGGGCCACACCGAGTACGCCACCATCACCGACGACATCGCCCGCACCGCACCCGACGCCGTCTTCAACACCCTCAACGGCGACTCCAACGTCAGCTTCTTCCAACAGCTGCGCTCGGCCGGGGTCAGCGCCCAGGACACCCCCGTCCTGAGCGTCAGCGTCGCCGAGGAGGAGATCGAGGGCATCGGCGCCGACAACATCACCGGCCACCTCACCGCCTGGAACTACTACCAGAGCACCCCCACCGACACCAACACCGATTTCGTCGAGGCCTTCACCGACGCCTACGGCGAAGAACGGGTCACCTCCGACCCCATGCAGTCCGCCTACAACGCCGTCCACCTGTGGCGGGCCGCCGTCGAGGAAGCCGGCAGCTTCGAGGTCGCCGACGTCCGCCAGGCCCTGGACGGCACCACCTTCCAGGCCCCCGAAGGCACCATCACCATCGACGGCGCCACCCAGCACGTCGTCAAGACGGCCCGCATCGGCCAGGTCAACGACCAGGGCCTCATCGACGAGATCTGGTCCTCCCCCGAACCCATCACCCCCGACCCCTACCTCGAAGGCTACGACTGGGCAACCGCCCTCACCGGCTGAGACCACCGCCCGGCGGCCGGACCCCGACCCCTACGGGCCCGCCCCGGCCGCCCCCGACCCCACAAGGAGCCGCGGTGGACGCCCTCGTCAACCAACTCCCCACCGGACTGGCCATCGGCGCCGTCCTCCTCCTGGCCGCCCTGGGCCTGAACTTCACCTTCGGCCAGATGGGCGTCATCAACATGGCCCACGGCGAATTCATCATGGTCGGCGCCTACACCGCCTACGTCCTGCACGCCTGGGCCGGCCTGGACCCCACCTGGGCCCTCATCGCCGCCCTGCCCCTGGCCTTCACCCTCACCGGCACCCTGGGCTGGCTCCTCGAACTCGGCCTCATCCGCCACTTCTACGGGCGCCCCCTGGACACCCTGCTGCTCACCTTCGGCATCGGCATGATCCTCCAACAGGCCGCACGCGACACCTTCGGCGCACCCAACGTCGACGTCCCCGCACCCGGCTGGCTCACCGACGGCACCACCCTGCCCGGCGGCATCCGCCTGCACCACTCACGCCTGTTCATCCTCGCCCTGGCCCTGGTCTGCGTCCTGGCCATCGCCCACTACCTGCACCGCACCCACCAGGGGCGCCAGATGCGCGCAGTCATCCACAACCGCGACCTGGCCGGCGTCAGCGGCATCAACACCCGCAAGGTCGACGCCACCACCTTCTTCATCGGCTCCGGCCTGGCCGGCGTCGCCGGCGTCGCCCTCACCCTCATCGGACCCACCGGCCCCACCCTGGGCGCCAACTACATCGTCGACGCGTTCCTCGTCGTGGTCATCGGCGGCCTGGGCCGGCTCCGCGGCACCGTCCTGGCCGCCTTCGCCCTGGGCATCCTCAACGCCACCGCCCAGGCCTGGACCGACGCCTCCCTGGCCAAACTCCTCGTCTTCGCCGCCATCATCGCCTTCCTCCAGGCCCGCCCCCAGGGACTGTTCACCGTCAAGACAAGAGCGCTGACATGACCCCCACCCCCGCGCCCGAACCCGGACGGCGCACACCCCTGGCCCGCCTGCGCGGCCCCGCCACCTTCCTCGCCCTGCTCGCCGCCGCCCTCCTGCTCCTGCCCCACCTCCTCGAACCCTTCCGCCTCAACCTCCTCACCCAGTACCTGTGCTACTCCATCGTCGCCCTGGGCATCGCCCTGGCCTGGGGCCGCGGCGGCATGCTCACCCTCGGCCACGGCGTCTACTTCGGCCTGGGCGCCTACGCCATGGCCATCCACCTGACCCTGGCCGCCACCGCCGCCGACCCCCTCACCCGCGGCCGACTCCCCCAGTTCATGACCTGGTCCGGGCTCACCGAACTCCCCTGGTTCTGGCAGGCCCTCACCCACCCCGCCGCCGCCGTCACGGCCGCACTGCTCCTCCCCACCGCCCTGGCCGCCCTCCTGGGCTGGTCCGTGTTCCGCCAACGCGTACGCGGCGCCTACTTCGCCCTCCTCAACCAGGCCCTGGCCGCCGCCTTCGTCATCCTCCTCATCGGCCAACAACACCTCACCGGCGGCTCCAACGGACTCACCGACTTCCCCGTCTTCGCCGGCCACAGCCTCTACACCCCCACCGCCCAGACCACCCTCTACACCCTCACCGTCCTGACCCTGGCCGCCACCTACCTGCTCATGCGCCACCTCACCCACAGCCGCTACGGCAGACTCCTCATCGCCATCCGCGACGGCGAGGACCGCGTCCGCTACCTCGGCTACGACCCCACCTGGGCCAAAACCCTCGCCTACGCCCTCTCCGCCACCGCCGCCGGAGCCGCCGGAGCCCTCTTCGTCCCCGTCATGGGCATCATCTCCCCCACCCTCATCGGCGTCGTCCCCTCGATCATGATGGTCCTGGCCGTGGCCATCGGCGGCCGCCACTCCCTCGCCGGCGCCGCCGCCGGAGCCCTCATCATGAACACCGCCCAGACCACCTTCTCCGAAACCTTCACCGGAGGCTGGACCTACCTCCAAGGCGCCCTGTTCGTCATCGTCATCGCCCTGGCCCCCCACGGCCTGGCCGGACTCGCCCACACCGCCCGAACCGCCCTGCGCCGCCCACGCACCCCCGCACCCGCCCAGGAGACCGCCACCGCCGGGAGCACCCCATGACCCTGCTCGACATCCGCGACCTCACCGTCACCTTCGGCGCCTTCACCGCCCTGGACCACATCGACCTCACCCTCGACCACGGCGAACTCCGCTTCCTCATCGGCCCCAACGGCGCCGGAAAAACCACCCTCATCGACACCATCACCGGCCGCACCCGACCCACCAGCGGCACCATCACCTTCAACGGCCACACCCTCAACAAACGCAGCGAACACCACATCGTCCGCGCCGGCATCGGCCGCACCTTCCAGACCAGCGTCGTCTTCGAACACCTCACCGTCGCCGACAACGTCGACCTGGCCGCCTCCTTCCGCCTACGCCCCTGGCAACTCCTGCGCCGCCCCCGCACCCCCCACCCCGAGGTCCCCGACCTCCTCGAACGCGTCGGCCTGACCCCCCACACCCACGCCCCCGCCGGCACCCTCTCCCACGGCCAACGCCAATGGCTGGAGATCGCCATGCTCCTGGCCCAACACCCCCGGCTCCTCCTCCTGGACGAACCCGTCGCCGGCATGAGCGCCGCAGAACGCACCCGCACCGGCGAACTCCTCACCCAGATCGCCGCCGACCACACCGTCGTCGTCATCGAACACGACATGGACTTCCTGCGCCGCTACGCCCGCCAGGTCACCGTCCTGCACGAAGGACGCATCCTCACCCACGGCGACCTGGCCACCGTCCAGAACGACCCCCGCGTCCAAGAGGTCTACCTCGGCCGCACCCCCCAGGAGACCCGCCCGTGAACACACCCCACCTGAGCATCCACGGCCTCCACGCCGGCTACGGGCGCGCCCGCGTCCTGTTCGACATCGACCTCACCATCGACCCCGGCACCATCGCCTGCGTCATGGGCCGCAACGGCGTCGGAAAAACCACCCTCCTCAACACCATCGCCGGACTCCTCACCCCCACCGCCGGCACCATCACCCACAACGGCACCGACATCACCCGCCACCCCCCGCACACCCGCACCCGCAACGGCCTCGCCTACGCCCCCCAGGGCCACGCCACCTTCGCCCCCCTCACCGTCGCCGACAACCTCCACCTCGCCCACCGGGCCACACGAAGAGGCGGCCCCGAACTCATCGACGCCGCCCTGGACCGCTTCCCCCGCCTCCAACCCCTCCTGCACCGCCGCGCCGGACTCCTGTCCGGAGGACAGGCCCAACAACTCGCCATCGCCCGCGCCCTGGTCACCGACCCCACCCTGCTCATCCTCGACGAACCCACCGAAGGCATCCAGCCCTCCATCGTCGCCGAGATCGAACAGGCCGTCACCGACATCGCCGCCCAGGGCATCACCGTCCTGCTCGTCGAGCAGTACCTCGACCTGGCCCTGCGCCTGGCCGACACCGTCACCGTCATCGACGCCGGCCGCATCGTCCACAGCGGCGACCGCGCCGACCTCACCGACGACACCGCCCACGCCCTCATGGCCATCTGAGAACCCCCAAACCGAACTTTCCCCAGCCTTGCCCACCAGCGGGTTCACCACCACGCCCCACCGTGATCGACTCGGCAACGGTGCGCCCCCACTGCGGCGCACCACACCCGCGAGACCACGCAGAAGGGGCACCACCCATGGGCCGCATCACCACACGCGACAACGTCGGGATCCACTACAAGGACTGGGGCAGCGGGCGCCCCGTCGTGTTCATCCACGGATGGCCGCTCAACGCCGACGCGTGGGAGGACCAGATGAAGTGGGTGGCCGACAACGGGTTCCGCGGCATCGCCCACGACCGCCGCGGGCACGGCCGCTCCGACCAGCCCTGGAACGGCTACGACTTCGACACCTTCGCCGACGACCTCGACGAGCTCATGAACCAGCTCGACCTGCAGGACGCCACCCTGGTCGCGCACTCCATGGGAGGCGGCGAACTCGCCCGCTACATCGGCCGCCACGGCACCCGCAGGGTCCGCCAGGCGGTCCTGCTCTCCGCCGTCCCGCCCATCATGATCAAATCCGACACCAACCCCGAAGGCGTCCCCGAGGACGTCCTCACCGGCATCAAGAACGGCATCCTCGCCGAACGCTCCCAGTTCTGGAAGGACACCGCCGAGGGGTTCTTCAGCGCCAACCGCCCCGGCAACAAGGTCACCCAGGGCAACAAGGACGCCTTCTGGTTCATGGCCATGCACCAGTCCATCCAGGCCGGCGTCAAGTGCGTCGACGCCTTCGGCTACACCGACTTCACCCAGGACCTGCGCAGCTTCGACATCCCCACCCTGGTGGTGCACGGCGACGACGACCAGGTCGTCCCCATCGACGCCACCGGCCGCAAGTCCGCCAAGATCATCGCCGACGCCACACTCAAGGTGTACGAGGGCGGCTCCCACGGCATCGCCCTGGTCCCCGGCGACAAGGAGAAGTTCAACCGCGACCTGCTCGAGTTCCTCAAGAGCTGACAGGCCCGCCCGGCCCGCGCCGCGGCGCGGGCCGGCCGCCCCCACGGCAGCCGCAACCACCCCGTGCGCACCTGCCAGGAGCCCCCCGACTCCAACCGCTCCACCACCGCGCGCTCCAACCGCGTCCGCCGCGGCGCACCCCCCACATCCACCCGCGCCCTGCCGAACACGAACCGGAACACGTCCGACTCCCCCGGCACACCCGCACCCACCAGCGTGAACCTCCGCTGGAACCCCACGATGTTGGACCCCTCCCCCAACACCTGGCCCCACTGCGGATCCAGCAACCACGACGTACACGTGGCCACCACCGGATCGATCCCCAAACACGTACGAGCGAACCCCCGCGCCCGCCCCAGCGCCTCCTCCACCGCCACCGGGTCCAACCCGCCCGTGGGGATGTGCAACCGCAGCACCGGATCACCCACACCCATCCCCGGCCCCCGCCCCCGGGCCTCCTCGGGCGGATACCACTCCACCCCGCCCTGGTTCCCCAGCAGGGCCGGCTCGAACTGCAGCCCGCCCACCCAGAACAGGCGGCCCCGGAACTGCGCCGCCACCCACGACGCCGTCTCCAGCGACAACCGGCCGAACATCCGCCGCGAACGCCCCATCTGCACACCCACGTCCGCGAGCGTGGCCGCCGTCACCGACCGCTCCACACCCCGCGCACCGTGCGAGGCGAACTGCGCCCCCACCATCGCCGCGAACGCCCACAGCGACGCCACCCGCACCCGCGGATCCTCCACGCCCACCAGCGAGGGCCAGTCCCGCCACTGCCCCGCCGGCAGCTCCGCATCGGCGCACAACCGCCGGTACATGCACTCCACCACGTACCACAGCTCCGGCGGCCACACCCCCCACGGCCCGCCCGAGCCCGGCCACAACCCCTCCACCTCGGCCCGGTCCACCGCCTCCAGGGCGAACAGGTCCAACACCCGCGCCGCCTCCGCCCCCGAGGGCACCACCAGCGCCCTCACCGGCTCCGGCAACAGCGCAGCCTCCTCCAACCACGCACGCTCACCAGCACCCAGCCCGAAACGCTCCGCAACAGCACCACTGTCCATCCCCACATCATGGCCGAACCGCCACACCCGGCGCGAGTGAGGCCAGGCTCACAGGTGGGCATAGGGTTGACGTAACCCGGCGATACCAACAAACCCACCGAAACCGAGGAAGACCACCGATGCCCGTGCCCGACCCGGCGCACCACGTACGCGACTGGCTCGCCACCTACGACACACCCACCACATCGGTGGCCCACCTCCTCTGCGACCGCCACGACCCCCACACCGTCGCCACCACAGAAATCGGCCCCACCCTCACCGCCACCACCCTCACCTACGGCGAACTCACCCACCGCTCCCGCGCACTGGCCACCGGACTCGCCGACCTCGGCATCACCACCGGCGACCGCGTCGCCACCCTCCTGCCCAAAGGCACCGACCTCACCGTCACCGCCCTCGCCGTCTGGCGCCTGGGCGCCGTCCTGGTCCCCCTCCTCTCCTCCTTCGCCCCCTCCGCCATCAACGAACGCCTCACCAACTCCCGCGCACGCCTGGTCGTCTGCGACGACGAATACCGCACCAAACTCGACCCCACCCCCCACACCACCCCCACCTGGGACATCGCCACCACCGGCACCCACCCCCTACGCCCCGGCGACCACACCCTCACCACCCTCACCCAACCCACCACCACACCCACCGTCACCGACACACCCATCGGCGGCCACGGCACCCTCGCCATCCTCTACGTCTCCGCCAACGTCGGCCCGCCCCGCGGCGTCCCCGTCCCCGCCCGCGCCCTGACCGCCATGCACGCCTACCACCACTACGGCCTCGGCGTCCGCGACGACGACGTCTACTGGAACACCGCCGACCCCGGCTCCGCCTACGGCCTCTACCACGGCCTCATCTCCCCCCTCCTGGCCGGACACGGCTCCCTCGCCCTACGCGCAGGATTCTTCGACCCCGAACTCACCCTCGACGTCCTGGGCCTGTACGGCGTCACCAACCTCGCCGCCGACCCCACCACCTACCGCACCCTGCGCGCCGCCACCAAGACCCTGCCCCCCGAAGTCATGGTCCAACGCCTCACCAGCGCCGGCGAACCCCTGGCCCCCGACGTCATCGACTGGGTCGCCGACGTCTTCGGCGTCCCCGTACGCGACCACTACGGCCAGACCGAACTCGGCTGGTGCATCGGCGTCCCCAACGGCGACACCCCCGACCACACCGCCCCCCTCGTCCCCGGCGCCATCGGCCCCGCCCTGCCCGGCTGGAACATCCAGGTCCTCGAAGCCGTCTCCGACGACCCCGCCCCCCTGGGCACCTACGGCCGCATCGCCGTCGACCTCGCCAACAGCCCCCTCGCCTGGTTCGACGGCTACCTCGACAACGAGGCCGCCTCCCAGGTCCGCTTCACCCCCGACCGCGCCCACTACCTCACCGGCGACACCGGCATCCAGGACCGCGACGGCCAGATCTTCTTCTCCACCCGCGACGACGGCGCCATCCTCACCCACGGCTACCGCATCGGCCCCACCGAGGTCGAAGCCGTCCTCAACGACCACCCCGCCGTCGAGGAGTGCGGCGTCTACTCCATCCCCGACGAGATCGCCGGACAGCTCATCGGCGCCCGCATCGTCCCCGCCCCCGGGCACGCCGCCACCCCGAGCCTGGCCGACGACCTCAAGGAATGGGTACGCACCCGCTTCGCCACCCACGCCGCACCCCAGGTCGTCGACTTCGTCGACGAACTCCCCCGCACCGCCTCCGGCAAGATGCGCCGCTCACGCCTGCGATGACCCCGCCGGGCGGCCCGGCGCAGGGCCGGGCCGCCCGGCGTGCACGCCCCCTCGAGAACCACCGCGAACCCACCCAGAACCCCACCCCCAAACCACCCCAGACACCCACCAACCCTCACTTTTGATAAGCTGACTTGTCGAAACCCAGAATTCGGACATCTACCCCACCATCCCCACCCCTGGGAGCCCCCCCTGTGACCGCCACCGAGTTGATCCCGTTCCCCGCCGACGACGACCACGCCCCGGAGGCCGCCGTCCTCGAGGAGGAGGGCCAGGCGCTCGTCCTGCCCGAGACCCAGCTGACCGAGTCGGCCGCGGCCCGGGTGGCCGACGGGTGGGCGGCCTCGACCCGCACCGGCTACGCCCGCGACTGGCGCACCTTCACCGCCTGGTGCTCGACCACCTCGCGCACCCCGCTCCCGGCAACCGCCGAGACCCTCGCGTCCTACACCGACCACCTCGCCACCGCCGGGGCCGCCCCCGCCACCGTGGACCGGGCCCTGGGGTCGATCGCCTCCCGCCACGCCGCCGCCGGACACGCCGTCTCCACCAAGGCCGCCCGGCTGGTGCTGCGCTCCTACCGCCGCGAATGGGCCGCAGCCGGAGGCCGCCGACGGCAGGCGCCGGCGCTCTCCGTCGAGGAGCTGCGGCGGATGATCGACGCCGCCGGGGAGGACCTGACCGGCCTCCGCGACCGCACGCTCCTGCTGCTCGGCTACGCCATGATGGCCCGCCGCTCCGAACTGGCCGCCCTGGACGTCGCCGACGCGCGCCAGGTCCCCGAAGGGCTGGAGGTGTTCGTGGCCACCTCCAAGACCGACAAGGACTCCGCCGGCACCACGGTCGCCGTCCCCTACGGCACGCACCTGGCCACGTGTCCGGTACGCACCGTGGCCGCCTACCTGGCCGCCCTGGCCGAGGCCGGGGTCACGACGGGACCTCTGCTGCGCTCGGTGGACCGGCACGGGCGCCTGTCCGGGACCGCCGAGTCGGCCGGGCGCGGAACAGGACGCATGTCCGGAGCGGGGATCAACCTCGTGGTCAAACGCCTCGCCGAAAAAGCCGGCATCGAGAACGTCACCGCCCACTCCCTACGCGCCGGACCCGCCACCGCCGCGGCGGCCGCCGGAGCCCCCCGCGCCTGGATCGCCCGCCAGGGCCGATGGTCCGAAGCCTCCACCGCCGTCGACACCTACATCCGCCCCGCCGACGCCTGGCGCGACAACCCCATCCGCAAAGTCGGACTCTGACCCCTCGCCCCCACCCGACCCGCATCGACGAGAACAGCCACCCGCCGAACCCGACGCCCGGAGCCGGGTCCGGAACACCGCGACAGGATCCGGTCAGAGACGGGGCCCGGGTGGCCCCCCGGGCCGCCGAACCCGACGACCAGCGCCCTCCGGGACGGCCCACACCCGGCCCCGCAGGAACACGGCGCGGCCCCTGCCGCCCAGCCGCCGCCCCTCCTCAGAACGAGTGCGCCCCGTACGACCACAGGACCGCCACGTCCGGCTTCATACGCAGCCACAGCGTCGACGCCGGAGCACCGTCCGGAAAGTCGACGCGGAGAAACTCACGGCCCACCGCTCGCTCCACCCCGACAGTGCGCACGCCGACGAGGTTCAGATCGAGCAGCCCGGCGCCGCCGCCCTCCGCACACAGCCGCAACCGGACGACCTCGTACCCCGGCTCGATGTCCATCGCGATCTCATAGCCGCACCGAGTGGTCCTGAAGGTCACCGACGTGTACGGCCACAGCTCCCGCCAGCCGTACTCGTACCCGGCCGCCTTCTCGTCCTCGGCATACCGATAGACCGGCTCCTCCTCGAAGAGCCAGATCAAGTCGTCGCAGTCGGGCACAGGCTCCATCACCATGCGCAGATGATGGCATCCGGCTCCCCCGACCGACCCACCGCGACCCCCTCTACGCCCGCGACCTGGGCGGTGAAACAGCAGCGCACCCGCGGATCGACGGCCGGGCGCGGGTGCGGGCGCGGGTGCGGGTGCAACAGCGTGACCGCCGCGACGTCCTCCCGAAGCAGCCCTCCCCGGCCGGCGGCGGCAGGGCGCGCTACGGCGGCGCGTCAACGCCACCGGCCGTCCGGTTGCCGCTCAAGCCCCGACGCGTGGACCGAGGTACAGGCCACCGCTCGCGTCGACGACCTGGCCGGTGATCCAACGAGCGGCGTCGGACGCGAGGAAGGCGACCACGTCGGCGATATCACCGGGGCCGCCCAGCCGGTCCAGTGCCGTCATAGCGGTGATCTGTTCAGTGAGGCCCGGTACGTCGAAGACGGCTCCGTTGGTCGCCGTCCTGGTGACTCCGGGGGCGACAGCGTTCACCGTGATACCCCGGGGCCCGAGTTGGTTGGCCAGGGCCCTGCTCATCGTCTCGACAGCGGCTTTCGTCATCGCGAAGGACGTCTGGGCCGGGTTGGCCATCCGGGTCGCCACCGATGAGATCGTGATGATCCGGCCGCCGTCACGCAGCAGAGGCAGCGCGCGCTCGATGATGAAATACGGCGCTCGCACGTTGACCGCGAACAGGCGATCGAACTCCGCCCGGGTCGTTGCGCCGAGGGGGCCTGCCGGTGCGGCCGCGGCGTTGTTGACGAGGATGTCGAGCGGTCTACCGGACAGGCAGGACTCGACACCGGCCAAGAGCGTCTCGACATCGCCGTCCACGCCCAGTTCGGCCCGGACGGCGCGGGCGGCCCCACCGGCGCGTTCCACCGCCTCGACCGTCGCCGCCGCCCCGCTCTCGTCCGTGCCGAAGTGCACGATGACCATGCCCCCTTCCGCTGCGAGCCGGATCGCGATCGATTGCCCGATACCGCGCGACGCACCCGTCACCAAAGCTGTCCTACCGACCCGACCGCTCACGCCGTCCACCCCATCTTTGTGTTAGCCACTCACATTACGGTAGTGTCTACCACATGACGGAGCGGAAACCGACCCTGAGACAGCGACAGCGAACCGAAACGCGGCACATGATCCAGGCGCATGCGGTACGGCTGTTCACCGACCGCGGCTACGACACGGTGACAGTGGCCGAAGTAGCCGAGGCCGCCGGCGTCTCGGCGATGACCGTCTACCGGCACTTCCCCACCAAGGAGGACCTCGTCCTCATCGACCAGCCCGCCCGGCTCATCGCCCAGAAGGTCGCCGTATCGTCGGCGACGCACCCCGTGGTACGCCGCGTGGGCGGCGCACTCGTCGACGCAGCCACGGTGTTGACCGGCGACAAGGGGGACGAACCAGCGGTGAGCAAACGGTTCCTGCTGGACTGCCTCCGGCTGATGGTCTCGACGCCCGCGCTGCGGGCCCGGCATCTGGACAGCCAGTACGCGCTCCAGCAAGCCATCGTCGACGCCCTGGGAGACGACGCGACCACCCACGACGCCGCGTTCCACGCCCAGGCCGCGACCAGCGCATGCCTGGCCGCGATGCACACGGCACTGACGCGCTGGGCCGAGGACGACGGACAGACGGAACTGCCCGAACTGATCGCGCGAGCACTCGCCGCGGCCTTCGGCGACATCGTCGACCACCGGCCACAGGAACCGGGGCGTGAGACTGGCAGGCTCGCGCGTTAGGCGTCTGCCCTGGCGAGTTCCGCTTTGACCGGTTGGTGATCGCTGCCGGAGCCTTCGCGGGTCTTGAGCCCCAGACCCGACGGAAGCCCCGGGCGCCGGTCGAGTTCTCGTCCGATGAGCAGGCGGCAGCGTTCGCGTCGCTCCGGACACCGCCGCCTCGCGCGGAGCCGAGGAGGTACAACCGAACAGCGCCGACCATCACATCCGGTCGGCGCCCAAGGGCCTCACCGGGCGGTTGCCCCTTCCGGCCCTACTCGGCCTGCCCCCGGCACAGCCGGCGCCCACCCGACCGTCCCTCGGACCGACCACGCCCCGGAACGGCATCACACCCACACATAGTCGTCATCGGTCACAGCACCCCACCCCGCGTCGGCCACCACCGCACGCGGAGACGACAACGCCGCCAACGCCGCACCTACCGGCGGAAACAACGGCAGCGCCCCGGCCGCACGAAAATCCACCCACTCCACGACACCCACCTCGAAACCGCCATCCCGCTGCTCGTCGTACTCCTCCACCGCCAACACCTCCCGCACCGCCTCGCTCACATGCAACCGGTACAACAGGTGCAGCTTGCGCGGAGAGGGCGTGGGCCCCGGACGCGTCACCCGCTGGTCCACCACCCACAACAGCTCCGGCGCCCCCGCCTGCCCCTCCCCGAGCCACAGCTCCTCGCCCAGCTCGCGCCACAGCGCGACCAGCAGGTCCTCACCGGGCTCGACGTTCCCGCCCGGAGGCGTGTAGTGAACCGAGCCGGGCCGGTCCCGGCGGATCAGCGCGACCTCCTCACCGCAGAACACCAGCGCCCCGACACGGATCTTCACACGCGAGAACGCCTCGGAAGCGGTCACAGCGGAGCCCCGCCGAACCGGATCCTGTCGCCCTGCGGATCCCGGAGCACCGCCTCCGTCTCACCGGCCCCGTACGGGGGCGGCGAGCCGAACAGGCGCCCGCGCCGCGCCGGGGCGGCCTGGCGGTCGGTGGCGGGGACTCCCGCGTACAGGTCAAGGGCCATGCCGAGATCCTAGGGACTCCCCTCCCCCGCCGCCATGGGTGGCCCCGCACCACCGCGGCGCCGGGAGGCGCTTCAGGGCACGAGCTCGTCGATGCGCGCGGCCAGGGACATGTCCTTGTCGGTGAGGGCGCCCTCGGAGTGGGTGCTCAGCGCCAGGTGCAGCGTGTCGTAGCGGATGTCGATGTCGGGGTGGTGGTCCACCTGCTCGGCGGCCTGGGCGATCTCGTTGACCAGGGAGACGGCCGCCGGGAAGCCGGACAGGCGCACCGTCCGGCGGATGACGGGTGCCTCGGGGTCCAGCTCCCAGCCGGCGAGTCTGGTCAGGCCGTCACGTACCTGGTCCTCGGTGAGCTTCATGCGGATCCTCTCCCCCTGCCCGCGCACGGCGGGCGGTCTGCAGTGCCCGGTGCGCGGGACGGCCGGGACCGACCGCCCGCGCACCGTTTCCGGCGCCGCCGGGTGAACGCCCGGTCGCCCCGGGTGCGCGCGGATGTGTTCGCAGGAGGCTACGTACCCCTCGGAGAGCCCGTGTTCACACAGAGTTCTCGCCATGAAAGTGATTTCTGGTATTCAGTGCGGCGAAGCCGCCCCTTTGTTCTGTTTGTCTGTTTTTTGAGAGAAGTGCCCATCTTTACGACGTAGATTTTTTGTGCGTTTCGCGTTATCAAGCTGAGGCCCATGCCCTGACCTGCGAAGATGCACCCACACACCCTCTCATCAGCCTTTTCAGCCCTTTCAGGCTTGCGTAATCCCCCGTGGAGCGGTTCACTCTGGGAAACTCCGGCCCTCCCCCACCCCGGCGGACGCTTCCCAGCCACGCCCGCCTCTCCCCCGGAAGCGAGCCCATGCCCCACGAGAAGCGCCGGTCGCTTCGCGCCCGCATGATCACGCTGGTCCTGATCCCCAGCACCGCGCTGCTGCTCCTGTGGGCTGCCTTCACCGCGGTCCTGGTCACCGACATCCGCGAACTGCGCACCACCGCCGCCCTCACCGAGCAGGTCGCCACCCCCGTCATCACGGTCATCGGCGAACTCCAGCGCGAACGGCGCGCCACCATGGACTCCGCCAACGGCACCGAGCGCACCGCCCACCGCCTGCGGACCACCCGGCAGGAGACCACCGAGGCCGTCGAAGCCCTCCGCCTGCGCCTGCGCGCCTTCGACGAGGACGACCTGCCCGAACAGGCCCTGAACTTCCAGCGCTCCCTCAACCGGCTCGAGGCCCACCGCCAGAGGGTCGACGCCCTCTCCCCCGGCGAACGCACCCTGGAGGAGGCCGCCACCGCCTACACCGAGATCATCGAGAGCGGACTGCGCGTGTGGGACGCCCAGGTCGAGCGCGCCGACTCCGCCCAGGTCCCCCACCTGCGCTCCCTGACCTCCCTGGCCCGCACCCGCGAACTCCTCAACCAGCAGGACGCCGTCCTGGCCCACGCGGTCGCCACCAACGCCTTCCCCGCCGAGGCCCACGCCGAGTTCGCCGCCGCCGCCGGGGCCCAGCGCTACACCTGGGGCCGGGTGGGCGCCGAACTCAGCGACCAGGACAGCCAGCACTACCTCCTCCTGGAGTCCTACTCCGCCCTGCAGAGCGTCTACCAGCTCCAGGAGAGCATCATCAGCATGCCCGTCCGGGGCGAGAACACCGTCCCGGTCAACGCCACCGCCTGGCGCGGCGCCGCCGAGGCCGTGGACCTGCGCATGCGCGGTGTGGAGGAGGCCCGGACCGAGCAGGTCATCGCCTTCAGCCACACCCAGTCCGCCGAACTGCGCAACAGCGCCCTGCTCGTCAGCGTGCCCGCCCTCGTGGCGGCGCTGGCCTCCTCCGCGGTGGCCGTGGGCGGCACCCAGCGCCTGGGACGCCGGCTCCAGCACCTGCGGGTCCTCACCCTGGAACACGCGCAGGTGCGCCTGCCCGAGGTGACCGCCCGCCTGCGCGCGGGCGGCAGCGTGGACGTGGACGCCGAGGTCCCCAAACTGCGCGTGCGGGTGCGCGACGAGATCGGCCGGATGGCCGAGGCGTTCAACGACGCCCAGCGGGCCGCGGTCGCCGCCGCCGTGGAGGAGGCGCAGGTCCGCGCCGGGGTGCGCGCCATGTTCCGCAACATCGCGCGCCGCACGCAGTCACTCGTCCACCGCCAGCTGGGGCTGCTGGACACCCTGGAACGGGGCGAGACCGACCCCGAGGTGCTGGAGGCGCTGTTCCGCATCGACCACTTCAGCACCCAGCTGCGGCGCAACGCCGAGAACCTCATGCTGCTGAGCGGGGACACCCCCGTGCGCCGCGGACTGGGCCCGGTGCGGCTGCACGAGGCGGTGCGGGCCGCCGCCAGCGAGATCGAGGACTACGCGCGGGTGCGCATCCTGGCGCTCCCCCCGGTCGCGCTGCGCGGCGACGTGGGGACCGACACCGTCCGGCTGCTCGCCGAACTGCTGGAGAACGCGACCTCCTTCTCCCCCCCGGGGACGGAGGTGACGGTCCGGGGCCGCGAGGACGACCGCGGCCGCCACGTCCTGGAGGTGGAGGACCGCGGACTGGGCATGACCGACGCCCAGCTGGACTCGGCGAACGTGCTATTGGCCGACCCGCCCCGGTTCGACCTGGCCCGCATGCGCGAGGACTCGCACCTGGGCCTGTTCGTGGTCGCCACGATCGCGGCCCGGCACGACTTCGAGGTGACGCTGCGGGACTCCCCCCACGGGGGCACCCGGGCCGTGGTGTCCATCCCCCGCCGGGCCCTGGCCGCCCCCGGGGACGGCCCCTCGCCGCTGCAGGCCACCGGGCCGCACCGGCGGCTCGTCCCCGGCACCGGACCGGCCGCCCCGGCCGCGGAGCCCGGCGGGGTGCTCACCGAGGTCGCGGCGGCCCCCGCCCCCTCCGAACCGCAGGACCGGGACGCCCCGGCCGGCGAGGGGGCCGCCGACGGCGGCGCCGCCGGGGACGGGGCGAAGGACACCTACATGGGGCTGCCACGGCGCCGGCGCAAGCACGTGGCGTCCCCCCAGGAGGCGCCCGCGGCGGCGCAGGACACGGGCGGGCAGCGTTCGCTGTCGGACATCCGGTCCATGATGAGTGCCTTCCAGTCCGGGACCCTGCGCGGGCGCGCGGAGTCCGAGGAACTGGGTGAGGGTGGCGCGCGCGGTGCGCGCCCCGGCGAGAGGTCGGAAGGGTGATGTCGATGTCGGCGGGCACTACGGCGGGAGACCGGGTCACCGGTGGAGAAGAGGTGGGCGGGGAGTCCCCGGCCAGGACCCTGGACTGGCTGCTGGGCGACCTGGTGGACAGGGTGGCCGGTGCGCGCGACGCCCTGCTGCTGTCCGCGGACGGCCTCCTGCTGTCCTCCTCCCCGGGACTGGTCCGGGAGGAGGGGGAGAGGCTCGCGGCGATCGCGTCGGGGTTCGCCAGCCTGGCCCGGGGGGCGCGTTCGCAACTGGGGGCCTCGGAGGTGCGTCAGACCGTCGTGGAGATGGACAACGTCTTCTTCTTCGTGCTGGCCGCGGGCCGGGGCGCGTCGTTGGCCGTGGTGGCCGAGTCCACGTGCGACATGGGCCAGGCCGCGTTCGAGGTGAACCGCCTCGTGCGCCAGGTGGGGCCGCACCTGTCGGCGCTGCCCCGCCGCGGGCACGGGAGGTCGTGAGGCGGGGGCCGGGGCGCCGCGACGGCGCACGGCCCGTGCCGTCGAGGAGGAGTGGGAATGAGCGCGGTGCCGCCTGGCGAGGAGTCCCCCCGGGGATGGTCGTTCGAGTCGAGCCTGATCCGGCCCTACTCGCTGACGGGTGGGCGGACACGGCCCTCGCGCTCGGACTTCTCCATGACGTCGCAGGTGGTGGCGGTCCCGTCGGGGGCCCCGCCGGAGGTGGACCCGGAACTGGAGCTGATCCTGTCGCTGTGCGCGCGTCCGCTCTCGGTGGCGGAGGTGGCCTCGCGGTCGGGTTTTCCCCTGGGCGTGACCAGGATCCTGCTGGCCGACCTGTTGGACCAGGGGTACGTGATGGTGCATACCTCGGACTGGGAGCGGAACAGGCCCGACGCGGCGACGCTGCGCGCGGTACTGGACCGTATCCGGGAGTTGTGAGGGTGGAACGGATGGGCCTGAGAGGCCGGATGGGGTGGATGGGGCGTTGGTCGTGATGGAGGCCGAGGGGGCAGGGCCTGTCCCCGACACCCTGAAGATCGTGGTGGCCGGGGGTTTCGGGGCCGGCAAGACCACCTTGGTGTCGGCGTTGAGCGAGGTGGAGGCGCTGCACACCGAGGAGGTCATGACCTCCGAGAGCGTGGGAGTGGACGACCTGGAGGGCGTGGAGGGCAAGACCACGACGACGGTGGCGCTCGACTTCGGGCGCATCACCTTGGACGAGTCGACGGTGGTGTACCTGTTCGGGACCCCCGGGCAGCGCCGGTTCTCGTTCATGTGGGAGGAGCTGGTCGAGGGCGCTCTGGGCGCGGTGGTGCTGGCCGACACGCGCCGGCTGGCGGACTCCTTCGACGCGATCGACTTCTTCGAGTCGCGCGGGGTGCCGTTCGTGGTGGCGGTGAACTGCTTCGACGGGCACCGCACGCACCGGGCCGACGACGTGCGGGTGGCGTTGGACCTGGAGGAGCGCGTGCCGCTGCTGCTGTGCGACGCGCGGGACCGGGAGTCGGTCAAGGAGGTGGTGGTGGAGCTGGTGTCGCTGGTGCTGCGGTTGGAGCTGTCGGGGGCCTGAAGGCGGCCCGGCCCGGGCCGTGATGGGCGCGCCGGTCGGGCGGACCCGCGCCCCGGGCGCGCGCGAGGGGCTGCCGGCGGCCTCCCGGGAGGGCCGTCCGCTGTACCGGGCCCCGGGGCGGCGGGTGCACGCGGACGCGGTCATCGGCTCGACCCCGGGGCCCGCCGCCGCGGGGGAGGCTCCGGCCTCCCCCGCGGTCCGGCCCTGAGCGGGCACCGCTACCGGGCCGCGCCCCGGCGGTCCACGGGCACGATCATCGGCGTGCCGGTCTCGGGGTCGGGGATGATCCGCACCGGGAGCCCGAACACCTCCTCCACGAGCTCGGCGGTGACCACCTTCGCCGGGTCGCCCTCGGCGACGATGGCGCCCTCCTTCATCACGATCAGGTGGCTCGCGTAGCGGCACGCGTGGTTGAGGTCGTGCAGGACGGCCACCAGCGTGTAGCCGCGCTCGGCGTGCAGGTCGGCGCACAGGTCGAGCATGTCCATCTGGTGGGCGATGTCCAGGTAGGTGGTGGGCTCGTCCAGCAGCAGCAGCGGGGTCTGCTGTGCCAGGACCATCGCCAGCCACACGCGCTGGCGCTGCCCCCCGGAGAGCTCGTCCACCGACCGGTCGGCCAGGGCGGTGACGCCGGTGGCGTCCATGGCCTCGGCCACCACCGCCTCGTCCTGGGCCGACCACTGGCGCAGGAACCCCTGGTGCGGGAACCTGCCCCGGGCCACCAGGTCGGCGACGCCGATGCCGTCGGGGGCGATGGAGGTCTGCGGGAGCAGCCCCAGGCGGCGCGCGACCTCCTTGGCCGGGTAGGATCCGATGACCTGCCCGTCCAGGTGGACGTGGCCGTGCGCGGGCTTGAGCGTGCGCGACAGGGCCCGCAGCAGGGTGGACTTGCCGCACGCGTTGGGGCCCACGATCACCGTGAAGGAGTTGTCGGGGATCGACACGGCCAGGTTCTGGGAGATGACGCGCTGCTCGTAGGCGAGGGTGAGGTCCCGGCCGTTGAGGCGGGAACCGGTGTCGGCTGGAGTGGTCATCGTTCTCTCTCGGTCTCGCTCAGGCACGTCCGCCGCGCCATTCGGTGTACAGCAGCCAGATCAGGTAGCTCCCGCCGATGACGGCGGTGACCACGCCCACGGGAAGCTGGGTGGGGGCCAGGGCGCGCAGCGCCACCAGGTCCGCGACCGCCAGCAGGGCCGCTCCCGTGAGCGCGGAGCCCACCAGGGTGGTCCCGCCGGCGCGGGTCAGGCGCCGGGCGATCTGGGGCGCGGCCAGGGCCACGAAGCCGATGGGGCCCGCCACCGCGATGGCGGCGCCGGTCAGCGCGCTGGCGGCCGCCAGGGCCCAGATCTGGGTGGAGCGGATGGGCACCCCGAGCCCCTGGGCCGTGTCGTCGCCCAGCTCCATGAAGCGCAGCCGCTGCCCCAGGGCCAGGAGCACGGGGGCCAGGACCGCCAGGGAGATCCACACGGCGGCGACCTCGGCCCAGCCGCGCGAGTTGAGGCTGCCGATCATCCAGATCTGGGCGCCCAGGGCGTCGGTGAGCTCGGCGCGGGTCAGCAGGTAGTCGCGGACCGACCCGAGCATCGCGGACACGCCGATGCCCACCAGGACCAGCCGGTACCCCTGCACGCCGTTCTTCATGGCCAGGAGGTAGACGATCGCGGCGGTGAGCAGCCCCCCGGCGATGGCCCCCAGGGACACCGCCAGACGGCCGGCGCCCAGGACCAGGATGACCAGGACGGCGCCGGTGGCGGCCCCGGACGTGAAGCCGATGATGTCGGGGCTGCCCAGGGCGTTGCGCGACAGGCTCTGGAAGACCGCGCCCGCGATGCCCAGGGCCGCGCCCACGCCGATCGCGGTCAGCGCGCGGGGCAGGCGCACGCCCTGGACGAAGAAGACGTCGAGGCGTTCGCCGTAGCCCAGGATCGCGCCGGGCACGGCCGCCAGGGAGATCTCGTAGTCCCCCACCGTGACCGTCACGGCCAGCGCGAGGACGCCGACCAGGACCAGGGCCAGGCACACGGCCACGGTGCGCGGGCGCACCAGCAGGGAGAGCCGTTCGCCGAACAGGCGCACGGCCAGGGCGCCGCGCGGGGTGGCGCGGCCGGTCGGGGCGGGGCGGTGCGGTGCCAGGGTCTTGCTCAAAGCTGGGCCATCCTTCTGCTGCGGACCAGGGCGATGAACAGGGGCGCCCCGACGAAAGCGGTGATGATGCCGACCTCCAGTTCGGAGTGGGGCAGGACGACGCGGCCGACCACGTCCGCCGCGGTGAGCAGGATCGCGCCCAGGACGGCGGCGTAGGGCAGCAGCCACCGCTGGTCGGGGCCGGTGATCATGCGCGCGGCGTGGGGGATGATCAGGCCCACGAACCAGATGGGCCCCGCCGAGGCGGTGGCCGCCCCGCACAGCAGGACCACGGCCAGGGCCGTGGCGGCGCGGATCAGGGGGATCCTGGCGCCGAGGGTGGCCGCGAGGTCGTCGCCCAGGGCGACCGCGTTGAGGGAGGGGCCCAGGCACAGGGTCAGGACCACCCCGGCGACGAGGAAGGGGGCCACCTGCCAGAAGACGTCGAGGTCGCGTCCGGCGAGGGAGCCCACCTGCCAGAAGCGGATCCGGTCGAAGACGAAGTCGTTGAGGACGATCACCCCGTAGACGATCCCCTGGAGCACGACCGCGACCGCGGTGCCGGCCAGGGCCAGGCGGACCGGGGTGGCGCTGGCGCGCCCGCGCGACCCCAGGGCGTAGACGGCCACGGCCGCCACGGCGGCGCCGATGAACGCGGGCCACACGAACGCCGACCCGCCGGCGCCGAACGCGAAGACGGCGATGACGACGGCGGCCGCGGCCCCGGAGTTGACGCCCAGGAGGCCGGGTTCGGCGAGGGGGTTGCGGGTCAGGGCCTGCATGAGGGCGCCGGCCAGGCCCAGCGCGGCGCCGACGAAGATGCCGATGACCGTGCGGGGCACGCGCAGGCTGCGGATGACGTCGTGGTCGTAGCTGCCGTCGTAGGCGGCCAGGGCGGCCCAGACGTCGGCGACGGGGATGGGTTTGGCTCCGACGGTGACGCTGAGCAGGGCGCACACGGCGAGGACGCCGAGGGCCAGGAGCAGACCCGTGGGTCGAAGGACACGCCTGGTGAGGGTGGGGCGCGTGAGGGTGGGCGCGCGCAGGGCCACGGCTTCCCCGTTCGTTGTGGCGTGGGTGGTGGGTGGGGCCGCCCTGGCGGGCGCGGCCCGGCGGGGCGTGGTTCGCGGAACCGAAAAGCCCAGGGGACAGGTTAGCCTTACCTTCATCCTGTTCGCACGGAAGGGCCCCTCATGGTTTCGCTCCCGCGCACCGCACGCACCCTGGTCACAGTAGCCGCCCTGGGCTCGCTCCTGGCCTGCGGGTGCTCCCCGCAGCCCCCGGCGCCGGAGGAGCCGGAGGGCGGGACCCGCACCGTGGAGGCGGCCAACGGGTCCGTGGAGATCCCCGCCACACCGCGCAGGATCGCCGTGCTGTGGCGCCCGACGCTGGCGGCGGTCACCCTTCTGGGCCACGACGTGGTCGCGACCATGGGCACGCCCGGCGGGGACGGCCAGGGGCTGGCGCCGTTCCTGCCCGAGGGCGCGGACGGCGGCGGGCACGCCCTGGTGACCAACTCCCCCTCCGAGGAGGACGTCGACGTCGAGGAGCTCGCCAACGCCGCACCGGACCTGATCATCGGCGTCAGCACCCCGGTGGGCGCGCAGGCGGACATGCTGGAGAGCCTGGAGGCGATCGCGCCGACGGTGCTGCTGGAGTGGGAGGGCACCGGGTCCTGGCGCGGGCACCTGGACGAGGTGGCCGGGGTCCTGGACGCCTCGGAGGAAGCGGGGCGGGCCCTGGGGGCGTACGAGGAGGCGGTGGCCTCCGCCCGCGGGGAGATCGAGGCGGCCGGCGTGGACCCCGCCGCGACCGAGCTGTCGCTGGTGCGGTTGCAGAGCGGGAGCGAGATACGCCTGGAGACGGCGGAGTCCTTTCCCGGGCAGGTCGTGGACGATTTGGGGTTCGCCCGCCCGGAGGGGCAGCTGGAGGGCGAGGGCCCGGCCGACTACATCGCGCAGAGCTACGAGAACCTGGACCGGGCGGACGGGGACGCCGTCTTCGTCATGGCCGGGTCCGGGTACCCCGACGCGCCGCGGACCTTCTCCGAGGGGGTGTGGTCGAACCTGGACGCCGTGCGCGAGGAGGCCGTGTACCGGGTGGACCACGACCACTGGGGCGCGGCCAACCACTACGCGGCGCTGCGGATCGTGGAGGACGTCAGGGCGGCCCTGACCGGGGAGGCCGAGCCCGCCCTGTGACACCGCCGCCCCGGTTCCGAGGGCTCGTCCGCTCCCGGGGGACATCTCCCGGGCGGCCCGGTGCGGGGCCTCCGGGCCCCGTGCGACGGCGGGCCGGCCGCCGCTGCCCCGGCGCACACCGGCGTCCAGGCGCCGCGAGGGCGCCGGCGCCCCCACCAGGGGCAGGCGCCTGACCGCGTGCTCGGGCGGGGCGGCAGGCACAGCCGAAGCCGCGGGCGACCAGGGCCGAGACGGCCACCCGCTCCTTGGCGTGGTGGGCCACGCGGGGCGAGAACCCCGCGGCCGAGCAGGCCGCGTGCGGCAGGTGGTACCGGTCCACGCGCTCGGCGCCGGACGCCCTAGGCGAGGAGGTCCCAGGCCATGCGCAGGAGCAGGGCCAGGACGACGACGAGCAGGACGGCGCGCACGAACCCGGAGCCGCGACGCAGCGCCATCCGCGCGCCGATCTGGGCGCCGATGATGGTGCACACGGCCAGGCTCAGCCCCAGGAGCCAGTCGACGTGGCCGCCGAAGGCGAACACGGTGAGCGCGCCGAGGTTGGTGCACACGTTGACGATCTTGGCCGAGGCGGAGGCGGAGACGAAGTCCATGCCGACGACGGCGGTGAAGGCGATGATGAGGAAGACGCCGGTGCCGGGGCCGATGAGGCCGTCGTAGAGGCTGACGCCGACCCCGGCCAGGGCGGTGACGGCCAGCAGCCGGTTGCGTGTGCGCAGGCGCGGGTCGGGGGTGGCCCCCATGGCGGGGCGGAAGTAGACCAGCAGGGCGACCCCGGCCAGGACGACCATGATGACGGGTTTGAGGACCTCGGCGGTGAGGGCGGCGGCCATGGCGGCGCCGACCCCGGATCCGAGCAGGGCGAGCGCGGCGGTGGGCAGGACGACGCGGCGGTCGACGGCGACCTTGCGGGAGTAGGCGATGGCGGCGGAGACGGTGCCGAAGACGGCGCCGAGCTTGTTGGTGCCCAGCAGGGTGGCCAGGGGGGTGGTGGGGGCGGCGACGAGGAGGGCGGGCAGCAGGAGGAGGCCGCCTCCCCCGACGACGGCGTCCACCCAGCCGGCGGCGACGGCGACCCCCATGACCAGGGCGAGGATCTCGGGGTCCATCTACCGCACGCGTTCGGGGAGAGAGATGATCATGGGTTCTTTTCAATGAGGGAGAGCGGGAACCCGGTGAGTTTATCCAGCCCGTACCGGTGCATTCGGGGCGGTCGACTACCACGAACCCCTTACAGAAGCCCGTCCTTTACAACGTAGATTCGTAGTGAGGGAAAGGGGCGGCGGCGCCCGGGCTCAGGGGGCGCCGCCGCGGTCTGCTGTCCCGGTCAGAACCGGGAGCGGTCGAACCAGTCGCGGGCCTGCGCCAGCACGTCCGGGTCCAGCCGGTGTCCCCCCGGGTGCTCGCGCGCCTCCACGTCCGCTCCCCTGTCGCCGAGCTGGGCGGCCAGCAGCCGCGTCTGGTCGGGGGGCGTGACCGGGTCGGCCGCCCCGGACCCCAGGAACACCCGGACCCCGGACAGGTCCACCGGGTCGGGTTCGCGCCCCTGGAGGGGAGCCCCCGCCGCGAACAGGGCGGCCCCGCTGAGCAGGCGGGGGTGGAGCAGCAGCAGCGCCGCACCGGTGTTGGCCCCGTTGGAGAACCCGCTGACCACGATCCGGTCGGGGTCCAGGCCGTAGTCCCGGGCCGCGGCGGTGACGAACCCCGCCAGCTCGGCGCTGCGCGCGACCACGTCGTCGACGTCGAAGACGCCCTCGCGCAGGCGGCGGAACCAGCGGTTCATGCCGTTCTCGCTCACACGGCCGCGGGGTGAGAGCAGGGCCGCGCCGGGCGAGAGGGCCCGTCCCAGCGGCAGCAGGTCGTGTTCGTCGGCGCCGGTGCCGTGGAGCAGCAGGAGCGTGGGCGCCCCCGGCCGGGTGGCGGGCTCGAAGACGTGGACGAAGTCCTGGGTCGCCGTCACCGGGGGACCTCCAGCGCGGGCAGGCGGCGGGCGATCTCCTCGCGGCCGGGCTCCAGCCACGGCGGGAGCCTCAGCTCCCGGCCCAGTTCGAGCAGCGGCTCGTCGTAGTCGAAGCCGGGGCCGTCGGTGGCGATCTCCAGCAGGACCCCGCCCGGCTCGCGGAAGTAGATGGAGGTGAAGTAGGTGCGGTCGCGGATCTCGGTGACGCCCACGCCGTCGTTCTCCAGGGTCCGGCGCCAGGCCTCCTGGACGTCGCCGTCGGGGGCGCGGTAGGCGACGTGGTGGACGGTGCCGGCCGCGACCAGGCCGCGCTCCGCGCCGGGGGCGGCCAGGACGTCGACGATGGTGCCCACCCCGTCGCCGGAGCCGCCGGTGCGGAACCGGAGCCGGTCGCCGTCCTCGCCCTCCAGCCGGAAGCCGAGCTGCCCGCTCAGCATCTCCACGGTGCCCTCGACGTCCTGCTCGGTGAGGGTGACCGCGCGGATGCCCCGGATGGCGTGCTCGGGCGGCACCGCTCCCCCGTCCCAGGGGTCGGTGTCGTGGGCGTCGGCACTGGCGGCGAGCTCGATGGCGAGTCCGTCGGGGTCGCGCAGCGCGAGCACGTCCTCCTCGCCCCTCTCGGCGGGCCGGGTGGCGTGCACGCCCAGGGACGCCAGGTGCTCCGCCCACCATCCCAGGGAGCCCTCGGGCACGGAGAAGGTCGTGGTGGTGGCCTGGCCCGCGCCGATCCTGCCCCGGGGCGCGTCGGGCCAGGGGAAGAAGGTCATGATCGTGCCGGGGTTGCCCGCGCGGTCGCCGTAGTAGAGGTGGTAGGTCTCGGGCGCGTCGAAGTTGACCGTGCGCTTGACCAGCCGCATGCCGAGGGCGTTGAGGTAGAAGTCCGCGTTGGCCTGCGGATCGCTGGCGATCGCGGTCACGTGGTGGATTCCCGCGGGGCGCACGTCCATGTCGTCACCTTCCGTCGAAGTCGCCGGTGTGTCCTCGGACCAAGGTAGTTGAATTTTAAACTAACCCGGCCGATGCGTCTCCCCCACCCTCCCCCGGCGGGGCGCCCCCGGCGCCCAGGGACACGGGGCGGGCGCCTCCGCGGCCCTGCGCCCGGGCACGCGGTCGGCGCCGCCCCGGACCGGTCCCGCCACCGGGACGGGGCGTGCGAGCAGGGGGGCGACGCGGCCTCAGTCGGCGGGCGGCAGGCGGCGCAGCCGCAGCCCCACCAGGGCCGCCGCCGCGCACAGCCCCGCCGCGAAGGCCACGGCGCCTGCCCAGCCCACCGCGTCGTAGACCAGACCGCCGCACCACCCGAACAGGCTGGAGCCGAGGTAGTAGGCGAGCGTGTACAGGGCCATGGCCTGGGCGCGGCCGGTGACCGCGCGGGCCCCCACCCAGGCCGAGGCGGTGGCGTGGGCGCAGAAGAAGGCGAACGTCAGCACCAGCAGGGCGGCCATGAGGCCGGCCAGCGCGGTGGTGAGCAGGCCGCCCAGGCCCGCGGCCATCAGCGCCGTGGCGGCGATGAGCACGGGGTAGCCGCCCCAGCGCCCGGAGAGGTGCCCGGCGACCGCCGACCCGAGCATCCCGGCGGTGTAGGACAGGAAGAGCAGGGACGCCGCGGACTGCGAGAGCCCGAAGGGCTCGCCCATGAGACGGAAGCCGAGCAGGTTGTACACGGTCATGAACGCGCCCATGAGCAGCAGGGCCTGGGCGTAGAGGGCGGGCAGGCCGCGCGTGGTGAGCGCGGCGGCCAGGCGCCGCCCCATCCCCGGGGTCCCGGCCCGGCCGCCGGGGGCCCTCGCCCCGCCAGGGCCGTCCCCCGGCGCCCCTTGCGCGGGGCGCCCGGCGGAGGGCGCGGCCCCGGCCGCACGCCGCGGGCGCGGCAGGACCAGCACGAAGACGACCAGGCACACCAGGCCCAGGAGGGTGTTCGCCGCGATCCCCCACTGCCAGCCGCCCAGGTCGGCGGCGAACCCGGCGAGCAGGCGCCCGCCCATCCCGCCGAGGGGGTTGCCCGCGATGTACAGGCCGGTGGCGCGCGCGGCGTCGGCCGGGTGGACCTCCTCGGACAGGTAGGCGACGGCCGCGGCGGGCACCCCGCCCAGGGCCGCCCCCTGGAGCGCGCGCAGGGCGAGCAGGACCCACAGGTCGCCCGCCAGGGGCGTCACACAGCCCAGGAGGGTGGTCAGGGCCAGGGACACGGCGATGACGCGGGCGCGGCCGAACCGGTCGGCGGCGCCGCTCCACACCAGCGTGAACCCGGCCAGTCCCCCGGTGGCCACGGAGACCGTGAGCGCGGCCTGGGACGCGGTGGAGCCGAAGCCGTCGGCGATGGCGGGCAGGACCGGCTGGACCGACCACAGCTGGGCGAAGGTGGCCACGGCGACGGCCACCATGGCGGCGACCGTGCGCCGGTAGGCGGCCGTGCCCGCGCGCAGGCGGGCGTCGTGGTCGGGCGGGGACGTGGTCACGGTCATGGGTCCACGCTAGGAACCACGGTTTCATACGTCCAATGCATGGTTTGCCCCTGACCCATACTGGAATGCATGGAACACACGGAGGGGTCGGAGCGGGCGGGGCGGCACGGGCGCGCGGACGGGGCCCGGGAGCCGGACGCGGACGCGCTCGCCCGGGTGCTGGCGCCCAGGCTGAGGATGGTGGCGGCGGTCGCGGCGACCGAGCACGTCACCCTGGCGGCCGAGACGCTGGGGGTGCCCCAGCCGACGCTGAGCCGGGCCCTGGCACGGGCCCAGGAGGAGCTGGGGATCGCCCTGGTGGAGCGGACCGGCCGGGGGGTGCGGCTGACCCGCGCCGGCCGGATCCTGCTCCCGCACGTGGAACGCGCCCTGGACGACCTGCGCAGGGGGATGGCGGAGCTGACCGGCGCCGAGGAGGGGCGGGTGGCGCTGACGTTCCTGCCCACGCTGGGGGTGGAGGTCGTGCCGGTGCTGCTGCGGGGGTTTCGCGCCGAGCACCCGGGGGTGCGGTTCTCGCTGACCCAGGAGCCGTGGGCGGAGTCGCTGAGCCGCGTGTCCTCCGGCGGGGCCGACCTCGCCCTGACCTCCCCGCTGCCCTCGGGCAGGGGGCTGGCGTCCGCGGTGCTGCACACGCAGTCGCTGCGGCTGGTGGTGCCCGAGGGGCACGCCCTGGCGCGATCACCGCGGGGGGTGGCGGCGGTGGCGGCGGCCGAGGAGGAGTTCGTCCTGCTCAAACCGGGCCGGGGCGTGCGCCACCTGACCGACCGGCTGCTCGACCGGGCGGGGTTCACCCCCCGGGTCGCGTTCGAGGCCGACGACATCTCGACCGCGCGCGGCCTGGTGGCGGCGGGCCTGGGGGTGTCGGTGCTCCCCGCCCGCCCGCGCGGGCCGCTGGCCGGGACGGTGGAGCTGCCGGTCCTGGGCGGTGGCGCGGACCGGCCGATCGGGGTGGTCTGGCCGCGCGAGGGCTCGGGCGGCGGGTACGAGCCCCCGGCCGTGGCCCTGTTCCGCGACTACGTGCGGCGGGTGGGGCCGCGCATCATCCCCGGCCTGACGGGCTGAGCCGCCGCACCGGGTGCCCGGTAATCCCGTTGCCCCGCCGCGCGCGCTGCGCCACGATGGCCGCATGACCTCCTCGCCGCCCTCCTCCCCCGCCCGGCCGGTCGCCCTCGTCACCGGGGTGGGCCGCACCGTCGGCATCGGCTCGGCGATCGCCCGCCGGCTGGCGTCCTCGGGCTGGGACGTGGCCTTCACCCATTGGACCCCCTACGACGCGCGCATGGACTGGGGCGTCGAGCCCGGCGCCGCCCGGGCCACCCTGGACGCACTGGCCGAGCGCGGCGCGGCGGCCCACTCCGTGGAGGCCGATCTGGCCGACCCGTCCTCCCCCGCCCGGATCTTCGACGGGGCCGAGGAGTACCTCGGCCCCGTCACCGCGCTGGTGATGGCCCACTGCGAGTCGGTCGACTCGGGCCTGCTGGACACCACCGTGGAGTCCTTCGACCGCCACTTCGCGGTCAACGCGCGCGCCACCTGGCAGCTGGTGCGCGAGTTCGGGCTCCGCTTCGGCGGGGCGCACGGGACGGGGCGGATCGTCGCCCTGACCAGCGACCACACGGTCGGCAACCTGCCCTACGGGGCGAGCAAGGGCGCCCTGGACCGGATCGTCCTGGCCTGCGCACGCGAACTCGCCCACCTGGGGGTGACCGCCAACGCCGTCAACCCCGGCCCCGTCGACACCGGATGGATGTCGCAGCAGACGCGGGAGGAGTGCGCGGCCCACACCCCCCTGGGGCGGCTCGGCACCCCCGAGGACACCGCCGACCTGGTGGACTTCCTGTGCTCCCCGCGGGGGGCGTGGATCAACGGCCAACTCCTCCACAGCGACGGCGGCATCTCCGCCTGAGCGCTCCGTCCGGCCGCCGAGGGGGCGGCGGACCCTGCCCCTGCCCGCCGGTCCGGCCCGGTGGGCAGAGGCCGACCGCGCCCGTGCCGAACCTGCCCCTAGACTCGGGGGCGAGCCCCTCCACAGCTGCCGGAAAGAGCCTCCATGAGCCAGACGGACGGCGTCCGCACCGCCCACCACGGGCAGGACCGTCTGTCCCTCCCCCAGGTCCGGCTCGACGACCTCCTGGACGAGGTCCGGTCGCGGCTGAGCGAGATCTCCGCCGGCCAGGAGCGCATCCACACGCTCCTGGAGGCGGTGGTCTCCATCGGGGAGGGCCTCGAACTCGACCCCCTGCTGGTGCGCATCACCGAGACGGCCGCCAGCCTGGTCGACGCGCGCTACGGCGCCCTGGGCGTGATCGGCCCCGACGGGGAGATGAGCCGCTTCATCCCCGTGGGCCTGGAGCCGGACGAGATCGCGGGCATCGCGCACTGGCCCAAGGGCGAGGGCGTGCTGGGGCTGCTCATCAAGGACCCGCGCCCCCTGCGCCTGCGCGACGTGCGCGACCACCCCGAGTCGCGCGGTTTCCCGGCCGGGCACCCGCCCATGCACACCTTCCTCGGCGTTCCCATCAGCATCCGCGACCAGGTGTTCGGCAACCTGTACATGACGGACAAGCGCGACGGCGCGGAGTTCACCGGGGACGACGAACTCCTGCTGCGCGCCCTGGCCACCGCGGCGGGGACCGCCATCGAGAACGCCCAGCTCTTCGCCCAGACGCAGAGCCGGGAGACCTGGTTGGACGCCTCGGGCCAGATCACCACCCGGTTGCTGTCCGGCGCCCCTCCCGAGGAGGTGCTGCGCCTGGTCGCGCGCCGCGCCCGGGGGATGGTCGACGCCGACCTCGCGGTCATCGCCATGCCGGGCGAGGAGCCCGACACCCTCACCGTGCGGGTGTGGGACGGGCCCGACAAGCACAGCGGGGCGGTGGCCGCCGGTGCGCGGGGGGCCACGCTCACGTGTGCGCCCCAGACCCTGCTGGGGCGCGTCTACCGCAGCGGCGAGCCCGTCCAGACCGACGTGTCGGCCTCGGACGGCGACGGGGCCGGCTTCCTGACCCGGCTGGGGGTGGGTCCCGTGCTGGTGCTGCCGTTCGGGCCCCCGGACGGGGCGCGGGGCGTGCTCGTGCTCGCCCGGGGCCGGGACGGCGGGGATTTCCAGGACAGCTGGCTGAGCATGCTGTCGCCGTTCGCCGACCAGGCGGCGGTCGCGCTGGAGCTGGCCGAGGCCCGTCTGGACTCCGAGCGCCTGAGCGTGCTGGAGGACCGCGACCGCATCGCGCGCGACCTGCACGACACGGTCATCCAGCGCCTGTACGCCACCGCCATCACGCTGATGGGCACCGTGCGCCGCATCGACGACACCGCGTCCTCCCGGCGGGTGCAGAACGCGGTCGACGACCTGGACGACACCATCCGCCAGATCCGCTCCACGATCTTCGCGCTCCAGAGCTCGGGCGAGGAGGGCCCCTGGCTGCGGTCGCGGGTGCTGGACCTGGTCAACTCCGCCTCGGAGACGCTGGGGTTCGCGCCCCGCCTGCTCACGCAGGGGCCGATCGACAACGCGGTGGACGAGGCGGTCGGGGAGCACCTGGTGGCGGTGCTGCGCGAGCTGCTGTCCAACGCCGCCCGCCACGCCCGGGCCACCGCCGTGGACGTGGAGCTCTCCGTGGGCGAGGAGCTGGTCCTGCGGGTGAGCGACGACGGCCGGGGCATCACCGGGGGCGTCTCGCGCAGCGGGCTGCGCAACGCGGCCTCCCGGGCCGAGGAGCTGGGCGGCCGCCTGGAGGTGACCTCCGGTCCGGGCGGGGGAGCGTGCGTCGAGTGGTCGGTGCCGCTCCGCCGCACCGGCGGGGCCGGGGAGGTGCGCGGGTGAGGCCCGCGGGGCCCGCCTACCCCTGGTCCATGGACAGCCGCACCGCGTAGGCCGCGGCCTGGGTGCGCCGGGCCATCCCGAGCTTGGCCAGGACCCTGGAGACGTAGTTCTTGACGGTCTTCTCCGCCAGGTACATCCGCGCGCCGATCTCCCGGTTGGTGAGCCCCTCGCCGATGAGCTCCAGGACGCGGCGCTCCTGCTCGGTGAGTTCGCTGAGCGGGTCCTTGCGCACCGCCTCCTCGCGCAGCCGCTTGAGCATGCGCGCGGTGGACTCGGGGTCCAGCAGGGAGCGCCCGTCGGCGACCGTGCGCACCGCCCCGACCAGGTCGGTGCCGTGGATCTGCTTGAGGATGTACCCGGACGCCCCGGCCATGACCGCGCCGTAGAGCGCCTCGTCGTCGGAGTAGGACGTCAGCATGAGCATGCGGGTGTCGGGGAGCAGGGAGCGGATCTCCCGGCACACGGTGACGCCGTCGCCGTCGGGGAGGCGCACGTCGAGCACGACCACGTCGGGGGCGAGCGCGGGGACCCGCGCCAGCGCCTGCGCCGCCGTCCCGGCCTCGCCGACCACCTCGATGCCGTCCTCCTCGTCCAGGAGCGATCCCACACCCCGCCGGACGATCTCGTGGTCGTCCACCAGGAACACCCGGATCGTTCTGTCTCCACCCATCGGGCGGGCACCTCCTCAGAGCTGGGGGCGGGAGCCCGAGGCGGCCCGTCCGCCCTGTGTCGGGGTCGCCCGCCGCCGCGTGCCCATTGTCGGGCACCCGCGGCGGGGGTGCTCCGGCCGCGGGAGGGGCGGGGCGGGAGGCAGGCTCCCGTCCACCCAGCCTAGCCAGCGAAGATTCATGCCATATGAGTCGAACGTCCCGTTCTGTTTGAGCCCTGCGTCCCCCCGGGTAGGCGCACAGGAGGGGACCTCCGCCGCCGGACGAGGGGCCGGCGGTCCGCGCCCTCGGCGCCGGGACCGGCGAGAATGGCGGAGGACGGAGCGAGGGCACCGACTTCGGGGAGCCTGTCATGGACGGATCACGCGGCGCCGGGGCGCCGGACCAGGACCGGGGAACGGCCGCGGGAGCGGCCGCACCGCCCGCGCAGCGCGAGGCGGACGACCACGCGGGGACCGACCGGCTCGCGGAGGAGCAGGAGCTGATGGAGGGCGCTGACGTCGCCGAGGGGGACGACGGGGCGAGCTTCACGGTGCTGGAGCGGCAGACCTGCCTCAACCTGCTGGGCACCCGCGACATCGGCCGGGTGGCCTTCACCATCGACGGGGACGCCGCCCCGACGGTGCTGCCGGTGAACTACGCGCTGTTCAACGACACGGTGGTGTTCCGCACCACCCTGGCGGGGACCGTGATGCGCTACGCGCGCGGCCACGCCGCCTTCCAGGTCGACCTCTTCGACGAGGAGCGCCGTGACGGCTGGAGCGTCCTGGCGAGCGGGCGGTGCAGGTGGGTCCGCGACGCCGAGGAGCTGGCCCGCATCCCCCAGGGCCGCCTGCCCCTGCCCTGGGCGGCGGGCGAGCGCGACCAGGTCCTCAAGCTCGTCCCGGGCCGGGTGAGCGGGCGGCGGGTCCACCGGCCCTGAGCCGGCGGGCGGCGGCGCGGCCGCCTCCGGCCCGGGGGCGGGCCCCCGCGGGGCCCCGCGGGGCCCGGCCACCGGCGCGCCACCCGGGGGTCGGCGAACATCTCCCCAGCCTTGTCCGTACCGGGCGTTCGGGCTGTCCGGTTGCGGGTACCGAATCCGTCATGGGAGCACATCACCCCCTTCGGGCCCGGTACGCCACGGGCTCCCCCCACCGCCGTCCGGGCCCGGCCGCCCCCTGCGCGCACCCCGCCCACGGGGCGCCGGGGCCCGGTCCCCGGCGCCCCGGGCAGCTGCCCGGCCCCTCCCGCCTCCCCGGTGACGCGGCCCGCCGCGCCCGCTCCGCGGGACACGGCTCCCCCGGGGCCGGCCGGTACCCTGCGGGGCGCCCGGCCCCCCGCGGCCGCCCCGGACGCGCGTGAGGGCGGGACCGCGGGGCCGCACGCTCCTGGGCGCCGCGGCGGCGGCCGCGGCGGCCGTCCTCCTCACCGTCTCCGGCGCGCCCCTGCTGTCCGGACTGTGGGCGCGGCCCGCCGCCCCCGAGTCGCCCCGCGACGCCGACGCACCGCTCTCCCTGGAGGTGCTCTCCTCCCGCCCCGACACCGTCATGGGCGACACCGCCCTGGTCAGGGTGGTGCCCTCCCCGTCCGTGCCCGCCGCCGACGTCCGCCTGGACGCGGGGGGCTCCGACGCCACCGCCTCCCTGCGCACGGTGCGCCTGGCCGACGGCGCCCCCGCCCTGGAGGGCCTGGTCTCCGGGCTGCCCCCGGGGAACACCGTCCTGACCGCCTCGGCGCCCGGGGACGGGGGCAGCGCGCGAGAGGGGGCCGCCCCGGTGACGGCCAGGGTCACCGTCACCGCCCACCCCCTCACGGGCCCGGTCTTCTCCGGCCCCCACCAGGAGCCCTTCGTGTGCGACACCGAGCGCTTCGAGCTGCACGGCGGCGGCACCCTCGGCCCGCCCCTGGACCCCGACTGCTCGGCCCCGACCGTGGTCCGCCACATGTACCGCACCGAGGAGGGGGCCTGGGCCCCCATGGCCGACCCCGACCGGGTGCCCGGCGACGCCGCCCGGACCACCACCTCCACCGGCCACAGGGTCCCCTACACCGTCCGGGTCGAGACCGGCACGGTGAACAGGTCGATCTACGAGACGGCGCTGCTGTACACCCCCGGCGATCCCGGGCCCGACCCGTGGCAGCCGCCGCGGGGCTGGAACCGCCGCCTGGTGTACACGTTCGGCGGCGGGTGCGCGGGCGGCTGGTACGTCCAGGGGACCAGGACCGCCGGGGTCCTGGACCACGGCATGCTCTCGCAGGGGTACGCGGTGGCCTCCGCCTCCCTCAACGTGTTCGGCAACAACTGCAACGACCTGCTGGCCGCCGAGACCGCGGCCGCCGTGGTCCAGCGCTTCTCCCTCACCCACGGCGCCCCCGACCTGACCCTGGGCCGGGGCTCCTCCGGGGGCGCCTACCAAGCGCACCAGATCGGCGACAACCAGCCGGGCCTGCTGGACGGCCTGCTGGTCTCCCACTCCTTCCCCGACGTGGCCTTCTCCGTGGTGCCCACCGCCACCGACGCCCTGCTGCTGCACGAGTACGCACGCGAGCACCCCGGCGCCCTGAGCAGGGAGGAGCAGCGCGCCGTGTCGGGGTTCGCGCGCTGGGACGCCATCGGCAAGCTCGCCGGGGAGGCCGACCGCGTCGACCCCGCGGGCGTGTGCCCGGACCGGGTGCCCGAACGGGTGCGCTGCGAGCTGTACGCGCACACCGGCAACGTCTACGGGACCGACCCCGCGACCGGTCTGCCGCGCCGCCCCCTGGACAACGTCGGCGTCCAGTACGGCCTGGGAGCCCTCCTGGACGGCACGATCGACGCCGACCAGTTCCTGCACCTGAACAAGCACGTGGGCGGCCTGGACGCCGACGGCCGGGTGGTGGAGGAGCGCACCGAGGCCGACCCCGCCGCCACCGTCGCCGCCTACCGCACCGGCCGCCTCCTCAACGGGGGCGGCGGACTGGCCGACATCCCCGTCGTGGACCACCGCGCCTACGAGGACGACGTCCCGGGCGGCAGCATCCACATGCGCTTCCACTCGTTCTCGCTGCGCGAGCGCCTGCTCGCCGCCAACGGCACGGCCGACAACCACGTGATGCTCGTGGAGCGGGGCGGGCGGGGCGGGTTCTCCTCCTCCGCCCCGGTGGCCGGAAGGGCCCTGGCCGAACTCGACGCCTGGGCGAGCGGGGTGCGGGAGCTCGGCGCCGCCGACCCCGGCCGACCCGCCATCGACCACGTGCGCGCCGCGCGCCCGGAGTGGCTCGCCGACTCGTGCTGGGTGGGCGACCCCGCCCGCCGGGTGGTGGCCGAGCAGCTCCCGCTCACCGCCGGGCAGGGGGACGTGTGCGCCGACGCCTACCCCGTGCACGCCTCGCCCCGGCTGGTCGCGGGCGCGCCCCTGGCCCTGGACGTGGTCGCGTGCCGCCTGGTCCCCTTCGACGCCGCGGAGCACCCGGCCGACCTGACCCCCGAGCAGGCGGAGCGCGCCGCGGAGGTGTTCGCCGACGGGGTGTGCGACTGGTCGGCCCCCGGGCGGGGGCAGCAGGGGCTCGCGGGAACCTGGCTGCGCTTCTGAGCCGACCCGGAGCGCCCCGGGACCCGGTCCGCCGGTGTCCTCGCGCCCGTCTCCGGGCCCGGGGCCCGGAGACGCGGAGCCTCCGGGGGAGGGCCCTCACGCCCCGGCGGCGCGCTCCGGGGCGCCCGGCTAGCGGCCGGCGCCGTCCGGCCCCGGCCCGGCCTCCCCGTCGCGGGGCGCGCCCGCCCCGTCCGGGTCACGGTCGGCCAGGGCGTGCAGCAGGAACGCACCGCCGTAGGCCGGCCTCCCCCGGCGCTCGTGCTCGGTGAGCACGTACTCGTCCAGGACGGCGAGGATGCGCCGGCCCAGCTCGTCCCGGTCCTCGTCGGACAGGTGCAGCACGAACCGCGCGTAGTCGCGGACCGCGTCCGGCCCGGCCTCCTCCAGTTCCCGGCGCAGGGCCTCCACCGGCGCGTCGGCCGCTTCGTCGCCGGCGCCGATCAGCGGCCCGTCCAGCCACCAGGACTCCCCGGTGGCCCGGTAGGGCTTCTCCAGGGCCCCGCTCGCCCCGGTGCGCACGGGCGCGGGCACGAGCAGGCCCGAGTCCACGAGCTGGCGGACGTGGTACAGGACCGTGCCAGGGGTCGTGTCGAGCCGGTCGGCCAGTTCCCGGTTGGTGAGCTCCCGCACCGCGCACAGCCGCAGGATGCGGATCCGCAGCGGGTGGGAGAGGGCCTTGACCTCCTTGACGGTGGCCGGTCGCCTCCTGCGCGCGGGGGGCGCCTCCCCCGGCGCCCGCGTCTCGGTCCCCTCCGCACCAGCCCGTTCTCCCATGGCTCCAGCGTAGCAACGATCGACAAAAACCACATCGATTGTTTTCTCTCAATCGATCTGCGAGGCTCGACCCATGACGGAGACGACCCCCCTTTCCGACCCCCCGCCCGCCACCGGTCCCCGGCGCCTCGGAGGCCGGTTCTGGACCGTGTGGACCTCCTCCGGGCTCTCCAACCTCGCCGACGGGATCCTCAAGGTCGCGCTGCCCCTGGTCGCCCTGCGCTTCACCGACTCCCCCACACTGATCGCGGGCGTGGTGTTCGCGCTGACGATCCCCTGGCTGCTCCTGTCCCTGCCGGCCGGCGCCCTCGCCGACCGGTACGACCGCCGCCGCCTCATGGTCGGCGCCAACCTCGCGCGGGGGCTGCTCCTCGCCGGCCTGGCCGCGGCGCTGGCCCTGGACCTGGGATCGGTCTGGCTGCTCTACGCGGTGGCACTGGGCGTCGGGACCGCGGAGACCGTCCACGACACCTCTGCCCAGTCGATCCTGCCCCAGGTGGTCGGCCGCGACCGTCTCTCCCGTGCCAACGGGAGCCTGCACGCCGTCGAGCTGACCGCCCACCAGTTCGCCGGACCTCCCCTGGGCGGGCTCCTGGTCGCCCTGGGGCTGGCCGCCGCCTTCACCGCCCCCGCCGCCCTGTGGCTGGTCGCGGCCGGCACGCTGGTCCTGGTGCGCGGGCGCTTCCGGACCGAACGCGCCGCACCCGCCACCATGCGCACCGACATCGCCGAGGGGCTGCGGTTCCTGTGGCGCCACCGGACCCTGCGCACCCTCGCCGCCATGGTGGGCCTGAGCAACTTCTCCACCAACGCCGCCTTCACCGTCATGGTGCTGTTCGCGGTGGGCCCCGCCTCCCCCATGGGCCTGTCCGAGCCCGCCTACGGACTGCTGCTGACCGCCACCGCGGCGGGCAGCGTGCTCGGCGCCCTGACCGCCGAGCACGTCGAGCGCCTCCTGGGCCGGTCCTGGTCCCTGCGCGTGAGCGCGCTCGCCTTCGCCGTCCTGGTGGGGGTCCCGGCGCTGACCGCCGACCCGCTCGTGGTCGGGGCGGGCTTCTTCGTCGGCGGGGTGGGCCTCTCGGTGTGGAACGTGGTCACCGTGTCGCTGCGCCAGAGGGTCACCCCCGACCACCTGCTCGGACGGCTCAACAGCGCCTACCGGCTGCTGGCCTGGGGCACGCTCCCGCTGGGCGCCGCCGCGGGCGGGCTGATCGCGCAGTTCTTCGGCCTGAGCGCCGTGTTCGCGAGCATGGGCGCGCTGGCCCTGGTCGTGTTCCTGTGGCAGTTCACGCTGAGCGAGACCGACCTGGGCGGCGCCGGGCGCGCCACCGCCGGGACCTGAGCCCCGAGCGCCGGGAGGGGCGCCCCTCCCGGCGCCGCGCGGGCCGCGGGTGCGGCGCGGGAAAACCACCTGCGCCCGAGGGCGCCCCCGGGGATACTGCTGCGATGACCGAACCAGAACACCGGGAGCAGCGCGAAGAGGTCCTGGAGGGCGGCAACGTCGCCGACGGGGTCGTACGGGTGGGGCGGACCGTGCGCAAGCCGTGGACGCGTTCGTCCCGGTCGGTGGCGTCCCTGCTCCGGTACCTGCACCGGCGCTCCTTCGAGGCCTCCCCGGTCCCCTTGGGCGCGGACGCCCGCGGGCGCCAGGTGCTCGGCTACCGCCCCGGCGCGACGGCCGACACCCTGCCGCCGCTGACGGGGGCCGAACTCCGCCGGCTGGGCGGGATCATCCGGCGCCTGCACGACCTCACCGCCGGTTTCCGGCCGGACGGGGAACCGGAGTGGGACATCGCGACCCCCGACCCGCGCGAGGAGGTGCTCTGCCACTACGACCTCGCGCCGTGGAACCTGGTGCGCGACGGCGACGACTGGACGTTCATCGACTGGGACGGCGCGGGGCCGGGCACCCGGATGGGCGACCTGGGGTACGCGGCGCACGGGTTCGTGCCGCTGCACACGGGCGGCGACCCCGGGGCGGACGCCCTGCGGCTGCGCGCCCTCGCCGACGGCTACGGGTGCGACGACGTCCAGCGCCGTGAGCTGCCCGACGCCGTCCTGCACCGGGTGCGCGGCATGTACGACCTGCTGGAGGAGGGCGCCCGGACCGGCGCCCAGCCCTGGGCCCGGCTGCACACCCAGGGGCACGCCGACCACTGGGGGCCGGCCGCCGACTACGTCGAGCGCCACCGGGAGGTGTGGCTGGCGGCGCTGACCGGCCCCGGGGAGCCCGCCGCCACGTGAGCGCCCTCGGCTGGGGCCTCCGGCGCGGAGCGGGCCGACCGGCCCGCGCGATGACCGGCCGGACCGGACCGGCTCCTGAGCCCTGCGCGACGGTACCGGCGCGCAGGGCTCAGGCGGGCCTGGTCCACACGTAGGCCGCCGAGACCGGGTGCCCCCGGAACCTCTCCCACTTGGGCTTGGCCGCCACCCACGTGTCGTCCACCGTGCCCTCGGAGAGCTCGGCCAGGGTCCAGCCGGCGGCCGTCGCGGCGCGCACGTGGTCGCTGATCAGGTGGACGTGCGTGGTGATGGCGATGTCCTCGCCGGAGGCGTCGGTGTAGTGGGTCGGCATCCCGGAGACCATCGAGAAGTGCGGGTGGTAGGACACCAGCACGCAGGTGCCGCCGGGGCGGGTCAGCCGGAAGGCCTCAGCGTAGAAGGGGGCCAGGTCGGGCAGGTGCTCGTCGATGAGCGAGGCGACGGCCAGGTCGTAGGAGCCCCCCGGGAGGCCGGTGTCGCGCACGTCGCCCAGGGTCAGGGTGTCGTGGGCGCCCCGCTTGCCGGCCAGTTCCAGCATCCCGGAGCTGATGTCGACGCCGTCGATCCGGGCGACCCCGCGCGACCGCAGCCAGGAGCCGGTGCGACCGGTCCCGCAGCCGAGGTCGGCGGCGGCGGTCACGGCCGACCAGTCGGGGGCGGTGAGTCCGTCCAGCAGTCCGAGGTCCATGGCGTCCAGGACCGATCGCTCGTAGGTGGCCGACCAGCCGTCGTAGCCGGTGGCCGGGTCCACGGTGCGGTAGTGGCGGGTGTCGAAGTCCGCGAAATCTGGCATGGGGCCGAGTATGGCGCGGCCCGGGATCGGGCCGCGAACGCTTTTTCCCGTCCCGTGCCCGCTACCGGGCGGGCCCGGGGCGGGCGCCGTTCGCGCGCCCGGCGCCGCCCTGCGGGCCGTGCGGCGGGACCGGGACCGCCCGGGAGGGCCCTCCGCGCAAGAGGGACCGCGGCCCGCGGGACCGGGGCGGGACCGGGACGGCGGAAAACCGGTTGCGGCGCCCCGGCGCGGCCTCCTACGGTGCATGCCATGTCCTGCTGCCACGCGATCTTCGACGGGGCGCTCGCCTGGTCGGTGAACGCCCACCCGTACGCCAAGCGCCTCCGGTCGGCCCGCCTGCACCGGTAGGCCGGGCCCCGGTCGGCCCCGGCCCCCTTCGGGGGCCCGCGCCGACCGCCCCGCTTCGCGTACGCATCCCCTTCCGCCCCGCGCTCCCCGCGGCGCCGCCCAGCGGCCCCGGTGGCCGCGCCGGGCGGTCCCTCCCGTGTGGCCCGCCGGTCCAGGCCCAGTCGCGTCCCCTTCTCCCACGGACGGGCTGCCCGGACCCTTCACCCGCACGCCGGCCGGCGTGCCCGTTCGTGCTGCCCGTCCTCGTTCGCCACCCCGCGTGGCCGGAACGGACCTTCCTGTGGCACGAACCGAACGACCCTCCCGGACGAACGCCCGCGACAACCGGCGCCGCCTGTCCCAGAACTTCCTCGCCGACCCCGGCGCCGCGCGCCACGTGGTGCGCGTGTCCGGGGTGGGGCCCCGGGACCTGGTGGTGGAGGTGGGGCCCGGCGAGGGCGCCATCACCCGCTTCCTGGCCCCGGCCGCACGCCGGGTGCTCGCCTACGAGCTCGACCCCCGCCTGGCCGAGCGCCTGGCCGCCCGCTACCGCGATCCCGAGCGGGGCGTCCGCGTCACGCGGGCCGACTTCACCCGTGTGCGCCCCCCGCGCGAGGACTTCGCCGTCGTCGGCAACATCCCCTACTCCCGCACCGCCGACATCGTGCGCTGGTGCCTGGCAGCCCCGCACCTGACCTCCGCCACCCTGGTCACCCAGCTGGAGTACGCGCGCAAGCGCACCGGCGGGTTCGGCAGGTGGAGCCTGCTGACCGTGAGCACATGGCCCGAGTGGTCCTGGTCCCTGGCCGGGCGGATCGACCGCCACCGGTTCCGCCCGGCGCCCCGGGTCGACGCCGGCCTGCTGGTGCTGCGCCGCCGCCGCACGCCCCTGGTGGATCCGGGGAGGACGGGCGGGTACCGGCGCATGGTCGAACTCGGTTTCGGCGGGGCGGGCGGCTCCCTGGGCGCGTCGCTGCGCCGCGCCCACCCGGCCCTCCGCGTGGACCGCGCCCTGGACGCGGCCGGGGTGGCCCGGGGCACCCCCGTCGGCCACGTCTCCCCCGACCAGTGGCTGGAGGTGTTCGACGTGCTGGACCCCCGGGGGCGGTGACCGGGGAGGGCCGTCCCGCGCGGGGCGCAGCGGGGCGGGCCCCTGCACAGGCGCGCCCCTGCCCCGGCAGGCCGCCGGGCCCCGCGTGCGCCGCCGGGGCTCCGGCCGCGCGTCGCCCCGCGCACACCTGGACGGCTGTGCGCGGGGCGGGGCCCGGGGGCGTCCTCGCCCGCCCCGGGCCCCGGCCACGCGACGGGGACACGAGGCGTCCGGCCGGGGCGGCTCCCCCGGGGCCGGGACCGGACGCGGCCTCAGCGCAGGAAGTCCAGGAGCGCGGCGACGAGTTCGGCGGGCGCGTCCTCCTGGACCAGGTGCCCGGCGCCCTCGAGGAGCCGGAGGCGGGCGCCCGGGATCGCGGCGGCCAGCCGCTCCCCCCGTTCCGGGGGCAGCCAGGTGTCCTGCCGGCCCCACACCACCAGGGTCGGCCGGTCGAGGCGGGCGTACCCGTCCTCCACCTCGGCCGTGTGGCGCTCGTCGGCCTGGGCGATCTGGCGGTAGAACGCGGGCTGCCCCTCCTCCCCCAGCCAGGGCCGCACCAGCGCGTCCAGGGTCTGGGCCCGCAGTTCGCGGTGGGCGGCCGAGGCCACGTAGGCGCGCACCAGCGCCTCGTGCAGGTGCGGCGGGAGCGCGGCGAACACGTCCGCGCTGGCGTTGACCAGGCGGAAGAAGTCGCTGCCCCAGGGGCGCACGCTCACCGCGTCCACCAGGGCGAGCCGCTCGTAGGCGACCCCGTCGAGCACGGCGGCGCGCAGGGCCACCGCGCCGCCGAAGTCGTGGGCGACCACGGCGGGCCGCTCCAGCCCCCAGTGGCCGAGCAGCGCGGTGAACGCGGCCTGCTGGGCGGGCAGGGACACGTCCTGGCCCTCGTACTTGGCGGAGGCGCCGTAGCCGGGCATGTCCCACACGTGGACGGTGTACCGGTCGCCGAGCGCGCGGACCGCGTGGCGCCACACGTAGGACGAGAACGGGGTGCCGTGCAGGAGCACGAGGGGGGCGCCGTCACCGAACCTGTCCCAGTGGACCGTCCCGTTGGGCGCCTCGAACCTGCGGCCGAGCCTCCAGTCGGCTTCGGTCATCATGAGCCCTTCCGTCGAACCGGCCCGGCGCCGGACACCCGGTACCGGGAGCAGCCAGCCTAGGGAGGACCGGTGACCGGCGGCCCGGGCGGGCCGGGCGGAGGCTCACACCCGCAGGACCGCGAAGCACTCCCCGGGCAGCGCGACGGTGGCGCCGCAGAACCGCGCGGCGCCGTTGGCCAGGACGAGTTCGCGGGGGGCGGCGTCCAGTTCCACCTCGGCGCCGCCGGGGTCCAGGTTGACCACCACCCGCAGCCCGCCCCTCACCAGGACCAGCCTGCGTCCCTCCCCCTCGGCGGTCACCGCGAAGCGGTCCAGCCGCGGGTCGGACAGCTCGGGTTCGCGGCGGCGCAGCGCGATGAGCGCCCGGTAGGTCTCCAGGACGAACCGGTGGGGCCCGGTCCAGGGCTGGGCCCAGTCCAGGACCGCCCCGTCGCGGGTGGCGGGGTCCATCGGGTCGGGGACCTCCTCCTCGGCCCACCCCAGGGCGGCGAACTCGCGGCGGCGGCCCGCGCGCACCCCCTCCGCCAGCGCGGGGTCCTCGAAGGAGGCGAAGAACGGCCACGGCGTGGTGGCGCCCCACTCCTCGCCCATGAAGACCATGGGGGTGAACGGCGAGCACAGCACGAGGGCGGCGCCGCACACGAGCAGGCCCGGCGAGAGGTGTTCGCCCATGCGGTCGCCGCGCGCCCGGTTGCCGATCTGGTCGTGGGTGCTGAGGTAGGCCAGGAACCGGTGCCCGGGGACGCGGGCGGTGTCCACGGGCGCCCCGTGGGTGCGACCGCGGAAGCTCGAGTAGGTGCCGGCGTGCCAGAACACGCGGCCGAGCGTGGCGGGCAGCGCCCCGGGGCCGGCGAAGTCGCCGTAGTAGCCGTGGGTCTCCCCCGTCAGGGCCACGTGCAGCGCGTGGTGCAGGTCGTCGGACCACTGCGCGCTCATCCCCAGGCCGCCCGCCTCGCGGGGCAGGACGGTGCGGGGGTCGTTGCGGTCGGACTCGGCGATCAGCGACAGCGGGCGCCCCAGGGCCGCGGCCAGGGCGTCGGCCTCGGCGGAGAGTTCGGCCGTCAGGGGGAGGGCGCGGTCGTCGCGCAGGGCGTGGACCGCGTCCAGGCGCAGCCCGTCCAGGTGGTAGTGGCGCAGCCAGCCCAGGGCGTTGTCCAGGACGTGGCGGCGCACGGGGTCGGAGTCGGGGCCGTCCAGGTTGAGGGAGGGGCCCCAGGCGTTCTCGCCGCGGAAGTAGGGGCCGAACCGCGGCATGTAGGCGCCCGAGGGGCCCAGGTGGTTGTAGACGACGTCGAGGAGTACGGCCAGACCACGGGCGTGGCAGGCGTCCACCAGGGCCTTGAGGGCGTCGGGGCCTCCGTAGGGGGCGTGGACCGCCGCCCACAGGACCCCGTCGTACCCCCACCCGTGGGTGCCGTCGAAGGCGTTGACGGGCATCAGCTCGACGTGGGTGACGCCCAGGTCGACCAGGTGGTCCAGCCGGCCGACGGCGGCGGTGAGGGTGCCCTCGGGGGTGAAGGTGCCCACGTGGAGCTCGTAGACGACCGCGCCGGGCAGCGCACGGCCGGTCCAGGAGGCGTCGGTCCACCCGAAGGCCGCGTGGTCGTGCACGCGGCTGGGGCCGTGCACGCCGTGGGGCTGGTCCTGGGAGCGCGGGTCGGGCAGGGGGGTGGGGTCCTCCTCCAGGAGGTAGGCGTACTCGGTACCGGGCCCGGCCCCCTCGACCCGGGCCCGCCACCACCCGTCCGCGCCCCGTTCCATGGGGACCACGCGCGCACCGGGGGCGGGGGAGCCGCCCGGTCTCCCGTCGCCCGCCCCGGGGGCCACGCTCAGGCGGACCCTCTCCAGGCGGGGGGCCCACACGGCGAAGTCGCCGTGGACGCCCAGGCCGGGCTCCGCGGTGGTCGGGATGATGTCCGGTGCGCTCACGCAGGGTGTGTACCCCCCGGCCGGCCCCGTCACCCGCGGGTCCGCCCGGGCGGAGGGCGGACCCGTGCGGGCCGCGCCCCGGGAGCGGCGCCGCAGGCTCCCGGGCGGTGCGTGAGGCCGGACGGCGGACGGGTACGCGCCCGGGCGCCGGGAGGGGCGCACGGCAGCGGCCTCGGGCGCGGGCCCGCGGCCGTGTCCGACCGGGGTCTCAGGGGCGGGGCCGGTAGGCGTGCAGCCGCACCGAGGCGGTGACGGCGAACGGCTCGGGGAGCCCGGCGACGCGGGCGCGCAGCTCCCCGGCGCCGATGTGGCGGGCGCTGGGGCCCATGCCCACGACCGTCGCCACGTCCTCGTGGGAGAGCGCCATGGCCAGGCCCAGGTCCTGTGCGCCGACCGGTGCGAAGTGTCCGTGCAGGGACTCCGCCAGGCGCTCGTCCTTGCGCGGGTCCACCTCCAGCAGTCCCAGCGGGGCGCGCAGTTCGGCCAGGTGGTCGGCGGCGGGGACGACGACGAGCAGGAGGCCGTCGGGGCGCAGCACCCGGTGGAACTCCGCCGCGTTGCGCGGCGCGAACACGTTGAGCACGGCGTGCGCGGAGTCCCCGCGCAGGGGCAGGCCGCGCCAGGCGTCGGCGGTGACGGCGCCGCCGCGCCCGTGTGCGCGCGCGGCCCGGCGGGCGGCCCACTTGGACACGTCCGCGGTCAGCCCCACGGCGCCGGGCAGGGCGTCCAGGACCCGGGTCAGGTAGTGGCCGGTCCCGCCGCCGACGTCGACCACGACCGGGGCGGCGTCGTCGAGCTCGCGGCGCAGCGCGTCGGCGAGAGCGTCCCCCACGAAGTCGTAGTGTCCGGCCTGCTGGAAGCGCAGGCGGTCGGCGACCATCTCCTTGCTGTCGCCGGTCCCGGGGGGCGTGGCCCCGGTGAGCAGGCTCGCGTAGCCCTCCCGGGCCACGTTGAAGCTGTGCCCCGCGGCGCAGGCGAGGCCGCGCTCGTCCGGGCGCAGGCCCTCGCCGCAGGCGGGGCAGGCCAGGAGGGCGGCGACGGTGCCTGGCATCCGCAGCCTGGGGCCGGTGTGGTGTGTGGTGTTCGCTTGCGCCATGATCGCCGCTCAGCCTATCCCGTCGCCCGGACCGGGGCGGGGCGGTGGACGGCCGGGGCGGGCCCGGCCCCCGCGGCTCCGGCCGGGGCCTGCGGGCGGGTGGGCACGGCGAACCCCGCAGCGGTCCCCCGGTGCGGCCCGGGACGCGGGATCCGCGGCCCCGGCCGGGGCGGGCAGCGCCGATTCCCGCGCGGAGGGCGGAACCACTTCCCGCCGCCGGGTATCTGAGATCGTAGTCACCGTCGACCTCGCAGCCCCCACCCCCCTGAGGCGCCCTCGCCCTCCACCCGCAAGGAGCACGCGTGAAACCCCCTGTCGCGGACCGCTACCGACTCGACGAAGTGATCGCCGCGGGCGGCATGGGAACGGTCTGGCGGGGCCATGACCTGCGCCTGGACAGACCGGTCGCGGTCAAGCTGCTGCGCGACACCGCCTTCCAGGACGCCGAGGGCGCCCGGAGGCGCTTCGAGCGCGAGGCCAGGGCCGCGGCCAGGCTCAGGGGGCCCGGCTTCGCGGAGGTCTACGACCACGGCGAGACGGTCCTGGACGGCGAGAAGCTCGCCTACCTGGTGATGGAGCTGGTCGAGGGGGAGTCCCTCACGGCGCTGCTCAGACGCGAGGGCCCGCTTGTGCCCGATCGGGCCATGGAGATCACCGCCGTGGTCGCCCAGACCCTGCAGACCGTGCACGACGAGGGCATCGTCCACCGCGACATCAAACCCGGCAACATCCTCATCGACCTGGACGGGGAGGTCAAGCTCGTCGACTTCGGCATCGCCCGGATCAACGACGCCACCTCCCTGACCTCCACCGGCATCGCCCTGGGAACCCTCTCCCACGCCTCGCCCGAACAGCTCGACATGGGCGAGCTCACCTCCCGCACCGACATCTACTCGCTCGGCACGGTCGCCTACCAGTGCCTGGCCGGGAGACCGCCCTTCGACTCCGTCGACCGCGCCGCCGTCATCGCGGCCCACCTGAACGCCGAGCCGCCCCCGCTGCCCGACCACGTCCCCGACCTGGTCGCGCACGTGGTGCTCGTCGCCCTGGAGAAGGACCCGCGCGACCGGTGGGGTTCGGCGCAGGAGTTCGCGGCGGCCTGCCGGGACGCCGCGTCCGGCGACCGGACCGTGCTCACCCGGCGCACGCGCAGCAGGAGGGCGGGCCCCCGGGGGCTGTGGTCCTGGCGGGGCGGGTTCGTCGCGATGGCGGTGGCCGCCGCGCTGCTGCTGACCGCGACACTGGTGTGGTCCCCGCTGACGGGGGCGGGCGGCTCCCCCGCGACCGCGGACGGGGCCGCCGCCGAGGCCCCCGCACCGACCGGCGGCACGCCCTCCGGCGACGGCGGGCCGTCCGCGCCCGAACGCGACCGGGGTCCCGGCGCGACGGCCCCCGCCTCGGCCTCCGACGAGGCCCCGGGCGCCTCCGAGCGGGAGGAGGACGACGAGGAGGACGGGGACGACGGGGAGGACGGGGGCTCCCCGCGGGACGACGGCGCGCCCTCGGGCGGGAGCGGGTCGGGGGACGGGAGCGGAGGCGGCGGTGGCGGATCCGGGGGCGGTGGCGGTGGCGGTGGCGGGTCGGCCCCCACCGACGGCACCGTGCCCGACGTCGAGGGGATGACGACGCACAGTGCCAGGAGCGTCCTGCGCGAGCGGGGGTTCACCAACGTCCAGGGGCAGTGGCAGACCTGGGGCGAGGGGCAGAACTTCCTCCCCTCCGAATGCGAGGTGCTGTCCCAGACACCGGCCTCCGGCACGGACCAGGACCTCGACGCACCGGTGCGCCTGACCTACTTCTACTCCCGCGGCCTCCCGGACTGCGGTTTCCCCGTCTTCGGCCGGTAGGCGCCCCCGGGGAGCATGGCGCCGCCGGGACGACCCGCGCGGGCGCCGCGCCGGTCACCGGCGGACCAGCACGGCCACCGGGTAGCGCCCGAGCAGCTCCGCGAGCGGCGCGCACGTGTGCCCGTCGGTGCGCGCGGGCGCGAGGACGCGCCCGGTGAGCCGGTCGGTCCACTCCCCCGGGCCCGCGGGCAGTGCCAGGACGGTGTCCGCCCACCCCCCGTCCCCGGCCAGCCCCAGCGGCAGGCGGGTGGCGACCGCCACCACGTCGGGGTGGCGCGCCCCCCGCGAGGTACGGGCGAAGGCCACGGCGTGGTCCGCGGCCCGCCCCGAGGCGGTGAGCGCCAGGTAGCCGGCGGGGCGCAGCTCCCGGCGCAGGCGCAGGCAGGTGCGGACCAGGTGGAGCTTGGCCGCGCCGGTCCCGTCCACGGGGGGCAGCCACCCCTCCTCCAGGCGGGCGAGCATGTCGGCGCGGAGCCGGTGGTCCACGGGCCTGCGGTTGTCGGGGTCGACCAGGGAGAGGTCCCACAGCTCGGTGCCCTGGTAGACGTCGGGGACCCCGGGGCCCAGCAGCTGCACGGCCTTCTGGCCCAGGGAGTTGCTCCACCCCGCGCCGCGCACCGACTCCACCGCCGAGACGACCTCCTGCCTCAGGGCGGGGTCGCCCAGGACCCGGCCGGGCCAGGAGCGCACCCGCTCCTCGAAGTCGGCGTCGCGGTCGGTCCAGGAGGTGCCCAGGCGCGCCTCGCGGGCGGCCTTGAGCAGGTACTCGGCCAGGCGCTCCTCCCCGATGGGCCAGGCCCCGACCAGGGTCTGCCAGCCCAGCAGGTTGAGCGCGGGCTCGGGCAGGGCGCACCGCCCGGTCCAGCGGCGCACCGCTCCGGCGAAGGCCTCCGGTGTCTCGGACAGGGCGGCCAGGCGGGCGCGCACGTCCTCGGAGCGCTTGGTGTCGTGCGTGGACAGGGTCGTCATGGCGGCGGGGCGGGAGGCCTCCCGCCGGGCCGCCCCGTCGTGGAACTCGCCCGGGTCCACGGCGAAGCGCGAGGGGTCGCCGCCCACCTCGTTCAGGGCCGCGAACCTGGTCCCCCGGTAGAACGCGGTGTTCTCGGTCCCCATCGCCACGACCATGCCGCTGGTCTGCTGGATGCGGCGGGCCGGCTCACCGGAGGGGTCGCCGCGCACCAGCCGGTCGATGTCCTCCAGGTCCGGGGCCAGGTCGGGGCGCCGCCCCCGGGCCCGCTCCACCGCCGCGGCCCAGTCGGCCTCCCCCTCGGGGAGGTAGGAGCGGTACACCCCGAAGGCGCACAGGAGCTCGGCGACGGCCTCCTCGCCCCGGCGGGCCGCCCCCTCGGGGTCCGGATCCGCTCCGCCCCCGGCCCGGGACGGCAGCAGGGCGGCGATGCGCCGCACCTCCGCGCGCAGCAGCACGGTGGCCGCGTGGCGGCGCGCCCCCTCGTCGAGGGCCTGCGCGTCCACCTCCACGCCCTGCTCCCGGGCCAGGTCGGTGAAGGCGGCCTCCCCGGCCGGGTCGACGAACAGCCCGCACACCTCCCGCAGGGCGTCGTAGCCGGTGGTCCCGGCCACCGGCCAGGACTGGGGCAGGCTCTCGCCGGGGGCGAGGACCTTCTCCACCACCACCCACCCGCCGAAGCGCCCGGCGAGCCTGCGCAGGTACCCGCCGGGGTCGCTGAGCCCGTCGACGTGGTCCACCCGCAGCCCGTCGAGCTGGCCCAGCTCCGCCCACCGCAGGATCTCGGCGTGGGTGGCGTCGAACACGCCCGGCTCCTCGACGCGGACGGCGGCCAGCCCGTCCACGTCGAAGAACCTGCGGTAGGTGAGTTCGGAGTCGCCGCGGCGCCAGGACACCAGCCGGTAGTGCTGGCGCCCGTGGACGTCGCCGGCCCGGTCGCCGGGGGCGTACGTGCCAGGGGCCAGGGGGTAGCGCTTGTCGTGGTAGGCCAGGCACCCGTCGACCACGCGGAGGTCCTCCAGGGCCGAGGCCCCGCCGTCCCCGTCGTCGGCCAGCACCGGCACCAGGACGGGCCCGGCGTCGAAGTCGACGTCGAAGCAGCGCGCGTACACCGACGCCCGCCCGTGTTCGAGCACGTCCCACCACCAGGGGTTGGCGTCGGGCCGGGCGACGGACATGTGGTTGGGCACGATGTCCACGACCACGCCCAGGCCGCGCTCGCGGGCCTCGGCGGCCAGGGCGGCGCGGGCGGCGTCGCCGCCCAGCGCGGGCGAGACCGCGGTGGGGTCGACCACGTCGTAGCCGTGGCCGGACCCGGGCGCGGCGGTCAGGATCGGCGAGAGGTAGAGCGCGCCCACCCCGAGCCGGTCCAGCTGGTCCAGCAGACCCGCGGCGTCCTCCAGGGTGAACCCGGGGCCCAGCTGCAGGCGGTAGGTTGACGTCGGAGCGGCGGCCGTGGGCGTGCTGTGCGTGCTCGTCACGCACGTACCCGTGCCCGCGCCGCCCGCGTGTCATGCACGCCCGTCACCGCAGGCGGTGAGCGCCATCCCACACGGGGGCGCTTTGGGGGTGTTGGTCCACCGATGGTTAAATTCTTCGGCGGTGGACCATCACCAGCGACGACGTGCCGGGAACCGGCCGCGGCGGTGAGACCAGGACCACCGACACCGACGAAGGGGATAGAAGCAGTCGTGCTCCCGTCCAACAAGCACACCAAGACCGGCGCCCCGCGCCACCGCGGCGCCTACCGGGGGGCGGCCTCGGCCGCGCTCGCCGGTCTGCTGCTGGCGACCACCGCATGCGGAAGCGACGACGCGGTCCAGGGAACCGCCCCTCCCGCGGTCCCCGACGACCTGGAGTGCTTCTCCGGAAGCCTGTCGGGCGCCGGGTCCAGCGCCCAGGAGAACGCGATGACGACCTGGATCGCGGGCTACCAGTCGGCGTGCGAGGACGCCCGCGTGTACTACGACTCCATCGGGTCGGGCGGGGGGCGCAACCAGTTCATCGACGGCGCCGTGGCCTTCGCCGGGACCGACGCCGCGATGGACCCCGACGAGAACGGCGACGCCATGGAGCGCTGCGGCGGGACGAACACCATCAACCTGCCCGCGTACGTGGTGGCCATCGCCGTGGTGTTCAACCTCGAGGGCGTGGACTCCCTGAACCTGCGCCCGGACACGATCGCCAAGATCTTCAACCAGGACATCACCCGCTGGGACGACCCGGAGATCGCCGAGGACAACCCCGACGCCGACCTCCCCGACCTGGAGATCACCCAGGTCAACCGCGCCGACGACTCGGGCACCACCGAGAACTTCACCAACTACCTCAGCCAGGCGGCCCCCGACGCCTGGCCGCACGAGGCGGGCGGCCAGTGGCCGATCACCCCGCGCGAGTCGGCGCAGGGCAACAGCGGTATCGCCGACACGGTCCAGCGGGCCGAGGGCTCGATCGGGTACGTGGAGATGTCGCACGTGCACGGGATGTCCACGGCGAACATCGGGGTCGGCGGGGAATTCGTGGAGATCTCCCCCGAGGCCGCCGCCCAGGTGGTCGCCGACTCCCCCCGCCGCGAGGACAACGCCAGCGAGCACGACCTGGCCCTGGACCTGGAGTACGGCACGACCGAGGCGGGCAGCTACCCGCTGGTCCTGGTCAGCTACGAGACCGTGTGCGAGGAGTACCCGGACGCGACCGAGGCGGAGAACGTCAAGTCGTTCCTGCGGTACGTGGTGAGCCCCGAGGGCCAGGAGGCGGCCTCCGCCGAGACCGGCTCCACACCGGTCAACGACACCCTGCGCGAGCAGCTCCTGGCGTCGATCGACGCCGTGGGCGCGCGGGACTGACGCGTCCGCCCGGGACGGGGCGGACCGAGCGGGCGCGCCGCCCCTGCGGCGCGCCCGCTTGACGTTCGGCGTCGGGTACCTTACGTACGGACCGCGTCGCGCTCGGTCACAGGGCCGGGCGCCGTGGTGGGCGTGCGGGGCCCGCTCGTCTCCGGGCCGGTGTCTTCCCCCATCTGCCCTGACACGGCCGGACCCCGCACGCCCTCCCCCGGGACCCCGCCTCAGCCCTCCTGGGCCGGGTCCCGGCCGGCGGCGGGGCCGTGTGCCCGCTCGCGCCGCAGGCGTCTCAGCGTGCCGCGCCAGGCGGACCTCACCAGGGCGCCCACCGGCCGCCGCCCGCCCCGCCGCGCACCGGACGCCGGCGCCCCCTCCCGGGACCCCGCGTCCCCGTGGGGGCACGGGGCGGCGACCGTGTCGGGGGCGGTGCGCGGCGGAGGCGGCACCGAGCGGTACAGCGACAGGTCGGTGAGCGTCTCCTGGCCCGCGTGGATGCGGTAGCGGCCGTGCAGCTCGGCGACCACGTCCCCCAGGTCCTCCTCCTCGCCGCACACCCGCATGGCCCGGGCCAGGGCCCGCGTCCGCCACAGCCGCACACCGGCGTCGCGGGCGGGCGAGGTGGCGGAGAACAGCTCGGTGAGCCCGGCGCGGGCGCGTTCGGCGCTGGCGAGCAGCCGTGACAGGGCGACCTGCCCCAGCCCCCACGCCACCGGGACCTGGAGCAGGAAGGGCGAGGGGAAGCCGGTGCGGGGCGCGGCGGTGGCGAAGGAGATCCGGGGCTCGCGCAGGTAGTTGGCCTGGACCAGGCGCAGGTCCAGGTGGGGGCCGGCGGGGGCGCCGCCCCCGTCGCGCGCGCCCTCCCAGTCGGCGACCAGGGTGATGGCCAGGTCGGTCTCAGCGCTGTCCAGGAGCCGGTCGACGCAACCGCGGACCAGGTCGTAGGGGGCGCCGGACACGTCGACGACGGCGTGCACCAGGGGGATGCGGCGCCGGTGGGCGGGGACGCGTTCGCGGTAGGCGTGGGGGTGGGGCATGAGTTCGGCGAGCACCTGGGTGCGGAAGCGCTCGGAGGGCAGCCGGGTGCGCGCGGTGCCCGCCCGGCCCACGTGCCAGGCGGTGGCGGCGTGCTCGGGCACCATGACCGCGCCCGCCTGCCAGAGGCGGTAGCCGAACTCGGTGTCCTGGCCCAGGTCGAGGTCGGGGTCCACCCCTCCGGCGGCCTCGTACAGGTTGCGCCGCACACCCGCCGCCGCGCCGACGTAGGCGTGGAAGCCCAGGTGGTCGGCGTCGCGCAGGCGGTCGCTCTGGGTGAGCAGGCACTCGACCCACTCGTGGCGGCGGCCGGTGTCCAGGCTCCGGTGCAGGGTCCCGGCCCGGACGCGGGCCAGGAGCTCCTCCGGGGTCCGGGGGCCGGCGTCGGCGAAGCGGACGCGGCCCAGGGTGACGGCCTCGGCGTGCGTGTGGTGCCAGCGGGCCTGGGCCTCGACGAACTCGGGGCCGGCGACCATGTCGGCGTCCATCCACACGAGGATGTCGCCGGTGCTGGCGTGGGCGCCGTAGGCGCGGGAGTACCCCGCGCCCCATCCGCCCTCGGGGACGTTCAGGACGCGGCACCGGGCGGGGCGCAGCGGGGGCAGGCGCAGGGCGGGCGAGGAGTGGTCGTCCACGACCACGACCTCCAGCAGGTCCTCGGGGTAGGTCTGGGCCGCGAGGGAGGCCAGGGCGAGGTCGAGCCGGCGCTGTCCGCCGCGGGCCGGCATGACCACGCTGACGCTCAGGTCGGGGGTCCAGCGGCCGATCTCGGGGGGTGTCAGCGCACTCCAGTCGTTGCGGAAGACGCGGGTGAGGACCCGTTCGACCCGCCCGCGGTGGGACACCCCGTCAACATGAGACCCTACGTGCTTATTCAGTGACACAGAGTCACTATAGCCCTGTTTCCCCGAACCGCTGCGGCCTTCCCCGATGTGTCACCGGATCACCCGGAGAGCACCCCGGGCACACCGCGGGGCGCGCCGCACCAGCGAGTGCGACGCGCCCCAGGAGGCGGACTACCGGCCCCTCCCGGCGGAATCGGCCCTGAGCATCCTCACCCCGAGGACGACCACGCCGACGGCCAGGGCGATGACCACGCCCCAGATCAGCAGGCCGACCACCACGGAGAGCAGCCAGAAGAAGGCGAGCACCACCGCCACGCCGGCGGCGACCCTGAACAGAAGTCGTCCCATGGGCCGAAGGATACGCGGGCCGCGCCCGGACACGGGCGCGGACCCGCCCCCGCCGCGGCCCGGCGCCCGGACCCGGCCCGGGCGCCGGGACCGGCGGCAGGAACGACATCCGCCGGTCCGCCACAGCGACGCCGGGGCCCGCACCGGCCGCCCCCGCGGCCGGTCCGCTAGCCGACGCGGACCGCCCCGGAGAAGACGCCGTCCCAGTACGCGGCCAGCGAGACCTCCTCCAGCGGCTTGGAGGGGTTGGAGCCGTGGATCATCATCCCGTCGCCGGAGTAGATCCCCACATGGCTGGGGGCGGACTCGCTGTAGAAGAACAGCAGGTCACCCGGCTGGACCTCGTCGCGCGAGACGCGCGTGCCCGCGTTCACCTGGTCGTAGGTGGTACGGGGCAGGCTCACGCCCGCCTGGGCCCACGCCGCCTGGACCAGGCCCGAGCAGTCGTAGCCGTCGGGCCCGGTGCCGCCCCACACGTAGGGCTTGCCGATCTGCGCGCGGGCGAAGTCCAGGACCGCCTGGACGTCCCCGGACACCGCGCCGGCGTCCCCTCCGGTGGCGGCCGCGCCGGCGGCGCCCGCCGTCGGGTCCACCCCGCCCAGGCTCTCCAGCACCGCGGCCTGCTCCTCCAGGGCCGCCTCGCCCTCCTCCTGGGCGGACTCGGCCTCGGACAGGGCCTGCGCGGCCCCCTCCTCGGCCGCCGCGGCCTGCTCGCGCAGCTCCTCGGCGCGCTCCACCTCCACGACGTAGTCCGCCAGGACCACCTCCTGTCCCTCGGAGAGGAAGTTGAGGTCGGCCACGTTCTGCAGCGCCGCGTCGGGGGAGCTGTCGAACAGCACCGTGAAGAGGCTGTGCGTGGACTCGGTGTAGGCCACCCGGGCGATCCCGGAGACCTGGCCGGACATGGCGTCCAGGTCCTCCTGCGCCTCGGCCAGCCGGGCGTCGATGTCCTCCAGCTCGGTCCGGGCGCTGGAGTGGTCCTCCTCCGCCTGGTTGAAGGCCTCGTTCAGCACCGAGAGCTCCTCCTGGAGCTCCTCGTAGCGCTGCTGCGCCTCCTCCGCGGTGGGTTCGGCCAGTGCCGGAGCCGAGGAGAGGGCGAGCGCGCCGAGGGCGACGAAACCGACCGTCGCGACACGGCGCCTTCCACGCGAACCGGGTTCGGGGTTGCGAGTCAAGGGTTCGACTGCCTTTCTCCCACACCCGTCTACCAGCGCAGGGCATCCCGCGGACACACCTGTGGCAGGCGTGCGGGGATGAGCGGTAGGGGGTCCCGGTACGCGGCGGGAAGGCCGCGGGAGGTGTGCCGGGCGTGCTGCGGTGGCCCCCGCCCTCGGGAAGAGAACTGCTGACGGGCGGGGTGCGACGGAAACCGGACGCCGTCACCCTGGTGGTGACCGAGCGGTGCGTTCCGACCTGAGGGAACACTAATTCACGACAAGAGCGAAACGCGACCCTTTCGTTACCTCGCCATGGGCAACCCCCTGACCTGCGGGGTCGTGCCGAAGGAGCGCAAAACCCGACAGCTCCCGCGAAGCGGGCACACATCATCCCCGCCCCGAACACACCAAAACCAGGTCAAGTACCCCAGAAAAAGAGACGTGTATCACGAGAACCGGGGGAAGGGGCGGGCACCTCCCCTCCCCCGGCCGACATCACAGGTGGCGCTGCCACCAGTCCAGGACCGCCTCGAAGCGCGCGACCCGGTGGCTGGGCAGCCCCGACCTCGACAACTCGTGCCCCTCACCCGGGAACAACAGCATCTCCGCCTCGTGCCCGCGCAGCTTGAGCGCCACGAACAGGCGCTGGGCCTGCTCCACCGGACACCGCCAGTCCTCCTCCGAGTGGATGATCAGGAACGGCACCCCGATCCGGTCGGCATAGGTGAGCGGACTCTCCTTCGCCCACACCTCCGGCGGACCGTACAGCGGCCGCGGGAAGAACGAACCGATGTCGGAGGAGCCGTGGAAGCTCTCGATCGCGTTCACCGCCCGCTCGCTGATCGCCGCACGGAAGCGCCCGCCGTGGTGCGCCGCGATCCACGTCGTCATGAAGCCGCCGTGCGAACCGCCCATGACGCCCACCCGCGAGGAGTCCAGCCGCCCGTCCTCCAGGGCCGCGTCCAGGAACGCCATCACATCGGCCGCGCTCACCTCGCCCACCGCGCCGATGATCGCCCGGCCGTGCCCGTCCCCGTACCCCGAGGACCCGCGCGGATTGCACATCACCACCGCGTACCCCGCCGCCGCGTACACCTGGGTCTCGTCGAAGAGCTGGTGGCCGTAGGGCGCGAACGGGCCGCCGTGGATCATCAGCACCACCGGGTGCGGCCCCTCCCCCTCGGGAAGGGTGACCCACCCGTGCACCGGGTACCCGTCGGGCGCGTGCGCCGTCAGCTCGGCCATCGGGAGCGGGGCCGGCCCCCGCGCGAACCCCGTCAGCCGCCTGACACCGTCCCCGGACACCACCACCAGCTCACCGCTGGAGCGCCCGTCGGCCACCACCGCGACCGTCACACCGCCCGCGCTGTCGAACGACTGGACCTGCGCCTTGTCGCCCACCAGGACCCGGGGCACACCGCCCCCGAAGGGCACCAGCACCAGATCGACCGCGCCCCGGTTCTCCGCCAGGCCCAACACCCCGTCCGCCACCACCAGCAGGGGACCCGTCATCCGCGGCCCTTCCCCCGGCGTCAGGCGCGTCGGCGCCGCCGAGGCGTCCGCCGGGACCGACCACACCCCGGTCGTGCGCCCCGCGAAGTCGTCCAGGTCCGGGCCGAGCTCGTCACCGCTGAAGAACACCGTCGAACCGTCCCCGGAGAACCGGCCGCCCCAGGCGTCCAGGTCCCCCGCGGTCACCCGGCGGGGCCGTGCCCCCTCCTCCGGCGCGCACGCCCACACGTCCTGCACCAGGTCGGTGTCGCGCGCCTCGTGCCGCGAGGCCGCGAACAGCAGCTCGGAGCCGTCGGGCCGCCACGCCACGTCGGCGTGCTCGAAGTCGCCCCCGGTTACCCGGACCGGCTCCCCCGTCTCACCCGAGGCGTCCACCGGCGCGGACACGAACACGTGCGAGCGGCGGTCGTTGGTGAACCCCAGGCCGTCCAACCGGTACTTGACCTGCGTGATGCGCCGGGGCGGCTCCTTGCCCGGCTCCACGCCCACGTACCGGCCCGGCTCGGGGACCCTGGCGGTGTAGGCGAGGCGGCTGGAGTCCGGACTCCAGCGCGGCGCCCCGGCGCCCAGGGGGTGCGACGTGATCTTCCAGGGCTCACCGCCGTCGGCGGGCAGCACGTGGATCTGGGCGCGCTCGTCCTCGTCGGGACGCAGGAAGGCGATCCAGCGCCCGTCGGGGGAGAACACCGGGCCGCTGTCCCTGGCGCCCCGGGTGAGGCGTGCGGGCGGGGCCGACCCGTCCGTGGGGACCGACCACAGGGAACCGAGGTAGGCGTCCTCCTCCAGGTCCGGTCGGGTCACGGCGAAGACCGCGCGCCGCCCGTCCGGCGACAGGGTCGGAGCGCTGAGGCTGTGCAGGTGGACGATGTCAGCAGGTTTCATACACGGATGGCCGTCCCGGCGCGGGGGCGCCGCGACCGCCCCCTCCTTATCCCTTTGCGGGGCGCCGTCGTCCGGAGCCTCCGCGTACCAGGTACGGCGCGACCACGTCGGGGCACGACCGCTCGAACACGGGATGCGCTCCGGTCAGGAGACCACCCCAGGGGGACCCTATCCACGCCCGTAGCCGGAAATCCAGGCACTTTCCCGGTTCACCCGCGACAACCGCCGCCGACCCCACCCGGACCGGGCCCGGACGCGCCGTCCGGCCCGCCCCCGCCCCGGAGGAACCCCGCCGGGGCACGGGCCACCGGCCCCGGGCCCCGCCACGGCGCCGCGCCCCGGGCACCCCCGCCCCCTCACGGCGAGCGCTCCACCGGAACCCCCGTCCGACTCCGCACCGCGCTGTCGGTCTCCAACCGCACACACACCCACCGACCCTCCACCCGCCGCGCCCTGAACGCGAACACCCGCGACCGCCGGGCACAGCCGATCACCGCACTCGCCTCCACCTCGGGAGCACCCGACCCGCCCGCGTCCGCCCTCTGGTGGAACACCCTCCCCAACCGGGGCGCCAACCCGCACGGGATCGCCCCCCGCAGCCGACGCAGCTCCTCACGGACCGGAACCGCCAACTGGTCCCGCAGCACCTCCGGCGCACGGCGGCCCACCAGCACCTCCGCCAGCCGCTGGGCCAGCAGATACACCTCACCCGGCGTCCGATGGCCCGCCAGCAGCGGACCGGCCGCGCACCGGCCCGCCGCCGCCCCGGCAAGCGGGGCCCGGCCCGGGGTCCGCACCGGACGCGCACGCCCGCCCGCCACCCGGGCACCGGACGAGGGCTGGTGCGGCGCCGACCGCCGACCCGCCGCCGCGGACCCGCGGCACGGCCCCGGGGAGCGGCGGACCGGCGGGGCCCCCGCCCCCCGCGAGCCCCCCGACCCGGCGGAGGAACCCGGCACCGGCTCCGCGTGCGCGCCCTCCCCGGGACGGCGGACCTGCGCCGGACGGCCCGGACCCCCGCGGTCCGGAAGGGCCTCCGGCCCCCGGGCCCCCTCGCAGGCCGGCGCACCGGCCCGGACCCGGTGCTCGGCCCCCCGGCGGGCGGAAGGGCCGCGGTGGACCGCAGGACCGGAACGGCACGCCGGCAACGGGCAGCGGTGACGTGGAGGGGTGGTCGACATGAACGGGTCCCTTCGACGAGGATGACGTCCGCCTACACCCCTCCACAGAGCACGCCGCACACCGCCCGCTCCACCGGGCATTCCAGGTTTTCCGGATTTCCGGGCACCCCGCGGCGACGGGCGCGCCGCACCGCACAACCGGCATACTGCAAGGCGTGACTCACGCGTACCTCTCCTCCCCCGTACCCGTGGCCCTCGCCCACCGGGGCGGATGGCTCACCGACGACCAGGGCGTGCGCAGCACCGAGCTGGAGAACACGGCGGCGGCCTTCCAACACGCCGTCGACCTCGGATACACGTACCTGGAGACGGACGTCCACGCCACCGCCGACGGCGTCCTCATGGCCTTCCACGACCCGACGCTGGACCGCGCCACCGACAGGACCGGCGCCATCGGCGACCTGCCCTTCAGCGAGGTCGCCCGCGCACGCGTGGGCGGACGCGAACCCGTACCGCTCATGGAGGACCTCCTCGGCTCCTGGCCCGACGCGCGGTTCAACATCGACCTCAAGGCCGACGCCGCCGTCCTCCCCCTCATCCGGGTCCTGCGCCGCACCCGCGCCTGGGACCGGGTGTGCGTGGGCTCCTTCGACCAGAGGCGCCTGGACCTGGCCCGGCGGCTCTTCGACCGCCCCGTCGCCACCTCCTGCGGACCCGCCGACGTGGTCCGCCTGCGCATCGCCTCCCTTTCCCCCCTGCTGCGCCCCCTGGCCGGCCGCACCCCCGTGTGCGCCCAGATCCCCCTGTGGCAGGGCGGCTTCCCCGTGCTCAGCCGCGACCTCATCCACACCGCCCACCGCCTGGGCATGCAGGTGCACGTGTGGACCGTCAACGACCCCGGGGTGATGGAACGCCTGCTCGACGCGGGCGTGGACGGCATCGTCACCGACAACACCACCGCGCTCCGGCGGATCCTCCTCCGCCGGGGCCAGTGGACCGACCGCCCCGCCGGCCCCGGCCGAACCCTCCAGAACGGATGACCCCCATGGGCGACCCCACGGAGGCGGCGGCGGACAACGCCCCCTCCAGCGACCCGGTCCAGCGCAGGCGCGAACAGCGCGGCTGGTACCTCTACGACTGGGCCAACTCGGTGTTCATCACCTCGGTGGTCACCGTCCTCATCGGCCCCTACCTGAGCAACCTGGCCTGCGTGTCGGCCGGCGCCCCCGACGCCGCGTCCTGCCTGGACCCGTCGCTGACCGTCGCCCCGCTCGGGACCGAGCTCCTCACCCTCCACCCCAACGCGCTCTACCCCGCGCTGACCACGGTCGCGATCCTGCTCCAGATCGTCTGCCTGCCCGTCCTGGGGGCGATGGTCGACCAGTCCCGCCACAAGAAGCGGTGGCTGTTCTGGCTGGCCCTCAGCGGGTCGCTGTCCACCCTCGGGCTGTACTTCGCCGACGGCGGCTACATGCTGGCCTCGCTCCTGTTCGTGCTGGCGAACCTGCTGTACGGCCTCTCGATCGTGGTGTACAACGCGTTCCTGCCCGAGATCTCCACCTCCGACGAGCGCGACCGGGTGTCGGTGACCGGCTGGGGCATCGGCTACCTGGGGGGCGCGCTCCTGCTCGCCGCCCACCTGGGCCTCGTGGTCGGCGCGGACTCCCTGGGGATCGGCGCGGACGACGCGGCGCGCATCGCGTTCGCCTCCTGCGGCATCTGGTGGGCGGGCTTCACCGTCCTGGCGGTCAGGCCGCTGCGCAACAGGTTCGGCGCGATGGCGGCGCGCGGACGAGGCCGCCCCCGGGTGGGGCGGTCAGTGCGCGAGTTCGGACACACGCTCAAGGACATGCGCAAGTACCCCAACACGATCCTTTTCCTGCTGGCCTTCATCTTCTTCAACGACGGCGTGCAGGCGGCGATCCGCTACGCGGCGCCGTTCGCGACACAGGACCTCGGGCTGCAACAGGACATCCTCATCGTCACGATCCTCGTCATCCAGTTCGTGGCGTTCGGCGGCGCGTTCCTGACCGGGTGGATCTCCCGTTTCCTGGGGACGAAGAACACCGTGCTGGCCTCGCTGGCGGTCTGGGGCGCCCTCGTGGCGGCCGCGTACTTCCTGCCGGTGGGGAACGTGCCCCTGTTCATCGCCATGGGTGTGGGCATCGGCCTGGTGCTGGGCGGGACGCAGTCCCTGGCGAGGTCGATGTACTCCCAGCTCATCCCGAAGGGCAAGGAGGCGGAGTACTTCAGCCTCTTCCAGATCTCGGACCGGGGGTCGACGTTCCTGGGGTCGCTGACCGTGACGATCGCGGTGTCCCTGACCGGCGGCTACCGGGTGGCGATCCTGTCGCTCATCGCGTTCTTCCTCCTCGGAGGGGTGCTGCTGTGGCGGACGCGGATGCGCGAGGGGATCGTCGCAGTGGGCAACGAGGTCCCGAAGAACCTCTGACCCCCCGATGACGGACCCCGGCTGCCCGCCGGGGTCCGTCCGCGCTGTGACGAACAGCCACCTTTACGACGTAGATTCACTATGTCGGCGCCTCCCCGGCGCGGGGCGTCAGGGGAGAGGACCATGAGGGCGGTGGAGCCGTCCACGGCGACCAGGGCGACGGTGAAGCCGTTCATGGCGAAGGCGGGGCCGACCCCCGGAGCCGCGACCCCCGTGTGACCCTGGCCACAACCGGACAGCGCCATCGCGCCGGAAGCGGGTAGACCACGTGGATGAGCGACCTCGCATTCTTCAAGTCCAGCCACTCCCTCGAACGGGGGGAATGTGTGGAGGTGGCCTTCCGCACGCCCCCGCGTCCCCCCGGGGACGGCGCTCGCGCGACGGCCGCGGGCCCTCCCGTCGGCGCCGCCCTCCGCGACTCCGGGCACCCCCGCCGGGGGCGCCTGGACGTCCCGCGCCGGGAGTGGGCGGTCTTCCTCGGCACGGCGAGGCTGTGACCGTGGGGAGCACAGCCGTGTACCTGGTGGTCCTCGCCATGCTCGTCGCGCTGGTCGTGTCCCTGGCGAGCGCCTCCCCGCGGTCGGGGGAGGACGCGGCGGGACCGCACGGATCCGGCGGCGACGGAGGCGGGGCGGGCGACGGAGGCGGCTGACGCGCCGGGGCCCCGACGGAGCGCCCTCGCCCATGCCTCCCCCGGTCCTCTCCGCGTCCCCCGTGCCCGGGCTGTCGGCGGTCACGGGGATACTGGGCCCACGGGCAACGGGGGAACGCGGGAGGTGCTGTGCGGGTCGTGCACGGCGTGTGGGTCGGGGACGCGCTGGCGGTCTGGGCGGAGGCGGACGCCCCGTCCCTGGAGGCCCGCGGGGGAACGGGGGCCGGGTCACCGCGCCCGCACCCGTTCGCCGCGGGTACCGCCGAGCTGCGCACCCTTCCCGGCACCGGGTCGGCCTCACCGCTGGTCCTCGGGCTCACCCTCCCCGGCGACACCTCCGCCCCCTCCCCCTCCACGGCAGCCGACGGGGAGCCCGCGGCCTTCCACCCCTGGCGGGTGCCCGCGCTCCGCCTGCCGCCCGCCGGGGCCGAGGCCTTCCTGGCCGCCGCTCCCCCGGTACCGGCCGGCCCCTCCCTCCGCCACCTGGCGGCCGTCCGGGAGTTCGCCGAGCAGCTCGTCACCACGGGCTGCGTCCTTCCCGACCTGGTCGGGAACCCGCCCCGGGCGCGGTGGCGCCCCGCGCCCGTGGACTGGGCGGAGGAGCACCTGGCCGCCCTCACGGCCGCCCTCCCGCCCTCCGCCCGCTCCCACATGCCCGGCGAGTCCCCGGACCGCGCCGCCCGCTCCTGCGTGCTCGCCCCCCTCGAACTCCTCACGGACGCCGTCGCCCGGCGGCTGGCCGCCCGGCCCCGCCGCGCCGCCGGGCCGGACGACGGCACGGCCACCCCCGGGCAGCGCCTCGCCGCCGCCCTCACCGGAACGCGGGACGCCGTGGACGCCGGGACGGCCGACCGCCTGCGCGGCCCCCTCCGGGACTGGCGCTCCCGGCTGCGCGGCGCGGGACGCGCCACCCTCCTCCTCGTCCTGCGCGAACCTGAGCGGGGCGGGCCCTGGACTGTCGAGTTCTGGGTCCGCTCGGTCTCCGACCCCGGGCTGCGCCTGCCCCTGGAGCAGGTCTGGCTGGGCGAGGGCTCCGCCTGGCTCCCCGCCGACGTGGGCGCCACCGCCCTCGCCGACCTCGACCGCGCCGCCCGCCACTACCCCCGGCTGCGGCGCGCGCTGCGCGACCTGGCCCCCGCCCGCCTGATGCTCACCACCGAGGACGCGCAGGAGTTCGTGTCCTCGGCCGCGCCCCGCCTGACGGCCGCGGGGTTCGCGGTGGTGCTGCCCGAGTGGAGCGGCCACCGGGGGATCGGCCTGCGCGTGAAGGTGGAGGAGGCCGGGCCCGCGCGGCGGCGCGGCGGGGGCGGGGTGGGCCCCTCCGACCTGGTCTCCGTGTCCTTCGAGGCGCTCCTGCGCGGAACGGGGGCCGACGGGAACGACGCCGAGCCCCTGACCGGGGAGGAGCTGGCCGAACTCGCGGAGCTGGCCCGCCTCAAGCGCTCCCTGGTGCGCGTGCGGGGCCGGTGGATGGAGATGGACCCCGAGCGGGTCTCCGCCGCCCTGGACCTGGTCACCCGCCGCGGCGGCCACCGCATGCGCACCGACGAGGCGCTGCGCACGGCCCTCGGCGTGGCGGGGACCGCGCCCCTCCCCGTGGGCGACGTGGTCGCGGACGGGCCCCTGGGCGCCCTGCTGGACGGCGGGGCCGAGGCGGAACCCCGCCCCATGGGCGCTCCTGCCGGCTTCCGGGCCTCGCTGCGCCCCTACCAGGACCGGGGCGCGGCCTGGCTGCGCTTCCTGGGCGAGCTCGGCCTGGGCGCGGTCCTGGCCGACGACATGGGCCTGGGCAAGACCGTGCAGCTGCTGGCCCTGCTCGCCGACGAACGCCTCCGCGACCCCGCGCCCGGCCCCACCCTGCTGGTGTGCCCGGTGTCGCTGGTGGGCAACTGGAGGCGGGAGGCGGAGAGGTTCGCACCCGACCTGCGGGTGCACGTCCACCACGGCCCCGACCGGCCGTCCGGCAACGCGCTCGCCCGCCTGGTGGGCGGCTGCGACCTGGTGGTGACCACCTACGGCGTGGTCACCCGGGACGCGGAGGAGCTCTCCGGCATGCCCTGGCACCGGATCGTGTGCGACGAGGCCCAGGCGCTCAAGAACCACGGGACCCGCCAGGCCGCGGCGGTGCGCTCGCTGCCCGCGGCCACGCGGGTGGCGCTCACCGGCACGCCGGTGGAGAACAACCTCGGCGAGCTGTGGTCGGTCATGGACTTCGCCAACCCCGGCCTGCTGGGGTCGGCCGCCGCGTTCGAGCGGGCCGTCACAGGCGAGGACGGGCCCGACACGGGCCTGGTGCGCCGGATGACCGGGCCGTTCGTGCTGCGCCGCCTCAAGACCGACCGGTCGATCATCGCCGACCTGCCCGAGAAGATGGAGATGCGCACCTGGTGCACGCTCACCCCGGAGCAGGCCTCGCTGTACAAGGCCGTGGTCGACGAGATGGCCGAGCGGATGGCGGAGGCCACGGAGAAGGAGCGCAGGGGCCTGGTCCTGGCGACCATGTCGCGGCTCAAGCAGATCTGCAACCACCCGGCCCAGTTCCTCGGGGACGGTTCGGCCCTGGCGGGCCGCTCCGGCAAGCTCGACCGCCTGGAGTCGATCCTGGGCGAGGCGGCGGCCGAGGGCGACAAGGCGCTCTGCTTCACCCAGTACGCGCGGTTCGGCGACCGGTTGGAGCCCTACCTGCGCTCGCGCCTGGGGGTGCCGGTCCTGTGGCTGCACGGCGGCACACCGCGCGCCGAGCGTGAGGAGATGACCCGGCGCTTCCAGTCCATGGAGGGGCCCGCGGTGTTCCTGCTCTCGCTCAAGGCGGCCGGGACGGGGCTGAACCTGACGGCGGCCAACCACGTGGTGCACCTGGACCGCTGGTGGAACCCGGCCGTCGAGAACCAGGCCACCGACCGGGCGTTCCGCATCGGGCAGCGCCGGGACGTGCAGGTGCGCAAGATGGTGTGCGTGGGAACGGTCGAGGAGCGGGTGGACGAGATGATCGAGCGCAAGAGCGCGCTCGCGGACAGCGCGGTCGCGACCGGCGAGCAGTGGCTGGCGTCCCTGTCGGTGGAGGACCTGCGCGAGGTGGTCCGGCTGTCCCCGGAGGCGGTGGCCGGATGAGCGCCTGGTCGGAGCTGCTGTCGGAGTCGCTGGGGGCGCCGGCCGGGGCCGCCCCGGCGGTGGAGCGGTTGTCGGTGCGCCCCGGGGAGGTCGCGGCGCGGGTGCGCGCCGGGGGCGGCCGCGGGAGCGTGCACGAGGTGAGCCTGATCCGCCCGGTGCCGCCCGAGCCGGAGCGGGAGCGCGTGTGCGCCGCGCTGGCCTCCCAGCCGGTGTTCCGGGCCAGGATCCTGGCGGAGGAGCTGCCCGTGGCGGCGGACCGCGTGTTCGCCCTGCTGGGGTGGAACCTGGTCCCCCGGAGCTGGGACGCGCTGGTGGCGACGTGCTCGTGCGAGGTGTGGGAGTCCAGGTGCGCCCACCTGGGCGCGGTCGCGGCGGCCCTGGGCGCGGAGGCCGACCGGGACCCGTTCGTCCTGACCCGGTGGCTGGGGCTCGACCGCCGCACCCTGGTGGCCCGGGTCAGGACGCTCTCCCCCTCCGCCGCGCAGGGGCCCGCGGCGCAGGAGGAGGCCGTGTCCGGCGGCGCGGAAGCGCCGCAGGGCGTCCGCGGCGGGGCCGGACAGCCCTCGCCCCCCGCCCCGCCGGACGCCGCGGCGACCTCGGCCGCCGTGTTCTGGTCGGCGCCCGCGATCCCGGCCCCGCCGACCCCGCCGGGCGGCACGGGCGAGCGCGTCAGGGCCTCCGCCCCGGGGCTCGTGGCGGACGAGCTGCCCGGGTTCGGCCGTCCCGGGGCGTGAGGCGCGGCGGGCCGGTGCGCTCTTTCCCCTTTCTACGGAAAACGCCGGTGGGCTCGGCCGAACGCGGCTACGATGCGCCTGAAGATCGCTGCACGGCCTTTCCGCCGCAGGGCGGCCCCTCGCGCCGAGGGGTCCGGGGCCGTGCGCAGACCGGCGATCGGCGCGCACGCGCGCGGGCAGAGCGAGGGAGGTGACCGATGGCGGCCCTGGTCCGCTCCGGGCCGGCGTTCCGTCCCGGACCGCTCTCCCGGCTCCGGTCCCCGCTCGCCTCCGCATCCCGGGACTCCCGCGCGCCCTCCGCACCGCGGGACCGGCCCACCGCCTCCGTATCCCGGAGCGGCCCCGTCCCGCACGACGGCCGGAGCGGCGACACCCCGGAAGCCTTCCGGCGGCATGCCCTCGCCGCACCCGGTCCGGCGCACCCCTCCCGGAGCACCGGCGGCTCCCCACCCGGATCCCCGCCCTCCACGACGGCGCCCCCGCCCCGGGGACCCGCCACCGCTGTGTCGGCCCGCACCGGCGGGCCGACGGGTACGCGAACACGACGAAGAAGGAGGCAGGGGCTCCCTCGGCCCGGTCCGCGGACCGGGTACAGCCCCAGACATCTGATGGCCGATCGCTTCCCCCCCGACATCGACATGGAAACCCCCAGCATCGCGCGTATGTACGACTACCTGCTGGGCGGCAAGGACAACTTCGAGGCGGACCGGAAGGCCTGCGAAGTGCTCGCCGCGGGCACTCCCGAACTCGTCTCCTTCGCGAACGACAACCGCGCCTTCCTCTCCAGGGCCGTCGAGTACGTGGCGGCCCGGGGCGTGGAGCAGTTCCTCGACCTGGGAGCGGGGCTCCCCACCGCCAACAACACCCACCACGTGGCGCAGCGCGCCAACCCCCGGGCCCGGGTGGTCTACGTCGACCACGACCCGATCGTGCTCGCGCACGGCCGGGCGCTGATCAACGACAGCGCGGAAACGGCGTTCCTGCTCTCGGACATCAGGGAGACGGACCGGGTCCTCGGCGCTCCCGAGACCCGGCGGCTGATCGACACCGACCTGCCGGTGTGCGTGATGCTGGTGTCCCTGCTGCACTGCCTGCCGGACCACGACGACCCGTTCGGCATGGTGCACCGGCTGATGGAGCGGCTGGCCCCGGGCTCCTGCGTCATCTTCTCCCACATCGTCTCCGACGACCCCGCCTCGGGCGCGTGGATGACCGACCAGATCCTCTCCTTCGGCACGCCGTGGGGACGCGTGCGCAGCCCGGAGGAGGCCTCTGCGGTCTTCCGGGGCCTCGAGCTGGCCAGCCCGTGGACCGACGGGCGCGAGGACGGCGGGCCCCGGGCCGTGGACTGCGCCTCCTGGCGCCACCCCGACGTGCCCCCCCGGTTCCGTCCCGAGGACCCCGGAGTGAAGCTGTGGGAGCTGTCGGGGGTGGCGTTCAAGCCCTGACCCGGCCGCTCCCTCCCGCGGCACGGTCGGCCGCGGCCGCGCCGCGGGAGGGGGCTCAGGGGTCCTCGGCCAGGACCTCCTGGGCGATGGCGAAGGCCCTGTTCGCGGCGGGCACGCCGCAGTAGACCGCCGCCTGGAGGAACACCTCGCCGATCTCGTCGGGGGTCAGCCCGTTGCGCAGCGCGGCGCGGACGTGCATGGCGACCTCCTCCCAGTGGCCGTGGGCGACGAGGGCGGTCAGCACCATGCAGCTGCGGGTGCGGCGGTCCAGTCCGGGGCGGGTCCAGACCTCGCCCCACGCGTAGCGGGTGATCAGGTCCTGGAACGGCTCGGTGAAGCCGGTCGTGCGCGCGCCGGCCCGGTCGACGTGCGCGTCGCCCAGCACGCTCCGGCGCACCCGCGTTCCGGCCGCGTGGCGGTCGGCGGACGCGAAGTGCTGGGTGAGGAGTGTGTTCACCTTGGCGGCCTGCTGCCAGGAGAGCAGGTGCGCGGCGTCCTCCAGCACCGCCAGGCGGGCGTGCGGGACGCGCTCGGCGATGAGTTCGGCGTTGCCCGCGGGCGGGGTGGAGGGGTCGTCGGCGCCCGCGACGACCAGCGTCGGGGCGGTGATGCGGTGGAGCTCGTCGCGCAGGTCGTAGGTCTCGATCGCGCCGCAGCAGCCCGCGTACCCCTCGGCGGGGGTGGCGGCGATCTGCTCGCGCAGCCCGGCGGCGTCGCGGGGGTGGGCGTCGCGGAAGCCGGGGGTGAACCAGCGCTCCACCACGGAGTCGGCCACGGCGCCGGCGCCCTCGGCGCGCACCAGGGCGGCCCGCTCGCGCCAGTTCCGGGCCGGTCCCATGTAGGGGGAGGTGGCGAGCAGGGCGAGGCGGTCGATCCGCTCGGGGCGGTGGACCGCCAGCCACTGCCCGACCATGCCGCCGATGGACAGCCCGGCGTAGTGGGCGCGGCCGACGCCCAGCCGGTCCATGAGGGCGACGACGTCCCCGCCCAGGTCCGCCATCGTGTACGGGCCCTCGGGGACCGGTGAGCGGCCGTGGCCGCGGTGGTCGAAGCGGATCACCCTGAAGACCGTGGACAGTGCCTCGACCTGCGGCTCCCACATGTCCACGGTGGCGCCGAGGGACCCCCCGAGCAGCAGCGGCGGCGCGTCGGCCGGTCCGCTCTCGACGTGGTGCAGGTCAACGCTCATGGGTGCGCCCTTCCGTTGTTCTCACGATCCGTGTCCTCGGGCCCCGGCCGCGGGTCGTGGCCGGATACCTCCGCGGGCCCGTGCGCCCGGGGCGTGCCGCCGGGCGCCGGCGCCGCGTGCGTCCGGGACGCCGCGTTCGCCTGGGGCCCTCCCGTCCCCGTACCCGTCCCGGGGGCCCGGGAGACACACGGGACCCCGGGGTCACCGCCCGCGCCCGGCTCCGGGCCGGTCCGCGGGGCCGTGACGGCTCCCCGGCCCGTCCGCCCCCCGGTGACCCGGTCGGTGAACACCGCCGCCGCCCCCAGGTAGCCGGAGGGGTCCAGGAGCTCGAGGACGCGCTCCCGGGAGCGGACCCCGTCGAGGCGCGCGGTGAGGACGTCGGCCAGGTCCCTGCCGGAGGCCGCCGACTCGCGGCAGGCGTCGGCGACGAGGTGGTGGGCCTCCGTCCGGCCGAGTTCGGGGGCCAGGTCGGTGGTGACCCGTTCGGAGAGCGCCAGACCCCCCGTGAGGCCGAGGTTGGCGCGCATCCGCCCGGGGACGACCCTCAGCCTGGAGGCGCTGGTCCGCAGCCAGGCCACGGCCCCGCCGGCACGGCGGAACAGGTCGGTGAGGGGCAGCCATTCCGCGTGCCAGCCGCCCGCGGCGCGCTGGTGCTCCTGGATCTGGGCGGCGAGGAGGTTGGCGACGAGTCCCGGGGCCTGGCGGGCGCAGGCCAGGGCGCCGACGGCGGCGACGGGGTTGCGCTTGTGCGGGAGGGTGGAGGACCCTCCGACGCCGGGCCCGCCGTCCTCGACCAGTTCGCCCACCTCGGTCTGGGCGAGCAGGACCACGTCCTGGGCCGCGGTGCCCGCGGCGCCGCAGATCCGGCCCAGGGCCGAGGCGAGTTCGGCGATCCGTCCCCGCTCGGTGTGCCAGGGCAGGACGGGGTCGGCCAGGCCCAGGCGCGCGGCCAGGGCCGCGGTGACCTCCGGGCCGTCCTCGCCCAGGGAGGCCAGGGTGCCGACGGCGCCGCCGAGCTGGACGGCCAGGCGGCCGGTGAGCACGCGGTCGAACTGGTCGGCGGCCTCGGCCAGACCGTTGGCCCATCCGGCGGCGACCGCCCCGAAGGTCGTGGGCAGGGCCTGCTGGAGCAGGGTGCGTCCGGCCATGGGCGTGTCGCGGTGCGCGGCGGCGAGGTCGCGCAGCTCGTCGGCGAGTCCGCGCAGGTCGGCCAGGAGCGCTCCGCCCGCGCGCCGGGCGACCAGCATGGCGGCGGTGTCCAGGACGTCCTGGCTGGTGGCGCCCCGGTGCACGTGGCGGGCCGCTGCGGGGTCGAGGGCGCGGACGCGGCCGGTGAGCTCCTCGACCAGGGGGATGACGGGGTTGCCGCCGCCCGCGGCGGCGCGTCCCAGGGCGGCCGGGTCGTAGCGGTCGGCGGCGCAGGCGGCGGCGATGCTCTCCGCCCGGTCCCGCGCGAGGCGCCCGGTGTCGGCGAGGGCGTGCGCGAGGGCCGCCTCCACGTCGAGGAGCGCCTGGAGCCAGGCGGTGTCACCGGTGGCCCCGGCCACGGGACCGCGGTCGAGGACGCCGTCGAACAGGCCGGTCATGGGGGTTCCTCGCTAGACGTCGAAGAAGACGGTCTCGCCGTCCCCCTGGATGCGGATGTCGAAACGGTAGCCGTCCGGCGCCGCCCCCGCGACGAGGGTGGCGCGCGCGTCGGGGTCGCCGATGCTGTTCAGCACCGGGTCGGCGGCGTTGGCGGCCTCCTCCTCGGGAAAGTACAGGCGGGTGACGACCCTGTGCAGCATGCCGCGCGCGAACAGGGACACGTCGATGTGGGGGGCCTGGTCCCCGTGGGGGCCCGGCACGGTCCCGGGTTTGAGGGTGAGGATGCCGTAGCCGCCGTCGGCGCCGGTGGGACAGCGCCCGAAGGCGCGGAAGCCGGGGTGGGACCGTGCCCCGCGCGGGTCGTCCGGGTGGTCGAACCGGCCCTGGGGGTCGGCCTGCCAGGTCTCCACGAGGGCGTCGGTGACGGGCTCTCCGGCCCCGTCGTAGACGGTGCCGCGGATCCACACCGCGCCCGGGGCGCCCTCGGCGACGGCGTAGGGGCCGTCGGGCCAGGGCAGGCCGATGTGGAGGTAGGGGCCGACCGTCTGGGCGGGGGTGGTGGGGTGGGTGCTCACTCGGCGTCCTCCAGGATCTCCTCGTCGGACTCGAACGGGGTCTGCTCGCGGCCGCGCAGCACGATGTCCCAGCGGTAGGCCAGGGCCCACTCCGGCCGGGTGGCGTCGTGGTCGTACCGGGCGAGCATGCGCTCGCGGGCCCGGGGGTCGGGTACGGAGTTCCACATCGGGTCCTGGAAGAACAGCGGGTCGTCGGGGAAGTACATCTGGGTGACGAGGCGCTGCGTGAAGGCCCGGCCGAAGAGGGAGAAGTGGATGTGGGCGGGCCGCCACGCGTTGCGGTGGTTGCGCCACGGGTAGGCGCCGGGCCGGACGGTGACGAACCGGTAGCGGCCCTCGGCGTCGGTCATGGCGCGGCCGACCCCGGTGAAGTGGGGGTCGAGGGGCGCGGGCCAGTTGTCGCCGGTGTGGCGGTAGCGGCCCGCGGCGTTGGCCTGCCAGACCTCCACCAGGGTGTGGGGCACGGCCGCTCCGCCGCTGTCGCGCACCTGCCCGTGCACGATGATGCGCTGTCCCTGGGGTTCCCCGTCGTGCCCGCGGGTCAGGTCGTGGTCGTGCTCGCCGACGCGGTCCTCGCCCAGGACGGGCGCGGTGATCTCGGTGAGCGTGTGCGGGAGCGGGGTGAGCGGGCGCCGGGGGTGGCGCAGCGCGGTGCTCCGGTACCCGGGGTGGTCCAGCGGGGGGTGGGTGTCGTGGTCCCGGACGTAGCCGGGGACGTACAGCCCGGACGGCGCGGACGCTGCGTCGGGTGCGGTGGGCATGGGGGGTCGTCCCTTCGTTCGTGCGGCTCCGGCTCCCTGCGGTCCGCGGTGGGCGGGGCGGTCCCGGCGGCGGGCGGGGTGCGCCGCCGGGACCTGTGGTGCGGTGGCGGCCTACTCGGCGTGCAGGACGACGGCCAGGCCCTGGCCGACGCCGATGCACAGCGCCGCCAGCCCCCATCCCCCGCCGCGCCTGCGCAGCTCGTGGGCGAGTGAGCCGAGGATACGGGCGCCGGAGGCGCCCAGCGGGTGCCCGATGGCGATGGCGCCGCCGTTGGGGTTGACGATGTCGGGGTCCAGGCCCTTCCAGCTGCGGACGCAGGCCAGGGCCTGGGCGGCGAAGGCCTCGTTGAGCTCGACGGCGGCCAGGTCCCCCCAGCCGATCCCCGCGCGTTCGAGGGCGGTCTCGGCCGCGCGGACCGGGCCGATGCCGAACACGTCGGGGTCGACCCCGGCGGCGCCGCGTCCGGCGATGCGGGCGAGGGGTTCCAGGCCGGCGGCGTCGGCGGCGGCGCGGTCGCCGAGCAGCAGGGCGGCGGCTCCGTCGTTGAGGGGGGAGGCGTTCCCGGCGGTGATGGTGCCCTCGGCGCGGAAGGCGGGTCGGAGTCCGGCGAGCTTGTCGGGGGAGCCCTCGCGGATGCACTCGTCCCGGTCCAGGTGCGCGTCCCCGACCTGGACGATCTCGCCGTCGAAGACCCCGTCGGCCCAGGCCCGGGCCGCCTTGGCGTGGCTGGCGAGGGCGAAGGCGTCCTGGTCCGCCCTGGTGACGCCGTGCTGCCCGGCCAGCCCCTCGGTGGCCTCCCCGAGGGAGACGGTCCACCTCCCGGGCATGCGTGGGTTGACCATGCGCCAGCCCAGGGTGGTGGAGTGCAGGGTGGCGTCGCCGGCGGGGTGGCCCTTCGCGGGTTTGGGCAGGACCCAGGGGGCGCGGCTCATGGACTCCACTCCCCCGGCCACGACGAGGGAGGCGTCCCCGGTCTGGATGGCGCGGGAGGCCTGGACGGCGGCCTCCATGCCGGAACCGCAGAGGCGGTTGACGGTGACCCCGGGGACGGAGGTGGGCAGTCCGGCCAGGAGGGACGCCATGCGGGCGACGTTGCGGTTCTCCTCGCCGGCGCCGTTGGCGTTGCCGAGGACGACCTCGTCGACGTCGGCGGGGTCGAGGCCGGGCGCGCGCCGCACGAGCGAGCCGACGACGTGGGCGGCCAGGTCGTCGGGGCGTACGCCGGAGAGCGCGCCTCCGTACCTGCCGAAGGGTGTGCGGACGGCGTCGAGCACGTAGACGTCGGTCACCGCGGGCCTCCTGGGGGTGGTGCGGCCGGGTCGGGCCCGGCCGCGGGCGAGATGGAACCTAACACTGTTAGGTAACTGTAGGGCGGCGCCTCAGCCGACCCCTCGGGCGGCCCCCGTCAGGGAGCGCAGCACCGAGAGCTCGGCGACGGTGGGCTCGGGGGTGACCTCCAGCCCCTCGGCCACCGCGAGGTCCCATCCGGTCGCCTCCCGGACCTCGTCCGCCGCCACGCCCGGGTGCACGCCGGTCAGGACGAGCTCGCGCGTGCGGGGGTCGGGTTCGAGGACGCCGAGGTCGGTGATCACCCGCACCGGGCCGGCGCCGCGCAGGCCGAGCCGCTCGCGGTCGCCGGGGCCGGAGCCGTGGCCGACCGAGGTGACGAAGTCGACCCGCTCCACGAAGGCCCGTCGGCTGTGCCGCATGACCACGACCACCTCGCGGCAGGACGCGGCGATCTCGGGCGCCCCGCCCGCCCCCGGCAGGCGCACCTGCGGGTCGGCGTAGTCGCCGATGACGGTCGTGTTGATGTTGGCGTACCGGTCGAGCTGGGCGGCGCCGAGGAAGCCGACGTCGATCCTCCCGGCCTGGAGCCAGTAGTTGAAGACCTCCGGGACCGGGACCACCGTGTCGGCGGCGTCGGCGAGGATCCCGTCGCCGATGGACAGCGGCAGGCGGTCGGGGACCGTGCCCAGGGTCCCGGACTCGTAGATCATCCACAGGCCGGGGGCGTGGGTGCGGCGGGCCAGGTTGGCGGCGGTGCTGGGCAGGCCGATGCCGACGAAGCACGACATGCCGTCGCGCAGCGAGCGGGACGCGGTGACGGTCATGATCTCGTCGGAGGTCCAGGCCGCGGTGGTCACAGGCCCCTCCCGGCGGGCTCGGGGGCGGCCGGGCCGGCGGGGGGCGGCGCGGTGGCGGTGAGTCGGGCGAGCCAGGCGGTGAAGGCCTCGCGGTCGCGGCCGATCGCGTCCCAGGCGCGGTAGGCCTCGTTGTCGCGCTCGTAGTAGCCGTGGGCGTAGGAGGGCGCGGCTCCGCCCGCGGCGACGCTGACCCGGTCGAGGACCCGCGCGGGCAGGACGACCTGGCCCGGGACGGGGTCGAGGGCGTCGACGACCTCCTCCACGGTGGCCAGGACCCGTTCGGCCGCCAGGGCGGCCTCCTTCTGGACGCCGGTGATGCCCCACAGCTGCACGTTGCCGTCGCGGTCGGCGCGCTGGGCGTGCACGACCGTGACGTCGGGGTTGATCGCGGGGACGGCGGCGAGTTCCTGCCCACTGAAGGGGCAGGTGATGGTCCTGATGTTGGGGTTGTTCCCGATCAGGTCGGTGCCGGCGTAGCCGCGCAGGATGGCGAAGGGCAGCCCGGAGGCCCCCGCGACGTAGCGGTTGGCCATGCCGGCGTGGCTGTGCTCCTCGATCTCCAACGGGACGGGCCAGCCGTGGGTGACGGCGTCGCGGAAGCGGTGCAGCGAGCCCACGCCGGGGTTGCCGCCCCAGGAGAAGACGAGCTTGCGCGCGCATCCGGCGCCGATGAGCTGGTCGTAGACGATGTCCGGGGTCATGCGGACCAGGGTCAGGTCGCGCAGGCCCTGGCGGATGATCTCGTGCCCCGCCGCCACGGGGATGAGATGGGTGAACCCCTCCAGGGCGACGGTGTCGCCGTCGTGGACGAGTTCGCGTACCGCCTCGTCCAGGGGCACGATCATGGAGAACCTCCCGTTCGTATAGCGAATGGATGTTCTCACAGCGAACACCTTGGGTACGAAGGTAGCGCCGATCCCCGACAGGGTCAAGACGCCGACACGGACGGCCACACCCGTTCGGTATGAGAACATTTCCGGGGACGTCCGTCCCCAGGCCCACACCCGAACCAGGAAGACCACATGCCCGACGAAGAAGAACCGGCCCGCGGCGCCCACTTCGTGCAGTCCCTGGAACGCGGCCTGACGGTCGTCCGCGCCTTCTCCGCGGAGCGGCCGTCGATGACCCTCAGCGAGGTCGCGCGGGAGACCGACCTGACCCGCGCCGCCGCCCGCCGCTTCCTGCTGACCCTGGCCGACCTGGGGTACGTGCGCACCGACGGACGCCTGTTCTCCCTCACCCCCCGCGTGCTCGACCTCGGCTACGCCTACGTGGCCTCGGCCGGCCTGCCGGACGTGTCCCAGCCCCACCTGGAGGACCTGTCGGCCCGGGTGCACGAGTCCGCCTCCGTGTCGGTGCTGGAGGGCGACGACGTGCTGTACGTGGCGCGCGTGGCGACCTCCCGGATCATGGCGGTCGCCATCACCGTGGGCACGCGGTTCCCCGCTTCGGCCACCTCGATGGGGCGGGTGCTGCTGGCCGGGCGCGACGAGCGCGGCCTGGAGGCCTACCTGGACCGCGTGGAGCTGCGGCCCCTGACCCGGTTCACGATCACCGACCCGGACGAGCTGCGCGCCGAGCTGCGGCGGGTGCGCGAGCAGGGGTACTCGATCGTGGACCAGGAGCTCGAGGAGGGGCTGCGCTCACTGGCCGCCCCCGTCCGCGACGCGGAGGGTCGGGTGATCGCGGCCGCGAACGTGTCGGCGCACGCCAACCGCTCCTCGATCGAGGACGTGCGCCGCGACCTGCTGCCCGCCCTGCTGGAGACGGCCTCGCGCATCGAGTCCGACCTCGCCTCCGTGTCGCGCCGCGGTTCCGGCCGCTGAGGCCGCGCCGCCCGCCCCCTCGGAGCGGAGGCGGGCGGCGGGGCGGGATGGCGCCCGACCGGCGGGGCCCCTGCCGTGTCCGGAGCGGCCGCACCGCGCCGCCGCCCTACAGCGCGCCCTCGCGGTCGTCGGCGCGGGCCCGGTGGCGGCGCACGGCGTCCCTGTTGCCGCAGGCGGGCGAGCAGTAACGCTGGCGCCCGTTGCGGGAGAAGTCGGCGTAGACGCGTGCGCAGCCGCGGGCCGCGCACCGGCCGAGGCGGTCCATGCCCCGGCCGGTCAGGTGCAGGGCGGTGCCGACCGAGACCAGCGCCGCCACCTGGCGGTGGGCGGGCAGCACGTCGGGCCGGTAGTGCAGGTGCCATCCGGTGCCGGCGTGGTCGGTCAGGCGCGGGGCGGAGGAGTGCTCCTCGAGCAGGGCGTTCAGACGCGCGGCGCGGGTCGGGCGGTCGGAGCCGTCGACCACCCCCTCCCACAGGCCCAGGAACTCCCGGACGGCCTCGACGTCGTCCTCGCCGACCGCCCGCGCGAGGACGAACCCCACCTCGGCGCAGCGCCGCTCCAGATCCTCCGCGCCCGTCAACGGGCGGTTGACCAGGTCCACCGCGAGCGACAGCGGACCCTGGCCGTAAGGGTTGAGATGCATAATGCCATTACATCAGACTGGGGGCCATGGGTACACGGCACGAACACCTCTGGTCCACCGAGTCCGACCACCCCACCAGCGAGGGCGTCGTCAGCTACCAGCGCTGCGCCTGCGGTGAACGGCGGGTGACGCTGCTCCCGGCCGTCCGCGTCGTCCAGGCGCGGACGGCGGTCCCCTCCGGGGGCCGGTCCGACCGCTGACGGCCCCTCCGGGCCGACCGGAGGGGGCCCCGGGACCGGCGGCCCCCTCCGGCGCCCCGGGGACTCCCCCGGCACCGTGGCGCCTTGCGGCGCTCCCCTCCGGCTGAGATCCTGCCCGCGACACCGCCGGGAGCGCGCGTCCGGGCACTCCGCGACCGCGCCACGGCAGAGGCCTTCGGGCCAGGACGCGACCGCGGCCCCAGCGCCGCCCGGAAGGGACACAGTGACCGACGTGCACGCCACACCAGACATCGCAGAGCGGTCGGGGACCTTCGCCCTCGGCGGCGACCTCCCCGTCCACCGGCTGGGCTTCGGTGCGATGCGGATCGTCGGCGAGGGGGTGTGGGGGCCGCCCCGCGACCGCGACGAGGCACTGGCCGTCCTGCGGCGCGCGGTCGAACTCGGCATCACCTTCATCGACACGGCCGACTCCTACGGTCCCCAGATCAGCGAGCAGCTGATCCGGGACGCCCTGCGCCCCTACCCCGACGACCTGGTCATCGGCACCAAGGCGGGGTTCGCGCGCACCGGTCCCGGCCGGTGGCACGTGCTGGGGCGGCCCGAGTACCTCAAGCAGCAGGTGGAGCTGAGCCTGCGCAGCCTGGGCCTGGAGCGGATCGACCTGCTCCAGCTCCACCGGATCGACCCCGAGGTGCCGCTCGCCGACCAGCTCGGCGCGCTGGTCGAACTGCGCGAGGAGGGCAAGATCCGGCACATCGGCCTGAGCGAGGTGACGGTCGACGAACTGTCGGCCGCCCGCGCGATCACCCCGGTGGCGTCGGTGCAGAACCAGTACGCGCCGTCCTTCCGACAGTCGGAGGACGTCCTGGAGCAGTGCGAGAAGGACGGGATCGCGTTCCTGCCGTGGGCCCCGGTGGGGCGCGGCGAGCTGGCCGGCCCGGAGTCGCCCCTGGCCGCGGTCGCCGCCGGGCACGGCGTCACACCGGTCCAGCTGTCCCTGGCGTGGCTGCTGCACCGCTCGCCGGTGATGCTGCCGATCCCGGGCACGTCGCGGGTGGCGCACCTGGAGGAGAACACGGCGGCCGCGGCAGTGCGCCTGTCGGAGGAGGAGACCGAGCGGATCGACCAGCTCCTGGGCGCCTGAGCCCGCTCCGCCGGAGGGCGCGGGAGGCCGCGCGTGCGGTCCGCCGGCGGACCCGGCAGGCCGCGCGCGGCCCCCTCCGTCAGCCGGGACGCAGGCGGAAGACCTGAAGGCGCATGTCGTAGTACTTCTCGGTCTCGCCCACCCACTCCATGCCCAGGCGGCGGGCGACGGCGATGGCCCGTTCGTTGCGGGGGCGCGCGACGGCGAACACCTCCTCGATCCCCTGCTCGAACGCCCAGGCGATGACGGCCCGGCTCGCCTCCGTGGCGTAGCCCTGGCCCCACACGTCCGGGCGCAGCGCCCAGCTCAGCTCGAAGTCCTCCTCGAAGGGCGGGAGCAGCTTGAGCGACAGCCCGCCCACCAGCTGTCCGTCCTGTCGCCGGACGATCGCCCAGCGGCCCGCGGGCGGGATGAGGTTGGGTCCGGCCTCGATCCAGGCGTGCAGGACCGAGCGCATCGCGTCGGTCTCGTTCACCGGATGCCACTCCGGTGTCAGCCAGTGCGCGACCTCGTCGGCCCCGTAGATCTTCAGGGCGTCCTCGGCGTCGCCCAGCTCCCACTCCCGGATGAGGAGTCGGTCGGTTGGCAGCTCAAGGCTCATACCACAACCGTAACCCGGGACCAACGACCACGACAGGGGGGCGGGGCAAGAGTCTGCATCCCCTGCGCGAGCGCGCCTGCGGGGCGACCCGCCGCCCCCGCGGGGTGGTACCGGGACCCGATCGTCACGGCCCCTTTACACGGAGTTCACTGTTGCCTATCGTGGTGCGCCACGACTGGGAGCGCTCCCAACTACCCCTGTCCCCCGCTCGTACGAGGAGTAGTCACGATGATTCGCAGATCAGCGGCCCTGGGGGCCGTCGGCGCCCTGGCCCTCGGCACACTGCTGTCCGGCGGCGCCGCCCCGGTCGGGGCCGCGGCGGCGTCCGGCGCCGATGCGGCGCCCGCCGCCCAGGACGCGCCCTTCTACGTCAACCCCGACACCGGTGCGGCGAACTGGGTCGCCGACAACCCGGGCGACCCCCGCGCCTCCGTCATCGGCGAGCGCATCGCCGGGGTGGCCCAGGCGACCTGGTTCACCCGGTACAACCCCGACACCGTCGAGTCCGAGGTGGCCGCCCTGACCGGCGCCGCCCAGGACGCCGGCGCCGTGCCGATCATCGTGGTCTACAACGTCCCCGGACGCGACTGCGGCAACCACAGCGGGGGCGGCGCGCCCGACCACGCCTCGTACAGGGCCTGGATCGACGCGTTCGCCGCCGGGCTCGACGACCGCCCCGCGACGATCGTCGTGGAGCCCGACGCCCTCTCCCTCATGGGCTCCTGCGAGGGCCAGCCGCCGGCCGAGGTCATGGACTCGCTGGCGTACGCGGGACGCACCCTCAAGGAGGGCTCCTCCGAGGCCCGCGTGTACATCGACTCCGGCCACTCCGCGTGGCACTCCCCCGCGGAGGTCGCCGAACTGCTGCACGGCGTGGACGTCGCCGACAGCGCGGACGGCATCGCCGTCAACACCTCCAACTACCGCACCACCGCGGACGAGGTCGCGTACGCCGAGGCGATCATCGGCGCCACCGGCCTGGACGGGCTCGGGGCTGTCGTGGACACCAGCCGCAACGGCAACGGCCCGGCGCCCGACGAGGAGTGGTGCGACCCGGCCGGACGCGCCCTGGGAACGCCCAGCACGACCGACACCGGCCACCCGCTCATCGACGCCTTCCTGTGGGTGAAGCTCCCCGGCGAGGCCGACGGCTGCGCCGGGCCCGCCGGTTCCTTCATCCCCGAGCTCGCCTACGAGATGGCCGTGAACGCCGGGGGCTGACCGGCCCGGGACCCGGACCCGCGGCCCGAAGGGGGCACGGAACGGGTCGCCCCCTGAGGTCTCCGTTGCGATACTGGCGCTCCGGACCCCGCCCGCGTGGCGGGGTCCGGTCGCGTGGCGGGGTCCGGTCGCGTGCGCCCGCCGGCCGGCGGGCGCCCCAGCACACGAGCGCACCGGAGCAGCCCCATGAAGTTCGCCGGAGACCCCCACCACGACGGGTCCCCCGACCACGTCCGCGTCGAGGACGGGCACGCGGTCCTGCGCGTGCGCGTCCCCGGGGGCGCGGACGCGGTGTACGTCCGCGTCGTGGAGGACGGCGAGGGCGTCCTCGTCCGGGCCGAGGAGACCGGGACGACGGCCGGCGGCACCGCCTGGTTCGAGGCGTCGGTGGCCCTGCGCCCGGTGGTGACCGGGTACCGGTTCGCCGTCGTCCGGGGCTCCCGGTACACGTGGCTCAACCAGGAGGGGGCCCACGGCCACGAGGTCACCGACGCGGGGGACTTCCGGCTGATCGCCGGGCCGCCGCCCCCCGCGTGGGTTCCCGGCACGAGCGTCTACCAGGTCTTCCCGGACCGGTTCGCCCGGGACGACGACTCCACCGCCCCCCTGCCGAGTACCCGGACTGGGCGCTGCCGCGGTCCTGGGACGACGAGCCCGAGGGCCTCGGCCGGACGGCGTCCCTGGAGTACTTCGGCGGGACCCTCGACGGGGTGCGCCGCCGCCTGGACCACCTGGCGCGGCTGGGCGTGGAGGTCGTCTACCTCACCCCCGTGTTCCCCGCGCGGTCCACGCACCGCTACGACGCGTCCACGTTCTCCGAGGTGGATCCGCTGCTGGGGGGCGACCGGGCGCTGCGCGAGCTGGTGCGGGCCGCCCACGGGCGCGGCATGCGGGTGATGGGCGACCTGACCACGAACCACACCGGGGACGCCCACGAGTGGTTCCGGACGGCCCGGGCCGACCCGGACTCGGTCGAGGCGGGGTTCTACTACTTCACCGAACACCCCGACGACCACGTGGGCTGGCTCGGGGTGCGCACGCTGCCGAAACTGGACTACGCCTCGGCGGAGCTGCGCCGCAGGGTCTACGGCGCCGACGACTCGGTCCTGGTGCGGTGGCTGACCGGGGAGGACCCGGTGGACGGCTGGCGGATCGACGTGGCCAACATGACCGGGCGCCACGGCGTCCAGGACCTGAACCGGGAGGTGTCCGGGGAGATCGCCGCGCGGATGCGCGAGGTGGACGCCGCCCGCGGCGGCGACGGGTCGTGGCTGCTGGCCGAGCACTTCCACGACGCCGGGCCGGACACCCACCACGACGGGTGGCACGGGGTCATGAACTACGCGGGGTTCACCCGCCCGGTGTGGAGCTGGCTGAACACCGCTCCGGAGGAGGTGAAGTACCTGACCACCCGGGCGCCGCTGCCCCGGAACGGCGCCGAGGACGCGGTGCGGGCGATGCGCGCGGCGAACGCGGGGCTGCCGTGGCGGGTGCTGACGCACAGCGTCAACGCGCTGAGCACGCACGACTCCGCGCGGTTCCGGACGGTGGTGGGCGGCGACCCGGTGCGGCACGAGGTCGGGGTGGCGGCCCAGGTGACGCTGCCCGGCGCCCCGTTCCTCTTCGCCGGCGACGAGATCGGCCTGGAGGGGCACGACGGGGAGAACGCCCGCAGGCCCATGCCCTGGCACCGGCCCGGCGCGTGGGACCGGGGCATCCTGGACGCGTACACCCGGCTGCTGGCGCTGCGGCGGGAGCTGCCCGCCCTGAGGACCGGCGGCCTGCGCTGGCTGGACGCGGGACCGCACCACATGACGTTCGTCAGGACGCTCGCCGGCCAGGTGGTGCTGGTGCACCTGGCCGACGGCCCGCACACGCCGGTGGCGGTGGCGCCCGCCGACCTGGACGCCGCACGCCCGGAGGCCGCCGCCTCGGGCGGGGGCGTCCGGCTGGAGACGGACGGGGCCGGAGGGGTGGTGCTCGGCGCCGACGGGCCCGGCTACGTCATCGCCGTCGGGGGCTGAGGCGGGGCGGCGGGGCCGGGCGGCCCGGGGACTACACGCCCGCGGCGAGGGCCGCGCGGACGTCCCTGGTGATCCGCCCGGTCACGTCGTCGATGCTCCCGACGAAGTAGAAGTGCCCGCCGGGCAGGGAGTGCCGTTCGACCGGGCCGTCGACGTGGTCGGACCAGGCGTCGAGCCGACGGGGCGGCATGCCGGGGTCGTCCTCGCCGCCGAAGACCGACAGCGGCACGCGCAGCCTCTCCGCGCCGGGCTCCGGCCGCCAGGTGTCGACCAGTTCGAGGTCGGCGCGGACGAGGGGCTCCACGAGCCGCCACAGGTCGGGGTCGGCCAGGACCGCGGCGGGGGTCCCTCCCATGGCGGCGATGCCGTCGCGCAGGCGGTCGGAGGACAGGAGGTGCCGGGGCCGCTCGCGTTCGGGGCCGGGCTCGGGGCTCCACGCCGACACCCCCAGCCAGGAGGGGCCGCGGTCCCCGCCGGCCAGCCGCGACGCCATCTCGTAGGCGACGAGCCCGCCCATGCTGTGCCCGAAGAGTCCGAAGGGGCGGTCCAGCTCGTGGCCCACGCGCCCGTTGAGGTACTCCGCCAGTTCCCCGGCGTCCCGGAAGGGCTCCGCGTCGGCGCTGTGGGCGCGTCCGGGCGCCTCCACCAGGCACACGTCCCAGTCGTCGGGGAAGCGGCGCACCCAGGGGCGGTAGCCGAGGGGCGATCCGCCGGCGTGGTGGAGGAGGAAGAGCCGGAACCGGCTGTCGGGGACCGGTCTGAGCCTGGACAGGACGCCCTCGTGCACTGCTCTCCCCCTGCTTCCTCTCCCGGCCGACTCGCGGTCGTCGCGACAGGGAGAACCTACCAGTCGGTAATACCCATCGGTAACAAAGGGGGAGCGCACGGCGGCCCCGCGGCCGACCGCTCCCGGGCGACCCGCGAAGGACCGCCCGATCCGCGTCTGCCCAGGTCAGAACCCTGTGGGGCGGACCGCCCCCCGTCCCGGCGGCAGCGGTACGCCGCGGCCCGCCGGTCGGGGCGGGCCGCGTTCCGTGACCGAACGCACCACGACAGGCCGGGCGGCGGAGGGAGGCGCCCCGGGCAGGGGGCGCGAGGGGGCCGCGGGACGTCGGGGAGAGCGGTGGCGCGGGACGCGGCGGCCCCTTCCACCGGGCGGGGGCACGGAACGGCGGGAGGACAGCCGGGCAGGAGAAGCGCTCCGGGCGCCGGGGAAACCCCGGGGGCCGGGAGTCGGGCGGCACGGCCGGGCGCCGAACGGCGTCGCACCGCCCCCGGAGGGGTCGCACCGCCCTCGGGGGAACGGACGGAGGCGGGGGCGGCACCGTTCCGGCGGAGCCCGACCGGACTCCGGGGAGACTCCGGGGAGCACGCCCCGGGGGAGGCCGGAGCGGTGTCAGGCCCGGTCGGGGTCGCCGCCGCGGGGTTCGTGGCCGGGGCCGCGGTCGACCCTGGGGTGGCGGCTCACGGCGCCGAGCAGCATCTGGCGCCAGGCGGGCATCCCGGGGTCGTCGGGCGCGGTGAGCGCCGGGGCGGACGCGGCGGGGCCCTGCGCCGCCTCGGCCTCGGCGACGCGTGCGCGCAGCCGGTCCCTGACCTGTTCGGGCGTGTAGGCGCGGCGCTGCCGCTCGGCGCGCGCGATCACCGCGCCGGTCGCCGCGACGCCCACGAAAGCGGCCACTCCAAGGACTTTCCACCATCGCATGTGCCTAGGCTATCCCTGTGGCAGACACGAGTATGTCCCTGAACGAGGCGCTGGAGCTCACCCGGACCGGTGACGTGTGGGTCTTCCGGGGCACGAGCGTGCCCGACCGCGCCATCCAGATCACCACCAACAGCCCCGTCAACCACGTCGGCATGTCCATCGTGGTGGAGGACCTCCCGCCGCTGATGTGGCACGCGGAGCTGGGCCGCTCCCTGCCCGACGTGTGGACGGGACGGCACCAGCGCGGCGTGCAGCTGCACGACCTCCGCGACGCCGTCCTGGTGTGGGGCCGCAAGTACGGGCAGCAGGGCTGGGTCCGCCAGCTCGACCCCCTGGCCACCCGGGCGATGGAGGACGCCGCCCTGCGCGCCGTGGCGCGGCTCGACGGCACCCCCTTCCCCTCCACCGCGCAGCTGGCGGCGAGGTGGGCGCGCGGGCGCCTGCCCCTGCGGCGCCTGCCGTTCGGGAGGCGCTCGCGCGAGCGTGCGCTGGAGACCGCCTACTGCGCGGAGGTGATCGCCCTGACCTACGAGGAGATGGGGCTGCTGCCGAGGGGCCGCCGCACCGGGTACTACGACCCGGGGCGGTTCTGGAGCGGCGACGACCTCGAACTGGAGGGCGGGGCCTCCCTGGGCGGGGAGATCCGGGTGGAGCTCCCCGCGGACTGACCCCGCGCCCCCGGCCGATCCCCGCGGCGGTGGCGGCCGGCCCGCGGGGGGCGGCCGCTCCCGGGCACGGGATCCGCGCCGTGGGTGCTGTACCGCCCCGGCCCGCGGGAGACGGCCCGTGCCGGGGAGGACGGGAGAGGGGTCAGGGCAGGTGGAAGAGCTCGGTCAGCGGGACCATGCCCTCGTCGGGGCGGCCGGGCAGGCCCTCGAAGAAGGGCGCCATCTCGGCCTGCCAGCGGGCGTTGACGCCGGTGCGCGCCATGGCCTCCCGGGCCGCGTCGAAGTCGTCGGTCTCCAGGTAGCCGACGACAGTGCCCTCGTCGGTGCCGAACAGGGAGTAGTTGTGCCAGCCCGCGGCGGAGAGCGCCTCGCGCATCTCGGGCCAGACGTCGGCGTGCCGTTCCCGGTACTCGTCGAGGCGGTCGGCGCGGACCTTGAGGATGAAGCAGACACGCTGCACGGCGTGGTCCTCCCGGTGGGTGGAAGGCGGCGGGCGGAGGGCTCCCCTCCGCCCGCCGCGGACTGCGGTGGGCCGGGTCAGAAGTCGAAGTCGTCGATGTTGTCGGCGTCGAAGACGGTCGGCGGGCCGAGGACGATCTCGCCGTCGGCCCCGACGGTGTACTCGCCCAGGTCCCCGGCCTCGAAGGTCTCGCCCTCGGCCCCGGTGATGCGTCCCGCGCTCAGCGAGGCTCCCGCGTACCCGGCGAGGTAGCCGAGCTCCTCGGGGTTCCACAGCGCGAAGGAGTCGACGGTGCCGTCCTCCACGAACTCGCGCATCTGGTTGGGGGTGCCCAGGCCGGTGATGGCGACCTCGCCCTTGTACTCGGAGTCGCTGACGTAGCGGGCCGCCGCGGCGATGCCGACGGTGGTCGGGGAGACCACGCCGTCCAGGTCGGGGTGGGACTGCATGAGCCCCTGCATCTCCTGGAAGGACTGGAGGTCGTCGTCGTTGCCGTAGACGGTGTCGACCAGTTCGAGGCCCGCGTACTCCTCCTCCGCCAGGACCTCCTCCATGGCGGCGATCCAGGAGTTCTGGTTGGTGGCGTTGGGGGTGGCGGACAGGACGGCGAAGGTGCCCTCGCCGCCGATCTGCTCGGAGATCATCTCGACCAGGGTGCGGCCGATGAGCTCGTCGGAGGACTGGTTGACGAAGATGTCCGTGCAGCTGGCGTTGGAGTCGTAGCCGACGATGGCGGCGCCGTTGTCCCTGGCCTGGTCGAGGGAGGGGCACACCGCGTCGGGGTCGTTGGCGGCGATGACGATGACGTCGCTGCCCGCCTGGCTGGCCGCGTTGATGTACTCGACCTGGGAGTCGGCGGTGGGTTCGGTGCCGCCCCGCTCGGTGAACTCCCCGGCCAGCTCCTCGACGGCGACGGCGCCGCCCTCGTTGACGATGTCGGAGTAGGGGTTGTTGAGCTGTTTGGGCAGGAAGTCGAGCCTGAGGCCCTCGGGGATCTCGGCGTCCGGGTCGGCGGTACCGGTCGGACCGGAGGCTTCCTCCTCCTGCGCGTCGTCGATGGTGGTGCCGCCGCAGGCGGCGGTCATCAGCACGGCGAACGCGGAGGCGGCCAGCAGCAGGTGGCGGGGGCGGGGGTCGGTCATGAGGGTTCTCCCTGGGTGGGGTCGGGCGCGGGGGCCGCCGCCGGTCGGGGGCGGGGTTCGCGGGCGGCACGGACCCGGGCCGCGATGTTGGGGGTGACGACGGAGGCGATGAGGATGAGGCCGGTGACGATCTGGAGGACCTCGCTGCTGATGCCGAACAGCTGGAGGGCGTTGCGGATGGTCCCGAGGAGCAGGACGCCGCTCATGACCCCCAGGACCGACCCGACCCCGCCGAAGATGGACACCCCGCCGAGGAGGACGGCGGCGACGACCTGCAGCTCCAGTCCGAAGGCGGTGTCGGCGCGGGAGGTGCCGTACTGGAGGGTCCAGAAGATCCCGGCGCCGGAGGCGACGACGCCGCTGAGCGTGAACAGCCAGAACCTGGTCCACGCGACGGGGACCCCCGAGAAGCGGGCGGCCTCGTCGTTGTTGCCGATGTCGAACAGGGACCGGCCGACGCCGGTGGCGTGGAGCAGGACCGCGAAGGCGGCGGCCAGGACGAGGACGGCCACGGCGATCCACGGCAGGCCCTCGATGCCGAGGAAGGGCGCGCGGGCGCCGCCGACCCAGTCGCGGGGGTAGCTGGCGACGGCGCGGTCGCCGAGGAGCACGTAGGCGAGCCCCCGGTACAGGGCCATGGTGCCGATGGTGACGGCGAGGGAGGGCAGTCCGCAGACGGTGACCAGGAACCCGTTGAGCGCGCCCAGCGCCGCGCCGACGGCCAGGCAGATCCACAGGGCCGTCTCGATGGGGATCCCCGCCTCCCAGAGCACGCCCAGGGTGGCGCTGGTGAGGGCGAGCGTGCTGGCCACCGACAGGTCGATCTCGCCGGTGATGACGATGAGCGTCATCGGCAGGGCCATCAGGGCGATGGCGGCGACGCTCAGCACCAGGAAGTCGATGTTGCGGCCGGTGGCGAACATGTCGACGAACAGTCCGGCGCCGAGCAGGGCCACCACGAGCGCGCCGACGACGGGGGCCTCCCGGGCGGAGAGCAGGGCCCTGGCCCGGGATCCGGCCGTCCGCGTGTCCGGTGCGGCCGCCCGGGCCGGTGCGGCGGTGCGTTCAGGCGCCACGGGCACCTCCTCTTCGAAGCTTGCGCGCCGTGCGCAGCGCGAGCAGCCGGTCCAGGCCGATGGCGGCCAGGATGAGCGTGCCCACCACGGCCTGGTGCCAGAACGGGTTGATCTGCCAGATGGGCAGTGCGGCGGTGATGGTGGTGAGCAGGACGGCGCCGAGGGCGGCTCCGTAGACGGTGCCGACGCCGCCGGCGATGGCGACGCCGCCGACGACCGCGGCGGCCACCACCTGGAGTTCCATGCCGGTGCCGACGGTGGAGTCGACGGTGCCGTAGCGGGCGGCGAACAGGACCCCGGCGAGGCCCGCGAGGGCTCCGTTGGCGGCGAAGGCCAGGATGATCCGGCGCCCCGCGGGGATGCCGGACAGGCGTGCCGCGTCGGCGTTGGAGCCGATGGCGTACAGCTCGCGGCCGGAGCGGTGGTTGGCGAGGTAGAAGCCGACGGCGGCGACCACGGCGATGGCGACCGCGGCGGGCAGCGGTACGCCGAGGACGCCGACCCGGCCCAGGAGCAGGAAGGACGCGGGCATGTCGGTGGCGTTGACCTGGCCGCCGTCCGCCCACCAGTGGCCGAGGCCGCGGTAGGCGTAGAGGGTGCCCAGCGTGACGACCAGGGCGGGTACCTGTGCGGTCGTGACGAGCAGGCCGTTGGCCAGCCCGCACGCGAGGCCGATGAGGACGCCGGCGAGCATCGCCACGGGGACCGGCAGGCCGGGGAGTGCCACGAAGAGGGCGCCGGTGCCGAAGGCCGACAGCCCCATCACCGATCCGACCGAGAGGTCGACGTTCCTGGTGATGAGGACGAGGGCCTGGCCGGCGGCCAGGACCGCCAGGACGGTGGCGCCCAGGAACAGGTCGCGGACGCCCTGGGCGGACAGGAACCCGGGGTTGTGCAGCCAGGTGGCGGCGATCAGCAGGACGACCGCGAGCAGCACGCCGAGTTCGCGGAACTGCCGACGGCGCCGGGCCGGGCGCCCGGGGGGCCGGGGAGGTGCCTCCGCGGAGGCCCCGGGGGCGGTGGGGGGTGCGTTCATCGGGCGGCCCCGTTCGGTCGCTGTCCGGTGGCCGCGTACATGACGGACTCCTCGTCGGCGTCGGCGCGGTCGATCTCGGCGGTGACCCTGCCCTCGTGCATGACCAGGACCCGGTCGGCCATGCCGAGGACCTCGGGGAGCTCGCTGGAGACCATGACGATGGCGAGACCCCGTCCCGCGAGGGTGGAGAGCAGGCGGTGGACCTCCGCCTTGGTCCCGACGTCGATGCCGCGCGTGGGCTCGTCCACGAACAGCACCTTCGGTTCGGTGGAGAGCCACTTGGCGAGGACGACCTTCTGCTGGTTGCCGCCGGAGAGGGTGGAGACGGGGTCGTCGATGCGGCCGTAGCGGAGTTCGAGCCGTTCGCCCCACTCGCGGGCGGAGTCGCGCTCGGCGCGCGGGCGCAGGAGGCCGAAGCGGCTGAGGGGCCGGCGGCGGGTGGCGGTCGCGTTGCGTTCGATGGAGGACTCCATGACCAGGCCCTGCTGGCGGCGGTCCTCGGGGACCAGGGCCATGCCCGCGGCCATGGCCGCCCGGGGGCGGCCCGCCGGCAGGGGCGTGCCGTGGACGCGGACGGCGCCCGCGTCGTAGCGGTCGACGCCGAAGACCGCGCGGACGACCTCGCTGCGCCCGGCGCCGACGAGTCCGGCCAGGGCCACGATCTCGCCGGCCCGCACCCGGAAGGACACGTCGGCGAACACGCCGCGGCGTGTGAGCCCGTCGACCTCCAGGACGGTGTCGCCGCGCTCGGCGTCCTCCTTGGGGTAGAGGCTGGTGACGTCGCGTCCGACCATGCGCCGCACGACGGTGTCCACGTCCAGGTCGGGGGTGGGGTCGCAGGAGACGAACGCGCCGTCGCGGACCACGGTGACGCGGTCGCAGAGGGCGAAGACCTCGTCGAAGCGGTGGGAGATGAACAGCAGGGCCGCCCCGGAGTCGCGCAGGGTGCGGGCGACGGCGAAGAGGCGTTCGGCCTCCACCCCGGAGAGGGCCGCCGTGGGCTCGTCCATGACCAGGACCCGGGCGCGCCGCGTGAGGGCCTTGGCGATCTCGACGAGCTGCTGGTCGGCGATGGAGAGGCCGCGTGCGGGACGGTCGGGGTCCGTGTGGACGCCGAGGCGGGCGAAGGCCTCCGCGGTGTCGCTGCGCATGCGCTTGCGGTCGATGGTGCGCAGGCGGGTGAGGGGCTGGCGTCCGACGAAGATGTTCTCGGCGACCGACAGGTCGGGGAACAGGGTGGGTTCCTGGTGGATGACGGCGACGCCGGCGCGCTGGGCGTCGGCCGGCGCCCCGAAGGCGGTCGGGACCCCGTCGACCAGGAGCTGCCCGCTGTCGGGCCGGTGTACGCCCGCGATGGTCTTGACCAGGGTGGACTTGCCGGCCCCGTTCTCGCCGACCAGCGCGTGGATCTCCCCGGGGCGCAGTTCCAGGGACAGCCCCCGCAGGGCCCTGACGCTCCCGAAGGACTTGGCGACGTCCACCAGCGCGAGGGGTGGAGGGACCTCTGTCGGGTCCACGTGCCCTCCTTCTCCGGTGCTGGTTCGACGAGGTTCCGCCGAACATTACAAAAACGTTTTAATATGAAGGGGATGTTAAATGGAACACACTCCTCCGTCAAGAGGATCACCCTGGAATTGCCAGGTATCGCCCTGGTAACGGCCTCCGGGAGGACATCGGTCGGCCCCGGATGCCGAGGCACGGGAAGGCCCCGTCACAGGATGGTTGTTGACACGTTTCAATCCGGGTGTGAGCATGATCCCCCGCGCATCGGGGCCGGATCAGCAGCATGCGTTCGCGCAGTCCCCTGATGACCGTCCGAACACGCCCCGGGAGAAGCTCCTTGTCCACCAGGCCCCGCTCCACCCGCCCCTCCGTGGGCATCACCGAGGTCGCCCGGCACGCCGGGGTCTCCCCGGGCACCGTCTCCAACGTCCTCAACCGGCCCGAGCGCGTCGCCGAGGCCACCAGGGCCAAGGTCGAGGCCGCCATCGCCGAGCTCGACTACGTGCGCAACTCCTCCGGCAGCAGCCTGCGGTCGGGTCGCAGCGGATCCGTGGGCCTGCTCGTCCTGGACGTCACCAACCCCTTCTTCACCGAGGTCGCGCGCGGCGTGGAGGACGAGGCCGCCGGGGCGGGGCTGGCCGTGGTGCTCCTCAACTCCGCCGAGGCCCAGGACAGGCAGCGGCGCAACGTGCGCCTGCTCGCCGAGCAGCGCGCCGCGGGCGCGGTGGTGATGCCGGTGGACGACGACCTGTCCGACCTGCTGTGGCTGAGCCACCAGGGCACCTCCTGGGTCGCGCTGGACCGGGGCGACGTCGCCGAGGACGTCGGGTGCAGCGTCAGCGTCGACAACCACGCGGGCGGCCTCGCCGCGGGGCGCCACCTCATCGGCCTGGGCCACGAGCGGGTCACCTTCCTGACCGGGCCCTTCGCCATCGAGCAGGTGCGGCGCCGCCACCAGGGGCTGCTCGACGCCTTCACGGAGTCCGGCATGGACCCCGAGGCCCACGTCCGGGTGGTCGAGCAGCCGCTGCTCAACCCCCAGCAGGGCGAACGCGCCGTGGACGCGGTGCTGGCCGGCGGTCCGCGCCAGCGGCCGCAGGCGGTGTTCTGCGCCAACGACCAGCTCGCCCTCGGCCTCATGAAGGGCCTGGGGCGGCGCGGCCTGCGCGTGCCGGACGACATCTCGGTGGTCGGTTACGACAACGTCGACCTCGCCGACCTGGTCCACCCGGGGCTGACCACCGTCGCCCAGCCCAAGTACGACCTCGGGCGCGCGGCGATGCGGCTGCTCCGCTCGGAGCTCGACGACGCCGGCCACCGGCACGAGCGCGTCCTCTTCACCCCGGAGCTGGTGGTGCGGGGCTCCACCGCCGCGTACCGCTCCTGACCGCGCGGCGTCCCGGCACGCGCATACGGCCGGGAGCTGCGCCGGGCGGAAATTCGGGAACGCCACCGCGATATCGACGCATCGAATTCCCTCGATCGCATTTTCCTCCGAAAAATGGCACGATGACGCCATGGAAGACCTTCCCTATCACGGCTCCGGACCTTATTGCTATTCCAGTTGCCTGGTCATGATGATGGGGTCCGGCGCCCCCGCCCCCGGCGTGGTCGAGACGGTGACCGGGAGCCCGTTCGGCGCCCAGCTGCTCGGCGGGACGCTGCCCTTCTTCGACCCGTACGGCTGGACGCCCGAGACCGGGGTGGACGACGCCCTCACCGCTCTCGGCTGGGCGGCACGGACCACCGGCGGCGGAGACGCCGACGCCGCGCTCGACCGCCTCGCCTCCCACCTTGCGGACGGACCCGTCGTGGCCGGACCCGTGGAGATGGGACACCTGCGCCACCAGCCGGGCCGGTCCGGCCCCGTGGGCGCCGACCACTACGTCGTCGTGCTCGACGCGGACGAGGACGGCGTCACCCTCCACGACCCCGAGGGGCACCCCTACGCGAGGCTCCCGATCGCCGATTTCGTGGCGGCCTGGCGGGCCGAGGACGTCGAATACGGCGACCCCTTCACCCTGCGCTCGAATTTCACCCGAATTTCCCGGGTTCTTCCCGAGGAGGCGATCGAGTCGATCGTCCCCCGGGCGGTGTCCTGGCTGGGGCCGGAGAACGGCGACGCCGTCCTGGCCCTCGCGGACCGGGTCGCGGACGGCTGCGACCCCGCTCTGCGCGAGCACCTCGCCGGCTTCGCGATCCGGGTCGGCGCGCGGCGCCTGGCGGACGCCGCGGCCTGCCTGCGTCATGTCGGACGCGACACCGCGGCCGGCACGCTGACCCGCCAGGCGCGCCTGCTCGGATCGCTCCAGTACCCGGTGGCCACGGGCGACGACCGGGCTGCCGCCCGGATCCTGCGCGCCCTCGCGCCGACCTACGGGACCCTGCGCGAGGACCTCGGCCGCCGGTGCGGCTGACGCCGGGCGGCTACTCCGGGTACACGGCGTCGGGCACCGGGACCCTCGCCCAGTCGGTGTCCGACCCCAGGTGGAAGGACGGCTGGGCGGGCTGGTTGTAACCGGTCTGCTGCCGGGCCGCGCCCACCCGGTACTGGGGGTCCTGCATGAGCGTGTGCAGCTTGCGGTCGGTCACCTCGGTGCTCGTGTGGATCCTCAGGGCCGTGCTGTCCACGGTGCGTAGGACCAGCTCCTCCCGCCAGTCGCCGAGCACGTCCGCGACGAGGGCGGGGTTCCCCTTCGTCCCGTTGTTGGCGAGGGTCCCCTCCGCGGTGAGCAGCGTGCCGCGCCTCCAGTCCGCGATCGCCGGGACCTGCGCCTGCTCCCCGGTCCCGGTGCGCTCCACGACCTGGGTGGTCATGTCGGCGGCCCAGCGGATGCTCATGTCGGTGCCCGGGGTCCTGTCCCCCAGGTACTCCCCGCCGGCGCTCCACAGCCCGGCCTCGACGTCGTCGCCGGGCGGCATCGAGGACCACGCCTCCAGCCCGGGGACGTCCGGGTCGATGTCGCCGACCATGGCCCTGCCGGTGTCCACGCCCGTGTACCCGCCGAAGAGGACCTCCCCCGTGGCGGCGTCGCGCATCGCGAAACCGTAGGGCGCGTGCGCGCCCCCTTCGTGCACCGTCCAGACCTCCAGGCCGTCCCGGTCCGGGTCGAGGTCCCCCACGTGCATCGCGTCGCCGTGCCCGAGCTTAGTGTACTCGCCCTCCACCGCGCTTCCGGGGGGACCGGGGGCGTGCGAGGAGTACAGGAGCGACCCGTCGTCGTCCAGCGTCGCCGCTCCGTAGACGATCTCCTGGCGCCCGTCCCCGTCCACGTCGGCCACGTCCAGGGAGTGGAACCCCTGTCCGGCCAGCGCGCCCAGCGCGGGGTCCGAGCCCCGGCCCGCGTGCGGCGAGGCGTCGAAGGGGTTGTCCATCGGGACGTGTCCGCTGTCGGCCAGCCAGCGGCGGCGGATCGACTCGCCGTCGAAGTCGTAGGCCGCCACGGCCGAGCGCGTGTAGTAGCCCCGGGCGAACACCGCCGACGGGCGCTCGCCGTCCAGGTAGGCCACGCCCGCCAGGAAGCGGTCGACCCGGTTGCCCGGTTCGATGCGCGCCATGGCGTAGTCGCCCCACAGGAGCCCGTCGTCGCCCCGGCCCGGCTCGTAGCGGACGGTGTCCAGCTCCGCGCCGGTCAGGCCGTCGAAGACGGTCAGGTACTCCGGGCCGTCCACGACGAAGCCCTCGAACTCCCGGAGCAGGTTGCGCCCGCTGCGCCCCGGGGCGTACTCGTCCACGAAGAAGTCCGCGAGCTCCGCGGCGTCGTCCCTGTCGAGCGGGTGGTCGTACTCCGGTTCCAGGCCCAGGGCCTCCTCCACGGTGCCGGGCCAGTTCCCCGCCACCACCTCGGGGTGCCCGTGCCAGTCCTGGAACATCCCGACCAGGTGCTCGTGGTAGTCCGCCGCGCTCATCCGGTGGTCGTCGCCGTGGCCGTGGCCGGCCGCGACGTCCTCCTCCGGCAGCGTCACGTACTCCTCCGTCACGCCCCCGTCCCCGTCGAAGGACAGCGTCCTGGTCCCCGGCGCGGTCTTGAGCATCAGCTCGGACCGTCCGTCGCCGTCGAGGTCGTAGACGAGGAACTGGGTGTAGTGCGCACCCGAGCGGATGTTCACGCCCAGGTCGACGCGGTGCAGCAGTTCGCCCTCCAGCGTGTAGGTGTCCACGTAGGTGTTGCCGGTGTACCCCCGCTGGGAGACGTCCTTGGCGTTGGTGGGCTCCCACTTGACGACGAACTCGTACCGGCCGTCGCCGTCCGCGTCTCCCACGGCCACGTCGTTGGCGGTGTACCCGTACCGCTCCCCCGCCGGGGTCGTGCCGCCCTCCGGCTTGCGCAGGGGCAGGTCGTGGTGGCCGTCCGCCCACACGGACGCCTCGCCGGCGGGGCCGATGTCGAGCCGTCCGCCGGAGCTGCGCGGCAGCGGCACGACCTCGTACCGGGAGTCCTCCGAGCCCCCGGGGTCGAGGAGGTTGGTGCTGTCCGCCACGGTCGCGATGCCCCTGCCGTCCCGGTACACGGCGAACCTCGGCCCCCTGAGCCCGGTGTCCGTGTGCCCGGTGACCTCGTGGGCGAGCAGCCGCCAGCTCAGGAGGACGCCCTCCTCGGCCTGGACCGCGACCAGACCCCGGTCCAGCCGCTCCAGCCGGATCCCCGGGCCGTCCCGCGGCTCGGCCGGGGCGGGGCCGGCGGAGGCGGCCAGGACGACCGCGCACACAGCTGCGACCAGGGGGCTTCTTCTCAGGACGGGACTCCGGGGGATGTCCACGGGTGGCGCCTCCTCGTGCCGGGGGGTGGCCCACCCTACTGGGCAAGCGCTTTCCAGCCAAGGCCCCGAACCGGCCCCGGTCACGGAGGGCGGAGCGGGGCGGCACACGGAACGGGCCCTGACGCCTGCGGCCGGGGAGCTCCGCCCCGCCCCCCGGGGGGCGGGGCGGAGCTCCCGTCGGCCCCGGCCCGCGCCTCCCCGGCCCCGCGCCCGACCTGTGCGAGGTTTTCCCCTGGGGGCCACCGGGCACCGGGCGTGTGTGGCCGCTGTTCCGAGACGGATCGAGGGGGCTTATGAGCTGTCAGGGCGTGGGCGGGGCGGGCGGGAGCCGTTCGGACGGGGCGGAGCCGGAGGCGCTGGGCGCGGGAGCGCCGGCCGCGGGCCCCGCCGCCGTGGCCGAGGCGGAGCTCGCCACCAGGCGGGGGCCGTTCCGCCTCGTGGCCCTGCGGGACCCCTCCGACGGCCAGGAGCACGCAGCGCTGGTCCTGGGCGAGGTGTGCGGGGGCGAGGACGTGCTGGCCCGGGCGCACTCCGAGTGCGTGACCGGCGACGTCTTCGGAGCGCTGCGCTGTGAGTGCGGGGACCAGCTGGAGGCCGCCCTGGACCTGATCTGCGCCGAGGGGCGGGGCGTGGTCGTGTACCTGCGCGGGCACGAGGGGCGCGGGATCGGGCTGGTGGAGAAGGTGCGCACCCTCGCCGTCCAGGACGCGCGCGGCCTGGACACCGTGGACTCGGCGACCGCCCTGGGACTGCCGGTGGACGTGCGCGACTACGGCCCGGCCGCGCGGATCCTGCTCCACCTGGGGGTGCGGTCGGTGCGGCTGCTGTCGAACAACCCGGCCAAGGTGCGGGCGCTCCGGGAGCACGGGGTGGAGGTGGCCTCCCGGGTTCCGCTGCTGATGCCCGCGCGCCGGGAGAACGTGGCGTACCTGACCGCCAAGCGGGACCGGCTGGGCCACGACCTCCCGCACCTGGACGGTCCGCGTGGGTGACCCCGCGGCCCTGGGGGCCGCCGCGTGCGCGCAGGCGGCGCTGCTGGCGCTGCTCGCGTCGGCCACGGGCCTGGGCCCGGCGGGCTGGGCGGCCGGCGCCGTCTTCCTGCTGGCGGGGGCGGCCGCCGTGGCGTGGGCGGTGCGCAGGTCCGGGCGGACCCGGCTGGGCCCCGCGGACCTGGTGACGCTGGCGCGGTCGGTGCTCATCGGCGGCGTGGTCGCCCTGGTGGCGGACGGCGGGCCGGCCTGGCCCCTGGTCGCCCTGGCGTCGGTCGCGCTGGCCCTGGACCTCGTGGACGGCCTGGTCGCCCGGCGCACGGGGACCGAGTCGTCCTTCGGGGCGCGGTTCGACATGGAGGCCGACGCCTTCCTGATCCTGGTGCTGAGCGTGCGGGTGGCGGCGGAGCTGGGGTGGTGGGTGCTGGCGATCGGCGCGATGCGGTACGCGTTCGCCGCCGCCGGTCGGGCGGCGCCGTGGATGCGCGGACCGCTGGCGCCGAGCCGGGCGCGCAAGGCGGTGGCCGCCGTCCAGGGCGTGGCCCTGGTGGCGGCCGCCGCCCCGGTCGTCCCCGCGGAGGGCGCGACGGCCCTGGCCGCGGGCGCCCTGGCGCTCCTGGCCTGGTCCTTCGGGCGCGACGTCGCGGGGCTGTGGCGGGCCGGGCCGGGGGCGGGCGGCCCTCGGGCCGTCGGACACGGGACCGGCGCACGGCGAGGAGGAGGGGCATGAGCCGTACGGCGCGGGCGTTCTGGGTGGGGTCGCCCGGCGAGGGCGAGATCCGGGAGAGCGCGCTGCCCCCTCCCGGGCCGGGCGAGGCGGTGGTGCGCTCCCTGTACTCGGGGGTGAGCCGGGGCACCGAGGCCCTGGTGTTCCGCGGCGCGGTGCCGCCGAGCCAGCGGCAGGTGATGCGGGCGCCCTTCCAGGAGGGGGACTTCGGCTCCGCGTTCAAGTACGGCTACCTCAACGTCGGCGTCGTGGAGGAGGGCGCGCCGGACCTCGTGGGCACGACGGTGTTCAGCCTGTTCCCGCACCAGACGCGGTTCGTGCTCCCGGTCGGGGCGCTGCGGCCGGTGCCCGGGGACGTGCCCCCGGGGCGCGCGGTCCTGGCGGGGGCGGTGGAGACGGCGGTGAACGCGCTGTGGGACGCCCCGCCCCTGCTCGGCGACCGGCTGACGGTGGTCGGCGCGGGAATGGTCGGGTGCACCGTGGCCCGGCTGGCGTCCCGGGTGCCGGGGGTGCGGGTGCAGCTGGTGGACGTCGACCCCGGCCGCGCGGAACTGGCGGAGCGGCTCGGGGTGGAGTTCGCGCTCCCCGGGGACGCCGGCGGCGGGCGCGACCGGGTCTTCCACACCAGCGCCGACCCCGCGGGGCTGGAGCGCTCCCTGGAACTGGTCCGCGACGAGGGGGAGGTGGTGGAGATGAGCTGGTACGGGGACCGGCGGGTGTGCGTGCCCCTGGGCGAGGGCTTCCACTCGCGCCGCCTGACCGTGCGCTCCAGCCAGGTCGGGGCGGTCTCCCCCGCTCGCCGGGGGTCGCGGGGGCACGGCGACCGGCTCGACCTCGCACTGGAGCTGCTGTCCGACCCCGCCTTCGACGCACTCGTCACCGGGGAGAGCCCGTTCGAGGAGCTGCCGGCGGTGATGCCGCGCCTCGCCGACGGGAGCCTCCCCGCCCTGTGCCACCGCATCGTCTACCCGGGGCCCTGAACGCCGCCGCGTCCCGCGCGCGGGCGCGACCGGACGTGCGTCCGTGCCCGCCGAACGGCCTTGCCCACCACGACGCCGGCCGGAACGTCCGTCCGGCCCCACCGCAGAGGAGACCGCCGATGTACAGCGTCACCGTCCGCGACCACCTGATGGTCGCCCACAGTTTCCGCGGAGCGGTGTTCGGCCCCGCCCAGCGGCTGCACGGGGCGACGTTCGTCGTGGACGCCACCTTCCGCCGCCGCGAACTCGACGCGGACAACATCGTGGTGGACATCGGCCTGGCCACCCGTGAGCTGGGAGGGCTGGTCGCCGAGCTCAACTACCGCAACCTGGACGAGGAGCCGGACTTCGCCGGGGTGAACACCACCACGGAGTTCCTGGCCAGGGTGGTCGCGGACCGGCTGGTGGAGCGCATCGACGCGAGGGCGCGGGGCCTGGACTCGGTCGCGGTCACCCTGCACGAGTCGCACGTGGCCTGGGCGAGCTACGAGCGCGAGCTGTGAGGACCGTCCTCGTCGTCCCGCACGGGGGCGCTCCCAGCGGCGGCGGGGTCTACGACCGCCGCCTGCGCGAGGCCCTCGCCGGGCTGGGGCGCCCGGTGCGGGAGGAGGCGGTGCCCGGAGCCTGGCCCGTCGCGGACCCCGCGGCGCGGGCCGTCCTCTCCCGTGTGCTGGAGGGCGTCCCCGACGGGGCCGCGGTGCTCCTGGACGGCCTCGTCGCCTGCGGGGTGCCCGAGGTCCTGCTCCCCCACGCGCCCCGGCTGCGGCTGGTGGTCCTGGTGCACCTGCCGCTGGCCGACGAGACGGGGCTTCCCGAGGCGCGGGCCGCCGCCCTGGACTCGCGTGAGCGGGCGGTCCTGCGGGCCGCCTCCGCCGTGGTGGCGACGAGCCGTTGGGCGGCGCGGCGGGTGGCCGACCACCACGGGGTGCAAGGCGTGCACGTGGTCGAGCCCGGCGCGGACCAGGCGCCCCTCTCCCCCGCCGGCGACGGCACGCGCCTGCTGTGCGTGGCCTCGGTGACCCCGCGCAAGGGGCACGACGTCCTCGTGTCCGCGCTCGCCGCGCTGGCGGACCTGGCCTGGGGATGCGCGTGCGTCGGCCCGGTCCCGTCCGGGGCCGCGGGGGCGCACGCGGCCCGCCTCCGCGGCCTGGTCCGCGAGCACGGCCTCGCGGACCGGGTGGCCTTCACCGGACCCCTCACCGGCGCGGACCTGGAGGCCGTCTACACCGCTTGCGACCTCCTCGTCCTGCCCTCGCGCGGGGAGACCTACGGCATGGTCGTGACCGAGGCGCTGGCCCGGGGCGTCCCCGTGGCCGCGACGTCGGTGGGCGGGGTGCCCGAGGCGCTGGGCTCCGCCCCGGACGGCTCCCGTCCGGGGCTGCTGGTGCCTCCCGGGGACCCGGGGGCCCTGGCCGCCGCCCTGCGGCGCTGGCTCACCGACCCCGGCCTCCGCTCCGGTCTGGGGCGTTCGGCCCGCGCGCGGCGGGAGGGCTTGGCAGGATGGGAGGAGACGGCCCGGCGCATGGCGGCCGTCCTCGACGGGGAGGCGGTGCCTTGAGCACGACCGGTGTCCCGGCGTTCGCGCCGGAGTGGCTGGCCCTGCGCGAGGGCGCGGACGCGCGGGCCCGCTCCACCGCCCCGCTCGCGCTCCTGGCCGGCCACGGGCGAGTGGTCGCCGACCTGGGCTGCGGGACGGGGTCGCTGGGGCGCTGGCTGGGGCCGCGGCTGCCCCGGCCCCAGCGCTGGCTCCTGTTCGACCGCGACCCGGCCCTGTTGGAGGAGGCGGGGAGGCGGGTCCCCGCCGCTTCGGTGCGGACGCGCCGCCTGGACGTGGCGGCGCTGCGCGCCCGCGACCTGGAGGGGGTGACCCTCGTGGTGGCCTCGGCGCTCCTCGACCTGCTCACCGGGGCCGAGGTCGCGGCGCTCGCGGAAGCGGTGTCCGCCTCCGGGTGCCCTGCGCTGTTCTCGCTCTCGGTGGTAGGGCGGGTGGAGTTCTCGCCCGGGGACCCGTCGGACGCGGCGTTCGCGGAGGCGTTCGACGCCCACCAGAGGCGGGAGGGCCGGCTGGGACCGGAGGCGGCCGGCGCCGCGGCCGCCGCGTTCGAGGGCCTGGGCCGGCGGGTGCGGACGTTCCCGAGCCCGTGGCGCCTGGGGCCCGGGGACGCGGCGCTGACGCGGGCCTGGCTGCGGGGCTGGGCGGGCGCCGCTGTCGAGCAGGACCCCTCGCTCCCCGGGGACGCGTACCTGGAGCGGAGGCTGGAGCAGTGCGGGCGGGGGGAGCTCGGCGTGACGGTCCACCACACCGACCTGCTGGTGCTCCCGCGTCCCCCGGCACGCCGATGAGCGCGGCGCGGCCGGGACCGCCGTGCGCGTCCCGGACCCCGGGCGGGCGTCCGGGCCCCGGACGCCGCCGCACGGCGGGCGGCCCGCCCGGACCGCCGGTCACGGGCTCCCCTCGGGGGCGGCCGGTTCCGTCCGCGCCGGGATACGGGTGCGCCGCCCCGGGTAGGTGCGGGACATACGCCCCTCCGGGGCGGACGGGGCGCCCGGGCGCGGGCCCGGCACGCCCCCGGAGCACGCCGCGGCCGCCCGGAGGGGGCACGGTGGACGTCGGCGGCACCGCCGGGCCCGCCGACGTCGGAGGGGCGACGAGCGCATGACCGCCACGACCGCACGGGGGACACGGGAGGGGCCGCCGACCGGCGGCGCCCCGCCCCGCCGGTGGCGGGCGTGGGCCCGGACCTCGGCCGGGGCCGCGATCCTGGCGGCGGTGGTGTGGTGGTTCCCCGGCGGGACGTTCGCCGACGCCTTCTCGGCCGTGGGCGCCGGCCCGGTCCTGACCGCCCTGGGGATCGGCGCGGCGACGACGGTGCTGTGCGCGGCCCGCTGGCGGGAGGTGGCGCTCGGGGTGGGCCTGCGCCTGCCGTTCCGGCGCGCGGTGGCCGACTACTACCTGTCCGTGTTCCTGAACGCGGTGCTGCCCGCCGGGGTGCTCGGGGACGTGAACCGCGCGGTCGGCCACGGCCGGTACAGCGGCGACCTCGGGCGGGGCGTGCGCGCCGTGGTCCTGGAGCGCATGGTGGGGCAGGCGGTGCTGGCCGCGACGGGAGCCGCGCTGCTCATCGCCCTTCCGGCCGCGCTGCTCGGCCCTGGCCTGTGGGCGGTGGGGGCGGCGTCGGGCGCGGTCGCGGCGGCCGCCCTGGCGGCGGCGTTCGGCCTGCGGGCGGGCCGTGCCCGCGAAACCCGCTGGTGGCGAGCCCTGCGCACCGCCGCGGCCGACGTCCGTTCGGGGGTGTTCGCGCGCTGGCCGCGCGTGGTCCTGCTGTCCGCGGCGGCGCTGGCCGGGCACGTGGCCCTGTTCGCGGTGGCGGCGCGCCTCGCCGGTGTCACCGCGCCGGTGCCGCAGCTGGTCCCCCTGGTGGTGCTGGCCCTGCTGGCGATGAGCCTGCCGGTGAACGTCGGCGGCTGGGGGCCGCGCGAGGCGGTCACGGCGCTGGCGTTCGGCGCGGCAGACCTGGGCGCCGCCACCGGGGTGACGGTCTCGGTGCTCTACGGCCTCCTCTCCCTGGTCGCCGCGCTGCCCGGCGCGGCGGTCCTCGTGTCGCGGTCGCCGCTGCGCCTCCGTGCCCGGGGGCGCGCGGGCGCCGCCCGCGCGGCGCGCCGTGAGGGCGGGGACGCCGGCGGGGGCCGCCTCCGCGCGTCGGCGCGCGCCGGCGCGGACGGCCTGCCGCCCCGTACGGGCGGCGACGGGGGACCGCCGGGTGTCGGCGCCCGCCCCCTCCCCGACGGGGACGGCGACGGGCGGGGGCGCGAGCGCCGCTCTGAGCAGGGGCCGCGACCGCGGGGGGCCGGGGCGGCGTCATGAATTCGTTGCCCCGCAGCCGAACCCCGCGGGCCCGGAGAAGCGATGACGCAGGCATGAGCACCTCTACGACGACCCAGCACCCGACACCCCCCGGCCTCGCCGCCTCCGCGGGCGCCCTCGCCGCGGCCGCGCTCGGCGGGCTGGCCATCGGCGCGCTGACCTCCTTCAGCCAGGGATGGCTGCCCTTCCACCTGAACTCCCTGAGCAACTCCAGCGGTTCCTGGAGCGTGGCGGCGTTCCTCCTCGCCCTGCTGCCCCGGCACCGGTGGGCGGCCGTGACCGCCGCGGCGGCGGCGCTGGCGTGCATGATGCTCGGCTACGACCTGGCCTCGGTCCTGCGCGGCTACCACGCCTCGGCGGGCACCACGGCCTTCTGGCTCATCGCGGCCGTCCTGGTGGGCCCCTTCCTCGGCCTGACGGCCCACTCCCTGCGCTTTCGCACCGGCTTCGCCCCCTGGGGCACGGGCATGCTCAGCGGTGTGCTCATCGGCGAGGGGGTCTACGGGCACCTCGTGATCGCCGAGACCACCTCGGTGGCCTACTGGAGCGTGTCCGTCGCCGCGGGCCTGGCCTTCCTGGTGTGGGCGTGCGCGCGGCGCTTTCCCGCGCGGCGCCCGGTCCTGACCTCGGTGGCCGTCACCGCGGTCGTCGGCGGCGCGTTCGTCGCCGTCTACGGCATGAACCCGATCCAGTGGTTCTGGTTCTGACCGGGGCCGGGCCGTGTTCCGCGGACCGTCCCGGACCCGCGGCCGCCGGGAGGGATGCCCCCTCCCGGCGGCCGCGGGGCCTGCCCCCCGGGGGCGCAGCGCACGGCGGTTCGGCGGGGCGTCCCTCACCCCCGCCGCGGAACACCCCTGCGCATCCCGGCCAGGGGCGAGCGGCGGTCACGGGTGCGCATCCACAGCACCGTCCCTGCCACCACCACCGCACACACGAACCACAGCGGTCCCAGCGCCATGTGGAGCCAGGGGACGTCCTCCACGAACCCCGCCGCCGTCCCCGACTGCATGCTCCCGTAGGAGGGCAGGTAGCGCACGACGTCGCTGTCGGCCGCCGGGTTGGCCACCGGGTTCTGGAGCCCCATGTCGATGATGCTGAGCATGATCACGGCGAACATGCCCTCCAGCTCCCCGCGCAGGGCCACCCCGAGGGCGATCCCGATCCCGCCGAACGCGAGCGCGGCCCCGCACAGCGCCGCCCACAGCGCCACCGGCCGTTCGGGGGACCAGTAGACGGCTGTCACGGCGGTGGCGTAGGCGCACACCACCGCCGTGGCCAGGGCCAGCGCGGTGAGCTTGGCCGCCAGCAGGTGGCCGCGCGGATAGCCCGCCATGACCAGCCTCTGGTCGAAGCCCACCGACCGGAACGTCACGATGAACATCATGAAGCCGACGATGAGCGTGACGGCGTTGACGGCCCCCGAGATCTGGCTGATGTGGTTGCCGTTCACCGTCAGGTGCTCGCCGCTGGCGCGCAGCAGGAACGTGACGTCGCCGTCGGCGATCACCAGGTGGACCAGGGTGATCCACAGCGGCACGAAGCCCAGCACGAGTACCAGGGCCAGGCGGTTGCGCAGGTGCTCGGTGACCGCGAACACCGTCGCGGTCCGGTAGCGTTCCCAGGCCCGACGCACGTTCATCGCCCCTCCCCCGCTCCGGTGGACACCGGTACCGGCCGGCCCTGTTCCAGCCGCCACAGGCGGTCGAAGCGGGTCGTGTCGAAGGCGATGTGGGAGACCACCAGCACCGATCGGCCCCGGTCGCGCAGGCGGGCGGCCAGCTCCCAGAAGCGTTCGTAGGTCTCCCAGTCGAAGCCCTGGTAGGGCTCGTCGAGGAGCAGCAGGGGCGGATCGTGCATGAGGGCCAGGGTGAGGTTGAGCTTCTGCCGGGTCCCCCCGCTGAGGGCGCCCACGCGGTGGCGCCGGTACCCGGTGAACGACAGGAGGTCCATGAGCTCGTGGGCCAGTGCCAGGTCCGGCAGGTCGTAGGCGACCTGGAAGAACCGCAGGTGCTGTTCCACGGTGAAGGACGGGTTGAGGACCGTGTTCTGGGGGCAGTACCCCAGCCGGCCGGCGTAGGCCACGGTGCCCCGGTCCGGCGCCAGCTGTCCGGCGAGGATCCGCAGGAGGGTGGACTTGCCGGAGCCGTTCTCCCCGACCACGCCGCCCAGGCACCCCGGGGGCAGCTCCAGGTCGGCGCCGCCGAGTACGCGGTGGTGTCCGTAGGACTTGTGGACGCCGCGGACGCTCAGCGTGGACGTGGCGGGCGCGGGCACGGGCGTGCCGGCCGTCCCCTGCGGGCCCGGTGACGCGGAACGTACCACGCTCACCACTCCGCGTTCCGGTGGACGGCCCAGGTTCCCAGGGCGTGCAGGCCCAGCGCCGACCAGTTCCGGGGCAGGTCCCCCCGCAACCGGTCCCATCCCTCGGCGACCAGGGCGCGGCACTCGTCCTCGCAGGCCCGCACCGCGCCGCAGGCGATGAGCTCGTCGGCGATCTTCGCGGCCTCCGCCCCGTCCGCCACCCCCTCCCGCACCCGTCCCCACAGCGCGCGTACGCGCTCGGGGGGCAGGAGGGCGACGGCGTGGGCCAGGGGCATCGTCACCTTGCCCTCCCGCAGGTCCTCGGCCCGGAGCTTGGTGGACACCGAGGCCCCGGAGGAGGTGCGCACGCCGACCCCGCTCAGGTCCAGCGCGTCGTCCCCGATCTGAAAGGCCAGGCCCACCTTCTCCCCGTAGGAGCGGACGGCCCGCACCTGCTCCCCGGAGGCCCCGGACAGGAGCGCGGCGATCTCCGCCAGGCCGCGTATGGGCATGGCCGTCTTGAGGAGGTGGGCGGTACGGATCCGCCTCAGGAGGGGGTCGGCCTCACCGGTGCGCACGGCCTCGTCCATCGCGGCGGCGTGGCCGGTGATGTCCAGGGCCTGGCCCGCGTGCCCGACGCGCATGATGCCCATGACGACCCGGTACACGGCCAGGAGCAGGCGCTCGTCCCCGGCCAGGAGCGGGGGCAGCACCTGGTCGACGAGGAAGTAGGCGTCGGTCCCGGCGTTGATCGTCAGCGCCTCCCCGAACACCGTGTGGGCGGCGGGCCGCCCCCTGCGCACGGGCGAGCGGTCCTGGATGTCGTCGATCATGAGGTTGCCCGCCTGGAGCCCCTCGATGACCGCGAGCATGGGCCTGAGCCTTTCGGGGTCGCCCCCGTACAGGTCCACGATCTGCAGCCACAGGTAGGTCCGCATGCCCTTGCCCACGCCGTCCGTGGTGTGGCGGAGCGGTCGGACGAGCGCGGCGTGCAGGTCCTCCACCACGGAGGCGTCGAGCGTCCCGGGGCGCTCCTCCAGTCCCGCGAGGGCGGTCAGGGCGTCCTCGTCCGGGCGGTCGGGGTAGACGTGCCGCAGCTCCTCCCCCACCATCGCCTCCACACCGCGCATGTGGGGCTCGAAGCGCGTGATCCTGCCGACGGGGCGGGACTCCAGGTGTCCGCGTCCGCGGACGGGCACGCCGTCCCGGACGCCCTCGACGTCGGCGTGGGCCACGAGCGTGCCGGTGCCGTGGAGGAGGGCGCGGGACTCCTGGGAGGGGAACCACGCCCGCACCCGCAGGCGCAGTCCGCCGGGGGCCTCGACCACGCACTCGGTGGCGTGGGTGCGCAGGCTGGCCGGGGAGGTCCAGGTCGCGGTGTCGGACACGCTCGCCGCCACCGTCGTGCACTCCCCCTCCGGCGAGTGCAGCACGACCTCCGCCGGTTCGGTGCGGGTCCGCCCCGTGAGCGCGTCCACCCGGCCGCGCCGTGTGGCGGTGACGGTCCACCCGTCGTCCAGGAGCGCGACGGCGCGGGTCCACACGGGGTCGCTGTCGGGGAGGGGCCCGACCGCGTCGCGGGGAGGGCCGGGCAGGACGCGCTCGTACCAGCCGGCGCCGGCGACGGGCCGCTCGCCGTCGGCGTCGTCCCGGGCCCCCTCCACGGCGAGGCGCGGCACGACCAGGGACAACCGTGTGGAGGGGTCGCCGTCCACGGCCGTGTGGGGGGAGGCGGGCGCCCCGGGGGTGAGGCGCAGGCGCCAGGCGCCCCCGTCGCCGCGGAGGTCGAGGAGGAGGTGGTCACCGACGGCGCGCAGGCGGACGGCGCCGCCGTAGTCGAGGTCGAGGCCGTCCCCGGCCGCCGCCACGGGCCCGGGCAGTTCGCGGTCGGGGTACAGGCCGTCGCCGGGCTTGAGGAGGTCCAGCATCGCGGCGCGCACGCTGCGGTCCAGGTGGGGGTCCTTCTCGGCCCCGGCACGCGCCAGGTCGACGAACGCGGTATCGGTCCAGGAGGCGTCGGCACGGCTCCCGGTGTCCCGGCGGCGGACGTGCCAGGTGGCGGCGTGGGCGTGCGCGGGGCCGCCGTCCGCGTCCCCGACCCCGTACCGGGCCAGGTGGACGGTGAGGCCGACCGGGACGCCGCCGTCGTCGAGCCAGGCGACGAACCGCCAGTAGCCCTCGTCGTGGTCCGTCCCCGGCGGGGTGCGCGCGGCGGCTCCGGCGCCCACCCGCCGATCCGTGTCGTCCTCGGGCGTCGTCGCCATGCTCACACGTCTCTCCTCACGGAAGGTCGACAGACCGCTGCTGCATTCCGAACGGACCGTTCTCCCGGGGGGAGCACAAGGCACGGGAACGGAAATCACCCCGCGCCCGGCACTCCGCAATCCGGTCCACACGCGAACCTATCGCGCTGGAGGGATTTTCTTTCCGGTTCCCTTGTAACGGTCCTCCGAACTGCGTTGACCGGCACGACAAAAACACCGATGAGGGAACAACGAGTGGAGCAACTTCCTCTATTTCACAAAAGGGATTTTCGACTCAGGCGCCTTTGGAAATGACTTTGTCCTGATCTTTCTCCGCGGTCGTCGGGAGGGGAGCTTGGACGCGGACGCGGGCGGGCCCTCGTGGGCGGGGCCGGTCCCCGCCCACGAGGGCCCGCGGCGGCGGCCAGCAGCCGGAGCGCGCGGCGAACGCGTCCCCCGGGACCGGCGCGGGGCACCCGGCGAACCGGCCCGGGGGCGGGGGGCCACGCCCCGTGGCGTGTCCCGCCGCTCCGGGCCGGTGTCACCGGGCGGGCCTCACCGGAACGCGGCGGGAAGGGACATGAGGTCGATCCCCCACATGAGCGGCAGCATGTAGAGCGTCCCCGCGACGATGAGGGCGAGGGCGATGACGTTCAGCCAGAACCCGGTCCTGACCATCTCCATGATCGTCACCCGGCCGGTGCCGAACATGATCGCGTTCGGAGGGGTGCCCACCGGGAGCATGAACGCGCAGTTCGCGGCCATCGCGCAGGGGACCATCAGCGCGTAGGGGTGAACGTTCAGCGAGATCGCGAAGGCCGCCATGACGGGGAGGATCATCGTCGCCGTCGCGGCGTTGGAGGTGATCTCCGTCAGGAACAGCACGAGGGCGGTGGCGATGACGATGATCAGGACCACGTCGATCCCGTCGAGCGTGCGCAACTGCTCGCCGATCCACGCGGACAGGCCGGTCTCGACGAACCCCGCGGCGATGGCCAGCCCGCCGCCGAACAGCAGGAGGATCCCCCAGGGGATCTTCTTGGAGTCCTCCCACCGGAGGATCTTCCTCTCCTCGTCGTTGCGCGACGGAAGCGTGAACAGCACCACCGTGGCGACGACGGCGATCACGCCGTCGCTGATGCCCGGGAGGAGGTCGTCCCAGAGGAACGAGCGGGTCACCCACATGAACGCCGCCCCGAGGAAGACGACGAGCACGGCCTTCTCCTCGGCGGACATCCTGCCGAGGGACCTCCTCTCCCCCCGGATGATCTCCTTGCCGCCGGGAAGGTGCTTGAACCGGACCTTGAAGACGACGCCCGTCAGGTAGAACCACGCGAAGGCCAGGAGGACGACGACGATCGGGAGTCCGAACACCATCCATCCGCCGAACGAGATGCTCTCTCCGAAGAGTTCCCCGACGGTCGCCGAGAGAATGGCGAGCGGCGGCGTCCCGATGAGCGTCCCGAGACCGCCGATGGTGGCCGCGTAACCGATGCCGAAGACGATGGACTTCTCGAACTTCGGCAGGTCCGCGGCGAATTCCCCGCCCCGCAGCGAACGGGCGGCCTGGTAGACGACCGCCAGCCCCACGGGGATCATCATCATCGTGGCGGCCGTGTTGGAGACCCACATCGACAGGAAGCCCGTCGCGACCATGAACCCGAGGACGATACGGCGCGGACTCGTACCGATCGCCGCGACGATCGAGAGGGCGATGCGTTGGTGGAGGTTCCACTTCTCCATCGCGATCGCGAGGGAGAAGCCCCCGAGGAACAGGAAGATGATGTCGTTGCCGTACGCCGCGACCACGGCGTCCCCGCCCAGCGCACCGGTCAGCGGCAGGAGCACGATCGGGAGCAGGGACGTGACCGGGATGGGGATCGCCTCCGTGATCCACCAGGTCGCGACCCACAGGGTGGTGGCGAGGACCGCCCGCCCCTCCGGTGAGAGCCCCTCGGGCTCGAAGAACACGAGCGTCGCCGCGAAGAGCAGCGGGCCGAGTACCAGTCCGATGACGCGTGCGGGCGTGTACCCGGGTCCGGGATCGCCGGAGCCCCGGTCCGGTTCCGGGCCCTCCGGGCCGCCGGGGGCCCGCTCGGAGACTCCGCCGCCCCCGGGGGACGACGCCACGGGCTCCGGCCGCAGTGCCTTCCTGCGGCTGGAGAACGTCAGGAGCTCTTTGATCTCGCGGTGCGAGGCCCACAGGTTCCCCCAGAGGGGATACAGGTAGGAGTGTGCCATTGCCGTACCTTCTTCGGTCTCTTGCTCGGCGCGACTTGCTGCTGGGGGGTCGGCGCGGGGGGTACGCGGGTCGACATCGGCCATGAGGGAAAAGGGGGACGTGGGCACTCCGCCGGGGAGCCCAGGGGTCCGTCGTCGGTCATGGGGCCGACTTCGTCGGGGGGCCGCCGCGGGGGCGGTCGTCCGGGCCGCCCCGGGGCGGCAGCGGGCGTCGTCGGGACCGGAGGCCCGCCTCCGCGGACGGTTCGGAGGCCGCCGGTCCCGGCCGGTCAGGCGTGCAGGCCGCGGAGGAGGCGGTGGAACTCCGCCTTGCCCTCGAGCCCGATGCCCGGCAGCTCCCCCGGCGCCACACGGCCGCGGGTGACCACCGCGTCGTCGGTGAAGCCGCCCGTGGGCTGGAACTCCCCGGGGTAGGACTCGTTGCCGCCGAGCTTGAGGGCCGCGGCGATGTGCAGCGAGAACTGGTGCCCGCCGTGCGGGACGCACCGGCGGGAGGACCAGCCGTGCAGGGCGAGCATGTCCAGGACCCGGCGGTACTCCGTCAACCCGTAGCTCAGCGCCGGGTCGACCTGGAGGAAATCGCGGTCCGGGCGCATGCCGCCGTAGCGGATCAGGTTCCGGGCGTCCTGCAGCGAGAACAGGTTCTCGCCGGTCGCGATGGGGTGGCGGTAGTTCTCCGACAGCGTCGCGTTCAGGCCGTAGTCCAGCGGGTCGCCGACCTCCTCGTACCAGAAGAGGCCGTACCGCTCGATGGCCCGGCCGTAGTCCAGCGCGGTCTGCAGGTCGAACTTGCCGTTGACGTCCACCATCAGGCGGGACCCGTCGCCGTCCAGGACGTCGATGACCGCCTCGATGCGCCTGAGGTCCTCGGCCAGGTCGGCGCCGCCGATCTTCATCTTGACGATCTCGTACCCGGCGTCGAGGAAGCCCCTCATCTCGTCCTGCAGGTCCTTCAGGGACTTGCCGGGCGCGTAGTAGCCGCCGGCGGCGTAGACGAAGACGTCCTCGTCCGGGTCGCCGTCACCGTAGTGGTCGGAGATCCACCGGTACAGCGGCACACCCGCGGCCTTGGCGGCGAGGTCGTGCAGCGCCATGTCCACCACGCCGACGGCGACGGAGCGCTCACCGTGTCCGCCGGGCTTCTCGTTGCGCATCATGACGTCCCACGCCGCGGCGGGCGAGAGTTCGCCGTCGCCGTCCAGCAGTTCCTCCGGCGAGGCGTCCTGCAGCCGCGGCAGCATCCGCTCGCCCAGGATGGCCGTGGCGTTGTACCGGCCGTTGGAGTTGAAGCCGTAGCCCACCAGGGGCTCGCCGTCGACCACCACGTCGCTGACAAGCGCGAGGATCGTGCAGTCCATCTTGCTGAAGTCGATGTAGGCGTTGCGCATCGACGAGCTGATGGGGATGGTCCCGACGTGGGCGGAAACGATCTTCATGGCCTTCTTCCTGCCGAACCGGTTCTTATAAGTCCCTTATAAGTTATGCGGAGCCTATACTGACCGAGACGGGGGTCACAAGCCCGCGAGCGAGGATTGTGTGAGAGAGGCCACGATGACCAGCGCCAACGTCTTCTCCAGCAAGGGCGGACTGGCCTACGCGGAGCTGCGCCGCCGCATCACCTCCGGTGAGCTCGCCCCGGGATCACGCCTGTCGCAGTACGAACTGGCGGAGGAGATGGGGATGAGCATCACCCCCCTGCGCGAGGCGATCAGACGGCTGGCCAGCGAGGACTGGGTCGTGATGGACGCCCACCGTGACGTCCGCGTGGCGCCCATGAGCGCCTTCGAGGCGCGCGAGCTGCTGGAGGTCCGCTTCTCGCTGGAACCCTCCGCCACCGAGCTCGCCGCGCTGCGCCGGACGGACCGGGAGATCGCCGCGATGAGGGAGGCGGCCGAAGCCCTGCTGCCGGTCACCCGCAGCTGGGGCGAGGAGGCCATCACGGCGCACCGGGCCTTCCACCGGGCGATCTACGCCGCCTCCCACAACAACGTGATGGTCAGGCTCCTGGACGACCTGTGGGACAAGGCCGACCGGTACCGGCGGATCGGGCTGGAACTGCCCGCGGGCGCCGAGCCGCGCACCATCGACCTGAACCAGCACCACAGGATCCTGGAGCTCGTCGTCGCAGGCGAGGGCGCCGCCGCGGCCGGACTGGTGCGCTCCCACATCCGCAACAGCCTCGGAGCCATGGTCACGGACGCCCTCGAGGGCCGGGAGCGCGCCTACCACCCCATCGCCGGGCGTTCGGCCTGAAGCGCGGGCCGCTCGACCGGCGAGCGGCGCCGGTGACGGGTGGGCCGCTGGCGCCCGCCGGCCTCCTCCGCCCGCACCGCCGACGCGCGTCCCCCGGCGGCCGCGAGGAGGCTCAGCGGGACGGGGGCGCCGCCCCGGAGCGCGTCCGCGCGGGCCGCGCCGGCGTACCGGCGCGGCCGGGGCCGGCCTCCCGCGCGGTGAGGGCGAGTCCGGCGATGAGCACCACCTCCCCCAGGTTGCCCACCGCCAGCGGCGCGGAGGGCGCCGCCGCGGTCGCGAACATGAACACCGCCCCGGCCAGCATCCACGCGCTCCGCGCACGGACCAGCAGCGCGGCGCCGACCAGGATCAGCACGACGACGGCCGCGACGGAGGGGATCGGCACGGAGGACTCGGCGGCGGAGTAGCGCAGCGCGTCCCCCTCCCGGTCGGGGACCAGGGTGTGCCCCACCGCCTCGGTGGCGAGGCCGTGGGCGATGAGCGCCAGCGCCAGGAGCCGGAAGGCGGCGTGGACGGCGCGCCCGCGCGCCCAGCCGAGCCCGAGGTCGCGGGCGGCTCCGACGGCGAAGACGACCAGCAGCGGTGTGACCAGGGCGTGCACGAGGAACCGGGGCAGGTTCAGCGCGTACAGCAGGTCGCCCGCCCCGAGGGTGGAGCCGATCGCGACGATCCCGTTGTCGTAGACCAGTCCGGCGGCGACGAGCGCGACGAGCCAGGTGTGGGCGGAGCGCCGGGTGGCCGCCAGCCACACCAGCCAGAGGGTCAGGCACAGGTGGGCCAGCGCGAACACGGCGAAGACGAGGGAGGTCATCGGCGCCTTTCTATCTCGCTTTCCGAGATGGTAGCAATCCGAGCCTCCGCCTCGCCCCGGGGCCGGACGCCCCGCCCGGCGGCGCACCGGCCCCGGGCCCCGGCCTCAGGCCGGGGCGCCGCCGGGGGCCGCCCCGGGCGCGGAGCTGGGCGCGCCGCCCAGGGCGGCCAGGCACCCCTCGAAGGCCCGGTCGAGCGCGGCAAGGAGGGCGTGCCCCTTGGCCGCCGTGGCCAGCGAGGGCCTGCCGGCCACGCCCGAGGCGGTGTAGGGCGCCAGCCCCACGGTGAGCAGGTGGTCGCGCGGCGGGGTGACGTGGTCGGCGCGCTCGTAGCCCCCGCGGACCAGCTCCGGGGCCGCGTGCAGGAGCACGGAGGTCTCCAGTTCGCCGGCGTGCATGTCGCCGTCGTTGCCGGTGGCCATCCCCGCGGCCGCGCGGGCGGCCTCCCAGTCGCCGGGGCAGGGGAAGAGCGCCATCCGGCCGCCGGACTCCTGGACCGTGTTGGCGAGCACGTGGTTCCCCCCGTGGCCGTTGACCAGGACGAGCCGGGTGTCCCCGAGGGAGGCGGCGATGTCGGTGACGACGGCGTGCAGGGTGGGGGCCGAGATGCTGACGGTGCCGGGCCAGGCCGCGTGCTCGTGGGAGCAGCCGACGGTGACGGGGGGCAGGACGCGCAGCCGGCGGGCGCCGGCGAGGACGCGGGCCAGGACGCAGGCGACGACCGTGTCGGTGACCAGCGGGAGGTGGGGGCCGTGCTGTTCGAGGCTGCCCACGGGCAGCAGCGCCACCCGCGCGGCCCGCTCCCCCTCCTCCGCGCTGGTGGTCAGGGGCAGCAGGGAGCGTACGAGGTCGTCCATGGGCCCAGTATCCCGGCCGTGCGCGGGACCGCCGGAGCGCGGCGCGGCCCTCGGGCGGGTTCGCGGCCGCCCCGCGCGCGACCGTCCCCCGGCCGGGCCCGGCCGGGGGACGGGTCCGCCCTCAGCCGCCGAACGGGGCCTCGACCTCGTCCAGGACCTCGTCGACGACCGTCAGCAGGGCGCGCTCCCCCTCTTCGCTCCACGTGACGACCGCCGTGCGCAGCCCGGCGAGGAACACGGCGACGAGCACCCCGTGGCGCACACCCGGCGGCCCCGCCCTCCCGTCGAGTGCGGCCTCCAGGTCCTGGGCGAGCCGTGCCTGGTTGGCGAGCTGCCGGGCCAGGAGCGAGGGGTGGTCGCGGGCCAGGCGGGCGCGCGCGGCCCATTCGCGGTCCATCGGCCTGTTCCAGGAGGAGTAGAGGGCGCGCACGGCGGCGCGCAGCGCGGACCAGGCGGCCTCCTGCCGCGGCCGTTCGCGCAGGTGGCGCACGAAGGCGTCGATGTAGAGCCGCTCCCCGTGCAGCAGCGCCTCCTCCTTGCACGCGAAGTAGTTGGAGAACGTGCGGCGGGAGATGTTGGCGGCCTCGGCGATGGCCTCGACGGTGACCTGGTCGAACCCGCGCTCGACTGTGAGGCGCACTGCAGCGGTGTGTACCGCTCGTCTCGTCTCGGCCTTTTTACGTTCCCGCAGCCCTGGTGTCCTGTCCACGGTGTTATTCTACATGGAGTGCAAAAATGCCCACCATGCAGTTTTGCCCCCTGAGCAGTCTTCGCGGCCCGTCGAGGCCGCTTCCGTTCTCGCAGAGGTCGTTCTTTGAGCACTAAGCGTTCCCTTACCGACACCGGGCAACCACCGATCATGCGCTCCCTGAGCGGCCTGCTCATAGTGCTCGGCGTGACGATGCTCAGCGGCACCATCGTGTCCGTGGCCCTCCCGCAGATCGTCGGCTCCCTCAACGGGACCCAGGCGCAGTACACCTGGGTGGTGACCGCCACCCTGCTGGCGTCGACGGCCTCCACGCCCGTCTGGGGCAAGCTCGCCGACCTGTTCGACAAGAAGAAGCTGCTCCAGCTGTCGATCGTCCTGTTCGTCGTGTCGTCGCTGCTGGCCGGGTTCGCGCAGACCACCGGCCAGCTGATCGCGTTCCGCGCCGTGCAGGGCCTCGGCATGGGCGCCTCCCAGGTGCTGGTGCAGGTGATCATCGCCTCGCTGGTCAGCCCGAAGGAACGCGGTCGCCTCAACGGCTACATCGGCGGCATCATGGCCGTGGCCACCGTCGGCGGACCGCTGATCGGCGGGGCCATCACCGACATCTCCTGGCTCGGATGGCGCTGGTGCTTCTTCATCGGCGTGCCGTTCATGGTCATCGCCTCCCTCGTGCTGGGCCGCACCCTGAAACTGGCCGACGTCCGCCGCGCCGACGCCAAGGTCGACTACGCCGGGGCCCTGCTGATCGCCTCGGGCGTCAGCACGCTGCTGCTGTGGGTCACCTTCGTCGGCAACGACTTCGCCTGGATCTCCTGGCAGTCCGGCGCCATGGTCGCCGGCAGCGCCGTCCTGCTCGGCCTGGCCGTGTGGGTGGAGTCGCGGGTCTCGCAGCCCGTGATCCCGCTGCACCTGGTGGTGCGCCGGGAGACCGCCATCGCCATCCTGGCCAGCATCGCGGTCGGCATGGCCATGTTCGGCGGCGCCGTCTTCCTCGGCCAGTACTTCCAGCTCGCACGCGGCTACTCGCCCACCGAGGCGGGCCTGCTGACCACCCCGCTCATGCTGGGGGTCCTGGTCTCCTCGACCGTCTCCGGCCGCATGGTGTCCAACTCCGGCCGGGTGAAGCCGTACGTGGTCACCGGCCTGGTCTCCCTGACCCTGGGCTTCCTCCTGCTGTCCACCATCGACGAGACCACCTCGCTGCTCATCGTCTCCGCCGGGATGCTCCTCGTAGGAACCGGCGTGGGCATGTCCATGCAGAACCTGGTCCTCGTGGTGCAGAACTCCGTCCCGCTGAGCGAGCTCGGCGCGGCCAGCGGGGCCATCACCTTCTTCCGCTCCCTGGGCGGCACCATGGGCGTCTCCGTGCTGGGCGCGATCCTGGCCAACCGGGTCGGCACGAACATCTCCGAGGGGCTGGCGGGGGCCGGTGCCGACGCCTCCGCGGCGGCGGGCAGCGGGACGCTGAACCTGGCCGCCATGCCGCCGTTCGTCCGGGAGATCGTGGAGTCGGCGTACGGCTCCTCGACCGGCGACATCTTCCTCGTCGCCACGGGCATCGCCGCGGTGGGCCTCGTGGTGGGCCTCTTCCTGCCCAGGGTGCGCCTCCGCGACACCCTCGACCTGCCCGGCGCCGAGGAGGCCCCGTCGGACGGCGCGACGGGAACCGGCGCCGGGGACCCGTCCGTCGGCGGGAGCGCCGCGAACGCGCCTGCCCCGGCGGACGGGCCGGTCCCGGCCGCCGGGGACGCGCCGGGGACGCGGGTGGTGGCGCGGGGGCAGGCCGCCCGGGTCGTCCGTGCCGCGAAGCGGGAGGACGGGACGGGCTGAGCCAGCCCCTGGAGCCCGGCGCGTCCGCGCGCCGCGGGGGCGCCTCCGCCGGGAACCCTCCCGGCGGAGGCGCCCCCTCTCCGTGCCGGGCCCGAACACCGCACCGCCCCGGGCCGGGCGCGCTCCGGGTCTCCCGCGCACGGGCGGGGTGGACGGCGTCTCCGGCGGAGGCCGGGGAAGGGGCCGCCGGGCCCGGGAGCCGCGCCCGTGGACAGCCCGCCGAACGGCCGTTCCGCTGCGGGCCCGGCCGCCCGTGTGACAGCATGGCGCGCGTCACGTCCGCCTCCACGCCGAAGGACGCCGATGAGCTACGCGGGTCTGGTCCGACCGGTCATCGACCGGGTCCACATGGGGGTGCGCGCCCTCGCGCTCCCCCGGCTGCTCCCCCTCTACGACCGGTGGGGGCGGGAGCCGGGTTTCGAGACGAGCCTGTACGCCGGGCTGCTGGCCCGCCCGATGGGCGCCGCGGCGTTCGCCGCCGCGTCCGTGTACGCCCGCAAGCCCATCGCCCCGGAGATCGCGGACACGGACGCCGACGGGACCCGCGCGCTCACCCCGCTGGGCCGGGAGGTCGCCCTGGCCGTGCAGGAGGTCGTCGGCGCCGCGGCCGAGGAGCTGTGGTCGGTCGGTGTCCCCCCGAACCGCGTGCCCGTGGAGCGGCTGTGCGAGCTGACCGGGCGCCTGCTGGAGGCCGGGGCGGCCACCGGGGGTCCGGCGTTCGGCGCGATGTCCCCGCCGTACGAGCCCGAGGGGGCGGGCGCCGCCCTCGTCCTGACCTCCCGCCTCAGCGCGCTGCGCCACCACCGGGGGGACGCGCACCGTGCCGCGTGGGCGGCGGAGGGCCTGTCCGTCGAGGAGGTCCGGGGGCTGACCGGCGGACCCCTGCGGGAGCGGATCGAGGCGGAGACGAACCGGCGGGACGAGCCCGTCTACGCCGTCCTCTCGGAGGCCGAGCGCTGGGAGTTCGCCTCGGGGCTGGGCTCGCTGCCCGACGGCCTGCGGGGCTGACCCGCCGGGGGCCCGCGCCCCGCAGCGGGTCCGCGCGCGCCCCCGGGAGGGCGGAGGGGAGCGGCCGCCCGCGCGGACTGGGATAATCCTTCGCGCCCCCTTCCTGTCCCCACGTCCGGAAAGCCGACGGAAAGTGCAACCACTCCACCCGACCGATCCCCGGCGCGTCGGCCGCTACCGGCTCACGCACCGCCTGGGCGCGGGCGGTATGGGCCGCGTGTACCTCGCCCTCACCCCCGCCAGCAGGCGGATCGTCGTCAAGGTCGTCCTCACCGAGTACGCCGACGAACCGGACTTCCGGGCCCGGTTCGCCCGCGAGGTCGAGGCCGCCCGCCGCGTGGGCGGGTTCCACACCGCTCCGGTGGTGGACGCCGACCCCGAGGCGGAGTCTCCCTGGATCGCGAGCGCGTTCATCCCCGGCCCCTCCCTGGGCCGGGCGGTGCGCGAGCACGGCCCTCTGCCCGAGCAGGCCCTGCGCGCCCTGGCCGCGGGGCTCACCGAGGGCCTGGAGGCCATCCACGCCTGCGGGCTCATCCACCGCGACCTCAAGCCCGACAACATCATCCTCGCCTCCGACGGCCCGCGGATCATCGACTTCGGTATCGCCCGGGCCCCCGACGCCGCGCGGGTGACCATGACCGGCATGCCGGTGGGCACCCCCTCCTACATGTCCCCCGAGCAGACCGAGGGCGCGGTGGTGGGCCCCTCCTCGGACGTGTTCTCCATGGGGACGGTGCTCGCCTACGCCGCCACCGGCACGAACCCGTTCGCCGCGCCGTCGGTGCCCGCCGTCATCCGGCGGCTCATCGGCCCGCCCCCCGAGCCCGAGGGGGTGCCCGGCCCGCTGCGGGACCTGGTCGCCGCCTGCTGGCGGCACGACCCCGCGGCCCGGCCGGCGCCGGTCGAGATCCTCTCGCTGTTCGGGGACGACGACCTCAGCGGGGCGTGGCCTCCGCCGCACCTGGCCGGCCCCGGGCCGGAGGCCGCTCCCCCGGACACCGGGGTCCCGGCGCCGGGGACCGCGCCTCCCACCGGCTCCCCCGCACCGCTGCCGCCCCCCGACACCGCCGCCCCCGGCACCCGGTCGGACGCGCTCACGGTGCTGGAGGACAGGGCCCGGGCCTCGGCCCAGACGGGGGATCCCGCCGCCGCCCTGCGCGCCTACCGCGCCCTGCTGCTGGAACAGCTGCGCGTGCTGGGTCCGCACCACCACGGCACGCTGTCCACCCGGCGGGAGATCGCGCACTGGACGGGGGCGCGGGGCGACGTGGAGGACGCGCAGCACGGGTACGAGGCGCTGCTGGTGGAGACGGAGCGCGTACTGGGTCCCGACCACCTCGAGACGCTGCGGACCCGGCGGCACGCCGCCCTCCTGGTCGACCGGGTGCACGGGCACGACCGTGCCCTGCGGGTGGCCGCTCCCCTGCTGCGCGACCATGCCCGTGTGCTGGGCGGGGACCACCCCGAGACGCTGGCCCTGCGGTTCAGGGTCGTCCAGTGGGAGGCCTCCGGCGGGGACCGCGCGGGCGCCCTCGCGGCGTTGCGCTCGCTCCTGGACGACATGCTGCGCGTGCTGGGGCCCGAGCACGCCGAGACCCTGCGGTGCCGCGCCTACGTCGCCCACTGGAGCGGTTGGGCCGGGGATCCGCACGGGGCGGTCGGCCAGCTGCTCACGCTGCTCTCGGACCAGGCCCGTGTGCTCGGGCCCGACCACGAGGACACGGACCGGACGCGAGCGCTCCTGGGCGAGTGGCGGAGCGTGACGGGCTCCCCCGACCGGCGCTTCTGAGGGGTCCGGTCCTCCCGCCCGCGCACGCTCCCTCCCGGGGCGCCGGCGCTCCGGGAGGGGCGGTGGCGGGCGCGGCGCACGGGGGTCTTCCCGAGGGCGTGCCGGTGGTCCGGGAGGGGCGGTCGCCCGCCCCTCCCGGGGCACCGCGGCCGACCGCCCCTCCGGCCCCGGGCCGCCCGTGCCCGGACGGGCCGCGCGGGGGCCGTCCCCGGGTCAGAGGGCGCCGTCGCGGACGGCCGTCTCCAGCGTCCGCTCCAGGGTCCGCAGGTACCCGCCCGTGGTGGTCCGCGCCCGGGGCGTGTCGGGGAAGGCCGTGTTGACGTGCAGACCCGAGTGGTTGCGGTAGAACCAGAAGAAGATGCCGTCGCTGTGCGACCCCCACACGTGCCCGCACGCCTTGCGCGCGACGTGGCTCGCCCCTCCCGGGGTCCTCCTGAAGTCGAGGTAGGAGAAGAAGTTGACGGGGTAGGGCCAGCTCCTGGGTTCGGCCCCCTGCTCCGTCATCACCTCCACGGCCCGGTCGAAGGGGACGTTGACGTTCCTCAGCATCGCCAGGAGGGCCGCCCGCACCCGGGAGACGACCTCCCCGAAGTCCCCTCCGCCCGCCACGGAGAACTCGACCGGGAGCGTGTTGACGTACCAGCCCATGCTGCGGGCGTGGGCGACGCGGTTGCGGCGGCTGACGGGGAGGAGCGCGCGGTAGGTTTCCGGTCCCCCCTCCTTCGCCTGGCTGACCGCCACGGCGGCCAGGATCCCGGCGGTGGGCTCGCTGCCCGCGGCCCGGCAGCGGGCCTCCAGCGCGTCGGCCCCGCGCCCGTCCAGCAGCGTGCGCGCCTCGTTGACGACGGGGTGGAGCACGCCCGGCTCGACCCCCAGGTCGAGCGGGAACCTCGGGAACACGGCGCCGTTGCGCTCCACGAACCCCTTCCAGTGGTCCAGCCGGCTGTCGTCGGGGCCGAGTGCCCGGCCGCGGCGGCGCTCCAGAGCGGCGAATTCGCCGTAGCCGCCGGTCTCGGGCAGGTCGACCGGGCGGCCCTCCGAGAACGCCTCGTAGGCGGTGGCGACGTCGTCCACGACGACGGCCGTGGACACGCCGTCCGACACCAGGTGGTCGCAGGCGAAGTACAGGGTCGTGGCCTCCTCCCCGATCATCGCCCCCATGACGAACCAGGGCCCGCGGAGGGTGTCGGTCCCCTGCAGGAACCGGTGCACGTAGTCCCGGGCCTCGGCGGACGTGGCCACGGGGCCCGCGTCGACGGTGTCGAGCTTGACCTCCTCCGGGCCCAGGACGCTGACGTCCAGGCCCTCGGCCGCCCCCTGGAACACCCAGCGCAGCACCTCGTGGCGGCGTACGAGGTGCAGCAGCGCGGCCTCGAGCGCGGCCCGGTCGAGCCGCCCCGGGATCTCGAACGACCCGCCGAGATAGGACGGGCAGGTGATGCCCTCCTGCTCCATGTGCCGGGCGACGGCGAAGTGCTTGTCCTGGATGTAGGAGGCGCGGCGGCGCGGCCGTCCGGGGCCCGTGGCGCCCCCGTGCGTCGGGAAGGCGATCGTCCATTCCACGGCGTACCCGGGCGCGATCCGCAACTCGTCGATGGGAATCTGGAGCACAACGGCCCTTTCCTGTGGTCGGCTGCCTGGTGGCTGGCGCGCGCTGGGCCACCGGGGCCGACAGGAAGTCGAAGGGCCTTGGGAGCGGGCCGTTTCGCCGGGGCAGGGAGATCCGTCGTGCCGAGGGCAGGGCGGCTCACTCGCACCAGGGACGGGGTTCGGTGCTGAACCGCTCATCCTTGCCCAAGATTATAACCATGAGTTACATCACTATTACACATAGTACTTGACGGATGCGTGCGTACCGGTGTTCGCCGCCCGTGTTCGCCGCCCGGCGGCGCGGCCTCTCCGCCGGAGGGTCCGGACGCGCGCCCCGCCCGCGCGGGAGCGGCGGACACGGTGCCGCGCAGAGGCCGGCCGTGCCGCCCGCACCTCCGCCCGCGCGGGAGCGGCGCCACCGCGGGGACCGGGCCGGGAGCCGGACCCGCCCCCGCGCCTGAGCGGGCGGGAACGGCCGCACCGCCCCCGCCCGCGGGCCGCCCCGGGCCCCGCCCCTGGCGGGCGGGGCCCGGGGCGGCCGGGCAGAGGGGCGGCCGGGCAGAGGGGCGGCGGACGGTCCCGGGAGCGGCGCCCTACCCCCGCAGGAGGCGCTCGGCGGCCTGCCACGGCGCGGCGGGTCCGCTCGGCTCGTAGCGGCGCGTCACGGTGGAGTCCGCGACGATCCGGCGCAGATCCGCCAGGCCGCCGTGGACCTCCCCGACCGCCCGGGCCTGCACGAGCAGGTTGCCGACGGCCGCGCCCTCGGCGGGGCCCGCGACGACCGGCAGGCCGACGGCGTCGGCGGTGAGCCGGCACAGCAGGGCGTTGTTGGCCCCCCCGCCCACGACGTGCACCACGTCCACGCGCCTCCCGCTCAGCTCGGAGGCCTGGCGCACGGCCCGCCGGTAGGCCAGCGCGAGGGAGTCGAGGACGCACCGCGTCGTCGCGGCCTCGTCCGCGGGGGGCTCCTGCCCGGTCTGCGCCGCGAACGCGCGGATGCGCGCCGGCATGTCGCCCGGCGGCAGGAACCGGGGGTCGTCCACGTCCACCACGCAGGACAGTGCGGGCACCGCGGCGGCGCGCTCCAGCAGGACGGCCAGGTCGGTCTCTGCGCCCCACACGCGCAGGCACTCCTGGAGCACCCACAGGCCCATGACGTTGCGCAGGTAGCGGACGGTGCCGTCCACGCCGAGCTCGTTGGTGAAGTTGGCGGCCCGGCTCTCCTCGGTGCGGACGGGCGCGTCCAGCTCCACACCGACCAGCGACCACGTCCCCGAGGAGACGTAGGCGAAGTTCGGCGTGGCCGCCGGCACCGCCACGACCGCGGACGCGGTGTCGTGGGAGCCCACCGCCACCAGGGGCGCCCCGGCCGCCGCGCCCACCGCGTCCCGCCGCAACAGGGGGCCGACGACGGTGCCCGGCTCGACCAGGCCCGGCAGCAGTCGGCGCGCCGGGACCCCGAAGGGCCCCTCCAGGACGTCCAGGCACGCGTCGGCCCAGGCGCGCGCGTCCACGTCGACCAGGCCCGTGGTGGAGGCGTTGGTCAGCTCCGCCACCCGCTCCCCCGTCAGCCAGTACCCCAGGAGGTCGGGGATGAGCAGCAGGTCGCCGTCCAGGGCGGCGAGCCGGCCGCCCTCGGACGCGGCCGCCAGCTGGAAGACCGTGTTGAACGGCTGGACCTGGAGGCCGTTGACGGCGTACATCTCGGCGGCGGGCAGGTGCTCGAACACCCGCTCCGGGGCTCCCGCCGTCCGCGCGTCTCGGTAGTGCACCGGGTTGCCGATCAGCGCGGCGTCGCCGTCGAGCAGCCCGTAGTCGACCGCCCAGGAGTCGATGCCCACCGACGCCAGGCCGCCGTGGGGCTCGGCGGCGCGGCGCAACCCCTCCAGGACGCCGCGGTACAGGGACAGGATGTCCCAGTACAGGGTGTCGCGCCCCCGAGCGGGCACCGGGACGGGCCCGTTGGGGAAGCGGGCGACCTCCTCCGTGTGGAGCCGGCCGCCCTCCAGGCGGCCGGTGATGACCCGGCCGCTGGAGGCGCCGAGGTCGACGGCGGCGTGCACGGGCGGGCCCGTCCCGGGGGTGCGGGCGGCGCTCATCGCAGGAACGCGGCGGCCACGCCGCTGTCGACCGGGATGTGCAGGCCGGTGGTGTGCGAGAGCTCCCCGGCGGTCAGGGCGAACACGGCGTTGGCGACGTGCTCGGGCAGCACCTCGCGGCCCAGGATGGTGCGCTGGGCGTAGAACGCCCCCAGGTCCTTCTCCTCGACCCCGTAGACCTTGGCCCGCTGGGCGCCCCAGCCCCCGGCGAAGATCCCGGAGCCGCGCACGACCCCGTCGGGGTTGACCCCGTTGACGCGGATGCCCCGGCCGCCGAGTTCGGCGGCGAGCAGGCGCACCTGGTGGGCCTGGTCGGCCTTGGCCGCGGAGTAGGCGACGTTGTTGGGGCCGGCGAACACGGCGTTCTTGGAGGCGATGTAGACGATGTCGCCGCCCATGCCCTGGGCGGTCATCACCCGGGCGGCCTCGCGGGAGACCAGGAACGAGCCCTTGGCCATGACGTCGTGCTGGAGGTCCCAGTCGCGTTCGGTGGTCTCCAGGAGGGGCTTGGAGACGGACAGGCCGGCGTTGTTGACGACCAGGTCGACGCCGCCGAAGGCCAGGGCGGCCTCGTCGAAGGCCCGCGCGACCGCGTCGGCGTCGCTGACGTCGCAGGCCACGCCGACCGCGACGTCGGCCCCGCCGAGTCCGGCGGCGGCCTCGGCTGCCCGGTCGGCGTCGAGGTCGGCGACGACCACGCACGCGCCCTCGGCCGCGAGCCTGGCGGCGACGGCCCCGCCGATGCCTCCGGCCGCGCCGGTGACGAGGGCGACGCGGGAGGCCAGGGGCTTGGGCCGGGGCAGCCGGGCGAGCTTGGCCTCCTCCAGGGCCCAGTACTCGATGCGGAACTTCTCCGACTCCTCGATGGGGCGGTAGGAGGAGACGGACTCCGCGCCGCGCATCACGTTGACGGCGTTGACGTAGAACTCGCCGGCGACGCGCGCGGTCTTGGCGTCCTTGCCGAAGGAGAACATGCCCACGCCGGGGACCAGCACGATCGCGGGGTCGGCGCCGCGCATGGCGGGGCTGTCGGGGCCCGCGTGGCGCTCGTAGTAGGCGCGGTACTCGTCCCGGTAGGCCGCGTGGAGCTCCTTCAGGCGGGCGACGGCGTCGTCGAGGGGGGCGTCGGCCGGCAGGTCGAGGACCATCGGGCGGACCTTGGTGCGCAGGAAGTGGTCGGGGCAGGAGGTGCCGAGGGCGGCCAGGCGCGGGTGCTCCGCCCCGGCGAGGAAGTCCAGGACCACGTCGGCGTCGGTGAAGCGCCCGACCTGGGGGTGGTCGGTGGAGGCCAGGCCGCGCAGGACGGGGGCCAGGGCGGCGGCCCGCTCGCGGCGCGCGGCGGCGGGCAGCGCGCCGTAGCCGGGCAGGGGCGGTCCGAAGGGCCGGGGGCGCCCGCGTTCGGCGAGGAACGCCTCGGCGGTGCGGATGATCTCCAGGGAGTTGGCCTGGCACTGCTCGCTGGTGTCGGCCCAGGAGGTGATGCCGTGGCCGCCCAGCACCGCGCCGATGGCTCCGGGGTTCTCCTCGGCGATCCGGGCGATGTCCAGGCCCAGCTGGAAGCCGGGCCGCCGCCAGGGCACCCAGACGACGCGGTCGCCGAAGCACTCGCGGGTGAGCCGCTCGCCGTCCTCGGCGGTGGCCAGGGCGATGCCGGAGTCGGGGTGCAGGTGGTCGACGTGGGCGGCACGGACGAGGCCGTGCATGGCGGTGTCGATGGAGGGGGCCGCGCCTCCCCTGCCGAACAGGCAGTGGTCGAAGGCGGCGACCATCTCGTCCTCGCGCTCCTCGCCCGGGTAGACGTCGACGAGGGAGCGCAGCCGGTCCAGGCGCAGGACGGCGAGGCCGTCCTCGGTGAGGGTGCCGAGGTCGCCCCCGGAGCCCTTGACCCACAGGAGTTCGACGGGCCGCCCGGTGACGGGGTCGGTCCGGGTGCCGGCGGCGGAGGTGTTGCCCCCGGCGAAGTTGGTGTTGCGCGGGTCGGCGCCCAGGGCGTTGCTGCGGGCGATGAGCTGGTCGACGACGGAGTCGGGCACGGTGCTGTCTCCCTGAGGGGTGCTGTGGTCGGTGGGTGCGTCCGGCTCGCTCACGCGCCCCACCCGGCCTGGGTCCCGCCCCTGCGCTCGTCGGTGACGCGCTCCATGTAGCCGGAGCGGGCGTGCGCGGCCATGGGGTCGGCGTCGAGCCCCCGGTCCTCGCGCATCTGGGCGAGCATCGGCCGGACGTCGGTGTTGTAGGCGTCCATGAGGGCGGCGTTGGCGGCGAGGACGTCGCCCTCGCGCTGGGCGGCGGCGAGCGCGTCGGCGTCCACGAGCAGGGCCTTGGCGGTGGCCTCCTGCACGTTCATCACCGAGCGGATCTGTCCGGCGATCTTGGGCTCGATGTTGTGGCACTGGTCGAGCATGAACGCGACGCCGGTGTCCTCGGCCGTCCCGCCGCCCCGCACGACCTCGTACATGATGCGGAACAGCTGGAAGGGGTCGGCGGCGCCGACCATGAGGTCGTCGTCGGCGTAGAAGCGGGAGTTGAAGTCGAAGGCGCCGAGCCTGCCGGCCCTGAGCAGGAACGCGACGATGAACTCGATGTTGGTGTGCGCCGCGTGGTGGCCGGTGTCGACGCAGACCACGGCCTTCTCGCCGAGTTCGAGGCAGTGGGCGTAGGCGGTGCCCCAGTCGGGGACGTCGGTGGCGTAGAAGGCGGGCTCGAAGAGCTTGTACTCCAGGAGGAGGCGCTGGTCGTCGCCGATCCGGCCGTAGACCTCCGACAGCGCCTCGGCGAGGCGGTCCTGGCGCGCGCGCAGGTCGTCCTGTCCGGGGTAGTTGGTGCCGTCGGCGAACCACAGCTTGAGGTCGCGGGAGCCGGTGGCGTCCATGACGTCCACACACTCCAGCAGGTGGTCGACCGCCTTGCGGCGGACGGCGGGGTCGGGGTTGGTGACGCTGCCGAGCCGGTAGTCGTCGTCCTGGAAGACGTTGGCGTTGATGGTGCCGATGCCCACGCCCAGGTCGCGTGCGTGGGCGGCGAGCGCGGCGTAGTCGTCGACCCGGTCCCAGGGGATGTGGAGGGCGACCGTGGGGGCGGCGCCGGTGAGCCGGTGCACCTGGGCGGCGTCGGCGATCTTCTCCCAGGGGTCGCGCGGGACCCCCGGCTGCGCGAACACCTTGAACCGGGTGCCGGAGTTGCCGAAGGCCCAGGAGGGGAGTTCGATGTGCTGGCGCCGCAGGACGGCCAGGGCGTCGGCGCGGCGGTCGGAGGGTGCTGCCACGGTGGGCTCCGTTCGGGGGACCTGCCGGTCGGACCGGCGTCATTGAATCGTTTCACTCAGGTTTCGCTGAAACTACCTCCAGCTCTTCTCGTGTGTCAATATCCCTCAAGCGCACAGCGCATGACGTGCGCACATGTGGTCTTGAAACGTTTTATAGCCAGAGACGCCGAGACGACGGCGGCGGCCCGGACCCCGTGGTCCGGGCCGCCGGGACTGTGCGGGCGGGCGGCGGGCGGCGGCTCAGGCGCCGAGGGCCATCCGGACGCCGAGGGTCAGCATGAGGGCGGCGATGAGCGCGTCCAGGACCCGCCAGGCCCCGGGACGCGCGAAGAGGGGGCGCAGCAGCCGCGCGCCGAACCCCAGGGCGAAGAACCACGTGAAGCTCCCCGTGACCGCGCCGACCGCCCACCACCAGCGGGCGTCGCCGGCCTGCTGGTTGGCGAGCGAGCCGAGGAGGACGACCGTGTCCAGGTACACGTGCGGGTTGAGCCAGGTGAGCACCAGCGCCGTCGCCACGGCCGCCCTCCGGCCGTCCCGGGCCGCGCCGCCGACCACGAGCGCCCCCGGCCGCAGTGCGCGGCGCACCGCGATCAGCCCGTAGGCGACGAGGAACCCCGCGCCGAGGAACCGGACGGCGGTGACCAGGCCGGGGGCGGCCCCGAGGACCGCGCCGACGCCGAGGACCCCGGCGGTGATGAGCAGTGCGTCGGACAGGGCGCAGACCAGCACCACGGGGAGGACCGTGCCCGGGCGGCCGTCGATGCCGACGCGCAGGACGTAGGCGTTCTGCGCGCCGATGGCCACGATGAGCGCGAGTCCGGTGCCGAATCCGAGCAGGGCGGGGAGGAGTGTCTCGTTCACCGTCAGAACGCTAGGGCGAGGTGGGCGTGCAGTAAAGCTAAAGTTTCTCAGGACCATGAAGAGAGGCTTAAGATGCCGTTCCAGTTCGACCACCTGCGCACCCTCACGACCCTGGTCGACGAGGGCACCTTCGAGGCGGCCGCGCGGCGGCTGCACGTGACCGCCTCGGCGGTGTCCCAGCGGGTGCGGGCGATGGAGCAGAGCACGGGGAAGGTCCTGGTGCAGCGGACGAACCCGGTGCGGACCACCGCGGCCGGGGACGTGGTCCTGCGCTACGCGCGCCAGGTCCTGCTCCTGGACGCGGACACCGCCGCCGAGCTGCGCCTGGGCGGCGGGGACGGTCCGGGGGGCGGGGCCGAACCGGTGTCGGTGCCGCTGGCGGTGAACGCCGACAGCCTGTCCACCTGGTTCCTGGACGCGCTGGCGGAGGCGCCCCCGGAACCGGGCACGGTGTTCGAGATCCACCGGGAGGACGAGGAGCACACCACGTCGCTGCTGCGGTCGGGGACGGTGATGGCGGCGGTCACCTCGACCCCGGAGGCGGTCCAGGGGTGCGCGGTGGCGGGACTCGGCGCGATGCGCTACCGGGCGGTGTGCAGCCCGGAGTTCAACGCGCGCCACCTGGGCGGGCGCGCGGACCCGGAGCTGCTGCCCCGGGCTCCGGTGGTCAACTTCGACCGCAGGGACGACCTCCAGGACCGGTTCGTACGGGAGACGACGGGGCGGGAGCCGTCGGGCCCGCGGCACTACATCCCGGCGTCGGAGGACTTCGCCCGGACGGTGCTGCTGGGGTTCGGGTGGGGCGTGGTGCCCGAGTCGCAGTGCGTCGCGGACATCGGGGCCGGGCGGCTCGTGGAACTGGCCCCGGGGCACCCGGTGGACGTACGGCTGTACTGGCAGCGGTGGAACCTGAGGTCGCCCGTGCTGGACCGGATCTCCGAGGTCGTCCGCGCGGGCGCGGCGGCCCGCCTCCACCCCTTCTGACCCGGTCCCCGGCCCCTGGGCCGGAGAGGGGTCCTGCCGGGGGGCGGTCCGGACTCCCCGGCCGCGGGGCCGCCGGCGTCCGGCCCGGCCTCGGGACGCGGCCGCCCCGGCCGGACGCGGCTCAGCCCCCGGGACCGCGCGTCTCGGGCACGGGCCAGAAGAAGCTCTCCAGGAGGTCGTGCAGCCGGAGCCGCTCGGGGTCGATCCGGTCGCGGCCGTACGCGTCCAGGAACCTCTCGGCCGAGGCGGGTCCGAACTGGGGGTTCATGTGGCTGCGCAGGCTCCGTGCCATGTCCGCGACGTCGGAGTGCGGGTCCGCCGTGCCCGCGCGGCCGACGTCCACGAACCCGGTCCCGCCGGACTCCGCGACGAGCACGTTGGGCAGGCAGAAGTCGCCGTGGGAGACCGCGGGCCCGCCGTCGCCGAGGGCCTCGGCCGCGCTCTCCAGCTCCGGCAGCACGGCCGCGGCCGGAGGGCCCTTCCTGCCGGCGATCTCCCACGACCTGTCGACCAGTCCGGACGCGACGCGCGCGCGGACCTCCGGGAGCACCGACGACAGGGACCGGTCGAAGGGGGCGTCGTCCGCGGCCGTCGCGTGGAGCTCCCGGGCGGCGCGGGCGATCCGGTCCACGACGGGGCCCCGTTCCCCCACGGGCCAGGGGTCGGACGCCGGACGGCCGGGAAGCGCCCGCGTCGCGAGCCAGGACCCGCCGTCGTCGGCGCCGGCGCCCAGGACCTCGGGGACCGGAACTCCCAGCCGGGCCAGCCACTCCAGGCGTGCGGTCTCCGCCGCGAGCTCGCCGGCGAGGCGGCCCCGCGCGTCGTCGACCAGCTTGACGAACGCGACCGGCCGTCCCCGGGCGTCGAGCAGGCGCAGGACCCTCGCGCCCGAGAGGCCGAGTCCGACGGTCTCCCGCCGGACGGCGCCCGTCGCGTGTTCGACGGCCCTCACCGCGTCGGTCATGGACCCGATCGTAGATTCGGGGGCGGCCCCGCGCCAACCGCGCCGGCGGCGGGGCTCCGGGCCCGGCGGCTCCTGACGCCCCGGCCCGCGCGATGTGGTGGCCGGGAGCGGGCCCGTGTCCCGGGCGGGGACCACCACCGCCCCGGGCTACCCTGCGCCGCGGGTCCGCCGACCCATGGGCGGCCACGTCCCGTCGGGGTCGGGCACGGGCGCGAACCCGGCCTGCTCGAAGAAGGCGACGCGCTCCTCCACGTGCTCGCCCTCCTCGGGTTTCAGGAACACCCAGCGTGTGCCCGACCGTCCCGCCACGGCCACGAACGCGTCGAGCAGCCCCGTGCCGATCCCCCGGCGCCTCCACGCCGCGTCGACCACCAGGGCCAGGACGTACCCGTGGGGAGGCGGCACCGGGGCGCCGGGGCCCGTGTAGGCCCCGTCGAGGATCCCCTCGATCCAGCCGACGACGGTGTCCCCGTCGACGGCGACCAGGACCACCATCCCCTCGGGCCACTCGCCGTCGGGGTACCCCTTCACCTCGAAATGCGGGGCCGCGCGCACGATCAGGCGGGCGATCCCCGCGCCGTCACCGGGCAGGGCACGACGAATCAGCATGACGGCACGGTACCGACCGGCCCGATCCGGCCACCGGCGCCACCCCGGCGTCGGTGCTCCCGGCGTGTCGCGGACCCGGCTGCCCGAGCCTCCCGCCCACGCCGGGGCACCCCGGGATTCGGCCCGACCCAATCGCCCCCGACCTGCGGTTTCGCGCTCCGGGAAGTACGCGGACCCGCTCTGCCCCCTGCTAGCTTCCCCTGCATGAGAATGCACGAGCGCCCCAGTCCCACCGAGGTCATCTCGGCGTGGATCCCCCACGACGCCCGCTGGCACGAGTCCGCCCGCTCGGCGGCGATCACCGGCGAGGAGGCCCTGCGCCGGTACGTCACCGGCCTGGTGCGCGACCACAGGGACGGCGACGGCGGCCGGGAGCTGGTCGACGACCACGACCTGCACAGCGTCGGGGCGGTCGCCGAGGACCTCGGCGTGGCAGGGCTGGGGGGCGTGGACTGGCGGCGGGTCCGGGAGGCGATGCTCGTCCCGCTGCGGGAGCGCGGGACCGGGTGAGGCCCGCCCCGCGCGCCGCCCCGGCGCCGTCGGGGACGGGGCGCGCGGGCACGGGCCCCGCGCCCGTCCTCCCCGGGCCCCCTACTCGTCGTCGTCCTCCGCGTGGTGGTCGAGGTTGGAGGTGCCCCGGCGCCAGTAGCCGTCGACCTCGCAGGTCGCGTGGCGGACGAACCCGCGCTCCTTGAGCAGGCGGCGGATCGGCTTGAGGGTGTTCGCCTCGCCGGCGGCGTACACGAACCCGTCCCCCCCGGGCAGTTCGAGGGAGCGGAACGCCTCCAGCAGCAGGTCGGTGGCGCCGGGCTCGGCCCCTCCCCGGTGCAGCCAGGTGATCCGGGCCCCGACGGGGGCCTCGAGCTCCTGCTCCTCACCGGCGTCCGCCACCTCGAAGAACGCGAACACGCGGGCGTCGGCGGGCAGTTCCTCCACGTAGCGGGCCGCGGCGGGCAGCGCCGTCTCGTCCACCAGCAGCACGTGGTAGTCGAACTCCCCGCTGATCCGGACGGTGCCGCGGGGGCCCAGCACGCCCAGCTTGTCGCCGCGCCGGGCGGCCTGCGCCCAGCGTCCCGCCGGTCCGTGGTCGTGGGCGACGAAGTCGACGGTCAGGCGCCGGGCGCCCGTGTCGAGCGCGCGGACGGTGTAGTCGCGGAACACCACGCCGGGGGCGCGGAAGTTCAGGCAGCGGTCGTCCTCCACGACGGGCAGGACGTGCCCGCCCTCGTCGTTGGGGAACCACAGCTTGACGTGGTCGTCGAAGTTGGCGCTCTCCATCCCGGCGAGGTCGGGCCCGCCGAGGTGGACGCGGATCATGCGCGGAGTGACGCGCTCGACGTCGGCCACTTCGAGGACGCGCGGCTTGAGCGGGTACCTCTGGACGCGGCGCTCGTGGGTCGGGGTGCTCACTGCTTCTCCTCGGTGGTGTGATTCCGCCCTGGGCGGAGACTGCGGCGGGAACGGGCGCGGGCGGCTCGGACGCCCGACCTCGGAACACCGCTGAGGGTAGCCTTGCCTAAACCCTGGTCCTCGCCCGGGGGCGGCTCGCGGGGCGCGGCCGACCGCCCCGCACGGTCCGGCGGTCCGGGCACGGCGGCGGGGGCTCCGGCCGGCGGCGCGGAGCACCGCCGGGACGGGCTCCCCGCACGGAGACTTCACCTCTCCGAAACCCGGCCGGGGCGCGGCGCCCGCCGTCCCCGCGGACGCCCGCGCGGCCGCGGACGGGGCCGCACGCCCCGCGGGGGCGGAGGGCCGCCGTGCCCGACCGACGGACACCCGAAGACGGACATTCCACATCATGTCCTAGCCTGGAGGCCCGTCCCGGCCCAGAGCGCCGGGATCCGCCGTGTCCAGCGAGAACGAGTCCGAGGAACAACGTGAACATCAGTCCCCGCGTCACAGCGACCGTCTTCCGCGTGGTGGCGGTCTTCGAGGCCTTCACCTGGGCCGGCCTCCTCGTCGGCATGGGGTTCAAGTACCTCGGGAACGGCAGCGAACTGGGCGTGCAGATCTTCGGCCCCCTGCACGGCGGGGCGTTCATGGTCTACGTGGCCGTCGCCCTGGCCGCCGCGCTCCACCTGCGCTGGGGCGTGTGGCCGACCCTGGTGGCCCTGGCCGCGTCCGTCCCTCCCCTGGGCACCCTCCTCGCCGACTGGTGGCTGCACCGCAGCGGGCGCCTGACGGCCGGCGCGAAGGGGCGCGACAGGGCGCCCGAGCCGGTCGCCTGAGACCGCACCGCCCCCGCGGGGCCCGGTGGGACCACAGGTCCCACCGGGCCCCGCGCCGTTCCCACGCCTCCCCCGACCTCGGGTTCCGCGTTCCCGCCGAGTCGCGCGAAGGCGGGGCGCACACCGGCCACGGTCCTTTCACCAATGGCTTCGGAAACGACAGGGAAATGTCGGGCGAATGACATCGGGGAAACCTGGAAACGCCTCGGTGACGTCATCGCGCGCCCCTCGCGAAAGCCTTTCCCCCTACACCCGGCCGGGGCCTCTGACTACGGGGGCAGGGGGTTTGCATTCTGACCGGAAGCGGACAGAGAAATCTCCGGGTCACCCTTTGCGCACGGTCCGTGGTCCGTGTTCTTTTATGAACTGGCAAGTAACCACCCCCCACGAAGGGTCCCCCCATGCCACACACCCACCCGTCCGGACCGGACCGGCGCACCATCCTGCGCGGAGCGGCCGCGGCCTCGGGAGTCGCCGTCCTCGGCGGCGCGCTCACCGTGGGCGGCGCCACGAGCGCCTCCGCCCAGGCAGCCCCCTCGTTCCTGTACTGGCGGGGCGCCTGGAACGCCCGGCCGCCGTCGAGCCCGATCCAGGTCCTGGCCCAGCGTCCGAGCTACATCGTGGTCCACCACACCGCGACGCCCAACAGCACCAACTACTCGCTCGACCACGCGCTGGCCCTGTCCCGGTCGATCCAGAACTTCCACATGGACAGCAACGGCTGGTCCGACGCCGGGCAGCAGCTGACCATCAGCCGGGGCGGCCACGTCATGGAGGGCCGCGACCGCACCCCGGAGGCCGTCGGTGCGGGCCACCACGTGGTGGGCGCCCACGTCGCCAACAACAACAGCACCTGCATCGGGATCGAGAACGAGGGCACCTACATGACCACGGGGCCCACCCAGGCCCTGACCAACGCCCTCGTCGCCACCCTGTCCTGGCTGTGCGGGGCCTACGGGCTCAACCCCCAGAGCGCGATCCGCGGACACCGGGACTTCAACGCCACCGCCTGCCCCGGGGACGTGCTGTACGCGATGCTCCCCGACCTGCGCAACGCCACCGCCTCCGTGCTCACGGCCCAGGGCGTGGACCTCGGCGCGCTGCGCGAGCCCTCCGGTGAGGGACCGACCTTCCCGCCCGTGCCGGAGGACGAGCCGCAGCGCGAGTTCTACCACGGCCCCGGCCGGGGACCCGACGACTTCACCCGCTGACCCTGCGCGAGGACGCCTCCCCGTTCGGCGTCGCTCGTGCGCGCCCCTCCAGCGGTGCCCGCCGTCCCCCGGCGGGCACCGCCCCTCCCGGGCCGCCGTCCCTCCCCCCCTGTCTCCGTTCCTCCCCGGGCCCCCGCTCAGCCGGCGCGGGACCCCGCCCGGATGCGCTCGGCGATCCGGTCGACGTCCCAGCGCTCGGCCGGGGGCAGCGGCATGCCGACCCCGTCGCGCAGGGCGCGGGCACGGTCCAGGAGTTCGGCCGCGGCCCCGTGTTCCCCCGCGAGGGAGCGCGCCCCGGCCAGCCCCTCGAGCGCGAGGGCGACGGCGCGGGGGTCGCCGCCGCGCTCGGCCTCGCCGAGCCCCTGCCGGTGCAGGTCGAGGGCCTCGGCGGCGTCACCGCGCTGCTCGGCGACGAACCCCAGCTGGGTGAGGATGAAGGCGGTCCCGATCCGCCCGTCCACGCGCCGGTTCCACTCCAGCCGGCGGCGCAGCGACCGCTCCGCCAGGTCCAGGTCGCCCCGGCGGCGGGCGGTCAGCGCGATCCCCGCGTCGGCGAACTGCTCGGCCACCGCGTCGGCGTGCTCCTGCGCCACGCGCAGCGCCCGGGAGTGCAGGGCGTCGGCGCGGTCCAGGTCGCCCTCCAGGAGGGCGATCCTCCCCAGGCCGGCCAGTTCGAGGGAGACCGTGCGCCACAGGCGCAGCTCCTCGGCGATCCGCAGCCCCTCGGCGTGCCGGGCGGCGGCGTCCTCGAAGTCCCCGAGCGCCTCCGCCGCCTGGGCGAGGACGTCGGAGGCGTGGAGGACGCCCCACCGGTCCCCGAGCCCGCGCAGGACGCGCTCGCCCTCCGCGGCCAGGCGCAGGGCCTCCGCCGGTGAGCCCTGCACGAACGCGGTCCGGGCGAGCCCCACCCGGCAGACGGCGGCGCACCAGGGGTCCCCTGCCTCCAGCGAGGCGGCGAGCGCCTCCTGCGTCCGTCGGGTCGCGCGGTCCAGGTCGCCGAGCCCCCAGCGGGTGAGCTCCGAGAACCAGGCCAGCCGGGCGCGCTCGGCCGGGTCACCGACCCCGGCGAGGTCCTCGTCGGCGGCGGCGCGCCTGGTCCGGTCGTCCTCGGACCCGGGGGCGGAGAGGGCCGTCCGCCACACGACGGCCCGGGCCCGTGCCTCCCCGCCCGGCCGCGCCCGGTCCCGGGAGGGCTCGCCCGCGACCGGGCCGGCCCCGGCGGAGAGCGCGGCGTCCAGGGCGTCGCGGGCCTCCCCGGTGCGTCCGCGCAGGTAGCGGTACCAGCACAGGGCGTTGGCCAGGCGGGCCGCGAGGTGGGCGTCGCCCTCGCCGACCGCGAACTCCAGGGCCGCGCGCAGGTTCGCGCTCTCGCGGTCCAGGCGCTCCAGCCAGTGCCCCTGCTCGGGGCCGCGCAGGAGCGCGTCGGCGCGTTCGGCCAGGTCGGCGAAGTGGGCCGCGTGGCGGGCCCGGGTCCTCCCCCCTTCCCCGGCCTCCTCCAGCCGTTCGAGCGCGTACGCGGCCACCGACTCCAGGAGGTGGTAGCGGGTGCCCCCCGGACGGTCGGCGGCCACGACCAGCGACCGGTCGACGAGGGAGCCGACCAGGTCCAGCACCCGGGCCCGGGGGACCCCCTCCCCGTCGGAGCAGACCTCCTCGGCGGTGGCCAGGTCGCATCCGTCCGCGTGCACGGCCAGGCGGGAGAGCACGGCGCGCTCGGGGGCGCCGAGGGGTTCCCAGCTCCAGTCGATCACCGCCCGCAGGGTGCGCTGCCTGGCGGGCGCGTCGCGGCGGCCCATCCCCAGGAGCGCGAAGCGGTCGTCCAGGCGGACGGCGAGGTCGGCGGCCCGCATGTGGCGCAGCCGGGTGGCGGCCAGCTCGAGCGCGAGGGGGATGCCGTCCAGGCGGCGGCACACCGTGGCGACGGCGGGCGCGGTGTCCTCGTCGAGGGCGAACCCGGCGACGGCGGCCTCCGCGCGGGCGGTGAAGAGCCGGACGGCGCCGGATCCGGCGAGGGCCTCGGGCGTGTCCGCGCCGGGCCCGGGCACGTCCAGCGGGGGCACCGCGAACAGGTGCTCGCCGGTCACGTCGAGGGGCACCCGGCTGGTGGCGAGGATCCGCAGGCCGGGGGCGGAGCGCAGGAGCCGGGAGACCGCGTCCGCGACGGGGGCGACGACGTGCTCGCAGTTGTCGAGGACCAGGAGGGGGCCTCCCCCGCGCAGGAGTTCGGCGACCCTGTCCAGGAGCCCGGGGCCGGCCCCGTCGTCACGCACCCCCAGGACGGCGGCCAGCGCGGGGACGGGGTCGCCGTCCGGGGCGAGTCCGGCCAGTTCCACGAACCGCACGGTGTCCGCGGGGTCCCGCGCAGCCACCGCCAGGGCCAGCCGCGTCTTGCCGACGCCGCCGGGGCCCGTGAGGGTGACCAGGCGCCGGTCCGCGACGAGGGAGCGCAGCGCCCGGAGCTGGAGGTCGCGTCCGACCAGGTCCCCCACGGGCGCCGGCGGGAGCCCCGTGCCCGGGGGCCCGGGGGTCGCCTCCGGGGACGACTCCGGGACGTCCGCCGGGCCGCGCGGCGGGTCGAGGGAGGGGTCCTGGGCCAGGACCGCGCGGTGCAGGGCCGTCAGCTCGGGGCCGGGGTCGATCCCCAGCTCGTCGGCCAGCCGGGCGCGGAGCCGTTCGTGGGCGGCGAGCGCCTCGCCCTGGCGGCCCGCGCCGTAGAGGGCCCGGATGTGGGCCGCGTGCAGGCGTTCGCGGTAGGGGTGGCGGGCGGCCTCCTCGGCCAGCTCGGCGACGAGCGCGGGGTGCTCTCCCAGTTCGAGGCGGGCCAGGGCCCGCTCCTCCACGGCGGTCACCCGCAGCTCTTCCCACCGGGCGGCGGCGGAGCGGGCGGGTTCGGCGTCCGAGAACTCGGACAGGGCCGGGCCGCGCCACAGATCGAGGGCCCGGGCGAGCAGGTCGGCCCTGCCGCGCGGGTCGGCGGCCGTGCCCGCCCGGCGGACCAGGTCCTCGAAACGGGCGGCGTCGAGGTCGTCCGCCTCCAGCAGATAGCCGGGGGCGCGGTGGCGGACCAGGGCGCGGGCCCCGGGCTCGGCGCGCTCCAGGTCGCCGCGCAGCTGGGAGACCCGGGCCTGGAGGACGGCCGTGGGCCTGACCGGCGGACGGTCGCCCCACAGGTCCCGGACGAGGCGGTCGGCGGGGGCGGGCCGTCCGCGGGCGAGCAGCAGGGACGCCAGCAGGGCGCGGACCTTGGCGTCGCCGATCCTGACGGGCCCGCCGTCGTCGGTCCACACGGCCAGCGGCCCCAGCACCCCGAATCGCATGTGCCAACCGTAGTGTTCCCGTGGGGGACCCGTGGCGGCCGCGGCCATCGTGGTGCTCACACGGGGAGGCCGCCGGGCCTCCCCACGGGAGACACCTGGCGGGAAAGATGAGCGAGTACAGCGGCAAGCGCGCAGTGGTGATCGGCGGGACGCACGGGATGGGCCTGGGCGTGGTCGAGGACCTCGTCGCCGGAGGGGCCCGGGTCCTGCTGACCGGGCGCAACGAGAAGAACCTGGAGGAGGCGCGCGGCAGGCTGGGGCCGGACGTGCACGTGGTGCGCGCCGACGCCGCCGACGCGGCCGACACCGAGGCGCTGGCCGAGGTCGTGGGCTCCGCCCTGGGCGGGATCGACTTCCTGCACGTCAACGTGGGCACGTCGGAGTTCAGCCCGTTCACGGAGGTCACCGAGGAGTCCTATGACCGGATGTTCGCGGTCAACACGAAGGGGGCCTTCTTCACGGTGCAGCGGCTGCTGCCGCTGGTCGCCGACGGCGGGTCCATCGTGTTCACCACGTCGGTCACCAACGTGACCGGGACACCGGGGATGAGCGTGTACACCGGCACGAAGGCGGCCGTGCTGGGGTTCTCGCGGGTGCTCGCCTCGGAGCTGCTGCCGCGCGGGATCCGGGTGAACACGGTGGCGCCGGGCTTCGTGGACACCCCCTCCATGGGGGTCTCGGGCCTCACGGAGGAGACCAGGGCCGAGTTCATGAGGGTCGGCGACGAGGCCACCCCCATGGGACGGCACGGCACCGTGGCCGAGGTCGCGCGGGCCGTCCTGTTCCTGGGCTTCGGGGCCACCTTCACCTCCGGCGCGGAGATCCCCGTGGACGGCGGCCTCGGCCTGGGCCTGAGCACGTCCCTCTAGCGTCGCGCCCGGGAGCGCGGACGGTGTGACGCGGCGGGCCCGGCCGCCGCGACCGCCCGTCCGGCGGGCCGGGTCCCCGAGCGCGGTCGGCCCGGCCCCCGGCGCTCGTTAGGCTGGCGCCGTGGAGCTTCGACAGTTGAGACACTTCGCCGCGGTGTGCGAGGAGCAGCACTTCACCCGCGCCGCCGAGTACCTCGGCATCACCCAGTCCGGCCTGTCCGCGTCGATCCGGGCGCTGGAGAGGGACCTCGACGCCCAGCTCCTCCTGCGCACCACCCGGCGCGTGAGCCCCACTCCGACCGGCCGCCTGCTGTGGGCCGAGGCCCAGCGCATCCTCTCCGCCGCGGACGGGCTCAGGGACCTGGTGGCCGACGGCGACGGCGTGCGCGGCACCCTGGCCCTGGGCACCGAGCAGTGCATGGGGGTCGTGGAGGCGGCGCCCCTCCTGCACTCCTACCGCTCGCTGCACCCGCAGGTGGCGATCAACCTCCAGCAGGCCGCCACGGGCCAGCTGATGGACCAGGTCCGGGCCGGACTGCTGGACGCGGCCCTGGTCGCGGGCCCCCTCGAGGGCGAGGGGGGCGCGGACCTGCTGCGCATCTCGGAGGAGCCGCTCATGCTCCTGGCCGGTCCCGACCACGCGATCGACGCGGGGGACGTGCTGGCCCAGCTGGAGCGGGAGGACTACGTGGACCTGCACCCGGGGTGGGGCGCTCGGGACTGCGCGGACCTCGCGTTCGCCGAGTTCGGCATCACCCGCAGGGTGGCCCTCCAGGTCAACGACGTGTACACCCTCCTGGACCTGGTGCGCCGCCGGATGGGGGTGGCGGTCGTGCCGCGGCCGGTCGTGGACAAGCCGCAGGCGGCCGGGCTGCGGAGCGCCCCCCTGCCCGGCGGCACGCGGTGGCGGGTCGGCCTGGCCACGCCGCGCGGCTCCCACCCCTCGGGCGCGACCCGCGCGTTCCTCGACCTGCTGCGCGAGGAGCACCCGATTGATGACTCCCACGCGTGAATCCCACTCTTCTCACATGTTGGACATGTGTGAGCCCGGTACGGCATGGTGGCGGGAGCGGAGCCCGCCGGCTCCGGCCTACAGCCACGTCTTGGGAGCCCAGATGTCTCAGCGGGTACAGGGTGTGATCTCCCGTGCCAAGGGAGCACCCGTCGAACTGACCACGATCGTCGTCCCCGATCCGGGCCCCGGGGAGGCAGTGGTCCGGGTCCAGGCGTGCGGGGTGTGCCACACCGACCTGCACTACCGCGAGGGCGGCATCAACGACGAGTACCCGTTCCTGCTCGGCCACGAGGCCGCGGGCGTGGTGGAGTCCGTCGGCGAGGGCGTCGTCAACGTCCGGCCCGGCGACTACGTCGTCCTGAACTGGCGCGCGGTGTGCGGTGAGTGCCGCGCCTGTCGGCGCGGCCGCCCCCAGTACTGCTTCGACACCCACAACGCCACCCAGAGGATGACCCTGGAGGACGGCACCGAACTCTCCCCCGCCCTGGGCATCGGCGCCTTCGCCGAGAAGACCCTCGTCGCCGCGGGCCAGTGCACCAAGGTCGACCCGGATGCCTCGCCGGCCGCCGCCGGGCTGCTCGGCTGCGGGGTCATGGCCGGGATCGGCGCCGCCGTCAACACCGGCGGGGTGACCCGCGGCGACTCCGTCGCGGTCATCGGGTGCGGCGGCGTGGGCTGCGCGGCCGTCGCCGGGGCCCGCCTCGCGGGGGCCAACCGGATCATCGCCGTGGACCTGGAGGACCGCAAGCTCGAGCAGGCGCGCGGTTTCGGCGCCACCCACACGGTCAACGCCTCCGCCTCCGACCCCGTCGAGGCGATCCGCGAGCTGACCGGCGGCTTCGGCGCGGACGTGGTCATCGACGCGGTCGGGCTGCCCTCCACCTACGAGCAGGCGTTCTACGCCCGCGACCTGGCGGGCACCGTGGTCCTGGTGGGCGTGCCCACGCCGGAGATGCGCCTGGAGCTGCCGCTGCTGGACGTGTTCGGGCGCGGGGGCGCGCTGAAGTCGTCCTGGTACGGCGACTGCCTCCCCTCGCGGGACTTCCCCATGCTCGTCGACCTCCACCTCCAGGGCCGCCTGGACCTAGACGCCTTCGTCAGCGAGGAGATCGGCCTGGGCGACATCGAGGAGGCCTTCGTCCGCATGGAGCGCGGCGACGTCCTGCGTTCGGTGGTGCGGCTGTGAGCGGCGCGCGCGTGGAACTCCTGACCACCTCCGGGGTGTTCGCCCTGGACGGCGGCGAGTGGGAGGTCGACAACAACGTCTGGCTGGTCGGCGACGACGAGGAGGTCGTGGTCGTCGACGCGGCCCACGACGCCGACGCGGTCCTGGCGGCGGTCGGCGGGCGCAGGGTCGTGGCCGTGGTGTGCACGCACGCGCACAACGACCACGTCAACGCAGCCCCGGCGGTGGCCGACGCCGTCGGCGCCCCGATCCTGCTGCACCCCGACGACCGGGTGCTGTGGGACACGACCCACCCGGACCGCGCCCCCGACGGGGAACTGGCCGACGGGCAGACGGTCGAGGTGGCCGGGACCGGGCTGCACGTGCTGCACACCCCGGGCCACGCCCCGGGGGCGGTGTGCCTGTACGCGCCGGAACTGGGGACGCTCTTCAGCGGGGACACCCTGTTCCGGGGCGGGCCCGGGGCGACGGGGCGGTCCTACTCGGACTTCCCGACGATCGTGGGGTCCATCCGCGACCGGCTGCTGACGCTGCCTCCGGACACGGTGGTGCGCACCGGGCACGGTGACTCCACGACGGTCGGCGAAGAGGCGCCCCACCTCCAGGAGTGGATCGACCGGGGCCACTGACGGTGCGGAGGGGTTCGCGGCCCCGCCCCTGCGGCGGGGCCGTCCCCCTCACCGGTCGAGGACCATCTCCCCGACCACCTGTCCGCCCATCACCCGTCCGGTGGGCCGGAACCCCGCACCGAGGTAGAAGCCCTCGGGGCCGCCCCCGCCCGGCACCCACATCACCGTGAGCCTCCGGTTCCCCCGCACACGCGCCTCGGCGGCGACGGCCCCGACCGCGAACCGCCCGTACCCCCTCCCCTGCGCGTCCCCGGCGATGTTGAGCCGCCAGATGCCGCAGCGGAAGTCCGGCTCCTCCTCGTCGGGAGCAAAGTCGGCCATGACGAAGCCGACGGCCTCGTCCCCGTCCATGACGAGGCGGGGCCAGGCCGTGGCGCGGGAGGCGTAGGCCTCGGCCAGGGAGCGCTCCACGGGGGCCACGAAGGCGTTCTGGTCCTCGCGGACCTTCACCCCGAGGGCGGCGTGGACGTTCGCGGGGGTGATCTCCGCGAGGCGGAGCGAGGGGGCAGGAGTGGTCATGGCGAAAACCCTAGGGGGCGGCTCCGACCGGACACCACGGGTTTTCCGGGCGGGCGCCTCCCGCCCGCCGCCCCGGGCCGCGGGGCCCAGCGGCCACCTCCCTCCCGGGCGCCCGGGCTCCCGGGACTGGCCGGGGCGTTGGGCCGTCAGTCCGCCTCGACCACCAGCGGGCCCTCCGTCGACAGCGTGTCCGTCACCTCGACCTCGGTGATCTCGGTTCCCTTCGGCACGTCCACCGCAGCGGACCCGGAGACCTCGTTGCCCGGGTTGATCTGCTCCAGGAACAGGGAATCGGCCGTCAGGGACCCGCTCGAGGAGTGGGTGTTGCCCTCGGAGTCGACGAGGCTGATCGCCGAGCTGTCGAAGATCGTGGCCTCGGTCCCGGTGTTCTTCACGGTGAGGTCCACGATCGCGTACTCGCCCTGCGCCGTCTCCTGGGAGAACTCGTCCCCGTAGGTGGCGGCCGTCTCGATACCGTTCACGGTCACCTCCCACTGGCCGACCGTGCCGGGCTCGCCCATGCCGACGGACTCGGCCTCGCCCGCGTCGTCGGCCGTCTCCTGGCCGGCTCCTCCGGCGAACAGCGACACCGTGCAGGCGACGCCCAGGATGATCACCAGCAGCGCGGCACCGCCGCAGCCGAGCAGGACCCAGGGCCAGGCCCTCCTCTTCTGCGGGGGCGGTGGCTGTCCGGGAGGCGGCTGCTGAGGGTACTGAGGTCCACCCGGCGGTTGTTCGTACATGGCGCACTGCTCCCCCGCGGGAAGGTCCGGCCCGGACAGGCGGGATTCCCTCCCTCCTCCAAGGGTCACCCATCCGCCCGGGGAAAGAGGGCTCATTACGCCAAAGGCTTTCCGTGCTGAGACCGACGCCTTGACAATTCCCGGGCAAGACCGGGATCCCCGGGCGACCGCGCCGCCCCGGAGTCCTCCTCCGGGGCGGCGCCGGTGCGGGCGGGCTCAGCCCTCCTGGGCGAGCGAGCTCCAGTAGAGGGCCTGGGCGACCTGCCCGAAGAGGCCCTTGGGGTGGTTGCGGAACATCGGCTCGGTGCCGAACAGCACCACGGACGCGCCCTGCTCCGCGACACCGCTGACCACGGAGGCCCGTCCGGCGGCGGCGTCCTGGCCGCCCTCCCCGTTCGCGTCGGCGCGCCAGTGCCCGGCCACGAGCGGCCCCTCGGCGGCGTAGGACTGCTCGACGGACACGTCCTCGCCCAGGTCGGTGAACCACCCGGGCGAGTACACGAACGAGTGCCCGCCCGTCCCGGCCAGCGCCCCGTCCCCGGCGGTCACGGCCACCACGCCGTTGGCGTCCGGGCGTCCCGCATGCCTGACCACGTCCAGCAGACCGGCCTGGTCGTTGAAGCGGGCGCCCGTCGGGCCCCTCCCCACCACTCCGCCGTGTTCCAGGAACGCGTCCAGGTCCGCGCGGGCCTCCGCGTCGAGGTCGGCGTGGACCAGCCCGCTCGACACGTAGAGCACGTCCACCCCGGTCCAGTCGAACCCGTCGTTGAGCACGCGCGTGGACACCGGTTCGACGTCGAACCCCATCCGGCCGAGGGTGAACAGCTCGTCGGCGGCGCCCGCCACGGCGACGGTCGGCGCCGACAACCCCTCGCCCCCGCCGCCCTCCGCCCCGGCGAAGACCGCCCCGTGGCGGTCGGAGACACGCTCGACGGCATCGGCGGCCGACGCGGGGACGAGCACGCCGCCCCGCCCGCTCCACGTCACCTCGACCCCGTCGGCGAGCAGGGCGTTGAGGGCCGCGACCTGGGCACCGTCGTCCAGTGCCAGGTCCCAGCCGTGCCCGCCCGCCTCGTCCACCCGCCCTGAGGGGCCGGCCGCCGCCACGGGCGCGGTGTCGGCCCCGACCTCGGTGTGGAGGGCGTCAACCCGCGCCCCCCACAGCAGCCCGTGGCTCCATCCGGAGATGTCGTACATCGCGCCGACGTCCTCGCTGATGTCCCGCCCGTTCTCCAGGAGGACGTTGGCCATGCCGCGCTTGGGCTGGTGCATGTCCACCACGTACGTCCCGGCGTCGTAGGAGGTCCCGCCCGCCTCGAAGCCCTCGTCCGCGCGTTCGACGACCACGTCGTTGGCGACGAGCAGGTCCACGAGGCGGGCCGCGGCCGGACCCTGCGCGGGGATCGCGTAGGCGCGCGGGAACTCGGTGGTCCACACGTCCTCCGGGTCGAACCCGGGCACCCACCCCTCCGGGGGCACGACCTGCTCCTCACCGGCCGCGCCCCGGCGGAACACCTCGACCTGGTCGCCGATGAGCTCGTCGCGGTTCTCTCCGACGTAGTCCAGCGTCGCCCCGATGGTGGCGGCGGAGACGTCGGTGTTGATCGCCGAGCGGCGCCGCAGCTCCTCCTCGTCCAGGTCGTCGTAGTCGGCGTTGTTGACGCGCATCGGGAACTCGACCGTGGCGGAGGCGACCGCCCCCTGGTAGGGCGCGTACATGGGGGTGAAGATCGGCGGCCAGTCGTCCCAGCCGTCCTCCCAGTCGCGGAAGGGGATCTGCGGGGGCTCCACCCCGTCGTCCTCGGGCGTGTACCCGAGGTCGAGGACGGCCTCCTCCATGTTCTCCGCGTTCGCGTACGTGTGCTTGATGTAGAGGTCGTACTCGTAGTTCTGGCCGTGCGGGGGCGTCCCCGGCTCGATGAGCGTGCCGTTGACGTACCCGTGCTGGTCGAGCAGGACCAGGGGCTGGGTGTCGATCACGACCTGGCGCACCGCCGCCGTCTCGGGCTGGGAGACGGTGACGAAGTCGCGGTTGAGGTCGAAGCCGCGGCTGTTGGCGCGCTGTCCCGCCACGCGGCCGTCCGGGTTGGCGGTCAGCACGAAGTACAGCCGCGTGCTCTCCAGCAGCTCCTCCGTCGCCTCGTCCGTGCCGGTGGCGAGCTCCTCGATGACCCGCAGCGACGCGTCCGTGCCCTCCCACTCGTTGCCGTGGATGTTGGCGTTGACGAGCACGGGGGCCTTGTAGCGGTCGGGCAGGGTCCTGTCCCGGGCGGCCCGCGCGGGGTCCTGCGAGATCAGCTCGCGCATCCGTCTCTGGTGGTCGGACTCGGCCCGGTTCTCGGGTTCGGTGACGGTGACCAGGTACATGTCGCGGCCCTGTACAGAGGTGCCGACGACCTCCGCGCTCACCCGGTCGGAGGCTTCCTGGAGTTCGTTGAGGGCGGGCGCGATGCCGTGGTAGGGCATGAGGCCGAGCCTGACCGAGTGGTCGTCGGGGTCCTCCGGCGGCTCCGGGAGTGCGGTCCGCCTGGGGTAGGGGGCGTCCGGGTCCACCCCGGCGGCGTCCGGCGGGGCGGCGAACGCGTGCGGAGAGGCGCCGTCCAGGGCCTCCGCCCCGGCGGCCCGGTCGTTGCGCTCGGGGCCGTTGGCGGCCTCCCCGCGCGGGACGGGGTCGGCGGACGCGGCACCGGGGGTGGCGAGCAGGCCCGCCGCGACGACGGCGGCCAGTGTGCCGGAGAGGACGGACGGGGCGCGAAATCGGGGGCGCGGCTGAGGGGGCTGGTGCACGGGGGCTCCTCCTGGGGTCCCCACCGTTCCTACCGACACGGCCGGTGCCGGACAAGACCGGCAGCCGTGAAATCCCTGTTTCGCGCGGCGGCGCGTGTGCTCCCGACCCTCCCGACCGGCCGGGCACGGCCCCGGCGGCGGCACACGGGCGCGCGAACCCGACCGGGCGCCGGGAGCAGGCGTCCGGGCTCACGCGGGCACACGTCCGGCCCGGCGGGTTCGCCGTCGATGAGCCCGTCTCACGCGCCCCGGACTCCCCCCGCCCGGCGCCGACGCCACCGTGATCCGCCGGCCCCCGCCCGCGCCTACTCGACGATGCCCGAGAAGAACACGGCCTTGTGTGCGAGCTCCGCGTCGCCGGGTCTGGAGAGGCCCAGGAGGAGCTGGAGTTCGTACTCCTCGGCGGGCATCTCGCAGGCGGGCTCCAGGATGCCGGTGGCGTCGGGCCGGATCGTGCCGGGCCGCTCGTGTGCGTACTCCTCGAAGGCCTCGTCGTCGCCTTCGACGCCGCCGGTGCAGAACCAGTCGATGCGGTCGATCCGCACCGGGACGTCACTGTCGTTGGTGAGGGCGACGGTGAACGTGACCATGCCCCGGCCGCCGCTGTCTCCGAGGGCGTCCCCGTCGGGCAGCTCGACGTCGGACAGTCCCACGGACAGGCCGTCGTCCCAGGTGTGGGTGTCCCCGATCTCGAGGAGGACCGGCATCGACTCCTCCGGGGCGGGCAGGTCGGCCTCCTGCTCCTCCACGGACTCGAAGGAGTACTCCACGGGCGCGTCCTCGGCACAGGCGCTGAGGCCGGGGACGAGCAGGACGGCGGCCGCGGAGGCGACGGGGGCGGTGGGGCGCACCGGGGCTCCTGGGGGTGTCGGTTCACAGCACGACGATCGGGGTCGGGAGCGCGACCATAGCAACCCCTGGGGACATCGGTGTGCGGAAGGGTGGGAATCGGTCCAGGAGCCCCTGGACCGGGGCTGCGCACGACGGAATGCGCGGGCACGTCCCCGGCGTGGACGGAGTTCCCCCGCGGCACCGCGCCGTGCCCCGCGCCGCCGACCGTGGTCCCGCCCCGCGGAAGGGCCCACGCCGGGACCGGTGGGAGGACTCCGGCCGCGCGCTGCCACGGAGGCCGCCGCCGGGCCGGCCGCCACGCCCCTGATCACGGCTCACCGGTCCGCGCCGCGGCCCTCATGGCCGCCGTCACAGTCCTCCGCAACCCCGCCCCACACGGGGGTTCGCGCTACGTAACGCGGATCACGCGGATCGCCGGGTAAAGCCGGGATTGCCGGGGCCCGGTCCTGTGTTGGTGCCGGGAGTATCCCCACGTGGGACTTTCTTGACGGTGCCCCGCCCGAAGGCGGTTCACGGCGCCCGAGCACCTTCCCGGTTCTCCCTGTCCTTGACCTTTCCTGTGCTGGAGCCCCTGTGACCCTTCTTTCCGTGCGCCCGAAGCACCGCGCCCCGGAGACCGCCGCGACCGACGAGGCGACCCCGGTCGTCCGCGCCGACGCGACCGACGTCCGGGACGCCGCCCCTCGCGGCGGGGACCGGAGCACGCGCCGCCGCACGCTGCTGCTCGTGCTCGTCCTGGGCGTGCTGTCCGCCCTCGGCCCGCTGGCCACCGACCTGTACCTGCCCGCCCTGCCCCAGATCTCCGCCGACCTCGGCGCCAGCGAGTCGAGCGTCAAGCTCACCCTGACGTCGGTGATGGCCGGTCTCGCCCTGGGACAGCTGATCATCGGACCGCTCAGCGACCGGTGGGGACGCCGCCTGCCGCTCCTCGCGGGGATCGGCGTGTTCACCGCCACGACGCTCGCCATCGCGATGGTGTCGAGCGTGGAGGCGTTCAGCGCGCTGCGCTTCCTCCAGGGGCTGTCCGCCGCCGCCGGACTGGTGGTCTCGCGGGCGATCGTGCGCGACGTGTTCGACGGCGACGCCGCCGCCACCTTCTTCTCCCGGCTCGTGCTGCTCGCCGGGCTGGCGCCGATGCTCGGCCCGGTCCTGGGCGGACAGCTCCTCTTCTTCGGCCCCTGGCAGCTGCTCTTCGCCGTGCTGGGCGGCGCGGGCCTGCTGACCTTCGGCCTGGTCCTGTTCGGCCTGCCCGAGAGCCTGCCGCGCGAGGAGCGCCAGCGGATCAGCCCGCGCGCGCAGATGCGCGTGTTCGGCAGCCTGCTGCGCGACATCCGCTTCACGGGGCCCACGCTCACGCTCGCGCTGAGCTTCGGCATGAGCTTCACCTACATCTCGACGTTCTCGTTCGTGTCGCAGTCGCGGTTCGGCGCGAACGCCCAGGAGTTCAGCCTGGTGTTCGCGGTGACCACCCTCGGGATGATCCTCGGCAACCAGCTCAACGCGTTCCTCATCCCCCGGGTGGAGATCCACCGCCGGCTGATCCTCGGCCTGGCCGGGTCGATCCTGTCGGTGGCGGGCCTGGCGCTGCTGGACACCGCGGGCCTCGCCGACCTGGTGACGGTGACCGCCGCCCTGTTCGTGATGATGGTGTTCACCGGCCTGGTGTCGCCGAACGCGACCGCGCTGGCCCTGAACGGGCAGCCGCCCCAGGTCGCCGGAAGCGGCTCGGCCCTGCTGGGCTCGCTCCAGTTCGCGATCGGGTCCGGCCTGGCCGCCACCGCCGGGCTGTTCGGCCCGGTGACGCTCTCCAGCATGACGGTGGTCATGTTCGCCACCGCCGTCGGCGCGGCCGCGGTCTTCGCCGGGTTCGCGCTGCGCGTCCGGCGCACCGCGCCCGCGGCGGCGTGAGTGTCGGCACCGCCCATTACCCTGGTCTGTTCACGCCAGAGAGCCCAGAGGAGTGTGTCGTGTTCGCTTTTCCGGATCCCAAGGCCGAGTCCCTGACGAGCGGACCCCCCGGCGTGTGGTCGGAGGTCCTCCCCCACCTGGTGGAGACGGCCGGGACGTACTGGCTGACCGTGTCCCGCGCGGAGGGCCCTCCGCACACGCGGCCCCTGCTGGCGGTGTGGGTGGACGGCCAGCCCTGCTTCGCCTCGGGGCAGGACTCGGCCAAGTCCCGCCTGATGGCGTCCTCGCCCGACGTGAGCCTGGCGTTCGGCACGGGCCGTATGGACGTGGTGGTGGAGGGGACCGTCGAGGCGGTGCTGGACGCCGAGCGCCTGGACAGGGTCGCCGCGGCGTACGCCGAGCGCTACGGGTGGGCCCCTGCCCCCGGGGACGGCGAGCTGACCGGCCCCGAGGGGGCGCCGACCGCGGGGCCGCCGCCCTACCGGGTCTTCACCGTCACCCCGTCGACGGTGTTCGCGTTCCCCTCCGACGAACTGCCGCACGGCCCCACCCGGTGGCGCTTCGACGTGTGGCCCTGAGCCGGTCGCCGGACGGCTCGGCGCCGCCCGGCGGGCGAAGCAGGTGAGACGTCCCTCCTCGCGGGTAGATCCCTGGCGAAGCAACGCCGCCTCGTCAGCTCACCCCCCCTTGGAGGCAGAGAGTGCGCGTGAAGATCGTTCTTTCGACGCTGGTCGTCCTGTGGCTTCTCATCGGCCTGATCGCCGCGTTCCAGCGCGGCCTGTTCGGCGCGGACGAGGCCTCGTGCTCGAACCTCGGGCACACCGTGGGCACGGTCTTCGTGGGCCCCCTGAACTACGTGGGGGTCAACCCGACCATCGAATGCCCGGAGCTTCCCGAACCCTCCGAATGACCCCTGGTCCGCTGCGCCCCGCCCGCCACCGGCGAGCGGGGCGCCGCTGTGCGCGGACGCCCCCGTGCCCCGGCGCGCGCAGCGCACGACCGCCACCGCGACGCCGCAGACGCGGACGGGGCCGCACGGGAGGGGCGCGGGGGTCTTGCCGTCCGGTCGGCGGGGCCCCACAATCCCTTCCATGCGGACCTCCGAACGGTCGGACACCGACCGGCTCCTGGCCAGGCTGGACCGGTTCGACCTGACGCCCGGGGCGGTGCGGCTGCGCTCACGCGCGCGGGAGCTCCTCCGCGCGGGGCCGGGGGACACGGTGGTGGACGTGGGCTGCGGGGCGGGACGCGCGGCGGCGGAGATCGCCGCCGAGGGGCCGCGCGTGGTCGGCGTGGACCTCGACCTTCGCATGCTCGGCGCCGCCCTCGGGCGCCACCCCGGACCGGGGTTCCTGCGCGGCGACGCCTACGCGCTCCCCCTGCCCGACGGCAGCGTCCAGGGGTACAGGGCGGAGAAGGTCTACCACTCCCTCGGCGATCCCGCGCGCGCCCTGGCCGAGGCCCGGAGGGTCCTGGCCCCCGGGGGCCGCGTCGTCCTGCTCGGCCAGGACTGGGAGGCGTACGCCGTGGACTCGGCCGACCCGGTGCTGACGCGCGCGATCGTCTCCTCGTACGCCGACGGCATGCCCGACCCCCGCGCGCCCCGGCGGCAGCGCGCCCTGCTGATGGAGGCGGGCTTCGGGGACGTGGAGGTGGAGGGCAGCGTGCTCCTGTTCACCGACGCCGGTGTCCTGCCCATGCTCACCGGCCTTGCCTCGGCGGCCGTGGCGGCGGGAGCGGTCCCCGGGGACCGGGCGGCGGCGTGGGCGGACGAGCAGCGCGAGCGCGCCGGGACGGGGCGGCTGTTCGTCGCCATCCCGTTCTTCCTGGTCTGCGCCCGGCGCTAGAACGTGGTCCGCGGGTGATCCCGGCCGGCTCGGCGCCCGCGCCGGTCACGGCGAGCGGTCGCCGGGCCCTCTCCCGCAGGACGGCAGGGGGAGCCGGGTGGTTCAGTCGCGCCGCGGCTTCCGGACCACCGCGCGCACCCCGCGGGGCTGGAGCGCCAGGGCCGGGCGCGGCCGCACCGCCTCCGGCGCGACGGGTTCCAGGCGCACGCGGGCGCACAGCTCCCCGGCGATCACCTCCACCTCGCGCAGGGCCATCGACGCCCCGATGCAGCCGCGCGGCCCCGCCCCGAAGGGGAAGTAGGCGTAGCGGTGGGAGGGCCCGCCCGCGAGCCAGCGCTCGGGGCGGAACTCGGCGGCCCGGGGGAACCACCGCTCGTCCCTGTGGGTCACCCACGGGCTGAGCCCGAGGACGGTCCCGGCGGGGAGGGTGTGGCCGCCCGCCTCGAACGGCCGCACGGTCTCCCGGCTGATGACCCACGCGGGCGGGTAGAGGCGCACGGCCTCCTGGGCGGCGGCCCGGGCGAACCCCTCCTCGCCCATCCGGGCGTTCGCCTCCGGGTGCGCCCCCAGGAGGTGGAGGAGCCAGGTCAGCGCGTCCGCGGTGGTCTCGTAGCCCGACATCAGCAGGGTGGCCAGCTCGTCGCGGACCTCCTCGAAGGGCGGGTCGTCGGCGAGGAGGGCGTCCAGGGCCGTCCCGGCGCCGTCGTCGCGGTGTTCGCGGATCATCACCGCGAGCGCGTCGTCCAGGTCGCGCAGGGACCGCCGCAGGTCGCGGTTGACGCGGGTCGGCAGCCAGGCGGGCAGGCGCGGGGACGACGTGAGCCGCATGATGGCGGCGACGGCGCCGGCCAGGGCCTCGCCGTGCTCCCCGGGTTCGCGGCCCGCGATGTGGGTGGCGCCCACCAGCATGGCCAGCCGGGACATCTCGTGGTGCACGTCGACGGTCTGCCCGTCCGCCCACGATCCGACCGTGCGGGCGACGCCCTCCCGCGCGGCCTCCTCCAGGTGCGCGAGGCGTTCGCTGCGGAAGGCGGGGCGGAGCCGGGCGCGCTTGCGCTCCCAGTCCGCCCCCTCGCTGTTCATCATGGCGAGGGGGAAGCCGGTGGGCCCCCGCCGGGTGCCGTCGCTGATCTTGACGACGTTCTCGCCCCGGTCGACCAGGACGCGGCCGATGTCCTCGGGGTGGGCCAGGAGCACGTTGGAGGAGGTCAGGGAGACGACGTCGCCGAACTCGCGCACCGCCCCGGTGAGGAAGCCGAGCGGGTCCAGGGCGTAGTCGGCGGCGTTGGCCGTGCCGCGCCCTCCCCCGGGTCCCGGAGGGGCTGTGTGGGTGACCGTCATCGGGACCGTCCTGGGAAGGCGGCGGGCCCGTGCCCCGGAGGATCGGCACGGGCCCTGGGAGCGGCGGGGGGCGGGACGCCGGGGCCGTGCCCGCCGGACCGCGGTCCGGGGGTCGGTGCCCGCGGCGTCCCGGAGGCTCCGGGACCCGCTCTCGGGGGGTCCGCGGGTGTGGCGGGGGCCGGGCGGACCGGGGCGCGGGTCCGGGGAGGCGGCGGCCTAGTAGTAGATGTAGGGACGGGTCAGGCGCTCGCTGTCGACGATGCCCAGCCTGGCGGCGATGCGGTAGGCGACTTTCCTCATCGGTTCGTTCCCTCCTGCGGGGTTTCCCGGTGGCTCCGGGCGACCAGCTGAACACTACGCGGACCCCCGGCGGCCGAGGCAGTGGCGGAGAGGTGAGCGATCACAGGTGCGGAGGTAAGCCGGGGGTGGCGGCGCGGACAGGCCCGCCGCGGGGCCGCACGGCGCCCCCGCCGGCGCGTCGGCGGGGACCGGGCGCGCGGGCGGGCCGGTGACCGCCCCGGGCGGGCCCGCCGCCGTGGAGCACGGTGGCCGGGCGCGCGGGCGGGCCGGTGCGGCGCCGCGCGTTTCCCCGCCCGCCCGCGGTACCCGGTACGTTGCGGCCCCCGGTTTGACGCGGGTGGCGGTGACTGCCGTAGCGTACGACCGTACGCGGACCGCTCCTCGCCGCGGGGCGGGGCGCGTCCCCGCCACGAGGGTGTCGGAGGGGCCCGTGTTCGCGGGGGAATCTCACGGCCCGTGCCCATGGGAGCGTTCCCATGGCTGTCCGTGACGGCCTCCCGCCACGCCGACCCGCATCCGCGACCAGACCGCGCCCAGCCGACGCCGCAGGAGAGACCCCGTTGAACGCACCCCTTCCCTACCTCGACCCCGCGCTGGGCCACGCCGAGCGGGTCGCCGACCTCCTGGGGCGCATGACGCTGCCCGAGAAGGTCGGCCAGATGCTGCAGCTCGACGCCAAGGACGGGGTCCGCCCGCTCATCGAGGACATGCACGCGGGCTCGATCCTGCACACCTCCCCCGAGCGGGTCCTGGAGGCGGCGGCCCTGACCGAGCGGACGCGGCTGCGCATCCCCCTCCTCGTCGCCGAGGACTGCATCCACGGGCACTCCTTCTGGGAGGGGGCCACGATCTTCCCGACCCAGCTCGGCATGGCGGCGACCTGGGACGCCGGGCTCGTCGAGAGGGTCGCCCGCGCCACGGCCGTCGAGGTCGCCGCGACCGGTATCCACTGGACGTTCTCCCCGGTGCTGTGCATCGCCCGCGACCTGCGCTGGGGACGCGTCAGCGAGACCTTCGGCGAGGACCCCTTCCTCATCGGCGAGATGGCCTCGGCGATGGTCAGGGGCTACCAGGGCGAGGGGCTGGAGGACCCGACGGCGATCCTGGCGTGCGCCAAGCACTTCGCCGGCTACTCCGAGACGCAGGGCGGACGCGACGCCAGCGAGGCGGACATCTCGCGGCGCAAGCTGCGCTCGTGGTTCCTGCCCCCGTTCGAGAGGGTCGCGCGCGAGGGCTGCCGCACCTTCATGCTCGGCTACCAGTCCATGGACGGCGTGCCGATCACGGTCAACGACTGGCTGCTCGACGAGGTCCTGCGCGGCGAGTGGGGGTACACCGGCACGCTCGTGACCGACTGGGACAACGTGGGCCGCATGGTGTGGGAGCAGCGCGTGTACGCCGACCACGTCCAGGCCGCGGCGGCCGCGGTCCGCGCGGGCAACGACATGGTGATGACCACGCCGCAGTTCTTCGAGGGCGCCCAGGAGGCGGTCGCCCGGGGCACGCTGGCCGAGGCGGAGATCGACGCCGCCGTCGGCCGCATCCTCACGCTCAAGTTCGAGCTCGGGTTGTTCGAGGACCCGCGCCACCCCAGTCCGGAGCGCCAGGCCGCGGTCATCGGCGCACGGGAGCACACCGACCTGAACCTGGAGGTCGCCCGCCGCTCCCTGGTCCTGCTGGCCAACGACGGCACCCTGCCCCTGGACGGGGGGTTCCGCGCCGACGCCTCCGGGCGGGCCGGCGCCGCCGCGGACGCCCCGGCGCGCACCGTCGCCGTGGTGGGGCCCAACGCCGACGACCCCCACACCCAGCTCGGCGACTGGGCCGGCGCGTCGGGGCAGGTGGACTGGCTTCCGGACGGCCACCCGCGCGGGATGGTCCGGACCGTCCTGGACGGCGTGCGCGACCACTTCCCCCGGGGGTGGAAGGTGCGGCACGCCCGCGGCGCGGACATCCTCCGCCTCGCCCCGGACCCGGAGGGGGAGTTCTTCCCCGACGGCCAGCCGCGCCCCCGCGTCGTGGTCCCCGCCGAACCCGACGGGCGGATGATCGGGGAGGCGGTGGCGGCGGCCGAGGACGCCGACGTCGTCGTCGCCGTGGTCGGCGACCGGATCGAGCTCGTGGGCGAGGGCAGGTCGACCGCGACCCTCGAACTCGTGGGCGGACAGGTCGCGCTCCTGGACGCCCTCGCCGCGACCGGGACCCCGATGGTCGTCGTGGTGGTCGCCTCCAAGCCGCTGGTGCTGCCGGACTCCGCGCTGGACGCCGCCGCGCTCGTGTACGCGGCCAACCCGGGCATGCTGGGCGGGCGCGCCGTCGCGGAGCTGCTGCTCGGGCTGGTGGAGCCCTCGGGCCGCCTGCCGATCTCCTTCGCGCGGCACGCCGGCCAGCAGCCGACGTTCTACAACCAGGTGCGCGGCCAGCACGGCGACCGGTACGCGGACCTCACCCAGCGCCCCGCGTTCGCGTTCGGCCAGGGGCTCTCCTACACGACCGTCGAATACGCGGACCTGCGGATCCCCCGGCCCGGGGTCGGGCCCGGGGACACCGTCCGCGCCCGGGTCACGGTGGCCAACACGGGCGCCAGGCCCGCGCTGGAGACCGTCCAGGCCTACGTCTGCGACACGGTCGCGTCGGTGACGTGGGCGGAGAAGGAGCTCAAGGCGTACCGGCAGGTGCTTCTCGAACCGGGCGAGTCCCGTGTCGTCGAGATCGAGGTGCCGGTGGCCGACTGCACGATCGTGGACGCCTCGGGCGCGCGCGTGGTCGAGCCGGGCGGGTTCGAGCTCCTCGTGGGCCCGTCGTCGCGCGAGGAGGACCTGCTCCGCGCGGGCTTCACCGTGGAGGCCTGAGGCCGGGCGGGCACGGGGACGGCGCCCCTCCGCCGCCCGACGGGGCCGCGCCGGTCCCTGCGGCGGTGAGGCCCCCGCCCGCCGCACCCGGTCCTCGCGGAGCGGGCGCGGCGGGCGCCGCGGGGCGTCCGGGAACAGACAGCCCCCGATGACGCGGCGGGCCCTCTGCCATCGGCGCGCAGGGCTCAGGCGTCCCGGCGGGTGAAGGCCGCCGCCGCCACCGCCACGGACACCGCGGTCCACACGGCGATGACGAGCAGCGCGGGCAGGGTGGGCAGGAAGCCCTCCGTGCCCGGGACGGCCATACCCGCCACGCTCTCGGACGCGGCGCCGACCATGTGCCGGGGGACGTTCTCGCTCCACCAGGATCCGAAGAACCGGGCCCCCACGACGGGCAGCGTGCTGAGGAGGACGACGAGGCCGAAGGCCCCCGGCGCGCTGCGCAGCACGACGGCCGCGCAGGCGGCCAGCAGGGCCTGGGAGAACGCGGACACCGGGATGTAGAGGAGCACGGCGCGGAGCATGCCGGGGTCCGAGAGGCGGACGGTGGCCTCCCCCGCCGCCGCCAGGGCCGCCTGGGTGAGGGCGAAGTTGGCCAGGGAGACCACGAGTCCGCACCCGAGCGCGAGCACCGCGACGACGACCAGCTTCGCCGCGAGGACGCGCCCGCGGCGCGGGGTCGCGGCCAGGGTGAGGGCGACCGTCCCGTTGCGGTGCTCGGAGGCGACGACGTTGGCGGCGAGAGCGGCGAGGACCCACACGCCGAGCGTGCTGCCGAAGAAGATCACGCTGTAGCGGCCGTCCTCCTGTTCCCGGGCCATGGCCGCGGTGTCGCCGAACACCGCCATCAGCAGGGTGATGCCGAGCGTCAGCACGACGGCCACGCCCAGGATCGTCCGGTTGGAGGGCAGTGCCCAGAACTTGGACCACTCCGATCGGAGCGCCGCCGCGAACCCGGGGGCCCGCCGGCCGGTCGCGGGAGCGCTCGGCCCGGTCGCCGTCGTCATCGTGTTCTCCTCGTGGGTGCGGGGCGGTCGGCGCCGCGGGGTCATCGGGAGCCGACCGGGGCGAAGCGGTGCACGGCGGTGTCGCCGGTGAGTTCCATGAAGACGTCCTCCAGGCTGGCGCGCTCCTGGACCAGGGCGTGCAGGGTGACGCCGTGGCGGGCGGCGATCTCGCCCACCCGCGCCGCGTCCGCGCCGAGCACGGTCAGCCCCCCGCCGGAGGCGTCGCGCTCGACCGCCAGACCCGCCTCGTCCAGGACGGCCGCGAGCAGGTCCCGGTGCGGGGTCGCAACGGCCACCCTCCCCGTGGCCCCGTGCCGGATGAGCTCGTCCGTCCCCTCCTCGGCGATGAGCCGCCCCGCGCCGATCACCACGACCCGGTCGGCGGTGTCGGCCATCTCGCTCATCAGGTGGCTGGAGACGAGGACGGTGCGCCCCTCCGCGGCCAGGCCCCGCAGCAGGGTGCGGATCCACCGCACCCCCTCGGGGTCCAGGCCGTTGACGGGCTCGTCGAGAACGAGCGTGCCGGGGTCGCCGAGCAGCGCCCCGGCGATGCCCAGGCGCTGGCGCATGCCCAGCGAGTAGCTCGAGACCCTGTGCCGGGCGGCGTCGGCCAGGCCGACCGCCTCCAGGACCTCGCCCGTCCTGCGGGCCGGCAGGCCGCCGGCGCGGGCAAGCCACCCCAGGTGGGCGGCGCCCGTCATGCCGGGAGGGATGGCCCCGGTGTCGAGCAGGGACCCTACCTCGCGCATCGGCTCCGTCAGGTCGCGGTAGCGGCGGCCGTTCACCAGCGCGCGCCCTTCCGTGGGGCGCTCCAGGCCCAGCGCGAGCCGCATCGTGGTCGACTTGCCTGCGCCGTTGGGCCCGAGGAAGCCCGTGACCTGCCCTGCCGGGACCGTGAATGAGAGTGCGTCCACCGCCTTGCGCCCCCTGTACTCCTTGGTCAGTTCCTCGACCTCGATCACGCCGCCTCCGGATGCGAGTGCTGTCCCGGCCCCTCGTGGACCGGCTCGCTCCAGGCAACCGTCGGGGGCGGTGGACCCGCGAGCGCACAAGGTGGTCACCCCTGTCGACGAAAGTTGTCTTCCGTCCCCGGCCGCCCCCGACCGTCCCCGTGCGGGCCTACCGTGGGGGCATGGTCGACACGGAGGGGGCGGACACGGCCCCGGTGGCAGGGGCCGTGGTGCCGCGGTCGGCTCCGGCGCGACGCGACGCGGGCCTGCGCAGGGCGGCGGCCGTCGTCCTCTCCGCGGTCGCCGTGGCCAACGGGCTGTTCTGCCAGGCGATCATGCCCGGCGCCGCCCCGGGCACGGTGGCCCTCGGCGTCGCCGTCATGGTCGCCGCGTCGCTGGCGGCGCCCGTGGCACGGGCGGAGCCGCTGACGTCCGTCCTGGTCACGGTCGCCGCGAGCGTCCTGCTGGTCGCCCCCGACTCGGTGTGGCGCGACCTCTCCCACGAGGGCGGCCTCGTGTGGCCGCTCCTCGCGGTCGCCTGGTGCAGCACGGTCCTGGTACGCGAGGGGTGGGCGCCCCGCCATTTCGCACTGGGCGGGGCGGCGCTGGCCGGCTACGTCGCGGTCACCACCGCGGTGGCCCTGCCCGCCGGCGGCCCCGTCCTGGTCACGGTGCTCAACGCGGCGGCGCCCGTCCTCGGCGGCGCCTCCCTCAGCCTCTGGGCAAGGCTGGCGGAGGCGCGCCGGGACCGGGCCCTCCAGGAGGAGCGGGAACGGGCGCTGCTCACCGACCGGGCCCGGGCCGACGAGCGGCGGCGCCTGGCGGCGGAGATGCACGACGTGGTCTCGCACCAGGTGAGCCTGATGGTGCTGCAGGCCGGCGCGCTGGCCGTGGCGACCTCGGATCCGGGGGTCCGCGAGGCGGCCGACGGCATCCGCGCAGCGGGTAGCCGCGCGATCGAGGAGCTGCGCGGGATCATCGGGGTTCTGCGGGAGGACCGGGCCGCGGACGCGGAGCACCCGGACGCGTTCCCCTCCGGCCCCGTGGAGCCCGGACCGGACCCGGCCGTACTCGTCGGCGAGGCCCGGGCGGCCGGGGAGCGGGTGGAGCTGACGGTCTCCGGGGCCCCCGCCGGAACGGCCCCGCACACCGCCCGCGCGGTGTACCGCATCGTGCAGGAGGGGCTGACCAACGCCCGCAAGCACGCTCCGGGCTCCGATGTCGGGGTGGACCTGCGCTACCGCCCGGACGCCGTCGTGGTCGAGGTGGTGAACTCCGCTCCCGTGGCCGCGCCCGACCCCCTGCTCGCCGGGGGCGGGGCGGGTTCGGGGCTGGAGGGTCTGCGCCAGCGCGTGGACCTGCTCGGCGGGACGTTCGCGGCGGGGCCGGACGGCGGCGGGGGGTTCAGGATCGGTGCGATACTGCCGGACGGGGACAGCGGCGAGGACGGGGCGGGTGGTGTTCCGTGATCCGGGTCGTCGTGGTCGACGACGAGCCGATGGTGTGCGCGCACCTGCGCACGATCCTCGGTTCGGCGGACGACATCGAGGTGGTGGGCCAGGCCGGGGACGGCGCGGAGGCGGTGGAGTCCGTGGTCCGGATGCGCCCCCGGGTCGTGCTGATGGACCTGCGCATGCCCGGGGTGGACGGCATCGCCGCCATCAGGCGCATCACCGCGCTGGCGGACCCGCCGGTCGTCGTGGCGCTCACCACGTTCGACGACGACACGCACGTGGTCCGCGCTCTCAGCGCCGGCGCGATCGGGTTCCTGGTCAAGACCACGCCCGCGGAGGACCTGGTCAACCTCGTGCGGGTGGCCGCCGACGGGCACACGGTGATGTCACCCGTGGCGGCCCGCCGCCTGCTGGGCGCCTCGGCCGGCGACCGCGTCCGCGCGGAGGGCGCACGCGCACGCGTGAGGGGGCTGAGCGTACGGGAGCGCGAACTCCTGGGCTGTCTGGGGGAGGGCATGTCCAACGCCTCGATCGCCGCCCGCCTGTTCCTGTCCGAGTCGACCGTGAAGAGCTACGTGTCGCGCATGCTCGCCAAGCTCGACTGCGAGAACCGCACGCAGGCCGGCCTGCTCGCCCACGAGGCGGGCGTCGCGGCCCCGCCCCCGCCGTGAGGTGGCCGGGGCGGGACCGACCGGGGGCGCCGGTTCAGGGCCGCGCGGGCTTCACCGTGCAGGCCTGAGCCCGGGCGGGCACGGGGACGGCGCCCCGCCGCCGCCCGACGGGGCCGCGCCGGTCCCGACGGCGGTGAGGTCCCCGCGCCCGCCGCACCCGGTCCTCGCGGAGCGGGCGCGGCGGGCGCGGGCCCGTGTCAGTGGTCGACCGGCAGGTCCTCCGCGCCGGTGGCCCACTCCGTGTCCGGCTGTGTGCCCAGGACGTGGGTGAGGGTCCCTCCCCCGGTGGTGAACTCCTCCGGGAGCCACGAGCGCCCGTACGGCTCGCCGTCCAGGCGCACCGAGTCGATGTAGACCGCGTCCGGACCGGCGTTGCGGGCGACGACGGTGATGGGCGGTCGCCCCCGCGGAGCGATCCGCGCGTACGGGAACACGGGGCTGGACAGCAGCAGTTCGCCGCGTCCGGGCGCCTGCGGGAAGAGCCCCAGGCTCGCGAAGACGTACCAGGCGGACATGGTCCCGAGGTCGTCGTTGCCCGGGAGCCCGCTCGGCCCCGTCCCGTACTGGGAGGCGGCGATCTCGCGCACCGTCTCCTGGGTCTTCCACGGTTGGCCGAGCGCGTTGTACAGCCAGGGGGCGTGGATGCCGGGCTCGTTCGTGGGGTCGTAGCGGAGGGGGTCGCCGCCGCCCACCGACCACTCGCCGCCGGGGGTGCGGAAGAACCCGTCCAGGCGTGCGGCGGCGGCCCCGCGCCCGCCCATCGCGTCGGCCAGGCCGCCGACGTCGTGCGGCACCATCCAGGTGTAGGTGGCGCTCGTGCCCTGGGCGAAGCCGGTGTCCCGGGCGGGGTCGAACGGGGTCACCCACGAGCCGTCGGCGTCGCGCGCCTGGACGTACCCGGCGCCGGGGGTCGCGCCGGGGTTGAACACGTTGCGCCAGTACCCGCCGCGCTCGGCGAAGGCGGCGGCGTCGGACCCGCGTCCGAGCCGGGCCGCCCACTGGCCCAGGGAGTGGTCGGCGACGGAGGCCTCCAGGGTCTCGGCGGCCCCGCCCCAGCAGTGGCAGTCGTCCTGGGGCGCGTAGTGGAGTTCGAGGTAGCGCTCCAGGTGCGGCCGCTGGCCCTCGCACTGGCCGGGGCACCCGGCGTCGGACAGCCCGTCGGGGTGCGGCTCGGTGGCCTGCGCCCGCAGCGAGTCGTAGGCGGCCCCGGAGTCGAAGCCGTCCACGCCCATGGCGGCGAACGTGGCCAGGGTCGCGGCGGAGGGGTCGCCCGTCATCACGTGGGTGGGCCCGTTGATGTGGACCCAGCGGTCCCACACCCCTCCGTTCTGCTCGGAGAAGTTCAGGAGGGACTGGGCGAAGTCGCCGGCCACCTCCGGTTCCAGGAGCGCCAGCAGCTGGATCTGCGCACGGTACTGGTCCCAGCCGGAGAAGTTCGTGTACTGGGCGCCCTGGTCGCCGACGACGCGGTGGGGGTCGCCGTCCATGCCGGGGTAGCGTCCGTCGACGTCGCTGACCAGGTTGGGCTGGAGGAGGGAGTGGTAGAGGGCGGTGTAGAAGGCGGTGAGCCGGTCCTCGGCGCCGCCGCCGACGCGGACGGTGCGCAGGCGCCGGTTCCACGCCTCCTCCGCCTCCGCGGCGACCGCGTCCACGTCCGCGCCCTCCCCGGCGGGGATCTCGGCGGCCAGGTTCTCCTCGGCCCCTTGCGCGTCCACGTAGGAGATCCCCACGCGCACGCCCACGGTCGCGCCCTCCTCGAAGCCGACGTAGCCGCCGGAGCCCGCGCCCCGGCGGGCGGCCCTGTCGTAGCCCTCACCGCCCGACGCGGTCGTGGCGCCCTCCCGGAGTTCGCCGTCCTCCCAGGCGCCGACCTCGGTGAACGGGGTGTCGAAGTGCGCGGTGAAGTGCAGGCGGTAGTACGACCTGCGGTTGTTCTCCCCGCCGTTGGCCCGCTGCCCGCAGAAGGCGCCCGTCAGCACGGAGCCGGACACCGTGCGCGCCTCCTCGTCGATGCTGATCTCGGCGTCCTCGCTGCCGTTGAGCGAGTTGGAGGTGCGGAAGAGCAGGTTCGCGGGGACGCCGTCGGGGAAGGCGAACTCGCCCGCGCCCGCCCGGTCGGTGACGGACAGGTCGGTGCGCACCCCGTTCTCCAGGGTGACGGTGTAGCGGCCCGGGGTGGCGGACTCGTCCGCGTGGTCGAAGTCGCTCGCGTAGACCTCGTCCGCGCTGTCCGCGCTGGGCGAGGTGTCCACGGGCACGGTGACCGGCATGATCGGCACGTCCCCCGCCGCTCCGGGATGGCATCCGGCGCCGTTGACGTGCGTGAGCGCGAACCCCCGGACCCGGGTGGCGTCGTAGGCGTAGCCGTTGGCGGCCCCGGTGTCGGTCTGGTCGCCGCGGGTCGTGGTGGGGCTCCACGAGACCATGCCGAACGGCCGCACCGCGCCGGGGTAGGTGTTGCCGCCGCCGGAGGTGCCGATGAACGGGTCCACGTACCGTGCGGGCGAGCCGACGGCCGAGGGCCCGGGCGCCGGGGCGGCGGTCGCCGGGACGGGGAGGAGCAGGGCGGCGCCCACGGCCAGGGCGAGGACCGGGGCGAGCGGGCGCCGTGGGCGGCGGGCGCCGCGGGGGGCGGCGGGCCCCGTGCCGCGGGTGTGTGCGGGGGAGGTCATCCTGGGCTGGATCCTTACGCGGGGGTGACGGACGGCTCCGGTGAGTGTGCCCCACGGGGGCGCGGACGGACCAGACCCCGTGCCGTGAGTTGGCGCGGTCTTCGCCGCCCCGTGGCCGGGGCGTCACGGACGCCTCCGGTCCGCCGCCCGCGCGTCACGCGGGCGGCGGACCGGAGGCGTGGCCGGGCGCGGGGCCGCGGCCGGGGCGGGGTTCGGGCCCGCCGGGAGCCGCCGAGGCCGAGTCGGTCGCGACGGACTCGCAGGAAGGGCCGGTCGGCGACCGGCGACGAGCCCGCGGCGGGATCCGGCGACGGGTCCGCAGGACGGGACGGGAGGGACGGGCCCGCGGGGCGGGCCCTGGAGGAGCGGTCCCGGGAAACGTCCGGGAGCCGTACCGCGGGGCACGGCCCCCGGGCGCCGCTCTTCCGGGGGTGGTCGGTGTCAGCGCACGTAGCGCGGGTTGCTCACACCGCTCTCGTGGTGCAGGCGGTCCAGTGCGGTCACGTAGTAGGTGCGGTCGCCCTCCGCGGAGGGCGCGGTGAAGACCGTCTCCCGGCCCTCGGCACGGACCGTGCCGACCATGGAGCGCGGGTCCTCGATGCCGCACGCGGTCCCGTCCCTCCCGGGCGGGCCGTCGAAGGCGTAGACCGCGTAGTAGGCGGGGTCCTGGCCGCGCCCCGGCCGGATGGTCAGCTCGGTGCCGCCGTCCCCCCTCACGGCGCTGGCGACCACGGGCTCGGCCGGCGCTGCCCCTCCGAGGTCCTCCTTGACGGGGACCAGGGCGGGGTGGGCGTAGTGCTCGTCCACCACGACGTCCATGCCCGCCCGTGCGTTGGTGGCCAGCGAGGTGGCGCTGAAGTAGACGTCGCCGTGCACGCCGGGGCGGTCGCGGTTGAACTCCAGGTGCCGGGCGAGCTCGCGCGGGTCGGACCAGGCTCCCGCGTTGCCCGCCTTGTAGGCGGCCTGGCCGATGTAGAGGTGGGTGCCGGTGCCCTCCGCGACCTCCTCCCACCAGGGGACCAGCACCGCGTAGTCGGCCACCGGCAGGCCGATCTCCCAGTAGACCTGCGGGTTGATGTAGTCGAGCCACCCCTCGGTGACCCACTTGCGGCTGTCCGCGTACTGGCCGTCGTAGGACTGGGAGCCGTTGGTGTCGGAGCCGTCCGGGTCGCTGGAGGCGTTGCGCCAGATCCCGAAGGGGCTGATGCCGAACTTCACGTGGGGCTTGGCGGCGTGCACCGCCTCGCTCATGCCCTGGACCATCAGGTCGACGTTGTTCCGGCGCCAGTCCGCCACGTCGTCGAACCCGCCGCCGTGCTCGGCGAAGGTGTCCCCGTCCGGAATCGTCTGCCCCGCCACCGGGTAGGGGTAGAAGTAGTCGTCGAAGTGGACCCCGTCCAGGTCGTAGTTCTCGACCGAGTGCATCATCGCCTCGATCACGAACTCGCGGGCCTCGGGGACGCCCGGGTCGTAGTAGAGCCTGCCCCCGTACTCGAAGACCCAGTCCGGGTTCTGCCGGGCGGGGTGGTCCTCGACCAGCCGCGCCGGGTCGGCGTGCATGGCGACCCGGTAGGGGTTGTACCAGGCGTGGAACTCGAGGTTGCGGGCGTGGGCCTCCTCGACGGCGAACTCCAGGGGGTCGTAGCCGGGGTCGCCGCCCTGCTCGCCGGTCAGCCACTCCGACCAGGGCTCGTACGGGGAGGGCCAGAACGCGTCGGCGGTGGGGCGGATCTGCACGAACACGGCGTTGAGGCCGTCGTCCACCGCCCGGTCGTAGAGCGCGGCGAGCTCGGCCTGCTGCTCCTCGGGGCTGAGCCCCTGCTCGCTGGGCCAGTCGATGTTCTGCACCCCGGCGATCCACTCGGCGCGCATCTGCCGCTTGGGCGGGGCCTGGGGATCCGTCTCGCACACCCGGTCAGGGGCGCCCGTCCCGGTCCCGCGCGGGGCGGCGCCGGCCGGCGCGGTGGCCAGGGAGGTGGTGAGCACGGCGGCGAGGGCGCCGCAGAGGAGGGCCGTTCGGGGGATCAGAACCGCGGCCCGTGAGGGCCGGGACGCGGTGCGGTTCCGGTGCGATGGCGCCAACGTGGCTCCTTCCGACTTGTGTCCGCGCGGGCGGAGGGCGGGCGGGGGGCCGGTCGCCGCCCCGGGACAACTGTGCGCGACGGCCAGGTCGCTTTCAGAAGAGAACCTTCATGATTTGCCGAACGAAGGCAAGAGTCCTACGGGAGGTTGATACTCATATGAAAGAAAGAGCCTTATGGGCGTTCTGCCGCACCCTGCCGACCCGCCGTGTCGGCGGACGGGGGCGGCTCCGCCCGGGGGTCGTGCGGGTGCGGGCCGGGCCCCGCCGACCGGCGCGGGACGCCGCCGGGAACGGCCGCGGGCGGGCCCTCACGCGACGCCGTGGAACCGCGGACGGCCGCGGGCGGGCCCTCTTCGCCGAACCGCCGCGCACACCCTAGACTGCCCGGGATCCCGGACCTTCCGTTCCCCCGGGCGCGGGCGCCGGAGAGGGCGGGAACGACGTCCCGGGCGCTCCCGGGGCGCGGCGCCCGCCCTGCCGCTCCCCCTCCCGGCGGCGTCCCGCGCCGCACGCGGGACCGGTCCGTCCCCTCACCCCGTGGAAAGGGCCGTACCCGGTGGACCTCTTGCGCGTCGTCGTCGGCGCGGGCATCTCCGTGCTCCTGTCCTACAGCCTGCCGTGGGCCCGCCGCACCTGGTGGCGGGCCGCGCTGGTGGCCCTCGCCTTCGGGCTGTACGCGCTGGCGCCGCTCCTGCCCGGCTGGGGGCCGGCGCTCCTCCTGCTCGCCTGCCCCGCCATCGCGGTCGCCCTCGCCCGCCTCGCCAGGGAGGACGAGAACGCCCAGACGTCGCCGACCCTGTTCAACGACCGGCCCGGGCTCGTGCTGTGGCCCCTGGGCGCGCTCGCGGGCGTCTGCCTGGTCGGGGCCCTGGTCCACGACGCGTCCGGCTCCGTCGCGCTCGCGGCCCGGCTGTTCGGGGACGACCGCCTCTTCGTCGTCGTCGCCGGGTTCGTCCTCGCGACGTTCATCGGCGGGGAGGTGGTCACGCACCTCCTGCGCCCGTTCACGAAGGTCCTCGACGAGGAGGAGGGCGCGGAGATGAGGTCGCTGAGGGGCGCGGGAGCGGTGATCGGGTGGCTGGAGCGCTCGCTGATCTACGCCTTCGTGCTCGCCGGCCGCCCCGAGGGCGCGGCCCTCGTCGTGGCCGTCAAGGCGCTGGCCCGGTTCCCCGATCTGCGGGCCCACCAGAAGGGCTTCGCGGAGTACTTCATGATCGGCTCCCTGAGCAGCCTGGGGGTCGCGGCCTTCGTCGGATTCGCGGCCCTCACTATAATGTCGTGAGACGGGTGCGACGCCGCCCGACTCAGGAGGGTGTCTGTGTACCTCAGAGAACACGACCTCGTCAAGAAGGTCCTGTCGCTAGGACTTCCCGAACACGACTTCGTCATCGCCGGCAGCGGCCCGCTCCTGGCCCACGACCTCCGCTGGGAGGTCGGGGACATCGACGTCGTCGCCCGCGGGGCCGCCTGGGAGAGGGCGCTGACCCTGGGCGAGCCCGAGGACGCACCCTTCGGCGACGGGGTCCGCCGGGTCCTCCTCTTCGACGACCGGGTCGAGATCCTCAACGGGTGGTTCCCCGACATCTGGACGGTCGACGAGCTGATCGACGGCGCCGAGGTGATCGACGGCCTCCGCTTCGCGGTCCTGGACAACGTGCGGGTGTGGAAGACGCTCCTGGGCCGGAGCAAGGACCACCTCGACGTCAAGCTCATCAACGAGTACCTGGAGTCCGTCGCCCACTGAGGGCGCCTGCCCCCTGCCCGGAGCGCCCGCGGTGCCGACCCCGGCACCGCGGCCCCGGGCCCCCTCCGGGGCCTGCCTCCCTAGACGGTCGGCGCGGTGCTGGTCAGGAGCAGGCCGGCGCCGGTGCCGCGTCCCGCGCCGATCCCTCCCAGGCACAGCTCCTGGAGCGCCTCGCTGTCCTCCACGACGGCCTGGCCCGTGAAGTGGTACCGGGCGGGCCTGCCGCCCAGCCGCTTCCATTTGGCGGACGTCACCCTCAGCGCGCCCGCCGTCTTGGCCTCGATCCACTCCTGGAACTCCGACTCCTCCAGGGCGACCCGCTTGCCCCGCGGTCGCGGCTCGTCGGCGTCCGCGTCGGCCCCGCGCTGCCCGGTGGGCGCGGCGATCAGCTCCCAGCGGATGGTCTCGCCCTCGGTGTGGCGGGGCGGCGGCTGCATCGTCGCCGCGTACGCGCCGGGGATCTTCCCCCAGGCTGGGGCCGTGTCGGAGCTGACCACGAGCGTGGTCGGGGACACGCGCGCCCACAGCACCCGGGCGTCGGAGTCCGGGTCGGGGTCGACGGCCTCCCGTACGGACCGCCCCATGGACGCCCACTGGTCCATGGGGGTACTGCGCTTGGGGTTGAGACTGATGCGAGCCAGGTACAAGGATTTCCGATCCGGGTCTCGTCCCCGCCGGGGCGGGGCGTGTGTGCGGGCGCGGACGGCCGGGCCTCCCCCGTCCGCTCTGGATCCTTCACTGTACGAGGCCCGGACGCCTGTTCGTCCCGTTCACCGGGGTGGCGGCCCGGTCGTGGCGCCCCGGCCCCGCCGCACGGCACGGTGGTCCGCCCCCGCCCGGGCGACCCGGTTCTGGACGGCCCGGACCGGGCGGCCCGGTTCCGCACGGCCCGGTCCGGTCCTCACGTCCCCTGACCGCTCCGCCCCGCGGGCGTCCAGCCGAGCAGGGGGCCCAGCCGTGTGGCGGTGTCGGTGAGGATCTGCTCGTAGTCCTCGTACTCGAACGTGAAGGGCAGCGCGAACACGACCTCGTCCACCTGCTGGAACCCGGCGTGCTCCGCCAGCGCCTGCGCGATCCGCTCCGAGCTCCCCACGAGGTCCGGGGCGAAGAGGAGGCGCCCCGGCCCCTGCGGCGCGGTGGTGCGCGCGAGACGGCCCCGCGCGTACTCCTCGTACTTGCGGCGCTGCGCGGGCGTGGCGCTGTCGGTGGGGACCACCACGAGCCCCTGCGAGACGCGCGCCCGCTCCCCGAGCGGGTGGCGCTCGCGGAACCGCAGGATGTGGGAGCGCTGCACGCGGGCGAAGTCGTCGTCCTCCTCGGCCCGGACCACGCTGCTGGTCAGCAGGTTGAGCCCCTGCTCCCCCGCCCATTCGGCGGAGGCCAGCCCGGCCGCCCCGTACCAGACGCGGCCGGCCAGCCCCGGCGAGTGCGGCTGGACGCGCCGCGAGTACGTCTCGATGCCCTCCCGGCCGGAGAACGTGCTGACCGGTTCGCCGCGCAGGTTGTGCAGGAGCCGGGACAGGCGCGTGCGGCCGAAGTCCTCCGCGTCCCAGCTGTCCGGGTAGAGGTGCTGCTTGATGTGGTCGTAGTGGGTGGGAGGCCCCACGCTGACCCCCGGGTTGAGCCGTCCGCCGCTGAGGACGTCGACGGTCGCGAGGTCCTCCGCCAGCCGGAACGGGTTCTCCAGTCCGAGCGGGATCACCGCCGTGCCCAGCTCGATGCGGGAGGTGCGCTGGGTGGCCGCGGCCAGGACCGCGACGGGCGAGGAGATGCCGTGCTGGAGGTGCCGGTCGCGCAGCCAGGCGCTGTCGAAGCCGAGCCGCTCCCCGAGTTCGATCATCCGGAGCGTGTTCTCGTGGCCCGCGGCGGGTTCGTCCTCGTCGAACAGGCCGATCGTGAGGAATCCCAGCTTCGAGAGGGGGCGTTCCGGGACGGTCATCGCTTCCACCGCACTTTCCCTGTCTGGACAGTAGGAAGATCCTAGGCAACCGGCCGCCCCGACGCCCCGTGCGCGACCGTCGCGCGTCCGGTGGGATGGGTCACGCGGCCCGGCCGCGCGGGGGTGCGCAGGCCGCCCGCGCGGTCGGTCCGGGGGCGGCCGCGGCGCCGGAGCCCGGCCGGGACAACCGCCCCGGAAGGAGCGGGCACGCGGGCCGTCCGGCGCCGGCGGGCGGATCGGCGGGCACGGGGAATGCCTTCCCTCCGCCTTTTCCACCCCTCCCCTTTCGCCGTTTCCCCCGCCCCGTTCCAGGAATGCACCGGAATCCACGCGTGGCCCCGCCCGGACCCCCCGCCCCGTATCCGGAAAGAACGCGTGGGAGCCCGGGCGCCTTTTCCGCTCTTCCCGCCGAACCCGCCGGGAGGCGCGGCCCGGGGAGGGCGGCGGGCCCCTCCTCCGTCGGCCGCCCGGGACCGCGCGTGACCGGCCGCCTCCGCAACAGGGGGGTCCGCCCTTGTTCGGCGGCATACGCACCTGTACTGTGTCCGCATGTTGTCGAGCCAGCTCAGGTACCCCACGGCGCTGGCAGAAGGGCGCAATGGCGTCCTGACGGTACAGGCGCGCCCTGTTTCCGGGCCCGCGCCTTTCACCGCGACACCCACCATCGCCTTCTTTTCCGGCGCCCCCGTCCCGAAATGCGGAAACCGCATTCCCGGCGTTTCTCCCGCGTGCGCGGGAACCGTCGTGCGGGGCCCCGCCGCGGCCGGGCGCCCGGCCCCCGGGCCCGGTCGCGCGCTCCCCGGCGCCTCGCACCGCGTCGGCGGAGGACCGGACCGGTAGCGCCCCCGCGGTCCCTCCCGCCCCGGACGGCGCTCCGCACGAGCCCCCGTCCCGAACGGGACCGCACCTGGAAGACCCGCGCGCGGCGACCGGATACCGCGCGTGCCCGATCAGTGAAGAGGATGCTCCATGCCGTCGTTCCTTGACCGCGAGAGAAGCGTGGCTCCCCCGGGCTACAGCCGGTGGCTCATCCCGCCGGCGGCACTCGCCGTCCACCTCTCCATCGGCCAGGTGTACGCCTTCAGCGTCTTCAAGACCCCCCTGGTCGAACGGTTCGACACCTCGCTGACCGCGATCGGGGTCGTCTTCAGCATCGCCATCGTCATGCTCGGCCTGTCCGCCGCGTTCGGCGGCAAGTGGGTGGAGCGCAACGGCCCGCGCAAGGCCATGTTCGTCTCCGGGGTGTGCTGGGCGGGCGGTTTCCTGGTCGGCTCGCTCGGCGTGGCGACCGGCCAGCTCTGGCTGCTCTACCTCGGCTACGGGTTCCTCGGCGGGATCGGCCTCGGCATCGGGTACATCTCCCCCGTCTCCACGCTGATCAAGTGGTTCCCGGACCGCCCGGGGATGGCCACGGGCCTGGCCATCATGGGGTTCGGCGGCGGCGCCCTCATCGCGTCCCCGCTGTCCTCCGCTCTCCTGGACCGGTACGCCGCGACGCCCTCCGAGGCGATCGTCCCCACGTTCCTCACCCTGGGCGCCGTGTACTTCACGGCCATGATGCTGGGCGCCGCGACCGTCCGGGTTCCGCCGCCGGGGTGGACGCCCGAGGGCGGCACGCCCGCCCAGGCGCCCCCCGCGCGCGAACAGGTCCAGGACGGCCTCAGCGTGGAGGCGGCCTTCCGCACCCGCCAGTTCTGGCTGCTGTGGATCGTGCTCTTCTGCAACGTCACCGCCGGGATCGGCATCCTCGAGCAGGCCGCCCCCATGGTGCAGGACTTCTTCACCGGCGTGGGCCCGGCCGAGGCCGCCGGGTACGTCGGCGTCCTCTCGCTGTGCAACATGCTGGGGCGCTTCATCTGGTCCTCCACGTCCGACGCCCTCGGGCGCAAGCGCACCTACATCGGCTACCTGGGGCTCGGCTGCGTGCTGTACCTGGTCATCGCCGTGGCCGGAACGAGTTCCGTTGCGCTCTTCGTGGCGGTCACCGGTGTCATCCTGTCCTTCTACGGCGGCGGCTTCTCGACGATCCCGGCCTACCTGAAGGACCTGTTCGGCTCGTTCAACGTCGGAGCCGTCCACGGCCGCATCCTCACCGCGTGGTCGTGCGCGGGCATCGCGGGGCCGCTGATCGTCAACGTGGTCGCCGACAGCCAGCTCGCGGCGGGCCGTTCGGGCGCCGACCTGTACACCGCCTCCCTGTACCTCATGGTGGCCGTGATGGCGGTCGGGTTCACGGCCAACATGCTGGTGCGCCCGCTGTCCGCGTCCTCGACGCGGACCACGGGAGAGGCCGGCCCGGACCGGTCCCGCGAGGCGGTCGCGTGAGCGCCGGACGGACGCCGGGAGCACCCGGAGGGCAGGCGGAACTGGAAGCGCCCGGAGGCACCGGGCCGCGGAGGGAGGACCCGGTGGACGGTACGCAACGAGGCGGGCAGACGCTGTCGAAGGCGGCGGCGCTCTTCCTGTGGGCGGTCGTGGTCGTCGCCCTGGGCTACGGGGTGGTGCAGACCGCGGTCCAGGCCGCGGCCCTGTTCACCGGCTGACCGGGAAACCCGTCGCGGGCGCGGCTCCCCGACCCGGGCGGGGGCGGAGCCGCGCCCGCGACGGTGCGCCGGGGGCCCTTGCGACCCCGGCCCCGGTTCGGAAGACTCTCGTGCGCACGCTTTCCCTGGCGCGGCCGAGGCCGATGCCACGACACAGGTGAGGTCCCTCCATGCCCGCCCCCTCGGACGAACCCGCCCTCGCAGCGGAACTGGCGCGCCTGGAGTCGCTGGCAGAGGACGCCACGGGGAACCTGCCCGAACTGGAGCACGGCCTCTCCCGCCTGATCGGGGATCTGGGCGCCCGGCTGCGGAACGAGCACGTCGGCCCGGCCCGCATGTATGCGTTGCGGGCCGAGCGCATGCTCCCCGCCGCCCTGTACCGGGAAGGCCTGGCGAGTCTGGCGAGCGGTGACCACGCCAGGGCGGAGGAGCTGCTGAGCGACGCGGCCCGGCGCCAGGAGCAGTCGGTCCAGCGGCTGCGTGGGCACGCCGAGGCGATCCCGTCGCTGCGCAACGACGCGGAGGAGAGCGCCCGCCTCATGTGGACCATGCGGTGGGAGACCAGCAAGGCCCTGCGCGGGCTCGGGCGGTGGCGGCAGGCGCAGGAGCTGCTCACCGGCGTTCTCGACGCGGTGAGGACGGACGGCCGCTTCGGGCTCGTCCGGCGCGACCTGGAACTCGTGACGGCCAGGGTCCGCCAGGAGGACCTGCGCAACGAGGGGCACGGTGTACGGGCGGCCCTCCGGGGCCTCGGGCCGGACGCCCGGCGGGCCTCCCGTCCGGGAATCACGCCGGAGGGGTTCACCGCCCTCACGGGGAACGCGCCCCGTGTCCGGACCCCGTTCCTCCGTCCGGGCCGGTCCGAACCCCGCCCGGCGAAACCGGGCGGGGCCGCGCACGGGAGGGGTCGTGGCGGCTAGCCACGAGGTCCCGTGCGCCACCGGCCCGTGGTCCACCGGTCGGGGCGGCCCCCGCCGGCCCCGCCACGGCTCCGCTGCGCCGGGTCGGCCCCCGCCGCGTCCCCGGCTCCCCCGGACGGCCGCAGGCGGGCGCGGACGGCCGTCGCCGCGCAGGCGACCACCGCCACCCCTCCGAGGACGGTGGGCCAGGTGAGCTGTTCGTGCAGGAGCAGGGCGGCCCAGCCGATGGTCATGACCGGCTGGACGAGCTGGACCTGGCTGACCTGCGCCATCGGGCCGATCGCCAGCCCCCGGTACCAGGCGAAGAAGCCGAGGAACATGCTCACCACCGCCAGGTAGGCGAAGGCCGCCCACTCGGCCGGGGAGCCGCTCGGCGGCCGGTCGGCCACCGCCGCCCCCGTGAGAACGGCCATCAGCGGGAAGGACAGGACGAGCGCCCAGGAGACGGTCTGCCACGCGCCGAGTTCGCGCGCCAGGAGCCCGCCCTCCGCGTAGCCGACCGCGGCCGCGGCCACGGCGCCGAACAGCAGGAGGTCGGACCAGGACGGTCCGCCGAACCCGCCGCCCTGCAGCGAGGCGAACACGGCGGCGGCCACCGCGCCGACGGCCGCCATGGTCCAGAAGCGGGCCGGGGGCCTCTCGCGCCCGCGGAGCGCCGCCGTCACCGCCGTCGCCGCGGGCAGGAGGGCGATCACGACGGCACCGTGGCCCGCCGAGGCGGAGGTGAGGGCGAAGGAGGTGAGTACCGGGAAACCGACGACCACACCCCCGGCGACGACGGCCAGGCGGCCCCACTGGCTGCCGCGCGGCAGGCTCTGCCCGGTGCACGCCAGGGCGGCGGCCGCCAGGAGCGCGGCGACGACCGCACGGCCGGAGCCGGTGAACAGCGGTGACATCCCGCCGCCCTCGACGGCCACACGTGTGAAGGGGATGGTCAGGGAGAACGCCGCGACCCCGAGCAGGCCCCACGGCAGCCCGGCCCGCGAGGATAGCGCTGGTCGCGCCACTTGAGTAGCGCTACTGTTGTTCTTCATGAACAACGATAGCAGTTCGCGTATCGTCGCAGGGCTCCGCGAGTGGATCGCCACGGCCCCGCCGGGGGCGAGGCTGCCGTCCACGCGGGTCCTGGTGGCGCAGTACGGGGCGAGCCCGGTCACGGTGCAGAAGGCGCTGCGGACACTGGTCTCCCAGGGAGCGGTGGAGAGCCGCCCCGGGGTGGGGACCTTCGTCCGCGCGGCCCGGGCCGCGCGTCCGCACGACTACGGGTGGCAGACCGCCGCGCTCGGCCCGACGGCCCAGCGCGCGCCCCGGTCGGCCGCCGCGCTGCGCACCGCCCCCGACGGCGCGGTCGCCCTGCACTCGGGCTACCCCGACCGCGAACTCCTCCCCGAGCGCCTGGTGCGCGGAGCGTTCACCCGGGCCGCACGCGGCGCGTCGGCCGTCGCGAGGCCCCCGGACGCGGGCCTCCCGGACCTGCGGGCGTGGTTCGCGACCGAGCTGGGGGCGGACTCCCCCGCCGGGGTCGCGCCGCCCGCCCCCGGCGACGCCGTCGTCCTGCCGGGAAGCCAGAGCGGGCTCAGCACCGCCTTCCGCGCCCTGGTCGGCGCGGGCCGCCCGCTGCTGGTGGAGTCGCCCACCTACTGGGGGGCGCTCCTGGCCGCCGCGCAGTCGGGGGTGCGGGTCGTGCCGGTGCCCAGCGGCGCCGGGGGGCCGGACCCGGACGCCCTGGTCCGCGCGTTCGAGCGCACCGGGGCGAGCGCCTTCTACGCCCAGCCGAACTTCGCCAACCCCACAGGGGCGCGCTGGTCGCCAGACCTGGCCGACCGGGTGCTGGACACCGTGCGCCGCTCCGGGGCGTTCCTGATCGAGGACGACTGGGCGCACGACTTCGGGATCGAGGACGGGCCGGCGCCCGTGGCCGCGCGCGACGACGGCGGGCACGTGGTGTACCTGCGCTCGCTGACCAAGAGCGTGTCCCCGGCCGTGCGCGTCGCCGGGGTGGTCGCCCGCGGCCCCGCCCGGGAGCGGATCCTCGCCGACGCCCGGGCCGGGTCCCTGTACGTCAGCGGCGTGCTGCAGGCCGTCGCGCTCGACGTCGTCACCCAGCCCGCCTGGCGCACCCACCTGCGGGGGCTGCGCCACCAGCTGGCCGCCCGGCGCGACCTCCTCGCCGGCGCCCTGCGCGAGCACGTCCCCGCCGCGCACCTGGAGGCGCTGCCCCGGGGCGGGCTGAACCTCTGGGTCCGGCTCCCCGACAGCACCGACCTGGCGCGGCTCGTCGCGGACTGCGAGGACCTCGGGGTCGTCGTCGCCCCGGGAGACGAGTGGTTCCCCGCCGAACCCACCGGCCCCCACCTGCGGCTCAACTACGCCGGCCCGGATCCCGGGTCCTTCCCCGAGGGGGTGCGCGCGCTCGGCCGGGCGCTCGCGCGCCAGGCGCCGCGCTGATCCCGCGCCGGGGGCGCGGGACCCGCTCCCCCGGCCGCGGTCCCCGGTGACGCGCGCGCCGGTCCGGCCGGGGGTCTGCCGACCGCCGCGCCCGGCGCCGCGACCCCGCCGCTGTCAGGCCCGCAGCCCCCGGTAGTGGGCGCGCCGGTGCGGGGACGGGCCGCCGCCCCCGGGTCCGGGGGCTCCCCGCGCCCGGTCTCACGGGTCCAGGCGGGCGAGGCTCCCGTTCTCCAGGGCGGCCCACACCGCGCCGTCCGCGGTGACCGCGATCCCGTGGGGTTCACTGCGGGGGGTCGGGAGGTCGACCAGGTCGATCTCCCCCTCGGCGGTGACGTGCCCGATCCGGTTCGCGCCCCACTCCGTGAACCAGCACCCCCCTGCGGGGTCGGCGGTGATCGCGTGGGGCCGCGAGCCGCGCCGGGGCAGGGGGAACTCCCGGACGTCGCCGTCCGGCGTGAGGCGTCCGACCTGTCCGGCGCCGATCTCCACGAACCACAGGGCCCCGTCGGCGCCCGCGGTGATGCCCACGGGAGCCGCGCCGCGGGTGGGGAGGGCGTGGACGGTGACGTGCCCGCCGACGGTGATCCGGCCGACCGCGTCGGCCTGGTTGAGGGTGAAGTACAGGGCCCCGTCCGGCCCCGCGGTGACGAAGGACGGGAAGCCGCCCCGGGTCGGCAGGGGGAACCCGGTGATCTCCCCGTCCGGGGTGATGCGCCCGATGCGGTCGGTGTTCATCTCGGTGAACCACAGCGCCCCGTCGGGGCCCGCCGCGATGCCGAAGGGGCGTGCGCCGGGGGCGGGCAGCGCGAAGGACCCCGCCTCGCCCTCCGCCGTGATGCGGCCGATCCTGTCGTCCTGGGTGCGGGTGAACCAGAGCGCGCCGTCGGGGCCCGGGGTGATGAGCGAGGGGCCGCAGGTCGCGGAGTCCAGCGGGTACAGGGTCGTCGCGCCGTCCGGCGCCAGGCGGGCGATCTGCCCGTGGTGGACGAGCGTGGCCCAGAGGGTGCCGTCGTCCGCTCCGGTGACGCCGTAGGGGCCGGCGCCCGGCGCTGCCAGCGGGTGCTCCCGGAGGGTGCGGGCGTGTGCGTGGTGGGTCATCCGGTGCCTCCTGTCAGGCGGACCATCGTGGTCGAGGGGCGGGGCGCGCGCAACCGCTTTTCCGCGCGCGGCGCGGCAGCGCGGTGGGCCGCGCCCCCGGTGAGGCCGGGCGGGCGTGCGGCGGCCGTCGGCCCCGGGGCGCGGGGGGCCGTGTCACGTTCCGGGGCCGGCGCCCGTCAGGAGGGGCGAGGCACACCGGAGCGACACTTCCCGGAGGTGGAAGGACATGACCCCTCGAACGGCCCGTTCCGACACGGGCGCGACCACGGGCTCGACCACGGGCGCGCGGGATCGCGGCCCCCGGCCCCCGGTCGCCACGGCGGCGGGCGGGAGGCCGTCATGACCGCCGCCTACATCGCGGTGACCGTGCTCACCGCCGCCGCGAACGGCTTCTTCGCCGTGGCGGACCTCCTCCGCGCCCGGTTCGTCCTCGCCAACTCGGCCGCCGTGGGGGTGCCCGAGTCCTGGCTGACCGCGCTGGGTCTGCTCAAGGGGGCCGGGGCCCTGGGCCTGCTCCTCGGACTGGCAGGGGTGCCGCTCGTGGGGACGGCGGCCGCGCTCGGCCTGGTCCTGTTCTTCGCCGGCGCGGTGGCCGTGCACCTGAGGGCGCCGGACCCGTCCCTCCTCGTGCCCCTCGGGTTCCTCGGCGCGGCGGCCGGCTCCCTGGTCCTGTCCCTCGCCGTGTGAGGGCGCCGGACCTGCGTCCCGGGGACCGGGGTCCGGGCCCCGCCGCGCGGGGTCAGGGGCCCTCCCCGTCCGGCGTCCGCTCCGGCTCCGCCTCCGGAGCCGGAGCGGGGGCGCTCCCGCGGTGGCGCAGCGACAGCAGGTAGCCCAGACCGAGCACGACGGCCGTGCCGATCGCCGTGTACCACGTGAACCCGACCAGGCCCGGCGCGAAGAGGAAGAGGCAGGCCATCGTCGCGACGGCCGCCGCGAAGGCGACGGCGGCGTCGGCCTGGCGGGCCCGGCGGACCCACAGGCCCAGGAAGAACGCGCCCAGGAGGCCGCCGTAGGTGATGCTGGCCACGGACAGGCCCAGTTCGACGACGGGGGTGTCCGTCCCGGTGAACATCGCCCCCGCGCCGACGAACACCAGTCCCCACCCGAGGGTGAACAGGCGCCCGAGCCGCAGCCCCTGGACGTCGGTGAGGGGGCGGCGGGCGAACCGTTCGTAGAGGTCGGCCATGGTGGAGGACGACAGCGCCGACAGGGACGAGGACAGGGTGCTCATCGCGGCCGCCATGATGCCGGCGAGCAGGAGCCCCGACAGGCCCGTGGGCAGCCCCTCGACGATGAACACCGGGAACAGCTCGTCGGAGTTGGCGAGGCCGAGCTGCTCGGTCGAGGCGCCCTCGAAGTAGGAGTACAGGGCCAGGCCCACCGTGAGGAACAGGGCGAACTGGAGGAAGACCACGACGGCGCTGCCGATCACCGCCTTCTGCGCGTCGCGGAGGCTGCGGCAGCCCAGCAGCCGCTGCACGATGATCTGGTCCGCGCCGTGCGAGGCGGTGGAGAGCAGGGCCCCTCCCAGCACCGCGGTGACCGTGGCGTACGGCGAGGAGACCGGGTCCGACGTGAAGTCGAGGAACCGGGTCTTGCCCTCCTCCGCGGCGACCGCGAGGAAGTTCACGTCGAGGCTCTCGACGATGACGACGAGGGCGACGACGCCTCCGAGCGCGTACAGCGCCATCTGGAGGACGTCCACCCACACCACCGCCCTGATGCCGCCGATGAGGGTGTAGAGGACGGTGACGCCGCCGAGCAGGGCGATGATCGTGAAGTAGGGCAGTTCGAGCCCGTAGGAGTCCAGGACGATCTTCATGGGGATGGCGGCGGCGAACATCCGCACACCGTCCGCGAGGAGCCGGGTGAACAGGAACGTCACCGAGGCCGTGCTCTGCATGCCCCGGCCGAAGCGCAGGCCGAGGTAGGCGTAGGCCGTGGTCATCTCGCCCTGGTAGTACCGGGGCAGCAGCACGAACGCGACGACGACGCGCCCGATGAGGTAGCCGACCGCCACCTGGAGGAAGGTCACGTCCCCCAGGTAGGCCACGCCGGGGACGCTGATGACGGTCAGGGCGCTCGTCTCGGTGGCCACGACGGACAGGCAGACCGCCCACCAGGGCAGGTTGCGGCCGCCGATGAAGTAGTCGCGTGTGTTGCGCTGGCGGCCGGACAGCTTCAGGCCGAGCCATGCCGAGCACAGCAGGTACACCACGATGACCGCGAGATCGACGGCGTGCACGGGGCGGCTCCGGAAAGTGGGGGGCGGGGGCGGGCGGGTCACGGCGCGGGGGTCGGTGCGGCGTGTGCGGGGCGGGGAGGGACGGGGTCAGGGCGCCGGCGCGTCGACTCTCAGGCGCGCGGGTGCGACGGCCGCCGGTTCGGGCAGCCGGAGCGGTCCGGCCCCCGGGGTGAGGCGGCCGGCGAGCGACGGGCGGCGCGCGCCCGTGCAGCCGGGGAGGGACCCGGCGATCCCGTGCCAGGTGAGGAAGCCGATCAGCGCGAACAGGTAGGCCTCCTTGGCGTCGCTGTCCAGCCCGAGGGCGTCGAACGGCCGGAGCCGCGCCGGTGCGAGCCGGGCGGCGATCCGGTCCATCAGCACGGGGTTGCGCGTGCCGCCGCCGGACGCGAACACGTCGGCGGTCCCGTAGGGCCGCAGCGCGTCCGCGACGGTGGCGGCGGTGAGCTCGGCCAGGGTGGCCAGCAGGTCGGCGGCCTCCGGTGTTCCCGCGCGCCGCAGCGCCGCGTCCAGGTGGCCGGGGCCGAACAGCTCCAGACCGGTGGACTTGGGCGGGGCCAGCCCGTAGTACGGCTCGGCGAGCAGGAGTTCGAGCAGGGCGGGGTCGGGGCGCCCGGCCCCGGCCAGGGCGCCGTCGGCGTCGAGGTCGGCGCGCCCGCCGGTCGCCCGGCGCACCGCGGCGTCCATCAGGGCGTTGCCCGGACCGGTGTCGAAGGCCACGGGCGGGGCCCCGTCCCGGACGACGGTGACGTTGGCGATGCCGCCGAGGTTCAGTGCGGCCGCGGGTTCGGCGCGCCCGCCGAGGAGGAGGACGTCCAGCAGCGCGGCCAGCGGCGCGCCCTGGCCCCCGGCCGCCACGTCGGCCGTGCGCAGGTCCGACACGACCGGCAGGCCGGTGGCCCCGGCGATCCACGCGGGCTGGCCGAGTTGGAGGGTCCCGTGCACCGAGGTCCCCTCGGCCCAGTGGAAGAGGGTCTGGCCGTGCGAGGCCACCAGGTCCGCGCGTCCTCCGGCGAGCTCGTCCGCGCCCAGGCGCGCGGCCTCGGCGAACGCCTGCCCGATGCGGGTGTCGAGCCGGCACACGGCCTGCATGGTGGTCGCCGCGGGCGGGAGGGCGTCGCGGAGCTCCGTGCGCAGGTCTGCCGGGTAGGGGACGGTGCGGTGGCCCAGCGGCGCCAGGCGGACCAGGTCCGCGTCCAGCTCCAGGCGTGCGGCGGCGACGTCGATCCCGTCGGCCGAGGTTCCGGAGGACAGCCCGAGGACGATCACGGGGCCTCCGCCCCGGGGACGGCGGCGTCCCGGCGGCGCGTCCCGGGCCCCGCCCGGCGCGTTCGGACACGTCCGGCAACCATCCGCACCTCCGGTCGCTGTCTGCCCACCAGGCTTATACCGTGTGTGACGCCCGCGTCAATCCCCCTTGTCCGCCCTGTGGACGCGGCCGGGCAGCCCGATGGCGCCGCGCGGCCGGGACGCCCGGCGCTCAGGTGGGGGTGGGCGGCGGCGGGGTCCAGCGGTGGACGCGGGAGGCGGTGGAGGTGACCCCGTACTCGCCCTTGAGGCGCTCGGGTATCGCGTACTGCATGATCCGGCCGCGGGTGAGGGAGCTGAGCTCCAGGTGGGTGGTGATGTGGCCGAGGCGGTCCAGGGCCCACGCGCCCAGGGGCGAGCGGTCCTCGATGCGCTCGAGGATCCCGAGCAGGGCGGGCGAGGCCTTGACGGCCGTGTCCCAGCCGGTGCGCGGGACCTGGAGCCAGTCGGCGCAGGTGTCGCCCATGAGGTAGCGGATGAGGGCGGCGACGACCGGGTCCAGGACGGTGCCCGGGACGACCTCCTCGTAGAGCTCGATGAGCCTGCGGGTCAGCAGCGCCCCCTCCTCGGAGGGACCCATGTGCCGGGTCATGTAGAGGTCGGAGAACCGGCGGCCGGCCGCCGCGTCGGCCGGGGCGTGTTCGGGGCTGATGCCGAGCATGGCGCCGACGACGCGCCAGGCGTAGAAGTAGGACTCCGCGCCGTCGGTGGACATGTGGATGCCCAGCCGGTGGAGCGCGTCCAGGACCTGGATGGAGAACATCATCTGGCCGCCGATCATGTCCTCCTGGCAGATCGGCGTGCCGAGGGCCGCCTCGTCCCAGCGCCCCTCACGGCACATGTGGTGGCGGATCGAGGCGTGCAGCAGGCGTACCTTCTGCGCGGCGGGGACGAACCGGCTCCCCGCCTCGAACGCGTCGGGCTGCATGAGGTAGACGGTGAACTGCCCCGTCTCCGCCATCCTCCGCGAGGGGTACTCCAGGGCGTGGGTCGCGCTGAGCAGCCTGGCCACGTGCGGCACGACGTAGCAGGCGGGCATCGACGCGAAGGCCAGGGCGGTCGAGATGTGCACGTTGTTGTCGATGAAGAACAGCCGGGCCTTCTCCATCTCGCCCCAGTCGACCCAGTCCGGCGGCGAGGCGGTGGTGTGCAGGTACTCGCGGGCGACGTCGGGCAGCCCGTCGGGGAGGTCCTGGCCGACCGTGGTGAAGTAGCGCATGAGGGTGTTGAACTTGCCGACCTCGCCGCGCTCGAAGAGCGCGGCCACCGTCGCGTCCGCGAGTTCGTCCCCCACGAGCCGCAGCGCGTCCATGGATTCGGGGGTGTAGGGCATGGGGGTCTCGCCTTTCGACGGTTCAGGACTGGCGGGCCGCGGCCGAGGCGACCATCAGGGACAGGGCCTCGGCGGCCCCGTGCGGGAGGTCCGCGCGGGCGAGGGCGTCGTTCGCGGCCCGCACGCGCAGCGTGATCATCTCCTCGATCCGCTCGGGGGCCCCGGTGCGCAGCATGATCGCCCGCACCCTCTCCAGGCCCTCGCGGTCCAGGCCGCGGCGGCCGAGCAGGCCGCGCAGCTCCCGGCGCTCGGCCGAGGTGGAGGCCGACCAGGTCTCGGCGAGCAGGGCGGTCGGCCGGTTGCCCCGGACGTCGTCGAGGTTCGACTTGCCCGTGCGCTCCGGGTCGCCGAACAGCCCGAGCAGGTCGTCGCGCAGCTGGAACGCCTCGCCCAGGGGGAGGCCGTAGGAGGTGAAGGACTCCATCAGCGTCCCCGGCGCGCCGGCCAGGGCGCCGCCGATGTGCAGCGGGTGCTCGACCGTGTACTTGGCCGTCTTGTACCGGATCACCTGGAGCGAGCGGGCCGTGTCGGGCGGGGCCCCCGTGCGCAGGACCTCCAGGCACTCCCCGGCGATCAGCTCCCGGGCCATGACCGCCCACAGGTCGCGGGCACGGGACAGGTAGGCGGAGGGCAGGCCGCAGGAGAGGAACATCTGCGCCGCCCAGGCGATCAGCAGGTCCCCGGTCAGCATGGCGAGGGCGCGGCCGCCCGCCAGGGGGCGCGCCCGGCCGCCGAGGGCGGCCCCCAGCGCGGCGTGGGCGCTCGGCACGCCGTGCCGCGTCGGGCTCTCGTCGATCAGGTCGTCGTGGACGACGGCCGCGGCGTGCAGCAGCTCCATCGCCGCGGCGGCGCGGACGAGCGCGTCGCTGTCCGGCTGCCCGGCCGCGCGCCACCCCCAGTAGCAGAACGCGGCGCGCAGGCGCTTGCCGCCGGCCACCGCCACGGACAACTGCTCGGCCACGGGCAGCAGGTCGGCGTCGACGGCGGCGAACCGGTCCGCCTCCTCCCGCACGAACTCCTGGAGGACCGCGTCCACCCTGGTCCGGAGCAGTGCCTGCTCCGGGGTCTCAGGCATCGCCCTGTCCGGTGCGGGAGGCGACCCGCCGTGCGAGCACCTCCATGTGGCACTCGGGCGTCCGCCCGTACCTCTGCAGGGCGAGCCGTCCCCGCTCCCGCAGGTCGTCCCGGCCGTCCCGGGCGAGGTCGGCCAGGTCGGACCGGCCCAGCAGCGACCTCGTCCGCCGCAGGGCCGCGCCCAGGCGGTCGAGCGCGAGGTCGGCCGCCCCGGCCGCGACGAGCAGCGGCTCGCCGACGGCCCCGGTTGCCCCGCCGTCGCCGGTGTGCGCCACGGTGCTCCCCCATCTCCAGACGACACGAAAGGGACGAGGGACCGCGGTGGAGAACGTACCGGGAATCCAGGAGAAGAGGAGTCCGGACGGAGAAATATCAGATGCGCGTCCCTTGTCGAGCGATCATCTTCCGCCATCGTCGGCTTTGTCAACACAATGGTGTTTCCGGACCACCCCCGGGGCGACCGAAACAACCATGGAGCGTCCGAACAGGGGCGATGCCCTGGAATCCAGCAAGAATACCCCCAACCGAAAAGCACCCCGATAACACCCGTCAACGCCATTCATGGAACCCGTGTCGCTTTTTTCCGACATAAGAGAAATGTGAATGACGGGGGGAGTCATCGCCGCCCAGCGGGGAGACCCCGCGGACCACCCGGCGCGTCACACGGAAACCGGTACGACCCCCGCCGCTCACGACAGGACCCTGTCCAGTTCGGCCCGCAGTGCCTCCTCGGCCTCCGGCGCGGAGAGGCCGCCGATCAGCACGCGCATGGACAGGCCGTCGGCGGTGGCGATCAGCGACCGGGCCGCCGCGCGGGGGTCGGCGAGGCCGGGGGAGATCCCGGCGAGCAGCCGGGCCGCTTCGGCCTCCGCCCCGTCCTTGGCCCCGGCCAGCACGCGCGCCAGCTCCGGGTGGTGGAAACCGGCGGCGACGTACTGGTGGAACACCGAGACCCCGGCCCGGTCCGACTCCGCCCGGGGAACGGAATGGCCGACCAGCCGCCACAGCGCCTCGCGGTCGTCGGCGCCGCGGGTGGCCTCGGCGTGGAGCCGCGCGGCCTCCGAGAGCATCTCCTCCAGGCCGGCCCGCAGGAGTTCGTCCTTGCTCGGGAACCAGTACTGGATCCGCCCGACCGACGCCCCCGCGGCCGAGGCCACGTTGCGGATGGACACCGCGCCCATGCCGCTCTCCGCGATCACGTGCCACACCGCCCGGATGATGGCGGTCCTTCGTTCGTCCGGCCCGGAGCTGTCCATGCCGCCATCATAACCAAGGACAATACGAACGTATTGCCGGGGTGTACACTCGGGACTCGGTCCAATACGACTGTATTTCCGGGGGTTCCCATGAGTGACAGGCCCGAGCGCCGGACCCGGCGCCGCCGCGTGCTGCAGGTCCTGGCTGCCCTGGTGGTGGCGTGGCTGGTGGTGGACAAGGCCGCCTCGGTCGCGGCGCCCGAACCGGAGGTGGGCCACTGGCTCGGCCGCGAGGGGTTCGAGTCCTACCGGGCCGCCTACGACGACGTGATGGCGGCCCTGCCCGCGCCGACCCGCACCCACGACGTCGCCACCGGGTACGGCTCCGTGCGGGTGTACGAGTGGGCCGCCCCGGACGACGGGGCGGAGGGCGGGCTGCCGGTGGTGCTCCTGCCGGGGATCCGCTCCGGCGCGCCGATGTGGGGCGAGAACCTCGCCCACTGGATCGGCCGGCGCACCGTCTACGCCATGGACGCGGTCGGCGACGCGGGCATGTCGACCCAGTCGGTGCCCTTCTCCTCGTTCGACGACCAGGCCGCCTGGGTGGAGCAGGCCCTCGCGGGGCTCGGCCTCGAACGGGCGCACGTGGTCGGGCACTCCTTCGGCGGGGCGATCGCGACCGCCCACGCCCTCGCCCACCCCGGCCGCGTGGCCTCCCTGACCCTGCTCGAACCGGTGATGGTGCTGCACGGGCTGCCCGCCTCGACCTACCTGTGGTCGGTGCTGCTCTTCCTGCCGGGGCCGCAGTCGTGGAAGGACCGCGCGCTGGCGGGGATCGGGGGCGTCTCGGTCGAGGAGGTCCGCGAGCGCACGCCGATGTCGGTGATGATCGACGAGGGGTCGCGGCACTACTCCGCCGCCTCCCTGACGCCCCGGACGCTCACCGACGGGGAGTGGCGGTCGCTGTCCGTGCCGGTGCGGGTCGACCTGGCCGCCGACAGGTCCCTGGCGGGCGGCCGGGAGGCCGCGGACCGCGCCCGGGCCCTGGGGCTGGACCCCGTCACCGTCTGGCCGGACACCACCCACTCCCTTCCCATGCAGGCCGCCGAACGGCTCGGCACGGAGCTGGAGGGGTACTGGGCCGCCCACGACCGGTGAGGGGGTGTGGCGCCGGCCCCAGACGCCGTGGGCTCCTTCCCGGTCCGTGGCAGTTCGCGGGGAGAGGAGTTGTCCGCGATCCGGCGGGACGCCGGACCCCCGGGAGCGCCCGTTCACGGTGAGGTGGCTCGTCCCGGCCTTCGCCCGCGGGGGCGTCGACCATGTCGGGGAGGTCGTCGCGGACCGGCACGGCCGCGTCGCCTACCTCAAGTCGCTCCGGCTCTCCCCCGCCCAGAGCCGCCGCGGCCGACTGCTCCGGGTGCTCGGGGAGGCCGGCTGGGAGCTGGACCGGGCGGCCCTGTCCCTGGGCACCACGCGCTCGGGCCTGGTCGACCGGCTGGAGCGGGCGCGCCTGTCCCACCTGCTCTCGCCCGGCCTGCTGGCGGAGCACCGCGCGGCTACCCGGCGGCGCGCTCCCTGATCCTCTGTGCGACGCCGTCCAGGAGCCAGGCGAGCCCCGCCTCGAACACCTCCTCGGTACCGGGGGCTCCGGTGAGGCGCTCGATCGCCGGGTAGCGGCCGGGCTCCGCGTGCGCCTCCAGGAAGGCGTCCTGCACCGTGTCCCACGTGCGTCCGTCGGGGGTGGTCCACCGCGCGGCCCGGTCGGCCCCGACCGCCTTCGCGACGTGGCCGCGGGTGTAGCCGTCGACGGCCTCGACGACCGTGAGCGCCTCGTGGCCGGTCAGGCCGGTGCCGTCGAAGACCCGGAGCGCGGAGTCGGTCCAGGCGAAGGCGTGGGGGCCGACGGGCTGCGCGGCGTCCGTCAGCCGGACGAGCCAGGGGTGTTCGCGGTACGCGCGCAGGGTCGCGCGCGCCCACGCCTCGACGCGCTCCCGCCAGTCCCCCGGGCGGGTGTGCGGCAGCGGCGCCTCGCCGATCATCGTGTCCACCATGAGGGCGATCAGGGCCGACTTGTCGGGGACGTAGGTGTACAGGGTGGCCGCTCCCACGCCGAGCCTGGCCGCGAGACCGCGCATGGACAGGGCGTCGACGCCCTCCTGCTCCGCGATCTCCAGGGCGGCTCCGACGAGGGCGTCGACGGTGAGGTGGTGCCGGGGCCCCCGCCGGGGCCGCGCCGGCCCGTCCCACAGCAGCCCGAGGGTGGTCGTGGGGTCGTCGGCGGTCGCCACCGTTGTCTCCTCCCGAGAACTCCGTACACTGTTCGATAAGTCGAACGGTGTACGGAGTTTACCTCGGGGAGGCCCCCATGCCCGAACAGACACCCCCGCCTGAGCGGAGGGCCCGGCCCGGGCAGGAGCCCCCGGCCGAGGGGGTTGCGGCCCCCGCCCCGCCGGAGCCCCCGCCTCGGACGTCGCCCCTGATGAGGACGGCCGTCGTCGCGGTGGCCGCGACCGGGATCGGGGCCCTCGCCGCCGCCTCCGCCGTCCTGTTCCCGGGCCCGGACGCCCCGGCGGAGGCGCCGCTCGCCCTGGCCGTGCGCGCCGCCTTCACCGTGGCCGGGACCGTGCCCCTGGTGTGGGCCGCCGCCCGCTTCCTGGACCGCCGCCCCCTGGCCGCGTTCGGCCTGGGCCGGTACCCGAGGGGCTGGGCCATGCCCCTGGCCGCCCTGCTGGCGACGCTGCTCGCCACCGCGCTGTTCCTGGTGGCCGCGGTGGCGGCGGGCGCGGCCTCCGTCGATCCCGGCGCCGCGGCCCGTGCCGTCCCGGCCCTGGCCGTCGTGCTCCCGCTTCTCGTGCTGGCGCAGCTGCTGCCCGAGGAACTGGTGTTCCGCGGCTACGCGCAGAAGGTCCTGGGCGAGCGGTTCTCCCCCTGGGCGGCCCTCCTGCTCCAGGCCGCGCTGTTCGCCGTGTCGGCCGCTCTGGTCGCCGGCGCGTACGCGAACGCGGTCCACCTGTTCCTCCTGGGGGTGTTCACCGGGGTCCTGCGCATGACCGCCGGCGAGGTGTGGACGGTGCTCGCGACGCGCACGGCCCTGGCCGCCGGAGGACTCGTGTACACCGCGCTCGACCTGCGCCTGCTCCAGGCGGTCGGCCTGTGGGAGGTGCTGCTGGTGTTCGGGCCCGCGCTGGCCGCCGTCTGGGCCGTGACCTCGCTCCGGAGCCGGCGACCCGACCTCGCCGCTGCCGCACCGGACGCCGTGCCCGGGCCCCGACGCGAGCTCGGGCAGAAGGGCGTCCTGTACGACGTCGGCTCCAGTTACCGGCCGGGGCAGCACTCGCGCCCCCGGTGGCGTCCCGACGTGGTGGACGAGGAGATGCGGGTGATCCGCGAGGACCTGCACTGCACGGCGGTGACCGTCTTCGGGGAGGACCTGGGACGGCTGGAGGAGGCCGCCCGCCTCGCCCTGGCCCGCGGGCTGTACGTGTGGGTCCAGCCCCGGCTGGTCGAAGGCGGCCGGGAGGAGGCCCTCGCCCGCCTCGCGCGGACGGCGGAGTTCTCCGAGCGGCTGCGCGAAGAGCACCCGGAGCGGGTCGGCGTCAACGTGGGGTGCGAGCTCAGCATGTTCGTGCGGGGCATCGTCCCCGGCCGCGACTTCGACGCGCGCACCAGGTCGCTCGGCCTGCTGTCCCCGCTGTTCCCGCTGTTCAACCACCGCCTCAACCGCTTCCTGGGCGAGCTGGCCGCCACCGCCCGGGCCCGGTTCGGCGGACCGCTCACCTACGGATCGGGAACCTGGGAGAGCGTGGACTGGACCCCGTTCGACGTCATCGGGGTGGACTACTACCTGGACGTCCTGACCCGCGCCACCTACCGGCAGGGGCTGCGGCGGCTGCGGGCGACGGGCAAGCCGGTCCTGGTCACCGAGTTCGGCTGCTGCTCCTACGAGGCGGCGCGGTACCAGGGCGGGTCGGGCGGCGACGTCATGGACTGGGACGACCTGGACGACCGCCGGGTCACGGGCGGCCACGTCCGGGACGAACGCGTCCAGGCCGAGGTCATCGGCGAACTGCTGGACGTGTACGAGACCGAGGACGTGATGGGCGCGTTCGTGTGCATGTTCGTCGAGGGGGACTGCCGCTACTCCCCCGACCCCGCCCGCGACCTGGACATGGCGAGCTTCGGGATCGTGCGCCCGCCGCCGCTGGAGTCGGGGCTGTCCCCCGACGACGGCCACTGGGAGCCGAAGGAGGCCTTCCACACCCTCGCCGCCCGCTACGCCGCGACGGTACCCGCCGAGGGCTCCTGAGCCTCCCCGCCCCGGTCCGGGCGTGTCCGCCCCCGGACCCCGGACCGGGCGGGCGCGGGGACGGCCGGGCGAGCCGGGACCCCGCGGGCCGGGCCGTCAGGCGTGCGGGGTCCAGAAGGCGGACAGCCTCGCGACGCCGTGCTCCACGCCCTTCCAGCTCCCGGTGAAGCTCAGCACCGCAATCGCGGACGTCGGGAACCCGGAGCGGTTCATCCTGGGGAGCAGGTCGCCCTCGGCCTCACCGGCGAGCGCGTCGGCCAGGGCGTGCACGCCCGGGTTGTGGCCGACGACCAGCAGGTGCGCGACCCCGTCGTCGACCTCGCCGAGCAGGGCGGTCAGCTCGCCCGCCGACGCCTCGTAGAGCCGGTCCTCGTAGACGGTCCTGGGGCGCTGCGGGAGTTCGGCGGCGGCGAGCTTCCAGGTCTCCCGGCAGCGCACGGCCGTCGAGCACAGGACGAGGTCGGGCAGGAGGCCCGAGCCGGCCAGCCACCTCCCGGCGACCGGGGCGTCCTTCCTCCCCCGTTCCGCGAGCGGGCGTTCGTGGTCGTCCCCGTCGTTCCACTCGGCCTTGCCGTGGCGGAGGAGCGCGACGGTGCGTACGGTTTCACTCATGCCCCGATGCTGTCACGGTGCGTAGTCGCACGGCGGGTGTTCGGGGGAATCGGCTCCGGGGCCGCCCCGTGCGGCGGACCCGCGGAGGCGGCGGCTTCCGCACGGCGCGCCGGGCCGCCTCCGCGTAGGAGTGCGCCTGCAGGGGCGCCTCCTCCGTCCCCAGCCGGGTGATCGCCGAAGTGCTGCCCTGCGCCGAGACGCCCGGCGAGGAGGCCTTCGACAGCGCGATGCGGCGCATGGAGCTGGAGCGTGCCCGGATCACCGGGGAGACCGGCGACCTGGTGCGCAAGCGGCAGTCGCTCGACGCGCTGGTGGCCGAGGCGCACGAGTACCGGAGGCGGCTGGTCGCGAGCGGTTCGGCCTGAACCGTCGGCGGGCGCAGCTCCCCGGGTCCGCCGCCGCCTGCGCGGTGGGCGCGACAGGCCCCTCCCCCGCGCGCGTCCGGTCGGCGGCCCCGGGCCGGGAACGGCAACGGGCCCCGGCGCGGCCCCGGAACCGCGGATGGTACGAAGGTCGTCACGGAACCGACGAACGCCGTGACGCGGGGAGCGCAGCGCCCACCGCGCGCGGAGAAGGAGGGCGGTATGGCCGACGACGTGACCGTGGTCATCGGAGCGGGCGGCATGGGCGAGGCGATCGCCGCGAGGATCGGGGCGGGGACGCGCCTGCTGCTCGCCGACCGCGACGAGGAGCTCTTGTCGGCGGTCGCCGAACGGCTGGCGGGCCAGGGCTACGACGTGGCGGGGCGGACGGTCGACGTCGCCGACCGGGGCTCCGTCGCCGGACTGGCGCGCGCCGCCGCCGGGTCGGGCGCGGTGCGCAAGGTCGTGCACACCGCCGGGGTGTCCCCGGTCCAGGCCCCCGTTCCGGCGATCCTGGCGGTGGACCTGCTCGGCGTGGCCCTCGTGCTGGAGGAGTTCGCCGAGGCCGTCGCCCCGGGCGGGGCCGGCCTGGTCATCTCCAGCATGGCCTCCTACGGCCCGGTGGAGCTGTCGCCGCAGGAGGCGGTCCAGCTCGCCTCCGCGCCGGCCGACCGCCTGCTGTCCCTGCCGGTCGCCGCGCGGGACCGCTTCCCCGACTCCGGGCGGGCCTACGCGTTCGCCAAGCGTGCCAACCGGCTGCGGGTGCAGGGCGCCAGCGTCGTCTGGGGCGCCAAGGGGGCCCGGGTCAACAGCATCAGCCCCGGAGTGGTCTCCACGCCCATGGGCCGCGGTGAGCTGAACGGCGAGCACGGGCGGAGCATGCGGGCGATGGTGGAGGCCTCCAACGCCCGACGGGTGGGCACCCCCGCCGACATCGCGGCCGCGGCGGAGTTCCTGCTCGGCCCGTCCGCCGGGTTCGTCTCCGGCGCCGACCTGCTGGTGGACGGCGGTGTGATCGCCTCCTCCGTCAGCGGCGCCCTCGGCTGACGGGCCGGGGGCTCCGGTCGACGGCGGCCTGACGGGACCCCGCCGGGCCGGGGTCCGCGCCCGGCCGTACCCCGGGCCGCGCCGACCGGGGCGCCGGTGCGCGCAGCGCCCCGGCTCCGGAATGCGGCGGCGGCCCGGAACCGCCCTGTAGCGTGAGGGCCGACGGTCCCGGGCCCCGGCCGGACCTCCCCGGTCCTCCGCCGGGACCGCACGCCCCGACCCGAGGAACCGGAGGCCCCGTGACCGCCCAGACCCCCGTCACCCTGAACGGGCGCGCCTTCAGCTACCTCGACTTCGGCGGGGACGGCGTCCCGCTGGTCGCCCTGCACGGGACGTTCGGCCGCGCCGCCTCCTTCACCGGCCTCGCGCCGTACCTGGCCCCGGACTTCCGGGTCGTCGCCCTCGACCAGCGCGGCCACGGGCTCTCCGAGCACGGCGGCGACCTCGGCCGCGACGCCTTCGTCGGGGACGCGGCCGCGTTCCTGGAACACCTCGGCGCCGGCCCGGCGATCGTCCTCGGCCACTCCCTCGGCGGGGTGACCGCCTACCAGCTGGCGGCACGCCGCCCCGGACTGGTGCGCGCCCTGGTGGTCGAGGACATCGGGGCCGTCACGGACGCCTCCGAGGTCGAGAACCCGGTGTTCGACACCACCGGGTGGCCGACGGCCTTCCCGAGCCGGGAGGCGCTGGCGGAGTTCCTCACCCGCGAGGGCGTGCCCGCGCTCGGGTACTTCATGGAGAGCGCCCACGAGCACGACGGGGTCTGGCGCCTGCGGTTCGACCACCGGGACATGCTGGCCGCCCAGCGCGGCAACACCGGGGACTTCTGGACCGACTGGCTGGGCTCCGCCTGTCCCGCCCTGCTCCTCCGCGGCGGCCTGAGCCCGCTGCTGTCGGCCCGGCAGGCCGGGGAGATGGCCGAGCGCCGGCCCGGCACCCGGCTGCGGGTGCTGCCGGGATGCGGGCACTGGGTGCACCGCGACGACCCGTCGGGCTACGCCCTGGCCGTACGGGACTTCCTGCGCACGGTCCCCGCCGCCTGATCCCCGGGACCGTCCGGCCACGGTGGCCGGAACCGGCGGAGGGACCACGGCGGCGGGGCCGCGCGCCTCGCGCCCGTCCCCCGGCCGCGGTCCGCTCACGCCCGTCCGCCGCCCCTCCGCCGTCCGGGCCGGTACGGGCACACGCCGCTCCGTCCCGTCACCGGTGCGCACCCGCCTTCCCCGGAGCGAAGGAGCGAGGCGGGCCGGGACCGCCTGTCGGACACCGGCGTCCGGGTCGTGCCGCGGGCGCCTTCGCGAAGGCGTGGACGCACACGCCGCCGATCCCCGGGCGCCTCCTCTATCGGATGAGCGGGACCCACCTATTGCGACCTGCACCGACAACTTCTGCTTGACGATCGACATAAGACCGACGTACGGTTCGAGGCAGCTGGGTGAGGCAGATCACAGGTCCGGGTGATGTGGTGTCTCCGGACCGTCGGCATGGCCTCCACCGGTCACGAAGAGCTGTACCCCCTGCACCAAGCGGAGTCCGGCGGGGGCCACCCGCCGGTCCTGCCCTCCACGACGTGGACGGGGCGCCGGCGGACCGGGCCGCCGACGCCCGGCCACCGCGCCGCCCGACCACGATGAGGTCTGCGAGGAAAGGAGCCGGTATGGGCTGAGGCCGATGAGGCGGCACACCCCCGCTTCCCGCACCTGATAGCAGGAACTCCCCGTCAGCCCACCGGTCACAGCCACACGGCCCCCACCGGGCCGCGCGACCGCCGGGCCGCCCCTGCCGTCGGCGCCGGCACGCCGCACGGACTCATCGATTCGCTCCCACCCCCAGGTGAGGTTCCGTATGAAGAAGAGACCCCTGCTGACACTGGGCGCGCTCGCGGCCGGCGTCACCATGGCGCTGACCATGACCGCGCCGGTCGCGCACGCGGAAGAGACCGGCGAGGACGCGTTCTCCACCCTGATCTTCTCCAAGACCACCGGCTTCCGGCACGACTCGATCCCCCACGGCGTCGCGCTCGTCGAGGCGCTCGGCGAGGAGCACGGCTTCAGCACCGAGCACACCGAGGACTCCTCGGTGTTCAACGACGAGGACCTGGCCGCCTACGACGCGGTGATCTGGCTCTCCACCACGGGCGACGTGCTCGACGAGGACCAGCAGGGCGCCTTCGAGCGCTACGTCCAGGACGGGGGCGGCTTCGTCGGCGTCCACTCCGCCTCCGACACCCACTACGACTGGGAGTGGTACGGCGACCTCGTCGGCGGCTACTTCTCCAGCCACCCGCCGGGCACGCAGGACGCCCGGGTCGTGGTCAACGACAGGGTCCACCCCTCCACCGAGCACCTCCCGGCCAGCTGGGAGCGCCGCGACGAGTGGTACGACTTCGACCTGTCCCCCCGCGGCGACGTGCACGTCCTGGCCGGACTCGACGAGGACTCCTACGCGGACCAGGTCGATCCGGGGGGCCAGATGGGATGGGACCACCCGATCGCCTGGTGTCAGGCCTACGACGGCGGCAGGTCCTGGTACACCGGCGGCGGCCACACCGTCGAGTCCTACTCCGAGCCGGAGTTCACCGAGCACCTGCTCGGCGGACTGCGGTGGGCGGCCGGGGCCGCCGAGGGCGACTGCGGCGCCACGCAGTGGGACAACTTCGAGAAGGTCACCCTCGCGCAGGGTGAGGGCGCCGTGGGCGAGCCCATGGGCCTGGCGGTCCTGCCCGACGGCCGCGTCATGCACATCACCCGCGACGGCGAGGTGCGGCTGTGGTCCCCGGACACCTACACCACCGAGCTGATCGCCCAGGTGCCGGTGTACAACCACGACGAGGACGGGCTGCAGGGCATCGCCCTGGATCCGGACTTCGAGGAGAACGGGTGGGTGTACCTGTACTACGCGCCCGTGATCGAGGGCATCCCGCCGGGTGAGGCGCCCGCGGACGGCTCGCCGGAGGACTTCGAGCCCTACGAGGGCCACAACAACCTCTCCCGCTTCCAGTTCGCGGACGGGGACTCCCCCGCCCTGGAGCTGGACAGCGAGCAGGTCCTGCTGGAGGTCGGGACCGACCGGGGCATGTGCTGCCACGTCGGCGGCCACATCGACTTCGACTCCGAGGGCAACCTCTACCTGGCCACCGGCGACGACACCAGCGCGTTCGGGTCGGACGGCTACACGCCCATCGACGAGCGCGAGTCGCGCAACCCCGCCTTCGACGCCCAGCGCAGCTCGGCCAACACCAACGACCTGCGCGGCAAGCTGCTGCGGATCGCGCCCACCGACGACGGCGGCTACGAGATCCCCGAGGGCAACCTCTTCCCGCCGGAGGAGTACAGCGGCGAGCAGACCCGGCCCGAGATCTACGCCATGGGCCTGCGCAACCCGTTCCGGTTCACGGTGGACGAGGAGGACGGCACCGTCTACCTGGGCGACTACGGCCCCGACGCCAACGAGCCCGACCCGGACCGGGGACCGCAGAACACGGTCTCCTGGCACGCGATCTCCGAGCCCGCCAACATCGGCTGGCCCTACTGCATCGGCGACAACAGCGCGTTCGTCGACCACGACTTCGCGTCGGGGACCTCCGGCGAGGAGTTCGACTGCGCCGCGCCGGTGAACGACTCCCCGCGCAACACCGGCCTGGAGGAGCTGCCCCCGGTCACCCCCGCCTCGATCTGGTACAGCTACGAGGAGTCGGAGGAGTTCCCGCAGCTGGGCACGGGCGGCGGCGCCCCGATGGGCGGCCCGGCCTACCGGTTCGACCCCGAGCTGGAGTCGGACACCAAGTGGCCCGAGTACTACGACGGCATCCCGCTGTTCTACGAGTGGGACCGCGACTGGATCAAGCAGGTGCACCTGGGCGACGACGGCGACGTCCTGGACATCACCGAGACCGTCCCCGACATCAGCCTGGCCAACCCCATGGACATGGAGTTCGGCCCGGACGGCTCCCTGTACGTGCTGGAGTACGGGTCCGGGTACTTCGGCGGAGCCGACGACTCGGCGCTGTCGCGCATCGACTACACCGGCGGCGGGACCACCCCGGTCGCCGACATCAGCGCCTCCACGACCTCGGGACCGGCCCCGCTGGAGGTGGAGTTCTCCGCGGAGGGCTCCCACCACCCCGGCGGCCTGCCCATGGAGTACGCGTGGTCGTTCGGCGACGGCGCGACCTCGACCGAGGTCTCGCCCACCCACACCTTCGAGGAGGCGGGCCAGTACACGGTCGTCCTCACCGCGACCGACGGCGAGGGACGCACGGGGACGGCCACCACGACCGTCACCGCGGGCAACACCGCGCCCGACGTCTCCTTCCGGACCCCGCAGGACGGCCAGTTCTTCCACTGGGGTGACGAGATCCCCTTCACCGTGGACGTGGAGGACGCCGAGGACGGCTCGGTCGGCGCGGGCGTCGACTGCGGCGACGTCGCGGTCACGGCCTCGCTCGGCCACGACCGGCACGCCCACCCGTGGACCCAGTACGACAGCTGCGAGGACGTCAGCCTCACCGAGGTCGACGGCGGCCACGGGCACGACATGAACATCTTCTGGGCGTTGCAGGCCGAGTACACCGACTCCGGCGGGGACGGGGCGCCCGCCCTCACCGGAAGCGACGGGATCACGCTCAAGCCCGCACGGACGCAGGCCCAGTACTTCACCGACAGCGAGGGGGTCCGGACCGAGCCCACCGAGGACGCCGAGGGCGGCCTGGTCAACGTCAGCCACATCGGCCACGGCGACTGGACGGCCTACGACACGACCAACCTGACCGGGGTCGGGCAGATGGAGTTCCGGGTCGCCTCCGCGGGGGCGGGCGGAGCGATCGAGGCGCGCATGAACGCCCCCGACGGCGAACTGCTCGGCAGCGCCGACGTGCCCTCCACCGGCGGTTGGCAGGAGTGGACCGACGTGACCATGGACATCACCGATCCCGGGGAGACCTTCACGCTGTACCTGGTCTTCACCGGGGAGGACACCTCCGCAGAGGACGGCCTGTTCAACCTCAACTACTTCGAGGCGGTCCTGGACGGCCACGGGGGGCACGGCCCCCGGACCGAGCTGACCAGCCCGCAGGACGGGGCGGTCTTCGAGGAGGGCGAGGACGTCCCCCTCTCCGCCGAGGTCACCGACCACGCCGGGGCCGGTGTGGAGAAGGTGGACTTCCTCGTGGACGGCGAGGTCGTCGCCACGGTGACCGAGGGCCCCTACACGGCGGCCTGGCAGGGTGCGGCCGCGGGCGAGTACGAGGTCAGCGCCGTGGCCACCGACGGCGACGGCACCACCGGCGCCTCCGGCGCCGCCACCGTCACGGTCGAGGCGGGCGGCGCCGAGCCGCCGGAGTGCGCCCCGCCCGAGGCCGAGGACGGCTACACCCCCCTGTGGGACGGCGCGTCGCTCGACGGGTGGACCATGGCGGGCCCGGGCGGCTTCGACGTCGTCGACGACGGCGACGGCTGCGCCCTGGAGACCCGGGGCGGCATGGGGCTGCTGCGGCACGAGACGGAGATGGAGTCCTACCGGCTGAAGCTGGACTTCCTCGCCTCCGAGGAGACGGACAACTCCGGTGTCTTCGTCGGCTTCCCCGACCCCGGGGACGACCCCTGGGTCGCCGTCGAGGAGGGCTACGAGATCCAGATCGACGGCTACGGGGCGCCCGACGGCGACCCGGTCCACCGGACCGGCGCCGTCTACGGCTTCCGGGCGGCCGACTCCCACCCCGCGCGGGTCGGCGAGTGGAACGAGATGGAGATCGAGGTGGCCGACCCGGTGATCCGCGTGTGGATCAACGGGGAGCTGGTGAACGAGTTCGAGAGCACCGACCCGGCACGTGACCTGTCCTCGGGCCACATCGGGCTGCAGAACCACGGCGAGGCCGACCGGGTGCTCTTCCGCGACGTCCTGGTCCAGGAACTGGACGCGGTCGAACCGGTCACGTTCGCCGAGGTCCACGAGCGCATCGACGCCCTGGAGGGCGACGGCGCGCTGACCAGGTCCGAGGCGCGCCGGCTGGTCCCGCAGCTGGAACTGGCCGAACACCACCTGAACGTCGGCCGCACCGGGCAGGCCGCGCACGCCCTGGACCGGTTCGTCGAGGTTGCCGAGGCGGTCGCCGACGACGGCGCCAGGGAGGAGCTGCTGGAGCTGGCCGACAGGCTGCGTCCCCTCATCGACGACGAGTGACGGGACGCCTCCGGCGGACGCCGCCCCCTGGGACGAGCGTCCGCCGGAGGCCCCGTGACCACGGCGGGGCCGGTTCCGGCCGGCCCCGCCACCCCCGCGGCGGCGCCCCGACGGCGAGAACCACGACGTCGCGGCGCCGGGCCCACACGTACGACGAGAAGAAGGTGCCACGGTGTCCGCCAAGAAGGACCGCTCCTCCCCCGACACGCACCGCGAGGCGGCCGGGAGCCCCTCGCCCAAGCTCACCTGGGGGCTGACCGCCGGGTCCGTCCTGGTGGTCGCCGCCCTGGTCGCCGTCCTCGTCCTCTCCTTCACCGGAGACGACCGCACCGCCCCCGACCCGGCGCGCGTCGCCGAGCTCCAGGCCTCCGCTCAGGAGCGCGACCGCGCGCAGGTCGACCTGCTCGTCGAGCGTGCCGGAGCCGCGCACGAGGCGCTGGTGCCCGTGGTGGAGAGCCTGGACGCGGCCGTCCCGCCCGACGGTTCCACCCCTGCCGGGGACGCCCCCGACGACGGGGAGGTCGACTCCTGGCTGACCACCGTCCACGACGCGGCCGGGCACTTCGAGGACGCCCCCTCCGGGAACACCGGCCACAACGTCGCGTACGCGGGGCTGTCCAACTCCGTGGACCTGCTGGGTTCCGCGGTCGTGGCCTACTCCAGCGCGGAGCGCGCGCAGGACGCGCAGCGGACCGAGCTGCTGGAGCTGGCCGGGGACCTGCGCACCCAGGCGGTCCGCGGCTGGTCGGTGGCGGCCACCCAGCTGGACACGGTCAGTGTGGAGTCCGGCCACGGCCACGTCCACCTGTACCTGCCCGCGGCGCCCGGCAGCGGCGCGCTCGGCCCCGACGGCGCGCAGCCCGGCGAGGGCGGCGGCGCGCCCGAGGAGGGCGGCGCGGACAGCGGCGACCGGTGACCACACCGTTCCCCGAACGCTCGAAGGCACGGAGAAGGGAGCATGCGTTGACGCGAGTCGGAGTATGGCTGATCGGGGCACGGGGGTCGGTGGCGACCACCGCCGTCCTGGGGGCCCTGGCGGTGCGGTCCGGCGCCTCCGGGCGAACAGGGTGCGTGACCGAGCGGCCCGAATTCGCCGGGGCGCGCCTGCCCGGGATCGGCGACCTGGTCTTCGGCGGCCACGACGTGTCCGAGGTCGGCCTGTGCGAGAGCGCCGAGCGGCTGGCCCGTGCGGGGGTGCTGCCCGCCCACCTGCCGCCGGCCTTCGCCGACGGGCTGGACCGGACCGAGCGCGGTCTGCGCCGGGGCCTGGACGACGTCTCCGGCGGGGTCCGGCGCGGGGACGTGGACCGCCTGGAGGCGGACCTGCGGGGGTTCTCCGAGCGGGAGGCGCTCGAACGCGTCGTGGTGGTGGACCTGTCCAGCACCGAGCCCCGGCCCGGCGCGTACGCCGAACACACCGACGCCGACGCGCTGGAGGCGGCCCTGGACGCCGGGACCGCGCGGATCCCGGCCAGCTCCGCGTACGCGTACGCGGCCCTGCGCGCGGGCTGCGCGTTCGTGGAGTTCACGCCCAACACCGGCCCCCGGCTGCCCGCCCTGGCGCGGCTCGCCGACCGCTCGGGCGCGCCGTGGGCCGGGTCCGACGGCAAGACCGGGGAGACCCTGGTCAAGAGCGCGCTCGCGCCGATGTTCGCCGCCCGGGCGCTGCACGTGCGCTCGTGGTCGTCGGTCAACCTGCTCGGCGGCGGCGACGGCGCCACCCTGGCCGACCCGGCCAACGCCGAGAGCAAGCTCGCGTCCAAGGCCCGGGGGCTGGAGCACATGCTCGGCCACGGGCCGGACGGGCCCCTGCACATCGACTACGTCCCCGACCTGGGGGACGCCAAGGTCGCCTGGGACCACGTCTCGTTCGAGGGGTTCCTGGGGGCGCGGATGTCCCTGCAGTTCACCTGGTCGGGCTACGACTCCGCGCTGGCGGCGCCCCTGGTGCTGGACCTGGCGCGGCTGGCCGCCCACGCCCACCGGCAGGGCCGGACCGGCCCCGTGCCGGAGCTGGCGTTCTTCTTCAAGGACCCCGTGGGCACCCGCGAACACGGCCTCGCCGAACAGTGGCGGGCCCTGACGTCCTGGTGCGCCGCACCGGCGGAGGAGACCGAATGAGAGCACGCGACCTGGCGAGGCTGGTGCGCCTGCCCGCGGCGCTGAGCGTCCCCGGTGACACCCTGGCCGGCGCCGCTGCGGCTGGGGGCCTGCGCGGCCCCGGGGCCTGGGCGCTGCCCACGGCCTCGGTCTGCCTGTACTGGGCGGGCATGGCCCTCAACGACTACGCCGACCGGGAGGTGGACGCGGTCGAGCGCCCCGAACGCCCCATCCCCTCCGGGGCCGTTCTCCCCGGCGAGGCCCTGGCCGTCGCCTCGGGGCTGACCGTCACGGGCGTGGGCCTGGCCGCGGCGGCGGGCGGACGCCGGGCCGCGGGGGTGGCCACGGCCCTGGCCGCCACCGTGTGGGGCTACGACCTCCTCCTCAAGCAGACCCCGCTGGCCCCGCTGGGCATGGCGGCGGCCCGGGGGCTGGACGTGCTGCTGGGCGCGGGTGCGCGCCCCGCCGACGCGGGCAGGCCCGCGCTGGCGCTGGCCGTCCACACGCTCGGGGTGACCGCCCTGAGCCGGGGCGAGGTGCACGGGACGCGGCCCTCCGTCGCGGCGGGGTCGCTGCTGTGCACCCTGGCCGGCGCCGCGCTCGCCGCCGCGCCCGCCCGCGGTCGTGCGCCGGGCGGAGCCGCGGAGAGGGTCCTGGCGGGGGCGCTCGCGGGGCTCTTCGCGGTGAGGGTGGGCTCCGCCCAGGTCCGGGCGCTGGTCGAGCCCGAGGCGCGCAACGCGCGTGCGGCGACGGGCGAGGGGATCCGGGGCATGATCCCGCTCCAGGCGGCCCTGCTGGCCGGGCACGGCGCGCCGGGCACCGCGTGCGCGCTCGTCCTCGGAGCGCCCGTGGCGGCGCGGGCGTCCGAGGCGGTGTCGTTCACGTGAGGTTCGGATACGGCACCAACGGCTTCCGGGACCACCGGCTGGACGACGCGCTCGCCCTCCTCGCCGACCTCGGCTACGAGGGGGTGGGGCTGACGCTGGACCACCCGCACCTGGACCCCTTCGCCCCGGACGCCTTCGCGCGCACGGCCCGGATCGGCCGGCGGCTGTCCGAGCTGGGCCTGGCGGTGGTCGTGGAGACCGGCGCCCGCTACCTGATGGACCCGCGCCGCAAGCACGAGCCCACCCTGGTCTCCGACGAGGGCGCAGGGCGGCGTGTGGACCTGCTGTGCCGCGCCGTGCGCATCGCCGAGGACCTGGGGGCCGAGGCCGTCTCCTTCTGGTCGGGCGTCCTGCCCGCTGGGGTGGGCCGGGCGCAGGGCTGGTCCCGGCTGGCCTCGGGCGTGGAACGGGTCCTGGCCACCGCCGACGACCACGGTGTGGACTGCGCGTTCGAGCCCGAGCCCGGCATGTTCGCCGAACGGGTGGCCGACGCCCTGGAGCTGCGCGGCCGGCTCGGCGACCCGCCGCGCCTGCGGCTGACCGTCGACGTCGGGCACGGCGTGTGCAACGAACCGGACGGCCCCGAGGGCGCCGTCCGGCGCGCCGGGTCCCTGATCGCCAACGTCCAGCTGGACGACATGCGGCCGGGCGTCCACGAGCACCTGGAGTTCGGCGACGGGGAGATCGACCTGCCCGGCGTCCTGGGCGCCCTGGAGGGGGTCGGCTACCGGGGCCTGGCGTCGGTGGAGCTGCCCCGCCACGGGCACGCCGCCCCCGCGGTGGCCGAGCGGTCGATCCGCGCGCTCTCCCGGGCGCTGGCCGACTCCCGTGCCCGGAGGGCGGAGGTGTGAGCGAGAGGTACGCCTTCCTGGGCACGGCCGCGGCGCGCGAGGCCCTCGCCTCCCGGGTCGCGCAGGTACGGGACCGGCCCGCCCGGATCGCCGTGCTCTTCCCCGCCGCGGCCAGGAGCGTGGCGCGGGGGCCGGGCCCGTCCGGCGACCCCGACGGGGTGGCCGGGCCGACCCTGGAGGACATGGTGCGCGTGGAGCTGCTGGCCGCGCTGGCCGGGGCCCTGGCCCCGCCGGAGCTCGCCCAGGAGGTCCGCGACCTGTACCACCACGGTGACGCGGGTGAGCGGCGCGCCGTCCTGCGGGGCCTGGACGTGCTCGGCACCGGCCGGGAGGAGCTGGCCGGCGCGGCGCGCGAACTCTTGGCCGACGCGATGCGCACCAACGACACCCGGCTGATCGCGGCGGCGGCCTCCAGCGCGGCGACGGCCCTGCTCGACGCGGACTCCTGGCGCCAGGGCGTCCTCAAGTGCCTGTTCACCGGGGTGCCGCTGGGGACGGCGGCCGGAGTGCCCGAGCGGGCCGACGCCGAGCTGGCGCGCATGTGCGCCGACCACGCCGAGGAACGGGCGCTGGCGGGCCGGGAGGTCCCCGCCGACGTCCACCTCGTGCTGCGGCGCTTTCCCGACCAGGCCGCCCGCCTGGACACCCGACGAACGGAGGCGTGATGCGCATCTTCGACCCGCACGTCCACATGACCTCGCGGACCACCGACGACTACGAGGCGATGCACGCCGCAGGGGTTCGCGCCCTGGTGGAGCCGGCGTTCTGGCTGGGCCAGCCCCGGACCGGGGTGAGTTCCTTCCGCGACTACTTCGACGGCCTCGTGGGCTGGGAGCGCTTCCGTGCCGAGCGGTTCGGGATCCGCCACCACTGCGCGATCGCGCTCAACCCGAAGGAGGCCAACGACCCCCGCCTGCACGGGGTGCTGGACCTCCTCCCCCGCTACCTGGCCAAGGACGGCGTCGTGGCGGTCGGGGAGGTGGGCTTCGACTCCCGGACCTCGGAGGAGGAGAAGGCCTTCCGCCACCAACTGGAGCTGGCCGGGGAGTTCGGCCTGCCCGTCCTGGTGCACACCCCGCACCGCGACAAGGCGGCCGGGACCCGCCGCACCCTGCAGCTGGTCGCCGAGTCCGGCATTCCGGCCGAGCGGGTGCTGGTGGACCACCTCAACGAGGCCACCGTGGCGATGGTGCACGACTCGGGGTGCACGCTGGGCTTCTCCATCTACCCCGACACCAAGATGAGCCCGGAGCGCATGGTCCGCGTCCTGTCCGAGTGGGGCCCGGAACGGATGGTGGTCAACTCGGCCGCCGACTGGGGCCGCAGCGACCCGCTCGCCACCCTGCGCACCGGCGAGGCCATGCTCGCCGCGGGCTTCACCGACCGGGACGTCGAACGGGTCCTGTGGGACAACCCCGTCGAGTTCTACGGACGCAGCGGTCGCCTGCTGCTGGACGACGTGCCCGGGGCCGACCGCACCGCGACCTACTCCGGCAACTCCGTGCTGCGCGGCGAGCGTGCGGACGGAGGCGCCGCGTGAGGCTGCGCCACCCCGACGGCACGGTCGTCCACCTCGCCTACTGCACCAACGTGCACCCGGCCGAGGACCTGGACGGCGTCCTGCGACAGATCCGCGTCCACGGCGGCGGCGTGCGGGAGGCCCTGGGCGCGGACCGGCTCGGCCTGGGGCTGTGGCTGCCCGCCCCGCTGGCCCGGGAGCTGGCGGCGGACCCGGGGCTGACCGACCGGCTGCGCGCGGAGCTGGCGGCCGCGGGGCTGGAGACGGTGACCCTCAACGCCTTCCCCTACACCGGGTTCCACGCGCCCGTGGTCAAGCACGCCGTGTACGGCCCCGACTGGACCGACCGCGCCAGGCTGGACTACACGGTGGACTGCGCCCGGGTGCTGGCACGGCTGCTCCCCGACGACGCCGCGCGGGGCAGTGTCTCCACCCTCCCCCTGGCCTGGCGCGCACCGTGGGACCCCGGCCGCCTCGCCACCGCCCGCGCGCACCTGGACGAGCTCTCCGCGGCGCTGGAGGACCTGGCGCGGCGGGAGCGCCCGGTACGGGTGGGACTGGAACCCGAGCCCGGGTGCCTCGTCGAGTCCACCCGTGACGCGGCCCGGCTCCTGGCGGACCCGCCGCCGCACCTGGGCGTGTGCCTGGACACCTGTCACCTCGCGACGGCCTTCGAGGAACCGGGGGCGGCCCTGGACAGGCTCTCCGCCGCGGGCCTGCCCGTGGTCAAGGCCCAGGCGTCGGCGGCCGTGGAGGTCCCCGACCCCGCCGACCCGGCCGCCCGCGAGGCCCTCGCCGCCTTCACCGAGGACCGCTTCCTGCACCAGACGCGCGTCCGCGGCGAGGACGGTGCGCGGGAGGGCCGCGACGACCTGCACGAGGCCCTGGGCGGCGCCGACCCCCTGCCCGGGGACGCGCCCTGGCGCACCCACTTCCACGTGCCCCTGCACGCCCCCGCCGCCGCCCCGCTGCGCGGGACCACCGACCACCTCACCGACACCCTGCGCCACCTCCTGGGGCCCGGCGGCGCGCGCACCGACCACGTGGAGGTGGAGACCTACACCTGGTCGGTGCTGCCCGAGGCGTCGCGCCCCACCGACGGGAAGGGGCTCACCGAGGGCATCGCGGCCGAAGTGGCCTGGGCCCGCGACCGCATGACCGACCTCGGCCTGACCGTCCTCTGACCCCCGCGAGACGAAGGGACACCCGTATGCCGACGGAGGAACCGCGCCTGCTCGTCGTCAACGCGGTCGGGCTCACGCCCCGGCTGCTGCGACACGCGCCCCGACTGCGCGCCATGGCCGAGACGGGCTGGCAGGCCCCGCTGGAGACCGTCCTGCCCGCCGTCACCTGCACCGTCCAGTCCACGTTCCTGACCGGCCTGCCCCCGGCCGGGCACGGCGCCGTCGGCAACGGCTGGTACTTCCGGGACCTGGGCGAGGTGTACCTGTGGCGCCAGCACAACCGCCTGGTCCAGGGCGAGAAGGTGTGGGAGACCGCCCGGCGCCGCCGGCCGGGTTTTCGCACCGCGAACGTGTGCTGGTGGTACGCCATGGGCGCCACCACCGACTGGACCGTCACCCCTAGGCCGGTCTACCACGCCGACGGGCGCAAGTCCCCCGACTGCTACACCCGTCCCCCCGCCCTCCACGACGAGCTGACCGCGGAGCTGGGGCCCTTCCCGCTCTTCCACTACTGGGGGCCGACCGCGTCGATCCGCTCCACCGAGTGGATCGTGGCCGCGACCCGCAGACTGATGCCGCGGGCCGACCTGACCCTGTGCTACGTCCCCCACCTGGACTACGACCTGCAGCGGTACGGCCCCGGCTCGGAGCAGGCCCGCCGGGCGGTGGGCGACCTGGACGCGGCCCTGGCGCCCCTGTTGGACGACGCCGAGCGCTCGGGCACCGCCGTGATGGTCCTCAGCGAGTACGGCATCACCCCCGCGGACAGGCCCGTGCACGTCAACCGGGTGCTGCGGGAGGCCGGGCTGCTGGAGGTCCACACCCAGCACGGGATGGAGTACCTGGACCCGTGGGAGTCGCGCGCCTTCGCGGTGGCCGACCACCAGTGCGCCCACGTGTACGTCCGCGACCCCGGCGACGTGTCCGCGGTCGCCGGCCTCCTCGCCGGGGTGGAGGGGGTGGACCTCGTCCTGGACCGCGACGGGCAGGCGGAGCACGGGCTGGACCACGAGCGCTCCGGCGAGCTCGTCCTCGTGGCCGACCCGGGGGCCTGGTTCACCTACTACTACTGGCTGCGCGACGGGGCGGCGCCGGACTTCGCGCGGGGCGTGGACATCCACCGCAAGCCGGGCTACGACCCGGCCGAGCTCTTCCTGGATCCCCGGGACCGGTTCGTCAAGGCGCGCGCGGCGGCCAACCTCGTGCGCAAGAAGGCCGGTCTGCGCTACGCCATGAACGTGGTCCCGCTCGACCCGGGCTGTGTGCGCGGCACCCACGGGCGCGCGCACGGGGACCCCGACGACGGCCCCCTGGTGCTGTGCACCGATCCTGGCTTCGCCCGGGAACGCGTCGCGGCCACCGAGGTCCGCGACCTCATACTCGGTCTCGCCGGTGTGCCGGCACCGGCGGGACCGTCCACCCTCCCCTGACCCCCGGCCGCCGCCGGCCGCGTGGTCCGACCTGCGGCTTCGTGGGCGGTGCCGGCGGCTCCGGGCGCGTGGCCCTGCCGCTCGGTCACGGTGGTCTCCCCGTGCGTGGAGACCACCGGCCGGGCGGCCTCTGCCGGTGGATGCGGGGAAGTGGCCGGACATGTCCGGTATCGGGTCTAGGGTTGGCGCATGACTGAATCGCAGGACATCCAGGCCCAGGCACGCGAAGCCCTCCTCAAGAAGATCGTGGAGCTCGCTCCCGTGTCCGAGGAGGCCGAAGACGTGAAGGACCTCGCCGAGGCCTACGCGCTGGTCGTCAGCACCGACGAGGAGCACGCGGGACACTAGGGCGGGCGACTGCCCTCCGGGCGCCGACGGATCCTCGTCGGCGCCTTCGTCGTCCCCGGGGTCCTGCCCGCCGACGAGAACGGCCGCGGGCGTGGGGCGACGACCGGGGGCTCCTCTTCGATCAGGCCGACCCCCTTGTCCGCCCGGGACGGTCCCCCACGTGCGTGGGGCTCATACGCTCCTGACGGTCCAGGACGCCGAGCTGCCCGGTCCATCCCCACAAGCGCGGGGCTCACAGGAGCACGCCAAGGACCGCGGCCTGGATGGGCGTCTCCGCCACCGTCGCCCCTCCCCTTGGCTCACTGCGACCTCGTGTCCGCACGATATCGACGCACGGGGGGACAACAGGCAGAGATCGTAGGGGCAACCGCAGGCCCCTGGACGGCGACTCCCAGGGGCCGGTGCGGCACTATCGGCTGCTCTGCTTGACTTTGCCCAGGAACGCGGCCCACGCATCGGGCGAGTACGCGATGTGACCGAGCGAGCGGTTCTGGGTGTCGCGCACGTCAGCACCTGCTGCGTACTCCCGAACTTCCACGCACTCGTTGTTGCCACTGCTGTATGAGGACTTGTGCCACTCGGCGGTCATGCCAGGTCACCTCTCACTTGCTTCACCAGGTCCAGGGAGGCTGCGGGCGTAAGCGCCCAGGACATCTGTTCCCCGAAGATAGCGCCCAGCCGCCTGACCTCGTCGCGCTGGTCGATGATCACTCCTCCGGAGGCGTGTTCGGCGTAGGCCATCGGCAGCCGGTCCTCGAAGGAGATGAGCCTGAACGGTCCGGTCGCTACACCCGCGCGGTTCTGTGTTCCCGATGGGACGATCAGAAGCCGGATGGTCCCATCGGAATGCAGCCTCAGCAGATGATCCAGTTGCTTCACTTGGTCCTGTGGTGCTCCTATGTTGTGGCGGATCACGTACTCAGTGAGCACCACGAGCATCTGCGGACGGTTGAGCGAAAGCAGTTTCGGCAGCATCGACGTTCTGATCTTCACCAGCCGATCGATGTTGGCCGGGTCGTCTCCGGGGCGGCAGTCGGTTAGCACTGCGCGTGCGTACTCGGGGATCTGAAATCTTCCCGGGATGAGTGCTGAGTGAAAAATATCGATGGTGGTCGCATACTTCTCCGCTTCGGCGATCGCTCTGAACCACTCCGGGTTGTTGTCCGTTCGCCGCGCGGCTTCCCAAGCGCGTAGAACACCTCCGTGTGCTTCCAGCTCCCGGTCCAGGGCCTCTACATGGCTACGCCTGGGCCTGCGGGCCCCAGACTCGTAGCCACCGAGAGTGCTCCGAGCTATGCCGCCTAGCTGGGCTAACTCATGCTGGGATAAACCGGCCATTTTTCGCAAATGGCCCAATCTGGCACCAAATTCGCGCCATGCGCCGGGAGGGGCCTCAGTCGCCATGCCAGCACTATGCCACAGGACATGTTGCAGGGATGACGCGCTGCCGACGCAGAATGATGCGTCGTTCTCGCGTCTGTCCTGATTACGCGGCATCCCTAGATTCCTAACCGACTCGCGTCCATGCTCTCGGCAGAGGCCGAACGTCTCCGAACGGACCGACCGAGGGTGATCTCTGTGGGCAAGGTGATCGAGTTGCATGAGAGCAGCACGCAATCCGACATGAGGTTGCCGCCGCCGCGCCGTGTGACCGATGAGGCTCTACGGTCACCGATCATCACCAGCCGGCCCCTGCCGATCGGGGACGCGGTCGCCGTCTACGGGCTCCACCAGCTGGCCGCTGTCGCCCGACGGTGGGTCCGCGAGTACGCCGGGCGCCCCGCCGAAGAGGCAGAGACCCTTGCACTCCTCACCACCGAGCTTTTCGCGAACGCGGTCCGCCACAGCCGCAGCGGAAAGGCCGGTGGTGAGGTCATCGTCATCGTCAGCAAGACCGGCATGACCACGCAGGTCAAAGTCGTGGACAACGGCCCCTGCGAGCCAGGGGCCGGGCCGCGCCTTCGGGACGTCGATGTGGCGGCCGGAGAGGGCGAGGACGGGGGGTTCGGGCTTCGCCTGGTCGATGCCATGTCCACCCGATGGGGCGTCCTCTACGAGGACAGCCGCACCACCGTGTGGTTCGACATCGACCGGGACCAGCAGTGAGCGTCCGCGCTCGCACGCAGGCAGAGGACGCCCCGCACCGGCAGAACGCCGCAGCGCTGCAACGGGCGGTCGGGCCTTGGTGGGTCGTGTTCTGGGGACCCGCCTCCCGGAGGTTCTGGGCCTTCCGGCGGGGAGGCACCCATCCTCTGATGCTGAGCCGAGCCACCCCCAATGACCTCTACGAGGAAATCCAGCGGCACTAGCCAGACCGGCGTGGCGGGCGGTTGACCGTGCCAGGCCAGCACACCGGGACCGTCCCCCAGGCCCCGTGCGAGTCCCGCCCGCCACGCCTCCACACCAACCCACCAAGAGAGGACCCCCGCAGGTGACCACTCCCACGCTCGATGACGCGGAACGCTTGCCCGCCGAACTGATCGACGTCTTCCTGCCGCTCGCTCAGGCGGCGGATCGGCGCATCAACCCCGGCCGGTGGCTGCTCGCCGACTACAGCCGGGCAGCGCACGACGCATTCGACACCCACCAGGACGCCATGGCGTGGATGGATGTCGCAGCTCCGGTGATCCGCGGGTGCATCCGCATCGCAACTGCGACCACGCGCCACGAAGAGGCGTGGCAGCTCGCGGAGGCCCTGTCGGGGTGGCTGCACATCCGCAAGGACTGGCAGCTCTGGAGGTGCACACATGAGATGGCCGAGGAGTCGGCCCGGCACTGCGGCGCCGCCGCCCACGCCCGGATGCTCGCCGCGCTGGGCGAGTACCACCTGTGGCAGGACCAGGTCGAGGTGGCCGAGTCATATCTACAGCGCGCACGGGCCCGGTGGGCCGAAGCCGCCCACCGTCTCGGTGAAGCCTCGTGCCTGGAGGCCCTGGGCACCGTCGAGATGAAGAAGGACGACCCCGGCAAGGCGCGGGAGTTGGTGACCCAGGCTCGGGACCTGTTCGCCACGGCCGGCCGCGAGAGAGGGGTCGTGCTCATGAACCGGCGCATCGGGGAGACCTACCGCCACGAGGGCGACTACGCCAAGGCTCTGGGATTCCTCGAACACGCCTACCGGTGGTTCGAGGGAGACGGGGACGCCTATCAGCGGGTCCGCTGCGGACGCAGCCTCGCCCTGACCCTCGAAGGACTCGGCCGCGCCGCCGACGCCCAACAGCTCCTCACCGACCTCGTCAACCTCGCCGAGTCGATCGGCGCGCACACCGATGCCCGAGAACTTTCCCGCCTGGCCGGTCCGGTCACCGCGGGAGCATGACCGCCGTCCGCTCGGAGCCAGACCCCCTCAGAGCGGAACGGCCACGGCGACAAGGGGCGACCAAGGGGGCCGCCCCTTGTCGCCGGACTACCCACCGATCGCATCGACCAGGAAGAAGCCCGCAGGTGACCGATTCGAAACCGGAAGTCCTGAGCCCACGCGAAACACAGCGAAGGCTCGGCGTCCACGCGAACACGCTCCACGCATGGGCTGACAAGGGCGCGATTCGAGTCGCCCGCACTCCAGGTGGTCACCGCCGGTTCTTTCGGGAGGATGTGGACCGCATCGCCGACACGCGAATGACCCTCGGCCTCATCTCGACTCTCGGACGTGGCTCCAGCGAGTTCCAGAAGCCCGTGAAGCCCCGGCGTGCGAGAGACACCAAAGACTCCACATGACTGTCACATGTGGACGTGCGGTGAAGGCACCCCGGTCCGAAACCGCACACCCCGGGAAGGACCCCCAACCCGGTTAAGAGAGAGCGATTCCAAGGAGGAACCGTGAACGAGAACACCATCCCCGAGACCTACGAGGCCCCGGCGCTGACCGACCTGGGCGACGCCCGTGAACTCACGCTGGGTTCCGCTCAGAACGACACGGCGGACCTGGACGCCGCCCGCTACAACTAACCCCCGCGCCGGGCGCGGACCCCATGTGGGTTCGCGCCCGGACCTCGTCGGAAGAAGGAGGGCCGGTGCCGGACGCGCCACCCCCACAGACCACGATCCGGTTCAGCCGCTGGGACCCCCCAACCCGCCAGATCAGCACCCCAGGGTTGTCAGCGACGTTGTTCGGTGACTGTCTGTCCAGCGACCAGACCGTAGCGGACGCGATCGTCACGAACACCACCCCGGCTCAGGCAGTCCGAGCCCTGGTACACCTCCCCGGGCGCTTCGGCGTGACGGTCAGAGACGGCGACGGTATTGCTGTGGCCGGTGATCTCGCCGGCACGATCCGATGGTGGTGGACCCGACACAACGGCACTATTCAACTGGCGTTGAGTCCGCTCCCGCTCGCGCAACTGACCGGATCACAGGTCAACCCCCTCGCGGTGGCGGCGAACTTGTTCCTTCCCGACGCCGCGCCCGACCTGTCGGACGAATCGATCTACCACGGGGTACGGGAGCTCTCCCCCTCCCGCATCCTCGTCATCTCCGGCGAGCACGCGACCACCGAGCGGCGCCCAGACCCGTCCCCTATTCCAGTCCGCGACGCACCCGAAGCTCTCGCCGAGGCGCTGGCGACGTCTGTCAGAGCACACACCGCCGGAGCCGCGGCCGTGTCGGCCGACCTGTCCGGGGGGCTGGACTCCTCGACGTTGGCGCTGCTCGCTGCGCGGACCACCGACACCCCGATCACGGCACTGACCTACACCGATTCCTACTCCGCGAACGACGACGATGCCGGGTATGCGCTCGCGCTCGCCAAGGACGAGCCCGGCCTGACCCACCAGGTGCTCACCGGAGGCCCGGAGGAACTGCCATTCACCGACCTGTTCGGGGCACCCGTCACTGATCTGTCGAGCCTGGACGTACTCCTGTATGCCCGCACCCGGTTCCGCTTAGCCCCCGTCGCAGGGACCAGTGTTCATCTCGTCGGGGGAGGTGGTGACGTCGTCCTCGGTGCGCCGATCACCTACCTTGCTGACGCGGCCCGCCTTGCTGGCGCACGCCGATTCATCTCGGAGTGCACAGGGTGGGCGCGACTACGGCACCGGCCTGTGCATCGGCTGGTGCGCGCGGCGTTGGTCGCTTCCCGGACGTCCTACCGGGCTGCGCTCGAACATGCTGCCACCGAGCTGGACACGCCTCCCAGGGCGCGCCGTGCCGAGCACGTCCCCCGGTTCGAGTCCTCCGTCGCCTGGGTCCACGTGAGCAAGAGCGCCCGGTGGGCAACGCCTTCGGCACGAGCCCAGGTGGCCGAAGCGCTCCGAGCCGGCCGCCCCGGAGACGACCAGGACGGAGCCGACGCCCACACGTTGCGGCTCATCCGGTGGCACGGCAGCGTGACCCGCTCCTTCCTCCACGTGGCCGATCACCTCGGCGTGCCGATCGCCGCACCGTTCTTCGACTCCGACGTGCTAGCCGCGTGCCTGTCCGTTCCCGCGTGGCAGCGCGCGACAGTGCACCAGGCCAAGCCGCTGCTGCGCCAGGCCTTTACCGGTCGGCTACCGAACGACCTGTTCATCCGGCGCACCAAAGGCGACTACTCCGCGTGCGAGTACCACGGGCTTCGCGCCAACGCTGGCGCAGTGCGTGCGTTGCTGACCGATTCGCGCTTGGCCGATCTCGACATCATCGACGCGGCGGCCGTCCGCGCCGACCTCGACGCGGCGATCAGCGGGGCTCGCGCGCCCATGGGCGCACTCAGTCAGGTCCTGGCCACCGAGGTGTGGCTACGGCAGCTCGAAACGTACACGGGAGAAGCATGACCACCTACATCCCCGGCGAGGCCGTGAAGTTCGTCGTCCAGGAGGACGGCGCAATGCTCCTCGACCTGGCCACCGGGAAGTTCTACGGGCTGAACCCCACGGGCGCGGGGCTCTGGAAGTCGCTCATCGGTGGCAACGACCCCGAAGAGCTGGCCGAGAACCTGGCCGCTGAGACGGACACCGCCCCGGAGATCGTGAAAGCCGACGTCAACCGACTCGTGCAGGACCTGTCCGAGCGAGGGCTGATTCGCCCGGAGGGGGACGGCCCGTGACGATGCCCATGGCTCTTCCCTCCGAGCCGTCCCGACGCCCGCGGCTGAGACGACGCATCCTGGGCATCATCGGCTTCTGGTCGGCCGTGGTGCTGCTGCGCCTCCCGCTCAAGCACAGCGTGGCCACCCTCACGGCCCTCAAGAGCCGAACCCGGACTCCCGCGTCCTCCTCCGAGGCGGCCGACGCCGTTGCCGCCGCGCGATCCGCCGCGCGCTGGTATCCCGGACGCGCCGCTTGCCTGGAACTCTCCCTGGCAGCGGCCTTGACCGCGATACTGATGCGCAGGGCCGTGGACTGGATCATCGGTGCCCGCATGATGCCCTATGCCGCCCACGCCTGGATCGAGGCGCAGGGAACCCCCATCGGAGAACCGGTCGAGCCCGACCGCCCCTTCATCGCGATCAACCGAACCTGAAAGGCACCATGTGGCTCAGTACACCCAGCGAGTGACCGCTGCTCTGGAGACGGTGGACGAAGGCGTCTACACGCTCAACGCTGACGGTTCGCTCGTCACGCAGACAACGGCGGGACCGCTGATCGCCGCCACCCTCGACGGACTCGACGTTCAGCCCGGCATGAAGGTGCTGGAGATCGGGACGGGCTCCGGATACAGCAGCGCCCTGCTGAGCGAACTCGTCGGCCCGTCCGGGACCGTGGTGACGGTGGACGTCGTGCCCGCCCTGGTCGAGCGAGCGCGAGCGCTCCACACCCAAGGCGACCGGACCAACGTCACTCTGCTGACCGCTGACGGTCACGCGGGGGCACCCGAGTTCGGGCCGTTCGACCGCGTGGTCGCGTGGACGACGCCCGAAGCGATTCCGCACACCTGGGTCGAGCAGAGCCGCCCCGGAGGGCAGATCGTCGCTCCGGTCGAACTGGCAGGGCTGGTCAAGACGCACGCCGTGGTGACGGCCGACGTCACCGAGGACCACGGCCTGACGGGGCGCGCGCTGGCCCCGGGCGGGTACGTCGAGATGCACGGGGCCGACCTCGACCAGTGGACGGTTCCGCCCCGAGGCATTGACGTTCGCGTGCAGGACGACCGGGACGGGACGTGGTGGGTCGCGGGAGCGTGGGCGAAGGAGCACCCTGCCGACGCCGGGGAGAGGTTGACTCGACTCGCTGATGACTCGCAGACGGTCCAGGTGTTCGAGGACGGCGACGACCCCTCGGCGTTTCGGGCCTGGCTGTACGCCACACACCCGGACGAGCTGGCCACGGTCGGAGGGCCGAAGGGGTTCGGTGTGGGATACGCCGACGCCGGTGGGCTGTTCGTGTTCCGTCCGTTCGGACCGGACGCCCTCAGTACCGGTGCCTCCTCTGCTGAGACCGTGGCTCGGGGTTGGGTCGAGGAGTGGCGAAGCGCTGGCTGCCCGGGATGGGCGCAGGTTCGCCCGGTTCTGCGTCAGGAGGGCAACGGGTGGAGGGTCCGGGCGGAACAGAGTGAACCCGCCCGCCCCTGACCCCGTTCAAGGGCTGGCTTCCCACCTACTCAGTCCGCGGTGGTCGCACACCGCAGGGCCTCGCTCGGTGATCCGGGTGAGGCCCGGTCCATCCCCACGTGCGTGGGGCTCACCGCCGCTGGTCGCAGGTGGTCGACATTCTCGGCGGTCCATCCCCACGTGCGTGGGGCTCACGAGACCGTCGAACTGAAGCCGCTCGGTGGCAGCGGTCCATCCCCACGTGCATGGGGCTCACATCTCCTCCCCGATCGTGTCCGCGTGCTGAGGCGGTCCATCCCCACGTGCATGGGGCTCACAGGCTTCTCGCGGTCGGGCTCGGGGTGGTGGGCGGTCCATCCCCACGTGCGTGGGGCTCACGTACAGGAGGCCATGGCCACGCGCCCCCGTTGCGGTCCATCCCCACGTGCGTGGGGCTCACCGTCGCCAGCATCCCGATCCACAGCTCGATCGCCGGTCCATCCCCACGTGCGTGGGGCTCACACCGTGCACACACGCACCCCCTCCCTCACCGCCGGTCCATCCCCACGTGCGTGGGGCTCACACTTAACGACCTGCAACAACGCGGGACGTTATCTCCGCGAGTCCTACTGGCCAGTCAAGGAAATGACCGACCTCGGCTCCCACCAAGATCGGCGGTACGCCGAACACCGGGCGGATGAGCGCCTCCGCGACGATCCGCAGGTCCGGAAACTCCGACTTCTCGAGGGCAAGCCCGAGTGCCTCGACGTCCATACCCTGCCACAGCGCCACCGGTTCGCCGCGGCGACCACTGCCGAACTTCTGCTTCCACTCGGTGATGGGCCGGGCGGCAACTCCCTCGTCGGGCTTCCGATGGACGGATATCTCTCGCGTGCTGCTTCGTTCAGCGGTCCTCGGAGAACGAGCTGCCCATCTCGTGGACATCTCCTGTCACTTCGGATGGTCCGAGGCACTCGGGCAGGAGTGACGAACAGGCCCTGCCCCACAGCGGGGCCCGTCCGCGTCTTCTCTACAGGGCGGGCTTGGAGTCCCGCGCCTCGTGCATCCACGCCAGCGGATTCCGCTCCAGCGCGACCTTCGCGAGCCGCTGTGCCGAGCCGGTCTTCAACGCCGCCAGCGACGAGTCGATCCACGCCTGCGCGTCCGTGCCCTGCTCCTGGTACTCGACGGCCTGGAGGAGGCACTCGAGCTTGTCGGCGTCCTTCGCGCACCGCGCCTCGGCCGTCTCCTGGGCCTCGTACTCGGCTTCCGCCCCGCCGATCAGACGCGCCGGCCCCTCCGGCATCCCCACGACCTGGTCCGCGGTCACCTCCGCGTTCGACACGGCCTTGAGGTACCGCTTCCCGATGTGGGGGATGTCGGTGATCCGGGTCTCCTGCGTGTCGTGGAAGAGCGCCAGGAACGCCGCACGCTGCGGGTCCGCGCCCTCCAGCTCGGCGATGACCGCCGCCGTGATCGCCGTGCGGTGCGAGTGGTCCGCGATCGACTCCGGGGCCGAGACGCCCGCGACCGTCCACCCGGTGCGCTTGTACCGCTTCAGCAACCCCATCTCGTACAGGAAGTCGACCGTGCGGGTGTCCTGCTCGTCAGCCATGTGACCCTCTCTACCGGCGGTGGATCATCCTGAGAGCGTAAAGCAGTCCCCCCGGCTCGCGGTGGGAATCGGAGAACGAGCCCGACCCATGTCGGGCCCAACGCACGACCGCCCGCCCCTCCTTCCGGAGGGGCGGGCGGTTTTGTCGTGCCTGCGGTCAGACCGCGGCCGACGTCGACAAATTGAACTGCCCGAGGTCGAGGCGTTCCGCGCGACGCTCGAGCAGGTACAGGTGTCCGGCGCTCCGGTCCTGCTCCTTGACCAGGGAGAACCCCTGGGTCTCGTAGTACTTGACCAGCTCGGGGAAGAAGCAGCCTCGCCGCACCCACTGGTGGCCGTGACGCGCTGCCAGGTCGACCGCCCACAGGGCGATCAGGGTGCCGGGCCTGTGCTCCCGGTAGGCCGGGTCGGTCACCGTCGTGAACAGGTACAAGGACTTCTCGGCGGCTTCCTCGGGAGTCCAGTCCTTCGGCGGCGCGTGGTTGGTCACCGTGGTGCATCCGACGATGCGGTCCTCGTCCTCGAGCACCCACATGAACCCGGTCGCGGCCTGCCCTGCGAGGTCGTCCACGTTCTCACGCCAGGACTCCAGCCCGTGCTGTTCCATCCAGTCGCAGCGCGCGGTGATCATCGACGCGACGCCGGGGGTGTCGGCCTCGGTGGCGGGACGCATGGTGAACACGGCTGATCCTCTCAGTGCAGGAAGGCGGTGGCGGACAGGTGCAGGCTCAGGACTTCCAGGATCTTCGCGTCACGTTCTTCGAGGTAGCACCCGGGAGTCAGGCGCTCGGCGGCCGTGCGCAGCCCGTCGGGGTCCACCAGGCCCTCCTCGAACAGCACCGAGCCCTCGGCCAGCATACGAGCGAACAACTTCGGGGCGTTGGTGATCAGGGCTTCCTCGATGACCTCGGCGAAGCTCTCCCGTTCGACCGGGTGCACCACGTCCTCGCTCATCCCGAGTGCCGCCAGGCGGCGCCGCTGGAGCTGCTTCAGCTCCCGACAGGCGAACGGGAGCTGCTCGCCGAGTTCGACCATGGTCGGGTCAGCGAACGGGTGTACCGGCCACAGCCCGTGCCTCAACAGCACGGGTGCGGTGGTCTCCAGCGTCAGCAGGGTCATGGAGTTGACCAGCGCCGGGGGTGCGATCCCGTCGTCGGCGAACTCCAGCACGCTCCGGGAGCGCGGGCCGACCCGAGGGAGGAGCTGGGCGTCGGTGATCTCGCCGAGCCCCGTATGGGGTTCCTCTTCCTGGGTCGGCCACGCCACCAACTCCGTGAACGGGCGGGTGATCACCCCCGTGGCGAGGGGGCGATGGTCCAGGTCGACGGGCCCGTCGCTGCCGAGCACGTACCCGATGAACCGGTCCGCTTCCACAGCGGTGTCCGACTGCTCCAGCGGTCGGGGTGTGAATCCGAGCCGGTGCAGCAGGTGCCGCAGTCGGAGGTAGGACCCTGCGGGGATCGGTGAGGTCACCGCACCCGGGGCCGGGCAGGGTCGGCACGAAACCTCCGGCGTACTCGTCTTCTCGGTCGTCGAGCCGTCTAACCGGAGACTTCACCCGTGCGCTGGACGACAGGCCCGCCGCTACCGCTCTGGTGCTTTCCTCCGCTTTCTCGAAAATCCTCCACCAGGTCTTCGAAGCACCGCCCCGGGAGGCCGGGGCACGCGCGGCGGGACGGCGCGGAACGCGGGCCCGGGGACACTGCCCGGGCGCCGGCTCCGCGCGTCCCGGCGCGGTCAACCCTCCTGTGCGGCGATCAGGCTCGCCGGACGCAGGTCGGTCCACTCGCGCTCCACGTACTCCAGCGCCTCGGCCCGGGAAGTCTCACCCTGGGCCACCCGCCACCCCCGGGGCACCTCGGCGAAGGCGGGCCACAGGGAGTGCTGTCCCTCGTCGTTGACCAGCACCAGGAAACGGCCGTCCTCGTCGTCGAAGGGGTTGCTCACGTCGATCGTTCTCCTTTGTCGTCGTGGGTCTCGCGCGCCGTTCGCGCGACACCGTCAGCGCGCGCGGCGGTCCCGCGCGCGTCCGCGTCCGGCCTCGCGCACGAGTGCGCGCAACCGCTCGGCGTACTCGTCGGCCAGGGCCCGGACCGTCGCGGTCCGGTGCCGGTGGGCCGAGTAGGTCCAGGAGAGCTCCAGCCGCTCCCCGACCACGGCACCGGTCACGTCGAACAGGCTGGTGCGCTCCTCGTCCGGGGCGTGGTCGCACGGCGGCAGGGGCAGCGGACGACCTACCGGCCCCTCGCCCCGGTCGCCGAAGCGCCCCAGGTAGTTGAAGGTCACCTGCGGCTCGGGCATCGCGGCCGGCGCCGCGGGGGCCCGCCCCCCGGACAGCTCCCGCAGCGCCCCGAAGCCGATCCCGTCCGGGGCGGCCCGGCGCCGCCCGCGCGCGACGGCGATCGCCCCGGCGGTGTCGGCGTCCGCGGGGACCTCCAACAGCACCGGGTGGATCGCGGTGAACCAGCCCACCGTGCGGGACAGGTCCACGTCGTCGAACAGGTCCTCGCGCCCGTGCCCCTCCTTGGCCACCAGCAGGCGGGGGGAGCCGCTCCAGCCGGTCAGCACCTTCGCCAGCGCGCCGAGCAGGACGTCGTCGATGCTGCTGCGCAGGTTGCCGGGCACCCGGCGCAGCAGGACCGCGGTCTCCTCGGCCGACAGGGAGGCCGTGAGAACCCGCTGCGAGGCCACGTCGTTGGGTCCGGAGTCCAGCTCCACGGGAAGGCGCGCGTCCGCGGCCCGGGCCGCCAGGTCGGACCAGTGGTCGAGGTCCCCGTCGAAGGCCCCTTGGGCGGTGTGCTCCCCGAGGCGGCGGGCCCATTCCGGGAACGGCGTGGTGGGCGCGCCCAGGTCCACCTTCTCGCCCCGGTCCAGTTGTCCGTAGGCGGTGGCCAGGTCCTCCAGCAGCACCCGCCAGGACACGGCGTCGACCACCAGGTGGTGCGCCGACAGCAGCACCCGCGGGGCCCGGCGGGGCCCGGCGTCGAACACCACGGCCTCGAACAGCGGCCCCCGCGCGAGCCGTTCGGCGTGGCGTGCGCGCAGCGCCTCGCGCTCCACCGCCCGCTCCAGCTCCCCGCCGTCCACCCGCACCACCCGGGCCCGGTGGGGCGTGTCGGCGTCCAGGTGCCCGCGCGGGCCGTCCCCGGTGTCGACGACCCTCAGACGCAGCATGTCGTGGTGGGCGGGCAGGCTGTCGGCGGCCCGCGCCCACAGGCCGGGGTCGGTGCCCTCGGCGACCTCGAACAGCAGCGACATGTCGAAGTGCTCGGGGCGGCGGGTACGGGTGCGGAAGAACCAGCGGTCCACGGGGGTGGGCGGGACGGGGCCGGTGACCGGGGCCCGCACGCCGGTGCCGCCGGTGGTCCCGCCCCGGTCGGCCGCGGCGGCCAGGTCGGCGACCGTCTGGTGCAGGAAGGCGTCGCGGGTGGTGACGTTCCACCCCGCCTCGCGCACGCGCGAGACCAGCTGGATACTCAGGATCGAGTCGCCGCCCAGGGCGAAGAAGTTGTCGTGGCGGCCCACGTCCGCCACGTGCAGCAGCTCCGCCCAGATCCGCGCCAGCGCCCGTTCGGTGGCGCCGCGCGGCGCCGCGTCCTCGCGTGCCCGCTCGCCGGGCTCGTCCGGTTCGGGCAGCGCCGCCCGGTCGACCTTGCCGTTGGCGTTGAGGGGGATGGCCCGCAGGGACACCACGGCCCCCGGGACCATGTAGTCGGGCAGGGTCTCGCGCAACCGCTCGCGCACGTCCGGCAGGTCCGTCCTCCCCTCCTCGCGGGGGACCACGTAGGCGACCAGGCCGCGCGCCCCCGAGGCGGCGCGACGGACCTGGACGGTGGCCTGCTCCACGTCGGGCAGGCGCAGCAGGGCCGCCTCCACCTCGCCCGGCTCGATGCGGAACCCGCGCAGTTTGACCTGGGAGTCGGCGCGACCAGCGTACTCCAGCTCCCCGGAGTTGTTCCAGCGGACCAGGTCGCCGGTGCGGTAGAGCCGGCCGCCGTCGCCGAAGGGGTCGGCCACGTACCGTTCGGCGGTCGGGGCCGGTCTGCCGTGGTAGCCGCGCGTGACCCGCCCGCCCACGTACAGCTCGCCGATCGCGCCCACCGGCACCGGCCGCAGCCGCTCGTCGAGCACGTGCAACCGCGTGCCGTCCAGGGGACGGCCGATCGGCACCGGGTCGGGGGTGGCGCCCTCGCGGGGCAGCGCGTGGTGGGCGGCGAAGGTGGTGGTCTCGGTGGGTCCGTACCCGTTGGCCACCGTCGTGTCCGGGCAGGCGCGCCGCACCAGTTCCACCGCGTGCGGGCTCGCCGCCTCGCCACCGGTGACGACCTGCTCCATCCCCGCGAAGCAGGACGGGTCCTGGGCGGCGTAGAGGTTGAACAGCGCCGCGGTGACGAAGGTGGCGCTGACCCCGTGCCCGGAGACCAGCGCGGCGAAGCCGTCCGCGTCCAGCCGGCCCGGCGGGGCCACGACGACGGTGCCGCCGGTCAGCAGGGCCGCCCAGATCTCGTAGGTGGCGGCGTCGAAGGCGTGCGAGGAGTGGAAGAGCGTGCGCCGGGCGTGCCCGCCCGACCAGCGCCGGTCCGCCGCCAGACGCACCACGTCGGTGTGGGTCACCGCCACGCCCTTGGGCGTCCCGGTGGAACCCGAGGTGTACATGACGTAGGCGAGCTGGTCGGGGTGGGCCCGGTCCAGGCCCTCGACGGGGGCGCCGGCGTCCGGCACGGGATCGAGGGCGTCGACCGAGACCGCCGGGACCCCGGAGGGCACCCGGGAAGCGCAAGCGGTGTCGGTGACCACGCACGGGGCCCCGGTCCCGGAGACCAGGAGGCGGACGCGTTCGGCGGGGTCGTCGGGGTGCACGGGGACGTAGGCGCCCCCGGCGCGCAGCACGGCGAGCATCGCGGTGACCACGTGCGGACCCCGCTCCAGCAGCAGCGGAACGGGGGTCTCGGGCCCCACCCCCAGCGAGCGCAGCCGTGCGGCCAGGGCCGCCGAGGCCCGGTCGAGTTCGGCGTAGGTCATCGTCACGCCGGGTCCCGCCAGGGCGGGCGCGTCGGGCAGGGCGCGCGCCCGCTCGCCGAACGCCGCGGGCACCGACGCCGGCGGGCGCCCGGGGGCGCCCGTGCTCCAGGAGCGCAGGGCCTCGGCCTCGTCCGGCGCGGGTGCGGGGTCCAGCTCCCGCACGGGCGCATGCGGGGCACGGGAGAGCAGGTCCAGGGTGGCGGCCAGGTGGTGGGCGATCCGGTCGGCCGTGCGGGCGTCGAACAGGTCGGTGTCGTACTCCACCGCGCCCAGCAGCCGCCCGTCCTCCTCGGCGAACTCCACCGTCAGGTCGAACTGGGTGTGCCTGTGGGCGACGGCGTGGGGGCGCGCGTCGAGGCCGTCCGCCTTCCAGGGGGCGCCCGGTGTGTTCCGCAGCGTCACCAGGGCCTGGACCAGGGTGGGGCGGGAGGGATCGCGCTCCTGCCCGGTCGCGTCCACGACGGCGTCGAAGGGCGCCTCGCCGTGTTCGAACGCGGCCAGGACGGTCGCGCGCACGTCGGCCAGCAGCGCGGAGGCGGACGCGTCGGGGTCCACCCGCAGGCGCAGGGCGAGGGTGTCGACGAAGAACCCCACGACGTTCTCCAGGTCGGCGCCGTCGCGTCCGGAGGTCACCGTGCCCATCACCACGTCGTTCCGGCCGCTGTGGCGCGCGAGCGTCAGAGCGGTGGCCGCGACCAGCACCATGAACAGCGTCAGGCCGTGGTCGGACTCCAGCTCGCGCACGCGCCCGCGCACCCGCGCGGGGACCTCGAAGGAGCGCGCGGCGCCGCGGCCGCGCCGTTGGGCGGGCCGGGGCCGGTCGGTCGGCAGCTCCAGGGGCTCCACCCCGGCCAGGTGGTCGCGCCAGTACCGCAGGTGCTCCTCGAAGGCCCCCGAGCGCGCCCGTTCCTCCTGCCACACGGCCACGTCGGTGGAGCGCAGGAGCACCGGCTCCAGGCCAGCGGCCCCGGGCAGTTCCCCGGCCGGGTCGTCGGGCCGTTCCCGGGCGGCCCGGTAGAGCTCTCCCAGCTCCCCGACGAGCACCGACATGGACCAGGCGTCGGTGACGATGTGGTGCATGGTGATCGCCAGGACGTTGTCGTCCTCGTCCACGCGCACCAGCATCGCCCGGGTCAGGGGGCCGCGGGCCAGGTCGAAGGGCCGGGAGGCGAACTCCTCCAGCAGCGCGTCCAGCCGTTCCTCGCGCTCGCCCCCGGGGGCGCCGCCCAGGTCGACCGTGTCCAGGGGCAGGCCGGAGGCGTCGAGCACAAGCTGGCAGGGCGCGCCGTCCCGTGAGGGGAAGACCGTGCGCAGCGCCTCGTGGCGCGCGGCCAGGGCGTCCAGGGCGCGCTCCAGCGCCGGAACGTCCAACGCGCCGGACAGGCGCAGCGCGCCGCCGGAGTTGTACCCGGCCCCTCCCGGCGAGTACTGGTCCAGGAACCACATCCGGCGCTGCGCGGCGGACAGGGGCGCCGGACCCTCGTGCTCCACGCGCACGGGTGCGGAGCGGCGCTCGCCGGGGCCCTCGTAGAGCTCGGCCAGCGCGGCGACGGTGGGCCGCTCGAACAGCGCGCGCAGCGGGGGGCGGGCGCCGAGCCGGTCGGCGGCGCGGGCGAGCATGCGCACCCCGCTGACGGAGTCGCCGCCCACACGGAAGAAGTCGTCGTGCACGCCGACGCGCTCCAGGCCGAGCAGGGAGCACCACACCGCGGCCAGCTCCCGCTCCGCGGTGGTGCGCGGGGCCGTGTACCCGTTCCGGGAGCGCCCGGTCCAGTCCACGGCGGGCAGCGCGCGCCGGTCGGTCTTGCCGTTGGCGGTCACCGGGATGTCGTCCAGGACGACGAAGGCCGCCGGGACCAGGTAGGAGGGCAGCGACCGGGCGGCCCGCTCCAGGTCCTCGGGGCTCGTGGCGCACCCGGGGGCGGGGACGGCGTAGGCGACCAGACGGCGCGAGGAGCCGGAGCCGTCGACCACCACCACGGCCCGTTCCACCTCGGGAAGGCGGGTGAGCACGTGCTCGACCTCGCCCGGTTCGACGCGGTGGCCGCGGATCTTGACCTGGTCGTCGGTGCGGCCCAGGAACTCCAGCCGTCCGCCGCGGCGCACGACCAGGTCGCCGGAGCGGTACATGCGCCCGCCCTCGGCGTCCGGGTCGGCGACGAAGCGTTCCGCGGTGGTGCCGGGCAGCCCGAGGTAGCCGTGGGCCAGCCCGTCGCCGCTGATGTAGAGCTCGCCGGGGACGCCGTCGGGCACCGGGCGCAGCCACCGGTCCAGGATCCGGACGCGGGTGCCCGCCACCGGGTCGCCCAGGGCGGGGGTTCCCGCTCCCGAGAGCGGGGCGCTGATGGTGGCGCACACGGTGGACTCGGTGGGCCCGTAGCCGTTGTACACGGCCCGGTCGTCGCAGAAGCGGGCGATCTGCTCGCCGGGGCAGGCCTCGCCCGCCACGAGCAGGTGTTCCACCGGTCCCAGTTCCTCGGGGGTCAGACCGGGCAGGAGCGCCGGGGGCAGCGTCACGTGGGTGACGCGGTGCTCGCGCAGGGCGCGGGGCAGCCCCTCGCCCATCAAAGAGGGGCGTGGCAGCAGTACGGCCGCGGCCCCGTTGAGCAGTGCCACCGTCATCTCGGCGACGGCCGCGTCGAAGCTGGGGGAGGCGAACTGGAGCACCCGGCAACCGGGGCCCACACGCATGCGCCCGCCCTGGGTGGCGGCCAGGGCGGCCAGGCCGCGGTGCGCCACCAGCACGCCCTTGGGCCTGCCGGTGGAGCCGGAGGTGTAGATGAGGTAGGCGGGGTCCTCGGGGTGCAGCGCCTCGCGCAGCGGCTCCGCCCGGGCCGCGGCGGGGTCCGCCGCGTCCAGCGTCGGGAGGCCCGCGGGCAGCCGGGGGGCGGACGCGGCGTCGACGATCACGGCGCGTGGCGCGGCGTCCTCCAGGACGGCGGCCAACCGCTCGGCCGGGTACTCCGGGTCCAGGGGCACGTAGACCGCTCCCGCGTACACCACGCCCAGCAGCGCCTCGCCCAGGGCCGTGCCCCGCTCCACGCACACCCCGACGCGGTCGCCCCGCCGCACGCCCAGCTCCCGCAGGCGACGGGCCGTGCGCGCGGCCCGGTCGTCGGCCTCGGCGAAGGAGACGGTGCGGTCGGCGTCGACCAGCGCGGGGTCCGTGGGGCGCAGCCGGGCCTGCTCCGCGAACAGGTCGGGCAGGGGCCGCGGGCGCGGACCGGGCGCCCCGGTCAAGGCGCGTTCCGCTTCCCGGGTCCGCTCGCGGTCCGTCAGGGGCAGGGCCCGCAGGGGGCGGGGGTCCTCCGCGCCCTCCAGCACCCGCACCAGGTCCGCGACCAGGCGCTCCACGGTGGCACGGTCGAACAGGGCGGTGTCGAACTCGGCCGACCCCGCGACACCGTCGGGACCGGGGCGGAACTCCAGGGTCAGGTCGAAGACCGACTGGCCGCGCCGCACCCGCACCGGTTCCGCGTCCAGGCCGCCCAGGCCCGCCTCCCCGGGGGGCCGGGCGCTCTGGAAGACCACCGCGGCCTGCACCAGCGGCGGCACCGCGGGGTCGCGTTCGGCCAGGACGGCGTCCACGACCGTGTCGAAGGGGACCTCGCCGTGGTCGAGGTCGGCGAGGAACCCGGCACGCGTCCGGTCGAGCAGTTCCGCGAAGGACAGCTCCTCGTCCACCTGTTGGCGCACGGCCAGGGTGTTGACGAAGAAGCCCGTCATCCGGTGCAGCCGCCGGTCCTCGCGCCCGGAGGTGACGGTGCCCAGCACCACGTCGGGGTTGCGGCTCCAGCGGGCCGCGGTCACCTGGGCCGCGGTCAGCAGCACCGTGGACAGGTGGGCGCCGCGTCCGGAGGCCAGGCGTTCCAGGCGTTCCGCCAGCGGGGCGGACAGGGAGAAGGGCAGGGTGTCGCCGGCGCCGTCGCGCACGGCCGGCCGTGGCCGGTCGGTGGGCAGCTCCAGCACGGGGGGGTCGGCGAGTCTGCGGCGCCAGTGGTCCAGCGAGCGAGTCAGGGCGGCCCCCTCCAGGCGCGAGCGCTGCCAGGAGGCGTAGTCGGCGTACTGGGCGGGCAGCGGGTCCAGGCCGGCGGCCAGGGCGCCCGGCGCGCGGCCGGGGTCGGCGGTGGCGGCGCGGTAGAGGGTGTCCAGCTCGCCGCGCAGCAGGTCCAGGGACCAGCCGTCGGTGACGATGTGGTGCAGGCACAGCACCAGCACGTGGCTGCCGGGTCCCTCCACCAGGAGCCGGCTCCGCAGCAGGGGGCCGCGCTCCAGGTCGAAGGGCAGGGCGTACTCCTGGGCGGCCCTCTCGGCGGACTCCTCGCGTCCCCCGGTCGCGGTCGTGGGGAGGTCCACCTCGTAGGGGGCGCCGACGACCTGCCTCCCCTCGCCGTCCACCTCGGTGAAGGTGGTGCGCAGGGACTCGTGCCGGTGCACCAGCGCGGTCAGGGAGCGTCGCAGCGCCCCGGCGTCCAGGTCCCCGGTCAGTCGCAGGACCAGGGCGGAGTTGTAGTCGGTGCGCCCCGGCCGCATCTGGTCCAGGACCCAGAGCCGTTGCTGGGCGAAGGACAGCGCGACCGGGCGGTCGCGGGGGACGCGGGGGATGTCCTGGCCGCCCCCGTCACGCGCGCGCAGGCGGCGCAGGACCTCCTCGCGGGCCCTGGCCCGGTCGGGCTCGGAAGTGTGGTCAACGGGGGCTTCGCTCATGGTCGCTGTGCCGGTCCTCGTGTGCGCAGGGGTGGTGGATCAGGCGTTGGGGCCCACGGCGAGCCCGCTCAGGCGCAGGGTGCGCCCGTTGTACTGCAGGGCCGTGGCACGTCCGGGGGCGGCGGGGTCGGTGAGGAAGCGCCCGCTGAGGGCGATCCCGCCGTGGCGCTCGGAGACCACCCGGAAGGCTCCGCCCGGCCCGGTGGTCAGCTCGCCCTCGAAGCCGTTGGACATGACCAGCCGGTGGCCGCCGCGGTCGTGGACGACCTCGGCGCTCAGGCCGCCGTTGCCGTAGCGCCCGGTGACCCGGTCGGGGGCGGTCGCGGTGGTGGCGGCGCCCTCGGCCGCGGCGTCGGGCTGGCGGTAGTGGCCCACGTCCACCCCCAGCTCGCGCAGGCCGCGGACCAGGTGCTCCCAGGTGGTCACACCGGTGGTGGAGTTGGTGGTCAGGGCGACCACCGTCCCGCCCTCGGGGTCCACGCGCAGGTTGCAGGTGGCCCCGTCCAGGGTCCCGTCGTGGCCGTACCACAGGCGGTCGCCCGCCAGGTGCAGGGACCAGCCGGCGCCCCAGCCGTCGGCCAGGCCGAAGGGGTCGGCCACGCTCACCGAGCGGCCCATCTCGCCCAGCACCTCCGGGGCGGCGACCTCGCCGTCCAGGGCCGCGTGCCCGGGGCCGAGGAAGGCCCTGCCGAAGGCCGCCAGGGTGGCGGCGCTCGCGGCCAGTCCCCCGGCCGGGGCGAGGGCGGGCTCGATGTGGAAGCCCACCGGGTGGGCCCGGCCCGCGCCGTCGACGGCGTGGCCGGTGACCAGACCGGGGGCGGGGGGCCGCGGCGCCCGGACCGGCGCCAGTTCCATGCCGGTGGACCAGCACAGGTGCGATTCCACGGTGTCCCACCAGCCCTGACCGGTGACGGCCTCCACGAGTCGGCCCGCCACGGCGTAGCCGGTGTTGGAGTAGGAGAACACCGTCCCCGGTGGGGCGATGCGGTCCTCGGGGGTCAGCGAGGAGACGTAACGGCGCAGGGAGGTCGCGGGGGCGTCCGCGGACCGCTCCGAGACCAGCCCGGCGGTGTGGCTGAGCAGGTGGCGGGCGGTGACCCCCCGCAGCGGGTGGTCGGGGGAGCCGCCCCCCAGGTGGTCCAGCACGGGGGCGTCGAGGTCGACGTCGCCGTCCTCCACCAGTTGCATGACCAGGGCGGCGGTGACGGGCTTGGTCACCGAGCCCAGGGGGAAGAGGGAGGCCTCCTCCACGGGGCGTCCCGTCGCGGAGTCCTCCACGCCGGTGACACAGGTGTGCAGTTCTCCGCGGTGGTAGACCGCGAGTTGGGCTCCGGGGACGCCGGTCCGGCGAGCGGACCGCAGGAGCAGGTCGGACAGGGCCTCACGCACGATGGTTCTCCTCGTGGAGCTCGGAGGGCACCCGAAAGACCGGCGCCCGGGACGGGAGCAGCCGGTCGCTTCGGTGGGGACAGGGCGGTTCGACGCACGTGCCACGGATACTCACATATCGCTTCGAATCTTGGCAAGGGATTCTGATATGTCGGGAACCAGGTGAGGGTGAATGCGGTCGGGGCGTACGCGGAGATTTCCGTGGTGTGAAGGCATTGCGCCCTCATCGGCGGTCGTCAGTTTTTTTCGTATGTCCCCCGGTTTTAGCAGGGTGTTCACCTCGCGGCCGCGTGAGCGCCCCCCGGAGGGGCGCGCCACGTGCCGTTCCGGACGCCGGTCGGAACACCGGTGGTTTACCCGCGCCCCTGTGGTTCTTCTCACTCGTTTGCGCTGCTGGGAGGGCATGGGAGGAGAAATGATGTTCCGGTTCGCGCACCCGCTCCACGGTCGTCGGAACGGACGCTTCTCCCCTTGCGCGTGAACGGAAAGTTCGCCCAAACCACAAAAAAAGGCCCTTTGCGGCGAAACGTATGCAGTGATCCGAATACTGTGCTATGGGCCGAACATGGGCCCTGACCACGGGTTATGGCGGGATCGCACCGCCCCCGGGCGGGAGGGTCCGCGGCGGGGGCTCGCGGCGCGGGCGACGGCGCCCCTGGCGGTGCGCGCGGTGGCTCCCGCCCCACAGAAGGAACGAGAGGGCCCCTCGTAGCCACATGCGGTCAAACATTGAATTCTCATTACTCTAAGTACTCAGACAACTTCGGAGAGTGTTCATAATTCGTGGTCATGCGCACCTCTCACGCACATGGAAGGTCTTTGTTCTTGGACTTTATGGAAAATAATATATTATGCGTTGTTTTGTCTGGTTTGTGGCGTTAAGTATTCCTTGTGGCACAAGTTGTTCCGAGTGTGATTTTCTGCCCGTGGAGGGAATTTCAGGACGAAGATGATTTTGGTAAAGTGCCCGGTTGGATAAGGCGGTGTGGCACGCTCTGTTGTCGTACGGCGGCCATGGGGGGAATAGCGGATCGACCGGTGTCCGCAGACCCCGATGCCGGACGGCCACGCCGTCGCGGCGACGGCCCCCGCACCCGTCCGCCGTCCTCCCTCCCGAACGCGCACCAGGAGCCACCACGTGCTGTCCCCCCAGGAGTCGAACCGCCCCGAGCCCGTCCCCGTGGACGCGGTCCCGCACGCCTCGGTACCGGAGGTCTTCGCCGCGCAGGCGGCGCGCTCCCCCGGCGCCCCGGCCCTGCTCGGCGACTTCCCCGAGGTGTCCTACGCCGAGCTCGACGCCCGGTCCGCCGACCTGGCCCGCCTCCTGCGCGCCCTGGGCCTGCCCCGCGAGGGCACCGTGCTGCTCGCCCTGGAGCGGGGTCCGCACGTGGTCACCGCGATGCTCGCCGTGCTGCGCGCCGGGGGCGCCTACGTCCCCGTGCACCCCGACGACCCCGCCGAACGGGTGCTGGCCGCCGCCGGGCGCACCGGCGCCCGCCTGGTCCTCACCGACCGCTCGCTCGGCCACCGCCTGCCCGAACGCCTGACGGGGACCGCCCGGGTCGTCGACCTGGACGGGACGGACGTCCTCGTGGCGGGCCAGGGCGCGGACACGGCACTGCCCGTGGTCGACGCGCGTGCGGCGGCCTACGTCATGCACACCTCCGGGTCGACGGGTGTGCCCAAGGGGGTGGCGGTGACCCATGCGGACGTGGTGGCCCTGGCCCGGGACCCCCGGTGGGGCGGCGGGCGCGACCGCCGGGTGCTCTTCCACTCCTCGCACGCCTTCGACGCCGCCACCTACGAGATCTGGGTGCCGCTGCTGCGCGGCGGTGCCGTGGTCGTCGCACCCCCCGAACGGCTCACCGCCCACGCCTTCGGCGCGCTGGCCCGCCGGCACGGGGTCACCTCCACCTTCGTCACCGCCGCCCTCTTCGACCTGTTCGCCGCCCAGGACCCCTCCTGCTTCGCCCCGCTGCGCGAGGTGATCGCCGGGGGCGAGGCCGTCCCGCCCGCAGCGGTCCGCGCCGTGCTGGAGGCCTGCCCCGACACGGTCGTGGCCAACGGGTACGGGCCCACCGAGACCACCACCTTCGCCACCCGCTTCGCCGTGGACCGAGCCCGGCCCCCGCGCCTGTCGGTCCCCGTCGGCACACCCCTGGACGGCATGTGCGCCCGCGTGCTCGACGCCCGGCTGCGCACCGTGCCCCGGGGGCGGGTCGGGGAGCTCTACGTCGGCGGCGCCGGGGTCGCGCGCGGCTACCACGGGCGTCCGGCCCTGACCGCCGAGCGCTTCGTGGCCGACCCCCTCGGCGACGGCGGACGGCTCTACCGCACCGGCGACCTCGTGCGGTGGAACCGCTCCGGGGAACTGGAGTACGTGGGCCGCGCCGACTCCCAGGTCAAGATCCGGGGCTTCCGGATCGAACCCGGGGAGGTCGAGGCCGCCCTCCTCGCCCAGGAAGGGGTCGCCCAGGCCCTGGTCACCGTCCGAGAGGACGCGCCGGGCGCGCGCACCCTGGTCGGCTACGTGGTCGGCCCGGCCACGGACACCGCGGCCCTGCGCGACAGGCTCTCCGACCGCCTGCCCGGCTACATGGTCCCCTCCGCCGTCGTGGTCCTGGAGGCGCTGCCCCTGACCGCCAACGGCAAGGTCGACCACCGCGCCCTGCCCGCGCCCCCCGCCCGCACCGTCGACTACGTCCGACCGCGCGAGGGCGCCGAACACGCCGCCGCCGAGGAGTTCGCCGCGGCCCTGGGGCTGGAACGCGTGGGCGCGCGCGACGACTTCTTCGCCCTGGGCGGCGACTCCATCCTCGCCGCCCGCGTGGCCTGGCGCCTGGGCGAACGCCTGGGGACCGCCCTCGACCCCCGCGCCCTGTTCCGCCACCCCACCCCGGAGGGCATCGCCGCCGCGGGCGGCGCAGGCTCCGGCGAGGAGCCCATCTCCCCCGTGGGACGCGGGCGCCCGCTGCCGCTGTCGGCGGCCCAACGCCGCCTGTGGTTCCTGCACCAGCTCGACGGCGACAGCGCCGAGTACCACACCGGCAGCGCCTTCCGCCTGCGCGGCCCGCTCGACGTGTCCGCGCTCGGCCGCGCCCTGGAGCTGCTCCAGGAACGCCACGAGTCCCTGCGCACCACCTACGACACCGTCGACGGCGAGCCCTTCCAATACGTGGGCTCCCCCCGCCGCGACCTGCTCACGGTGCGCGAGGTGGCCGCCGGGGACCGGAGCACCCTCCGGGAGGAACTGCACGCACACCTGCGGCGCGAGGTCGACACCCCCTTCGACCTGGTCACGGGGCCGCCTACCCGTGCCCTGCTGCTGCGCCTGGACGCCGAGGACCACGTCCTGGTCCTGAGCACCCACCACATCGCCTGCGACGGCTGGTCGGTCGACCTCCTGCACCGCGACCTCGCCGCCTTCCACCGGGCCGTCGTGCGCGGGGAGGACGCCGACACCGGCGCGGAGATCGACTACGCCGACTTCGCCGTCTGGGAGCAGGGCCGCTGGGAGGGCCCCGAGGCCCGACGCCGCCTGGAGTACTGGGCGCGCACCCTGGAGGACGTGCCCCCGCTGGCCGTGCCCACCGACCGGCCCCGGCCCGCGCGGCGCACCACGGCCGGGGCCGTGCACCGCACCACCCTGGACGCCGGCCTGCTCAGAGGGCTGCGGGCCCTGGGCGCGGAACGCGGCGCCACACTCTTCGCGACCCTGGCGGCCCTGACCCAGGCGGTGCTCTCCGCGGCCTCCGGCTCCGCCGACGTCGCCCTGGGGGCCGCCTCCGCCGGACGCGACCACCCCCGGCTGGAGGACGTGGTCGGCTTCTTCGTCAACCCGGTCGTGCTCCGCTCCCGCCTGCGCCCGGGCACCACCGCGGCCGCGTTCGTCGAGCAGGTGCGCGCCGAGGCCGACGCCGCCCTCGCCCACGAGATGCCCTTCGACCGCGTCGTCGACGCCCTGGTCACCGAACGCGACCCCTCCCGCGGCCCCCTGTTCCAGGCGCTGATGGTCCTGCAGAACGCCCACTCCGGCGGACTCGAGCTGGAGGGACTGCACACCGAGGAGCTCGACCTGCCGCGCACCGCCGCCCTGGCCGACCTCGTCTTCGAGTACGCCGAGCGCGACGGCGTCCTGCGCCTGGCCGTCGAGTACAACACCGACCTGTACGACGCCGGGCGCGTGGAGGCCCTGGCCGAGGCCCTGTCCCGCCTGGCCGACGCCGTCGTCGCCGACCCCGGCCTGGACCTGACCGCCCTGGACCTGCGCCCCGCGTCCGAACGGGCCCTCCTGGAGACCTGGGAGCGGGGCCGCGCCCAGGCCGAGCCCGTCTCCGTGACCGCCGCCTTCGCCGCGCAGGCGGCGCGCACCCCCGGCGCCCCGGCCCTGCTCGGCGACTTCCCCGAGGTGTCCTACGCCGAGCTCGACGCCCGGTCCGCTGACCTGGCCCGCCTCCTGCGCACCCTGGGGGTGGACGCTGAGCAGGCCGTCCCGCTGCTGCTGGAGCGGGGTCCGCACGTGGTCACCGCGATGCTCGCCGTGCTGCGTGCCGGGGGCGCCTACGTCCCCGTGCACCCCGACGACCCCGCCGAACGCGTGGCCTGGACGGCCGAACACACCGGGGCCCGCGTCGTCGTCACCGACACCGCCTCGCGCTCCCGCCTGCCCGTGGGCGTCGACGCCCGCGTGCTGGTCCTGGACGGGACCGACCCGCACCCGCCCGCCCGTGGCGAGGACCCCCTGCCCGTGGTCGACGCGCGTGCGGCGGCCTACGTCATGCACACCTCCGGGTCGACGGGTGTGCCCAAGGGGGTGGCGGTGACCCATGCGGACGTGGTCGCCCTGGCCCGGGATCGGCGCTGGGGCGGCGGTCGCGACCGCCGGGTGCTCTTCCACTCCTCGCACGCCTTCGACGCCGCCACCTACGAGATCTGGGTCCCGCTGCTGCGCGGCGGGGCCGTGGTCGTCGCACCCCCCGGTCGCGCGGGCGCGGAGGAGTTCGGCGCGCTGGCCCGCCGGCACGGGGTCACCTCCACCTTCGTCACCGCCGCCCTCTTCAACCTCTACGCGGCCCAGGACCCCTCCTGCTTCGCCCCGCTGCGCGAGGTGATCACCGGGGGCGAGGCCGCCAACCCCACGAGCGTCCACCGAGTCCTGGAGGCCTGCCCCGACACGGTCGTGGCCAACGGGTACGGGCCCACCGAGACCACCACCTTCGCCACCCACCACCCCGCCGCGCGCACCCGCGAACCGGTGCGCGCCGTCCCCGTCGGCACGCCCCTGGACGGCATGCGCCTGCGGGTGCTCGACGGCCTCCTGCGCCCCGTCCCCCTGGGCGCGGTGGGAGAACTGCACGTCGGCGGCGCCGGGGTCGCGCGCGGCTACCACGGGCGTCCGGCCCTGACCGCCGAGCGCTTCGTGGCCGACCCCCTCGGCGACGGCGGACGGCTCTACCGCACCGGCGACCTCGTGCGGTGGAACCGCTCCGGGGAACTGGAGTACGTGGGCCGCGCCGACTCCCAGGTCAAGATCCGGGGCTTCCGGATCGAACCCGGGGAGGTCGAGGCCGCCCTCCTCGCCCAGGAGGGGGTCGCCGAGGCCGTCGCCCTGGTGCGGGCCGCCCCCGGCGGCGGGCGACGGCTCCTCTCCTACGTCGTCGCCTCGAAGCAGGGCACGGGGCAGGAGGAGGCCGAGGGGTGGCGCCGCGCCCTGGCCGCCCGCCTGCCCGGCTACATGGTCCCCTCCGCCGTCGTGGTCCTGGAGGCGCTGCCCCTGACCGCCAACGGCAAGCTCGACCACCGCGCCCTGCCCGAACCCGGGAACGACCGGGAGCACGCCGCCCCCCGGACCGACGCCGAGCGCCTCCTGGCCGAGGTGTTCGCCTCCGTCCTGGCCGTGGAGCGGGTGGGGGTCCACGACGACTTCTTCGCCCTGGGCGGCGACTCCATCCTCAGCATCCAGGCGGTCTCCCGCGCCCGGGCGGCCGGGGTGGAGCTGACCAGCCGCGACGTCTTCTCCCACCCCAGCGTCGCCGCCCTGGCCGAGGTGGCGCGCGTGCGGCCGACCGGGACGGCCGGGACGGGACCGGTGAGCGGCCCGGTCACCCCCACGCCCGTCATGGGCTGGTTCGACAGCACGCACCCGGTGGCGCCCGACCACTTCGCCATGTCCGTGCTCCTGGACCTGGCCCGGCCCCTGCGACCGCGCGCCCTGCGCACCGCCCTGGCGGCCCTGGCCGACCACCACGACATGCTCCGCCTGCGCCGCGACGGCGACGGCCCGCGTGTGGCCGAACCCGGCGCCGCGGCCCCGCCCCTGGACGTGGTCGACCTGACCGGGCACCCGCCCGAGAGGGCGCACGACCTGGCCTCGGAGCGCATCCGCGCCGCCCACGCCGGTCTCGACCTGGCCCGCGGGCCGGTCGTCGCCGCCGTCCTCCTCGACTCCGGCGCCACCGGCTCCCGGCTGCTGCTGACCGCCCACCACCTCGTCGTGGACGGGGTGTCCTGGCGGGTGCTGCTGGAGGACCTGGCCACCGCCTACCACCAGGCGCTCCGGGGGGAGCCGGTGGACCCGGGGCCGCGCACCACGCCCTTCCCCGTGTGGGCGGACCGTCTGGCCCGCCACACCGCTGAGGGGGGCTTCGACGCCGAGCTCGACACCTGGGCCGCCGTCGCCGCCACCCGCGTCGAACTGCCCCGCGACCGCCCGGGCCGGGGCAACGGCCTGGTGGGGGACCAGCGGGTGGTCACCGCCGGACTGTCCGAGGAGGACACCCGCCGCCTGCTGCGCGAGGCCCCCTCGGCCTTCCGCACCCGGGTCAACGACCTGCTGCTGGCCGCCCTGGGCCGCGTGCTGTGCGGCTGGACCGGGGCCCGGAGCGTCCCCGTGGACCTGGAGGGCCACGGCCGCGAGGACCTGTTCGAGGACGTGGACACCTCCCGCACCGTGGGCTGGTTCACCACCGTCTTCCCCGTCGTGCTCACCTCGGCCCCCCGCTGGGCCGACCAGATCCGCGCCACCAAGGAGACACTGCGCGCGGTCCCCGGCAACGGCGTGGGCTACGGGGCCCTGCGCCACCTGGGCACACCCCGGCAACGCGCCCTCCTGGAACGGGAGCCCGCGCCCGGCGTGAGCTTCAACTACCTGGGCCGCTTCGACACCGCGCCGGGCCGGGACGCCCTGCACACCGGCCTGCGGCTCAACCCCGGAGGCGAGCACTCCCCGCTCGAGGAACGCGCCCACCTGGTCGAGGTGGTGGGCCGTTTCGAGGGCGAACGCCTGGTCTTCGACTGGTACCACGCCACCACCGTCCACGACGCGGCCACCGTGCGCCGCCTCGCCGACCGCCTGGCCGCCGAACTCGCCGACCTGGTCGGCTTCTGCCTCGACCCCTCCCAGGGAGGGGCCACCCCCTCCGACTTCCCCCTGGTGCGCCTGGACCAGGCCCGGGTCGACAGCCTCGTCGGCGACGGCCGCCACGTGCAGGACGTGTGGCCGCTCACCCCCATGCAGCAGGGCATGTTCTTCCACTCCGTCCTGGAACCCGGCTCCGGCTCCTACCTGGAGCAGGTCGTGGTCGACCTGACCGGGGTCGGGGACCCCGGCCCCCTGGACCGCGCCTGGCGGGAGGTGGTCGCGGCCACCCCCGTCCTGCGCGCCCGTGTGGCCTGGGAGGGGCTCGGCGAACCGGTCCTGCTGGTGCAGCGCGACGTCCCCGTCGAGGTGGTCCACCGCGACCTGCGCGGCGCCGGGGAGGAGGAACGCGAACGGGCCCTGGCCGACCACCTGGCCCGGGACGCCTCCCGGGGCGTGGACCCCGCCCGCGACCCGCTCCTGCGCGTGGCCCTGCTGCGCACCGGCGACACCTCCGTGCGCATGGTGTGGACCTTCCACCACATCGTCCTCGACGGGTGGAGCCTGCCCCTGGTCCTGGAGGACCTCCTCACCGCTTACCGGGGCCACGCCCCGGCCCCGCGCCCCGACTTCCGCGAACACCTGCGCCGCCTGGCCGAGCGGGACGCCGAGGAGGCGCACGCCTTCTGGCGGGAGGCGCTGGAGGGGGTGGCCGAACCCACCCCGCTGCCCTACGACCGGCCCCCGGCCGCGCTGCGCGCCGCACGCTCGTCCGCCCGCGTCCAGGTCTCGCCGGCCCCCGCGCGGGCCGAGGCCGTGCACGCCTTCGCGCGCGCCCACGGACTGACCGTCAACGCCCTGGTGCAGGGGGCCTGGGCCCTGCTGCTGTCCGCGTACTCGGGCCGCACCGACGTGGTCTTCGGCGCCACCACCTCCGGCCGGCCCGACGACATGCCCGGCGTGGAGGCCGCGGTGGGACTGTTCATCAACACCCTGCCGGTACGCGTCGCCGTCGACCCCGCCGTGCCCGTGGTCCGGTGGCTGCGCCGACTCCAGGAGGACCAGGCGCTCTCGCGCACCCGGGACCACGTCTCCCTGGCCCGGGTGCAGGCGGAGGCGGGCCTGCCCGGCGACACCCCGCTCTTCGACAGCGCCGTGGTGTTCGAGAACTACCCGGTGGTCGGGGCCCCGCCCGGGGACGGTCCGCGCGCCGAGATCGTCACCGCGTTGGAGGCCACCAACTACCCGCTCGCCCTGAGCGCCTACGCCTCCGACGGGCTGCGCCTGGTCCTGGGCCACGACCCCTCCTGCTTCGACACCGCGACCGCCGAGCGCCTCCTGGCCGACCTGGAGCGCATCCTGGTCTCGCTCACCGAGGACCCCGAACGCCCCCTGGGGCGCGTGGCCGGCGCCGACCCGGCCCGCTCCCTGGCCCTGGCCGAGGGCGGCGGGAAACAGCCGCCCCGCACCACCGTCACCGCCCTGTTCGCCGAGCGCGCCGCCCGCCACCCCGGGGCCACCGCCCTGATCGGGGCCGACGGCGCGTGGACCTACGCCGAGCTGGACGCCGAGGCCGAGCGGGTCGCCGACCGCCTGCGCTCCCTCGGCGTGGGCGCGGAGTCCCGGGTGCTGCTGCTCATGCCCCGGTCGCCGCGCGTGGTCGCGGCCGCGCTCGGCGTCCTGCGCACCGGGGCCGCCTACGTCCCGGTGCACGAGACCGTGCCGACCGCGCGGGTCCGGTCCCTGGCCGGGGCGCTGGGTGCGCGCGTGGCCGTCGCCGATCCCGCCATGGCCGGGCGCTGCGCGGACCTGGAGGCCGTCGTCGGCTACGCCGCCGACGGCGCCCTGACCGGCGCCGGCGACGAGGGGACGGGGGACGGGGGAACCGGGGGCCCGGCCGGGCGGGGGCCGGCGCACGAGCACGCCGCCGCCTACGTCATGTTCACCTCGGGCTCCACCGGCGTCCCCAAGGGCGTGGTGGTCGACCACCGGGCCGTGGTCGCCCTCAGCGCCGACTCCCGCTGGGACCGCGGCCACGACAGGGTGCTCTTCCACTCCTCGCACGCCTTCGACGCCGCCACCTACGAGATCTGGGTCCCGCTGCTCAACGGCGGCACCGTCGTGGTGGCCGACGGGCCGCTCTCCGCCGACGCCCTGCGCGATCACACCGCCCGGCACGGGGTGAGCGCGGTCTTCCTCACCACCGCGCTGTTCAACCTCTTCGCCCAGCAGGACCCGGAGTGCTTCGCGGGACTGCGCGAACTGTGGACCGGCGGGGAGGCCGCCGACCCCGCCTCCCTGGCCCGGGTGCGCCGGGCCTGCCCCGACACCTCCCTGGTCCACGTGTACGGGCCCACCGAGAGCACCACGTTCGCCACGTGCGCCGCGGTGGGCGAGGAGGAGGCCCGTGCCGGGCACTGCCCCATCGGCCGCCCCATGGACGCCACCGGCGCCCACGTGCTGGACGGCGCCCTGCGGCCGGTGCCGCCGGGGGCGGTGGGAGAGCTGTACCTGTCCGGGCCCGGGACCGCGCGCGGTTACGACGGCCGGCCCGGCCTGACCGCCGAGCGCTTCGTGGCCGACCCCTTCGGCGACGGGGGCAGGCTCTACCGCACGGGCGACCTGGTGCGCTGGTCCGCCGACGGACGCCTGGTGTTCGTCGGCCGCGTCGACGGCCAGGTCAAGCTCAACGGGTTCCGCGTCGAGACCGGGGAGGTGGAGGCCGCCCTGCTGCGCGGACCGGACGTCGCCCAGGCCGTGGTGCTGGTGGCCGAGGCGCCCACCGGGGGGCGCAGGCTCGTCGCCTACGTCACCGGGCACGGGGCGGACCCCGAGGCGACGCGGGAGCGGCTGACCCGCGAGCTGCCCGCCTACATGGTGCCCGCCGCCGTCACCGTGCTGGAGTCCCTGCCGCTCAACAGCAACGGCAAGGTGGACCGGGCCCTGCTGCCCGAACCCGCCTGGGCGCGTGCCGCCGCACCCGTCCACGTCGAGCCGCAGACCCCCACCGAGGAGGCCGTGGCCCGGGTGTGGGCCCGCACCCTGGGCCTGGAGCGCATCGGACGCGACGACAACTTCTTCGAGATCGGCGGGGACTCGGTGCGCAGCCTCCAGGTGGTGCGCGAGGTCGAGAACCTGCTGGCCGTCACGGTGCCCACCCGCCTGCTGTTCGACCACCAGACGGTGCGCGCCTACGCCGAGGCGGTGGAGGACGTGCTGCTGGAACAGATGTGACACGGCGCGGGCGCCGCCGGGCGGCCCTCCCCCGCCCGGCGGCGCCCGCACACGGCCGGTCCCCGGCCCGGCGATGATCAGCCGCGCTACCGCCGACGACGAAGCGGTGGTGGCCATGGAAGGCCCCGGTCTCACCTACTGGCACAGCGGCGACAGCCCCCGTGACACGGGGACTGTCGTGGGGTTGAGCACTGCTCTCCCGGGCCCTGCCTCACGGCGGGACCCGATCTCACGCCCGCTAGGGTGCCCGTGTGACCACCCAGTGGACCATCCACGGTGAGAAGCTCGTGGACGAGAACAGGCACATCCGGCTGTCGACCGTCGACATCACCCTCCCCGACGGGGTGTCGTTCACCCAGTACGTCGTGAAGATGCCCCCGGCCGCGATGACCCTCGTGATCAACGATGCCCGAGAGGTGCTGCTCATGCGCCGGCACCGGTTCATCATCGACCAGTGGGTGTGGGAGCTGCCCGGCGGCTACGTCAACACCGCCGAGGACGTCGAACTCGCCGCCGCCCGCGAGGTCGAGGAGGAGACCGGGTGGCGCCCCAGGACGATGGAGCACCTGGTCACCTTCCAGCCCGCCATCGGGTCCGTGGACCAGCCCCAGATCATCTACCTCTCCCGCGGCGGCGAGGCCACCGACACCGTCCCGGACGTCAACGAGGCCTCCGAGATCCGGTGGTGGCCCATCGAGGACGCGGTGGCCATGATCGCCCGCGGTGAGATCGTCGGAGCGTCCACGGTGGTGGCTGTGTACCGGGCGCTCAGCCTGACGTGAGGGCCCGTGCCCGCTCGCGGAACACCAGCACCTGCGGCATGCTCGCGTGCGGGCGGTGTGCACCAGGCACGCCACCAGCGCCAGCCGCTTGACGGGGTCGTAGCGCGAGAGCGTGTCGGCGTCCTGGGCGAAGATCTCGGCGTTGACCTCGCCGCGGATGCGGGTGGCCATCTCGTCCAGGGTGGAGAACTCCGGCAGCTCCACCGATGCCTCCACCAGGCGGTCCAGCGCGGCGTTGATCAGATCTGGCAGGTAGTTCCTGGACCGGGCGGCCTCACGAATCGCCTCGGCCGCGATCGTGCGGGCCCGCGGCGGGTCGTAGGTCCCGCCCTGGCGGGTGCGGACCTGCTTGCGGTGCCACTTGGCGGTGCGCCCCGACCCGTGATCGGGTTCGACCTCGGCGTCAAGGTCCAGGCGGCGCCGCACGTGGTCGACCACCTCGGCGGGGACCTCCTTCTGGTCGGGGAAGCGCGCCATCTTCCGGTGGCACTTCAGCGCGAGCAGCACCGCGAACAGCGCCTCGGGGGTGTTGGTCGGCCCGGCCGCCCACGTGACCTCGTCAGCGTTGGGGGTGAAGGACAGGTGCAGTATCCGCGCGGAGGTCAGCTTGGCGAACCGGGGGTAGACCGTGCTCGCTCGAGGTCACCGGCGGCCCTCTCCAGAACGGGGGCAGGGGGTCGCGGACACGGTAGTCAGGGGCCGGTCAGGAGTGTGGGGGTCTCACCGAACCGCAACCCGACACGGGCTTGCATCACGGGGTGGTCGGGGCCGTTGCCCCTTTCGGGCTTACTCGGTTCGCCCCCCGGGCAGCAGCGGTTCGATCATCGCCCACAGCTCGTCACCGATATGCCATGGCTTCGGCCGCGCCACCCAGCACCCCAGGACCATCGCCTCTGTGATGATCCGAGCACGCTCGGTCCCATTCCGTTAGAAATTCTCAGCCCTTGGACGAGGAGGTCGTTGCTCGGCAGGCGCCGGCATGACACCGGCTTGAAGAGCGAGGATTACCGCGTGCACGCGGTCACGTGCGCCGATCTTCGTGAAGATGCGTCCCACGTTGCTCTTGACGGTCGACTCTGCGAGGTGAAGCCGCGCAGCGATCTCGGCGTTCGTCGCCCCCCGCGCGATCTCGAGGAAGATCTCATGCTCACGGGGGCTGAGCCCCGCGACGGCGATACGCGCCGACGAACTCGACGCCGCCTGCGGGGAGGCCCCGCTGGTGAGTCGCGTGAGCAGGCGGCGCGTGGCGCTCGGCGCGATCACCGCGTCACCGGCGGCGACGGCGCGGATGGCGGAGAGGATGTCTTCGGGCTCGGCGTCTTTGGTCAGGAACCCGCTCGCTCCCGCCTCCACCCCCTCGATCACGTACTCGTCGAGGTCGAAGGTGGTCAGCAGCAGCACCCGAACCCCTGGAGCGACCTCGACGATCCGCCTCGTCGCCTCAATACCGTCGGTGCCGGGCATCCGCACGTCCATAACGACGACATCAGGGCGCAGGCGCAGCGCACGCCGGACGGCCTCGGCTCCATCCGCCGCCTCACCCACGACCTGGAGACCGTTCTTGCCGGAGAGGAACATTCGCATGCCCATCCGGTGCAGCGCCTGATCATCGACGAGGAGCACCCTCATCCGACTCGACCTTCCATGGGGATCACGGCCCGCACGAGCCACCCGGCGGCCGTCGATCCGACCTCCAGCGCGCCACCGAGCGCCTCAACACGTTCCCTCATACCGAGGATGCCGTGCCCGTAGCCCGAAGCGGCCGGGCGATCGGCCTCCGGAACGGCGCCACTGTCGGCGATGGTGACGACCACATCGCGCGCGTCGACGGCGACCCGCACCCTCACGGCTGCCCCTCCCCCACCATGGCGCAGCGTATTGGTGAGGGCTTCCTGCACGATCCGGTACACCGCGAGCTGGTGCCCAGGCGGTAACCCCTGGAGATCGCCACGGCGTTCGTCATCGACGTGCAGGCCCGCATCGCGCACCGCACCGATCAGGGCACCCAGTTGCGACAGGCCGGGCTGCGGCGCGAGCGGGAGGAGGCGTTCGTCATCCGCGGCCCGGAGCAGGCGGAGCGCGTGCCGCAACTGACCGACCGATGCCCGGCTCACCTCACCGATGGCCGCGAAGGCGCGTTCGGCTTCTTCCGGCGATGACCGCACCACGTTCTGGCCGCCCGCGGACAGCGAGGCGATGACGGAGAGGTCGTGCCCGATGAGATCGTGCATCTCACGTGAGATTCGCGACCGTTCGGCGGCCACCGCCGCCCGTGTTGCTTCGTCGCGGTGCCGTTGCTCCGCCTCACGGGTGCCGCGCGACTGCGATCCGGCCAGAAGCGCCACCGCGCTCATGGCCGCCACCGGCAGCAGTGCCGATCCGCGTTCATCGAGTGCGAGCTGGTCGGGCTCCGCCGCACCGGCGAACGCCGCGAGCGCCACCACGCCCGCGAGGGCTGCGGCGGACGCGAGCGCCCTCCTCCGCCGCAGCCCCACGTGGAAGAGCAGTATCCATATGGCGAGATGACCCCACGGTGGCGCCTCCCCGAGGAATCCGCACACCACGATGCCCGTGCTGAGTGCGACGCTCGCGACGGCGAGCGCGAGCAACGGCGCTCGTCGGCGGAGCGCGACCGCGCCGCACGCGATGAGCAGGAACGGCGCTCCGACCGGACGGAGGCCCACCGAAGCGCTCGTGCACGCGAGTGCGACGAGAAGGGCGAACGCGACGTCCCACACGAACGGGTGCGAGGCGTCGAACGCCCGCACACGTGTCCATCGCCCTCCCATGCCCGCCTCCTCCATCGACTCAGCCGTCGAACTTCTTCAGACGCCACCACGCGCTTCCGCCGAGCGCGGCCAACCACGCCCCCAGGATGATGATCGCGGTGACGGTCCCGTACGGCTCGGTGCTCAGTCCGCCCGATCGCATGATGTTGATCGCTGCGAGGGGCATGTAGTCGATCACGCCCGCCAGCGGCTCGGGGAGGAAGGCCGGAAGTATCTGCGGCCCCATCTGGAACAGACCGAAGTACAGGCAGATCGCGCCCGCGGCGTTGCGCAGCAGCCACCCCAGCAGCACGCCGAACAGTGCCCCGTACGGCAACATGAGCGTGCCGCCGAGCGCTCCCCAGAACATGTCGGGGGCGAACAAGGACATCCCCACGGCCGAAGGGACCGTGCCCGCGGCCTGGAGCAGCAGATACAGCAGAACGGTCGTGGGGGCCGCGAGGATCGCGGAGACGCCCGTGACGACCGCGGTCTTCGCGAGCATCACCCCCGTGCGGCGGGGCGCGACGGTGAGGCTCGTGCGGATCGAGCCGCTCGCGTACTCGGAGCTGACGCTCAGCACGCCGAAGACGACGAGCCCGAGCATCCCGACCGGATAGATGCCCGTCCATCCGAACGGGATATGACCCGCGTCGGCGCCGCCGAGCGTCGTGCCGTCGATGATCATGTACGCGCACAGCCCGATCGTCAACGCGAAGGCAGCCGTCAGGGTCATCCACAGAGGGCGGACCGACCAGAGCTTGCGCCACTCCGAGCGCAGCAGCCCGGCGGCGGTGATGCGCTCACGGCCACGCGACGCTGCGACGGAGGGAAGGGCGGGAGGGATTCTCATGCGGCGACCCTTTCGCGAAAGGTGTATTCCACGGCGTTCCGGGTGATCTGCATGAACGCCTCCTCGAGCGAAGCGCGTTCGGTGGCGAGCTCGTGGAGCGTGATGCCCTGGGCCGCCGCTATGGTGCCGACCTCGCGAGCGGTGTGTCCGGTGACGACGAGGGTGCCCTCGTCGACCCGTCGCACCTCGATGCCGGACGCCTGGATCGCGTCGGCGAGGCGTGCCGCGTCGGGCGACACCACGCGGGTCGTCTGCGGCGCGACCGACTCGATGACATCGTTGACGCTTCCCGCGGTGAGCAGTCGTCCCTGGCCGATGACGACGAGGTCTTCCGCGATCAACGACAGCTCGCTCATGAGGTGCGACGAGAGGAAGACGGTTCTGCCCTCGGCGGCGAGCCGCACGAGTAGTTGGCGGAGCCAGAGCACCCCGTCGGGATCGAGCCCGTTGACCGGTTCGTCCAGCACGAGCGCGGCGGGGTCGCCGATGAGCGCGGTCGCGATGCCGAGCCGTTGGCCCATGCCGAGCGAGAAGCCCCCCGCACGCTTGTCGGCGACGGCTCCCAGGCCCACCATCTCCAACACCTCGTGCGCTCGGGCACGCGCGATGCCATGGGTCTCGCCCACGACGAGGAGATGGTTGAGGGCGGTACGGCCGGGATTCACCGACCGCGCGTCGAGCATGACGCCGAGATGCCGCACCGGGTCGGGAAGGTCCTGATACCTCCTGCCGCCGATGGTGATGTCGCCGTGGGTCGGCCTGTCGAGGCCGACGAGCATGCGCATGGTGGTGGACTTCCCGGCGCCGTTCGGCCCGAGGAATCCGGTGACGACACCCGGACGGACGGTGAAGCTGAGGTCGTCGACGACGGTCTCGTCGCCGTACCGTTTGGTGAGGTTGTTACTAACGATCATGCCTTCCATCCTGGAGTTCGCCGTTCCGCGCGGCATCGGCCCGCGGTACCGCGCACTACCGACCGTGGTACCGCTTGCCGTCGGCGGCGTCGCCCTCCTCCACGAGCGCCCGCCCCGCGCGCAGATGCGCCACGGCGTCAGCGGCGGTGAGCGCCATCGCGAGCGCCGCGTCGACGGCCGCGCCCTCGGCGGCGGGACCGATCGCCTCGCCGGTGAAACCGGGCGTGTGCGGGGCCGAGGAGCACCCCTCGATGGCGATGAGCGGATGGATGGAGGGGACGGCGCGAGAGACATTGCCCATGTCCGTCGAGCCGCCCGCCGTCCCCGCGTACGGTTGCGGCGAACGCCCGAGGGCGGCGAGGTTGCGGTCCCACGCGCGGGCGAGCACGGGGTTCTGCACGACATCGGCGTACGTGGGCCCGGTGTGTTCCCAGCTCCACGAGCAACCGGTCGCGATCGCGCCGCCCTCGAAGCAGGCGAGGACGCGCCGCCGGGCTGTCTCTACGGCCTCCAGCGTGTCGGCACGCACCTCTGCACACACACGTGTCGACGACGGGATCATGTTCGTCGCCTCGCCACCCTCGGCGACGAAGGCGTTGGCCCGCACGCCGTCGGGGAGGTGCTGGCGGAGGAGCCCCAGCGCGACGAGTCCGACCGTCGCGGCGTTCGCCGCGTTGGCCCCCTCCGGGCTGGGGGCGCCCGCATGGCCGGGGAGCCCCTGGAAGGACAGGTCGAATCGTGCCACAGCCTGCGTGCGCACATCGGCGCAGCGCAGGTCCTGTCCGGGTCCGCCGTGGACCATGAGGGAGAAGTCGACGTCGTCCCACGCCCCTGCCTCCAGCATGAGGATCTTGCCGCCGCCGTGCTCCTCCGCCGGGGTCCCGAGCAGTCTCACCCGGATGCCGAGGGTGTGGGCGACCCCCGCCAGCGCGATTGCCGCACCGACGCCGGCCGCGGCGATGATGTTGTGTCCGCACGCGTGACCGATGCCCGGAAGAGCGTCGTACTCGGCGCAGACCGCGACCGTGACGTCCCCTTCACCGAAGCTGGCGTCGACCGCGGTGTCGAGCCCGAACGCGCCCACGCGCACCGCGAATCCCTCGGCGCGCAGCACGTCGGCCACGCGGGCGGCCGCACGGTGTTCGGCGAAGGCGAGTTCGGGATGCCGGTGGATCTCGGTGCTCAGGGCGAGGACCTGCTTCCTCCAGCGCACGTGCGAGGCGCGCAGGGCGTCACGGAGCTCGTCGGTCGCGGAGTGGGACGTGGGCGGTGGGGCGATGGTCATCGTTCCTCGATCTGTTGGAAGGCGGGGCGGAGGCGTCGTACGACGGTTCGGAGGAGGCGGACACCCGGATGTTCAGCGCCGCGGCGGCGAGTGCAAGGGCGCATGAGGGCGAAGCCGCCTGCGGCGGATGCTCCCGAGAGGGAGATGACCGCCCGGACGAGCGCCCCCGTGCTCTGGCTCGTCACGCGGACGACCGTGCACTCCAGGAGGAAGGCGGCGACCCCGAATGTCGAACGCGCTCGGGGAGGTCTTCACCGCGCGGAGTGCCTCCACGCGGTTCCACCGGGAGGGACAATGCTCGCTCCACCCAGCAACATCGCCCCGTAAAATGCAGTTTCATGAACATGGATGACCGCCAGCCGCAGATTCAGAGTCTCGATGAGACCGACAGGCGACTGATCCAGGCGCTCCAAATCAACCCGCGAGCCCGGTGGTCCGCCATCGCGCCGATCATCGGCGTCGACTCGGTCACGCTCGCCCGACGGTGGGAGCGGCTGTCCGAACACGGTCTGGCGTGGGTGACGGGCCACCCCGGCGCCGAGGCCCGCGGACCATCGGCCATCCTCGAAGTCGAGACCGAGCCGGGCGCCACTCTGGAGATCGCGAGCGCACTCGCCGCCGACCCCGAGGCGTTCACGATCGATCACACCGCCGGTGGGCGCGACCTGCTGGTGATCGTCGGCGCGTCCGACCTGGACTCGCTGGGCGAGTACGTCATGGGCAGGATGCGCCGGCTCTCCGGCGTACGCGCCACACGCACGCTCCTCCTCTCCTCTCCGTTCACCGACGCCGGCCAGTGGCGCCTGCGTTCCCTGTCGGCGGAAGAGGTGGTCTCGGTCGAGCGCACGATCACCGCGCCGGTGGCCGCGCGCGGACGGGTCGAGCCGCAGCTGGAACACGACCTGTTGCAGATCCTCGGACACAACGGACGTGCCACGGTGACGAACATCGCCAGGGAGCTCGGCGTGGGACAGCGCCGGATCCGTGAGGCGTTCGCGACGCTCAGCGCCCGGGGACGCTTGGTCGTGCGCACCGAGGTCGCACGCGCCCACTCGGGGTGGCCGGTGCACGCCTGGTACTTCCTGCGGGTGCCGACGACCATGGCCGAGCAGGTGGGCTCCGCCATCACGCGACTCAAACAGGTGCGGATGGCCGTGTCGACGATCGGCCCCCACAACCTCGTGCTGTCGGTGTGGATGAGAGACCTCACCGACGTGCAGCGGCTCGAAGCCGCCATCGAGAAGAGCGTTCCCCGCGTGTCCATCGCGGATCGGTCGGTGGTGTTGCGCAGCCTGAAGAAGGAGGGGCGCTACTTGCATACGGGAGGACTGGCAACCGGCACAATGGTGCCACTTCGGACCTCGATACTGCGTCAGCGGTAGTTTCTCGGTGCTGGATCATCAGATCGCTGGCTCTCTCGGATTCGAGACCTAACGTAACGGTCTATGACGCCTGCCCAGCCAACCTTCGGGGTCTTCGATCTGTTCACGGTCGGGATCGGCCCGTCGAGTTCTCACACTGTCGGCCCGATGAAGGCCGCCACCGAGTTCGCCGCCTCGATCGAGGAGAGCGGCGTGATCGAGCGCGTGGCAACTGTGCGCGTCGAGATCTTCGGGTCCTTGGCCGCGACGGGCGCGGGGCACGGCACGTTCACAGCCGTGCTGCTCGGACTGACGGGAGCGCGCTCGGACGAGATCACGCCCGAGGAGTTCACCGCGCGGCTCGACGAGATCACCCGCTCGGGGGTTGTCGAACTCGGCGGGCGGCGTCCCGTGCCGTGCCGGATCGGGGACTTCGTCCTGCGCCCGCTGACCGTGCACCCGCGACATCCCAACGCCCTCTCGTTCACCGCCGTCGATTCGGTCGGAGACGACCTCTGGACACAGACCTACTTCTCGGTCGGCGGCGGGTTCGTCGTGCGCGAGGGTGACGACGCCTCCGCCTCCTCGACGCAACCGCGCACCCCGCCTCTTCCGTTCCGCTCAGGAGCGGAGCTCCTCGCCGTGTGCGACGCGACCGGACTCACGGTCAGCGAGGTGATGCGCGAGAACGAGCGCGCTCGTCGCCCGGACGCCGAGATCCAAACAGGCCTTCGCCGCATCTGGGACGTGATGGAGTCGAGCGTGCGCTCCTCCCTCGGGCGGACGGGTGTGCTGCCCGGCGGCCTGAGAGTACGACGTCGCGCGGGTGCGTGGGCGACGCGACTGGACGCGGAGGACCCCGACCACGACGGCGAGCACTGGCAGCAGCGGGTGAACCTCATCGCCCTTGCCGTCAACGAGGAGAACGCGAGCGGCGGGCGAGTGGTGACCGCCCCGACGAACGGAGCGGCCGGCATAGTCCCCGCGGTGCTGTACTACGCGCTGCACTACACCCCCGCGGCCCGATCGGGCGGCGAAGGCACGCGCGCAGACATCATCGAGAGGTTCCTCCTCACCTCTGCGGCGATCGGCACGCTCTACAAGGCCAACGCCTCGATCTCGGGCGCGGAGGTGGGATGCCAGGGCGAGGTCGGATCGGCGTCGTCGATGGCCGCAGCGGGGTTGGCTGAGATCCTCGGCTGCACCCCGCGCCAGGTCGAGAACGCCGCCGAGATCGCCATGGAGCACAGCCTGGGCCTCACCTGCGATCCCGTCGGCGGACTTGTGCAGGTCCCGTGCATCGAACGCAACGCGATCGCGGCGTCGAAGGCCGTCAACGCCGCGCGGATGGCGCTGTGGGGCGACGGGGATCACCGCGTTTCGCTCGATCAGGTGATCGCGACGATGCGTGATACCGGCGCGGACATGAGCGACAAGTACAAGGAGACGGCCAGGGGAGGCCTCGCCGTCAACGTGGTGGAGTGCTGACCCGAGGGGAGAGCGCGCTAAAACACACCGTGCTCACAGAGGGGCGGGTATTCGACGGCGCGTCGACCTCGTGGGGCGACCTCGCCGTGGCGGGCGATCGCACCGTCGACGCGGGGCGTCGGGCCGGACGGTGGCAGGTCCATCGATCCCCTGCTGCGCGGGGATGCCCGGCTCGTGCCGACTCTGTCAACGACCTCAGCGATCGTGGATGCAACTGACCACGGCGAACTGATCCTGGTGGGAAGCCTCGCACCCGCCCGGGAGAGGCGCCCGGCGGGCCGCCACCGCAGACGCCGCGGCGCCGCTCCGACAGGGAGCCCCGGCGCTATCGCGCCCGGGAAGATCGCCGACCCCGTCGTCGCGGACGGACGACTCGAAGGTCGGGGGGACCGCGCGACCGTATCCGGCACGTCACCGTCGGCGGGCAGCGCGTGCGGGGAGAGGTGGGACGACGCACGCGGCGTCGCCCCACCTTCAGCGCACCTCGGAGAGAAACGCGACGATCGCCGCCGCCGCACGGGCGGGCCGCTCGTTCTCCCACGTGTGACCGCTCCCGGAGAGCACCAACACGTCGGCGCGCGGGATCTCGTCCGCCATCGACAGCGCGTCCGCCACGGGAACCACGGCGTCGTCACGCCCGTGCACGACGAGCGTCCCAGCGCTGATCGGCCCGAGGCGTCCACGAGTGTCGAACGAGCGCGTCGCGGCGAAGCGCCGCATGAGCGCGTCGTCGCGATCCGGCGGCGTCGGCGCTCCGCGCCCCATCGGCGCGGACGCCGTGGCCGGTGCCATCCGCGCGAGGAGAGCCCTGGCGCGCTCCTCGGCGCCGTTCTCAAGCGCGCCGAGGAGCTCTGCCACGGGGCCGGCGATACGCTCGTCGCGGAACGGGGCCTGCGACGTCGCGCCGAGCACCAGGCCGCCCAGAAGGTCGGCGTGGCGCAGCGCGAAGGCCTGTGCCACCATCCCTCCGAACGACGTTCCCAGCACGTGCGCGCGGGTGAAGCCGAGTGCCCCGATCAGCGCGGCGAGGTCGTCGGCCAGATCGTCGGTCGTGTACGCCGACGGCTCGAACACGGTGTCCCCGCGATCACGCTGGTCGTAGGTGACCACGGTGAAGGAGGCTTCCAGATACACGCGGAGCTCGTCGAAGAGCTCCTGCCCGACCTGCAGACCGTGGAGGAGGACGAGGGGAGGACCGGCGCCGTCGGCACGGAACGAGGTGAACCCCGAACCGGTACGAACGAGCGACGCCGTGCCCCCGTTCATCCGTGTCACCAGACCTTGCGCTCGCGGGCGTCCGCGACCAGATCGGGGTCGGGGATGAGCGTCTTGGAGGCCACGGTCGCCAGCGACTGCTGCGAGAAGTGGAAGCCGAAGTCCTCCGTCACGAGCTTGCGCCACGGGCGGTTGAGGATGCTGTGCGTCGACCAACGCGCGAACCGCGGTCGCTTCATGATGTCGCGTGCGAGTTGCCATGCCTTGGGCAGGAGCTCCTCGCGTGGCAGCACATCGCTGACGAGACCGTATTCCAATGCTTTGGGGGCGGGGATCCCGGCCCCGCTGTAGATGGCGTACGCGGCACGCTTGGTGCCCATCAGGTGCTGCAGCGCGAGCGCGAGGCCGTCGCCGGGCGCCGTGCCGACCATGAAGTGCGGGTCCATGAAGTCGGCGTCCTCGGCGGCGAGCGTCACGTCGCACATCAGAGCGAACTCCGTGTGGATCCCGGGCCCGTTGACGGCCGCGATGGTGGGGACGTCGATGTTGTTCACGAAGTTCTCGATCAGCTTCCAGGCATCGATCGTCTGCTGGAAGATGTAGTCCGGCGTCTCTTCGACGAGCGGCTTCGGCCAGGTCTGACGCGGGTCTCCCCGGAACCAGGTGTCGCCCGTTCCCGTGATGATCAGCACGTGGTTCTCGGGGTCGTTGCCGACGTCCTGCCACACGCGGCTCCAGGCGTTGTGCGCGGCCCAGTTGTGCACGTACGGGCCGCCGTCCGTGTGCAGGCGCAGTTCGAGGATGCCGTCCTCCCGGCGCATCTCGAAGAAGTCGGCGTAGCGCTCCGAGTACTCCTCCAACGGAGTGGGGGCGACGTGGCCGTCCCATCCGAAGCTCGACGTGTCCGCCATGGTGAGTCCCTTCGTCGGAGCGAGCCCGTCCCGCCCGTTAATGAGACAGATTATCTCGATAAGCGCAATCGAGGATGGTCTGTCCGAGAGTTCGCAGGGAATGCACTCACAGCGGCGAGCCGATGAAGATTCAGCACCCTATTCGGCGTGATCCCGCCACAATCCAGCCATCACGAGCTCGACGATCTCGCGCGCATCACTCAGCGAGAAGGGCCGCGACCGGCGCAGGACGAACCACTGCACGGGCCCCGAGAGCATCATGTTGACGAAGGGCGCCTCCGTCTGGGGCAGCTGTCCGGCCTCGGCCGCCCGATCGAGACGGCGCTGCAATTCATCGGTACGACGGTCCAGAAGCTCCAGCCCCATACGATGCAGTCCGTCGGCTTCACCGACGCGGCGCAGAAGGATCTGTAGCGCCGCACGACCGGCCGGGGACGTGGAGGCCTCGGCGAACGAGTACACGAAGGCCGTGAGATCGCGGGCGATATCGCCGGTGTCGTCGATCGGCACCGACGTCTCGGCGAATCGCGCGAGCACGTCACGGAAGAGGTCGTCGCGACTCGGCCACCGTCGATAGACCGTGGCGCGACCGACTTGCGCGCGGAAGGCGAGTTCCTCGTACTGAAGGCCCTCGACCCCCTGTTCGGCGAGAATTTCGAGCGCCGCCGCCCACAACCGCTCGGTCACCTGACGCGTGCGCCCACCGGGACGACGCGCCCGCTCGGGCTTCGCCGTCATGCGCCCTGGGCCTCCCATCCGATGTCTCGACTTCCACTGCTGTACGACGGCCGCGAGTCGAACTCAGTCGATGATCGCAGTTTCGCTCACTTACGCCACCGTCTTTCCTGCACCGAGGCAGTTCTCCGCACTCATTTCCTGCATCTTCGGGGATGCGACGTCATTCTCTCAGAAGGCGGGCCAGGGGCACGGTGTCGGACGCCTCCCGGCCCACGTCGAAGCTGTAAGAGGTCATGGCCTCGGAGACATACTCGACCTGGCGGGTTCGGGTACGCCGGTTCCCGGGGTTCGCTGCCGTCGAGCTGGAGCAGATGTCGGAGGGCTTCCACCCGCCGCAGGGGTATGTCCTGGTCGACAACCACCCCGGGTGGCGGGCAGTGTGCGACAAGCTGCTGTCCAGCCCCGTGCTCCGTGAAACGACGCTGTCCCCCGCCCCCTGACCTGCCTCCCTTGAGGATGTGGTGTGTTGAGGCCCCCGCGTCATACCCGAGCCCGCTGCGCCGAGCCCGGCTCGACCAGGGCGCCGCCCTGGAGCAGGTGTGCGCGGAGTTGGACGCCCTCACCCCGTGTCCGCGGCGGGCGGCCGGGCCCGGTGTGGGTCTTGGACGCTTGCCTGGACACCGCCCCCGTCGGCGACGTCGACGTAGGGAAGCACGCTCGGTGACCGCCACCGGTGAGCGACGGTTGTGGGTCCAGGAGCCGGGCAACCCGCTCCTGGGCGTGCCGGGTGGTGCAGGAACAGGCGGTGCGCGTCCTCGGAGGGTAAGCGGCGTGGGTCGGCACGCTCCGTCTTCTGCGTCTCCCTGACTCTGCGGCAGAGAAGTTCGAGCGGATGGCTCCGAGTTGCGCGAACCACGAGAGCGGGCATCAGCCGAGGCCGGACGCGACCTGGTTCGCGTGCCGCACGGGACAGGTCGGAGCCCGCGGGGAAGAGACTGAGCGGGCCCGGCCCCCGCCCACTGATCCACGTGGGCGGGGGGTCCCAGCAGCCCTCCACCGCGCTCCATACCCACGCGTGTGGGGCCCGCTCAGACGGGGCGGTCGCGGAGCTCGCGCTTGAGGATCTTGCCCGAGGCGTTGCGCGGCAACTCCTCCACCAGCCGCACGGCCTTGGGCACCTTGAACGGCGCCAGGCGCTCCCGCACGTGCTCCACCAACAGCCCCGGCAGCGCGTCCGCGTCCGCCCCCGGCGCGGGGACCACGTAGGCCGTCACCGCCTCGATCCACTTCTCGTCGGCCGTCCCCACCACCGCGGCCTCGGCCACCCCGGGGTGCGCGAACAGCACGTCCTCGATCTCCCGGGAGGCCACCAGCACGCCGCCCGTGTTGATCACGTCCTTGATCCGGTCCACGACCTCGATATAGCCACCGGCGTCAGCGCGGACCAGGTCACCGGAGTGGAACCACCCGTCCCGGAACGCCTCCGCCGTCTCCTCCGGCTTGTCCCAGTACCCCTGGCACAACTGCGGCGACCGGTACACCACCTCGCCCAGCTCCCCCGGCGCCACGTCCCGGCCCCGCTCGTCCACCACCCTCAGCTCCACGAACAGCACCGCCCGCCCCGCCGAGGCGGGCCGCCCGGCGTGCTCCTCCGGGCGCAGCACCGTGGCCAGCGGGCCGATCTCGCTCTGCCCGAAGCAGTTGTAGAACCCCAGTCCGGGCAGGGCTCCCCGCAGCCTCTCCAGCACCGGCCCCGGCATGACCGACGCCCCGTAGTACGCCTTGCGCAGGCTGGACAGGTCACGTCCGCCGAAGTCCGGGTGGCCGGCCATCGCCACCCACAGGGTCGGCGCCGCGAAGAACGCCCCGTGCCGCCCCTCCTCGATCCTGCGCAGCAGGTCCGCCGGGTCGGGCGCCTCCACCAGCGTGTTGGCCGCGCCCACCGCCAGCCACGGCATCAGGAACACGTGCATCTGGGCGCTGTGGTAGAGCGGCATCGCGTGCAGCGGCGCGTCGTCGGCCCGCAGGTCCAGGCCGGCGACGCACGACAGGTACTCGTGGACCAGCGCCCGGTGGGTCATCATGGCGCCCTTGGGGCGGGAGGTGGTGCCAGAGGTGTACAGGAGCTGCACCAGGTCGGTGTCGCCGACCTCCGCGTCGAGTTCGGGCACCGGCCCGTCCAGGCAGTCGGCGAGCAGGGAGCCCGGCCCGTCGCGCAGTTCCAGGACCTGTTCGACCCCGGTCTCCGCGCGCAGGTCGTCGACGGCCGACCGCAGGGCGGGGTCGACGAGGGCGATCGTGCTGCCCGACTGCCCCAGGAGGTAGGCGAGCTCCTCCCCCCGGAGCGCGTAGTTGATCGGCACGTGGACCAGCCCCGACCGGGCACAGGCCAGGAAGCCGATCAGGTAGGCGTCGGAGTTGCGCCCGTAGGCGGCGACGCGGTCCCCCTTGACCGCGCCGAGGCCGAGGAGCCGGGCGGCGGCCCGTGTGACGGCCGCGTCCAGGTCGGCATAGGTCCAGGTGCGGTCCTCGAAGGTCAGCGCGGTGGCGTCGGGCGAGCGGGCCGCGCTGCGCCGGAGGACGCCGTCGACGGTGCTGGATGTCGTTGAACCGTTCATGCCCCTGTTTTCCGTCGGTCGGTGAGGCCCGGGGGCCTCCGGCACGCCCCCATCCTGGAGGGTGGCGGAGGCCGCGGCAACCGTTCGGGGGCGTTCTCGGGGGACGGACCGCGACACGCGTCCCGCCCCCGTGCCGCGTTGCGACTCCGCGTGACCGGGGGGCGACTCCTTCGCCCTTGCCCGCAAGCGTCCCGTGGTCATACGTTTTGCGGTGTTCACGAGTCACCGGGTGGGAGAAACATGAAGATCCTTGTCGTGGGTGCCGGGGCCGTCGGCGGCTACTTCGGCGCGCGGCTGGTCCAGGCGGGCCGGGACGTCGACTTCCTCGTGCGGCCCGCGCGCGCCGAACTCCTCCGGGACAGGGGGCTGGTCCTGCGCGGTGTGGACGGCGGCGTGGAGAAGGTCCCCGTGTCCGCGGTGACCGCGGACCGTCTGGACGCCGGCTACGACCTGGTCGTCCTGGCCGTGAAGTCGTACGGGTTCGAGGCCGCGCTCGCGGACGCGGCGCCGGCGGTGGGGCCGGGCACCGTGGTCCTGCCGTTCCTCAACGGCATGCGGCACATCGACGTGCTGGTCGAGCGGTTCGGGGCCGAGCGGGTGTACGGCGGGGTGGCCATGGTGATGACCCGGCTGGACGGGGACGGCGCGATCGTCGAGGTCGGCAGGATGGGCCGGCTGATCTACGGGCCCCTCTCCGACAGCCCCGTGGCGGCCCCGGCCGACGTGCACGCCGTCCTGGACGCGGGCTCCTACTCGGCCACCCTCACCCGGGCCCCGCTCCAGGAGCTGTGGGACAAGTGGGTGTTCCTGGCGACCCTGGGCGCGTGCACGTGCCTGATGCGCGCGCCGATCGGGGCGGTCAACAGCGCCCCCGGCGGCCAGGAGTTCACGTCGGGGATGTTCGCGGAGGCCATCGCGGTGGCCACGGCCGCCGGGTACCCGCCCGGCCGGGAGGCCCGGGAGCGGGCCGACGCGATCATCGCGGACACGACGGCGACGACCACGACCTCGATGTACTGGGACCTGACGCAGGGCAACCCGGTGGAGGCCGACCAGATCGTCGGGGACCTGGTCGCCCGGGGGCGCGAGCTGGGGGTCCCCACCCCGCTGTTCTCGCTGGCCTACACCGCCTTGAGCGCGTACGCGGCAGGGCGCGCCTGACCGTCGGCGGCCGGGCGGCGTCCGGCGCTACCGGGCACGGCCCCGGGGCGCGGCGCCGGCTGGCGGGCCGCCGGCACCGCGTCACAGCGGGGGCAGGGCGGCGTCGCTCAGCGCGCCCACCCACATCTCGTCCCCGACGAACCGGCCCGCGGGGTAGCGCTCCAGCGCGCAGTGGTAGTGCTCGTGCCAGGCGTCGTGCAGGACCACGACCGTGTCCGGGCCCAGGCGCTCGGAGGCCGAGAGCAGGCACCGCCGCCGCATCCGCCCGTCGACGAACACCACGTCGAACGGTTCGCGTCCGGCCGGATAGTCCACGTAGGCGTCCAGGTCCACCCCGCGGTCGGCGTGGTTCTGCGCGGGCCGCAGACGCGTCCGGTTCCAGCAGACCGCCGTGACGCGGCTCGTTCCCGGCGTCCCGGGGACGGTGAGGGCGGCGCCGTCGTCGGGGTAGCGCACCTCCGATCCGGGACGGGCGGTGAGCGGCGGCAGCACGTGCTCGTCGAAGAACGCCCGGTCGTACTCCAGGGCCGTCCACTCGTGGGCCGCCCCGCGCTCGGCCAGCACCCGTGTGAACTCCACGGTGCTCTGGCCCGACCCCCACTCCAGCACGCGCAACGGCCCGTCCCGCCGCGCGGCGAACTCCAGGACCGCCAGGAGGAGTTCGCCGTCCCGAAGGCTCATCCACGCGTGGGGGCTCCGGGCCTCGCGCCACGCCCCCGGCCGCAGTCCGCTCGCGTCCATCCGCCGCTCCTCGTCTCGTTCAGGCCAGTACCAGCAGGTCGATCCGGTCCGTCACCGGCTCGCGGACGCCGGTGCGCCGCTCGCGCACGGCCGCGGCCCGCAGCCGTGCCGTCCCGCGCGTGAACTCGGCGTCGCTCAGGCAGCGCAGCATGCCGTCCCCGTCCCGGCGTACACGCGCCGCCAGGTCGGCGGCCGAGTCGGCGAAGGGCTCGCGCACCGACGCCGTCTCGCGGGGCGTGAAACCGGCCTCCGCGAACACGGCCAGCGTGCGGGCCAGGGTCGGCCGCCCCCGCGCGGCGCGCACGCCCTCCGGGAAGAACTTCGCGTAGGCACGGGTGTGCGCGTACTCCGGGAAGGCCTCCCGGACCAGGACCGGCGCCCCCGGCGCCAGGACCCGGCGCACCTCGGACGCCAGCCCCGCGAGGTCGTCCACGTGGTGCAGCACCCGCGAGAGCCAGGCCGCCGACCCGGTCCCCGGCGCCAGGGGGAGGGCCGGCGCCCCGCCCGCGACGAACACCGCGTCCCCCCGGTGGGCGCGCGCCAGGGCCGCGGTGTCGGGGTCCACGCCCACCACCGGTCTGCCGCTCCAGCGGGCGAGGGCGCCCGCGCAGTCCCCCGCCCCGCAGCCCACGTCCAGGACCGGGCCCGGCCCCAGGCCGCGCAGGTGGCGGGCCGCCCCCTCCCACACGGCGGGCAGGCCCCCGGCGCGGTCACGGCCCGACGGGCGTCGCGTGCCGGTCACGTCGTCCCCTTCCCTGAGCGGCGCGCCCGCCCCGGACGGCGGGCCGCCCCAGGACGGCGGACCGCCCCGGGAGGGCACGCCCGCCCGGGACGGGCGCCGCCCCGCACGTGTAGCGTGCGCCCATGGACGCCTCCTCCTGGGACGCCGCGCTCGACGCCTGGCGCCCGCCCGCTCCCCCGGAGTCGGCGCCGGCCCGGGAAGCGGCTCTCCAGACCGCCCTGACCGACGACGCCGACGCCACCGGATCGCCGTCCTTCGACCGGGCTCGCCGGGCCCTCACCGACGGCGCCGCGGTGCTCGACGTGGGGTGCGGCGCGGGCCGCGCGTCGGTCGCGCTGGCCGCCGACGCCCCGGGGGCCGCGCTGGTCGGTGTGGACCCCAGCGCCGCGCTGCTGGAGGCGTTCGCCGCCCGCGCCCGCGGGGCCTCGGTCCCGGTCCGCACGGTCCTCGGCTCCTGGCCCGAGGCCGCCGCGCGCACGCCCTCCGCCGACGTCGTCGTGTGCCACCACGTGCTCTACTACGCCGCCTCCCTCGTGCCGTTCGCCCGTGCGCTCACCGACCGGGCCCGGCGGCGCGTGGTCGTGGAGATCCCCTGGGAGCACCCCCACGCCTGGATGCGCCCCCTGCGGGCGGCCCTGGGCGAACCGGACCGCCCCGACCCGCCGACCGCCCCGGGGGCGGCGCGCGTCCTGCGCGGCCTGGGCCTGCGGGTGCGGATCCAGGAGTGGACCGACGACGCCGATCCCTGGTGCGGACGCGCCGGGGCCCTGGCGCGCCATGTCGGCGACCGGCTGGGATCGACCGACACCGACCGCGTCCGCGCCCTGTTGGACGAATACGGCCTTCCCCCGCGCGGCAGGCGCATGGCCACGCTGTGGTGGCCGCCGCCCTGACCGCCGGCTCACCCGCCGGAGATGCACGGCAGGACGTGGATGCGGCTGCCGGGAGGGACCGGGACCTGGGCCAGGCTGCTGCGCCGCAGGTTCTCCTCCTCCAGGAAGACGTTGACGTGGCGGCGGATACGGCCCTGCTCGTCGCGGATGCGCCCGTGCAGCGCCGGATAGTCCGCCAGCACGCGGGCGAACACCTGCTCGGCGCTGGCGTCGGCGGGCACGTCGATCGACAGCGTCGCCCGTCCGCCCGCGAGATCGCGCAGCACGCCGGGGATGAGCATCTGGACGGCCATCGGGGGCTCCTTCGGTCAGTGGCGCAGGGCGCGCAGGGTCAGGACGTCGGGCAGGTGTTCGGCGACGGTCTCCCACGAGTCGCCGTCGTCGAGGCTGGCGTAGACCTGGCCGCCGCGCGTGCCGAGGTAGACGCCGGCCGGGTCCCCGTCGTCGGTGCTCAGCGCCTCGCGCAGCACCGACGGGTAGAAGTGCTCCTGCGGCAGCCCCTTGACCAGCGCCTCCCACGTGAGCCCCGCGTCGCGGGTGCGGTAGGGGCGGCACCGGGCGTCGGGCGAGATCCTCTCGGTGTCGGCCACCAGCGGGTAGACGTAGAAGGTGCCGGGTCTGCGGGGGTGCGCCACGACCGTGAAGCCGAAGTCCGCGGGCAGGCCCTCGCCCACGGGGGACCACGTCGCCCCCTCGTCGTCGCTGCGGTACACGCCGAAGTGGTTCTGCAGCATCAGCTGCTCCGGCGCGGTCGGCACGCGGGCGATCTTGTGCACGCACTGCCCGTACACCGGGTAGCGCACCGGCAGCGAGGTCGACTCGATGCCCTCGTTGGAGGGGTTCCAGGTGCGGCCGCCGTCGTCGCTGCGGTAGACCCCGCCCGCGGCGATGCCGATCGTGAGGCGGTCGGAGTCGTCGGGGTGCGTCAGCACGGTGTGCGTGTACAGGGCCCCGGCCTCGGGGATCCAGTCGATCAGCGCCTGGCGCTGCGGGTGGTCCCACAGCTCGCGGACCAGGTGGAAGCTCTCCCCGCCGTCCTCGGAGCGAAAGAGCGCGGCGGGCTGGGCCCCGGCGTACACCAGGCCGGGGCGGTCCGGGCCCGCCGGGCGGATGTCCCACAGCCGCACGAGGGAGGCGCCGGTGTCGGCGGGGAAGGCGACGGCGGCCTTGGGGCTCTCCTGCCAGGTGGCTCCCAGGTCGTCGGAGCGGAACAGGCCCGGGCCCCAGTGGCCGTGGCTGGTGCCCACCAGGATGCGGGGCGTGCTCGGGCGGGTGTCGACGGCCAGGCAGTGGATGGACTGCATCAGCAGGTGGGGGCCCTCCAGCTCCCAGGCGCTGGTGCCGTCCAGCGCCCGGTGCGCGAGGAACAGCCCTTTGCGGGTGCCGATGACCAGGGTCACCTTCTCCATGGGTCCTGCCTTTCTGCTGGGGGACGGTCGGTGTCGGGCGCGCGGCGGGAGCGGAGGCGCCGCGGCGGTCGGGGCACGGCGCGGTCGCGGGGCGCCGCCCCGCCGCGCGGGGTCAGCGCGCGGCCCGCGGGCGCGGGGCGGCGGCCTGGTCGAGGTGGGCGTGGACGAGGAGCGCGGCCCGGTCCGCGCCTCCGGCGGAGTGGATCCGGGAGCGCATCCGCGCGACCCGCTCCCGTGTCCCCGGATCGGCCGCCAGGAGGTCGACCGCGGCGCGCAGCGTGTCGGGGGTGACCCGCTCGGGCGGCAGGCGGACGCCGAGCCCCAGGTCCTCGATCCGGCGCGCGACGGCGTCCTGTTCGGGGGTCTGCGGCACCGCCGCGACGGGCACGCCCGCGGCGAGGGCCTCCATGGTCGATCCCATGCCCGCGTGGCAGACCATGACCCGCGCCCGGGCGAGCACGGAGGGCTGCGGGACGCGGGCGTGGACCTCCACGTTGGGCGCGGGCCGCCCCAGCTCCCCGGGCGACACGCGCTCGCCCACGGCCAGCACCGCGTGCCATCCCGTGCCCCGCACCGCCTCGACGCAGGACCGGTAGAACGCGGGGCGCCGGTTGTAGAGGGTGCCCAGCGCCACCAGGAGGACGGGGCCCGCCTCCGGGGGCGGACGCCACCGCGACCGCGCGCGCCCGCGCGACAGGCACGGGCCGACGAAGGCGAACGCGTCGGGGGGAAAGGTCTCCGACGCCTCGTGGAAGCCGCGGGGCTGGAGGACGAGCGACAGCCGCTCCCGTGGGGCGAACAGGGCCGCGGCCCGCTCGCGCGCCAGGCCGTGCTCTGCGGCCAGGTCCAGCAGCGCGGGGTCGGGTGCGGCGGGGGGCAGCCCGGCCAGGTCGGGGTAGCGCTCGGCCAGGAGCGGCGCGAGGCTGAAGCCCGGGCCGGCCGCGACACCCGTGAACACCTGGACCCCGGGGACCCCCCACAGCGCGGTGAGCACCCGCGCGGCCGGTCCGACCGCGGTGTCGTAGACCACGGCGCGCGGGCGGGGCGACCCCGCCCGGGCCAGTGCCGTCCGGGCCTGCGCCACCCCCTCCCGGGCCAGCATGGCCCTCAGCTCCAGGGCCCGCGCCGCGGTCCGGGGGGACGGAAGGGCGGCGGGGACGGGCCAGGTGGTCGGGTAGGCGAGCGGGCGCGCACCGCTCGCCCTGACCGCGCCGGCGAACTCGTCCGAGGCCAGGAACTCCACGGGAAGGCCGCGCGCGACGACGCTCTCGGCCAGCGCCAGGGTCGGGATCATGTGGCCGTGGGCCGGGATGCCGGCGAACAGGACCGGTCCGTCCCGCACCGGTCAGCCCTCCGCCGGGGCGTACGGCGACGCGCCCGCGGTGGTCGTCCGGTGCAGGACCCGGGGCAGGTCCGGCGGCAGGTCTCCGGCGCGGTGCAGCACGCGGGAGTTGTCCCACACCACGACGTCGCCCCGGCGCCAGCGGTGCCGGTGGACGAACCGCTCGCGGGTGGCGTACTCGTGGAGTTCGGCCACACCGACCGTGACCGGCTGGCCGTCGGGGCGGTGCAGGCTGGCCATGCACAGCTCGTTGAGGTAGAGCGCCGGGGTCCCGGTCTCGGGGTGGGCCCGCACCAGCGGGTGGACGGTCGGGGGGTACTTGCCGGCGTAGCCCTGTTCCAGCGGGGCGCCGTGGGCGCGGGCGCGGAGCCGGGCCACGGTGTCGTACGAGTGCACCGCCTCGGCCCCGTCGATCACCGGGCGCCACTCGTCGCTCAACTCCCGGTAGGCCGCCGTCATGTCGGCGAACAGGGTGTCCCCGCCCTCGTCGGGGACGACGTCGGCCCGCAGGACGGTGTACCGCGTGGGCTCGGGCAGGAACGACCGGTCGGAGTGCCAGTGGGTGTTGCCGACCACGGGGGTGGCCCCGGCGTTGCGGACGACCAGGATGTCGGTGCTCTCCGGGTGGTGGTTGCGCATGTCCGTCACGATCTCCGGGGGACCGAGGAGGCGGGTCAGCGCCACCTGCTCGGACGGCGCCAGCTCCATTCCGCGCATAATGACGACGGAATACGAAAGGAGCGCCTTCTTGATCGCGTCACCGTCGCGACCTGCCAGGATCTCGCGATTGTGCCCCACCACCTCGGTGACGAATCCCGGCCTGATCTCCCTGATTTCCAACGGAAAGCCTCCTTGAATGCCTCGGGCTTGGCAAACCTTATATGAGGCAGGAAAGAAATCATGGGTCACCATCCCGACACAAAATTATCACCAGGACCATCCGCCTCTCCACGTGAAAATCCCTGGTCGATATTATTCACTTGCGTCACACTGGAGCACGCACGCCCCACCGGCATCATGCCGCAGGTCCCGGCCTCCACAGGCCGAAGGGAAACAGAGGTCCATCGACCGGCAATCCGCCTCGGACGAATTCCCGCGCGAATGAGTAGGGATTGGCGAAGAATGCCCCTACCAGACTTCGATCGGCAACATCAGGGAAAGAAGTCACCGAAATCGCCCGGCACTTCAGACTGCCGCAGGAAACGCGGTCGTCACGTATTTCCGGAAGGCGTCACGGCACCCGGTAGCCGAGCCTTTCGGCGTGCTCCCGCACGCGGTCGCGCGTCGCCATCGCCGCGAACCGGCGGGCGACCTCCTCGGCGCCGGGCATCGCGCGGGGCGTTCTCCCCACCGCTCCGGGACGGTGGATGCGCTGGTTCAGGACCGCGCGGTCGAGGGAACCCGCGGCCAGGCCCAGGTGCTCCTCCAGAGCGTCCACCGCGTCGGCCCGGCCGGCGCCCTCGGCCCCGTCGGCCCGGACCGACGCCAGCTCCTCGTAGGACAGGCGCAGCAGCCAGGGAGGGTCGGCGCCGGCCGTGTGGAACGAGTCGACCACCGTGAGCCAGTTGCCCATCGCCTCCGCGGTCAGGTCCGGTGTCCACCGGGTCACCTGTTCCTCCCACGACAGGAGGGACCTGAGCACGTCGAGGGGGTGTCGGACCAGGTGGACGACGCGCGCCCGGGGGTACAGGTCCACGAACCATTCCGCGAAGGAGTGCCCCAGACGGACCTCCTTGAACCCCCAGCGCGCGCCGGCCCCGCCCCGGGGGGCGTCGGCGAACGCGGTGTCGAACCACGCCCGCGCGGCCGAGCGGTAGGTTTCCGCCGGGGGGAGCACCACGGCGATGAACCCGGGCGGGCCCGCGGGCCCCACCTCCGCCGCGGCCTCGCGCGAGCGGTAGTCGCTGAGCGCCCGCATCGCGAGGTCGGCGTCCCGCAGTCCGAGGATGCCGGGTCCGGGCTCGCCCCACACCCACAGGTCCGGGCCGGAGGAGACGATCCGCTGGAGGAGGGTGCTCCCCGACCTCTGGCCGGAGCACAGGAGCAGGACCGGCCCGGGGTCGGCCGTGTCCTCAGGGGTCTGCGATTCGTTGCGGTGTGGGGGGTTCGTAGGCATGTCCGTGCTCCTTCCCGGCCCCGTCCCACGCGACACGCGGGCCGGCGCCCGAGCCGGACCCCGACGTCTCCGGCACCGGCAGGCCCGGCACGGCTCCCGTGCCCGCCCGGCGGTGGCCGCCGGTGACGGCGACCCGCTGTCCGACCACAGGGGGCGGGGGACGCGAGCCCGACGCCCCCGGAGCGGGCGGCGCCGGGCGCGCGGACGGCGCACCGCGGACGGGGCGGGCACGGGACCGACCCCTCCCGCGGCGGCGGGGCCCGGTCAGGCGGCGGCGCGGCGCATGTGGACCAGCGGGAACGGGCGGCCCTGGCCGTCGACCGGTGAGCGGCCCGTCTCCTCGAACCCCTGGGCGGCGTAGAAGCCGCGCGCGGAGGGGTTCTGCTCGTTGACGTCGAGGGTGAGGACCGGGTGCCGCTCCGCCGCCCAGGCCAGCAGGGCGCGTCCCACGCCGCGGCCCCGGGCGTCGTCGTGGACGAACAGCATGTCGATGTGGTGGCCGTCGAGGCCGATGAAGCCCAGGGGGCGGTCGCCGGGGTCCACGGCGACGTGGACGTCGTGGCGGGGCAGGTAGGAGTCCAGGATCCTCGCCTCGTAGTGGTCGACGTCCTCCCGTGTCAGGAAGGCGTGCGTGGCGACGACGGCGCTGCGCCAGATCCCCGCCAGGGCGGGGTGCTCGTCCGCTCCCGTGGACGGGCGCACCAGGACTGTGAGAGAAGAGGGCATACGCGCACCGTACCGGGGCCGCCCCCGCACGTCACGGGGTTATCCTCCGCGCCGGGCCCGTCGCGGAGCGCGCGGGGGCGCCGGGGAAGAGGACTACCCTGGCGGGGTCCCGAAGGCCGGACGGGCGCCCCCGTGCCGGCGCCCCGCCCCCTGGACGCCCCGACCCCCTGGAGACCTCCATGCCCTTCGGCCGCCTCGCCGTCCCCGCCTGTGTCGGGGCGATCCTCCTGACGGGCGCCTGCGCCGGCACGTCCGGCGCCCCGGCGGCCGGGCCCGCCGAGGAGTCGGCCCCCGACGCCTCGCCCGTCCCCGAGGGGCGGGGAGGCGGTGTCGCGGACGACGTCAACGGCGACGGCTTCCCGGACCTCCTCTTCCTGAGCTCCTACGGGGAGGAGGAGGGCGGCGTCGAGGGGGACCTGCGCCTGGTGGTCGTCCACGGCTCGCAGAACGGCCCCGAGCCGGCGACCCGCGCCGTCTTCGGGCCCGGGGTCGTGGGGGCCGCGGCCTCCGTCGGCGGCGGGAACGCCCTGCGGCCGGGCACCGCCGACCTGGACGGGGACGGCTACGCCGACATCCCCGTGTTCACCGGGTCCGCCCCCGGCAGCCTCGGGGCGACCGTCTCGGGCGGCCACCCCGGGATCGTCTGGGGCGGCCCCACCGGTCCCGACCCGCGGGAGGAGCCCGGCCCGGTGTCGGTTCCCGGCGGCTCCGCCGGGGAACCGGGCTCCGCGGGGGCGGCCCCGACCCCCGGCGACTTCGACGGCGACGGGCACGCCGACCTGGCCCTGGCGGAGGACTCCGCGACCGGCGCGGACGCGGCCGAACTGGTGGTGCTGTACGGCCCGTTCGACCGGGAGGGCGCGCCCGGGCGCACGGCCCGCAGACCGGTCGACCCCTGGCTCGGCGGACTCGTCGCCGCCCCCTCCGGGCCCGGCGGCGGGCCCACCCCGCTGCTCGTCCGGCACGGCAGCGACGGCGAACAGCCCGCCAACACCCTGCTCGTGACCGGCCCCGGCGACCCCGCGGGATGGGACGCCCTCGAACTGCTCCCCGGCTCCCTGTCCGCCTTCGGCGACTTCGACGGCGACGGGGAGACCGACGCGGCCGTCGGCGACGACGGGACCCGCAACGACGAGCCCGGCCACGGGACCGAGCCCGCCGAGGTCGACGGCAGGATGAACGTCTACCACGGCCCCTTCGGCCCGGAGGCCCCCGAGCCCCTCCCCGTGCCCCTGACCGGGACCGGGCCTTCCCTCAGCTACCACCAGCGCACGGTGGCCGCGTGCGACCTGGACGGGGACGGCGCGGACACGCTCGCGGTGGGGCTCGCCGGGCACGGCGTGGACCTGCTGGACGAGGACGGCGGGGAGTTCGCCGCGGCCGGGGGCCCGCCCCTGGTGCGCAGCGGGCCCGAGGACGGGCCGCGGGGCGCCGACTCCCCCGCCGCCCGGACGGCCGGGGTGTTCGCCTGCGCGGACCACGACGCCGACGGGTCGAACGAGCTGGTCCTGGCCTACGACCCGAGCGTGGACCGCTCCGCCCCGGTCCGCTGGTGGGTCACCGACGGGGACGCCGACGAGGGCGCGTTCGACAGCGGGGACTTCGGCGGCTGAGGCGGGCCGCGCCCACGGACGGCGGCACGGGCTGGGAGCATGCCCTCATGGCTTCCGCACCCGACCCCTCGCGGCTCCCCCCGCCCACCGCCCCGCCGCTCCCCGGGCCCGCCCTGATGCTCCAGGAGTGGCGGGACGTCGCCTTCTGGCACTGGCCGCTCCCTCCGCGGGAGGCGGCCCCGCTCCTGCCCCCGGGCACCCGGCCGGACGTCCTGGACGGCGTCACCTACGTCGGCGTCGTCGCCTTCCGCGTGGCGCGCACCCGCCTGCCGGGAGGGGTGCCCGGCGGCGGCTACGGCGAGGTCAACGTCCGGCTGTACTCCGTGGACGGCCTCGGGCGCCGTGGGGTGGTCTTCCTGTCGCTGGAGGCCTCCTCCGCGCACACCGTCCTCGCGGGGCGGGCGGCGGGGCTGCCGTACATGTGGTCGGACGTCAGCGTCGGCGCCGACGGCGACGGGGTGGCGTACGCGACCCGGCGGCGCCTGCCCCGGTCCCCGGGCCGGGCCCGGGGCCGCTTCCACCTGCGGGTGGGCGACCCGGTCGACGACCCGTCCCCCTTCGAGCGGTTCGTGACCGACCGGTGGGGGCTGCACACGCACCACGCGGGACGCACCCGGTGGGTGGCCGCCGCCCATCCGGACTGGCGGCTGTACCGGGCGAGCCCCCTCGGCTGGGACGAGACGCTCCTGGAGCGGGCGGGGGTCGCCCGGCCCCCGGGGGTTCCGAGCGTGCTGTTCTCACCGGGCACGGACACCCGGTTCGCGCCGGGCGGGGCCCTTCGGCGCCACCGGTGACCTCGATCCGCCCCGCCGCGCCACGGCGGGGCGGGGCCGCCCGGTCGGAGGGCGGGTCCGCGAACCCGGGGGCCGGGCCGCGGCCCGGCCCCCGTCAGGGGCGGGCGGAGCGGCCGAGGCCCGGGCGGCCCGTCGGCGAGGACGGGCCGCAGGGCCGCCGCGCGTGCCGGCGGGGCCGGACCGTGCGGGTCAGCAGGCCTCGTAGAGGTAGTCCTCGTGCTCCGGCCCGACCAGGTCCAGGTCGCGCAGGATCATCCGGGCGGGCGCGCCCTCGGCGTCACAGGCCTCGGCGAAGGTCATCCCCGCCTCCTCCAGGGCGTCGGGGTACTCCACCGCGATCACGTCGTCCCCGTAGACCCCGGTGTAGGCCGAGCACTCGCTCCAGACGGCGCAGTCCTCGGCCACGGCGAACTCGAAGCCGACCTCGTCCCTGCCCTTCCGGGTCACCTCGGCCGCGTTCTTCTGCCCGGCGGCCATGCCGTGCCCGTTGGCCAGGGCGACCAGCTCGGTGGCCAGCGCCAGGTTGTCGTCCTGGGTCAGCAGGCCCTGCGAGCGCAGGTCGGAGTCCAGGTTGTCGAACTCGACCGCGTCGAAGCCCTTCTCGGCGCAGGTCGCGATGGTCTCGGCGAGGATCTCCGCGATGTCGGCCCTCTTGTCCTCGTCGGAGGTGTCCAGGATCCGCTCGGCCGGCCACCCCGGGTCCACGACCGGTTCGCCGGAGGCGTCGCGCAGGATGAGGTCGGGGTGCTCGAGGAGCCACCACTCCAGGTCGCCCGGCTGGGTCTGGAACCCGTTGACGTAGCAGATCGAGTACATGTCCGGCGCGGGTTCGGCCGTGGAGTCGCGGACCACCGTCCCCACCCCGGCGGGGGGCTCGTAGGAGGCGCCGAGCTGGTAGTCGAAGGTGCCCTCGGGGAAGCCCTCGGCGGCCCCGGTCGCGCTCTCGTCGGCGACGTGGGCGACGGTCTCGGTCTCACCCGGTCCGGCGCAGGCCGAGGCGGTGGTCACGGCGAGGAGTGCCGCGAGGAGTCCGCCGGGGGCCGCTCGCCGGATCCGTCGTGGTGCGGGCATGGGTTGTCCGTTCTCGTCTGGCGGGGGGGTGTCCGCCGCGTCGTGGTGTCGTGCCGGGGAGTCTCCCCGGGCGGAGTTTGGTGGGGTTTCCTCCTGCGCGTCCAGTGTTCCGCACCGGCCACCGTCGTGATCTTCCGCACTCGCGTTCGGACGGCTCCGGGAGGAGCCGGTCCCGGGGTGCGCCTGCGACCCGCCGGGGCGTCCCGGCGAAGGCGCGTCCCGCGCCTGTGACCTGGACCTGCGCCCGGCGTTCCACCGGGCGGACGCGGCGCCGGCCGCCCCGGCCCGGCGGCGGCGCGCGAGGGGGGCTTTACCGCCGGGGAAGTTGAATTTTGAACGAGTTGCAGCACAGTGTATCTTCGCCGTTTCCGAGCGTTATATCCGTTCTGCGTTCGACTCCCCCGCGATGCGCTCGGTCCCGCCTCCACCCGACTGCCAGAAGGTTCGCGATGAACAAGACCGGCCCTCCCAGTACCAGCCCGGCGTTGAGCGCCCTCCTCGCGGACGTCCCCGGGGTCGAGAACGTGGTGCTCTGCACGGAGGGGGGCATGGTCCACACCCTGGCCCGGGGCGCCGACCGCCGCGGGGCTGACCAGCTCTCGGCCCTGGGCAGCTTCCTCTTCAGCGGCGCCGGGCGCATCGGCTCGCTGACGCGGTACGGCGCGGTCGACCACGTGGTGATCCGCCTCCGGGGAGGCGGATCGCTGCTCGTGCGCCCGGTCGGCGAGTTCCTGCGGGTCGTGATGCTGACCAGGGCCGACACCCCCCTGCCCCGGGCCGCGGTCGCCCTGGACGGGCTCGTCCGGGAGCTGGAGGGAGCCCTCCCGGCCCGCCGGTAGCCCGGCCCCCGGGAGGGCCCGCCCGGGGGCCGCGGGTCCGCGGCCCCCGGCGCGCCGTCAGGCCCTCCTGCCGACACCGCCGTACCGGTCCGCCTCCGCGGGCCGCCCGGCGCCCGCGACCGGGGGGCGCCGGCGACCGGGGGGCGCCGGCGGGTGACCGGGACCAGGCCCGGCCCCAGCGGTTCGAGCCCGTCCGGGACGCCGGCGCGCCGCCCGCCGGACACGGGTCCACGGGTCCGCACCCGACACCCCGGAACCGGCGCACCGCCCCCCGAGGAGTCCGGTGTCGGAGGATGTGGCGCGAAGACCCCGGACACTCACCACCCCACCTGCGACAATGGGCGCATGCCGAGTCCGCTGACCCGTGTGCCGCCCCTCGTCCGCGCCCGCGAGGCGGGCGGGTACGCCTACCTCCTGGCGTGGGTCGAGACGCGCGCCGGGCTCCGGGCGCGGATCACCTGGGTGGAGCAGTACCGCGAGGAGCCCTACCAGTGGCGCTGGGAGGTGGCCGAGGTCCCGGCCGCGCGGGTGACGCAGATGGCCGGACAGTCCTACCAGGGGGTCCCGCGCGAGCGGCGCGTGAGCGGCTGACCCTGGCCCCGCCGTGCGCGGACCGCGCCGGGACGCCGTCGCGCCTTCCATGGTCTAGAATTCGTACATAGGTTCGATTGTGTCGCTTCTTCCCCACCGGCACCAGGCCCGGACCGAGGCCCAGCACACCCGGGGGGACCGCGCATGCGGCACGACAGCGAGCACACGGACTTCGCCCACCTGGCGGTCGCCTCCTCGTTCTCGGCCCGCCACGGCACCTGCCCTCCCGAGCGCCTGGCCGCCCGCGCCGCCGACCTGGGACAGGACGTCCTCGCCCTCACCGACCGCGACGGCGTGTACGGCATGGTCCGGCACGTCGACGCCTGCCGCCGGGCGGGCATCCGTCCCGTGCTGGGCTGCGACCTGGCGCTGGCCTCCCCCGACGGCGGCCGGGTCACCCTCCTGGCCCGGGGCCGCACCGGCTGGGCGACCCTGTGCCGCCTCGTCACCCGCGCCCACGCCCACACGCGGTCCGCTCCGGAGGCGGGACACGGGCCCCGGCCGGAGCGGGGTCCCGGCCCCTCCGGCCCGCCGCGGGTCCCGGGGGCCCCGGCCCTCCCCCACGCGGCCGTGGCCGGCGACTCCTCGGGCGTGGTCGTGCTCCTGGGCCCGGACTCCGACGTCGGCGAGGCCGTCGCCCGGGAACGCCCCTCCCACGCCCGGCGGCTGCTCGCCCGCTGGAAGGACGCGGCCGAGGTCGCGATCGCCGTGGCCGACCACGGCCTGCCCGGGCAGCGGCGCACCGCCCGCGCCCTGCTGGCCCTGGCCGCCGAGACCCGCACCCTCGCCGTGCTCACCAACGCCGTCCGCTACCCCGTGGCGGAGGACGCCGAGGTGGCGCACGTCCTGGACCAGGCCCGGCGGTGGGCTCCCGGCGGCTCCCGGCCGGGCCCCGCCACGGACCGGGCCTACCTCAGGAGCGGCGCGGAGATGCTCGCCGTCGCCGACCGGCTGTGCGGCGGGGACACCGCCCGCGCCCGGCGCCTGATCGCCCACACCGCCGCCCTGGCCTCGTCCTGCGTCCTGGACCCCGCCGCCGACCTCGGCATGGGCGGCCTCCACCTGCCCTCCGTCCCCCACGCGTCCGACCGGCTCCTGCGTGCCTGCGAGGACGGCCTGGTCCGGCTCGGGCTGGGACGCGACCCCCGCGCCCTGCACCGGCTGTCCCAGGAGATGGAGGTCATCGAGAACAAGCGCCTGCCCGCCTACTTCCTGACCGTCGCCGACGCCGCCGCCCGCATCCGCGACAAGGGCATCCGCTGCTCCATCCGCGGCTCGGGCACCGGCAGCCTGGTCAACCACCTGCTGGGCGTCTCCGCCGTCAACCCGCTGGACCACGGGCTGCTGATGGAGAGGTTCCTGGGCCACGGCCGCCCGGGGCTGCCGGACATCGACCTGGACGTGGAGTCCGCCCGCAGGCTGGAGGCCTACGACGCGGTGTTCGGCGGCCACCCGGACGGGACGGCGTGCGTGTCGATGACGGAGACCTACCGTGCCCGCAGCGCCCTGCGGGAGGTGGGAGCGGCCCTGCGCCTGCCCCCGCTGGAGGTCGACCGGCTCGCCAAGGCCTTCCCCCACCTGAGGGCGAGCGGCATCCGCGAGGCCGCCCGGGAACTGCCCGAACTGCGGCGCTACGACGGCGCGGGCCTCGACGACCCCGCCACCCAGAACCTGTTCCGGCTGGCGGAGAGGCTGGACGGCCTGCCCCGGCACACGGCCATGCACCCGTGCGGCCTGGTCGTCTCCGACGGCTCCCTGCGCGACCGCGTCCCGGTCGAGCCCTCCCCGGCCGGCTACCCCGTGGTCCAGCTGGACAAGAACGGCGTGGAGCGGATGGGGCTCATCAAGCTGGACGTCATCGGGGTGCGCATGCAGTCGGCGCTGGCCCACGCGCGGTCCGAGGTGGAGCGCACCACCGGCCGGGCGCCGGACCTGGAGGCCCTGCCCCGGGACGGGGCGACCTACGCGATGATCGGGGCCTCGCTCACCCTGGGCTGCTTCCAGATCGAGTCGCCCGGCCAGCGCGAGCTCCTCAGCCGCCTGCGCCCCGCGGACATGGCCGACCTGATCGCCGACATCTCCCTGTTCCGCCCCGGGCCGGTCAAGAGCGACATGGTCACCCCCTACCTGTCGGCCCGCGACGGCGCGCCCCCGGCGCGGCCGCTCACCCCGCTCCTGGACGGCGTGCTCGCCGAGACCGGCGGGGTGGTGATCTGGCACGAGCAGATCATCACCCTGCTGCACGCCATGACCACCTGCGGACCGGACCGGGCCGAGGCGATGCGCCGGAGGCTCGGCACGGAGCAGGGGCGCGCCGACGTGCGGGAGGAGTTCACCTCCATGGCCTACGACTGCGGACACGACGAGGAGACCGTGGAACGCGCCTGGGAGGTCGTGGCCTCGTTCGGCTCCTTCGGGTTCTGCAAGGCGCACGCCGCCGCCTTCGCGCTGCCCACCTACCAGTCGGCGTGGCTCAAGCGGCACCACCCGGCCGCCTTCTACGCGGGGATCCTCACCCACGACCCCGGCATGTACCCGCGCCGCGTCCTGGTCGCCGACGCCCGCCGCTTCGGGGTCCCCGTCCTGGGCGTGGACGTCAATCGGTCCGGGCGCACGTGGCGGGCCGAGCGGGCGCCGGACGGGCGGTGGGGCGTGCGCGCGTCCCTGGCCGACGTCCGGGGCGTCACCGGGGCGGAGGTCGACCGGATCCTGGCGGAGCGGCCGTTCCTGTCGCTGCCGGACGCCGCGGAGCGGGCGCACCTGTCCCGCGAGGCGCTGGACAACCTGGTGCGGGTGGGCGCCTTCGACGCCCTGTCCGGGGTGGGCGGGGGGCCGGACGCCGTCCCGGGGCCGCGGGCGGCCGGCACGGGCGCGGAACCGCCCGGGGAGGGCGCGGGACAGCGGGCGGCCGGGCCTCCCGACCGCCGCGACCTGCTCCTCCAGGTGTCCGCCCTGGAGAGGTCCCGCAGGACGCGGACCGACCGGGGGCAGCTCCCGCTGCCGCTGGAGGGCACGGCGCCGGCGCGGGGGTCCCTCCCGGCGACCACCGCGGACGAGCGGGTCTCGGCCGAGCTGGAGGTGCTGGGCTACGAGGTGGAGCGGCACCTGCTCGACGGCTACGCCGACTTCCTCGCCTTCCTGGCGGTCCGCCACCGCCTGGTGCGCGCCCAGGACCTGCACCTGGTGCCCGCGGGCGAGGAGGTGCTGGTGGCGGGGGTGAAGGTGGCCACCCAGACCCCGGCGGTGCGGTCCGGGCAGCGGATCGTCTTCGCGACCGTGGACGACGCGACGGGGCTGGCCGACCTGACCTTCTTCGCCTCGGTGCAGCACCGGTGCGCGGCCACGGTGTTCTCCTGTCCGCTGCTGGCCGTGCGCGGCAGGGTGCGCCGGTCCGGGACGGGGATGGCGACGGTGACCGCCTCCCACGCCCACGACCTGGCCGTACTGCACCGCGTCTGGGAGGAGCGGGGCGCCGGCGCGCTGGCGGAGGCGCTGCGCGCGGACCCGTCCGCGCTCCCTCCGGGGCCGCCGCCGGGGCGCTCCGCCCCCGCGCCGTTCCCGGGGGCGGCGCGGCGCCGCCTGTGGCACGCGAGCCCCGGCAGCCCGGGGCGCTGACGCGGGGACCGGCGGTCCGCCCGCCGGGGCCGACTCCCGGTCCTCCGCGTCCGCCCCGGGCGTGCCCGCCCTCCGCCGCCGGGGGCGGCGGGCCTCAGGGCAGGATCGAGTCGACGTACCCTCCGTCGACGCGCAGGGCGCCGCCCGTCGTGGCCGAGGCCAGGGGCGAGCTGAGGTAGACGACCATGTTCGCGATCTCCTCCGGCTCGATCAGCCGCTGGAGGAGGGACTGCGGCCTGTGCTCCCGCATGAAGGCGCGCTGGGCCTCCTCCCACGGCAGGTCCCTGTCGACCAGCTGGTAGACGAACTCCTCCACGCCGCCCGTGTGCGTGGGGCCCGCGATCACGGAGTTGACCGTGACCCCCGTCCCCGCGGCCTCCTTGGCGAAGCCCCGGGACACCGAGAGCAGGGCGGTCTTGGTCACGCCGTAGTGGATCATCTCGGCGGGGACGACCACCGCCGAGTCGCTGGCGATGTTCAGCACCCGGCCCCAGGAGCGCTCCTTCATGCCCGGCAGGAGCCCGCGCGTCATGCGCACCGCCGTGAGGACGTTGACCTCGAAGTAACGCCGCCACTCGTCGTCGTCCACCTCCAGCGCGGGCCGGGCGCCGAAGATGCCGAGGTTGTTGACGAGGATGTCCGCGTGCCCCGCCGCGTCGAGGACGCGGCGCGCGCCCTCGTCGGTGGCGACGTCCCCCGGGGCGGCGACCAGCTCGGCCCCGGGGAGCTCCCGGCCCAGGCCCTCCAGCGCCCGGCCGACGGACTCCCCGGTCCGGCCGTTGACGGCGACCCGGGCCCCGGCGCGGGCCAGGCCCAGCGCGATGGCGAATCCGATGCCCTGGGTGGAACCGGTGACCAGGGCGGTCCTGCCGGACAGGTCGATGCGCATGCGGGGCTCCCTACCGTCGGAAGGCGGCTCCGGTGGGGCGGAGCGCCGCAGACGAAGGTAGTCGCGCGCGCGGCCCGCGCACAACGGCGACCCGCGGGCGCCGCCCTGCGGCGCGGGGCGGGCCCCCGGGCCGCCCGGCGGAGGCCCGGGGCGTCCTCCGGGCGTCAGGCCAGGGCGCGCAGGGTCTCGGCCAGCGGGGTGGTCGGGCGGCCGATCAGGCGGGACAGCTCACCGCCGGCGGCGGCCAGCTCCCCGTCGCGGATGTTGGCGTCCAGGGCGACGACGAACCCGGCGGTGCCCTCGTCCAGTCCGGCCGCGGTCAGCGCGGCCAGGTGCTCCTCGGGGGTGAGGTCGCGGTAGACGACCTCGCGGCCGAGCACCGCGCCGAGGTCCCGGGCCAGTTCCGGGTGGGTCCAGGCGGTGTCGCCGGAGAGCTCGTACACGGCCCCGGCGTGGGCCCCCGGGGCGCGGAGGACGGCCGAGGCGGCCTCGGCGTAGTCCTGCCGGGAGGCGCTGGCGACCCGTCCCCCGCCGGCGCTGCCGATGACGACGCCGCTCTCGCGGGCCAGATCGAGCTGCTGCCCGTAGTTCTCGTTGTACCAGCCGTTGCGCAGGATCGTGGCGGGGACGCCGGAGGCGGCGAGGACCTCCTCCGTGGCCTTGTGCTCGGGGGCCAGGACCAGGGTGGTGGCGTCGGCCCTGGGGGCGCTGGTGTAGACGATGTGCCCGATCCCGGCCTCCTTCGCGGCCTCGACGGCGTTGGTGTGCTGGGGCACCCGTCGGCCGACCTCGCTCCCGGAGATCAGGAGCAGGGTGTCGGCCCCCTGGAAGGCGGCCTTGAGCGCCTCCGGGTCGTCGAGGTCGGCGCGGGCGGTCCGCACACCGGTGGCGGCGAGCGCGGCCAGCCGGTCGGCGTCGCGGCCGGTCGCGGTGATCCGGTCGGCGGGGAGGCCGTGGGACAGGAGGTCGGCGACGACGAGGCGGCCGAGGTGGCCGGTGGCGCCGGTGATGACGACGGACATGCGGGTCCTTCCGATCGCTGGCCGGGGGTTCCCGGCCTTCGTGCGGTGGCAACAGGCCTGTTCTCGAGCGCATTCCAGAAGTCGTGTACGCACCTTTAAGTCAGGTACCCACCTTTTGGTAAGGTCCGGACATGGAGACGTCGCAGGAGAACCCGGCCGGCCCGTGGCCCCGGGGGGAGGTCCTGTCCTCGGACTGCCCCTCGCGGCGGCTGCTGGGGGACATCACCAGCAAGTGGGGGGTGCTCGTCCTGATCTCCCTCGCCGGGGGGCCGCTGCGCTGGAGCGGGCTGCTGCGCGCCATCGGCGGGATCAGCGAGAAGATGCTCGCCCAGACCCTGCGCACCTTCGAGGCCGACGGCCTGGTCCTGCGCGACGCCAGGCCGGTGGTCCCGCCGCACGTGGTCTACAGCCTCACCGCCGAGGGCCGCGAGGTGACCGCGCTGCTGCTGCCGCTCGTGGAGTGGGCCCAGGACCACGTCGCCGCACCGGGCACGGGGGCCGGGCCGGGCGGGGACGCGTAGGCCCCCGGGCGCCGGACGCGGAGGCGGCCGCGCGCAGCCCGCGCACGACGGTGACCCGCGGGCGCCGCCGGGCGGGCGCGGCCGCCGGTCCCCGTCCCACAGGACGACGGCACGCCTTTCCTTTTTCTCCTTTCACACCATTACCATCCACAACTCTTCCCCCAATTTTTCGGACACAGAGCCGAGCAACCGCTTTCCTTCGCCGCAAGCACGAGCCGACGGCAATACGCAACCCTTGACAAAAGGGTTTACCCGTGGTGCTCCCGCACCGGAACACGGTGGTCCATATCCCGACCTGCGGCCCGCCGGCAAAACACTTCCCGGCCCCGGCGACGAAGACCGGGAGCGCGAACGGAAAACCGCCCCACCGACCCGACCCGCGGAACGAAAAGGGAAATAACCCCTCCGGCACCATGCAAAACACCCTCAGCAGCAGAGGCAGGCATCCCAGCAGGTCACAGCGGTATTTCCCGGTTTCCCTTGACATCGCCCGAAGCAAATGGAAACTGATACTGCCGAACTTCGGCCCGGCGTCCCCCGCCGGACTTGCTCTCCCACCGTTCCCCGAGATCATGACCGGCCAGCACGAGGAGCCGACCACCGCCCACCTGCGCATAACCGGTCCATGATCGATATTTCGCGAGCGTCCCGCTCGTGCCACGCGAACGGCCCACCACCAACGTGCGAAACAGGGGCGATATCCTGATGCATGCGTTTCCCCAGGAAGGCGACACCGTCACCACGCGGCAGAAACAGTTCGCCGAATCCGGATACCTCGTCCTGCCGGGCCTGATCCCCGACCCCCTCCTCGACCGCCTCCTGCCCGAGGTCGACCGCTGGGTGGACGAGGGCCTGCGCGACCGCTCGATCGCCGCCTGTCTGGCCCCGGACGTGCACGGCCCTCCCCCTCTCCTGGAGCTGGAGCTGCCCGCCCACGGGCGGCTCCTCACCCACGAGCCGCTGCTGGAGGTCCTGTCCGAGCTCATGGGCCCCTCCTTCGTCTTCCACCACCTGCACAGCGACCGGCACGGGGCCGCGACCACCGGCAAGCCCTGGCACCACGACCACGAGTCCAACGACCGGGCGGACCGGGACCTGCTGATGGTGCACGCCCTGCACTACCTCGGCGGCCTCGACCGGACCGTCGGGAGCCTCGCGGTCCTGCCCGGCTCCCACCGCGAGCACGCGGACAAGACGGCCCGCGCCCACCTGGGGACCGCGGAGCTGCCGGGCGAAGTCGTCATCGACAGCCTCCCGCCCGGTTCCACCGTGCTGATGAACTCCGCCCTGTTCCACGCCCGCAGACCCGCCGGCCCCGCCCCCTCCCGCCCCCGCTACTTCGTCGACGCGTCGTACTGCCAGGCCGGCGCCCGGTGGCGGCCCGTGAAGCCCTACTGGCGGTACATGCTCTCCCGCGCCCGCGAGCTCGACCTGGGCGGCGGGCGGTGGCCCGAGCTGTTCTCCGCCCGGCACTTCACCGAGTACGCGGCGGCCGAGCGGGGGGCCACCGCGTGAGGCTCGTCCACCCGGTCACGTACGACCAGGTGAGGGCGGTGTACCTGCGCGACCATCCCGCCGACCGGCCCCACGCCGCCAACTCCAACCGCGACGGGGAGAAGGCCCTGGCCATGGCTGAGGACCTGCTCGGCGCCTGGTCCCTGGTCCGGCTGACGAGGGAGGAGGTGCTCGGCGTGGTCCTGCCCTGGCACCTGAGCGAGGGGGGCTCGGTCGAGCTGGTGCCCCGGTCCGGCCTGACGGTCGGCGAGGCCGCGGACCGGATCCGCGCGGGCGGTCCGGGCATGGCCGCCGCCAACCCGGTCTGCGCGCGGAAGCTGGAGCTGTTCCGGAGCGCGCCCCTGACCCCCGTCTACCTGAGCACACGCCCGGTGCCGCACTCCGACTACGGGGACCTCCGCGTCCGCACCGGCCTCATCCACCTGGACGGCCTGCACCGCATGATCGCCTGGGAGCTGTCCCGGCGCCTGTCCCCCGGGGAGCCGCTGGAGGCGTTCGTGGCAGGCTCCCCCGTCCCGGCCACGCACCCGCCGCACCGCCGCCCCGACACCGCGCGAACCGGAGGCCCACGCCCTTGACCCGTACGATGCGTCCCGCGCTCTCCCTCCCCGACCTGCTCACCCGGGGGGCCCGGTCCCATCCGGACCGGACGGCGCTGACCGACGGCGTCCGCTCCCTCGACTACCGCGCGCTCCACGCCGCGTCCGGTCGCGTCGCCGCCCACCTGCACGGCCTCGGCGCCGGGCGCGGCGACCGGGTGGCGGTGATCGGCCCCCGCGACGGCCGCGTGTGCGCACTGCTGTACGGCGTCCTGCGCTCGGGCGCCGCCGCGGTGCTCATCGACCCCTCGTGGAGCGCGGCCGACGTGCGGGCGCGCCTGGACGCCGTCGCCGTGCGGCACGTGCTCGGCACCGACGGGGCGGTGCCGTCGCCCGAGGGGTACCGCGCCGAGGTGCTGGACGTGGACGCGCTGGCCGCCGCGGGGCCGGTCGACCCGCCGGTGCCGGCCGCCGCGCCGGGGAGCGAACCGGCCTCGGACGCGGCCTACCTGTCCTTCACGTCGGGGTCCAGCGGGGAGCCCAAGGCCGTCGCGGTGACCCACGCCAACGCCGTCCACTACGCCCGTTCGCTGCGCCGCCGGCTGGGGCTGACCCGCGCGGACGCGCCGTGCGTCGCGCACGTCACGACGATGGCGGCCGACCTCGGCCACACCTCGTGGCTGCTCGCCCTGGCCACGGGCGGATCGGTGCACGTGGTGCCCGACCACGAGACCCGCGACCCCGAGGCGTTCTGGGCGTCCCTGGCCGGCGCCGGGGTGTCGGTGCTCAAGACGACCCCCTCGCACCTGACCGCCCTGTTGGAGGGGCGGCCCCCCGGGAGCCCGCCGCTGAGCACGCTGCTGCTGGGCGGTGAGACGCTCCCCCGCTCCCTCGCCGCCGGCCTCCTCGCCGGGGGCGTGGCGGACCGCGTGGTCAACCACTACGGGCCCACGGAGACCACGATCGGCGCGACGTGCTTCGTCGCCGACTCCCCCGCCGACCTTCCGGCGGACGAGGCGACGGTCCCGGTCGGCACGGCGCTCGGGGACGTCTCCCTGCGCCTGCTCGGCCCCGACGGCCTGCCGGTCCCCGACGGGGTGGAGGGGGAGCTCCTCATCGGCGGGCGCGGGGTCACCGCCGGCTACCACGGCCGCCCCGACGAGACGGCGCTCCGCTTCGTCCGGCACGACGGGGAGCGGGTGTACCGGACCGGCGACACGTGCCGCCGCCGCCCGGACGGGAACCTCGTCTTCACGGGCCGGACGGACCGCCAGGTCAAGATCCGGGGCTTCCGGGTGGACCCGGCCGAGGTGGAGTGGGTGATCGGCGAGTTCCCCGGCGTCGGCCAGTCCGCGGTGTTCGTGCGGGAGACCTCCTCGGGGGGACAGCTCCTGGCCGCGGTGCGCCCGGCGGCCGGGCACGACGAGGGGTTCGTGCTCGACGCGCTCCGCTCCCACCTGCGCGACAGGCTGCCCGGGTACTCGATCCCGCAGCCGATCGTCGCCCTGCCCGACTTCCCGACCGGCCCGAACGGCAAGCTCGACCGCGACCGCCTGGCCGCGGTCGTGGACGGGGTCCTGGAGAGCGGGGGCAGGCGGGCCGCCCCCGGCCGGGGCGCGGCGCCGGAGCGGATCGGGATGCCCCTGGTGCGGGCGGTCGCGGAGCTGTGGGCGGGCGCGCTGGGCCTGCCCTTCGTCGACCCGCACGCCGACGTGCTCGAACTCGGCGGCGACTCGATCCTGGCCATGCGCACGGTCACGCTGCTGCGGCGGTCCGGGTACCGCGTGGCGTTCGAGGACTTCTACCGGAACCCGACCCCGATGCTCCTGGCCTCCGCCGCCCGGCCCGCGGGCGAGGACGCGGAGGGCGGCGGGGACGCGGGAGCGGAGGGGCCCGGGGAGGGCGGCGCGCTCGCGCCGGCCCAGCGCTGGCTGTTCCGGCAGCGCCTCGGGGACCACCGGCACTGGAACCAGTCCGCCGTGCTGTGCTGCGGGGTTCCGGTGGACGCGGCGGCCCTCTCCGCGGCGGTGGAGGACGTGCTGCGGCGCCACCCGGCGCTGCGGCAGCCGGTGGGCCCCGAGGGCCCCGGGGTCCCCCGCCCCGCCGAGGACGTGGACGCGGTGACCTTCTCCTCCCTGCCCCGCACCACGGGCCATCTGGCGGAGGCGGTCGAGGCCACGTGCTCCGAGCTGCAGCGCGGCATGGACCCGCGGGCCGGACGCCTGATCCGGGTCCACCTGTTCTCCGGCGGGCACGGCGTCCGGGACCGGCTCGCGGTGATCGTCCACCACCTGGCCGTCGACGGCCTGTCCTGGCGGATCCTGCTCGACGACCTCGCCCACGCCTACCGGGCGGCCCTCTCCGGGCAGCGGGCCGACCTGCCGCCCACGGCCGACTTCTACCGGTGGGCGGCGAAGGCCCCGCCGCCTCCCCCCGTGCCGGAGCGGGCCGTGCCGGAGGCCGCCGGGGACTCCCCGGCCGGCGTCGGCGCGCACCGCGCGGGCGGCGCGAGCGGCACGGGCGGCGCGAGCGGCACGGGCGGTTCCGGCGACGCGAAGAGCCCCGGCGGGGAGGGCGGCGCGAACGGCGCACCCGGAACCGGCCGCGCGAACGGCACGGGGACCGGAGGGAACGCAGGGGGCGCGAACGGCACGGGGAACGCGGGCACCGCCGCAGCCACCGAGCCGGTGGCCCTCACCTGGGCCCTGGACGAGAGCGCCACCGCCCGGCTCGTCCGGCGCCACGGGCGGGCCCAGCGCCTGGAGGCGTTCCTGCTGACGGCCCTGGCCGAGGCGGCCCTGCGCTGGAGCGGCCGGCCGCGCCTGGGGGTGGAGGTGGAGACCCACGGCCGCGACACCACCGGCGAGGGCGGCGACCACATGGACACCGTCGGCTGGTTCACGGCGGTCAAGCACGTGGTCGTCGACCACCCCGTCCGGGCGGTGCGGGCCGGGCCGGCGGACGCCGTCCGCGGGTCCCGGCGCGACGACCGCGCCGGCCGGACCGCCTCCGCCCCGGCCCTGCCGTGGACGGGCGGCCGCCCGGCGGGCGCGGAGACCGTGGCCGAGCGGGCGGGCGAGGTCGAGCGCCGCGTGCGGGAGGCCCCGGAGCTGCCGATGGACGCGCCGGGCCCGCGCCCCGACGTGGGGTTCAACTTCCTGGGCACGTTCGAGCTGCCGGACGAGCCGTCGCTGCGGTGGTCCGTCGCGCCCGAGGCGGGCGGGGCGGCGCGCTGCCCCGACGGCGATCCCCTGTACCGGATGCGCCTGACCGCCCGCATCGTCGAGGGGAGGCTGGTGACCGACCTCGTGTACGCGTGGCCGCGGCTGTCCCACGACGCGGCCCACGGCGTCGTCGCGTCCTTCGGCCGCGCCGTGGCGGCCGAGGCGGGCGCCACGCCCCTGCCCCACACCAGGTCCCCCGTCTCGACCTCCGGGCGGCTGCTGTACGACGGCTCCGTCCGGCCCGCGCCGCGCGCGCGGGTCACCGGCGAGCCGGTGCGGGTCCTGCTCACCGGCGCCACCGGCTACGTGGGGAGGCACCTGCTCCCCGCGCTCACCGCCCGGGGCGCCCGGGTCACGTGCCTGGTGCGGGGCGGGCGCGACGCCGACGCCGCGCTGCGGCTCCCTCCGGGCCCGGAGGGCTCCGGGGCCGGCCGGGGCGGGTTCGACGTGGTCGCGGGCGACATCGACCGCGAGGGCCTGGGCCTGTCCCCCGAGGCCCTCGCCCGCGTGCGGGACGTGCAGGCGGTCGTGCACGCGGCCGCGGACGTGCGCCTCGTGGCCCCGCCCGCCGACCTGGAGCGCACCAACGTCGCCGCGGTCCGGCGGCTGCTCGGGTGGGTCGACGCGCAGGTCCCCGGCGCCCGGCTGCACCACCTGTCGACCCTGGCCGTCGCCGGTGGCGTGGAGGGGCCGGCCCGCCGGTTCAGCGAGGCGGACCTGCGGATCGGCCAGGGGTTCCGCACCCCCTACGAGAGGACGAAGTTCGCGGCCGAGGAGCTCGTCCGCGCCTGGGCCGCGTCGGGCCGCCAGTGCTACGTCCACCGCAGCGGGCACGTCGCGGCGCACAGCGCCACGGGGGCCTTCCAGGCCAACGTGGAGGACAACAGGGTCTACCAGCTGGTCCGCGGCTACGTCCTGGCCGGGGCGGCGCCGAGCCGGCCCGGGGAGACCTTCGCGTTCTCCCACGTCGACACGGTGGCGGCCGGGATCGCGGCGATCGTGGCGAACCCGTACGCGGCCCCGGGCGCCTACCACGTCGAGACGCCGCACACGGTGCCCCACGACGAGCTCGTGTCCTGGCTCGTCGGCCTGGGGTACCCGATCGAGCTGACCGGCGAGGACGCGTTCGCCGCCGCCCTGGCCCGGGTGGAGCGGACCAGGCCGACCGCCGCGCGGCTGGCCTCGGCGTGGTCGCAGCTGGAGGACCGCAACGTCGTGGTGGACAGCTCCTCCACCGCGGCCGCGCTCGACCGTGTCGGCGTGCGCTTCGCCCCGCCGACCCCTGCCTGGTGGTCCGCCGCCATGGCGTGGGCCGCCGGTGTCGGCTTCCTGCCGGAACCGGGTGCCGATGTTCACGACGAAGGGAACGATCCTCACCATGACCGATGACACCGTGACAGAGATCGGCTGGGGCAGCACGACCCTGGACACCCGTCGAGCGCTGTGGTCGCAGCCGCTCGGGGACGAGGACAGGCGCCTGCTCTGGGCGGACGCCACCGCCGGGAGGTGGGACGGGGCCGCGCACGTGCGCGACGGGCTCCGCGCCTTCACGGAGGAGAGCATCCGCTCGGTGGGCTTCGCCCACGTGCCCAACCTGATGGACGCCTCCGCGGACGGCGAGGAGATCGTGCGGGCCCTGTCCTTCGTGATGCGGGACTTCGGCGAGATCATCCCGCAGAACGCCCAGGGCGACCTGTGGCAGGTCCTGCGCGACCGGGACGGGGACGGGGCCACCGAGCTGGGGTTCCACTGCGACACCTGCGACGTGCTCGTCCTGCTCTGCCTCCAGCCCGCGGTGCTGGGCGGCGGCGACACCAAGCTGGCGAGCGCGCGGTACGTGCGGGAGATCATCGAGCGCGAGCGCCCGGACGTCCTGGCGACCCTGGAGGAGGACTGGACCTTCGACCGGACGGGGCGGGCCGGGCAGCAGGTCATCGTCTCCCCGATCCTGTTCACCCAGGAGGACGGGACGGTGGGCTGCTACTACCAGACCCGTACCGTGCGCACCTCGCCGGAGAGGGGCGGGCCGCCCCTGACCGAGCGCCAGTGGGAGGCCCTCGACGTCCTCGACGAGGTCCTCTACCGGCCGGAGATCGCCTTCGGCCTGCGGCTGGCGGCGGGCGACCTGCTGCTCATCCGCAACAGCCGTGTCCTGCACGGGCGCTCCCCCTACGTGGACGAGCCCGGCCCCCGCGCGCGCCGGGTGCTGCGGGCGTGGATGAACACGGGCAGCCGGTGAGCCCCCGCGGGGATGACCGCGCGCCGGGGCGCGCGGGGGGACGGGACGCGGTCCGGGCGCACGCGCGCGGGACCGCCGTGGTCACCGGGGGCGGCAGCGGCCTGGGCAGGGCGGCCACGCTCGCCCTGCTCGCGGACGGCTGGTCGGTCGCGGTGGCCGGGCGCCGCAAGGAGGCGCTGGAGGAGACCGTCGGCCTCGCCGGGCCGGACGCCGACCGGGTCCTGGCGGTGCCGACCGACATCCGCGGCCCCGCAGAGGTGGAGGCCCTGTTCGCCGCGGTGCGCGAGCGGTTCGGCCGGGTGGACCTGCTGTTCAACAACGCGGGGGCGGCGGTCCCCCGCACGCCCGTGGAGGAGGTGGCGGTGGAGGACTGGCAGCGGATCATGGACACCACCGTCACCGGGACCTTCCTGTGCGCCAGGGAGGCGTTCCGGGTGATGCGCGGGCAGTCACCGCCGGGCGGGCGCATCATCAACAACGGGGCCCCGTCCGCCCACGTGCCGCGGCCCCACTCCGTCGCCTACACCACGGCCAAGCACGCGGTCCTGGGCCTGACCCGGGCCCTGTCCCTGGACGGGCGGGCGCACGGCATCGCCTGCGGGCAGATCGACGTGGGCAACGTGGCCCCGGCGGACGGCGGCCCGCAGCCGCCCGCGATGCAGGCCGACGGGACGACGGCGGTGGAGCAGACCATCCCCATGGAGAGGTTCACGGAGTCGCTGCTGCTGATGGCGTCGATGCCCCTGGAGGCCAACGTGCAGTACCTGACGGTGCTGCCGACGACGATGCCCTTCGTCGGGCGGGGGTGAGCGGGTGTTCGTGAGCGCGCGCTCCTTCGAGGAGTACCGGGCGATGTTCTCGCTCTCGGACCACGACCTGTCGCTGCGGATCCTGGACTGCCCCGGCGGCGCCGCGAGCTTCGTTGCGGAGGCCGGGGCCCGGGGCACAAACGCGGTGGCCGTGGACCCCCAGTACGGGCCGGGCCGTGAGGGGCTGGGGGAGCTGGCCCTGCGGGAGAACGAGCACAAGCACGCGGAGCTGGTCGAGCGCTCCGGGGAGTACGACTGGAGCTGGTTCGGCGGCCCGGCGCGGTACACGCGGCTGCGCTCGCGGTCGGCGCGCGCCTTCGGCGCGGACGTCGCGGCGCGGCCCGGGCGGTACGTCCTGGGCTCGCTGCCGGACCTGCCGTTCGCGGACCGCTCGTTCGACCTCGTGCTCAGCTCCCACCTGCTGTTCTCCTACGGCGAGCAGCTGGGCGAGGACTGGCACCGGGACGCGCTGCTGGAGCTGGTGCGCGTGTCCCGCGGGCAGGTGCGGCTGTACCCCCTGTTCCAGCACACCAGTAACAAGCGGTATCCGGCGCTGGACCGGATGCGGGAGGCGCTGGCGGAGTGCGGCGTCCCCTCGCGGGTGGAGGGGGTGGACTACGCGTTCGCCCGGGGGGACCGGGAGATGCTGGTGCTGGAGTGCGCCGGCGCCCGTGCGCCGGCGGGGGCCTCCCGCGAGGGCGGGGGCGCGTCCGCGGCGTTCGACCCGGTGCGCTGGAGGCACCTCGAAGCGGGGCGGTGACGGGTGGGCGCGGGGCGGGTCGCGGGGACGCGGCCCGCCCCGCCGCCGTCGCACGGCCCGGCCCTTGCGGGGGCGGGCGCGTGCGGGCGGGACAGGGCGTGCGGCCGGGGTGCGGCGCGCGGTCGGAACCGGACCGCCGGGCGCCGGGGCGCGGCCCCCGGGGATGAGAACGGCCACATCCAGGGCGCCGACACCGCCCCAGATTGCATGTTCATTCATTTTTCTGCATACTTATTTTCATGTCCAAGGTACTCACTTCCCTTCCTGTCGGCGAACGTGTCGGAATCGCCTTCTCGGGGGGCCTCGACACGTCCGTGGCCGTCGCGTGGATGCGCGAAAAGGGCGCGGTTCCCTGCACGTACACCGCCGACATCGGCCAGTACGACGAGCCCGACATCGCCTCGGTGCCCGGCCGCGCCAACGCCTACGGCGCGGAGGTCGCCCGGCTGGTCGACGGCCGCGCCGCACTGGTCGAGGAAGGGCTCGCCGCCCTGGCCTGCGGCGCGTTCCACATCAGGTCCGGCGGGCGCCCCTACTTCAACACCACCCCGCTCGGCCGCGCCGTCACCGGCACCCTCCTGGTCCGCGCCATGCTCGACGACGGCGTGCAGATCTGGGGCGACGGCTCCACCTACAAGGGCAACGACATCGAGCGGTTCTACCGCTACGGCCTGCTCGCCAACCCCTCCCTGCGCATCTACAAGCCGTGGCTCGACGCCGACTTCGTCAACGAGCTCGGCGGGCGCAAGGAGATGTCCGAGTGGCTGGCCGAGCGCGACCTGCCCTACCGGGACAGCACCGAGAAGGCCTACTCCACCGACGCCAACATCTGGGGCGCCACCCACGAGGCCAAGTCCCTCGAGCACCTCGACACCGGCATCGAGATCGTCGACCCCATCATGGGCGTCCGGTTCTGGGACCCCGAGGTGGAGATCGCCCCCGAGGACGTCACGATCGGCTTCGAGCAGGGCCGGCCGGTGACCATCGACGGCCGCAGGTTCGACACCGCCGTGGACCTGGTGCTGGAGGCCAACGCCATCGGCGGCCGGCACGGCCTGGGCATGTCCGACCAGATCGAGAACCGGGTCATCGAGGCCAAGAGCCGGGGCATCTACGAGGCCCCGGGCATGGCCCTCCTGCACGCCGCCTACGAGCGCCTGGTCAACGCCATCCACAACGAGGACACCCTCGCCAGCTACCACAACGACGGCCGCCGCCTCGGCCGGCTGATGTACGAGGGCCGCTGGCTGGAGCCGCAGGCGCTGATGGTGCGCGAGTCGCTCCAGCGCTGGGTGGGCACCGCCGTCACCGGCGAGGTGACCCTGCGACTGCGCCGCGGTGAGGACTACTCGATCCTGGACACCACCGGACCGTCGTTCAGCTACCACCCGGACAAGCTGTCCATGGAGCGCACGGAGGACTCCGCGTTCGGTCCCGGCGACCGCATCGGCCAGCTCACCATGCGCAACCTCGACATCGCCGACTCGCGGGCCAAGCTGGAGGACTACGCCAGGATCGGCATGGTCGGCAGCGGGGGCGCCCACCCCACCTCGATCGGCGCCGCCCAGGCGGCGGCGACCGGCCTGATCGGCGCGATGCCCGAGGGCGGCGCCGAGGCGATCGCCTCCCGCGGCCAGGCCGCCGACGAGGACTGGCTCGACCACGTCGCCATGGAGTCCGGCACGGACTGAGGCCCGCTCCCGCCGCCCGCACCGCCTTCCGGGGGCCGGTGCGGACGGCGGCGGGTCCGGAGGGACCGGTCCCCCGGCCCTCCCGCGACGACGGGCGGCCCTTCGGTACCGAGGCTCGGTACCGAAGGGCCGCCCGCGGTCGTCACCGGGGGAACAGCGCGTCGGTGAAGGCGTTGCGGAACGTGCCGAGGGGGTCCATGCTCCGCGCCAGGCGGGCGAAGTCGTCCGCGCGCTCGTACCCCGCGACGATGTCCCCGGCCGAGAGCGTGGTGAGCTTCCCCCAGTGCGGCCGGGCGCCCAGGGGCGCCAGGAGTGCCTCCACCTCGGCCAGGACGGCCACCACCGCCTCCGCGTCGCTGACCCAGGTGAAGTGGAACGTGACGGAGTCGCGGCCGTATGCGGGGCTCAGCCACAGGTCGTCCCCGCGCACCGTGCGCACCTCCGACACGTGCAGAAGCGGGGCCACCTTGTGCCCGATGCCGCGCAGGGCGGCGAAGGCCCGCGCCGCCTGCTCCCGTGGCAGGTACAGCTCCGACTGGAGCTCGTCGCCCGCGCTCGGCGTCACGTCGGGCCGGAAGTGCGGCAGCCGCTCGTGCCAGGGCCCGGAGACCCCCAGCTGCACGGTGCAGGACTCCGCCGACATGCCCGGCACGGGGTGCACCGGTCCATCCGCCGGCCGTCCGCCCTCCCACGGGCGCTCGGGCAGGTCGGTCCGGTGCTTGAGCCACACGTCGGCGGCGCCCCGGGCCCAGTCGGTGAACGCGCTCACGCTGTACGCGGCGCCGAACACCGCGTCGAACCGCTCGGCCACCGCGTCCAGGGGCACGTCGAGGTGGACGCGCTGGGCGACCTCGAAGGCGGGCTCGACGTCCAGGGTGAGCCGGGTGACGACGCCGAGCGCACCGAGGGAGACCACCGCGCCGGGGAACGTGTCGGGGTCGGTGTCGCGGGACAGCTCCACGAGGTCGCCCTCCGGTCCGACCATCTGCACGGCCCGCACGGAGGCGGCGAGGCAGCGCCGGCCGTCCCCGGAGCCGTGGGTGCCGGTGGCGCACGCCCCGGCGACGGAGATGTGCGGCAGGGAGGCCATGTTCGCGAGGGCGAACCCGTCCCGGTGCAGGGCGGCGGAGAGGTCGACGTAACTCGTGCCGGCGGACACCGCCACGGTCCCCGCCCCGGGGTCGAGGACGATGTCCGGCGGAAGGCCGTCGAGGCGGACCAGCTCGTGGTCGGAGTCGGCCACCCTGCTGAAGGAGTGGCCGCTGCCGAGGGCCCGGATCCTGGGGCTGTCGCGGACGAGGCGGCGCAGTTCGTCCAGGGTCGAGGGCCGGTGCACCGCCGTGTGGGAGAAGGCGACGTTCCCGGCCCAGTTCCTGAGGGGCGGGGGTGGTGGTGTGGTGGACATGGGGCCTCCTTGACCGCCGGGGGGACGCCCGTGCATCTTCCCCCGTGGCCCGGGTCGCGGGAGCGGCCGGGGTCCGTGAGTCCGGGATCCGCGTGGATGCGGGCCCCGCCGGGGCGACCGTGTGTCCCGCTCCCCCCATGTCGCGCGTTGGGACGGTGGATTGCGCGGGGTGGCCACTTCCAGCCGAAACCACTCACAGTGACCGGACGGTGGGTTACTGTGCCCGTGGTGACAGCCCTCGACCCTTTGGAGGACCACGTGGGAGATCACGGCAAACCCGACAGCACCAACACCGGCAAAGGCGGCTCTGCCAGCGGCGACGGCCAAGACCCCAAGAAGCACGGAAGCGAACCCCTCCCCACCCAGTCCGGCGACGGCAAGGACCCCAACCGGTGACCACACCCGGCGCCCGTCTGGCCCGCGCCCTCACCATCGCGGGCCACATCATCGACCCCCAGTGGCACCGGGCGATCCTCGCGGTGGACCGGGCCGGGTTCATCCCCGACACCGTGTGGGTCACCTCCACCGACCACCCCGGCTACTACATGCCGGTCAGCCGCGAGGACCCCGACCACGCCCGTTGGGCGCATGAGGACTACGCGCTCGCGACCCAGGTGGACGACGGCAACCCGGCCGGGGGCCCGAACGGCGAACCCGGGTGGGGCAGGTTGCGGACCTCCAGCCTCAGCCAACCGTCGCTGGTCGTGGACATGCTCCAACAGCTCGACGCCGCCGAGGGGCACCGGGTGTTGGAGATCGGCACGGGGAGCGGCTACAACACCGCTCTGCTCTGTCACGCGCTCGGGGAGAAGGCGGTGGTGTCCGCCGAGATCGACCCAGAGCTCGCCCGGGTCGCCGTCGACAACCTCGACCGCGCCGGTTACCGGCCGACCGTGCTGGACGAGGACGGCGCCGAGCGCCTGGAAACCGATCTCGGCGCGGACCGCTTCCACCGGGTGATCTCCACCGTGGCGGCCCGCGGGTCCATCCCCCACGCCTGGGTGGGGCAGACGTGGCCGGGCGGGGTGATCGTGACCCCCTGGGAGGTGGGGACCCGCCCCGGGGTGCTGGTGCGACTGGAGGTCGGGGAGGACGACACCGCGCACGGGCGGATCGTCGGCGGGGCCCCGTTCATGGTGTTGCGCTCCCAGCGTTCCGACAGCCGCCGTCTCCGGGACCTGGTGGACGAGGAGGACCCCGGCAAGCAGACCGGAACCACCACCGTGAACCCCCGCCTGGTCGCCTACGAGCACCCCGGATGGCAACTCGTTCTCGGACACCTGGTGCCCGACCTGCGGTACGCCGTCTACGAGGCGTCGGAGGAGCGGCCCGAGTGCGCGGGCGAGGCGTCCGTGTACGTGGCCACCCCGGACAGGTCATGGGCGCTGGGCGAGTACACACCGGTCGGCGGCCCCTACGCCACCGAACGCGCCGGGGGCCGGGACCTGTGGGCGGAGGTCGGCGCGGCGTGGGAGGAGTGGCAGCGGGCGGGTCGGCCGGGCCGGGAGCAGCTGGGGGTGACCGTTGACAAGCACGGCACACACCTGTGGGCGGGTTCCCCGGCCGGGGTTCTACGGCCGCTGGGCTCGGCTGCCACGGTGGGGTAGCCGTTCGGGCAGTGTGTCCGCTGTTCCCTGAGGTGAGTCCGGGGTTCGGGTGGCATACCGGCACCAACGTCCGCGAGACTCCCCCACCCGGTGGCCCGGTTTGGAGCGGGACTGCGGTGGGGTCTTTGGTCCTCGTGGTGTGTCGCGCACCCGGGGTAACCTGAACCCGCTGAACACGAGAGCCGCACCCCGTCACCAACATTGACGGGGTGCGGCTCTTCGCGTGCGCGGGGGTGTTACCGGCCGCGCACCGCATTCACGAGAGCAGTCCACTCAGGGGCAGGTACAGCAAGGTGACCCGACTCCCGGTTCTGGGTGTCACGAACAGCAGCCCTCTGACCAGGCATAATTCGTGCCTCCACGCACTGACCACCGGACCCGTTGCTGTAGCTGGACTTCTTCCAGACCTGACTCATCATCGGATGTTGCCTCGTATCTCTTCCATCTTGGACCGCGACGCCGTAATCGGCAGAGCGGCGCTCCTCAGCTCCGCGAAGGTTCGGTCATAGCGTGCCACAATCTCCGGTTGCTTCAGCGATACACCTGTCTGCTGGCTCTCCACGTAGACGAACGAGCCGTTGCCAGGCACGTCCATCACGGTGAACGAACCACCCAGTCCAGCGTGCCCCTCTGCCTCACTCGGGATTATCTGTATGTCCACCCGTGAGCGATATGACAGTTCCAGCAGGTGATCGATCTGCTTGGGCCTCACTTCGGGGTTCCGAAAGCGGCGAACTAGGACCACCTCGTCCAAGAGAGCGGTGATCTTCGGTGGGTGTGGCCGGTCCAGGATGAGCTGACGTTGCTTTCGCGCATCGACGATCTGGTCGATCGCTTCCGATGTGGCATCGGGCTCAGCGATCTCGCTGATGGCCCTCACGTACTCCTCGACCTGGAAGATTCCTGGAACCAGGCCGAGGGAGTAGTCCCGAAAGGTTGTGGCGGCTTGCTCCGCCTCAGCAACCTCGCGGAAGTACGACGTCATCCCAACCCCGGAGAACGCAGCGTCCCAGGCACCCAGCAGAACCCCGTTGGCCTTGAGAGCAGCATCAAGGCGCACCACTTGGTCCCTGCGCGTCCCTTTCTTGCCGAGCTCCAAATCGCTGATAGTGCTTTGCCCGACCAGGGATACAGCGGCAAGCTTCTGTTGCGTGAGACCCGCTAGACCACGGGTTTTCTTGAGCAGCTTCCCGAAACGAGAGCGCGCCTCGCCGTCCTCACCATCGACCCTCAATCGAATCACCGACCAATTATCTGTCTTCACCGCTTTGCAAGGTTCTAAGACCGAGTCCAGCGATAAGCATAGACCCACGGCGTCTGGGATTGGCAAGGTCTGGGACATGAAAAGGCCCCGGCGGCCGCTCGCAACGACCCCCGAGGCAAATGCCCCACCTGTCACGAAAAGACATGAGGTGAAGCAAATGAAGCCTATCGGTACCACCGCACCAAAAACAGACGCAGACCCCGAACCCGAGCCCGCCGGTGTCCCGTACCCGCACCGCATCGCGTTCTCCGAGCCCCACCGGCACGGCATCGTCCTCGGCCACGAGCGCGACTACACCGCCCTGGCCAAGTGGGTGCGGGCCATGACCCCCCAGAGGGCCGCGAAACCGGTCTCGCTGGTGGCCGAAGCGCTCGCCTCGAACGCCCACCAGCACACACTCAGCGGGGACCCCGGCGGAACCGTGCGGGTGGTCCTCGACGTCAACCCGTTCCTCATCACCATCGCGGTCACCGACCGCGGCCCCCGCCCGGACTCCGTCATCCCCTACCCCCGGTTGGGTGACCCCCGCCTCGCGCCCCTCCCGGGCCTGCATCTAGTGGACCAGATCGCCGTGTACTGGGAGTGGGACTGGGTGATCCCCGGGGCAGGGTCGGGACCGCTGACGATCCGCGCGAAGGTGGAGAACCCGTGAGCGGGTGGACACCGGAGCTGGACCGCGAGTACCGGCAGGTGGCCGCATCGCTCACCTACCACCACCCGGGCTGGTGGGTGATGTGGTCGTACTCCCTGCGCGTGTGGGTGGCGTTCTTCCTCGGCCCCGCCACGGTGGCGCCGCTGCGCTACGCCAACCCCGACCGGCTCTCCCGACAGATGCGGCACGTGACCCGTACGGTCGCCTCCGGCGGCTCCCCCTGAGAACCTCCTCCGGGCGGCACCGTTCCGTCCGGAGGTTCCCCGCCCGGTGCGTTCGCGCCGGGCCGCGGGACCGCCGCCGAAAAGGGGGGCCGGCGGCCCCGCCCCACCCACTCGGGTCCGGTCGTACTTCCCCGGACCGGACCCGACCCCCACCCACCATCGACCACCCACCCGTACACGCCCGACAACCGACGACACACGCTGACGGAGAACCACCGTGCCCACCGGACCCCTGCCCGACCTGGTCGAGAACGCCGAGGCCCTGCTCACCCCCGGAGAGGTCGCCCGCCTCTTCCGCGTGGACCCCAAGACCGTCACCCGCTGGGAAAAGGACGGCCGACTGGCCTCGGTCAAAACCCTGGGCGGACACCGCCGCTACCCCAGGTCGCAGATCACCCACGTGCTGAACGCCGGAACGGGCAGCACCGAGGTCGTCCGCGCTCTGGAAGCAGTCCACGCCCTCGCCCTCGAAGTCGGAGCGATGGGCGACGCCGGACACGTCGCGACCCTCATCGAGACCCTGCGCGCCGGGAAGTCCTGACCGCAGCCCTGAACCGTCCGGACGGGCCGTGGACAGCATGTCCCCGGGGCGACCGTGGTTCGCGCCGGACCCCCGCCCCGAGGGGTCCGGCGCACCACGAAGGCCCGCGCCGAGCCCGGCCCGTAGAAGGAGGAAACCGGTGACCGCCCGATCCAGGCCCCCGCACGCCAGCGACGGGACCCCGCTCGTCCCCCGCTACACCGAGCACGCCGAACGCCTCGCGTCCCGCGTCATGCAGGAGCGGGAACGGTCCGCCGCGGACGCCGCCGCCGGTCTGGCCCGCCTGGAACAGATCGCCGCCCAGCAGCAGTTCGACGCCGCCCAGGCCCGACTGGAAGCCGCCCGCAGACGGGTCGAGGCCCAGGACACCGCCTACCTGGGGGTGGCGGTCCGCCAATGGTGCCGCCGCATGGCCCCATGAACCGGACCCGTACAGGCCCATCCCCGCGTGCGCGGGAACGCGGAGGGTCCACCGTGGCCTTCATGTTGGCAGTTGGCACGCACGGGAATGCCGGTGGATCGAGCACCAACTTGCCAATGGATGCGAACACGGACATGGCACTGGTCCGCGCTCTCCTCGGCAATCGCGGGTGGGGTGTGTTCAGGCGGGAGACCGATCCGAACGGCCTGGTCGACAGCGAACCCGACCTCGGCGGTGTCCATGGCCAGACCGGCCTCGGACGGGCCCACGGCGCCGACGCTCCGGCCGTGTCCGGATGCGCCTGGATGTGGTCGAGCGCGACCCTGAGCCGGGGTGCGGCCTTGACTCAGGCCGCAGGAATGGCCTCGATGGTCTTCCTGTGCTTCTCACCCCACTCGCCCAACGGGATGAGGGCTTGGTTGAGCGAGGTGCCGAGGTCGGTCAGCGAGTACTCCACCTTGGGCGGGACCTGGGGATACACCTCCCGGTGCACCAGGCCGTAGTGTTCCATCTCGCGCAACTGGATGATCAGCGACTTCTCACTGATGCCGGGCACGCCCCGCCTCAGCTCACCGAAACGCTTCGGACCGTCGTGCAGAGCCCACAGGATCAGCGCCTTCCACTTGCCGCCCACCACGTCCACGGCGGCATCGAGCCCGCACGAGTAGCTTCGCTTCTTCACTCCGCACTCCCCCATACTGAAAAAAAGGTAGGTACCCGAAAAAATAGTAGGTACTTGTAGGAAGTGCAGCAAACAAGCACGATCGGAATTGCTGCGGGAGGGGCCCATCCCGCAGCGCCACACATCACTTCACAAGCACGGAGTCCACGTGAACAACGGGCGCATCACCGCCAACGGCATCGACTTCTCCTACGTCGAGGAGGGGGAAGGACCGCTGGCCCTGCTGCTGCACGGTTTCCCCGAGTCCGGAGATGTCACCTACCGCCATCTGATTCCGGCACTGGCCGCGGCCGGCTACCGGGCCGTCGCGCCCAACATGCGCGCCTTCGCCCCCACTGCACTCCCGGCCGACGGCAGCATGCTCCTCAGCGACCTCGTCGACGACGTCAACGCCCTGCACCAGGAGTTGGGCGGTGACAGTGAAGCGATCCTGGTCGGGCACGACTGGGGCGGGGGCATGGCCTGGTCCGCCGCCGTCACGGCACCCGAGCGGTGGTCGCGGGTGGTGGTCAGCGACGTCCCGCCTCTGCGGTTCTTCGCCGCCTATGCCAACACCTTCGAGGGCATCGAGAACCTGAACCACTTCTGGTTCATCCAGATGGACATGGCCACCGAGGTCCTGGCCGCCGATGACATGGCCTGGCTGCGCCAGGGTTTGCAGGACAAGTGGACGGCCCCCGGATTCGACGCCACCCAGGAGATCGACGGGATGCGCAAGGCCCTGGGCGAGCCCGCCCGGCTCCGTGCCGCCCTGGACCTCTACCGCACCAACTTCGGCACCCAGCAGATGGGCACGCCGGAGTGGGCGGCCGAACACGGTCGTCTCTGGGGCGCCCTGCCCAGCCAGCCGACCCTGTACCTGCACGGCACCGAAGACAAGAGCGTCGTGCTGGACCAGGAGACCCTGGCCTCCATCGGCACAGCCCTCGCCGAGAGCAACAAGGACTCCGAGGCCGCCTTCGTCGAGGGAGCCGGACACATCGTCCCGGCCGAACAGCCCGACCGGTACAACGAACTCGTGCTCCGCTTCCTCGACAAGAGGAGCTGAACCGCCGGACAACGGCATCGCGTACCTCTACTCCGGTATCCCGCCGGAGTAGGGGTACGCCCCAGCAGCCTGAGCCACGGGTGGTAATGCGGACACTCCTACAGCTCGATGAGGACATCTTCGGCCTCGCCTGGCCCGCCAGAATTGAAGACGTCCTCTGATATGGGACCATCCCCGCGTGCGCGGGGAGCACCAGGGGCGGCCTCCACTACTACATCAGCCTTGAGGGTCCATCCCCGCGTGCGCGGGGAGCACCGTAGCCGTGGTGGTGGTCTCAGGGCTCATGGGGTCCATCCCCGCGTGCGCGGGGAGCACCCCGGCGCCGCCATGACCCGCACACCCGACTCGGGTCCATCCCCGCGTGCGCGGGGAGCACAGCAGATCACCAGCGAACTTACCAGCGGCAAGCAGCCGATTTTCCAACTTCTCAAGAAACCGACACTGAGGACATAGCAGAATTTGACGCCATAGAAGCATAGTAAGCGTCATTCTCATCCGACCACCGTCATGCCGAACCTTCTTCGGCCTCAAAGGTGGGGATTCCCGACTGACCTCCTGCACACCTGATGGGTTCTATGGCTCTTTGGCCTGGTCCCTTTTCCGAACTCCATCGAGGGTGAACGGCATTCAGACCAGGGTGGAGATGCAGAAAGGATGTCCGGCGGGGTCGAGCAGAACCCTCCACCGGTCGGGCTCGGGCTGACTCGAAGGTTCGGTCGCGCCCAGGGCCAGAAGCCCGGCCTGGGCGGCGTCCAGATCGTCGACGCCCAGCTCGATGTGCGCCCGCTTCTCCCGGGCGGGGTCCGGCCAGGTGGGCCGTTGGTAACCCGGCAGCCGGGAGAAGCCCAGCCCAGGCGCCCCCTCCTGACCGAGCAGGATGAAGTCGTCGCTGGAGTAGGCCACGGGCAGGTCGAGGGCTTTGCCGTAGAAGCGGGCCAGTTCGGCGGGGTCGGGGCAGTCGAAGGTGACGGCCGTGTAGCGCATCGAGGGCAGCGGCGTGGTTTCAGTGCTCATGGGCAGCACGTTAGAACGCGACCAGGACAGGTTCGGTCCTGGTCGTGGGAGAGACTTCAGGACGTGATCAGCACATCCGCCCGTCTCCTCCATCTGCTTTCCCTGCTGTCCGCACAACCGTCGTGGACCTGCCGCGAACTGGCCGAACGCATGGCGGTCAACGAGCGCACCGTTCGGCGCGACGTCGCCAGGCTCAGGGAACTCGGCTACGGAATCGAGTCCGATCCCGGACCGTGGGGCGGTTACAGTCTCGGCGGCGGTACCCGGATACCACCGCTGGTCCTCGACGACGAGGAGGCGCTGGCCGTCGCCGTCGGCCTGCGCGAGGCCGCGCTCAGCGGTGTTCTCGGTAGCGACCAGGCCGCGTTGTCAGCCCTGTTGAAGCTGCGCCAGGCCCTGCCGTCGCGGGTCGCGAGCCGACTCGGTGAGATGGACTCGGCCTTCGTGCACACGACCAGACCCGATCGGCCGCAGATCGCGCCGGGCATGCTGCTGGAACTGGTCGCCGCCTGCCGCGGAGGTGAACGTGTCCGCCTGTCCTACCGTGACCGCGAGGGGCAGGCGACGGACCGGGACGCCGATCCCTACCGCCTAGTGCACACGGGTCGACACTGGTACTTCGTCGCCCGCGACGTGGCGCGCAACGAGTGGCGAACGTTCCGCGCCGACAGGGTCGAGCGCGTACGACCCACGGGACACGCGGTGGAACTCGTCGATCCACCGGACCCGGCGCTGCTCGTCTCCGATTCGCTGGCGGGCGGTAGGTATCCGCTCTATGCGAGAATCCGCCTCCCGCTGCCGATGGAACAGGCGCTCCAGCTGATCCCTCCGACGGTTGGCACCCACCGTCCGGAGGGCCCCGAAGCCACCGTCGTCGATATCGGTGGACCCGACGCGAACGGCCTCGCCGGGTACCTGCTCGGCCTGGCCACCCCGCTGCGTGTGCTTGCACCGGACGAGGTGCGGGAAGCCCTGGTTCGCCGCGCTCGCGAGCTGGTCGAGGACAACATGGACGGGCGGCTTCCCTGAGCTGCGTGCGCCACCACACGCCCTGGGTCCATCCCCGCGTGCGCGGGGAGCAGCGGGTCAGGCGCAGGTCCCATCGGCCGTCGACGGGTCCATCCCCGCGTGCGGGGGAGCAGGGGGCGTGGTGGCGGGCGAGGGAGGCGGCGATGGGTCCATCCCCGCGTGCGCGGGGAGCAGACCCCCGGAAATTCGCGGCCTGAGCAGAGAGGAGGTCCATCCCCGCGTGCGCGGGGAGCAGTGCTGTCCTCATACCGGCCTACCCCGAAAGGCGGGGTCCATCCCCGCGTGCGCGGGGAGCAGACGTTCATCGAGCGCGACCCCACCCTGGACGAGGGTCCATCCCCGCGTGCGCGGGGAGCAGTCTCGTTGACCTGCGCCTTCATCCCCAGCAACCGCTCGAATCTGCAAGTTGTTGAGAAACAGACATATCGCCCACCGGTCGGTGTTCCTGTGTAGTTCCTTCCTACCGCACACCACCTCCATCCGACACCCACAGCCACACCTACCAGGAGGAGACACAGGCCCACTCCCGAGTGCGCAGGAAACGGGACCGACCCACCGGGCCGGCTGCCACGCGCATCTCGGCCGTGGTCGAGGCTCGGAGGTCTGCCCGCAGCAGAAAGGGCGTCCGCACCCGGTAGAACACCCGTACGGTTGGCGGCGTAACCCCCGAAAGCCGTAGGAGTGTGTATGGATGCGATCACCGGTACAGCCGCAGGCGTGCCGTTCACAGCCCTCCCGCCGTCCGGGACGGGCAACGACCGTGCGCCGTTGATCGTGACCTGGCACATGCTGGACGCACCCCGAACGGACGCGGCCTTCGCAGCGGCACTGCCCATGGCCGGTGTTCCTTCCTGGCGGGTCCACCTGGGTATGCCGCTGTGCGGTCCGCGTATGGTCGATGGCCGTCTCGACAGACACCTCGAACTCGCTCGCGAAGACATCCTGTTGGCGTACCTCGGACCGATCGTCCACCAGGCCGTAGAGGAGTTCCCGGCCGCGCTGGCTGAGCTGCGCCGTCAGCTACCGGTCGACGACCAGCCGATCGGCATCCTCGGTGCATCGCTTGGCGGGGCGGTGGCTCTGCAAGTGCTCACAGCCCCGCCGGCGCCGATCGGAGCGGTCGCGCTCGTCAATCCCGCTGTGCGGGTGAGGGCGGCGGTCGAACTTCTCGCGACCGGGCTCGACCAGCCTTACGTTTGGACCGCCGAATCCCGCAGAGCGGCCGACGATTTGGATTTCGTCGGTCGTGCCGGAGAGCTAAGCGGAGAGCCCCCGCTGCTGCTGGTCAGCGGCGAGCGCGACCACCCGGCATTGCGCGAAGATGCTTTTTCCCTGGTCAAGGCACTTCGTGGGCGGTACGCGCGTCCGGATGAGATCGAGCTGGCGACTGTGCCGGACTTGGCCCACCCGCTGGCCGATGAGCCCGGGTTGGAACCGGCTCCCCAGTTGCCCACGACGGCGGCGGTCGACGGGGTTCTTACCCGGTGGTTCGTCCGGCGATTCGCGAGGCAGTGAGCAGCGGTGGGTAAGCGTTCCCAAGGCTGGTGGCACCCCCTGTCCTGAGGCGCGTTGAGGCTGCGCAAACGGAAGCCTGCCCGCACGGAGCGCGGGCAGGCTCTTGAGACGACAGCTCCAAGGCGGGTCTCGTTCCATCCCCGCGTGCGCGGGGAGCAGGTGACAGCCTCGCCGCATACTGCACACGAATTAACGACTCAGGACACTAGGGCAATGATACGGGCCAGAAAGGCGATCTATTCTTCCTCGGTGAGATCATCGGAGAGAACGCCAGCCACAAATACTCCGGCGCCCTGAGTTATTTCCTTAGCCGATGCGGTCCGAGCTAGAAAAGAGCGGGTTCGTCATCGGAGCGACCCCCTGTCGGCTGATTCCTGAGTTCTTCGAGGCTCCGCCGGCCTGCGAGATGAACGAACAGCCTTGCTGTCACAGTGGCGTCGTACTTAGCCCGATGCGGTTGGTCTTCGCCGTCCAGGCCGTGATCAAGCTCGAATTCCTCGACCAGTGAGCCCAGCTTGTACGTCTTGCGGCCAGGCAGCAGGCGCCGAGCGAGCTTGAGCGTGTCGAAGACCTCCGGGGGCTCCCAGCCGGTCATCTTGCGCTGAAGCACGCCGACATCAACGTGCGCGTTGTGGGCGATCAGGGCGGGGTGAGACAGCGCGTGTAGCACGTCGACCACGACGTCCTTGAACACCGGCTTCTCAGCAACGTCGTCGTTGCTGATGCCGTGAATCCGCTTCGCCATCGGGGCGATCGGTTGGTCCGGGCGAACCAACCAGCTCGCCGGCTCTCCGATGATCCCGTCGACGATCGGCACCGCGGCCAGCTCTACCAAGTCCGGCGGTTGCTGGCCGTTGCCCTCGACATCTACGACGACGTAGCTGAGGCTCTTCCAGTCAGTCATTTGCGCGTTGGGGCCTTCCATCCAAGGTCAGCGCGACCATGCCGGTTGGCGTGGTGCGGGTGACGCTCGTCGTGGACCTGGAAGCCGAGCGCATGCTGGAGGAAGTACCGAGGCTGCTCAGCGGCCAGGCCGGACACGACGGCCGCCCTGTCAGTGGTGTCTACGACCTTCAGGTCACCAGCCTCGGGCAACACGCGGGCGACATCGTGCAGTTGATCGGAGGTCGGTACTCGGTGCGCCCGCGCACAGGGAGCATCCCCGCATGCGCGGGAAGCAGCAGCCCGGCACTTCCCGGTTGGCCTTGGCGGCGGGTCCATCCCCGCGTGCGCGGGGAGCAGCCGACATGCCCACCGTGAGGGTGTGGCGGTTGGGTCCATCCCCGCGTGCGCGGGGAGCAGAGCGAACGACCAGCGAACTTACCAGCGGCAAGCAGGCAATTTTCCAACTTCTCGAAAAACCAACACCGAGGACATAGCGCCCTTCAGGGGTTCCAAGTCGCGAGTAAGCATGTTTTCCTCCGACGAGCCGGGCCGCGCCGCGTGCAACCATCCCGGTCCCGGTGGCGCGAGAGCCCAATGTACAGCCCCGTCCTCGGCCCGCGAGCTCCCAACTGCTCCCACCGCCCCTCTCCTCCTTTGAGCCGATACGCCCTGTCGGTGTGTGTCCCTAGGGGTGTCGGTAAGGAGCGTGTCACCAAGTGCCAACTAACCCGCGAATAATTTAGACGTTCTCCAGACAGCCGACTCCGATCCCACGGAAGATCGTTGATAACCAGGCAAACAGCCCGGGGAAGACTACCTGCCGTAGCCGGGGCCGCGGCCGCGGGTGGGGCCCGGCGGGGTGTGCCGGTAGGACTGCGGGGGCACTGAGGGCGGGGGAACGGGGCGCGGCGTCCTGGCCCTGCGGACCGGCGCCGGGGCGGGCGCGGGGGCGCGCTCTCCTGGCGCTCGCGGCCCGCCCTGGACCGCTCGCGGGCCTGGCCGGAGGTCTGGTGGATCCTCTCGCGTGCCTGCTGGGCTGCGGCGCGGGACCCACCGCCGCCGACATCTGGACGGGCGCTTCCATCAACGTCGGCGAGGTCTACGCCAGCCTGGCCCACGACATCACGAACGGCACCCACCACACCCCGGGTTTCCAGCACGCCGCACACAACAGCCGTCTCATCGCCCGAGTCGAACAAGCCGCCCGGACCGGCGTCCGGCAGTGACGCCACCGCACCTCGCGGCACCGTGCATTACTGCCGTGACGGATACGGCGACCGATTTGCGGGCACGGGCGGCCGCCATAGGTTAGGGCCCGCTGAAGGGTTCCTGAGGCCCACCCCCTATCAGGGAGTCGTTGATGATTTCAGTCCCTCGTCACCATGGCCCTCGCGGCGCTTCGCGGCAGGCTCACGGCGTATGACCACCTCCGCGCGCGCCGCTGTTCTCGAAGCGCAGGACGGGCCCTTCGAATTCCGCGACATCGTGACCGGCACCGGCTGGAACAGGATCTTCGTCGGTACCGAGAACTGAATCAGCTCCATGGCGAACTACACCACCCGCCACGTCCTCGAGAAGGAGACGAGCGACGGCCGGCTCTGGTGGGAACGGCTGGCAGGAGCCACCACCCAGACCAAGTACCACGCGTACACCGTGCTGGAATCGATCCGCCTCGAACGGCCCCGGCCCGACTACCGCCTGCGGGGCGAGAATCCTCCGGTCTTCCTGACCTGACACCGTTCTGAACGGTGCGAGCAAATAGCCCTTGTATATGAGAAGGATCGTCATGAAAGCCGCCATCATCACCTCGTTCGGCGAACCCTCCGTGTTGCGGGTTGCGGAGGCTCCGCGACCTGTGCCGGGTCCGGGTCAAGTACTGGTGCGGGTTCACGCCGCCGGGGTGAACCCGGCGGAGATCCAGGCACGCGCCGGAGCGTTCCGCCTGCGTGCTCCCGCCATCATCGGATTCGAGTTCGCCGGCGTCGTCGAGGCGGTCGGCCCGGGCGTCGACGAGGGCGTGGTCGGCGACCGCGTCGCCGGGTGGCCGGACTCCGCCACCCAGGGCTCCTACGCCGAGTACACGGTCAGCAGCAACTTCGCGACGATCCCCGACGGCGTTTCCTTCGAGGAGGCCGCGGCTACTGTCATCGGCGCCGACAACGCGGCGAGGGCTCTCGGGCTTCTGAACATTCGCCCGGGTCATACGCTCGTGGTCACCGGCGCGAGCGGTGCTCTGGGCGGCGCCGCCGTGCAGTTCGCGCGACAGCGCGGTGTGACGGTGATCGGCGTCGCCGGGACTGCCAACGCCGATTTCGTCAGGAGTCTCGGAGCGACCTCTGTCGCCCATGGCCCGGGCCTGGTCGATCGCATCCGTGCCGCCGCTCCGGGCGGGGTCGATGCCGCGCTCGACACCGCCGGCAAGGGGCTCCTTCCCGCCCTCGTCGATCTTCTCGGCGGCCCCGACCGGATCGTGACGCTCGCCGACCGCGATGCCGCACAATACGGCGTCGCATTCAGCCCCGGGGGCAGCGGGAACCGCGACCGCGGCCCTGTGCAGGAAGCCCTGAATCTGATCGCCGCCGGCGCATGGACCGCACGCATCGGCCGGAGCTTCCCACTCGACGAGGCCGCGGACGCTCATCGCCTCGTCGCCACGGGCCACACCCACGGCAAAGTCATCCTCCTTCCCTGACTCGGCCGACCGGCCATTCAACCACGGCAACAAACAATTGGAGAATCCGAAATGCCTGCAGTCCTCGTCCATGGTGTACCTGATACCCACCGGCTTTGGGACACCGTCCGCTCCCATCTTCAACGCGAAGATATTGTGACGATCGATCTCCCCGGGTTTGGCGTACCCCTACCAGCGGGATTCACGTCGACGAAAGAAGAGTATCTCGATTGGCTTATTAAGAAGATCGAAGAAATCGGCGAACCCGTCGACCTGGTCGGTCATGATTGGGGGTCTCTGCTCACAGGCCGTCTCGCGTCTATCCGACCAGATCTGGTGCGGACATGGACAGGCATCAGCGGACCAATCGATCCGGAGTATCCGTGGCACTATCTTGCCAAGATCTGGCAAACGCCAGGCGAGGGCGAGCAATGGATGGCGGACCTCGACCTCGAGGCGTTCGCAGCAAGCCTCAACGAGGCGCAGATGCCGCGCGACGCGGCAAACGAATCGGTCCGGCATCTCGATGCCACTATGAGAGCAAGCATTCTCGCCCTTTACCGTTCGGCGATCGAGGTCGGGGCGGAGTGGAAGCCGGGTTTGAGCAACGTGACCGCACCAGCGCTAGTGATCTGGGGCCTGGACGATCCGTTTCTTCCTCACCGCTTCGCCGACGAGCTCGGTAATGCCACACGCGCACGTGCCGTCTTCAAGCTGCGCAGCTCACACTGGCCGATGATAGAGCGTCCGGCCGATGTCGCGCGCGAACTCGAGGCCCACTGGGCTCACGTGTAAAACCTGCGCTTGGGTCACTCGGGCTCAAACCCCGCGGCCGCTACGCGAACGGCAATAATTGCTCGCTCGCCATGGTGAGCCCGAGTCCCCACGCATTTGTCCGGAAACGAATCATCGTGACGCAGCCCGGAGAGCGTTGCCGGGGCTGCACACGGCAGGAGCATCCTGATGAAGAATTCAGCAAATACCCGGATCGGCGTCGGCCTTATCGGTGCTAGCGCCGATCGGGGTTGGGGCGGAATTGCTCACGTCCCGGCGCTGCAGGCGCTCGACGCGTTCCAGATCCGCGCCGTCAGTACGACTCGTATGGAGAGCGCGAACGCGACCGCTCGTCGGCTGGGCACCGATCTCGCCTTCGACACACATGAGGCTCTGGTCGTGCGACCAGAGGTCGACCTGGTGGTGGTTGCGGTCAAGGTGCCGGAGCACAAGCAGATTGTTTCCGACGCGCTGGCCGCGGGCAAGATGGTTTATTGCGAATGGCCGCTCGCAAGAAACCTGTCGGAGGCCGAAGCGCTGGAGGGGTTTGCCCGCGAGCGACGGCTGCGGACGGTTGTCGGGTTGCAGGGCGGCCTGCACCCGCCGATCCTCTTCCTTCGCGACCTCATCGCGCAAGGCGTGATCGGCAAGCCGCTCAGCACGAGCATCCGAGCGCATTTGACCGACGACATGTGGGTCGGCCGATATGACCCGCCGGTCGAGTACATGGCTCACGCAAAGCATGGCGCCACGCTTCTGAGCATCATGCTCGGCCACGGGCTCGAACCGCTTGCGCGCGTGCTCGGCACGTTCGAGAGTCTGTCCGCCGTCGTCGCCAATCAGCGCGGTGACGGCGTCCGCCTCTCCGATGGCGCGTCGCTGCCGAAGGACGCGCCGGATGAGATCGTCGTCGCCGGCGTTCTCGAAGGCGGGATCGTCACTTCGCTGCACTACAGTGCCGGGCAGTCTGCCGGCTCGGCGATGGTATGGGAGATCCAGGGCACCGAGGGCAGTATGCGTGTGGAGTCGGCGTCGGGCTACATCCATTTCACCGATTTCACCATCACGCTGCGCCGCGGCAGCGAGCCTGTCCAAGTGCTGCAGGTCCCCCCCGCTTATGCGGCTCCCGACCTGCAACTCGACGCACCCGCAGCGGGGGTCGCCCGCCTCTACGCCCAGTTCGCCGCCGACCTCCGCGACGGAACCGCCGATGCGCCGGATTTCGCGGTCGCACTCGATCGCCACCGGGTACTCGAGGCGATCACACGGGCCGCTGAAACAGGTCATCGGCAGCATCTGTCCCGCCCCGACCGAATGAACTCCCATCTTTGAACCCGGGAGAGGCACTGCCGCAGGACCCGAGGAGATGGCGATCCGCGAGCTAACCCTGACTCGATCACGGGGGTCGAGACTGGCAGGAGTCGTTGATCGAGTGATCTGTATTCTTCGGGGCTTCCACCACTCCGGTCACTGTGTGTGGTCGCTGGGGGCGTAGCGGTTCCAGCTTCCTCCGGCCTCGGTGAGGACTTGCGTGGTGGTCTTGTCGTGGAAGCCCAGTTCTCGTCCAGGACCCGGCGTAGGAGTTCGAGACGCCGGTGCTGGGCGAGCCGCTGCCCTTCTGCGATGGCCAGGCGGGGGAACGCCGGCCGTGAGGGGAGCCGGCCGGTGTCGCGTGCCCAGGTCAAAAACGCCCGCAGGGAACGTTGCCGGTGAAGCGGGTTGGCTGCGTGCCAGCGGTCGATCTCGGACTGGCCGTGGGAGTCGACGTAGTTGGCCTCCACGTTCATCGAGGTGCCGTGCCGCCTCGCCCCCTCCACCATGGCGTGCACCTCCGAGGCCGAGCACGACAACAGTTGGGAGTGCACCGCCATCGACCGCTCCTCGATGTGCCAGTAGATGAGCACACCCCGGCCCCCGTACCGGGAGTGCCACTCGGTGAACAGGTTCTGGTCGAACGCCTTGACGTGCGTGGAGTCCGACCCCACCGCGGTCGAGCCCTGCCCCCAGATCGTCTCGGAGCGGATGGCGAAGGTGGCGTTGGCGATCGCGCGGGCGGCAACCTCGCGTGCGCGGGGAGCAGCACGTCCAGGTCGGCGTTGAGCCCTCCCCGTAGGTCCATCCCCGCGTGCGCGGGGAGCAGCCACCATGACACAGGAAGCCGCCCACCCGGCCGGGTCCATCCCCGCGTGCGCGGGGAGCAGTTCACCCGGCCGATCTTCTTCTCACTGGCGCGCGGTCCATCCCCGCGTGCGCGGGGAGCAGGTCTGGTGACGTCTCACCAGCGGGGGAAGGTCAGGTCCATCCCCGCGTGCGCGGGGAGCAGGGTCGGGGCGGGCTCCTCGACCCGCGGGGGCAGGGTCCATCCCCGCGTGCGCGGGGAGCAGTGAAGATGACCAGCGAACTTACCAGTGGCAAGCAGCCAATTTTCCAACTTCTCGAAAAACCGACACCGAGGACATAACAGACATCAACAGTTCTGAATCGCGATCAAGCACGTTCTCCTCCGACGAGCCGGACCGCCGGACCGACGGACCGCCCCCTCGCGTGAGCCCCGGCCCCTGACAACGGGAGGGCCCAATCTACAGCGCCGTCCGCTCCCCCACACCCCGACCTCCACCCCTGCGCCCGGACCACCCGCCCCCGCCCCCCTCTCCTCCCTTGAACCGATACGCCCTGTCGTCAGGTGTCCCTAGGGTCGGCGCATGACGCAAGCGACACATGAGGCGCCCCCACTCCCCGCCGCCGTTCTGGCCGACGTCGAACGCGACGACCCCGCCGCGGCGTGCGAACGGGCCCTCGCCCACCCGGGTTTCCCGCACGCGGCGAAGGGACTGTCCGGCCTCCCCACCAAGGCCGTGAGACGGCTGGCGCAACATTGCGTCGAGCTGTACAGGGAGGCGAGGACCCCCGAGCGGCGGGACGCCGTCCTCACGCTGCACACCGCGCTGCTGGGGCTCCGGCTGGACTTCCTGGAGGAGGACCACCTCGAGATCGAGGTCCTGGTCGCCGCCTCCTCCCGCGACATCGCCGACGCCTGTGAGACCGCCCTCGCCGCCGGGAACCCCCGCCGGACGGCGGAGCGTCTGCGGGGCCTCCACGAGTCGTACCGGCACCGCCTGACGGACGCCCTGGCCGAGCTCCACGGGGCCGCGCGGACGCCAGAGCGGAGGAACCGCGTCCTCTGGCTGCACACGGCCCTCTCGCACTACCAGCTGAACCTGCTGAGGTTCGAGGACCTCGAACCCGTGGTCCGCGAGGTCCTCGGGCGCGACGGTTCCGCGGAGGTCGAGGCGGTGCTCGCCTCCGAGTCCTTCCTCCGGGTGATGTCCGGCCTGCGGGCCCTTCCCCCGGAGGCGCGGGAGCGGCTCGCGGGTGGGGCCCGCTCGCTCCGCGAGGAGGCGCGGACCCCGGAGCGGAGGGAGCTGGCCGTGTGGCTGGAGGCGGCGCTCCTCTTCCCCCCGCTCCCGGGCGGGCTCACGCTGTCCGAGGAGTTCGAGGCCATGTGGCGCGAGGTCCTCCCGGTCGACGCCGCGGCGGCGTGCGAGATGGTCCTGGCGGACAAGGAGTTCAGCGGGGCGAGGCTGCTCCCGACCCTGCCCGAGGACCTCCGGGACCGCCTGGCCCGGGTCTGCACCGAGCTGTACGGGGCGACGGACTCGTGGGCACGGCGGGACAGGATCGCCAGGATGCACGCGATGCTCGCCCCGGGGCGCCCCGACGACCTCATGGCGCACACGCGCCAGGAGGCGCTGTCGGCCGCGACGGCGGCGGCGTTCTGGGGGCAGGGCTGTGTCCACATGGTCTGGGTGGAACTGGTCTCCGGGCGCGACGTCCCGGTCCGCTTCGGCCAGACCCTGCGGCGCTACTGGGGCGAGGGCTACGGGTCCGGTGTGCCCCTGGGCGAGGTCGTGCGCCTGCTCACCGCCCACCCGGTGGTCAACGCGGGCGACGAGTGGACGGACCACGCGCTCGCCGAGCTGGCGGACCTCCCGGACGCGTGGCGCGACCTGGTCGCGCACGCCGCGACGGCGAAGGCGAGCAGGCCGAGCGCGACCTGGGAGAGGAGGGGCCGGGCGCTGCTCGCGGAGGTCGACGCGGACGAGTTCCGGGAGCGGGTGCTGGGCTGGCTGGCCCTGGTGGGAGAACCGCGTTCGCTGCCGCTGGAGAACGACGTCCGGCACGACCGCTTCAACGACATCGCCGTCCGCGGCCTCGTACGGCTCCTGTCCTTCCTCCCCGGGCACGCGCGCACCGCGAGCGGGCTGGGCGCGCTGCTGGAGAAGTCCCTGCGCAAGGTCCCCGGCCAGGGGCCGGACAGGCCGGCACTCGCCAACGCGTGCGCGACGGCGCTGGGCCGGATCCGGGGAGAGGACTTCCACGCCGAACTGGTCAGGCTCGCCGCCGTGGTGGACCACCGGCCCACGCTCAAGCTGATCGGGGCCGGGGTGGACGCGCACACCGGCGCGGTGTAGGCCCGGACCGCGCCCCGGGCCCTTCCGAACCACGCCCCGGGCCCTCCGGCCCCCGTCCCCGGCCTCGCGCGGGCCGAAGGGCCCGGGGCGCAAGTCGTCCTGTGTGACGAATTTTCCGCCACGCCACGTGACTGTTGGTGCGTTCGATCCCGGGTACGGCAGTCTCGACGGGGAATCCGACATCCCCGGACGAAGGAGGTTTCATGGCGGACGAGCAGCTACCATCCCCCAAGGTCGCGGTGGGGGTCGACGGATCGGCGACCGGGCGGTCGGCGCTGGAGTGGGCCACGGCCGAGGCCGTGCGGCGGGGCGTCCCCCTGTACGTGGTGCACGCCCTGTCCATGCCGCTGGTGATGTCCGTCTACACCGGGCCGACGCGCTTCCCCGCGTCGGAGGAGATCGCCGACCAGGGCCGGCGCATCCTGGCCGAGGCCGCCGAGCACGCGCGCTCCCTGCGGCCGGAGGTGGACGTGCAGACGGTCCTCGCCCTGGAGGAGCCCCCTCTCGCCCTGCTGCACCGCACCGGCCCGCACGACCTGGTGGTCGTGGGCACGCGCGGGCTCGGGCCGGTCCGCTCCGCCCTCGCCGGCTCCGCGGGCGTGCGCCTTGCCTCCCGCGCCGAGTGCCCGGTGGTCGTCGTCCCCGCCCCGGAGGGCGAGACCCCGCCCCTGCGCGACTTCCGGCGGATCGTGGTCGGCGTGGACGGCTCGGAGGACTCGCGGCGCGCGCTGGGCTTCGCCCTGCACGAGGCCGTGCGCAACGGCGCGGAGTCGGTCGTGGTGGTGAACAGCTGGGAGGTCCCGATGCCGTTCGCCACCGAGTCGCTGGTCGCGGCCGGCTGGACCCCGCCGGACGACCTGCTGGACCGGCGCTCGGAGGAGCTCGTCTCGGGCGTGCTGGCCGAGGTCATGGACGAGAGCACGGAGAACGTGGACGTCACCGTCGTGCGCACCGAGCGCAACCCGGTGGACGCCCTGGTCGAGGCGGGGTCCGAGGCGGACCTGATCGTGGTCGGCTCGCGCGGCCGGGGCAGCGTCCGGGGCCTGATCCTGGGATCGGTGAGCCAGGGGGTGCTGCACAGCGCCACGGTGCCGGTCGTGGTGCTGCCCAAGGGCGTGGACGCGACGGAGTGAGCGCGGCGGGCCGGGTCGAAGCCCTGTCCGACAGTACGTGGAGCCCGGCCCGAGGGGGCGGCCCCGTCCGGGGCGCGCGGCGGCGCCCCGCGGGAGGGGCCGCCCCTCCCCCGCCTCCGATCCCCAGCCGCTCCGGCCTCCGGCCCGCCCCTTCTGCCACCGCCCGGTCGCGCCCCGGCGCCCCCTCGGCCCCCGTGGTGGCCGTCACACGGTGCCCGCCCGTTGCCACATGGGCCCTGTGTCCTAGAATGTTCGCCGTGTCCGATACAGCCCGCTTCCTGCGCATGGTCCTCATCTCCATGTCGCTGACGAGCACCGATGACGGCCTCTGTCGCCGCCGGTGCCGCGACGGCGTGCGCTGACGCGAGGCCCCGGGGTTCCCTCCCCCGCCTCCTCACGGGCGCCCGTGCCCGGCACCGGTCCCCGTCCTTCCGGACGCAGTCATCCCCGTTCCACGGCACCGGTCCGTCCCCGGACCGCCGCCGTTCCCCGCCACCGCATGGTTTGGACAGCACCCGCATGACCACTAACCCCACCTCACCGCCCGGAAATACCGACTCGGTGGGAAGCGTCGGCGGCCCCGCCGCCGACGCCCCCGGGTCGGCCGCCGGCACCGCCACGGCGACCGTCTCGCCCGCCCTCGCCCTGACCTGGCGGCCCGCCCTCTCCGCGCCTCCGCCCCGGCCCGCCGAGGCGGAGCCGGTCCGCTGGTGGCCGCTGGGCATCGCCCTGGCGGGCGCGCTCGCGCTGGCCGCCTACGTGTGGAACGCGCACGGGGCGCTGCCCGCCGTGCTGCTGGTCCTGGGCACCGGCCTCGGCTTCACCCTGTTCCACTCCCGGTTCGGCTTCACCTCCGCCTGGCGGCAGTTCCTCGCCGTGGGCAACGGCACGGGCCTGCGCGCGCACGCCGTGCTGCTGGGCACGACCGCGACCCTGTTCGCCCTGGTCATCGGCACCGGAACCGGGCTGTTCGGCAGCGCCCCGGCGCCGTCGGCCGGGCCCATCGGCATCGCCCTGTTCCTGGGGGCGTTCCTGTTCGGGATCGGCATGCAGCTCGGCGGCGCCTGCGCCTCGGGCACCCTCTTCGCGGTCGGCTCCGGCCAGTCCGCGATCGTCATCACCCTGGTCGGGTTCATCGCGGGCTCGGTGATCTACAGCGCCGCGTGGCCGCTGGTCGCTGACCTGCCCGCGCTGCCGCCGTTCCTGCTCTCCGACCACGTCGGCTGGGGCGGCTCCTGGGCCATCACGATCGCCCTGCTGGCGGCGCTGGTCGTGGGCACCCGGGCGGTGCAGAACCGCCGCGTCCCGCCGCCCGTGGGCGCCCCGCCCTCGGCCCGGGGCGCGCTGCGCGTGGTGCGCGGCAGCTGGCCGCTGATCGCCGGTGCGCTGGTCCTGGCCGTGCTCGGCACCGCCGTGCTGGTGGTCTCCGGCGGCCCCTGGGGCATCACCTCGGCGTTCAACCTGTGGGGGGCCAAGGCCCTTCAGCTCGTCGGCCTGCACCCGGAGACCTGGGCGTTCTGGAGTCAGCCGGCCCAGGCCGAGCAGCTGGCCGGCCCCGTGCTCCAGGACAAGAACAGCCTCACCAACATCGGGATCATCCTCGGCGCGGCGGTGGCCGCCGGCGCCGCCGGGACGTGGAAGCTGCACACCGGCCTGAGCTGGAACCTGGTCGCCGCCGGGCTGGCGGGCGGGATCCTGATGGGCATCGGCGCCCGTCTGGCCGGGGGCTGCAACATCGGCGCCTACCTGGCGGGGATCGGCTCGGGGAGCCTGCACGGGTGGCTGTGGGCGATCTTCGCGCTGGCCGGGACCTGGGCCGGGCTGCGCGCCCGCACCCTGTTTGGGCTGGGCGTGCCCAAGCCGGGCGACAGCGTCTGCTGACCCGGCCCCCAGGGCCCCCACGGCCCCGCCCGCGCGAACGCGGGCGGGGCCGTTCCCGTTCCACCGGAACGGGGGGCCGGGGCGGTCGCGCCGCAGGTCCGCGGCCCCGGGCCGCCACGCCCACGGCGGGGGCGCGACGGGCGGGGCGGCCGACGGCCGCCCCGCCCCCTGCGTCAGCCCTTCAGCTGCTTCTCGATCCCCACCAGGCGCACGCAGACCGTCAGGCCGTGCATGGCCTGCTCCAGGTCCTCCTGGCCGGGGTAGCTGGGCGCGATGCGGATGGTGGCGTCGTCCGGGTCGTCGCCGTAGGGGTGGGTGGCGCCGGCGGGGGTGAGCACGATGCCCGCCTCGGCCGCCCGGCGGACGACCTCCTTGGCGCAGCCGTCCTGGACCCGCAGGGTGACGAAGTAGCCGCCCTTGGGCTCGGTCCACGTGGCCAGGCCGGTGCCGCCGAGCTCCGCCTCCAGGATCCGCTGCACGGCGTCGAACTTGGGCCGCAGCAGGTCGCGCTGGCGGTCCATGTGGGCGCGCACGCCCGCCTCGTCGCGCAGGAACAGCGCGTGGCGCAGCTGGTTGACCTTGTCGGGGCCGATGGAGCGCTTGCTGTTGTTGGCGAGCAGCCACTTGACGTTGGCGGGCGAGGAGCCGAAGAAGGCGACGCCGGAGCCGGCGAAGGTGATCTTCGAGCTGGACCCGAAGACGAACACCCGGTCGGGGTTGCCGCTGTCGGCGCACGCGGCGAGGACGTCGGCGATCTCGACGGGCTCGTCGGTGAGGTGGTGCGCCGCGTAGGCGTTGTCCCAGAAGATGCGGAAGTCGGGGGCGGCGGTCGGCATGGCCGCGAGGCGGGCCACGGTCTCGTCGCTGTAGCTGACGCCGTCCGGGTTGCTGTACTTGGGCACGCACCAGATGCCCTTGACCGCGGGGTCCTGGGCGGCGAGGCGCTCGACCTCGTCCATGTCGGGGCCCTCGGGGGTCATCGCGACCGGGATCATCTCGATGCCGAAGCGCTCGCACAGGGCGAAGTGGCGGTCGTAGCCGGGGACGGGGCACAGGAAGGCGATGCGCTCCTCGTCGGCCCAGCGGCGCTCGGAGCCCGGCAGGACGCCGAGGAGGGCGTGCACGATGCTGTCGTGCATCAGCTCGAGGCTGGAGTTGCCGAGGGCGAGCAGCTGTCCGACCGGCGTCTGGAGGACCCCGGCGAAGATCTCGCGCAGCTCGGGCAGGCCCTGGAGCCCGCCGTAGTTGCGCGCGTCCGTGCCGTCGGCGGCGGTGTGCGTGTCGCCGGGGAGGCCGAGCAGGGCCTCGGAGAGGTCCAGCTGCTCGGGCGCGGGCTTGCCCCGGGTGAGGTCCAGCGAGAGGCCGCGGGCGGCCAGGTCCGCGTAGTCCTTCCTGGCCCGCTCGAACTGCCCTTCCAGGGCGTCGTGGCTCTGCTCGGTGGTCATGGTGGAGTCCTCTCGCGGATATGTCGTGGGGCGCTGCCGAGGATACCGAGAAGGGAGGGGCCGCCGCTCACCGCCCGGGGCCCCTCCGCGGTCTCAGCGGCTGGTCGCGGGGCCGTCGGCCCCCAGCGGGCGCAGTCGGGGGGCCGCCTCGTCCCAGGCGCCGACGAGTTCCGCGGCGACCGCGACCATCTCCTCCTCGGCGATACCCGGGCGGTAGACGGCGGAGCCGATGCCGAAGCCGGTGGCGCCCGCCTCGACCCACGCGCCCAGGGAGGAGGCGCCGATGCCGCCGACGGGGACGAGTTCGAGGTCGGCGGGCAGCACCGCGCGCCAGGCCTTCATCCCGTCGATGCCCACCTGGGTGGAGGGGAAGAGCTTGACCGCGCGGGCGCCGGCGTGCACGGCGGTGAACGCCTCCGTGACCGTGGCCACGCCCGGGTAGGAGTCCATGCCCAGCGCGACGGTCTCGCGGACGACGTCGGCGTCGACGTTGGGCGACACCACGATCTGCCCGCCCGCGTCGTGCACGGAGCGCGCCTGCGCGGCGGTGAGGACGGTCCCGGCGCCCACCCGGGCGTCGTCGGGCAGCTCCTCGCGCAGGACCTCGATGGCGCGCAGGGGGTCCGGGGAGTTCAGGGGCACCTCCAGGGTCCGCATCCCGGTCTCGTAGAGGGCGGAGCCCACGCGGGCGGCGTCCGCGGCGGGCAGGCCGCGCAGGATGGCGATGAGCCCGCTGGGGCAGCGTGTGTCGGTCATGGTTCTCTCCATGGGTCGTCTGGCCGTCCGGTCCCGCCGGTGGTCCACCGGCCGCGCGGACGGGAGGTCGGTCGTCAGGGGGACGCGGGTGCGCGGTCCGCGTCGTCGGGTCCGGCCGTGCCGGAGCCGCCGCCGAGCAGTCCCGCGCGCCGGGCGAGGTGGGCCAGGGCGCGGGGGGTGGTCCCCGTGGCGCCCCGGGCGGAGGCCACGCCCGCCCGGGAGAGCGCGCGCCCGTAGCGGTCGCACAGGTCGTCGGTCCCCAGGAGGAGGACGTCGTCCGCGCCCGGCGTTGCGGCCCCGCCGCGGAGCTCGCCGCGGACCTCGCTGCCGATGACGAGGCCGGAGACGTAGTCGCCGACCTGGTCGGGCCGGAGCCGACCGGTGACGACGAGGGCGCGGGCGGAGAAGAGGGTGCCGAGGAGCCCGGGGTCCCCGTCGGGGCCCATCGCCACGTCCAGGCCCCGCTCGTAGGCCTCCCACCGGTCGCCCTCCGCCGGGCGGGCGAGGCGGCCGAGGATGCTGTTCTCCATGAGCAGCGCGTAGACCTCGCCGCTCATGTGGGTGGCGAAGCCGGTGACGACGGAGCCGCGCAGCCGCACCCACTTGGCGTGGGTGCCGGGCAGGACGACGGTCCGCTCGCGCCCCCCGCCGGCCTGCGCGGTCGCGTCCCCCGCGCCGTCGGTGAGCAGCGCGCCGACGACCTGGGTCTCCTCGCCGCGCAGGAGGCCGGGCAGGGGCCCCGGGGCGGTGAGCCCGGGCAGGATGTGGACCGGCCCCAGGGAGGACTCGACCCTCGTCAGGGGCAGCGCGGTCGCCAGCGGGTCGACCGGGAGCTCGACGTAGGGCGCCCGGGCCCAGCCCTGGTCGCTGCCGACCATGCCGCTCGCGACGACGGGCAGCGCCCGGGGGGCGGCCTCCACCCAGTCCAGGCACAGGGAGCGCAGCGCCCGGTCGAAGGCCTGCTCCCTGCTCTCTCCCGACTCGCGCGCGCCGGCCGTGACGCGCATGACGCCGTCGTCCGTGGACCTGTGGTCGAGGACGGTTCCGTCCTCCGTCAGGAGGTAGGCGCGGCAGGAGCTGGTGCCCCAGTCCAGCGCCACAAGCCGGGCCGCCGAGTAGTCGTCCATCGCATCCGTTCCGTCGTGCCGTGGTCTGGCCTTATGCCGACAGGTAACGCGAGGCGTCCCACTTTGTCGAACACCGTCCCACATAGAGGGATGGACGGACGCCATGGGTGCCCTGACCGGGGGCGCGACCCGCCCCTTCCCTGGCGCGGCGCGCGCCCCCGGCCGGGTCAGCCCCTCGGGGCGAGGATGCGGTGGGCCTGGTAGCCCAGGGCCAGGGCGACGCGGTCGGCGGCCTCGATGACGGTCCCGGCGAGCTCCGCCTCGCGGTGGTGCAGGTCGATCGCGCTCAGCGGCCCGGACACGGACAGGCCCGCGACGATCTCGCCGGTGGAGTCGCGGACGGGGGCGGCCACGCAGGCCCTCCCCAGGGCGAGCTCCTCGACCTCGGTGGCGTAGCCCCGTGCCCGGGAGCGCTCGATCTCCGCGTCCAGTGCGTCGTGGCCGGTGACGGTGGAGACGGTGTAGGCGTGGAGGTCGTCCCCGAGCAGGGCGCGGCGCTGCTCGGCGGTGCTCGACAGCAGCAGGCACTTGCCCAGGCCGGTGGCGTGCAGGGGGTTGCGGCTGCCCATGAGCACGTGGGCCTTGGGCGCCAGTGCCCCCTCGAAGTTGCACAGGTAGAACAGGGAGTCCCCGTCCCGGACCGCGACGTTGGCGCCGAGGCCGAGTTCCTGGGCCAGCCGCTGGGCCACGGGGCGGGCCTCGCGGTGCACCGGGTTGCCGTTGAGGAAGGCGGCGGCCAGCGACACGTGGTCCATGCCGAGGCGGAAGAACCCGCTGTCCTCGTCCTTGCCGATGAGGCGCGCGGACTCCAGGGTCGCCAGCAGCCGGGAGACGGTGGACTGTCCGATGCCGGTCAGCCGCGCGATGTCGGACACCCGCAGCTCGGGCTTTCCCTCCAGGAAGGCGCGGAGCACGCTGATCGCCCGCTCGACGGACTGGTTCCCACTCTGTTCGGCTGCCACCACGGTCCCATCGCATAAGTGATGCACTGTCCGCATCGTCATCTGCACTGTACGGGTACTCGGTTCGCCGTACCAAACACCCTGCTCACACCGCGCCCGGCGGCGCCGGACCTCCGCCGCCGCACCCGTGCGGCACGGCCGGCCGGGACCCGCGCCCCGGCCGGGAGGCGTCCCGGGCCCGCCGGACGGCTCCCCCGGCGGCCGGACGTCCGTGCGGGCCGGCCGCCGGGGCCCGGCGGCCGGACGGTCCGGGGCGCGCCCCCGCGCCCCGGGCCCTCAGGAGAACACCTGGAACTCCCGGACCCTGGCGACGTCGACCTCCGAGGCCGAGGGGTCGGTCACCACCAGCTGGACCCGGTCGACCTCGGCGGACGCGAACTCCACGACGCGCAGCTCCTCGGTGTTGCCGCTCACCGAGGCCAGGGTGGTCCAGCCCCCGCCGGGGGTACGGCCGCGCACCTCGAAGTCCCGCAGGACGGTGGAGGCGGGGTCGGGCGCGTAGCCGCTGGCCACGCGCACCGCCGACACGTCCGCCACCGCGCCCGGGTCCACGGTGAGGGTGGGCTCGGCGTCGCCCTCGGCGGAGATCCAGCGCGAGGCGTCGGAGCAGTCGCCGTCCACGGCACGGTCCCCTCCGCTGTCGGCGTCGCGCCGGGAGCTCACCGACGTGGCGCCGCCCAGGGCGAGGTTCTCGCCCAGGTCGGGGTCCTCGGACATGCCCGAGACCAGCTCCTCCCACGTGCCGCCCCCGGAGGGCGTGCCGCGGGACAGGCCCACGCGGAACACCGAACCCCGCGTCCCCTCCGCCAGGGGCGCGCTGACGTAGAGGGTGTCGGCGCCGTCGGCGCCGGTGAGGGCGCTCAGCCGCTGGAGGCCGGGGCGTTCGGGTCCGGCCCGGTCGAGCAGCCACGGCCCGCTCCCGGACCGCTCCGCCCGCACCACCTGGCTGAACGCCCCCGCGCAGCGGCGGTGCTCCGCCACGAGGTAGACGCGGGTGGTGCCGCCGGCGTGCGTGGTGTCGATCGCCGCGGAGGTGTGCACGCCGCCCGCGCCCGCCTCGGCCAGCACCTCCCTCTCCCAGGCGGTCCCGGTCCAGCGCGCGTACCGGGCGTCGTAGCCGGAGAAGCCGTCCCCGGTGTCACGGTCGCGGAAGCGGTAGGCGACGCCGGCGAGGGAGCCCTCCGGGGTGAGCGCCAGTTTGGCGCTCTGGAGGGAGGGCGCCTGCGTGCCGATGTCCTCGCCCCCGGTGTAGGGCTGGTAGACGACCGCTCCGCCGGGGTCGGCCGTGGCGGGCAGCGCGACGGGGTCGCCAGCGGCGTCCGCCGCGGTCCCGGTCGCGGGGTCGTAGACGAGGTAGGAGCCCAGGTGACGGGCGGTGCTGGAGGGGAAGGGCCCCCACTCCCACAGCACGTGCACCCGTCCCCGGCCGTCCACCTCCAGGTCGTCGGGGTAGAACGCGTGGCCGGGGGCGGAGGCGACCGTGGTCTCGCGGGACCACTCCCCCGCCGCGTTGTCCCAGCGGTACAGGCGGCCGTGGCGCCTGTCGGCGGCGTCGGCCCTGACCAGCGCGTACACGTCGCCGCTCGCGTCGTCGCGGGCGGTCACCGGGTACGTGTAGGTCCCCCCGGCGTCGGGGAGGTCGGCGGCGGACTCCACGAGCGAGTCCACGTCGCCCGGGGCGGTGGAGCGGTAGTAGCGCCAGGCGTCGTTGTGCATGGACACGAAGGCGTGGACGCGGCCGTCGCCGTCCACCGTGATCGAGGGCTGGTTGTGCCCGATGTCGTCGGTGTAGGCGACGCAGTCGGCCCCGGCCCGGGCACGCAGGCACCCGGAGGTCCACTCCCCCGAGGCGGTGCGCCGGGCGAGGTGGACCTCGTGGCGCCCGGCCTCGGGGGCGGGGGCGTTGAAGGCGAGGTAGTCGTGGCCGTCGACGGAGTCGATCGGCTTCCACCAGGCGGCCTGGTTGGAGGTGTCGACCGCGTAGGGCATCTCCTCGATGTCCGCGGGGGCCTGGGGCGCGGCGAGCGCGCTTGCGGGGGCCGAGGCGAGGCCCGCGGCGAGGGCGGCGGCTGCCAGGGCGGGCAGGGTGCGTCCGGTTCTTCTCACAGGGGGTGTCCAGTCCGTTGTTCGGGGGGCGGGCGGGGCGGGCGGCCCCGGGGAGCGCGGCGGGGGCCGCGGGTCAGGGGGCGGCGTCGGCCGGGGCGCGCCGTCCGGCGGTCTCGCGGAGCCGGAGCACCGTGCCCAGGGAGATCGCGGCGACGAACATGATGTAGAAGGCCGGGCTGATGGGGGATCCCGTGGCCGCCACCAGCATTCCGGCGAGGTAGGGGGCCGTGCCGCCGAAGAGGGCGACGGCGATGTTGTAGGGGATCGCGATGGCGCCGTTGCGCGTGCGCGGGGGGAAGAGCTCGGCCATCGCCGCGCTGACCGCCCCGTCGAAGGCGGCGATGAGCACGCCGAGGAGGGCCATGGCCAGGAACGCGAGCGCGAAGCTGCCCTGGGACATGAGCCAGAAGGCGGGGTAGGACAGCAGCAGGAACCCGCCCGCGCCCGCGACGAGCAGCGGCTTGCGGCCCACCCTGTCGGACAGCGCCCCCATGAACGGCACCAGGACCGCGACCACCGCCAGGCACGCGGTGGTGACCTGGAAGGACTGCACCGAGCTGAAGCCCAGGGTCTGGGCGAGGTGGCTGGGCATGTAGGTCTGGAGCGTCCAGTGGGCGACGGCCTTGATGACGACCATGCCCGCGAGCAGCAGCATCGCGGTCCCGCCGGTGCGGAACGCCTCCCTGACGGGGGACTGCGCGATCTCGCCGAGCTTCTCCAGGCGGCGGAACTCCGGTGTGTCCTCCATGCGCACGCGCAGGTAGAGGCCGACCAGGCCGAGCGGGAGCGCGAGCAGGAAGGGGATGCGCCAGCCCCAGTCGCCCATGGCGGCGTCGCCCAGGACCGTGGTCAGCAGCAGGGCCAGCCCAGAGCCCGCGACGAAGGCCAGGAACCCGAAGGTGTCGATCCAGCTGGTGAGGAAGCCGCGCCGGCCGCGGGGGGCGTACTCGAACAGCAGGGTCGTGGCGCTGGCGGACTCGCCCCCGGCGGCGAAGCCCTGGACGAGCCGGGCGAGGACGAGCAGCAGCGGGGCGAGGGCGCCGACCGTGGCGTAGGTCGGCAGGACGCCGATGAGGAAGGTCGCCCCCGAGGTGATGAGGACGATCAGGGCGAGGACCTTCTGCCGTCCGATCCGGTCGCCCAGCGGTCCCCAGAAGAGGCCGCCGAGGGGGCGGACCACGAAGGAGACGGCGAACAGCGCGAACGTGGAGAGCAGCGCCGCGGTGGGGTCCCCGGGGGCGAAGAAGTTGGCCGCGATGCTGGTGGCGAGGGTTCCGTAGATCCCCATCTCGAACCACTCCACGAAGTGGCCGATGCCCGTGGCGAGCAGGACCTTCCTCGTCTCCCTCCGGGTGGGAGGGGCGACGTCCGCGGCGCGCACGTCGGATGTTCCTTCGGTCATGTCTACCTCGTTGTCCGTGTCGTCGGCCGGGGGTCCGGCAACGTGGCGGAAGGTGCGGCGCCGCCGCCTTCGCGGGAGTGCGATGCATCCTGTGTCATATCCGCCACTTCATTGCATGAGCCATGCAGTGTGTGCAACAGTGATTTAACTCAGTCGACATGTCAAGGGTCACATGGGAAGTTCGATGCGCATTCGTAACGTAGAGACGTTCGTCGTCAAGGTGCGCGGCCCCGCCGCCTACCTCGGCTCCCTCGCCGACGGCTCGGCGCTCACCGAGGAGCAGGGCTACCGGGTCCGCGAGCCGTGGCTCAGCCTCTACTCCGCCCTCTTCGAGACCCTCCTGGTCCGCGTCGAGGCCGAGGACGGTACCGCCGGGTGGGGCGAGGCGCTGGCCCCCGTCGGCCCCGAGATCCCGGCGCAGGTGGTCGACGGGCTGCTGGCCCCGCAGCTCATCGGCGCCGACGCCACCGCGCCGCGCCCCGCCTGGGCGCGGCTGCGCTCTCTCATGCGCGAGCGGGGCCACCTGGTCGGCCACCAGGCCGACGCGCTCGCCGCCGTCGACATCGCCCTGTGGGACCTGGCCGGGAGGATCAGCGGACTCGGCGTGGCGGCCCTCCTCGGCGGCGCGCACCGCACCCGCGTGCCCACCTACGTGTCCGGGCTCCCGAGCCCGGACGACGCCGGACGGGCCGACCTCGCCCGCCGGTGGCAGGAGCGGGGGGCCCGTACGGTCAAGCTCCACCTGGGCAACGGGGTGGAGGCCGACCTGGCCACCGTCGACGCGGTGTCCGCGGCGGCGCCCGGCCTGGCCCTCGCCGTGGACGCGCACTGGCGCTACACGCCCTCCCAGGCCGCCCGACTGGGACGGGAGCTGGCCGACCGCGGGGCGGTGTTCCTGGAGGCCCCGCTCGCACCGGAGGACGTCGAGGGGCACCGCCGCCTCGCCGACCGGATCGAACTGCCCGTCGCCGTCGGGGAGACGCTGCGCAACCGCTACGAGTTCGCGCAGTGGCTGGCGGCGGGGGCCCTCGGCCTGGCCCAGCCCGACGTCGGCCGCACCGGCGTGACCGAGGCCGCCTCGATCGCCGAGGTGTGCTCGGCCCACCACGTGCCCGTCGCCCCGCACCACTCCGTCGGCCTGGGCCCCGCGCTCGCCGCCGGGGTGCACGTGAGCGCGGCGACCGAGGACTCCCCCTTCTTCGAGTACCAGCCGACCACCGTCGAGACCGCCGCCGAGCTGGGATTCCACTTCGACGCGCACCCCGACGGCATCGGACTCGGCTCCGGCCCCGGACTCGGCCTGGAGGTCGACGAGGAGCGCGTCCGCTCCGCCGCCGTCCGCCACCGCTCCACGCGGTGACCCCGCTCCGGCCCCGGAGCGGCCGCGCCCGGCGCCGCCCCTCGGGGGGGAGGGCCGAGCGCACCGTCCGCCGACCGGGGCGCGACGACCGCCCGCGCCTGCCGGGCCTCCCGGCACGGCGGTGCGCCGCCGCCCGCCGACCACGACCGACGAACCACCCACCCACCCACCCACCTGAAAAGAGGCGACCATGACCGCTCTCCGCGGACTCGTCCCCATCCTCGCCACCCCCTTCCACCCGGACGGAACCCTCGACGACGAGGGGCTGCGCCGGCTCGTCCGCTTCCAGTTGGCGTGCGGCGTCGACGGCCTCGCCGTGTTCGGCATGGCGAGCGAGGGCTTCGCCCTCACCGCCGACGAGCGGTCCCGGATCCTCGACGCGGTCGCCGAGGAGGCCTCGGGAGCGGTGCCGGTCGTCGCGGGGGTCAACGGGACCTCCGTCGAGACGGCCGTCGAGCAGGCGCGAGCCGCGGAGGCGGGCGGGGCGGACTCGCTGATGGTGCTGCCCCCGTACCTGGTCAAGCCCTCGGCCCGCCAGGTGGTGGAGTTCTACACCCGGGTGTGCGCAGCGACGGCGCTGGACGTGATGGTCCAGGACGCGCCCGGGGCGACGGGGGTGTCCATGGCTCCGGCCGTGATCGCCGAGATCGCCGCGCTGGAGCGGGTCACGTCGGTCAAGGTCGAGTCGCCGCCCACCCCGGCCTCGACCGCCGCCGTGCGCGCGGCCCTGGACGCGCGGGGCGCCGACGCGGCCGTGCTGGGCGGCCAGAACGCCTTCTTCCTGCTGGAGGAGTACGGGGCCGGCGCCGTGGGCACCATGCCCGCCTGCGAGGTGAGCGACCTGCTGGGCGGCGTCCTCTCCCTCTGGGAGGGCGGGGACCGCCGCGCCGCGAGGCGCGCCTACGACCGGCTGCTGCCGCTGCTGCGCTTCGGCATGCAGGGCGGCGTCGCCTGGGCCGTGCACAAGGAGGTACTGGTGGCCCGGGGCGTCATCGGCTCCGCCGCCGTGCGCCTGCCCGCCGCCCCGCTCGACCCGCGCACCGCAGCCGGGCTCGCCGCGATCCTGCACGACCTCGGCCTGCCCGACCACGACACCGTCGTGGCGGCGGCCCGGGGCGCGAACCCGTCGCCGCGCGCGGCGGGGGCGGAGGACGCCGGTCCCGGCCGCGGGCCGGACGGCTCCGGAGCTCAGGCCGCGGGAGCCCCCGAGGCCGCGTCCGCCCCGGTGGGCGGGGGCGGCGCGACGGCGGGCGGTGCGGGCCGATGAGCAGGCGCGTCCTCGTCGTCGGGGCCTCCTCCGACATCGGCCGGGCCGTCTCCCGGGCCTTCGCCTCCCGGGGCGACCGGGTCGCGGGCGTCTCGCTGGAGGAGTTCGACGACCCCTCGCTCGCCCTCTCCATGGCCGCCGACTGCGCGGACCCGGCGGGCGCGGCGTCGGCGGTCGCCGGGGCGGCCGAGGCCCTGGGCGGACTGGACGTCCTGGTCCCGGCGGCCGCGGCCATGCCCGTGGCCCCCGCCGAGCACACCAGCGACGAGCAGTGGCGCACGGCCGTGGACACCACCCTGGGCTCGGCGTTCTACACCTGCCGGGCGGCGCTCCCGCTGCTCGGCGAGGGGTCGGCGATCACGGCCGTCGGCTCGGTGAACGGCACGCTCGCGGCGCCCGGCCTGCCCGGCTACGCGGCGGCCAAGGCCGGCGTGGAGGGGCTCGTGCGCCAGCTCGCGCTGGAGTACGGGCCCCGGGGTGTGCGGGTGAACGCGGTCGCGCCGGGGCTCATCGGGGGCCGGGGGCTGCCCGCCGCCTCCGAGGGCTACCCGCTCGGCCGCACCGGCACGCCCGAGGAGGTCGCGCACGCGGTCGTGTTCCTGTCGGCCCCGGAGTCCTCCTTCGTCACCGGCGTGGTCCTGCCGGTGGACGGCGGGCTCTCCATCGCCTCCCCGGCCGCGTTCCTGCGCCCCGACCTGCGCGCCCGGTTCCTCCCCGGTCCCGCAGGGCCGACCGCCGGCCCGTGACCCGGCGGGGGCGGCCGCGACCCGCCGTGCCGGTCCCACGGGCCCGGTCGCGGGCGGGCCCGCGGGCCCGCCCGGCGGGCGTCTCCCCCGGCCCCGGCGGCCCGCCCGCCGGGGCCGGGCCCCTTCTAGAAGGGGCGGTCCCCCACGATGGCGACGCGCTCGGCGATCCGGGGGTGGGGGTGGTAGTCGTTCACCGCGTAGTGCTGGGTGGCGCGGTTGTCCCAGAAGGCGACCGAGTCGCGCTCCCACCGGAAGCGCACCTGGAACTCCGGCGCGTGCGCCTGCTGGAACAGGAAGCGCAGGATCTCGTCGCTCTCGGCCCGCTCCATCCCGACGATGCGGGTCGTGAAGGAGACGTTGACGAACAGCGTCCTGCGCCCGGTCTCGGGGTGCGTGCGCACGACGGGGTGCTCGACCGGCGGGAACCGGTCCTGCCACTCCAGGAGCCTGCGCTCGTCCAGGAACCGCGAGAACCCGGGGATGACGTCGTGGACGGCGGTGCGGCCCTCGATGCGCTCCTTGACGGCGTCGGGCAGGTTGTCGTAGGCGGCGGCCATGTCGGCCCACAGGGTGTCGCCGCCCACGGGCGGGACCTCCACCAGGCGCAGGATCGCGCCCATGGCGGGCCGCTCCCTCCAGGTCACGTCGGTGTGCCAGACGTTCTCGTAGCTGGGAGGCGTCCCGCCCTTGGCGAACCGGGCGACGTGGGCGTCGTCCCCCTGGTCGATGAACGGGTTGGTCTCCAGCTCCCCCCACATCCGGGCGACGGCCTTCTGGCGCGCGGAGTCGATGGGCTGGTCGCGAAAGAAGACGACCTTGTACTCCAGGAGCGCGCGGTGGATCTCGGCGCGCAGGTCCTCGCCGATCTCCTCCCGCAGGTCCACGCCGTGGATCTCGGCGCCGATGAGGGCGCCGAGGGGACGGACCCCGAACAGGCGGTAGGGCTCGGCGGACGCGCCCTCGGGGAGCCGGCGCAGTGTGCGCGGGCCCTCGACGAGCGCCGTGTCGACCGCGGCGCTGTCGCGCAGCCCCGCCGTGGTCTCGATCATCGCAGTCATGTTCCATACCTTTCCGATGGGAAAACAGGATAAACGGGGGGCGTCCACCGGGATCCGCGGCTCGCCGGGCGACGACCGGGGGGCGGGGGCCCTGTTCACGGGCGGGGGCCGTCGGCGCGCAGGGCGTGGGACACGAGCCCCCGGACGCCGCGCCGGGCGCGGGGAGCGGACGGGGCGGGACGCGGAGGCGCGGACCCGGGGCCGGGCCCGGCGGTCACCGGCGGAACGCTGGCGCCGGGGGTCGCCCGCGGGTCAGGCGCGGGGAGGGGAGCCCAGTCGGCCGCGGCGCAGGATGAGTCCCGGCGTGCCGCGGCGCTTCCGGTCGGGCCGGGCGGACCGGCGGGCGGTCGGGCGGTTCGACGGGAGGGCGTCCATGGAACCGACAGTGGCGCATCGGGGACGTCCCGTCAATGCCCTCCGCCGACAGGCGTCCGTACCCCGGCCCCGCCGGGCCCGCGGGCGCGGCGGCACCAGGCGTATGGGCGGATGACCGGACAGGCGCGGATAGTCGCAGGTTGACCGTAAAGAACCTGGAATGCCAGGCAAACGACAGATGGTCATTCGGTGAATACTCAGTGTAGTAAGGGGGATATGGACATGAACGCGTCACCTGTTCGTTCGATCCCTGGAGCTGCCCCTTCCAGGGCGAGGAGTCCCCCGTGCAAGAGCGATGGAACCGTGCCTCCGTTCCCCAGCCCTTCACCCGCTCCCGACAGTCGTCGGGCGGGTGGCGCGTATGACCTTTCGGCGCCCGCGCCCGCGGAGACGGCGACCGGCCGGCACCGAGGCGCGCGGGGCGCTGGCCGCCCTGTGCGTCACCGTCACCGTCAGCCAGGGAGTGCTGTTCTACGCCTTCCCCGTGCTGGGACCGGCCATCGCCGAGGACACCGGCTGGTCCCTCCCGATCGTCATCGTCCTGTTCTCCGGCTCCCAGGTGATGGCGGGGCTCAGCGGCCCCTTCGTGGCCCGCTGGCTGCGCCTGCGCGGCCCGCGCGCGGTGATGACCGCGGCCGCCCTGCTCGGGGCCCTCGCGGTCGTCGGGGTCGCCCTGGCCCCCGACCTGTGGTTCTTCGGCGCGGCCTGGCAGGTGGCGGGGATCGCCGTCGCCGGCCTCTCCTACCCGCCCGCCTTCGCCGCCCTGACCCGCTGGTACGGTCCGCGCCGGGTCCGGGCCCTGACCTTCCTCACCCTGGTCGGCGGCCTGGCCAGCACCGTCTTCGCGCCGCTGACCGCCGCGCTGGAGGCCCAGGTCGGCTGGCGCGGCACCTACCTCGTCCTCGCGCTGATCCTGGCCCTGGTCGCGGTCCCGCTCCACGCCCTGGCCCTGTCCCGGCCCTGGAACCCGGTCCGGGCGGAGGACCGGGCCCGCGACCGCACCGCCGTGCGCGCGGTGCTGCGCAGCGGCGCGTTCTGGGCGCTCACCACGGCGCTGGCCCTGGGCACCCTGACCGTGTACGCGGTGGTGGTCGCCATCGTCCCGCTCATGCAGGAGCGCGGCTACGGCACCACCGAGGCCGCCTGGGCGCTCGGCGTCGTGGGCGTGGGCCAGGTGCTGGGCCGACTCGCCTACGCCCCGCTGGCGCGGATCAGCGGGTCGGTCCACCGGATCGCGGTCGTGCTCCTGGCCTGCGCTGCGGCGACCGCCCTGCTCGCCCTGGTCAGCGGACCGCTGTCCCTGGTCATCGGCGCCGCCGCGCTGGTGGGCTCCGCCAGGGGCGTGCTCACCCTGCTGCAGGCCACGGCCGTGGCGGACCGCTGGGGGGAGGCGCACTACACCACGCTCAACGGCGTCATGCACACCCCGCTCATGCTCACCATGGCGCTGGCCCCGGGGGCGTGCGCGCTGCTGTCGGGCCCGATGGGCAGCTACGCCGCCGTGTTCCTGCTGCTGGCGGGGCTGTCCGTGCTCGGCGCCGTCGTCGCCCTGGCCAGCGGCCCGCAACGGGGCCGGGCCCCCTGAGCCGGTCGGGCCCGACCGGCCCCGTCCGGCAGGGGTCGAGGGCGGTCGCGCCGACCCGGAGCGGGACCCTCCGCCACACCGGCCCCAGCCGTTCCGTCACCGTATCCTCACGATCCGTGGCACAGGTCTTGACAGGTCTAGACCAGCCTTGCTTAGGTGACGGCACCCCCTGCGGCGCACGGTCGGACGTCGCGCCGCACCCTAGGAGTGTGACCCCGTGATCCGACGTCTCCTGAGCCAGCTGGCCGCGCTCGGCGCGCTCGCCGCCGTGCTCGCCGTCCTCCCCGCGTTCTCCGCGCAGGCCGCCACCGCCTGCGCGACCGCCTGGAGCTCCTCCGCCGTCTACACCGGCGGCAACCAGGCCTCCTACAACGGCCGCAACTACACCGCCAAGTGGTGGACGCAGAACGAGCGTCCCGGCGCCTCCGACGTCTGGACCGACCAGGGCGCCTGCGGCAACGGCGGCGAGGAGGAGCCCAACCCCGTGGCGTTCGTCGTCAGCGAGGCCCAGTTCAACCAGATGTTCCCGAACCGGAACTCCTTCTACACCTACAGCGGCCTCACCACCGCCCTCAGCTCCTACCCGGCCTTCGCCAACACCGGCAGCACCGAGGTGCGAAGGCGCGAGGCGGCCGCCTTCCTCGCCAACGTCAGCCACGAGACCGGCGGGCTGGTGCACATCAGGGAGACCAACGAGGCCAACTACCCGCACTACTGCGACTGGAACCAGCCCTTCGGCTGCCCGGCCGGCCAGGCCGCCTACTACGGACGCGGTCCGATCCAGCTCAGCTGGAACTACAACTACAAGGCCGCCGGCGACGCCCTCGGCATCGACCTGCTGAACAACCCCTACCTGGTCGAGCAGAACGCCTCGGTCGCCTGGCGGACCGGCCTCTGGTACTGGAACACCCAGAGCGGCCCCGGCACGATGACGCCCCACAACGCCATCGTCAACGGCCACGGCTTCGGCGAGACCATCCGCTCGATCAACGGCGCGATGGAGTGCAACGGCAACAACCCGGGGCAGGTCCAGAGCCGCATCAACAAGTTCACGGAGTTCACCCAGATCCTCGGCACCACCACCGGGGGGAACCTGAGCTGCTGATCCGACGGGCGCGGCGAAGCGCCCGCGGACCGCATCGGAGCGGGGGCGCCCCCGGCGGACGCCGCCGGGGGCGCCTCCGCGCCGGTGTCCGGGGAGCGGGGGCCGGTCCCCGCGAGCCGTGTTCCCGACCCCGCCGGACGGCGCTTCGGGCCGTGCCTCCCCGCACCGTCCCGGCCCCGCGACCAGGACGGCCCCCTCCCACGGGGCCCGCGCCCGTGGAGCACGACCGGGCCCGCGCTCCGCCCCCGAACCCCTCGGAGGGCGGCGCCCCGGGGTCAGTGCGCCCCGGCCGCGCCGCCGGGCGGCGCGAGCGCGCCGGAGAGCGCCGCGACGTGCTCGGGCACCCCGGTCCCGGACGCCAGGCCGGGGTCGGGCTCGGGTGCGCCGAACACCTGGCGGACCGGCACGACGCCCGCCCAGACCGGCAGGCCGAGGTCGTCCTCGTCGTCCACGGGCGGGCCGGTCCGCACCTTCACGGAGGCCTCCTCCAGGGACAGCGCCAGCACCCGTGTGGCCGCGAGCTCCTTGGCGGTGGGCGGGCGGACGGCATCCCACCGCCCCGGCGCGAACTGCTCGGTCAGGGCCCGCAGCGCGGCCAGCGCCTCCTCCTCGTCCTCGACCACGCGCGGGACGCCGTAGACCATGGCGGAGCGGTGGTTGAGGGAGTGGTTGAACGCGGACCGGGCCAGGACGAGGCCGTCCACGAGGGTCACGGTCACGCACACCTCCCCGCCGGCGCGCAGCGACCGGGCGCCGGTGGACCCGTGCAGGTAGAGGGTGTCGCCGATGCGGCCGTAACCGGTGGGGACCACCATGGGCGCGCCGTTCACGACGACGCCGAGGTGGCAGACCGACCCGGCGTCCAGGAGGTCGTAGAGGTCGGTGCGCCCGGTCCGGGCCTTGTGCTTGGCGCGGCCGAGCCTGGTGCGTTCCGTGGTCGAGAGCATGCGGCTAGCCTAGAAAGAAGTGGACTCCCCGAACACAGCCACTTCCTCCCTGAAATGGAAGACCACTTTGTCCCGACCTCCGGCCGACCCGCCCCTGTGCCTGGACCGCTCCAGCGCGGTGCCGCTCACCGTGCAGCTGTCCGACGCGCTGCGCGGCGCGATGTCCGAAGGGCTGCTCAGGCCGGGCGAGCGCCTGCCCTCCAGCAGGTCCCTCGCCGCGCAGCTGGGCGTCAGCCGGACCGTCGTGACCGAGGCCTTCCAGCAGCTGTACGCCGAGGGCTGGCTCGACGGACGGCACGGGTCGGGCACCTACGTCGCCGAGCACGCCTCCCCGCCGGTCCCGCCCTCCCCCGGCTCGCCCGCGCTTCCGGAGGGCCGGCCGCCGCACGCGGAGGGCCGGCCGCCCGAACCGCGCCTGTCGCGGGCGGAGGCCCGGCGGCTGGGCATGGTCGACCTGCGTCCGGGCGCCCCCTGGGTGCGCTCGCACGACGGGGCCGCCTGGCGCAGGGCCTGGCGGCACGCGGCCTCCCTGCCGCTGGACGACGACCCGGACCCCCGCGGGCTCCCGCGGCTGCGCGAGGCGCTCGCCGAGCACCTGCGCCGGACCCGCGGCGTCCGGGTCGGCCCGCGGAACGTCCTGGTCACCCGCGGCACGGGCAACGGCCTGGACCTGCTCACCGCGACGGTCCTGGCCCGGGGCGGGCGGGCGGGGGTCGAGGAGCCCGGCTACCAGAGGGCGCGCGACATCCTGGAGTCGCGCGGGGCGGAGGTCGTCCCCTGCCGGGTGGACCGGGACGGCATCGTCGTCGACGACCTGCCCGCCGACCTGTCCGTGGTCTACACGACGCCCGCACACCAGTACCCGCTCGGCGGACGCCTCCCGGTCCCCCGCCGCGAGCGCCTGCTGGCCTGGGCGCGCAGCCGGGGCGCGCTGGTCGTCGAGGACGACTACGACGCCGAGTTCCGCTACGACGTGGCGCCGCTGCCCGCGCTGTACGGGATGGACCCCGGGCATGTGGTCCTGCTCGGCACCCTCTCCAAGACGCTGTCCCCGGACCTGGGGATCGGCTGGCTGGTCGCCGACGCCGCGCTGCTCGAACGCGTGGCCGGGACCCGCGACCGCCTGTCCGACCGCACCGGCGTCCAGGCCCAGGCGGCGACGGCCATGCTGTTGGAGCGCGGCGACCTCGACCGGCACCTGCGCCGCATGCGCCTGGAGTACGCCCGCCGGCGGCGGACGCTGATCGACCACCTGGGCCCGTACCTGACCGGGGACACGGCGGGGCTGCACGTCATGCTGCCGCTGCCGGCCGACGCGGTCGCCGGGGTGGTGGCCGAGAGCGCGGAACAGGGGGTCCTGGTGGAGGACACCTCCCGGGCGAGCCACGGCGAACCGACCGTCCACGGCCTGGTCCTGGGCTACGGGGCCGCGCACCCGGCCGACCTGCGCAGGGCGTGCCGGGTCCTGGCCGGGGCCGTGGGCCGCCGCGCGGGGAGCGGCGGCCCGGCGTCCCGCTGAGCCCTCGCCCGCCGTTCCGCGGAGGGGCGCGGGCCCCGGGCCGGATCGCCGTCGAGAAGCGGTCCGGGTGGTGCTCCCCCGTGGGGCCGGGCGCCTCCCGCCCTCCTCCGGCGGGCCGAGGGGCCGGCTCCCCGCCCGGCCGGAAGCTCCTCGCGCCCTGGGGCGGCGCCTCCGGGGCCGGGGGCCGGAAGGGCGCGCGGCCCCTCCGGCCCCCGGTCCGGGAGCCCGGTCCCGGCCGGTCCTCCCGTCCGGGACCGGGCCCCGTCAGGCGGCGCGGGCCCTGCTCCTGCGGCGCGCCCCGACGGCGAGGTCCACCGCGAGGAACAGCAGCAGCGACACCCCCAGGACCGGCAGCAGGTACCCGACGGCCACCGCCACGGCGACGACCCCGACCCTGGCCCAGGGCGGCGCCGCGCGCCACGCGCCGCGCGGGACCGGCCGTCCCGTCGCGAACGCCCCGTCCCTGGTCGGACGGCGCTGCCACCACATCCGGTAGCCCCAGAAGACCATGGCGAGCAGCGCCAGGACGAGGACGGTCAGCAGCACCTGGTTGGCCACCCCGAACAGCAGGCCCATGTGGAAGGCGATGCCCCAGGTGGACAGCTTGGCCATCAGGGGGTAGTCGGCGAAGCGCAGCTCCTCGACCACGGTGTCGGTGTGCGGGTCGACGGCGACCGCGTCCTGCTGGACCGGCCAGCTCTGGTCGGTCTCCCTGACGGTGAACGGCGCGCCGTCCTCCACAGGGAAGGACACCTCGACCGGTCCTTCGAGGCCGGCCGAGCGGGCCGTGTCCACCACCGCGTCGACCTCGCCGGCCGGGTCGGCGGCCTCGTGTCCCGCGTGGTCCCCGTGGCCGGAGTGGCCTCCGTGGTCGGAGGGGGCGGGCGCGGAGAGCGCCGGGGTCTGCCAGCCGAACGCGCCCCGGATACCGCCGATGTTCTCCCCGGCGAACTGGGACCAGGTCAGCCCGGTCGCGGACACGAGGAGGAGGCCCGCGAGCGCCCAGGTCCCGACGGACCCGTGCCAGGAGAGCGTCCTGGCGCGCCCGGAGGCCGAGCGCCGGGGCAGCAGGACGCGGCGCGCGCGGCGGTTGCGCCGGCCGCGGGAGAGCCACAGTGCGAGGCCGCCGAGGGCGACCGCCCACAGCCAGCTCGCGGCGAGCTCGCTGTACAGGCGGCCGGCGTCGCCCAGGTGCAGGGTCCGGTGGAACTCGGAGAGCCAGGACCGCACCGGGAGCGACGCGCTGCTGCCGTAGCTGGTCGAGTCGCCGACGACCTCCCCGGTGTGGGGGTCGACGAAGACCGCCAGGCGGTAGCTCTCGGAGAGGCCGTCCGCGTCGAAGAGCACGCGCGTGGTCAGGCCCGGTCCGACGGAGGGGCGCACGGCGCTCGGCTCCGCCTCCGGGTGGGCGGCGAAGGCCGCCTCGACTTGCTGTGAGAGCGGGACGGCGGTGTCCGCCGGCGCGACGCCGAGCAGGTCGGCGTGGACCGCTTGTTCGAGTTGGGGCGTGTAGACGTACAGGAGCCCGGTCAGGGCTGCCACCACGATGAACGGGGCGACGAGGACGGCTGCGTAGAAGTGCATCCGCAGGACGAGGGGGCGTAGGGAGGCCCACAGGGTGCGGGCGGGGGCGGGGGTCGCGGGGGCGGGCGTAGCGGGATCGGACGTAGCGGGAGCTGGGGGATCGGCGGGGGCGGAGGCGGTGGAGGCGGGAGCTGCGGAGTCGGCGGGTGTGGCGGGGACGGGGGTCGCGGGATCGCCGGGGACGGGGGCGCCCGCCGCGGGCTCGTGGGGGTCGGAGGTGTCGTTTCTTCGCATGGGTCGGGGCCTTCTCCTGATCTCCCCGCGGTCCGTGGGGGACGCGGGCACGGGTGGCGGCGCCGGCGCGCGGGGCGTCGGCGGGGGCCGGGCGCAGGGCGCGCGGCAGGCGGCGTGGTGTCGATCAGGGAAGGGCTGGGGGTCCGCGCACGAGGCGCACGCACCGCTGCCCCGGGCGCGGGGCGGGCACACCGGTGCGGGCGAAGCGCGGCGGGCCGGGGAGCACGACCGCCCGGGGGCGTGCGAGGAGGACGAGGAGCACTCCCCGCAGGAGCGCGTCCAGGAACCCGAGGAGGTCGAAGAGGGCGCGTTCGCCCTGGCGCAGCCACCACGCGCTCACGAGCCCGGCAGCGGCGTGGGCGAGCAGCATGTCGGCTCCGGCGCCGGACGCGCCCTCGGGGAGGGCGGCGTGCGCGGCTGCGTGCCCGTGGCCCGTCCCGCCCGGCGCGGGCTCCCCGGGCGGGGACGCGAGGGTGAAGACCAGGTGCAGTGCGGCCTGGCTCCACAGCATCCGCGCGGCGAGCGGGCCCAGGCCCTGTTCGGAGCGGGCCGCGCCGTGGGCGAGCGCGAGGACCAGCACGCCCCCCAGGACCAGGGCGAGCGGGGGCACGCCGTGACCGGAGGAGAGGCCGTGCCCGGTGGCGGAGACGCCCACGCACACCCCCGCGAACACCGCGGAGCGCGGCAGCCGGGGCGGGGCGGGCGTCGACATGGCTGCCATTGTGCACGGGCGGCGCTTGCGTGGCTATACGTGTACCCGGGGTGATTTCGGCCGGGCCCCCGCGTTCGCGCCCCCTCCGGAGCCCCTGCGGGGCCGACGTTCTACCCCCTTGTCCCTTTAGGGCACGTTTGGCCCTTCGGACCGGCGAATCCGTGCCCCGATCGTGTGCGCGAGTGGTGCAATTCAAGCTTAGAATGATAACCATTGTCATTATCGCGCATATCGGAAGGGAGACCAGGTGCGCCAACTGTCCGTCCCCCCGGACGAACCACGGCAGGCACACAGTCCCGACCCCCGCTCCGCTTCCACCCCCGCCCCGAAGGGCCCGCGCCGGGTCCGCCGCCTGTCCACCCCCGCCGGCGCCGCGGTGGCCGCCGTCGTGCTCGGCGCCGTCCTGGCCGTGTCGATGGTCCTGGCGATCGGGCTGGGCTCGGCGCTCGTCCCGCCCGGCGAGACCGTGCGCTACCTGTGGGCGGCCCTCACCGGCGGCGTCATCCAGGCCGACGAGGTCGTCCGGTACCAGATCATCTGGCAGATCCGGACGCCGCGCGTGATCCTCGCCGCCCTGGTCGGCGCCGGCCTGGGCGTCGTCGGCGTCGCCGTCCAGGCGATGGTGCGCAACGCGCTCGCCGACCCCTACATCCTCGGCGTCTCCTCCGGGGCCTCCGTGGGCGCCGTCCTCGTCGGCGTGTTCGGGGCCCTCTCGGCCCTGGGCGTCTACGCGGTCTCCGCCGGCGCCTTCCTCGGGGCCCTCGTCGCCACCCTCCTCGTCTACCTCATCGCCTACTCCCGGACGGGGGTGACACCGCTGCGCCTGGTGCTGACCGGTGTGGCCCTGTCCTTCGGGTTCCAGGCGGTCATGAGCGTGATCATCTACCTCGCCCCCAGCAGCGAGGCCACGAGCACGGTCCTGTTCTGGTCCATGGGGAGCTTCGGCGCGGCCACCTGGGGCTCCCTCCCCGTGGTCGCGGCGGTGGTCGTCCTCGGGGCGGTGATGCTCCGCGGCCTGGCACGCCCGCTCGACGTCATGGCGCTGGGCGACGAGACGGCGGCCAGCCTGGGCATCGGCGCGGACCGGCTGCGCCGGTGGCTCTTCGCCCTGACCGCCGTCATGACCGGGGCCATGGTCGCGGTGAGCGGGGCGATCGGGTTCGTCGGCCTCGTCATCCCGCACATCGTGCGCATGCTCGTGGGCGCCGACCACCGCCGGGTCCTCACCGTCGCCCCGCTGTTCGGCGCGGTCTTCATGGTGTGGGTCGACCTCGCGTCCCGCGTGGCCGCGGCCCCCCGCGAGCTCCCGCTGGGCGTCATCACCGCCCTGGTCGGCGTCCCGGTGTTCATCACCCTGATGCGCCGCAGGGGCTACCTGTTCGGAGGACGCTGATGGACCTGCGCCTCGACGGCCTGTCCGTCGAACTCGGCGGCGAACCGATCGTCCGCGCGCTGACGCTGGACGTCCCCGACGGGCAGGTGGTGGGGCTGGTCGGCCCCAACGGCTCGGGCAAGTCCACCGCCCTGCGCTGCGTGTACCGGGCCCTGCGCCCCGACGCGGGCCGGGTGTGGCTGGGGGCGGAGGACCTGTCCTCCCTCAGCCTGCGCCTGAGCGCCCAACGGGTCGCGGCGCTGACCCAGGAGAGCGGCAGCGACCTGGACTTCACCGTGGAGGAGGTCGTGGCCCTGGGACGCGCCCCCCACTTGCGGGGCAACCAGGCGCTCAGCGCCCGCGAGCGCGACCTCTGCCGCAACGCCATGGAGCTCCTGGACGTGGCGCACCTCGCGCACCGGGGCGTGCTCGAACTGTCCGGCGGGGAGCGCCAGCGGGTCCTGGTGGCCCGCGCCCTGGCCCAGGAGCCCCGGGTGCTCGTCCTGGACGAGCCCACCAACCACCTCGACGTCCGGCACCAGGTCGAACTCCTGTCCCTCGTGCGGGGGGCCGGGATCACGGTGCTCGTGGTCCTGCACGACCTCAACCTGGCGTCGGCCGCCTGCGACCGGATCGGGGTGCTCTCCGAGGGCGCCCTGGTGGCCGCGGGCACCCCCGGCGAGGTCCTGACCCCCGCCCTGCTCCGCGAGGTCTTCGGCATCGAGGCCTCGGTGGTGCCCCACCCCCTGACCGGCGACCCCCAAGTGCTGTACCGGCTCCCTCCCCGTCCAGGCCACCTGGACTCCGTGATGTCGAGAAAGGCGTCCCATGACGACCAGCGTTCGTGAAGGCAGTTCCCCCTGGCGGTCCGTGCTCCCCGTGGCGGCCGTCTCCGTCCTCCTCGCCGGGTGCGGCGCCCAGGTCCAGGAGGGCTCGGCGGCCGCGGACACGGTGACCGTGGAGCGCTGCGGCGAGGAGGTGGAGTACACGACCCCGCAGCGCGCCGTCGCCTACGAGGGCGGCAGCGCCGACAAGCTGTTCGCCCTCGGGCTGGCCGAGCAGGTGCACGGCTACGTGATGCCGCCGGCCAACCCGCCGGTGGAGGAGTCCCCCTGGGCGGAGGACTACGCGAGCGTCGAGTTCCTCGGCGACGACCTCCTCGACCGCGAGACGGTCGTGGACGCCGAGGCGGACCTGGTGGTCGCGGGCTGGAACTCCGGGTTCAGCGACCAGCGCGGCATCACCCCCGAGATCCTGGACGGCATCGGGATCCAGAGCTTCATGCACGCCGAGTCCTGCTTCAACTACCCGGGCTTCCCCGAACGCGTCACCCCCTTCGAGGGCCTCTACACGGACCTGGAGCGGCTGGGCCGGATCTTCGGGGTCGAGGAGCGGGCGACGGAGCTCGTGGAGGGGTACAGGGAGCGGGTCGCGGCGGTGGAGGAGCAGGTGCCCGAGGGCGACCCGGTCCCCGTCTTCCTCTACGACTCGGGCGCCGACCAGCCCTTCACCGCGGGAAGCCAGGTGCCGCCGAACGACATCATCTCCGCTGCCGGGGGCGAGAACATCTTCGGCGACCTCGACGAGCGGTGGACCCAGGTCGGCTGGGAGGCGGTCGTGGAGGCCGAGCCGGAGGTCGTCATCATCCTCGACTACGGCGACCAGCCCGCCGAGGAGAAGATCGACTTCCTGACCTCGTTCCCCGCCATGTCCGAGGTCCCGGCGGTGGTCGAGGAGAACTTCTTCGTCCTGGACTACAACGAGGGCATCTCCGGCCCGCGCAACATCGACGGACTGGAGAGTTTCGCCGAGTACCTGCGGGAGCTGGAGCGGGGCTGACCCCGGCGGGGCCGGCGCGCTGCCGGCCCCGGGGCGGCCCCGGTAGCGGGGCCGCCCCTGCCGCCCCGGGCGGGCCGGGCACGGCGCGCGCCCCGCGACCGCGCGGCGGGGCCGGCACGCCCCGACCGCCGGCGCGGCCCGCGCACGGGGAGGCGCCCGCCGGAGGGGGACTCCGGCGGGCGCCCTCCCGCACCGCCCGCGCCTCGCCCGGCGGGCCGGCGGGGCCCTCACCCCTCCAGGGACGTGACCAGGTCGTCGGTGTGGACGGCGCGGGAGGGCGGCGCGGCCCCCTTCCACTCCATCCGCGACCACGGGAGCTCCAGGTCGTCCGGGTCGAGGACCTCCCGCGGAGCCAGGTCCTCGACCGCCGCGGCCTCCGCGTGGCGCGCGAACACCGACTCCACGTACCGGTGGCCGGTGTCCGGCGCCAGGAACACGACGCGGCGCCCCGGGCTGCGGCGGGCCTCCCACCGCGCCGCGAGGTGGGCCGCCCCGGTGGAGAGCCCCGCGAACACCGCGTGGCGGCGGAGCAGGTCGACGCTCCCCGCCAGGGCGGCCGAGAACCCGGTCCAGTGGACGGTGTCGTAGAGCGAGTGGTCGACGTTGCCGAACGGGATGGAGCTGCCGATGCCCGCGATGATGATGTCCCGGTCCTCGACGCCGTCGCCGCCGAACGTGACGCTGCCGAAGGGCTGGACCCCCACCAGCGCGGTGCCGGGCTCCCGCTCCCGCAGGAAGCGGGCCAGGGCCCCGGTCGAGACGCCCGTCCCCACGCCGCCCACCAGGGTCAGCGGCTCGCCCCCCGTCTCCCGGGCGATCATGTCGGCGGCCTCGCGGTAGCCGAGGGCGTGGACGTCGTCGTGGTACTGGCGCATCCAGTGGAACCCGGGGTTGTCCCGGATCACCTCGCGGACCCTGCGCACCCGGCGGTTCTGGTCGAGCCGGAGGTCGTCGGAGGGCGGCATCTGCTCCAGGGTGGCGCCGAGCACGGCGAGCTGGACGCGCAGGGTCCGGTCGACGGTGGTGGAGCCGATGATGTGGCAGCGCAGGCCGTAGCGGTGGGCCGCCAGGGCCAGGCCGTGCGCGTACATGCCGCTGGAGCTGTCCACGAGGGTGTCGCCCGGGCGGACGGCCCCCGTGTCGAGGAGGTGGCGGACCGCCGCCACGGCGGAGGCCACCTTCATGGACTCGAAGCGCAGGCAGGCCACCCCCTCGCCCAGGTCGATGAGGTCGGGTCTGCCGACGGCCTCGGAGAAGTGCTCGTCCACGGTCACCCCTCCCCTCTCCCGGCCCCTGCCGCTCTGCGGTCCGCACCGTGGTCCCGGTAGCGGTAGAGGGAGGTCGCGTCGGCGCTGAACTGCGAGAACGGGAAGGGTTCGGCCGACAGGGCGCTCACGCCCGCGCCGAGGAACGCTCGGGCCACGGCCGCGCCGCTCTGCGCGTAGACCACGAGCGGGACGTCCCGTTCGCGGCAGCGCTCCAGGACGCGGTCGAAGGTCCCGTTGCCCAGGGTCATCCCGGTGGCGACGACGGCGTCGGCCTCGGAGAGGACCTCCTCCATGTCCGGGGTGACGGGGTCGCCCCACTGCGTGCTCCGCAGGTTGAGGTCGCAGGGCAGGCAGCGCCCTCCCCTCTCGTGGATGGCGGCGACGAGGGGGTTCACCACGCCGATGAGGCCGACCTTGCGGCCGTCGGGCTCGGGGACGAGGCCGGCGACGGCCGCGTCGCGGGCCAGGGCCCGCTCCTCCGGGGTGCCCCGGGGCAGGACGACCTCCTCGGCGCGGGGGTCCTCGGCGTGCGGCGCGGCCTGTCCCAGGTAGGCGTCCAGGGCGGCGAGCCGCAGCGGGAGCGGCCCGCGCAGGAGGAGCTCGCGCAGCGGGGAGCCGGACGCCTCGGCGCAGACCGCGGGGTCCAGGGCGCCCTGCTCGAAGGCGCACGCGCCGAAGGCCCGGCCGACCCTGACCAGGACGTACTGGTTGAGGTAGGTGACCCCTCCCCCCGCGAGCCGGGTGCCGTGGTGGACCCAGAACACGCTGGTCGCCGGGGGCAGGTCGGGCTCGGCCAGCACCGACCGGAAGAGTGCGTCGAGGTCCTTCATCGGACGGCCTCCCGCCGGTGGGCGCCGTCCCCGGCCCCGGCGGGTCCGCGGGTCAGCCGGAACAGGTGGGTGAGGACGCCGTCCTCCCAGTCGTGCAGGTGGTGGATCTCGGCCGTGAACCCGGTGTCGGCGGCGTGGCCGATGATGCGGCGCAGGTCGGCGGTGTTGGACACGATGAGGTAGACCTCCCCGCCGGGGGCCAGCAGGTCGCGTTCGGCGATCTGCGAGAAGAAGGCCTCGGTGACCGCGGCTCCGGCGCACACGTTGCGGACCACGTCGGGGTCGTCGCTCACCGGCTGGCTGACGGCCGGGGGGTTGAACGTGACGACGTCCGCCTGGTGGCCCTCGGGGAAGCCCGCGAAGACGTCGGAGACGACCGGGACGAACTCCGGGGCCTCCGTGCCGGTGACGAGCCTGCGGTAGTTGTCCCCGGCCGTGCGGACGCTGTCGGCGTGCACGTCCACGGCGTAGACCCGCGCCGCTCCGCGCAGGCCCGCCACGGCGGTCTCGACCCCCAGGCCGACCCCCATCGCGGCGTAGCGCCTGCCCCGCACCGCGATGTCGCCGTCGAGGAGTCGCTGGTGGATCATCCGGCTCGTCTCCCCCGGCATGAACACGCCGGGAGGGACGGTGAAGTCCCATCCGTTCCAGGTGTAGGTGCGGTGGGTGCGGAGGTCGGCCTTGGGCCGGTTCATGCCGATGATCTGCTCGGCCGGAAGAGGGGGAGGGAGCTGGGCGATCAGGGAGGGATCCACGCGGGTCCTTTCGACGGCGGAGGGGTACGTCTCGGAATGCGGACACGGGGCGCCGGCACACACGCCCCAGGTCGCATCTCGGACACCGGGCCGACCGCGGGAGCGGCGGGGGCGGTCCGGCGATGACGACTATAGGGGAAATGAAAATCATTGTCAGCAGATGGCGGCGATGTGCATACGAGCGTTAGTGGTTATCGTTTTCACTAAGATGGAGGGGACCCCTGCCGATCCGCCAGAGAGCGAGAGACCACGCGTGTCACCGACGCCGCCGAACCGAACCGAACCCCGCAGGCTACGGGGCTCCCCCCTCCTCGACCCCGACTTCGTGCGCCTGTGGTGCGGGACCACGGCCTCGGGCCTGGCGACCTGGGCCCTGCCGTTCATCCTCGGCCTGGCGGTGCTCGACGGCTCCCTCGGCGCCGTGGGCCTCGGACTGGTCCTGGCCACGCGGACCGCGGGCTTCCTGGTCGCGGTCCCCCTCGGCGGACTGCTCGCCGACCGCCACTCCCGGCGGTCCGTCGTCCTGTGGTCGGGACTCGCGGCGGCGGCCGCCACACCCGTCCTCGCCGCGGGGCTGGGCGCCTCCACCGCGCTCATGGCAGCGGCGGCGGCCGTGGTGGGCGTCGGCCAGGGCGCCTGCCGCCCCGCGTTCCAGGCGCTCACCGCCGAGGTCGTGGACCCCGAGGACCGGCAGCAGGCCAACGCGGCCCTCACGTTCTCCGTGCGGGGCGCCACCCTGATCGCCCCCGGGCTGACCGCGCTGCTGTCGACGGTGACCGGCACGGGCGCCCTGCTCCTGGTCACGGCCGCGCTGTGGCTCGCGGCCGCGCTCCTGCCCCCGGCGGGCGCCGCGGCGGGGACCGGGGAGCGGGGAACGCGCGCCGCCTTCCACACCGAGTTCCTCGAAGGGCTCGCCGAGGCCCGCAGGCACCCCTGGTTCGTCGCCGGGCTGGGCGCCCTCACCGTGGTGATCGCCCTGGGCTACTCCGCCACCAACGTCCTGCTCCCCCTGGCCAGCCGCGACCACTACGGGACCGAGGCGGTCCTGGCCGGGGCGCTCACCGCCTACACCGGCGGCGCCCTCCTCGGCGCGGTGCTGGTCTCCCGGTGGCGGCCCCCGGCCCAGGGGTGGACCGCCCTGGCCGGGCTGGCCCTCTACGGCCTGGCCCCCCTGAGCCTGATCCTGCCCGTGGGCCCCCTGGCGGTCATGGCCGCGTACGCGGTGGTGGGGGTCGGCGTGGAGCTGTTCAACGTCCCGTGGTTCACGGCGGCGCAGCGGGAGGTGGAGCCCGGCAAGCTCGCGCGGGTCTCCTCCCTGGACTTCCTGTTCTCCTACGGGCTCGCGCCCGTGGGCCTGGCCCTGATCGCCCCGGCCGCGCAGGCCTTCGGCGCCGGGCCGGTGCTCCTGGCGTGCGCCGTGCTGTGCGTGGCGGCGCCCGCGCTGGCCGCGCTGGCCCCCGGGGCCAGGGAGTTCCGGACCCCCTGAGCCCCGGGCCGGGGCGGTCGGCGCCCGCCGGACGGCCGCCGTCGCGCCCGGCGCGGCGGTCCCGGGGCCGACGGGCGCCCGGGACCGGCCCTCAGGCCCTCCGGTCCGCGGGAACGTGGCGGGTCGGCGGCCCGGTGTACTCCGCCAGGACCGATCGGGGGAGCGGCCCCTTGATCCGGGCGCCCGACCCGTGCTCCTCCCAGGCGTGGGCGAGGATCCCGACGGAGCGGGAGAGCACGAACAGCCCCCGCGCCAGCTCGGCGGGGAACCCCAGGGACGCGTAGACGACCGCCGTGGCGCCGTCCACGTTCATGGGGACGGGTCTCGCACGCCCCTCGGACAGGGCGGCCTCCAGGGCCAGGGCCGACTCCAGGGGGCCGCCCGGCACCACGCCCTCCTCCACGGCCGCCCCGACCAGGCCCAGGAGCGGGTCGCGGCGGGGGTCGCGGGGGTGGAAGCGGTGGCCGAACCCGGGCACGTACTCGCCCCGGGCGCGGTACCCGGCCACCTCGTCGGCGGCCACGCGGTCCACCGGGGCGCCCCCGGCGCGCAGGGCCGCCATCCGCTCCAGGAGCTCCACGCACTGCTGGCCCGCTCCGCCGTGGACGTCCCCGAGGAGGTTGACCCCGGTGGCGACGGCGCTGTTCAGGCCGACGCCGCAGGTGGCCGCCATGCGCGCGGCCGCGATCGACGGCGCCTGGGGGCCGTGGTCGACGGCGGCGACCAGGGCCGCCTCCAGCAGGCGGGACTGCCGGGGGTCGGGCAGCTCCCCGCGCAGCATGAGCCACACGGTGTCCACGAACGAGGCCTGTCCGATCAGCTCCTGGACGGGGTAGCCGCGCGGCTCGATCTCGCCCGGGGCGATCCTGATGACCCCCGTGGACCACCAGCTCCCGATCTCGCTTCGGGTCATGGTCTCCTGACCGGTGTCGCTCATACGGTCCCCTCCTCGCGCAGCCTGTCGATCTCCTCGTCGCCGAACCCCGCCTCGCGCAGGATCTCCGCCGTGTGCTCCCCGAGCACGGGGGGCGGTCCGGGCGGGGCGAGGGCGGCCCCGTCCACGTGCACCCCGCTGCCGAGGACCCGCAGCTCGCGCCCCTCCTCCCCGGGGAAGGGGAGCGTGTGCACGAGGCCCCGGTGCTCCACCTGGTCCAGGTCCAGCGCCTCGGACACGCTCAGCACGCGGGCGGCCGGGACGCCCGCCTCGGACAGCTCCCGCTCCCACTCCCGGGCCGTGCGCCGGGCGAGGTGCTTCTCCAGCTCCTCCCGCAGGGCGTCTCTGTGGGCCTTGCGGTCCTCGCGGCGGGCGAAGCGCGGGTCCGAAGCCAGGTGGGGTGCGCCGACCAGGGCGCACAGGGTCTCGAACTGCTCCTGCTTGTTGGCGGCGATGTTGAGCGCGCCGTCGGCCGCGGCGAAGGTGCCGGAGGGCGCGGCGGTGGCGTTCTCGTTGCCGATGGGGGACGGCTCGACGCCGGTGGTCAGGAAGTTGGAGACCCCCCACCCCATGGCGGTGATGGCGGTCTCCAGCATGGACACGTCCACGCTGGCGCCGATCCCGGTCCGCTCGCGCCGCACGAGCGCGGTGCTGACCGCGAAGGCCGCGGCGAGGCCGCCCAGGACGTCCGCGACGGGGAAGCCGGCCCGGAGCGGCCCGGTCCCCGGGGTGCCGGTGGCGCTCATCATCCCCGAGAGCCCCTGGACGATCTGGTCGTAGGCGGGGCGTCCGCTCATGGGGCCGTCGGCCCCGAACCCGGAGACCGCGCAGTACACCAGCCGGGGGTTGATCGCGCGCAGCCGCTCCCAGCCGAAGCCCAGCCGCTCCAGGACCCCGGGGCGGAAGTTCTCCAGCAGCACGTCGGCCCCGCGGACCAGCCGCTCCATCACCTCGCCGCCCCGGGGGGACTTGAGGTCGAGCGTGAGGGAGCGCTTGCCGGCGTTCTGCGCCAGGAACGACGCGCCCAGGCCCCGGGCGCTGAGGTCGGGGGCGGCCCCGAGCCGCCGGGCGAGGTCCCCGCCGCCGGGCACCTCGACCTTGACCACCTCCGCGCCCATGAGGGCCAGCTGGTAGCCGGCGTAGGGGCCGGCCAGGACGTTGGTCATGTCCAGGACGCGGACCCCGGCCAACAGGGGTTCGGGCTGTTCCGCCGCGCTCATCGGGCCGTCCTTCCGGGGCCCGCGGGCCCGCCCAGGGGGTCGAGGCCGATACCGGTGATGCGCCCCGCCGCGCCGACGACGGCCGAGGTGAAGCTCTCGACCGCGGCGTCGGTGAAGCGGGCGGTGGGCCCGCCCACGGCCAGGGCCGCGACGGGGACGGCGCCGTCCGGCCCGTACACGGGGGCGGCGACGCCGGAGGCCCCGGTCTCGCGCTCGCCGTGGCTGACCGCGTAGCCCAGCCGCGCGGCGCGCTCCACCTCCTCCTTGAGCCGGTTGAGGTGCCCGGGGCCGTGGGGCGAGGCCGCCGAGACGCGCAGGAGCAGGGACTCGGGGGCGCCGATCAGGAGGACCTTGCTGGCGGAGCCGCCCCACAGGACCATCTCGTCACCGGTGTTCACGACGTGGCGGAGCCGCTGGGGGCCCTCCTCCTGGGCGACGCACACGCGCACCGCGTCCGCGCGGACGTAGAGGTTGACGGTCTCCGCGGTGTCCGCGACGAGTTCGCGCATCACCGCCCGGACCGCCTCGGGGACCCTCCAGACCGCGTGGGCCAGGCGGGCCCACCGCAGCAGTCCGGGGCCCACCCCGACCCGGCCGTCGGGCCGGGTCCACAGCAGCCCCCGCTGTTCCAGGGTTCCCACCAGTCGCAGGACGGTCGTCTTGGCCAGACCCGTCCGCTCGGTGAGCTCCCGGACGGTGTGGGCCTGGTGCGTCTCGTCGAACAGGTCCAGCAGGTCCAGTGCGCGCGCCACGCTGCGCACGGAGCCGTCCGCGTCGCCTCCCGGCATGTCTCCTCCTCGCCAGTGGTCCACTGGATGGTCTTTCTGATCCACCAGGTGGACTCACGGCGACAGCCTAGCGCACGGGGCGGATTCCCGTACAGACCCGCCCGCGACGGGCGCCCCCGCCCCGGACGCCACGCCGGGAAAAAAGACGCTGGAAGAGGCACGTACACCCGGACCGCGACGAACACGTTACGGGCGCGTGTCATCCTCCCGTTGACAGGAGCCATTGTGACCCGCATCATTTCCGGAACCAGCAAGCGGCCCTCCTGGTCCACCAGGTGGACCAGAGGGTCGAGAGGAAGTGAAGGATGAAGAACCAGCGGATCCTCCGCTCGGTGGGAGCCGTGGCCTCCGTCCTCGTCGTCGGCGCCGCCGCGGCCAACGCCGCGCTCTCCGACACGGGCGCGTCCGAGGCCCGGGCCCGGGTCGACATCGTCGTCCCGGCCGACCCCGGCGGAGGCTGGGACCTGGTGGCGCGCGAGGCGCAGAACTCCCTGCGCGTCAACGGCATCGTCGAGAACACGCAGGTCCTCAACCTGCCCGGGGCCGGCGGCACGATCGGCCTCGCCCAGACGGTCCGCCGGGAGGGCGACGCGACCACCCTGATGACGACGGGCACCGTCATGATCGGCGGCATCATCGTCAACGACTCGGCGCAGACCCTGGACGACGTGGTCCCCATCGCCCGCGTCGCCGACGACTACGAGGTGTTCGTGGTCAGGGAGGACTCCCCGCTCGAGGACATGTCCGACCTCATCGGGGCCTGGGAGGAGGACCCGGGCGCGGTGGCGGTCGGCGGCGGCTCCCTGGGCGGCACCGACCACCTCCTCGCGGGCCTGGCCGCCCAGTCGCGCGGGGTGGACCCCCAGAGCGTCAACTACATCCCCTTCGCGGGCGGCGCCCAGGCGCTCACGTCCCTGCTCTCGGGGAGCATCGACGTCGGCGTCTCGGGCTACAACGAGTTCCGCGACCAGGTGGAGGCGGGCAACCTCCGCGTCCTCGGCGTCTCCGCGGAGGAGCGGGTCCCGGGGCTGGAGGAGCACCCGACCCTGCCCGAGCAGGACGTGGACGCCGTGCTGCCGAACTGGCGCGGCTTCATGGCCGCGCCCGGCATCAGCGACGCCGAGCGCGAGGAGCTGACCGCCATCGTCGAGGAGATGGTCCGCACCCCCGAGTGGCAGGACACCCTCGAACGCAACCGGTGGGAGGACACCTTCCAGTCCGGACCGGAGTTCGAGGAGTTCCTCGCAGCCGAGATCGACCGCATCACCACCGTCACAGAGGACCTGGGACTGTCATGAGCCTGAGCAGCACACCCGCGGAACCGCGCGGGACCGAGACCGGACCGCGCCCCGCGCGGCCGGCCCGGCACTGGTGGAGGGGGCGGAGCGAGATCTTCGTCGGCCTGCTCACCATCGGCATCGGCCTCTTCCTCGGCGAGCAGACGCTCACCATGCACGTGCCCGACAACTCGGCCTCGCCGGGGCCGCAGTTCTTCCCCTCCGTCGTCGCGGTCCTGATGGTGGTCCTGGGCACGGCGCTCGCCGTCCAGGTGATCCGGCGCCCCGCCCCGGAGCCGGAGAGCGGCCCCGCCGACACCGAGACCAGGGCGCACGACCAGGCCGGAGCCGTCGGAGAGCTGGTCGACGGCGAGCGGCCCCCGGCGGGCGCGCCCGCCACCCACAGCGACTGGCTCACGGTCGGCACCGTGGTCGGCTCCGTCGTGCTCTTCGCCCTGCTGCTGCAGCCGGTGGGCTGGCTGCTGTCGGGAGCCCTGCTGTTCTTCGGCGTCGCCTGGGCCTTCGGCGACAAGCGGCGTCCCGTGTTCGAGGCCGGAGTGGCTCTGGTCTACTCCTCCGTCGTCCAGCTGGCCTTCGTCGCCGGGCTGGGCCTGAAGCTCCCCGCGGGGATCCTGGGAGGGGTGCTCTGACATGGAGACTCTCGGACTTCTCGGGGGCGGCTTCGCGGCCGCCCTCACCCCGGAGAACCTGCTGTGGGCGCTGGTCGGCGTCGTGCTCGGCACCGCGGTCGGCGTCCTGCCCGGCCTGGGGTCGGCGATGGCGGTGGCCCTGCTGCTGCCCGTCACCTTCAAGCTCGACCCCACGGGCGCGTTCATCATGTTCACCGCCGTCTACTACGGCGGGCTCTTCGGCGACTCCACGACGTCGATCCTGATGAACACCCCGGGCAACAGCTCGGCCATCGCCACGGCGATCGAGGGCCACAAGATGGCGCTCAAGGGCAAGGCGTCCCAGGCCCTGGCCACGTCGGCGATCGGCGCGTTCATCGGCGCGGTCGTCTCCACGGCCGTGGTGGCGTTCTTCTCCAACGTCATCATCGACATCGCCCTGCGCTTCGGCCCCGCCGAGTACTTCGCGCTGGCCGTCTTCGCCTTCCTGGCCACCTCCGCGGTCGTCGCCCAGTCCATGGTGCGCGGTCTCATCGCGCTCTCCATCGGCCTGTCCCTGGCCATGGTCGGCATCGACACCCAGAGCGGCGCGGCCCGCTTCACCCTGGGCATCCCCTCGCTGTTCGAGGGGGTCAGCGTGATCACGGTGACCGTGGGCCTGCTCGCGCTCGGGGAGGTCCTCCACGTGGCCTCGCGCGTGCACCGGGGCGGGGGCGGCACCACCGAGCTCCTGCGCACCACCGGCACGCCCTGGCTCAGCCTGCGCGAACTGCGGCGCGCCCTGCCCGCGTGGATCCGCGGACTGGGCTTCGGCCTCCCCTTCGGCGCCGTCCCCGCGGGCGGCTCGGAGATCCCCACGTTCCTGGCCTACGGCACCGAGCGCAAGCTGTCCCAGCTCCGGGCGCGCAGGGGCAAGCGCCCCGACGAGTTCGGCAACGGGGCGATCGAGGGCGTGGCCGCCCCGGAGACCGCGGCGAGCGCCACGGCGGGCACCGCGATGGGCGCCCTGCTGGGGCTGGGCCTACCCACCTCGGCCACGGCGGCGATCATGCTCGCCGCCTTCCAGCAGTACGGCATGCAGCCCGGCCCGCTGCTCTTCGAGCGCAACGCCGACCTGGTGTGGGCGCTCCTGGCCAGCCTGTTCATCGGCAGCGTCATGCTGCTCATCCTGAACCTGCCCTTCGCACCGCTGTGGGCGAAGCTGCTGCTGATCCCGCGCCGCTACCTGTACGCCGGCATCACCGGTTTCGCGGTGCTGGGGGTCTACGCCTCGTCCTACTCGGTGACCGAGCTGTGGCTCCTGATCCTGCTGGGTCTGTTGGGCTTCATGATGCGGCGGTACTCGATCCCGGTGGCCCCGGTGCTCATCGCGGTCATCCTGGGCCCGCTCGCCGAGACGGAGCTCCGCCGGGCCCTGGCCATCGGCCAGGGGGACGTGGGCGCGCTCTTCGCCGGGCCGATCACCATCGGCATCTACACGGTCATCCTCGCGGCCGTGGCCCTGGTCGCCGTCGCCCGGATGCGCTCGGCGCGCCGGAGCCGGGCCCAGGCCGAGTCAGCCGAGAAGACGGAGGTTGCCGGGTAGCCGGGGACGGTGGGTCCTTCTGGAGGCCCCGGACGCGGCGACCGCCGTGCCCGGGGCCTCCGTCGTGGGTGCCTCGTGGGCCGGGCCTCCACCTCCGACGGCCACAGGGCCGACTCCTGCCGGGTGCGCCACGCACTCCCGGGACGGACGGCTGACACGAGGACCCCAACAGCGCTCTTCGCCGCGTTGCCGTCCCCGAGGCCTACAACGGGATCTCCGCGATCGTGAGGTCCAAATCGCGGATCATGACCTCGCTCAACTGCCGGAGCTGGATCTCGGTCACCTTCGCGCCGTGGAGCGAGGCCAGCCCGGACAGGTTCGACAGGTCACTGCCGCGCAGGTCGGCACCGGACATCTTGGTGTTCTCGATGTCCGCGGCGAAGGCGCAGTCGTCGAAGACCGCACCGCGCAGGTCGCTTCCGATGATCTCGGCTTCCTTGAAGGAGCAGCCGACGAACGCCACGTCACCGGTGACCCTGACCTGCTCCCAGCTGGCGTAGTCGAACTGACAGCCCTCGAAGAGCACGTCAGACATCGAAACGCGCGCCAGGGACACCCCCATCAGCCGTGAGCCCGTGAACCGGCACCGGTTCAGGGTGGTGTTCACCAGGCGGTGTGAGGTCAGGTCGAGGGAGGCGAAATGGGTGTTGGCGACCTTCTCCTCCTCCAGCGGGTCGGGGTAGGGCCAGGCGCGCACCGTCGGCTCGTCGTCGCTGGGCAGGAGCACTTTCGCGCCCCGGATCTCGGCGGTCTGCACAGGCTTCCCCTACTTCTTCCAGTTGTCCCACGTCGAACGGTTGTCCCAAGGGCCACCGCCGACGTTGTCCCAGGTGTCGCGGTTGTCGAACAGCCCTACCGGGGTCCTCGGTCGGAGCCGCTCGATCAGGTCGGCGGCCCGCTCGGATGCTTCAAGTCCGGTCAGGGTCGTCATCATCGGTCACACTCCCATCTTCTCGCCCAGGGCGCGGACGAGTTCCTGTTTGGCGTTGCGGCAGTAGGTGGTTTCGGTGGTGGTGAAGCGGCCGGTTTCGAAGTACTTGTTGGAGGCCTGTCCGCCTCGGCAGAAGGTGAAGAACTCGCAGGTTCGATGGCATTGGCGCACGCCGTCCAGGTGTTCGCGGACGTAGGCGGTGTGTGGGGCTCGGGCGAGGATGGCGGGCAGTTGCTCGTTCAGGACGTTGCCCAGGACGAAGTCGTCGTACTGGGTGTCCTCGACGCCGAGTAGTTCCGGGGAGAGCACGACCACGTCGCCGTTGATGCCGACGGTGGGGATGGGATCGAGCAGAGCGGTTTCCCACCGGTCCTTGTGCCCGGCCCTCACATCGGCCAGGTAGCCCAGGAGTCGTTCGGCCTCGCGGACACGGAGAGGGCTGCCCGCGTCGATGCGGTCGAACATCGTGCGCCAGAAGCGGCGAACGTGCACGGGGTCGATGTCCTGGCGGGTGTCGTTGGCGCCTTCGAGTTCTTCGATGTTGAAGCCGACGCTCTTGGCGCCCAGGCCCTCGAAGAAGTCGAGCAGGGTGTCGGGGTGGGTGATGGTCTGTGCGGTCACGACGCAGATGGCGGTGAAGTCGACCCCACGGGCTCGGAGGCGGGAGATGCCGCGTTCCACGCGGGAGAAGACCGGCCGGTTCGACCAATCCACTCTGGACAGATTCGCCGCCGCAGGGCCGTCGATGCTCACCCCGACCCGGAAGTCGTATCCGGTGAAGAAGTCGCACCAGGCGTCATCGATGAGGGTGGCGTTGGTCTGCACGCAGTGGCGGATCCGACCCTCTCGGCGCAAGGGCTCGAATGCCTCCACGAGGTCGCGGAAGTTCTCGCGGCGTGTCGTGAGGGGTTCGCCTCCGTGCCAGACCACGTCCACGACCTCGCTCGTGTTCTGTGTCTCGATGCCGACGGCGAGGGCTCGGGCGACCTCGACCGGCATCTCGGCGCGGGTCTTGCGCTCGTGGACCGGCAGGTAGCAGTAGGAGCAGTTGAGGTTGCACAGCGTGGTGGGTTGCAGGATCACCGAGTGGAAGTGGGGGGCTATCACGGCACCTTCTCACGGGAGGGAGTCGAGAGTGGGCAGGCCAGACCGGTGGAGATCAGGTCAGCGGTTGTCGGGAGTCTGGGTGACCTGCGCGGTCTGGAGGGTGTGCGTCGCGGCGTAGGTCGGGCGCATTTGCCGATGGTCGACGTTGCGAACCTGCTGGCGCAGGCCTTCGAGCGTGGGATCGGACAAGATCAGAGGGTCACGACCTCCTCGGGCAAAAGTCCAGAAGCGCCGCGATCCGGGCCCCACAGAACCACCCAGCCGACTCCGAGGTAGTACTGGAGGCGTTCGGCATCGGCGTACAAGCTCGTGTCATCAGCGCGTGTCCAGGACATGAGGAGTCAGGTCTGTTTGCCTGGGCGGTCGATCTCGAACCACACAGTGGTGCGCCCGTTCTCCTGGAGGGTGCCCCACCGGCTCGCCTCGGCGGCGACCAGATGCAGACCGAACCCTCCCTCGGTGCACACATCCAGCGGGCGTGGGCAGGGGAAGACGTGCTCGCCCTCCCGCGGGCCCTGGTCGGTGACCTTGACCTGAAATCGGTCGGGGAGCTTGAAGACCGCCACCATGACCTCGCCGCCAGATTCTCCGCTGCGGGTATGGCGCAAGGCATTCGTGAAGAGCTCGTCGGCCAACAGCACCAACGCCTCTGTCGCTGAACCGAGGACACCGGCCCGGGAGCGGATGCGTCGTCGCATCACCGCGGCCTGCTCCGGCTCCCCGGGCAGGATGACCGCTGCCGCCTGCTGCGGCTGGGCGGTGTTGGTGGCAATCGGGGTGTTCGCGCGCGGATCGCTCGTGCGCCGAGGGAGCCGTTGCACCGGCTGAGCCTTGTGGACGCGGAACCGGTCCACGTCCACCTCGATCACCTGGGCCACGTCGCCGCCTCCTGCAGACCGAACAGGGGGCGTGCGACCGGCCGACCGAGCCGAGGGTCAGCCCCGCCCTGCTGAGCAAGGTGTTGGCCACGGTGTCGCTGCTGTGGAATCGAGGCGGGAAGGGGTGATCGTCCGGCGGGTCGGGAGCAGTTGCAGAGTGACATGCGGTGACCGTAAGACGCGGACAGCGCACGGTTCCGCAGCCGCAGGAGGGTAAAAGACCCGCAGGAATGTGCGGATCGGCTCAAGCCACCCCGGCCCTGCTGGCCAGAGGGCGCAGTTCCGGTGTGGAACGCCGGTGCTCCCTGCGCAGCAGTTCGGTCAGCACCCGGGCTGTTCCGGGGTGGTAGCGGATGAGTTCGGGGGCGAGCCGTTCGGCGTCCAGCAGAGTGTGGACCGCTGCGGCGTCCTGGCGGCGCTGGGTGTAGGCGCGGGCCAGGTCCAGACAGACCTGGGCCCGCCGGCCGACCAGACCTGCAGGCAGCGTGCCCACCTCCAGGTCCTCCCCCGCTTCCACCGCGGTGCGGGCGTCACCGATCGCGACGGCGGTACTGATGGTGTGGATGGCCACGTTCGTCGGACCGAAAGCGGTCCCGTGCAGGTTGTGGTCACCGCTCAAGCGGTTAGCAGCTCGACGGGCCTGGCGTAGGAAGCGCGGTACCGCCGCACGGTCGAACTCCGCAGCGGCGGCCGTGGCGGCGGCGAGGTGGAGTCCGCCGTAGACACTCAGCTCCTCGGGGGTTCCGGGACGCATGCGGCGCTCCAGCGCCGAGGCCGCGCCCATCGCCAACTCCACCGCTTCAGCGGGCCGCCCGCGCGAGATGAACACGTACGCCAGTCGGTAGGCGCCCACTGCGGTCAGGAGTGTTTGGTCGGCCCACTCGGCGGCTGACATGGCTCGGTCGGCGGCCTGCCAGGCCAAATCCTTCTCCCCCACCCTGCGCAGCAGGGCCGCGGTGGTGTTGTAGACCATGGCTCGGGCCGAGCACACAGCAGGCCGGTCCGAGCCGAGGGTGTGTGCGGCGGCTTCGGCCTCGCGGATGAGCCGGGGCAGTCGTCGTCCGACCTCGTCGTAGCGGGCCGCTTGGTAGGCGGCATAGGTCTGGTGTGCCTGGGTGAAGAGCGAAGCGGGGTCGACGCGGGGATCGGTGCCGGTCTCGGCGACGATGGTCTCCAGGGTGGAGTAGCGCATCATGGCCCGCTCAATGGCTCGGGCGGCGTCGTAGCGCATGTCGGTGACCGCCTCGGTTTCGGTTCCGGTCAACTCGCTCAGGTCCAGACGCAGGACGCGGGCCAGGCGGGTGAGGATCTCGTGGGAGTCCACCGACAAGATGCCGCGTTCGACCTGGGAGAGCCAGGACTCGGAGCGTCCCACGAGTCCGGCGAGCACGCTCTGGGAGTAGCCGTGCCGTCGTCGGGCACGTTTGATCGTCTGGCCTCGAGTGGCGGGGTCCACGCTGTGCCTTTCGGTCAGAGGCGGTTGACGGTGTCGACGACCTGCTGCCAGGAGGGCAGACGGTTCTCATAGGGGGCGTCGGGGTCGTGCAGGACGGTGACCGACTCCATTCCGCGCAGGATCTCCAGGGAGCGGACGAAGGCCGGGTGGGTGGCGAGCTGGGGTTTGCAGTGCGGCACCACCACGGTGGGCACCCCGTATCCGACCATCTCGCACAGCAGGGCGATCGCGAAGTTGTCCGCCAGCCCCTGGGCGAACTTGTTCGTGGAGTTGAAGGTCAGCGGACAGGCCAACACCACATCGGCGGGCGGCAACGGCTTGCCTTGCCCGGGCATCCGAAACGCCACACGGACTGGCTCGCCCGTCAGCTCCGCGAGCTGGTCCTGGTCGTGGAAGTCCGTGCCCGTGGGGGTTGACAGCACAGTCACGTGCCAGCCGTGGCTGTGAAGGGCCTGGACGAGATCGGTCCCCCCTTCCGGCGTAGGAGCTCCGGACAACACCAGGTACAGGGTTCTCGGCATGAGCCAGAGTCTAGAGGCCCACCGCACAGAGGAGTCGCCGCTTATCGGTCCTCAAGCGAGGGACGGTGGCCGGTGACGGGAGGCGATCCCGGCACACACCACAGCCTCCATCGCACCCGGTGCAAGACAGACCTCCACCGGCCGGGTCGTCAGCTCACCGGCTCGTGCGGCACGCCCTCCCGACCGGCCAGGGCCAGTACCGCGCGCGCACGCTCGACCATGGCGGCGTCGAGGAAGGTCCCGTCGGCCAGGACGACCACCCCCGTCCCCGCGGCGGCGGCCCCGGCGACGCGGTCCAGGACCGTGCGCGCCCGCTCCACCTCCTCCGGCGAGGGCAGGAACGCGGCCCGGATCGTGCCGAGCTGGGCCGGGTGGATCGCGGTGCGGCCGCAAAAGCCCAGCGCGCGCCCGGCGCGGCACGAGGCGGCGAGGCCCTCGGGGTCGCGCACGCGCGTGTACGCCGACATCGCGGGCGGGGGCAGCCCGGCCGCCCTGGCCGCGTTCACGACGCGGCCGCGCGCCCAGGCCAGGCCCTCCTCCCCGTCCACCCGCAGGTCCGAGCGCAGGTCCGCCTCGCCGAGGCCGATCGAGGCCACCGCGGGCGAGGCCGAGGCGAGGTCGAAGGCGCGCTCGACCCCGAGCGCGGATTCCACGAGCAGGTGCAGCGCGCGGCCGGGCAGGGCGTCGGCGAGCGCCCGCACCCCGTCGGCCGACTCGGCCTTGGGCACGCGGGCCCCGACGCCGGAGGGCAGTCCGGCGAGCGCGGCGACGTCGGCGTCGTGCCACGGCGTGGAGCGGTGGTTGATCCTCACCTGGACGGGACGGGTCGCGGAGGCGAGCAGCCGCACGGCGTCGCGCCGCGCTCCGTCCTTGAGGGAGGGGGCGACGGCGTCCTCCAGGTCGACCAGCACCACGTCCGCGGCGGATCCGAGCGCCTTGGCCACCCGGTCCGGCCGGTCGGCGGGCACGTACAGGAGCGTGAGGGGAGGCGCCGCGCCCGGGTCGCGCGCCGCGCCGCTCACACCTCCCCCCGCTCCCGCAGCTCGGCGATCCGCTCGGGCGCGAACCCGAGCTCGCCGAGGACCTCGTCGGTGTCCGCGCCGTGCGGGCGGCCGGTGAAGCGCACGACGCCGTCGTTGTCCGACAGCCGGAACAGCGGGCCCTGCATGAGCATCGGCCCGAGTTCGGGGTCCTCGATTTCGTGGACCGTCCCCAGTTCCCGGAACTGGGGGTCGGCGACGATGTCGGACGCGTCGTAGACCGGGGCCACCGCCGCCTGGGCCTCCTCGAACGCGGCGACGACCTCGTCGCGCGTCCTGCGGGCGATCCACCCGCCGACCGCCTCGTCGAGCTCGTCGGCGTGGCGGGCCCGGTCGGCGCCGCGCGCGAACCAGGGCTCGTCGGCCAGGTCGGGGCGGCCGACGAGCCGCACGACGCGCTCGGCGATCGACTGGGCGGAGGTGGAGACGGCCACCCAGTGCCCGTCCCCGGTCCGGTAGGTGTTGCGGGGCGCGTTGTTGGACGAGCGGTTCCCGGTGCGCGGCTGGACCGTGCCCAGCTGGTCCCACCGGGTGATCTGGGGTCCCAGCACGGCCAGGATCGGCTCGATGATCGCCGTGTCGACGACCTGTCCGCGCCCGGTCCCCGCGCGCGCGGACAGCGCCACCATGACGGCGAACGCGGTGGCGAGCGAGGCGACGCCGTCGGCCAGCCCGAACGGCGGGAGCGTGGGCGGCCCGTCGGGCTCGCCCGTCATCGCGGCGAACCCGCTCATGGCCTCGGCGAGCGTGCCGAAGCCGGGCCGCGTCCGGTACGGGCCGATCTGGCCGAACCCGCTGACGCGCGCGAGCACCAGCCCGGGGTTGCGCCCGCTGAGCTCGTCGTAGCCCAGCCCCCAGCGCTCCAGTGTGCCGGGGCGGAAGTTCTCGACGACGACGTCGGACTCCGCGGCGAGCGCGAGGAACACCTCCCGCCCGCCCTCGGTCCCGAGGTCGGCGGTGACGGTGCGCTTGTTGCGCCCCAGCGTCTTCCACCACAGGTTGACGCCGTCCTTGGCGGCGCCGTGCGTGCGGGAGGGGTCGGGGCGGGAGGGGTGCTCGACCTTGACGACGTCGGCGCCCATGTCCCCCAGGTGCATGGCGGCCATGGGGCCCGCGAAGAGCGTGGAGGCGTCCACGACGCGCAGGCCGGCGAGTGCGCCCGAGGAGGGGTCGCGCGAGACGGTCACGCGACCACCTCCCCGGTGCGCTCCGGCGCCGAGGCGGGGGGCGCCGTTCCGGGAAGGTTCGTGTCCGGCAGGTCCCACGCGCAGCGGAAGCCGACGGTGGCCCCCCGGGCCAGGCCCAGGCCGGGCAGCAGCAGCTTGACGCTGCGGTCGGGGGCGTGGCGCCCGCCCTCGACGTACCAGTCGGACCCCTCGGCGACGTAGTCCGCGCCGCCCTTGAGCATGGCGAACCGGGTCCGGCCGTCGCTGTGCTCGCTCTCGGTCCAGTTCCAGACGGCCGGCGCCCCGCGGCGCAGGCCGCCGGCCTCGCCGGCGAGCTGCCACTCGTCCTCCGTGGGAAGCCGTCCGCCGCGCCAGGCGCAGTACGCCCGCGCGTCGTCCAGGTCCACGAACGACACGGGTTCGTCCTCCGTGCCCGGGGCGGGGCGCCCGTCCTGCCAGTGCGCGAGGAAGCGGTGGGGGAACGCGGACCCGTAGCCCGTGGCGTCGAGGAACGCGGCGAACTCGGCGTTGGTGGCCTCGCTCGCGGCGACCGCGACGGGCGCGGACAGCACCCCGTCCCGCTGGAGGGTGCGCGCGTCGTGCAGGCGCGGCGGGAGCGGCTTCCACTCGTCCACGTACGGGGCGCCCTGGTACATGCCCGTCTCCCGTGCGCGGTAGCGCACGGTGAGGACGTACGGCCCCGCGGGCACCACGGCCGCGTCCGGCTCCGGGCCGCCCGCCGCGGGGGCGCCCGCGCCCGCCGCTCCGGCCTCCGGGGCCGCGGGGCGCAGCCGCGCGGCGAGGCGGTGCCGGAATCGCGCGTCGGGGTCGTGCGGCGCGGCGGCGAGCAGGTCGAGAAGGCCGGGCAGCCACTCGGGCTCGGGGGCGCCGTCCGCGACGCGCAGGAGCGCGGCGATACCGCGCCCGGGCACGGTCACCCGTCCGGCCTCCCCGCGCCCGCCGCCCGTGAGGTCGACGAGCGTGCCGCCGGGGGCCCGGTCGCCGTCCCCGTGCGGGAGCACCGGGCCCGTGTGGTCGGCCTCGCCGCGGTTGACGAGCGTCCACAGGGTCAGGCCGTCCAGCTCCCACCGGGAGGCGTACACGCCGGCGGCCTCCGCCTCGGGGGCCAGTTCCGCCAGGGGCGTCCACTCCCCGTCGAGGAGGAGGTCGCCGGCTGCGCGCTGGACGGCCGTCATCCGGCTCACGGTGGCCGCGTCGCGCGGGGACCAGCCGACCCAGACCCCGAACACGACCTCCCACACCATGACGCCGACCCCGTTGAGCCAGGCCGACTGGAGCTCCTCGGAGTGGTCGCGGTGCCAGCGGCGCACGTGGTGCTGCATGTGGCGCCGCTCGTACCAGTGCGCCCTGAGCACCCCGGGCACGGGCGAGTCGGCGAAGAACTGCGCCCACGAGGTGGCGTGGTCCTCGATGCGCTCGACGGCCAGCTTCGACTCGCCCTCCAGGACCACGCCGGGCCGGGCGGCGTCCAGGCGGGCGACGAGGTCGGGGTCGGCCTTCTTCAGGGTGTCGAGGAAGACGCCGTCAGCGCCCAGGTCGGCGACGAGCGACGCGAGCTCGGTGACGTCGTCGGCGCCCCGGCGGGTGCCGACGTCCCAGGGGTTGTAGTCGACGAACACGCGCAGTCCGGCGCGGTGGAGCGCCTCCACGAGGCCCCCGGGGCCCGCCAGGCCGGGCACGTCGCGGTAGTGGTCCCACTGGTTGCGGTCGTCCAGGCCGATCACCGGGTAGGCGTGCCAGAGCACGACGGCGTCGAGCCCGCCGAACCGCTCGCGGGCGTCGGCCAGGAAGCGCTCGGGGGTGAACCGGTGCTCGTCGAACGAGTACAGCAGCTCGTCCCACAGCCACACCTGCGCGACGGTGTGGCAGCGGGCGGCCCACGCCGCCTCCGGGTGCTCGTAGACGGCGCCCCGGTAGCCGTGGCGGGTCCGGGCGTCCTCGCGCCACGCGTGCAGGCGCTCCCGCCAGGCGGGGCGGTCGGCGGGGTCGGCCGGGGCGGCGAAGACCTTGGCCTCGTCGAGGGCCCGGAGCCGGTCCCCGGAGGGTTCGCCGTCGAGCGGCACCTCGGTCGGGAGGTCGATCGGGCGGGGGACGAGCGGGTCGAAGCGGTAGGTCACGGCGTGCTCCTCTCGGTCGTGCCCGCGGGGACCGCGAGGGCCGCCGTCCGGGCGGCGAGGTCGTCGATCCGCTGCTCGCCGCCGGGGAGCGAGGTCGCGATGCGGCCGTCGAGCGGGTCGGACCACCGCGCGCCGATGCCCCGGGCACCCCGGAGCGCGCCCACCACGCCGCCGACGGTGGCCGCGGCCGAGTCGGTGTCCCATCCGGCCGTCACCGCGTGCGAGACGCTCGGGCCGAACTCCCCCGCGCCGCGGGCGAGGGCGTACGCGATCACGGCCGCGTTGTTGAGGACGTGCACCCAGTGCAGGTCGCCGTAGGCGTCGTGGAGCCGGTCGAGCCCGGCGCGCACGTCCCCCTCCCCCGCGGCGGCGCGTCCCAGCCGGACGGCCGCGGCGAGGCGGCTGTCGGGCGGGACGACCGCGTCCGCGGCGTCCAGGACCTCGTCGACCGTGTCGTGGACCATCGCCGCCGAGGCCAGCGCCGCCGCCCACATCGCCCCGTAGACGCCGTTGCGGGTGTGGCTGAGCCTGGCGTCCGTCCAGGCGAGCCGGGCGGCCCCGCGCACGTCGCCGGGGCTGGTCCACCCGAGGACGTCGGCGCGGATGAGCGCGCCGATCCACTCGCGGAACGGGTTGTGGCGGGTGGCCGTCTCCGGGACGGGGCGCGCGTCGAGGAGGTTGCGGTAGGCGGCGCGCTCGGCGGTGAAGACGCGGCCCGCCGGGAGGTTGTCGAGCCAGAGCTGGGCGACGTCCTCGGTCCTGAACCCGCGCCCGTGCCGTTCGAGGAGGGCCAGGGCGAGGATGGGGTAGTTGAGGTCGTCGTCCTCCGGCATGCCGTCGATGTTCTCCTCCAGGGACGTCGGCGCGCTGCGGCGGTTCCACGGCCAGCGGGCGGCGACGTCGTCGGGGAGCCCGGCGGCCGTGAACCAGCGGTCGAGCGGCCAGCGCCCGGTGGAGCGCAGGATCTCCTCGATGCCCTCGCGGGGGATCTTCTCGACGGGTTTGCCGAGCAGGCATCCCGCGGCGCGGCCGGTCCAGGCGCCGCGCATCCGCGCGGGGAGGTCGCCGCCGGGCGCGGAGGGCCGCGGCGCCGGGGGCAGGACGGCCTCGATGCCGGCCCAGCCGTCGGGTTCGCCGGGCGCGGCGGGGACGGGCAGGGCGGCCAGTTCGTCGAGCAGCGCGCGTGCGAGTTCTCGCAGTTCCGGGGAGGCGGGCACGGGTCCGGCGCCGCTCACCGCGGGGACGGGGTCGCCCCCGGCCCCGGCCCACCGGTCCCGGATCGCGGCGACGTCGCGCCCCTCGGCGGCGGACTGGACGAGTTCGTGCGCGAGCAGGTCCTCCGGCTGCGCCCAGGTGAGCCTCACTCCGCCCCACCCCCCGGGACCGCGGCCGGCGCGCGGTCGATCGCGTCGAGGTCCCGCAGGCGGGCGGCGGCCCGCTCCCGGTCGGCGCGCAGGATGTCGGCGGCGGCGGAGGCCATGAGTCGGCCGGTCTCGCGGATGTCCATGCGGCTCGCCTCCTCGACCGCGTCGAGCCAGTCGGCGGGGACGGCGGCCGTCCCCCCGAGCCCGGCGCAGACCGCGCCCGCCATGACGGCGATGGAGTCGGCGTCGCGGCCGTAGTTGACGGCGCCGAGCACCGCGCCCCGGTAGTCGCCCCGGTGCCCGAGGACGAGGCCCAGCGCCGCGGGCAGCTCCTCGATGGCCTTGGTCCGGGAGGGGCGGCGCGCGTCCATCGACATCTGCCGGTAGGCCGGGCCCACCGAGTCGAACGGGGCGACCGTCTCGCGGACGAGCCGTGCCAGGGCGCGCTCCTCCTCGTCGGTGCGGGGCGGCGCGTTCCAGCCGTCGAAGGCCCCGACGACGGCGCGCAGCGCGGCGGCGGTGCCGTCGTGGGCGACGTCGAGCGCCGCGGCGACGACGTCGTCGAGGGAGGCCCCGGGGGCGACGGAGGCCGCGACCATGGCGGCGAAGACCCCGGCGGCCTCGCGCCCGTAGCTGGACTGGTGCGCGCCCGTGAGGTCGATCGCCTCCGCGTAGGCGCCCCGGGGGTCGCCCGGGTTGGCCAGGCCGACGGGTGCGACGTACATCGCCGCACCGCAGTTGACGACGTTGCCGACGCCCGCCTCGCGGGGGTCGACGTGGCCGTAGTGGATCCGGGCGACCATCCACTTCTCCGCGAGGAACACCCGCTGGAGCAGCAGCGCGGTCGACTCCAGCTCGGGAACCCAGCGCGGTTCGCCGATCATGAGCGGGACGAGGTCCTCGGCCACCGCGTAGGCGTCCAGGTGTGCCCGCCGCTTCGCGTAGACCTCCACCAGGGCGCGCGTCATGAGGGTGTCGTCGGTGACGTGTCCGTCGCCCTTGTGGTAGGGCGCGATCGGGCGGGCGTTGCGCCAGTCCGGGTACCACGGTCCGACGATGCCGGTCACCCGTCCGCCGTGGCGCTCCTCGATCTGCTCGGGCGTCCACCCCTCGGTGGCGCCGCCCAGGGCGTCTCCCACCGCCGCTCCGGTGATCACGGCCACCGCTCGGTCGTCCAGCCAGGTCACGGGCCCACTCCCCTGTCGTTGCTCGTCTGCGCTGCGGGCCCGCCGTCGCGGGCCCGCCCACTCGTCCGCCCCGGGCAGCGCCCGGGACTCCCCGTGCCGGGGGCGTGGCGCCCCCGGCCGCTCCGGGTCCCTACCGCGTGATCTCCTCCCACCCGTTCTCCAGCTCGGCCGCGAGGCCGTCCGCGTCGATCTCCCGGGCGAGGAAGCGCTGGTAGGCGGGGGTCGCGACCGTGTCCTTCCACTGCGCGTAGGCGTCGACGAACAGGTACGGGGAGGACTCCAGGTACTCGCCCGAGGCGAGGACGGCGTCCCAGCCGTTCTCGCCCTCCAGGGACGACCCCATGACCTCCCTCGCGGAGGTCGTCGCCGGGATGAGCGAGTCGGCCTCGTTGAGCGCCGCGAGGTTGTCGGTGGAGGTGAAGAACTCGATGAACGCGGCGGACTCCTCGACGTGCTCGGAGTCGATGTTCACCGACAGCGTCTGCGGGTTCGCGGCCTGCCAGGGGCCCGCTGGCCCCTCCAGCGGCGGGAGGACGACCCAGTCGAGGTCCTCGGGCGCGTCGGCGGCGATGTTGGCGGCCTGGAAGGAGCCCTGGACCGTCATGGCGACATCGCCCGCGTAGAAGGACGGGAGCGCCTCCGTGCCCGACTGGGTGAGCGTGACCGGGAGGATCGACCGGTCCTCGTGGGCCATGGCGTCGACGAGTTCGGGCAGGGCCATCTCCCCCTCCCCGATCGCCAGGGAGGCGTCGGGGCCGGACCCCTCGAAATAGGTCCCCCCGAAGGCCGGGGCCATGGCCATGAACACGGCCGTGGGGCTGGACAGCCCCCAGCCGAGCCCGTGGGCCTCGGGGGTGGTCGCGGCCAGCGCGATCTCGCGCAGGTCCTCCCAGGCCATGGTCTCGCCGGTCGGGACGTCGACGCCCGCGTCCTCCAGCATGCCCCGGTTGGCGAAGACCACGTAGGACTGCATCTCGGTCGGGTACGCGATGACCTGGCCGTCGACCGTCACGGAGTCGAGGACGCCCGGGGGGATGTCGCCGCGCGCCGCCTCGGACATGTGATCCGAGAGGTCGGCGAGGTACCCGTCGACGGCGAAGGGGACGATTCCGGCGGCCTCGTAGTGGATGATGTCGGGCGCGGCGCCGCCGTTGAACTGGGTGATGAGCTTGTCGTAGATGCCGTCCCAGCCGGCGGGGACGATCTCGACCTGCGTGTCGGGGTTGGCCTCGTTCCAGGCCGCGACGATGCTCTCCGTCGCCTCGATGGCGGCGGGCTGGTCCGAGAGGGACTGGAACTCGAGGGTGACGGGGCCGCCGTCCCCCTCGCCGGAGCCGCAGGCGGTGAGGAGCAGTGTCGCGGCGGAGAGTCCCGCGGCGACGGACACGACGCGTGTCTGCATGGGTCTACCTTTCGTCGGGGGGTGCCGGGGGGCGCCGGTCGCGGGGGTCATCCCTTCACCGCTCCGGCCATGAGCCCTCCGGTGAGCTTCTTCTGCATGATCGAGAAGAAGACGATGCTCGGGATGGCGGCGAGCACCGATCCCGCCGCCAGCGGCCCGAGCGCCACCTTGCCCTCGCCGCCGATGAACATCTTGAGGGTGATGGGCAGGGTGTAGTTCTCGGGCGACTGGAGCAGCACGAGGGCGAAGAAGAACTCGTTCCAGGAGGAGACGAAGCTGAACATGGCCGTGGCGACGACGCCCGGGGCCAGGAGCGGGAGGATGATCAGGCGCAGCACGGTGAGGCGGTCCGCGCCGTCCATGGCCCCCGCCTCCTCCAGGTCGACGGGGATGCCGGACACGTAGCCCTGGAGCATCCACAGGGCGAACGGCAGCGTGTACGTCGTGTGGACGAGGGTCAGGCCGACGAGGCTGTCGGTGAGCCCGATGGTCCGCAGGACGAGGAAGAGCGGCAGGATGACGAGGATGACCGGGAAGACCTGGCTCACGAGGATCCAGCCGACGCCCGCCGTGCGGACCCTCCCCTTGAGCCTGGCGAGGACGTAGGACGCGGGCAGCGCGATGAGGACGACGAGCGCCGTCGACACGAGGGCGACGAACACGCTGTTCCACGCGGAGCGGACCAGGCCCTGGCGGGCCAGCGCCTGCGCGTAGTTCTCCCAGTGCCACTCCTGCGGCAGCAGGCCCACGGTGAGCGAGTTGAGCTCGCCCGAGGACTTGACCGAGGCCGAGATCAGCCACAGCAGCGGGAAGCCCAGGAAGAGCACGTAGCACGCGAGGGCCGCGTACTGGGCGGGACGGACGAGGGAGCGCACGGTCAGCCCACCTTGCCTTCGCGGTCGTCGCGGAACTGGGACCGCAGGTAGAAGGCCAGGAGCAGCACGACGACGATGACGAGCACCATGCCCATGGCCGCGGCGTAGCCGATGTTGCGGTTCTTGAACGCCTCCAGGTAGGTGAACAGCATCGGGAGCATCGTGCGGCCGCCCGGACCGCCCTCGGTGAGGACGTACACCAGCGAGAACGAGTTGAAGTTCCAGATGAAGTTCAGCGACGTGATCGAGGCGACGATCGGCCGCAGGCCCGGCAGGGTGACGCCGGTGAACCTGCGCCAGGCGCCCGCACCGTCCATGGCCGCCGCCTCGTGCAGCTCGGACGGGATCTGCTGCAGCCCGGCGAGGAGGGTCACGGTGGTCTGCGGCATGCCCACCCAGACGCCGACGACGACCACAGCGGGCAGCGCGGTCGAGAAGTCGGCGAGCCAGTTGACGTCGCCGGGCAGGCCCAGTGCGCCCAGGGCGGCGTTGAGCGGCCCCGCGTTGGGCGAGTAGATCATCTGCCACATGATCGCCACGACGACCGGGGGCATCGCCCACGGGATGAGGGCGAGGACGCGCGTGAGGCCCTGGAACCTGAGGCCGGCGTCGAGCAGGAGCGCCAGCCCCATCGCGGCGACGAGCTGGAGCAGCGTCACGGAGACGGCCCAGACCATGCCGATGCGGAACGACTCCCAGAAGTAGGAGTTGTCGAGGAGGCGCACGAAGTTGTCGACGCCGACGAACTCGTAGTCCGGGCGGCGCACCAGGCGCGCGTCGGTGAACGCCAGCGCGATGCCCATGACCAGGGGCGCCACGCTGAGCACCAGGATGGGCAGCAGGGAGGGCATGACCAGGGCGGCCGCCTCGCGGCGCCGTGCACGGGCCGCGCCGCCCGGGCGGGGCCGGGCCCCGCGCGCGGGGCGGGGCGGGGCCGTGCCCCGCGGTGAGGGGGGCGCCGTCATCCGGTGCCTCCCCCGGGCGCGGACGCGCGGGCCGGCGCCGGGGCCGTGGACTCCCGGACGACCAGCCGGGGTCCGACCGAGGCCGTCTGCGGCTCGCCGGCGTCCCCGTCGACGAGCCGCAGCATGATCTGCGCGGCGGCGCGCCCGCGCTCGTCCGAGCCGAGCGAGACGCTCGTGAGGCTGGGCTGGAAGACGCGGCCCAGCTCGGTGTCGTCCATGCCCGTCACCGCGACGTCCTCGGGCACGGACAGGCCGAGTTCGCGGGCGGCGCGGATGGCGCCGATGGCGAGGAGGTCGTTGGCGGCCACGACCGCGTCGAGGCGGGCGCCGCCGTCGGGCGCGCCGGCGAGGAGCCGGTGCGCGGCGGCCACGCCGGCCGCGACGGTGAAGTCCTCGGCGAGGGCGACCTCCACGCGCTCGGCGGTGGACCCGGGGGCGGAGGCGGCGGCGTCGAACCCGCGCCTGCGCGCCTCGCCCGGGGTCGTGTCGGGGGGGCCGTTGAGGAAGCCGATCCTGCGGCGGCCGGTCTCCAGCAGGTGCCGGACGGCCTGGCCGATCCCGTCCGCGGAGTCCGTGGACACGGAGTCGATGCCCTGGTCCCCGAGGGAGCGCCCGATGACCACGACCGGGACCGGCGCCCGCTTGATGGCCCGCACCAGCCCGTCGTCGGTGCGCAGCGGGCTGAGGACCATCCCGTCGACGAAGCCGCTGCCCAGGCTGCGCACGAGCTCCGTGGCCGAGGCGGGGGTGTCGCCCGTGGTCATGACCACGACGCGGTAGCCGTGCGGGGCCAGGACCTCGTGGATGGCGGTCATCATCTCCACGTAGACGGGGTTGCCGATGTCGGCGACGGCGAACGCGATCTGGAAGGTCTTCCTCAACCGCAGGGAGCGGCCGGTGACGTCGGGGCTGTAGCCGAGCTCGGCCGCCGCGGCGCGTACGCGCTCGACCATCGCCTCGCTGGCCCCGCTCCCGTGCAGGGCGCGGGAGGTCGAGGCCAGCGAGACCCCGGCGCGTTCGGCCACCTGGATCAGGGTGGCGCGTGATGACGTCATCGCGGCTCCAGTCACGCTGTGCTCCGGAAGGGCTTGGAAACGTTTCCAGAAACACGGCGCAATGTACCGGACATCTCCTGGAAACGTTTCCGGGAAACTACCGTGACCCAGTTCACCCTGTCAACAGGTTCAACTCCCTCATCCCTGGTCGCCGGGGACGGGAAGGGCCGCGCACCCCGTTCCCGGGTGTGCGCGGCCCGTGGACCCCTCGGCCGCTCAGCCGGTCATTCGGCCCGGTCGACCACGAAGACGGGGATGAGGCGGTCGGTCTTGCGCTGGTAGTCCGCGTAGTCGGGGAAGGCCGCGACGGCCCGCTCCCACCACTCCTCGCGCTCCGCTCCCCCGACCTCGCGCACACGGGCCGCGAAGGGGGTGGGGCCGTCCTGCAGGGTGACGGCGTCGGGGTTCTCGCGGAGGTTGTGCACCCACTTGGGGTCCTCCGGGGCCCCGCCCTGGGAGCCCACGAGCGCGTAGCGCCCCTCGTGCTCCACGCGCATGAGGGCGATCTTGCGGATCTTCCCGGTCTTCCTCCCGAGCATCGTCACGATGACGACCGGCAGGCCGGTGTCCCCCAGGGTGTTGCCCTCGGCCCCGCCGGTGCGCTCGTACAGGGCGACCTGCTCGCGGACCCACGCGGACGGGCTCGGTTCGTATTCGCCTTCCACGGCCTTCTCCCTCTGGGCGTGTCCGGGGCGGGCGAGCGGCCCGCCCGCCCCGGACGGTCGGCGCCCCGGCCCGCGCGGCGCCCGTGGCGCACGGGTGCGACCCGGTCGCGGGCGCCGCGCCGCCCCTTCGGCGGGGCGGGACCGTGAGGCCCCGGCGGAGCACCCACATGGTGCCACGGCGGCCCCGCGCGGGGGCGGGCGACGCGGCCGGGACCGGGCCACCCGCTCCGGCCGGGGCGTTGACGCGGTCTCCGCGGCGGTGACAACGTACCCACCACCTGTCAGGGGACGATCGAACGGAGAACCACCGTGCACGACGACCGGCGGCTGACCGAGGCCCGCCTGCAACGGGTACTGGGCGAACGCGTATGGCCCGCGATCTACACGAGGTCGGTCCCCCTGGAGGTGGCGCGGTGGGACGCCCCCGGCGAGCCGGTGCCCGCGGCGGAGGGGATCGCCGCGGACCACGTGCCCGCCCGCGTCGGCGACGCCTGGGGGCCGGCCTGGGGGACGACGTGGTTCCGGCTGCGGGGCGAGGTGCCCCGGGAGTGGGCCGGGCTGACGGTGGAGGCCGTCGTCGACCTGGGCTTCGACAGCGGCATGCCGGGCTTCCAGAGCGAGGGGCTCGTCCACCTCCGGGACGGCGCCGTCGTCAAGGGCCTCAACCCGCGCAACGCCTGGATCCCGGTCGGCTCCCCGGCCGGGGGCGGAGAGGCCGTGGAGTTCCACGTGGAGGCCGCGGCCAACCCCGTCATCCTCGGGAACCCGCCGTTCCGGCCCACGGAGCTGGGCGGGGGGCGGGGGCCCGCGGACGAGCCCCTGTACCGGCTGGCCCGCGCCGACCTGGCGGTCTTCGAGACGGCGGTGTGGGAACTGGCCATGGACCTCGACGTCGCGGGCGGGGTCATGCGCTCCCTCGACACCGGCGACCCGCGCCGCTGGGAGCTCCTGCGCGCCCTGGAGAGGTCCCTGGACGCCCTCGACCTCCACGACGTCCCGGGCACGGCCGACCGCGCGCGGGAGGCACTGGCCCCGGCCCTGCGCTCCCCGGCGGCAGCGAGCGCCCACCGGGTGTCGGCCGTGGGCCACGCCCACATCGACTCCGCCTGGCTGTGGCCCGTGCGGGAGACCGTGCGCAAGGTGGTCCGCACCAGCGCCAACGCCGTCGCCCTCGCGGAGGACCACCCGGGGTTCGTCTTCGCGATGTCCCAGGCCCAGCAGTGGGCCTGGCTCAAGGAGCACCGGCCCGACGTCTTCGCCCGGGTGGTGCGCGCGTCCGAGGCCGGGCAGTTCGTGCCGGTCGGGGGCATGTGGGTGGAGTCCGACACCAACATGCCCGGCTCCGAGGCGCTGGCCCGGCAGTTCAGCTTCGGCAAGCGGTTCTTCCGCGACGAGCTGGGCGTCGACACCCAGGAGGTGTGGCTCCCCGACTCGTTCGGCTACTCGGCGGCGCTCCCCCAGCTCGTGCGGCTGTCGGGCTCTCAGTGGTTCCTCACCCAGAAGATCTCCTGGAGCCAGACCAACGCGTTCCCCCACCACACGTTCTGGTGGGAGGGCATCGACGGCACGCGCGTCTTCACCCACTTCCCGCCCGTGGACACCTACAACTCCGAGCTCACCGGCTCGGAACTTGCGCACGCCTCCGGCAACTTCCGGGACAAGGGCGGCGCGTCGCGGTCCCTGGTGCCCTTCGGGCACGGCGACGGCGGAGGGGGCCCCACCCGGGAGATGCTCGCCCGCGCCCGGCGGACCCGCGACCTGGAGGGGTCCCCCCGGGTGGAGGTCGAGCACCCCTCGGAGTTCTTCGCCAAGGCCCGCGCGGAGTACCCCGACGCGCCCGTGTGGCTGGGCGAGCTGTACCTGGAGTTCCACCGCGGGACCTACACGAGCCAGGCGGCCACCAAGCAGGGCAACCGGCGGTCCGAGCACCTGCTGCGCGAGGCCGAGCTGTGGGCCGCGACCGCCGCCGTGCGCACCGGCGCCCCCTACCCGTACGAGGCCCTGGACCGGGTGTGGAGGACGGTCCTGCTGAACCAGTTCCACGACATCCTGCCGGGGAGCTCGATCGCGTGGGTCCACCGGGAGGCGGCCGAGTCCTACGCGGCGGCCGCCGCCGAGCTGCACGGGATCGTCGCGGCGGCCCAGGGGGCGCTGGCGGAGGACCCCGGCGGGAGCGGCGCCACCCTGGTGTTCAACGCCGCCCCGCACGAGCGCGACGGCGTGCCCGCCCTCGGCGCGGTCCCCGCCGCGCTCACCGGCGCGCCCGGCGCGGCGGCGGCCTCGGTCGACGCCTCGGACGGCGGCTTCACCCTGGACAACGGGCTGCTGACCGTGCGCGTGGACGGCCGCGGGCTCGTCACCTCCGTCCTGGACAGGGTCGCGGAGCGCGAGGTGCTGGCCCCGGGGTCGCCGGGCAACCTGCTCCAGGTGCACCCCGACCTGCCCAACCAGTGGGACGCCTGGGACGTCGACGCGTTCTACCGCAACACCGTCACCGACCTCACCGGCGCCGACGCGGTCGAGGCCCTGGAGCCGCGGCCCGGGGGCGCCGCCGCGCTGCGCGTGGCGCGCACGTTCGGCGCGTCCTCGGTCGTCCAGGTCCTGTCCCTGAGCCCCGGCGCGCGGCGCCTGGACGTGGAGACGGTGGTGCACTGGCACGAGCGGGAGAAGTTCCTCAAGGCGGCCTTCCCGGTCGACGTCCGCGCGGACGAGTCCTCCTCGGAGATCCAGTTCGGGCACGTGAGGCGCCCCACCCACTCCAACACCTCGTGGGACGCGGCGAAGTTCGAGATCTGCGCGCACCGGTGGGTGCACGTGGGGGAGCCCGGCTACGGCGTGGCGGTCCTCAACGACTCCACCTACGGGCACGACGTGACCCGCGCGGTCCGCGGCGACGGGGGCACCACGACCACGGTGCGGTTGTCGCTGCTGCGCGCCCCGCGGTTCCCCGACCCGGAGACGGACCAGGGCGAGCACCGCTTCCGCTACGCGCTGGCCCCGGGCGCGACGGTGGAGGACGCGGTGCGCGAGGGGTACCGGATCAACCTGCCCCCGCGCGAGGTCCCCGGCGGCGGCGCGGTCGAGCCGCTGGTGCGCGTGGACGACCCCGGGGTGGTGGTGGAGTCGGTCAAGCTCGCCGACGACCGGTCGGGCGACGTCGTCGTGCGGCTGTACGAGGCCCGCGGCGGGCGGGCCCGCGCGACGGTGGCGCCGGGCTTCCCGTTCGCCGGGGTCCGCGCGGTGAACCTCCTGGAGGAGGAGTACGGGGGAGCGCCCGGACTCGACGTGCGGACCGCGTCCGGTGACGGCGGGCACGGCCGCGTGGCGTTCGGGCTGCGGCCGTTCCAGATCGTGACGCTGCGGTTCGCCCGGTAGCGCGGCCGCGTACCGGCCGGAGCGTCCGGCCGGTACGCGCGGCCGTCTAACCTGGCACGCATGCACAGGCAGAGCACCACACCCCCCGGCACGCAGACGCTGCGGCGGGGGCTCGACGTCGTCGCCGCCGTGGCGCGGGGGGCGTGCGACCTCCGGGCGGTGTGCGAGAGGACGGGGATCAGCCGCAGCACCGCGCACCGGCTGCTGCAGCTGCTCGTGCAGGAGGGCTACCTGCGCCGGGGCCCGGAGAACACCTACCTGCTGGGCCCCGCGCTGATCGAGTACGGCTTCCTCGCCCTCCAGCAGAACCCGGTGCCCCTGGTGGCGCGCCCGGTCCTGGAGCGGCTCTCCGGGAGGTACCGGGACACGGTGCACCTGGCCATCCGCGACGACGACGAGGTGCTGTACCTGGACAAGATCGCGAGTCTGCGCGGCGCGGAGACGCGTTCGCGGATCGGCTACCGCATGCCCCTGACCACCACGGGCATCGGCAAGTCCCTGATCCTGGACGAGGGGGAGGAGGTCTGGGAGCGGCTCTTCGCCGCCGAGCGGGAGGGCGGCGGTGGCGGCGACCGATCGCTGGACCGCTTCCTGGAGACGATGCGCCGCTACCGCAGGCTGGGCGCCACGATGGACCTGGAGGAGAACGAGCCGGGCATCCGCTGCGTGGCCGCCCCCGTGCGGGACGGCAGCTCGTCCGGCGTTGCGGCGGTCAGCATCGCCGCCACCCGCCCCTACATGCCCATGGAGCGCATGCGCGCCCTGGTCCCGGTCCTGCGCGAGGCGGCCGAGGAGATCTCCGGGCTCCTGGGGTACCCCTCGGCGGGGTCCCCGGCCTGACCCCCGCCCGACGGGGCCCGCCCTCCCGCGGTCGGCGGGAGGGGCCCGGTCGCGTCCGTGGAGACGGGGTCGGCGACCCGCCTCACGCCGCCGGCGGGAGGGGCGCCCCCAGCACCAGCAGCACGGGGAACCCGAGCAGCGCCCCCACCCTGATGGCGTCCTCCACCCTGCTCCTGCCTGTGTGGAAGGCCACCGGTGAGCGCAGCATCCACCACCGCTTGCCCCGCACCGTGAACGGCCAGGCCAGCGGCACGCCCGACCGGGTCAGCCAGTCCCCCAGCACGTGCGTCAGCGTGCCCGCGAACACCACCAGGCCCACGAGCCACGGCGCGGGGCCGTAGCCCTCCACGAGCAGCGTGCACGCGCCGAGGACGAGGGCGGCCACCAGCGCCGCCCGTCTGCGCCGCCGGACCGTGCCCCACGCCCTCCAGGGGCGGACCACGGTCCCCAGACCCAGGGCGGACATCGCGAACACCACCGCGGCGGCCCCGAACGGAGCCAGCGCCACCCCCAGCGCGACCAGGCCGAACACCAGGCACGCCGGGACGGTGTGGGTCAGGTGGCGGTGTCCGCCGTCCTTGGGCGCCTCCAGCTCCCGCGGGGTGGCCGTGCGGCGGTAGACCCGTCTCGACAGGCCGCGCAGGCCGGTCGAGACCAGTTCCGTCACCGGCCCGAGCGAGCGCCCCGCCGAGGAGCCGGGCTCGTCCAGGTCGGGGAGGAGCGCGGCGCCGGCGCCGACCGCGGCGCACGTCAGCGTGACGGGCACGTCGGCGCCGCAGAGCAGGGCGACGGCGCCGCCCGCGAGCACACCGGTCGCGGCGTGCGAGGTACCCATCATCGAGGTCTCCGTAGGGGGTGGGGAGGTCTGCCTCCCCGACCCTCTCTCGGACGTGCGACACCGCTGCGCCCGGGGCCCTGTCCACGCCTCGCCGGGCGGGGCGGCCGGTGCCGTGACGGCTTCCCGTTGCCGCCGGCCGACGGCCGCAGGGAGTCCGGGCGCCGAGGGGGTGCGTGCGGCCGGGTGGGCGGCTGTGGCCGGAACGGGGTTCGCGGCCGGGCCGGTCGTCGGCCTCACGGGCCTACCGGCGACGGAGGCGACGCGGTCCCCCAACGGCCCGGAGAACCTCCTGGCCGCCGGGGTCGACGCCGTGGCCGCCGGAAGCTTCGTGCTCGTGGCACGGGCCTGCCGACGACTGGGCGGTGGTCGCCCTCCTCGTGGTCGGGGCGGCCCTCGGGGCCCGGTGGGCGCCGGGTACGGGCGCCGCATGTCCCCGGACCCGAGGGGGGCGCTCGTCGTCGCCGTCGGGAGCGCCGCCGTCGTCGACACGGTCTTCTTCTCCTGAGCGCGCCCGCCCCGGGCCGGCGCCGCTTCGCGCGGCTCCGGCCCGGGTGGGCGTGCCCCCTGCCCTCCGCACGGGCCGTCCGGCCCGGCGGGGGCTGCCCGGACGGGCGGGCGCCGAGGCGCCCGGCTGTCCGGGGCCGGACCCGTGCCCTAGTAGTACTTCGTTAAGTATCTGTTTTCTCGGCTCGGTTCCGCCATCATGGACGCGTGGATCTGGCCGCTGTAGAAGAGCTGCGCGAGGACCTCGACGCGTTCTGCGCCGAGGTCTTCGCGTCCATCCCCCGCAAGGACTCCCGGGCCTGGGGCAGCTGCTACCTGCGCGGTCTGATGCTGGACGGGCGGCGCAAGTCCATCCAGCCCATGGCCGAGCGCCTCCCGGACGGCAACATGCAGGCCCTGCAGCAGTTCGTGGGCCAGTCCCCGTGGGAGCACACCCCCGTCCAACGACGCCTGGCCACCAAGGTGAGTGAGGCGATCACCCCGGATGCGTGGGTGATCGACGACTCGGGCCTGCCCAAAGCGGGCACCGAGTCGGTGGGGGCGGCCCACCAGTGGTGCGGGGCCCTGGGCAAGCAGGCGGTGTGCCAGAGCGCGGTGAGCCTGCACGCGGTCACCGATGCCGCCTCGGTGCCGCTGAACTGGCGGCTCTACCTGCCCCAGGACTGGGCCGATGCCGCCGATGAGCGCCGGGTCAAGACCGGGGTGCCCGACCGGGTCGGCCACCGGGAGAAATGGCGGCTGGCCCTGGACATGGTCGATGAGGCCCGCTCCTGGGGGCTGGCCGACCGGGTGGTGGTGGCCGATGCCGGCTACGGGCAGATCCACGGCTTGCGCCACGGGTTGGCCGAGCGGGGCCTGGACTACGTGGTCGCGGTGCGCGGTGATCTGAACGCCCATCCCGGTGGGGCGGTGCCCCGGGCGCCCGATCGGTCCGGGCCGGGGCCGCGTCTGCCGCGCTACCGGACCCCGGCCCGCTCGTTGAAGGACCTGGCCCTGGAACAGGGGCGCGCCGCGTTGCGTCGGTGTACGTGGCGGCAGGGGTCCCGTGGGGCGATGCGGGGCCGTTTCCTGGTCATGGACGTGCGCTTGGCGGGTAAGTCCGCCCGCCAAGCGGCTCTGGACCGTGCGGGCGGGCGCTCGACGTGGGACGGGGTGCTGCCGGTCGAGACGCTGATCGCCGAGTGGCCGCCCCATGGGGAGGCGCCCACGGACTACTGGCTGTCCAGCCTGTCTGCCGGGACCGTGTTGCGGCAGCTGGTGCGGTTGGCGAAGATCCGGTGGCGGATCGAGCACGACTACCGCGAGCTCAAGCACGGCCTGGGGTTGGACCACTACGAGGGGCGGACCTGGCGGGGCTGGCATCACCATGTCACGCTGGTCAGCGCGGCGCAGGCGTTCCTGACCCTGCGAAGACTCGACCCAAAAGGGTCGACGTCGGTCTGAGTCTGTACCAGGTGTTGGAGGAGCTCCAACGGGTGCTGCTGTGCTGGACCGGCGTGTGTCACACCTGCCGTAGGCCCCTTGCGCAGCAGCACCCACCCGACACGAGTTAACGAAGTACTACTAGGACGGAGGGCGCGGATCCGGCGGTTTCGGGACCCCTCACGGGGCCGTGGTCAGTTGGCCATGCCGGTGGAGGCGTAGCCCGACACGAAGCGGCGCTGCATGACGAGGAAGACCGCGAGCATGGGCAGCAGCATGATCAGGCCGGCCGCCGCCACCAGGGCGTGGTTCACGGTGAAGCCCTGCTGGAACGAGTACAGGGCGATCGAGACCGGCAGCGCCTCGGAGTCCTGGAGGAACGTCACCGCCAGGAGGAACTCGTTGTACGCCTGGAGCCCAGCGACCAGGCCCGCCGTGAGCAGCCCCGGCCAGATGAGCGGCAGCACGATCCGGAAGAACACGGTGAGCTCCCCCGCGCCGTCCATCCGGGCCGCCGCCTCGTAGTCCGGCGGGATGGCGATGAGGTAGGACCTCAGGAGCAGGGTCGCGAAGGGGCTGTAGATCGCCCAGTAGATGAGGATGAGGCCGAACTGGGTGTCGTACAGCCCCAGCCGCGTCCACCACGACAGCAGCGGGACGAGGAACAGCTGGATCGGCAGCGAGGTCACCACCAGCAGGTACATCGTGATCGCCCCGGGAGCGGGGACGTCCAGGCGCACCATGGCGTAGGCGGCGGCGCCCGAGATCAGGCACACGCCGACGGCGGTGCAGGACACGATGACCGCGCTGTTGGCCAGGCCGGTGGCCATGTTCGCGCTCTGCCACGCGGTGGTGAAGTTGTCCCAGGCGGCGTCGGCGGGCAGCCCCATCGGGTTGGTGCTGAGCTCCGCCGGGGTCTTCAGCGCGCTGAAGACCATGACGACGATGGGCCCCAGCGCGTACGCGGCGAGGATCACCAGCAGCAGGTAGGTGAGGGGGCGCCCCCGGTCCAGCAGACGCGCGGCGCGTCTGGCCCGTGTCGGTCGTGCGGGCATCGGGGTCACACCTCCCATCGGAGTCGGCGGCGCAGGACGAGGTAGCCCGCGATGGTGACGGCGCTGATGACCGCCATGACGACGCCCACGGCGGAGGCCACGCCCGCCCGGGACTCGCTGAACGCCGTGCGGTACAGCAGGGTGCTGAGCATGTCCGTGGAACCCGCCGGGCCGCCCTGGGTGAGGATGTAGACGAAGTCGAACACCAGGAACGACCAGATGATCGTCATCAGGAACAGGAAGACGAGGGTCGGCCGGATCCCGGGCAGGGTGACGTGCCAGAACTCCCGGAACCTCCCGGCCCCGTCCAGGCGGGCCGCCTCGTACAGCGACGGGTTGACCGACTGCATGGCGGTGAGGAAGAGCATCACCAGGAAGCCCCACCACTGCCAGTTGTTGATCATCGCGATCGCGCCCAGGGCCAGGTCGGGGTCGCCCAGCGCGTTGGCGTCGCCCACCCAGGGCACCCCGAAGGAGGCCAGGGCCGGGCCGATGCCCGCGTCGGGGCTGAGGATCTGGCGCCACACGGCGGCCGAGACGACGGTGGCGACCACGTAGGGGATGAAGAACGCGATGCGGAACAGGGTCCGCCCGCGCCGCACGCGGCTGAGCAGGTAGGCGCCGAGCAGGCCCATCCCCATGGGCACCGTCAGGAAGAACAGCGTCCACACCAGGTTGTGGCCGAGGGCCCGGTGGAAGGCCGGGTCGCCGGCCAGGGCCACGTAGTTCGCCGTGCCGACGAAGTCCGGGGTGTTGATCCCGTCCCAGTCGGTGAACGAGTACGCGACCGACATCATCGCCGGACCGGCGATGACGAGGACGTTGACGATGAGGAGCGGGGCGAGGAACAGCAGGCCCGTGAGCCTGCGGTTGGGGCCTCGCCTGCGGGCCGGGGGGCGGGGCGGTCGGGCCGCCCCGCCCGTCCCGGTGACAGCGACGGACATCGGGTGGGGTTTCCGGTTTCTCTCTACTGCGGAGTGAACGGCGTCGGCAGGCCGCCGGCGCCCAGCTCCTGCTCGAAGCTGGTCTTGAGGAAGCCCGCGTACGCCGACGGCGACATGTCGCCGGTGATGACACCGTCGAACTCGGTGTAGAGCGCGGTGTTGGTCTGCGGGGGCAGGAAGGTCCAGCTGGCGTAGCCGATGTTGTCCGACTCGGGGATCTGCTCGTACAGGCGCTGGGCGCGCGGGTCGATGCCCTCGGGGAAGTCGTCGGAGGCGTAGGCGACGGGCGGCGGGTTCTCGCCCTGCTCGGCCAGGTAGCCCAGGGAGCGGGAGGTGTCGCCGACCAGGTGGTCCAGGAAGGCGGCGGCGGTGTCGGGGTCGCTGCTGTCGGAGCTGATGGACAGCGCGGTGCCGATCGCCATCGGGAACACGCCCGGCTCGACGCCCTCGGCGAGCGAGGGCAGGGGCGCCCAGTCCCAGTCCTGCGGGTCGTTGCCGGAGTCGGTGAAGAACGTGCCCATGGAGCTGAAGCTCCACGTGCCGCTCATGTACATGGCGACGTCGCCGTTGGCGATGCCGGTGCACATGTCGGGGTCGGTGTTGGTGAACCAGCGCTCGGCGCCGCCGCCCCACCAGCCCTTGTCGATCTGGGACTTCATCGTCTCCAGGGCGTCGACGACGGCCGCGTCGTTCCAGTCGCGGTCCCCGGTGAGGATCTCGTAGAGGTTCTGGGGGCCCACGGCGGCGTTGAGCACGCAGCTGAGGTACCACTCGCTCTGTGCCGGATAGCCGCTGTTGCCGGCGCCGACGGGGATGATCCCCTTGGAGTCGGCGTCCTCGCACAGGGCCTCGAACTCCGACTTGGTCGTGGGCGGGGTCCAGCCGTTCTCCTCGAAGACGGCGCGGTTGTAGTACATCACCAGCGAGCCGTAGGAGGTGGGCACGGACTGCATGGCGTCGTCCACGCGGCTGAGCTGCTGCGCCCAGGGGAGCAGGCGGTCGTTCCAGCCGTACTGGTCGGCGTAGTCGTCCAGGGGGATCGTGCGGTTGCCCTGGGCGTAGGACACCGTGGTCGTCGGGCCGGGCGAGTAGATGATGTCGGGGGCGTTGCCGGAGGAGACGGCGGTGTCGGTCTGCGAGGCCAGGTTGGTGAGCTGCTTGGTGGTCATCTTGACCTGGCGCTCCGACGACCCGTTGAACGTGTCGATGAAGTGGGTGCGGAAGTACTCCTCGGTCTCCGGGGTGGGGAAGGCGCCCCAGTAGTCGATGGCGGAGGAACCCCCGCCGGAGCCGCCGCACCCGGTCAGGAGCCAGGCGCCCGCGAGGGCCCCTCCGGCGAGTTTGAAGGCGTCACGGCGAGGAAGGTGGTGGGTCACAGGGGATCCTTTGGATCGTGCACGGTGTTCAGGTGGATTCGCGGACGATGAGTTTCTGGGGGAGGACGACCTCGCGCGCCCCCTGGGCGGGGCCTTCGGAGAGGCGGTCGAGGATCAGCCGGGCGCAGGTGCGCCCGATCTCCCGTGCGGGGTTGTGGACGGTGGTGAGCGGGGGCGACAGCAGCGACGCCGCCTCGATGTCGTCGAACCCGGTGACCGCGACGTCGCGGGGGACGGTCAGGCCGCGCTCGCGGACGGCGTCCAGGGCGCCCACCGCTATGAGGTCGTTGGCGCAGACCAGGGCCTCGGGCGCCGGGTCGAGCGCGAGGAGGGCGTGGGCCCCCTCCACCCCTCCGGCCCGCGTGAAGGGGCCGGAGACGACGAGGGACTCGTCGAACTCGACCCCGAAGTCGCGCAGGGCCCGTTCGTAGCCCGCCAGGCGGAGCCGTCCCGGCGCGGTGTCCGGGTCCCCGTTGACGAAGCCGATCCTGCGGTTCCCGCGTTCGAGCACGTGGGTGACGGCGTCCGCCATGCCCCCGGTGTCGTCGGCCCGCACGATGTCGCCGAAGCGCGGGTCGAGCTCACCGCTCAGCCGGACCAGGGAGGCGCCGGCATCGGTGATCGCCGCGTAGTGGCGCTCCTGGGCGGTCAGCGACGCCAGGACGACCCCGTCGACCTTGCGGTCGAGCAGGTGGCGCAGGGCCGCGTCGAGGTCCTCGGAGTTCTCCCGGACGCTGCAGATCGAGATGAGGAAGCCCTGGGGCTGGAGCACGTCCTGGAGCCCGGCCGCCATCTGGGGGTAGAAGGGGTTGGTGACGTCGGAGACCACCAGCGCGACGGCCTCGCTGCGCCCGGTCCGCAGTCCCCGGGCCGAGGGGTCGGGCCGGTAGTCCAGCTCCTGGACGATCCGGAGCACCTTGGCCTTGGTCTTGTCGCTGACCGGGCGCCGCCCGCTCAGGACGTGGGAGACGGTCGTGATGCTCACACCCGCACGCGCCGCGACGTCGGCGATGCCGGCCCTGTTCTCCTTGCTCATCTCTCTCGATTCGCATCGTATGCAAAACGTATTGCAAAAGGGTAGGGTTCATAGTGGCCAAAAACGGTGTGCAGTGTCAAGACGAGTATCCCCCTCCCCCACTCACCAGTTGGAACATGGCGGAGCGCGTCGAACTGCTGTGCGCAAAACGAAGTGAGAGGATGCCGATGGTGACTCGTGATCGGTGCCGCGGGGCCCTGGTGGGCCTGGCGGTCGGCGACGCCCTGGGGGCACCCACAGAAGGCATGACCCCCGATGCCATCCGTGCAGCGCACGGACGTGTGGTGGACTTCCTCGAGGAGGACGCCGCGGGCACCGACGACACCGAGTACGCCGTCCTGTGCGCCCGGGGGCTGCTCGCGCACGGGCACGGCCTCACGGCCGACCACGTCGCCGAGGTGTGGCGGACAGCACTCCTGGCCCAGACCGAGGGGTTCCACGGCGCCGGGTTCAGCGAGATGGTGGCCATCGCCAACCTGCGGGCCGGGCTGCGGCCCCCGGTCAGCGGCGCCGACAGCTACGAGTCGTGGAGCGACGGCGCGGCCATGCGCGTCGCGCCCGTCGGGATCCTCTGCGCCGGCGACCCGGCCGAGGCGGCCCGGCTGGCGCACGAGGACGCCATGGTCAGCCATGACGCCGACGGCGTCCACGGCGCGCGGGCCGTCGCCGCGGCCGTGGCGGCCGCCCTGGTGGCCGAGGGGCCCGACGAGGTCGTGGCGGCCGGGCTCGCGGCCATGCCCGCGGACTCCTGGACCGGACGCCTCACGAGGCGGGCCCTGGAGATCGCCGGGGCCGCCCCCGACACCGACACGGCCGAACGGGAGCTGTACGCGCAGATCCCGCTCTTCCACTACCCCTGGCCCGACACCGCCCCCGAGGCGGTGGCCCTGGCCTTCGGCCTCTTCGCGGCCGCCCGCGGCGAGTTCGTCCCCACCGTGCTCGCCGGGGTCAACATCGGGCGCGACTCCGACACCATCGCCGCGATGGCCGGGGCGATGGCGGGCGCGCTGCACGGCGCCTCGGCCGTCCCCGCGCACTGGCGGGAGCAGGTGACGAGCGTCTCCGGCCGCTGCGTCACGGTCACCGCAGGAACGGACCTCATCGAACTCGCCGACGCCCTGCACGCCGCCGGGCGCCACCACCAGGAGGTGGACCTTGCGCTCTGAGACCGCGCGCGGAGCCCTGCTCGGGCTCGCGATGGGCGACGCCCTCGGCCTGCCCGCCCAGTTCCACCGGCGTGTCCGCTCCGGGTGGGGGCGCGACATCCTGTGGCAGAAGAACGCCGAGCTCGACGGCCAGCGCGTGTCGCGCCCGCTGCTGCCCTTCGCCCTGAGCGGCGACGAGGGCAGCCCGCTGTCCGGCACCGACGACGCCGAGACCGCGGCGACGGCGGCCCTGGTGCTGCTGGAGGCCGAGGCCTACGACACCGCCTCGCTGTTCGCCCGGTGGCGCGCGCACTACGTGGACACCGAGGACGTGTGGTGCGGCGTCGCCGAGCGCGGCGCGGCCGTCCACGCCCTGCGGGGCGCGGTGCCTCCCACCACGGGCACGGACAACCCCGTGCACTGGGACGACGCCGCGGTCCCGGCGGCCGTGGCGGTCGGACTGCTGCGGGCGGGGGACGCGGACGCCGCCGCCCTCCTGGCCGGGGACTACGCGAGCATCACCCACTCCCGGGACGGGCTGTGGGCGGCCCGCGCCATGGCCCACGCCGTGGCGTCGCTGGCCGGGGGCGCCCCGCTGGAGATCGCGCTGGCGGGAGCCCGCCGGACCGTGCCCGCGGACAGCTGGCTCGGGCGGGGGCTGGACCGCGCCGACGCGCTGGTCGACGGCGCCGCGGACGCCTTCACGGCGGTGCCGGACCTGGTGGACGCCTTCGGGCGGGCGCGCTACAGCCACGGGGGCGTGGCCCCCGAGACGCTGCCGACGGCGTTCGCGATCACCCGCCTCGTGGGCGGGGACCTCGCCGCGGGGCTCCAGGCCGCGGCGCTCCTGCCCCGGCAGGCCGACAGCATGCCGGCGATGGTCGGCGCCCTGTGCGGGGCGGTCGGCGGCGAGCAGGCCGTCCCGGCGGCCTGGCGCGAGCGCGTCGACCGGCTGGAGGGCGTGCTGCTCCCCCGGGTCGCGGGCGTGCGGCTGACCGAACTGGCCGACCGCCTGGTCGCCGCGGGGGCTGGAGTCCTCCGGTGAGGTGAGCTGGGCCGGGCACCGGTACCGGAGGGCGGATCGGGGCAGGCGTACCCGGCAGCGCGGGGGCGCGCCGGGTATCGGGGGCCGCGCGGGGCGGAGGATCCGTCCCGCGCGGCCTTCCGCGTTCCCGGAGCCGCGCCGCTCCCGGACGGGCCCTCAGCGCCCGCCGTCGGAGGACGCCGGCACGGCGGCCGCGTCCTCGCGCTCGGCGAGGAGGGCGGCGTTCAGCACCGCGCCGAGCAGCCCCGGCATACGCGCCTCCAGGTCCTCGGTGCGCAGGCGGCTCATGCGCGACGTGCCCTCGTAGTACTGGCGGATGATCCCGGCCTCGCGCAGCACGCGGAAGTGGTGCGTGGACGTGGACTTGCTCACCGGCAGCGCGAAGGCGATGCAGGCCATGTCCTCATGGCCGTCCGCCAGGTCGCGCACGATGCGCAGCCGTACCGGGTCGGCCAGTGCGTGCAGGACCGCGTCCACCCGGATCTCCCGGGCGTGCGGGTGCTCCAACCGGCGTCCCGGCCTTCTCGTCCCCGCCGTGTCGGCCACAGGACCGCCTCCCTCGCTGCGCCACCATCCACAAAGTACGACAAGCCTCGTAGTTTGACAATCATCGTAATACGATGATTATCGTATGAGGAGCGGTCGCCTCGTGACCGACACCCGACCCCGGCGCCGCCGGGGTCCTACCCCGCACCACGGGAAGGACCGACCGTGAGCACGTTGTTCACTCCCCTCGTACTGAGGTCGCTGGAGATCCCCAACCGCGCGTGGATGTCCCCGATGTGCATGTACTCGGCGGAGTCCCAGGGCCCCGACACCGGCGTGCCGACCGACTTCCACCTGGCGCACCTGGCGGACCGGGCCGCGGGCGGTCTCGGCATGGTCATGGTCGAGGCCACCGCCGTGCGCCCGGACGGGCGGATCAGCCCGTGGGACCTGGGCCTGTGGAACGCGCGGCAGGAGGCGGGCCTGGCCCGCGTGGCCTCGGCCGTCCGCTCCCACGGCGCCGTCGCCGCCATCCAGCTCGCGCACGCCGGGCGCAAGGCCTCGGTCGACAAGCCCTGGCTCGGCAGCCGCCCCGTCGCCCCCGCCGACGGCGGATGGGCCACGGTCGGCCCGAGCGCCGAGCCCTTCCACGACCACCCGGCGCCGACCGCGCTGACCGTCGAGGAGATCGGGCAGCTCGTGCGCGACTTCGCCGCGGCCGCCGAGCGCTCCCTCGCCGCGGGGTTCCAGGTCGTGGAGGTGCACGGGGCCCACGGCTACCTCCTCAACTCCTTCCTCTCCCCCGCGGCCAACCACCGCACCGACGCCTACGGCGGCAGCCTGGAGAACCGCATGCGGTTCCCGCTGGAGGTGGTCGACGCCGTACGCGCCGTCTGGCCCGAGCACCTGCCGGTGCTCTTCCGCACCTCCGCCACGGACTGGCTCTCGGAGAACGCCGACGACGCCCGGGAGGGCTGGACCGCCGAGGACACGGTGCGGCTCGCCAAGGAGCTCCAGGCCAGGGGCGTGGACCTGCTCGACGTGTCCACCGGCGGCATGGTCCACGACGCCTCCATCCCCGCCGCGCCCGACTACCAGGTCCCCTTCGCCGAACGGGTGCGCCAGGAGACCGGCCTGCCCACCGCGGCGGTCGGCCTGATCCTGGAGCCCGCCCAGGCGGAGGAGATCGTGGCCTCGGGCCGCGCCGACGCCGTGTTCCTGGGGCGGCAGCTCCTGCGCGAGCCCTACTGGGCCCACCGCGCGGCCGAGGAGCTGGGCGGGGCCTCGCGCTGGCCCGACCAGTACGGGTACGCGGTCGCCCGTCGGCGCTGACCGCGCGCACGGACCCGCCCGGCGCGGCGCCCCTCCCTGGGGCGCCGCGCCGTCGTCGTCTCCGGGGGCGGGCCCTGCGCCGCGGCCGGGCCGGGAGGCCCGCCCGTCCGGACACGCCTCCCGCCGCTCCGGGGAACCCGTTCACCCCCCGGCGCGGGAGTCCCCCGTCGTCACGGGTCCCCCCGCCCGAGCCCCGGCCTCACTCGAACTGTTCGCGGTGGGTGAGCCGGACCTCCTCGGTGTCCATCGCCGACTGCATCCGGCGCAGCACGACGTCGTCGATGCGGCGCTCGTCGCGCAGCCGGATCACGGTGGCCCGCTTGCGGGCCAGCAGAGCCAGGCGCAGCGCCGTGTACTGCTCCTCCCTGTTCCGGATCCGGTCGGTCCGCGCGGCGTCGGGGTCCTCGCGCAGCGTCTCCAGGTGCTCCCGGTACTCCTCCTCCAGGCGGGAGGCGACGGCCGGGTCGGTGTCCAGGGCGGACGCGGTCCCGGGCAGGGCCTCCAGCGCCTCCTCGATCGCGGTCCGCTGGGCGAACCGCCGCTCCCGCTCCACGTCGGAGTCGTCGGGCAGGCCCGCCCGCGAGATCAGCGGGGGCAGCAGCAGCCCCTGGACCACCAGGGTCACCAGGATGACGCCGGTCGTGGTGAACACGATGAGGTCCCGCTCGGGGAAGGCGGCCCCGGAGGACGTCGTCTGCGGCACCGACAGGGCCACCGCCAGCGACACAGCGCCGCGGAACCCCGCCATGGCGTTGACGAGCCGGGAGGGGAGCCCCGGTCCCCCGGCCGGCCGCCGCTCCCGCGGCAGGAGCCGCACGAGGAGGGCCGGGCCGAGGACGAAGGCGCCCCGCACCGCGAGGACCAGCACCGACACGAGGGCCACCAGCGCGAGGGCCTGGGCCAGGGCCAGGCTGGCGAGCCCCCGCACGGCCGTGTGGACCTCCAGGCCGACCAGCACGAACAGCGACCCGTTGACGAGGAACACCGCCAGGGACCAGGACGCCTCGGTCTGTCGGCGGGACAGGGGGCGCCCGACGGTCGGGCCGGCCTGGCTCATGATCAGGCCCGCCACCACCACCGCCAGCACGCCGGAGGCCTCCACGCCCTCCGCCAGGAGGAAGGCCGTGAACGGGGTGAGGAGGATGGCGACGTTCTGCAGGAGGGCGTTCTCGATGCGGCGGCGCACCGCCGCCCAGAACAGGGCGGTGACCGCGCCGGCCGCGACGCCGCCGCAGTAGGACAGCAGGAACAGCCAGCCGACGTGCGGGGCGCTCAGGGACTCCTCCCCCACGGTGACGCCGACGGCCACGCCGTAGACGACCAGGGCGGTGCCGTCGTTGACCAGGCCCTCGGCGCGGAGCACGGTGATGTCCCGGCGCGGCAGGAGGCGGGCCACGGTGGACACGGCGGTGGCGTCGGTGGGGGCGACGGCGGCCCCCAGCACCCACGCCGCGCCCCAGGGAAGCCCCCACAGGTGGGCCAGGACGGCGACGGCGGCGGCCGTGGCGATGACCAGCAGGGTGCTCATCACCGCGATGCCGGTGAGGTTCTTGCGGATCTCGCGCAGCGACGTGGACAGGCTCTCCCAGTACAGCAGGAGGGGCAGGAAGATCAGGAGCATCAGCTCCGGCGGCAGCTGCACCTCGTGCAGGGCGGGGACGAACCCCATCAGCACCCCGCTGCCCAGCAGCAGGGCCGGGGCGGGCAGGCGGGAGCGGCCCGCCAGGGCGGTGCAGACCAGGATCGCCGTCCCCAGCAGGACGACGAGTACGAGACCGAGCAGGAGGCACCTCCGTCGACGTCGTCCGCGCGGGCCCCGGCGGCCACGCCCCCGTGCGGACCGCCGGGGCGCGGCCGGGCGTCCCGGCCGCCGGTTCAGGCGCGCACGAGCCTCATCGTGGTGGAGCGGGCGGTCGCGCTCGTGATGCTCCCGACCGCGGCCGAGGACGCCCCGTACTTGTCGCGGTAGGCGGCGTCGATCCGGTCGTCCAGGGCGTCGTCGGCGTCCTCGAAGGCCACGTCGGCCTCCACCCCGCCCGCGCTCACGTGCCCCGCGAGGCGGTCGCGGGTGCCCCGGTACCAGGAGGAGCCCGGCCCGTTGACCGACCGGACGTAGAGGTCGCCGCCCTGGCGCACCACCCAGATCGTCCTCGGGCGCCGGAGCCCGCCCCCGCCGTCGCGGGACGTGATGCGCATCTCCCCGGCGTCGCCGATCCTGGCGAGCTCGTCCTCGGTCCACCCGCTCATCGGTGTCCTCCCTCGTTCTCCGGCACGCTCGGAAGCCTCTCGCGCCGCACCCCTGGAGGGGCCGCCGGACACGGCGCTTTGCCCGGGCCGGAGGAGGTTCTGCCCGCTCCTTGGCCCGCGGGGACGGGGGCGCCGGTCCGGGACCCGGGAGGGTCCGCCCGCCCGCGCGCCGCGGCCGGGGCCCCGGGCCGGGGCCGCCGCGCCCCGGCCGCCCGGCGGGAGGCGGGCCGCAGGGCCGGACCTGGCACGGAACGGTGTCGTACCCCCTGGCTACCGTGGTCCCATGCCGACCTTCCAGGACTTCAACTTCAAACTGCTCGTCGTCGAGAAGCTCATGTACGACGACGGGACGCTCTCCCCCCGGTTCACCCTCTCCGAGCACCTCAAGGGGCTCGGGATCACCCACGCCCCCTACGAGTACGCCTACTCGATCGGCAAGGAGTTCCAGGTCCTGGACGAGGCGCGCGCGTACTTCGAGGCGCTGGAGATCAGCGCGGAGCAGCTCGCCACCGTGGACTCGGTCCTGTTCGACGGCGGGCTCCGGGTGTTCATGGAGTGCGCGCCGGTCTGGGACGGCGAGGACGACCTGTTCGACGTCCGCTCCCTGGACGACCTCGACCTGGTGCCGAACCTCCGCCGCTTCCAGTGCGCCGAGGACCTCTTCTACGAGCGGCCCGAGATGCTGGAGGCCCTGACCGCCAGGGGCATTCGGATCGACTGAGCCTGCGGACGGCCCCCGCCCCGTGTCCGGGGCGCGGGCCGTCCGTGTCCTGCCCCGCGACCGTCTGCGGAGGTTCGGCCTCTCCCGAGGCCGCTCGGGGAGAGGGCACGCAGGGGCGGTCGTACGTCCGGAGAATCGCTTTCCCCTCCGAGGGGACGTGACGACGTACCGGAAGGGCGCAACAGGACCGGAGGGTTGATCCCCTTCGACGTCCTGGGGGCCTTCTTCACGGACGCGCACATCCCGCGTCCATGTGCCTCTTCGGGTGTCACCGGGCCCGGTTCCTCCCGTGGTCGCCGACCACGGCACCGGGCCCCGGCCCCGGCGGTCACCCCGGGTGTCCGCGGGAATGGCCGGTTTCGGACATCGGGTCCTGTACCCGGGACAGTTCGGGAAACCCGGGTGCGGGAAGTACACACCCACTAGGATCCCGGTCATCACAGGGACTCTCCCCGGCCCGAAGGCGGATTCGCGTTGACCCCTCCCACCACCTCGACGATCGACTCACTCGCCCGGCATGTGGTCGAGCGGCAGGCGCCGGACGAAATGCCGTACTACCCGAACCTTCGGGACGACTTCTTCGCGCTCGGCGGCAGGCTCCCGAAGGAAGGGGACAACCCGCTCGGTTTCGGGGCGGTGGCACTCGGGGTGGTCACCGGCGTGGTCCTGGCCGTGCTCAACGACCTGGTGGTCGGCTCGCTGACCGACGCCGTCCGCCCGTGGTGGAAGAAGGCCTGGCAGCGGCTGTTGCGCAGGGCTCCGCGTGTCGACGCGCAGGCGGAGCTCCCCGCCCTCTCCGCGCACCAGGTTCCGCTGGTGCGAGAAGCGGTCCTCCGCCACGGAGCCCGGGCCGACCTGCGGGAGGAGCAGGCCGCAGAACTCGCGGACGCGATCGTCTCCGAGCTCATGTCACGCGCCGATGACTCTCCGACCGCCGACTGAGGGAGCACCGGAAGACCGACGGCCGATCGGCGCACGAGGTCACCTCCTCCCGGTGAGCAGCCGACGGCCCACAGGGGCGTCGCAGTTCCTGCGACTGCCGAGTGCGACGACGGCGCGCTTCCTGATCCTGGTCGTGGCAACGGCCGGCGTCGCCCTCTACTTCCTTCCGCAACCCCTTCAGATGGCCTTCCTGGTGGCGGCGGACCTCGATGTGCTGCCCCGTGTGTGGCACACGCGCTGCCCCGAGGACGCCCTCGCCCTCGTCGGGAACGTTCCGGCGCGGGAACTGCGCCGGGAGTACCTGGACTGCGCGGCTCTCGCGAGCACGGTCGAGACAGGGACATGGGTGGCGGCCCTCGCGCTCCCCTTGTCGATCGGGCTCCTGATCTACACCCTGTACCCACGATGGCTGCGCCGGCGCCTGCGTCCGCTGGCCCGTCCCGAACTCGCCCAGGCCGCGTACGCGGAGCGGGAGCTGGCCCGGGCCCTGGGCTCCCGTCGAGGCGGCGTGCGGCTGCTCGTCACACCCGGGACCGCGGGCGGGGCGAGGGCGTTCGGGGCCTGGGGGCGGTACTGGATCGCCGTCGACCGCAGCCTGCTGCCCGCGACCGGCTCCGCGCCGGGGAGCTCTCCGCCGCGGTCCCCGGATCGTGGTCGTACGGGCGGCCCCCCGGGCCGGCAGCCGGACGCGTCCTCCGGCCGGCACGCGAACCGGAGCGACGCACTCATCCACCATGAGGCCGCGCACGTTCTCAACCGCGACATCGACATCACCTACCTGGCCATCGCGGTCTGGTGGGGGCTGGTCCTGTGTGCGGTCCCGGCGACCGCGCTCATGTTCCCCACCCCGTCGGGGGGCTGGGGAAGGACCGCACTGCTCGCGGTCCTGCTCGTCGTTCTCAGCCACACGCGCTCTCGGGTGCTCCAGGTACGGGAGTTCTACGCCGACGTCCGTGCGGCTCACAGCCCCGGTGTCGCGGTGCAGCTCCTGCACCTGTTGCCCACGGCACGCCCCGAACGCCTGCTCCTCCGCTGGTGGCGAGCGCTCAGCAGTTCGCATCCCCCACCCGGGCAACGTGCGGAGACCATCCGGGATCCCTCGCGCCTTCAGAACATGCACGTTCTCGACCTGTTCTACGCCGGATGCACCGTAGGACTCGGCTACGTCGGGTTCCAGTACTTGGCGAACTCGATCAGCGAGGTCGTCGGCGCCCCGTACACCTGGATCGTCGGCAACGCCTCGGGGATCCTCTTCGGCGTGCTGGCGGCGTTCGTGGTGTGTGCGTTCGTGTGGCGGGCCTCGCTGGGGTCCCTCGTCCGCGCCGAGCCCCGGACCAGGGTGTTCGGCGCAGCTTCGGCGCTGACCGCGGGCGTTCTCCTCGGGCAGGTGGTGGGACCTGGCAACCTCGAGGCCTCATGGGTCTACCTCCTGGAACTCCGCCCGGGGGCGGCTCTGGTGCTCGCGGTCCTCCTATGGATCGTGTTCTCGGTCATCCTGAGGTGGATCCTGATGGTGGCCACCACGTGGCTCTCGGTGTCCGAGTCCGTCTGGCCGCTGTGGCCTTGCGTGGCCGTCAGCGCACTCATGTTCGTCCTGGCCCTGACCCATTGGTTCTACATAGTGGGGCACATGACGGTCGGGGGAAGCGCACGTCCGGTGCCTCCCTCGATCCTCAACCTGCTCGTCCTGCCGATCACCGACCCGGCCTGGATCGCAACGGCCTGCCTCGGCGCCGCCCTGCCCTTGCTGGCCTGGTCGGCGTGGGGACGGGAACTGTCCGGACGTGACGCGGCTCCGCGCCTGTGTCCGCCATGGATACCGGTGGCCTTCTCGGCAGTGGTGCTGCTGGGTCTGATCGTCGTCGTGGCAGGGGCACTGAGGTGGCTGATCGAGCGGGTGGTCGAGGACATGGCCACCTCGGATTCGGTGTTGTCCCTGGCAGCACAGCTGGGACCCCTCCTCCTCGTCTGCCTGGGAGTGGTACTGGCCATCACGGTCGTCTCCTCCTGGATGCTCGGGGGGAGAGGGGCGCGGGCGCGGGTCCTGTCCACGACGGTGCTCGCCCTGTTCCTCACCTCGTTCCTGGCCATTCCCGCTGTCCACACGGGTATAGCCGTCGGCGCCTGTGTACGCGGGTTCGATGTGCCGGGAGCATGCGGGGACAGCTTCGACGGCTTCGGCGCGAAGGCCTTCACCGATTTCGTCAACACCGGGTCCTTCGTCTTCGTCCCGCTCCTCCTGGTGTGCGTTCCGGCGGCACTGGCCGCATCCTCCCTTCGGACGGTGGCCGGAATCCGTCCGTGGCCGGTTCGCCCGGCGCCGGGGCGTTGGTACGACCTCCTCGCGTTGGCCGCGTCGGCACTCCTGGGCGCCGTCGCGCTGCTCGAGCCTGCTGCCACCCCGGCCCCCGAGCCGGAGGCCGAGAGGGGGACCCCGTACACCGCGACGGTTCCGGGGGCACCGGCCGGGGAAGGCCCGCTGACCGGTCGGCAGACGTGTGAGGCCGTCGACACCGAGTACTACCTGGCGATCGACTTCTTGAACAACCCTTGGTCATCGGCGGCCGGTACGACGCACGTTCTCGCACGGTCCACGGATCCTGTGCTCGCCGCCTTCGCGGAACCGGCTCTCGAGGTTTTCGACGGGGGCGACGAGGCCGGGGGTGTCACCAGCTCCATGTACTCGCAGGCCGCCGCCCAGCACTACTGCGCTCTTCGTCACCCGGGGACAGGGCTGCTGCGCAACCCGGCCATGTGATCCCGTTCCCCGGACGGCGGCAGGGGACTCCGTGACCGTCCTCGACCACTCCCGCCGGGCGTTCCGGGGCCGCCCGGGGCCTGACTCTGCGGTCGCGGCCCCGGCGGACGGCACGCGCCACCGCAGCATCCTGTCGGCCCCGCCTCAGCGCGCCCGGTCGTCGACGTCCGGCCCGGCCGCATACACGGGGCCGGGCCGCGCGGGGCGCCCGGGCACGGGTTCGCGCCGACGGGAACCCGGAGGCCCCCGCGCACGACCACAGGGGCGAAGGACGCTTCCCACCGGGCACCGGCCCGGTGCGCCGCTGTGAGGAGAACCGACGCGTGGAACGGCAACCGGACAAGTCGACAGCGGACCGGGCCCGCCCGGGGCCCCGCGGCGCCTGGGCGGCGCTGCGACCCCTGGTCCTGCGGCTCCACTTCTACGCGGGGGTGTTCGTCGCCCCCTTCGTCCTGGTCGCCGCCGCCACGGGGCTCCTGTACGTGTGGACGCCGCAGATCGAGCAGGCGGTGTACGCGGAGCAGCTGTACGTGGAGCCCGGGGGCGAGCCCCTGCCGCTGCACGAGCAGGTGCGCACCGCCCGGGCGGAGCTGTCCGGGGCCGAGGTCGACGCGGTGCGCCCGGCCACCGGCGAGGAGGACTCCACACGGGTGCTCTTCGACCTGCCCGGGTCGGCCGAGAGCCACCGGACAACGGTGTTCGTCGACCCCTACGGCGGCGAGGTCCTCGGCGTGATGGAGACCTACGGCACGAGCGGCGCGCTGCCCGCCCGGACCTGGGTCGACATGCTGCACCGCAACCTGCACCTGGGCGACGCGGGCCGCCTGTACAGCGAGCTGGCCGCGAGCTGGCTGTGGGCGGTCGCCCTGGGCGGGGCCGCCCTGTGGGCCTCGACCGCGCTGCGCCGCCGCGGGGGCGCGCGCCGTCTGCTCGTCCCCGGCGCGGGCACCGCTCCCGGCCGCCCCCGGTCGGTCTCGGTGCACGGCGCGGCCGGGACGTGGCTGCTGGCGGGGCTGCTGTTCCTGTCCGCCACGGGGCTGACGTGGTCCCAGTACGCGGGGGCGAACATCACCGAACTCCGCGAGCGGCTGGCCTGGACCACGCCCTCCGTCTCCGCCGACGTCCCGAACGCCTCCCCGGGGGTGGACATCGGCATCGACACGGTGCTCGCCGGCGCGCGGGAGGCCGGTCTGGACGGACTGGTCGAGATCTCCCTGCCGCAGGACCCCGCAGCCCCCTACACGGTCACCCAGATCGACCGGTCCTGGCCCACGAGCGTGGACTCGGCGGCGATCGCCGCGGACACCGGGAAGGTCGTCGACGTCGTCCGCTTCTCCGACTACCCGCTCATGGCCAAGCTGAGCCGCTGGGGTGTCGACGCCCACATGGGCGTGCTGTTCGGGGTGCCCAACCAGCTCGTGCTGACCGCCGTCGCCCTGGGGCTGGTCGCCGTCGTGGCGTGGGGATACCGCATGTGGTGGCAGCGGCGTCCGACCCGGGGCCGGGCCCTGGGCGTGGGCCGCCCGTACCCGCGCGGCTCCTTCCGGGCCCTGACGTGGCCGTGGCGGGCGGCGGTGGTCGTCGTCCTGGCGGGGATCGGGTGGGCCGTGCCGCTGGTCGGCGTCTCGCTCGCGGTGTTCCTCGCGGTGGACGCGGTGCTGGGGTGGCGCGCCCGCCGCCCGCGCCGCACGGCGGGGCCGCCCCCCGCCGCGTCCGGGGACGCGCCGGTCGCGGGGTCCCGCTCCCGGTGACACGTCCCGCGCGGCCGTCCCCGCCCGGGCGGGGACGGCCGCGGGCTCAGTGGTGCCCCCCGTGGTCGGTCACGGGTGCGCTCCCGGCCGCCATGGGCTGCACGGGCGCGGTGACCTCCAGTTCGCTCCCCTCGGCGAAGGTCAGCGTGACGGCGACCTCGTCACCCTCCTCCAGGGGTTCGGGCAGGTCGTTGACCATGATGTGGTAGCCGCCGTCGACCAGTTCGGTGGCTCCCCCCGCCGCCACGGGGATCTCCTCCACGACGCGCATGCGGGAGGCCCCGGAGCCGGAGGTCTCCGTGCTGCACAGGTCGGCGTCGGGCGAGGCCCCGGTGGAGACCCCGGTGATGGCGGTGTCCTCGTCGGCGGCGTTGGAGACCTCCATGTACAGGACGGCGATCTCCGGGTTGGCGGGTTCGGGCACCCACGCGCCGGTGACCTCCAGGTCGCCGGCGGCGGCGTGGCCGCGGGGCTCCGCGTCCGGGGCGGCCCCGGCCCGGTCGGCGGGAGCGTCCGGCGTCCCGCAGGCCGTGGCGAGGAGCAGGGCGGCCAGCGCGGCGGTGGCGGCGGTGGTCCGTGGCGTCGGCACGGTCCCGTGTCGTGGGAGTGGCATGGTCCTCGCGGTTTCCTCGTGGTCGTGGTCGTGCGGTGGTGCGGGTGGGGAGCGCGGCCCCGTCCCCGGGGTCGTTCACGGAGCCCTCGCGGTTCCCGGGGCGCGCTCCCTCATCCGGGGAGGAGGTCGTGCGCGATCCAGGGGCGGCCCTCGCGCACGGGCGGCACGGCGAACAGGGCGCTCCCCTCGTGGCGGACGTACCGGTGGAGGGCGTCGGACCCCTCGTCCAGGGCGCGCTGCACCGGGGTGAAGCCCGCCCTGGGGTCCGCCTGCCAGGCGGTGAAGACCAGGCCCGCCTGCCGGAGGCCGTCGGCGTCCCAGCCCAGGTCGTAGTTGAAGCCCCGGCGCAGCATCCGCGCGCCGAGGGTGTTGCCGGGGGCGGCGAGCCTGATGTGGGCGTCGGGCGCGATCACCGGCGTGCCGTCCTCCCCCGTGGCCGACAGGTCGGGGAGGTCGTCCTCGGCGCCGCCCCCCAGCGGCGCGCCGGTGGAGAGGCGGCGGCCGATGACGGCCTCCCGGTCCCCGGGGTCGAGGGAGTACCAGTCGTCGAGGAGCATGCGGATGCGGCGGACGACGAGGTAGGTGCCGCCGTCCATCCACGCCAGGGCGGGCTCGGGGTGCGCGGCGAGGACCTGGGGGCCGAACACCGGGTCGGAGGCGTGCGGGTTGACGGTCCCGTCGATCTGGCCCATCAGGTTGCGCGGCGTGGCGCCCGGGTCCTCGGCCGCGGCGGCCGAGCGCTGGAACCCGGGCAGGGACCACCGCGGCCGCGCGTCGGCGGCGACGGCCCCGACCAGGTGCCCGACCGCGGAGGAGAGGACGACGGGGTCCTCCGCCCCCGCGTGGAGCAGCAGGTCCCCGCCGCACCAGGCGGGCTCCAGGCGGTCGGACGCGAAGGCCGGGAGGTCCTCCATGTGCGGGGGGATCCGGTTCTGCGCCCCGATCCGGTCGAGCAGGGAGGCGCCCAGGCCGACGGTGACGCCCAGCGACGCCGGGAACAGCCCCCGGGTCGGGGCGCCCTCGACACGGGCGTCGAGGCCGTGCCCGTGGAGGGCGCCGATCTCCCGGCCCCAGGTCCGGAGCACCCGGCGCGCGGCGTCGCGCGCCCGCTCCCCCGGCTCCGCCCGCAGGTCCAGCGCGACCAGTCGGACCTGTGACGGCGTGGGCGACAGGAGGGCCGGGGGCAGGCCGTCGCGGTCCCCCGCCCCGGAGCGGGAGGGGGCGAGCGCCCGGGCGTTCTCCTCCTCGGCCCGGCGGTCGGCGAAGGCGTGCCCGGCGCCCGCGCCCGCGGCCAGGCCGGCGAGACCGGCCGCGCCCGCGGCGGTCAGGAGGCCGCGGCGGGAGGGCCCCTCCCCCGGGTCGGTCCGGCGTCTCACAGCAGGGTCTCCGCGAGTTCGGGGAGGAGCGCGGCGATCCGGTCGGCCTCGGTGCCCTCGTCGAACATCCCGGCCGCCTCGCCCCCGGGCAGCAGGACGACGATCCGGCCGCCGTGAGTGACCAGGTACTGGCCCTCGGTCTCCTGCGGGGGGTCGACGGCGATGCCGTAGTCGCGGGCGGCCTCGACCGTCGTGTCGACGTCCCCCCGGACCCCCTGGAAGGAGGGGTCGAACCGGTCGAGCCAGGACCGCATCTGCTCGGCGGTGTCGCGGGCGGGGTCGGTGCTGACCATCACGACGTCGTAGGCGTCGGCCGCGTCCCCGGCCTGCCCGAGTGCCAGGTCGATCTCGGCCATCGTCATCGGGCACACGTCGGGGCAGCTGGTGTAGCCGAAGAAGAGCAGGGTCAGCCGGTCGTCGGCGACGTCGGTGAAGCCCCACGGGTCGCCGTCGAGCGTCGTCAGCTCGGTCGCCGAGGCGGCCATGGGGTCGTCGGACAGGTCCATGTAGTGGTCGGCCTCCGCGACGGGGTCCGCGGCGGAGCAGGCGGTGGCGAGGGCGAGGGCGGCGGCGCAGAGTGCGGGGCCGCGGAGGGCGGCACGGCGGGGTCGGGGCGTCATGGTGTTCCTTCTCTGGTTCGGGGCCGGCCGGGGCCGGCGGTGGGGAGGCGCGTCCGGGGCGGCGCGGTGCCGCCCCGGACGCGTGTCAGGCCGCCTGGCGCAGCATGCGCGCCAGGTCGCGCCGGCCGCGCGCCACGCGGGAGCGCACCGTGCCGACGGGGGCGCCGATGGCCCGGGCGGCCTCGGCGTAGGGCATGCCCTGGATCTGGGTGAGCACGAAGGCCGTTCTGCGGTCCTCGGGGAGGTCCTCCAGCAGGGACAGCAGGGCGAGGTACTCGTCGAAGCGCCCCTGGTGGGCGCACACGCCCTCCTCGGCCCACCCGTCCACGGCCTCGTGGCGCGGGATCCGGCTCTGGGCGCGGTAGCGGTCGGCCACCGTGTGGCGCGCCACGGAGAAGAGCCAGGCGCGCACCGGGGCGCGTCCCGCGTAGTGGTCGAGCCCGCGCAGGGCCCGCGAGAAGGTCTCCTGGGTCAGGTCCTCCACCCAGGACGGGTCCACCCGGCGGGCGATGAAGCGCGCCACGTCGTCACGGGTGCGCGCGAACAGGGAGTCCAGCGCGTCGCGCGCGCCCTCCTTGGCGCGCATCGCCAGGGCTGTCAGTTCGCCGTGCTCGCCGCCGGGGCGGAGGGCGTCCGTTCCGGGGGAGCGGTCGGGGGGTGCGGAGGGGACGGTCTCGCTGAGGGAGAGCATGTCGGTTCTTTCTGTCGCCGACCGCGCGGACCCCGGGACAGGGGTCGGCTGAGGACCGCGCGGTACACGTCGGAGGGGGCGCTCGGCAGGGCGGAGCACCCGGGGAAGGGCCGGCGGGGCCCGGACGGCGCGCTCGACCGTTCTCCGGCGCCGGGGCGGTGCGGGAGGCCGGGGCAGGGGTCAGGGCGGGAAGGGCCGTGACAGAGTCCTGCTCGGGGCGTGGCGGACGCGGGGTCTCAGGCGGGCGACAGGGCCGGGGGGCCGCGCAGGATGCGCGTGTGACGCAGGTACGGCAGCCGGATGCGGACGGGCACGTCCGCGGTCCGCAGGCGGGGCACGAGGGGGCCGCACGGCGAGGGCAGGCCGCGCACCAGCACCAGCAGCGGGAGGAGGGCGAGCGCCATGAAGCGCAGGAAGGCGAACAGCGCGGCCTCCCCGCGGCGCAGCCACCACGCGCTGACCAGCGCGGAGACCACGTGCATCCCGATCATCGTCCACGCGGGCAGGGCCGCCTGGACCACCGCGTCGCCCCCGTGCGAGGCGGTGTGCGGCCCTCCGAACGAGCCGACGTAGCTGAACGCCACGTGCAGGGCGAACTGGCCCCAGAGCATCCACCCGGTGAGGGTGGCCCAGCCCTGGCGGCGGTTCGCGGCCGCCCACGCCATGGCGAACACGACGGCCGCCCCCGCGAGGAGGCCGGCGAGGGGGACGTCGTGGCCGGAGCTGAGCGCGTGCCCGTGCGCGGACAGGCTCGCGCACACCAGGGTGAACACCCCGGCGCGCAACGGGCGGCACGACTCGCTCTCGGTCATCTCCCCGCCATCGTCCCACCACCGCGGGGGGCGGCGACGGCGGGGGCGGGTCACCAGCCGGTGAGCAGCAGGTGGTTGACCAGGAGGGCCGTGGCCCCCTGGGCGGCCAGCCACCCCCGGTGGTGGCGGTCCGGCAGGAGGGCCGCCGCGGGGACGAGCCACAGCACGAACGGCAGCCAGATCCGCTCGGTCTCGCCCTTGCTCATCCCCGAGAGGGTGGCCACGGCGATCGCCCCGAGCCCGGCGGCGACGAGCAGGACCGTCGTCGAGGCCTCCCGGGACGGCGCCCGGAGCAGGCCGCCCGCCGCTGCGGGCGCCCCCGCCAGAGCCCGGCGCAGGCCCGCCGCGGTCGCGGGTCCCGCGGCCAGGCACGCGACGGCGAGGTTGGCCCACACCCAGTACGCGTAGGGGCGGACGGCCGCCACCCCCTGGTAGTAGCGCTCCACGAGCAGGCCGTACCCCTCCCACCAGTGGAAGCCCGCCGCGGTGAAGGCGGCGGCGACGACCAGGGCGCCCGCCAGGGCGTAGGGGAGGGGGCGCGCGTTCCTCGCGCACAGGAGCACGGCCAGGGCCGGGACCGCGGCGAGGACCAGCCCGTAGGACAGGTACACCGCCCACCCCAGGAGCAGGCCGGCCGCCAGCGCGGTGGAGCGCGGCGCGCGGGCGCCGGGCGACGCGCCGACCGCGAGCAGGGCCAGGCCCCACGCGGTGACCGCCGCGAAGTAGCCGTCCGCGGACACGCCCGCCCACACCGCCGCGGGCAGCAGCACGAGGAACGGGGCCGCCCGGCGCGCCGCCCCCTCCGCGCCGAGCGCGCGCATGGCGACCAGGACGGCCGCGGCGGCCGAACCGCCGGCCAGGATGCACCAGAGCCCGGCCCACGCCCCTCCCCCCAGGCCGATCCGGTCCAGGACGACGAAGGTCAGGACGGCGCCCGGCGGGTGCCCGGCCACGTGCGTGGGCCAGTTGTCCGGCTGCCCGATGAGGATGTGCCGGGTGAACGTGCTCAGGGCGGCGCCCGCGTCCTCGAACCGGTGCACCGAGGACAGGTACTCGTGGGGTGACAGGAGGCGGTCGGCGATCCCGCGCCTCCAGCCGTCGACCAGGGCGAGCGCGGCGGTCCAGAGGGCGGACACGGCCCAGGCCGACCCCACCAGGGCGCGCCAGGGCAGGGCGCGCGCGGCCGCGGGACCGCAGGCCGCCACCGCCGCCGCCAGGACCAGGGCCGGCACCGTGCCCGGCCCCGTGTGCGGGAGCCAGGAGGCGTACAGCGGCGGCCAGTCGACGTGCAGGACGCCCCGGGTGCGCTCGATCCAGGTGCCGGTGACGGCCGCCGCGGCGAAGAGGAGCACGGCCAGGGCGGCGGCGGTCAGGTCGGCGCGGAGGCCGCGACGGGCGGAGCCGGGCGACTCCCGGTCGTTCCGGTGGAGTTCTGGCTGCGTCACGCCGTCACCGTAGGTCACGGACGCCGTTGTCGCGGGGTGCGCGGCGGCGTGTCGCCGGGGCCGGGGAAACCGCTGTTCGCAGGGGGTGCGGTCGGACACACCGCGAGGCCGGCGGTCCGCTCCCGCCGCGCCCGGTCGACCTAGGGTGACCGTGGCCGATCCATCGTTGCGGAGGGCGGAGGACCACGTGGACGAACGGGAGGGCGGTCCGCCCCGGGGGCATGCGACCGGCGGCGGACACGCGGGGTCCCCGGCCCCCGGGCCCCGGCGGCGGGCCGGCGGGTTCCGCGCGCTCCTGCGGGACGGTCCCCCGTACGGCCCCACCCGGGCGGAGTTCTGGCGCAGTCCGCTGCGCGGGCCGCGCCTGACGTCCCTGCTGGGCGCGGTCCTGCTCGGCGGGGTCCCGGTGCTGTTCCTCACCGGCCTGCTGTCCTACGCCGCGTACAACCCCGACCTCGGGTCCAACGACATGACGCCCGGCAAGGGGCTCCTCGGGTTCCACCTCTTCCCCTGGCCGACCGACCCGCCGTGGCTCTACCGCCTCACCCAGGGCGTGCACGTCACGCTCGGCGTCACGCTGGTACCCGTCCTGCTGGCCAAGCTGTGGTCGGTGGCGCCCCTCTTCTACCGCTGGCCCCCGGTCCGCTCCCCCGCCCACGCGCTGGAGCGGCTGTCCCTGGTGTTCCTGGTGGGCGGGGCGCTGTTCGTGTTCGCGACCGGGATCCTCAACATCCAGTTGGAGTACGCCTTCCCCGGCTCCTTCTACCCCCTGCACCTCTACGGCTCCTGGGTGTTCGTCGCCGCCCTCCTCTCCCACGTCGTCCTGAAGCTGCCGACCGCGGTGCGGGCGCTGCGCGGGCCGCGCCGGGGCGCGGGCGCGGGCGCCCCGCCGCCCCCGTCCGGGGCCGGGGAGGGCCTGGTCGCGCCCGCCCCCGCGCCGCGGACGGCGTCGCGCCGCACCCTGCTGGGCGCGGTGGGGCTGGGCTCGCTGGCGCTGTTCCTGACGACGGTCGGCCAGAGCCTCGGCGGCCCGCTCCGGCGCACGGCCGTCCTGGCGCCGCACGGCAGGCTGCCCGAGGACGGGTCCGACGGCTTCCCGGTGAACACCACCGCGGCCCACGCGGGGATCACCGGCGCCGACACGGGCCCGGACTGGCGGCTGACGGTCCGGTACGGGGACCGGGAGGCCGTCCTCACCCGGGAGGAGCTGCTCGCCCTGCCGCAGCACCGGTCGGCGCTGCCGATCGCGTGCGTGGAGGGGTGGTCGACGCGCGACCTGGACTGGGAGGGGGTGCGCCTGGCCGACCTCGCCGCCCTGGTCGGGGCGGAAGGGGCCCCGGGGGTCCTCGTGGAGTCGGCCCAGCGCTCGGGCGCCTTCCGCAGGGCCGCCCTGCGCGCCAACCAGGTCGCGGACCCGCGGTCGCTCCTGGCGCTGCGCGTCGGCGGCGAGGACCTGTCCCCCGACCACGGCTACCCCGCGAGGGTGGTCGTGCCGGCCAACCCCGGCGTGCACAACACGAAGTGGGTCACCCGGCTCGGCTTCGGGGAGGTGTGATGGCGCTCCTCCGCCGCTGGTACGGGGCCCCGCCGTGGCACCTGCTGCTGATGGTCGCCGTGTTCGCCGTGGTCGCCTACGCGGGCGTGCGGCTGCTGGCCGGGGGCAGCCCGTGGGGCATCGCCGTGTGGTTCGCGGGCGCGGCCCTGCTGCACGACCTCGTCCTCGTCCCCGCCTACAGCCTGGCCGACCGCCTCCTGCGGACCGCGTGCCTGGGCCGGTCCGCACGCCCGGACGGTACCCGCGGGGAGCCCGGCCGGGCGCGTACGGCCCTGCTCGACCACGTGCGCGTCCCGGCGGTCGCCTCGGCCCTCCTGCTCCTGGTGTACCTCCCGCTGATCCTCGGCCCCCCGGAGGCCTACGTCTCCAAGACGGGTCTGACCGGAGAGCCGTTCGGCCCGCGCTGGCTGGGGGTCTGCGCGGTCCTGTTCGCCGCGTCGGCGGCCCTGGGCGCGGTCCGGTACGCGCGGGCCGTGCGGGCCGCGCGCACGCCCTGAGCGGCCGCCGGCGCGGCGCCGCTCCCGGGGGGAACGCGACGGGCGCGGGACCGCCGCCCGGTGTCCGCCGGTCGGGACCGCCGACGCGGCTCCGCTCCCCCGGCCCGCCGCGGTTCAGCGCGGGGAGCGCAGCGCCGCGAACCGGCGCCCCCGGACCCTCCACGCCTCCGACCACGTCCATCCGGCCGCCTCCGCGCACAGCCGCAGGGCGGGGAGCCCGACCCTCGCCCACGGGAACGGCGACCCCGGGTCCCGGCGGCCGTCGGTGACCTGCACCGTCACGCACTCGTGGACGTCCTGGCCCGCGGCCTCGACGACGAGCAGGCCGCCGGGCAGGACGATCTCCCGTATACGGGAGAGCAGGTCCCCCGGCACGCCGCCGATACCGATGTTGCCGTCGAGCAGCAGGGCGGTGCGCCAGGCGCCCTCCCGGGGAAGGGGGTCGAACACCGACGAGCGCACCGCCCGGCCGCCCGCCTCGACGGCGCGCGAGACCGCGACGGGGTTCGTGTCCACGCCCAGCGCGAGGTGGCCGCGGGCCGTGAGCGCGGCGACCATGCGGCCGGGGCCGCACCCGACGTCGACGGTGTCGCCCTCGGCGCGCTCCAGCACGCTCTCGTCGGCGGCGTCGGTCCCCCCGCACCAGCGCTCGACCTCCAGCGGGAGCATCCACCCGTCGGACCGGCACAGGAACAGGGGGCCGCGCCCGCTGGCGAGCGCCTGCGAGTAGGGGTCGCACAGCCACGGGGCCGACCCGGCGTCGATCCCGGTCCCGGCCGCGCTCACCTCCGGCACCGCGCTCTCGCCAGCCGGACGGCCCTGCCGAAGCGGCTGCGGGGTATCAGCGACGCCACGAGGGCGGCGTCGCGCGCGGTGTCGACGTCGGTGATCCTCTCCAGGTCGCCCACGCGCAGCCCCGCGCCGACGAGCCGCTCGCGCTGGACCCGGCCCGTGCGCGCGGTCGACATCGGGACGCCGCGCAGCAGTGCGGGGTCGGGGGCGGCCAGGCCGAGCGCCCAGAAGCCGCCGTCCTCGCTCGGTCCGAACCACGCGTCGGCGCGGTCCCACGCGTCCGGGGCCAACGCGGGCGCCAGGAGCGCCCGGCTCACCTGGGGGGTGTCCATGCCGATCAGCAGGGTGGGACCCGAGCACGCGGCGAAGGCGTGCGCGAGCCGCTCGTCCAACCCGGCGCCGACCTGCGGCACCACCTCGAAGCCCGGGGACGGGAGCCAGGGGCCGGGCCTCCCCTCCAGGACGAGGAGCCGCCTCCTGGCGGGGAGGGAGCGCACCGTGTGCAGGGTGTCGGCCAGGGCCGCCTCCGCGAGCGCGGCGGCCTCCTCCCGCGTGTACTCCGGGGTGAGCCGCGTCTTGACCAGGCCGGGGACCGGTTCCTTGGCGATGACCACCAGGGTGGCGGCTCCGGTCGGCAGGGCGGCGTCGCGGCGGCCGGTCACGGCGACCCTCCCCCCGCGGGCGCGCGGCGCCGGGCCGGGGGCTCGCGCAGGACCGCCGCCATGTCGCGCACCGCGGTCCAGGTGCCCCGCCACGTCCCGGTGACCTTGGACCTGCCCGACCGGGGCAGGTAGGGCACGTCCACCTCCTCGATCCGCCACCCGGCGTCGGCGGCGCGCACGACCGTCTCCAGGGGGTAGCCCGAGCGGCGGTCGGCCGTCCCCAGTCCGAGGAGCCCGGTCCTGCGGGCCGCCCGCATCGGTCCGATGTCGCGGACCCGCACCCCGGTCCGGGAGCGCAGCATGCGCGCGACGGCGGCGTTGCCGGCCCTGGCGTGCGCCGGCCAGGTTCCCCGGCGGGTGGGGCGCCGCCTGCCCATGACCAGGTCGGCCCCGCCGGAGCGGACCCGCTCCACCATCTCCGGGAGGAGCCCGGGGTCGAGCGAGGCGTCGCAGTCGCAGAAGCAGACGAACTCGGCGGTCGCGGCGGTCAGGCCCGCGTGGCACGCCGCGCCGAAGCCCCGGCGCGGTTCGGGGACGACGAGGGCTCCCAGGGCCTCGGCGACGGAGGCCGAGCCGTCCGTCGAGCCGTTGTCGACGACGATCGCCCGCCAGCCCGGCGGTATCCGCTCCATGACCCAGGGCAGGGCGGCGGCCTCGTCCAGGCAGGGCAGCACCACGTCGACGGGCGGCGCGGGACCGCTGCCCCCGGGACCGTGGCCGGCGCGCGCCGGTTCGTCGTTCTCGCGGTCGTGCTCGTGAGGTTCACTGGTCATCTTGATCACGTTACGAATCGATGCCCTCGCCGGGTGTGAACGGCGGTCGCGACACGCGGAGGCGGCGTCCTCACCCCGTCGGGGCCCCCGCGCCGACCGATCCGCGCAGTTCGGCGCGGGCGAACTCGGCCATCCCCTCGGCGAAGCCGACCCTCGGCCGCCAGGACAGCTCCTCGACCAGCCGCCGGGAGGACGCGGTGATGTGCCGTACGTCGCCCAGCCTGTACTCGCCGGTGGTCCGGGGCGCCGGGCCCCCGTACGCGTCCGCCAGCGCCCGCGCCATCTCGGCGATGGTGTGCGGCGTCCCGCTTCCGGTGTTGAAGGCGGACAGCTCGCCGCCGGTCCGGTCCCGCACCGCCTCCAGTGCCGCCACGTTGGCCCTGGCCACGTCCGCGACGTGCACGAAGTCGCGCCGCTGGCGGCCGTCCTCGAACACGCGGGGCGCCTCGCCGCGGGCGAGCGCGGAGCGGAAGAAGGAGGCGACGCCCGCGTACGGGGTGTCGCGGGGCATCCCGGGCCCGTACACGTTGTGGTAGCGCAGGGACACCGCGCGCCCTCCGACGGCCCTGGCCCACGACGCGCACAGGTGCTCCTGCGCCAGCTTCGTGGTGGCGTAGACGTTGCGCGGGTCGGTCGGCGCCTCCTCCCCGACCAGGCCGGGCACGAGCGCGGCGCCGCAGCGGGGGCACGGGGGGTCGAACACCCCGGCCGCCAGGTCCGCCTCCGCCCTCGGCCCAGGGCGGACGTCGCCGTGCTCGGGGCACGTGTACCGGCCCTCGCCGTAGACGACCATCGAACCGGCCATGACGACGTCGCGGACCCCGGCCCGGGCCATGGCGGCCAGCAAGACCGCCGTGCCCAGGTCGTTGCAGCCCACGTAGTCGGGGGCGTCGAGGAAGCCGGCGGAGCCCAGTCCGACCATCGCCGCCTGGTGGCAGACCGCGTCCACCCCGCGCAGGGCGCGCTCGACGGCGTCGCCGTCCCGGACGTCGGCCACGACGTCGACGCCCTCCCGCGGGCCCTGCCCGGGGTGGGCCTGGGGCAGGTAGGCGTCGAGGGTCACCGCCTCGTGCCCGGCCAGGCGGAGTTCCTCCGCCACCCGCGATCCGATGAACCCGGCCCCGCCTGTGACTAGTACGCGCATGGCCCCAACCTACGTTTCGATCACTCACCGTCACCGTCTTCGCCACGCACGGTGCGGTGTTTCCGCGGTCGGCGCCCCTGTCGGGCGCCGACCGCGACCCGGGGGCCGCGCGGCGGCGGGCGGTCCTCCGGGCGTGCGGGGGCCGGGCCGCGGCGGGCGGTCCGACCGCGGCCCGGTCCGGCCGCTTGCCCGGGACGGCCTCAGACGGCCGCGCCGGACCGGCGGCGGGTCGTGCTCGCGCCCGTGGCCAGGGCCACGGTGAGCAGGACGGGCACCAGGAGGCCGGTGCCCACCCCGCCCTGCTCCGCGAGCACCCCGATCACGGGGGCGCCCAGCAGGGGCCCCAGGTAGCCGATGGCCGCGACCGTCCCCAGGTTCTTGCCGACCCGCCGGGGGTCGATCTCCGCCGCCGCGCTGAACAGCTGGGGCACCGCGCACGAGAGGCCGAGGCCGACCAGGGCGAACCCCGCCAGGACCGTGGCCTGGGTGGGCAGGCCCAGGGCCAGGGAGAAGCCGGCGACCGCGACGAGCGCACCGGACCTGAGCAGGACCACCCGGCCCAGCCACAGGACCAGGCGGTCGCCCATGAGTCGGCCGATGGTCATGGTGACCGTGAACGCCGCGAACGCCGTCGCCGCCATGGCGCCGGAGGCGCCCACGCTCTCCTGGGCGTAGAGCGCGCTCCAGTCCTGGACCGCGCTCTCGGTGAGCATCGCGGCCAGGGACAGCACCCCCAGGGTCAGGAGCAGGGGGGAGAGCCGGAGCCTGCCGGGTGACCCGCCGGCGCCGCAGCCCGGGTCGACCGCCGGTGGCGTGTACCGCGCGAGCGCTCTCGCGGGGACCAGTGCGGCCATCGCCAGGAGCGCGCCCATGGCCTGGAAGGTGATGAGGGGGCTGAGCCCGACGTGGGCGGTGACGACACCGCAGACGGCGCCGAAGGACGCTCCGAGCGACACGAAGGCGTGGAAGGAGGACAGGAGGGGCCGGCCCAGCGGCTGCTGGAGGGTCGCGGCGTGGGTGTTGACGCTGATGTTGAGCAGGGAGTGGGCGACGCCGAGGACGAACAGGGCGGCGGCCAGCTCGCGGGGCCCCATGGCCGCTCCCGGCAGGGCCAGGCAGAGCGAGGCCGCGACCGCGGCCGGGGGGACGACGAAGCGGGGGGCGCACCTGTCGAGCAGGGCGCCGCCGACGCGGGCCGTGATGATCGCCCCCACCCCCATCGCGAGGAGCGCGAGGCCGAGCTGGTCGGCTCCGACGCCGCTCTGCTCCTTGACGGCGGGGATGCGGGAGGCCCACACGGGGATCACGGCCCCGGTGAGGAAGAAGTACCCGGCGAGGGCCGATCGGGCGTGGAGGGCCCTTTTCTCACTGGTATCCCGATCTGGATTGGGGTGCGCGGTGTCAGGTTTCATGGACACTCTCCAGGTTCTCTGGGGTGGTGGAATCGAACGTCACCGCAGGAAATGGTCACGGGCGAGGTCGGGGTCAGGGGCGCATGCGAACACGCAGGCCTCTGGCCGCGCTCTCCCTGCCAGACCCATGGTCGGCCGAAAACACGAGGTTACAAGCGCCACAACCCGAAGAGTAGTAATTCGCGGACTTTATTTTGTAGAACTGCGAATGGCTTAATCCAGAATTTTCACGAAGTTGTGGAACATGGGGATATTATCCGAGATATTCTTTTTCACGGGAACAAAGGAGAACACCGGAAAGAATGGCAATGACCAACAGATCCCGCTTGTCGACGCATTCGACCGAAGGACACATGCCGCACGGCAGGACAAAAGAACCCGGCGCGCGAGAATTGGTTACCCCGGTCCGAAGTTATCCTGTGGCTTCCTCCATCGGGGGGCGACCCCGCCGGAACACGAAGTGTGGTCCGCCACACTCCTCCATGCAGTCCCACCTGGAACACCAGGTCAGACCCGTCCCGGCCACCGGGTGCGGACGGCGGCCGGGGTCGGCCGGACGCCGGCGGCGGCTCCCGGGGTGACTCCGGGGGCGCCCGAACCCCCCCGCTCGGGGGGTCGGGAGAGTGCCGTCCGGCGCTCGGCCGAACTCCAGCGCCCCGCCCCGCACGGGGGTCGGGCACACCCCCCACGCCCCCGGGTCCGCCCCGGCCGAACCCGCCGCGACCCCCGGGAGGCGCCCCCGGCCGTCGCCCTCTCCCTGACATTGACGGATCGGCCCCGGTGATACAGCCTATACACTGCACACTGTGATGCCAGTCACGGAGTGAACGAGGAGGAGCAGATGACAGTGGTGCTCGCACACGCCCCCGTGGAGTCCGCCGAGGCGGCCTTCGCGCAGGCGGTCCGGCAGGCGGGACTCCAGGGCGGCGAGTTGGTGATCGCCAACGCCGTCTCGCACGACGCCGCCGCCGACACACGGGCCGCCGACGCGTCCCGGGTGCGCGAACTCGTCGGGCGCGCGGAGGGCGAGGGGGTCCGGGCGAGGGCCGTACGCCTGACCGACGCCGACGCGGCGGCCGCCCTCCTGGAGCTCACCGAGGAGCTGGACGCCGACCTGCTCGTCATCGGGGTCCGCCACCGCTCCGCGATCGGCAAGCTGCTCATGGGCAGCACGGCCCAGCGCCTGCTCCTGGAGGCGTCGTGCCCCGTGCTCGCGGTGAAGTCCGGGGCCGGGCCCCGCGGAGCGGGAGGCCCCGCGTGATCGGCGACAAGGGCCTCCTCGGCGCCGGGATCGGCCTCGCCCTGGTCGTGACGACCGGGTTCTTCGCCGTGCAGGACGCCGCGGGCGGCGACGAGGGCTCGCGCGCCCGCTCCGCCCTGACGGTCATCGCCCCCGCCGCGGCCGGAGGGGGCTGGGACCTGGCCGCCCGCGAGTTCCAGCAGGCCACCAGGACGGAATCGATCGTCAACAACGTCCAGGTGGTCAACGTGCCCGGCGCGGGCGGCACCATCGGCCTGGGCCAGCTGGCCAGGCTCGACGGGGAGCCCACCACCGTGATGGTCACCGGCGCAGCCATGGTCGGCGGCGTGGAGATGGGCGGTTCCCCGGTCCGGCTGAGCGACGTGACGCCGATCGCGCGCCTGACCGACGACTTCGAGGTGATCGCGGTCCCCGCGGACTCCCCCTGGCAGACCCTGGACGACTTCCTCCGGGCCTGGGAGGAGGACCCGGACATCCCCGTGGGCGGCGGGTCGGCCGGATCGCCCGACCACCTGGTCGCCGGGCAGCTCGCCGAGGCCGCAGGGCTGGACCCCGCCGACCTGCACTACACGCCGCACGCCGGGGGCGGGGAGCTGACGATCTCCCTGCTCTCCGACGCCGGCGGCACCGTGCGGATCGGCGTCACCGGGTTCAACGACTTCCGCGACCTCATCGAGGGCGGGCGGCTGCGGGCGCTGGCCGTCGTGGCTCCCGAGCGCCTCGACGGGTTCGACATCCCGACCACCGCCGAACTCGGCTACCCCTCCGTCGACCTGGTCAACTGGCGCGGCCTCGTCGCCGCCCCCGGGATCGGCGACGAGGACCGGGCGGAGCTCCTGGCGATCACGGAGGAGATGTACGGGGCCGACTCCTGGCAGGAGGCGACCGACCGCAACTACTGGCAGCCGAACTGGGCCGGTCCGGAGGAGTTCGCGGATTTCCTCGCCGACGAGGAGGTCCGGATCCGCACGCTCATGACCGACCTCGGCCTCATCTCGGGCTCCTGAGCCCGAGGACTTCACGGAGAGAACATGTCACACACAGACCTCGACAGAGGCTCGGCCGCCGACCCGGCGCAGGCCCCGCCGCGGACACCGTCCTTCTGGGACGGCCGCGGTGAACTGGTCATCGGCGGCCTCCTGCTGGCCATGGCGGGCACGCTCGCCGTCGGCAACGCGGGGATGGACGTCATCGGCGACGGCGGACTGCTCGGCCCCCAGGGGTTCGGCTGGTTCGTGGCCGCGCTCGCCGCCGTCATCGGCCTCCTGCTGATCGTCGCGGCGCTGCGCCGCTCCCCCGGGCGCCGCGCCGCCCTGGCCGCGCAGGAGCGCACCAACTGGCGGGCCGTGGGCCTGGTCCTGCTCGGCATCGGCGCCTTCAGCGGCCTCATCGACATCGTGGGCTGGCTCCTCATGGCGACGCTGATGTTCACGGCCGTCGCGACGGGGCTGGGCAACCGGAACCTCCTGCGCAACCTGACCGTCGGCTTCGTCATGGCCGCGACCGTCCAGATCGTGTTCAGCGGCATGCTCGGCCTGAACCTGCCCTCCGGTGTGCTGGGGGGCCTGTGACATGGAGCAGCTGACGCACCTCATCGGCGGGTTCGGCGCCGTCCTCACCCCCATGAACCTCCTCTGGATCACCCTCGGCGCGTTCCTGGGCACGGCGGTGGGCGTCATGCCCGGCCTGGGCTCGGCCATGGCCGTGGCCCTGCTGCTGCCGATGACGTTCACGCTCGACCCGCTGGCCGCGCTCATCATGTTCAGCGGCGTCTACTTCGGCGGCCTGTTCGGCGACTCCACCGCGGGCATCCTGATGAACACGCCGGGCAACAGCACCGCGATCGCCACCACCTTCGAGGGCCACAGGATGGCGCGGTCGGGACGGGCGCCGCAGGCGCTCGCCACCTCCGCCATCGGCGCGTTCACCGGAGGCGTCCTCGCCACCGTGCTGGTCGTCTTCTTCGCGCCCTCCATGGCCGACCTGGCGACGAAGTTCGGCCCCGGCGAGTACTTCGCGCTGGCCGTCTTCGCGTTCGTCGCGATCTCCGCCGTGGTCTCGGAGTCGCCCCTCAAGGGCCTGGCCGCCCTGGCGTTCGGCCTGGGGCTCGCCCTGGTCGGCACGGACCAGTCGACGGGCACCGCGCGCTTCACCTTCGGGATGCCGGCGCTCTTCGACGGGATCAGCGTCGTCGTCATCACCGTGGCCGTGCTGGCCGTCGGCGAGGTGCTGTACTCGGCCGGGCGCGTGGGCCACCGCGGCGCGCACGAGATCGTCCCCTCCGCGGGACGGCCCTGGCTGTCGGGCAGGGAGTTCCGGGCGGCGCTGCCCGCGTGGCTGCGGGGCGCCGGCATCGGCATCCCCTTCGGCGTCATCCCGGCGGGGGGCGCGGAGGTCCCCACCTTCCTCGCCTACAGCGCCGAGCGCCAGCTGGACAAGCGCCGCCGGAAGCCGATGTTCGGCAAGGGGGCGATCCAGGGCGTGGCGGCCCCGGAGGCCGCGGGCAACGCGACGGCGGGGAGCGCGATGGGGGCGCTGCTGTCGCTGGGCCTGCCGACCTCGGCCACCGCGGCCGTGCTGCTGGCCGCCTTCCAGCAGTACGGCATGCAGCCCGGCCCCCTGCTGTTCGAGCGCAACGGCGACATCGTGTGGGCCCTCCTGGCGGGCCTGCTCCTGGCCACGGTCGTGCTGCTGGTCATCAACCTGCCGTTCGCGCCGCTGTGGGCGAAGCTGCTGCTGCTCCCCCAGTCCTACCTCTACGCGGGCATCACGGTCTTCGCCTGCCTCGGGGTCTACGCCACCGGCGCGAGCAGGACGGACCTGGTGCTCATGTGCCTCCTCGGCGTCCTGGCGTTCGCCATGCGGCGCACGGGGGTGCCCCTGGCCCCGGTGCTCATCGCGGTGATCCTGGGCCCGCTGGCGGAGTACTCGCTGCGCGACGCGATGGCCAACTCCGGCAACGACCCGCTCACCCTGGTCGGGAGCCCGATCACCGTCGCGCTCTACGGCCTGCTCCTGCTCGGGCTCGTCTGGACCGCGTGGCGGCGGCTGCGCCCCGCCGCGCCCGCCGGCGAACCCGACGCGGAGGACTCCGAGGAGGCCCCGCGGGCGCGGAGCTGACCCCGGCGCTCCGACACGGAAGGGCCGGCCGGGAGAGGACTCCCGGCCGGCCCTTCGCCGTGCGGCGCGCGGCCGGGTCAGTCCCGGACCCGCCCCGGCTCCGACAGCGCCCGGTGCAGGATGTAGGGCAGCAGCCCGCCGTGGCGGTAGTAGAGCTGTTCGCGGGAGGTGTCCACCCGGGCCCGCACCGTGAACTCGGTGACCCGGCCCGTGCGCAGGTGGCGGGCGGTGACGGACAGGCGCTCGGGGACCTCGTCCCGGCCCTCCAGCCCCCTGACGGCGTACTCCTCCTCCCCCGTCAGCCCGAGGCTCCCCGCGCTGTCGCCGTCCTCGAACTGGAGGGCGAGCACGCCCATGCCCAGCAGGTTGGAGCGGTGGATGCGCTCGAAGGACTCGGCGATGACCGCGCGCACGCCCAGGAGCGAGGTGACCTTGGCGGCCCAGTCCCGGGAGGAGCCCGTGCCGTACTCCCGGCCGGCGATGATCAGCAGCGGCTGCCCGCGGTCGCGGTGGCGGTCGGCGACGGCGTGGACCTCGCCGACCGTGCGCTCGTCGCCGTCGGGGCCCAGATCGACGGCGCTGCCGCCCGGCAGGCCGGGGGTCATCGCGTTGCGGAGCCCGGGGTTGGCCAGGCCGCCGAGCCTCATCACCTGCCAGTTGCCCCGGCGCGAGGCGTAGGTGTTGAGGTCGCGCGCCTCCACGCCGCGCTCGCGGAGGAACCGTCCGGCGGGGCTCTCGGGGGGAATGCGCCCGGCCGGGCAGAGGTGGTCGGTGGTGACGGAGTCGCCGAGGACCTGGAGTGCGCGGGCGCCCACGATGTCGCCGTGCGCCCCCTCCGCGCCCCGCTCCGCCGCCGGTTCCAGGAACGGGGGGCGCTGCAGGTACACGGAGCCGGGGTCCCAGTCGAACCGGTCGCCCCCGGGCGCCGTGAGCCCCCGCCAGTTCTCGTCGCCGTCGAAGAGCGTGCCGTAGACCTCGGTGTACATCGACGGTTCGATGCCGGCGGAGACTACCTCCTCGATCTCGGCCTCGGTGGGCCACAGGTCGGCCAGCATGACCGGCTCGCCGTCCGGGCCGGTGCCGAGCGGGTCGGCGGTGAGGTCGACGCGGGTGGTCCCCGCCAGGGCGAAGGCGACCACGAGCGGGGGCGAGGCGAGGAAGTTCAGGGAGACGTCGTTGTTGACGCGGCCGTCGAAGTTGCGGTTGCCCGAGGTCACCGAGGCGGCCACCAGCCCCCTGTCCTCGACGGCGGCCGCCGCCACGGGCGCCAGCGGCCCGGAGTTGCCGATGCACGTCATGCACCCGTACCCGACCAGGCCGAACCCCAGCTTCTCCAGGTCGCGCATCAGGCCGGCGCGCTCCAGGTAGTCCACGACCACGCGGGAGCCGGGGGCCAGGCTGGTCTTGACCCACGGTGCGACGCCCAGTCCGCGCCGGACGGCGTTGCGCGCGAGGAGGCCGGCGGCGACCATGACGGCGGGGTTGGAGGTGTTGGTGCACGAGGTGATGGCGGCGATGGCGACGGCGCCGTCGCGCGGCCCGGACGCGCCGGGCCCCTCGGCGGGCGCGGGCTCCTCGGCGCGGCCCAGCTCGGCGAGGGCGGCGCGCACCGCCTCGCCGGTCCCGGCAAGCTCGACCCGGTCCTGCGGTCTGCGCGGTCCGGCCAGGCTCGGGGTGATCCCGTCCAGGTCGACCACGAGGGTCCGGTCGAAGCGCGGCCTGCGGTCGGGGTCGTGCCACAGGCCCTGCTCCTTGGCGTAGGCCTCCACCAGCCGCACGTGGTCCTCGCGGCGCCCGGTCAGGCGCAGGAACTCCAGGGTGCGGCCGTCGACGGGGAAGAGCGCGGCGGTCGAGCCGAACTCCGGGCTCATGTTGGCCAGGGTGCACCGCGTGGCGACGCCGGTGGCGCCGACCCCGGCGCCGAAGAACTCCACGATGCTGCCGACCACGCCCAGGCGCCGCATCCTCTCGGTGACGGTGAGCACGAGGTCGGTCGCGGTGACGCCGGGCCGCAGCTCGCCGACCAGTTCCACGCCGACCACCGGGGGGATGAGCAGGGAGACCGGCTGGCCCAGCATGGCCGCCTCCGCCTCGATGCCGCCCACGCCCCAGGCCAGCACGCCCAGCCCGTTGACCATGGTGGTGTGGGAGTCGGTCCCGGCGACGGTGTCGGGGATGGCCACGCCGTCGCGCACCTCGACCACGCGGGCCAGGTGCTCGACGTTGATCTGGTGCATGATGCCGGCGCCGGGCGGGACCACCTCGAGCGTGCTCAGCGCCCGCTGTCCCCACTTGAGGAACCGGTAGCGCTCGGCGTTGCGCTCGTACTCGCGCCGGACGTTGAGGCGGGGGGCGTCGGGGCGGGCGAAGAAGTCGGTGGACACCGAGTGGTCGACCGTCAGCTCGGCGGGGATCGCGCCGTCGACGGCACGCGGGTCCCCGCCGCGCTCGGCGACCGCGTCGCGCAGCGCGGCCAGGTCGGTCAGGACGGGCACGCCGTTGGTGTCGTGCAGGAACACCCTGGAGGGGTGGAAGGCGATCTCGTGGGCGCCTGTGCGCCCCTCCGCCACCGCCGCGATGTCGGCCCCGGTGACCAGGTCGCCGTCCTCGTGGCGCAGGAGGTTCTCCAGCATGATCTTGTGCGCGAGGGGCAGCCGTTCGGTTCCCGGCACCGCCCCGATGTGGAAGTACTCCGCGCCGCCCGCCGCGGACCCCAGCCTCCGGCGGCTGCGGTGTGAATCGATCGACATCAGTCCTCCTAGCCTATAGGCTACATGATGTCAGAAGTCAGGAGAGGCCGATATCCTGCCTCCTCAGGGAGGACGACGTTCGTGACGACGAAGCCGGTTTTCAGCAAGAGCCAGTACGCCTACGAGGAGATCAAGCAGCGCATCCTCGCCGACGAGCTGCACCCCGGGGCGGCGCTGAGCCAGGAGGGCATCGCGGCCGAGCTGGGCGTCTCGACCACGCCCGTGCGCGAGGCGCTCAAGCGCCTGGCCGCCGAGGGGCTCATGACGCTGGAGACGCACCGGGACGCGCGGGTGACGGAGCTGACCTTCGAGGAGGCGCAGAGCCTGTACGAGGTGCGCTCGCACGTGGACCCCCTGGCCGCCGGGTGGGCGGCCCAGCGCCGCACCGGCGCCGATGTCGAGGCGATCCGCCGCGCGCTGGACGCCCTGGACCCGCTGACCGGCACGTCCGGCATCCAGGCGCTGAACGCGCACCGCGACTTCCACCGCGCCGTGTACCGCGCCTCCCACAACGAGCCCATGATCGGGATCCTGGACAGCCTGTGGGACAAGGCCGACCGCTACCGCCAGTTCACCCTGCGGCACCGCGCCGGGTCCGCGTCCGAGGACGCGCGCGTGCGCCGCGAGCACCGGGCGCTGGCGGAGGCGGTGATCGGCGGCGAGAGCGGGACCGCCGAGGAGGTCATGCGCGGGCACATCGAGCAGAGCCTGGGCCGGCAGGCCATGGAGGCCCTGCGCCCGGGGTCGGCCCCCGGGTACTGACCGGGCGGGCCCGCGCGGCGCCCGCCGACGTGGCGGCCGAAGCCCCGCGGGCCGAGCGGGCGGAGCCCCGTCCCGGAGGTCCCCGGGAAGGCCCCGCCGTCGGCAGGGTCCTTCCCGGGGCGGGCAGGGCGGTGACTCAGTCCTCGCCGTGGCCCTTCGGGAGGAGTCGGATGACGGGGATCGTGCGGTCGGTGGCCCGCTCGTACTCCGCGAACCCGGGTGCGGCGGCGGTGATCTTCGCCCAGACGCGGTCGCGTTCGCCTCCGGTGAGCTCCTCGGCGGTGACGGCGAGCTCCTCCCCCGCGACGACCACGCGCACCCGGTCGGGTGCGGTGGCAAGGTTGCGGTACCAGACCGGGTGCCTGGCCGCCCCGGCTGCAGAGGCCACGATCGCGTAGGAGTCCCCGTCCAGGGGGAAGTAGGCCACCGGCGTCTGCCGCTCCTGCCCGCTCTTGTGGCCGACGGTGACCAGGACGAGCGCGTTCATCCCGTCCGGTCCGCTGCCGCCGGCGCGGATGTCGGCGATCACGTCCTCGTTCATCCGCCGCATCTGCTCGGCGGGCGGCAGCTGGGTGCCGCGGGTGCCCTCGGGTGTGTCGAAGCTCAAGGTGACTCCTTATCGGTGTGTCGTCGCGGCGTCGGCGGGCCGACGTCGCGGGCGTCGCGGGACAGGCCGCCGGACGGCGGCGGGGCGGTCTCAGCCCAGGGCCGGGTAGTCGGTGTAGCCCCGCTCGCCGCCGGAGTAGAAGGTGGCCCGGTCCGGGGCGTTGAAGGGCCCGTCGGAGGCCAGACGCGCGGGCAGGTCGGGGTTGGCCAGGAACAGGGCCCCGAAGGAGACCAGGTCGGCGGTGCCGTCCGCCACCAGGTCGACCGCGTCCGGGCCGGTCGGGACGCCGGAGCCGGTGGCGGGGTTGAGGATGAACGTGTTCGGCCACGCGGCGCGCAGCCGGTCGGTGAGCGCGCGGTCGGCCTGCTCCGCCAGGTGCAGGTAGGCCAGGTCCAGCTCGGCCAGCCCGGTCACCAGCGGCAGGTAGGTCGCGGCCAGGTCCGGGTCGTCGGTGATGTCGTTGAACGTGCCGCCGGGCGAGAGGCGGATGCCGGTGCGGTGCGGGCCGATCGCCCCGGCCACCGCCCGGGCGACCTCCAGGGGGAGCCGGATCCGGTTCTCGACGGAGCCGCCCCACCGGTCCGCGCGGAGGTTGGCGTTGACCGACAGGAACTGGTGGAGCAGGTACCCGTTGGCCCCGTGGACCTCCACCCCGTCGAACCCGGCCCCGACCGCGTTGCGCGCCGCGTCGGCGAAGTCCCGGACCGTCCGGTGGACCTCCTCGTCGGTCAACTCCCGGGGGGTGACGAACTCGGCCGCCCCCCGATGGGTGTACACCTTCCCCCGCGCCCTGACCGCGGAGGGCCCCACCGGCGCCAGGCCGTCGGGCAGCACGTCGGGGTGTCCGATCCGGCCCGTGTGCATCAGCTGGGCGAAGATCACCCCGCCCTCGGCGTGGACCGCGTCGGTCACCGCTCTCCACGCCCGGACCTGCTCGGCCGAGTGCAGCCCGGGGGTGTTGGTGTACCCCTGTCCGACGGCCGAGGGCTGGGTGCCCTCGGTGACGATCAGGCCGGCGCTCGCGCGCTGGGCGTAGTACCGGGCGGTCAGCTCCGTCGGGATCCGCTCCGGCTCCCGGGCCCGGCTGCGCGTCATGGGCGCCATAACGATCCGGTTCCTCAGCTTGGTGCCGGCCAGGTCGTGAGCCTCGAACGCCGTGGTCATGTCCTTCTCGCCTTCTCCTGCCGCAGAGCCGGGGACATCATGCTCCGCAGAGTTTGTTGTCCGGACAAGTAAAGCATTGCCGAAGGCGGATTATTCCCATGACCTGGTTCGTCGAGACAGAGAATCTAGAATGGAAAGACAGGGTCGCACCACTGAGTGGCCGGTCAAAGAAACCGCGCCGCGAAAGCCGTGCGTTCGAGAGAGGGACTTCATGTGCAGCACACCCGCAGGGCACTCCGGTGAGTGCGGGCCCACCCCCCTGCCCGGGGCCACCGAACGGCTGGGACCGGTCAGCAACGCGATCGTGCGCGTGGCCCGCCTGCACCGCATGCTCGCCGGCCAGCTGCTGCGCCGCGTGGGACTGCACCCGGCCCAGGAACTGGTGCTGATGCAGCTGTGGGAACGCGGACCCCAGCGCCTGAGCGACCTCGCACGGCTCCTGGGCTCGGAGGCCGCGACCATGACCCGCACCGTCCAGCGGCTCGAACAGGGCGGCTTCGCCAGGCGCACGCCGAGCCCGACCGACGGACGGGTCACCCTCGTGGAGGCCACCACGGCCAGCCTGGCCCTGCGCGCCGAGGTGGAGCGGGTGTGGGAGGAACTGGAGCAGAGCGTGACCCGCGACCTCGGCGGCTCCGAGCGCGAGGGGGTCCTGTCCTCGTTGGAGCGCATGGAGCAGGGCTTGGCCGAAGCCGTCGAGCGGGCCCGGTCCGCGCAGGGGTGAACCGCCCCGCGGGCGGGCCCGCCTCGGCGGGCACCGCGTGCTCCTGCTTCCGTCCGCCCCGGGCAGGCGGGGGCCGGTGCCGCGGTCGGTGTCCCCGACCGCTCGTGGCGGACCGACCGGGGCGCCGCTCGACGCGGTGGTAGGTTCCACTGGTCAGGAGACCGCGGTGGCGTCGGGTGCGAACCCGCCTCGCGCCCGTGTCCGCCCCGCGGCCCGCCAGGGGCCGCTCCAGGAGAGGACCCCGTGTCCGGTCGCCCCGTTCCCACCGAGATCTCGGACCTGCCCTACGCCGAGGACCTGCGCCCCTTCAGCATGGAGCAGCTGCACGACGACCCCCACGAGGCCGTCCACTTCGACGGCGGCGGGTTCGACCGGGTCCACCTCACCGGCGCCCGGTTCATCGAGAGCGCCTTCACCTCCGCCCGGTGGAGCGGCGGGAGCCTGCGCCGGTGCAGGTTCACCGACGTGTGGCTGCACACGGTACGCGTGACGGGCACCGACATCGCGGAGTCCGTCTGGCTCGACAGCAGCATCGTGGACAGCGTGTTCGCCGGGGCCGCCTCCTTCGACTGCGAGGTCCGGCGCGTGGTCTTCTCCTCCTGCAAGCTCGACGGGGTGAACTTCAGGGCCTCGCGCATGGACGACGTGGTGTTCGAGGACTGCGTCCTCACCGACGTGGACCTCGGCGGGGCGTCCCTGTCCCGGGTCTCCTTCCCGGGCTCCAGCCTGCGGAAGGTGCACCTGGCCGGGGCGAAGCTGCGCGAGGTGGACCTGCGCGGGGCGGTCGACCTCGACCTGACGTCGGGCTTCGAGTCCCTGTCCGGCGCGATCGTCACCCGGGGACAGCTGATCGCGCTCGCCCCCGCCCTCGCCGCGAGCACGGGGATCTCCGTCCGGGACGAGTGAGCGCCCGGCGGGGCCCGACCGTCCCCGGCCCCCACCGCCGACGGCCCCGGAGCCGTCTACCGGGCCGGGCCCGCCGCGGCGTCCCGCCCGCCGCCGAAGACCTCCCCGACGAGCTTCCGCGTCACCTCCTGGAACGCCCCCGCCAGGGACTGCCCGGCGTCGTCCACGTAGGTCAGCGAAGCGGTCAGGGTCCGGCTCGCGTCGGGCGCGGCGTACATCAGCGCCGCGTAGCCCCCGATGCCTCCGTTGTGGGTGATGACGGTGCCCCCGCCCGGGGCCTCCTGCACGAACACCCCGAGGCCGTAGCCCGCCTTGGGGTGCGGCGCGCACATCTCGGCCAGGAGCGGGGCGGGCAGGAGCCTGCCGCCCACCAGCGCGGAGACGAACACGTGGAGGTCCCGGGTGGTGGAGACCATGTCGCCGCCGCTGGAGATCCACGAGGGGTTCTGGCGGGTGACGTCGACCGTCCTCTCCCCGCCGTCCTCCTCGTACCGGTAGTAGGCGTGGGCGTGCGGTTCGGGGAGCTCCGGCCCGGTGGTCGGCACGACGGTCCCCGTCAGCCCGAGGGGGCCCAGGATCGAACGCCGCATCTCCTCGGCGAGCGAGTGGCCGGTGACCTTCTCGACCAGCAGCCTGGCCAGCACGTAGTTGGTGTTGGCGTAGCTCCAGTCCTCGCCCGGCTCGAACCGCGCCGGCCTGGACAGCGACAGCTCCACCAGCTCCTCGGGCCGGTAGGTCCTGAACCGGCTCTCCACCCACTCCCGGCCCGCCCAGGTGATCCCGGGCACGACCGTGCCGTCCTCGTAGTGCTCGCCGGTGAAGTTGAAGATGCCGCTGGTGTGCTGCAGCAGCATCCGCACCGTGATCCGCCGGTCCAGCCCGAACCCGGGGAGGTGGTCGGCCACCGGGTCCTCCAGACCGAGTCTTCCCTCGGCCACCAGCTGCAGCACCACGGTCGCGGTGAAGGTCTTGGTGTTGCTGCCGATCCGGAAGTGCCCGTCGGTCGGCGGCCTCTCCGGTGAGCCCAGTTCGCGGGCCCCGGCACTGCCGACCCACTCCCCCCGCTCGTCGTTCACGCGCATCTGGATCCCGACGAAACCGGGGCCGAGGATGTCCTGGATGATCTTCTGGAGTTCCGGGCGGTCCTGCTCGGTGGAGGTGGCGGACATGGTGGTGTTCTCCTTCGACTGCTGGTACGGGACGGGTTCGGTCGTGCTACAGGCTGCGGGCGGTGATGTCGCCGTGGGCGGTGGTGGCGCGGATGTGCAGGTCGGGGGCGCCGTCGTTCCTGAGGGCGTTGTGGATACGGCCGTAGGGGGTGCCGGCGTCCAGGGAGGCCGAGACGCCGGGGGCTGCGCCGATCGAGATGCTTCCGGACTCGGTGCTCAGCTCGACGGTGCCGCGCACGGCCTCGGTGACGGCGATGTCGCCCTTGGAGGTGCTGATCCGGGCGGAGCCTTCGAGGCGGGCCAGTGAGACGTCGCCGGCCAGGAGGGTGAGGCGGGCCTCGGCGGTGTGGTCGAGTTCGACCGTGGCGCGGGCGGCGTCGAGGGTGACCTCGCCCAGGCGTCCGGTGCTGTGCAGCCGGGTGTCGGCGGCCTTGGCCCGCAGGGCCGAGCCGGCGGGCAGGTGGACGGCGACCCGAACGGAGCCGGTGTCGCCCAGGATCCGGTTCTCGGCGGGCGCGGTCCGGATGCTCAGGACCCCGTCGGCGAGGTCCACGGCGGTGCGCTCGGCGGCCTTGACGTCGCGGCTCCTGGCGGGGTCGGCGGGCAGGACCTCGACGGTGGTGTCGGCGCGGTCGGCGGCGGTGAGGCCGATGTGGGCACCGGGGACGTCCAGGACGGCGGTGACGGGGGCGGGGGTGGTGAACGTGTGCATCGTGTTTGTCCTCCTCGTGCGGCGGATCCTTGCGACCCGCTGTTTCCGATGAAGGAAAAGCTACGTTGCATTCGCATAGTAGGCAACATCTTCGTTGCGAGAAAAGCCCATATCCGCAGGCAGTTTCCGTGAAATCGTTGCTTTGGTTTTGAATCTAACGCAACATCTCCGTGCCATACATTGCAATGGATGGAAAACGAACGCTATGGCGCCCCCGGCCGGAAGACATCGGGCTTGCCGCCCTACCTAACGGTAGGTAGATTGATGCCCATGCTCGAACACACCTCGGTCGCGGTGACCGGCCTCAGGAAGTCCTACGGGAAGCACCCGGTCCTCACCGGCGTCTCCCTCGAGGTCCGGCGGGGCAGCCGCACGGTCGTCCTCGGCCCCAACGGGGCGGGGAAGTCCACACTGCTGGAGATCGTCTCGACCCTGCGCACGCCGACCTCGGGAACGGTCGTGGTGGAGGGCCGCGACGTCGTGGCCCATACCCGGGAGGCGCGCCGCCTGATCGGGCTGACGCCCCAGTCCAACGCGCTCTTCACGGGCGTGTTCGCCCCCGTGGAGGAGCTCTCCGGCTGGATGCGGGCGATCGCGACGGTCAACCCGCTCACGTACGTCATCGACGCCGCGCGCCAGGTGGAGGCCGGGACCGCCCCCACCGAGGGGCCGCTCGCGGCGGTCGTCCTGGTCGCGCTCGTCGCCGCGGGGTTCGCGGCCTGCGTGCTCGCCCTCGGCCACGCGCGGAGGAACCGGTGAGCGCCGCGCCCGGTGACCGCCGCCGGCCCCCGGGCCGACCTGCCCGCGGGCGGTGATGCGGCGGCGGATCACGGACGGCCCGCGGCGGCAGGCGCGGCTGACATCGGTGCCCGCGGTCTCCAGGACCGGGGTGAAGAAGCCCCGGCTCGGCGGACCCGCGCCCCCGGCACGGCGTGCCGGAACGCCGGGGCCCCGGGCGCGGGTGCCCCCGGCACCCCCGCGGGGGAGCGCCTGCGCCGTGCCGGGCGTCGCGGACCGCGCCCGTGCGCGGGGAGCGGGACGGCGCGGTGGCTACCGGACGGACGCGCGCAGACCGTCCAGTCCGGCCGAGAAGCTCACGCCCGGCCGGTAGTCCAGCTCGGCGCGGGCCCGGGTGATGTCGTAGCTGCGGTCGCGCCCCATGATGGCGATCATCCAGTCGTACAGCGGCGGCGGGGTGGGGCGGCGCAGCAGCCGCCATGTCCGGTCGAGGACCCCGGCGACCGGCGAGGCGACCGCGAGCGGGACGCTGCGGGCGCCGCTGACATCGGCGCCCGCGGTCTCCAGGACCTGGGTGAAGAAGTCCCGGATCGGCATCGGAGCGCCGTCGGTGACGTAGTAGACCCCGCGGTCGCGGCCACGGCTCAGCGCGGCCGCCGTCGCGGCCGCGAGGTTGTCGACGTGGACGAAGTCCATGACGTGGCGCCCGCCGTCGATCCAGGCGAACTGTCCGGCGGCGGCCGCGGCCGCCGAGTCGCGCAGCGTGGTCATCCCCCTTCCCCAGATGAACGGCGGGCGCAGCGTGACCAGCGTCATCCCCGGTGTGGCGGTGCGCGCCAGGGCCCGCTCGGTCGCGAGCTTGACCCGCCCGTACGCGATGATCGGCCGACCGGTCGGCGTCTCCTCGGAGACCACCTCGGGCGTGCGGCGCCGGTCGGTCGACACGGCGGCGGCGCTGATGAGCACGAACCGTTCGACGCCGGCGGAGGCCGCGGCGCTGAACAGGGCGACGGTCGGCCGGTGGTTGTCCCGCTCGAACCCGGCGTCCGGCCCCCAGAACTCCATGCGGGCGGCCGAGTGGATCACCGCTCCGCACCGGTCCAGGACGGCCAGCCAGTCCGGCGCCGGGCGCGGCGTTCCCGTGGGAGCGCCGCCGGAGCGGTGATCCGGCCCGCGCAGGTCGGCGAGGTCGCCGGGGACGGGCGTCGCCCCGGCCCGCTCCACCCGCTGCGCTGCCTCGGGGCTGCGGGCCAGCGCCCACACGGCGTGGCCGTCGGCGATCAGGCGGGTGATGGTGTGCTGTCCGACGAAACCGCTGCCGCCGGTGAGAAAGATGTCCATGCCAGTTCCCGTTCTCCGTCAATGGCTGTGTCGCAGGTCGATCCGGTGTGCGCCGCGTGCGCGGGGGACCGCGCGGGGGGACGCGGGCGGGACGGCCGACGGGCGTTCCCGCCCGGCGGCCGGATCCCCTACTCCGCCGGACGGAACGGCCGCAGGAAGCGGACCCCGTCGTCGGCCTCCCCGTCCAGCAGCTCCATGAGCCGGGGCGCCAGCTCCCGGCGCCGGGGGGCCTTCAGGTGGCCCTCGAAGGCCTCGTGCGTGTCCCAGCGCTCGAAGACGACGAAGGTGCCCGGCCTGCCCTCCACCTCGTGGGGCTCGTAGTCGATGTTGCCCGGGTCGTTGCGGGACGCGGTGACGGTGCCGGCGATGAACGCCTTCAGCTCGTCCTCCCTGCCGGGCTTCGCCCGGACCTCCAGGAGCACGGTGACATAGCGGTCAGGTGTGTTGTCCATGGGATCGATGGTGGGCCTGCGGGCGGGTCCCGTGGAAGCCACAGGCCTTCCTGGTACAGCCGGTACCACGCACGGCGGCCGGGTATGCGGGAGGATGGCCGCCATGAACGAACTCGGTGTCGCACTGCGGTCCTGGCGGGATCGGCTCGACCCCGGCGCCGTCGGACTGCCCCACCACTCCCCCCGGCGGGTCGCCGGCTTGCGGCGGGGCGAACTGGCGCACCTGGCCGGGATCTCCGTCGAGTACGTGGTGCGGCTCGAACAGGGCCGGGCGGCGACGCCGTCGGCACAGGTCTGCTCGGCGCTCGCCCGCGCCCTCCGGCTGTCCGACGACGAACAGGCCCATCTCCTGCGCCTGGCCGGCCACGCCGCGGACCCTGACCGTGTTCCCCGGCTGGTCCCCGCCGGCGTGCACCGGATCGTGGAGCGGCTCGCCGACAGCCCGGTGGCGGTGTGCGACGCCGCCTGGCAGCTGTTGCACTGGAACCCGCTGTTCGCGGCGACCTTCGGCGATCCCACCAGGCAGGGCGAGGACGAGCGCAACGCCCTGCTCTCCCAGTTCGAGGGCGGGGCGACCCGGATCCGGCAGACCCCCGGGGAGCGGGCCGCGTTCGAGGAGTCGCTGGTCGCCGACCTGCGCGCCACGACGAGCCGGTACCCGGACGACCCCGACGTCAGGGCGCTGGTCGCCAGGCTGAACCGCGGTCACCGGTTCCGTGAGCTCTGGGCGCTCCGGTCCGTGGGCGACCACCAGGGCGCGCACAAGATCGTCGCCCATCCGGACGTGGGGGACATCGCCATCGAATCCGATGTGCTCACCACCCAGAGCACGAACCTCCGCATCGTGGTGGACACCCCGCGCGACGCGGACGCCAGGAACAGGCTCGATCTCCTGGCCGCCATCGGCATCCAGGACATGGCCTCCAGAAGCTGACCCGCCGGTCCGGCCGCCGTGCGGGCCCCGGACCGGCGCGGCCCGGGGCGGCCCGGGGCGGCGCCCCTACGCCCGCCCCGGGGCGGCGCAGTAGGCCGCCAGCACCGCCGCGCCCCACACCGCCTGCGCCGCGAACAGCGGCCCGGTCACCCCGGCGGCGACCGCCACGAGCGCGGGCAGGCATCCGAGCACGGCGACGTCGGCCCCGGCCAGCGCCCACACCAGCGGACCGAGCGGCACCGGGCCCAGGGGCGTGTCCACGGCCGGCATCGCGTGCTCGATGGGACTGCGGCGCGCCATCCGCAGCGCCCCCGCCGCCAGCGCCGGCGCGCACAGCAGTCCCAGGGGCCAGAGTCCGGCGCCGTCGCCCGCGACGTCCAGTCCCGCCAGCGCGAGGGCCAGCCAGGAGCCGCCGAGCAGGGCGGGCAGCACCGACCGCGCAGCGAGGAGCGCGCGCGGGCCCGTGCCCAGCAGCCGCGCGAGCGAGGCGTCCCCGGCGTCCCGGCGCGCCCCGGCGGTCCCCGCCGCGGCGACCGCGAGCGCACCCGCGGCGAGCACGGCGAGCACCGCCGTCGCGCCGCCGCCCGCACGCTCCGCCAGCACGGGCAGGGCGGCCGCGGCCGCCATCAGCGCGAGCCGTCCCGGCCGCCGCGCCAGCCGCCGCCAGTCCAGCCAGGCCACCGCCGCCGCGCCGCGCAGCCGCGACGGCCACGGGCGCGACCTCAGGACCCTCGACCGCCAGTGGGCGTCCTCGGCGACCAGGGTCAGCGAACCCGGGTCCATGACGACGAACGCGCCCGCCGCGAACCCCACCCGCCGCGAGGCCTCCAGCACCGCGCGGGCCGGGATGCGCGCGAGGGCCGCCCAGGCCCGTGCCGTGAGGCCGGCGGCCACGGCGGCGGACGCGGTGGCCGTCGCCGTCCACGCCGCCGGGGGCGCCGACGCGATGCCGGTGAGCACGCTCTGCCCGGGTCCGGCGCTCATGACCACCGCGGCGGCCCCCGCGACCACGAGGACGGCCACCGTCGCGACCAGCCGACCGTCCCAGGGCTGGAACGCCTGGGCCAGGACGGCCGCAGCCGTGCCGCCCAGCGTCCACGCGACGCCCGTGACCAGGGACGCGAACAGCCGCAGCGTCAGCTCGTCGGAGGCACCGAGGGCGCTCAACAGCACCAGGCCGAGGACAGCGCCGAACGCGGCGCACAGCGCGGCCAGGACCACCGCCGTGCGGGTCAGCACGCTCCGGCGCGGCAGCGGCGAGAGCAGCAGCCACGCCGCGTCCGCGGCCGACACCGCCACGGGCCCGAGCCCGCGCGCGAGGACCAGCGCGCCGGCCAGCAGCAGCGCGACCAGGGCCAGGCCCGCGCCCGCCCGCGCCGGGTCGACTCCGGCGGGCACCTCCGACACCGCCCGGCCGACCGCCGGGGCCGCGAGGACCACCAGCAGTCCCAGGCCGAACAGGGTGATGTACCGGTCGGACCAGGTGCGGCGGCCGCGGTCCCCGGCCCGTACCAACGCCCGGACCTGCGCCACGCCGTTCACGCGGCGGCCTCCAGGGCGATGTGCCGGGCGTCCTCGGCGAACCGGGGGTCGTGCGTCACCATGACCACCGTCCCGCCGTCGTCGGCGTAGACGGCGAGCAGCCCCGCGAGCCGTTCCCGGAAGGCCGCGTCGAGCCCGCGCTCCGGCTCGTCCAGCAGCAGCAGCCTGCTGGGGCGCAGCAGCGCCATGGCCAGGGACAGCCGCTGGCGCTGCCCGGTCGACAGCGACGACGGGGCCCGGTCGGCGCAGCCGCCCAGCTCGAACAGGTCCAGGGCCGCCCCCACCTCCAGCCGCCCCGGTCCGTGCACGCCGCGCATCAGCTCCAGGTGCTCCCGCACGGACAGCCCGGGGTACCAGGTGGGCTCGTCGCCGACCAGGGCGACCTCGCGCCAGAAGCCGGGCTCGTCCACGGGCGGTCGGCCCAGCACGCTCACGCTGCCCGAGGCGCGCTGCAGCCCCGCGAGGCAGCGCAGCAGGGTGGTCTTCCCGACGCCGTTGGCGCCGAGCACCGCCACCACCTCCCCGGGCTCGACCGTGAGGTCGACCCCGCTCAGGACCGGGACGCCGCCCAGTTCCACATCCACACCACGGGCCACGATGATCGGTTCGCTCACCGGCCCAGCCTAGGGTGTGGGGCCGACGCGTCCGGCCGGTGCCCTCGGCCGCCGTGAGCCCCCGCTCCAGCGGTCCCCCGGGAGGCGCTCCGCCCCCTGTACCCCGCCGCTCGGCGCTGTTAGCCTCGGGGCAACGACCTACCTGAGCCCCGGGGGAGTCCGCGCCGTTCGGCGTGTTCGATTCCCGGAGGTAGACGTGTTCTCCATCGACGGACCAGGTCGGGCGACGGCGCTGTGGGACATGGTCGACGGGCCGATGCCGCGCGGCCTGCTCGGCGTCGGCGACCCGGACCTCCACATGGTCGACGGTGTCGCGACGATGTTCCTGGGCGGCTTCTCCACGACGTTCCGCAACCGGATCTACCTGGCCCGTCCGACCCCCGGCGGGGGCATGGGCTCCGAGCGGTGGCTGATCGACGCCGACGCGCGCGGCCGGGCGAGGCCGGTCGTCGCGGACCCTCCCCGCGACGGGTGGGACCGCGCGGGGATGCACACGCCCTCGTACGTGCCCGCCGTCGACGGCCGACCCGCGCGCATCTACTACACCGGTCGCGCGACGGCCAGGCAGTACGGCCCACGGAGCGGCTACGCGATCGGGGTCCTGGAGCAGCGCGGGGGGCGGTGGGAGCGCCGCGACGAGCCCGTCCTGCGCGGCACCGCACCGCGGACGAGCGTGCTCGAACCGCTCGTCGTCCACCACCGGGGCCGCTACGTGATGTGGTTCCAGGCCGACCCGAACGAGATCGGACCGGGCGAGCTGCCCGACTACGAGCTCAGGGTCGCCGAGAGCGCCGACGGGATCGCGTGGTCGGCCCCGCGGGTCTTCGCCGGTCCCGACGAGGGCTTCTTCGACAACGCCGTCCACCGCGTGGGCGACCGCTGGGTCATGGTGCTGGCGAGGGGGGCGAACCTGCACAACACTCCGCGCTTCCCCGACCAGGGCCTCTGGGTCGCCACGGCCCCCGAGCCGAGCCCCGTCCGCGCCGACTGGACGGCCCCGGTCCGGGTGCTGGACACGGACAGGCCGGACGTTCCCGCGTGGATGGCGCGCGGCGTCTACGGTCCGGCGCTGCACGCCCTGGAGGGAGCGGACGGCGCCGTGCTGACGTACACGGCCGTCAGGGCCGCTCCGAAGTGGCCCGCCTTCAACCTGCGCCGCCTCCTGCGCGGACGGGCCCCGGTCGTGCCCTCCCCCTTCTACCTCGCGGTGGGACGGTCGCGGTTGTCCGGCCCGTTCCCGGACACGGCCGGGCGCTGACGCCGCCGTCGACCCGCCCGCCCCGGAACGGGTCCGGGGCGGGGCGTCGCCCCGGGAGCCGCGGCGCGGGCGGTCCCGGGCGGGCCGGGCCCGCCCGGGACCGGCCCGTCAGCCCCGCGGGCCGGGGTCCTCGCCCATCGACACCACGACCTTGCCGCGCAGCCCGCCCTTCTCCACCCTCCGGTGGGCATCACGCACCCTCTCCACCGGGAACACCTCGTCCACCACGGGCACGAGGCGGCCCGACTCGACGTACCGGACGAGTTCGGTCAGGTCCTCGCGTGAGGGGTTGTTGCTGAAGGGCAGGACTTTGCGGCGGCCCACCGCGGCGGACCAGAGGGTGTCGGCGGTCGACCTCAGGGGGCGCCGGGGGTCGATGGCCAGCGGGAGGTAGCGGCCCCCCGGGGCGCGCAGCCTCCGGTAGGCGCCCGGCTCGGAGCCCACCACGTCGAGGACGACGTCGAACCGGCCCAGGTCCGCGGGCCCGGTCTCACGGTGGTCGAACACCTCGTGGGCGCCCAGGTCGCGGACCCAGTCGAGGTTGCGCCGCCCGGCCAGGCCGGTGACGTGCGCCCCCAGGGCCCGGCCGACCTGCACCGCCGTGCTGCCGACCCCTCCGGAGGCCCCGCGCACCAGCAGCCGCTCCCCCTCGCGCAGGCGCGCCTTCTCCACCAGGGCGGTCAGGACCGTGGTCCCCGAGGCCGGGAGCGCCGCCGCCCCGGCCGGGTCGAGGCCGGCCGGGGCCGCCACGACCCTCTCCTGCGGGACCGCGACGAAGTCGGCCGTGCTCCCGAACCCCATGTGCGGAAGGATTCCCAGCACCTCCTCCCCCACCCGCGCGGGGTCGACCCCGGGTCCCACGCCCGACACCCTCCCCGAGAAGTCGACGCCGAGGCCGCGGGGCATGCGCGAACCCATGACCCGGCGGAGGCTGCCCGCGCGGATCTCGGTCTCCCCTCCGCCCACGCTCGCGGCGTGGACCCGCACGAGCACCTCCCCCGGCCCCGGTTCGGGGACGGGCACCCGGTCGATCGTCAGGACGTCGGGCGGACCGAACCGCTCGTAGCGGACAGCGCGCATGGTGTTCACGGTGAACCTCTCCTCGTTGACGGGAATGGCCGGCAGCGCACCGCGGTTCCCCGCTACGAACGCCGGGGGCGGTGCGCGGCCTGTGCCGACTCCCCGACCAACGCACCGGGGCCGCGCCGTGATGGCCCCGGGGACACAAGTGAGAGACGGGGACATGGGGACTTCTCGGATCGGCGCACCGGCGCCGGCCACGGACCGGGACCGCCCGGCGCTGCCGCCGATGCGGCGCGACGCCGAGGACAACCGCCGACGCATCCTGCGGGCCGCCCACGAGTGCTTCCGCGAGCGCGGCCTGGACCTGCCGATGGCGGTCGTCGCCCGGCGCTCCGGGGTGGGCACGGCCACGCTCTACCGGCGTTTTCCCACCAAGGACGCCCTGGTCATGGAGCTCTTCGCGGACTCGGCCGCGCAGTACGGGAAGGTGTTCGACGCGGCCCTGGCCCATGCCGACCCCTGGCGCGGCATGGAGTACGCGCTGCGGCGCTGCTCCATCCTCCAGGTGGAGGGCCGTGTGTGCTCACCGGAGTTCGCGGCACGGTTCCCCTCCCACGCCGAACGGCACGCCCGCGAGGGCCGGGAGAAGCTGGCGGCGGTGCTGGACCGCGCCCGGGGGGCCGGGGTCGTGCGGGCCGGGATCACCACCGACGACGTGGAGATGCTGTTCGAGGCGGTCGGCGGTCTGGCCGCGTCCGCCGAACCCCACCGCCGCGCGCAGCGGCTGGTCAGCCACCTCCTGGCCTCCTTCGCCGCCTGAGGCGCCCTTGGGGCCGCCGGGCCGCGACGGGCCTTCCGCACGCGGAGAGGCCCCCGGCGCGACACGACGTCGCGCCGGGGGCCTCCGACGTGTCCCGCGGCCCCGGAGGCTACTCGGGGGCCGGTGCGGACTTCTCCGGTACCAGCTTCAGGCCCACGACCGCGGCGATGATCCCGGCGAGGAAGACGATCTTGAGCGCCGAGACGCTCTCTCCGCCGGTGAACATCGCGTAGAACACGGTCAGCGCCGCGCCGAGGCCGACCCAGACCGCGTAGGCGGTGCCGATGGGGATGTGCTTGGCCGCCCAGCCCAGGCCGACCATGCTGATCGCCAGTGCCACGAGGAACACGACGGTCGGGCCGGGTTCGCTGAACCCGTCGGACATGCCCAGGGCGGTGGCCCACACGGCCTCGAACACCGCGCTGATGAGCAGGATGATCCACGGCATGTCAGCTCACCGCCTTGAGACCGATGATCGAACCGATGAGCAGCACCAGGAGCAGGGACTTGCCCCAGGTGGCGCGGTCCTTGCCGGTGAGGAACCCCCACAGGACGGTGAGCGTGGCGCCGATGCCCACCCAGACGGCGTAGGCCGTGCCGGTCGGCAGCGAGGTCATGGCCCAGGCCAGACCCGCCATGCTCGCGACCAGGGCGACGGCGAACAGGACTGTGGGGCGCCATCGGGAGAAACCCTTCGACGCGCCCAGGGCGGTGGCCCAGACGGCCTCCAGTACCCCGGAGACGACGAGAACGAACCATGCCATGGACAAGCCCCTTTCGAGGCCGTCTTGTCGTGGCGCGGGTACGGCTCCCTCGTCCGCTGACCCGAGGAGCGGGTCTCGACCCCAACGTACAACATCGTCCCAGGCCGGTGCCGTGAGGGTCGTCACGACACGTCCCCTCGGGAACCCGTGACGAGATCACGCGCACCGGGACCGGTCCGGGGCCCTCCGCCCCGTGGGGCGCCCGGCTGCCGCCGCCGACCTGGCCACCAGGTCGGGGGCGACTCGTGGCCCTTGGTGGCGATATGCCGCGCCCGTCTTCGCGTCTCAGCAGTTCACAGGGTTTTCAGGCCCGGGAGCGGGGGATCCCTGTGGCGTAGGCACCCCGCTCGACACGCTCAGAGGAAACCGATGCGCATCCTCTTCGCCGCCCTCGCCCTGACCGCCGCCGCCCTCACGGCGTCGGCCGCCCCCGCGGCGGCCGCACCGCCACCGCCCCCCGGGGCCGAGTACATCACGGAGGAGATGTGCGTGGAGGGCGGAGGCGTCGTCGAGGAGAGCGAGGACTCCCCCAGCGGCCTGATCTGCGAGGGAGGCCGCTTCGACGGCTTCTTCGTCCACTGACCGGACCCCCGCGCCCCCCTCGGGGCCCCGCGCACCCCCGCGCGGGGCCCCACCCCTGTGCGCCGGACCCGTGCGTTCTCCCCGGGGACTCGGCCCCATCGGCTCACCGAACCGCGGGGCACGGGGTTCCGGGCTGAGCGCTAGAACGGCCATGCCCTCAGCAGGAGAAGCGGGAAGGGGGCCGCCAGTGCGAGAAGGGGGAAGAGGGCTGTACGCGACGACCCCTCGAAGCTGAGCCGCAAGAACATCCTGTGCAGGAGGAAGCCGACGGCGAATCCCATCACGGACACCGCCGCGTTCAGGGCAGTGAATCCCTCGGTGAAAACGAGGGAGAACGGCAGGGCGAAGTAGAATAACCCGGCCACGGAGGCGGAGATTGCCCTGGTCGCCCTGCATTCCCGCGAGCCGCCCCTGGGAATTCTCCTCCTGACCTCGATGGCGAACGCGACAAGACTCGGGAGAGTCGTCATCAGGAGCAGTGCCCCATAGGCCGCCGACAAAGCGGCGAACGCCATCGTGGGGCGCACGTCGGAGGATATGCTCCAAGGAAACAGGAGAAGCAGGCAGGCATGAAGGCCGCCCCCGCCCAGGACCCTGGCCCCTGTACCAACGACAGTCATGCCTTCCCTCCGAGCCAGGAACCCACAGCCGGACACGGCCCCGTTCGTACATGCGACCGCCCGAGCACCGCGCCTCCGAACACCGACGTCGCCCGAACATCGACACCGGCCGGAACAAAAGAAAAATGCGCCACCGGGAGAGCAATGCGGAGAGGGATTTTCTTTTCCACCGATCCCGGGCGAAGACTTCTCGTAAAATTACTACCCCCTGTGACACGCGTCAAGATGACAGGAATCCCCGACCCCCGGCGCAACCACCCGAAGAGAAGCGCCGACTTCGGGAAACCACAGGCCGGGGTGTAGGCAGTTTTTCGAGAAACCTCCTCCTCCGGCAAAGGGGTATTGGATCTCACATAAATGATCTTCGCGGCCCCGGAGAGAAACCATATCCGCACAGGTCAGCGGGTTTCCGCCTCCGGCGGAAGACGAAGCCACCGCTGTTTCCGCCCCTCGCGAAACGGGGCGACGGCATCCGGGCCGCTTCCGCGCCGGTTCTCGTAGCCCTTGCGGCTCGGGGCACGACAGATTTCCACGGGGTCGAGCGTCTCAGGCGCGGTGATGCTCCCCCGCAGGCCCATGGGACTCCCGAGGCCGCTGAAGACCTCACCGCTCAGGAACCCCCGGCGTGGTCGAGGGAACATGGCTTCGACCACCTCCCGGCGCACCCCGTGAACGTGACGGCATGCCCCGGTACCCGAGGTCCTCGCACGGCGGGGGCCGCCCCGACGTCATCCGTCACCGGGAGCGCCCCGGGGGACGGGGGCGCGCGCCGCACGGAGCCGTTGTGCCAGCAGCAGGCAGGCGGGGACCGTGGCGACCAGGAAGACCCCCGCGGAGATGGCGATGTAGCCGAACACCCCGGTGGCGGAGTTCACCGTGGTCCCGTCGACGACGACCGCGGTCGAGGACAGCACGGCGGCGCCGACGAAACTCATGGCGACCGAGCCGATCGCGCTGGTGACGGTGACCATACTGGCGATCACGCCCTGACGCTCCGGTGGCGTGAGCTCGCCGGCCATGTTGAACCCGGAGGCCGTCAGAGCCCCCATGCTGACGTTGAGCAGCACGCCGAAACAGAGGGCGGCGGGGAACGAGGCCACACCCGCGAACATCCCGATGGCGCCCGCGACTCCCAGCAGGACGCCTCCGGCCAGGGCGACGGAGGGGTCGAAGCGTGCGGCCACCCAGCCCGAAACCAGACCACCGACGATGATCCCGACGCCAGGGACGCCGAACAGCAGACTCAGCGACCCCGCCGCGTCGAGGCCGTAGCCGAGCTGCTGGTCGGGCGAGACCTGCGCGACGAGACTCAGGAGCTGGTCCATGCTCTGCACCGCACCGCTGCCGAGCACGACGACCAGGAGGGTGAGCAGCAACGGCCGCCCCAGGTTCCTGACGTCGATCACGGGCTCGGGTATCCGGCTGGACACCAGGAACCACCTGGCCAGCAGCGCCGCTCCGACGCCGAACAGGGCGAGCGCCCCCGCGCTGAACCACCCGATGTCGGAGCCGAGGCTGATGTACCCGAGCACAGCGGTCAGGCCGCCGCCGAGCAGCAGGGCCCCGACCACGTCGACGCGTCCCGGTGTCCTGACACCGTGATCGGGAACCACGGCGCGGATGCAGACGACTGCGAGGATCGCGAGCAGGGACGAGGCCGCGAAGACCGCCTTGAAGCCGAACTGCCCCGCCATGGCCTCGATCAGGAAGGTCAACCCGATTCCCAGACATCCGGCCCCCGTGGTGACCGCCCCCACGGCGGGCATCGCGACCTTCGGTGCGCACAGGTCGCGGACGATGGCGGCGGTGAGGAAGACCGCAGCCACGGCGGCGCCCTGCATCATCCGGCCCAGGACGAAGACCCAGAGGTTGGGGGCGGCCACGCAGACCAGCGCACCACCGCAGGCGATGAGCAGTACGACCGTGAGCATCGTGCGTTTGCCGTGGACGTCGGCGCTCTTGCCGAACAACGGCGCCCACATCGCTCCGGCCAGCATGGCGCTCGAGCTGATCCAGGCCGCCTGGGTGGTGTCGAAGTGGTCGAGCACCTGGGGCAGGACCAGCAGCGGGGCCACGATGACCGTGTCCGCCACGATGTTCGCCAGAAGCAGGGCCACGATCTGCACGCCCAACCGCGGGCTCCAGTGCGTATGCGGCGCTCTGTGCGATGGCGCAGGGGTGCTCATGTCGTTCTCCACAGAACTCCTTCGTTGGGGAAGGGGCGTCGGCTAGGACCATGCGGTGGGGCGCTGCCGCACGAAGGCCTGACCGGGTCCGACGACATGGCGGTCAGGAATCGTGGAAGGGGCAGAAGGAGCACGTGGCCTCGGCCTCGGCCGCCGGATCCTGCGGCATCCACCAGTGGCCGAGGCCGTCCGACCGGGCGGTGCGGGCCCCGTGCACGAAGACGGCGGTCATGGCCCCCCTGCTCGATCCGGTGGCCAGGTCTCGACACCAGACCTGGTCGACCGGTCCGCACGGGAGCGGGCCGGTCCGGTCCGCTGCGCCGTCGCCGTCGTGGACCGCGGTCTACACCGGTGCACCGCTGCCGACCGGGGCGGCGGCACGTTCCTTCTCGAGCTTTCGCCGACGCAGGGCGCCGCCGAACCGCAGGATGAACGAGCGAAGCACCTCGGCGACCCGGCCGGAGGGGACGAACATCTGCTGCTTGATCCGTGCGGTGCGCTGGTGGACCCGGATCGAGGGACGCAGCCCCGCCTCCCAGGCGGTCAGTGCGGCACGCAGGTCGGCCGGGTTGTCCCGCAGGGCCCTGCCGAGCGCGTCGCCGCCGCGCAGGGCGCTGGTCGCGCCCATGCCCGAGTACAGGTTCAGGCACCAGGCCGCGTCGCCCACCAACACGGTCCGGCCCTCGCTCCATCGGGGCATCCTGACCTGGTGCACCGAGTCGAAGACGAACTCCGGAGCCCGTTCGAGCCCGTCCAGGACGTGCCGCACGACCGGGTCGTCCATTCCGGAGAAGACCGATCGCAGCCGCTCGATCCGGTCCCCGGTGAACTGCTCGGCGATGTCAGCGGTGCGGTAGGTCAGCAGCGCGGTGGGGGCCCGGTCGGCCAGCCCGAACACCCAGGCCGCACGCCCTGCGCGGGCACTGATGACGCTGTCCTGCGCACCATAGGACGGCACCTGCCCGTCGAGCTGGAAGGCGCAGATCATCGCGTCCCAGTTCGTCATGTACTCCTCGTGCGGGCCGAAGACCATGCGACGCACGCTGGAGCGCATCCCGTCGGCGCCCACCACCAGGTCGAAGCGCTCACGGTACTCGCGGCCGGCTCCGACGTCCTCGAGCACCACCCCGACGTCGTCGGCGCCGTCGTCGATCTCGGTGGGCGCCGTGGAGAATCGCACCTCGACAGGCTCACCGCCGGCCCCGGCGATGCTCTGCCAGAGCGCGGCCTCGATGTCGCCGCGGACCACCGCTGCGGGCCGGCCGGGCTGGTGCAGGAATCCCAGCCCCGGCGCCGACCTCCCGTCACGGTCCACCTCCCACGCCTTACCGGCGTCGGGAGGGTTGCGGACGTGCAGGTCCTCGCTGATGCCCAGGTCGACGGCGGCCTGTCTGCCGTCGGGCAGCAGTCCGATGAAGTACCCGCCCCGCCGTCGTTCGGGCGCCCGTTCGACGATCACCGGGGTCCATCCGGCCGCACGCAACCCGATCGCCGCGGACATGCCCGCGATCCCGAGTCCCACGACCAGTGCTCGCTTCTGCATGGTGCTCTCCTTCGCCTTGCCGATTCGGGATTGCCCGGAGCCATCGGATGCGCGGCTCCGGGGTCGATCAGTCCGGGACGACGACGGCGCGGGTCCGCCCCTGGTGTGCCCAGGCTTCGCCGACCCGGTCGAGCGGGTAGGCGGTGTAGGGGGCCTGGAAGGTCTCGTCGGCGAAGTGCGCCATGACCGCGGGGGCCTCTGCGAGCAGCTCGGCCTTGGAGACCGAACCGATGCCGCTGCCCGTGACCCGGATACGGCGGCTGCGCAGCAGCGCGGCGGGCACGGCGGCCCGCGCCCCGGCGAGCGAGCCGATCTGCACGTACGCCACCTCGGGGGCGTCCTCGCTCATGCCGCCACGGGCCAGGGCGGCGAAGGCTGCTTCGGCGACCGCGCCCCAGAGGAAGTCGAGCACGAGCGTGGGCGGGGCCTGGTCGACGGCCGTGGCCAGAGCGGCGGCCAGGGCGTCGGGGCCGTCGTGGTCGAGCGAGACCGGCAGAGCGCCCAGCCCCTGCAGTAGCTCCAGCGCCTCCGGGTTCCGACCGGCGGCCACCACCCGGTCCGCGCCGAGTGCCAGCGCAGCCCGCACCGCCAGGGCGCCGGACATGCCGGTCGCCCCCAGCACCAGCACGGTGCCGAGTCGGCCCGCTTCCTTGCGCCGGGCGGTCAGAACCATCCAGCCGGACAGGCCCGGGTTCATCCCGGCAGCCACGGCGAGGGGGTCGGCCCCGGCCGGCAGCTCCAGCTCGAACGGCGTGACCAGCCGCTCGGCCATCGTGCCCCAGGGCGCACGGGCGAAGCCCGTGTAGACCAGGCTCCCGCCGGCGGTACGGGCCACCGCGTCCACACCTGGCACCAGCGGGTAGGCGTGGGCGCTGCCGTAGTGCCGACCGGATGCCAGCCCGCGCACGACATGGTGCAGACCCGCTCCGACCAGGTGGAGCGGCTCCTGCCCCGGCTTCGGCTCGGGGTCGGGGAACTCGGCGCAGACGGGCGTTGCCCCGGGGCCGTTGACGATTGCAGCGCGCATCAGAATGTCCTTAACTAAGTTAAGTTCTTGGTGCGGTCAGACTGCCTGAACTTTGTTAAGCTGTCAACATGGCCAAGGGGATCACTCGGGAACAGATCGTGACAGCGGCACTGAGCCTGCTCGACGACAAAGGCTTGGACGGCCTCACGGTCCGCGCGCTCGCCGCCCGGCTCGAGGTGCGCCCGCCCGCCCTGTACTGGCACATGCGCAACAAGCAGGAACTCCTCGACGAGATGAGCACCGCCGTCATGCGGCGCGTCACCACCGCGGTGTCGGCCCTCCCACCGGCCGACGGCTGGCGCGAGGACCTCGCCGCCTACGCGCGGATCCTGCGCTCGGAGTTCCTGCTCCACCGGGACGGGGCCCGTATCTTCAGCGGTACGCGCATCGCCGACCCCGACGTGGTCCGGATGAAGGAACCGTGGCTCGCGCGCTGGACCGCGCAAGGAGTCGGCCTTGCCGATGCCGACGACGCCATCGACCTGGCCGTCGCCTTCGTCGTCGGTTTCGTCATCGAGGAACAGGAACAGCGGCAGTCGGCCGGGACCGACCCGTCGCGCTACTCGATCGACCAGCGCGATGCGTGGCTGGGGCCGGACGTCCCGCTGGTCAAAGAGGCCGGCCACCTGCGCGACGACGGCGACCAGCGGTTCGAGCGGCACCTGGGCATCGTCCTGGACGGGCTCGCAGCCCGCTTCGACAGCTGACCCGCCCCCTGGACCGCCCGTGGCCGGCTCGACGGCCTCCACCAGGTGCTCGACGCCGGGATGACAGCCGGCTGCCCGCGACCGCGGCTTCATCCTGCTCGGCCTGCTGTCGGCCGGAGTGCACGGAGAGCCCCTCCGCGCCCTGGTCGACGACCTCGGTGGCGGCCTCGGACCGAGCGGTCTCCGCTACGGGCCGCTCCTCATGGGCGGCTGTCCGCTGCACGGGGTGGTCCACGACGAGAACGCGGCCGTCCTCGGCGGCGTCGCCGACACGCCGGAGTGTTCGCCCATGCCCAGGGGCTGGCCGAGCCGGCACACCACTTCCTGAGCGCGCGGCAGGGCCGGGGGCCGGTGAAGGACATCCCTGGCAGCTGGGTCCATCCCCGCGTGCGCGGGGAGCAGCTGGGTTGCGAGGGACCCATGCGACGCCTATGGGGTCCATCCCCGTGTGCGCGGGGAGCAGTGGACGGCCTGAGCCAGTCCCTGGACATAAGAGGGTCCATCCCCGCGTGCGCGGGGAGCAGTCTCGTTGACCTGCGCCTTTATCCTCTGAACCTGCTCGAATTTGCAAGTTGTTGAGAAACAGACATATCACCCACCGGTCGACCCCTATGCGGTTTCTTTCTACCGCATTTCATTCCTGCACCACACATTCGACAACAAGGTGCCCAACCTCGCCATAAGTACAAGATCATCGGGAGGGGGCGGGTGGGTGTCAGAGCGGGTTGAGGCGTGCCTTGAGCAGGCAGAACTCGTTGCCCTCGGGGTCGGCCAGGACGTGCCACTGCTCCTCCCCCGTCTGGCCGATGTCGGCCGGGCGGGCGCCGAGCGCGAGGAGCCGTTCGAGCTCGGCGTCCTGGTCGCGGTCGGTGGCGTTGACGTCGATGTGCAGCCGGGGCTTCCCCTTCTCCGGCTCGTCCCTGCGGCTGAGGATGATCGTCGGCTGCGGACCGCCGAACCCCTCGCGCGGACCGATCTCCAACGTGCCGTCGTCCTCGCGGTCGAGCACCACGAAGTCCAGGACCTCGCACCAGAACCGCGCCAGCAGCTCGGGATCGCGGCAACCGAGCACGAGCTCACTGATACGACATGCCATGAACGCAACCCACTCTCAGTCCGGGAACCGCCGGGGAGGCCGCACGCGAACTCCGTGGGCGCCCCTCGGCGAGACGACCCGGCGACTGTACCGAACGGGACGAGCGGGGACCAGATGTTTTCGGAGCCGCTCGGGACCCGGTGCCACCTGCGCCTTTCAGAACTGCCGCCGGCTCCCGCGCGGTGGTCCCGCCCCCGGGGCGCTACTCCCCGTCGAGGACCCCGGGTGTGTCGTGCAGGACGACGCTCTGCCGGAGCGGGAGCCGCCCCCGGCGGAATTCGTTCACCGGCGCGGTGCGGTCGGCCGTGCCGAAGGAGATGCCGAAGAGCAGTTTGAGGTCCTCGGGGACGCCCAGGAACTCGCGGACGGTGTCGGCGTAGAACCCGAGGATGGTCTGCGGGATGCCCCCGAGCCCGCGGGACGCCAGCGAGAGCAGGAAGTTCTGCGCGTACATGCCGATGTCCCCGGCCGTGCGCACCCCGTCGCCGATGACCGGCATGAAGAGGAAGGCGGCGTGCGGGGCGCCGTAGAACTCCAGGTTCTCCCGGACCGCGAGTCTCCTGCCCTCCCGGTCCGCGCGTTCGATGCCCCGGGCCCGGTAGTGGCCCGCGGCCTGGGCCTGCGCCCGCTCCTGGTAGACGCCGTCCCCGTAGTCGGCGGTGAAATCGGGGGAGGTCCGCCCCTCCTCCTCGGCCCGGAGCAGTTCCTTGCTGAGGGCGTCCCGGGCCGCGCCCGAGACGACGTGCACCGTCCACTGCTGGGTGTTGCTGTTGGAGGGGGCCGTCTGGGCGTCCTCCAGCACGCCGCGGATGTCCGACGGGGACACGGGGGCGGGCAGGAACTGGCGGGGCGAGCGCCGGGCGAGCGCGATGTCGGTGAAGGGTGAGGCGGTGGTGGGCACGGCGTCTCCTCTTGGCGGTGCTCGTCCCCGTGGGCACGGCTGTGCCCACGGGGTCGTCGCAGGGCGGGTCGTGTGTCAGCGGTGGAGCGAGCGGTTGAGCTCGACCGTCTCGTCCAGCGTGGGCACGGAGGTGAGCGCGGCGAAGCGCTCCATCATGCGGACGCGGTTGCGCGGGGCCTGGTCCCGGTCGGCCGCCTCCAGGGCCGGCCCCAGGTCCTCGAGGCCCAGCTCGGTGCAGTAGGCGGGCGTCATCGGCTGCTGGCGCCAGGAATCGGCGAGCGTCCCGGCGTCATAGGGGTCGAAGCCGCTCTCGTCCACCAGGCGCATGGCCACGCGTCGCGCCTCCGGGGAGTCGGCCGCCACGGGAAGCGCGATGCGGCCCGGGGTCCCCGCCGGTACGCCCTTGGTCTGCAGGGTGCCGGCCAGGACGGCGTTCCACGCCTTGACGACGGGCCGTCCCAGCTGCTCGGCGACCCACAGGCTCTCCACCTGGCCCTTCTCCACCGCCTCGACGGGTCCGCCGAGGTGGGGGAAGTAGTTGGAGGTGTCGATGACCACGGTCTCGTCGGGCACGGTGGCCAGGAGGCCCGCCAGCGACGGGATCCGCGTGAAGGGGACGGACAGGATGACCACGTCCTTGCCCTGGACGGCCTCGGCCGCAGTCACCGCCTCGGCCCCGTGCTCCAGCGCGGAGGCGTCGATCGTCTCGGGGCCCCGGGAGTTGGCGACCTGGACGTCGTGTCCGCCCGCGCTGAACGCGCGCGTCAGCGTCCGTCCGATCTCCCCCGCGCCGATGATGCCGATTCTCATGGTGTGTCCCTCTCGAAGGCGCGCCGTCCCGAGGTGGGTGCGGCGCGGTGTGATGGGTGGCCGGTCAGGTGGGAGCGCACGGCTGCCGGGACGGCCGACGGCGCAGGGAGCCGGCTGGGAGGGGGCCGGCGGCCTACTCCTCGCCGTCCTGTTCCCGGTACCCGCTCTCGATGAGTCCGCGCAGCCTGTCGAGCGACTCCTCGTCGGTGGTGCCGGTGCCCTTGATCCAGGCGACGGAGACGGCCGCGAGGTAGAGGTCGTACCCCTTCACCGAGGGGCGTGCGTGCCCCGCGAGCTGGGCGGCCCGCACGTACTCGTCGGTGGTGGCGATGAGTTCGTCGCAGGGGAGGGTGAGCGGGTTGTCCGGTTCCCGCTCCCGGACCGCGGCCATGAGCGGTTCCGGCAGCCCGCTGAAGGCGCTGAAGTACTCCTCCAGGGCCCGCAGCCACTGCCGCAGCGCCTCGGAGGCGTCGCCGAGCAGGGCGATGTCCTCCTGGCGGGCCACGAGTTCCTCGGACCGCGTCTGCAGCACGGCCGCCAGCAGCGCTTCCCGGGTGGGGAAGTGCCGGTACAGCGTGGCCGGTCCGACGCCCGCCTCCTTGGCCACCGCCTCCAGGGAGGCGCCGACCCCGGCTCTGAGGAAGTGGCGCTGCGCCGCTTCGAGGAGGGCGGCGCGGTTGCGCTGGACGTCCGCCCGGGGCTTGCGCCCCTGCTGTCCCTTGGCGCTCATACGCCCCCTGACATCGGTGTTTCCGACTCCTCGAAAAAACGGAGGCTGCCTCCGCACAGGAACGAGCTTAAAACGGAGGCTGCCTCCGGTCAAGTCGCCGCCCCCGGTCCGCCACCGTCCGGACGTCCTGAACGGTCGACGCGCGCAGGCGCATGCCACCCGTGGGGGCCGTGTCGACCAGGGCTGTGGCGGCACGGGCCCGGCCCGTGCCGGAGGCGGCGAACAGGCCTCCGGCCCGCCTCCGCGTGTGCGGAGGCGGGCCGGAGTGTCCGTGTGTGCGGCAGCTGTGGAGCGCGGTCACTCCATGCCGGAGACGGCGTCGCAGAGCAGGTCCACGGCCGCCTGGGTACGGCCCGCCTCGTCGAGCGTCTCCTCGGCCTCGGCGCCCGCGGGCAGTACCTCGACCTCGACGACGAGGTTGTCCATGCGGTACAGGGCGTGCCCTGCGCCGTTCCGCGTGCCGCTGAGCGGGAGCCTGCCGTCCGGGCAGGTCGCGGACTCGGAGCCGTCCGACTCCGGACGGCTGCCGTAGAAGTAGCTCGTGGCGGCCTCGATGCCGTTCTCCTTGCGGATCCCGTCCACCTGGCTGGTGAAGACGGTGGTGCGCAGGTCCACCTCGTGTCCGGACGCGGCCCCGTAGGCGGGGGCGACGACGCACTCCAGGCCCTCGGCGCCGTACGCGTAGGAGTGGTCGGCCTCATAGACCTCCAGGCCCTCGCCGTTTCCGGCGATCTCGCTCGCGGCGTCGGTGTCCAGGAGATCGCACGGACCCGGCGGAGAGGCGTGGACGTCCTCCGGGCCGAACCAGCCGAAGTAGTACGCGCCGCCGAAGCCGGCGGCCGCCATGACGAGGAGGAGGACGGTGGCGCAGCCGCAGCCGACCCAGGCGAGGGTCCTGCCGACGGAGCCCTTCTTGGGCGGGGCCTGCTGTGCGGGCGGCTGCCCGGGGCCGGGACGGCCGTGCGGCTGTCCGGGAGGAGGCCGCTGGCCGGGAGGAGGCCGCTGGCCGGAGGGGGGCTGGGGGCCGGGGGAGGGCTGGCTGCCGGGGGAGGGCTGGCTGCCGGGGGGAGGCACTTGGTGACCGGGCTGTCGGGGAGGGCGGGGACCCTGGGGAGGCGGGGGGCCGGTTTCGTGCATGGTGGGTACTTTAGCCACGCCCGACGACCGGATCCGGGGTACGCGGCTGGCCTGCTCCGGCCACATCGGGATGCGTGGAACACCAGGGACCGGTGGGCGGGATCGCGGGCGCCCTCACCGGCGCCGGTGGGATCACCGGTTCGTGCCGCACCACTGGCCCTCAGGACGCCACGGCGCGCACGAGGGTGTCGTAGGTGTCGGTGGTGCGTTCCAAGGCCACATCGAGTCCACGTGCCCAGGCGTCGAGTTCGGCCTGCACGGCCAAGCCGTCTCGGTCGTCGTCGACCAGCAGTTCCAACTCGACGAACGCGCCGACGCCCTCGACGACATCGACGCACACCCCCACCGGCCCGGCGGCGCCGGAGCGCCGGTGCTTCACGATGCGCACCGTGGGCTCGTAGCCCAGAACCAGCAGGGCGCCGTGCATCTGCTTGCGATCGGCGACGACCGTCTCGTACTCGGCGCACTCCATGGAGTTGGCCAGCGGGGTCTTCGTCGTGAAGACGTGCACTCCGCCGCTCAGGGTCCGCAGTCGGGCGAAAGTGTGGCCGACCTTGCCCAGTGCGGGTTTCCACCCGGCAGGGGCGTAGGCCTGGTCGTCCTGGAGCATGGGGTCTCCCAGATCGACTCCCGCGCTCTTGAGCGCCAGGAGAAGAGCTTCAAGATCCTGCACCCGATACTTCGTTTCGATCTCGCGCATCAGTAAGCCCCCGGTAACACACCGTCGTCACTGCTCTCAGGAGGGTACAGGTGCCACCTGCGCGGCGAGTCGGTTTCACACACCGATCACGGCCGGGAAGCAGGGGGACCTGTCTGCGGCGGCAGAGGCGTGGGCGGAGTATCTGGACGCACCGAACGACCGCCTCCCCGAGGCGAGCGGGTCCCCGCGCCGGAAGGCATCCGTCCCGCGGGTTCGTCAGTCGGCGGACGGGCGTGCACGCGGCCGATCCGGCGGATCTCCTCCAGCGGATACGGGGTCCGCCTGCTCCGGCTCCGGAACTCGCGGTTGAAGTCGGATATCACGGCGGCCACGGGCGCATGCCGGGCGATGACCGCTGCGGCCCCCTCGGGGATCCCGGTGGGGCGCCCGCCCTCCGCGTAGGAGCGCACCAGCTCCTGGCGGCCGTCCCGGTCCTCCCCGTGGAATCCGTACAAGGCGGTGACCAGCCAGTTCACCAGATACGTGGCGGTGTAACAGCGGTCGTAGGGCTGATGCCGGTCGAAGGAGTCGGCCTCCTCCCGCGACAGCTCGAACCGGGAGGAGGTCGCGAGGCCGTAGTCCGCGAAGTAGAGGCGCCTGCCGTCGGTGAGGATGTTCTCGAAGTGCGCGTCGAAGTGCAGGAGCCCCCGCGCGTTCATGAACGAGGTGGTGGCTTCCAGTTCCCGATCCACCATGGCGCAGGCCCGGTCCACGGCCTCGTCACCCGCTTCGACCTGCGTGCCCAGCCACTGGTGCAGGTTCTGCGGGATGTACTCCAGGAACAGCGCGATGCTCGCGGAGGACCGCTGGAGCGCCTCGATCCGGTGGCGCACCTGCGTTCCGCCGCCCCAGTAGGCGACAGCCCGCTCGATGTCGGCGAGTTCTGCGGGCAGGGGCGTCGCATCCGGCAGCACCCGCCAGTGGTACATCAGGGGGAAGCCCTCGTGCTCCGCCGCGAGCACCCAGTTCGTCGTCATGGTGTGCACGGCGAGCTCCCTCCAGGCCCCGAAGCCGGGCCCGCCGATGGCGCCGATGCCGTACTGGCAGAAGACGGGCAGCTCGAACAGGTTCGCCGTGGACCGGACGTGCTCGGGCCGCCTCTCCAGGTCGGTGAGCGGTACCCGCTTCACGAAGACCGGGGTCCCGGCGATCTCCAGCAGGGCCGATTTCCCGCCGATGCCGGATCCGATCGGCACGGCCGTGTCCACGAGCTCGCGCAGGGCGCGATCGCTGTACAGGGCCAGAGACGTGGAGACTGCGCCGTGGGCGGTGAGACGCGCACCGTGCGACATGTCGGGGTCTTTCATTGTTCCTCCGCCTGGACGCCGGTCCCCCATCATGTGACGGCTGCACGCCTGGGCCGGACCGCCCCGCTCTCCGCACGCAGCTCTTCGGTCCGGCCTCCGGGGCGGATCGGGGACGTCCGGGACCGAGGGTGATGACGGGCCGGAGTGCCCTCCCGGCCGCACTGTACGTGACGATCGACGCCGGGTCCGGGGGCGCGGTGCGGTGGCAGGCCGTCCCTGGGCGCACGGCAGGAGGGCGGAGACGGGGTGTGGTTCCCCGGCCCGGGTCCGGATCGCGGAACCGCAGGTGCGGCGCGCTTTTCACTGGCATGCTGACCACGCAAGGTCACCAACGGGCTCGGAGAGTCACCATGAAGCGCATGTACACCGCTGCGGCACTGGCCGCCGCCCTGCTCGCCGCCCTCGTCGTCCCGGCGCACGCCCAAGGTCGTGCCGAGTACAACTGCACGCACATCCACCCCCGGGGCGGCGACGTCCGGGCGACGGGCTGCATCGGCAACGGGGAGGGGGCCGGCTCCATCATGTCCCTGGCCAACACCGACGTGTTCGAGTGCCGGAACGTGAAACTCGTCAACGCCAGCATCGTCGGCACCGGATGCGAGAAGACCGCCTGGATCGACGCCGCGCACGGTCACGACACCATGGCGTGAGACGAACCCCGTGGCGCACCGTCGCGGGGGCCGACCCTCTGCTCCGGGGCCCGAGCTGTCCCGGAGTGACGACCCCCTGCGCGAGGTCGGCGACCGGCCGCGTGCGGTCCGTGCGCCCCCGGCTCGAACTGCCACTGACCTCGAGGCCGGGAGCCGACGCCCACGAGGGCGTCGGCTTCTTTCGTTGTTCCCCTGCCGTCCCAGCTGTGGCGTGGCTACCGTAGTGCGGGTTCTGCCACCCGAGCCGCGAGGACCGCCGCCATGCCCGATGCCACCACGGACGTCCCGAGCTACTGGGACAGGTACGCCCGGGGCGTCGCCCCGCAGGACCCCGGCGAGGTGTTGGCGTCGGCGGGGTGGACCCAGTACCCCGGGCACGGTCCCGGGTTCGAGCTGTTGGGGGAGGCCGTCTCCGCGTTGGAGCTGGGGTTCGGCCGGGGAGCGGCGGTCGCGGCGCTGGCCTCACAGGGGGTGAAGGCGACCGGGGTGGACCTGTCCCCGGCGGCGGTGGACCGGGCCCGCGGGCAGTGGGGGCATCTGGGGGCGGAGTTCCACCACGCGGACGCGGTCGAGTTCCTGGCGGGCGCGGACCAGCGGTGGGAGGCGATCTACTCGGTCTGGGGCGCGGCCTGGTTCACCGAACCCGGAACCCTGTTCCCGCTGGTCCATGACCGCTTGGAGCCCGGGGGACGGTTCGTGTTCTCCTGTGCGCCGGCGGTTCCCGGTTCGTACGGGGTGCAGGGCATGTACGGGGCGGGGTTCAACGGACGCCGGGTGTGGGTGTACCGGTGGGCGTACGAGCCCGAGGCGTGGGAGGAGATCCTTGCCGGGCACGGGTTCCGCCAGGTGCGTGTGTGGGAGGAGCCCGCACCGGAACCCGATCACGTGGGAACGCTGATCGCCTCCGCCGTCCGGTGAACACCGGTGGTTGACCAGGCACAGAGCGGAAGAGGAGTGGCTGAAGGCGAGACCGGCGACCGCGACCTGCGGTGAAGCGGACTGGACTCGCCGAACAGAACCGGTCCCGCCCATGATGCTCGAGCGGGACCGGTTCTGTTCTCGGTGGCTACTGGCCGCGCACCGCTGCCAGTAGGGCGGTCCACTCGGGGGCCGGGGCCGAGAGGTGGCCGAGCGGTCGATTCCGGGTGTCGCGGACCAGGACCGTGGCCTGGTCACTGCGGGCCTCCACGCAGTGCCCCCCTTCGGCGTTGCTGTAGGTGGACTTGTTCCAGTCCTCAGTCATCAGGCGATGCTGCTTCGTAGAACGTTCGACCATCGCGTGCCACCACTCTCAGCTTGCTTCAGCGATAACCCTGTCCCTACCCCCATGACGGGACCAAGGATCGCGAATCGACGCAGTTCGGATGGCCTGGTTCGGCCACTGCGCCGTGTGAGGTCTTTGGTCCTGGTGAACCACCCTGCCCCCGGGTAGCCTGAACCCGCTGAACAGAACCGGTCCCGCCCATTACGCCTGGGCGGGACCGGTTCTTTTTTCAGTGCCTACTGGTCGCGAACCGCGCTCACCAGAGCGGCCCACTCCGGAGCAGGCACCGCAAGGTGGCCCAACTCTCGGTTCTGAGTGTCACGGACGCCGGTCACCGGCCCCTCCGCGACCTCCACACAGTTCGCACCGTTGGCGCTGTAGCTGGACTTATGCCATTCGATGGTGATGCTCAAGTCATCTTCCTAAGTTCGTCCAGCGAGAGGCCAACTGGCAGGGAAGCAGCAAGAGCGGCCGTAACCTCACCGGAAAGTCTGTCGTGCGAGGTGTCCTCGTGGATCACGTTACCGTCGGCGTGGTCACTGACGACCGCTAGATCCCCCGTCCCCAGCCGAAACAGCATGAGCGGGCTTGCAGGCACGAGGAGCGTCGCCCCCTGCGGTACGAGATGCAGGCTCACCCGCCCCGTCGCGGCCCACTCTAGGAGATACACGGCCTGCGCCTGGCGAAGGTCGGCGGGAAGCCCGGCTACTGCCGCTGCCGGGAACACAGCCGTCACATCCATATCAGGCAGCTCTTTCAGTCGCTCCGTCCGCAGCGCGACCAAACGCGCAAGATCTCCCGGTGACGCCCCAGGGAGTCCGGCTCGGAACACAGCGCGGGCGACCGCAGGACATTGGAGCAAGCCCGGCACCATCGCGGGAGTGATCGCAGTCAGGTGCCTCGCCGTGCGCTCGATGGATTCCAGATCCCTCGCCCAGTCAGGTAGTCCGGTACCTTCCGTGGTCCTCCGCCACGCAGCTAGAAGGACACCCTGGGCCCCAAGAGCGCTATCCAAAAGTGCAACATTGTCCCTTTTTGGTGTCCCTGTCCCGCGCTCCCAGCGGTTCACGCTCGAATGCGATGTCTGACTCCGATCAGCTAGTTGTCGCTGAGTGAGCCCTGCTAGCTCTCGAAACTTGATGAGAGCTTCCTGAAAGGGAGTAAGGATCATGCGTGCCAGATTACCAAGAGTGACCCATTCAGGATCACGGAATCCCGAGATCATTCCGGAAGCTATGAGACAGCTAATTCTGGCCGCATTCTGGACCAAGGCCAAGCCATCGCAGGCATGCGGTGGGGCGGCTAAGCCGGGCACAAAAGAGCCTCGGCGGCCGAAGTAGAGAGCGGCCGCCGAGGCAAATGCCCCACCTGTCCGCAAAGACACGAGGTGAGACGAATGCAGCCTACCGCCACCCCGGCACCGAAACCAGATCCCGCGTCCGGGCCCGCTGTGCCCTACCCGCACCGAATCGGGTTCACCGAGCCCCACCGGCACGGCATCCTCCTGGGCCACGAGCGCGACTACACCGCCCTGTCCAACTGGGTGCACACCGTGGTCCCCCGGCGTCCCAGGCGCAACGTCCTCCAGGTCGCGCGAGCCCTGGTGTCGAACGCGCACCGGCACACCCGCTCGGGGGACCCCGGCGGGACCGTGCGGGTGGTCATCGACGTCAACCCGTTCCTGGTCACCGTCGCCGTGACCGACGGCGGCCCCCTGGGCGGCACCGCCGTCCCCTGCCCGCGCCTGGGCGACGCCCACCGCTCCCCGCTTCCCGGCCTCCACCTCGTGGACCACCTCGCCGTGTACTGGGACTGGGAATGGGAGTGGAAGGGCACCGCCCTGGGCCCCCTGACCGTACGCGCGGTCATCGAGAACCCCTGACCTGCGGGACACCGTCCCCCTCGCACCACACGCCCCCGGGCCGTACACCCGGGGGTTTCCCGCCCGGTGGAACACCACCGGGCCGCGGGGCCGCCGCCAAAAGGGGGGCCGGCGGCCCCGCCCCTCAGACCCGGGGCCGGTCGTACTTCCCCGGACCGGCCCCGGCCCTCGATACGAACGACACCGATGGAGAACACCGTGCCCACCGGACCCCTGCCCGACCTGGTCGAGAACGCCGACACCCTGCTCACCCCCGCGGAAGTCGCCCGTCTCTTCCGCGTCGACCCCAAAACCGTCGCCCGCTGGGAAAAAGACGGCCGCCTGGCCTCGGTCAAAACCCTGGGCGGGCACCGCCGCTACCCCCAGACCCAGATCAACACCCTGCTCACCACCCCCGGCCCCGGCCCCGGCGGCGGAGCCGTCCTGCTCGCCCTGGAAGAGGTCCGCGACCTGGCCACCGCCCACGGCGACCCCACCGCCGCCGCCCGCATCAACGACCTCATCACCACCCTGCGCACCCGGACGAACAAGCCCTGAGAAGGAAGGGAACCAGGGTGAACGCGCCCTCCAGCGACGGGACCCCGCTCCTGCGCCCCTACACCGCGCACGCCGAACACCGCGCCCACACGGCGATGCACGAGCGGGAACGGGCGGCGGCCGACGCCGCCGCGGGACTGGCGCGCCTGGCCCAGATCGCCGCCCAGCAACAGGTCGCCGCGGCCCAGGCCCGCCTGGACGCCGCCCGCGCACGGGTGGACGCCGCCGACACCGCCTGCCTGGGCGCCGCGATCCGCCACTGGCACCACCACCGCACCGCGACGCCCCCGGACGGGTGAAGCGCGCGCAGCGCCCGCGTGGCCGGTCCGCCCGCGGGGCGTCCGGATGCGTGGACCGACTGCCCCCGTACCCGGAAGGCGCGGAGGACGCCCCCGTCCCCGCGCCGCCGAGGGCCCCGCGCGTCACCGGTCCTCCTCTCCCGCGACGAGAGCTCCCCCGACGGGAGGAGGACCGGTGACGAGGCCGGCCGGGTTCACACGGGCCGTGCCGAAGGGGCGAAACACCCTGCGGGGACCGCTATCGTCCGGGGGGACACCCCCGCACCGCCGCGCGCTTCGTCGTGCGCGGCACACAGAAGGAAGACCGGCTTGCACACGAGCACCATGCCTCCCAGGGCCCCGCGCCCCGACCGCGGTGGCGGCATGCCGCCCTGGCTCCCCCGGGCCATGATGCTGGCCATGTGGATCGTCACGGCGTTCGGCATCGCCCTGTGGCTGTTCCTGCGGTTGCAGAACCTCATCGTGCTGCTGCTGATCTCGCTGTTCCTGGCGCTCGCGCTGGAACCCGCCGTCAACTGGCTCCACCGGCACCGCTGGCCGCGCGGCCCCGCCACCGGGGCCGTGATGCTCCTGGTCATGGCGCTGGTCGTGGCGTTCTTCAGCCTGCTCGGTTCCATGCTCGTCGGTCAGGTCCTGGCCTTCGCCTCCGAGGTGCCGGCGATGATCCGCGCCGCGCTGCACTGGGTCAACACCACGTTCGACACCACCTACTCGCCCACGACCCTGCTCAACGAGATCTCCAGCGCCAGCGGGGTCGTCGAGCAGTACGCCTCCGCGATCGCCGACAACGTCTGGGGGGCCGGGACGACCGTCATGGTCCTGCTCTTCAACGGCCTGGCGATCGCGCTCTTCACCTTCTACCTGTGCGCCGACGGGCCGCGCTTCCGCCGCGTGATCTGCTCGGTCCTGCCTCCCCGCACGCAGCGCGAGACGCTGCGCGCCTGGGAGATCGCCATCGAGAAGACCGGCGGCTACCTGTACTCGCGGGCGCTCCTGGCCCTGATCTGCTCCGGCGCGCACTACGCCGTGCTGGTCGTGCTGGAGATCCCCTTCGCGTTCGCGCTGGCGCTGTGGGTGGGCGTGCTGTCGCAGTTCATCCCCACGGTCGGCACCTACATCGGCGGGGCCGTCCCGGTGCTCGTGGCGCTGCTGGTCGGGGTCTGGCCGGCGGTGTGGGTGCTCGTGTTCGTGATCGTCTACCAGCAGTTCGAGAACTACCTGCTCCAGCCGCGCATCACCGCCAAGACCCTGGACATGCACCCGGCGGTGGCCTTCGGCTCGGTCCTGGCGGGCGTGGCCATCCTGGACGCGCCCGGCGCACTGCTCGCTCTGCCGATGGGCGCGAGCCTCCAGGCCTTCCTGAGCACCTACATCCGCCGGTACGAGGTGGAGGAGCACCACCTGCTCTCGGCGGCCAGGGCCGGGGAGGGACCCGCGGCGGACACCGGCGAGGCCGGGAACGGCGGCGCGTCCCCCGGGGACGACAGCGGCCCCGGGAACGACGGCGGCGACGGCGCCGGCCCCCGCGAGGACGGCGGCGGCGACACCGGTCCGGGCGACGGCGGAACCGCCACGGGGACCGGCGGGCGCAGCGGGCCCACCCCGCCTCCCCGGGACTGACGAGCGGGGCGCGTACGGAACCGGGCGGCGGCCTCCCCGGCGGGGAGCCGGTCCGGCACCGCTCCCCGCGCGGGGGTCCCCGGGCCGGGATGTCCGGCGGAACCGGCTGTCCGGCGGGACGGGACACCCCGCCCCGCCGGGCCCGTCAGTTCTCCGCGGCCAGGCCCGAGGGCTCCAGCACGTGGTGGCGTCCGAGGGGGAGCATGAGGGGCCTCCCCGTGGTCGGGTCGGGGATGACCCGGCTCTCCAGGCCGAACACCGCGCGCACGCTGTCCTCGGTGAGCACCTGCGCGGGCTCGCCCATGGCGTGCAGCCGCCCGTCCGCGAGCGCGATCAGCTGGTCGGCGTAGCGGGCGGCGAGGTTGAGGTCGTGCAGGACCATGACGATGGTCGTGCCGCGTTCCCGGTTGAGGTCGGTGAGCAGGTCGAGCACCTCGACCTGGTGGCTCACGTCGAGGAACGTCGTGGGTTCGTCCAGCAGCAGCAGGTCGGTCTGCTGGGCGAGCGCCATGGCGATCCACACCCGCTGGCGCTGGCCGCCGGAGAGCTCGTCGACCGACCTCTCGGCGAGGTCGGAGGTGTGCGTCGCCTCCAGCGCCGCCGCCACCGCGGCATCGTCCTCCCGGCTCCAGCGGGTGAACATCCCCTGGTGGGGGTGGCGTCCGCGGCCCACGAGGTCCGCGACGGTGATCCCCTCGGGGGCGATCGGCGACTGGGGCAGCAGGCCCATGGTGCGCGCCAGCTCCTTGGCGGGCGTGCGGTGCACCTCCTTGCCGTCGAGGACCACCCGCCCCTTCCTGGGGGCGAGGAGGCGCGACATCGACCGCAGGAGCGTGGACTTCCCGCAGGCGTTCGCCCCGACGATCACCGTGATGCCGCCCGGCCGCACGGCGAGGTCGAGGGATTCGATGACCATCCGGTCCCCGTAGCCGAGCGCGAGGTCCTGGACCTCCAGGGAGTGTTTCGCGGTCACAGGGAGCCTCCGGCGCGGTTGGTGCGGACGATCAGGTAGACGAGGTAGGGCGCGCCGAGCACGCCGGTGACGACGCCGACCGGGAAGCGCGTCCCGAAGGCGTACTGGCCGGCGAGGTCGGCGACCAGGACCAGGAGCGCGCCCACGAGGGCCGACGGCACCAGGAGCGAGCCGCCGGGCCCCACGATGCGGGCGGCAATGGGCCCGGACAGGAACGCGACGAACGCGATCGGCCCGGCCGCGGCGGTCGCGAAGGCGATGAGGCCGACGGCGGCGACGATGACGATGACGCGGGTGCGTTCGACGCGCACCCCGAGCGCGGAGGCGGTGTCGTCCCCCAGCTGCATCGCCGAGAGGTTGCGGGACTGGCTCAGCAGGAGGGGCGCCAGGACCGCCAGGGCCAGCAGGACCGGCACCGTCTCGGTCCAGGTGGAGCCGTTGAGGCTGCCGGTCAGCCAGCGCATGGCCTCCTGGAGGTCCCACTCGGCCGCCTGGGAGAGGACGTAGCTGGTGAGGCTGTCGAGCATCGCGGCGATGCCGATGCCGATGAGGATCAGGCGGGTTCCGGCGACCCCGCCGCGGAACGCGAGGGCGTAGACGAGCAGGGCGACGGCGAGCCCGGCGGTGATCGCGACGACGGACACCCCGGTCCGGCCCAGGGAGAGCACCACGATGGCGAAGGCCGCCGCCGCACTCGCCCCGGAGCTGATCCCGATGATGTCGGGGCTCGCCAGGGGGTTGCGCAGCATCGTCTGGAACGTGACGCCGCCGATGCCGAAGCACAGCCCGGCCGCGACCGCCAGCACCGCCCGGGGCAGGCGCAGCGTGCCGACGGTGAAGGACGCGCCGGGCACCTGCTCGCCCAGGATCACGGCGACGACGTCGGCGGGCGGGTAGAACGTCCGGCCCACCATGAGGCTGGTGGCGAACACGGCGACGATGAGGACCGCGAGCACCGCGACGACGGCGCCGCGCCTGGCCGTGCGCCGGATCCGGCCGCGGGTGACGGCCTCGACGCCGAGGGGTCGGGTGGCGGTTTCCGCGCTCACAGGGCACGCACTTTCTGCCGACGGACGATGTAGATGAAGACCGGTGCGCCGATCAGCGCCGTCACGATGCCTACCTCGACCTCGACCGGGCGGGCCACGACGCGGCCGACGACGTCGGCGGCGGTGAGCAGGGCCGCGCCGAGCAGGGCGGAGAACGGCAGCAGCCACCGGTGGTCCACACCGATCAGCAGGCGGCACATGTGCGGGACGACGAGGCCGACGAACATGATGGGGCCGGCCGCCGCGGTGGCCGCGCCGCACAGCAGCACGGCGCCGAGCGCGGCGGTCGCGCGCACGACGGCGACGCGCTCGCCGAGCCCGGCCGCCAGGTCGTCGCCCAGGGCGAGGGAGTTCAGGGCGCGCGCCGACATCAGGCTGAGGACGAGCCCCACGGCGAGGAAGGGCAGGACGCGGAGGACGCCGTCGAAGGACGCGCCGCCGACACCGCCGATCTGCCACATCCGGAAGCTCCCGGCCACGTCGTTGCGCGGCATCACCACGGCGGTGACGAGCGAGGAGAACGCCGCCGAGGTGGCGGCGCCCGCGAGCGCGAGCTTCAGGGGCGTGGCCCCGCCCCGGCCGAGCGAGCCCACGGTGTACACGAAGACGGCCGCGGCGGCGGCCCCGCCGATCGCCGCCCAGATGTAGCCGCTCGGGGACGTCAGGCCGAAGAAGACCATGCCGCAGACCACGGCGAGGGAGGCGCCCATGTTCACGCCGAGGATGCCCGGGTCGGCGAGGGGGTTGCGGGTCACGCCCTGCATGACCGCCCCGGACAGGCCGAGGGCGGCGCCGACGAGCACCGCGAGGAGGGTGCGGGGCACCCGCTTGGTGACGGCGGCCTGCTCGATGGTCTCGTCGGCGCCGCCCAGGGCGGCGACGACGTCGGCGAGGCCGACGATGCGGGAGCCCCAGGCGACGGAGGCCAGCATGGCCGCCGCGAGCACGGCGAGGGCGAGGAGCAGCCAGAGCGAACGCGCCCGCACCGGGCGCCGCTCGGCGCCGGCGTCCGGTGCGGGACGGGTGACGGTCATCGTCACTGGACCTTGTCGGCGGCCTCGGCGAGCGCGGCGACGTAGTCCTCGAGCACCCACGAGATCGACAGCGGGGTCGGGTTCGCGGCGGTGGCCAGGGGGGAGCTGCCGGGCAGGAGGTAGACCGAGTCGCGCTCCACGGCGGGCATCTTGGAGAGCAGCGGGTCGCTCTGGAGGAGCTCCAGCAGCTCGCCGGTGTCGTCGCCGTAGCCGGTGATGATGTCGACGTCGTCGAAGGCGTCGATCTGCTCGGTGCTCTGGGAGAGGGAGAACTGGTCGGTGCCGGCGGAGAGTTCCGCGATGCTCCCGGGGGTCTCCAGGCCCAGGTCCTCGAAGAAGAGGGTCCGGGTGTCGTGGGTGGTGTAGAAGCCGATCTCGCTGACGTCCGTCGGGTCGACGTGGGTCATGAACATGGCCGACTTGCCCTCGAGCTGCGGGTACTCGGCGACGACGTCGGCGATCTCCTGCTCCAGGTCGGCGATGAGCTGGTCGCCCTCCTCGGCCAGGCCGATGGCCTGGCTGTTGAGCCGGATGATGTCGCGCCACGACGTGGCCCAGGGGCCCTCGGGGTAGGCGACGACGGGGGCGATGTCGCTCAGCGTGTCGTAGTCCTCCTGGGTGAGCCCGGAGTAGGAGGCGAGGATGACGTCGGGCTGGGTGTCGGCGACGGCCTCGAAGTCGATGCCGTCGTTCTCGTCGAAGAGCACCGGCGTCTCGGCGCCGAGCTCGTCGAGCTTCTCGTCGACCCAGGGGAGGACGCCGTCATCGTCGTCGTCGCCGAAGTTGGCCTCGGCCATGCCGACGGGGACGACGCCGAGCGCCAGCGGGACCTCGTGGTTGGCCCAGTTCACGGAGGCGACCCGCTCGGGCTGCTCCTCGATGGTGGTGGTGCCGAGGGCGTGCTCGATGACGATGGGGTACTCGCCGGACCCGCCTTCGGCGGCGGCCTCCTCTTCTTCCGGCTGTGCGCCGCAGGCGGCGAGGGTGAGGACGGTGACTGCGGCAGCGGTCAGTGCCGTGAACCGGTGGGAGCGCATCAGGGTACATCCACTCTTGGAGGAATGAGGGTAGGCTCGCCTAAATTAGCAGAACCTCAATCCTCCCAAAACGGAGGTAGGCGGATAAACCTCCTGCCCACGGAACGCAGGCCCCGATCCGCCCCCGGTGGCGGATCGGGGCCGCCCCGCTCCGGGCACGGGGCGCGGGTAAAGTCTCCGCCAGGTCCCCGGGCGCCGTGTTCCCTCCGGTCCCGGTCCGCAGAAGCATGTCCCGGGGCCGGGAGTTCCCGGACGACCGCCGGTGCACCGGTTCCCGGACCGGCCGGCGGGGACGGCATGCGGGGCGGGTGCTGCGGCCCCGGGCGCGGTCCGGAGGACGGTCTCCCGCAGACCTGCGTCCACGCACCGGCGCGGCGGACCCGGGCACGGTCCGGAGGAAGGGGTTCGATGGGTCACCGGCACGCGCTGCCCCTGGTCTTCGCCGGGGGCGTGCTCGGCACGGGCCTGCGCTACCTGGCGGAGGTCGCCGGAGAGGCGTTCGGCGCGGGGGTCCTGGCCACGCTGGCGGTCAACGTCGCCGGGGCCTTCCTGCTCGGCCTGCTGCTCCAGACCCTGTCCTCGCGCGGGCCGGAGACGCCGGCCGTCGCACGGGTGCGGCTGTTCCTCGGCACCGGCGCGCTCGGATCGTTCACCACCTACAGCGCCCTGGCCGTCGAGACCGTCTCCCTCTCGGCGCAGCCGGGACCGGCCGCCGCCGCGGCGTACACGGCGGCGAGCATCGTCCTGGGGCTGCTCGCCGCACTGGCCGGGATCCTGGCGGCCGGCGGCGGCCGGGCCCCCGCGATGTGCTCCCGCCCCGACAGGGCGCCGCGGTGACGGGGGTCCTGATCGCCCTGTGCGGGGGGCTGGGCGCGGTGGTCCGCTTCCTGGTGGACGGCGCCGTCCGCGACCGGTGGACCACCACGCTGCCCTGGGCCACCCTGTTCATCAACACCAGCGGCTCGCTCCTCCTGGGCGCCCTCACCGGGGCGGTGATGTTCCACGGGGCCGCGCCCGTGTGGGCGGGCCCGGCCGGGATGGGCTTCTGCGGCGGGTACACCACCTTCAGCACCGCCATGGTGGAGACGGTCCACCTGGCGCAGCACCGGGGCCGGCCGCACGCGCTCGCCAACATCGCCCTGACGGCCGTCGTGCCCGTACTCGCGGCGGCGGCCGGGTTCGGGGCCGCCGCGCTGGTGTGAGGACCGGCCCGCGCCACCGCCCGGCCGCGGCGGCGCTCCCGCCGCGGCCCCGGGCCCGCTCACCCCGCCCGGCCCCCGGCGGCCGACCGCTCCGCGATCCGGGCCGCGGAGGTCCCGGGCCGCAGGTCCAGCTGCTCCCAGGAGGCCGTGTCCCGCCGGAGCCGCCGGTCGTGGGTGGCGATCACCACGGCCGCCCCGGTGGAGCCGAGCCCCTCGGTGAGCTCCTCCACCAGGGCGATCGAGAGGTGGTTCGTCGGCTCGTCCAGCAGCAGCACGTCGGGGCGCGACGCCAGCGCCACCGCCAGGTCGAGCCGCCGCTGCTGGCCCGTCGACAGCTCGCGCAGCGGCCGTGCGGCGTCCCGGGCCGGGAGCAGGCCGAGGGCGGAGAGGGGGACCGCCTCCCCCTCGGCCAGGACGCCCGAGCCGACGAGCCGCGCCACGTGGGCGGAGTACACCTCGTGGGCACGGCGCGCGCCCGCGCGCGGCGACTCCTGCGCCAACAGGCGCACCCGGGCCGTGCGCGCGGTCCGCACACCGCCCCCGGTCGGCTCGACGAGCCCGGCCAGCACCGACAGGAGCGTCGACTTGCCCGCCCCGTTGGCCCCGGTGACCACGACCCGGTCGCCGGAGCGGAGCGTGAGCGAGACCGGCCGGTCCAGGCGCCCCGCCACGGTGACCCCCTCGGCCGCGACCAGGTCCGTCCCGGGCCGCGCCCGCAGCTCCGGCATGCGGAACCGCAGCGGGGGCGGGGGCACGGTGAGCGCGTGCTCCTCCAGGTCCTCGCGCCGCCGGTGGACGGCGCGCACCAGGGCGGGCGCCCGGGTGGCCCGCTGGTGCTTGCCGGTCCCCTTGTCCGGGCGCCACCCGCCGACGAGCCGGTTCTGCGCCGCCGACAGATCCTGGGTCAGGCGGGCGTGCTCGGCCTGCTGCTGCTCGTACTCGGCCGCCCAGCGCTCCCGCTCCGCGCGCCGGCCCTCCTGGTACCCGGCGAAGCCCCCGCCGTAGACGCGGGGTCCGCCGTCGCGGCTCGGGTCGAGGTCGAGCATCGTCGTGGCCACGTCCGAGAGCAGGGCGCGGTCGTGGCTGACGAGCGCCACCCCGTTGTGGTGGCCGCGCAGCCGCTCGGTCAGGAAGTCCAGCCCGGCGGCGTCGAGGTGGTTCGTGGGCTCGTCGAGCAGCAGGAAGTCGTGCGAGGCGCCCAGCAGGCACGCCAGCCGCACGCGGTAGCGCTGCCCGACCGACAGCCGCTCCAGGGGGCGCGACCGGTCGGTGACGGCCCCCAGGTTCTCCAGGGCCAGGTCGACGCGCCGGTCGGCGTCCCAGGCGTCCAGCGCCTCCGCCGCGTCCAGGGCCGCCGCGTACTCCCCGGCGGCGCCGGGGAGCCCGTCGGCCAGCGCCGCGGCGCTCGCGTCGAGCGCGGCCAGGGCGGTCCGCGCGGCGGCGAGTCCGACGTCGACCAGGTCGCCGACGGTCCGGCCGCCGTCCGCCTCCATCTCCTGCTCGGCGACGCCGACCGTGCCCACGCGCCGGACGGTTCCGGCGTCGGGCGCGAGCGTCCCGGCGAGGACGTGCAGCAGCGTGGACTTGCCGCGTCCGTTCTCGCCGACGATCCCCCACCGCGACCGCGGGGTGAGGGCCATGTCGACGCCGGACAGGACCGTGCGCCCGCCGCGGTCGACGCGTACTCCGGACAGGGTGATCTGCGCCCGCTCGCCTGCGGGCAGGCCGGACACGGGGTTGGCGGTGATCATTCTCTCCTCCGAACAGAGCTCCGCCCCGGCGGTGGACGCGAGGGGTGCGGGAGCTCTCCGAGCTGACGAAAAGACCCCTTCGGGGTCATGGCAGACGTCGTCGGCCCGCGGCCACAGCGGCTGTGGGGCGGGCGCTCGGAATGCGCTCAGAGGTAGAGAGGTAGATGCACGCTGCCCATGGTAGTCACCGTGCGGACCTGGGGCCAGGGGTTTTCCGGCGGGCCCGGACCGGTCGGCCGTTCGCCCCGCCGGCCGGGGGCCGCCGCCGGGGTCGCGCGGCGCCGCCGCGAGGGCGCCGTCCCCCGTGGACCGCTCGCGGCGGCGGGCCTCCGCCCCGTGGGTCCGTCCGGGGCGGAGGGGGCCGTGCGCGCCCTCCCGTTCGGCAGGGGCGCGGCCCCGGCCGGGGCCGGGGCCGCGGGAGGGGCGGTGTCAGGGGCAGCAGGAACAGCCGGGGGCGCATCCGCACCCGTCGGCCTCCTCGGTCCCGGCGTCGGCCGCGCCGGGCGCGGTGAGGGCGATCCCGGCCGGGGCGCAGCAGGCGTCCCCGCGCCAGGCCTCCCGCCCCTCCTTGACCGCCAGCACGGCGATGAGCAGCGCCACCGCCGGGTCGGCCCAGGCCCACCCGAACAGGGCGTTGACCCCCAGCCCGACCAGGAGGGCGGCCGACAGGTAGGTGCACAGCAGTGTCTGCTTGGAGTCGGCCACCGCCGTGGCCGAGCCCAGCTCCCGGCCCGCGCGGCGCTGGGCCAGGGACAGGAACGGCATGATCACCACCGACAGGGCGGCCAGCACGATCCCCACCGTGGAGGGGGCCGCCTCGGTCCCGCCGAGCAGGGAGCGCAGGGCCTCGACGGTGACGTAGGCGGCCAGGGCGAAGAAGGCCACCGCGATGACGCGCAGCGCCCGCTTCTCCCGCGCCTGGCGCACGCCGGGGTCGCGGGCGGAGAACTGCCAGGCGACCGCCAGGGCGGAGGAGACCTCGATGAGCGAGTCCAGGCCGAAGCCGATCAGGGCGGCGGAGGAGGCGAGGTTGCCCGCGGTGATGGCCACGGCGGCCTCGACGAGGTTGTAGGCGATGGTCACGGCGACCAGCAGGCGCACCCGCCTGGTCAGGACGGCGCGGCGGTCCTCGTCCGGGGGCGCGGTGAGGGGGCGCGCCATCAGCAGCAGCCCTTCTCGTCGGCGTCCGCGCAGGCGGCGTCGGTCTGCACGGCCAGCACGGCCTGGCGCAGGTCGTCCAGGGCGTGTCCGAGGCGGGCGTCGGCCAGTTCGTAGCGCATCCGCCGGCCCACGGGCACGGCCACGACCAGGCCGCAGTCGCGCAGGCAGGCCAGGTGGTTGGACAGGCGGGTGCGGCTGATGCCGAGGGACTCGGCCAGGTCGGCGGGGTGGGCGGGGCTCTCGCGCAGGGCCAGCAGGACCCGGCAGCGGAGGGGGTCGGCCAGGGCCCGGCCGAACCGGGCCAGGGCGTCGATGTCGGTGGCGAGGGAGATCATGCCCCGACGATACACAAAAACGTGGATTCAGGAAACCATGAATTCTCACGTGCGCGCACACGCCGCCCTCCGGCCGGGGCGGGTGGGCGGCCGCCCCGGCCGGAAGGCGGCGTGCCCGGGGGCCGCCGGACGCCGACAACGGCTGGGGCACAGGGGATCCGGGCCCCCTCGCCGGTCGCGGCCGCGGGCCCCCGCGCCCCGGCCCCGGCGGGACGGCCGGGGGTCCGCGGCCCCCGGGGCCGGAGCGGTCCGCGGCGTATCAGGAGGTCGGGCCGGGCGAGCCCGCGCCCGCGTGCGAGTAACCTCGCTCCGGGACTCTCCGGCATCGCCTTGATCTGGAACGACTCGACCGCCCCGCGCCGCAGGAACAGCGCGCGGGGGCGCCGACGCCGGACCGGACCTCGACCGGCCCTTCGGCCCGGACCCGTCGGAGAGCCCCGCGGACCGGTGTGCGGCCTGAGCCGCAGACCTCGGCGTGCGCCGCCTCCCCCAGGGACTCCCCTGCCGGTGGACGCCGCCGGTGATCGCGTCGCGGATTCCTCCGCGAAGCGGATCCGGGTGGCACGGGCGCGGGGACGCGTCCCCGCGCCGACACCTCGTCCTCGCATCCTCCCGCACGGCCCTGAAGCGATCCAGCGGCCGTGCACGTGTCAGGAGACCCCGGCAGTCCTTGCCGCTCCCACCCACCGACAGGAAGTTCACCGCTGTGAAACCCGCTCTTGGCACCAGAACAGACGAGGACCGCGGTCCGCTGCGGCGCGGGGCCCCGTGCCCTGCGGCGCCACCGCGCGTGGTGGCCGTCTCGAGAGAGGAGTCCACCCATGAATGACTCCAGCACCGCCCGCGGCGCCGTCGGAACGGTCTTCTGGGCCTCCCTCGCCCTCTCCTCGCTGTTCGTGGTCTGGGGCGTGGCCGCCCCCGACCACCAGATGTCCGTGATGAACTCCGCCCTGAACCGGATCACCTCGGGGTTCGGATGGGCCTACCTCCTGCTCCCCCTGCTGCTGCTGGCGCTCCTGGTGGGGCTGGCCTTCAGCCGCTACGGACGCATCCGGCTGGGCGACGACGGTGACCGGCCCGAGTTCGCCACCCACACCTGGATCGCCATGATCCTGTGCGCGGTGATGGGCATCGGCCTGGTCTCCTACGGCATCGCCGAGCCGATCTCGCACTTCGCCGTCCCTCCCCACGACCTCGCCGAGCCCGGGACCCCCCAGGCGGCGGTCCTCGCGCTCCAGTACTCCTTCTACGACTGGGGGCTGCACGCCTGGGCGATCTTCGCGGTCTTCGGACTGGCCCTGGGCTACTCGATGTACCGCAAGAAGCGCCCCGGGCTGGTCAGCGCCCTCTTCCGGCCGCTGCTGGGAAGGCACGCCGACGGCCCCGCGGGCAAGGCCATCGACGTCTTCACGGTCTTCGCCACCCTGTTCGGGACCACGACCTCGCTCGGCCTGGGGGCCCTGCAGATCGACAGCGGCCTGAACCGGCTCCTGGGAACGCCCACCGGCACCACCACCCAGGTGGTGATCGTGGTCGTCGTGACAGCCCTCTTCAGCCTCTCGGCCGCCTCCGGGGTCCAGCGCGGCATCCGCTACATCAGCGAGGTCAACCTGTCGGTCGCCGCGCTGCTGTTCGTGTTCGTGCTGTTCCTCGGCCCGACGGCGTTCCTGGTCTCCCTCTTCCTGGAGTCCCTGGGCCAGTACGGCGACGAGTTCCTCCTGATGAGCCTGCGGGGACCGGCGTTCGGCGACACCGCGTGGATGCAGGGCTGGACGTACTTCATGATGGCCTGGTGGGTGTCCTGGGGCGCCTTCGTCGGGGTGTTCCTGGCGCGCATCTCGCGCGGGCGCACCATCCGCCAGTTCGTCCTGGTCGTCCTCGGCATGCCCAGCCTGGCCTTCTTCGCCTGGTTCTCCGTCTTCGGCGGCTCGGCCATCGACCTGGACCTGAACCACGGGACCGACATCGCGGGTTCCACCGCGGCCGACCTCAACAGCGCCTTCTTCACCACTCTGGCCGAGTTCCCGCTGCCCGCCGTCACGACGGCGCTGGTGGTGCTCCTGGCGGTGCTCTTCTTCGTGTCGGGCGCCGACGCCAACACCTACGTCCTGGGCATGCTCACCACCCGCGGCTCCCTGCGCCCGAGCGTGCCGATCCTGCTGCTGTGGGGGGCGATGACCGGCGCCCTGGCGATCATCCTCCTGCTCTCGGGAGGGCTCGCCGCGCTGCAGCAGACCGTCATCGTGGCGTCGGCCCCCTTCCTCGTCGTCATCGTGGGCGTGGTCGTGTGCTTCTGGCGCGACCTGCGGGCGGAGGACACGGGGGCGGCCGACCCGCCGCGGCAGCCGGCGCGCTCCGCCCCGGAGGAGACCGCGTGACCCCGCCGGGGGGCGCCCCCGCCACGGCGGCGCCCGCCCGGACCGCCGCGGCCCCGGGAAGGGGGCGGGGGCACAGGCCCTGAGGGCTGGTCCCTCCCGTCCGCCGACCGGTCCGGGCGGCCCCGAACGGGGCCACCCGGACCGGTCAGGAGCGGTGGCCGCGCGGGACCAGGGCCGCCCCGGCGAGCGGCACGGCCGCGAGCACGAGCCAGGGGACCGGGCCGCCCATGTCCAGGAGCGCCCCCGCGGGCACGCTGCCCAGGAGCACCACCAGCCCGGACAGCGAGGAGAGCGCACCCGTGAACAGGCCCAGGCGGGCGTCGTCCACGAGGTCGGGGAGCCAGGCCCGGACCGTCGGCACGATCAGGACCTGGCCCAGGGTCAGCGCGGTGACGAACGCGACGGAGGGCAGCAGCCCGCCCAGGGCCCCGACCGGTGTCAGCGCCGCGGCGGAGGCGAAGCCCAGCGAGACCAGCAGCAGCCCCCACACCAGGGTCGCGCGCCGGGACAGCCGGGCCGCGGCCCAGGACAGCACCGGGAACTGCGCGGCGATGTAGAGCACCGAGGACCACGCGAGCAGCCAGCCCAGCGCGGCCTGGGAACCGGTCGCCCGCTCCACCTCCCCCGGCAGCGCCAGGTAGAGCTGGTTGTAGGCCAGCAGGTAGCCGCTGTAGGCCAGGCACAGACCCAGGAAGCGGCGGTCGCCCAGCAGGAGCCGGACCCCCTCGCGCAGGCGGGGCCGCCCCTCCCCGGCCCGCGGGCCGGAGGCGCCGTGCGGCTCCGGCCCGGGCATGAGCCGCAGGTGCCCGGCGAGCACGAGCGCGAAGACCGCCGCCCCGACCAGGCACGCGGCCCGGAACCCGCCGAGCAGGAGCAGGGAGCCCAGCAGCGGTCCGACGAGCGTCCCCGCCTGCCCGGAGACGGAGAACAGCGCGAGGACGCGCGTGCGGGGCGTGCCCGAGGACCGCTCGTGCCGCACCGCCTGGCGCACGACCTCCGTCTCGACCGCCGGGGAGAACAGCGCGGCGGCGAACCCGATGAGCAGCACCGACGCGATCACCGACGCCGTGCCCTCCGCGAAGCCGAGCCAGCAGAAACCGGCGATCCGCAGCGCGCAGCCCGCCAGCACGACCGGCCGCGCGCCGAACCGGTCGGTGAGCGTGCCGCCCACGACGAACAGGCCCTGCTGGCTGAAGGTGCGCAGGCCCAGCACGAGGCCGACCAGCCACCCGGCCAGGCCCAGCCCGCCGCCGAGGTGGTCGGCGAGGTAGGGCAGGACCGCGAAGAAGCCGACGTTGAACGCGAACTGGGAGCCGACCAGCAGCAGCGCCAGCGGGGGCAGGCCGCGCGCGTCGCGCAGCACCGCGGCCGTCCGCCCCGTCCCCGGGCGTCCTCCGCGCCGGGGCCCGACGGGGCCCTCGGCGTGCTCCGCCCTCCCCCGGGCGTCACCGGCGGGGCTCACGGCGCGGTCGGGATCGTGCGTGCGCGGGGCGCCCCGACGGCCGCCGGGGAGGCCTCCACCAGCTCGCGCGTGTACGGGTCGGAGGGCTGCGAGAGCACCCGGCGGGCGGGTCCGGTCTCCACGACGCGCCCCTCCCTCATGACCGCGACGCGGTGGGCGACGTGTCCGACGAGCGCGAGGTCGTGGCAGATGAACAGGTAGCCCAGGCCCAGGGTGTCCTGGAGGCCGGTGAGCAGGTTGAGCACCCCGGCGCGCACCGAGGGGTCCAGGGCCGACACCGGCTCGTCCAGGACCAGCAGCCGCGGCTCGCAGGCCAGCGCCCGGGCGATCCCGACGCGCTGGCACTGCCCCCCGGACAGCTCGTGCGGCAGCCGGTCGCCGTGGGAGGCGTCCAGGCCGACCGTGTCCAGCAGGGCGGCCACGCGGTCCGGGCCGGTCTCCCGGTCCCAGCGCCCGTGGATGCGCAGGGGCTCGGCGACGGCGTCGCGCACGCGCAGGCGGGGGCTGAGCGACCCGTACGGGTCCTGGAAGACCGGTTGGAGCGCGGGGCGCAGGGCGCGCAGGCGCGCCGGGTCCATCGTGGTCAGCTCGCTCCCCTCGAAGCGCACCGACCCGGAGTCGGGCCGGCGCAGGCCGACCACGGCGGAGGCCGTGCTGGTCTTGCCGCACCCCGACTCCCCGACCAGGGCGAGCGTCTCCCCCGCGCGGACCTCGAAGGACACCCCGTCGACGGCCGTCACGGGCGCGGAACGCCGCGCGCGTCCCGGGTAGCGCACCACCAGGTCGCGGACCGCCAGCAGCGGCGGGGCGGAGTGGGTCATGTCGTCCTTCCTCGTGGGGTGTGCGGGGTGCGGGCGCCGCCGTTCCGCGGTCACGGCGCTTCCGCGAACAGGGAGCGCGCCGGGTCGGGGAGGTCCTGCCAGCGGTGGCACGAGACCAGTCTCCCCGGCTCGCCCGCGACGACCGGGGAGGGCTCGTGGGTGCGGCAGCGTGTCGTGGCGAGGGGGCACCTCGGCGCGAACGCGCAGCCCTGCGGCAGGGACGTCGGCGAGGGGGGCGACCCCGCGATGGCGGGGAGCATGCGGTCCCGCGCCTCCCGGGGCGGGAGCGCGGCGAGCAGTCCGGCGGTGTAGGGGGCCCGCGGGTCGGTGAGGACCCGGTCCACCGGGCCGGATTCGACGTGCCGCCCGGCGTAGACGACCACCACCCGGTCCGCGTGGCCGCCGACGACCCCGAGGTCGTGGGTGACCAGGACGACCGAGGTCCCGGTCCGCCCGCTCAGCCCGCACAGGAGTTCCAGGACCCTCGCCTGCATGACGGGGTCCAGGGCGGTGGTGGGCTCGTCGGCGAAGACGACGTCGGGCCGGTTGACCGTGGCCATCGCGATGACGGCGCGCTGGCGCATGCCGCCGGAGAACTCGTGCGGGTAGGCGTGCGCGCGCCGGGCGGCGTCGGGGATGCCGACCCGGTCCAGGGCGGCCACGGCCTCCTCCCACGCGCGGGCCCGGCCGGTCCGGCGCACCGAGCGCACGGCCCGGACGAGCTGGGCGCCCACGGTGTGGACGGGGCTGAGCACGGTGAGGACGTCCTGCGGGACCAGCGACATCCGCCGCCCTCGCACCGAGCGCAGGACGGAGGGGCGCGCGCCGACCAGCTCCTGTCCGTCCAGGAGGACGCTTCCGGCGACCTGCGCGCCGTGGGGCGCCAGGCCCAGGACGGCGCGGGCGGTCAGGGACTTCCCGGCGCCCGACTCCCCCACGAGGGCGACCACCTCGCCGGGGTGCACGTCGAAGGACAGGCCGCGCACGGCCGGGACGGCGGTACCGCCGCGTTCGCGCAGGGTGACCCGCAGGTCGCGGACGCTCAGCAGGGGCGCGCGGCCGGGGTCGGTTCCGCGCGGCGGACCGCCGGGCGCGGCGACGCCGGGGGCCGTGCCGCTGTGACCGCCATGAGAGCGGGGACCACCGTCACCGGGAGCCGCGCCACCAGGGTCCGCACCGCTGTGACCGCCGTGAGCGCGGGGCCCACCGCCGCCGGGAGGCGTGCCACCAGGGGCCGCACCGCCGGGGCCGCCTCGAGGGCGGGAGACCGCGCCGCTGTGACCGCCATGAGAGCGGGGACCACCGTCACCGGGAGCCGCGCCACCAGGGTCCGCACCGCTGTGACCGCCGTGAGCACGGGGCCCACCGCCGCCGGGAGCCGCGCGTCGGGGAGCGCCGTCGTGGGGAGCGCCGGGGTTCATCGTCCGGCTCCTTCCGGGTTTCCGGCCCCGGCGGCGGCCGGGACCCGGCGCCGCCGGGCGGCGCGCCCGCCCGGGGGCAGGGTGGACAGGGAGACCGCGAACGCGGCGAGCAGCATGAGCATGGCGGCCGGGGCGAGCGCGGCCAGGGGCGCGCGCTCCACGTAGGGCAGGGACTCCGACAGGCTCAGCCCCCATTCCGCGGAGGGCGGCTGGGCCCCGAGGCCGAGGAACCCCAGCGAGGCCAGGGCCAGGGCGATGCCGGGGAGCCGGAGCACCGCGTTGCGGCCCACCGGGCCCAGGACCGCGGGCAGGACGTGCCGCACCAGGATCCACCGGGGGTCGGCTCCCAGGGCCCTCTGGGCGTCGAGGTAGGCGGCGGCGCGCGTCTCCTGGACCAGCGAGGCCGTGTGCGCGGCGAGCGGCGGCCAGGACACCAGTGCGACGGCCACCGAGGCGCCGAGGGGGCCGGGGCCCATGACGGCGGCCACGAGGATCCCGGCGATGACCGGCGGCAGGGCGTTGGCCATGTCGGCGGCGCCCGCCGCCAGTGCGGGCCGGAACCCGACCACCAGCGCGACCGCGAGGCTCACCAGGCACACCAGCGCCGCGGTGCCCACGGTGGCGACGGCCCCGTGGCCGAGGCGGGCGAGCACGTCGCGGCCCACGGCGTCGGTGCCCAGCGGGTGCGCCCACGAGGGCCCGGCGAGGCGCTCGGCCACGCTCACGGTCATCGCGTCCCGGGTCAGCCCCCACACGCACACGGTGAGGAGCAGCGCCGCGCACACCGCGGGCACCGACCGGCGCAGCGCTCCGGCCGGGGCCGTGGGCGGCGGCGACAGGGTCAGGGCCGCGTCGCGCAGGCCGGGCCCCAGCATCCACCGGCGCGCCGCCTGGGCGAGCAGGCCCGCCGCGGTTCCGAGGAGCACCAGGCCGAGGACCGCGCCCTGGAGCATCGGCAGGTCCTGGGACTGGGCGGCGCCCAGGGCGGTGCGGCCGATCCCGGGCACGGCGAAGACCGTCTCCACGGCGACCGCTCCCCCGGTCAGGCCGATCGCGACCATGCCGAACTGCGGGATGAGGGCCGGGGTCGCCCTGCGCAGCGCGGCCGCGCCGATGAGGGCCGGGGAGCACCCCGAGGCGGCCCACAGGCCGACCCAGCGCTCGGCGAACACGGAGGGCAGGGCGTCGTCGACCAGCCGGCCCAGCAGCCCTCCGGCCGGGATGCCCAGCGCCAGGGCCGGCAGGACCAGGTTGACCGGCCCCTGCCAGCCGTAGGGCGGCAGCCAGCCCAGCCACACCGACAGGGAGACCATGAGCAGGACGGCGACCAGGAACTCGGGCAGGGCCGTGCACATGGCGGCGACCGCGCCGCTGCCCGACCCGCCCGGGCGCAGCGTGCCGCGCGCCCCGCGCACCAGGGCGGGTGCGCACAGCAGGGCCGCCAGCACCAGGGCCACGCCGAGCGCGCACGCCATGACCAGGAGGGACACCCCCGTGGCCGAGACGACCGCGGGCAGGACGGGGGCGTCGGAGACCCAGGAGGAGCCCAGGTCGCCGCGGAGCGCCCCGCCGAACCAGCGGCCGAGCATGGCCGACGGTCCGTCGGAGAGCCCCAGCTCCGCGCGGATCGCGTTCAGGGCCTCCTCGGTCGGCTCCTGCTCTGCCGAGCGTGCCCGCAGCACGGACAGCGCGGGGTCGCGGCCGGACAGCCACGGGAGCAGGCCGACCACGACGGTGATGACGGCCAGCGCCGCCACGCGGGAGAGCAGGGGGCCGAGGAGCCCGGAGCGGCGGGCCGGGCGGGGGCGCCGGGGCGCTGCCCGGCCCGGGAGCGCGGCGCCCATCAGTCCAGCCGGGTGCGCGAGGTGACGAGCAGGCGCTCGCGCGGGTCCTTGGCCGAGTCCACGACGCCGGCCGCGTCGCCCTGGATGACGCGCTCGTGCAGCATGGGAATGGCGGCGTCGGTGCCGAGGACGGCGGCCTCGGCCTCCAGGATCGCGGCGCGCCGCTCCTCGCCGGCCGGCGCCAGCTCGGCCGCCTCCAGCGCGGCGTCCACCCGCTCGTCGCACAGCTGAGCGATGTTGAAGGAGCCGTCGCAGGAGAAGTCGCTGGTCATGTACGCGGCGGGGTCACCGGAGTCCAGGACGGTCGCGCGGGACAGGATGAACGCGTCGAACTCGCCGCTGAGGGCGTCCTCCTCGATGTTGGCGTACTCGCGCACGACCTGCTCCACCTCGAACCCGGCGTCCTCCAGCTGCTGTTCGAGGACGGTCGCGACCTCGGGCAGCTCGGCGCGGTCGGTGAAGGTCGCCAGGGTGACGGACGCGCCGTCCGGGTCCTCGGCCTCCGTGGCGCCGGTGCGCGCGGGGCGCTCGGCGGCCCAGGGCAGCGCGGGGCCCAGAAGGCCCTCGGCCACGTCGGCGCGGCCCTCGTAGACGCCCTCGACCAGGGACTCGCGGTCGATCGCCTCACGTGCGGCGGCCCGCAGGCCGGGGTCCGTGAAGGGCCCCTCCCCGGTGTTGAGGTAGAGGGTGTTGGTGCGCGGCATCGGGACCTCGGTGAGGGTGTCCTCCTCCAGGAGCGCGGCCTGGGAGGTGGGCACGGACTCGACGATGTCGGCCTCGCCGGTGCGCAGGGCGGCGGCGCGCGCGGTCCCGTCGGGCACGAAGGCCACGTCGATGCCGGGGGCCAGGGCGGGTTCGCCCCAGTAGCCGTCGAAGCGGTCCAGGCGCGCGGCGGTGGTCCCGGTGACCTCGACCAGCTCGAAGGGGCCGGTCCCGGTGCCGACGGGGCTCACCGAGCCGCCCTCGTAGGCGCTCTCGGCGAGGATCGACAGCTGCGGCGAGGACAGCCGCTGCGGGACGAGGGGGTCCTCCTCGGCGGTGGTGACGGTCAGGGTGTCGCCCTGCGCCTCCACCCCGAGCTCCACGCCGTCGAGGATGCGCGGCTTGGGCGAGGCCTGCGCCGCGTACTCCAGCGCGTGGGCGGCGACGTCGGCGGTCAGCTCCGTGCCGTCGTGGAAGTCCACCCCCTCGCGGATGGTGAACGTCCAGGTGGTGGGGTCGGTGCGGGCCCACTCGGTGGCCAGGCCGGGCTGCGGATCGCCGACCTCGTCCAGGGTGACGAGGGTCTCGGCGGTGCTCCACCGGGAGAGCTTGAAGGCGTCGTCGGTGAGGGGCGACAGGGCGGAGCGCGGCGGCTGCATCATGGCGACCGAGATCCGCCCGTCGTCGGCGGCGGTGTCGTCCCCGGCGGGGAAGCAGCCGGTGGCCGCGAGGGCGGCGGCCACGGCCAGGCAGGCGCCGGGCGGGGTCTTGTGGAGGTGCACGGGGGTTCTTCCAGGGGTCGGGTGCGGACGGGGCCGCCGCGCGGCAGTGTCGCGACCGGCCAAAACAGCATATGACAACCGTTTTCATTATTGTCCACCAGTCCGCCCGGAACGTGCCCCTCCGCCCGGCCCCGCCCGTCTCCGCCCGGAGGGGCGGAGAACGACGCGGGCCCGGGCCGCGGGGGGACCTCGCCCCCCGCGTCCCGGGCCCGTGCCCGGCCGGCCGGTGTCAGGCGCCGCCGGTGGCCGCCTCGACCTCGGCCATGAACTGCTCGGCCGCCTCGGCCGGGGTGATGTCGCCGAAGGCGAGGCTGTCGGTGACCCGCCCGGTGATCTCCACGACCTGGCCGGCGCCGATCGGCGGCGGCGGGTTGCCGTCCACGATCGTGCCCTCGATGCCGCTCATGAACTCGGCCATCTGCGCGTCGGCGCCGGGCAGGTCGTCGACGATCGCCTCACGCACCTCCACGTTGGCCGGGAGCCCCAGGTCGGCGAGGGTCAGCTCGGCCACCGCCGGGTCGTTGAGCATGTAGTCGACGAAGAGCGCCGCCTCCTCGGGGTGCTCGGACCCCGCGGAGATGGTGTAGAACATGGCCGGCTTGAAGAACCCGCCGGTCCGCTCGAACTCGGTCTCCCCCGGGTAGCGGAGCAGCTGGATGTCGCGGCCGGAGGACTCGGCCACCCCGCCGAGCTGGTTGCTCCAGAAGTGCGCCATCGCGCCCTGGTTGGTGGACACGACCGACTGGTCGACCCCGCCGCCCTGGATCTCCACGCCCTCGGCGGCGCTCGGCTGGCCGCCGTTGTCCTGGAGTTCCTGGGTGATCTCGAACCACGCCGTCAGGGTCTCCTGGGAGAAGCCCAGCGACCCGTCCTCGGCGTAGAGGTTCTCGCCGTGCTGGCGCGCGAAGACCTGGAACCCGGTCTCGTTGTAGCTCATGCTCTGGGTGCCGACGTACTCGCCGTCGCTGCCCTCGGTGATCTGCGCGGAGATCTCGACGTAGTCGTCCCACGTCCAGGTCTCGTCGTCGGGCATCTCCACGCCCGCGGCCTCGAAGGCCTCGGGGTCGGCGTGGATGGCGTAGGCGTTGACGCCGGTGGCCGCGCCGAAGGTCTGGCCGTCCAGGTCGCCGCTCTCGGCGATGAGCGGGTCCAGGCCGGACAGGTCCAGGCCGGCGGCCTCGTCGAGGTTCATGAGCGCGCCGCGGTCGGCGTACTCGCGCAGGTAGCGCTCCTCCTGCATGGCGATGTCGGGGGCGTCGTTGGCGGCGGTGTTGGTGGCCAGCCGGTCCCAGTAGGAGCTCCAGTCGGTGCTCTCCCCCGCGATGCGGATGCCGGGGTTCTCGGCCTCGAAGTTCTCGATGACCTGGAGCATGGTGGCCTGGCGCTCGTCGGAGCCCCACCAGGAGAAGCGGAGCTCGACGGTGTCGCCGTCGCCTCCGGAGCCTCCGCACGCGGAGGCGGCCATGACGATCGCGGTCGCGGCGGCGGTGGCGGTGGTGAGGGCGGAGCCGCGGCGGCCCGCGCGGGACCGTCCTCGGCCGGGGGGTACGCGCATGGTGGTGTTTCCCTTCGGCTGCTGCGTTCCGGGGGCTGCTGCGTCCCGGGAGGGGGTACTGCTGTCCGGTCGGGAGGGTGTGGTCGGGCCGGCGGACCGGCCGGGGCCGCCGCGCGCGGCGGAGGGAGTGCTGGAGCGGACGGGGTCGGGACCCCGGTCGCGACCGGGCCGGATCGGCCGGGGCTCCGGCCGGCGGCGCACCTGGTGGGGGCGTCGGGCCGGGGCGTCACGAACGGAGCGGTAGGGCCGCAATCGTGCTGGTAAGCGCTATCCATGTTCTCAAGTGTTCATTTTTTAGCACCGCGTCACGTGGGGTGTCAACGCTCCCTTTCTGAACACGACACCCGCACGTCACACCGCGAACCCCCGCCGAGCCCGCCACCACCGGCAGAACCACGGGAAACAGCCGTCCCGGGAGGACGGAGGGCGACGAATCCGGCCCGGCGCACCGCGGCACGCCGGATCGGACCCCTCGCGGCATCGTTCCCCCATCGCTTGCCCTCAGAGCCGGAAAGCGTTTACCATGCCGAACACGCACGCCACCGGCCGCACCGGACCTCCCCGGCGACCCGCCCGGGGCCCGAGGGACGGGGGACGGACCACCCGGCCGCACCGCACCGCGCACCGGGCCCGGGCGTCCGCCGGAGCGGGCGCGCGTGCCCGCTCCGGCGGACGAGGCACCGATCGGGCCACCGACCGCCCCGCCGCCGTCGCGCCCGCGGCCCGGGACGTCAGGACCGCGGGGACAGGGCCGCGCGGCTCTTGCCCATCAGCTGCGCCGAGCGGGCCGCGCGGGCCGTGACCAGGACGGTGGACCGGCGGCCGAAGAACCGCGACAGGGACGTGGCGAGCACGTTGCCGGCGCGCGAGAACGCGCTCGGGACCGACCGGCGGCGGTCGAGCGCCCGGACCAGCGCCAGGGCGACCTCGTCGGGGGTCTGGAAACCGCCCGGGTACCCCTCGGTACCGATCGCGTCGAAGAACTCCGTGCGGGTCAGTCCCGGCGAGAACGCCATGGCGCGCAGCCCGCTGCCCCGGGTCTCCCACCACAGCGCCTCCGTGAAGGACAGCACGAACGCCTTGGTCGCCGCATAGGCGGCCATCCCCGGGATCGGCTGGTAGGCGGCCATGCTGGCGACGTTGACCAGGTAGCCGTCGCCCCTCTCCGCCAGCCGGCCCACGAAGGCCCGGGTGAGGTCGACGACGGCGCCCACGTTGAGGGCGACCATCGCGCCGAGCTCCTCGGGGTCCTGGTCGCGGAACGCGCCGTCCATGCCGACCCCGGCGTTGTTGACGAGGCTGGTCACCTCCAGGCCGCGGCGGTCGATCTCGGCGGCCAGCTCCCTTCCCGCCCCGGGGCGGCCGAGGTCGGCGGAGACGGTCTCGACCCCGACGCCGTGGGCGTCGCGGAGTTCGGCCGCCAGCGCCTCCAGCCTCTCGGCGCGCCGGGCGACGAGGACCAGGCCCGTCCCGCGTTCGGCGAGCCTGCGGGCCAGGGCGGCGCCGATGCCGGAACTGGCCCCGGTGATGAGTGTGGTCTGCGAAGCGTGGTCGATGCTCATGCCGACACCTTACGACAGACTTGGCACTAGGTGTCAACTTTGTCGCTTGATGACGCACTGTGTAGAGTGCGGGGGTGCGCAGTGAAGAACCGGTGCCGGGCCTGAGGGAACGCACCCGCCGAGCGGTACACCGGGAGATCGCCGAGGCCGGGATGCGCCTCTTCCTCGAACGCGGTTTCGAGGACACGACCATCGACCAGATCGCGGAGGCCGCGGGGATCTCCCGCCGCTCCTTCTTCCGCTACTTCGGGACCAAGGAGGACGTGGTCCTCGGCGACCTCGTCGACCGGGGCCGCCGGGTCCGTGACGCGCTCGTGGAGCGCCCGCCCGAGGAGGAGCCCTGGGAGGCGGTCCGGTCCTCCCTGCTGAGCCTGCGCACCGTGCAGCCGGTCGACACCGACCGCGAGCTCCGGATTGGGCACATGCTGCACCGGACCCCCTCCCTGCGCGCCCGCCACATGGAGAAGCAGCTCGCCTGGAAGGAACTCCTCGTCCCCGAGCTCGCCCGTCGCCTGCGCGGCGCGGACGACCCGGACGGGACGGCGGCCGAGCACCGCGCCGCCGCGATCGTGGCCACCGCCCTGGCCTGCCTCGACGTGGCCAGTGAGACCTGGCTCCGCCTCGACGGAGCCGTCCCCCTCGAACAGCTGTGGGACGAGGCCGTCTCCGCCGTCCGGGGGTGAGGCCGCCGGGGGCGCCCGGGTCCGCGGCGCTTCGAACGTCCGGCGCCTTCCGCGCGGGCCTCAGACGCGCGGGTCGAGGTCCTCGGGGGTGAGCGGGCGGCCGGGCAGGGGCGCCGCCGAGCCGGGCCTCAGCCCGTCCAGCGCCAGGGCGAGGACGCGCTCGTACACCTGCGGCCCCAGCGCCCCGGCGGTGGTGCCCATGCCGGTGACCACGAGCGCCACGAGCATCAGCACGTCCCCGGTGCCCACGTCGGGGCGGAGCGCCCCCTCCTCCTGCGCGTCCCTGACCAGGCCGTCGATCACGAGCCTGAGCTCCCTGGCCGCGGCCCGGGCGGGCGCGTCGTCGCGGACGAGGGGCCAGGTGTGGGGAGAGAAGACCGTCAGGCGCAGCGTGAACCACAGCTCTGGCATGTCCTTGAGGCCCACGAGGAAGGACTCCCACCCGCGGCCGCCCTCGGCCCCGGCCTCCCTGGCCCGGGCGAGCAGGACCCCGAAGCTGTCCCTGGCGGCCTCGCGGACCAGCGCGTCGCGGTCGGGGAAGCGCCGGTAGAGGGTCCCCACCCCCACGCCGGCCCGGCGGGCGACCTCCTCCATCGGCACGTCGGCGCCGCGCTCGGCGAACACCGCCTTGGCCGCGGCGACGATCAGGTCGCGGTTGCGCCTCGCGTCGGCCCTCAGTGCCTGCTGCTCCGCCATCGCGCCACTCCCCTCGACTCCGACGCCCCATTGTCCATCACGCGAACCGGTGGACGATCACTCTCCGCCTTGGTACGGTCACTCACGTAAGCGGAAGGAATTCGTCCGCATAAGCACGGCACCGAGGGAGCCGAGTCGTGGCCGCAGAACAGCCGTCCGCCCTTCCCACCGCCCGCACCTGCCCGTACGCCCCCCGGCAGGAGCACGTCCGGCTCCGCGAGGAGCAACCCGTCAGCAGGGTCACCCTGCCCACCGGCACGCAGGCGTGGGCCGTGACCCGCCACGAGGACGTCCGCGCGCTGCTGGCGGACCCGCGCTTCAGCTCGGACCGGAGCCGGCCCGGCTTCCCCATGCTGGAGGAGAAGCGCAAGGAGTCCGCCTCCGTCCTGCCGAGGATGCTGGTCGGCATGGACCCGCCCGAGCACGGCCCGGCCCGCCGCGCGGTCCTGGGCGAGTTCACGGTCAAGCGGATGAACGCCCTCGGGCCGCGCATCCAGGAGATCGTGGACGAGCACGTGGACGCCATGCTGGCCGGGCCCCGCCCGACGGACCTGGTCCGCGCCCTGTCCCTGCCGGTCCCCTCCCTCGTGATCTGCGAACTCCTCGGGGTGCCCTACGACGACCACGAGTTCTTCCAGAGCAGGTCGGCCTCGATCGTGAGCCACACCGCCCCGCCCGAGGAGCAGAGGAGGGCCCTGGTCGACCTGGCGGTCTACCTGGAGGACCTGCTCCGGGCCAAGGAGGCCCGGCCCGGCGACGACCTGCTGAGCCGGCAGATCCTGCGCCGACGGGAGGAGAGGGGCTCCGTCGACCGCCGCGCCCTGACCGGCCTGGCCTTCCTCCTGCTCAGCGCGGGACACGAGACCACGGCCAACATGATCTCGCTGAGCGTGCTGCAGCTGTCCCGCGCCCCCGAGGCCCGGGAGGCGCTCCGGCGGGACCCGGGCGGGACGCCGCACGCCGTCGAGGAGCTCCTGCGGTACTTCACCATCGCCGAGCAGGCGGTGGGCCGCGTCGCCGCGGAGGACGTGGAGCTGGGCGGACAGCGCATCCGGGCCGGGGAGGGCGTCCTGGTCCTCTCCCACACCGCCAACCGCGACCCAAGGGCGTTCCCGGACCCCGACGCCTTCGACGCGGCCCGCGGGGCACGCCACCACCTGGCGTTCGGCTACGGCGCCCACCAGTGCCTCGGGCAGAACCTGGCCCGCATGGAGCTCCGGATCGTCATCGACACGCTGCTGCGCCGGATGCCCGGGCTCGAACCCGCGGTGCCCGCCGACGAGCTCCCCTTCAAGGACGACGCCGTCGTCTACGGCATCCACGAGTTCCCCGTCACCTGGTAGCGCGGGCGCGGCCCCGCCACGGCCGCCCGCGGAGGAGGAAGGACACGAGTATGAGGGTCGGCGTGGAGGAGGACCGCTGCTGCGGTTCGGGCCAGTGCGTGCTGCTGGCGCCGGAGGTCTTCGACCAGCGCGAGGACGACGGGACCGTGGTCCTGCTGGACGCGGCCCCGCCCGAGGCCCTGCACGGGGACGTCCGCGAGTCCGCGGCCCTCTGCCCGGGCGCGGCGATCCGCGTCGAGGAGGCATGAGGGCCGCCCCGGCGCGGTTCCCGCCGCCGGCGGGAATCGTCAGACCGGGTCGACGCGGGGCCTGAGCAGGCAAAACTCGTTGCCCTCCGGATCGGCGAGCACGTACCAGGGCTCCTGTCCGGTCTGGCCGATGTCGACGCGCTCGGCGCCCGCGGCCAGGAGGCGCTCGAGCTCGGCGTCCTGGTCGCGGTCGGTGGCGTTGACGTCGATGTGGAGCGGCAGCCTCCCGTTCCTCGGTGTCCAGGCGCGGGAGCAGGCCGGTGTGGATGGTACAGAAGGCCAGGATTTCGGTCTGCAACCCGCACATGGGGTCCGGAAAGCGCGAGTGGTGGCCACTCGTCTCCGCGGCAACGCACCCGGCCGAACGAAACCGGCGCACGCGGACGTCAAGAAATTCGGCCGTATCCCTGACAGCGGCGGACACCGCACCAGCAGCGTTCCCAGAGCCGGCGCAAGCGCGCTGCCCCAAGAGAGGACTGCAACAAGCGCCAGGAAGCCCAACTCGGCAGCATTTTCCTGCACCCCACCCCGGACGCCCCCACCCGGGCCGCCTGCACCGACCCGGGGGAGGGAGGAGAAGGAGACCGCAGTCGCCTTTCGGCAGTGAGCGCACACCGACGTCACCTCGATCGCAAGCATGGTGGAGTGCTTCCACCACACCTCGGGCGGGAAATGGGCCTGTGTCCGCTCCTCCACCTTCGGAACTGAGGAGGCGCTGCCAAGGTCATGCTTCGCTGCACTCACCACTGGTTCCACACCGCGGTCAGCGGCCCTCCCGATGCCCTCGCACTTGCCTTTCATATCGGTGCACCTCATGGTCTTTTGGGCCACTTATGCCTGACAGTCCGATGGCGCGCTCGAAAGTCGGTACCACTCCTGGCTCAGGTCAGACCCAGAAGAACTTCGCGTCCTTCCGTGCCGTCCTCTGAGTAGCTGATAACCACTGCACCGGGGGCTGCCGTGGCGGACAGAACCGCCTCGTTGGCTTCCAGCCCGGCATCGCTGACATCGATGTCCGTAGGCTCGGCATCGCTTCCCCACTCGTGGAACCACACCCGCGCTTCCGAATCACGAGTGTCGGAGCCATGGACGACGACACCACCTTCCAGGGCCACCGGATACTCTGTCTGGCTTGTTCCTCTAGGCATGGAGATCGCTTCCAGAACCGTCCCAGACTGATCTGTCCTCCGATATTCGGAGTCCTCTCCGAATTGGATCACGACTGACTCGTCCTCAAGGACTCCGATGACCGCGCCGTCCCACTCTCCGAAGACCTCCCCGGTTGCAACGTCGAACACGCGAGTAGCACCGCTCTGCGTCCTGACCGCCAGGTATTGATCGGTGAGGGGATCGTAACGGCGTTCGGGGGCGTTCAATTCAGGTTCGGAGCTTCCGAAGCCCTCTTCGAACCGCCACAACTCCTCACCCGAGGTCAGGTCGCGGCCGAGGAGGCCGGCTCCGTCACCGCCCCCTGCACAGGAGTAACCCTCCAGAACGATGTCGCCCATGACCATACCCACGGTGGTGTCACTACTCGTAGCCTCGATGGTCGTGCACTCGGGCGGCTCTTGCTGGACCCACAGGTTCTCACCGGTGTCGAGCGCAACCGCTCTCAGGGCGGGATCATCGAAGGGGTCGCGGGCGATCCTCACGCCGTGGGCCACGTTCCGGCTGAAGGCTCCTGCATCGATACCGCTGTCACCGCTGGAGCTCTCCTCGATCGCGAATTCCTGGAGGACTTCCCCCGTGGACGGATCCAATTCGACCAAGCTTGGGCCAGCCTCGGAGCCCTCTGCCTCGACAGCCAAATAGTCGCCTGCATGTGAGGCATACGCCGCACGGGCGTTGTCTCCCACCCGGTACTGCCACAACTCCTCACCGGTGTCTCCCGCCAGAGCGACGAATCCGTCGTCCAGGAGTACCACGATACCCACGGGAACTGGAACTGTATCGACGAGGCGAGACCCTTCTGGCACCTCCCATTCCCAACCAACTCGTTCAACACGCTCCGGGTAGGCGAGATCCCGGGGATCATCGTTGATGGACTGAGTATCACCGGAGGACAGGCCACAACCAGCCAAGGGCAGCAGCAATGCGACGCAGGTCGCCGACAGCAGGTGGAATCGTCCCGTCGCACCCATACCGAATCTGCTCCTCACCACTTCCCCCAGGCCATACCCAGAGTCCCCAAGAAGTTGTCGACTGCACTCTTCGTACTGCCTTCACCATCCACCCATGGCCGCTCATCGACATAGTCGTACAAGTTGGCCCGTACGGAGTCGAGGCTCTCCTCGTTGATTTCCCACTCATAGGGATCGAGGGGAATGTAGCGGTCCTCGCCGTCACCCATGACTACACCGGGGTGGAGACCCGCCAAGGCGTCCATGACTTCGGGATCATTGGCCGCCAGTGCGCTGATGGCGAGATGTTGCATGTCCTCCGCAGGCATCCAGTCACCCGCCGTCTCGATCGTGTTTCCCGAAGGCGGATTGTCTGATATCTCAAGAGCTTCCTTGGCCAGGAACTTCGCCACTTCGACAACGACGCCGGAGGCATTCCTGTCACCAGCCAAACCGCCGATGGTGTCTACTACCCCATTGCGTATTTTGTTCGCATGGTTGACTGCTTCAGTATTATCTATCGCCCGCCGCGCACTCTCGTTCTCCAACGCAACGTCGACCAAACCGAGCAGAGAACCATAGGAGTTGGCCCCGCTATGGTCTCTGTTTCCATCACCCAGGGAGAATCCTCCCATGGTCTCCGCCCCATGGAGAACGACCTCGCTGTAGGTGCTCTGTGCAGCTTCAGCATCACCCATAATGAGTTCTACGAAGTGTCGGCGCCCGTCCGGACTCAGGTACAAGCGGTTCTGTTCGTCGTCCCAGCGCGTTCCGTAATCCGTTTCGTCGTTCGTTTCACCGAGGCCCTCCGTGTTGGCGAAAACGTCCATGTAGGAGACGAAGATATCGGACCAGGAATCAGCGACTTCAGGATTGAGGTGACCGGCGGCGACGTTGCGCCATGTGACGTCGTCGTCTCCTGTGACCTCGTGCCCCGTGGAGAACATGGATTCTCTGAACTCCTCGTCTTCCATCCTTTCCACCAGGGCTGCGAGAGCTTCGGCGGATCTCTGCTCCTCAGGCGTGAGTTCCGAACGAACCTCGGAACTCTCGTCCGGGGGTATACGATCCTCAGGAGCGGCTGCGTCCTCTGCGATCCAGTCGGTCAGACCGCGCACCGACTCACCACCATCATCCCAATCAAAGGTAAACAAGGAAGTCAAGGCGTGATCGAGCATCTCCTCTGCGGATTCATGCGGGGTGCTCGGTATGAAATCCCCGTTCTCATCCTTGAAGTTCGGATGAACAAAATCGCCAGTAATGATGGCGTGATTCGCGTCGTTGTTTCGCGTGGAATTGTCGAGGAGGGTTCCCGCGTCCTCCTGACTCAGCCAGACGTCGAAGTTTCCTTCTGATCCGCCTGCATAGAGACCCATGGAGAGCGTGAGAGTACTCGAGAATCCATAGCCTCCCTCCAGGTCGGGATTGGTGTGACGAAGAAGGTCGGCCAACGCACCCGCGTCATCCGCCCACTCATGGATCATGTAGAGATCCGTGGAGTTCGGGGACTGAAGGGCTGGCCCCTCAGCGGCTTCGCGTACGCTCGCCGGCAGGTCGTAGTAACCTCCGCCGAGGCGGTTGTCGGACAGAGCGAGGATTCCATCTCCGAGCACTCCCAGTGCGTGCTCGCGCTCCTCGGCCGTCAGATGATCCCCCTCCATCTCCGCGGGGAGACCGAGCACACCGTTGCCGTTGGGGTTCTCCTCCTCCAACCTCTCGTAGAAGGCACGAAGGAAGTCCATCTCCTCTTCGCGGTATCCTGTACCACCCTGTTGCGCCTGTGTCGCATTAGCGGTGATCATGCTCATCATGAGCATGAGCTCGTGATAGCGGTCATCCAACGGCTTGCCACCGGACCAGTAGGCCCCCAGTTCCTCGGCCCACTCCTCGGCGTTCTCTTCAGTCAATTCGCGGCCATCGACCAGCATGGTGTAGTGGTTCGGGTCGATGTTGTAGAAGGCCCAAGAGTTGACCCCGGCGTCAATGAGCGCTTGAACGTTCTCCTTCGTGGGCCCCTGGCGCAGTTTTTCGGCGATCTCGTCGGCGTGGTCCTCGAACTTTTGGTAATTGGTGCGTTCGCGCCCCTCCAGGTCCTCCGCCTTCGACGCGACCTCCTCGTAGATTGAACGACACTTGTTGGCGTCACCGAGCAGACCGAGCCCCTCCCTCTCGGGATATACCGCGGTGATGGTCTGCCCCTGGTATTTGTCAGGGACCTCGCCCCGCTTCGCCCTGAGGAACTCCCACCACTCGGTCATCTGCGCGGAGCGCTCCTCCTTGAAACTCTCCACGTGCTGCGCCCACATCTCGATCATGGAGGACGCGTAGACGATCGAGGTTCCGGCGTTCCGCCATAGCTGCAGTTCCTCAGCGGACTGGTCTCTAATGTTCCAAGCCAGGAGATCAGTGAATTGGGTAGCCGTGTCGTTGAAGTCTGCGTCGAGATCGTCAGCCCTGCCCAGGAGCCGAGCCTGAAGAGTATCCAGGTCTTCCGCACGGGCTCGGATAGCCGTAGCGTTCGCAGACGTAGTTCGGGCCAGGAAGGAGATGTCGAAGTTTGCCAAGGTGTGCTCTGCCATCGGGGAATAATGGTGGACAGGGGAAGTCTGAGCAGGGCTGGGGGTCAGAAGTTGACTTGGAGGTCCACGCCGAGATCCCAGGGTGTCTTGTAGTCTCCGGCGGACTCCTGATCGTTGCGCGAGATCTCGGAGGCGCCCGCCTGAATGTTCTCGGCGAGCTGCAGGCCGTGCTCCTGTACCTCGACGATGGCCGGGCCGTATTCATCCTTGTACGCCCGCAGAGCCGAGGAGACCTCATCCCGCTGGGCGACAGTCTCCGCGTCCTCCATGATCAGGTCGAACATGTCAGCCAGTCCCGCCATCGACTCCGCCAAGGCTTCAGCCAACTGAGCGCCCTCGTAGCCCTCGATCGGATTTCCACCGGTCTCACTTGACATGTCGAAAGTCTCTCTCGGGTCGGGGATGGCCATTAAAGGGGTGCCGTGCGACACACAACAGCAATGCCACAACTACGGGAAGTAAGCGACACTATAGCCATTCGAGCGCAAAGGTTGAGCCGTCCCAGGCCGTGGAAGGCCCCTACGGGGAGGCCACATCCGGACACACCAGAGCCCCTCCCGGACACGCGAGAGGGGTTGACCCAACGGTCACGCACAGCATATGCCTGACACTCAGAGCACCACGGGAGGTGCCATGGGCCAGCTTCATGCCTACGCGGAGACCGGGAGGTCCTGACAACGGGGACGTTCTCCCGCACCCAGGAACACAGCATCACTGGCACTGAGTCCTCAGGTGCGTGCCGGGCACCGGGTCCGACCGTTCGCCCGACTCCGAGGGGTACGACTGCGCGCTCCACTATCCCGAGACAGGTTCAGCCCTGCTTCGCCCCCGGCCAAGCCGTTACACGGCCACTGCCGGCAGCAACAGTGTCTTCTCGTGCCGAGTGGGACGGAGGCTCTGATAGGGCCGAGTTCGGTAGAACTGTGTTTGCGAAATCTCAGACCAGGGTGCTCAGTCGTCCCCGCTCGAACTTTACGAGTATCAGCCAGACGATCGAAGGCCAGTTCTGTCAGCTGTGGAAGAGCTCCGGGCATCCGAAGGGCGCATCATCCGACTTTAGGTGGGTCAGCCGCCGGCGGGAACCGTCAGACTGGGTCGACGCGGGGCCTGAGCAGGCAGAACTCGTTGCCCTCCGGATCGGCGAGCACGTACCAGGGCTCCTGCCCGGTCTGGCCGATGTCGACGCGCTCGGCGCCCGCGGCCAGGAGGCGCTCGAGCTCGGCGTCCTGGTCGCGGTCGGTGGCGTTGACGTCGATGTGGAGCGGGAGCCTCCCGTTCCTCGGCTCGTCGCTGCGCAGGAGGACCAGCTCGGCCTGCGGGCCGTCGGCCCCCTCGCGCGGGCCGATCCCGACGCCCTCGTCCGCCTGGGCGTGCACGACGAAGTCCAGGACCTCGCACCAGAACCGCGCCAGCGCCTCGGGGTCCCGGGACTTGAGCACGAGGCCGGTGATACGGCATGCCATGGTCGGAACCTGCTCTCAGCTCGGAGACTGCCCGGACGGCCGCGCGGGCCCGCACGGCCGGTCACCCGTGCGACGGTACCCGGCGGGGCCCGCGTGGGCCAGGGGGTTCCGGACCGGGCGCGCCGCGTGCGCGGAGGCGCGCCGGTGGGCAACGTCGATCGCCGCCATCTCGACGCCGCATGCGCGGAGCGGCGGATCTACCAGCGCCGGCGCACGGTGCCCTTGGGCCCGGCCACCAGGCTCGCCGCCGGCACGTCGTCGGCCACGGTCGTCCCGGCCGCGACGACGGCGTCGCGGCCGATGCTGACGCCGGGCAGGATCGTGGCCCCGGCGCCGATCCACACGTTCTCGGCCACATCGATGGGGGCGCCGCTGAGGAACCGGTGCCGCTCGCCGGGGTCCACCGGGTGGCCCACGGTGATGAACGTGGCCTTCGGGCCCACCATCACCCCCTCGCCCAGCCGGATTCCGGCGTAGTCGAGGAACGTGCAGCCCTGGTTGACGAAGACCCGCTCCGCCAGCTCCAGGCACAGGCCGTGGTCGGTGTAGAAGGGCGGGTGGACCGTCACCCCCGCGGGCAGGGGCCGGCCCAGGATCTGCTCGAGCAGCGCGGCCCTTCCGGCCTCGTCGTCGAAGGGGAGGACGTTGAGGCGGGAGGTCAGCTCCATGGCCCGCAGCACCCTCTCGCTCATCGCCCTGAACTCGGGCCCCAGGACGCGCTCGCCCCTGGCCAGGAGCTCCGGGTCGTGGATCGGCATGAAGCGGTCGTCGGTCGTCATGCGGCGATTGTGGCGCAACCCCGTCCGGAGCGGGATGTCCGTGATCCGTCGGCGGGCTCCCCTCTCCGTGCCCGGAGGCGGACCGCGCCGACGCCTGCGTCAGACCTCGTCCCCCGCCCCCTCCGCGGGGCCGGCCGCGTCCGGCGCCGACAGCACGTCGAAGGCGCGGCGCCGGTGGGCGGCGAAGAGGGCGAGTGCGGCCACGGCGTCGCGGGCGCGCAGGGCCCCGGCGAGTTCGCGGTGCTCCCCCGGGACGTGCGCGAGGTAGTCCTCCGTGCTGACGCGGACCCTGGTCAGCAGGAACAGGTGGACCTGGGACCGGATCGCCCGCCAGGCGTCCACCAGCCGCCCGTGGCCGGAGGCGTCGTAGACGGCGTCGTGGAAGGCGATGTCGCAGCGCACGAGCGCGTGCTCGTCCCCGGCCCGCTCCATCCGCTCCGCGAGCCCGGCGACGGCGTCGAGCTCCTCGTCGGAGGCGCGGGCGACCACCTCCCGGACGGCCAGCTCCTCCAGCGCGCCCCGGAGGCTGTCGAGTTCGGCCACGTCACGCGGGGACAGGGTGGTGACCGTGGCCCCGCGGTGCCAGGCGCTGCGGACCAGGCCCTCGCGCTCCAGCCGGAGCAGGGCCTCGCGCACCGGGCCGCGGCTGACCTCCAGCACCCGGGAGAGCTCCACCTCGCGCAGCGGGGCGCCCGGCGCGTAGACCCCGCTGAAGACGGCCTCCCGGACGCGGTCGGCGACCTCCTCGGCCAGCCCCCTGCGGCGTGCGGGCGCCACCGTGCCCCGTTCGTCCGCCACTCCTGCCTCCTTCTTTTGTCGCAATGTTAACATTGCGACATCGCTTCTCGGCGGCACGCCGGGAGCGCTCCTCAAGGAAGGCGGACCGCACACATGACCGTCCTCGACTCCCCGATCCCGCGGTTCCACCTGGCCGTGCCGGTGGACGACCTCGCGGCCGCGCGCCGCTTCTACGGCAAGGTACTCGGCCTGGAACAGGGGCGCAGCTCCGACACCTGGGTGGACTGGAACCTGCACGGCCACCAGTTCGTCACGCACCTGGCGCCCGCCCGGTCCGAGCGCGTGCACAACCCTGTCGACGGCCACGACGTGCCGGTACCGCACTTCGGGCTGATCCTGCCCGTCGACGCGTTCCACGAACTCGCCGGACGGCTGCGCGAGGCGGGGACGGAGTTCGTCATCGAGCCCTACGTGCGCTTCGAGGGGCAGCCCGGCGAGCAGTGGACGATGTTCCTGCTCGACCCCGCCGGCAACGCCCTGGAGTTCAAGGCGTTCGCCGACGACTCGCAGGTCTTCGCCGTCTGAGCGGACGGCCCGGGGCCCAGGCCCGCCCGCGGTCCTGCGGGCGGGGCCGGCCCCCGGCCACCGGGCGGAGCCCGTTCCGGCCGCGGGTCGGCGGGCGGGGGCGGCTTCGGGCCCCGGGTCAGACCGCGGTGCCCGTCCCCGCGCCCTCCGCCTGCACACCCCGGAGCCAGCGCACGGCCTGCTCGCTGCCGGCGTCCAGGTCCCCGGGCAGGTCGTCGAGGAAGGTCTGGTCGCCGTGCCTGGCCATCTCGGCGCGCACGGCCTCGGGGTCGCCCTCCTCGATGACCCTCAGCAGGCGGCGGTGGCGCAGCACGTTCGCGGTGGCCGTCTCGTTGCGGTGCGCCCGGGCGTGCCGGTTGAGCACCATGCACAGCTTCATCTGGAGCTGGAGCGACCGGTAGGTCTCCTCCAGCCGCCGGTGCCCCGACAGGCCGACGACCGCGGTGTGGAACTCGAACTTCTGCTCCGACAGCTCGGCCTCGTCCCGGGCGTCGGCGGCGGCCTCCATGCGGCGCAGCGCCTCCCAGCACCGCTCCAGCCGCCGGGGCTCGACCACGGGGATGCCCAGGTCGATGGCCATGTTCTCCAGCTGGTGGCGCAGGGTCATGATCTCGTAGACGTCGTGCAGCGTGAGCGGGGTGACGACCGCCCCCCGGTGCGGGGACTGGCGCACCAGCCCCTCGTGCTCCAGTCGGCGCAGCGCCTCGCGCAGGGGCGGCCTGCTGATGTTGAGCTGCTGCGTGAGCCGGTTCTCCACCACCCGCTCCCCGGGCAGCAGCTCCCCGGCCAGGATCATCCGCCGGATCGAGCGCGCCGCCAGCTCCACCATGCTCGGCGGCTTGACGATCCGCTGGTCGCCCCGCGCCCCGGCCCCGGTGCCGGCCGCCTCGGACCGGTCCATGGTCCCTCCCTCGTCCTCGCCGTGCGGGGCCCCGGCCGGGGCCCCGCCGTTCCATACTGTCACCGTCGCGCGGGCCGCCCCGGCTCCAGTGCGGCCGCGACCAGCTCCACCGGGTGCCAGGCGCGGCGCTCGGTCCCGTGCCCGATCTGCTGGCGGCACGAGACCCCGGTCGCGGCGACCACCGTGTCCTCCTCCTCGGCCTCGATGGCGGGGAAGAGCCGGTCCGAGCCGACCTTCATGGACATCTCGTAGTGCTCGGCCTCGAACCCGAACGACCCGGCCATCCCGCAGCACCCCGCGTCGAGCTCGACGACCTCCGCGCCGGGGATGCGGCGCAGGAGCGCCATGGTCGCGCCCGTGCCCACCTCGGCCTTCTGGTGGCAGTGGCCGTGGAAGAGGATCCGCCGCCCCGCGGGCCAGGAGTCCGCGGACAGGGTCAGCCGTCCCGCGTCCAGGGCCTCGGTCAGCAGCTCCTCGACCTGGCGCACCCGCCCGGCGACGTCGGCGACGCGGGGGTCGCCCGGCAGCATCGACGCGGCCTCGTCCTTGAGGGTGAGCACGCAGGAGGGCTCGCAGCCGACGATCGGCGTGCCGGCGGCGGCGCCCTCGCTGAGGAGCCCGACCAGCCCGCCGACCTTGGCCTTGGCGTCGTCGACGAGCCCCTTGGACAGGCTGGACCGCCCGCAGCACCCCCGGCTCTCCAGGCGGACCCGCCATCCCGCCCGTTCGAGGAGGCCGATGGCGGCCCGGCCGATCCCCGGCTCGGTGAAGGTCGAGAAGGAGTCCGCGAGGAAGGTCAGCTCGCCCAGGGGCGCCTCCCCCGCGGGCGCACCCCTGCGGCGGAACCAGCGCACCAGGTTCTGGCGCTCGAAGCTCGGCAGGGGGCGCCGCGCGGTGATCCCGGTGGCCCTCTCCATCAGGCGCCGCAGCACCGGCCACCGGTTGGGCAGCCCGCTCAGCGGCGCGGTGGCCGATCCCAGCCGGTACAGGGTGCGCACCGCCCCGAAGATCCGCGTGCGCAGCGGGACGCCGTGGACGTCGTGGTAGTGCGACTGGGTCTCGCTCTTGAGCTTGGCCATGTCCACGCCCAGGGGGCACTCGCTCTTGCACGCCTTGCACATGAGGCACAGGTCGAGGACCTCGTGGAGGCGCTCGTCTCCCAGGGCCGCCGTGGGGTCGGGCTCGGACAGCGCCTTGACCAGGGCGTTGGCCCGGCCGCGGGTGGCGTGCTCCTCGTCGCGGGTGGCGATGTAGGAGGGGCACATCGCCCCCGTGGTGCTCTTGCGGCACAGGCCGATGTTCATGCACCGGTCGGCGGCCCCGCGCATGCCGCCCACGACCTCGAAGGCGAGCCGCGTCCGCACCGGGGCGGCCTCGGGCAGGGCCGGGTCGCGCAGGTGGTCGGTCATGGGGGGCGCGTCGACGATCTTGCCGGGGTTGAGCAGTCCGGCGGGGTCGAAGACCCGCTTGACGTCCTGCATGGCCGCGTACAGCTCGGGTCCGAAGATCTGGCGGTTGAACTCGCTGCGGGCCAGCCCGTCGCCGTGCTCGCTGGAGTTCACCCCTCCGTACTCGGTGACCAGGTCCTTGACCTCCTCGGCGACCGCGCGCATCCGCTCGGCCTCCCCCGGCACCGCCAGGTCGACGAACGGGCGGATGTGCAGGCAGCCCACCGAGCAGTGGCCGTAGAACCCGGCCTCCATGCCGTGCCGGTCGAGGATCTCCTTGAAGCGGGTGGTGTACTCCACCAGGTGGACGGGGTCGACGGCGGTGTCCTCCACGAACGCGAGGGGGCGCCGGGTGCCGCTGCCCGCCGCCATGAGCAGGCCGAGGCTGGACTTGCGCACCTTGAGCAGGGCGGCCTGCTGCTGCGGGGTCACCGCCTCCAGGGTGTGGTAGCCGTGCCCGGAGGTCTTCCAGGTGCGGGTGAGCCGGTGCAGCCGGTCGACGAGCTCGGCCTCGTCGTCGCCGGTGAAGGAGACGAACAGCAGGGCGTCGGGGTCGCCCTGGAGGATGTCGCCGAGGGAGGCGTACTCGATGCGCTGCCGGGACAGGTCGAGGATGGTGCGGTCCATCAGCTCCACGGCGGCGGGGTCGTGCGCCAGGGCGTCCTGGGTGGCCGCGATCGCGGCCGGGACGCTGGTGAAGTGGCCGACGGCGATGACGGTCCGCGCGGGCTTGGGGACGAGGTCGACCTCGGCCCCGGTGGCCAGCACGAGGGTGCCCTCGGAGCCGACGACGAACTTGGCCAGGTCGAAGGCGGGGTCCTGCGCGAGCCGGTCCAGCCGGTAGCCGCACGCCCGCCGCCAGAAGTCCGGGTACCCGGTGGCGACGGCCTCGGCGTTCTCGCGCAGGATGCGGGCCAGGCCCCGGTGGATGTCGCCCTCCAGGCCGTGGCGGGCGGCGAGGTCGGCGCGCTCGGCCCCGGAGTAGGGACGCAGCGTGGTGCGCGCGGCGTCGGCCAGGACCACGTCCAGGGCGCGCACGTGGTCGATGGTCATGCCGTAGCGCAGGGAGCCGCTGCCCGCGGAGTTGTTGCCGATCATCCCGCCGACGGTGGCGCGGTTGCTGGTGGAGGTGTCGGGGCCGAACATCAGGCCGTGGGGGGCCGCCGCCGCGTTGAGCTCGTCCTGGACCACGCCGGGCTGGACGCGGGCCACACGGGCCTCGGGGTCCAGGGAGAGGATGGAGCGCATGTGCCGCGACATGTCGACGACCAGGCCCGCCCCCACGGTCTGCCCGGCCAGGCTGGTGCCGGCGCCGCGGGGGGTCAGCGTCACGCCGAGGCCGCCCGCGACCGAGGCGACCGCCGCGACCTCGTCTGCGTCGCGCGGGAAGACGACGCCGAGCGGCGTGATCGCGTACATGCTCGCGTCCCGGGAGAACAGGTGGCGCGAGTAGTCGTCGAAGCGGGTGTCCGTCACCCCCTCGCGGCGGAGCAGCTCCCGGGCCTCCGCGGCGAGCCCGGCGGGCGCCGCTCCTCCCCCGCCCGCTCCGCTCGTGCCGCTCTTCTGCGTCGTGCTGGTCATCGCCGCCTCCATCGCTCGCGTCCGCCCCGGTCCGGGGCCCCTCGGGTCGGTCGTCCGGTCCGTCTCAGTGCTCGTCCAGCAGCTTCAGCGCCGCCGCCAGTCCGTCGCCGGCGGGCGTGATCCCGGCGTGGCCCAGGCCCATCTGCACCCCGGCGAGCGCGCCGGCGATGGTGAGGTCGTTGGTGTGGCCCAGGTGCCCGATGCGGAAGACCCGCCCGGCCAGGCGGCCCAGCCCGGCGCCCAGGGACATGTCGTAGCGGTCGAGGATCACCTTCCTGACGTGGTCGGCGTCGTGCCCCTCGGGCACGAGCACCCCGGTGAGGACGCCCGAGTACTCGCGCTCGTCCGCGCAGAGCACCTCCAGTCCCCAGGCCCGGACCGCGGCGCGGACCGCCCGGCCGTAGCGGTCGTGGCGGGCGAAGACGGCGGACAGCCCCTCGGCGTTCAGGATGCGCAGCGCCTCGCGCAGGCCGTAGAGGAGGTTGGTGGCCGGGGTGTAGGGGGTGAACCCGCGCGCGTTGGCCTCCAGCATCGGCGCCCAGTCCCAGTAGGACCTGGCCGTGCGCGCGGTGCGCGACGCCTCCAGCGCCTTGGGGCCGACGGCGTTGAAGGCGAGTCCGGGCGGCAGCATGAGCCCCTTCTGCGAGCAGGACACGGTGACGTCGACGCCCCACTCGTCGTGCCGGTAGTCCACCGAGCCGAGGGAGGAGATGGTGTCGACGAGGAGCAGCGCGGGGTGGCCGGCGGCGTCGATGGCGCGGCGCACGTCGGGGATGCGGCTGACCACGCCGGTGGAGGTCTCGTTGTGAACCACGCACACGGCCTTGATCCGGTGTCCGGTGTCGGCGGCCAGGATCTCGGCGATGCGGTCGGGGTCGGCGCCGCGCCGCCAGTCGCCCGGGAGGACCTCCGCGTCCAGGCCGAGCCTGTCGGCCATCTCGCTCCACAGCGTGGAGAAGTGGCCGGTCTCGGAGCAGAGCACGCGGTCGCCCGGGGAGAGGGTGTTGACCAGGGCGGCCTCCCAGGCCCCGGTTCCCGAGGAGGGGTAGACGATCACGGGTCCGGTCGTGCCGAACACCGGGGGCAGGTCGCGCAGGAGCCCGCTCATCAGGTCGCTGAAGCCGGGGCCGCGGTGGTCGACGGTCGGCGCGGACATCGCACGCAGGACCTCGTCGGGAACGTTGCTGGGGCCGGGAATCTGGAGGAAGTGGCGGCCGGTGGCGTCATCCATGGTGATCCTCTCGAAACAATATCCGCATAGTGGAATATTGATTCCACTAAACGGATCCTAGAAGCCCCAACCCGATCGCCACAACCCCCTTGTCGCCGCCGGATCCCCACTTTACTGTGACTCACATCTCAGGCAATGGTTGACGTCGGCAGATTCAACGGAGATACTTCTGCAAGACAGAATCTATATTCCACAATACGAAATAGTGGAATACAGCGGTGCGTCAGTCGCCCCCCACCGACACCCAGGCCCGCGAACCCACGGCGCATCCCGGCCCCCACGGCCCCCGTCCGACTCTCCGCCGCCGAGCCTTCACAGGAGGCCACGTGCCCGCAGAAGTCATCTCGATCGTCGTCCTCGTCCTCGTCTTCCTCATCGCGACCCTCACCTCCGTCCACATGGGGGCCCTCGCCCTCTTCGCCGCCTTCGTCGTCGCCCTCGCGGTGGCGGGCGAGAGCACCGACGACGTGTTCGGCGGGTTCCCCGGCGACCTGTTCGTCGTCCTGGTGGGCGTCACCTACCTGTTCGCCCTGGCCAGGAACAACGGCACCGTCGACTGGCTGATCCAGGTCGCCGTCCGCGGCGTCGGCGGACGCGTCGCCCTCATCCCGTGGGTGATGTTCGGCGTCACCGCGGTGCTGACCGCCGCGGGCGCGGTCGTCCCCGCCGCCGTCGCGATCGTCGCCCCGGTCGGCCTGGGCTTCGCCCTGCGCTTCAGGATCAACCCCGTGCTCATGGGCCTGCTGATCATCAACGGCGCCAGCGCGGGGGGCTTCTCCCCCATGAGCATCTACGGCACCATCACCAACGGCGTCGTGGCGCGCAACGGCCTGGAGGGCTCCCCGCTGCTGCTCTTCGCCGCGACGTTCGCCTTCAACGTGCTGCTCAGCGTGGCCGTCTTCTTCCTGTTCGGCGGCCGCTCCCTGCTGGGCCGCCGGGAGGGCGAGGAGTCCGCGCCGCCCCCGCCCGCCCCCGAGGAGGGCGGCGGTCCCCGCGAAGCGCTCCCCGGACCCGTCGGCGGCGGCACGGCCCCGTCCGCCGCCCCCGGTCGGCGGACGGGCGGGCCGACCGCCACCGCGACCAGGCCGGAGGGCTCGGCCGGGACCGACGGCGTCGGGGCCGCCGCGGCCGTGGAGGAGGAGCGGATCGTCCTCACCAGGGACCGCGTCCTGACCCTGCTCGGCATCGCCGCCCTGGGCGTGGGCGCGCTCGCCTTCGGCCTCGACGTGGGCCTCACCGCGATCAGCGTGGGCGTGGTGCTGAGCATCGTCTCCCCCGGCGGCGCCAAGGGGGTCGTCAACCAGGTCGCGTGGCCCACCGTGCTGCTGATCTGCGGGATCGTCACCTACGTCAGCCTCATGGAGCGCATGGGGACGATCGACTTCCTCGGCGGCAGCGTGGCCTCCATCGGCATCCCGCTCCTGGCGGCCCTGGTGATCTGCGTGGTGGGCGGCGCGGTCTCCGCGTTCGCCTCCACCACCGGCATCCTCGGGGCGGTGATCCCGCTGGCCGTGCCCTTCCTGCTGGTCGGGGAGGTCGGCGCGATCGGGATGATCACCGCACTGGCGATCTCCTCCTCGGTGGTCGACTCCTCGCCCTTCTCCACCAGCGGGGCGCTCGTCGTGGCCAACGCCACGCCGGACCAGCGCGACCTCGTCTTCCGCCGGCTCATGGTGTGGGGCATGAGCATGATCGTGGTGGCCCCGCTGCTGACCTGGGGGATCCTCGTCCTCCCCGGCTGGCTGTAGCCGCCACGCGCCGGGGCGGCGGGGCCTCGTGCCCCGCCGCCCCGGCGCCGTTCAGCCGCGGTCCTCCCCGATCGCGTACCGGCGGCGCGCGGCGCCCCCCGCCACCAGCGCGGCCTCCGCCGCCGAGGGGCCCGCCGCGGCGACGGCCGCGCGCAGGGACCGCCAGGCCGTGGCGTGGTCGGCGGCCAGCCGGACGACCGGCCAGTTGCCCGCCAGCATCGACCGGCGCGCGCCGAACGCCTCCAGGGCCCGGCCGACCCAGGGGACCAGCAGGTCGGGCTCCCACTCCCAGCCGACCAGGACGTCGCCGCCGACCGAGACCTTCACGGAGGCCGAGGGCAGGGCGGCCAGCCGGTCGATCCACCCCTCCCACGCCTTCGGCTCCCCTCCGGCCAGGGGCGGGGTGGCCAGGTGGTCCACCACGATCGGCAGGTCGGGGCAGGCCGCGGCCACCTGCTCCACCAGGGCGACGTGGGACTCCGACGTCACCACGAGCTCCCAGAGCAGCCCGGCCCGCTCGGCGGAGCGCATGGTCGCCAGGAGGGCGGGGTCGGCTCGGGTGCCCGGGGGCACCGCCGCCCGGAACCCCCTGACCAGGCCGGTGAGGGCGCGCACCCGTGCGAGCTCGCGCTCCGCCGCGACCTGGTCGGCCAGGGGCAGCCAGATCACCAGGGCCCCGGCCGGGGGGAACTCCCGGGCGTAGGCCGCCAGCCGGTCGTTCTCCCCGGGACCGGCCGCGCACTGGACCAGGACCGTGCGCCCGACCTCTCCCCCGGCCAGCTCCCGTTCCAGGTCGGCGGGGGTGAACGCACGGTCGAGCACGGCGGTCCCCGGGGTGCGCGGGCGGACGCCGACCGGCCAGAAGTGCTGGTGCGCGTCGACCGCGGCGGGGGTGGGAGGGGCGGAGGTGGGAGGCGTGGCGGAGGTGGACTGCATGGGGGCTCCTTGCTCCAGAGATCCGGGCCCCTGAATTGTAGACAATAGTTCGCTAGCCAATAGGCCGAGATTCCGGGCCGCACGGATCCCCTTCGCCCTCCATGGACCACACCCCCGCACACGGCAGCGGCCCGGTCCCGGGGTGGACACCCCTGGGACCGGGCCGCTGCGCCTCCGGGCACCGGTCGCCGCAGGCCGCCCACGGGGGCGGCTCGTGGTCAGGCGGGCTCGGACAGTCGCGCCGCCAGGGCACGCACGCAGTCGTCCAGGGCCCGGTCGAGTACGGCACGGTCGCCGGTGGCCGACCACAGGTCGCTCAAGCCGCTGGCCAGCACCATGATCGTGGTCGCGACCTCCCGGGCGGGACGGGCGAGCGCCACGCCGGAGGCGGCCGACCACTCCGCTATCCGCTCGGCGGCGGCGCCCACGTACCTCTCGTGCTCCCAGCCCGGCAGATCGGCCAGCGCCGGGTCGCGGCGGGCCAGGGCGATGAGCTCGTCGAGCATCGCGTGGTGCCCCGGGTCGGCGCGCACGCTCTCCAGCTGCGCCTCCAGGACGTTGCGCAGCACGCCTTCCAGGTCGGTCGACCGGGAGGAGCGGTGCCCGGCGCTTTCGACCGAGCGGTCCACCTCGCTCTGCAGCAGGGCGCGGACCAGCGCCGTCTTCGTGCCGAAGCAGTAGTGGACCGAGCCGTGCGGCACGCCGGCGCGCTCGGCGATGGCGCGGGTGGTGGCGGCCGCCACCCCCTGCTCGCGCATCACCTCCGCCGCCGCGGTGAGCAGCTGGGCACGTCGTTGTTCGATGGGCAGGTGCTCGCGCACCGCCGCCGTGTCTCGCCTGGTCGCCATGGGGTGCAAGATTACACGCGCAAGTTTTGGCCATTTGGCCAAAAATGAGGGTAGCCTGTGGGCACCACCGACCACGGGAGAGCGATCATGCACATCAGACAGGCCGGCGCGGACGACGTCGCGGCGTCCGCCGCGATCCTGGCCGAGGCGTTCGAGGACGACCCGCTCCTGCACGACTTCGTGCCCGACGGCCCGGACCGGCGCCCACGCCTGGCCCTGCTCTTCGCCGCCCTGATGCGCAGGGGGGCGCTGCGCCACGGCGCGGTGGACGTGGCCGAGGTCCCGGGCGAGGGCATCGTCGGCGTCGCGGTGTGGGAGGGTCCTGGCCCGGCGCCCGGGGCGGGATGGGCCACCCTGCGGGAGGCCTGCGCCCTCGTGCGGGCCATGGGCGTACGGGGGCTGGTGTCCTCGTACCCCGTGCGGCGGGCCTTCGCACGCCACCGGCCCGGGCGCGCGCACTGGTACCTGGACCAGATCGGGGTCTCCGCCGCCGGGCGCGGCCGGGGGGTGGGCGGCGCCCTCCTGGCCCACGGGCTGGAGCGGGCCGACCGCGAGGGCCTGCCCTCGTACCTGGTCTCGTCCACCGAGCACAACCGCCGCCTGTACCGCCGCCACGGTTTCGGGGACGGGGAGATCGTCGCGGGCGCGCGCGGCGCGGCCCCGATGGCGATGCTGCGCGAACCGGGAAGCGTCGCACCGGCCTGACCGGACCGGAGGCCGCCGGGCCCCGCCGACGAGGGCGGGGACTCCCCCGGCGCCCGGCGGCGCCGAAGGCCCGTGTCCCCGCCGGGGCCGGACCCCTCCCGTGTTCGGGCCGGAGCACGGCCGGGCGTGACGCGCCTCACGCGTGCGGCGGCCACGGGGATGTCACGCCCGGCCCGCCCGCTCCCGTCCTTGCCGTGTCAGCCCCGACACCGCAAGGAGAACACCATGCAGGCCCGACTCGACCTCTTCGGCAACGCCCTCGCCACGAAGCTCATGAAGCACATCGCCTCGGCGGGCAGGGCCATCGGGGAATCGACGCTTCCCCGCACCACCCAGGAGCTGGTGCAGCTCCGCGTCAGCCAGATCAACGGCTGCGCCTTCTGCACCGACATGCACACCAAGGAGGCGGCACGGGCCGGGGAGACGGCCGTGCGCATCAACCTGGTCGCCGTCTGGCGGGAGGCCACGGTCTTCACCGGGGCCGAGCGCGCCGCCCTGGAGCTGGCCGAGCAGGGCACCCGCATCGCCGACGCCGCCGGCGGGGTGGACGACGGGGCGTGGGAGAGGGCCGCCGAGCACTACGACGAGGACCAGCTGGTCGCCCTGGTCTCCCTCATCTCCTTCATGAACACCGTCAACCGGCTGAACGTCATGGTCCGGACCCCCGCGGGCGACTACCAGCCCGGCCAGTTCGGCTGATCCTTCGCCCCGGCCCCGCGGAGGACACCGCGCACCGCCCCGCGGCGGGGCGGGTCCTCCGCGGGCCCGCACGGCGCTGCGCCCGATTCCCACCGCAATGAGATTCAAACCACCGATTTCAGAATCATTGTCCAAAACGTTACCAAGTGTCCTACCCTGATTCCCGGCGTGGCGTCGCCCCGACGCCACCGCGGTTCAGGGGGAGGACCCGTGGCTCGAGGCAGACGTGCGGGAATGGCGCCGCGCTGGCGCAACCGGTGGCTGGCCGCGGGCGCCGCCGCGGGGCTCATGCTGTCCGCCTACGTGCTCGTCGGAGCCACCGACCCCGGGGCGGGCCCCGGAGCCGCGCGCTGCCAGGCCGCCCACGACAAGCGGGAGATGCGCGGCGCGTGGCTCACCACCGTCGGCAACATCGACTGGCCCTCCGAACCCGGGCTGAGCGCCGACGAGCAGCGGGCCGAGATGGACGAGCGCCTCGACGAGGCGGACGAACTCGGACTGAACACCGTCTTCCTGCACGTGCGCCCCACCGCCGACGCGGTCTACGAGTCCGAGCTGGAGCCCTGGTCCCGCTACCTCACCGGCGAGCAGGGCGGCGACCCCGGCTACGACCCGCTGGAGTACGCCGTCGAGCAGGCGCACCTGCGCGGACTGGAGCTGCACGCCTGGTTCAACCCCTACCGGGTCGGCCTGAACTCCGACATCGAGGAGATGGCCGAGGACCACCCGGTCGAGGACAACCCGGAGTGGCTGGTCGAGTACGGCGGCGAGGGCTTCCTCGACCCCGGGAACCCCGAGGTTCGGGAGTGGGTCACCGGCGTGATCATGGACGTCGTCGAGCGCTACGACATCGACGGCGTGCACTTCGACGACTTCTTCTACCCCTATCCCAAGGACGGGGAGGAGTTCGACGACGACGCCAGCTGGCAGGAGCACGGCGACGGCTTCGACGACCGCGGGGACTGGCGGCGCGACAACGTCAACCGGCTCGTGGAGGGCGTGCACGACCGGATCCAGGACACCGAGCCGTGGGTCCGCTTCGGGATCTCCCCGTTCGGCATCTGGCGCAACGACGGCAGCGACCCCACCGGGTCGGCGACCTCCGGCCTGGAGTCCTACGCCGCCCAGCACGCCGACACCCGCACCTGGATCAGGGAGGGCATGGTCGACTACGTCGTCCCCCAGCTGTACTGGGAGCGCGGGTTCGGGGCCGCCGACTACGAGGAGCTCGTCCCCTGGTGGGCCTCGGAGGTCGAGGGCACCGGCGTGGACCTCTACATCGGCCAGGCCGCCTACCGGGTCGGCGAGAGCGGCTGGCGCGAGGACGACGCCCTCAGCACCCAGCTCGACTACGCCGACGACTTCCCCGAGGTCGGGGGCGACGTCTACTTCTCCTTCACCTCCCTCACCGGCGCCGCCGAAGAGGCCTACGAGCACCTGGCCGAGGAGCACTACGCCGACCCGGCGCTCCCGCCCGTGGCCGACCCCTCCCGCGAGGGGCAGCCCCTGACCGGCGCCGTGACCGGGCTGACCGCCACCGCCGACGGCGACGGCGACGGCGACGGCGACAGGCTGGAGTGGGACGAGGTCGACGGCGCCCGGTCCTACGCCGTCTACCGGCTCGACCCGGACGAGGCGGCCCTGGTCGCGTCGGGGGACGCGGAGGACCGCTGCGAGGCCCTGTCCGCCGACAACCTCGTCGAGGTGACCGGCCGCACCTCCCTGGAGGGGCTCCCCTCCGGCGAGGACGCCCCGGAGGGAACCGCGTACGCGGTCACCGCCCTGGACGACTACCGGGTCGAGGGACCGGTCGGGGCCCTCGCCGACCCGCGCGGCTGACCCTGCGGGGGGGGTGACCGGCCCGCCCTCCCAAGGGGAGAACGGACCGGCACCCCGCCCCACCGGGGCTCAGCCGTCCACGCGCTCCTCGGACCGGTCCCCCGCCCAGAGCGTGTGGAGAGCGATGCAGGAGGCCGTCGCCGCAGGCAAGGTGCGCTCGATAGGCATCAGCAACTTCAATCTCAGAAGACTGACCGACCTCACCAGCAGAGCGACGATCATGCCCGCCGTGGCGCAGCTGGAGCGTCACCCCTAACTTCCAGCAGCGGGAGCTGAAGGCGTTCCTCGAGCGGTTCGGCACCGTCGTGGAGTCCTGGTTCCCCCTCGGGCGCGGGGACAAGGGGCTGCTGGCGGAGCCCCTCTTCGCGGAGCTCGGACGCAAGTACGGGAAGTCACCCGTGCAGGTGATCCTGCGGTGGCACGTCCAGGACGACGGCATCGTCATCCCCGGCTCCACGAACCCGGCCCATATCCGGTCCAACTTCGAGCTGTTCGACTTCGAGCTGACGCCCGAGGCGATGGAGAGGATCGCCGCGATGGACCGGAACAGACGATTCCACAACCTGCCCGAATTCCTCGAGAGGATCATTTTTCAGTCCATGCGCATGGACTACGACAAGAGGCAGCGCTGATCCACGGGCCGCCGGGGCCTCCCCCCGGGCCGCGCCCGGGGTCGGACCCGGTCCCAGGTGCGGGCCGACCGGGGTCACGCGTTGGACGCGAGCTGCCCTGTTCCCCTCCTGCCACACACTTCCCGCTGGTAGCGTCCGTGCTCCCACAGCCGAGAAGGGATCTCTAATGGAGCCGCTACCCGAACGCACACTCACTCTGGAACAGATCCAGGACTACGTGGCGAAGATGGAGGTGGAGCGCGGGTTCTCCGACAGCACGCTGATCGAGCAGGCGCTGAAACTGGCGGAGGAGACGGGCGAGGTGTGCAAGGCCGTGCGCAAGCACTCCGCCCTCAGCCTCGATCCCCACAGCACAGTGGGCGGTCTGGGCGAGGAACTGGCCGACGTGCTGATCTACGTCGCGGCTCTCGCGAACAGGGCGGGCATCGACCTGAGTCGCGCGTTGCGCGACAAGGAAGCGGTGAACGAGAACCGTACCTGGCGGTGAGGGCCGAGCGGTGTGCACGCCTCCTGGAAGCCGTCCCTCCCCGGTACCCCATTCCACGCCTGCTGAGGCCGTGGTCGAACGTTCGCATGGGAAAAGTCCACGTCGACGCCGTCCTGGCGGATGATGTCGGCGTCCACGTTGGTGAGCAGGTCCGGGTGCTCGTCGAGGAACACCGCCTGGTACGCCACCGCGGAGCGCAACCGTTTGCGGTCACGGGTGCCGATGGTGGTGGAGTCCAGGTCCGCGCCGGACATCAGCTCGATCAGGAACTCGGCCTGCGTCACCTGCGCCTCGGTCGGCTCGAACCCCGTGATCTGCTTGACCTGCTCAACGGTCGCCCACACGCCCATGCGTCCTCCTCCGCGGGTGGGGCCGCCCCGGACACACCCCAGAAGACCTCATGTGTCCGGGACGGGGCTCCGATGGGTCAGCCCTCGGGAACGGGCTCAGGGTCGGGGATCGGGCCGACGTCCTCCAGGACCGCCCACGCCCGCGGGTGCGCCAGGGCGAACCCGCGCCGGGACCGGAACTTCACGGCCGCCTCATCGCGATCGTCCTGGGCGCGCGCCTCGCTGAACAGGGTCCGCAGACCTTCGCGCCGGCCCAGGCGCAGAGCACGCCGGGACCCGAAGAACAGCAACGGATTCCCTCCGGGCTCCTGGGTGGCGGTGGAGTGGGTGCGAGCCCCATGCGTCCACGCGATCCGGTACCCGTAGAGAGTGTCGTAGGCGTTCCCGGACCGGTCGATCGCCGCGGTCTCCTTGAAGACCGGTACCCGTAGAGAGTGTCGTAGGCGTTCCCGGACCGGTCGATCGCCGCGGTCTCCTTGAAGATCGGAGCGCCGTGCCCGTCAAGGGTGGTGCGCATGACGTCCTTGAAGGCGGGGTCCGCGATCACCAGCGACTCGGCCGGGCTGAAGTACCGGCTGGTCTCCACCCGGGAGATCATCAGCGAGGACCGCTCGAAGAAGCTGTTGCCGTCCGGGCCGGTGGTCGCGACACCACGAGAGCCGTCCCAGGTCACGTAGTGGTCGTCAGCGGTGTACCCCAGGTCGGGGTTGGCGGTGTGGGTGGTCCGCAGCGTCCGGTACACGGAGGTGAACGGGCGCTCGTCGGAATCGACGTCGGACTCGGCCGCGGTGACGCCTAGGCAGGCGTGGTCGATCGCCGTGGCGTACGAGATCGCGTAGTCGATCTCGGTCGCACCGAGGACATCGATGAGCGCTTCGGCGTCGGACAGGTCGTCCTCGTCCAGCGCCACCCGGGCGATGATCTTGCGGGCCTTGAGGAAGTACGAGGACTTCTCGGAGTCGTCGTCGGTGTAGGTGCGGCCGAAGCGCACCCGCAGCCCCTCGGGGCGGGGAACGGCCTTGGTGCGGGTGGACATCGGCACGGGCGCGGCCTCGCGCTCGATCACCGACTCCTGCATGACGCGCTGCCACACCTCGGAGTCGTACTCGACCGGCGTCCAGTCGTCGAGGTCGGCGGGCGCGGCACCGGCGTACACGTGGATCGGGTCGCCGTTGGCACGGTGCCCCAGGAGCGGAGGGCCCGGCGGGGCCGGGACGAGAAGAGCGCGGGACATCGGAAACCCCCCAGAGTCAGCCCGCGGATATGGACGTGCCCTCACGGGCTGCCTGTGTCCTCGCGGACTGCCCGACACCCAGGGGGTGTCTACGGGTTGGTTCGAGTCCCGTGCTCTACAGGGGGTGTGCGCTCACGCGCGGGCCGAGGCGGCCGTGCTGGGGCCGCGTCTGCCCGGATCATAACCCCGCCTCCCCCACTCCCCCTTTCTCAGCTCCTCCGGGAACGGGAACGGCCTCCATCCAAAGGTGGAGGCCGGGCAAGGGCAGGGTCGGTTTCAGTCCCAGTGGAGCAGGGCCCCTTCGGGGGCGCCGCCCTCGGCGTGGATCCGGGCGAGCTGGATCGTGGCGTGCGCGTTGGCCGCGGTGAAGTGCGCGCCCGCCTGAGCGGCCAGCGACGCCGCGTGCGCGGTGGACTGAGCATCGCGCGACTGGGCCAAGAGCCGCCGACCGACCGCCATGTGCTCAGGGCCGGTAAGAACCGGAACGTCGTCGAAACCGGAAGAAACCATGGCCGGAGTCCTTTCAGGAACAGTGCGGGGGTTCACCGTACGCGCACCTCAACCCGCCATGAACCGGTCATCTCTGTCCCCATGCGGCCGGAGCCAGCAGCACGCGCGTTGGTGCCTTCTCCTGTGCCTCCATCAGGCCCTTAGGGCACTGCCCGTAGGCGTCGCGGTACCCGGCTAGGTCAGCCGTGAGGCCTCCCCAAGTGAAGACCATCCACCCCCTCATGAGCTGCGTCTCCTCGAATGACACCTCTCCCCCCATGAACTGTGCCCAAGTGAACGACACCAGACCACCCAAGAATTGCGCGTGCTCGAACGACACCTCTCCTCCCACGAACCGCGCCTGAGTGAACGACACCAGACCACCCAAGAATTGCGCGTGCTCGAACGACACTTCGTCGCACTCAAACCGGACCCAGTCAAATGACACCTCACCTCCCTCAAACCGCGCGCTGCTGAACGGCACCTCACCGCCCTCAAACCATGCCTCGTTGAACGACACCTCACTGCCCACAAAACATGCCCTGCTAAACGACACCCAACCGCCCTCAAACCATGCCCAGTTAAACGACACCTCGCCGCCCTCAAACCGCGCCCAATCAAATGACACCATAGCATCATTAAACTGGGCCCAAATAAACGACACATCGCCGCCCACAAACCGCGCCCGAGTGAATGACACTACACCACCAGTAAAGTGGGCTCCGGAGAAGTCGCCTCCATCGAAGACAACTCCGGTGAAGTCGAAATTCTTGCCCCGCCAACGGGTGTTCTCTCGCAGGCGGTTACCAATGATGCGGATGATGGTGTGCCGCACTTGCTGAAATGACTCGAATTCCAGCACCCGCCTTTGGTACTCCTCCTGGTCTGCTTTCTGTTTCTCGAACTGAGCGTGGTCGTGTCCGATGGCGTGGGGGCGCCCGAGCTCGACGGCAGAAGTTGGTGATACAGATTGCAAACCGGACGGTACGGGCAGTTCGGTTAGGGGGGCAGGGCGGGGAACGTAGGGCATTCGCAGGTAGGCACACAGGACGTCGATGACGGTTTGGGCCTCCTGCTCGGAGGGAGCGTCGTCGACCAGGTGGGCAAGCGCATTGACTGCACCCAGCCGCACAGCGGCATGTTCGCTGCCCAGGTCGGCGTAGGCAGAGGCGTACCGCTCGTGGAAGATTCTCGACACCTCGCGTGTGGCCGCAGCGTCCGCGCGCTTCGCGTCCTCCTCCGTGGTGCGTTGACGGCGGTAGTGGATCACCAGCAGAGCGACGCCGCCCAGTCCGGCCACAATCGCGAAGGCGCGGGTGGCGATCGCGTCGAGGCTGCGAGCACTCAGGCTCCCCGGTGGAGACCACGTGGGCGTTCCCAGGAGGAACCAGGCAATCGCGGTCAACGCGGCGACCAGGCCGGCGGCGACCAGCCAGGCGATGAGGATCAGCCATGCCAGCCGAATCGGAGAGGAACGGCGCCGGGCTGCTCTTCTTACTCCGGCTGCCAGGATGAGCGCGCTCACCCCTGCGCCGACCATTCGCCAGCTCTGGGCGGTGTTGAGGCCGAGGGCGCTCCACGCCGTGGTCGCCAGGGGCCACAGGGCTAGGGTTGCGCCGAGGGCGCCGATGATGATGGCACCTCGGGAGAGTCCGCGGTCGCGGGCGGTGAGCCAGGTACGGGCGGAGCTGGGGGTGGCGGCCAGCCGAGCACGCCATGGGGGGCGCGTAGGTGGGAGGTCGGGGGTCATGGTGGCACCCTAGCCACCTGCGTTCCCGCGGGTAGGCGGTGACCGGAAACGGACACCGGACTCCCGTTTCAGCGCCGGTTGCGTGGGGTGTCGGTCACCCGGTGGGACAGGGGCTTCCCGGGTTCGGCGCCGGGCACCTTCTGGGTGAAGACTCGTCCCTCGGGGAGGACTCCGGCAGCTTGGAGGCTGTGGGACAGGTCCAGGACGCTGTCGCCGTGGGCGAGGGGTTCGGTTTCGCCCAGGACCGTGCCGTCCTCGGCAGGGGTCGGGGTGAGAGTCACGGTGGTCGCTGTGGTGGTGGGCTCGGCCACGTGGTCCAGGGTCAGCAGGAACCCGGCTCCGGCCGGGTGGGGTGTGGGACCGAGGACGGCGATGGTGCCGAGCGGCAGCAGCCCGGCATCCTGGAGACGTCGGGCCGCGAGCGCGGGGGTGTCGTGGGTCTGATGGTCGATCTGGGTAGTGATCCGACCCTGGGAATCGACCACTCCCCAGGACGGGGTCACCCGGCCGGGCACGACCTGTTCATCGGGGTAGGCGACGATGCGGACGGTGATGGTTCCGGTGCCTTCGAGGTCGGTGAGCGGGACCGCGGTGATGCCGACCTCGGTGGTGCCCTTGCCGTAGTCGGCGGGGTCCAGGCCGTCGGGTCAATCCGCGAGAAGGACATAGTCCTCCCTGGTGCCGCCTGGTTAGGCTGGGTCCCGGGTCATGTCGGTTCCGCTCCACCCGGCGTCGACCAAGGCGGCGCGAGCCGCGGTCCTGCCGACGCCGCGCTTCCACTTCAGCTCGGTGCGGGCTTCGGCGCGCTCGGCCGCCGTCTTGACCCGCTGCTCTTAGGCCTTGCGGAACCCGTCGACGTCGAACTCGTCATTGGTGTCGGTGTCGCCGGAGTCGTCCTTGCTGTCGGCAACGAACGGCAGCCGGGTCCTGGAAACAAGTTGAGGAGCCACGCGGCTGACCCCTGTGGTGGAGGTACGCCCGGTCCGCCCTCCCAAGGGGAGAACGGACCGGCACCCCGCCCCACCGGGGCTCAGCCGTCCACGCGCTCCTCGGACCGGTCCCCCGCCCAGAGCGTGTGGAACACCCCCTCGCGGTCCGCACGGCGGTAGGTGTGCGCCCCGAAGTAGTCGCGCTGGCCCTGGACCAGGGCCGCGGGCAGGCGCTCCGCGCGCAGCGCGTCGTAGTACGCCAGCGCCGCCGAGAACCCCGGCGTCGGCACCCCCTGCTCAGCGGCCGTGGCCACGACGTGCCGCCAGTCGCCCTGGGCCCGGCCCATCTCCTCCGCGAACGCGTCGTCGGACAGCAGGCTGGGCAGGTCCGGCCGGGCGGCGTAGGCGTCGCGCACACGGTCCAGGAACACGGCGCGGATGATGCACCCCGCACGCCACAGCGCCGCCACCGCGCCGGGGTCCACGTCCCAGCCGTACTCGGCGCTCCCGGCCGCGATCTGCAGGAACCCCTGGGTGTAGGAGACCAGCTTGGACGCGTACAGCGCCTGCTCGACCCGGTCCGCGAACCGGGCCGCCTCCTCCTCGCCCAGCGGCTCGGGCACGGGGCCGGGCAGCGCGCGGGAGGCCTCCCGCAGCTCCGCCCCGCCCGACAGCGAGCGCGCGAAGACCGCCTCGGCGATCCCCGGCACGGGGACCCCGAGGTCCAGGGCCGTCTGCACGGTCCAGCGGCCGGTGCCCTTCTGCTCCGCCCGGTCCTGGACCACGTCGACGAACGGCTCGCCCGTGGCCCCGTCGCGGTGGGCGAGCACCTCGGCGGTGATCTCGATCAGGTAGGAGTCCAGGCGGCCGGTGTTCCACGAGCGGAAGGTCTCCGCGATCCGCTCGGGCGAGTACCCGGCGACCGACCGCAGCAGCTGGTAGGCCTCCGCGATCAGCTGCATGTCGGCGTACTCGATGCCGTTGTGCACCATCTTCACGAAGTGCCCGGCGCCGTCCGGTCCCACGTGGGACACGCAGGCGGCGCCGTCGGGCGCCCTGGCCGCGATCCGCTCCAGCATCGGCGCGAGGGACCGGTAGGACTCCGCCGACCCGCCCGGCATGATGCTCGGGCCGTTCAGGGCGCCCTCCTCTCCCCCGGACACGCCGGCCCCGACGAAGTGGATGCCGCGCTCGCGCAGCTCCGCCTCGCGGCGCCGGGTGTCGAGGAAGTGGGCGTTGCCGCCGTCGACGATGATGTCGCCCTCCTCCAGCAGGGGCGCGAACTCCTCGATCACGGCGTCGGTCGGCCCGCCCGCCTTGACCATGACCACCAGGCGGCGGGGCCGTTCGAGCGAGGCGACGAAGTCCTCCGCCGAGTAGGCCGGGACGAAGGAGCCCTCGTCCCCGAACCCGTCGACCAGGTCGCGCGTCCTGGCCTCCGACCGGTTGTGCACGGCCACGGTGAATCCGTTCCGTGCGAGGTTGCGGGCCAGGTTGCGTCCCATGACCGCGAGGCCCGTGACACCGATCTGCGCGGTGGCGTCCATCCTGCGTCCCCCTGTTGTCCGACGGCGGCTGTGTCCCCCGTTGCAAAGTACAGCCGGGCGCCCCCGGAGCGGTGTTCCGGGGGCGCCCGGCGTGTGGTCCGGCGGGTTGTCGGCTCGGCTGCCCCGCGGCACGCAGGGCGCGGTCGCCACCGGCCCCCGGCCGGGCTCCGGCGCTCCAGGCCCGGGCCCCGGGCCCCGGGCCCCGGGCCCCGGGCTCAGCTCTCCGCCGAGCCCTTGGCCAGCGCGTCCACGAGGAGGCCGACGAGGGGGCGGACGTGCTCCTCGGTGGCGTGCCGTGCGGAATAGGCGACACCGCCCATGAGGAGCAGGACGTCGTCGGGGGAGACATCGGTTCGCAGGCTGCCGTCCCGGGCGCCGGCCTCCAGGAGCGTGGAGACAGCGCCGAGGAGGAGTGCGCGGCTGTCGCGGTAGGGGTCGACCCCGGAGGCGATGACCGTGTTGAGGGCTTCGGACATACCGCTCTTGGCCGTGGCGTAGCGGATGAAGTCCTCCATCCACGCACGGGTCGCCTCGACGGCCGGGCGCCGGTCGAGGAGGACCTCCGCCTTCTCGCACACGTGGGTGAGTTCACGCCGGTAGGCGGCCTCGATGAGGGCCTCCCGGGTCGGGAAGTGCCGGTAGAGCGTGCCGACGCCGACACCCGCCTTCTTGGCGACGGCCGCCGGCGCGGTGTCCAGACCCTGTTCGGCGAAGACCTGCGCGGCCACCTCCAGAAGGCGCTCTCGGTTCTGCAGCGCGTCGCTCCTGGTCCGGCGCGGGGTGGCGGGCATGCGGGTTCCTTCGTGTCCGTCTCGGCTTGCATTCCGGAACGCGTTCCGCTTAAAGTCCAAACGGAACACGTTCCGGTAGAACCCTACTCCAGGAGACTCCCATGCCCCCTGTCCCGGACAAGGCCGTACGCCACTGGTTCGTCACCGGCGCCTCCGGCGGCCTGGGCCGCCACCTCACCGAGCACGCCCTCCGGAGCGGCGACCGCGTCACGGCCACGGTCCGCCGCCCCTCGGCCCTGGACGACCTGCGCCGGACCTACGGCGACCGGCTGTGCGTCGAGGTCCTCGACCTCGCCCGGCCGGACGACGTGGGGGAGGTGGTCGGCAGGACGCTCCGGGCCGGACCCGTGGACATCGTGGTCAACAACGCCGGATACGCGGTCGTCGGCGCCGCCGAGGAGATGACCGCCGAGCAGATCCGCGACCAGATCGAGGTCCTCCTGCTCGCCCCCATGATGATCACCCGGGCCTTCCTGAAGCCGATGCGCGAGCAGGGCGGCGGCCGGATCATCCAGATCTCCAGCGTGGGCGGCCAGGTCGGCATCCCCACGCACAGCGCCTACCACGCGGGCAAGTGGGGACTGGAGGGCTTCACCGAGAGCGTCAGCCGCGAAGTCCGCGACTTCGGCATCCACCTCACCCTCGTCGAACCCGGCGCCACCCGCACCGGTTTCGCGTCGGCCCTGGACTACACCACCGAAACGGCCGCCTATCGCGACAACCCCGTCGGACTGGTCCGGCGCCACCTGGAGACCGCCGACGGGAGCGCCTTCACCGGCGACCCGGCCAGGATCGCCGCCGTCGTCCACGACACCACCCGCCACCCCGACCCGCCCCTGCGCCTGGCCCTCGGTTCGGACACCTACGACGCCGTCCACGCGGCGCTCACCGAACGCCTCACCGCGCTCGGGTCCCAGAAGGACCTCGCGGCGTCCGTCGCCTTCTCCCCCTGATCCGCCCCGCCGACGCCGCGACCGCATTGCCGTGGCCGACCTGCCGCGACAGGACCGCGCCCCCACGCGCCCCGGTGGGGCGAGGAGCCGGAGAACGGGAACAGCGGAACAGGATCCGGTGCCCGGCAGCACGGTTCCGCGCCGTTCTCCGCGCCTCCGAGCGGCACGGGCCGATCCGGTCGGCCGCCTCCGCGGACTCAGGGGCGGCCGGACCCCTCCCCGACCTGCTCGGACGGCCGCACGGCCCTTCCCCGGGCGACGGCCAGGGCGAGCACGAGCGCCGCGAACGCGACCCCGAACGCCCAGCCGGGGAGCGCTCCGGCGGACGTGCCCTGCTCCAGCAGCCGGCCGCCCAGGGCCGCGCCGACCGCCGAGCCCAGGTACATGGCGGCCATCTGGAACGCGACGACCGCCATGGCCTGCCGCTCGCGCCCGTGGACGAGCAGGTGCTGGAGGACGGGCACGCCGGCCCACCCCGCGGCCCCCCACAGGGCGACCGCGACGACCCAGACCGCGGCCTGGTCCAGCAGCGCCAGGGCCCCGAGCGCCAGGGCCAGGACCGCCACGACCGCTGGGAGGAGCCGCCGGGACCCCCAGGCGTCCAGGGGCCTGCCGACCAGGAACGAGGCGGCGACGCCGCCGATGCCCCACACCCACACCAGGGCGAACGCCAAGGGGGCCAGCCCGCGCTCCTCCGCCATGGGGACCAGGTAGGTGTACAGGCCCAGGCTCGCCAGCCCGAGCAGGAAGGCCAGGGCCACGCCCGTGGCGATCACGGGGGCCCTGAGGAGGCGCAGGTTCTCACCGAGCCGGACCACCGCGATGGCCGGGTACGGCGCCCGCCGGACCAGGACCGCGACCATGCTGACGGCGCCGATCGCCACGACCAGCCCCATCGTCCAGCGCCATCCCGCCCACTGGCCGATGAGCATGCCGACCGGTACGCCCGCGACCGTCCCGGTCGAGAGGCCGAAGGTCACCAGCGCCATGGCGCGCCCGCGCTCGCGGTCGGCGACCATCGCTGCGGCCGTGGCGGTCGCCACCGCGGTCAGGACGCCGGCGCCGAGCCCGGCCACCACACGTGACGCCAGGAACACCGCGATGCCGGGGGCCAGCGCGGTGACGAGGTTGCCGAGGTTGAACAGGGCCAGCGCGACGACCAGGGCGCGCCTGGTGGAGCCGGCGACGAGCGGCCCCGACAGCAGCGGCCCGGCGAACGCGTAGGCGCCGGTGAACGCCGTGACGCCCAGGCCGACGGCGGCCACGGACACCGTGAGCGATTCCGCGATCCGGGGCAGGACCCCGGCCAGCACGTAGGCGTCGATCCCGAGTGAGACGGTGGCGGCCACCAGCGGCCACAGACGGCGGATCACTGCCCGGCCGCCTGCTCCGGGCCCCCGCCGCGCGCCTTCCCGTCGTGCCCGTCGGCCGACTCCGACTCGTAGCCCGCCAGGACGGTTCCGACCAGGCCGGGGAACCTGGCGTCCAGGTCCTCGGCGCGCAGGCTGATCATGCACTTACGCCCCTCGGCCCGCACGAAGGCGACGCCGGACTCCCGCAGGAGGCCGGTGTGGTGGGTCAGGGTCGACCTGGGCAGGTCGGGCCCCAGATCGATGCTGTCCACCTCGCCCTCCCGGGCGAGTGTGCGGACCATCTCCAGGCGCAGGGGCTCGCTCAGCGCGAACAGCACGCGCGCCAGCGAGATCTCCCCGGTCTCGGGGTGGACGTAGGTCCGTACCGCGGCCATCGGCATCTCCTCCGCAATCGTTCGACTATTTTCGCACAATGATAGTGCGAAGATTGTCGCACAATCACCGGGGCGCCCCGGGGCCGGGCCGCACGCGACGCGTTCGCGGCCCGCGCCGGAGTCCCACCCCGGAGGACACGGCCCGGCCGCGTGCGGTCGCGGGCGGGGGTACCCGTTCCGGGACGCGCCGCGGAGCGCTACGGTGTCGGCGCAGACGAGAACCCGCGCGGGCGGACAGCCGTTCCCGACCCCGGCCGCGCCTCCCGAGAGTCCGAGGTCAGCCATGTCCCAGGCACACGATCGCGCCCGCGCCCTCCACGAGGCCCGCCGAACGCGCAAGCCGGTCCCCCCGTTCACCGACGCCGACCCCTCGCTCGGCGAGGCGGAGGGGTACGAGACGCAGGCGGAGCTGCTGGAACTGCTGCTCGCCGACGGCGACGAGGTCATCGGCTACAAGGTGGGGCTGACCTCGGCCCCGGCGCGCAAGCTGCTGGGCATCGACTCCCCCGACCACGGCCCGCTCCTGGCCTCCGCCGTGTACCGGGACGGCGACACCCTGCCGCTGGACCGCTTCATCGCGCCGAAGATCGAGGCGGAGATCGCCCTGAGGCTCGGCTCCCCCCTGAAGGGGCCGGGCGTGACCGTCGAGCAGGCCCGGGCGGCGGTGTCGGAGGTCAGGGCCGGGGTCGAGATCGTCGACTCCCGCATCGAGGACTGGCGGATCCGGATCGCCGACACGGTCTCCGACCTGGCGTCCACGGGGGCCATCGCCGTCTCCGACACGGCGGTCCCCCTGGAGGGGTTCGAGCCCCGCCTGGTCGGCATGGTCCTGAGCCGCAACGGCGAGGTCGTGGACACCGGGGTCGGCGCCGCGGCGCTGGGCGACCCGGTGGCCGTGCTCGCGTGGCTGGCCAACTCCCTGGCCGGGTCCGGCAGGGGCCTGGAGCCCGGGCAGCTGGTCCTGACCGGCGCCCTGCACACGCCGATCGCCCTGGAGGCCGGGGACGTGTTCACCGCCGAGTTCGACCGGCTCGGGTCGCTGACGCTGCGGGTGGCCGAGACGGTATAGGGGGAGCCGAACCGGTTTTCTCACCTCCAGGTGAGATTTTTCCGAGTTCGCACCTTGACGATGTAGATCTACCAAAGGGGAAGAATGTCCGGTGTTCGAGGGGGCGCCGGGGACCGCCGTCCGTGGTCGGTGGAGTTCGACTCCCACGGAAGGAGCGTCCACCGGCCCGACCACCCCGACAGGGAGTTCGAGCGCGCCCTCCTGGACCACCTCCACGGCCGGGGGTGGCGGGGCGCGCCCCGCCAGTACGGCCACGACCACAACGGGCGCCTGGTGTACGACTTCCTCCCCGGCCGGGCCGTCCACCACCGCGACCCCCTCCCCCGCCACTACATCGCCCGTGCGGCCCGGCTCACCCGGGAGTTCCACGACCTGACCGCCGGGACCGCCCTCGCCGGGGACCAGGAGGTCGTCTGCCACAACGACCTGGCCCCCCGCAACACCATCGACCTGAACGGCGTGCCCCACGCGTTCGTGGACTGGGAGCTATCCGCCCCGGGCCGGCGCGTGCACGACGTCGCCCACCTGTGCTGGCAGTTCGCGCGCCTGGGCCCCGGGGCGGTCGGCGCGGGCGCCCGGATCCGGCTGGTCTGCGACTCCTACGGACTCGCCGAACGCGGGGACGTCGTGGAGACGGTCCTGTGGTGGCAGGACCGCTGCCGCCGGGGCATCCTCGACCTGGCAGGGAAGGGCGACGCGAAGATGCGCCACTTCCGCGACCGGGGTGTCGTGGAGGAGGTGCGGGAGGCCCGTGAGTGGACGGCCCGGCACCGGGCGGAGCTGGAGGCCGCCCTGGTGTCCGACGCTCCCCCGCCGCATCCGCCCGGCGACCCGGCCGCCTGGTGAGGCCGTGGCGTCCCCCGGCCGGACCCGCCGCCGTCGACGCGGGCCGGGTCGGAACGGGCGCCGGGGACCGCAGCGGGCGGGGACCACGCGGACGGTCGTCCGGCCTCCGCGGCATCCGCCCGCCGCTACGGGAGCGGGGAGGGCTCGAAGACCGCGAGCCGGAGCTGGAGACGGGTGAGCTTCTCGTGGGCGGGGGTGCCCGGTTCGGCGCTGAGCATGACCACGCGCAGGTCGGAGCCCGGCACCGCGAGGGTCTGGGAGTCGAGGTCGAGCACGCCGAGTTCGGCGTGCTCGACGCGCTTGCGCAGCGTCGTACGCGGACGGACGTCGTGCCGCCGCCACTCCGCCGCGAACCCGGGCACCCGCTCGGCGGACTCGCCGACCAGCCGCCGGAGCGCAAGGTCGTGCGGGCGGCGGGACAGCGCCTCGCGCGCATGGGCCGCCGCCTGCGCCTCGAACCCGCCCGCCGCCTCCGGGGGCGCCGAGCACACCGTCCCGCCCAGGCGCGCGGCCAGGCGCAGCACGTTGCGCTCGGCCGGGGGCAGCGCGCCGAAGTCCGTGACCAGCTCTGCCGCCAGGTCGTTCCAGGCCACGATGTCGTGGCGGTCGTCGCAGACGTAGGCGGCGACCGGGCCGAGCCGGTCCAGCAGGGCGAGCACCCCCGGCGGGACCTGTTCGGCCGGACCCGGCCGTGCGGACGGCGCGTGCCCGGCCAGCCGGGACAGGTGCGCCCTCTCCGCCCCCGACAGCGCCAGGGCACGCCCGATCGCGTCGATCACCTGCGGTGACGGACGCGGCGCCCGGGCCTGCTCCAACCGCTCGTAGTAGCTCACCGAGACCCCGGCGAGGTCGGCGACCTCCTCGCGCCGCAGCCCCGGCGTGCGCCGCGCGCGCCCGCCCGCGCGGACGGGAAGGCCGGCGTCGTCCGGGCTCAGGGCCTCGCGGCGGGCGCGCAGGAAACCGCCGAGTTCTCGCTTGTCCACGCCCCCAGCCTGCCATGCGCGCGGACGGCTAGCCACGGACCAGTGGTCCGGGGACGACGCGGCCGTTCCCCCGCACGGCGCGCCCCGCCACTGTGGTGGACGAGGGACCCGACACAGGAGGCGGAGATGGAACGATCACCCGAAGAAGTGCTCCGGCGGATGCTGGAGCTGCTGGAGGCCAAGGACATGGACGGCATCGCCGGGATGTGGGCGCCGGACGGGACGGCCGCGTTCCCGTTCGCGGAGGCCGGGGCGCCCACGCGGCTGGACGGCCGGGAGGCGGTGCGCGACTACCTGTCCGGATACACCGATGTGTACGACGTCACCGGCGTCCCGGCGATGCGCGTGCACCGCACCGGGGACCCGGAGACCGTCGTCGCCGAGTACAGCGCCGAGGGCCGGACGGTGCGCACGGGCGCGCCCTACCGGATGGACTACATCACCGTGGTCACGGTGCGGGACGGGTTCATCACCGAGTTCCGCGACTACTGGAGCCCCGTGCAGGTGGCACGCGCCGGCGGCGGGCTGGAAGCACTGCGGAAGGGGCTCGGGGCATGACGGTCCTCATCACCGGCGGCACCGGCAACACCGGCCGCCCCCTGGCCGAGACGCTGCGGTCCCGCGGCGCGGACGTGCGCGTGGCCAGTCGCAGGCCGGGCCCCGGGGGCGTGCCCTTCGACTGGGCGGACCCGGGAACGCACGCCCGGGCCCTCGCCGGGGCGGAGGCCCTGTACCTGGTGCCTCCGCCGCTGACCGTGGACCCCATGCCGGCGGCCGGACCGTTCCTGGCGGCCGCCCGGGCCGCCGGGGTGCGGCGCGTGGTGCTGCTCGGCTCGCTGGCGGAGCTGCCCGGCGTCCCGGGCGCCGCGGAGCTGGGCAGGGCAGTGCGGTCGTTCCCGGAGTGGGCGGTGCTGCGGCCGTCGGGGTTCATGCAGAACTTCACCGGTGCGCACCCGGTGGCGGCGGGCATCCGCGAGCGCGGCGAGATCCGCTCGGCGACCGGCGGCGGGCGGCTCGGATGGATCGACTCCGCCGACATCGCGGCCGTCGCGGCGGAGGTGCTGACGGCTCCGGGGCCGGTGGCCGACGACCACGTGCTCACCGGGCCGGAGTCGTTCGGGTACACGGAGGCGGCGGCGGTCATCGCCGAGGCCGTCGGCCGACCGGTGCGCCACACGCCGGCGCCGGTGGCCGAGCTGGTCCGGCGCAACCTGGACGCGGGCATGCCGGAGCCCTTCGCCTCGGCGCTGGTCGGGGTGGACTCCGGCATCGCCCGGGGCGACGAGGACCGCGTCACGGACACGGTCCACCGTCTGACCGGCCGCCCGCCCCGCGCCTTCGCCGACTTCGTCCGCGCCCATCGGAAGGAGTGGTCCGCGGCCTGAGGGACCGGGCGGACCGGTCCGGCGGTGCGGGACGCCGCCCGTCCCCGGACCGGTCCGGGGACGGGCGGCCCGCTCCGCGCGGGTCGCCTCCGGGCTCCGCCGCCGCTTCGACGCCGGGCAGTTGGTGAGGCTAACCTAACGAGGGGCGTTTTCCGCCCGTCCGTCCGACCGAGGAGGAAATGGACCCGTGCGCATCGAACACCCCCGCCACCGCGCGATGATCCGCACCCGCGTGGTGCGCACCACCCGCGTCAGCAAGCACTTCGTCACGGTGACCCTCGGCGGCGGGGAGCTGGAGGGGTTCGACTTCCTCGGCCGCGACCAGTTCGTGCGCCTCTTCCTCCCCCGCGAGGGCCAGGACCGGCTGTACATGCCCGCCGACGCCGACAAGCGCTGGGTGGAGCAGCTGTACGCGATGCCCGACGACCGCAAGCCGCACGTGCGCAGCTACTCCGTGCGCCGCTTCGACCCGGACGCGCTCGAACTCGACCTGGAGTTCGTGGACCACGGCGACGCCGGCCCGGCCTCCGCCTGGGCCGCTGCGGCCGCCCCCGGCGACGAGGCGGGCCTGCTCGCCGACGCCGTCTACTACGTGCCCTCCGAGGACACCGACTGGCAGCTCCTCGTGGGAGACGAGAGCGCCGTGCCCGCCCTGGTGTCGATCCTGGAGCAGGCCCCCGCCGACCTGCGGGCCCGGGTCTACCTGGAGGTGCCCTCCGCCGACGACGTCCGGCCGCTGCCCGACCTGCCCGGCGTGGACGTGCACTGGCTGCCCCGCACCGACCCGCACGCCCTGCCCGGCAGGCTCGCCCTGGACGCCGTGCGCGCCGCCGAGTTCCCGCCGGGCCGCCCCTTCTGCTTCGTCGCCGGGGAGAACGCCCTGCCCACCGGCCTGCGGCGGGCGCTGGTCCGCGAGCGCGGGGTGCCCAAGTCCGACATCGCGTTCGTCGGCTACTGGCGCCACGGCACCTCGGCCATGGACTGACGGGGCGCACCGGCAGGGCGCCGGACGGGCGGCCCCCTCAGCCCGCGAGGTAGGCGAGGACCGCGAGCACCCGGCGGTTGTCGTCCGGGTTCACCGGCAGGTCGAGCTTGGCGAAGATCCCGCTCACGTGCTTGGCGACCGCCGCCTCGGTGACCACCAGGGCCTCCGCCGCCGCGGCGTTGGTGCGGCCCCGCGCCATCAGTTCCAGCACCTCGCGCTCGCGCGGGGTCAGCCGCTCCAGGACCGACCGGTTGCGGCGCCGTCCCAGCAGGCGGCGCACCACCTCGGGGTCGACGACGGTGCCCCCGGCGGCGACCCGCTCCAGGGTGCGCAGGAACTCGTCCACGTCCCCGACCCGGTCCTTGAGCAGGTAGCCGACCCCCTCGGCGCGGCTCTCCAGGAGTTCGGCGGCGGCCGCGCCCAGCACGTACTGGGACAGGACGAGGATCCCCGTGCGGGGGTGGGCGCGGGCGAGCGCGATCGCGGCGCGCAGTCCGTCGTCGTTGTGGCCGGGCGGCATGCGCACGTCGGTGAGCACGAGGTCGGGGCGGTGCGCGTCCACCGCCGCCATGAGCGCGGGTGCGTCGCCGACCGAGGCCGCCACCTCGTGCCCGACCATGGCGACGAGCTGTTCGAGGCCCGCCCTCAGCAGGACCGAGTCCTCGGCGATCACGATCCGCACGGGATCCTCACCTCCACCGTCGTCGGCCCTCCGCCGGGGCTGGTCAGGGACACCCGTCCGCCCAGGGCGGCCGCCCGGTCGGCCAGGCCGGTCAGTCCGCTCCCCCGGTCCGGGTCGGCGCCGCCGCGGCCGTCGTCGGTGACCGTGAGGAGCAGGGTCCCGCGCCGCGCCCCTCCGTTCACGCGCAGGCCCACCCGGACGGTGTCGGCCCCGGAGTGGCGGGCGGCGTTGGCCACGGCCTCGGCGGCGCAGAAGTACGCTGTGGACTCGACGGCGTCGGGCAGCCGCCCCACGTCCCCCGCCTCCACGGCCACCTCCACCTGCTGGGTGTCCGCCAGCTCCTCCAGCGCGGCGACGAGCCCGCGCTCGGTCAGGGCCGCCGGGTGGATGCCGTGCACCAGCTCGCGCAGCTCGACGAGGGCGGCGCGGGCGTCGGCGTGCGCCTGCTCGACCAGGGCCCTGGCCTGTTCGGGGTCGTCGTCGAACCGGCTGCTCGCCATGCCCAGGCGCACGACCAGCGCGGTGAGCCGCTGCTGGGCCCCGTCGTGCAGGTCGCGCTCGATCCGCCGCCGTTCGGCCGTGAACCCGTCCACGATCCGCGTGCGGGACCGGGACACCAGGACGAGCCGCTCCCCGAGCTCGGCCAGTTCCTCCCCGCGCGGCGCGGTGAGCAGCGCACGCGCCAGCCGGGCGCGGCCCGCCGCCAGCACCATGGCCGTGTAGGCGCTCACCGGCAGCGTGCCGAGGCCGAGGAGGACGCCGAGGGCGGCCGGGGACGGGCCCTCGGCGACCCCGGCGGCGCGCAGCACCGGCGAGGCCAGCAGGAGGGCCGGCACCCCCGCCAGGACCACCGCCACGGTCAGCTCGACCACGCACAGCAGCGCCAGCAGCAGCCCGTGGGCCAGCTCCAGCCAGGAGGCCGCCTCGCGCGAGCGCCACCGGATCCAGCCCGCGGGCCCGGCCCCCGGCGGCGGGGGCGTGTGCGGGGAGGGCGCGGGCGCCCCGTCCACGAGGGCGAGCCTGCGGCGCTCGACCGCCCCCAGGGGGAGGCCCGCCAGGGTGAGCAGCGGCCAGCACAGGAGCGACCACACCGCGGCGACCGGGGCCGACGTGGCCAGGTAGAGCAGGGCACGCCACGGCCAGGGGGTGAGGAGCACCGCGACCGGACGGCGTACGAGCGCCGGCCACAGAGCCGTCTCGGCGTCGTTGTCTCGCACCGGGGAATCCTATGCCGCCCCTCGCGGGACGGGGGGCTCCGGAGGCGAAGAGGGGTGCTCCCCCCACCCCGGGGGTCGAGGTTCCTCTACCCTCCCCGCCCGTCCGGGGCCGGCTCCGGCACGGCGGGCCCGGCCTGGGCGGGGCGGGTGACCGTGCCCGGACGGGGCGGCCCCGACCCGGAACGGCGGCGACCGCGACGGCCGGGAGGACCGGAAGGACCGGAAGGACCGGAAGGACCGGAAGGACCGGAAGGGCCGGGAGAGCCGGGACGGCCGGGAGGGCCGGTGCGGCGCAGGCGCACACACGCGCGCGACGCCGTGGCCCGGCCGTGCGGCCGCACGGCCGCACGGCCGGGCCGCACACCGGCGCCGCCGGCGTCCGCCCCGGGGAGGGGCCGGTCGCCGGCGGCGCGGAGGGTCCGGGGCGTCAGGCCCCCTGCCTCACAGCCGGGCGTTGCGCAGGACCGGCACGGCCTCGCGCACGGCTGCGGCCTCCGCCACGTCGATGTCGGCGACCAGGAGCCCCGGCGCCCCGTCGAGCCCGGCCCTGCGGGTGCCGTCCGGGCCGATGACGGCGCTGTGGCCGATGCCCCGGGGCGCGGTGCCCTCCACCGGGCCGGGGTCGGCCTGTCCGCAGGCCAGCACCCACGACGTGGAGTCCAGGGCGCGGGCGCGAGTGAGCAGGTCCCACTGCTCCCGCTTGCCGGGGCCGGCGCCCCAGGAGGCGCACACGGCGATCACCTGGGCCCCGGCCAGGGCGAGCCTCCGGAAGAGTTCGGGGAAGCGGACGTCGTAGCAGACGGCCAGGCCCACGCGGACCCCGCCGACCTCGATGACGACCGGCTCGGAGCCGGGGGCGACGGAGTCGGACTCCCGGTGCCCGAAGGCGTCGAAGACGTGGATCTTCTGATAGGCCGCATCGACGCCGTCCCCGGTGGCCAGCAGCAGGTTGCGGACCCTTCCGTCACCGGCCGGGGCGAACATCCCGGCGAGGACGGTGACCCCGTGGCGGGCGGCGATCCCGCGCAGGCCCGTCGCCCAGGGCCCGTCCAGCGGCTGGGCGGCCCCGGCCAGGTCGGCGCCGAAGTGGACCATGGCGGCCTCGGGCAGGACCACCAGCTCGGCCCCGGAGGCCGCGGCCTCGGCCACGGCGGTCTCCGCGGTCGCGAGGTTCTCCTCGGGCCGGTCGGTGGAGGAGATCTGGCAGAGTGCTACGCGCATCGTGTTTCCCCTGTGTTTCTTGGCTCATGGAGTGCGCGCCGACGGCGCGCCCCGGGACAGTAAGGTCGTGCATACATGTTGTGTACGTGAGGAGGGGCAGTGGCCGCATCGGGTCGGGAGAGGGCCTACCAGTTCCTGAAGGACTCCTACCTGAGCGATCCGGAGCGCCAGGGGGGCTTCATCAACGAGCAGGAGGTCGCCAGCCTGATCGGGGTGTCGCGGACCCCCATCCGCGAGGCGCTCCTCCTCCTGTCCGCCGAGGACCTGGTGCAGCTCATCCCCAAGCGCGGCGCCTACGTCGCCCCGATGAGCGGACGCGAGCTCTCCGAGCTGATGGAGATGCGCGGCATGGTCGAGCGCCACGCGGCCGAGCAGGCCCTGCGCCGGGGCGCGGCGCCGGTCGGGCCGATGGAGGACGCGCTGCGGCACCAGGAGGAGCTGACAGTGCCCGAGGAGGCCCGCACGTTCATCGACTGGGACCACCGCTTCCACTCGGCCCTGGTCGCCTCGACCGGCAACGACATGCTCATCAAGTTCTACGACGGTCTGCGCGCCCGGCAGGTCCGGGCGGGCATGGTCGCCCTGTTCTCCACCCAGGACCGGTACGCGTCCGTGCTGGACGAGCACACCGTCATCCTGGACGCGCTGCGCTCGGGTGACGAGGCCGCGGCCGCGGCGGCCATCGACTCGCACCTGGACGCCACGCTGAAGGTCCTGCTGGAGAGCTGAGCGACCGCCGGCCGGCCCCGGCGGGGGTCCGGCCCGGTGGCGGTCCGGGCGCCCGCCGGGCCGGACCGGCCGCCGTGCGCGACGGCCGGAGGTCCCCGTGGCGAGGACGCCCGGTCCCGGGCGGCGCGGAGGCCCCGGACACCACCGGTCTAGGCCCCGGCGCCGGCGAGGAGCTCCTCGTCCTCGTGCGGCGCGGGGTCGCGGCCCAGCACCAGGCCCGCCACCGTGACGGCGGCCGTGACGGCGACGTAGACGGCCAGCGGCACCCAGCTGCCGGTGGCGGCCAGCAGGTACGTGAACACGAGCGGCGCGACGGCGCCGCCGATGATCCCCGCCAGGGTGTAGGCGAGGGAGCTGCCCGTGTTGCGCAGGCGCGGGTGGAACTGCTCGGAGACGAAGGCGGCCTGCGGGCCGTACATGACCGAGTGCAGGGCGAGGCCGACCACGATGCCGCCGGTGAGGGCGAGGAACGAGGCGTCGGCGATGGCCGGGAAGAACACGAAGGGCCAGATCCCGGCGCCGAGGGCGCCCAGGCCGTAGAGCAGCCGCCGGTTGACGCGGTCGGAGAGCCATCCCGCGAGCGGGATGAGGGCCACCTGGAAGGCCGACCCGGTGAGGACCGCCGCCAGGACCGTGCCCGACTCCAGCCCGAGCACCTGGGTGCCGTAGGTGAGGACGAAGACCGTGAACAGGGCGTACACGACGTCGGGGGCGACCCGGCTGAGGACCGCCGCGGTCAGGGGCCGCGCCTGCTTCGTGAAGACCTCGCGCAGGGGCGCCGAGGGCCGCTCCCCCTCCTCCGCGATGGCCTGGAAGACGGGGGTCTCCTCCAGCTTGGCCCGGATCCACAGTCCGAAGAGGACGAGGACGCCCGACAGGAGGAAGGCGACGCGCCAGCCCCAGGAGAGGAACTGCTCCTCGGTGAGGAGCAGTCCGAGCAGGGCCAGGACGCCGTTGGCCATGAGGTTGCCCAGGGGCGGGCCCACCTGTGCGGCCGAGGCGAAGAAGCCCCGGCGGCGGGGGTCGCCGAACTCGCTGGACAGGAGCACGGCGCCGCCCCACTCGCCGCCCACGCCGACGCCCTGGGCGAAGCGGAGGGCGACCAGGAGGACGGCGGCGGTGCCGCCGATGCTGGCGTGCGTGGGCAGGAGGCCGATGAGGAAGGTGGCCACGCCGATGAGCACGAGCGTGCTGACGAGGACCTTCTTGCGGCCGACGACGTCGCCGAGGCGGCCGAAGAAGATCCCGCCCAGCGGCCTGGCCACGTAGCCGACGGCGTAGGTGGAGAACGCGAGCATCGTCGCGGCCAGCGGGTCGTGGCTGGGGAAGAAGAGGTGCCCGAAGACGAGCGCCGAGGCCGCCGAGTAGATCGCGAAGTCGTACCACTCCAGGGCGGTTCCCGAGAGGCTGGCGATGAACGCGCGCGCCACCGTCCCGCGCCCCACCTCTCTCGCGCGGGTCGTCACTGCTTGCGGCTGGTCCATCTCGTTCCTTCCGGTCGTGTTGCGCAGATCTGGTTATACTCGTCGTATACAAGAGGTATGCGCAAGTCCCGGAGGCTTTTTGATGACCGAACTGCAATTCGAGCTCAACGACGGGACCGCGGTCGCCGTGGAGGTCACGCACCTGCTCAACGCCGGCTACACCGGCCGCAGCCAGGACGACGTGCGCGCCCACGTGGAGGAGCTGGCCCTCCTCGGCGTCCCCGCCCCCACCACCACACCGGCCCTGTACCCGGTGTCCCCCTACCTCGCCGCGCAGGTGTCCCAGGTCCCGGCCCAGCACGGCCGCACCTCCGGCGAGGCCGAGTGGGCCCTCGTCGTGACCGGCCCCGAGCCGCAGGACGTGCTCGTCACGGTGGCCTGCGACCACACCGACCGCGAGCTGGAGGCGCACGGCGTGGCGTGGAGCAAGAACGCGGGCCCCGACGTCCTCGGCGCCCGGGCCTGGCGCCTGACCGACGTCCAGGACCGGTGGGACGACATCACCCTCAAGGCGTGGGTCGGAACCGGGGACGGCGAGGCCGAGATCCAGAACGGCACCCTGGCCGAGCTCCTGGCCCCCTCCTACTGGCTGGAGGTCCTGCGGGAGCGCGGCCTGCTCGTGACCGGCGCCGTCCTGCTGTCGGGCACGATCCCCATGCGCGCCGACGTGGACCAGTTCGCCTCCTCCTGGCGGGTGGAGCTGACCGACCCCGCCTCCGGGGACACCCTCGGCCTGGCCTACAGGGTCGCCCCGCTCCCCGAGCCCATCGGCTGACCGGGGCCGCCGGACGACGGACGACGGACGACGGACGACGGACGACGGACGACGGACGACGGACGACGGACGGGCCGGGCGCCGCTTCCGCGGCGCCCGGCCCGACGGTGTCGGCCAGGAGGTGTTCCCCGCGCCGTTCCGGCCCGCCGCCCGCGAGCCCCCGAGCACCCCCTACACGGCGGGTGCGGCCGTGTCCGGCCCCGGGGCGCCCTGCCAGCTGTGCCAGAGCGCCGCGTAGCGGCCCCCCGCGGCGACCAGCTCGGCGTGCGGCCCCTGCTCCACGATCCGGCCCTGGTCCATCACCACCACCCGGTCGGCGGCCTCGGCCTGGGTGAGCCGGTGCGCCACGACGAGGGTGGTGCGGCCCGCGGTGGCCGCGGCGGCGGCCCGCTCCAGGCGCCGGGCCCCGGAGCTGCCCGCCTCGGCCGTGGCCTCGTCCAGGACGGCGACGTCCGGATCGGCCAGGACCAGGCGGGCCAGCGCCAGGTGCTGGGCCTGCTCTGCGGTCAGGGTGTGGCCGCCCTCGCCCACGACCGTGTCGAGCCCCTCGGGCAGGGCGCGCACCCACTCCAGGGCGCCGACCGCCTCCAGCGCCCGCTCCGCGTCGGCCGGGTCCGCCCCGGCGCGCGCCAGGCGCAGGTCCTCCAGGAGGGTCCCCGCGAACACGTGGGTCTCCTGGCTGACCAGGTAGACGTGCTCGCGCACCCGGCGCTCCCCGAGCTCGTCGAGGGGGACGCCGCCCAGGTACACCGTTCCCCGGCCGGGCGTGCGCAGCCCGCTCACGAGGGCGGCCAGCGTGGTCTTGCCCGCGCCGCTGGCCCCCACGAGGGCCACGCGCTCACCGGCCGCGACATCCAGGGTCACGTCCTCCAGGGCGGGCGGGGCACCGTTCCCGTAGGAGTGGGTGACGCCCTCGACGCGCACGGTGGAGCCCGCGGGCCCCTCCTCGGCGCCCGGGTCGCGCTCCTGCGGCAGGTCGACGACGCCGGCGAGCCGGGCCAGGCTCGCCCCGGCGGACTGGACCTCGTTGAAGTTCATGACGAGGAAGATCATCGGCCCGAACAGGCGGTGGAAGTACAGGGCCGCCGCCGTGACCATGCCGACCGTGGCGAGGTCGCCGCGCACCAGCCAGAACCCCGTGACCAGCACGGCGGTCAGGCCCACGCACTCGGCCCCGTTGAGGCGCGACCCGAAGCGGGTGAACAGGCGGAACACCTCGACGGTGATGTCCCTGGCCGCACGGGACCGCAGGGAGACCCGCTCCTCGTGCTCGTCCTCCAGGCGGTACGCGCGCACGGCGCCGCGCCCGCGCAGGGCGCCCATCATCGCGTGCGAGCGCTCGCCCATGGCGATCCGCTCGCGGGCGTAGTAGGGGCCCGAGCGCGGCAGGTACCAGCGCAGGGCCATGGCGTACACGGGCAGCGCGCAGAGCCCGGCCAGGCCCAGGCGCCAGTCCAGCGCGGTCATGCCCACCGCGGTGAGCACCACCGTGGCCAGGGCGACCACCACGTCGGGGCCGGTGCGCGCGATGCTGGCGGTGACCACGGCGACGTCGTCCCCGACCCGGGAGAGCAGGTCGCCGATGCGGACCCTCTCGAGCCGTGTGGCGGGCATGTGCAGCACCCGGTCCATGACCCGCTCGCGCAGCCTCGCCAGGACGGTCTCGCCGACCCTGCTGACCAGCCACGCGCCCAGGCCCACGAGCAGACCGCCCACCACCGCGGCGGCGGCGATCAGCCCGGCCGAGCGGAGGACGGCGTCCAGGTCCGCCCCGGCGGAGATGTCGTCGACCATGCCGCCCAGCACCCAGGGGGCGACCAGCCCGGCGCCGCTGCCCGCGAGCACGGTCAGCAGGGCGAGGGGGGTGGCCCACCCGGTGGCGCGCACCCCCTCCCCGAGCACGGCCCAGGTCCTGCGTGCGCCGGCGGTGGGGAGCAGCTCCCCGCCCGCCGGGTCCTCGGCGGGCGGCGTGTCCGTCGCGCCCGTGGAAGTGGTCGCGCTCATCGGAGCACCGCCTCGCCGTAGTGCCGGTCTTCCTCGACCAGTCGTGCGTGTGTTCCGGTGCTGCGGACCCGGCCGTCGACGAGCACGACGACCCGGTCGGCGCGGGAGAGCAGGGCGGGGCTCGCGGCCACGACCAGGGTCGCCCCGGGTGCGGCGCGCCCGCTCCGCGCGGCGGCGACGCCGCGCGCGATGGCCTCCTCGGTGACCGCGTCCACCGCCGTGGTGGGGTCGTGCAGGACGAGCACGGGAGGGTCGGCGGCCAGGGCGCGGGCCAGGGCCACGCGCTGGCGCTGTCCGCCGGACAGGTTGGCGGCCTGGTCGGAGACGGGGCGGTCCAGGCCGTCGGGGTGGCCGAGGACCAGGTCCTCGGCGGAGGCCGCACGCAGGGCGTCGAGCAGCCGCTCCTCGTCCGTGCCGGGGCCGGTGACCAGGTTGGAGCGCAGGGTGCCCTCGAACAGGGCCGAGCCGTGCTCCTCCACCAGGACCGCGGCGCGCAGGGCGTCCAGGTCCAGTTCGCGGACGGGGACCCCGCCCACGGTGACGGAGCCCCGCGTGCCCTCCGGGTCGGCCCGGCCCGAGAGCAGTTCCAGCAGCGCCTCGGCGTCGCGGGGGTCGGTGGTGAGCACGCCGACGAACTCGCCGGGGGCGAGCCTCAGGTCGACGTCAGCCAGTGTGCGGTGGGAGACGCCCGCCAGTTCGACGAGCGCGTTCCCGTCGCCCTCACGCGGGGAGCGGTCCCCGGGGGTGACGGCGTCGGGCGCGTTGAGCAGCCTGACCAGCCGGTCGGCGGAGGCGCGTGCCGTGGCGAAGAGCTGCCCGACCATGCCCAGGCCCTGCACCGGCTCGGCGAGGAACTGGGCCAGGCCGATGACGATGACGAGTTCGCCGACGGTGAGCCGGCCCTCCAGCGCCATCCACCCGGCCGCGCCCGCGACGCAGGCGAGGAACACGGCGCTGGCCGCGGTGACCAGCCCCCGGTAGACGCCGCTGCTGGCCGCGGCGCCGACCGAGGCCTCCAGGGCGCGGACGCTCGCGGAGCGGTAGCGGAGGGCGGCGTTGTGGCGGGCTCCGATCCCCATGAGGACGCGCAGCCCGGTGACCAGGTCGGTGGCCAGGGCGGTCGCCCCGGCGGCCGTGGCCTGCTTGGCCTCGCTGCGCCGCGTGATGTGGGCCGCGGGGACGCGCAGGAGCAGCATGAGGAGGGGGACGCCGACGAGGACGCCGAGGCCGAGCGGGACGTCGACCGCCAGCAGGGCGACGGTGGTGACGACAATCGCGACGGTGAAGGCGATCCCCCCCGACCAGGCGCGCACGTACACGGCGGCCTGCTCGGCGTCGGAGGTGGCCACGGACAGGACCTCGCCCGCGCGCAGCCCGCTGCGCTCACCGCGCGGGTCGAGGGCGCGGCGCGCGGCCTCGACCCGGAGCAGGTGGGCCTCGTTCTCGATCGCCCGCAGGGTGAAGCGGGCCCCGGTGCGGTAGGCGAAGGCCAGGACGGTGAAGAGCAGCACCGTGCCCGCGACGCAGTAGGCCAGGGCGGTGACGTCCCCGGTGACGACCGCCAGGTCGATGGTCAGGCCGATCGCGACGGGGACGAGGGCCTCGGCGACCTGGTGGAGGGAGAGGAGGACCACACCCAGGGAGACGTGGCGGCGGTTGCGCCGCAGGGTGCGCCGGCGCAGGGCCCTGGCAGTGCCGGGGGACCCGCCGGGGAGGGGCCGCGGCGCGGGCGCCTCCGGCGCTGCGGGAGGGGCGGCGCCGGGGGCGCCGACCGTGCCGGTGGAGGCGCTCACCTGGTACTTCCTCTCTCTTCGGGGTGCGTGACCCCGTACAGTCGTGTACTCATCCGATGTCCTGTTCCCCCTGCTGTGTCGTGGCCTGGCCAGGCTAGTCAGGCCGGGCGGCCTCGCCGAACACGACCCCGGCCACCCGGGCACACTCAACCTTGGTTAGGCTAACCTTCGCCCGCCGTGACGGCGACCCCGTCCGCCGCCGGAATCCCCGCAGCGGCCCGGACCGGACGCGCCCGGCGGACCCCGCACCCCGAACGAGAGGCCTTTCCGTTGCGCATCAGGTATCCGAGTCGACGGAGCATGGTCCGGGTCAGGGTGGTGCGCACCGAGCGGACCACCGACAACTTCGTCACGGTGACGGTCGGCGGCGAGGAGCTGGCCGGATTCGAGTTCATGGGCCTGGACCAGTGCACGCGGATCTTCTTCGCGCGGCCGGGCCAGGAGCGGCTGCACCTGCCCCACGCCTCCGCCGACGACGGCTGGGTGGCCGAGTTCCGCGCGATGCCCGAGGAGCGCCGGCCCCACGTGCGCAACTACACCGCCCGCCGGTTCGACCCCGAGGCCCTGGAGATGGACATCGAGTTCGTCGCCCACGGGGACGAGGGGCCCGCGTCCGCCTGGGCCCTGGGCGCGCGGCCCGGGGACGAGCTGGGGCTGCTGGCGGAGGGCATCTACCACCTGCCGCCCGAGGACGCCGACTGGCACCTGCTGGTCGGCGACGAGAGCGCGGTGCCCGCGATCCTCTCGATCCTGGAGCAGTCCCCGCGCGACCTGCGCGGGCTGGCGTTCCTGGAGGTGCCCTCCTCGGCCGACGTCCGCGAGGTCGACGCCCCCGCCGGGATGGAGGTGCGCTGGCTGGCGCGCGACGGCGCGCACACGGTCCCCGGGCAGCTGGCGCTGGAGACGGTGAGCGGGGCCGCGCTGCCGGAGGGCCGCCCCTACTGCTTCGTGGCGGGCGAGAACGGGCTCCCCACCGGCCTGCGCCGGTTCCTGGTGAAGGAGAGGGGCGTGGCCAAGGAGGACATCGCGTTCATCGGGTACTGGCGCGCGGGCACCGAGGCCTACGCCTGACCCGTCCCCGCGGCCTCGGGCCGTGAACCTCGTCACCCGGCGCGCGGCGCGGGGGCCTCCGGGGGCGCCGCCGACCCCGCGCCGTCGGCGTCCTCCGCGGACCGCCCCCACCCCCGCCCGGGATGCCCGGTTTGCGCATCGGCTCCGCCTGCTCCACCATGAGACTTGCTTAGGTGAGCCTAAGCTCATCTCCTCGACCGAATGAGGCCCCATGAACCGCGGTCCGCTGACCCGCGGCGGCGCGATCGCCGCCGGTGCGCTGTCCATCCTGATGCTCGCCGCCTGCGGCGGCCAGACCTCCGACGACGGACAGGAGGGGACGGGCGAGGCCGCGGAGGGCTTCCCCGTCACCGTCGAGACCCTGTTCGGCGACGTGGAGATCGAGGACCGGCCGGCCAACGTCGCCGCCCTCGGCTGGTCCGACGCCGAGACGGCGCTGGCCCTGGGCGTCCAGCCCGTCGGCGTCGCCGACTGGCAGGGCTACGGCGGCGCCGGCGTGGGCCCCTGGGCCGCCGACCTGTTCGACGAGGAGCCGGTGCAGATCGGCACCATGGAGCCGAACCTGGAGGCGGTCGCCTCCCTGGAGCCCGACGTCATCCTCGACACCCGCTCCGACCACACCCAGGAGCGCCACGAGCTGCTCTCCCCCGTCGCTCCCGTGGTCGGCCCGCCGCCCGGCGTCGAGGTCACCTACGGCACCACCTGGCAGGAGCAGACCCGCCAGGTCGCCCGGGTGCTCGGCGAGGACGCGCGGGGCGAGGAGCTCATCGGGGAGCTGGAGGGCCGCTTCGCGCAGGCGCGCGAGGACAACCCCGACTTCGAGGGCACGACCATCGCGGTCGGCGCCTACTTCGACGGGCAGTACGGCGCCTACGTCCCCGGGGACGCGCGGGTCGACCTGCTGGAGGACCTGGGCTTCGAGAACAAGCCCGAGATCACCGAGATGGCCGAGGGCGCGTTCTACGTGGACCTGAGCGCGGAGCTGGTGGAGGTCCTGGACGCGGACCTGACCGTCGTCTTCCCCATCGGCGACGAGGAGACCACCCGCTTCCTGGAGGAGGACCCGGTGCTCCAGGGCATCCCGTCCGCCGAGGACGGCCGCCTGATCATCATGGACGACCCGGAGCTGGCCAACGCCTTCTCCAGCGGCTCGACCCTGGGCGTCACCCACGCCCTGGAAGGCGTCGTCCCGCTGCTGCGGGAGGCCCTCGGGGGCTGACGCCCCCGCGGTCGGCGCCCCGCCGGACCGCACCCCGAGGCCCCCGCCGTGCGTAGGCACGGCGGGGGCCTCGGCGTTCGCGGGGACCCGCGTGCGGGCGCCGCGCGCCGGCCTGCGCGGTCAGGGCCGGAAGACCACCTTGACCATGCCCTCCGCCTTCTTCTGGAACGCCTCGTACGCGTGCGGCGCGTCGTCCAGCGGCAGGTGGTGGGTGGCGAAGTCCTCCACCCCCAGCACGTCGGCGTCGTCCAGAAGCGGGAGGATCTCGGGCGCCCAGCGGCGCACGTTCGCCTGCCCCATCCGCAGCTGGATCTGCTTGTCGAAGAGGGTCAGCATCGGCATCGGGTCGGCCATGCCCCCGTACACGCCGATCAGCGAGACCGTCCCCCCGCGCCGTACCAGGTCGATGGCGGTGTGCAGGGCGGAGAGCCGGTCCACCCCCGCCGTCTCCATCAGCTTCGCTCCGGCGCCCTGGGGCAGGAAGGAGGCCACCCTCTGGGCGAACCTCGCGGTCCCGTGCCCGGACGCCTCCATGCCCACCGCGTCGATGACCGCGTCCGGCCCCTCGCCGCGGGTGCGCTCGCGGATCTCCCCGAGCAGGTCGTCGGTGCCGCCGGAGGGGTCGAACACCTCCACCCCCCGGGCGGCGGCGCGTGCGCGGCGCTCGGCCACCGGGTCCACGCCGAACACCTGTCCCGCCCCCAGGTGGCGGGCGACCCGGCAGCACATGTCGCCGATCGGCCCCAGCCCCAGGACCGCCACCGAGCCGCCCTGAGGCACGTCCGCGTAGCGGACGGCCTGCCAGGCCGTGGGCAGGACGTCGGACAGGAACACGTACCTGTCGTCGTCCCCCTGGGCGGGGACCGGAATGGCGTTGCTCTGCGCGCGGGGGACCCGCAGGTACTCGGCCTGCGCCCCGGGCACGGAACCGTACAGCGAGCTGTAGCCGTAGATCCGCGCGCCCATGCCCTGCTCCTCGACCCTGGTGTTCTCGCACTGGGTCTGGAGGCCGGTGCCGCACATGGCGCAGTGCCCGCAGGAGATCTGGAAGGGGACGACGACGCGGTCCCCCACCGAGAGGGACGTGACCTGCGCGCCGACCTCCTCGACGACGCCCAGGGGTTCGTGGCCGAGCACGTCGCCCGGGTTCATGAAGGGGCCGAGCACCTCGTACAGGTGCAGGTCGGATCCGCACAGGCCCGAGCTGGTGACGCGGATGACGGCGTCACCGGGGTCCTCGATCCGCGGATCGGGGACGTTGACGGTGTTGACGTCCCTCGTGCCGTTCCACACGACTGCCTTCATGACTCCCCCTGGTGTCGCCTCCTGTGCGCCGGCGCCCGGGGCCCGTGCTGCCCCCGGGGGCGGCCGTGCCCGCCCACTACCCGTGGGCCCGCGCCGGAAAACGAGGGCGGACCGGAGGACGCGGAAGACTTCAGTACCTGAAGTATCCGATACCCGTGGGTATGCTAACCTCGCTCCCATGGCCGACGACCCCGGGGGCCCGCTCCCCCGCACCCCCCGCGAAGAGGTACGGCGCCGCCTGCTGTCGGCCGCCGTGCGCGCGTTCGCCGAGCACGGCTACGCCGACAGCCGCCTGGAGGACATCGCGCACGCGGCAGGCTTCACCAAGGGGGCCGTCTACTCCAACTTCGGCGGCAAGCGCGACCTGTTCGGCGCGGTCCTGCGGGAGCGCTCCGACGCCGAGATCGACACCCTGCTCGCACGGATCGGGGAGTCCGCCGACCCCGCCGAGGCCGTCGCGGACACCGTCCGCGGCGTGGCCCGGCGCATCACCGAGGACCCCGAGCGCGGCCGCCTGGGCCTGGAGTTCGCCGCCCGGGCGACCCGAGACTCGCAGACCCGCGACGTGGTCGGCCGGATGCGGCGCGCCCAGCGGGAGGCGGTCGCCGAGGCCGTCTCCCGGTTCGCCGCCCGGGGCGTGCCCCTGGGCGCCGACCCCGGCCTCACCGCCCTGATCCTGCACTGCCTGACCAACGGCCTGTCCATGGAGCACCTGGCCGACCCCGGGTCGGTCGACACGGAAACGATCGAGAGGGCGCTGGGCGCCGTCATCGCAGCCCTGGCCCCCGTGCCACCGCCCGACCGCGAGGAGCCGCAGTGAACACGAAACCGGCCGCCCTGGCCCCGGCGTGCGCCGCCGCGACCGTCCTGCTGCTGTCCGGGTGCGCCTCCGCCGCGACGGTCGGCGAGGCCGAGGCGCAGCACCGCAGCTTCTCACCGTCCTCCGACGTGCTCACCATCGCGGTCGGCCGGGGGGACCTGGAGGTGGTCCCCGCCGAGGTGGACGACATCCAGGTGACGCGGTGGGTGTCGGGCGGGGCGGTCATCGGCCCGCCGCGCGCCACCTGGGAGCTGGACGGGGAGACCCTGTCGCTCCAGCTCCGCTGCGGCCCGAGGGCCGGCTGCGACGCCCGCTACGAGGTGACCGTCCCCGAGGGGACCTCGCTCACGGTGGAGGGCGGCAACGGCGACACCACGGCCACCGGCTTCGCGGAGCCGCTGGAGATCGGCACCGACAACGGGCGGGTGACGGTGGAGGACGTGTCCGGCCCGCTCGTCCTGCGCAGCGGGAACGGCGAACTGAGCGCCCGCGGGATCGTCTCGCCGACCCTGGAGGCGCACACGGAGAACGGATCGATCGACGTGTCCTTCGCCAGGGCGCCCGACGACGTCCGGGTGAGCACGGCGAACGGGTCCGCGACGGTGGAGCTGCCCGAGGCGGGGTACGACGTGTCGTCCTCCGCCGACAACGGCGAGGTGGTGACCGACGTGGAGGTGGTGACCGGAAGCGGCCACGTGATCGCCGCCGAGACGGAGAACGGCGACATCCGCCTGGTCCCCGCACGCTGACGTGCCCGGCACGGCGGGGCGTCCTCCCGCGGGTTCCGACCCGTGGAACGGGAGGGGCGGACGTGTCCGGAGCGGGGTTTCCCGCATTTCACCTTGACCTGACGCGAGACTCCTATAGTCTCCGCCGGTGATCAACCGACTGAACGGGCACCATGAGGATGAATCGCGCCATTCTCGTGTTCCGGACGTGCGCGCGACAGTGTTCCCCTCCGAACGGACAGCGGGCCGGGCGCCGCTGGGGAAGGCGGTGGTGAACCGGTGGACCTGACCGTGGGACACGCCCTCATCCACCCTCGCCACGGGCTGGTGACCATCACCGGCCGCTCGACCCGGACCACCCCCGCCGGCGAGGTCGAGTTCCTGACCCTGACCGTGCGCGCCTCGGCGATGGACATCCAGATCCCGGTGGCCAACGTCGAGCTGGTGGGGCTGCGCAAGGTCGTCGACGACGAGGGGCTGCAGACGATCCTCGACACCCTGAGCCGGCCGCCGACGGACGATCCGCCCAACTGGTCGCGCCGGTTCAAGAACTACGAGACCAAGCTGGGCAGCGGGGACCCGCGCCAGATCGCCGAGCTGGTCCGCAGCATCAGCGACCGGCAGCGCGCCAGGAAGGTCTCCGCGGGAGAGAAGCGCCTGTTCCTGAGCGGCAGGGAGATGCTCGTCAACGAGCTCTCGCAGCACCCCGGCGTCGGCGACGTCGAGAAGGCCGAACGCCTGATCGAGGAGAAGCTCTCCTCGTAGCGCTCCGGCCCCGGGCACGGGCCACCGCGCGGTCGCCCGTGTCCGGGGGGCGTCCGCCGGGGACGCCCCCCGGAAGCGGGGCGGGCGCGCCCTCCGGGCCCGGCCTCAGCGGACCACGTCGAAGACCTGCTTCTGGACGCCGTTGGAGTACACCTCGTGCTCGACCAGGCTGAGCTTCTGGGCGTCCTTGTCCGTGTCGCTGAACAGCCGCTTGCCCGCGCCCAGCAGCACCGGGAAGACCAGCAGGTGGTAGCGGTCGACCAGCCCGGCGTCGGCCAGGGCCCGGCCCAGGGTGGCGCTGGCCTGGACGGAGATCGGACCGTCCCCGGTCTCCTTCAGCGCGGCCACGTCCTCGACCGAGCGCAGGATCGTGGCGGGCCAGCGCGGGTCGTCCTCCTCCAGCGTGGTGGAGACCACGTACCGCGGCATGGCGTTGTAGCCGGCGAACTCCTCCACCATCGTCGGCCACACCGGGGCGAAGGCCTCGTAGCTGCGGCGGCCGACGAGCAGGGCGGTCGCCTCCTCCTGCTCGCGGGCCTTGATCCCGTAGGCCGCCTCGTCCATCTCGATGTCCTTGAAGGTCCAGCCCGCGTTGCGGTAGCCGGGCTCGCCGCCGGGAGCCTCCATGACTCCGTCGACGGACACGAACGCGGTGACGATCAGGGTGCGCACAGTTGACTCCAGGGGTGCTCGGTCTGCTTCTTCACCCACACGTCGATCGGGGCCGGCCCCGATCGACACCGGGACAGAACTTTTCTCCGGGAGGCCCGGGCCTGCCCGAAAGTCGCGGCGTGCGGAGGATCGGTGCGGCGGCGAGGGCACCATGGTGCACCGCTGCGCGACGGCATGACCCCGGGAACACCCGCCCATGGTCGGGAACAGGGCGGACAGCGGGTATCCCGTCACCGTGCTCCTTCCGCGCGCCGGTCCCGGAGGGTTCCCCGGCCGGGTGCGGAGCACGCGGACGGCGGGGCGCGGGCCGCCCCGGACGGCCCGGAGAACACCCGGGAACTCGGTGGGGAGAGGGTATGGACCTCAAGATCCTTCCGCTGGCCATCACCATGATGGCGGGGCCGCAGATCATCGCCGCCCTCGTGCTGGTCACGACCAGGCAGCCGGTGCGGGTGTCACTGGCGTTCCTGGCGGGCGCGGCCGTCGCCACGAGTGCCGGGGTGGCCCTCGCCCGCGGCCTCTTCGGGCTGTTCGGCAACGTCGTGCCCCTGGGCGACCCCGCCGACACCGGTTCGGTGGGCAACCTGATCCAGTTCGGGCTGGTGGCGCTGCTCGTCGCCGTCGCGATCAGGGCCTTCCTCCGCAGGAGGACGGCCGAGCCCCCGGGGTGGCTGACCGGGCTCATGGAGGCGGGCGCCGCGCACGCACTGGCGACCGGCATCCTGGTGATCCTGGCGATGCCCTCCGACATCGTCGTCATGCTGACGGTGGGAGCGCACATGGCCCACGGCGGCGAGGACTTCACGGCCGCGGTTGGGTTCATCGCCGCGACCGTCCTGATAGCGGCCCTCCCCCTCCTCGTACTCGTGGCCGCGGGCCGCCGTGCGAGGGAGGCCATGCCCTCCGTCAGGGACTGGCTGAACTCCCACAGCTGGGTGGTCACCATCGCCACCTGCGTCGTCTTCGTGTTCCTCCTGCTGTGAGCGCGGCCCTCGCCCTCCGACCGGGCGAAGGCCGCCGCACCCGGGCCCGCACCGTGGTCCGCGCGGACCCGGGCCGTGCGCACGTGCTCCACCGCCGCGCCGGTGTAGCCTCCCCCCACACACCGTCCCGGGGAGGTCTCCATGGCCATCGACCAGCTCGCCGACGAACTCATGGACGCCCTGCTCGACGCGGACCCGGTCAGGGCCTCGCTTCTGGGCGTACGCGACCGGGAGGACCGGCTGGGCGACCACACCGAAGCGGGTGAGCAGGCGTCGGCGGCGAGGATCGCGGACGTCGCGGCGCGGGCTGCGGAAGTCGACCCGGACGGTCTCGGCGCCGATGACCGCGTCACCCGGGCCGTCCTCCTCCAGCAGGCCGGGGCCGAACTGGACCGCGTCGCCGCGCGCGGCGTCGAGCACACCGTCTCCGACTCCTTCTTCGATCCGGCCGTGGGCACGCTGTCCCGGCTGGCGCTGGTCGGCATCACCCGGCCGGAACACGCCGAGGGCTACCTGGCCCGTCTGGCCGGGCTGCCGAACCTGCTCGACACGATCGCGGAGAGGCTCCGCGCGGGCACGGCCGCCGGGCGCACGCCCGTGCGGCGGTCGGCGGAGGCCGCCGTCTCCCACCTGACCCGCTGCCTCGCCGGCCCGGAGGAGGATCCGCTGCGCGGCCCCGGGCCGGTCGCCGACGGCTCCGGGGCCGCGGCCTTCCGGGCCGAGCGCGACCGGCTGCTCTCCGACGTCGTCTCCCCGGCTCTGGCACGCCACCGTGACACCCTCGCCGCGGAAGCGGTACCGCACGGGCGTCCCGACACCAGGGCCGGACTGTGCTGGCTGCCCGACGGCGAGGGCCACTACGCCCGGCTGCTCCGGGGCCACACCACCACCGGACACACCCCGGAGGAGCTGCACGGTGCCGGCCTCGACGTGCTGGAGGGGCTGGCGGCGGAGTTCGCGCCGGTCGGGATGCGGGTGTTCGGAACCGGCGAGCCGGGCGAGATCCTCGACCGGCTGCGCACCGATCCGGCGATGCGCTGGCGGGACGCCGCCGAACTGCTCGGGGCGGCCCGGGCGGCCGTCCGCCGCGCCGAGCGGGCCGCACCCGGGTGGTTCGGACGGCTGCCGTCGCGGGGCTGTGCGGTGGAGGCGGTGCCGACGGCCGAGGCGCCGGGCGCCCCGGTGGCCTACTACATGCCGCCGGCCATGGACGGCAGCCGACCGGGCACCTACTTCGCCAACACCCACAAGGCCGACCGCCGCGACCGGTACAGCGCAGAGGCGATCGCGTTCCACGAGGCCGTCCCCGGCCACCACTTCCAACTGGCCCTGGCCCAGGAGCTGTCCGGCCTGCCGCTGCTGCGCAGGCTCGCATCGGTGACGGCGTTCGACGAGGGCTGGGGCCTCTACTCCGAACGCCTCGCCGACGAGATGGGCCTGTACGGCGACGACCTCTCCCGGCTGGGCATGCTCGGCGAGGACTCGCTGCGGGCCTGCCGCCTGGTCGTCGACACCGGGCTGCACGCCAGGGGGTGGAGCCGCCGACAGGCCGTCGACTTCATGGCCGCGCACACCGCCGCGCCCCGGATGGAGATCGTGTCCGAGGTCGACCGGTACATCTCCTCGCCGGGACGGGCTCCCGCCTACATGGTCGGCCGGTGGGAGATCCAGCGCATCCGCGCGGAGGCGGAGACCGCCCTCGGCGACCGGTTCGACATCAGGGCCTTCCACGACGTGGTCCTGGGCAGCGGCCCGCTGCCCCTGGGCGTGCTCGACGACGTGGTGCGGGCCTGGACCGCCGACCGGAGCCGCCCCGGACCCCGCCGGGACGCCCCTGGAGCCGGGCCCCGGCGCTGACGCGGCCCGGCGCGGACGGCCGGCGTCCCGGGGTCAGGCCCCGCCCGCTCCCCGGACGCCGTCGTCCAGGCGCGGGAGCGCGCGGGCGGCGTAGTGCGCGTAGCGCTCGCCCGTGGGCAGGGCGTAGAAGGTGACCGGGACCCACGACCGCGTACCGCCGGGGCGCACGACGTAGAGCCCCTCCTCCACGGGGACCAGGACGTGCTCCTGCTCGGGCTCGGGGTCCACCTCGGCGAGGGGCCCGAGGACGGTGGTCCGCATCACGGTGTCCCCGTCCCTGGCGAACACCTCCATGCGCAGCGCGGCGTGCTCGTACGTCCCCAGGACGGGGGCGGGGCCGACCTCGGCGGGGACCGGGGGCGGCGCCAGCCTGTCGGGGACCGCGATCCCGGCCAGGTCGCGGAAGATCTCGCGGTACAGCTCGTGGTACAGGTCGCGCGCGTGGCCGCCGTTGGTGAGCAGGACCACGGCCAGGCCCGCCTCGGGGGACGCGCGCAGGAACGCGGACTGCCCGATGGTGTTGCCGTCGTGGCCGACGAGGCGGTGCCCGTTCCAGTCGTGGCGGATCCAGCCCAGCCCCCAGGAGTCCCCCAGGGTGTGCACGTCGGGCACGTCGACCTGGAACTCCGTCATCGCGCGCACACCCTCCTCGCTCAGGACGCGGGTGCCGTCCTCGGCGAGTCCGCCGTCCAGGTGCATGCGGGCGAAGCGCAGCACGTCCCGCGCGGTCGAGGTGAGGAGCCCGGCCGGTCCCATCGACCGGGGCAGCCCCCACACCGGGGCGCGCACCGGGTCGGGAAGCCCCCGCACGTGCCCGACGGCCGCGCCGTGCAGCAGCGCCTCCTCCGGGAGCGTGCCGGTGTGCGTCAGGCCGAGGGGGGCGAACAGCGCCTCCCGCATCGCCGCGTCCCACGTGCCGCCGGTGAGCCTCTCGATGATGCGGCCCAGCACCGGGAACCCGGAGTTGCAGTAGGAGAAGGTCGCTCCGAGGGGGTGGATCAGCGCCGCGTCGGCGAGCAGGGCGACGTACCTCTCCAGGGTGTCGTCCCCCCTGCCGGTGTCGGTGAACAGGTCGCCGTCGATGCCGCTGGTGTGGGTCAGCAGGTGGCGCACCAGCAGCCTCCCGGTCGTCGCGGGGTCGGAGAGCCGGAATTCGGGCAGGACCTCCGCCACCGGGGTGTCGAGGGTGAGGCGCCCCTCGTCGACCAGCCGCAGGATCGCGGTGGCGGTCCAGACCTTGGTGATCGACCCGATCTGGAACACCGACCCCGTGTCCACGGGGTGGCCGGTCTCCGTGTTGAGCACGCCGCAGGCGGCGAGGGCGACCCGGTCGGGCTCCCGCCCCTCCCCCTCCGCGGAGGGGCGGCCCAGCTCCAGGATGCCGAGCTGGGCCCCGGGAACCCCGTGCTCGGCGGCGAGCACCCGGAGGCGTTCGCCCCAGTGCGCCTCGTCGACCGCGGTCCGGTGGGGTGCGGGGGCCGGTCTGTCCTCCGGGCGCGATGCCGTCGTCGTCACGGTGTTCCTCCTGTGGTCGGGCGGGGACGCGGGCCCTCCGCCGGTGCGGCGGCGGGGCCCGCGCTCGGAACCGGTCCTATCACCGGACCGGCGGAGGGGGTCCGGCCGGGGGCTCGTTCGGGGAGGTCGGCGCCGGGCCCTCCCGCCGGTCGCTCCGGGGGTCCCGGCCGCGGAAGGCGCGCCGGTAGGAGTCCGGGGGCACGCCCACGGTGCGGTGGAAGTGCCGGCGCAGCGTCGCGGCGGTGCCCATGCCCACGGCCGCCGCGACGGTCTCGACACCGTCGTCCGTGGTCTCCAGCAGTTCCTGGGCGCGGCGGATGCGCTGCTCCAGCAGCCAGCGCAGGGGCGTGGTGCCGGTCAGCGACCGGAAGTGGCGCGCCAGGTTGCGCGAGCTCATGTTCGCCCGGCGGGCCAGGTCCTCCACGGTCAGCGGCAGCTCCAGCCGTTCGGCCGCCCAGGGCAGCAGGTCCGCGACGGGGTGGCCGTCCCGCACGGGGACCGGGGCGGCGACGAACTGGGCCTGGCCCCCGGGCCTGTGCGGGGGCACGACCAGGCGGCGTGCGGCGGCGTTGGCGACCGCCGAACCGTGGTCGAGGCGGATCAGGTGCAGGCACAGGTCAACGGCCGCGGCCTTGCCCGCGGAGGTGAGCACCCCGCCGTTGTCGACGTAGAGCACGGCGGGGTCGACCTCCACCCGCGGGTACCGGGAGGCGAGCTCCCCGGTGTGGGCCCAGTGGGTGGTCGCGCGCAGCCCGTCGAGGAGGCCGGCCTCGGCCAGCACGAACGCGCCCGTGCAGAGGGAGACCACGCGCGCTCCGGCCCTGTGGGCGGCGCGCACCGCGTCGACCAGCACGGCCGGCGGGCGCTCGTCCACGTCGGCCAGCGCGGGCACGACCACCGTCCCGGCGCCCGCCAGCCGGTCGAGCCCGTGGTCCGGTTCCAGCAGGAACCGTCCGGCCCGCACCGTTCCGGAGCCGCACAGGGCGATGTCGTACCAGGGGGCGGCCGTGCCCGGCGGCGCGGTGCCGAAGATCTCGCACGCGGCGGCGAGCTCGAAGTGCAGCATTCCGTCGGTGAGGGCGAACGCGATCGAGGGCATGTCCGAAAGTGTACGCATGGTGGCGTTCCGGACGCTGGCGGCGGTTCGCCGGCGCGGCCATGATCTTCCTGACGGACAGTGCGAGCCCCAGGGGGAACCGATGGCATCAGGATTCGCGGTGGCGGTGGTCGGCGCCTCCGGGCACACCGGGCGGTTCGTGGCGGCGGAGCTGCGCCGCCGCGGCCACGCCCCCGTCCTCGTCGGGCGCGACGCGGGCAGGCTGCGGGACCTGCGGGCGTCCCACCCCGGGTCGCCCGCCCGGACGGCGTCGATGGACGACCCGGCCTCCCTCGACCGGGCGCTGGAAGGCGTGGACGCCGTGGTCAACTGCGCCGGGCCCTTCGCCGTGACCGCGGCGCCGGTGGTCGGGGCGGCGCTGCGCGCGGGCGTCCCGTACGTGGACGTGGCGGCCGAGATCGAGGCGAACAGGGACACGTTCGCGCACTTCGAGCAGGACGCCCGCGAGGCGGGGGTCGCGGTGGTGCCCGCCATGGCGTTCTTCGGCGGGCTCGGCGACCTGCTGGCCACCGCGGCGGCGGGTGACTGGGGCGGGGCCGACGAGGTGCACGTCGCCTACGGGCTGAGCGGCTGGGCCCCCACGGAGGGGACCCGCGCCGCGGGACGGGTGTCCCGGCAGAGGAGGGACGGCCGGCGGGTCGTCTTCGCGAACGGGAGGCTGGAGTACCGCGACGGCGCCCCTCCGGCCGCCGAGTGGGCGTTCCCCGAACCGCTGGGCACACGTGCGGTGGTCGGCGAGTTCACGATGGCCGAGGTCACCACGATCCCCCGCCACCTGGACGTCCGCGAGGTGCGCACGTACATGACGGTCGAGGCCGCCACGGGCCTGGCGGCCCCGGCCGCGCGGACGCCGGTCGGGGAGGACGGGCCCGGCCGGCCCGCGGAGACCTTCCTCGTGGACGTCCTCGTGCGCTCGGGCGGCGCCGAGCGGCGCGCGTTCGCCACCGGCCGGGACATCTACGCCGTGTCCGCGCCGCTCGCGGTGGAGGCGGTGGAGCGGATCCTCACCGGGCGGACCGGGGCCGCCGGCGTGGCCTCCGCGGGTGAGATGTTCGACGCGGCGGACTTCCTGCGCGCCCTGTCCCCGCACGTGGCGACGGGCCCGCTCCGCGGAGAGCGGAAGCCCGGCGCGGAGCCCCTGGCCATGGCGCCGTAGCGGCGGCCGGGACCGGGGGCGGGCTCCCGGCCGGGCCTCAGGTCCCCTCGATGCGCGACAACCAGGTGGCCAGCAGCGCTTCGAGCCGCTCGGCCTCCTCGGCGGTGAGGGCTTCCAGGAGGCGCCGCTCGTCGTGCATGTGCTCGGTGAAGGCCCGGTCGATGAGCGTCCTGCCCTCCTCGGTGAGCGAGACCGTCCGGCCCCGGCCGTCCCCCTCGGCCCGGCGGCGGGTGACGAGTCCGGCCTCCTCCAGCCGGTCGAGCCGCTTGGTCATGGCCCCGGTGGTGACCATCGTGAACCGGGCGAGTTCGCCGGGCGCCCGCTCGCAGGGTCCTCCCGCGCGGCGCAGTGCGGCGAGGACCTCGAACTCGCCCTCGCTCAGCCCGTGGCGGCGGTAGACGACGCACAGCCGGTCGCTCAGGTGGGAGCCGATGCGGTGCAGCCTGCCGATCACCCCCTCCGGGGACACGTCCAGGTCGGGTCGCTCGCGTTCCCACTCGGCCTGGATGCGTGTGACGCGGTCGTACTGCTCCATGCCCCCATTGTAGCTTCCGAGGAAGCTACAATAGCTTCCATGGAAGCTATACGGCGGTGGGCCCTCGTGACGGCGCTCGCCCCCGTGACCTGGGGAAGGACGGCCGTGCCGACCGGCCTCCCCGCCCCCGGGGCCGGGGCGCCTCCCGGCACGGCGACGGCAGCCGGGGCGCCCGCCGTCCGGCGGACCGCCGAACTCGTCCTGCCCGGCATCCTCCCGGCCCGGCTCCCGGCAGCCGACCGGCTCCGGCGCGGCCACGCCCCGGCGGGGCCCCGGTGAACGGCGGTACCGGCGGGACCCGGCCGTGCCCTGCCGCGGCCCGGGGGCAGGCCCCCGCCGGGCAGCGGCCCCCGTGCCGGGCCTCAGCCGCCGGACCCGCCCGGCGCCGCGGCCTCCAGGTCGTCGACGCCGCCCGACATGATCGTGCGCACGTGCTCGGTGATGTGCTCGGCGGGCCAGTCCCACCAGGCCACCGCCAGCAGGCGGTCCACGGTCCCGGCGTCGAAGCGGGTGCGGATGAGCCGGGCGGGGTTGCCGCCGACGATCCCGTAGTCGGGCACGTCGGAGGTGACGACGGCTCCGGCGGCGATGACCGCCCCGTGGCCGATCCGCACGCCGGGCATCACCGTCGACCCGTGGCCGAACCACACGTCGTGGCCGACCACCGTGTCCCCCCGGCCCGGCAGCCCGGTGATCAGGTCGAAGTGCTCCGACCACGAGCCGCCCATCGTGGGGAAGGGGAAGGTCGAGGGGCCGTCCATGCGGTGGTTGGCGCCGTTCATGATGAACCGGGTCCCGGTGCCCAGCGCGCAGAACCGGCCGATGACCAGCTTCTCCGGCCCGTAGTGGTAGAGCACGTTGCGCGTCTCGAACGCGGTCGGGTCGTCGGGGTCGTCGTAGTAGGAGTACTCCCCGACCTCGATGAGCGGGGACGTCACCAGGGGTTTGAGCAGGACCACACGCGGCTGCCCGGGCATCGGGTGGAGCACGGTCGGGTCGGCGGGCACGGGCATGGCGGGGTATCCCTCGGGTCGTGGGGCGTCGGACCGTCCGATGATCCCAACACGGGACGCACCGGTCCAGGCGTTTGCGACCCGCGGGTCCACGCGGGCGGCCCCCGCGCGTGCGCCGGTCCCGGCCGGGACGGCGCAAGGGTGGGTGTGGCAGGGCCTCCCTCCGGAGGCCCCCGGATCCTAGCCTGGAGGGGCGCGGGCGGTCCGGGCGCCGTCCGCACCGCTCCCCCGGCGGGGAGCGCGGCCCCCTGCCCCCGGGCGCCCTCCGAAACGCCGTACCGCACGCCCCCGCAGCCGTCCGGCGCGGGGGACGGGGGCCGACCGGGGACCGGCCCCGCGGGGTCGCGGGCCGTGCGCGGTCCGCCGGACCGCGCCCCGCCGCCGCGCACATGCGATTCCCCCCTGTAGGACACCTCGAACGGAAAGCGAGTTGACGAGACGCCGATGACGTGGACTCCCGAAGAGTTGACGCTGTACTCCTCCACCGAGGAGATCGTCCTGACGGTCGCGCACGGCAGGCGTGTGCTGAGGCGCGGCCGGAGGGTCTGGGTGGTACGCGAGGGGGACGACCTCTACGTCCGCTCCCTGGGCGGCCACGCCTCCGACTGGTACCGGAGCGCGCGGATCCACCGGAAGGGCACGGTCCGGGCCGCGGGCCTGCGCAGGAACGTCGCCTTCGAGCCCGCCGACCCCGGGACGCGTGAACGGGTCGACGCCGCCTACCGGCTCAAGTACGGCCACTACGCCGCGGCCTTCCTCGACACGGTGACCGGGGACCAGGCGGCCTCCACGACGCTCCGGCTCGTGCCGTGCGCCACGCGGACGCAGGCGCCGGTGTGCTCCGCGGCCGCGCTCCCGGCCGGCCGCGGCTCCCGGCTCCGCTCCCCGCTGGGCCCGGCCGGGCGCTGGCACGCCCTGTTCGAGCGCCCGCGCCGCCAGGAGGAGAAGGCCTGAGTCGGCCGGGACGGCCGAATCCGACCGCGGCCGACCGCGGCCGACCGCCACAGGCTGGGGTCATGCCGTTTCCGCATGGGACTGGTCGTTTCCGTCTTGGACGGTATCGGCGACCGGGCCCAGACTACGGACAGGGCCCGGAAAGGGGCAGGTCGCAGCGGGTCGTGTCCCGCCGCGTCCGCCCTTTTCCGACCCTGTCCGTCCCGCGCCGCCCGGTCCTCCGGGCGGCGCGCACCAGACCACGAGGAGACGCACATGTTGTTCCCCACGGCCCGCAGGACCGGGCTCGCGGCCCTGGCCGCGCTCGCGCTCGTCCCCGCCGCGGCCTGCTCCGGCTCCGCCGCGCCCGCCGAGGCGGAGCCGGCGAGCGCGGAGGTGACGGCCGAGGACCTCTCCGGCGAGTTCGAGCGGCTGGAGTCGGAGTTCGACGCCCGTCTGGGGGTCTACGCGGTGGACACCGGGACCGGGGAGGAGGTCTTCCACCGCGCCGACGAACGGTTCGGCTACGCCTCCACCCACAAGGCGTTCACGGCGGCCCTGGTCCTGGGGCAGAACACCCCCGAGGAACTGGAGGAGGTCGTCACCTACACCGAAGAGGACCTGGTCGACTACTCCCCCATCACCGAGCAGCACGTCGACACGGGGATGACCCTGCTGGAGGTGGCCGACGCCGCCGTCCGCCACAGCGACAACACCGCCGCGAACCTGCTGTTCGAGGAGCTGGGCGGACCCGAGGGGTTCGAGGAGGACATGCGGGAGATCGGCGACGACGTGATCTCGGCGGACCGGATCGAGCCCGAGCTCAACGAGGTGCCGCCCGGCGAGACCCGGGACACGAGCACGCCGCGCGCCATGGCCGGGAGCCTGGAGGCGTTCGTGCTCGGGGACGTCCTGGAGGAGGGCCCGCGCGACGTGCTCACCGAGATGCTCCTCAACAACACGACCGGCGACGAGCTGATCCGCGCCGGGGTCCCCGAGGACTGGCGCGTCGGTGACAAGACCGGCGGCGGCAGCCACGGTTCGCGCAACGACATCGCCGTCGTCTGGCCCCCCGAGGACGACCCCATCGTCATCGCGGTCATGTCCACCCGCGAGCAGGAGGACGCCGAATTCGACAACGCCCTGGTCTCGGGGGCGACCGAGGTCGTCGTGGAGGCCCTGGCCCCGTAGGTCCCCGGCCCGCGCCCGGGAACGGCTCCCGCGCCGGGTCCGTCCTTCGAGGGGGTGCGGCCGTCGTCCGCGGGCGACGGCCGCACCCCCTCGCCCGTCGCGGAGCACCGGCCCCGGCGGCGGCCTCGGAGGGCTTCTGGGCACGCCGCCACGCGGGCTGCGTCCTCCGGCTCCCCGACCGCCCCGGAGTGCCCGACACGCGACACCTGTGGGAGGGGTGGAACGCCGGGGAGTTCGCGGGACGGGCCTCCCGCACCGGTTCCGCCGCGACACGGCCGAGAGGCCCGGACCGGACCTCCGGGCGGCCGGAGGGGGTCACCCCCGGGTGCGCGCGCCCGGCGCCACCGCGACCGCGGCGGCCGAGAAGACCGCGCTCACCGCGAACACGGCGGGCAGCCCCGCGGTGGTGATCACAGCGGCCATGAGGACCGGCGTGAGCGTGGTGCTGACGGCCTGGAGCCAGTTCTGCACGGCCAGGGCCCGTCCGGCCCACGCGGTCCCGGCGATCTCGGCGACGGCGGTGAAGGTCAGGCCGTTGTGCCACATCGTCAGCACGAGGCAGGCCAGCAGCAGGGGGACGGCCGTCCGGTCCCAGACCCCGGGCAGGAGGGCGAGGAGGACCAGGCAGACCCCGGAGACCGCCGCCAGCCACCGCACCGGCCGCATCCGGTCGCCGGTCCGGTCCGAGCGGACCCCGAGCAGCAGGCGTCCCGCGGCGCCCGGCACCTGGGCCGCCGCGACCACCGCGCCCGCGGCGGGCGCACCCCACCCCTGTTCCTGCACGAGGTAGACCACCGCGTACGTCATCAGCGCGACCTGGGGGACGCCGAGGAGCATGCTCACGCCGTGCACCCGCCAGATCGGGCGGCGCCGGTACGGTGACCCGGCGGCGGGAGGGGCCGCCTCCCCGCCTTCGGGCGCGTGTCCGCGCGCGGACCGGTGCGGGGGCGGGCCCTGCGCCACGGCCAGCAGGAGCGGCACCGCCAGGAGCGCGAGCGCGGCCGGGAGCGTCATCGCCGCGACGAACCCCCACGCGTCGGCGGCGCCGGGCAGCACCAGGGCGGAGAGCCCCACGCCCAGCGGGAGCGCCGACTGGCGGACCCCCATGGCCAGGCCCCGCTCCCCCGCGTCGAACCGGGACAGGACCAGTCGGCCGCTGGCCGCGTTGACCGGGCCGCCGACCGCGCCCACGAGCACCAGGACCACCGCCGCGCCCCACACGTCCGTGACGAGCCGGAGCGCGCCGAGCGCGGCCGCCGTGAGGACCAGGCTCAGCGCCATCGTCGACCGCTCCCCGACCCGGTCGATCACCACGCCCCACAACAGGAGGGTGAGGAGCAGTCCCAGGGACGGGAGCCCCGCCAGCACCCCCGCCTGCGCGGTCGTGACCCCGAAGGCGTCCCTCAGCTGTGGGAGCACGAGGGGGACGCCGAACATGGCGGACACACTGGCCACCTGCGCCACCATGCTGACGGAGAGGACGGTCCAACGGTTCCGTACGCGCACCCCGACAGCCTAGGCGCGGGGCCGGGTCGTCCGCGGCCCCGGCCGACGCGGCTCGGGCGGCCTCAGCAGCGTTCGCGCAGGACCGCCACGCCCTCGCCCTCCAGGTCGTCGCAGTACGCCGCGCGGCCGGTCATCGCCATGACGAGCGCCAGGGTCGGCCCGGAGACCGGGAGCCCTGAGCCGGTGGCGAAGGGGCCGTCCGTGGCGGCCAGGCGCAGCCCGCCGATCCTCCCCTTGGCCAGGACCACGAGGTCGGTGCCGCTGTAGTACTCGGCCAGGCGCGTGAGCGTGTCGACGGGGTAGGCCCGGCCGATCCCCAGGGGGCGGCGGATGTCCTCCCCGTGGACGACGGTCTCGCCCAGGCACGCCACGACCGGGCCGACGGGGGTGGTCGTGTTGGCCGCGACGCGGCGGAAGTTCTCCAGGGTCTCGGCCGGGCTCCCTCCGAGCTGTTCGGCCAGGCGCATCTCCACCTGCTTGTCGAAGTCGAACCGGCAGCGAACGACCCCCGCCATCCACCGGGCCCAGCTCAGCCCGGCGGCCGACGCCAGGTGGGCGAGGACCTCGCGGACGCTCAGGCCGGTGCACAGGGACTCCGTGGCCCACTGCCGGTCGGTGAGGTCCGCGAGGTCGGCGGCGAGCGAGGCCCGTTCGGTGTGCACGGTCGGCCAGAGTGCGTTCATGCGGGGAGCCTAGGACCCGGCGCCGACATCCGGGCCGAGGCGCGTCCCCCCCGCAGCGGATCCCCGGGAGAGCCGCCCTGCGGCCGGGTCCCGGCCCGACCGGCGCGCCGAGCGGCTCGGCCCCGTCGGCGCCGGCCCCGCGCCCACCGGGAGCCGGCGTCGGCGCCCCCGGGCCCCCGGCTCCCGGCGCTCTGCGCGTGGCACCGCCCCCGGTGTCCGGGCGGCCGTCCGGACACCGGGGACGGGCCCGGGCGCGTTCCTCAGCCGCCGACCGCCCGGGCCACGGTGACGACGACGGTGCTCCCGGCCGTGAGAGGGCCCCGAGACCAGTCGCCGTGGCGCTCCTCGACCTCCAGCCCGGCACCGCGCAGGAAGGCGTCGACGCCCTCCGGGCCGAGGAACCGCAGGCGTCCCCTGTCGACCCGGAGCGGTTCGCCCTCCCCTGTCGCGGTGGTCTCGGTGAACGTGACCACGTCGCCCTCCACGGACTCGACCCGGTGCGACACGCGCAGCGCGCGGCCCCGGTGGTCGACCACGCCGGTGGCGTTGTCCGGGGTCCAGCGCTCCCAGGCGCGGGCGAGGGGGTTGCGGGTGCCGAACACGAACCTCCCTCCGGGGACCAGCGCACGCCTGATCGCGGCGAGCGAGGAACGGAGTTCGCTGTCGGACACGAGCGCCTGGAAGGCGTTGCCGGCCATGACCGCGAGCTCGAACTCGCGGTCCCACGCCATGTCCTCGGCGCGGCCCCCGACCCAGGAGACGTCGTCGCGCACGCGTGCCCGGCCGAGCGCGGCGGGGTCGGGGTCCAGCCCGCAGAGCCGGCCGCCGTGGCCGTTCTCTCGGGCGCGGTGCAGCAGCGTGCCGGTGCCGCACCCCACGTCCAGGACGGACGCGGAGGCCATGACGTGGGAGAGGTAGAAGTCGTCGCTCGGATCCCAGGGGTTGAGGACGTCGTAGAGGGCGGCCGTGTCGGCGTCGGAGTACATCGCCGCAGTGTCCTGTCGGACCGATCCGTTCCGCCAGGGGTTTTCGGCCGGACCGGCAGCCGGGGCGAGGACCTCCCCGCGTACGCGGGGTGCGCGGCGGGCTCGCACGGTGGGCCCGGACCGGCTCCCGTGGGGCATGTCCCGCCCGCGCGGGGAGCAGCGCCCGGGCCGGTGGGGCCGCGGCGACGGACGGGTGTTCCCCGCGGCGGTCCGCCGCGGGGAACACCCGTCCGTCGCGCCCGGTCCCTAGGGCTGGTCACCGGTGTAGCGGTAGATGGCGCCGGCGGAGTTGACGCCCCACACCGTGCCGTCCTCGGCCGCGCTGATCTCCTTCAGCCCGCCGGGGACGTTGACCCAGGGGTTGGCGTCGTCATTCGTGAAACGATAGATGGCACCGGCGGAGTTGACACCCCACACATTGCTCCGGGAACCGGTGGAGATTCCCGACAGGCCGCCGGAGATACCCTTCCAGTGGGACGAACCCAGATCACCCGTGTAACGGTAGATCTGGTTGTTCGCATTGACCCCCCACACCGTGCCGTCCGCAGCAGCACTGATGTCGACCAAACCCCCCGGAACATTGACCCAGGGATTGGCGTCGTCATTCGTGAAACGATAGATGGCACCGGCGGAGTTCACGCCCCACACATTGCTCCGGGAACCGGTGGAAATCCTCGTCAGGCCGCCGGAGATACCCTTCCAGTGGGACGAACCCAGATCACCCGTGTAACGGTAGATCTGGTTGTTCGCATTGACCCCCCACACCGTGCCGTCCGCAGCAGCACTGATGTCGACCAAACCCCCCGGAACATTGACCCAGGGATTGGCGTCGTCATTCGTGAAACGATAGATGGCACCGGCGGAGTTGACACCCCACACATTACTCCGGGATCCCACCGAGATCTTCGTGAGGTTACCGGGAATGTTCTTCCAGTGAGCCATGGAACTCATCTCTGTTCGCTTGGAATTCTACGCCGAACCACTCAAGGAACTTCACGTCGCGACCATCCGGGCCCGGAGCACAGTCCGAATCCGCGCGGGGGGCTGCACATTCTCCGGAGGACCGCAGGGGGCCGGAAACCGGTCGTTCCCTCCCCTTTTCCCTCCAGGCCCGGAACCGTCGCTCCACCGAGATGCCCGCCGCCGGGGAACCGCAATCCCCCCAGGCCCGTTCCGGCCAGTATCCCGAAAGGCACGACCGGAGAAAAACAACCGTGATAGGGAGACGACAAAAACACCGAACAAACAAAAACAGCTGAAGAGCGGACTATATTGCCATGTCCTGACAAATACTTCGGGCGGCACGCCCGCCCGGCGGCGGCACGGCCTCGCGGAGGCCCGTCTCCCCCTCGGGCGCGGAGGCCCCGCACCGCCCCTGACCGGCCGGGCCGCTCCCCCGGCGTCACGGCGCCCGGGGACGCGATGCCACAATGCGAAGTGTGAGACACCAGAACTCCGCACAGCACGATCCCGCCCAGGACTCCCCCACGGTGGGCCCGCCCAAGACCAGCGCGGCGGGCATGCCCGCCGTGCTCAACAGCGTCCGCCAGGTCGGCGAACACGCCGGCGTCCGGCGCGGGCTGCCCGCCATGCTCGCGATCAACCAGAAGCGCGGCTTCGACTGCCCCGGCTGCGCCTGGCCCGAGGGCGACAAGCGGCACACGGCGGAGTTCTGCGAGAACGGCGCCAAGGCGGTCGCCGAGGAGGCCACCTCCCGGGCCCTGACGCCCGAGTTCTTCGCCGAGCACCCGGTCGCCGAGCTGGCCGAGCGCTCCGGCTACTGGCTGGGGCAGCAGGGCCGCCTCGCCCAGCCCATGTACCTGGCCGAGGGCGCCTCCCACTACGAGCCGGTGAGCTGGGACCGCGCCCTGGACCTGGTCGCCGAGGACCTGCGGGGGCTGGCCTCCCCCGACGAGGCCGTGTTCTACACCTCGGGCCGCACCAGCAACGAGGCCGCCTTCCTCTACCAGCTGTTCGCCCGGCAGCTCGGCACGAACAACATGCCGGACTGCTCCAACATGTGCCACGAGTCGTCGGGCTCCGCCCTCACCGAGACGCTGGGCGTGGGCAAGGGCAGCGTCTCCCTGGAGGACCTGCGCAAGGCCGACCTGATCATCGTCGCCGGGCAGAACCCCGGCACCAACCACCCCCGGATGCTCTCCGCCCTGGAGAAGGCCAAGCGCTCCGGGACCCGGATCATCACCGTCAACCCCCTGCCCGAGGCGGGCATGCGCGAGTTCCGCAACCCGCAGAAGGCGGGCGGCCTGCTCGGGCGCGGCACGGAGCTCACCGACCTGTTCGCGCAGATCCGGCTGGGCGGCGACCTCACCCTGTTCTCGGCGGTCAACCGGCTGCTGCTGCAGGCGCAGGAGCGCGGGGAGGAGGTCCTGGACCGCGACTTCATCGCCACCCACACGCACGGGTTCGAGGAGTTCTCCAAGGACCTGCTGGCCGAGCCGGACGAGGAGTTCTGGCCCCGGGTCGAGAGGGCCACCGGCCTGGAGCGGGAGCTCGTCGAGCGGATCGCGGAGATGGTCACCGGGTCGGAGCGGATCATCGTGTGCTGGGCGATGGGCCTGACCCAGCACAAGCACTCGGTGCCGACCATCCGCGAGGTCGTCAACTTCCTGCTGCTGCGCGGCAACGTGGGGCGCCCGGGCGCGGGAGTGTGCCCGGTGCGCGGCCACTCCAACGTGCAGGGCGACCGGACGATGGGGATCTTCGAGCGCCCCGCGGAGGCGTTCCTGGACGCCCTGGGCGCGGAGTTCGGGTTCGAGCCCCCGCGCGAGCACGGCCACGACACCGTCAATGCCATCCGCGCGATGGCCGACGGCGACGTGCGGGTGTTCTTCGCGATGGGCGGCAACTTCGTGGCGGCCACGCCCGACACCCTGGTCACCGAGGAAGCGATGCGCCGGGTGGGGCTGACGGTGCACGTGTCCACCAAGCTGAACCGCTCGCACGTGGTGACGGGGGCGCGGGCGCTGATCCTGCCCGCGCTCGCGCGCACCGACCGCGACCTGCGCGACGGCGAGCCCCGGTGGGTGACCGTGGAGGACTCGATGGGCAAGGTGCACGCCTCCCACGGGGTGCTCCCGCCCCTGTCGGAGGGCATGCGCTCGGAGGTCGACATCGTCTGCGACCTGGCCCGGCGGGTGCTGGGCGAGGAGCCCGTGGCGTGGTCGGAGCTGTTCGACTACGACCGGGTCCGCGACCACGTGGCGGCGGTCGTGCCGGGGTTCGAGGACTTCAACGCCCGTGCGCGCAAGCCCGCGGGGTTCACCCTGCCGCACGCGCCGCGCGACGACCGGCGCTTCCCGACCGAGACGGGCCTGGCGAACTTCACGGTCAACGGCACGTACGCGCCGGAGGTGCCGCAGGGGCGGCTGCTGCTGCAGACGCTGCGCTCGCACGACCAGTACAACACCACGGTGTACGGCCTCGACGACCGGTACCGGGGCATCAAGGACGGCCGCCGGGTCGTGCTGGTCAACCCGGAGGACGCACGCGAGCTAGGGCTGGCGGACGGCTCCTACACCGACCTGGTGGGCGAGTGGCGGGACGGCCGGGAGCGGCGCGCGGCGCACTTCCGGGTCGTGCACTACCCGACGGCGCGCGGGTGCGCGGCCTCCTACTTCCCGGAGACCAACGTGCTGGTCCCGCTGGACTCCACTGCGGAGGTGAGCAACACCCCGACGTCGAAGTCGGTGGTGGTGCGCTTCGAGCCGGACTCCGGCGCCGCCTGAGGAAGGCTCCGGCACAGCGCGGGGGTGCGGCCCACGGGCCGCACCCCGCCCCGGCGGGCGCCCGCCGGGGGAAGGGCCGCGCCGCCGCCTCACACGGGGCGCTCCCGGCCGAAGAGGTGGGCGAGCGCCCCCTCCAGGCGCGGGTGCCGGAAACGGTGCCCCGCCGCCTCCAGGCGGGCCGGGGCCACCCTCTGGTCCGCCAGCGCCACCTCGTCCGCGCCCTCCCGTCCCAGCAGGAGGGCCGGCCCCCAGCCCGGCACCGGCAGCGCCGCGGGACGGCGCAGGGTGGCGGCGAGCACGTCGGCGTGCTCGGCGCCGCGCACCGGGTTCGGCGCCACCCCGTTGACGGGGCCCGTCAGCGCCCCGTCCAGGACGGCGCGCACGTAGACGTCCGCGAGGTCGTCCACGCCGATCCACGACATCCACTGCCGGCCGTCGCCGATCCGGCCGCCCAGCCCCGCCGCGAACAGCGGGTACTGCAGCCCCAGCACTCCCCCGGCGGGGGTCTGCACGATGCCCGTACGCACCCGCACGCACCGGGCGCCGCCCTCGGCCGCGGGTTCGGCGGCCTCCTCCCAGTCCGCGACCAGGTCGGCCAGGAACCCCGTCCCGCGCGGACTGTCCTCCGTGAGGACCTCGTCCCCCCGGTCCGGCCCGTAGTAGCCGATCGCCGAGGCGGTCACGAACACGCGCGTCCCGCTGCGGGCCACCAGGCGGGCGAGGGCGCGCGTGGGGCCGACACGGCTGTCCCGCAGGGCTTCCTTGTGCCGCTCCGTGAACCGCCCGAACAGCGGCTCCCCCGCCAGGTGCACCAGGGCGTCGACGCCTTCGAGCAGGTCGGCTGCCGGGTCCCGGGGGTCCCAGCGCCGTTCGCCCGGGCGGGCGGGGTCCCTGCGCACCAGCCGGACCACCCGGTGCCCGCCCGTGGTGAGCAGCGAGCACAGGGAGCGCCCCACCAGCCCGCCCGACCCGGTGACCGCCACGGTCACCGGACGGTCGTGCCAGGCCCGCGACCGGGCCCCGGCCGCCAGGTCGTCGGCGAGCTGGGCGTGGCGGTAGGCGAACATGGGCCGCAGCAGCGCCTCGGGGACGGAGGTGGCGACCCGGTCGACGACGCGGGTGCTCTCCCCCGTCTCCGCGACGAAGTCGTGGGCGTGCGTCCAGGACAGCAGCGTCGCCAGCGGCCGGGACACCAGTCGGTCCGCGAACCTGCGGGGCGGGTCGTACCGCTCCGGAAGGTGGCGGGCCTCCCAGCGCAGGCCGCCGGGGAACGAGAGCACGGCCACGCCGTCGGCGAGGGAGTCCGCCTCGGCGGTCAGACGCACCGGCTGCCAGGGCGGGGCCAGCCGGGCGAACGCGCCCGGCCGCGCGTGCCAGTCGAAGACCTCGTCGCGCGGTGCGGGCACCACGCTCGAATACCGGAAGACCATGGTCATCCCTCCGTGTCGCGTGTGGCCACGGTAACGCGAAGGCGGTCGGCCGCCGCGCGCCGCACGCCGCACGCGCGCCGCCGGGTCCCGGCCGGGCGGAGCCGTGGGAACGCCCCGCCGCCCGCCGGTCCGCCGGACCCGCCGCGGGTCGCTCCCGCGGTCGGCACCGCCCGCCACCACCCCGAACCGACCGGACGGTATGCCAACGGGGCCCCGGTGCGCCGGCGGTCCGGGGCCCGCTCGTACCCTGGGGCGATGCCAGCGATCTATCTCATCCGCCACGGGAAGGCCTCTCCGGAGGCCGAGGACTACGACGAGCTGAGCCCCACCGGCCACGAGCAGGCCCGGCTGCTCGGCGCCGAGCTCAAGCGGCGCGACCTCCGGATCGGCGCGGTCGCCACGGGGGCGCTGCGCCGCCAGCGCCAGACGGCGGCGGCCGCCCTCGCCGAGGCGGGCATCGACACCGCACCGGCCGCCGACCCCCGCTGGGACGAGTACGACCACCTCGGCCTGCTCGGCTCCCACCTCACGGGGACGGGCACGCTCCAGGAGCGCCTGGACGCGGCCCTGACCTCGTGGATGGGCGCCGGGGGGAGCGGACCCGGCACCTGGGAGGGGTTCCGCGAGGGGGTGAACGCAGCCCTGTCCGACCTGGTCGCGGGGCTGGGGCGCGGAGAGACCGCGCTGGTGTTCACCTCGGCCGGGGTCGTCGCCGCGGTGTGCTCGACCCTGCTGGGCGCCTCTCCGGCCGGGTTCCTGGCGATGAACCGCGTGGTGGTCAACGGCTCGGTGAGCAAGCTGCTGCACGGGCGCGGCGGCACCCAGGTGCTGTCCTTCAACGACCACGCCCACCTGGAGCAGGGCGGCCCCGCGCTGATGACCTACCGCTGAGGCGCGGCGCCCCGCCCGCGGGTGCCCGCCCCCTGCCGGGACGGGCGCCCCGGGCGCACCGGCCGGAGCCTCAGACGCGGCGCTCGGCGTCGCGCCGGAGCACCGCGCGCAGGGCGAGCTCGTAGCCGAACACCCCGCACCCCGCCACGTACCCGGCCGCGACGGGCGCGGTCACCGACGTGTGCCGGAACTCCTCGCGCGCGTAGACGTTGGAGATGTGCACCTCCACCACGGGGACCTCGACCGCGTCGATCGCGTCGCGCAGGGCGATGCCGTAGTGGGCGTAGGCGCCGGGGTTGAGCACCACGCCGGCCCAGTGGCGGGCGGCGTGGATCCGGTCCACCATGACGCCCTCGCTGTTGCTCTGCGCGCACACCACCTCCACCCCCAGCTCGACGCCGAGGGCGACCACCTGCCGCTCGACCTCGTCGAGGGTGACGGTGCCGTACTGCTCGGGGTCGCGGGTGCCCAACAGGTTGAGGTTGGGACCGTTGAGCAGCAGGACGGTGCGGGAGGGTTCGGCGGCAGCGGACATGGGCCAGTGCTCCTTCTGGTTCGGTGGCCACCAGCCTAGGGCGTGTCCGGTGGATGCTCCCGGTGGACTCGGCGCCCGCGCCGATCGCCGCGGGCCCGGAACGACCCGCGGAACACGTCCCGGGACCCCGGGCGGCCCCGTGACCCCGGTCACGGAGGACGCCCCGGGAACGGATAGCATACCGACCAGTCGGTCAAACTTTCCGAGGAGGCGACCGTGGCGTCCACCCTGCTGTCCGCGCGTGACCTGCACTTCCTGCTCTACGAGTGGCTCGACACCGAGGCCCTCACCGCGCGCCCCCGCTACTCCGACCACTCGCGCGAGACCTTCGACGCCGCCCTGGAGCTGGCCGAGCGCGTGGCCACCGACCACTTCGCCCCGCACAACAAGGCCAACGACGCCAACGAGCCGCGCTTCGACGGCGAGCGCGTCCACGTCATCCCCGAGGTGCGCAAGGCCCTGGAGGTCTACGCCGAGACCGGCCTCGCCGCCGCCGGGATGCCCGCCTCCGTGGGCGGGGCCCAGATCCCGCAGGTCGTCTCCAGCGCGTGCGGCGCCTACTTCCAGGCCGCCAACCTGGGCACCTCCGCCTACCCCTTCCTCACCTCCGGCAACGCCCGCCTCCTCCTGGCGCACGGCAGCCCCGAACAGGTCGACACGTGGGTGCTCCCCATGGTGGAGGGGCGCTTCACCGGCACCATGTGCCTGTCCGAGCCGCAGGCGGGCAGCTCCCTGGCCGACATCACCACCCGGGCCGAGGAGGACGGCGAGGGCGGCTACCGGGTGTTCGGCAACAAGATGTGGATCTCGGGCGGCGACCACGAGCTGACCGAGAACATCGTGCACCTGGTGCTTGCCAAGCTCCCCGGCGGTCCGCCCGGGGTCAAGGGCATATCCCTGTTCGTCGTCCCCAAGCACCTGGTGGAGGCGGACGGGTCGATCGGTGAGCGCAACGACGTCGTCCCCGCCGGGCTCAACCACAAGATGGGCTACCGGGGCACCGTCAACGCCCTGCTCAACTTCGGCGAGGGGGCGCACACGCCGGGCGGCCGGGCCGGCGCGGTCGGCTACCTGGTGGGCGAGCCCCACCAGGGCCTGCGGTACATGTTCCACATGATGAACGGCGCCCGGATCGGCGTGGGCGCCGGCGCCGCGGCCGTCGGCTACACCGGGTACCTGAAGTCGCTGGCCTACGCGCGCGAACGGCTCCAGGGGCGCCCGCTCGGCGACAAGGACCCCGCCCGGCCGCAGGTGCCGATCATCGGCCACACCGACGTGCGGCGGATGCTGCTCGCCCAGAAGAGCTACGTGGAGGGCGCCCTCGCCCTGGTGCTGTACTGCGCTCGGCTGGTCGACGAGGCGGCGAGCACCGACGACGACGCCGGGCGCGAGCGCGCGAACCTGCTCCTGGACGTCCTCACGCCGATCGCCAAGAGCTGGCCCTCCCAGTGGTGCGTGGAGGCCAACAGCCTGGCCATCCAGGTGCACGGCGGCTACGGGTACACGCGCGAGTACGACGTGGAGCAGCACTACCGGGACAACCGGCTCAACCCGATCCACGAGGGCACCCACGGCATCCAGGCCCTGGACCTGCTGGGCCGCAAGGCCGTCCAGGACGGCGGCGCGCGGCTGGCGCTGCTGGTGGAGACCGCGCAGCGGACCGCCGACCGCGCCCGGGAGCTGGGCGGGGACGAGGCCGTGTACGCGGACCTGCTGTCGGCCGCCCTGGCACGGACGGCGGAGACGGCCGCCTCCGCCTGGGCCGGGGGCGACCCCGCGGTGGCGCTGGCCAACGCCACCCCCTACCTGGAAGCGGTGGGCCACGTGGTGGTGGCGTGGCTGTGGTTGGAGCAGCTGGTGGCCGCGCACGGCAGGGAGGGGGACTTCTACGAGGGCAAGCGCGCGGCCGCGGCGTACTTCTTCCGCCACGAACTGCCCCGGACCGGACCGCAGTTCGACCTGGTGGCCTCCCGCGACCGCACCGTCCTGGACGTCTCGCCCGACGTGCTCTAGGACCCGTCGGAACGGCGCCGACGGCCCTGGGAGCGCCCGCCCCCGCGCACGAGGCGCGGGCGGGCGCTCCCCGCCGGGCACAGGGCCCGGTGCCGGGCGGCGGTGACGGTGACGCGGGCGCACGCCGGACGCAGCGGGCCTCCGGCCGGAGGCCCGCTACACCCCCGTCGGGTACAGGCGGAGCTCCGCCGTGGTGAAACCGACCCGGTCCCCGACGGAGGGCACGGCCCCGCACGCCTCCAGCAGGAGGAGGCCGCCGCCCACCCGCAGGACCACGGCGGCGTCCGCCCCCGTCCCGGCCTGCTCGACGCGTCCCGCGACCAGCACGGCCCCGGAGCCGTCCGGAACGTCCTCGAGGCGATCGCGCCCCGGCTCCGCGCGGGCGAACACGACCCCCTCGGCCACGTCCAGCTCCACATCGTGCTCCCCGGGCACGGGCGGCGCCGGACCCGCCCACCGGCCCGTGGCCGCTCCGGCCGCGCACCGGAACCGGACCGTCGCCGCGTCGTCCACCCCGGTCACCGTGATCCGCATCCGCTCCCGCCGTCCGCTTCGCTCCGGGCCCCGGGACCGGCCAGCCGCTCGCGTGCGTAGACCGCCATCGCGTCGCGCTGGTACCCGGCCAGGCCGGGGGCGACGCGCTCGTACACCGCGCGCCAGGCGCCCTCCTCGGCGTAGACGCGGCCCAGGTTCTCGAACGCGCCCGCGTCGGGCGTCCACATCCGGCTCACCCCCAGGTAGTGGTCGTGCACCTCCGCCTGCACCGCCGGGTCGGCGGGCGGGGTCCCGGCGGCGAGGTGGTCGGCCATGCGCCTCATCTGCGCGGCGAGCTCCGCCTGCTGCCGGTCGCGGTCCTCCTCGGTCAACTCCTCGGACGCCTGCCGGGCCCGCTCCCACTCGCGGGGCCACTCGGCGCGGGCCCGCTCGGTGTAGGCGGTGGTGTCGAACCCGGCGAACAGCTCCTCGGGCCTGTCGACGTCGTGCATGCCGTCGTCCTCCTCCAGTGCGCCGATGGTGCGGCGCACGGTCTCGACGAGGGTGTCGATGCGGTCCCGTTCGGCCACGAGGTCGCGCAGGTGGGCGCGGAGTGCGTCCGCCTCGCCCGTCCGCTCGTCCAGGACCCGGGCGATGTCGGCGAGCCCCATGCCCAGCTCGCGCATCACGAGGATGCGCTGGAGCCGCAGGAGTTCGCCCCGACCGTAGTGGCGGATGCCGCCTGGGCCCGTCCGCTCCGGTTCGAGCAGCCCGATCCGGTGGTAGTGCCGCAGGGTGCGCGAGGTGACCCCGCTCATCCGGCACAGGTCCCCGATCGGCCAGGACATCGTTTCCCCCCTCGTCGGGCCGGTCCGTCCGGCCCGCAGACGACGCTAGGAGTTGACGCTACGTCAACCGCAAGCCGCGAGGTCCCGGCGAGGTCCCTCCCGCGGAACGCCCTCGCGGCTCTGCGAGACGTTCTTCTTGCGGCCCGGCCGGGAGGACCGGGGCGGGAAGGCCGGGGCGGGAATCCTCTGCTCCCGGTTTTCCGGGGCCGCTCCTCCGGGGGGCCGGGGCCCGTGCGCCTGCCGCCCCGGGGAGCGGCACGGTGCGGAGGGGGCGGGGCCGGAAGGCCCCGAAGACGCCTCGGGCGGAGGGGGTCCTCCTCGGCGCCCCCGGGGTGTCCGGTGGCCCGGGCGGGCGGGCACGGACTCCGGATCTCGGGCCCGTGGGGTGTTCCTACCCCGACCACTACCCCGAGCATTCACACGGTGACTCCCGGCTTGCCGTCTGGCATTCCAGGTCGGCGGACAATGCGGTCAATGCTGCCGAAATCCCTTGACAGGGGGCCGAGTGCGGCTACTGCGCCGCCCCGACCGCACCGCACTCCGGCGGAGGAGGGCCCCCTGGCCCGGGGGCGGCCCGCCCGAAAACCGCTTCGGTCCGGAGGGCGTCCTGTGCCAGGGTGTTCCCCATGCCCGAGACACCCCTCGAGCTGCCGCGCTGGCAGTTCGACCTCACCTGGTCGTTGTTCGAGTACCACCTGGAGCGCCTGGAGCCCGGCGACTTCCTCTGGGAACCCGGTCCCCTCTGCTGGACCGTCCGCCGTGGGGAGGACGGGGTGTGGACCCCGGACTGGGCGGACGCCGAACCCGATCCCGTGCCCGTGCCGACCGTCGCCTGGGTCACCTGGCACATCGGCTGGTGGTGGTCGGTGACCCTCGACCACCTGCGGGGACGCGCCCCACGGGACCGGGAGGACGTGGTCTGGTCCGGCGCCGACGAAGCCGTCGCGTGGCTGCGCGGCCTGCGCACGGAGTGGCTGGAGGTGCTGGACGGTCTGGGGGCCGAGGACCTCGACGCGCCCGCCCCCTTCCCGTGGCCGCCCGGCTCCGGCCTGACCGTCGCCCACACGGTCGCGTGGGTCAACGCCGAGCTGATGAAGAACGCCGCCGAGGTCGGACAGCTGCGCATGCTGCGCGCCACCCGGCCCTGACCCCGGAGCCCGGCCGTGCGAGCGGCCCGTCCGGTCCCCGCCCGCACGGCGGGGACCGGACGGCCGGAGGCCGTCCGCCTCCGCGGCGGAGAGCCCGCGCCGAGCGCCGTGTCCTCCTCCCGGCCCCTTCCCCGGTGTCCGGCTGGACAGGGGCCGGGGGCTCGGGGAGCATCGGAGCGGATTCCCCCGCTCCCTGCGCCCCGGCGGCGGGCGAGCGGTCCCGCGGTCCCGCCGGACGAACGGAGGCGCCCCATGACCGACCGGTTCCGCGACGAGCACGACGGCCGGCCCGCCGAGCCACTGGTCGGCGACGGCGTCACCCCCGGCATCGTGCGCGTGGGCGACACGGTCCGGCGCCCGGTCCGGCCGTTCACCGCCACGGTCCAGGCCTACCTCGCCCACCTGCACCGGGCCGGCTTCACCGCCGCGCCGGTCCCCCTGGGCGTCGACGGGCAGGGCCGCGAGGTGCTGACCTACGTCCCCGGCGACGTCCCCCGGGAACCGCTGCCCGCCGCTGCCGCGGGCGAGGACGTCCTGGTCGCGCTGGCCCGGCTGATCCGGCGGCTGCACGCGGCCGCCGACGGCTGGGTTCCGCCGTCGGACGCGGTCTGGGGCGGCATCCCCGGGGCCGCCGCCGTCGACGACAGCCCGGTGGAGGGGGAACCCGAACTGGTCGGCCACCGCGACTACTGCCCCGGCAACGTCGTCTTCCGCGAGGGCCTGCCCGCCGCCCTCATCGACTTCGACCTCGCCCGGCCCACCACCCGCCTCTACGAGATCGCCAACGCCCTCTACTGGTGGGTGCCGCTGCTCGACCCCCGGGACCGGGCCCCCGCCTTCACCGGCCTCGACGCGGCCCACCGGGTCGCCGTCTTCGTCGACGCCTACGGGGCGTCCGGGCGGCAGCGCGCGGAACTGGTGCCCCTGGCGACACGGATGATCCACCGCTTCCACCGCAGGGCCCGGGCCGCCGCCGCGAGCGACCCGGTCTTCCGCCGCATGTGGGAGGAGGGCGTCAGGGACCGCATGCCCCGCGCCGAGGCCTGGATCGCACGGGAGGGCCCCGCCATCGCCGGGCGGGTCGCCCCGTGACCGCGGACCGGGCGCCGGCCACGCCGGGCCGGCCCCGATCAGTCGGGGTCGACCCGGTGCAGCCGGACCTCGGAGAGGACCCCGTCGGCCGCCTCCGCCGTCATGTAGGTGTGGTGCGGCCGGCGCCGGCGGTCCGTGGGAGAGCCCGGGTTGAGCAGCCGCAGCCCGTTCTCCGCGCGCGTGTCCCACGGGATGTGCGAGTGGCCGAAGACGAGGACGTCGGTGTCGGGGAAGCGCTCGGCGCACCGCTTCTCCCGGCCCGCCGCCTGCCCCGTCTCGTGGACGACCGCGAACCGGACGCCGCCCAGGGTCGCCCTCGCCACCTCGGGCAGGCGTGCGCGCAGTTCGGGGCCGTCGTTGTTGCCGTGGACGCCCACCACCCGCGCGGCACGCGCCTCCAGGGCGTCGAGCGCCTCGGGGACGCACCAGTCCCCCGCGTGGACGACCGCGTCGGCGCGCTCGACCTGCGCCCACACCTGCCGGGGCAGGTCGCGGGCGCGCTTGGGCAGGTGGGTGTCGGAGATGATGAGCAGGCGCATGGCACGCCAGGGTAGCCGTCCCGCCGCCCGGCGCGGCGCTAACGCCCCGTGAACACGGGCGCGGTCCGCGCCAGCGAGGCCGCGATGCCGGCCTCGCTGTCCCCCGTCGCGAGCAGTCGCGTCTGCTCGGTGATCTCGCGCTCCATCGCCGCGCGGACCTCGTCCGTGTACCCCGCGCGCAGGGTCTCCCGCATCGACCGCACGGCCAGCGGCGCCCCGGCGGCGATCTCGTGCGCGAAGGCCACGGCGGCCCCGCGCACCGCGCCGTCCTCGACCAGCCGGTCGGCGAGGCCGAGGGAGAGGGCCCTCTCGCCGCCGACCCTGCGTGCGGTGTACAGCATCTCGGCGGCGCCCTGCGCGCCGATGATCCGGGGCAGGGAGGCGCTGAGGCCGAAGCCCTGGTGGATGCCGAGCGCCCCGAAGTTGGCGTGGAACCTGGTCGAGGGCGCGGCGACGCGGAAGTCGGCGGCGCACGCCACGCCGAGGCCGCCCCCGACGGCCGCGCCCTGCACCGCAGCGACCACGGGCACGGCGAGGGAGAACAGCCGCAGCCCCTCCGCGTAGATGGCCTTCAGGGAGGAGGCCGGGTCGGGGCCGACCCCCTCGCCGCCGAAGTCCACCCCGGCGCAGAAGTGCCGGCCCTCGGAGCACAGGACGATGGCGCGGCACCCGCGCGCGCCCTCCAGTTCGGCGGCGGCGTCCGCGAGGTCGCGCAGGAGCGCCAGGTCGAAGTGGTTGTTGGGCGGGCGCCGGAACTCCAGGACGCCGACGTGGCCGTCCACGCTCACGGACAGGTCGTCACTCACGGGTGCCCTCCCGGGTCTGTCGGTGCGGGGCCCGTCCGGCCCCGTCGACCGCCCGGCTCACCCCGCGTACGCGGTAGTTCTACCACCCGGCCCCTCCGGCGCCGTCGGCCGGGCCGGACGGGGCCGGAGCGGCGGCGGCGCCGACCGCTCCCGCGGGCCCTCCTCCGGTGCGGACGAGCTTCACGGTCCGGGCGGCGAGGACCGCCAGGCACACCAGGGCGGTGGCGGCGACGAAGGTCAGTTCGGCCGGGATCCCGTAGAACCGCTGGAGCCAGGTGCCCTCCCGCCCGCCCATCACCCAGGTGAGGAGCGGGTTGACCAGGGGGAACAGGAGGGGAGGCAGGGCGTAGGGCAGCAGCCGCAGCGCGGTCCGCCACCGGGGCAGGCCCGCCCGCCTCCCGGCCCAGGCCCCGGCCCGCCGCACCCCGAGCACGCCCAGCCCCGCCACGGTCAGCGTGGCCGCCCCGAAGGCGGCGTCGACCTTCCACAGGGACGAGCCCGCCCCGGCCGGTGTCCTGCCCTCGGTCAGGTCGAGGACCCCCTCGACCAGGCCCCACGTGTCGTTCTCGGTGAGGGTGATCCCGCTGTTGAACAGCGCCACGACGCCGTATCCGGTTCCGGGGACGAGCACCTGGTAGGAGCTGTACGTGGACACCGCCCCGCCGTGCCAGACCTGTGTTCCGGAGGCTCCGTCGGCCGGTCCGCGCCGCATCCATCCGAGGCCGTACCGGCCCCCGGGCGCGGAGGGGGTGTGCGTCAGCTCCACCGCTTCGGCGGAGAGCAGCCGCTCGCCGCCGGGCGCCCTCCCGCCGCCGGCCTGGAGGAGCAGCCACCGGGCCATGTCCTCCGCGGTCGAGACGACGTCCCCGGAGCCGGTCCCGAACGCGGGCGGTTCGGCGACGGGGACGTCGGCGCCGAAGGCGCGGACGTGCCCCGGCGCGGGTTCGGGGCGCGCGCCGCCGGTCGCCGCAGGGCCGGGGGCGTCCGGGCCGGAGGACCGGGTGTCGGCCATGCCCGCCGGGGCGAACACGTGCCGTTCCAGGTACTCGGCGAAGGGCTCCCCGCCGACGACCTCCACCAGGCGGGCCGCCACGTGGTAGTTGGGGTTGTGGTACTGCCACCGCTCCCCCGGCGCCGACGTGAGCTCGGCGTCGCGCAGGCGGGCCACCGCCTCGGTGAGGGTGGCGGGCTGCGGTGATCCGGCGACGTCGGGGTGGCCCCGGTCGGACATGCCCGAGCTCTGGTCGAGGAGCTGGCGGACGGTGATCAGGTCGCTGCGTGGGTCGGCGGTGGTGAACTCGGGCAGGTGGTCGCGGACCGGGTCGTCCAGGCCGACGGCGCCGTCCTCCACCAGCTGCATGACGGCGAGGGCGGTCATCGACTTGCTGAGGGAGGCGATGCGCATGGGCGAGTCCGCGCGCAGGGGCTCGCCGTTCCCGTCGTGCCCGTAGCCGCCCGTGTGCACGACCCGGTCCCCGCGCGTGACCGCGACGGTCGCCCCCGGCAGGCCGACGCGTTCGAGGTGGGCGGCGATGAAGGCGTCCAGCTCCGCCGCGTCCACGCCGCCGGCATGGTCATCGCCGGGGTCGGTGTCCCGGTCGGCGGCCTCCGCGGCCGGGGCAGGCCCGCCGGGCGGGGCCTCCGGACCGCCGGGCACAGTCCCGACCGGAGCGGAACCCGCTCCCGGCAACGGGGCCTGCCCCGCGGCCGCCCTCTCGGGGACGCCGTCCGCCGGGGCAGCGGCCGCGGGCCCGCCCAGGGCGAGGGCGGCGGCGGTGGCCAGGGCGAGGACGGCTCCCGCGCGGGACGTCCGCCTCGGGCCGGGTCCCCGGTCGCGCGGTCCCGCCGGTGCGGCCGGGGCGGCCGGGGCGGCCGGGGCGCGGCCTCCCGCGTCCTGGTTCGCGGTGTCTCCGCTGTCCTTCATCGTGCTCTCCCGAGGCCGTGGTGTGCCCGCCTGCTGCGGACCAGTGGGACGCTAGGCCCCGTGCGGCGCCCGGCGCCTCACCCGGACGTGCCCGAACGGAGGGGCGGCCCCGCCCCCGACGTGGCGCCGGCCTCCCCGGAACCGGCACTTTCGGGTGAGGCCGTCCCGTCCGACCGTTCTGTAGCCTGACCGCTGTGCGAAAGACGGCGGGACCCAGGACGGAAGACCCTGGTCACGGGGGCTGTGCGGACGGTGGCGCGGAGGGCCGCGCGGCCCGGGGAGCCCTCCTGCCCGCTGTCGCCCTGGCCTCGGGTCTGAGCTGCCTCGTGCCGCTCACCGCCGCCACGGCCCTGACCGGGAGCGGCGTCGCCCTGGCCGCGCTGGCGCTGGCGGCGGGCTGGAGTCTCCGGGGGCGGGCGTCCGCCGGGGGCGCGGCGGCCGCGTTCCTGATCCAGCCGGCCACCGTCCTCGCCCTGGGGCAGGACGCGACCTCCGCCCTGGCCAGGGGCGTGCTCGCGGTCGTGTGCGTGGTGCTGCCGTGGCTGGTGGGCCGGTACCTGCGGGCGCGCTCGGACTCCGCCGGGCTCGGCTGGCGGCGCGCCGAACTCCTCGAACGGGAGCGGTCGGTGGCGGCCGAGCGCGAACGCGTCCGGGAGCGCGAACGCATTGCGGCGCGGATGCACGACTCCCTGGGCCACGAGCTCAGCCTGATCGCCGTGCGCGCCGGAGCCCTGGAGGTCGCGCCCGGGCTGGGCCCGGAGGACTACCGGCGCGGGGTGGCCGAACTCGGCGCGGGGGCGATCGGCGCGGTCGAGCGCCTGCAGGAGATCATCGGACTCCTCCAGTCCGGGGGCGCGGAGCCCGACGAGCCCGGGACCGGCGACGGCGACCTGGCCGGTCTCGTCGGGCACGCCCGGAACGCCTCCCTGGAGGTCGGCCTGGCCGGCGGGCGGCTGTGGGAGGGGATGCCTGCCGAGGTGCGCGCCCTGGTGTACGCCGTGGTGCGGGAGGGGCTGACCAACAGCGCCAAGCACGCGCCGGGCGCACCGGTGGCCGTGCGGGTGGAGCAGCTCGGGACGCGGGCGTCCGGCGCCCCCGGGTGCGCCGCCCTCGCGTCCTCCGGACCGGCCAACGGCCCCGGGGCCGGGGTCGGTGTCGGGGCCCGGCCGACACAGGCGCCCCACGGGCCCACCGGCGCCGCCACCGCCCCGGGTGCCGCGGTCCCCTCCACCGGCGGGTCGGGCGCTGCGGCCCCCTCCGGCCCACATGCCTCCTCCGGCGAACCGGCCCCGGTCCCGGGCCCCGCGGAGGGCTACACGGTCTCCGTGGTCAACGGCCTCGCGACCGAGGCGCCCGTCCTGGCCTCCGGCGGCTCCGGTCTCGCCGCGCTGCACGCACGGGTGCGCGCCGTCGGCGGAACCCTCGACTCCGGACCGACGCGGACCGGCGGGCCACCGCCCCCGAAGGGCACGGCCACCGGGTTCACGCTCACCGTGCGCCTCCCGGTCCCGCCCGCGTCCTCCGGGCCGGACCTCCGCGCCCCCGGCTCCGCCCCGGAGCCACTCCCCTCCGCCCCCGAGTCCGCGCGGCAGCGGGAGCGGAGCAGGAGCCGCACCGGGAGGGCGCTGGCGGCGGCCGTGGCGGTCCCCGCCGCGCTGCTGGCGCTCCTGGCCGTCCTGGGGGCCGGGTACTACGCCCTGGCCTCCTCCCGCGCGGTCCTGGACCCGGCCGACTTCGCGTCGCTGCGGATCGGGGACCCGCGGTCCGCGGTCGCGCCGGTGCTCCCGCCGTCCACCATGCTCGACCCGCCGGACGCGGGGCCGGTGCCGAGCGGATGGACCTGCGACCACTACCGGTCCCGGACGGCCCTGCCGGGCTCCGGGGCGGACGCCTACCGGCTGTGCTTCGCGCAGGGACGCCTCGTCGACAAGGACGCGGTCCCGACGGGCTCCGGAGTCGGTACGGAGGACGAGGGGAGCGGGGGCCGGTGATCCGCGTCCTGCTGGCCGACGACGAACCCCTCATCCGCGCGGGGATCGCCGCCATCCTCTCCTCCGACCCCGGCATCACCGTCGTCGCGCAGGCCCGCGACGGGAGCGAGGCCGTGGCGCTCGCCCGCCGCGAACGCCCCGACGTGGCGCTGCTGGACATACAGATGCCCGGCGCGGACGGCTTCACCGCCGTCGGGGCGATCCGCCGCGCCTGCCCTTCGACCGCGATCGCCATGCTGACCACGTTCGGCCAGGACGACTACGTGGCCAGGGCGCTGGACGGCGGGGCCAACGGCTTCCTGCTCAAGGCCGCCCCTCCGCGCGAACTCATCACGGGGGTGCGGACCGTCGCCGAGGGCGGCGCGTTCCTGTCGCCGAAGGTCACCGGCCGGGTCGTCGCCGGCTTCCGCAGCCGGAGGGAGTTCCGCGCGGAGGCGGCCGAGGAGCGCCTGGGCGCGCTCACCCCGCGGGAGCGGCAGGTCCTGGCGCTGGTGGGGGCGGGGATGTCCAACGCGGAGGTGGGCCGCGCCCTGCACCTGGCGGAGGACACCGTGAAGACCCACGTCAGCGCGGTCCTCGCCCGGCTCGGGGTGCGCAACCGGGTCCAGGCGGCCCTCATCGCCCACGACGCGGGGCTCACCGCCGATGGCTGACCACGTGTCCCTTCCCTGGAGACCGCGGCCGGTTCCGGACAGCGCGGGGCCCGGCCGCCGCGGACCGGACGCCTGTCCCGGTCGGCCCGCGGGTCCCGCCACGTGCGCGAACGCGGTCACGGAGCCGCCGGCCGCAGCCGCCGCGCGCCCGGCCCAGCCCTCCCGCCGTGGCGGGGGCCGGGGCCGCTGCGGCTAGCCTGGCCGCGTGAGGAACAACGAGGGCCACGAGGACGACGAGGTCGCCGAACTGCTGGTCCGCCTGATCAACATCAGCAACCGCCTCGCCCGCTACGCCGCGCACGCGACCGGGGAGCGCACCTCGCCCGCGACCTGGCGTGCGCTCAGCGTCCTGCGGGAGAAGGGCCCGCTGCGGCTGGGCGTGCTGGCCGACCACTGCCGGGTCCGCCAGCCCACCATGACGGTGATCGTCGACTCCCTGCTCTCCTCCGGGTACGTCGAGCGCCGCCCCGACCCCGACGACGGGCGCGCCAACCTCCACGAGCTGACCGCCGAGGGGGAGGCGGCGCTGGACGACTGGAGGTCCCGGATCGGCTCGGCGCTGACCCCGCTGTTCACCGACCTGTCCGAGCACGAGCGGGCCCTGCTCGGGGACTCGGTGCGGCTCCTGGACGGCCGGCTGCGGCGCGGCGAGGCCTGAGCGGGCCGTTCTCCCCGGCCCGCGCCCCTCTTCCGGCCCCTCCACCGAACCCTCCCGGCACGGTCGGGAATCTCCGAGGATTAACATAGGTTTCCTATATGAATCCTCGCGAGGACCCCGACCGCACCGGCCGCCGTCCTCCCCACCGACGACCGACAGGAGTTCCGAAGCATGGTGGCGGAGACAGACAACGAGCGCACCACCCCGCACGGGGCGGGTGACGCACCACCCCGGACGGAGGGCTCGATCCTCCGGCAGCCGCGCGCGGTGTGGGCGGTGGCGTTCGCCTCCGTGATCGCGTTCATGGGCATCGGGCTGGTCGACCCGATCCTTCCCGCGATCTCCCGCAGCCTGGAGGCCACCCAGACCCAGACCTCGCTGCTGTTCACGAGCTACCTGCTCGTCACCGGCCTGGCCATGCTCGTGACCAGCTGGGTGTCGAGCCGGATCGGGGCCAAGCGCACCCTCCTGCTCGGACTGGCCCTGATCGTGGTCTTCGCGGCCGCCGCGGGGGCCGCGGGCGACGTCGAGTCCGTGATCGGCTTCCGCGCGGGATGGGGGCTCGGGAACGCCTTCTTCATCTCCACCGCCCTGGCCACCATCGTCGGCGCGGCCAGCGGCGGCTCCTCCTCCGCGATCGTCCTCTACGAGGCGTCCCTGGGGCTGGGCATCGCCACCGGACCGCTCATGGGCGGACTGCTCGGCAGTGTCAGCTGGCGCGGGCCGTTCTTCGGCACCGCCGTGCTCATGGCGGTCGGGTTCGTCACGATCGCCACCCTGCTGCGGAGCGACACCATCGCCAGGACGGCGCCGGTCCCGCTGTCGGCGCCGTTCACGGCGCTGCGCGAGCCCGCCCTCCTGGTGCTGGCGTTCACCGCGCTGTTCTACAACATCGGCTTCTTCGCGCTGCTGGCGTACACGCCCTTCCCGCTGGGCCTGGACGAGATGGGGCTCGGGTTCACCTTCTTCGGCTGGGGACTGGCCGTCACCGTCACCTCGGTGTTCGTCGCCCCCGTCCTGACCCGGCGGTGGCGCCGCACGGGCGTCCTGTGGGCCACCCTGCTCCTGCTCGCCGCCGACCTGGTCGCCGCGGGCGCCCTCATCTCCTCCACGGCGGGCCTGATCACCTGCGTCGTGCTCGGCGGGCTGCTGCTGGGCGTGCTCAACACGGTGCTGACGGAGTCGGTGATGGAGGCCGGCGACCTGCCCCGGCCGGTGGCGTCGTCGTCCTACTCGGCGATCCGCTTCCTCGGCGGGGCGGCCGCTCCCCCCGCGGCATCCGCGCTGGCCGCGGCCCTGTCCCCGGGCGCCCCGATGTACGCGGCGGCGGGCTCGGTCGTCGTGGCCGCGCTGATCGTCCTCCTCGGACGCCGGGTGCTGCGCAGGGTCGACGACGGCCCCGAGCCCGTCGAGGTCGAGGCCCAGGCCATCGCCCTGGGCCGGTGACGGCCCCGGACGGACGGCCGGGCGACCACGCGCTCCGGGCGCGGTGAGGAGAGGCGGTCCGGGCCGTCGCGCCGGGGCCGCGGGGGCGGCACAGGGGTCGCCTCTCGACGTACACGGGCGAGACCCGGCGCGGATGCCCCGCGGGAGCCCTCTCTCCTAACGTCGGTGGCATGACCGAACAGAAGCGCTCCACCCTCGGCCTGCCCCTCGTCGCCGTGATCGGGCTGGCCCTGCTCGCGGCGCCGCGCGTGGTGCTGCACGACCTCGGCCTCATCCAGGAGGGGACGTTCGTCAACGCGTTGTTCGTGTTCGTCCCGCTGGTCGTGTGGATCGCCGCGGCCGTCCTGGCCCGGGTGCCGAACCCGTTCCTGACCCTGCTCGTCGTGGGCGCGTTCTACGGGGTGTTCCTCGCGCTCGGACACCAGCTGCTGTGGAACGTCGCCTGGGAGGGCGACCCGCCGGCCCTCGGCGGCAACCTCGCCGACCTGCCGCCCCTGGCGCACGCGGTCGTCATCCGCGGCTTCGCCGTGGTCGGGAGCCTGGTGACCGGGGTGGTCGTCGGAGCGGTCACGGGGCTGGTCGCCCGGGGCCTGGCCGCGCTCGTCCGGCTCCGCTCCGCCAGGACCTGAACCGACCGGTCCTGAACCACGCGGTTCTGAACCACAGCGCCGGGCGGGGCCGCGCGGCCCGCGACAGCGGCGCGCCCGCCCGGAAGGCTCCGGACGGGCGCGTCACCGATGCGTGCGCGGAACGGCGGCGGAACGCCTCACTGCGGGGCGTTCTCCGGAACGCGCCGGGCGGGCAGGGCCTCGGCCACCGGTTCCGCCTCGGGGGGCTCCCACCCCGTGAAGTGCCAGACCCACCGCGCGGTCCCGTCCAGCGGCCGGTACCGGGCCACCGGCGGATCGGGGCGCACGTCACCCGGAACCACCAGGTCCGCGCCCAGGTCCTCCCACGGCACGCCGAGAATCTCGTCGCGGGTGAAGACGTCCTCCATCACCAGGCCGGACCAGGCACGCGGCCCACCGACCAGGCACACCTGGATGGGATCGTCACCATCCTCGTACCCCCTGCCCTGACCTTCGTCCTGCTTGCTCTCCATGGGTACATCCTCCGACGCGCGGGCGCGTCACGGGGGACGCGGGAGCCCGGCGTGTCGCGCCTCCGCGGGGCCGGGGCGGCCTCCCCGCGGCGTGTCAGCCCCGGGCGCCGGCGCCACCAGAACCGGGCACGGTCTGCAGCAGGAGCGGCGACACCGCGAACCCGCCGCGCTCATAGGCGGCCACGGCGCGCTCGGTGGAGTGGACGGTCACCCGCTCCAGGCCGAGAGCGCGGGCCAGCCCCAGCACCGCCTCGACCAACAGGGCTCCCAGACCCCGGTCGCGGTGTTCCGGCCGCACGTACACGCACTGCACGTCCCCCGACGCCCTGACCACCGCGCGTGGGTGCGGCACCCGCTGTGTGACCGCCAGCCACGCCATGCCGACCACGTCCCCGTCCAGAACCGCGACGAAGCAGTGGTGGGAGGCCCCGTTCCCCTTCGCCCAGTCGACGAACCGGGACGCGAACTCCTCCAGGGGAACCTCTGGCGTTCCGTGATTCTCCTCCGACCAGCGCCACCGCAGCCCGGAGACGGCGTTCAGGTCCTCTGCTCCGGCCGGGCGGACGACGGGATCGCTCATGCCCCGATGCTGCCACAGCGGCCCGAGGCCTCCCGGAAGGCACCCCCGGACAGGAACCGGTCCCGCGCCGAAACCGCCCCTCAGGACAGCTGGTCGGAGACGTCCTCGGGGGCGCGGCGCCCTTCCCCCAGGGCCACGTACAGGTCCTCCATGTCGGGATGGCCCATGCGCCGGGCGACCCCGATCAGTTTTCCGGCGGCCTCCGCCTCGACCAGCCGGTCCTGCCCCAGCAGTTCGGCGAGCCGCCACCTCCCGTCCTCGGAGGCGCGCTCGCGGGCGCGGACGCGGTGCCAGGCTGTGATGCCCACCCGCGCCTCACCCGTCCGGACCGAGTCCAGCCACCCCCGGTCCGGGGCGGGCTCGTCGGTGGTGACGATCCGCACCGTGTCGCCCTCGCGGATCCTCGCGGCGGGTCCTGCCAGGCGGCCGTCGATCGTGGCCGCGGAGAAGTGGTTGCCGGTCTCCTCCCCCAGGGCGTAGGCCACGTCCACGGGGGTCGCCCCCTCCGGGAGGGTGAGGACCCTGCCCTCGCCGGTCAGCACCGTGATCGTGTCGGCCAGGTCGGTGCGCGCCCCCGTGAGGAGGTCCTCGGCGCTGGCCTGCTCCTGCCAGCCGAGCAGCCGCGTCAGCCACTCGGGGTCGGCCCTGGTCCGTCCCTCCTGGAGGAGGCGGCCGTCCTTCGAGGTCTCCTGGCGGATCTGCGCGATGATCCCGTACTCCGACACCTCACGGGCGTGGGGGTCGCAGATGATGATCTGGACCTGACGGCCCGACTCGGTGACGACGGTGGTGTGCAGGGCCTTGTACAGGTTGTACTTGGGGGTCGCGATGAAGTCGCGGAACCTCCTCGGCACCGGGCGCCATCTGCCGTGGACCGCCCCCAGGGCCAGGTAGGCGTTCTGCTCCCCGCCGCGCACCACGACCACGTACCGGACCGTGGCCACCGGGCCGACCTCCGAGCCCGCCCGCAGGCCGGAGGTGAACACGGAGTACAGGTGCCGCTCGCGCACCACGACCTCCGCCTTGACCCGGAACGCGTGCAGCACGTCGCGCAGGCTCACCCGCAGGGAGTCGATCTCGTGCTCGTGGGAGCGGCGCACCTGTTCGGTGCGCTCCCGCACGCGCTCGAAGTCCTCCGTCTCCAGGTACTCGAAACACAGGTCCTCCAGCTCCCGTTTGAGCTGGTACACCCCCAGCCGCTCCGCCAGGGGGATCAGCAGCTCCCGGGTGCCCCGGGCGATCTTGGCGCGCTTGTGGGGCGGCTGGAACTGGAGGGTGCGCAGGTTGTGGACCCGATCCGCGAGCTTGATGAGGAGCACCCGCAGGTCGTCCTTGGCCGCGACGACCATCTTGCGGAACGTCTCCCCCGCCGCCGCGCTGCCGTACATGGACCGGTCGACCTTGGTGACCCCGTCCACCATGATCCCGACCTCCGCGCCGAACTCGGCGGCCAGGTGGGCGAGGCTGAAGGGGGTGTCCTCCACGGTGTCGTGCAGGAGCGCTGCGACCAGGGTGGCGGTGTCCAATCCCATCTCGGCCAGGATCGTGGCGACCGCGAGCGGGTGGATGATGAACGGTTCGCCGCTCTTGCGCTTCTGCTCGCGGTGCAGGTGGTCGGCGACGGCGTAGGCGCGGCTCAACAGCGCGACGTCCGCCTTGGGGTACCAGCGCAGGTGCTCCTTGACCAGCGGCTGCACCCTGGGCAGCGGGCGCCGGGCGGACATGGCCTCGTTCAGGCCCCGCCACCACTCGGACGACGCGGTCAGATCGGTCGACGCGACCATGGACAGGACCCCTCACGCTCGGACATCCGACGGGATCACCCGATTCTACGAGCAGGCCGGCGACTCCACGAGGGGAAGGGGCGAGCTCATCGCTGGGAGGCGGGACTCCCGCGCGCGGCCACCGACGAAAGTCGGTGCGCCCACCGACCAAAGCGGCCCCTGTGGTCGTGCCTCTACCCCTTTGGTCGCCGCGGCGGTAGGGCCCGCAGGTGGATGTGGGGAAGGCGACCCCGCGCCTAGTAGTACTTCGTTAAGTATCTGTTTTCTCGGCTCGGTTCCGCCATCATGGACGCGTGGATCTGGCCGCTGTAGAAGAGCTGCGCGAGGACCTCGACGCGTTCTGCGCCGAGGTCTTCGCGTCCATCCCCCGCAAGGACTCCCGGGCCTGGGGCAGCTGCTACCTGCGCGGTCTGATGCTGGACGGGCGGCGCAAGTCCATCCAGCCCATGGCCGAGCGCCTCCCGGACGGCAACATGCAGGCCCTGCAGCAGTTCGTGGGCCAGTCCCCGTGGGAGCACACCCCCGTCCAACGACGCCTGGCCACCAAGGTGAGTGAGGCGATCACCCCGGATGCGTGGGTGATCGACGACTCGGGCCTGCCCAAAGCGGGCACCGAGTCGGTGGGGGCGGCCCACCAGTGGTGCGGGGCCCTGGGCAAGCAGGCGGTGTGCCAGAGCGCGGTGAGCCTGCACGCGGTCACCGATGCCGCCTCGGTGCCGCTGAACTGGCGGCTCTACCTGCCCCAGGACTGGGCCGATGCCGCCGATGAGCGCCGGGTCAAGACCGGGGTGCCCGACCGGGTCGGCCACCGGGAGAAATGGCGGCTGGCCCTGGACATGGTCGATGAGGCCCGCTCCTGGGGGCTGGCCGACCGGGTGGTGGTGGCCGATGCCGGCTACGGGCAGATCCACGGCTTGCGCCACGGGTTGGCCGAGCGGGGCCTGGACTACGTGGTCGCGGTGCGCGGTGATCTGAACGCCCATCCCGGTGGGGCGGTGCCCCGGGCGCCCGATCGGTCCGGGCCGGGGCCGCGTCTGCCGCGCTACCGGACCCCGGCCCGCTCGTTGAAGGACCTGGCCCTGGAACAGGGGCGCGCCGCGTTGCGTCGGTGTACGTGGCGGCAGGGGTCCCGTGGGGCGATGCGGGGCCGTTTCCTGGTCATGGACGTGCGCTTGGCGGGTAAGTCCGCCCGCCAAGCGGCTCTGGACCGTGCGGGCGGGCGCTCGACGTGGGACGGGGTGCTGCCGGTCGAGACGCTGATCGCCGAGTGGCCGCCCCATGGGGAGGCGCCCACGGACTACTGGCTGTCCAGCCTGTCTGCCGGGACCGTGTTGCGGCAGCTGGTGCGGTTGGCGAAGATCCGGTGGCGGATCGAGCACGACTACCGCGAGCTCAAGCACGGCCTGGGGTTGGACCACTACGAGGGGCGGACCTGGCGGGGCTGGCATCACCATGTCACGCTGGTCAGCGCGGCGCAGGCGTTCCTGACCCTGCGAAGACTCGACCCAAAAGGGTCGACGTCGGTCTGAGTCTGTACCAGGTGTTGGAGGAGCTCCAACGGGTGCTGCTGTGCTGGACCGGCGTGTGTCACACCTGCCGTAGGCCCCTTGCGCAGCAGCACCCACCCGACACGAGTTAACGAAGTACTACTAGTGCCGTGGCCGCAAACGTTCGCCCGGGTGCTCTCACGCCGCGATGGTTAGCGGTCGGCCTCCCCAGCGCAGACCTTTCTCGCTGCGCACCCGGGCGCGTTCGCGGCGTTGGGCCGCGAGCACGTGCGGGTCGCGGGCATTGGCGTTGCGCCACCTCAAGTAGGCGTGCAGCACCCGCGTTTGGACCGTGTGGTTGGGGTGGTGGGAGTTGGCGATGGTGAACTGGCGCAAAGGCCCGAAGTGCGCCTCGATCGGGTTGGCCCAGGAGGCGTAGGTGGGGGTGAAGCACAGCTCGACCTTGTTGCGCCGGGCCCAGGCGCGGATCTTGGGGCCCTTGTGCGCGGACAGGTTGTCCATGATCACGTAGACCGGGGCGCCGTCCGGGCGGGCGGCCCGGATCGACTTGAGCGCCTTCAGCGTGTTCGCTCCGCCTTTGCGCCGGTGGTTGATGCCCCACAAAGTGTCGGAGCCCACTGAGTAGCAGCCGTGGAAGTAGGTGATCCCGTGGGTGCGCCGGTAGGTGGCCGGGATCCGGTCCGGGCGGCGGGACCGGGCCCAGCCCGTCCCGGCGGTGGGCCGGATGCCCAGGGGTCCGAACTCGTCGAAGGCGAAGACCCGGTCGGCGAAGTGCTCCATGACGTGCTCGATCCGGTCCAGTTTGGCATCGGCCTCGGGGTCGGGTGAGTCCTTCCAGGTCGTGGTGCGCTGGAAGGTGATGTGGTGGCGGTGCAGCAGGGTCCGCAGGGTCTCGCGGCCGATGCGCAGGCCCGGTCCGCCCCGGTGGGCCAGGTGGGCGGCGAGTTTGCGCAGCGACCAGCGGGTGAAGGGCCGGCCGAGCTTGGCCGGTCGGGTCGTGGCCGTCTGGATGACGAGGGCTTCCTCGTCGGGGGTGAGCAGGCGGGGACGGCCTCCCGCCCACTTAGGGTCCAGGCAGTCCAGCCCGTGGGTGTTGAAGGCGTGGATGACCTCGCGCACGGTCTTGTCGTCAGCGGCGACCAGGCGGGCGATGACCGGGACGGTGTTGCCGCTGGAGGAGGCCAGGATGATCATCGCCCGCCGGTAGCGGACCGTGTTGGTACTGCCCCGGCGGACGATGCGTTGGAGTTTTTGGCCCTCGGGGGCGGTGAGTCTGCGGGCTTTGAGGGGTGCGGACACCGCGGCTCCCAGGGTCGACTGCTGGTGTTGCGGTCAACCCTGGCACCGATCACCCACCCGGGCGAACGTTTCCGGCCACAGCACTAGCGTGGAGAACGTTCCCCGGGGCCGACCGGCCCCGGAGGGACGGACCGACTCGAACCTCTACCCCCGAAAGGGCACCGCATGACGCTGCTGGCACTGGCCGACGCGACCACCATGGAAGCCGGGATCACGGCCTTCATCCTCATCATGGCCCTGCTGGTGGGCCTGGCCGTGGTCGTCTTCATCATCGCCGCGGTGTTCAGCATCCTCGGCTCCCGGGTGGACGGGGCCATGAAGGTCGTCTGGCTCGTCTTCGTGTGCATCGCCCCCTTCATCGGCGCCCTCCTGTGGTTCCTCATCGGCCGTAACCAGGACCGCAGGTACAGGTAGCGCGCAGTCCCGGTCTGCTGAGCGGGACCGTCGTGTCCCGGCTTCGGCCAATGTCCTCTCCTCTCAGGGCCATGCCCCATCACGGCGCGGCCGGGTCGTCACGAGCAGATGGAACAGTACACAAAGACGGTGGTCGGAGACGGAGCTCAGAGTGGCGGTCCTGCACCACCATCCACACCGCTACCGCAACCGGCTTCAATGCCACCCACAAAAACATTCGCGATAATGAAGCTCGCGAGAAAACCCATGAAACCGCAAACGTTACACCCACCACTACGGATCACCCAGGAAATCTTGAGGTCGGTTCAAGTTTTTTCGGCACGCTTTAATGCACGACCATCAAGAAACCACAAAAAAACAGAAATAGACAGAAGGACACCAGCCAAAACAATTGGCGGGAACGTTTGCCATGCACCCACCCCAGCGGCCACCAAAATCGCCCACAAGGAAACGGACAGCAGACAGACAAACCAAATCAATGCCGCAGAAACACGCACCACAACAGCGAAAGGCGAGACTCCGAAATCCACCTCACGAGGAAATATAGACAAAAATATAAGAAGAACACCTATCAAGCCGAGCAATGCCAGTGTAGATATTTTCCAGAAATCCGAGATCCACACCGAAGCCAGAACGACACCGAACAGCACCGACAGCAGGGCCGCTCCGGCCAAAGACAGTGATCTCACCAAGTACACTTGCCGCGCCTTACTCTACCGGTGAATGCAAAACAGAAATTTTAAGGGGAATTTCACTAGCAAATAACTACAGCGCCCTACAATGCGGGGCAACTTCGGGAAAAATACTCCAGCAACCCCATTCACCCAGCTCAAGACTACCTGTAATTCATAGTCATGCAATACCCTGCCCCAACAGTAAAACCGGCGAGCGCTCCGGCTCCAGTGCCGATCGCAGCCCCAAGGCCGATACCGGCAGGTACCGTCAACACGACGCCCGGCCCAGTGGCGATTCCCATCGTACCCGCCACAGCACCGGCCCCTATGCCCAATGCACCTCCCACGCCACCACCAATACCTACCAATGATCCTGTGACTCCCACACATTCGACAAAGTCAAAACCCCCTGTCGATGTACTCTCCTCTGGTCGTCTCGAGACCTCTCGATCTCCTTCACCGCGCAAAGCAGGCTCAGGAAAATTCTCAGAGTTGTGACGCTCCTCTTGCTTTCTCCTATTGACCTCCGCAATTTTGCGTTGCTCGGCTTGGCGCCGCGCAGCTTCTCTCCTCTTCTCCGCAGCGGCTCGCGCTGCCCTCTCCCGTGCGGCCCTCACCGCAGCGGCCTTACGTGCCGCCGCTGCCCGCATAGCTGCTGCCTTGCGCGCAGCTGCCGCCGCCTTCGCCGCGCGAATCTGCGCGGCGCGGATCTTCGCCGCGCGAATCTGGGCGGCACGGATCTGCGCAGCACGGATGGCTGCCTGGCGGATCTGGTAGGCCCGGATGGCGGCCATACGCACCTGGTAGGCACGGATAGCGGCCTGGCGAGCACGCTGAGCAGCCCACTGGCGAGCCTTCGCAAAGCTCTTGCGCAGGAACAGCCCGTCAGGGTCGGTAAAGGATACCGGGTTGTTGTTGGAGTAGGAATACCCGTGCATCTGCTGGGAGTCGGCCGTGTCCACGACCGGGTCCGGTGAGATGAACGACCCCAGCCCCGAGTCGTAGGAGCGGGCGCCCAGACGTGTCAGTCCTGCCTGGTCGTCAACGACCCCGCCGACGAACCCGCGTGAGTTGGGCCAGGCGCCGTTGGCGTTGCCGCGTTCTCCGCCGAAGGCGGTGAACCTGCGCCGCACCCCTTCCCCGGTGAGGGAGTCCACCGCGAGCTGCCCGGTCTGGTGGTGGTCGGAGAAGATCCAGTGGACGCTTCCGTTGTTGGAGCGGCTCGCGATGACCTCGTCGGCGTGTTCGTAGAACCTGGTCGACTGGAAGGCGAGCTCTTCCTTGTCGAAGGTGAGTTCCGTACCCGGGAGGAAGAGAGTCACCTTCTGCCCGTCGTCCCGGATCAGCCGCTCACCCTCGGTGTCGTAGACGAATTCGGAGGTGTTCTGCCCTTCCTGGACAGCGGCGAGCTGGCCCTCCGCGTCCCATTCCAGGGTCTGGGAACGGGTGGAAGTCTGCCGGGAGACCATGTTCCCGGCTTCGTCGTAGGCGTAGGTGGCGGTGCCGCCGGCTCCGGTGGAGTCGACCTGGGTCACGGCGTGCGGGCGGTCCTGCCCTGCCTCCGGCCGCTGGTAGGTGCGCTCGACATCGCTGCCCTCGACGAGCCCGTGCCGGGTGTCGGTGAGGCGGTTGCCGAGGTCGTCGTAGGTGTAGCTGTTCCAGTACGGAGCGGCCCCTCCCAGCGCGTCCGTGGACGGCGGGGTGCCACAGGCCTGGTCGCCGCTGGCAGCGACCGTCCACTCGTCGGTGAGGCGTCGCATCTCGTCGTAGCCGAAGCACTGGACGTCCGGCAGAAGTCCTTCAGCAGTGGGTTCGTCCCTGACGCTGAGCACATTGCCGGCCGCGTCGTAGGAGTAGTGCTGCTGGACGAGAGTGCCGTTCCCGATCTCGGCGTGCACGCGAGCAGTGGCCAGCCGCTGGGTCCCGGAGTCATAGGTCCGCGTGGACCAGATGTACTTGGCCTGGTGTGATCCGTCGTTGCGGTAGTGCTCGCGTTGCAGGATCTGCCCGTGGTTGGAGTAGGAGGTGGCGTGGACGTAGTCCACCGTCTCCGCGGCGCTCATACCTCTGACCCTGGTCGCCAGGCCCTGGTCGTTGTAGGTGTAGCTGACGGTCTCCTCGGGCAGTCCGCCGGCGGCGGCGTAGTAGTTCGACCTGACCGTGCCGTCGGAGTTGTAGGTGCTCCGGAACTGGTAGGGGCCGCTCAGGTTGCCGTACGCCGGGTCCTCAGGGATGTGGATACGGGTGGAGGTCGCCCGCCCCAGAGGGTCGTAAGCGGCGATCGAGGTGGTGAACTCCAGACCGTCCTGGTAGCGGGTGGCTCTGCTCAGCTGTCCCTTGGCGACGGTGTCGAAGGTCCAGGAGGCCAGGAGCGGGCCGTCCGCCCCTCCTTCGTGCTGGGCGACCTTGCGGCCCAGTTCGTCGTAGACGTAGACGATGGACTCGTCGCGGGCGTCGGTTCGCGCGACCACCTGGTCCGCGGAGTCGTAGACGAACTCGGTGGTGCCGCGGTCGGGTTCGTCGGTACGGGTCTTGCGACCGCGCAGGTCGTAGTGGTTGCGCCAGACGTTGCCTGCCTCGTCGGTCACCGTCTCCACCTCACCGGCGGGGGTGTAGGTGTAGTGGAGTGAGGTGTAATCGGCCTCGGGCGTGTCGCCTTCGTGCTGGCGCACCTCGACGGTCTGGCCGCGGGAGTTCTTGATCGTGGTCGTGGGAATCGCCCCAGGAGCTGGTGTGATCAGCTGGCGGTCCCCCAGGTCCTGGGACGACGTGTGCCAGAGTTCGTGGCCCATGGACATGGTGCGGACCTCGACCGGGCGCTCGGCTCCGTCATAGGACGTCCGGGTGTACCGGGGGATGAGATCGTCGTTGCCGGTGGGAAGGAAGATGTCCTCACCGGGAGCGTCGTTGTTGAAGTAGGCGTGCCGCTTCTTGGTCTCCAGCCCCCGGCTGTCGTAGAAGGTGTCGGTGATCAGGCGCCCTCCGCCTACGCCCGGTTCCTGCTGCTGGCGCTCGCGCAGCAGTCCGTCGTAGATCTGGTAGGTCGAGGTGTAGCTCCCGTTCTCGCGCCGGGTCCGGCTCACCACGACCGTGGGGGCGTCGTTGCGCATGTGGTATTCGAACCGCATGGCGGGATCGACCCCGTTGGCCTTCCTGTGGTCAGGGGTCCACACCTGGGTCAGGCGCCCCAGGGGGTCATAGGTCATGTCCGTGCGGTGGTTGTTGGCGTCGACCTCGGCCACCGGCATGCCGCGAGCGGGCTCGAGGTGTTCGGTCTCGGTGTGTCCCAGAGGGTTGGTCGTGGCGACGGTGGTCGCCACTCCCCCCGTGACCGTGGACGTGTAGCTGGTCTCGGTGACGTTCCCCCGCGGGTCGGTCTCGGAGACTGTACGTCCGTAGGAGTCGTACTCCCTCTCCTCGACGACCTGGTAGGTGGGAGTGCTGCCCTCGTACTCCATGACACGCTGAGAACTCGTGGTCAGGCCGACGGTCGGCGCCTCGCCGAAACCGCCTCCGTCGAAGAGGGAGCGCTCGTCGCTGATGACGTCCTCGGGATAGGACGGAGCCGTGTCACAGTCGACCGCGACCTTCTCGGTCCGGGCCACGGAGTCCAGGATCCTGAGGCCGGGGTTGTCGGCGTAGGTGTAGCGGGTGCACTCCTCGTCACCGGAGGCATCGAGGTCGCCGTCGGTGTCGACCTGGCTGATACGGCCCAGCGAGTCGTACTCGGCACTCTCACGGGTGCGCATCCATCCGTCACCGGTGGCGGTGTACTGGGTGCTCGTGGCCATGCCGGTCATGCGTGCCTGGAGCGTCCCCCAGGAGTAGGTGCGCTCTCCGGTGACCTGGCTCCAGGGCTGGGAGATGGTCTTCTCCACGACGTCGCCGTCGGGGCCGTTGAGCGTGGTCTCCTCCAGCGTGAACCCGTTGTACTCGTTGAGGTCGCGGTGCCTGCCGCCTTCGGAGTCGCTGACGTCGACGGTCCGTGTCCCGTTGGGCAGGTGGTCTCCGTGCATGCCCCGGAAGAAGCGGTGCTCGGTGGCGGAGCGGGTGGCGTCGTCGGTGCCGGTCACGACACGGACCTGTTCGTATCCGCGCCAGTTGGACCAGGTGCGGTGTTTGTCCCGGGCGAACCCATCCGCGTCCTGGTAGCGCCAGCCGGCCTCGCCCAGGTACTCGTAGGTGGTCCGGTTCTCCGGCTGGTCGGTGACCAGGTCGAATTCGCTGACCTGGGTGACCACGTACTTGTGGAACCAGTCGGTGTACTCGCTCTTGCCGTCCGCGGTGGTGTTCACGACGGGGAAGCAGCGGGTGCCATTGGCGTGCGGGTCCGGGAAGGCCTCGGGGTCGCACTCGCCGCCACCGTAGCTGACGTCGAGCTGGCCGCCGCTCTCGGTGAGGATCTTGGAGATCCGCCACTTGAGCATGGGGGCAAAGCCGTCGTCCTGGGTGTCGACCCTGTTCTCGTACTGGGTCCCTCCGAACTCCAGTGCGGGAAGGGCAGCACTGCCTCCGACGTGACCGGTGTGGGTGATCGACTCCAGCCACAGGTCCGGAGGCGTGCCGTCGCCGGTCCGGGGGTAGGCGTGCTCGAGCTTCCAGGAGTCGACGTTGGTGTACTCGGTCCCGTTGTGGACCTGGGTGGTGATGGTGTCCAGCTTCTTGCGGGTCCAGAACGTGGGGGACAGCTTGTTGGTGCAGTTCTGTCCTTCCGCACAGTGCTGGTCGAAGGGCGCATCTGGCCAGTGGGCGGCATTGGCGCTGGTGTACTTGTCCTCGGCACAGTCGAAGCTGCTGGTGGGGATGCACCTCTCACCGACGCCGAAGTTCACGCGGGCCGGGGCGGTGGCGTAGACGTCGTCCGAGCGCAGCCCGTAGTCGATGCGGCGCAGGTACCCCCCGCGGTCGTAGACCGTGGGCGTGTTGGCCTGGGCGTTGCGGCCGTAGCGGTTGCGCTCCTTGGTGTAGTGGTAGGTCATGGCGTTGCCGTGCGCGTCCACCACGTAGTCGAGGTTCCATCGCCAGCCCTGTTGGCACCAGGAGTTCGCGAAGCTGGACGCGTTGCAGGGCTGTCCGGAGTTGCGCCCGAACACGGGGACGGTCCAGGCCGAGTTCGTCTCCGGCTTGCCGCTGGTGTATCCGGGGAGCCGGTTCAGACCGAAGTAGTACTGGGTGCCGTCTGTCGTGGTGATCTTCCAGTGCTCACCGTCGTTGTCACCGTTGGTGGCACCGGTGAGCCGTTCGATCTTCGAGGCGTCGTCGTGACGCATACGCCACGTTCCGTCCTCGTCCAGGAACATCTCTCCCGAGCGGCCGTTCAGGGAGAACGTGGCGTTGTGGCGCGACCAGCACAGGTCTCCGGTCTTCGCGTTGTCCGGTTGGCTGTCGGCGCAGGGCACGTACTTGCGCTCGATGAACCCGGAGGCGTAGTTGAAGCCCTCACCGATCCAGGAGGCCTGGTTGTTGGAGGAGGAGACCCGCCCGTCCACAGAGCTGGAGGAGTAGCCCAGTTCGATCCCCGGGGTGAGGTCGCCCGCGACCGGCGGTGTGTCGACGGGGTAGTTCCAGGAGAAGTCACCGGTCTGGAGTCCGACGTCCCAGCTGGACGCGGCCGACAGGTCGGTGGCGGTGTAGTCGCCCCGCGAACCGTTGGCGTCGGCGGCCACGGCCAGGAGCGCGCCCTCACTTCCCAGTGCCGGCACGGTTCCCGTGAGGGTCTGCGCTTCGGCGTCGTTGTCGGTCGTGAACGTGTGTGGAGCGCGTTCCTGACACTCGACGGACTCGTCGATGAGGCAGGGGTCGACCTCGGTCAGGTCCAAGCGCCCACCGTAATCACCCCCGTAGGCGTGGGCGAAGCCGGAGTAGTCGATCGTCAGGTCGACCGGCCCTGCCTCGTGCGCCTCATCGGTTCGGACCACCCGCAGGAGCAGGCCGTCGATCCCCGCTTCCTCGGCCACGGCGCGGTCGAGGACCTCGACCCGCACCGACGCCACGGGGGAGGCGAGGGGTGCTTCGTCAGCGGGTTCGTCGCCTTCGTCGTCCGCGTCGGCTTCCGTGTCCTCGTCCTCCGCGGGAACCTCGGGCAGCTCTTCCTCCGGCGCCACCTCGGGGTCGGATCCCTCGGGGCTGGGCTCGACCGCCTCGTCCTGCTCCCCCGTCTCCGGCTCGTACGGGGCGGGCGCCCTGCCGTCGTCGGCCGGAGCGGCCTCGGCAGCGGGGAAGTCCGGCGCGAACTCCTTCTCCCAGTCCTCCAAATCCTCTTCGGAGACCTGGGCCACTGTGATCAGTCCGTCGACGACCTGGAGGTCCTCCCCCGGGGCCGCGAGATCGGTGTCCCCAGCTCCTTCTCCGGGCCAGGCATGGTCCAAGGGCTCGTCGAGAGCCGCCTCGGCGATGGCGTCCTCTTCTCCGGCCGCCGCCAGAGCTCCTTCGACATCCGTGCCGGCGACGGATTCCTCGTCGACCACATCGGGACGGGTGTTGAAGGTGAGCGAGGACGCCGGTGCGGCTTGTAGCAGGCCGCCTACCAGGACCAGCACAGAGGCATAGGTCACCGGTCCCTTGATGAATCGCACGAAACGGCTGTTGGCCATGGTGCGTGTACGGGGGACCACGACCGGTTCCTGGTCGGGGAGGGTCCCTTCGGACGGGTTCGTCGTGTGCGGGGGATTATCAGGCACGGCATGCCTTTCTGACAGCGGCCGGAAGCTCACAGGGCAGAGGAGTTCTTGGGGGTTACCGGTCAGAGGGTGGGCGCTGGGGAGATCCCGTGCAGGACCGCCCTGATCTCGTCTTCGTCGAGTACACCCTGGTAGAGGTGGACATCGCTGATGTCTCCCGCCCAGGCGTCGGCGAACTGCTGCTCGAAGCGCCCGCCGCCGATGACCACGGGGCCGGCGGCGTTCCAGGCTGCGGGGACCTCGACCGTGCCGTTCCTGGTTCCGTCGACGTAGAGGGTGACTTCGCGCGAGGTGTGGTCGTAGGTCGCGGCCAGATGGGTCCATCGCCCGAACTCGGGCGCGTGCGTGGACAGGGCGCGGTGCCACCCGGTGGCTCCGGTCCGGTCCTCGGGGGGCAGCTTCATGACCCAGTTGTTCCAGTCGTAGGTGTACTGGTAGGCGAGCGTGAAGCCGCTGTGGTCGTTGCCGTTCTGCGCCACGGCGGCCGCGTTGCGTCCGATCTCGTCCAATCGGACCCAGGTCGCGACGCTGTAGCTGCGGTCGGTGCGGATCGCCGCGGCACGGGTCGCGATGTGTTCCTGCGTCTGCGGGTTCAGGCTCACACCGGGGGCGTAGGTGACGTCGTTGACGGCGTGGTTCCACGCGGTGAGGGGGTCACCGTGCAGGGTTCCGTCCAGGTCGTGATCGGAGGAGTCCGTGACCGCGGTGCCGTCGGTTTCGTCCAGTCTCCAGCGGCCTTCCAGGGCGATGGGGCGGTTGGCCAGGGTCCACGCCTCGGATCGGGCCTCCGGGTCCTCGACCACCACTTCATCGGTGACCACGCGGTTCCACACGCGCACATCGTCGATGGCTCCGGGCCAGAAGTCGTAGTAGGTGCCCCGGTACTTGGCTCCGCCGACGACGAACGGGCCCTCGGCGTTCCACGCCGACGACTGGATGTGCGTGCCCTGTTCGACCCCGTCGACGTACAGGGTGAGCGCGCCCGTCTCGGGGTCGTGGGTGCCGAGCAGGTGGGTCCAGACACCCAGTTCAGCGGGTTCGCTGGAGAGCACCCGTTCGGAGATCGAGGTGTCGTCCCCGTCGTAGGGGGCCTGCTTGAAGACCCACCGGCCCCCCTGGGTGTGCTGGTAGCCGAGGTAGAAGCCGCTCTGCCGGGTCCCGTCCTGGCCGACCGCCGTGTAGGCCCGGCTCGGCTGCTCGGCGTCGAGGCGCACCCACGCGGAGACCGAGAACGCTCCGCTGGTGTCGATCACCGGTTCGTCGGTACGGACGTGTCCCCCACCCAGTGTGTCCAGGCCGGTGTTCTCCAGGCGGAAGGCGCCGTCGATGATGCCGCCCACACGGCCCCGGGTCCAGCCGATGTCGCCGGAGGCGACGGCCTCACGTCCTGTCTCGGCCGAGTCGGCGGCCGTGTCCCCTTGCCCGTCGTTCAAGGTGAAGTGGGCCACAGGGCTGCTCGGCGGAGCGACGAGGAAGTAGTAGGCGAGTTCGCACAGGGACGAGTTCCCGTACGCGTCGACCGTGCTGGCGTAGATCATGTTCGCGCCGTTGCGGCGCGGCGTCAGGGAGACGGTCGCGCTCGCACCGGGCTCGGCGAGCTTGACCTCGGTCGCGCAGGAGGGGTCGTTGAGGCTGTAGTAGTACGAAGCCGCTTCCTCGACACCGTTGTTGGCGAACGTGAAATCGCCGGTTCGCCCGACACTGCCGTGCATGGCGTCGTCGGCCGGGTAGTCGGTGGAGGTCACCGTCGGTCCGGTGTCGGGTTTGTTGGTGTCGATCTCGATCCAGCACCAGGAGGACCAGGAGGGGCTCCACGCCGTCTGGTCGTGCGCCATGGCCCGGTATCCGAGCAACTGGTTCTCCGGCAGGCCGGACACCGTCACACTGCGTTCGGAGCCATTGGGCCAGTAGCCCACGTCGGCATACGACGACTCCGCCTCCCCCAGCGGATCTCCTTCACCGTCGGCCCACCAGGCGAAGCGCACCTTCAGCTTCTGTCCGCCCCAGTCCTTGCGCGCGTCGTAGTCGCGGATCGTGGCCCTGAGCGTGAGGGAGGTGTCGTTGACCAGACGCGGCTTGTCCTTGTCGGTGGAGCAGATGCCGCCGAGGGAGTCCGACATGCTCGCGGCGCTCACCTGGGACGGGGGATTGTTGTAGTTGACGACCAGGACCGGCGGCTTGTTCTTGACGTTGAACCTCCGCCAAGCGGTCACCGCGGACTCGTCGCGTTCCTTCAGCCGCAGGTAGATGTGGGAGGAGTCGTTGTCGACACCCCACTTGTAGGCGTTGGTGGCGTCGAACTCCACACCGCTGCTGGAGGGGCAGGTGGCCCAGCCGCCCCTGACGTTCTGGGTGTCCTGAAGAGTGCGGGAGGTGGGCTGGTTGTTCCAGGTGGTCTTGCTGTTGAACGCGTCGGTACGGTGCAGCTGGATGTAGGAGTTGCTGTTGCAGTTGTAGGCCCAGTCCACCTCGGTGCGCAGCGTCGCCGAGTTGATGGTCGTGTTGGCCTGGTTGGTGCGGGCCATGACGGTGAACTGGAAGAACGCGCGGCGGATGTAGGTGGCCGTGTCCACGAACCGGCCCACACCGACGCTGTCGATGTTGCGGTTGTAGTAGGTCTGGTTTCGATAGGCCTGATCGACGTAGGCCCAGTTGGGACGGCTGGCGCTGACCGAGGGATCGATGTAGACCGGGAACTCGGTGGTGTCGTCGACCAGCATCTCCTGGTCGGGGACCAGCCGGATGGAATCCACCCCGATCGCCGTCTCGACCAGAGCGGTGCGAGCTCCGGTGGTGGGGGCCATGAGGGGGTCCTCACCCGGAGCTTCGTCCTGGCCGGTGGAGTCCCACATGGCCGGCGCCTGGACGGTGAAGACGCTGTGCCCGCCCTCGTCGCCGACGGCCTCGATATTGCCGTGCTCGTCGGCGCTCACCGTGACGCCGTCGGCGGCCAGGGCGAGTTCCAGTTCGGCCAGGTCGGGGGAGGTTGCGGCCTCGGAGGTGTGCACGACCAGGACCTGGGTGAAGCCCTCGACCCCTGCTGTGAGCACCAGGTCGACGTCGGGGAGGACGTCGGCGTAGGTGGCCCGGTCCTCCTCCAGCGTGGGGGCGGGGAGGTCGCCGTTCCAGCCGAGAGCAACGCTGTTGGAGCCGATGCCGAGCCTGGCCATCGGAGCGTCGCCGCCGCCGGAGAAGGCGATGTCCATTCCGGCGGCTCTGGGGCGGACGAGCCCGTCGGCGGTGGCGACCAGGGTGGTGTCCACGTCGACCCATCCGTCCGCGGAGCGCACCCGCACCGGGACGGCATGGGTCTCGGCGGTCAGGGAACCGTCGGGGTTGGCGAAGTGCTGGGTCTTCTCGTCCGTCAACGACGGGATCTCCACCCGTTCCCCGGTCTCCTCAGCCAGTGCCAGGGCGTCGAACTCCTCGTTCTGGGAGTCCTCACCGACAGGAGCCAGGGGATCGTCTTCGTCCGCTGCGGCGGGTACGGCCGTGAGCAGCGACAGGGCCAGGACTGCGGCAATGGAGACCGCCGTCGCCCGGGTCAAGGGGGGATGCATGGGGGATGCCTGTCTTTTGTTGTCGAACGGGACACCGAACCGAGCGGAACTCAGTTACAGCCACCTCAAACGAGACAGAAGCTACTTGAGTTCTCATACGGGAACAAGCCCACCAGGAGCTTACTGAGCCACACCAGCCTTCTCGCCGCGTCTTCCACAAGGCTGAGCTGGCGACAAACCTTTGTGGCCGGATCCGGCCACCATCACCCAGGGTGACGCCGAACACCGACACAGCCCCTCAAGGTCCACACTTCGCTCTTCGAGCGAGAGAACCCTGGAAAGTCGGCTTCCCAGCCCAGGGGACTCGGTCACCGTCCCGACTCGCGGGGACAGCGTCAGGAGGGAGGACCGACCCCCTCCTTCAAGCACCCGGACCCCAAATCCATAACCCTCGGTAATCGAAATAGAGCGTTATGCGAGCATCCCCGGCGCGTCTTCACATCTGAGGCAACTTCTCGCCGTCCCGCGTCAACGGATCAGACCCCTCACTCGTCACCTCTGTGCACATATGAGACCCCTGTTCCTTCGAGGCTCCTCTGTCCTGGTACAGAACAACTCCCCCACCCCACGAGAAGGTCCCCCATGCCACTGGCCTCTCGCATCGAGCGAGCCGGCGAACGCCTCCTCCCCGCAGCGACCCGCGCACGCCGAGAGGAGGAACGCCGCCAGGCCGCTGAACAGGCCGCCGAGGAGAAGCGCCTGGCCAAGATCGCCCGGCGCCGCGCCGAACTCCTCGGCAGCGACCCCGCCCTGCGCTCCCTGACCGTGGACGGCGCCGAACTCCTGGGCCGGGTCGTGGACCGCTTCACCGCCTCCCAGGCCGCGGAGCACAACCTGCGCCTGGTCACCGACGCCCTGGAGGCCGCCGGGGTCGACCACTTCCTGGTCCGCGGCAGGTCGGCGCTGCGCCATGTCGTCGGCGTCCACCGCTCCGAGCGCAAGCGGTTCCTGGACTCCATGCGCGCCCTCTACGGGACCAGCGCCGTGTACGCGGTCAAGCCCGGGGCCAGGGGAAGCGTCGCCGCCTTCTCCGCCTACGTCGACGGCGCGCTCGCGGCGCCGATCAAGTCCGGGCTCATCATCCGCTTCGCCGAGCAGCTGCTCTCTCCGCAGGGCACGGTCCTGGGCGGGTTCGAGTACGGGTGCGACGTGGAGTTCTGGCGCGACGGCTCCGCCGTCCTGGAACGCGAGGACGCCGAGCAGGTCCTGTCCCGGCTGCGCACCGTGGTCCCCCGTGACGCCCTGGCGGACTGCCTGGTGGCCCCGCGCCGCAACCGGGTGGCCGACGTGCTCCCGGCCGACCAGCGCAAGCCCGCCACCCTCACCGTCTCCGGGCGCGAGCACCCGACCTTCGAGCCCTTCACCTGGAAGCTCGTGGACGAGGTCGACTTCCCCGTGGACGTGGTCTACACCTGGGTCGACGGCGCCGACCCCGCCCACGCCGCCAAGCGCGCCCTCCACCGGGGCGAGGGGCCGACGGACGCTCCCGGGACGGCCGACAACGCCTCCCGCTTCACCGACCGCGAGGAACTGCGGTACTCGCTGCGCTCCCTGGAGATGTACGCGCCGTTCGTGCGCAACGTCTTCGTGGTCACCGACGACCAGGTCCCCGCCTGGCTGGATCGCGACGCCCCCGGCATCACCGTGGTCGACCACACCGAGATCTTCGCCGACCGCGAGGCGCTTCCCACCTTCAACTCCCACGCCATCGAAACACGCCTGCACCGTATCCCGGGGCTGTCGGAGCGGTACCTGTACTTCAACGACGACGTGTTTCTGGGCCGCCCGGTGAGCGCCGAGCAGTTCTTCCACGCCAACGGCATCGCCCAGCTGCCCTTCTCCACCCACCAGTTCGGGGCCGGCCGGCCCATTCCCGGGGAGGTCGCGCCCAACTCGGCCGGCAAGAACGTACGGGCCCTGTTCGAGGACTCCTTCGGCCGCCACATCACGCACAAGCTCAAGCACGTCCCGCACCCGCAGATCCGCGAGGTCATGCTGGAGCTGGAGAAGCGCTACCGCGAGGACGTGGAGCGCACCGGGCGCTCACGCTTCCGGGAGCTGTCCGACGTGGGCTTCACCTCCACGATGCACCACCACTACGCGCTGCTCACCGGGCGTGGGGTGGCCGGTGAGTTCCGGATGCGCTACATCGACATCGGCTCGCCCGAGGCCCCGGACAGACTCGCCGCGCTGGACGCCGCGGAGGAGGTGGACTTCTTCTGCCTCAACGACTTCGACACCCCTCCCGAGGCCAAGGAGTCTGTCGAACGCATGGTCCAGGGGTACCTGGAGTCACGCTTCCCCCTCCCCTCCCGGTTCGAGAAGCCCACCGCATGACCTGACCGGCCCGGGCGTCTCGGGTACCCGTACGGCGATGGGGGCACGGCCCTCCGGAGTCGTGGTCCGCCGACGTTGCCGTCAAACGTGTAGGAAGCCCCATCGGAGTTCTCCGGTGGGGCTTCTGACTTCTGCACGACTTGTCCCAGATGAGGCAGCGGAATAATCTGGCCACCGTCAGCCTGATTCGCCTTGAGTGGTCTCGACCGCTTCGTTCAGGAGACGTACCACTTCGGTCTTCCACTCGTCTCCGCGGCCAGCATCGACCCACAGGCCATATGCCTCGGAATCCTCTTCCAGCACCCTTGAAAGAGCCGAAACTACCACAGGGGTGAAGGAGGAAGGGATATCGGGCAAGACATCCAACAGTCCCACTTCTTCGAGAACATCGCCTCTTCCCTTGATCTTCGCCAAAGCGACAGCCGCAGCAGCTACCGCCGACTCAGCCAGGTCGCGATCCAGATATCCTCCGGGTTCCACCTCAGTCGTGGCTGATAACGCCTCACGCAGCGCATCGATCACCTCGTCCTCAGCAAGTTCTCGCAACTCATCGAGCAGATCCATCGCCGAGTCGTTCTCGAAGGGGCCTGCACCGGAAGCGCTCATGTCGCCCACTCACCTCCATCCGTCCAGAAAGTCGCGCGTAGATTACACCGGGCTCCACGGGCGGCCCATCCTCCGGGCACCAACGGCCCAGGAACGTCCTCGCCGTGTTCGTAGGCCCCGGACTCCGGATCGGTGCCTGGCATGGCCGCCCGCGAAGCCCTTGGCGGCCTCAAGGTCATCCGAGAGAAGAAAGGAGATCTCCAGCTCTTCGGGCCGAAAGGGAAGCACCTGACGATCCAGTTCATCGATGACCTGCATGAGTGTTGGGGTGTTCACCGACCCCGAACGTCATCCGCACGAGAGCTCCCCGGATAAGGAAAACCGAACTCAAAAAATGATTCTGGTCGGAATTTTTCCCATACCTCTCTCATCAATGCGCCCCTCACCCACCCTCAGCCCGAACCAGAGGCTTCTCGCTTTCACATTTCCGTTCACCCCGAAACCCAGGTTGTTTTTCATGGAACCCCATTGACTTCACCCTGGCGGAAAACCCACCAGAAGCATAAACGACCATTTCCTGATCCTCCTCGGACAGGGGCACTGCAGCCCGTGGGCGCCGCGGTGCAGTTATGGCCCAGCGCCGGAATCCGACATCGGGTGGCGGGCAATAAACGATCCTGGCACGCACCGCCGGTCTCCACGAGTGCGGCGGCGCATCGGGGGGTACCTCGCGACAGTCGTGGAAGGCGGATCCGTCCGTTGTATCCCACGGCGACGACACAGAGCCGGTCGCTCCGGGCGATGCTCCGGCCCCTCCGGGCGGTGGTACCCGTGGGCCCGCACCGCTTCCTGCAGGTCATGGCCGACGGCCTCGCCGCGTACGCGGCGGCCCCTCGACCCCGCTGACAGGGGTGCGCGCACGACCGGGGGCCGGGCGCACACCTCCGGCGGCCCGGCCGGTCAGGCCAGGACCCTGCGGCTCTGCGGCATCCTGTGCGCGGCCGACCTGCGGATGTCGCGGCTCACGATCATCCGCTTCAGCCAGCGGTCGGTGCCGTCGTAGCGGCTGCGGAACGGCTTGCGGCCGTGGACGGCCAGGTAGTTGTCCACCACCATCAGCGTCCCGGGGCCGACCACGACGGAGTGCTGCACGCGCTCCAGCTCCTCCATGAGGTCGTCGAGCGCCCGCTCGGCGACGGGGTCGTCGCCGACGCAGCGCATGAACGGCCGGTCGATGCGCAGGTACGGCGCCGCGTCCGCGCCGAACAGCACGGGGACGGGCTGGGGCCGGTCCCGCATCCCGAGCACGCGCTCCAGCGCGGGGTGGTCGGGGTCGTGCGTGCGCAGCTGCCGCACGTGCTCGTCGTCGGGCACGATCAGGAAACGAGGCTCGGAGAGCACACGGGCGGTCCCGGCGTCCAGCTTCACGTCCCGCACCGAGGACAGGACCGTGGGGACGTCGTCCCGGTTGCGGATCCCGAACAGCAGCAGGTAGTCGGCACGGCCGGGGTGGAACCCGTCCTCGGTGTGGAACTCCAGGAGGGCCTCGCTGCCGTGGCCGCTCTGGCGCAGCTCGTCCCCCCGGACCGGGAAGATGTCCTGGACCATCCTGCCCTCCTGGAGCGTGGACCAGGTGAAGGGATCCCCCAGGGCCAGGGCGCACATGGCCAGGAAGAGCTCCTGCGGGTGGGTCGGACCCGCGTCCGCGTTCCTCCAGTGCCGGGGCGTCGGGCCGACGGTCCCGTCGTCCACGGGGAAGCCGTGGACGCAGCAGGCCGCGGCCTCCTCCGTGCGGCGGAACCGCTCCAGGAACAGGCGGAGCCCGCGGGGCAGGGAGTCGTGGAGCGCCCAGTTCCGCTCGTAGAACACCGGGTCCGTGGGCGGGGGCCCGCAGAGCTCTGCCGCCTCCCGGAGGGCCGCCCCGATCTCGTCGGCCTCGGCGGGCGTCAAACGGTAGTGGACGGCGATGTCGTCCGTCGGCGTGGTGCTCACCGTCTCCTCCAGGTGGTCTGCGCGCCCGGCGGCTCCGCCCGTCCGCGTGCCGCAGGACAAGCATCACCCGGAACAGCGGAAGACCGGGCGCGCAACGCCGCGGTCCGTGGGTCCGGCCCCGGGTCCGGGGGTCCGGCCCCGGCGCTGGTCGGCGCACACCCGTGCGGGGCGACCGCGCGGCGCGAAGGCGGTTCGGCCCCCGCCCGCCCGGGCAGGGGCCCGTACAGGGAGAACAGTCGCGACTCCGATGTGAGGCGAGGTGGACCATGCGCTACGACGAGTTTGTGGCCGAGGTACGCGAGCTCGGGGAGTACCAGGACAATCGCGAGGCGGCGCAGGTGACGGAGGAGGTGCTCGCCGTGCTCGCGACCCGCCTGCCGGACGAGTCCGTCGACAAGCTGGCCGCGCAGCTGCCGGACCCGCTGGGGGCGGAACTCCGGGAGGCCGGGCAGCCCGGAGCCCACGCCTTCGGAACCGAGGAGTTCTGCCGCCGGGTCGCGGAGCGGACCGGTTCGCGGGAGGACACCGCGAGGCATGACGCGGGGGCGGTCCTGACGGCGGTGGCCGAGAACGTCTCCGGCGGGGAGCTGAACCAGCTCCTGAGCCACCTGCCGTCCGGCTACGCCCCGCTGTTCGGCAGGGCCGGTCTGTCCTGAGGGCACGGGCCGCGCCCGTCTCCAGCCGTGCCCGGCAGCCCGCCGGCTCCTCCGCCGCCGGTCGGCGCCCGCCCGGCGTCCGCTGGTGTTCCGCCGTCACAGCGGAACGGGCCGGCAGGGACCGCGTCCGGGAGTTCGCGCGTTCGGCGGGGCACGGACGGGCCCGGCCCGCGGGACGCCGGACGGGGACCGGTGCCGCGGAAGCGGCGGAGGAGCCCTGTGCCGCCCGCCTCAGGCCGGGTGGTCGAAGCGGGGCGTGCGGGCGAACAGGTCGGTCACCTCGCCCGACACCTCGAAGGGCTCCGTGCCGCGGCGGAAGACGATCGCCGGGCCCGGGGCGTCCGGCTGCACCGCGGCGCCGCCGAGGGTCGCCCGGACCACGTCCGTCCCCGCGCCCTCCACCCGCAGGTGGACGCCCTCCCGCAGGCCGAGCACATCGACGTCGTTGGCCTCCAGGAACTCCGTCAGCCGGGTCAGGCGGGTCTCGCCGTTGTGCGTCGACCGCGGGTCGGCGTCCAGGTAGTGCGGGTTGATCTGGAACGGCACGAACCCCAGCGCGGCGAACGACTCCGGCTCGACGATGGGCATGTCGTTGGTGGTGCGCAGCGTGGGCGCGGTGATGTTGGTGCCCGCGCTCGCCCCCATGTAGGGCAGGCCCGCCAGGACGCGGTCGCGCAGCTCCCCCATGATCCCGGTGCGCTGGAGGGCGGCCACCAGGCGGAACGTGTTGCCCCCGCCCACGAAGACCGCCTGCGCGCGGTCGAGGACGCGCGCGGCCCCGGCGTCGGCCGGGACCCCGGTGACGCGGACCCCGCGGGCGGCGAAGGCCTCGGCCACCCGCGCGGTGTAGGCGTCGTGGTCGCCCCCGGCGAACGGCACGAACGCGATCTCGTCACGGCCGTCGAGGAAGGCCTCCACGTCCGTCCACGCGTGGTCGAGGTAGTCGCGGCCGTGGTTGGTCGAGTTGGAGAGGAGCAGCAGCTCGGGCATGGTCCCCCTTCAGGGAGCGGTCGGGCGCGGGGAGGGGCGGGAGCCGTGCCCCCGCCTCCACCTGCGGGTGGGCGGTGCCGGGCGCCGGTTGGAGAGCAGCCCGGTGAGCTCGTCGGCGGAGGCGCGCAGCGGCGCCAGGTGGTCGAGCAGGTCGTCGTCGTGGTCGGAGTACTTGTTCTCGACCAGGGTCACGGAGCCGACGGGGCGCTTGCCGCCGAACACGGGGACGGCGAGCGCGCGGGAGGCGGCGTCGTACTCGCCCTGGGAGAGCGCGTACCCCTGTTCGACGGCCGTGTCGAAGAGCTCCTCGACCTCGCGCTCGTCGAACGGCGTGAGGTCGGAGAAGCGGGCGGAGGGGCGGCCCGCCAGCAGGGCCCTGCGCTCGGCCGGGTCGAGGAAGGCGAAGTAGGCGCGGGAGGTGGCTCCCGCGTGGGCGGGGTAGAGCTCGTCGACGAAGGGGTGCGACCGGCGCGGCCCCTCGGAGCCGCTGACGGCGGCGATGCAGCGCACGTGGGCGCCGTCGGGGACGCAGAACAGGGAGGTCCGCCCGCTGGTGCGGGCCAGTTCGGCGAGCAGGGGCTCGGCCAGGGCGGAGAGTCCGCCGGACCGCTCCCACAGCCCGGCCATGCGCCACATGGCGGGGCCCATGCCGTAGCGGCGGGTGTCGGGGTCGGCGCGCAGGAACCCCTTGCCGGCGAGGGAGGCGAGGAGCCGTTGGGCGGTCGACCTGGCCAGGCCGAACTCCTCGGCGAGTTCCATGACGCCCCAGCTCGTGCGGTACTCGTCGAAGCTGAGGAGGACGTCGAGCGCGCGGTCGACCGTCTGGAGGGGGCCGGTGCGTTCCGTGGGTCCGGTGGACATGGGGCTCACCCTATGCGCGCCGCTGGGCCGGGGGCCCTGTTCCAAGGGATCGCAATGTGATCTTAACTCCCACATAGTGGGAAACCTTTGCCTCGGCGGGTGAACGGGGGGCAGCCTGTGCGTGACGGGCCGGGGCGCGGCATCCGCGCCCCGCAGGCCTCCGACCAGCGACACTCCGTCCCCGCCGGACGCGAGCCATCCCCGAAGGACACACATGGAACCCTCGGCACCCGGTTCGTCCACAGAACCGCAGACTTCGGAGGGCGCGCGCCACCCGCGGGCGTTCGAGCCCGTCGTCGTGATCGTCACCGTCCTGGTGAGCCTCCTCGGAGCGGTCATCGGCATCCACATGATCACGACGCTCGGGGTCTCCCCCAACACGAGCGTCATCGGCGCCGTCGTCGCCATGCTCATCGGCCGGGCCGGGTTCCTGGGACTGCGGTCCTTCCGCGACACGCACCGGCAGAACCTCGTCCAGTCCTCGATCTCGGGCGCGACCTTCGCCGCGGCGAACTCGCTGCTCACCCCGATCGCCATCCCGTTCCTCTTCGGCCGGCCGGACCTGGTGTGGCCGATGCTGCTGGGGGCGTCCCTGGGCCTGCTCATCGACGTGTTCGTGCTGTACAAGGCGTTCGGCTCCCGGTTCCTGCCGGCCGACGCCGCCTGGCCCCCCGGTGTCGCCGCCGCCGAGACCATCAAGGCCGGGGACAAGGGCGGGCGCCAGGCCGCCGTCCTGGTGGGCGGCGGCGTCGTGGGGCTCGGGGCGTCCTTCCTGGGGATGCCGATGTCGGCGGCGGGCATCGCGATGATCGGCAACGTCTGGGCGCTGCTCATGTTCGCCGTGGGCCTGCTCGTCGCCCAGTACTCCCCCGCGGTGATCGGGGTCGACCTCAACGCGGTCTACGTGCCGCACGGCGTCATGATCGGCGCGGGCGTGGTCGCCCTGGTGCAGATCGTCGTCATCCTCGCCGGACGGCAGGGCCGCCGGGAGGCCGAGCGCGAGGCGGCCCGCGAGCGGGCGGCCCAGGACGACCCCTCCCTGGCCTACACGGTCGACCGGGCCACGCTGGGCCGGGCCCTGGGCTCGGGCTACGTCCTGTTCGCCCTGGGCGCCCTCGTGCTCGCGGTCACCGGCGGCATCTGGGCGGACATGAGCTGGCTGGGCATCGTCGGGTTCGTCCTGTTCGCCGCCGTGGCCGCCCTGGTCCACGAGCTCATCGTCGGCCTGGCCGCCATGCACGCGGGCTGGTTCCCCGCCTTCGCGGTCACCCTGATCTTCCTCATCCTGGGCCTGGCCCTCGGCATCCCCGGGGTCCCGCTGGCCCTGCTCGTCGGCTACTGCGCGGCCACCGGCCCCGCCTTCGCGGACATGGGCTACGACTTCAAGGCGGGCTGGGTCCTGCGCCGCGACCGCCGCCCCTACACCGCGTACGAGCTGGACGGGCGCCGCCAGCAGCTCTTCTCCTCCATGATCGGGTTCGCCGTCGCGATCGGCATGGTCGCGCTGCTGTGGCAGGGCCTGTTCGCGGACGGCGCCGTGCCGCCGACCTCGATCGTCTACGCCGACACCATCGAGGCCGGCCTGACCGACCCGTCCGTCCTGCTCCAGCTCGCGCTGTGGGCCGTGCCCGGCGCCGTCGTGCAGTTCCTGGGCGGGCCCCGCCGGCAGATGGGCGTGCTGCTCGCCACCGGCCTGCTCGTGGCCACGCCCAACGCCGGATGGCTGGTCCTGGCCGGGCTGGCGATCCGCCTCGTGTGGGAGCGCCGCCGCGGCGAGAAGGGCGAGCAGGAGATCGCCCTCGTCGGCGCCGGCCTCATCGCCGGCGACTCCGTCCACTCCGTCGGCACCATCTTCAGCCGCTGAAACCCGGAGGAACCATGACACGCCTCGGAGTCCTCACCATCGGCCAGGCGCCGCGCCCGGACCTGACGCCGGAGCTGACCGCCCTGGTCCCGGAGGCCGTCGTCGTCGAGCGCGGTGTGCTCGACGGCCTCACCCGCGCCGAGATCGAGGCGCGGCCGGTCGCGCCGGACGACCACGCCCTCACCACCCGCCTGGCCGACGGCTCCTCCGTCGTCCTGGGCGAGTCACTGGTCATGGAGCGGCTTCCCGGCGTCCTCGCGGACCTGGAGCGCGAGGTCGACGCGGTGCTGCTCGCCTGCACCGGCGCCTTCCCGGAGCTGGAGCACTCCAAGCCGCTCTTCGTGCCGGACCGGCTGATCGCCTTCGGAGCCGCGGCCCTGCTCGGCGACACCGGATGCGTGGGCGTGGTGTGCCCCCTGCCCGAGCAGCGGGCGGACACCGAGGCGAAGTTCGGCCGCCGCCTCCCCTCCGGGGCGCGGGTCCTCACCGACGCCTGCTCCCCCTACACCGGTACCCCGGAGGAGCTCGCCGCCTCCGCGCGGCGCCTCGCGGAGGGGGGCGCCGACCTCCTGGCCCTGGACTGCATCGGCTACACGGAGGAGATGCGCGCCCGCGCGGCCGCCGCCTCGGGGCTGCCGGTGGTCCTGGCACGGTCGGTCTGCGTGCGCCTGGCTTCGGAGGTCCTGGACTCCCTCGACGCGCGGGCGGAGGCGGCGGTATGAGGATCGGCGTCATCCGGGTGGTCACCACCGACGACGGGGAGCGGCTGGACGACCACGGCCGTGTCATCCGGGAGGAGCTGGGCGTGGACACCGTCTCGCGGTGCCTGCCCGACCAGCCGGACGGGGTGCACGACGACGCGACCTTCGCCCTCGCCGCGGGCAAGGTCGCCGGCCTGGCCGCGCGCATGGAGCGCGAGGACGGCGTGGACGCGCTGCTCGTCAGCTGCGCCGCGGACCCGGGGCTGTCCCGGGCGCGCGCCGCGGTCGGCGTCCCCGTGGTCGGCGCCGGGGAGTCCGCGGCCCGCAGGGCCCTGGAACTGGGCTCACGGATCGGCGTCCTGGACCTGACCACGCGCACCCCGGAGTCGGTCACCGCCGTGCTCGGGTCCGCGCGCGTGGCCGCGCTCGTGCCCGAGGGCGTGCGGCGCACCCGCGACCTGGCCACCGCGGCGGGGTTCGCCGCCTCGGTCGAGGCCGCCGAACGCCTGGTCGCCATGGGCGCGGACACCCTGATGTTCGCGTGCACCGGCATGACCACCATCGGCCTGTACGCCCGGCTCGCCGACGAGGTCGGCGTCCCCGTCGTGGACGCCGTCCGCGCCGGGGCGCGGGCCGCCGTACGGGCTGCGGGCGGCTGACGCCCGTCCCCCACAGTCCCGTCGGCCGCGCTCCGGACGCGCGGCCGGCACCGTCCCGAAGGACCGCCGCGACCGGTGTCCGCACCGGTCGTACCGCCCGCCCGGGCCAGGCGGCCCGCCACCGACCGAGAGAGGCACCCATGTCCTGGAGCCACGTCATCGAGACCCACGACCTGCTCGACACCCCGACCGCGGACGGGGCGTCCGTCGCGGAGTACCTGCGCCGCCACGGGGCGGCCGACGGCGAGGTCGCCGTCGAGACCGTCCAGGGCGAGGGGGGGTCCACCGACTTCGTCCGGGTGACGATCCCCGGCACCGACGGCGCGTCGTCGGGCGGTTCGGCCCCCACCCTGGGCATCCTCGGCCGCCTCGGCGGCCTGGGCGCGCGCCCGGAGCAGATCGGCTTCGTCAGCGACGGCGACGGCGCCCTGACCGCCGTCGCCGCGGCCGCCAAGCTCCTGGACATGCGCCGCCGGGGCGACGCCCTCCCGGGCGACGTCGTCGTGGCCACCCACATCGACCCCGACGCCCCGACCCAGCCCCACGACCCGGTCCCGTTCATGGGATCGGTCGTGGACCAGGACGTCAGCAACCGGCACGAGGTCCTGCCCGCCATGGACGCGATCCTGTCCGTGGACACCACCAAGGGCAACCGGGTGTGCAACCACCACGGCATCGCCATCACCCCGGCCGTGGTCGACGGGTGGATCGTCCGCGTCCCGGAGACCCTGCTGGACATCGTCTCCCGCACCACCGGCCGCGCCCCGGTCGTCATGCCGCTGACCATGCAGGACATCACCCCGTACGGCAACGGCGTCTACCACGTGAACTCGATCCTGCAGCCGGCGACGGCCACCGCCGCGCCGGTCGTGGGCGTGGCCATCGTGACCGAGACCGCCGTGGCCGGGTCGGCCACCGGGGCCACCGACCTGCGCAGCGTGGAGACCGCCGTGCGGTTCGCCGTCGAGACGGCCAAGGACTACGGCCGCGGCATCGCGCACTTCGTCGACGCCGAGGAGGTGCGGCGGCTCCAGGACCTGTACGGCAGCATGTCCCACCTGCGCGGCGCGGGCGCGCCCGCCGGTTCCTGAGGGGGTCGCGGGGGCGGGCGCCCGTGGGGACGCCCGCCCCCGGCGGTCACGGCCGGACGGCGGCCGCGACGATGTCCTCGACCTGGCCGGCGATCGCCGCGCGGTTCTCCTCGAACTCGGGGTCGGTGACGCCGCCGCCGGACCCGAAGTGCAGGATCGGCGTGTGCACGTGCCCGGCCGGGATGTCCAGGCCGGTGGCGTCGCGCAGCAGGGTGTTGCGGTAGGCGATCTCGTTGGAGAGGTAGTCGCCCCCACCGCCGGCCCGCGCCTCGGAGCCGGGCGTGGGCCCGTCCGGGCGCACCACCGGCGCGGTCCCGCCCGCGGGGATCTCGGTCACCTGGGTGTTGTCGACCACGGGGAAGGGCGCCCCGCCGGTCTCCCCGATGATGGACGGGTGGTCCAGGGAGGAGTCGGACCACTGCGGCTGGGGGGTGACGGTGGGGACGCCGTCGGGGATGGGGGCCGTCTCCGGCGTGCCGACCGACTCGTTGTCCGCGGCGCCGCCGCGCCAGGCGCCGTTGTGCGCCTCCAGGTCGAACCGGCCGTCCCGGCCCTGGCTGACGGTGATGACCGCGTCGGCCGGCCGGTCGCCGGTGTAGTGCGGCAGGAGGGCGTGCTCGACCATGCCGTCGGTGAAGTCGCGCCAGCGCACCGGGAAGAGCATCGCCTCGACGACCGCGACGCCGTCGCCGGTCTCGATCACCGCTCCGTCCAGGGCGAGGGCGGCCGCACCGGAGGGGTTGGCCTGGCGGATGTCGTTGTCGAGCTGGAACGGGTCGAACCCGGTCACGACGACGCGGGACACCCCGGGGCCGCCCGGGTCCTCGGCGAAGCCGGCGTCGTCCTGGCCGCGGGAGCGGCGGTCCATGTCGGCCACGAGAGCCTCACGGTCGGCCCCGGCCAGATCGAAGCCCGGTTCCCAGCGGTGGAGGGCCGAGGTCATGCCGAGCCGCGCCCAGTAGAGCGGCCGGTCGTCCCCGGCGCTGAGGTCCCCCTCGACGGCCCCGGTCCCGCGGACGCGGTCCACCGCCTTGCGCCAGAGCGCGTCGGCGTGGCGCGCGACGATCTCGCCCGCCTCGTCCGTGCCGGACGCCGCGCACAGCTCCTCGGTGAAGCGGTCCACGTCCGCGGCGAACCCGGATCTGGCCAGGATCTCCTGCGGGACCTCTCCGGTGATCCGCGCCTCCTCGACGGTGGCGCCCTCCTCACCGAGGCATGCGGGCGTCCGCTCGGCCTGCGCCGGGGCGGCCAGGGCGAGGGCGGGGGCCAGGATGAGCGCCGAGGCGGCGACACGGGGGCCCGCCTGCCGGATACGCGCGCCCGCTCCGCTGCGGCTCTGTGACCTGTTCGACAAGATGTCCTGTTCCTTCCGGTCGTTCCACTTCCTGGTGCCACACCACGCTAGGGAACGGACCGGTGCGGGACATCGGCCGGGGGTACCGGGACGACCGCCCCCGAACGTCGGCCCCGTTCCGGCCGGAGCCGACGAAAGTCGGGGCGGCCCCGGCCGCGGCGGCCACCTCGCTGCGGTCGATCAGGGACGCGATGGTCGGGGCTCCGGCGCAGACACCCGTGCAGGCCGGCTCGGCGTTGAGGGAGTGCAGGTAGTCGCGGGTGGCCGACATGACCGGGCCCAGCCCGCTGAGGCCGGGCATCGGCCGGGCGCTGGAGGCGGGGTGGCCGAATGCGAGTCCCCTCGTTCCGGCGGCCGACCACACACCAGGAACCGGGGCCGCGGGGCGGCGACCCACCGGGCGACCGGGCGGACTCGCCCGCCAGGTTCCCGGAAAGCCCAACCGGACCGAAAGTCCCTTCCACGGGACGCGGGCCGGGGCCTTCGCGCGAAGGCCCCGGCCCGCGTCCCGGAGCCGCAGGGGCGGGCGCCCGCCCCTGCGGGGGTCAGCCCCCGTTGGACTGGCGGATCCCCTCCCCCAGGGCCTCGAACGAGTAGACGAACCCGCCGTCCTCGCCGCTCACGGTCATGTACGCGTCGGTCGTGCCCGGCGCGATGGCGACGTTGGTCGCCGACTCCAGGCCCTCGGCGTCGTCGGACGGCACGCTCACCGTCGCCAGGTGCTCACCCGTCGAGCTGTACACGAAGATGCTCGGCTGACCGTGGACCGCCTGGTAGAGGTTGCCCTCGGCGTCGACGGCGATGGAGTCGATCCGGCTCGTGCCGCCGTCGAAGTGGATGGCGGCGTGGGAGGTCGCCACCGAGGTCCCGTCCTCGTCGAGCTCGTAGTGGTCGACGCGGTTCGCGGCGTACTGGCCGACCCAGAGGCCCCCGAAGTCCTCCCTGAACGAGATGCCGTTCGGCGCCGGGAGCTCGTCCGCCAGGACGGTCGCCTCGGCCGTCTCCCCGTCGATCCTGACGACCCGGCCCCGGGGCTCCCAGGCCGGATCGCCGAACCCGGTCGAGTCGCTGACGTACATGTTCCCCGCCTCGTCGAAGGCCAGGTCGTCCGGCTGCATGGGCGTCCCGTCGACGTCCCCGGAGAAGAACGTGGTGTGGTCCTCCCCCTCCGGGGTGATGCTGTCGATCCTCCCCCCGGCGAAGTCCGTCAGGTACAGCCGGTCGTCGAGCGGGCTGAACTGGGCCGACGTGTACGCGCCGTCCCCCTGCGTGAAGACCGGTTCCACCTCGGCGGACCCGGTGTCCACCCTGAGCACCTTGGGCTCCCCGGCGGGTGCGGTGACGTCGACGACCAGGAGGCCTCCGTCGGGGGCGAAGGTCGGCCCCTCCAGGAGGGTCATCCCCGTCTCCTCGTGGACGGAGGTGACCTGGACGAGCAGCTCGGCCGTCCGGTCCCCCTCGCCGTCCGTGCTGGTGGCGGCGGCGTCGGCGCAGCCCGTCGCCGCGACCGCGAGGACGAGTGCCGGAAGCGCGCGGGCGATCACCGTGCGTCGTCCCGCGTGGCGGTGCGGTTCCATACGGTTCCCTTTCTGACGGGGCGGGCGGGTCACGGCTTCGCTCCCAGGACGTCGCCGATGCTGCTGCTCCGCCAGTCGCCGAGCAGCCGGTGGAAGGCCACGGGCCCAGGACTGTAGGAGGAGCCGCCGTGGACGCCGGCCCCCTCGCGGTTGTAGTAGCCGGGCGTGCACTCGGCCTGGAACGCGGAGTTGTCGTGCGCCGTCTCCCGGACGGTCCTGCCCCAGTCGTCGGCCGCCTCCTGCGAGGGCTCGACCACGGGGACGCCGCTCTTGCGGGCCTCCGCGACGACGGCGGCGATGTGCTCGGCCTGCTCCAGCAGGATGTGCGCGAAGTTGACGGAGTTCGCGTTCTGCAGCGGGCCCAGGTGGAAGAGGTTGGGGAACCCGTTGCTGTAGAAGCCGTGCAGCGTGCTGGGCCCGCGGCTCCACGACTCCAGCAGCCCCCGCCCGCCGCGCCCGCGCACCGGCAGCGTGCCGGACATGACCCCGGAGCGGCCGACGTCGAATCCGGTGGCGAAGACGACGCAGTCGACGGGGTACTCGGTGTCCCCGACGACGATCGAGTCCTCGGTCATGCGCGTGATGCCGCCGTGGTCGGCGGTGTCGACGAGGGTGACGTCGGGCCGGTTGAAGGTCTGGAGGTAGTGGTCGCTGAAGCAGGGCCGCTTGCACATGTAGCGGTACCAGGGCTTGAGCAGTTCGGCCGTGGCCGGGTCGTCGACGACCTCGTCCACGCGTGCCCGGATCTGGTTCATCTTCCGCGCGTCGACGAGTTCGTCGATCCTCTCGCGCTCCTCCGGGGGGAGGCTGGTGTCCAGCGCGCCGGTGATCATCTTGCGCTGGAGCTGCGCCGTCGACGTCCAGCCGTCCCGGGTCAGGTCGGTCCCGACCTGTTCGCCGGAGACGATCGCGAGGAAGTTCTCCATGCGCTCGCGCTGCCAGCCCGGGCGCAGGGACGCCGCCCACTCCGGGTCGGTGGGCCGGTTGTCGCGCACGTCCACCGAGGAGGGGGTCCTCTGGAACACGTACAGGTGCTGCGCGTCGCGTCCCAGGTGCGGGATGACCTGGACGCCCGTGGCCCCGGTGCCCACGACCGCGACCCTCTTGTCCGCGAGGCCGTCGAGCCCGCCCTCCTGGTCGCCGCCCGTGTAGCCGTAGTCCCACCGGCTCGTGTGGAAGGTGTGGCCCCGGAAGGTCTCGATGCCGGGGATGCCGGGCAGCTTGGGCTGGGTGAGCGTGCCCGAGGAGGTGATGACGAACCGGGCGCGCATGCGGTCGCCGCGGTCGGTCTCGACCACCCACTCGTCCGCCTGCTCGTCCCACTCCAGGCCGGTGACCCGCGTGTGGAACAGCGCGTCGCGGTACAGGCCGAAGGTCTCGGCGATCGCCACCGCGTGCTGCCGGATCTCCTCCCCGGGGGCGTAGCGCCACTTGGGCACGTAGCCGACCTCCTCCAGCAGGGGCATGTAGGAGTACGACTCGATGTCGCAGTGGATGCCCGGGTAGCGGTTCCAGTACCAGGTCCCGCCGAAGTCGCCCGCCTCGTCCATCATCCGGAGGGACTCGACGCCCGCCTGCCGCAGCCGCGCTCCGGTGGTGAGTCCGCCGAACCCGCCGCCGATGACGAGCACCTCCACGGTGTCCGTCAGCGCCTCGCGCTCGGTGCGCGGGGTGTACGGGTCCTTCGCGTAGTAGCCGAACTCGCCGGCGGCCGTGCGGTACTGGGTCGCCCCGTCGGGGCGGATGCGGCGGTCGCGCTCCCGGGCGTATCTGGCCCGGAGCGCTTCGAGGTCGACCTCCTCGATCTGGTCGTCGATGTTCGAGGTCGCGCCGGAGGCTGTGGTCATGTGCCGTCCTCACTTCGTTGCCGACGTGTCGCAGCGGGGCGGCGGGCGCGGGGCCGGAGGTCCTCACGGGGGTGGCCGTGCCACCCCCGGGCCTCCGCGGGGGATCGGGGCGTTCGTCACACGCTGCGACGGAGGGGTCTGTGATCCGTGCGCAAAAAGGTTAGCATCACCCTAAGTATTGGAGTCGGGGGGTGGCCCGCGCGGGGCGTCCTATCATGGCGGTATGCCGCAAGAGGTGCCTGAACAGGGCGAACACGAGCGCGAACGCATCGTGAACGAGATCGAGACCCTGAACGGATCCATGGAGGAGGCCGTCCTGGCCGCCCTCCTCCAGCACCTGCTCTCGATGGACCTCACGCTCCCACAGCTCAGAGTGCTCATGATCCTGGTCACCACCGAGGAGGGGGCGACGGGGAGAAGCCTGTCCGCCTCGTTCGGCGTGTCCATGGCGTCGATGTCCGGACTGCTCGACCGGCTCGTGTCCCAGGGCGTCGCCACGCGTTCGACCGACCCGCACGACCACCGGGTCCGCCGGGTCCACGCCACCCCCCTCGGCGCCGCGGTCGTGCGGCGCCTGGTGGTGGCCCGGCCGTTCCGCAGCGACATCCTCATGCGCCTGCGCATGGAGGACCTGCGCGCCCTCGAACAGGGCTTCCGGGCGGTCAGCGAGCAGATCTCCCTCATGGGCGAGCGGGACTGACCCCCGCGGGGCGCACCGGACGCGGCCCGGGCCCGCGCTCCCCCGGCGGCGCCCGCCCCGCACGGCCGGAGGGCGGCGGAGGGGCGGGGCCGCGCGCGGAACGACCGGTTCTCCGTGCCGCCGCACGCGTCAGCCCTCTTTCCTTCCTGCCATACACCGCTTAATTCGACCGACAATATACACAAGAAGACCGATTTGTTCTTGAGGCAGCCCGGGAAAAACAACGGACAGCCCGAAATTTTCGCTCTTTCGGGCGACCGCACCGCTTACCGGGGTCTCCGTTCGACAGTGGGGTCCGCTCCGGGATTCCCGCACAAGGGTATTCCGGCGAAGCCGGAAAGGGGACCCCCGGACCGCCTCAAACAGGACCAGCGCCCCAGGCTCCACCTGCGACAGTCCTTGCCACACGGGCCCTCGGTCGAGGTCGGCGCGAGGCCGCGCCACCCCCCGGTTTCCAACCCTCCGCACGCACGCTCGGGAAACACATCGACCGCACGCCATTCCCACCGGCGAAAATCCCTTTCCGGCCCCCTCCGCGCGGAGGGCCGAAAAATCGGAGGGGGAATTCCACCACCCCCGCGGTTTTCCCCTCCACCTCACGGGGATACCTCCCCATGCGGTCGGCGCCGGAACCGGCGAAACACGGCGGCACGGTCAGTTCCGGGACGTTCGAGGACGGGGGCTCCCGCCCGCGGTCGGCGCCGCCGGCGACACGGGACCGCGGAGAAGGCCGCACTCCCCCGGACACGGCCCCCGCCCCCACGGCTAAGAGAGGTGCGCAGAGCATGACCGAAGCACGAGCGGATGCACCGGCACACGGCAGCGCCCCCCGGGAACCCGGGGACACGCGGCTCACCCTCGCCCAGGTCCTGGAGCACCCCGCCCTGGGGCCCCGCGACCTGCTGCCCGACCGGTTCCGCGGACCGCGGAGGGTGACCGGCGACGGATGGGTGGGGTTCGCGACCAGGCTCGAACGCGGTGAGGAGCTCTCCCTCGTCCAGAGCCTCATGGCCGCCAACCGGCACGTGCTCGACGTCGGCGGCGGCATCGGGGAGCTCTCCCGCGCCGTCGCCGCCCGGATCGGGCACTGCACCACCGTCGAGCCGCACGCGCAACTGGTGGAGTCGATGCGGGACGAGGCCGCCGAAGCCGGGGTGAGCGTCTTCGCGGGAACCGCCGAGGACCTCCCCTTCCCCGACGCCTCCTTCGACGCCGTCTACGGCGCGTGGGTCCTCCCCTTCGTCGACGACGTCGGGAAGGCCGTCACGGAGATGGTCCGGGTCTGCGACCCGGACGCCCCGGAGGCGAAGATCGTGCTGATCGTCGGCGGAGCGGACAGCGAGGTCCTGGGGCTGTTCAACGACGTCTGCGCCCCCGTCTCCGGCGACCCCCGCGACCACCACGGCTACCTGCTGGCGACGGCCGCCCGCCTCCTCGCCGAACGGGGCTTCGGGGAGTTCTCGCTGCACCGCACGGAGGCCTCGGTCCGCTTCGCCGAGGAGGAGCCGGCGAAGCGCGCCGCGGAGGCGGCGACCGTGCTGACCGACTTCTGGTACCAGCTCCACCCCGGGGCCGACGAGGTCAGGGCCGCCCTGGAGCCGGCCCTGGAGCGCCACTTCGCCGCCCGCCCCCACGGGATCGGCGACCAGGGCGCGGTCCTGGTCGCCCGTCCCGGTTCCTGACCCCCGACAGCCGTGCCGGGGCGGCGCGGACGCCTCCGTCCGCCCCGGCCCACGGCCCCGACGGGGGCTCCATCGGTTCGGTTTCTCCGATCACGAGGACGACGATGCTGGACACGCCGACACGGCACGGTGAGATCGCGGGCAGGGCCGAGCTGGTCGCGAGACTGCGGTCGGCCCACCACCACAGCAGGCGCACGGGGCTCACCTCCCACGTGGTCACGGGGGAGGCCAAGGTGGGACGGACCAGTCTTCTCGCCTCGGTGTGCCGTCCCGCACCGGGCCACGACGGACGCGCGGCGTACATCGCGTGCTCCCGGCACGCGAACCGGCTGGTCGCCGCGCTCGCGGACGACCTGCTCCGGCTGGCCGCCGACCACCGCCCCCCGGAGCCGCTGGGGTCGGAGGGCGCCGACGCGCTCCCGCGGGCCCGCGTCGACCCGGGTGGCGCGCCCGTGCGGGAACCCGCCTCGGACGGCGTACCGGCCGGGTTCCGGGAGCTGGTGGAGTCGCTGACCCGGGACGCCCCCCTGCTGATCGCGCTGGACGACGTCGACCTGGCGGGCCCGGCCTCGCTCGTCCGGCTCCGGGACGCTCTGCGGGACGTCGCGCACCTGCCGGTGACCCTCGTCGCCTCGACCAGGAGCGGCGAGCCCCCCGTGGCGCCCTCCGAGCTCGCGGACCTGCTGCTCGGCGCCCGCACCGCCACCCTGACCGGCCTGTCGGTGCGGGAGACAGGCGCGCTGCTGCACGAGCGGCTCGGCCGCCGCCCCGACGCCGGCCTCGTGGACACGTGCCACCGGATCACCGCCGGCAACCCGTTCATGGTCGGCGCCGTGGGCGACTGGATACGGGCCCAGGCGGTCCCTCCCCGCACGGCGGCCGCACTGCGCGAGGCCGTGATCCCCTCGGTGGCCGAGGCGGTCATCGGACGGGCCAACCGCGTCGACCACCGGGCCCGGCGGGTGGCCGAGGCGATCGTCGTGGCGTCCACCTCCGGCGAGGCCGACCCGGCGCTCGTGGCGCGCCTCAGCGGCACCCCCCTGGAGGACACGCTGGCCACGCTCGACCTGCTGGTGCGGATGCGCCTCGTCACGGACGACCACGCGGTGGCGCTCCGCCACCCGCTGCTGGGCACCGCACTGCTCGGCTCGATGACCGTGATGAGCTGCAACGCCGCCCACCTGGCCGCCGCCACCTTCCTGCACCGGCGCCGCGACGCCGGGCAGCGGCCGGCCCGGCACCTGGCGGCGTCGACGGTCCCCCTGGACACCCCCTGGTCGGCGACCGCCATGATCACGGCCGCCCGGGCCCCCGACACGTCCGCCCGGGACCGGGTCCGCTACCTGGAGTACGCCGCCCAGGCCGGGACCGAGGAGGCCTGGGCCCGCGTCGCGCCCGAACTCGCGTCCGCCCGGATCGCACTCGACCGGCGGACGGGGCTGCGCGCCGCGGTGGAGATACTCGGCCGCACCGCCGACGCGTCGGTCCGCCGCCGGCTGCTCGGCCTGATCGGCGCGACGCTGTGCGAGGACGACCGCCGCGACGACGAGCGCGCCGTCCTGGACGCGGTGCGGGACGTGGTCGCCGGCACGGAGCGCGAGGACTGGCCGCGGTCCTTCCTGGCCTACGGCCGGTCCATGGCGCCCGTGCCGACGGCCCCCGCCGCGGGCGCCCGCGGCGCCGGCGACGCGGCGCGCCCTCCCGCCGCCACGGCCATGGGGGCGCTGGCCTCGCACCAGCTGGACGGGGCGCCCGCGGTCGCGCTCGCCGAGGCGCGCGAGGCCCTGGACCACGACCTGGACGACCTCCTGCTGCACCCTGCGGCGCTCCCCGCCGCGCTGTCCGTGCTCGTCGGCTGCGGCCACCGGGCCGAGGCGTTCGCGCGCCGGCGCGCGCTCGTCGACGACCTGGACCGCCTCCCCCGCTGGGTGCGTGCGGAGGTCGAGCTCGCCGAGGCCGCCGGGCACTACGCCGCGGGCGACCTCCAGGCTGCACGGCACGTGCTCACCGAGCGGCTGTCGGACCTGCCGACCCATGCGGGCCACGGCTACGGCCGGTTCCGGACCCGCCTCGTCGGCCTGCTGGCCAACGTCCAGCTCGACCTGGGCGACCCCTCCGGCGCGGAGGCCCTGCTGCGCCGCCACCACCACGAGGGCCACGTGCCGCCCGCCTGGTACGACGCCGACGTCCCGCTCGCCCGGGCGAGGCTGCGCGTGAGGGCCGGTGAGCTGACCGAGGGCGCCGAGGAGCTGCTGGGGATCGTCCGCCGCCGCGAGGAGGCGGGGGCCTCGGGGCCGGGGACGCTCTGCTGGCGGAGCGAGGGGGCCGTGCTCCTGTCCAAGACGGGGGCGCGCGACGAGGCGCTGCGGGTCGCCCGCAGGCAGCTGGAGTTCGCCGAGGGGACCGGCTCGCCGCAGGAGCGCGCGCGGGCACTGCGCGTGTGGGGCTCGCTCTCCGGGGGCCCCGCGGCGCTGGAGCTGCTGCACTCGGCGGTCGACCTGCTCCAGGGGACCGGGCACGACCTCGAGACGGCGAGGACCACCGCCGAGCTGGGGACGGTGCTGGCGAGGCTGGGCCGGCACAAGGAGGCGGTGGCCGCGCTGAGCCGGTCGGCGGGGCTGGCCGTCGACCGGGGGGCGCGCGACCTCGCCGACCGCGTACGCCTCCAGCTGGTGGCCCTGGAGGGGCGGGCCCCGCAGGACGTGTCGGTGCGGGGCATCCTCGCCCTGACGCCGCGCGAACGGGAGATCCTGATCGACGCGCTCCTGGGCCAGGCCAACAAGACGATCGCCGGCAACCGGCACATCACCCGCCGCACCGTGGAGCTGCACCTGTCGAGCGCCTACCGCAAGCTCGGCATCTCCGGCCGGGGCGAGTTCGGCAAGGTCCTCGGCGGTCCCGGGACGTGGGAGATCCTGGTCGGCGGCCCCTGACCGGGTCCGGCTCCACTTCGGTACCGCGCGAGAACATTTCGGTCGCGGGCCGTGATGTGCCCGGGTCGCGCCCGCACGACACTGTGACCACATGACAGCCGCCGGGGCCCGGGCGCCGCCCCGGCTCCGAGCCGCCCCATGGGGATGGAGATGCCGATGGAAGCACAGGACGCGTTCCACGACGATGCCGCGCGCGACCCCTTCACCGCGGTCGTGGTGTTGTCCGGGGGGATGGACTCCACGACACTGCTGGCGCACTTCGCGGCGCTGCGGTTCAGGTTGGTGGCCCTCACGGTCGACTACGGGCAACGGCACCGGAAGGAGATCGACTCGGCCCGGGAGATCGCCCGCCACTACGGTGCGGAACACCACGTGCTGGACCTGTCGGGGCTGGGGTCTCTGCTCACGGGCTCGGCCCTCACCGACGACCGGGTGACCGTCCCCGACGGGCACTACGCGGAGGAGGCCATGCGCGCCACGGTCGTCCCGAACCGCAACGCCGTGCTCGCCAACCTCGCCGTGTCGATGGCCGTGGCCCGCCGGGCCGACACGGTGGCGCTCGGGATGCACGCCGGCGACCACTTCGTGTACCCGGACTGCCGCCCGGCCTTCGTCGACGCGCTGCGCAACCTGGTGGCGGTCGCCAACGAGGGGTTCACCGCACCGCGCGTCGAGACCCCCTTCATGACGTGGTCCAAGGCCGACATCGCCCGGCACGGCGTGCGCCTCGGCGCGCCGCTGGGGCTCAGCTGGTCCTGCTACAAGGGGGGCGACATCCACTGCGGGACGTGCGGGACCTGCTACGAACGGGCCGAGGCGTTCCGGGAGGCGGGACTCACCGACCCCACCGAGTACCTGGACGGCGACGCGCGCTTCGCCGCGCCCTGACCTCTCCCCGCACGGAGCGGTCCGCCGCCGGGACGGGCGTCGGGACCCGCCCCTCCGCGACGCCGCCCGGGGCCTCCTGACCGGCCCGCCCGGGCCGAGCCGAGCCGGGCGAGACCGCGCGAGACCGCGCGTCGGGGCCGTGGCACGTCGTGCCACGGCCCCGACGCGTGTGCGCGGGACGCCCCCGGGTCCCGCGGCCCGGGAGCGGAGGGGGGCGCGCGGGCCCGGGGGCTCCCCGCCCGGGGCCCGGGGCGGACCGGCCCGCGGGGACGCCGGAGCCGGCCGCGGACCATCCTTCGTCGGCGCTCCGCAGATCTCTCGGTGGTGACCGTGATGCGCTTGGGGAGCGTCGCGCCCATCCTCGAAGTCAGGGAGGTTCATCCATGCCCTTCGGTTTCTCGAAACGGTGCGCGTTCCCGGCGGGCCGCCGACCCGGCGGCCCGGGACCGGACCACACACGCACCCGCCCCCGCGGCCGTGACCACGCCGTGGGACCGGCCCTCACCGCCGGCGCGGCAGCACCGGGCGCGGGGGCCGCACGGGACCGCGGCGGCCTCCGGAAGTCCTCCCACCGGGCGGGCCAGGAACTGGACCACCGGTATCCGAACGACGCCCTCACCCTCGGCCCCACGGCGCGCGACCCGCGCCGCCGGGTGTCCGGACGGTGGGCGTCCCGCTATCCGGAACCGGGCGCGGCACGCGTCCCGGGGACGGTCAGGACATGGGCGGTGTACAGGCCATGAGCACGGCTTCTCGCTCGAACACGGAAGGGGGTGAGGCCATGGACACGCCGAATCTCGTGGTGAACGAGATCTTCGGCCCCACTAGACCCTCCAGGGGGAAGGGCCTTCACTGGGACGTCGTTGCGCCTTCGTCAGGCTGGGCGGGTGCAACCTGTCCTGCAGCTGGTGCGACACTCCCTACACCTGGGACTGGACCGGGAAGGGCGATACCGGAATCGCCTACGACCCCAAGAAGGAACTGCAGAAGATCCCCTACACGCAGGTCCGCGACCGCCTGGTCGCCTACGGGGTTCCGCTGATCGTCGTCTCCGGAGGCGAACCGCTGAACCAGCAGACCAGGCTCTACCCGCTGGTGCGGGACCTGCGCGACTCGGGGCACGACGTCGAGATCGAGACCAACGGGACGATCGCCCCGGACGCCCGGCTCGCGGAGCTGGCGCGGTTCAACGTGTCGCCGAAGCTGGCCCACTCGGGGGACCCGCTGCGCAAGCGCATCGTCGGACGGTCCCTGGAGGCACTGGCCGCGGTACCGGGGACCGCGTTCAAGTTCGTGTGCCGCACCGAGGCCGACCTCGACGAGGTCGGGGCGGTCGTCGAGCAGTACGGCATCGGCTCGGTCTGGATTATGCCCGAGGGACGGACCCAGGACGCCCTGGACCGGTCCCTCGCCCAGATCCGGGACCCCGTCCTGGCACGCGGTTGGAACCTGACCACCAGACTGCACATCACGTTGTGGGGCGATCGGAGAGGCGTATGACGCTGGCAGACCTTCCTCAGGAGTCCACCGTGCGCGATCCGCTGGAGAGCGTGGCACGGCAACTCCTCGTCGAGATCGGCGAGGACCCCGACCGGAGCGGACTGGAGGACACCCCGCGACGGTTCGCCCGGTGGTGGCGGGAGTTCAGCAACTACCAGGCCGGCCGGGTCGAGACGCACTTCCCGTTGCGCACCGACGGGCAGATCGTCATGATCTCGGACATCACCGTGTGGTCGCTGTGCGAACACCACCTCCTGCCGTTCTCGTGCGTCCTGACCATCGCGTACAAGCCCGGGGACCACGTGCTCGGGCTGTCCAAGTTCGCCCGGATCGCCCACCGCCACGCGCACCGCCTCCAGGTCCAGGAACGCCTGGTACGCGACATCGCCGAGGACATCGCCAAGGTGACGGAGACGGACGACGTCGCCGTCATCGGCCGCGGCGAGCACCTGTGCATGACCATGCGGGGCATCCGCACCCCCGCCCTCATGACCTGCTCGGTGTTCGAGGGGGTCTTCCGCGAGTACGGACCGCCCCGGGAGGAGTTGATCAAGATCGCCTTCCCCGGGAACTGACCGCCCCGGTCCCACGGGCGCCCCGCCCGATCCGCCGGTGCCGGGAGGACAGGACCGCGCCGCCGGGGCCCGGCCGCTCCGGGCCCCGGCGGCGGAGCGGCTCGACACGGGGACGCGGCCACCGGCCGCGTCCCGGGAGGGTCGCGGAGGACACCGGGACCGCCTCGCCGCGCAGTGGCCGCACGGCCTGCGTCCCCGCGCGCACGGGCGCCGATGGGTCCTCGCGCGCTCCGGACCACGACCCCGGCTGCGTCGGTGCGCAGGGTGCGGGCGGGGTCGTCGTCAGCGTGCTGACGCACCACCACCGCTCCGGAGGTGTCGATCGCCAGGTTCGCTCCCCGGCTTCCTCTGGCGTCCGCGGGCGGGTCCGGACGGGTTCGCCGTCGGCCAGGGCGGACGCTCCGCCCCGGGTCAGTCCCGGGTCAGTGCCACCGGGACACGTCACGCTGGTCAGCGCGGGGCGGGCGTTTCCCCCTCTCGGAGGTGGGACCCGCGAAGCAGGCATCGGTGTCCCCTTCAGCGGGACGCTCCCCACCGGGCGCGGGTCCGCCGCCGGCTCCCGCACCGTGCGGAAGATCCGCGTCCGGACCGGCTTGCCGAGCTCGGCGAGCTGCTTGAGCGCCTGGTCCTCGAAGGCCGCTTCGTAGGGCTGAGGGGTCACTGGCCGTCCAGGTCTTCCTCGGTCAGTCCGAGCCGACCCATCGCCTCATCGAGCGGCACCACCTCGGAACGGCCGGCCTCGACGTCGGCAGGACGCCCGCCGCCCGCCGCTCCGGCCGGGACCGGCGCAGGCGTGATCCGGGGAACACGGCGCGTGTCCGGGGTTGAGTGTGCCGCTACGGCACGGTCTTGACTGGTTCCCGTCCGCGATCGGGGGCGGAACCCGCGCGTCGGCAGGGACCGTGGGCCCTCTCATCGGTCGCCGCGGTCATCCCGTCCGCGGCCGGGGCCCGCGCGGCGGAGGCGCGCCGTGAACGGCGGCCGTCCCCGACCGCCCGGCGCGCCCCGGGGACGGCGCCCCCTCACACCAGGAGGTTCGACATGAGCGTGAACGATTGGGACGTCATCGTGGTCGGCGCCGGTTCGGCCGGGGCCGTCCTGGCCGACCGGCTGTCCGCCCGGGGGAGGCGGGTGCTGCTCCTCGAAGCCGGACCCGACTACGCGTCGGACCGGATGCCCGAGGTGTGGCGGTCGCCGAACCCGGTCCCCGCGCTGCTCGACCCGGTGGCCGGCGCGGAGCTGGTGTGGTCGGGCCTGAACGCCGCCCGGACCGAGAGGCAGCCGGCGACCCCCTTCCTGAGGGGGCGGGGTGTCGGCGGCAGTTCCGCGGTCAACGGCCAGATCGCGATCCGTCCCCCCATGGACGACTTCGAGGACTGGGCCGGCCAGGGCTGCGACGGATGGTCCCCCCGGGACGTGCTGCCCTTCTTCGTCAGGCTGGAGGACGACGAGCGGTTCGGCGACGAGCCCTACCACGGCCGCGGCGGACCGATCCCGGTGTACCGCACGCCCGAGGGCGACTGGGGCTCGGTCGACGCCGCCCTGAGCGCGGCCTCCCTCGCCGCCGGCCACGTCTGGAGCGCCGACGTGAACGCGCCCGGGGCGAGCGGCGTCTCGCCCTACCCCGTCAACTCCCGCGGAGGGCGACGGGTCTGCACCAACGACGCCTACCTGGAGCCCGCCCGCGGCCGGAGGAACCTCACCATCCGCGGCGGCTCGACGGTCGACCGGGTGCTCTTCGACGGCGACCGCGCCGTGGGCGTCGAGGCGGTCACGGGCGGGGTCCGTGCGCGCGAGCACGCCGACCTCGTCGTCCTCAGCGCCGGGACGGTCCACTCGCCCGCCATCCTCCTGCGGTCGGGGATCGGGCCCGCGCGTCAGCTGCGGGAGCTGGGACTCGCGGTGCGCCAGGACCTGCCGGTGGGCGAAGGCCTCCAGGACCACCCGATGGTCGGCGTGACGATCCCGCTCTCCGCGGAGGCCGCCCTGCCCTCCCCCGACCACCGGCACACCAACGTCTGCGTGCGCTTCACCTCCGACGACCCGGCGGCCCGGGCCCACGACCTGATGTACGTGGCGCTCAACCAGGACATCCTGTCGATGGCCGGGGCAGCCCTGCCCCACGGCGCGGGCGCGTTCGGGGTCGTGCTCAACCAGTGCCACAGCCGCGGGTCCCTGGCCCTCACCTCCCTCGACCCCTCGGTGCACCCGCGCGTGGACGAGCGGATGCTCTCCGACGTGCGGGACCTCGCGCGCCTGCGGTCGGGCATCCGGGAGCTGGTGGAACTGGCGCGCGGCGACGAGGTCGCGCGCATCGCCTCGGAGCCGGTCGAGCGCCTCAACCGGGACCTGTTCCGGGCCCTCGACGACGACAACCGGCTCGACGACCACCTGCTGTCCACGGCCGCCGACGCCCAGCACGCCGTCGGGACCTGCCGGATGGGCGCCCCCGACGCCCCGACCTCCGTGGTCGATCCGCAGGGCCGCGTCCTGGGGGTCGAGGGCCTGCGCGTGGTCGACGCGTCGATCCTCCCGTCCGTCCCCCGGGCCAACACCAACCTCACGGTGATCATGGTCGGCGAGCTCATGGCCGACCGCATCGGATGAGGGACTCCCCCGCGGGCGGCACCGGCGGCCCGCGGCCCGGGAGAGCACCCGGCGGCCGGGCCGGAGCGCCGCCAACGTGCGCCGGTGCCCGGCGTCCTGTCGTCCCGGGACCTGCAGGACCGGAAGCGCCGTGCGAGCGGCCCCGGGCCCCGGCAGCGGCCGGGGACTGGGCCCGCCGGGGCCTCAGTGGAGCGGCTGGGCCCCGATGACGGAGAGCAGGCGCAGTTTCTCGTGGCTCTCGCTCCCGGGGTCCGCGGTGTAGACGAGCAGCGAGTGGGCCTGCCCCGGTTCGATCAGCCTCTGGCAGTTCAGCGTCAGGCGCCCCACCTCGGGGTGGACGAAGTGCTTGACGTCGTGGGGGCGCACACCGATCTCGTGGTCGCCCCACACCCGCCGGAACTCCTCGCTCCGGTCGAGGAGCAGTTCGGCCAGGTGCGCGGCCCGTGAGTCGGGTCCCCGCAGGGTGAGGATCTGGCGCAGGCCCGAGGCGTACATGCGGGTGAGGAACAGGTGTTCCTCGGGGGCGTAGAAGTCCCGCACGGAGGGGTCGGTGAACCACCGGTACCCGGCGCTGCGCGCGGGCCCGGTGTACCCGGTCGTGTCGCCGGTGAGGGCGACGCCCATCGGGGTCTGCCTCAGGGTCTCGCCGAGTTCGGTGACGATCTCCGCGGGGGTGTCGTCCAGGCGGTCGAGGATCCGCAGCAGGCCGGGGCCGACGTGGTCGCCGGCCCCGCCGCGTGCGGGCGGGTTGTGTCCGGCGAGGCGGAAGAGGTGGTCCCTCTCCTCCAGCGACAGGTGCAGCCCCTGGGCGATCGAGGCGAGCATCTGGAGCGAGGGCTGCGGCCCGCGCTCCCGTTCGAGCCGGGAGTAGTAGTCGGTCGACATGTGGCACAGCGACGCGACCTCCTCGCGTCGCAGGCCGGTGGTCCTGCGGCGCTGCCCGCGCGGGAGCCCGACGTCCTCGGGTTGCAGCGCCCCCCTGCGGTTGCGGAGGAACTCCGCCAGCCCGGTGCGATCGATCACAGCATTCCTTCCAAGGTCATGCTCTGTGTCTACCGTCCTCGGCGGGGGTGTAGCCACGGACCGCCGATCCCCCCTTTCGTCCGCCGGCCCGAGGGGTGGACCCGCGAGCCTGGGATCGGGAGGCCGTGGTTACTCCCCCGCCGAGGACCGAGGATCGGTCTTGCGAACCGGGAACGGAAGCGGGGCGGTCGGTGACCGGTCCCTCCCGTTCCCGGACTGCGCGGTCCGGCGACCCCTGCCCGCCCCTGCCCCCGGCGGAGGGGAACACCCGGACGCCTCCCACGCCCCCGACCGGCGTGAGGGATCGACTATCCGAGGAGCAGAGCAATGCCACGTCGAACCATCGACATCACCGTGCCCGACCTGACCGGGAAGCTGGTGGTCGTGACCGGCGCGAGCGACGGCATGGGCCTGGGAATGGCCGAGTGGCTGGCCGCGGCCGGCGCGGAGGTCATCCTGCCCGTCCGCAACACCGCCAAGGGGGAGAAGGCGGTCGAGAGGATCCGCCGCAACCACCCGGGAGCGCGGGTGTCGACCCGCAGCCTCGACCTCTCCTCGCTGGCCTCGGTCGCCGCCCTGGGCGACACGCTCCGCGAGGAGGGCCGCCCGATCCACATCCTCATCAACAACGCCGGCGTGATGCGGCCCCCGAACCACCAGACCACGGTCGACGGGTTCGAGCTGCAGTTCGGCACCAACCACCTCGGCCACTTCGCCCTGGTCGGCCGGCTCCTGCCGCTGCTGCGCGCCGGCCGGGCACGGGTGACCTCGCAGATCAGTGTCGCCGCGCGCCGCGGCTCCATCAACTGGGAGGACATCAACTGGGATCACTCCTACGACGGGATGCGCGCGTACAGCCAGTCCAAGATCGCGTTCGGGCTGTTCGGCCTCGAACTGGACCGCCGCAGCAAGGCCCACGGGTGGGGCATCACCAGCAACCTCTCCCACCCCGGGGTGGCCCCCACGAGCCTCCTGGCCGCCCGCCCCGAGCTCGGCCGCAACGAGGACACCCCGCACATCCGCCGGATCCGGGCCCTGTCGGCCCGCGGGATCCTGCTGGGCACCCTCGAGTCGGCGAAGCTGCCCGCGCTGATGGCCGCGACCGACCCCGGTTCCAAGCCGGGTGCGCTCTACAGCCCCAGCGGCTTCGGAAGGCTGGGCGGCCCGCCCTCCGAGCAGCGGCTGTACCCGACGCTGCGCAGCGCGGAGGAGGCGGCGCGCGTCTGGCAGGTCTCCGAGGAACTGGCCGAGGTCTCCTTCCTCGCCGCCTGACCGCCGTTCGCACGACCGCCCCACTACCCACGGAGTCCGCATGAGCACTGTCACCCCCCGCGCAACGAGACCGAGAAGCCCCTGGTGGGTGGTGGTCGGCGGTGGCACCTCCAACGCCGTCGGCCCCCAGATGTACCTCGCCACCATCGGCCTGTTCGTGCTGCCGATCGTCGAGGAGACCGGCTTCAGCCGCACGACCGTGACCGGGGCGTTCTCGGTCGCGGCGGTCGGGATGGCGATCGGCCTGATCATCGTCGCGCAGCTCGTGGACCGCTTCGCCGCGCGCTACATCCTCGTGCCGGGGTTCGTGCTGTTCGCGGCCTCGATGGCGCTGGTCGGGCTGGTGCCGCCGGTCGAGTGGGTCTACTTCATCCCGTGCTTCTTCGTGGGGTTCTTCGGGGCCGGAACGGCGGTACCCGCCACCAGGGCGGTGGTGAGCTGGTTCGACAACAACCGCGCCCTCGCCGTCGGCGTGGTGACGGGCATCATCGGGCTGGGCTCGGCCCTGGCCCCGCTGCTGGCCGGAACGCTCATCGAGAACGTCGGATGGCGGATGACGTACGGCGTGATGGCGCTGATCTCGGTCCTGGTGTCGGTCACGATGGTCACCCTGTTCGTACGCGCCCGCGCGGAACGGCACGTCCGCGGACGACTCGTCCAGGAGATGCGGGTGGAGGGCCGCGACGTCAGCCTCCAGCTCCCCGGCCTGACGGTCCGCGAGGTGTTCCGCACCCGGCAGTTCTGGAGCATCGCTGTCGGGCTGGGCCTGGTCGGGGTCGTCGTCCACGGCCTCCAGGTCCACCTCGTGCCGATGATGACCGACCGCGGGCTGAGCGCCGAGCAGGCGGCCGCCCTGCTGGTCGTCTTCGGCCTCGCCTCGCTGGTGGGACGCGTGGCCGGCGGCTTCATCGTCGACCGCGTGCCCGGAACCGTCATCGGCCCGATCGTGATGATCGCCCCCATCGCGGGCATGTTCTTCCTGTACCCGCCGTTCGGCAGCGCCGCCGTCGCGGTCGCCTTCATCGGCATCGCCTTCGGCATCGAGGGCGATCTGCTCGCCCTGCTCATCAGCCGGTACCTGGGCACGCGCTACTTCGGCCGGATCCTGGGCGTGGTCCAGGCCGCGTTCCTCCTGGGGACCGCCTTCGGGCCGCTGCTCCTCGGGCTGGGCTACGACCTGCTGGGCTCCTACGACCCCGTCATCCCCGTCCTGATGGGCATCCTCGTCATCGGCGCGATCCTCATCGCGACCCTGGGCCGCTACGTCTACCCCCCGGTCACCGGCTTCGACCGGCTCGCCGCGCGCGACGAGCTCGCCGCCTCCGAGGTGCTGAGCGGCATCGCCGAGGGCAGCGACGCCCCCGGTTCCCCCGACAGGCCGAAGGCCGGGGCCCACGGCTGACCGTCCCGGGCCGGCACGCCGCAGGGCCACCACGGGCCCGCTCCGTCCGCCCGGGACAGGGGTCTTCCCCCTGTCCCGGGCGGACGGCCGTCACCGGTCCTACCGGGGGGATCCGGGATCTGGCAGGGCGGTCGCCTGCGGAGCGGGCGGGCCGACCTGTCGCCGGGCCGCCCGCTCCCGGTACCGCCGCTGCCGGCACGCGCGGGAGCAGTACCGCCGGCGTCGGCCGTGGGCCGGCTGGACAACGGGTTCGGCGCAGACCGCGCACAGGCCCGCCGCTCTGCCCCTTTCGTCACGCCGGAAGGCCTTTTCGTCATGGAGTCGGCGGCCCGGCGCCGGGCGTCGGACCGGACCCGGCGGGGCGGCGGCGCCCTCCGTCCCTCCCGCGTGGACACTCCCGCGCGGCGTGTGCCTCGCCAGTTCGCCGTCGAGGTGGGGGCACTCCGCGAGGATGTCGTCGTCCGGGCACTTGAGCAGGTGGAGCAGGTACGCGTGCGCACTCCGCAGTCGCCCGATCCTGTTTTCGATGTCCGCCGCCTGCTCGATGACGGCTCTCTGCCATTCCGCGTTCCCTGCCCCGTTGGTCACCACGGCCACCTGCTCCAGCGGCATAGCCCCCGTGACGCTGCACAGGTACGCGAGGCCGACGCGGCGCAGATCGGCCTCGGTGTAGACCCGGCGTCCGTTGACGCGCGGCGGTTCGGGGAGCACCCGTCGGGCCTCCCACCAGCGCAGTGTCGACGGCGCGAGTCCGTAGAGAGCCGCAGCCTCGCCGATGGGGATCCCGGATGCATTGCCCATGCCGTCCATTTGACATCACGCCGCCTTCAGGAATCAAGATTTAGGTTAGGCAAACCTCAGTGATTCTGGTTGGAAGGGGTGGGGCGTATGGGACGCGGAGTGGAGTCGACGAGTCACACGGCGGCGATCGCGGGGGGAGCGGAATCATGAGCACGGCCACCGGCTCCCGCACGGGACCCGCGACGGAGCCCCCCGAGGACGACGAACGGCAGCCCGGCCTCGCCGGACCCGGCGCCCTCGCACGACTGCTCGCGCCCGTCCGGTGGCGCCTGGTCGCCTGCGGCGCCCTGTCGGCGCTGTCCGCGGCGGCCGGGATCGTGCCCTACGTCGCCGCCGCGGAGATCGGGCGCCTCATGCTCGAAGCCCCGGAGGGAGGGGCCTCCACCGTCCGGACCTGGGTCGCGGTCGGGGCCGCCGGCGCAGCGCTGTGGCTGCTCCTGCTCGTGCAGTCCTCACGCCTGGGCCACTACGCGGACGCGAAGATCCTGCACACCCTGCGGGTGAGGATCGTACGCCGTCTGGGCACACTGCCGCTGGGGTGGTTCAGGACCCGGGGCTCGGGTGCGGTCAAGCGCGCGATGACCGGTGACCTGGAGGAGATGCACGAGGTCATCGCGCACGCGCTCGGGCAGCTGACCGGCGCGGTCACCGTGACCGCCGTCGGGGCGGCGTACCTGTTCGTGGTCGACGCGCCCCTGGCACTGGTCGTCCTCGGCGTCCTCGCCGTGACGGGTCTGTGCTACCGCGTCTCGATGCGGTCGATGACCGCCCACATGGACCGGCTGGTCGCGGCCGAGGGCCGCATCAGCGCCGCAGGCGTCGAGTACGCCGACGGCATCCAGGTCGTCAAGGCGTTCGGCACCGGGGGGCGCGTCCTGCGCCGGTTCGACGACGCCGTGGACGAGTACGCCCACGCTTTCGCGGCGTGGGTCGCCGAGGTGCGGTACAGCTCGGCCGCGACGCGGCTGTTCGGCTCGGAGATGGCCGTGCTGACCGTCGTGACAGCCGCAGGACTCGCCCTGCTCTCCCGGGGAGCGCTGACCGCGGCGGACCTCATCGCGTTCCTGATCGTCGCGGTCGGCCTGCCGACATCGATCATCCCCGCCGTGTCCGCCGCCCAAGGCGTGCGCAAGGGAAGGATGGGGGCGGCCCGCATCGAGCGGCTGCTGTCCCGGGCTCCTCTGCCCGAGCCCGGACACCCGAAGACGCCGCGCGCCTTCGGCGTCGAGTTCGACGGCGTGTCGTTCTCCTACGGCGGGGCGGCCGACGCGGTCGAGGGCTTCAGCGCCGTCTGCCCGCAGGGCCGGGTGACCGCGATCGTCGGGCCGTCGGGGGCGGGCAAGACGACGCTCACGAGCTTGCTGCCCCGTTTCTATGACGTGACCGGCGGTGCGATCCGGATCGGCGGCGTCGACGTCCGCGAGATCCCGTCCACCGAGTTGCTGAAGTCGATGTCCCTGGTGTTCCAGGACGTCGCCCTCCTGCGGGACAGCGTGGCCGAGAACATCCGGATCGGACGCCCCGGCGCCACCGACGCGGAGGTCCGCCGGGCAGCGGTCGCCGCCCACGTCCACGACGTGGTCGAGGGGCTCCCCGAGGGGTACGACACGCTGCTCGACGCGGCCGGAGGCGGTCTGTCCGGCGGTGAGCGCCAACGGCTGACCATTGCCCGGGCGATCCTCTCGGGGGCTCCGATCGTGGTCCTCGACGAGGCGACAGCCGCATTGGACCCGGACAGTGAGGCCGCGGTCCAGGACGCGCTGGCCGCTCTGGCGACCGACAGGACGGTGATCGTCGTCGCCCACCGCCTCACCACGATCGCGGGCGCGGACCAGGTGCTCGTCGTCGACCGCGGAAGGCTCGTGAAGCGGGGCCGCCACGACGAACTGCTCGCACTCGACGGTCTCTACGCCCGCATGTGGGCCGCTCAGGAAGGGGTACCCGCATGATCCGCCGCCTGTACAGGCTGTGGCCCGAACCACGGCTGCTGGGCCGCCTCTGGCTGCTCACCGCGGCGCGGTCCGTCCTCCAAGGCCTGCTCCTCGGCCTGCTCGTCCCCGTCCTGGCCGCGGTGGTCCGCCCCGAGCCGGATCTCGCCGCGGCCGCGCCCTGGCTCGTCGCCGGCGCCGTCGGCGCGGTCCTGTACGCGGTGCTGAGCGTCGTCGCCGACCCGGTTGGCTTCGCCGCGGCCGGCGCGCTCGCCGCCGGCCTGCGGAAGCGGTTGATGCGCCACGTGAGCACCCTGCCGCTCGGGTGGTTCACCGCCGAGAACAAGGCACGGATCGCGCGCGGGGTGACGGCCGACGCGGGTGACGCGGCCCAGCTGGCCGTCACGATCGGCGGTCCGGTGATCACCTCGACGCTGCTGCCCGCGACGGTCGTCGCCGTGGTGTTCGCGGTCGACTGGCGCGTCGGGCTGCTGCTCTGCGCGATCGCCCTGGTCTCCGTCCGGGCACTGCGACACGCCGCGCGGATCACGGCCGAGGCCGAGGTCGAGCTGGAGCGCGCCTCGGCCGAGGTCGCCGGCCGGGCGGTCGAGCTCGGACAGGCCCAGCCGGTCCTGCGCGCCGCAGGCCGAGCCGACGGCACTCCCCGGATGCACGCCGCGCTCGAGGACCACCGCGAAACCTACCGCGACGGCATGGACCGGGCACGGCGCCCGTTCTTCGTCTACACCGGCGTGATCGCGTGCGGCTTCGCCTCGGTCCTCGCCCTGGTCGCAGGGCTCATGCTGAGCGGGAGCCTCGGGGTCGCCCCGGCGATCGCCCTCCTGGTGCTGGCCATGCGCTTCCTGCAACCGCTCGGCAACCTCATCGACCTCATCGGCGCCTTGCGGGCGATGACGAACAAGGTCGCCCGTATCGAGGAGCTGCTCGCCGTCCCGGCGCTGCCTGCTCCGTCGGGCCCGGCGCGTCCGGTCGAGGGGGCCGCCGTCGAACTCTCCGACGTCACCTTCACGTACCCGAACGGTGAAGCCCCGGCGTTGCGCGGTGTGTCGATGCGCTGCCTGCCGGGCACCACCACCGCCCTGGTCGGGCCTTCGGGCTCCGGCAAGACGACCGTGACCCGGCTCATCGCCCGGTTCTTCGACGTCGACTCGGGGCACGTGCGGGTCGGAGGCGTCGACGTCCGCGACCTCGATCCGAGCGCTCTGCTCGACGAGATCGCCGTCGTCTTCCAGGACGTCTACCTGTTCGACGACACCATCGAGAACAACCTGCGCCTGGCCCGGCCGGAGGCGACCGGGGACGAGCTCGCGGAGGCGGCCGCGGCCGCACGGCTCGACGAGGTCGTCGAGCGCCTTCCCGACGGGTGGAGGACGCGGGTGGGAGAGGCAGGCGCGCGGCTGTCCGGGGGCGAGCGCCAACGCGTCGCGATCGCCCGGGCGGTTCTCAAACGGGCGCGCATCGTGCTCGTCGACGAGGCCGGTTCCGCGCTCGACCCCGAGAACGAGGCCGCGGTCGCCCGGGCGATCACCGACCTCGGCGCCGACCCCGACCGGACGGTCATCGTCATCGCCCACCGTCCCGCCACACTGGCGGCGGCCGACCAGGTGGTCTCGCTCCACGCCGGAGAGGTGGACGAGACCGGCTCCCCCGGGGAGCTGCGGCGGACCGGCGGGGCGTTCGCCCGCATCAGCAGCCAGTACGAGCGGGCACGGCACTGGCGCATCGCCGGCCACTCCTAGACAGGCCCCTGCCGAGAGGAGCCCTCATGGAACACCGTCCCCCGCCCCCCGTCCCCGCCGTCTCCCTCCCTCCCGGGCGGGAGAGGGCGGGCTACGCGCCGCCGCACCCATCACCGGGGGGACGTGCCCGCGCGGCGACGCTGGGCGCCGCGTTCACGGCCGCGGTCCTGTGGGCGACCGGATGCGCACCGGCGCCCGCCGGCGGTCCGGACGCCCCGGGGCCCACCGTGACGGTGCGGTCGGCGAACGGTGAGACCGACGTACCCGTGACGGACCGGGACATCTGGGCACTGGACGTGTTCACCGCGTTGAGCCTCCTGGCGGTCGGCGTCGTCCCGGAACACGCGGCGACCACCCACACGGGGCAGGAGATGCGCGAACGGATCGTCGAGGACGCGGGGGTGGAGCTCGTCGCGCCGCACAGGCCCGGGCTCGTCGCCGGCGCCGCGCCGTCCCTGATCGTGGGACTGGACCACCCCGAGCACCGCGCGCTGCTCGACCAGCTGGAGGTGATCGCCCCCGTCGTGCTCATCGAGGACGGGGCCGGGATCGACGAGCAGACCTCCTTGATCGGCGCGGTCACCGGACACGAGGACCGGGCAACCGAGGCTCTCGACCGCGTCGACTCCGCGGTCTCGGCGCTCGCGACACGGATCGGGGCCGCCGGCCACTCCGGGCGAACGGTGTCGGTGGTGCAGAGGTTCCCGACCGTCTTCTACGCCTACGACGACAGCACGCTGCTCGGCGTGATGCTGGCGCGCCTGGGACTCGACCGGCCGGAGGCGCAGTCCGGCACGTCCGAGTGGGGGTACGTCGAGGTCTCGGAGGAGAACCTGGACCAGCACGGAGCGGACGTCGTGCTCGGACTGGTCGACGACTCCCACGGCGAAGGGCTCTCCGCGCTCGACAGCCCGCTGCTCGGCACCTCCGGCGCGATCGCCGCAGAGGTCGAGTTCGCCGGATGGTACGTCACCGATGTCCTCAGCGTGTGGTGGATCCTCCACGACGTCGAGGCCGTCCTGATCCACGGGGCGCGGCCCGCGGCGCCCGACGACGCGCCGGCCCTCTGGTCGAACGCGGTCGGAACGGAATAGACCGGCAGCGTCCGTTCCGCCCGCCGGGCGGAACGGACGCACCCCTGTGGCATCCTCCACGAGCAGTGCCGCCGCACACGAGGGGGCCGCTCTGCCGTCACAGCCCGGTGGGGGTGCGACACCCGGTGCGGTGGGAGGGAGACGTGGAGGCTGACCGGCCGGAGAAGAGATGTCCGCAGGTTCGAACCCTGCCGGGTGTACCGCAAAACTTCAGGGCGACCGGGGTACGCGGAGTCGAAAAGGCGAGGCGCGAATCCCCGTCCGGGTCCTGAAATGCTCCGCGTGCGCTCCCCGGCGCAAGGTCCGGTACAGATGGGCAGGAACCTCGCCTCCTGACTCTCCCCGAACACGCTCTGAGCGACATCGTTCGTCAAGCGCCGGCCATCGCAGGGTGAAGAACCTTGCTCAGGACGCAGAGCGCACCCGAACCCGACCAAGGCCCTCGCTCTCCGAGGCATCGACCGCAATCAGCTCGCCTGGATCCGAATCGCAAGAACTCCGGAGCCCTGGTTGATGTGCAGCCGTGGCTTCAATGAGTCCGTCAAGCGCCGCCACGGCCGCCGACAGCTCCTTCACGGCGACACTCAACCGACCGCGCTCACGTTCCATTACCACTTGCGCGCGCTGAGCCACCAACCGTGAAGGAGAACGCTCCATGCATGGAATCAACTCGGCGATCGTTGCACTGGTGAGCTTGGCCGCGTAAAAGGTCTGGATCAGACGGACACGACGAACGTGATCCTCCTCGTAAAGACGCTGGCCACTCGGCGACCGGCGAACCTCGATGAGTCCTTGTTGCTCGTAGTACCGCAGCGACCGCCGACTGACCCCTGCTCGTTCTGCGACCTCACCGATCCGCATCGACTCTCCTCTTGACCATGACACTGATGTCACCGTTTAGCCTACCGGTGCGTCCACTACACCTCGGTTCCAGAAACCGACTCACCTCCAAGGTCCCTTATGATCAAGTTCGCTTTCCTCATCAACCGCCTACCCGGCATGACAGTCGAGGACTTCCAGCTCTACCACCGCGACAGGCATGCGCCCCTGTTCACTTCCATCCCCGAAACGGAACAGTACGTGCGCAAGTACGCCGTCTCGCATCCGATCACGGCCGATGGCTACCCGGATCCAGCCTACGACGGATTGACCGAAATCTGGTTCGATACTTGGGACGACCACGATTCCTTCTTCGCATCCGCGAACTACAAGACCAAAGTCAATCCCGACGAGTCGAAGTTCATCGACTTCTCCAACGTCGGCGTGATGGTCACCAACGAAACAGTCGTCAAGTAGCATTCAATCCTGACGCGCGTGGGATGCCGGTCAGCAAGACCCGGCATCCCGCGCGGCACAACTGACTGATCGAGGTTCGCCGAGGTTTCCGGACAGGAACCACACAACAAGTCGGTGCGTGATATAAAGCGAAGAGCTCATCTCATTCAATGAGTCGGCGATAGCAGATCAGCGTGCAAGCGATGCCGGCGAAGGCCAAGAAGTGCTCGGCCCTGCGCTCGTAGCGTCGGTGCAGGCGGTGACATCCGGCCAAGCTACCGAGAATCCAAATGAGATGAGCTCTTATTACCCCTGTGAGGGGTAGCACGGGAAAACAGTCGGCCGGTGCCGGCGAATCCCCATGTCAGTGACTCTGCTTCCGCGCCCTCGGGGATGGACCCGACAGGGACGGCCGCTACTCACAGCGCGACCCCTGCTCCCCGCACGCGGGGATGGACCCGACCGCCCGGTCGTCGTGTGACGATCCCCGGACGCGGCGCGGAACACGGTCAGCCCGGGGCCGTCCGGCTGAGGTGCTCCCAGGACCGGTACAGCTCCGTCCGCGCCCGGTCCATCTCCAGCACGTGGTCGAAGGACCGGCTGCCGACGACGAGCCGCCGGGGCGGGTCCGCCAGCGCGACCAGCTCCATGAGGACCGGAGCCGCGGTGTCCGGTTCCGGAGCGGCGGCGTCGCCCCACATCGCCTCCATCTCGGTGCGCAGAGGTTGGTACCGCGCCAGGGGTTGCGTGGTCGTGGCGCCGGCGGTGAACAGGCCGGTCTCGTAGCCGCCCATCTGCACAATGGTGACCTTGACGCCGAACCCCTCGACCTCCATCGCCAGCGCCTCGCTGACCGAGTCCAGCGCGGCCTTGCCCGCGCCGTAGAGGCCCACGGTGGCCATGCCGCCGCCGCTGCCCATCGAGGTGACCTGCAGGAGCCGTCCCCCGCCCCGGGCACGCAGGTGCGGCAGGACCGCCTGGGCCACCCACACGGCGCCGAAGAAGTTCACGTCCATGTGCGCCCGGATCTGCTCCTCCGTGGCCTCCTCCACCATGCCGTAGAGCATGGCGCCGGCGTTGTTGACGACCACGTCCAGACCGCCGAACGCGGCCGCCGCCCGCTCCACCCCCTCGAACACGCCCTGGCGATCGGCGACGTCCAACGCGAGCGGGACCAGGCGGTCGGGGTACTTCCCGACCAGCTCCTCCAGGGGCCCGACGTCGCGGGCGGCGGCCACCACCCGGTCGCCGCCGGCCAGGGCGGCCTCGGCGAAGGCTCTTCCCAGGCCGCGGGACGCCCCGGTGATGAGCCAGACTCGTGCGTCCGCCATGACACCTCTTTCTTTCAAAGGAAACGGTCCGTCTCGTTTTCTGTGAGTGTAGGACACTCCGCCCGACGCAGCAATACGGCCCGTCTCGTTTCTTTTTCGGATAGGCTGGGCGCATGTCCAACGCGAAGGGGCCGGACCACTCCCGGCGCAAGGAACGGTCCCGGCAGGCGATCCTCTCGGCCGCCCGCTCCCTGGTGGCGGAGCAGGCCTACGAGAAGGTCACGGTCGAAGCCATCGCCGCCCGCGCCGGCGTCGGGAAGCAGACGATCTACCGGCGGTGGCCGTCCAAGAGCGCGGTCGTCTTCGCCGCCGTCCTGGCCCTGAGCGAGGACGCGGACGGACAGTCCATCGCGCTGCCGGACACGGGCGACCTGGAGTCCGACCTCAAGCTGGTCATGCGGGCCACGGTGGAGGAGTTCGCCGACCCGTCCTTCGACAGGCTACTCCGCGCCCTCAACACCGAGATCGCCAACGATGTCGCGCTGGCGGCCGAGTACCGCGAGAAACTGGCCCGGCCGCTGGACGAGGCGAAGAAGGCGCGTCTGCGCAGCGCCCAGGAGGCCGGCCGGCTCGATCCCGACGCCGACCTCGACCTGGTCCTGGAGGTGCTCTACGCCCCCCTCTTCCAACGGTGGCTGCACCGCGGCGGCCCGCTGACCCCCGCGTACGCCGACGCACTCGTCGATGCGACCCTCAGAGCTTTCGGCCCGGCCGCACCCTGACCCCCGGGCGTCCGCCGTCGAGTGTTCCGGCGCGGGGCCACAGGCGGTGACGCCGGGTCCGGAACGCCTGTGACACAGGGACTTTCCACGCATTGGTGACCGGTTTCGGCGTTCGCCGGGCGGTCGGGCGGGAGCCTGCCTAGGCTCGCCCGGAACGATCCCGAGGAGCCACGATGTCCACCCCGGCGGACCACCGCATCCCCACGAACCCGTACCGCGACCCGGTCCCGGCCTCCGCGCCGGCCCTGTCCGGGCGGCGCGCCCGCCTGGACGCGCGGGGGGACGGGACGACCGTCCTCACCGACTGATGCCGCCGCCCGCCGGAACCGGGGTCCGGCCACACCCCCGGGGCGTGGCCGGTTCCGGCCAGTGCGCCGTGCCTGCGATGCCGTCCCCGCCCCGCCGCGCCGGTGGTATCACTGGGATTGCTCCCCGCGCACACCGGAACGCATCCCGGAGCGTGACAGGGCTGGGAACCCGGCCCGGGAAACAGTGGACCGCCCTGCCCCAGTGGCGCCGTTCCCGCTCGGTTGTACCCGGCCCCGGCCGTAGTGAGGGTTGACGCATGTCCATATGGTCCCGCGGTGACCGTACAGGAAGGGTCGAAGAGGCCCTGTTGATGTTGGAGGGACAGGGGATCATCGACGGGCTGGAGATCCTGCCCGCCGAGCCCAAGCCCTACCGGGTGCGTGTTCCGGCCGGCATCGTCCACATGGACGAGGACGAGGCGTCGATGTTCGCCCTGGGCGCCGTCGTGGGGGCGTTCGGCGGCGTCGCGCGCCAGCACGCCTGAGCACCGCCGCGCCCCGCCGTCCGCGGGGCGCGGCGGAAACCGTCCGCCGTGCCCGGTCCCCGTTCCGCCCCCTGCTCCCGCTGCCCCCGTCGGCCGGCTCACCCCGCTCGTCGCGCTCCGGGGGCGGTGCCCGCACGGTGCCGGGGCAGGGTCGCGTAGCCCGGGCCCGGTGGGCCGGGGACCGGGCTGCGGCCGGGCCGCCCCTTACGAGCCCTGCCGGACGGCCTCTCCGGCCCTGCGTGCCCGGTGGGAGGTCAGGAAGTCGCGGTACCAGTGGTAGCTGTCCTTGGGGTGGCGCTCCAGGCGTTCGTAGTCGACCCGGACCAGGCCGAAGCGCCGGTCGTAGCCGTAGGCCCACTCGAAGTTGTCCAGCAGCGACCACACGAAGTAGCCGCGCACGTCGACACCGGCCTCGATGGCCCGTGCCAGGGCCGCCAGGTGGTCCCGCAGGTAGTCGACGCGGCCGGTGTCGCGGACGCGCCCGGTCTCGTCGGGCCGGTCGTCCTCGGCCGAGCCGTTCTCGGTGATGAGGATGGGCGGCAGGTTCGGGTAGCGGCGGTCGAGGTCGATGAGCAGGTCGGCGAAGGTGTCGGGGAGCACCGGCCAGCCCATGGTGGTGTGCCGGACCCCCTCGAAGTCCACCTGCTCGGTCCGGATGTCCACGGCCGTGCGGGCGGAGATGTCGGCCTCGGCGTGCGGGGCGTCGCGGAGCATGATCGGCCGGTAGTAGTTGACGCCGAGGAAGTCCAGGGGCTGGGCGATGATCTCCAGGTCCCCGTCGGCGCGGTACGAGCCGTCGGCCATGCCGCCCCAGACCTCGTCCTCGTTGTCGGGGTAGGCGCCCTTGAAGATGGGGTCGAACCACACGCGGTTGTGGAGCGTGCGTGCGCGTTCCACGGCGGCGCGGTCGGCGTCGGAGTCCGACGCGGGCAGCAGGTGGTCGGGGTTGAGGGTGATGCCGACCTCGCCCGCCGCGGCGGCGCGCAGTTCTCCGGCGGCCATGCCGTGGGCGAGGAGGAGGTGGTGGGCCGCGGCGAGTGCGGGGGTCCCCTCGCGGGTGCCGGGGGCGTGCCGGCCGACGGCGTGGCCGACGAAGGCCGAGCAGAACGGCTCGTTGAGGGTGATCCAGCGGTTGACGCGGTCGCCGAGGCGGTCGGCGACGATGCGGGAGTACTCGGCGAAGCGGTGGGCGGTGTCGCGCACCCGCCAGCCGCCCTCGTCCTCCAGTGCCTGGGGCAGGTCCCAGTGGTAGAGGGTGAGGACGGGTTCGATCCCGGCGCCGAGGATGGTGTCGACGAGCCGGTCGTAGAAGGCGAGGCCCTCGGGGTTGGGGCGGCCCTTGCCCGTGGGCTGGACGCGCGGCCAGGCGACGGAGAACCGGTAGAGGTCCACTCCGAGGTCGGCCAGCAGGGCGACGTCCTCGCCGTAGCGGTGGTAGTGGTCGCAGGCGACGTCGCCCGTCTCGCCGCGCGCGACGCGTCCGGGGGTCCGGCAGTAGGTGTCCCAGATGGACGGTCCGCGTCCGCCTTCGTGGACTCCCCCCTCGACCTGGTAGGCGGCGGTGGCGGTACCGAACTGAAGGTGTGCGGGCAGTGTCGGGGCATCCATGGGGAGTCCTTTCTGGGAGCGCTCCCATCGTAGGTGATGTGACCCCTGACACCAAGACCTTCTCCGTCACACCGCGAACACCGGGAGTGCACGGAAACCACTCCTCCCCCACCTCTCCCCCCGCCCGGAGAAATCCGGAACCCGCGGCCTGCCGGAGGCGTCACACCACGCGGCGTGCACCACGGTCTCCGAACGCGCGACGGAAGGGACCGGGACATGGGCAGCAGCCGGACCGGCCACTCGCGGAACCGCGGGACCCCGGAGCCGGAGGAGGCACCGGACTCCGCCCGCTCCCGGACGGCGGCCCCCCGGTGCCCCGCCGCCCCGGAGCGGAGCACCGCCGGGGCCCGACGCGAGGCGGAGGGGATCCGCCGCCTCCTGAACCCCTGAGGAGGGGCGCCATGGGACTGTTCTCCAAACGGGCGAGGCTGCGGAGCGATCCCGCGGGGTTCTTCCGGGGGCCGCTGGCGCACGCCTTCGCCTCCGGGGCGCACATGCCGACGGCGGGGGGCGGGGTGTGGAACGCCGTCCACTCGTCGTGCTCCTGCTGCGACGCCGAGGACGAGCGGGCCAAGCTCCGGGACTCCTGGGGCATCACCGACTCCGCCGGGTGGGACGGCGCGCTGCGCCGCCTGACCGACGACCACCGCCCCGCCTCGGACGTGACGGTCCTGCTGGACCTGCGCAACCGGGCGATGGCCCGCGCTCCCGGGCACCCCTTCGACGCGGGCGTGTGGCCGGACCTGATCGCTCACTGGTGCCGGGTCCGCGGCGCCGCCCACCGGGTCTACGAGGAGATGGTCCTGGAGGCCGCCCGGATCTGGGAGTACGAGGAGCGCATGGCCGAGGACGGGGTCCTCCCCCGGGGCGTGCCGGTGCGGACCGTGCGCGCCTACGACTTCGGCCGGGCGGTCAACCTCGCCAGGTGGGGCGTCAACGCCGGGTACGCCGACGAGCGGGCCGCGCACGGGCACATCCTGCGGGCGGGTGCGCAGTCGATGCGCCACCACGGCTCGTGGCAGGAGATGTCGGCGGGTTTCGTGCTGGGGCGGGCGATGGCCTTCGACGAGGGCTCGTTCGGCCCCTACTACACGGACTCGGTGGCGGCGCACAAGGTCCTGACCGGTGATCCGGCGAGCCCGTGGCTCAACCTCCCCTGGCGGATGTGACGGGACGGGCGGGGGCGGACGGCCCGCCCCGCGGTCACGGCGGCGGGACGGGGCCGGCGACGAGGAGCCGCATCTCCAGCGGCAGGTCGAGGATCTCGCGCGTGGTGAGCCCGGCGGAGCGCAGCAGTTCCTCGTAGCCGCGCTCGGTCCGCTCGGCCCCCGGGGTCATCACCATCATGTGCACGTCCAGGACCAGCGACAGCCAGGGACGGCCCTCGTCGGGCAGGATGCGTTCGGCGACGAGCACCCTGCCGCCGGGTGCCATGGACCGGCGGCAGTGGCGGAGCAGACCGCGCGCGTCCTCGTCGGACCAGTTGTGCAGCACCCGGCTGAGCAGGTAGACGTCGGCGCCGCCGGGAACCCCTTCCCGGAAGTCGGCCTCGACCAGGTCGCACCGTCCGGCGTCCGCGAACGCCCCGAGGCGCTCGCGGGCCGCGGCGAGCGCGGCCGGGCGCTCCACCAGGACGCCGTGCGCGCCGGGGGCGGCGGCCAGGACCGCGGCGAGGAGCTCGCCGTCCCCTCCCCCGAGGTCGACGACCGTGCGCGCCCCGCCGAAGTCGTACACGTCGGGGATGTGCGTGGAGAACCGGCCGCCCGCGGCCATGCCCGCGGTGTAGAGCGCCGCCTCCCGGGGGCGCCCCTCCAGGTACGAGAAGACGTCGGTGCCGTGGGCCTCGCCGAAGGCGGTCCGTCCCGTGCGGACGGCGTCGGCCAGGTGCTCCCACGAGTCGCCGAACATGTCGCTGTCGTAGAGCAGGGCGAGTTCGGCCATCCCGGAGGGGTGGCCCCGGCGCAGGTGGGAGCCGACCCGGGTGGGCTCGTGGCGGCCGTCGCGCTCGCGGACCACTCCCACGGCGGCCAGCAGCCGCAGCAGGCGGCCCAGCCGGTCCGGGTGCAGCCCGAGCCCCTCGGCCAGGGAGCCGGTGTCGGCCGGGCCCTCGCCGAGGCGGTCCAGGATCCCCAGCTCGACGGCGGTGGCGACCGCCCTGGACACCCACGCCCCCGTCATCAGCCGGATCACCTCGCGTTCGGCGGATTCCCCGTCGCGCACCGTGTTCCCTCCTCACAGCCAGCCGTTGCGTCGGAACACAACGTAGAGGGTGAGGCTGGAGAGCGCCATCAGAAGGAGGGACAGGGGCCAGCTGAACATCCACTCGAACCCGGGCCTGGGCGGGATGTTCATGCCGTACGCGGAGGCGATGAGGGTGGGCACCACCAGGATGCCGCCCCAGGACGAGACCTTCTTCATGGCCTCGTTCTGGGCCTGGTCGATGAGGGCGCTGTTGACGGACATGATGTTCTGGAGGATCTGGCGGAACCCCTCGGCGTGCTCGCGCACGGCGCTGACGTGGTCGGCGACGTCGCGGAGGAGGTTGTGCAGCGTGCCCCGGGCCTCGGCGGGGGTGTGGGGCGGTCCCGGATCGGCCTCCTCGGGGCGCTCCAGGAGCGCCATGAGGTCGGTCATGACGACGTCGAGCGGGTCGACCGCGCGGTGCAGGACGATGACCTGGCGGGCGAGCCGGTAGGTGCGGCGCGAGGCCTCCGGGGCGCCGTCGAGGACCTGGGTCTCGACCTCGTCGATGTCGTCCTGGATGTCGAAGACGACGGGCGCGTAGGCGTCCACGACCCGGTCGAGCACCGCGAGGACGACGGCCAGGGAACCGTGGGCGAGGACCCGCGGCTCGGCCTCCAGGCGGTCCCGGACGGCCTCGACGTCCACCTGCCCCCGGTGGCGGATGGTGATGACGAAGCCGCGGCCCCCGAAGAGGTGGAGCTCGCCGACCCGGACGGCCTCCCGGTCACGGTCGTAGTGCGCCGGTCGCAGCACGAGGAACAGGACGTCGCCGTAGGTCTCGACCTTGGGCCGCTGGTGGGCGACGACGGCGTCCTCCAGGGCGAGCCTGGGCAGGGAGAAGTGCCGGGCGGTGTCGGTGAGCTGGTCCTGGTCGGGCTCCTCCATGCTGATCCAGGCCATGAGCCCGCTGTCGCGGGCGAGGGCCCGGCGGGCCTCCTCGACGGAGTCGGCCTCGCGCTCCCGGCGCCCGTCGCGGTAGAGGACGGCGCGGACGGTCCCGGGAGAGTCCCGGGCCGGCAGCCGGGCGGCCTCGTGGCCCAGGGCCATCACGCGTTCGGGCGAGGAGTCGTGCATGGGCTTCCCTCCCGGGCGGTGGGTACTGTGCCCGATCCTGGCGGGGCGCGGGGGCCGGGGCGCGCCGACACGCCACGCCCGGGCGAACCGGGAGCGGTCAGCCCTCCAGGCCGGAGGCGCGGACGGTGATGTTGAGCCGTCCGACCAGCCCGAGGGAGGGCGGGGCGGTCCCCGGCCGGGTGCGCGGAACGCCGTGGTAGGCCATGCGGGAGGGGCCGCCGAAGACGAAGAGGTCGCCGCTGCGCAGTTCGACGTCGGTGTAGGGGCGGGTGCGGGTCTCGGTGTTGCCGAAGCGGAAGACGCAGGTGTCGCCGAGGCTGAGGGAGACGACGGGTTCGCGGGAGAGCTCGTCCCTGTCCTGGTGCATGCCCATGCGGGCGTCGGCGTCGTAGAAGTTGACCAGTGCCACGTCGTAGGGGTCGGCGCCGGGCCCGGGCGGGGCGCCGTAGGCGGCCCCGACCGCGCGGGCGGCCAGGTCGGCGAGGACCGCCGGGAAGGGCTGGACGGGGGTGCCGTCGGGGAGGGCGCGGGAGTAGGAGTAGGGCTGCCAGTGCCATCCGAGCCCGACCATTTGAACGCTCATCACCCCTCCGCGGGGCATCGGGTGCCGGCGCATCCCGGCGGGGCCGCGGGCCCAGTCGCGGCAGCGGCGGACCAGGTCGGCCTGGGCCTCCCCGTCCAGCCATCCGGGCAGGTGCACGGCGCCGGGGGCCACCTCCACCGGCGGGGAGCCGAACAACGCGTCGCTCATACCCCCATCGTCCCCGCGTGGGGCCCCGACGCCAACCGCGGCTCCCGGGGAGGGTTCCGCGGGGAGGCCGAACGCCGCGCGGGGCCGGGCCCGATCCGGCCGCCCGCGATCGGGGACGGGGCCCGGCGGTCCCCGGTCCCTCCTCCGGGCGGCCGGCCGCCGGGACGGTCCGCCACCGCGCGTATGCATCCTCCCAATTCGCCTCCATGTGCGGTGAGCGGCGTGAACGCGCGGGTAGTCGGGTGGGCGGGGCTCTCGCGGGGGGTCCACGACCGTGAGGAGGCGACCATGGGACGGCGCAGCGCGGCGCAGGAGGCCGGGACCGTCGGGGGAGCGGTACCGGCCCAGGCCGACCACCGGGAGGGAGGGGCGGGGACCTGGCCCGAGATCCGCCTCCCCGACAACACCGGGATCGACGAGCGGATCCGCGGCTTCGGGGCCGACCCGGCCACCAAGCAGCCCCTCAAGTCGGTGTCCGTCGACCGCGTGGACTGGACCAGGTCGGACGCGCGTTCCCTCCTGGAGGAGTGCCTGAAGGACTCCAAGTGGCGGAAGGCGGTACTGGTCCGTTCGGAGCGGCTGAAGTTCTGGCCGGGCGGGTTCAAGGCGGTCGGCGACGCCGTCGTCAACTGCACCGGTTCTCCGGTCGGCCGCTCGGTGGGATGGTCGCAGACGGTGTCGACCACGCACGGTCTGACGCTCTCCGCCAGCGCGTCGGTGGGTTTCGAGGACGTTCTCACAGCCTCGTTCTCGATGTCCTACAGCGTCTCCTGGACCGTGTCCAAGACCTTCACCGACACGACGGCGGTGACCGTCCCGTCCCGGCACATGGGGTGGTTGGAGCGCAGCCCCACCCTGCAGACTCTCGAGGGCGAGATCTGGATGCTGCTCGACGACGCCAAGACGGCCCTCTGGGGATCGGCCACGATCACCGGCCAGGCCACCGACGGCCGCCCCGAGGGGATGCTGGTGGCCAAGGAGCGCCGACTCTCCTCCGACGAGGAGAAGAAGTGGTGCACCACGCGCCAGGAACATGTGCCCGTCCTGCCCGCGGCGCTTGTGCCGATGCTGGACGGGACGACGACCACCCCGCGCGACTGACCTGTGCGGCGGAGCGCCCCGTCCCCGCGGCGGGGACCGCGGGGACGGGCGGGTCAGCGGCGCAGGAGTTCGCGGATGTTGACCACGAGCAGGAGCACCACGATGACCGCGATGGGGACGGCGATCGCGATCCGCCAGTCGGCGATGAACGCGGCCACGATCCCGACGGCGAGCCCGATCACGAAGGCCGCGATCGCCAGGCCGGTGAGGTACTGGATGAACTTACGGCGGGCGACCGAGTCGACGGCGGCGAAGGCCACCACGACCCCGAGCATCGCGTAGAGCGTGAACTGCCCGTCCAGCAGGAACATGGGCAGGGCCAGGGACACCAGCAGGAGCGGGGTGCTCAGGGCCACCCACAGGTGCAGGAAGCGGGTGGTGCGCTGCTGCCCGGAGGAGTACGGCAGGTGCGGGGCCTTGAGGTGCCCGGTCGGCGTGGGCACCAGGGGCGTCTCGGAGGCCAGGGCCCGGAGGTGGGTGTCCCGTTCGTCCGCGGTCAGCACGCGCTTCTCGTAGACCTGGGCCAGCTCCTCCTCCAGGGCCTCGATCTGCTCGGTGTACTCGCGGGCGCGCGGCCGGGAGTGCGCCTCCCGGGACAGGGCCATGCGGGCGGAGTCGAGCTGGCGCAGCTCGTGGCGGCGGCGCAGGACGTCGGCGTCCATCTCTCGCAGGCGCTCGTCCAGGACCCCCACGTGGGAGCGGAGCTCGGCGCGGGCGGCGGCCTCGGTCGGCGCGACCTTCTGGAGGCCGACCCAGGCCAGCGGGTCCGCCCACGAGCGGCGGATGGTGCCGTCGCGCTCGTAGCGGGGGCCGCTGGGCGCGCGCTCCCCGTCGAAGAAGTCGCGGGTGTCGCGCCCCCACAGGCCGCGGAAGCCCTTCAGCCAGGGGGTGTCGTCGTCGATCAGGACGGCGTACCACTCGCGGTCGCCGCCGGGGCCGAGGCGTTCGCCGTCGCCGCGCGCGTAGTCGACGAAGGGGACGCCGATGCCGTGGCGGTTGATGGCGCTGTCCGCGCGGAAGACGCGGTGCGCGATCCACTGCCAGACGCGGATGATGCCGCGCAGGAAGGAGGGGTCCACCTGGATGAGGTAGTCGCCGGGGAGCATCTGGTGGGAGTGCGATCCCGCGCCGACGTAGACCATCGGGTGGTCGCCGTCCCGGTGCAGGTCGGGGTCGTTCCAGCTGCGCCTCAGGTCGTCGCCGTGGTACTCGTGCGAGGAGGCGCCGACCCAGACGGGGCGCGTGGTGCCGTCGGGGTTCTCGACGGCGTAGACGGTGACGCGCTCCCAGTCGGCCTCGTGGTCGTTGACCCCGCCGTAGATGGTCCGCCAGTCGTTCATCGCGTAGAAGAACCAGTACTGGAGGATGATGTAGCCGCCCTCGCGGCTCACCCGGCCGTAGTAGGTGGCGCCGCCGTTGTCGACGCGCTCCCGGTACCGGGTCACCGCCGCGAAGGTGACGCCGCCGGGGACGGCGCCCCGGATGAGCAGGGAGAGCTTCATGAGGATGTCGAGGACCCGGCCCAGGACGCCGACGGCGGCGAGGCGGCCGCTCTTGGGGATGACCGAGCGGGCGACGCCCTTGTAGCGCCGGGCCTCCTCGCGCAGGGTCTCCTCCTGGACGAAGCGGAGGTGCTTGTGGCGCTCGGGCCACTCCTCCTCGGCCTGGGACAGACGGTCGAGGGTCAGCTCCCCCGCGGGGACCAGGACGCGTTCGCGTCCGCCGGGCTCCTCGATCCACAGGCTGCAATTGCGTACGTAGGCGTCCACGTCGGTGGGGAAGAAGAGTTCCCCCTTCGTGCACATGAGCACGGGTTCGTGGGCGCGCAGGAGTTCGAGATCAGATTTCGCGGCCATGATCGCACCAAGCTAGTGCATGCGGACTGTCCGATACACGGAGCGAATTCCCAGCTCAGAGCCCGTTCCCGTACGCAACGTGACGGTCTTCGCTGCTCAGGAGGGCTGTGGTGGCGCGATGACAGCCGGTTTCCGGCCGAATCGGGCCGCTTTCACACCTCAGAAGTGGTGCGTATCACAGTTTCCGGACATGGGGTGACCTCTGGAGCCACGTGCGTCCGGTGCGCCGGGCACCGGGTTCCCGGCGCACCGGCGGACCGGCTCAGGCGGCCCGGTCGGACTCGCTCGGCTCCGGCACCTCCGCCCGCTCCGCCTCCGGGGCCCCGCCACCGGCCGGGGACACGGGCCCGTCCCGGCCCTCGGCGGGAGGCCCCGCCGAGGGCCCGGGGACGGCCTCCCCCGCCCGGCTCCGGCGCGTGGCCTCCGGACCGGGCACCGCGGGCCGGTCGCTCCGGTCGCCCCGGGCCGCGCCCACCCCGGCGACCACCACCAGCGCCATGCCCACGACCTGCACGGCCACGGGCGCCTGGCCGATGACGACCAGGCCCATCACCAGGCTGACCGCGGGCTCCAGGCTGGAGAAGGTGCTGTAGGCGGTCCGGCCCATCCGCTGGAGCGCGACCATCTCCAGCAGGAACGGGACCATCGGGAAGAGCAGCGCGATCACCAGCGTGAACAGGATGAGGTCCACGTCCGGGGCGGTGAACACGGCGGACGCCCCGAAGGGCGCGCTGACCAGCGATCCCACCGTCATGGCCAGCGCCAGGCCGTGCACGGCCCCGAAGCCGGCGCCCACCCTCTGGGTCAGCACGATGTAGGCGACCACGCAGACCGCCCCCGCCAGGGCGAAGCCGACCCCGGCCAGGTCGAGGTCCCCCCGCCAGGGCCGGGTGAGGCAGAGCACGCCGAGCACGGCCGCGGCGATCCACACGAGTTCGCGCCGGCGGCGCATGGCGGCCACGGCCACGACGAGGGTGCCGAGGAACTCGATCGAGGTGGCGGCGCCGAGCTCGATCCGCGCCGTCGCCTCGGAGTAGAACAGCATCATCCCCGCGCTCGCCGTGCCCAGGATCACCACGGCCCCCAGCTCGCGCGGCGTCGCCGCGCGCACGGCGCGCCACAGGGAGCGACCGCCGAGGGCCAGCAGCAGGACCGCCGCCCACGTCAGCCTGAGCCAGGTGACGGTGGCCGGACTGGCGTGCGCGAACGCGGTGACGGCCAGGGCGCTGCCGGTGTGCAGGGTGAACATGCCGATGAGCAGCATGACCGGCGCCGGGACCGGGGGGCGGGCACGGCGCAGCGAGGACACGAATGAGGGGATCACCCGACCATTGGATCCGAGAGGTTCGTTTCTGTCCACGAACCGATGGTTGATGGACCGTGTAGTTTCGGTGGATGGATTTCACCCGGTTGGGCCTGCTCGTGGAACTGGAGCGCCTGGGCACGATGGCCGCAGTGTCCGAGGTCACAGGCATGAGCACGTCGGCGGTCTCCAAACACTTCGCCGTCCTGGAGAAGGAGGCCGGCGTCCCCCTCCTGGCGCCCGACGGCCGCCGCGTGCGCCTCACGCCGGCGGGGCGGCGGCTCGCGGAGCACGCGGTGGACATCCTGGCGCGGGTGGAGGCGGCCCGGGCCGAGTTCGAGGGCGAGGGCGAACCCGTCGGCCGCGTCGACCTGGTGATGTACACGAGCGCCGCGCCCGTGGTGCTTCCCGCCCTGCGGCGCCTGCGGCAGGACCACCCGGGCATCGAGGTCCAGCTGACCGAGCACGAGTCGGAGCAGGCGCTCACCCTCCTCCAGACCGGGGGCGCGGACCTGGGGGTCGTGTACCAGTACAGCCTTCTTCCCCGGAATTTCCCGGGAACCCTGACGGTGCGCCCGATCGGCTGCGAGGAGCTGCTGCTGTCCCAGCCGTCCGAGGGCGCGGACAGCCGGACCCTGACCCGGCGGCGGCTGCGGGAGCTGTCCGGGGCGTCGTGGATCGCCAGCCCCTACCGGGGGGACGAGGAGGCGCTGGTGCAGCGGATGTGCGCCGACGCCGGCTTCACGCCGCGCATCGCGCACCGCGTCGACACCATGGAGCTGTTCGAGGAGCTGGTCGCGGCGGGGCTGGGCATCGGCGTGGCCCCGCGCCTGGCGGCGGTGACCCGCCGCGGCGTGGCGCACGCGCCCCTGGGAGAGCTGGGCGGGGTGAGAGAGGTCTTCCTGGCCGGTCGCACCGGCGGGTGGGCGTGGCGGCCGATCCAGCTGGTGGCGCGGTACCTGCACGAGGCGGCCGGGGAGGTCCTGGACGACGTCCCGCCGCTGCCCGCCTGAGCCGGGGGCACCGCCCCCGGCGCCCCCGGTCAGCCCGCGATGGCGAAGGGTCCCACGGACGGCACCGGGACCTTGCTGGCGGCCTCCCGGACGGCGGTGAGCAGGGGCTCGGGGGACGAGCCGGCCCGGGACAGGGCGACGATGTGCCTGCGCGCCGTCTCGCGCACGCCCCGCACGACGATCTGCGGCGCATGCAGCCCCGTCCAGGCCAGCCGCGGCATCAGGGCGATGCCCAGGCCGGCCTGCACCAGGGAGAAGACGGCGCTGAAGTCGTCGACGGTGTGCACCACGCGCGGCTGGAAGCCCGCCTGGTTGGCCGCGCCGGACACGCACTCGTGCCAGGCGGTGCCGGGCGCGGACATGATCCAGTCCTGGTCGGACAGGTCCTCGGCCAGGTGGAGGCTGGTGCGGGCGGCCAGCGGGTGCTGGTACGGCAGGATCGCGTCGAGCAGTTCCACCATGACGGGGTCGACCCGGAAGTCGGGGTCGCCCGAGGCGGGCAGGTGCCGGGTGGACATGGTCAGGGCCACGTCCAGGCGCCCGGAGCGCACCATCTCGGCGCTCTCCTCGGGCTCGGCCTGGACGACCTCGAAGGACCACTCCGGGTGGCTGGTGCGCAGGCGCGCGAGGGCCGGGGCCACGAGGTCGCTGATCCCCGTGGAGAAGGAGCCGACGCGGATGACGCCGCGGTCGCCCTTCGCGTACTCGGCGAGGTCGGCGGTGGCCCGCTCCATCTCCGCGAAGATGACGTGCGCGCGCTGGAGCAGCACCCGCGCGGCGCCGGTGAGCAGGAAGCGGCGGCCCTGGCGTTCGACGAGGGGGACCCCGGCCTCCTTGGCCAGGACGGCGAGCTGCTGGGAGACCGCCGACGGGGTGACGTTGAGCGCCTCCGCCGTCGCCGCCACCGTGCGGTGGTGTTCGAGTGCCTGGAGGAGCTGCAACCGCCGAACGTCGATCATGCGATCCAACTTATGACAGTACGCACAGGTTTCCGTGTGGTTTCCGTCCTGTTGCCCCAGCTCGGAAGGTGATTCCGTGCACACTGCCGAAGCGTGGCCCAACACCGGGCGAACCCTGGATTTACCAAGGAAAGAATCAAACTAATTCTCATGGTGCGATCTCGTGCATCTCTTTTTTTCGTGTCACGCCCATTCGGGTCGACACCGACACGTACAGTCGGAACACAGCTCAACCACGGGTCTCCGCTCTGGGGACCCCGGGGGATCAGCACCCAATGCTGGTGGGAACGGGTGAGAAGAACATGCAAACTTCGCTGATGACCAAACCTCGTACGACCGACGTCGGTCTCCTCAGCTTCCGCTACCTGGGCGCGCACGAGGTGGAGGAGCTCGCGGACCTGTGGGGCGCCCTCCACCAGCAGCACACCCTGAGCGCCTCGCACCTGTCGGACATCATCAGCGCCACGAGCCTGGACGAGTCCTGGCGGCGCCGCCGCGCACAGTACCTGGCCTGGCTGTCCGACCCCGACACCATGGCGATTCTCGCCGAGAGCGGCGAGGACCTGGCGGGGTACGCGATGGTCACCATCCGCGAGAGCGCGCAGGGCAGCTGGGACCGCGGGACCCGAGTGGCGGTCGTGCAGACCTTCGCGATCGACCCGGAGTACGACTCCAGCGGGGTCGGGTCGAAGCTGCTGGAGGAGGTGCGCCGCCAGCTCGCCTCCATGGGCATCCGCGACATCGAGTTCTCCGCGCTGGCCACCGCGTCCGAGGACATCAGCTTCCTGGAGCGGGAGGGCTTCCGCCCCTTCGTGACGACCATGGTCTGCCGCGTGGACGGCTTCGGCGCCCACGACTGAGCCCCTCCCCCGACGCCCTCCGCGGACGCGTCCGGGCCCGCCCCCGAGGCGCGGGCCCGGCAGGCGCCCCCGCCGCGCCCCGCACCGATCCTGTCCGGTGCGGGGCGCGGCGCACTCCGTCCCGGGTGGCACTGAGCCTCGTCCCGGGTGAGACGGCCCAGTCCGGCCCCTCGGCTCCGACGGAGACGACGCGCCGTCCCACGACGACGCCGCGGAACGCGTCCGGGAGGGTCCGGGGCGGCGACGCGAGGGGGGGCTCCCCGCAGGCCCGAACCCCTCGCGTCGCGGGAGGGCGACACACCCCGGCGGCGGGCGGCGGCGAACCGCTACGCTCACCCCGTGGCCACCTCCGACTCCAACACCTGCAACTTCCCCGGCTGCGACCGGCCGGTGCCCCGCGCGTCCTCCCCCGGACGTCCTCCCCAGTACTGCGGACTGCCGGAGCACACCCGGTGGCGCGCCTGGAAGGAACGCCAGCGCCAGGCCCAGGAGGCCGAGCGCCAGGAGGAGGCGGCGCGGGCCGCCCAGGAGCCGGCCCCCGGCGCCTCCCCGGTGCCGGGCGCCGAGCCCGTCACCGCCGCGCGCCTGCGCGCGGACGACCTCCTCACCCGGTTCGCCGTGCAGAGCGAGCAGCTCACCGCCACCCTGCGGGCCGCGACCGAGGCCTTCTCCACCATGACCGATCCGGCCGCCGCCGAGGCCCAGGTGGAGGCGGCGCGCCTCGCGGGCGCGCGGCACGCCGCGGAGGCCGACGGGGCCCGGCTGGAGGCGGAGAACCGCCGCCGTGAGGCCGAGACCGCGCGCCGGGTCGCGGAGGACGCGGCCGCCGCCGCCGTGGCCGCCGCCCAGGAGGCCGAGCGGATGGCCGACGAGGCCCTGTCCGCCCGGGACGCCGCCCGGGAGGAGCGCGACCGGCACGAGGCCGCGGCACGCGCCGCCGCCGTCGAGCGCGACGCCGCCACCGCGGAGGCCAACGCCGGGCTGGCCTCGGCCGAGCGCCGGATCGCCGGGATCACCGCCCGGGCGGCGGAGGAGCTCGACCGCGAGCGCGCCGACGCCGCGCGGCGGGTGCAGCACGCCAGGGCCGAGGCGGAGGGGCTGCGCGCCGAGGCCGCGGAGCACGCGCGCCGCCGCGACGAGGCGGTCCTGGCGGCGGAGAGCGCCCTGGCCCGCGCGGAGCGCGCCGAGGCGCAGGCGCACCGGTCGGCCGAGGACCTGTCCGCCGAGCGGGAGCGGTTCGGCGCAGAGACGGCCCGCGCCCAGGAGCGGCTGGAGTCCGACCGCGCGGCCGCGGCGGCCGAGCGCGAGCGCCTGGCGGCGGAACTCGACCGGCTCACGGCCGACCGCGAGCGCCTGGCCGCGGAGCTCGACTCCCAGCGCCGCAACGCCGAGCTGACCCTCGCGGAGTCCAGGGAGGCCGCCGCCGCCCGCCTCTCCCTGGCGGAGGAGGCCCGCGACAGGGCGGTGGAGCGGGCCGAGCGGGCGGAGGCCGAACGCGACGAGGCTGTCGCCTCGGCCGCCGCTGCGGTACAACAGTCGTCCAAGTAGTCACCTAAGTACCGGTTCATCCCGGTCTAGGATGGAAGCCGTGCGAGATCTGGGAACCACAGGAGACACCGGGCCGATGAACCTGGGCGGTTCCCACGCCTCCGACGACGGTCCCGGCGCGGACGCGGACAAGGGGCCCCGGCGGGCCCAGGTCGGAGAGCGCCCCCGCCCCCGCGTGGACCTGAAGGCCGTCTTCGGCCTGGAGGCCGGGGCGTGGGCGTGGACCACCGCGGCCCAGGCCACCATCGCGATGACGGTGTCGTTCGCCCTGGCCGCCCTCGTCTTCGGCCCGCAGATCGGCACCCTGGCCGCCCTGGGGTCCATGACCGTCCTGTACGAGAAGAAGACCCCCTACGCCTACCGCTCCGCCGCCCTCGCCCTGGTGGGCCTGGGCTTCGTCGCCGCCGTCGCGGTCAACTCCATGGCCGCGTCCCTGTCCCCGTGGGCGGCGGTTGCCTCCATCGGCCTGACCGCCGGGGTCGCCACCTGGGTCTGCGCGGCCTGGCGCGTCGACAAGCCCGGGCCGATGTTCTTCGTGCTGGTCGCCACCATCTCCACGATCGCCCCCGGGACCCTGGCCGACGTACCCCTGCACGCGCTGGTCGCGGCCCTGGGCGCGGCGGTCGGGTGGGCCGTCTCCATGTCGGGGGCGCCCCTGCGCGCCCGGCACCCCGAGTACCAGGCCGTGGCCGCGGCCTTCCGCGCGCTGGGCTCCCTGCTGCGTTCCGTGGGGACCCCGGACCTGGACCACGCCCAGCACAAGGCGTCGACGACCCTCGCGGACGCCTGGCGCATCGTCCTGCTGGGGCAGACCCGCGGCTACCGCACCACGGCCGAGGCCGCCAGGCTGCGCGCCCTGCTCCGGTGGGTGTCCGACATCCACCTGGCCGCGACCCAGGTGTGCATGGCGCGCCCCTCCCCGCTTCCGGAGGAGGTCTCGGAGTACGCCGACGCCCTGGCCCTGGCCGTGGCCGACCCGGGCCGGGCCCCCGACCCCGACTCCCTGGACGAACTGCGCCGGGGCATGCGCCCGCGCTCGCTGGAGGCCAGGCTCTACTCGCTGCTCTCCCGGGCCGCGCACTCCGCCCGGCGGGCGGGCCAGGACGGGGAGGACGACGAGCGCACGGAGACACTGCACGACGAGCGCTACCCCGCGCTGTGGGGCGCCCTGCGCTCCAGCCTGAGCGGGGACTCGCTCATCCGCCCGACCGCGCTGCGCATGTGGGTGACGGTCACCGCGGCGGGGGCGTTCGGCCTGTGGCTGGGCCTGGACCACTACTACTGGGTGGCGCTGACCACGACGGCGGTCCTCCAGGCCGGAAACGTCGTGCTGACGATGAACCGCTCGGTGCAGCGCTCGCTGGGCACCCTGCTGGGCGTGGTCGTCGGTGCCGGGCTGCTCATGCTCGACCTGCCGCTGGCGGCGGTCATCGTGCTGGCCGGGGTGCTCCAGGGGGCCACGCAGCTGGTGGTCGGGCGCAACTTCCTCTACGCCTCGGTGCTGCTGACCCCGATGGCGCTGCTGCTGTCCTACACGGCCTCGCCGCACCCCATCACCGCGCTGGCCGAGTCGCGGATCATCGACACCGTGGTGGGGTCGGCGTTCGGCATGGCGGGCTCGCTGCTCCTGTGGCGCAAGGCGTCGGCGACCCGGCTGCCGCAGGCCATCGCGGGCGTTCTGGCGACCACCCGCCAGTGCATGCTGGCGGTGCTGGACCAGGAGGTGGAGATCGGCTCCGGGCGCCGCTACCGGCTCCGGCGCGACATGCGCGCGGCCCTGGTGAGCCTGCGCGGCGTGTACGAGAGCGCCATCGGCGACGTCCCGCGCGCCGCCTCGACCCGGCCGCTGTGGCCCGTGGTCGTGGCCACCCAGCGCATCGGCTACCTCGCCCTGGCGGCGCTGGCGCAGGACCGCAAGCCCGAACCGGTGGGCGTCATCACGCTCCAGAGGGTGGACCTGGCGTTCGGGGAGCTGATCTCGGCGATAGAGGAGCGCCGCACGCCGCGGCTGGGCGCGCTGCCGAGGCTGGCCGCCTACCCCCGGATCAACATGGAGCTGCGGGCGCTGTCCAACTCGATGACCAGCGCCGTCGCCCAGGACGAGCGCGCCGCCCAGCAGGAGGTCGAGCGGCGGGCCCAGCGGGAGCGCAACCGGGCCCAGAAGGACGTGGACGCCGACCTGTGACCCCGGGGCGCGTGCCCCGGGACGGACGGATGCCGGGGACGCGGTCCCCGGCACGCGCCCGGCGGCGGTCAGTCGGTGAGGGCGAAGGCCCGCACGGGGAAGGCCGCCATCCCGCGGACCTTGGGGGGCGCCGCGAAGAAGGTGAACCCCTCGTCGGGGAGCTGGTCGAGCAGGCACAGGTGCGAGACGACGGGGATCCCCGCGGCGAGGAGGACGGCCAGCGCGGGCCTGGCCCCCTCCGCCGCGGGAGAGGTGTCGTCCACGCCCACCGAGTCGATGCCCACCAGGACGGCCCCGGCCTCCACGAGGGCCTTGGCGGCGGTCTCGGTCAGGCGCGGGTGGTCGAAACGGCCGTAGGCCTCGGTCCGCCAGTGCCTGTCCCACCCCGTGCGCACGAGCACCGCGCGACCGCGCAGGTCGAGGCCGCCGAAGGCCTCCGGGCCGATCTCGGGGGACGACGCGGCGGTGACGACCGTGCCGGGAAGGCCGGCCACGCGCGCCAGGTCCAGGTCGGCGAGGTCGGCGCCGTCGCGGTAGCGGTGGGCGGGCATCTCGACGTAGGTGCCCGTGGCTCCCACCATCGTGACGCGGCCGCTGCTGTCGCCGTGGCCGGGCACTGCGCCGGGGACGGAGACCCCCTCCCGGACGGCCGGCCGGGGGACGCCCGGGCTGGTGGTCATCCCGTCGGTGATCTGGTGGCTGACGTCGACCAGTTTCGGCATGGCTGTTCTTCCTCGCTTCACGAGCGCGTCCGGATGCTGGGCCCCCGACCTGCGCCAGAGGTCTAGACCATCAGCGTAGCGCGTGTGACCCACGGCACGGCAGTGTCCGAGGGAACAGGCCCGACCGCGCCTCGGCCCCGCCTCCCGCTCCGGACCCCCGCTAGGCTCGAGGGCGCGCGGACCATCGGGAGCCCTCGGGAAGTCCGTACACCCCACGGACCCACCACCCACCGAGAAGAGGCGACCTCATGGTGTCACTTTACGCAGCCGCCAAGGCCGTCATCGCGCCGGCCACCCGCGTGGTGTGGCCGCAGCGCGTGGAGGGCGCGGCCCACGTCCCCCCGAAGGGGCCGGTGATCCTGGCCTCCAACCACCTCGCGCTGATCGACCCGCTCTTCATCGGCGTGGCCTGCCGCAGGCCGGTCCGCTTCATCGCCAAGCAGGAGCTCTTCGACGAGGGCACCCTGCCCCGGCGGCTCTTCGCCCGCGCCCTGCGCGCCATCGGCCAGCTGTCGGTGGACCGGCGCCCCGGCGAGAGCGCACAGGAGGCCATGAACAACAGCCTGGCCGTCCTGGAGGGCGGGGAGGTCTTCGGCATCTTCCCCGAGGGCACGCGCTCCCCCGACGGGCGCCTGTACAAGGGACAGACGGGGCTGGCGTGGCTGGCGCTGACCACGGGCGCGCCCGTGGTCCCGGTGGCCCTGACCGGCACCGAGCGCATCCTGCCCCCGGGCCGCAAGGTCCCCTCCCTCAACCGCGTGGGGGTGCGGTTCGGCGAGCCGGTGGACCTGTCGCCCTGGAAGGACAAGGCCCACAAGGCGCGTCCGCGCCGGGAGGCGACGGACGCCGTCATGGACGCCATCGCCAAGCTCTCCGGCCAGGAGCAGGTGCCCCGGTTCGCCTCGTCGGTCAAGGCCGAGCTCGAACAGGGGTGACTTTCCCCACAGGCGCGCGGGGGCTGATTCGCCCGTGACGGGGCGTTGACCCCTGATTGAGGACCACGGGCGACACCCGCGGAACGCCGCGGACCCCGCCCCCACCAGGGACGCCCGCCCGCAGGGCGGCGCCGGACCCCTTCCACGCCCCTGGGGGCGGGAGCAGAATTGTCTACCATTATAGTAGGTTTTCCCGGTGCCAACACCGGATAGATTAGGCAAGCCTTACCTTTTGATGGCGTCCGACTCTGGCGCGAAGACTTGGAGCTGTGCGATGACGCGACCACTGCGAGTGGGAATCGTGGGTGCGGGGCCTGCGGGGATCTACGCCGCGGACCTGCTCACCAAGGACGAGACCCTGTCCGCGTGCGGCACGTCCGTCAGCATCGACATCCTCGACAAGCTGCCCGCCCCCTACGGTCTGGTCCGCTACGGCGTCGCACCGGACCACCCCCGGATCAAGCAGATCCAGGGGGCCCTCCACAAGATCCTCGACAAGCCGGAGATCACCTTCTACGGCAACGTCGAGTACGGCGTGGACCTCAAGCTGGAGGACCTGCGCCGCCACTACGACGCGGTCGTCTTCTCCACCGGCAGCGACCGCGACCGGCCGCTGGACATCCCCGGCGTGGACCTGCCCGGGAGCCACGGCGCCGCCGACTTCGTCTTCTGGTACGACTCCCACCCCGACGTCCCACCCTCCTGGCACGTCGAGGGCACCAGCGTCGCCGTGATCGGCGCGGGCAACGTCGCCGTCGACGTCGCGCGCATCCTCGCCAAGAGCGCGGACGACCTGCTGGACACCGACATCACCGACAACGTGTACGAGGGGCTGCGCGCCAAGCAGATCACCGACGTCCACGTGTTCGCCCGCCGCGGCATCGCCCAGTGCAAGGCCACGCCGATGGAGCTGCGCGAGCTCGACAAGCAGCCCGGCGTCGAGGTCATCGTGTACCCCGAGGACTTCGACATGGACGAGGGCAGCCTCCGCTCCTGCGAGGAGTCCAACCAGGTCAAGACCAACGTCAAGGTCCTCCAGAACTGGGCGATCCGCGACCCGCGCGGCGCCGAGCGCCGCCTGCACCTGCACTTCCTGCACAGCCCCGTGGAGATCCTCGGCGAGGACCGGGTCACCGGCTTCCGCACCGAGCGCATGGAGCTGGACGGCGAAGGCGGCGTCCGCGGGACCGGCGAGTACGTCGACCACGAGGTCCAGGCCGTCTACCGGGCCATCGGCTACCTGGGGTCGCCCCTGGCCGACCTGCCCTTCGACGAGGAGCGCGGTGTCGTCCCCAACACGGGCGGCCGCGTCCTGGACCTGGACGAGAAGCACATCGACGGCGTCTACGCCACGGGGTGGATCAAGCGCGGTCCCGTGGGCCTCATCGGCCACACCAAGGGCGACGCCCTGGAGACGGTCACCAACCTGGTGGCCGACCGCGAGTCCTTCACCCCCGCCGCCGAGCCCGACCCGGTCGCCTTCCGGTCCCTGCTGGAGGAGCGCGGCGTGGACTACACCACCTGGGAGGGCTGGCAGCGGATCGAGGCCCGCGAGGAGGAGCTGGGGGCCGAGCGCGGCCGCAAGCGCCTCAAACTGCGCTCCCGCGAGGAACAGACCAGCATCGCACGCCAGGCCTGACAGGGCGTGTGAGCTTCCCCGGCCGGTCCCGCGCCCCTCTGCGGGACCGGCCGCACCCCCTTCCCGCACGGGTCGGGTTCCCACCGTGAGATTGCGCATGTGCGATCGCCGCCCCGTACCGGAACAACGGCGTCGGCCGATGGGTTAGAGTCACTGTTGGTCGGTGTGGTAGCAAGTGTCCCCCGGGCCTCAACTATTGCCTTCGCGGAATACCGCGTCCGGCCCCGCCCTCGGGCGGGTGACCGTACGGCCAGGAGCCCCGTTGTGCCCCGCGCCGAGAGGCGACCGCCATGCCGACCTTCATCCTCGTGCCCCGCTCCCACCGAGGTGGGAGCGGGGCATCGTGGTATCTCCAGGCAACGTAGCGAAGGACGGTCAGGCGTGGACGAACGGTCCCCCCGGCAGCCGGATTCCTCCGGGCCGCCCGAACAGTCGGACGAGACCCCGGTAGGCGATTCGCGCCCCGAGAACCCCTACCGCATCCCCCGGCGGCCCCAACCGCCGAGCCCGGCCGAGAGCGGGGGGTTCGGTTACGAGCACCCCCGACCTGCGGACCCGGCGCCCTCCGGCGAACCGGAGCCCGCCGCTCCGGCCCAGCCGTGGGAACCACCGCGGGGACGGCACGGACACCCGGAGGAGGACGACTCCTTCGAGCGTTCGGCATCGACGTGGGACAACCCCTACAGGGAGTCCGCGGACCGGGACTCGCCCCCGGCCGGGGCGGCGTCCTCCGGGTGGGACTCCCCCCGGCACGGCGAGCCCTCCGCGGAGCCGTGGAGCGCCGCCGACGCGGACGCGCGCCCCCGCGACCCCTGGGACGCCCCCTCCGGCGAGGCCCCCGCCCCGAGCGCGTGGGACGCCCCCTCCGACCCCGACCGGCCCCGCGCCTGGGACGCCCCGGCCGGCGGATCCCCCGCCCCTGACGCATGGGACAACCCCCCCGGCGGAGAGCCCTCCACCGAGTCCTGGAGCGACACCGCCCGGACCTGGAGCGCCGCCGACGCGGACGCGCGCCCCCGCGACCCCTGGGACGCCCCCTCCGGCGAGGCCCCCGCCCCGGACGCATGGGATACCCCCTCGGGAAGGACCCCCTCCGACGAGTCGTGGAACCCCCCCGGCGCGGACGCGAGGCCCGACGACTCCTGGGACACCCCCTACCCCGCCGCCCAGGGCCCCTCCGGCGACTGGAACGCCTCCCGCGAGCCCAGCGGCCCCCAGCCCGCGCACGACTCGTGGCAGGAGCCGCACGCGGAGTCCGGGCCGGGCCCGGACGGCCGCGGCGGCACGTGGGACGAGGACCCCTACCGGAGCCCCGGCGAACCGGGTCGGGAGCCCCGCCCCGCGGCGCAGGGCGCCCCGGACGACCGGTCCGACGGCTGGGACGACGACCCCTACCGGGGACAGCCCGTCCACCAGGGCGACACCCCCTATCCGGGGAGCGAGCCCCACCGCGACGACGCGGAGAACCGCGCGGCGGCGGACCCGGCGTCCGGCCAGGGCTTCGAGTACCTGTACAACGGCGGCTCCGGCCCGGAGGGTCCCGACGGGCCCGACGACGCCTACGACCCCGGCCCGCCCCCGCCCCGCAAGTCGCGGCGCGGCCTGCTCATCGGCCTCGTCTCCGCGGTGGTGGTGCTGGCGCTCGTCGGCGGCGGCGTGTCCTGGTACGTGCTGACCATGCCCCAGCCCGAGGAGGCCACCGCCGAGTACCAGGCCTCCTGGGAGGCGCAGGACTACGAGCGCCTGGCCGCCGTCACCAGAGGCGACGACGCCGCCGAGATCCTCGGCGGCATCGACGCGGGCCTGGGCGTCGACTCCATCGAGGTGGAGGTCGGCACGCCCACGACCGACGGCGGCACCGGCAGCGCGCCCTACGAGGTCACCATGTCGCTGACCAACGCCGACGACTGGGGGTGGGAGGGGGAGCTCCCCCTCATCCGCGAGGACGGCGCGTGGTGGGTCGACTTCTCGCCCGAGGTCGCCTACCCCGGACTCGGCGAGGGCCAGGTCCTGGCCCGCACCGCGGTGTGGGGCGAGCGGGGGCAGGTCCTCGCCGCGGACGGCACCCCCTTGGAGGGCGCCCAGATCTCCGGCTCGCTCCAGATGATCGCGGGCTCCCTGGGGGAGGCCACCGAGGAGGACCTCGAACGCCTCGGCCCCGCCTACAGCGTCGGCGACACGGTGGGCCTCGGCGGCCTCCAGCTCACCTACGAGGAGCAGCTGGCCGGCGAGGCGGCGACCACCATCCTGATGGTGGACGCCGCACAGGCCGAGGACCCCGCCTCGCTGGAGGCGACCGAGGAGAACACGGTCGCCACCCTGGACGGCTCCGACGGACAGGACATCACCACCAGCATCGACATGGGGGTCCAGAGCGCGGCGTCGAGCGCCATCATCGACTCCGACGACCCCGCGGGCCTGGTCGCGGTCCGTCCCTCGACCGGGGAGATCCTGGCCGCGGTGAACGTGCCCGGCGGGTTCAACCGGGCCTTCGAGGGCCAGTACCCTCCCGGCTCGTCGTTCAAGATCGTCACCTACAGCGCCCTCCTGGACAACGGGATGGGCATGGACGCCTCCCTGGACTGCCCCGAGGAGTACGACCTGGGCGGATGGCCGTTCCGCAACGCCGGCGGGGCCGAGTACGGCGCCCAGTCGGTGACCGAGGCGTTCGCGACCTCCTGCAACACGGCCCTCGTGGAGCGGGTCGGCGCGCAGCTCAGCGGCGAGACCCTCCAGGCCAGCGCCGAGCAGTTCGGCATGAACGCCCCGCTGGACATCGGCGTCCCGGCCTTCGAGCCGTCCTTCCCGCCGGTGGACAGCAGCACCATGCTGGGCGCGCAGAGCATCGGCCAGGGCCAGATCCTCACCTCGCCGCTGCACATGGCGACGGTGCCCGCCGCCGTCGCCGACGGTTCCTGGCGCCACCCGGTGCTGGTGACCGAGCCCGCCGCCACCGAGCTGCCCGAGCCGCGGCCGATCGCCAACGCGGAGGCGCTGCGGGGGATGATGCGGGCGGTCGTCACCGACGGCACGGCCGAGAACGTCCCGTTCCAGGGCGAGGTGTTCGGCAAGACCGGCACCGCCGAGTACGGGACCGCCGAGGACGCCGACGAGGACGAGGAGCTCCCCAGTCACGCGTGGATGGTGGGCTACAAGGGCGACGTGGCGTTCGCCGTGGTGGTCGACGGGGGCGGCGGCGGTTCGGCCGTGGCCGCGCCCCTGGCCGCCGCGTTCACCAACGCCCTCTGACGGGAACGGCAACGGGCGGGCACCCACCGGTCGGTGGGTGCCCGCCCGCCGTCGTCCGCGGGGAGGTGGTCGGCGCCGTGCCCGGCCGGGGCCGCCGGGAACCACGGGGGACGGGCCCCCGGGGTTCCTGGCGGCCCGGGTCCTAGCGGCCCGGGTCCTCGTCCACTGCGGGGTCCTCGTCCACGGTCCCGGAACCGGTCCCGGCGGGGTCCTCGTCCGCCGGAGCGACGCCCGCGGGTCCGCTGTCCGGAACGGTGTCCTCCACCGTCTCCGAGGTCCCGGCCGGGACGGGGGGCGGTGGCTGCGGAGCGGTCGGTGTGAGGACGAACAGCAGGACCAGCAGCCCCGCGGTGACCGCGGCGATCAGGCCGCACGCCACCCACGGTTTCCAGCCGTCCAGGCCGGAGTCGGCCATGGCGTCGGGATCGTCCGCCCCGAAGGAGTCCAGGCGTTCGGCAAGGTCCGGTTCGTCCGCGCGGAGCTGCCGCTCGATCTCCTCGAGGATTCTTCGCTCATGCTCTCTCAGGGACATGGCACCCTCCTCAGCCGCTGGGGGAAGGACTGTCGTCGCCGGGTTCCTTAAGTCTCCCCCGGGTGGGCCCCGGATATCCAGGTGTCCGCCGCTTTTCCCGAGCCTGTTTCGGGCACGCGGGCCGACGGCGGGCCCGGGGCCCGGATCCCGGGCCCGGCGTGCCGCCGTCCCGGCCCGCCCCCGCGGTGAACTGGGGCGACGCCCTCAACCGGGGTAGCACTCCACCTCGGCCGCCTTGACGCCCGCCCACACCTCGCTCCCCTGTTCGAGCCCGAGCTCGGCCAGGGCGGCCGGGCTGACGTCGGCGGCCAGGGACAGCCGTCCCGCCAGGTGCACGCGCACCTGGTCGCCGAACCTCTCGATGCCGTCCACGGTCAGCCGCCACACGTTGCGGGGGCTGCCGTGCGGGTGCCGGGGGTACAGGGCGACGGCGCGCGGCGGGAAGGCCACCAGGACCTCCCCCCGGTGCGCTCCGCCCACCTCCACCCGGGCCCCGTCCGCGTCCCCCCGGGGCCCCAGGAGGACCGTGGTCCCCTCGGCCCGCCCCCGGAAGAGGTTGAGCCCCACCAGGCGGGCCACGTACGGGGTGCGGGGCCTGCGCGCCACCTCGGCGGGAGGGCCCTGCTGGACGACCCGGCCGTCCTCGACGACCGCGATGCGGTCGGCCAGCACCATGGCGTCCAGCGGGTCGTGGGTGACCAGCACGGTGGCCCCGTCGAACTCCTCCAGGAGGTGGCGCAGCCGGCCGCGCACGTCGATGCGGGTGCTGGCGTCCAGTGCGGCCATGGGCTCGTCCAGGAGCAGCAGGCGGGGGCGCACCGCCAGGGCCCGGGCCAGCGCGACCCTCTGGGCCTGTCCTCCGGACAGGTTCCGGGGCCGGGCCCCCGCGTGGTCGGACAGGCCCATGTGGGCGAGGAGCCCGGCGGCCCGCTCCCGGGCGGCGGCCCGGGTCGCGCCCTGGCAGCGCGGACCGAACGCCACGTTGTCCAGGGCGCTCATGTGCTCGAACAGCAGGTAGTCCTGGAAGACCATGCCGATGGGCCGGCGCTCCACCGGCGTGGCGGTCTCGTCCCGGCCGTCCACGCGCACGTGCCCGCCGCTGAGGGGCGCCAGCCCGGCCAGGGCGCGCAGCACCGAGGACTTGCCGGCCCCGTTGGGGCCGAGCAGGGCCAGGATCTCCCCCTGTGCGGCCTCCAGGGCCACGTCGAGGGAGAACCCGCCCCGGCTCAGCCGCAGCTCGGCGTCCAGGGCGGGGGGCCGGGCACGCGGAGTGCGGGCGGCGCCGTCCGGCTCCATCAGGCGTTCACCCACCTCTCGCGCAGCGTGGCCAGGACGGCCAGGGAGACCAGGAGCAGGACCAGGCTGAGCACGATGGCGGCCTCCGGGTCGCGCTGCATGGCCATGTAGACGGCCAGCGGCATGGTCTGGGTGGTGCCGGGGAAGTTCCCGGCGAAGGTGATGGTGGCGCCGAACTCCCCCAGGGCGCGGGCCCAGCACAGGACGGCGCCCGCGCCGATCCCGGGCAGCACCATGGGGAGGGTGACGCGGGTGAAGACGGTGACCCGGCTCGCGCCGAGGGTGGCGGCGGCCTCCTCGTAGCGGCGGTCCGCGCCGCGCAGCGCGCCCTCCACGCCGATCACCAGGAACGGCATGGCGACGAACACCTGGGCGAGGACCACGGCGACGGGTGTGAAGGGGATCGTGATCCCGAACCAGGTGTCGAGGTACCGGCCGAGCAGGCCGTTGCGCCCCAGCACGAGCAGCAGCGCCACGCCGCCGACGACCGGGGGGATGACCAGGGGGACGGTGACCACGGCGCGCAGGACGCGGCGGCCGGGGAAGTCGGCGCGGGCGAGCAGCCAGGCCAGCGGCACCCCGAGGAGCAGGGACACCAGGGTGGCGGCGGTGGCGGTCGACAGGGACAGCCAGAGCGCGGCCAGGACCTCGGGTTCGGTGACCCGCTCGCCCATCGTGGACCAGGGCGCGCGGATCAGCAGCCCCGCGAAGGGGAGCACGAGGAAGGCCGCGCCCGCGAGCGCGGGCAGGACCAGGATCCACGGGGGGCGGCCGGACCGGACGCGCGGCGGGCGGTCCCGTCCTCGGCGCGTGTCCCGGCCCGCCGCCGGGCCGTCCGCGGTCACGGCGTACCGAACCCGGCCTCGGCGAGGACCCGCTCCCCCGTCCCGGACAGGACCAGGTCCACCCATGCGGAGGCGAGCCCGGCGTCGGCGGCGCCCGCCAGGACGCCGATGGGGTACTCGTTGACGGCCTCGTCGGCCTCGGGGAAGTCGATGCCGGTCACCCGGTCCCCCGCCGAGGCGACGTCGGTGGCGTAGACGAGCCCGGCGTCGACCTCGCCCAGTTCGACCTTGGTCAGGACGGCGCGCACGTCCCGCTCGTAGGTGTCGGGGGTGACGGCGACCCCGGCGGCCTCCATGGCGGCGGCGGTGGCCGCGCCGCAGGGGACCTCCTCGGCGCACAGGGCGACGGAGACGCCGTCCCCGGCCAGGTCGGCGAAGTCCTCGACGCCGCCGGGGTTGTCGGGCGGCACCGCGATCCGCAGCGTGTTCGTGGCGAAGACGGCGGCGCCGCCGCTGCCGGACGCCCGTTCGGCGTCCAGCCCCTCGCCCTCGACGACCTGCCGCATGGTGGCGGTGTCGGCGGCGGCGAAGACGTCGGCGGGGGCGCCGGAGTTGATCTGGGCGGCCAGTTCGCTGCTGCCCGCGAAGTTGAGGACCACCTCGACCCCGGGGCGTTCCTCCTCGAAGTCCTCGGCCAGGGCGGTGAACACGTCGGTGAGCGAGGCGGCGGCGAAGACGTGGAGCTCCCCGCCCCCGCTCCCCGCCGGGGCGCCGCCTCCGCCGTCCTGCACGCCGCAGGCGGTGGCGGCGAGTGCCGCGGCGGCCAGGGCGCAGAGGGCGAGCGGGGCGCGTCGGGGGGCTCTCTCACGCATGGCTTCCCCCGGTGGTCTCGACCACGACGTTGGTGGACTTGACGACGGCGGTGGCGGTGGTCCCGACGTCCAGCCCGAGCTCGTCGGCGGCCTCGCGGCTCATCAGGGAGACGACCCGGTGCGGCCCCGCCTGGATCTCCACGGCCGCCATGACCCGGTCGCGGACGACGTTGGTGACCAGTCCGCGGAAGCGGTTGCGGGCGGAGGAGAGCCGGCGTCCGGGGTCCTCGTCCGCGCCCGCGCGCATGAACGCGGCGAGTTCGGCGCCGTCGAGGAGGCGCCGGGCGGAGGCGTCGCGGGTGGCCGCGAGCCGACCGGAGTCGACCCAGCGGCGGACGGTGTCGGCGCTGACGCCGAGGAGGTCGGCGGCCTCGCTGATCTGGTAGGTCGGCATGCGACGAACCTACCCCTCGCTGATACCAGGGCAAAAGGTGGTTTCGTCTAGCAGATCATAACTTTTTTCTCGCCCCTGGGGAGATTGTGCCACCCCGGAGCCAGGGATCCGCGAAAGCGCGGACGACGGGACCCCCGGCCGACGGCGTTCCGTCGGCCGGGGGTCCCGTGCGGGCGCTGTCCCCGGATCAGCCGCGGATGTCGGCGGCCTCGCTCACCGGGCCCTCGGCCCGGTAGTCGTCCAGGGCGGTGACCACGTACCCGGCGCCGTCCTCCAGCGGTGCGTCGTCGGCCAGCGCGGTCCCCCCGGTGAGCCCCACGAGGTTCTCCGGGGCCAGGGCGGCGCACCGCGCCTCCTCCGAGCCGGTGTCCGCGCCCGCGGGCAGGCGGTAGACCGCGTAGAAGCGGGCGGCGTCGGCGGCGTCCCACTCGACCTCGACCCGGTCGCCGTCGGTCCGGGCCTCGACACCCCCGACCTCGCCGACGAGCGGGCCCTGGTTCTCCGGGGCCTCCGCCTGCGGCGGGAGCGCCGGCCGGCCGTAGTGGGCGTCGGCGAGTTCGGCGTAGGCGTCCGAGGCCTGCTCGCGCAGGTTCTTGATGGAGAAGTAGATGTCCCCTCCGACCTCGGGCAGCTCGCCGGAGTAGTCGAGCTGGGCGCTGAGGGCGTCGTCGCCGCGCCAGCCCTCCTCGCCGACCCGGTAGGCGGCCTGGCCGATGTAGAGGTCCACGCCGGTGCCCTCGACCTCCGAGGCCCACCAGTCGGTCATGGCCTCGTAGTCGGCGGTGGAGAAGCCCCTCTCCCAGTACAGCTGCGGGGCGACGTAGTCGACGGTGCCCTCCTGGATCCAGGTACGGGTGTCCGCGTACTGGGCGTCGTAGGACTGGAGGCCGGAGCTGGGCGAGCCGCTGGGGTCGGTGCTGTCGTTGCGCCAGATCCCGAACGGCGAGATCCCGAAGCTCACCCAGGGCTTGGTGGCCTCGATCCCCTCGTGGACGTCGGCGATGAGCCGGTTGACGTTCTCGCGCCGCCAGTCGCCCCGGTCGTCGAAGCCGTCGCCGTGCTCCTGCCAGCTGGCGTCGTCGTCGAACTCCTCCCCGTCCTTGGGATAGGGGTAGAAGAAGTCGTCGAAGTGCACGCCGTCGATGTCGTAGCGCTCGACGACGTCCATGATCACGCCGGTGACCCACTCCCGGACCTCGGGGTTGCCCGGGTCCACGTACGCCTCGTCACCGTAGTCGACCAGCCAGTCCGGGTTCTCCTTGACCGGGTGGTCCTCGGCCATGTCCTCGATGTCGGGGTCCTGGAGGCCCACGCGGTAGGGGTTGAACCAGGCGTGCAGCTCCAGCCCGCGCTCGTGGGCCTCGGCCACCGCGTACTCCAGCGGGTCGTAGCCGGGGTCGCCGCCCTGCTCGCCGGTGAGGTAGCGGGCCCACGGCTCCAGCTCGGACTCGTAGACCGCGTCGGCGGTGGGGCGCGCGTGCAGGAAGACGGCGTTGAGGCCCATGTCGACGGCGTCGTCGAGGTAGGCGTCGAGCTCGTCCTTCTGCTCCTGCGCGGACAGGCCGGGCTCCGAGGGCCAGTCGATGTTGCGGACGGTGGTGAGCCACGCCCCGCGCATCTGGCGCTCGGCACCCCCGCCCTCGCACTGGAGCGGGGCCGCCGCCGTCCCGGCCTCTCGCGTGCCGGGGGCGTCGCCGTCGGCCGTCCCGCCGCCGGAGGCGGCGCAGCCCGACAGCAGGAAGGTGGTCGCGGCTGCCGACGCCGCCCACCGCGCTGCGGTGCGCCGCGTGCTCCCGGCCCGTGCCACTGATCCCATGAACGGTTCTCCTCTGAGGTCCTTGGCGCACAGCCGTCCCCCTGGCGTGGCGCCGCGACCCAGGTTAGAGCAGGAAGTCAATTTTTGGACACGATTCGGACAACTTGTGGATAACGTCGCATCAAGGCAGGTGAGGGAACATTGTCGCGGCGCAACGAAACACCGCCGGGCAGGGGGCTCCGCCCCTCCCGCGCCCCCGAAAAGAGTCAAATCCACACCGTCCGGGCTGTCCGCCCGGGGAAGCACGAGGGGCGGAGACCGCACCGACCTCGGACGGACCGGGACACAACCGCCCCGGGCGAGGTCCTACACTCGGTGACCGTGAACGTCGCCCTGAGCCCACCCAAACTGTTCGTCCGCACCGTTCCCCTGAGCGATCACACCGCCGGCCTGGTCCGCCTCCTGCCGGACGGCGCCCCCCTGGCCTGGCTGACGGGGGACGAGGGCGTCGTGGGCTGGGGCGAGGCCGCGCGGCTGGACCTGGGCGCCGAGCCCGAGGGGACCGCCCCGACCGACACCACCCGCTTCTCCGAGGCGGCCCGGTGGCTCAACGGGCTCCTGGAGCACGCCGAGGTCTCCGACGGGGTCGGTGCGGCGGGGACCGGCCTGGTCGCGTTCGGGACGTTCGCCTTCGCGCCCACCTCCCCCGGCTCCGCCCTGGTCGTGCCCCGCGTGCTGGTCGGGCGGCGCGGCGGGCGCAGCTGGCTGACCACGGTCGGCGACGAGCCCGGGGACCCCGACCCCGGCGAGCTCCCGCCCCCGGCGTCCGCACCGCGCCCCGTGGGCCCCGTCTCCTGGACGCAGGGGTCGCTGTCGGGGGAGGACTGGATGTCCGCCGTGGCCGGCACCGTCGAGCGCATCCGCGCGGGGGAGCTCGACAAGGCCGTGCTCGCGCGCGACGCCTTCGCCGAGGCCGCCTCCCCCATCGACGTCCGCACCCTCCTCGAACGCCTGCGCCTGCGCTTCCCGAGCTGTTTCACCTTCTCCGTCGACGGCATGGTCGGGGCGACCCCGGAGCTCCTGCTGCGCCGCGAGGGCGACCGGCTCACCTCGCTGGTCCTGGCCGGGACCCGCCCCCGGGGCGAGGACCCGGACGACGACCGGCGCCTGGCCGACGAACTCCTCGCCTCCGCCAAGGACGTCGACGAGCACCGGATGGCCGTGGACTCCCTGCGGACCGCGCTCGCACCGCTCGCCGAGGAGATGGAGGTCCCGGCACGGCCCAGCCTGCTCCGGCTCGCCAACGTGCAGCACCTGGCGACCCGCGCGCACGCGCGCCTCTCCCCCGGGGTCTCCGCCCTGGACGCCGTCGCCGCCCTGCACCCCACCGCCGCCGTGGGGGGCACGCCCACCGGCACCGCCATGCGGCTGATCGCCGGGGCCGAGGGCATGGACCGCGGCGGCTACGCCGGCCCGGTCGGGTGGGTCGACGGGGCGGGCAACTCCGAGTGGGGCATCGCCCTGCGCTGCGCGCACGTGGACGGCGCCCGGGCCCGGCTGTTCGCGGGGGGCGGGATCGTGGAGGGGTCGGTGCCGGAGGCCGAGCTCGCCGAGACCGAGTCCAAGTTCCGGGTCATGCGCGAGGCCCTCACCGACGGGGCCTGAGCGGCCCCGGCCCGCCGCGCGTCACCTCCCGGAAACACGCGGGCGGTACTTTACCGCCCATGCGTATCGACATCGTGAGCTGGGACGATCCCGACGCCACCGCCCTGCGCGCGGAGCAGCGGGCGGAGATCGCCGAGCGTTACGGCACCCCCGACTCCGAGCCCGGGACGGCCCCCTCCGCCGAGGACATCGCGGTCTTCACCGTGGCCCGCGACGGCTCGGGCGCCGCCGTGGGGTGCGGCGGGCTTCGCGACCTCGGCGGCGGGGCGGGCGAGGTCAAGCGGATGTACGTCCGCCCCGGAGCGCGCGGCACCGGCGCGGCGCCCCTGGTCCTCGCCGCGCTGGAGGACTGGGCGCGCGGACGCGGGTGGACGCACCTGCGGCTGGAGACCGGCGACCGCCAGCCGGACGCCGTGCGCTTCTACACCCGGTCGGGCTACACGCCCATCCCGTGCTTCGGGGCGTACGCGGGGTCGCCGTCCTCCCTGTGCTTCGAGAAGGCGCTCGGGGCGCCGCTCCCGGAGGCCTCCGGGGCCGGGGCCGCGGCGCGCCTCGGCTGAGGCGGCCGGGCACGCGGACCGGGCCGGGGCCTCCCGGCTGCGGGAGCGGGACCGGCCGTCCCCGCGCAGCGGGTCAGGAGACCGGGGCGTGCTCGTCCCAGTGGCCGTCGTGCTCGCGGTGCAGGTGCCCGTCGTGCACGTAGTCCACGTGGTCCCCGTGGGGCACCGCCACGTGGCCGCACCCCTCGCCGTGCCGGTGCCCGTGGTCCTCGTGCACGGTGTGCTCCTCGTTCGCGCACTCGTCCCAGTGGCCGTCGTGCCCGTGGTGCAGGTGCCCGTCGTGCACGTAGTCCACATGGCCCTGGTGGGGCACCGCGACATGGCCGCACCCCTCGCCGTGCCGGTGCCCGTGGTCCTCGTGCACGGGATGCGTCGCCGTCATCTCTCCCCCTCGGGACGGTCTGTCGCCCCGGTGCGGCCGGGACGCGTGCCCGACCAGTCCATCAGAGATCGTCCGCGGTGAAAAGGGCCTGGTCGGCGGAGGGGTCCGGCTCCGCCAGGCGCCCGTCCTCCATGCGCAGGACGCGGTCGGCGTGCGCGGCCTCCCGGGCCGAGTGCGTGGCGTGGACCACCGCGACCCCCCGGGCCCTCTCCTCGGCCAGCACCGCCGTGATGCGCTCGCGGGAGTCGGCGTCCAGCCCGGTGGCGGGCTCGTCCAGCAGGAGCAGGTCCGCCTCCTGCGCCAGCCCCTGGGCCAGCAGGACCCGCTGGCGCTGCCCTCCGGACAGGTCCCCCAGGGCGCGCCGGGCCAGGTCGGCGACGGCCAGCCGGTCCATGCAGGCCTCGACCACGGCCCGGTCCCCGCGGGTCAGGCGCCGCCAGGGCCCGCGCTCGGCCCACCGCCCCATCTCGACGGTCTCGCGCACCGTGACGGGCAGCGCGTCGGAGACGGCGCTGCGCTGGACGACGAGGGCGGGACGTCGGGCGGCGCCCCGGCGGACCCTTCCCGCCGTCGGGGCCAGGGTCGAGGCCATCACCGCCAGGAGGGTCGACTTCCCCGAGCCGTTGGCGCCGACCAGGGCCGTGACCGTGCCCGCGTGGACCGTGGCGGTGACGCCGTGCAGGACCGCCCGTCCGCCGTAGCCCGCGTACACGTCCTCCAGCTCCACCGCGGCTGTTGCCGACGCATCGACCGATGTCATGACCACTCCCGATTTGGTATTGAAAACGGTTTTCATTATAGAGTGCCCGACATGGAAGCCCTGTTCGACCCGTTCGAGGTCGTGTTCGTCCAACGCGCCCTGTGGGGAGGCGTCCTCGTCTCGCTCATCTGCGCCCTGGCGGGAACCTGGGTCGTGCTCCGCGGCATGGCCTTCCTCGGCGACGCGATGTCGCACGGGATGCTGCCCGGCGTCGCGGTGGCCTCGCTCCTGGGCGGGAGCCTCTTCGTCGGCGCGGCCCTGGCCGCCGTCGCCATGGCGCTGGGGGTCACCGCCCTGAACCGTTCGCCCCGGCTCTCCCAGGACACGAGCATCGGCCTGCTCTTCGTGGGCATGCTCTCCGCGGGCGTCATCATCGTCTCCCACTCCGGCTCCTTCGCCGTGGACCTGACCGGCTTCCTCTTCGGCGACGTGCTCGCCGTACGGGAGCGGGACCTGCTCCTCCTCGCGCTGGCGCTGCTGGCGGCCCTGGTGATCGCCGTCGGGGGCCACCGCTCCTTCGTGGCCCTGGCCTTCGACCCGCGCAAGGCGACGACGCTGGGGCTGGCGCCCCGGGCCGCCCACGCCGCCATGCTCGGCCTCGTCACCCTGGCGGTGGTGGCCTCGTTCCACGTGGTCGGCACCCTGCTGGTCTTCGGCCTGCTCATCGCCCCTCCGGCCGCCGCCGCGATCTGGGCCCGGAGCATCCCGGCGATCATGGTCGGCGCCGCCCTGCTGGGCTCCGCCTCGACCTTCGTGGGCCTGCTCGTCTCCTGGCACTGGGGGACGGCCGCCGGGGCCAGCATCTCGGCCACCGCCGTCGCCCTCTTCTTCGTCTCGGTCGCCTCCTCCCGCGCCCGCCCCCTGCTCGGGGCGCTGCGCCGGACCCGGGCCGCCGACGCGCCCCCCGCACCGATCCACGCCCACGAAAGGTCGCACGTGTCATGAACCGCCCCCACCGCAGGACCGCGGTCCCCGGGGTGTCCGCCTGGATGCTCGCCGCGGCACTGCTCACCGGGTGCGCCTCCGCCCCGGACCCGCAGGAGCCCGAGGACGGGGAGGCCACGCCCCACGGCTACGTCGAGGGGGCCGAGGAGGCCGCCGAGCCCCAGTCCCGCCTGGTCGTCGCCGACGCCGAGGGGGCCGTCCAGGTCCTCGACCTCATCACCGGGGAGACCACGCTCCTGGACCCGGTCGGGCCGGTCGACGGGATCACCGGCGACGGAAGGTTCGCGTACCTCTTTTCATCCGATGAGCGGATGACAACCGTGATCGACAGCGGCACCTGGACCGTGGACCACGGGGACCACATGCACTACTACCGGGCCGACATCCGCCCGGTCGGGACCGCCGAGGGGATCGCCGCCGCGAACGCGGCGACCGACACCGCCCTCACCGCGCTGACCGACGGCGGCGGCGGGGTCTCCCTGCTGGACCGCCCCTCCCTGGAGGACGGGACGGTCGAACGGGTCGACATCGCCACCACCGGGGACGCCCCGGCCGTCGTCGCCCCCCACGGCGGGGCGGTCGTCACCGCGGGGGCGGACGGGGTCCACGTCGACGACCGGTCCGGCGAACCGGTCCTGACCCTGGACGAGGGGTGCACCGATCCCCGGGGCCAGGCCACGACCCGGCGCGGCCTGGTCATCGGATGCGAGGAGGGCACCCTCCTGGTCACCGAGGACGACGGCGAGTTCGCCGGAGAGACGCTCCCGTACCCCGACGGCCTGCCCGACGGCGCACGGGCCGAGGAGTTCCACCACCGGCCGGGCGCCGGAGCCCTGGCCGCGGTGCCCGCCCCGGACACGGTCCTCGCCCTCGACCTCGCCGAACAGCGGTGGGACCACTGGGAGCTGCCCGGCGTGGTCTCCGTAGCGGCGGTCGGCGAGGGCGCCTCCGTCCTGGCCCTCACCGAGGACGGGGTCCTGCGCTCCTTCGACCCCGCGACGGGAGAGGAGCGGGCCCGGACCGAGCTCCTGGACGGGGTCGACACCGAGCACCCGCCCTCCATCCGGGTGGACACCTCCCGGGCCTACGTCAACGACGTGCGGGGCGGCCTGGTCCACGAGATCGACTACAACGACGACCTGCGCGTGGCGCGCACCTTCGAGACCGGGGTCGCGCCGCAGCACATGGTCGAGACCGGACGGTGAACCGATGACCCACCCCCGAACCGCGAACCCGCGCCGCACGGGCGCCGCCCTGGCGCTCGCCCTGGCCGTACCGCTCGGCCTCACCGCCTGCGCCCCGGGCGGGGAGGCCGGCGGCGGCGTGGTCGTCACCACCAACATCCTCGGCGACATCACCCGCGCGGTGGTCGGCGACGAGGCGGAGGTGACCGTGCTGATGAAACCGGACGCCGACCCCCACTCCTTCGGCGTCTCCGCCCAGGAGGCCGCGACCATCGAGGAGGCCTCCCTGCTCGTCCACAACGGCCTCGGCCTGGAGGAGGGGGTGCTGCGCAACGTGGAGTCCGCCGAGGAGGCGGGCGTGCCCGCCCTCGCGGTCGGCGAGCACGTCGACCCCCTCGCCTACACCTCCGACGAGAGCGAGGGCGAGCCCGACCCGCACTTTTGGACCGACCCCCGGCGGGTGGCCACCGCCGTCGGCCTCATCACCGAGAACGTGGTCGCGGAGGTGGACGGCGTCGACGCCGACGCCGTGCGGGCCAACGCCGCCGCCTACGAGGCCGAACTGGCCGCCCTCCACGACTGGATGGGCGGGGAGTTCGAGGCCATCCCGCCCGGGGACCGCAAGCTCGTCACCAACCACCACGTCTTCGGCTACCTCGCCGACCGCTACGGCTTCGAGGTCGTGGGCGCGGTGATCCCCAGCGGCACGACCCTGGCCTCGCCCAGCGCCTCGGACCTGAGCTCGCTCGCGGAGACCGTGGAGGAGGCCGGGGTCCGCGCGGTCTTCGCCGACTCCTCCCAGCCCGACCGCCTGGCCACCGTGATGGCGGAGGAGGCCGGGGTGGAGATCGACGTCATCCCCCTCTTCTCCGAGTCGCTGACGGCCGAGGACGGGGACGCGGCCACCTACCTGGACATGATGCGCGCCAACACCACCGCGATCACCGCGGGCCTGGCCGCACCCTAGACCCCGCCCCGGCCCCGCACGGCGCGGGCGCGCGACCCCCTCCGCCCTCCCCGGGGAGGGCGGCCGCGCCCGGCCGCCGCGAGGGGCCGGCCGGACCCCCCGGACACCGGCGCCGCCGCCCGGCGCGTGCCGCGCACGAGAACACGACCCCTGACACGAGGACCGAGACACCATGAGAACACCGCACACCGCGACCAGGGCGGCCCTGCCCGCCGTCCTGTCGGCGGGGCTGCTGCTGACCGCCTGCTCCACCGGGGCCGACGGCGCCCCCGAGGAGGAGGCCCCGGCCGCCGACACCGCCGCCGCCGTCGCCGAGCCGATCGCGGTCACCTACGACGGCGGCGTCCTCGTCCTGGACGGCACCACCCTGGAGGTCGCCGGGAACATCGAGCTGGAGGGCTTCAACCGGCTCAACCCCGCCGGCGACGACCGCCACCTGTTCGTGTCGACCTCCGACGGGTTCCAGGTCCTGGACGCCGCCGCGGGCGAGCTGACCGACACCGTGTTCCCCGCCGACACCCCCGGCCACGTGGTCCGCCACGGCGGGCGCACGGTGCTGTTCGCCGACGGCAGCGGCGAGGTGACGGCCTTCGACACCGACGCCCTGGGCGACGGCACGCCCGAGGACCTGGACGTGTACACCACCGAGGAGGCCCACCACGGGGTGGCCGTGGAACTGGGGAACGGCGAACTCCTCGTGACCCTCGGCGACGAGGAGGAGCGCGTGGGCGCCGTCGTCCTGGACGCCGACCGGGAGGAGATCGCCCGCAGCGAGGACTGCCCCGGCGTCCACGGGGAGACCACGGCCGAGGGCGAAACCGTCGTCATCGGCTGCGAGGACGGCGCCCTGATGTACCAGGACGGCGAGTTCACCAAGGTCGAGGCCGAGCACGACTACGGGCGCATCGGCAACCAGGCCGGCTCGGAGGACTCGCCCATCGTCCTGGGCGACTACAAGACCGACCCGGACGCCGAGCTGGAGCGCCCCGAGCGCGTCGCCCTGGTCGACACCTCCGACGCCTCGCTGTCCCTGGTGGACCTGCCCTCCAGCTACACCTTCCGCTCCCTGGGCCGCGGCCCGCAGGGCGAGGCGCTGGTCCTGGGCACCGACGGGTCGCTGCACGTCATCGACCAGGAGGAGGGCGAGATCACCGACTCCGTCGAGCTGATGGACCCCTGGGAGGAGCCCCTGGAGTGGCAGCAGCCCCGCCCGGCCCTGTTCGTCCGGGGGGAGACCGCCTACGTCACCGACACGGCCACGCGCCAGATCCACGCGGTGGACCTCGGGACCGGTGAGGTCACCGCCTCGGCCACGCTGGAGGAGACCCCCAACGAGCTCAGCGGCGTGAGCTCCTGACACCGGGGTCGGCGGGCGCCGCGGCGCCCGCCGACCCTCCCGTGCAGACGGCCCCCGCCCCGCGGCGTGCGGGGCGGGGGCCGTGCGCGCACCCGGTGCGCGGCCGCCGGCGCGGGCGGCCGTGCGCGGGAGCGACCGGCCCGGCAACCCCCACGACGGAGCCGGGGCCGGTCTCCCGCGCCCTCCCCCGGGGAGGGGGTCTACTTGCCGACGTCGCGCCCGGCGGTGTGCCAGATGCACAGCACGGACGGGCGCGGGAAGTCGCCGTCGGGCCACGTGCTGGTGGGCTCCGCCAGGGTGCCGCCGTCGCCGGGGTGCTGCGGGGCGAGGAACACCGTCTTGTTGTCCTTCGAGATGAGCGGCCCGCAGGCCTCCGCGCCGACCGGGACGGTGGCGAAGGTCCTCAGCTCACCCCGGAAGCGGCCCTCGACGGGGACCACGTGCAGGGCGTCGTTGATGCCCAGCGCGCCGGGCTGGCCGTCCGTGGAGATCCACAGGTTGCCGTCCTTGTCGAAGGTCAGGTTGTCCGGCGCCGAGATCGGCATGACCTTGGACTTGTCGAAGCCCGCGTAGTAGGTGTCGTCGTCCTCGGGGTTGCCGCAGACGATGGGCACGTTCCAGGCGAACTCCGTGGCACCGGCGTCCGAGCCCGCCTCCACGATCTCCAGGATGTGGCCGTGCTTGTTGGGGCCGCGGGGGTTGGGCTCGTCGGCCTGGCCGGGCTCGCGGGCGGAGTTGTTGGTCAGCGCGCAGTAGACCTTGCCGGTGACGGGGCTCGGCTCGAAGTCCTCGGGCCGGTCCATCTTGGTGGCGCCCACGGTGTCGGCGGCGAGCCGCGTGCGCACCAGGACCTCGGCGACGCTGAACCCGGGCACGAAGCTCTCGGCGTCGGTGCACAGGGCGATCCACTCGCCGCTGCCGTCGAACTCGCCGTCCTCGGGGAGCGCCCCGGAGCCGTCGAACTCCTCGCCCGGGCTGTTGCCGGTCAGGCGGGCCACGTAGAGGGTCCCGGTGTCCAGCAGGGTGAGGTTGTGGCGGCGCGAGCCCTCGACGTACTTCTTCGCGCTCACGAACTTGTACATGTAGTCGAAGCGCTCGTCGTCGCCCATGTACGCGGCCACGCGGCCGTCGTCGGTGATCCGGATCGTGGCGCCCTCGTGCTTGAAGCGGCCGAGCATGGTGCGCTTGAGCGGCTCCGACCCCGGGTCCAGCGGGTCGATCTCGACGATGTAGCCGAACCGGTTGGCCTCGTTGGGGTGCTTGGCCAGGTCGAAGCGCTCCTCGAACCGGTCCCAGCGGCGGCCGGCGGGGCCGGTCCCCATGCCGTACCGGGCGTTGGGGGCGTCGGCGGGGGCGTTGCTGAAGTACTGGTTGAAGTTCTCCTCCGCGCTGAGGAAGGTGCCCCAGGGGGTCATCCCGCCCGCGCAGTTGTTGAGCATGCCCTTGACCAGGGTTCCGTCCGGGTCGTCCTGGGTCCTGAGCAGCTCGTGCCCCGCGGCGGGGCCGGTCAGGCGCATCGGGGTGGAGGCGGTGAGCCGCCGGTTGAAGGCGCGCTCCCCGTCGGCCAGGCGCCACTCGCCGGTGCCGGCGTGGCGCTTCAGCTCCACGATGGACCCGCCGTGGGCGGCCATGGCGATCCTGACGTGCTCCTCGTCCGCGGTCGCGCCGTCGGTGTACCCGGGGAACATCAGTTCCTCGTTGGTGTACTCGTGGTTGACCCACAGCAGGCCGTTGTCGTCGTCGAGCTGGTGGAAGCCCACGTAGTCGCAGTTGTAGCCGAACTGCTGCTCCTGGGCCTCGGCCGTCTGGGCGTCGACGTCGAACTCGGGGGCCCCGGGCAGGACGGGGTCGCCCCAGCGGATGATGACGTGCTGGTCGTAGCCCCGGGGGACGGTGACCTTGTCGTCGGTGTTGGGCTGCACGCTCGTGAAGGTCGGCCGGGGCGCGGGGTGGGGGCGTCCGGGCCCGCGGTCGGCGGCCGCGGTGCCCAGGGCGGAGAGGCCGAGGGCGGAGACGCCCGCGCCGACCGCTCCGGCGCGCAGGGCGCTGCGGCGCGAGAGGGCCTTCTGGAAGATGTCGCCGAAGTAGGGGTTGGCGCTGGTGTTGGGGGCGGGGTGGAAGCAGGCGTCGCCACAGCGCAGGGCGCATGTCGCGCGGGAGCGACCGCCCCCTACCTGGCCGAGCAGCGGCAGCGGGCGGCGGGGCGCGGATTCGGGCACACCTTCTCCTTGGGGATCGTCTCTGCTCCCGTGCGCTCCGCCGACGTGCGGGGGCGGGTCGGAGCGCGCGGGTCGTTCTCGTCGGGCGGGCCTCCCGCCGGACGCTCTCGACCTTGGCCGAGGTTCCACTCGCACAGGTGAAACCGAGGTGAACGCCCCTACAACTCCACCACATCCCTGGGTCGGTCACGCTCCACGGTCGTCAGGGCACCCACCGTCGACTTACGCCGCGATCCTCACACGTCGGACGCCCCGTGTCCTACGTGCCACGCCCGGTCACCCGTCCGTGTGGATCCCCGCCGGAACCGGTCCCCTCCCGCCCGCAGGGCCCGTAGGCCGATGAGGGCGTTCCCGGCGCGGGTGCTGGAAGCCCCTCCCGCCCGGAGGTCCCGCGGGCGGGGGTGCGCGCCCCTCCGCGTGGGCGCGTGCCGCGGCCGGCCGGGGCCGCAGACGCGTCCGCCCCCGCCGGGGGTCCCGGCGGGGGCGGACGCGACGCGGACCGGCGCGCCGCCGGCCGTACGGGCCGGGGCGCGCCGCGGCGGGTCACATCAGGAAGAGCGCCAGCACCTGGATCGCGGCGAAGGCGGCGACGCCCTCGACGGCGGTCGCCACCGTGAGGGTGCGGTAGGCCGTCGCCACCGGGATGCGGCTGAGCTGGGAGACCACCCAGAAGTAGGAGTCGTTGGCGTGCGAGACCACCATCGCGCCCGCGCCCACGGCGAGCACGGTCAGGACCATCCCCTCGGGGGAGGCGAGCCCGAGCGAGCCGAGCATCGGCGCGATCAGCGCGGAGGTGCTCACGATGGACACGGTGGAGGAGCCCTGGGCGGTCTTGAGCGCCGCGGCGATCAGGAACGGCACGGCCAGCCCGATGCCGAGTCCGGCCAGGTTCTCGGACAGGAAGCCGGTCAGCGGGGAGGCCGCCAGCACGGCGCCGAAGGAGGCGCCCGCACCGGTGATGAGCAGGATCGGGGCGGCGACCCGGATCGACTCGTGCATCTGCTCGTTGAACCGGGCCAGCTTGCCCGAGCCGCGCAGGAGGGTCGTCGCGGCCATGAGGCCGATGATGAGCGCTATGACCGGGGTGCCCAGGAACGTGACGATGTCGAAGGCGGTCCCCTCGCCGATCGGCCGACCGGGGAGGTTGACCACCGAGGAGGCGCAGATGAGCACCAGCGGCAGCAGGATCGGCAGGAACGCGGCGAAGGCGTTGGGCAGGCGGCCGTAGCTCTCGCGCAGCTCCTCGTAGGTCTGCGTGGTGATGTCGTCGTCGCTCTCGGGGGGCAGCGGCGTGAAGTCGCGGCGGGAGAACACGGTCGCGTAGGCCAGCCCCGCGAGGGCGGCCACGGCGGCGACCGGCAGGCCCAGGGCGATGAGCATGCCCAGGTTGTCGGAGATGCCGATGTTCTCGGCGGCGGCGAGCGGGCCCGGGGTCGGCGGCACCAGCGTGTGCGTCGAGTACAGGCCGGTCATCAGCGCGATGGCGGTGGCGAGAGAGGACACGCCCGTGCGCAGGGTGACCGCCTTGCGCAGGGAGTTGAGGACGACGTACCCCGAGTCGCAGAACACGGGGATGGAGACGATGTAGCCGATCAGCGTCATCGTCAGGTTCGGGAACCGGGTGCCGATCAGCCGGATCAGCGCCTCGGCCATGGAGATGGCGGCGCCGGAGCGCTCCAGGATCACACCGATCATGGTGCCGAAGAGGATCACCAGGCCGATGTTGCCCATGGTGCTTCCGAAGGCCGTCGTCACGGTGGTGACGATCTCGCCGAGCGGAAGGCGGAAGGCGAAGGCGCCGAGGATGGCGGCGCCCATGAGCGCGAGGAAGGGGTTGACCTTCCAGCGCGCTGTGGCGAGCACGATGCCCGCCACGAGGACGATGAGGATCAGGAGCGCGGTCACGTGCGGTTTTCCTTAGGGATGTACGGGTCGGGTGAAGCTGTTCGCGAGGAGCCGGCAGCAGTTGTAGGCGGCCCAGGTGATGCCGGGGACCGCCTCGTCCTGCATCTGTTCCAGGGAGCCGGGGCCCCGTGCGATGGAGAAGGCGGCGGTGACGCCCGAGCGGCGGAGTTCCTCGGCGGAGACCGCGACCCTGCCGGCGATCACCACGACGGGGCGGTCGGCGGGGGTGAGGCGGCGCACCGCGTCGACGACCTTCCCGGCCAGGGACTGGCCGTCGAAGGACCCCTCCCCGGTGAGGACGAGGTCGGCCCGGGAGAGGAGCTCCTCGGCGCCCAGGACGTCGGCGACCATGCGGGAGCCGGGGAGGACCTCGGCGCCCAGGAGCGCGGTCAGTCCCGCGGGCAGGCCGCCGGCGGCCCCCATCCCGGGGAGGTCGCGGACGTCGGTCCCGGAGGCCTCGGCGAGCACGTCGGCCAGGCGGCGCAGTCCGGCGTCCAGGGTTCGCACGTCCTCGGGGGAGGCGCCCTTCTGCGGGCCGAAGACGGCGGCCGCGCCCTCGTCGCCGAGCAGGGGGTTGGTGACGTCGCAGGCGATGCGCCAGCGCACGCGGCGGGCGCGGGGATCGAGCCCGTCGAGGTCGACGCGGTCGAGGCCGGTGAGGGCCCCTCCCCCGTCGGGGAGCTCGGAGCCGTCCGCGTCGAGGAAGCGCGCCCCCAGCGCGGAGAGGAGGCCGGTGCCCCCGTCGGTGGTGGCGGAGCCGCCGATGCACAGGAGGATCTCCTCCACACCCGCGTCCAGGAGCGACGCCACCAGGGGACCGATGCCCCGGGTGGTCGCGGTCAGCGGCCGGAGGGGGACGTCGGAGACCGCGGGCAGCCCGTTGGCCTCGGCGGCCTCGATGACGCCCGTCAGGTGGTCGGGCGAGAGCCCGTACCTGGCCCGGACGGGCCTGCCGAGGGCATCGGTGGTGTCCGCGGTCAGCGCGGTCGTGCCCCAGGCGCCGAGCAGGGCGTCGAGGGTGCCCTCGCCGCCGTCGGCGAAGGGCAGGGTCCGGATCTCCACCGGCGTGCCCTGCTCGTCGAAGGCGTCCTGGACGCCCCGGGCCATCGCCGCCGCCACGTCCACCGCCCCGGCACTCCCCTTGAAGGAGTCCGGGATGATGGCGACGCGGAGGGGGGATGCCTCGTCATGTGTGCGAAACGCTGTGGACATGCAGGAGAGCCTAAGCACATCACCGGTGCGTTTCGACGGTGATTCGCCCAGTCTTCCTGGGACTTTATGTGAACCCTGTGTGCGATTCGCCCAGAGCGTCACACGCGTACAGGGCCATCTGGAGCGTGGTGAGGTGGTCGGCCCGGCGGATGTCCAGACCCGTCACGGACCGGATCCGCTCCACCCGCTGGAGCAGGGTGTTGCGGTGGACGTACACCGAGTCCGCCGCGGCCTGCATCGAGGTCGTCGAGGCCACCGCCACGACCGTGCGGCGCAGCGCGCCGTTGAGCTCCGCGACCCTTCCCGCCAGGTTCTCCAGGGTGCGCGGGGGCAGGTGGGCGACGGCCACGGCGATCGTCCGCGACCACGGCACGCCGCTCGCCGCGGCGGGGATCAGCCCGGCGTAGCGGCACAGGGCGCGCGCCTCCTCCGCGTGGGCGAGCAGGACGCCGACGTCGTCGGTGGGCGCGGTGGCGGTGTGGCGGCTCTCCGGAGGCAGGCCCGGGGCGCGCGGCGCGGGGGCGGCCCCGGAACCGACCAGCCAGAGGGCCCCGTGCAGGACGGCGGCCCGGTGCCCGGCGTCGGCGTTGATCCGGACCACGGCCGTCTCGGCCAGGCCCGGAGGGGCGGCGGAGCCGTCCGGGCGCGGGGCGGCGGCCGCCCACAGGGCCAGCGACCAGGGCGGGGCGAGCCCGGCGGCGGCCAGCCGGGCCCGGGCCGCCGCCGGGCGGGCGGTGCCCGAGCTGAGGGCGGCGATGAGGTCGCGGGCCTCGGTGTGGCGCCGGGTGACCGCGTCCTGCTCGTACTCCTGGGCGAGGAGGAGCTGGACGGTCAGCGCGACGACCCGGGCCAGCGGCGCGACCTCGTGCGGGTCCCCCGTCACCCCGACCACACCGCGCAGCTCGCCGTCCACCACCAAGGGCTCGTTGGCCCCGGGCCTGTCGGAGGTGCCCGGCTCGGGGGAGGTGACGAGCACCCCGCGCCCCTCGGCGATCACCCTCTGGGCGCCGCGGTGAAGGGTGCCGCGCCGGTCGGGGTCCAGGCAGGCGATGATGGTGCCGTGCTCGTCCATCACGTTGATGTTGTGGCTGATCGTCGGGGCGATCAGGTCGACCACGCGCTGGGCGAGGTCGCCGCTCAACGGTGGCCTCGCGTGTTCGGCCATGGCCCACAGGATAGGCGCAGGTGGGAGGGGAGCGGGTCGGACGGGGGCGCCCCGGCCCCGCCGGTCGGTGCGGCCGGGGTGTGCCGCCGCGGGCCGCGTCCGCCCCCGGCGGCGCGGGCGGCGCGGTGTCGGGGTCGTGGCCTATCGTCGGAGACATGGCAGAGCAGACCACCCGCCCCGGGGTCCACCGGGCCGGTCCGGCCGACTGGCGATGGCTGCTGGGTGCGTTGCGCGCCCGGTTCGAGACCGCCTCGTTCGGAGCGGGGGCCGCGTTCGTCGCCGCCGTGGGACGACTCGTCCAGGAGGCCGACCGTCCGCCCGACGCCGACCTGCGGGCCGGGCACGTCCAGCTCGCCCTGCGCGGCCGGGACGCCGGCGGCGTGACCGCACGGGACGTCCGGTTGGCCGAGCGCATCAGCGCGCTCGCGTCCGACCGGGGGCTGTCCGCGCGACCGGACCGGGTCCAGGTGCTGGAACTGGCCCTGGACACGCCTGCGCCGGAGGCGGTGCTGCCGTTCTGGTCGGCCGTTCTCGGCGGATGCGGGGCGGACGGCAGCGTGGTCGACCCGGCAGGAGGACTCCCGCCGCTGTGGTTCCAGGCGACCGGCTCGACCGCACCCGACCGGCAGCGCTTCCACCTCGACGTCACCGTCCCCCCGGAAGCTGCCGACCGGCGGATCGCCGCAGCGGTCGCCGCAGGCGGACGCGTCGTCGACGACAGCCGCGCACCGGCCTTCGTCGTGCTGGCCGACCCCGACGGAAACAGGGCCTGTGTCTGCACCGAGCTGGGACGGGACTGAACCCAGCCCGCACGGGGCGTGCGCACCGGGCCCGTCGCGGTTCCGGCCGACCGCCCTGTCCACCGGGGGCGCGATCGGTGCCGTGCCGACGCACTCGGGCCCCCGTGGAGCCGATCGGCGCCTTCTGGCCCGGAGCACCGTCCCCGCACGTGTCCGGGGCACGGGCCCGGACGCCGGGGCGGACCCCGGTCGGCGTCGCTGTGGACCGTGGTCCGGACGGTGCCCGCGAGGCCCCGGCGGTGCGCCCCTCCGCGATCGCACCGCGGCCGCCCCTGACCCGGAGGGGCCGCGGGACGGGACCCGCGGCCCGTGTCACGGTCGCGCACGCAAGGCCGGCGCCGGTCGCGTGCGACGGCTCCGGCAGGTCCTCACAGGGCCGCTTCGACCGCCGCTTCCACCGCCGACTGCAGCCTGCGGCGCAGCGCGGCGCTGTCCGGTCTCTTCGTGCACACCTCGATGACCCGCAGGCCCTCCCCCAGGAGCGCCTTGGGCAGGTCGGTGGCCCACTCCAGCCGCGTGTAGGGCAGGTCGGCCACGGCCGCCACACGCTCCATCGACACCCCGTGCGGCGTGCCGAAGACCCGCTCGAAGTCGGGGTGCCCCGCCTGCTCCAGGCCGGAGAAGATCCCGCCCCCGTCGTTGTTGACCACCACGACGGCCAGGTCGGGCCGGGGCTCCCCCGGGCCGATGATCAGACCGTTCTGGTCGTGCAGCAGCGCCAGGTCGCCCAGCAGCGCGTAGGCCTGGCCGCCGTCCGCGCCCTGGTGGGCGAGCGCGGCGCCCACGGCGGTGGACACGGTGCCGTCGATCCCGCTCACGCCCCGGTTGCCGACCAGGCGCACGCCGCAGCGCGCCCGCATGGTGGCGTCCAGGTCGCGGATGGGCATGCTCGACCCGGCGAACAGCAGCGAGCCCGCGGACAGGTGGGAGGCCAGGTCGCGGGCGAGCCTGGGCTCGCTCAGCACCTCGTCCCCGTCCAGGACCGCGTCCAGCGCGCCGCGCGCGGCGGCCTCGGCGAGCCGCCACCTCTCGGACCACGCCGTGCGCGGCGGGGAGGCCGGGTCCAGACCCGTCGGCGGCGCGACCGCCGCGACCACGTCGGTGGCGGTGCGGGCCGGGTCGGAGAACGCGTTGGCCAGGCTTCCCGCGGGGTCGCCCACCGCTCCGGCGGTCACCGCGACGTGCCGCTCGGCCCTGCGCAGGAACGCCAGGATCTGGCGGGACAGGTTCGGGCGCCCCACGCTCACCACCAGTTCCGGGGCCTGCCCGGAGACGAAGCGGGGCGAGGCCAGGAGCTGGCGGTAGGTGGAGACGGCGTCCCCCCTGCGCGCGTTGGAGGTGGGCTCGGCCAGGAGCGGCCACCCGGTCAGCTCGGCCAGCGCCAGGAACGGCACCGGGTCGTAGTCGCCGTCGCCGCACACGATCACGCCGCGCTCCGCGGCGGGCAGGACGAAGGGTTCGGGAGGGGAGGGCGGTCCGGGGCGGTTGATCCACGGCCGGCGGTCCGGGCGCCCCTCCAGGGGCTCGGGCCACGCGTCGGCGGAGTCGTCGGGGGTCAGGGGGTCGCGGAAGGCCACGTTGAGGTGGACCGGCCCGGGTCTGCCCCCCACCGCCGCGCCCCAGGCGCGGCAGGCCAGGGAGCGCCAGTAGGCGACCATCCCCGGCACCGGGTCGGGGGTGCCCACCTCGGCGAACATGCGCACGGCGCCGCCGTACAGGCCGATCTGGTCCACCGTCTGGTTGGCCCCGGTGCCCCGCAGCTCCGGAGGCCGGTCGGCGGTCAGCACCAGCAGGGGCACCGCGCTCTCGTCGGCCTCCATCACGGCCGGGTGGAGGTTGGCGGCCGCCGTACCGGAGGTGCACACCACCGCCACCGGGCGCCGGGCCGCGCGGGCCAGGCCGAGTGCCAGGAACGAGGCGGAGCGCTCGTCGACGCGCACGTGGACGCGGATCCCGGGGTGGGCGACGAGGGCCAGGGCGAGCGGTGTCGAGCGCGACCCCGGCGCGACCACGGCCTCGACCAGGCCGCCTCGGGCCAGCTCGTCGACGAGGACCCGCGCCAGGGCGGTAGACGGATTCATCAACTCTCTCGATCGTCTCAAGGTGTACCAAGTATCGCCGCGTGGACTCGTCCCCTCCAGTCAACCCCCACCCGGGGCGGAGGTCGAACGAATCCCGCTGTTGTTCCCGGCACATCCGCGCCGGGCGCGCCGGTGCCCGACGCGTCGGCGTCCGCGGCCCCGGCGCCGGTCCGCCGGGCCGGGGCTAGCCGGTTCCGGAGACCTCGTCCGCCGCGGCGCGGGCCGCCTCGGCCCGGGCACGCCACCCGGCGGGGTCCACCTCCACCGCGCGCAGGCTCTCCTCGTCCACCGCCACCGGCCGTACCGGCAGGAACCCGTCCAGGGGCAGCAGCGGGTCCGCGGTGACGTCGGCGGTGAGCATCTGCCCGGTGGCGAGCCCGCACGCGTGGGGCAGGTCCGGCAGCGCGGCGGCCAGGGCCACCCCGGCCGCGAGCCCGACGGAGGTCTCCACGGCGCTGGAGACCACCACGGGAAGCCCGCACGCCTCGGCGACCCGCAGCGCGGCCCGCACCCCGCCCAGCGGCTGGACCTTGAGGACCACGATGTCGGCCGCGCCCGCGGCCCTGACCCTGAGGGGGTCCTCGGCCCGGCGGATCGACTCGTCGGCGGCCACCGGGACGTCGACGCGGCGGCGCACCTCGGCCAGCTCCTCCAGGGTCGCACACGGCTGTTCGACGTACTCCAGGCCGAACCGGTCCAGGGCCCGGACCATGCGCACCGCGGTGTCCACGTCCCAGCCGCCGTTGGCGTCCACCCGCACCTTCCCGGAGGGGCCGAGGGCGTCGCGGACGGCCTCGACGCGGGCCAGGTCCTGCGCCGGGTCCTGCCCCCTCTCCGCGACCTTGACCTTGGCGGTCGCGCAACCGCCCGCGGCGACGATCGCGCGGGCCCGCTCCGGGTCCAGCGCGGGAACCGTCACGTTGACCGGCACCCGGTCGCGGACCGGTTCGGGCCACCCGAGGAAGGCGGCCTCGTGGCAGGCCGCCCACCAGCGGGAGGACTCGCGCGGACCGTACTCGGCGAAGGGCGAGAACTCGCCCCAGCCGGCGGGCCCGCGCACGAGCATCCCCTCCCGGACGGTGACGCCGCGGAAGCGGTCGCGCAGGCCGACCGCGAAGGCGCGCCCCCCGGAGGGGGCGCCCTCCGGGCCGGACCCGACGGGGGGCGTCACGGGCGGCGCGGGAACTTGTCGAACTCCGGACGCCGCTTCTCCTTGAACGCGTCCCGGCCCTCCTGGGCCTCCTCGCTCATGTAGTAGAGCATGGTGGCGTCACCGGCGAACTGCTGCATCCCGGCGGCGCCGTCGCTGACCGCGTTGATGGCGCCCTTGAGCATGCGCAGCGCCAGGGGGGACTTCTCCAGGAGCTCGCGCGCCCAGGCGACGGTCTCCTTCTCCAGGTCCTCCAGCGGGACCACGGTGTTGATCATGCCCATGTCCAGCGCCTCCTGCGCGCTGTACTGGCGGCACAGGTACCAGATCTCGCGGGCCTTCTTCAGGCCGACGGTCTCGGCGAGCAGCCAGGAACCGTAACCGCCGTCGAACGAGCCGACCTTGGGGCCGGTCTGGCCGAACTTGGCGTTGTCGGCGGCGATGGTCAGGTCGCAGCAGACCTGGAGGACGTTGCCGCCGCCGATGGACCAGCCCGCGACCATGCAGATGACCGGCTTGGGCAGGCGGCGGATCTGCACCTGCAGGTCGAGGACGTTGAGCCGGCCGATGCCCTGGCGGGCCACGGCGTCGTCGCCGATGTAGCCGTCGTCGCCGCGGATCTTCTGGTCGCCGCCGGAGCAGAACGCCTGGTCGCCGGCGCCGGTGAAGATGATCACGCCGACCCCGGAGTCGTCGCGGGCGATGTTGAACGCCTGCTGGAGCTCGAACAGGGTCTGGGGCCGGAAGGCGTTGTGCCGCTCCGGGCGGTTGATCGTGATCTTGGCGATGCCCTCCGCGGTCTCGTAGATGATGTCGGAATACTCGCCCGACCGCTGCCAGTCGATCACGCTGCTCACGGCTACTACTTCTCCTCACGGGGACACTGGGGACGACGCGGACGCGCCTTCGTCGGCCGCGTCCAAGCGTCAACCCTACGCATTCTGCCAGGCGAGCCGGGACGAACAGGCACGCACCCGGCCGTCCGGCGCCCCGGGGCTCCCCGCGCCACGGTCGCCGCCCGGGGCGCGCGGCCCCCGGCCCGGGGCGCGGGGAACCCGCGGGCGCGGTGGCGGCGGACGGGCGTACCCTGGCGGGCGTGGCACGCGCGAATCAGGTTGAAACCCAGGTCGAGGTCCCCCCGTCCGAGGAGGGCCGCCCCCTCCAGGCCGTCCTCGGGCTGGCGCCGGAGCGGTTCGGGGACCTGCTCGCCCGCGCCCTGGACGGCGAGGGCCCCGCCCTGCTGCCCGTCCCCGCGGGCACCCCCGACGCGCGGGTGCGCGACCTGCTCGCCGCGATGCGGCCCTCGTCCCTGCGCGGCCCGGACGGCGTGACCGCGCTCGGGGGCTCCGCGCCGGCGGGCGCCGACACCGCCCTGGTCGTCACCACGTCGGGCTCCACCGGCGCCCCCAAGGGGGTGGAGCTGTCCGCGGAGGCCCTGCGCTCCTCCGCCCGCGCCTCGGTCGCGCGGATCGGCGCCGTCCCGGGCGACCCGTGGCTGTGCGTGCTGCCCGCCGGACACATCTCCGGCATCCAGGTGATGATGCGCGCCCTCGTGACGGGGACCCGGGCGGTGCACGCCCCCTTCGACGTGGACACGGTGCGGGAGGCCGCCGAGCGGCTGCGGCCGCACGTGTCCCTGGTCCCCACGCAGCTGCGGCGGCTCATGGCCGCCGGGGTGGACCCGTCCCTGTTCGGGTCGGTCCTGCTCGGCGGGGCCGCCGCCGAACCCGCGCTGGTCGGGGCGGCCCGCGCGGCGGGCGCGCGGGTGGCGACCACCTACGGCATGAGCGAGACCTGCGGCGGATGCGTCTACGACGGCGTCCCCCTGGACGGCGTCCGGGTGCGGATCGACGCCGAGGCCCCCGGCGGGCCCGGGCGGATCCTGCTGTCGGGACCGGTACTCCTGAGCGGGTACCGGCTGCCCCCGGGCAGCCCCGCCGATCCGGGGGCGCCGGCCGCCGACGGCGACGGGCGGCTCTGGCTGCGCACCAACGACCTGGGCCGCCTGGACGCGGACGGCCGCCTGACCGTGCTGGGCCGTATGGACGAGGTCGTCAACACCGGCGGCCACAAGGTGGTGCCCGGCCAGGTCAACGCCCTGCTGATGGAGCACCCGGCGGTGGCCGAGTCGGTGGTCGTGGGCCGCCCCGACCCGGAGTGGGGCGAGCGGGTGAGCGCGGTGGTGGTGCCCGCCGACCCGGACGCGCCCCCGACCCTGGAGCAGCTGCGCGCGTGGGTGCGCGAGCGCCTGCCCTCCTACGCGGCGCCGCGGGAGCTGGACCTGCGCGGGTCCCTGCCGATGCTGGCCTCGGGCAAGCCGGACCTGGTGGCACTGCGGAACGCCGCCTCCTGAGACCGGGCCCCGGGCGGGGCCCCGCCCGCCCGGCCGTTACCGCCGCACTCCGCACGCGTGGGACCCTGGGCCCGCCGGGTACCGCGCTCCGCTCCGCCGAGAGGGGCGCTGACCTGGGGGTCGTCGGCGCCGCCCGCCGGCGGCGCCGCCACGGCCGACGACAGCCGATCCCGGATGGCGGGGAACTTCCCGGAGGTCCCCCGCGTCTACTACCTGAGTATCCGGTCCCTTCGGCCCCTCTCCCAAGGAGGTCCGCAGTTGGCGCCAGCCATCGGTCCACCCGTTCGTGTCCCTGCGCCCTCCTCGCGGCCCGGCCGGGCGACCGGGCCGGGGCGCGGCCGCACCCGAGCGGGCTCCTTTACCCGCTCGCGTACACGCTTCGCCACTCTCCGCCCAGTGATCTGTGCCACTCTCGACGATATCCAATCGAGACAGGGAACATTTGACTCCCCGACACGTTGGACATATTGGCGCGTCCAGTCGGCGGGAACCCTCCGCCACGTGCCATACGTCTTGGAAGGGAGGGAGGTGCCCAGATGACGAGCACTGCCCTAGCCGCTTCGGCACACGCCGCCGAGGCCCCCGACGGCCCCGCTCAGAACGAGGACGCGGCCGCCGACGCGGCCCTGGCCGACCTGATCACCCGCGGACGCGCCCAGGGACACCTGTCCCTCTCCGAACTGCGTACCGCTTTCACCGCGGCCGGGGTCTCCTCCGGAGACGGCCGATCCATCCTGCGTGAACTCACCGAGAACGGGGTCCGGCTCGCCAACGGGGGCGACGACTCCGCGCTGGTGTCCGATCCTGACGCCGAGGACGACGTGCTGGAAAACACTCTCATCGCCACGGTGCCCGACACCGACGAGGCACCCAAGGCCGCATCCGGCAAGGCAGGGGCGCGCAAGGGCCCCGCCACCCGGAGGAAGGCCCGCACCACGCGGCGCACCAAGAAGACCGAGACCACCCAGGCCACCACCGATCCGGAGACCGGTGAGGCCGACCTCGACGACCAGTCGCCCGCCATGGGCGACTCGGTCCACACCTACCTCAAGGCCATCGGCCGCCGCCAGCTCCTCACCGCGGAGCAGGAGGTCGACCTGGCCAAGCGTGTCGAGGCCGGGCTCTACGCCGAGTACCGGCTGGGCCTGCACGGCAACGTCGACGGCTCCGTCCCGATGTCCGAGGCCGAGGTCGACGAGCTGGAGTGGGTGGCCGAGGACGGCCGCAAGGCCAAGTCCCACATGCTGGAGGCCAACCTGCGCCTGGTGGTGTCGGTGGCCAAGAAGTACAGCGACCGGGGGATGTCGCTGCTGGACGTGGTCCAGGAGGGCAACCTCGGCCTGATCCGCGCTGTGGAGAAGTTCGACTACAGCAAGGGCTTCAAGTTCTCCACCTACGCCATGTGGTGGATCCGCCAGGCCATCCAGCGCGGCTTCGCCGACTCCGCCCGCACCATCCGCCTTCCCGTGCACGTCCTGGAGCTCCTCAGCAAGGTGAGCCGGCTGGAGCGCGACATGCACCAGGCGCTGGGCCGCGAGCCCACCCCCGAGGAACTGGCCCTGGAGCTGGACAAGACCCCGGCCCAGATCGAGGAGCTGCTGCGGGTCACCCGCCAGCCGATCAGCCTCGACTCGACCATCGGCGAGGACGGCGAGACCCGTATCGGCGACCTCATCGAGGACATCGACGCCTCCGAGGCCTCCGAGGTGGTCGACCGCCAGCTCATGGCCGACCAGCTGCGCAACGCGCTCTCCGACCTGGAGCCGCGCGAGGCGACCATCATGTCCCTGCGGTTCGGGCTGATGGACGGCCGCCCGCGCACCCTGGACGAGATCGGCAAGCACCTCGGGCTGACCCGCGAGCGCATCCGGCAGCTGGAGAAGCAGTCGCTGTCCAAGCTGCGCCACCCCAGCCGCGCCCAGCAGCTGCTGGACTTCGCGAGCTAGACGCGGTTCGACACGCGAACGGGGCCGCCTCCCGCACGGGGGCGGCCCCGACGCGTGTCCGGCCTCAGGGATCTCCCCCATTCGCCCCTGGTATGGGGCCCGAGGCCCCGACAGCCGGCCCCCGCGGTGGCACGATGGCGCACATGACGAACAACCCCCACCGCGGCGACGAGATCGCCGCGGCCCTCAAGGCGAGCCGCGAACTCGGACCCGAGTACGACGAGGCCCTGGCCGCCTCCCTGGTCGAACGCATCGACGACACCATCGAGGACCGGGTCCGCCACCACGTGGCGCGCCAGACCTCCGGAGCTTCCGCCCGGGCCGGGATGCCCTCCAACACCGTGCGCTTCGTGCTCTCGCTGGTGTGCCTGGGCGTCAGCATCCCCGTCAGCGCCGTCACCGCGGCCCTGGGGTCCCCGGGGCTGCTGCCGTTGGTGTGGCTGGGCCTGATCGCGTTCTACGTGGTCTCCGTGGTCGGCCTGCGCCGCTGAGGGCGCGCGCCCGCTCCGCGCCGGGACCTCAGCGCCTCAGCGCCGCGCGCAGGATCTCCACCGCCTCGTCGTGGTCCAGGCCCACGCGGGAGATCACCTCGGCGTAGTCGCGCGCGGCCGCCAGCGCCTCCGCGCGCTGGTCGTCGCCGCCCGCGGCGACGAAGGTCCCCGAACGACCGCGGGTCTCGACCACACCCGCCTGCTCCAGCTCCCGGTACGCCCGCGCGACCGTGTTCACCGCCACCGAGAGCTCGCCCGCCAGGGCGCGCACCGTCGGCAGCCGGTGGCCGACCGCGAGTTCGCCGTTGGCGGCCGCGATGGCCACGATCGACCTGATCTGCTCGTAGGGCGGTACCTTCGACGTCGGATCTATGCGGATGAAATCCGCCATCTCCTACTGCGCTCCCCACGGTCGCCTGCTGCGGTGTCCGGTCCCCGGAGGGACCGAACACCAAACTACCGTGCGTGCCCCGGCCGCCGGCGGCGAACCGGCGGAACCGGCCTCATCCCGGAAGGCGCGGCACCCGCTGGATCCCGTGCATCCGGTGGGCCTCCCGGGCGGTGAGCAGCGTCTCCGCCGTCTGCGTCGCCTCGCGCACCTGCGGCCGGGCCAACCCCTTACGGCGGTGGATCCGGTCCTGGTACCCCTTGAGCCCCACCAGTGTCCGCTCCTTGGCGTAGGCGGCCCGCATGGCCTCGGTGAGCGCCTCGTCCAGCGCCACGCCCCGCTCGTGGACCTCGACCACGGAGGCCCCCGAGCCCCTCACAGCGTCCAGGGCCTCCTGCGCCTCGGCCACTCCCCGCAGGAGCTCGGGCAGGCGCGCGGCCCGCTCCCGGTCGGCCTCCAGGCTCTCGCGCGCCTGTGTCGTGCTCTGCTTGGCAAGTCCCATGTGTGCGCTCCGTACCCGCGTACCGTCGGTCGAGGCCACTCTAGAGGTGACGAAGATCATCCGACGACCCGGGCCGCGCGTCGGTGGTGGCCCCCGTCCCCGGGATCTGCCACCTTGGCGTCCCACACCCCCGAGAGGAACACCGTGAGCAGGAACTACGCCGGACTCAGCCGCGAGCGCATCATCGTCGAGGCGCTCCACATCATCTCCGGGCGCGGGTTGGGCGGCCTGTCGATGCGCCGGCTGGGCGACGCCCTGGAGGTGGAGGCCATGGCCATCTACCACCACTTCCCCCTGGGCAAGGAACAGCTGTTCAACGCCATCGCCGCCTACGTGGCCTCGCCCTCCCCCGCCGGGACCGCCCCCGCGGGCGGGGAGGACGGCGCCGAGGAGGACGGCCCCGCGGAGACGGAGGAGGAGGCCGTCGACACCCGGCCCTGGGACGTCCGCCTGACCGACTGGGCCGACACCCACCGCGCGCGCATGCTCGCCTACTCCGGCGCGCTCTCCCTGCTGGTGCACCGCGCCCCGCACACCCCCGACAGCGACGCCACCCGCGCCCTCATGCACCGCGCCTTCACCGACGCCGGCCTGACCGGCGAGGACGTGGTCCGCGCCGCCGACGCCCTCCACTCCTACTGCGTCGGCGCGGTCGTCCACCAGGTCCGCCACGCCGACGACGAGGACGCCCCCGACGAGGCCGAGGCCGAGGCCCGTTTCCGCTTCGGGCTGCGCGCCCTCCTGCGGGGACTCACCTGAGCCGGACAGGACACACACGGTGACCGGGAACCCCGGACGCCTCCCCCGCGTCTCTTCCCCGGGTGCCGAAACCCGTTCCCCTCGTCTGCACGCCGCCCGGCCACGGCACCACCGGCGCGGCACGGAGATCACGCCATGGTCCTCAAACGCCTGCTCGCCGGAATCGGATTCGGCGGAGCCTCCGTCGAAACGGTCCTGGACTCCGCCGGAACCCAACCGGGCGGCGTCCTGCGGGGCGTCGTCCACGTCGAGGCGGGAAGCGTCGAGCAGAGGGTCGAACGGCTCACCGTCGGCCTCCAGGCCAGGGTCGAGACCGAGGTCGGCGACCACGAGGTCAACAGCGACGTGGAGTTCCACCGGGTCAGCCTGGGCGAGGGCACCGTCCTGGCGCCCGGGCAGCGCTTCCAGGTGCCCTTCGAGCTCCCCGTCCCCTGGGAGACGCCCATCACCGTCCACCAGGGCCGCCACCTGCACCGGATGCACGTCGGGGTGAACACCCGGCTGCACGTGGCGGGCGCCGTGGACCCCGGCGACCTCGACCCCGTGGCCATCGCCCCGCTCCCCTCCCAGGCGGCGGTCCTCGACTCGCTGGTCGGTCTCGGGTTCGCCTTCAAGCAGGCGGACCTCGAACGGGGGCACATCCCCCACACCCGCCAGAGGCTCCCCTTCTACCAGGAGATCGAGTTCCGGGCGCCGAGCCGCTACCGGGGGCTGAACGAGCTCGAACTGTCCCTGGTCACCGACGGGCAGGGGTTCGACGCGGTGCTGGAGCTGGACAAGAAGCCCGGCCTGCTCTTCTCCGAGGGCCGCGACAGCTTCCACCGCTTCAGCGCCGACCACGCCCCCGGACTCGACTGGAGGGACCACCTGCACCAGTGGATCGACTCCCTGGCGGGCAGGCGCAGACTGCTCTGAGCGGCGGGGGCCGGGAGCGTGTCCGCCCGGCCCCGCCGGGCCCCCGGAGCGACCGCGACGCGGGAGGGCCCGGGGCGGTCGGCGGGAGCCGGTCGGAAGGGGCCGGCCCCGCCGCGGAGGGCTCAGGCGCCCGCCGCCCGCTGCCGGACGCGCTCCGCCCGCAGGCGGCGGGCCTCCTCCGGGTCCAGCACGGGCGCCGCCGTGAGCAGCTGGCGCGTGTACTCGCTCCGCGGATCCCCGTAGATGCCGTCGCTGGTGCCCAGTTCCACGACCTCCCCCTTGCGCATGACGGCGACGCGGTCGCTGACCTGGCGCACCACCGCCAGATCGTGCGCCACGAAGATGTACGTCAGCCCGAAGTCGTCCTGCAGCTCCGACAACAACCGCAGCACCTGGTCCTGCGTCGACACGTCCAGCGCCGACACCGGCTCGTCGCAGATGATCAGCTTCGGCTTGAGGATCAGCGCCCGCGCGATCGCGATCCGCTGACGCTGACCACCCGAGAACGCGTGCGGGAACCGGTTGTAGTGGTTGGGCTCCAGCCCCACCCGCTCCAACAGCTCCTGCACCTGCCGGCGCACCTTCTTGCCGTCCCTCTCCCCCTGCACCCGCAGCGCCGTACCGATCGCGTCCCCCACCGTCAGACGCGGGTTGAGCGAGGAGTAGGGGTTCTGGAACACCATCTGCACATCACGGCGCAGCGGACGCAGCGCCCGCTCCGACATGTGCGTGATGTCGCGCCCCTCGAACTCCACCCGGCCCCGGGTGGGCTCCAGCAGACGCATCACCATCCGCGACAACGTGCTCTTCCCCGACCCCGACTCCCCCACGATCCCCAGCGTCTCCCCCTGGTGCAGATCGAAGGACACACCCTTGACCGCCCAGAAGTCCGTGGAGCGGCCCCAGAGCCCTCCCCTCACCCTGAAGCTCTGCGACACCTCCTCCACCCGCAGCAGGACCTCGCCCCGCTCCGGCCCCCGGTCCGGGGCGAACGCGTCGAAGGACTCCTCCCCGTCCTCCCCCGCCGCCGTCGCCCCCGACGGCTGCCTGCGCTGCTCGGCGCGCGCCTTCGCGGCCCGGTCGGAGCGGTCGCGCGCCCGCCGCTGGGCGCGGGAGACCTCCACGCGCGGCACCGCGGCCAGCAGCTCCTGCGTGTAGGGGTGTTCGGGGGCGGACAGGACCCGGCGCACGTCGCCGCGCTCCACGGCCACGCCGTGGCGCATGACCACGACCTCGTCCACCGACCCCGCCACCACGGCCAGGTCGTGGGAGACCAGGATCAGACCCATGGCCAGATCCCGGCGCAGCTCGTCCAACAGGTCCAGGATCTGCGCCTGCACCGTCACGTCCAGGGCCGTGGTCGGCTCGTCCGCCAGCAGCACCTTGGGATCGCACATCAGCCCCATCGCGATCAGGACGCGCTGGCGCATGCCCCCCGAGAACTCGTGCGGGTAGGAGTTGATCCGCTTGCGCGCCTGCGGGATGCCCACCCGGTCCAGCGACTCCACGGCACGGTCGCGCGCCTGCGCGCGCGACACCTGCGGCCGGTGCACGCGCAGCGCCTCCACCAGCTGGTTGCCGATCGTGTACTGCGGGTGCAGCGACTGCATCGGGTCCTGGAACACCATCGCGATGTCGTTGCCGCGCATCCGCCGCAGCTGCTTGTCCGACGCCGACACCACGTCCTTGCCCACCACCTCGATGGAACCGCTGATCCGCGCCCGGCTCCCCCGGTGCAGGCCCATCAGCGCCAGCGACGTCACACTCTTGCCCGAACCGGACTCGCCCACGATGCCGAGCCCACCGCCCGCGGGCAGCTCGAACGACAACCCGTCCACCGCCCGGACTTCGCCGTCCATGGTCGGGAACACCACCCGCAGGTCGTCCACCCGGACGACGGCCTCGGCGGAGGACGGTGCGGACTCACTCATAGGAGACGCCTCTACTCTCTCGGTCCGGCGGGTCTGTGGACTGCTCCTCGGCGGGCGCCCGGTCGGCGCCCCGTGCGCCCGGCGCCGGGCGGCGCGTCCCGCGCGTCCGGCGCTAGCCGTGGATGCGCACGCGCGGGTCGATCAGCGGGTACACCAGGTCGACGATCAGGTTGCAGACGACGATGAAGAACGCCCCGAACAGGGTCACCCCCAGAATCACCGGCAGGTCGCTCTGCGTGATCGCGTTGACGGCGTACCGGCCGATCCCGTTCAGCGAGAACACCTGCTCCGTCAGGACCGCGCCGCCCAGCACCAGCCCCAGGTCCAGGCCGAAGATCGTCACGATGGGGGTGAGCGTGGGGCGCAGCGCGTGCTTGAGCACCACCTTCCTCTCGCTGAGCCCCTTGGCGCGGGCGGTGCGGATGTAGTCCTCGCCCAGCGTCTCCAGCATCCCCGCGCGGGTCTGCCGCGCGTACATGGCGGCGTGCAGGAAGGCCAGCGTCAGCCACGGCAGGAACAGCCCCTCCGCCCACCCCAGCGGGTCCTCGGTGAAGGGCACGTAGCCCGGCGTGGCGAACAGGCCCCACGCGTGCACGAGGAAGGCCAGCGCCAGCAGGCCGGTGAAGAAGATGGGCAGCGACACCCCCGCCAGGGCGACGGCCATCGCCAGGCGGTCGAACAGGCTGCCCTTCCACACCGCCGACACCACCCCGACCAGGATCCCGCCGACCAGCCAGATGACGCCCGCGCCCAGCGCCAGCGACGCCGTCACCGGCAGGCGGGCCATGATCTCGGGGAACACCTCCTGGTAGCTCTGGAAGGAGTAGCCGAAGCACGGCGCCGAGCACTCGATGGTGTCGCGGCCGAACCGGTACTCGGCGCCGAAGAAGATCCCCCGGACGAACTCCCCGAACTGCACGAACACGGGCTTGTCCAGCCCCAGGCGCTCGATGGTGGCCTGGATCGCCTCGGGGGTCGGGGCGCGGCCCACGTACATGGTCGCCAGCTGCTCGGTGGTCCGTCCCGCCCACCGGGGCACCACGTAGAAGATGGCGAAGGTGACCAGGGTGACCACGGCCAACAGCAGGAGGCCGGCGCCCAGACGGCGCAGGATGTAGGTCAGCAACGCGCGTGCTCTCCGTTCAGGGGCTCGGACGGGGCAGGTCGCGGCGGGCCGCCGGGATCACGGTGACCGCCCAGGACGCGCCCACACCGGCAACAGTAACCGAGTGTGTTCGTTTGATCACGCTCATCCATGACGGTGTGTGCCCGCTCCCGGGTGCCTCCGCGGCCCCGGGCGGGGCCACGGCAGCACCGGAGCCGGACGAGAACAGGCCCCCCGATCACCCGGAGTTGACCACACCCGGCCCTTCCCCGTGCTAGTTCTGTTTCCAGGGATGCGCCACCGCCGGGGCCACGGCCCCGGCGCGCACAGGGCGTACGGCGCGCGAGGCGGGAGCACGGCGCGCCCGGGAGACACCGTTTCGAGGAGGACGTCCATGCCGAACCTGTTCAGCGCGTCGGACCGCGCGAGGGTCGCCCGGAGCGTGGCGGACGCCCACGGCGTGGACTACCCGGAGGCGATGCGCATGGTGCAGGACGCGCTCTCGGGCCGGGGGGACCCGGAGCACGACCGGCTGGTGGCACCGTTCCTGTGGGGACAGCTCGGACCGGCGGCGGAGAGGCTCCACCGGTCCCGCGGGAACGCGCAGGAGGTGGCGGCCTCGGAGGCCGTGCCCCGGGAGGTCGCCCTGTCACGGTGGGCGGGGGCGATGTTCGGCGAGCACCCGGACCTGGCGCGCCTGGACCGGCAGCTGGAGCACTTCTACGGCGACGTCTGAGGACGGGCCGGGGCCACTGGCCCGGTGTCAGGGGAACGGGACATCGTGGAGTTCTGCCAGGCACCGCAGCCGAGCGCGCAACTCACGTGCCTGCCGGTTCCGCATGGCGTGGACCAGGACGTCGAGAAAGTCCTTGGCCCTCAGCGGATGCCTGATTCACACAAGTCACTTAGGACTCAGGAAGCGCGGCTACCACCACGGAGTTGTTCGCAGGGTGTTAGGTGCTTCGCAGGAGCCAAGGATCGGCATGATGCACGCCCGAAACGCACGGCTGCTTGAGGAAGACGTCGGATACCCCTCCGTCCATACGGTGCCACCCTCTATCCGAGCAGTCCTGAAATCGTCATATCGCCGGTCGCCGTCCAGGTCGACTTCGAAGCGAAGGTGCGTACCAGCAACACCGTTTTGAACGCGAGCCCACCCGTACCGAACACCATTACTGTGCACGCCGGTACGAATCTGGAGCCTGGTGCTTCCGTGTGCCACGGTCACGGGGGTCTGCTGGGAGGTGGTCGAAGTCATGTGCTCTCGTCCAAGCCAGGGGGGGATTTTAGCTGCGTTGCTCTCAGTGATCTCAGTAGTTTGAAGGGATCGAGGGGTGGCAGCGGCGAGGCTAGGTGCCGCCATACCTGTGGTCATCAGAACAGCTGCGGCAACAGCGACGAGGCTCTTCTTGATCGCGCCCATGAGCCTCCTCGAAGAGAACCTTCGCGCCAAGTAGCGCGTTGGAAGAATTCTTACAAAGTCGACTTTGGCTCGGTGTCCTCTGTCGGTCCGCTGAATCGGGCCACATGGAGGACTTCCTGTCGCCCCACTGTCCGACGTAAGGCCACCAGTTTCCGTCCAGCGTGCGGGAACCGGACACAGCCGAAACGCCAGGTAGCGACAATGCGGTCGATCATCGACCCAGTTCAGACCCGCCCGGCAGGAAGCATCCACCCCGTGATGTGTCCCCGACTGCCGGGCGCCCCAACATCCCGCCCTGCTCCGCGCCCCTGAGGGGGAGGCGCGTCGAGCGGGGCGGGCGACTACTTCCCCGCCGGGTCCCGCTTCTTGCCGACCGACGGGTCCATGATCAGGGCACCGAAGGCCAGCACGGCGCCCGGGACAATCGACCCCCACACAAGCAGAGTTCGGTTCGACCAAGCGGCCGCACACGCCGGGCCTCCGAGGTAGCTGCTCTCGCGATCGAACACCTTCCCGCACTCGCCTATGACCAGGGGCCCGAACTGGCCGGGGTCGATGGGCTCGATGGGTAGGAGCCCCGCGACGACACCGGTCACCACGAGGGCGACGCCGACCAGGATGAACAGCTTCGTGGAGTGCCGCATGGCGCTCCTCACCGGTAGTAGGTCTTCGTGACGCGCCTCTTCGGCACGATCACCCGGAAGATCCACCACGGGATCCAGATCATCAGCCACATGCCGCAGGAGAAGATCGTCAGCAGCAGGTGCGTCGAGTTCGCCAGCCCGCCGAGCCCGCGCCGCTTCTCCACGCTCTTGGAGTACCGGGGCATCGGCGGAGGCGGAGGAAGCTGCTGGGGCGGCGGATAGTACGGCTGTTGGTGGTGCGGCTGCTGATAATGGCCATAGGGATCCTGGCCCGGGGGCGGGGGGTACGACACAGGTGTCTCCGAAGGCAGCGCAGGGATATGCCGCCACAGTAGACGGGCACCGCCACCCCCTCAGGACGTTTGGCCACAGGCGGCCACCAGGGCAACCGCCCATCACCTGGGGCGTCTGGAGGTGCCCGTTGTCCGGAGGGTGGAGGGGCAGCACCCGCAGGGCCGAACTGCCCTCCGACTGGTACAGCCGCGTGCGCCCGCGCATCCTGCGCCGCGACCGCCATGTCTGCCAGTGGCGAATGGCTGTCGGGGAATCTGCGGTGAGCCAGCGAACCAGGTCGACCACATGGGCGACCGCGACGACCACCGCGACGAGAACCTCCAAGCGCTGTGCGAACGACACCACAAGCACAAGAGCGCGGCCAAGGGCAACGTCTCCCATCAGCCGCGCCCGAGCCACTTCCGCAGGCCTGAACGCCACCCCGAAACCCCATAGCCACCTGAACTGGCAAAACAGGGGACCCTCTCTCCCGGTCCATCCCTGCGAGTGTGGGGCCCACACGGTCGGAACTGTATGACCACCTTCTTCACGGGTTGAGGGACTACACCTTCGGCCAGAGAGTGTGCTTCCTGTGGCGGACAGCCGACACCGCCGCCGACTGGAAGAAACACAGGCAACTCACCACCGCCCATGTCTCCTCCGCTGCAGTTACCGGTCTACAAGGCAAGCTCGCATCTGCCCGCGAATACAAGGCTCTGATCCTCGAGTACGGCCTTGCGCGCTCCTACACAGAGCCGACCGCGCTGCCAGCTCTTTGAAGTGTGAGGTGGATAAGTACGTCGCGCTCAAACTCATCTGTGAACTGTAGGAAGTCTCTATGCCGTGTTCCCCTGCCGGGAGTGCTCTACGGAGGCGAAGAGAACGCGGAGGACATCAGGGAGCACCACACCTTACTGGGAACCCTCGCGCTCCGGCTCGGGCCCAACCTGGCGCACAAAGCAGCAGTCCAACCCCCATAACCCCTGATCGTCCAGGCACTTCACTAACACTCCCACGTCGGCGAGTGCTACTACGAAATCGCTTTCAAGGCCTTCCTGGGAGAGACCATGAGCACCCCGGCCTTCCCCGGCATTGAGGCCCCCTACGCCTGCTCACGCCCGGTGCTGCCTGCTCGCGGTCAGGACCGCGGACCACCATGGGCAAGATCGTCCTGGCTTTGGAACCGGACCGCCACGCCGACCCGGCTGGGGTACCAGCCCTGTACTGTACCGGGCACGAGAAACGGAAATTTCGACAGATTTGGTGCATAGTCGATTGGCAGGCTTTCCGGGTTGCGACACGAACTGTCCGTCTCGACTTCTACTCTCCAAAGCAAGCCACTCGGTGGTCAACGCGAAGCAGGTAAGGGGAGGTGTTGATGGGCGACATCGAGGGTGAGGTCGCACGCATCAATTCGGCTTTGGATACGCCGACTTTGAAGTTGCTCGACCGCAAGTCCGCTGGTATCGCGATGCCCATCTTCGCCACCTCCTTCCCCGAGGACGGGCAGCCGATCCCGGTGGAGAGGTTCCACACCGTGGTCGATGCCCGCCTCGACGAGCTGAGGGCTGCCGGTCACCCGGCCCCGGCAGCGGGCGGCAAGACCCTGGCGATGCAGTGGGTGCGGGAACGGTGGCTCTACCGCGATCCCGGAGACGGCCAGGAAACCTATCAGTTGACCGGTGATGCGAAGCAGGCACTGGACTACGTGACCCGCGCGACCCGCACCCAGCTGAACGTCTCCCTGTCGCGGATCACCACCATGCGCCATGTCGTGTCCCAGGCCGCGCTGGTCGCCAACCCGGACCGTGGGGAACGGATCCGGCGGCTGACGGAGGAGATCGTGGGGCTGACGGCCGAGCGCGACCGGCTCACCGAGGGGGGCGAGATGCTGCAGACGACAGAGGCTGAACTGACTGAGCAGTTCGCGAACGTGCTCAGGGAGCTCGACGGTCTGCCCTCGGACTTTCGCCGGGTCGAGGAAGCCGTCCGGGACATGCACAAGGTCATCGCCAAACGGTTCCGGGAGGAAGCACGCCCCGTCGGCGAGGTCGTCGATGACTACCTGGACCAGTCGGCGAACCTGCTGAAGGCCACCCCGGAGGGACGAGCGTTCGCCGGCGCTCTGGAGCTGCTGCGCAACCGCGACTGGCTCGACCGGCTCCGCAAGGACCTACAGGTGATCCTGGCCCACCCGTGGGCCGGAACCCTTCTGCCGGATGAGCACCGCCAGCTGCGGACGACGGTGGATGTGATCCGTCGCGGTATCTCCGAGGTCCTGGGACAGCGGCAGCGGCTGTCAGCGACCTTGCGGGAGCACATCGAGAACTACGACCACGTCAAGAACCGCGAACTCGACGAGGTGCTGCGCGGCATCGACGGGCAGATGCGGGTCTGGATGCAGTCGGCCCGCGCACGCAGCCACGTCGAAGTGGAACTGATCCCGCCCGGCCTGGACATCTCCGGACTGCGGTTTCGCACCTTCGACCCGGACAGCGAACGCGCCCCCGAACCGTTGGAAGACGTCACCGCAGAGGCCCCGCAGGCGTTGTCGCTCGAGGAGATACGCAAACAGGGCGGTCCGTCGCTGGCCGAGCTGCGCCATGAGATCCAGACGCGGCTCGCCACCGGGGACGTGGAGTCCGCTGCCGCACTGTTCAACACACTGCCAGAGGACCTGCGTCGCCCGGTGGAGATCCTCGGCCTGCTGCACCTGCTCGCAGGGATGGACACCGACGTGGACGCCACCATCCGCGAACCGGTCGCGGCGGTGCGCCCCGACGGCAGCACCCGCCGGTTCCTCATGCCGCGCATCACCATGGCTGACAGCTTCGGCGTGGACGGAGACGAGCAGTGACCCACACCTGGGCCGGCGAGGGGACTGACCCCGGCCACGACTTCGACCCGTCCGCCGGCGAGGCGCTCTCCAACATGGAGGACACCGAGGACAGGACATCGTTGGCGATGTTCGAGGAGGACACCAGCACTCTCTACCCCGAGCAGCGGCGGTGTCTGCACGCCCTACTGAAGCACCGTTACATCTCCGCGGAGAGCCATCCCGAGCAGTGGGCGGCCCTCATCACCCACCAGGACCTCATCAAGAGCCGCCTCAACGACTTGTTCCTCGAACTGCATGTGGACCGCGACTACCAGGTGGCCTTCAAACGACAAGCCGCCACCGAGACCGGAGACCCCCTTCCCTCCCTGCTGCGCGATATGGCGCACAGCAAGGAGGAGACCATCGTCATGATGTACCTGCGGCACCGGTTCCGCGCCCAGCTCCAGGAGGGCAACAACATCGTCTTCGCCGAGCGGCAGATCATGCTCGACGAAGTGGCGGACCACCGCCCCGAACACACCACCCACCGCGCCATGGACCACAGGCGCGCCAACAAGGCCATCGACACGCTCGCCACCGCCGGGGTGCTGCTCAAGACCGCAGACCCGGACCGGTTCCGCATCTCACCGATCATCGAGGTCCTCCTCCCGGTGGAGAAACTCCGTGCCCTGTGGGTCTGGCTGATCACACAGAACGGCTTCGAGACACCCACCGGCCAAGACCGCGGCACCGGCCCCGCCGAACTCGATTTCGACTCCGACGTTGAGGAAGAGACAGGATGACCATCGACCAGCCGCTCATCCCCGACCTCGCCGTGCCTGATGGAACCAGCCAGTGGCGTGCCGACACGCTGCAGATGGTCAACTGGGGCGGCTTCCACGGGTGGAACGAGGCGCGTTACTCACCCGGCTCCACGCTCATCTCCGGTGCGTCGGGCACCGGGAAGTCCACCATGCTGGACGCCTACATCGCGCTGATGATGCCCTCCGACACCGCGTTCAACGGTGCGTCGAACGAGGCCGGTGGTCGGGCCCGGTCCGCTGAGCAGCGCAACCTGCTCAGTTACCTGCGCGGTCAGACCGACATCAATCGAGTGGCCGACGAATTGCGCGACCAGGTGCTGCGGGGGGCGGACGGGGCGCCCACCTGGGGTGCGGTCGGGATGACGTTCGTCAACGACAGCGGCCGCAAGTACACCGTCGCGCGGCTCTACTTCGTGAAGCCAGGTGCGAAAGGCAACGGCGACTTGATCACCGCCTTCGTCACGCTCGACGGCTACCTGAACCTGTCCCGGTTCGCGCCGCTCGCCAAGACCCGCTTCACCAGGCGGGCGCTGCGGACCGCCTTCAGCAATATCTCCGTGTTCGAGACGTTCTGGGAGTTCGAGGACAGCGTGCACACCCGCCTGGGCATCGGCGGCGCCAGCGGCGGCCGCAAAGCCATGCGGCTCCTGGCCCGTCTCCAGGCCAACATGCAACTCAAGCGCGTGGACACCCTCTACAAGACCATGGTGCTCGAAGTGCCAGGCACCTACCAGGCCGCTGACAACGCCCTGGAACACTTCGCCGACATCGAGGCCTCCTACAGCAAGATGGTCGACGAGGCCAAGAAGGTCGAAACTCTCCGGCGCCTCCCCGACCTCCAGAGGGAGCTGGAGCGGGCCCAGAGCGATGTGGACCTGATCCATGGGTTCGGCGCCGACTCCGAGGACGTCTCACCGTTTCAGCTGTGGCGGCTGCGCACCGAACGCGCGCTCCTGGACACGGCGGTCGAGGAGAACCGACAGGCCCGTGCCAAAACGACCGCTGAGTTCCAACAAGCCCAACGGGACGAAGCCGACCACCAGACGGGCTTGGACAAGATCGCGGAGGACAAGAGCGCCAACGGCGGCGACGTCATCGATGACCGCCTCCGAAAGATCAAGGACCTCGAAACCAGCCGCAACGGCGTCTATGAGGCCAATCTCAGGTTCCAACTCCGCACCGAGCCAATCCACCTGGTCGTACCCGACAAGGAGGAACAGTTCAGCGAGGCCCAAGCCGCCGCCGCAGAGTTCCTGGTCGGGTTCGAGGGCCGAGAAGGGACGTTGAAGGACGAAGAGGACGCGTGCAAAAGCGAGCAGCTGTATCCGCTCACCACCCGCCAGGCCGAACTACTGAAGGAGAGGAAATCCCTCCAGGGCCGGGCCGGGATGGTCCCCGAACGGCTGCACCACGCACGTGTGCGCATGGCTGAGGCCGCCGGGCTCGACCCCATGAACGACCTGCCGTTCGTGGCTGAACTCATCGACGTTCTCCCCGACGAGGAACACTGGCGCAAAGCGATCGAGACCACCCTGGGTGGTCTGGCCCGGGTCGTCCTGGTCGACCAGCGCACCCTCACACACCTGTCCAGCAGCATTGACGGTGTCCCGATCCGGCCCCGCATCCAGTTCCAGGCCGTCACTCTCGCCGATACCCAGGACTGGCGCGGCGACCCCGACCACGTGTCCGGCAAGCTTGCCTTCAAGGACTCGCCGTTCTCCCGATGGGTCCAAGGACGCGTCAGCGACACCGGTATCGACCACCTGTGCGTTCCTGATGCCGCTGCCCTGGCTGGTGACGGGCCACGCGTCACCCCCGCCGGCCAGACACGGCACGGGCACAAGGGAGCACACGGCGAATCCGGCGACGGCAACATCATCGGCTTCTCCAACGAACGGCGCCTGGCTGATATCGACTCGGCCCTTGCCGACCTCGATCCGCAGATCGAAGCGGTCCGCACACGCATCAAGGACGTCCAGGACCGGCTCGGTGACTTGGGCCGCCAACGCGTCGCGCACCAATGTGTCGCAGACACCGACTGGGCTTCCATCGACTACCTCGGTGTGGACAGGAAGATCGCGGACTTCAGGGACGAGATCCAGCGCTTCCGTGGTGCCAACAAGATCCTCGACGAACTCCAAGCTGAAGAAGAGCGCCTCAAGCCGTTGTTGGAGGAAGCGAACCGTCTGCGTGTCCTGGAGGCCGACCGGCTGAAAACGCTGGAGAAGGAGCACGGCGATCTGGCCACGAAGCAGGACGAGGTCCAAGGCGCTGTCGACGACATCGACAACGAACAAAGCGCCACCGTTACTGGCGACCAACAGGAGTACCTAGACGAGCTGTTCGATAAGAACTGGGCCGCCACTGACCCTGAAACGTTCAGTTACAACATGCGAGCCATGCGCAACCGCCTCAAGGCAGACGCCGCCGCAGCGCAACTGAGCGTCAAACGCGCCACCGAAGCCATGAAACAAATGTTCGAGTCGTTCCAGGCCCAATGGAGCGAACACAACCTCGGCACAACCGTCGCCTCCGCTGCGGGGTACCGTGAGATCCTCGACCGCATCGAGACTACGGGTCTTCATGAACGCCGCGAGAAGTGGCAGCGCGAACTCGCCGCCTGGTCCAGCGACGACCTGCTCAAACTCAACGACGTCTTCGACACCGCGATCGATGACATCGAGCAGAGGCTCGTCCCCATCAACGCCATCCTGCGCGGGCTTCCCTTCGGCGGCAAAGGCATCCTCCAGATCGACCTGCGTCGCCTCAAAATTGCGGAAGTGGTCCAGTTCCGGAGTCGGCTCCGAGAACTGTCCTCCGGAGTCGCCGCCGAACTGACCGACCACCAAGTCGAGAGCCGGTTCAAGAAACTCCACGAGTTCATGGCCCTCATCAGCGTCCCCGAAGGCCACACCAAGACCTCCACACCACAGCGCGACCGCTACCTCGACGTGCGCCAACACGTGGTCATCACCGCCGTCTGCCTGGATGAGCACGACCGTGAGATCGCCATCCACGACTCCCTGGGCGGCAAGTCCGGAGGCGAGAGCCAAGAACTCATCGCGTTCATCGTCGGGTCCGCGCTGCGCTACCAACTCGGCGACGAGACCCGCTCCCGGCCCCGATTCGCGCCCGTCTTCCTCGACGAGGCTTTCGTGAAGGCCGACAGCGAGTACGCGGGCCGCGCCGTCAGGGCGTGGCAGAACCTGGGGTTCCAACTCATCATCGGCGCGCCGCTCGACAAGGTCACCGCCCTGGAACCCCACATGGACCTCATCCTCACCATCACCAAGAACAGCCGCGGCTACTCCTACATCACTGCCCTCCCGGACGGCGCCGCATGAAGACACCCGAGCAGGTTGTCGCCGACATCGAACGGCGACTCTCCAAGCACTGGCACACCGCTATCGCCGGCGGCGACCCGTCGTTCCCTCACGCCTTCCCGCTCGGCAGGCTCACCAGGGCCGCCCTCGAGGCCGACTACGCCGCCGTCCACGCCCGCACCATCCAATGGCAGGACTGGGCCAAGACCCGCGGTCTCGACCTCGCCTACGAAAATCGCTCGGTCAAAGGGACCTCCCAGGTCGTCCCGACCCACCTCGGCGTTGACTCCCTCGACCGGGCCGCGGCCATCGTCGGAGGGGCATGGCCCTCCCGGCTCGAACGAGCCCGCCACCGGCACCGCGTCCTACAGGAGCGCTACCCCCAGATAGCGGACCATGACCGCGCGCTCCGCCTCGTCGACCAGTACACACCCCTGGACTTCGACCTGCTCACCACCGTTGCCGACTGGTACCTCGCAGACCCCGCCCGTGCAGGCCTCGGTGTCACACCACGGCAGGTACCGCTGCCGGGCGTCCACGCCAAGTGGCTCCAGGCCCACACGAAGGGTGTCCTGGCCCTGACCGGCCTGAACGACCTCGGCCTTCGACCCGCCCACCCCTCCCGCATCCACTTCACCTACCTCGACCCCGCCTACCGGGCCACCGGTGCGCGCGTCCACGACTCGGCCACCGTCGACGACACCTTCACCCCCGCCTACCAACCCGACGTCGTCCTCATCTCCGAGAACAAGGACACCGCCATCCACTTCCCACCGACCCCCGGCGGCATCGCCGTCGAAGGGCACGGTTTCGGAGGAAGGACGGCCGCCGCGTTCGCCTGGCTCGCCGGTGCGCCTCGCCTGTTCTACTGGGGTGACATCGACCGCCACGGCTACGAGATCCTCAACGGCTTCCGGGCCGACGGCCTCCCCGTGACCTCCATTCTCATGGACCCCCGCACCTATGAGGCCTATGAGCGGTACGGCACCGACACCGACAAGAACGGTGCGGCCATCAAGCCCGGCACGCCCAAACCACTCGCGCACCTCACCGGCCCTGAACGCACCGTCTACCTCCAACTGCTGGACACCGGCCACTCCGGCCACCGGCGCGTCGAGCAGGAACGCATCCCGCTCACTGCGGCATTCGAGGCCCTCGGGCTCTGAAAGGCCAGGCCGGTCGCAGAGGATCTCCTGCCCGGCTCCGGGGAAGCCCCGCCATAGGATTGCACGAGCAGCAGGGAGTTGACATCGAAGTCCTTGCCGAAGCCCACCCAATTCCCAGCCATGCGGCGCCCCGTCGGCTCGAACAGCAGTCGGATCGCACCGTGGCACCGCACTCCCGGCAGTACCCCTCTTCCGCAGTCTGCTCGGTCCAGTTGGATGGGCAGAGCTCGTCGAGATTTGACAGAAATGGCGTCCGTGTAATTATCAACTGGAATATGCCACGAAGACCCATGTCACATTACCCCAATGGGACGAACCGATGAATGAAAGCGAACAAAATGAATGGCTCGGCAGCTTTCTAACGGATATGGACATCGGTCGACTGGAGAGCGTCTCGGTTTCAGTCACCCCAAATCGGTCTTTAGGGCTGATTGAGCTGTTGGAGAGTTGGCAAAATCACGTTCTCAGGATCGAGGCGGAGACTGGGCTACCAGATTCCAACAGAACGGTATGGGTCGCCTATGACTTGATTGCCGCCCTCGCACTCAGGAGTCTCGTCCATCGGGGTATGAAAAAAGCCGAATCGGATTACCTCGAGGGGTTCATGCGAGCTCTCGATGATGTCGACTCCAGGTTTATTCAGTTCACTGAAAATGATGAACCAGGGATTGTTCGCCACCTTGACGACGGCGGGCGATCGGATGATGAATGGTGGTGGGATCGAGTTCCCCAACTTGGCCCGATTCGTCGAGATATCGATCGAATAAATTTGTCATCGTAGTCCTATTTTGGCTACTGAAATGAATAGGAAACGATGGCAGCCCTAGGTTTTCTTCAGAAACCCTGGAGTCCCATCGGATTATTTTTCGGCAGGACTCCAGGAATAGTCGACGTCAATGCCAGCGGACAACGGTTGCGGCGGGTGGGTCCTTGGATTTGTCGTTGGTAAGGCCAAGTGAGCTGTCCAGAGCATCAATGGCATGACATTAGAGGTCGAGTTGGATATGGGCGCTGTCGAGGAATTCTTTGATTACGATCAATGCTATCCCTACCCCAGGAAGAGATAGTCGTCCACGGTCGGGAGGAGTTCTCGCCGGCGGCCGTGGACAGTGCGGGGGACCACCGGATCGCGATGGCCGCCGCCGTGGCCGCGGTGGCTCGCACCAGCGGGCTGAGCACGATCACCGGCTGGGGTTCGGTGGCCACGTCCTACCCGGGATTCGCGGAGGACCTGCGCACCGTCTCGGGAGTGGCCGCGTCGGTCGGTGCCTGACCGGACCCCGGCCCGCGTGTGATGGATCCGGGTGCGGCACGGGGCGCGAAGACAGGCGTCGCGGGTCGGAAGACCCCTCCCCCCGACCCGCGACGCGTCCTGCCCGCCGCCCCTACTCCCGGGTGGTGCCCAGGGCCATGTAGTCGTACATGGAGTAGCCCGCGTGGTAGTAGACGTTGGTCAGGTGCGGCGGCCGGTACAGGACGGTCCGCTCGAACACGGCCGGGACGATCACGGCCTGCTGCATGGCCCGCTCGTCGATCCGCGTGTAGATCGACGCGCGCTCCTCCTGGTCGTCGACGGTGACCACCTCGTCGAACCAGTCGTTGATCTGGCTGTCGTCCAGCTCCGCGATGTTGGTGTTGCCCGCGTCCTGGATGGCGTCGCCGTCCAGCACCTTGCTCATGAACCCGTAGCCGCTGGGCCAGTCCGGCGCCCACCCGTACACGGTCAGGCCGAGGTCGTTCTCGTGCACGAAGTCCGGGGACCCGGCCTGGGTGTTGGTGTAGCTGTCCGACGGGTACTGCTTGATCTCCACGTCGATGCCCACACGGGCCAGGGCCTGCTGGAGGGCCTCGGCCGTGCTCACGTCGGTGGGACGGTCCGCGCGGGCGCCGATCGCCGTGGAGAACCCGTCGGGCTCACCGCACTCCTCCAGCTTCTCGCGGGCCTTGTCCAGGTCCCCCTTGTTGTCCTGGGAGGGGTACAGGTCGATGCTCGGATCGGCGCCCGGGAGCGCGGCGGGCATCAGCTGCGTCGCGATGTCGCCGCCGGTGTCGCCGCCCCACGCCCGCTGGAGGGCGTCGCGATCCGCGGCGAACATGACCGCCTCCCGGCAGGCGGGGTCGTCCAGGGGTTCGATGACGGTGTTGATGTTGACGTAGCGCAGCGTGTTGGTCTGCGGGTTGTCGACGCTGTGCCGCTGGTTGTCGTCGGTGATCAGCGTGCCCTTCATAGCAGGGCCCACCCCCGCGCCGGCGAGGTCGACGTCGACCTCGCCGTTGACCAGTCGCTGGTCGATCTCGTTCTGGTCGACCCCGAGCTGGACCTCGATCCGGTCGGGCAGGGCCTTGCGGGTCGGGTCCGTGGCCGCGTCCCACTGATCGTTGCGCACCAGGTTCAGGGAGACGCCGGGGCGGTAGTCGCCGTCGAACTTGTAGGGCCCGGACGACATGACGTGGCTCTGGTACTGCTCGCCCCGGTCGGCCTCGGCCGGGACCGGAGCCGTCTGGGGCTGCACCAGGACGTACGGGAACTCGGAGAAGCTCGTGTTCAGGTGGAAGACGAGGGTGTGGTCGTCCGGGGTCTCGATGCCGTCGAACCCGGCCAGGGGGTCGGCCTCGTCCGCGTAGGGCCCCTCGTAGTCGTCGCTGTCGGCCAACAGCTCCTGGAAGTACTTGGGCCCGTTGGGCAGCGCCTGATCGCCGAAGTTGCTGCGCGCGATGGCGTACTTGACGTCCTCGGCGGTGATCTCGGACCCGTCCTCGTACTTGAGGCCGGGCTTGAGCTCGACGGTCCACTCGGTGGAGTCCTCGTTGCCCTGCGGCATCCCCTCCGCGAGGTCGGGCTGGAGCTCGGTACCGCCCTCCCCCGGCGCCTCGGTGTAGGTGAGCAGGGTGCGCGCGTAGTAGCGGGTGAAGTTCCAGCTGAACGCGTAGTAGGTGTTGCCGGGGTCGGGCGAGTCGAAGTCCGAGGAGATGGCGTACCTCAGGGTGCCGCCGGTCTGGTCGGAGGGGTTGACGATCTCCGTCTCCCCCTGGTTGAACTCCGCGTCGACCGCGCCTCCCCCGCCTCCGCCGCGGCCGTCCCCGCAGGCGCTCAGCAGCAGTGCCACGGCCGCCGCCGCGGCCGTGCACGCGGTGGCCCGGCCGCGCCCGCGGCGCCGCCTGGGCGGCCCCGCGTGTGTGAAGTGATGGGTACTCACCTTGCCTCCTGGTCGGATTCGATGGTGGGACCGCGCCCCGCACGGTCCGGTGAACGGTCCGGCCCGGGCCGGACCCGGTGCGTCAGTCGGAGGAGCGGGGGTCGAACGCGTCGCGCAACCCGTCCCCGAAGAGGTTGAAGGCCAGGACGGTGACGAAGATGGCCAGGCCAGGGATGATCACGAAGTGCGGCGAGGTCGTGTAGAAGCGCAGGGCGCCCTCCAGCATCCCGCCCCAGGTGGCGGTGGGCGGGTTGATGCCCACCCCCAGGAAGCTCAGGGCCGCCTCGAAGAGGATGTTCGTGGGGATGAGCAGGGTGGAGTAGACGAGGATCGGCGTGACCAGGTTGGGCAGGATCTCGCGGAAGACGATGTGCGCGCTGCCCGCGCCGAGGCTGCGCGAGGCCTCCACGAACTCGCGCTCCTTGAGGGTGAGGGTCTGTCCGCGCACGATGCGGCCGATGTAGGGCCAGTTGAAGAACCCGATGATGAACACCAGCACGCCGATGCGCAGGTTGTTGCCGGAGAGGCCGAAGGCGCCGTCGGGGATGACCCCGACGAGGGCGATGGCGAACAGCAGCAGCGGGAAGGCGAGGAAGATGTCCATGGCCCGGCTGATGACGGTGTCGATCCAGCCGCCGAAGTACCCGGCCACGATGCCGAGGACGGTGCCGATCAGGACGCACACCACGGTGGCGACGGTGGCGACCAGCAGGGAGGTGCGCGCGCCGTAGACGATGCGGCTGAACAGGTCGCGTCCGTTGACGGGTTCGACTCCCAGGAGGTGCTGGGCGCTGATGCCGCCCCACGGGTCGAGCCCCTGGGCGGGGTCGTCGGGGTCGCGCAGGACCCCGCCGGTGAGCGGGTCGACCAGGTCCTGGTCGAACTGGTTGGGCGGGTGGCCGAACCAGGCGGTGAGGAGGGGCGCGAACAGGGCCACGAGGATGAGGAGGACGACGATGATCCCCCCGGCCATGCCGACCTTGTCCCTGCGGAACCTCTGCCAGGCGATCTGGCGCAGGGACCTGTTCGCCGCGTTCGCCGCGCCCGCGACCACCGCCTCGGGGTCGGCGTGTCGGGAGGATTCGGGCACGTCCATCGGCGCGGTCATGTGGCCCTGCCCCCGTCATCGCTTTGAGTAGTTGGTCGACTACGCAAAGATTGCACGACTGACATGGGCGTTTCCAGCGTCCGCGCCGGTCGTCGACCGGCATGTCCAGCACGGGACAGAAGGCAACAAACCGCCATGAAGCGGGGCACCGTTCCGCCCCGAAGGCACAGCCCGCCCCCGGCTCGGAGGAACGCAGGCGCGACAGCGTGTCCCCGGTCGCCCACCCGGGGCTCGCCCCGGACACGGGGGAACACAGAACCCCTCCACACCCGCCCCGCCCGCGCGTGGACCGGCCTCCGGTGCGGTAGGACCACGGAATGAGCAGAGAACGGCTGGCCCCCGTCACCACGGTCATCGACCTCTCCCGCCGCCTGTTCCCCGAGGCCCTGGCGGTGGTCCTCGGCGGCAGCTCGGCCGCCGGGCGCCTCACCCCGACCTCCGACCTGGACGTGGTCGTGGTGACCCCGCCCAGGCCCGCCCCCTACCGCAGCTCCCTGCACTGGCTCGGCTGGCCGGTCGAGGTCCTGGTCCACGACCCGCAGACCCTGGCCGCCTACTGCGAGGACAACCTGGCCCGGCGCTGGCCGGGGATCCCGCGCCTGCTCGCGGAGGGGGTGGTGGTGACCGACACGGGCGGCCTCGGCGCCGGGTTCCGGGAGCGTATGCGGGCCCGGCTGGCGGCCGGTCCCGCGCCCCTGTCCCCGGCGGAGCTCGACGAGCGCCGCTTCGTCCTCACCGACCTGCTCGACGACCTCTCCGGGGCGACCGATCCCGGGGAGAGGGCCTTCGTCGCCTGGCGGGCGCTGACCGAGGCCTCACGGCTGGCCCTGGCCGCCGCGCGCCACTGGCAGGGATCCGGCAAGTGGCTGCTGCGCGAGCTCCGCAACCTGGACCCCGGCCTGGCCGACCGGGTCGTGCGGGCCATGGACGAGCCGGATCGGGCGCACGGGGTCGTCCGCGAGGTGCTCGACCGCGCCGGAGGGCCGCTGTGGGCGGGCCACACCGTGGTGTGCCCCCGCTGGCCGGGGCGGTGAACCCGGGGCGGGCCGGTACGCCGCGTGTCCGGATCACCTTTGTCGGACTCGAAACCCCTCACCTTTATGTCGTAGATTCGCTAATTCTTCCCGTTTCGCGCCGGTCGCTTCTTCCGCCGCGTTCTCGTGCCTCCAGCGCGTTGCCTCGAAGCCGCCCAGAAGTAGACGTTCCACCGGCCCACCATGGCGGTGACGGGGAGGCTTCCGCCAGGGAACCCCCTCCCGCCACACCGGCGACGTGCGCGGCCCGGACCTAGGGCGTGTTCCGTGGATGCTGCCCGTCGCGAGCGGCGTATCCGGTGCGTTCATCGCAAGGCCGAAGAAGGAGTCAGAGCGGGGTCCTGTCGACTGATGAGAACGCCGCGAGGGGCGTGCCGGGGCGACGCGCAGCAGGGCGAGTGTCCGCGGAACACGTCCTAGGACCCGGCCTGCGCCTCCGCGGCGCCGCCGTCGACCAGCCGCAGCTCGTCCCAGGACCAGTTGCGGCGCAGCCAGCGGTCGTGCGAGGCCACCACCACGGCTCCGGGCGCCGTGCCCAGTGCCTCCTCCAGCTCCTCCGCCAGGGACAGCGACAGGTGGTTGGTCGGCTCGTCCAGCAGCAGCACGTCCGGGGAGTGGCCGACCAGCATCGCGAGCGCGAGCCGGCGTCGCTGCCCCACGCTCAGCTCCCCCACCGGCCGGTCCAGGTCGCGCGGGGCCACCAGGCCCAGGTCCGTCAGGCGCGGGGCGTCGGGCAGCGACGCGTTCAACCCGTCGTAGAGGCCGCGCGGGGTCCGCTGCGGGTCGCGGAACACCACGTCCTGCTCCAGCAGCGCCACCGACACGCCCCTCCGCCACAGCACCTCGCCGGACTCCGGCCGCAGCCGGCGCCCCAGGGCGTACAGCAGTGTGGACTTGCCGGCCCCGTTCGGGCCCGTCACCAGGAGCCGGCCGTCCGCCGGCACGTCCAGGCGGTCCAGGCGCAGCCGCCCCGGCACCACCACGTTCCGCAGTGTGATCGCGTTCACGCCGGCCTCCCCGGGGTCACGGGTCAGGGCGGCGCCGAACACCAGCGGCCTCGGCGGCCTGCGCACCTGGTCGCGCTCCAGGTCGTCCAGGCGTCCCCGCGCGTTGCGCACGCGGCGCGACACCTGCTTGTCCACGCGCCCGCCCGAGTAGTCGTACGCCATCTTGGCGTTGTCCCGGGGAGCCCGGTCCGGCGCGACCTGCCGCGACGTGGTGCGCACCGCCTCGCGCAGCCCCTTCAGGTCGTTCTGCTCCCGCTGGTAGCGCTGCTCCCAGCGCTCCCGCTCCACCCTCTTCTCCTCCAGGTAGAACGAGTACGCGCCGCCGTAGTACACGGGCCCCTCCACGGCCGGGTCCAGGTCCAGCAGACCCGTGCAGACCGCGTCCAGGAACACCCGGTCGTGGCTGGCCAGCACCACCACCCCCGGCAGTCCCCTCAGGTACCCCTCCAGGAACTCCAGCGCCCGGTCGTCCAGGTGGTTGGTCGGCTCGTCCAGCAGGAGGGCGCGCGGACGGCGGACCAGCAGCGCGGCCAGGCCCAGGCGGCCTCGCTGACCGCCCGACAGCCGTCCCACCGGACGGTCCGGGGAGACCCCGTCCAGTCCGAGCCCGGCCACCACCAGTTCCGCGCGGCGGTCGGCGTCCCACACCTCCCCGCGCTCGGCGTCGGCCAGCGCCTCCGCGTACGCCGCCAGCAGCCCCGCGTCCTCGGGGGCGCCGTCGAGGGCGGCCGCGGTCTCCGTGAGCCGCCGCTCCACACGCCTGGCGGGCGCCAGGGCCTCCTCCAGGACCTGGGCCGGTGTCGTCTCCGGCCCATAGGGCAGTTCCTGGTACAGGAACCCGGTGTCGTCGGGTCGTTCCACCCTGCCGGCGTCGGGCTCCTCCTCCCCCGACAGCAGGCGCAGCAGGGTGGACTTGCCCGCGCCGTTCTCGCCCACGAGCCCCAGCCTCTGGCCCGGGGCGACGTCGAGGCCGACACCGTCGAGCACCACGCGGTCGCCGTAGACGCGGGCCAGGTCGCGGGCGCGCAGCAGCGGTGAACCGCCCGTGCCGGGAGCCGCCGGGAGGGGCGGCCTCGGGGCCTTCGCCGACGCGGCCGGTGCGGATGTGGATTCACGGGTCACGGAGTGGGACCGCCCTTCGTCTGGGGGCGGGCCTCGACGCCTGACCGGTGCCGTCCCCTCCCGGTGCGCCTCGAAGGCGGATCCGTGGAGCGGCCCGGGACGACGGACAGGGGTCCGTCGCCGACATCGAGACCGCACCACGGGTCCGCGGGTCCTGGGGACGCCGCGAACGGGAAACAGGGAACGTGGGTCCGCCGGGCGGGACAGCGGGCTCGAGCCCTGGACGGGCGAGCCCCGCGCACGCGGCGGATCGGTCTCGATGTCAGTTCAGCATGTCCCCGCCAGGCTAACCGGGCCGGCGCGGAACGCGCAAAGGGTTTTCCGGCGCGGCGCGGCCCTGTCCCCGTCTGCGGGAGGGCTCGGGCCCTCCCGCAGACGGGGACGGGATCCGCCCCCGGGCCCTATCTGCCGCGCAGGGACCGGTAGCGCTCCACCAGGGACGCGGTGGAGGTGTCGAGGCCGGGCACGTCGGCGCCCTCGCTCAACGCGGGTTCGACCCGCTTGGCCAGGACCTTGCCGAGCTGCACGCCCCACTGGTCGAAGGAGTTGATGTTCCACACCGCCCCCTGCACGAACACCTTGTGCTCGTAGAGGGCGACGAGCTGGCCCAGGACGGACGGGCTGAGCCGGTCGGCCAGGATCGTCGTGGTGGGGCGGTTGCCCTCGAAGGTGCGGTGCGGGACCAGCTCCGCGGCGACGCCCTCCTCGGCGACCTCCTCGGCCGTCCTGCCGAAGGCCAGCGCCTGCCCCTGCGCGAACAGGTTGGCCATGAGCAGGTCGTGCTGGGGCACCAGGGACTCGGGCAGGTCGGGGGCCGGGTTGGCGAACCCGATGAGGTCCGCCGGCACGAACCGGGTCCCCTGGTGCAGGAGCTGGAAGTAGGCGTGCTGGCCGTTGGTGCCGGGGGTGCCCCACACGACGGGGCCGGTCTGCCAGGCGACGGGGCGCCCGTCCCGCTGCACGGACTTGCCGTTGGACTCCATGTCGAGCTGCTGGAGGTAGGCGGTGAACTTCGACATGTGGTGGCTGTAGGGCAGGACCGCGTGGCTCTGCGCGTCGTGGAAGCCGCCGTACCAGACGCCCAGCAGCCCGAGCAGGAACGGCAGGTTGCGCTCCACCGGGGCGGTCGCGAAGTGGGTGTCCATCAGGTGGAACCCGGCGAGCATCTCCTGGAACCGCTCGCGCCCCAGGGCCACCATCAGGGACAGGCCGATGGCCGAGTCGTAGGAGTAGCGGCCCCCCACCCAGTCCCAGAACTCGAACATGTTGCGGGTGTCGATGCCGAAGGCCTCGACCTCGGGTGCGTTGGTGGACACCGCGACGAAGTGCTCGGCGATGGCGTCCCCGCCGGGCTTCTCCCCCAGCCCGTCCAGCAGCCAGCCTCGCGCCGCGGTGGCGTTGGCGATGGTCTCGACGGTGGTGAAGGTCTTGGACGCGACCACGAACAGCGTGGTGGCCGGGTCCGCGTCGATCAGCGCCTCGTGCAGGTCGGTGCCGTCCACGTTGGACACGAACCGGAACTCCAGGCCCCGGTCGGTGTAGGGGCGCAGCGCCTCGTAGGCCATGGCGGGGCCCAGGTCCGAGCCGCCGATGCCGATGTTGACGATCCGGCGCACGGGCAGGCCGGTGTGGCCGCGCCACTCGCGCGAGCGGACGCGGTCGGCGAAGGCGCCCATGCGCTCCAGGACCCGGTGCACCTCCGGCACCACGTCGTGGCCGTCGTCCTCGATGACCGCCCCGCGGGGCGCGCGCAGGGCCGTGTGCAGGACGGCGCGGCCCTCGGTGACGTTGATGTGCTCGCCGCGCAGCATGGCGTCGCGCAGGTCGGCGACGCCGGTGGCGGCGGCCAGTGCGCCGAGGAGGCCGAGGGTCTCGTCGGTGACCAGGTTCTTGGAGTAGTCGACGTGCAGGTCGCCGACGTCGAGCGTGTACCTCCCGGCCCGGGAGGGGTCGTCGGCGAACAGCTCGCGCAGGTGGGCGGGGCCGAGCCGCGCGCGGTGCTCTCCCAGCGCGGTCCACTCCCCCCTGCGGTCCAGGGGGAGGCCCGGGGCGGCCCCCTCTCCGGTGCCCCCGGTGCGAGGGAGGGGTGTGCTGGCAGACATCCGGTCGCTCCTCGTCGTCCGTGCGGTCAGGTGCGGGCGGCGGCGCACGGATGCCGGGTCCGCGTGCCGCTCCCACCGTGCGGCTGTGCCGCCGAACCGTCCGAAGGCGTCCGGCGCACAGCCCTAGCCTGCCACGAACACCACCGCTTCCGGGGCTTTCCACAGCCCCGGCCGGAAGACGGCGCGCCGCGGGGTCCGGTCCCCGCGGGCGCTCACACCTCCTGGCGCTCCCGGCGCAGCTCGGCCACCTCGGCGCGCAGCGTCCGGAGCTCCGCCATGATCATCGCGTGCCCCGGGTCGGGGCCGCCGTCGTCCGGATCGGGTACCGCGCGGCCGCCCCGCCCGTCCCCGGGGCCGCCCCCGCTCTCCTCGCCGTCGTCCTTCTCCAGCGCCTCCACGGCGACGGCGATGAACAGGTTCAGGGCGACGAGGGTGGACACCAGGACGAAGACCACGAAGAACACCCAGGCCATCGGCGTGTGCTCCATCACGTCCTTGGCGATGGTGCCCCAGCCGTCGGCGGTGGCGATCTGGAAGAGGGTGAACAGCGAGGTGGGGAGGTCCTGGAAGTACTGCGGGGAGTCGTCCGCGAAGAGCCGCGTGGCCATGACCGCCGACACGTAGAGCAGGAGCATCACCAGGAAGAGGATGGACATCATGCCGGGCAGGGCCCGGAACAGGCCGGACACGACGTGCCGCAGGGAGGGGATCACCGAGAGCAGCCGCAGCACCCTGAGGACGCGCAGCACCCGGAGCACGGAGAACGGCCCGGAGGTGGGCAGCAGGGCGATCCCGACGATCACCATGTCGAACCAGCTCCAGGGGTCGCGGAAGAACTCCGCCCGGTGGGCGTAGACCCGCAGCCCCAGTTCGAGGACGAACAGGGCGAGGATCACGATGTCGATGCCGCGGAGGAGGTCGCCGTGGGCCGCCATGGCCCGGGGGGAGGTCTCCACGCCGAGGATGACGGCGTTGATCAGGATGAGGGTGACGACACTCGCCTGGAACCAGGGGGCGTCGACGATCGTTCGGACCCGGTCGCGCACGGTCACGGGAGAGGGGACTCCGTTCGTCATCTCGGACAAGAGCGCCAAATCCTACCGTCCGTGACCACGCGCCGTTCCGTCCCCGGTGACCGCTTCGTCCCCGCCGGGTCCCCGGTCCGCACGCCCCCCTGGCATCCCCTGCCCTGACCAGGCATGATCAGGGGTAGGGACCACGAGAGCGAGGGGGACGCCGGTGACAGGACGACCCGACGGGTCCGGCGTGGGGCCCTTCGACCCCGCGCCCGGACACGAGAGCGACATCGACGACGTGGACGCGGACATGGACGTGGGCGCGGCGGACCAGGACACGGCGGTGGCCGAGTACCTGGCGGACCACCCGTACGGCCTCCGGATCGAGGAGCTCGAGGACCACGACGCCCTCGGCATCGGCGCGGAACTGCGCCAGGAGGTTCCCGAGCAGGCCCCCGAACCGGCGGAGGAGCAGGACCGGGCGCCGGACGGGGAGGACCTGACGCGCGTGCTCGGGGCGGAGGAGTTCGCGGACGGGGTCCGCGACGGGGACGGCTGAGCCCCCGGCGCCGGCGGTGGCCCCCTCACCGTCCCGGCGCCCGCGTCCGGACCCCGGCCCCGTCCCCCTGCGCGAGGTCGGCCCGGAGCCAGCGCTCCACCCGCAGGACGTGCACGGTCGCGGCGGCCCTGGCCGCGTCGGGGTCGCGCGCGACCAGGGCCTCGTGGATGCGCTCGTGGTCCTCGTGGAGCGCGGCGGTCAGGCCGGCCTCACGGTGCCCGGCCCACACGCGGGCGTTGAAGGTGCGGGAGGACAGCCCCTCCCCGATCGCCGCCAGCGTGGCGTTGCCGGTGCTGGCCACGATGGCCTGGTGGAAGCCGAGGTCCGCGCCGGCCGTGTCGAGCACGCCCCCGTCGGGGGCCTCCCGGCGGGGGCGTGCGCCGCCCTCCGGAGCCGCTCCCCCCGGAGCCCCCGCGCAGTCCATGGCGCCGGAGCCGTCCATGCGCTCCAGCAGCGCGCCGATGCGTTCCAGGTCGCGCGCGTCGGCCCGCGCCGCCGCCAGGGCCGTGGCGGCGGGTTCGAGCATCCGGCGCACCTGGAGGACCTCCAGGAGGGTCTGCCCCTGGGACACCTCGGCGAGCACCGAGAAGGTCTCCAGCAGGTCCGCGGGGCGCAGCGCCGTGACGTAGACGCCCGCCCCGTGGCGGGCCTCCAGGACACCGAGCGTGGTGAGGGCGCGGATGGCCTCGCGCATGGAACTGCGGGAGACCCCGAGCTGGACCGCCAGGTCGCGTTCGGTGGGCAGGCGCTCGCCGGGTCCGACCTCGCCCCCCGCGATCATCGCCTTGATCCGCTCGACGGCCCTCTGGGTGACGGGCGTGCGCTCTCCGCCGGGATCGTGGGGCACGGATCTCTCCAAGTCGTCGGGCCGTGGCGCACCGCCCTCGCGGGGCGCCCCTCGCTGCGTTCCGGGCGGCGGCCGGGTCCGGTCCGGACTCCGAGAGGCTGCCGCACCGTTCCCCTTGACGGGCGATTCATCATACCAATTTTCTGATACATCGTGGTGTCCCGCCGAAAAACCTGCTTCTTTCCCCGGCTTGCCTCTCCTCACGGCAGAGTGGTCCGACCATTCGGCGCCCGCCGGAACGGAGCGGTGCGTCCCGTCGCCGCCGGGGCGCCGGGTCGGACACCGTGCTCCCCGCCGGGGCGGAACCGCGGGACGACGCCGCGGGCGCGGGGCCGGGCTCTCCTGGAACGACGGCCGGGGGCCCGTCCCGCGACGCGGTACACCCGGCGGACTCCCCCGCGGCGTGCGAACCGGGTTCCGCGAAACCCCTCACACGACGGATCCGGATCTGGTCAACTGGGACCAGTGTCGCCAAGGATGCTTGGAGCCGACCGTGATCCCTCACCCGTGCCGGGTACCCGCCGCCCGTACCGCCGATGATCCGGCCCGGCGCACCCCCGGCCCGGCCCGCGGCCCGGACGCGAACGGCGGCGGTCCCACGGCGGATCCGCGCCGGCCCGCATCGAGAACGTGGGCCGGCTCCCTCCTGCGGACCCCGCACCGGGAGACGGTCCTGCCGTCCTGACACGGCCCCGGTCCACCCGCCCCCGACCCCCGAGCCCGCCCGTCGCCGCGGACGGTGACACACCGTGTCCCCTCCGACCCGGCGGCCTGCCCGCCGACCCCGCGCCAGGCGTCCGCGGGCTCCCCCGCCGCCACCGGACCGGCCCCTGTGCCGGGCTCCGGCCCCGCGCCCTCCGTCCGCCCGGTCCCGGGCGGCGGACAGAGCCGGGCGGCGCACCGCCGAGGCCCCGCACGAGGAGTGCCGGGGCGGCCCCACGGGACTCCCCCTCTCACCGTTGAACCCGCACCGACGAAGGCAACCGAAAGGGAGATCTGCAATGAGCGACCTGGTACTGCTGTCCGGCGGCATGGACTCCGCCACCGCCCTGGCCCTCTCCGCCCAGGAGGGACGCGCCGGCGCGGTCCTCAACATCAACTACTCCCAGCGCAACGCGGCCGAGATCCAGTCGGCGAGGAGCCTGGCCGAGCACTACGGCGTGGACTACCACTTCGTCGACCTCTCCTCCTGGGGGGCCAAGCTCCGCTCCTCCTTCACCGACCCCACCATCGACGTGCCGAGCGGCCCCTACTCCAACGGGGTGTACGGGGACGGCGGCGCCGACTCCACCGGCGTCACCGTGGTGCCGTCCCGGAACGGCACGTTCGTCTTCGCGGCACTGGGCATCGCGCAGACCCTGGGGCACGACCGCGTCGTCACCGCGGTCCACGCCGACGACCACGACGTCTACCCCGACACCAGGCCGGAGTTCATCGCCGCGGTCAACACGGCCGCGCTGCTGTCCACCAGCGGCACCGTCACCGTCCACACCCCCTTCTCCCGCACGAGCAAGGCGGGCATCGGGAAGATCGGCCGGAGCCTGGGGGTGCCGTACGAGCTGACGTGGTCGTGCTACTCCGCCGGCCCCTCGCACTGCGGCACCTGCGGGACGTGCATCCTGCGCCACGACGCCCTGACCGCCGGGGGCCACACCGACCCGACCGTGTACGCCGTGGTCCCGGAGCTGGTGTAGCCCGTACGCGCCGCGGTCCGCGCCCGTGGCCCGGCAGGTCAGCGCACCGGCGCCTCCACAGGCCGGGGCGCCCGTACGCCGCTCCCGGCGGGGAGGGGCCGCACCTCCCTGCCGGGGGCGGGCCCGCCGTCGAGCGGACCCGCCGGGGCCGGGACGGAGGCGGCCGGGGCGCCCGGCCCCTCCCCCTCGAGGGGCCGGGCGCCGTCCGTCGCCGCGCCTCCGGACCGGACCGGCGGGCCCCGGGAAGCACCGGCTGCCCGGAACGGATCCGCCCGCCCCCGGCACGTGTCCCGGGTCACACGTCTGAAAAGTGATCGTACCAATCCCGCCGGAGACTCTCCCTCAACACTGACAAACCCCCCTGTTCTTGCCGCTCTTCCTCCAGTGTGCAAAAGTGGTCAGACCACTGGAAGGCTCGTGGCGAGCGGGACGCCGTCCCCTGGGGGACGGCTCGAGGGAGGCCCATGCGGATCGCACTCTTCATCACCTGTGTCAACGACACACTCTTCCCCGACACCGGGCGGGCGGTGGTGCGGCTCCTGGAGCGGCTGGGCCACGAGGTCGTCTTCCCGGAGGACCAGACGTGCTGCGGCCAGATGCACTACAACACGGGGTACCGCAGACCGGCGACGCGGCTGGCCGTGCGCTTCGTCAAGACCTTCGAGGGCGCCGACGCCGTCGTCGTCCCCTCCGGCTCCTGCGCGGCGATGATCCGCGACAACTACCCGCGCCTGGGCGCGGGCGGCAGCCGCCTGTCCCGCAAGGTGGCCGGCCTCGCCCCGCGCGTGTACGACCTCACCGAGTTCCTGGTGGACGTGCTCGGGGTGACCGACGTGGGCGCCTACTACCCTCACAAGGTCGCCTACCACCCGACCTGCCACGGGCTGCGCATGCTCGGCCTGGGCGACCGCCCCTACCAGCTCCTGCGCGCCGTGCGCGGCCTGGAGCTGGTGGAGCTGGAGGGCGCCACCGAGTGCTGCGGCTTCGGCGGCACGTTCGCGGTCAAGAACGGCGACGTCTCCTCCGCCATGGGCGCGGACAAGGCACGGCACGCCGTCGAGACCGGCGCCGAGGTCCTGTGCGCGGTGGACAACTCCTGCCTGATGCACATCGGCGGCATCCTGTCCCGGCAGCGGTCGGGCATGCGGGTGGCGCACATCGCCGAGATCCTGGCCAGTACCGAGAAGGGCGGCTCGGCCGGCCCCGCCCCCGACGACGCACCCGCCGCGAAGGAGGCCGCCACCCGATGAGCGCCACGTTCCTGGGCATACCGCCCTTCCCCGAGGCCGCGAGGGCGGCCGTCGACGACTCCCGGACCCGCCACAACCTGCGCAGGGCGACGCACACGATCCGCGACAAGCGCGCGTCCGTGGTCGGCGAGCTGAACGACGACTGGCAGCTGCTGCGCGCGGAGGGCGCGGCGGTCAAGGAGCACACGCTCCGCCACCTGGACCGCTACCTGGAGCAGTTGGAGGAGTCGGTGACCCGCGCGGGCGGCCGGGTGCACTGGGCCGCCGACGCCGAGGAGGCCAACGCGATCGTCACCCGGCTGGTGAAGGCCACCGGCGAGACGGACGTGGTCAAGGTCAAGTCGATGGCCACCCAGGAGATCGAGCTCAACAACGCGCTGGCCGAGGCGGGGATCACCGCCTACGAGACGGACCTCGCGGAGCTGATCGTGCAGTTGGGCGACGACCTCCCGTCGCACATCCTGGTGCCCGCCATCCACCTGGGGCGCGCCCAGATCCGGGAGATCTTCCTGGACCAGATGGCGGAGTGGGGGACCCCGGCCCCGCCGGGGCTGACCGACGATCCCCGCGCCCTGGCGGAGGCGGCCCGGCTGCACCTGCGCGAGCGCTTCCTGCGCACCAGGACCGCGATCTCGGGCGCCAACTTCGCGGTGGCCGACTCCGGGACGCTGGTGGTGCTGGAGTCGGAGGGCAACGGGCGCATGTGCCTGACCCTCCCCCAGACCCTCATCTCCGTGGTGGGCATCGAGAAGATCGTGCCGACCTGGTCGGACCTGGAGGTGTTCATGCAGCTCCTGCCGCGCTCGTCCACCGGCGAGCGGATGAACCCCTACACCTCGACCTGGACCGGGGTGACCCCGGGCGACGGCCCCCAGGAGTTCCACCTGGTGCTGCTGGACAACGGCCGCACGGACGTGCTGGCCGACACGGTGGGCCGCCAGGCCCTGCGCTGCATCCGCTGCTCCGCGTGCCTGAACACCTGCCCGGTGTACGAGCGCACGGGGGGCCACGCCTACGGGTCCGTGTACCCGGGGCCGATCGGCGCGATCCTCACGCCGCAGCTGCGCGGGATGTCCTCGGCGGTGGACGAGGCGCTGCCGTACGCGTCGTCGCTGTGCGGCGCCTGCTACGAGGTCTGCCCGGTGGCGATCGACATCCCGGAGGTGCTGGTGCACCTGCGCGAGGAGGTCTCCGCGGGCAAGGGCCACCTGGGGGAGAAGGCGTTGATGGCGGGCGCCGAGGCGGTCTTCTCGTCCTCGCGCGCGCTGGGCGCCGCCCAGCGCGCGGCGGGACTGGGCCGCAACCTGGTGCCGGGACACCTGCCGGGCACGGCCGGGGAGTGGACGGACACCCGGGACGTCCCGGACGTCCCCGCGGAGTCCTTCCGCTCGTGGTGGGACAAGCGTGGGAAGGGGCAGCGGTGAGCGCATCGCGGACGGGACGGACCCCGGGACGGGGAGAGGCCGCCGGAGGCGGCCCCGGGGGCCCCGTTCCGAGCAGCAGGGAGCGGATCCTCGGCCGGGTCAGGGCGGCGCTCGCCGACGTGCCCTCCGACGAGCCCGCGGTGCGGGCGCCGGGGCGCGGCTTCGCGGACAGCCACGCCGCGGGCCCGACCCTGGACGTGTTCGAGGACCGGTTGCGCGACTACAAGGCACAGGTGCGCCGGGTCCCCGCCGACCGGGTGGCGGCGGAGGTGGCGGCGGCCCTGGTCCGGCGCGGAGCGCAGCGGGTGGTGGCCCCGCCGGGGGTGCCGGACGCGTGGTTCGAGGGGGGCGCGGCCGAGCGGCTGCCCGACTCCCGGGAGGAGCCCCTGTCCGTGGGGGACCTGAACGGGGTGGACGGCGTGGTCACGGGGTGCTCCGTGGCGATCGCGGAGACCGGCACCATCGTCCTGGACGGGAGCCCCGACCAGGGACGGCGCGCGATCACCCTGGTGCCCGACTACCACCTGTGCGTGGTGCGCGCCGAGCAGGTGGTGGACGGCGTCCCGCAGGCCGTGCGGCTGCTGGACCCGGCCCGGCCGCTCACGTGGATCAGCGGCCCGTCCGCCACCAGCGACATCGAGCTCAACAGGGTGGAGGGGGTGCACGGCCCGCGCACCCTGGAGGTGCTGCTGGTCGAGGCCGCTCCCTGACCTGGTACGACCGGCGGGGGTGGGGCCGGCCCCACCCCCGCCGGTCGTGCGGGCCCCCGGGAGAGGGGACGGCCCGCCGTATGGTCCGGCGGAGCGGGGCTTCCTAGGGTCGGAGGCGACAACGACCCCACCGAACGACGGGACGCGCATGCCCCACCTACGACGCGACGCCGACCCCCTCCCCCGCGCCGCCCGCACGCGGCGACGGAAAGCCCCCTCCCGCCTGCGCACCGGGGCCGTGCTCGCCGCCGCCCTGGTGCTGGCCTCGCCGGCGGGCGCGCTGGCGGGCCCGGCGGCCCCGCCCGCCCCCTCGGAGGCTCCGCGCGCCTCCCTCCCCGCCCCCACCGGGGAACGCCCGGTCGGCCGCACGACCCTGCACCTGGTGGACGAGGGCCGCGAGGACATCTGGGTCGGCGGTCCCCGCGAGCTGATGGCGACCCTGTGGTACCCGGCCCGGTCGGACGCGGGGCGGCGCGCGCCCTACATGACCGAGGCCGAGTCGGCGGCGACGCTCGAAGCGCGCGGGCTGACCGGCCTGCCCGCGGACACCCTGCACCGGGTGCGCACCCACTCCCGTCTCGACGTCGCCCCCGCCCGCACCGGGGACGGCCTGCCCCTGGTCGTCCTGTCCCCAGGCGCGGGGCACAACAGGATCTGGTTCTCCTCCCTCGCCGAGGAACTGGCCAGCCACGGGTTCGTCGTGGCCGCCGTCGACCACGCCCACGAGTCCGCGCCCGTCGAGTACCCCCACGGGCTGGTGACCGGGTGCGCCGGGTGCGCCGCCGGGGAGTGGGCCCGGGGCGCGGTCAACCGCGCCGGGGACGTCTCCTTCCTCCTGGACCGGCTCACCGGCCCCGACCCGGCCTGGCGGTGGTCGCACGTGATCGACGCCTCCCGGGTCGGGATGGCGGGGCACTCCTGGGGCGGCTCCGCCACCGCCGAGACCCTGCGCCTGGAGGAGAGGGTGGACGCCGGGATCAACCTGGACGGCCCCTACTACGCCACGGCGCTGGAGGAGGACCTGGACAAGCCCCTGGCCCTGCTCGGGAACGACCGGGGCATCGCCTGGGAGGGCCACGAGGAGATGTGGCCGCGCCTGACGGGGTGGCGCCAGTGGATCAGGATCACCGGCTCCGGGCACTCCAACGGCATCGACCAGGGACTGGTCACCGAGCAGCTGGGGCTCCGTGACATCTATCCGCCCGAGGAGTGGCGCGACCTGTACGGCGACATCCCGATCGGGCACGGCCTGGACCTCGTGCGCGCCTACGGCCTGGCGTTCTTCGACCACCACCTGCGCGGGGGCGACCAGCCCCTCCTGGACGATCCGGAGGGCGTCCACCCCGAGCTGGTCGTGGTGGATCCCGGGTAGCCGCGTCAGGCGCGGGTCAGCCCCCGGGGCGCCAGGCGGCCAGCAGCGCCTCCAGGGGGTCCGGCCGGGCCTCCTCCTCGGCGAACGGTGCCTGGTACCGGGCCCCGGCCCCCTGGGGCGGGCGGCGCGGCCGGGGCCTGGGACCCGCCGCCGGGACCCGGGCGGCCCGTTCGGCCGGGTCCTCCTCCCGAGCCAGCGGCGCCTGGTAGCGGGCGCCCTGGGAGGCGGGCCTGCGCTTCTTGCGGATCCACCTGCGCACGGGCGCCTCCGGCTCCTCCTCGGCGGGCTCGGCGCGTTCACCGGTGGCCGTGAACCACACCGGGAGCTCCACCAGGCCGTGGACGGACGGCCCGCCCCGGCGGCGCAGCTCGTGCGGCTCGACCGCCAGGACCATGCCGCGCATCCGGTCCACGGCCATGTCGATGGCGGTGCGCACCAGCTCGCGCGTGAACCCCGTGGCGGGACAGCGGTGCGCCCCCGCACCCCACAGCAGGTGGGAGCGGTTGCCCGCCATCGCCATCGCGTCGTCCCCGCCGTGGAACACGGAAGGGTCGGTGTGGGCGGAGGCGAACCCGAACAGCATCGGGTCGCCCCGCCGGAGGCGTGCGCCCGCGAAGCCCGCGTCCGCCGTGGCGTAGCGCCCGGCGAGCATCCGGATCGGCGGGTCGGTCCACATGACGTAGTCGACGAAGTCCTCGGGGGTGAGGGTGCCGCCCAGGTAGGCGGTCCACACCCTCGGGTCCTCCAGCAGCCTGAGCAGGGCGTTGCCGATGAGGTGGGTGGTCGGCTCGTGTCCGGTCTCCCACAGCAGGGACAGGGACGCGACCGCCTCCTCGTCGGTGAGCCCGTGGGGGTGGGCCAGCAGCCGGCTGGCGAGGTCCTCGCCGGGGTCGGCGCGCTTGCGGGCGACCAGGCCCGCGAAGTAGGCGCGGACGGCCCGGGCCGCGGGTCCGGCGCGGTCCGGCTCGCCGCTCCACAGGCGCGTCGTGAGGTCGGCCAGCAGGCGTCCGTAGGCGTCCGGCAGTCCGAAGAGCTCGTTGAGGACGAGCGCCGGGAGCGGGGCCGCGTACTGGCCGATGAGGTCGGCGCTCCCCTCTGCGGCGACCCGGCCGAGCAGGTGCACGGCCGCGCGCTCGACCACCGGCACCAGCTGGGGCGTGCCCACCTGCGCCAGGGCCTCCACGAGGGGCACCCTCAGCCGCTGGTGCTCCTCGCCGTCGCGGGCCAGGGCCCCGCTGCGGGCCGGGGCCGTGCCTTCGGGACTCCACGGGCGCGGGTCCGCGGAGAAGAGGTCGCGGTCGCGCAGGACCTGGAGGTTCTCCTTGTACCCGAGCAGGAGCCAGCCGCGCTCCCCGGGGCCGACCTCGACGGGGACCAGCCCTCCGTGACGGGCGCGCAGCAGGTCCCAGGGCACCTCGTCCCCGGGTCCCCCGTGGAGCCGCGGGGCCCGGTCCGCGCCGCGGGGGCAGCCGGCGGCGTCCGCCCCGCCCCGTGGGAGGCCCTCCCGGTCGTCGGCCCCGGTTCCCTGGCGCATGGCGGCTCCTCGGTGGGTGCGGATGGGAGCCGACGGTATTCCCCCCGTGTTTCCGCTGTGCTTCGGGGAGGAAAGCACTGCCTTTCCTTCCGGGGCACCGGGCTCCACGGCGGGGCAAGGCGGGATTTCACGACACCGCGCCCAACGGCGGCGTTGTCGCCGCACAGGAGCCGATTCCCCCTTCGGGCGCACCCGATCCGGTGCGGGGCCGCCGAACTGCCCCTTCGCGGGCGGAGGGCGCGCGACGGCGCCGCCCGGTCCGCCTCCGCGGGGGAATACGGGCGGCGGGACGCGCAGGGGGCGAAAAGCCGCTCCCGGGCGCGCGACCGGCCCTTTTCCCGGAGGTCTCGGTTCTCTCACCGCGAATCCGGCCGACGGGGATCGGTAGGATTGTCCGTCGGCTCCACCGCCGAACGACGACACGACCGGGGAGAAGCACCGTGGGCAAGAAGGGTCGTGGCCGGCAGCGCCGCGCCGCCGGGGCGCCGACCGCCGCCTGGGCCGGGCCGGAGGCCGGGGCCTCCCCCGCGGAGGTGGTGTCCGGGGCGGTGGACGCGCTCGTGTCCGGCGGGGAGGGCGGAGGCGTCGACCTCGCCGCGGCCCGGCTCGCCGACACCGAGGACCGGGAGTGGGCGGACGCGGCCGGGCGGGCCCTCCTGGCGGCCCTCCTGGACGCCGCGGCCTCCGCGTGGACCCGCGGCTGGCAGCCCGCCGAGACCGTCCGCCAGGTCGACCGCGTGCTCGGACCCGTGGCCGCGGCGGTGTGCGCCGACGCCGTGACGGCCGACCTGGAGCGCCACTCCCCCGCGACGGTGGATCCGCGCTGGGCAGAGCAGGTGCGCGGATTCGGCGTGAAGGCGTCGTGGGGCCGCGGCGAGGGGTACCCGGCCCACGTCGGCGCGGAGCACGGGCTGCTGCGGTTCGAGGCCGTGGACGCCGTGCTGCGGGTGCTGGCGGCCCTGCGTGTGCTCCCGCCCCTGCGGCGGCTGTGCCCGCCGCCGGGGGCGTACCGGCCGGGCCGTCCGGGCGCGGCGCGGCGGCCCGAGCGGGTGGACGCGGGCAAGCTCGCCCGGGTGCGGGCGCTGCTGGCCAAGGCCGAGTCGACGGAGTTCCCTCAGGAGGCGGAGGCGCTGAGCGCCCGCGCCCAGGAGATGATGGCGCGGCACAGCATCGACCGGGCCCTGCTGGCCGAGGGCCCCGGGGAGTCGGAGGCCGCCTCCGGGCGCCGCCTGCCGGTGGACGCCCCCTACGACGAGCACAAGGCGGTGCTGCTGCACGAGGTGGCCGAGGCCAACCACTGCCGCGCCGTGTGGCACCAGGAGCTGGGGCTGTGCACCGTCATGGGGTTCCCGGGGGACGTGGAGGCCGTGGACCTGATGTTCACCTCCCTGCTGGTCCAGGCCGAGACGGCGATGCGGGCCAGCGGCTCGGTGCGGGACCGGTCGGGGCGCGCGGCGGGCAAGGCGTTCCGCGCCTCGTTCATGTCGGCGTTCTCGGTGCGGGTGGGAGAGCGGCTGGTCGAGACGGCGCGCGCCGCCGAGAGGGCGGCCCAGGCCGAGACCGGCACGGACCTCGTACCGGTCTTCGCGGCGCGCGAGCGCGAGGTGGAGGCGGCCGTCGCGGAGGCGTTCGGCGAGCTGACCTACTCGCGTGTGCGGGGCCCCTACAGCGAGGACGGCTGGATCGAGGGGCGCGCCGCGGCCGACGCCGCCTCCCTGGGCTCGCGCCGCCACCTGCCCTGAGCCCCGGACCGGCAGAGTCGGCTGCTGCGCCGCGTCCGCCGGGAAGGGGCGTCAGCGCCGACCCATGGCACCCGAAGCCCTCCGCGGGCTCACGCGCGCCCACGCCACCCGAGCCGGAGCCGACACCACCGGGCTCACGGCGTTCGCGCTACCCCCACCCCTGACACGCGTTCGCGCTCACACCCGCACCGGCACACTTTCCGAATGAGTAGAAGAACTCCCTTCGCGGTCGGATCCCGCCTGATTCCCCGAGGACCGGGCCCGCCGCCGACCAGGGAGGTCGGGCACATCCGGGCGGGCCCCAGCCCGCGCCCCGGGCACCTGCGATCAGGTCGGGACCCCACAGGAGCCCCCCCGACAACGCGCACCGGAAAAGAAACAGTAAATCAGTCACGGAAAAAGAAAGACAGAGAAAGTGAGCGCCTCGCACAAAACCGGGCCACCCCGGTGAATCATTAATTTTCAACCGACACAACAGGAATCACAGCAAGCAAAAAGAACGCACCCCGCGAGTTCGTGACTATAAACATCAGGAACTCCCCCGCACATTCGGCAACCGACCGAAAAAATCCGTTACGCGGACGCAACAAAAGTCCGCGGCCACTCCGCGGGGACACCTCGCGCCCGGGGGCCGATTCCACGTCTGCGCGCGCCGGTGGTACCTTTGCCGTCGCTTCAGATGCAGGTGGCGGGGAAAGGGGTCGGGCATGCTGTTTGGCCCCCGGAGAATGGGTGACTCAGCACACAATTTCGTCACAGTGGTGCTGGGGATCGCCCTGCCCCGGGCCGGCTCACCGGCCATGCCCGCCGCTTCGGAGGTCTACGACGCCCTCGACGAGCAGCTGCACGAGCTCTCCGACGTCATGGACACGACGCGCAACCGCGTCCGGAGGAACTTCGACGGAGCGGCCTCCGACTACTGCGACCGCTCCCTCTCGGCCTTCACCGGCGGGGAGAGGGACTGCACCGGCCACGTGGCGAGAGCGAGCCGCACGCTCTCGGCCGAGCTGCGCAAGGCGGCGGCGAACGTCGACTACACGGTGGCGATGGTCTGGGTCCAGGCGGCCCAGCTCATCAGCGAGACCACCTGGGCCATCGCGACGGCCAAGGTCACCGTCGGCCCCTCCCTGCAGTGGATCCCGGTCTTCACGGCGATCCGGAGCCTGGCCGTCCAGCGGCTCATCGCCTCGTTCCTCGTCACGGTTCCCGGCCACCAGCTCGTCGGCCAGGTCTTCGCGAGCTTCGGCGCGCCGATCCAGCGCGTCCAGATCGACAACGGCGACCGGGACGGGGTCGACCAGGACTTGCTGCGCGACGCGCACGCGGGGGCCGTGATCGAGGAATTCGTCTCCGGAGGCCTCGGGGTGTTCGTCAACAGCGGTTTCGCGAAGACCTTCACCCGGCACCTCGACGACCTCCGCGGCCTGCCGGACCCGCCCGCGCTCCCGATGCCAGAAGGAAGAGTCGCGCATGCCGTTGGACCACAACATGTCCGACTCCTCTCGCAAGGCGATCGAGGTCCTCACCGGCATCCAGGTCCCCAAAGCCGGCATCAACAACCTCGGCCGCGCCTCGGAGATCTACACCGCCCTGGACCAACGCCTGGCCGCGCTCGAGGACCTGTTCGACCTCAGCCGCAAACACGCACGCCGCCACTTCGACGGACACACCGCCGACCGCTACGAACGCTCCCTGGACCAGTTCACCCGCGGCGAGAACAACTACGTCGGCTCGGCCCGCGACAACTCCACCACCATGTCCGCCGAACTCTTCAAGGCCCGCGCCAACGTCGAGTACATGCACATGATGGTCATCGGCCAGTTCGTCCAGCTCCTGGTCGAGATCGCCTGGGCCATCGCCATGGCCAAGTTCACCTTCGGCGCCTCCCTGAAGTGGATCCCCATCTTCAAGGCCATCCGCAGCCTGGCCATGCGCCGCATCCTGACCTGGCTCGTGATCACCGTGCCCGGGCACCAGATCATCAGCCAGATCTTCGCGAGCATGGACAGCATCATCCAGCGCATCCAGATCGGCAGGGGGACCCGCCACCACCGCGACGGCAACCTCACCGCGAGCGCCCACAAGGGCGCCGCCCTCGAGGGCGTGCTCTCCGCGGTCTTCTCCGCGGGCATGGACGGGCTGTTCAGCAAACACCTGACCGACCTGTTCAGCAACGGCCTCAAACACCTCAACGACCTGCCCGACCCGCCACCGCTGGTCCGCACCAGCCCTGACGGACCACCCCCGGCCGGACCCCCCACCGGCCCGCCCGTGCGCGAGACCCCTGACGGGCCACCCCCCGGACCGCCTTCTGGTCCCCCCGACGGCCCCCCTGCCGGGCCGGTCAGGGACGACCCGCCACCGATCAACCGCGACACCGACACCCCGCCACCCCCCGGCGGCGGTGGCCCCGACGGACCCCCCACGGGTCCGGTCAGGGACGACCCGCCCACGGCACCGGTCAGGGACGATCCCGCGCCCGTACCCGCGCCCAAAGAGGGGCCACCGGCGTCCCCGTCCCTGAACAAGGACCTGGCCGAGGTGTTCGGCCGCCACAACGACGAGTTCCTCACCCCCTACAACCCCGCCAGCCCCCTGGGCGCAGGAGCCTTCGACAACGCCACCAAAGCCGCCGCAGCCCGCAACGACTTCGCCGAGGTGTTCGCCCGCAACTTCGGCGACCACCTCGGCGACACAGCAGCCCGAAACCTGGGCCGCGACTACGCCGACACCCTGGCCCGCCACTGGAACGACCCCAACCTCGGCCAGCACCTGCGCGAGACCATCGGCGACCGCCTACCCCCGCACATGCGCGACCACCTCGCCGACGTGCCCGTCGGACTGCAAAAACCCCTGGGCGAGTACTTCTCCACCACCGGCGCCTACACCCAACAAGTGGGCGGCAGCATCGGCACCGGCGCACTCGAGGGCTACCTCGGCGAAGGACTCGGAAGCCTCGCCGACGGACGCGGCTGGGAGGCCTCGGGCTACTCCGCCACCGCCGGCGCCACCCAAGCAGGCATCCAACAGGGCGCCACCGACGGCATCCTGCACGGCACCGAACTCTTCAAGGACAAAGACAAACCCGACCTCGACACCTCCACCCCGACCCGGACCCAGAGCGAGAACACCGGCACCCGCACCGACGTTCCCACCGGCCCCCAGACCCCCGACCCGTGGACGGGCGGGGACTCCGACCCCGGCCCCGGCCGCGATGACTCCTCCGACATCGACGACGTCCCCGACCTGGTCAGCGACACCGACACCGACTCCGGTTCGGAGTTCGGCGACGACGGCTCCGATTTCGGCGACTTCGACGACCGCGACCTGAACAACCATGACACCGTCCGCGTCCACCAGGACGAGGACGTCCGCACCCCCTACCCCGACCCCTTCAAGACCCCCGACACCGGCAAAGACCCCCTCGCCACCACCGAGGCCAAGCACCCCGGCCTGGGCAACGACCTCTTCCACCCCGGCATGAACAACGACGGCCCCCTGACCGTCAACTTCCTCAACGCCATCGTCCCCGACAACCCGGCGGCGAACGTTCCCACCGGCACCGAGCAGACCACGCCGAACACCGGGAACACACCCGACACCGGCAACGGCACGAACCCCGCCGACCGCTCCGCCCCCGAACCTGAACAACAGCACACACCCGCGCCCGTCGCCGTGACACCCCCGATCAGCCAAGCAACCCCTCCGCCCGCGACCGCCCCGCAGAACACGACCAACGACAACAACCAGCGCTCCACACCCACCGAACGCTCCCCCCAGCGCACCAACGACACCCGCACCCCCGACTCCTCCACCGACTACTCACCCCGCGACGGCGACGCCCCCCAGATCGTCACCGAGAACGCCCCACCCGCACCGGAGACCGAGACCACCGGCGACCCGACCGACCAGCACCACCAGAGCACCGCGACGGACGAACAGCGGACGGCCACCGCCAGCGAGCGCACCCCGGAGCAGCGGACCTCGTCGACCGAATCCCCGACGCCCGCCACCGAGAGCGGACCGCCCCAGGACACGGAGGACACCGGGCACGACACCTCCGACCCTGCGGGCGAACAGCCCGACCGGCCCGACCAGCGTGAGGAGGACACCTCCCGCGACGACGACCGCTCCCGGAACGACGAGAGGGACCGATCCGGCGACGGAAACGAGCGGTCGGGCGAACAGAGCAGCGACCGCACCGCAGACGGTGAGGACCGGGGCGACGGGGACCGATCCGGGGAAGAGAAGGGCGAGGACGGCGAACGCGCGGACGACGACGCCGGGTCCGGGCGCGAGGAGGAGTCCACCGACGAGAAGGACGGCCAGGAGCAGGACGGCGAGGAGAGCCGCGAGGACGCCCCCGCCGGAGAGGGCGAGACCTCCGGAGCGGCCCTGCCCCGGAACACGGACGGTGTCCCGCAGAGCACGGACACGGACTCGCCTCCGGCCCCGCCCGCCGCCGGACCCGAGCACGCGGCGGACAGCGGCTCCCCCACCCCCGGACCCACGCGCACCGACCCCACCGCTCCCGGGATCGACCCGCGAGCCGACGCCCGCGCCGCGTCGGTCCTGGACCGCCTGCCCGAACTCACCCGCTCCCTCGCGGACAAGGACATCCCCCGGGCACGGGCGCTGGGAGCCGAGTTCTGGAAGCTGCTGCGACCGGTCGACGATTCGGCCCCGCAGAACCGCTCCCTCCACGAGGCGCGCGCGCTGGCGCAGGCACTGGTGTACACCGTCTCCGACCCCTCCGACCGGCGCCTCCCGCTGAGCGGCGACTCCGTCCCTGCCGAACGCGTCCGGGACGCCGAGACCCTGGCCCGCGGCATCGACCGCCACCTCCGGGACCGCCACGACCCGGTCCGCGCCCGGCTCTGGCAGCCCGGCGGGCAGCTCACGACGGACTACGTCCGCTACGCGATGCAGGACCCCGCAGACCGGGGCCCCTCCCCCTACGACCCACCGCACACGGTCAAGACCGTCAACACGGCGCTGATCGACGACGACAAAGACGCACCCGCCCCGCAAGGACACTCCGGAGAGGCGTCGGCCCCGGCGGAGGCGCTCGGATCCGCGGACCAGCCGTCCGCCCAGGCCGTGGAGAGCGTCGAGCCCCTGAGCGACCGGGCGGAGCCGGAGCCGGGGGAGCGTCCAGCGGCCACCTCGATCCTGGACACGTTCCACAGCGCCCTCAACGAGCAGTCCCCGCCCGTCCGGAGCGGACCGGTGACCGGGGAGGAGTCCTCCGACCCGGGGGGCGGACCGTCCCCGCAGACGGTTTCAGCACGATCGGCGCCCGAGCCGAACACGGACGACGAGATGACCGTGTTCCTGATGGAGACGACGGACCAGGACCCGGCCGAGGTCGACGGGCCCCCCACCGAGCCCGGGTGGACGCGCGATCGGGAAGACGGGATGGCCGGCCTCCTGGGGCTGGAGGACCCGGCCGCCCGCGCCGCGGAGCTCGACGACCCGGGCACCAACCCGCATACCTTCGACGCGCTGCCCCGGGACCAGCGCGAGGCCGTCGTCGCGCAGGCGGCCAGCGGCTGGCTCTCGTCCCTCACCTGGATCCCCTCGCTGGACACCGCCTCCGTCCAGACGAGGCTGGAGGACCTGACGTACGACGCGGACGACAACGCCACCGGCGACGACCTCAACGGCTGGCCCCTCTACGAGAAGAACGGGAGGCAGTGGCCGACGCTCGCCGAGATCCGGGAGTTCCACTCCGACGGCGGGAACAGCCGCATCATCACCTGGCTCATCGATGACATCTTCAAGGCGCCGGACCCCGGCCGACGGCTGCGCCACTGGTACGACAACGCGGACGAGGCCGGAGCCCTGGCCAGGGCCGCCGGCGGCGCCTACCCGACGGCCGACCAGGTCCTGGACACCCTGCGCACCCTGGACGCCGCGACCGACCGACCGCTGCCCGGCCCCGTGGAGGTGACCTTCGCGCTGAGCGGGGACGAGGGCCTCGCCGGGCTCGGCGGGTACGTCGAGGGCGACCCCTCCTCGCTGGTGGGCACCGAGCAGCGGGAGGCGGGGTACCTGCGCACCTCCCTGGACCGCTCACCGGCAACCGGAGACGACGGTACGGCCCTGGTCCGCCTGACCGTACCCGAGGGCGGGCGCGGCCTGTGGATCGGCGACAGGGCGGACACCTCCGACCCGTACACGCTCCTCCTCCCCCGCGGCACCGGCTACCGCGTCACCGGCGTCACGGAGTCGGACGGGATCGTGGAGATCACCGCCGTGGCCCTGCCCGCGGAACCGCGACCGGTGGCCGCGCCCCCGGCGGAGGCCGCCGCGGTCCACGACGACACGGGCCACGGAGACGACGAGACCGACGCCGGCTCGGAATCGGACGCTTCGGACACGGACGCGGACGGCAGGGGCACCCTCGACGAGAACGGCATCCGCCGCTTCGACTCGCCCGAGGAGGCCGACGGGCAGGACCGGTGGCTCCAGGACCCGGCGAACAACCCCCACGCCTTCGACACCCTCACCCCCGACCAGCGCCGGATGGTCGACGCCTACACCAGATCCGCCTGGATCACCCGTGTCGCCCGCATCCGGCCCTTCCTGCCCCAGACCGTCTCGCGACAGCTGATGGAGTGGCGCTCGCAGTCCCGGTCCGAGGCGGCCGACCCCGACACGGCGCAGACGGCCCACGGCTGGGACCTGTACGAGGCCAACGGACTCACCTGGCCCACCCTCGACCGGCTGCGCCAGATCGCGGCCTCCCCGCAGCCGTTGCCCCCGCGGACCCGGGGGCTCATCCGGTACGTCCTCGACGCCCCCGACCCCCGTGCCGAACTCGACCACTGGTTCCACAACGCCGGATACGCGGGGGTCATCGCCCGGCTCAACGGGGGCGTCTACCCCGACGCCGCCGAGACCAGGCGGCTGTTCCGCCTCCTGGACGGCGCGGTCGACCGCCCGCTGCCCGAGGGCATGGCCGTGTCCCGCGGCATGCAGTCGATCGACCACCTCCTGCGCACGACCGGGGGCACGGACCCCCGCAGGCTGGTGGGCACCGTCCACACCGAGCCCGGCTACATGTCCACCACCCTGGGCGACTCCCCGTTCAAGACGGACGTGGACGGATTCCCCTTCCTGCTGCGCCTGGACGTGCCCCAGGGGAGCCGTGGCCTCTGGATCGGTACACGCAGCCACGACCCGGAGCAGATGGAGCTCACCCTCGGCCGCGGCACCACGTACCGCATCACCGGTGTCCAGGACAGGGTCGACCCCGAATCCGGCGGCCCGCAGACCGTGGTCACCGCGACCGTGGTCCCCCTGCCACGGGCGGTGCCCGACCTCTTCTCGGAGGGGAGCACGGGTGAGGACGGCGTCCGCAGGTTCTGGAACGCGGAGGAGGCCCACTGGTACGGCCACCGCCTCCACGACCCGGCGCACAACCCGCACGCCGTCAACGCGCTCCCCCGGGCACAGCACGACCTCGCCCGCGCCCTCAGCGCGCTCGCGTCCGGGGTCGACCTCACCCGGGCGGACCCGGACGGTGCCCGGGAACTGCTGGACTCCCTACGCGCGGCGAGCCGTGTCACCCCGGGCTCCACCCCCGCGGAGCAGCAGCGGGTCCTCGGGTGGGAGCTGTACGAGGCGAACGGCCTCACCTGGCCCTCCCCCGACCGGCTGCTCCAGCTCCTGCCCGCGGAGCGGGTGCGCAACCCCGCGCGGGCGCGATTCATCACCGACCTCCTCAGGCACGGTCCCCAGGAGGCGGCCCGCAGGCTGGGCGGTCTGTACAACGCGGCCGGGGCCGCCGGGGTCCTGGCCCGCGCGAACGGGGGCGCCTACCCCTCGCCCGAGAGGCTGCTGGACATGCTGGCCTCCTACGAGGGCGCCGTCCGCCGTCCGCTGCCCGACGCGGTCGAGAGCACCTGGTATCTGGACCACACGACGGCGCGGGAGCAGTGGCACGGATTCGACCCGCGCGACCCCTCCGCGCTGGTCGGGACCGAGCAGGCCACCCGGGGATACACCGCGGTCGCGCTCAACCCGCGGTCGGCCGACCCGGGCGACAGGGCGGCCGCGGTCGTCCGTCTCGTCCTGCCGTCGGGGGCTCACGGCCTCTGGCTGGGCGGCGCGGGCCCCCGCCCCCAGAACCAGGAGATCATCCTCCCGCCGGGGACCGGGTTCCGGATCGACTCCGTGGACACGTCCGGCGGCCGACCCGTGATCACCGCGCGGGTGCACGTGCCGACGGACGACACCGCCGCGCCCGCGGCGGTGAGTGCGCCGCCCGCCGCGGCCGAGGACGCGGTCGACGGGACGAACGACGCCGCCTCCGGGCCGGACACGGTCCGCACCGGGCAGGGACCCGGCGACGGACGGGGGTACGTCGACGGGACCGGGATCCGGAGGTTCCGCACCGAGGAGGAACTCGACGCCTACGACCTGTGGCTCCATGACCCGGCCAACAACCCGCACGCCTTCAACGCCCTGAACCCTGAGCACCGGAACAGGATCACGGGCTACACCATCGACGGCTGGCTCAACACCGTGGCCCGCGATTCCATGAGCGCGGACCAGGTGGCGATCACGCTGGACCTGATGCGCCAGGACACCGTCGCGGCGTTCGAGACCAACCCCATGGGCTCGCGCGGCTGGGAACTGTACGAGATGAACGGCCTCGCGTGGCCGACCCTGGACCGGCTGCGGGAACTCCTGGCCCAGGGGCGCGTTCCGGAGAGGGCCGAGGGCTTCGTCCGGTACATCCTGGACGCACAGGACCCGCAGCAGGAACTCGACCACTGGCACGTGCACGCCGGTGAGGCCGGGGAGATCGCCAGGTCGAGCGGCGACGTGTTCCCGACCCCGGAACTCGCGCTCGAGCACCTCCGGACCCTGACGGAGGCCATCGACAGGCCCCTGCCCGAGGGGGTCGAGGTCATCCGCGGTCTGGAGGAACTGGACCACCTCGAGGGCTTCGACGGCAAGGACCCCTACTCCCTCGTGGGGACCGTCCACACCGAGCGCGGGTTCCTGTCCACGTCGCTGGGGAACCAGCTCGCCGGGGTCACGTCCAATTACGCGCACGCGGTGCACCTGGTCCTCCCCCGCGGCTCCCGGGGCATGTGGATCGGTTCGGAGAGCAGGTACCCCGGAGAGCGCGAGCTGATCCTCCCCCCGGGTACGACCTACCGGATCACCCGGGCGGGCTGGGGAGGCTTCCACGGACTGGAGGGCCTGTACATCGAGGCCGAGGTGATCGTGCCGCCGCGGCCGGTTACCGACCCGGCCCCGCCGCAGGTCGAGGGATCCGCGGACCTGCACGTGTTCACCGCGGAGACGGACACGGACGCCACCGTCACGGGCCCCGACGAACCCGGCCTCGGCGCGGAGGAGGAGGCCGGACTGGCCGCGCTCCTGGGGCTGGAGGACTCCGGGCACGAGAGCGCCGGCGACGACGCGTACGACGACCGGCCGCCCCTGGACAGCGACGACTCCGACGACGACGCGTACGACGACCGGCCCCTCCTCGACCGCTACGCCTCCGACGACGACGCGCCGACGGCCTCGGCCGTGCGCACCGACCGGGCCCTGCCCGATCGCACGGACGACGGCGGTACCGCGGCCGCGACCCCTGAAACGAGCGGCGGAGAGGTCCGCGGGTTCCGCACCCGGGAGGAGTTGGACGCCTACGCGGAGCGGTTGGAGGACCGAGAAGGTGAACCGCACACCTACGGCGCTCTCCCGCCGGAGCTGCGCGCCCTCATCAGCGCGCACACCGCGTTCCCGTGGCTCAGCAATCTCGCCCGGCTCGGAACCTCCGACCCGGCGGCCATCCAGGACAGGCTCGACTACTGGAGCAGGATCAGCCGGGAGAACGCCGCCGACCCCGACACCCCCAACGGGTGGGTGCTCTACGAGGAGAACGGCCTGTCGTGGCCCTCGCTCGGCCGGGTGCGCGAACTGTACGCCGAGGGGGGCCGCTCCCCGGCGTTCGTAGCGGTCGCGGCGGACATCTTCGGTTCCTCGGATCCGCGGCTGCGGCTGGACCACTGGTACGGGAACGCGGACGACGCGGGGGAGGTCGCCCGGGCCAACGGCGGTGTCTACCCCACCGGGGACAGGGCCCTGGAGCTCATCCGGGACATGGACACGGCCGTGGACCGGCCCCTGCCGGACCCGATCGCGGTGTCCTTCGTGCTGGATGTCGACCGGGACCTGCCCGGACTCGACGGATACGACTGGGACGACCTGTCCGCCATAGTGGGCAGGGACCAGCGCGAGCGGGGGTACACCACCGCCTCCCTGGGCGACTCGCCCTTCACCACCTCGCCGCGCGACACCGTGGCGGTCGTCCGCATGGTCCTCCCCGAAGACGCCCGGGGCCTGTGGATCGGTGGCCGGGGCGCGACGGGCGACCCGTACGCGCTGGTCCTGCCCCGGGACTTCGGCTACCGCGTCACCGACGTCCGGATCACCGACGACGGAATGGAGATCGACGCCGAGCCGGTCTCCGCGGACATGTCGCCGCGAGAGCCGTCCGCGGAGGCCGGGGACGGCGACTCGGAGACCTCCACGCTCGTCGACGAGGAGTCGCGCCTTCCGGCGGGCGACGGCCGCGGGCACGTCGGCGACGACGGATACCGGCGCTTCCGAACCCTGGAGGAACTGGACGCCTACGACCAGTGGCTCCAGGACCCGGCGAACAACCCCCACGCCTTCGACACCCTCACCCCCGACCAGCGCGGGATGGTCGACGCCTACACCAGATCCGCCTGGATCACCCGGCTGGCACGTGTCCGGCCCCTGTCCCCGACCGGTGTGGCGCGCCAGCTGGCACTGATACGGGCCGGGGCCCAACAGGAGGCCGGGCAGGCGGCGACCGTGGTGACCGCCCACGGCTGGGACCTGTACGAGGCCAACGGACTCACCTGGCCCACCCTCGACCGGCTGCGCGAGATCCGGGCGAACCCGGACGGCCTCCCCCCTCGCACCGCCGGACTCATCGACTACGTCCTCACCGCCCGCGACCCCGCCGCGGAGCTGCGCCACTGGTTCCACAACGCCGGGTACGCCGGGGTCATCGCCCGCCACAACGGCGGGACCTATCCCGACGTGGACCGGGTCCTGGAACTCTTCCGCCTCCTCGACGACGCCACCGGCCGCCCCCTGCCCGAAGGCCTGGTCGTCTCCCGGGGCATGCACTCCGTCGACCACCTGCTGCGCGCGGCCGGCAGGTACGACGCCGACGACCTCGAAGGCACGGTCCACACCGAGCCCGGGTACATGTCCACCACCCTGGGCGACCAGGCCTTCAAGACCGACGCCGCCCCCTTCCGCTACCTCCTGCGGCTCAACGTCCCCCAGGAGGCGCGCGGCCTCTGGATCGGCTCCCGCAGCCACGACCCCGAACAGCGCGAGCTCACCCTCGCCCGCGGTTCCACCTACCGGATCACCGGTGTCCGGGAAACCTTCGACATGAACACGGGCGGGATCGTGACCGTGCTCTCCGCGGAGGTGGTCCTGAGCCCCGAGGCCTTCGCGGACCCGCTCTCGTACGGACGGGTGGACGCGTCCGGTGTCCGGCGGTTCCGGACGCCCGCGGAGGCCGACTGGTACGCGCACCGGGCCGCGCGCGCGGAACGCGGCATGCCGGGGCTGGACACCCTCCCCGCGGAGGCACGCCGCGTCGCCGCGGCGTTCTCGGACACCCCGTGGCTCGCGGACCTGGCGCTGGTGCCCTCGGACGACCTGCGGACGCAACTCGACCGGTTGCGCTCGATGAGCCGTACCGAGCGGCCCTCGGTCGTGGACCCCCACGGCAGCAGCGGCTGGGAGGTCTACGAGGCCAACGGGCTCACCTGGCCCACCCTCGAGCGGCTGCGGGAGATCGCGGACGCCGCCGAGGAGGGGGCCCCGAGAACGCGCTTCCTGCGGACGATCGTCACGCTGGAGCGTCCCGAGGAGCGGCTGGCCGGCCTGTACCGCAGGAGCGGTATGGCCGGGGCGCTGGCCGCGGCCAACGGCGGGACCTACCCCTCCGCCGCAGGTGTGCGGGAACTGCTCGGCACCTACGACGAAGCGGTGGGGCGCCCGCTCCCGGAGGCGGTCGAGACGACGTGGGTCCTGAACCACACCCGCGACCTCCGGTTTCCCGAGGGGTACGACGAGAGGACCCCCTCCGGCCTGGTGGGCACGGTCCAGACCAGCCCGGGGTACACCACGGTCTCCGTGAACCCGGAACCGGTGGGCCTGGGACACCCTGCGGTGACCGTCCGGCTGACCCTGCCCGAGGGCGCGCACGGGCTCTGGCTGGGCGCGGAGGGCCCGCGGCCGTCCAACCACGAGATCGTCCTGCCCCGGGGAATGTCCTATCGCGTCACCGGCGCGGAGACGACCGCTCACGGCCTGCTGCTGTCAGCCGAGGCCGTCCTGCCGCAACAGGACGACACCGCGTCCGGAGCCCGACCGCCGGCCGTGGAGGAAGCCCCTCCCGCGACCGTCGGTGGGGCCGGGCAGGACACGGCCGCTCCCGGCGAGGAGACGGGACACGCGGCCGCCCCGGACTCCTCTGCGGACGCCTCCGCCACCGTCACCGACCTCCCGGTCGGCACCGGTCCCGCCGGCGACGGCAGGGGGTACGTCGACGACCGGGGCGTGCGGCGGTTCCGCTCCGTGGAGGAGGCCGACGCCTACGGCCGCTGGCTCCACGATCCGGCGAACAACCCGCACGCCTTCGACACCCTCCACGACCGGCAGCGCGACGACGTGCGCGGGTACACGGCGGACGGATGGCTCAACATGGTCGTCCGCGCCAACCTCTCGGCCGAGCAGATCCAGGAGAACCTGGACGAGGTGCGGGAGGAGACCCGCCTCCAGACCACCACGGACCCGATGGCGGCCCGCGGCTGGAGCCTGTACGAGCTGAACGACCTGTCCTGGCCCACCGTCGAGCGCCTTCGTGAACTCCTGGCGCAGGACCGGGTGCCCGAACACACCGCGGGTTTCGTCAGGTACATCATCGACGCGCCGAACCCGGAGGCGGAACTGGCGGGCTGGTACGGGCACGCGGGTGGAGCCGGTGTCGTGGCGCGGTCCAACGGGAACGTGTTCCCCACCGCGGCCGATGTGGCAGCGTTCCTGGAGCGCCTCGACCGGGCCGTCGACCACCCCCTGCCCGAGACGGTCGAGATGGTCCGCGGCCTGTCCGAGGTCTCGTTCCTCGACGGGTTCCGGGACATGGACCCCTACTCCCTGGTGGGCACCGTCCAGACCGAGCCCGGTTTCATGTCCATGTCCCTGGGCAACGAGCTGGCCGAGCACCACCAGGCCGAATCCGCGCACGTCGTCCACCTGACCGTGCCCGCGGGCAGCCGCGGCCTGTGGGTCGGTGAGAGGAGCGACTACCCGGAGGAGCGCGAGTTCGTCCTCGCCCGGGGCGCCGTCTACCGGATCATCCGCGCGGGATGGGGCGGATCGCTCGGGCTGCCGGGGTTCCACATCGAGGCCGAGGTGGTGGTCCCGCCGCGGCCGGAGACCGCTCCGTCACCGGAGCAGCGGGCGGGGGACGCCGCGGACGTCCAGGTGCTCACCGTGCGGACCGACACGGACACCACCGTGACCGGCCCCGAGGAAGCGGGATTCAGCAGTGGCGCCGAAGCCTTCCTGACCGCGCTCCTGGGGTTGGACGCCGCCGGCGCCGATGCCGCGGCCGCCGCGGTCCCCCCGGGGACCACCGCGGAGGACTCCGCCGGTCCCCCGGAGAGCGGGACGCAGGCCGCTGGGCCGGACCTGCCCGACGACCGCCCCGGACGCGTCGACCCCGACGGCGTCCGCCGGTTCGCCACCGACGACGAGGGCGCGGGGTACGGGAGGCTCGTCCTCGGCGACCGGTTCGCGTCCCTGGCCCCGGAGCAGCAGGACTCCGCCCGGGCCTACACGAACAACGCGCAGTTCTACAACGACTTCTCCCGGCGGGCCAGCCCCGAGTCCCAGGTCCTGCGGCTCAGCGAGCAGCGGTTCTTCGGCGCGTGGGTCGAGAAGTGGTTCGGCGGGCACACCCCGACCCGGGAGAACGCCGAGAAGACCTGGGGCCTCCTGCGCGAGGGGATGGAACTGCTCGACCGGGCGACGGAGCCGATCCCGGAAACGGTCGAGGTCCGGCGCTCGGTGTTCAGCGTGGGCTTCATGGCCCCGCCGGGGCGGCCCTTCCACGACCCCACGGACCTGATCGGCACGGAGTTCGTCGAACGGGGGTTCCTCTCGGGATCGCTGGGGGTCGAGACCGTGAACCAGACCGCCGCCTACCAGTTCCACCTGTCCGTGCCCGCGGGGCACCCCGCCCTGTGGATCGGCGACGGCAGCGTGCACCGGTCCGAGCGGGAGCTCCTCCTGCCGCGCGGAACACGCTTCCGGATCGACGACGCGCTCCAGGACGCCGACACCGGGCAGTGGATCCTGCGGGTCACCGTGCTGCCGTTCACCCCCGAGACCGTGACGGAGGAGGAGTGATGACCGACGAGGAACAGGCCGCCCGGGACGCGTTCCGCCCGGACTTCGCGGGCGCCGAGCCCCGGTTCGCCGCCGACACCGACGGGCCGGTGCTGCACGTCCCGGTACTGCGGGGGGACGGGAGTCCGCTGGGCCGCCTCTGGGCTTCGCGGGACGGGGCCGCCGCGGGGTTCCTGCCCGTACCCGGCCCGGCGGGGCTGAACGCCAAGGGCGCCTGGGTGCGCCGCCTGATCCTGGCACGGGCCCAGGGGCTGGACGCCTTGGGCGCGCTGACACACTGGACCGGGGCCCCGCAGGACGACCGGGCCGGGGCGGTCCCGCCGGGGAGCGTGCCCGAGCACGCCGACCACCTGCACGGACTTCCTCCCGCCTGATCCGGGCAGGACGCCCGGTACCGCAATGACCGCTGAGAACGAGAGGAAGTGAGGACGGCCATGGACGGTGGGCGCGCCCCCGAGGACGGATACGGCACGGACCGGAGCGCGGCCGGCCCCGACCCGTCGCACGGGGCCGACGGCGCCGGGGGTCCGGCCCGTACGCCGGGCGCCGGGCAGGGGGCCTTCGACCGGTGGAGCGACGACGCGCTCGCCCCGGTGCTGGTCGGCCGCTCCTACGTCCCGAGCACCGCGGGCCCCGTGCTGTACCTCCCCGTGCACCGGGACGGCCGCCTCATCGGGTACCTGTGGGCCTCCGAGACCGAGGAGGCCAGTGACTTCCAGCCCCTCCTGCCGCCCGACACGGCGGGCAACGCCGCCCGCGGCTGGTGGACGATGGAGCACGTGCGCCTGCGCGGTGAGGGGCTGACCGCGCTGGAGGCGCTCCGGTCCTGCGCCGGGAGGGTCGACGACCCCCAGGGGGGAAGGGTGGACGCCGACGCCCCCGAGTCCCGTGCCTCGAGCCTGGAGGAGCTGCGCGCCCTGGCCCGCGGCTGAGGCACCGGACCGGTCGGCCCCGGCGGCGCACGCGGCGCAGCCCGTGCCCGGGACGGCGGGCCGCGGCCCTCCCGTACGCGTTCGCACCGCGGACCCGCGGCGTCATCGCGGTGCGGGTCGGGGTGAACGGGGCCCGGGTCTGCGGGGACGGCCCGGTGACGGCGTCAGCACGCCGACGACCGGACCCGGTGGGCCCTTGAGGACGGCCGGGTCGAGGGGCGCGCCGCGGCCGACGCCGCCTCCCCGGGCTCGCGCCGCCGCCTGCCCCGAGCCCCGGCCCAGGGGTGCGCCCGCGGGCCGCCGCCGGGGAAAACGGGTGGCGGCGCGGCGGAGCCGGCGTGTAGAACCGCACCCATGCGCAAGTACCCCCGGACCCGGCACATCCGCGGCTCCCGCCTCCAGGCGGGCGACCACGACCTGGCCGCCGTGCCCTTCGGGCAGCTGGCCAGCCGGCACCTGGTCGTGGAGGAGAAGCTCGACGGCGCCAACGCCGGCATCAGCTTCGGCCCCGGGGGCGCGCTCCTGCTGCAGAGCCGCGGCCACTACCTGACGGGCGGGCCCCGCGAGCGGCAGTTCGCCCCGTTCAAGGCCTGGGCCGCCTCCGTCGCCCACCTGCTGTGGCCGCGTCTCGGCGAGCGGTACGTGCTCTACGGCGAGTGGATGTACGCCAGGCACACGGTCTTCTACGACGCCCTTCCCCATTACTTCCTCGAGTTCGACGTGCTGGACACCCGGGAGGACGCGTTCCTGTCCACCCCGCGCCGCAGGGAGCTCCTGGAGGGGACCCCCGTGGTGCCGGTGCCCGTGCTGCACTCCGGCCCCCTGGACCGCCTGGAGGACCTGGTCTCCCTGGTGGGGGCCTCCACCTGCCGGACGGCCGGCTGGCGCGGGGCCCTGGCCCGGGCGGCGGTGGCGGGCGGCGCCGACCCGGAGCGGGCGCTGGCGGAGGGGGACGGCTCCGACCTGATGGAAGGCCTGTACGTCAAGGCCGAGGAGGGCGGCCGCACGGTCGACCGGTACAAGTGGGTGCGCCCCGGGTTCACTGCCGCCGTCCTGGACTCGGGCTCGCACTGGCTGGACCGGCCGGTGATCGCGAACGGCCTCGCCGACCCGGAGGTGCTCCATGCGGGTCTTCGCTGAGCTGTGCCCGGCTCCCCCGTACTGGGAGCTGGACTGGGACCGGGTCAGGGAGGCGTTCCCGTGGGTGCGCGACCTGGCGGGGGTGGAACAGGACCCGGTGCACCATGCCGAGGGCGATGTGGAGGTGCACACCCGGATGGCCTGCGAGGCCCTGTCCGGGCTGCCCGCCTGGCGGGCCAGGCCCGCGCCGGAGAGGGTGCGGCTGTTCGCCGCGGTCCTGCTCCACGACGTCGCCAAGCCCTACTGCACGCGCCGGGACGGGGACGGGCGGGTGACGGCGCACGGGCACTCGCGGCGCGGCGACCTGATGGTGCGCCGCCTTCTGTGGGAGGCGGGCCCGGACGGTTCGGCCCGGACGGGCCGGGCCACGGAGGCCGACAGCCTCGCCGCGGCCCGGTGGCGCGAGCACGTGGCGGCGCTGGTCCGCCACCACCAGGTGCCGTTCTGGGCGCTCGAACGCCCCGACCTGCGCCACATCGCCTTCCGGGTGAGCCTGCTCGCACGCAACGACGACCTGGTGCTGCTGGCCACGGCGGACATCCTCGGCCGGCACTGCGGCGACACCGCAGAGGTCCTGGAAAGCATCGGCCTGTACGGCGAGTACTGCGCCGAGCAGCGCTGCCTGGACCGGCCGCGCGAGTTCCCCTCCGACCACGCGCGGTTCTGGTTCTTCCGCAAGCCCGACCGCGATCCGGACTACGCGGCCCACGACGACACCCGGTCGTCGGTGACCGTCATGTCGGGGCTGCCCGGGGCGGGCAAGGACACCTGGATCGCGCGCCACCTCCCGGACACGCCGGTCGTGAGCCTGGACGCGCTGCGCACCGAACTGGGCGCGCGCCCGACCGCCGACCAGCGGCCGGTGGCCGCCGCAGCCCACGAGCGGGCCCGCGAGCACCTGCGCGCGGGGCGCCCGTTCGTGTGGAACGCCACCAACGTCTCCCGCCAGCTGCGCGACCAGTGTGTCGGCCTGGCCGCCGGCTACCGGGCCCGGGTGGAGATCGTGTCCGTGGAGGCCCCGCCGGGGGTGCTGCGGGCGCGCCTGGACCGCAGGGGGTCCCCCGTCCCGGCCGCCGCGGTCGAACGGCTGGTCCGCCGCTGGGAGTGTCCCGATCCCACCGAGGCGCACCGCCTCACCCTCGTCGCCTCCGGCGGGTAGCCGGGGCGCCGCGCACGCCGTGGCCGGGGCGCCGCCGGTCGCGCGGGGCGCCTCCGCCCCGGCCCGGTGGCGGGCCGGGAGGGGCCGGCCCGCTGACCCGCTGATGTGTGGGGGCCGGTCGGGGCCCGTCTCCCGGCGCTCAGGGGACGGCGCGGCGTCCGTTCGCGGGGGTGTCGGGGCGCAACGCCTCCGGACGGCGTACGGCGGGTCCGGTGAAGAGGGAGCGCGGCTTCCCCGGATCCTCCAGGAGCCCGATGCGCTGGCCCTGGAGCATCTGGAGCGCGGGGAAGCGGCCCTTCTCGAAGAGGAGGATGTTCAGCGAACCGCCGTACTTGAAGCATCCGACCTCCTCCCCCTTGGCGATCGCGACCGGGTTCTCCGGCCTGACGCGGGAGAGTTCGGGACGGAACTCGACGGAGGCGATCGAGTTGAGGCCGACGGGCACCATCCCGACGTGTCCGTGCGCCGCGTTCCCCGTGTCGATGACGAGGTAGCCCCGCCGGAACCTCTCGAACATGCTGTAGTCGTGGCCGTAGCCCACGTTCCCGTCGTTGAGCAGTCCGGGGAGGTCGCGCATGCCGTAGTAGACGCCGCCGATCCCGGAGTTGGACTCCACGACCCGTCCCGCGACCGGGGAGTGGTACCGGTGGTAGCTGTCGGGCATCAGGATGCAGGACACAGCGGTGCCCCCGACGAACCTGCCCGCGTACGCGGAGCCGTCGAGCAGCTCCCTGACGTTCATGGTGACCGTCTTGACCGGGATGCGCGTCTCCTCGGTCAGCTCGTTCACGATCATGTTGATGACGCAGTCGGCGGGGGCGACCACGACGGTTTCGTCCGCGGGTGCGTCGACCGGGCGTTTTCCGTCCTTCACCCTCCGGACGAAGAAGTCGTTGAAGTTCCTGAATCCACCCGGCGGCACGACATAGTCGTCCATCCTCGGCCCGAGCTGCCTCTTCCACTTCTCCACGAGCCCGAGTGATTTCTCGGAGTCCATGTAACGCCCTTGGAACTCGGTGAATAGGGCGGTCATCTCACATCCGGGGCCGGAGGTGACGAAGACCATCCCGTAGTCGTTCTCGTAGTTGAGCCAGCTGAACTTCTCGATGAAGACGAGCCCGCTGTCGACCCCCGGCTCCCATTTGTCCCAGGCGCGGAAGAAGTCGCACAGGTCGTCGATCGTACTGTTTCGCCAGTCGTGCCGGACCTCGGCCCCGGTCCCCTCCGGGATCGGCTTCACGTTCTCGACCGCCGCGTCGAACATGGTGGCGAAACCCTCGTGGTCTGCCGCATACCAGCGCTGGAGCAGGTCGGTGAAGTCGTCGATGGTCTCGATGCGGTATTCTTTCATTTTTCCTCCCATACAGCCAATTGTCTGATTCGCGCATCTCGCACGACCGGAGGTCGGATGGGACGACTGCGCGAATTACACCTCCCGACCGGGGAAAGAACCCGAACACACGGAGAGGTGTTCGATTCTTCCGCCAATCGCCCCGGGAGAGTTCGCGGCACTCGGAATCGAAATATCCCCGCACTCCGGGACGCCCAACCGCCTCTTACCCAGCCCCTTTGCCCGCAACAAACACACCGCTCCCGAAGGGTCCCCAATGGGGAAAAAGCGACTCTCTCCCGACGGAACGACACCTGGACCCCCGGGAGGGCCCGCCTTGCGGCCGGATCGGGACCTTGCGGGCAAAACGCCCCCGAAACAGAACTCCACGTGGATTGCCGACAAAGAAAACAGGGCGGCTGCGCCGGTCGACGCGCCCCGGGACGGGCCGCGCGGGGCCCCTCTCGGGCGCACGCACGCACCCGCCCGCCCCGGGGGCGGGCCCGACCGCGTCCCGCGTCCCGTCCCACCGCACCCGACCCGGCCCGCGGGGGATTTCGGCGTTCTCCCGCGCCACCGCGCGCGGCACGGTTAGCCTGAGGCCCTTTCGGCGACTCACACCACTTCGGGTGACAGGGCAATGACTGATCGCATCTACTCCGCCGTGCACGCGTGTCTGGAGTGGGCCGGGGGCGTCGACCCCCGCCCCGTGCTGGACCCCGACACCCTGCTCTTCCTCCTGACCGCGCACCTGGAGGCCGGTGCGCCCGACCCCGGCGACTGGTCCACCGCCGACGTGCACGACATCGCCCGCACCGTCCGGCACTGGGACCGGACGCCCGCCGGCCTCAGGGACACCTGGCTGACGTGGTGCGACTTCCTGGTGGAGACGGGGGACCTGCTGTCCGCGGAGAGCCCCCGCGGGCTCCGCCGGGCCATCGCCTCGGTCGACCTCTCCCCGGGCGGGCCCTCCGGCGCCCGCGACCCGGCGGACGGGGCGGACGCGGACCGGGCCGTGCTGGCGCTCCTGGACCGGTTCGGCGTGGGGGAGGGCGGGGGTTCCGGACCGCCGCGCCCGGTCGTTCCCGGGCGCCCGGAGGAGCTGGACGCGGCCGCGCGCCTGTGTCGCCCGCTGTCCGACGCCGTCCGCCTCGCCGCCTGGGTGGGCGGCGGCAGAGACCTCCGTTCGGACGCGGACGACGAGCTCACCCCGTCCGACACCGCCGGGGCCGCCGCCGCGCTGGGTCGGACGCCCGCCGAGGTGCGGTCGCTGTTCGCCGTCGCCCGCCACGGCGGCCTGCTGCGTACGACGTACACGCGCGTCCTGCCCGGGCGGGCCGCCCGGGCGGTCGCGGAGGAGGTCCCGGGCGCCGTCGCCGACGCCTGGGCGGACGCCCTGCTCACCATGGTCGGCGGGCCCGGGATGACGGCGTTCCTGCTGCTCGCGGACCTGTTCTCGCACGGTGAGCCCCGCACGCCCGCCCAGCTGGCCGGGGTCCTCGTCCCCGGGGACTCCCCCGGGGACGAGGACCCCGGGCGCCGTGCCGCCCGGGTGCTCGACACCCTGGCCGCCCTGGGGGCCGTGGCGCACGCTAGCGGAGGGCGGTTCCGCGTGACCCGGCTCGGCGACCACTTCACGGTGCGCCAGCTGCGGCAGTCGGGGGCCGACGTCGCGGTCGCCCCGCCCCTCGACGGGATGGACGCCGAGGACGTGCTCGCGCTCGCGGACGGGGGGCGCCCCGTGGACGCCGAGGGTCTGGTGGAGGGGTGGCTGGCCGCCCGCGACACCGAGAGCGCCGTGTGCGACCTGTTCGAGGCCTCCGACGCGCCCGGCGACTGGCACCGCAGGCAGCGGGTGGCCGACGTCCTGTCGGCGCTGGACGAGGACCTCTCCCCCGTCCTGCAGCTGTACGTGCACCACCCCGTCCTGGGCGGATGGGCGCGGGGGCTGCGCGGAGGGACGGACGCCGACCCCCTGTCGCACCAGGCGGTGTGGGCCGTGCTCGACCGCTACGCGATCCGGCTCGACGCGGGCCGGCCGCTGCCGGAGTCGGACCGGGAGCGGTACGCGCGGTGCCCGGAGGAGTTCGTCCGGGCCGTGTGGCTGACCGGGCACCCGGTCGCCGACGCGGTGCTGGACCGGATCCGCGAAGGGGCGCTGGGCGCGTCCCTGGCCGATGCGGCGCGCCGGGCCCGCCCCGTCCCGGCCGTCCCCTGAGGCGCCCGCCCCGCGCCTTCCCCGGCAGCGGGGCCCGGGCGTCCGGCCCCCCGGCGGGACCGGGCGCCCGGACAGTCGGTCAGTCCTTGACCACGAGCTCGTAGGTCAGGAGTTCCACGTCCGGCAGCGGGGACAGGTCGCGGTCGGGCGCCCGCCGGAAGCCGCGCGCCCGGTAGACGTACTGCGCGGCGACCATCTCGGGCAGCGCCGACACCAGCAGCCGGGAGACCCCCTCCTCGCGCGCCCTGTCGACGAGGGCGTTCACCAGCGCGCGGCCGACCCCGAGCCCCCGGGCCCCGGGCGACACCGCGAACGCGCGCATCTCCGCCTCGTCCGCGTTGCGGGCGATCTCGCTCTCCGGTGACCACGGCTCGAACATGACCGTCCCCAGGAGCCGTTCGTCGTCCGCCGCCACCAGGACCTCGCCGCGGCCGTCCGCCCCCAGGAGCCGCAGCGCCTCGACGTGGTCCGGGTTCACGTTCACAAGGCCGTCGGCCGTGTAGGCCATCACGCGCAGTTCGCTGACGGCGTTCATCTCATCGGGAAGTACTCGACGCACGATCATGCACGTCATTCAACATGATGAGGGGGTGCCGGACGGGTCTTCGCCGCACCGCCCGGGGAGGGGAAAACGTCACCGTGAGTGACTTTTTACGGAGGTTTATCCCCAGCTTCCCCGGACGTGGAGCGGTGTCCCCCGTCCGGGGCGCCCGTCGCGCTCAGGTACCGCGGATGGCGGCGCACCCGTCGTCGCCGTCGCGGTGGGCCTCCAGGTCGTAGGCGTCCTCGACCGGCCCCCGGGGCCGCTCCCCCTCGGCGAGCTCGTCCGGATAGGCGGGGACGACGTTGTACCCGTCCACGCAGTGGGCCGGTCCGGTCCCGCGCCACCAGTTCGGCCACGCCTCCAGGGCCCCGTCCCCGGTGTCGAAGAAGGACACCTCGCCGTAGTGCGTGGTGACCAGCCGCACCGACACGGGGTCGCCCGGGCGCGCGACCGGGTGGACGATCGTGTACTCGGTGTTGACCGCCAGGTGGTCGGGGCCGCCCTCGGAGGACTCCTCCGCCCACATCCGGCCGTCCACCTTGACCACGTCGCCGATGGGCTCGGCGGTTCCGGGGGCGAGGTTGAAGACCACGTGCCGGCTGTCCAGGTCGCCGTTCTCGTGGCCGAGGTGGTTCATGTACCACTTCAGCGCCTGCTCGCCCAGCAGCCCGGTGAACTCGCTGTTGTCCTCGTCGAAGACCGCGTCGGGGTTCAGGTACACGGCGTCCAGGAGGTCCCGGGTGCGGCCGTAGGCCTCCTCCACCTGGGCGGCGGAGAAGGAGCCGACGGGCTCGGCCGGGGGCGGTTCGAAGCCCTCGGCGTAGTCCTCGGCGGGAGTCCCCCCGAAGGGGTCGTCGCGGTCGACCTCGTCGTAGGAGCCCAGTCCGGAGACCGTCGGCGCGGGGGAGACGAACCACTCCAGGGCGTCCTGGACCTGGGCGCAGCCGGTGGCGGTGAGCAGGGCGAGCAGCGCGACCCAGCGGGTGGCGGCGGCGCGTCGTGACATGGGGGATGCCTGCGTTCTCTCTGAGTTTTGTGCGAACGATGTCCGCTTCGAGTGTTCTACCACCGCACCCGGACAGTTCGTCCACAGGCCTCCGGCGGGACGGCGCGGATCGTGCCACCCTTCTCCCAGGGAGGACACCGTGAACGACCGGACCCGTGGCAGCGACGGCCAGGCAGCCGTCATCCGACTCTTCAGCAGTTCCGCGACCCTCGCCGCGGGCGGCTGCCCCACCTTCCGCCGCACGGAGGCCGACCACGCCGCGCGGCGGGACCCCGCCCCCCGCACGCCGCCCCCCGCCGACTCCGCGCCCGCCGTCCTCGGCGCCGTCCTGGACCTGGTCGAGCACCGGGGGCTGTCGCTGGGGGACGCGTGCTCGGTGCTGCCCGCCCCCGGCGGGCGGTGCGCCGACGTGCTGGGCGAACGGGTGGCGCCGCCGCACCCGGGCCTGCTGGCCTGGGTGCGCCACGCCGCGCGGTCCTACCTCGACGGCCTGGCCGGGGACCGCGCGAGGGACGGCCTCGACCGCGCCCCGGTGGCCGACTTCTGGGTGCGGCAGTACATGCCCGACCGGGGCGCCTCCCACGCCAGGCCCTACGAGGTGTGCGCGCGGGGGCGCGGGTACGCGTACCTGGACGGCGGGCAGCGGGTACGGGAGCTGCGCGTCCCGGTCACGGGCCCGGCGGACGAGGGGAGCCTCCCCGACGCGGAGGTGGCCGTGGCCGCGTTCGTGCTGGCCACCGGCTCCGGGGTGGACCGCGACGCCTACGCGGGCCGCCCCGGACGCTACCGGGGCGGGGTCCCCTACCCCATGCGGGGGCGCCACGGCGGCCCGGCCGGTCCCCCCGACCGGGTGCGGGTGGTCCGGGCGTCGTGCCTGGACTCCTCCACCGCCGTGCTCTACGACGCCCCGGCCCGCGAGGCCGAGGGGTTCTTCTCCTCCGCGGGCAGGGAGCCCCTGCGCTCCGCCCTGGTCGGCGGGGCCCGGTCCCCGGGGGCCGACTGCCTGTCGTGCGGGGTGCGGACCGGCTGCGGACGCCTGCCCTCCGCCCCCGGGATCCTCGGCGTCCACGACCGCTCGCGCCCCCGCAGGTCCTGGACCGCGGCCTCGGGCCTGCGCTTCCGGGGCTGTCCCGCGCGCGACCACTTCCACTCCCTCGGCCTCCCGGGGGACCCGCCGGAGGGCGCGCCGCCCGGGGCGGTCGGCGCCTCGCCCCGGGACCGCGCCGTCCGCGCCCGGCTGCAACGGCTGCACGGGCGCCGGCCGCGGAGGGCGTGCGGACCCGGCGACCTTCCCGACGGCCCCGGGGACTGGGGTGCGGAGGGGTGGGCGCCCAGCGTCGGGGAGGCCCGCGCGGGCGCCGCCATGATCGCCGCCCACGTCGAGGTCTGCCCGCTGGACGGGCTCCGGTCCGGGAGCCACGTCCGGGTCGGGCGCACCGTGGCCGCCGACGACCCCCGGGCCGACGTCCTCGTCCTGGCCAGGCCCGACCTGCTGCTCCACCGGGACGGCGCCTGGAGCTGGCGGGACGTCGCCCCGACGACCGCGGTCCCGCCCCCGGGCGAGCGCGGGCTCATGGCACGCGAGCCCGCGCTGGCCCTGGCCGTCCTGCTCTTCGCGTCCGGGGTGCTCCCCCTGGAGCCGGGGTCCGCGGTCGAACTGGAGGTCCTCACCCCCGACGGCGCCGACCTGCGCACCGTCGATCCCGGCGCCGCCCGGGCCAGGACCGAGGCGCGGGAGGTGGTCCACGGGCTCGCCGGGCCCTGGCACCGCGACCTGGAGCACGCCCCGACCCCGGGCAGGGTGTGCCGGGACTGCCCCTACCGCCGCTGGTGCCCGGCCTGGTCGGGGCGCCGGCCTCTCGAACGGGTCCCGGGGGCGCGCCCCCGGGACCGCGGGCGGGAGGGGCGGTGACGGGTACGGCGCCACCGCCCCCGGGGTCAGGCGCTGTGGCGGCTCTCCGGAACGGACCACCGGTAGGCGGCGGCCTGGAGGTCCCACAGCTCCCGGTAGAGCCCGTCGGCCTCCACCAGCTCGGCGTGGGCGCCCTCCTCCACCACGCGGCCCTTGCGGAGGACGACGATGTGGTCGGCCATCCGCACGGACGCGAGGCGGTGCGTGATCAGGACGACGGCCGCCCCGGTGCGTCCGGCGTGGGCGTGCAGGGAGGCGAAGAAGGCGTGCTCGGCCCGCGCGTCGAGCGCCGCCGTGGGCTCGTCGGCGATGAGCAGGGGCGTGGCGTCGCCGTCGTCGCCCCGGTAGAAGCCCCTGGCCGCCGCCAGTCGCTGCCACTGGCCCCCGGACGGCTCGGCGCCGTCCACGAACCGCTTGTCCAGCAGGGTGTCCCACCCGTGGGCGAGCTCCGCCACGACCGTGTCGGCGCGCGCGGCGCGGGCCGCGCGCTCCAGGCGCGCGGGGTCGCCGCCGGGGCTGCTCATCACGACATTGCGCCGGGCCGTCAGCGGCCAGTGGGTGTGGTCCTGGGCGATGACGGAGATGCGCCGCCGCAGGCCGGTCCCGTCCACCCCGGCCAGGTCGGTGTCGTCCCAGCGGATCCTTCCGCTCTCCGGTGCGTACAGGCCGGACAGGAGCTTGGCCAGGGTGGTCTTGCCCGAGCCGTTCTCCCCCACGAGCGCCACGGTCCGGCCGCGCCGGAGGGTGAGGCTGACGTCGTCCAGGGCCGGGGCGTCCCCCTTCCCCCCGCTCGGGTAGGTGAAGGTGACGTTCTCGACCCGGATCTCCTCGAACCCCTCGGGGGCCGGTTCCGGTTCGGCCGGGGGCAGCCGCAGCGCGGCCTCCTCCTCGAAGGCGACGAAGTCGGAGAAGTACAGTCCGGACTCGTACACGTGCGTGAGGGAGGACAGGGCGTTGCCCAGCGCCCCCTGCGCGACCCGGATGGCGACCACGGCCGCGCCCGCGACGGCGATCTCCACGGTCCCGCCGACCAGCATCAGCCCCAGCACCGCGAACACGGCTCCGGAGGCGAGCCCGCCGGCGGCGCTGCCCGCCAGCCGGATCAGGGCCTGGCGGGTGGCCAGGCCGAGCTGGATGTCCAGCTCCCTGTCGGCGACCCTGTCGAACTCGGCGAGCAGGCGCCCCTCCATGGTGAACGAGCGGATCTCGGCCGCGTTGTCCCGGTTCACCATGATCTGTTCGAGCAGGAATTTGCGGCGGTGCCCGTCGGTGAAGGCCACGATCATCCGGTAGCGCATGCGCGCCGCCGCCGAGGAGCCCCACCACTGGGGCGCCATGGCCAGGAGCAGCAGCGGGAGCAGGGCGGGGTGCAGCACGCCCAGGACGCCGACGGCGGCGGCGACCCCCACGGTGCCGGTGAGCACGTCGGCGGTGTGGCGGACCAGCGCGCCCGCCTCGTCGCTGCCGCGCGCGTAGCACCGGTAGAGGTGGTCGTGGAAGCCGCTGTCGTCGAAGGCCCGCAGCTCGACGGCGGTGCACCGGGTCAGCAGCCGCCTCTCCGCGGTGAGCACGACCTTGGGCTCCAGGCGGGCCTGGGCGCGCCCGGCGGCGGCCGAGCAGGTCCCGCGCAGCGCCAGGGCCGCGGCGAGCACCAGCAGGGAGGGCAGCGCGGCCGCGAGCCGGTCCGGGGTGGGCGCCGCCGCGAACAGCTCGCCGAGCACGCCGGTGGTGGCGACGAGCGCCCACGCGGTGGCCGCTCCCATGCCGATGTTGAGCGCGGTCGTCGCGAGGACGTCCCGCGGGCTGCTCTGCCAGGCCAGCGCGGCGGCCTGGGCTGCCAGGGCCGGCATGCGGCGGGCGATCCGGGCCCAGGTGGCCTCGGCCGCCTGGGCGCCGAAGTGCCGCCAGATCGGGGTGGCCAGTTCGGGCAGGGACAGTCCCCCGCCGGTCTCGTCGTCGGTGACGGGTGGTTCCGTGGTTCGTGTCATGGAGTCCTCTGGTGGTCGGGAGCCGGTGCTCGCCCGTGTCCGGGCGCGCGGGAACGGCGGTCGCGCCGGGTGTGCGTCGCGACCTCCTCGGTGACCGGCGTCGAAGTGCTGCCGATCATGGACCCGCCGTGGGACGGTCGGAAGGGGATTTCGCGGTTGCGGTCGGACCGGATCCGGGCCCCCGCGACGGCCCGGCGCGCACTCGCCCCGGGGGACGGGAGACCCGGCCCGGGCACACGAATCGAAAACCTGTCGGAGGGGGCGGCCCGGATCGGCACCGGATACGGGCCGCCCCGAAGCGGGCCGGTCCGTCACCGATCCAAGGCCCGCCGGTGCCCGGAACCCCCGGGGGCTCGCCGCCGGGGGCGGACCCGCGCCCGGAACCAGGGGTCCCGGGCGGCCGGGCGGTCGCCGTCCGGGGCGCACGGTTCCGCCGGGGCCCGGCCGCGGGGGCGCGGCGCACGCGGGAGAGCCGTCACGGTGCGGGGGCTCGGGTCCCCTCGCGCGGGGCGACGTGTCGCGCGGGGCACCCCTCCCACAGCCCCGCCGACGCGGGTTTCCTCACGCGGGGCGCCGTGCGGCTGTCGATCTGGGCGGTGCCCTCGCCCGGCGCGGGCTCCCGCGCACGGGGACGCCGTTCCTCCTCGCGGCGTACACGGGTGCCCGGCCCGGGTCCGCCGGGACCTCCGGGACCGGCGCGGGCCGCGGGGCAGCTCGCCGGGGGCGCGCCGAACGGCCGCACCCGCGTCCGGGGGGACGCTCGGTACGGCCGTTCGCATGGCTGTCGCGGTGGTCGTGGAGTCCGGTGGCAAGCCGGGGCCGGTGGGGCCGCGCTCGACGGCCCGCTCGCCGGGCGGGGGCCGTGCGCGGTCCCCGCTCCCCGGCGGGCCGGTCCGGTCGGAGGACCCGCGCCCCGTCTCCGGGTCAGCTCCGGTTCAGCTCCGGGTCAGCCCACCGGCTCCGCCGCGGGCTCCCGCTCCCGCTCGACCTCGTCGAGCCAGGCCCGCACCGCGTCGTTGTGCTCGCCCAGGGCGGGGGGCGGCAGGTAGCCGCGTCCGAACTCCTCCGACTCACCGGGGTCGCGGGGGTCGAACCGCAGGGCCGACCCGGGCAGCTCGACCTCGCCCAGCACGGGGTGCTCGACCGACACCACCAGCCCCTGGGACCGCGTCTGGTCCCACTCGTAGACCTGGTCGACGGTGCGCACCGCGCCGCAGGGCACCCCGGCCCCGCCGATCCGGCTCAGCCACTCGTCACGGGTCCCCTGGCCGAGGACCGCCTCGATCTCCGCGATCAGGGCCTCGCGATGGGCGACGCGGGAGGCGTTGTCCCGGAACCTGGGGTCCTCGGCGTCCAGCCCGAGCAGCCCCGCGAACCGGGCCCACTGGGCCTCGCCGCCCACCGCCACCTGGAGCATCCCGTCCATGCAGGCGAAGGCGCCGTAGGGGGCGATGGAGGGGTGCTGGTTCCCCAGCGCCGAGGGCACCTCGCGCGCGACGGTCCAGCGCGTCCCCTGGAAGGCGTGCACGCCCACGATGGAGGAGAGCAGGGAGGTGCGCACCACCCGTCCGCGCCCGGTGCGGCCCCGCTCCACCAGGGCCGCGAGCACGCCCTGCGCCCCGTTCATCCCGGCCAGCACGTCGCCGATGGCCACGCCCGTCTTGGTCGGCTCCTTGGAGGAGGGGCCGGTCAGGCTCATCAGGCCGGCCTCCCCCTGGGCGATCTGGTCGTAGCCCGCCCGGCCGCCCTCGGGCCCGTCGTGCCCGAAACCGCTGATGGAGCAGACCACCAGCCGGGGGTTGAGCTCCTCCAGGCGGCCGACGGAGAAGCCGAGCCGGTCCAGGACGCCCGGCCGGAAGTTCTCCACCAGGACGTCGGCGGCGCGCACGAGCCTGGTGAGCTGCTCGACGCCGTCGTCGGACTTCAGGTCGAGTTCGATGGACTCCTTGTTGCGGTTGCAGGAGAGGAAGTAGGTGCTGATCCGCTCCTCCTCCGGTCCGACGAACGGCGGGCCCCAGCCGCGGGTCTCGTCGCCCGTGCCCGGCTGCTCGACCTTGATCACCCTGGCCCCGAGGTCGCCGAGCAGCATCGCGGTGTGCGGCCCCGCGAGGGCCCGCGACAGATCCACGACCACGGTTCCCTTGAGCGGGCCTTCCGAGCGGTCCATGTTCCTACCTCCGGTGTCGTTCTTCCTGTCCTGTGCCCGGCCGGCCCCGGCGGGGGGCGGGCCTCCCCGCCGGCGCCGGACGGACACGCGTGTCGTGCGGGACGCCCCCGCGGGGGCGCGTCCCCGGCGGCCGGTCCACGCGGTCCGGCCGTCCGGTCCCGGGTCAGACGCCCGCGCCGAGCAGCCGGTAGCGCCCGGTGCGTCCGGCGCCCGGGCCCTCCCCGGCGCGCGACCGCAGGGTCGAGAGTTCGTGGGCGACCGCGGCGCCGACCCGGGCGCAGAGGGCCTCGCCGTCCTCGGCGGCGTCTGCGGCCTCGGCGATCACCCGGTCCACCACCCCTGTCGCCAGCAGGTCCGCGGAGCCGATGCCCTGGCTCTCGGCCAGCTCCTCCGCGCGGTCGACGGTGCGGTGCACGATCGCGCTCGCGCCCTCGGGCGGGAGGGGCGAGAGCCAGGCGTGCTGGGCGCACAGGACGCGGTCGGCGGGGAGCAGCGCGATCGCGCCCCCGCCGGTCCCCTCCCCCAGCAGCACCGACACGGTGGGGGTGCCGAGGGTGGCCATGTCCGCGAGGCAGTGGGCGATCTGGGCCGCCATGCCCCGTTCCTCGGCCGCGGCCGACAGCTCGGCGCCGGCGGTGTCGATGACGGTGACGAGCGGGAGCCGGAGCCCGGCCGCGAGGCGCATGCCCCTGCGTGCCTGGAGGAGGGCGGCCGGCCCCATCGGGGTCCGGGGGCCCTGCCTGCTGCGGTCCTGGCCGACCAGGACGCAGGGGCGTCCGCCGAACCGGGCCAGAGCCACCAGGAGGGTGGGGTCCTCGTCCCCCTCCCCGGTGCCGCGCAGGCGCACGACGTCGGTGGCGGCGTGGCGCAGCAGGTCGCGCACCCCCGGGCGCTCCCCGCGCCGAGACCGCAGGACGGAGTCCCAGGTGGGAACGCGGGAGGCGGGCACGGCGGGCGGCGCGGTGGGGGGCCGCGCCTCGTCGGCGGTCCGGTCGAGCAGGACGTCGAGGGCCAGGACGGCGGCCCCGCGCAGCTCCTCCGGGGCCAGGACGGCGTCGACGAGGCCGTGCCGGCGGAGGTTCTCCGCGCGCTGGACCCCTGCGGGGAAGGCCTCGCCGTGGAGGGCCTCGTAGACGCGGGGGCCGAGGAAGCCGATGAGGGCGCCGGGCTCGGCCGCGGTCAGGTGCCCCAGGGAGCCCCAGGAGGCGAGCGCGCCGCCCGTGGTCGGGTGGCGCAGGTAGACGAGGTAGGGGAGCCCGGCGGCCTTGTGCGCGGTGATGGCGGCGGCGATCGGCGCCATGGACACGAAGGCGCGGGTCCCCTCCTGCATGCGGGTGCCGCCCGAGGCGGGTGCGGCCAGCAGGGGGATCCCCTCGGCGGTGGCGCGTTCGACGGCGTCCAGGAGCCGTTCGGCCGCGGCGAGCCCGACGGAGCCGGCGAGGAATCCGAACTCGCTGGCCACGACGGCGACGCGGTGCCCGCCCAGGCGCCCCTCCCCGGTGAGGACGGCCTCGTCGCACCCGCTCGCGGTGTGCGCGTCGGCCAGTGCTCCGGCGTAGGCCGGGTCGGGGCGCACGTCGGCGGGCGCGGTGTCCCAGGAGGCGTACGAGCCCGTGTCCAGGACGAGGTCGAGGAGTTCGTGAGCGGTGCGTCGGGTCCCCACAGCAACCTCCAAATGGTTCAGTGGCTAGGCCACTAGGCCTTAGAGCCAGGGTGGCACGCCCACCCCCCGTTTGTGAAGCCCTCCGCGCCCCCCGATCGCCCTCCCGCGCGTCCGCCGCCACAGCCTGATCCCCGGGAGCACGGGGGCGGGATGCTCTAGCCTGGAAGGCCTCTGACACAGCCGGATGCGAAGACAGGAGCCACCGAGCGTGCCTGCCAAATCCCGACCCCGACCGCCGGCCCGACCCCGTCTGTACGAGCAGCTCGTGGAGCGGCTCGTCGAACACATGCGGGAGGCCGGACTGGGCGTCGGCGACCGGCTGCCGCCCGAGCGCGAACTGGCCGCCGCGCTGGAGGTCAGCCGGGCCTCGGTGAGCCAGGCCCTGGTGGCCCTGGAGGTCCAGGGGGTCATCGAGGTCCGCCACGGCGACGGGGCGATCATCCGCCAGACCGTCTCCGAGCAGGGGGTTCTCGCCCTGCTGCGCGACCGTGCCAACCGGCGCGCGGAGATCATCGAGGCCCGGCAGGCGCTGGAGGTCAAGCTGGCCGAGCTCGCCGCCGAGCGCCGCACCCCCGAGGACCTGGCCTCCATCGACGCGGCCCTGGAGCTCATGCGCCAGGAGGTCGAGAACGGGGACCGGGGCGTCACCGGCGACGAGCGGTTCCACGCCGCGATCACCGCGGCGGCGCGTTCGCGTCTCCTGGCGCGGATGATGAACGAGCTGGCGCCGATGATCAGGGAGACCCGCCTGGAGTCCCTGTCCCAGCCCGACCGCCCCCAGGCCTCGCTCGACGGCCACGAGCGGATCGGCGCCGCCATCCACGCGGGGGACCCCAAGGCCGCCGCGGACGCGATGCGCGACCACCTCGTGCTGGTCTCCCGGGTGGTCGCACCGGTCGCCCCGTAAGTCTGCACCGGACCACAGGCCGAGCCTGTGGTCCGGTGTCCGGCCGCGGTACGGCCCCGCACCGCGCCTCCGCCGGTGCGGACCCGGTCACAGCAGGCCGGGCACGACCAGCACTCCCCAGGCGATCATCGGTCCCACCACCACCACGATGGCGCTGTAGACGAGGATCTGCCGGTAGAACTTGTCCGGGTCCACCCCGGAGGCGTTGGCCAGCACCAGGGCGCCGTTGGTCGAGAAGGGGCTGACGTCGACGATGGTGGAGGAGACCGCCAGCGCCACGATCACGCCGGTCGCGCTGATCTCGCCCATCATGAGGAACGGGATCGCCAGCGGGATGGTCGCCCCCAGGATCGCGGTCGAGGACGCGAACGCCGACACGACGGCGCCGATGTAGCAGAGCACGAGCGCGACCAGGAGCGGCGCGCCCAGCCCGGCGGCCGCGTCGCCGACGTAGTCGATGGTCCCGGCGCTCTCCATGACGCCGACGAACGTGAGCATGCCGGTGATCAGCAGCACCGTGGGCCAGCTGATCTGGGACAGCGCGTTCTTCTGGGCCTTGGGCGAGATCAGCGCCAGCACGACCGTCACGGACAGCGCGACGAAGCCGACGTCGAGGCCGAAGCCCAGGGCGAGCACGCCGAGGACGACGATGCCGGCGATGGTGGCGAGCTGGTCGAACCGCACGGGTCCGCCCGACGGGCCGTCCGCGGGTGCGTCGGCGGGACCGTCCGCGGGTGCGTCGGCGGCGGGGGTCCCGGAGGGGCCGCCGGTGGCCACGGCGACGGAGCCGCCGGCCGTGGCCGAGCCGGAGCCGGGGACCGCGGCGGCGCCCGTGCGCGCCTCGGCGCGCCCGGCGGCCTCGAACTCCTGCGCCCGTGCGCCGACCAGGCGGTTGCCGCCCAGGGAGACGAAGAGGACCAGCGCGATGCACAGGTTGAAGACGAGGTTGCCGAGGAAGAGGGTGAGCGGCGAGACCGCGAGACCGCTGTCGGCGACGATGCCGTTGACCGTCGCGCCGTAGACGCTGACCGGGGAGAACCCGCCCCCCTGCGCGCCGTGGATCACCATCATGCCCATGAGCAGGGGGTTGATCCGGTACTTGACGGCGAAGCCCAGGGCGATGGGTGCGACGATGGCCACCGCCGCGGGGCTGAGCGCGCCCACGCCGGTCAGCAGGGCGCTGATGCCGAACATGATCCACGGGATGGCGACGACCCTGCCGCCGACCAGCCGCGTGGCGGCGCGTACGAGGAGGTCGATCGTCCCGTTGTTCTTGGCGATGGCGAAGAGGTAGGTGACGCCGACCAGTGTGAGGAAGAGGTCGGCGGGGAAACCGCCCAGGATGGCGTCGGTGTCCATGCCCAGGGCGAGGACGCCGACGAGGAAGGCCCCGACGAAGGCGAGGGCGCCGATGTTGATCGGCAGGACCGTGGCGATGACGAACATCGCCAGGAGGGCGAGGATGGTGAGGAGTTGCGGGGTCATGTCGTGTACCGATCAGACGGAAAGCAGGGCTGTGATCTGGCTCATATGGCTCAGTGGCCTAGCCAATATGCCTTTTGCCGACATGTCAACCCCCCGGTAGGACACTCCCGGGCACGGGCGCCCCGTCCTCCCCGCGCGCGAAAGGTACGGTTGTTCCCCAGGTGGCGGCGGAACGTCCCCGGTGTCCGCGCCATCGGAACCGCCGAATGTGGAACCGGTGACCCCAGGGACACGTCGTAACCCATGCCTGGTTCCCGCGACAGGAGCGGGGCCAGATCCGGTCCGTCGAGCCCCGAGTTTCCCCTGCTCAACCCTCAATGACGGGACCGTCCCCCTCACGGGGGGACAGCGTCGGCGCTGGTCGGCCACGCGCCGCACCGACCCGGTCCCGCCGCCGGCGGGAGAACCGTCCCTCCCCCGTCCCGGCCGGACCCGTGCCGCGGGCCGCGGGTCCGGCGACCGCCCCGGTCCGCTCCCGAGGACCGCGGCGCCCCGGTGCCGGCCGGCGCCCCGCGCCTCGCGCTCCCGGCCGCCGTTGTTCCCCGAAACGCCCCACGGGGCGACCCCGGAACGGTAGAAGGGGAAGGTCGGACAGCACGAGAGAGAACCGGGAGCGGACATGGCGTCGAACGAGACCTCGCACCTGGACCGCCGCGGCCCCGGCCGGGCCGCGGTCCGGCCGGTGTCACTGCTGCGACCGCAGGTGCTCGCCCAGGTCGCCCTGGGCACACCCCTGCTGTGCGACGCCCTGCGCCTGGCCCGGTGGAGCGCCCCGGCCACCCCCGTCTCCGGACCCGGGGTGCCGAGCCCGGAGAGCGCCCGCGCCGCGATCGAGCGGTTCGGCCTGTGGCCGTACGGGCTCGTGCGCGACCGCGGCGCACGCGTGGCCTGGCTGCGGGGCCTGGGCTCTGCCTCGGACGCGGCCGAGTTCATGGCCCCCTGGCAGGCGGCCGTGGTCCTGGGCATGATCGAGATCGACACCGCCCGGGCGCGCCCCGCTCCGGGGCTGGAGGAGCGCGTCCACGACCCCGAGGAGGTCCTGGACTGGTGGATGCGGCTGTTCGAGGACGCCGTGCGGTACGCGCGCGCCGACCTCCTCGACCCGGATCCGCCGTGGGGGCACCGCCCGGAGCTGCTGCCCGCGGTCCTGCTCCGCCTCTACGAGGGACAGGACGGGGCCCGTGTCCCGCTGGCCTCGCTCGCCACGAGCGCACCACCCTTCCCCGGAGCGCCCCCGCTCCCCGCCGGCCCCGAACCGGACCCGGACCTGGTGCTCCACCTGCTGTGGCAGCTCTCCGACACCGGGGCGGTCATCCTCGGCACGGAACAGGAGATCCCGCCCCACGCGGATCGCGCGGCGGGCGGGGACCCCGGCCGCGGGGAGCGCGCGGACGCCCCTCCCGCCTCCCCCTCCGCGCAGGCGTCCGGCCAGCCGGAGCGCCCCGACGTCGAACTGACCGACCTGGGCCGCTACGGCGTGCGCAGGCTGCTGCTCCGGCGCGGTGTCCGCGCCCCGCTGGCCGAGGACCTCGCCGTGACGGGCGCCGCGGAGTTCCTGGACTCCCTGGCCCGCGTCCGCGCGGCCGACCAGGGCGCGCTGGTCGACCCCTGGCTGGCCCGGCGCTCCCCGGAGGAGGCGCTGGAGGAGATCGTCCGGGCGGTCGCCGATCCCCGCCTGACCCTGCGCAGGCGGACCGGGGCCTCGGTCCTGCACATGGTCAGCTCACGCCTGGCGGGACGGCTGCGGGCGATGCTGCGCGACGCCGACCGCGTCACGGCGGGCCTGGCCGCCCTCGTGCTCCTGTCCTCCCGGATGCTCCCCCAGGAGGAGATCGACGCGGTCCTGGACCGGTTCGGCCCGTGGCTCGTGCTGGACCTGGCCTCCGCCGCCGGGACCGGGGCCGACGACCTCGCCGCCGCGCTCGACTTCGCCTTCCCCTCCGGCCTCGACGCCTCCCTCCTGGAGAGCGCCGACCGCCTGTGGCTGTGCGGGCACCCGGACACCGTCCCCGCGCTGGAGGCGATCGGCCGCCTGCACCGGGACCCGCGGGTGGCCCGCGCCGCGCGCGGGGCCGCGGGCCGGACCCGGCTCCGGGGCCTGTGACGGCCCGGGCCCGCCGCCGGGCGGCGCCCGACGGGGTCGGGTCAGGCGCCCTGCGGGGCCGGGTCAGGCGGACGGCGCCAGGTTCCACGACGTGACCACCGGTCGGCCGTGCTCACGGCCGAGCGTGCTCACCGAGCCCGTGCCCAGGGCGAACAGCGCCCCCGCTCCCGGCTCCAGCCCCAGCCAGCGGGCGGTGAGCACGCGCAGGACGTGCCCGTGCGCCACCAGGGCCACGTCCGGGGCCCCCTCCTCCCCCACCGACCGCGCGACCCCCTCCAGGACGCGGTCCACGCGCGCGCCGACCGCTTCCACGGCCTCCCCCGGGTGGTCCGGCCCGCCGGGGACGACGCCGTCCCGCCACAGGTCCCACCCGGGGCGCCCGCGCCGGATCTCGGCGGTGGTGATCCCCTCGTAGCCCCCGTAGTCCCACTCCCTCAGGTCCGGGTCGGCCGCGCCGCCGCCCAGCCCAGCCAGCTCGGCGGTGCGGACGGCGCGCGCCAGCGGGCTGACCACCGCCCGCCCGATGTCGCGGGCCTCCAGCAGGGGCCGCAGCCCCTCCGCCTGCCGTACGCCCTCCTCCGTGAGGGGGACGTCGGTCCACCCGGTGTGCCGGCGGTCCCGGCTCCACTCGGTCTGCCCGTGCCTGATCAGCACCAGTTCACCCATGCCGGGTTCCTGCCCCGCCGGACCCCGTCGGACTCCCCCGGGCGGAACCGCTCCCGCGCGCCCCTCGGGCAAATTCGCCAGATGCCGGACACCGGCGCAGATTCGTCGCTACCCTCCTGACCATGACGCAGCACACCGCCACCAGTGACGCGCGGGACCCGTCCCCCGTGCCCCACGAGATCGCGCAGCCCCACTTCTTCCGGCCCAACGAGGACCTGGCCGCGGCCATGGAGTGCGCGCGCTGCGAGGAGCAGGGCATCACCACCCCGCCGGGAGGCGCGCCCCGGAGGCTGTCCAACGCGGAGCTGCGGGCGTTCAAGAAGGAGCGCAGGCGCGCACGGGAGGAGGCACTGGCCAAGCCCCAGGCCAAGGTGCCGGTCGACCGCAAGCGCACCCTGCCGATCGGCCCCCACCACGCGGCGCTCCTGCGCGGGCTGTGGGCGCGCCTGGCCGCGGAGGGCGTCGGCGCCACCCCCGACGGCCGCCTCCTGGGACTGACCTTCGCGGTGCGGGGCGCCGTCACGGGGCGGGCCAACTTCACCGGCCAGGACCTGCGGATGCTGCGCCTGGAGGACGCGCACGCCGCGCTCGTCGAGCTGACCTCGACCGGGTGGCTGGCCTCCGCCCCGGAGGCGGTGATCGGGGCGGACGCCGCCAACCCCGCCCTGTGCGACCTGCCGGGCCTGCGGGGCGACCTGTGGACGGTCGGCAACGGCGTGCGGTCCCGCGCCTCGGGATGGCTCTCCCAGGCGCTCGCCCACAAGAAGCTCCGCAAGAAGCCCAACCGGCTCCGGCTGGTCGCCGCCCACCTGGCCCTCCACGCGGACCCCGGCGGTTCCGTGTCCCTGCCCGCCGGGGACGTCGTGGCGGCCTGCGCCCTCTCCGGGGACGAAGAGCTGTCCGAACTCCTCACGTGGCTGGCCGAGGTGTCGTGGATCGAGGACGCCTCGGCCGCCGGGGGCGTCGTGGCCGCGCGGCTGACCGAGCTGACGCAGCCCCTGGCCGTGCGGCCCGAGCCGCCGAGGACCCCTCCCAAGCAGGTCCCGGCGACCACGCCGCTCGACGTGCCCGTCGCCGACCGTGCGCGCGACCTCCTCTCCGGCCGTGAGGCGGAGGTGGCCCGGTGGGTGGACGCCTACCGGGGCGAGCACGGGCACGGGCCCAGCTGGTCCGCGATCGGGGAGGCCTTCGGCTGGCCGCCGCGCCAGGCGCCGGACCACGACGTCACCCACGAGGTGTTCCGCCTGCTCCGCGCGGGGGGCTGGCTGACCGGCTTCGGCCTGCCCTTCGGCCTGCGCGCCGGGGAGGGGCGGCCGGGGGGCGTTTCCTGACACCCCGGCGCCGGGGCCGCCTGCCCACGCGGCCCACGGGCCCTCCCCCGCCCGCGGGAGTGCCCGTGGGCGGGGGCTAGGATGCCGCCCATGCCTCATCAACCGACGCCCGCCGCGCCCGCCCCGGCCCCGGGGAGGGGCCGGTGAACCGGAACGTGCTGGTCACCGGGGCGGCCCGGGGCATCGGCCGGGCCGTCGCCCGGGCCTTCGCCGAGGCGGGCGATCGCGTCGCCGTCCACTGCGGGAACAGCGTGGAGGAGGCCGAGCGCACCCTCGCCGGCCTGCCCGGCGAGGGGCACGCGCTGTTCCGCGCCGACCTGCGCGACCCTGCGGCCACCGCCGACCTCGTCTCGGGGGTGGTCGCCGCCCTGGGCGGGATCGACGTGGTGGTCAACAACGCGGCCGTCAACACGGCCCACCCGGTCGTCGGCGTCTCCTACGAGGAGTGGCAGGAGGCCTGGCGGGCCACCCTGGACGTGAACGTGGTGGCAGCCGCCAACATCGGCTACCTCGCCGCCCGGCACATGATCGACCGCGGGACCCGGGGGCACATCGTCAACATCGGCTCGCGCGGCGCCTACAAGGGCGAGCCCGACCACCCGGCCTACGGGGCGAGCAAGGCCGCGCTGCACTCCCTGGGGCAGTCGCTGGCCGCCGCCCTGGCCCCGCACGGCATCGCCGTCGCCTCCGTGGCCCCGGGGTTCGTGGCGACCGAGCGCGTCGCCGACCGGGTCACCGACGAGGTCCGCGCGCAGAGCCCGTTCGGGCGGGTGGCCGCGCCCGAGGAGGTGGCGGCGGCCGTCCTGTACCTGGCCTCGCCGGAGGCGGTGTGGTCCTCCGGCGCCGTCCTGGACGTCAACGGCGCCTCCCACCTGCGCTGACCGCCCCCGCCGCGCGCCCCTCGGCGCACGGCGGGAGCGGAACCGCTCCACCGCCTCACCCGCCGGCGTCCTCCAGGAGGGTCCCGGCCGCCGACAGCGGCGCGTAGCGGCTGGGGGTGAACCCGAGGAGCTCCGCCGCGAGCTCCTCGTTCCCGGCGAACCCCGCGTCGGCGTCGATCGTCTGGGCGCCGTCCCAGAGCATGAACAGCGCCGAGACGGTGTGCGAGCCCTTGTCGTGGTGCATGTCGTAGTGGGAGGCCATGGGCACGCTGTCGTAGTGCACCCACAGGTCGTGCCCGGTCATGAACATGTCCAGGTCGAACGTGACCGTCAGCCCCATGAGCTCCGGCTTGTACCGGTCGTCGATCCCGGCGAACGCCTCGTCCAGCGCCACCATCCGCGGGCAGGTGGGGGACGCCGAGGTGTAGAGGGCGTTCGCGGCGGCGAACAGGGGCAGGTGGATCGCCGCGGACTTCTCGCCGCCGGACATCTGCTCGTGCTTGTTCTTGGTGAGGCGGACCTCGTCCTGGCCCGGGACGGCCATGCGCAGCTCGAACCGGTACCAGGCACGGTAGTCCAGCACCGCGGCCAGGACCTGCTTGTAGGTGGCGCGGGGGTGGGCGGCGTGGTGGGCCCGGATCATCTGCCGCAGGACCTCCCGCAGACGTGTCAGGCCCGCCTGCCCCAGGCCGGCGGCGTCGCGTTTGAGCAGCTGCGCCGCGAGGGCCTGGTCCTCGGTGAGGCGGTCCGAGCGGCTCCAGCGGATGCCGATGCGCGTGCCCGAGGACATGGGCCGCGAGCGGGTGTCGCGGTCCATGCCGGCGACCAGGTCGCGGGCGACGCGCACGCGCTCGTGGATCTGCTGCGCGATACCGCTGAGCAGCTCGTCCTCCAGGACCCCGCGCTCCTCCTCCCGCAGGAGCGCGCCCTGGTCCTCGACGCGGTCGGCGATCGTGCGCGCGAAGGCGGAGACCGGGTTGCGGCCCGTCTCGTCGTTGACGAACACGGTGATGATCCCGCTCGTGCCGAAGTCGTGGTCGACGCGGTAGCCCTCCGCGTCGCCGCCCAGGGCGTCCTGGAAGGCGCGCAGGGCGTTGGAGACGCGGGTGGAGGCGGACTTGAGGTCGCCGTCGGTCACGGCGCGGCCCGGGTCGACCGCTCGCGCGAAGGCGTCGGTCAGCGCCACCGCGGCCGGCGGCAGGACGGCGCGGACGGCGTCCCCGGGGTCGGCGTCCCCCTCCGCGAGCACCTTCCCGGCGGCCTGTTCCGGCTCGGGCCACAGCCCCCGGTCCGGCCAGGCGGTCCCGGGCTCCACCCCCAGGGTGGCGCGCAGGTCGGGGTGGGTCAGGGCCGCGAAGGAGTCGGCGTGCTCGTACAGGGCCGTGAAGGCGTCGGTGAGGGCCTTCTGCCCGTGTTCGAGGTCGCGGTCGGCGCGGATCATCGTCTCGTGCGCGGAGGACGCCCGCGCCCGGACCTCGCGCTGCTCCGCCTCGGCCCCGCGCAGGGACCCCCGCACGGCCTCCAGCTCGGCCATGATCTCGCGCACCGGGGCGCTGATGCCCTCCTCGCGGGCGGCGAGCTCCGCGACGGCCCGCTCGTGCTCGCGCAGGCGCTCCTCGTGGCGTTCGCGGTCCTCCTCCAGCCGGCCGCCCAGCCGGGCGATGGTCTCCCGGCGCCCGTCCAGGTCGGCGGTGTGCCGGGCGGCCTCGGCGCGGGCGGCGTGGAGGTCGCGGGCGGCGGCGGCGAAGTCGTCCACGGCCGTGGCCACGGCCTCGACGGCCTCCGGGCTCACGGGCATGGCACGTTCGGCGGCCACCGCGCGCACCTGGTGGCGGTGGGCGTCCACCTCGGCGACGGCGGAGTCGAGGGCGCGGCGCCGCTCCTCGCTCTCGCCGCGCGCGGAGGCCAGGAGGGTGGAGTGGTGCTCGACACGGCGCACGGCGCGGTCGACCGGGGCGGTGTCGGGCAGGGCCGACCTCGCCCGGGTGAAGGCCTTGAGGAGTTCGCCCGCGCGGTCGAGGTCGTCGGAGAGCAGGGCGCCCTGCTCGGCGAGTTCGGCCAGGCGCGCGTCGCAGGCGGCGAGGCGCTCGCGGCGGCGGTGGGCCCGGTTGGTGGCGCCGATGAACTCGGGGACGTCCTTGGGGCAGGACCCCACGAGGAGGCCCTGGGCGAACCCGGCCCGGGCGGTGACGGCGTGCGCCGCCGGGGCGGACCCCGAGGGCCCGGAGGCGTCGGCGCCGTCCAGACGGACCGAGGCCAGGACGCGGGCGATCACATCCCGGGGCACCAGGTCCTGCTGCTCGGGGACGAGCACGTCGGCGAGGGTGCGGCCCCCGCCCTCGACCGTGTCTCCGGCGGGCAGGAGGTAGGCGTCGGCCTCCCCCGCCTCCAGGGCCTCCCGGGTGGCGTCGGCGTCCGGGTGGACCCACGCGGTGAGCAGCCCGGCGCCGTCCAGGGCGCCCTCGACCGCCGCCGCGTCGGCGTCCGCGACGGTGTCGGCGAACCGGACGAGCCGCCACAGCGGGGCGCCGGGGCGGCCCTCCCGGGACGCGGTGCGCCGGTGGTCGGCGGGCGGGGCGTCGTCGCGCTCGGCGGCGATGTCCGCGCGTTCGCGGGTGAGGCGCGCGGTCTCCCCGTCCAGCTGCTCCCTGCGGTCCTCCAGGGTGCGCACGCGGCCGGCCGCGTCGAGGCGCTGCTGGTCGGTGTGCTCGCCGTAGACCTCGGCCAGGGCGGGGGTGCCGGGTTCGCCGAACCGTTCCAGCGCCTGCTCCAGGGCCTGGACGCAGGCGGCGCCGGTGACCGGGTCCGGGCCCTGCGCCCAGTGCCCGGCCCAGGCGGCGAGGGCGTCGGCGGCGGCGCCGCGCGCGGCGGCCAGGGCCTCGTCCGCCTCCCGGCACTCCTGCTCGCGCTGCTGGAGCCGCCCGTCGGCGCGGGCGGCGGCCCGGTCGGCCGCGGCGCGGGCGGTCTCCGCCCCGGCGAGCCCGCGGAGGCGTTCGCGCACCGCGTCCACGTCGGCGCGGCGGGCGGTGGCGCGGGCCCGTGCCGCGGAGGGCAGGTCGTCACCGCTGTCGGCGGGACCCTCCCCGTCGTGGGCCAGGCCGGCCCGGTCCGCGGCCTCGGCCAGTTCCGCGGCGAGTTCGCCGGTGCGGGCGCGTACCCGTTCGAGGCCGTCGGCGACCTGGTCGGCCTCGCGGCGCAGGGCGCCCACCTCGCCCGCCTGGACGTCCAGGCGGGCCTGCTGATCGCGGAGTTCGCGGGCGGTCTCCGCGCTGTGGGCGCGCTCGACCTCCAGGGCGGCGTGGCTGCGGAACGCGTCGTCGGCCTCCAGCCCGCTCCTGCGCGCGGCCAGCTCGCGGACGCGGGCGTCGAGCTCCTCGGACCTCGCGGTGGCGGCGGCGTGCTCGACGGCGGCCCGTTCCCGGGTCCCGCGCGCCTCGGTGACGGCCGCCGCCTGCTCGGCGGCGTGGCCGGTGGCGGCGCGCAGGCGCGCGAGCCGGTGGCGGGCGTGCACGTCCAGGTAGGAGGCGTACTCGCCGGCGAAGGCGGTGGCCGCGGCGTGGGCGGTGGTCGCCTGGTCGAACCGGCGCTGGACGGCGGCCAGGTTGGTGAAGTCGCGGGCGGCCTGGTCCAGGAGGGTCTCGTCGAGGGGGCTCAGTCCGCTGGTGAGGGTCTCGGAGACCTTGTCGGGGTCCAGGTCCTTGGCCAGCAGGGGCCGGCGCAGCGCCAGGAGCAGGTCCAGGAGCTGGGTGTAGCGCTCGCCGAGCCCGAAGAGGCGTGCGTCCACGGCCTTGCGGTAGTCCGCGGCGGTGGCGTGCCAGGCGGCGTCGCCCAGGACGCCCTTGAGCTGGCGTTCGGTGAGCGGGCGCCCGTCGGAGGCGAGCAGGCCGAAGTCGACGCCCAGGCGCCGGTCGGTGACGAAGAACGAGGGGTTGACGCCGTCGCGGTGCTTGTGCGCGCGCAGGCCGATGACCAGCGTGGCGGTCTCGGTGCGGTCGCCGTCGGGGCGGGCGAACTCCATCCACACGTACCCGTACGCGGAGTCCTCGCCCCGGTAGAGCAGGTTGGACTTCATGGTGCGGTTCTGGCCGCTGAAGGGGTCGAGGCGGCGTGCGTCGGTGTACCCGTCGAGCACGAACGGGAAGAGCACCTCCAGGGCCTTGGTCTTGCCCGAGCCGTTGTGCCCGCGCAGCACCAGGCGGCCGTCGGCGAACACGAACTCCTCGTCGACGTAGTCCCAGACGTTGATGACGCCGGCGCGGCTGGGCCGGAAGCGGTCGCTCCTGGAGGTCATCGGTTTCCTTCCGCGGGGGCGTGGGCGGTCGTGGGTTCGGGGGTCGGCCCGGGGTCGTCGGGGGGTGCGGTCCCGGAGGGGGGTGGGGCGGCGGGGGCGGCCTCCGCGGGCGCCGGGTCCGCCAGCCCCAGGGGGAGCTGGCCGCTGTCGGCCCGCTCGGGCAGCGCGCCCTGGAGGTTGCGGTAGCGGGAGGCGGCGGGGAGCACCAGGGCCCCGCCCGGGACCGGCCGGACCAGGGAGAGCTCGGCGAGCAGCGCCAGGGCGGCGTCCAGGAGGCCGTAGGGGTCCTGCTGCCAGGCGCCGCCGAAGGAGGCCGCGCCGAACTCGGCGAAGAGCTCGTGGATCATCGTCTCCCACCGGGCGCGTTCGACCAGGGGTGCCTCCAGCCGCTCCGGCGGCCCCGCGCCGTCGTCCGCCCCGGGGGGCTCCGGGGTCCAGGCGAGTCCGGCGACGACCCCGTCGCGGGGCAGGCCCGCGTCGACCAGGCGGACCAGGTCGGCCTGGTCGGCGGGGAGCGGGGGCACGGGCAGCGCCACCAGCGCCGCCAGGGACGTCTCCAGGAGGTCGGCGACCTTGGCGAGCAGGAGCCCGGCGGTGCGGTTGACCGCGCCGCCGCGCCCGGGGAAGGGTCGGTCGGTGAAGGTGCCAGCCGGGTCGGCGAGCAGGACCCCCTCCGCGCGGCGCTCCACCTTGAGGCCGGTGGCGCGGGCCAGCTCCTCGGCCGCGCCCCGCCCGCGCAGGACGGCGGCGACCTCGGGTTCGACGTCGGCGAAGTAGACGACGGGGCGCTCCACCAGGAGGCGCCGGGCCCGGCGGGCCGCCTGCTCGCGGGGGGAGGCCGCGGTCAGCGGTTCGGCGAGCAGTCCCGCAGCGCTGCCCAGGTGCTGGACCGGGCGTGCCGGCCGGAACAGCACCTCGCACACCTCGTGGTCGATGTCGAAGAGCGCGTCGCCCTGGCCGCCGGTGGCCGCCCACGCCTCCAGCGAGCCGTCGGACAGGTGCAGGGCGCCCCGGTCGAGGAGCCAGTGGGCGGCGTCGACCAGCGCGGCCTTGTGCGATCCGTCGGTGGGGTCGTAGCCCAGGCCCCGGACCGCGTTGGCGGCGGGGGTGAGGCGGGCGACCAGGTCGGCGAGGCTGATCTCGATCTGGGAGCGCTGGAAGGAGGCCAGCAGCAGGCACAGGTAGGCGAGCCTGCGCCGGTCGAAGGGCCTGCCCCGGCGGGAGAAGGCCTGGGTCTGGGTGGGGTCCAGGGCGTCGAGCTCGCGGACCAGGCGCACGTGGTCGGTCGTGGCGATCAGGGTGTAGCCGAAGAGCCGTCGGAGGTCGGCGGCGAGCTCGTCGGCCCAGCGCAGCACCTGGTCGAGGACGCCGGGGCGGGGCCGCGAGGCGGTGATGAGGTCGCAGGTGAGGACGCGCCGCACGGCCTGCTGGTAGGAGCCCAGGTCGGCGGGGGCGACCGCGGGGGCGGAGGTTCGGGGCATCAGGGGTTCTTCGTTCGTGTCCGGTGGGCGGTCGCCTCCAGGCGCAGGCCCGGGAGGTGGATCCGGCCCTGGCTGGTGCGCACGGTGCTGCCCGCCGGGTCGGGGACCAGGCGGACCATGGTGCCGTCGCCCTCGCCGGAGGCCGAGGAGAGGCGTCCGGCGACGACGGTGCGCGCCTCCAGGGCGCGGGTGACCAGGCGCAGCAGGATACGCGTGTCGGTCTCGTCCAGCACACGGCCGTGGACGCCCTCCTCGACCAGGCGCTCGGCCGACCTGCGCTCGGACCCGCGGTCGGCGGCCTGCTTGCCGCGCAGGCGCGCCTGGGCCCCGGGGTTGCGCCGCACCGGCCTGGGCACGCCGGCCGTGGGCGCGGTGCCGCTGCGGAACAGGGTGACCGAGACCTCGACCCCGGGCGCGTCCCACCAGGTCAGGCCGGGGGAGATCTGTTCCTCGTCGTCGTGGGCGACGCCGAGGTGGCGGGCGGAGCGGACGTTGAACGCCGCACCCATCAGGGCGTGGGCGGCGCCGTCGTCGGGGGTGTTGAACACCCAGGAGGCGAGGTGGCGCAGCTGGCTGGAGCGGTTGACGCCGCCGCGCTGGGCCTCGGTGATCTGCCGGAGCAGGGCGATCACGCCGGAGACGGCCGTCCTGGTGGCCGCGTGCAGTTCGGCGGCGCGCGCGGGGACGGCGTCGTCGGAGGAGAACCAGGCGCGCAGGGCCTGCCAGCGGCGCTCCCAGTCGGCGCGGCGCTCGGCGCGCTCCATGAAGGGGCGCTCGTCGGCGTCGGCGGCGCGGGAGAGGAGGGTGGCCAGGCCGGTCTCCTCGACCTCGCGGACGGCGCGGTCCAGGCGGGGCAGGTGGCGGTCGAGTTCGGCCGTGAAGTCGGACATGTGCACCAGCAGGGCGTTCTTGTGGCGCAGGAAGACGTCCGGGGAGGCGTCGGTGGAGCGCAGGATCTCACCCAGGGTGACGTGGAACTGCGCCGAGCGGCGCCCCATGTCCTCCATGGCCGAGTCCAGGCGGGCGAGCCTGCGGTGGACGTGCTCGGCCCGGCCGGTGCGGTTGGCCTCCGCGAGGGCGCGCAGGTCGTCCAGGACCTCGGAGAAGACCAGGCGGGACAGGTTGACGTCCTCGATGCGGGCGCCGAGCAGGTTCTCCACCGCCTGGTAGGCCCAGTAGCCCAGCTCGCTGAACTGGTAGACCGACTGGCGGTTGCGGTAGCGCACCAGGTTCCCGGCCCGGGAGGCGTCGTCGAAGCGGTGCACGACGCGGTCGGCGTGGAGTTCGTCCAGCCGGTCGCGCAGGCCGCGGTCGGGCGTGGGCACCCGGTCGTGCGCGGCGGCGAGCTCGCGCAGGGCCGCGGCGACGTCGTCGGGGGACACCTGCACCTGGTGGACCTCGCGCAGCCGGTCCATGGCGCGCAGGATCCACAGGTAGGTGACGTGGTCGTCGCGCCGGGTGAAGTTGAACAGCCGGAACCGGTCGCTGACCGCGAGGGAGTCCATGTCCAGGGCTCTGCGTTCGACCACGGGCCGCCCTTTCGGTGATGTGGGAGTGGTGCCGCCGGGGCGGAGGGGGTTCCGCCACACCATGACGCTACGTGACCACGGGGGCAGGTGCGGACGTCCGGGCCCCTGTCGGCGGTCGACGGTACCCGGTTCCCCGCGTCCGCCGCCGTGGGGCGTGAGGGGCCGGTGTGCCGGGCGCCACGGGGGCGAACTTGGCGAATCCGCCACAACGCGTCCCACCGGCACGGTAGAAGAAGAGGAATCACGTTCCACACAAGAGAATCCATGAGCTCCCCATGCCCTCCGACGAACCGGCGTCCCCGAACAGCCTGCGGCTCCCGGCCCGCCCCGTCTCGCTCCCTCCCGCGGAGGACCTCGCCCTCGCCGCACTCGCCTCCCCGCCCCTGCGCGACGCCCTCGGCCTGGCCCGCTGGTGCGGGCCGGCGACCCCCGTCTGCCCCCAGGGGCTGCCCGGAACCGCCGACGTGCGCGACGCCGTCCGGGAGTGCGGGCTGTGGCCCCGCGGCCTGGAGGACCACCCCCGCCGGCGCAGCAGATGGCTGGAGGGACTCGGCCCGGCGTCCGGCGTGGAGGAGTTCGTCCGGCCGTGGCGGACCGCCGTCCGGCTCGGCCTGGTCGAGCTGGGGGCCGGGAACGCCCACCCCGCGCGGCGCCTGGAGGAGCACGCACGCTCCCCGGACCGGATCCTCGCCTGGTGGTCGCAGGTGTTCGAGGACGGTGTCGGGCAGGACCAGGACCCCCTCTCCCCCGCCGGCGCCGACGCCCTCCTCCCCCGGGCCCTGAGACTCCTCTACGAGGCCCCGGACGGCGCCCGCACCCCCCTGGAGGCCCTGAGCGGCGCCGGCCGGCCGGACCCCGGCGCGGTGCGGGAGGGCCCCGATCCCGCGGCCGACCGGCTCCTGCGCTCGCTGTGGCGGCTCACCGGCACCGGGGCGGTGGTCGTGGGGCGCCACGGCCCCGGAGGTGGGGGCGGCTCCCGCCCCTTCTGGGCGCGGCTGACGGGTCTGGGCCGGTTCGGGGTCAGACGGATCCTCCTCGCGGTGGGCGTTCCCGCCCCGCTGGCGGAGGACCTGGCGGGGGCGGGGGAACTCCTGGACGCCCTCGGGGCCCTGGCCCCGGAGGGCCGGCTGTGCTCGTTCGACGCGTGGCTGGAGCGGCGCACCCCCGCGCTCGCCCTGCGGGAGATCGCCGAGGCGGTGCGGGGGCCGGGCCGGGCGCAGCGCCGGTGGACGGGGGCGAAGGTCCTGGACACGACGAGTTCCGAGCTCGTCCCGGACCTGTGGTCCCTCCTCGGCTCCGGCGAACCCACCGCGGTCGGCCTGGCGGCCTCCGTCCTCCTCTCCTCCGGCATGCTCGCCCGGCACGAGGTCGACCGGATCATGGACAGGCACGGGGCCCTGGTCGTCATCGACATGCTCGCGGCGGCGCTGGACCCCGACGAGGCCAACCTGCGCGCCTTCCTGACCTCCGAGTGCACGGAGGGCATCGAGGAGCTGATCCTCGACGACGTCGACCGCCTCCGGGCGGACCGCCACCCCGACACCGTCCCCGTCCTGGAGGCGATCGGCCGCCAGCACCCGGACCCGGGCGTCGCGGCCACCGCCCGCAAGGCAGTGGAGAGGCTGGCCTCCCCCTCCTGAGCCCACGCCGGCCCCGGCCCCGGCCGCCGCTCCCGCCCACCCGCCGCGCCGGGTCCCGCCCGCGCCGCCCTCGGTCCGCACGGACCGCCCCCCGCGCCCCCGCGCCCCCGCGCCCCCGCGCCCCCGCGCCCGGACCCCACCGCAGGTTCCGCCGCACGCCAAATACCGTTTTGCCTCCATCTTTCCATTGACAAGTTGGGGTGCCGCGAGGCAATCTTTCCAGTAGAAAGATTTCGGGACACCACCCATCGGAGGCCCGCCATGGAACCGCTCATCACCCTGATCGGCACCACCACCGCACTGCTCGCGCTGGGCGTGCTCGGCGTGCGGCCCCTGCGCTCCTGGTCGCGCGCCCTGCGCGGCGGACTCGCGGCCATGTTCACCCTGACCGGCGTGGCGCACTTCGTCGGGCTGCGCGAGGAGCTGGTCGCCATGGTCCCGCCCCTGCTGCCCGCGCCCGAGCTGCTGGTCACCGTCACCGGGGTGCTGGAGCTCGCCGGGGCCGCGGGCCTGCTGTGGGCGCGCACCTCGCCCTGGGCGGCGGCCGGACTCGGCGCGCTCATGGTCGCGATGTTCCCCGCGAACGTCTACTCGATCATGACCGGCGCGAGCGCGGGGTTCAGCGAGAGCCTGCCCGTCCGGGCCGCCATGCAGGCGGTGTTCATCGCGGCGGCCCTCGCCGTGGTCGTCCACCACCTGCGCGCACGCCGGGCGGCGGTCGCCGCCGGAGACCGCGCCGAGACCCGGGAGGCCGTGCTGTCCTGACGGGCACGAACACCGACACGCGCCCTGTCACGCAGGGGATACGGCCGGGGCCGCTGTGAAAACTTGTGGCCCCGGCTGACATCATCCCAAATTGTACGTACACTCTGTACGGACAATATGAGTCCCGGCCCGGATCCTCCGAGGTCCCCGCCGGGACACCCCTGCGAACGGACACTCATGCGCGACGACCACGGGACCCTGGTGCCCCTCTACCACTGGATGAACAAGATCCCCGGCGGAGCCATGCTGGTCCCGCTGGTCCTGGGGTCGCTCATCGGAACCTTCGCCCCCGGGGCGCTGGACATCGGCAGCTTCACCACCGCGCTGTTCAAGGACAGCGCCCTGCCGCTGATCGCCCTGCTCATCTTCGCCACCGGCACCCAGGTGACGCTCCGGACCGGCGGCCCCGTCCTGGCCGCCACCGGCGTGGTCCTGCTCGGCAAGAGCCTCATCCCCGGCCTGCTGATCGTCGGGCTCGCCGTCTTCACCGGCCCCGACGGCATCCTCGGGGTGTCGATCCTGGCGCTGCTCGCCGCCACCACCAACGCCAACGGCGGACTGTGGCTCGCGATCACCGGCCAGTACGGGCGCTCCCGCGACCGGGGCGCCTACATCGCGGGCGCCGTCAACGACGGCCCGTTCATCGCCCTGCTGTTCATCGGCGCCTCGGGCCTGGGCCAGATCCCGGTGCTGGCCCTCGTCGCCGCGATCGTCCCGTTCCTGCTCGGCGTGGTCGTCGGCAACGTGGACGCGCAGTGGCGCGAGGTCCTCAAGCCCGTGCCCTCCATCGTGATCCCGTTCTTCGCCTTCGCGCTCGGCGCGGGCATCGACCTCGCCGACGTCGCCCGTGGCGGGCTGACCGGCATCCTGCTGGGCGTCGTCATCACCCTGTTCACCGGCGGCCTGGTCTACCTCGGCTACAAGCTGATCCTGCGCCGCGGCAAGGAGTCGGGCATCGGCTTCGCCGCCGGGACCGTCTCCGGCAACGCCGTCGCGACCCCCGCCATCGTGGCCGCCGCCGACCCGTCCTTCGCCGCCTACATGGGCACGGCGACCTCCCAGATCGCGGCCAGCGTGCTGGTCACCGCGATCCTGGCGCCGCTCGTGACCACCTGGGTCCTGCGCCGGGCCGGGGCCTCCCCCGCCGAGGCGGAGAAGGCCGAGGAGGCGGCCGAGGCCGAGAGGGCCCTGGCCGACGGGGAGACCGCCGGCGCGGAGACGGCGGCCACCGGCGCCGGCCGGGCGTCCGCCGCGGCCCCCGCCGCCGGCGCCGACACCACCGAGCAGAAGGAGTCCGACTCGTGAGCACCCCCGTCACACCGCGCGTCGCCGTCGTCGCGGACGACCTGACGGGCGCGGGCGACACCGCCGTGCAGTTCCTGCGGGCCGGGTGGAGCACGGAGCTCCAGCTCGACGCCGCGACCCCGAACGCCGAGGTCGTCGCCGTCAGCACCGACTCCCGCGCGCTGCCCGCCGACCGCGCCGCCGCCGTCGCGGCGGAGGCGGTCCGCCGCCTGCGCGACGCCGGGGCGGCCCGCCTGTACAAGAAGGTCGACTCCACGCTGCGCGGCCCCATCCGCGCGGAGATCGACGCCGTCCTGGACGCGTGGTCGCCGGACGCGGTCGCCGTGGTCTGCCCGGCCTTCCCGGCCAACGGCCGCACCGTCCGCGACGGGGTCCTCCTCGTCGACGGGGTCGAGGTGCACCGCACCGCGGTCGGCACCGACCCGGTGACCCCGGTGTCGGAGAGCCGCGTCGCGGTCCTGCTCGGCGCCGAGCACGTCCGGCTCACCGGCGGCGACGCCGCCGCCGACGCGGCACAGCTGCGCGCCGCCGGACCGGTCGTGGTCGCCGACGCCGGGACCGACGAGGACCTGGCGCGCCTGGCCGCCGCCGTCACCGCGCTCGGCCCCGACGCCGTGCCGGTCGGCTCGGCCGGACTCGCCGCCCGGCTGGCCGACTCCTGGGCCGCGGAGGCCGAACCGGCCCCCGCCCTCGTCGTGGTCACCTCGCTCCACCAGACGGCCCGGGGCCAGGTCGAGGAGCTGGCCGCCGACGACCGGACCCGGGTCGAGCAGCCCGCGCCGCGCGACCTCGCCGACGACGCGGCCTGGCGCGCCTGGTCCGCCGGGGTCCTGGACCGGTTCGACCCGGCCGCGGCCCACACCGCGCTGGTCGCTCCCGAGGACCGCGACGGGGCGCTCGACCCCGCGTCGGTCGCCCGCCGCTTCGGCGCGCTCGCCGCGGACCTGGCCGCACGCCACGAGCTGTCCGGCTTCGTGGTCACCGGCGGCGACGGGGCCCGCGCCCTCACCGCCGCCCTGGACGCGCGCGCCATCGCCCTGACCGGCGAGGTCGCCCCGGGCATCCCGCTCGGCACGCTGTCCGGCGGTCCCCGGCACGGCCGCGCCATCGTCACCAAGGCCGGGGGATTCGGATCCCCCACCGCACTACTGGAGGCCGCTGACGCGGTACGCCACACGAAAGGCAGGAACGCATGAGCCGCCCCACCCTGGCAGTCACCCTCGGCGACGTCGCGGGCATCGGCCCGGAGATCACCGCCAAGTCGCTGCTGCACCACCCCGAGGTCCGGGAGTACTCCCGCCCCGTGGTGATCGGTGACGCCGACGCCCTGCGCAACGCGGTCACCGCCGTCGGCGGCGACCCGGCCGCGGTCAACCCCGTCGAGTCCCCGGCCGACGCGGCCGACGACCCCGCCGTGATCGACGTCGTGCAGACCGGCCCCTCCCTCGGCCACGTGCCGCCGGGCGAGCTGAGCGCGGAGGCCGGCGACGGCGCGGCCCGGTTCGTGATCGCCGCGGTCGACCTGGCCAAGCGCGGCCTGGTGGACGGCATCGTCACCCCGCCGCTGAACAAGGCCGCCATGCACCTGGGCGGCCACGCCTGGCCGGGCCACACCGAGCTGCTCGCCCACGAGTTCGGGGTGCGGGACTACAGCCTGGTGCTCTCCGCCGGGGAGCTGTCCTTCTTCCACCTGACGACGCACGTGTCCCTGCGCAACGCGATCGAGGGCATCACCCGGGAGCGCACCCTGGAGGTGCTGCGCCTGATGAGCGCGTTCGCCCGCGCCCAGGGCAGCCCGGACGAGCCGATCGGGGTGGCCGGGCTCAACCCGCACGCCGGGGAGAACCGCCTGTTCGGCGACGAGGACGCCGACGTCCTCGCGCCCGCGATCGCCCTGGCCCGCGAGGAGGGCATCAACGCCCACGGCCCGCTCCCCGCGGACGCCCTGATCCCGGCGGCCGTCAACGGCAAGTGGAAGCTGGTCGCGGTCTGCTACCACGACCAGGGGCACGCGCCCTTCAAGGCCGTCTACGGCGACGACGGCGTCAACATCACCGCCGGCCTCCCCGTGGTGCGGGTCTCGGTCGACCACGGCACCGCGTTCGACATCGCGGGCCGCGGGATCGCCCGCGAGGCCAGCCTCGTCCTGGCGCTGCGCCGGGCCGCGGAGCTGGCCCCCGGCTGGGGGCACGTCTGGCAGGCGTCCCGCTCCGACGCGCGGTAGCGGCGCGAAGGCCCTCCGGGCGGCGTCCGCCCCGCGCGGCGCCGCCCGGCGGTCGGGGCGGCCCCGCCCGCCCTCGGCCGCCCCGACCCGAGCACCGGTGAGCTGTGTGCCCGCGTCCCCGCCGGGGGCGCGGGCACACCGCCGTTCCGGCGCCCGGTTCCGCGCGGAAGCCGTGCGGCCCGGTTCCGCAGCGTGCCGCGCACGGGCCCGCGCTTGAACATGCCCACCCCCGGGTGCCGGCCGCTCCGCAGCGTGCCGTGCACCGGCACGCCCCTGCCCGCACGCCCGGCCCTAGAATGGCGCCCATGCCCGTCGACCGCACCGACCCCCGCCCCCTGCACGCCCAGGTCGCCGGCGTGCTGCGCGCAGAGATCCGCGACCGCTCGATCGCCCCCGGCGACACCCTGCCCAGCGAGGCGGCCCTGCGCGAGCGGTTCGGCGTCTCCCGCAGCGTGGTCCGGCAGGCGCTGGCCACCCTGGAGGACGAGGGCTCGGTCAGGAGGACCCGCGGCCGCGCCCCGGTCGCCGCGGTCCCCACCGAGCACCACCGGCTCGTCCAGCGCGTCACCGGGCTCTTCGACCAGTTCTCCGCCGAGGGGCTGAGCCTGTCCACGGCGGTGCTGTCGCTGGAGCCCTCCCTCTCCGGGGGCCCCGCCGCGGTCGGGCACCTGGGCACCCGGGACCTGCTCCGCCTGGAGCGCGTGCGCTCGGTCGGCGGCGACCCGCTGTCCTACGTGCGCACCTGGCTCCCCGCCGAGCGCTTCCCCGGCCTGGAGGCCGCGATGCTGCGCGACGCCTCCCTGCACCGCCTCATGGAGGAGCGGTTCGGGGCCGTGCCCACCAGCGGGCGCCGGCAGATCCGGGCCGTGCCCGCCGACCCGCGCATCGCCCTGGAGCTCGGGGTGGCGGCCGAGGCACCGCTCCTGCTGCTGGAGGGCGGGACGTTCGACCGGGACGGCACCCCGCTGGAGTGGTTCGAGAGCTGGCACCGGTCGGACCGGGTGGTGTTCGACATCGAGGCCGAGGGCGCCTCGGAACAGGTGCGCATCGCCCCCGACCCCTCCCTGCTGGACCGGTCCGCCCCGGAGCGGCCGGCCGCCGAACCCGTCCCCGGGCCGGCGGACACGGCCCCCGTGCCCGGCCTGGACCGCGCCGTCGCACTGGCCGACGAACTCCGGGCCGAGCTGGCACGCCTGCGCGACGGCCTCGCCAGCGGTGACGCAGAGCAAGGCCCGGGCGCCGCCCGCTAGACCGGAACGCACGGAGAGCCCTGCTACGGGCGAATTCCTGTCCGATAGTGGCCACAAAGAGTTACCGAAGCACTCCGTGCGGTACTTTTTTCTTGCGTCGGCACGAGCGGGACGGTAACGCGGAGAACGCCCCGCCCCGCGGAACGCGCCGCCGCCCCCGTCGTCCGTCCCCGACACGGAGCCCCCGGCGCGCGGCCGGGAGGCCCGACCGACCACCCCCTCCGCGCACCGTCCCCGCACGACGAAGGCCCCCGCCGACAACCGTGCCGGAGGCCGTGAGAGGGAACGACATGCCCCAGCCCCTGAAGCGCGCCGCCGCGTCCCTGGTCTTCGCGGCCGGGCTCACCGCGGCGACGGCCGGCGTCGCCGACGCGGCCATCAGCTACGTCGGCGGCGGTACCTGGTACCACGGCCTCACCACCGGAAGGGTGTACTCGAACTACTTCCACGCGACCCTCTGCCACGGGTCGACGGCGGTCGGCACGTACACCGTCACGTCCGCCGCGATGCTGCCCGGCAAGACGTCCGAGGCCTCCGCCCCGCGCGCCGTCAACCACAACGAGGCCTACTGGAGGCACTGCGGGTAGCGCCTCCCGCAGCCACGGGGCCGCCCCGCCGCCGGGGCGCACGGCTCCCCGACCACGCGCAGGGACACGATGCCCAACCGCACCATCGCCTTCGCCCACACCGCGCTCCTGGTCTGCGCCGCGCTCATCGCCGCGCTGCTGCTGGCCGCGTGGGAGGCGACGATCCCCACGGCGCAGCACTCGGCGTCGGTGTGGATCGTCGAGGACGACGGCGCCTCCGACGGCGGCGAGGTCGCGCGGACCGTCGAACGCGTCGCGGCGGAGCAGCGGATCTCCGTCGGCCTCGTCGTCCCGGACGTGCGCTCGCCCGAGTCGCTGTGGCACATGTACCTCGCGGTCGGGGACCCCGGCTCGGCCCAGGCCGACTGGCTCACCGACGGGTACCCCTCCTTCGGCCGCACGATGGAACTGCGCGTGCACCCCGTGCGGGACATGGCCGACCGCAGCCCCCGCGGCAACTACCTCGTCTTCGGACCGCCGGAGAACGCGCGGGTGCTCGCCGACGCCCTCGCCACGCACGGGCTCGGCGCGGACTCCGGCGCGGGCCAGGCCCGCCTGTGGCAGTCGTTCCTGGGCGGCCCCCTCTTCCACATCCTGGCCACGGCGCTGCTGGTGGGCGCCACCTCGATCGGCGCGGGCGTCCTGCTCGACTCCCGGGACCACGGCGTCCGGCGCCTCCACGGGCACTCCTACACCCGGATCCTCCTGGGCGACCTGGGGCGGGTCGCGCGCCTGTGGGGCGTCGCCCTGCCCGCCGTGTGCGCCCTCACCCTGGTCCTCCTCGGCCTCTACAACGGATGGAACCAGCTCGGCCTGTACACCCTGACCGCCCTGGCCCTGCTCGGCGTCCTCGCCGCCGCGGCCCTGGTGACGCACGCGGCGGCGCTGGGCCTGGTGCACGCCACCGGGGTCCTGCCGGCGCTCCGGGGGCGCCTGCCCGTCCGGAGCACCCGGGCCGCCGTCTACCTGGTGCGCGTGCCCGTCCTGCTCCTGCTGCTCGGCGTCCTGGCGAGCACGCTCCACCTCGCGCAGGCCGCGCGGGAGCAGCGCGCCGCGCTGGAGGCGTTCGAGCGCACCGGGGAGACCTCGCACGCCACGCTCAACGGCAGCACGGCCTTCGACGACCCGGGGACCGCCGAGCGCCTCCTCGGCCCCTGGCTGCGCCGCGCCGACCTCGACGGGGAGCTGGTCATCGCCGAGCGGCACCCTCCCGCGTCGCTCGTGCCGGTCGGCGCCCCCCGCCCCGGCTTCGACGTGCTCGTGGTCAACGACACCTACCTCGCGCAGCAGGAGGTCCTGTCCCCCACCGGCGCGCGCTACGGCGCCGCCCCCTCCGACGACCGGGTCCGGGTCCTGCTGCCGCCCGCGCACGCCGCCCACCGGGAGGCCGTCGAGGGCGAGCTGCCCGACTGGTACGCGCTCCAGGCCGGGGGCACGGGAACCGCGGCCGACATCGAGGTCCTGCCGCTGGCCGGCGGCCAGCGGGTGTTCACCTACGGGTCGAGGGACCCGGGCGGGACCGACGCCTCACCCTTCCTGCGGGACCCGGTGATCGTCGCCCTGCCCAACGGCTCCGCGCTCTCCGACCGGACCTACCTCACCTACCTGACGCACGAGGCCCTGCTCTTCCCCGACCCGGACGTGGTGCTGGCGGCCCGCGCCGACCCGCGGGTGGCCGAGTACGTCAACACGGTCCAGCCGATCCTCGACAAGGCCAGGAGCGCCCACGCAGCCCAGGTCGCCGCGGTGCGCGTCGAACTGCTCGCGCTGGCCGCCGGCACCGCCGTCCTGCTGACGACCGGCGTCGCCGCGTGCGTCATCCACGTGCGCACGCACGCCCAGACCGTCTTCGCCCGACACATCAGCGGGTGGGGGTTCCTCTCCGCGCACCGCCGGTTCCTCGCCGTGGAGGCCGTGGTCGCGCTCGGCTTCACGGGCTGGGCCGCCTGGGACACCCTCGCCGCGCTGCGGGCCCTGGACGACCCCCTGCGGCCCCTGCCGCCGCAACCGGTGCCGACCAGCGGGCTGGAGCCCCTCTACGCCGCGGCCGTCACGGCGGCCGGGCTCGCCCTGACCCTCGGCGCCCTCGCCCTCTTCCACCGCCGCATCGTCCGCGAAGGCTCCTCGCGGGCCTGACACCACGGGGGAGCACCTTGATCACCGCCGAACACCACCGGGAAGCACCTTGATCACCGCCGAGAACCTCGCCAAGTCCTTCGGGAGCCGCGTCCTGTGGCAGGGCCTGGACCTGACCGTCGAGGCCGGGCAGACGGTCGCCCTCGTCGGGGCCAGCGGCTCGGGCAAGACCACCCTGCTCAACTGCCTGGGCCTGCTCGACAGGCCCAGCGGCGGCCGGATCCTCTGCGAGGGCGCCGACCTGACCCGCCTGGGGCCGGGAGGGCGGCGGCGCTTCCGGCGCGACAGGCTCGGCTACCTCTTCCAGGACTACGCGCTCATCGAGAACGCCACGGTCCGGGCCAACCTGGACGTGGCGCGGCGGCGCGGCGCCCGGGCAGGCCACGCCGCGGCGCTGGAGCGGGTCGGCCTGGCCGGGCGGGAGGGCGAGGTGGTGCACCGCCTGTCCGGCGGCGAGCGGCAGCGCGTCGCCCTGGCCCGCCTGCTCGTCAAACGGCCGTCCCTGGTGCTGGCCGACGAGCCGACGGGCGCCCTGGACGCGGACAACGCGGCGATGGTGGTGGAGGTCCTGCGGCAGCTGGGCCGCGAGGGGTGCGCGGTGGTGGTCGCCACCCACAACGACGGGGTGCGGGCGGCGTGCGACAGGGCCTTCGACGTGGGGACGGGGCGGGAGGCGGCGCCGTCCGGCCCGGCCTCTCCCCCGTGATCTTGTACTCATAGACGGTGTGGGCGTCCAGACCGTCTATAAGTACAAGATCATCCAGGTCAGGGCCCCTCACGCCCCACCGGACACCGTTCCGGTCAGCCCGCTACCGGGGCCGGAGGGCGCCGCTCAGCCCTGGGCGACCGCCTGCGAGGAGGGGGCCGCGGAGGTCTCCCGGTCCGGCAGCGCGAGCGCGTAGGTCAGCAGGTCGACCCCGGGCACCGGGGTCCAGTCTCGTTCGGGGGTGCGGACGAACCCGTGGGCCCGGTAGAGGGACTGCGCCGCGAGCATCGGGGGCTGCGTGGACAGGACCACCCGGGCCGCGCCCCGCTCCGCGGCCGACGCGATCACCGCGCGCACCAGGGCGCGGCCCACCCCCGCCCCTGGGCGTCGGGCGCCACCGCGAACGCCCGCACCTCCGCCTCCTCGGGCCCGCGCGCGATCTCGCTGGACTCCGACCACGGGACGAGCAGGATCGTGCCCACCACCCGCTCCCCCTCCACGGCCACGAGCACCTCGCCCCGGCCGTCGGCCCCCAGCGCACGGAGCGAGTCCGTGTAGGGGTCCCCCTCCTCCAGCAGCCCCAGGTCCCGGTACGCCGCGACCCGCAGTTCCCCGACCGCCGCCATCTCCTCCGGCAGCGCCTCACGCACGTTCATGGGAGCAGTCAAGCAGAGGCCGGGGACAGTCCTTTGCCCGGCCCGGGTCCGGGCCGCCCGCCCGAAAGCCCGCCCGGGTGTGTAGGGTGTCGCCGATCCACGACCACCGAAGGGGACGGTGACGATGAGCCTGGTCGCCATCAGTGACCTGCACGTCCGGCACGCCGACAACCGCGCCTTCACCGAGGCCCTGCGGCCCGCGTCCGACGACGACTGGCTCGTGGTCGCCGGCGACGTCGCCGAGACCGCGGACGACGTCCTGTGGGCCATGGAGCTGCTGAGCGAGCGCTTCTCCACGGTGGTGTGGACCCCCGGCAACCACGAGCTGTGGACCTCCCCGCGCGACCCGGTCCAGCTGCGAGGCGAGGCCCGCTACCTGCACCTCGTCGAGGCTCTGCGCGGCCTGGGCGTGCACACCCCCGAGGACCCCTACCCGGTGTGGCCGGGCCCCGACGGGCCGGTCGTCGTCGCCCCGCTGTTCGTGCTGTACGACTACACTTTCCGCCCCGAGGGCGCCCGCACCAAGGAGGAGGCGCTCGCCGTCGCCCACGCGTCCGGGGTCGTGTGCACCGACGAGTACCTGCTGCACCCCGACCCCCACCCGAGCCGCGACGAGTGGTGCCGCGCCCGGCTGGACTACACGCGCAAGCGCCTCGACGCCCTCGACCCCGAGACCCCCACCGTCCTGGTCAACCACTTCCCCCTGGTCCGCGAACCCACCCGCGTCCTGCACTACCCCGAGTTCGCCCAGTGGTGCGGCACCGAGGCCACCGCCGACTGGCACACGCGCTACCGCGCCCGCGCCGTCGTCTACGGCCACCTGCACATCCCGCGCACCATCGTCGTGGACGGCGTGCCCCACATCGAGGTCTCCCTCGGCTACCCGCGCGAGTGGGGGCCGCGCCCGAAGCCTCCGGAGGGGCCCCGGCCGATCCTGCCCTGAGGCGATTGAGGGCGGGGGCGAAGGTGGGACGGGCGCCTTGACATGAACATAAGTTGAGCTTCTAGGTTCGCCCCATGGACACCACGAGCACGGCCCTCCCCGACCGCGACACCGACGAGCGGCGCATCCGCGACCTCGTCGCCCGGGCGGACCTGGCCCAGAACGACCCCGTCGCACTCCCTGCCCTGCACACCTCCGACGTCGTGATCGTCAACTTCGGCGGGCGGCGGCTCTTCGGCCTGGAGGCCTTCGCCTCCGCCATGGCCGCAGCCCTCGCCACACCCCTCAAGGACGTCCGGACGGCCCTGCGGGTCGACGACATCCGCTTCGTCGCGCGCGACGTCGCCCACGTCAGCCTGACCAAGACCGTCTTTGACGGGCGCCCCGAGGCGGAGTCCTCCGCTCCCCGGGAAGGCGTCATGTCCTACCTCCTGGTCCGCGAGGGCGACGACTGGCGCATCTCCCTGGCGCAGACCACGCCGGTGCTCTGAGGGTTCGGTCGGGCGGGCCGGCCGGGAGCCGGAGGGCCTGGCCGGTGAACGGCGGACTGCCGAAGGTCCGAACGGACCACTCCACTCCTGGCGGAGAGGCTCGCGGCGAACCACCCACCACTCCCTTCGGGCCGAAGAACACACGGCTCTGACCGGTCAGGCCACCGGCTCCCCGCTCCTGGTCTGCGTCGAGATGAAATGCCGCCTCAGGGAAAAATTCCTATCATCGACCTCGACAAGGGAACCACCCAGGAGTTCGAGGCCTCACGCTCGAGGCAGACAACCGAAAACCGAGACGAGTAGCCGTGGTGAGCAACCAGCCGGACCCGGCCCATGCCATGTCTCGCGGAGAGTCATGGGAAGACCTTGGCCTGGAAAGATCCGGATCGAGGCCGAAGTTCGACCGTCTGACAGACACAGCCGTACTCTACGTTCCGATACACAAGGAAGGAGTCGCGATCGGCTACCTCTGGGCCTCGGTGGACGGGAAGGCAGCAAATTTCCTGAGCCTTCAGTCAGCCGACACAGAAGCAAGGAATGAGAAAAGTGTGTGGGTACGCCGACTCCTCCAGGCAAAAGGGGATGGCCTGACATCCATCGAAGCCCTCGAGAGATGGCTTGGAAATCCCCCGAGCGAGCAAGGGGGAAGAATACCTCCGGACAGCCACCCCCAAAAAGCCAAAAACCTCCAGGAACTCCAGGAACTCCAGGACACAGCAAACTCACAATGAGAAGCGGGCACGCGATCCACGACAGCCGGCCAAGCGACCCAGCATGCAGTCACGCTTCCATTGTCAAATAATGAAGGACTGACCGGAAACTTCTTGGTCAATCAAACTTCGGCCCGACACGCGCCACCGTGGGGATCGACCATGTTCCGAGATGAATCATCTTCCCCGAAAACCCCAGACCCCGCCACCACCTTTCCTCCCACCCCAAGCCGCCAGGACATCCATGGAAACCCCAGAAGAAAAATATAATAAACTCAGCTATCTCTTCAACTACTATCTACACCAAGACTGGACCATCGAAGGAGAGACCCTGTCCGAAGTATTCGAAAAGAATACAGTCCTCCAAAGCCTCTCAGGAGGAATAAAAAGAGAAGCAGAAGCCCTCTTGGCAGAAGAACACAAAAACCAACATCTGGATGACATATTCTTCGGCCGTTGGAGCGCTGGCTACGAACCCGAGGCGGACGGGCTCGATGACTGGCACCACGTCCTGAGGGAGATCGTCCGCTACTGCGACCGCTACACCGAAGTCGAATAACGCCTGTTCTCAGCATTTCGAGCTGATGCGCTCCGCCCCGAACGGTTTCCGACTTCGAAATACACAGGTCGCCCCACGGCTCGGGCCTGATGTACGCCCTGGTCGCGCCCGACCCGGCACTGCGCGTGCGTCTCGCCTCCGACGGAGCGTTGAACGAACGCCGGACACGGGCGGACGCCCGGGAAGCGACGCCGGTGATCGAGTTCCGTATGCCCGCCGCGACGGATTTCCGCCTCTCACCTGGGTAGGGGCCGGATACGACGCCCCTCCCCGGACCGACCCGTCGGCTCCCCGCCCCGCGGTCCCGGACCGCCGGAAGAAAGGACAGGTACCTCCATGCCCACCGCTCCACCCCGCCCCGCTCCGGGCCGCGTGTCGGCGGCCCTGTGCGGAACCCTTCTCGTGGCAGGGCTGTGCGCCTGTACCCCCCAGGCCACGGCCGAACAGCCCGTCGACCGCGTCCTCCTCTCCCCCACAGCCGATCCCGGCACCTCCCAGACGGTGACCTGGCACGCGTCCGGAGCGGAGGAGTCCTTCCTGGAGATCGGGCCCGACGACGGTTCGGAGGAGACCGTGCGGGTCGACGGCAGCCCGACCGGAGGCGACGAACCGGGCTCCACCTTCGCGGCCACGGCCACCGGCCTCGAACCGGACACCGCCTACCGCTACCGGATCGGCGCGATCGGCGCCGGTGAGGGTTCGGAGGAGGAGACCGGGGACTGGCGCGCCTTCACCACCGCGGCGGAGGGGGCTGAGCCCTTCAGCTTCCTGTACTTCGGCGACATCCAGAACGACATCACCGAGGACGCGGCCCCCGTCGTCCGGGCCGGGCTGGAGGCGGCGCCCGACGCCGAGCTGGCCGTGCACTCCGGGGACCTCATCGACGACGCCGACAGCACTTCCCAGTGGGACGAGTGGTTCGACGCCTTCGGGCAGGCGGCCGGGAGCATGAACCACGTGGCCGCCCCGGGCAACCACGAGTACGACGACGGCCTGAGCCGGCACTGGGGCCCGCAGTTCCCCGGCGCCGGCAACGGCCCCGACCGGGGCACGGACCTGGCCGAAACCGCTTACCACACCGACTACCAGGGGGTGCGGTTCGTGGTGCTCAACTCCAACTACCGTGAGGCCGCCCCGGAGGACCCCGAGCGGTGGCTGGACACGCAGCGGGACTGGCTGGACCGGGTGCTGGCCGACAACCCCCACCCGTGGACCGTGGTCACCTTCCACCACCCGGTCTTCTCCAGCGACCCCGAACGCGACAACGGGCCGCTGCGCGAGGCGTGGCTGCCGGTCCTGGAGGAGCACGACGTGGACCTGGTCCTGCAGGGCCACGACCACTCCTACACCCGGGGCGTCCTGGCCGAGGGCGAGGACGGCGGCTCCGGCGCGCACACCGGCCCGGTCTACGTGGTCTCGGTGGCCGGTCCCAAGACCTACGACGCCGGCGAGGACAACTGGACCGACAACGGCGCCCGGGTCCAGGTGCAGCGCGAGGACACCCAGACCTTCCAGCACGTCGCGGTGGACGGCGACACCCTGGAGTACCGGGCCCGCACCGCAGACGGCGAGACGGTGGACGCCTTCACCATCGTCAAGGACGGGGACGGCAAGCGCGTCACCGACGCCTCCTGAGCGGTGGGTGTCCTGGTGCGCCGCCCATCACCTCAGGGGTCCGATGGGCGACGTCCCGATCACGCCCGGGGCTCGGCGTTCAGGCGACGGCCACGGCAACCGCGAGCTGGGCGACCGCCGCGACACCGGACACGATGGTGGCGGCGGTGACGAGTGCGGGGAGCGACCTCTTCCAGCTGGCGAAGATCTTGGCACGGAGCTCTCCCCACCCACCGCTGCGCAGCATGAGTTTGGCCGTCTGCCACCGGTGCTGCTCGATATGACACCCCGGCAGCAGCCCGGGGAGTTGTTGCGGCACCGCGTCTTCTCCCCCCTGTTCCAGGCACCGCACGGCAGCGGCATCTGGAAGAAGACGTAGAGGACCGAGACCGCGGAGGCGATCACGATCCACATCGGCCCCACTTCCGGCAGGAACCAACCGAAAAGGGCGAAAACTATAACCGCCACGCCCCAGTAGCGAAGAGAACCACGAGATTTCGTCTTGGAAGCCATAACAGCAATCCTTGGCCAGTCGAACTGCACGGGACAAGGGACAGAAGACCTCCGACGGTGGCCGACACCGGCCTGGAGTTCGACACATGAATTCAATCGAAAAAGGGAAACCTCTCAAGTGCCGAATGTGAAATATATGAATTACATGGACAACCATGGATTTTTACTCTTCGCCAGGAGTTTCCTGAACCGATGACGGTTGCGCCCCCGGGACCACGGGAGGCGATCACGGAACCGGGCCCTGTTCCGCACCGACCACCACGCGCACACCTCCGGAGCAACAGCAGCCACAGCACTCTCACTTCGGTGGCCTCAACCGGTCACGCGGGGTTCCGGGGAACACCCGGCGGGCAGAGCACGGGCGAACGCCCACGCGGAACCACGAGGTGAAACGGTGCCCACCACCCCCGGGCCTCTCCCAGCCGTCGGCCACGCACCACCCGACCCCCTCGCCGCCGTGCGCGGCCGCGTCCTGCTCCATGTCAAGGACGTCCGACACGCGCCCCTGGGCCATGTCACGGCCGTCGCCGGAGGCGTGGTGTTCTCCGGCGGGAAAGCCCGCGAGAGGGCGAAGGAGTTCATCGCCGGGACAGCCCATGCGTGTCCGGTCGTTCTGGACCCGTCGGCCTACGAAAGCTCCTACGCGACCGCCGAGGAACCGTTCACCACAGAACCGCAGCACTATGTCGACACGCGCCGCACCGGCCTCGGAGCGACCCTGGAACAGTGGACCGCGGCCCCCGCCGACCTGGTTCTGTCGCCCACCAGGTACCTGCGGTGCGACGATGCGGGCGAGCGGGCACTGGCCGCGGCCGTCCGGCAGATGAACGGGACGGACGCGCCGACCGTGGTCTTCGCGGCGCCCGTCGACGCGGCGTGGCTCACCGAACGCCGCACGTACCTGATCGCCGCCCTCCGTAGCGTCCGTGCGCCCAAGGCACTGATCCTCGGGGCCCGGAACAACCCCTTGGAATCGAGGCGGCGGGCGAGTGCGCTCAGGGAGGTCCTCCGTGCCTGCCCGGACACCGCCCTGCTCCGGACCGACCTGGCCGCGCTGGAGGCGATGGCGTGCGGAGCGCCGTTCGCCTCCGTCGGCGACACCTCGTCGGTCCGCCACGCGGTGCCCCCGGGAACGGAGGGCGGCAGGCCCGGGACGGATTCGAGCCCTCACGTCATCCTGCCCGCCCTGATGGGCTACTTCCACGGCTCCACACTCGCCGAACGCCTGCGGAACCCCCGGCGGTGCCTGTGCACGCCCTGCGTCGAATGGGGAGAAGCGCGAAGCAACGGCGAGGCGGGCAGAGCGCTCAGCGACTTCCAGGACTCGTCCGACAGGAAGGCGGCACACGCCCACAACATGGCGCTCTGGTCACGGTGGTGGCGGGAGCTCGCGTCAGAGACCTCGCCCGGAGACGTCAGGTCGCGGTGGCAGGGGATGTGCCGGAGGGCTCTGAACGAGTACGAGTGGCACAACAGGGAGATCTCGCCCCGTGAGGACACGTTCGGTGCCTCCGCCGCCCTGCGCTACTGGGCCGACTCCGAGGACTGGGGGCCCAGTTCCTCCGCTGCCCGGTGAACGCGCTCGGCGAGGCGCCAGTGCAGTGCCGCAGCCGGCTCGGGGACCCCATGACGGGGACGGACCAGCACCCGCAGCCCGCTTCCGTGGCGCACGGCCAACCCCACCCCGTAGTAGTCCGCCTCCCAGCACGCCCGGTCGCGGTCCTCGCCGAGCGAGTCACACACAGCCATCCGGGGCGCGACCGCGCCGAGCGCACAGGCCCGGTCGAGGGCGTCGAGCCACTTCTCCCCCCGGGTGACGAGCAGGTCGAGCCGCACCGGCGTGTCCGCCAGGCGCAGGATCCACCCGTTCCTCCGTATCCGGGTCCAGGCGGGCAGCGCCGGGAGGATGGCCTGTTCGCGTTCACTGAGGGCGTCCACCGGCACCCACGAACCCAGGGGAAGCGCCTGGAGCACCTGGTAGACACCCAACCGTGAACCTAGGGCCCTGCCTCCGGAGCGGAGGCGGGCCTGTTCCGCCACGGGGCGGTGGACGGCCGTGAGCGGTACTCCGCGCACACTCAGGTCGACGGTTCGCGCGTCCTCGGACCCGACGAGCGCGCGCATGTGCCGGGGGTCGGGTTCCATCCCACCGATGGTGGCAGAGAACCCGGTTCCCCGCCCGCGGTTCTCCACAGGCCCGGCGGCCGGTCCCGCGCACGGTCGGGGACCGGGGTACTGGCCGAGGGCTCCTGGCTCCGCTCCGACCGGGAAACCGGCTCCCGAACCCTCACCGGCTCACGGCCCGTGCGACCTGCTCCGCCCGGTTCCGGACGGAAGGACCCGGTCGGCAAGGGGGGCGCCCGTCAGCGCCCCGCATCCGGAGGGGTCCGTACCACCACGGTGCCCGCCCAGCTGTCGTGCAGGGCCTGTCCGCGGGGGTTCCCCTGCGCGGCGAGCGACTCGAAGAAGACCACGAGCTGCCCCATGAACGGGATCGACTGCGGCAGACCGAACACCGCGGCCCTGCCCGCGGCCTGTCCCCGGCTCAGCCTTCCGCCATCGGCCGCGTCCACCACCCTGAGCCGCAGGAGCATCTTGCCGAAGGTCGCTCCCAGGTGCCGGAGGAAGATCCAGTCGTAGAAGAAGAGCAGCACACCCCACCCGAGGAAGAACAGGCCCAGGACGATGTTGGCCAGCGTGTCCATGGAACTGGTCGGAGCCGACAGGATCGACGCGACCACCAGCACGGCGAAGACCGCCATGACGGCGAAGAACAGCACCATCACGTAGTCGATGATCCGCGCCGCCAGGCGCTCACCGAAGCCGGCGGGCGGCCGAGCGGTGGGCGGGGCCTGTGAGCCCCGTGCTCCGGGGACGGGCGCCCGCGGTCCGGGGACCTCAGGGCCGACAGCCGTTCCGCTCGCGGATCGCTGCACAGGTGGAGGGCCATGGGACTCGGGTGGCGCCGGCGCGGCGGCCTGCACCCTGCTGCCCCCGGTCGGTCGCGGTGCCGACGACGGGACGGGCTCCGCGGACACTGGAGCGGGCACCACTTCCACGCGGACGGACACCGAGGCGTCCCCGGCCCTGCCCTCGAGCACGAGAGGGCCCTCCAGCCTGCCTGCCCGCGCCGTGTCGACGGACACGTCCAGTCCGTCCGTTACCTCCACCACGTGGATCCAGGGCTCCCTCGGATGCGGAACGCACTCGTGTGCCAGCGCTGGACCGAGGAGCTGAACCCTGCGGTGCGGCGCGGGCGAGTCCTGGACCACCCGGCCGAAGTCCAGCACCCTTGGTGAGGGGCGTACCGCCACCTCGTCCAGGGCGTGGGAGGCCTCGTCCGCGATCGACCGGATGTCGTTGAGCACCAGCCCGTGGAGTGCCTGGCACGCCACCTCGGCGACCTCCCGGTCCGGGCTCTGCAGACGGTCGCGGAGCTCGGGTACCGCTCCGCGCCGGGTGAAGACGTCAGGGCTCGCCACCGCGGACCTCAACGCCTGCGGCAGGCCTTCCGTGTCGGTCCTGCGCCGTTTGCTGTGGGCCAGGTAGACGTCGCCCTGCAGGTGGAAGCTACGGCTGGGCGTCTGGTGCGGATTCTCCCTGCGGACCTGGTCGTAGACGTAGTCGTACAGCTCGTTGATCGACACACGTCCGTCGGCGTCCAGGTCCGCCTCACCCGAGGCCAGCCCGACGGCGAGCGCCCGGGTGAACACCGAGGCCCGCACCTGCCGGTCGTCGGCCAACTCTGTGCCCTCGAAGGAGTACTCCATGGCGCTGGAAGCAGTGATCACCGCCCACCCGCGCCCACTGTCGAATGCTTCTGCGGAGAAGGAGTCGAACACGTTCGCGTTGCCGGACGCGCGGGTGCCCATACCCGTCATGAACGCTCCGCCGTAGCAGCAGTCGAGGAAGAGCACGACGTTGCGCGCCCTTCCCTCGTTCATGCTCCTGCGCACGAAGTCGGCCGAGACCGCGGTCGAGGACAGCCTCCGGGGAACGGTGTCGGCGGCGGCGAAGAAGAGTTCTCCTGAGTCGTTCTTCAGCCCGTGGCACGAGAAGTGCAGGAGCAGGGAGTCGTTCCTGCTCCGGTCGGAGAAGAAGTCGTCCACGCGCCTGCTCAGCACGTGCGCCGGCTCGTTGCGCAGGACCTCGACCTCGAACCCGCCGACCTCCGGATCCCGCAGTACGTCGGCCAGGGCGACCGCGTCCTGACCCGGCGACTTCAGGCGTTCCAGACCGTCGTCCTGGTAGGTGTCGGTGGCGACGATCAGGGCGTTCCGGATGCCGTTCATGATCCGGCTCCGTCGGACGAGTGGCGGTCGGCGAAGAGCTTGAACGACCGTGCGGCCTGATCCGGGGTGGCTTCGGAGATCTCCAGGACGTCCCCGTCGATCACCAGCCGGATGGCCGGGCGTTCGCGGCAGCGGGCCCGCCAGTTCCTGACGGCGTCGACGACCGCTCGCAGGGCGGTGGCGGACTGGCCCATGGTGACCAGCAGAGCTCCGGTCTCCGCCACACTCCAAGCGCGTGTTCCGGGTGGCGCCTCTCCCCCTCGCGCCGGTGCGACGTCGTCCACGTCGAGCTGGAGCAGTTCGCGTCTGAGCTGGCGTGTCATCTCGTCCACACGGTCGGGGGGTGACCCCTCTTCCGTGACCAGGACCCGCAATAACGTGTCCACCGGACCACACCTCCCCCGGCACGGAGTTCGGCACCCCATGCACGAAAGTACGCTTCGTACCAGTTTGCTCCTTTTATTACTCAATGTGAATTGAACATCCATGGTGCGGGCGATACCGACACCTGCCACGGCAGCAGGGGCCCCTGCCCCGTGGAACGACTGCCCCGCCGTGACGCCGACATCTAAGCGGGCCCCGACCACCAGCGCGCGACGATCGGCGGCACACCGCCCACGTGACCGTCGAGCCGGCGACCGAACCCCAACCCTTGACCCTCTCGCCGACTCCAGGCTGAGCACCACCGCTGAGCACGACGATCTTTCCCGGTCTGCGGACTTGGCCAGATGTGGACACACGCGAGCGCACCCACCTCCTCCAGGGCCTTCACACACGCGCCTTCGCCACGAGACGCGGCAACCCCGCTCACCGGCGCACGCTGGTGCATACCTGCTCCACAATGTCGGACATGAAGGCTTTTGTCGGAGTCACTGACAAGTCCTGGGCCGATTTCCTCGCCCAGCGCCCCCACCTGGAGGAGATCAACTTCTGGCGCCCCTCAGGAAAGAGTTTCAAAGCGCTCTCCCCCGGTGACCTGTTCCTGTTCAAGACCCACAAGCCGCACGACCGGATCGTGGGCGGCGCCCTCCTCAGCGGGTTCGCGCTCGTCCCCCTGTCCGAGGCATGGGCGGCCTTCGGCGAAGGCAACGGCAGGAGCAGCCTGTCCGCGGTGCGCGAGGCGATCAACGTGTACCGAGCGAAAAACAAGATGCCACCCATCCTCCCCGGGGAAGACCCGCTCATCGGCTGCATCATGCTGCGCGCCCCGGTGTTCCTGCCCGAGGACGAGACCTTCGGCCCTCCCCCGGACTGGTCCTACGGTCTCGTTCAGGGAAAGACCTACAAGGACATCACCAGCTCCGAGCACACCGACTACTTCGCCCCCATCGTCGACCGTGTTCTCGCGCGGAGCCCTGCGGAGACCCTCGTCGACGACGAGACCACCGTGACGACCACCTGGGAACACCACGGCCCCATGTTCGGCGAGGCCCGTCCCACCCGCCGTCGCATGGGCCAGGGAGCGTTCAAGCTGGCGTTGTTGGACGCCTATGAAGGCCAGTGCGCCGTCTCCGGCCGACGCGTACGTCCAGTGCTGGAGGCCGCTCACATCCACCCGGTCTCCCAGGGAGGACTGCACCGGCTCGACAACGGAATGCTCCTGAGATCTGATGTGCACACCCTCTTCGACCTGGGGTACATCGGCATCAGCCCGAAGATGCAAGTGCGAGTGAGTCCCCGCCTGCACAAGGACTTTCCGGACACCGAGGAGTACGCGGAGCTGGCAGACAAGGCCGTCTTCCTTCCCAGGGAAAAGACGGACCGCCCCGCCCCTGGCGCCCTTGCCTGGCACCTGGACAAGGTCTTCAAAGCAGCCTGATACGCAGAGTCCACCGCGACCTCTGCTCCCCTCGCCGATCTTGTGGACCGCCGCGGCAGAACCACCAGCCGGCAGCCACCCCGTGAGAAGGAACGCCGTTGGTTCCGGCCGCTCTGGTCCGCACCTGTACAACCTCGGTCAGAAACCCGGGAGCACCTCATGGCCGTGGCCGGACGGGTCTGTGGAGATGTATCTGCGGGTGCTCGGCCAGTGGCCGGTGCCCCGTACGGCGTCGGCGCGCGGTTCGCCGATGCCCACGGCGACCCGTGGTGGTCACCGCTGACCGGGCGCGCTCCTCCTCATGATCGGTACCGGCCGAGGTGGCACCACGATGGGTGGAGCACTGACACACGGTCGGCTGTTCGGGAGCGGTCGACCTTCGCCCGGTCCGGGGAAGGTACGCGCCAGCGCGGGGAACGAGGTGTCCGGCCCCGCACAAGCCCGACGGGACCCGCCTCCGTCACGAAGTCGGGTCCCGTCCGCGTCAGATCGTCCTACAGCAGCGCGTTCGGGGGCTTGAACAGACCGTCGCCCAGGTTCACTTCCTCTGCCTCTGCCCCCTTCTCCCTCGCCGGTTCGGCGGACGCGGCTGCCAGAGCGGTGGCGTTCGGGGGCAGGAACCTGCTGGGCTCGCCGTGCCAGGACACCAGCAGCGAGTCCCTCGCCCGGGTGGCGGCCACGAAAAGCAGGGACCGGGCCATCTGGAGCTCGCGGCGGTACCGGGCCGGGTCACTGTCCTTGTGGCGGTCCACACTGGAGTGGGGTACCAGGCCGTCGGTCATGCCGGCGACCATCATGTGCTGGTACTCCAGTCCCTTGTACCGGTGCAGGGTGCCCACGTGCACGGACTCCTCGTGGCCGGCGGGCGGCCCTTCGGGGCGCAGGGACGCGGCGCTGATCCCCGCCCTGACGAGTCCGCGCTCGACTTCGCCGACCATGTCGCGATGGGGCACCGCTACCGCGATGGACGCGAACTTCCCCTCGGTCTGCGCCTGCTCCCTGATCGCTCCGATCCGCGCCACCAGGTCGTCGATCTCGGCCTCCCACGTGCCGGCCCCGTGGAAGGACGGCCGCGGCCCTCGCAGGACCGAGCGGTAGCCCCGGAGGGTGTCTGTGCCCTCGTCGAGGTCGTCCCAGGTCTCCTCACCCAGCAGTCCCAGGGCGGAACCAAGGATCTCGCGGGTGGTGCGGTAGCTGAGGGTCAGCCGCGCGGAGCGCCCGACGATGTTGATGCCCAGGCTGCTCAGGGACACCTGGTTGCCGTAGATACGCTGGTGGGTGTCACCGACCAGGAAGATGTCGTTCTCCGTGTGGTCCACCATCGCACGCAGGAGCGTCCAGTGCGCCGGGTTGAGGTCCTGTGCCTCGTCCACCACCACGTGCTTGTAACGGAACCGCAGGTTGGCGTGGGACTGGTCCTGGTGGTGCAGCATCTGCCCACCGGCCCTGGCCTCGCGTTCGCGGTTGGCGGCGATCTTGGCGGCCCGGTCGCCCTCCACCCGGGCGGCGGCCTCCGCGATCTGGCGGAAGGTCCACACGCCCCTTTCCTCCAGGCGCATGGTGAACCGCTCCACCAGTTGCCAGATCTCGGCCCGCTGGGCACGGCTCACCCGCTGTCCGCGACCGGCGCGGCGTGCCCGGAAGTACTCGGCCCGGGTTCGCACGCTCTGGCCGAGGATCACCTGGCTCCACTCGGCGTTGAGGAAGTCGGCGTCCCAGTTCTGCTCGCCGAGTTCGGTGAGCATGTCCTGCCACTCCCGCGCGGCCTGATGGTCGTTGATGGAGCGTCGGCGCTGGCGGCCCTGGTCGCTCTCGCTGACGATGCGGGAGGCGAGCTGATCGATGTTGACGACGTCGACCCGGTCCAAGAGCTGCGGCCCGCCGAGGTCGAGCAGGCGGTGGCGCAGGTCCGCGGCGAGGTTCTTGTTGAAGGTGGTGAGCAGCACAGGTTTGGTGTAGCCGGGGCCCAGCTGTTCCACCAGGTGTTTCACCCGGTGCAGGGCGACGATGGTCTTGCCGGTCCCGGGACCGCCGCTGACGCGGGCCGGACCCTTGTAATCGCGCTTGACGAGCTTGTGCTGGGTGGGGTGCAGGAACACCTTCCACGCGGCGAAGTCGTCTTCGAGAACCTGCCGGAGATCGGTGTCGGAGGTGGTGACACGCGTGGCCGGGCGCGCGAAGGCGGCGGAGTAGTCGGTGGTGTCGACGGGTTCGGGGGCCGCGACCGGTCGGGTGACCTCCTCCATGACCTCGTCGAAACCGCGCCCGTCGGCGAGGGCGAGCAGAACCTCCTCGGTGTGCCGAGGCGCGTACTCGACCAGGCCCAGGAGCCTGCTCTCGGTCGTGATGCTGAGGGCGAGTGAGACGAGCCCCTCGGCCACACCGAGTTCGCGCAGCTGTTCCTGGGTGTAATCGGCAAGGAGCGGACGGGGCGTCGGCCCACCGGTCTCCTCGGGTTCATCTCCGGGCTCCGGGACGGAATCGACCTCGGCACCGGTTGCCGGGGCGGGCTCGGCCTCGGGAACGACCTCCGTGTCGGGTGCCTGGGCCGGGGCGGCGGGATCGGCTGCGGTGGCCTCCTCCGAGGCCACCACGTCGAAGATCTCCAGGGCGCCGGTCACCTGGTTGATGTCGAAGCGGTACCGCTCCAGGTGCTCGTAGACCTGCCCGCGCGGACGGAGGGCGACCAGGATGTAGTCCTGGTTGCCGACATGGAAGAGGATCGCGCGGTACTCCCCCACCCTGGCGGAGAACAGGCGCTCACCCTTGAGCTGCTTGAACCCGTTGGTGGGGTTGGCGGGGTTCTCCCGGAACTTGTACTGGAAGTCGTACAGCGCCCCCTTGACGTTGCGGGGGAGCTTGCGGATCTCCTTGTCGGCCTTGTCCAGCAGCCGCAGCGTGGCCTTGTCCTGCACGCTCATCCCTTCGCGATCGTCGTGTCGTCGTCACCGGCGGCGGAACCGTGCCCGCCGGTCGCACCGCTGTCCGCGCCCAGTATCCGCAGCAGTTCGGACACTTCCCACTGGTCGGCCTCCCGCACATGCCAGCCCGCTTCGGCGTAGGCGGCCTCGCCGCGTGCCTTGTCGTCGGCGTTGCCCATGAGTTCCTCGGACAGCACCACGGCCACCTTGCGGGCGGGCCAGGCGAGTTCGGCGGGCCACATGCCCTTGCCCAGCTCGTATCCGACCTCGGGGGCGGGGGCGCCGCGCTGCCGGAGTCCCTCGGCCAGGCTCTCCAGTCCGGGCTCGTCCGGGTCCATCAGTTCACGTACCCGGACCCACGCGGGGTCGACTGTGACGTCCATCGTGTGTTCAACGGGAGCGGGTTTGGTTGGCTGCTCGACAGCAGCGGCCCCCGTACCCGTCGTCGCGCCTGGCCCCGAGCCGTCGGCAGCGGTGGTGGTGAGCAGGGTGACCAGGCCCCGCTCCAGGTCGCTGGTGAGTACCCGAGTGCTGGCCAGTGTGTCGCCGAAGAGCGCCTCCACCGCCGCCGGGTCCATCGGCTGGAGCGCAAGGGTGTCGTCGAGGCCGTCGCCGCCGACGGCGGACAGTACGGTCGCGTCCAGCGCGCCCAGGGCGCTGAGCGCGAACTGGCCGCCGTCGCCGCCCTCGTGCGTGAGGAACTGGAGCAGGTTGCCCCAGTACAGCCAGGCCTTCCACCGGCGCTTGTGGTCGTCGCCGCCACCTGCCAGGGTCTCCTTGCGGTCATCGAGAACCGTGAAGGCGCTGAACGTGCGCTCGGCCTGGTTGGCGACGAGTACCAGTCGGCATCCGGCGTCGTCGGCGCCGCGGATCAGGACACAGCCCGCACCACCGACCGGTCCGGGCAGCCGGTCGCCGCGCAGGGCAGGGGTGATGTGCGGTGCGAGTTCGACGGCTCCGCCGCCGGTCTTCTCGGCCCCGGCCGTCCGCATGATTCCTGTGACGGCAGCCTGCGACCGCTGGGCCCAGCGCTTCGGATCGGGATCGCCGAGGTAGGCGAACAGGGTCTCGGCTGGGCTGTTCCAGACCGTCGCGTCGAGCTCCTTCGGGTCACCGCCCTGCTTCCCGTAGGACTTTTGGGCTTGCATACGCCCGTTGGGCCCGTAGGGCAGCCAGGCGGGGTGCGGGACCTTCTTGCCGTCCAGGTGGTCGAGGTCGTCCCAGTTGACCTGGAAGACGGTGATGCCGTGAGCGCGCAGCCGGGCGCGCTTGTCGGCGTCGTCGGCGATCCGGTTGTGCTGGGACGAGGCGTGGTAGGAGTAGCCGTCCAGGTAGAGGGCGACCTGGTCTCGGCTGGTGTCCATCCGACGGAAGACCACGTCGGGGCGGGTGCCCTTGATGGTGTTCTGGAACAGCACCTCCCAGCTGATGACCTTCTCGTCGCCGCCGATGAGGCGCAGGACGGCGCTGCGTCGGCCGTTGACCTTGCCGCCCAGCTCGAACGAGCGGCCGGAGTCGGGGGTCTTCGCCCAGCGCTGGAGAGCCTGGAGGAAGCGGGCCTCCAGTTCGCTCTCGACCTGGTTCCACAGGGAGATGTCATCGGTACGGGCGATGCTGTCGGTCGCCCAGTCGTCCAACAGGTCCGCGAGCATCTCCTCGGCCAGCGCGCGGTCGGCGTGCGGGAACTCGCGGTCGCTGACGTGGGCGAGCAGGCACCGGTGGCAGGCCGCCCGGCCCTCGTCGCCCTGGCAGCGGCAGTGCGCGACGACCTCGCGGGCGGCGGTGAGGATCTCCCGGATGCCTTCGGCGCCGGCACGGGGGTTCAGGTAGCCGCTACCGCCGGGCAGGGTGTCGTGGATGACCAGGTAGCGGCGCTGGTGGCCGGTCTCGTGGTCGGGCATGGCGGCGACGGTGGCGGCCAGGTGGTCCAGGGCCCCGCCGTAGACGCGGGCGAGCCCGGCCATGAGCGCGGCCTTGAAACTGATGATGCGCTCGGCGGTGTGCACGGTGGCCACCGGCAGCAGGATGCGCAGGGCCTCGGTGCGCAGTGAGTGCGCGAGCACGATCTTCTCGTGCTCCACCTGGTCGCCGCGGCGCTGCGGGCACCAGGGCCGGTGGTAGCCGGGACGCGAGTCGTAGGAGCTGCCGAGAACGTCGCTGACAGCATTGGTGGGTTCGTCGAGGGTGGCGCCGCCGCAGGCCCTGCACACCTGGAACGGGGTGGGGGTGACCTCGTTCCCGGCGAAGGTGACGGTGGCGGGCCGGTTCATCCGCAGGGCGCCGAGGTTGAACCGGCGGATGACCGCTTCCCGGGTGAACTCCACGCCGAACACGCGGCCGGTGTGGCGCCAGGCGCCGGGGGCGATGGCCTCCTCGGGGATGTCCACGGCGGTGGCGGTCTCGTAGAAGACGCGCTGGCGTTCGTCGTGCTCGTCCCGGATGAGAGCGTCGTCGCGGCGGTCGCGCGCATATACCCGGGTGGGTTCCAGGACCCGGTACAGGCTGCCGCGGTCGGCGATGACAGCGCTGGAGCACCGGGGGCAGGGCGAGGTGTCCGTGGCGGCGTCGTGGGTGCGCACGTATCCGCAGGCGGGACAGACCCGCCAGTCCCGCCAGGCGGGCCGGTTCATCGAGCCGATGTCGAGGCCGTCGACGGTGTGCCGGTAGCCGCGCACGTAGTAGTGGTTGCCGGGGGCGAGCTCGGTGAGGGCCCGGGCGGTGGGGCGCTTGTACTCGCGGACCTCGCTGCGGAACTCGCGGTCGCCCTCGGCGTTGCGCTCCTCCCAGGTGAGGGTGGCCTCCAGCTCGGTGGCGCTGTCCACCAGGGAGTAGTTGGGCAGCACACCGAGGTCGACCAGGGCGCCGTGGGCACTGGTGCGGCCGATCTCGCCGATGCGCCTGCGCACGGCGTTGCGTTCGGCCTGGAGTGCGCGTTTGCGGCGTTTCTGCTCGGGGTCGGACTCGATGAGGGCATCGATGGAGCGGCCGACGGTCTCCACCCGCTCGCGCAGGTCGGCCAGGCGGGCCGCCCAGACCTCCTCGGCCCGGGTGACGGTCTCCTTGAGGCCGACGGTGGCGTAGTGGCGCAGCTGCCCCGCGGCGATGTCGTCCACGTCCTGTCCGGCCCCGGTGAACAGGTCGAGGAAGCCGGAGACGAGGCGGTCGCCGTGGGCGAGAGCGCTCTCGGTGAACCCGGAGAGCCAGCCGAGCTCGCCGAAGAGGTCGGCGGCGCGGCCGGGCAGCGCGGGCACCCCGGGCAGGTCGCCGCGGGCGGCGAGGTCGAGCAGGTGCGCGGCGTACTGGCGGCGCAGGATCTCCACCGCGGAGGGGAAGCTGCCTGGCGGGGCGATCTGCCCCGCGATCATGTCGAGCGGCTCCTCCAGGTAGTAGCGCTCGCGGGCGCGGCGGCCGACCAGGGTGAGCAGGAAGGCGTTGCCGGAGCGGCGTCCGGCGCGGCCGGCGCGCTGCACGTAGTTGGCCGGACCGGTGGGCAGGGAGCCCAGGACCACGGCGTCCAGCTGGCCGATGTCGATGCCGAGTTCGAGGGTGGGGGTGGCGGAGAGGACGTTGGGGTCGGTGTAGCGGCTGCCGCGTTTGAACGACTCCTCGACCCGTTCGCGCTGAGCGCGGGTGAGCTGGCCGGTGTGCTCGGCGGTGGTGATCCGGAAGGGCTGGGCCTCCCGGTAGAGGCGCCGGTAGTAGTCGTGGCGGAAGCGGCGGTCCTCGTCCACGTCGAGGCGGCCGGTGCACCGGTAGCGGGGACAGGCCACGGCGGCCCAGTCGGCGGACTGGTCGGGGTGGACGCTCTGCCGCCAGTTGCACACGTGGCAGCGCAACCCGCCGGTGGCCACCTGTTCGTCGTCCAGGAGCTGGACCTGGACGTGCCCGGGTGTGAGGCCGTACACGTTGACGCCCGCGTCGGTTCCGGTGCGGGTGAGCACGCCTTCCTCGTGGAGAAGTTCCAGGAGGCGGCGCAGGTAGCGGGGCGCGGCGTCGGGCGGGAGCTTCAGGCAGCGCGTGGTCCAGTCCTGGTACCAGGTGCCGCGCCCGGCGACCGAGTCGAACTCGCTGCGTTCCTTGCGGTCGTCGGTGAGGAAGCGCGGGGCGGGCAGGCCTCGGGGGAAGGCGGGCATGCCGTCGGGGCGCTTGCCCCAGATGGTGCCGAAGCGTTTGACCCCGACGTTCTTGATCCAGGGTTCGAGCCACTCGTGACTGATTCCACCCCGCGTGCGCAGGCGTTCGAGGAGCCCGCGCACGTAGCCGCGGAAGACTGCCGGGGAGGGGCGTCCCTCGATCTGCTCTCCGCTGTGCTGGAGCAGGTCTGCGGCGAGGGCGGCGATCCGCTCTGGTTCGTCCAGCCGGACCCGGGCGGCGGCGGTCCGGGTGAGTTCGAGGGTACGGCCCTGCCGGGAGCGCAGCCCGAACTCCAGCACGGAGGTGAAGGCCAGCCGCTCCCCCACCAGATCCCACTCACGGGTGCCGCCGGCGCTCTCCCCCGCGAGAAGGCGGTCCATGCCGGGCAGGTCGTGCATGTCCGGGGGGACCACGCAGGCCAGGTAGGCGGGGTCCTCGGCACGGGCGACGGTGTCGGCGATGAGGTCGTTGAGGTCCAGCGGTGCGCCGCCGGTCTCCTCGTGGTGTTCGCGCAACCGGGCGGCGAGCAGGGCGCGGGCGGAGAAGGTGTAGGAGCGGTTGGAGATGAACCCGGCCCGGTGGGCGGCGTCCTGTACCGAGTCGCTGAACATCAGCGTCTTGGGAGTCTGGCCGTCATGCGCGAGCTGGCCGCCGGTGAAGAGCTCGGTGACGGAGACCGAGGCGAGCGCGGCCAGACCCGAACCGAGGAAACGGGTGCCCTGGTCGGCCGCGCAGGCCGGGCAGCGGTCGTTCTCAGCCGCCCGGAACGCGTCCTTGGTGTGCGCGATGTCGGCGAGCACGAACACGCCGTCGAGCTGACCGGCCTCGTGCTTGGCGAGGTCGGTGGCGAGGTCCACCGGACGCACGTGGTTGCCGGAGGAGCGCAGCACCAAGGTGGCGGCGGGGTTCTCCTTGGCCTCGGCGCGGCTGGCCCGGATGAGGGGGCGGACGAACTTCTTGCCGGCGATCGCGCCCCGGTACACCTTGTCCGGCTCGGTGACCAGGTCGGCCGGGGCGGACTCCTGCGAGATCCCGGCCCATCCCGAGCGGCCGCAGTGGCGGCAGTACACGGCGGGCAGGCTGACCCGGCCCAGGTCGGAGGTGGTGGTCTCGGAGCCGAGGGCGGGCAGGGTCTCGCCGTGCCAGGCAAAGGAGGGCTTGTCGGCGACCGCGCGCAGCAGCCGGGAGACCGAGCGGACCCACAGGTGGGTCTCGATGGTCACCAGGGGACGGTCCCTCTCCCCCTCGGGGGTGTCCGGGTGGCGGGCGATGGAGAGCAGCGCGATATAGCGGGCCAGGGCCTCGGCGGTGAGTTCGGGGGTGCTGCTCAGCGCGCGGCCCCAGGCGTAGGCTCCGCGTTCAGGGAGCTGGTCCAGGACCCGGGCCATGGGGGCGACGGTGCCGTCGAGGGTGCTCAGGACGGCCTTGGTGAGGATGTGCTTGCGCAGGACCGCACCGAGCTCGCGCGGGCTGAGGTCGTCGCGGCCGGTGAACTCGGCCATGATCCGCCCCATGGCGGTGGGGTCGCCGTGCGGGTCGTGGATGGTGGCGACCTTGACCGGGTCGGGCACCGGGAGCGCGTATTCGAGCTTGTCCATGAACTCGTCGATGGCCAGGCGATCCTCGCCCACGACGGAGTCCGGACCGAACTCGGTACCGAAGACGGTGGAGGCGACCGCGCGGATCCGCGCGGTGGGGTCGTGGTCCTTGGCGGCAGGGGTGCCGGATGAGCCGGGGCCGCCTGAACCATCGGGCCCGTCCTGGCCGAGGGTGGCGCTGGTGGCCACCGGGCAGATGCCACCGAGCGGGTACCCCGGGCGAGAGTTGCCGGTGGCGGCGGCCAGGCGGCGCAGCAGCATGGCGACGTCGGTGCCCTGCGCGCCGTCGTAGGTGTGGAACTCGTCCACGACCACGTAGGTGAGGGCGGAGTCCTTCCACAGGGGCAGGTCCTGCTCGCGCTGGAGGAGCAGGTCGAGCATCTTGTAGTTGGTGATGAGGATGTCGGGCCGCTGGCGCCGGATCTGCGCGCGGGCGGTGCTCACACGCGGGTACCCGGTCTCCGGGGTGTCGCCGATGTAGAGGCCGGCGGTGACCTGGGACAGGGCCGGGTCGAGCAGGAGTTCGTTGAGCCGCTGCGCCTGATCGGTGGCGAGCGCGTTCATCGGATAGAGAAGGACGGCCTTGATGCCGTTGTTGCCGTTGGCGCGCTCACGGCGGCAGTGGTCCAGGAGGGGGACCAGGAAGGATTCGGTCTTACCGGAGCCGGTGCCCGTGGTGATGAGGGTGGGCTCGGCGGGGCCGTTCAGCGTGGATAGACGCTCCCAGGCCCGGGCTTGGTGCAGGAAGGGCGTGAACCCGGGCGGGTGCCATTCCAGATGGCTGCGCCAGGCGTCGTCCGAGGTGCGGAAGGGCGTGCGCACACGGAGGTAGGGCCCCCGGAAGATGCCCTGGGCAGGGTCGTTGAAGAAGGCTTCCAGGCCTTCGCGCACCGGTTCGTCAGCAAGCGCGAAGGTGGTGGCGAGGTACTGGGTGATGTTTCGCTTGACCTCGGCAGCGGCGAGCGTGGGCTGCATGGTCAGACCTCCCCGTCCCAGGTGCCGTCACGCTTGGCGCGTTCGACGATCTCGGTGAAGTACGCGTGCGCCTCGCGGTACTCGTCTTCTCGTTTGGCCTCGTAGAAGGGCGCGGTGTACCCGTCGGGGACTGTGTCGGTGGGATCGTCCTTGTCCAGATACTTCTGGAGATGGACGAAGTCTTCCTTGGTCTGCCCGTGACCGTAGGCATACCGGTCCTCCGCGACCTTGCGACCGTTCGCGTCAAACCAGGTCCGGTCATCGCGCCCAGCAAGGATCTGGAACCGAGCTTTGTAGATGGCGACGAGCTCTTCGGCGCTCATGCCCAACCACGTCGCGACAAGAGCATCAAGTTCAACCAGGGCAGCACGGCGTTCATATTCGGTGCGCAGAGGTGAGGCGTACTCCCACTCAGGGCTGACGTTGCTCAGGGGCGACAGGCGAGGCCAATCGACCGCCCAGGTCTCCTGCTTCCAAGAGTCGTCATAGAGCTCAGACCACAGAGGTGCGTAAGCATTGGTGAGGCAATTCAGTCTCATGGTGCGCACAAGAAGCGCAACCTCCAATGGATGACCCATAGAAGGCGAAGGCATATTACGAGCCTCCGTCATCTGCAAATCATCGCGCCCAGTGATCCTAAGAAGATAATCCAAAGGCAGAGACGACCAAAACCCTACATCAAGAACTAGACTCTGAATATTTCCCATCCATAGTGATTGGACTCCATGAACATGCATTGGCCCAGGCGGAATGAGAGCCGCAGAAAGGCTTCTCTCGGTATCAGAGGGAACCCTCCTACGCCAGGCCAGCCGATAGTACTCTGAGCACCTTCGACCATTCCATACAGCTTGACTAGAAAAATATTCACCCTTCCCACATGCCCTCTCGTAGTTTGCCGCAGGAATGGCAGACTGTGGCATCTTTATTGGATTCCACGAAATCCAGTCTTTTGCATGCCTGAACGGAATATTCGGCTGCTGGCCAAAGGGGGTCGAAGGCTCAATGTGAGGCCCCTGAAGAATGACCTCTTCGAGAGAATTAGGGCGATAACTACCCAGTCGAATTAGCCCTTCCTTGACAGCCTTCGCTTCATCAAATCCGATAGTAATTAGAGGGTTCTTGCCAGACAACTTTCCCTCAAAGTCTGCAAGTTTACCAATAGCCCCCATCTCAGAAGTAGTAACCGGATGCAAAAGGGGAACCTCCTCCACGGGAGTCCCTACCCCTGAAGAGACATTGCGCCACTCTTCGAGAAGGTTCGCATTAACTCGAATAACTCGAGAAAAGTGGGGGCGCAGGTCCCATTTTCCTTCAAACTTGACCCCCGGAACCTCCCCTCCCCCAGCATGAGAGAGTGACGGAATCACCACAGAAGCGTCATAGATCCAGTTCATACCAAGGAAATGAACTTCAGAACTCTTCCCATAAATATGCATTCCAAATTCTTTACTTCGCCCAACAGGGCTAGCGAAAGCCCAATTGCCAGCATTTACAAAATGCACGTGCAGCCGAAGGTGGCGATAGGCGCTGGCTCGCAGCCTAGCCTCTTTGGGTCCATTGAAATGCGTATCAGAATGAATCAACCCAGAAACGCCAAAGAGGGCCTGGGATCCCCAGGTCTTGCACATAAAAGCGCGATACAGGTCAGGCTTAGTGCCAGCCAAAAGAGGATAGGTACTCTCCCCCCTAAGGTATCTTGCCATTCCCATAACCTCCGCCATCTGACTCAAGGCGAAATCTCGATTAGCTTTAACATTCAGAACGCTTGACTTGCGTCGAGCCTTCTGGCCAGCTCCAGCGCCTTCAACCAAAGCAAACCAGGGATCAACCTCAGATAGCACAGAATCCTCTTGCCATTGAGGGCGCACCCACGGAGGATTGCCAACCTGAATATCGAAACCACCGCGATTGCCAAAGAGATAAGCAAACTGGAGTTCCCAATGGAAGAATCCGTGGCGTTCAGCGATATTCTCTACCTCCCGCAGCCAGGGGAAGGCCTCACCCAGCCGAAATTCATCCTTCATTCCCATAAGGCCAGACAGGGAGTCTTCGGCATCATCGAGCTCAGAGAGGCTTTCGATCTCTCCAAACAAGGAATCAACAGGAATGTCGTGGCTGCCCAGCAGGGCCTCGGCAAACTTGAGCCAGTTCTCCACCTCGGACAGGGGCAAGCTCTCTCGGGGTTCACCAAAGAGTGAACCGTCTCCCCCGGCGCCGCTCAGGTCCAGTGTGCTGTCCAGGCGCTCATACACCTCGTCGCTACCATCCAGCAGCCCGGCCTTCTGTACTGGCCAGAACCACAGCGCGCACCAGGCATCCATCAGAGTCTTGAGGCGCCAGTACGGGGTGCCCTTCTCGGTCAGGTTGGCAAGTACTTCCTCGCGCGGGATGACGTCCTCAGGCTGATCGATCCAATCCGCGCCATAGACATCAACACTCCGGCTGATCTCACGCTCGGACAGCTCCAGGCGCCGGATCACCAGGCCCCACAGGAACTCCGCTCGCCTCGACAACTCCTGCAACCGCCGGAACTGGGACTTCTTCCCAACCGTCTTCGGCTTCCTGCGCATCGCCTTGCGCCAGGCGTTCAGCTTGGCGGTGTCCTCAGGAGCGAGGTTCTTCGCTTCCTTTTCCGAAGCAACGCTTCCCCAGCCCTGGGCGGGCAGCAGGAAGTGGTGGATGTATCCGGCCTTGATGTCACCGTCCCGGAACGGCTGATCCTGCGGCGGGGACTTGAGCCACTCGCCCTTTTTCACTGTCTCGGGGTCGTACAACCTCCTTCCAGCCCCGATCAGTGAATTGCCGCGCCTCAGGTGCAGACCGAACCACGGCGCCTGCAAGCCCGGGTACATCACGTTCAACCACAGCGATACCTCGGCCAGCTCCACCGCAGTCCCGTTAAGGTCCACCCCGTACGCCCGGTGCAGGGCGATATAGGCCTTGACCTTCTGCAACTCCACCGTGTACCGCTCGGGGTCCAGCTCCTCGCCGCGCTCGGCCTGGGCCCGCTTGAGGTACTCGGCCGCTACCTGGTTGATCGCCTCGTTGAGGAAGGCACCCGAGCCCAGCGCGGGCTCACAGATCGTCCACTCCAGCAGCTCCCTCGCAGGAGTCGTCTCGCCGTTCTGGTCGAGGCGCTCCCGCAGGGTGAGTTGAACCGTCAGCTGGGTCAGCGACTCAGGCGTGTAGTAGGAGGCGCTGGTCTCCCGGTCACGTCCGGCCAGCCGGTAGACGAACGAACCAGGCTTGTAAACAACCCGAGGGCTCTCCTTGGTGACCTTGCCGTTCTCGTCCTTGACGCGCACCCACACGTCATCGTTGTAGTCGTCGACCTTGGACGCCGGAATCATCCACGAGCCGCCCGACGAGTCACCGTTCTTGGCGGCCTCGTACAACTCCTCCTGGGCGATGAACCCGGTGTAGGACATCAACCCCTCGTACACCGCGCCCAACTGGTTGATGCCGAGTTGCGCGTAGGAGATGAACCCGCCCCGGCCCTTGCGGCTGCCCCGCGAGATCATCAGCTTGCGCAGCACCTGGTACAGCGCCTCGTTGCGCAGCCGGGTGTCCAGCGTCCGCACGTCCGGCTCATCCGGGTCGTCGTCCGGGTGCGGCAGCCGAGTACCGATCAACCGTGTACGTTCGGGGTCGAAGAGGTCGGCTTTCAGCGGCTCGAACCGCAGCCCGTCACCCTCCGAAAGCCCCGCCGCCTCCGCCTCCGAGAGCTGGTGCCCGCGCGGGTTGTGGCCCTCGTTGACCATGCGGAACAACAGGTCCAACGACTGGTACAGGTGCGTGCTGCGCCGAGCCTCCTCGCCCACCAGGTCGCCCGCGACCAGGTCACCGAGTCGCGCCATGCTGTAGCCCTGGACATAGGCCTCGTCGTCGGCGGGCACCACGCCCAGCTCGGGCCGGGCCTCGGCGTACAGCAGGAAGAGGATCCGGTACAGGTAACGCAGGGACTGGCGGGCCAGTTCGTCGGCGAAGGTGCGGTTGGAGCGGGTGTCGATCCGCTCGGGGTCCACACCCTCCTGTCGCAACCGGGCCAGGACCTCGTTGGCGATGATCTCGACCGAGTCCCGCAGCCCCTCCCGCAGCTCCTTGGACACCCCTACGGCGTGCTGGCGGGAGGCATCTACGAGCGCCGCGATGGGTTCGGTGCCGCCCTCCTCCGAGGGTAGGAGCGCCTGGGCGCCGAAGAGCGCGGCGATGGTGCCGAGTTCGTCGGTGTCGTTGCGTCCGAGCGCGGTGTCCAGGCTCGCCGCGAGGTAGCGGCCCTCGCCCCACACCGAGCGGTCGGCGAGAGTCACCACGCCCCCGGAAAGGATCAGCACGTAGCGCAGGTTCTCGTCCCGGGCGAACAGCCAGGACACCAGCTTGGTGCCGAGGGGGATCTGCTCGCGGCCGCCCAGTTCCACCGGGTCGATGAGCCAGCCGGCGCCGTTCTCGTCCAGGGCGGAGTCAGGGTCGGGCGCCCAGCCGCACTCGACGGCGGCGACCGTGCCCTCGTACAGTGCCAGCCGAACCGGGACCAGGTCGTCGCCGTGCGGGAAGGGCGGCTCCAGCGGCTCCTCCTTGGGGCTGAAGCCGAGCGCGGTGAGCACATCCCGGTGGAGGGCGTGCAGGAGCTTGTGGTGGACCTGGTCCTCGGCCTCGCTGGGCTCGGCCCCTTCACGCACCTGTTCGACGTGGTCGGCCAGGGCGGAGCGGACCTTGAAGTACTGCGCCTTGAGCCGGCGCAGGCCCATGCGCGGGGTGACGGGTTCAGGGCTCCTCTTCTCATCCCGGGCCCGGGCGTTCTCCTGCTTCTCCAGCTCGGTCCAGCCCTTGAAGGGGCCGTCCTTGCCCTTGAGCTTGGCGGGCAGCACCTCGGCCAGGTAGTGGGCGGAGAAGTACTCTCCCCGGTTGGCCAGCGAGTCGTAACCCATCAGTTCTCCCCCTTCACCACGGCGAGGACGCGCAGCAGCGGTTCGCCCACCGTGCTCATCCTGCGCATCAGGCGCTGCTGTTCGGCGTAGGTGTCGTGCACCCGTTCCTTCTTCCGCCGGCCGCGAGGGTCCTCGCCCAGCCCCTCGAGGCTGAGCTGCTGCCACTGCTCCAGCCGCTGCTGGGGCCGGGTGAGGGCCTCTTTGATCCGGGCGTCGTATTCGGCACTGCGCTCGGCCAGGTGGGTTCGGGCGGCGCGAACGGCCGCAGGGACGAGTACCTGGATCCCCGTCAAGTCACCGGCCTGGCCGGTATTGACCATCCCGGGGCCCACACCCGCCTTCCGAACGGCCTCGAACATGTCCTCCACCCGGGGCTGGCCGGGCAGGCCGGTGACGGCCATCCACTCCACCACCGTGGGCTGGCCCAGCTCGTTGGAGTAGGTGCCCTGGACGAGGAAGACGGGGGCCTCGACGTCACCCCGAATGACCGGGGCCTCGTTGCGGTGGGTCTGGACCTGGACCTTGTCCACCAGCCACTCCACCAGCGGGTGCAGGTCGCTGACATAGCTGGTGTCCGGCCAGGTGGTCTTGGTGGCGCGGGCCTCGTCGAGCCGCTTCTGGGCGTGCTCGCGGTCGAAGGTGACGCGCAGGCGCTCCTTGACCTTGAGATCGCGCAGGTAGTCGACGGGCAGGGCGCTGAGGCGGTGGGCCAGGTCCCGGGGCGGTTCGAAGGCGAGGATGCGCTCGTCCTCGTCGACGGAGACCTCGCCCGCGACCGTGCTCAGCGCGGCGCGGACGAATTCCTCGGTGGAGTCGAAGAGCTGGGGCTCGGGGGCCCGCTCCGGTGCGGCCTCTCCCTCGGGCACGCCCACGTCGCCGAAGAGCACGTCTCCGGCCCAACCCGTGTCCTCGTCCTGCTGCTGGTGGGTGGCGTCCAGGGACTCGTCCACGGTGCGGCCCTTGAGGAGGTCCTGAATGAGCCGGTCCTCCTCCTTCTTGGCGCTGAACAGGCCGGTGACCGTCTCGGCGGTGCCCATGGCCCGGTGGGCCTTCTCCTCCCGGTCGAGGAGTCTCTCGGCGACGCTGGTGTCGTCCTTGGCCCCTTCGACGGTGGAGGTGAGGACGAGGGCGCGGAACTGGGGGCGGTGCTTCTGCCCGAAGCGGTCGATACGGCCGTTGCGCTGCTCGATGCGGATCAACGACCACGGCAGGTCGTAGTGGACGATGTGGTGGCACTGGCGGTGCAGGTTGACGCCCTCGGAGGCGACGTCACCGGTGACCAGGACTCGGACCTTGCTGGTCTCCAGGGCGAAGTCGCTGATGATGCGCTGCTGCTCGGTGTCGGAGAGGCCGCCGTGCATGAGCGCCACCTGCTCGGGTTGGAGTCCGAGCTTGCCCGGCAGAGTCTTGTTCAGCCACTCCAGGGTGGGCACGGACTCGGAGAAGACCACGGCGCGGGTGGGGCTCTTAGCCTTCACCCCGATCTCCTGGAGCTGGTCCACCAGGCCCTTGAACTTGGCGGAGTCGGCGTCACCGATCCCAGCGGCGAGATCGCGAAGGTCGAGCAGCGCCTTGTGCTCGCGCTCGTCCTCACCGTCCTTGAGCGCCCCGGTACCGGTGTAGGTGATGGTCTTGATCCGGTTCTCGACCGTGGCGGCCAGGGCCACGTGCGAGGACAGGAAGGCCTTGAGCAGGGTGTACGGGAACAGACGGCGTTCCTTGCGCACCACCGCGCCGCCCTCGCGCTCCTCGCCCGCCAGCCACACGCGGGTGAGTTCGGTGAAGACCTTCTCCTCGGCGGGGGTTGCCGGGACCCGCACCGACACCGACGGACCGCGCTCGGGCCAGTCGTCGCCCATCTCAGCGCGCACCTCGGGGTGCACCTTGGTGCGGCGGATGTAGAGGTGCTCGATGTCCTTGGCGGAGTAGTTCTTCGGGTCGGCGATGGCGGCCGGATCGAGCAGGCGGATGAGTTCGGCGAAGGACTCGGAGTTGCCGTTGTGCGGGGTGGCGGAGGCCAGGAGCAGGGCATCGGTCTGGGCGGCCAGCAGCCGGGCGAGCTGGTTGCGGAGGTTGCCCTCGTTGATGAGGTTGTGCGACTCGTCGATGACCACCGCGTCCCAGTGCATGCTGCGCAGGTGCTGGCCGTACTTGCCCTGGTTCTTGAGGGTGTCCACGGAGATGATGGCGCGCTTGAAGTACAGGAACGGGTTTCGGCCCGCGGGGATGTCGCGCTGGACGCGCTCCAGGCCCACCGAGTCCAGGCGGACCAGCGGGATGGCGAAGCGGGTCCACAGCTCCTGCTGGAACTGCTCCAGGACCTGTTGCGGGGTGACGACGAGAATGCGCTCGCCCCGGCCCCGGCGGATGAGCTCGGCGAGGATGAGGCCGATCTCCAAAGTCTTGCCCAGGCCCACCACGTCGGCGATGAGCACGCGCGGGCGCAGCTCCCGGAGCGCGAGTTCGGCGGGGCGGCGCTGGTAGACGAGGTCCTTGAGCAGGAACTTGTCCGGCATCGCCAGTCGGCGCTCGGACTGGGGCAGCGGGGTGCGGCGCAGCACCGACTCCAGGTAGAGGCGACTGCGCGCGTACCCGGAGGAGTCGTCGTGCACCAGCCTGGTCCGCTCGGGGTCCAGGGCGGTGACGTCCTCGATGCCGGTGAAGAACACCGCGTCCTCACCGCGAACGAACTCCGACACCCCGACGGCCCTGACCATGTGCCCGTCCACCGGTGAGGCGGCCGGGGTACAGGTGCGCACCATCCACTCCGCGTCGCGCACCTCCACCCGGGCCCCGGGGGCGAACGGGCTCGTCTGCGTCGTGCCTGCACCTTCGGTCACTTCAACGACCCTCACTGTCCGCTGTGAATCTGGATATGCGGATCGGCTGTGCGATCCGATCTGCGTCTTGTGTGGCCCGAGGCCCTCCGAGAGATCACGCGCCCCGCACGGACCCGGTTGACACATCCGCCGCACACGCGGCGATCGGGAGCACTTTGTTATCGGGTTCCCGTGTTACCGAGTGCCCGTCGATCACCGGGCGGGGCGGGTCCTCGGACCTTGCAGTACTGCCGGGAAGCACTGGACTGTCGGGGGAGATCGGCCCCGGGCGCCACCAGGCTCTCAGGCGGCGCCCGGGCGTGCATAGGCCTTGCGCAACCGCTCGGCCGTGCGCACCGCGATCCCGGCCCGCCGGCCGGTCCCGCTCCCGACTGTCGGGGGTACCGTCTCCACCCGGGTGACGGGAGCGTGCCGCCTGGTCGGTGGGACCTCGTCGGTGATCCCCGTACCCGGGACGTACGTTCGCTCCGCGAGCCGGCTGCGGGCCGCTGCCGGTGACATGTGTGCGGCGGCGAGCTGCTCGGTGAGCTGCGCGCGTACGTCCGCCAGGTTCGGCCGGTCCTGCGGCTTGACCGCCATCAGAGCGGTGACCAGCAGGAGCAGTCCGGCGGGGACCCCGGACAGGTTCGGTTCGATGTCCGCATTGGCCACGGCGTAACCCAGAGCATCCGGGGTGGCGCCCTCGTACGAGTACTGGCCGGAGGTGGCGTAGGCCAGCAGCGCCCCGAGGGCGTACACGTCAGCCGGGGTTCCCACCGAGGTCGGGGCGGTGAACTGTTCGGGTGCCATGAACCGGGGGGTACCCAGGCGGAGGTTGGTGTGCGTCAGGTCGCCGCCCGCGCCGCCGATGGCGACCAGGCCGAAGTCGACCACCTTGGGGCCGTCGGGGCCGAGCATGACGTTGGCGGGTTTGAGGTCACGGTGGAGCAGGCCCGCTGTGTGGATGTCGGTGAGCGCGTCGGCCAGGACGAGCCCCAGCGCCATACCGGTCACCGCGTCCAGGGGGTCGTGCCGCTTGAGATAGGTGGCGAGGTCGAGTCCGGGAACGTACTCCAGGGCGAGCCAGGGGGTCTCGTCGTCGTCCTGTCCGGATTCCACAAGAGAGGCCACCCCGGGCCCCTGCACCATGCCCAGGGCGGTGGCCTCACGGTCGAACCGCTCGCGCAGATCACTCTGGTCGAGGCTCCCGACATGCAGGGTTTTGACCGCGACCAGGGAATCGTCGTCGGTGCGGCCCGCGTAGACCACGCCCATGCCGCCCTTACCGAGTCTGCCCAGGATCTCGATACCGCCGAGCACGCGGGGGTCGGAGGGAGTCAGGGGTTTCACTGCGCGCCTGCCAATGCCGCCGGGGGCCGCGCGGGAGCCGGGGGAACGCGCGGTCTGCGGACCCAGGTTATCGCCGCTGACCTGCGTACTGAGCCGGGACCAAAGTCCCTTTCGGAACTCTGGCCACATGCGGCCACTGTAGACACACCCCATGGGGAGAGCGGCACACGAGGACCACGACAGGACGATTCACCAGGAGGGTCGATGTCTGGGATTCTGGGGGCATGCCCCACGTGGAGGTGTCACAGAGCACGGACCGCCAGCTCGAGCTCCTCGCCGGCTGGGAGGGAATCAGCAAGGGTGAGATCATCGCCCGGCTCCTGACCAGACTGTCCGTGACGGAGACGTTCCCGGGGTTCGCGAACGAAGGTACCCAGGTTCCCGTGTACGCCTCCTACAAGGAGCATCGTGTCGAGGGGTGGTTCGAACCGGCGACGCACAGGCTCGGCATCGTCTCGTCTCCGTGGAACGGCCAGGTGTTCGACAACCCCAGTCCCGCGGCCGGGGCAGTAGTGAAACACGCCAACTCGCTGCTTCCCCCTGGCAAACGTGTGAGTACCGCGCGCAACGGCTGGGCCTTCTGGAAGCTGGCAGCCACAGGGAGGCGATCCAGTCGCTGCGCCCCGGAAAACCCGCAGACCGGCGTTCCTGACCCCTGCCCCACTCTCCTGGCGGATCCGATACCCGTGTCCTGACCAAGGAGCAATGCGGTGGCGACCGTTCCGCCCGGAGGAACCGGCCGCCACCGACTGCGTCACCAAGGTCAGTGGTAGGCGGGCCTCGGCAGCAGAAGCCCCGATGCCTCGAGGTCGAGGACTTCCGTCAGGCCGTCGGCCGAGGCCACCCAGTACGACAGGGTCTGCTCACCGAACCAGATGACCAGGTTCCGGTGTCGACCCTGAACGGCGGCGGCTCGGGCGTGCTCACGAGCGAACTCGGAGCGGTGCCCGCCCAGGCGGGGCAGCCGCTCGGCCCGGCGCCTGCGACAGGACGGGTGCTCACAGGCCGAACAGTAGGGGCCGACGAGCGGATTGCGGCGAGGCAGCGGCGGGCAGGTCCGGTACAGCGGTTCGCTGGAGGTTCGGGGGCCGGGGATAGAATTCGTCATCGATCCTGCTTTCTGAGCATGTGGAAGTGTGCGGACTTCAGGGTTGTTGCGGGCCCGGGAAGAGCGTTGCCGCGCTCTCCTGGGCCCTTCTGCGTGCGGCAGTGTCGACGGCTAAGCGGTGGCGTTCCAGAGGCTGTCGGCCAGGTCGTAGGCCAGGAAGAACCAGACCTGCCGGTAGTCGCACATGCCGTTGTCGCCCCAGGAGGTGGCCAGGGCGTCGACCATGGCCAGGCCACGTCCGGACTCGGCGGACGGGTTCAGTCCGTGGGGGTCCGGGGCCAGATGGGAACGTCGCCCGGGAGCACTCTTCCTGTCTTCGAGGGAGCCCTGGTCGCGGCAGGTGAGGCGCAGACCGGCGCGGGTTCGCTGGCAGATGAGGGTGTAGACGCCGAAGGGCTGTCCGGAGCGGGAGTGCCGAAGCGCGTTGTTGGCGAGCTCGCTGCCCAGAAGGGTGAAGAGGTAGCGATAGTCGCTGTCGCGTTCGGCAGCACAGGTGCCCAGAAATGCCCGGACCAGCGGCATGTACTGGGATGAGCCGCCGAAGTCGTAGCGCCGGGCCTTGTAGTGGGCACGGTCGACCCGCCCGGTGAAGTAGTGGCGGCGCCGGGGCGGAACCAGCTCACCGAGCGGAACAGTCACCTCGGGCAGCGCGGGCATGGGTGCGATTGCGGGCATGACGAACAGACTCCTTGCATGTGGAGGAGAACGAGGGTGCTGCGTGCCCGCAGGAGTGAGACCTTCGCGTTTCCCGAACAGCGGGGAAGGGGCACGGCGTAGCCTGACCAGCAGAGACTCTGGGTGACCCCTTGATCACTGGCCATGTTCACGACCTTAAAACTTGAGCCTCAAGCTTGTCAACACTAAAACTTGAGGATCAAGTTTTTTTGGTTAGACTGAGGCCATGCAACGCTCCCACAGCCCTACGCTGCGCCGTCGCCGCCTGTCAGCCGAGCTCAAGCGTGCTCGCGAGGAAGCCAACATCACGTCTACGAACGCGGCCAGGTTGCTCGGCTGGGCAGCTGGCAAGCTCAGCATGATCGAGAACGCCGAGATTCAGAAGGTCAAGGCTGACGATCTCAACAAGATGTTGGACCTGTACCAGGTCACCGATTCCGACAAGCGCGAGGCTCTTCACGCCCTGGCCAGGGACGCTAAAGTCCGCGGTTGGTGGTCGAAATATAGAGAGGTGTTCGGGCCTCAGTCGCTCCCGGACTTCGAGGCGGAGGCATCAACCATCCGCACCTTCGAGTCGTCCGTCATTCCCGGTCTGCTCCAGACTCCTGAGTACGCTCATGCAGTCTTCCAAGGCGGGCGGTACACGGGGACAGAGGAGATCGAACGCCGTACTCAGGCACGTATGGCTCGGCGCGAGATCCTGACCCGCTTCAACCCGACGAAGCTCCGCGTAGTTCTGGATGAGGCAGCGCTCCGGCGCTTCATGGGCAGCCCCGATGTCATGGTTGAGCAGATGCGCCACCTGCTTCACATGGCGAAGCTGCCGAACATCGACCTACAGGTATTGCTCTTCTCCACCGGAGCCCACAACGCCCTGATCGCACCCTTCAGCATCCTGGAGTTCCCTGAACCCCTGGACCTCCCCATCGTCTTCATCGAGACTGCCACTGGTGGTCTCTTCCTGGAGGAAGCTGACGAAGTGGAACAACATACTGTTACCTTCAGCGACGCTCAGGGCTCAGCAATGAGCACTGCGCAGTCCGCGAAGTTCATCGCTGACGTCCTGAAATCCCTAGAGAGCGACTGATGACCAACGAGCTGGTGTTCCGGAAGAGCAGCTACAGCGGCCAGGGACAGAACTGTGTCGAGATCGCCGACCTGCCCAGCGGCGCGGCTGTTCGGGACTCCAAGAACCCCGCCGAGGGGCTCTTCCCCTTCCCTGCCGCCGAGTGGACCGCCTTCCTCCACTCCGCCCGCGACAGCCGGCCCTGAGCCGCCTCAACCGCGCCCAGCGATCCGCCCGCTGGGCGTGTTCCCTCTGGCCAGATTCGGACACGGACAGCAGTTGTCTTGATGCTTTCCGTGTCCGATCATGGTCCTGTCATGAATATCCGTGACTGGCCGAGAGGCTTGACGCCATGCGCCTGGAGTTCCTGGGAACCGACAGCCGGGACGGCGAGTGCCCGACCCTGTACCGAACCGACCGAGGCACCATCGTGGTGCAGGGGTACAAGGTCACCGACCCCGAAGCACTCGCCGACCTGCACGACCTGGCCGAGGACGAGACCGTGGTGGAGATCCCCGAGGAACTCCTCCGCTTCGCCCACAAGGAAGACTCCCCGTGACCAGGCCCCTCACCAAGGAGGAGTTCGCCCGGCAGTTCCTCGACTTCGAGCACACCGCCTGGAAGCTGGAGGTCCGGGACCGGTACAACGTCTCCGGTGAACGGCAGGAGTTCGAGTACTGGCTGCGCACCGGCGACACCTCCCTCGAGGAGAAGCACGCCCGAACCTCCACCTGGCACCGCAGCGTCCGTGACGCCCGCAGGGCCGGAAAGCTCTGGCAGCGGGTCCGCGTGGTGAGCGAACCGCTGAGCGACTACATCCGCTGGGAGCACGCCGCCACCCGATTCAACGAGGAGGCGGGGGAGGACATCCGCTGGCTTGCCCGCCACCATCCGGCTGTCGAGCAGCTGCCGCGGCGCGACTTCTGGCTCTTCGACAGCCGCTGGGTCTGCGTCCTGCACTTCGACGAGGACGACGTCCCCTACGAGTACGAGGTCATCGACGACCCGGCGGCCGTGGCCCAGCACTGCCGGTGGCGTGACATCGCCTGGCCGCACGCCGTACCCCACCGTGACTACGAACCCGTGTCCAGGAAGCGGTTTACTGCGTAGGTGTCCTACTCCCTCGAACGTGCCCGCCACGAGATCGGGCGAAGTCTGCGCGAGCTGCGCACCGGTGCGGGTCTGACCGGTGCGCAGCTCGCGGAGCTGGTGGGCTGGAGCCAGCCGAAGATCTCCCGGTTGGAGACCGGCCGTCAGACCTCTACCGGCGCCGACGTGCGGGCATGGGCCGGTGCGTGCGGCCGGGCCGGGGCAGCCGAAGAGATCGTGGATCGGCTCCGCGTCCTGGAGTCGATGTACGTCGAATGGCGTGTCCAAGAGCGTTCGGGCATGCAGGGGCCGCAGAACGAGGTCCGCGACCGCGACTCCAGGACGAGGGACCGCAGAGTCTACGAGTGCACCGTCATACCGGGGATCCTGCAGACGGAGCCCTATATTCGGGCGGTGATAGACCGGTACGCGAGCTTTCGCGGTGTTTCCATCGGGGTGGAGGAGGCTGTGCGCAAGCGCCTCCAACGCCAGGAAATGCTCTACAGCAAGCGCAAGAGGTTCCGCTTTCTCCTCACCGAAGGCGTCCTGCGCACCCGCTACACCGATCGTGACTCCATGGCCGAACAGCTCGACCGGCTCACCTCGGTCTCGGCTCTGTCCAACGTGTCACTGGGCATCATCCCGTTCGACCAGCGCGTGGTGTTCGACCCCGGGCACGGCTTCTGGATTCACGACGACCGGCTGGTCACTGTCGAGACTCTGTCCGCGGAGCTGCGGTTGACCCACCCCGTCGAGGTTGAGCAGTACGTCCGGGCCTTCGACCTGTGCGCCCAAGGGGCCAGGTACGGCAAGGAGGCCCGCTCCCTGATACTGCGTGCGATCGACTCCCTGGCGGAGGAATAGGCCGGCGCAGTCACCTTTATTCACGTGCGCACGCCAGCGTGGAGTGTTCCGCGCATAGACGCTCATCCCGCTTCCCATGGCGGGAGCCGTTCCCTAGCGTCGGCCTGGACTCAGAGAAAGGGTGTCGAGGCCATGGCAACATGTTCAGGGTGCAACGGTGCGAAATACGTCTTTGTCGGTGGAGACGGTTCGGGCCCGTGGTCGGACAAACAGATGATCCCCTGCCCCGACTGCAAGGGGACGGGAAAGGCGTGAGGGCCAGGATCGAGACCCTGGGGAAACGACGAGAGCAGCTTGCCGTCAACCTGAAAACGCAGGAGCGTATCCGCGAGGTGTTCACCAAGGTGCCCCGGCACCTGTTCATCCCGGACCGGGTATGGCCCTCCTTGACCGGTCCCCCCTTGGACCGCGACGCGGACCCGGAGGGCTGGGCCGACCACGCCTACGCCGACGCACCCGTCATCACCCAGGTCAACGAAGGGCGGGAGGGGCCCGCGAACGTCCCTACCTCGTCCTCGTCCGCGCCTTCGGTGATGGCGGCGATGTTGGAGGCCGCCGGGGTTCGGCCGGGGCACCGCGTGTTGGAGGTGGGTACCGGAACAGGCTTCAACGCGGCTCTGCTGTGCGAACTGGTGGGAACACGGGGCCGGGTCACCACCGTCGAAGTGGACCCGTGCGTGCTGGAAGCAGCCTGCTACGCCCTGACAGCGACCGGCTACCGACCGACGACCCTCCTCGGCGACGGTGCCGAAGGGCACCCGCCCGGGGCTCCGTTCGACTCCGTCATCGCGACCTGTGCCGTGGTACGTGTGCCGGCGGCGTGGCTGGGACAGACCCGGCCGGGCGGGGTCATCGTGGCCCCGTGGGCACCCGAGGTCACCCTTCCCGGCGCGATGATGGCACGCCTGGTGGTGGACGCCGACGCGAGGCGGGCGCAGGGGCGGTTCGTCGGCGGCGCCGATTTCATGAGCCTGCGCGACCAGCGAACCCGGCGAGGCGCTCCACCCGACCTCGACGCGGTCGCCGAGCGGACGTGGACCCTGGCAGGTGACGCACGCAACCTGGTGTTGGGCGGGGCCGGACCTCAGCTGGCGCTGATGAATCCCGGCATCGCCATGGGTTTCCAGCCCCTGCCCGGTCGAGGGCCGAGCTGTGTGTGGCTCGCGACCGCGGACTGCCCCTCGTGGGCACGGCTGCACGCCGACGGACGGGTGGAGCAGGGAGGTCCGCGTCGGCTCGGCGAGCAGATCACCGCCAGCCACGAATGGTGGCGGGCCCAGGGCAGCCCCGACCTCACAGAATACGGGCTGACCGTGGATCCCACGGGCGAGCACCGGGCATGGCTGCGAGATCCCTCCGGCCCGGGTTGGGTCCATGTGTCAGGCGCGCGTGGCGGACGTCCCGCCCCCGGCTGAGTGGAACCATGGCCCGTCGCACAACGACGTGCCGCCCTGGCCGTCCGTGGCCGGGGCGGCACAAGCGGCCGTCCCGCATCGACTGTCCCGGAAGGCAGGGCCGTGACCGTCACCACCCAGGTACGCACCTACACCGCCCGAGACGGTCTGCTCGACGAAGGGGGCCGACGCTGGAGGAAGGAGATCGTCCCCCTGAGCCTGGAGTTCGGCTTCCCCCGGCGGGGTCTGGATCGACCGGAAGCGCCACCACTTCCTCTGGGAGATCTCCTACGCCGACCCCGAGACCTTCGCCGAGCGCAACCGCCAGTACTGGGACTTCCCCGAGCGCAAGGCGATGGCCCTGGACGTGGTTGATCATCGTCGCCCTGGTTGCCAACTGCCCTCGACCTGATTGTGTCAGTTGGTGAGATTTATTCCCTCATGCCCCACATGAGCCTGACGCAGAGGGCAGCCAACCCATCCCTTGGTGAACGCGTCGGGCCCTCATCCCTGCGCCAGCCGGCGGTACTCCCCCGCGATGCGCTCCAGGTGGCTGACCGCCTCATCCCCGAAACAGGCCAGTTTCTCCAGCTCACCGAACAGCTCGACATAGGTCGCGACGTCAGCCGCTCCGGTCAGGGTGGCTGTCGCAGTCTCGGTCCCGACCATCACCGCGTCCTCGTCGTAGATGTTGAAGCCGTGCCCCGGGAAGACATGCGTGGGCCTGGTCCAAGGGATGACGCCGACCACCGCGTTGTGCGCCTGGACAACGACTCGGGCGATGTCCTCGATCTGGTCGGCCATGATGTCGGCCGAACCCGCCTGCCAGCGGAGCGCGCCCTCCGGCACGATCAAGTGGTGCCGCGTCGTTCCCTCGAACAGACCTCGGTGCCGCTCTTGCCTGGCCTCGATCGAAGCCTCCGCTTCCTGCGCCGAGACCTGGGAGCGGGGATCGTTGAACACACACCGGGTGTACTCGCGCGTCTGGAGCGCTCCGAGCACGATGACCGGGTGGAACGACCTGATGATCGAAGCCGAAGTGGTCAGGTGGTTGATCCTGCGCTGGAACTGGGACACGCCTCGCGCCATGATCACACGGCTGGACGCCTCTTGCCTCAGGCCCTCCGCCAGGGCCACCAGCTCCGCGCGCTCCTCACTCGCCACCCCGTAGACCCGGCACAGCGCCGCCACGTCGTCCACGGTCGGCAGCAGGAGTGCCCGCTCGATCTTGGAGACCTTGGACTGCGACATCCCCGCCGCCCGACCTGCGCTGACACCGCTGACGGCTGCGTCGGCGCGTGCCTCGCGCAGCGCACGGGCAAGCCGGTCGCGGCCTTCGGCGCCACGACCGGCGGAGGTGTTCTGCTGAGCCGTCATACAGTCCGGTTGGCTCTCCATTCCTCGGGATGGCACGCCCACCACTGAGCGAACGGCTCGGCGGCGGCAAGCGCCGCATCCCTGGCCTTCTGGTACCGGCCCAGGTTATCGACGAGTTCGGCACCGATGAACTCGCCGTTCTCGGCGTAGTGCATGCGCAGGGGGTACTTGTCGTCGATCAGCCAGAAGTCGTGGTCCACCACTTCCGGCGGGAGTGCGCGCTCAGCCAGGTCCAGGACGTGGATCTCCTCGCCTGCCTCGGCGTTGAGGACATAACCCCACTCACAGGCGTAGCGAAGGTAGTCGTTGAGTGGGGTGCGCAGGACTCGAACCCTATGCCTGCGGATGCCGGCGTCCCGCTCAGTCCGCAATGTCTCCAACCAGGGGCGCTTTCGGTCCCAGTCGGGTTCGGGTTCTCCAACCACAAACCGATGGAAGTCTCCTCCGTCAGAGCCGACGTCGTACTGGTCCAGGGTCTCCAATCGGAAGGCCGACTCTGTCAAGCGGGTGTCGAAGAACCCCAGCAGTTCAGCCACTGTGAGCACGTGCGGCCTCCTTCAGCAAGGACAGAGGGATCTCCACGGCACTCTCACCTTCAGGAAGGGGGATCTCGGTGAGGTCCCCCGGGGCCAGTGTGTAGCCCTGCACGATGATCGTTCCTCGATCGCTGGCGAAGACGGTAGGGCAGGTCACTCCGTCTGGGCATTCGCCAGCAAGCCGGGTGAGCTTCATCTGTTTCCTCCAGGGGATCGAAGTAGATTCCATCATGGATGGAATACTTCATTCTGTCACCCCTTGCGTCCACAGAGTTCGAGATCCGCTTGTCGCACTCACCATATTCCTGTACTACTGGAATAGCCAAGCTGGCCGGTCCCGTCCACCGGACAGCCCCGGACGACTTACGGAGACATCCATGTCCGAACAGGACACCGTCACCCAGCCTCGGCAAGACGTGCCCGCACTCTCCTACGAGCCACCGACCGTCACCTGCCTGGGTGAAATCCGAGAGGTCGTCCTGGGCACCGGTTCCCAGGACACCGCGGACATGAACACCTCCCGCTACTGGTGAACCCACCGGGTGCGGCCGCTCGGCCGCACCCGACCCTCTCCAAAAGGAGCACGGTGTCCCCTTCACCCTGCTACACCGGCACATCCGAGGCCAGGGACCCCTCCCGAACCACGCACGGCGACTCGGATTTCTGGCACGAACTGCATCTTTGCGATCCCCGGTTCATCGGCCACGCGCGCGTTCACCGGAACCGACGGCGCCGAGCAGTCTTCCTGGGGACGTGCTTCGCCTCCGGAACGAGCATCGAACGGATTCTGACCGACTCCCCCGATCCGGTGACCGCGGCCGACCGGCTCGGCTCGCTCGCGGGCTCCTACTGCGTCTTCGTCACTGAGGGCCCTGAGCTGGCCTGGGCCGGAGACCTGGCCGGAACCCACCGCCTCTGGTTCCGCCAAGGCGAACACAGCGTTCGGTTCGCCTCCTCTCCCATCTCTCCCAACCTCACCCCGACAGCAGAGCCGGAGACCGAGGGGATCGCCGCCTTCCTGTTCCTTCCCGACCTCACGGACGTGCTGGGCATCTGCCCGGTCCAAAGGGTGAGCCAGGTCGGACCCCACCAGGTACTGCACGTCAACAAGGGCCGTGCGGCCCTCCGGCCGCGAAACCTCCCTGTCCCGGAGGCCTCACTCGCTGAAGGCGCGGCCCTCCTCCGCTCGGCCCTGCTCCAGACTCTGCAGAACCTGTGCGGTAACGCTGCGGACGTCAGCTGCGACCTGAGCGGCGGCCTGGACTCCTCCACGCTCGCGGTTCTGGCCGCGAGCTCCGCCGGCTCCCCGGTGGTCGCCCTGACCTACACGGACGGTTTCGCCCACAACGGCGACGACCTCACGCACGCCGAGCGCATCGTCCGACAGATCCCCGGCCTGGACTGGACGGTCATCGAGGGCGACCACAGCACCCTGCCCTTCAGCGGCCTCGCCCAGAGCCCGGAGACCGACGTCCCCTCCCTCGATCCGCTCATCTGGGCCCGCACCCGTGTTCGGCTGCGCCCGGCGACGCGCGAAGGCGTGCACCTGGTGGGCGACGGCGGAGACGTGGTCCTCGGCGCACCGTTGACCTACCTCTCCGAACTCGCCCGTATGCGGCACGGCCGACGCTTCCTCGCGGAGGCCCACGCACTGGCACGGTTGCGACAGCGACCGGTGCACCGGGTGGTGCGGGCGGGATTGAGCAGCGCCCGCACCGGATTCAGGGCCGTGCTGGCCGACCTCGCCGGCCACCTCCGCTCCCCCGGTTGGAGAGCCCAGACGCTGTCTCCTTCACCCGAACTCGAAGCAGGTATCTCCTGGATTCCGGTGGGCGGTGCTTTGGGATGGGCCACCGACTCGGCGATCGGGGCACTGGCCGAACGTGCACGGCTGGGAGCCGATGCTCTGGGTCCCGAGCAGGACGGGGCCGACGCCCACGCTCTGCGCATGGTCCACCGGCACGGCGAGGCCACGAGGTCCTTCCTCCACCTGGCCGAGCTCGCGGGGGTGCGGGCGCGGGCCCCCTACTTCGACAACAGCGTGGTCGCGGCCTGCCTAAGTGTTCCGGCCGGCGAACGTGCCACCGCCTTGAACGCCAAGCCCCTCCTGGGCCGGGCCATGGAGGACCTGGTCCCGGCCACACTGTACGAACGCCGCAGCAAGGACGACTACGGGGCGTGTGAGTACCACGGGCTACGCCGCAACGCGGCCGAGGCGCGCGTCCTGCTTCGTGAGGGCCACCTGCTCGCCTCAGACATCGTCCGCCCCGATCCGGTTCTGCGTGCTCTGGACCTGGCGGTGGCAGGGGGCCGTGCTCCGATGGCGGAGCTCCACCGGATCCTGGCCGCCGAACTGTGGCTGCGGTCCCGACGGAACAACCTCCCCACCCCTCGTACGGAGAGTGCACCGATACCGATCGGAGTGATGGCATGAGCGGTTCCGACCCACAACTACGCCGGCACCACGCGGTGTACACCGCCGCCGACCGTGACGGCGCCGTACTCCTGCACAGCACGCAGAACCGGCTCTACGGCCTCAATCCCTCCGCCGCCACATTGTGGGAACGCCTGTCCGGCGGCGAGGATCCCGGCTCGGTGATCTCCGCCCTGTCCGGTCTCTGGGGCGTGAACGAGGAGCGGCTCCGCGCCGATGTTCGCGGCTTGACCGACACGCTGGTGCGGCTCGGGTTGGCCGTCCCGGAAGGAGGGTCCCGGTGAGTTCCACGCAGATGGCGATCGTCGCCGAGAGGTGCACGCCTCTCCCTCCCGGGTACCAGGCAGCCGCTGTGGCCGGGTGTCTGGGGGCGCTGCTCCTGCTCCGGCTCCCGATCTCGGTCAGCCTGCGCTTGGTTGCCTTCGGACACCGGCGCACGGCCCGAAGGGCGCGTACCCACCAGGCGGAGATGGTGATCGGCGCTGTCAGAGCGGTGAGCCGGATCCTGCCCGTACGGTTCGCCTGTCTGGAAACCGCGCTGGCCTCGACTCTGACCTGTCTGTTGCTGCGCCACCGCGTCGACTGGTGTATCGGCGCCCGGATGATGCCCTACACCGCACATTCCTGGATCGAGGTCGAGGGCGCCCCGATCGCGGAGCCGGGGTTCGACGCCCACCCCTACCTGGTCCTGATCCGCACCTGACCGCCCGTTCGTACCTGCCTGCCCGCTCACGCCTGACCGCACGTTGTCCGTTCCAGGACCGACCACCAACAGAGGAGTACCGTGACCGACGACCACGTCCAGAACGCTCTCGCGTCCGTTCCCGAGGAGTACTACACCCGGCGCGAGGACGGGAGCCTCATTCGGCAGACCAGTTCGGTCGACGCCATCCGTACCGGGTTGAAGCGGCTGGACGTGCGATCGGGCGTGCGAGTGCTGGAGATCGGCACCGGTTCGGGTTTCTCCGGTGCGCTCCTGGGCGAGCTCGTGGGGGAACAGGGCTCAGTTGTCTCCATGGACGTGGTGTCGGACCTGGTCGAACGAGCCCGGGACCGGCACGCCCGTCGGGGCGCGGACCAGATCCGCGTCGTGGCCGGGGACGGCGCCAAAGGCATGACCGAGCACGCACCCTACGACCGGATCATCGCGTGGGCCAGTTCCGACCTGTTGCACCGCAGCTGGGCCGACCAGTGTGTGACGGATGCGGTTCTGGTGGTACCGGTGACCATCGCCCCTCTTCCCCGGTCCAACGCCATCGTGCGGGCCAGCCGTACCCGGGACGGGGGTCTGACGGCGGACCGGTTGTGGCCCGGAGGGTACGTGGAGATGCACCCCGAAGAGCTCACCCAGTGGCTGGTGCCGCCGCGCGGTGTCCACGCCCGGACCACCGACGGAGAGGGGAACCCGTGGTGGATCAGCGGTACGTGGGTCAATGAGTGCGGGGTAGACGAAACGACGGCGCTGTCCCTGGTAGAGGTCCTGGCCTCCGAATCCCACGTGGAGGACGAGGCTGTTCTGGCCCCGGAGGAGTCCGCCGCTGACATGCACACCTACCTGTACGCGGCCGGGTTCGAGGGACTGAGCATGTTCGGCCTGGGTTCGCGCGGTTGGGCGCCGGGCCATGCGTCCAGGCAGGGCGCCGCGGCGCTGTTGGGCGACGGTCGGCTGCTCGCCGCCGGGGACCCCTCGTCGGCCTGCCGGGTGCGGGAATGGGCAGAGCGGTGGCGGCAGGCGGGAAAACCGGGCGCCGGCTCCCTGACACCGGTGCTGGAAGAGGTGCGCGACGGCTGGGCCGCCCGTGCCCGCGTCCCAGGTGGGGGATAGTCCTCGGCCGCGAGCGGCGTTCGGCGGACAACGGCGATGCTTGACGCCATCAGCTCCCTTTCCACAGAGCGCCTACCTCTCCGGCTACGGAGACGGCTTCGGGGAGCGATTCCCATCCCTGGCCACGGGTCCGGGCGACGCGGGCCGGGTGAGGTGCCTGCGCAGGAAGTCGTCCACGGTCGCGAACCCGAAGGTGGTCCGCACTTCGTCGGGGTCGAGCTCGGCCGTACGGCGCCGCACGGCTCGGGCCGCCCCTTCCAGCTCCAGGCGGCCGTCGTCCATCACCGCCGCGGGCTGTCCGTCGAGACCTCCCGCCTCGTTGAGGAACCCGTGCTTGTAGCCGTCGAGGAGGTAGAGCTCGCTCGACGCGCCGGCAGCAGCCAGGGCGTCGTGCAGGAGCTCGCTCTGCCTGTACGAGACCAGGTCGTCGACGGTCCCGTGGGAGAGCTGGAACGGCGGCGCGTCGGCGTGGACCCAGGTCAGAGGGCAGGCGTACCGCGCCGCGTCCACGAGCTCGGCCGGAGCTCCGCCCAACAGCCGGCCTTCCGGGGAGGACGCGGCGTCCGCATCCGGGCGCCCGGACTGGGCTTCGGCGACCACGACGGCCAGGTCCACGGGGGCGTAGGAGGCGACGACAGCCTGCACCGACGGGTCGCCGCCGGTGTCCTCCTCGTCGACCAGTGCGCCGATGTGGCCGGTCAGGCCCGCCAGCGCGGCCAGGTGGCCGCCGGCGGAGCCGCCCCACACCCCGATCGCCCGCGGGTCGAGTCCGAGCCCTTCCGCGTGCGTGCGCAGGAAGCGGATCGCGGCCCGCACGTCGTGCAGTTGAGCGGGGAAGGACTCCTGATCGGAGAGCCGGTAGTCGATGCTCGCGAAGGCGTAGCCGCTGGCGCGCACCCGGCGTACGAGGTCCGGCGCCTGGGTGCGGTCACCGGCGTACCAGCCGCCCCCGTGCACCCAGAGCACGACCGGCACGGGACGTTCGGCGGAGGCCGGCCGGTACAGGTCGAGCAGGAGGTCGCCGGTATCGCGCCGCGCGAAGACGAATCCGGTGTCGACCGCGACCTGGCAGGAGGGCGTCGAGGCGGTGTCGGGGGCGGAGTCTGCAGAAGGGGGCGTGGAGGCATGGCTCATACCGTCCATGGTGCTGTGTGCGAGGACCTACGACACCACGGGACGGGCACGACTTCCCGCCGAACCGTGATCACCCTCGAAGCGGAGGCCGCCCGGCCACAGGGCATCGCCTCGTCGCGAGTACGGCGCCGGACCTCGTGGCCGATGTCGCCTACGCCCCGGGGCGAGGTGGCCACGGCCACCATGCCGATCACGGCCACGACTCCCGTGACCGGGATCCCGGGCGGGTAGCGGTCTGGACTCGCAGGTGCGGCTGCGGGCCGCACAAGAGCCGACAACCGGATTCCGTGGTTTCACGCTCTCGCTCGTGGTGTCCCAGCCAGCCGACGCCGAGACCTTCTTCGACGCCGCGTTCGAGGACGAAGCCACATCGCTCAAACTCGCCGCGAAGTCCTTCGGGGGCTACGGCGGCGGCATGCGGGCCCCTGACAGGACCATCCGGCAGATCGCGACCTCCTCGAAGAAGGACACCGACACCGCGCCCTGGCCGAGGTCGCCGGTGTCCCCGCCGAGGGTGGCGAATCGCACCGGATCATGGTCAACGGCTTTCGTCAGGGTGACCAGCGCTGAGCCGAACGTGGTGGTCGATGGGCACCATCCCGTCGACCACCACACTGTGCTTCTTACCGCGGTTCCCCACCGACCGTCGGCTGCCCCACTCCGCCCTCGCCCTTCGACGAGCCTCCGCACCCGGATCGGTCAGCGGCGCCGGCGCCCTCTCCAGCTTCGTCCAGACCCGAAATCTGGGCACACGGGTGACCGAGGACTCTTGCGCTCGCTTTTCTCGGAGCGGAAATCCGAACGCCACCGAAGGAAGCCAGACAGGCCACCACCGTTCCCACTGCGAATCAGCGCGCAGCACCGGCATCAAATAACACGTCATCCGCATACTTCACCGGCATAGACGCATCTTTCCGAGACGGGTTCCGGCACGCACTCCGATCCATGTCGGCATCGCTGCCGAGGACGAATAATCAGCCTGGCTCAACACAACCATCGTGGTATTTTTCTCGCACGCGCTCGCCCCCGATTCCAGGAGCGCGTGGGAGGGCCACCATGACACGTCCCTGGGAGGCGGACCCGTCCGCTGACATGACGCGGAGGCTGGGCAGGTCTCCAGCCGAACTGGGCAACACCGACAGAGCCAGCGGTTGCCCGGACATCTGGGAACTCGACAACGGCGACATCGCCGTGATCGGGCGCGACCTGACCGACGCCTACGCGGAGCGTCTGCCGTCAGGTGCGGCCATCGCAGAGGACGAACGCCTGATCATCATCCCCCGCAACACCCTGATATCAGCGAAAGCGGACATCCCCGATGCTTGACACCATCGACGGCCTTTCCGGTGACCGGCTGGAGCTCGATCCCTATCTCGACGACTTCGATGGGCGTCTGGCATCGCTCAGGAACACCGATGTCTGGAAGCTCGAACGGCGACAGGTCTTCCACCAGCCGGAAAGTGACAGTTGGATGGCGTTCCGGAAGGGACGCCATGACGAGTCCCTTCGGCTTCTGGAGAACAACCGCTCCTCCTTGCGGGAGGAATTCGCCGAGCTCGCCCGAGCAGGATGCGTGCTGCGACGAACCCGTGTCGTGGAGAAGCCTTTCACGAGGTATCTGCTGTGGGAACTGCACTCCCTCCATCTGCGGGCCCAGTGCGGCGAGGACGTCCGGGTCATCTCCCCCGAACCCCTCGCGGCGTGGGAACACAGTGGCCGGGTACCCGAGATCGTCGGGCTCGGCGACGAGGTGACATACAAGATCCGGTACGACGATCAGGGTGTTCTCCGGGGCGGAGTCCGGTTCACCGACCACGCCACCACCACACGGTGCCGCGCAGAGATCGCCGCGCTCCACGAGACCGGTGAGGATCTGAAGCGCTACTTCCCGCGCGAGGTCGAGGGGGGCTGCGCTCAGCCGTGACTGACCGCAGGCCCTCCGAACCCGGTGAGGACCCCGACGAGCGACCCGGTACCGGTGTCCGTGCGCAGATGGGCGCGGTCGCGGGCCGCGCGGTGCAGGCACGGGACGTCCGAGGCGGGGTGCACTTCCACGGCCAGGGGCCGACGGCGCACTCCGCTCCCGTACCCGGGCAGCTCCCCGGTGACGTGCACGGATTCGTGAACCGGGTGGGCGAACTGGAGGTGCTCAGCACCCACCTGCGCGCTGAGGACCCCGCCGGCGGCTGGGGTGCCTCGAAGCTTCCGGACAGCTGGTGCCCACCGGCACACCCTCGGACAGGACCGCCGTAGCGGTGCAGCACTGGAACCCGAGGTCCAACGCGTCGCCCACCAGATGGCCAGTGCTCGCAGTGTCGACTCCGAACTCCCCCGGCACGAGCTGATCGGCCACCTGCACCTGTGGTGGAGCACCCAACCCGCTTGATCAGAGTCCTCGTTGCGCTGGTCCGAGTCTTTGAGCGCGGAGCGGGCCCCACCTTCCTCAATCCACCGATCGAACCTTCTCCCACCCGGCACACCGGGGCCGCGAACCAGCGGCCCCGGTGTCGTGGGTTCAGGGCGGGCGGCCATCACACGGCCGCGATAACGACGCCGATCATCGCGACCAGCACCGTCATGGTGGCGAGCATCGTGGTGAAGGAGGCGCCCAGCGCCACCGACCACGACTTCTTCCTCTCCCGAGCGAAAAGCGCGGCGATCACTGCACAGACGCTGGAGAAGAAGACAGCAAGGGCCATGGAGACGAGAACCGCGATGAGCTTGACGGGCATGTGGCAGTGTCCTCTATTCGCGAATTAGTTACTGAGAGTAACGAAACGGGGGATGACGTGGAGTGCCTGGAGGGGGCCCGACACAGGGCGGGTTCTACAGTGACCACAGTAGCAATCAGGTGCAGCACGCACAACTATTTACCGCACTCAACGCATGCTTTACACTGGAGTGGGCCGACGAGACCGCCTCTCCCAGGGGCCCAAAAGCCCATATAGGCAGGGAATATGCGGACAGGAAGGCGGGAGAACATGAACGATGCTCTGCCACTGAAGGAGCTCCGCCACCTCGTGCATGTGCTCCGGAAGAACCTGCAGCCTCCTCCGAACGGCACCCGTGCAGCGGAGGGTGCGGCCGAACACTCCGCAGTGATGTGGGCACTCACCACCACATTCATCACTTTCTGTGAGGACAATGGGCTCGTGCAACCCACCGCTCTCACGCGAGGGGACCCCTCGGTCAACGCCCCAGGAACCGATCCGCTACGGCTCATCGAACAAGCCGTGACCGAGGTGGTCGAAGCGCACCCGGTTCTGGCAGAGGTCTTCCACGCCGACCCGGGGACTTGGCGTGAGCACCGTCCCGACAAGGCCACTGCCCGACAGCTGGTGACCTACTGGCGGAACAGGGCCCAGGCACCCTCCCACCCGCAGACCGCACCCCCGACCAGCGGTGGGGGGATCGACACCCACCACTTCGGTGACCTCTACCAGAACCTGTCCGAGAGCTCGCGCAAGGGTTACGCCCTGCTCACCACCCCCGAGTTCGTCATCGACCTGATGCTCGACCGATCTCTGGGGCGTGCCTTCGAGGATGTCGGCCGTATCACTGAGCACGGTCTGCGCTACATCGATCCGGCCTGCGGTTCCGGAGGGTTCCTCCTGGAAGCGTTCCGACGGGTGGTGGCGAGGATCCACGACGAAAAGCCGGGCCTCCCCAAGGACGAGGCCGTGGCCCTGGCCCTGTCGTGTGTTCACGGCTGCGACCTCAGCCCCATCGCCGTCATGGTCAGCCGCTTCCGACTCGCGATCGAAGCGATCAGCCAGGCCGATGGCGCCTCCGCTGAAGCCCAACAGCGGTGGCGCGTCCTCGTCGTCGAAGCGGACTCACTGCTGGAGGGGCACGGTGCGCCGATCGCTCCTTATGAGCGCCCGTCCGCCAAGGGCGTCCCTCTCCCGTATCCGGCCAGGGCCGCGAACGTGCTCGGCCGCTCCACCTATAACGCGGTGGCCACCAACCCTCCCTACATCACTGCGAAGGACAAGAAAGCGGTGGAGGCCTACCGTGAGGGCTACCCGAGCGCCCGATCCGGTTCCTTCGCCCTGACCGTCCCCTTCACCGAATGCGCCTTCGCCCTGGCCCGCCCCGGGGGCCGCATCGGCTTGCTGATGGCGAACTCCTTCGCCAAACGGGAGTTCGGCAAGCCCCTGGTCGAGTCCTTCCTGCCCGGCGTGGAGGTGGACGGCGTCATCGACACCGCCGGCGCCTACATCCCCGGCCACGGGACCCCGACGCTCATCCTGACCGGGCGCAATCAGACGCCGTCCCAGGACGCGACCGTCACCATCGTCAGCGGCAAACGGGGGGAGCCCTTCGCGCCGGAGGACCCGAGCCGGGGCAAGGTGTGGACCTCCATCAAGGAGCGTCTGGACACGGTACCCAGTGAGGACGCGTGGACGGCCTCACAAGAGCGTCCGCAGTATGAGCTCCGGGTCCATCCGTGGCGGCTCAGTTCTTCTGAAGCCGATGCCGTGTTCCGGTCGCTGCATTCGGAGACGCTGCTGGGCGACCATGTCCACCGCATCGGCTACATCGCGAGTACGGGCTCCGACGACCTGTTCTCGATGACTTCTGCGTCGATGCGCCGTTGGGGTGTGGAGGCCGAAGCCACCATCGACCTGGTCACCGGTTCGGAGGTCCGGGACTGGCAGGTCCGCAGTGACCTCAAGGGTTTCTTTCCCCGAACATGGGAGGACCGCACGGAGCTCGTCGACCTACGGAAGCTGCCCGGTCATTTCAGACGGCTGTGGCCCTATAGGAACGTGCTCGCCGGTCGCTCCCGAATCAGTCCCGAGAGGTGGTACGACTGGCACCAGTTGACGGCCAACCGGGATGTGTCCTCGTGGTCGATCATCTTCCCGTGGGTCGCGACCCACACGCACTTCGCCCTGAACCGGGTTCCGAACGCCCCTCTCAACTCGGCTCCGGTCATCGAGTTGCCCTCCTCCGTCACTGAGGAGACAGCCCTGGGCCTTCTTGGAGTTCTCAACAGCTCCACCGCGTGTTTCTGGCTGAAGCAGGTCAGCCAGAACAAGGGCAATCCCCGGGGCGACCAACTCAGGTCGGGGGACGGTTGGGAGGCGATCTACGAGTTCACCGCCTCCCGGATGGTGGACCTACCTGTGCCCATCCTCAGCGAGATCGAACTACCTCGCGAACTGGGGTCTCTGGCGCAGCGGCTCCTGGAGCTACGCGCCGAGGTCGAAGAGCCTGTAACACCCCCGACCGGAGAGCGCATCGCGGTGCTGGGTGAAGAGTGGCGCTCCACTCTTCGACGCATGATCCTGCTCCAGGAAGAGCTCGACTGGCGCGTCTACGAGTCGTACGGGCTCGTCCCCACGGAGAGCATCCCCCGCGTTCCCCTCGACTCGCTGCCCGAAGGGATCGTTCAGGGGGAACGCGCCTTCGAGTTCGCACTGGCCCAAGCGCAGGACGAGAACCCTGAGGCCTTCGAAGAGCGTGAGTGGTTCGAGAGGAACGCCATCGACCTCTTCACGACCCCACCCGCCCACTGGCCGTCCGATTACCGTCGGCTCGTGCTTGCACGTATCGACGCCCTGCGCGACAATCCCGCACTGCGTGTGCTGGAACGACCCGACTTCAAACACCGATGGACCACTCCTCCGTGGGAATCCGTGTGGCGCCCCGCTGTCGCCGCCTGGCTCCTACAGCGGTGCGAGAGCCGAGAACTCTGGTACACGCGGGGAACGGACGGGGTCGACCGGCCGACCGTGCGCACTCTCTCCGAGTTGATCGGTGCGCTGGAGAACGATCCAGATGTGATCGCCGCCGTCGAGACGCACAGCCCCGGGTCCACCGTCAGGAAACTGCTTGCCACGTTGCTCCAGGAGGAACATGTTCCTTTCCTCGCGGCGCTCAGGTTCCGCCCCTCTGGCCTGCGCAAACATCGGCTATGGACGCTTCTGTGGGATCTGCGCTGGAAGCGGGAGAACCCTCTTCTGTTCGGGGACGCCGCTGAAGCCGATCCATCGGATGAGGTATCACCGCCCAAGTTCACCTCGGTCGATTTCCTCAGGAAGTCGTACTGGGCCAACAGGGGCAAGTTCGACATGCCCGACGAACGGTTCACCTCCTACTCTCCCGGCCCCTCCTCCGGTCTCGCCGCTACCAGCATGCTCGGATGGGCAGGGTGGGACGCGCGTGACCGCGCCTGGGCGTTGGTGGACATCATCGAGCGGAACCTGGCACCGCCCCAGGCCCCCACGGAGACCGTGGTCCCGCTGCTCGCAGGCCTGGCCGAGACACTGCCGTGGGTCGATCGTGTGGGGGTGGGGATCGGCCCGCTCCGTGCGCACGGAGACGGTGTCGAACTGAGGAGGAGGTTCGCGGGCTACCTGAACCAGTTGGGGCTCACCGAGGAACAGGTCACCGCATGGGCGCCGCCTCCCCCGCGCCGCGGGCGCCCGCCCAAGCGGACCGGGAGCTGATCTTCCCTGTACGCGGCCGCCTGTTCGGTGACGGCACAGCCGGCATACCCGACCCGAACAGCGATTTCTGGCCGGGCCGGCCCGGGGGGCTGCCGCACCATCCGAGGCTGCCCCGGTCTCCACTCAGGCCTGATTCTGGCCCGTATCAAGCTAGGGGAGAGCACCACTGTGCCGGGAAACCGAAACCTACGGAGGGGCTCATGCGGGAGATGCTTCTGCTGGACAAGGACTGGCACGGGGCGCACCTTCAACTGGTCCGGGACACCTTGCTGGTCGTCGTGGACGACGAGTCCGAATCCGGCCTTCTCAACGACAACGTCCTCGCGGTCGCCTTCGACCTGGCGAGCCGCCGTCCCCTGGGCCCCGCGCACTCCTCCGCCTCCCCCGTACACCTGGTCAGTCTTCCCGCACTCGGACCCGAACCGGTCCTGGCGTTCACCACGTCCAAGAACCTGATGGTCACCGATGCGCGCGACGGGTCTGCCCTGAAGGCCTTTCCCCTGCCTGGCCCGCACACGGGGAAACACTTCTATGACGCGTGCTATCTGGCCCTGGGGCACTACGGCGGGCGTGAACTGCTCTTCCTGCATGAGGCGGGTAAGGGGCCCTACCACCGTTCGGTGCGGGCGGTGAACCTGGCCACCGGCGAGCCGGTCCCCGGCATGGCCTACGACCACTACCGCTACCGAGAAATCAGCGAGCGCCTCACCCTGAACCACGGCTACCTGGCATGGCCTACCACCGAAGAGGTCGTCGAATTCTGGGACGACGACTTCAGCGTCCTCGACAAGCCCTTCGTCTACGTACGGCGGGCGGATGACGGCTCCTGGGTGGGGAAGGTCGGTCTCGCCAATTCGGTCCCCGAGGACCGGGATGTCGGGATCGCCCGCGCGGCCGGGCGCACCTACCTCGCCGAGGCCGGGGACATCGTCACCCTGCCCGATCTGGAGCCGGTGTTCCCAGGGGTGAATCCGTGGGTGGTGGTGTCGCGGGTGACCGAGTGGGGCGGACGGCCGGTCGCCGTCCTCGTCGAGGAACAGGACTACCCGCAGGAGCTTCCGGGCCGGTTGTGCCATCTGTTCCTGGACACGGACACCCCGGAGAAGGTCGTCATCCCCTGGTCGGTGCCGCCACGGGTGCACGACCTTCTGGCCACCCCCGCCGGAACGATCGTGGTCTCCTCGGCCGAGGGCGTCCACGTGCTCGACGTCGACCCCGGGGAGACTGCCCGCACCATCTGACCGGTGTGAGCCGGTTGGCACCAGCGGATCCAGCCCCCTACGTGAACGACTGACGGCGCTCCGGTCTCCTCTCCCGGTAGGACCCGATGCTGCGACCCCGAGCGCTCTCGGCGTTCGACCTGGCTCGCGGCTCCCGGTTCACATCACCACGGTGCGCCGCTACCTCGACAGCTCCCTCCGGGCCTCCTCGGCTCGCTGCGATGCTTCGGATGGACGCGTCTGGGAGTCCCATCTCGTCCCTTCCGCCTTTGCCAGGTCCTTCTCAGCGTAGGGGACATCCAGCCAGATCCGCTCGGCAGGCATCGTACTCCTCGAATGGTGGGGAAGTGTGATAGCGCAGAGACTCCAGTGGCGGAGGTGAAGAAAAGTCCGCCCTTTCACATGACCGAAAGCGGCCACCAAAAAGAGGCGTCCGCCCCTTGCCGCCTTGTCCTCTGAGTCACCCCTAGATTGCCTCCGATCGATTAACGGATCATGTTATTCTTCCCACAGACGCACACTCGCCCCATCGGAGCACGTGGAAGGAAATCCATGCCCCGCCCTTGGGAAGCCGACCCCACAGCGACAATGAAACGTCGATTGGGAATTTCGCCCACCATTCTAGGCAACACCGACAACGTCGACGGATGTCCTGATATATGGGAACTGGATAATGGGGACATCGCAGTGATAGGCCGTGATCTGACGGAGGTCTATGAACACCGGCTTCCCGCAGGTGCGGCCATTGCACAGGACGAACGCCTCGTGGTCCTACCTCGCAACACGTTGATCGCGGCCAAGGCGGATATCCCCGATGCTTGAGAGCATGACTCGGCTCACCGGCGAACGGCTGGACGAGGCCTCTTACGGGCAGGACTTCAGCGCACGGTTCTGGTCGGTGCGCGACTCCCCCATCTGGAAGCTCGAACGGCAGCAGGTGTTTCACCAACCGGAGAGCGACAGCTGGATGGCCTTCCTCCAAGGCCGGCGCAAAGACGCCCTGGGTCTCCTGGAAGCCAGGCGTCCCGCCCTGCGCGAGCAGTTCGACCGCCTCGCCCAGGCAGGAGCCTCGGTTCGACGTGTCCGGGTCGTGGAGAAACCCTTCCCGACCTACCTGCTGTGGGAGTTGCACTCGCTGCGGGTCCGCGCCCAGTGCGGTGAGGACATCCGTGTCATCTCCCCTGACCCTCTCTCGGCCTTCGAAAGGGAGCATCCCGTCCCGGAGATCGTCGTCCTCGGAGACGAGGTGGCCTACAGGATCCTCTACGACGAGGAGGGCGTGATCGAAGGCGCGATCCGGTTCACCGATCCAGCCGTCATCGAAGGATGCCGGTCCGAGATCGCGGCGCTGCACCAGCGGGCCGAAGTTCTGGAGGACTACTTCGTCCGCGAAGTGTCCGACGCGGAAGCCACCCGTGTCCGATAGCCGCACACCCCGGCACGGTGAGGGTCCCGAGGAGAACCCGTCGGCGGGAACGCAGTCCCGCATGTCCGATGTCTCCGGCCGCGCGGTGCAGGCGAGGGACGTCCGCGGCGGGGTGCACTTCCACTCGGAGCGTTCGGAGCGTTTCAGCACCCCTGTGCCCCGACAGCTTCCCGGTGACGTACGCGGGTTCGTGAACCGTACCGGGGAACTCGAGGTGCTCAGCAGCCGCTTGCCGGGCGCCGACGGGCCCTCGGAGGCCACGGTCCACGTCGTCGTCGGCACGGCCGGGGTGGGCAAGACCGCGCTCGCTCTGCGCTGGGCGCACCGGGTCCACGAGCACTTCCCCGACGGTCAGCTCTACGTCGACCTCCAGGGCTACGGCCCCGGCCTGCCGGCGGCCCCGGAGCAGGTGCTGGAGCGTTTCCTGCGGGCGTTCGGTGTCTCCGCCGGATCGATTCCCCCGGACACCGACAGCCGAGCCGCCCTCTACCGCTCCTTCCTGGCGCGTAAGCGCGTTCTGATCCTGCTGGACAACGCCTCGACCGCCGCCCAGGTCCGTCCGCTGTTACCGGGATCCTCCGAGTGCGCGGTCGTCATCACCAGCAGGGACCGGCTGTCCGGCCTGGTCGCCAGGGACGGGGCACAGCGCCTCACCGTACGTACCCTCGATCCCGCCGAGGCGGTGGAGCTCCTGGAGTACGTGACCGTCCACCACCGACCCCAGGACGATCCCCAGGAGGTTGTTGAACTCGCGCGGCTGTGCGGCCAGCTCCCCTTGGCCCTGCGCATCGCTGCCGAACGCGCGGCGAGCCGACCACACATGCCGCTCGCCGACCTCATCCAGGATCTGCGTGACGAGTCCGCTCTGTGGGACGCCCTGGCCACCGATGACGAGGAGGAGGCGGACACCGTTCGCTCCGTCTTCGCCTGGTCCTACCGGGTCCTGCCCCAGGACGCCGCACGGCTGTTCCGACTCCTCGGCCTGCACCCCGGACGGGATTTCGACGTCGGGGCCGCGGCCGCCCTGGCGGATCTGCCCGTGCGTCGCGCCCGGCGCTCCCTGGACAGCCTTGTCGGCGCCCACCTGCTGGAACAGACCGGCGCGGACCGCTACCGGTTCCACGACCTGATCCGCTCCTACGCCATGGACCAGGTGCGCGAAGAGGAGGAGCCCGACCTGCGGCGTGCGGCTCTGGAGCGGCTCCTGACCTGGTATCTGCGCACCGCCTACGCGGCGGTCCAGGTCGTCGACACCAACCTGCGACTCCCGGAACCGGACGAGATACTCACCGAGCAGGCACAGGAGCCGGCTGCCCGGTTCACCGACACAGTGATTACCGACAACTCCGGCGCGCTCCGATGGTTTGAACTGGAGTCGACGAACCTGATGGCGGCGGCGGAGACGGCCGCTGCGCAAGGATTCGACCACCTCACCTGGCGTCTCCCCTACGTCCTGGGGCACTTCCCTGTTCACGGCCGGGCATGGATCAGTGCCCTCGACCGCGGACTGGTGGCGGTGCGCCGCGAACACCGCCCCAGGGCAGAATCCGACCTGTGGGAGCACCTGGGCATAGCTCACCTGCACTCCAATCGGACCGTCGAGGGAATCGAGCACCACACCCGCGCCCTCGATCTGCGCCGGGAGCTGGGAGACGAGTCCGGGATGGTGATGTCCCTGAACGCTCTCGGCCTGGCCTATCTGCGCGGCCATCGGCTCGACGAGGCACGCGACCACCTCGAGCGCTCCGGTGCAGCCGCCCAGGCCCTCGGTGACCGGTTGTGGGAGGGGATCGCTCTGGGGAACCTGGTCCGCTGCCTCCTGGACCTGGGACTGCGTGAAGATGCGGTGACCCTGGGCGAACTGGCCCTGGAGATCCACCGGGAGACCGGCAACCGGATGAGCGAGTTCGCATGCCTGACCTCCCTGAGCGCGGCCCTGCGGGAGCTGGACCGGGCCGACCGGTCCCTGGCCTTGACTTTGAAGGCCCTGGAAATCGCCCAAGAGCTCGACCACGCCGTACGGGAGGGGTTCGCCCTCCTGGAGCTCGGCCGGATCCACTCGCTGCTCCAGCAACCAGAGGAGGCCCTGACCAGCTTCCACGAGGCTGCGGGCCTGCACCGCTCGATCGGCGACCACGTCCGCGAGTCCGAGTCCTTCGAGGGCGTGGGCAAGGTCTATGAATCCCTCGACCGCCTCGAAGAGGCTGCGCAGTTCTACCGCCAGGCAGCCAACGGCTATCGCAGGAACCGGTCCCGGTGGAACCTGGCGGTCAGCCTGAATCGTCTGGCCGTCGTGGTGTCCCGGAACGGTGACCCCGGGAAGGCCCAGGAGCACTGGCGCGAAGGCCTGGAGGCTCTCGAGGGCTTCACCGATCCCCGAGCCGAGCGTCTGCACGAGGAGATCACCGCCATGGTGCGCCCTGTCACCGACTCCTGAGCCTGTTCAAAGGCATCACCGAACGCTGAGGGCCCGGCTCTGCGGGGAAGAAGGCGACCGACACCGAGGCCGAGACGCTCATCCGCAACACCTACAAGGTGCTGCTCACCCGGGGGATGCGGGGTACACTCCTGTACTCGACGGACCCCGAGACGCAGGAGTTCCTGACCGGGCTGACCGCGAAGGCGGGCTGAGCGCGGTCGCGGAGGGCCCCGGGGCCCGTCGGCCGGGCGATCGGGCCGCCGACGGCCCCCGGCGCGCACCAGGGCCGGGACCAGCTACCAGCCGGCTGCCGGCGCCAGTTCGCGCAGCCCCGGCCGTGCCGCGTCGAGCACCGTCGTGAACCACACCGAGAACGGGTCCGCGCCCACGAGCTTCGCCAGCTCCTCCGGGTCGGCGAAGGCGGTCTCGGCGATCTCGTCGGGATCGGGGCGTAGGACGCCGTCCACCAGGCCCACGAACAGGTGGTTGAACTCCTGCTCGACCAGGCCGGAGTCCGGGTCCGGGTGGTGGTAGCGCACGGTGCCGGCCTCGCGCATCAGCGCGGGCGCCACGCCCAGCTCCTCGCCGACGCGGCGGGCCGCAGCCGCGAACGGCGGCTCGCCGGGGTAGGGGTGGCCGCAGCAGGTGTTCGACCACACGCCGGGCGAGTGGTACTTGCCCAGGGCGCGGCGCTGGAGGAGGAGGCGGCCGTGCTCGTCGAGGAGGAAGACGGAGAAGGCGCGGTGGAGCCGTCCGGGGGCCAGGTGCGCGGAGAGCTTCTCGGCCGTGCCGATGGTCGTCCCCGCCTCGTCGACCAGTTCGAGCATGATCGTGCCGTCCGGGCGGTCTCCGAGCGGGACGGTGGCGGCGGTTCCGGGGCGGCCGGCGGCGGGGTGCGTGCTCATGTGGATCCTTCGGTCGGGCGGACGGGAAGGGGTGACGGGCCCGCGTCGCGGGCCCGTCGTCCCCGTCCGCGGTTGCGGTGCCCGGGCTGTGGGCTACGGGGGGTCTGGAAGATCGGCGCGGGCGCTCGGCACGAGACCGGCGAGCGCCCGCGCGCCGGGCCTGGGGTCAGACCTTGTCGGCGGCGATGAGCAGGTAGTGGAAGCTGCCCTCCTTGTAGGCGGTCAGGAACGGGTCCTCCACACCGGTGGCGACCGAGGACTGCGCGCGCAGCTCCCAGTAGGGGATCGTGTCCGCGGTGAGGTCGACGACGCTGATGGGGACGAGGTTGTTGGCCGCCATCGCCTTGAAGTAGGCGCTGCGGGGGTGCACGTTGCACGTGTAGTGCTCGTCGATGCGGCTGACCGCCTTGGAGCGTCCGCCGGTCACGTCGTTGTAGCAGCCGGTGATGGTGACGTAGCGGCCGCCGTAGCGGAGCAGGCGGGCGTGCTCGCTGAAGAGCTCGTGGAGGTCGACGTACATGGTCGACTCGTTGTTCCAGCTGGCGCGCATGGACCCCGTCTCGAAGCCGGTGTCCAGCATGTTGCGGAAGTGGAAGCGCACCTTGTCGTCCACGCCCCGGTCGCGCGCCTGCTCGTTGGAGAAGTCGACCTGCTGCTGGGAGATCGAGACGCCGTCCACGTAGCAGCCGAACCGCTGGTTGGCCATGAAGCTGGTGCCGCCCCGGCCGGAGCCGGTGTCCTGGATGCGGTCCTCGGGCCTGATGTCGCCGAGGTGGTCGAGGAGCACCTGGGCCTGGGCGGACTCCAGGCGGTGCAGCTCCTCGATGATGCGCGCCTCGCGGGTCTCCTCCGGCCCCTGCAGGACGGAGGGGTCGTAGTCGCCGAGCCCGTAGTGGTGGTGGAAGAAGCCGTCGACCTCGCCCAGGCGGATGTTGACGGGGTCCTTCTCCGCGTTCCAGTACGCGGCGACGGACTTCTGGTAGTCGGTACGCAGCACGTTGTCCGAGGAGGGCATGGTGGTGGTCATCGCGTGTACTCCTTGTGGTGGTTTCCGGAGGCGGCCCGGGCAGGGCCCGGGCCGCGGTGGTGACGTGCAGGGGGCCGTGATCCCCCTCAGGCGGTGCCCGTCCCGTGGTAGCGGGCGGTGCGGGCGTGCCATTCGCGGCTGCCGCCGCACCAGGCCCACACGCCTGCCAGGAACCGGCGCAGCTCGGGTGAGCCGGTGAGGGCCAGGGCGGAGGCCTCCGCCTCGTAGGTGTGCATCAGCTCGTCGTGGAGCACGACGGTGCGCTCGATCGCCTCGCGCTCGGAGCACCCGTCCTCGGTGGCGATCAGCCGGGGGACGCTGAAGTCGGAGGGGTCCTCCTTGCCCATCGAGTACAGGTCGTTGACGATCACGGTCGCCGATCCGGCCAGGGTGAACACGCGGCGCACCCTGGGGTCGGAGAACTCCTCCGCGGGGAGCTCGTAGCCGGCGACCGCGTCGATGAGCGCCATGCAGGGCACGAAGCTGTTCTCGTGCCGGTGCATGAGGAACTCCCAGACCGGCGGCCGCTGCCCGGTCGCCGCCCAGACGCCCTCCTGGTTGTAGGCCACGAACATGATGGCCAGCTCGTGCCGGAGCCTGCGCACCTGGGCGGACGAGGCGTAGCGGGAGAGGTTGTCCAGGCTGGAGCGCAGGGCGACCATCACCGGGTCGCCCTGGACGACCTCCTCCAGCTGGGGCGCGTAGCTCAGCGGGAGATGGGCCTGGTCGATCACCGAGTGGGCGATGGCCAGGCGCTGCCCGAGCAGCTCGGGCTGCGCCTCCTCGACCTCGCCGTCGACGTAGTGGTCGTCCACGGACCACTCCGCCAGGGCGCACTTGGCCGCCGCCAGCAGGCGGTCGGGGTCGTCCGTCTCGGGGTGGGCGAGCATGATGAGTCGTCCGAACCCGGCCGACCTGACACGGTCGAGCTGGCCGGGGTAGACCCCCACCTCCTCGGCCCACTCGACGAGCCGGTCGTCGACCTCGTCGCCCAGGGCGGGGTCGTCGCGGAGGGCCGGCGGACAGTACAGCACGGGCACGGCGGACGCGCTGTCCGCCGGCGGGCGTCGGGTCTCCGCCGGGCGGGCGGTGTCCGGAGACGGCCCGCCCCCGTGGGAGCCGACGCTCCCGGCGCCGGGCGGCGTCGCGGGGATCCGCGGGACGGTCCGCGCCCCGACGCCGGTACGGCCCGGAGCCGGGGCCCCCAGGGGGACCGCGGCGCGCTGCCGGGCCGGCGGGGCCGGGAGCCGGATCGTGGCCGCCGAGACGCCGAGCCCCGTGGGCCCGCCGGGGAGGCGCGGAGCGACGGGTCCCTCCGGCGCGCCTTCCTGCGGTGTCGGTACCGCCGGGGGCGCCAGCAGGTCCGGTCTTCCGGGTCGGTTGGAGTCGCGGAGCAGGGCGTCCACCAGGTCCGCCGCCTTGTGGGTGGCGGTGGAGGCGGACATCCGGGCCATCAGTGACACCGTCTCAGTCCTCCTTCCCTGACAGTGTCGGGTGCTCAGCCACGGGGCCGGACCTCGGCGTTCTCCAGGATGCCGATGGCGTCGGGCACCAGGACCGCGGCGGAGAAGTAGGTGCTGACCAGGTAGGAGATGATCGCCTTGTCGTCGATGCCCATGAACCGGGCGTTGAGGCCGGGCTCGACCTCGTCGGGGAGGCCGGTCTGGTGGAGTCCGATGACGCCCTCGTTGTCCTCGCCGGTGCGGATGGCGATGATCGACGAGGTGTGGTGCTCCGAGACCGGGATCTTGCCGCACGGCAGGAGCGGCACGCCGCGCCAGGCGGGGAGGTGGTGGCCGTTGACGTCGACCGTGCCGATGTTCAGCCCCCGCTTGTTGCACTCCTTGCCGAAGGCGGCGATGGCCCGGGGGTGGGCGAACATGTACTGGGTGTTGCGGCGCATGCTCAGCAGGTCGTCGAGGTCGTCCGGGGTGGGCGGGCCCTCGTGGGTCTGGATGCGCTGCTTGAAGTCGGCGTTGTGGAGCAGGCCGAAGTCGCGGTTGTTGACCAGCTCGGACTCCTGGCGCTCGCGGAGCGCCTCGATGGTCAGCCGCAGCTGCTGCTCGGTCTGGTTCATCGGCTTGTTGTAGAGGTCCGCGACCCTGGTGTGCACCCGGAGCACCGTCTGGGCCACGCTCAGCTCGTACTCGCGGGGCTTGAGCTCGTAGTCCACGAAGGTGCCGGGCAGCTCGGTCTCGCCGACGTGGCCGGAGGACAGGGCGATCTCGGCCTCGCCGTGCTTGTTCTGCCGGTGCTCGGGCACGGACAGGAACTGCTGCACCTGGGCCTGGAGGCTGGGCGAGTCGTCCAGGAGGGCGATGAACTCGCGGCGCGGCAGGGCCAGCAGGACACCGGAGGACGCCGCCTTGACGGTGAAGTCCCAGACCGGTTCGGTGTCGAGGAGGTAGCGGTCCCCGAACTTGTCGCCGTCGGCCAGGACGCCGAGGTGGTTGACCTCGCCGTAGTGGCCGTTGCTGGTCTTGTGCACGCGACCGTGCGCGAGGAGGTAGAGGTGGTCGGCGGGGGTCCCCTCCTGCGCCAGCACCTGCCCGGCCTCGAACTCCTGCTGGACGAAGCGCCCGGCCAGGGCCTGCAGCACCTCGATGTCCTCGTAGCCGCGCAGCACGGGGAGCTCGCCTAGCTCGGCCGGGATGACGCGGACCTCGGAGCCGGTCTGGTCGAAGTCGATCCGGCCGTCACCGATGGTGTAGGTCAGGCGCCGGTTGACCCGGTAGGCGCCGCCGTCGGCCTGGACCCACGGGAGCATCTTCAGCAGCCAGCGGGAGCTGATGCCCTGCATCTGCGGCGCGGACTTGGTGGTGGTGGCGAGGTTGCGCGCCGCTGCGGTCGCAAGGCTCCGCTGCTCGCTGGTTCGTACCTCAGGGGCTGAGTCGATCGACATCCGCGGATTCTCTCCTCGTGGTGGTCGTTGTACCCGTCCCGTGGGTCCTCGGGGGAGCCCACGGGACGGGCGAGGGGAAGGAGGGTTGGCTGAACGCCTACGTGAGCCGCCCGACCCTGGTGGCCCCAGAGCCCGCGTCCCGTAAACCGCTGATCACCCTAGGAGAGCGCCGCCGGACATCGCAGCGGAATCGCGTTTTTCCCACTCTGAACAGGGGTTACCAAAACCCACTTCCCATGCTCGACCTTTCATGAAGAACCCGAGAGAATCCTCCGTTCTCCCACTTCGATCCCAGCTCAAACCACCCCCGTAACATGACAAAGGATGACGAAAAACCCCACAGCATCGACCACGCCACACGCGAGGCGCAGACATCCCTTTTGCCCGGAAGGTGATGACATAACACGACATGAACGCCTCTTGAAAAAGAGGCCCCAGCACGCCACCTGAACACCAAAGGCAGTGTTTTCGGACAACCGGTTACAGCTTCCCTTGTGATCCCAAAGCGGATTTCCCGTCCGGACGGAGCGACGCCGGACCCGCCGCAGGGACCGGGGCAGGGACCGGGCTAGGATCGGCCGCGACCGCGCCTTCCCGGTCCGGGCCCCCTGCGGCCCGGCGCACGAGGCGACCGGCCGACCCCGGAGCGGGCCGGGAAACACGACAAGCGAAGAGCGGGCATGACCGGCTACCTGCGTTTCCTGCACTCGAACCGGCGGTGGCTCCTCGGCGGGTTCGCGCTCTTCCTCATGTCCTGCTTCGGACAGACCTTCTTCGTCTCGCTGTCCGCCGGAGACATCCGGGCGGAGTACGGCCTCTCCCACGGGGAGTTCGGCTCGCTCTTCATGCTCGCGACCCTGGCGAGCGCCCTGGCCCTGACGCAGATCGGTTCGATCGTCGACCGCTTCGGCGCCGCGGGGGTCGTCCTGGGCGTCTTCGCGTTCCTGGCCGCGGGCGCGGCGGCGATGGCGCTGTCGTCACACGTCGCCGTCCTCTTCGTGGCACTGTTCCTCCTGCGCCTGTTCGGCCAGGGGATGATGACGCACACCTCGTTCACGCTCATGGGCCGGTGGTTCGGCCGCGAGCGGGGACGCGCCACCTCGGCGGCGACGCTGGGGCTGAACACCGGAGAGGCGCTCCTGCCCCTGGCCGTGGTCGCACTCGCCGCCCTGACCGGATGGCGCGGGACCTGGTGGGCGGCCGCGGTGCTCCTGCTCGTCCTCGTCTGGCCGGTCACGGCGCTCATGAGCGCCGAGCGCGAACCCGACCCCGTGCCGGAGGGAGGCCGGGAGCTGCGGGCACGGGACTGGACCCGCCGCCAGGCCCTGCGCGACCCCTGCTTCTACCTGGTCGCGGCGGCGATGGCTGCTCCCGCCCTGATCGGCAACACCGTGTTCTTCCACCAGGTGTACCTGGTGGAGTCACGCGGGTGGGCGCCCGCAGCGTTCGCCGCGGCGTTCACCGTGTACGCGGTGACCACCGTCGTGTTCAACCTGGTCGGAGGACAGCTGGTCGACCGGTTCAGCGCGATGCGGCTGGTGCCCGTCTACCTGCTGCCGCTCGGGTTCGGTCTGGTCGTGCTGGCCTCGGTGGCCGACCAGTGGGGCGCGTTCGCCTTCATGGCGCTGTACGGCGTCACCAACGGCCTCTCCCTGAGCCTGTTCGGCGCGGTGTGGCCGGAGGTCTACGGAACCGCGCACCTGGGCTCGATCCGGTCGGTGGTCGTGGCGGTCATGGTGTTCGCCTCCGCTGCCGGCCCCGGCGTGGCGGGTCTGCTCATCGACGCGGGTGTCCCCTACTCCGCCCAGCTGGCCGCGCTGGGCGGCTACTGCCTCGCGGTGTCCGCGGTGATGGCCAGGGTCGTACCGCTGTTGCGGGCACGTGTGCTCTCGCAGAGCGTTCCCGCGGACTGACGCCCGGCTTCGTGTGGCGGCTGCCGGACGGACCGGGTGGATCTTCTGATCGCCGGGCGGCGTTCCGGCCTGTGAGCCGGACCCTGGGACTCGTCCACCTCGCGGGGCTCGACAAGTGGTGAGGGGTGGGCCTGACCGGTGCCGTGTCGGCGGGCTACATCTTCCCTGCCGGCGCCGTCCTCGTCTCCCCGCGTGGCGTGGTCCACCGGCCAGACTGCATGCACCAGTGTCTCGTGCCGGGTGTGATGGAGGCTCTGGCATGTACCGGCTTTGGTAGAGCCATGTTTCTGGAGTCTCAGGCCACGGTGCTCGGTAGTCTCTTCTCGAACTCTACGGGTGACCGTGATCTGCGTGATCAGATAGCGCCAATCCCAGGCGCGGTCGTGTCCCAGAGTATGTGCCAACGGCCACCCGTCAGATACAGAGCACCGGGAAAGGCAAGAAGGGACAACCGCTGATCGGTCAGCTTCTTTCCCAGTACCGTCAGCAGCCCGCCCACCGGCTACACCGCCGGGGTGCGCTTTAGCCGCACTCCGTCGACATAGCACGAGGGGACCTCTTCCGCAGGACTGGGTTCCCACACACGTGCACACCGATTCCGTGGGCAGTGGTACTTGGCCAAGCTTGGCCGAGACCGATCAATCCCGACTGCGTTCAGCCCTCGATCCCCCGCAGCCCAAGCAAATCCGAGGTAGCCATGTAGGCCCTTTCGCTCCCCCAACGCGGCCAGGGCCGTGTCTAAGACCTCCAGGGAATCTGTGGTGTCCTGACCCGCGCGCGCCTTGTTTAGCACCGTTTCGACCAATTCGGGGCCATTGGGGCGAGAACTCAGTCGTTCACGGATCGCTTGTGCGTTCTGACAGACGGCGGACAACAGCACTTCCACCTGGTTCGATGCCGCTTTTTCCGCTTCACTCATACGGCCTCTTCTCTGCACGGGTCGCAGGACACTGGGGCACGAGATCCTACCCTGAGCGATGATGACAAAGCAGGACTTAACAAGCTAGCATAGCACAGATACCATACTTATGTCCTGATGATTACTTCGGAAGGCCATGAATGCAAGAGCAGTGGTGGTCGGAATCATTGGCTCGGATACTTGAAGCCATCAATAGCGGCAACACATTTGCGCTGTTGAACTCGGAGTTAGACCAGGATTTACAGGAATTGCAACTCGTGGCGTTCTTCAGTGATCAGAACCCCAGTCTACTGAGAGTCAGTCACGCGGTCGGATGGTTCCAGTGGTTGCGTTACCTGGCTGTACCTGGGGGAGAGGACAAGACTGATCTCCATGGTGCCACGGATGCTCTGGTACCGTGCTTTTTCGCAGGATTGGAGCCCTTGCCCCGCCCTTTGCTCCCTTTGCTCGCCGATGCGTCGGTCCAAAGCGCCCTTCAACTGTTGGATCAGGCCATGTCCTCCGCGAGCCCCGAGCTCGCCACTACAGCGGTATCAGTGTGGGAACGCATCGTGTCAGCAACTCCGGATGATCATCATGACCGTTTCGATCGTTTGTCCAGCCTTGGCATTGTGCTGCATATCCTGTCTCGACATACCGGCCGACTGACTGACCTGGACAGAGCCATCAACACCATGCGCCAAGCCGTCCACACCACACCAGCTCGCCATCCTGATCGGGCCGTGTATTTGTCGAATCTCGGGGCGGCTTTAGCGGACCGGTACAGGATTTCCAATGACTTGGCCGATTTGAACAAAGCAGTGGACTTCAGCCGGGAAGCCGTCCAGTGCATCGACGATCATCCCGATCAGGATAGGCACCTCCACAACCTCGGTTTGGAACTCAAGGACCGGTATCGGCGCACCGGGCAGCCGATTGATCTGGACGAGGCCATCGCCAGCATACGTCAAGGCATCTTGACTACACCGGACGACCACCCAGATCGATTCCAGCGCCTGACGGACTTCGCCGGATTGTTGACCGCTCGGTTCGAGCACACGGGTAGCCGACCCGACGTGGACGAGGCCGTTTCCACCTTGAGAAAAATCGTCCAGACCACACCCGAAGAGCACCCCCACCGAAACAGACACCTAGCTATCCTCGGCGCGGTGCTGCGGGCCAGGGCCAAGTACGCTAGCGGCCCAGCGGATTTGAACGAGGCCATTGATCTCACCCGATGGGCCATCAATGTTACACCTGACGACCACCCCGACCAAGTCACGTTGCTGTTGAACCTCGGTATGGCAATTTCCGAGAGGTTCGAGCACACCGGCGACCAAGACGACCTGGACGAGGCCATCACCACCATCCGCCAAGCCATCCGCACCGCACCACAGAACCATCCCTCACGAACCGCAATGCTGTCCAACCTTGCCATTGCACTGCGTAATCGATTCGATTACATCGGAGGTCGGTCTGATCTGAACGAGGCGGTTGAGCTTAACCGTCAGGTCATTCTAGCCACTCCGGATGAAAGCCCCAACCGCGGCGGCGACCTTTCCAATCTTGCCGTAACTCTGCATGCCAGGTTCCATATCGCAAGGAATAAGGACGACCTGGACGAGGCCATCACCACCATTCGCAAAGCCATCCACAAAACACCCGAAAATCGACCGAACAAAGCCGCGATGCTATCCAATCTCGGCATTATGCTGCGCGTCCGGTTCAAACGAATCGGTGACCAAACAGATGTGGACGAAGCCATCGAGGTCGGCCGCCTTGCTGTCGACCGAACCAACGTCAACGCACCTGAGCAAGCAGGGAGTCTGTTCAACCTCGGCATCGCGCTGGCTGAGAGGTTCGAGCACACCGGTAACCAGGACGACCTGGACGAAGCCATCACCGCCACCCGCCAGGCCATACACACAACACCCGCCAACGACCCGCACCTACCCGACTACCTTTGTGGCCTCGCTGCAAGACTCAGTTCCCGGGTTCGGCACACCGGAGATCAAGGAAACCTACGAGTCGTAATTGAGCTCTACACCCGTGTCTGGCGCATGCAGTCCGCCACACCTACTGTACGAATCCACGCGGGTTATAAGTTGGCCGATCTAGTATCCTCCGCAAACCCGGCACACGCAGCAGAGGTTCTACAGGACATCGTCGGCCTGCTGCCCAAGGTCGCTCCCCACCGCTTAGCCCGTACTGATCAGCAGTACCAGCTTGGCCAGTTCTCTGGCCTGGCTGGAAAGGCCGCAGGGGCAGTACTCAACCATCCCGGTCTGAGCTCGCAGGACCGAGCCATCCAAGCACTGGGCATTGTGGAAACAGGCAGGGGCGTCCTGCTCAGCCAGGCCCTGAACACACGCAACGAACTCACCGACCTGCAGAGAATAGCCCCAGACCTTGCAAACCGGTACGCACAACTGCGCAACAATCTGAACAGCCCCGAGCTTCCAAGAAGTCTCGAAACCGCCTCCGCCACGGAGACATCGGCTGCGAATTCGGAGAAACAGGCAGTCATGAGTGATCAGCGCATGTTCCAGGACCGACACCTTCTGGCCAGTGAGTTCGATGCGGTTCTGGAAAATATTCGCACACTAGACGGCTTTTCGTCCTTCGGACTCAACCCATCTATTCAAGAAATAATAAGGGAAGCAGACCAGGGCCCGATAATCGTGTTCAACACGACACCCGAACGCTGTGACGCCCTACTGCTTACCAACACAAGTATCTCTCACCTGGAGTTGCCCGATCTGACCTGGGAAAGCTTGGTGGAGAAAGTCAATATCTTCCGCCGCCACCGAACACAGATAAATTTCACGAAATCAGATGCCCTCGATAACAGCGAGAACCCTCAGCAGGAACTGATCGACATCCTGGCTTGGTTGTGGGACGTAGCAGCTGGCCCGGTTCTGAATGCGTTGGGCTTGGACACGGAGCCCGAGGATGATTCCTGGCCACGAGTGTGGTGGTCTCCAGGAGGTCTATTGGGGCTATTGCCCCTGCACGCGGCTGGCCATCACACTGATCCACCCGGAAGCCGGCGCACAGTGATGGACCGGGTCATCTCCTCATATACCCCCACCGTGCGCGCTTTGCGTTACGCCCGCGAACAGGCCTCCCGCCACGAGAGCGGGGTGGGAGCAGCTAAGCGGGCGTTGGTGGTGGCGATGCCTACCACACCCGGCCTCGACCACCAACCAGGCGAAGGCGCGCTGCCGTTTGTGACCGTGGAGAGGGAGAAGGTACATAGGCATCTGCCTGAGGCCGTCATTCTGACGACCCCCGATCCTACCCTATCCAACCCGAACAGTGACATGTTCGCAGTACCGACCCGAGAACAGGTCCTCGAGCACCTTCCTCGTGTGGCGATCGCGCACCTGGCCTGCCATGGCCAAGCTGACCCGGTCGACCCCTCACAGAGCAGACTTCTACTACACGATCACGCCGACCATCCGTTGACCGTGGCGCAACTGGGGCCACTGCAGCTCGACCATGCCCGACTCGCCTACCTGTCGGCATGCAGCACCGTTGCCATTACGAAAGACGAATTGTTGGACGAGGCGATCCATGTGGCCTCAGCGTTTCAGCTCGCTGGATTTCCGCACGTGGTGGGGACCCTGTGGGAGGTCAACGATAAGGTCAGCGGGGCCGTAGCTGATCTGTTCTACGCCTATCTGCGTAATGAAGGTGATCAAGAGGTCAACCCAACGCGTGCCGCCCGGGCACTGCATGCCGCAGTACGAGCAGTACGGGATGGTGCTGACTTGCAGGACATACTGCCCGGTTGGGACCGGATCGCGGCACCGTTGTTGTGGGCTCCCTACCTGCACACCGGAGCATGAGCTGTTTCGTGCCGGGAGATGACCTGGCCGTGGGTCATGGGCCCGTACGGCGGTGAGGTCACCCACGCGCGTGTCCGCGGTGACCGGACGTCCCCGCTTCGGCAGCCGGAACACCGACACGTTCAGGTGGGCGGGCGAGGTGATCGTGGCCGCCGCCTAGGTCGACACTCGGCGATCGGCTGACTGACACCCATAGAATTTGAGAACGGACAACCGAGCACCGTGGCCCGAGGGTCCGAAAACACGGCTTCATCAAAGCCGGTACATGCCAGAGCCTCCAATAAAACCGGCACGAGACACTTCTAACCTGATGACCAAAGGTCAGAATATTGCCGGGCGCTCCATAAAACCCGATTCAGACGGATCATTCGGGGAGTCAGTAAGAGGCCCTCATCGCATTTCGGGCCCATGCACGCTCCATACGTGCTCTGCAGTACCAGGTCCAGTACAGGCAAGCGAGCAAGCTCTTCTCACGTCCAGCAAGAGGAAGTATCCGCTGCGTTCCCATACGCAACCCCTAGGATCTGCAACTTTTTTACAGCGGCACGACAGCACTCGCACCCGTGGGAGAATGATGTGTGATCGACCCCAAGACCATTGATCTGACAGACCTCCTTGCCACTTGGTACGGTGCCCCCGTTAGAAGCGCAACACCTCTCCCTGATTCCTGCATTTGGCTCCCCGAGTCGCTTAAGGATTGGCATGCACTAGCCAGGCGATGGGACACCCGAATCAACCACATGACGTCGATGATTCCACCTGAACAGATTTGCACCACCGAGGGCAAAGCCATTTTCATGGTGGATGCAACAGGTGACTGGCGCTGGTGCATTGACCCAAACGAACCAGACAGCGTTTTCGACGCTGAACTCTACGAACCTTGGGAGAGGGGCACTGAACAGCTTTCAGAATTCCTTGCACACAATACCGTGAAAGAAATTATTTACGGGGCATCCGCAAAAATGTCGACCCTCGATACCCCGGGCGAGGCGGCGAAAGAAATCATCTCTCCCCTGAAAGAAATTGCGTTCGGCGCCTGGAATTGGCCAGTACCGGGATGCCGAATATTCATGGGCGGCGACACACTCGCACAGATCACTCCGACCTATCGCAAAGACATTTGGGAGGTCGACGTGGCCGCTCCAGACTTCGCCGACCTATTCCCTTTCGAAAAAATTTCCGGAGTAGACTGGCAGAAAAGAGAAGCATGACAGCACACCAAAAAAACAGGGGCGAGTCCAGGAAACCCGAGATCGGCCTTATTTTTGAACTTTAATTTTTTACGTTAGAGCTCAACTCAAAAGTCCTGCGGAGTACCCCTGCGCCTCACATGACCACACCCTGTGATTTATGTGTTGCCTGTGGACCCGGGGAGGTCGTCCAATCGCTGCTGCTTCCCGCCCCGAAGGCCGGTCGGCCCATGTAGGCCAGAGAGCCGTGTTGACCACGGGGCTGTTCGTTCAGGCCTCGGGCTACTTTCCTTCCCAGCCCGTTGACCAGTGATGGCCACACTCATCACCAGATCCGACACAACATCCGTGCCCTGGGCGAACGTGCGGCAGACGAGCCGAAACAGCGATGGTGAGCCCTGAAGCACGTCACTTTGGGCACGGGCCGGACCGGAGCGATCACCCAAGCCGCCCTCGACAACGCATGAGAACAGAGCGCGCTGGGAAGACCTCACTGTCGCCTCACGTGTCCCAGGTCGACGGCTTCTCCGTCGATCCGCACCTTGGTATCACCCAGGGCAGGGATCTCAGCTGCCGCGCCGTCCTCCTCTGAACACGGACGGCGTCTCACGGAATGACGCTGCACCAAAGGGTCGTGCCCACCCATCGAGCCCGGCTGCTCGAAGTGGTCCGCCGTACACGTTCTCGGGGAGGTGCGCCGGCACCCGGGCCGCATACACCCGCCCGAACCCCGTTCAAGGTTCGCGCAAGGAACGCGCAAGGCCCCGCTGGAAGATTGCTTACATGCTCGCGAACAGGCGGTAGACCACGGCGTCTCCTGTGCCCGTCCACACGGCCGCAGGTCCCGTGGAGAGAGTGAGGAGTTGCCCTGATGGAGGCCATCCCCCCGGCGCGCTTCGGCGCCAGCCACCTCCGACCCGCCTCAGGACGCCCGGGGGTCGCGCACGCCGAGGACGGTCGGCGGCGTCACCCGGCCAGCCAGGACACCGCGGCCTCGACCGCGGCCAGCTGGCGGTCCGGGCGGTCGCCCTCGGACAGCCTCGCGCACCCCGCCCACAGTCCGTCGACGGTCACCAGGAGCAGCTCGGCGACGGCCTCCGGGTCCTTCACGGAGGACAGCTCGCCCTCGACGCGCGCGTGCTCCAGGGCCCGCACGAAGCCGGCGCGGAGCCTGTCGTCCAGCACCGAGAGCACCTCCCCGAACGCGGGATCGACCACGGCGCGCGCGTAGAGGGCGCTCCAGGCCCGCACCTGGGCCAGCCGCCGCTCGTCGGTGGGCAGCAGATCCACGAGCACCTGTCGCAGAACCTCCGGAAAAGCAGGGCGCCCGACCCCGTCCTGGAAGACCCCGAAGCACGCGGTGATCTCGTCCGCGATCACCCGGAAAGCGAAGTGGAGCAGCTCCTCCTTGGTGCCGAACTCTCTCTGGACCGCACCCGCCGATAACTGCGCCTCCGCTGCGACAGCGCGAATACTGACCCCCTCCAAACCCTTCTCGGCGGCGATCCGGTACAGCGCGTCGACGATCCGGCGGCGTCTTTCCTCTTTGTCCACAACTTTTGGCATCCGCCCATCATGGCACAGCGGAGAGGATTATCAATACACCCGCGAGAGCACATTGAGACCAGGCCCACGGAATCGAATCCATGAAGTCACGGAGAGCGAAGTCCGACTGCCACGAAGCCTGTCACCTGCGAGAGCGCCGCTGATACACGCGAAAAAGTAATTCATTCCACGGCAATGCTCATACCGAAAGCGACGACCGCGAGGCGATCTGTGACCACCCCAGTCATTCATGTGAAGGACATAACGAAAACGTACGGAGAGGGGCAGGCCTCCTCCTCCGCGCTCAGAAACGTCTCGCTGACGGTCGCCGAAGGCGAATGGGTGTCGATCATGGGCCCCTCCGGGTGTGGAAAGTCGACGTTGCTGAACTGCGCCTCCGGTTTGGACGGCATCGACGGCGGCACGGTGCTCGTCGAGGGCGAGGACATCCACGCCCTCTCCGAGCGCAAACGGACCGTCCGGCGCGCGCGCCGGATGGGGTTCGTCTTCCAGGGGTACAACCTGATCCCGGTGCTCTCGGCGCTGGAGAACGTGGAGATGCCGCTCCTCCTCGGCGGCGCCCGACCCGGCAACGCGCGTTCCAGAGCGCTCTCCGCCCTGGAGCGGGTGGGCCTGGCCGACCGCTCCCGCCACCTCCCCTCCCAGTTGAGCGGCGGCCAGCAGCAGCGGGTGGCGATCGCCCGCGGGATCGTGCACGATCCGGCCATCGTGTGGGCCGACGAACCGACCGGCGCCCTGGACTCCGCCTCGACCTCGGAGGTGCTGCGCCTGTTGCGCGAGCTCCACGCCGACGGCCTCACGCTGATCATGGTCACGCACGACCCCGACGTGGCCGCCTACGGGGACCGCGAGGTCCACATGGCCGACGGCCGGGTGGACCGCGTCGAGGACAACTCCGCGCGCCCGGCCTCCGGCCCCTCCGACGCCTCGCCGGGGGTGTGACGGATGAGCGACGCACTCACCCTCGTGGTCGCGGTGGCCTCTCCGCTGCTGCTGATCGCCCTGGTGGCGCTCACCCCGCGAGGGCGGCTGAGCGTGCGCATCGCCATGCGCAACGCCTTCCGCCGACCGGCCCAGACCCTTCTCGTGGCGTTGGGCCTCTCCCTCGCCGCCCTGCTGTTCTCCGCCTCCTTCACCCTGGAGGCCGCACTCCACCAGGCGATGCGGGCCCAGCAGACCGCGGACCTGGGCGGGGTCGACGCGGTCGTGACCCCGGTGGAGGCGGACGACCGGGAGGAGCCGGAGCAGCAGCAGGAGGAGGCGGGGGAAGCCGCCGACACCGGGCCGCCCGCCCTGGACTCCGACGACGTCCGCTCCATCGAGGACGCCCTGGACGAACCCGGCACCACGGTCTCCTCACTGCTCAGCCTCCCCGTCCCCGTGGAGCACGAGCGCACCGAGCGCGGCGAACCGGCACTCACCGTGGTCGGAGCCGCGAACAACGACGACGCGGTCCGGCTCGTGGACTCGTCGGGCGAACCGCTGGCGCGCGACAACCTCCGCGAGGACGACATCCTGCTCAGCGGGGCCGCCTCCCGCGACCTGCGCGCGGAACGGGGGGACGTCCTCACCGTCGCCGGCCGCACCATGCGCGTCGTCGGCGTGTACGAGACCGGCGCCCCGCTGGCGCCTCCCGCCTCCGCGGTCGTGTCCCTGCGCGAACTCCAGGAGATCGCCGACCTCCCCGGCCGGGTCAACGCCGTCACCCTGGCCTACGACCGCGAGGTCACCTGGGAGGAACGGGAGGACCCCGTCCACGGCGAACTGTCCTCCCTCGCCCGCGCCAACGACTGGGAGGCCGAGCCCCTGCGCGCCTCCGCGCACGAGAGCGCGGACCGCCTCACGGCCGAGTTGTCGACTCTGTTCCTGCTGTTCAGCCAGCTGTCCATGGTGGCGGGCGTGCTCCTGATCGTCCTCGTCGTGATGATGCTGGCCGGCGAGCGCCACGCGGAGTTCGGCGTCCTGCGGGCCATGGGCATGAAACGCGGGCGGCTCGCCTTCGTCCTGGCCCTGGAGGGGCTGGGGTACGCGGTCCTGGCGTCCGCGGCCGGAACCCTCCTGGGCTGGGGGGTCGGGGCGAGCGCGTCGCGTGTGCTCAGCGACCGGGTCACGGACCCGGCCCTGCCTCCGCCGCGCCTGGAGTTCGGGTTCGACCCCGTGGCCATGGCCACCGCCTACCTCATCGGCGTGGGCGTCATCGCGGTGGTCTTCGCGCTCGTGGCCCTGCGGGCCTCGAAGGTGGACATCGTCGCGGCGCTGCGCGGGGCCGAGGCGCCGCCCCGGTCCCGGCGCCGGGCCGTGGTCCTGCCGGTCCTGGCCCTGCTCGCCGGACTCGCGACCGCGGCCCTGGGCGTGCGGAACGGGACCGCGACCGAGACGCTCACCGGGCTCACCCTGGTGTTCGGGGCGCTGGGCGCCGGGCTTCCGCGCCTGCGGGTCCCGCAGCGCCTCGCCCACTCCACGGGGGCGGTGGCGGTCATCGTCCTGTGGTCGCTGCCGAGCGAGCTGTTCGGCGAGACCGGGTCCGGCATCACGATCTTCTTCCTCTCCGGCATCGCCCTGGTGGGCGCGGGCGTCTGGCTGTTCGTGTCCAACGACGACCTCGTGCAGCGGGCCCTGCGGCGCCTCCTGGCGCCGCTGCCGAGGATGACCTCGGTCGTCCCCATCGCGGTGGCCTACTCCGTCCGGAACCGGCTCCGCTCGGGGATGACGATCGCGATGCTGAGCATCGTGGTCCTGACGATCACCCTCAGCGGCTTCGTCACCGCGGCCGTCAACCAGATCTACGCCGACCACCGGTCGGTGACGGGCGGGTTCGACCTCCAGGCGTCCTGGGTCTCCCCGGGCGGGACGCCCCCGGACCTGCGCGGCGTGTTCGAGGAGAGCCCGCACATCGACACCTCGGAGGTGGGCCGGATCGGCGGGTACGCCGACGTCTCCGTGCGGGCCCGCCAGATCGACGCCGAGGCGGGCGCCGAGGAGGTCGGGGTCTGGGGGGCCGACGAGGACTACATCCTCGGCAACCGCTACCCGGTCTTCCTCCGGGCCCCGGGCCTGGACTCCTCCGAGGAGGTCTGGGACGAGCTGCGCCGCTCCCCGAACACCGCCGTCGTCTCCGGGACCATGATCCCCAGCGACTCGGCGGCCTTCGTGGGCGGCGGGAGCGACCTGGAGCTGGAGGGCGTGGACGTCCTGGACGAGGAGCTGCCGGGGGACCTGCGCCTGGAGGTGGCCGGTCCCGACGGCGGCACCACCACGCTGCGCGTCATCGGGGTCGTGGACCGGAGCGCCGAGTACCTCGGGGACGTCGTGACCTCGACCGAGGGGCTGGCCAGGATCACCGGTGAGGACGCCTCCCCCACGCACTGGTTCGTCGCCGCCGAGGACCGGGAGGAGGTCGGGGAGGTCGCGCTCGCCGCCCGGCGCGCCCTGCTGGACCACGGGGTCACGGTCACGCCGCTCCAGGAGGAGGTGGAGTTCCGCGCCTCCTCCAACGGGGTCGTGCAGTGGCTGCTGATGGCCTTCATGGGCTTCGGGCTCGTCGTCGGGTGCTCGGCCCTGGGCGTGGTGAGCATCAGGTCGATCACCGAGCGCCGCAACCAGATCGGGGTGCTGCGGGCCATCGGCATGCAGCGCTCGGGGATCCGCCAGCTCTTCCTCATCGAGTCGCTGGTGGTCACGGTGAGCGGCATCGCGCTCGGCGTGGGGCTGGGCTTCGCCGTGTCCCCGGGCCTCGTGGACTCGCTGCGGGTCGACCTGCCGGGGGTGACCTACACGGTCCCCGTGGCCGTGCTCGTCGTGATCATCGGGGCCACCCTCGTGTTCTCCACGCTGGTGTCCGTGCTCGCGTCGCGGCGCGCGGGCGACGTCCCACCCGCGGAGGCGCTCCGTGACCGCACCTGAGACCCGGCCGGTCCCCCTGCGCCGCAACCGGTCCTTCCGCATCCTGTGGACCGGCCAGTTCGTCGCGCAGTTCGGCCCCGGGATGGGAGCCGTGGCCTACCCCCTCGTCCTCCTGGACTCGGGGGGCACCCCGGCCCTGGTCGGCACGGTGACCTTCGCCCTGGGGGCCGCCGCCGTCGCGGCCAGGCTTCCCGGCGGAGCCGCGGCCGACCGGTTCGACCGGCGCGCCCTGATGATCGGCGCGCAGGGGTCCCGGGCGCTGGCCATGGGATTCCTGGTCCTGGTGCTGGTCGTGGTCGGCGACTCCACGCTGCTGCTGTGGGCGGTGGTGGCGGTGGCACTGGTCGACGTGGTGGGGCACGAGGGCTACCGCTTCGCCGAACGGGCGGCGCTGCGGCACATCGTGCCCCCCTCCCAGCTCTCCGCCGCGGTGGGCCAGAACGAGGCGCGCAACCAGATCGCGTCGATCCTCGGGCCGGTCGCGGGCGGGTGGCTGATGGCGGTCTCGCGGGTCCTGCCGTTCGGCGCCGCCGCCGCGGGCCACGCGGTCGCGGCGATCGGGCTGGTGTTCGTCCGGGAGAGGCTGCAGGGTCCCCGCGAGCCGGCGGCGTCCGTGGAGGGGCCGCGGCGCCGGCGGTGGACGGAGGCGTTCTCCTGGATCGGGGAGCGCCCCCCGCTCCAGGTCCTGCTGCTCGCCGGCGCCGCCCCGAACCTGGTGATCAACGGGGTGATGCTGACGGTCGTCATGGTCGGCGCCGACGCGGGGGTCGGGAGCGCCACGATCGGCGCCGTGCTGGGCACGGTCGGCCTCGGGGGGATCTGCGGGGCGCTGGGGGCCTCCGCCCTCCTCCGGCGCTTCTCCCCCAGGACCCTGGTCCTGGTCACCCTCTGGGTGCTCCCCCTGACGGTGGTGGCGGCCATCCCGCTCGTCGACCACTGGAGCGTGGTCTTCCCCCTGGCCGTGGCCGTGGCCATGGCGCCCCTGCTCTCCATCATCCTCGGCACCTACCAGCTGCTGACCACGCCCGACCGCCTCCAGGCCCGGGTGGGCAGCGCGTGCACGTTCATCTCCGGGGCGGTGGCTCCGCTCGGTCCACTGGTGGCCGGGTTCGGCGTGCAGTACACCGGCACCCCTCTGCTGTTCTCGGGTTTCGCCCTGCTCCTGCTCGGCGTGGCCGCGCTCGTCACCGCGCTGCCCGCCACCCGTGAGCTGACCTCCTTCCCCCGACAGCCGGACCGCCCGGCTGGGAAGTCCTCCGACGAAGCGCCCCCCAGCGCGAAGGAAGCGCCATGAGACCAGATGAGAACATCTCGACCACCTCCGGCAACACCCTGCTGAACAAGGTCCCCGTCGGCATCCTGGGCGTGGGCTCCTACGTGCCCGGGGTGGTCGTCACCAACGAGGACCTGGGCCGCCACCTGGACACGAGCGACGAGTGGATCGTGTCCAGGACGGGCATCCGGGAGCGCCGCTTCCTGCCCGAGGGCGAGAACACGTCCGACATGTGCGTGGCCGCGGCCCTGCGCGCCCTGGAGGACTCCGGGACGGGCGCCGACGAGATCGACTGCGTCATCGTCGCGACGTTCACCTTCGACCAACTGCTCCCCTCCACGGCGCTGACGGTGGCGGACCGGATCGGCGCGCGCGGGGCGGTGTCGCTCGACATGAACCAGGCGGCCTGCTCCGGCGGGCTGTACGGCATGTGGACGGCGGTGCACCTGCTCCAGAACGGCCACTTCCGACGCGTCCTGGTCATCGGGGCCGAGGCCCTGTCCCGCATCACGGACCCGGCGGACCGCACCACCCGGGTGTTCTTCGGGGACGCCGCGGGGGCCGCCGTCCTCGGGCCCGTGGAGGAGGGCAGCGGGGTGCTGTCGTGGAGCCTGGGGGGAACGCTGTCCCACGCGGTGGAAGTTCCCGCGGGGGGCGCGCGCGAGCCGTTCGGGCCGGAGGTGGTCGGCACGGGCCGGCAGTTCCTCCAGATGGACGGGCCCGAGGTGTGGCGGCAGGTCATGACCCAGATCCCCCCGAACCTGGAGGAGACCCTGAAGCTGGCGGGCCGCACCGCGGACGAGATCGACCACTTCGTGTTCCACCAGGCTAACAAGAACCTCGTGACCGGGCTGATGGACGCGATGGGGCAGCCGATGGGCAAGGCCGTGACCACCATCGAGGAGTACGGGAACACGGGCGCCGCGACGATCTTCACCGTGCTGGACCGGTTGAGGGGGGACGGGCGCCCCCGACCCGGCGAGCACACGGTGTTCGCCGTGATCGGGGCCGGCTTCCTGTGGGGAAGCATGTGCCTGCGGCAGCAGGGCTCAGGCGTCTAGCCCCGCCGGCGCGCCTCCCCGGCGCCGGAGCAGGTCCAGCAGGTCCCCCACACTGCGCAGCCCGTCGAACTCCTCCTCGGTCACCTGCGCACCGCACCGTTCCCGGATCAGCAGGCGAATTTCGTACCCGGCGATGGAGTCCACCCCCACATCCTGGAGGAGTTCCTCCCTCCCGGGATATCCCCCCTCACCGTCAACGGCCTCCCGAATGATTTCCATGACCATTGTCTCCGTCACGGCGGATTCCTTTGCCATCGCCCGCTCCAATCTTTTCCGACCACGAACAGCAATCAGCAAGAGAATACACACCGAGCCAAAGCTCTCCAGAACGACAGGGGTTTGAAAATGCGCACGACCGAGTCCTACGAAAGCGAAGTGAAGAAGGTCTACGTCGAGCTCTTCGAGATCGACGCCGCGCCGGAGTCCATCGGCGGCGACGAGGAGCTGTTCGGCCCGCAGTGCGTCCACGGCATCGACTCGATGGACGTCCTGCGCTTCCTCGCCGACCTGCGGAAGCGCTACGGCCTGGACGTCTCGGAGATCGCGACCGAGACCTTCCGCACCCCCGCCTCCATCGCGGCGTTCCTCGCGGGGCGCGAGGGGGGCTCCGAGTGAGGGGCGCCCTGGTCAGCGTGTCCGCGATCGAGGACGACGAGTACCCCCTCGTCGCGCAGTGGTTCCGCAAGGGCCTGGTCGGTGCCCTCAGCACCGGCAGCTCCCAGCGGTTCACCAGCACGTCCGGCATCCGCGCGGCCATCGAGTCGGGGCCCGAGAAGTTCGCCATGGTCCGCACCCACGAGGGCGTCCCGGTCGGCCTGGTGCAGTGGCGCCAGCGCAAGTACCCGGGGAGCTACACCGTCGGCGGCGTCATCGGCGACAGCGAGCTGTGGGACTCCGGGTGCGGCGGGGAGGCGTCCTGGCTGCTGGTCCACGAACTGTTCCACGCGCACAACGCGCACCGGATCGAGTTCATCACGGCCGCCTTCAACGCCCGGGTGATCCGGATGCTGGTCAAGTCCGGGATGGTCATCGAAGGGGTCCTCCGCGACTACCTGTTCCTCGACGGCCAGTACCACGACGCGATCGTCACCTCGTACCTGCGGGACGAGTACTACGGCGCGGACGAGAGCGGCATGACCGGCGACGCCTTCTTCGGCGACACCGTGCCGGCCTCGGACAAGGCAGAGGCCCGCGCGCTGCTGCGGGACTACATGCAGAACCGGCGGTTCGACGACATCACCAGGTCCTACACGAAGGAGCCGTGAGAAGCACATGGAACTCGACTCGAAATTCGCCCTGGTCACGGGCGGCGGCAGCGGCCTCGGCCGGGCGGTGTGCCTGCGCCTGGCCGAACTCGGCGCGGGCGTCGCCGTCGGCTACCTCTCTCGCTCCGAGGTCGCGGAGAAGACCGCCGAGGAGATCCGCGCCTTCGGCGGCACGGCCCAGGCGGTGAAGATCGACGTCCGCGACTACGCGGAGGTCACCGAGGCCGTGCAGGGCCTGGTCCGGGAGCACAAGAGCATCGACATCCTGGTCAACAACGCCGGCATCTGCACCGCGAGCACCATCGTCTCGACCGAGTCCACCGACGGGTGGAACGACGTCATCCAGACCAACCTCGTGGGCGCCTACAACTGCATCAAGGCCTGTGCCCTGCCGATGATGCTCCAGCGGTCCGGCGCCATCGTCAACGTCTCGTCCATCCTCGGCCTCGTCGGCAAGGGCGGGCTGAGCGCCTACTGCGCGAGCAAGGCCGGCCTCTCGGGCCTGACCGCCTCCCTGGCCGCCGAGTTCGCCATGCACGGCGTCCGGGTCAACGCGGTCGCCCCCGGCCTCTCGGGCGGCACGGGCATGATCCAGGAGTTCCCGCAGGACCAGCTGGAGATCATCGTCAACGAGCGCATCCCCCTGCAGCGTGCCGCCGAGCCGGAGGAGATCGCCGAGGCCGTCGTGTTTTTGGCACGCGAGGGCTCCAGCTACATGACCGGGCAGACCATGGTCGTGGACGGCGGGCTCACGTCGGTGATCCGGGGGATGGCGAAGACCAGATGACACAGAGGACGGCCGTCCTGTTCAACCCCCAGGTGGCCATGCGCCCCGGGGACTACCGGGACCTGTACGAGGCCCTCCCCCGGGTCCGCCGACGGCTGGAGGACGCCTCCGAGGCGATCGGCGCCGACCTGGTCGGGGCCTTCCACTCCGCCGACGCGGACCTGGTCAACCAGGGGCCGCTCATCCGGCCCATGTCGGTCGCCCTGGGTGTCGCCCTGTACGAGTCCCTGCCCGCGCGGCTCGGGGAGGGGGCCGCGTACATGGCCGGGCTCAGCCTGGGGCAGATCACCGCCGCCGCGGCCGCCGGGGCGCTGGAGTTCGCCGACGCCGTCCGCACCGTGCGGACCATGGCCGCCATCGAGGAGGAGGTCTTCGCCGGACGCGACTACGGGAGCACGTTCTGCTACTGCGTGGACCTCCGGGCCGTGCACGCGAAGATCGGGGAGCTCACCGGGCAGGGGTGGGAGGTGGCGCCCTGCGCCGTCACCGGCGACGACCAGATGGTGGTGTCCGGCGAGGGCCGGGCCCTCACCGCCGTCAACGAGCTGGCGGCGCAGACGGGCGGGGTCGGCGTGCGCATCCCGCACGGCCCGCCCGGCCACTCCCCCATGCTGGCGGAGGCCGAGCGCCGCTTCGCCGCCGAGTGGGGGCAGGCCGACCGGGTGCGCGACCCGGGGGTCCCCCTCATCTGCAACATGGGCGCCCGCCCGCTGACCACGGCGCAGGAGGTGCGCGAGGCCCTGATCACCCAGTACACGCGGACCGTGTACTGGGCCGAGGGCATCGAGCACCTCCTCGCGCTGGGAACCACCCGGTTCGTCGTGGTGGGCCCCGGCCACTTCATCGCCAAGTCCTTCACGTTCATCGGCAGGGCGAAGGGGGCGGACGTGATCCGCTTCGACCAGGCGCCGTCCTTCCTCCGAGACATGGCGGAGCACCGATGAGCGCGGTCCTCTTCGGCGGAACGGTCCCGCCGCTGCACGCCAAGACCGGCGACTTCCTGGAGACCGACCCCTACGCCCGTGCCCGGCTGGAGGAGGCCGAGGAGGTGCTGGGCTCGGGCATCCTCCCGCGGTTCGCACGTACCTCGGAGTCCTACTCCCGCGAGGCCCGGCAGGCCTATCTGGTCACGTGCGCCGCCCTCGCCGACCGCGTCAGGTCGGAGGAGGGGGACGCCCGCCTGTGCACGGCGGCGAGCATCGGCCACCTCCCCGCGCTGCACTACGTGGGAGCGCTGTCCTTCGCGGACATGATGCGGGCGGGCGAGGCCGTGGCCGCGTCCGAGGAGGTGTGGAACGCGGCCGACCACGGCAGGGTGTCCCACTTCGTGTACCGGGTCGGGCGCGACCGCCTCGAGGAACTGCGGGCCCGGGTCGAGTCCGAGGGCGGATGGGCCGAGGTCGCCGGCCACTTCAGCGACACCATCCACCTGCTCAACGTGTCGGCGGAGCACCTGCCCCTCCTCGAACGCGAGGTCAGGGCCGGGGGCGGGGTCTCCGTCCTCACCTTCCCCCAGGCCGAGCACAGTCCGTCCAACGCCGGGCTCCGGGACCGGACGGCCGAGGGCACCGCGGCGTTCCGCTTCCGGGACGCGGGGGTCCCCTTCGTCCGCGGTTCCGACGGCGTCCTGGTGGACAGGGCCGATGACCTGCGCGACACGCTGGTCCAGGACTGCGTCACCCCGGTCGACTTCCCGCTCGTGGTGGGCCGGCTCCGGGAACTGGGCGTGCGGCGGGTCCACGTGATCGGTCCCGGCAACCTGTTCGAGCGGCTGACCAGGGACCACTTCGACGTCACGGTCCTGGCCCCCGACGGCCGCGCCCGGGGCCTGACGACGGCCGGCGCGGGCCCGGCCCGGGTGGGCGGCCGGTCCGCGGCATCCCCGGAAAGGAGTCGGACATGACGGGCACGCTCTTCGTCGACGGGGAGGAGGTGCCCGGGCCCCGTCTCGCAGAGGACGCCGGGGCCCTGACCCGGGCGCTGTCCTCCGCCGGCGCGGGACCCGGGCACGGTGTGGTCCTGGGCCGCGACGACGCCTACACCGCGGTGCTCACGGCCCTGGCCGCCGAGTCCCTGGGGGCGCCGGTGCTCTGCCAGGGCGAGCGGTGGCGCCGCATGGGGTGCACCCGGCGCGTGGCCGCCGTCGTCGCCCCCGGGGCGGGCGGCGGTCCGCCGGCCGTCACGGCCGTCGCCGACGACGGCCGGCCCGCGTTCGCCGAGACCGCGCACACCCTGCTCTACACCTCCGGGAGCAGCGGTGAGCCCAAGGCCGTGGAGCTGTCGCGCGGCGCGATCGACTACCACCGGCACACGGTGGCCGCCCATGCCGGGGTCGGCCCCGGGGACCGGATGCTGGTGCCGATGTCGCTGCTCAACTCCTACGGGTGGGGGGTGGTCCAGTACTGGCTGGCGCACGGGTTCGCGCTGCACGTGGAGTCGCGGCTGAGCATGGACCGGGTGGCCGGGCTGCTCCGCGGCGGCGCGTTCACCACCCTCGACGGCGTCGGCTCGATGTACGCCGCCCTGCTCGCGGCGGCGCGCGAGGACCGGGACCTGGCCTCCGCCCTGGGCGGCCTGCGGTTCCGGGGGTGCGGCGGAGACGTGCTCCCGGTCTCCCTGGTCGAGGGCTACGTGGACGTGGTCGGCGGCCCGATCCACGACGGGTACGGGCTCTCGGAGACGGTCGCGTGGGTCACCCAGTCGGTCCCGGACGACTGGCGGCCGGGCACCGTGGGCCCCCTCGTCAAGGGCTCCTCCGCCCGGATCGACCCGGACACGGGGGAGGTCCACCTGCGCGGCCCGGGCCTGATGGACGGGTACCTGGACGATCCGGGTGCGAACTCCGACGCCTTCACCGGGGACGGGTGGCTGCGCACGGGGGACCGCGGCTCCCTCGCCGGGGACGGCCACCTGACCATCGAGGGCCGGATCAAGGAGTCCCTGGTCGTGCACGGGGAGACCTTCCCCCCGCGGTTCGTCGAGGACGTCATGGCCGCCTGCCCGGCCGTGAGGGAGGCCGCCGTGGTGGGGGTGCCCACCGGGAAGGCCAGGGGCGACCGGCTCGTCGCGTTCGCGGTGGCCGAACCGGGGCACGGCGGGGAGGCGCTCGCCCAGGTGCGGGCGGCTCTGCGCGACCACCTCCCCGTGCACCTGAGGCCGCGGGAGATCCACCTGCTCGACGAGTTCCCCCGCACGAGGACCGACAAGCCCGACCGCCGCGCGCTGCGCTCGTCGGTCACGGCGGGGGGAACACCGGGAACGGCTCGCTGAAAAACCGCGAAGAGTAACACGGGGAACACACAGGACAATAAAAAGGCGAGACACAGCGGGAGGAATTACAGAAGCGATATACCGAGAGCCCCGAAAGCCGAACCAGAGAGGGGACGTTCGGCCTGTTCAGCCTGCCCGAAAAAAGGCCCCACACCCGAACCGGAAAACACTTCGGAGAGGGTTGACAGGAAAAAATATGCCGTCCTAATATGAGCACTGTTCGCGAACCCGCCCCGCAAAGGCAAAAGCTTCACCCGGGAAAGACAGCGCCGGCCACATTGGACTTCCCGAGTCAATTTTGCTGAATCTCAGAGAGGAATGGTTCCCATGCAGGAGTTCGAGGAGATCATCACCGAGTCCGCCGCTGACGAAGAGGTCTCGTTCATCGACTTCAACTGCTAGCAGGCGTCTCTGGCCCGGCCCGAACGGCCGGCGACCGAAGCACCACGGGCCCCGTGGCGGGGCCGGAAGATCCCGAGACCCCGCCGCGGGGCCCTGCTCGTACGACTCTCCGAACAGAGGATCGACCATGCCCGACAAGGCTCCCGACGGCACGTTCCGTCCCTCCCGATTCAACGTGGTCACCAAGGCCGAGGACATCGGCGCGGTCGTCCTCTACAACTCCATGCGGGGAAGCGTCTTCAAGGTCGGGTCCCCGCTCGGCGAGCGCGTCCACGCCCTGCTCCACAACCGCAAGAGCGTGCTCTCCCGACCGGATCCGGACTCGGAGGAGAGGGTCCTGTTCGACACGCTGGTGGCCAAGGGCTTCCTCGTCTCCTCCTCCCACGACGAGCTGGCCGCCGCCGACGACCTGCGGGACCGGCGCAAGAACCGGACCGACCGCCTGGAACTGATCATCATGCCGACGGAGGCGTGCAACTTCCGCTGCACCTACTGCTACGAGGACTTCGCGCTGGGCCGCATGGCGACCCATGTGCGCGAGGGCGTCAAGGCCCTGGTCAGGCGCTACCGCCGCGAACACGGCATCGAGAAGCTCACCGTCTCCTGGTTCGGCGGCGAACCGCTCGTCGCCTTCGACGTGATCGAGGAGCTCAGCACGTTCTTCCTCGACTTCTGCGCCGAGGAGGGGGTCGAGTACAGCGCGGGCATCACCACCAACGGCCTGCTCCTGACCCCCGAGGTGGCGTCCCGCTGCATCGAACTCGGCATCAGCAGCTACCAGATCACCCTGGACGGGCCGGCGCACACCCACGACTCCTCGCGCTTCCTCATGGGCGGCGGCAAGACCTTCGACGAGATCGTCGCCAACCTGACGGAGATGTCGCGCACGGACCGGGTCTTCCGCGCCCTCATCCGCACGAACTTCACCGAGGAGAACAGCGTCCACGTGCCCGAGCTCATCGAGGAGATGAGCCGGCTGTACGCGCACGACAAGCGGTTCCGGGTCATCTACCGGCCGGTCGGCGACTGGGGCGGCCCCCAGGGCGAGGACTCGGAGGCCTTCTCCGGCAAGCAGGCGGAGATGACCAAGCTCGGCCTGTGCACGAGCGCCCTGGACGCGGGCCTGGACCCGGCCGACGACGTGTTCCTGAAGCCGAACGGATCCGTCTGCTACGCCGCCTCGCCGTGGTCCTTCGTGATCCGCCCCAACGGCCTGGTCAACAAGTGCACCGTGGCCCTGCGCGACCCGCGCAACGCGGTGGGACAGCTCGGCGCCGACGGCGACCTGGGGCTGGACCCGGAGCTGATGAGCCTGTGGGTGGACAACGACGACGCCAAGGACTCCGGCTGCCGCTCGTGCTTCTTCCGGCCCTCCTGCCAGGGCGCGCACTGCCCCCTCGTGCGCATCCAGGAGGGCGAGCGGCCCTGCCCGCCCCAGAAGGTCTGGATCGGTCCCACCATCACGACCGTGGCCGCCAGCCGGGGGGCCCGATGACCGGCCGGGCCGGCATCGCGGTGGACGACGACAGCACCTGGTGCGCCTGGACCACGGCGGGGGGCCTGGTCCGCGCCATGGAGCTGGGGGCCGACCGCTCCGGGGAGATCGTCGACGCGGGACGGGGGAGCACCGTCCACGCCGGCTCCGGGACGGGACGCTTCCTGGTCCACGACGGGGAGGCCGTCCGGTCGTGGAGCCCGGACGCGGGGACCCGGAGCGTGTGCTCGGCCGGACCCGGCTCACTGCTCCTCGAACCCGGGGGATCCGCCGACCACGAGGGCGTCCTCGTCGCCGCCGCCTCGGAGTCGGAACTGGCGCTGCTCTCGGCGGACGGGACCGTGTCGTCCCAGCGGCTCGGCGCCCCTCCCCTGGTCCTGGCCTGGCAGCACCGCCGCCGCCGGATCCTGTGCGTCCTCGCGGACGGCACCGTCCACAAGCTCGACCCCCGCACGGCGCGGACCGACACCTCGTCCCTCTCCTTCACGGGGAACCACCGGCTGGCGTGCTACGACGAGGTGCTCGGCGGGGTCTGGTCCGTCCCCGAGCGCTCACCCGACACCGCGCACTTCCACCGGACCGAGGCCGACCGGCCCGGCACGCTCTACACGCTGGGGCTCGGCACGGTCCCGGCGGTGATCCGCTCCTCGCACAGCGGTGAATGGCTGATCGCCGCGACCCCCGGGCGGCCCACGATGCTCACCAACGTCAACAGCGGGCGCTCCTTCACCGTTCCGGGCGAACTGGCCGCACGGGGGGCGCCCAGCGTGTTCTCCTTCGACAACCGGCTGGTGAGCGTCGAGGGCGATGCCTTCGAGGTCCTCCCCGTGCCGGCCCGCGCCGACGTCCGGTCGCGTGACGGCTCCCTCCCCATCGAGACGTTCTGGTCGGCGCCGCCGCAGATGCACCGCGCCACCAGGCGGCCCAGGGAGGAGCGCCCCCGGGGAGAGGGGGGAGGGACACGTGTCGGCGCCGGTTCCTGACCCGCCGCTCCGCACAGGCCCCCCGGGAACCGGCTGCCCGGGCCGTCGGCCGCGGAAAGGGAGGCCCCCTGCCCCGCGGCCGGCAGCGGTCACGCCCCGTCCGGGCCCGGGCCGGCTCCCCCGCCCCTCCCTTCTGTGACCGGCGAACCACGACCCCCGCTCCTGACGACCCGCCGAGGTCGGCGCCGGGGCGCGTCCGACCCTTCCACTGGAGAGCGCATGACACCCACGACGACCACCGATCGGCAGGAGCTCAGGAGCCACGGCCCCACCCTGGGCCGCCTGGTCGGTGACACCGACGCCTTCCTCGAACACTGGGAGCACGCGCCCGCGGTCGCGGAGGCGTCCGCGGACGTGGCGCGGGCCTTCCCCCTGGACAGGGCCCTCTCCCTGCTGCGGACCCCGGGCCTTCCCGTCTCGTGCTTCCGGCTGCTCCGGGACGGCGCGCCGGTACCGCAGCAGGAGTACTCCGCGGCCCGGGAGCGCCCCGGCCCCGGCCGGGAGCCCTTCGCGGACGGCGCGGCCCTGCTGAGGGCCTACGAGGACGGCGCGACGATCATCTTCGAGGAGGTGCGCCTGCTCGTGCCCGAGGTGGCCGCGATTGCCTCCGGCCTCGAGGAGGACCTGGGGTTCGGGATCTACTGCGCGGCCTTCCTGACCCCCGCGGGGAACTCGGGTGCGCGCCCGCACTACGACCTGGCCAGCGGCCTGCTGTGCCAGATCCACGGGTCCAAGGCCTGGTCGGTCGGCGACCCCTCCGAGCGGTGGCCGGCCACGCCCTGCGGCGATGCCCGGCCCGAGTTCGACCCCGTGCTGGAGACGGTCCTGCGGCCGGGGCAGACCCTCTACATCCCCCGCGGCCACCCGCACGCCGGGGCCGCGACGGACGAGCCGTCGCTGCACCTGTCGTTCGCGATCAAACCCCGGACGTGGAGGGACGTCCTCCAGTCGTACATCAGGCTCGGGGCAGCACCGGAGCCCCTGCGGGAGCTCCTGCCCCTCGACCACGCCGGACGCCCCGCCGAGGAACTGGCGGCCGAGGCCGTCGACCGGCTGCGCGGGGCGCTGCGGTCCCCGGCGCACTGACCGCGCCGCCGGAAGCGGCGGCGCGCCGGGCCGCGGGGGGACGGACCCGCGGCCCGGCGCCGGTCCCCTCCGCCGCGACGTGGGGGGCGGGCCCCTGCCGGTCCGCCCCGCGTCCGGCGAGGGGACCGGGCCCGCGGCGGGAGCCCGGGCGCTGCGCGCCCCGGGCACGGGCGACCCGGGAGGATCACCGCAGCTCGCGGAGCCTCTCCTCGATCTCCAGTGCCTGTTCCGTGCGGTGCTGTTCGCGGTAGAGCTTCAGCGCCTGTGTCCATGCCTCGCGTGCGGGGCCCGGCTCGCCGAGGGCCAGGTGCGCCTTCGCCAGGCCGCTGAGGGTGTTCGCCTCCTCGTAGGAGTCCCGCAGGGCGCGGTGCACCGGAAGGGATTCGTGGTAGTGCTCGACGGCTTCTTCGTGGCGGCCCGCCCGGGTGGCGATGTAGCCCAGGCTGTCCAGGCAGGCCGCCTCCCCCACCTTGTAGCCGAGGTCGCGGCTGGCCTTGAGCGCGTCCTGGCAATGGGACCGGGCGCTCTCGTAATGGCCGAACTGGGCCAGGGTCCAGCCCAGGTTGTTGAGCGCGCTGGTCTCCCACGTGGCGTTGCCGACACGGCGGTAGAGCTCCAGGGAGCGTGCCGCGTTCTCCAGCGCCATCTCCTCGTCGCGGATGTGCAGCCCGAAGCGTGTGTAGATCTGGTGCGTGTGGGCCTGGTTGAGCAGGTCCCCGGACTCCTCGAACTGGGCGACCGCCCGCGCGAGGTGCTCCAGGGGCTCCTCCCCCCGGTGATCGGCCTGGATGAGGGCGGTCGCCAGGCCCCGGTGGGCCATCGCCCGCAGGGTCGGGGCGTCCGGCCCCTCGACCCTGGTCGCCGCGTCCAGGCCGACGCGCCTGTTGCCGACGAAGTCGTCGACGTCCCCCCAGCGCCGCAGGAAGGTGTGCGTGTCCCAAGCGAGCCGCCACACCTCGCGGTGGAGGCCGAGGTCCTGTGCGAGGCGCATGACGGCGGGCAGCAGGGAGCGCTCGGTGGTGAACCACGCCAGTGCGTCGGCCTCCCCCGTGAGCTCGTAGGCGCGTGCGCGCTCCCCGGTCGGCTCCACGACCGCGTCCGACAGGATCTCCTGGGGCGCCAGCAGGTGCTTCCCCAGAGCCGCGGTGCGGACGAAGAAGTCGACCAGCGCGGACAGGCCCTCGCGGCGTTCCTCCTCGGACCGGTCCCGCTCGGTCCGCTCCCTGCCGTGGAGGCGGACGAGGTCGTGGAGCTGGTAGCGCCCGGGCATCGGCTGCTCGACGAGATGGGCCGACCCCAGGGTGCGCAGCAGTTGCCTGGTCCGGGCGCGTGTGAGCCCGGCGAGCGCCGCCGCGGCCGGAACCCCCATGTCCTGCGCGGGCGCCGCGCTGAGCAGGCCCAGCAGCCGGGCCGCGGGTTCGGGGAGGGCCCGGTAGGAGGCGTCGAGGACGCTGCGCAGGGACGTGTCGAAATCACCCGTGTCCAGGGCGTCGAGCGTGCTCTCGGCCTCCCCCAGCTCGGACGCGAGTTCGGCGAGCGGCAGGTGGGGGCTGCCGGCGGCGTGGGCGGCGGTGATGGCCAGGGCGAGGGGCAGCCGCCCGCAGCCGGCGACGATGGTGTCCACCGCCTCCGGTTCCCTGGCCACCCGGCGCTCCCCGACGCGGGCCGTCAGCAGTTGGCGCGCCTCGGCGGAGGTGAGCGGGTCGAGGGCGACGACGCGGACGCCCCCGGTGGTGAGCAGGCCGCTGAGCCGCTCGCGGCTGGTGACCACGACGGTACAGGAGGCCGACCCGGGGATGAGGGGGCGGACCTGTTCGGCGTCGCGCGCGTTGTCCAGCAGGATCAGCATCCGTTTGTGGGCGACGATGCTGCGGTAGAGGCCGAACCGCGCCTCGGCACTGGACGGGACGGCCTGCTGGTCCACCCCGAGGGCCGTGAGGAAGTCGTGGACGGCGGTCTGCGGTTTCGTGGCGGGCGCGCTCGGGGCGAAGCCGTGCAGGTTCACGTACAGCTGGCCGTCGGGGAAGCGGTCGAGGTTGTCGTGCGCCCAGCGCAGCGCCAGCGAGGTCTTGCCGACCCCGCCCAGACCGCAGACCACGGTGACCGGCAGCGCCCCGGGGGCCTGCGTGTCGTCGAGGAAGGCCATCTCCCTCCGGCGCCCGGCCAGCAGCGGCGGAGGCGGCGGCAGCTGCATGGGCAGGGGCGGGGGCGCCGGAGCCGGCCGTGCGCCGGGGTCCGGCGCGGACGCGTCCGACACGTCGTGCGCGTCCAGGGCCGGGTCCGCGTGCAGGATCTTGCGGTGCAGTTCCTTGAGCTCCGCGCCGGGATCGGTCCCCATCGCCTCGGAGAGCATCCTCCTGATGCGCTCGTAGTGTTCCAGCGCCTGCGCGGCGCGCCCCTCCCGGTACAGGGTGAGCATGAGCTGGCCGATCAGGCGCTCGTCGAGCGGGTGCCGCTGTGCGAGGTCGGAGAGGTCGCCCAGGAGTTCGGACTGCCGTCCGTGACGGAGGAGCAGGTCGTTGCGGTCCAATTCGGTCCGGAAGCGTTCGAGCCGGAGCCTTTCCCGTAACTCGTTGACCCACGTACTGTCCAGGCTCCCGAACGCGTCGGCCCGCCAAAGGCGCAGCGCCTCCTCGAACAGGGCCAGGGCGGATTCGCCGTTCGCCGAATTCCGCGCCCTCGCGGCGATCTCACGGAAACGGTACAGGTCGATTACAGAATTCGCATCGTCGTCGAGTTTGAGGATGTAGCCGCCGGGCCGCCGATCGACCGTGATCCCGTCGACCGCGCCCAGCGCGGAGCGGAGCCGGGAGACGTAGCTGTACAGCGAGGAGCGGGCCCCGTCGGGAGGGCGCGGGCCCCAGACCCGGTCGATGAGCTGGTCGACCGTGACCAGGCGGCCGGCGTCGACCAGCAGCCCGACGAACACGAACTGCCGCCTCATGTGCCCGAGATCGACGGGGCGCCCGTCGATCCGCATCTCGATGTCGCCGAGTACAGAGATCTCGACCGTCAACGCCACTCCCGGATTGGAACGAAAGGGGACGACCCATACCCGTGGTACGCGGGAGCACAGCAGTACCTTGGACCCCAGGAGTGTACTCCCGGAAGTTCGTTCCAAAACCCTTTGCGGAAGGCACTTTTTCCACGGATTTCCCGGCGGGGGTTGATCGTGGTTCCCGGCGAACAGGCGGACCGCCGCGGCCATGGCTCAACCAGTGGAAAGGGTCACGGTGAGAACAACTCCACGTGTCCTTTGATCCGATGACCGGCCGTTCTCTTCGAGGAGGATATGGCCGTCCCCCCGGGACGACCGCACCACCTGCGCGCGGATATCGACCCCGCTGCCGGCGGCCTTGCCGCCGTCCGGTGGCCCGCACCCGAAATCCCGTCGCGCAGAGCGAAGTTCTCGTGCGGGTCTTCCGTGCCGAATACCCCGCTTGCTTGTCCGAGTCGGTCGGAGGCGGAGGCGTCGTCAGGTTCCGGGTTCGTGCTTCCGCCTCCCCGCGTGATCCCGCGGCGGCCGTGCGTCCCCGTCGGGACAACCGGACCACCGACACGTTCAGGCGGTCGGACGAGGTGTGCGTGGCCGCACGCCGGCACCGCCCGGGCACCCCGGACACAGCACCAGGAGCCGGGTGTCCCTGCGCCGCGGTCGTCGTAACAGCGCGTACACGCCACTGCGCGTCGGGCGACCCTGGCCGCACCGTCGTCGTTAGGGTGTGCACAGATCTCCGGACGTTCCGGTTCTTCTCGGTCGATGAACCCTGTGTCGGAGACCTCCCTATTTTCGGGCTCGGACATGCCGAACAACGCTCAGGCGGGGTAGGAGACACATCCGGCTTCGATACAAGCCTTGGTTCAAAGAAAGGATCACATGCTGACCCGTTTGCACGACGTCCTACGGTTGCGGACCTCGCCGCCGATTTTCTTCGGCTCGGCCGGTGTGATCATCGCGTTCGTGCTCGTCACGATCATCTTCACCGAGCCGCTGGACGCAGCCGTCACCGTCGCCTCGGAGTGGCTGTACACCAACCTGGGCTGGTTCTACATCCTCGGCCTCACCCTGTTCCTGGTTTTTCTGATCTACATCGCCCTCGGCAGATTCGGGCGGGTGAAACTGGGCCCCCACGACGAGGTTCCCGAGCATTCCGGGCCGGCCTGGTTCGCCATGCTCTTCGCCGCCGGCATCGGTAGCATCCTGATGTTCTGGGGTGTGGCCGAACCCATCAGCCATTTCGGCGACCCGCCCCGGGGCCCCTCTCTGGGTATCGAACCGGGAACGGCAGAAGCCGCCTCGGACGCGATGAACTTCACGTTCTACCATTTCACCCTGCACACCTGGACGATCTTCACCCTGCCGGCCCTGTGCTTCGCCTACTTCATCCACAAGCGGAATCTGCCGCCGCGTGTCAGCTCGATCTTCCAGCCGATTCTCGGCGAGCGGATCCACGGTCCCATCGGCGTCTTCATCGACGTCGTCTCCATCGTCGGCACGGTCTTCGGCGTCGCGGTCTCCCTCGGCCTGGGCGCCCTGCAGATCAACAGCGGGATCCACCGCGTGCTGGGCGTCCCGGAGAGCGCCGTCTGGCAACTGGTCATCATCGGCGTCGTCGGCGGGGTCGCGATGATCTCCGTCGCGTTGGGCCTGGACCGCGGTATCAAGGTCCTGTCCAACGTGAACATCTGGCTGGCCGTGGGCGTACTGGTGTTCATCCTGTTCACGGGTTCCACCCTGTTCGTGCTCCGGGGCACCATCGAGTCGCTGGGCCGTTACGTGATGAACCTGCCCGAGTTGGCCCTGTGGAACGACACCTTCGCCAACACCGGATGGCAGACCGAGTGGACGGTGTTCTACTGGGCCTGGACCATCAGCTGGTCGCCGTTCGTGGGGATCTTCATCGCCCGGATCTCCAAGGGCCGCACCATCCGCCAGTTCGTCTCCGGGGTGCTGCTCGTTCCGGCCGGCTTCTCGGTGCTGTGGTTCGGCGTCTTCGGGTTCTCCGCCTTCGACATCGAACTCAACCGCGGGGGCGGCCTGGTCGAGAGCGTCGTGGACCAGGGGGACGTCCCCGGGGCGCTGTTCGCGTTCCTGGAGCACTACCCGGCCCCGACGCTCCTCTCGGTCATCGCCATCATCCTGGTGGTGGTCTTCTTCATCACCTCGGTGGACTCCGCGGCACTGGTGACGGACACGATGGCCAACGGCCACGAGGACTTCAACCCGCTGGGCCAGCGCATCTTCTGGGCCGTCGCCATCGCCGTGGTGACCGCCACCCTGCTGGTGTTCTCCGGGTCCGGCGGCCTGGAGGCGCTCGAGAAGATCATCGTCCTCGTCGGCCTCCCGTTCTTCGTGATGGGCTACTTCCAGATGTACGCGATGCACCGGGCCCTGCGTGAGGACGCCGGAGAGCTGCCCGCGATGCGGACACGCACCTGGAAGAAGGTCCTGCCCCCGGAGGAGTACGAACGCCGCCAGGACGAGGACGAGCACGACACCTCGGAGACCGTCGTCGAGCCCGAAGCCGTCGATGAGCCGCCCGTTCTGCGCGACCCCTACGTCGACCAGGACCATCCGACCGGGACGCCCGGCACACTGCCGGCACGCACCGGTTCGGCGAAGCTCCCCGGCCGCCGGCCGAAACGGACCACCCGGCCGCCGCGGTCCGACCGCCCGGACCGGGAGGAGCCCGAGTAGGCGGGGTCCCGGAGGTCGTCCCGTGCCGGGTGTGAGGTGCCGTCCCCGCCGCGTTCACGAGCAGCGAGGATGGCAGGGCCTCGACCGTCTCGCGTAGTTCGGGTATCCGATCGGGATCCACCCAGAACTGCTGCCAGACGCTTTCCTTGCGTCCTTGACCCGCTCCTCACACCCGGGCAAGGCGCCGCCGTCCCTCCACGAGGGCCGCAGCCTTCCGCGCCCGGGCGTCGCTGATTTCCACGTCGTCAAGCCCTCTTCAGATACGACACGGAGAGGAGGCAGCCCGTTGTGGTGGACGTGCCTGTGGGGCGGCATGCCACGAGCCTGCAGGAATCCCACCGGTATGGCTCCTGAACCGCACAAGAGGCATTGAGGTGCACACGGCCGGTCCGACCACTGGCCGGTGCTCGTCCCCCACTGTCCGAGCGCGCACCACCGGGCGCCACTGCCCGGTCTTTCCTGCGAACAAGCCGACTCTTCCCCCTGCGAGCCCTCACCCGAAGTCATCCGGGAGAACCAAGATGACTCCGGGGAGGGGGCGGGGGTCGCTTCATCTCCTCTTCATCGGCTCAGGCGATACCGGCCTCGAGCAGGAAGGGGCTCGGTTTTCCATGCCATGAGACGTGCAGGTGGTCCCGGGCCCTGGTGCAGACCACGAAGAGCAGGCACCGCTCCGCCATCAGATCCGTCCTGTGCTGGAGCGGGTCCACCTCCTCCGGGGTGATCGCCTTGGGGTTGGGAACCGCCCTGTCGGTGACCGCCACCGCCGCGACGCACCGGAACTCCAGTCCCTTGAGCGAGTGCATCGTGCCCACGCGCACGCCCGGGGTGTCGTCGCCGGCCCCGCGCAGCTCGCACGCCTCGATCCCGGCGGCGGTGAGCACGGAGACCGCCCTCTTGCCCATCCACTTGAACCGGACGGCGACCGCCACCGAGGACGGTTCGATCCCGGCGCCGAGCCACTCCCGGACCTTGGCCACCAGGGCGTCCAACTCGTCCTCCAGGCCGGCGGCGGCGTGCGTGGTGGGCCGGGGCCCCTGGAGCGCCGATCGGTATCCGGCGAGGGACTCGGTGCCGCCGTCAGCCAGGGCTTCCACCTTCTCCCCGTTCAACAGCGGACTCGACCAGGAGAGGATCTGCTGGGTGCTGCGGTAGTTGCGGCGCAGCCGCTGGGAACGGCCCACCACGTTGACACCGAGAGTTTTGAGGGAGACCTTGGCGTCGTAGATGCGCTGGTGGGGGTCGCCCGCGATGAACAGGTCGTCGGGCTTGGGGGCCACGGCGGCGCGCAGCAGCCGCCACTGCGCCGGGTGCAGGTCCTGGGCCTCGTCCACGACCACATGCCGGTACAGCGGCCCCTTCTCCTCCAGGATCCGGGCGGCCAGGTCGCAGCCGCGCAGGTGGGTCTGCACCCCGTCGGCGTCCAGGGCTTCGGTGAACGCGGTGACCGCCCGCCACACCGTCTGCCTCTGGGAGGCGTTCAGCGGACGGCCCCGGCCGCCGCGCGCGGCCTTCTGGTACTCCTCCAGGGTGTCCAGACGCTGCGCCAGGAGGACGTGGCGGTACTCCTGGGCCAGGAACTCGGCGGTCCAGTCCAGCTCCAGCAGCTCGGCGACGGTCCGCCAGCGCTCCAACTCCTTGGCGTCCGTGATGAAGTGCGGGGACTTCCCTCCGGCAGCCTCCGTGAGAACCCTACTGGCCTGGGCGTTGACGGTCGTGATGTCCAGCATGTCGAGGTGGCGGGGGTCGTTCACGAGCTGCCCGACCCCGGCGCCCAGCGCGTCGGCGAGCGCGTTGGTGAAGGTGGTGAACAGCAGCCGGTCGCCGGGGCGGGCGTAGGAGAGCAGGTGTTTGATCCGGTGCATGGCCACCACCGTCTTCCCGGTGCCGGGGCCGCCGGTGACCTGGAAGCTGCCCGGGTAGCTGGCCTTGTAGGCGACCTTGCGCTGCGCCGGGTGCAGGAAGGTGCGCCAGACGGCGAAGGGCTGGGAGAGGATCTCCTCCAACTCGTCCAGCCCGGAGACCAGCTTGATACGGGTGGGGGTGTTGCGGATGGCGGTGTCCAGGTCGTGGTCCGCTCCCCCTGCGGGCCGGTGCGCGACGACGTCGCGCCAGATCTCCGCCACCGAGAACCCCGCAGCGAGGTATTGGAGCACCTCGCTCTGGTCCTCGGGCAGGACCGGGACGACGTCGACCAGCGCGTCCGCGTCCACGACGGTGCGCGCCGCCCGCAGCACCTTGTCCTCGATGCCCAGGGTCTTCAGGTCCCCGTCGGAGACCTTGGCGAACAGCCGCTGTTCGGGAGCGGTGGGAGCCGCGCGCTCCTCCAGGCCGGGGGTGAGGCGCTCCAGTCCCTCGGCGTCCCAGACCTCCAGCGCGCCGGTGAGCTGGTTGACGCCCGCGTCCTGTTTGTTCGCCCAGTCATAGGCCGGATCGTGGTTCATGACCTTGAGCAGCACGTAGCTGTCGCCGCTCTCGGGGGCCAGGACAACGCCCCGGTAGAAGTTGTCCACCTTGAACGTGTAGATATTGCGGTTGCGCCGTGCCTTCGGCGGTTTGAAGTTGAGGCCCTTGTCCGCTTTGAGCTCAGCGGGGGTGAGAAGACCGAACTTCTCCATGGCGAGGCGGACGTTCTTCCGAGCGCTCGGGGGGAGTTCGTCGTACTCACCGCTCTTGAAGAACTGGTCGCCCAAGGCGAGCTGAGGCATGGGTCAGGGCTCCTTCCACGGGGGTGGAGGTCGAAGGGGGCACATCACGGGGACGGGGGTTGTCCCGACGGTGTGCCGCGTCCGCGCAACCGGTCCAGCATCTCCGCCACCTGGAGTGCCTCGGGGGCCTGGGGTCCGTACTGCGCGCGCAGGTCAGCGTACAGCGCGTGAAGTTCACGCGCCGCCTGCCCGGTGTCGCCGGAGCGCAGCCGCCACATGGCGATCGCCTGGCGCAGGTCGAGCGCGTCGTCGGAGCGCTCTCCGCCGACGGCTCTGATCACGGGTGAGGACCTCCTCGGCGGTGTGCAGGGCTCGGGTGGTCCGGAAGGGCGCGTCCGGCGTCGTCACTGAGAACCAGGGCGGTGGCGCGCAGCAAGCGCAGTTCGACGACCTGTGCGGACTCGCTGCCCAGCGCTGCCGGCGCCGGGTCGATGACGTCGTCGAGGACGCCTACGGCCTGGGCGAAACGGTCCTCGTCGATGAGTTCCTGCGCGTGGCGGTCGGCCTCGGCCAGCTCTCCGGGTGCCATTCCCGGGATCACGCTGCCCGTCGGCTCGACCAGGGTGGGCGGCAGCGGCTGGGTCGGAGCAGGTGCGGGTGTCTTGGGGCGGGGCGCCATGGGTCGCCGGTAGGGGCGGGTGGGGTCTGGCAGTGCCCCTGGCGGCAGGGGCTTGTCGGGGGTGGCGGGACCGGTCTGGGGAAGGTGGGGAACGAGCCGGTCGTAGACCTCCTGCGCTGAGGCGGGGCGGGCTTCGGAGTCCTTGGCCAGCAGGCCGGTGACCAGTTGGTCCAGGTCGGCCGACAGGTCCGGGCGGTGCAAGGAGGGGGGCTTGGGTTCCTCCTCCACGTGGGCGCGCTGGAGCCTGAAGGGGGTGTAGTCGGCGGAGAAGACAGGCTGATGGGTGAGTGCCTCGTACAGGATGCAGCCCAGGGAGTACAGGTCGCTGCGCGGGTCGACCCCGCCGGCCAGGACCTGTTCCGGGGGCATGCAGGCGCGGGTGCCGAGCTGCCTGCCGGTCATGGTGATCCGGGTCATGTCGGTGCGCCCACGCGAAACGCATCGCTCACGTGCCGCTCACTTTTGGTCGTGACCCACTGACATACTGTCGGCCATGTCTTCCCCTTCCTCCCCTTCCCCCGCCATGTCCCCCGGCTCCCCGCAGGCTCCGCGCGGGCGTCGCCTGCGTGGCGGCTACGTCGCGAGCCTGGTCTCCGCGCTCGTCACGCTGGTGGTCTTCGGGGTCCTGCTCGCGCTGGGCCCCTGGGTACGTCACCCCGCACCGGACTTCATCAGCGAGGTGGGCACGAACCTGGAGGTCCAACTTGAGGTCGATGAGGAGGACCTCGACGTCATCGGGGTCTACGGTCTGTCGTTCGATGGCACCTGTTCGTTCACCACCCCCTCCGGATCCCCGGGGATGAGCCAACGTCGCCATGTGCGCAGCGTCGACTACGGGGCCGAGGAGTGGCATCTGGTCCAGACCCTGGAGGTCACCGAGAGCGGCACCTACGACGTCAGTTGCGACAACAGGAACACCGAGTTCGGCCTCGCCTCCACGTACGTGGCCGACAGTGCCGGAATGCGGCAGTTCACCTGGGCGGTCATCTGGATCTCCCTGCCCGTCCTGGGGTTGGCCACCACAGTGACCATCGCCGTGGTCACCCGGGTGCGCGACCGCCGGGAGAAGGTCGCCGCGTCGGGACGCCACTGACCCACACGTGGAAGTCCCTGGGGTCCGCCGGTGCACGGACCCCTTTGTGTGTGCTGGTGGTGGGCCGAAGGAGGCTCACCCGTCTTCGTGGAGGGGTCCTGGGAACGGGCCGGCCCTGTCGTTGCCAACCAGCGTGAAAACGTCACCCGAGGCGTCCCCGTGCAACGGGGATCAGCCCGCGTGGGGGGCGCCCCCAGCCAGCGCGTGTTCCACGCGCAGTCGCTGGGTGTGGTGCATCTCCAGCCCCGCCACCTCCTCGGGACCGAACCAGCGGACCTCGTGGGACTCATCGCTCACCGCCAGGCGACCGCTGACAACCCGGGCCCGGAAGCACACGTTGAACTGGCGGCGCACCTCACCGTCGCTGTAGGCGATGATGTGCCGCGCGTCGGTGTAGGTGCCCACCAACCCGGTCACCTCCACCTCATAGCCGGTCTCCTCGCGCACCTCCCGCACGGCCGCCTCCGGAAGGCTCTCGGTCATCTCCATCGCTCCGCCCGGCATCGCCCACAGCCCGTTGTCCACCCGTCGCTGCAACAGCAAGCGGCCCTCGTCGTCGACGACGGCCGCACTGGCCGCGACCACCAGACTGTTGGGAACGGGAGCCTCAGGGTCGTCGTAGTACTCGGTACGGGCCATGTGCTGATTCACTCCTCAAGGGGTAGGGCGGTACACCATACGGCGTCCATACTGGCGGCATAGGCGTCGAACAGCCCTTGAGGAGCCGTGCGTTTGAGCCGCAACAGCGGGTTGCCGTAGGCGTTGACCCCGTACAGGTGCGTGTTGACGTACATGTGGTCATCGGCTCGGTAGAGCGAGTTGTACAACGTCGTGGAATGCACCCTCACCGAGATTCCCGGGGCTGTTGTCAGAGGCCGGTAGTGCATCGCGGCCAGGTGGCATCGGGACTGTATGCCGTGGCCGAAGCTCTCCTCCTCACCACGCACACGCACGGCCTCGCAGTCGGGATCCCCGATGAGCACACGCACATGGACATCGTCTTCGGCCCTGTCCCTGAGCAGGTCGTTCCATCCGGAAATCTGTTCGTGGAGGAACAGAGCCGCGTAGACCAGGATGTCGATCGACCTCTCAGCAGCCGCGAACATGCCCCGCCACTGCTCGGCTGGCACGTCGGAGCGTTGCCGGTGAACAGCCACCAGGTCCTCATCCGTGTCCGCCGCTCCTTTGGTCCGCCGTTCCAGGGAGGGCCAGAGTTCGCGGGCGTCCGCACCGAGCACACACGCCACCGCGTGTGCGTTGCGGCGGTGGGGCACTCGTCCGGTGCTGATCCAGCGGGCCACGGTCTTGGGGTCGGTGCCCACGTGTTCGGCGAGGGAGGCCACCGTGTGTCCGGACTGTTCCAGGCGGACGCGAAGCCGTTCGTTGGGGGGCATAGGGACGTTTCTACCGCACCGGGACGTCTTTCGAGGCGTCCTTCGTGCGGTAGCGACGTCCCAGGGACCTGGAAAGACTGGCACCACCTGAGATTCCCCTCTCAGCCGTCCAGGGCTGCTTCCTGGGCGGGAACCTCGCAGAAGGGAAAGTCGCATGGGCGACCTTTCGCACACTGATGCCGCCACCGAGAACGACGGACTCCTCCTCCTGGTCGAGCAGGTGGGTGTGGCCCACGACCGCCACCGTTCGGAGCACTCCGACATCACCAGCTCGCAGAACTCGGCCGGGGACGACGGTGAGAACCGTGACCTGAACCTGCCCAAGGAATAGGAGCACGTCCATGGAGCACCGGCTTGTCACCGGAATCGAGAAGGCGCTCGGTTGGGAAGGCCCGTCGGCGGTGGGGACCGCGTTCGCCCGTGGAACCCTGGCCGACGACGCACTGCTCGAACGACTGATGACCCCCTACCGGCTGATGGAGACCATCCAACGCCGCCACCTGTCCAGTCCGCAACTGCGCTGTTACTCCAAGGGGCAGGAGCTTCACCCCTCCAGTTACCTCTCCACCGCCGTCAACCGCCGCCGACAGGCAGTACAGCAGGCGGACATGGCCGCGCTGGGTGTCATCCTGAACAACGACGGCACCATCGTGCTCGACAGCGTCGACACCTTCGACCCAACCATGGAGGTCGCCTGCCGAGCGCTGGGATGGTGGTCCGGGGAACTCGTCTCCGTCAACTGTTACCTGGCTGTGGGCGACACCCCGGGTTTCCATCTGCACTGGGACGATCACGACGTCATCGCCGTACAGCTCTCGGGCGAGAAGTCCTGGCAGGTTCGTGGGCCCTCACGGCCATCGCCCATGTATCGGGACGCCGAACAGAACCTGGAGCCGTCCGAAGAGGTCGTCTGGGAGGGGACGATGTCCGCCGGGGACATCATGCACATCCCGCGGGGCTGGTGGCACACCGCGACCCGGGTCGGTTCCGGCAACCAGGGGCACTCCCTGCACGCGACGTTCGGCATCACCAAGCGAACCGGTGTCACGTGGGCGAACTTCCTCTCGGACGCAGTGCGAGCGGACGAGGGTTTTCGCTCCGACCTGGAGAGCGCCCGTGGTCCCATCGACGACGAAGGGCTGTTGACCAGGCTCTCCGAGACGGCACGCGCGAACCCGCCCTCGAACTATCTCGGCCAGCTCCGGGCAAACACGCCACCCCAACGACACATGCCCCTGGTGCACTCCTTCGGGCCCCTGGCCGGAACGGACGTGGTCGCGGTCACCGAGTTCCCGCCCGTCCTCGCCGTCGACGACACGGCGGTCCGGGTGACCGGCGGCGGGAAGAAGCTCACCTTCCACACGCGCGTCGAACCGGCGCTGCGTGCCCTGTTGTCGGGCCACCCGGTTCGCCTTAAGGAGGAGAACAACGACCTCCGGACCGTGGCCGCGCATCTGATCGAGGAGGGCCTGTGTGCTCCGATGACCGAAGGACTGTCCTGGGGCTATACCGGTCTGGTCCCGACCGTGACCTGCTCGGACGGGCCCTTGAACTCGGTGTGACCTGGTTGGACACCGCCTTCAACTACCAGAGGTTCGCCGCTCACCGGTCGCTGGCGGATACGGCCGGGGATCTGCTCGCCTCCTTCGAGGTCAGCACGAAGGTCGGATTCTTCCCTGACGGGCACGACCTGTCCCCGGAACGGCTGAGGGCAGCGGTGCGGAAGATACCCGAAGAGCTCGGGTGTGTTCCAAGCACCGTGCTTCTACACAATCCCGAATGCTCGGCCGATGGCTTCGAAGAGGCCTGCACGACCTTGTCGGAGATGCGCGACGCGGGGTACTGCCGTGCGTGGGGGTTCTCCTCCTGGGACCCCCGATCGCTGGCTGACCGTGACTTGCCGGTTCCACGGCCGGATGTGGTCATGATCCGCGCGGGCCTGAGTGTTCCAGCTCCGGTGCTGGATGCCGCCGGGCGGCTCGTGAGACGGGTTGGTGCCCGAGCGGTGTGGGGGATGGCGCCCTTCGGTGGCGATGCGGCCGGTCCCCTCTGGTCGGAAATCGACACCTCGCTGTTCCTCGCACCCGGGCAGCAGGCCAGCCGCGTCCAGGCGGGGGTGGCGGCGGCCTGGGTCGTCCCGGTCGTCGAAAGGCTGGCCGTGGGTACCTCTTCGCCCACGCATCTGGAGGAGATCGTGCAAGCTGAGTCCCTGACCGTCTCGACCAGCACGGTCGACCGCTACCGCGCGCTGTTGCGTCGTAGAGCAGAAAGGGCCGACACAGCATCATGACCTCCCAGGACAGCACCCCGCCGGCCGTGTTGGACAACCTGGCGACCGTGGACATCGACCACGTGGTGGATCAGGCCGAACAGCGGCTGGGTCGTCGGCTGTGCCGTGAGGGTGCCCACTACAGCCGGTTCAACGGCACCGCAGGGTTTCGCAGCGACGCCGACACCTGGGTGCGCCTGTCCTGGAGGCGCCGCACACGCCTCCACGTCCCCTCCTGGACCGGGACCGAAGAAGCGGCGGCAGTCATCCACGGGGTCCCCAAACCCGTGTGGATCGCTGCCGCCACCTGGTCCGACCCCGGTCATGGTGTGGTCTGGAAGGTCGAGGAAACCTCTCTGGCCCCTGCCAGTGCAGTGTCGACCACTGCTGAGATCGTCAGCGACCCGCACCTGCCTGAGTCTTGGTGGACCAGTCTGGGGGCTGGGCTGGCCGAACTCGCCGTGCACACGACGGACCGTGTGGCCCTGAACCAGATGCACCTGACTGGACGTGTGCACGAGATCTACGGCACCGACGTCAACACACGGATTCCGGACGGTGAATGGGCCTGTGCCCATGGCGATCTCGGATACGCGAACCTGACCGGACCCACGCTGGTTCTGTTGGACTGGGAGAGCTGGGGGATGGCACCGATCGGGTGGGACGCCGCCTGCCTGTGGTCGGCTTCGCTCGGCGTCCCCGAGGTCGCGGACAAGGTGGTCGAGGAGTTCACAGAGCCGTTGGCCACCAAGAGCGGACTTCTGTGTCGGTTGCTGCTGTGTGCCAACGTCGCTCGGGTCGGCAGACGGGTGGGGAGGGATCTGCCGATGACCGAAGTCATGGCCTCGACCGCTGACATGCTCATGGCTGAACTCGCGAACCTGCCCTGATCCGCTCCGGAGGACGGCTCCTGGTACGTGCTGTTGTTCACCGGGGTTCTTCCGAAGGGGTGTGTCCGAGAGGTGCGGGGCGGGGTGTGTCTCAAGTCTGGCCGATGTGTGGAAGCTCCGTGTCCTGTTCGGCGGGGGGCGGGGACGGCGGCGCCAGCAGCCCGGACCGCAACCCGCTGGACAGGCGCTCGCCCAGGTCCGCCGCCACCTCCTGAGCACGCCGCAGTTCGGCCCGGAAGTCGTGCAGCTCACGGAACGCGGCGCCGTAGCGTCTCTGCTCGTCCAGCGACAGCAGGGGCAGCCGCAGCCGCCGCAGATCGACCCGGACGATGGTCGAGCCCTGCCCGGCGCGGCGCAGGTTGTCCTCATCGTCCAGGAACCCGGCCAGGAACCACGTGTCGATGTGCGCCGGGTCCGGTCTGAGCAGGTGCAGGTTCAGCCCCAGGAGCGCCCCGGCGTCGGTGTCGGTGGCGACCCGGGCCCGGGACAGGTCCCTCCGGGCGAGTGTGGAGGGTGCGACGACGTCACCAGCTCGGATCTCCACCCGTGTGTCCGGTTCCCCGGCGTCCCCGGCGTTTCCAGCACCCCCGGAGCCTCCTGTGTCCCCCGAGCCCTCGGCCAGGCGGCCGCTCGGCTCCCTGTCGCCGAGGACGTCGCCCAGGGTCAGCACCCGAGGGCCAGTCCCCTCTGCCTCCTCCTCCGAGGAGGTCAGCCCGGACGCCGCCGTCGGGGCCCGGTGCAGGACCAGCGCGCCGGAACGGGCGAGGTCGGCGACGGTCACCATCCGCCACTCCTCGGCCGCCCGCTCGCCCCAGTCCTGCCCTGGCACGGTGGAACATGCGCGCTCCAGAGCGCGGAGGGTTCTTCGCCGCACCTTGCCCGCCCGTATCCGCGCCTCCTCGGCGTTCACCTCGGGCACGGCCAGCGGCAGGTGGCGGCCGGGGGTGAGGTCGACGGAGTCGTCGAGCAGTTCGATCACGGACACGGTCCGGCAGAAGCCGGGGACGTCCTCGGCCCCGCCCGGTTCGTCGAGGAAGGTCCGCCAGGTGTCGCCGACGGCCCCGCGCGCCTTCTCCCACTCGATGGGACGGCGCCCGTCCCCGTCTCCCTCCGTTGTCTCACCGGTGCCGATCGCGGTGTCGACGAACAGCACCCGGGGTTCCGCAGCCATTGAGGCGGGCTGTTCCAGCACCCACAGGTGCAGTCCGACATGGACGGGCGCCGCGGCTCCCACGGGCAGCCCGACGACGGCCCGCAGCGCACCCCGCCGGAGCAGTTCCCGGCGGATGCGCCGGCCCGAGGGCCGGGAGGCGGCTGCCGGAGGCATGAGCACCACGACCCGGCCGCCGGGGCGGGTGTGGGCCAGGCAGTGCTGGATCCAGGCGAGCTCGGACTCGACGCGGGGCGGCACCCCGTAGGCCCAGCGCTCGTCGTAGGCGAGCTGTTCGATCCCCCAGGCCTTCTGGTTGAAGGGCGGGTTGCACAGCACCGCGTCGAAGAGGCGCCCGGCGAAGGCGTCGTCGATCAGCGAGTCGCCCTCGGCGATCCCACCGGGTGCGCCGGTGGACACCATCCCCACCCGCGCGCGGGCCAGGTGCGCGGTGGACACCGCCCTCTCCTGCCCGTACAGGCCGACCGCGCCCTCCTCCGCGGCCGTTCTCAGGAGTGTGCCGGTTCCGCAGGCTGGGTCGAACACCTCGGCACCGCGCACCCCGGCCAGGTCGGCCATCAGGCGGGACAGCGGCTCAGGGGTGATGTGCGCCTTGCCGCCCAGTGCGGCCAGGTAGGCGTCATGCAGGTGTTCGGAGAGTTCACGGGCGCGCTCCGGTGTCGGGGCCGCCTCCCGTACGGCATGGATGAGACCGGGCCCGTCCGGGTGCGCGGCCAGCCGTGCCTGCACCGCGTCGCCCGTTGCTTCCCCCGCCATGCCTGCGGCCGCGGTGCCGTCCCGGGGCGGACCGGCGGCACCGCCCCGAAACAGGCGGAGCAACATCTCCTGGACACCGGCCACCACATCTCCCAGGTCTCCGCCCCGCGCGGCGACGGCGCGCACCCGTTCCCAGACGCGCTCGTGGGGTTCCCGCTCGGGCAGTCGACCGCCACCGGCGAGCCATGCCTCCACCTGGGCCCGGTCGAACAGCGATCGGTTCCCGCTCCCCCCGACGGGTTGCGGGAAGTTTCCGTGGCGCCTGCGCCAGTTGCTGACCGTGGTCCGGCTCACCTGTGCGATCCGTGCGATGTCGGCCGCAGTGACCTGTGAGGTCTCCACCATCAAGGGCCTCCTCTCGTGATCTGAGGACAGTACACCACAAGGATTTGCGGGTTGACAATGTTTTCACGTTACTTCTATGTTGACTGCATCGGAGATAATACGCAGCGCCAACGACACCCCCTGGAGCCGGCGATGTCCATGCCCCTGCCTCTGCCCTTCGAGCAGGAGGAGCCCCCGGCCAATGCCACGAAGGTCACCCCCGAGCAGCTGCTCAATATCCGTGAATCCGAGTGGCGTCCCCGCCTGGAATCGGTCTCCCTCGTCTCCGAGGCCCCGTTCAACCAGCGGGAACTCGACCAGGCCGCACGGGCTCTGGGCAAGGTCTTCAGCACCCAGCTCGACGTGTACCAGAAGGCCGCCCTTCACCGGTGGCCCGCCTGTACCGCCGCGGTCACCGTCGGCACCGCCACCAGCCGCTACGGCAGCGGTACCTTCTGGCCGCCGTTGTGGAAGACCACCGGGGTGTCCTCGGCCCGGCAGGAAAGCGGAGCGTGGGGGGACAATTTCCTGCGCGCGCTGGAGATCCTGGGTCTGGACGCCTTCCCCGGCATGAACCACAAGTACGTCGGACCGATCCTCATGCACTCGGGCATCCCCACGTACTGTCTGGGAGACCTCTTCGACCTGCTGCTGCACCGTGCCGCCGTCGCCCCGGGCTCCGACGCGCACGGATTCCACCAGTGGGCCGTCTCGGGCCACCATCGCCTGAAGGACCTGGACATCCCGGCCCAGCGCTTCATCTTCTCGGGCGGTGACTACGCCCTGGAGACCATCGAGCGGTGCACGCACCTGCTCGACGCCCTCCGAGAGGATCCCTCCGCGAGCGCCCGCGACGTGGGACTGCCCGGGCGCTTCCAGCAGCCCGCCCAGGAGGCGCTGGACCGGGCGGCCTCCCGCGGTACGCTCCCCAAGCACGAGGCCTCCGGTGCCGCCCGCCCGCGCGTCACGCGACCGCGCATCCACCTGGATCCCTTTGTCCACGGCGTACACGTCGTCCTGCCCACGGTCGAGGACGGCGACAACCTGGACGTGCTGTGGGAGGTCACCACCGACGACGGGACCCGCACCGTGCGCGCTCACCGCCGCTGGGGGACGGGGGCGGCCGAGCAGACCGTGTTCGCCCTGCCCCGCCCCACCCGTACCGTGAGCGTGACCGCGCAGGGGGTGGGATCGCGTGAACAGCTGGCCCTCATCGACCCGGCGGACCCACTGCTGATCTTCGACGACTCAGGCGCCCTGGTGAGCACCGACCTCGCGCTGCCGCCCGGACCGGTCTGGGTACTCCACCCGACCGCGCACGCGCTCGCCCGGGCCGAGGCCGTGGAGGACCTCGGCGAGTTCGACGTGCCCTACGGCTGGGAGGGCTGGACACTGCTCCGTGCGCGTCTGAGCCGCAACGACTGGATCCGGCTCGCGGACGGGCCCTCCCACCACGTACAGGGCCGGGAGAGGCCCCGGTTGGAGCTGCCGGCACCGGTCACCGGTGTGACCACTCCGCACGGAGCTCCGGTGTACGCCGAACTGCCCGTCGTGGTAATGCCCGAGGCGGAGGGCGCGCCGGTGGACTGGCTGGTGGAGACCCGGTCGGTGGAGGAGGGACGCCTGGTCTCCCGCACCCGTGCGCGGTCCGGTGACCGCCTTCGGCTGTTCGAGGACCTGCCCTCCCCCGTCGTGGGCTCGTTCATGGTGCACGTCCGGGGCCCGCTGGGCCGCGGTCTGAGCCGACAGGTCACCGTCGCCGAGGGACTGGCGGCGCGGCACACGCCGGACGTACGCGTGCTCGACACACGCGGGCTGATCCGTGCCGAGACGCACCTGACAGCTCCGGAGGGTGCGGAGGCCGCTCCTCACCACCTGCGCTTCGGCCACGACGAGCCGGCGCACCCGGTATCGGTTCGCGCCGGGACGTCGGTGCTCCCCCTCGTCGTGGAGCCTCCGCACATCCGCCTGCTGACCACAGGAGAACGGTCCCCGCAGTGGCGCGCCGAACCGCTCCGCCTGGACTGCGAGTCCGTATCGGAGGCGGGCGACCTGCTCGTCCGCGTGCCCGAGGACGGAGTCCGGCCCGGCCCGCTGTGCGTGCTGCACGGTGACGACGTCGTCCAGTGGGTGAGCGCCAATGCCACCCTGGGAACGAACACCCATCGCTATCCGCTCGGGCAGGTCGTCGAGACGGCCGCCGCACGGCGCCATCTGCGGCTGCTGATCGGCCACGGCACGACACCGGTCCCCGTCGCCGTCGTGCGCCCCCGGCGGCTGGCCGGCGGCGCCGAGCTTCGGGACGGAATCGTCGAACTCGACGGCTTCGCCGGTATCGAGGACGTCAGCGCGGCCGTGTACTCGTACGGCGCACCGTGGCGGCCCCCTGTGGTCCTGCCCGTCTCCACCGACGGGCACATCCGGCTTCCGCAGGAACTGCACGATACGGGGCGCATGCGCCTCCTTCTCGCCGTCGACGACCCGTGGTCGGTTACCGACTGGCCGCACTGGCCGACCATCAGCGACCCGAACGTGCTGTCCTGCGAAGCCCACGGCCGCCCCGCGGGCTCCGACCCGGACGAGGAGCGGTTGTGCGCCGCTTTCGCGACCGGTGCCGGTCTGGACACCCTCTCCCTCACCCACGACAACGCCGTGCGACTGTGGCGGGTGCTGGGCTCCTCGGACCTCCTGATCAGGTCGGGTGTGCCCAGGGAGCGGGTCGACGCCTGTGCCGCGGCACTGGGCAACACCCCGCTGCCGGCGCTCCTGGCACACGGCAGCGCCGAACTGTCCGCCGCGAAGAGCGTGTGGGCGCTGGTCGTCGGAGGGCTCGCAGCCGTGCCCGCGGGCGAGCGCGTTCCCACCCGGCAGGCAGCGGAACTGTGGCACCGCCTGCCCGCCGCCGCTGCCCTGGCCACCAGCAACCTCATGCCCCTGGTCGATGCCGCGTCCGCCGACCCCGACCACGTCGAACTCCTGGAGCAGATGGAGCAGCAGTGCGGTTCCATCGCCGCGGACCTCCTACGGGGCGCTCCGGACCCGGCCTCGGGCTCGGGCAGGTTCGACGCCAACACCGAGCACCTGGCCCGCATGCCCGAGGACCAGGTCACCGCGATCTGGCAGGCTGCGCGGGTCGTGCCGCGCGCCCTGCTCGACGAGGACTCGCGTACGCAGGCCGCCCTGGCGCTGTTCACCGCACGGAACCAGTCCGAACTGCACCGCATGAGGCGCGACGCCTCGGATATCACCTCTGCCGTACTCCACCTGGTCAAGCGGTTGCAAGAGCCCTATCGACGCCGGGCCCTGGCCCTGTTGGAGCCGCGCCACGCGCCGGGCGCCGCCCGATGGCGCAACCTGCCCGCCGCCTCGCTCGCCCTGGCTCTGGCTGCCCGGCTGGCCGCACGGGGAGAGCCCTCGTTCACCTCCCTCGTCCGGAGTCAGCGGGCTGTCTGGGGGGACCTCGCCCGGTGTGCGCCCGACCTGGTCCGCATCGACATCGTCCTGGCCGAACTCACCCTCGCCGGGGCCGAGCGCGCACACTTCACCAAGGAGCACACCCGATGACCTCCCAGATCGACCCCATCGACGTGAGCGCGATGATCAGCGGTGGCTACCGCCGCTACCTGCGTTCACTGCTGCCGGTGCGCGACACCGCGCTCGCCGAGGCCCTCGCCGACCAGATCACCGACAGCCCCCTGCTGAGCAAGGGACCGCTGCTGGAGGCCACCCCCTCCTACGAGACCGGGCGTACGCCGCGCGAACTCATCACCGAGGGGGTCCTCTCCCCCGGGTTCGGCTCGCTCTCAGGTCCCGCTGTCCACCTGGACCGGCCGCTGTACACGCACCAGGAGGAGGCCATCCGCAAGGCACGCGAAGGCCGCAACCTCGTGGTGGCCACCGGAACCGGGTCGGGCAAGACCGAGAGCTTCCTCCTGCCGATCCTCAACGAGCTCGAGGCCCAGCACGAACGCGGAGAACTCGGTCCGGGTGTCCGGGCCATCCTGCTGTACCCGATGAACGCACTCGCCAACGACCAGCTCAAGCGGTTGCGCGAGACCCTGCTGGCACACAGCCCCCACATCACCTTCGGCCGTTACACCGGGGAGACCAAGGAGACCGAGCGGCAGGCGCTGGACTCCTTCCGTGCCCTGCACCCGGGCCGCGACCCCCTCCCCAACGAACTCCTCAGCCGTGAACACATGAGGCGGAACCCGCCCCACCTCCTTCTCACCAACTACGCGATGCTGGAGTACCTGCTGCTCCGTCCCGCCGATCTGGACCTGTTCGAGGGCGAGCACGCCGGCCACTGGCGGTTCATCGCCCTGGACGAGGCCCACGTCTACGACGGTGCCAAGGCCGCCGAACTGGCCATGCTCCTGCGCAGGCTGCGCGACCGCGTCGCCCCGGGGCAGGCGCTCCAGTGCATCGCGACCAGCGCTACCGTCGGCGACGACCCCGGGGCGGTGACGACCTTCGCCCAACGGCTCTTCGACGCCCCGTTCATGTGGGACGACGGCGATCCCGCGCAACAGGACCTGATCCGGGCCACCCACCGGGACACCGTGCCCGACTCCACGTGGGGGCCGTTGTCCGCCCTCGACTACCAGGCCGTCCGCAGAGCCGACGATCCGGGCCTGGCTCTGCGAGGAGCGGCCTCGCAGCACGGTGCGAAGGGCACCGACCCCTTCACCCTCCTGGCCGGGGAGCGACGGATCCAGCACCTGCGGGTTCTCCTGGCCCGGGGCGGGCCCCGGCCCCTCGACGAGCTGGCAGAGGAGCTGTTCGAGGCCGTCCCCGGGACCGAAGGGCCGGGCGGGGAACTCACCGCAGCCGACCGCCTGCGGGTGCTGACCGACCTGGTCGCGCTGGCGAGTGCGATCCGCGACGCGGACGGCAATCCGCTCCTGTCTGCCCGCTACCACCTGTTCACCCGTGCCACCGACGGCGCGTTCACGTGTTTGACCGAGCAGGGCCCGCACGTGTCGCTGGCCCGCCACGAGACGTGTCCCGCCTGTTCGGCGTCCGCGTTCGAGGTCGGATCCTGCAAGCGCTGCGGTGACCTGTACCTGGTCGGCAGCATCGAGGCCTACGGGTCCGGGCTGAGGCTGCTGCCGCAGAGCCCCCACCAGAAGGCCCCCGACTGGCTGCACCTGGGCAGCACCCCGATCACCCTCGACGACGATGACGACACCCTGGAGGCCCCGCACAAGATCAACCCGCAGACCCGTTACCTGTGCGTCGGCTGCGGCACGCTGTCGGAGTCGCCGACCGGTGCGTGCGCGGTCGAATGCACAGACCGGTCCCTGCGGGAAGGCCGCCTGATCAAGACCCGGGGTGACCGGGCCGCCCGGTGCCTGAGCTGTGGTGCACTCGGCACCCACACCCTTCGCCGGTTCGAGAGCGGCAACGACGCCTCCGCCGCGGTCGTGGCCACGGCGCTGTACCAGGCCCTGCCCGAGGACGCCGACGACAGGGTCGCCGACCAGCCGGGAGGCGGCCGCAAACTCCTGATGTTCAACGACAGCCGCCAGTCCGCGGCCTTCTTCGCCCCCTACCTGGAGGGCAGCTACCAGCTGTTCCAGCGTCGGCGGCTCATCCTGGACGGGATGATGGAGATCCACGACCCCGATGATGATCTCCGGGTGGACGACCTCGTCGACGCGACCGCGCGGACCGCGAAGAACGCGGGCCAGTTCGACCGCAAGGTGTCCAGGCGTCAGCGCACGGCGACGGTCGCTCCCTGGGTGATGAGCGAGCTGGTCAGCACCGACGACCGCCAGTCGTTGGAGGGACGCGGCCTCCTGCGGGTCGGCATGACCCGCCCCGAGGGCGTGAAGCTGCCCCCGGCCTTCACCAGCCGCCTCGGGCTGGCCGAGAACGAGGTGTGGGACCTGTTCGGGGAGTTGGTGCGCACGCTGCGCCAGCAGGGTGCGCTGACCATGCCCGAGGACGTCGCCGCCGACGACGAAGTGTTCGCTCCCCGGCTGGGCCCCGTCTATGTGCGCCAGACCGGGGCGGACCGTACACGCAAGGTGATCAGCTGGCTGCCGACCTCGGGACAGAACCGCCGGCTGAACTACCTGCGCCGGGTACTGGAGCGGTTGGAAGCGACCGCGAACCCGGTGATGGTGCTGGAGAAGGTCTGGGAGCTGCTCAGGTCCACGTCCGAGGGGTGGCTCGTCCCGTCCGAGGTCCGGGGCCTCGGGACCGTCTTCCAGGTGGACCACGAGGGACTGGAACTGTCCCTGGTGACTCCGGAGACCACCCCCTACCAGTGCGATGCCTGCCGACGTCTGCACCCGGTGTCGGTGCGCGGTGTGTGCCCGACCATGAACTGCCCCGGGACTCTGCATCCCTACGAGATCCCGGACCCGGACAAGGACACGGATCACTACCGTCACCTCTACCGAACGTTGAACCCGGTCCCGCTCTCCGCGCAGGAGCACACCGCCCAGTGGTCGGCCCAGGAGGCGGCGCGCATCCAGCAGGAGTTCGTCAAGGGCCGCGTCAACGCCCTCTCGTGCTCGACGACGTTCGAGCTCGGTGTGGACGTCGGCGAACTCCAGTCGGTGTTCATGCGCAACATGCCGCCCACCACCGCGAACTACGTGCAGCGGGCGGGCAGGGCCGGGCGGAGGTCCGACTCGGCGGCGCTGGTGGTCACCTACGCGCAGCGCCGCTCCCACGACCTGTTCCGCTACCAGGAACCGGAGAAGATGATCTCCGGGGAGGTGCGGGCGCCCTACGTCCCGCTCGCCAACGTCCGGATCGACCGGCGGCACGCCCACTCGGTGGCGCTGGCAGCGTTCTTCCGCCACTGGTTCCAGGAGACCGGTGAGTCCTGGGGCGCCGTCGGCCAGTTCTTCCTGGGCGGCACCGAGGGCGGTCGGGCCCCTGTCACCCGGGTGAGGGAGTACCTGTCCCCCGTGCCCGAGCATGTCACCGACGCCCTGCGGCGAATCCTTCCGGAGGAGATCGCCGAGGAGATCGACGTCGAAGGCGGGGGCTGGGTCCACGGACTCACCGAACTCCTGGAAACCCTGCGTCTGGAGATCGATCAGGACGTGGCGGATTTCGAACGCCGCCGGGTGGAGGCATTCGAGGCCCGCAGGGACGCTTTGGCGGAGCGGTTCGGCAAGACCATCAACACGGTGGTGAAGAGGCCGCTCCTGGGTTTCCTCGCGACCCGCAATGTGCTGCCGAAGTACGGCTTCCCGGTGGACACGGTCGAACTGCGCACGCACCACTCCGGGGAACCGGTCGGCAGGAGGCTGGAGCTGGCCCGGGACCTGAGTTCGGCCATCTACGAGTACGCCCCGGGGGGTTCCATCATCGCGGGCGGGAAGAAGTGGACCTCTGCGGGGGTCTACCGCCTCCCCGGACGGGAGCTGCACCCTCACCACTACCGTGTGTGCACGGCCTGCGGCTACTACGACGAGTCCAAGGACCCCCTCGACGGCGTGTGCCGGGCCTGCGGAGTGGTGGCCCGGGGCGGACGGACCAAGTACATCGTCCCCGAGTTCGGCTTTGTCGCGGGCGCCTCCGTGCAACCGGCCGGAACGACACCGCCGCAGCGATCCTGGCACGGTTTCACGAGCGTGCTCAGGCTCGCCGCTGAACCAGAGGACCACGTCTGGCCGCTGCCGGGCGGCGGCGAGGTCCTGTGCAGGGCGGGGAGCCGAGGTGAGCTGGTGGCCATCTCCGACGGCCCCGCAGGACAGGGGTACCGGATCTGCGGCTGGTGCGGTTGGGGGACGGGGACGGCGAGCGGCAAGGTGCCGACCGAACATGCCAACCCTCTGAAGGGGTCCTCGTGCTCGGGTCCGCTCTCACACTTGTCCCTCGCCCACCGGTACGAGACCGACATCGTGGAGATCTCCTTCGGAGGCCGTCTCGACATCGGGCGCAGCCCTGACCAGACCCGCTACTCCCTGCTGTACGCGCTGCTCGAAGGAGCCTCCTCGGCTCTGGACATCAGCCGTGACGACATCGACGGTGCGACCTTCAGGCGGGCCGCAGGCACAATGGCACTGGTTCTGTTCGACACGGTCCCCGGAGGCGCAGGAGGCGCCACCCGCATCGCGTCGGCCTTCCCCGAGGTCCTCGAAGCCGCCCGGGCGCGGGTCGGCTCCTGTGACTGCGGCTCCGAGACGTCCTGCTACGGCTGCCTGCGCAACTACCGCAACCAGCACTTCCACGACCGCTTGCGGCGGGACGCGGCCCTGCACGCACTGGATGCCCTGCTCTGATCGCACCTGCGTGACCCGGCGCGCGGCCCCGGTGAGGACGGCCACAGCGGAGGCGGTTCGCGGGACCGTGCGCCGGGTCCGGTGTTCAATGGGCGGATGCGTGCCTTCTCCCGTGAAGAACTCCTCGAACTGGCCGGACGGAAGTCCTACGACCGCGGCGCCTCCTACGTCCCCGCCGTGCAGGGCCTGTCCACCGACAGGACGACCGTGCACGGCACGGTCACCGGAACCCGTGTCTACCGGGTGGAACTCACGCCCGGCCGGTCCCGGATGTCCTGGGAGTGCGACTGCCCGTGGGCGGAGGAGGGCAACTTCTGCAAGCACTGCGTGGCGCTCGGCCTGGTGTACATCTCCGCGGTGGAGCGCGGGACGTCCGTCCCCGCCGCCGCGGCCCCGCCGGACATCCGGACCTACCTGGAGTCGCTCGCCTACGCCGACCTGGTCGACCTGCTGGTGTCGGCGGCCGGGACCGACGAGGCGCTCGAACGCCGGCTGGAGGTGCGCGCGGCCTCGGCTGCCGTCACCGGCTCCGGCGGCGGCGATATGACCATGGCCGCCCTGCGCGCCTTCGTCGACCGGGCCCTGCGCATCGACGACTTCGTGGACTACCGCGAGGCCCCGGCGTACGCGGAAACGGTGTCCGACGTCGCCGAACAGCTGCACCGGCTCATGGAGGACGACCTGCACGACGCGGCCGAGGAGCTCTCCCGGTACGCGGTCGAGCGGCTCGGCGAGTACCTGCCCCTCACCGACGACTCCGACGGTGAGGTGGGAGAGGCCGCCCTCCGCGTCGTGGAGGCGCACGTCGAGGCGTGCGCCAACGCGAACCAGGATCCGGTGGAACTGGCGGAGTGGCTCCTGGACCGGCAGCTGAACGGATCGGACGTCCCCGAGCTCCTGCTGGAGTCCTACGCCGGGGCCCTCGGCGAGGCCGGGTTGGAGCACTACGGGAACAGACTGGTCGGCATCGGGGCGGACCGCACCTCCGACGACTGGGGGACGCGTTTCCTGATGGCCGAGTTCGCGCGGGTCAGCGGTGACGTGGACCTGCTCGTGCGCGTGTACTCCCAGGGCCGGGAGGGGGTGTACCACGCCGGGATCGTCGACGCCCTGCTCTCCGCCGGGCGCGACGGCGAGGCCCTGGCGTGGGCCGAGCAGGGGCTGGCCGAGGAGGGACACCCCGACGGGCGGCTCGTGGAGCACGTCGTGGGCGCCTACCGCGCCGCGGAGAGGTGGGAGGACCTGCGTCGGGTGCGCTGGGAGGTGTTCGAGCGCTCGCCCGGCGTGGAGAGCTACCGCGCGCTGCGCGACGACGAGGCGCCGGGGGAATGGCCCCGCGTCCGCGGCCAGGCCCTGGCCGTGCTGCGGAGGTCGGCTGCCAGGCGGAACACCCGGCACTTCCCCTGCCCCCTGGTGGAGGTGCTGCTCTGGGAGGGCAGCGGGGACGAGGCGTGGGAGGCCGCCACGGAACACGGCTGCGACGACCGGCAGTGGTTGAGGCTCGCGGAACTGAGGGAGGAGGAGCACCCGGGTGACTCCCTCGACGTGTACGTGCGGGAGGTCTCCCGGCTGGTCGCGCTGACCGGTACGGCGCCCTACCCGCGGGCGGCCGAGCTGGCCCGCAGGGTTCACGGACTGTACGGGCGCCTCGGACGGCCGCAGGACGCCGTGGAGTTCGTGGCCGGGCTGCGTCGGGAGCACCGGCGCAAGCGGCGGTTCCTCGCCGCGTTGGACCGGGCGGGCCTGTAGGGGGCCACGGCGCAGGGGGCGAGCGCGCCTCCGGGGCGGCGCTCCCTGCCAGTTCTCCGGTTGTCCGCGCGGCGCCCCTCCCGGTCCGCCGCGAGGCCGTCTCCCGCACCGGTTGTCGGGACGGTCGCCGGACTCCATGGAAGAAGAGGACCTTGGTCCTGGGTCAGACCCCGCGGACGATCGACATCATGTCGACATGGACACCCTTCCGTTCGGACCGAACGCCATCCTGATCTCCCCGACCGACATGGCCCACAAGGTCGGGTGCTGGCACAACGACGAGCCCCGTATCCGCTCCGGGGAGCACCCCGGATGGGGTTGGAGCCCCGAGGCCGCCGCCGAGCAGTGGCTGCGGATCGGTGAGGGCCAACCGCTCCAGGCGACGGAGGGCGACACCTCGCGGTCGGCGACGAGGCGGTGCAAGACCTGCCCCGGTGACTGACGCGCCCCCTCAGGACGGCTCATGGGGCTGATCGGCCACCGCCCCCGGCCCCACCAGGGCCGGTGAGCACGAAGCAGGCCGCCCGAGGAGCCGCGATCCCCACCGCACGGGCCTCCCGGCCCGGAAACCCTCGGGTTCACCCGTCCAACCGGTCCCGCACGCCGAAGTCGGCGGCGTCGGCCGCCGCCCGGCCCGCCGTCCAGCCCTCGGCGTTGGAGGAGCTGGCCACGGGCACCTCCACCAGCTCGGGGAAGGCCTCGGCGAACGCCTCCTCCACCTCGCGCTCCCTGCGGGCCAGGACGGGGACCAGGTCGGTGCCCGACTCGGCGTACTCATCGACGGCCCGTTCGCGTCCGGTGACGGCGGCCTCCGCCAGCCGCTCGCCGATGCGGGCGGTGAAGGCGGTGAGGAACGAGGTGCGGAAAGAGCGGGTGGTGGAGCGGCCGTAGGCGTCGCGGGTGGCGCCGGCCTGGCGCATGGCCCTGGTGGCCTGGAGCAGCAGCGAGGTGAAGAGGAGCTCGACGGCGTCGACGTCCCCGGCGGCGCCCATGACGGTGCACATGCCCAGGTCCTTGTGCCACACCGAGCGGCAGTGGTTGGCCTCCGAGACCACGGAGAGCAGGGAGGCCTTGTGCTGTTCGTAGGGCGCCTCCACCGGCAGGCGGCGGCCCCGGGTGTCGCCCGTGGTCCCCGCCTGGGCGGCCAGCGCGGCGTGGTCGATGCTGTGCCGGGCCATCATCTCCTGGGCGCGGGCGGAGAGGGCCTCGGCCTCCTCGGGGAACTCGGTGGCCTCGGCCTTGGCCAGGAGTGCGCGGATGCGCGCGAGCTTGGCCGGGTCGGCCCGGGTGGCGGCGCCGGCGGAGGGGGTGCGGGCGTGGCCCGGGAGGGGGCAGAGCACCTGCAGCGCGGGCACGGCGTACAGGAAGGTGAGGACGCGCAGCGCGGTGTCCACGGCCGCGGGGCGCCGCAGCCTGTGGCGTTCGGCGAACCGCTGCGGGTGGTCGGCGTCCCGTCCCCACCAGGGCTCGCCCAGGGCGCGGACCTGTTCGGCCCATTCCGGGGCGACGCGGGCGGCGGCGTAGCTGCGGTACTGGGCCACCACCAGGTCGGCGGTGAGGTCGGAGCCCACGGTCCCGGTCTCCCGGCGGGCGCCGCGGACCAGTTCGGCGGGCTGCCAGCCCCGGGGCCACACCTGGGCCACGGCCTGTCGGAGTTCGGCGAACAGGATCCGGTCGACCGTCGTACGCCACCCGGCGGGGCCGTCCGCGAGGAGGCCGACGACGCGCTGGGCGGGGCCTGGGCGCCCGTGGTGGAAGGCCTGGACGGCCTGGCCGACCAGCGCGAGGACCTGCTCCGCGTCGCCGGGCCGGTACTGCCCGGACGGCGGCGGCCCCGTCCGGGGCCCCGGCTGGGATCCCGCCTGCGGACCCGTGGCCGATCCGGTCTGTGCCGCCGAGCGGTGGCGCCTGTGTTCACGCTCCTTCCTGCGCGCGGCCTGACGGCGGTTCCTGTTGTCCGTGCCCATCCGTACCTCCCCGGACATGGTGGCAGACCCGGCCGGGTACCGCGCGACCCCTGGGGAAAACCCCTCCCGAGTCGTGACGCGGCGCCCGTGCGCCGGGACCAGACCGGGAATGCCCGGCCGGGCGGCTGCCGGGCGCCGCGGACCGGTGGTTCCACCCCTCACCAGCGCCTTTGGGGGTCCGCGATCCCGGTTCCCGGGCGGCGGTGGCGTCCGCGGCCGTGAAACCGGGCCGACCGGGTTCGCGAAACCGCCCCACGGCCGTGCCCCGGAGGGGTAGAAGGGATGTCCGCGCACCACCAGGAGACCCGGGAGCGAACATGCCCTCTCATGACCGGTCGGCCCCGGGCCGGGAGCCCTCCTCCGCGAGGCCCGTGTCGCTCCTCCCGGCGGATGTCCTCGCGTGTGCCGCCCTGACCACCCCCCTGCTCCGCGACGCCCTGCGCCTGGCGCGCTGGAGCGCTCCCGCCACCCCGCTCACCCCGGAGGGCCTCCCGTACGCGACGGACATCCGCGCGGCGGACGAGGCGCTGGGGCTGTGGTCGCACGGCCTCGACGCGGAGGCCGCCTCCGAGGGGCCGGACTGGGTCGACGCCGAGGCCGTCGAGGCCGCGCGCTTCGCGCTCCCGTGGCGGACCGCCGTGCGGCTGGGCCTGCTGGAGGCGACCGCCGACTGGGCCGGGCCCGAACCGGGGCTGGAGGAGCGGGTCCGCGACCCGGACCAGGTCCTGCGCTGGTGGACCGAGGTGTTCGAGGCCTCCGTCGGCCGCGCGCGGGACGACCTCTCGGCGGGGACCCCCTGGCCGGGCGTCGACGAGCCCTGCCTCGTCACCGCCGTCCTGCGCTTCCTCTACGAGGCGCCGGACGGGTTCCGGGTCCCGCTCCCGGTGCTGGTCGGGGCGGTTCTGCGGGAACCGGCCGAGGGACCGGGCCCCGATCTCCCCCTTCCCTCACGGGACCGGCGGCGGGCGACCGGCAGGGTCGTGCGCACCCTGCGCCAGCTGCTCGGGACGGGCGCCGTGGCCCTGGTCGCCGCGGAGGACGCGGGCCCCGACGGGGCCGCCCCCCGGTGCGCCGGGTACGGCCACCCGGCGGTGGAGCTGACGCCCCTGGGGCGGTACGGGGTGCGCGGTTTCCTGGAGGAGGAGGGCGTCGAGGCGCCGCTCGTCGGAAGCCTCGCCGGGGCGGGGGCGGCGGGGTTCCTCGACGCCCTGGGGACGCTGCCGCCCGATCGCCTGATCGCCGAGGTCCGGCCGTGGCTGGACGAGCGGACCCCCGCCGCGGCCCTGCGCCAGATCGTCGCGGTGACCGACGGCCCCGGCCGGGCGCTGCGCCGCTGGACGGGGACGAAGGTGCTGGACGCGACCAGTTCGGAGATCGGGCGCGAGCTCCGCGCGCTCCTGTCCTCCGACCGCCCGTCCGTGGTCAGCCTGGCCGCCGTCGTCCTGCTCACCTCCGGGACGCTGTCCCCGGAGGAGGTGGACGGGGTCATGTCCGGGCACGGGCACTGGGTCGTCATCGACATGATCGCGGCGGCCGCGGAGCGCAGCCCCGAGGACCTGCCCGGGTTCCTGTCCGCCGACGGGGTTCCGGACATCGAGCAGCTCGTCCTGGAGGACACCGACCGCCTCTGGAGCCCCGAGCACCCCGACACGCTCCCCGTCCTGAACGCGGTCGGCCGCCACCACCCCGACGCCTCCACCGCCGCCCGGGCCCGCGAGGCCGTCCGCGCCCGGGCGGTGGCCCAGCTGCGGAGGCGGCCCGGGCTCTCTCCTCCCGCCCACCGCAATCCGTTCCGGCCCTGGTCGAGAGGGGCGGCGGACCCCGGGTACGGGGGCGGCGACGCGGAGGCCCCCGAGGCGGGGCCGGACGACGGGAGGGAGCGGTTCCGGGTCCGGAACTGGTTCCGGCGGCGCCCCCGGAACCCGTGGCGCGTTCGCGGCAGGCACCGGGCCCAGGACCGCGACCGCCCCTGAGGCCGGGGAGCCCGGGCGGCGGCGCGGGCCTAACCGAGCAGGGAGTCGAGCAGGGGGCCGAACTCCTCGTCGGAGGTGCGGACGGAGACCGACTTCGCCTCGTGGTCGACCTCGATCCCCACGGCCCGCAGGTCGGGCACGGCCTCCTGGCCCGCGGCGAGCGAGCCGGGGTGCCACCAGTAGAGCTGCGCGCCGATGGGCTTGGCGGCGTCGGCGGCGAACTTCCCGGCGATCTCCTGCAGGTTCTCCATCGCCGCGAGGGGGTGCCCCTGGCCGAGCGGGTGGGCGATGAGCACCTCGGGAACGGGGAAGGCCACGAGGGCTCCGTGCGGGGCCTCGCCGATGTGCCGGCCGAGGGCGTGCGCCTGCGCGGCCACGTAGGGGTGCTGTCCGCCGATGTGCACGAGGCGGACCCCGTCGAGGTCGTGCTCGCTCACCTCGACGGGCTCGTCCAGGGAGCCGGCCACGGCCTCGGCGAAGACCTCGTCGTCGGGGCGGCCGGTGTCCTCGTGCGCCTTGCGGGAGAGGGGCTGCAGGCTCTGGGGGCTGTCGACCACGACGGTCTGCCACAGGCCGGGGGCGATCTCCCGGGCGAGGAGTTCCTCCAGGATCCCCTCGGGGAAGGCCGAGGCGGGGTAGAGGCGGACCCGGAGCCGCCCGGCCCCGCCCGCCCCGGGGTCGCCGTCGGGCGCCGGGGCCCCGGTGGCGCCGTCCGGCCGGGTGGCCTTGGCCAGCTGGTCGACGGCCGCGCGGGCGAACCCGGCCGCGTGGTGCGCGAGCTGGTCGGGGGCGGCGTCGGCCAGGGCGGAGCGGAACCCGCTGATGTCGGTGGTGGCCCGGTTGCCGTCGGGGAGCGGTACGACCAGCGTGTCCGCCTCCTCGAAGGAGACCTCGACGCCCTCCTCGCGGAAGGCGGAGACGAGGGCGCCCGCGACCGCATCGTCCGCGCCGGAGGCCGTTGCGGGGGCTCCGCCGGGGGCCCCGCGCTCCCCTGCCGCGCGGGCCATGTACCCCCCGAAGTGGGTGGCCAGGCCGAGGCGCTGCTCCGGGGGCAGGACGGCCGCCTGGTCGAACGTGTCCTTGAGATCGTTGTCCAGGAGGACCCCGCCGTCGGGGAGGGAGACCCGCAGGCCGGTCGGCGGCAGGTACTCGGCGCGCAACCCCTCGGCTGCGCACGCCTCGACCAGCGCCGCGCCGAAGTCCGCCGTGATCTGTTCGGTCGGCAGCTCCCGCGCCTCCGCGAGCCTGGCGCGCAGCCATGCGGGGACCGCCTCCTCGTCGCGGGGGAAGCGCTCCAGCTCCTGGGCGTAGGCGAGGGGGCCGGCCCCGGGTGCGAGTTCGGGTTCGGTGTCGTGGTTGTACTCGACGTTGAGCTGGTGGGTGTGGTGCACCGAGATGATCATGGAGAGCCAGGTCCCCTTGCCCTCCTGGTACCCGGCGCGCTTGAGGGCGCCGACGAGCTCGCCGACCCCCTCGGGGACCTCCACCTGGCTCACCTGGCCGTCGGCGTCCTGGACGGCGAGGGTCTCGTCCGTGTGGGCGCCGATGACCCTGGTCAGGTAGGTGAGCTGCTGCCACCCCTCGGGCACGGCCGAGACCAGCCGGCCCGCGAGGTCCTGCAGGAGGGGGCCCTGTTCCAGCGGGCCGGGCGTCGAGGCGTTCATGGTGCTCTCCGTGTCCGTTCGGCGACGTTCGCGCACCCTTCCTACCGTGCCGGGGCGGCGGCGCGCACCGCGGGGCGCGCCCGTCGCCGGGGGTTCACCGGTCGCCGGGCCCGCCGTCCGGGGCGCACGAGCCTCCGGCCCGGCCCGCCCGGCCCCGCGGGGTCACTCCGGGAGGGCGTCGAGGTAGACCCAGGCCCCCTCGTGGCGCAGGAAGCGGCTGTGCTCGACGAGCTCGCCCTCCCGGCCGTTCTCCCGGTACACGGCGCGGAAGGCGACCGTGCCCTCGTTGTGGAAGGGCGTGCCCTCGCCGGTGGACAGGATCTCCAGCCGCACCCACTGCGTGCGGGCGTCGAGGTCGAGGTCGGCGGGCCGGGTGCGGGGGTGCCAGCTCCGCAGGAGGTAGTCGCGGTCGCTGACGGCGAAGGCGCTGTAGCGCGAGCGCATCAGCTGCTCGGCGGTGGAGGCCGCCGCCGTCCCGCTGTGCAGGCGGCCGCAGCAGTCCCCGTAGGACTCCGGCCTCCCGCAGGGGCAGGGGGAGCCTGCCGCCGTGGTGTGCGGTCGGGGGCCGGTGCGTGGTTTTCGCTGCGACATCCCCCCATTGTGGCCGGTCCTGGCCGTGGGCGGTCCCGGACGCGCGGTCTCCGGAACGGCTGCGGCCGGAGGGCCCCGCCCCGGCCACGGGCGCCCGCCGGGCCGGCAGGGTCACATGGTGTTGATGACCAGACCGATGTGCGTGTAGTAGTTCAACGCCCCGAACAGCAGGAACGCCGCCCCGGCGACGCCCCACGCGACGCCGATCACCGTCCACAGCCCCGAGCCCAGCGACCTGAGTCCGAACGGGAACAGGACCGCGCCGACCCCCACGAGTACGTAGAGGCCGGAGATGAAGGTCGCCTCCAGCCAGGGGTAGGCGCCGAACACCCCGGAGATGGGCTCCTGCGGAGGGGCCGCGAAGAGCATGAACGCCCACCCCGCCGCGGCGATGCCGAACGCCGCGAGTCCGATGCCGAACACCAGGACGGAGAGGGGGCCCGCGACCCGCGCCGCGTGCGCGGCGGGGTTCTCGTGCGTGTTCAGGGCCTCGCCGCGCTTCCACAGGTACAGGGACGCCGCCAGGAGCAGGACGCCGAACACGAGGCTCGGCTCCCCGAAGACGATGTTGTCGAACGGGAACCCGCCCGCCGCGAGCGGCCAGGTCAGGGTCATGTGCAGTCCCGTGGTCGCCAGGAGCAGGCCGAGTGCCCCGAAGGCCAGCGCCCATCCGTCGGGCACGATCCGCCCGCCCCGCAGCAGCGCGCGGCCCAGGGCGACCACCAGCAGCAGTCCGGCGCCCGCGGCGACGGACATCACGGTGTTGTACGTGGGCATGGTCGCCCAGTCGATCGTCAGGCCGCCCTCGACCCCGGTCAGGAAGTCCCCCATGTGCCCCGCCCCCGTTCGAGAACCGGCCCGCGGGAAGAGCACGGGCCGGTTCCGCAAAAGTCGCACAGAGTCACGGTGGAGTCACGCATCGCCGCAGGTGGCGGGGGGACGAACCGGAGTTCCGGCCGGGGTGGCCGGGGCCGCCGGGCGAGGGGGCTCCGTACGGTCGGCTCCCCGTCTACGAGAGGTTGCGCCGGCGGACGTCCCACTCGGTGGAGCACAGGCCGCAGTCCTCGCCGACGAACTCGCCCCCCGCCTCCTCGTCCCCCTTGAGCCGCCACTTCAGCCACGCGGTGCCGACCCTGCCGTACTCGCCGCCGTGGGGTTCGGCGAAGGTCCCGAAGTGCCCGACGTCGAGGTTGCCCATGAACGCGGGCAGGTCCGAGGGGATCCGCTCCCAGTCGTCGAGGGCGTTCTCGTAGGCGATGTCGGTCGGCCCGCCGGCGAAGTAGGCGATCGGGGCGTGCAGGTCGTCGAGCAGGTGGTTGTCGGAGTCGCTCAGCAGCCCGCTGTTCCAGAGTACGGTGGTGGTGATCCGGGGGTCGTCGGCCACCTCGTAGGTCTCCAGCCCGCCGCAGGACTGGCCCATGACGGCGATGTTCTCCGTGTCGATCCTCCCCCGGTACTCGCTGAACAGTCGGCTGTTCTCCGCGATCGCCCAGTCGACGGCCTCGGTGAGCATCTCGGGGTCGGTCCTGCCGGTCCCGCCCGGGCGGCCGTTGGCGATGACCAGGAACCCGTGCGAGGCGAACTCGGTGAGGATGTTCTCGAACCACGTCCCGTCCGCGCGGCAGGCGCCGTTACCCCAGGCGACGACGGGCAGCGTCTCGTCCTGGGGCAGGTCGACGGGCCGGTAGACCGTGTGGTCGCGCAGGCGGAGGGTGGTGACGTACCCGGCGTCGTAGGGGCCCGTTCCGCCTGCGGCCTCCACCCGGTCTGCTGCGGCCGTTCCAGGAGCCAGGGGTGCGAGGGCGGCGGCCAGCAGGGCGACGAGGACGGCTGCCGTCCGGCGGCCGGGTGCGCGCGATTCCATCTCGTGTCTCCTCAGGGGGTGCGGGGGACAGCGGCCTCGGGCGCGCTGTCCCCCGAATATTCGACACGGGAAATCGGCTGTCAATCGCGTTCGGACAGGACCGGTCGATCCACCGATGAAGCCGCGCCCGCCCCGGCGACCCCTCGGAAAAGGGGCGGGAAAACCGCCGCCCGATCCCCCTTCACCCCGACCCCCTTCGACGGGTTCCCGTGTGCGGGGGCACGGGCCGAATCCACCCGCGCGGACACCTCCGGGGCGTCGACCTCCCATCGCCCCCTCTCCCTTTGGGACGAAGGACCTGAAACGTCCCTGCCGCCCGGACACCGTCGCCCCCGGCCGGGCTCCCTCGCCGAGGATCAGCCGGTCAGCGTTCGACAGCCGCCGGCGCACACGGAACCCGACCCCGCGGGGGGGAACGCCCCAGAGGGCCCTTCGCACCCCGGTCGGGCAGGAAACCGAACCCCCGTCGGAAAACACCGAGCAGGACATAACCCCGATAAAAATGACCACCAAAACCCCAGAGGCACACCCGAACACCACAAAGAAAGAAAAACCCCAGAGATCCCATCGGCCACATATATGGAACGGAAAACCGCACCGGAATCCGTTGAAGCACCTCTCGGAAAGAAGTACAGTATGCCTCCCCTATATTTTTCCGATGACAAGCATCTTGTGCACGTGAAAAAGGATCGCTTTCCCTCACCACCTCGACGAGAAGGGAACAGGTGGCTTGGCCACGACCCCCCGCGTGAAGCCGGCCGGGAGCCGCACGGCCCTCGTCGCGACACTTCTCCTGCTCCTCGGACCGGCTGTCCCGCTCCCCGCCCACGCCGGGGCACGCGCGCCGCAGCCCGGGGAGAGCGCCCCGGTCCCCCTCGACATCGTGGTCCTGGTGGACGAGTCCGGTTCCCTGGGCCGGGACGACGTCGAGGAGGAGGCCAGGGCGGCCTCGACCATCGCGCAGAGCGTCCTGGACCCCGGATCACGCGTCACCGTGGTCGGCTTCGGCAGCAACAACGGCGAGTCGGGCCAGATCGCCGCCCGGGAGGTGTGCCGCCCCACCCTCGTGGACGAGGACGGGGGCCGCCAGTACCTGGCCGACTGCGTCGACGGCCTGGAGCGCCGCGAGGACTCCGAGGGCGACGACACCGACCACGCCGAGGCGCTGGGAGCGGCGCTGGGCCACCTGACCGGCGCGGACTCACCGGACGGATCGTCCAAGATCGTCTTCCTGCTCACCGACGGCGCGCTCGACGTACGCGACAGCCCCCAGTACGGCGCGGCCGAGCGCCGCAACGACAACGCCGCCGCCCTGGTCGGGGAGCACCTGGAGCAGGCGGCGGAGAACGGCGTGCGGATCTGGCCCCTGGGGTTCGGGAGCGCCATCGACCGGGACCAGCTCGACGCGTTCGCCGCGGGCGGCTCGCAGGACACCTGCAACGACCTCGAGGTGTCCGCCCCGGTGGCCCGCGTGGCCGACGACTCCTCCGACGTGGCGCGCTCCCTCCAGGAGGCCCTGGCCGCGGCGTCCTGCTCCCAGGTGGGGGAGCCCGCGGACGAGACCCTGGCGGGCGGGGGCCGGGCCACGCTGGAGGTCGACATCCCGCTCGTGGCGACCGACGGCGCGCTCATGGTCACCAAGAACAACCCGGCCATCCGCGTGGAGTACCTCGACCCCGAGGGCGAGGCGGTGGACACCGGCGCCGCCGAGCACCGCGGCTCCGCGATCACCGTCAGCGGTGAGAACAGCCCCGTCGAGGTGCTGCGGCTCGTCGACCCGATGCCCGGCACCTGGAGCGTCCGGCTCACCTCGCCCGAGGGGACCCCCGAGGAGCTGGTGACGGCGCGCGCCCAGTGGAAGGGCTTCATCAACACCTTCCTCCGGGTGGAGGGCGGTCAGGAGCCCGGCGAACTGGTGGTCCGGGTGGACATCCGCACCCGCCGCGGCCCGATCACCTCCCCCGAGGCCCTCGCCGACCTCGAGTTCTCCGCCGAGGCGGCCTTCCCCGACGGCTCCTCCACCCCCGTGGGGATCGGCGACGGGGGCGAGGCCCCCGACTCCGCGGCCGGGGACGGGCAGTACGCCGGCACGGTCTCCGTCCCCGAGGGGACCGGCGAGGTGACCTTCACCAGCCGGGTCCAGGGGCCCGGCGTGCCCGACGACGTGCACGAGTACGTGTACACCTTCGACCCCGGGGGCAGCAGCCTCCGGCCCGACGTCTCCTTCGGGGAACTCCCCGAACAGGTCTGGTCCGGCCAGGAGGTGGCCGGAACCCTGACCGTCGCCAACCAGGGGCCGCGGGAGGAGACCGTCGAGCTGGTGCTCGCCCCCTCGGAGGGCCTGCTCGCCACCATCGCGCAGGACGCCTCCGGCTTCGCGCCCGGGAGCAGCCGCAGCGACTTCACGGTCCGCGTCGGCGAGGGCTCCGAACCGGGCCCGGCGACCCTCAACGTCCTGGCGGTCGACGCCCGGGGCGAGGTCCTGCACACCTCCCCCACGATCACGACGACCGTGCGCGCCGCCCCCGGCGCCCTGGAGCGGTACTGGTGGATCTGGGCCCCGCTGGCCGCCCTGGTCCTGCTCGGCGGGGGCGCGCTCCTGCTGGGCCTGGGGCAGGCACGGGAGAGGCGGGACGTCAGGGGGATCTCCGCCACGCTCCACCGGGACGGCGTCGCCCTCCTCCCGCCCCTGAAGGCCCCCGCCAGGCGGAGCACGGTCTTCGCCTTCACCGTCCGCGAGGAGGAGGGGTTCGACCCCCGGCTCGACCACCCCCGCGGCTCCGGTCCGGCCCCCGTCCACGAGGTCCGGCGGCACCGCTCGGGCGGTGTGCTGCTGCGCACCGCCGACGGCCGGGAGCAGATCCTGCGCTTCGGCCGGGCCGGCGAGCCGCTGTCCGGCGGCCTGACCGTGTCCTTCGACGACGGCCGGGCACGCCGGAGGGAACCCTCCCCTCCACCCGCGCGGCACGAGCGCCCCCGGACCCCGGGCCCCGGTGCGGCCGCCCCCGAGCAGGCACCGCCGGCCGGCGGCATCCAGCTCGACTGACCCCCTCCCGAGGAACGACGCACAGCCGAAGGGTTCCCCTCTCCATGACGATGAAGCTCTACCAGCCGCTTCTGTACGTCGGTCTCGGCGGCACCGGCTGCCGTATCGGCGCCGAGCTCGAACGCCGTATGCGCGAGGAGTTCTGCGGCCCCGACGGGACCGAGTTCCAGAGGCGCCGCCCGGGCGCCGACCTCCTCCCCTACCAGCTGCCGTCCTGCGTGCAGTTCGTCTACGCCGATGTCAGCCGCAGCCAGCTGGACGCCATGCCCTCGAGCGTGGTGCCCGGACGCCGGTACTTCCCCGCGGTCGAGCGGACCGCCCACTACGTGCGCGACCTGCTGCCCGAGGTCCGCACCTACCCGGAGGCCGCGCGCAGCCTGCGGCTGAGCGCGGGCGAGACGGTGGGGCACTGGCTCCCGCCGGAGGCGGGCGAACCCCGGGTGGCGCCGCTGGACCACGGGGCCGGGCAGTTCCCCACGGTGGGCCGGGCCGCCCTGTTCGAGACCTTCCGGGGCGGCGTAGGGCCGGCCGTCGCCCCCCTGCACGAGGCGATCAACCGGCTCGCCACCTCGGCCGGGGACCTGGCCGCGCTGGGCGGCGCGCTGCCCCGCGCGTGCGACGTGTTCGTCTCGTTCTCCGTCGCGGGCGGCACGGGGGCCGGGATCTTCTACGACTACCTGCACCTGATCGCCCGGGCCTTCGAGCGCTCGGGCATGCGTATCCAGATCTACCCCCTGGTCCTCATGCCCTCGTCCTTCGACGAGGGGTTCGGCGGCGGGCGCAACGCCCGGCTCAACGCGGGCCGCGCCCTCCTGGACCTGTTCCGCCTCGTCGACGACCAGAACGGGCGCGAGGCCTCCCTGGAGCTGGCCGACGACACCCGTCCCTCGCTCCGCAGCCGCGAGGAGGCCTGCGTCCACTACCCGGTGGAGGGCCGCGTCCAGATGGCGCCCTCCACGATGCAGACGGCGTTCCTGTTCAACAGGCCGACCGGGACCGACCGCGAGGACCTGCACCGCTCGGTGGTCTCCCTGATGCTGTCCCTGGCCGGGACCGACCCCGACGACAAGGCCGAGGAGACCCCCGGCGCGCAGCAGGAGTACCAGTCCTTCGCGGACAGCTTCATCAACGGGGACAGTGAGCGCGGTTCCTCGGCCGAGACGGGCATCGGCGACAAGGGCGTGTCGACCGCCCTGGTCGCCTCCATGACCGTGCCCGTCGACGAGATCGCCGACATCATCGGCTCCCGGCTGCTGCGCTCGGCGGTGGAGGACATGCAGGCGCCGATGCGCGCCCTTCCCCCGGAACAGACCCAGGAGGCACTGCGGAGCTTCTTCTCCGAGGCCCAGCTGCACCCGCTCCTGGCCCGGACCGGCATCGGCTTCGCCGAACCGCAGCCCGCGGACGGCGCCAAGGAGGTCGCGGGGGCCCTGTACGACCGCGGCGAGGCCATGAAGCACAGCCTGGCGGCCCTGCGCTCCCGCCTCGCCCGCGAGGCTCCCGACCTGGCCCGGAGCTTCGACCACCGGTCCGGGACACGCGCGCTGCTCTCCAGGCTGGACCCCTTCCAGGCGCTGCGCGTGCTCTCGGGCGACCCCCGGAGCGGCGACCCGACGGCGCAGCTGGGGATCCTCGGCCTGCTCCAGCGGCGCCGCGACACGCCCCCGCCCCCGGAGGGCATGAGCGGGTTCCCGGCCCTGCCCGAGATGCGGGACCGGCTGGGCGGCCTGCGCAGGATCCGCTTCGCCGACCCCGAGCCCTCCGCCGCCCGGGCGCGCCAGGACGCCTGGTACGACTGGCAGACGCGGACCGCCTGGAGCGAGGCCTGGGCGGCGGCCGAGCCCCGCTGGAAGCAGCAGACCGCGCAGATGGCGCGGGACCTGCCCGCGCTCGTCCAGCAGCTGGACGAGCACGCCCGGGCCGACCGCCCCCGCTTCGAGCGGCTCTCCCGCGAGCTCTACCGGCAGCGCACCGGGGTCTCCTACCTCCTCCCCCCGTCCGGCGGCGACCTCGAACCGTTCTTCGCGCGGGTCCGGGAGCAGGTGGTGCGGCACCTGCACGAGTCGGGGCAGCTGCACGCCTCCCCCACCGACGCCGAACTGGTCCAGACGCTCCTCGGACCGCGCGTCTGGGCGGAGGCCTTCGGCGCCGCCCTGGAAGGCGGTCCGGCCGAGGCCGTGGCCTTCCTGCGCGAGCGGCTCAAGACCTGGGTCAAGGGCTTCCTGCGGGACCCGAAGTCCCCCAGGGCCCACCTCCTGCCCCGGCTGGCGGACCTGCTATCCCACGCCGCGGGACAGACGGCGGGCAGGATCGCCGAGGAGGACCTGGCCCGCTTCCGCGCCCAGGTGGCCGGCCTGCTCCCGGTCGGGTACGACCCCCAGGGGAACGGCCCGCTCAAAATCCTGATCTCCTACGACTCCCCGGCCAAGAACGACGCTGTCGAGCAGTGCCTGAGGGAGATGCTCAACCTGCCGCGAGGCGCCGGGCACAAGTTCGAGTACCGGGTGACCGGCGCCGAGAGCATCAGCGTGGTCCTCTTCCGCAGCTCCATGGGCATCACCGAGGTCCCCGAGGTCCGGGAGGTCATGCGGCTGTGGTCCGACGCGCTCACCCGCCACCAGCCCGGCGACCACCTGCCCTGGCGCCAGCGGCTCGGGTACGACTTCAGCCACCTGGCCACGACGGAGCGGCACCGGGTCCGCATCCTGCAACGGCTGCTCAGCGCCCTGTGGAACGGGAGGGCGTCCGTGGTCGGCGACCCGTCGGCCCCGGACGAGGTCCGCTTCGCCCTGGGCGGCGGGGTCACCATGCCGCTGCGGCTGGCGCCCCTGGGCCGCACCTCCTCCTGGGGCAGCCTGCTCCAGGCCTACGAGCGCTGGGCCTTCACCGGCGAGGACGGCATCACGGGGCAGTTCAGCGCCCAGCTCATGCGGGAGGTGCCGTTCGGCGTCGACAGCAGGCCGGAGCCCCCGCACCCGGTCTTCGAGGCCTTCTGCCGCCTGGCCGACGACCGGAGCGAGGCGCGGCGGCTGGAGCGGATGGCGCAGGGCCTGCCCGGCAGCTCGCGCGGCAGGCTGCTCCAGGCACGGGACTTCTGGGAGCTCACCGTGCCCGCCGCCATGGACCTGGAGTTCGCGGGGGTGAGCATGCCGCTGTTCTCCAACCTGAGGCAGCTGCGCTCGGAGGCGTCGGACGCGGGCGGCGGGGCGGGGCCCGGGTACCGGACCGCGACACCCGGGGAGCCCGGTCTCGACGGCATGGACTTCGGCGGAAGCGGGGTCGGGAACGGCCCCGGACGGCCCGGCGGCCGGGAGGGTGACCCGCTGCGATGAGCGTGCGCCTGTTCGACCTGCGTGGGAGCAGTCCGGCGGAGGCCCTGGGGGCCGTCCTCGGCGAGCTCGGGGAGGGCGCCCCCCTCACCGGGGCCGACCGGGTCGTCCTCCTGGACGGGACCCGGCTGCTGGCCGCACACACGGCCGCCTACGAGGCGGTGTTCACCAGCGGCCGCGTCCGCTCCGCGGTGTGCGTCGCCGTGGGCCCCCCGACCGCGGACGCCGGGCGCCGGTTCCTGGACCGCCCCGGCCAGCTGGGCCCCGGGCGCGGTGTGGCCACCCTGTGGGTCGGCGACACCACGGGGGTGGACTGGGGCATCCGGCCGCCGGGGCCGCCCCGGCCCCGGGCCGGTGTCCCCGCCGGCTCCGGGGCCGGCCTGGAATACCTGCTCGCCGCGCTGGGGCAGGTGGAGGTGTTCGACCGCGTCGTGGAGCTGAGCGGCGAGCTGCCCGAGGCCGCCGCCTCGCCCGGCCTGTGCTGGTCCGAACCCGACAGGGGCGGCGGCGCGGCCGATTCCGCGCTGGCCGCGGCCCTGCGGCGGTACGCCGCCGGAGGGGGCGCGTCCGGTCCAGTCCTCGGGGGCGAGACCGGAACGGTCCCGGCCGCCGCGCCCTCCCGGGGAAACCTGCTGGCGGACCTCGTGGCGGGCGCCCGCGGGTCCCGCCCCGTCGACGTCCGCGGCGGCACGGGGGAGCTCGGGGCCCGCGAACGCCACGCCCGGGACGCGGTCGCCGCGGCGGAGGAGGCCCTGGCCTCGCTCTCCGCACCGGGAGGGGCGTTCGCGCGCACCACACCCGAACGCGTGCGACGGGAGGAGCTGCGGACCGCCGGGGAGGCGCTGGACGCCTACCGCGCCCATGTCGACCGGCTCTTCCGCGAGCTCTCCCCCCTGACCGGGAACCGGCTCGCGGCCGCCCTGGGCCGGGCCGGGGTCCGGGGCGCGCCGCCCACCCGTGAGGAGGTCGACGAGGCGCTGGGCGCGCTCGCCCGGCTCCTGGAGGAAGGGGTGCGCGGGGGCGCCCCGCTCGACGGGCTCGCCCGGGATTTGGAGGAGGTCTCCCGGCGCGTCGCCCCCCGTGACGGCGCCGCCCCGCCGCCGGCGGGCCCGGAGGTCCCCGACGACGTGCTGCGGTCCCTGGCGGACCCGCCCCCCTTCCCCCTGCCGGGGCCGCTGTCCCCGCTCCTGCTCCCGGCCTTCCTCCTGCCCGTGCTGCCCGCGCTCGCCGGCGGCCCCGCGGGGCTCGCCGGGGGGATCGCCGCCGCCCTGGCCTGGGTCCTGGCGGTCGCCACGGGCGCGCAGAGGGCCCGTGGCCCGGGCGGCCGGCTGCCGACCGCCGTCGCGCACGCGGTGGCGGCGTTCTCCGGGGTCCTGGCAGGGCTGGGCGCGGGCGGTGTACTGGGGATCGGCCTCGTGGTGCCGCCGCCCGTGTGGCTGTCCCTGGCGGTCCCCGCCTGCGCGGCGGCCGGGGGCGGCGTGCTCCTGTACACGTGGTCCCGGCTCGCCCGCGGGTGGCGGGACCGGATCGCCCCGGAGCGGGCCGACGCGTCCGTCGCCGCCCTGGCGGCGCTGGTCGACCGGCGCGCACGTGAGTCCTGGTACCCCGGGGCCGCGCGGAGCGGGGTGGCCGACGCGGCCCGGTCCGCCCAGGGGGCGGTGCGCGCCGTCGCCGACGCCTTCGCCGGGGCGGCCGCCGCCCTGCCGCCGCCCTCCTCGCACCCGGAGGAGCTGGAGGCGGTGGTGCGCTCGGACCTGGCGGCACTGGCGCGCGCCGCGCTGGAGCCGGTGCTGGCCGGGCTGCGCTCGGGTGCGCCTGTCGGCGACCTCTCCCGGAGGGTGCACGGCACGGCGGCCGACCTGTTGGAGGGGTACCGGGACCACCTGGCCCGCGCGGGCGCCCACGTCCCGCCCCGCTTCGCCGACCCGGACACGCCCCGGCGGGTCCGGGGCGGCCCCGACCTGGACCGGGCGCTGGACACGCTGCGCCTGTCCCCGGAGGACCGCATGCTGCAGCTGTGCGACCCGGGCCACCTGTCCCTGCTGGGCGAGAGCGCCCACGCGGTGCGGGCGGTGCGCTTCGCCCCGTACTCGGCGGGGGTAGCGGCGCACGGGGACCCGGACTCGGCGTTCCCGGACGGTTCGGCCGTGTGGACGCGCGAGGGGGCGCTCACGGGTGTCCTGCGGCTCGTCCCGCTGCGCCGGGGGGTGGTGCGCACCCGGTGGTCCCGGACGGAGCCGTCGGACGACGGGCACGGGGGCGGGGCGGGACGTCCCGCCCCGGGCCGGGCCCCGGAGGAGGACCCGGCGGGCGCGTTCGCCGAGGGCGCGGCCGGGGGACCGGCGGAGCCGCCGGAGGCGCCGTTCGGGGAGGCCCCGGCGGACAGGCCCCGCGGGGGCGCGGACGGCAGGGGGGCCGGGACCGACCGGCCGGAGGAGGACTACCTGCGTTGAACGAGCACAGTGCCGTGGAGGCCGCCTACCTGACGCCCCGCCGGGAGAGCGCGCGGTGCCGCCTGGTCCCGGCCCCGGACCGGACCGTCGACGCGCCGGCGCACCCGCTGCTGGAGCTGGCGGCCGTGCACGACGAGGTGTCCGGGCGCGACCTGCTCAGGCTGTCCGTGCGCCCCCTCGACGGCGAGCGCGTCCAGGACCGGGCCCGGGCCTTCGCCGCCCTGGACAACGAGATCCTCGCGGGGGTCAGGCTGGCCAGGGCCTCGCACGGTCCCCCTCCGGCGGAACTGAGCCGCCTGGTCGGCTACCGCGACGACCCCGCGGAGCCCTTCGCCCTGCTGGAGCCCTACCGGGGCGAACCCCTCGACGCGGTCCTGGGCAGGCGGCTGCTGTTCGAGGAGGAGCGGGCGGCCTTCCGGGAGGGCCTGTTCCGGGCCCTGTTCTGGCTGCAGGCCTGCGAAGTGGTGCACAGGGACATCCGGCCCGGGACCGTCCGCTGGGACGACGGGGGCGGGGGCGTGCAGGTGTGCGGCTTCACCAGCGCGACCGTGGCCGGTGTGGCGCGCGAGTCGGTGGGCGTCGGCCCGTGGGCCTCCCACGAGCAGCGCGCGGCGGTGGGGAGGTGCGACCCCCGTGACGACGTGTGGTCGGCGGGCCTGGTCCTGTTCCAGGCCCTGAGCGGCCACGACGTGTCCGGCGGAGGCATCCTTCCGCTGGACGGGCACCCCGGGCTGGCCGTGCAGCTGGAGGGGGTCTTCGCCGGGGAGGCCGAGGGGCGTCCCGGGGCCGGGGAGCTCCTGGCCCGGGTGTCGGGCGCGGTGCCGCCCCACCGGACCGGGGTCGGCGACCACCTCCGGCAGGGCCGCACGAGGTTCCGGGAGAACAGGGAACGCAAGAGGCTCGCGGCCGGGTGGGCCCCGCCGGACGGACCCGCGCCCGAGGGGCCCGCGCCCCGTGCCCCCGCCGCGCCCGCCCCGGGCGGGCCCCCGCCCCGCGCAGCCGCCCGCGAGGAGGAGCCGGTCGGTGGGACGGGCCGGTCCGGCTACGTCGGCCTCGCGCTCCTGCTCGCGCTGATGGTGGCCGCGTCCGTCGCCCTGTTCCTCCGCTTCGGCTGACCGAGAGGCTGACCACCCATGACCGACGACTCCGCGGACGCCCCCCGGGTCCTCTGCCCCGTGTGCCTGAGCCGGGTCGGACCGGACAGCGGGGAGCTGAGGGAGTGGCGGGACGGCGAGTACCGCCCGCTGTACGTCCCGGACGGGGCCACCGAGCACATGCGGCTCCGGATCATGCGCACCCGGGCCCAGGTGCTGTGCCCCAACAGGGGCAACGAGTACCCCGAGCACCACCTCCCCTACCAGTACGTCGACCAGCGCCGCGATCCGGTGGTGGTCGCCCTCGTCGGGGCGCCGCGGTCGGGCAAGACCCACCTGCTCGCGTCGATGGTCGGCGCGATCCAGGAACAGGGCCTGAACCGGTTCGGCCTGTCGGCCTCCCCCCTGGACGTCAACGCGTACGAGCGGTTCACCAACACCCGGGTCCGTCCCCTCCTGGCCCAGGGCCGGGTCCTGGCGCGCACCAACGACGACGTGTGGGAGTTCGAGGTGGGACTGATGGTCTCCGACGGCTCCGACCAGCGCGCGGTGGCCTTCTTCGACGTCGCGGGAGAGGTCATGGACACCGTCGGCAAGGTCTCCCGGCAGGCGTTCTTCGACAAGGTGGACGGGTTCGTGTTCGTCGTCTCCCCCGACGACCTGGAGGACGACCGCGCCGACACCACCTTCTCCGCGGTCCTGGACGTGGTCGAGGACAAGCAGGACAAGGCGGCCGTCGTGGTGGTGGGCAAGGCGGACGTGTACCGCTACGAGCACCCGGTGGACCGGTGGCTGCGCGACGGGGTGTGCCTGGACGACGCCTCCCGCATCGCGGCCGAGACGGAGGACCTCTACGCGTTCATCGACCGGTACGACAAGGGCGGGAGCTACCTGAGGCCGTGGACCGAGTTCGGCAGGAGCGCGATCCACGCGGTCTCCGCGACGGGGGGAGCCCGGCTCCCGGACAGCCCCAGCTACTCGCGCCCGGTCCGGCCGCAGCGCACCCTCCAGCCCTTCCTCACGCTGATGGCCATGACCGGGGTCGCGACGGCCCCGGGGGCGCGGGGGGTGGGGCTGTGACCGCGGAGCGGGGCGCCGGGGGGACCGGCAGGGAGCCCCTGGAGCGGATCTCGTTCGGCTACCGCAGGCAGGGCCTGCTGGGGACGGGCATCGGACCCGTGGGCACCTCGCTGTCCGACAGCGCCGAGGGCTACATGCGGCTCGTCACGTGGCGGGACCGGCTGGACGGGGTGGTGGCCCCGGAACTGCCTCCCGAGCACACGGCGCCGAGCTACTGGTACCGCAGGTTCCAGGACGGGCAGGGCGTCCTCCTGCGCCGCCTGCCCGAACCCGCCCCGTCCGACCGCCGGGGCAGCCGTGCCCAGGCGGTGGTCGGCGACGACCTGAACGCGCCCCGCGCGCTCCTGGTCGCGCTGGAGGCCGTGCCCGAGCTGAGCGCGTGGCTGTCCGAGCCCTGGGAATCCGAGCGGGGGTGGGCCTGCACGGCGCCGGCCCTCGTCCCCGGGAGCTTCTCCGACCTGCCCGAGCGGCTGGAGCGCGAGGCCGCGGCGCAGGCGGGCCTGGCGCCCCTGGTGGCGAGACTGCTGCAGGCCCCCGGCTCCCCCGTGGACGTCGTCGTCCCGGCGGGCGCCCCCGCCCCGGACGAGAGGACGAGGCTGCTCCTGCTGTGGGGCGCCTACGTGATCCTGAGGGACGTGCTCGGCACCGAGCGCAAGCCCCGGGGCGGGCGGTCCGACTGGTCGTTCTCCACCTACGAGCCCTGGCCGGAACGCGGCACCGTCCCGACACGGCCGAAGATCGCGTTCCGGCCGCCGGGGCCCGCGGCCGGTGCGGGGTCCGTTACCGCGCTCGACGCCCTCTCCGACGGCGATCCCTTCCACCACGACCTCGCCCGCTGGCTCGTCGGGCACCTGGAGGCGGGCACCCTGCCCGAGGCCACCGAAGGGCTGCAGGAGGACCGCGCGTCCGAGCACCCCCGGGTCCTGGAACTCCTGGGCGGGCGCATGCGGCGGTCGTCGGCGCGCCCCGCCCGAAGGGGGACCGCCCCCTGGGGCGACCCGCCCCGGTTCTCGCCCCGGGCCTTGGAGGACGCCCTGCGGCCGACGGGGCCCACGGCCCCGGACGCCTCCGCGGGCCCCGCCGAACCGCCGGAGCGCACCGCCGGTGCCGGGCGCGTCCCGGAGGAGCTTCCCGGGGCCGCGCGACCGGGCGCTCCCCGCGCGGGGGCGGCGGAACGCGGGGGCCGTCCGCCGGAGGACCAGGGGGTCCCCGGCAGCCCCGACCCGGGCGAACCCGACCGCGGCCCCCGCCGGGGCCCGCCGCCCTCCCACCGGGCCGGGCACCGGGCCCCTCCGCTTCCGCGCCCCTCTTCGCGGCCGGAAGGGGCTCCGGACCCGGTTCCCGGTTCCTCGGCGACCGGTGGGCCGCCTGTTCCCCCGGCGGACCGGGGACGGGGACCGGTCCCCCGGCCGGACGCCGACCCGGCGCCCGGGTCCGTCGTGCCCTCCCTCGTGCGCCCCGGCCGGCCGGAACCCGCGGCGACGCCCGCGGACCACGTGCCGGAGGAGCTGCTGCGGCTCCTCGACGAGTTGGGCCGGACCCGGGACCCGGACCGGATCAGCGACCTGGCCACCCGGATCGTCGAGCACCGGCACCCGGGGTTCGGGCGCAGGCTCGTGGTGCGTGGAGCCGCGGCGGGCGGGTGGGAGGTCCGGCCGGAGCTCGTGGCCGCCCTGATCGTGCAGCTCCTCCTCGTGCTGATCGCGGTGGCGGTGTTCACGGGCGGTTAGGATGGCCTTTGTTGGAATCATTCCAGAAAAGTGCTTCAATGGGCCCATGCACCAGACGGAGACGGAGGCTCTCCTCCGGGAGGCCTCGCTACGCGTGACCCGGCCACGGGTGGCGGTCCTGGAGGCTGTCGGGGCTCATCCGCACGCCGATGCCAGCACCGTCCTCCAGGCGGTCCGCGGCCAGCTCGGTGCGGTGTCCACACAAGCGGTGTACGACGTGCTCAGGGCTCTGACAGACGCCGGGCTCGTCAGAAGGATCGAACCGGAGGGGTCGGCGGCGCGCTACGAGCGAAGGGTGGGGGACAACCACCACCACGTGGTCTGCCGCAGTTGCGGCGTGATCGCGGACGTGGACTGCGCCACCGGAGCCGCCCCCTGCATGACGGGTTCGCAGGACCACGGCTTCGCCATAGACGAGGTCGAGGTCACCTACTGGGGCGTATGCCCCGCCTGCCAAGAGGCCTGACACACGACCGGTGCTCCACCGCAGCACCAAGAGATCCCACCTTAGGACCGAGGAACGAATGTCGCACGACAACACCAAGCCGCTGACGACAGCCAACGGCGCCCCCGTCGCGGACAACCAGAACAGCCTGACCGCGGGCCCGCGCGGCCCGATGCTGCTCCAGGACCTGTGGTTCCTGGAGAAGCTCGCCCACTTCGACCGCGAGGTCATCCCCGAGCGCCGGATGCACGCCAAGGGTTCCGGGGCCTTCGGCACCTTCACGGTCACCCACGACATCACCCGGTACAGCAAGGCCGCGATCTTCTCCGAGGTCGGCAAGCAGACCGAGATGTTCGCCCGCTTCTCCACCGTCGCCGGTGAGCGCGGCGCAGCCGACGCCGAGCGCGACATCCGCGGCTTCGCCCTGCGCTTCTACACCGAAGAGGGCAACTGGGACATCGTCGGCAACAACACCCCGGTCTTCTTCTTCCGTGACCCGCTGAAGTTCCCCGACCTGAACCGCGCCGTCAAGCGCGACCCGCGCACCAACATGCGCTCGGCCGAGAACAACTGGGACTTCTGGACCAACCTCCCCGAGGCCCTGCACCAGGTCACCATCGTCATGTCGGACCGCGGCATCCCCGACGGCTACCGCCACATGCACGGCTTCGGCTCGCACACCTTCTCGTTCGTCAACGAGGCCGGCGAGCGCTTCTGGGCCAAGTTCCACTTCCGCACCCAGCAGGGGATCAAGAACCTCACCGACGAGGAGGCCGCCAAGGTCGTCGCCGAGGACCGCGAGTCCTCGCAGCGCGACCTGTTCGAGGCCATCGAGCGGGGCGACAACCCGAAGTGGACGTTCTACGTCCAGATCATGCCCGAGGCCGAGGCCGCGGACTACCGCTTCCACCCCTTCGACCTCACCAAGGTCTGGTCCAAGAAGGACTACCCGCTGATCGAGGTCGGCGAGTTCGAGCTCAACCGCAACCCCGAGAACTACCACGCGGACGTCGAGCAGGCCGCCTTCACCCCGGCCAACATCGTCCCGGGCATCGGCATCTCGCCCGACCGCATGCTCCAGGGCCGCCTGTTCTCCTACGGTGACGCCGCCCGCTACCGCCTGGGCGTCAACCACCACCAGATCCCGGTGAACTACCCGCGCGGCGCCAAGCTGGTCAACACCTACCACCGCGACGGCGCCATGCGCGTGGACGGCAACCAGGGCGGCGTCCCCGGCATCGAGCCCAACTCCTACGGCCGCTGGCAGGAGCAGCCCCAGTACGCCGAGCCGGCGCTGGCCGTGGGCGCGACCGCCGACCGGTTCGACTACCGCGAGGACGACGACAACTACTTCGAGCAGCCCGGCAACCTGTTCCGCCAGATGACGCCGGAGCAGCAGCAGGTCCTGTTCGAGAACACCGCCCGTGCGATCGACGGCGCCTCCCAGGCCACCGTCGAGCGCCACATCGGCAACTGCACCAAGGCCGACGCCGCCTACGGCGAGGGCGTGCGCAAGGCCATCGAGGCCCTGCAGGCGGGCAAGGTCTCCTCGACCGAGCCCAACCCGAACAACGTTCCGGCCTGATCACACGCCTGAACGCCTGAGCACCCGGGTGCCAGGACACCGAGCCGACGCGGTCCCGACCGCGTCGGCTCGGCCCGTTTCCGGGGCGGGCCCGGTGCGGAGGCCGGACACGGCGAGGGTGTCGGCGACCCGGAGGGGCGGGAGCCCGCCCGGCGCCGTCCCGGGTGCGCGCCGTGGCGGGAGGGTCAGGCCTCGACCGGTGTTCCGGGGCCGATGTCGTACGCCTTCCGCACCAGGTCGGGGCGGCGTCCGTCGTTGACCCGCCGGCCCCACTGGGCGTCGACCTGTGCGCGGACCTGCGGCTCCATCTCCGCGGGGAGCAGGTGCCGGTAGCGGCGGTCCTCGCCCAGCAGCACCTCGACGGTCTTCCGGTAGACCGGCTCGGGGTCGTACTGCTCGTGCGGGAAGGCGAGTTCGGCGTAGTCGTAGAGGCGGTCGGCCGGGTCGTCGCGCCACTCCTTCCACGTCTCGAACATGGTGTCGTTGAACCCGGTGAGGAAGGGGCCCGGGTTGATCGTCGCCACCGTGACGCCGAACTCCGCGAGTTCCTGGTCCAGGGCGTCGGCGAACGCCTCCACCGCGTGCTTGGAGCCCGCGTAGGCGCCGGTGAACGGGTCGACGGTGAGGCCGGCGACCGAGGACATGAACACGATGCGCCCGCCGCGTCGGGCCGCCATCTGCCGGGCGATGCCCTGGGTGAGCAGGACGGGGCCGAAGACGTTGACCTCGAACTGGCGGCGCAGCCGCTCCTCGGGGATGTCGGCCGTGGCGCCGCCTTCGGAGACACCGGCGTTGTTGAGGAGGACCTCCACGTTCCAGGTCCAGGCCCTCTCCCGGTCGCCGGGGTCGGTCACGTCGAGCTTCTCGACCCGCAGTCCGAGGCCCCGCTCCCGGGCCTCTGCGCGCAGAACGCCGACCTGGGCGATGATCTCCACGCCCGCGATCACCTCGTGCCCGGCCGCGGCGAGCCGCAGCGCGACCACTTTGCCGAAGCCGCTGCCCGCGCCGGTGATGAGAATCGGTCCCGCCATGTCGTCGCACCTTCCCCTGCCGAGTGTCCGGCCCCTCCGGACGACGGATGCCCCCGGCCCGCCCGTACGCCGACACCGCCGTTCCCGCGGGCGCCGGCGGGATCCGGTCCCCGGGCGGCCCCGCAGGGCCACGTTAGGTCCCCGGCGCGCACGGCCCCCTCGTGGCACACGGGGGCGGAGGAAAAAGCCTTCCTCTTCCCCGGCTGCTCCCACCGGAAGGGCCCCGGTCCGGGGACCCCCGGGGAGGGGTCCGCGGACCGGGGCCCGGAGCCGGGCCCTCGCGGGCGGAGGTCAGGGGCGGTGGCCGTCCCGGATCAGGGCAGCAGGTCGGTGCGGCCGAACATCTCGGCGGCGGCACGGGCGCTCGGCGTGCCCGCGTCGAGGTCGGCCCCGGCCTCGACGAGCGCCGCGACCACACCCTCCTCCCCCTTGAACAGCGCCCCGGCCACCGGCGTCTGGTCCTTGCCGTTGCGCAGGTCCACGTCGGCGCCGCGGTTGACGAGGGACCTGACCGTCCCCTCGTGGCCGTGGTAGGCGGCGAGCATCACCAGGCTGTTGCCCTGCTCGTCCTGGGTGTCCACGGGCAGGCCGTGGTCGAGGAACTCCATGAGCTCCTGCGTCCCGCCCTCCCGGGCGAGGTCCATGGCCAGGGCGATGATCCGCCCGGTCTGCTCGGGTGAGAGTTCGTTCATGGGTTCCATGCTAGAAGCGCCCCTCCACCTCGCCCGACACGTGCTCGCCTCCGGCGCGGTGAGGGCGGCCACGCTTCCGGGGAACACTCCGCGGTCGGCGGTCGGCGGTCGGGGCCGCGTGCGCATCTCCTCCCCGGCGGGGAGGCCGCGCGGTCCCCTCCGGGGCGGTGGCGGCCGGCCGCCTGTGGTGTACTGGCTCGCGACCGGATCGGAAGCGACGGACGGGAGCGGGGCATGCTGCTGAACCCCAGTGCAGGCGAGGGGTCCGCGGTGCGGGTCGGCGAGGCGGGACTCGACCGCGAGGAGCTGTGGGCCGCTGCGGGCGCGGTGGCCCGCCGGATCTCCGGGGCCGGGGCCGTCGCCGTCCACGGGGAGGCCTCCCTGTCCACGGTCGTCGCGGTCGTCGGCGGCCTGCTCGCCGGGGTCCCCGTGGTCCCCGTGCCCGCGGACGCGGGCACCGCCGAACGCCGCCACATCGTGCGCGACTCCGGGGCCGCCCTGTGGCTGGGCGCCCCGCAGGAGGGGGTCGGCCTCCCGGTGGTGCCGGTCGACCCGGCCGAGCGCGCCCCGTTCACGGCCCCCGAGCCCCCGCCCGGGGCCGCGGCGCTGATCATGTACACCTCCGGGACCACCGGCAGGCCCAAGGGCGCCGTCCTGTCGAGGCGGGCCGTCGCCGCCGACGTGGACGCGCTCGCCGACGCCTGGGACTGGACCTCCGACGACGTCCTGGTCCACGGGCTCCCGCTGTTCCACGTGCACGGCCTGGTCCTGGGCGTGCTGGGGGCCCTGCGCGTGGGCAGCTCCCTGCTGCACACCGTCCGCCCCACCCCCGCGGCCTACGCCGCCGCGGCGCGCGGAGACCACACGGGCCCGGCGGCGCCCGCGGGCAGCGGCGCGGGGGGCAAGGGGCGCGGCACCCTGTTCTTCGGGGTGCCGACCGTGTGGTCGCGGATCGTCCGCGACGCGGACTCCGCCCGCGCCATGGCCGGTGCGCGGCTGCTCGTGTCCGGGAGCGCGGCGCTCCCCGACCCGGTGGCCGAGGGCCTGCGGGCCGCCTGCGGCCACAGCCCCGTGGAGCGGTACGGGATGACCGAGACCCTGATCACCCTGGCCGCGCGCGCCGACGCGCCCCGCCGCACCGGCTGGGTGGGGACGGCGCTGCCCGGCGTGGAGTCGCGGTTGCGCGGCGAGCACGGCGAGGAGGTCGCCCCCGACGGGGAGGCCGTCGGCGAGCTCCAGGTCCGGGGCGCCACCCTGTTCGACCGCTACCTCGGCCTGCCGGAGGCCACCGCCGCGGCGTGGACCGACGACGGCTGGTTCCGCACCGGCGACGCCGCGGTGACCGACCGGGACGGCTGGCACCGGGTGGTGGGGCGCATGTCGGTCGACATGATCAAGACCGGCGGCTACCGGGTGGGCGCCGGAGAGGTCGAGTCCGCGCTGCTCGGCCACCCCTCGGTGCGCGAGGCGGCCGTGGTGGGCGAGGCGGACGACGACCTCGGCCAGCGGATCGTCGCCTACCTGGTGGGGGACGGCGTCGACCCCGGGGCCGTCATCGACCACGTCGCCGCCCAACTGTCGGTGCACAAGCGCCCCCGCGAGGTGCGGGTGGTGGACACGCTCCCCCGCAACGCGATGGGCAAGATCCAGAAGAACCTCCTGGGCGGCGCGGCGGGCTGAGCCCCTCCCCCGCCGCCCGGAGTCGGGTGTCCGCGGGGGTGGCGCGGCGGCCGCGGTCCGCCGCGCCACCGTCGCGAGGGGCGGTGTCACAGGTACAGGGGCGCGGGGGTCCGGCGTTCAGCGGGATCCGGGGCGGGCCGTCCCCCGGGAGCGCCTGCCGTGCGGTCCCGCCCCCGCGGACCGGCCTCTCAGCCGCTGACCGCGAGGTTGGAGTTCCCGCTGCTCTGGTACCCCTCCGTCGCGAGGATCATGTAGTAGTTGAAGGCGCCCAGCCCCATGCCCGCGCGGTTCCACGCGTCGAAGTGGTTTCCGCTGGTGATGGTCCCGCCCGTCCTCCTGGACTGCCGCACGCTCCAGTACTGCGGGAACGTCCGGATGCCCTCGACGGAGGGGGCGTTGTAGCGCATCGTGCGGTAGATGTCGTACGTGCCGCCGTCGGTGTTGACCGTGCCCCGGTACTCCCCCGTGGGCCGGTAGTTCCCGTAGTTGTCGACGACGTAGTACTCCACCAGCGGGTTCGACGTCCACCCGTACAGGCACAGGTAGCCGTTGCCGGACGGGTTGAAGCTGCCCGAGTAGTTCACGTTCCTGCGGCTGCCGTTGCCCCAGCCCTTGCCGCAGACGAAGTTGCCCGTGTTCCTCCACGAGGTGCTGTAGCTGCCGCCGGAGCCCAGCGTCATGGAGACCGACCCGCCGCCGTCGGTCCAGAAGGAGTAGTAGAACCCGTTGTGGGTGCCGGTCTGGTTCTCGGTGATGGTCGTCCGGGCCAGGGCGGGTCCGGCCATCAGCCCGGGCGCTGCCACCGCCAGGGCGCCGGCGCCGCCTATGCCGATGAATCTCCTGCGGTCGAACGGGCGGACGGGGTTGTCGGTCATGGTCGCTCTCCTCTTCGTGAGGCCGGCGCGGAGCCGGGCGGCGCGGCACGAACCGGTGGGGATGACGGCGACCGGGGGCGGTCACCGCACGTCGGTGCCGTACGGCGCTGGGGGGACGGCGGATTGCCGTGACCGGCAGTATTCGTCCGCCTCCTCGGGGTTGTCAATGATTTCCGAAATGTTTCGTAAACTCATGCGCACCATGGATTGCCAAAGGTCCAGTTCAGATGGTTGTAGAAAGCGAAATCCGGATCATCCCACCAGCTACCGGCACACCGAGCCGGGACTCAGGCCCGTTTTTTCGAAATATTTCGAAACCACTTGGACTTCCTCGGCCGGGCGGTTCGGGAGAACCGGTGCGCGCGGGATCGGCGGGAACGAACAGGTGGCGACATCTCCTCACCGGGGAGAGAAGCGGCGTCGTGACCGGGGTGCCTCGCGCCGGCAGCGGACAGGGACAGATCCGGCCACGACCCGGGCCCCATGTGAGCGGGTCGTCGATCCCTCGGGCACCGGCCCGGGACAGACCGCTCCGGCCTGTCCCGGCGCAAGTCCCACGGACGGGGCCCTCCGGTCCGCACGGGAAAAGACCGCCGGACGCCCCTGGCGGTCCGGCGGTTACAGCGGCGCAGAGCCGACGCGGGAGCCGTCGGCACGACGTCAGGCCAGGTAGCTCCGCACCACCTCGCGGATCCTGTCCGCGTGGAGGTAGATGTCGTCGATCGACCCGAGCAGGTGGCGCGTCTCGTTCTTGTCCGCGTCGAAGACACCGAGGTACTTCTTCGACCGGGCGTTGAAGTGCAGGCGTGCGATCGGCCTGCGGTTGTTGTCGTCCAGGAGGATGGCGAAGTAGCTCTTGGAGTCGCGGTGGGCGATCCGCTGCGGCTTGACCTCGCTGCACGCGATCGCCTTGACGACCTGGTACCCCTCCAGCTCCTCCAGAGTGGTCTCGATACCGGTGCCGCGCTCCAGGTCCTCGTCGGCGGCCTCCCGGCTGCCGACCGCTTCCTTCTCCGCCTCCGTCTGCGGGCGGGTGGACTCCAACGCCTTCTTCAACCGCATGTTGACCTGGTCGTCGAGAAAGGCGGCAGCGGCCTCCCGGACGAGCGGTGTGAACTGCTCACGAGCCCGCTTGGTGAAGGACTTGTCGTAGACGCGGCTGGCGAAGAACTTCACCCATTCGTCCTCCGGGTCCTGGAACTCCTCGGCCAGGGTGCGCTTGATCGCACCGAGGTACTTGAGCTTCTCCGCGGCGTCGATCACGGAGTTCAGGTCGAAGGTCTCCTTCGTCAGCTTGCGCAGTTCGGGGAGCAGGCTCTCGTCGACATCACTGAAGTCGAGCACCATGAACGGCTTGGAGTCCATGCGGTTGGGCGCTTCGAGGTCGGTGTAGAACTGGTATTCCACACCGTTGGTGAGGACCGCGATCCGGGCGTTGGTAACGGAGAAGTAGCGGTAGAGCTGGGAGGCGTGCTCCACCTTCAGCTCGCCGTTCGCCTTCTTGCACTCGATGAGGATCTGCACCTCGTTGTCGCGCACGATGGCGTAGTCGACCTTCTCGCCCTTCTTCATGCCGACGTCCGCGGTGAATTCGGGAACCACCTCACGCGGGTCGAAGACGTCGTAGCCGAGAATGGTCGCGATGAAGGGCATGACGAAGGCGTTTTTCGCCGCCTCCTCCGTCTGGGTCATGTCACGCTGCTTCTGCACCTTGGAGGCGAGCGCCGACACCTTCTCTTCGAACTGCATGACACACCCTTCGTGAAATCCCGGACAAGGGAAACGACAAGAGAGAACCAGGGACCGCCGCACACGTGCGGCAGCACCTCGTCAGCCGGGAACCGGCGCCGCCGTGTCGTGCCCACCGCTCTCGACGACGGGAACGGCGGACCGTATCCGGGGCGGTTGGGGGTTCTGGTCTTGCCGCAAGCGCCTCTGGGAGAGCACGCGCACCTCCGGGGGGATGAATTGAGGAGGCGCCGTGCCCTCCTGAAGCGGCGGACACGGCACCGCGTCCGAGCCGGAAGGCAGACCCACCGGACGGACGCACACCTCTGCGACGCTCCGGACGACCAGGTGGATTACACGGGCTCGCGTCGGAGGGCCTCGGGCCACCTCGGCGTTTCCCTCCCCGGGGCTGCGCCCCGAGGCGGACGGCGCCGAACTCCCGAGGCCGAGGCAGCACTCCCAGCGCCGTGACCAGCCATAGCGACAACCGTCCGGGGTCGGATCCCGAAGACGGTGGCGGCGCAGCCCCTCGGCCGAGCCGAAGCCAACCGCCCCGAACCGGCCTGTTCCCTTCGACGAGGGCACGGCGTGCCGAAGCCGGCCTCTTCGGCACGGGATCCACACAGGCCAGCACGTTGAGGCACTGGACTGTCACACCCCGTCGCGATGATGTCGGCATGCCGAGGCGCGAAAGCACCCCGCGCCCTCTCACCCTCGATCCACCAACACTCCTTAGAGTCGCCTTGACCAAAACTCGATACAGAGTTAAGGTCCAACTGACCATTTCCTTGAACGGGGAGCCCCATGAGCGCTGTCCAGACCCCACCAGGCCGTGAGGCCTCCGAGACTCCCACTGGCGCAACCCACCACCTGTGCATCGGCACGTACGTCGACGAGGAGTTCCGCGACCTCGTCATCGACGAGGTCTGCACCGCCCCCTACCGCCGCGTCGCCCCCTCCTACGGGTTCGACCTCGTCCCGGTGATGCGCCATGCCTGGTGGGCCACTCACCTGCAGGCTCTACCCCGTCTGGCGATCGCCGCGTGCGTCCTCGTGCCCCTCGTAGGCGGACAGATCGTCTCGGTACTGCTGTCGCTGTGTGCGCTCGCCTCCCTCATACTCCTGAGGCGTGCCTGCCAGCTCTCAGTCGCGATCTCCTTCGACAGGCCGTCGCTGAGCCCGTTGTCCAAGAGGAAGAAGCCCTCCCGTGCACGCCTCTCTCCCGAAGCATGGCGAGGCAAGCGCTGGGAGAAAGCAGCCCTGCAGAAGACAGGGATGGGTCTGCTCACCATCGCGGCGGCCTGGGTCCTGCTCACAGGTTCCTTTCCCGGCCAGGCCCTGCTGTCGGCGCTCCTCTTGCTGACGGTGCCCGTCTCAGCCGTACTTGCGGGGACGCTCAGCCAGATCCGGATCAACAAGGTCAGGGAGAGCGTGGATCTACGTCCCCGATGCATCTCACCCAGGGAAAAGGCAGTTGACGCCCAACAGGACCACGCGTGCGTGGTGTACCAACGTCCGGCGCACGACAACGGCGAGGACGACGAAGAAGCCGTCTTCACGCTCTTCGGCGACGACTCCCCCTTCATCGGGGCCGGCGAACTCATCCACCAGTGGAATCCCCCGATGAGCATCCCCCTTTTGCGCCCCGGAAGCGATGAGCAGCCCCTCCACGAACGCGAGTACGAGACCCCTCCGTTTCGTGCACACGAGCTGGTGGACTACCTGCGCGGCTCCGTCGAACAGTTGCGTTGGGACCAGGAGGACGTGCGCCTTCCTGTAGAGGTGCGCGATCGCGTGTACATCGCGGAAACCGATGTCTCGATCGATCGTGAACTACTGAAGGAGCCGGTGGGCCCCGCGGCCATGCGCCGGATCATCGACGGACAGAGCGCCTCGCGACACCACTTCCTGGAGGTGAGTGTTCCCGAGGCGGGCTCCGAGCTCACCGCCACCGTCCTGCTCCAGGTGAACTTGCAGGGCCGTACGTTGAGCCTGTCCTTCGCCGCGTGCGTACTGACCCGCACACCACGAAAGTTCCAGCAGGTCAACGAATTCGGCCAGTACGGAAAAGGCGCCGTACTCCGTGCTGCACTGCGAGAGCTGATACGGCTACCGCGGTTGGTCGAGTCGTCCCCACGAGTGTTCCGCTACCCCTGGGTGCTGGCGAAGGCCCTGGTACTGCCTTCCGAGCTCACCCACTCCCCCATTCGCAATGTCCTCATCGGTACCCGCTTCAGCGTGCGCGAGCACCCCGCACAGGAGTGGCGCAAGGTGCAGTTCGAGAAGACACGGCTCTTGGGCCAGATCAAGACGATCGAGCGCAGGCTCCTTCGTGCCGCCAGCGACTTTCTCACAGCCTCGGATGTGGACACCTCCGAGTTCAACAACCGGGCGACGCAGATCGTCAACAGCGGAATCCTCAATCTGGGCGGCAACAACGAGATCTCCCACTCGTCGGTCGGCAGTAACGCCCAGACCCACAACACGGCACTCTCACAGCAGCCCCCAGCTGGCTCAACACAGAACGGAAGTGCGGCATGAACCACCACAGCGTCCCGGCGGGAAACCAGGGCATCGTCAATCAAGGCGGCAGCAACCATATGAGCGGTAACGCGGTCGGGCATGGAGCCAGCGTCACCAACACGCTCCCGCCCACCGCGCTCCCCACACCCGCCGAGGAGTCCGGCTCCACCGCGACGGACCGCTGGGACCTGGGTGTGGTGACGATCCTGCCGGTGGAGACACGGGCCGTGGTCGACGCCTTCGCACTCCGCTCGGAACGCGACAGCACGGGCCTCTACTTCCGGACCGGAACGGTGCGGGAGGGCGACCAGACCCTGCGCATCGCCGCCATGCAGACGCACAGCCCCGGACAGCGCTCGGTGATGTCGACCCTGGGACACCTGGGCAGCCGGTTCGCTCCCAAACGGTGGGTCCTGCTGGGGATCGGAGGAGGACTCGACCCCGTGGACGCCCGTATCGGGAACGTCATCGTCTCCACACGTGTCGTCTACTACGACCAGCGCAAGATCACCGAAGGCGAGTCGGTGCAGCACCGCGGGGAGGACAGGGAGGCGCCGGCCGAGATCGTCCACGCGGTCAACGCCTACTTCAGCGACCGGGGCTCTCCGGCTCCCCTGCGGGGTCAGGCGCCCGGCTACGAGACCGAGCCCTACGCGGCCCTCCCCGGGCTGATCGGCTCCGGGGAAGCCGTGATCGCGGCCCGCGACAGCGAGGTCCGCGGATACCTGAAGCACTACAACGACAAGGTCCTGGCCGTGGACATGGAGTCCGGAGGGCTCAGCCAGTACTGGCAGGAGAACTCCGTGGGCGGCAGCACCAATCCGAGCTGGCTCGTGGTCCGGGGGATCTCCGACAACGCCGACCAGAAGAAGAACGACGACAGCCACGACCTGGCCGCACGCAACGCCGCCCACGTCCTCCGTGAGCTGCTCCCCTACCTCTGCTGACCTTCGCTCGGCCCCGGCCCGCCGGGCCGGGGCCGAGAGTGCAAAGCCCTGATGAGCAGGCCGGGGCTCGGCTGCCCGAGATCCGGGTCAGGCCTCGACCAGGGTCGCCGGGGTCGGCGGAACGGTGAGCAGCTCCTCGGGCGCGGTCAGGTACCAGGCCTCCAGGGTGAGCTCGCTGAGCTCGTCCAGGTCGATCCCGTCCAGGTGGACGACCACCCAGCCGAACCCGCCGGCCGTGAACTGCACCTCGAACACCTCGGGCCGCTCGGCCACGAGCGCGGTCTGCTCCAGCAGGGTCTGCTTCAGCCCCACGGTGGCGGTGTCCGGCCACAGGTAGCCGAACGGCTTGCCGCGCACACGGAACGTCGTGTACCGGTCCGACTCCGTGTGCTCGCACCCCGGCAGCGCTCGCACCAACCGCAGAAACCGCTCGATCTCAACACCCATGGGGTGAGACAACCACATCCCACCGACACCGCGCGCCCGGTGGGGGTTGGGGAACGCTCGTCCGCCCGTGCCCTGGTCCACACGGATCGGAATCCCGGCGGGCACGGCCGGCGACACAGCGGAGGCTGTCGTGGAAGGAAGCGTGTCACGGCCCTGACCAGGGGGCACACCGTGATTCTGGGTAGAGAAGTACACAAAAGGGAGGAACTGGGGCACATCCCCCGGCCGGGGCGAGCGGCGGGTACCCGGCGGGCACGGCGGTACGGCGTCCACCGGTGCGGCGAGGAGGCTTCGACATGGAAGCGGTGCAGATCAGCAGTATCGGTACGGCCCTGCCGCCCGCTGCCCTGGACCAGTCGGAGCTGCCCGGTCTGCTGCCCGCCGACCACCCCGGGGAGCGGCTTCTGCGCAGGATCCTGGCGGGTTCGGGGATCCGCAAACGCCATCTGGTGATCGACCCCCGTGTCGAGGACGGCTCACGCTGGTCCACGTCCACCCGGATGCGCCGGTTCCAGGACGAGGGCCTGCCCCTGGCGACGGAAGCGGTCGGGGAAGCGCTCGACCGGGCAGGGGTCCCTGCCGACGAGGTCGGCCTGCTGTGCCTCGTCTCCTCGACCGGCTACGGCACCCCCGGGGTCGACTCCCGGCTGCTCCGCGACCTGGGGATGCGGCCCTCCACCCGGCGGCTCGTGGTCGGCCACATGGGATGCTTCGCCGCGCTTCCCGGCCTGGCCGCGTGCGTCGACTTCGCGAGCTGCCACCCGGAACCCGCGGTGCTCCTCAGCCTCGAACTGTCCTCGCTGCACCTCCAGCCCCCGCCGTGGGACGTGGAGCAGTTCGTCATCAACTCCCTGTTCGGCGACGCGGCCGTAGCCCTGGTCGTCGAGGGGGACGCGGGCCGGCCCGCGGACCACCCCGCGCCGCTCGTGCTGGACCTGGCCTCCCACACCGACCACGGGCACGAGGAGCACATGACGTGGGAGGTGGGGGACCAGGGGTTCAGGATGGGCCTCTCCGCGGCCATCCCCGACCTGATCGCCACCAGCCTGCCCGGCCTGGTCGCCGACCTGCTCTCCCCGCACGGGCTGACCCCCGGGGACGTCGACTGGTGGGCGGTCCACCCCGGCGGCCGGCGCATCATCGAAGCCGCCGAGGAGAGCCTCTCCCTTGGCCCCGCGGCGACCCGGGCCTCCCGGCACGTCCTCCAGGAGTACGGGAACTGCTCCTCCGCCGGGCTCCCGCTCGTCATGGCCGAACTCCAGGACACCACCCCTCTGGCTCCCGGGAAGCACGGGGTCGCCATGACCTTCGGCCCCGGCCTGACCCTGTACACCGCCCTGCTCCAGGGCACGTGAACCGCGTCGCCGCACCGAACTCGGGGAGGGACCGTGCACGAGGAGACCGCGCGCCTGCGCTCGCTGTTCGACCGCTCCGACATCTGCGACCTGCTGGACGAGTTCGTCCGCCGCCTCGACGACCGGGACTTCACCGGCTACGCGGCGCTGTTCACCGAGGACGGGGTCCTCCGCATGCCGGGGAGGGAGCACCGCGGCCGCCTCGGCCTGGCCGAGTACGTGGAGGCCGACCTGGGGCACTACCACCGGACCCACCACCTGAGCGGCAACCACCGGGTGGAGGTCGACGGCGACCGCGCCACGTCCCGCTCCTCCATGCACGCCGTCCACCTGCGCAGCGCGAACGACCCCACGGACTGGTGGTCGGTCGGCGGCTGGTACGACAACACCTACCGGCGTGTGGGCACGGCCTGGCGGTTCCACACGGTGGACATCACCCCGGTCTGGCTCGGTGAGGGACCCTGAGCCCGACCGCTGCCCTCCCCGGCGGGAAGCAGTGAGCGACAGGATCGGGTCAGTGGGGCACTGCCTCGACGAGGCTGTGCGGCGAAGAGGTCGGGACGACGCGTCGGAGTTCCAGATCCGCCCCGGCCAGCAGTTCGGCGAACTGCTCCCCGGTGCGCTCCCGGCCGCCGGAGAGGACGAGCATGGACAGGTCCATGGCCTTCCCCGGGTGGGGAGCGCCGTCCGACGGCAGCACCGACTCGACAAGGAGGAGTTTCGCGTCCTCGCCCATGGCCCTTCGGCAGTTGCGCAGGATGGCGGTCGCGCGCTCGTCGGACCAGTTGTGCAGGACCCACTTCAGCACGTAGAGGTCGCCGCCCGGCGGCACCTCGCGGAAGAAGTCCCCGCCGACCACCGAACACCGGTCGGCCAGGCCCTCGTCCCGGATCCTCTCCCGGGCGGAGTCCGCGACCCCGGGGGTGTCGAAGACGACCCCGCTCGCGCCGGGCTCGCGGTGCAGGACCGCGCTCAGCAGGGCCCCTGATCCGCCCCCGACGTCGACGATGCGGGAGGCGCCCGCGAAGTCGTAGGCGTCGAGCACCGCGGGCACCGCGACCCGGGTCAGTTCCCGCATCGCCTCGTCGAACAGGCGCCCGTGTTCGGGGTGGTGTGCCATGTAGTCGTAGATGTGCTCCCCCGCGACCACGGGGAAGGTGGCCTCGCCGGTGCTCAGGCTGTGCCGGACTCCCCCCAGGACCAGGGGCGCCACCGTTCCGGCCAGTGCCAGGACGGAACGCACGGACGCCGGGTGGTCGGAGCGGAGCGGGCCGCCCGTCTCCGTCAGCTCGAAGACACCGGGCCCGGTCTCGTGGAAGAGGCCGCGGGAGGCCAGCAGCCGCATCATGCGGTGGAGGGCCCCCGGGTCGGAGTCCGTGCGCTCCGCCAGATCCTCGGACGAGCGGGGTCCCGAAGCCAGGAGGTCGGCGATGCCCAGCTCGGCCGCGATCTGCAGCGCCCGGGCGTGGACGATCTCGTCCCCCAGGTCGAGCAGGGCGTAGGCCCGCTCCTGGTCGCTCCTGTCACAGGCCACGCGTTCCCCCTGTCCCGGCCCCTCGGCACACCCGTCGGCCACCTCCGGGCTGCCACCGACTGTAGGTTCCCGCAGGTGGGGGCTCGGGTAGGGCCCGTGCGTGGCGTGTCGGTCCCGATGGGGCCCGGGGCGACCGCCCGTCCACTGCCCCTCCGGCTTCTCCGAGCCGGCGACGCGGCCACAACCGATGGGAGCATCGGCCGATGGGCTCGACCGCGCGGCGGGGGACGTCGCGGGCACAGCAGAACCGGGACCGACGCGGAGCCGCCGGTTCAGGGGACGATCCCGTCATGGGTTATGCCCTATCGGGATCTTCACAACTGTCCGGGGTCAAGTCAGGCCCATAGCGTCTTATTCCCGCCGACACCAGCCCCCTGTTTCCTTGGAAAAACTCGGCCGCATGACCCTTCTCCGGATATCACCAGTTTGGATGCACCGCCGTTCTCCCGCTGTCCGTATGTGGCCAGATCCTTGACCGAAGTTAGGGCCTACCATAATTTTTACTCAATAACCTCAGGGTTGATTTTGGAGGCCGAAGATTTCCACTCATCCCCCCTCGGCGTCTCCCCTGGAAGCCTATGAAGGGCTTGCCAGCCAATATGACGCGACATCGAGAACTTCCGACTACCACCGCTGGATGAATCTTTTCAGTGATCTCCTGAAAGAATTCGGCGCACCGGGAGAGCGACTTGTCGACCTCGGCTGCGGCACCGGAAACAGCTCTGTGGAACTCCACAAGAGCGGATACAGGGTCACCGGAGTCGACCTCTCGCCCGCGATGGTGGCGGCGGCCGAGGGCAAAGAGGAGATGCGGGGGATCGGTTTTCTCGTCGGAGGGCTGACCGACCTCCCCCTCCCGCCTTCGACATTCGATGCCGCGATCTCCGCGGGCGAGGTGTTCCACTACCTCTCGGGGGACGAGGAGCTGGACGCGGCCTTCGCCGAGGCTGCGCGGGTGCTGGTCCCCCACGGCCTCCTGATCGTGGAAGTGAACACCGAGCTGTCCTTCCGCGTGCTCTCCCAGGCTCCCAACATCCGCAGGTCCGACAACGGGTTCATCTCCTTCTCGCCGCTGGCGCCGGCCGAATTCTCCCCCGGCGAGGCCATCGACCTCGAGGTGGACTCCTTCTCGCGGGTGGCGGGCGACCTCTGGGAGCGTTCCGTCACACGGCACCGGCTGCGTCACCTGACGCACGAGCGGATCCTCGCGAGCATCGCCTCCGCCGGCCTGGAGTTCGTCTCCGTCCGCGGTTTCCACGGAGGGGCTCTGGAGGACGGCCTGGACGACGGAAGACACCCCAAGGCTCTGTACGTCGCCCGACGTACAGGTTCCGTGGCTTGACCGCGGAAATCCCCCAGTTGGAACTCCGTTCCAACAGCTAAGGAGAAGGCCATGATCAAGATCGAGCCCGTCGAAGAGCTGACCATCATCATCCAGTTCAGCCCCAGCTAGCACGCGGCCCGAGGAGGTCGGCCCCCCGGCGGGGCCGACCTCCTCCTTTTACAGGGAGCACCACTGTGAAGTACAGGTCGGTAAAACATCTCGAATGCTTCTGGGACGCATCCGGTTTCTTCGTCAAGAATCCTCTGACCAAGGTGAAAATCAGCACCGATCCGATCACCGCGAGCGTTCTCCACAGCTTTTCCGAGTTGCGTTCCGTTTCTGATGTCGCACAGGAACTGGGGCTGGACGAGGACGTCCTGGGCAGTGCGGCGTCCTCCCTTTCCTCCCTGGGATTCCTCGAATCCGAGGAGCAGGACGGGGCCGGAAGCGGCACAGACGGGTTCGACGCCTGGGCGCCCTGGGGGAGGGAGGGCCTCTCGTTCCACTTCTCCACCAGGGACGCCCCCTTCACGGAGAGCACCGACGAGATCCGGGATGAGCTCACCAAGGACCCGTCGCCTCCCCTGTTCAAGGAGTACAAGGACGCGGACAGGATTTTCCTCCCCCGGTACCAGGAAGATCCCGGCCGCTCCTACCGGGAGGTCCTCTACCGGAGGAGGACCCATCGGGACTTCGCCGACGCGCCTGTCGGACGGGAGGTCTTCTCGACCCTCATGGCGATGACCTTCGGGGTGAAGGACTTCATCGACGCCCAGCAGTTCGGCGCCCTCATGCTGCGCACCAGCCCCGCCGGCGGCGCCCGTCACGAACTGGAGGCGTACACGGTCGTCACCGGCGTAGCCGGGATCGCCCCGGGGATATACCACTACAACGTCCGGGAGCACTCCCTGGAACTGCTCAGGGAGGGCGAGTTCCGGGACAGCCTGACCCGTGCGTGCGACTCGCAGTCGGGGGTGGGCGAAGCGCCCTTCTCCGTGGTCCTGACCGCGGTGGTCCCACGCCTGAGCTTCAAGTACCGGCATCCCCGCGCCTACCGGGTCATGCTGATGAACTCCGGGCACCTCGGCCAGACCTTCGTCCTGACGGCGACGGCGCTGGGGCTGGGCTCCTTCCAGACCGCGGCCTTCAACGACTCGGCCGTCGAGGAGCTGCTGGGCGTCGACGGGGTCCGGGAGACCGCGCTGTACGTCCTCTCCGCAGGTGTCCCCGCCGTGGACGCCAACGGGGACGCGGTCCTCTCACACCCGCCGATGAGTCTGGAGGGCTCCCGGAAGGCCAGGTTCGAGTAGGCGCATGGACATCGACTCCTCGCAGACCAGGGGCGATCCGCCGGCGGTGGGGCTGGGGGGAGCCTTCCACCGCTTCTGGGCCGGACACACGTCGGCCAATCTCGGCGACGGCGTCCTCCTGACCCTCTTCCCGCTCATGGCCGCCGCCCTGACCTCCGACCCCCTCGCGGTCTCGATGCTGACCGCGGCGGCCTACACCCCCTGGCTGCTGTTCGGCCTCCACGCCGGGGCGCTGATCGACCGGATCGACAAGCGCCGCGCCATGGTCGTCGGCAACCTCCTGCGCTGCGTGCTGCTCGGGGTGCTCGCGGTGCTCTCCTGGTTCGGCCCGGTCCCCGTCTGGGGGCTGTGCCTCTTCGTCCTCGCCCTGGCGGTCTGCGAGGTCTTCCACGACGGCTCGGCCCGGGCGCTGCTCCCCGCGCTGGTCGCGCGGAACCTCCTGATCAGGGCCAACAGCCGCCTGCAGGGGACGCGTGTGGTGGCCTCGGACTTCCTCGGCGGCCCGATCGCGGGCCTGCTGTTCGCCCTCTCCACGGGGACGGCTCTGCTGTTCAACGCGGGGGCCTACCTGGTGGGGGCGCTGTTCCTGCTCTCCGCGGCCGTCGCGGCCCGTTCCCTCGGCGGGGAGGGGAAGGACGAGGACGAACGGGCCCCGGATGCGCCTCGCGCCTCGCTGACCCGCGAGGCGCTGGACGGGCTCCGGTTCGTCAGGGAGGACCGCGTCCAACGGGGGTTCGCCGTGGCCGCCGCCTTCTCCGGGTTCGCCACCGGCGGGGTGTCGGCCATCCTGGTGCTCTACGTGACCCGGACCCTCGACGTCCCGGAAGCGCTGTTCGGGGTCTACACGATGCTGTCCGCGGTGGGCGCGCTCGCGGCCTCGTTCCTGTGCGCCCCGCTGGGGCGGTGGTGCGGCCACGGGCCCCTGCTCATCGTCGCCCACGTCCTCGGAGGCGGGGTCCTGCTGACCATGGGGCTCTTCCCCCACATTGTCGTGGGAGCCCTCGCACTCGGCGTGTTCGGCCTGGCGGCGACGACGATCTCCGTGAGCGCCGCCTCCATCCTCCAGGCGGTGACGCCGATGCCGATCCTGGGGCGCGCGTCCATGGCCCGCATGCTCCTCGCCCAGGCCTCCGTCCTCCTGGGGGTCTTCACCGGCGGCCTGTTGGGAGGGTTCGGGCTCCACGTGCCGTTCGTCGCCGGAGGGGCCCTGCTCCTGGCGGCGCCCCTGGTGTTCGGCCGCGTGTTCCGGGAGGGGGCGAGGCGCGCCGCAGTGTGACCGGCCCCGGCCGGGGGCCGAGGGGTCTCTCCGCGCCCTGGCCGGTGCTGGATCCGGACGCGGGCCATGACTACCGGGGGTCCACGAATACCCGGACCGGTGCCTGAGCCGTTCCCCCTCTCAGTCGCGGCACACGGAATACTGGCGCCCGCCAACGCCTCCGGCCCTGCTGAGAACGCCGCCATGAGGAAGAACCCTCGACGCGGCCGAACGCGGAGCGTACTCTCCGAACCGGGGAACCTCCGGAACGTCACCGGCCTCGGGCATACTCCTGAACGCTGGTTCCCTCCGTGCCAACGATCCCGAAAGGGTCTTGTGACTTCCCCGAGCACACTCCCCGAACCCGCCGACCAGTTCATCACCGCGATCGAGAACGAGGTCAAGGCGGTCCTCGCCGACAAGGCCTCCGGCAAGGACCATGTGTCCCTCAAAGGAGGGAAGAAAGTCCGATCCGGCGGCGACGGCACCCCGTACGAATACCACTTCACCTGCGACAAGTGGAAGAAGTCCTTGGACTCCGACCACGTGCTGGTCCGCCCGTCCAGGTCCCGGGGCAGCTGGCACCGGGCCTCGGCACGACGACAGCCCCAGAACAAGATCCTCGTCACGACCGATGCCGACCTGGGCGACCACCCCGGAAACGTCATGCTCCGCGAGGACGAGACCCGCTCGCTCAGGTCGCTGGCGGACCGGATCAGTGACAGCGGGCAGAATCCCGGTCCGGTCAACACGACCACGGCCGGGTGGATCGTCGGCCTGGGCGCCCCACGGGTGGCACGTGCAGCCCGCCCCCACACCCTCATCGCCGGATACTCCGATCTGCCCCTGAACCAGGAGCAGCGCCGGGGTGTGGAACAAGCGCTCGGCAGCGACATCACCTTCGTCTGGGGGCCGCCCGGCACGGGAAAGACAGAAGTGGTGTCGCACATCGCCGAGGGTGCCTACCGTCTCGGTGAGCGGGTGCTCTTCCTCGCGCCGACCAAGGTCGCGGTCGACCAGGCCCTGGAACGCATGTGCGAGCTCCTGGAGGGGGAGGAGGACTTCGCGCGGGGCCTGGTCCAGCGAGCCGGGGAGATCGAGGTGGCTTCGCTCCGCGAGCGTTTCGGTTCGGTGATCGATGCCGAGATGATCGCCGGCCGGTTGGGCGAGAAGCTGTCCACCCGGGCGCAGGAGTTGGAGGATCTCCTCGGACTCACCCGCGAGCAGAAGTCGGTCCATGAGCGGGCGGCCCTTGCGAAGTCGGCACTGGCCCACGCCCGTTCAGTGGAGCGGACGGCTACAGGTGAGGCGTCCCGTTTCCATGCGGAGGCGACCCGCGCGCGAGCGGACCTGCGGCAGGTGGACGAGAGTATCCGGCAGCTCGGTACCCCCTCTGGCTTTTTGGCCCGCCGCAAAGCCGCTCAGATCGCTGCTCTGACGGAACGCCGACAGGTTCTGTGCCAGGAGTCGGAGGGGGCCGCACAGGGCTTCGCCACGGCTGAGGCCAGAGCTGAAGAGGCCACCGACAAGGTTCGGGCACTCGACCGTGCCTGGAAATCGGCCGCCGAGGCAGTGCAGGGACTGCCGTCGGCGTCGGAGCTCGACGAGACGATCCAGAGGGCCGGTTCCGAGCTCGACAGTGTCAACAAGGAACGGGCACGGCTCCTCGAAACGATCCGCTCGACGTGTCGGGTGATGGGTACGACGCTTGCCAAGGCCCTGCAGTCGAACCGCCTCCTGGACCAGGTGGACACGGTGATCATCGACGAGGCCGGCATGGTCAACCTGCCCTCGGCCTGGTGTGCCGCCGGGCTCGCCGGCAAGCGGGTGGTGGTGGCCGGGGACTTCCGGCAGCTTCCCGCAATCACGCAGGGAAAGGGTTCCTCCGCGTTGAAGCCCGAGGCGAAGGTCCACGCGGAGCGGTGGATGGACCGGGACGCCTTCCACGCCGCGGGCCTGATCGACTCCGCCGGGACGGTGAAGGAGGACCCGCGCCTGGTCAGCCTAGGGGTCCAGTACCGGATGCGTCCCGGCATCTGCGAGGTCGTCAACGAGGTCGCCTATCCCGACGCCCCGCTGGCCACCGGGCGCCCTGATGACTCCCGCCTGCCGGTCTCCCCCCTCCTGGAACGCTCCGTGGTCCTGGTGGACACGTCGTCCCGCCGGATCCCGCTCCGGGGCTGGAAGAAACACCTGTCGAACCCGGTGCACGAGGCCGTCATCCACGAACTGGTCCGCGGCCTCCAGTTCGACTCGGTACTGCCGGCGCGCAAGAACCAGGAGCCGGGTTCGCCCGCTGAGCTGATGGCGGTGATCTCCCCCTATCGTGACCAGGTCAACCACCTGCGGAGCAGCCTGAAGCTCCGCTTCGGGGAGGAGTACGAAGGGCTGGCCGACACCGTGCACCGGTTCCAGGGCAGCCAGCGCCCCCTCGTCATCCTGGACACCGTGGCCGGTTCAGGGGAGAAGCCCGGCAACTTCTACGAGGGCACAGGCCTGGCCTCGGACACCACCCGCCTGCTCAACGTGGCGTTGAGCCGGGCCCAGGACCACCTGGTGGTGGTGGCCGACGTCGAGTACCTCCGAAAGCACGTGAAGCCCGGCAGCGAGGCCCTGCACATGCTCGCCGTACTGGAGAACACGGCGCAGCGCATCCCGGTCGGCGACCTCATCCCCATCCGCAGCGCCGACGAGCTCGGCGGGCTGAGCGAGGAAGAACTCGGCCGACCGGCGTTCTTCCCCGCCGACGAGGTCGAGAAGGCCGTGGAATGGGACATCCGCGAAGCTTCGAAGAGCATCGAGATCTTCTCCCCCTTCCTCAACGTCCAGCCGGTGAACCGCTGGCTCAAACGCCTGTCCCCACGCGTGGAGCAGGGGGTGCGGGTCATCGTCAGCACACGCCCTCCGAGCGATTCCCGGCAGGACGACGGCGAACGCCAGGAGCGTCTGATCCGCGACCTGCGCGGGAAGGGGTGTGAGATCGCCCTGCGGCCGCGCATGCACGAGAAGGTGATGATCCTCGACGACACCGTCCTCTGGCACGGATCGCTCAACCTGCTCGCCAGCCCCGGCGCCACGGATCTGATGATGCGCCTGACGGACCCCGGGGCGTGCGCGCGCGTCCGAAAGATCGTGGAGGCCGCCCAGCAGGACAAAGAGCTGAAACCGTGGAAGGGCTGGCAGCCCGCAGCCGGCGCAGAGGGGACGTCGTACGGCCCCGTCCCCGAGGTCGGCAAGGTGGTGAACAACCGCTTGTACCTCAACGTGCCCAAGCCGGAGAAGGAGGACGCCAAACGGGCGGTCAAGGCGAGGTGGCACAAGGAGGTCGGCCTCTGGTGGGTCCACCCCGACACCCCTCGGGAGAAGCTCACCCGCTGGCTGTGAACCCGGTTGCGCCCGTACCCCGGCCCGGGTACGGGCGCAACCGGCGGTCCGGGCTGTCTCACACCCCTTCCAGGGGCCCGTCCGGACCCATGAGGTCCTCGAAGTGGGCGACCCGCGCGAGGATGACGGGCCGTCGTCAGGTGGAGCTCCGCCGAGATTGGCCGGATGTGGCCCCGGGTCGGGAAATCGGTACCCGGTGCCGTGAATCCTGTTACGGAGGTGACACGAGTCCCTATCCTGGTGGCACCAACCCCTCCCAAGGACTCCCTCCCCTCCCCTCCCCCATCCCCTGTCCCGGAAAGGCTTCCGTGCCCCAGCTCGCGATCGCCAAGGACTTCCTCAACACGTACGCGGCTCTGGACAAGAAACTCCGCAAAGCCGTCGACGAGGCCTTGGACAAGTTCGCCGACACCTACTATGCCGGCGGCCACCTGGAGAAGGTCACCGACAGCCGCGACCCGCGTTGGCGGACGCTGCGTGTCAACCAGGGCTACCGCGGCGTTGTGCTCGCCCCCGACTCGGGCGACGTCTTCCTCCTGGTCACCGTGCTCCCGCATGACGAGGCCTACCGCTACATCCGCAACCGGCGGCCGTCGGTCAACCGTGCCCTGGGCGTGCTGGAGTTCCGGGACGAGTCGGGGCTCCACACCATGAGCACCGCGCTCGCGCCGGTGGCCGCGGCCTCGGGCGCCACCCTGTTCGACGATGTCCCGGACAAGCACTTCGCCCAGCTCGGCATCGACGAGCACACCATCCGCATCGCGCGGCTGCTGCCGGACGAGAACCATCTCGACGCGCTCGGCCCCATACTGCCCCGGGCCCAACACGACGCCCTGACCGCTCTGGCCTCCGGCATGTCCCCCGACGAGGCCTGGGCGCAGCTGAGCCGGGACCTCGTGGAGGAGGTCGCGGAGCGAGGCGTCGACCCCGACGACCTGGTCTCGGCGATCCGGCGCAGCCCCGACCAGGCGGTGTTCGTGGAGGGGCCCGAGGAACTCCGCGACCTGTTGGCGCACCCCTTCGACGTGTGGCGGACCTTCCTGCACCCCCGGCAGGAGCGCATCGCCCGCCGGGACGGCTACGCGGGACCGGCCATGGTGACCGGTGGCGCGGGGACCGGCAAGACGGTGACCGCGCTCCACCGGGTCTCCCACCTGGCCGGCCGATACGCCCCAGGCGGCACCGGAGAGCAGCTCCCGCTGATCGCCGACGCCCCCGTCCCCCGGCAACCGATCCTGCTCACCACCTTCACCACCACACTCGACGCCGCGCTGCGCAACCAGCTCGAACTGCTGGTCAAGGACACAGCGCGCCGGAACCTGGTCGACGTGCGCAACCTGGACAAGATCGCCCACCAGGTGGTGCGTCAGGTGCACGGGCGACTCGACTTCCCGTCCTTCCGCGACCTCGCCGCCCAGTGGGACACCCACGCCAAGGGCCTCGACGTGTCCGGGCGGTTCCTGCTGGAGGAGTGGGACCACGTCATCCTCGCCCAGGACCTGCGCACCGAACGCGACTACCTGGGGGCCCGCCGACGCGGCCGGGGACGCGGGGGCCGGTTGGGGGTCGAACAGAAACGCCAGGTGTGGAAAGCGGTCCTGGCAGCCACCGAGGAGATGCGCGCCGCCGGCCAGTGGACGTTCACGTGGTTGGCCGCCGAGGCCGCCGACATCCTGAACCGCACCGGGGCGCGGCCCTACCGACACGTCGTGGTCGACGAGTCCCAGGACCTGCACCCGGCCAAGTGGCGGCTGGTCCGCGCGCTGGCCCCCGAAGGGCCGGACGACCTGTTCATCGCGGGCGACCCGCACCAGCGCATCTACGACCACCACGTGTCCATGGCAGCGGTGGGGATCAACGTGCGCGGACGCAGCCACCGGCTGACCGTGAGCTACCGCAGTACCTGGGAAATCCTGTCCTGGGCGGTACGGGTACTCGGCACCGCCCCCGTGGAGGGGTTCGACGGGGTGCGCTCGCACCTGGCCGACTACACGTCGCCGCTGCGCGGCCGCACCCCGGTGCTGCGGGCACATCCCACCGAGGCGGAGGAGTTCGCCGACCTGGCGCGGGTGGTGTCGGAGTGGCTGGAGGCGGGGGTGGAGCCCGGCACGATCGCCGTCGCCGCCCGTACCGACGCCTTGGTACGCCAGGTGAGGGAGAGCCTCGGGACCGCGGGGATCGCCACCTGCGGCCTTGCCCAGGACTCCGGGGTGCGGGTGGGCACCATGCACTCCATGAAGGGGCTGGAGTTCCGGTGCGTGGCCGTGGTCGCCGCCGGGAGGCAGCACCTGCCCCAGGACTCGGCGGTCACCGATGTGTCCGAGGACCCGGTGGCGCACGCCCACGACCTCCAGCGCGAACGCAACCTGTTGTTCGTCGCCTCCACCCGGGCCCGGGACACCCTGCACGTGTCCTACTCCGGTGAGCCCAGCCCGTTCCTCCCCAAGTAAGCCCCGCCCCCTGTCCGCCCGTTCGAGATTGCGGAGATATGCAGGCCAACGAAACCACCTTCCGGAACATGGTCGAGGGCACCAAGCAGTTCCAGGTGCCGCTCTACCAGCGCCCCTACTCCTGGGGCAGGGACGAGCTGGAACGGCTCTGGGACGACCTCACCGAACAGGTCGACCGCGACGGGGAGGCACGCTCGTCCCGTTCGGCCGGACACTTCCTGGGCTCGGTGGTGCTCGCGCCCGGCTCCTCCTCGGCGAGCACGCTGACCCGCTGGCTGGTCATCGACGGCCAGCAGCGACTCACCTCCCTCTCCATCGCGCTCGCGGCCATCCGCGACCGGCTGCGCGAGGTGGAGGAGCTCGAGGAGGGCGACCCCAGTGGCGCGGACCGGATCAACGACGTCTACCTGGTGAACAAGTACAACAAGGGCACCGACAAGTACCGTCTCGCCCCAACCCAGGCCGACCGGGCCTCCTTCGGGGCCATCGTCAACGGCCGCACCGACGCGGGCAGCGACGACAGGGTGGGGTTCGCCTACAACTACTTCTCGCGCAAGGTCGGCCGGTACTCCGAGGAGGAGCTCCTCGGGCTCGAGGAGACCATCGGCCACCGGCTCAGCCTGGTGGACATCCAGGCGGAGGCGGGCGACAACGTCTTCCGGATCTTCGAGTCCCTGAACAACACCGGCAAGGGGCTCAGCCAGACGGACCTGTTGCGCAACTACGTCTTCATGCTGCTTCCGGAGACCGGGGAGGAGGTGTACGACGAGGTATGGCTGCCGATGCAGGAGGAGCTGGGCCCGGAGACCCTGGAGACCCTGGCCTGGCTCGACCTGGTGCTGCGCGGGGACGAGCGGGCCAAGCAGAGCGAGGTGTACCACGGGCAGAAGGAGCGCCTGGAGCAGGTGTCCCACACCGGCGGTGAGACCGCCCTGCGCGGCGAGGTGGAGCACCTGTGGCGGCTGGGGCAGCTGCTCCAGCGCGTCCTCGATCCCGGCTTCGAAGGCGACCCGGAGTTGGCCGAGGTCCTGGCCCGGCTCGAATCCTGGGGGAACAAGATCTACCGCCCGCTGGCGCTGCACCTGATGGTGCTGCGCGACCAGGGGCACACCGACACCGACGAGCTCATCCGGGCGCTCGGCTACGTGGAGAGCTTCCTGGTCCGGCGCATGATCGCCGGGGTCCCGACCCAGGGGCTCAACAGGATCTTCATGTCCTCGCCCAAGGAGATCCAGCCCGGCGGCTCGGTCGCCGACTCCGTGCACCGCTACCTGTCGGACCCCCGGCGGCGCTGGCCGTCCGACAGGGCGCTGCGCGAGGCCGTGGCACAGCGCAACTTCTACTGGTCGGGCCAGGCCCTGCAGCGCACCTTCGTGCTGCGCAGGCTGGAGGAGGCCTTCGAATCGCCCGAGCCGGTGGACTTCAGCAGGGCCAAGGTCAGCATCGAGCACGTCATGCCGCAGAGCATGACCGAGGAGTGGTACGAGGTCCTGCGCAAGCAGACCGACCCAGACGAGACCGAGAACGAGCTGCACGGCCGCCTGCTGCACACCTTGGGCAATCTGACCCTGACCGCGCAGAACTCCAAACTGTCCAACCACATGTTCGAGCGCAAGCAGAAGATCTTCCGGTCCAGCGGCCTGAGCATGAACCGCCGGATCGCGGACGCCCCCAGTTGGGGCAGGCCGGAGATCGAGGAGCGCGCCGCCCTCCTCGGCGACCACGCCTGCGCGCTGTGGCCCGCGCCCTCAGCCTTTGGCGCGCACGAGCCGGAGGAGATCGGCGAGGACCTCGCCCAACAGCTCGAACACGCGCTGGCGATGCTGGCGGCCGATCGCTGGACCACGCACCGTGAACTCGCGGTACTTGTCGGGGCCAAGACGGCGACCGTGGCCCGGCACCTGACCGCGTACCCCGGCACGACCCACGGGGACCGGGTCTTCTCCGACGCGGGAGCGGCTGCGGAGGCCGGTTCGGCGCACGAGGCCTTCGTCCCCGCGGCCGCACTGGCCGAGCTGGTGGGTCTCGAGGTGAACGAGTTCGTCGAGCGGGAGCGACGGTTCCACGCACTGCTCCTGGAGAACCAGCAGCCCGAGGTGGTGCGGGCGACCCAGGCCCTGATGGACGGGTGGGCCGCCGCCGGGGGTGACCTGGTGTGGGGCGTGGGCGTCGAGACCAGCTGCTCCCTGTTCGCCTGGGACGAGAGCGCGAACGCCGACTGGCGCTGGGCCCTCGTTCTGTACCCGGTGTCGGGACGCGGTGAGGTGGTCTTCCAGCACATGGCGCGCCGTCCGCCGTTCGACGACGTGACCCTGCGCAGGGAGCTGCTGCACAGGTTCAACGCGGTCCCCGGCATCGACCTGCCCGAGGACTCACTGAACCGGCGGCCGAGCTTCCCCCTGGAGGTGCTCGTGGACGACGGAAGGCCACAGGTGCACGAGGTACTGCTGTGGTTCCGTGCGCGTTGCCAGGACTGGCTGAACCAGCAGTTGTGAGCCCGGCCGGTCGTCGCACCCCGGGGTAGGTGCGTCGGCCCGCCCGGGCTCGCGGTCAGGCGCCGATCCGGCGCGGGGACCCGTCGACACGATCTGTGCCGACGGGTCTTTTCGTTGGTCCTCGGAGGTTCGTTGGATCCACCACCGCGGCGCCTCGTCGCCGAGCCCGCCGAGGGGTGCCGTCCCGGCTCCGCCGCACCCAAGGGTCCGCGCTCGGGCCGCCGTGGCCCGCCGTCCCGTATCCGGCACCGTGCTCGCCCCCGGCCGGCACCGCCTCTTCCTGTCGGCGGGCGGTGGGCGCCGTGCAGTCGGCCGGTGCGCGCGGCGTCGGCGCCGTGTCGGCGCGCGGAACGCCTACCGTCCGCTGACATGTCTGACCTGCGGTGATCGGCGGCGGGCACACGTGACCCCTCGCGTTTACCCGCTTTACCACCCGTTGAACCATCGACTTCCGACCTCTATCGTGCATGAGTCGTATCAATCGTTCAGTGAACGATTGATCCGTTCGCAGCACACCACGGAGGGGAAGACATGCCGCGTTCACCGGGGGCCGAGGGCGCCCCGCCGCGGATCCCGCGCAGAACTGCTCTGCTGGGGGGAGCCGGGGCACTCGGGGCCGCGGTCCTGCTCCCCGGCTGCGCCGCGTCCGGTCCGCAGGCGGCCCCGGCGCTCCCGGAGGCCGCGGCCACGGGCGCCACCGCCGACGGCGGCGTGCTGCGCATGGCCCGGCCGCCGGCGTCGCAGGCCGAGACCCTGGACCCGGCCAGCTCCCTGTCGGCCTACGAGTACCTCGGCGCCCTGTACAGCCGGCTGGTCCGGATGGACGCGGAGGGGCGGACCGTGCCCGACCTGGCCACCGGGTGGGAGTCCGACGACGCCGGCCTGGTGTGGACCTTCCGGCTGCGCGACGGGGTCCGCTTCCACGACGGCCGCGGCTTCACCTCCGCGGACGCCGCCTACACGCTCCGCCGGATCGTCGACCCCGACCTCGCCTCGCCGCAGGGGACGGTCCTGGGCCCGCTGGTCGACCCGGGCCGTGTGCACACCCCCGAGCCGGGCGTGCTGGTGGTCGAGCTGACCACGCCCAACTTCGAGTTCCCGGCGCTGCTCACCAACTACCACTGCTACGTCGTCCCCGACGGGGACGGCGACACCATCGGCGCGACCGGCATCGGCACCGGGCCCTTCCGCCTCGACTCCTTCTCCCCCGGCGGCCGGGGCCGCATCGTCGCCCACGACGACCACTGGGAGGGACGGCCCGCCCTGGACGCCATCGAGATGTTCTCGATGACCGACATCCAGGCGCGGACCAACGCGCTGCTGGCCGGCCAGGTCGACCTGATCTCGCAGACCAACCTGGACTTCGCCACCGCCCGCGTCGTCGAGGCCTCCGAGCGCGCGACCATCGCGCGCTCGGTCAACGCCCAGTGGTACGTGCTGCCCATGCTCACCACGGCCGAGCCGTTCACCGACGCGCGCGTGCGCCGGGCGATGAAGCTGGCCTACGACCCGCAGCACGTCATCGACGTGGCCCTGCAGGGCACCGGAGTACCGGGCAACGACAACCCGGTCCCGCCCGACACGCCCTACTGGACCGACTACGCGCTCGAACGCGACCCGGACCGGGCCCGCGCCCTGCTCGCCGAGGCCGGGCACGAGGGCCTGAGCCTGGAGCTCTACACCTCCGCCTACGACCCGGTGTTCACCCCGATGGCGCTGGCCTACCGCGACTCCGCGGCCGAGGCCGGGATCGACATCACCGTCCGCAACACCTCGGCGGACTCCTACTACACCCAGATCTGGATGCAGAAGCCGCTGATGGCGACGTACTGGTACACGGGGCGTCCGGCCGACCAGCTGCTCAACCAGGTCTTCCGCAGCGGCTCCTCCTACAACGAGACCGCCTGGTCCGACGGCGCCTTCGACAATCTGCTCGACGCCGCCCGCGCCACGGCCGACGAGGACCGCCGCCGCACCCTGTACCAGGACGCCCAGCGCATGGTCGTGGACGAGGGCGGCGCGATGACCCCGATGTTCGCCGACCGGCTGGTGGGCCTGTCCCGGGACGTCCTCAACTACCACGAGTCCGGTTTCGAGTTCGACTACCTCAACATCGGATTGAGGCCCTGATGATCGTCTACATCTCCAGGCGGCTGCTGTCCGCGGTCGTCACCGTGCTCCTGGCGTCGGTGATCGTGTTCGCCGCCGTGCAGCTGCTCCCGGGCGACGTGGCCACGCAGGTGCTCGGCCAGGACGCCACCCCCGACGCCGTGGCCGCGCTGCGCGAGCAGATGGGCCTGAACCGCCCGGCCGTCCTGCGGTTCCTCGACTGGATCACCGGTGCGGTGCGCGGCGACTTCGGGGTGTCCCTGGTCTCCGGCGAGCCCGTCTCCGCGACCCTGTGGCTGCACCTGCGCAACACCATGCTGATCGCGGTCGCCACCATCGCCGTCGCGGTCACCTCCTCGATCGTGCTGGGCGTCGTCGCCGGCCTGTACCGGGACCGCTGGCCGGACACGGTGATCTCCACCCTGACGCTGATCGGGATGAGCGTGCCGGAGTTCGTCGTGGCGACCCTGCTCGTGCTGGCGCTGTCCATCACCGTGCCGGTCCTGCCCGCCGTGGTCCTGGACGAGGCGTCCGCGCCGGTCGCCGACCTGTTGCCCGCGGTCGTCCTGCCGACCATCGCGCTGTCGGTGGTGATGACCGCCTACATCGTGCGGATGACCAGGACCAGCGTCATCGACGTCATGGAGAGCGAGTTCGTGACCACCGCGCGGCTCAAGGGCCTCGGGACGGGCCGGGTCGTGGTGCGCCACGCCCTGCCCAGCGCGCTGCTGCCCACGCTGAACGTGATCGCGATGAACGTGGCGTGGCTGGTCGGCGGCGTGGCCGTGGTCGAGAACGTCTTCAACTACCCCGGCGTCGGCCGGATGCTGCTGGAGGCCGTGCACAACCGCGACCTGCCGGTCCTGCAGGCCATCGCCGTGGTCAGCGCGGCCGTGTACGTGCTGTGCAACCTCGCCGCCGACCTGGGGGCGATGGCGCTCAACCCGCGCCTGCGCACCGGAGAGAGGAGTGCCCGATGACCGGGTCCCCGCACGGGGCCTCCGGGCCCGCCGAGACGACCGGGTCAACCGGGGCAACGGGATCGGTCCGCGCGACGCTGCGCTCGCTGGCGCGGTCCACGCCCGCCGTGGTCGGCCTGTCCCTGGTCGCCCTGCACGTGCTGCTGGCACTGCTCGCACCGCTGCTCACCTCCTACTCCCCCACCGCCAACGACCCCGGCAGCGCGCTGCTCGGGCCGGGCGCCGACCACTGGGCGGGCACCGACGCCTACGGCCGCGACGTGGTGAGCCGGGTGCTGTACGGCGGCCGCTACGCGCTGACGGTGTCCTTCGCCGCGACCGCCTGCGCGGTGGCGCTCGGCACCGTCGTGGGCTGCGCGGCCGCGCTCAGGGGCGGCCGGCTGGACGACGCGCTGATGCGCGTGCTGGACGCGATCCTGGCCATCCCGCCGATCCTGGCGCTGCTGGTCGTGGTGACCGTGCTGGGGGCGGGCCCGGCGGTGATCGTCCTCGCCGTGACCGTCGTCTACGCGCCCCAGGTGGTGCGCGTGGTGCGCGCCGCGGCACTGGGGGTGGCCCCGCTCGACTACGTGACCGCCGCACGGGCCCGCGGTGAGCGCACCGTCTCCATCCTGGTCCGCGAGGTCCTGCCGAACATCGCCCACGTGGTGTCGGTGGAGTTCGCGATGCGTGCCTCATGGGTCGTGCTGCTGATCAGCTCGCTGTCCTTCCTCGGGTTCGGCGCCAACCCGCCCACCCCGGACTGGGGGCTGATGGTCGCCGAGAACCGCACCGCCATGGTCGTGGTGCCGTGGGCGACGCTCGCCCCGATCATCGCCCTGGCGACCCTGGTCGTCGGGCTGAACCTGTCCGCCGACGGCCTGTCCCGGGCCTGGGGCGTCGACCGCGCGAAGGAGAGCTCATGAGCGGCACCGAGTCCGGCCCCCTGGTGCGGGTCGAGGGGCTGTCCGTGGCCTACCGTTCCGGCGGCGCCGACGTGACCGTGGCCCGCGAGGTGTCCTTCGAGGCGGCGGCCGGGGAGACGGTGGCCGTGGTCGGTGAGTCCGGCAGCGGCAAGTCCACCGTCGCCGGGGCCCTGCTCGGTCACCTGCGGCACGGCTCCCGGGTCACCGGCGGCCGGGTCCTGGTCGACGGCAAGGACGTCCTGTCCCTGGACCGGCGGGGCCTGCGGGAGCTGCGCACCCGCGACATCGCGATGGTGGGGCAGAACGCGGGGCACGCGCTCACGCCGTCGATGCGCGTCGGCGCCCAGATCGGGGAGTCCCTGCTGTCCCAGGGACTGACGCGCGCGCAACGGCGCGAGCGGGTCCGCTCCCTGGTGGAGAAGGTCGGGCTGCCCGATCCCGAGGGGATCGTGCGCCGCTACCCGCACCAGCTCTCCGGCGGGCAGCAGCAGCGGGTGGCGATCGCCATGGCGCTGGCGGCACGGCCCAAGGTGCTGGTGCTGGACGAGCCCACGACCGCCCTGGACGTGGTTACCCAGGCGCGGATCCTGGACCTGGTGGCCGGGCTGGGCGAGGAGTTCGGCCTGACGTCGATCCTGGTCAGCCATGACCTGGGGGTCGTCGCGCGGATGGCCGGACGCGTCGTGGTCATGCGGGAGGGCGAGGTCGTGGAGGCGGCCGGGGCGGCCGAGCTGTTCGACGCGCCGCGGCACCCGTACACGCGCCGCCTGCTCGCGAGCGTGCCCAGGATCGGCGACCGTGGGCTGGCCGAGGTCGCCGAGGACGGGACGCGGACCGTGCGCGAGCGCGTGCCGGTCCCCGACGACGCGCCCGAGGTGGTGTCCCTGCGCGACGTCACGATCGACTACGGCGCGCACCGGGCCGTCGACGGGGTCTCGCTCGGTCTGCGCCGGGGCGAGGTGCTGGCCCTGGTCGGGGAGTCGGGCAGCGGGAAGTCGACGCTGGCCTGGTCCCTGGCGGGCCTGCGCGCACCGTCCTCCGGAACCATGCGGCTGCTCGGCGCGGACACCGGGGGCGGGGACCGCCCCGGGGACGGGAGCCGGGACGGCGACGGCGACCTGGCCGTGCGGGCTCGACTGCGTCCGCCGGGCGTCCGCCGCCGCGTCCAGCTCGTGTTCCAGAACGCCGACACCTCCCTCAACCCGCGGCGGATCGTCCGCGAGGCCGTGCGCCGGCCGCTGCGGTTCTTCGGCCTGGCCGAGCGGTCCCGCGCCGACGACCGGGCGCGCGAGCTGATCGCGGACGTCGCCCTGGACCCGGCGCTGTCGGACCGGCTGCCCGGACAGCTCTCCGGCGGGCAGCGCCAGCGGGTCGGCATCGCCCGCGCCCTGGCCGGGGACCCGCGCGTGGTGGTCGCCGACGAGGTCACCACGGCGCTCGACGTGTCGGTCCAGGCGGCCGTGCTCGCGCTGCTGGACGACCTGCGCACCGAGCGGGACCTGGCGTTCGTGTTCATCAGCCACGACCTGGCGGTGGTGCGCGGGATCGCCGACCGGGTCGCGGTGATGCGCGACGGGCTGGTCGTGGAGGAGGGCCCCGTCGAAGCGGTCTTCTCCGGGCCCAACCACCCCTACACCCGGCGGCTGCTGGACGCGGTCCTGGAACCGCGGCCGGTCGGGACGGGCGGCGGCGCGACCGCGCAGGCGTCCGAGCCGGCCGGGGAGACGGCCGGGGACACGGCCGCCCCGCCCCGGGACCTGGCGGAGGTCCCCGACCCGGAGTGGATCGACCTGGGCGGCGGCCACCGGATCCGCCGGTGGGACGCCGACGGGACCGACCCGCGGTCCTGACACACAGGTCCTGACACACGGTTCCTGGCACACGAACGGTCCCGTCACGCACGGGCCCACACGAGAGACGAACGGGGGAGCATGCGCTACCGAGAGGACTTCGCGCGCGAGGTCGAGGTCCGCGAGGACTGGATCCCGATGGCCGACGGCACACGGCTGCACGCGCGCGTGTGGCTGCCGGCGGACGCCCTGGCGGACCCCGTCCCGGCGCTGCTGGAGTACCTGCCCTACCGCAAGGGCGACTGGACGTCGCCGCGCGACGCCCAGCGCCACCCCTACTACGCGGGCCACGGCTACGCGTCGGTGCGGGTGGACCTGCGGGGGTCCGGCGACTCCGAGGGCGTGATGCTCGACGAGTACGCCGAGCAGGAGACCGCCGACGGGGTCGCGGTCGTGGAGTGGCTGGCCGCGCAGCCCTGGTGCACCGGCCGGGTGGGGATGTTCGGCATCTCTTGGGGCGGGTTCAACTCGCTCCAGATCGCCGCCCGGCGCCCGGAGCCGCTCAAGGCGATCGTCACGGTGTGCTCGGCCGACGACCGCTACGACAACGACGTGCACTACATCGGCGGCTCGGTGCTGGGCATCGACATGGCCGGCTGGTCCGGCACGATGCTGGCGTTCACGTCGCGTCCGCCGGACCCGATCACGGTCGGCGACGCGTGGCTGCCGATGTGGAAGGAGCGACTCGACGCGCTGGAGCCGTTCGTCCACACCTGGCTGGACCACCAGACCAGGGACGACTACTGGCGGCACGGCAGCGTGTGCGAGGACTACTCCGCGATCGACGCCGCGGTGCTGGCCGTCGGCGGCTGGGCCGACCCCTACCGGGACACCGTGCTGCGGCTGGTAGAGCACCTGCCCGGCCCGGTGCGCGGGCTGCTGGGGCCCTGGGCGCACCAGTACCCCGACATCGCGCGGCCGCCCGGCCCGCACATCGGCTTCCTCCAGGAGACCCTGCGCTGGTGGGACCACTGGCTCAAGGGCGCGGACAACGGCGCCATGGACACCCCTCGGCTGCGGTCGTGGGTCCAGGAGCCGGTGCCGCCCGCGACCGCCTACACGGAGCGGCCCGGCCGCTGGGTCACCGACGACGCCTGGCCCTCCCCGGCGACCCAATGGTCCGAACAGGCCCTCGGCGCGGCGGGCGGCGCGCCGGTGACGGTGCACAGCCCCCAGCACACGGGCGTCGACGCGGGCCGCTTCTTCCCCTACGGCAACGCCACCGACCTGCCCCCCGACCAGCGGGAGGAGGACGGCCGGTCGACCTGCTTCGACGGCGAGCCGCTGGCCGAGCGCGTCGAGGTCCTGGGCCGGGCGCGGGTGCGCCTGCGCCTGGACGCCGACAGGCCCCGGGGCACCGTGATCGTGCGCGTGTGCGACGTGGCCCCCGACGGGGCCTCGACCCTCGTCACCCGCGGCGTGCTGAACCTGGGCAGCCGGTACGGGCGGGACCGGTCGGTGCCGTGGGAGCCGGGAAACCCCGAGGACGTGGAGGTGGAGCTCACCGGGACGGGGTACGCGTTCCCCGCCGGGCACCGGATCCGCGTGGCGGTGTCGACCGCGTACTGGCCGTGGGTGTGGCCGCAGCCCGACGACCCGTCCCTGACCGTGTGGCCCGACCGGAGCGCGCTTCTGCTCCCGGTGCGGCCCGCGGGCACGGACGAGGGGCGCGCGCCGGTGGAGTTCGAGAGGCCGGAGCAGGCGCCGCCGCTGGCGGTGGAACTGGGCGCGTCGGAGCCCCGGCCCGAGCGCCTGGTGTCGCACGACGTCGGGACCGGCGAGTGGGTGCTCGACGTCGACCCCAACTACGGCGGGTCGCGCACCTACCCCAACGGTCTCGTGTACACGGAGAAGGCGCGGGAACGGTACCGGATCCGGGTCGACGACCCGTTGTCGGCCATGGCAGGATCCGAGTGGGAGATCACCATGCGCCGGGAGGACTGGGACGTTTCCGTGCGGACGTCGAGCGAGCTGACCGCCACAGCGGACCACTTCGTCGTGCACAGCACGGTGGAGGCCCGCTCCGGCGGCGAGGTCGTCGCCACCCGGCGCTGGGAGCGCGAGATCCCCAGGACCGCGGGATGACCGACCCTGCCGAGGGACCGCCGGCCGCCGGGACGGCGGGGGCCAGGCGCCGCGCGGTCGCGCCGGACAAGCGCACCCGCCAGCCCACCGAAGTGCGGCGGCGGCTCATCCTGGAGGCCGTCGTGCCGCTGGTGATCGAGCACGGGGCGAGCCGGGTGGGCGTGCGCGACATCGCCCGCGCGGCGGGGGTGTCCGTCGGCACGGTCACGTACCACTTCGGCGGTGTGCGGGAGATCCTCAGCGAGGCGGTGTCGATCGAGATCGACGCCTACTACCGCCCGCTCGGCGAGCGGATGCTGGCGTGCCCCACCGCCGTGGAGGGGCTGACCACGCTCATCGAGGGCGTGTTCAGCGCGGAGACCGACCGGCACTGGCGGCTGTGGTTCGACAACTGGGCGGCCGACGCCAGCCTGGAGCCGGACTCGCGCCAGCACCGCCGGTACGAGGAGTGGTCGGACCGGGTGGCCGAGCTGATCGCCCGGGGTCGCGACCGGGGTGAGTTCCGCTGCCCCGACGTCGCCGAGACCACGACCCGCTTCAACGCCCTGGTCGACGGTCTGGCCCTGCGCCGCCTGCGCGGCGCCCCGCCGCTGAGCATCGAGCAGGCCCGCGCCCACCTGCGCCGGTTCCTGACCGGGGAACTGGGCCTGGAGCCCTCCCCGGCCTGAGCCGCACGGGGCCGTCCCTCCCCTCTTCTCGGAGGGGAGGGGGCGGGCCCGGGTCCTGCACCGTCCGAACCGGTTCACGAGGGGGCACTGGCCGTCCGTATCCGGGTCGACCAGCCGGGGCCGGTGGAGCCGACCGCATCGTCCGCGATCCGCTGGGGCTTCGGGAAGCACACGGCGAATGCCGGGGACCGGAGGGCCGCGGGTCAGGTCAGTGCCGCGACCACCACCCGCAGGTCCCCGCACCGGGCGCGGAGTCGCGACCTGCCCCCGGGTTCGGCGTCCAGCACGTGCGGGATCAGCACCTGCCCGCCCCGGGCCGAACCGGCACCGGTGTTCTCCTCGCCGAATTCCCTAGAGACCAGGACCTGCTGGGCCCTGCGTCCCACGACGCGTCCGTCCTCGTGGATCTCCAGCTCCGCCTGTTCCTGCTCGCCCGCCAGGGCCCGCCGGAAGCACGCGAGCGCCACCCCGTCCCGGGTCCCGTCGTAGACCCAGCGCGGCCCGAGGACGGAGTGCTCCAGGGTTCCGACGAGGTCCTCCTCGTGACCGGCGAGGGGCGCGCCCCGGTAGGTCAGCGGCACGTGGAGCAGGCAGCCCCCGCGTCGGACCAGGAACGCCTCCACCCCGACCTCGCCCTCCGGGTCGTCGAACCGGTACGCGCCCAGCACCTCGTCGGGCCCCTGCCCCGCCCACGGACGGCCGTCCAGCCAGGCCCCGATCAGGGCCGGTTTGCTCGGTGTGAGGGTCGCACTGTGAATGATCGCCATGGGCACCAGTATCCGCCGGCGGCTCCGCTGAAGCAGGTCCGGGGCCGCCCGCAACGGCACGGCCCCCTGCGGGCGCTCACCCGGTGTCCGCCCTCCCGGCAGCGGTGCCCGGGACCGCGGGAACGCCGAGCGCGAGCAGCGCGGTGTCGTCGTCGAGCCCCTCACCGAAGCTCCGGAGCAGGTCGCTCAGGGCGTTGATCGCCTTGGAGGGGCTGGAGGGGGCGTGTTCGGCGGCGAAGGCGAGCAGGCCGTCCTCGCCGTACAGGGTGTCGCGCCGGGGTCCCGTGCGGGCCTCGGTGAGGCCGTCGGTGTAGAGCAGGAGGGTGTCGCCGGGGGCCAGGACGGTCTCGGCCGTGGTGAATTCGGCGCCGGGCAGCACGCCGACGAGCATCCCTCCGGGGGTGTCCAGGAGGTCGGCCCTGCCGTCGGCTCGCAGGACCAGGGCCGGCGGGTGGCCGCCCGAGGCCAGGCGGACCCGGGCGGTCCCCCCGTCGCCGCCGGGTTCGAGGGTGCCGAGGACGACGGTGCAGTGGCGGGCCTCCTCGTCGTGGGCCTGGCCCTCCAGGAGGACGGTGTTCAGCGTGCCCAGGGCCTCGGCCGGCTCCGAGGTGTGCAGGGCGGCGGCGCGCAGGGCGTACCGGGCCCGGGAGGTCAGGGTCGCCGCCTCGGGGCCCTTGCCGCGCACGTCGCCGAGGAAGAACACCCAGCGGGTGTCGTCCAGGCGGAGGAGGTCGTAGAAGTCGCCGCCCAGCTGGTCGGGAGAGGCCGGGTGGTAGTAGGAGGCCGCTTCCATGCCCGGCACGGCGGGCAGGCTGTCGGGAAGGAGGGCCTTCTGCAGGACCGTGAGCGCGTCCTTCAGGCGGGCCCGGTCGGTGTCGGCCTGCTCGCGCGCCCGGTCGGCCTCGGCATGGGCCCGTTCGGCCTCCCGGCGGCGGTGCAGCAGCTCTTCCTCGTAGGCGCGGCGTTCGGTGGCGTCGAAGACGTTGGTGTGGATCAGCAGCGGTTCGCCCGCGCTGTCGTGCTTGACGGCGGAGGAGACGAGCACGGGCAGGCGGGCGCCCCCGGCGACCCTCATCTCCAGGGCGATACCGCTGACCTGGCCCCGCATGTACAGCAGCGGCGCGAAGTGCGTCTCGTGGTAGAGCCTGCCGCCCACGGTGAGGAGGTCGCTGAAGCGCATCCGGTCCACCACGGCGTCGCGTTCCAGGCCGAGCCACTCCAGCAGCGTGGCGTTGATCCGGACGATCGTGCCGTCCATGAGCGTCGACAGGTACCCGCAGGGCGCGAACTCGTAGAGCTCCTCCGCCCCCTGCTCCAGCAGTGCGCCGACGGCCGGGTCGGGGCGGCCGCTCCTCCCGGACGGTTCGTGTTCCCCGTTCACGCCGTGCGCCGCAGGGTGTCCAGGAAGCCCAGGATCGCCTCCGCGGTGGCCTGCGGCGCGCTCAGCTGCGGGCAGTGGCCGGTGGCGTCCAGCGTGACCAGCCGGGAGGAGGGGATCGAGTCGTGGACGAAGGCGCCGACCCCGCGGGGCGCGATGAGGTCCTGGGAGCACTCCAGGACCAGGGTCGGGACCTCCACGCCCTTCAGGTCCGCGCGGTTGTCGGACAGGAAGGTGGTGCGGGCGAAGACCCGGGCGATGTCGGGGTCGGTGGCGCAGAAGCTGTCGGTCAGCTCCTGTCCCAGCTCGGGCCGCTCGGGGTTGCCCATGATCATCGGCGCCATGGCCGACGACCAGCCCAGGTAGTTGGACTCCAGGGAGTCCAGCAGTTCGTGGATGTCCTGTGTGCTGAAGCCGCCGCGGTAGTCCCCGTCGTCGATGTAGCGGGGCGAGGGGGTCACCATCACCAGGGCGCCGATGCGCTCCGGCACCGCCTGAGCGGCCAGGACGCCGACCATGGCGCTGACCGAGTGGCCCACGAACACGGCTCCTTCGAGGTCCAGCGCCCGGCTCAGCTCCACCACGTCCTGGGCGTAGCCGTCCAGGGAGGAGTACCTCTCCTCGCTCCAGGAGGCCAGGTCCGACCCGCCGGAGCCGACGTAGTCGAAGAGCACCACCCGGTACCGCTCGGCCAAGGCCGGCGCCACCAGGCGCCACAGGTTCTGGTCGCAGCCGAACCCGTGGGCGAGGACCACCGTGGGCCCCTCGTCCGTCCCGGTGATCGTCACGTTGTTCCTGCGGAGGACGTCCACCCCGGACACCCCTTCACCTGGTCCAGTCCACCGAAAAAGATACCTGACCCCATCACACCATATTCGGTGGCAAACCTCGCGTTTCAGGCTCTCGGGGGTGAGCGGTTCCCCGGGTCGGCGCCGTGCCCGGGGCCGGTGTGCGTCCTGACCGGCTTCGCTCACGGGCCGTTGTCCGTCCGGCGCTGCGGCACCAGCCGCCCGCGTCATCTCCGCCGACCGAGCAGGCCGCGACCACCGGCTTGTTCGGCGCAGGAGTCCGGGTACGGTTCTCGACTTCCGGCCTGTCACGGTCGGCCCGTCGAAAACGCAGAGTCCCGGCGCTCACAGTTCCGTCGAGGCAGCCCTCGATCAGCTGGCAGATGGCCGGTCTGCTGTGAGCTTCCCGCACGCCCTCTGTCCGTACTGCGCCCGAACCGGGCCGTTTCTGCGGTCATGGACCCGAGGCGTGGGACGGCGAGGCCCACTCCCCCACCCCGATCAGCACGGTGCCCACGACATGCCTTCCCCGAGGACATCGGAGCCGTCTTCAGGCTCCGGAGGAGTCACGGGATGATGGAACCACTCTTCGAGATCGCCGGTGTTCTCTCCGACATGGACGACATCGTGAATATTTCCATGGAATTCAAGGGACCGCTTTGAACGACCACGCCTCCACACTGACCGAACGCCTGATCCGCGCCGATTGGCACGGAGGCTTCAACCACACACGGTCCCGAGTCGCCCTGATGAAGGAGCATCTTCGGCGCGCAGCCCTGTGGTCGCACCATCTCCGCGCCAAGCAATGGCCCTTTTTCGATGCGGCCGCACTGGCGAACCCGAATATACGCGCCGACGAGGAATTTGTTTCCACAATCATCGAGAATGAGGAGATAATCCATCAGTTCCCCTTGGTCATGGACACCTGCGTCTGGGCGCTTCATTTCAGCGCACTGCGCGACTCGGGAGAGGCCCTGCCGGTTCTGCCGGACATGTTCGAGCCGCTGGTCATATTCTATGAGCGCGGAGGAGGATTCGGCATCGACACCACCGGGATGATTCAGATAGACTTCGCGGCCATGGAGCGAGGATCTCCCGCAAGCCATTGGGACGACAAAGCAAAGACATCCGTCGATGCAGAAGCATTGGATCTCTTGGACCGGTAGCCCCTGACACCCGACAGTTCCACCCGGAAAAACCCTGCATGACGGTTCCACCCGAGAGCACCGGCGGCCAGGACCCACCCGATGGCACGAAAAACGGTACCGGACCTCCGACGTCAGGGGCGATTTCTGCGTCCGGGCATTCGGAGAACAGACCTGCCTCCATCGACAGGAACCATCCCTTGTGACTGCTTCCAAGAAAGTCCTTCTGTGTCGAGCCAAAGGTCGGACGATCAAAATATGAGCAGCGAAGGAACACAGGAGCACCTACAGAAGATCGGCACCGTTCTCTTCGGCGCGGCACCGGAGGGGTGGACCTCGATCGAAGCCCGCTTGTCAGCGGTCGGGCACGTGGGACAATGCCTGGTCTACGCTTCCCCAGGAGGCCGAGGCGAGACTCGAATCACCACGCCAGCCAAGATATCGGGACACTTCATGCGTCTTCGGGGACTGATGTACCACGAAGGAAAGGGCACATGGTACACAGCGACCTTCACTTTGGAGAACAACGGTTCCTTCAATGTCGATTACGACTACGATAACGAACCGGATTTTCTCCCTCCCGAGCCCGGACCTCACGAATACCGACTCGACCACCAGTGTTTCCCCCGCGACGAGGAGCACATCCCTGAGTGGCTGCTTCGGAAACTCCGGGAAGCGGGACAGGACCGAGAAACCCCCTGACGCATGGCGTGGTCACCCTGCTCGAGAAGGCGTCCATGCTGCGCGGCATGACCAGGGTCCTGGTCCAGGGAGGGCCACCATACCGACGGCGCGGTCGTCCGACCAGTCGGCAGCTGGTCGGTCCGCTGTGAGCTCCCGGTGTGTCCTCCGCCGGTCCTGCGCGCGAACCGAGCTCTCTGTAGCAAACACCCTGTCAGCAGGTCCCTCTTCCGTCTGTATGGCAATGCGGGGATCGGGTGCCTTCGGTGGGTTGCCCGTGCAATGGCGAACGAAGGTGGTCGAGGCCTGCTCCGACAGTTGATCGGCCATGATCGCGCTGGAATGCCCATGCCTTCCGAAGCGCATGGGACCGACACAGTTGGGTCCAGGCGGCCCCTCTCCTGTGCCCTGCCGAAGCAGTACTGGCCGGAATCGGCCACCGATCGTCCGCTTGACCTCTGACGACACGGAAACAGTGATGCACGGGGCGAAACCATGGCAATAGAGTCTGCATCGCCACCAGAAATACCACCCTGCCCCCCACGCCCCGAGACAGAGGGGAGACCCCCGTGTCAGCCTGGAACATCCAGACCGGAGAGGTATTCGGCGTCCTCTCAGGCGTCTCCGGACACATAGGCGACGAAGAGGGAAGCCAAGGGCTCACCTCGCACTTGAATTCGATGGAAACGCATCTGAACGAGGCCAACAGCGCGGCCAACAGCGACCCGATCGGGGTAGCCCTCTCCGAGTTCGCCGAGCACTACTTCGACGAGGTCGGCGGCATGGTCGAAAAGAGCGCCAGTGCGGTCGGGGGCGCCAGCGATGCCACCTTGCACTATGTCAACGGCAACCTGCAGATGGCCGCGGACGCCCAGGCCAACGCGGGAGAGATCGCGTAGGGACGCTCCCCTCCAGGGATCACGTCCGCTCCATGAACGTGCCACCCGAACTCCCCGACGGAGGAAGGGACAGCCTCCACAGCGCCTTCCGGCCCCACGGCACTGCCGCAGGCACTCCTTCTCCGACGACCCGTACCAAGGCCACGAGACCCTTCCTCCGCGGACGCGACGCAAGACGACACACAGACCGGCCTCGCCCCAGCCACCGCTGAAGTGCACCCCCTACACGGATAGCGAATGCTCAGTGAGTGATGACCTGATCGACCCGGATGCGATCCCCGTCCCCATCGTGAACACCGTGCTGCTGGAGAGCGCGGCCGGCGGCCTCAGGACCGACGGCGAGAACATCGCCGAATCAGGACAGAGCATCAAAAGCTCATGGGCCGGACTCCAGGCCGTCTACAGCGCACCCGAGGCCGAGACCCTGTACTCGGCGGTCGACCCCGTCGCCACCACGGGCGACTCGGTGGAAACCGACTTCGGCACGGCGGCCACCGCACTGGAGACCTTCGCCGAGAGGGCGCGTGAGCTGCGCTCCGAGTTGGTCCAGGCCCGCCAGGACGCCAGAGACCTGGTCGCGGAGATCCGGAGCGACGACGACTGGGACGACGGCGGCTTCTTCGGCGGAGAGAGCGACAAGGTCGAGGAGCACAACAACCTGCTCAACCACGTGAACTCGCTCCACCAGCAGTACCAGGAGGCCGAACGGGAGTGCGCCAACGCCATCACCGCGCTGTTCGGCGGCACCACCTTCATCGCGAGCAACGCCGACGGAACCACCCAGCCCGACGCCGGCGAGGCCGTCTACGGCTTCGAGGAGGCGCCCGAGGACGTCGGGACCCCGTGGGGCTCCCCCCAGGGCACCGACCACATGTGGTACGTGGACGCGATCCACGGGGGCGGGGACGTCCTCATGGGCAGCCTGGAGGACATGGGCGGCGCGGTCGGGATCCACGGTTCCGAGGGCTGGTTCACCGGCGGCTGGGGGGACAACTTCACCTCGTACTGGGGCGACTCGATCGCGGGCCTCGGAGCCATGACCGGCTTCTACAACCCCCAGACCGGTGAGATGGTGAACAGCCCCGGCGAGTGGTGGGACACCGCCAGGGGCGCCTGGGGCGACGCGATCCACGGTTTCTTCCCCTGGACCGAACTGGGAGAGCGCCCCGGCTACGTGTTCGGCACCGTTCTGACCAACATCGGCATGATCGCGGGTGGCGCGGCGTTGAGCGCCACAGGTATCGGGGCGGTGGTCGGTGTGCCCATGATCGCCGCCCGGGTATCGCGCATCCTGGGAGGCGCCGGAACCGGCGACGGCCCCATCAGCGGGGACATCGACGCGGGCGGCTCCGAGGGTTCCGACGGCTCCTCCAACACCTCGAACAACGGGTCCAACCCCACTCTCAGGCCTGACGGCACCCACCCGGACGCGCCCACCGCACCGGACCGCATCGAGCCCGACGGAAGCGGCGTCCCCGCAGGTCTCGGGGACATGCACGAGTCTCTGAGCGATCTGGAGGCCCATCAGAACCAGGGGCCGCAAGCGGACCCGGCCCCTGTACCGGACAACAGTCCGGATCCGACGCCGGAGCCCTCCGCACCACCCGCCGAGCCCGTCACCCCGGAGAGCAACCCCCCGGAACGCCCGGAGTCCGACAGGCACGGTGCCGGTTCTCAGGACGCCGACACACCCGGTCAGCGAGCGGACGAGGATGTGCGGCGCGACCCGACGACCGCAGAGGTCGACGCGGCCTTCTCCGAGATCGCGCGGCGCAACGAGGATCTCGCCGATGACATGGACACCGCCGACGGTGGCCGGATGGCCGAACTCGACGGTGAGGCGCCCTGGACCATCGACGCCCTGGAGAACAGCGGCTCCACCGGACGTGGGGACGGGCCCGGCGGCAACGAGAGCTCCCGGGTCCCTGTCACCCCTGACGGCATGGAGATGCACGCCGACGGCACGGTCGACAACAGCGCCGACGGCGACGGGCCCCGGCTCGACGAGGACAGCGATCCGGTCACCGTGCAGGAGGATCAGGCACCGGACCAAGCGGAGCGACCCGCCAGCGGGACATCTGGCGGTGGACCACCTGAGCCGCCTCGGCCATCGGGCCCAGCCGGACCCGACGAGCCGAATCCGCCGGAGCCGAGCATCCCTGCGTCCGAGAATCCGACCGGGCCTATGTTGGACAGCCAGGTGGAGGGTGTCAGAGGCATCCTCGAGTCGAAGGGTCTCAACGGGCAGAAGATCAACGAAATCCTCGCAACCCTCAGGGACGAGGGCACTCCCTTGGGGCAGCAGATCGCGGAGATTATCTTAGAAGGACGCGTGAGTCAGGTTCGGAGGTTTGACGAGTTCGTCTCCGACTTCGCCAACCAGAACATGGTTCCCGCAGCAGGAACAGAACTCCGCTTCATGGACAACCTCCTGCAGAACGGATATTCGCCTGAGCGCCTCGAGTTCGCAGAAAAGAAAGATCAGCAGGCCACCGCAGACAGCTCACAGAACTTCGATATCGATACCCTGATCAAGCCAGAAGGAGGGTCTGACCAGTATGCATACCAGATCAAAAGACTCGAAATCACGGACGGAACCATCCGCGAGAGCGCACTTGTCAATAACACTCAGAAGATCGGCAAGCAGCTCCGCACCCTACCCCAGGGCATGGAAGGTACAAGGACAGTTGGGATCTTGGAGGTGAACGCCCCCATGATCGATATTTCCGAGAAGGCAATGAATCGGATCCTGGCCAACGCTCGCCGCTTTGACACGTCCTTCAGGGTCTACTTCTCGGACGGCGTGATGACCTTCCCAGACGACGCACAGATCTATCCGGAAATCAACGACAACTAGAGGAATCATGTCCCTGTTGATGAGGTCCCCGAAGGCCACAGCCACGTGGACGTGGGTGGTCGAGCACGATGAGGGTTCGAACGCACTGGAGGTGGGCTGCACTGCCGCGATGTCGATAGCACAGGTTCTCCAGGACAGCGATCTGCTGTACCTCGACAGTGTCGACGTGGACTGGTTCCAGTTCGGTACCGGCCACACCGGCTACCGATCCCGGATCCTTCACTGTCGAGAGTTCACCGCCGCCGCTCTGGCAGACAGGGTTCGTGGCTCCCAACCCGTAAGCCGACCGGAGGCCTACCCGGAGACTCTGCTTCTTCTCGGCCCCGGAAACTGGATCACGCCCAACGGAAGCAGGAGAGGCGAACCCGGACTCGTGAGTGTCTCCGTCGACGTCGCTACCGAGGACACCATGGTCGAGCTGAGCGTTCACCACGACATCTGGGCGGAGAACGATTTCTTCGGACGCCCGCACCCCGAGGTCCATGACGGCAATGCCCCCCGACTGGCGCAGGCTCTGAGAGCCCTCGAAACAAGACTCGGAAGCGAGGCCGAAAAGGGAGAACCCACCTATTTCGGCACGGCTTTCCACTACGGTGTGGCCGCACCGCGCGGCGGCTCGAAGATCACAGGACTCGACGTGACCGAGCGTCTCTGACCCGAGGAACCCCATGACACATGACGTGGTCGCCCTGCTCGAGAGGGCACCCACCCTGCGCGGCATGACCAGGGCCCTGGTCCAGGCGGGTCCTGAACTGCAGGTCCGTGCCGTCGCCGGCGGCGCGGTCGTCCAGCTCCGCGACGGATCGGGACGCATGGTCGCGGCCGTCCAAGCGGCACAGAGGCTCGCGCTGTCCTCCGAGGCCGACCGCCTGCTCGCCGAAGGGATCGCCGACGACCTGCCCGCCCAGCCGTGGTGGGTGGAGGCACGCGGAACCGAAACCGGCCCGGGAGGGGTGGACACGGCAGGGGCGGTCCGCGGCTTCGCCGATGCCCTCGTAGCGGAGTTCGGAGGCCTCGTCTGGGAGCCCGAGCGCCGACTCGAACGCGACGATCCCCTGCTGACCGGCGCCACCGACCACCCCGCGATCACTCGCGTCACGGACCGGGTGGCGCTGGCCGTCCAGGACCGCCCGGTGGTCCCGCTCTCCACATGGCTGGTGGACGCTGTCGCCGAGCACGCGAAGGAGGGCCGGGCGTTCCAGCTGGTGACCCCTTCGGGTTCGCGTATCACCCACGCACTGCGTTCGGTTCTGGGCAACCCGATGGCCCGCTGGGTGGCCCGGGCTCCGGACGGCCGGTACTACGACGGCTTCTCCGGGGTTCCCCTGACCTGGAACGAGGAAGCCGGTTTCGTCCGTGACACGACCGCGGCTCCCGAGGACGTGCCGCATTCGGCCTTCCGGGGAGCGGAGGAGGGGCAGGGGGCCCAGATCCTCGTCGATCTGAAGGTCCTGAACCCCGCCGATGCCGGGCTCCGCCTGGGGAGGTCGGTGGAGTTCCTGTCCCAGACCCTGGCCGGCTCCGTACCGGCCCTGTGGGGGACCGGCGAGCCCGCCACCCTGGCCTGGGACCCCGCGGACCTGACCGCGTTGGCCCGCAAACGCGCCCCGGGAAGTTCGTGGTTCCTCTTCACCGGCCCACCGAACGCCCTTCGCACCGAACCGGTCCGGCCGTTCTCCGGGACCCTGCTCGTCACCCGCGTGCCGGAAGGGGTGAAGGAGAGCATCACGCTCGCTGTGGGACACCCGCCTGGCGATGAGCCCGATCTGTCGGTCCTGTCCGCTCTGGTCGAGGAGTTCACCTCACGAGGGGTCCTCCAGACGATCAGCGTGCAGCGTCGTACCGGACGGCCCGACCTGGGCTATGAGGCACGCCGGTCCGGCCCCTCCCTGCCGATCGGTCTGGGCATCGGCGTGGAGGGGGTGGCCTCGATCGGGTCGGAGCGGGCCCTGACCGCCCCGGTGCCCGCGGCCCCGGTCGGGCCGCCCCTGACCCACGCGGTCTGGTACTGGATCGGTGACGGCACCGAAGCCGACTCCCAGGAGCGCTTCCGAGCGCTCATGGCGCACCTCCACCCTGGTGGATTCCCCGCTGCCCGGCAGCGGACCGGCGGCTGATCGCCGTCCCCGGGGTCCATGCACACGGCGGCCTCTGGGGCCGGACCCGAGCGCCGGTCCGCCACCACGACTGTCCCCTGGCCGACGCCGATCCGGTCACCGTTCGCCACTGCCTCTGAGACCCCTCGCGCACCGCCGTGCCCGTGGGCGGGTCACATCACCCCGAAGAAGCCGACACGGGACAACGTAATCCCCGGTGCCGCCCCGACCTGGGCGAGCGCGCAGGCCCTGCACGGAACGCACCGCGTCGCACCCCGTCCCCGAGCGGTCTCCATGCCGGTTACCGTCTGAGCATGGTGATCCCGAACGACGAAGAGATCCGTGCACTGCACGAACGGTACGCCCCCACCCGGGAGGCGTTCGACCTCGTCCACACCCACTGTGAGATCGTCTGCGCCATCGCCGAGCAGCTCATCGACCGCTCGGACCTCGCGCTAGACCGCGACCTGGTGCGGGCCGGATGTCTGCTGCACGACATCGGGGTCCACCGCCTGTACGACTCCTCCGGCCGGCTCGACCACGCGCGCTACGTGAGCCACGGGGTGCTCGGCCACGAGATCCTCGCCCAGGAGGGGTTGCCCGAGGCACTGTGCCGTTTCTGCTCGCACCACACCGGGGTGGGCCTGACCCGCGAGGACATCCGCGACCAGGGGCTGCCCGTCCCGGAGGCGGACTACCTGGCCGAGTCGGTCGAGGAGGAGCTGGTGATGTACGCGGACAAGTTCCACAGCAAGCGGAACCCGCCGGTGTTCTTCTCCGCCGACTCCTACGCCGCGTCCGTCGCCCGCTTCGGCGAGGACAAGGTGACCCGTTTCAAGGAACTGCGGACACGTTTCGGCACACCCGACCTGGCGCCGCTCGTGGCGGCCCACGGCCACGCCCTGTTCTGATCCCCGGCGCTGAGCCGGGCAGCTACAACAGGCAGCTCGCGGCTCGCAGCCCGCGCACCGTCGTACCGGTGCGCGGGTCAGAACAGCGAACCGGTGACCTCGAAGGTGTCGGAGTCGACGACGTGCTTCCCGGACTTGCCGTGTGACCCCCGCACAGGGGGCACACGGCACTCCGGTGTCAGCTCGCCTCGAAACGCAAATCCGGGATCGCGGCAAGGTCGATGCCGTAGCGAGCGTAGACCTTGGTCGTGTTCTCCCCTGTCAGGTCGTTCTCACCGTAACCGAGCAGGGCCGCGACCCGCACCACCTCGGCGCGGCTGTCCGCTTCGATTTCCAGGTAGGCGGGGATGCGCGGCCAGGTGTCGATCTCCAACTGGGCCCCGTCAAGGGTGAAGCTTCGGCGGCGGTTCTCCTGGTAGGCCTTGGGGGTGTAGCCGAGCTTGCCCAGCAGGGCGTTGGCGGTCTCGAAGTCGCCGACCTCGGTCTCGGTCTCGCGGGTGCCGCCGATGGCGTCGGAGTCGATCTCCTTGACCGTGAGCGTGACCTGGCTGCCGGTGTCGCGCAGGCGCACCCACCGCGATGCATCCCCGGGCTCGATGTCGTACACGTAGCGGCGCTGCAACACCTCGCCCAGGTCTTCCCCTCCTTTACCGAGGACGCTCTGGGCCACGTGGTCTACGTCGATGTCCAGGACCTTCGCCTCGTACTCGATCACGCTCATGGCGTCGGGTTTCCTTCCGTGCTGTGTGCCGTGGTGGGAGAAGTGGGGGTATGGCAGGCGGCTTCCAGCCTGTCACGGTCGGTCTGGCGGAAGCGGAGGATCTCGTCCTTGACTGGGGCGCCGAAGAAGTCCTGGATGGGGTGGCACAGGTCCATGCGTTGCAGGCACACACCCACCAGGTAGCGCCCGTAGCGGTCGCGGTACAGGCGTAGGCCGTAGAAGCCTTCCTGACAGTCGGTGTCGTTGTTGAACCGGCATCCCTGGCAAGTGGTGGGCAGAGGTACCGGGCGGATCCACCTGACGTGGATACGGCGTCGCCCGCCGTCGATGCGGTAGGCCGTGCGTGCCACGGAGACTCCGGCAGTGAGGTGGTGGGCCTCGGTGAGGGCACCGCGTTGAAACAGGACCTGGTGGATGGCGTCGATGGATGCCTGGCCATGATCAAGGGAGTTGAGCAGGCGTACGGACAACTCGGGGGCGTAGGTGTCCAGGAGCCGGTGGACACGGTCGGTGTGGGCGTGGTCGAGGACGACGATGTTGGCGCCGGTCCGCACCCCGTGGTCGGCCCGGACCTGGATGGAGGCGTGCAGGGCCTGGATCTTGGTGACGGCCTTGGCCGAGTCCTGGAAGCGGGCGTGCTGGCCCTGGACGCGTTCCTCAGGGGTGGTGCCGAAGACGGGGAAGTTGACGCGCTCGAGCCCGGCCTCGACACAGGCGAGGATCTTCAGGGCGCCGTTCTCGTCGTTGGAGGTCATACACAGCCGATAGCCCCGGCCGGTGGTGAGCCGGACCAGGTCCGAAAGGCGCAGGTGAAGGGTGGGTTCTCCCCCGGTGAGGTGGAGTTCGGTGAAACCCATGCTCCTGCGTACTTTCCCTGGTGGAAGGCAGGCCGGTGGTACTGGGAGTCCACATGGGCGGGCTACCGCTGAAGAACCACAGCTCCGGAAATTGGCAAGTCATCCTGACGTCTGACGAATGAGTCGGTTGTGTAAGTTTTCCTGATAACCGGGCTTATCAGAAAACCAAGCTACAAGTGAGCTTCGTGGTCACTAGAGTGATGGCCATCGCGCTTTTCCGAGCTCCCGCAGTGTCTACGGGAACCGGGCAAAGCGATGACCGCATCCTCTTCGTATGCCGGTTGACCGGCCTGCGCACTTCCCTTGGAGGAACTCACCGTGAACACGCTTCTCATCTTTGTTCTAGTGCCCGTATTCACCGCCCTCGGTTATCTGTTCGCCCGACATCGCGCCGCGTCCGAGAACCGAGATCTGAGGAACGCGCAAAGCCGTCTTCAGACAGATCTGAAGGTCTCCGAGGAACAGCGCAACCAGGCCCGCGCACAGGCGGCGGAACTCCGCCGCGAGCGCGACGAGGCCCAGAAGTCACAGCGCGAACGAGAAGCCGCCGCGATCGGGCAAGGCGCCAAGCTGGAGACCGCGTTCGGACGGATCGGCACGCTGGAGGCCGAGCTCACCACGGCTCGGGATCAGCACCGGCAGTCCGTCGCTGACGTGGAGGGGTTGCGCAAGTCACTCGACGCGAGCCAGCAGCGGGTCCGTGATCTGGAGAGCGACCTGTCCGCCGCCGGAGAACGGAAGGCGGCGCTGGAAGCGGTGACTGCTGACTTGAAGGAACGCAACCACGGTTTCGAGGCAGACCTCGCCACACTGCGCACTGAGCGGGCGGAACTGGAGAAGCGACAGGCTGAGGTGGCCGCGGCCCAGGAGCAGTTCGAGCGGATGCGCGAAGAGCACACACGCCTCCAGACCGAGCAGGTCGAGGCGACCATGGCCAAGATGCTCAAGGCGTCCCAGGAGCAGCTGACCGCAACAGCGGACGAGAAGCTGGGCGGGTCCACCAAAGCGGTCACCGAGAAGCTCCAGGATCTGGGCCTGCACCTGCGCGAGTTCGACGGCAGGCGCACCGCGACCGAGACCCGTCTGGACGAGCAGATCAAGAACCTGGCGCAGGAAAACGCCCGGGGCCGCGCGCAGACCGAGGCTCTGGTCAAGGCGCTGCGCAAGCCACAGGTGCGCGGCCGCTGGGGGGAGCTCCAGCTCAGGAAGGCCGTCGAACTCGCGGACATGCGCGAGCGCTGCGACTTCGACACCCAGGTCACCGTCACGGACGAGGAAGGGACCCAGCGGCCGGACATGGTCGTCAACCTCACCAGCGGCCGCAGGGTCGTAGTGGACGCCAAGGTCTCCCTGGACGCCTTCATGAACGCCCTGGAGGCGGACGGGGACGACGAACACGACCGGTTCATGGACGAGCACGCCGCGCAGGTGCGCAAGCACGTGGATGCGCTCGCGGCGAAGGAGTACTTCGTCAGGGTCGCGGGTAGCCCGGACTTCGTCCTCATGTTCCTGCCGAACGAGTCCCTGTTGCAGGCAGCTCTGGACCGCAAGCCCGACCTGTACGAGCACGCGCTCGCCAAGAAGATCATCATCGCGACCCCCACCGTGCTGATCCCCATGCTGCGCACCATCGCTCTGTCCTGGGACGAGAAGGCGATGCAGGAAAACACAGAGACGATTCACGAGCTGGGCCGAGAGATCTACGAGCGTCTCGCCAAGGTGGGCGAGCACCTGGGGAGGCTGAGGGGGTCCCTTGATAAGTCGGTGGAGCACTACAACGCCACGATCGGCTCGTTGGAGGGGCGGGTGCTCCCGACCGCCCGTGATTTCCCCAAGCTCGGTATCCGGCCGAAGCGGAAACTGGGCGAGCTGCACCCGGTGGAACGCCAGGCACGGGCGCTGACCGCTCCGGAGCTGTTGGAGCCGATCGGGCCCGTGCCCGTCGCGGGCGCCGTAGCGGACACGGGGAGCGCACCAGTCGGCTGAGCACATACACCGAGGCGTGGCGCGGCCCCTCCCGGACGGGTCCGGGAAGGGCCGTTCGCTGCCCGTGCCAGAGGCGGGTGAGCGGGCCGGAGGATCTTCCGGCAGTTCACGAGCCGAAGGCTTCGGCCTGCGCCTCGATTTCGCTCCGGCGCGCCCGTGCCGCCGGCCCGGGAAAGGACGCGAGCAACTCCAGGGCCTCAGCGCGGCGTTCTCGCGCTTCGCCAGGGCTTCCCCCCATCGTGAGCGCCGTGGCGAGGCGGGCCAGTGCGAGGGCCTGGGACCACTGGTCCCCCTTGCCGCGAAAGACCGTGATCGCTTGTCGGTGGAACGCCACGGCGTTCTCTGCCCGCCCGAGCGACAGGTAGGCCTCGCCGGTGGTGTCCCAGGCAGCGGCCTGGAGGTCGAGACGGCCCGCCCGCAGGAACAGGGCGGCGGCCTGCTGGAGGTGACCGAGCGCTTCGCTCTCCTGCTCGCGCGCCAGGAGAATCCGCCCCAGTTCCAGGAGGGCGAGTCCTTCGAACAGCTTTCCGTCGGCCGCCCCCGCGATGGACAGCGCCCGTTCCACAGTCTCCTGAGCCGAGGCGTGGCGCCCAGCCTGTCGGTGGACCGACGCCAGGAGGGTCAGTGCTTCGGCCTGTTCCAAGGGTTCGTTCGTTTCGGCCAGAACGGCGGCCGACCGGTTCAGGAGTTCCTCGGCCCGATCGAGTCCTGCTGGTACTCCGTGTTCGAGGAGCGCCCAACCGAGGTTGCGGGTGAAGGCCCCCACGTAGAGCGGGTCACCGAGTTCGACCGCCTGTTCCAGCGCCTGCTCGAAGCAGGATTCGGCTTCGTGGAACCGGTGCGCGAACAGACGAACGACTCCCAGCCCGTTGGCCGCCCTTGCCTGCCCGAACGTGTTTCCGAGTTCCCGGAAGGCCGCCAACGCGGCGGCGAAGCATGCGTCGGCCTCGGTCAGGCGGTACAGGTGGCGGTAGGCGATCCCGAGGTTGTCGAGGGTGATCGCCTCTGCGTACCGATCACCTGCGGCGCGAGCCGAGTACAGGGCCTGGCGTTGGGCGGGCAGCCACGTGTCCGCCGGTTCCCGGTCGGCGATGAGCATGGTCAAGGTCGCGGGAATCTGCCAGGCGATCCGGTGCATGCCGTGGCTGTCGGCGATACGTACCGAGCTGATGAGGTTGTCGCGTTCGGCTTCGTACCAGGCGATCGCGGCTTTGGCCTCGTCGAACTCCGCCGTCTCGACCTGCTCGTCCAGGGTTTCGGAGGCCAGGGGTTCGAGGTCCAGGGTCATGCCGTAGGCGGCCGAGCCGGCGCGGGCGGCTGCGGCGGCCGAGTGCAAGTACCAACCCAGGACGCGCCGCAGTGCTTCCTTTCGGCCGTCCTCCGATTCCGCTTGCCGGGCTTGGTCGGTGGCGTAGGCACGGAGGAGGTCGTGGAACTGGTAGCGGTCGTGGCCGCACTCCTCCAGAAGATGTGCGCCGGTCAGGACGTCCAGATATCTCCGGGCGCGTACCGGGGTGATGGCCGCCAGTGCCGCAGCGGCTTCGACGGAGAATTCGGGGCCCGGATGCAACCCCAGCAGATGGAACATGCGGGCGACGGGTGGCGAGAGTGCTCGGTAGGACCAGGCGAAGACCGTGCGTACCGCGTCCGCCTCATCGGCCTCGCCCTCTCCGGACACCGACAGCGTGTCCCAGATCCCGGACTCATCACGCAGCTCGGTGATCAGGTCGCGTAGCGGCATGTGCGGTCGTGCGGCGGCCCGCTCGGCCACGATTCTCAGTGCCAGTGGCAGCCGGGCACACAGAAGGGCAACTTCGACCAGTTCGGTCTCATCGTCGTCGGCGCGGTGTCCGGCGATGACGGTGCGCAGCAACCGCACTGATTCTGCTGGTGACAACGTCTCCACACTCACACGGTGCGCCCCTTCTCGTATGACCAGACCAGACATGCGTGTACGGCTCGTGATCGCGACCAGGCAATTCGCGGATCCGGGGAGGAGCGGTCTGACGTCCCCGACGCCGGCGGCGTTGTCTAGGACGACGAGCACGTGCCGGTCGGCCGTCACTGAGCGGAACAGTTCGGCGCGTGGTTCCTCCCCTGTGGGAATACGGTCCAGCGGTACGTCCAGGGCTCGTAGGAATCGGCCGAGTACGTCCGTGACCGCCACCTGTGGTCCCGGATCGTATCCGTGCAGGTTGACGTATAACTGCCCGTCGGGAAAGCGGTTCCTGATCCGATGCGCCCAGTGAACGGCGAGAGACGACTTGCCCACTCCGGGCGTACCCACGACCAGGGCGATCCGTAGAGCACCGCGCCCCTGGGCCGGGGTGGAGGCGTCCTCCAGCAAGGAGTCCAGACGCCGTACCTCGTCGGTGCGGTTGACGAATCCGCGCAGGTCGCCGGGGAGCTGGGCAGGGCGGAGCACGGAAGCCGGTGCCGGGGTGTGGAAATGCACACCGCCGCCGATGTCACGTGCTTGGACCACACCGCTATCGCTCGATCTCGAAATCGTGTTGCGGACTTTCGGTTCGGGCGCCGGATCATGGTCGTGCCGGCTCAGCCCTTGAGTCACATCCGCTCCTGTCCGTCTCCACCGGAACCGCCTGGCAGATCCACCCCGACCACGAAGACCGAATCGGTCAATTCTTCAGGTGCGATCACCATACGCCCCATTACGAGCATCATGTACGAGGGTCACGAAACTTCTTCTCGGCGACCACTCCGACTGCTATCGTCCTTGCAACCGATCGGGCAGTTCCCCCAGGTTCACGATGTTGGGATACATAAGGTACTCATGAGAATCGAGTTCGTCGGCGGCAGCACGGGGCAGGGCGGTTCACCCCGCTTGTACCAGGATGAGGAGAGCGGCGATTTCATCGTCCAGGGGTACGTCGTCAACGATCCGGACGACTTGAAGCAGATGAGAATCCCCCCTGGCGAAACGGTCGTCCGAGTACCGGCCAGCCTGTTCGACCACCTGCCGAAGGACGGTACGAGTGGAGTCTCTTGACGCTGCGGGTTGGGCCCGGTTCTTCAACGAGTGCCAAGAATCCGCCTACCACCTGGAGATGCGCGACCACTACGCGGTGGCGGAGGAACAGGCCGACGTCGAGAGGTGGCGTGTCGGCGACTGGGGCCCGGAGCAGGACGCGCAGAGCAAGGCCGGTTGGCTCGACCTGATGCGGGCCACCGCCGCCCGGGACGTACGCCTGCGCCGGGTGCGGATCGTCTCGGAACCGGTGAGCGAGTACATCCGGTTCGAGCACGAGGGGACTCCCCAGAACCTCGCCGCAGGAGAGGACATTCGCTGGCTGCCGCGCACACGCACCTCCGGCCTGGCCCTGCCCGGCAACGACTGCTGGATCTTCGACAGCGCGAAAGTGCTGTTCAACCATTTCACCGGAGACGGCGGCTGGGTAGGAAACCAGGTCAGCACCGATCCGGACGTGGCGAAGTTGTGCGCCCAGGCATTTGAATCGGCATGGAATTCTGCCGTCCCCCACAATGAGTTCGCCCTGAAGTGACCGCATATCCGATAACCAACTCCTCCAGCCAGGAAGAAACAGGGAGATGTCGATCCCTCTGCGCATTTGCGTGATCTCGTCCGGACCCGACGAGTTCTCCACCATCCACGCGGCCTGCTCGGACTCCGGCCATCTTCCGGTCGCCTACTTCCACGGACGCTCTCTGCGCTCCGGCGGCCCCGACCTCGACGACGCCGGTGAGACGACCGCGGCCATCCTCGGCGCCGTTCCGCGGGGGATGGACCTGTTGCTCCCCGGATCCGTCGAGGGCCTGGCACGAGCGCTGGAAAGCTACCGCCCCGACCTGGTGATCGTCTTCGGTTTCGCGTGGAGGCTTCCCCGTTCCGTGCTGGACATCCCGCGGCACGGCGTGATCAACGTCCACGTGTCGATGCTGCCGGGGTACCGGGGCCCGGCACCGCTGCTCTGGGCCATCCGCAACGGTGACCGCACCGGGGGCGTCACCGTCCACCGGATGGACGAGGACTTCGACACGGGCAACATCCTCGCCCAGAAGGGCGGCATACCCCTGACCGACGACATCACCTGGTCCAGCTACTGCGCCGACGCGATGCCGGTCACCTACGAGTTGCTCCGTACTGCCCTGGCCCGCGTCGCCGCCGGGGACCCCGGCGACCCACAGGAGCACTCCGCGGCCTCCTACGCGGGGTTCATGGAGGAGGATTTCGCCCGCATCCGGTGGTCCGACGAGGCCCGCACGATTCACAACCAGGTCAGAACCCATCGCTTCATGCGCTCACGCGAGCACCCGGTGGCCGAGGTCGACGGGGCTCGACGCGTGGTGAAACGCACCAGTCTGGAGCCCGCCGAGGGGTTGCGGGTCGTGTGCGGGGACGGTGAGCCGCTGTGGATCACCGAGTCCTTCCAGGTACCGGACGTTCCGTGAGGCGGCTGCCCACTGGCGGGCAGCGGGCAGCGGGCAGCGGGCAGATGATCGTGCTGCCACGGCGACAGGACCGGAGGGTGTCGATACCGCCGCCCTCCGCCGACCCGACGGAGGTCGAGGCCGAGAAGGGCCGTGTGACCTCGTTCCAGCTTGGAGCGCCTGCCGACGCCCGGTCGCCTGGCACCCGGTCACGCGCGCACCGGCACGTGCCGGACTTCCTACGGCTCGTTCCCCAGCGCCAGGTCCACCCGTGTTCCCTCCCAGGCTTCGCCGGACCGCCAGATCACCTCGGTGCCGAACACCTCGCTCACCACCGAAGCCGCTTCGGGAGGTTCCGGGGGCTGCGGAAGCACCAGGAAGGCCCAGTCGGCCTTCGTGCCCGTCGCGTACTCGATCTCCATGATCCGAAGGACGCCCTCGCGCATCCGGTCATAGGTGTGGCCGTCCGTGCCCAGGACCTCGTACAGGTAATTGCCGTCCGGCCCTTCGCACTCCACGTCGATGAACTCGGAGTTCTTCGGTGTCCAGTGCCGCTTGTACAGGTCCGCCATGAGCTGGTGCCGCAGGCTCTCGTGGCCGAAATCCACCCTTTCGCGCTGTACCGCCGCACGGATGACGGCAAGGAAGCCGTTCCCAGCGGTCTCACCCGTATCGGACATGCTCTGCTCCATCGTGGTCGATTTTCGTGGTCGGGGAATCCGGTCGGAAGCAAGGTCCGGGGAGGCCTGCGCGGGATCCGTCGGCCCCGCTTCCGAGGCTCCGGGACGGGTCAGGCCGTACCGGGAGGGCACTCCCGCCAGGAACTGGGCGTAGCTCCGCTCCAGGTGGACGGTCTGGTAATCCGTCACGGACCGGGCGTCCGGGCTCAGCACCAGCCGGTATCCCCGGTCGTCGAGCAACCAGGACCCGTCCCTGCGCAGGGCCCAACTGCCGCCCTCCCACAGATGGGTCACCATTGCGCGAAGCTCCACCTGGGCCTCCCACGCGCTGGCCCGATGCCGCGTCGCGAACCGGGCACGCGCCGCGGCGGTGACACGGACCGCTTCGGGACCTTCCTCGTGCCGGACCGGGTCGGCGTCTCGGTCGGTGCCCGCGGGGAAGGGCAGTGTCCCGGGCATTCCCGAACGGGGGACGGGGGTCCCCGTCCGGTATCCCCCGCACTCGTCCTGGCGGCACCAGCGGTCGAGAGCGCTCGTGGTGTTACGGCAGCGGTTTCCGTCGACTCGGAACCGGACGCAGCGCCCGGCCTCGGGCCTTCCCCCTCCAGGTGGGAGTTCGGGATCGACCAGGACGTCGGGCAACGGCCGCGCGTACACGACCGACAGGGACTGGGTGCACCTGGTGAGGGCGACGTAGAGCAGACCTGCCCCGTTGGCGACGGAAGCGGTGATCTCTGCCGGTTCCACCAGGACGACATGGTCGAACTCCAGACCGTTGACCCGGGACACCGGCAGGATCTGAACCACCGAGCCGTCCTTGTCGTTCTCCGGCTCCCCCGGGCCTGCCGTCGCCAGGCGTTCCCTCGCCTTTCCCAACAGGGGCGAGCCGTCGGCGGTGATGACCGCGATCGACCGGCGTTGTCCTCCCGGTTCCCGCAGTTGGTCCACCTGCGCCGCCACCTCCTCCAGGAGGTTGTCGGAGCTGGTCCCGCGCACCATGGCGTTCCCCTCTTCCGGGGGGCGCACCGGGGTGGGGCTGCGCACGGTCGGCGCCACAGCCACGGCCGAGGGAACGGCGACGTGCATGACCTCGTGCGGAATCCGGTATCCGACGGTGAGTTCGTGGAGGTGCCACCCGTTCCGCAGCGTGAGCAGGTCCGTGAAGTCCGACCACCGTTCGTAGCGGTGCTCCCCGGTGGACTGGGCCAGGTCCCCCAGAACGGTGAGCGACCCGTTGGGGCACCGCCGGGCCAGCCCGCGTACCTGCATGGGGGTGAGGTTCTGGGCCTCGTCCACCACGATGTGCTGGTAGCGCTCGGGACTGTCTCCGGTGAGCAGGACACTCAGTTCCTCGAGGCAGACCAGGTCGGCACGGGTCCAGGGTTCCTCGGCTTCGTTAGAGGCCTTGGGACGGATGAGAGCTTGTTGCTCGTCCCGGGCCAGGATTCCCTCGGCCGCGGCGGCCAGCGTTTCGGGGTCGTTCAACAGCCTGCGCAGCAGGCGTTTCTCGGAAAACTGCGGGCAGACCGCCGTGACCAGTTTGTTCACCGTGCGGCTCTGGGCCAGCCGCTTGCGGATCCCTCGGTCACGTCCCAGATGGCCGGGCCTGCTGGCAAGCTCCTTGATCAGAAGGTCAAGGAGGGAGTCGACGAAGTACTGTCGACGGCCGGCGTGGGTGCCGGGGCGCTGCCGGGCCTGCTCGACCATCTGCTCCAGGTCGTCCCCCTCCACCGTGACGTAGCGGCTGTCGTCCTGGAAGACGAGTTGGCCGTCCGTGAGGAGTCCGGTGAGGGCTTCGGGTCGGATCAGAGCGTGAACAGCCCGCTCCAGCACCTCCGCCATCATGGAGTCGGACTTGATCTGGGCCTGCACCGGTGCGTCCTCAGCGCGGGCCCGACCTTCCCACAACCCTTCCAGAGCCCGTGCCCGCACTCCGCGAGTGCCGAGTGAGGGCAGGACCTGGCCGACGTAGGACAGGAATTCCGGGTGCGGCCCGACCACGAGTATCTGGTCGGCCCTGAAGTGATCGTTGTCCAGCAGCCAGGTCACGCGATGCAGCCCGACCGCGGTCTTGCCCGTTCCGGGGCCGCCCTGGATGACCAGGGCGCCCGGGCGCTCGTCGGAGACCAGTTCGAGCTGGTCACGCTGGATGGTCTCGACGATGTCCCGCATCAGGCCCTTGCGGGCACGGTTGAGCTCCTCCAGCAGGAAGGGATCGACCATCTCTTCCTGCTCCTCCACCTTGCGGCGCGTGACCAGGGCCGCGACCTGCGCGGGCGAGGGGCCCGAGTGGTCGCTCGTGTGCTGGTCCGGCTGGCTGATCTCGTCGAAGTAGGAAAGGACCTTGCGGCCATCGCACCTGAGCCTGCGGCGTAGGCGCACCGACCCCGGAGATCCGGCCTTGGCCAACTGCCACTTCTTGGCCAGCGGCGCCGTCCATTTGATGACCAATCGATTCTGTTTGTCATCCTTGACACCCATACGCCCGACATAGAAGGTTTCGTACTCACCTCCTTCCTCCACGTCGGCCCGCATGAACACCAGGGGTTTGCCGCCCAGATGGAAGTTCTCCAGCCGCTGCTCGAACTCCTTCCGCTGGGCGGCGTTGTCCTTCGCACTCGCCCCTGCCGGCCGCTGCGCGAGCCCACGGACCCTGTCCTCTGAACGTTCGAAGTGGTGGTAGGCGCGGTCGACCGCTTGCTGCTCCTGCGCGATGACCGTGTCCCGGTGTCCTTGGTTCACTTTTTCTCCGGCTGTTGTGAGGCAGGGGGTGCACCGTAAGACGGACGCCGTCAGTGGTACGGGTGGTATCTCGGCACGGGAAGGGCCGTGCCTCGACGAAGATGCCGGCTTTTGTCGGAGCCGGCGGGCAGCGAAGGGCGCCATTCGCGGGAAGTGGACAAGCGGGCCACAGCCGGGGGCAACCGGTGATCCGAATGCGGGACACGCTCCTGCTTCGCACACGCACACACACAAAAGGGAGAAGCAGCGGTGCACGGGACAAAACCTCGAAATTCACGACCTCATTGCCCGAGTCAGCCGAAAGAACCCGTCAGTGAGCATGACGCGGAGATTGGCACAGAGGTTGACATAGGGTCCGGGCCCTCGCACTCCCGCTCCTTACTCCTGCGCGGTTCGAGAGTCCACGGGAAGCAGGTGGGGGCTCGCGGATTCCTCCCGCAACCACCCCTGGTCCACCAGGTACCTGATGGCAAGCGCACCCTCCCACCGGTTCCAGCCGAACACCGCTTCCAGCTCACGCCAGGTCGGGCCCCGGCCATGATCGGCGAGGTGCTCCTCCGCGTAGGCCGCCACCCAGGGCTCCATGCCCTGGACCGCACGGAAGGCCCGCCCGGTCTGACCGGTCCGCAGCCGCCGGGAAGGAGTGCCTGTCTCTCCTCCCCCGACACGGTGGGGGGTCGACGACGCGCTCCCGCCGCTCCGGGTCTCATCGGTCCGGGCGAAGCGGCTGTGCCCGGTCTTCGAGGTCAGGTGCCAGCCCTTGCAGGCCGGGCACTCGTAGGCGCGTCGCGGCATCCGCTCCGACTGTGCCCGTCCGTACCGGCGGATGTTGGCGATGGCCAGTTCGGCGCTGATCCGGTCCTTGAACCAGCGCTTGCCGCAGCGACGCGCCTTGGGGTCGCGGGGCGGTCGGGAGGTGCGGGAGGCGTGCTTGCGGGGACGGTCGTGGCGTCGGCTCATCAGGGAGGTACTCCTTACCGGGCTCCGGTCGCAGACCGGATGTCGTGGTGTGGGAGGTGGGCGGCGGGCCGCTCGCACCGTCACGAAGGACGGTAGCCAAAGAACATCTCCAAAATCTATGGACAGCTTGATAACCATGGTTATCAAAAAATCTCGAGCATATTCCCAGATTCTGTTCTAGAGTGGCGGCACGCCCCCAGCACAGAGAGCGAGGAAGCACCGGATGCACCCACCAGCCCCGTTGCTCTCCCTGTCCGACATCGCCGGCCTGGCCCGGGTCCAGCGCCCGGTCGTCTCCACCTGGCGCCGCCGCTACCCCGACTTCCCCACACCCGTGGTGGAGGAGGGCAACCGCACCTGGTTCGACGGCCGCGTCGTGGCCGACTGGCTCACCGCCACCGGACTGGGCAACACCCCGGCCGACGAGATCGCCCCGGAAATCGCCGCCCACGGCCTGATCCGCCTCGCCGAGGAGATCGGAGCACAGCGCCTCGTCTCGATGCTGGGCGCACTGCTGTGCCTGCACCACATGGACGACAAACCCCTCTCCGGTACCACTCAGGACGCGCTACTGGCCCGGGTGGAGCGCATGGATTCCGAAGACGAGTACTTTCTTCGGGAACTGAGGGCGGACCCGGCGCTCTCCTTCCGGCTCGCGCCCTTCGCCGAAGAGCTGATCGAGGCCGCCTACACCCCAGGCGGCGCCCACGAACACCTCATGGCCCAACGGCACCGGCTCGGCCTCACCGGCCCGGACACCGGTTCCCTCTCCCCCGAACTGCGCCGCCTCATCGTGCAGGTCGCCGACCCCCTCGGACACGTCTGCGGCGACGGCACCCTCACCGTCGCCGATCCGCACGCCCTGTGCGGGGACCTGCTCCGCGACATCGTGACCGCCCTCGACGACCCCTCCGACAGCACCGTGCTGGCTGCCGAGAGGCGAGCCGACCTGGCCAGGTTGGTCCGCCGCCGTCTGGTACTGGCGGGGGTGGCCGAGTTCGACCTGGACGTACAGACCGGTACCGAACTGGAAGAACGGATGGCCGACCTCGATCTGGTGGTCACCCTCCTGCCCTACCAGGACGGGGAGAACCGCTCACGGCTCCACGCCCTGGAGAAGATCGAGGCCCTCGGCGACCTGCTCCGGCCGGGGTGCACCGCAGTGATCATCGGTCCCGCCGACGCGCTGGTCGGCGCGCTGGACACGCGCGAGGCGCAGATCCGTTCGAGCCTGCTCCGCGGCGGGCTGGTCGAATCGGTGACCACCCTGCCGGGCGGCGCCGACCCCTACCGGCCCGGGTACGGGAGCGCCCTGTGGACCCTGCACCGGGACCCGGTGACCGCCGCGCGCGGCCGGGTGCTGATCAGCGATATCGGGGCCCGGCCGCTGGACGCCGGTGTCCGCGACACCCTGGCCGAGGACATCCTGCTCTGGCGGGCCGAGGGGCACCACCTGGGCGGCCACGACCCCCGATACGGGTTGCCGGTGGCCGTCAAGGACCTGGAGGAACGGTTCGGGGAGCCCCTCGTGCCGCCGGGACCGCCGATGTCCCGGATCGTGTCCCGTACCGTCCACGACCGTCCCGCCCTCATCGCCGAGGCCGAAGTGCGCCTCTCCGAAGCCGAGGGCAGGGCGCACGCCCGTGCCGGCGAACACGGTCCCCTCCGTGGCGCCCTGGAGCGTCGCGTCGGCCCCGCACCGGAGCGCGTCACCGTCAGTACCCTCGTGCAGCAGGGTCGGGTCGCGCCCGTCAAGGGACACCGAATCGCGCCCGAGCACATCGACCCGGGCGGCCAGGTGGACGTGCTCGGGCCGGACGAGGTCCTGGGCCGGGCTCCGCGCGGAGGTCGCCGGGTCGACCGGTTGGTGCTGGCGGCGGAGTATCCGCATGTGCTTCTGACCGAACCCGGCGACGTGGTGTACACGTCCAGCCCGGAGTTCGGGGTGATGGTCGACCACGGGGGTTCGTCAGTGGTGGCCTTCCCCGCCCGCGTGCTGCGGGTCGACCAGAGCGTACGCCGACCCCTCACCCCCCGGGTACTGGCACTGCTGCTGGAGGGGACCTCCTCCACGCAGCGTCCCGCGGGGGCGGTCCGCGCCGCGCGCGGCGTCGGGGAGGTGGCGGTGCCCGACCTGCACCCGGACGAGGCGGCGCGGCTGGACGCCTTCCTCGCCGAGGTCGACCACAGACGCGCCCTGTTGGACGCCCAGCGCACCGAGCTCGACACCATCCGGCGGCTGAGCGCCGCCGGGTTCAGCGACGGGACCCTGGCCGTCCCCGCCGGCTGACAGACTTTCTCCTACACCTCGCTGTTCCGGCCCCACACCCCCCGTGTGCGCCACCGGACAGCACCACAACCCAGAAAGAACAACACATATGCCGCCACGTAAACGCTCCAGCAGCCAGCAGGGGGAGCTGTTCACCGCCTCCACCCCCGAGGAGATCCGGGCCATCCTGTGGAAGGCCGCCGACCAGCTGCGCGGGTCCATGGACGCCGCCCAGTACAAGGAGTTCGTGCTGGGGCTGGTCTTCCTCAAGTACGTCTCGGACGCCTTCGCCGAGCGGCGGGAGGAGATCGTTGCCGAACTGGAGGAGGACGGCATCTCCGAGCACCGCTGGGACGCCTTCCTGGAGGACCAGGACTCCTACAGCGAGGAGAACGTCTTCTGGGTGCCGACCCGGGCCCGGTGGAACCACATCGCCGAGAACGCGGCCAGCGCCCCCGAGGGCGTCGGCAAGCTCATCGACGACGCGATGGGCGAGATCATGGCGAGCAACAAGGCGCTGACCGGCGTGCTGCCACAGATCTTCAACCGTGACAACGTCGACCAGAAGCGGCTGAAGGGGCTGGTGGACCTCATCAGCGACGCCCGGTTCGCGGGCACCGAGGTCAAGACCGCACAGGACGTGCTCGGCGAGACCTACGAGTACTTCCTGGAGCAGTTCGCGCGGGCCGAGGGCAAGCGGGCCGGTGAGTTCTACACGCCCAAGAGCGTGGTGGAGCTGCTGGTGGAGATCCTGGAGCCGTACGAGGGCCGGGTCTACGACCCGTGCTGCGGGTCCGGCGGCATGTTCGTGCAGGCCCAGAAGTTCGTCGAGAGCCGCAAGGGGCGCGACACCACCCACGACCTCGCGGTCTACGGCCAGGAGGCCAACGAGCGGACGTGGCGGCTGGCCAAGATGAACCTGGCCATCCACGGCATGGACCCCGAGGGCGTGGGCAAGCGGTGGGCGGACACGTTCGGCGAGGACAAGTTGCCCGACCTCAAGGCCGACTTCGTGCTGGCCAACCCGCCGTTCAACCTGCACCCGTGGGAGCGGCGCACGGACGACAACCGGTGGAAGTTCGGCGTGCCCCCGGCGAACAACGCCAACTACGCCTGGTTGCAGCACATCGTCTCCAAGCTGGGCGACCGTGGCAAAGCGGGCGTGGTCCTGGCCAACGGGTCGATGTCCTCGCAGTCCTCGGGTGAGGGCGAGATCCGCAAGGCGATGGTGGACGCGGATCTGGTGGCGTGCATGGTGGCGCTGCCCGGGAACCTGTTCCGGACCACCGCGATCCCGGCGTGCCTGTGGTTCCTGACCAGGGACAAGGGCGTGCAGGGCGCCGAGGCGACCAACGACAGGCGCGGCGAGGTGCTGTTCATCGACGCCCGGGAGATGGGCGAGATGGTCAACCGCACTGAGCGGGTGTTCTCTGCGGAGGACTTGGAGAAGATCGCCGACACCTTCCACGCCTGGCGGGGTACCCCCTCCGCAAGGAAGAAGAAGCTGACCTACGAGGACGTTCCCGGCTTCGCCTACTCGGCCAAGCTCCAGGAGATCGCCAAGCACGACTACGTGCTCACCCCGGGGCGGTATGTGGGTGCGGCCGAGGTCGAGGAGGACCCGGACGCCGAACCGCTGGACGAGAAGATCGCCCGCCTGACGAAGGAGCTCTTCGAGCACTTCGACGAGTCCAAGCGTCTTGAGGGTGTCGTCCGCGAGCAGCTCGGGAACTTGAATGCATAAGAAATATGAAGAAACAGAAATCAAGCATGACAAATATCCCAAAGAATGGAAAATTGAGCCACTGGAAAACCTCCTGAAAGGCGGAAATGTCTCCTATGGCATTGTTCAGCCGGGAAATCACACAACAACAGGAGTCCCCATTGTTCGCGTAAAGGATTTGCGCAACGGCAGCATATTGCAAACAAACCCTTTGCGGGTTTCTCCTGAAATCAGCAACAACTACTCCCGAACCCGCCTTGAAGGCGGCGAGGTTCTTCTGTCACTTGTCGGCTCCGTTGGGGAAACTGCTATCGTTCCACCAGAGATGGAAGGCTGGAACGTCGCACGTGCAATTGCTGTCCTCAAGCCTTCGTCACAAATTTCTTCCCGTTGGATAAGGCTTTGTCTGCAGAGTAGTTTTGCCCAGCATCACATGGGAACCAGGCAGACCACCACCGTCCAAGCCACCCTCAATCTACGCGACGTTCGACAGATTCCCATCGTCATACCTCCTCAGGATGAGAGAAATGCGATCACTGCGGCGATCGGAGCGCTAGACGACAAGATCACAGTCAACGAGCGCATCATCGCCACACAGGAAGAGATCCTCAGCTCCCATTTCGAAAATATCCTCTCCTCCAAAGAAGAAGGAACGCAGACTGTTCAAGCCAGCGATCTAGTCGCCTTCAATCCCAAGACACCGAAACCGACCGAGGATGACGCCATCTATGTGGATATGGCGGCTCTCTCGGTGGAGCGGGCTCCCATCACCACCTGGACCCATAGAACTCCCAAATCTGGCAGCCGTTTCATCAATGGAGACACCCTCCTTGCTCGCATTACCCCCTGCCTGGAGAACGGAAAGACAGGTTTCGTTGACTTCATGAACGAAGGACAGGTCGGAGTAGGGTCGACCGAATTCATCGTGATGCGTTCGCATCCAGGAGTCCCTCCAGAGTTCAGCTACTTCCTTGCTCGTGATCAGCGTTTCAGGAAACACGTGATTCAGAATATGGCTGGCACCTCCGGCCGCCAAAGGGCAAGCGCTGCCGACGCCTCCAAATTCATAATCAACAAGCCGAAAACTGAACAGATCCAGAGGTTCGGGAAGGATGCAGAAAAGGCGTTCTCCCTCGCCAAATCTCTAAATTCCGAATCCCAAACCCTCGCGGAACTGCGTGACACCCTTCTCCCCCAACTGATGTCCGGAAAGCTCCGCGTCAAGGACGCTGAGAAAATTGTGGAGGACAACGTATGACACCCCCCAGACCCGGCGAGGCAGCCCCCTCCGACGTCTCCCCCGACCTCGCGGCCTCCGGCCGGATGACCGAGGCCGACTGGGAGCAGTACGCCCTGGACGAGCTCGGCGAGCTGGCCTGGCGGACCGGCTCCGGCCGGGAGTTCACCCCCGCCCCCGACTGCCAGCGCCGGGTCTGGGACGACCTCCTCCTCCACCATGACCTGCGCGAGGCCGTGGAGCGGCTCAACCCCGACCTTCCCCCCTCGGCTGTGGACCGGGTGATGACGATCGCCGCCACCCCCCAGTCCCGCGACCCGCTCCCCGAGAACCGGCTCGCGCACGGCTACCTCACCTCCGGTATCCGCCTCACCTACACCGACGAGTTCGGAGCCGAGCACTCCCCCACCGTGCGCCTGGTGGACTTCAGGGATCCGGCTGCCAACACCTTCCGCGCGGTCAACCAGGTGCGGCTGCTCGACGACGACCACGAACGCCGCTTCGACGTCGTCCTCTACGTGAACGGCCTCCCTTTGGCGGTAGTGGAGCTCAAGAACGCCTCCGATGCGCGCACCACCCTCGCCGGCGCCCACGCCCAACTGGGCACCTACGCCGAGGAGTTCCCCAAGGCCTTCCGCTACAACGTGCTCTGCCTGGTCTCGGACGGGGTCACCGCCAAGTACGGCACCCCGTTCACCCCCTTCGAGCACTTCGCCCCCTGGAACGTGGACGGTCGGGGCAACCCGGCCGACAGCCCCGACTTCGAGTACTCCGACGCGGAGGCGCCCGACGCGCTGGCGCTGGCCCTGCACGGATTGTTCGCGCAGTCACGGTTCCTGGACCTGGCCCGCAACTTCGTCAACTTCACCAGCAACGGCAGCGGCAGCGGTCAGGGCAAGCGGGTGGCCAAAGCCCACCAGTACTTCGCCGTCACCAAGGCACTCAAGGCTGTCGTGGAGGCCTCGCGCACCAACGGGCAGGCGGGTGTGGTCTGGCACACGCAGGGCTCCGGCAAGTCCGAGGAGATGGTGTGCCTGAGCGGCCTGGTGGCCCGCGAACCGGCGCTGAACAACCCGACCGTCCTGGTCGTCACCGACCGCAACGACCTGGACGACCAGCTCCTGGGCACCTTCCAGGCCAGCCGGGAACTACTGGGCACCGACCCCGTCCGGGCCGACAGCCGCCAGGAGTTGCGCGACGTCCTCACCAACACCACCACCGGCGGGATCGTCTTCACCACCCTGCAGAAGTTCGGCCGCACCAAGGCCGAGCGCGAGTCGGGAGCCGACCATCCGCTGCTGTCCGACCGGCGCAACATCCTCGTCATCGTCGACGAGGCCCACCGCAGCCACTACGACAGCCTCGACGGATACGCCCGCCACCTGCGCGACGCCCTGCCGCACGCCACCCTGCTGGCCTTCACCGGGACCCCTATCTCCAAGGCCGAGGCCAACACCCGCGAGGTGTTCGGCGGGGGCCAGGACTACATCGACGTCTACGACCTGCGCCGGGCCGTGGAGGACGGCGCGACCGTGCGCGTCTACCACGAGCCGCGGCTGATCGAGATCTCCCTGCCCGAGGGGGTGGACCCGACCGAGATCGACGCCCAGGCCGACACGCTCACCGCCGCCATGGACGACGCCGAGCGCCGCAGGGCGCTCAAGGCAGCGCTGAAGATGACCAGCATCTACGGCGCCCCCGACCGGGTGGACAAGCTCGCCCGGGACCTGGTCGAGCACTGGGAGGAGCGCTCGAAGCTGGTGCGCCCCTACCTGGGCGGGCCGGGCAAGGCCATGCTGGTGTGTGCCACCCGTGAGGTGTGCGTGCGGGTGTTCGACGCCCTGGCGGAGCTGCGCCCCGAGTGGGTGGGCGAGGGCCCGGACCGGGGCGTGATGAAGGTGGTCTTCCACAGCGACCCCTCGGACGAGGCCGAGCTCAAGGCGCACGCGATGCGCCCCTCCGAGCACAAGGTCGTCCAGGCCCGTGCCAAGGACCCCGACGACGAGCTGCAGCTGCTCATCGTCCACTCGATGCTGCTGACCGGGTACGACGCGCCGCCGATCCACACCATGTACATGGACCGGCCCATGCGCGGCGCCAACCTGATGCAGGCTCTGGCCCGCGTCAACCGGCGCTTCCGCAACAAGCAGGACGGGCTGTTGGTGGGCTACGCCCCGCTGTCGGACAACCTCCGCAAGGCGCTGGCCGAGTACTCGCCCGGCGACCAGGAGGACAAGACGCTGGGCCGGGGCATCGACCGGGCCATCAGCGAGGTCCGCAACGAGTACGACACCATCTGCGGGCTGCTGTCGGGCATCGACTGGCGCAGGCTGCTCGCCGCGAGCGAGCAGGGTTCGCGCAGGCACGCCCTCCAACTGGTCTCCAACCACCTGGTCTCCCCCGAGGCCCAGCGCCGGCCCGGTGAGGGCGACGAGAAGTCCCTGTCCGAGCGCTTCCGGGAGAGCGCCACCCGGTTGGAGCGCTTCTACCAACTGTGTTCGATGAGTGCGCAGATCAGTGAACGCTTCGGGGACCTGGAGCACTGGCGGCGCGACATCGCCTTCTTCGTGGAGGTGCGCGCCTGGGTGGTCAAGATCGAGGCCGCCAACCGCGAGGCACGGGGGGAGACCTTGCCCGCCGAGATCAGCACCTACCTGTCGCAGTTGGCGGCCTCGGCGGTCGACGCCGAGGGGATCACCGACCTGTACGCCGAGGCGGGCATGGGCCGGTTGGACATCACCCGGCTCAACGAGGCTCAGCTGCACCGCATGCAGGAGTCGAAAACCCCGCACCTGGCGGCCGAGGCGCTGCGCCGCCTGGTCCAGGAGAAGATGCGCGAGGTCACCCGGCACAACGCCATCAGCAGGGAACGCTTCACCGAACGTCTGGAGAAACTCATGATCCGCTACATGCACGAGCAGCTCAGCAGTGCCGAGGCGCTGGCCGCGCTGTTCTCGCTGGCCGAGGAGGTCATGGCCGAGGCCCGGCGGGGCGAGGAGTTCGACCCACCGCTCAACGACGCGGAGCTGGCCTTCTACGACGCCGTGGCCTCGCACGGCACGGCCAAGGACCTGATGGGTGACGACACGTTGGCCGACATCGCCCGTTCCCTGGTCAGGGACATCCGTAAGAACCTGAGCACCGACTGGCTGTCCCGCGAGCCGGTGCGGGCCAAGCTGCGCAACCGGGTGCGCCGCCTGCTGGCCAAGTTCGACTACCCGCCCGACCAGGAGAAGGAAGCGATCGACTCCGTCATCAAGCAGATGGAGACCTTTGCCCACGAGTGGGCCCCCGCCTCCCGGGGCTGAGCGCGGGACGTAACACCGAGGGCCGGGGAACCGAGTAGCGGTTCTCCGGCCCTTCGCGCTGTCCCCGTCTACGGCCCATCCAGCTCGTGCTGGCCCCTGGCCCTGGCACGCGTAGTCCGCCTACCGCAGAGCACTTCGTTCGCATCGAGGGGGTCTGCGCTGCGGGCGTGCGCGTGAGGCTCCCAGTGCGCCGACGCAGTACATACAGACTTTGGCGAGTTCGATAACCCCCCTTGTCAACCTCCCAGCTTCCACAGCGGCATGGGGCGCAGCATGCTGGTCCTACCAGCGCACATCGTCCCCCCTCCGGGCGGACATGCGGTGGACGTCCGGACGCGGCCCTCGCAGGGCCGCCGCTTCCCACCGACGGAGGAGATCCCCCGTGAAGTCTTTCAAGCCCGCCCTCAGCGGCCTCCTGTTCCTGCTCGTGGCCGCCACCGGCTGCGCCGGCGCCCCCGACGAGAACCAGGTCGTGGACCTGGAGCCCGCACAGGAGGCCGCCGGGTCCCCCACCGAGGAGGAGGCGACCGAACCCGACGAGGAGGAGGCCCCCAGCGCGGTCGAGGAGGAGTTCGGCTCCGAATACACCTACGCCGACGGTCTCACGGTCCGTCTGGCGGGCGTCGAGCGCCGTGTCTCCGGTGAGTGGGACATGCCCGAGAGCGCTCCGTACGTGTACTTCGACATCCAGTTCGACAACGGCACCGACGCCCCCGTCGATCTCACCTACCTGGCGGTCTACTGCCAGGTCGGCGAGGAGGGCCGCACCGCCGAGGACGTCTACACCGACGACACCGGCACCGGCTTCACCTCCGCTGTCATGGGCGGCCGCACCGCCACCGCCGGCTACGGCTGTGCCCTGCCCGAAGACGAGTCCTACCTCCAGGTCGAGCTGACGCTCAGCGACTGGGAGGAGGTGGACGACTACGTGCGCGAAACCGTCTACTTCGTCGGCGACGTCGTCTGACACAGCCCCACCCCGCTCGCTCCAGCCGCCCCGCCCCCGCCCGGGGCGGCCCTCGGACCACCGGCAACCGGACACAGCAATGGAAAGGGCACCCGCCGCCATGACCTCCCCTCTGGCCAAACAGCCGCCCACCACCGGTAAGACCTCGCTCTACCGCCTCAGAAGTTCGGACCCGACGTCAGAGAACCTGCGTTCTCTGCTACTGCGCCGCTACCTCGAACGCGAAGGGTTCCATGCCCGCCAGTTCACCAATGGCCCCCTCGAGGGGCTTCTCGTCACCGGTACCGTCGCCCCGGGTACGGCAGGCTGGTGCTCGATGCTGAGCGGACTGACCGGACTCACCGTGGAGGAGGAGAACCGCACGTCCTTCGGCCTCCTGCTGGTCCGAACGGACCGTCATATCTACGCCCTCAGCTACGGCATGGGGCACCTGATGCTCGACCCGAGCAGGATCGATCCCGGCTTCGGGATCGAGTTCGCCGTCCGGTGCTTGGAAAAGGACCGCATCACCAGGGTCCGTCGGCAGGTCATGGATGCCCGCGGGCGGACCGACGAGAACTCCGCCACATCGGGCGAGCACATCCGGGGCTTCGGGATCGAGGAGTTCGGTGAGATCGTCAGCCAGATCTCGGGACAGGTCAGCGGTGTTCCACTGACCTTCACCCGAGATGGATCACGTCCCGCGCACATCACCGGCAACGACCGTTCGATCAAGCTCCACCTCGGCCGGAATCCGGATGCCCTGTTCTCGGATCTTCAGGCCGTTGAAAGGGTGTGCGCCCGTCCCGACCCCCTTCCGGAATTCGAGTTCATCACCCAGGTGCGTCCGCTGCAGGGCAAGTCGGACCTCGCCCGCCGTCTCGATGAGCGCTTGGATTCTCTTCTCGGGTCGGAGGATGTGCGGCAGATGGCGTTGACGGTACCGTCCGAGGCTCGGGAAAGGTTCGACCTCGCCGAGGCCTTCCGCGTGTCCGTGGCGGGGCACCGCGAAACCGTGACCGACCTCGACGCGGAGTCCCTCGTCCGAACCGCGAAGTCTCAGGTCCCGGGGCGCCGTCTGGAGGCCTTACGCAAGGGGCGTGTGACCATGTTCGCCGATACCGACGCGAGTGACCCGATCAGCAGGGCGCTCCCCGCCGACCAGTGGCTGACCGTCCAGATCCCCGACGCGAACGTGCACTACTTCTACTGGCAGGGCCGGTGGTACGAGGTCGGAGCGGAGTATCTCACGATGATCCGGCGGCGGGTGACTGAACTGCTCAGCCGTCCCACAAGTATCACCTTGCCGCCGTGGCCCGCCCGCACGAGCGAGGACAAGTACAACGAGCTCGCCTCCGAACAGGAGGGATACCTCCTGTTCGACAAGAACACCGTCCGCACGAAACGCCTTCGTGGAGGCGGGCTGGAGATCTGTGATCTGCTCGGCCCCGAAGGACAACTCATCCACATCAAGCGAGCCGATGGCAGGAAGGGGACCGCGCCCCTCAACCACCTCTTCGCCCAGGGGCGAATGTCCCTGGAGACCCTGCGCTACGACGCCGCGGCCAAGCGGAGATTCATCGAGAAGATCGATCACACCGCTCCTGACCACCCTGCTGACCGTTCCTTCACCAACCCCACTGTCGTCTTCGGCATCTTCCTCAAGGGCGGAGTACCGATGACCGTGGACTCGCTGTTCGCTTTCGCACAGGTCTCCCTCCTCCACACAGAGACGGCTCTTCGGGGCATGGGCGCCGAGCTGGAGGTGGTCTCCATCCGCAGAGGAGGCAGGGACAGGACCGGCTCATAGGCTCGGCATCCGTGACGCGGAACACCGGATGGGCTCTGGTGAACCCGGGGAGAGAACTACAGAGATCTCTCCCCGGGCACCCTGGAGGAATGGCGGAAGCAGAAGTGCAATAGATGGACCCCCAGCCCTCGTCGGGCGTGGTTATCACCTATGCGCTTGGAGCTTCTGACGTGTCATCTCCACGTCTGCACGGGTGCCCGGCGGCGTGGACGTTCCTTTGTCGGACCGCTCCATCAGGCCGAAGGGGTATGCCAGGGACCACGTGACGCCGAAGGTGGCTCCGAGCCTCTCTTCAGATCCGAGCACAAAGTCCCTGGATTTTCCTGAAGGATTGTGCATGGGCGCCGATCCTCCATCCTTTGTCGGGCCATCCGGGCCGTAGCCTCATCCAGTTGACTGCGGCAGGTGATAGAAAGTCGTCGGATTTCACAGAGAGGACCCTCTTGACCATCGACCCCACCGAAGAACAGCAGGCCGCTCGGGACACCTTCGCCGAAGGCCGGGAACTGGCGCTCATTGCCGGAGCAGGTACCGGCAAGACCTCCACCCTGGCTCTGATGGCCGAGTCCGCCCCGCATCGACGCGGCCTGTACATCGCCTTCAACCGGGGGATCGCCGACGCGGCCCAAAATCTCTTCGGCGGAAGGGTTCAGTGCAGGACCGTTCACCAGCTCGCCTTCCATGCGGTCGGCAGGAAGTACGGCCGACGTCTCAACGCTTCCCGTGTCCCCGCTCGGGAGACTGCCCGGATTCTCGGCATCGATCGCCCCCTGGAGGTCGACGGAAAAGCCATCGACCTCTTCCACCAGGTCCGCCTGGTCCGAGGTATGGTGCGACGCTTCTGCTATTCTGCGGACCCGCACCTCATGGCCCACCACATGGAGCACATCAACGGACTGGACGACACATCGAATGACTTCGTCGCCGTGGCGCTGCTCCCCTTCGCCCTGCGGGTGTGGGAGGACCTCCAACTCCTCGAGGGACGGCTCAGGTTCGAACACGACCACTACCTCAAGATGTGGGCACTGACCGAACCCGACCTGAAGGCGGACTTCGTCCTGCTCGACGAGGCACAGGACACCAATGCCGTGTTCGAGAAGGTCTTCCTGGCCCAGGACTCCCAACGGGTGTGCGTCGGTGATCCTGCTCAACAGATCTACGCCTGGCGCGGGGCCCGTGACATCATGTCCGGATTCCAGGCCGAGCACCTTCACCTCACCCGTTCCTTCCGCTTCGGCCGGCCCATCGCCGATGTCGCCAACCGTTGGCTCGAATACGCCGAATCCCCTATGCGACTGACCGGACACGGACCCGCCCCCACCCGGGTCTCTCCTCTGGCCGAGCCGGACGCGGTGCTGTGCCGGGGCAACGCGGACGCGCTCAAGGAGGTCGTGGGCTACCTGGAACGAGGGGTCCCCGTGGCCCTGGCGGGTGGCGGCCACGCATTGGAGGCCATTGCCGAGGCCGCCGATGCGCTCAGGACAGGACAGCGCACCTACCATCCCGACCTGTTCCTCTTCCGTGCCTGGCAGGAGGTCCAGGACTTCGTCGAATCCGACCCCGATGGCCAGCAGTTGCGGCCGTTGGTGAAGGCCGTCGACACCTTCGGTACCGAGGTGATCCACAGTGCGGTCAAGCAGTTGTCCGACGAACGGGAGGCCCAGGTCACGGTGTCGACCGCCCACAAGGCCAAAGGCCGCCAATGGGACTCGGTCCGCATCGGGGAAGGCTTCACCTGCCCTCCCAAGGACGAGGACGGTGTCCAGTTGCCGATGCTCCCGGCAGAGGCCCGTCTGATCTACGTCGCGGTGACCCGAGCCCGCCACGGCCTCGATATCGGGGCTCTCGACTGGCTTGACGCCTACGAGGCGGCCGTCGCGGGACCTGACCAACACGGATACCTCGGCGGGCGCCCGATGATCGACCTGCCGCTGACCACGCAGTTGAGGTTCAGCGCCTCACCGGTGTCGGAATTCCTCGCACAGCACCTGCCCCACCACGGCAACATCACCCGCGAGTACCAGAAGTACGTCGAAACCCTGCCGCACCCCGTGCAACCCATGAACGTGCGGCGCCCCCACTGGGCGAACCTCGGACGCACCGTCGACTACCGTCTCCGGCTTTCCTTCGGCGGCGACCTGGGCGGTGCAGTCACCCTCGGCATCGACGCCCTGGGCAGTCAGATGCATCTGCCCGGCGCGCCCGGAGCGGAAGGCCGGAAAGCCCTGTATACGGCCGGTCTGCGACTGCTGGAGGTCATCGGGGACCATCTGGCCGGCTGGGCCCGGCTCGATGACGCCGAACTCACCCGCCTCTGTTACGTCGCGGGTTTCTTCGAGGACGTCATGCGCAACGGAGTGGTCAGGCACCAGAGCATGTTCACCTCGGCAGACCCGGGTACGGCTCTCACCGACCTCGTTGACGCTGTGCCCTCCTACGTCGTCGACGACATCGCCGAGCAGCTAGAGCTCTCGCGTGAGCCCCTGTCCCCTTTTCAAGGGCTCAACTACTCCAACGTGTGCGGTCCGGTGTTCGCCGGCAGTTCCGACATCGGCGGGGCTGACGCCGACTTCATCCTGAACGGCCTTCTCCTGGACTGCAAGGCCACGACCCGGCCCCGCCACATGGGCCGCGAAGAGGTCTACCAACTCGCCGGATACCTGCTGCTCGACTACAACGACGCGTACCGCATCGACCGGGTAGGACTGTACCTGTCGCGGCAGGGAGGGCTCATTACCTGGGGTGTCGACGAGTTCCTCCACAGGCTCGGAGCACCGGCACCGCTGCCTCGGCTCCGAGCCGAGTTCCGGAGTCATCTACAGGGCCAACGTCGGATCCTGACCGGTTGAAGGCGCCATGCCTTCTCGCTACGTGGCCAAATCAGGTCAGCGGAGAGCGAGTTGGTATCCCGATCAGCGGCCCCAATCGGTCTCCGGACCACGCGAGCGAACGAGCTCGACGGGCACGATCCGCCCGGATAACAGGAGCACGCCACGGGGACGGTGCTTCTCCAGGTAGCTGATGTGATCGGGCGTGTGGGGCACGACCACATCCATAAGGACGACATAGCGCAGAATTAGGACATAGAGCATACGACCACTGCTTTCCTCGCACCTTCCCCGGAAGAGCCGAACCAGCTGAAATCCAGTTCCCTGTGGTGCACCTACGTGGGTGCACCACAGGCACTGAGGGCGTGCACCCGGAGGATGTTTCGTACCGGTTTTATTGGAATCTCTGCCATGTACCGGGGTATACCGCTACCTGGCCCAGGTGCTCGGCGCGCAAACACGGCAGGTTCTCGACGAAAACCCGAAGGACCTTCAGGACCCCAACCCGTGGTCGTGACTATAGGCACCCCGCGAACGGCTTCTGACTGTCCGAGTTCGGCGAGTGCTACCTGTTGCGCCGACGGTGCGATGCCCTCGATACGTGAACTGGGGATGGCCTCCGAGCGCAGGAGGAAGCGTGCGATGCCGGCCAGGTTCTCCGCGTTCGGACCGTTGAGAGCACGGATGCTGCGCTCGACCGTGTTGACACTTCGCGAGAGGACTCCGTCGACCGCCAGGGCGAAGCCGTCGACACCGTCGGGGACATAGCGCTGGTAGGGCCCGGAGAACCGTGCGGAGCGCGGCATCCCGGAGCCGACACCGGACTCCCAGTACGCCGCTTCCCATGTGGCCATCAGCGTCTTCCTTTCATCGAGCCACCATCTATCAAAGAATAAAAATTAAACTTTGATGGACGGGTGATTCACTCAAGGATTCTCCTGGCCATATCGGCCCCGCTCCCGCAAGGACTACGAGTCCGCTGCCGGGCCCCGGGGCAACCCTCTGGGTTGGTCCCTGTTTCTCTGCACTTTGTCAAGCCGTCTACTGACACATCGGTGCGTCTTCGTGCGAAGAAGGCTGGCTCGTCACGCGGCGCCAGCACCGAAACGAGGTCCATCTCGGGCAAGAGAGAAAACTCGTAGGGGCACCGTGAAGCTGGCTGCCCGAATAACGAAGTAGGTGACCGACTGCGAGCCTGGAAGGCGGTCACCGGAGAATCTACTGGTTTTTATTAGAAGCCCCCATGGAGGCTTTCATCCTTATCTACTGGCATGCCTTGAACCATCGCTCCCTCCCCTTCTGCTGTTCGAACTAGCGAATCATACGTTCGAATTTCTATCCCACTTTGACTGGAATAGCGTTCCCGGATGTCGGTAGCGCTATCTGAAACATCTTCTCTCCCCATGACGATGAGGCCTCTCGCATTCACATTGATCCCTGGAAGCCCCAAACCTCCGTCTTCACGAGGGGCGCGAGCAGACCTGAGATTCGTGGTGAGCCACTTACGCCAGTCCTCGATCTGATCGACGGCGTGTCGGAGGGCGGATGAAGCTCGACCGTTACCCGGATTAGTGAGCCTATGAGTTGGGCTCTCCAGTTCAACGAGGACCCAATAAAGACCTGCCGAGTTGCGAATGGCAACGAGGAAGTCAGCCATGTAGTGGTTGCCGAACTGGACCTGTGGACGAACCCAAATTCCGTGATTTCCGCCAAGGATAATTTTCGAAAAAAGTGATGGGTGTTTCTCCAGGGCAACTTGCATCGGCCGCTCTTTAGTGGCGCCTGCGAGCGCGTCACGGAAAGCTCCTAGATCAGCTAAAGAAGGATCGCGTGTTACTTTCCAGGGCTCAAGCAAGGCCAGTTCACTGTTAGTGACGCGTTCTGGATAACGGTTTCTGGACAACGCTTCTTCGCGCACCTTGCCAACCAGATCGGCATGGTCCTCTTCTCCCACTTTCACGATGCGCTTGACGTGATGAGGGCGTACACGTCCACCCCGGACGCCACGAAAATTTAACCGACCATCGTCACTGATCGAGCTAATTTCCCCGTATCTCCCATCCTTTCCCTTTGCCTTTTCCTCTTCGGAGATAACTGCCACATCTCCCACTTCAGGGCGCAGGCGCTTAAGATGAAATGCGGCCCTATTTGCCCACGCGACATGCAGCCATGCATCCAGGAGATCTCGGTCTTCAATTTTTTTTGGTATGAGCATGCCTGCCTCGGTTGCCACGCGGTCGAGATATTCGTATTCCGCGTCGCTAATCGATCGAGGTTCAAACAAACCAAGCGGACGTGCAAGATGGGCGCGCAGCAGGGCAGCGGCAACACGCTCGGGGGTTTTGGGTTCCAGGTGGGCCGAAGTCGCATCAGCGATTTCGCGTTGCTTTTCTGTTGGCCCAGAGGACATCAGGAGAAGCTTCTCCACAACCTTCTGCCAGTCAGCCTCAGTCATCAGTCTGCACGTCCTCTATTCGGCGCGCTGTGCGCTTGGTCGGTTCATGGGAGCCGCTAGCACCGCCTGCGAGGAAAGGGTCAGGAGGGTGCCAATTTTCCCAAAGGCATTCGAGAGTGAATCACATTATTGCACAATACCATCAGTTGGCATGCTGTTGCTTCGCGTTCGCTCGCGAATCCCGTACCCAGGGAATTCCGAGTTCGACCTCTCCGGTGACCCGGGTGAGTCGATCCGCCTGATCGCGCTTCTCGTTTAGGAAGCGCAAGGTCAGGTCGATGCCTTCTATCTCTCCCAGCCACCCTTCTGCGATGGCGTGCTGGCGTCGTTGAAGGAGGTCGTCTTCCAGCTCTTGGAGTCGGGGCAACATCTTTGGGTTGACATGCAGCATCGGGCAGCGGATACAGGCGTGTTCGTGCTGACAGGGTGTGCCGTAGGGGCGACCACAGGAGCCGAGTTCGACCTTACGCTTGTCGAAGTGTTCCTCGAACTCGTTCATCTCCTCCGTGGTTGCTGCCCGGTACTCCTCGCTGGGGCGAAGGTCCCGCCGCCGAGCGAGGAACTCCTGGTAGTGACGGGTGATGTCCTCGTTGAACACTGCAACGTACCCGCGGGTGGTTTGCAGGTTCATGTGGCCGAGAAGGGCAGCGCCGATGTGGATCGGCAGACCGTTGTTGACCAGGTCCGTGGCGAACAAGCGGCGGAAGTCGTGAGGAGTGAAACTGAGATTGCGGAAGGCCGGATCGGTCTCGCCCAGGGCCTCGCAACGCCGCCGGATCGCGCCCAGCACCGTGCCGGTGCTGGTGACTTTGCGGACTGTGCCGATCTGCCGTTGGAACAGGTAGGGCATCGGTTCGCCCCAGGTACGCTCGTGTCCGTCGTAACGGGGCAGCAGGGCAACCGGTCCATGAACGGTATGGCGGCGCACAATCATGGCAACGACGTGGAAAAGCTCAGCGGACATGGGAATGACCCGCTCACGGTCGCTCTTGGACGGCGCCACAACCAATAGCGCGATGACCTCGCCGTTAGCGCGCTGGTACTGGCGGATGCTCAGGTGCGTGAGCTCGACGAGTTCCTCCACCCGGATGCCGGTCTGTCGGAGAACCTCCACGTAGGCCCATTCCCAGAAGGCCACCTCTTCCTCAACGACCAGGTGGCGAACTTCCTCGGTCTGGAGGTCACGAACGCGGATCGAGGGCCGGAAGGGGTCGTCGTGGTGCCGCCGGTCGTCACGTTTGTCCATGCGCTCGTAGCCACGCCCTTGGTGGGTGAACCGGTCACCGAGAGGGACGGAACGTGCAGCCTCCAACAGATCACGGGCGGCGGTGTACCGCTCCTCAACATGGGCGACCAGCCGGGGCAGCAAAGGCTGTCGTTGCCGAACCCGCTCGGCCATCCGTTCGGTGATCCGACGTCGACGTTCAGCGAACCCCCGCAGATCATGGGGTGGGATTGGGCACGGCGCAGCCCACCTGCGCCAGGGCTCGGCCTCCTCCAGCGCCCAGCTTTGGATGTCCATGTAGAAGGCACGGACGGGGAGCAGGATCTGTGCGCCCTCGTCTTGGCGGAGCTTGCCGTCCTTGCGGTAGCGAATCGCCTATCGCCACTGGTCGTAGACCTCTTGCGGCAGGCGCAGATCCTGCTGCTCGGGAGCGATCTTCTCGATCGTGTGCCAGAAGGACCCGGCGAGCACCCGCGCCAGCCCTTCCCGGGTGTTGTAGTCGGTGTCGGCCTTGCGACGTGTGAGGTAGGTGATCAGGAGGTCCCGCACACCGGGGTGGGACACCTGGTAGAAGTCGACCATTTCCTCGACGGTGCGCTGCCCCTTGTAGATGTAGGTCCGCAGCGTCGGTGCGGTCCCTGGCGGGAAGTGTCCCATGCCGTGCAGCACGTCCCAGGCCATCAGCCCCGGGTAGGTGGTGCCGCTGCCGTTGTCCGCGACCACCGCGCCAAGGCGTCGGCATTCATGCGCGTAGTACAGCAGCGCCTGCGGGGTCAGGGCGGCCAGGGCGATGCCCTGGGTGGTCAGCGCGCACGCCACATCGAAGAGCGCCCTGTACTGATGCTTGCGCTGAGCCGGTAGGCGTGCCACCTGCTCGAAGAACGTATCCAGTAGCGCATCGCCCTGGGCTTCGCGGAAGGCGTGGGGGTACTGGTTGAACTTGTTGGATCGAAACGCCAGCAGGCTCGGCTGGATCACGCGCAGGCACAGCAGCGCCTTCAACCCGTGCGTCATGTTGTAGCCGTGGTACTTGTTGGCGACCAGGGCGCTGACGGGGCGACCACCTTCGTTCAGTCCGCTGGCCTGCCACCGATCCTGCCAGGTCGAGCCCTTGAAGGTGGCCAGGTGCTCCAGCAGACGTCGGGCCCCGGTGCTGCGTTTGTTCCGCGGGGATTTCTCCTGTGATCCGATCTGTTCGGCGACCAGGGCCACGAGGGTGTCGATCGAAGCCCGGTCGAGTACCCCGAACGGTCGGGGCGGTGAGTCCGGTACGGCTGGCGCCGGCACGAGGTCGGCGACCGCAAACCGGGACCGGGGGGTGCGCTTGGGGGCCGCGCGCAGTTCTGGGGAGCGCCGGTTGCGCATGGTGTAGCTGCTATCCACCGAACACCGCCTTAATATCCTCCAGGTCGTAGCCCGGCGTGTAGCTGCGCTGCGGGCGTGGACGCTCGTAGTGTTCGGCGAGCTTGTCGACCAGGTCCTCCAGCCGCACTTTGGTGTACCGCCCGGTCGTCTCGATCCCGGCGTGGCGCAGGATGGTCTGTACCTCCGTCAGCGTCATCTTCGGATCGTTGGCCATCCTCGTGGCGGCGGTATGCCGCAGGTCGTGCAAGGTCCAGTTGGTGCCGAGATGATCGTTGGCCCGCTGCATCACCCGCCGCATCGCCCAGTACGACAGTGCACGCGCCTGGCCGCGCCGTGTCCGCCACAGCGGCTGTCCTGGCGCTGGTGTGCCTTCTTGGTCCAGGTAGGACGCTAGGTAGCGAAACGCCTCTGGGGAAGCAGGGACCGCCTGGCGTGCCCGTGTGCCTTTGGAGATCACATACACACGCATCCCGGCCCAGTCGACGTCCTCGATGCACGCCCCCAGCAGTTCGCTGGCCCGCGCACCGCTGGAGACATAGAACAGCAGCAGGGCGCGGTCCCGGTCACAGGTCATCGCGGCGAACAGCTCGTCCCACAGCTGATCGGGGATGGCCCGCGGAATCGCCTCCGGAACCCGTTGGCGTAGCCGCGCTCGCCGAAACGTCGGCCTGCGCTCGATCGGGCTGCGGTGCGCCAACGCCGCCCGGCGTTCCCTGGAGGAAGGGATCGGGTTGGCCTCCGGGCCTCGGCCGTAGTGCGCGTGGAAGGTGTAGAAGCCGTGGACCACCGTCAGCGTGTGGTTGATCGTGGTCGGTGCGTACCTGGCGGCGAGGGCGGGCTTGCCCGTGCGGATATTCACCGTGCCGGGCGCTGTTTGTCCAGGCCGGGTCCGCCGCCGCTGCGGGTTCCGCGTCGACTTCATCCAGCCGACCAGCACATCGGCTTCGGCGCCCGTCGCCTCCTCCCAACCGATGTCCAGGGCCCACAGAACCCGGAACCAGCGCTGGAGGTCGTAGCCGTAGCTGCGGCAGGTCAGAGGGCTCATGTCGCTGAGGGCAAGGTCCCTCAGGTACTGGGTGATGGGCTCGACCTCGTGGCCTGCGGCGTCCCGGACGAGACAGGGCGGGAACCTGCCCTCCATCTGCACGAGGGTTCCCACGCGGGGGACGTCAGCCTGCCCCTCCATCAGCTGTTGTCGAAGATCTTGCATGCGCCAAGCCTCTCGACCACGGGCAGTTCCTGCCCGGAGAACCATCTACTTGGTGCAGTCAACAGTGCGCATTCGCAGAGGTCCACCGGAGGGGCCCAGGATTAGGCCCCCGGTATGGGCCCCGGCCACGGCTGGGACAAGATCGAGGAGGCGGACGATCCCGAGACGGAACCGGTCATGTTCGCCGGGTTCGCCCTTCCATCCCCCAGGACCAGGTCCCGGTACGGAAGTGCCACCACCGGATGGGACCACAGCCCCAGGAGCCGCTCCGTCTCCTCCAGGCTGAGAACGATCTCTTCCCGGGCTTCTTCGGAGACGATCTCGGTCTCCACGAACGACCCCAGGCCCGTGACTGTGTCCACCATTACCGACAGCTCCGGCCGCTCAGGGGTGCAATAGCAGGTGCGCGCCTTCTCCACACGGGCCAGCAGGACCATGCCCAGCGCCTCCAGTAGGCCGTGGGCGTGCTCGGCCTGAGCCGCGTCCGCCAGCGCCACGTTCGTCTCCTGTTTGGCCGCGACGCCTCCGGGGCCGTGGGTGGTGGCGCTGGATGCGGGTTTGTAGGTGACTTCGCACCCGCTCTCACGCTCTCGGACCCGCAAGCACTCGACTGTCTCCAAGTAATCGACGTCGGGCCGGCTGTAGTAGGTGTCGACCTCCACCACAGGCCCCGTGGTGACAAACCCGAAATCCTCCAAGCACCGCTCCAGGACCTGGCGATTTTCCAGTACCCGCTTGCGCTCAACCTCGATCAGAGCCACCGAAGACCACTCCTTTCCAGAGGCGAGGGCCGCGTACACGCGGGTGAGATTGTGTTTGCCGAACGACTCTCGTACACCGGTCAGCGCCTCGGTCAGCATCACAGAATCCGACATCGGGATGTTACGGAAGAGCACAAGCTGCTTGGCGTCCCACAAGGGGTTGGCGAGCCGTTTGGACAGGTACCGGTTGTAGTAGTGGCGCTGCCGGACCACGATGTCCGTAGCACTGGAAGGCAACAGCACCGTCAGACGGTCGTGGGACGCCTGCCCGGAGGTGACCGCGAACTCGGTGAGCAGCTCGTCGGTCGTCAGGTAGGCGTAGGTCTCTCGCCCCTCACGGATGCTCCATTCGCTCCATACCTGGGAACATCGGGCATCGCCCTCTTCCACAGCGGCCAGGAAAGCGTCCAGGGCCACGTCGGCGCAGGTGTCGAAGATGTCCCCGTCAACGGTACGGTACTCGGCGTAGAGCTCACCGAGCCCGTCCGGCATGTCTCGATGAGGCTTGGGAAGCCACCCTGCGCCGGCAAGCCTGTCGGAGCGGCGTCTGCCCTGTGTCAGCGCACGGAATGCCGACCGTCCGCTGACGCCTCGCCTTCCGAGCCCATGCCGACCTCCCTGACGCGGGCTGAGCTCCCGTACGACCCCGGGTTGAAGTGGTCGCCGTAGCACCGACGCCCAACTCACACGCCCCGATCCGGATCCTCCCTCGCAGCAAGGGCCGCCCCCGCGACACAACCGGTTCACCGCATGACCGAACCCGGCCAACCGGACTCGGCCCCTACCGGACCCGCCGACCCGCTGCTATTCGTTCTCCATGACCTACGATCACCGGTTGGTCCAGACCGCGACTCTCGGCGGGCGCCGTTCCGATGAGCCCGTGTTCCTCCCCATGGAACGACACCTGGCCCTGGGCTTCAGGGACCGGTACCAGGACGCCACTTTCTGGTGCGGCGAGCTGCTCGGCGGTTGCGGTGGTCAAGTGGGGGTCAAGATCTACCGGGAGAAGGTGGCGCACTTCGCGCACCACTCCAGCACCAACCAGTGCACCCGCCAGCACGGTGGGTTCGACAGCGCCGACCACCTCTTCGCCGGCAAACAGGTCAACCGCTGGCTCGACGCCCAGGGCCTGCCCCGGCGGAGAGCGCTCTTCGAGGGCGACTTCGAGAACGGCGGCACCTGTCACCGGCTCACCCTGCCGGCCACCGGCAAAGGTCCGGCGATCCTCTTCGAGTTCACCGAGCGCATCGGCCCCGGTGTCCGACGCCTGCTCGACCAAGGGGCCGACAGGCCACAGGCCTGGTTCGTGCGGGACAACACCGAGCTGGTCCACCGGCTCACCCGGTCCGAGGGGCACGCCCTTCGTTTCCGCATGCGGACCGAGGGCTTCGAGCGGAAGGTCGATGTCGGAACGACCTCCCTCGAAGGCCGGACCTGGTGGCGTCCGATCGAGGAGTGCTCCCTGGAGATGAAGCGGCCCACGGAACCGCCTGCGGTGACACTGCCCGGGAAAACGCAGCAGGCCCAGGCCGTGCCGGCCCCACGGTCCCCTGGGGTGCGCACTCCCGGCGAGGTCCTGCCTCACCCGTTCATCGGCCGTCTGCGCACAGCTCTGGAGCAACGGAAGTGGCGGGACGTCCGCGAGTACAGTACCCGGCTCAGGCAGGTCCTGAACACCAGCGACATCGGCATCACCCGGTACCGACACGAGGCAGACGAGCTGCTGGAGGTGAGCGGGAAGGCTCTGAGAGGTCTGCTGCCCAAAGCCGTCCTGGTCCCGAGGGCGAAGGAGCGAACCACCGCACTGCGCGCACCTCAAGCGCATGAGGCCCCGGTCGGCCCTCAGGTGCAGGATGACCGTGCCCCGTCACGTGTTCCCCTCGTCCCCCGGCAGGGACGGCCGGTTCCTTCGACAGACAAGGCTCCAGGCGAAGCGCGGCGGAGCGGAAAGCGGATCCAGCCGGGGCACCCGACCCCCGCGGTACTCGCACAGCGCTCCGGGGTCGCCTCCACCATTGACGAGAACGCTCTGCGTCAGCTCCAGGAGCGGTTCAACACCCGACGCCTGTGAGGCCTCGGTTCTGTGGACACGGCAGGATCCGCGGCGACGAGTCGGGGAAGACCGTGCAGACAACGGCACCCGGCGATCGGTCCAAGGCCCTCCCCACCATCCACTGGTATCTGCTTCGACGACTTCACACCGTCGGGAGCGGGCGGTGGACAGTTCCGCGCTGCACGGAAGGCGGGCCAGGGACGGCCTCGGCCGGCGCGGACCGGTTACAGCGGCACCTCGGACACGGTCAGGTCCAGGTCTCGGACCATGACCTCGCTGAGCTGACGCAACTGCATCGCGCTCACCTCGGCCCCGCGCAACGACGCCAGCCCCGACAACCCCGACAGGTCGCAGCCCCGCAGGTCCGCGCCGACCAGAGAGGTCCCCTGCAGATCCACGCCGAAAGCACAGTCGTCGAAGACCGCATCCCGCAGATCGCACCCCTCGAACACGGTCTCCTTGAACGAGCAGCCCACGAACGCCACATCGCTCACGACCCGGACCCGGGTCCAGGTGGCGTAGTCGAACTGGCAGCCCTCGAAGACCACATCCCGCAGGGACACCCGCACCAGCGATACCCCCATCAGCCTCGACGCGCGGAACCGGCACCGATCGACGGTCACGTCCACCAAGCGGTGTGAGGACAGGTCCACCGACCGGAAGTCGGTGTTGGCAACCCTCTCCTCCTCCAGCGGGTTCGGATACGTCCACGAGGCCACCGGGGCCTCGTCGTCGCTGGGCAGGAGCACCTTCGCGCCCCGAACTCTGGCGGTCTCCATACTGACTCCCTAGCTGTTTTTCCAGTTGTCCCACGTGGAACGGTTGTCGGGCGCGCTCATTCGCCGGAGCGAGCCGGAGCGGCTGAGCCACCTCGACGTAGGTGCCGATCGGTTCACGACTGATCCGGTCGATGAGGGTGCGGACCGTGGGCATCTCCTCGTGGCCCTCGACAATGGGGGCGATCGTCACCTGCGGCATTCAGTTCCCCTTCAACGGCGGGGAGAGCGGTTCCGGTTCGGGGAGCAGCTGGTCGGCGCGGAGCAGTTCGCCCGGGGTGTAGAGGTGTTCGCGCATCGCCATGGCACCGGCCGTGTCGATCGGTCCGATCCTCGTTTCACCTCCCACGGAACGGACCACGCAGAGCTCTTCGGTCCCGAAGTCGTCCCGGTCCAGCAGGTCCGGGCTGTGGCTGGTGATGATGACCTGCCGTCGTTCGCCGGCGTCGCGCAGGGCGTCCAGAAGAACACCGGCAGCCGCTGGATGCAGAGCGCTCTCAGGTTCCTCGATCCCGATGGTGCTCAGTGTGGGCCCGGTGCCGGCGAAGAGCGCGACGAGGACCCCCAGAGCACGCAAGGTGCCGTCGGAGACGGACCGGGCCGAAAAACGCCACGGGTTGTCAGAGCCTTGGACGTCCTGGGCGGACTCCAGGGTCTCCCAGTTGCCGAGGTCCTTGCGCGACACCCCGCGCATCCCGGGGACGATGTACCGCAAGTAGTCCTCGATACGGCCCTGCGCGGTGTTCTCCAGCCTGTGCAGGACGCTCGCGATGTTGGACCCGTCCCTGCGAAGGAATTCCCCCGAGTCCGGTGTCTGGGGATCTCGCATGGCGTCGGGGTTGAGGCTGAACACGTTGATGCCGGCGAGGCCTTCGAAGACCCGCTCGAAGATGCCGATGCCCGCAGCGGAAACCAGGTACAGCCGCTTCTCACTCGAGGGAGGCATGACAGGCTCCGACTGCTCCGCCAGCTTCCCTCCTCGGATCTTGAAGTATCCGTGTCGGGACTCGCCCTCGCCGGTGGTGTGGACGCGGCACTCCTCGCGAGTGATCCTGGAACCGCCGCCCTGGACAGCGCCGACCTCGAAGCCGTACGAGCCCGAGAAGTCAGATCCCCGGAACTCCAGGTCGATACCGAAGTGGTTCGGATGACCGGTGGAACGGCGACGCACCTCCGCCGTCCCGCCCCGACTGCGCAAGGCCTGGTCGAGCGAAGTCTGGAGAGCTTCGGAGAGCAGTCTCAGCGCGTCGAGGAAGTTGCTCTTGCCCGAGCCGTTGGGGCCCACCAGGAAGAGCAGATCGCCGAGCCTGACGTCGGTCTTCGCAATGCTCCTGTAGTGCTTCAATCGCACCCGGGTGAGCGAGAACCGGTTGTCCTGCATGGGTTCAGTCTTTCAGGATCTTGAGCTCTGGACGCCACCACGACCCGCGAGGCCGGGCAGCGGAAGCCACCCGGCCCGGGGCGTGTCGAGGGTCAGAGGACGAGGGTAGACAGGTGGTGGGCAAGGGCGCCGGCCGCGGTGGCGAGGGTGTAGGCGGTCAGGCGCCAGGCGGCGCGGGCCCGGCGACGCGGCTTGCGGTGGCTGTGCGGTCGGCGGGGCAGGGGCGATCGTGTCCGGCGCGGGGCGGGCACCGGTGACGAAGGTCCGTCGTCGGAGGCGGGGCGTGGGCGCGGCACCGAAAGCACGGCCGGACGGGACGGCGGGGGCGCGGGAACCGCGGGCCTCTGGGCCAGGCGTGCGTCCTGGATCTCCATCCAGGCGGGCAGGACGCCGTGTTCGAGGCGGTAGGCGACGCGGGGGTTGTCGCGCATCTGGGCGAGGAGCCGCTGTTCGCGGGCGCTGCGACCGGTCGGGGCCTCAGAACGTGGATGGGCCGCGGCGGGGTGCGCGGAGCACTGCCCCGGAGGTGTGTCCAGAACCTGGCGGACGCGGATGGAGGGTTCGGCGCTCATCAGCACCCCGCCGCAAGGCCGGAGGAACAGGCGGTGTGGGTGAACTCGGCCCAGACGACCGTGCCCAGCGCGCCGCAGAACGGGAAGTCGACGACGGCGCGTGTTCCCCACGCCGCGGCGAGGTTGGAGACGAGCAGCAGGCCCCGGCCGCACTCGGCGTCCTCCCACTCCTGGGCGGTGCGCTGCACCGGGATGCGGGGAAGCCCGGCGCTGTCGTCAGGAAGGCCGTCGTCGATGACGGACAGGCGCAGGGTGGTCCCGCGGTCGGTGGCGGCGGGGACGGACAGGGTGCGGACGACCCGGCCGTCGGCGCGGCCGGGGCGCGTGTGGTTGACCGCGTTGGCGAACATCTCGCTGCCGCACAGGAGGAGGTCGTCCAGCAGGTCGGGAGCGCTTCCGGCGAGTTCGGCCAGGTCGTGGCGGAGGTCCTCGCGGAAGCGCGCGGTGATGGCGAGGGTACCGGGGTACAGGCGGGCGTTCCAGGACCGCCCCGGGTAGGCGGACGTGGCGGTCTGCGGCACAATGGCCATGTCAGTGTTTCCTTTGTTAGAGGGGTTGACGCTGGCCGTGCTCTGGGGGTGCTTCGACCCACCCGCCAGAGCTCATTCATGCCCGGCCAGGGGCACGTGGGGGATGGAACAGGGGTCCGGGGGGCATAGCGCTCCGGACGTCGGGGGCCCGGACCTGTCAGTGACCGAACACGTGCGCCGGAACGTGTCCCGTGGTCAGCGCCCGGGGCTCGGCTTCCGGGAAGGGCTTGCCGGGGGACGACGGGGAAGGCACGGCCGTGCCGGGGTTCGGAGCCGACGCGGGGGGTGCGAGCCGTTCGACGGCCTTCTCCAGGAGCCGGACCGACTCGTGGGCGGGCAGGGCCACGCCCTGGAGGGTCGCGAAGAGGTCGGAGTAGCCCTTGACCTGGACCGCGTCCGTGACGAGGTGGCCGGGACCGCGCGGGTGCGGGGTGTAGGCGAGCGCGTGCCGGGGCGAGAAGGACAGCGTCCAGAACGCGCCGCGCAGGCCGGGGTGGTGGGTGACGTCCTCGCGGATGACGTGGAGGGCGACGCGTTCGCGTGTGGTGAGCTCATGCAGGTGTTCGAGCTGACGCCGTGTGACTCCGGCGTCGGCAACGACGCGAGTGAGTGCGGCCTCGTCCACCACGAGCCCGAAGTAGGGCGGTCCGGAACCGGTGGTGTAGTGGCTGCCGATGCGGGGACGGTCCTTGAGCCGGCGGTGGTCCTCCAGAGGGCGTTCGATCCGGTCGAGGGCCCCGGAGTAGTCGCCGGTGAGGAAGGGTTCGGGAATCATCAGGGGTGCGTAGGCGCGCAGCTGGAAGACCTGCTCCAGGAGGTCGGCGACGGTCGCGCCCTCCTTGAGCCGCGTGGTGATGTGGGTCTGCGCCCACGCGTCCCAGAGGACTCCCTCGGCGTTGAGCGCCCGGTCCAGGCCCATCGCCGTGCGCAGGTCGGGGATCTGGTCCCCCTCCTCGATCCGGCTGATCTTTCGGTGGTCGGTGACCAGGTCCGAGCCGACCTGCTGGAGGGAGATCCCGGCGCTCTCCCGCGCGGCCCGTACCCGCGCCCCGAACCGGGACCAGAGGTCCGGAGGCGCGCCATCGGTGCCACCACTCGCATGCTTGCGTATCCGCTGTTCAACGGTCATGACAGTGCCCTTCAGGATCACATGAGAACCCAAACGTCACTGAGCTCTGTCGTCTCAGGACGCTGTAGACATCATCATGAAGCCATCAATTGATGAGATCAAGTAGGATTCCTAAATTGACAGGTATGTCTGGTTCACCGGCCGCTAGCATCTCCCCCATGGGAAACAGGCCTTCACCAACCGTGCGGCGCCGCCGCCTGGCCCGCGAACTCCGCAGGCTGCGCGAGGCTACCGGGAAGTCGACCTCGCAGGTCACGAAGGAACTCGGTTGGGCCGCGGGAAGGATCAACCACCTCGAAAGCGGAAGACACGGTACTGATCCCAGCGCCCTCAGGGACCTCATGCGCCTGTACGGAATCGAAGATCCCGTGCGGGTCGAAGCCGTCCTCGCCCTGGGCCGACAAGCTCGCCAGAAGGGCTGGTGGCACAGCTACAACGATGTCCTCGACGTCGACTACCTCGGGTTCGAGGCCGAGGCCTCCACCATCAGCGTCTACCAGCCCGCTGTCATACCCGGTTTGCTGCAAACAGCCGACTATGCGGCGGCTTCTGCCAGGGCGAGTGGCGCGGTCACCGAGGCGGACATCGAACGTGTCGTCTCCGCACGGTTGGAACGTCAAGCGCTCATCAGTGAAGACCTCGACCTCTTGGCCATCGTGGACGAGAGCACCCTGCTCCGGCTCTCCCAGACACCAGAAATAGCAAAACCCCAGATCATGCGACTTATCGAAGCAGGCGAAGCTCTCAACCGGATAACCCTGCAACTACTTCCGCTCAGCGCTGGCCTGCATGCATCGATGGGTTCTGGTTTTGTCATCCTCGATTACTCCGACAGCCGCGATCCCTCCCTCGTCTACCTGGAAGGACGCACAGGCGGGAACTTCTTGGAGAAGGAAGCGGAGCTCACCGACTACCGCCGGGTTTTCGCCTCCCTCACTCGGTCGGCACTCGGTGAGGCTGAGACAATCAAGGCGCTCAAGAAGCTGCTGAAAGAGGTCTGACATGGAGTTCCGCAAATCCTCCTACAGTGCAACCGAAAGTCACTGTGTCGAGGTTGCCGAGCTGAGGGTCGGAGCAGCGATGCGGGACACCAAGAACCGTGAGCTGGGCCTGTTGACCTTCCCCGCCCCCGAGTGGCAGGCCTTCCTCGGCACCGCGCGGAGAGACCTCCCCTGACACTCCCTCGAAGCATTCGACCCCGCCTGCCGTGAGTCAGCAGGCGGGGTTCCGTGCTCCACGGCTCGAACCGGAAGGCGCGCACACGACCCCCACCCGACCAACGGCCCGCTGACGGAGTCGCCCTGTCGGCGGGGGTCGGCCTGTCCGTCGGGTGTTCGTTCCACAGTCGAACAGGCTCACGGCGCTGACAGTGCAGCTCACAGGCCCGAAGGGCGTTCGTGTCAGAACCCCGACTTCTATGCGGTTCCCCCGCATCTTCTCTCACGGCCGGGGCGGGGAGGGGCCTGCCTCCGGCCTCCAGGACCGGTGGAGCTGTGGAGGCGGTCCCCCTCCGCACAGGAAGACCGCCTCCGATGTCAGGCCCCACGGTCACACCGGGTCGTCCCACGGGGTCAGGGCGTACCGGCTGAGCTCGTCGCCGTTGTTGGCGACGATCACCGTGTCACCGGTGATCTCGTACGAGTACGTCTCGTTCCTGGCGATGTACCCGTCCGAGGTCGCTTCCGCGGGCATGAGGATCCCCTCCTCGCCCGACTCCAGCGCCTCCCCGTGGTAGTAGACCTGCCCGCCGGTGTCGCGGCACAGGATGATGCGGTGCCGCTCGGTCTCGTAGGCCTCCACCAGGACCGGCCGTCCGCTGCCGGAGATGCGGTCGGCGATCCGTGAGGGGCACGGCTCCCCCGCCGTCGACGTGTCCTCGTAGGTTCGGTCCCCGACGTCCGCGACGGTGGTGAGGAGCGCCAGGCAGCCCCTGCCGAGGAGGAACAGGACGAAGAGCCCGGCGAGGATCGCGATCCACCTGCCGCATCCGCTCCTGCTCGTCCGAACAGGGGGAGCCGTGTAGCCGGGGGTGCTCCACCCTCCCGGAGGCGCTGCAGGCGGTGGCGGCGGCACGAAGGGCGGGACCGCGGCGGTCCGCGGCGGCGACGGGAACACGGTGGGCGGGAAGAAGATCTCCTCCTCGACCGGTGGCGCCGACACCTTCTCCGGCGGCGGCCGCGGCGGGCTCGGACGGCGGGGCGGTGATGTCGGCTCGGCCGGCGCGGCCGCGGTGGCACGGGCGGACGCCTTCGGGCGCGGGGGCGGCTTCTTCGGGGCCGGCCGCGGGATGTTCGCGGTCACGTCGCGGGCCATGTCGCACAGCTCGCAGGACAGGACCGTTCCGGGGTTGAACGTGTCGCACGCGTGGCAGCGCCACGTGGGTACCGGCGGCGCAGCGGCGGAGGCTTCCTCCTTCACGGCCTCGCCGCACACCTGGCACCGTTTGCGGCTGGTCTCGTTGAACGTCTGGCAGGCGTAGCAGCGCCACGTCTCCTGTGTCACCTGGGGTCCGCTCCCCCGGCGCGGCGGAAGAACTCCTCGTGCAGCTCCCTGGTGCGCAGCCCCGGCACGAATCCCGCCCATTCCTTCGCCGCGTCCGGCCCTCCGGGACCGGTGCGCCCCGGATGCCCGGAGTGCCGGTGGCGGCGCCCACGGGCCGGCGCACGGTCCTCATCCAGAACGAGGAAGTCCGCCGGTGGGGGGCGGTGCTGCGGCCCGTCCTCGCCGAACTGGAGCCGTGCCATCGGGTGCGGGGGCTCCGCACGCCTCCCGATCGGCGCCGCGTCGCCGGGGTGCCACCCTGCTTCCTCGGGCTCGGGAACGGGCTCCTCCGTCGGCCCGGCCGCGCCCGGAAGGTCGTGGCCGTCGGGCTCCGCCGGGGGTCGCAGCCGGGCGAAGCGTCCCACCAGGTGCTCGTAGAGTTCCTTGGCCAGCCTCCTGTCGCTGCTGTCGCGCAGCCCCACCTTGATCAGGACCATGTCGTCGGCGGGATCGTCCCGGTCGTGGAGGGGTCGGTCGAGCCGGAAGCGCAGCGTGAGCCTGCGGGGGGTCTCCCGGGAGGAGTCCCCCAGCATGAGCTGGTCGCACCGCTCCATGTTCAGCGCCGTCTGCTCGCCGTCGCCCCAGTCGAAGTAGATGCGGTTGCCGATGAGGCAGACGCGCACCCCCCTGAATTCTTCGTCGAAGGAGGGCCTGGGAGGGGCCGGGCCGGAGGCGCGGTGCGCGCCTCCGCGTTCGGGGCCGTCCTTGAAGAGCCCGAGGATCCGGTTGTTCATGGTCGTCTCACAGGCTGTTGGCGATGGTGTTGATGATCTCGTCCATCTCGAACTCCTCCAGGCCGTCGCCCGCGCGGGAGGGGAAGTGCATGGTCAGGTTCCACTCCTCGGCGATCTCGGACCACGGCTCCACGTCCGGGGCGAAGAGCACCAGGCGCTTGGCCGAGTTGTCCATGCGGGAGGTTTGGCTGCGGGAGTAGCCCCACTCCTCGAACAGCTCCTCCAGGGAGCGGGGGATGTCGGCCGGGTACCCCTGCACGGAGGTGGCGTCGGGGTCGCCGAGCGGGTGGGCGGAGGCATCCGTGAACAGGACGATGACGTGCCTGCGGCGGTCGAGTCCGGTCTCCCAGGGGGAGCGGATCGCCAGCGCGAGCGTCTCGAGGCCGGACTCGGGGATGTCGCCGCCGCCGACGGGTTCGAGGCCCTGGACGAAGTTCTCGTAGTCGCCCTCCTGCTCCGGGAACGTGAGGAACTCCGTGGACTCGATCGCGTCGTCCGGGTTGTCGGCGAAATCCCTGAAGGCGATGATCCGCAGGCGCAGCTGGCTGATCGCCTTGCTCTTCTGCCCCATGACGGTGCTGAGCCGGGAGTGGAATCCCAGCGCGCTCTTCTTCACCTTTTCCAGGACCGGTCCCATGCTCGCGGTGACGTCGACGCACAACACGATGTCGACCGCGTAGGCGAGGTTTCCGTTGCTCTGGGCATTCATCGGGGGCTCCTTGGGTTGTCGGAACGGGTTTTCCCTGCTGGGATGCGCACCGGGGGTCACGACCAGTTGATGCGCACCCGGGAGGTACGTGCGGAGTCGGAGCGGCGCCTGGGCTCCCCGCCACCGCCGTCGGCGGAGGGCTCGGACCCTCCGATGTTGGTGCGGAGGCGGCTGCGGCCTTCTCCGGCGGGGGGAGCCGCCGGCTCCGGTTCCGTGCGGACGGGCCGCCGCGGGGGCTCGGCTGCCACGGGCCCCAGCTCGCAGGACTCGGGGGTCAGGGCACTGACGAAGGCTCCGACGCCCGGCCGCTCCCCCGGCATGACGGCGCACATCCGGCCGATCAGGACCCGCATGCCGGGCGCCAGGCGGGGGTCGAGCACCAGTGCGGCTCCGGCGTTGACCGCCTCCGCGGGGCTGTCGTGGGCGTCGGGGAAGGCCGGCAGGCCGCCGGTCAGGTAGAGGTGGGTGAGCAGGCCCAGGGCGAAGATGTCGGAGGCGGTGGTCAGGAGCTGCGGTCCGGTCCCCTCCTCGCCCTGGACGTAGCGCAGCCACTCCGGGGCGGCGTAGAGGACGTCGCCCGCGATCTCCTCGCGCCCGGGCGGACTGCCGCTGACGAAGGCGTCGTCGAAGTCGATCAGCTTCGCGGTGTGGAACACGGTCGCCTTCTGCACCAGCACGTTGTCCGGCTTGAGGTCGCCGTGGACGACCTCGATGTCGTGCAGCTGCCGCAGGCTGTGCCCCAGGGTCTTGAGCAGGATCGACTTCTTGCCGGAGCTCAGGGTGTGCGGGCTGTCCAGGTTGGAGGTGTCGATGCGCTCGGTGACCTTGTAGTAGGTGCTGCCCTCGCAGAAGAAGTCCTGTGCGAGCACCAGGTTCCCGCCCCCCGCCTGGTCGGGCTCGAGGGCGGCCATGATGTGGCGGTGCCGGTCGGCGAACTCCTCGCAGGCATGGAGTCGGATCCTGGCGCTCCGGCTCGGCGGACCGGAGGAGTCCTTCGGGCGCTTCGGGTCCAGGAAGCGCTTGATGAAGTACTCCCGGCCGTCCCGTTCGGCGAAGGCCCACATGCACTTCCCGCCGCCGGCGTTGGTCGGCTGGGTGGTGATCCGGTAGCCGTTGATCACGTCGTCGAGCTTCACTCCGCCCACTCCCGTTCGCTCGGCATCAGCGCCTCGTACGCCGGCCGGTAGCGTCGCCACGACGCCTCCTGCCAGGCGCGGTACGTCTCCTGGTCCACTTCGCGGGGCGGCGGGTCGAACTCCCTGTGCAGGGTGTGCAGCCGGTCGCGGAAGCCGTCGCGCATGTCGTCGAAGTCCTCGAACCCGAAGGCGACGACGGCCAGGGAGGCGTCGTCGCCGGTGTAGGAGCGCACCGCCCTCTCCAGCTCACCGCTGAGCTCCTCCTGCCGGGTCACCGCCTCCAAGGACTCCAGGAGCAGCTGCTCGAACAGGTGCGGGGCCTCGACGTAGCCGAAGAACCCGTCCGTGGCGCACACCAGCAGGCACTGCCGCGGCAGCCGGACCCGTGCGGAGTGCAGGCGCCAGTCGTTCGAGGAGTTGAGGATGTTCTCCATCGGCGGGTCCTGGCGCAACTGTTCCAGCGCGTCCTGCTCCTCCGTGTGGTCGCGGGTCAGCGCCCGGAGGCCTTCGACGGGGTCGAGGGCGTAGACCCGGGAGTCTCCCGCCCACAGGACCCTGGCCTCGACCTCGCCGCCGACCAGCTCGTAGGTCGCCGCCGCCATCGTGGTGGGCATGGAGCGGACCATGCTGCCGACCAGACGGGTGCGCTCCTTGGGCCGCATCAGCTTCAGCGCGTCACCGATACGGTCCTCGAGCTCCTCGACCTCGGCCCGGTGGACGGGTCCGGGCCGTGACACGATGCCGCGGAACCACTCCCTGGTGGCCAGGGCGGCCACACGGGAGGCGACCCACGCACTGGTGACCTTCCTTCCGAAGCGGTCGGCGTCCGCGGCCGCGTGCCCGGCCCCGCCCGCCCCGTCGAAGACCCCGACGACCCCGCGCCACGTGGGCCTGTGGTGTTCCAGCAGGGGCTCCGCGTCCTCCCCGCACTCCGGAATCTTCTCCGCCCACACACCCCAGGCGCGTACTCCGGGCTCCTCCATCAGCCAACGCGTGGTCCCGGCGGAGGAGACGGCCGCTACCGGATCCGGCTCGCCGTTCACCCGCGGCCCCCGCCCTCGGGCCGGAGTCCGCGCACGCGGCTGGTGCGGGGACGGCCGTCACCGCGGTCCGTGCCCGCGCGCGGGGATCCCCCCGGACCGCGCGGCCGTGCGGGAGGTTCCTCCTCCGGTGGCGTACCGGCCGCGGGAAGGGGCTCGTCCTCCGGCGGCCCGGAGGGGGCGGGGCCCTCGAACTCGGCCCGCACGGTGCGTTCCGGCTCATCCGGGGCCCCTCCCAGCTCACGGGGGCGGACAGGCTCCGGGAGCGCGGCTCCACCCCTGGTCCCCCTCACACGGCCGATGCCGCCCGTGGTCCTGGAGCGGCTGTCGACCAGCCTGTCGACGATGGTCCGCTCGATCTCCGCGGTGTCGAAGGGTTCGCGCTCGCCCTCGTTGTGCTCCATGACCACCTCCAGCGCGCGCATGAGTTCGGCACGGTCGGCGGTCTCCTCCGAGCGGATCCACTCGAGTACCGCCCGGTCCCCCTCCTTCTCCAGCATCCCGGCGATCAGCGCCTCGGGGCCCTCCTCCCGCAGGAGCCTGAGGTTGTAGGAGCGCCCCATGGAGTCCAGCCGCTGCTCCCGGAGCTTGTCCCGGTAGGCGCGACCGCCCGTGGTGATCTCGTCCTCGTCGAGCTGGAGCTCCACGACGATCCGGCGCAGCCTGATGGCGGAGTCCCCGTGGAAGGAGCCGACGGCCTCGTTGAGCGCCTGCTCGCCCTCGTGGAACTCGGAGATGTCGTAGCGGCGCGAGACCTCCCGCAGCATGCCGCGCAGCGGCCCCCTGAGTGTGGGGGCCATGTCCCGGATACCGCGTTGGACGACGGCCACGGGGTCGGCGACCCGGCACGAGAGGGTGACCGCGGCCCGGAACCCGAACGACGGGTCCCGGCTGACCAGGGTCACCGCGAACGCCAGCCGGTGCTCGGTCGTGTCGACCAGGGACATCCTCTGGTAGACGCCGAAGCGGGCGTCCGGCACGGGCTCCCCCGGCCGTACCAGGAGCGCGTCGCCGCGCTGCGGCTCCAGTACCATCGCGGTCCCGTGCTCCGGCGGTTGGATCGGCTTGAACAGCCGGAAGGGCTGGATCTCCTCCTGCCGCAGTACCGGGTCGTAGCTGAACTGCTCCATGTCGCTCCCTCCTGCTGGGGCCTGGCAGCCCTCGGACGTCTTCAGACCGCGCGCCGCAGGTCCGCGGCCGCGTCTGCTCCCTCTCCGCTGCCCGCCGCCCACTGGCCGAGCCAGTAGTGGATCCGGTCCCGGTGGCGTCGCCCCCCGGAGGCGACGCCCTTCAGCAGCCGGAGAACGGACTCGTGGCCCCGGGGGGAGCGTTCGGCGTGGCCGACCCACTCCCTCAGCACGTCGAGGGCGACCTCCTGGACGGGTTTGCGGGCCAGGGCGCGCCGCCAGAGCTCGGTCAGGGCCGCGAGGTGCTGGTCGGACTGCTCGAGGAGCAGCGGTGGCGCGGCGGGGTTGCGCCTCCCGCGGCCCCGCCCCGCGCGTTCGGGGCCGGGGTCCGCCGCGGTACCGGCCACGTAGCAGAAGGCCAGGAGCGACTTGAGCACGAGGGCGGAGTCGTCCTGGGGCCGGGACCAGTCCAGGAGGGCGCCCAGCACGTGTCCGGCCCGGTCGCGTCCGGCCAGGGAGGCCATCGCCTCGGCGACGTGGGTCAGCGCGTCCCAGGACCCCTCGTCCCCCAGGGCCGCGAGGAGGACCTCCATCGCCGCCTCCGGGTCCCTCCGTCCCGGAGGGCCCCCCGCCACCAGGGCCGAGGTCGCGGCCATGCGCCGTTCCACCGCGGTGCCGGGACGGTCCGCCCACGTGTAGAGCAGGTCCCACACCTGATCGGTCAGGTCCGGGTCCTCGCTCACCACGCCGAGGACGGTGGCCGCAGCGCGCCTGGAGCGTGCGGAGGTGTGGCCGGCCCAGCCGTCGAGGAACCGGTGCAGGGCGTGGTCCAGGTCCTGGGCGGCGATGACGGCGGTGGCGACGCATGCCCGGGCCTGCACGTCCACGTCCTGGTGGGTGACCAGCTGCCGCAGCCAGCGCACCAGGCTGGAGCGCTGACCGTCCAGGTGGTTCCAGGCGTGTACCAGCACAGCCTGCTGCGTACGGGGCTCGCGGAACCTGACCCTGGGGTGTCCCGGGCTCCCGTCCTCGGGTTCAGCGAGAACGATCCAGGGGTGCGCGGTGGGCAGCGTCTCCTGGAAGCGCAAGGGGGGCGGGCCTTCCCGCTCCTCCGCGAGCAGGTGGTACAGGGCGACCGCCGCGTCGGAGACGATCAGGTACCGGGCATCGTGCAGGACGGCCGCCGACAGCGCGAAGCCGACCGCCTCCGGGGAGCGGTGGGTCGCGAACCATTCGTGGACACGGGTCGAGGGGTCGCCGAGTCGGCGGACGAGTTCCGCCAGGTCCTGCCCCTCGCGCGCCGCGGCGGCCAGGCTGACCGCGGTACGGGGGCGGGGGTTGCGCTCCAGGAGGTCGAGAGCCCCCGCGGCCCGGAGCCCGGCGGTCAGTTCACGCACCTGTTCGGCCCCCGGGGACTCCCCGAGGGCCCACCTCCGCACGATGGCGACCGGGTCGATCCCGCTCTCCCCCGCCACGACGACCTCGGTGTGGGCCGCGGTGTTCAGGAGGGTCCCCTGCGGGGGCCCTGTGACCACCACCAGGTAGGAGTCGGCCTCCTGCAGCGCTTCCCGGACCCGTTCGACCCATTCCGTGTCGATGTCCCCGGCGGCCCCGGCCGCGCCGTCACCACGGGCGCCGCTCTGCACCCTGTGGAGGAGGCCGCAGCCCTTCCCCGGCGGCTTCCAGGCGGTGCTCCCCGGCTCCTCGGCCGGACCGAGCTGGAGGATGCGTCCCTGGCCGACCGTGCCGTGCAGCGCCATCGCCTCCGCGAGGAGGTTGACCGCCACCGCCTCGCGTCCGCTTCCGTCCGGGCGGGCCAGGACGACCACCCTGTTGCGGAGGAGGACCTGCAAGAGCCTGTCGAAGTCGGAGGGCCTGACGAAGTGGTCGATGTGGTTGTCGATCCGGTCCGGCGAGAGGTCGAGGGATCCTCCCCCCGCATCACCTCGGAGGGAGGGCTCGGCGGCGCCCGCCGTGTGGAATCCGCCGCCGAAGCGGACGCTGTCGTTGAACAGCGCCAGGGTGCCGATCCTCAGCCCCCCGTCCTCTCCCTGCAGTCGCTCCAGGAGGCGGTCGGTGATGGCCGACATACGGGCCGACTCGGCGTGGCCCCGCGAGGAGGAGGCGTCGCGCCGGAGCGCGTGGAACGCGTCCTCCTGCGACAGCGGGGCGTCGTCCCCGTCCGATGGCGATGCCTCCCCGCCGGAGGCGGGCCGCTCGACCTTCTCGGGGGGCTCGGCGTCGGGCACAGGGGTCTCGGAGTCGCCTCCGTGGCGACGGTCGTCGGGCCGCGGCATGAAAACCCTTCAACGGCTCGCAGACGCTCTGGCGTGCGAGGAGGGGGATGGTGTGTCGACCACCCGTGCACGGCGCTCGGACCGGTCAACGGGAGGTGAGCGTCCGCAGGAACGCCTCTGACGGCCTCGGCCCCGCGGGGGCCTACGGCCACTGGGCAGCAGACGAAAAGCCGTTCCCGGCGGCGTACGGTCCCTTCGGGACCGGCCCCGGAACACAGTCCCGGGCGGGTGGATCAGCTGTTCCGGCCGCTACTGGCTGTTCCAGTCCCCGGAGATCTCGACCTTCTCGTTGAAGACGTTCGCATTCTTGATCACGGAGGCGCTGATCCCCGTCCCGCCTGCCGGTTTCTCGGCCGCCCGTTCGACCAATTCCACCAGTTCGTCACAGAACTGCTGGTCACGCAACATGTAGGAGGCGAGAACCCGTTGAAGGGATTCCTGGGCCTGGCCTTCCTCTGGGCGGGTCTCCACCGCCGCGAGCACCTCCTCCGCCTCCTGGTCTCCTCTGAAGCGCATCCGGATCCGCTCTACCACGGACTTCGCCACCCCCCAGGAGGCGTTCCCCGACTTTTCGCCGATGGTCTTGACCGCGGTCTGCACCAAGAGGGCGACTGCGGCGGAGGCGGCAGCGAAAACCAGTTCCATAATGTCCTTCGGGGGGAGGGGGAGCGATCTCGGAAACCGCCGACGGGCGCATCCGGGTGACCATCATAGGGGAACACGAGAGGGGACGCCAAAAGAAATGGAAGGACAGAGACCTGCCTCCTTGACCAGGTGTTTTCTTTATATGCGAAAAAAATCATCGATCCGTCGCAAAGGTGCACGAGCGCGGCACAACACCCGGCTCGTGCATCGTTCTGCACCGGGAGGGCGGCGGAGCCCGGGGACGGACCGGGCGGAAGCGGTTCGGGCACGACTTCCTGGACAGTGGAGGGCCGACGTCCGGAGGTCGGGGCGTTCGGAGCGGTGGAGCCGGTCCCCCGCCGAACGCGGTGGCCGGTCACCGCGGCGCACACGCCCCCTGCCCGGCCAACGGCCAGCTGACGGAGTCGCCCTGTCAGCGGGGTGTCTGCCTGTCCGTCGGGTGTTCGTTCCACAGTCGAACAGGCTCACGGCGCTGACAGTGCAGCTCACAGGACCGAAGGGTGTTCGTGTCAGAACCCCGACTTCTCTACGGTGCCCCGCACCTTCTCTCACGGCCGGGGGCCGACGTCGGGGGTTCGGGGCGGGCGGAACGGTGGAACCGGCCCCCGCCGAACACGGTGGCCGGTCGCCGCCGGCACACGCGCGGCCCCTGCCGGCAGGGCGGCGCGGCAGAGCTGGAGGGCATGTATGCGGCCGGGGCCCGCCCTCTGGCGGCGGGCGACCCGGGCGGGGCCGACTTCACCGAGCCGGCGCCCTGCTTCGCCGCGGACGTGGTGCCGACGCGGGTGCGCGCAGCCGGGCGGCGGACCGGCTTCCCGATGCTTCCGACGGTCGTCGTGGAGGACGGGCCCATCACGGAGGTGCGCCCCTCCCACCAGGGCACCGCCGCCGTCGCCGACGCCTGCGCTGTCCCGGGGCAGTAGGTCTGAGGGCGCTTCGTCGGCGCACCGTGACACCCCCTGGGGCCGACGCCCGGGTCCGCCACGGCCCCGGGCGCCGGCGTCTGGGTGGGGGTCAGTCGAAGTGGCAGCGGGGGTGCGGGACCCGGCCCAGGGGGCGCTTGGGGGGCCGGGGACAGCGGGTGAGCGCGCGGACGCGGTCGTGTCCGCCGCGGGCCCGGCGGCGGGCGGCCGTCTCACGTTCGTCGACGGGTGCGGGGGCGGGGACGGGGGCCGGGGCGGCGGTCTGCGTGGGAGGCGCGCAGGGGGCGAGGAGCACGTGCGGGTTTCCCAGGGCTGCGGTGAGGGCGAGCGCGAGGAACCCGGAGCAGGGGATGAAGAGCGGACGTCGTTGCTCAGGCATACATGAAGCCTGACAACAATCACGCTGGGTCGTGCGCCGATCACAGGAAGAGCCGTGTCCGGTTCAGGCCATGGGGAGGACACATGAACCCCGTCCCACACGGGTAGCGCTTCGACACCGAAGGCGACGGAACGGTCCCCCTGGTCGTTTTCGACCCCCCATGACACCCGGAGCGCCCTCCTTCCGGACCACCCGGACGCACACGCGCAACCCAGGTTGACAGCAAGAGTCGCGCAACCTAGGTTGACACCATGGACGCAGTAGAACTGGCAGCCGTCGCATCGGACACGTCGACCCCCGTACAGGGTCTGCGCGCCGTCGCCTCGTTGCGCGCGGTGGTCGACTCCCTGGAACTGCGGCAAGTCGAGGAGGCCTTGCGATCGGGCGAGTCGTGGTCCTCCATCGCCGCCGCGCTCGGGGTGACCCGTCAGGCCGTCCACAAGAAGTACGGGAAACGGCTGCGTCATATCGAAGCGACCGAAAGAGGACAAGGATGACGAACCCGTCGCCGAAGCAGGGTCTGCTCAGCAGGAGTTACGACCGGGCCGTGATCGACGAGGCCGCGAGCCGTGAGGCGGCGCGCGCGGGCCGGTACGAGGTGGGCTTCGAGCACCTGCTCCTGGGGATACTCGTCAACGGCGGCCCGGGCGCCCGTCTGCTCATGAACGCCGGGGTGAACCTGTCCGAGGGACGCTCGGCGATCGACGGGATCCTCCGTGAGGATCTCGCCCTGCTCGGGATCGACGTGCCCGTGCCGCCCCCCTCCGGCGGTGGGCGGCCGGGGCTCCTCCCGCTCAACCCCCGCCTGGAGGAGATCGAGCTCGACTGCCCGTGGAGCGGGGGCGACGCAGCCCTGCTCGCGGCACTGATCGACGACGAGGGCGGCCGGGTGCGCAGGCTGCTGGACCAGCTGGGCGTGGACACCGACAAGTTCCGGCGCGACCTCGATGAGCCGGTGGAGGCCCTGGAGACCCCCGAGCCGTCCTCGGCGGACGGCTCCCACGCCGACGGGCAGCCGACCGAGGGGTGGGCGTGCACGACCTACGACCTCGAGGTGCCCGTGTCGGCGGAACGGGTCTGGGAGCTGGTCAGCGACCCGGGGCGCCGGGGCGAGTGGGATCCGTCCGACGTGCCGTCCCGGCAGCTCGGCGGCGGGGTCGTGGAGCTGTACAGCATGTTGGGGAAGCCGGAGCGCGAGGCGATCACGCACAGCGTCCCCGGCCGCGAGGTGACCTGGACGCGGAACCCGGAGTCCGAGACCCCCCGCAGGGTGCGGATCGTCATCGAGCCGGTCGGCGGCCACGCCAGGCTGCACCTGCGTATGGACTGGCCCAGCGCCGTGCGGGGTCGGATCGCCGGCCGCATGCTCGGGTGGATCAGCCGGAACATGCTGCGGAGCAGCGCCCAGGGCATCGCCCACGCCGCCGCGTCGTAGCGGGGCTGCCGGGCGGAGGCCCCGGCCGGTACCCGGAGGTCCGGCCACCGGAGGGAGCGCATCGGCTCCGGTGTCCGGCCCACCGCACGGGTGTGGGCCCTGCGGAGGGCCGGCGCCCGGGAGGACCTCCGCCCTGTGACAGCGCCGTCCCTCCGTGCCGCTGCGGGTCAGTCCCGGGGCGACGCGTCCGTGGAGGCAGCCTCCTCCTCCGTGCCTGTCGCGTCGCGGGGCGCGCGCCGGGCCCAGTAGGTCGCGACGAGCGCGCCCGACAGGTTGTGCCACACGGAGAAGAGCGCGGCGGGCAGCGCCGCGAGCGGGGCGAAGTGCGCGGTCGCGAGGGCGGCGGCGAGGCCGGAGTTCTGCATGCCCACCTCGACGCTGACCGCGCGCCGGGCGCTCTCGGGCATCCCGCCGACCACGCCGACCAGGTATCCCAGGCCCAGGCCGAGGGAGTTGTGCAGCACCACGGCCAGGGCGACGAGGAGTCCGGTGGACAGCACCGCGTCGGCGTTGGCGCCGACCACCGCGGCGACGACGAGGACGATGCCCACGACCGACACCAGCGGCAGGACCGGCAGGATCCTCTCCACGAACCGCTTCGCCGCCATGCGCAGCAGCAGTCCGGCGACGACCGGGAAGAGGACCACCTGGAGGATCGACAGGAAGAGGTCGGAGGCCGAGACGGGCAGGGAGGACCCTGCCAGGCCCAGCACGAGGAGCGGGGTCACGAACGGGGCGAGCATGGTGGAGATGGAGGTCATCGCCACCGAGAGGGCCACGTCGCCGCGGGCGAGGTAGACGATGACGTTGGAGGCGGTTCCCCCGGGTGCGGAGCCCACCAGGACCATGCCGACGACCAGCAGGGGCGGCAGGCCGAGCGCGTGGGCGATGCCCCAGCCCAGGAGCGGCATGACCGTGTACTGGGCGAGGACGCCGAGGACCACGGCCTTGGGGTGCCTGGCGACGATCGCGAAGTCGACCGGGCGCATCGTCAGGCCCATGCCGAACATGATGACGCCGAGGAGCAGGGAGACGTGCGGGGCGACGAGCGCGGCCTGGTCGGGGATCGCGAGGCCCACGGCCGCTCCGGCCAGGACCAGCAGGGCGAACCACCGGCCGACGAAGTCGGCGATGTTCTTGATGACCGTCATCGGACTACTTCCTTGTGTGCCCCGGGGGCGGTGGGTACTGTCCCCGGACGGTTGCCGCCGTTGCCGGTCGACACCGCGCGGCCATGGTAGTCCGCCGGTTACGCCTGTGTTTCGTCCGGGGTGCCCGCGGACCAGGGACGAAGGCCCCGGACCGCCCCGTCGCGCAGCGCCCGGCTCCGTGGGAACCGCCACAGGGCCGCGGCCCGGATCCCCGTGAGGAACGGCGTTCCCGGGGAAGGGGTCCGGCAGAGGACCCTGCCCCCGGGAGGAACGTGGACGTCGGAACGAGGGAACGGCGGTTCGTGTGGAGGCACCGGCACGGCGCCGTGCTCGCCGCGGTGGTGGCGCTCATGGTCGGCGCGTGGGTGGCCCAGAGCGCCCCGCGGCCCCTGCTGTGGGTCGCGGCGGCGGTGGCGGTGGCCGCCCTGTCCTGGTGGGCCGTGGGCCGTGTGCGCAGGACCCGGGAGAGGCGGGCGCTCGCGCGGACCGACCTGTCGGAGCTGGACCTGATGTCCGGCACGGAGTTCGAGGAGTACGTCGCGGGCCTGATGCGGGTGCACGGCTACACGGCGGTCATCGTGGTCGGCGGGGCCGACGACGGCGGGGCGGACATCACCGCGCGCTCCCCCGGCGGGAGCGAGGTGGTGGTCCAGTGCAAGCGGTGGCGCCACCCCGTGCCCCCGAACGACGTCCGCGCCTTCATCGGGATCCTGAACAGCAGCTTCGCGGGCTACCAGGGGATCTTCGTGGCCTCCAACGGGTTCACCGGGGCCGCGGCCCGCGAGGGCGCGGAGCACATGGTCCTGGTGGACCGGGACGGGCTGGCGCGGTGGATGGGCGGCGTCGAGGTGCCGGAGCCACCGCAGGCCTGAGCGGCGCGGCCCCCGGACCTGAGCACCGCAGCGCCCGCCGTCCGCCGGGCGCCGGGGCCCGGCGGACGGCCCGGCTCAGGAGGGGGAGAGCGCGCGCAGGCGTCCGTCCAGCTCGCGCCGGTAGAAGTCGACGAACCCGTCGGGGTCGGGCCCCGCGTTCTGCATGACCAGGCGGTCGAAGCCCGCGTCGACGTACGTGCGGGCGGCCTCGACGTAGCGCTCGGGGTCGGGCCCGCAGGCGAAGTGCGCCAGGACGTCCTCCTCCCGGACCGTGGTGGTGGCGGCCGCGAAGTTGACCGGGTTGGGCAGTTCGCTCATGACCTTCCACCCGGTCAGGGCCCAGCGGGAGGTCTCCAGGGCGGCCTGCGCGGCGGTGTGCTCGTCCTGCGCCCAGGCCATGGGCACCTCGGCGTAGCCCGGTCCGTCGCCGCCGGCGTCGCGGTAGTCGCGCACGATCTCGCCCTTGGCCTCGGTGGCGAAGAGCCCGTCGCCGAACTCGGCCGCGAGCCTGGCCGACACCCCTCCGCTGGCCGCCACGGCGATCAGCGGCAGGGTGTCGGGCAGGTCGAAGACGCGGGCGTCCTCCAGGCGCAGGTAGTCGCCCTCGTAGGACTGGTAGCCGCCGCTCCAGAGCAGGCGGATGATCTCCAGGGCCTCGCGCAGCATGTCGTGGCGCACGTGGACCGAGTCGGGGAACTCCTGGCCGACGACGTGCTCGTTGAGCCGCTCCCCGGAGCCGACGCCGAGGACGAAGCGCCCCCCGGAGACTAGGGCCAGGGTCGCGGCGGCCTGGGCGATGATCGCCGGGTGGTAGCGCACCGTCGGGCAGGTCACCCCGGTCACCAGCCCGATCCGCTCGGTCCTGGCCGCGATGGCGCCGAGCACGGTCCAGGTGAACGGCGAGTGGCCCTGGTTGTCCAGCCAGGGGTGGTAGTGGTCGCTGATCTCCACGAAGTCGAACCCGGCGCGCTCGGCCAGCACCGCCTGCCGGATGAGCTCCTCGGGCCCGAAGGCCTCGGTCGCCAGCTTGTACCCGATCTGCATGCGTCCCCCTGCTCGGTGGTGGTCCCGGGCGCCCGGCCGCACTCCCCCGGCCCGGCCCCGTTCACGTACGGGTCGGCGGACGGGCGCCCCGGCCCCGTCCCCTCTCCCCGAGCACCCATACAACTACCGCGCGGGGCGCGGGCGGCGCTCCGACACACAGTGGGTCCCGGTCCCGGGCACCGGACCCGTCCGGCCTCGTTCGGGCAGGTCAACGGTGTCAGGACGTGCCCGGGAGGGGTCGCGACGACCGCGGGCGGGAAGGTGTCCCGGACGGCCGCGCCCACGGGGCCGCGCGGCCCCGACCCGGCGGCGGTCGGGCCCGGCCGGGCGGCGGTCGGGCCCGGCCGGGCGGCGGTCGGGCCCGGCCGGGCGGCGGTCGGGCCCGGCCGGGCGGCGCGGGACCGGAGGCCGGCCCCGAGGAGTTCGCGGAGCTCACCCGGGCCGCGGCCCGGTCGCACGCGCAGATGCTGCGCACGGCGCGCAGGCTGGGCGGGCCGGCGGCCGGGCGGGGCGGTCCCCGCTCGATCGTCACCGACCCGGTCCTCCAGGCGCCGGGGATGACGGTCACCGTCCTGTCGGAGGACAACCTCGTCCTGGCGGGACCGGGGGCGGCCGCGGCCCAGGCCCCGCTGGTGGCGCGCCTGGTGTTCCGCGACCGGTTCTCGCCCGCCGCGAGGAGCCTGTCCCACAGCATCACGTTTCCGACCATGCGGCTGGGGAACGCCAAGAGCGACCTCGACGACATCGTCCGTCTGTTCAGGGAGGACCGCGGCCGGGTCCACGCCGACGACCGTGTCGTCGTCCGCCCCTCCGACCGGCAGGTCGACGACGAGGAGTGACCCCTGGACGGGACCGACCGTGGGAGACCCGTGGACCCCTACACCGCGTTGCGCGCCTCCCGCCCGGAGGAGTTCGCCAACCCCTCCGGGGGGATCGAGATCCTCACCGACCCGGAGGACGTGGCCAAGGCGCGGGAGCACGCGGGCGGGTGCGTCGGCGTCGTCTACGCGGACGAGTACGTGACGGTGGTGCGGGACGCCGTGCGCTTCCCGGACGGCCGTCTGGGCGCCTACGTGCGCGTGCTGGGCTCGGACCGGGAGCCCGGCGTCGTCGTCCTCCCCCTGCTGGGCGACTCCGTGGTGCTGGTCGAGCACTTCCGGCACGCCACCCGGGCCTGGCACGTGGAGGCCCCGCGCGGGTTCGGCGAGGACGGGGAGCCCGGCGAGGCGGGTGTGCGCCGCGAGCTCCGCGAGGAGCTCGGCACGGAGGCCTCGGAGCTGTTCGACCTGGGCTCCTTGCACCCGGACTCGGGGCTGTTCGGCGGGCACGCCCGGCTGTGGGCCGCCCGGGTGGCGTCGCTGGGCCCGCTCGACGTCGGGGAGGGACTCCGCCGGTCCCTGGCGGTGTCCCCAGGCGAGGCCGAGGAGATGGTCCGCGACGGGCGGATCACCGACGCCTTCACCATCGCGGTCCTGACACGTGCCCGGATGCACGGGCTCCTGGACTGACTCCGGCGTCGGAGGGTCCCGGCTGCGGCGGTAGCCGCTCCCGGCGAGGGCCCGGACGAGCGCTCCCCCGGGAGCCCGGGCCGACCCGGCGGCGGCCCGGCCGGGCGGCGCTGGCCCAGAGCGGGCTCCGGCGCGGCCTGGCAGCCGGGCAGCCGGGCTGGGCCGCCGGGCGGGACCGCGCCCCGCGGAAAACGGGTTGCCGACGCGGAGCGGGGCGTGGAAGCCTTCCGGGACGCGCCGGGCGACCCCGCGCGTTCCGACAGAACCCCACGTGGAGAGCGGTCTTGGGCTACATCGACGTCAACCAGGTCAGTCACACCCTTCCCGACGGGCGGGTCCTGCTGGACGCGGTGTCCTTCCGGGTGGGCGAGGGTTCCAAGACGGCGCTGGTGGGGGCCAACGGCGCGGGCAAGAGCACCCTGCTGCGGATCGTGCGCGGCGATCAGCGCCCCGGGGAGGGAGCGGTCACCCTGGACGGAGAGCTGGGGGTGATGCCGCAGTTCATCGGGCACGTGCGCGACGAGACCACCGTGCACGAGCTCCTGGTGTCGGTGTCACCGGCGGCGGTGCGCGAGGCGCACGCCGACGTGGAGGCGGCCGAGGCGGCGATGATGGTCGACGACGGCGAGAAGACGCAGATGCGCTACGCCGGGGCGATCGCCCGCTACGGGGACGCCGGGGGCTACGAGGCCGAGGTGGTGTGGGACCAGTGCTGCACGGCCGCGCTGGGCGTCCCCTACGAGCGCTGCCGGTGGCGCGAGGTGCGCACCCTGTCGGGCGGTGAGCAGAAGCGCCTGGTCATCGAGGCCCTCCTGCGGGGGCCGTCGCCGCTCCTGCTGCTGGACGAGCCGGACAACTACCTGGACGTGCCCGGCAAGCGGTGGCTGGAGGAGGCCCTGCTGGCCTCCCCCAAGACCGTGCTGTTCGTCTCCCACGACCGCGAGCTGCTGAGCCGGGTCCCCGACCGCATCGTCACGGTCGAGCTGGGCGCCGCGGGCAACACCGCGTGGACGCACGGGGGCGCCTTCGACACCTACCACGCGGCGCGCCGGGAGCGGTTCGAGCGCCTGGACGAGCTGCGGCGGCGCTGGGACGAGGAGCACGCCAAGCTGAGGGCGCTGGTGGCCACCTACAAGCAGAAGGCGTCCTACAACTCGGACATGGCCTCGCGGTACCAGTCGGCCCGGACCCGCCTGCGCCGGTTCGAGGACGCGGGGCCGCCGGAGAACCTGCCCCGGGAGCAGAACCTGCGGATGCGCCTGCGCGGCGGGCGCACCGGCAAGCGGGCCCTGGTGTGCGAGGGGCTGGAGCTGACGGGGCTGATGCGACCGTTCGACCTGGAGGTCTGGTTCGGCGAGCGGGTGGCCGTGCTGGGCTCGAACGGGTCGGGGAAGTCGCACTTCCTGCGGCTGCTGGCCGGGGGCGGCAGCGACCCGGAGTCGACCCCGCTGTCGGAGGAGGAGCGGGCGCGTGTGCCCTCCGTGGAGCACTCCGGGACGGCCCGGCTGGGCGCGCGCGTGCTGCCCGGGTGGTTCGCGCAGACCCACGAGCACCCGGAGTTCGCGGGCCGCACGCTCCTGGACATCCTGCACCGGGGCGAGGGGTCCCGGCGGGGGATCCCGCGGGAGGAGTCGGGGCGGGCGCTGGACCGCTACGAGCTGGCGCCGGCCGCGGAGCAGGCGTTCGACACGCTGTCCGGTGGCCAGCAGGCGCGGTTCCAGGTGCTGCTGCTGGAGCTGTCGGGGACGACCATGCTGCTGCTGGACGAGCCGACGGACAACCTGGACGTGGTGTCGGCGGAGGCGCTGGAGTCGGCGCTGGAGGCCTACCGGGGCACGATCCTGGCGGTCACGCACGACCGGTGGTTCGCGCGGGGGTTCGACAGGTTCGTGGTGTTCGGCGCGGACGGGGGCGTGTACGAGGCCCCCGAGCCGGTGTGGGACGAGGCGCGGGTGCGCCGCGCGAGGTAGGGCGGTCGCGTCCCGGGCCCGGGCGGGGGGGTATCCTCCTGGGAATCCCCCGGATCCACCGGAGAACCCCCATGCCGCATCCCCCACGGCCCGTACGCCCCCTGCCCCCGGCGTCCTCCGCGCCCGCCCCCGCGGGCGGGCGGAGGAGACCCGGGACGCGGGCGGTGCGGGCGCTCCTCCCCGTCCCCCTCGCCGCGCTGTGCGCCCTCGGAGCGACGCCCCCGGCCGCGGCCGGGGACTGGAGCTACGAGGAGATGGCCACGGTCCGGGCCGCAGCCCTGTCCGAGGACCCCCTCTACGTCGGCCCCCTGCACGCCGGCGACCTGGCGGAGCAGGACGCGGAGGCCCTGCGCGCACGCCTGGCCCGGGCGGACGTCCCCGTGTACGTCGTCCTCATCGGCCGGGACGCCGGTCTGGACGACTACGTCGCCGACCTGGCCCTGCACTCCGACGCCGGGGGCCACTTCTTCGTCGTGGGCCGGGACGGGGAGACGCTGCACGGCCTGTACTCGGGAACGGACGGGGCGCCGGGCCCGGAGGAGGACCCGGCCCGGCTGACGGCGGAGACGGTCAACTCCGACCGGGACCTCGTCGGCGCCCCGCTGGACGAACGCCTCGGCCGTGCGGTCGACCTCGTGGAGCGGGGCGGTCCGGCCGGAGCCCCCGGCGGTGCTCCCGTCCTCACCGCGGCGGCCTCCGTCCTCGTGGGCGTGCTGCTCTGCGCGGGGGCCTGGCGGTTGGTGCTGCACTGGTCGCACAGGCCGGTCCGTGTGGCTCCGCTGACCGAGGAGGTCGTGCGGACCGTCGACCGGGCCCAGCAGGACGAGTACCGGGAGCGGCTCGCCGAGCGCCTCACCGGGTGCGGGCAGCGCGTGGCGTCCCACACCGCCGGCCCGGGGCGGGTGGGGGAAGCGCTGGAGGCCTACGGCGCCGCCGCGAAGGTCCTCGACACCGCCGACGACATGTCCGACCTGGTCGGAGCGCACGTCCTCCTCGACATCTGCGACGCGGCCCTCGACGGCGGGCCCCCTCCCCCGCACTGCTTCTTCGACCCGCGGCACCACGGCGGGACCGCCCACGTCCGGTGGCGCGCCCCCGCCTCGTTCGACTCGGTCAGGGTCCTGGCCTGCCGCGCGTGCCGCAAGGAGGTCCGGGCACACCGGACACCCGCCGCCGTGCCGGACTCCAGCGGTGCGCGCCCCCTGCCCTACTACGCGGTGCCGCCCGAGGAGAGCGTATGGGCGGCGACCGGATACGGGACCCTCGGCTCCGACCTGCCGGGGCGCGTCATGCGAGGCGGGCACCGCGGCAAGCGGCGCGGCGCCTGACCGCACGGTACGCGCGGGGCCCGGGCGGGGCGGCCCCTGCGCGGACGAGGTGGAGCCCCGCCCCGAGCCGAAAGACCGCACATGATCCCTCCCCCGCTCCCGACGGCCCTCGCCCTGGCGGCCCTGTCGGCCGTCCTCGTCGCGGCGCCCGCCCCCGCGCACGCCGACCCCGTGGGCGACTTCTACGCCCTCATGCTGGAGGAGCACGACGGCGTGTTCGTGGACGAGGAGCTCGCCGGGGTCCTCGACCGGGAGGAGACCGCCGACGGCCTCCGCGCCCTCGCCGACGGCTACGATGTCCGGCTCAGCCTGCTGGTGGTCTCGGGGGTGTCCGACCTCGGCACCCTCGACCGGATCGCGCGGATCTCCACCGAGGAGAGCTCCGACCCGGTCCTCGTCCTCTCCCTCGACACGGCGATGATCGGCCGGGCCAACCTCGACGCGTCGGGGATCCCCGGCGCCGCGGTGGACCACGCCTCGTACACGGGGGTCTGGCCGGAGCACCCCGCCGACAAGCTGAACCACGTCCTGCGGGTGGCGGACCACCCCGACGTGGAGGAGATGGCCCTGTCGGCCGAGGCGGAGTACCACGCGGCGTCCGACGGGCACGGGGACGGCCCGCAACCGGACGCCGCCCCCCGGCCCGTGTGGCCGGGGGCGGCGGGGGTGTCGGCCGGGCTCGTCGCCGGGTGGGGCCTGGTCGCCGCCTGCGCGGCCGGACGGCGCGCGGCCGGGCGGTGGAAGCGGTGAACCGCGTCCCCTGTGCGCCGCGCCCCGGCCTGCGGAGCCTGCTGTCGGCGGTCCTCCTCACGTCCTGCCTCCTGGCTGCGTGGACGGCGGCCGTCCCGGGGGCGGCCGCGGACACGGGCCCCCCGACGACCGTCGGGGAGGTCGAGGACCTGGCACGCGTGGAGCGTGTGGCCGCCGAACTGGAGCGGGCGCCCCTCTACGTCCACCACGGAACCGTCGGCCACTGGTCGGAGGAGGACCTGGAACGGATCGGAGCGCGGCTCGGCTCGCCTCCCCTGGCGGACCACCCGGTCCACGTGGTCGTGTACCCCTCCGTGCCCTCCGACGAGACCGGGGGGCAGCCGTCGCTGTTCCTGCACGCGCTGCACGAGGTGTCGGGGCGCGACGGGGTGTACGTGGCCCTGACCGTCGACAGCCGGATCGCGGTGGAGGCCTTCGGCAGCACTCTGCGGCCCCCGGAGGTCGTACCCGAGCTGCTCGACCCCTCCGAGGGCCTGGTGGGCAGGGCCGACCAGGTCCTGGACCGGTTGGAGGACGCCCCGACGGGCCCCCCGGCGTCGACCGGGATCACCCCGGACCCGGACGCGGAGATGTTCTGGGCCCCGATGGAGTTCACGACCCGGCCGGGGGCCCAGGACCAGGACGCGGCGCCCGACGGGGGCCGGTCCTCCCTCCTCCGCGGTTTCCTGGTGCCCTGGTTCCTCCCGTACGGGGTGGCGGCCGGCGTGGTGACGGCCGCCGCCTTCCTGGGCCTGCGCGGTGCCGTGCGGTCCGGCCGCCGGGACGCGGCGCGCACGGGCGGGGAGGTTCCCGTCTCCGCCAGGACCCGCGTGCACAGGGCGCCGGCGCGGCCCCGGCGCTGGTTCGTCCGTCCCCTCCTGGCCCTCGAACTCGGACGCCTGCGCCGACGTGTCGGGCGGCTGCCCTCAGGCCGCGCCGGGGCCGTCGGCGCCCGGCAGGCCTACGACGCGGCCGGCCTGATCGCCCGGTCGCCCGGGATGCCGGTCACCGCGCTGGTCTGCGCCGTCGTCCTGGTCCGCTACGGGGAGCAGTTCCTGGACGATCCGGAGAGCCCGCTGAGCGCCCCGTGCGAGGCCAACGCGCTGCACGGGGCGGCGACCGGGCGGCGTCGCGCGGGGTGGGGGCCCGACCGGCGGTCGTGGAGCCTGTGCTCCCGGTGCTCGGCCGCGGTGGACCGGCGGAGGGGGAGCCGGAGGAGGTACCTCGCCGGTCTGGTCGCGCCCGGGCCGCGCGGCGGTCCCGCCCGCGCCGAGGACTTCTGGACGAGGACCGCCTACACGCCGGACACGGCCTTCGAGCTGGTCCGCCACAGGGTCGGTGTCTGAGGTCCGGGCTTCCGGTCCGTCCGGTCGTGCCGTGTCGGCGGCGTCCGCCGGTCCGTCCCCCGGGCGCTCCCGGCGGGAGGCCGGGCCGCTCCCCCGGGGGGTAGGGGGAGCGACCCGGCCCGTCTGCGCGGCGGCCTGGCGCCGGGCCGCGTGGTCACCCGCGGTGTCCGGACCGGGGGCGCGAGCCCGGGGTCCTCATAGCTTTCGTACGAATTGCGCCATGTGGCGCCACAATCTATCACCGGGGCCTCCGGGGGGCCACAGCCCCGGCGACGCCGGAGGGCGGCCCCCGCCCGGTTCCGGCACGGCCCCGGCGCTCACCCGACGGGCAGCGCCAGCTCGACGAGCGAGGAGCACTCCTCCAGGCAGCCGCCCACCCGGAGGACGCCTCCGGAGGAGGCCCCGGGCAGGTGGAAGGCGGCACGGGCGAGGGTCCCCGCGTCGAGTTCGTGGCGTCCCGCGACGGCGTCCACCCGGCTCTCGTGCCCGCTCCCGCTCCGGTAGACGGCCTGGTGCAGGTCGAGGTCGGCGTTCTCGCGCGTCTCGAAGCCGACCGTCACCACCAGGGCCTTGGCCGTGGTCGACCGGTAGGCGGTCAGCAGGGTGGCGCTCACCCCCGCGGACTCCGCCCGGGGACGCGTGCCCGGGGCCGGGACCAGCAGGCCCGGGCCGGGGTCGCCGCCGTTCACGCGCAGGCCGCCGACCAGCCCGTCCTGCGCGGTGAAGCCCCGGTACCCGGAGCAGCCCGGCGCGCCTCCGGGATCGGACTCGCGGCACAGCTTCCAGCCGTGGGCGGTGCGCTCGACCTCGAAGACCGCGGCGGGGCTGCCCCCGTCGGCCCCGGCGCGGGCGACGGAGACCTGGTGGGCGAGGTAGTCGTGGGCCGTGGAGCCCTCGGCCGCGTACGCCAGCCCGGCGGCCATCCGTGCGGGGTCGCCGGAGGCCAGCGCCTCCACGTACGCCGCGACGGCCTCCTCGGGGGCCTCCTCCGGCTCCCGCGCCTCCCCCGTCGCGGGGTCGGAGGGCCGCTCCCCGTGGTCCGCCCCCGGACCGGTGCGGGGCCCCTCCTCCCCGCCGGGGGTGCGGGCGGGCCCGGGGGCCGGGCGCGCGCCGTCGGGGTCGGACGGCGCGGCCGGGGCGTGCCCGCCGCCGGGCGGGAGGCCCACCCCGGCGGCGTCGCAGCCGACCGCGGCGGCCCCGAGGAGGATGACGGCCGCGGCGGCGGCCAGCCGGATCGACGCCATTCCCGTTTCCCCCGTGTTCTCCGCGAGAACCCACGACCCGCCGATCCTATGACTCGGCGTCGTCAACGCAGGGGTTTGTCCGCGTAAGGAGTTGTCGACGGTTCCGTGCCGCCCGGGGCGGGGCCGCCCCCTCGCGCGAAGGGGCGGCCGCGCGTCCCGGCCGGACCGTCTACGGGCGCAGGACGACGGGGAACTCCCGCAGGCTGGTCACCGACAGCGCCGCCACGACCTCCAGCTCCTCGTCCGGGACCGCCAGGCGAAGGTCGGGGAAGCGCTCGAAGAGCATCGGCAGGATGATCCCCGCCTCCAGGCGCGACAGGGGCGCGCCGGGGCAGATGTGCGGACCGTACCCGAAGGAGATGTGGCGGCCCTTCGTCCGGTCCGGGTCGAACACCGACGGGTGCGGCTCCTCCCCGAACTCCTGCCGGTCCCGCGTCGCGGCGCCGTAGTGCGTCATCAGCGCCTCGCCCTCGCGGATGACCTGGCCGCCGATCTCGACGTCCTCGGTGGCGAACCGGAACATCATGACGTTGTTGGGCGGGTCGTAGCGCAGGGTCTCCTCGACCACCGCGTCCCACGTGACCTCGCCGCGCCTGAGCCGGTCGAGCTGCCCGGGGTGGGCGAGCAGCGCGCGCACCACGTTGTTGAGCAGGTTGACCGTCGTCTCGTGCCCGGCCGCCACCACCGTCAGCAGGGTGACGGCGATCTCCGTGTCGCTGAGGGCGTCGTCCTCCCCCTCGCCCGCCCGGAGCAGGTCGGAGGTGAAGTCGTCGTGCTCGTCCACGGCCGCCCTCTTGCGGGCCGTCATCTCCGCGAAGAACTGGAACAGGGTCGCGTAGATCTGGAGGTGCTCCCCCTCCTCGGTGGTGCCGGAGAAGAGCTTGGCGTACATCTCGCCCAGGTTGGTGTACTCCTCCTCCGCCACCCCGTACAGCTCGCCGATCACGGCCATGGGCACCTTGAACGTGAACTCCGACCTCAGGTCCAGCCGCTCGCCCGCCCGCTCCTCCAGCGCGTCCAGGGCCTTGGAGGTCAGCGCCTCGATGCGCGGGCGCAGCCTCTCGACCCGGCGCGCCGAGAAGGGGCTGGCGATGAGCCGGCGCATCCTGCGGTGTGGCGCGCCGTCCAGGGCGAGCATGTTGGTGTCGTCGGTGGGGATGGTCCCCATCAGCGGCCACTCCGCGGTGACCGCGCCGCTCCGGAAGTCGGCCCAGTGCGCGACGCTCTTGACGAACCGGGGGTCGTTGAGCGTGGCCCGGCTGACCTCGTGGTGGGTGGTGGCCCACGCGCGCACGCCGCCGGGCAGCTCCACCCGGACGACCGGGCCCTCCTGGTACAGGCGCTCGCGATCGGCCTGCACGTCCTCGGGCACCGCGTGGACGAGGACCGCTCCGTCGGGGGTGTGCTGAACGGGACAGGGCATCAGATGACTCCTTGGGGGGGTGCTGGAGTGAAGGTGACCGGGAGGGAGACGACCCCCCGGACCCAGGGCGACGGACGCCACCGGACCTCGTCGGCGGGTACCGCCAGCTCGATGTCGGGCAGACGGTCGAGCAGGACCTCGATGGCCGTGATGGCCATGGTCTCGGCCGTCCCCCGCGCGGCGTGGGGGCAGCCGTGTTCTCCGTGGGAGAAGGACAGGTGGGCGTGGTTGGTCCCGCCGCCGGGCGCGCGCGGACCGGCGTGCACGCGCGGGTCCTTGTTGGCCGCGGCGTACCCGAGCAGCAGCAGGTCGCCCTTGCGGACGACCTTCCCGCCCAGCTCCACGTCGTGGACGGCGAAGCGGCCGGCGTTCATCTGCGACGGGGAGTCCTCCCACAGGACCTCGGTCAGGGCCTCCTGCACGCTGCTGCGCGCCCCGGACAGGGAGGCGGAGAACCGGTCGTCGGTGAGCATCAGGCGCAGCGCGTTGCCGATCCACTCCGAGGTGGTCTGGTGGGCCCCGCCCAGGACCGCCACGAGCTCGGCGACCAGGTCCTCCTCCGTGTAGGCGGCGGGGTGGGCGATCATCCGGGAGATCACGTCCGGACCGGGCTCGGCCCTGCGCGCGGCGATCAGCCCGGCCAGCTCGGCGGCGATCTCGGCGTGGGCCCTCTGGGAGTCGGGGCCGGCGTCGAAGACGGTCCCCATGAGGGAGGCGATCCTCTCGCCCCGGTCGTCGTCCATGCCGTACATCCAGCACAGGAGCAGGGAGGGCAGGCGCTGGGCGTACTGGGAGCGCAGGTCGGCCGAGGAGGCGGCGCAGAAGCCGTCGACGAGGCGGTCGGCGATGCGGGTGGCGACCATGCGCAGCTCGTGCGGGTCGGCGCCGTCGAGGGCGTCGTTGACCGCACGCACCCGCCGCCGGTGGTCCTCGCCCTCCGCCGAGAGCAGGTTGGGGAGCGGGACCAGCACCGGCAGCAGCGGCCAGTTCTCCGGAACCCTGTCCCAGGCGTTCCAGCGCCGGGGGCTGCGGGCGAACACGCCGTGGTCGCTCAGCACGTGGTGGAGCTCCTGGTAGCCGATGACCAGCCAGGCGGGGACGTCGCCGTCCATGAGCACCGGCACGACCGGCCCGTGCTCCTCGCGCATGGACCGGTAGAAGCCCTCGGGGTCGGCGTTGAACGCGGGGTCGTACAGCTTGACGGGCTGGCCTCGCACGGGGTTCCTCTCCTGGAGGGGGCGCTGCCCCGCGCCGACCGTCTCGTGCCCGGTCGCGCGCGTGGACTGGGGATGGGCGTGTGCCGGACCTCGGCGGCGCCGGCACCGGTGCTAGTGCCGCGCGGGCGGCCGGGGCCGGGGCGCCTCGCCGGGGCCGCTCACCGGGCGCTCCGCGCCGCGACGAGGGAGCGGACGTGCCGGACCAGCGAGATCAGGACCTGCTTGGCCGAGTCGCGCTCGCGGGCGTCGCAGCGCACGAGCGGGACGGCCGGGTCGAGGTCGAGGGCGGCGCGCACCTCCTCGAGGCCGTGGGAGGTCTCCCCGAAGTCGTTGTGGGCGACGACGAAGGGCGTCCCCTGGGCCTCCAGGCGGTCGATGGCGTACCAGGACTCCTCCAGGCGGCGGGTGTCCACGAGGACGACCGCGCCGAGCGACCCGGCGAAGAGGCGGTCCCACAGGAACCAGAAGCGCTCCTGGCCGGGCGCCCCGAACACGTACAGGACCGCGGTGGCGTCCAGGGTGATGCGGCCGAAGTCGAAGGCGACGGTGGTGGCGCGCTTGCCCTCGACGCCCTCCAGGTCGTCGACGGCCGCGCCCGCCCGCGTCATGGTCTCCTCGGTGTCGAGCGGCCGGATCTCGCTGACCGAGCGCACCAGGGTGGTCTTGCCGACGCCGAAGCCCCCGAGGACGGTGATCTTGAGGGCCTGCTCCGTGGTCCCGGGCAGCGGCGCCTCGGCGGTGCGGGGCCCGGGCGCGGGGGGCTCAGAGGTTGTGGAGTGCAACGAGGACCTTCTCCAGGACGTCCGGTGAGGCGAGGGGCTGGGCCGGCGAGGGGGCCGGGCGGGGGTGGCGCGCGGTGATCCTGCCGGTGTCCAGGAGGTCGGTGAGCAGGATGCGCACGACCGCCACGGGCAGGCGCAGGTGCGCCGACACCTCCACCACCGCCGTCGGGTTCCGGCACAGGCGCAGGATCTCGGCGTGCTCGGACTGCATGCCGGGCACGGCCTCGCTCTCGGCCACGACGAGGGTGACCGCGTCCAGCGACTCGTCGGCTCCCCCGCTCCGGCCGGAGGTGATCACGTAGAGCCGGTCGGGCCCCTCGTGGCGGTGGGCGCTGCTCATGCCGGTCCGGGGACCGCGCGCGGCGGCGTGGTGAGGTGCTCGCCCATCTGCTCGACGAGTTCGTTCATGTTGTGCCCGACCAGGCCGGGCTCGGCCTCCGCCGACGTGATGACGGCGAGGTGGGCCCCGTGCCCCGCCTCGACGATGAACAGCAGACCGCCGTAGAACTCGGCCATGGCCTGGCGGACGCCGCCCCCTCCGTCGCCGAACTCCACCGAGGCGCTGTGCGCCAGGCTCTGCACCCCGGCGGCGATGGCCGCGAGGTGGTCGGCGCTGTCGGTGCGCAGGCCCGCGCTGTGGCACAGCTTGAGCCCGTCGCGTGACAGGACGAGCGCGTGGCGGGTCCCGGGCGTGCGTTCGAGGAGGCCTTCGAGAAGCCAGGTCAACGTGTCGAGGTCCATCATGCGTCCTTCGGTGATCCGGTCGGGTCCTGGCCGCGCACAGCGGAGCGGAACGCGCCGAACCCCTGGGCCGCGGTGGCGGGACGTGTCGTACGGGGTCGGGGCCCGGCGCTCTCGGCCGCCGCGAGGGTCTGCCCGCGGCGGCGCTGGGGCAGCCCGCCGTCCGCGGCGGCCGGGGCCGCGGCGGCGAGCGGTCCGGTCCCGGCGCCCTCGGTCCCCGGGCGGACCGGGGTGGAGGCGGCCTCCTCGGGCTCCGGTCGGACCGGGGGCTCGGGCAGCGGTTTGACGAGCTTGCGGGGCAGGAGCAGGACGACCGCGGTGCCGCCGCGCGAGGAGGGGCGGAAGGAGACCGACAGGCCGTACCGGTGGGCGATCCGGCCCACGACCGACAGGCCCAGCCGCGTGCCGGAGATGGCGGAGAGGTCGAGGCGGTTCTCGACCGCGCTGCGGGCCCGGCGCAGGGCCTCCTCCCCCATGACCAGCCCGCCGTCCTCGACCATGACGGCGATCCCGGCCTGCACCTCCTCCACGTGCACGTGGACCTCGGCGGTGGGCGGCGAGAACTTGGCCGCGTTGTCGAGGACCTCGGCGAGGGCGTGGATGACGCCCTCGGCGGCGAACCCGGCGACGGCCTGGTCGGACACGTTGTGGACGCGGACGCGCCGGTAGGCGCCGATCCGCCCCATGGCTCCGCGGACGACGCTCTCCATCGCGATGGCGCGGCCCCAGCGGCGGCCGGAGCGCGCCCCGGTCAGGACGGCGATGCTGTCGGCGATGCGGCCCGCCTGGGCGGTGCTGTGGTCCAGGTGCATGAGGTCGCCGAGGACGTCGTCGCCGGAACCGTCGCCGTGGCGCTCCTGCATCCGGCGCAGGTCGGCGAGCATCGTGGTGGTGAGCGCCTGGACCCTCCCGGCCGCGGTGGCGCAGGCGACCATGGCGGCCGACCTGCGGCGTTCGGCGGCGGCGATCTCCGCGGCGACCGACTTCAGCGCGGCGTGCGCTCCGGGGTCGCCGATCCGGGGCAGCCGGTGCAGGGCGGTCTCGGCGGAGTCCCCGGCGCGCAGGCGCTCGACCAGCCGGGGCAGGTGCTCGTCGGCGAGCGCGGCGGTGTCGGCGCGCAGGCCGGCGAGCTCGGCGCCGAGCTCGCGGACCCTGCGGTCGCGGCGGTCCAGGAGCAGGGCCAGGGCCGCGAGCAGCAGGAGGGGCGCGGCGGACACCGCGGCGGCCGGGAGTTCCCGGAGTCCGGGGACGGTCCACAGGGTCCAGCCCCAGAAGGGCAGGGCGGCCAGCGGGAGCAGGAGGAGCCGGCGCGGGGCGCGCGTCCCCTGCGGCGCGTCTCCCGGGGGGAGGGGGGTCTTCCAGGCAGTCATCGGGCTCCACGTCCGGCGGCGTCTTCACTTGCGGGCAGCGCACGAGGGCACGCGGAAAGATCGTTTTCCGCATACGGGAGTCCACCGAAAGGAAGGACGTAATTGTCTCAACCAGCGCTTTTCGGCGCACAGCGAGTCAACATACCATCAGACGAAGGAAGCGACCATGCCAGGACAATGAAGAATCAATGGGGGACTCCGCACAGGCGTCCGCATCCCGCCGGACAGAGGACTTGCGAAACGTGATAGGCACTTTCGCGACCCCTCGGAAAATGAGCAAACGCCATTGTCCGGACATTCCGGGCGCACATATCGTGAACAGCGACAACAGCATGCGCAAGCGCCCCGTGTTACAGATGTGGCAGATGTGACTAGCGCGCCCGCGGGGCCGCGGAGCACCCGGGCGGCCGCCCCGCCGCACCGCGCGTCCGCGGCGCGCCTTTCCCCGCACGGGCGGCCGCGCCCCGGGAAAGGCGGCGACCGGACGGACACGGAGCGCGTTCCCGCGCCGTTCCGCCGGGGTGGGCCGAACCGGCCCCCGACCGGGCGGCGGCCGATCGGGCCGCCCCGCCCCACGGCGCGGGAGCACCCGGCCCGCCCCGGCGCGCACGCGGCGCCCGCGACCGGCACGTGAACCGCGACGTGCCGACCGATGGAACAAAGGGGGTGTACGGGATGTTTTTCTTCCCAGGACGCGCGGAATAGAGACACACCCGAAAAGGGCACCCTGGAGTGCCGCAGGTCACATGTGCCAGACTCTGCGCGCCGGACGAAGTTTCCGAGGACGAGTGGCCCCGAGAGCTCCCGGGGTGATTCGACCTCAGGTCAGCGGGGAATCTTGACGTGGAACGACGTGTTACACCTCGCGAGACCGCACAAGCGCCTGGAGGCACCCACACGATGGCCGAGCGAGCACTTCGCGGCACCCGGCTCGGGGCGACGAGCTACGAGAACGACCGCAACACCGACCTGGCTCCGCGGCAGGAAGTCACCTACGACTGCACCCGGGGCCACCGCTTCTCGGTCACGTTCGCGACCGAGGCCGAGATCCCCGTCGAATGGGAGTGCCGCTTCTGCGGCGACCGCGCCCTTCGGCGGGACGGCAACGGCGAAGAGCCCAAGAACACCAAGCCGGTGCGCACGCACTGGGACATGCTGCTGGAGCGCCGGAGCATGGAGGACCTCGAAGAGGTCCTCGCCGAACGCCTGGCCCTCCTGCGCGCCCGCCGCCGCGAGGAGGCGGCCAAGGTGGAGGAGCTCGCCAAGCAGCGGCAGAGCGCCTGACCACCCCGCGACACACGGGGGCGGTGGACGATGCGTCCGCCGCCCCCGTCGTCGTGTGCGGGGGTCCGCGCCGCGGGACGGACGGCCGTGCCCCCGGCCCCGCCCGGCCGGAGGGGGCCGCGGCCCCGCCACCTGATCCCGTACCCGCGGCGGGGTTCCGCGTCGGCGCCGGCCGCACGTACGAGGCCGTCCGGGGCGGGGGCCCTCACGCCGCACGGGCGACGGTTCCGGCCGGCCCCTAGCCGCGGTCGAAGGGGTCCTGCGTGTGGCCGACGAGCTCCTTCACCGACTCGAGCACCCGTGTGGGGCGGTAGGGGAACTGCTCGGCCGTGTCCCGGCCGGAGATGCCCGTCAGCACCAGGACGGTCTGCAGGCCCGCCTCCAGGCCGCTGAGCACGTCGGTGTCCATCCGGTCGCCGACCATCAGCGTGTTCTCGGAGTGGGCGCCGATCCGGCGCAGCGCCGACCGCATCATCAGGGGGTTGGGCTTGCCGATGAAGTAGGGGCGCCGCCCCGTCGCCTTCTCGATCAGCGCGGCGACCGCGCCCGTGGCGGGCAGCGGGCCCTCGGCGCTCGGGCCGGTCTCGTCGGGGTTGGTGGCGATGAACCTGGCCCCGCCGCGGACCAGGCGGATCGCGCGGGTGATGGCCTCGAAGCTGTAGGTGCGCGTCTCGCCCAGGACCACGTAGTCGGGGTTGCGCTCGGTCATCACGTAGCCGACGTTGTGCAGGGCGGTGGTCAGCCCCGACTCGCCGACGACGTAGGCGGAGCCGCCGGGGCGCTGGGTCTGGAGGAACTGCGCCGTCGCCAGCGCCGACGTCCAGATGGACTCCTCCGGGATGTCCAGGCCCGTGTTGAGCAAACGCGCGCGCAGATCACGCGGGGTGTACATGGAGTTGTTGGTCAACACCATGAACGGGGTCCCGTGTTCGCGCAGCTCCGCGATCAGCGTGTCGGCGCCGGGGATCAGGTGTTCCTCGCGTACGAGGACGCCGTCCATGTCGAAAAGGTAGTTCCACTCGTTGCTCACGTGCACCATTGTGCATGCCGTGGTCGGTAGTGCACCATTCCTACCCCCCGGTAGTGGACACGACTCACACCCGCCCGTCCGGGACGGGGCGCGGGGGAACACCGCTCGTCCACGCTTGCGGCGCCCACGTCCGCCCGCCCCCGCGTCCGGCCATCGCGCGGGAGACCGGCGTGCCGGGGAGAGACGGGACGGGGGCGCCGCGCGGGCCGTCCCCCCGGCCCGCGGTCAGACCGGGGGCCAGGGGACGGCCGGCCAGTCCGGGGCGGGGTAGGGGTGGATGCCGTGGCGCACGAGCAGCTCCACCCGGCTGCGGACCGCGTAGGCCTCCGGGCCGGTCAGGTGGCGGCGCAGGGTCGCGGACAGGTCACTGCCGGGGTCCTCGAGCCGGGCCCCCACCTCCTCCAGCCGCTCCACGACGTCCTCGGGCAGGGGCTGCCCCTGCCACTGCCACAGCACCGTGCGCAGCTTGTAGTCCTCGGCGAAGGTGACGCCGTGGTCGCAGCCGTACAGGTGCCCCCCGGGGGTGGGCAGCAGGTGGCCGATCTTGCGGTCGGAGTTGTTGACGACCGCGTCGAACACCGCCATGCGGCGCAGGCCGGTGTTGTCGGTCTCCCTCGACAGGGCGACCAGGTCCACCGTCGTGTCGCCGTGCACCCACAGCTGCACCATGCCCTCGCCGAAGGGGCCCTCGCGGTGGACCGTGGGCGGCACGACCGCCCAGCCCAGCGCCTCGGAGACGGCGTAGGCGGAGACCTCGCGGCCGGCCAGCGTCCCGTCGGGGAAGTCCCACAGGGGCCGCTCCCCCGCCACCGGCTTGTACACGCACGCCGCCGAGCGGACGCCGTCGGAGACCGTGCAGTACAGGGTGGCGTTGGACGCGGCGGTCAGGCGCCCCTCCACGGTGATCTCCCCGTGGAGGAGGAGTTCGAGCCCCACGGAGGGGCTGAGGCCGTCGAAGGCGTCGGCGGTGTCCCTCATGGCGGCCCTCCGGGGGTCGGGAGTGAGCGTGTCGGGACCGCCGGCGGCGTCGTCGACGGCGGGGTCAGACGAGGCGGTCCGGACGGTAGCCGTTCTGGCGCGCGCAGATGTGGCCGTTGGGGTCGAGCGGGCGCCCGCACAGCGGGCAGTCCGGGCGGCCTGCGGCGACGACCTTCATCGCGCGTCCGGCGAACGCGCGGGCGGCGCCGGGCGTGAGGTAGACGCGCAGGACGTCGCGGTGGGCGGGGGCCTCCTCGGCGAAGACCTCCAGCTCCTCCTCGTCGTCCTCGACCAGGTCCTCGCCGGCGGTCTCGTCGACCTCCTGCGCCTCGATGATGACGCGGGCCGCCTCGGCGTCCCAGGCCAGGGCGAGGGTGCCCACGCGGAAGTCCTGCTCGATGGGCTGCTCGAGGGGGCCGTCGTCCTCGGGCGAGGCGACGTCGTCCGGCGGGGAGCCGAAGCGCCGGTGCACTTCTTCCAGCAGTTCCTCGATACGGGTGGCGAGCGCCTCGACCTGCGCCTTCTCCAGCACGACGCTGGTGATGCGCCCCTCTCCCACCGCTTGGAGGAAGAAGGTGCGGTCTCCCGGCTGGCCCACGGTTCCTGCGACGAACCGCTCCGGCGGGTTGAACTGAAAGACGGGCATGGAAAGAACCTTAAGGGATAGCGCGGGCCCCGCGCCAAACCCCCGGATCCGCCGGTGGAGCGGCAGGGCCGGGCGGGGCGGCCCGGCGCCGGGCCCGGACGGGGTCCCGGCGCCCGCGGCACGCCCCGGCCCGTCAGACGGCGCCCGGGGCGGGCGCCCGGCTCCCCGCTCCCCCGCCCACGGCCGCTTCCCCGCCCGCCTCCGCCGGGGTGGGCAGGCCGGCTGCCAGGCCCTCGCCCGTGTCGTTGAGCTTGTTGAGGAACGGGCGGGTGCGCGCGTAGGTGATGGAGGTGACCGAGCAGGGGTCCACGCGCAGGCGCTGGAAGAGGTCCAGGTGCATGCCGAGTGCGTCGGCGACGATCGCCTTGATGATGTCGCCGTGGCTGCACACCACGTACACGGGCGGCGCGGCCGGGGCGTCCCCGTCCCCGGCCGGGGACGGGACAGCCGTCCCCGCCGGGGGCGGCAGCAGGCGGGTGTTCCAGTCGCGGACGGCCCCGACCGCGCGGGCCGAGGCGGCGGCGAGCGACTCGCCGCCGGGGAAGCGGGCGGCGCTGGGGTGGTCCTGCACGACGCGCCACAGGGGGTCGCCGGACAGCTCGGCCAGCGAGCGCCCGGTCCAGGAGCCGTAGTCGCACTCCAGGAAGCGCTCGTCCTCGGTGACGGGGACGCCGAGCCGTTCGGCGACGGCCCCGGCCGTCTCCCGGCAGCGTTCGAGCGGGCTGGAGATCAGGGCCGCGGGGCGGAGTCCGGCCAGGCGGGCGGCCAGGTCGGCGGCCTGGGCGCGGCCCGTGTCGTTGAGGTGGACCCCCGCGGCCCGCCCGGCCAGGCGGGGCCCTGTGGCGTCGGTCATCCCGTGCCGGACGAGGAGGAGGGTGACCGCCTCGGGCGCGGTCGGGGTCTCGTGGGGTGCTGGTGTCGCCATGGGCACCAGGGTAGGCCCGGTCGGGGCCGCAGGGCCGGAGTCCGGGGGCGCGCCCGCCGCGTGGGCGGGCCGCGCCCCCTGACCGCTCGGGGAAGCCGGTCAGCCGACCCCGGCTCCGCCCTCCGGGGCGAGCACGCCGAAGAGGACCAGGGCGAGGATGACGACGCCCAGGGCGATCCGGTAGATGACGAACGGCATGAAGCTGTGGGTGGAGATGAACCTCATCAGCCACGCGATGACCACGTAGCCGACCACGAACGCGACCAGGGTGCCGACGAGGGTGGCGCCCCAGCCCGCGTACTCGTTGCCGCCGATGTCCAGCATCTTGTAGAGGCCGGAGGCGAACACGGCGGGCATCGCGATCAGGAACGCGAACTCCGCCGCCGCCGGCCGGGTGAAGCCCAGCAGGCGTCCGCCGGTGATGGTCGCGCCGGAGCGGGAGACGCCCGGCACGAGCGCCAGGCACTGGAACATGCCGAAGACCAGGCCCCGGCCGAGGGTGAGGTCCTCCAGCTCGTTCTGGCGGCGGGCGTAGTGGTCGACGGCGCCGAGGATGACGCCGAAGACGATGAGGGAGAGCGCGATCAGCCGCAGGTCGCGGAACACTCCGTCGATCTGCTCCTCCAGGAGGAGGCCCAGCACCCCGATGGGGATGCTGGCGATGATGACGTACCAGCCCATGCGGGCGTTGACGTCACCGCGCAGTTCGCGGTCGACCAGGGACCGGCACCAGGTGGTGATGACCGCCCAGATGCGTCGGCGGAAGTAGACGACCACGGCCAGTTCGGTGCCGATCTGGCTGACGGCGGTGAAGGCCGCACCCGGGTCGGGCCAGTTGAAGAAGGCCGCGAACACCCGCAGGTGGGCGCTGGAGGAGACAGGCAGGAACTCGGTGAGTCCTTGGATGAGGCCGAGAACGACCGCCTCGAAGATGGACACGCGGTTTCGGACTTTCTGGATAGTCCGGTGCCAGGGGGCGCCGGAGCACTGCTGGGGAACGGCCTGGCCGGGGCGCGCGTACGCGGAGGGGCGGGCTGCGCCGCCCGGGGGACGGAGAGGGTTCGGTCCCCGCCGTGTTCGAGCCGCGATCGTGGCGAACGTCCCCGGTCCGGGCTGCGCCGAGACTACGCGGCGAGGGTGTACTCGGGGCCGACTCCGGGTGAACAGGGTACTCTCCGCCGCATGGAACAGCGACAGGTGGGCAGATCAGGGCTCTGGGTGTCTCGTACCGCCCTCGGGACGATGACCTGGGGAAAGGACACCTCCGAGGAGGAGGCCGGGCAGCAGCTCACCGCGTTCGTGGACGCGGGCGGCACGCTCGTGGACACCGCCGACATCTACACGGGCGGGCAGAGCGAGCGGATCCTGGGGCGGCTGCTGCGCGCGGCCGTGCGCCGGGACGACGTGGTGGTGGCCACCAAGACCGGCCACACCCCCGAGGGCTACCGGCCGGTGGACGCCTCCAGGCGGCACCTGCTGGCGTCCCTGGACGCCTCGCTGCGGCGGTTGCAGACGGACTACGTCGACCTGTGGCAGCTCCACGTGTTCGACCCGGCCACCCCGCCGGAGGAGTCGCTGGCCGCGATGGAGGCCGCGGTCGCGGCGGGCAAGGCGCGCTACGTGGGCGCGGGCAACCTGGAGGCCTGGCAGTTCGCCACCCTGGCCACCTGGCAGAGGGCGCAGCCCGGCCGTGTTCCGCTGGTGAGCGTGGGAACCGAGTACTCCCTGCTCAACCGGGGCGCCGACCGGGGGCTGCGGCCCGCCGCCGCGGCCGCGGGCGCCCACGTGATCGCGTGGGCGCCGCTGGGCCGCGGGGTGCTCAGCGCCAAGTACCGCAACGGGACGCCGCCGGACTCGCGGGCGGCGTTCCCGCACATGGCCCCGTACGTGGAGCCGTACCTGGACGACCGCAGCCGCCGCGTCGTGGAGTCGGTGTGCACGGCCGCCGAGGGCCTGGGCGTGCCGCCGCTGGCGGTCGCGCTGAGCTGGGCGCGCGACCAGGAGGGCGTGGCCGCCGCTGTCACCGGTCCGCGGACCCTCGCCCAGCTGGAGGAGGTCCTGGGGGTGGAGGGCGTGGAACTGCCGCCCGAGATCCGCGACGCCCTCGACGACGCGACGGCGCGCCAGGAGCGCTGACCCCTCCGGCCGCCGGCTCCCCCGGTCGGACGCCGCGCCCCCGGACCTCCCCCGGCCGCGCCCTCCCTCCCGGTCAGTCCCGTGTCGCGGGCGGGATCGGGAAGTTCTTGTCGAACAGGTTCCCGGGGTCGTACTCGGCCTTGATGCCGCGCAGTCTGCCCAGCACGGGTTCGGGGAAGGCCCGCGCGAGGACCTCCGGCCCGGTCCTGGTGTCGAAGCTGAGGTACATCCCCTCCAGGTGCTCCTCCAGCTCCGCCCAGCGCTCGTCCATGCGCGGCACGCGCGGCCCCGAGGACATGGTGGCCAGGCAGAAGTTCTGGGTCCGGTGGGCGTAGGCGGTGGCGTCGGCGGGGACGTCGTTGACGGCCCCGCCGACCTGCCGGAGCTGCATGAAGTACGTGTCGCCGGAGGCGAGCAGGTCGGCCATGCCCCCGGCCAGCTCGGGCGTGATGTGCCGCAGCAGCCCGGTCCGCGACGCGGGCAGCCCGTGGCCCCGGTGCGGGCCGTCGTCGTGGGGCAGGATCGCCGGGTAGGGCGCGACCTGGGCGCGCTGGTCCAGCACCGGCCCCGCCTCGAGGAACGGTTCGAGGGCCCGCACCGCGAGGTCGGTGTCGTCCCCGGCGTAGACCACCATCGCCTGTGCGACGGGACCGCCGCCCCCGCGCCCGGGGCCGGTGGTGAGGAACGCGGTGACCTCGCGGGGCGCGGCCTCGGCGATCTCGCCCCAGGCCCGCAGGAACCCGGCCGTGTCGCTCGCGTCGTAGGCGAACTGGCCGAGGACGACGTCGCGGAGCGGTGCGGCGGTGGCCTCGACGGCGGTCAGCACCCCGAAGTTGGCGCCCGCGCCGCGCATCGCCCAGAACAGGTCGGGGCGGTGGTCGGCGTCGGCCCGCACGAGCTCCCCGTCGGCGGTGACGACCTCGACGGCGGTGATGTTGTCGATGGTCAGTCCGTGGGCGCGGGAGAGGTAGCCCAGTCCGCCGGTGGTGGCCAGGCCGCCGACCCCGACGCCCCCGTGGTCGCCCGAGCCGAGCGCGAGCCCGTGGGGGGCCAGCGCGGAGGCGACGGCGCCCCAGCGGGCCCCGGCGCCGAGCCGCACCAGTCCGGTGCCGGGGTCCAGGACCCGGACGCCGTCCATGCGGGAGAGGTCGACCACGACGCCGCCGTCGCCGGTGGAGCGGCCGCTGATGCCGTGGCCGCCGCTGCGGACGTGGAGCGGGGCGTCCTGGGCCCGTGCGTAGGCCAGGGCCGAGGCGACCCCTTCGGCGTCGCCCGGCCGCAGGACCAGTCCGGGGCTGCCGTGCTGCATGTAGCCGTGGCGGACCTTGGCGTAGCCCTTGTCCCCGGGTTCGACGGCGTCGGCGCGCAGGGCCTCGGGGACGGCGTCGTAGTCGATGCCGGTGCGGCGGGCGGCCAGGGCGGCGACGGGGCGGACCGGCCCCGTCGGGGTGTCCGCTCCGGCGCGTTCGGCGGCCACGGCCTCGCGCAGGGCCGGGGCGACCTCGGCCGCGAGGGTCTGGAGGGTGCGGGGGTCGTCGGAGGCGGCGACGAACGTGGAGAAGCCGTGTTCGAGGACGAGCGGGAGCAGCTCCTCCACCCACTGCTCGGGCGGCCCCTGGAGGAAGCCGCGGTTGGTCGGCAGGAAGGCGTTCTGGGGCAGGTTGAGCATCCGGCGGACCTGGCGGGGGTCGCGGCCGGCCTCCAGGGCGGCCTCGTCGACGGTCTTGTTGGACGAGGCCATGTCCTCGGGCCGCAGGTAGCCGAGGCTGGGCAGCCAGCCGTCGGCCTTGGCGCCGACCAGGCGGAGCATGCGGGGCTTGTAGGCGCCGAGGTGGATGCCGATGTCGTGGGCGGGGGCCGGTCCCCGCTTCATGCCCCGGACGGAGTGGTGCTCGCCGTCGAGGCGGACGCCGCCGCGGGCGTCGGTGTCCCAGACGGCCCGGATGACGTCGATGCCCTCGCCGAGCGCGTCGACGGACTGGCGCGGGGTCAGGCGCCGCGCGCCCATGGCCTCGATGCCGTCCCAGAAGGCCCCGGCGCCGAGGCCGAGCTCGAACCGACCGCGGGAGAGCAGGTCGAGGCTGGCCGCCGAGCGGGCGAGCATCGCGGGGCCGCGCAGGGGCAGGTTGAGCACGTTGCCGGAGACCTTGATCCGGGTGGTGCGGGCGGCCACCCAGCTGAGCAGGGTCCAGGTGTCGAGGAACCCGGGGTTGTAGGGGTGGTCCTGGTAGGTGACCAGGTCCAGCCCCGCCTCGTCCGCGAGTTCGGCCAGGGTGACGGCCCGGTCGGGGTCCTGCGCCGCGGGAGTGACGAAGGCGCCGAACTCCAGCGGGTGTCCGTAGTCGGGCATGGGGCTTCTCCTCGGGGGGCGAAACTAGTTTGTACAGCAAATGATGTTGGCAACAACTTATCTTAGCCACCACGTATTCCTGGTACTCTCGGGAACATGACGACCACCACTCCGGACGGCGGCCCCGGCACGACCCTGGGGTGGTCCCTGGCCGTCGTGCTGCGCCGCTGGCACGAGCTCACGGAGGCCTCGCTCACCGACATCCCGCACGGCAGCCGCGGCTACCACGTCCTCACCGCCGCGGTCCACGCCGAGCCGCCCACCCAGGCGGCCCTGGCCGAGCGCCTGCTGATCGACCGCAGCGTGATGACCTACCTGCTCGACGACCTGGAGGAGGCCGGACTGGTGCGCCGCCGGGTCGACCCCGGCGACCGCCGGGTGCGGCGGGTGTGCGCCACCGAGCGCGGGCGCGAGGTGCTGGCCGACGCCCGCGAACGGGTGGACCGCGTCGAGGAGCGCGTGCTGGCCGGCGTGGACGAGCCCTCCCGGGCCCTGTTCCGCGCGAGTGCCCGGCGCGCGGCGACCAGCATCCAGGAGTCCTCCCCGGCCACCGACCCCTGCCTCGCGGTGCGCGAGGTCGTGGGCGACGGGCCCTCCGGGGGGCGCGGGGGCGGGCGCGCGCGGCGCGGAGCCTGAGCGGACGCACCCCGCCGCCGGCCCGCCCGCAGCTCGGCGCGGGTCGGCGCCGGACCGGAACGTCACCGCGAGTCGATAGGCTCCCAGGGTCCACGAACCGCGTGACGAGGGGAACCACCCGAGGTGTCCGAGGCTGTCGAACAGGTCAACGCCGTCCTTGACCGGATGGGCGCCCCCGGCGCCCTGGCTCCCCGGCTGCTGGCCGCACTGGGGCCGGGCGCCGCCGCGGACCTGGACGCGAACCCCTGGCTGCTGCTGCGCCTCCCGCAGGTGACCGTGGAACAGGCCGACTTCTGCGCGCGCAGGCGCCTGGGCGACGCAGCCCGCCCCGACGACCCCCGCCGCCTGGCGGCCCTGACCGCCCACGTGCTGCGGCTGGCCGCACGCCGCGGCAACACCGTCGTGGAGGAGAAGCGGCTCGCGGCGGCCGTCGGCAAGCTCGGGGTGGCCGCCCCCGCGGCGGCCCTGGAGGCGGCCGCGGCCGACGGGAGCGCGGTGGTGCTGGAGAGCACCGACGAGCCCGACGACGACTTCGACTTCGAGGAGGGCGGGGTCCCGGAGCTGCCCGAGGACACCGACCGCTACTACGCCCTGGCGGACGTGGGCGGCGCCGAACAGCGCCTGGGCGAGGAGCTGCTGCGGCTGATCAGCGGCAACGACCCGATCATGGACACGGCGACCGCCGGGGAGACCGTGGAGGCCGCCGAGGAGCGGGGCGGGTTCTCGGTCTCCGACCGGACCCGCGAGGCCGTGGTGACCGCGGCCCTGCGCCCGGTGACCGTGCTGAGCCACGGACCGGGCGACGCCGGGGAGATCGCCAGGGCCCTGCTCTGCCTGCACGCGATCGCCGCCGACAGCCGGGTGGGGATCGCGGTGGCGGCGCCGACCGCGCAGGCCGCGGCGGCCCTCGACGCCGAGATCGCGCGCATCCGCGGGACGGACGCCGGGACCGGAGACGGCCCCGCACGGGAGGCCTCCGGTGAGGGGGACCGGGGGGCGGCCCCCGCCCCGGACGGGGACCCCGGCGACGGGAGCGGAGCGGCCGAGGGGGAGGACTTCGGGGCCCCCGGCGCCCCCGAAGAGGCTGAGAAGGACGGCGGGGACGGCGAAGAAGGTTCTCCGCAGGGCGGGGAGGACGCCGGGGACGGCCCCGCAGCGCCCGCGCCCCTGCGCGCGGTCCCGCTGGCCGCCCTGACGGCCGGGGCTCCCCTGACGGCCGGGCTCGTCGTCCTGTGCGAGGCCATGTCCGTGGGCGCCGCCCGCGCCGCCGAACTGGCCGCGGCGTGCCCCGACGGGGCCCACCTGGTCCTCGTGGCCGACCCCCACCAGGCCCCGTCCGCCGCACCGGGGCGGGTCGCGCTCGACATCGCCGCCTCGCGGACCGCGCACGTGGCGGAGATCGCCGGCGCCGAGGCCCCCGGGCCCCTCGCGGAACTCGCGGCGGCCGTGGCCGCCGGCGGCGTCCCCGAGGTGGAGGCGCCCGGACGCGAGGTCGTGCGGGTGCCCGCCTCCTCCGCGGAGGAGGCCGCGCACCGGGTGGTGCAGCTGGTGACCGACTCCATCCCGCGCGCGCTGGGCATCGGCGCCGAGGACGTCCAGGTGGTGGCCGCCCGCGAGGACGGGCCGGCGGGCACGCGCTCGCTCAACGCCGGGTGCAAGGAGCGGTTGAACCCCGGACCCGGCGCGCACGGGGGGTTCGACGTCGGCGACCGGGTGCTGCTGGCCGCCGCGGGGCCCGGCTTCGTCCCGGGCGACACCGGATACCTGCGCGAGGTGGCCGGGGAGGCCGTGGTGGAGCTCTCCGGCGGCGCCCGGGTGAGGGTCGCCGACCCGGCGGCGCTGCGCCACGGCTGGGCGGTGACGGTGGCCGCCGCGCACGGCGGCCTCTGGCCCGCCGTGGTGGCGGTGTTCCCGCCCGAGGTCCCCGTGTCGCGCCCGCAGGTGTACACGGCGCTGACGCGCGCCACCCGGCACGTGTCGGTCGTGGACGCCACCGCGGGCGCGCTGGAGGCGGGCGTGCGCGACAACGCCGCCCTGGAGCGCTCGACCCTCCTGGTCCGGATCCTGCGCGAGGGGTAGCCCCGCGCGGTCGCCCCCGGGCGCGGCGACCCCGTCCCGGCCGGGACGGGGCGTCCCTCAGCGGGCGTACTGGCGGCACTCACCCGTGAAGACGGAGGCGAGTTCGGCCCCGAGCACCGCCCGCGCCAGCTCGGCGGCGCCGGGGCTCCCCCGGTGGACCCGGGTGGCCAGCCCCTCCGTGACGGCGCCCAGGCGGGCGGCGGCCGCGTCGGCGTCGAGGCCGGGCGCCACCTCGCCGCACTCCACGCCGTTGCGCACGGCGCGGACGAGTTCGGCGTGCATGGCGGCTCCGGCGCGGGCGTCCACCTCGGCCAGGGCCGGGTTGTCCAGCGCCCGTCCGGCGAAGGTCCGGATCACGCGGAACTCCGCGCGTCGGGGCCCGTCCAGCGGCAGGTGCTCGGCCAGGGCCGCGCCGAGGATCTCGGCGATGGTGCGCTCGTGCCGGGCGCCCGTCCTGACGATGTCGGCGACACGGGCGGCGACGTCGCCGCTGACGCGCTCGAACGCGTGCAGCAGCATGTCGTCCTTGGACGGGAAGTAGTGCTGCACGAGCCCGACCGACATCCCCGCGCGGGCGGCGGTGCGGGCCACGGTGACGGAGCCGAGGCCGCTGTCGGCGATCAGCTCGCACACGGCCCCGGTGATCTGCGCCCGCCTGTGGGCGTGGTCTGCGGTTCTGGGCACCGCAAGACGGTACCAGGGGCGCCGACGTGACCGTACAGCCGTACGGCGGCGGTGCCGCGGGCGTTTGCCCGGAGGGCGGCATCGGGCAGCCGGAGGACGACGTGGCCCGGCGGCGGCGCGGGCGTCCGCCCGGAGGGGGCGCGCCACCGCCGACCGGGCCCCGGGGTCAGACCCGGTCGAGGAAGCCCCCGTCGACGACCAGGTTCTGCCCGGTGACGAACGAGGCCGCCGGGCCGGCGAGGAAGACCACCGAGCGGGCGACCTCCTCGGGGCGGCCCAGGCGTCCGTAGGGGATGCGCTCGCGGATGCTCTCGTAGAACGCGGGGTCGTTCTCGCGGCGGCGCTCCCACCCCCCGCCGGGGAACTCGGTCGGACCGGGCGAGACGGTGTTGACCCGCACCCCGTCCGGCGCCCACGCACGGGCCAGCGAGGACGCGTGGTGGTTGAGCGCCGCCTTGACGGCGCCGTAGGACCGCGGCCCGGCGGGCGCGGTGGTGTGCAGTGCGGAGGTCGTGGAGACCAGCACGACCGCGCCGCGCCCGGAGGCGCGCAGGTGGGGGCCGGCCGACTCGGTCAGCCGCACGAACGGCATCAGGTCGGCGTCGAACCCGCGCTGCCACTGGTCCGCGGTGGGGGCGCTGCCGCCGGACACGTTGGACACCAGCACGTCCAGCCCGCCGAGCGCCGCCACCGCCTCCTCGACGAAGGACGGCAGCGCGTCGTGGTCCGTGACGTCCAGCTCGCGGGAGAACACCTTCACGCCGGTCCCGCGCAGCTCCTCGGCGGCCCTGGCGAGGGGTTCGGGGCTGCGGGCGCAGATCGCGAGGTCGGCGCCCTCCTCCGCGAACGCCTGGGCGACGGCGCGGCCGATCCCCCGGCTCGCCCCGGTCACGATCACCCGTGCCCCTGACAGTCCCAGATCCATCCGTCCGTACCCTCCGACGCCGTCGTGCTTCCCGGGTTTTCGCGGCCGTCCACCAGGGTCACACGGAAGGCGCCGGGCACACGGGCGCACACGCCGCGACCGGCCTCGGGACGACACGCGGTCGGGAGCCCCGGGGCTCCCGACCGCGTCAACCTACCGCACCGGGGTGCGGGCCTCCGGCGGCCGGGTCAGGCCCCGGTGGAGTGGAAGCCGCCGTCGACGTGGACGGTCTCGCCGGTCGTCGCCGGGAACCAGTCGGACAGCAGCGCCACGACGGCCTTCGCCGCGGGCTCGGGGTCGGTCATGTCCCAGCCCAGCGGGGCGCGCTCGGGCCAGTTCTGGGCCAGTTCGGCGAAGCCGGGGATGCTGCGGGCGGCCATGGTGCTGAGCGGCCCGGCGGAGACCAGGTTGACCCGGATGTCCCGGTCGCCGACGTAGCGCGCCAGGTAGCGGGCGGTGGAGGCGAGCGCGGACTTCGCGACGCCCATCCAGTCGTAGGTGGGGTAGGACACGCTGTTGTCGAAGTCGAGGGCCACGACCGAGCCGCCCCCGCCCATCAGCGGCATCAGGGAGGTGGTCAGGGACTTCAGGGAGAACGTGGACGTGTGCATGGCTGTGGCCACGTCCGGCCACTCCGTGTTGAGGAAGTTCCCGCCCAGGGCGTCCTGCGGCGTGAACCCGATGGAGTGGACGATGCCGTCGAGGCCGTCGACGTGCTCGCCGACGCGGGCCGCGAGGGTGCCGAGCTGCTCGTCGTCGGTGACGTCGAGCTCCAGGACGGGGGGCGTCTCGGGCAGGCGCTTGGCGATGCGCTCCACCAGGCTCATCCGGCCGTAACCGGTGAGCACGAGCGTGGCGCCCTGCTCCTGGGCGAGGCGCGCCACGTGGAAGGCGATGGAGGAGTCGGTGAGCACCCCGGTGACGAGGATGCGCTTACCTTCGAGGATTCCCATGGTTCGGGTGGTCCGTCCTGTCTTGCTGTTCCGGAGGGGGAGCTCCGGTGGCTGCGGTCTGCGAAGTGCGGGGAACGGCCGGCGGCCGGGCGGGGCGGCTCAGTGCCCCATGCCGAGGCCGCCGTCCACGGGGATGACGGCGCCGGTGATGTAGGCGCCCCCCGGGCCGGCGAGGAAGCCCACGGTCCTGGCGATGTCCTCGGCCGAGCCGAGGCGCCCCAGCGGGACGTTCTTCTTGATCTCCGCCTGGCGGTCCTCGCTCAGGACCGCGGTCATGTCGGTCTCGACGAAGCCGGGGGCGACCACGTTGACCGTGATGTTGCGCGAGCCGAGCTCACGGGCGAGGGAGCGCCCGAAGCCGACCAGGCCGGCCTTGGACGCCGCGTAGTTGGCCTGGCCGCCGGAGCCGAGGAGGCCCACCACGGACGAGATGAGGACGACGCGGCCGGAGCGCTTGCGCATCATGCCGCGCACCGCGCGCTTGGTGACGCGGAACGAACCGGTGAGGTTGGTGTCCACGACGGACGAGAAGTCGTCCTCGCTCATCAGGGCCAGGAGCTGGTCCTTGGTGATCCCGGCGTTGGCGACGAGCACCTCGACGGGGCCCTGCGCCTCCTCGACCTCCTTGAAGGCCGCGTCCACCTGGGCGGAGTCGGTGATGTCGCAGCGGACGCCGAGCAGGCCCTCCGGCGGTTCGCCGGAACGGTAGGTCACCGCGACGGAGTCTCCACCGGCGGCCAGCTCACGGGCGATGGCCAGGCCGATTCCGCGGTTGCCGCCGGTGACCAGTACCGAGCGCGACATAGGGGCTCCTCTTCTCCTGCGGCTGCTGTGATCAGCCACGACGTGATGTTCCGGGGGTGGGACCGCATTGCAGCGTACCGAGCTACCGGCCGGTAGACGCAACTGAGGCGGAGAACGACATCGCCCTCCATATCCCCACCAAGCGGTCGGACCTGCCCCGATGCGGCCCCACCGCGTCGGCGCGGGCGGCGCCGCCCGCCGCCGCGCCGCGCGGAGTGACCGTTGTCTCGCCGGACGGGGTACGGGCCGTCAGCCCCTCACCAGGCAGAAGGGATGGCCGGCCGGATCGGTGAGCACCCGCCACACCCCCTCGCCCGGCTGGTGGTCCGGCCTACCCGCGCCCAGCTCCAGCAGGCGGGCCTCCGCCTCGTCCAGGTCCTCGACCGCGAAGTCGAGGTGGAACTGCTGGGGGACGGTCTGGTCGGGCCCGCGCGGGGGCTCCCCGCCGCGGTTCAGGCCCACCCCGCGTCGTGGGCGAGGATGGCGGCCTGGACCCGGTTGGACATGCCCATCTTGGCCAGGATGCGGCTGACGTGCGCCTTCACAGTGGCCTCCCGCATCCCCAGGGCCCGGCCCGCCTCGGCGTTGGACATGCCCTGGGCCACCGCCACGAGCACCGACCGCTCCCGCTCGCTCAGCACCGACAGGCGCCGCGCCGCCTCCTCGCGCCCCGCGGCCGAGTCGGCGGGGGCGGGCGAGGCGAAGCGCTCGAGCATGCGCTTCGTGACGCTGGGGGCGAGCATGGCGTGGCCCTCGTGCACGGTGCGCACCGCGGCGATGAGGTCGCGCGGCGGCGTGTCCTTGAGCAGGAAGCCCACCGCCCCGGCGCGCAGCGCGCTGTGCACGTACTCGTCCAGGTCGAACGTGGTCAGCAGGACCACGCGGGGCGGTTCGGGCAGGGACGTGAGGCGGCCGGCGGCGGTGATCCCGTCGGTGCCGGGCATCCGGATGTCCAGCAGGACCACGTCGGGGCGGAGCTCCTCGGCGAGGCGTACGGCCTCCTCCCCGTCTCCCCCCTCCCCCACGACCTCGATGTCGGGGGCGGAGTCCAGGATCATCCGCAACCCCGACCTGACCAGGAGTTCGTCGTCGACCAGGAGCGTGCGGATCACCGTGCGGGTCCTCTCGTGTCGGTGTGCGAAGGCGGCGGCCGCGCCGGCCTCCGTCGGCGGCCCCGGGCGCGGCTGCCCGGCGGGCCGGGGCGCCCGGGCGCCCTCGGCGGGGTTCACTCCGCGTCCCGGTCCGGGCGGCCGTCGGTTGGCAAGATAGCGCGCATCCGCCACCCCCCGTCGGGGCACACCCCCGCGCTGAGGCTGCCCCCCGCCAGCACCACGCGCTCGTGGAGGCCGGTCAGCCCGAACCCGCTCTGCGGCATGGGCACGGTCGGCGCGGGCGCGGGCTCGTTGGCGACCTCGACCTCGACCTGGCGGGGGCCGTGGTGCAGGCGCACGGCGACCTCCGCGCCGGGGGCGTGCTTGGCCGCGTTGGTCAGCCCCTCCTGGACGATCCGGTAGGCGGTGCGCTCGACCCCGGACGCCAGGGGCCGCACCCGCCCCGTCTCCTCCCTGCGCACGACCATGCCCGCGGTGCTCCACTCGCCGATGAGCCGGTCCAGGTCCGCCAGGACGGGCTGGGGCGCCGTGGGCGCGGCGGCGGTCGTCTCGTCGCGCAGCACTCCCAGGATCCCGCGCAGCTCGGACAGCGCCTCCCGTCCCGTGGTGCGGATCAGGCCCGCGGCCTCCACCGTCCGGGCGTCCTCCGAGGACACCTCCAGCCCGCCCGCGTGCAGCACCATGAGGCTGACCCTGTGGGCGACCACGTCGTGCATCTCCCGCGCGATCCGGGTGCGCTCGGTGGTGAGGGCCTGCTCGGCCATCAGGTGCTGTTCGCGTTCGAGTCGCTCGGCCCGCTCGTGGAGCCGTTCGACCAGCTGGCGCCTGGTCCCGATCCACAAGCCCGCCGTCACCGGGACGACGAGGAAGAACACCACGGCGATGACGTACGTGAGGCCGTTGGTCCCGTAGCCGCCGCCGGTGGCCAGGCACAGCAGGGCGAACCAGGCCGCGAGCAGCCTGCGGTTGTCGAAGTAGACGGCGTACGAGTAGATGGCGATCGAGGCCGGGACGAAGTTGCCGAAGCCCGCCAGGAGGACGACCGCTATCAGGAGCAGCCACTTGGGCCGGGTGCGCCGGAACAGGATGGCGGCGGCCGCCACGAAGGCCGGGACCACGGAGAGGACGACGGCGAGGCCGAGCAGCGCGATCATCGCGCTCACGGACCCGGAGCGCGAGAGGACGGCGGAGCCGGACTCGATCGCACCGCTGAAGACGCCGTTGACGCCCACCTGGAGGAGCAGGCTCAGCGGCAGGGTCCCCAGGGCGTAGAGCCAGTCGGCGATGCGGAGCCTGCGGTCCCACCACCACTGCCAGTTGCTCCGCCACCGGGCGCCGACGGACCGCCCCCTGTCGTTGACCCAGGTCCTCATGGTGCGGATTCTACGGGCGGCCGCCGGCGGCCCCCCGCGTCCGGCGGCCGTCCCGCCGTGCCGCCGCGGCCACTCGACTTTCGCGTCATCGCAGTTCAGAGCCCTTGCATCGGTCGATCGACACGGACGGTGACGGGCCCACCCCCGACGAAAGTCGGCGGGTCGGCCAGACGAAGGAGTCCCGAACCCGGCGCGCACCCCTCCTTCGGCCGACCCCGGGATCGGCCCAGCGGTGGACGCCCGGGCGGTTCCCGCGGGCCTAGCGTTGTGGTGTGCCGGGCCGGACGAGAGGTCCCCCGGCGGGCAACACCGATCAACCACTCCCCGCACATCCGTCGTCCCACCGTCTCTGGAGCTGTCTGTCGTGACCGAGTCCACTGTGAAAACCGTCCCCCCGGTCGCCTCGCCACCGGTCGTGGTCGCGCGGGGCCTCACCAAGACCTACGACACCGGCGACAGCAAGGTCCACGCCCTGGCCGGGGTCGACGTGGAGTTCCACCGGGGCGCGTTCACCGCGATCATGGGCCCCTCCGGCTCCGGCAAGTCCACGCTGATGCACTGCCTGGCCGGGCTGGACGTGGCGACGTCCGGCACCGTGCACCTGGGGCGCACCGAGATCACCGGTCTGCGCGACGCCGAGCTGACCCTGCTGCGCCGCGACCGGATCGGGTTCATCTTCCAGTCGTTCAACCTGCTGCCGATGCTCACGGCCGAGCAGAACATCCTGCTGCCCTCCCAGATCGCCAAGCGCGCGGTCGACAAGGAGCGCTTCGAGCACATCGTTGACGTGGTCGGGCTGCGCGACCGGCTCCACCACCTGCCCGCGAAGCTCTCCGGCGGGCAGCAGCAGCGCGTGGCCGTCGCCCGTGCCCTGCTCAACGCCCCCGAGGTGGTCTACGCCGACGAGCCCACCGGCAACCTGGACTCGCGTTCGGGCTCGGAGGTCCTGGCCTTCCTGCGCGGCTCCGCCCGCGACCTGCACCAGACCATCGTCATGGTCACCCACGACCCCGTCGCGGCCTCCTACGCCGACCGCGTGGTGTTCCTCCGCGACGGCCGCCTGGTGGACGAGGTCCTCGAGCCCACCGCCGAACTGGTCTCCGCGCGGCTGCTGAAGCTGGAAGAGGTCTGATCCATGCTGCGCACCACACTCGCCGGGCTGCGGATGCACAAGTCCCGGTACGTCACCACGGTGATGGCCATCCTGCTAGGCGTCATGTTCGTCTCGGGCACGATGGTGTTCGCCGACACGCTCAACGCCAACTACGAGAAGTCCGTCATGGGCTCCGCCACCAGCGTCGACGCGATCGCGGTCCCCACCGCGGAGGAGCCGGAGGACCCGGCGGAGCCCTCGGAGCCGGAACCGCTGACCGACGCCCAGCTGGACGGCGTCCGGGCCCTGCCCGAGGTGGCCGCGGCCGACGGCATCGTCAGCGGACAGGCCGTGCTCCTGGACCGTGACGGCCGCGCGTTCGGCTTCATGCCGCCCGCCGCCATCTCCATCGGGGAGCCCAGCCGCTTCTCCGCGGCCGAGGGCGAGCTGCCCGGGGGCCCCGACGAGCTGGCCCTGGCCGGCTCCACCGCCGAGCAGGCGGGCTTCGGGGTCGGCGACACGGTGACGGTGCTCGACCCCGCGCAGGAGGAGCGCGAGTTCACCGTGACCGGCCTGGTCGACTTCGGCGTGGACCCGGGCTACAGCTACGGCGGCGCGCTCGTCTTCTCCCCCGACACCGTCGGGGAGATGACCGGCGCCGCCGGCTACACCGAGATCGACGTGCTCGCCTCGGAGGGCCACACCGACGAGCAGGCGGCCGAGGCCGTCGCGGCCCTGCTGGGCGACAGCGCGGAGGTGCAGACGGGTGAGGCCTTCGGCCTGGAGATGGCCGAGTCCGCCGGCGGCGACACCGCGATGATGCGGACCGCGCTGCTGCTGTTCGCGTTCATCGCCATGTTCGTGGCGGGGATCGTCATCTACAACACCTTCGCCATCCTCATCGCCCAGCGCCAGCGGGAGATGGCCCTCCTGCGCTGCGTCGGCGCCAAGCGGGGCCAGGTGTTCCGGTCCGTCCTGCTGGAGTCGGTGGCGGTCGGGCTGATCGCCTCCGCCCTCGGCGTCCTGGCGGGCGTCGGCATCGGCATGGCCGGTGCGGCGTTCGGCGGCCCGCTGCTGGGCATGGGCGGCTCGGTCCCCGTGGTGATCACGCCGGTCGCCGTGGTCGTGGGCCTGGCGGTCGGCACCGTGGTGACCGTCTGCTCCGCCCTGGTCCCGGCCACGCGCGCCACCCGGGTCCCGCCGCTGGCCGCGCTGCGCACCAGCGCGACCGCGGGCGGCCTGGAGAAGGGCACCGGGTGGATGCGCGTCGTGTTCGGCCTGCTGACCTTCCTGGTCTCGGCCGCGCTGGTGACCCTGACCCAGGTGTCCGGCCCGAACCAGTTGGGGCCGGTCATCGTGACGGCGGCCGCCCTCATCGCCTTCGTGGGCGTGGTCGTGCTGGGCCCGCTCCTGGTGCGCGGCATCGTCCGCCTGGTCGGCGTCCCGCTGCGCAGGGTCGGCGTGCCGAGCATGCTGGCGGTGGACAACTCCACCCGCAGTCCGCGCAGGGCCGCCACCGCGATGATCGCCCTGACGGTGGGCGCCACGCTCATCACCGGCTACTCGGTGGTCAGCGCCTCCCTGGAGACCACCATGACCCGGATGCTCGACGAGCAGTTCCCGGTGGACTACCAGGTCAGCGCCCAGTACTCGATGGACGGCGCCTCCGGCGGCGACACCGCCGCCGAGGAGGCCCCCGCGGAGGACGGCGCCCCGGCCGAGGACACCGTGCAGCCCCCGCCCGACGGCGCGCAGGAGGGGCAGGAGGGCGAGGGCCCGGTCGACGGCGCCCCGGCCGAGGACGGCGCGGCCGAGGACGGCGGGACCTCCCCGGAGGAGGGGGCCGACACGTCCGCGTCCGACGGGACCGGCATGCCCCTCGTCCCCACCGCGGTCGAGCACGCCCTCGCGGAGAGCCCCCTCCTGGACAAGGTGATCGCCCAGCGCGGAGGCACGGTCGAGGGCTACGGCGCCTCCCCCGTGGGCTCGCTCCCCGTCAGCACCTACGACGGCGCCGAGCTCGGCGTCGACATCACCGGCGAGGCCGTCGAGGGCGAGATCTCCGGGTTCGGTCCCGGCGAGGTGCTGGTCTCCGAGGGGTTCGCCGACGGTCTGGGTGTGGGCGACACCCTCTCCCTGCCGTCCCCGGACGGCGGGGTCGACCTGGAGATCGCCGCGGTCCTGGCCGACGCCCAGACCCTGCGGGGCGCGGTCGTCTCCCCGGAGGACTTCGCCACGCTGTTCCCCGACACCACCGACAGCGAGATGGTCTACGTCCGCGCGGCCGAGGGCGCCGACGCCTCCGAGGTGCGCGACGCCGTCTACACGGCGGTGGACGACCACCCGACCATGCAGGTCATGTCGGTGGCCGAGATGAAGAACCAGTTCTCGGACATGATGGACATCGCCTTCTACACCATCGCGGCGATGCTGGGCCTGGCGATCGTCATCGCGGTGTTCGGCATCTCCAACACGATGGCGCTGTCGGTGCTGGAGCGCACCCGCGAGTCCGCCTTGCTGCGCGCGCTGGGCCTGGCCAAGGGGCAGCTGCGCCGGATGCTGGGCGTCGAGGCGGTCCTGCTGTGCCTGATCGGCGCCGGCATCGGCATCGTGCTGGGCGTGGTGTTCGGCTGGGCGGCGGGCGCGGCGACCCTGCCCGACATGGTGCTCACCGTTCCGGCCGGGCAGATCGCGGTGTTCATCGCCGTGGCCGTGCTCGCGGGCCTGCTGGCGTCGGTGCTGCCCGCCCGCCGGGCCGCCGGGGCCTCCATCACGGGGGCGCTCGCCAGCGAGTAGGCGCAGGTCACATCCTGCACAACTCGGGGACAAGAGACGCGGACCCCCGCCTCCGGGCGGGGGTCCGCGCCGTACTGTGGACCGGGGGTGTGTGCTGTGGCTGGATCTGCTTCGGTACCGGCGACGAGCGGCGCGGTGGCCTGGGGGACGCCGGCCGCCCGGTGGATGCTGACCGCCACCGTGCTCGGCTCGGGGATGGCCTTCCTCGACTCGACGGTGGTGACGGTGGCGCTGCCCGCCGTCCAGGAGGACCTGGGCACGGGGCTGTCCGGGTTGCAGTGGATCGTCAACGGCTACATGGTGACGCTCTCCGCGCTCATCCTGCTCAGCGGCTCCCTGTCGGACCGGTTCGGCAGGGTCCGTCTGTTCATGGCGGGCGTGGCCGTGTTCGCCCTGGCGTCGGCGCTGTGCACGTTCGCGCCCACCCTGGAGTGGCTGATCGCCGGACGCGTGGTGCAGGGCGTGGGAGGCGCCCTGCTCACGCCGGGGAGCCTGGCCATCCTCCAGGCGGGCTTTCGCGAGCAGGACCGCGCGCGGGCGATCGGGGCGTGGTCCGGGCTGACCGGGGTGGCCTCCGCGGTGGGGCCGTTCGTGGGCGGCTGGCTGGTGCAGATCGGCGACTGGCGCCTCATCTTCCTCATCAACCTGCCGCTCGCCGCGGCGGTGCTGGCGATCGCCTGGTTCAAGGTGCCGGAGTCGCGCGACGCCCGGGCCTCCCGGAAGCTCGACTACCCGGGCGCGCTGCTGGGGGTCGTGGCCCTGGGCGGGATCACCTACGCGCTGATCCAGTGGGGCGCGGTCGGCGGCACCCCGGCCGTGTGGACCGGCGCGGTGGTCGGCGTGCTGTCCCTGGGCGCCTTCCTCGCGGTGGAGGCGCGCACCGCGAACCCCATGCTGCCCCTGGGGATCTTCTCCTCCGCCTCGTTCAGCGTGACGAACGCGGCGACGGTGCTGATCTACGGATCGCTGGGCCCCCTCCTGTTCCTGCTGGTCATCCACCTCCAGGAGGTGGCCGGGTACTCGCCGGTCGCGGCGGGGGCAGCGTCGCTGCCGATCACGCTCCTGATGCTCGCCCTCTCCGCGCGGTCGGGCAAGCTCGCCGCCCGGATCGGCCCGCGGACCCAGCTGGTGGCGGGCCCGCTGCTGCTGGCCGCGGGGTTCGTGCTGCTGTCCCGCCTGGGCCCGGACGCGCCCTACCTGACGGGGGTGCTCCCCGGGGTCCTCCTGGTGGCGCTGGGGCTGTCGACGACGGTGGCGCCGCTGACGGCGACGGTGCTCGCCTCGGTGTCCGAGCGGCACGCGGGGCTGGCGTCGGGGGTGAACAACACGTTCGCGCGCGCCGCGCAGCTCATCGGCGTGGCCGCGGTCCCCGTCCTGGCGGGGATCGGCGGCTCCGGGAGCCAGGAATCCGGGTCGGGCGCCGCGTCGGCGGAGATCGCCCAGGGGTTCGGCCCGGCGATGCTGATCCTGGCGGGCCTGTGCGTCCTGGCCTCCCTGTGCGCGCTGGCGCTGCCGCGCGGGCGGATGCCCGAGGCGGCGGAGACGGCCGAACGCGGTGCGGCGGCCGAACGCGGTGCGGCGGCCGAGGGGGCCGCGGCCCCGCGCGCCGACGACCGGCCGGTGCGGTTCTGCGGTGTGGCGGGGCCGCCGCTGCGCTCGTGCCCGGGCTCGACGGCCGGGGAGGTCCCGGACGGCCGGGGGCCGGGCGCGACGCCCTCCTGAGGGACGCTGCGCGCGAGTCCCCGGACCCCTCCCCCGGTCTCGGGGCGCACCGTCCTCCCGAGGGACACGGGGCCGGGGGCCGACCGCGTGTGGGACCCCGGGGCGCCGCCGGGGAGGGCGCCCGCCGGGCCGGGGCAGCGCGCGGCCCCGGCGGCCGGAGGGCCTGCCGGGGCCTCGAGGGGTACGGCCGCGTGGCGCCGGCCGGATACGGCGGGCCGGTCCCGGGCCGGGCCGGCCGGGCACCGGTCCCCCGCCACGGGTCCCGGATCAGGCGTCCGGGGCCCCGGTGTCCTTGGGGTCCTCCGCGTCGGGCACGTAGCCGGCCGGGTCCGCGGTGCGGTCGCGCTCGTCCGCGCCGTGCGCGTCGGCCCGGTGGGCGTCGGCCTCACCGGGGTGAGGACTCCTCACCGCCGCGCCCTCGCCGACGTCGGGGGAGTACCCGTCGTCGATCTCGTTGACGGCCTCCTCCTCGGCGCTCCGGGTCTCCCCGCCCCAGCTCTGCCGCGGGTACACGTCGTTGCGCTCGTCCCGGACCGCTTCGCTGATCCCCCGCTCGCCCCGGCTGTCGTCATCCTCGAAGTCGTACTCCTGGATGTCGTAATCCGGTTCGATACGCCGCTCGAGCTCGGCGGCCTCGCTCTCCTCGGGGTCGTCACCCATGTCGGTGTCCACGTCATAGGGCTCTTCGGTCACTGTGTTCTCCCCCTTCCCACGTTTCCACCGATGCTCTCAGACGAGCGAGCGGATGTGAAGGAAGGCGGGCCGGAGCTAGCGCCTGCGGGACCTCTCGGCACGACGCAGGCGCAGAGGGCGCAGGGCGGCCTCCAGGGCGACGGCGCCGTCGAGCTTGCTCTCGCCGGCGACGCGGTCCTCGAAGTGGATGGGGATCTCCATCATCTTCTGGCCCCTGCGGTGGGCCCGGTAGTGCATCTCCACCTGGAAGGCGTAGCCGGTGCTCTCGATGCTGGGCAGGTCGAGGACGCGCAGCGCCGAGGCCCGCCAGATCTTGAACCCGGCGGTGACGTCGCGCACGGGGATGGACAGCACGGCCTTGACGTAGGCGTTGGCCCAGCCGCTGAGGAGGCGCCGCCGCACGCCCCACTGCTCGGAGAGGCTCCCGCCCGGCACGTAGCGGCTGCCGATGACCACCCCGGCGTTGGTGGAGTGCAGGGTGCCCAGGAGCTGCGGGACGTAGCCCACCGGGTGGCTGAGGTCGGCGTCCATCTGCACGACGTAGTCGGCGCCCTCCTCCAGGGCGCGGTTCATGCCCTCCACGTAGGCGCGGCCGAGGCCGTCCTTGGCGGTGCGGTGCAGGACGCCGACCCGCCCGGGGAACTCGACGGCGAGCTTGTCCGCGACCTCGCCGGTGCCGTCCGGGGAGTTGTCGTCCACGACCACGACCCTGAGGCGGGGTAGGTCCAGGCTCATGAGCTGCCCGACCAGCACGGGGAGGTTGGCCGCCTCGTCGTAGGTGGGGACGACGACCGTCAGGCGCGAGTCCGCCCAGGGCTCGGGGAGCGCCACGGGCTCGGGGGTGACGCGCACCGGTTCGGACGGGACGTGCGGCGGCGTCGGCTGTGAGGGCATGCGCGGCGGCTCCTGCGTATGGGCGGCGGTCGGTCGGGAGGGCGGACTGGGGTGGGCCCAGGATCACGCACCGGGCGCCGACAGCGCAATGGGCGTGAACGGTAGGGTACGCGGTCCTTCCGACCGGTCGCGGCGGGGCGGTCTCACTCGCCCCGTTCGTCGGCGACCACGGCGACGTGGACGAGTGCCCCCAGCTCCTCCAGGGTCATCAGCACCTCGGGGTCGGCGCTGCTGTCGGTGACGAGGTGGGCGATCTCCTCCGGGGCGACGGTGGGCACCATGGTGTCGGCGCCGATCTTGGTGTGGTCGGCCAGGACGATGGTCTCGTCCGCGCAGGCCGCCAGCGCGCGGTCGACGCTGGCCACCGCGGGGTTGGGGGTGCTCAGCCCCCGGTCGGCGCTGACCCCGTTGCCGGAGAGGAAGGCCCGGTTGACGCGGAGCCCGGACAGGCTCACCTCCGCCGCCGCCCCGACCAGCGCCCGTATCGGTCCGTGCAGGGTGCCGCCGGTCACCACCACCTCGACCCGCGCGGCCTCGGCGAGGACGTCGGCGACGCGCAGGGAGTTGGTGACCACGGTCAGGTCGTGGCGGGTGAGGAGCTCCTTGGCGAAGGCCTCCGCGGTGCTGCCGGGGCCGATGCTGATGGCGTCGCCGGGGCGGACCAGCCGTGCGGCGGCCACCGCGATCGCGGCCTTCTCCGCGGCGCACTGGCCGCTCTTGCCGGAGTAGCTCTGCTCGTGGCCGATCCGGCCGGGCAGGGCGACCCCGCCGCGCCGGCGGTCCACGACCCCCTCGGCCTCCAGCGCGCGCACGTCGCGGCGGACGGTGACCTCCGAGGCGCGGACCTTGGCGGCGATGTCGCGCAAGGACATGGTGCCGTTGGCGCGCACGAGTTCGAGAATGCGCTCCCGTCGCTCGGCGGCGAACGCCGGACGGCTTTCCTCGGCCATGTGGACCCACCTTCACCCGTGCCAACGCACGGGCGTGGTCCCGCGCCGCTCTAGAGTACGGACCGGTCCCGGGCCGCGGGTTGCTCCGCCTCGGGCTTCTCGGTCAGGAGGGTGACGATGACGACCGCCGTCAGCGCGACCAGGCCGATGAGCGCACCTGCTCCGAACAACACGAAGACAGACATTCGGGCCTCCCCAGGGGACGGGCTGACCTGCCATTAACCGAATTCCCGGTTTGGGTTGACCTCACACCACCCAACGCGGGGAAAGTCGGGTGACAATGAGGAGCATGAAGCTCGACCCCGCGCCCCCGGCCCACGAGGTCTGGTGGGCCCACACCTCCACCGCCGACGACCGCCTGCTGCGCCTGCTGGACGAGGAGGAACGGGCGCGCAACGCCCGCTTCCGCCACCAGGCCGACCGCGACCGGCACCTGCTGGGCCGTTCGATGGCCCGCCTGGTCCTGGCGGACCGGGCCGGCTGCCCGCCCGAGAAGGTCGCCTTCGACCTGCGCTGCCGTTCGTGCGAGGAGAAGGAGCGCACCGGCGCGGGCCCCGGGGACGCCGCTCCGCACGGCAAGCCGCTCCCCTCCGGGCCCGCCCAGGGGTGGGAGGTCTCGGTCAGCCACTCGGGCGAGTGGGTCGTCCTCGCCGTCTCCGAGGGCGTGCCCGTGGGGGTCGACGTCGAACGGGTCTCCGAGGCCCGCGACCTGGCGGGGCTGGCGGGCTACACGCTGGCCGCGCCCGAGCACGCGGCCTGGGAGCGCCTGGCCCCCGAGGACCGGGTCGGCGCCTTCTTCCGGTACTGGGCGCGCAAGGAGGCCCTCCTCAAGGCGACCGGTCTGGGCCTGTCGGGCGGTCTGCGCAGGGTCCTGGTGAGCCCTCCCCACGACGACGCGGCGCTGCTCTCCTGGGAGGGCGGCGGCGGCCCGGAGTCCGCGGCCCTGACCGACCTGGAGTGCGCCGAGGGGTACCGCTCGGCGCTGGCCGCGCTGGCCCCGGGGCCTCTGGAGCCCGTGGTGCGCACCGCCGGGGACACGGCGGGGCTGCTCCGCTCCTAGGCCGTGGCCGGCGGGTCCCGGGCTCACGGCCCCCGGACCGCCTCTCGCCGCGCCGCCCGCGCCCGGACAGCCGCCCCGGGCCCGCCTCCGCGCCCCGTCCTGCGGGAGAGGGCCCGGCGACCGCCCGCGGCGATCGGCGCAGGCGCCGAGCCGACCGAGAGCACCCCGGGCCGTGGCCGGGGGTCCGGCCCCGCCGCCCCTGCCCCGTACCCGTGACCGGCCACGGGTACGGGGTCACCGGGGCAGGGGCCCCTCGCGCCGGTGCGACGGGACCGGCCGCCGGGCCCGCCGTCCGGTCAGCTCCCCTCCTTGGCCAGGTGGCGGCTGATCACGAGGCGCTGGACCTGGTTGGTGCCCTCCACGATCTGGAGCACCTTGGCCTCGCGCATGTAGCGCTCGACGGGGAAGTCGCGCGTGTACCCGTAGCCCCCGAAGACCTGGACCGCGTCGGTGGTGACCCGCATCGCGGTGTCGGTCGCCATCAGCTTGGCCATGGCCGCCTGCCTGCCGAAGGGCCGGCCGGCGTCGCGCAGCGCGGCCGCGGACAGGTACAGGGCGCGGGAGGCGGCGATCTGCGTGGCCATGTCCGCGAGCATGAAGCCGACGCCCTGGAAGTCGCCGATCGCGCTGCCGAACTGGCGGCGCTCCCGGGAGTAGGCCACGGCGGCGTCGAGGGCGGCCTGGGCGACGCCCACGGCGCAGGCGGCGATGCCCAGGCGGCCGGAGTCGAGCGCGGACAGGGCGATGCCGAACCCCTGGCCCTCCTCGCCGATCAGGGCGTCGGCCCCGATCCCGACGTCGTCGAGGAGGACCCCGGCCGTCGGGGAGGAGCGCATGCCCATCTTGCGTTCGGGCGGCGCCGAGCCCAGCCCCGGGGTGCCGTCCGGGACGTGGAAGCAGCTGATCCCCCGCGCCCCCGAGTCCGGCGCGCCGGTGCGGGCGAAGAGGGAGTAGTAGTCGGCCTCGCCGCCGTGGGTGATCCACGCCTTGGCGCCGTTGAGCCGGTATCCGCCCTCCACCGGCTCGGCGCGGGTGGTCATGGCGGCGGCGTCGGACCCGGACGCGGTCTCGGAGAGGCAGTAGGCGCCGAGGAGGTCGCCGCCGAGCATGGCGGGCAGGAGGGCGGCCTTCTGCTCCTCGCTGCCGAAGGCCGCGAGCGGGTAGCAGGACAGGGTGTGGACGCTGACGCCCAGCCCCACCGCGAGCCACCCGCGGGCCAGTTCCTCCACCACCTGGAGGTAGACCCCGTAGGGCTGGTCCCCGCCGCCGTACTCGCCGGGGTAGGGGAGCCCGAGCAGGCCGGCCCCGCCCAGGAGCCGGAAGACCTCCCGGGGGAAGACCCCCTCCTCCTCGTCCTGGGAGGCACGGGGGGCGAGCTCTTTGTCGACGATCTCCCCGGTCAGATCGAGAAGCTGTTCCGCCTCGGGTGTGTGCAGCATGCGTTCGACCGCCATGAGCCTCTCCCACGGTTCCGCGCCGGCCCCATCCAACGACTGGATGTAGTAGGACGTCCAACTATATGGTGACGAGCGGCACCCTATCCCAAGGCGCGGGCGCGCACGAGGCCCGGGGCGCCCGCCTCTCGACAAAGGGGAATCGGACCCCCGATCCCCTGGACGGCCCGACTCGCAGCGGCCTCCGCGACAGCACGTCTGTACACGAGCCCCCTCCCCGTCCTAGATTCCACGCATGGACCTCGAACTCCGCCACCTGCGCACCATCTGCCTCCTGGCCGACACCGGCAGCGTGACCAAGGCGGCCGCGGCGCTCTCCACGTCCCAGCCCGCCCTCACGACGCAGCTCCAGCGGATCGAGCGGGAGGTCGGCGGACCCCTCTTCCACCGCGGGCGCTCGGGGGTCCGCCCGACCGAGCTCGGGGAGTTCGTCCTGGTCCGCGCGCGCTCGGTCCTGCTCTCCATGGACGACCTGCTGCACGACATCACCGCGCGCGGGGCCTCCCCCTCCACGCTCCGCGTGGGCGGCGTCGGGCCGCTGACCATCGAGCTGTCGGCGCGGCTCCCGGAGGTCTTCCCGAACGTCCCCGTGCACGTGCGCACCGAGTACTCCCCCAAACTGGTCACCGACCTGGTCCGCGCCGGGCGCCTGGACCTGGGGACCACCATCGACTACGTGGACCGCGACCTGTCCACGGACGGCCCGCTGGCCTGGGCGATGCTCTCGGTGGAACCGCTGCACGTGGCCCTGTGGGCGGAACACCCGCGCGCGCACCAGACACTGATCCGGCTGGGCGACCTGGCCGAGTCCCCGTGGGCGCTGACCCCTCCGGACGGCACCGGATGGCCCGAGTGCTTCTACCTGGCCTGCCAGCGCGCGGGCTTCACCCCCGAGGTGCCCTACCGGCTCTACGACCGGTCGGAGATCCGCGACCTCATCGCCGACCGCCGGGCGATCGCCCCCTGCCAGTCCGACTTCGACACCGGCGAGGACGTGGTGATACGTCCGCTGGAGGGCGCGCCCATACAGCTGCGGCACCTCCTGGTCTGGCGGCGCGACAGCGCGGTGCACCAGGCCTCCGACGCCGTCGCGCGGCTGGCGCGCGAGATCCTGCGGGGGGCTCCCCGGCCCGCGGGCTCGGTCAGCTCGGTCGAGGCCGTCGCCACCGGCGCCGGAAGCGGCGCCGCCCCCGGCGACGGCGCGCCCCGTGCCCTGGCCGGCCCCTCCGGCGGACGGACGTCCGACCGGCCCGACAGCTGACCCCGCCCCGGCGGAGGCCCGCGGGAGCGACCGGACAGGGCGGCCCTCCGACCGCGGTGGGCGCCGCGTCCGTCGGAAGCGGCCCCGAGCGGCCGGGCGTTCCGGCCGGGGAGAGCGGGCACGGGCCCCGCCCCGCGCGACGGCCCCGCGACCGCGTCCACGCGCCCGCCGCGCGGTGATCCGCGCCACGGTTCCCGCGCGCCCCACGCCTGCGACGGCGCGCCGGACACCGGTCACGGACCGCGATCCCGTACGGGGCCGCCCCTGCGCCCGCACCCGGCCACGGTGCCCGCGGTACGCGCGGCACCCGCTCGGGTTGCAGTGGCGTGCGACACGCGTATGGTGTTTACTCGCAAGTAACGTACCCGCCAGTAGGGTTTCCCCCCGTTTTCCTCTCCCCCATCCGCCCACTACTCCCCCAGGGGCTACCCACCCAGTCTGATCAGGCGCGACCTAGTCCAGGACACCATTCATGCGACCACTGAGCACCATCGCCTCGGCACTCGCCGTCGCGGTTCTCGTCTCCTCCTGCTCCGGCGGACGGACCGCGGAGGAGGAAGCCGCGGCCCTCGAGGCCGACACCCGGGGGGTCAGTGACGACGCCGTCGTCATCGGCACGCACCAGCCCCTCACCGGACCGGCCTCCCCCGGGTTCCGCCACGTGTCCACGGGCGCCCGCGCGGTGTTCGACTACATCAACGACAACGGCGGCATCCACGGGCGCCGGATCCAGTACCAGGTCCAGGACGACGCGTTCGACCCCGCGCAGACGATGGAGGCCACCGAGACCCTCATCGAGGACCAGGAGATCTTCGCGATGCTCGGCGGCCTGGGGACGCCGACCCACGAGGCGGTGATCGACGACCTCAACGAGGAGGGCGTCCCCGACCTCTTCGTCTCGTCCGGCGCCCTCGCCTGGGACCAGCCGGAGGTCTACCCCTACAGCTACGGGTTCCAGGTCGACTACTCCAAGGAGGCCAAGGTCCAGGGCAGCTTCATCGCGGAGAACTTCCCCGGTGACGACGTGGGCCTGCTGTACCAGAACGACGACGTCGGCCCCTCCTCCCACGCCGGGATCGAGCAGTACCTCACCGAGGAGATCGTGGCCTGGGAGTCCTACGACCCCGGGGTCCCCGAGCTCGACGGGCAGGTCGCCGAGCTGAAGGCGTCCGGCGCCGACATCGCCGTCTGCTACTGCATCCCCGCGTTCCTGGGCATGGCCATCCTGGAGGCCGCCTCGATCGGGTACACCCCGCAGTGGGTCGCCCCCAGCTTCGGCGGGGACGTGGAGATCATCACCGGGCTCGTCGAGGAGTACGCGGAGGGCACCGCCGCCGAGGACGTCCCGCCCGAGTCCTTCACGGACGGGCTCATCATCACCGCGTTCCTGCCGATGGCGGCCCAGCGCGAGGACCCGTGGACCGAGTTCTACCTGGAGATCCACGAGGAGTACAACGAGGGCACACCGTTCACCGACACGACCGTGTACGGCATGGTGCAGGCGACGCTGTTCGCCCAGCTGCTGATGGAGGTCGGCCCCGACCTGACCCGGCAGAACCTGGTCGACACCCTGCACGCCAACGAGTGGACCGGCCCGGGCCTGGTCCCGTTCGTGGCCACCGAGGACGACCACAGCGGGTACTCCGGCGTCATGGTGGTGCGGAACAGGGCCGGGGAGGAACCCGAGGTCCTCCAGGAGCCGATGGTCACCGACAGCGACGGCGGGGAGATCCTCCCCTTCGAGCTGGAACGCCCCGCCCCCGACGAGGTGGCCCTCTTCGACGGCGCCTCCGGCGGATAGGGCGGGACGGGCGGCGGTCCCTGCCCGGGGCCGCCGCCGTCACCCCCCGGCCCGCGCCGCGGACCGTGCCCGCAGCCACCACGCGGCGCCGACCACCACCGTGAGCAGCACCCCTGCCACGGTCACCGGCACGCCCAGGTCGGCTCCCCCGCTCCCGACGAGCACCAGCGCCGCCGTCGCGGGGACCGCACCCGCCAACGTGCCCGCCGCGAAGGGCCACACGCCCGCCCGGGCCAGCCCGAGACCGTAGTTGACCGCCTGGTAGGGCACCACCGGCAACAGCCTCAGCTGGAGCACCGCCACGAACGCGTGACCGCCCACCAGGGCGTCCAGCCGCGCGCGAATGCCCGGGGGCAGCCGCCTCGCCACCGCGTCGCCCGCCACGTGCCGCGCCACCGCGAACTGGGCCAGGGCCGCGCACACACCGCCCGCCAGGGCCAGCGCGAGGCCGAGCGGGAACCCGAACACCAGTCCCGCCAGGGCGTTCAGGGCCGGCCGCGGCACCAGCGCGAAGACGGCGACGACGTACACGACCAGGTAGACCGCGGGGCCGGCCGCGCCCGCCCCCTCCACCCGGCTCCGCAGGGCGTCCGCCCCGGGCACGTGGAGCAGGGCGAACACCACCACCGCCGCCCAGGCCGCGAGCAGCACGAACCGCGACACCCGCGCCCCGCGCCCGCCTCCGCCGCCCGTCCCCTCCCCCATCCCGGAAGCCTATGCCGCGCCGCGTCAGCGGCGCTCCAGGCGCGGGAACACCACCTGCTTCAGGATGATCGTGAGCGCCGCCACCGTGGGGATCGCCAGGAGCGCGCCGACGAGCCCCAGCAGCGTCCCGCCGACCAGCGCGGCGGTGATGTTCGCGGTCGGCGCCACGTCCACCGCGTGGCGCATCACCCGCGGCGAGATCACGTAGCTCTCGATCTGCTGGTAGACCAGGAAGAACACCAGCGTGACCAGTCCCAGCAGCGGACTCTCCAGGGCCACCGCCGCGGAAGCGGCCAGCGCGCCGATGGTGGTGCCCACCAGCGGGATGAGCGCGGTCACCGCCACCACGAGCGCCAGGGTGAGGGCGTAGGCCGAGCCGACAGCCCACAGGAAGAAGAACGCCACCACCCCGCCGAAGGCCGCCACCACCAGCTGGCCCGCGATGAACGCACCGATGCGCCGGACGATCTCGTCGCCGATCCGGCGCACCCCGTCGCGGCTGGAGCGGGGCACGAACCGGTAGGACACGTCCAGGATCCCGGGCAGCGACGCCATGAAGAACAGCGTCAGGATGAACACCGTGAACGTGGCGAACAGGGTGTTGAACACGACCTGCCCGACGCCGACCAGCCCTCCGAAGAGCTGCTGCCCGAAATCGGGGGCCGTGACCAGGCCCTCGAGCCGGTCCAGGACGTCGTAGCGCCGCTCCAGGTCCGCGAAGAACGGCGTGCGCCGGAGGCTGTCCACCGTGTCCGGAAGGCTCGCGGCGAAGCTCGCCGCCTGTTCGGTGAGCGGGGGCACGATCGCCCAGACGAACACGGCGGCGAAGAGCACCATCGCCAGGCACACCGTGAGGACGGCCCCCCAGCGCGGCATGCGCGCGCGGTCGCGCAACCCCTCGATCACGGGGTTGAGCCCGACCGCGAGGAACAGCGCGACGAGGATGTACACCAGGACCGCGCGGACCCCGATCAGCGCCTCGACGAGCAGCCAGGCGGTGAGGACGCCCAGGGCGCCGACGAACCCGAGGAGGAAGTAGTTGGGGTGCCTCGGTCCGTCCCCGCCCGCGGGCAGAGCGGTCAGTCCGCTTCCGGGTGGCATGTCCCTGTCCCGACTACTCGTCCGTGTCGGGGACGCGGAGGGTGAAGACCGCGCCGCCCAGCAGGTCGCTGTGCCCGGCCACGAGGCTGCCTCCGTGGGACTGGACGATCTCGCGCGAGATGGCCAGGCCGAGCCCGCTCCCGCCCGGGTCGCGCTCGCGCGACTCCTTGAGCCGCGCGAACCGCTCGAAGATCCGTTCGCGGTCCATGGAGGGGATCCCCGCCCCGTCGTCGTGGACCTCCACCACGGCCGCGTCGCCGTCCCGCTCGACGACGACGTCGATCCTGGACCGCGCGTGGCGTTCGGCGTTGGCGACCAGGTTGGTGAGGACGCGGACCAGTCGGAGCCGGTTGACGGTCGCCCGGACGGGCCCGGAGGAGTGCACCCGCAGCGCGGGGTGGCGCCGCTCGTCGACGAACTCCTCCCTGATGAGCGCCTCCAGGTCCACCTCCTCCCGTTCGCGGGCCACGTCCTTGTCCAGGCGGGCGAGTTCGAGCAGGTCCGAGACGATGTTCTCCAGCCTCTCGGTGTCGGAGAGCAGGCCGGTGAGCAGCAGTTCGCGCGAGCGGGCGTCGGGGTCGGGGTCGGAGAGCTCGACCTCCAGCTTGGTGCGCATCCCGGCGATGGGGTTGCGCAGCTCGTGCGAGGCGTCGGAGACGAACCGCCTCTGCCGGGTGACCGCCTCGTCGAGCCGTGCCAGGCTCGCGTTGGCCGTACGGGCCAGGTGGGCGATCTCGTCGTGGGTCCCGGGGACCGGGAGCCTGCGGTTCAGGTCGGTGACGGAGAGCTTGTCGAGCTGGTCGCTGATCCTCTCCACCGGCCGCAGCGCACGCCCGACCCAGAACCAGATGACGGTCGCGGTGATCACGAGGAAGGCCATGGAGGTCCCCACCAGGACGGCCTCGATCAGGGACGTGCCCAGGATGCTGGGCGACCTCGCCGCCGACAGGACCAGTACCTCGCCGTAGGCGGAGTCGGTGAGGCCGTACCCGACCACGAGCAGGCAGTCCCTGGTCTCGGGGCCCGCGATGTCGCCGCAGACGGTGGTCTGGAGGCGGAAGTCTCCCGGCCTCGGACGCTTGTCCGTCACCGGGGGCTTGCCCTCCATCGCGTCGGTGGCCGCGAGCACCTCGCCCGTGTCCTGGTCGACGACCTGCACGCGCAGGACCGTCTCGCCGTCGGGGATCGCGCCCTGGTAGCGCTCGGTGGCGATCCGTTCGGAGACCTGGCGGGCCTCGTCGTCCGCCTGGTCCCTGGCCTGGGTCAGCGAGATCTCCCGGATCAGGAAGCTGCTGAGGGAGAGCGACAGGCCGGTGATCAGGATCAGGGTGACCACGGCCCCGGTGGTGACCCTGGCACGGATCGACCGGGGGCGCAGTCGGCCCCACCCTCTCCGGCTTCCGTCGCTCCGCTCTGACACCCGCCCATTGTCACTCAGTGCGACCATAAACCGGCGAATGGTGAACGGTGTGGCGAAGAGTGAGCAGGAGAGGGGCCATCATCCGACTCAGGGAGGAACCGGACACCCTCCAGGGGCTACTCGTAGGGGTCCGGCGGGTTGGTGACCTCCTGGACATCCAGGGCCGTCAACTCGTGCTGGCTCACCTCGGAGAGCTCGCCCTCGGGCTCCACCCAGGTGCCGCGCACCGTCCACCAGGTGTCCGCCTCGGGCGCGGGCTCGTTGGAGATGTACACCTTGTTCACGACGGCGTCGGCGGCGCAGCAGGCCATCTGGAGGCGGGCGAGGTACCATCCGTCGCCGTCCTTCTCCGGCACCGCGAACCCGGTGAGCTCGACCTCCTGGCCCACCAGCAGGCGGTCCTCGTCGATCCAGGCGCGCATCACGAACTGGCGGATGTCCATGGAGACGACCTCGCCCGGAGCGGCCTCCTCGACCCCGTCGTCGAAGGCGCCCGAGCGCCGGTCCTCCGGCGGCGGCCCGGAGGAGCCGGAGGTGGCCTCCACCGTGTAGGAGCCCAGCGCGGGCGGGGCGACGACGAACACGGCGAGCACCGGCAGCAGGAGCAGCCACGCGACGCCGGGCGCCCGGGAGTGGTCGTGCCCCTGGTGGCCGCGCCCGCGCCCGTACGCCTCCTCGTAGTCCCTCTCCACCGCGGACGCGCTCTCCCGCGCCGACACCGTGTTCCCAGCGGCGACGGCCTCGGCGTCCGCCCCGTGCCCGTGCTCCTCCTCCGCTCCGTCCTCACCGCGCAGCTCGGCGGCGATGACGAGCACGCCGAGCAGGACCATGGCCACGCCTGCGGCGATGAGGAAGGGGCCGAAGCCCGCCTTGACCCAGTTGAGGTAGAGGTCGGTGGGGATCGTGCTGGTCAGCGCGGCCGCGCCGAGCAGGACCAGGGTGAGCCCCTGGGCGATGCGGTTCACAGGATCAGTCCTCCGATCAGGAACGTGCTGAGCAGGCCGACCAGCAGGCACAGGGGGGCGAAGCGGGCCACGAAGCGCCAGCCGAACACACCCGCCTGCATCGCGAGGAGCTTGAGGTCGACGATCGGCCCGATCACCATGAACGCGAGTTTGGCCGTGGGCGAGAAGTCGGTGAGGCTGACGGCGACGAACGCGTCGGCCTCGGAGCAGATGGACAGCAGGATGGCCAGGAGGGCGAGCACGAGGACCGAGACCACCGGCATCCCGGCGACCGCCAGCAGCCACTCGCGGGGCACCATGATGTTGAGGGTGGCGGCGGCCAGGCCCCCGACCACCAGGTAGCCGCCCGCGTGCATCATGTCGTGCAGCATCGACTCGCGGAAGACCTGCCACCGGGAGGCCCCGGGGGCGTGGTTGTGCGCGGGAAGGCGCAGCCAGTCGGCACGGCCGAAGCGCACCCAGATCCATCCGATGACCACGGCCGCCAGCAGGGAGGCCACGAACCGGGCGAGGATCATCTCGGGCTGCCCGGCGAAGGCCACCGCCGTGGCGATCATGACGACCGGGTTGATGGAGGGGGCCGCCAGCAGGAAGGTGAGCGCGGCGGCCGGGGCGACCCCGCCCTTGATGAGGCTTCCGGCGATGGGCACCGAGGCGCACTCGCAGCCGGGCAGCAGTGCCCCGGAGGCCCCCGCGACCGGCACGGCGTGGCTGGGCTTGGACGGGATGAACCGCTGGTAGGCCGAGGGTGGCACGAACGCGGTGAGCGCGGCGGACAGCGCCACCCCGAACACCAGGAAGGGCAGTGCCTGGAAGCTGATCGCGGTGAAGATCGTGGCCCACGCGAGGAAGGCCTGGCTGGTCAGCTCGTCGGAGATCCAGGCGTGCCCCAGCGCCATCGCGGTGATGAACAGGGCGAACAGCCAGACCGTCCCGGTCCTGCGGCGGCCCTGCGCGCGTCCCCAGTCCTCCGGGGGGAGCTCATCGCCGCGGTCGGACCACCCCCCGGCGAGGGAGTCGCCGAGCGAGCTGCTCGGGGGCGGGCCGGGTTCGGTGGCCGGTGTGGTCCGGTCGGGCACGTCGGTCTCCGTGGTGGTCGGGCGGGATCTTCACGCATAGTACCGAAAATCGTTTTCGCCCGGGACGACCCGGCACTTCCTGTGGACGGCCGTCCCCCGGGAGCGGGAACGGGCCCGTCCGGCGTGCCCCGGGGATCCGCCCCCGTCCTGCCGGGAGGAGGTGGCGGCGGGCGCCCGCGGAGCCGGGGACGCGGGCGGCGGGCCCGCCCCGGAGCGGGGGCGCCCGCGGCGCGTCCGGGGACCTGCGCCGCGGGCACCCGCCCGGGACCGGCCCGGAATCCGTCAGGACGCGGCTAGCGCTCCCCGGGGCCCTCGTCGCGGCCGTCGTCGGAGGGGTCCCCCTCCGCGCCGGGGTCCTCGTGGGCTCCGCCCGCCCCGCCGTCCCGCGTGTCCGCGTCCCGCTCCGCCAGCGCCGAGGCCGGGTCGCCGGGCGCCTCCCCCTCCCCGCGCTGGACGTCGTCGGGAAGGGAGCCGGACGCGGGCCCCCAGCACTCCACGTTCCGCAGGTCGGGCATCTTGGACAGCGTGAACTGCGGGTCGAGCCCGTTGCGCAGCTGGCGGCTGTAGTCGCCCAGCAGCCGGAAGGCGACGGCCGACAGCGGCGCCAGCGCCACGAGGTTCACGGTCGCCATGACGCCCATGGAGATGTCGGCGAGGTTCCACACCAGCGTCAGCGGCGCCACGGAGCCGATGAACACCGCGGCCAGCACCGCGTAGCGGAAGTAGGTCATGTGCTGCGGGTCGGCGTCCAGGAACCGGAGGTTGGACTCGCCGTAGTAGTAGTTGCCCAGCACGGAGGTGAAGGCCAGCAGGAACAGGATCACCGTGAGGGCGTGCACCGACCAGGCCCCCAGGGAGGACTGGAGCGCCCGCTGGGTGACCTCGGCCCCGGTCTCGGTGGTGAAGTCGGGGTTGTACACGAGGACGATGAACGCGGTCACCGAGCACACCAGCCAGGTGTCGAAGTACACGCCGAGGGTCTGCACGAGCCCCTGCTTGGCGGGGTGGGAGACCGACGCGGTGGCTCCGGCGTTGGGGGCGGACCCCAGGCCCGCCTCGTTGGAGAACATGCCCCGCCGCATGCCCTGCACGAGCGCCGCGCCCACGCCGCCGGCCGTGAACTCGCGCAGCCCGAACGCGGAGGCGAAGATGTCGCCGACGACCCGGGGCAGCTCGCCGATGTTGAGGACCACCACGGCCAGGCCGAGGAGGATGTAGAGGATCGCCATGAGGGGGACGAGCGCCTGGGCGACCGTCGCGATGCGCCGCACCCCGCCGAAGACGACGGCGGCGGTCAGCCCGACCAGCGCCAGCCCGACCAGGACGCTCAGGAACCAGCCGGTGGGCGCGCCCAGCTCCTGCACGGAGGTGGAGATGGCGCCCGTGATGCTGTTGGCCTGCACGGAGTTGAAGACGAGGCTGAAGGTGACGGTGATGAGGACCGCGAAGAGGGCGCCCATCCACCTCTGGCCCAGCCCGTGCAGCATGTAGTACGCGGGCCCGCCCCGGAACCCCGTGTCGGTGCGCACCTTGTACAGCTGGGCCAGCGTCGACTCCACGAACGCCGCGGCCCCCAGCACGCAGGACATGGCCCACATCCAGAAGACCGCGCCCGGCCCGCCGAGCATGATCGCGGTGGCCACGCCGACGATGTTCCCCGTCCCCACCCGGGAGGCGGCGGAGATCGCGAAGGCCTGGAAGGACGAGATCTCCCTGCCGCCGTCGGGCGCCGTCCCCGGGCTGCTCCGCAGCACCCGGAACATCTCGGGGAGCAGGCGCAGCTGCACGAAGCCCGACCGCACCGTGAAGTAGACGGCGAGAACGACCAGGAGCGGGATGAGGAGGTAGCTCCAGAAGAAGTCGTTGACGGTGACGAGAAGGACGTTGAGGACGTTCACGCATTCCCCTTCAGGCGGCGTGGTGGTCCCGAGTGCGACATCGGGGCTGTCCCGCAACTGTCCACGCCCCCTGCGGTTCCGGGAGATTCGGACACGCGAAGGGGCGGTAAAGGACCGTAATGGGTCACCATCCCCGGGCGGACCCCGTGGCCGCGCGGCGGCGCCCGCCCCGTGGCCGTCCGGGCGCGGCGGCCCCCGTCCGACCGCCCCGTCCCGGGACCCGGACCCGTGCGGGCGCCGCTGTCCGAGAGAGGTGTACAACCCCGGAAAAGGCTCGGGCCCGGCAGGAGATCCTGCCGGGCCCGGGTCCGTTCACACCCTAGTGCTGCGGGGCGGAGTCGTAGCGGTCGGTGCGGGGACGGTCGCCCCGGTAGCCGCCGCCACCGCCGCTGCCGCCGCGGTAGCCGCCGCCACCGCCGCTGCGGTCACCGCGGTAGCCGCCACGGTTGTCGCCGCCGCGGAAACCGCCGCCGCCGCGGTTGTCACCGCGGTAGCCGCCCTCGGAGCGCGGGGCGTACTCGCGGCGCTCGCCGCCGCGGTAGCCGCCGCCCTCGCCGCGGGGGCGCTCGCCCTCACGGAAACCGCCGCCCTCGCCGCGGTCGGTGCGGGGGCGGTCGCCCCGGTAGCCGCCGCCGCTGCCGGCGCCGCCGCGGTAGCCGCCGCCACCGCCGCTGCGGTCACCGCGGTAGCCGCCGCCGCTGCCGCCGCGGTAGCCGCCGCCACCGCCGCCGTAGCCTCCACGGCGGGGGCCGCCGCGTCCGCGGCGCTCGCGCACGGGCTCCGGCGGCTCGATCCACGGCTCCCAGGAGGGCTCCTTGGCCCCGGTCACCTCGGTGAGCAGCTCGTCGCCCGGGTTGACCAGGTGCTGCTTGGCGTCGACGCCGGCGTCGCTGAGCAGTCGGCGGGCCATGCGGCGCTGGTTGGGCGCGACCAGGGAGACGACCAGGCCGGAGGCGCCGGCGCGGGCCGTGCGGCCTCCGCGGTGCAGGTAGTCCTTGTGCCCGGTGGGCAGGTCGATGTTGACGACCATGTCGATGCCGTCGACGTGGATGCCGCGGGCGGCGACGTCGGTGGCGACCAGCGCCTGGATCTTGCCCTCGCGGAACTTGGCGAGGGTGCGGGTGCGCACGCTCTGCGTCTTGCCGCCGTGCAGGGACGCGCAGGGCACGCCCGCCGCCGCCAGCTGCTCGCTGATGGCGTCGGCGCGGTACTTGCTGCGCACGAACAGGATCGTGCGGCCGTCGCGCGCGGCGATCTGGGTGATGATCTTGTTCTTGTCACGGGGCAGCACCTTGAGCAGGTGGTGCTCCATGGCGGTGACCTGGGAGACCGGCGGGTCCACGGAGTGGGTCTGCGGGTCGTTCATGTACTTGCGGACCAGCTTGTCGACGTCGCCGTCGAGCGTGGCCGAGAACAGCAGCGTCTGGCCGTCGGGGCGCACCTGGTCGAGGAGCTCGCTGACCTGCGGCATGAAGCCCATGTCGCACATCTGGTCGGCCTCGTCCAGCACGGAGACCTCGACGTCGCTCAGGTCGCAGGCGCCCTGGTCGATGAGGTCGCTGAGGCGGCCCGGGGTGGCGACGAGGACCTCGACGCCGCGGCGCAGTTCGTTGATCTGGCGGGTGTAGGAGCTGCCGCCGACGACGTCGCCGACGCGCACGCCCACGACGCGGGAGTAACCGCGAAGGGCGTCGCGCACCTGGTGGGCGAGTTCGCGGGTGGGCACCAGGATCAGGGCCCTGGGGCGGTTGGCGGCGGCGCGGCGCTCTGCGGCGCGCATCAGGACCGGCAGGCCGAAGGCCAGGGTCTTGCCCGATCCGGTACGACCGCAGCCGAGGACGTCGCGGCCCTCGATGGCGTCGGGAATGGTGGCGGCCTGGATCGGGAACGGGGTGGTCACACCGTTCTTGGCCAGCTCGTCGACGATGTCCTGGGGCAGCCCCAGGGAGTCGAAAGCGGGCATTACGGCAGTGTCCGTCGTCAAGTGACGTGTACCTTCCTCATCGTTTGGCGGCGTTTCGAGGAAGGCTCCACACGGCCACAGCGGACCCAGCGAAGAAATCACACAAACGCGCCTGATCACACGCGGAAGCGGACCCCTTCGATTCTCGGGGCTCCTGTGCTCGGTGCATCCCACTGAGTGGGTACGAGCAACTCTTCTGGCAAGAGTGGCGCCGACGGGGTCGACACGCTCTCCGCGTCTTGTGCGGCCTCGGCGCGCTCGGATGCGCGCGGCATTACTGAACGACCGCTTGCAGAAGCGTACTAGACATCGTCCGGAAACGGGGACGGGATGGGGGTTTTTCACCGGTGATACGGGTCTCCCCCACCCTCCGGGGGGACGGCGCGGCGCCGGCGCGGTGCGGCGCCGCGTCCGGCGGGTCAGCGGCTGTCGGCCGCCATCGTCCCGGCGAGGGCGGTCAGGCGGGCGACCTGCGCGCGGCGTTCGGCCGCGGCCTGCTCCTCGAGCGTGTTGCCCGCGGCCTGCTGGAGGAGGGCCTTGGTGGCGGCGGCCGCCTCGGCGTCCGTGGCGAGCAGCGCCGCGACGACGTCGTCCACGGCGCCGGGGAGTTCGTCGGCGGGCACGACCAGCTCGGCCAGTCCGAGCTCGCGGGCCTCCCGGGCGCCGACACGGCGGGCGGTCAGGCAGATCTCGACGGCGCGGTGGACGCCGACGATGTCCACGAGCGGCTTGGTCCCGGTGAGGTCGGGGACGAGGCCGAGCGCGGGCTCCTTCATGCAGAACTTGGCGTCGTCGGCGAGGATGCGCAGGTCGCAGGAGAGCGCCAGCTGAAAGCCCGCGCCGATGGCGTGGCCCCGGACCGCGGCGACCGTGACCAGGTCGGGGCGGCGCAGCCAGAGGAAGCCCTCCTGGAGGCCGGCGATGTACTCCTCGACGTCGGCCCCGGTGGAGGAGCCGTCGAGGATGCCGCCGACCATGGAGCGCTCGCCGTCCACTCCCTCAGGGGTGAACATGCCGAGGTCGATCCCGGCCGAGAAGATGTCGCCCTCGCCGGCGATCACCACGATTCGGACATCGGCCGGGAGGGTCTGGCCGATGTGGGCCAACGTGGTCCAGGTGCGCCCGGTCATCGCGTTGCGCCGCTCGGGGCGGCTGATGGTGATGCGGGCGACCGGGCCCTCCACGGCCAGTCCGAGTCCGGCCCGGGTCAGCTCCGCTTCCGTGGGCAGCCGCCCGGGCCCGTTCGACGCCTGTGCCATGGGTTCCTCCGTCGTGCTCGGTGTCACCCTCGATATTACCCATCGGTAACCACCGGTCGCGCGGGCGGGGCCTCAGGCCTTGCGGGTCGCCCCGCCCCGGCCGCGCAGCTCGGCCCCGGCCTCGCTGAGCAGCCGGTGGACGAAACCGTAGGAACGCCCGGTGGCGGCCGCCAGCATGCGGATGCTCTCCCCCGAGTCGTAGCGCCGCTTGAGCTGGGCCGCGAGCTCGGAGCGGTCCGTCCCCGCCACGCGGGTGCCCTTCCTCAGCGCATCGTCCACAGTCCACTCCTCCGGGTCGTCCGGTCAACGCTTCTGGAATCCCTGCCATGATCCGGCATCGCGCTCACGCCCCGCCACATTCGCCGCGCGCCGCGCCGGGCGCCCCCTCCCCTGCCCGGGTTTCGGAGCGCCGCAAACGTCGTCCGAAAAGGACGGAGGTGAACCTCCCAGCATGCTGGGCGTCCACCTCCGTCACCGGGGCCCTCACGGCCCCCGGCTCACGCCAGCGAGATCAGGTCCTCGAAATCGGCGTTCCACACGTCCTCGACGCCGTCGGGCAGCAGGATGACGCGCTCGGGCTGGAGGGCGTCGACCGCGCCCTCGTCGTGTGTCACCAGCACGATCGCGCCCTTGTAGTTGCGCAGGGCCGCCAGGATCTCCTCGCGGCTGGCCGGGTCCAGGTTGTTGGTGGGCTCGTCGAGCAGCAGCACGTTGGCGCTGGAGACGACCAGCGTGGCCAGGGCCAGCCTGGTCTTCTCGCCTCCGGAGAGCACGCCCGCCGGCTTGTCGACGTCGTCACCGGTGAACAGGAACGATCCCAGCGTGCGGCGCGCCTCCACCTCCGGGAGCTCCGGGGCCGCGCTCATCATGTTCTCCAGCACGCTGCGGCCCACGTCCAGGGTCTCGTGCTCCTGGGCGTAGTAGCCGAGCTTGAGCCCGTGCCCCGGGACCACGGCCCCGCGGTCGGGCTCCTCGACGCCGCCGAGCAGCCGCAGCAGCGTGGTCTTGCCGGCGCCGTTGAGCCCCAGGATCACCACGCGGCTGCCCCGGTCGATCGCCAGGTCCACGCCGGTGAAGATCTCCAGCGAGCCGTAGGACTTGGACAGCCCCTCCGCCATCAGCGGCGTGCGGCCGCTGGGAGCCGGGTCGGGGAAGCGCAGCTTGGCGACCTTGTCGGACTTGCGGACGCCCTGCACGCCGTCGAGGAGCCGGTCGGCCCGGTTGAGCATCTGCTGCGCGGCGCGCGCCTTGGAGGCCTTGGCCCGGAACTTGTCCGCCTGCTTGCGCAGGGTGTCGGCCTGCTTCTCGGCGTTGGCCAGCTCGCGCCTACGCCGCCGCTCGTCGGCCTCGCGCTGCTCCAGGTACAGCTTCCAGCCCATGTTGTAGATGTCGATGACGCTGCGGTTGGCGTCGAGGTAGAACACCTTGTTCACCACGTGCTCGACCAGTTCCACGTCGTGGCTGATCACGATGAGCCCGCCCTGGTGCGACCTGAGGAAGTCGCGCAGCCAGACGACGGAGTCGGCGTCCAGGTGGTTGGTGGGCTCGTCCAGCAGCAGCGTGTCCGCGCCGCTGAACAGGATGCGCGCCAGCTCGATGCGGCGGCGCTGACCGCCGGAGAGGGTGTGCAGGGGCTGGGAGAGCACCTTGTCGGGCAGGCCCAGGCTGGAGGCGATGGCGGCGGCCTCGGACTCGGCGGCGTACCCGCCCAGCACGTGCAGGCGCTCCTCCCACCGGGAGTAGGCGCGCACGCCCTTGTTCCGGGTCTTGGTGTCGGTGCTGGCCATCTTCTTCTCGGCCTCGCGCATACCGCGCAGGGCCTCGTCGATCCCGCGCGCGGACAGCACGCGGTCGCGGGCGATGACGTCGGGGTCTCCGGTGCGGGGGTCCTGCGGCAGGTAGCCGATGGTGCCGGAGGAGGTGACCGTGCCGCCGGTGGGCAGGCCCTCGCCCGCCAGCACCTTGGTCATGGTCGTCTTGCCCGCACCGTTGCGGCCGACCAGTCCGATCCGGTCCCCGGCGGCGACGCGGAAGGTGGTCGGCTCCAACAGGAGTCGAGGACCGACACGCAGTTCGAGGTCGGTGGCGATCAGCATGGTGGGGCTTCCTACGAGGTGGTGGGACGGTTCGGTACGGCCGGACGCGCACCCGCGGTGCACGGGAGCGGCGGCTCCTCCGCGTGGGTGGGGGGTGGTGGCCTTCGGGCCGACCGACCCAGCCTAACGGCACGGGCGGGGGGTGCGGCGATCCGTTTTCCGGGAGGCCCCCGGACACGGCCGCGCCCCCGCCACCCGGTCAACGGGTGCGGGGGCGCGCCGCATTCCCCGCGGCCGGGCGGCGCCGGTCACCCCTGTGCGCGCCCCGCCGCTCCTCCGGTGCCCTACTCCTCCTCGGGAGCGGGGTGGGCGCCCTCGGGCTTCTTGTCCTTGGGGGCCCTGGCCACCACGACCGCCGCCGCGACGGAGGGCTCCCCCCCGGGGTCCTCCGGGGACTCCTTGTCGGAGTCCCCGTGCTTGCTCGGCGGGCGGTTGCGCAGCAGGGCCGCCAGGACCGCGGCCACCGGCGTGGCCAGGAACATGCCGGGGACGCCCCCGACCACGGCGCCGACGGAGATCGCGATCAGCACGACGGGCGAGGGCAGGTCGAGCGAGGCCCCGTAGATGCGCGGCGCGAAGACGTTGCTCTCCAGCTGCTGCACGAGGATCACGGCGCCGACGACGACGAGCGCGACGATCCAGCCCTCGGTGACGAACGCGACCAGCGCGGCGAGCAGCCCGGTCAGGAAGGCGCCGATGATCGGCAGGAAGGCGCCGACGAAGGTCAGCACGATCAGCGGGATGGCCAGGTTGATGTCGATCAGGAAGACCAGGGCGATGCCGATGCCGACGGCGTCGAAGAAGCCGACCGCGGCCACACCGCGCACGTACCGTCCCATGACGCCGTAGGCGACGTCCCCCGCGTGGCGCAGGCCCGGACGGGACCGCGGCGGGAACAGGGTGAGGAACCAGTCCATGAGCCGGTCGCCCGAGTGCACGAAGTACACGGTCAGGGCGATGATCAGGACGATGCCGACGAGCACCGAGATGACGGCCGCGCCCGCGGTCCAGGCGCCGCTGAGCAGCTGGTCCTGGTTCTCGCTGATCATGGCCTGGATCTGCACCCAGGCGTCGTCGATCATGTCGGTGAACAGCGCCGGGTCGAGCCCGAAGGGCACCTGGAGGTCCTGGAGCTCGCTGACCGCGCTGGTGACGCTGTCGACCAGGGGGCCGAACCCCTGCACGGCGGGCGTGACGATCATCGAGATGACGCCGCCGAAGACGATGAGCCCGACGAGGATCGAGATCGTCGTCGACGAGCCCCGGCCCAGGCCCTTGCGGCGCAGCAGGTTGGCGAGCGGCATGAGCAGTGCGGTGATGAACACCGCGAGGATCATCGGCAGGGTGACGACCGACAGGTAGACGAGCCCGTAGAGGAGCAGCCCGGCCACGACGCCGATGAGGAGGAAGCGCCAGGCGACGTCGCTGACCGACTTCAGGATGTCCCCCGCGCCCACGTCGTCCTGTTCGGCCGGTCCCTGGTCCGGGGACCGGGGTTCGGGCTCGGAGTGCTCCTTCTGGGCCTCCAACTGGGCGAGGCGCTCGGCTCGCGCCCTGCGGGCGGTGAGCCATTTGTTCAGGAGCGCCCACACTCCCGGCCGTTGGGCTTGCACATGAACTCCATTCTCGGGGTGCTGCGTGGTGCCCGCACGGGAGGCGACGGACACGCGGGGGTGGTACCGGGGGGATGCGCGGACGAGGGTCCTGGTTCTCCCGTGTCCGTCGGGAACTCAACGGCGTCAGAACTGCCAGGGTTCCCTGGGACGGCCACTGTGCACGATCTCGTTGCCGAACGGCGCGAGCGCCACGGGGATCATCTTCAGCGAGGCCCATGCCATCGGGATCCCGATGATAGTGACGGCGAGGCCGATCGCGGTGGCGATATGGCCGAGCGTCAGCCACCAGCCCGCGACGATCAGCCAGATGACGTTGAGGAAGGTGCTGCCGCCGCCCGATCCCGGCCTGCGGACCAGTTCGCGGCCGAAGGGCCAGATCGCGTAGCTGGCCATGCGGAAGGAGGCGATCCCGAACGGGATGGTGACGATCAGGATGCAGCAGATGACTCCGGCGATCACGTAGCCGACGGCCAGCCAGAAGCCGGCGACGAAGAGCCAGATGACGTTCAGGATGAGCCGCAAGAGGGCCACGGTGTTTCGTCTCCTTCGATCGGGTCCCGGTCGCGGGTGCGCGACCTCCTGGGGGAAGAGTCCCCGCACCCGTTGCTTTCTATCGTCTGGGACGCCGCCGCACCACGAGCCGTTCCGGGCGGTTCCCCCGGTCCTTCCCCTAGGGGCGGGGGACGGGGCCGCGGGGCCTCCCGGAACGGGTGCGGGACGGCGCGTCGCGCGGGGACGGGGAGGGCCGGGGAAGGGGTCGACCCGGTTCACCGGGGGCCGTCGGCGGGCGTGGCGCCCTCCGGCGGGCGCGACGCAGCGTGAGGACATACGGTCACGCCATATCTCGGAGCTCCAAGCAGACCACAATGTGATCGGCGCATCAGGAGAACCCCCTAGGCAGGAGGGACATCGCACCATACGATGTGCTGTGTCCTGCTTAAGACCGTAGATCTTGTGATTTACGACAAACTCGGACAAACGACCGAAGACCGGTCAGTAGACATCAGGTTTCGGTAACGGTTGGGCGAGTAATTTCCCCACCCCCCGTGCAGGATCGGGAGTGGGGATGGCATGATTACGTACCGGCTCGGACGGAGGCCGTCACCGCCTCCGCAGCCGTTCGCGTGAGAGCACTCCGTCAGCAGCACATCCTGCCGCGTGGTCTGTGCTTCTCGTGGTCTCAGCCACACCGGGGAACATCGTCTGCACCGTCCGGCGTTTGCGTCGTGCGGGGTGGCTCACGCCGCATGACCAATCTTTTGGTGACTGAAGCTTTTTCCGACAGCTTACTAGTGATTTCAGTAGAGGTGGTTCAAGCATGTCTCAGGTACGTCGGCAGGCCGCGCTGCGCCCCCGCCCGAGCTGGGGGTGGCAGGATGCCGCCGCGTGCCGGGGCGAGGACCTTGTGCTCTTCTTCGGCCCGGACGGCGAACGCCAGCCGGAGCGGGAGATCAGGGAGCGCAAGGCCAAGGAGATCTGTGCGGCCTGCCCTGTGCGAACCGACTGCCTGGACTACGCGATCTCGCGTCCGGAGAAGTACGGTACCTGGGGCGGTCTGAACGAGGACGAGCGCGCCTCCGAGCGCCGTCGCCGTATGCGCCGCGCCAACGCTGCCTGACCGAGGTCCACGGACCACGGCACAGCGGATCTCCCCCGGTGGCCCCGGCCCCCGATCAACCCGCGGCGCCCCGACGAGCAACGTCGAGGGCGCCGCGGGTTTTCTCGTGCCCGGCGGGGACGCGGTCCGCGGGACGGACCCGCGGCCGGGTCACCCCTCCCGGCCCCCGAGGTGGCGGTCGAACCAGTCCAGGGCCTCCACCGCGACCTGTCTCCACTCCTGCGCGCCGGGGAGCAGCTGCTCGACGCCCGGCACGACCCGCAGGTCGGTCGCCCCGCCCATCCGGCCCCGGGCCCACTCCCCCAGTTCGCGGACGAAGGAGTCCCCGCTCTCCAGCAGGACCAGGACCGGGGCCCGCACGTCGGACAGGCGCGGCTCGGCCAGGTCGATCCGCCCGCCGTGCACCACCACGGCGGCCACCTCCCGGGGGTGCTCCGCCGCGGTGACCAGCGCCGCCGGCGCCGCGCTCCCCGACCCCAGCACGCCCAGGGGCCGGTCCGCCGCGTCGGTCGCGCTGCGGAGCCAGCCGACGGCCGCGCCCAGCCGCTCGCCCAGCTCACCGGCGTCGGCGTCCGCCGGACCCGACGCCTGCTCCTCCGCGGTCAGCAGGTCCAGGACCAGGGTCGCGTACCCGGCCCGCTGCAGGGCCGAGGAGACCACCCTCCGGCGCGGGTCGGACCTCCCCTCCCCCGCGGCCAGGACCACCGCGCCGCGCAGGGCGGCGGGCACGGTGAGATCGCCGTCGAGGTGGACCCGGCCGGCGCGCACCCGCACGCCGCGGGCCTCCTCGCCCGGGGGACGGACGCGGCCGTGCTCGTCGAGGATCGCGGTGACGTTCCCGTCGGAGAGCTGGCCGAAGTCGCGGTACCACTCGCCCACCGAGTGGAAGTTGTCCGGCGCTCCGAGCACGACCATCTCGTCGACGTCCTCCCGCAGCGCCTCGACCGCCTCGGGCGCCGCGACCGGCACGGCCAGGATCAGCCGGGACGGTCCGGCGCGGCGCACCATCCGCAGCGCGGCGCGGGCGGTGCCGCCCGTCGCGACCCCGTCGTCCACGACCACGCAGTCGCGTCCGGCGATGCGCGGCGCCTCGCGCTCGCCCCGGTAGACCCGGCGCCGGCGGTCGAGTTCGTCGCGCTCGACCGCGACGGTCTCGGAGAGGGCCTGGCGGGGTACCCGCATCCGCGCCAGGGCGCGGTCGTCGAAGAACACCTGCCCGTTCTCGGCGATGGCCCCCACCCCCGTCTCCGGCCGGCCGGGCAGCCCGATCTTGCGGACCATGAGAACGTCGAAGTCGGCGTCGAGCCGCCGGGCGAGCTCCGCCCCGACCGGGACCCCGCCGCGCGGCAGGGCCAGGACGAGGGGATCGTCGACCACGAGGGGGCGCACCCGCTCTGCGAGGCGGCGCCCCGCCTCGGACCGGTCGGCGAAGGGCAGTGAAACGGGAACCGGGTTCATGTCCTCACCGGCGCCGGGACCGGGGCCCCGGCACCGCTCCTCTCGGCTGTGTGGATGAGCCGCTGGAAAGTGCTACCGGCATACCCCCCGACCCCGCGGTCCCAACCCCGGCACCGGGCAAAAACCGTATGGCTCAGGTCCGCCGGAACCCGCTCCTGAGCACCCCCATCAGCAGCTCGTCGTGGCGGCGCCCCTCCCAGAGCAGCGAGTCGCGCATACGCCCCTCGACGGAGAAGCCGCAGGAGCGGTAGACGGCGATGGCACGCATGTTGAAGGCGTAGACGTGGAGCCACACCCGGTGCAGGCCGATGCGCTCGAAGGCGTACTCCAGGACGAGCTGCGTGGCCTCCCGTCCCAGGCCCTGGCCGGTGAACTCGATGGCGGACAGGGCGATGCGGTAGCCGGCGCTCTCGTTCTCCGCGGCCACGGCGTAGACGGACAGCTCTCCCAGGTAGCGCCCGTCCCCGGGCGCGAGGATGGCCAGGTCCAGCCGGTCGGTGCTGCCCGCGCGGGTCGCACACCACTCCCCGGCCTCCGCGTAGGTGAGGTGGCGGTGGGTGCCGGTGAGTCTGCGGACCTCCTCGTCGAGACCTGCGGTGAAGTAGGCGTCGGTGTGCTCCGGCCCCAGGGGCACCAGATGGACGCGTTCCCCGGTGAGAGTGGGTTTTTCTCGCAGCGCGCTCGTGTTGATCATGGGATCTTCCGGTTCCGTCCGGGCCCGCGTGTGGCGGTTCCCGGCGTGGGGGAGACGGCGGACAGCAGGCTGGGGGCCCCGCGCGGGAGCGGGCCTCGGGGCGGGCCGGGTCAGGGCCCCGGGTCTCGGGGACGGCCGAGCGGTCCGGGTCGGAAGCCTCTCGGATACGGAGCGGACCCCCTATGTAAATCGGGTCCGCGTCCTATGGCAAGCCCGGCCGACGCGGTGACCGAAAACGTCTGTCGTCCCATGAGCGGACTGGATAGCATCTGCGCGCACGGAACCGTCCACGTGGGAGCCGCCTTGAGCACGTCCGCCGAGAAGACCGCAGCACCGCCCCCGGAGGCCCGCCGGGCCCGGGTCGCGGTCTCCACCCTCTTCTTCGTCAACGGATTCACCTATACCAACGCGGTGCCGTGGCTGCCGGTGATCAAGGACCGTCTGGAGCTGAGCAACGCCGAGCTGGGCCTGGCGATCGCGGCCATGCCCACCGGGGCGATCCTCACCGGCATGCTGGCGGGGCCGCTGATCCACTGGTTCGGCAGCGGCCGGGCGGCCGTCGGGACCAGCCTGGTCTCACTGGGAGCGCTTCCATTCATCGCCCTGGCGCAGAACTGGTGGATGCTGGCGGCCGCGCTCTTCGTCCTGGGCAGCGCGGACGCCTGGACCGACTCCGCGCAGAACTCGCACGGGCTGCGCGTCCAGCGGCGCTACCGGCGCAGCATCATCAACACGTTCCACGCGGTGTGGAGCCTGGCGGCGGTCGCGGGAGGGCTGCTGGGCGCGGCGATGGCCGGACTCGGGGTGCCGCTCCTGTGGCACCTCGGCGCCGTGTCCGCCGTGCTGCTGGTGGTGAACCTCGTGGTGAGCCAGATGCTGCTGCCCGGACCGGACAGCAGTGAGCGCGAGGACGGGACCAGCGGCGAGGACGGGCGCCGTCTGCGCGTCCCCGGCCGAGCGCTGGTCCTCCTGGTCGGGCTCGGCGTGCTGCTGATGTTCGCCGGGGGCATCGAGGACTCGGCCGCGTCCTGGGGCGCGGTGTACATGACCTCGGAGCTGGACGCGTCGCTGTTCCTCGCCGCCCTGCCGTTCGTGGCCTGCCAGGCGATGATGACGCTGGGAAGGCTCGCGGGCGACCGGGTGACCGACCGGTTCGGCGCGGTGGCGGTGGGACGCGCCAGCGGGCTGCTGGCGGGTGGAGGGATCGCGTTCGCCCTGCTCCTCCCCCACCCCGTGACCACCGTGATCGGTTTCGGCGTGATGGGCCTGGGCGTGGCCACGCTGTTCCCGCTCACCCTGGCGGCGGCCGGGAACGTGCCGGGGGTGCGCACCGGCGACGGCGTGACCGTCGTCGGCTGGCTGGGACGCGCGGGGTTCCTCGGGTTCCCGCCCCTGATCGGCCTCCTGGCCGACTCGTTCAGCCTGGGGGCGGCCCTGTGGGTGATCTCCGGAGCGGGCGTCACCGCGTTCCTGCTGGCGGCGGCGCTGCGTCCGCGCGTGTGAGCGAGCCGTGTGCCGGGGCGGGGAGCGCCCCCGCCCCGGCAGACGGGCAGGGCCCCCGGTCGTGGGACACGACCGGGGGCCCTGGTGCGTCCACGGTCGGGACCGTGGGACGCGGGTACCGCTAGGCGACCGGGGACGGGCGCCGCGCGCCGGCCCAGAGGGCCAGAACGCCGATGCCCGTCACGACGGCGCCACCGAGCACGAAGCCCTGCATGTCGACGCCGGTCTGGGCGAGGGTCTCGTCGGCGCCGCTGTTGACGGGGGCCGGGGCCTCGGGCGTGGTGGTACCACCGGGGGTGGTGCCGCCGGGGGCCTGGCTCTCGTCGCCGTCGTCGTCACCGGGGTCGGTGCCCTCGCCCGGGTCCGGGTCCGGGCCCGGATCGGGGTCAGGATCCGGGTCGGGGTCCGGGTCCGGATCGGGGTCGGGGTCGGGGTCCGGGTCAGGATCCGGGTCGGGGTCCGGGTCAGGATCCGGGTCGGGGTCCGGGTCCGGATCCGGGTCGGGTCCGGGCGTCTCACCGTCTCCGGGGTCCTCGCCGCCGTCGTCGCCGTCACCCGGAGGGGTCTCTCCGTCGTCACCGCCCGGAGGGGTCTCTCCGTCGTCACCGCCCGGAGGGGTCCACTCGTCGGCCGGGAACAGGTCCGGCAGGGTGATCGGCGCGTCGTCCAGGACGACCTCGTCGAGGACGGGGAGGACAGGGGACTCGGCCGTCGCCTCGGTCACCGCGGGGGCGACGTCGGGGGTGGTCTCGTCACCGGTCACGGCGAACGCCGGGCTGACGGAGAAACCGGCCATGAACAGACCGGCCGCAGTCACGGTCAGAACGCGCTTCTTGGGGGACATCCCACTCCTTTCTCTTCTCTGCGAGTGATCTGCTCAGGGGGAGAGATCTACTCAGGGGGGATGGCATAGAGGTGGTCGTCGTGGACCACCACGGCCCGCTCACCGAGCAGGCCGTTGGGCTGGACCGAGCCTTCGGGGGCCTCGGACGGCTCTCCGGAGGCGTCGACGGCGACGAGTGCGCCGTCGAGCCGGCCGAAGACCCGTGCGCCGACCGCGATCTCGGGGATGAAACCGGGGACCACCGCGGACTCGCCGGTCGCCGGGTCCAGGACCATGGGCCCGTAGGCGACCACGTCGGTCCCGACGGGGCCGGAGCGGTGGCGGACGTCCTCCAGGAGGGCGGGGTCGACGGCAGCGGTACCGATCACGCCGCCGTCCTCGCTGTCGTGGAAGGCCAGGATCGTCTCGTCGCCCTCGCGGGGCTCCCAGCGCACGATGACGTAGTCGCGCAGGGCGGTGACGACCGACTCCATCTCACCGGCCTCGTCCGGGCGCTCGGCGTTGACCTCGACCGGGTCGCCGTCCGGGGAGACCCACGTCCAGGGCCCGCTGAGGACGGCGGCGAGGACGTTCTCCCCCTCGGCCAGCATCGGGGCGGCGCTCCCGGGGACCTCCACGGGCTCCAGCGCGTCCGCGACCGGGACGTAGGCCTCCTCCTCGCTGCGCACGAGCACCGAACTGCCCACGTACTGCGCGGAGGCGTTCTCCGGGATCGGGATGTCGACGGGCTCCCCGCCGTCCGCGGGCCAGAACCAGAGGGTTCCCGCCGTCTCCGCCACGATCGCGGGCCCGCCCCCGTACTCCACGAACCTGGGCGAGCCCAGGAGTTCGCCGGAGCCCATCGGCAGGTCGGCCGCCCAGAGGCGTGAGCCGTCGGCGTCGAACAGGTTGAGCCGGTCCTCGGGGTCGACGTAGGCGAGGAGCTCGCCGTCGCGGCTGACCGCGGGCTGGCTCCCCGTGGCGAGCGCCTCGCTGAAGTCGACGGTCTCGGAGAAGTGGGGCGGCGCGGGGTGGTTGAGGGTGACGTCGTCGGTCGCCTGCTCCGCGGGGTCGGCGCCGCCACTCGGGAGGAAGCGCATCACGACCACGCCCGCGCCCACGAGCAGGACGAGGGCCAGGGCCGCGGCCCCGGCGATGACCAGGCCGCGCCTGCGCCCGGAGCCGGCGGGACGGGCCGGGTTCGGGGAAGGCGTGGGAGCCGTGGGGGCCGCGGGCGGGGGCGGGACCGGGGCGGCGACGGGCGCGGGAGGCTCGGCGGCCTGGACCACGCCGTCGGGCGTGGCGACCAGGCGCCAGACACCGTTGGCGTCACGGGCGTCGACCAGGACCGGCTGCCCGATTCTGGCGGCATAGCCGGTGGCGACGTCCAGGGCCGCGCGCCGGGTCTCCTTCGGGGCGCGGCCGGTGACGACCTGGCGCTGCCCCTCGATGACGATCTCGGCGCTGTGTTCGTCGGGCGCGATGACGATGACGGCGGTGGGCCGGGACTGCCCCGGTCGGGACGCCCGGCTCATGGTGCCTCCGAAGGCATGGGAAACGTGGACCTGTTCGTGTACGGGTTACGGGAGACCTCGGTCAGCGGTGACGGTAGGTCGCGGCCTGGGTGGTCACCAAGCGGTGGTGCCGGCACACGCGTAGTCGATGCTGCTGGAGATGATACTGATGGTCGTCCTCCGGACCTATTCCGGCCATGGGCCGGTGGACTCGGTATCCGCTGCGAAACTTCCGACAGTGTTTCCGTTGCCCCTCCCCCGACCTGCAGGACCACCCCGGCACGGGATGCGGACCGGACTTCCCGCGCTGTCCCGCCCCTGTTGTGGACCCTCCGACCCGTCGTGAGGTTCACACCGAAAATGGCCGGATCCGGCCAGGGCCCCGTGGTTCGGTCCGCCCCGGAGCGCGCACGGCCCCCGGCCGACCACGGCTGGCGTGGTCACGGCGCGAAGACGGGCGCCAGTCTCAGATACGTACTGTGCGACCACAGGATGGCGGCCACGAGCTCGCCGAACCCCCTGTTCGGCTCCATGGTGAAGTGCGCCGAACGCCCTTCCTCCGCGTTCACGGCGACGACCGGACTGGAGCACCAGTCGATCCGCCCCTGGAGCCGGTGCGGCCCGGGAGCCGTATGGACGACCAAATGCCGCCCCGGCCTCACCACACCGACCAGGAATCCGTCCAGGTGAACCTCGTAGCTCCGCAGGGAGTCCCGGTAGCGGCCGCCCGGACGGTGCACGACCACCGCGGCCCATCCCTGAGGAATCAGGCGCGGATTCCGGACACCGACGAGGACGATGACACCCGGTTCGTCCCGACCGCTGATCGTGCTCATCGCCGACCTGGCACACAGGACTTCGTCCCGGGTGTGCCGTGGAGACGCCGTGTCTCCCGCACGGGCGACGCGATACGGGGCCGGGGGCCGGCGGGGGGCGGGGGGCGGGGGGACGGTCATGGGGGTGACCTCTCGTGGTGCGGCGTCCGGACCCGGGGCCGCGGGACCGCGGCCCTCCTCCCGGACGGTCTCCGCGACGGTACCGGGGCGGAGCGACCTTCGGCGAGTCGGCGGGCCTCAGCGGCCGTTGCCCTCCGCGATCGTGTCGATGACCGCCTGCTCACGCCGCTGGACGAGGCGGTCCGCCCGTTCGAACCGGCGGTTCGCGAGCTCGGCCCTGGCCGCGGCGGTGCGGACGGTCGGCCACATGGCGTCGATCTCGGAGTTGAACGAGGACCCGACCAGGACGGCGACGGCCATCACGTACAGCCAGGCCAGGATGGCGATCGGCGCCGCCAGCGAACCGTAGATGCTCACCTGGCCCAGGGAGGCGTCCAGGTAGGCGCGCAGCGCGGCCGACCCGCCGATCAGCACCAGCGTGGCCAGCAGCGCGCCGGGCAGGTGGCGCCACAGCGGGGTGCGCACCGGCACGCTCAGCGCGTACAGCAGCGTGACCGCCGCGATGGCGAGCAGCACCACGGTCGGCCAGTAGAGGAGGTTGAGGCGCCCCACGGTGATGGGCAGGAGCGCGTGCACGATGTCGGGCCCGGCCACCAGGACCGGCAGCACCAGGACCGCGAACAGCAGCCCCCCGAGGTAGGCGACGAAAGCGAGGACCCTCTGGCGTATCCAGCCCCGCAGCTCGTCCAGCCCGTAGGAGATGGTGATGGAGCGGATGAAGACGTTCATCGCCCGCGACCCCGACCACAGCGACACCGCGAACGTCACCGAGAGGAGCCCGCCCTGGGCGCCGCCGAGGAAGTCGTCGACGAGCGGCCTGACGACGCTGTCCACCGTGCCCGGGGTGAGCACACGCGCGGCCAGGTCCAGGATCCAGACCCGGATCTCCTCCACGATGTCGTCGCCCAGCACGGCGGCCAGCGGCCCCAGCGCCCCCAGCAGGCACAGCAGCAGCGCGGGCAGCGAGATGAGGGTGAAGAACGCCGACTCGGCCGCGAGGCCGACCACCCGGTCCCGGGCGAACGCCCGCACGGTGCGCAGGACGAGCAGCATTCCGCCGTGCGCGCGGGGGTGCCGTCTCAGCCACGCGTCGACGGCGTGCCACAGCGCCTCCCAGAGTCCCACCACGTGGAGAACGTTAGCGGGCACAGGCCCCACCGGGCGACGCGGTGAGTGACGTGACTCACGTCGGGGGCCTTTCGGCGCGTCTGGACAAAGTCCGGAAGCCCGTGACATTCTCATTGCATGATCGCTGCCCTGGACCCCATGCTCTGCGTGCGCCGCCACGTGGACTTTCTTCGGGTCCGCAGTGCCATCTGTTGCAGCGTCGGTTAATCTCGCCGCCTTTTGACGCACCCCAGGGGTGCGCGCGGCCCCGGCGCTCTCCCTCTTCTTCGCTTCCCCACACGCGGATACCACCCGTGACGCCCGACACGACGACGTGCGGCGCCCACGGGCCAGCGGTGCGGGCGCCGGGACTGTGAGCACCCCGCGACCCCATCGGAGACACCCGCGATGCCTCCCTCTTCCGCGCAGCCCGGCAGGACAGCGACCGCGGCCACGCCGCGACGCCGCCGTGGCGAGGGCCAGTGGGCCCTCGGCTACCGCGAGCCGCTGAACAAGAACGAGGAGAACAAGAAGAACGACGACGGGCTCAACGTCCGCGATCGGATCATCAACATCTACTCCAAGCGCGGGTTCGACTCGATCGACCCGGCCGACCTGCGGGGGCGTTTCCGCTGGTTCGGGCTGTACACGCAGCGGGCGCCGGGCATCGACGGCGGCAAGACCGCCGTCCTGGAGCCGGAGGAGCTGGACGACAGCTACTTCATGCTGCGCGTGCGGATCGACGGCGGCCAGCTCTCCGCGGCGCAGTTGCGCGCCATCGGCGAGATCTCCCGCGACCACGGCAGGGACACCGCCGACATCACCGACCGCCAGAACGTCCAGTTCCACTGGATCCGGGTCGAGGACGTGCCCGCGATCTGGGAGAAGCTGGAGTCGGTCGGCCTGTCCACCACGGAGGCCTGCGGCGACACCCCCCGGGTGATCATGGGCTGTCCGCTGGCGGGCGTCGCCGAGCACGAGGTCATCGACCCCACTCCGCAGATCCGCCAGATCTACGACGAGCACATCGGCAGCCCGCTGTACTCCAACCTGCCCCGCAAGTTCAAGACCTCGCTGTCGGGGTGCAGCTCCCACTGCGTCAACCACGAGATCAACGACATCGCGTTCGTGGGCGTGCGCGACGGGGCGGGCGAGGCCGGCTACGACCTCTTCGTCGGCGGCGGCCTGTCCACCAACCCGATGTTCGCCCAGCGCCTCGGGGCGTTCGTCCGCCCCGACCAGGTCAGCGAGGTGTGGGCGGGCGTCTGCTCGATCTTCCGCGACTACGGCTACCGGCGCCTGCGCACCCGCGCCCGGATCAAGTTCCTCATCAAGGACTGGGGCGCGGAGAAGTTCCGCCAGGTGCTGGAGGAGGAGTACCTGGGGTACGCGCTCCCGGACGGCCCCGCGCCGGAGCTGGACCCCGGGCTGGAGCGCGACCACGTGGGCGTGCACCGCCAGAACGACGGGCGGTTCTACGTCGGTTTCGCGCCCAGGGTGGGCCGGGTCTCCGGCACCTCCCTGCTGCGCATCGCCGAGATCGCCGAGGAGCACGGTTCGGACCGCATCCGCACGACCGCCGACCAGAAGCTGGTGATCCTGGACGTCGAGGAGGAGCGGATCGACTCCGTCCGCGCCGCCCTGGGCGCGGAGGACCTCCAGGTCGAGCCGAGCGTGTTCCGGCGCCAGACGATGGCGTGCACCGGCATCGAGTTCTGCAAGCTCGCGATCGTGGAGACCAAGGCCCGCGCCTCGACCCTGATCGACGAGCTCGAGAAGCGGCTGCCGGACTTCGGCGAGCCCCTGACCATCAACCTCAACGGCTGCCCCAACTCGTGCGCCCGCATCCAGGTGGCCGACATCGGCCTCAAGGGCCAGCTGGTGATGAACGCCGACGGCGAGCAGGTGGAGGGCTACCAGATCCACCTGGGCGGCGGCATGGGCATGACCCGGTCCTTCGGCAAGAAGATCCGCGGTCTCAAGACCACCGCCGACGACCTGCCCGACTACGTCGAGCGTGTGCTGCGCCGGTTCCAGGACCAGAAGAAGGACGGCGAGTCCTTCGCGTCCTGGGTCGGCCGGGCGGACGACGCCGACCTGAAGTAGCGACCGGAGCGGCCCGGCCGGGGCGGGCCACCGCCCCGCGGGCCGCCCCGGCCGTGCCCGAGCAGGACCCGTGGAACACGACGAAGGAAGAGGTGCGCCATGTCCGAGAGGGCCGCGCCCCACTACTGCCCCTACTGCGGTGACGAGGACCTGGTTCCGGAGGAGGGAGCCGCCGTCAAGGGCGAGGGCTACCCCTGGGCCTGCCTGTCCTGCGCCCGCGTGTTCCGCGTCAAGTACGTCGGGTTGCGCTCCGCGTCGTTCTCCGGCGCGGACGCCCCCTCCAGACCGACGGAAGGGAACTCATGAACTCCACCATCACCGCCGCGGGCGGCCCCGAGCTCGCCGTGCATGCCGCGCGCGAGCTGGAGGAGGCCTCCGCCCAGGAGATCATCGCCTGGGCCGCGGAGACCTTCGGGGACCAGCTCTGCATGACCTCGTCCATGGCCGACGCGCTCATGGTCGACCTGGCCTCGAAGGCCGCGCCCGGCATCGACGTGATCTTCCTGGACACCGGGTACCACTTCCCCGAGACCCTGGGCACCCGCGACGCCGTCTCCTCCGTGTACGACATCAACCTGATCAACGTCGAACCCGTCCGCACGGTGGCCGAGCAGGACCTGGCCCTGGGGCCGCGCCTGCACGGCCGCGACCCCGGCATCTGCTGCCACCTGCGCAAGGTGGAGCCCCTCCAGCGGGCGCTGGCGCCCTACGCCGCGTGGTTGACCGGCCTGCGCCGCGAGGACTCGGTGACCCGCCGCGACACCCCTGTCGTGCAGTGGGACAAGAGGCGCCGGATGACCAAGGTGAACCCGATCGCCCGCTGGACCCAGGAGGAGGTCGACTCCTACATGGCCGAGAACGGGGTGATGGTGAACCCCCTCCAGTACGACGGCTACCCCTCGATCGGCTGCGAGCCGTGCACGCGGCGCGTGGAGCCGGGGGAGGACCCGCGCAGCGGCCGCTGGGCCGGGACGGGCAAGACCGAGTGCGGGATCCACGTATGAGCGCCGGGACGCCGGGGTGGCGCCCGTCGGCGCCCCTGCTGGCGGTGGCGCACGGCAGTAGGGACCCGCGGTCGGCCGAGACGGTCGCCGCGGTCCTGGACCGGGTGCGGGCGCTGCGCCCGGGGCTGGACGTGCGGGCGGCCTACCTGGACCACGTGGCGCCGGGTCCGGACGAGGCCCTCGGCGAGCTGGCCTCGGGTGGCGCGGGCGAGGCCGTGGTCCTGCCGGTGCTGCTGACCGCGGCCTACCACAGCAAGGTGGACCTGCCGAGGGCGCTCGCCGCCGCGCGCGGGCGCAGCCCGTGGCTGCGGGTGCACTACGCCGAGACGCTGGGGCCGCACCCCCTGCTGCTGGACGCCGTGGAGCGGCGCCTGGGCGAGGCGGGGGCGGGCGCCGGGCCGGGGACGGCGCTGGTGCTGGCCTCGGCGGGGTCCTCCGACCCGGAGGCCAACGCGACCGTGGGGGCCCTGGCGGAGCGGCTGGCGGAGCGCGGGCCGTGGCGCGAGGTGGTGGCGGCCTTCGCCTCGGCGGCCCGCCCCTCGCCGGGCGAGGCGGTCGCCGCCCTGCTCGGCCGGGGGGCGCGGCGGGTCGCGGTGGCCACCTACCTGCTGGCCCCGGGCTTCTTCGCCGACCGCGTCCGCTCGCAGTCGCTGTCCGCGGGGGCCTCCGTGGTCTCCGAGGCCCTGGGCGACGTGCCGGAGCTGGCCCGGGTGGTCCTGGACCGGTACGACTCCGCGGTCGCGGCCCGGCGCGCGGTGGTCCGCGCCTGAGAGGCGGCGGGCGGGCCCGGCCCCGGGCCCGCCCCCGCCGGCCCCGACCCGGTCCGGCGTCCTCCGGCCTGTCGCCGCTCCCGGCCGCCCCGCCCCCTGACCGGCGCGGACGCCCCCCGACACGGTCGTCCACAGGCGGGGGGCGTCCCTTGTGCCGGGCGGCGCGGGCGAGAAGAATCAGGACCGGCGGCGCTCCGGCCGGACGCCGCCGGCCGTACGAGCCGTGGAGGTGGCCGTGCCCGGGGACCAGAGCGCGCCGGAGCCGCAGGGGGCTCCGGCGGAGGACGGCATCAGGGACCTGCTGAGGGGGCTCCCGGTGTTCGCGGGCCCGCTGCCGGGGTTCGACCCCGCCGCGGCGCCCGACGACCCGGCGGAGCTGTTCCTGGAGTGGTTCACCGCGGCGCTGCGGGACGGGGTGCCCGAACCGCACGCGATGACGGTGGCCACCGCGGACCAGGCGGGCGCCCCGTCGGCGCGGGTGGTGATCATGAAGGACTTCACGCAGCGGGGATGGTGGTTCGCCACCACGACCACCTCACGCAAGGGGCGGGAGCTGGCCGCGAACCCCGCCGCGGCGCTGCTCTTCCACTGGGGGCAGCAGGGGCGCCAGGTGCGGGTGCGGGGCTCCGTGGAGCTCGCCTCCCCGGAGCAGTGCGCGGCCGACTTCCTCGCACGTCCCCTGGAGTCGCGGGTGGCCGGTCTGCACGGCAGGCAGAGCCGGCCCCTGGCCGATCCCGCCGAGGTGGACAGGGCCGCGGACCGGGGTCGGGAGCTCCTGGAGCGCGAGCCGGGGCTGGCCCCCGCGGACTGGGGCCTGTACGTGGTCTCCCCCGCCGAGGTCGAGTTCTGGCAGGCCGACCCGGACCGGCGCCACACGCGCCTGCACTACTCCCGTACGGGGCCGGACGGGTCCTGGGAACGCGGTCTGCTCTGGCCCTGACGCATGGGAGGGCTCCCACGCCCCGCGGCCCGCCGCGCCCGGTCTGATCAGGCAGGGGACGGGGGAAACGTGTGTCCACAGCGTTACCGAATCCTGTTCCGTTCGGCGTCCCGGACACGGGTAGGATTCCGGAACCCTCCGAACACCGAGCCAGAAGGACGGTAGGTCGATGCCCCCGACACACGAGGTGTTCAACCAGGCCGCACCGCTCGGCGACTACAGCGCCGGGGAGGACCCCGCCCTCCTCGAAGGCCTGCGGCGCGAGGGCGCCGAGTGGGCCGAGGCCGACGTGCGCGCGGTCGGCGACGCCGCCGGGTCGGAGCGGGTGCGCGCCTGGGGCGAGTCCGCCAACTCCTATCCCCCGGTGCTGCGCACGCACGACCGCTACGGCCACCGCGTGGACGAGGTCGACTACCAGCCCGCCTACCACGTGCTGATGGACCAGGCGGTCGAGCACGGCATGCACGCCGCCCCGTGGGCGGAGGACCGGGCGGGCGCGCACGTGGCCCGCGCGGCCAAGTTCTTCCTGTGGTCCCAGGCGGAGAGCGGTCACGGCTGCCCCGTCTCGATGACCTACGCGGCGGTGCCGGCGCTGCGCCACGCCCCGGAGCTGGCGCGGCGGTACGAGCCGCTGCTCACGGCCCGTACGTACGACTTCGGGCTGCGGGCCCCGCACACCAAGCACGGGCTGCTCGCGGGCATGTCCATGACGGAGAAGCAGGGCGGCTCGGACGTGCGCGCCAACACCACGCGCGCGGTGCCCTCCTCCGGGGGGCACTACCTGCTCACCGGGCACAAGTGGTTCACGTCGGCGCCGATGAGCGACTTCTTCCTCACCCTCGCGCAGGCCCCGGAGGGGCTCACCTGCTTCCTCGTGCCCCGGGTGCTGGAGGACGGCAGCCGCAACGGGCTGTCCGTCCAGCGGCTCAAGGACAAGCTGGGCAACAGGTCCAACGCCTCGGCCGAGCTGGAGTACGACGGGGCCGTCGCCCACCTGGTCGGCGAACCCGGCCGGGGCGTGCCCACCATCATCGAGATGGTCAACAGCACGCGGCTGGACTGCGTGATCGGCTCGGCCTCGGGCATGCGCGCCGCGGTCGTGCAGGCGCTGCACCACGCCGAGCACCGCCGGGCGTTCGGCGCGGCGCTGGTCGACCAGCCCCTGATGCGCAACGTGCTCGCCGACCTGGCGCTGGAGTCCGAGGCGGCGACGGCCCTCATGACGCGCCTGGCCGGGGCGGTGGACCGCTCGGTGCGCGGCGACGGATCGGAGTCGGCGTTCCGGCGCCTGGGGGTGGCGGTGGGCAAGTTCTGGGTGACCAAGCGCCAGCCCGCCCATGCCGCGGAGGCCCTGGAGTGCCTGGGCGGCAACGGGTACGTGGAGGAGTCGGGGATGCCCCGCCTGTTCCGCGACTCGCCGCTCAACTCGATCTGGGAGGGTTCGGGCAACGTGGCGGCGCTGGACGTACTGCGCGCGATGGGCCGCAGCCCGGAGTCGGTGGAGGCGTTCTTCGCGGAGCTGGGCACCGCCGCCGGTGTGGACGACCACTACGACGCGGCCGTCAAGCGCCTGGAGCAGTCCCTGGGCGACCAGGAGGAGGTCCAGTACCGTGCCCGGTCCGTGGTGGAGCTGATGGCCCTGACCCTCCAGGCGTCGCTGCTGCTGCGGTACGCGCCGACCCCGGTCGCGGAGGCGTTCACCGCGTCGCGTCTGGGCGGCGAGTGGGGGCACGTGTTCGGCACCCTGCCCCGGGGGACGGACACCGAGCTGATCCTGGACCGGGCCCGGCCGCGCAGCTGAACCGCGTCCGGCCCGCAGCCGTGCGGGCCGGACGCGCACGCCGGGCCGGCCGGTCCCGCCGCCCCTCTCCGTGCGGCGGCCGCAGCACGGGGAATTCCGGGGCAGCCCGCCGAGCCGGTGATGACAATTCCCGCAAAGGACACGAAGAGGGACACCCTCTCGACGATCATCGCCCGGGGTCGGCATACTTCGCCCGTCGCGACGGAAGGAAGAAGTCGTCACGAAACACGTCCGCCCGCTTTCGGGCAGGGGCGCGACGGACGACCACCCTTCCGAACGGAACGGATTCGCGCCGTCCCGTCCGGCCCCGAAGGCCCTGACACCAAGAGACCGACAGATCCTATGGTGGAAGTCTGGCCAGGTAGTTCCTATCCGCTCGGTGCGACCTACGACGGGTCCGGCACCAATTTCTCCCTGTTCTCCGAAGCCGCCGAACGGGTGGACCTGTGTCTGTTCGACGACGACGGCGAGGAGACGCGCGTACCGCTGACCGAATACGACGGATTCGTCTGGCACGGGTACCTGCCCGGAATCGGACCGGGACAACAGTACGGGTACCGGGTGCACGGACCCTACGCCCCGGAACACGGTTTGCGGTGCAATCCTGACAAACTGCTCACCGATCCCTATGCGAAAGCCCTGAACGGCGATCTCACCTGGCACGAGTCGCTGTTCAGCTACCGCTTCGCCGACCCCGACCGCAAGAACACCGACGACAGCGCCCCCTACGTGCCCAAGTGCGTGGTGGTGAGCCCGTTCTTCGACTGGGGCAACGAGTCCCGCCCGCGTACCCCGTACCACCGGACGGTGATCTACGAGGCGCACGTGCGCGGCCTGACGATGCGCCACCCGGGCATCCCCGAGCACCAGAGGGGCACCTACTCGGGACTGGCGCACCCGGTGGTGATCGACTACCTCACCTCGCTGGGGGTGACGGCGGTCGAACTCATGCCCGTCCACCACTTCGTGCCCGAGCACGCCATGGTGGCGCGCGGGCTGACCAACTACTGGGGGTACAACACCCTCTCCTTCCTGGCCCCGCACAGCGGGTACGCCGCCCGCGGCTCACGCGGCCAGCAGGTCCAGGAGTTCAAGGCGATGGTGAAGTCCCTGCACGAGGCGGGCATCGAGGTCCTGCTCGACGTGGTGTACAACCACACCGCCGAGGGCGACCACATGGGCCCCACGCTGTCCCTGCGCGGCATCGACAACCTCAGCTACTACCGGGTGAGCGACGAGGACCAGCGCTACTACCTCGACTACACCGGGTGCGGCAACAGCCTGAACGTCCGCCACCCGCACTCGCTGCAGCTCATCATGGACTCGCTGCGCTACTGGGTCCTGGAGATGCACGTGGACGGGTTCCGGTTCGACCTCGCCTCGGCCCTGGCCCGGGAGTTCCACGACGTCGACCGGCTGAGCACGTTCTTCGACATCGTCCAGCAGGACCCGGTGATCTCGCAGGTCAAACTGATCGCCGAACCCTGGGACGTGGGCCCGGGCGGATACCAGGTCGGCAACTTCCCGCCGCTGTGGACCGAGTGGAACGGCAAGTACCGCGACACCGTCCGCGACTACTGGAGGGGCGAGCCCGTGATGGGCGAGCTCGCCTCGCGCCTGGCCGGGTCGAGCGACCTCTACCAGGACGACGGCCGCCGCCCGGTGGCCTCGATCAACTTCATCACCTGCCACGACGGCTTCACGCTCGCCGACCTGGTCTCGTACGACCACAAGCACAACGAGGCCAACGGCGAGGGCAACCGCGACGGCACCGACGACAACCGCTCCTGGAACCACGGGGTGGAGGGGGAGACCGGGGACCCGGCGATCATCACGCTGCGCCGCCGCCAGGTGCGCAACTTCCTCACCACCCTGTACATGTCGCAGGGGGTGGTGATGCTCTCCCACGGTGACGAGGTGGGCCGCACCCAGGGCGGCAACAACAACGCCTACTGCCAGGACAACGAGATCGCCTGGATCGACTGGAAGGGCGCCGGGCTGGGGGAGGACGAGGAGCCCGACAACGACCTGCTGGACTACGTGCGCGGGCTGGCGCGCCTGCGGCGCGACCACCCGGTCTTCCGGCGGCGCCGCTTCTTCCGCGGCGGCCCGGTGGAGGAGGCCGCTGCCGGGGAGGGCGGCCTGACCGACATCGCGTGGCTGCGGCCGGACGGCAGGCCGATGTCCGGTGACGACTGGGACTCGGCCGGCCAGGCGCTGGGGGTGTTCCTCAACGGGGACGCCATCACCGAGCCCGATCCGCGCGGGCGGCGCATCCGGGACAGCTCCTTCCTGCTCCTGCTCAACAGCGGCGCGGACGCGGTGGACTTCACCGTCCCGGGGACCGAGTACGGGACGGCGTGGGAGACCGTCCTGGACACGGCCGAGCCGGATGTGTCCGGGAGGCCGTTCGTGGCCGCCTCCGGGCCGGTCCGGGTGATCGACCGGGCACTGCTCCTGCTGCGCCGCGTGTCGCACAGGAACTCCTGACCCGGGGCCCGGGGAGGGCCGGGGCCGGGTTCGGCCCCGGCCCTCCCCGGGCGGCCCGTCCCCGCACCCCCTACGCTGAGTGACCATGTCGACCGAACACGCCGGAGGCGTCGGCGCCTCCGCTCCCGTCACGTTCCGCGAACTGCTGCCCTCACCGGGCGCCGCGGACGTCGACCCGGCCCTCGCGTACGCCTATCCGTCCGACCTGGACCGCCCCTGGGTTCGCGCCAACATGGTGGCGAGCGCGGACGGCGGCGCGGTGGGGCCCTCGGGCCGCAGCCGCGACCTGTCCTCCGCCCCCGACCGCAGGCTGATGGGGGTGCTGCGCGGCCTGTGCGACGTGGTGCTGGTCGGAGCGGGCACGGCGCGCACGGAGGGGTACGGCCCGGTCCGGGCCAGGAAGGCGTGGGAGGGGCTGCGCGCCGGACGCGCCCGGACCCCCGCCGTGGCGGTCGTCTCCCGCTCGCTCGACCTCCCGGAGGAGCTGCTGACGGAGGCCCCCGAGGACGCCCGCACGCTGGTCCTCACGACCCGGGGGGCACCGGAGGAGCGGCGGCGGCGGGTGGCCCGGTACGCCGACGTCGTGGTGGTGGACGGGGCGTCGGTGACGCCGGCGCACGTGGTCGGGGAGCTGGCCGCGCGCGGGATGCGCCGGATCCTGACGGAGGGGGGACCGCACCTGCTGGGCGAGTTCGTGGCCGCCGGGCTCCTGGACGAGCTCTGCCTGACCCTGAGCCCGCACCTGCTGGGGTCGGGGCCGCCCCGCATCGTGGCGGGAGGCCCCGGAGCCCCCGGAGCGCCGGAGGCGTGGTCGCGGCAGAGCACACCCGTGCGCATCGCGCACCTGCTGGAGGCGGAGGGGAACCTGTTCGCGCGTTACGTCAGGGGCTAGGGCGTCTCGCGGGGACGCGGCTGTAACCGCTCGGTTTCGGCCGCCCCACAACGACGCATGAACCATCCCGCAATCGGACATACCCGATGTGTGCCCTCCACTGGAATCACCGCCACGGGACACACCGCATTGACGGGGCTTACCGGCTTGGCCCCCGGCCGAGAGGATGAACGTAGTGCCGACGTCCGAAAACGGGTCCCCTCCGGTCTACCGGGAGATAGCCGAGGAACTACGCGGACAGATCCGCTCCGGGCGGTACGCCGACGGCGACCGCCTTCCCGGGGAGAACACCCTCATGGAGCGTCACGGAGTCGCCCGGGCGACGGCCCGGCAGGCGCTCTCCGTGCTGATCAACGAGGGCCTGGCCGTGGCCGTACGCGGCTCGGGCATCTACGTCCGCCTGTTCCGGCCGGTGCGAAGACACGGCGCGCGCCGCCTGTCCAAGGAGCTGTGGGGCCAGGGCCGGGCGATCTGGCAGACCGACGGCGAGGAACGGGGCTACGAGGTCGACGGGCTGTGCGTGGACGAGACCGTCGCGGACGGGCACGTGGCCCGCGCCCTGGGGCTGACCGAGGGGGGCGGGGTGCTCCGGCGATCGCGCCGCTACCTCGTGGAGGGGAGGCCGGTCCAGCGCGCGGTCTCGTACCTGCCCCTGACGGTCCTGGTGGACTCCGCCGCGGCCAGGCGCGTCCGTGAGCACGACAGCGGCCCCGGGGGGATCTACGCGCGGCTGGCCGAGCTCGGGCAGGCGCCGGCCCACTTCACCGAGGAGATCCGGGTGCGCATGCCCACCCCGGAGGAGAGCCAGGAGCTGAGGCTGGCGCCCGGGACACCGGTGCTGGAGGTGGCGCGCACCGCGCTCACCTCCGAGCACCGCCCCGTGGAGTTCAACGAGATCACGATGGACGGCTCGGCGTACGTGCTCCAGTACGACTTCGACGCCTGACCGCCGCCCCGCCCGCGCACCGGCCCGGACACGGCGGGAGGGGCGCCGTTCCCGGCGCCCCTCCCCCGAGCCCGGCTCAGCGACAGCCCCTCTTGGAGGCGAACACCAGGTACGCCAGCGACAGGAACACGAGTCCCACCGCAGGCGCCCCGGCGGCTGCGAAGAGCAGGGCGTTCGACTCGGTCATCACCCACCGGGCCATGCCGGCCCCCAGGACGGTCGCCACGGCGAGCGCGCACACCGCGAGCACCGTGGCGGAGACCAGGAGCTTGCGGTCGCTCCAGGGCTCGGGCCTGGCCAGTTCGGCCCGCCTGGTCGTGGCGCGGAGGCTCAGCTCCGCGGCCCACGCCAGCTCGCGGCCCGCGGCGGCCGCGCCCCCGGCGAGCACCCGGGCCCGCCCCCGTGCCCCCGAGGTGGTCCGGTCCAGCCACCACAGCCCGTATCGAATCCTGCCCACACGCAGCGGCCGTCTGCTCACTCCGAGTGCCTGTCGCGTCGCAACCGCCATGTCACCCGCCTCACACGCACCGTACGACCACCGACCTCGTCGGTTGCCGTACCCGTCGCCCGGTCCACTGAACGTCGCCAGAGGTGAAGTTAGGCGGATATAGCCATGAAGGATGATTTACCGGCACCAAAGGCTCTATGTACCGGTCCGTCCGACAGGGGGCGCCGTGGCAGCATCAGGACACGATTCGGGGTAGCGTCGTCACATGGCTGACTCATCGGACCAGGCCCCGCACACCGGCGACGGGACCGAACGTCTTCCCCAGAGCGACCAGGAATGGCGCGACCGGCTCAACGCCCAGGAGTACGCCGTCCTCCGGCAGGCCGCCACCGAGCGCCCCTGGAGCGGCGCCTACGTCGACACGAGGACCAGCGGCGTCTACCGCTGCCGTGGCTGCGGGGCGGAGCTCTTCCGCTCCGACGAGAAGTTCGACTCCCACTGCGGCTGGCCCAGCTTCTTCGACCCGGCCGACTCCGACGCCGTCACCCTGCACGAGGACCGGTCCCTGGGCGCGGTGCGGACCGAGGTGCGGTGCGCCACCTGTGACTCCCACCTCGGCCACGTCTTCCACGGCGAGGGCTACGCCACCCCGACCGACGCCCGGTACTGCATCAACTCCGTCGCGCTCACCCTCGAACCGGCCGACTAGACCTCCCCGGTCCCGCCCCGGACGCGTGGTCCGGGGCGGTCGGCGCGCGTATCACCGTGCGCCCGCGACCCGCCCGCGACGGGATCGGGGATAATCGCATCCAGCGCGTCAACGGTCGGCCCCCTCGGCTGCCCGCCAGGCGCGGCGCGAAGGCCCGGACCACGCCGGGTCCTCCGCGCACCAGCCGGCCCTCAGCCACCGGGCCGACCCCTCACAGCGGCAACCGATGTGCGGGCGACCCGACCGACCCGCGACGAAAGCGCTCGATGACCGACGACTCACCTTCCTCATCAGTCACCCACCGCCCCCCGGCACGCCCCCGGTTCGGCATGGCCCAGGGGTCGGGCCCCTGGCTGCTCCCCGCTCTCGGAGCCGCCGGGGCCGCCGTGCTGGCGGCACGGGGCTCCCGGGCCCGCACCGCGCTCGCCGTCCCGGTGGTCGCCCTCGCGGCTGGGATGACCTGGTTCTTCCGCGACCCCGAACGGGGGCCCGCGACCGGGCGGGTGCTGTCCGCGGCCGACGGCGTCGTACAGAGCCTCGACCTCCAGCCCGACGGGCGGATCCGGGTCGCGGTGTTCATGAACCCCCTCAACGTGCACGTCAACCGTGCACCCCTCGCCGGTGTGGTGACCGGTGTCGAGCACCGCCCCGGGGGTTTCCGCCCCGCATTCGACAAGGACAGCGAGCGTAATGAGCGCGTCATCTGGACCCTTGAAACCGAGATCGGTGAGATCACGGTCGTTCAAATCGCCGGCGCGATGGTCAGGCGTATCGTCCCGTATCTCGCTGCGGGGCAGAAGGTCGAACAAGGCGAGAGGATCGGTCTCATCCGGTTCGGGTCCCGGGTCGACGTCTACCTTCCGGCCGGGGTCGCCCCGGCGGTGGAGATCGGCCAGAAGGTCCGCTCCGGAGAAACCCGTCTTGACGCCGACTGAGAGCGCGGAGGGCGTGGCCGCGGCCGAACGGCCCGCGGGCGCCGTCGAGGCGGCCCCCCTGCTGCGTCTCGGCGTGGCCGACTACCTGACCCTGGGCAACGCCCTGTGCGGCTTCCTCGCCGTGTGGGCGCTGGTCGTGGCGCAGACCGCCCACGCCGCCGCCGGGGCGGTCGGCCCGCTGCCGCGCACCGCGATGGCCACGGTCGTGGGCCTGATGATGGTCGCGGCCGCCCTTGACGTGCTCGACGGCCGGGTCGCCCGCAAGCTGGGCGGCAGCGGCATGGGCGCCGAGCTGGACAACCTCGCCGACGTGATCAGCTTCGGGTTCGCCCCGGCGTTCTTCTTCGTCGTGTGGGCCATGCAGGCCGGGGACGCCGGCCTGCTGCCGGTGGCCGCGGGCGGCGCGGTGCTGCTCGCGGTGATCGTGCGGCTGGCCCGGTTCTCCTGCCAGGCCCCGGGCGCGGACTACTTCACCGGGCTGCCCTGCCCGTTCGGCGCGATGGCGGTCGTGACGGTGGTGCTGCTCGACCCGCCCCTGCTCGCGGGGGTCGCGGCGGTGCTGCTCATCTCCTGGCTGATGGTGAGCCGCATGGAGTACCCCAAGCCCCGCGGCCGCAAGGCCTACGCGGTCCTGGGCGTGCTCGGCTTCGGCGTGGCCCTCATGGCCGCCTGGGGCATGGGGCTCCCCGCCGGGCAGTCGCTCATCTACCTGATGAGCGCGCTCGTGCTGGGCTTCATCGTGACGATCCCCTTCTACGTGCTGGCCACGCGGAGGTCCGCCTCCGCCCGGGGCTGAGGCGGGGACGCACGGGGAGCGCCCCGGGCGGAGGCGAGGACCTCCGCCCGGGGCGCTCCGCGTTCCCGGGCCGCCCCGGCTCCCCGGCCGTCTCCGACGCCCCCGCGGGGAGCGGGGACGCGCGGGCGGTGGAGCGGCGGGGCCTGCGGGGCGCCGCAGCGGCCATCGCCCCTCGACCGCGCGTCGGACCGGTGCCAGGCGTCCGGCGGGTGCGGGAGGGGCGTCGGCGTGGGCGGTGCGGGGCGTCGAGGGCCTTCCGGCCCGGTGGTGGAGGTCGCCGCCCCCACCGGCGCCGGAGGCCCTCCTCGCCTGTGTCGGCCGGGGGTGGTCGTCACCGACGTCCGCGGCCGACACACCTAGGGCAGGGCGTCGACCAGTTCCGCGACGCCCTTGCGGCGGCCGGTGTAGAACGGCAGCTCCTCGCGGGTGTGCAGGCGCGCCTTGGCGCCGCGCAGGTGGCGCATCAGGTCCACGATGCGGTACAGCTCGTCGGCCTCGAAGGCGAGCAGCCACTCGTAGTCGTTGAGGCCGAACGAGGACACCGTGTTGGCGCGCACGTCCGGGTAGGGGGCGGCCATGCGACCGTGCTCGGCGAGCATCGCGCGGCGCTCGTCGTCCGGCAGCAGGTACCACTCGTAGGAGCGCACGAACGGGTAGACGCAGATGTTGTCGCGCGGCTCCTCCCCCGCGAGGAAGGCCGGGACGTGGCCCCGGTTGAACTCGGCCGGGCGGTGGAGGCCCATGACCGACCACACCGGGCTCGCGGCGCGGCCGACCTCCGTGCGGCGGAACGCCGTGTAGACCTCCTGGAGCTGCTCGGGGGTGTCCGCCACCCACCAGAACATGATGTCGGCGTCGGCCCGGAAGCCCTGCACGTCGTAGGCGCCCCGGGTGGTCACGCCGCTCTCGGCCGCCTTGTCCAGGAGCGTGCTCAGCTCGTCGGCGGCCGCGCCCCGGTCGACGCCGTCGAGGCGGTCGACCTTGAAGACCGACCACATGGTGTAGCGGATGAGCTTGTTGAGGTCGGCGCCGTCCTGGCCGACGGCTTCGTTCTGATGGCCCGTCACGGGTTGACTCCTTGCTGGTTCGTTCCGGCGGCGTCTCCGCCGCCGCTGCGGCCGTGGGTCGAGAGTGCGCCGACCAGGCGTTCGGCCTGCTGGTCGGCGTCGGCGATGCAGGCGGGGATGCCGACGCCTCCGTAGACCGCGCCGCACACCCCCAGCCCCGGGATGCGGTGCACGTCGGCGCGGAGGCGCTCGACGAGGTCGGCGTGGCCGACGGAGTACTGGGGCAGCCCGTCGTTCCACCGGGTGACCCGGCTGTCCACCGGGCGGCCGGCCATGCCGGTGACCCGTGCGAGGTCCGCGCGCGCCGCCGCCTCCAGTTCCTCGTCGGAGCGCTCCAGCACGGCGTCGTCGCCGAACCGGCCGATCGAGCAGCGCACCGCCACCAGGTCCTCGCCGGGGTTGGCCTCGGCCAGCGCCTCGGCGAGCCAGGGCCACTTGTTGCTGGAGAACGTGGCGGCCTTGACGGTGAGCCCCTCCCCCGCCGGGACCAGGAAGCCGGTCCCGGTCAGGGGCCGCGGGAAGGCGGCGGCGGGCAGGACGAGCGTCACGAGCGCCATGCTGGCGTACCGCACCCCGCCCAGGTCGCGCGCGGCCCCGGGCGCGTGCCCGGTGAGCAGTCGGGAGGCCTCCGGGGCGGGGCACGCCAGGAGGACGGCGTCGCAGGCGACCGGCTCGCCGCCGTCCAGGTGCACCCTCCAGCCCTCGGGGAGGCGTTCGAGGGAGGCGGCACGGGTCCCGGTCCTCAGGTCCGCGGCGTGGCGCTCGGCGAGCGCGGAGACGAGCTCCGCGACCCCCCCGCGCAGGGAGGCGAACACCGGCCCCGGCCTGGTGGGCGCGGCGCCCCGGCCCCGGAGGCTGGTGTGCACCGCCCTCATCAGGGAGCGGTCGCCGCGCGCCATCGGCGCGATCTGGGGCAGGGTCGAGTCCAGGGAGAGGAGGTCGGCGCGGCCCGCGTACACACCGCCCAGGAGGGGTTCGACGAGGCGGTCGACGACCTCGGGGCCCATACGGGCGCCGACGTAGGCGGCGACGGACACGTCGCCGCGGACGGGCGTGCGCGGCCTGACCAGGTCGAGTCCGGCACGCACGGTGCCCGGCCACGACAGCACCCCGCTGCGGGCGAGGGCGCGCAGGTCCCCCGGCACCCCCATGAGCTGGCCCCGTGGCAGGGGGCGCACGCGGCCCCGGCTGTAGACGGCGGCGGCGCCCGGCCCGGGGTGCACCACCCGGTCCTCCAGCCCGAGCTCCGAGAACAGGTCGACGGCCTCGGGGCGGCGGGCGAGGACCGCCTCGGCGCCCGCGTCCATGGGCACCCCCGCCACCGGGGACGCGCGCAGCTTCCCCCCGGGGCGGTCGGCGGACTCGACCACCGTGACGGTGGCGCCGAGACCACGGAGGCGGTGCGCGGCGGTGAGTCCGGAGACCCCTCCCCCGACCACGACGACGTGCGGTGCTTCAGGCATGTCTCCAGCTTCCCAGATGTCGCGGGTCACAGTGATCCGCCATACCTCCCGACACCGGGTGACCCCGGTCCCCCTCCGGAGGCGGGGAGCGGGTGGGCCGTGCCCTGCGGACAGCTCACCGTGTGGCGGTCCCCCTCCGGCGCCGGGGCCGCCCCGGAGTCCGGGGCGGCCCCGGCCGGGGGCTCCCCTTCGGGCGGCAGGGAGCGGAGCACTCCGGCGCCCCTCCCCCACGGGTTCCGGCCGGGGCCCGCCGGGCCTCCCCCGGTCCCGCCCGTCCCCGCGGCCCCGGCCGGGAGCGCCCCGGCGGCCCTGTTGCGGGGTCGTTACCGAAGGCCCGCAACCGGGCGCGGAGCCGGGCGCGTCGAACGTTCATGGCTACTTCAGCGGTCCCCCCGGCGCGGCGTGTCGCCGGGGCAGCGTTCTCCGTGGGCCTCGCGGCCCTGCTCCTCACGGCCTGCGGGGCCAGTGGGCTCACCGGCTCCGGCAGCCCCGACAGCTTCGCCGGCGGGGGCTCCGGGGAGGGTCCCGCCGCGGCCGGGGAGCGCGCCGTGGGCGCCGACGACGGGGGCGGGGGCGTCGAACAGGAGGACGCCCCCTCCTCCTCGGTCGGAGCCGACGTCGAGGTCGGCGAGCGCGACCTCGTCCACACCGCGGACCTGACCGTCCGGGTGGACGACGTGTCGGAGGCCTCCGAGCTCGCCAAGGAGCTCACGATCGGGGCGGGCGGCTACATCGCCTCGGAGAGCCTCTCCACTCCCGCCGGCGGCACCCCCGAGGGCAACCTCACCCTGCGCGTGCCCAACGACGGCTACGAGGGGGCCCTGGAGGCCCTGGGCGAGCTGGGCGACCGCTCCAACCTGGAGCGGTCCGTGGAGGACGTCACCGAGGAGGTGGCGGACGTCGAGAGCCGCATCGCGTCCTCCGAGGCCTCGCTGGAGACGCTGCGCGGCTACCTGGAGGAGGCCCGTGACGTCGACGACCTGCTGCGGGTGGAGAGCGAGATCCAGACGCGGCAGTCGGAGCTGGAGGCCTTCCAGGCGCGCCTGGAGACACTGACGAACCAGACCGCGTACTCGACGGTGCACCTGCGGCTGACCCCGCCGGAGACCTACCTGGAGGAGCCGTCGGAGGAGGGCATCGGCTTCCTCGGCGGCCTGGAGCGCGGTTGGCGCGCGCTGGTGGCCCTCGGAGGGGGCGTCGCCGTGGTCGCGGGCTGGCTGCTGCCGTTCCTGGTCGCGGCCGCGGTGCTCGGCGCCGGCCCGCTGTGGTGGTACCGCTCGCGCCGGCGCGGCGCGGGCCCCGGGCGCAAGGCCCCGGGCGGGCCCCGCGGGACCAGGGCCGCGCGGAGCGGCGGCACCGCACCGCGCAAGCCCGGCGGCGGTGCGCCGGAGCGGGCGGCCGGCGGTGGGAGCGCCGCGGCGGCCGCGTCCCCCGCGCCGTCCGGGACCGCCGACGGTGCGGACCCCGGGGAGGGGACCGGCGCGAAGGACGGCAGCGGCGGCTGACCGCGCGCGGCGGTGCCCGGCCCCGAGGGGCGGGCGCCGCCGATGTGCGCCGCGGTCCCCGGCTGCCGGGGGCTCCCGCCGTGTCCGGCCCGGGAGCGCACGCGTCGTCTAGCCGGCGGTCTCCTCGTGCACGAACGCCGTGAGGCGCTGGAGCACGTCCGGGTCGGTGCTCGGCAGCACCCCGTGGCCCAGGTTGAAGATGTGCCCGTCCGCGGCGCGGCCGCGGGAGAGGATGTCGCGGGTCCGCTCGGCGACGACCTCCCAGGGCGCGAACAGCGTCGCGGGGTCCAGGTTGCCCTGGAGCGCGGTGCCCGGCTGGACGCGCTGGGCGGCCTTGTCCAGGGGGACCCGCCAGTCCACGCCCACGACGTCGGCCCCCGCCTCGCTGAGCAGGCCGAGGAGCTCGCCGGTGCCCACGCCGAAGTGGATGCGCGGCACCTCGTACTCGCTGAGCTGGCCGAAGATCCACGACGTGTACGGGAGCACGGAGGCGCGGTAGTCCTCGGCGCTGAGCGCCCCGACCCAGGAGTCGAAGAGCTGGACCGCGCTGGCCCCCGCCTCGATCTGGGTGCGCAGGAAGCCCAGCGTGATGGTGGCCAGGCGGCGCATCAGCTCGTCCCACAGCTCGGGCTCGCCGTACATGAGCGCCTTGGTGTGCTCGTGGTTCTTGGACGGGCCGCCCTCGATGAGGTACGAGGCCAGGGTGAACGGGGCGCCCGCGAATCCGATGAGCGGCTTGTCGCCCAGCTCGTCGACCAGCAGGCCGACCGCCTCGGTCACGTAGGTCAGGTCGTCGGGCTCGATCTCGCGGAGCCGCTTGACCCCGGACGCCTCCCGGATCGGGTCGGCGACCACGGGGCCGACCCCGGGCTTGATGTCGAGGTCGATGCCGATGGCCTTGAGCGGCACGACGATGTCGCTGAAGAAGATCGCGGCGTCGACGTCGTACCGGCGCACCGGTTGCATCGTGATCTCGGTGATCATGTCGGGGCGCGCGCACGCCTCAAGCATCGGGACGTCGGCGCGCACCCGTCGGTACTCGGGCAGGGAGCGCCCGGCCTGGCGCATGAACCACACCGGCGTGTGGGTCACGGGAAGGCGCCGGCAGGCGCGGAGGAAAGGAGATTCTTGCAGGGTCACCCCTCGATCGTGCCATGCCCTCCCCGGTACTCCCACTCGGATCGCCCGAGCGGGGTGGCGGCGGCGGGGCCCCGGGACGGCCGAAGGTCCCGAACCGGCGCGGTAGAAGGCGACCCGGTCCCAAGATCATCACAAAACACCGACACGCCGCTCCAACTCCGACCCGCGACCGGTGACTCGTGCCACGGTCGGGTGCGTGCCCCTCCCCCCGCCCCCCGGCGGGACGGCGGAGCACGTTCAGACGACACCCGCCGGTGCGTGATCACCAGAGAACGAAGGCTGACGTTTCCACCATGCCCGATGTCGGTAGCGCCGAGGACGCGCATGAGACGTTCCGGCGAGCGGTCGAGGCCCTGCACTCACCCCTCCACCGCCCCGAGATCACCGTCCGGGAGATACCCGCCCCCCAGCGGTTGGCCCCCCACTCCGCCGCAGTGTCCGCCGAGGTGACGGTGGACGGCGAGGAGGTCGCCTGGGGCCGTCTCATCGTGCTGTACGACCCCGAGAACACCCGCGACTGGCCCGGCCCCTTCCGAGTGGTCTGCCAGGTCAACTCCGAACTGGAGTCGGACATCGCGACCGATCCGCTGCTCGGACCGGTCGCGTGGAGCTGGCTCACCGACGCCCTGGAGGCGAGTGCGGCCACGCACCACACCCTGAGCGGCACCGTCACCCGCGCGACCACCGAGGGTTTCGGCACGAAGTCGGACCAGGGCTCCACCACCGAGGTCGAGATGCGCGCCTCGTGGACCCCGGAGTCCGACGACCTGTCCGTGCACGCCGACGCGTGGGCGGCGCTGCTCGCCTCCGCGGCGGGGCTGCCCCCGCTGGACGTCGCCGACATACGCCGCCAGCGTCCACGGCCCTGACCCGGGGCGGTCGGGCCGCCGGGGCGGCGGTGCGCGCCCGGCGGCCCGTTCCCGTGCCCGCTGGGCCCCGGCTCCCGGGTCGCGGGACCGGGCGCGCGGAGGGGCGCGCGGAGGGGCGCGCGGCTGCGCGGAATCCACCCGATTTCCACGTCCGGTGGCGACAGCGCATACCGTAGTGGTGTGGCGAACGCGTTGAACTCCAAGACAGACCCCCGCGAACCAGGCGACGACGACGCTGAGAGGGCGCCCCTGCTGCGGGAACCCCGTGAGGGCCTGCCCGAGGTCACCGCCGACGCCGAGACCCTGGCCGGTGTCATCGCGGCGCTCTCCGCCGGCACGGGACCCGTGGCGGTGGACGCCGAGCGCGCCTCCGGCTACCGGTACGGACAGCGGGCCTACCTCGTCCAGTTGCGCCGCAACGGCGCGGGGTCGGCGCTGATCGACCCCATCGCGTGCCCGGACCTGAGCGGGCTCGACGCGGCGGTGGGCGAGGCCGAGGTGGTGCTGCACGCCGCCCACCAGGACCTGCCGTGCCTGTCCGAGGTCAACCTGCGCCCGAAGCGGCTGTTCGACACCGAGCTGGCCGGGCGGCTCCTGGGCCACCCCAGGGTGGGCCTGGGCTTCATGGTGGAGCGGATGCTCGACATCCGGCTCGCCAAGGAGCACTCCGCGGTGGACTGGTCGCAGCGCCCCCTCCCCGAGGACTGGCTGCGGTACGCGGCCCTGGACGTGGAGATCCTCATCGAGCTCCGCGACTCCCTGGAGGCCGAGCTGGAGGAGACCGGCAAGATCGGCTGGGCCCGCGAGGAGTTCGCCGCGGTCCTGGCGGCTCCGCCCAAGGAGCCGCGGACCGACCCCTGGCGCCGCACCTCGGGCATCCACCGGGTGCGCAACCAGCGCGCCCTGGCCGCCGTGCGCGAGCTCTGGTACGAACGCGACCGCATCGCCCAGGAGCGGGACATCTCGCCCGGGCGGGTGCTCCCGGACGCGGCGATCGTGGAGGCGGCGACGACGATGCCCCGCTCCACGACCGACCTGGCCAAGATCCGGCAGTTCGGGATCAAGCTCGCCCGCCGCTACCTGACGACGTGGATCAAGGCGGTCAACCGCGCGCGCGACATGGCGCAGGCCGACCTCCCCCGGCCCAACGCGCCGGGCGACGGCCCGCCGCCGGTGAACCGCTGGGCGGACCGGGCCCCCGAGGCCGCGCGGAGGCTGGAGGCCGCGCGGACCACGGTCACGGGCATCGCCGAGGAGATCGTGATGCCGACGGAGAACCTCCTGCTGCCGGACACGGTCCGCCGGCTCGCCTGGGCGCCGCCGGAGACCGTGGACCCCGACGCCGTGGGGGCTTTCCTGCGCGAGCGCGGGGCACGCGAGTGGCAGGTGGGCCTGACCGCGGAACCCCTGGCCACGGCCTTGCGGGAGGCGGAGAAAAGCTAGCGTTTACCCGGTTCTCACCCAATCAATCCAAACGTGATGGAAGTCACCGACCCATAAGGGTGTTTGACGCCTGTTCCGTAGCCCCGTGTCCGATTAAGTTATAGAAACGTGCCTTGGAATATCAGGGCTTCTTGACCTCTTACGGGTGTGACGGCCGTCGGCTGCGAGGCCGCGGTTGCGCGATCAGGGAAATGTGGTGAGTCTGCTGTCGTTCTGGCGTGCGTTGCTGCGCGAGACCGGGTTGACGGGTGCGACCAGGACACGGTCCGCCGATTCCGCCAGCGCCGTACCCGCTCGCGAGGAACAGTCCGTGACCCGTCCGGCCGAGGCCCCTGTGCCGAGTCCGGCCCCCGTCGGCGGCGGGGGGGTCGAGACGCTCTCCCTGGCCGAGGAGCGCTCCGAGACCGCCCCGGACGGCGCCCCCGCGCCCACGTCGGGCATGCGGGCCGCCTCCCTGGAGCGCGCCCTGCGCTCCCTCGTGGAGCGGCTGGGCACCGAGCACCCCGACACCATCACCGCCCGCAACAACCTGGCGACCAAGTACGCACAGATGGGGCGCCGCCAGGCGGCGGTGCAGCAGTTCGAGCTGGCGCTGTCCGAGGCGGTCGCGGTCTTCGGCGACGAGCACCCGCGCACCGAGATCATCCGGGAGAACCTGGCCTGGGCCTACGAGGACGCCGGGCGCCCGGCGGACGCCTCCGGGCAGTGGGAGCTGCTGCTGCGCGAGCGCGAGCGCCAGTTCGGCGCCTCCGACGAGGACACCGTGGAGGCGCGCATGCGCCTGGCCGTCTGCTACCGGCGCAGCGGCCGCCTGGACGCGGCGGTCGCGCACTACCAGCGGGCGATCGAGGACGTGGCCTCGACGGAGCGGCGCGAGGAGCTGCGCCTGGGGCTGAGCGCGGCGCACAACATGTCCGGGCGCTACGACGAGGCGATCAACCAGCTCCGCATGGTCCTGGCCGCGCGGCGCCGCCGCCTGGGCAAGGGCCACCTGGACACCCTGGCGGTGCACCACCGGCTGGGCCGCGCCTACACGCAGGCGGGCCGCACCGACGAGGCGGTGGAGAGCCTGCGCGAGGCCTACCGGGTGGCGCTGAACTCCTCCGGCGACCCGGAGGTGCGGCGCCTGACCCTGCGGCTGCGCCGCGACCTGGCCGGCGCCTACAACGCGGCCGGGCGCCACCGCGAGGCCAACGCGCTGCTCTGACGGCGCAGGCGGGGCGCAACGCGAAGAGGTCCGATCGGGGCCGGGGTGGACCACCCCGGCCCCGACGCGTGTCCGCGCCGGGTTCCGGCCGCGGTCCGCGAAAGGCCTCGGAGCGGCACGGGGCGCCGGCGCGCGCCCGCGGCCCCTCTGCCCGAACCCGCGGCGGTCCGCCCGGGGCGCCGACACGCACCGGGGCCGTACCGCGCCGGGCCGGCGGCCACCGCCGGCGGCCATGGGCCGGACCCGTTCCCAGGATGTCGCGAAGACGTCGGCCCCGCCGCTCGCACAATTTGTTACTGACGAGTAGCATGGGCGCGACAAGTCCACTCACCCTTGGAGAAGGAGGGCCCATCGTGCCGCGAACTGCCCGCGATGTCGTGTTTGTCGACGGGGTGCGCACCCCGTTCGGCAAGTCAGGCAAGGGCCTCTACGCCGAGACGCGCGCCGACGACATGGTCGTCCGCGTCATCCGCGAACTGATGCGCCGCAACCCCGGCCTGCCGCCGGAGCGCGTCGACGAGGTCGCCATCGCCGCCACCACCCAGATCGGCGACCAGGGCCTCACGATCGGGCGCACCGCCGCGATCCTCGCCGGGCTGCCGCGCAGCGTCCCCGGCTACTCCGTCGACCGCATGTGCGCGGGAGCGCTCACCGCCGTCACCACCTCGGGCGCGGGCATCGCCTTCGGCGCCTACGACGTGGTGATCGCGGGCGGTGTGGAGCACATGGGCCGCCACCCCATGGGTGAGGGGGTCGACCCCAACCCGCGGATCGTCTCCGAGAAGCTGGTCGACCCGTCCGCGCTGGTCATGGGCAACACCGCCGAGAACCTGCACGACCGGTTCCCGGGCATCACCAAGGAGCGCGCCGACGCCTACGCGGTGCGCAGCCAGGAGAAGGTCGCCAAGGCCTACGCCGACGGCAAGATCCAGCCCGACCTGGTCGAGATGCTGGTCCGCTCCCTGGAGAAGGGCTACGGCCTGGCCACCCGTGACGAGCCCCCGCGCCCCGGCACGACCATGGAGTCGCTCGCCGGCCTCAAGACCCCGTTCCGCTCGCACGGCAACGTGACCCCCGGCAACGCCGCGGGCCTCAACGACGGCGCCACCGGCGCCCTGCTGGCCGCGGAGGACGTCGCCGAGGAGCTCGGCCTCGACTCCCGCATGCGCCTGGTCGACTTCTCCTTCGCCGGTGTCGAGCCCGAGGTCATGGGCGTGGGCCCCGTCCCCGCGACCGAGAAGCTGTTCGCCCGCCAGGGCATCTCGATCGACGACGTCGGCCTCATCGAGATCAACGAGGCCTTCGCCGTCCAGGTGCTCGCCTTCCTGGAGCACTTCGGCCTCGCCGACGACGACGCCCGCGTCAACCCGTGGGGCGGCGCCATCGCCATCGGACACCCGCTCGCCTCGTCCGGCGTGCGCCTGATGATGCAGCTCGCGCGCCAGTTCGCCGAGCGCCCCGACGTCCGGTACGGCCTCACCACCATGTGCGTCGGCCTCGGCATGGGCGGGACCGTCCTGTGGGAGAACACCAACTACGAGGGGGGCAAGTGAGCAACGCGATCGAGCAGGCGCGGGAGCTGTTCAAGGACGAGGTCGTCACCAACGCGATCTCCCGCGACGTCGAGCTCCCCCACGGCGCGGGCACGGCGGTCCTGATCACCCTGGACAACGGGCACGACCACACCAAGCCCAACACCTTCGGCCCCGGCGGGCTCCTCAGCCTGGACGCCGCGATCGAGGCCGCCCGTGCGCGCACCGACATCGCGGCCGTGGCCGTCACGGGCAAGCCGTTCATCTTCGCCGTCGGCGCGGACCTGACCGGCGTCCCGGCGATCCGGACCCGCGAGCAGGCCCTGGCCATCGGCAAGCTGGGGCACGACGTGTTCCGCAAGCTCGGCGAGCTGGACGTGCCCACCTTCGCCCTGGTCAACGGCGCGGCCATGGGCGGCGGCGTCGAGGTGGCGCTGCACTGCACCTACCGCACCATCTCCTCGGGCGTGCCGGCGCTCTCGCTGCCCGAGGCCTTCCTCGGCCTGGTGCCCGGCTGGGGCGGCACGTACCTGCTGCCCCGCCTGATCGGCGCCGAGAAGGCCCTCAAGGTCATCATCGACAACCCGCTGGCCCAGAACAAGATGCTCAAGGGCCCGCAGGCCTTCGAGATGGGCATCGCCGACGCGATGTTCGACCCCGCCGACTTCGTCGAGGAGTCCCTGCGCTGGGCCGCGAAGGTCCTCAAGGGCGACGTCGTCGTCGAGCGCCCCGAGGTCGACGAGGGCGAGGCCTGGGACAACGCGGTCAACATGTCCCGCTTCACCGTCGAGGGCAAGCTGCACGGCGCCGCCCCGGCCCCGGCCCGCGCCGTCGAGCTCGTCGCCGAGGCCAGGAACCGCACGCGCGACGAGGGCTTCGCCGCCGAGGACGAGGCGCTCGCCGACCTCATCATGAGCGACGAGCTCAAGGCCGGCCTGTACGCGTTCGACCTGGTGCAGAAGCGGGCCAAGCGCCCCGCCGGAGCCCCGGACAAGTCGCTCGCCCGCAAGGTCACCAAGGTCGGCGTCGTCGGCGCCGGGCTGATGGCCGGACAGCTGGCGCTGCTGTTCGCCCGCCGCCTCGACGTCCCCGTCGTCATGACCGACCTGGACCAGGCGCGCCTGGACAAGGGCGTCGCCTACGTCCACGGCGAGATCGACAAGCTCCTGAAGAAGGGCCGGATCGGCAACGACAAGGCCAACCACCTCAAGGCCCTGGTCAGCGGCTCGCTGACCAAGGACGCGTTCGCGGACGCCGACTTCGTCATCGAGGCCGTGTTCGAGAACATGGAGGTCAAGCAGCAGGTGTTCGCCGAGGTGGAGGCGGTGGTCTCCCCCGAGGCGATCCTCGCGACCAACACCTCCTCGCTGTCGATCACCGAGATGGCCTCCGGGCTGAGCCACCCCGAGCGGGTCGTGGGCTTCCACTTCTTCAACCCGGTCGCCGTCCTGCCGCTGCTGGAGATCGTCCGCGGCGAGAAGACCGACGACGCCTCCCTGGCCACGGCGTTCGCCACGGCCCGGAAGCTGAAGAAGACCGCCGTCCTGTGCAAGGACGCCCCGGCGTTCGTGGTCAACCGCCTGCTCACCCTGTTCATGGGCGAGGTCCTGGGCGCCGTGGGCGAGGGCACCGAGCCCGAGGTCGCCGACCGCGCGGTCGCGCCCCTGGGCCTGCCGATGTCGCCGCTCCTGCTGCTCCAGCTGGTCGGCCCCGCGGTCGCCCTGCACGTGTCCGAGACCCTGCACGAGGCGTTCCCCGAGCGCTTCGCGGTCTCCGCCGAACTGGCCGAGATCGTCAAGGCGGGCAAGACGGCGATCTTCGCACCGGACTTCACCATCGACCCCGAGGTGAGGGAGCTGTTCACCGGCGGCGACAAGCCGTCCGAGGAGAGCGAGATCCTGGACCGGGCGCTGCGCGCGATGGCCCGGGAGGTCCGGCTGATGCTGGACGAGGGTGTCGTGGCCGAGGCCGCCGACATCGACCTGTGCCTGATCACCGGCGCGGGCTGGCCGTTCCACACCGGCGGCATCACGCCGTACCTGGACAAGGTCGGCGTGTCCGAGGCCGTGAACGGCAAGCGGTTCCACGAGGGCGCCCCGAAGGCGTTCTGACCGAGGAGCGCCGCCGGACGCGGTCGGGCCCGGCCACCCCTGCAGGAACAGCGGGGGCGGCCGGGCCCGTTCGCGCTCCCCGAGACCGCGAAATCGCACTTCACAGACATTTCGACTACTCGAACATACTGACTGGTAACCCTGTGTAATGTCTGCCTCGTGGCAATCTCCCCTGAGCACCAGATATACGCCGAGTTGTTCGCCGACGCGCCGGACATGGCCGTCGGCTTCCTGCGCGACCTCGGCGTGAACGTTCCCGACTACGAACGGAGCGAGGTCACCTCGTGCGACCTCGGCCACGTCGATCCCGTGGAGCGCCGTTCCGACGTCGCGATCATGCTGCGCGGCCCCGGCCCGGACGACCCCCACGACCACCTGATGGGCATCGTCGTGGAGGTCCAGCGCGACCAGAAGGAGCGCAAACGCTTCACCTGGCCCGAATACGTGGCCGGCTTGCGGTCCAGGCACGAGTGCCCGGTCATGCTCCTGGTGGTCTGTCCCCGGCAGTCCGTGGCCGACTGGTACGCCGAACCGATCCACCTGGGCCATCCCGGCTTCGCCCTCCACCCCCTCGTGGTGGGTCCGGACGACATCCCCGTCGTCACCGACCCCGGGACGGTCGCCGTCTCACCGACCCTGGGAGTGCTGTCGGCGGCGGCTCACGGGCATCTCAAGAAAGACGTCCTGGACGCGCTGCACACCGGTCTGGAATCGATCGACCAGGACAGGGCCGCGAAGTACATTGGATTCGCGCTGCACCTGCTCACCGACACTGATGGACAGAGGACTCTGGAGTCGCTCATGATGGCGGACACCTTCGAATACACCAGCGCCTGGACCGAGAGCCTCAGGGCCGAGGGCGAGGCCAGGGGGGAGGCCAAGGCCATCCTCCGCTTCCTGGGCACGCGCGGGATCGAGGTTCCGGAGTCGGCGCGCGAACGCATCAGCGCCTGCCGCGACCACGAGGAACTCGGCACCTGGCTCGACCGGGCCGCCGCCATCACCCACATCGACGAGCTGTTCGACGAGTGACCTGAGCCCGGGGCGCGGGTCCGGGCGCCTCGGCGCCCGGACCCGCCGCCGTTCAGCGGACGGTGGCCGCCCGGAGCGGCCCCGCGGGCAGCGTCCCCTGCTGCCGGTACCAGGCGCCCGTCGCGGCGACGGTCTCGGCGACGGAGCGAAACTCCACGCCCAGGTCCCGCTCGGCCAGCCCCGAGGTAATGTGCCGGTCCTCGCCCTCGCGCAGGACCCGCACCCCGGCGCGGGTCGCCGTCGGCTCGCCGCCGCCCAGACGGGCCTGGAGCTCCATGAGCGACGCCGCGGCCAGCGCCAGCCCGGCCGGGACCGCCCGGGGCGGGCGCACGCCCGTCTCGGTGGCGACCGCCCCGGTCAGCCCCGGCACGGACCGCTTGACCCCGGCCACCACGTAGCGGTCGTGCCGGCCCACGCGTGCGGCGGCCACGCAGGCGAACGCCACGTCGCGGGCGTCCACCACGTAGTTGGACAGCCGGGGCACCGCCTTGACCGCCCCCTTGGCCACGCCGAGGAAGAGGCGCCCCGAGGAGGTGGGCCCGGCGTCGCCGGGCCCCCACATCCACCCCGGCAGGACCACCGAGACGCGGGTGGACCCGGTCCGCCCCGATCGGATCATCTCGTCCACGGCCCGCTCGGCGCGGACCTTGCTGGAGGGGTAGCACTCCGAGACCCGGAGCCCCGCGTACTTCTCCGGGGGCGGGGTCGACTCGTCGGCGGGCTGTTCGGGACCGCGCAGCGCCAGCGTGTTGATGGAGCTGGTGTGGACGAACACCGGCACCCCCGCCTCGGCCGCCGCGGCCAGGACCAGGCGCGTCCCGGTGACGTTGACCCGTTCCAGGGGCTCGGTGAGGGAGGGGTCCTGGAAGTACTCGCGGAAGTAGGCGGCGGTGTGGAAGACCTCGTCCACCCCCGCGAAGAGGGACCGGTAGGAGTCGGGATCGGTGACATCGCCCGGGGCCAGGCGCAGGCGGGGATCGGCGGGGAGTAGCGTACGGGCGCGGTCCAGGTCGCGGACCAGGGCGACGACCTCCTGCCCCTGCTTCAGCAGGAGTCGCACGATGTTGCTGCCCAGGAGACCGGTCGCGCCGGTGACCAGGGCCCTCTCCCTCGCCGGGAGCGGTGTGGTGTGGGTGTCCGCCATGATTTCACATCCCAAATATTATATAGTTGATCTATAATCATTACTCGTGATTATTTATGGAGTGAGGGTGACCGAGTTATGGAGAACGCGGCCGAGTGGGACACCCCCCTGTGGCACACGACCGGTTTCCGGCTGATCAAGCTGGGAGAACTGGTCCAGGCGACCACCGCGTCGATCTTCGGACCCCAGCAGATCTCCTCGCGCGAGTTCCACGTCCTGTCCGCGGCGGCGTCGATGTCCAACCCCTCCCAGAAGGAGCTGAGCCGGGTCCTGGGCGTGGATCCCAACGTGATGGTGGGGCTCGTCGACAGGCTGGAGGAGCAGGGGCTCGCCGTCCGGGAGCGCAACCCCCGGGACCGGCGGCGCTACATCGTGACGACGACGGAGAAGGCGGCGCGCATCCTGGAGGAGGCCCGCGAGACCGTCGCCGAGGCGGAGTCGGAGTTCTTCGCCACGCTGTCGGAACAGGAGGTCAGGACCCTGCACGAGCTGGCGGGGCGCCTGCTCGCCACCCACCCCCGGGTGACCAAGCAGGAGTAGCCGGGAGGGGACGGTGTCGGGGGCCGCACGCGGCCCCCGACACGCGGGGCGTCCTACTCGGAGATCCCGAAGCGCGCGTGCACGCGCTTCAGCGGGGCCGGCGCCCACCAGTTGGCGCGGCCGGCCAGCCGCATGAACACCGGCACCAGCACGCCGCGGATGAGGGTGGCGTCCACCAGGATCACCACCGCCATGCCGATGCCGAGCATCATCAGGTAGAGGACGTCGGAGACGGCGTAGGTGGCGAAGGAGGCGGCGAGGATGACCGCCGCCGCCGTGACCAGCGGGCCGCTGCGCTGGAGCCCGGCCGCGACCGCCCTCGTGTTGTCCCCGGTCAGGTCGTACTCCTCCTTGATCCGGGACATCATGAACACCTCGTAGTCCATCGACAGCCCGAACGCGATGCAGAACATCAGGATCGGGAACGTCGTCTCCAGCGTGCCGTTGGCGGTGAAGCCCAGCACCCCCGACAGGTTCCCCTCCTGGAAGATCCACACCAGGACCCCGAACATCACCGCGAGGCTGAGCACGTTGAGCACGATCGCCTTGGCGGGCAGCAGGATGCTCCCGGTCATCAGGAACAGGATGACGAAGGTGATCGCGAGGATGAGCCCGAACACCAGCGGCACCTGGCCCAGCAGGGCCTCGCGGAAGTCGGTCAGGTCGGCCGGGTAGCCGCCGATCTGCGTGTCGCCGGGCGCGGGCACGTCCCGGATCCGCTCGATCAGGTCCTCGACGTCGGTGAGGGCGTCGGAGCTGGGCACCACGGAGAACCAGGTGGCCTCGGCCGAGCCGAACCTGTCGTCGGCCCCGGGCTCGGGACCCGCGACCTCCTGGCCGCCCGTGTAGCGGCCCGTGAGCGCGTCCACCTGGTAGACGCCCTCCACCTGCGACAGGGCCTGCGCGTACTCGCCGAGGGCGGCCGTGTCGGCCCCTCCGGGCGTGTCCACCAGAACCTGCACCGCGTCCATCTCCTCCTGGACGAAGTTGGTCTCGATCTGGTCCTGGACGTCGCGGCTGGAGTTGCCCTGGGGCAGCACGCGGGCGTCGGGCAGACCGAAGTCGAGCCCCGTGGCCGGGGCCGCCAGGAGCAGCACCAGGCCCAGCGCGGGCAGGCCCCACAGGATCGGCCGGCGCATCATCCTCAGGGCGGTGGAGTGCCACCACCCGCTGTCGGGGGCCGGCTCGCGCTTGGGGCGCACGCGGTGCCCGACCTTGGCGAGCGCGGCGGGCAGGATGACCAGCGCCGCGAAGACCGAGGTCACCACGGCCCCCACGCCCGAGTAGGCGAAGGACTGGAGGAAGGGGAACGGGAAGAGCATGAGGCAGGAGAGCGCGACCGCGACGGTCAGTCCGCTGAAGAAGACGGTGCGCCCGGCCTTGGCCACCGCCAGCGTGACCGCCTCGGGGACCTCCCGACCCCTGGCGAGCTCCTCGCGGAAGCGGTTGATGACGAACAGGCTGTAGTCGACGCCGAGTCCCACGCCCATGACCAGCGTGAGGTTGGCGGCGAAGGTGGACACGTCGGTGAAGTAGGTGACGCCGCGCAGCAGCGCGAGCGTGGCGATCACCGAGAAGAGGCCCATGGCCAGGGTCAGTGCGGCGACGGAGACCCTGCGGTAGATCAGGAGCAGCAGGACGAACACCAGCGGGAAGATGATCAGCTCGGCGCGGATGAAGTCGGCCTGCGCCTGCTGGGCGGCCTGGCGGAAGATCTCGTCGCCGCCGCCCACCTCCACGCGCAGGACCTCGTCGTCGCGGGTGAACTCCGGGGAGATCTCGCCGAGCGCCGTGCGCGCCTCGGTGACGGTCCCCTCCATGCGGACGGTGATCAGCGCCTGGGACCCGTCCTCGGAGCGCATCGCGGGGGAGTCGCCCCGGCCCCAGTAGGACGCGGTCTCGGCGACCTCCTCGCGGGAGGCCAGGTCCCGCTCCAGCGCGGTCGCCGCCTCGACGACCTGCGGGGCGTCCACGTCGCCGCCCTGGGCGGTGACCAGGAGCAGGAAGTGGTGCTTGCCGGTGCCGAAGCCGTCCTCCAGCAGCTGCTCGACCCGCTCCGACTCCGAGCCCGGGCTCTCGAAGCGGCTGAGGAGCAGTCGGTCCATGGTCCCGGCCGCCAGGACCAGGCTGACCAGGGCCAGCGCGATGCAGGCCAGGATCACCCGGCCGGGACGCCGGGCCAGGCCCTCCCCGAGCCGGGTCAGGAACGGGGGGCGCCCCGGCGGGGCCCCTTCTGTGCTCGGTGGTGAGGTTGTCGTCGGTGACGAGGCCATCGTGTGTGTTCGCCTTCCAGGGTCAGGAGGTGGGGGCGTGCCGCTCCAACCACGCGGCAGCCGTCTCGTACAGGAGCTCGGATCCGGCGTCGACCGTCACGAAGTGGCCGGCGTCGTCCAGGGTGGTGGCGGTGACGTCGGGGCTGGAGGTGAACAGCCCGGGATAGCCCTCGACGCCCTGGCGGAGGACGTCGTGGGCGCCGAAGACCAGGTGGACGGGGACGTCGATCCCCCCGACCAGGTCCAGGTCGTAGAGGATCGCCATGGGCTCGGAGATCATGACGCCGCAGGGGTTGCGGCCCCAGTGCTCCTCCACCTCGGCGACCACGGCGGGGTCGGCGTCGGCGCCGAGCCCTCCTTCCCGGAAGTCCTCCAGGGTGGGGTCGAAGTGGACGTAGCCGCGGGGGTCGCCCGGTTCGGCGTGCTCCTCGCCGCCCTCCAGGCAGGTCTGGTAGGCGGTGAGGAAGCGCCGGTTGGTGTCGTCGGTGATGCCCACGGCCGCCCACCCGGTCAGGAGCAGGCCGTCCACGTCGCCGAAGGAGACGGAGGCGGTCTCGGCGACCAGGGCGCCGCTGGAGTGGCCTCCCATGACCACGGTGTCGAAGGCGGCGGGCTCACCCCCCTCCACCCCGTACGCCCCCTCGCGGAGCTGCCCGACCACCTGGTTCGCGATGTCGGCGTGGGCCCCGCTGCAGCTGGCGAAGCCGTCGGGGATGTCGCTGGACCCGTAGCCGAGGCGGTCGATCGTGACCGAGGCGTGGCCGCGGGCGGCCAGCTCGTTGACGTAGTTGCGCCCCTCGACGTCCAGACGCCAGATCCACTCGCCCGTGTTGGTGCCGTGGACCAGCAGGGTCACGGCCGGGGCCTCGGCCTCCAGGACCTCGGCCGGCGCGGTGAGGTGGCCGCGCACGGTGTACTCCTCCCCGTCGGCGGAGCACTGGCCGCGGGTGCGGTTGACGTTGTCGACCGTGAACTCCACGGGCAGGTCCACCACCCCCTCGGGGAGTTCGGCGGGGGCGGCGGGCACGGCGGCGTCCGCCGCCCCGGGGGCCTCCGCGTGCGGGGCCCCGGACGCGGTCCCGGGAAGGGGCCCGGGGGCCGCGGCCGTGGTGGCCGCGACGGTGAGGGCCGCGGCGACGGCGGCCGCCAGGCGGGCGGCGCGTCCGAGGGGGCGGGTCATGGGTGCTCCTTGGCGTGCGTGGGCGCCGGTCGGGCGGCGGGGTCCCGTACGGTTCACCGCTCCTCCAGCCATGCGGCGAGGTCCTCGCGCAGGGCGGCGGCGCCCGGTTCGAGGACGAGGTAGTGGCCGGCGCCGTCGACCGTGACGGTCTCGCTCTCCGGCGCCCCGGTGAAGAGCTCGGCGTGCGAGGCCCCCTCGCCCACACGGGTGTCGTCCTCGGCGAAGGCGAAGAGGACGGGGACGTCGATGCGGTCCACGCGGCGCATGTCGGTGGACAGGGCCTCCACCTGGGTCCCGAGGTCCCCGCAGGGGGTGCGGTCCTGGAGCGGCGCGGCGAGCGCGGCGGCCGTTGTGGAGGTGTCGTGGAAGTTGGCCCTGGTGAAGGACGTGTCGCCGACGTCGACGTAGGTGTATCCGGCGGGGTCGTCCCCGCCCGGGTCGGGCGGTCCCGCGCCGGCGTCGGCGGGGACCCCTCCCTGCATGCAGGAGGCCAGGCCGCCGAAGAAGCGGGCGTTGGCGCGGTCGGTGACGCCGGTGCCGCTCCAGGCCATCAGGACCAGGGCGTCGGGCGCCCCGGCCCCCTCGAAGGAGTAGGCGGTGATCTGGGCGATCTGGGCGCCGCTGTGGTGCCCGGCCAGGGTGACCCGGTCGAAGGCCGGGACGCCGCCGTCCAGTGCCGCGGGGTCCCCGACCGTGTAGTCGCCCTCGCGGACCTGGGCGATGACCTGCGACGCCATGTCGGCCTGGCTCCCCAGGCACAGGGCCATGCCGTCGGGGCGGTCGCTGGCGCCGTAGCCGAGCCGGTCCAGCGTGAGGGAGGCCTGGCCGAGCAGGGCCATCTCCTCCGCGTGGTGGAGGCCGGGCTCGTCCATGCGCCAGAACCACTCCCCCGCCGCCTGTCCGTGCTGGTAGACGGTGACGGCGGGGTCCTCCTGCGCGAGCGCCGCCGCCGGAGCGGTCAGGTGCCCGCGGAGGGTGTACTCGCCGCCGTCGCTGTTGCACGGCAGCCGGGAGTCGTTGCCGTTGGTGACGGTGAAGGAGACGGGGACGTCGACGATGTCGGCGCCGGCCATCCGGCGCGCGGTGGCCTCGGCCCGCTCCTCCGCCGTGGGCACGGGCGCCGCCGAGGTCCCGGAGCCGCCCGCGGGCAGTAGCACGAGCACGGCTGCGGCCACGGCTGCGGCGCCGGCCCCGGCGATCAGTGCCTTTCTAGTCCCGGACATGGGCCACCTCGGTGTTCTTCCTGTCGGGCTCCGCGACCGGAGCGGGCGCGATGCCCTCCTCCGGGGTCCCGGGGCGGCCGGTCGTGGTGTCGGAGGGAGCCGCCCCGGTGTCCGGGGCGTCTGCCCCGGGCCCGTGCGGGCGGACGGGCTCGGCCGCGCCCTCGCCGAGGGTCGCGTCGAAGGCCCGGTGGAAGCGGCGCAGCGGCTCGGGGGCCCACCAGGTGGCCCGCCCGGTCATGCGCAGCACCGAGGGCACCAGGAAGCAGCGCACGACGGTGGCGTCGACGACCACGGCCAGGGCCACGCCCCAACCGAGCATCATCGTGTTGGTGACGCGTGAGGCGCCGATGGCGAGCAGGACGACGGCCAGGGTGACGGCCGCCGCGGTGATGATGCCGCCGGTGCGCCGGAGGCCGAGTTCGACGGCCGCGCGGTGGTCGCCCACCCGGTCGTACTCCTCTCGCATCCTGGACATCAGGAAGACGCCGTAGTCCATGGACAGGCCGAAGGCGATGCAGAACATGAGGACGGGCAGGGCGGTGTCGATGAACCCGGTGGGGGTGAAGCCCAGCGGCCCGCTCAGGTTGCCGTCCTGGAAGATCCAGACCACCGCGCCGAACATGGCGGTGAGGCTGAGCGCGTTGAAGAGCACGGACAGCAGCGGCAGGACCAGGCTGCCGGTGAGCAGGTAGACGAGGACGAGCATGCTCACGACGACGGCCGCCAGCGCGAGCGGGATCTGCTCGGCGATCGCGGCCTGCGCGTCCACGACGGCCGCGGCCTGGCCGGAGACGGACGTCTCCAGCGGGGTGTCGACCGCGCGGATGTCGCGGACCAGGTCCTGGCTCTGGGGGGAGATGTCCTCCACTCCGGGGTCGGGCATCACCTGGAGGTAGGCGAGGTCGTCGGACTCGCGCAGGGCGTCCACGGGGGTGCGGGCCCGGGTGTTGGCGCCGTCGGAGTACACGCCCAGGGGCGAGCGGACCTCGTCGACGTTCTCCAGGGAGGACAATGCGGAGGCGTAGGCGTCGAGGGCGTCGGCGTCGGTGTCCTGCGGGGGGCTGTGGACGAGCACGTCGACCGCTCCGGTCGCGGTCGAGCTGAAATCGTCGCGGATGACGTCCATGACCTGGCGCGACTCGGTCTCGGCGGGCAGCTGGCGGTCGTCGGCCATGCCGAACTCCACCCGGAGGAAGGGCAGCCCGGCGACGACCAGGACGATGAGCGACACGGAGGCGAAGAGGGGGGCGCGGCGCATGACGAGGCGGGTGAGCCGCTGCCAGCGCCGGTCGGCGGCGTCCTCCGGGGAGAGGGGTTCGGCCGCGCCGGTGCGGCGGCGGAGCAGGCGGCGCGGGTCCAGGGAGTTGACGCGGTGGCCGAGGAGGGTGAGCAGGGCCGGGAGCACCACCAGTGAGGCGAGGGCCGCCAGCGCCACCACCGTCACGCCCGCGTAGGCGAAGGAGCGCAGGAAGTAGAGCGGGAAGAGCAGCATCGCGGCCAGGGCGGCGGAGATGGCCAGTGCGGAGAAGACCACCGTGCGCCCGGCCGTGCGGACGGTGACGGCGGTGGCCGTGGGCGGGTCGGCCCCGGCGGCCAGCTCGGCCCGGAACCGGCGCACCATGAGCAGGGCGTAGTCGATCGACAGGCCCAGCCCGAGGGCGATGGTGAGGCTCTGGGCGAAGACCGACACGTCGGTGAACCCGGCGATCACGTAGAGGGCGGCGTTGGTCCCGATGATGGCGACCACCCCGACCAGCAGGGGCAGGACCGCCGAGACGACGCTGCCGTAGACCCACACCAGGATGAGCAGGGTCAGGGGGAGGGCGATCAGCTCCGAGCGCAGGAGGTCCTCGGCGATGGTCGACTCGATGTCGTTCAGGACGGCGGTCTGCCCGCCGACGCTGACGGTGAGGGGACCGTGCTCCCCTCCGTAGGCCTCCGCGATCGCGGCGACGGCGGGTCCCGCCTCGTCCTCCGTTCCGCTCACGTGGGCGGCGATGAGGGCACGGGAGCCGTCGTCGGACTTGAGCTCCTCGGAGCCGGTCTGCCAGTAGGAGGTGACGCCCGCGACGGCGTCCTCGTAGGCCAGCCCCTCGGCCAGTCCGAGCGCCCGGCGGGCGACCTCGCGGTCGTCCACCCCCGCCTCGGCCTCGACCAGGAGGATCAGGTTGGGCCGGCTGTCGGGGAAGTGCTCCTCCAGGACGTCGCCCGCCAGGGCGGACTCGGAGAGGGGGTCCTCCGTGCCCTGTCCCGCGCGGAGCCGGTCCGCGACCCCGGAGCCCAGGACCACGGCCCCGACCACGGCAAGCAGGGCGGCGAACAGCACCCACCAGGGTCTGCGCGTGGTCAGCCCGGTCAATGCGTCGAGCATCGTGCCACCCCCGTTCGTCTTGTGCGCGCGGGACCGCCGGTGGCGGTCGGAAGGCTCCGACCGCCACGGCGTGTACCGTCGTCGCCACAGTATCGTATAAGCATGCGACGATCATTCACCTAAACAATAGGGTTCACATATCGTTTACTTGGGAGAGGGCTGGACCCGGGGCATCGGCGCGGAGCCGAGGAAGTCCTCCGCCCGCCAGCCGGGGTCCAGGACGGCGACCGACGCGACCACCGCGTCCGGGCGCACGTGCACCACCCACTCGCGCCCGGCCCCGCCCCCCGGGGGCCCGCTCCACCGGGCCGCGTCGTGGGCCGCGGGGTCGGGCGCCGCGCCGTCGCGGCCGGTCAGCAGGAGCACGTCCACGTCCTCGGGGACCGCGCGCCTCAGCTCGGCCGCCGCGTCGGCGGCCCTCCGGGAGGAGCCGCCGACCAGCAGCGCCTGCCGCCCGGAGGCGAGGTAGTCGTGCAGGCTCTCGGCCTTGGTCCCGGCCGCGGGGACGAGCGGCGCGTCGCCGATCCGCCGTCCCGGGACCGCGTTCCCCACCGCCTCGCGCTCCCGCCAGCCGGGCGGGGGCGCGGTGACGGCGGGGCTCTCCCGCAGGTCCGGGGAGATCTGGGCCAACTGCGGCACCAGCCGCTTCTCCAGCAGGCCCGACGCCGAGAGCGTCCGCATGAGCGTGTCGCGGACCAGGCGCGCCAGGGGCGCCCGCACCATCCACGTGCGGGTCTGCTGGTCCGCGCTGCGCACCACCGCCTGGGCGGTGGGCCGGCGTTCGAGCGGGTAGCTGTCCAGCAGCCCCTCCGGTGCGCCCCGGAGCACGGAGGCCAGTTTCCAGCCCAGGTCGAAACCGTCCTGGATGCCGGTGTTGAGCCCCTGGCCTCCCGCCGGACTGTGCAGGTGGGCCGCGTCCCCGGCGATGAGCACGCGCCCGCGCCGGAACTCGCGCGCCACCCGGGCGTGGACCCGGAAGCGGCTGCGCCACCACACGCTCTCGATGCGCATCCCCGCGGGTCCCCGCTCGGCGAGCAGCCGGGCGAGAAGTTCGTCGCCTGGCGGCTCGGTGTCCCCGTCCGGGGCGACGTCGAAGAACACCCGGTGCCCGCCGCCCGGCAGCGGCACGATCACCAGCACCCCGTCGGGGGTGAGGTGGTACTGGGCCTCCTTCTCGGGCACGGGGCCGCTCACCACCCCGTCGCTGAGCAGGAACACGCGGTCGTAGGTGTCGCCCTCGAAGGCCACGCCGAGCGACTCGCGGACCGCGCTGCGGCTGCCGTCCGCCGCCACCACCCAGGCCGCGGAGACCTCCTCCCGGATGTCCGGGTCCCCCGAGGGGCCGAGGACGACCCGCACGCCCTCCCCCGTCGGCTCCGCCGAGTGGACCTGGGTGGACCACTCCACGGACCCGCCGAGTTCGAGGAGGCGGTCGTAGAGCGCCTGCTCGGTGCCGGGCTGGGGCAGGCAGACCGGGCCGGGGAAGGCGGTCCCCTCCAGACCGCCGAAGCGCACCCCGCCGATCCTGCGGCCGCCGGAGAAGTAGGACGCCGACGCCAGCGGGAGGGATTGGCCGATCACCCTCTCGTGGACGCCGAGCCTGCGCAGGACCTCCAGGGCCCCGCTCCACAGGATGAGCGCCTTGGGCTCCTCGGCGACCCCCGCGCGGCGTTCGACCACGCGGCAGGGCACGCCGTTCTGGAGCAGGGTGCACGCGGCGGCGAGCCCGGTGGGCCCGGCGCCGACCACCAGCACCTGCGGGTGCGGACCGGGGGCGCTCACAGGACCCCCTCCGCCGCGCGCCGGGGCTCGCCCGCCGCGTCCAGGAGCGCGGTCACGTCGGCGATCGCCTGGGCGTTGTCGCGGAAGCGGACCGTGGCCATGCCCATCCTGGCCGCGGGCTCCAGGTTCGCCTCCAGGTCGTCCACGAAGAGGCAGCGGTCGGGCGTCAGGTCCAGCCGCGCGAGGAGGCGCTCGTAGATCTCGGCGTCGGGTTTGCGCACGCCCTCGTGCGCGGAGTTCACCACGACCTCGAAGAGGTCGTCGGCGGGGACGGTGGCCCGCCACAGCTCCTCCCACTCGATGACGTTGTTGGTGAGCAGGGCGATGCGGTAGCCCTCCCCGCCCAGCCGGCCCAGGAACTCGGCGAACTCCCGGTTCCCGGTGCGCCCGGCGAACCAGGCCTCTCCGAAGGTCCGGCCACCGGGCAGCGCCCATCCCCCCTCGGGGAGCTCGGCGGTGATCTGCGAGACGAGGTCCGCCTCCGTGATGGCCCCGACCTCCAGCAGCGCCATGGGGTCGGCGCCGTTGCGCTCCGCGGCGGCCCCCATCGCGGTGAGGATGGCGTCGGGGGTCAGCCCCGCGGCCCCGGCGAAGTGCTCCAGGGTCTCGATGAGCGGGTTGGTGAGCACGCCGCCGTAGTCGCAGACGACTGCCTCGATGCGCTTCAGGACCACTGGGCCACCTCGATCCGGAAGGTGCTGCCCGCGACGCCCTGCTGGATGACGCGGACGTCCGCGCCCATGACCGGGCCGAACCGCTCGTCGCTGCGGAAGGGGACCAGGTCGGCCTCCACGACGGAGGGGAGGTCGTTCTCGGAGAACGAGGAGAACGACGCCTCCACCGAGACGGGGGCCAGGGTGGCCGGGTCCAGTCCGCTGGAGCGCGCCACGGCCGCGACCGCGAGCTGGCGGGCGGCCTCGATGAGCAGGTTGCCCGGCAGGTGGTCCAGCGGGTGGTCGAACAGGTGGGGGTGGCTGTGGTCGGGGACCACGGTGGCCCTCCATGCCTCCTCGCCGCGCTGCACCGGTTCGGTGATGACGACGTTGCGCGGGTCGCGCCGGCCGACGACCGAGGGCCGGGCGGGGACCGCGCGGGGCGCGGGTCCCGCGCTCCAGTCCAGGGCGTTGCGCCCCTTGCTGCGCAGCGCCTGGTAGGTGAGCTTGCTGACGAAGATGAGCGCGCCGGTGGCCTTGGCGACCTCGGTGCCGTTCAGCAGGACGTCGCCCCGGAAGTCGTATCCGCGCAGCTTCCCGGCCTGGTTGCGGTAGAGGTCGGCCTCGGTCCGGACCAGGAGCCGGCCGGGCTCGGAGCCCTGGCGCAGACCGTCGAGGTCGGTGATGTCCAGCGACATGCGCTGCATGATGAACGCCCGGTCCATGGGGACGTTCAGGTGCCGGTGGGAGATGAGCACGCCGGTCTGGCGGCACGCCTCCAGGATCAGGGGCAGGTCGTAGGCGGTCGACTCCAGCATGACGTGGCCGCGGGGGAGCTGGGCGGCCACGTCGAAGGTGCTCTCCCCCGTCTGCTGGGAGTCGGTGACGAAGACCTCGGAGACGGCGTTGCGGTGGACGAGCCCCCGGGGCACCGTCGAGTCGTAGTCGAGTTCGCGGACCTCGGCGTGCTCGGGGTCGAGCCCGGCGAGGGTGACGCGGTCGCTGGCCCCGGTGGCGGCCGGCTGCGCGCTGGTCGTTGCGTGGTTCATGTGCTTCCCTTTCGTTCACGTTCCCCGGGCGGGAGGCGTCTCCGCGCCGGGGGACGAGGTTCGGAACGGCAAAGAAGGGTGGTTCCCGTGTCGGGGCGGGCGGGCCACGGGCCGCCTCCGCACAGGACCGAGTATCCGGAGGCGCCCTGAAGGAGCCCTGAACAAGACCTGAAGGCGTATCGCGAAAGAAGTTCACATTTTTCCGTGCACAGCACATCCACCTGCGAAAATGCACGCGCAATTGATCAATGACCATGATCATCATCGGATTGTGACTATCAACACAAGAGATGGCCTTGGGCTTGTCCGTAACCCCCGGGGCTGCGAAGCCGTCGCGGTCGGCGCCGGAGCGGAACTTATCCATTACTTACAGGCATGGCCTGCGTGTTTATGATCGACTCGCCGCGCCCCCGGCGGCACCGAAGCGGCTGGGAGCGCTGTTCCACCCCGCAAGACCCTGGAATTCTCTCGGCGCCGGAACCCGGAATGAAGGACCGGAGAACCGAAAGAAGCAGGAGCACGTCAACGCGAGGAAGAGTCAGCTGGAAAGGCTCCTGAATGCACAGAACACAGCCTGAGTCCACCACCCTGGGCGTACTGGGAGAGCTGGCGGTCACCGACGGCACCGTCTTCCTCCCCCTGGGAGCCCCCAGGCAGCGCGCGGTGCTCGCCGCCCTGGCCATCAACGCCAACCAGTCACTGACCACGCAGCGCATCATCGGCATGGTCTGGGGTTCGACCTATCCGGCCTACGCCAACAACCTGGTGCACAAGTACGTCTCGGGCCTGCGCCGGGCCCTGGCCGGCCTCCCGGTCCACCGCCAGGTCCGCATAGAGAGCGGGTCCGAGGGCTACCGGCTCGTCGCCAGGCTGGACCAGCTGGACCTGACCCTGTTCCACATCCATGTCGAAGCCGCGCGCGACCTCCGTGAGCACGGGGAGCCGGGACGCGCGGCGGAGATGTTCGGGGAGGCCCTCGCCCTGTGGCGGGGCCCCCTCCTCGGCGAGCTGCCCGGGATCGCCTTCGACGACGAACGCGACTTCATGGAGACCGTCCGCCTGGTGGTGCTGGAGGAGTACGCGGCGCTGAGCATCCAGGTCGGCCGGCACAACGACGTGGTGGGGATGCTGCGCACCACCCTGCGCCACCACCCCTTGGAGGAGAACCTGGCCAGGCTGCTGATCCTGGCCCTGTACCAGGCGGGGCGCACGGCCGAGGCGATACGCGTGTACCAGAGGCTGTCCTCACGGATGCTGGGAGAGCTGAACATGCCGCCCCGCCCCGAACTGAACGACCTGTACCACGCCATCCGGCGCCACGCGCCGATCCCCGCCCCGCACGCCTGACCCCGAGCGGCGGACACCGCCCGACGGACGCGCGCCCCGTCCCGGCACCGACGCGCCGCAGCACCGCAGCACCCGACCGCGCGTGACGGCCGACGCGCCGAGCCCGGTCGGCTCGGCTCCGCAGGCGCCGAGCACAGCGCTCCCCGGCGGCACGCCGCCGGGGAGCGCTCCTTCCGTGTCAGACCCCGGCGGGCTCCCGGTCCCCGTCCCGTGCCCGGTCGCCGGACGCGGCGGCGTCCTCCTCGTCCCCGCCCTCGGAGATCCCGATGCGGTCGTGGAGCAGGCGGAGGGGGCGCGGCAGCCACCAGTTGGCGCTGCCGAGCAGGCGCATCGTGGCGGGCACCATGACCGCGCGGACCAGGGTCGCGTCCACGAGGACCGCGATGGCCAGGCCGATGCCGATGATCTTCAGGAACAGCAGGCCCGAGGTGCCCATCGCCAGCAGCACCACCATGAGCAGGATCGCGGCGCTGGTGATGATCTGGCCGGTGTGCTGGAGGCCGGCCGCCACCGACCGGGTGTTGTCCCCCGTGCGCAGGTACTCCTCGCGGACCCGGCTGAGCAGGAACAGCTCGTAGTCCATCGCCAGGCCGAAGGAGACGATCGTGATCAGCACCAGGTAGGTGGGGTCGATCGTGCCGACGGCGTCGAAGCCGAGCAGGCCGGCGAACCCGCCCTCCTGGAAGCCCCAGACCGCGATGCCCAGGGAGGCGCCCAGCGACAGCGCGCCCATCAGCACGGCCTTGACGGGCAGGACGATCGACCCGAAGGCGAGGAACAGCAGGAACAGGGTCGCGGCGGCGACGAAGCCCACCGTCGTCGGCACCGAGTCGACGATCGCGGACACGTTGTCCTGCTGCATGGCCGCCACGCCGCCGACCAGGGTCCGCTCGGCCCCCTCCGGGGCGGGCTCGGCCCGCACGTCGCGCACCAGCTGCGCGACCTCCGGGGAGTCCGACTCCCCCTGGTAGGCCACGAAGACGTGGGCGATGCCGTCGCCTGTGCGCTCGACCCGGGAGAGCGAGGCCCCGGGCAGCTCCGCCAGGCGCTCGGCGTACTCCTCCAGCGACTCCTCGCCCGCGTCCCCGACCACCGCCACGTCGAGGCGGCCCAGACCGCCCGCCGGGAAGTCCTCCGCCACCGCCTCGGTGGCGATCCGGCTGCCCGCGTCGCCGGGCAGGTAGCGCTGGTCGGTGGAGCCGAGCTGGGTCGAGGCCAGACCGGAGCTGAAGACCAGCAGGACGGCGCCGACCGCGACCAGGGACACGGCGGGGCCGCGCATGACGGTCCGGGCCAGGCGCGCCCAGGCGCCGGCGTTCTCGTGGACGGCGCCGGTGGCGGTGCGCCGGGGCAGGGGGATCCTGAGGCTGTTGATCCTGCGGCCGACCACGGCGAGCAGGGCCGGCAGGAAGACCAGGGCGGCCAGCAGGTCGAACAGCACGACGGCGATGCCGCCCCAGCCGATCGACTTGAGGATGGGCTGGGGGAAGAACAGCAGGCCGGCGAAGGCGATGCCGACGGTGATGCCGGAGAAGGCGACGGTGCGTCCGGCGGTGTCGACGGTGCGGCGCACGGCGTCGCCGATCTCCCGCCCCCGCCCCAGTTCCTCGCGGAACCGGCTGACCATGAACAGGCCGTAGTCGATGGCCAGTCCCAGGCCGAGGATGGTGGCGACGTTGACCGCGAACACCGACACGTCGGTCACGTAGGTCAGGGCGCGCAGGACGGTCAGGGAGCCGAGGATGGCCAGGCCGCCGACGGCGAGCGGGACCAGGCCCGCGACGAGGCCGCCGAAGATCACGACGAGGAGGAGCAGCAGGACCGGCAGGGTGACGAGTTCGGCGCGGACGATGTCGGTCTCGGCCGTCTCGGACAGCTCGTGCTCGACCGCGACGGGGCCGCCGAGGTGGACCTCCAGCGTGCTGGACTCCAGGTGCTCGGCGACCTCCTCGTACTGGTGGAGGCGTTCGGCGTGGCTCTCCCCGGTGAGGGTCACGGGGATGTAGGTCGCGTGCATGTCCTCGGCCACGAGCATGCCGCGCTCGGTCTCGGGGAGCTCCTCGTCGAGGTAGACGTCGAAGTCGGCGACGGTGTCGGGCATGCCGTCGGCGATGCGCTGCACGGCCGCGGCGAAGGTGGGGTTGTCCACCTGGATCTCGTCGCTGCGGTAGACCGCGACGATGTCGACGCCGTCGTGCCCCAGGCCCTCCTCCAGGAGGCGCGTGGCCTCGGAGGACTCCGACCCCGGGTCCTCGAACCCGCTCTCGCTCACGTCGGAGAAGACCCCCGACCCCCATACCGCGGCGAAGACGGCGAAGAGCGCGGTGGCGGTCAGGACGGCCCAGCGCCAGCGGTGGGCCCCCAGACCGAGGCGCCCGAAAAGTCCGGTGTGTGTCGGCATACGCCGCCCTCTCAGCGAACGGCCCTCATGTCCGTCAACGGTGTTTGCTAACGGTGTTCACTAAAGCGTGCGGGCGTTACGCTGTCAATATCGCCAACGAGGACCACAGCGCCCCGGCGGGGCGCCGGAGACGGGGTGTACCGCAGCACATGACGAAATCCCAGCTCGCCCGGGGGGACGGGCGGCCGAGCCGCCGCGAACGTGTGCGCGAGGCCACACTGGCCGAGATCAAGGCCATCGCCCGGCGGCACCTGGTGGACCACGGGACCGCGGGCGTCTCGCTGCGGGCCATCGCCCGCGAGATGGGCATGACTGCCCCCGGCCTGTACCGCTACGTCTCCGGCATCGACTCGCTGCTGATACTGATCACGGCGGACATGTTCACGGAGCTGGCCGACGCGGTGGCCGAGGCCGACGCCAGCGTGCCCGACCGGGAGACGGACCTGCGCATCCTCACCTCCCTGCGGGCCTTCCGGTCCTGGGCCGTGGCGCACCCGGCCGAGTTCGCCACCATGTTCGGCCCGCGCGCCCGCCTGGACCCGGAGGCCGACCCGACCCCGGCGCTGGAGGCCGGGCGCAGGTTCGGCGCCACCTTCTACACCCTCTTCGACCGCCTGCTGTCCGAGGAGCGCTTCCCCCTGCCGGACGGGGACCGCATCACCCCCGAACTCGCCCGCGAGCTGCGCGCCTTCGCCGACAGCTGCGGCTTCTCCGCGCCGCACATCCCGGTGGAGGCGATCATGGTGCTCAGCAGCTGCTGGGTGCGCCTGTACGGGGTCGTGTGCATGGAGGTGTTCCAACACCTCGATTTCGTGATGCAGGACATGGAACCGCTCTTCGAGTCCGAGCTTCAGAACCTGTTGGCGGGCCTCGGCGTCCGGTACCGGCCACCGGAGAACAGCACGCCGGTTACCATCGGTACGCCCCCTTAGGCACCATACTGAAGCTCTGTGCACCTTGTCGGATTCGCCCCGGGGCGTATCCGGCCCCAGCCCGGTGGGCTCTGGCACCCTAGCGAGGACGGACCCCGTGGAGAACCGACCCGGCGGTGAACGGGGCGACGCCCCCCGCCCCGACCAGCCCGGCCCCGCAGACGCCCCCTCCCCCTCCGGGGCGGGCGACGGAGGGGGGTCCCCCCTGCCGTCCGGCCCGGAGGGGGAGCACGGGCCGGCCGGGCCCGCGGACCCGGCCCCCTCCTCCCAGGGGGTGACCGCCGCCGACGCCTCCGTCGGCCGGGAGGCCGGCCACGCCCCCGCGCCCTCCTCCGAGGACGGGCCGCCCGCCCCGGACCCCGGCTCCACGGGACGGTACGCACACCCTCCCCTGCCGGGCGCGCGGCAGCCCCAGGGCCCGCCGGCCTCCCCGTGGCAGGGCCCCCTCCCCGGGCGGCAGGGGTTCCCCGCCCCCGGCCGTCCCCCCGGCCCGCAGGATCCGGGGACGACGGCCCACACCCTCCACCCGTTCCACGCCCCCGGCCGCCCCGCGGGGCCCGGGCAGCCGTTCCCGCGCACGGGACCGTACCCGCCCCTCCCCCCGCACGCCGCACCGGTCCACCGCCCGCCCGCCCCCTACCACGGGCAGCCCGGCGGCCACGGCCCGTGGCCGCCGCCCCGGCAGCCGTGGGGTCGGCCCCCGCCGCCGCAGCGCCGCCGCGGCCTCGGCGTCCTGGTCGGCTCGTCTGTGGCGGGCACGATCGCCGTCGCCGCCCTGGTCGCCAGCATCGTCATGGTCTCGACCACGCCGCAGCCGGAGCCGCAGCCGACCGGCACCGACCTGTCCGCCCTCTACGACGAGGACCTGGCGGCCCGGCCCAACGCCGTCGAGATCGACATCGCCGACCACCCCCTCTACGACGCTCCGATGCCGGAGGCCGTCGCCTGCGACACCCCCTCGCTGGACATCGGCTCGGACGAGTCGTGGCAGGACTTCGCGACCACCACCGGCGAGTGCCTGGACCTGCTCTGGGCCCCGGTCATGGACGACCTGGGCCTGTCCTCCCGAACCCCGGAGATCACCGTCACCCGCGAGTCCCCCGACACCGGCGAGGAGGAGGGGTACACGCTCGCGTACTACGAGAGCGACTGGAACCGCATCACCGTCGTCCTGCCCAACGTGCGCCAGCTCAGCGCCCAGATCCCCGTGGACGAGCGCGAGGACGTCTGGATCGCCCTGATGGGACACGAGTACGGCCACCACGTGCAGTTCGCCACCGGCATCCTCGACGTCTCGCACGACATGCGCTGGAACGCCGGGAGCGAGGACGACGAGCTCGACACCCTCCGGCGCACCGAGCTCCAGGCCGAGTGCATGGCCGGGATCGGGCTGCGCGGCGTCACCGGCGGCGACGGGGACGTCCTGGAGACGGTCAACGCCAACTTCAACTCGGGCGGGGACCTCGACACCCACGGCAGCGCGAGCAACCGGGCGTTCTGGCTGGAGCAGGGCTGGTCCGAGGAGACCGTGAGCGCCTGCAACACCTACGGCGCCGCACCGGGCGAGGTCACCTGATCAGCCGTCGACGACCTTCCGGTAGGCCTCCCACCCGTGGAGCTTGACCCGCTCCCCGCGCTCCAGCTCCGCCGCCTGGCGGGCCTCGGCCGCGTCGATGCGCAGCCAGTCGTCGTACCAGCTGTGCGCGATCCCCCGCTCCTCCAGGACCTGTTCCAGCGGCACCGGGTCCGGAGCCTCCGCGCGCAGCCCCGGGGCGTCCTGCAGCAGGGACCTGACCGTGGCCGCCGCGTCGGACTTGTTGGTGCCGATGACCCCGGTCGCGCCCCGCTTGACCCACCCGGCGACGTAGTCCCCGCGGACCACCCGGCCCCCCTCGTCCAGGACCCGGCCCTCGTCGTGCGGGACCGTGCGCCGCTCGGCGTCGAACGGCACGCCCGGCAGCGGGGCCCCCGCGTAGCCGACCGAGCGCAGCACCAGCCCGGCGTCCAGGTCGGTGGTCCGCCCCGTTCCGACGAGGCGTCCCCCGTCGTCCAGGCGCGTGTGCTCCACCCGCACCCCCGTGGCGCGGCTCCCGCCCAGGACCTCCTGCGGCCGGGCCCAGAAGTGCAGGCGCACGGTGCGGGGACGCCCCTCGGGGGCGCGCCCCGCGTGCTCCCGGAGGAGCTTGACGTTGGTGCGCGCGGCGCGGGCGACCATGCGCGTCTCGTGCGTTCCCGTGCCCACCGCCGCGGGGTCGACGTCCACCTGTTCGGCGGGCACGACCACGTCGGCGCCGGGCAGGGCGAGCAGGTCGCGCAGCTCGGGCGCGGTGAAACGGGCCTGGAGGGGTCCCCGCCGGGACAGGAGGTGGACCGTGCGCACCCTGCTGGCGGCGAGCACCTCCAGGACCGGCTCGGGTATGTCGGTGTGCCGCAGTTCGTCCGCGGTCTTGGCCAGGATGCGGGCGACGTCCAGGGCGACGTTGCCCGCCCCCACCACGACGGCCGCCTCGGCGTCGAGCACGAACCCCGCGAGCTCGCTGTCGGGGTGCCCGCAGTACCAGTTGACGAAGTCGGTCGCGGCGACGCTCCCGGGGAGGTCCTCCCCCGGCACGCCCATGCGGCGGTCCACCGGGGCTCCGGTGGCGTAGACGACCGCGTGGTAGCAGCGGGCCAGGTCGGCGCGGGTGAGGTCGGAGCCGAACTCGACCCCGCCGACGAAGCGCACGTCGGGGTGCTCCAGCACGCTCCGCAGGGCCCCGGCCACACCCTTGATCTTGGTGTGGTCGGGCGCGACCCCGTAGCGCACGAGGCCGTACGGGGTGGGCAGTCGGTCCATCACGTCCACCCGGACGGGGACGCGCCGCTGCCGTGTGAGGGCGTCGGCGGTGTAGACGCCGGCCGGGCCGGAGCCGATCACGGCCACGCGGAGCGCGTCGTCGGCCCCGGCGTCCCGCCGGACGGGCTGAGAGGTCATGGTCCCATTCTGACAGCCCGGGGACGGATCGCGGGGTCGGCCGCGGTGCGCCGTGTCCCGGACGCGGACCGGCCCGGACGGGGGTCCCGTCCGGGCCGGTCCGCGCGCGCCCGGGGGTCAGGCCTTGTCGGCCAGCTCCTCGGCGCCCTTGCGCGTCTCCGTGTACCGGGAGACCGTCCCGGTGAGCTTGCGGGCCAGCTCCTGGGGAGTCAGCCCCTGTGCCCGGAGGATGTCGTCGCGCTTGGCGTGGTCCAGGAACTCCTGGGCGATGCCGAACGTGCGCACCGGCACGTCCACGTCGTGGTCGCGCAGCAGGCGCGCCACCGCGTCGCCCACGGCGCCCGTGCGGCCGTTGTCCTCGATGACGGCCACGACGCTGTGCTCGGCGGCCTCGCCGACCAGGGCCTCGTCCAGCGGCTTGACCCACAGCGGGTCGACGACGGTGACGCCGATGCCCTGGACGGCCATCCGGTCGGCGACCTCGCAGGCGACCTGGGCCATGGTGCCCACGCCGACGATGAGCAGGTCCTTGGCGTGGCCGTCGTCGGCGGCGCGGCGGAGCAGGTCCATGGAGCCGATCCGGCCGACCGCGTCCACCTGCTCGGCCACGGCGCCCTTGGGGTAGCGCACGACGGTGGGGGCGTCGTCGACGGCGACCGCCTCGTTGAGCAGGAGGCGGAGGCGCTCGGCGTCGCGGGGAGCGGCCAGGCGGAGTCCGGGGACCACCTGGAGGATGGACATGTCCCACATGCCGTTGTGGCTGGCGCCGTCGTTGCCGGTGACCCCGGCGCGGTCCAGGCAGAAGGTGACGCCCTGGCGGTGCAGGGCGGCGTCCATGAGCACCTGGTCGAAGCAGCGGTTGAGGAAGGTCGCGTAGACCGCGACCACCGGGTGCAGGCCGTTCATGGCCATGCCCGTGGCCGCGGTGGCGGCGTGCTGCTCGGCGATGCCGACGTCGAAGGTGCGGTCCGGGTAGGCGTCCGCGAACTTGTTGAGGCCGGTGGGGTGGAGCATGGCGGCGGTGATGGCCACCACGTCCTCGCGCTCCGCGCCGATCTCCACCATGGCGTCGGCGAAGACCGAGGTCCACTTGACGGCCTTCGACCCGGGCTTGGCCAGGCCGGTGGCGACGTCGAAGGGGCCCGGGGCGTGGAACTGGTCCTCGTCGTGGTTCTCCGCCGGGGCGTAGCCCTTGCCCTTCTGGGTGATGCAGTGCACGATGACCGGGCCGCCGAAGTCGCGGGCGCGGCGCAGGGCCTTCTCCAGGCCCTGCTCGTCGTGGCCGTCGATGGGGCCAAGGTACTTGAGCCCCAGGTCCTCGAACATCATCTGCGGCTGGATGGCGTCCTTGATGCCCTTCTTGAGGCCGTGCAGGGCCTCGTAGATGGGCTGGCCCACGACCGGGGTGCGGTTGAGGGTGGTCTTGGCCAGGTCCAGGGCCTGCTCGTAGCCGGGGGCCATGCGCAGCGAGGCGAGGTGGTCGGCGAGCCCGCCCCTGGTCGGCGAGTAGGAGCGGCCGTTGTCGTTGACGACGATGACGAGGCGGCGGTCCTTGCGCTCGGCGATGTTGTTGAGCGCCTCCCAGGCCATGCCGCCGGTGAGGGCGCCGTCGCCGATGACCGCGACCACGGTGCGGTCCCTGCGGCCCCGCACCTCGTTGGCCTTGGCCATGCCGTCGGCGTAGGAGAGCGCGGTGGACGCGTGCGAGTTCTCGACGAAGTCGTGCTCGGACTCCGCGCGGGAGGGGTAGCCGGAGAGCCCGCCCTCCGACTTGAGGTCGGAGAAGTCGTGCCTGCCGGTGAGGACCTTGTGCGCGTAGGCCTGGTGGCCCGTGTCGAACAGGATGGGGTCCTTCGGCGAGTCGAAGACCCTGTGCAGGGCGATAGTCAGCTCGACCACACCGAGGCTGGGACCGAGGTGCCCGCCGGTCTGGGAGCAGGAGTCGACCAGGAAGTCCCGGATCTCCTGTGCCAGCGTCGGGAGCTGGTCGGCCGGAAGCTTCTTGAGAGCTTCCGGATTGTGTATCGACTCGAACAGTGCCACTGTCTCGTCAGTCCCCTCGTCCAGCGTGTCCGTTGAGTGTGCCAGCCCGGGCCCCTGACGTGGGCCGGTTTTGGCTACCGGCAGGTATACATACCCGAGTTTATGGGTGTGCGTCCACGGGTCCTACCCAGCCCTGCGGCAGCTACGACCCCGGAGGCGGCCCGCGCGCGGCGGGCTCCCCGCCAGGCGGCCGGAGCCGCGCGGAACGCCCCGCGTATCGCGGGTTTTGGCGTACATTACTCGGTTTCGGGAACGGAGTTGTCCCAGTTGCCCGGGCCGGGGGTGTCCGAGGGCGCTCCGGGGGGCCGGGGCTCCCCCGGGTCCGCCCCGCGCGTCCCGGCGGCCCCGGACGTGTCCGGGGTCACCCGAGCACGGCCTGCGCGAGCAGGCCGGCGGCGGAGGCGCCCACCACGCACAGCATCGCCGCGCGCAGCCGCCCCGCGTCGAAGCGGCGGCGCAGGACGTTGCCGAGCAGGAAACCGAGGACGACGAGGGGGACGGCGGCCGCACCGACCACGGCGGTGCGGACGTCCATCTGGCCGCCCGCGGTGAGCGCCGCCAGGGAGAACGCGCCGCCGAACAGGAAGAACGCGGCGAGGGTCGCCCGCACCCGCGAGGGCTCCTCGTGCTGGTAGAGCAGGGCCATCGGCGGTCCGCCCACCGAGGTGGCGGTGCCCGCGAAGCCGGACAGGGCCCCCGCGGCCACGAGCGACCCCGGGGTGATGCGCACGCGCAGGGACAGGACCGAGAGGACGACGGCGACGAGCACCATGACGCCGACGGCGCCGGCGAGGGCGCGGGGTTCCAGGACGGCGACCACCCACACCCCCAGCACGGTCCCGGGCACGCGCGCGGGAAGGCCCCACGCGAGCCCCCGCCAGTCCACGTGCCGCCACTCCTGGAAGAGGGTCAGGACGGGCAGGACGATGACCGTCACCAGCAGGCTCCCCGGCATCAGCGTGGGGTCGAGGAAGGAGATGACGGGCGCGGCGACCAGGCCGAGTCCGAGTCCGACGGCGCTCTGGACCGCCGCCCCGAGCACGATCGCGACGACGCACACGAGGACGAACGCCCACAGGTCCGACTCCCCGAGGAGGCCGTGGCCGGTCGGTGAGAAGTACTCCGCGAGCGCCGGGGCGGCGGCCGGGCGGGTCGGGAGGGCGGGCGGGGGCGGGACTGCGGAGATGTCTACGGGCACGCCGTGGGACGTTACATCTCACTCATCCCTACCGGGATTAGGAGATAGGAGCATGGGATGACCGAACCGGGCGGGGGTCCGGCCCGCGGCGGTACGCCGCCGGCGTCCGGGGCGGCCCGGAGAGGGAGGACCGCCGGGCGGCGGTGGCCCCCCGGACCGCGTCGGCGTACTCCATCGCCCGCTCGGGGTGCAGGAACCAGTCGATCAGGCCGCTCGGGTCGCTGAAGGAGTTGGCGAAGCGGTCGGCCGTCCCCTGGTGGCGGGACGCGAGGCCGAACAGCTCCCACACGTGCGGCGGTCCGGACAGCATGACCCTGCTCCAGGCGGTGACCTGGCGGGCCTGGCGCCAGTAGGCGGCGAACGCCGAGCGCATGAACGCCTCGTCGAAGGGGCGCGTGCCGTGGTCCACGATCGCGCGCCGGTAGACGTCGGCGCACAGGGACGCCATGTTGGCCCCCTGCGCCGTGATGGGGTCGTTGGCGACCACGGCGTCGGCCATCCCCAGGGCCAGGGCCCCGTTGGAGAACCGGGCGACGGGTTCCCTCACCACGGGCGCGTAGGCGTCCCGCAGTGCGGCCCGCGGATCGGCGAGGCGGGCCCGGGCGAAGCGCTCGTGCTCCCACGGCGCGGAGCGGCGCAGCACGTCGAGCAGGGAGTCGAGGACCTCCTCGCCCGGGGCGCCGGCCGGCAGGACGCGGTCCATGGGGCCGCCCGGCACGGCCTCCACCATCACGGCGTCGCACGCACCCGCGAGGGAGTAGGTGGGGAGCGTGAACACCTCCCCCTCCCCGGGCACGGCGCTGCGGCCGAGGATCGGGCCGGACGGGTGGGGGTGGGCGCCGGTGACGTAGGCGAGGGCGAGGGTGCGCTGCGGTGCGTCGAAGGCCGGGCGCCGGGTGTCGCGGGGGAAGACCCCGGCCAGCTCTCCCCGTCCGGCGGCGACGACCACGAGGTCGTGGTCCCGGTCGGCGGCGAGCCGCTCCAGCTCCGCGGCGCCGATCCGGCGCCGGACGTGGCGGCCCCCGCGCCGGACGAACAGGTCGAGCCAGGCCGACAGCTTGAGCCTCTGGTCCACCGACTGGGCGGGTTCGTCCAGCCTGCCGACCCACGAGGCGGCCGGGACGGTCCCGCGTCCGCCCGCCCGCGCGGCGGGCCCGCGGGCAGGGGCTCCCGCGCTCCCCCCGCCGGGGTCCGCGACGTGGACCCCCACGCCCCGGACGAGGGGCGCCCGGTCGTCCCAGAAGGCGAGTCCGTGGCGCCGTTCGCGCCGCAGGGCCGGGCCGAAGAGGCACTGGGTGGAGGTCACGCCGCCGGAGCGGACCTCCTCCGCCCCGGCCGGGCTGACCAGTGTCACGCCGTAGCCCTCGGCCAGCAGGCCGAGGGCGAGCTGCAGACCTGACTGTCCGCCTCCGACGACGAGGATCGTGCGCATGTCTCTCCCGGCTACGCGCCCGCGGCCCGGAGCCGGAGTGGGTTCCGGGGCGGGCGGCGGGCGCGGGGTGGTCGGGCCGTCGCGGTCCCCGTCCCGCCCCGGCGTGGTCCGGGCACGGCGGGGCCGGGGCGCGGCGCACACGTGGTGCGCCTGCCCTGCGACGGCCGGTCGCTTGCGCGGCGAAACTAGCAGCGCCCCGCGGAGGCCCTCCCCCGCCCCCGGGGAGTGGGACCTTCGGCCCGGCGGGGCCGGGACCTGCGACTCTGCGCCGCCCGACCGCCTGCGCCGGGGCGGCCCCGGGGCGTCGCGCCGGCGTCCCCGGCGGCCTCCGCCGGAGTTCGCGCAGCTCACGGCGGCCGGTTCGGAGGACGGGGCCGGGCGGGGCGGTCGCACGGCGGGGGCGGGGCCCGGCCGCGGCCCCCGGCCGCTCCCGCCGCAGCTCCCCCGGAGTACGCCCCTCGGCCCGAGGGAAGGGGGAGCGACGCATGTCACAGGGTCGGGGCGTCCGTCCCGGAAACGGCGGGGCCCGGCCCGGCGCACGGGGCGCCGGACCGGGCCGGACGGGGGGACGGGGAGCGGCGCCCCGCCGTCCGGGGGAGGACCCGTCGGAGGACCCGGGGCTAGCCCCCGCCCCGTGCGTGGGTCTTGCGCCCCCGCCGCGAGACCGCGTCGAGGATGACCGCGATCAGGAGGACGGCCGCGGTGATCATGAAGCGCACCGAGGTGTCCATCTGGAGCAGCAGGAGGCCGGAGGTGATCGCGCCCAGGACCAGGCCGCCCAGGAGGGCGGAGTAGGCGTTGCCCCGGCCGCCGAAGAGGCTCGTCCCGCCGATGACGGCCGCGGCGATGGCCATCATCAGCTCCGCCCCGCTGCCGGTGGAGACGCTGGCGGCGAAGTTGCGGGAGACCAGCATGATGCCGCCGAGCGCGGCCAGGGTCGACGCGATGCCGAACACCGAGATGCGGATCAGGTCGACGTTGATGCCCGCCCGGCGGGCGGCCTCGGAGTTGCCGCCGACGGCGTAGACCATCCGCCCGTAGCGGGTCTTGCGCAGCACGAGGTCGAGGACGACCACGAAGCCCACGAAGATGAGGAACGCCAGGGGCACGCCCTTGTACTGGTTGAGCACCCAGACGCCGCCGACGATCGGCACCGTGAGCAGCGCCGCGCGGAAGAGGACCTCCTCCAGGGGCTTGTAGGGCAGCCCCGCCAGGCGCCGGCGCCGTTCGACCGCGAAGACGGCGACCAGGTAGAGCACGATGACGACGCCGGCGATGGCCCATCCCATGAAGGGGACGAAGTACGTCTGCGTGAGCATCGCGATGGCGCCGCTGGGACTGGTGTTGATGGTGCCGTCGGCGCCCATCAGGTAGAGGTGCACGCCCTGCCAGCCGAGGAGGCCCGCGAGGGTGACCACGAAGGCCGGCACCCCCAGTTTGGCGAAGATGACGCCGTGGAGCAGGCCGATCAGGAGCCCGACCCCGACGGCCGCGGCGATGGCGGCCCACTCGGGCAGCCCCGTGTTCACCGCGAGGACGGCCAGGACCGCCGCGGACAGACCGGAGACCGAGCCGATCGACAGATCGATCTCGCCGAGGAGCAGCACCATGATGACGCCGGTGGTCATCAGGCCGACGGCGGCGATCTGCACGGTCAGGTTGGACAGGTTCTGCGGGGACAGGAACCGGTCGTTCATCGACTGGAAGACGATGCCGATCAGCAGCAGTCCGACCACGACGGGGAGGGGGCCGAGCTCCCCGCCCCTCAGGTTGCGCCGGAGCGCCTGGAGCCAGCCCCGGGGAGAGGCCGCCGTGGCGAGGAGGCGGGGGTCGCGTTTGGCCTCGCCCGTTTCGGGTGTCCCGTCCCCGGACTCGTGGGAGAGGTGGGTCTGCTGTGTCATCGGTTGTCCTCCGTGGCCAGGGCCGAGGAGCCGGTGCGGTCGGAGCGGCGGCTGACCGGGTTGTCGGCGGCCCCGGTGATGGCGGCCACGATCTCCTCGTAGCTGGTCTCCGCGATGGGGAAGTCCCCCGCGTTGCGGCCCAGCCGCAGCACCACGGCGCGGTCGGCGACCGCGCGGACGTCGGCCATGTTGTGGCTGATCAGGACCACGCCGAGCCCCTGGTCCCGCAGGCGCTCGATCAGGTCGAGGACCTGGGCGGTCTGGGCCACTCCCAGGGCCGCGGTCGGCTCGTCGAGCATGACCACGCGCGGCTGCCCCAGCAGGGAGCGGGCGATGGCGATGATCTGGCGCTGGCCCCCGGAGAGGGAGGCCACGGGGACGCGCAGGTCGGGGATGCTCACCGACAGGGAGTCGAGGAGCTCCCTGGCCCGGCTCTCCATCTCGACCTCGTCGAGGGTTCCGGGGAAGTGCAGCTTCTCGTTGCCCAGGAACAGGTTGCCGACGATGTCCAGGTTGTCGCACAGGGCGAGGTCCTGGTAGATCGTCGCGATCCCGAGCCGCTGGGCGTCGGCGGGGGCGGAGATGCCGACCGGCTTTCCGTCCCACGCGATGCTCCCGCCGCTGTCCGCGGGGTGGACGCCGGCGATGACCTTGACCAGTGTGGACTTTCCCGCGCCGTTGTCGCCGAGCAGGGCGACGACCTCGCCGGGGCGGACCTGGAAGTCGACCTCGCTCAGGGCCCTGACGGCGCCGAAGGTCTTGGAGATCCCGGACAGTTCCAGGACGGGTGTGCTCATGCGCTCGTTTCTCTCTCCTCGTCCCGGCCGGGGGCGGTACGGCTCAGCCGCCCGCCCCCGCGCACTGGGGACTTCGCGCCGCTTCTAGAGGTTTTCCTGGCAGAAGTCGGTGTCGGCGTAGTCGTCGGTGCAGATCTCCTCGACGCTGTAGACCTCGTCGGCCACGACGGTGTCCAGGACGTTGTCCTCGGTCACGACGATGACGTCGAGCAGGACCGCGGTGACGGCCTCCCCGTTGGCGTCCTCGACCTCGGTGATCTCGTAGCCGTCGAGCTGGAGGTCCTCGCCCGTGCCCAGGGCGACCGCCATGGCGGCGGCGACCTCGGCCTCGGGGCGGATCTCCTTGTAGACGGTCATGTGCTGCTCACCGGCGACGACGCGCTGGATCCCGGCGAGCTCGGCGTCCTGGCCGGTGACGGGCGGAAGGTCCTCGACCGCGACCCCGGCGCTGCGCAGGGCCGAGATGACGCCCGAGGCCATGCCGTCGTTGGCGGAGTAGACGCCGGCGATCTCGTCGACGCCCAGGGAGGTGATCGCGCCCTCCATCTGGCTGTTGGCCTGGTCGGGCGACCAGTCCGGGGTGTCGAACTCCTGGCCGATCTCGACGGCGCCGTCGAGGACGTCGTGGGCGCCCGCCTTGAAGTCCGCCGCGTTGGGGTCGGTGGGCGAGCCGTTGATCATGACGATCTGGCCGTCCTCGTTGCCGTCCTCCTCCAGGGCCGCGAGCAGGGCCTCGCCCTGGACCTGTCCGACCCGGAAGTTGTCGAAGGAGACGTACATGTCGACGCCGCCCTCGGCGAGGCGGTCGTAGGCCACGACCGGCACGCCCTGGGACCTGGCCTCGTTGACGGTTCCGGCCGCCGCGGCGGAGTCGACGGCGTCGAGGACCAGGACGTCCACCCCGTCGGTCAGCATGGCCTGGGCCTGGGTCTGCTGCTCGTCGACGTCCTGGTCGGCGTTGGCGTAGGAGAGCTCGCACTCCGGGCAGAGCTCGTTGAGCGCCTCTTCGAAGTAGGGCTTGTCGAAGGCCTCGTAGCGGGCGGTCTGGAGCTCGGGGAGGAGGAGGCCGACGTGGAAGCCCTCCTCCACGCTCTGGGTCTCCTGCTCGCCCTCGCCACCGGTGGTGGTGAGGCCGGCGCAGCCGGAGGCGAGGAGGGCGAGTGCGGCGGTGGCCGCCAGGCCTGCGGCGGCCCTGCGGTGCGGTGCGAAGCGTCGTGTACTCAACGCTGGTGCCTCTCATGACGGGGGGTTTCACGGTGGAGAACTCGCGAGTGGTGGTGTGCAGTCAAACCCCGCCGCCACCTTGGCGTCAACTCCTGAACACATAACCGAAACATCACGGGTCTTGAGTTCAGGAGCTGAATGAATCAAAAACCCAGGCCAGAGCGGGAACCCGGGCGTGGGCGTCCATGTGAGGAAGTCTCAGGTTTTACCCGTGACCGGCCCGGCGCAGGCGGTGACCTCGCGGTTCACCGGCCCTTCACCCCCGGTCGGCCCCCGGGCCGGCCTGCGCCGGCACCCGCGCCGCCCCGTCGGGGTCCGCGGGAGCGCACGCGCGCGGACCTTCGGCGGACGGCGGAGTCCGCGGTTCCTGGTTCCCGGTTCCTCCGCGGGAGCGCACGCGCGGGGACCGCCGTCCCGGCGCCCGCGGGCGGCGGACGCCCGCGGCCAGGGGGATCAGTTCGAGTGCTGCGAGGCCATGCGCAGCGCCCCGTACAGGGCCGCGTCCCGCCCCAGTTCGCCGCGCACCAGCGAGAGCCGCTCCAGCGCGCTGCCCAGCGATCCCAGCTCCATCGCCCGCCGCATCGGGTCCAGCAGCAGCTCCCCGGCCTCCGCCAGGTCGCCGCCGACGATCACGCGGTCCGGGTTGAACAGGTTGGCCATGATCGCGATCCCCTGGCCCAGCGCGGTGCCCGCCTCCGCGATGATCCGGCGGCTCCCGGGGTCGCCCTCCGTGGCCGCGCCGACCAGGTCGCCCACCCGTGCCGGCCCCGGCCCCCGGGCGACGTCGGTGTTCTGCGGCAGCATGTCCAGCAGGTAGTTCGCGCCGACGAAGGTCTCCAGGCAGCCCCGGTTGCCGCACCGGCAGACCTGGCCGCGCGGGTCCAGCGCGATGTGCCCGATCTCCCCCGCCGTTCCGCCCGCGCCGCGGAAGAGCCGGCCGGACATCATGATGCCCGCCCCCACCCCGTCGCCGATGACCAGGTGGATGACGTGTTCGGCTCCCGTGCCCGCCCCGCGGTGCTGCTCGGCCAGGACGGAGAGGTTGGCGTCGTTCTCGGCCAGGACCTCCAGGCCCAGCCGCTCGGTCAGCGCCCTGGCGGGGTGGAACCCCGCCCACCGGGGCACGCAGGAGATGTGCCCCACCGCGCCGGTGCCCGGGTCGATGGGCCCCGGCACCGAGGCGACCACGGACGAGACCGTGCCCAGGTCGATCCTGGCGCGCTGGAGGGTGGTCTCGGCCAGCCAGGCCGCGCGGCGCACCGCCCGGTCGGCGTCGGACCCCACGTCGTAGTCGATCTCCTCGCGGGCCAGCATGTTGCCCTCGCTGTCGCCGACCGCGACGCGGACGCTGTCGGCGGTGAAGTCGACGGCGACGACGGTGCCGGGCGGGCGCAGGAGAGTGACGGCACGCGCGCGCCGGCCGTTGGAGGAGGTGTCGCGCACCGACACGGTCCCGGCGGCGCGCAGGCCGCGCACGATGTTGGACACGCTCGCGGCCGACAGCCCGGTGGTCCGGGCCAGCTCGGCCTGGGTGCGCGTGCCGTCGCGCCGCAGCACGTCCACGACCCGGCGTTCGTTGGCCCGGCGCAGGGAGGACTGAGATCCCGGCGTCGCTGCGGCGTCGGTCACCAGTGGCCCCTTTGCGGTCGGCACTCCCCAGCGCTTCGGCGCTGCTGCGAGGAATGCTACAAGCATTGAACGCAAGCCGGAACTCGGCTCCCGCGCCGGTGGGGGTCCGGACGTGAACGCACCACAGGTCGGCGGCCACGCGGGCCACGGCGGGCGCGGGCCGGTTAGGGTCCGAACGTGAACGCACCACGCATCAGCACCGCCGCCGACGGCTGGGAGGAGGCGCTCGCGGGGGCGGTCCCCTCCGGCGGCCCCCCGGGCCGGCCGCGGGTCGTCGCGGTCGAGGGCCGCTCCGGCTCGGGCAAGAGCACGGTGGCCGCACGGCTGCGCGCGGCGCTCGCGCGCCGGGGCCGGCCGGCGGCCGTGCTGTCCATGGAGGACCTCTACCCGGGGTGGGAGGGGCTGGCCGAGGCGCCCGCGCTGTTGCGGGAGTGGGTCCTCGCACCGCTGTCCCGGGGGGAGCGGGCGGCCTGGCGGCGCTACGACTGGGAGCGGGGAGGCTTCGCCCGGGGGTGGACGCCGCTGCCCGGGGACGTCGCCGCGGGCGGGGTCCTGGTGGTCGAGGGGTCCGGTTCGGGCGCCGACGCCGGACGCGGCCTCCTGGACCTGCTGGTCTGGGTGGCCGCACCCGGCGGCGAGCGCGCCCGGCGGCTGGACGCCCGCGGCGACGCTCCGGTGTACGCGCCCTACAGGCGCGTGTGGGCGGAGCAGGAGGAGTCCTTCTACGCGGAGAACCGCCCCCGGGAGCACGCCGACCTGGTGGTCGACAACCCCGCCCGGTGACCGTGCGCGGGACGGCCACCGCCGCCGGGACGCGGCCGGGCGGAGGGGCCGGGGCGACCGCCGCCCCGTCTCAGCCCCCCTGGGCGGGGGCGGGGTCGGCGGCGCCCCCGACGAACCCGGCGAGCAGGCCGAGGACGGCCTCGTCGGCGAGGATGCCGCTGTGGCCCGTTCCGCGGGTCCGCACCAGACGGGCCCGGTCCCCGAGCGCGGCGACGGTGCGCAGGGACTCCCCGATCGGGACGTAGGCGTCGTCCTCGCCGTGCAGGAGCAGCACGGGCCGGTCGAACGACTCCGGCGCGTGCGTGGCCGAGAAGCGGGTCCACACGGTCGGGTCCCCGTCGAAGTAGTGGCGCTCGACGGCCCTGCGCAGCGCCGCCACGGCCCGGGGCCGCAGTCCGAGGGCTCCCGAGAAGGAGCTGACGAGGAATCCGAAGTCCGACACCCCCGAGACCAGGACCGCCCGGTCGGCCCGCAGGCCCTCCCGCAGGGCGTGCACGGCGAAGAGCGCGCCCAGGGAGTGGCCGATCACGGCCGCGAAGTGTCCATGCCGGTCCTGGAGGAGGCGCATGATCTCCCGGGCGTCCAGGACGGTGCCCACCGGGCCTCCCGTGGAGCCGTGGCCGGGCGCGTCCCACGAGACGGGGCTGTAGCCGAGTTCGAGCAGGCGCCGGATCACCGGCGCGAGGCGGGCGGCGCGGGAGCGCCAGCCGTGGACGAGCAGGACGGGGCGGGCGCCGTCGCCCCAGGCGTAGGCGACGACCTTCCACCTCCCGACGTCGAAGGACTCCGTCCGGGCGCTCCCGTGGAGTTCGCGGTCCTGCGCGGCGACCGGGCGCAGGCCGCGGGGGTCGGCCCACAGGCGTCGCGCCAGGGCGCCCGCGAGGCCGGGGGCGGGGAGGGCGACGGCGTTGACGGCCGCTCCCGCGAGGCGGGCTGTGTTCACTTCGGACTCTTTTCCGCGGGACGCCCGCATCCAGAAAACTTTACGAACGATCGTATTATTTGTTTTGCATGTCGCTTCCGTCAAGGGGCAACTAGGATCGCCTTGTACCCGACCGACCGTTCACCTCCCCCGTGGGACGAGTCCAGCCGAGGAGGAGCATGACGACCCGGACCGACGGCCGCCTGCAGCGGGGCGACCAGACCCGGCGGGCGGTCCTGGACCGCGCGGTGGACATCGCCTCGGTGGAAGGCCTGGAGGGGCTCTCCCTGGGCCGGCTGTCCAAGGAGCTGCGGATCAGCAAGAGCGGGGTGTTCGCGCACTTCGGGTCCAAGGAGGAGCTCCAGCTCGCCGCCGTCGAGGCCGGCAGGGCGGTCTTCGTCCGCCACGTCGTGCGCGGGGCGCTGCGCACCCGGCCGGGCGTCGAACGCCTGTGGCGGCTGTGCGAGGACTGGCTCGCCTACTCCCGGGACCGGGTCTTCTCCGGCGGGTGCTTCTTCTACACCGTCACCGCCGAGTTCGAGTCCCGCCCGGGCCGGGTCCGCGACGCCCTCGTGGAGACCCACCGCGAGTGGCGCGACCTGCTCACCCGGACCGCCGAGGACGCCCGCCAGCTGGGCGAGCTCGTCCCCGGGGCCGATCCCGCGCTGCTCGCCTTCGAGCTGCGCGCGTTCCTGGACACCGCCAACGCGGTCTCCCTGCTGGAGGACGACAGGGACGCTCCCTACGCGATGGCGCGCACCGCCGTCACCGCCCGGCTGGACGCCCTGGCCCCGCCGGACTCCCCCAGGCCCTGGGCCGGGCGACCGTCCGCCGAGGCCGGGTGACCCCTGTCCGCCCCGCCCCGCTCCTCCGGGCGGCGCGCAGCCCCCTGGAGGCGCCGGACGGGCGGCCGACGACCGCGACCGGGGACAGCGCCCCGGCCTCCGCCGGGGGCCGTCGCGCGCAGCGCGCCGGAGCGGCGCCGCTCCGGCGGACGCCGGACTCACCGGCCGGGCGCCCCCGGACGGGGCGCGCAGATCTCCCCGGCCCTTCGCAGGTCCTCCTCCATCGCCCGCAGCCCGGCCCCCAGGGCGGGGAGCGGCAGGTTCTCCAAACGGCGCAGCCTCTCCCCGCGCTCCTCCCTCCCCCCGTGCGCGCGGGAGTCGAGGCGGGACAGCAGCAGCCAGCCCGCCCCGCAGGCGGTGGCCGCCACGAACAGGAGCCCCGGTTCCACGCCCTCCCCCCAGGCCGCGAGGGCGAAGGCCGCGAGGACCAGCACCGCCACGAGGACGCCCAGCACGCCCTTGCCGAACGCGTAGGCCTCCTGTCTGCGCACCGTCGCGCGCAGGCCGTCGGCCTCGCCCCGCACCTCCGTGGCGCGCTCCCGCCACTGCCGCTGCCGGTGGGCCACCCTGAGCACCGTGGGGACCACCGCGTAGACCGCGGCCGCGTACCCGGCCCGCGGAGGGCCCGAGGCGTACTCCACCCGGGTCCACAGGATCCGCGTCCACTCCCCGACCCCCGGCAGGCCGCCGGGGTCCGGCGGAACCGCCAGCCCGGGGTTGAGCAGGAAGGTCAGGATCAGGGCCGGGTCCACGCGGTGGTGGCCGCCCTCCCACCCGCCGAGGCTCCCGGTCAGCTCGCGGACGAACCCGTTCCCCACGCGCTCGCCCTCCTCCAGGTCCCGGGCGAGGGCGAACAGCGCTCCGTCCTCGGACAGCTCCGCCATCCTCCGCAGCTCCGCGGGCCGGGCCAGCGGCCGGAACTCGGCGGCCGCGGCGTCACCCGCGAGCAGGGGTCGGGGGTCGTCGAAGAGCTTGCGCAGGTCACCGATACCGCGGAACCGCGACAGCATCTCCTCGGTCGCGGGCCCGGAGGGCACGGCGTCGCCGACCGGTTCGACGGACCCCGCACGGGGCGCGGGGAGGACTGCCAGGGGTTCGCCCGTGATGAGGTGGTCGAGCAGGACCTTGGCGTCGGGCCTGTCCTCCGGTCTCCTGAGCAGACAGGTCCGGAGGGTCTCCCGGAGCGGCTCGGGCACACCGTCGAGGTCGGGTTCCCCGGAGAGCACGCGCGCGATGCGGGCGGCCTGGGTGGGCCCGGGGAAGGCCTCCTTGCCCGTCGCCGCGTAGACCATCACCGACCCCCACGAGAAGACGTCCACGGCCGAGGTGAGGCGCTCCCCCTCCAGCTGCTCGGGCGCCATGTAGCCCACCGTGCCGATGATCCCGCTGGCGGTCACGGAGGTGGTCTCCAGGGCGCGGGCGATGCCGAAGTCGATCACCCGGGGGCCGTCCGCGGCCAGCATGATGTTGTCCGGCTTCAGGTCGCGGTGCACGACACCGGCCGCGTGGATCGCGGCGAGGGCGGTGGCCGTGCTCACGGCGAGGCGCTGGAGCTCGACGCCGGCACGCGGCCCGTCCCCCTTCACCGCGGCCTGGAGGGTGGGGCCGTCGATGAACTCGGTCGCGATCCACGGCTCCTCCGCCTCCGGATCGGCGTCCAGGATCGCCGCGATGCAGAAATCGTCCACCCGCCGCGCCTGCTCCACCTCGGCGGTGAAACGGCGCCGCATCTCCGGATCCCCCGCCCACGTGGCGTGCAGCACCTTGACGGCCGCACGGCTCCCGTCCGGCGCCTCCCCCAGGAACACCTCACCGAAGCCCCCGCGCCCCAACGAGCGCACGAGGCGGTAGTCCCCTGCGGTACGACCAGGGTCGTCCACGGTTCTCCCTCTCCTGTTGTGTCCGCCTGGGCGGATCGGGTCACACCCCGCAGATCGCGCGCGCCTTCCGCAGATCGCCGTTGATGCGGGTGACCCCCGTGGTCAGCTGGGGCAGCTGTGCCGCCACCCCGTTCAGTTCCTGGTAGCGCTGGTGGCGCCGGGCGGGACCGCCCGAGACGAAGCGGACGGCGGTCCCCGCGCCGACCACCCCGGCCACGCCCATGACCCCGACGAGCACCAGCAGGCCGGTCAGGGCGCCGTCCGCCGACGCGAGCCCCATGACGATCCCGGCCGGGAGGCCGAGCACCGCGAACCGGCAGATCCTCAGCGCGAGGACCAGCTTCTCCTGGAGGTCGACCTTGCGCCGCAGCGCCTCGTGCCGGGTGCTGACCGTGCCGTGGCGGTCCTCCCAGTGCCTGCGCTGCTCGGCGAGCGCCCGCAGGGTGGGCAGCGCGCCGTAGACCACGGCCGCGCAGCCGGCGTCGGCCGGCGCGGGGGCGTTCCGGACGCGGCCCCAGAGGATGTCGATCCACTCGCCCACGCCCCTGTCGCCGCCGTCGCCGGGCGGCACCAGCCGCTCCGGGTGCAGCAGGAACGCGAGGATCAGGGCTGCGCTGACGCTCACGCGCGCCGTGCGCCACCCCTCGAGCTCGGAGGTGAGCCGGTCGTGGAAGGCGTTGCCGGCGCGTTCGGCCTCCTCGAGGCGGTCCGCCAGCCGCGTCAGCTCCCCGGAGTCGTCCCCGTGGTGGGCGCCCAGGATCCTGAGCACGCCGGGCCTGGCCAGAAGCACCATCTCGTTGGCCAGGGGCGCGCCGGTGAGGAGCGGGCGCGGGTCGGTGAACAGTTCCCCGAGCTCGGCCACGGTGGCGCCCCGGCCCCGGAAGACCGGCGGCAGGTCGGGGCGCAGCTGCGCGATGAACGAGGTGAGCGCCAGGTTGGCGTCGTTGTTGACGTGGCCGCGGAAGAGGGACCGGTCCAGGACCGTGTCGCCGAGGTCGTCGACGAGCCAGGCCCCCAGCGCGGCGCGCTGGGCGGGGTCCTGGAAGACCTGGACGGCGGAGCCCCAGTTCTGCTGCATGGCCTCCGCGAGGTCGCGGGGGTCGGTGAAGCGGACGCCGTGGAAGTGGTACGGCGGCACTCCGCCCTCACGGTACGTCGAGGGGGCGGGGAGGCCGGGCGCGCCGGTCCGCGGCCCCGGGTGGAACGGCGGGGGGTACGGCGGCGGCGCGGACGTGCCCGGCGCCGTGTAGGGCGGCGGGCCCCCGAGGGCGCCGGAGGCGTGCCCCGGCGCGGGCGGCGCGTGGCCGGCGGCGTGCGCACGCGCCGCGTCCGGCGCCGACCGGGTGTAGGCCCGGGTGGGGTCCACGGGGACCTGCGGGGCCACCCTGGTGGGATCGGCCTGCGGGGGCGCGTCGCCGGCGATCCTGGTGCGCTCCACGCCGACGCGGGTGCCGTCGTCGGGCGCGGCCTCCGGGCGCCCGGTGGCGGGGAACGCCCCGTGGGCCCCGTCGTCGGGCGCGGGACCGCCGTTCGCCGGGGCGGAGATCAGCCGGTTGAGGAGGGTCGCGGCGTCGGGGCGCCGGTCGGGGTCCTTGTCCAGGCAGGAGCGGACGATACCGGCCAGCGGTTCGCCCAGGGGTCCCAGGTCGGGCTCCCCGCCCAGGATGCGGGCGATGCGCGAGGCCTGGGTGGGCCCGTGGAAGGCCTCCTTGCCCGTCGCCGCGTAGACCATCACCGACCCCCACGAGAAGACGTCCACGGCCGAGGTGAGCCGGGCGCCCTCCAGCTGCTCGGGCGCCATGTAGCCGATCGTCCCGACCACGCCGCTGGCGGTCACGGAGGTGGTCTCGACGGCGCGGGCGATGCCGAAGTCGATCACCCGGGGGCCGTCCGCGGCCAGCATGATGTTGTCCGGCTTCAGGTCGCGGTGCACGACACCGGCCGCGTGGATGGCCGCCAGCGCGGTCGCGGTGGAGATCGCGAGCCGGTGCAGTTCCACCCCGCTGCGGGGGCCGTCGTGGGCGACGGCGGCCTGGAGGGTGGGGCCGTCGATGAACTCGGTCGCGATCCACGGCTCCTCCGCCTCCGGATCGGCGTCCAGGATCGCCGCGATGCAGAAACCGCTCACCCTGCGGGCCTGCTCCACCTCGGCGGTGAAACGGCGCCGCATCTCCGGATCCCCCGCCCACGTGGCGTGCAGCACCTTGACGGCCGCACGGCTCCCGTCCGGCGCCTCCCCCAGGAACACCTCACCGAAGCCCCCGCGCCCCAACGAGCGCACGAGGCGGTAGTGGCCGGCGGTCCGGCCCGGTGACCTTCCCGCCCCGGCGCCCCCGGCCTGGTTCTGGAGGTCGTCCACCGTCCAGCCCTCGATTCGTCGTCGTGCTTCCCCCTGGATGGCCCGAGACGGGCCCGTGGGAACTATAGCCAGGTTCCGGCTGTCCCGAATCCGGTCGCCGCCCTGTTCCGGGGCGTCGGCCCAAGGCGGAGGAAGCGCCCTGACGGCTTGCCCGCGGTGGGGCGGGAGGGGTCAGCGGGACCTGACGTTGCGCGTGTGGTCGCCCCTCTGGATGCGTTCGACCAGGTCGTCGGTGAGGGTTCCGTACCCGGTGGCCGCCCACACGCTGTCGCTCGCGGGCACCTCGTAGTACGGGACCGTCCGGCCCTCGTGCTCGGCCGGCAGGACGACAGGGCGCACGCGTCCGCGGACGGCCTTGGCGCACTCCTCGCACAGGGGGACGCGGATGGTGCGGGTCCCGCCGAACTCGCGCCAGGCGGTCACCTTGGTGACGGTCCCGTGCAGGGGGTTGGCGTAGCAGTGGCGGCGCCGGACGGCGGACGCCCGCGATCCCCTGGCCGCGCTGTCGATGGCGTCCTCCGCCATGTCCAGGAGGACGAGCACGCCCACGGCGTCGGGCAGGGTGGCGTTGCCGTCCGACATCCGGTCGTGGACCGCGGCCGCGGCGGAGCGGGCGTCCAGGGCTGCGCGCAGGTGCTGCTGCGCCCTCTCCCCCGGGGCACTGCCCGACTCCAGGCGGCTCAGGCGCTCGCCGACCTCGATGAGGTCCTGCTCGCCCTGCTCCACCAGGGCCTCCAGCTGCGCGCGCTCGGCGTTGGCGAACGCGGCGTGCTGGGCGATCGCGCGGGAGCGCCGCCGCCCCAGGCTCCGGGACGTGCGGCGGTACAGGGGGTACGCGATCGCCACGACCAGGATCCCGCCGAGGAGCAGGGCGCCCGCCACCAGCCAGCCGCCCGCGGAGCCGGACGACCCGCCCCCTCCGAAGGAGACGGCTCCCGGGCCCCGGTCCGTCCCGCTGCGTTCCTCGTAGTCGGCCACGGCCCGGTCGTAGGCTCCCTCGGCGTCGCCCGACAGGGCGGCCTCCACCGCCAGGTCCAGCTGGGCGCGCACGGGACCGTCGAAGTCGGTGGCGTAGGAGGAGGTGAGCGCGGCGTAGTGGGCGGTGGTGCCGCCGCCGAAGTCCGTGCCGAAGACGTCGTCGTCCACGGCGAGGTAGTGGCCGGCCGGCTCGCCCCTGCGGTCGTGGACCACCGAGACCAGGGTCTCCACGTCGCCGTTCCAGGGGTCGGCCTCCACCAGGGGGACCGCGATCACGTACAGGTCCAGGTCGGACTCCGCGATGAGCCCGGCGATCCGCTCCTGTTCGGCCTCGGGGATGGCGTTGGCGTAGACCGGGTCGACGTACACGGGGAACTCGTCCAGGGCGTCGGCGATCTCCTGGGAGGGGTTCTCCGCGGAGGCCCCGTCCGCCGGGGCGTCGCGCACGGTCTGCGCGAGGGCTCCGGGCAGGGGGGCCGTGACCAGCCCCGCGCAGGCCAGGGCGGCCAGGAGCCGTGCCGCGTGCCGCGCGGTCGGGAACTCAGCGGGCATCGATCTCCTCCAGGAGTCTCTCGGCCATGCGTGCGGGGCGCTCCGCCCCGAAGTGGTGCCGGACCCACGCGCGGTCGTCCAACGACAGGTATGCCAGTCTCCCGCCCTGGCGGTCACGGACGTGCAGGACCCTGGCGGCGCGCACCGTCTCGCTCGCCTGCGCGCAGGACGCGCACACGGGCACGCTCCCCCTCACCGCGCGCAGCCGCTGGGAGGAGGTGGAGGGCCCGTGCAGCGGGTTGACCCTGCACGGGGCCCGGCCGACGTTTCTCCCGGGGTCCTCCAGGGCGGCCATGACCCGTCGCGAGACGACGACGGCGCCGACGTGGTCGAGGTCGTCCGGGTCGTGCTCCATGGCGATGAGCACCGCCTCCGCCGGCGGCATCAGCTCGCGGGGGATCTCTCCGGCCCGGTCCGAGGCCAACACCTCGCGGAGCGCTCCGCTCTCCCGCAGCGCCATCCGGCGCAGGGCCCGCGGACCGGTCGCATGGTCCCGGCGGGGCCGGCGGACGAGCAGCCGGACGAGGGCCGCCGTGCCGACCAGGGCCAGGAAGGCCAGCGGGCCGAGGAGCAGCACCCCCGCGGGGAAGCCCCCGCTGAAGTAGCGCGGCACGCGCGGCCCCGGGGGCTCGTTGCCGGAGTCCATGAAGTACGGCGTCCCGACGTACGCGCCCTCGCCCACCTCGACGCCCTCCAGCGCGTCGAGGGCGGCGTCCAGCGCCTGGGCGGGGCTCGGCTCCTCGATCTCGCCGGTGGCGGTCCACAGCTCGTAGGAGTCCACGGTCCCGAGGCCGACGGAGGACGCGGAGACGCGCACCCCCTCCTCCGAGTACTGGTGGCCGGCGACGAGGTAGACGGCGTCCTCTCCGCTGACGGAGGCCAGGGCGTGGGCCAGGACCTCGGGGTCGCCGCTGAACTCGTCGGCGGGGTCCATGGGCAGGACCAGCGCGCGCACCGGGACGGGGGCGTCGGCGAGGCGCTCGGCCGTCGCGGCCAGGCCGTCCAGGGGGGACGGGGTGCGGGGGTCGACGTAGAGGGGCGCGGTGTTCTCCTCCAGTTCCCGGGCGATCTGCTCCACCCTGGCCGTGGACACCACGTAGGGCGGGGAGGCGAACGCCTCCTCCCGGGGGGAGAGGACCTCGGCTCCGCCCTCCGGGGCACCGACGACGTGGGCGAGCGGGGCGAGGGACACCGCCCCCGCCAGGACGACGGTCGCCGCGGCGGTGCCGGTGACGACCGCGACCCCGCTTCCGCCGAGCGGGCCCCGGCGAAGACGGCGCCAGACGAGGTAGCCGCCCGCGCCGAGCACGAAGCCGCCGAGCGTCCCCGCGAGGAAGCCCGTGTTCCCGGGACCGTTGTGGCTGGTGGGGTCGAGATCGTCGAGGAAGTCCCGCCACCCCTCGGCGAACCGGTCCCCCGCCGAGGGCGGCCCGTACCGGTCCGGGTCCGCGGCGCCCGCGCCGCCCGGGTCGGTCAGGGCCCGGACGAACCCCTCGGCGACCTGGTCGACGGGGGCGCCGTAGTCGAAGTCCGGGTCGGCCAGCAGGGCGCTGCGCGCCTCGTCCACGGGCAGGGCGACGCCGTACGCGGCCACGTCGAACAGGGTGGAGTCGGGGCGCAGGTGGACGTAGACCCCGTCGGAGCCGAGCCGGTCGTGCAGGGCGGGCAGCATCGCGCCTCCCCACTCCGTCCCGGGACCGGGGAAGGGGCTGACGACCACGTGGTAGGGCTCGCCCAGGGCGTCGAAGGCCTCGCGCAGGTCGGCTTCGAGCTCCTCCGGGTCGTGGAGCCCGGACACGGCCGCGTCCACCACGACGGCGGCGCCCTCGGGCTCGTCGGCCATCAGGTCCGCGTAGTACTCGGCGGGGGTCACGCGCGTCTCGTACGCGGACGGCGCGTCCGGGGGCGCGGGTTCGGCCGCGGCGGGGGACGCCGTGAAAGGGAGCACCAGCAGGGCCGGGAGGGCGGCCAGGGCGACCGGGAACCGGATGCGGGGGCGGGAGGGACCGGACATGGGGGTGATCATATCGGGGAGTTTCGGTCATCCCTCTGTCCCGCCCGGCCCCCCTCCACCTCGCTCAGGAGGACCTCGACCATGCGGGCGGGGTCGTGCGCGCCGAAACGGTGGCGGATCCACGCCCGCTCCCCCTGGTCCAGGTACGAGCGCCACACCCCGTCCGGGCCCCGCAGTTCCAGCCGCCGGAGCACCCGGCGGTCGTCGGGGAGGGCGGCGCACCCCTCGCAGAGCGACGTCCGCTCGGCCCGCACCCCGCGCTCCCGCCGCTTGCGGCCCGGCGGGGCCGGGGCACTGGCGGTGCCCGGACCGTGCAGGGGGTTGTTCCTGCACGGGGCCCCGTGGACGGGGGCTCCGGGGTCGGCCAGGGCGGCGCGGGCACGCCGCACCAGGACCAGCACACCGACGAGGTCGAGGGCGTCCGGGGACCCCTCCATCACCATGAGCGCCGCCTCGGCCTGGGGCATCAGCCCGTCCGGCAGGGTGCGGCCGGCGGAGAGCTCCCCGGCCAGGGCCGCCGCCTCCCGCTCCGCACGCGGACGCAGGGCCGCGGCGCCGGCCCTGCCCCCTGCGAAGGCTCCGGGGCGCCTCACCAGTGCGACCGCCCCCAGGACGGCCCCCGCGACGAGCGCGCCGACCACCGGTCCCACGAGCAGGAGGGCGAGGAGGAAGCTCTCGGTGAAGCGCGGCAGGCGTGGTTCCAGGGGCGCGGAGTCGATCGTGGGAGGGGCGGGCGACGCGTCGGCGTCGGCGGGGTGGCGCCCGACCTCGCGCAGGACCGCGTCCAGGGCCGCGGCCGGATCGGCGGCCTCCTCGTCCCGGACCTCCCGGAGGAGGGAGTACCCGTCGACGGGCACACCGAAGGCCAGCAGGTCCACGGACACGGCCTCGAGGTCGTGGGTGACCACGGCGTAGACGCCGTCCTCGCCCAGCGCGTGGTGCCAGGCGTGCAGGAACACGTGCGGGTCGCCGGCGGACTCGTCGCTCCCGGCCATCGGCAGCACGACCGCGCGCACGGGCGCGGGCGCCTCCTCCAGCCGCGCCGCGACCTCCGCCAGGCCCTCGCGCGGGAGGGGCGTGAGCGGATCGACGTAGAGGCGCTCCTCCCCCATCTGCCCGACCACGCGCTCGACCCGCGCGGTGGAGGCCACGTACGGCGGCTCGGCGCGGACCTCCTCCAGGGGGTCGGGCAGCTCCTGGGGGCCCGGGGGCGCGCCGGTCAGGTGCGCCAGGGACCAGGCCACCGCAGCGGCGGACGGCACCAGCGTCGCGACCGCCGCCACCAGCACCGTCGACCGCGTGCCCGCGCCCCGCCGCACCCGCACGACCGCCCACGCCGCGCCCATCGTGACCAGCGCCCCGACGGGGGCGCCGACGATCAGGCCCAGGTTCTCCGGGCCGACCGACCGCGACGGGTCGAGGTCCTCCACGAACTCCTCCCAGCCCGAGGGCGTGTCCTCACCCGCCTCCCGGGCGGCGACCACCGCGTCGCTCCTGCGCAGGAGGTCCTCCTCGGAGGCGGTGAGCGCCTCGGTGAAGGCGGCCGCCACCTCCCCGAGCGGGGCCCCGTACTCCGTCTCCCCGCGGGTCACCTGGTCCGCCAGGTCCACCGGGAGGTCCACTCCGTAGGCCCGCACCCCGGCGATCCCGCTGTCGGGGCGCAGGTGGACGTAGATCCCGTCGGCGCCGATCCGGTCGTGCAGGGCCGCCAGCATGTCCGGGGCCCACAGGGAGGCGAGGGACTCCGGGAACGGGCTCGCGACGACGTGGTACGGCACGCCCACCGCGCCGAAGGAGCCGTGGAGCCCGGCCTCCAGTTCGACGAGGTCGTACTCGCCCGCCAGCGCGTCGTCCACGACCACCGCAGCCCCCGCGGGCATGTCCGCCATCAGTGCGGCGTAGTGCTCGGCGGGGGTGACGTGGGTCTCGTACGAGGCGGGCTCCGGCGCGGCGTGGGCGGGGGCGCCCGTCGCGGCGAGGGCGGCGAGCACGGCCGGGACGAGGAGGAGGCGGGGTCGGAGGAGCCGGGGGAGGGCGGGCATGCGGGGAGCATACCTGGGGGTTTCGGTCGTCCCCCTCTCCGGACCGGAGCGAGGGGGCCGGGACGCGTCCGGGCCCCCGCACCGCTCGTGGGCGGCGCGGGGGCCCGGACGTCCCGCTTCCCGGGCCGGAGCCCGGGGCCTGCGGTCAGGCCGTGGACCGGGTGGGCTCCACGAAGGCCTTGAACCGCTTCATGTCCCCCTTGGCGCGGGCCTTGACGAGTCCCAGCTTGTCACCGAGCTGCTCCACGGCGCCCTCCGGGACGGTCTTCAGCTGGAGGGTGATCCGGGTGCTCGTGTCGGAGAGGTGGTGGAAGGTCACCACGCCCGCGTGGGTCACGCCGTCGACGGTCTTCCAGGCGATCCGCTCCCCCGGGATCTGCTCGGTGACCACGGCGTCGAAGTCGCGCCGCTGGCCGGCGATCTCGATGGTCCAGCGCATGGTGGTGTCACCGGTGCGCACGACCTGGGCCACGCCCTCCATGAAGGAGGGGAACTCCTCGAACCTCGTCCACTGGGCGTAGGCCGCAGTCACCGGGACGTCGACCTCTACCGTCTCCACGATGTCCGACATTGATCGACTCCTTCGCAATAGATTGCGTTTCGTCCTCACCGGGGCCGCTACCCGGCTCCCGGCGTCGCAATCACGGGTTCCGCCCCTTCAGGGCCGCCGGACCACGCGCCCGAAACCCCCCGGGGGAACCGCGGGAAACGCCGTGACCTGGGAGGAAGCGGAGAGGGCCGATCTCCGGGGAAAAGTCGTGAAACGGGTCACCGCACTCCGTGTCGGATCCCCGCCGCACGCGAACGGGGCCGCCACCGTCGGTCGGACGGTGGCGGCCCCGTGGAACCGCGCTGCACGCCTGGTGGGCGCCGGCGGAGTCCTGTGCGCCGGTCCCTACTTGGCGATCAGCTGGCGGAGCACGTACTGCAGGATGCCGCCGTTGCGGTAGTAGTCGGCCTCGCCGGGGGTGTCGATCCGCAGGACGGCGTCGAACTCCACCCCGGTGTCGGTGCTGACCCTGACCGTGCTCGGCACGCGTCCCTCGTTCAGCTCGGTCACGCCGGTGACCGAGAAGGTCTCCTCACCGGTCAGGCCGAGGGAGTCCGCGGACTGCCCCTCCGGGAACTGGAGCGGCAGGACGCCCATGCCGATCAGGTTGGAGCGGTGGATGCGCTCGTAGGACTCGGTGATGACCGCGCGGACGCCCAGCAGGCTGGTGCCCTTGGCCGCCCAGTCGCGGGACGAGCCGGAGCCGTACTCCTTGCCGCCCAGGACGACCAGCGGGGTGCCCTGCGCAGCGTAGTTCTGCGCGGCGTCGTAGATGAACGACACCGGGCCGTCGGGCTGGGTGAAGTCGCGGGTGTAGCCGCCCTCCGTGCCCGGCGCGATCTGGTTGCGCAGGCGGATGTTGGCGAACGTGCCGCGGATCATCACCTCGTGGTTGCCGCGGCGGGAGCCGTAGGAGTTGAAGTCGCGGCGCTCCACACCGTTGGACTTCAGGTACTCGGCCGCCGGGGTGCCCGGCTTGATGGCGCCGGCCGGGGAGATGTGGTCGGTGGTGACCGAGTCCCCCAGCTTGGCCAGCACGCGGGCGCCGGAGATGTCGGTGACCGGGGACGGGGTGGTGTCCATGCCGTCGAAGTACGGGGGCTTGCGCACGTACGTCGACTCGGCCTCCCACTCGAAGGTGTTGCCGGTCGGCGTGGGCAGCGAGCGCCAGCGGTCGTCGCCCGCGAACACGTCGGAGTACGCGGACTCGTACATGTCGGAGGCGATCGCGGAGTCCATGACCTCCTGGATCTCCTCGGCGGTCGGCCACACGTCGGCCAGGTAGACCGGCTCGCCGTCCTTGCCGATGCCCAGGGGCTCGGTGGTGATGTCCACGTCGAGCGAACCGGCCAGGGCGTAGGCGACCACCAGCGGCGGCGACGCCAGGTAGTTCATCTTGACGTCCGGGTTGATCCGGCCCTCGAAGTTGCGGTTGCCCGACAGGACCGCGGAGACCGCGAGGTCGTTGTCCTGGACCGCCTGGGAGATCTCCTCCGGCAGCGGGCCGGAGTTGCCGATGCAGGTGGTGCAGCCGTAGCCGACCAGGTTGAAGCCCAGCTTGTCCAGGTACGGGGTCAGGCCGGAGCGCTCGTAGTAGTCGGTGACGACCTTGGAGCCCGGGGCCATCGAGGTCTTCACCCACGGCTTGCGGGACAGGCCCTTCTCCACCGCCTTCTTGGCCAGCAGGGCGGCGCCCAGCATGACCGAGGGGTTGGAGGTGTTGGTGCACGAGGTGATCGCGGCGATCACGACGGCGCCGTGGTCGATCTCGGTCTCGGTGCCGTCGGCCATGGTGACCTTGACGGACTTGTGCGGGCGGGCGCCGTTGGCGGTCTGGGCCGGGGCGTCGGAGGCCGGGAAGGACTCCTCGCCGGCCTCGTCGGCGTCGTCCTGGACGTAGTTGCGGATGTCGTGGCGCCAGGTGTTCTTGGCCTCCGACAGCGCGATGCGGTCCTGCGGGCGCTTGGGGCCGGCGATGGACGGGACGACGTCGCCGAGGTCGAGCTCCAGGTACTCGGAGAACTCGGGCTCGACGGACGGGTCGTGCCAGAAGCCGTTGGCCTTGGCGTAGGCCTCGGTCAGGGCGACCTGCTGCTCGGAGCGGCCGGTCAGGCGCATGTAGCGGATGGTCTCGTCGTCGACCGGGAAGATCGCGGCGGTGGAGCCGAACTCCGGGCTCATGTTACCGATGGTGGCGCGGTTGGCCAGCGGCACCGACGCGACGCCGTCGCCGTAGAACTCGACGAACTTGCCGACCACGCCGTGCCGGCGCAGCTGCTCGGTGATGGTGAGCACGAGGTCGGTGGCGGTGGTGCCGGGCTTGAGCTGGCCCGTGAGCTTGAAGCCGACCACGCGCGGGATGAGCATGGAGATCGGCTGGCCGAGCATGGCGGCCTCGGCCTCGATGCCGCCCACGCCCCAGCCCAGGATGCCCAGGCCGTTCTGCATGGTGGTGTGGGAGTCCGTGCCCACACAGGTGTCGGGGTAGGCCTGGCCGTTCCGGCTCATCGTGACGCGGGCCAGGTGCTCGATGTTGGCCTGGTGCACGATGCCGGTGCCGGGCGGGACGACCTTGAACTCGTCGAAGGCGGTCTGGCCCCAGCGCAGGAACTTGTAGCGCTCGTAGTTGCGCTCGTACTCGATCTCGACGTTGCGCTCGAAGGCGTCGGGGCGGCCGAAGAGGTCGACGACGACGGAGTGGTCGATCACGAGCTCGGCGGGAGCGAGCGGGTTGATCTTGTCCGGGTCGCCGCCCAGGTCGCGGACGGCCTCGCGCATGGTGGCGAGGTCGACGACGCAGGGGACGCCGGTGAAGTCCTGCATGATCACCCGCGCGGGGGTGAACTGGATCTCCTGGCTGGGCTGCGCCTTGGCGTCCCAGCCGCCGAGGGCCCGGATGTGCTCGGCGGTGACGTTGGCACCGTCCTCGGTGCGCAGGAGGTTCTCCAGCAGCACCTTCAGGCTGTAGGGAAGCCGCTTGGAGCCCTCCACGGCCTCCAGACGGAAGATCTCGTACGACTCGTCGCCAACGCGCAACGTGTCACGGGCGCCGAAGCTGTTCGTGGACACGGTGTCTGCCTCCTGATCTCGCCACTTTGTCCCCAGCATCCTGCCTCATCAGACGGGTGCGGGACCTGTTGAGGCCGCCCTGGCCGGATGGCCGGGAGCGGAGGACCGCGGGGGTGACCTCCGTTGTCCCCGACCTCCATCATGACCGCTGTGACCTGCGACGACACCACTCGCCACCGGCCAGGCGGCCCACTGGCCACGGGCGCCCACGATGTTCTGGACCGGACGCCGCCGAGCGGTCTACATCACACGCCGGCGCTCGCGTCCGAAACCTGGTGCGGGTCGGGGGGACCCCCGCTGTTATCTTGATGTCAAGGTATCCAACTTGTATCTCGATATCAAGTTATCGGGTGCGGGCCCGGGGCGGGCGGCCACCCCCCGGCAAGCCCCATCCTCTCAGTCCAGTTGCGGCACCACCTGCGACGCGACCAGCTCCAGGTGGTCCAGGTCGGCCATGTCGAGCACCTGGAGGTACATCCGCTCGGCGCCGGCCTCGCCGAAGCGGCCGATCCGATCGACCAGCTCGCCGGGCGAGCCCGCCAGGCCGTTCTCCCGGAGTTCGGGGACCTCGCGGCCGATCCGCTCGGCGCGGCGCGCGACCTCCGCCTCGTCGCGGCCCGCGCACAGCACCTGTGCGGCCGAGTACACCGGCGGGGCGGCCCTCCCGGAGGCGCGCACCGCCGCACGGGTCCGCTCGAAGGCCGCGGAGGTGTCCTCCAGCGACGAGAACGGCACGTTGTACTCGTCGGCGTACTTGGCCGCCAGGCGCGGCGTGCGCTTGGGGCCGGTCCCGCCGATCAGCACCGGGGGCCGCGGCCCCTGCTGCGGCTTGGGCAGGGCGGGCCCCTCCGCCAGCCGGTAGTGCTTGCCCTCGTAGCGGAAGGACTCGCCCGCAGGCGTCGACCACAGGCCGGTGATGATGTCCAGCTGCTCCTCGTAGCGGTCGAAGCGCTCGCGGCCGGAGGCGGGGAAGGGGATCCCGTAGACCGCGTGCTCCTCCTCGAACCAGCCCGCGCCGAAGCCGAACTCCACGCGGCCGCCGCTCATGCGGTCGACCTGGGCGACGGTGATGGCGAGGGGGCCGGGGTAGCGGAAGGTCGCCGCGGTCATGAGGGTGCCGAGGCGGATGCGGGAGGTGTCGCGGGCCAGTCCCGCCAGGGTGATCCAGGCGTCGGTGGGCCCGGGGAGGCCGCTGACGTGGTCACCCATGTGCAGATAGTGATCGGAACGGAACAGAGCGTCGAAGCCAAGGTCCTCGGCTGCCTTGGCGACGGCGAGCTGATCCTCGTAGGTGGCCCCCTGTTGGGGCTCAAGGAAGATCCTCAGGCGCATACGCCCCATTTTCTCCCACTGCGGGGACCAGACCGAAGCCGCCGCGCGGGTACCGTCGAAAAGGCGCCCCGGGCCCGCCCCGCACCGCCGAACCGATCCGCCCACCCGACGCGATAGCCCTCGATGTGAAGCTGCTCCGCCGCGCGCGCCGCCGCGCCCCCTCCTACGGCCCGGAGAGCGCCGACCCGGTGCTCCTGGCGGCCATCGCCGTCGGCGAGACCGAGGCCCTGGAGATCCTGCACCGCAGACACGCGCCCTGGCTCCGCGCGCGTCTGCGCTACCGCTGCTCCGACACCGACCAGCTCGACGCCGCGCTCCAGGAGACCTTCCTCGCCGTGTGGAGGAACGCGGGCTCGTTCACGCCCCGTCCCGGCGACACCGACGCCGGGGCCTGGCTGTGGACCATCGCGATCCGACAGCTCATCTCCCAGCTGCGCAAACGGGCCAACCGCTGGATCTCGGACAGCGACACCGAGCCCTACGAGACCATCGGCGACGCCTCCGCCGAGGACACCGTGCTGCTCAACATCGAGCACGGTCCGCTGGGCGCCGCCCTGCACTCCCTCTCCCCCGAGCTGCGCTCGGCGATCCAGGCCACCGTGCTCGACGGGCTCACCGTCCGTGAGGCCGCGCAGATCCTCCAGATCCCCGAGGGAACCGTCAAGACACGGGTCATGCGCGCCAAGGCGCGACTACGGGAGGCACTGACATGAGCTGGCACCTGACCCCTGCCCAAGCACACGAGTACGCGAGCCACCGGGCCGACGACGTCACGGCCATGTCCGTGGAGGCCCACATCATGCACTGCGCGCCCTGCCGGGACCTGCTCCCCGGCGACGAGGACTGGCTCGCCGAGAGCTGGGCGGGGCTGCGCGACGTCGTGGACCGCCCCCGGCGGGGCGTGGTCGAGACGCTGCTGGCCTCCCTGGGACTGCGGGAGGGCACCGCCAAGCTGCTGGCCGCGACGCCCGGCCTGTACCGGGCCTGGCTCCTGGCCTCGGTCGTGGTCCTGGTCGCCGCCCTCTTCGCCGCGCACCACCTTCCGCGCGGTTCGCTGGTCTTCACCTTCACCGCCCCGATCGTGCCCCTGGTGGGCGTCGCCCTGGCGTACGGGCGCGGGGTGGACCCGGCCCACGCGCTGACCTCCGTCACCCCGATGGCGGGCCAGCGGCTCCTGTTCCTGCGCACCTGCGCGGTGCTCGTGCCCTCCCTGGCCCTGTGCGCCGCGGTCGCGCTGATGCTGCCCTCGGCCTCCACCCCGTGGACCGCGGCGTTCTGGCTCCTGCCGTCCCTGACACTCGTCGCGGGATCCCTCGTGCTCAGCCACTGGCTGCACCTGAGCGCCGCCAGCGCGGTCGTCGGGCTGGCGTGGCTGGTCGCGCTGGCCTCCATGGTCGTGTCCGAGCACGCGACGCCGCTCCAGCTGCTCGCCCCCCAGGCCCAGGCGTGGTGGGCGACGGCGCTGGCGGCCCTGCTGGGTGCGATCCTGGTGCGCGTGAGGACGGCATGAGCGCGGAGACCGCGGGGACCGGGGCGGGGGGCGCCGCGCCCTCCCCCTCCGGCGCGCCCTCCGTCCGGATCCGGGGCCTGGTCCGCCGGTACGGCGCCCGCACCGCCCTGGACGGCGTGGACCTGGACCTGGGCCCCGGGGTGACCGGCCTGCTCGGCCGCAACGGGGCGGGCAAGACCACACTGCTGCGGTGCCTGGCCACGGACCTGGAGGCCACCCGGGGCGAGGTCAGCGTGCTCGGGCGCAACCCCGAGCGGGCCGCCGAGCGCACCGAGATCCGGCGCCGCCTCGGCTACCTGCCGCAGAACCCCGAGTTCTACCCCTACTTCACCGCGTTCGGGCTGCTGGACTACATGGCGGTGCTCAAGGAGCTCGGCGGGCGCCGGGCACGCCACGAGGAGGTGCGGCGCGGCCTGCGGCGGGTCGGCCTCTACGACCGCCGCCACAGCCGCGTCCGGCGCCTCTCGGGCGGGATGCGCCAGCGGCTCGGCCTGGCCTCGGCCCTGCTCGGCGACCCGGAGCTCCTCCTGCTGGACGAACCGACCATCGGGCTGGACCCGGAGCAGCGCATCCGGTTCCGCGGCCTGGTGTCGGAGCTCGCGGTGCACAGCACCGTGGTGCTGTCCACCCACCAGATCGAGGACGTGGCGGCCCTGTGCCAGCGCGTGCTCTGCCTGGACGGGGGGAGGATCATCTTCGACGGCACCCCGGGGGAGCTGGTGGACCGCGCCCGCGGCCACGTCTGGGAGAGGTCCGGGCACCCGGGCGAGGGGCACACGGCCTGGCGCCTGGCCGACGGCCGGTACCGGGTGCTCACCGTGGAGGGCTCCGGTCGCGGCCCCTCGCCCGCGGATGCGCCCGGGGGATCCGGCGACGGCGGGCTCGTCCCGGTCGAGCCCACCCTGGAGGACGCCTACCTGCTGCTGACCGGCGTGGACCGCGGCCTCGGGCTGGAGCAGTGCGCACGATGAGCGGAGCCGTCACCGGCCGCGGCGGGGAGGGGCCCGGCGGCGGTCCCCCCGGCGCGGGGCCCGGGAGGCCCCGGACCGCGGCCGCGGGGTCCCGGGACGCAGGGCCCCTCACCGGGCGCGCCCTCACCTTCGGGCGGCTGTCGTGGTTCACGGCGCTGCGGCTGCTCGTCAACCCGTTCCTCCTCGTCGCGGGGGCCCTGGCGGTGCTCATGACCCTCTCGACCGCGAACCAGCCCCTCGTGCACACCAGGTCCGACCTGTACGAGAGCGCTGTGACGTCGGCGCTGATCGTGACCCTGGGCCTGTTCGCCGCTGTGACCTTCCCCGCCATCCGCGAGGTCCGCTACGGACGGAGCCCGGTCGGCCCGCTGGGCCGGGCGGGCCGCTACCTGGCGGTGGGCGCGGGCGCCGCGCTGGTCGGCTGGGCGTGCGTGGCGGCGCTCCTGGCGCTGGACGCGTGGCAGTACGCGGGACCGGTGCCGGGCCTGGTGCACCCGCTGTCCCACCTGACGCCGTTCGTCGTGGTGCTGGTCGGCCCGGCGGGGGCGATGGCGCTCGTCGCCTGGACCCGGTCGTACACCCCGCTCCTGCTGATCGCCCTGGTCGTGCCCACCTACGGCCTGTACACGATCACGGCCTTCGACACGGCCCAGAGCGTGGACAGGGTCGTCGCCCGGGTGCAGTCGCTGACCCTCATGGCCGTCGACCCGTTCCCGGTGCACTCCCCCGGCGTCCCCGTCCTGGTCCACCTGTACGCGGCCTACCTGGGGCTGGCCGTCCTGGGGCTCGTGGCGCTGGCCCTGGCCGCGACGGGGCGCAGGGCGTCCCGGGCGGCGGCCCTGGGCACGGCCCTCGTGCTCCTGGCCGGCGCCGGGGGCACCGCCGCCCACGGGGCCACCTCCTACACCTGGGGGGTCCCCGTGTCGGACCGCCTCCTGTACGGCGCCGACACCGTCTCCTGCCGGACGCGGGAGGGGGTCACCTACTGCCCCATGCCCGGCTACGAGCCGTGGGTGGAGCAGTGGCACGCGGTCCTCGGCCCCGTGCTGACGGCCCTGCCGGAATCCGCGTCCGACGACATGCCCGTGGTGTGGCAGGACAGCACGCGCTTCGACCGCGACCCGGCCGGCCTCCCGCGGTCCAGGGTCGTGGTCTACGACGTGCGCTTCACCGACGGTCCGTGGTGGCGCCTGGACATCCTGGACGGGACCGCCCGCGCCGTCTTCGGCCTCGCCCCCCTCTGGGAGTCGCTGTGCCGGGCCGACGGGCAGTCGCGCCTGCTCCTGGCCGCGTGGATGGCGGGGCTGGACCCGCAGTCCGGTGACGCCGACCGGCGGAGCAGGAGCGGGGTGTTCCTGGGGGAGTACTCCCCCTCCCAGCAGGACCTCGAAGTGCTGCACGTCCTCCTGGAACTGCCCGAGGAGCGGGTGTTCGAGGTCCTCCGGGACCACTGGGAGAAGCTCTCCTCGCCCCGCGGCCGCACGGAGGAGCTGGCGGGCCTCCTGGGCATCCCGCTGCGCGGGTCCCCGCACGAGGGCCCGGCGCAGCGCGACTGGGACAGGCTGTTCTCCGGGACGGACATGGCCTACCACGCGAGTCCGGCCTCCGGGCCCGTGTGCGCCTGACCGGCGCCCGACTGGGGCACACGCCGTCATCGAACCCGACCTGACCAGGGATTATTAACCGCGCCACAAAATCGCGCCATCCCTTCCCCGGTGGTCCGGGTCAACTACACTCGCGAATGTCCGAATTGTTGATCATTGTCAGCTTTTATGGACTTCCATCCCTTCTGGAGTCGATCCCTCCCGCGAGCAAGGGGCGTTCCTTGTCTGTTCCCCGTACTCTCACGCGTATCGTGCGCCCCGCCGCCGTCGCCGGCGCGGCCGCCCTGGCCCTCGGCGCGGTCGCGCCCGCCCACGCCGACGAGCACTTCCCGGCGACGGCCGGCAGCACCCTCGTCAGCCTGTCCCACCACGGGGGCGGCTCCGTGACGGAGGGGTCCTGGGGCAGGGTCTACGTCGGGTCGGACGTGGGGGGCGACTACCCGTCCGCCGACTTCTCCGCCGACCGCGGCGGCGTCGGCGCGCTCGTGGGGACCGGCGGGCCGGTCGAGTCCCGTGTCAACACCACCGCCGCCGGGGACGGCCGCGCGGAGGCGGTCTCCGCCCTCGGCGGCGGTTTCACGCTGGACCTTCCGGGCCATGCCGAACCCGCCGTCAGCCTGACCTCGCTGCACAACTCCGTCAGGTGCGACTTCTCGGGCGACCTCGCCTGGGAGAACACGATCGGGAGCTCCGCGGAGGACGACCGCGTCATCTCCGTCTTCGGGACGCCGATCACGGCCGACGCCCCCGAGGTGAACGCCACCGTGGCCGTCCCCGGCCTCGACGCGGCGGCCGACGTCACCGTCCTGAACCGCGTGCCGGAGGACCCCTCCGCCGGGCGCGGCGAGGTGTCCACCTCCGTCACGGCCTCCGCGGGCGGGGCCGAGCTGTTCGCCCTGGAGCTCGGCGCCGTCGCCGTGGACTGCCTCGGCGACGAAGGGGCGCCCGGGACCGACGGCGGGGAGGACGCCGACGGCGGGGACGACACCCCCGCCCGGGAGGCCCCCGCCTCCCCGGAGGCCGGGGAACCCTCCGACGGCTCGGACAGCGGGGACGGGACGGACGGGGGCACCGCGGACGGCGGCGCCCCGGACGGCGGCGCCCCGGACGGCGGCGCCCTGGCCGACGGGGACGCCCCCGCGGACGGGAGCGGGGACACCGGCGGGGATCCGCCCTCGGCCCGGGAGGACCCCGCCCCCGTCGGCGCCGCCGACGGACCCGCGGACCTGCCCCTGACCGGCGGCGCCCTGGCCGGCCTGGTGACCGCCGGGGTCCTCGCCCTGGGAGGGGGCGGCGCGGCCCTGTACCTCGCCCGCCGCGGCAAGCACGGTGACGGCTCCGGGGACGACGCCGGAGACGGGGCGGCGCAGCGCTGAGGACGTGCCGTGCCCGCCGGACGGACGGTCCCCGCGCCCGCCCTGCGGGGCACGGAACGGCCCGCGGCGCACCGCCCCGGACCCCCTTCCGGGCGCTCCGGGCCACGGGCGGGCACCCCGCCCGCGGCCCGGGGCGGGGGACGTCCTAGCATGGCCGCGTGAAGAACCACTACTGGCACGTCGTGCTTCCGCCGCTGTGCGCCTGAGCGGGCGCACGCACACCCTTTCCTGACCCCGTCGGAGAGCCCGAACGGCGACCCCCGGTGACCGCACCCGGGTCGCCCCCCGTCGTGCGCCCGTTTCGCCGCCGCCGAAACACACGACGACGAAGGAACCACCGTGCCAGAACACTCCCTTTCCCGGTCCGGCGCACCGACCCGCGCCCCCGCCGCACCCCCGCTCCAGGGGCCCCTGCCGATCCTCGCCGCGGCGGTCCTGTGGGGCACCACCGGAACCGCCGCCTCCTTCGCCCCGGCCGAGGCGCCCGCCGCCGCGATCGGCGCGGCCGGCCTGGTCCTGGGCGGCCTGCTCCTGTTCCTCACCGGGAGGGGCTCCACCGCCCTCCTGGCCCGGAGCGACCGGCCCACCCGCCGGACCCTCGCCCTCGGGGCCCTCGCCGTCGCCGGGTACCCGCTGTCCTTCTACCCTGCCGTGGCGCACGCGGGGGTCGCGGTCGCCACGGTGATCACCCTCGGCAGCGCACCGGTCTTCTCCGGCCTGCTGGCCTGGCTCACCGGGCGGGCCCGGCCCACCGCGCGGTGGACGGTCGCGACCGCCTCCGCGGTCCTGGGCTGCGCGGTCCTCGTGCTGGGCTCGGAGCTCGGCGCCGGCGGGACACCGGTACGCCCCGCCGGGGTGCTCCTGGCGCTGGCCGCCGGGTTCTCCTACTCCGCCTACGCGCTCGTCGCCGAACGCCTGATCCGGCGGGGCCACCCCTCCCCCGCCGTCATGGGCACCATGTTCGCGGGCGGCGGGATCGCCGTCCTGCCCGTGGTGGCGGCCACCGGAGCGTCCTGGCTGGCCACGGTGGACGGCGCACTGGTCGCCCTGTACCTGGCGGTGTTCACCGTGTTCCTGGCCTACCGCCTGTTCGGGCACGGCCTGCGGCACACCTCCGCCTCCGTGGCGACCACGCTGACCCTCGCGGAGCCCGCCGTGGCCGCCCTGCTGGGGGTGGCGGTGGTCGGTGAGCGGCTGTCCGCGGTGTCCTGGGCCGGGCTCGCCGTGCTCGCCCTCGGCCTGGCCGTCCTGCGCGCGCCCGCCCGCCGCCGCGGCTGAGCCGCCGGACCGCCGCCTCCCCCGGCCCGGCGGCCGACGGGCCGGGGAGAGGAGGCGGATCGCGGACCGGAGGGTACCGGCAGGCCGGGCCCCGCCGCCCGCCCGGGACCGCACCGCGGTGCGCCCTCCCGGAACGGGGGGGCGCGGACGCTGCGGCGCCCGGAGCGGTGCGCCACGGGCGCCCGGCGGACCTCAGGCCGGGCCGTCGACCGCGATCTCGACCCTGCCGGGGTAGAAGGCGAGGTGGGAGCCGATGGCCGCGACGGCCGGGTACGGCTCCTCGTACGTCCACACGGCGTCCTTGAGCTCCTCGCCGCCCGGCATCTCGATCGTGTAGTAGGCGGCGGTCCCCTTGAAGGGGCAGTAGGTGGAGGTCTCCGTGCGCCGCAGGAGCGAGCGGTCGGCGTCCCGGAGCGGAACGTACTGCACGGGCCCGTAGTCCGCCTCGCGCAGGGTCAGCGCCGCGGTGGTGTCGGCGACGACCAGGCCGCCGACACGCACCACGACCCGCCCGGGCGCGGGCTCGACGGTGATGGGGTGGTCGGGCCCCGGGACCCTCTTGTCGTGTGCCATGGCGTCCCCTCCGGTCTCCCGTGTACCCGGCCACTGTACGGCGGCCGGAGCCGGAACGGGCCCGGGGACGCGGAGGATCCGGCGGGCCGGGAGCGCGCTCCCGGCCCCTCGGCCCCTAGCCCTGGTCCTCGCGGTGGCGGCGGGCCGGGTTCACGGGCTCCAGCACCGCCAGGCACTCCACGTGGTGCGTCATCGGGAAGGCGTCGAACGCCCTCAGGTCCACCAGGTTGTACCCGGAACGCGCGAACTCCGCGATGTCGCGGGCGAGCGTGGCGGGGTCGCAGGAGACGTAGGCGACCCTGCGCGGACGCGTCCCGGCGATGGAGCGGACGACCTTGGTCCCGGCGCCCGCACGGGGCGGGTCCAGGGCGACGACGTCGGCCCGCACGTCGGCCCACTCGCGCAGCTGGGCGGCCACGTCGTTCTGCTCGACGCGGACCTGCTCCAGGTCCTTGAGGTTGTAGCGGGCGTCGCGGACGGCCTCGGCTCCGCTCTCCACGCCCATGACGCGGCCCTCCGGACCCACGGCGTCGCCCAGGGCTCCGGTGAACAGCCCGGCGCCGCAGTACAGGTCCATGGCGGTCTCGCCGGGCTTGGGCTCCAGCGCCGCCAGCACGGCGTCGGTGAGGGTCACGCCCGCCGCCGGGTGGACCTGCCAGAAGCCGCCCGCGCTGACACGGAACTCGCGGCCGTTGACGGTCTCGCGCACCCCGCGGCGGCCCTTCACCTGCTGCACGCGCCCGCCCTTGAAGCGGCGCAGCACCGCGCTGGACGCCTTGAGGTCGGGGAGCGTGCTCAGCCTGGCCTTGGTGGGGGTGATGACGACGGCGCGGTCGGCGCAGGTCGAGGAGGCGACGGCCTCCACGTCCTTGGTGTCCTCCCACGTCACGTCGGTGACGCCCAGTTCGGCCACACCGGGGTGGGCGATCAGGCAGCGGTCGACCGGCTCGATGTCGTGGGAGCGGTGGCGCCGCAGCCCCGCGTGGCCGTCGGTGTCCACGGAGAAGCGGACCCGCGTGCGCCAGCCCAGGCCGTCGGGGGTGCCGGGCAGCTCCTCGACGACGACGGCGCGCTCGATGCCGGCGATGTGGCGCAGCTGCTCGGCGACGACCTCGCCCTTGAGCCGGCGCTGGGCCTCCAGGGAGGCGTGCTGCCAGTCGCAGCCCCCGCACTTGCCGGGGCCGGAGAACACGCAGGGGGCCTCGACCCGGTCCGGGGAGGCGGACAGGACCTCGACGGCCTCGCCGCGCAGGAACCGCGTGGTCTCCTCGGTGACGCGGACGCGGACCCGCTCGCCCGGGAGGGCGTGGCGGACGAAGACGACCTGGTCGTTGTGGCGGCCCACACACCAGCCCCCGTGCGCCACGTCGTCTACTGTCAGCTCGAACTCATTGCCCACACGGGTCATCGCTTCGTCCTTGGGTGGTCGGGTCGGGTCACGTTCCGGGTGACCCTGCGCGCACAGCCACCAAGCGTCCCCAATCTACCCGTCCCCGGGCACCGCCCGCGCTGTTCAGCCGTGTACGCGAGGGCCGGGGGCCGTCGCGCGCGCCGGACCGATGTGTGCCATGGTGTGACTGTGAGGGCACGCGGGACCACAGCGTGCGGCTGTCTCGACGGGAGTGCGGGCGAGGTGCACATCGTGATCATGGGGTGCGGTCGCGTGGGATCCACGCTGGCGCACACGCTGGTGGACCTGGGCCACACCGTGGCGGTGATCGACCAGGACCCCGAGGCGTTCCGGCGGCTGCGCGGCTCCGTCTCCAAGCACGCGGTCCGCGGCGCGGGGCACGACCGCGAGGTCCTGATGTCCGCCGGGATCGACCGCGCGGGCGCGTTCGCCGCGGTCAGCAACGGCGACAACTCCAACATCATCGCGGCCCGGGTGGCGCGCGAGGCGTTCGGGGTCGAGAACGTGGTGGCGCGGATCTACGACCCGCGCCGCGCGGAGGTCTACCAGCGTCTGGGCATCCCCACCGTCGCGACGGTGCGGTGGACGGCCGACGCCTTCCTGCGCCGGATGGTGCCGGGCGACGACCGGCTCACCGCGGGCCCGGAGTGGCAGGACGCGTCCGGGACGCTGGCGATGAACGAGGCGCCGCTGCCGAAGGGGTGGGCGGGCGCCCGCGTCGGCGAACTCGAGGAGGCCGCCCCGCTGCGGGTGGTGTACCTGGTACGGCGGGGACGGATCGTCCTCGCCGGGTCCGACGTGCGCCTGGAGGAGGACGACGTCCTGCACGTGGTCGGTCACGGCCGCGAACCGGACTCCCTCCCCGAGCGGCCGGACGGGCCGCCGCGGGGGCAGGGCGACGAGACGGGACGTGGGTGAGATGCGGATCGCCATCGCGGGAGCGGGGAGCGTGGGGCGCTCCATCGCCAAGGAGCTGGCGGGCAGCGGCCACGACGTGCTGCTGATCGACCGGGACACCCGGGCCATCGGGGTGGACGACCTGCCCGAGGTGGAGTGGCTGCTGGCCGACGCGTGCGAACTGGCGACCCTGGAGGACGCCCGCCTGGGCGACTTCGACGTGGTCGTCGCCGCCAGCAGCGACGACAAGGTCAACCTGGTGGTGTCCCTGCTGGCCAAGACCGAGTTCGGCGTGGGCCGGGTGATCGCCAGGATCAACGAGCCCGACAACGAGTGGCTGTTCAACGAGACGTGGGGCGTGGACCTGGCGGTCTCGCCGCCGAGGCTGATCGCCGACCTGGTCGAGGGAGCCCCCGAGGACGACCCGGACGAGGAGGGCACGCTGCCCCCGCTGCCGGGGGCGGAGATCGCCGAGTCGGTGCTGCACGCCGCCAGCCCGTTCGCGGGGGCCGCGGAGTCCGAGCTGAGCGCGGCGCTGCCGGAGGGCGTGGCGCTGGTCGCCGTGCTCGGACCCGGCGGGGTGCGCCCGCCCGACCCCGGGCGGAACCTGTCGGTGGGCGACACGGTGGTGTTCCTGGCCGATCCCGAGGCGCTGGGTCCGCTGGAGGTCCTGCTGGGCCCCGTGGACGACGCCGCGGACGCCTGACCCCGGCCCTCAGAGGGCTCCGGGGAGGGAGGCCCGCCCCGCGCCGAACCGGTCCCCGGACGTCGGACCGGTCATCGGGAGGCCGGACCACGAGGGCCCGGGACCGGTGTCGGACCGGGCCCGGGCCCTCGAGCCGTGCGCGGGTGCGCTAGGCGCCGTCCCCGGCGTCCGCCGCCCCCGTCTCCTCCAGCGGCGTCCGGCCGCGCGCCAGGACCCACACCATGCCCGCGAACGCGGCGACCTGGAGCGGCCAGCCCATGGCGATCTTGGAGAGGCCCAGGAGCCCGAACGTGTCGGCCCAGCCGTTGGTGTCGGCCATCCACAGCGGGTACTGCACGACCACGCGGACCACGCAGGGCAGCACCAGCAGCCAGGTGAGGCGGGAGGCCAGCCGGACCACCGCCGGGTTGGAGCGCCAGGAGGTGAAGTCCTCCTTGTGCCCGATGAACGGACCGATCATCAGCCCGATGGCGGGCCAGCGGACCAGGACCGACAGGCTGAGGACCACCGCGTAGACGGCGTTGTAGATGATCCCGGGCAGGAAGGCGTCCGCGGCGTTGCCGCTGCGCATCGCGAAGACGGCGGCGATGCCGATGCCGAACAGGCTGGTGACCACGTACTGGACCGACGAGCGCTGCACGAGCCTGACCGCGCCCAGAACCAGCGCCGCGACCACCCCGAGGCCGATCGACAGCCTCAGGTCCGAGGCGATGACGTAGGACAGGGTGAAGGCCAGCGTGGGCATCGCCGCCTCGACCATGCCGCGCTTGCCGCCCAGGGCCTTGGACAGCTGGGAGCGGACGAGCGCCTCGACCGTGTCCTCGGTGACGGCGGGGGCTCCCGTCGGCGCGGGCCCTTCGGCCGCGCCCGGCGCCGACGCGCCCGCCGGGGCGCCGTCCGGCGCCGCCTTCGCCGTGTCGTCCGCCCCGGCCGCCGGGGCGGCCTCCCCGGCTGCCCTCTGCTGCTCAGTCATCCTGCTCCCGGTCCGGTCGGTCCTCGGTGGCCGTCGCCCCGCCCGGCCTCTCCCGCGCGGGCGCACCGGCCATGATGCCCCACACTATTAGACCCGTCACGGACCGAGGGGGCGCTCGCCGTGCTCCCTCCCGCCGTCCCGCCCGGCTTTGTCATGCTTGACCCGGTCTTGTCGCGTGCGGCTTCTCACCCCGGCCCCGTCGCGGACCGGCCCCGACGACCGCGGACGGGCCCGGAACCCGGCCGCCGGGAACAGCGGGTCCTGGCGGGCGCCGGCGCGACTCCGTACGCTGGCGGCCAGAACAGCCGGAGCGCCTACGCGAGGAGCACCATGCAGCAGAGCACGCCCCCCCGGCCGGACCACCTGGAGTTCGCCGTCGCCCTGGACCGCGCGCTGGTCCGCCCCGGCGCCTCGCACGTCTGGTCACCGCACTCGGTGGGAACCGTGCTGGCGCTGCTCGCGAGCGGGGCCGCCGGGCGCACCCTCGCGGAACTGTCGGCCCTCCTCGGCGACGACACCGAGGGGCTGCTGGACGCCCTGGACGCCGCGGTGGCCTCCGGCGACGGACCGGACCTGGCCGCGCTGAACGGGCTGTACGTGCCCGCCGACCTCCCGGTACGGGCGGAGTTCGCGGCACGCGTGCGCGAGCGCCCCGGCGCGGAGGTGGAGGGCGCCGACTTCGAGAACGACCCCGAGGGCGTGCGCGCCGGGGTCAACAGCAAGGTGTCCGACGTGACCCGGGGCCTGATCGACGAGCTCCTCCCCGCGGGCAGCATCTCCCCCGACGTCCGCCTGCTGCTGGTCAACGCCCTGTGGGTGAAGGTCGTCTGGTCCGACCCGTTCGAGGCGGGCCTGACCCGGGACCGGCCGTTCCACGCACCGGGCGGAAAACGGAAGGTCCCCACCATGCACAGGTCCGCCCGCCTGCCCTACGCGCGGGCGCAGGGGTGGAGCATGGTCGGTCTGGAGGGCGGCCACGGCCTCACCCTGGACGTGCTGCTCCACGACGGGGACGCCGGCGCCCCTCCCCCGCTGACGGTGTCCGCGCTGTCGGAGCTCTACCGGGGCCGCTCGTCCCAGCAGGTCGACCTCGCCTTGCCCCGGTTCACCGTGGAGACCGACACCTCCCTGCTGGAGCCCCTCGCGTCCGCCGGGGTGCGTCACATGGTCACGGACGAGGCGCGTTTCGACGGGATCAGCGAGGAGCCGCTCCGCGTGGACGAGATCCTCCACCAGTCGGTGCTGAAGGTGGACGAGAGGGGCGCCGAGGGCGCCGCGGCCACCGCCGTGATGATGCTCCGCGCGGCGGCCGTTCCCCTGCGTCCGGTCAGGTTCACCGTCGACCGGCCGTTCGTGTTCGTGCTGCGCCGGGGCGGGTCGATCCTGTTCCTGGGACGGATCGCGGACCCGGTGGACCCGGGCCCCGGCTCCTGAGGTCCGCTCGGCGGACGGGCCCCGGCAGGACCGCTCCTGCCCTCCCCGGGGGCCGGGCGGCCCCGTGTCAGGCCTCCGGGGCCGCGCCGGGCGCCAGGAACGCGCCGGTGACCCCGGCCAGCTCCGCGCGTGCCCGCCCGTCCGACAGCGCGGCCTCGTTGTCCCCGTCCTGGGGGCCGTAGGAGCCGAACTGGGCGTGGTTCATCCCCTCCACCGACACCGTTTCCGCGGAACCGGGCAGGTGGCGGGCGTTCTCCTCGAACTCCTCGGGGCTCGTGAGTGCGTCCCTTCCGCCCGCGACGGCCAGGACCCTCAGGTCGTCGCGGTCGGCCAGCCCCGCCGACTCGGTGGCGTAGGACGCCCACAGGATCAGCCCCTCCACCCCGGGCGCGGGGTCGCCGCCCGCGTAGGACGCGGCCATCGCCCCGCCCAGGGAGTGTCCGCCCACGTACCAGGTGTCCACGTCCGGGACGGCCGACACCGCGGAGTCGGCCCGGTTCACGTCGAACACGGCCATGTTGAGGCGCATCCGGGGGATGACGACGGTGGCGCCCGTGTCGGCGACCACCGGGACCCACGAGGCGACGTAGGCCTCCGCCTCCACCCTGGCGCCGGGGTAGAACACGACGCCGGTGGCCGTGCCGTCCCGAGCTGGCGCGACGACCACCGCGTCCCCGGTGTTGCGCACCTGCACGGCGGGGTTCTCGACCGCCTCGGCCAGCGGCACGGGGTCGGCCCGGTACGGGGTGAGGGTCCACCCCAGGAAGGCGGCACAGGAGGCCAGGAGCACGACCAGGAGCCCCGCGGCCGCCCCCCACCAGCGGCGTCGCCGCCGGCGCCCGCCCCGTGCGTCCTCGGTCATGTCCGGTCCCTCTTTCCGTCCGGCGCCCGGGAGGCCGGGCGGTGCGTGTCCGGCGGACGCGCTCAGCCCTTTCTACCGGTGGCTTCCGCGGCGCCGCGGGCGGGGCCCGTCAGGGGAGCGCCGTGTCGGCCCCGGTCGACGGCGCAGCGGGCCGGCGCGAGGCCTCCGGCGGGTGTGGGGGCGGCGTCGGCGCGGGCGGTGCGGGGCGTCGAGGGCCTTCCGGTCCGGCGGTGGACGTCGCAATCCACACCGATACCGGAGGCCCTCTTCGCGTGTGTCGTGCGGGGCGGGTGTCACCGACCTCCGTGGTCGGGACGCCTAGACCTCGAACACCTCGAAGGCCGTGGCCAGCGGCACCCCCGCCCACGCCCCGGCCCGGGCGGCGGCCTCGGGCAGGAACGACCTCTGGTCGAACCCCTCGAGGGCGGCCAGGTAGACGGCGTGCGCGTCCAGGGACGCCACCCCGGCGGCCAGGTCGGCCTCGCTCAGCTCCACGTAGTGCGCTGCCAGCGGCGACGCGCCGAAGGCCACGAAGCGCACCCCCGACCAGGGCGTGAGCCCCTCCTGCGCCAGGTCGGGGAACACCCACCGGTTGGCGGCGTCGCGGACCGCGTCCAGCAGGGCCGGGCCGAGGACCCGGTGGTCGGCGTGGTTGAAGCCCCCGCCTCCCGCGAACTGCTCGCGGAAGTTGATGGAGACGATCGCCTCCGGGCGGTGGCGCCGGATCGCCGCTGCGAGGGCCCGCCTCAGGGGCAGCCCGTACTCCAGCGTGCCGTCGGGGAAGTCCAGGAACTCGACCGTGGCGGCCCCCACCGCGGCGGCCGAGGCGCGCTGCTCCGCCATGCGCACCGGCGCGCACTCCTCGGGGGCGAGGCCGTCGATGCCCGCCTCGCCCTTGGTCACCAGGAGCTCCACGACGTCCTTGCCCCGGCCGGTCCAGCGGGCGAGCGCGGACGAACTGCCGAACTCCAGGTCGTCGGGGTGGGCGACCACCGCGAGGACCCGGTCCCAGTCCTCGGGGAGCGGCCGGGGAGCGCTCTTCTCCGTCGTCTCTGTCATGGGGCACAGACTACGGAAGGGCCGCGCCCCCGGCACCTCTCCACGTGGCCGAACTCAGGAGTCGCCGGAACCGCTCGGTGCGCCGCCGGGCGCGGCGGGCCCGGAACCGTTCGGCGCGGCGCCGTTGGGCGAGCGCCCGGCGTTGCCGTGCTGGGCGGTCTGCTGGGCGGCGCGCGTCTTGGCCGCCTGCGCCATCTGCTCCTGGATCTGCTTGGGCACGGTGATCTGGAGCAGCTCGTTGGGCGGCACCGGCTGGTCGCCGCGCACCACGACGATGCCCGCGAAGAGCTGTTCGATCTCCGCCATCACCTCGGGCTTGGAGGCCCCCTCGCCGCGGATCACGCCGCGCAGCACCCAGCGCGGACCGTCCACGCCGATGAAGCGCACCCGCTGGGCGAGCTGCTTGCCGTCCTCGGTCGTGCGTCCCTTGACGGGGACGAGGGCCTTGAGCTCGGGGCCGAAGGTGCCCTCGTGGTCCTCGACCTTCCCGCCCTGCTTGACGACCTGCTCGCGCAGCTCCTCGCGCATCTCGTCCCACAGCCCGGAGGACTTGGGGGCGGCGAAGGGCTGCACCTGGAGCGCGCTCTTGCCGCGCACCAGGGTCACCCCGATGATCTTCTGCTTGCCCGCGCTGTCCTGGGCGACGTTCACCTGGATCTCGGTGCCCTGCTCCATCGGCAGCTGGATGCTGCCCAGGTCCATGCGCCCGGCCTCGGGCGCGTCCTCGGTGGAGTCCCACGGACCGGTGGTGCGGTAGCGGTCCGCGTCCTTGACGGGCTGGCCCCGGGACGCCTCAGGCTCGACCTCGTTGCCGAAGGAGACGTCGCCGGCGGCCCCGCCCGTGGTGGGGCCGGCCTCCGATCCCGTTCTGCCGGTCTCATTGTCCCGCTTCTTGCGGCGGCGTCCAAACACGCCTTCACCTCTCCGATTCCGTTGGTCCCGGGATCGCACCGGGGTTGGTGGGAGCCGTCACCGCTGCGCGGCGTGGCCCCCCGTCGAACCGAAACCGCCCGTCCCCCGGTCCGACTCCGGAAGGGAGTCGGCCTCGACGAACAGCGCGTGCTCCACCCGCTGGACGACCAGCTGCGCGATCCGGTCGCCCCGGGTCAGCTTCACGGGGGTCTCCCTGTCCGTGTTGAGCAGGATCACCTTGATCTCACCGCGGTATCCGGCGTCGATGGTGCCCGGCGCGTTGACCATGGTGACGCCGCTGCGCGCCGCGAGACCGGAGCGCGGGTGCACGAAGGCCGCGTACCCGTCGGGAAGGGCGATCGCCAGGCCGGTGGGAACGGTCGCGCGTTCGCCGGGGGCGAGGACGAGGTCGACCGCGGTGTGCAGGTCGGCCCCTCCGTCGCCGGGATGCGCGTACGCGGGCAGGGGGAGGCCGGGGTCCAGGCGGTGGACCGTGATCGGGATCCGGCCGCCTTCCGGGGCTGTGGTACTCACATCGGTCGAGCCTATCGCCCTCCGGGCTCTGCCCCGGTGTCCGGCGCCGCCGGTTCGCGCCGGGGAGTCGGGCGCGACGGCGGGGCGGGACCGGATCCCCGGTCCCGCCCCGTACGCCCTGGCGGCTGTGCTCCCGGCCGCCGGGAACGCTCCCCGCGGCCGCGGCCTACTCCCCGGAGGCCTCGGGGAGCGTCACCTCGACGGTGAGGTCGGTGTCGTCGGTGTCCTGGAAGTCGATCCCTGCGGCGCGGCCCGCGGCGGCGATGTCGCCGGTGGCCGCGCGGGCGGCCCCGACGCGCTTGCCGGAGACCCGCACGTGCTCGACCTCGGCGCGCATCGACAGCTTGGCCTCGGACTTGGCCTTGCGGATGGCGCGCAGGACCTCGGCCGTGGCGGCGAGGACCACCGGGTCGCCGTCGGCGGCCGCGGCGCGGTAGGAGGCGGCGTCCGGCCACGTCTGGGAGTGCACCGAGCCCTCCTGCCACCAGCTCCAGACCTCTTCGGCGACGAAGGGGACGAAGGGCGCGAACAGCTTGTGCAGGGCGCCCAGCGCGACGAGGAGCGCGGCGCGCGCGGAGGCCCCCTCGGCGGACGAGGTGTCGTAGGCGCGGGTCTTGACGAGCTCCAGGTAGTCGTCGCAGAAGTCCCAGAAGAAGCGCTCGGTGCGCTCCAGGGCCCGCGTGTGGTCGTAGGCGGCGAACGCGGCGGTGGCGTCCTCCACGACGTCGGCGAGCGCGGCCAGCATCGCGCGGTCCAGCGGCTCGGTGACCTGGTCCGGGTCGGCCGTGGCGTCCTCGCCCGCGACGGACATGACGAACTTGCTGGCGTTGAGGATCTTGATGGACAGCCGTCGGCCGACCTTCATCTGGCCCTCGTCCATGGCGGTGTCGGTGCCCAGGCGGCCGCTCGCCGCCCAGTACCGGACCGCGTCGGAGCTGTACTTCTCCAGCAGCGCCAGCGGGGTGACGACGTTGCCCTTGGACTTGGACATCTTCTTGCGGTCCGGGTCCAGGATCCAGCCGGAGATGCCGGCCGTGCTCCAGGGCAGGGTGCCGTTCTCGAAGTTGGCGCGGACCACCGTGGCGAACAGCCAGGTGCGGATGATGTCCTGGCCCTGCGGGCGGTAGTCCATCGGGAAGACGCGCTCGAACAGGTCCTGGTCGCGTTCCCACCCGGAGGCGATCTGGGGGGACAGCGAGGAGGTGGCCCAGGTGTCCATGACGTCGGGGTCGCCCATGAAGCCGCCGGGCAGGCCGCGCCGGTCCTCGGTGTAGCCCGCGGGGACCTCGGAGCTGGGGTCGACCGGGAGCTGGTCCTCCGAGGGGAGGATCGGCTCGTCGTAGCGCGGGTTGCCGTCGGCGTCCAGCGGATACCAGACGGGGAAGGGGACGCCGAAGAAGCGCTGGCGGCTGACCAGCCAGTCGCCGTTGAGGCCGCCGACCCAGTTCTCGTAGCGGGCGCGCATGTGCTCGGGGTGCCAGGTGAGTTCGCGCCCGCGCGCGATCAGCTGCTCGCGCAGGTCCTCGTCCCGGCCGCCGTTGCGGATGTACCACTGGCGGGTGGTGACGATCTCGAGGGGCTTGTCGCCCTTCTCGTAGAACTTCACCGGGTGGGTGATGGGCTTGGGCTCGCCGATCAGGTCGCCGCTCGCGCGGAGCATCTCGACGGTGCGCTCGCGGGCCGTGTGGACGGTGGCCCCGACGAGCGCGTCGTAGGCCTCGCGGGCGGCGCCGGACTCCAGTCCCCGGGGCGGGTCGGCGATGAAGCGGCCGTCCCAGCCGATGACGGGGCGGGTCTCCAGCTGGAGCTCGCGCCACCAGGTGACGTCGGTGGTGTCGCCGAAGGTGCAGATCATCGCGATGCCGGACCCCTTCTCGGGGTCGGCGAGGCGGTGCGCCCGGACCGGGACCTCCACGCCGAAGACCGGCGTGCGCACGGTGGTGCCGAACAGGTCCTGGTAGCGCTCGTCGTCGGGGTGGGCGACCAGGGCGACGCAGGCGGCCAGGAGCTCGGGGCGGGTGGTCTCGATGTGGACCGCCGTGCCGTCGGGCTTGTGGAAGGCGACCTCGTGGTAGGCGCTGGGGCGCTCGCGGTCCTCCAGCTCGGCCTGGGCGACGGCGGTCCGGAAGGTGACGTCCCACAGGGTGGGCGCCTCGGACATGTAGGCCTCGCCCCGGGCCAGGTTGCGCAGGAAGGCGCGCTGGGCGGCGGCGCGCGAGTTGTCGTCGATGGTGGCGTAGGTGTGGCGCCAGTCGACGCTCAGCCCGAGCCGGCGCCAGATGGACTCGAAGACCTTCTCGTCCTCGGCGGTGAGCGTGTCGCACAGCTCGATGAAGTTGCGCCGGGAGACGGGGATCTGCCGCTTGGGGTCGGGCTTGGCCGGCGGCTCGAACTCCGGGTCGTAGGGGACCGACGGGTCGCAGCGGACGCCGTAGTAGTTCTGGACGCGGCGCTCGGTGGGCAGGCCGTTGTCGTCCCAGCCCATCGGGTAGAAGACGGCCTTGCCGTTCATCCGCTGGAAGCGCGCGACGGTGTCGGTGTGCGTGTACGAGAACACGTGGCCGATGTGCAGCGACCCCGAGACCGTGGGCGGCGGGGTGTCGATCGAGTAGACGTCCTCGCGGCTGCGGGTGCGGTCGAAGTGGTAGACGCCGGACTCATCCCATACGTCGACCCACTTCGCCTCGATACCGTCCAGCGAAGGCTTGTCGGGCATGCGGAAGGAATGAGAGCGGTTGGTCATGGGGCAATGGTAGTGCTCCACCGACCGTGATCGCTCCGGGTTTCCGGGCGTCACAGAGGGGCGAAAACACCCCCCCGGGGTATCCTGTCCGCAGGAGGTCGGCATGAAAGGATCTCCCCGTACGCACAGGAGGGCGGCGCGCCCGTCGCGCCCCCTCGTACACCCAACGGAAACGGTGGACGATTCACATGGCTAAGAAGGACGGCGGTGACGTCGGTCCCGCTCTCGCCGGGTTCGCGGCCGGGATCGCGGCGGAGTTCGTGATGCGCAAGGCCCTGAACTTCGCCTGGACCCGCGTGACCGGCGAGGAACCGCCCACGGACCTGGAGTCCCCCGACGTCAGCCTCGGCCGCGCCCTCAGCTGGGCCGTGATGGCCGGCGTGGGCGTGGAGGTGGCCCGGGTGCTGGCCGTACGGGCCGCCAGGGCGAAGCTGGTCGGCGCCGGCCCCAAGGAGCTGGAGCCCTGAGGCCCGGGCGCCCGGCGCCACGTGACGGCGGCGGGCGGCCGACCGCACCACCCAGGTGTGTGGTCGGCCGTCCGCCGTCGTCCCCCCGGCCCCCTCGCGTCCGGACGGGCGGGGAACGTCCGGGTGGTACGCGCGACGCGCCCCCGGTCAGGGACGCGTCGAGTCGCGGTGGGGTCCGCTCCCGACGGACCGGAGGTCGCACGGAGCGGGGCGGTTCAGCGTCCGTCCCGTCCGCTCAGGTGCACTCCTTGCAGACCAGCTGACCGGCACGCTGTTCGGCGAGCTGGCTGCGGTGGTGCACAAGGAAGCAGCGCGAGCAGGTGAACTCGTCGGCCTGGCGCGGGAGCACGCGCACCGCGAGTTCCTCGCCCGACAGGTCGGCACCGGGCAGTTCCATGCCCTCCGCGACCTCGTCGGGGTCGACGTCGATCGTGCCGGTGCCCTTGTCCACGCGCCGCGCCTGCAGCTCCTGGAGGCTGTCCTCGTTGATGTCCTCGTCAGTCTTGCGCGGGCTGTCGTAGTCGGTGGCCATCTCTGCTAACTCCATCCCCCTCGTTCAGTGCCTCGTCGCGCGGGTGTAACGCTTGAGAGACCTTCGTTGTGCCCGGATCTGCCGATGAGTTTTTCCCGATGTCGGTGAACCGTGTCCCCTCCCGGGCCACTGTCCACAGGTGAGCAGTAATTTCACGGGATCGTGACCGATGGCGGCCATGTGTGGCGGCTGCGCCAAGGATCGGCTCCCTGTGTACTACCCAACGTCGAGCGCCTCGTAGACCAGGAAAATCCGCTTCCGCCCATTCCGGACAAAGCGCAAAACACTCCCCCAGGGGCGGGCGAAAGCCAAGACATGCCCACGTCAGGAGGGATTCCCTCCGTGTCCACGCCCGGGGAAGCATACCCACCCGAGCGCGACGCTCGTGACACGGGTGGGCGTGTCTTCGGACACGTATAGATACCACGAAGTCCGGCCGAACGCAGCTCGGTCCCGGCCCCCGGCGCCGCAGGGGGCCTCTCCGCGCCGGCGGACGGCGTCCGGGGCGGGCCCGGAGGAGCCGCGCCCCGGGGGTCCGCCCGACCGCGGGCCAGGGTCAGCGCCGGTCGCCCGGGTCCCCGGAGGACACGGGGAGGCACACGGTGACGACCAGGCCGCCGCCCGCCCGGGGCCAGGCGGTCACCACCCCCTCGTGGGCGCGCACCACGGAGCGGACGATGGACAGGCCCAGCCCGGCGCTGCGGCTGGAGCCGACCCGGTCGCCGGAGCCCCGGCGGAACGGCTCGAACAGCCCCTCGATCTCGTAGGCGGGGATCACCTTGCCGGAGTTCTCCACCTGGACGGCGGGCATCCCCTCGTACATGCCGCTGCGGACGGTGATCTCGCCCTCGGGGACGTTGTACTTGAGGGCATTCTCCACCAGGTTGCCGACGAGCCGCTCCAGCAGGACCGGGTCGCCCACCACCGGGGCGGGGCGCAGGTCCTGGCGCAGCGACAGGCCGGAACCGGACAGGTCGCCGTCGAGCTGGCTCAGCACCGTCCCGGCGACCTCTCCGAGGTCGACCCTGGCCCGGACCTCCAGCTCCCTGTCGCTCTTGGCGAGGAAGAGCAGGCCGTCGATGAGCCGTTCGTGGCGGGCGTTGGTCTCCAGGAGGGTCTGCCCCACGCTCTTCAGGTCGGGCGAGACGTCCGGCGCGCTGAGCGCCACCTCCAGGAGGGTGCGGTTGATCGCCAGGGGCGTGCGCAGCTCGTGGGAGGCGTTGGCGACGAAGCGCCGCTGTCCGTCGAAGGCCCGGTCCAGGCGCTCCAGCATGCCGTCGAAGGTGTCCGCCAGCTCGCGGATCTCGTCGTCGGGGCCGGACAGGGCGATCCGCTCGTGCAGGGACCGCTCCGACAGCCGGCGCGCGATGCGGGTGATCTTCTGCAGCGGCGACAGGGCCCGCCCCGCCACCGCGTACCCCAGGGCCACCGCGAGGAGCCCCACCAGGAACAGCGCCAGCAGTGAGAACCGCGTGACGTGGGTGAGGACCTCCTCGATGAGGTAGCTGTGGGCGAGCAGCTCCGAGGCGGACTCCTCCGCGAGGAGCGCGTTGAGCAGGACCGCCACGACCAGGTAGTTGACCAGGACGAGCACGGAGCCCGCGGCGAAGAACAGCATCCCGTAGATGAGGGTGAGCCGCGCGCGCAGGCTGATGTTGTCGGTGAAGCGGTGGACCCGCTCGGAGGCCGTGGAGCGCTCGGCGGCCCCGCCCCGGGGAGAGGCGGAGTGCAGTCGGCGCCACGTCCCGGTGTCGCCGGGGCCGGTGGGTTCCACCTGCCCGGGCTCGGGACGCTCCCCCGGTCTCACAACCGGTACCCCGCACCGGGCACTGTCTGGATGACGGGCGGGTCGCCGAGCTTCTTGCGCAGCGTCATGACGGTGACGCGGACGACGTTCGTGAAGGGGTCGGCGTTCTCGTCCCAGGCCTTCTCCAGCAGCCCCTCGGCGCTGACCACGGTCCCCTGGGCGCGCATGAGCACCTGGAGGACGGCGAACTCCTTGGGCGTGAGGGGGATCTCCCGGTCGTCGCGGTAGACGCGGTGGTTGGCCGGGTCGAGGGTGATGCCGTGGCGCTCCAGGACCGGCGGGAGCGGCGGCGCGGAGCGGCGGCTGAGCGCGCGCACGCGGGCGATGAGCTCCGCGAAGGCGAAGGGCTTGGCCAGGTAGTCGTCGGCCCCGATGGTGAGGCCCTCGACCTTGTCCTGGACGCCGCCGGAGGCGGTGAGCATCAGGATGCGGCCGTTGTAGCTCTCGTTGACGAGGGTGCGGGCGACGTCGTCCCCGTGGGTGCCCGGGAGGTCCCGGTCCAGGACGACCACGTCGTAGTCGTTGACGGCCGTGTGCTCCAGGGCGGTGTCGCCGTCGTAGACCACGTCGACGGCCATGGCCTCGCGGCGCAGCCCGACCGCGACGGCGTCGGCCAGGACTCGTTCGTCTTCGACCACGAGTACGCGCACGTTGTTCCTCTGAAGCGTTGGTACCTGGAAGAAAAGGGGCCGCTGCCGGCGCATCCCCCAACACACCGGCAGCGGCGTTCTTGGTCCCGGCCGCGTCATCCGTTCTTTCACAGCCGGGGTAAGGAGACGGTAAACCCGTCGCGGCGGTTTCGCGAACCGGCCGCCCACCTCACCCCCGTGTGGCCACGGGCGCTGGGCCGGGAGCTTCACAACTCCCCTTGGCGCACGGGGAGCCGCCGCCGACGAATCCCCCAACCGTCGGCAGCGACCCAACCCCGCACATCTCGAATGTGTCAGATGAAGAATAAGGAACGAGTAAGCACAAGACCCCGGAGGGAAATGTGTCGTGGGACACCCTTGGTCCGGACTTGACCGGGGCCCGGGCGGACGCCGGGCAACCCCGGCTCCGCACCCCCCGGGCGGGCCCTCGCCCGTCCCGCGCGGCACGCCCCCCGCCCCGGGGTCGGGTCACGGAAGGATCACGCGCGGGGGGCGGGGGTTTGACCTGGACCACGGTGCGGTACACGTAAGGGATGCGCGCGGACACCGGCCCGAGGGCCGGACCGCGACGCGTACGCGTGTCACAGGGTCGTGACCACTTCGATCGTGCGGACGCCCCCCGGCGTGCGCGGACGGATCCGCACCGGCGCACCAGCGTGCCCCGGTGCCTACCCCTGGAAGAGGTGCAATGGGCGAGTTCCTCGCGGAGATCACGGTTCGCATCAACGAGACCAACAGTTCCTTCAAGGCCGCGCAGGCCGCCGGAGACGACTTCCTCGCCGACACGCATGCGTCGGAGCTGGAGGACCTGCACCGCATCGCGGCCCGCAACGGCCTCGACACCCGCGCCTAGGACGCCCGGGACGGGTGACGGCGTCGCGGCGCGGTGGGACGACGAGCTCCCACCGCGCCCTTCGCGTGCCCGGGGTCAGCCGTCGGTGTCGGCCCCCAGCGGCGCCAGGAGCGCGTCGAGGGCGTCGTAGAGCTCCGGGCGCGCGGCGATGACGAGGTCGTTGCCGGGCGGCCCGCCCCCCGGGCCGCCCACGCGGATACCCGCCTCGCTGGCCACCAGGCCCGGCGCGGACCAGTCCCAGGCGTGGAGCCCGCGCTCGTAGTAGGCGTTGCAGCGGCCGGTGGCGAGGCCGGTCAGGTCCACCGCGGCCGAGCCTCCGCGCCGGATGTCGCGGATGTGCGGGACGACCTCCAGGAGGACCTTCGCCTGCTGGATCCGCCGCTCGGCGAAGTAGCCGAAACCGGTGGCGACCAGCGCGAGTTCCAGGGGGACCGCGGGCGGGGCCTGGAGGGGCTCGCCGTTGCGGCGGGAGCCGCCGCCCAGGACCGCCTCGAACATCTCCCCCCGCGCGGGCACGTTGACCGCGGAGGCGACCACCACGCCGTCGACCTCGGCGGCCACGGCCACACCCCAGTCGGGGCTCCCGTACAGGTAGTTGACCGTGCCGTCGATGGGGTCGACGATCCAGCGCACCCCGCTGGTGCCCTCCTCGCCGCCGCCCTCCTCCCCCAGGACGGCGTCGTCCGGGCGGGCGGCGAGCAGGCGCGCCCGGATGAGGTCCTCGGTGGCGCGGTCCATCCTGGTGACGACGTCGGTGGGGCTGGACTTGGTGTCGAGCACGGTGATGCCCGCCTGGCCCCCGGCGGCGAGGTCGCCCGCCTCCGCCGCCACTCTCACGGCGAGGTCGCGCAGGCTCTCGCGGTCGGGTGCGGCGTGGGTGGTACTCACTGGTGGTTCTCCCCGTCGTGGCATGGCCCCGTGCCGGCCCCGCCCGGACGCGGGGCCGCCGGGTGCCCGGTACGCATGCTGGTGCGCGGGGCCGGGAGCGCCACCGACGCCCCTGAAGACCCCGCAACCGCACCCTATGCCCGCCGGCCGGGGCGGCGGCTCGGATCCGCGGGACCGCTTCGGCGGGGCCCCGGGGAACGGTCCCTCCCCGGGGGCCGGGCGGCCGGCGCGGAGCGCCGGTACCGCGCACCGTGCGGCGCGCCCGGCCGCGTTCCGTCCCCGGAGCGCATCACCCCGCCCGGATCGGGCACTGTCCGTTCCGGGAGGCGTGAGAGCGAACGCGGGAGGAGCCCACCCGGTGCCCGGACCCGGCACCGCCCTCCCGGGCGCACCGCGAGCGGGCCGTGAACGGTCACGGACGCACGGCGACGAAGCCGGCGCGGGCCCCGGTCCGCGCCCCCTCGCCGCACGGCGGGCGTCCGGAACCGCTCCGGACCCGTCCGGCGGCGTGGACCACCCTCCGGAAGTCCGCGGGCGTCCTTCCTCCGGACCTCTGGACACGCCGAGGAGAAAGAGGCAGCCTCATGCATCACCAGCAGCAGACCCCGCGGACCTGGCACAAGGCCGGTCACAGCCAGGGCGCCACGAACTGCGTCGAGGTGTCCGAGGGCGCGACCGCGGCCGTACGCGACACACGGAACCGGGACAGGGGGTACCTGGAGTTCCCCAACCGCGAGTGGGCCGCGCTTCTCGCGACGGTCGCCTGAGGGCCCCCGCTCCGTCCCCGGGGGCTCCCGGGGACGGAGCGGCGCGGTGGGACGTGGGGCCGAGGCCCCGCGTCCCACCGCGCCGCGGCCGGGGAGTGTTCTCCGGAAGGCTCCCCGGCCGACGGGCGGCCTCCCGCGCACCGGGCCGGCGTCCGGCCCGGCCGTGCGCCGGGGGCGCGGCGGGAGGAGGCCCGGCAGGGGCGGGGAGGACCCGCCTACAGCAGGTCGGGCCTGGCCCACTCCTTGCCGTGGACGTGGTGGTCGAGGAAGGCGAAGACGGTCTTGTACCAGATCTGGGCGTTCCCCGGCGTGAGGATCCAGTGGTTCTCGTCCGGGAAGTACAGGAACTTGGCGTCCACCTCGTGCAGCAGCAGGTCGCGCCACAGGCGCAGCCCCTCGGAGATGGGCACCCGGTAGTCCTTGTCGCCGTGGATGACGAGCATCGGCGTGCGGATGTCCGCCGCGTGCAGGTGCGGCGAGTTCAGGGTGTAGCGCTCCGGCCGCGCCAGCGGGGTGCCGAACTCCCGCTCCCACACCGGCGGGTAGTCGGTGGTGCCGTTGAAGCCGTCCAGGCCCCAGAGGGAGGCGTGCGAGACGATCGCCTTGAACCTGTCGGTGTGCCCGGCGATCCAGTTGGCCATGTAGCCGCCGAAGGAGCCGCCCATCATGGCGGTGCGCTCGGCGTCGATGTCGTCGCGGGCCACGGCGGCGTCCGTGGCGGACATGACGTCGGCGTACGTGCGCGGTCCCCACCTGCCCCAGGCCCGGCGGAGCATCTCCTGCCCGTAGCCGGTGGACAGCGCCGGGTCGGGCAGCAGGACGGCGTAGCCGCGGGCGGCGAGCAGCCACGGGTTCCAGCGCCAGGACCAGCCGTTGAAGCTCATGTACGGGCCGCCGTGCACCCACAGCATGAGCGGTGCGGGCGACTCCGCGGACGCCTCCTCCGGCAGGACGAGCCAGGACCGGATCCGGGTGCCGTCGTCCGCCGTGGCCTCGACCTCGGTCAGGGTGCCGGGCATCGTCAGCGCGGAGCCGGGCGTGCGCAGGTACGCGGGCTCCCCGTCCTCGGTGTCCGCGGACAGGCGCACGGGGGCCGGCGGGGCGTCCCAGGCGTCGCGCAGCGCGTACACGTACCGGCCGTCGGGGGAGGGGTTGAGGCCGCTGTAGGCGCCGTGGTCGCCGGTGATCCGGGTGACCGCGCCGGTGGCCGTGTCGACGCGGAAGACCGGGCGGCGGCCGTTCTCGTCGGCGACGACGAACACGGCGCCGGAGTCGGCGGACCAGGCGAGCTCGCGCGGCCACATCTCGTGTCCGGGGAGCAGGTCGCGGCCCTCGCCGGTCGCCAGGTCGACCAGCCACGCGGTCTCGTCGCGCGGCTCGCCGTCGTACTCGCCCTCGTGGCTGCGGACGAGGAGGACGCCGCGCCCGTCCGGGGAGACCTGCGGGCGGCCGAAGTCGAACTCGGGGTCGGTGGCGATCGTGCGCCGCTCGCCGGTGGCGGTGTCGACGGCGACGACCTCGGTGCGGTGGGCGCCCCCGGCGGCGGGGACCCGCCACTCGGTGACGAGGACCGCGCCGTCGGGCGTGAGGGAGCCGCCCGCGCCCAGGAGCGCCATGCCGGCGTCGGGGGTGAGGTCGCGAGGCTCGCCGAGCCGGGCGTCGTCGTCGGCCGGCGGCTCGGCGACGAAGTAGCGGGGGTGGTCGGGGCCGACGTCGCTGTCCCAGTGGCGGACGGGGAGCGCCTCGTGCAGGATGGCGCTGACGCCGGCCTCCTCGCGGGCCTTGCGTGCCTCCCTGTCCCCCTCCTCGTCCTCGCTGCGCGGGAGGACGTCGGAGGTGAAGGCGACCAGGCCGGAGTCGCGGGCGACGGTGAAGGAGCCGACGCCGCCGGGCCGGGAGGCGACCTGGCGGGCCTCGCCGCCCCCGGCGGGCAGGAGCCACAGGGCGGAGGCCGCCTTGTCCTCGGCCCCGGCCTCGGGGTCGGGTCTGCCGGTGGTGAAGAGCACCGAGCCGTCGGGCAGGAAGCCGACGCCGCTCTCGCCCTTGGCGGAGCGGGTGAGGCGTCGGGGAGCGCTCCCGCCCTCGGCCTCGGGGGCGACGTCGATCTCCCACAGGGCGCTGCGAAAGGACTTGGCGTCGGGGGCGATGCCGCTGACGGGTGCGACCAGACGGGTTCCGTCCGGCGAGAGGCGCAGGCCGTTGACGCGGCGAAGCCGGACGTACTCCGGCAGCTCATACCAGGAACGAACCAAGACACATACTCCTGAACGTCGACTCGTGATCCGGTGAGACCCTATCGGGCGGGTCCCGGGCGGCCACTGGCGCCGTCGACTCGGGAGAGGGGCGGTGTCAGCAGCGTTTACCCAACCTACCGGCGCGCCCCGGCCGCGCTCCCCCGTCCGTCCGGCGCGACCGCGCGGCGGGCCCGCTCCGGACCGCGTCGGGGGCGGGTCCGCGAGGGGGCCGCCCGGCCGCGTCCGGGGGCCGGCCGCCGACGCCCGGGAGGTCCGTCGCGGGGCGGGCCGGGGCCCCGGACCCGGGAGCCGTCCGGGGGCGGCGGCCCGGCGCTCCGCCCCGTCCCGGCGCGGAGCGGTTCAGCAGTCGCAGCCGGCGCAGCGCGGGAGGGCGCCCAGCTTCCGGGGGGCCTTCCCGCCGGTGTACTCGCGGACCAGGTCGGTCACCATGGAGACGAACGCGGGGTGCGTGCCCGGGCTGAGCGCGCGCTCGTAGCCGATGCCCAGCTTCTGCGCGGTCTCGCGCGCCTCGACGTCGAGGTCGAACTTGACCTCCATGTGGTCGGAGACGAAGCCGTGCGGGACGACGACCACGGCGGGCACGCCCTCGGCGGCGAGCTCCTCCATGCGGTCGTTGACGTCCGGCTCCAGCCAGGGCTGGCTCGGCGGGCCGCTGCGGCTCTGGTAGACGACCTCGAACGGGTACTCGCGGTCGAGGCGGTCCACCACCAGGCGGGCCACCTCGGCGAGCTGCGCCCCGTAGGCGCCCGCGGGGCCGAACCCCTGTCCCGGCCCTCCGCTCTCCCGCGCCATCGCCATGGGGATGGAGTGCGCTGAGAAGAGCAGGCGGGCGCCCCGGCGCTGGTCCTCGGGGAGGGCGTCCAGGGACGCGAGGGTGTGCTCCACCAGCGGCTCGACGAACCCGGGGTGGTCGTAGAAGGGACGGATCAGGTCGACCTCGGGGGCGTCCTCCCCCAGCGCGGCGCGGGCGCGGGCGATGTCCTCCTCGTAGGCCGTGCGGCTCGACCAGTTGCAGTACGCGGAGGTGGGCAGGGCCAGCACCCGGCGCACGCCGTCGTCGCGCATCGCGGCGAGGGTGTCGGTGAGCATCGGCGCCCAGAACCGGTTGCCCCAGTAGACGGGCAGGTCGATCCCGTTGGCGGAGAAGTCGCCGGTGATCGCGGCGATCAGGTCCCGGCACTGCTGGTTGATCGGGCTCACGCCCCCGAACAGGAAGTAGTGCTCTCCGACCTCGGCCAGCCGCTCGCGGGGGATGTTGCGTCCGCGGGTGACGTTCTCCAGGAAGGGGATGACCTCGTCCTCGCCCTCCGGGCCACCGAAGGAGATCAGCAGAAACGCGTCGTAAGGCCTCATGGACCTTATGAAACCAGCTCTCCGGGACCTCCTCGCGCGACCCCCCGGATCAGCGCCCTGTGGTCTTGGCCTCCCCTCCCCCGGCGGGCGGAGCACCCGGCGGAGTACTCCCCTGGCGGCAGAAGTGACCGGTGGGTAATGTCGCCGCATGACAGATGTGACGTGGCACACATGGGCGGACACCTACCAGGCGCGCCCGAGGCGCACGGCGGCTCCCGGGGACGCCGCGGCGGTGTCCGCCGCGGTCCTCTCGGCCGCCGACGAGGGCCTGAGGGTCCGCATGGTCGGTTCGGGCCACTCCTTCACCGACGTGGCGGTCACCGACGGCCTCCTCCTCTCCCCCGCCTCGCTGGCCGCGGTGCGTTCGGTCGACCCGGAGGCGGGCACCGCCACGGTCGAGGCGGGCCTGCCCCTGTGCGACTTCAACGACGTGCTGGCCGAGCACGGCGTCGCCCTGGCCAACATGGGCGACATCGCCGTGCAGACCATGGCCGGAGCGGTGCAGACCGGCACCCACGGGACCGGCCGGGACTCGGGCGGCCTGGCCTCCCAGGTGGTCGGGCTGGAGATGGTGCTCGCCGACGGCTCCGTGGTCGAGTGCTCCCCGGACCGCGACCCCGGGCTGTTCCACTCCGCGCGGGTGGGGCTGGGCGCGTTCGGCGTGGTCACCGCGCTGACGATGGCGGTGCGCCCGGCCTTCCTGCTGTACGCGAGGGAGGAGCCGATGCCGTTGGACGAGGTGCTGGAGAGGCTTCCCGAGCTGCGTGCGGGCAACGAGCACTTCGAGTTCTTCTGGTTCCCGCACACCGGCAACACCAACACCAAGCGCAACAACACCGCGGACGGGCCGGCGCGGCCGCTGTCCGGCTTACGGGCGTGGCTGGACGACGACTTCCTGTCCAACACGGTCTTCGAGAGGGTCAACCGCGTGTGCCGCCGCCACCCCCGGATCGTGCCCGCAGTGAACCGGATCAGCTCGCGGGCGCTGTCGGCCCGCAGGTACACCGACGCGTCGCACAAGGTGTTCGCGTCCGTGCGCGACGTGCGGTTCGTCGAGATGGAGTACGCGATCCCCGCCGAGCACCTGGTGGACGTGCTGCGCGAGGCCCGCGGGATCGTGGACCGGGGCGACCACCGGGTGAGCTTCCCGGTGGAGGTGCGGTTCGCGCCGGCCGACGACGTGTGGCTGTCGACCGCCTACGGGCGCGACACGGCGTACGTCGCGGTGCACATGTACAAGGGCACCCCCCACGAGGCGTACTTCGCCGACATGGAGGCCGTGTTCACGTCGGTGGGCGGGCGACCCCACTGGGGCAAGATGCACACGCGCGACCGGTCCTACCTGGAGAAGGTCTACCCGCGCCTGGGCGAGGCCCTGGCGGTGCGCGACCGCGTGGACCCGCGGCGCCGTTTCGGCAACGACTACCTGGAGCGGGTCCTCGGCTGAGGCGCCGGGGACGCGGTGCGGTCCCCGGGGCCCGGCTCCCTCCCGCCCCGGCCGGGGCACGCGTCGCCGCGCGCGGGCGGCGGGGGCCCGCACGGGGCCCCCGCCGCCGTCCGGCGCCGGAGGCCCGTCAGCCCGCGGGGGGCGCGGGGGCGGGCGCCGGGGCGGGGGTCCCGCCCCCCTGCCCTCCGCCGTCGCCGGTCCCGGGGTCGGGCTGCTGCGTACCCGGGTCCTGGGGTTCCTGCTCCTCGACCGGCGGGTCCGTGGGCTCGGTGGTCCCACCGGTGCCGCCGCCGTCGCCGCCCGTCCCACCGCCGCCGGTGCCGTCCTCGGGCTCCTCGGTCGCGGGGGCCTCCGGCTCGGGCGTCGTCCCGGGCGTTCCCGTCCCCGGCTCCTGGTCGGTGGTCCAGGGCTCGTCCCCGGTGGTCTCCCCGGTCCCGGGGTCGTCCTCCTGCGCCGGGGCGCCCGAGCTGGAACCGCCGAGCAGGGTGGGCGAGGTGGGCTCGTCACCGCCTTGCGTCCAGGCGGTCAGCGACCGTCCCGTGAACAGCTCGAACAGCAGGATCACGAGCATCACCAGGGCGAACACCGCGGCGGCCGGGACCACCACGGAGCGCCAGCCGCGCCGCGGACGGAGGCCGCCCCCCTCCCGCTCCCCGGAACCGCCGCGGCCCCGGGCCCCGGCGTCCACCGCGGGCAGCAGGGCGGTCCCGTCCGGGACGCCGGCCCGGTTCGCGGGGTCCCCGGGGCCGCCGAAGGCGGCGGTCCTGTCGTCGGCCGCCCCCAGCGCGGGCATGGCCATCGTGCGGGTGGCGTCGAAGTCGCGGGGCGGCCCGTCGGGCGGGCCCGCCTCGGAGACCTCCCTGAGCAGGCCCGACTCGGAGATCTCCTCCGGGAAGGGGGCCACGGGCGCCCCGGGCGCCACGGGACCGGCCTCGGTGTGGCCGACCGCCTTCCCCGCCAGCTGCCTGGCCTGTTCGCCGCTGCGGGAGAACCAGTGCTGGAGGAGGGGGCTGACCAGGGTGCTGAGCGTGGCCATGACGGCGGCGCCGACGACCGTGCCGTACACGTTGAGGTACGAGGCCGCGGTCGCGGCGGCGAGCGTGGCCGCGCCGGCGCCCGCGACCTGGGAGACGCTCAGTTCGATCCGCTTCTTCTTACCGGCGCCCTCCTCCGCCTCGTTGTCGTCGTCGTGTCCGGTCCGACCCATCCGGTCGCCCCTCCTCGGTCGGCCGCGCGGGGCGCGACGGGAACTCGTACTGGCGGGATGCGCGTGTGGTGGGGCATACGGCCCCACAGTCACCAAACATCACATTTCGCCCATAGATGGATAACTCACCCTAAGGGGCCCCGGGTTCCGATAACGCCAAGACATAAGAAGCATCACTCTCCGGCATAGGTCGGCGTGTCGGTTTGCCGAAGAGGGGTGTCGTCCGACCAGCCCCCGGACCGAGATCGGAGTTTTTCCCATACCTGGGGTGATTCAGGGGCCCCGGGATACCATCACCGCGGAGCCTTCGCACGGGATCGGCGACATTCCCCCCGATCGCTCCCGGTCGCCGAAGGCTCAGCGTGCCAAGATTGGCAGCGGAAGCGACCGTGAGCGCCCCGGGCACCCGGGGCGGCTCCCACCGTGGTCAGTGCCACGGAACGGGAGGCGGGCACAGTTCGGACATGCCGGGCGCGGTACTGGCCGAACCGCTGTCGGCCGACCAGACTTGGAGAACGCGGGGACCGGGTCGCGGGACCTACCCTCGACGGGACGCGAAAGGGAGGGCGATGCACGAGCTTCGCCTCGTGGCCGTGAGCGAGGACGGCACCTACCTGGTGCTCGCCAGCGCCGGCCGTGGAACCCGTTTCATGCTGCCCGTCGACGACCGTCTCCGCGCCGCAGTCCGCGGCCAGTTCTCCCGGCTCGGCCAGTACGAGATCGAAGTGGAGAATCCGTTGCGCCCCAAGGAAATCCAGGCCCGCATCCGGTCCGGCGAGACCGCGGAGGCCATCTCCGAGATCTCCGGCATACCGATCGAACGGGTCCGCTGGTTCGAGGGCCCCGTCCTCCAGGAACGCGAGTACATCGCCCAGCAGGCCCAGCGCGCGACCGTGCGGGCGCACGGCGACGCCGGCCCGGGCCCCTCCCTGGGGGACCTTGTCGCCAAGCGGATCGGCGCGCACCAGCTGGAGACCGGCGACGCCGTGTGGGACTCGTGGAAGCGCGAGGACCGCTCGTGGCAGCTCAAGCTCGTCTTCCTGCACGGCAGCGAGGAACGCGTCGCCCACTGGCTGTACGAGCCCAGACACAACAGCGTGGTGCCCGCGGACGAGGAGGCCGCGCGGTTCTCCTCGCCGGAGCCGGACACGCCGTCCGCCCCCGGCGCGAACGTGACGCCCTTCGCACCGCGCCGGAGCGAGGCCCCCGCGCACCTGCCCCGGATGGACGCGCAGTCGGCGGCGGAGCGGCGCCCCGACCACGCCCCGGCCCGCCGGGCTCCCCGGGAGGAACCCCTCGACGATCCGCTGCCCCCCGTCCGGGCTGCCCGGCCCGAGACCGACCGGTTCGGCGACCCCGTCCGCGACGAGCGCCGGCGCCGGTTCGAGGTGCCCGGCTCGGAGCAGGCCGGCCACCGCCGCCCCGGCCCGCGTGCGGACGGCCGCGACGGGGACGCCGACCCGGACCGCGACCCCCGCCGCGAGTCGCGGTACAGGCCGGAGGAGCGCCGCCCCGCCGAGTTCCGCCCGTCCGACGCGCACCCCGCCGACGGGCTCCGCGAGGAGGAGCGCCGCCCCTCGGAGTACCGCGCCCCCGGCGAGCGCCAGGGCGAGCGCCGCCCCACGGGCCGCCTGCCCACCGAACGCGTCCGGGAGTGGGACGACCGGGCGGAACGACCGGGCGGAACGCGCCCCGAGCACTCCTTCGGGGGGCCGCGTGCCGAACCCGAGCCCCGGGCCCCCGAGCCCGACAGGCGCCCCGCGCCCCAGCCGTCGGCGCCCGCGGCCTACGGGGACCACGGCGCGGAGGAGAGGCCCCCGCGCCCCGAGCGCCGCCCGTCTCCCGAGTGGCCGCCGGAGGGCCGTCCGGCACGCGCCGCCGAACCCGACACCGCACCGCCGGCGGCCGAGCCCCCGGCCCAGCCGCGGCCCGCCGCGCGGCGCCGCCGGGCCACCATGGACCTCAACGACACCGGGACCCCCCGCCGCGCCGCCGACCCGGCGCCCGCGAGCCCCGCGGCCGTGCCGGCGGTCGCCAACGGGAGCAACGACCGCGCCGCGGCCAAGCGCAAGGGCCGCGGCCGACGCGCATCGGTCCCCTCGTGGGACGAGATCATGTTCGGGTCCAAGAAGGACGAGTAGGCGCGTCGACGGCGCCGGGGGCGGCCGCGCTCCCCGGCCCGCCTCGGCGGAGGGCGACCGGAGCCGCACGGCACGGTCGCCCTCCGGCGTTCCCGCCCCGGTGCGGGGGCCGGGCCGCCCCGCCGGCGCGGGGCGGGTTCAGCCCTTGCGCCCCGGCGTGCCGGGATCCTCCAGGAACGGTCGCACCATCTCCGGGGTGACCTGCGCCGCGAAGGCCACCGACTCACCGATCGAGGCGTCCTGGACGGTGTAGCCCCCCGCGCCCGCCCCCACGGTGACCTGGAGGTCGGCCAGGGAGGGTCCCCGCTGGAAGAGGGTCTGCCTCCAGGTCCAGCCGATCACCGCCGAGCGCTCCACCGTCGCCTGGCTCCGGCTCAGCGAACCGGAGCGGACGCTCACCCGCTCGCCGTCGTACCCGTGGCCGAGGGCCCGGTAGCGGTCCACGCCCAGGGGGATCCCCAGCACGGCGAGGACGGCGCCCGCCACCGCGAGCCACTCCGCTCCCAGGGCCGCGGCGACCACCGCCACCAGGGCGAACGGCCCGACGGACCGCGTGAGCCGCCGGAACAGGGCAGCACGCGGATGGCGCTTCAGGGTGCCCCCGAAGAGGGCCAGCGCCCGGCCGACCACGTCCTCGACCACGGGACGGGGCCCGGTCGGGAGCAGCACGGCGCGGTTGGCGGCGTCGCCCAGGCCGGTGACGATGGCGCGCAGACGCACGGCGCCGCGCGTGCGTTCGAGGGGGGTGTCCAGGAGCTCGTGGCCGCGGATGCGGCGCCTCTCCAGCGTGACGCTGCGCCGGGTGAACAGCCCGCGCTCGGCCACCAGGGAGCCGTCGCGCCCGCGGAGCGAGAACCCCCAGTGCGTGAGGGCGTAGGAGACCACGGCGAACACCGGCATCAGCAGCACCAGCACACCCGCGAAGACCAGGGCCGCCACCAGGAGGAAGCCCCTGTCCGACGAGGTGACCCAGTCCACGACGAAGTCGTTGGCCAGCTCTCCCGCCGTCTGCTGGACCGTACCGAAGAGGGTGGCCAGGACCGCGAACGGGGTGAGCAGGTACCCCAGGCTGAGCGCCCCGTACAGGTACCAGGAGCGCGGCATGGCGAAGTACGTGACGGTGTCGTCCTCCGGGACCGGCGGAGCCTGCGCCTCCCCCCGCGCCGACTCCCACGCCTCCGGCGCCCCGCCGTCAGGGGCCGCCCGGGGACCGGACTCCTGCCCGGTGAGGACGGCTTTGCGGTGCAGCAGGACGCGGCGCAGGCGCTCGGCCTCGTCCGCCGCCACCGCGTCCAGCTTGCCGTCCTCGGTCGCGGCGGCCGATCCGGCCGCCGCCTCGATGCGCACCACGGCGACACCGAGGAGGCGGTGCAGCAGCGTGCTGGTGACGTCGACGCCGCGGACGCGTTCGAGGGGGATCGTGCGCCGGGAGCGCCTGATCAGCCCCTTGCGGATCTCCAGCCGGTCCTCGCCGACCTCGTAGCGGGTGGTCCTCCAGGTGACGAACCCGCCGACGAGCAGCGCCACGACGGTGGCGCCCGTGGCGCCCAGCACCCAGGCGTTGAACCCGCCCAGCACCAGTCCCGCGGCGATCGGCAACAGGAGGCCCTTGAGCTGGTTGATGGGGCCCACGACCATGCTCCGGGGGCTGATCCGGCGCGCCCGCTCCGGTGGGAGGAAGGGCGCCGCGTCCCGGGCCCGTCCGCCGGGAGCGCCCCCCGCCTCCGGTCCCTCCTCCGGCGCGGGCCCCCACCAGGCGCGCGGAGCGGCCCCGTGCGGGGGCCCGGTGTGCGGCGGGGCGCCGTGCGGGGGCGCGCCGCCGGGCGCGCCCGGGTGGGGCGCGGGGCCGTGCCACGGGGCGCCCCCGGGAGGAACGCCGTACGGCGGAGGGCCCTGGGGCTCTGCACCGTGGGGCGCGGCTCCGTGGGGCGGGACACCGGGCGGAGCGGCCGTGCGGGGCGGCGCGGGACGCGGCGGACCCCCGCGGTACGGCTCCGGGGCGGGAGCCGGCCGCCCGTGCCCCGGCACGGCGCCGGGGCCGGTCCGGGGCCGGTCGCCCCACCCCTGCGGCGGGCTCCCCGCGCCCCGGACCGATGGGCCGTACACCTCCGGCGGGCCGGCCGGGACCGCGCCTCCCGCCGCGCGCCCCGGGTCCCGGGGCGCGGGCGTGCTCCCCGGGGCGACCCAGCCCCCGGCCGGGACCGGCCCCTCGGGCGGGGGCGCCGGGTGCGGCTCCGTCCCGGGACCGCCGTGCGCGGGTGCGCCCTCCCCGGGTCGGACGCGTGCCGCGCCGTCCCCTTCCGCGGGCCGCGCGCCGCGGCCCCCCTGCGGGCCGCGGCCGGTCCTGTCCCGGGCGCCGCTCGCCCCGGACCCGTGCCGTTCCCCGTGCTGTCCGGCGCGACCGCCGTCCTCCTGCTCCGTGCCCATCAGGTCGCGTCGTCCCTCAGCGCTCCGGCGCGCACCGCGAGGTCCTCGCTCAGGCGGCGCGCCTGCCCGGCGTCCAGCCCCTCGATCGTGGACGAACCCGCGTAGGAGGCGGTCTGCACCTCCAGCGTGGCCACGTCGAACACGCGCTCCAGCCATCCCTGCGTGTGGTCGACGGTCTGCAGCCTGTTGACGGGCACCAGCTGCCAGGTGCGGCTGATCCAGCCCACCCGTGTGTAGATGATGTCCCCGGCCACCTCCCAGCGGTGCACCCTGTACCGCCAGGACGGCACGATCGCCACCTTGAGCAGCGCGTACACCCCGTAGGCGAGCGGGAGCAGCCACGCGTTGTCCTGCACGCGGAACGGGATCCAGGCCCAGCCGAGCGACGAGGCGCCCCAGGCGGCCGCGCTGAGCAGGACGAGGGTGAACACCGACCCGAACAGGATCCTCAGGGTCCACACCCCGATCGCCCTGCTGCTCACGCGGCTCTCCGGGGGCCGCAGCCGGGCGGCCTCCCCGTCCCCTGGTTCGGGGCCGCCCCGGGGCCGGTCCGGGTCGGGAATGGCGTCGTACGGCGGGGTGTTCATCACCTGCACGAGTTTAGGCCCTCCGTGTCCGAAGGCCCCTCCCCGCGGGCCTCCCCGCACGGCCGCCCAGGAGCGCGGGAACTCTGTCAGCGTTCTGTCAGCCCGGCTCGTCACACTGGTGGACGAACGTTGAAACGGAGGAACGATGACTGACGCCATCCGCGCGGAGGGCCTGGTCAAGCAGTTCAAGGGGAAACGCGCCCTGGACGGTGTCGACCTGACGGCCAGGACGGGGGCCGTGCTCGGCGTTCTGGGGCCCAACGGGTCCGGCAAGACCACGATGGTGCGCATCCTGGCGACCCTGCTCAGACCCGACGGCGGGCACGCCGAGGTCGGCGGCTTCGACGTGGTCCGCCAACCGCACGAGGTCCGCCGGCTCATCGGCCTGACGGGCCAGTACGCGGCCGTGGACGCCGATCTGACCGGCACCCAGAACCTGCTCCTCATCGCGCGCCTGCTGGGCTTCGGCGGGGCCGACGCCCGGGCCCGCGCCGCGGAGCTGCTCGAGCGCTTCGAGCTCACCGACGCCGCGGACCGCCCCGCCAAGACCTACTCGGGCGGCATGCGACGACGGCTCGACCTGGCCGCGAGCCTGGTCGGCCGCCCGGCCCTGCTGTACCTGGACGAGCCCACGACCGGGCTGGACCCGCACAGCCGCAACGGCCTGTGGGAGGTCGTGCGCGGGCTGGTGGACGACGGCGTGACCGTCCTGCTCACCACCCAGTACCTGGAGGAGGCCGACCAGCTGGCCGACGACCTCATGGTGCTCGACCACGGCCGGATGATCAGCAGGGGGACCCCGGAGGAGCTCAAGAGCCGGGCCGGGAACCAGGTGCTCGAACTGCGCACGGTGGACCCCGGGCAGATCTCCCTGGCGACGAGGATCATCGAGGCGGTCACCAGCACGCCCGTCGTCTCCGACGGCCTGCTCGCCAGCGTCCCGGTCACCAGTTCGGGCGTCCTGCCCGAGGTGGTGCGACGCCTGGACGAGCAGGGCGTGGCGGTCGCCGAGCTGTCGCTGCGCAAGCCGAGCCTGGACGAGGTGTTCCTCGCCCTGACCGGGCACACCGCCGAAGAGGAGACCGCGGACGCGTCCGCGGACGAGGGGGCCAGAGCATGAGTACCGTGACGACCCGGACCCGGGCCGCGGAACCCGGGGGCGCCCCGGCGATCCCGGCGAGGATCACGCCGCTGGGCACGATCCGGAACGGCCTCCAGCTGGCCTGGCGCAGTGTCCTGAAGATCAAGGCCAACCCCGAGGAGGTCTTGGGGCTGATACTGCAGCCGGTCATGTTCGTGACCCTGTTCGTCTTCGTCTTCGGGCAGGCGATGATGGGCGACTGGCAGGCCTACCGCGACTTCCTGATGCCCGGCATCATCGCCCAGTCGGTCATCTTCGCGACGCTGGGCACGGGCTTCTCGCTGAGCCAGGACGTGGAGAAGGGCATCTTCGACCGGTTCCGGTCGCTGCCCATCGCCCGGTCGGCACCGCTCACCGGCGCGATCCTCGGCGACCTGGCCCGGTACACGATCACCGTGGTGATGGTGCTCCTGGTCGGCATGCTCATCGGCTTCCGCCCCGAGGGCGGCGTGGTCGGCGTGGTCGTGGCGGCCGGCCTGGTGCTGCTGTTCGCGTTCGCGCTGTGCTGGATGTCGGCCTTCGTCGGCATGATCGTGCGCACGCCGATGGCCGTACAGGCGTTCGGGATGATCCTCATGTTCCCGCTGACCTTCAGCAGCTCGGCGTTCGTCGCCCCGGCGGACATGCCCAGTTGGCTGCAGGCGGTCGCCGCGAACAACCCGGTCACCCACGTCGTCGACGCCATGCGGGCCCTGATGCTCGGCACGGGCGACGCCACGGGCCCGGTCCTGTGGACGGTGGCGTGGTCCGCGATCTTCACCGCGGTCTTCTTCCCGCTCGCCGTGTGGGCGTACCGCCGCCGCACCTGAGCGGCGCCCGCCGCGCCGCCCCCGGCCCCGGGGGCGGCGCGGCCCCTCCGGCGCGCCCCCGCGCCCGGTCACCGGCCGGAACGCCGGCTCCCCGGCCTGTGGTCGGGCACGAGCGGGGCCAGCCACTCGCCCACACCCGCCAGGACCTCGTCCTCGTCCGTGCCCCTCGCCTCCGCGGCCAGCCGCTCGTACGCGGCCCCGCCCAGCGCCGCGCGCACCCGCTCCCGCGCCCGCACCACGAACGGTGTGGTGCGGTCGGGGACGCCGCGCAGCCCCTCGGCGTACCCGAGCATGCGGGCCGCCCGGCGCGGTTCCTCCCCCGCCAGCATCATCGCGAAGACGTCCAGGATCTCCGCGCAGACGGGGCGCAGCCCGTGGGAGGCCGTCCACCACGCGCGGCCGATGTCCCGCCAGGCCGCCTCCCGCTCCCCGGCCTTCCAGTGCAGGAGCGCGGACATGGCCCCCAGGCCCCCCTCCAGGTAGACCGGAGAGAACCCGCCCAGGCCGCTCAGCTCCCGCCGCATCCGGTCGACGACCTCGCGGGCGCGCCCCAGCTCCCCCGCCTCGCCGAGCCAGTGCGCCTCCGCCAGCGACAGCAGCACCCTGTGCTCGTCCTGGACCGGGTCCTCGAAGTCGGACAGCGCACCCAGGTCCCGACGGGCCGCGTCCAGCTCCCCGAGGTCGGTGAGGGTCTGGGCCCGCCGGACCCGGAACACCGCCGCCATCCCCGTCAGGCCCGACTCCGAGGCCAGCCGCATCCCGTCGGTCAGCAGCTCGCGACAGCGTTCGAGGTCCTCGAAGCGGTACACGTCCACCAGCTGGGCGAGCGCCTGGCACGCTCCCCAGGCGTCGCCGCAGGCACGGAACTCCTCCAGGGCGGCCTCCGCCTTGCCCGCGGACTCGCCGGTGTGGCCGGTGACGGCGTCGAGCAGGGACAGCAGGACGCGCACCATCGCGCGCATCCAGGGGTCGGGCTGGTCCAGGGCCGCGGCCAGGCGCTCGTAGGCGTCACCGGACCGCCCCTGGAGCATCGCCCTGTACAGCAGGCAGTGGACGAGCACGGGATGGCGCTCGACCCGCCCGCCCGACGCCGCGACGAGCTCCTCGACCTCCCTGATCGCCGCCTCCACCGTGGCGTGGTGCGTCGAACCGTCGCCCGCCCGGTGGAACAGGCAGCTGGCGTAGGCGACGGTCCTGCCCTCGGGGACGCGGCCGCCGAGCATGTCCAGGACGGCCTCCGACCAGCGGACCAGCCGGCGCCAGGACCCTCCCAGGGTCCAGTACCACTGGGTGTGCTCGACCAGGTCAAGGGCGAGCCCGGCGTCCGCGCGCTCCACCGCCCACCGCACCGCCGCGCCGTGGTCCGCGGACTCGGGGGCCAGGCGCGCAAGCAGTTCGCCCTGGCGCCGCCCGCGCAGGAGCGGGTCCGCCGCGCGCCACAGGTCGCGGACGTGGCGCGCGTGGGTGTCGCGCACGCGCACCTCCTCACCGCTGAGGGCCAGCCTCTCGGCGGCGTAGGCGCGGACGGTCTCCAGCTGCCTGTAGCGGGGCGGCGCGTCCTCGCCGACGGGGTTCTCGGCGATCACGAGCGACTTGTCCACCAGGGAGAACAGGACGGTCCACACGTCCCGGCCGCCCACCCGTCCCTCCGCGCCGGGGTCCGGCGCGGGGTCGGCGCAGATCCGCTCGACGGCCTCCAGGGTCGCGCCGCCGGCGAAGACCGACAGGCGCCGCAGCAGGCGCCGCTCGGGTTCGTCGAGGAGTTCCCAGCTCCAGTCGACGACGGCCCTCAGCGTGCGGTGGCGCGGCAGCGCGCCCCGGCTGCCCCCGGTGAGCAGCCGGAAACGGTCGCACAGCCTCTCCGCGAGCTGGGCGGCGGTCATGGAGCGCAGCCTGGCGGCGGCCAGCTCCAGGGCGAGGGGCATGCCGTCCAGCTCCCGCGCCACCCGGACGACGTGGGCGACGTTGCCGGGCGTGACGGCGAAGCCGGGGCGCACCGAGGCGGCCCGCTCGGCGAACAGGACGACGGAGGGGTAGGTGACGGCCTTCGCGGCGTCGGCGCCCTCGGGCGGCAGCTCCAGGGAGGGCACGGGCACGAGCTGTTCGCCCGGGACGCCGAGGGGTTCGCGGGAGGTGGTCAGGACGCGCAGGCGGGGGCAGCGGGCGAGAAGGGGCTCCACGGCCCTGGCGACGTCCTCGACGAGGTGCTCGCAGTTGTCGAGCACGATGAGCGCGGGACGGTCGCCGATGTGGGAGGCGACCCGTTCCAGCGGGGGGACCGGCGCCCGGGAGGACGCCGCCCGGAGCATGGCGTACTCGCGCAGTCCCAGGGCGCCGGCCAGGGCGTCCGGGACGTCGGCGCCGGACCTGGACGCGAGTTCGACGAACCAGCCTCCCCGGGCGAGCAGGTGCGGAGCGCGTGCGGCCAGGGCGGTGGCGGCCTCGATCGCCAGGCGCGTCTTCCCCGCCCCGCCGGGCCCGGTCAGGGTGACCAGGCGCTCCGTGGCGAGGAGGCCCACGGCGGTTCCGACCTCGGCGTCGCGCGGCACGAAACCGGTCAGGGTGGCGGGCAGGTGCAGGTTCGGCGGGGTGGCGGGCCCGGGGGAGGGCGCGTCGAACTCGCCGCGCAGCAGCCGCAGGTGGGTGTCGCGCAGCTGGGGCGAGGGGTCCAGGCCCAGGTTGTCGGCGAGGCGGCCGCGGAAGCGCTCGTAGGCGGCCAGGGCGTCCGCCGTGCGCCCGGTCGCGGCCAGCACCCGCATGAGCAGCTCGACGGGGCGCTCGCGGTCCGGCTCCCGCCGGGCGAGCGCCTCGACGCGGGGCAGGATCTCGGCGTGGCGGCCGAGGTCGGCGCGGGCCGCCAGGTGGTCCTCGGCCGCGGACCGGTGGGTCTCGGCCAGGCCCAGCGCGATGTCCTCGGCGATGCCGTGCGCGGTCAGGTCGGACAGCGCCGGCCCCCGCCACAGGGCGAGCGCCCCGCCCAGGTCCCGTTCGGCGTCGGCGGGCCGACCGGCGACGAGGTGGGCCCGGCCCTTCGCGGCCAGGTCCTCGAAGCGGTCGAGGTCGACCTGTCCGGGGTCGACGTCCAGCCGGTAGCCCGTGCCGTCGCCGTCGACGGCGGCGCCTGTGCCCAGGGCCCGGCGCAGACGGGAGACGAGCGCCTGGAGGGCGTTGCCCGCCGAGGCCGGGGGGTCGCCCGCCCAGATGCCGTCGACGAGCTGTTCGACGGGCACGCGCCGCCCGGCGCGGAGCAGGAGGAGGCAGAGGAGGACGCGCAGCCGCGCGCCGCCGATGGTGACGGGCCTTCCGGTCGCGTCGTGCACCAGGAGGGGCCCAAGGATGGAGAACCGCACCGACCCATGATCACCGATCCGCCCGGGGAGTGCGCGGAGCCGTGCTCCGGAGGGCCCGGTCCCGGGCCCGTCGGCGGGCCGTGGCGGGGCCCGCGGGCCGGGACGGCCGCCCGAACGCCCGCCTGACCACAGTAGGGTTCGCTCAGGAACGTGTCGCCGGAGCCCTGTGGCGGCTCCCCCGCGTTCCCTCCCCGAGCCCGGCGCCGGGTGTCCTCCCGACGCCGTGCCGGTTCACAGCGAGTCCCGCCTCCACGGCCCGAAAGTCCAGCAGGAGTTCCCATTGTTCCCGGCCCTCCCCTCCCCCCGGTCCACCGGTGCGCGCACGGCCCGCACGTCCCCCGCAGCGCTCGCGGGCGCGGTGGCGGCGGGGGCCGCACTGGTCCTGACCACGGGTTGCGGCATCCTCGCCCCGGGGCAGAACGGTGACATGCCCGACGACATCAACGTCACCAGCCCCCTGATGCAGGAGGGGCAGCCGCTTCCGGCGGCCTACACCTGCGAGGGGGCCTCGGAGGGCGCTTCGGCGGACGGTGGGGAGCAGGAGGCGCAGGAGGCCTCCTCGCCGCCGCTGAGCTGGTCGGGACTGCCCGACGAGGCGGGCTCGATCGCCCTGGTGGTCGACGACCCCCAGGTGGCCCAGGTGTTCTGGGTGGTCTACGACCTGGACCCGCAGCTGGTGGAGCTGCGGCAGAACAGCGTTCCGGCCGACGCCAAGCAGGGGCAGAACTCCCAGGGCGTCGCGGAGTACGGGGCGCCGTGCCCGGAACCGGAGGCGTCGTACGAGTACAGGTTCACCGTGTACGCGCTGGCGAACCCGCTGGACCTGCCGGAGGGCGCGTCACTGGACGCGGCCCTGGACGCCATCGCCGACCAGGCCGTCGCCCGCGGGTCCCTGGTCACGACCAACGCCGGGTGACATAGGCCATAGGAGCCCCTCGCCGGCGCCCCGGATCCCCGTGGTCCCGGGAAACCGGGGCCCCGGGGATCCGCCCAGGAAGCATCCATCGCCCTCTGCACACGGGGCGCGACAGCGCATACAGTGGGGCAGTGCCCCTCGCCCCATTTCAGATGACCGATTCCCGTCCACTCGCCGCGCGGCGCACCGACCTGGAACCGCACCGGACCACCTGCACCCCTCGTGCCACGCAGGTCGGGCAGACCGGGCCATCACGGAACCAGGCGGCCGCCGCACATCCCCGGCCGGTTCCCGACACTCCGGTCCCCGGTGCGATCCGGGCGCGGCCGACCTCCCCAAGGTAGTGCGTAGACCATGACCGTCACCGTCATCATCATCATCGCCGTCATCGTCGTGCTCGCCGTGCTCGTCCTGCTCCTGCTGGGCATGCGCGCTCTGAGCGTCGGCTCCCGCGAGGACGACTACGACGACGAATACGAGTACGACGACACCGAGGACTCCGGTCGCGACCCCGACCGCGCACGGGAACGCGACCTCCCCGAGGACCGCGGCGACGAGGAACCCGCCCCGCGCGGGCGGTCCCGCCGCGGGCACCAGGACGGCGGCGGCCGGTCGGAGAGGCGCTCCAAGGGTCGGCGCAAGCGCGAGGTCGACTGGGACGACGATGACGACGCGGACGGCCTGTCCGACAACGACTTCTGGTCCAGCCTGAGCGAGGACGGCCCGGCCCAGCGCTCCTCGGAGCCCCGCGGTCGCCGCGGCGACCGCGAGGACCGGAGCCCCAGCGTCACCGCGTACGAGTACGAGGAAGACGACTACGACGACGGGTACGAGGACTTCGAGGAGGAGTCCGGTCCCCCCGGGGCGACCACGATCCTGCCCGCGGCGACCGGGGCCGGCGGCCCCTCCGCCGACCTGGCGATGCTGGCGAGCCTGGGGCAGGAGCAGGCCGCCCCCCAGGCGGACGAGCCGGCGGGACGGTCGGGCAGGCACGGACAGTCCGGCGCGGCCGGTCCGGACCCGCTCGGCCCGGACGAGCGCGCGCTCCCGCCGCGTCCGGAGCGCTCCGCCCTCACCCCGCCCCGGGGAGCCGCGCCCGCGCAGGGCCTGCCCCCGGCGCAGCACGCCGCGCCCGCGGCCTCCGCCTCCCGGGACGACGACCCGCTCGGCCCGGGCTCGTGGACGCCCGGGGCCTCCTACTCCCAGCCGCGGACCGACCCCCTGGCGGGCCCCTCGCCCCTGGGGACCCCGGATTCGCACGACCCGCTCGGCGGTCCCGGCACGGCGACGGGGACCGGCTCCCCGCTCGGCGGCCTCCCGTCCTACGGCGGCGCGTCGCCGGGCCGGTCGGACTACCCGGGCGCGGGCCGCCCGGAGAGCCCGGCCGCGAGCGACCCGCTCTCCCCGGGGTTCCGGGCCACGACCCCGGCGCACGGCTCCGACGTCGACTCGCCGATATGGTCCAGCATGGACACCGGCGCACACCAGCGCTCCGACTTCGGCTACGGCGGCCCCTCCTCCCCCGGGGCCGGAGCGACGACGCCCCCGTTCGGCGGGAGCGGCTCCGCTGACCCCCTGGGCGGCGGCTACCCGGCGGCCCCCCGGTCCGAGAACGGCTACGACACCGACTCCTTCACCCGCTCCGGCTACGACACGGGCACCCACACACGGGGGGACCACACGGGCACTGGACTCCCCGGCTACGACACGGGCACCCACACGCGGTCCCCCTACGACACCGGCAACCACACACGGGGGGACCACACGGGCACCGGACTCCCCGAGTTCGACACCGGCAACCACACCCGCCCCTCCTACGACACCGACTCCTTCACCCGCTCCGGCTACGACACGGGCACCCACACACGGGGGGACCACACGGGCACCGGACTCCCCGGCTACGACACGGGCACCCACACGCGGCCCTCCTACGACACCGGCAACCACACACGGGGGGACCACACGGGCACCGGACTCCCCGAGTTCGACACCGGCAACCACACCCGCCCCTCCTACGACACCGACTCCTTCACCCGCTCCGGCTACGACACCGGCACCCACACACGGTCCTCCTACGACACCGGCAACCACCAGCGCCCCTCCTACCCCGACGGCAACACCCCCCTGTGGGGTGAGAGCGGCGGCACGTTCGGATCCCCGAGCGCGCCCACCGTTCCCGGCGTGCAGGGCGGCGGCCCCGGGCTTCCGGGAGGCCCCGGTTCCGCCGGCGGACCGACGGCGCCCGGCTCCCACGCCGGACCCGAGCGGGAGGCTCCGGCGCCCGGCGTGCCCTCCCCCTTCAACGGCGGGCCCGTCGGCCACCCCGGGCACCCGGGCGGACAGGACGGCACTGCGTACCCGGGCGGCCCGCAGGGCTACCCTCCGCTCCCGCCCACGGGCGGCTACCCCGCCGAGCAGCTGCGCGGCGAGGTCCCGCCGGGCTACGGCGGCTACCAGGACCAGGGGGACCGGTTCGGGCGACCGCCCGGCCCCGGCGGCCCGGGCAGCGGCTACTCCGAGATGCTGGGCGGCTCCTACCCGGCCCAGCAGCCGCAACAGCCGCAGCAGCCCGACTACGGCGGCTACCCGCCGCTGGACGGGTGGCAACAGCACGGCGACGAGGGACGGCCGGACGGCCCCGGGGCTCCGGGCCCCTACCCGCCCGAACAGCCCTACGACCAGCGGGGTCACGGCCAGGAGCGTTACGAGGGCGGGTACGAGGACGGCCGCTTCCGCTGACCCGGTGCGGTCCGGGCGGCGCTGACGCGCCGTGACCGGCCCGCGCCGCCGGACCCCGTCCGGCCCCACCGCTTCACATCACCGAGGTGCACGGGACAACCCCGTCACCTCGGTGTTTTTTCTGTCCTGATTTGTCCCCACGCCTTGTGAAGCCGAGAAAACAGCCACTGAAACCACACAGATGATAACCCTGAGCTACGGAAGTTGACTACAGTTGGTGATTGACAGGCGACCCTTCGGGGTTCCGTCGTGTTCACGCGTTCACCCGCACACCCCCCGATCCGGACACCGTCGTCCCCGTGCGCCTACGCCTCATTTGCCTGGTCCAACCCGAACGGAGCAACCATGCGCAACGACGCCCAGGGAGTACAGCCCGACGCACCGCCCGCAACCGCGGCGCCACCGGGCAGCCACAAGGACCGCAAGGGGGTCGCCGCCGACGTCGGCGCCTCCCTGGTGGTCTTCCTGGTCGCCGTCCCACTGTCACTCGGGATCGCCGTCGCCTCAGGCGCCCCCCTCATCGCAGGAATCATCGCCGCCGTCGTCGGCGGCATCGTCGCCGGACTCGTCGGCGGTTCGATGGTGCAGGTCAGCGGCCCGGCGGCCGGGCTGACGATCATCGTCGCCGACCTCATCGCGACCTACGGCTGGCGGGTGACCTGCCTCATCACCCTGCTCGCCGGTCTGGTCCAGCTCGTCCTCGGGGCCGTGCGCATCGCCCGCGCGGCCCTGGCCGTCTCCCCGGCCGTCGTGCACGGCATGCTGGCCGGGGTGGGCGTCACCATCGCCCTCGCCCAGCTGCACGTGGTCCTGGGCGGGGCCCCGCAGAGCTCGGCGGTGGCCAACATCGCCGACCTCCCCCACCAGATCGCGCACAACCACTCCGCCGCCGTCGCCGTCGGCGTCATCACCATCGCGATCATGTTCACCTGGAACAAGCTGCCGTCCTTCGGGAGGCTGCGCCCGGCGGTGGTCCCGGCCGCGCTGGTCGCGGTGGGCACCGCGACCGCCATCGCGACCGTCGGGGGCTGGAGGGTGGAGACCGTCTCCCTCCCGGACTCCCTGGCGGACGCCTGGAACGGACCGGTGCTCCCCGCGTCCGGGCAGTGGCACGGCATCGCCGTCGCCGTCGCCACGGTCGCCCTGGTCGCCAGCGTCGAGTCCCTCCTCGCCGGGATCGCCGTGGACCGCCTGCACAACGGCCGCCGGATCATGCTCAACCGGGAGCTCTTCGGCCAGGGCGCGGCCAACACCGTCAGCGGCGCCCTGGGCGGCCTGCCCGTCGCGGGCGTGATCGTGCGCAGCACCGCCAACGTGCGCGCCGGGGCGCACACGCCCCGGTCCACCATCCTGCACGGTGTGTGGATCCTTCTGTTCGTCGCCTTCTTCGCGCACGTGGTCGAGCTGATCCCGATGGCCGCGCTGGCCGCGCTCCTGGTGTTCATCGGCGTCCAGATGGTCTCGATCGCCCACCTGCGCAACCTGCGGCGCCACCACGAGGCCAGCGTGTACCTGGTGACCCTGTTCGGCGTGGTGCTCCTGGGCCTCATGGAAGGGGTGTTCATCGGTTTCGCCCTGGCCATGATCGTGTCCCTGCGCAGGCTCACCAAGCTGACCGTGACCACCGAGGAGCGCGACAACCGCGTCCACGTCACGGTGCACGGCTCGCTCACCTTCCTCGGGGTGCCCCGGCTCGCCCACGTGCTGCGCACCGTCCCCGAGGGCGCCCAGGTCGACCTGGACCTGCACGTGGACTTCATGGACCACGCCGCGTTCGAGGCCATCCACGCCTGGCGCGTGGACCACGAGCGCACCGGGGGCGCCGTCGACATCGACGAGGTGCACGAGAAGTGGTACGCGCGCAGCTCCACCAGTTCCGCCCCCGCCTCCAAGACCGCGCCCGGCGGCCTGGCGCGCTGGTGGGCGCCGTGGGGCATGCGCCGTGTCCCCGAGGAGACCGCGCGTGAGGTCAACCCCCTGGGCCTGCTCACGGCCGGCGCCCGCGAGTACCACTCCAGCACCGCCGACCGGATGCGCTCGCTGATGGGCCGGCTGTCCCACAGGCAGCACCCGACCGCGCTGTTCATCACCTGCGCCGACTCGCGGGTGGTGCCGAACCTGATCACCTCGAGCGGCCCCGGCGACCTGTTCACCGTCCGCAACGTCGGCAACCTGGTGCCCCGGCGGGGCACCCCCGGCGACGTGTCGGTGGGCGCGGCGGTCGAGTACGCGGTGAACGTCCTGCGGGTGCCGTCGATCGTGGTGTGCGGACACTCGCACTGCGGCGCCATGAAGACGCTCCTGGAGAAGGCCCACCAGGAGCCCGGGGACGCGCAGACCTCGCACATGTGCCGCTGGCTGGCGAACGGGCACGAGAGCCTGGTGCGGGCGGGGGAGGCGTCCGGGGCGCTGGCCGGCCTGCCCGCCGCGGAGGCGCTGCGGCGGCTCGCCCAGGCCAATGTGGAGGAGCAGCTCGGCAACCTCATGGGATACCCGGTGGTGCGCGAACGCGTGGAGTCGGGCGACCTGGAGCTGTCGGGGATGTACTACGACCTGGAGACGGCGAGGGTCCACCTGCTGGACACCGCGACCGGGGAGTTCCGTCCTGTGCAGGGCGTGGGCGATCCCGTTCCGCACCCCCGACCGGGTGCGGACGGGGATCAACTGCTGGAGGAGTCGTCGCCGGGCGCGTCGTCACGCTCGTCCTGCTGAACGCCTGAGGCCTGGTAGGAGGCGAGCATGACGATCGCCACGATGGCCAGGACCGGCAGGCCGAAGAGGACCACCCAGAAGACGGTGGAGTCGAACAAGAGTCACCCATTCCCGTGAACGCGGATGCCCGTCGGGCCGTCGACCCCGGACGTCGGCCCACGGGCGCACGCGCTCCGGCACTCGGCCCGGGGTATGGAGCGCAAGGGCCAATCTATCGGTGCGCATGGGCGGCAGGCCATCACCGGCAGGCTGTATGCCTGTACCCATAGGACTTCCCGCACCCCACGGCCCCCACGCGCCGCGCGCGTCGCACTCCCGCCCGGGGCCCGGCAGGGCTCCGGGCGGTGGCGGCGGCGGGCCGATCGCGGCCTCCGCCCCACCGTCCGTCTCGGCCCCGGGCCGTCGGTGCTGCCGTGCGTTCCCCTCGGCGGATCCGCGGGGGCCTCGGGCCGGAGCACCGACCCCGGCGCTGTGCGAGCCGACAGAAAATGCACGGGAAGAGCCCTGCTGTAGAAAGGAGTTCCGGGTCCCGCTCCCACCCCCGAGCAAGGAGAAGGCTCATGGAAGAGATGACGCAGGCCCGCCGTTCGGTCGGGTGGCTGGTGGTCTCCACCTCGACGTCTCTGGTGACCCTCTGTCTGTGCACCCCGGCGCTGGAGGCGCATTGGGCGGTGTGGCCCATGTGGGCGGTGTGGGTGGTCCTGGCCGCGGTGACGGTCTGGTCGGTGGTGGCGGTCCGCCGCCTCGGCCGCACGGAGGAGCGCCGCCGTCCCCTCCCCGGGGAACGGGAGGGACGCGGGACGGAAGACCTGCACGCCTCGGGCTGAGTCCGCCCGTCCGGATGCAAGGTGCGGAAAGACATGCCGCTGCCTGCTTTCCCGGCCTGCCGCAGGCCCCGCGATCCATCCCGCACCTGTCCCGGGTCAAGCCCGGACAGGGCAAGGCATCCGCCGATGAACAGGGGTGTCGGTGGTTGCGGACCTGCGAACGAAATTCCAAGTATCCGCAGTTCAGAGGCTAAGAGAGGGGGGAGTCGGCCGGTAAGCCGGATTCCACCACGCCCGTTCCGCTGACCTCGACCGATACCCACGGAAGCCGCGCTACCTGCAACAACAGGTCTCGCGGCTTCTCGCTGTTTCTCGGTGCTCCCCGTCCTCGGAGCAAGCACACAGCAAACGCAGGCAACGCCACCAGGCGTGGAGATGAACAGGGCGCGCAACGCACCAGAGGCGTTCGGTTCGTTGAACCGGTGAGCTTGGCTTTTGCCTGCTTACCGGTTCTCGTTTCGCGGCTTCTTGGTGTTCACAGCCCTCAAGCAAGCGCATGTGTCACTGGCTAGCTATACGATCCAGAACTACCACAACGAGCAAGGAAAAAATGATGCCCAAGAAGACAAAAAAGAAAAGAATAAACAAGCAGAGGGAGCAACAAATAAAAGATAGCGGAAAGATGGCAGGCATTTGGCATGAAATGACAATCGAAGAAGATTTCACCAAAGCCGCGAGTCGCATTTTTCTCATGCTAAGAAATTGTCAGGATAGATTCCCCGGCAAAAAGATGGCGCTGTATATCGACGTTCAGGGACACAGGAACAGTGAAGGCGGCTTCGATCACGATGCCTTCGAGTTAATCCACTACTTTGCCCTTGAAAAAATGGCGCAATATCTGACGGAAGTAAGGACTCCACTGATTCACATCGTCAACCCAAAACCACAGCTTCCCCTGCCCCATGAACTCGTTATTACCGACGATAAAAATGAGCACTCATTTGGTTTTAGGGAGCTCGAAAATCGGCCGCGAGAAGACTCGCCAGACAAAAGGAAGACTTACCCAACCACACAGGCAATCATGAAATACCTTGGAATGAAGGAGTTCCGTTGCCTGGTTTGCTGGACCAGCAAATCAGTCGAACGAGCACACGCAGTCCCGCGAGCACTAGGCGGGTCAAACGACGTGCGAAATTTCGCCCCACTATGCACCGATCATCACAAAGCCTCACCGGACGTTGCCGACTCCGAGGCGTTCTGGTCCTGGATAGACCACGAGAGAAAAAAGTACTCAGATAATCGAAAAAAAGAGATCATGGAAATTTTCAACCCAGAGGAAGCAGACTCAGAAAACCAGAAGCTTAACGACGAATCAAATAACTTCTTTCGATTGACCAAGGCGGAACTCGTGGATCTCTATGGATGGAAACATGAAGACTTTTCTGCCATATCATGGGAACTAATGGAGGAATATCAAGCGGTTCTCAAGAAGGCAACTGGAAAGCACTTTGGGATCGACCAAAAAGTTTCGACTCATGCATGGGCTTTCGACGTTGCAAGACAAAGAATGGAAAATGGAAAAAATAATTAAAGCCTCCCTCTCTTCTCTGATTTCTGCGCTTCCCTGAGGCCCGGCCTTCCGTGTGCTGCCCCGCTCCATGGTTGCCGCCTGGCCCTGGTTGTCTGGCAGACCCGCCGCCCGCCCCGCCAGCTGTCGGTCCACCACACCCCCTGTGTCCCTGGACTGTTGCTGCCCCTGGTTCGCCCACCCTGTGAAGAATCGCCGTGCCCACTGGGCTCGGCGGGGCGCGCGAGGACGCGCCGCGCGGGACGCAGGCGGCAGCGGACGCGGCGCGCCTACCGCCGGACACCCCCGGGTGTCCGCAACCGCGCTTGCGCACTCCTGGTTGCCGCGTACATCAACACGCTTCGCACTCGCCCTCCTCGGAGGATGCCCCCCGGGTAGAGATGTGCCCGCGACTTCCCCGGCGCCCTGGCCCCGCGCGCTCTCCATCCCGCACACCCCGCCGGCCCTTTTCCGCGCACCCCGCCCGCGGCTTGGTCTCCCCACACCCGAACTGGCCCGCCTCTCCCGTTCCGCGCCTCGACCCCCTTGGTCGAATCAGCAAAGGAACCAGGCCCACCCCCCGCCTCCCCCTTCCCCACCACGCTCCCGCCCCGTCCCTCTTCCCGTCACCCTTCGTCCACGCCCCGCGCGACCGCGCCGTTCAGGGGCCACAAGGTGGAGCGCCCCACTGTCCGAACGACCTTGTGGCCCCTGGGCGGTGTGGTAGGTCCCTGACTGGACGAAGGGTGAAAGGGCAGAGGGGCGCACCGCCACAGCAGACCCCGGCCGTGCGCGGTTGCCCCCGCTTCCTGGATCCCCGAGTCCCCGCCGGAGGCTGTGTTCTTGCCGGGGCAACCGCGGGGCCGCAGCCGCCAGCAACGCGCCCGGCCATCCGCCCTCCCGACCGCGTCCCGCACCCGACCGCCCAGCCCAGCCGCAGGCTGCCCCGCACCGCAGGTGCGGGCTTGAAGACGTAAGGAAACTTCTCATCACCCGACTCCGGGCATGAAGAAACCCGGCTCACCTCACGGTGGCCGGGCATCTCCTGGCGTCGTCTAGTTGGCGGGCCACTCGTAGTGGAGCTCCCACTGGTAGGTGGGCATGACATGCACACAGATCTCTACCGCCCGGTCGTTCTCGTCCCACGCCGTGTGAAGGATCTCGAACACCTGCTGCTCCGGGTCGGACTTCAGGAAGTCCGCTTCCTCCGGGGTGACGGTACGAATCCTGATGGCCTCGGTGAAGCGCGCAGGACCGAACCCCTTCTCGGCCAACCGAGAGTAGGTCCCACCGGGACCGGTGTCCTCCTCGACGATGGCGGTGCCTTCGGCCAAGTCCCAAGGGACATACGACGTCGCGACCTGGACAGGAGTCTGGTCCGCGAGCATGTGGCGCTTGCGAATCGCGACGGGCGCGCACGCCTCGATCACGGAGACCTTCGATACCTACGGCCACCTGTTCCCGGAGCATGAGGAGCTGGGACGCGGGGCGATAGACCTGCTCCTGCGGTCCCCCTGATCGACCGGAGCAAACAGAGAGCAAACACGGTCGGCTCCCCCGCGCTGCGGCGCAGATCAGGAAGCTGTGGAGGGGGAGTCGGCCGGTAAGCCGGATTCTGTCGGTCCCCGGAGGGACCGGACGGTCATCCATCTGGGGCCGCCGTTGCCGACGGCCTCGGTGCGGTCTACCCGCGGACTCGGGCGGGCCGCCCTCGAACATCCGCGCAGGAGCCCGGAGGCTCCCTTTTTGACCTTGCTCCGGGTGGGGTTTACCAAGCCGCCCGGATCACTCCGGCCGCTGGTGGTCTCTTACACCACCGTTTCACCCTTACCACCGCGAGCGATGGCGGTCTGTTTTCTGTGGCACTGTCCCGCGGGTCGCCCCGGGTCGGTGTTACCGACCACCCTGCCCTGTGGAGTCCGGACTTTCCTCGAACCCGCGCACCTGGCGCGGTCCGCGACCGTCTGGCCGACTCCCCTCGCCCCGCATTCTACGCCCGTTCCGGTCCCTCCCGGCCCGAACCGTCCCGGACCGGGGCCAGGTGGGCGGTGTCGTTGAGGGAGCGCACGAGCATCGGCCCGTCGGAGAAGACGTCCACCTCGGTCAGGCAGGCCGTGTCCAGGTGCATCCGGTACAGCGCCGCCAGCGGCGCCAGGACGGCCTGCTGCACCGTCAGCTTGATGGGGGTCACGTGCGTGACCACGAGGACGGTGCGTCCCCGGTGGCGTTCGACCAGCGCGTCGCGGGCCTTCGCGACCCGGCGGGCGACCGCCGCGAAGCTCTCCCCGCCCGGCGGCCCGACCTCGGGGTCGGCCAGCCAGCGGTCGACCGCCTCGGGCGCGCGCTCACGGGCCTCGGCGAACGTCAGCCCCTCCCACGCGCCGAAGTCGGTCTCCACGAACCCCTCGTCCACCTCGACCGGCAGCCCGAGCTCCTCCGCGGCGCGGGCCGCCGTGTCCCTGGCGCGCAGCAGGGGCGAGGACACCACGGCGTCGATCGACCGCGCGGCCAGGCGGCGCGCGGCCGCCCCGGCCTGCGCGCGGCCCTCCTCGGTGAGGGGGATGTCGCCCCGGCCCGCGAAGCGCCCCTCCACCGACAGGGGCGTCTGCCCGTGTCGGAGCAGGACGAGCCGGGTCGGGGCGGTGTCGGGGGCTCCCCAGCCGGTGCTCACTGCTCGGCCCGGCCCCCCAGACCGGATTCCTCGGTCCGCACCAGGATGCGGCGGCAGTCCTCGCAGCGCACGACCTCGTCGGCGGCGTGGGCGCGGATCTCGTTGAGCTCGACCGTGCTCAGGGCGAGCTTGCAGCCGCCGCAGCGGCCGTAGCGCAGCGGCGCGGCGCCGATCCCGTCGTACTGGGCGCGCAGCTTGTCGTAGAGGGCCAGCAGGTCGGCGGGGATCTCCCCCGCCACGCGCTCGCGGTCCTGGGCGACGCGGGTGCGGTCCCACTGGATCTCGGCGGCGGCGGTGTCGCGGCGGGCGACCACCGCGGTGTGCTCGGCGACGGCCTCCTCTCGCTCGGCGGTCAGGCGGGCCACCGTGGCGTCCAGCGCCTCCGCCCGCTCCATCACCTCCAGGACGACCTCCTCCAGCTCGGCCTGGCGGCGGCCCAGCGAGGCGATCTCGGACTGGAGGTTCTGCAGCTCCTTGGCGTTGGAGATCTGGCCCGACTCCAGGCGCTTGGCGTCCCGGTCGGCGCGGCTGCGCACCTGGTCCACGTCGCTCTCGGCCTTGCGCTGCTGGCGTTCGACGTCGGAGACCTTCGTCTGCGCGGCGATCAGGTCGGTCTCGAGCCGGTCGGCGCGTTCCTTGAGCCCGGCCGCCTCGGCGATCTCCGGCAGGGTGCGGGCCCGGTGGGCCAGGAGCTGGAGCTCGGAGTCCAGTTCCTGGAGGTGGAGCAGTCTGGCCTGTGCGGCGGGTTCGGCTTTCACTTGTACACGTCTCCTGGGGTGGCTGGGGAAGGCGAGAACGCCGCCCGCGCCCTACTCTGTGCGGCTCTGTGCAATTGGTGTCGGGGCCGCCCCTCGCGGGGCGGTGTGCTCTCAGACGTGCGGCAAGGCCTGTGACCAGGCGTCCGTCACCGTCGTCGAGACGCGTGTCTCCACGTTAGTCCCCCCGGGCTGCCCCGCGCGCCCGAGTGCGTCCACGAGACGGGCCGCCCCGTCCGCCAGCCAGGGCCACTCACTGGCGAAGTGGGCGGTGTCGATCAGGGCCGGGCCGCCCGGGTTCTCCACGAACTCCGAGGCGGGGTGGTGGCGCAGGTCGGAGGTGACGAACACGTCGACCCCGGCGGCGCGGGCGGCGCCGAGCAGGGAGTCCCCCGCTCCCCCGGACACGGCGACGGTTCCCACGACGCGGTCCAGGTCGCCGGCGACGCGGACCCCGGCGGCCGTGGCGGGCAGGGCGCGGGCCACCTGGGCGGCGAAGTCGCGCAGGACGACCGGGCGGTCGAGGGCGCCGACCCGGCCGATGCCCCGGTGGCCCTCGGGGTCGGTGGTGTCGGGGTCGAGGGGGCGCAGCGGCCCGGTGACGCCGACGGCGCGGGCGAGCGCGTCGGAGACCCCGGGCGAGGCGGTGTCCGCGTTGGTGTGCGCCGTGTACAGGGCCGTTCCCGAGCGGATCAGGCGGTGGACGATCCGCCCCTTGGGGGTGTCGGCCGCCACACTGGTGACGCCGCGCAGCATCAGCGGGTGGTGGGTGATGATCAGGTCCGCGCCCCAGGTGAGGGCCTCGTCGACGACCGCGTCGACCGGGTCGACGGCGAACAGGACCTTCGCGACGTCCTGCGCCGGGTCGCCGGCCACGAGTCCGACCGCGTCCCAGGAGGCCGCCCAGTGGGGCGGATAGACCTCTTCGAAGGCGGAGATCACGTCGGACAGGCTGGGGTGCGGGGTCGAGGAGCTCACGGCCATGAGACTAGCGCTCTCCCCGCCGCCCGGCGAAGCGGTCGCCGCCGTGTCCGAGGCGGGCGCCGAGCGCGCGCAGCCGGTCGGCCACCCCGGGAGGGGCGTCGAGGTCGAACTCGGCGCCCAGGGCCAGCACGGCCAGCGCGTACTGGCAGGCCAGGTCGACGGAGTCGGTGCTGATCCTGACCAGGCACGTGTCCGGCCCCAGGGGCTCGATCCAGCCGGGGAAGGGGCCGTGGACGCGGGCGCGCACGTCGGCGGCCGGCATCCGGACGGTGATCCGGGTGGTGTGCAGGTAGGTCGCCGCGGCGAACGTCCGCACCAGGTGGGCGGCCGGGTCGGGCGCGGGCAGCTCCCGGGGGGTGAACCGCCCGTGGGTGGCCCGGGGCCCGATGATGCGGTCGGTCCGGAAGGTGCGCCAGTCGTCGCGGGCGGTGTCGTGCGCGATGAGGTACCAGTACCCGCCGTGGGAGACCAGGTGGTGGGGTTCGACCCGGCGGGAGCGGACCGCGCCCGACCGGTCCCGGTAGTCGAAGTCGGTGACCACGCGGTCGCGGCGGTGGGCGGCGAGCATGCCGAGCACCGACGGGTCCGCGCTCGCGGGCGCAGCGGGGTGGGCCACCGCGGACGTGGTGTCCCGGACGGCGGCCAGGCGCGGGCGCAGCCGGGCCGGCAGGACGCGTTCGAGCTTGGCCAGGGCCCTCAGCGCGCTCTCCTGGACCCCGGTGACGGTGACCAGGCCGAGGGCGATGGCGACGGCCTCGTCGTCGTCCAGGAGCAGGGGCGGGAGGTCGTTCCCCGAGGCCAGGCGGTAGCCCCCCGCGACGCCCGGGGTCCCCTCCACCTGGTAGTCGAGGTCGCGGAGCCGCTCGACGTCCCGGCGCAGGGTGCGCGCGCTGACGCCGAGGCGCCCGGTGAGCTCCGCGCCGCTCCACTCCCGTCTGGCCTGCAGCAGGGACAGCAGGCGCAGCAGCCGTTGGGGCATCCCCTTGCGGACCGATTCGCTCATGGATCCAGTCTGCCGGACATCGCGGTCACGTTGTGACCGCATTGGTTTCTACGGTGGTGCTGTGAACGAGACGCAGAGGAGCGCGGACATGTCGCAGATCCAGAACGCGGCGAGGGACCGGGGCCCGGCGGGTACCGGGGGCGGCACGCCACGGGCGGCGGACGCGTCCGCCGCCCGTGCGGCGGAGGCCCTGGCGGCCCTCGTCGCCGGGCCGGTGCACGCGCCCGGGTCGGAGGGCTACGAGACGGCCCGCACGGGGATGCAGCTGCTGGACCGCCACCTCCCGGTCGCCGTGGTGGAGGCGCAGGACGCCGGGGACGTGCGGGCGGCCGTGACCTGGGCCGCCGGGCGGGGCCTGCGGGTCGCGGCCCAGCTGACAGGGCACGGCCTCGGCTCGGGTCTCGGCGGCGGGGAGGCCGTGGCCGGCGGCGGGGAAGGCGGGGCGGAGCGGCGGGAGCAGGGCGCCGCCGGGACGGGGGACGACCGTCCGCCGGCCGGCGTCCTCATCGCCACCGGCCGCCTGAGCGGTGTGCGGGTGGATCCCGGCCGGGCGACGGCATGGGTCGGCGCGGGAGCCACGTGGCAGGACGTCATCGACGCCGCCGCGCCGTACGGGCTGGCGCCCCTGTCGGGCAGCGCCCCGGGGGTGGGCGCGGTGTCGTACACGCTGGGCGGGGGCGTGGGACTGCTGGCCCGCCGGTACGGGTTCGCCGCCGACCACGTGGCGCGGCTCGACATGGTGACGGCCGACGGACGGCTGCGCGAGGTGACGGAGGAGGCCGAGCCCGAGCTGTTCTGGGCCGTGCGCGGCGGAGGCGGCGCGTTCGGCGTGGTCACCGGGATGGAGATCGGCCTGTTCCCGGTCGCGCGGCTCTACGGGGGCAGCCTGTACTTCGACGCGACCGCCGAGCCGGGCGCCCTGGACGCGTGGCGGCGGTGGGCGGAGACGGTCCCGGAGGAGCTGACGTCGGGGGCCTCCATGCTGGTCTACCCCGACGCCCCGGGCGTCCCGGAGGCGATGCGGGGCCGCCTGGTCGTCCAGGTTTCGGTGGCCTGGTCGGGCCCGCCCGGGGAGGGGCCCGCCCTGGTGGAGCCCCTGCGCACGGCCGGGCCGGTACTGGCCGACACCCTGGGGGAGCTCCCGTACGCCGGGTCGGGCGCCGTCTTCGACGAGCACGACGACCCGGCCGGGTACCGGGGGCGCAGCGTCCTGGTCGACGGACTGGACGCGGAGTCGCTGAACGCCCTGACCCGGCTGGCCGGGACGGCCCCGTCGATGTGCGTGGTCGGGCTGCGGCACCTGGGCGGCGCCCTGGCACGCGAGCCCGGGAGCGCGAACGCGGTGGGGCACAGGGACGCCGCCTACGCCCTGACGGTGCTGACGTTCGCCGACGGGGAGGACCCCGGAGCGTCGGAGGCCCTGCGCGAGCGGGCGGCGGGGCTCGTCTCCGACAGGGCTGTGGGGCGCTCGTCCACCCTGGGCTTCGGGCCGATGGACGGGGCGGCGGTGCGCGAGGTGTTCGACCCCGGGGACTACGCGAGGCTGACCCGGGTGAAGGCCGAGTTCGACTCGGACGAGGTGTTCCACTCCAACCGCCCGATCCCGCCGCGCGGCTGACGGCCCCTGCGGGGCGTCGCCGGTGTGACGGGTGGAGCCCCGCCCGCGATGAACGCGCACTCACGGCCGGCCCCCGCCGGGGGGGCAGGACCACCGCGGGACGGCGCGGCGGGCCCGGGGGGATCCGGCCGGACCCCCCGGGCCCGGTGTGAGCACCGGCACGGACGGTCCGCGCCCGGCGCCCCGTAGGCTTGGGCGGCGATGAGCAACAGTGAGCAGCGGCGGCCCGCGTCCCCGGTCGGAGCCCACGTCCCGGTGGCCGGCGGCATGGCCGACAAGGGACTGGCCTACGCCGAGCAGATCGGCGCCGAGACGGTCCAGGTGTTCGTGTCCAACCCGCGCGGGTGGGCGACCAACGGCGGCGACCCCGGACAGGACGCCCGGATGCGCGAGCGCACCGACCTGCCGAAGTTCGTGCACGCCCCCTACCTGATCAACCTGGGCACCCCCGGCGACGAGACGGCCGGCAAGTCGGTCGCCTCCCTGGAGCACGCGCTGCGGCGCTCCGCGCAGATCGGCGCCCTGGGCGTGGTGGTGCACACCGGCTCGGCGGTGTCCGGCGGACGCGAGGCGGGCCTGGCCCGCACCCGGGAACGGCTGATGCCGCTGCTGGAGAGGGTCGGCGAGGACGTCCCCCCGGTCCTGCTGGAGCCGATGGCCGGCCAGGGCCAGGTGCTGTGCGCCACCGTCGACGACCTCGCGGCCTACTTCGAGGCCCTGGAGTGGCACCCGCGGGTGGGCGTGTGCCTGGACACGGCGCACCTGTTCGCGGCCGGGCACGACATCTCGACGGTGGAGGGCATGCGCGCGGCGCTGGACCGCTTCGGCGAGGTCGTCGGCGCCGACCGCCTGAAGGTCGTGCACTGCAACGACTCCAAGGCGCCCTGCGGGAGCAACAAGGACCGGCACGAGAACATCGGCGCCGGGCACATCGGCGCCGAGCCGTTCGGGGAGCTGTTCCGGCACCCGGTCACCGCGGGCGTCCCGCTCGTCCTGGAGACCCCCGGCCCCGCCGGCCCGCACGCCGCCGACGTGGCCACGCTGAAGAAACTGCGCGAGGGGGCCTGACGCCCCTCCCGGCGCCGGCCCCCGGTTCCGGGCCGGTCCCCCCGGACGCCCCGGCGCGCGGGTGCGTCCCGCCGTTCCCGGCCCCGTCGGCCTCCGCCGCCTCGTCGCACGCTCGTGCGGCGTCGGCGACGGCGCGGCGCGCGTGGAGGACCGCGACGGCCATCACCAGGCCGCCTGCCACGAACGGCAGCGCCAGGTCGATCCGTCCCAGGAGCCCGCCCAGGAGCGCGCCCACCGGGGACAGGCCCCAGCCCACGGTGCGAAAGACCGTGGACGCGCGCCCGCGCACGTGGGCGGGGACGACCACCTGGAAGTAGGGGGACCCCGCGATGTTGCTCACGGCCAGGCAGAACCCCAGGAACGCCCAGGCGGGCAGGGCCACGAGGGCGTGCGGTGACAGGCCCATGGCGACCGAGGCGGCCGCCACCCCCAGGTAGCCCGCCATCATCACGGCCCGGCGCCCCAGGGCGGTGACCAGGCGAGCGGTCAGGGCGGACCCGAGGAGCCCGCCGACCGCGATCCCGCCGACGAAGAGGCCGTACAGCGCCGCCGGGACGCCGAGTTCGTCCCGCGCGAACAGGACCAGGACGGCCATGCCCATCTGGATGCCGATCATCATCCCGGCGTTGGCGACCATGAGCCTGCGCAGCACGCCGTGGCCGAAGACGTAGCGGAACCCCCCGACCAGGTCCTCCACCGCGCTCCCCCGCGGCGCCCCGTCCCCCGGCCCGGCGCCTGCGTCCTCCGCCCCGGGCACCGGCCCGCTCCTGCGCAGGAGCGGCACCAGCCCCAGCACGAGGACGGCGCACAGCGCGTAGGCCCCCGCCGCCCCGGCCACGGGGGCCACAGCGGCGACGGCGAACAGCAGGCCGCCCACGGGGGACCCCAGGCAGTCCTGGACGACGAGGCGGCCGCCCTCCATCCTGCCGTTGGCGCGGTCGAGCCGGTCCCTGGCGACCACACGGGTGACCAGCAGGCGGCTCGCGGGGTCGGTCACCGTCTCGCAGCTCATGACCAGGAACATCGCCGCGTACAGCACCCAGAGGGTGGCCTGTCCCGCCGCGACCGCGACGGCGAGGCCGGCGATGGTCACGGCCGAGACGGCGGTGGACACGGCCATGGCGCGCAGCCGGTCGACCCGGTCGAGCAGCACCCCGGAGAAGGGGCCGAGGAGCAGCCAGGGCAGGTAGCGGGCGACGAGGAGCCCCGACACGGCGAGCGGGTCGTGGGTGAGGGTGGCGGCGACGAGCGGCAGCACGGTGGCCAGCACGCCGTCGCCGAGGTTGGTGGCGACGGTGGCGGCCCAGAAGCGGTGGAAGGCCCCGCCCAGGGGGGCGGGGCGGCGGGGGGAGACGGGCTCTCCCCCTCCGGTGGGAGCGGGGCTCGCGGGCCCCGCGGAGGCGGGGTCTCCGGAGGGGACGGCGGGAACGGGGGCGGCAGCGGGGACGGTCTCCCCGCGCTGTGGCTCGGGCGGCGTGATCACGGGGTTCCTCCAGCTCGGGGGGTACGGAGGGTGCGGGGGCGGCTCCCGGGTCAGGACTCCCCGGGGGCGTCCTCCTCGGGGTCCCGGGGCCGGGGTCCGGCGGGGTCCTCGGGGGACGCCGGGCGCCCGCCGCCCGGGAGGTGGGGGAAGAGGTTCGTCTGGAGTTCGACGTTCTCGGTGTCCGGATGGCTCTCGGACGTGCGCCCCTGGTAGCGCGCCGTGAACGCCCTGAGGAAGTCCGTGAGGGCCCGGCCGAACTCGTGGCTCTCCTCCGGGGTCATCCGCACGGTGGTGACCGAGTCGAAGGACGCGTCCTTCCACCGGCGCACGTCGGCCGACTGCTCGGTCCGCCAGACGCTCGCGGTCCACTCCCTGAACCGCGCCTCCCTCTCCTGGTAGTAGCGGCCGAGGACCGTCTCCGCGACCGTGCGGGTCTCGGGGTTGCCGAGGAACTCGTGGCCGCGCATCCTCCAGCCCCCGGGCCGGATCCGCCACCACCGCTCGCGGCCCCCGGAACGGCCGGGGTCTGCCTCGATGAACCCGTACCGGGACAGCTGCCGCAGGTGGTAGCTGGTCGCCCCGCTGCTCTCCCCCAGCCTCCGGCCGAGGATGGTGGCGGTGGCCGGGCCGTCGAACGTGAGCTCGTCGAGGAGGCGCGCGCGCAGCGGGTGGGCCAGGCCGCGCAGGGCCTGCGCGTCGATCTGCATCGACGGCGGGGTCCCCGGGGCCGGCGGGTGCTCGTGGTCGTCGCTGTCCGTCATGCCCCCACCCTAAAACAAAATTCTCTTTGCAAAGAGAGGTCTGCAAAGTTTTCTCGGCATCAGTCGTCACGGGCGGGGCCGCCAGTCCGCGCGACCGCCCGGGCGCTCCGGCCCGGCCCCGGCCGCGTTCTCGGCCGCCAGACCCGCGACGGCCTCGTCGCACAGGCGGGCGCCCTCCGCGATCGCCTTGCGGAAGACGACGGCCCCGACCACCATGACCACGCCCCCGACCAGGCACGGCAGGACGAGGTCGATCCGGCCGAGGAGCCCGCCCATGAGCGCGCCGAGCGGGGACAGGCCCCAGCCGACGGTACGGAAGACCGCCGAGACCCGGCCCCGCAGGCGGTCGGGGACCACGGTCTGGAAGAAGAGCGAACCGGCGATGTTCGAGGTCGTCATGCAGAACCCCAGCAGCCCCCAGGCCGGCCCGGCGACCCACACCTGGGGGAACAGGCCCATCAGCACCAGGCACACGCCCATTCCGGCGTACCCGCCCACCATGACGGCCCGGCGGCCGACCGCGGCGGTGAGACGCGCCACGGCCAGCGAGCCGGCCACGCCCCCGAGCGCGACGGCGCCCAGGAAGACCCCGTAGAGCGCCGCGCCCACCCCCAGCTCACGCTGGACGTAGAGCACCATCACGGCGGTGCCCGCCTGCATGCCGATCATCGTCGCGGCGTTGTTGAACATCAGTCCGCGCATCACGCGGTGCCCGAGGACGTGGCCGAACCCCTCCCCGAGCGAGCGCAGGAACCCCTGGCCGGTGCCGGAGCCCCCGCCGGCCTCCGTCGCTCCCGCGTCCGTGCCGCGCGAGGCGACGGGGGCCGCGGCGCGGCGCAGCAGGGCCGCGACGGTCGCGGCGAGGACACCGCACAGGGCGTAGGACAGGGCGACGCCCGCCACCGGCAGCACGGCGGCGACCGCGAAGAGCACGCCCGCCACCGGTTTGGCCACGCAGTCCTGCGCGATCAGCCGCGAACCCTCCAGGCGGCCGTTGGCCCGGTCGCGGAGCCGCCCGGGCACGATCTGGGCCACCGTGATCCGGGTGGCCGGGTCGGTGACGGTCTCACAGCAGACCACCAGGAACAGGGCCGCGTACAGGAACCCGACCGCGGCGTTGCCCGAGGCGATCACCAGGGCGAGCAGGGCGACCACCGCGGCGGCGACCCCGTTGGACACGGCCATGGCCCGGAGCCGGTCCACCCTGTCCAGCAGCACCCCGGCGAGGGGGGCGACCAGCAGCCAGGGCAGGAAGCGTGCGGCCGCCAGCCCCGCGACGGCCAGGGGGTCGTGGGTGAGGGTCGCGGCCACGAGGGGGAGGGCGGTGACGAGCATGCCGTCGCCGAGGTTGGTGAGGGCGCCGGCGGCCCAGAGCCGGTGGAAGGCCGCGCCGAACCGGGCGCTCGGGGCCGCGGCGGGCGGAGAGGTTTCGACGGCCATGGGGGGCTCCTGTGGATCGGGATGCCTCCACCGTAAGCCAAAGTTTTCTTTGCAAAGGGGAGTATGCAAAGAAAACTTTGTCGACACGGAGCGCATCCGCCCCGGCAGGCGAACGAACCCCCACCACTCCTCGTCCGTTCGGCGCCCATGGGCGACAATGGACGCGTGCCCCGTACACGGGCGGGTCGAGGAGAGGAGATGTCTCCGGATGGAACCGGTCTCCATGGTCATCGGAGCGACGATCGCGCTCGGCGGTTTCCTCTTCGGCCGCCTGATGACCCAAAGGCAGTCGAGGACCGCCCTGGAACAGCAGCGCAGGCAGGAGCAGGCCCGCGTCCTGAGCGGTCCGCAGAACCCGCAGCCCCTCTGCGGCTGCGGCCACCACCTGGTCTTCCACGACCAGGAGACCAAGAGGTGCCAGACCCAGGTGGTCATCCCCGGCCGCTGGACGGGGCAGACCAGCTCCACCTACCGGCAGTGCATGTGCCAGGGGTACCGCGGCCCCCTCCCCCTCGACGAGTACTACGCCCCCGACTACCTCAACGGGACCGACGGCTGACCACCCGGCCCGGCCCGCCCCGGCGGCGGGGCGGAGCCGGTCCCCCCGGCGACGGCCCCGCGGCCCGCCGGGCGGCCCCCTCCCCCGCGGAGCCGGCCCGCCGCCACCCTCCGTGAGCGAAAGCGGCCCCGACCGCAAAGACGCCGCCCGCGGCAGGGCCTGCGCACCCCCGCCTTCGGGCGAACGCCCCCGGGCGCCGGACCGCGACGCACCGCGGCCGCCCGCGCCGCGCCCCCGCCGGGGCGGCCCGGACCCGCGCCGCCCGAACGCACGGGGCCGCACGGGACCGCGGCAGGACACCGGCACACCGCGCAGGACCGCACACGGCGGACACCCGCGGAGCCGCCCCGGGAGCGGATACGCGCCGCGCATGCCCGCGCCCCGGCGCCGCGGGACGCGACCGTCGCCGCAGTGCGGGAACCTGGGACGCGAGGACGCACCGGGATGACAATGTCCTCCCCCGCCACGAGAATGTCCCCGCACCGAACAGCCAGAGAGTGGACGTTAAGACAGTGACGACCCCTGTGACACCCACGATCGACCAGCGCATCGCCGAGGAACTCGGCGTGGGCGCGCACCAGGTCACCGCCGCCGTCGGACTCCTCGACAGCGGATCGACCGTGCCCTTCATCGCGCGTTACCGCAAGGAGGCCACCGGCGCGCTGGACGACGTCCAGCTGCGCGCCCTCGAGGAACGCCTGCGCTACCTGCGGGAGCTGGCCGAGCGCCGGACCGCGATCCTGGAGTCGATCCGCAGCCAGGGCAAACTGGACGACGAGCTGGAGGCGCGCATCAACGCGGCCGACTCCAAGGCCCGTCTGGAGGACATCTACCTCCCCTACAAGCCCAAGCGCCGGACCAAGGCGCAGATCGCACGCGAGGCGGGGCTCGAACCCCTGGCCGAGGGGCTGCTGGACGACCCGGGGCAGGACCCCCAGGAGGCCGCCGCCGCCTTCGTCGACCCGGACCGCGAGGTGGCCGACGTCAAGGCCGCGCTGGACGGCGCCCGCGCCATCCTGGTCGAGCGCTTCGCCGAGGACGCCGACCTCACCGGGGTCCTGCGTGAGCGGCTGTGGGAGAAGGGGCGCCTGGGTTCGGCCGTGCGCGAGGGCAAGGAGGAGGCCGGCGCCAAGTTCGCCGACTACTTCGACTTCTCCGAGCCGCTCACCAAGCTGCCCTCCCACCGGGTCCTGGCCATGTACCGGGGCGAGAAGGAGGAGGTGCTCACCCTCACCCTGGAGCCCGAGGAGCCCCCGGCCGCGAACGCCGACGGCACGACGCCCCGCAGCACCTACGAGAACGCCATCGCCCACCGCTTCGGGATCGTGGACCGGGGCCGCCCCGGCGACCGGTGGCTCCAGGACACCGTCCGCTGGGCGTGGCGCACACGGATCCTGGTGCGTCTGGACATCGACGTGCGGATGCGGCTGTGGCAGCAGGCCGAGGACGACGGCGTCAACGTGTTCGCCGCCAACCTGCGCGACCTCCTGCTCGCCGCCCCGGCCGGCAGCCGCTCCACCCTGGGCCTGGACCCCGGTCTGCGCACCGGCGTGAAGGTCGCGGTCACCGACGCCACCGGCAAGGTGGTCGCCACCGACACGATCTTCCCGCACGCGCCCCGCCACGACTGGGACGCCTCCCTCTCCGCCCTGGCCAGGCTGTGCGCGGCGCACGGCGTCGAGCTGGTCGCCATCGGCAACGGCACCGCCTCGCGCGAGACCGACAAGCTCGCCGCCGACCTGCTCCGGCTCCACCCCGAGCTCGGACTCACCAAGGTGATGGTGTCGGAGGCCGGGGCGTCCGTGTACTCGGCCTCCGCCTACGCCTCCGAGGAGCTGCCCGACCTGGACGTGTCGCTGCGCGGCGCAGCCTCCATCGCCCGCCGCCTCCAGGACCCGCTCGCGGAGCTGGTCAAGATCGACCCCAAGTCGATCGGGGTGGGCCAGTACCAGCACGACCTGGCCGAGGCCAAGCTGTCGCGCTCCCTGGACGCCGTGGTCGAGGACTGCGTCAACGGCGTGGGCGTGGACGTCAACACCGCGTCCGTGCCGCTGCTCACCCGCGTGTCCGGCGTGACCTCGACCCTGGCGCGCAACATCGTCTCCCACCGGGACGCCAACGGCCCGTTCCGGAGCCGGGACGCCCTGCGGTCCGTGCCGCGGCTGGGCCCCAAGGCGTTCGAGCAGTGCGCGGGCTTCCTGCGCGTGCCCGGCGGCGACGACCCGCTGGACACCTCGTCCGTGCACCCCGAGGCCTACCCGGTGGTGCGGCGCATCCTGGACCGCGTGGGGACGGACCTGCCGACGCTGATCGGCAACAAGGCGGTCCTGTCGAAGGTGCGCCCCGAGGAGTTCGTGGACGACACCTTCGGCCTGCCGACGGTCACCGACATCCTCGCCGAGCTGGAGAAACCGGGCCGCGACCCGCGCCCGGCCTTCACCACCGCGACCTTCAAGGAGGGCGTCGAGAAGCTGTCGGACCTGGAGCAGGGCATGGTCCTGGAGGGCGTGGTCACCAACGTCGCCGCCTTCGGCGCGTTCGTGGACGTGGGCGTGCACCAGGACGGCCTGGTCCACGTGTCGGCGCTCTCGGACAAGTTCGTCGAGGACCCGCGCGAGGTGGTCAAGCCGGGCGACATCGTGAAGGTCAAGGTGCAGGACGTCGACATCCCGCGCAAGCGCATCTCGCTGACCATGCGCCTGGACGACGCGGCCCCGGCCCCGGGCGGGCGCGAGGAGCGGGGCGGCCGGGGCGGGGACCGCCGCCGCGGCGGCGGGAACGGCGACCGCGGCGGCGCCCCGAAGGCCGACGGCGGTCGGCGGAGCGGCGGCGGAGGGGGCCGCGGCCAGAACAGCCGCAACGCCCCCGCGCCCCAGGGGGCGATGGCCGACGCGCTGCGCCGCGCGGGCCTGGGCAAGTAGCGCAGGACCCCGGCGCCGCGGGGGCGGCGCCCCGCCCGACGGTCCGGAGGGGGAGGGACCCGCGCGGGTCCCTCCCCCGCGGCGCCGGGGACCGGGCCGCGCTCAGCCGCTCGCGCCGCGCACCCGGTCGCTCAGGGCGCGGAGCAGGTCCTCGGCCACAGGGAGCGCCCGCAGCTCCTCCGGGCCGGGAAGGCGGTCGTCGGTCCCGTCCCCGAGCTCGCGGACCTCGTTGTGCAGGCGCTCCATCGTGACGTCGAGCCGGTTGGCGGTCTCCGCCGCCTCCCTCAGCTCGTCGAGCAGGTCCCGGGGCACGTCCTTGGCGTACTTGTAGTAGATCTTGTGCTCCAGGCTCGCCCAGAAGTCCATCGCGATCGTACGGATCTGAATCTCCACCGGGACCTGCTCGGTGCGGTCGGACATCCGCACCGGCGTCTCGACCAGCAGGTGCAGGCTGCGGTAGCCGTTGGGCTTGGGCGCCTCGACGTAGTCCTTGACCTCCGTCACCCGGATGTCCTCGTGCCCGGACAGCATGTCCCGGATGGTGTAGACGTCCGAGACGAAGCTGCAGGTGATGCGGATACCGGCGATGTCCAGGATGGTGGCCCGGATGTCCCCCAGGTCCAGCGAGCAGTTCCGGCGGCGCGCCTTCTCCATGATGCTGGCGGGCGACTTCAGCCGCGAGCTGACGTGCTCGATCGGGTTGTGGTCGTGGACGTAGCGGAACTCCTCGTTGAGGATGTTCACCTTCGCCATCGTGGTGTCGATGGCGAACTTGTACGACATCAGGAAGCGGGCCACGTCGTCGCGCGCCTCCGACAACGCCTTGGACACGTCGTCGTCCCCCACCATCGGCCACCCCCCGTGTCCCCGTAGCCTCATGCTAGCGCCAGGGTCGAAGCGGGCACGGGGCGGCCGGGCCCTCCTACCTGGGCGTGAGGGGGACCTCCGACCAGAGCGCGCGCAGGGGCTCCGCGTCCGCGGAGCCGAGCGCGTCCTCGACGTCCCACACCTTCACGGCGGTGGCGCCGGCGGTCACGGCGGGCCACCCCGGGTCCCCCGTGGCGGCGAAGTCGCGCCAGGCCGCCACCATGCGCCCGGACAGGGCCGTGTGGGCCTCGGTGGGCTTGCCGTCGAGGAGGAACAGCGCGAGGTCCGTGTCCAGGTTGCCGAACGCGAACGGCAGGTCCAGCGCGTGGCAGGCCCCCAGGCGGCCGCCCAGCGCGGGGCTCTCGAAGGCCAGCCGGAAGAGGTGCGCGCGCCCCCCGCCGGAGGCGTGCGCCTCGGCGAGGCGCACCGTGTACTCGCCGAACACGGCGTCGCCCTGGATGGCGGCGTACAGCAGTCGCGGGGATGCCCCGGGGTACGCCTCCCGGTAGGCGGCGACCGCGCCCTCCCCGAGCCCCAGATGGGCCGCTGTCAGCTCGAGGGCCGACTCGTCGTCGATCTCCACGCTCTGCCCCAGTTCGGTGAACAGCCGGTACTCGTGGGCGTTGTGGCCGGTGAGCAGGTCCACCCCGGCCGCCGCTCCGCCGGCGACCGCCTCCAGCGGGGGCAGGGGCAGCTCGGGCCCTCCGACGACGGGGGCGAAGCAGGTGAAGGCCTTGGCGCGCACGCCGCCGGAGGCGCCGGACGGGGCGGAGAGCACGGCGTCGACGGCCTCCAGCACCGCCTCCGGCGCGAGCGCGGCGAGGGCGTCGGCGTCCAGGGGCACCCCGGCGGCCCGGGCCACGCGCGCCGAGACCGAGCGGGCGGTGTCCGGGGTGATCATGTCTCCGGGGACGCTGTGCGCGATCGCCCGGCGGAAGAGCCCTCCGGCGACGGGGGAGGCCATGAGGCACACCACGGCCCCGGCTCCGGCCGACTCCCCCGCGACCGTGACGTTGTCCGGGTCGCCGCCGAAGGCCGCGACGTTGTCGCGCACCCAGCGCAGCGCGGCCGCCTGGTCGAGCAGGCCCCGGTTGTCGGGGCGGCCCGGCACGTGGCCGAAGCCCTCGAAGCCGACCCGGTAGTTGACGCCGACGACCACGAGGCCGCTCTCGGCCAGCCCGGTGCCGTCGTAGGCGGGCTCGGAGGAGGCCCCGACGATGTACGCGCCGCCGTGGATCCACACCAGGACGGGCGCGCGGTCGCCCTCGCGCGCGGCGGACCACACGGTGAGCGAGAGGCAGTCCGGGGACATCCGCGCGTTCCAGGGCGCGGCGCCGAGGAGCTGGGCGCCCTGCGGGGGCGGCGGACCGAAGGCCGTGCAGTCGCGGACGCCGTCCCAGGCGGGCGCGGGGGCGGGTGCCGAGAAACGGAGGTCGCCGAACGGCGCCGCGGCGTAGGGGATGCCGCGGTGGACGGTGACCCCGCCGTTCTCGGATCGCTGGGAGACGGTGCCCCGGACCCGTCCGGCCCTCGTCCTCACTGTGTGCTCGGCGTCCACGTGCGTCCTTCCCTCGGTTCACGACACCCCCACCTAACAACGTTAGGTATAGGCGCGCAAGCCCCCCGGCCCCACCCCTCCGCCCCGGGGCGCGCCGGGACCGCCCTCCGCCGACTCCGGCGGGCCGGACGCCCCGCCCGCACGGCGGCCGGTAACATACCACCCGGTCGGTATGAGCACACGAACGAAGGGTCCCCATGCGCGCCATCCAGATCACCGAGTTCGGCGGCCCCGAGGTCCTCGAACTCGCGGAACTGCCCGACCCCGAGCCCGGCCCCGGCGAGGTGCTCGTCGACGTCACCCGCTCGGGCGTCAACTACGCCGACACCCACCAGGCGGAGAACAGCTACCTGTCGCCCGCGTCCCTCCCCCTCGTGCCCGGCATGGAGATCGCCGGACTCACCCCGGACGGCCACAGGGTCGTCGCGCTGTCCTCCAGCGGCGGCTACGCCGAGCGGGCCACCGCGGCCCCCGGCATGAGCTTCGAGATCCCCGACGAGGTGACCGACGACGACGCCCTCGCCCTGGTCGTCCAGGGCGCCACCGCGTGGGTCCTGCTGACCAAGACGGCGCGCCTGGACCCCGGCGAGTCGGTCGTGGTGCACGCGGCGGGCGGGGGCGTGGGCACGCTCGCCGTCCAGCTCGCCAAGCGGTTCGGCGCGGGGCGGGTCGTCGCGGTGGCGAGCAGCGGGGAGAAGCGCGAGCTGGCGCTGCAGCTGGGCGCGGACGCCGTCGTGGACTCCTCGGCGCCGGACATGACCGGGGCCCTGGTCGAGGCCAACGGCGGACGCCGGGTGGACGTCGTGCTGGACATGGTCGGCGGCCGGGTGACGGACGAGAGCGTGCGGGCCCTCGCCCCGTTCGGCCGCCTGGCGTTCTACGGGATGGCCTCACGCGAGCTGCCCAGCCCGGTCCAGCCCGCCAACCTGATGAAGTACTCCACCACGGTGGGCGGCATGTGGCTGCCCCACGTGTGGCGGCTGCCCGGCGAGGTCATGGGAACGGCGATGGCGGAGCTCTTCTCCCTGGTGGCCGCGGGGAGCCTGAAGCCGGTGCTCGGCGGGACCTATCCGCTCGCCGAGGCCCGCCGGGCGCACGAGGCGCTGCGCTCCAGGGGCACGGTCGGCAAGCTCACCCTCGACCCCCGGGCGTGATCACTCCGGTCCGGCAGGGGCCGAGCACGACCTTTACGTCGTAGATTCTCCAGTTCGGCCGGGGCCGGCGCGTTCGGCCGCCACCGCGGCGGGGCCCGCTGGGCCACAGGTCCCGCGGGGCCACGGGTCCCGCGGGCCGGCGCCCGGGCACGGGGGCCGGCGCGGCCGACGGCCGCCCCCCGGCCGCGCTACTCGGACGGGGACCGGTAGACCAGGTCGGCGTACTCGCGGTGCCGCTGGATCCAGCCCTTGACGAACGGGCACAGCGGCAGGACCGCCAGGCCCCGCGAGCGCACGTCGTCCAGCGCGCCGCGGACCAGGGCGCCGCCCAGCCCCCGCCCCTCGAAGGCGGGGTCGATCTCGGTGTGGGTGAAGGTGACCAGCTCGCCGGTGAGGATGTACTCGGCGTACCCGGCGGTCTCGCCGTCGGCGGTGATCTCGTATCGGCGCTGGTCCGGTCGGTCGGCGACGTCGGTCGTCATGGGGAGTCCTCTGTCTGTGGCTCGGAGGCGGGGGACGGTGGCCCGCGCCGCCATTGTCCCGCTTCCGCGCCGCTCGCGCCCCTTGCGGCGCGCGCCTCCGGGGACATAGAGTCTCCGTTGCATACCGACCAGTCGGTTTAAGGAGAACGTGATGACTTCCCGGTTCAGCGGCCGGACCGCCATCGTCACCGGCGCGAGCCGCGGCATCGGCCTGGCCGTCGCCCGGCGACTCGTCGACGAGGGCGCGCGCGTGTGCGTCACCGCGCGCAAGCCCCAACCCCTCCAGGAGGCCGTCGAGGCCCTGGGCGGCCCCGGACACGCCATCGGCGTGCCCGGGCGGGCGGACGACCCGCGCCACCAGGACGAGGCCGTCGCCGCGACCCTGGAGGCCTTCGGCAGCGTCGACATGTTCGTCAACAACACCGGCATCAACCCGGTGTACGGGCGGATGGTGGACCTGGACCTGGACGCCGCCCGCAAGATCTTCGAGGTCAACGCCCTGTCGGCGATCTCGTGGGTGCAGAAGGCGTACAAGGCCTGGATGGCCGAGCACGGGGGGGCGATCGTCAACGTCTCCTCGGTCGCCGGACTCAAGCCGGCCCCCGGCATCGGCTTCTACGGGGCCACCAAGGCGATGCTCCTGCACATCACGGAGGAGCTCGCCGTCGAACTCGGCCCCGGCGTCCGCGTGAACGGGGTCGCCCCGGCCGTGGTCAAGACCAAGTTCGCCGCCGCCCTGTACGAGGGACGCGAGGAGAAGCTCGCCGCCGAGTACCCCCTGGGCCGCCTCGGCGTGCCCGAGGACGTCGCGGGCGCGGTCGCGTTCCTGCTCTCGGACGACGCCTCCTGGGTCACCGGCCGCACGCTCGTCCTCGACGGCGGCGTCACCCTGACCGGGGGCGTGTGACATGGACCTGACCGACAGCGGGGCGGTCGTCACCGGCGCGGGCAACGGCATCGGCGCCGCCCTCGCGCGCAGGCTGGCCGGGGCCGGGGCGCGCGTGGTGGTCAACGACCTCGACGCGGGCGCGGCCGAGGCCGTGGCCGCGGAGATCGGCGGGGTCGCGGTCCCGGGCGACGCCGCGAGCGAGGCGGGCGTGACCGCGCTCATCGCCGAGGCCGGGGCCCACCTGGGCGCCATCGACCTGTACGCCGCCAACGCGGGAGTGGGGGTGGCCGGCGGCCCCGAGGCCTCCGAACAGGACTGGGACCTGGCCTGGCAGGTCAACGTCATGGCGCACGTGCGCGCCGCGCGGGAGTTGGTGCCCGGCTGGCTGGAGCGGGGCAGCGGACGCTTCCTGTCCACCGTCTCGGCGGCGGGCCTGCTCACGATGCTGGGCAGCGCGCCGTACTCGGTGACCAAGCACGCCGCCCTGTCCTTCGGCGAATGGCTGTCGGCCACCTACGGGGACCGCGGGATCACCGTCCAGTGCGTCTGCCCTCTCGGGGTGCGCACGAACCTGCTGGAGGCGTCCGGGGACACCGGCAGGGCCATCCTGGCGGCGGAGGCCATCACCCCGGAGGAGGTCGCGGACGCCGTGATGGCCGGCCTGGCCGACGGGCGGTTCCTGATCCTGCCCCACCCCCGGGTCGCCGACTACTACGCTGCCAGGGCGAACGACACCGACCGCTGGCTCGCGGGGATGCGCCGCCTCCAGGCCAAGGTCTTCGAGGGGAACGCATGAGCGACGAACGAACCGGCCTGCCGGGGCTGGACCTGGACCGCCTGCGCGCCCACCTGGACGCCGCACGGCCGGGACTGGTCACCGGACCGCTGCGCGGAAGGGTGGTCGCGGGGGGCAGGTCCAACCTGACCTACGTGGTCCGCGACGGGGCCGGTGAATGGGTCGTGCGCCGGCCCCCGCTCGGGCACGTGCTGGCGACCGCCCACGACATGTCCCGCGAGTACCGGGTGATGACCGCGCTGCGGGACACCGGGGTGCCGGTCCCCCGCACCCACCTCCTGTGCGAGGACCCGGAGGTGCTGGGCGCGCCCTTCTACGTCATGGAGTACGTGGGGGGCACGCCCTTCCGGACCCGGGACGAGATCGCGCCGCTGGGGCCGGGCACCGCCCGCAGGGTCGCCGAGGAGCTCATCACCACCCTCGGCGTGCTGCACGCGGTGGTGCCCGGGGAGGTCGGGCTGAGCGGCTTCGGCCGCCCGGAGGGGTTCCTGGAACGCCAGGTGCGCAGGTGGGGCAAGCAGTGGGAGGCCTCGCGCAGCCGGGACGTCCCGGGGCTCGACGAACTGCGCGCGAAGCTGGCCGCGTCCCTCCCCGAGCCGTCGGCCCCCGCCGTCGTGCACGGCGACTACCGGCTCGACAACGTGCTGGCGACCCCGGAGGGGCGCATCACCGCGGTACTGGACTGGGAGATGTCCACGCTCGGCGACCCGCTCGTGGACCTGGGCCTGATGCTCGTGTACCAGCAGCAGCCCGTCGGGATCGGCGGGGTCCCGGCGACGTCCGCCGAGGGGTTCCCCCCGCCGGAGGAGCTGGTGGCGATGTACGAGGCCACGACCGGACGGGACGTGTCCCGGCTCGCGTGGTACGTGGCCCTGGGCTGCTTCAAGCTCGCCGTCATCGCCGAGGGCATCCACTACCGGCACGGCAAGGGACTGACCGTCGGCGCGGGCTTCGACCGGATCGGCGACGTGGTCGCCCCCCTGGTGGAGCGCGCCCACACGATGCTCGAGGAGGACTGATGGACTTCGCCTACGACGAGGGGACCGAGGAGCTTCGCCAGAGGCTGCTGGCCTTCATGGACGAACACGTCTACCCGGCCGAGGCGGTGCTGGAGGAGCAGCTCGCCGCGCGGGAGGACCGGTGGTCGACCGCGCCGGTGGTGCGCGAGCTCCAGAAGCGGGCGCGCGAACAGGGGCTGTGGAACCTGTTCCTGGCCGGACACCCGGAGCACGGCGGGCTGGACAACCTCCGGTACGCGCCGCTGGCCGAGATCACCGGCCGCAGCCCGAGGCTGGCGCCCGCCGCGCTCAACTGCGCGGCGCCCGACACCGGGAACATGGAGGTGCTGACGATGTTCGGCACCCCCGAGCAGAAGAAGCGCTGGCTGGAGCCCCTGCTGGCCGCGGACATCCGCTCGGCGTTCGCGATGACCGAGCCGGAGGTGGCCTCCTCCGACGCCACCAACATCACCACCAACATCGTCCGTGACGGTGACGAGTACGTGGTCAACGGGCGCAAGTGGTTCATCACCGGCGCGCTCAACCCCGAGTGCGCGGTCTTCATCGTGATGGGCAAGACCGACCCCGACGCCGACCGGCACCGCCAGCAGAGCATGGTGCTGGTGCCGCGCGACGCCCCGGGGTTGACGGTGCGGCGCGGCATGTCCGTGTACGGCTTCGACGACAGCGACCACGGCGGCCACGCGGAGGTCCTGTTCGAGGACGTGCGGGTGCCCGCGGAGAACCTCGTCGGCGGGGAGGGCGAGGGGTTCGCCATCGCCCAGGCCCGGCTGGGCCCCGGCCGCATCCACCACTGCATGCGGCTCATCGGCATGGCAGAGCGGGCCCTGGAGCTCACCTGCCGGCGCGTGCTGGACCGGGTGGCGTTCGGGCGGCCCCTGGCGGAGCAGGGCGTGGTCCGCGAGTGGATCGCCGAGGCGCGCGTGTCGATCGAGCAGCTGCGGCTGCTGGTGCTCAAGACCGCCTACCTGATGGACACGGTCGGCAACCGCGGCGCGCACACCGAGATCCAGGCGATCAAGATCGCCACCCCGCGCACGGTGGAGTGGATCATGGACAAGGCGATCCAGGCGCACGGGGCCGCCGGGGTGAGCCAGGACCTGCCGCTGGCCGGCTGGATGGCGGGCGTGCGCTCCCTCCGGCTGGCCGACGGCCCCGACGAGGTGCACCTGCGCTCGCTGGGCCGGGCCGAACTGCGCAAGTACCGCTAGCGCGGCCGGGGCGCCCGGGCCGACACGGCCCGGGCGCCCGCGGCGTCCCGGAGGTGGTGGGACGCGTGTCCTCGTCCCCCGGGAACGCGCACGGCGGCCGGGGGCTCCCGCCCCGTCGGACACCCGGGCACGGGGCGGAGGCCCGGAGGAGCACGGCCCGGGCGCCCGCGGCGCCCCGCGGGCGCCGAAGGCCCTCCGTCGCCGGGTCCCTGCGCCCTCAGGACGCCGGACGCAGCCCGGCGACGAGCAGGTCGGCGAAGTGGCGGCCGACGTCCTCGCCGGTCAGCGGCCCGCCCGGGTGGTACCAGGTGCTCAGGTGGTGGACCGACCCGAAGAAGTAGTTGACCACCAGGTCCGCGGAGACGTCGTCGCGGAAGACGCCCTCGCTCTGCCCCTGGGCCACCATGTCGCGGAAGACCTCGTGGTAGCCGCGCCGTTCGGCGCGCACGGCGCGCTGCTTCTCCTCGCTGAGCTGGTGCATGGAGCGGAAGAAGATGACGGTGTCGTCCAGGTTGGCGATGCTGGTGACGATGACGTCGGCCGCGGCCGCGTGGACGCGCTCGGCCACCGGCGCCTCCCGCCCGGCGATCCGGACCAGGTGCTCGGTCTGCATGCGCAGGACCCGGGCGTAGACCTCGTAGAGGAGGTCGTCCTTGGACCCGAAGTAGTGGTACATCGCCCCCTTGGTGACGCCCGCGGCGACGACCACCTCCTGGACGGAGGTCCCCTCGTAGCCCCGCTCGGCGAACAGCCTGGTCGCCGCCCCCAGCAGCCTCTCGGGGACGGACCCCGTGCCCGTTCCCGGATCGACCGCCTGCTGTGCTCGCGCCATGTCCTGCCTCACTTCGTGCCCCCGCCGTCCTGAGGACGCCCGTCGGCCAAGCATACCGACCGGCTGGTACCTTGCGCACACGCCGGTGCGCCCCGCCCGGCCCGGCCCCTCAGACGGCGACCACGTCCACCGCGCGGCCGTCGGGGTCGGTGAGCGTGTGGCGGCCGGGCTCCAGGGGAGGCGTCGCGAGGCGGCCGTTCACGGTGAACCCCAGGCGGACGGCGCCCGTGGAGCGCTCGGCCGTCGCAGGGTAGATCTCGAAGACCACTCCGTCGGCCAGCACGGCCGCGTGGTGCACGGCCCCCCGGCCGTGCTGTTCGCGGAGGAAGCCCAGGCCGAGAGCGGTGTAGAAGGACCGGCACTCCTCCGCGCGGTCGGTGTAGATGACCACGAGGGTGGATCTGGGGGTGGCCACCGGCCCCGCGGGGCGCCTGTGGTCCGGACCCGGGGCCGGCCCCGCCGCACCGCCCAGGGGCGGCACCGCCGCCAGCCCGCCCTCCAGGATCTCGCGCGCGCGTGCGTACTTGGCGCGCAGCCGGTCCGCCTGCTCCGCGGGTAGCGCGGCCAGACGGCCCTCGTCGGAGTTGTGGCGGTTGTCGGCGAGCTTGACCAGGCGCCCCAGGGGGTCGGCCGCGGCCCGTCGGACCAGGTCCCCGTAGGACTCCCCCGGCCTCCGGCTCACCGCCTCCACGGCCCGGACGACCACCTCGGGGCAGCCGCGTCCGCGCAGGTCGTCGGCGGTGACGGGGGTGTCCTCCAGGACGTCGTGCAGGACCCCGGCCATCTGGGCGTGCACCCCGTGGGGGGCCAGCAGGTCGCGGACCGCGAACACGTGCTCGCTGTAAGGGCGCCCGGCCCGGTCCACCTGCCCGGCGTGGACGGACCACGCCAGTCGCGAGGCCTGGTCCAGTGTCATCTCCACGGTGTGCGCCCCCTGTCCCGTCGGCATTGCCACCGACCCGACCGTACCCCCGCGAGGGGCGCCCGACCAGACCCGTCCGGACCCCTCCCGCACGGCGGGGCCCCTCAGGAGCCGGTGTAGTTCTCCTCGTAGCCGCCCGTGGGCGGGACGGGCGTGATGACGTCGACGAGCACCCCGGAGGGGTCGGCCACGATGAAGTGCCGCTGCCCGAAGTCCTCGGTGCGGATCCCCAGCTCGGGGCGGAGTCCCCCGCGTACGACGAGGCGCTCCCACTCCGCGTCGACGTCCGCCACCTCGAAGTTGAGCAGCACGCCCTGCGCCGGCCGGCGGTAGCCCTCCGGGACGGTGGGGTGGCGGTGGTCGAGCAGTGCCAGCTCGTGGTCGGGCGGCCCGGGACGGCGCAGGCTGACGTACCAGTCGGCCGCGAAGGTCTCCTCGAAGCCGAACAGCTCCACGTAGAAGTCCCGGGCCTCCTGGATCCGGGTGGTGCCGATGACCGGGTAGAAACCGCTGAGCTCCATGACTCCGCCTTTCACGTACCGTTGGTATGTGAAGTAAGCTATTCGCGTACCTTCGGTATGTCAACAGGTGGGGGAACATGACCGCGGAGACCGGGAGCCGGGCCAGGCAGCGCGAGCGCACCAGGAGGGCCCTCCTGCGCGAGGGGCGCCGGCTGTTCGCCGAGCACGGGTACGGAGGCGTGGGCCTGAGCGGGATCGTGGCGGCGGCCGACGTCACCAAGGGCGCCCTCTACCACCACTTCGAGGGCAAGCCGGACCTCTTCCGCGCCGTCCTGGAGGAGGTCCAGGGCGAGGTCGCCGACGCCGTGGCGGCCGCCGCGGACGCCCGGAGGGACCCGTGGGACCAGCTGACCGCGGGCTGCCGGGCCTTCCTCACCGCGAGCACGGCTCCGGACGTGCGGCGGATCATGCTGGTGGACGGGCCGGCCGTGCTCGGGTGGAGCGCCTGGCGCTCCCTGGACGAGGCCGGGTCCGCGCGGCACCTCCGGGAGGCGCTCACCGGCCTCGTCCGGGCGGGGGTCCTGCGCCCCCAGCCGGTGCCGCCCCTGGCCCACCTGCTCTCCGGGGCCATGAACGAGGCCGCGCTGTGGCTGGCCGGGAGCGGGGACCCCGGCGACCTGGACGACGTCTGGGACGCGTTCTCGGGGATGCTGGAGTCCTTGCGCTCGCCGTGACCCGGACCGCTTCCCAGGACGCCCGGGCACGTCCGGGCGCTATCGTGGCTGCCATGGCGGAGAGCACCGGGGCGGCGGACACGGACGGGGACGAGGGGTTCCGGGACGACTTCGTCCGCGGGTTCTCGGAGTACTGGCAGTCGCAGGGCCGCCCCAGGACCGAGGGGCGCATCGTGGGCTACCTGCTCCTCGCCGACCGCGAGGCGGTGAGCGCCGAGGAGATCGCCGACGGCGCCCGGGTCAGCCGGGGCTCGGTGTCCCAGTCCGTGCGCCGCCTGCGCGAGATGGGCTTCGTCGAGATGGTCGGCGCACCGGGGAGCCGCTCACGGCTGGTCGCCATGGACGAGGACGTGTGGGGCGGGTTCCTGCGCAACGAGCGCTCCTACCTGCGCCGGCAGAGGGAGCTCGCCGCGTCCGCGCTGGAGCGGCTCCCCTCCCTGAGCCCGCCCGCGCGCAACCGCCTGCGCAACATGCACGACTACATGAGCTGGCTGGACGACTACCACGACACCCTCCTGTCCCACTGGGAGGAGTTCAAGGCCGGGCGGGACCGGGGGGAGCCGGAGGGGGGCGGCGCCTGAGGGCGCCGCCTCAGGAGCGCTCGTGCGGGATGACCAGCGGCGTGCCGGTGCGCGGGTCGGGCACCACGTCGCAGGGCAGCCCGAACACCTCCTCCACCAGTGCCGCGGTCACGACCTGGCCGGGCGGGCCGTCCGCGACGACCCTCCCCCCGTCCATGAGGACCAGGCGGGTCGCGAACCGGGCGGCCTGGGCCAGGTCGTGCAGGACCGCCACGATCGTGCGCCCCTGGCGGTGCAGGTCGGCGAACAGCTCCAGCAGGTCGTACTGGTGCGCGATGTCCAGGAACGTGGTCGGCTCGTCCAGCAGCAGGACTCCGGTGTCCTGCGCCAGGACCATCGCCACCCACGCGCGCTGCCGCTGGCCGCCGGAGAGCGATCCGACCTGGGTGTCGGCCCGGTCGGCCAGCCCGGTGAGCTCCAGTGCCCGGGAGATCGCCGTCTCGTCCCGGGGGCTCCACTGCCGCACCAGCGTGTGGTGGGGGAAGCGCCCGCGAGCGGCGAGGGCGCGCACGGTGATGCCCTCCGGCGCGACGGGGCTCTGCGGCAGGAGCGCCATCCGGCGGGCGACCGCCTTGGCGCGCAGCCCCCGGATGTCCTGGCCGTTGAGGAGCACCCGGCCCGACATCGGCTTGTTCACCCGGCCCAGCGCCTTGAGCAGCGTCGACTTGCCGCACCCGTTGGGTCCGACGATGACGGTGAACTCCCCCTCGGCCACACCGAGGTCCAGGTCGCGCACGACCGGGTCGGCCCCGTACCCCAGCGTGAGGCCCTCCGCGGACAGTACCGGACTCACAGCACACCCTTTCGCCATTCACGAACCAGCAGGTAGCCCAGGTAGACGCCCCCGAACCCCATGGTGAAGATCCCGACCGGCAGCCCGTCGCCCACCGGCGACTGCTGCACGGCCAGGTCGGCCGCCACCAGCAGGAGCGCGCCGACCAGGGCCGACAGCACGAGGTTGGGGCCGGGGGCCCCGCTGAGCCTGCGGGCGATCTGCGGGGCGGTCAAGGACACGAACGCGATCGGTCCGGCGACGCTCACGGCGGCGGCCGAGAGCACCACCGACAGGACGACCGCCCCGGTCCGGGTCGCGGAGGAGCGCGCGCCGAGGGCGTCGGCCAGCTCGTCGCCCATCTCGTTGACGGTGACGGGACCCGCCAGCGCCGCCACGAAGGGCAGTGCCAGGAGCAGGACCGCCCAGATGGTCCAGGCGTGCTCCCACGCCCTGGCGCCCAGGCTGCCGTTGACGTAGGCGGAGAGGACACCGGCCTGGTCGCGGGCCATCACGGACACCACGAAGTGCGTGAACGCCTGGGCCATCGCGGCCACGCCGATCCCGGCGACGATGAGGCGCCCCGGGTGGCGCAGCCCGGTTCCGGTGGCCGCGGCCACCAGGGCCATGGCCAGGGCCGCTCCCGCGAGGGCGCCCATCGGCACGGGGACGACGCCTGGCAGGACGAGGGCGGCGAAGGCGGCCCCCGCCCCGGCCCCCGCCCCGAGGCCGATGACGTCCGGGCTGCCCAGCGGGTTGCGGGTGACGGACTGGAAGAGCGCGCCGGCCAGGCCGAGCGCGGCCCCGGTGCCCACGGCGACGGCCAGGCGGGGGCCGCGCAGCCGTCCGAGGACGAACGCCTCGGTGGCCTCGCCCGCGCCCGCGACCACGGCGGGCAGGCGGGTGAGGGGGATGCCGAGCCTGCCCATGGCGAGGGTGGCCGCCGCGGCGGCGGCCACGAGCACCAGGAGGAGGACCGCGCACAGCACGGAGCGCGGATGGACGGGCAGGGCGACCGGCCCGAGCGCGAGCACGGGCGGGGCGGCCCCGCGCGGCGGCCGCGGCCGCCGCGTCCGGGTGGTGGACCGGGTCATGAGGCGCTCCGCATCTTCCTGACCGCGTACAGCAGGACGGGGGCGCCGACGAACGCGGTGACCACGCCGACCATCAGCTCCGTGGGACGGACGATCGTGCGGCCGACGACGTCGGCGGCCAGCAGCAGGGTAGGCCCGACCAGCAGGGCGAAGGGCACCTGGACGCGGAAGTCCACGCCGACCAGGGCCCGCACCACGTGGGGGACGGCGAGGCCGACGAAGGCGATGGGGCCCGCCGCCGCGGTGGCGCCCGCGGCGAGCACGGCGCCCGCGACCAGCCCCGCCGAGCGGATCCACACGGTGTTCGCCCCGGTGGCGATCGCCGCCTCCTCCCCCAGGGCCAGGGCGTTGAGGCCCCCGGCGACGAGGAACGCCAGCAGGACGCCGACGCCGATGACGGGGAGCACGGACAGGACGACGTCGTAGCCGCGTCCGCCCAGGGAGCCGACCACCCAGTAGCGGTAGCTGTCGAAGGTGTCGGGCATGCTCAGCGCCACCGCCTGGACGTAGGCGTTGAGCACGGCGGAGACCACCGCTCCGGCCAGGACGAGGCGCACCAGCCCGCCGTCGCCGCCCCGGCTGCCCACGGTGTAGGCGGCCAGTCCGGCGGCGAGGGCGCCGGGCAGCGCCCACCAGACCGTGCCGGCGACGGAGGTGGGGCCGAGCAGCGCGGTGGCGGTGACCACCGCGGCGGCGGCGCCCGCGTTGACGCCCAGCAGGCCCGGGTCGGCGAGGGGGTTGCGCGTGATGCCCTGCATGAGGGTGCCCGCCAGGGCGAGGGCCGCCCCGGCGACGATGCCGAGGAGGGTACGGGGGTAGCGGCTCTCCACCACGGTGGTGGTGAAGGGGTCCGCCCCGCCCGTCAGCACCTGCCACACCTCCAGGGGGGAGGTGGGCTTGCTGCCCATGACGAGGCTGAGGAGGACCGCCCCGGCGAGGGCCGCGGCGCCCGCGCCGAGCATGAGCACGGCGCGGGCGGGGCCCGGGCGGGACGGAGCCGTGAGTGTCTTCACGTTCGCCCTGTCGGTGGGATCAGCTGTCGGCGCCGGCCGCGGCCTCTTCGATCATGGGCACGTAGCGCTCGATGACCCAGGGGACGGTGAGCGGGTTGATGATCGAGGACGCGGTGACGAAGGAGGTGTCCTCGGCGGCGACCACGGCTCCGCTCTCGACGGCGGGGATCGCCGCGTAGAGGTCCTGCGCCTCGATCTCGGCGCGCGTCTCGTCGTCGGTGTAGAACGTGAAGAGCAGGTCGCTGTCGGCGAGCTGGTCGGCGTTCTCCAGGCCGATGATGGCGGAGTCGGTGCCCTCGGTCTCGGGGAAGGTCTCGACGACGGGGTCGACGGTCAGGCCCAGGCCGCGCACCATGGCGACGCGCTGCTCGTCGGGGAGGAAGACGCCGAGCGTGCCGGGGCCGTCGGTGTAGACGTAGGAGAAGGTGAGGTCGGCGAACTGCTCGTTGGCCGCGGCCGCCTCCTCGAACTGGGTCTCGATGTCCCCGATGAGGCCCTGCGCCTCCTCGGGCTGCCCCAGCGCCTCGCCGATGATCTCGATCTGCTGGTCCCAGTCGGTGCTCCAGGGGAGCTCGGGGTAGGCGACCGTGGGGGCGATGTCGCTCAGGATGTCGTACTGCTCCTGGGTGACGCCGGACCAGGGGGCGAGGATGACGTCGGGGGCCAGCTCGATGATCGCCTCGAAGTCGATGTCGTCGGCGCCGGCGAACTGCTCGGGCAGCTCCCCGCCCGACTCGGTGACGGCCTCGTGGATCCAGGGGAGGTACCCGGTGTCGTCGCTGCCCCACTCGTAGCTCTCGACGCCGACCGGGACGACGCCCAGGGCGATGGCGGTCTCCGCCGAGCCCTGCCCGAGGGTGACGACGCGCTCGGGCTGCTCGGGGATCTCGGCGGTGCCGAGGGCGCTCTCGATACTGACCGGGAACGCGCCGCCCGCCGTGCCGCCGCCGCTCCCGCCGGTGTCCTCCTCGGTGCCGCCGCAGGCCGTGAGGCCGAGGGCGAGGAGGGCGGTGAGTCCGATGCCGCTGGCGCGGTGGAAGGTGGAGGCCATGCTCACACTGCTTTCTTCGTCATGGGGGTGGCCGCGTCGTACCCGGCGGGCCCGTTCCGCGCAGGGGCTATCGGCCCCGAGGGGAAACACGGAGGACGAAACGGGAGAACCCCGACAGAACGAAGGTTAGTCTAACCTCACTTCCCGTGGATTTCAAAAATTCTGAACCCGCCGGACGGACTCCGCCCCAGGTCAGGCGTCGCCGGGGCGCGCCCCGGCCCGGGGTCCGGACCCCGGGCCGGCGGGAAGGGGGTCAGGACCTCCCCAGGTGGACGCGGGCCTCCCAGGGACGCAGGGGCGCGAACAGCCCGTCCCCCTCGGGGTAGTTGCCGATCAGCCGCTCGGGGTCGCGCCCGGCGACCTTGGGGTCCAGGTCCAGCGGCGCCGTGTCGGCGCCCCAGTTCACCAGCACCGTCAGCACCCGGTCGTCCAGGGTCCGGGTGTAGGCGTACACCGCGGGGTCCTCCTCGGCCAGGGGCTCGAACCGGCCGTGCACGATCACCGGGTGCTCCTTGCGCAGCGCGATCAGGCGCCGGTAGTAGTGGAACACCGAGCCCTGGTCGGCGACGGCCGCCTCCGCGTTGATCTCGACGTGGTTGGGGTTGACCCCGATCCACGGCGTACCGGTGGTGAACCCGGCGTTGGGCGAGGCGTCCCACTGCATGGGCGTGCGCGCGTTGTCCCGGCTCATCCGGGCGATGCCCGCCATGGCGGCGTCCGCGTCCACCCTGCCGCCCTCCACCGCGGCGCGGTGGTGGTTGAGGGTCTCCACGTCCCGGTAGTCGCCGATGTCGGAGAGGTGGGCGTTGGTCATCCCCAGCTCCTCGCCCTGGTAGACGTACGGCGTCCCCTTCATCATGTGCAGGGTCGTGGCCAGGGCGGTCGCCGACTCGACCCGGTACCGCTCGTCCCCGAAGCGCGACACCGCCCGGGGCTGGTCGTGGTTGTTCCAGTACAGGCTGTTCCAGCCGGTCCCGCCCAGGCCCTCCTGCCAGCGGTTGAGGGAGCGCTTGAGGTCGCGCAGGTCCAGGGGGCGCGGGTCGAACTTGCCGCCGGGCCCGTGGTCGAGTTCCACGTGCTCGAACTGGAACACCATGTCGAGCTCGCGGTTGGCGGGGTCGGTGTGCACGCGGGCCTGCGCCACGTCCACCCCGGGCATCTCGCCGACGGTGAGCACGTCCCTGCCCGCGAAGACCTCCGTGTGCAGCTCGTGCAGGAACTCGTGCAGGCGGGGGCCGTTCACGGCGTACTCGGCGAAGGACCCGTACTCCCCCGAGACCGGGCCGTCGGGCATCTGCCGCGTCTTGGAGACGAAGTTGACGACGTCCATGCGGAACCCGTCGGCGCCCCGGTCCAGCCACCAGCGCGCCACGTCGTGGACGGCCTCGCGCACCCGGGGGTTCTCCCAGTTCAGATCGGGCTGGCTCCGGGCGAACAGGTGCAGGTAGTACTCGCCGGTGACCTCGTCCCGGGTCCAGGCGGGGCCGGAGAACACCGAGCCCCAGTTGTTGGGCGGCCCGCCGTCGCGTCCGGGCCTCCAGAAGTAGAAGTCGCGCTTGTCGGGGTCCCCCGCGCGGGAGGCGGTGAACCACGGGTGCTCGTCGCTGGTGTGGTTGACGACCAGGTCCATCACCAGGCGCATCCCGCGCTCGTGCAGCCCGTCGCGCAGCCGGTCCCAGTCCTCCAGGGTGCCGAACCGGGGGTGGATGTCCCGGTAGTCGCTGATGTCGTACCCGTTGTCGTCCCACGGCGAGGGGTAGACGGGTGAGAGCCACACGACGTCGACGCCCAGGAGTTCCAGGTAGTCGAGCCTGGCGATGACGCCGGGCAGGTCGCCGACCCCGTCGCCGTCGCTGTCGTCGAAGCTGCTCGGATAGATCTGGTAGACGACGCTGGACTTCCACCAGTCGGCGCTCTGCTCCAGGGGCATAGGGGTCCTCTCCTCCGCGGCCGCGTGTGAGCCAAGTTACTGGAGCGCCCCGGGACGGGACAGTTCCCCGGCCCTCTTCCCGTTCCCCGCAAGATCCCCGCCGACTGGTCTGGACCGGTAGGGTGGCGAACCGCTCGGACGAACCGGGTCCGATCGAATGAAAGCGGGAAATATGGGGCGCGGCGCACTGTCGGAGCAGGCCGAAGGCGTGTGGCGGGCGGGCGGCGGACGGAAGCTGTGGTCGCGGAACTTCTCCCTGTTCTTCTCCGCCCGGGTCGTGGCCAAGCTCGGCGACGGGATGCTGCCCGTCGCCCTGTCGGCCGGGCTGATCGCGCACGGACACGGGGCCGGCGGGATCGGCCTCGCGATGGCGTCCTTCTCCGCGTGCTTCGTGGCCTTCGTAGTCTTCGGCGGAGTGCTGTCCGACCGCTGGGGGGCGCGCCGGCTGATGATCGCGGCCGACCTGGTGCGCGTGGCGACCCAGGGCACGTTGGCGGTCCTCTTCCTGACCGGGCACGTGGTGCTGTGGCAGGTCTGCGTGATCGGCGCCGTGAACGGGATCGCCGCCGGCGCGTTCCAGCCGGGCGTGGGCTCGGTGATTCCGCGGGTGTCCGGGGACGTGCACGGGGCGAACGCGGTCATCCGCACCGCCGAGGCCCTCGCCATGCTGCTGGGCCCGGCCGTGGCCGGGCTGCTGGTGGCCCTGTTCTCCGCCGCCGGCGTCCTGGCCGTCCACGCGGGCGCCTACGCGGTGGGGGCGGTCCTGCTGGGGCTCGTCCGACTGCCCGGGACGGTCAGACGGCGGGGCCAGGGGCCCGGCTACGCCGCCGACCTGGCGGAGGGGTGGCGCGAGTTCCGCAGCCGCACCTGGATGTGGTCGGTGATCCTGTTGTGGATGGTGCTGATGGTGAGCATGTGGGGACCTCAGGTCCCCCTGACCGCGAGTGAGATCATCACCGGCCACGGCGCCCAGGCGTTCGGCCTCGTCAGTTCCGCCCTGGGCGGCGGCACGGCCCTGGGCGGCCTGGTGGCGATGCGGGTGCGGCCGCGGTTCCCCCTCCGGGCGGGCACGCTCGCGCTGTTCGGCGCCGGAGCGTTCTCCGTCAGCGTGGGGCTGGGCCTGCCGGCGCCCGCGCTGGCCCTGGGCGCGGCGGTCAGCGGCGCGATGACGGGCTTCTGGGGCGTCATGTGGAGCACCAGCGTGCAGACCCACACCCCCCGCCCGGTCCTCGGCCGGATCCACTCCTACGAGATGGCGGGCTCCCTGGCGATGATGCCCGTGGGGCAGGCCCTGGCGGGACCGGCCGCGGAGCTCTTCGGGGCGCGGCCCCTCCTGCTCGTCGGCGGGGCGGCCACCCTCGTGGTGGGCCTGGTGCTGCTCACGGTGCGCCCCGTCCGGAACCTCCGCGCCGCCCCGGCGCGGCACTGACCCCGTCCGCGGCGGAGCCGGCGCCGACCGCCCCGGGCCGCCCGGACACCGCGGCCGACCTGCGCAGATCCTGATCGACCGCCGACCCCCGCCGCCCCCGTGCGCCGACGCGGTGGCCGGATCCGCCCAAATAGTCTATATTTCCTACTGCTTTAGTCGGGAGAAGGCGCCGCGCACCCGCCGGCCACGACACCGCGCAACGAGAGAGGAGTCCCGATGGGCGCAGAACCGCTCCTGTCCGTCGACGGGGTCGCGATCGGGTACCCGGGCCCGGGCGGCCGCGTACCGGCGGTCGCCGGCGCCGACTTCACCGTCGGCCACGGCGAGACCGTGATGCTGATCGGCCATTCCGGCTGCGGGAAGTCCACCGTCCTCAAGGCCGTCGCCGGCTTCCTCACCCCCTCCGCCGGGCGGATCTCCTTCCACGGCGCGGAGGTGGAGGGCCCCGCCCCGGACCGGGCCGTGGTCTTCCAGGAACTGGACCAGCTCTTCCCCTGGCGCACCGTCCTCGGCAACGTCGCCTACGCGCTGCGCGCGACCGGCACGCCGCGCGACGAGGCGCGCGCACGGGCCACGGCCCAGCTGGAGCTGATGGGGCTCGGACACGCCCTGGACCGCCACCCCCACCAGCTCTCGGGAGGCATGAAGCAGCGTGTCGCGATCGCCCGCGCGTTCGCCCTGGAACCCCGCATGCTGCTGATGGACGAACCCTTCGGCGCCCTCGACGCCCAGACACGCGGCCGCCTCCAGGCGGAGCTGGCCGGACTGGCCCGGCGCACCCGTGTGAGCATCCTCTTCGTCACCCACAGCATCGACGAGGCCGTGCTGCTCGGCGACCGGGTGGTGGTGCTGGGCGGGCGCCCCTCGTCCGTCGTGGAGACCCTCGACGTCTCCGGCCTGGACCGCCCGGACACCGAGGAGTTCACCGCGGCGCGCCGCCGCCTGCGCGCGCTGCTCGCCGACGACAGGGAGGAGGCCGGCCGTGCCGTCCTCGACTGAGACCGCGCCGCCCGTCGGCGCAGGGGGCCGGCGGCCGGACGGCCCCTGGTCGCGGCTTCCCGTCGGCCTGCGCAGGAGCGTCCTCCTGGTGGCGCTGCTCGGGGTGTGGCAGCTGTACGTGGTCGCCGCCGACGTCAGTCCGCTCGTCTTCGCGGGGCCCTGGGACGTGGCCGCCGCGTTCGCGGAGGGCTGGGGCGGCGGCGCCCTGGTGGGGCCCACCCTCACCACCCTGCGGATCCTCGGCCTGGGGATGCTCATCGGCACGGCGCTGGCCGTCGTGCTCACCGCCCTCGCGGTCGCCACGCGCTTCGGCGACGACCTGCTGACGCTGCTCACCGCGATGGTCAACCCCCTGCCGTCGGTGGCGATCCTGCCCCTGGCCATGCTGTGGTTCGGCCTCGACGAGACCGCCCTGGTGTTCGTGGTGGCCAACGCCGTCCTGTGGCCGATGGCGGTCAACATCGGCATGGGCTTCCGCACCGTCCCGGCCACCACGCTCATGGTCGGCCGCAGCCTCGGCCTGCGCTCGTGGCGGCTGATCCGGGACGTGCACCTGCCCGCGGCCCTGCCGCACACCGTCGCCGGGGTCAGGACGGGCTGGGCGTTCGGCTGGCGCACCGTCATCGCCGCCGAGCTGGTCTTCGGGGTCGCGGGCGCGCAGGGAGGGCTCGGGTTCTTCATCAACGAGGCCCGCTTCCACCTGGACATCCCGGACGTCTTCGCGGGCCTGGTGACCATCGCGCTGATCGGGATCGCGCTGGACCTGCTGTTCACACTGCTGGAGCGGCGGACCGTCGTCCGCTGGGGCATGAAAGAGGGAGCCGCCCTGTGACCGCCATCCGTACACCACGGTCCCCCGGACGCCGCGACGTGCTCCGCGGCGGCCTCGGCCTGCTCGCGGGCGCCGCCGTCGTGGGCGCCGCGGGGTGCTCCGACGGCTCCGGGGCCTCGGACGGGTCCGGCGCGGTGGCGATCGCCACCGGGTACGGGCTCAGCTACGCGTCGCTGACCGTCGTCGAGGCCAGGGGGTGGCTGGCGGAGGCGCTGCCCGACCGCACCGTCGAGTGGCAGGTGCTGAGCGGGGGCTCGGCGAGCCGAGACGGCATGCTCGCGGGCAGCCTCCAGGCGGGCACCGGCGGCCTGGCGCCCTTCCTCCAGGCGCGCGACAGCGGCGTTCCGTGGAAGGTCGTCACCGGCCTGAACAACATGCCGCTGTGGATGGTCACCACGGACGACCGCATCCGGAGCCTGGCCGACATCACCGGCGCCGACCGCATCTCCTCGCCCCAACCGGGCTCGATCCAGTCGATCGTGCTGGCGCACGCCGCCCGGGAGGAGTTCGGCGACCCGGACCGGTTCACCGGCAACCTGGTGGCCATGCCCCACCCCGACGCCCTCCAGGCCCTGCTCAGCGGACAGATCGCGGCGGCGGTCACCGCTCCGCCGTTCCAGTACCAGGCCGAGGCCGAGGGCGCGCGGGTGCTCCTCGACAGCTACGAGGTCCTCGGCGGTCCGCACGGCTTCAACGTGGTCACCGCCATGGAGGACTACGCGGAGGAGAACCCCGACGTCGTCGAGGCCCTGCACGCCTGCGTGGAACGCGCCAACGAGCTGATCACCGGAGACCCCGAGGCGGCCGCCCGCATCCTGTCCGAGGCCGAGAACGGGGCGGTCACGGCGGAGGAGTACCTGGAGCACCTGGGCCGGGACGGCATCGAGTACACGACCGCGCCGCAGGGCCTGGAGAGGATCGGCTCGTTCATGGCCGAGATCGGCGCCATCGGCACCGCCCCGGAGAGCTGGGGCGACCTGGTGTTCGACACCGTCGCCGCCGAGGACGGCAGCTGACGCGGGGACCCGGGCGCCGCGCGGTTCCGCCGCCCGCCGACCGCCGCGCCCGGTAGCGTGTCGGAGCCCGTCCACAGGGGGCCGCGTCCGGGTTGTCCCGGTCCCCGCCCGGGCATACGGCAGAGGACACGACACGAAAGGGACCCCATGTGCCTCCACGGAACCGGTGAGACCGTCCGCGCGCGGAACGGCCTGTCCGACTCCGCCCCGGCCGGCCCCCCGCCCCCGCCGCCCGGTCCCCTTACGTGGCCCCGGGCTTTTCACCGGGTGGCCGACCTGAGCCACGTGATCTCGCCGACGATGGCCGGGTGGGACGACGTGAAACCCGTGCGGGAGACGGTCTCCGAGGCCGCCCCCGAGGGGGAGTTCGGCCTCTACGTGCAGCAGTGGACGTTCGGTGAGCACACGGGCACGCACCTGGACGCCCCCGGGCACGTGATCGGCGGCGGCCGGCTGGTCCCCGACATCCGGCCGGAGGAACTGGTCGCGCCCGCCGCGGTCATCGACGTCAGGGCCCGCGCCGCGGAGGATCCGGACACCACGGTCACGGTGGACGACGTCCTGGCGTTCGAGCGGGCGCACGGGGAGATCCCGGCCGGGGCGGCGGTGCTGATGAACTCGGGGTGGAGCGCCCGCTGGGCCCGGGGGGACGAGGCGGTGCGCGGGGTGGCGGCCGACGGCTCGTGGCACTTCCCCGGCTTCGGTGCGGAGGCGTGCGAGTTCCTGGTCGCCCGGAGGCGGGTCGCCGGGGTGGGGGTCGACACGCTGAGCACCGACCCGGGTCGCTCCACGGACTTCGCCGCGCACGAGGTGCTCGGCCGCGCCGACCGGTGGGGACTGGAGTCGCTGACAGGGCTGGACCGGCTGCCGCCGGCCGGAGCCCTGCTCAGCATCGGGGTGATGCCGGGGCTGGACGCCTCCGGCGGGCCGAGCAGGGTGCTGGCCCTGTGGTGACGCCGGCCGAGGCGCGCCGCCCCCGACGCGGCGGCGCGGCCGGGCCCGCGGGACGGTTCCTCAGCACCCCCGGGAGTGCGGCGCCCTGCCGCCGTCCGGGTGCCATTCCAGCAGCATGATGGTGGCGTCGTCGGTGAAGCTGCCGCGCTGGTGCTCGTGGATCGCGTGGATGAGGCGCCGCAGGGTCTCGGGGGCGGGCTCGTCGGCGGAGGCCGCGCGGATGACGAAGTCCGCGAACTGCTCGAGGCCGAACATCCGCCCCCCGCTGTCGTGGGCCTCGGTCACGCCGTCGGTGTAGAGCAGCACCTGGTCCCCGGGTTCGAGCTGGACGCGGTGGACGGTGCGCGCACCGGTCCCGCCCAGGACGCCGCCGAGGCCGAGGGGCACCTCCGGTTCCCGGTCCAGGGCCCCGGGCACCAGGCGGCGGTCCCGGATGAGCAGGGGCGTGGGATGGGCGCAGTTGGCCCAGGAGAACATCCCGTCGGCCAGCTCCAGGGTGGCGAAGACACCCGTGCAGAAGCGTTCGGGAAGCCACTGGAACAGGGCCTTCTCCACACTCGCGGTGAGCTCGGCGAGGTCGGCCCCGTTGCGCCTGGCACTGCGGGCCCCGGCCATGGCCACCGACGCGGTCAGGCCGGAGGCCAGGTCGTGGCCCATCGCGTCGAGGATGACGGCGTGCAGGGTGTCCTTCGTGATCGAGTGGTCGAAGGCGTCGCCGCCGAGCTCGTAGGCGGGTTCGAGGACCGCGGTGGACACCCCCCGCGTGGTGCCGAGCGTGCGCGGCGGCAGGAAGGCGCGCAGCATCTCGGTGCGCAGCTGCACCGGCCGCGTGCGGGTGTGGCGGACGTAGGTGTCGCTGTAGGCGCGTTTGGAGGTGACCACCAGGGCCAGGAGGGAGGCCAGCGTCTGGCAGCGGCGCAGGGTCGGCTCGTCCAGGGACTCCGTCCTGACGTGCAGGACGCCCATGCGGTCGGCGCCGTCGCGCAGCGGGAGCCACAGGCTCAGTTCGCCGTCGCCCCCCTCGTCCAGCCGCAGCGTGTCGGAGCGGTAGGCCTCCCCCGCCTCGCTGGAGTCGACGCCGAGCGGGGGGCCGCCGGTGAGGGGGAAGAGGAGGTTCTGCTGGATGTCGACCAGGTGCACGGTGATCGCCGCGAGGCCGATGGCCTGGCCGTAGCGCTCGGCCGCCTCCAGGACCTCGATCGGCCCGCAGCCGTGCACGGACCTGACCAGCTCCTCGAACAGGAGCTCGCCCTCACCGATCGGGGCCCCGCCGGCCATGTGCCCACCTCCCCCGCAAGTCTCACACCGGGAGGCGCGCTCGGGGCGGCACGCAGGCCGCGTGTCCCCGCCGGGACCCGCTCCTCCCGTCCGCTCCGCCGGGCGGGAGCCGGGCTCAGGCCGAGCGGTCGCGGCGCCGCCTGTTCTGCTCGGTGCGGATGCGCGGCACGATCGTGGGGTTCACGTTGTCGATCACCGTCTCCCGACTGATGATCACCTGCCCCACATCCTCACGCGAAGGCACCTCGTACATCACCGACAACAACACCTCCTCGATGATCGCCCGCAACCCACGCGCACCCGTCCCCCGAATAATCCCCTGCTCAGCAATCGCCTCCAAAGCCTCCGGCGTGAACTCCAACCCCACACCGTCCAACTCGAACAACCGCTGATACTGCTTCACCAACGCATTACGAGGCTCCGTCAAAATCCGGATCAACGCCCCACGATCCAGATCATCCACACTCGTGATCACCGGCAACCGACCGATGAACTCCGGAATCATCCCGAACTTCAACAGGTCCTCCGGCATCACCTCACCGAACAACCCCGACTCCGCCACCTCACCCCGAGGCCGCAGAACCGCATTGAACCCCATCCCCTGCTGACCCGTCCGCGACTCGATGATCTTCTCCAGACCCGCGAACGCCCCACCACAGATGAACAACACATTCGTCGTATCGATCTGAATGAACTCCTGGTGCGGATGCTTGCGCCCACCCTGGGGCGGCACACTCGCCGTCGTCCCCTCCAAGATCTTCAACAACGCCTGCTGCACACCCTCACCCGACACATCACGCGTGATCGAGGGATTCTCACTCTTGCGCGCGACCTTGTCGACCTCATCGATATAGATGATCCCCGTCTCGGCCTTCTTCACATCGTAATCAGCCGCCTGGATCAACTTGAGCAGGATGTTCTCCACATCCTCCCCCACATACCCCGCCTCCGTCAGCGCCGTCGCGTCCGCGATCGCGAACGGCACATTCAGGATCCGCGCCAACGTCTGCGCCAACAGCGTCTTCCCCGACCCCGTCGGACCCAACAGCAAGATGTTGGACTTCGCGATCTCCACGCCCTCCGACCCCGGACGCTCACCCTCCGACCGCACACGCTTGTAGTGGTTGTACACCGCCACCGACAAGGCCTTCTTCGCCTGGTCCTGACCGATCACATACGAGTCCAGGAACTCGTAGATCTCCCGCGGCTTCGGCAACGAGTCCCACGGGGTGTCGGCGTGGAGGACGGTGTCCTCCTCCTCCATGATCTCGTTGCACAGGCCGACGCACTCGTCGCAGATGCAGATGTGGCCGGGCCCCGCGATGAGTCTGCGGACCTGGCTCTGGTCCTTGCCGCAGAACGAGCACTTGAGAAGGGGAGCGCTGGCGCCGGTGCGTGTCACTAGAAACGTTCTCCTCACGCGGGCCGTGCCCGGGTGGATCGGCGGGGAGTCCCCCTGAGCCAGATGACCGCAGCATCCGGATTCTCACGGTAACCCCTGCGGGTACAGGTCGCAAAGCCGCGCCCGCCGCCCGACGGGGGAGGGCCCGACCGGCGGACACCCCCCGTCCCCCGGTCGTGTCCCCGCGGCGGCCGGCGCCGAGGGACACGACCGGCGGCGCGCCGCGGAGGGCGGGGGAGGGTGCGCCCCGGTGCTGCCGAGCGTACCCCCGGCCGCGCCCCGTACCCGTCCTCCACAGCCCCGCCCCGGTCGACCACGGCCGGCTTCTCCTGCGGGTCGGCTCACGCCGGCTTCCGGGGCGCGCGCCCCGGGACCGCCGCGGCCGGCGCGCGCCGCTGGACCGGTGCGGGGTTCCGGCCGGACGCACCGCCACAGGCCCGGCGCGCCACGGCGTCAGGTCACCTCCGGGACCTGTCGCCTCCACGGGCACGGGCGAAGGAGCCGACGGCGTGGCCGGCGCCGCGGTCGTCGGAGCGCGCCACCACACGGCCGCCCGCCACGCGGACCGCGGCCTCGGTGGTGTCCTCCACCGAGGCGACCCCGGCCGCCGCGGCGATCGCGCCGGCGTCGTCGAACACCACCCGCAGGCGGGGCCATGCCTCCTCGGGGAAGGCCTGGCGCAGGCACCCGCACAGGTCGGCGACAGCGAGCCTGGCCAGAGGCGCCAGCTCGGCGGGATCGGCGGTGACCACCACGGCCGTGACCGCCGCGTCGCCGGGGGCCGCGCGCAGCGCCTCCTCGACGGCTTCGAGCCGGTGCAGCCCCAGGACGGCCACCACGCCGTCGTCGGCGAGGGAGACGGTCCGGCGCCGGACGGCGTCGAACCCCTCCGGCGGCGCCCAGCCCTCGTCCACGGGGGTGGCGGGCGGGATGTGCGCGACGTGCGGGAGCGGCCAGACGTCGTCCGGGTTCAGGTCGGCGAGCCGCTCACAGGCGCGGACGACGTTGAACGGGTCGACGAAACCGGGGGCGGCGGCGGCCGTCTGCCCTGCGCCGTAGAGGGTCGTGAGCACGGTCTCGGCGACGCGCACCCGGCGCCCCCCGGGCTCCGCCGGCGGTTCCAGGGCCTCCAGGGACAGGCCGAGCAGGACCGCGTCCAGCCGCATCAGCTGGGCGAACGCGCGCCGGGTCGGCTCGTCGGACAGGACCTCGGGGGTGAGCCCGGCCGCGGCCCGCAGGGACTCGTCGGAGTCGGAGAGGGGGAACCGGGAGACCCAGGCGCGGGCGAGCGCGCCCAGGGCCGTGGCGGCCGTGGTCCCGGGCCCGGTCCGGGGCGGCGGCGCGGCACGCTCGGCGGTCTCGGCCAGGACCGAGAAGTACAGGGCCCGTTTGCCGGGGAAGTTGGAGTAGACCGCCCCCCTGGTGAGTTCGGCGCGGTCGGCGATGCGGTCGACCTTGGCGTCGCGGAAACCGTGTTCGGCGAACTCGTCCCCCGCGGCGGCCAGTACACGTGCGCGGTTGCGGGCCTGCTGTTCCGCCCTGTTGAGCCGGGCCATCGTTCTCCTCGCTTCGGCGTCGCCTCATCCTATGTCGAGATGCCCCGGGCACTCGGATGCCGGCGACACCCGCATGCCAGGGGCATCCGGACGGGGAGCGCCGTACGCACCGGGGCGGCGCCCGCGCGGTCCCCCTCGCGCCCGCCGGCGCCTCCCCGGGAGGAGGGCGCGGCCGACCGGCCCCGGAGCCCGCCCGCGGGCCGGTGGGGCGCCCCGGCGGGGGCGGCGACGCGAAGTGTGCAGCGGACCATGGCGCGGGATTCAGCCCGCGTACCCCGCACGGTCACGGGAACCGGGCAGCATGGCCGACCACCGGCCGGGCCGCCCCCGCCGGGACCGCTCCCTCCCCTCCCGCGAAAGCGAGCACCGTTCCCGTGTCCCCACTCGCCTCCCGCGCCGGGACCGGGGCCGGGACCGCCCCGCGCACCGGCGGCGCCGACGGCGGCCACCGCCCCGAGATCGACGGGCTGCGGGCGGTCGCCGTGCTGCTGGTCGCCGTCTACCACATCTGGCTGGGCCGGGTCTCCGGCGGCGTCGACGTCTTCCTGATGCTCAGCGGGTTCCTCGTCACGGGGTCCCTGCTGCGGGCGGCCGACCGCGGCGGGATCCGGTTCGGGGCCTTCCTCGGACGGCTGGCCGCCCGGCTGCTGCCCACGGCGGCCCTGGTCATCGCGGCCGTGCTGCTGTGCACACGGCTCCTGCTGCCCGAGCCCCGCTGGCGGGACGTCCTGGGCGAGGCGTTCGCCTCCGCGTTCCACCACCTCAACTGGTCCCTGGCCCTGGACTCGGTGGACTACCTGTCGCGGGGCGACGGGACCAGCCCCCTCCAGCACTTCTGGTCCCTGTCCGTCCAGGGGCAGTTCTACGTGCTGTGGCCGCTGCTCGTCGCCGCGGCGGTGTGGGCGGCGGGACGCTCCGGGCGCGGTCCGCGCGCGGGCGCCCTCGTCGCGCTGGCCTCCGTGTTCGCGCTCTCCCTGGCCTACTCGGTGTACGCCACCCGCGCCGACCAGCCCTGGGCCTACTTCGACACCGGGGCGCGGCTGTGGGAGTTCGCCCTCGGCGGCCTCCTCGCCCTGGCGCTCCCCCACCTCCGCCTGCCCCTCGCGGTGCGGGTCGTGCTGGGGTGGGCCGGGCTGGCGGCGCTGGTCCTGTGCGGCGTCCTGCTCCAGGTGTCCACGGTCTTCCCCGGCCTCGCGGCCCTGTGGCCGACGCTGGCCGCCGCGGCGGTCGTGGCGGCGGGCGCGACCGGCGCCGGGCCGGGCGCCGACCGGCTGCTGACCCTCCGCCCCGTGCGCTACCTCGGCTCGGTGTCGTACGCGCTGTACCTGTGGCACTGGCCGCTGCTGGTGTTCTACCTGGCCGCCACCGACCGCACCCTGGCTACCCCGGTGGGCGGGGCGGCGGTGCTGGCCGCGGCGCTGGTGCTGGCCGCGGCGACCACCCCGGTCGCCGACCGGCTGGCCGCGCTCGGAAGGCGGCCGGGCGCCCCCGGCTCCGCGGCGGCCCCCCGCCGGGGCGGGGCCGCGCGGGCCGCCCTGCGGGGGCCGGCTCTGCGCGGAGCGGCGGTGGGCCTGGCCTGCCTGCTCCCGGTGCTGCTCGCGGCCGGGGCCTGGTCGGCCCGGCTGGACGCCGACCAGCGCCGGTGGGAGGAGCTGTTGGCGGACGGCCGCAGCTACCCCGGCGCGGCGGTGCTGGCGGACGGGGGAGGCGCCGGCCGGGCCTCGGACCTCCCGGTCTACCCGAGCCCCGCGTCGGCCTCCGAGGACGTGCCCGCCACCTACGGGGACGGCTGCAACCAGACCATCGCGGACGCCGAGGTCATCACCTGCGTCTACGGCTCGGAGTCCCCGGAGCGCACGGTGGCGCTGGTCGGCGGCTCCCACGCCGCGCACTGGTTCCCTGCGCTGGAGCGGGTGGCGCTCGACCACGACTGGCGGCTGGTCAACATCGTCAAGGGCTCGTGCCTGTTCACCGAGGCCCCGCAGACCTACAAGGGAGCCCCCTACACCTCCTGCGCGGAGTGGAACCGCGGCGTGATGGCCGAACTCGCCGCGCTGGAGCCCGACGCGGTGTTCACCACCGGCACCACGACCAGCCTGGACGCCTCCGCCGGGTTCGGGGAGGAGCAGGTCGTGGACGGCTACGTGGAGCGGTGGAGGGAGCTGGAGGAGATGGGCGTGGAGGTGGTCGCCGTGCGGGACACCCCCCGGTTCGGCTTCGACGTCCCCGAGTGCCTCGCCTCGTCCACGCCGGAGGAGTGCTCGGTGGAGCCGGGGACGTCGATGGCCGCGACCTCGCCCCTGGAGGGGGTGCGGCTCCCGGACAACGTGACCGTGCTCGACCTCAACGACCTGATCTGCGAACCCGCGGTGTGCCGTCCGGTCGTCGGCAACGTGCTCGTGTACTGGGACGGCAGCCACATCGGCGCGACGTTCATGCGCACCCTCGCACCGGCGCTGGACGAGCGCCTCACCGCGGCGACCGGCTGGTAGGCCCTGCGGCGGCGGCCCGCCGGAGGGTCCGGGTCCGCGCCGGGGGCCGGGGCGCTACGTCGCCCGGGAGCGCTCCCCGGGCGCACCGCCCGCGGGCCCGGGGCCGGGCGCACCGCCCTCCCCCTCGGCCGGGGCGGCTCCGTGCCCGGCGCCGATGAGGTGGAGAAGATCGTGCACGGTGCGGTCGGTGAGCGTGTAGCGCACCGTGCGCCCCTCCCGCTCGTCGCGCACCCAGCCCTGGAGCCTCAGGGTCCGCAGCGCCTGGGAGGCGGTGGCGTCGCTGATCCCGGCGGCGGCGGCGAGCTCCCCCACCGAGGCCGTCCCGGGGCCGGCCTGGTGCATCGCGGTCAGCAGCCGCAGGCGGGTCGGGTCGCCGAGCAGGCGGAACCGGTCCGCCCAGGCGCCGATGTCGAGCTGGGAGTTCGGGTCGAGCCGGTCACCGGAAGAAGTCATCGGGGCCATCATCGCAGAGCCGGGGCACTGGTGACGATCGTCTCCACGTCCGCGTTCCGGCCCCGCATCGCCGTGGTGACAGGGGAAGGAGGATCCCGGGGCGGTCCGGTGCGCCCGGTCCGGGCGCCGCGCGCGAAATCGGGACCTTATCATCTGATCAGATGGTCAGGTATTGGCCGTCGTTCGTGAGAACCGCCCCACAGGAAGCTCTGCATGACACGACCCGTCCCCGCACGCACCCTCCTCACCGCCGCCGCACTCGTCGCCGCGCTCGCGCTCACCTCCTGCGCGGGGCCGCCGGCGGCCGGATCCTCCGGCTCCCCCACCCGCATCGTCCTCGCCGACGCCCAGCCCCTGGGCGGCTACGACCCCGTCGACGGATACGGCGAACTCGGCGTCTCCCCGGTCTTCGAGGGCCTGCTGCGGCCCGAGTCCACCGGGGACGACCGGCTGCCCGACCTCGTACCGGCCCTCGCCGCCGCCCCTCCCGAACCCAACGGGGACTCCACGGTCTGGGACGTGGAGCTGCGCACCGACGTCGTCTTCTCCGACGGGTCCGCCCTCGACGCGGACGACGTCGTGGCCACCTACTCCGCCGTGCTCGACCCCGCCACGGCCTCCGAGGTCGCCGCCTCCTACTCGATGATCGAGTCGGTCACCGCGACCGGCGACCACAGCGTGCGCTTCACCCTGCGCCACCCCTACTACGCCTTCCCCGCGCGGATGTCGCTGGGCATCACGCCCGAGGAGGAGATCACCCCGGGCCTGGCCGCGGACTCCGAGCGCAACCGCCGACCCGTCGGAACGGGGCCCTACGTCCTGGCCGGACTCGACGCCGAACAGGCCGTGTTCGAGCCCAACCCGCACTACCACGGCACCGCGCCGCAGGTCACCGAACTGGTCACCCTGTACCTCCCCGACGACAACACCCGCGCCCAGCGGATGCGCGCGGGGGGCGTCGACGGCACCGTGCTGCCCCCGACCACGGCCGCGACCTTCGCCGGCGCCGACGGCGTCGACGTCCTGGCGGTGCGCACCGCGGACTGGCGGGGGCTGTCCCTCCCGGCGGAGAACGCCTTCGCCTCCGACGCGGCCGCCCGGCTCGCCATGAACCTGGCCGTGGACCGCGACGGGATCATCGAGCACGTCCTCGCCGGCCACGGCCGCCCCGCGCACACCCCGGTGGCCGAGGTCTACGGCGAGGCCCACGAGCCCGACGCCGTCTTCGACCACGACCCCGACGAGGCCGCCCGCCTGCTGGACAGGGCCGGCTGGCGCGAGGGGCCGGACGGCATCCGCGAGCGCGACGGCGACCGGGCCGCGTTCACCCTGTACTACCTCGCCTCCGACAGCCTGCGCCGCGACCTGGCCACGGCGTTCGCCGCCGAGATGCTGCCCCTGGGGATCGAGGTCGACGTCCGCGGCGGCACCTGGGACGACATGGGTTCGCACACCGCCGACGCCGCGATCCTGCTGGGCGGCGGGGACAAGCCCTACGACCTGGACACCCAGGTGTACGCCACCCTGCACACGCGCGAGGAGGGCACGCCCACGTTCGAGAACCCCGGCGACCTCGCCGTCCCGGGGGTGGACGAGGCGCTGGAGGACGCCCGGCGCAGCCCGGACGCCGCCGAGCGCGCCGAGCTCTACCGCGAGGTGCAGAGGGCCTACGTCGAGCAGCCCACCTACGTGTTCCTCGCCTTCGCGGACCACACCTACGTCTCCGCCGACAACGACTGGGACAGCGGGCCGCTGGTGCTCGAACCCCATGCCCACGGCGTCTCCTGGGGCCCGTGGTGGAACCTCGCCGGATGGCGGCGGTGACCGCCGGACCCACCGCGCGCCCGCGTCGCACCCTGTGGCGGGACCGCCGCCGCGCCCTGGGCGGCCTGGCCCTGCACCGCGCCGTCGTCGGCGTTCCGATGCTGGCGGGTCTGAGCGGCCTGGTGTTCCTCCTCGCGGACCGGTCCCCCTTCGACCCGCTCGCCGCCCACCTGGGCGCGCGCTACCAGCAGGTCTCCGCCGAACAGCGGGAGTCGCTGAGCGGCGCCCTGGGGTTCGACGCCCCGTGGTGGCAGGCCTGGTGGGCCTGGGCCGGCGACCTGCTCCGCGGGGACCTCGGCTGGTCCCGCGTGTACGCCATGCCGGTGTCCGAGGTGTTCGCCGAACGCCTTCCGTGGACGCTCCTGCTGTCCGGCACGGCGCTGGCGGGGGCCGTCCTCGCCGCGCTGCTGCTGGGCACGGCGGCGGGGCTCGCCCCGGGCGGCCCCCTGGACCGCGCGGTCACCCGCACGGGCGTCCTGGTGCAGGCGGTGCCCCCGTTCGTGCTCGCCCTGGGATCGGTCACCGTGTTCGCGGTGCTCCTGCGCTGGGCCCCCGTGGCCGGCGCGGCCGAGCCGGGCGAGCCCCACACCGCCGCCGGGGTGGCCCGCCACCTGGTGCTCCCGGCGGTGACCCTGGCCCTCACGCAGCTGCCCTGGGCCCTGCTGGCGGTGCGCACCGCCGTGGCACGGGCCACGGGTTCCGAGGCCGTGCGGGCCGCACGGGCGCGCGGGCTGCCCCCGGCGCGGGTGGTCGCCGCGCACGTCCTCCCGGTCTCCCTCGCACCCCTGGCCACCATCGTGGGAGCCCGGCTCCCCGAGCTGGTGGTGGGGGCGGTGCTGGTCGAGGAGGTCTTCGCCTGGCCCGGGCTCGCGGGAGCCGTGGTGGGCTCGGCGCAGGCGCTCGACTTCCCGCTGCTGGCCGCGCTCACCGTGGCCACCACCGCCGTCGTGCTGGTCGGGTCCCTCCTCGCCGACGCCGCCTACCTGCTCCTGGACCCGAGGGTGGGGACCGATGCCTGAACCGGCGACACGTCCCGCGCGGATCGGGCGGACGGTGTCCGGACGGGTCCTGCCCGTGGCGGCGCTGGCCGCGCTGGCGGTCTACGCCGTCGTGGTCCCGTGGTGGGCGGGGCCCCAGACCGCGGACTTCTCCCAGGCCCTCCGGGGGCCCGGCCCGGCCCACTGGTTCGGGACCGACCACTCCGGGCACGACCTGTTCGTCCGCGCCGCCGAGGGGTTGCGCGTCTCCCTGGCGATCGCCCTGGCCTGCGCCGTCACCGCCACCGTCCTCGGTGTCGCCGTGGGGGCCGCGGCGGCGTCCGCGGGCGGGCGGGTCGACATGCTGCTCATGCGCGTGACCGACGGCGTCAACGCCCTGCCGCACCTGCTGCTCGGCGTGGTGGTCGTGGCCCTGTACCCGGGGTCGCCGTGGGCGGTCATCGCCTCGGTCTCCCTCACCCACTGGCCGCAGATCGCGCGCATCGTGCGCGCGGAGATGCTCTCCGTGCGCTCGGCCGAGTACGTGGAGGCGGCCTACCTGTGGGGCTCCACCCGAGGCGCGGTCCTGCTCCGCCACCTGCTCCCGGCGGCGCTGCCGCAGGCCGCGGTGGGCCTGGTGATGCTCCTTCCGCACGCCGTCTGGCACGAGTCCACCCTCAGCTTCCTCGGTCTCGGGCTCCCGCCGGACGAGGCCAGCCTGGGCACGCTGCTCGAAGTGGCCCGGGGCGACGTGTTCACCGGAGCCTGGTGGACCCTGGCCGCACCGGCCGGGGTGCTCGTGGCCACCACGCTCGCCACGGCCGGGGCGAGCGGCGTCCTGGCTCCGGGCCCCCGGCGGGCGGGGGTCCGGCGCGGTACCGCCGCCCCGGCCGCGGCCGGGGCGGCGGCGCCCGGCGCGATCGCGCGGGACGTGCCCGCCGCGGAGCCTCCCGAGCCCCGGGTGCGCGTGCGCGGACTGACGCTGCGGCTCCCGACGGACGACGGCCGGCTGGTGCACGCCGCCACCGGCGTCGACCTCGACCTGCACGCGGGGCGGTTGACCGCGCTGGTGGGGGAGTCCGGGTGCGGGAAGTCCACGCTCGCCTCGGCCCTGTGCGGACTCCTTCCGCCGGGAACCCGGTCGGCGGGCAGCGTGCGGGTCGCCGGCCGGGAGGTCCCCGCCGCCGACGAGCGGGCCTGGCGGGGCCTGCGCGGAAGAGTGGTCGGCCTCGCCGGGCAGGCCGGGGCCGCGACGTTCACACCGGTCCGCAGGCTCGGTCCGCAGCTCGCGGAGGTCGCGGCCTCGCTCGGCACCCCGACGCCGGTGCCGGAACTGCTGGCGCGCGTGGGGCTGGAGGAGTCCGCGGCGGACAAGTACCCCCACGAGCTCTCCGGCGGTATGGCCGCGAGAGCGGTGCTGGCCGCCGCGCTCGCCGGGGACCCGGCGGTGCTCGTGGCCGACGAACCCACCGCGGGGCTCGACCCGGACCTCGCCGGGCAGGTCCTGCGCCTGCTGCGCGGCGCGGCCGACCGGGGTACCGCGGTGCTCGTCATCACCCACGACCTCCAGGCCCTGGACACCGCGGGCGCCGCCGACGCGGTGGCGGTGATGTACGCCGGGCGGATCGTCGAGCACGGACCGGCGGAGCGCGTGCTGACCGCCCCGGAGCACCCCTACACCGGGGCGCTCCTGGCGGCGCTCCCCGGCCGGGGACTGCGGCCGCTGCCGGGCCTGCCGCCCGAACTGACCGACCCGCCCGGGGAGGGGTCGTTCGCCGAACGACGGGGAGGAAACGATGTCGCTGGTCGCTGAGGGCGTCACCTGCCGCTACGGGCCGCAGACGGTCCTCGACGGGGTGGACCTCACCGTCGAACCGGGCCGCGTCCTGGGGCTGACCGGGCCCTCGGGGAGCGGGAAGTCCTCCCTCGCCCGGATCCTGACGGGGCTGCGCCTTCCCGACTCCGGAACGGTGCTGGCCGACGGCCGGCCGGTGGCCGCGCGCCGGGGGAGGATGAGCGGGGACCTGGGGCTGCTGCACCAGTCCCCGCGGGCGGCCACCGACCCCCGGATGCGGCTGCGCGGGATCATCGCCCAGCCGCTCGCCGCACGGGCGCGGGGGACCGGCCCCGGGGCCCGGGGGGCCGGGCGGAGGGCCGACGAGGCCCGTCGCGTGGCGGAGCTGGCCCGACGGGTGGGCCTGACCGGGGACCTGCTCGACCGCCGCCCCGACCAGGTGTCCGCCGGACAGCTCCAGCGGGCGTGCGTGGCCAGGGCGCTGGCCGCCGCGCCCCGCTACCTGGTCTGCGACGAGCCGACCGCCATGCTCGACGCCGCCTCCACCGCCACCGTCGCGCACCTGCTGGCCTCGCTCGCCGAGGACGGCGTGGGGATCCTCGCGATCAGCCACGACCACGCGCTGCTGGCCGCCTGGGCCCACGACGTGGTGGACCTGCCGCGGCTGGGGACCCCGCACGCCGAGCGGCCCGCCGCCCCCTGAGCGGGGCGGCGGGCCGGCGCGGGACCCGCCCGGAGGTCCCGCGGGCCGTCCGGGCGGCGTGCCCGGGACCGGCCCGCGGGGCGCTCAGACGGCGTCCTCGTAGCCCGCCGGATCGGCGAACCCCGTCCTCCAGCGCTCCCAGGAGCCGGCGACGGCGGCCTCCGCCTCGTGGGCGTGGGCGGCCACCGAGCGCGCCAGGGCCCCCGGCCCGTGGAGCAGCGTCTCCTGGACCCCCACCGCCTGCCCGGGGCGGGCCCCGAGCAGGAACGCGGTGGTCAGCACCCGGTTCCCGCCCAGGACCCCCGGGGCCCCGGCCAGGGCCGGGTCGCGCAGGTCCAGGTCCTCCACCAGCAGGGGGCGGCCGTCGGCCGCGACCCTCGTCGTCGACCGCAGGGGGCCTCCTCCGGTCTCGTAGCTGCGGCCCAGCACCAGGGTCTCGTGCACCAGGGCCCGGGCCCCGCCGGACAGCTCGATCCGGGTGCGGCGGGTGACGTCCGCACCCGCCGTCACCACGAACGGCGCTCCCCGCCACACCAGGCACCCGCCGTCGGCGACCCGGACGTCCGCCTGCCAGCTCGCGGCGCCGCCGCGGGCGTCGTAGGCGACGATCCCCGACGGCTCCACCAGCTCCAGCCACACCCCGGGGCCCACGGTGACCTCCATACGCAGGTCGTCCCCGGCCAGCAGCAGCGCGTAGGCGCCGACGAGCGCCACCCGCGCGGCGGCGCCGCGCGCTCCCAGGGGCCGGGGGCTCAGGTACGTGCCACCGGACAGGTCGCTCAGGCGCACCCGTCCGCCGACCCGTTCCGCGGTCACCCTGGCCGGTACCGTCTCACTCACGGGCGCTCGCTCACGCGTGCCCGTGCCCGTGGACGTCCCCGGCGTCCCCGTGGGCGTGGGCGGTGCCGTCGGCGTGCGTGTGCGGGGCCATCGGCCCCGGGTCCCGCGGCACGTGGACGCCGGACCGGTGGTCGGCCAGGACCTGGCGCACCCATCCGGCCAGCGCTTCGAGCGAGGCCCTGTCGTGCTGGCTCAGGGCCAGCACGGGCAGCCCGTCCCTGGCGCGGGTGGCGTCGGCCACCATCTGACCGGCGTCGACCCCCACGTGCGGGGCGAGGTCGGTCTTGTTGACGACGAGCAGGTCGGCGCGTTCGATCCCCGGCCCGCCCTTGCGGGCCACGTCCCCGCCCCCGGCCACGTCGAGGCAGAAGATCTGCGCGTCGGCCAGCGCGGGGCTGAACGTGGCGGTCAGGTTGTCCCCGCCGCTCTCCACGACGACCAGGTCCAGGGGGGCGAACTCCGCCTCCAGGTCCTCGACGGCGATCAGGTTGGGCGTGACGTCGTCGCGGATCGCGGTGTGGGGGCACGCCCCGGTCTCCACCGCGTGGATCCGCTCCACGGGCAGGACGCCGGCGGCCCGCAGCAGCCTGGCGTCCTCGTCGGTGTAGATGTCGTTGGTGACCACCGCCATGCTCAGCTCGGCGGCGAGTTCGCGGCACAGGGACGCGATCAGGGTGCTCTTGCCGGTGCCGACGGGCCCGGCCACGCCCAGGCGCATCGCGCGCCGGGGCGCGGGGGGCGTGTCGGCGGCGCGGGCGCCGGCGGCGGGCTCCGTGGACGGGGTTCGTCGAGTCGTGTCAGGCAATGAAGATCCTCCTGGTCTTGTTCCGGTGTTCGAGGGACCATCCCTCGATCTGGGGTGCGGTGGGCGCGGGCAGGTCGGCGGCGTCACGCACCGCGAGCGCCTCGGCGACCACCGAGGTCATCACGTCCCCCGTCGAGAGAACCCACCCGGCGGCGTCCACCGGGTCCACGGGGGCGAGTTTGAGTGCGGCGGAGGCCACCGTCTGGGCGTCGTCGTACAGACTCACCCGGGCGGTCTCGGCCTCCCCCGCCCCGATGACGGCGGCGACCACCCCGAGCGCGACCGGCCGCTGCGGCGCGCGGCCCAGGGCGCGCAGCGCGGCGACGGCGGGGTGGTCCGGCCGGAGCCGGGCGGCCAGGCGCACGAGGCCGCGCCCGAGCATCCCCGAGACCTCCCTCAGGGTGTCGCTCGGCGAGCGGGCCAGCAGCTCCTCGTGCACGGCCTCCAGCGCCCGCGGGTCGACGGGGGCCCCGCCGTCCCCGCCGGCCGCCCGGTGCGCCAGCACCGAGGCCGCCGCCTCCACCAGGCCCACCGTGCGCAGCCGCGCGGTCATGTACGCCGGGATGAGCTCCGCGGGCATTCCGGCGATCAGTGCGGGCTCCAGTCCGGCCGAGTAGGTGTGCCCGCCCACGGGGAGGCGGGCGTCGGCCAGCAGCAGGGAGCCCAGTCCCGAAGTCACCCGGCCGCCTAGAACATCGTGTACCGCTGCGCGAGCGGTACCTCGTCCACGGGCCGGGGGCGCACGAACTCGCCGTCGATGCTGATCGCGAACGTCTCGGGGTCCACGTCGATGTCGGGCAGGGCGGTGTTGTTGGGCATGTCCGCCTTGGTGACGCCGCGGGTGGGGCGTACCGCCACCAGCTCCCGGCGCAGCCCCAGCCTGCCGGCCAGGCCGTCCTCGATCGCCAGCGGGGACACGAAGGTCACCGCCAGGTCGGCGGCCGAGGACGCCCGGGCCGCCAGCGCGGGGCGCAGCAGCACCGGCTGCGGCGCGGGCACGGCCCCGTTGGGGTCGCCCAGCGGTGCGGCGACGATCGCACCGGACTTGATCACCGCGGACGGGCGGATCCCGAAGAACGCCGGGTCCCAGAGGACGAGGTCGGCCATCTTGCCGGGCTCCACGGATCCGACCACGTGGTCGATCCCGTGCGCCACCGCCGGGCAGATCGTGTACTTGGCCACGTACCTGCGGGCGCGGGCGTTGTCGGCCGGCAGGTCCGAGGACAGCGGGCCGAACTGGTTCTTCATCACGTGCGCCACCTGCCAGGTGCGGCAGACCAGCTCGCCGATCCGCCCCATCGCCTGGGCGTCGGTGGAGGTGATCGAGAGGGCGCCCATGTCCTGGAGGATGTCCTCGGCGGCCATCGTGGAGGCCCGGATGCGGGACTCGGCGAAGGCCAGGTCCTCGGGGACCCGGGGGTTGAGGTGGTGCACGACGAGCAGCATGTCCAAGTGCTCGTCGACCGTGTTCACCGTGAACGGCAGGGTCGGGTTGGTGGAGGCCGGCAGCACGTTCGCCTCACCGGCGGTGACGATGATGTCGGGTGCGTGGCCGCCGCCCGCGCCCTCGGCGTGGAACACGTGGATGCCGCGCCCGGCGATGGCCTCCAGCGTGTGCTGGACGTACCCGGTCTCGTTGAGCGAGTCGGCGTGCAGCGCCACCTGGAGGCCGAACTCGTCGGCCGCCCGCAGCGCGGCGTCGATCGCCGCCGGGGTGGCGCCCCAGTCCTCGTGCACCTTGTACCCGCCCGCCCCGGCCAGGGCGTCCTCGGCGAGGGCCCCGGCGGAGACGGTGCTGCCCTTGCCGAACAGCATGACGTTGAGCGGGAACCGGTCCAGGGCCCGGTGCATCGTCCGCAGCGAGTGCGCCCCGGCGGTCACCGTGGTGGCCTTCGACCCCTCGGTGGGCCCGGTCCCGCCGCCGATCACGGTGGTGGTGCCGGTGGCGAGCGCCTCGTGCATCTCGATCTCGCTGAGGAAGTGCACGTGGGTGTCCACGGCGCCCGCAGTGAGGATCTTGCCCTCTCCCGCGATCACGTCGGTGCCCGGACCGATCAGCAGGTCCGGGTGCACCCCGTCCATCACGTCCGGGTTGCCCGCCTTGCCGACGGCCACGATGCGCCCGTCGCGGATGCCCACGTCGCCGCGCACGATGCCCCAGTGGTCCATGACCACGACGTTGGTGACGACCACGTCCAGCGCCCCCTGGGCCCGCGTGGTCAGTCCCTGGCCCATCGACTCGCGGATGGTCTTGCCGCCGCCGAAGACGGCCTCGTCGCCTCCCGCCGTGCGGTCCTCCTCGACCTCGATCCACAGGTCGGTGTCGGCCAGGCGGATCTGGTCGCCGACGGTGGGACCGTACAGCTGGGCGTACTCGCGGCGGTCGATGCGGCTCACTGGTCGCGCTCCTCGGTGTCGGCAGGGGCCGCGTCCTGCTCGGCGCCGGTGTCCGGTCCGGCGGTGTCGGGGCGGGGTGTGTGGGTGGGGACCACCTCGGCGGGGTCGCCGTCGCGGGCGTCCGCGTCGCCGACCCGCATGGCGGCGCCGGAGGCGCGCGCGGGTTCGGGCACGTCCACGCCCGGGGTGCCGAAGGGGACCACCGGTCGCGGGACGCGCTCCTCGGCGCCGGGTTCCCGGACCAGGTCGCGGATCTGGAGGCCGGGCACGTGGCGGCGGCCGCCGAGGGCCACGAGCTCCACGGTGCGGCTCACCCCCGGTTCCAGTCGCACCGAGGTGCCGGCGGGGATGTCCAGCCGGAAGCCGAGGGCCGCCTCGCGGTCGAACCGCAGGGCCGGGTTGGCGTCGGGGAAGTGGAGGTGGGAGCCCACCTGGATGGGGCGGTCCCCCGTGTTGACCACCACGAGGGACAGGCGTTCGCGGCCCTCGTTGAGGACCAGGGGGGTGGGGCGGGTGCGGATCTCGCCGGGGATCACTGGATCGGCTCCGTGATCGTGACGAGCTTGCGGCCGTCGGGGAAGGTGGCCTCGACCTGGACGTTGGGGATCATCTCCGCCACACCGTCCATGACCTCGTCCCGGCGCAGCACGTTGCGCCCGTCGTTCATGAGGTCGGCGACGCGGGCCCCCTCGCGGGCCCGCTCGATCACCCAGCAGGACAGCAGGGCGACCGACTCGGGATGGTTGAGCTCGACGCCCCGCTCGCGCCGGTCGCGGGCGATCATCCCGGCGACGGCGAGCAAGAGCTTCTCGGTGTCCGATGGAAGTAGATGCATGAACCACCTCTCAACAGTTCCGACCCACGCGGTGGTGGGCACGGACCTAGTCTTAGCAGGAGGCCCGGGTCGCCATCGCAGGTGAGGAGCTCGCCGGGGGCTCCGGGACCCGCCCGGCGGGACCCGGGCCGGGACCGCTCGGGCGCCGCCGCGGACGGTGCGGGGCACGGGCCCCGCACGGCTCCGGCCGCCCCCTTCCGAACACCGCCGCCCCGCCCCCGCCCCGACACCGCGGAAATCCATAGGCCCTGTCATCCCATGACTTTCGAGCGATCCGGCGTCCCGGCGCCGACGGTCCTGAGCCGCCGGGCGGCCGCCCGGCGGCGGGCGTCGGCCGGGGGCTCCGTCCCCCTCCCGCCGCGGCCGCACCGCGCGTCCCGGACGGCGCGCGCCGCGCCCCCGGCCGGTGGGGAAGATCACCACGGCGACCGGGGGCTCCGGAGCCCCCGGAGGGGCGGACACGGCTCCGGGCGGGCCCGCCCCCGCGCGGCGGCAGGCCCGCGGCCGGGGCGGTCCGACCGGTCGCACCCGGGCGGGGCGCCCCTCCACCCTGGGGAAGGCCCCCTCCCGTCCGGGCCGTTCCCGCGCGGGGAGGCGCGCCGCCGCCCCGCCGGAGGACCGGGACACGGGGACCGGTACCGTCCGGAACCGGAACCCCGTGTGGTGCGGGGATTTCGCGTGTGATCCAATGTGGCCGGAGTTCGCTGTGTCCTACTAGACTCTGCGGCCTCCCCACCCCAGAGGACAGGACACCGTGGCTTCCCGCTGCCCCTACGCCGAACTCCACTCCCCTGACTTCCACGCGGACCCGCACAAGGTCAACCGACGCATGACCGAGGAACACGGACCGGTCTTCCCCGTCGAGATCTCCCCCGGCGTCCGCGCCTGGGTCGTCGCGGACTACGCGATGATCACCGCCTGGTGCAGGGACACCCGTACCTTCGTCCGCGACTCGCGGCTCTGGCTCGACTGGCGGGAGGGGCGCGTCCCCGACGACGCACCGGTCGCGGCGATGATGGCCCACCGGCCCAACCTGCTCTTCGCCGACGGGGACGAGCACGCCCGCCTCAAGCGTTCGATCACCGACTCCCTGGGGCGCGTCCCCGAGAGCAAGGTCGGCGACATCACCCGTCGGCACGCCGACACGCTCATCGACGCCTTCTGCGCGCGGGGCAGCGCCGAACTCGTCTCCGAGTACGCCCGCCTGCTGCCGCTGCTGGTCATGTCCGACCTCTTCGGCTTCTCGCCCGACATCGGCCGGCGGGTCCTGACCTCCCTCAGCGACCTGTGGGACGGCGTGGACGCGGCCAGGGCCAACGGCGAGTACGAGCGCGCGCTGTCCGACGCCATCTCGGCCAAGCACGCCGAGCCCGGCGAGGACATCACCTCCTGGCTGCTCGAGCACCGGGCCGGCCTCAGCGACGACGAACTCCTCCACCAGCTCGTCGTCACCATCGGGGCCGGGGCGGAGCCGACCGCCAACCTCATCACCGGGACCACGCGCACCATCCTGGTCGACGCCGAGGTCGGCCAGGCCGTCCGCGGCGCCCGGGTGGGGATCGGCGAGGCGATCGACCAGGTGCTCTGGCGCGAGCCCCCCATCAACAACTACCCCGTCCTCTACCCGGTGACCGATGTGCGGGTCGGCGCGGACACGGTGGTCCGGGCGGGCGAACCGGTCCTGCTCGGGTACTCCGCCGCGCACGCCGGGCTGTCCGGGAGCGGACCCGACATCGAACAGGGCAACCGCGCCCACCTCGCCTTCGGCGTGGGCCCGCACCGCTGCCCCGCCCAGGGGTTCGCCTACGCCATCGCCCAGGTCGGGGTGGAGACCCTGACCAGGCGGTTCCCCGATCTGCGGACGACGGAGGACGAGGCCCAGTGGCGCCCCTCCCCGTTCGCGCGGGCCCTGGCCCGCCTCCCCGTCGCCTTCACCCCCGACACCCCGAAGGGCACCACTCCCCCATGGCAGCAGACATCCCCGTCCTCCACCCCTACGACCTCCACCGCCAGACAGCCGGACTCCGCGGGCGAGGCCCCGTCGTCGAGGTTGAGATCCCTGGTGGCGTGGTTGTTCGGGCGCTGACCGGACACGACGTCGTCATGGAGGCGCTGGCCCACCCCGGCGTGCGCAAGGAGGCGCGCCACTGGGGCCCCTGGGCCCGGGGCGAGATCCCCATGGACTGGCCGCTGATCTCCTGGGTCGCCCCGGACAACATGCTCACCGCGGACGGCGACCGCCACCGCCGCCTGCGCACGCTGGTCTCGCAGGCGTTCACCCCCCGCCGCGTGGAGGTCCTGCGGCCGCGCGTCGCCGAGATCACCGCCGACCTCCTCGACGCCGCCGAGGCCTCCGGCCCCGGCCCGGTGGACCTGAGGGCCGCGCTGGCGCTGCCCCTGCCGATGACGGTGATCTCCGAGCTGTTCGGGGTCGCCCCCGAGCACCGCGACACCCTGCACGGGCTGATGCACTGGGTCTTCGACGCGACCGTCACCCCGGAGCAGGCCGCCCGGACCAACGCGGACATGCTGGCCTTCCTCACCGAACTGGCCGAGGAGAAGGCCGGGGCCCCCGGCGACGACCTCACCAGCGCGCTGCTGGAGGCCCGCGCCGAGGGGGACGAGAAGCTCTCGCAGAGCGAACTGGTGTGGACGCTGATCCTCATGATCGGTGCGGGCTACGAGACCACGATGAACCTCATCACCAACTCCGTGCACGCCCTCCTCACCCACCCGGAGCAGCTGGCGCTGGTGCGCTCCGGCGAGGCCTCCTGGGCCGACGCGGTCGAGGAGACCCTGCGCTGGGACGCCAGCATCCAGTACCTGCCCCTGAGGTACACGGCCGAGGACGTCACCCTGGCCGGGGTGCGCGTGCCCAAGGGCGAGGCCCTGCTGATGGGCTTCGGCGCGGCGGGCCGGGACCCGGGACAGCACGGCGACGACGCGCACGTCTTCGACCTCCGCCGCGAGCAGCGCGGCCACCTGGCCTTCTCGCACGGACCGCACTTCTGCCTGGGCGCGGGACTGGCCCGGCTGGAGGGCGCCACGGCCCTGGAGGCGCTGTTCACCCGCTTCCCGCGGATCCGCCTGGCCGAGGGGGAGGACGTGCCCGAGGCCCCCTCCATCGTGGCCAGCGGCAGGTCCCGCCTCCCCGTCGTCCTGGGCTGAGCCGGCCGGGACCCGCGCCGGCCCCGGGGCCGGCGCGGGTCCGCCGGGTTCCCTACGCGTGCGCTCCCCCGCCCGGGGGGAGCCGGACGAGGAGGACGGTGAGGACCAGCGCGAGCCCCGTGAGGACCGACGCCGAGAGGCCGACCCCGGCCAGTCCCGCGGTCTCCAGGGCGATCCCGCCCAGTCCGGCTCCGAGGACGATGCCCGCGTTGAAGGCGGCGACGGAGAACGACACCGCCGCGTCGCCCGCGTCCCCGCCCAGTTCGTAGATCCTCGCCTGGACCGCGGGCACGAAGCTCCACGCGGCGAGCTGCCAGAGCCCGACCACGGCGACCGCGGCGACCGCGAACGAGGCGGTGGCGAAGAGCAGGACGAGCCCGGCCAGGGCCGCGGCGACGGCCGCCACCAGGGTGGCGCCCGGGGCCCGGTCGGCGCCGCGCCCGCCGACCGCGTTGCCCGCGACGCCGAGCACCCCGGCGAGCAGCAGCACGCCGACCACCGACAGGCCCTCCAGCCCGGCCTCCTCGCGCAGCAGGGGCAGCAGGTAGGTGAAGGCGCAGAACGTCCCCGCCCAGAACACGGCGACCGCGGTGGTGCCCAGCGCCACCGGCTTCCTCGCCAGGACGGCGAACCGCTCCCGGAGCGACTGGTCGCGCACGGGAGCGAGCCCGGGCACGGCGAGGAGCACGGCCAGGGCGGCGAGCCCGGAGAGGACCGCGATGGCCAGGAACGGGAGCCGCCAGCCCCCGGTGCCGTCGGAGCCGCGCTCCAGCAGCATGCCGAGCGGGCTCCCCAGTGCCGTGGCCGTGGTGATCCCGCCCTGGAAGACGGCCAGGGCCCGCGCACGGGCGCCGGGCGCGGCCAGGCGCGCGGCGGCGCCGAACCCCACCGCGAGGTAGAGGCCGAAGCAGGCCCCGGTCACGAGGCGGGTGGCCAGCAGGACCGCGAAGGTGGGCGCGGCAGCCGCCACCGCGTGCGCGGCGCCGAACACCAGGAGGGAGGCCACGAGCACCGGCCGGCCGGCGTACCGGGCCATGGCCGCGCCGAGGAGGGGCGCGCCCAGCGCGACGGCGACCGCGTTGAGCGTGACGAGCTGGCCGACCGCGCCCTCGGGCACCCCGAGGTCCACGGAGATCTGGGGCAGCAGGCCCACGACCACGAACTCGGTGCAGCCGATGGCGAACGCGCCGAGGGCCAGGGCGAGGAGGGGCGCCCAGGCGCGGGGGGCCGCCGCGGAGGAGGCGCGTGCCCGGGAGGGGGACTCTTTCCGTTGTCTGCTCACACGCCTTTCTACAGGCGCGTCCCCCCGCCGGACAGGGGACCTCCGGCCCTTTCTTAACACTCGTTAAGCAACCTCGGCCGACCCGCGCTCCGACCGGCTCCGGTCCGCCGCGCCGGGCGCCTACGGACCCGCGCGGGCGTCCCGGCTGCCGCGCGGAGGCCGGTCCCGGCCACGGGAGAACCTCGCCGGGACTTGACCTGGAGCGCACTCCAGGATCCAGACTCTCCTTCGGAGGCCCGGTCGACAGGCGGGCCCGGACCCGAGGGGACCACCATGCGGTACCGCACCATCGGCAGTGACCCGCGGACCCGGCGCGAGGTGAGCGTGCTCGCCCTGGGCGCGATGCTCATGGGCTCGGCGACCGACGAGAAGACGTCGTTCGCCGTCCTGGACCGCTACGTCGAGGCCGGCGGCACGTTCGTCGACACCTCCGGCAACTACGCCTTCTGGACGGACGGCGGCCAGGGCGGGCAGAGCGAGGAACTGCTCGGCCGCTGGCGGAGGAGCCGGGGCATCGGCTCGGAGGTCGTCGTCGCCACCAAGCTCGGGGCGCGCCCGCTCGCCCCGGGGACGAGCTTCACCGACAACCCCGAGGGGCTCTCGGCCGGGATCATCCGGGAGTCGGCCGAGCGCAGCAGGGAGCGGCTCGGCACGGACACCCTCGACCTGCTCTACGCGCACATCGAGGACCGTGCCGTGCCCGTGGCCGAGACCGTCGGGGCGTTCGCCGAGCTCGTGTCCGAGGGCTCGGTGGGTCTGCTGGGGGTCAGCAACCACGCGGCGTGGCGGGTCGAGCGCGCCCGCGCCCTGGCGGCGGCCTCCGGGCTGCCCGGCTACGAGGTGCTCCAGTACCAGCACAGCCACCTGCGCCCGCGCACGGACATCCCCGACGCCCTGTCCCGGGACGGCAGCATCGCCGCGGCGGGCCCCGACCTGCTCGGCTACCTGCGCGCGGAGCCCGGCCTGGTCCTGGTCGCGTACTCGCCCCTGCTCGGCGGCGCCTACACCCGGGACGACAAGCCGCTGCCGCGCGACTACGACCACCCCGGCACCCGGGCGCGCCTGGAGGTCCTGCGCGCGGTGGCGCGCGAGGCGGGCGCGACGGTGAACCAGGTGGTGCTCGCCTGGCAGATGGGCGGCGAACTGCCGATCATCCCCCTGGTCGGCGCGTCGTCCGTCGCCCAGCTGGAGGAGAGCCTGGCCGCCGTCGACCTGGAGCTGACCGCGGACCAGCGCTCGCGCCTCGACGCGGCGCACTGACCGCGCGGGCCTCCTCCGGGGGGCATGCCCGGCGCCGACACGCGGAACGGCCGACCCGCCCGGTTCGTCCGGGCGGGTCGGCCGGGATCCGGCCGGTTCGGGTGCTCTCGGCCGGACCGGTCACGGGCCGGCCCCACTGCCGCCGACCGTCACCGCGGGGCGGCGGGTGCCCCCCGCCGCCCGGCGGCTAGCCGCCGTAGGTCTCGAACTCGGCGACGCGCGGTGTGCCGTTCGAGCCGGTGATCTCGAAGTTGATCTTCCGGAGCGTCGTCGGGGCGAAGGTGATGACGCCCGCTCCGCTCCCGGTGGCCAGGACGGCGCCGGTGTCGTGGTTCACGAGCCGCCAGGAACCGATGTTGCCCTCGGCCCCGGCCGCCTCGCGGATGTTGACCGAGGACACCGCGGTGCCGGAGCCCCACTTGACCGAGACGCGGCCGGTCGAGCCGCTCGGCGACCAGTAGGTGCCCATGTCGCCGTCGAGGACGTTCCCGTAGCCGGTCCCGCTGGCCTTGCCCGATCCGTCGGCGCCGGCCCCGATGCTGAGGTTGGTCCCCTCGGGCGGGTCGGTCGGGTCGGGGTCGGGGTCCGTCGGGTCGGGGTCGGTCGGGTCCGGGTCGGTCGGCTCCTCCGCCTCGCAGTTGCCGTCCGAGACCCGGTTGCCCTGGCCCGCGCCGGCGGTCTGGTTCAGCACGGTCGGCACGCAGCCGGCGTCGTCGAGGTCGTAGGAGTACGGGATGCTCACCGACGTGGTGGACTGCGGGTTGGGCCCGGCGGGGTAGTTCGAGTCGCCCGGGCTGGACCAGGTCACGTTGTCGAAGACGTTGCCGTCGACCTCCCAGGTCCCCCTCTCGTCGGTGTAGAAGGTGCCCAGGACGTCCTTGGAGTCCTCGAAGTAGTTGTTCTCCACCTTCGCCCTGGCCCCGGCCCGGGAGTTGATGCCGGACTCGTGGATGTCCGCGTAGTGGTTGCTGTACATGTGCCCGACGCCGCCGCGGAGCAGGGGCGCGCGCGAGTCGAGGTTCTCGAACCGGTTGTGGTGGTACGTGACGTAGCCGTTCGAGCGGTCGCTCTCGCTGGACCCGACCAGGCCGCCGCGGCCGGAGTTGCGCAGGATGCTGTAGGAGAGGGTGACGTACTGGGTGTTGTTCTTCATGTCGAAGAGGCCGTCGTAGCCCTCCGACTCCCCGCCCGACGCCTCCAGGGTGACGTGGTCGACCCAGACGTTGCGGACGCCGCTCTCCATCCCGATGGCGTCACCGCCGTTGGACGTGGGCGAGCCGGACTTCTTGACGTTCCGGACGGTCACGTTCTGGATGATGATGTTGCTGGACTCCCGGATGTGGATGCCCAGCTGGTCGAACACGGCCCCGCTGCCGGTGCCGACGATGGTGACGTTGCTGATCTTCTTGAGCTCGATCACGTCGTCGGCGGTCTCGCAACCGGCCCCCGACACCTTCGAGGTGTTGCCGTGGTTGATGGTTCCCTGCACCTCGATGACGATCGGGGTGCTGGTACTGGGACGGCTGCACAGGGCCTCGTGGATCTGGGTCCCGGTCGTGGCCCGTACCGTCTGGCCGCCCGCGCCGCCGGTGGTCCCGCCGTTCTGCGTCGCGTAACCCGTGGCACTGCCGGTCTGCGCCGATGCCGAGGCCATCGGCAGGGCCAGACCGCCCGCCACCACGGCCGCGGCGGCCAGCGCCGACACGAGCCCACGCGTGATTGATCGTCTCACTGCTCACCCTTCTTCTGGAGCACAAGCATGTGACCTGCTTCACTCGAGAGTAGAGAAAGCGCTTTCCATGTCAAGAGGTGTTGATGCAAACGTTTGCAAGAAGGGGAAGCGTCCCTCGTGCTCCATATGCCTGATGTACTGCGGCTTTACAGGAATTTCACATCGAAAATCGGGACCGGGTACCTCTGTTGATGCAACCGGTTGTAGCCCTCCGCCGAGGACTCGGCGGGGCGTCCGCGACCCGGGGCACGAGGGCGGGGCACCGGTTCCGCAGGATGGCGGGCGCACGGCCGAAGAGGGTTCGAGGAGGTGTCGGTGACGGGTCTCGCGCCCCGGCCGCAGGGGGTGCCTCGGGGCCTCGGGGGTCTGCCCCCGGTCAACACGAAGGACGACCCGGCGAGGCGGCCTCGAACCCTCCGAGCAGGGTCGTCCTGAGTCCGTGGGCGCGAAGGGACTCGAACCCCTGACCTATTGCTTGTAAGGCAATTGCTCTAACCAACTGAGCTACGCGCCCGTGCGTCGCACGAGATCATACCGGTTCGCGGTGGCCGCCGCGCCTCAGGCTCCGGCGTGCTCCCGCAACCGCGCCAGGTACTCGCCGGTGTCGCGCGGCCGGGAGGCCGGGGAGACCGTCGACCAGCGGACGACGCCGTCGGCGCCGACCAGGAAGGTGCCCCGTCGGGCGACCCCGCGCCGGGGGTCGAGGACCCCGTAGGCCTCGGCGACGCCGCCGTGCGGCCAGAAGTCCGACAGCAGCGCGAACGGGAACCCCTCGCGGTCGGACCAGGTGCGCAGGGCGAACACCGAGTCCACCGACACCGCCAGGACCTCGGCGCCCAGCTCCTCGAACTCGGAGTGGCGTTCGCTCAGGTCGGCGAGCTCCCCCGAGCACACGCCGGAGAACGCCAGCGGGTAGAAGACCACGAGCACGGGCCGACCGCGCAGGTCGGCCAGGGCCGTGTCGCGCCCGTACTGGTCCTGGAGGGTGAAGTCGGGCGCGACCGCGCCCGCGGTGATGGGATCGATCATGGTCGCGTTCGTGTTCGGCGGCGCTCGGGCCGGGGACGGCGGCCGCCTGCCGGCGGACGCCCCTCAGCGCCGCGCGCCCGCCTCTGGGACGCGCGGCACCGGATGCCTCACCCGGTACGGGTGGTGGACGTCACCGCTTGGGAACGACCAGGCGCGTACCCGACCAGTCGGCGCCGATGCTGACCGCGCTCGTCTGGGACAGGCCCGACGTCGAAGCGGCCTCCGCGACGTCGTTCGGGGACACGTGGAGCTCACGTCCCGCCTTCGGGGTCAGCACCAGGATGGTCCCGCCGTCGGCGATGGTGGTCACCGTGTCCATCAGCGCGTCGGTGAGGTCCTCCTCCTCGTCGGACCGCCACCACAGCAGTGCCGCGTCGACGTCTCCGTCGAAGTCCTCGTCGACCAGCTCCTCACCGGTGAGTTCGGTGATGGATGCGCGCAGGCCCTCGTCGACGTCGTCGTCGAAGCCGAATTCCTGCACCACCTGACCCGGCTTGAATCCGAGTCGGTCAGCCAAGCCACGTTCGCTCTGTGCCTGGCCCGCGGTCGCGCTCACGAAAGTTCTCCTCCACAGATGGTTTTTCTCAATCTTGCCTGCACTGGGCAGTTGTCACAACGATGCCGGGCCAATTCGCGGCCCGTCACGTGGGTCCGTAACCATCGCTGATGGCCTAGTTCACACGCTAGTGGCATGTTCCGTCAACGCGCTCCCAAACCCCGTCCCGGTCCCGGTCACCCGCGGCGGGGATCACGAGGACGAGAGGTAGGACAGCCGGACCAGGCGGTCCGGGTTGTCCACGTTCAGGTCGACAACGGCGATCGACTGCCATGTTCCCAGTTCGAGGCGGCCCGAGAGCACCGGAACGGTGGTCTGGGGCGCGATGAACGCGGGCATCACGTGTGATCTCCCGTGGCCCCGGGAGCCGTGCTTGTGCCGCCACCGGTCGTCGGCCGGCAGCAGGTCGTCCAGGGAGGCGAGGAGGTCGTCGTCGGACCCCGCCCCGAGTTCGATGATCGCCACGCCCGCCGTCGCGTGCGGGACGAACACGTTGAGCAGTCCGTCGCCTCCGGTCTCGGCGACGAAGTCACCGCACTCCCGCGTGATGTCGGTGATGCTCTCCGATCCACCGGTGTGCAGCTCAAGGATCTGTGTCCGCATAGCGCCACCTTCGCGCAGGTGCGGCCCTCGTGCAACCATCCCGGTGGCACCCGTGCTCAACTGCGCAGGTCGGCGCACGTCATACTCGTCCGCCACATGTGCGAACCTGGTCCAAAGGAGGGCAAACGGTGACTGCTTCTTTACGTTTGGGCCCACTGCTGCGTCACGCGGGACCGACCACGGCGACGGTGTGGGTGGAGACCGACTCCCCCTGCACCGTGCGGATCCGGGTCGACGGAGCCGTGACGGCCGCCTCGGAGACCTTCACCGTGCACGGGCACCACTACGCCGTGTGCGAAATCACCGGGCTCCCGGAGGGCGCGGCCCTGCCCTACGAGGTCTTCCTGGGCGAGGACCGGGTGTGGCCCGAGCCGGACAGCCCCTTTCCGCCCAGCGTCCTGCGCACGACGGCCCCGGACGGGCCCACGCGGCTGCTGTACGGCTCGTGCCGCAGGCCGACGGGCGACACCCCCGAGGGGGTCGTGCGGTACGGCCCGGACATGCTCCGCGCCACCGCCCGGCGGCTGGCCCGCGAGGAGGTCGACGGCAACCTCGTCCTCCTCCTCATCGGCGACCAGGTGTACGCCGACGAGCTGGAGGAGCCGATGCGCTCCTTCCTGGCGTCGGAACGCGGGCCGGACGCGGCCGGCGGGGCCCCGGGGGACGAGGTCGTCCACTACGGCGAGTACGCCGAGCTGTACCGGCAGGCGTGGACCGATCCTCCCGTGCGGTGGCTGCTGTCCACCGTGCCCACGCTGATGATCTTCGACGACCACGACATCCGCGACGACTGGAACACCTCGGAGGCCTGGCGCGGCGCCATGGACGGCCGCCCGTGGTGGCGCCGGCGGATCACCAGCGGACTGGGTGCCTACTGGGTCTACCAGCACCTGGGCAACCTGTCCGCGGACGCCCGGTCCAAGGACCCGCTCTGGGCCCGCGTCCGCGACGCGCGCGGGGACGCCGCCGACGCGGTCGACGGGTTCGCCCGGCTGGCGCACGACGAACCGTCCTCCTACCGGTGGAGCCACCGCTACGACGTGGGCTCCGTGCGGGTGCTGATGGCGGACACCCGCTGCTCCCGCGCGCTCGGGGAGGACGCCGTCCACGAGGGGTCGCGGTCGATCCTCGGCGCGGAGGGGCACGAGTGGCTGGACGAGAACCTGGCCGGGGGCCCCGACCACGTGGTGGTCGCCTCGACCGTCCCGGTCATGCTGCCCTCCGCGGTGCACCACCTGGAGGCATGGAACGAGGCGGTGTGCGCCGGCGCCTGGGGCGAGTGGCCGCGCCCCCTCGGCGAGCGGCTGCGGCAGGCGATGGACCTGGAGCACTGGGGCGCCTTCCAGTACTCGATGCGCCGCCTGGGCGACGCCGTCGGCGCGGCGGCCCGGGGCGAGCGGGGTCCCGCCCCCGCGACCGTGCTGTTCCTGAGCGGCGACGTGCACTTCTCCTACGCGGCCCCCGTCCGCCACCGGCATGTCGCCGGGGGCGGAACCAGGATCACACAGCTCGTGTCCTCGCCCCTGTGCAACCAGCTCTCCGCCGGGACCCGCCGGATCGTGCGCCTGACGGCGAGCCGCGCCGTCCACGTGGTCGGCAGGGCGCTGACGTGGCTGGCCCGGGTCCCGGGGATCGACCTGTCCTGGAAGCTGGACGGCAAGACCTACGCGGGCAACACCATCGGCGAGGTGGTCTTCGAGGGCCGTGAAGCCGAGGCTCTCTGGTACCACGCCTCCGAGGGGGGCATCGACGCGCTGCCCGGCGTGCAACGGCGTATGAGGGTCTGAGGCCGCCCGTTCCCGGGGCGGGGCCGCCCGACCCGTCGTCCCGCGCGGAGCCCGCGTCCCCGGCGCCGGGGACGCGGGCTCCGCGCCCGTGCCCCCGGCGGGTGTCAGGGCTTGTTCGAGTGCGGGCGGCGGGTGGAGGGGGCGGCGCGGCGGGAGCGGCGGACCGCGATCCCGAGGGCCCCGCCGCCCTGTTCGAAGAACTGCCGGGCGGCCCGGTGCACGCTGGAGCGCGGTCCCGCGGGGGCGTCGGGGTCGGGGTCGCCGTCGGCCGCGGCGCGGCTGCCCGGTCCCGGCTCGGAGCCCTCCTCACCCGCTCCGGCGCCGCCCAGGTGCGGGAGCTGACGCGTCGGCTCCACCTCCTGCCCGGAGGGGAGGTGGGGAAGGACGTCGGTCGGCTTCTCCCCTCCGGTGCGCTCCGCCTCCAGGTGGGGGAGGACGTCCGTGGGCTCCTCGCTCCCGTGCCGGGGGGAGCCCAGGTGCGGGAGGACGTCGGTGCGCTCGTCGGACGGGGTGTCCAGCGGACGGATCGGCCGGGTGCGCTCGTCGGCGGAGGCCGCGGCGGGCGCGGCGCCGTCGGGCGCCCCGGAGCTCTCCTCGCGCACGGCCTTCTTCCAGGCCCTCTCCTCCAGCTTCTGGCGCATCGACTCCCGGGAGCGCTCGACCCGCGCCGCCTTCCAGGAGTTGACCAGCGGGGTGACGATCGGCCAGGTCACCTTGGCCGGGCGCGACAGGGCGTGCCACAGGTAGGCGGTGGTGCCCCACGCCTCCATGGCCCTGCGGGCCCTGGTGATCGTGAAGAAGGTCGGCATGGCCAGCAGGAGCTGGGGCCAGGCCAGCAGCAGCGAGGCCAGCAGCGGGTACATGCCCCCGCCCACGACGGACGCGGCGGCGCCGATCGCGACGGGCACCAGCGCCAGGGCGATCCGCAGACCGGTGAACTGGCGGAAGCGGTGCAGCGAGCGGCGCGCGGAGACCTGTGGTACCAGCCCCTCGGGCAGGGGCGTGGGCTGGACGATGAGCGCCAGCAGCAGTGTGCCCACGCCGACGCTCGCGGCCAGCAGTATCGTCCACCCCGCGGCGGAGAGCGCACCGCCGACCAGGAGGTACACCACTCCCAGGACCGGCAGTGGCGCGGGGAGCCAGAACAGCACCCGTCTGCGCAGCTCGCCCTCCTGCGTGGGCTGGAGAACGAAATCGATCACCGAACGGAAGAACCGGGACCTTTTCCTCGGTCGCTCGACCACAGCGTTGACCCCCCAAGAACGTCGCGACGGAGCGGTGCGGGGACCATCGCCCGAGGGTGTCCTTAACCTCATGGGTCCCGCCAGCAGCCTGCCCATCACAAAGCTATCCCTTTTCATGTAGTCCCCGGGCGCACACGGGCAGTCACAGACATACCCGACCCAGGTGAAACTTCCATAAGTCGGTAGATATGACAGGCAACGATCAGATTACGTCCCCCAGTCCTTCCGGTCACCTCCGTGGCTGGTTCCGGACAACCTCCCCGGTGTGGTGTCGGCCACTCCGCGCCGCGCCTCACCCCTCGTGCGTCTGCGCCAGCCGCCCCAGGGCGACCGCCACCCGCAGGACGAACGACCCGCGGCCGTCGGAGGGGGTGCGGCCGGTGAGCTCGGCGATCCTGCTGAGCCGGTAGCGGACGGTGTTGGGGTGGACGAAGAGCATCCGGGCGGTGGCCTCCAGCGAGGAGGCGTGCTCCAGGTAGACCGACAGGGTGTCCAGCAGCGGCGAACCGGCCCCCAGGAGGGGGACGTAGACCTCCTCCACCAGCTGGCCGCGGGCCTCGGTGTCCCCCTGGAGGGCCCGCTCGGGCAGGAGGTCGTCGGCGAGCACGGGGCGCGGCGCGTCCGGCCAGGCCACTGCGGCGCGCAGTCCGCTGACCGCCGCGCGCGCCGACGCCCCCGCCGCGCGCAGGTCCGCGACGGCGGGTCCGACCACCACGGGGCCGGGTCCGAAGAGCCCGGCCAGGGGTTCGGCGGCGGCCGCCGGGAGGTCCTCCTCCGGGTAGCGGTCGCCCACGCCGACCACCACGACGACGCGCCTCCCCTGGGTGCCCGCCAGCACGTCGTGCCCGAAGCGGCGCGCGGCCGCGCGCAGGTCGTCCAGGATCTTGCCGGGGTCCTCCCCGCCGGTCTCCCCGGCCACCGCGATCACGGGGGTGTGCGACCAGCTCAGCGCCGACCCCCAGGTCTGGAGGCCGTCCTCGTGGTCGCCGTGCAGGAGCGCGTCGACGATCAGCGCCTCCAGTCGGGCGTCCCACGCCCCGCGCGCCTCGGCGGCTCGCGCGTACACCTTCGCGGAGCTGAAGGCCACCTCCCTGGTGTACCGGAGCACCGCCTCGCGCAGCTGCTGGGCGCCGCCCGGGGCGGCCAGCTCGTCGACCTGTCCCTCGACCACGTCGATGACCACGCGGATCATGTCGACGGTCTGCTGGAGGGAGACCGAGCGGGTGAGCTCGCGCGGAGCGGTGCCGAAGACCTCGACGGTGATGGCGGGACGGCCCCGGACGGGGTTGCGGAACCAGTCCACGAAGGCGGCCACGCCGGACTGGGCGACGAGCCCGATCCATGAGCGGTCCTGGGCGGACATGCGGCGGAACCAGCCGAGCCGCTGCTCCATGCGGGAGACGGCGGCCGTTCCGAGGGCTCCCATGGAGCGCTCCAGGCGGCGCACGGTCTCGGCGCGCACGCGCTCCTGTTCCTCCGCGGCCGGATCGGTGTCGAGGTCGACGTCGACGTCGGCGGCGTCCGCCGGACCGGTGCTGCCCTCGTCGTCCCGGGGCGGGTGGGGTTCGGTGTTCACACCTCTAGGTTCGCACCCCCGGGGGACCCGACCGGAGGGCCGCCCCGCGCCGGGGCGCTTCCGCCCCCTCCGCGCACCCGCTCCGTGGTCGGTGCGGAACAGCGCGTACCGTCGGGGGTGATCCCCCACACTGGTTTCGGCCGGGCGGGTCCGTGTCGGGCCTCCTTTTGTGGAGTACCTACAAATGCCCCGGCCGAAGTTCGTGTTCCTCCCCATCCGACTGGTGATCTCCTACAGGGCAAGGTTGATGTCGTGCTCGTAATCGTTGCTCCCGGCCAAGGCGCCCAGGTTCCCGGTTTCCTCTCCCCGTGGCTCGAACTCCCCGGCGTCGCCGAGCAGTTCGCCGCGTGGTCCGAGGTGTCCGGACTCGACCTGGCCCGCTACGGCACCACAGCGGACGCGGAGGAGATCCGCGACACCGCCGTCGCCCAGCCCCTGCTGGTCGGCGCCGGCCTCGTCGCGGCCTCCGCCATGCTCTCCCCGCTCTCCGCCCCCTCGCCCGCGCTGCCCGCGGAGTCCTCCCTCGTGGACGCCGTCGCGGGCCACAGCGTCGGTGAGTTCACCGCCGCCGCGATCGCCGGCGTGCTGTCCCCCAAGGACGCCATGGCGCTGGTCGCCGAGCGCGGCCGGGGCATGGCCGACGCCGCCTCCCGCACCGGGACGGGGATGACCGCGGTGCTCGGCGGGGACCGCGACGAGGTCCTCGCGGCCCTGGCCGCCGCGGGCCTGACCCCGGCCAACGACAACGGCTCCGGCCAGATCGTGGCCGCCGGGACCACGGAGCAGCTCGCGGCCCTCGCCGGAAACCCGCCCGCGCGGGCCCGGCTCCGGCCCCTGGCCGTCGCGGGCGCCTTCCACACCGAGCACATGGCCCCGGCTGTGGAGCGGGTCCGCGCGACGGCCGCCGCCCTGTCCCCGTCCGACCCCACGGTCCGCCTCCTGTCCAACGCCGACGGCGCCGTCGTGGACAGCGGCGCGGAGTACCTCGAACGCCTCGTCTCGCAGATCTCCTCGCCTGTGCGCTGGGACTCCTGCACCCGGACCCTGGCCGACCTCGGGGTGACCGCCCTGATCGAGCTCACCCCCGCGGGCACGCTGACCGGTCTGGCCAAGCGCGCGCTGCGCGGTGTGGAGCTCCTCGCGGTGAAGACCCCCGACGACCTCGACCGCGCCGGTGCCCTCATCAAGGAGCACGCGGGGGTTCTCTCCCCCGCGGGCACCGACCAGGAAGGCTAACCATGTTCAGCTCCCCGAACTCCCCCGGAGGCGCGTCCGTCGTCGCCCTCGGCGAGTACCAGCCGTCCCAGGTCCTCACCAACGCCGACCTCGAGTCCCGCGTCGACACGACCGACGAGTGGATCCAGAGCCGCGTGGGCATCAGGGAGCGGCGCATCGCCGGTCCCGAGGACACCGTGGCGAGCATGGCCGTGGCGGCCGGCGGCAAGGCCCTCGCCGCCAGCGGGCTCTCCCCCGAGGACATCGACCTCGTCATCGTGGCGACCTGCACCGTGCAGGACCAGATCCCCAACACCGCGGCCACCGTCGCCGCGAAGCTGGGCATCACCGCCCCGGGCGCCTTCGACCTCAACGCGGCCTGCGCGGGCTTCTGCTACGCGCTGGGCGTCGCCGCGGACATGGTCCGCGGCGGCAGCTCCCGCAACGTCCTGGTGATCGGCTCCGAGAAGCTCAGCGACTGGGTCGACTGGGAGGACCGCTCCACCTGTGTGATCTTCGCCGACGGCGCGGGCGCGGCGATCGTCTCGGCGTCCGAGGAGCAGGGCGTGGGCCCCGTGGTCTGGGGCTCCTCCGGCGAGCGCGCCGACAAGATCCACCTGCGCGACGGCAAGTACCTCTACCAGGAGGGCCAGGCGGTCTTCCGCTGGACGACCACCGAGCTGTACCAGGTCGCCCTGGAGGCCCTGGAGCGGGCCGGTGTGGAGCCCTCGGAGCTGACCGCGTTCGTCCCGCACCAGGCCAATCTGCGGATCGTGGAGTCGATCGCCAAGAAGCTGGGCGCTCCCCAGGCACTCGTGGCGCGCGATATCGTCACCGCTGGCAACACCTCCTCCGCGTCCATCCCTCTCGCGCTCTCGCGCATGATCGGGCGCGGGGAGCTGCCGTCGGGGAGCATCGTCCTCACCCTGGGCTTCGGCGCGGGGCTGGTGTACGCCGCACAGGTGATCCGCATCCCCTGAACACCGCCCGAGCCCGCGGCACCACCGCGCGAGCCGGGTTCGCAGAACCCCGGCACGTGCGGTGTCCATGAACCGACACCGAAACACCAACCAAGGAGATAACGACATGGCGGCTCACAGCGAGCAGGAGATCCTGACCGGCCTCGGCGAGATCGTCGAGGAGATCGTCGGCACCGAGCCCGCCGACGTCACCCCGGAGAAGAACTTCGTGGACGACCTCGACATCGACTCGCTGTCCATGGTGGAGATCGCCATCGCCGCCCAGGACAAGTTCGGCGTGGAGATCCCGGACGACCGGCTCAAGGACCTCAAGACGGTCCAGGACGTCATCAACTTCATCCAGAAGTAGCGTGCTCGGGGCGCCGGGTCCCACCCCTGACCCCGGCGCCCCCACAGGCCACCACCCGTGGTCTCCCCCAGGTACATCCGCCAACGCCTCCCGGCCCCGCGGCCGGGAAAGTCCCACGAGAAGGGCGAACGGATCATGTCAAAGACCGATGTCGTCGTCACCGGCCTCGGCGCCACCACCCCCCTCGGGGGTGACGTCGCGACCACATGGTCCGCGCTCCTCGACGGCCGCTCCGGAATCTCCACCCTTCCTGAGGAGTGGCACGAGAAGCTCCCGGTGCACTTCGCCGGGCAGATCGCGCAGGAACCCTCCGAGAAGCTGCCCAGGCCGCGCATGCGGCGCCTGGACCGCACCCAGCAGTTCGCGCTGATCGCCGCGAAGGAGGCCTGGGAGGACGCCGGGTCGCCCGAGGTCGACCCGATCCGTCTCGGCGTCGTCGTCTCCAGCGGCATCGGCGGCATCCTCACCATCCTCGAGCAGTACGACATCTTCCGTGAGAAGGGCTGGAAGCGGGTCTCCCCGTTCACCGTGCCCATGCTCATGCCCAACAGCCCCGCCGCCGCGATCAGCCTGGAGTACACCGCGCGGGCCGGGTCCCACGTGCCGGTGAGCGCCTGCGCCTCCAGCGCCGAGGCCATCGCCAACGGTGTGGACATGATCCGCTCCGGCCGCGCCGACATCGTCATCGCCGGCGGCACCGAGGCCGCGATCCACCCGCTGAACATCGCCTCGTTCGCGTCCATGCGGGCCCTGTCCACGCGCAACGACGACCCCCAGACGGCCTCCCGCCCCTGGGACAGGAACCGCGACGGCTTCGTCATGGGCGAGGGCGCGGGCATCCTGGTGCTGGAGTCCGCCGAGCACGCCGCCCGCCGGGGCGCCCGCGTCTACGCGCACGCCTCCGGCGTCGGCTACACCAACGACGCCTACGACATCGTCCAGCCCGACCCGGAGGGCGCCGGCCAGGCCCGCGCCATCACCCAGGCCCTGGACGACGCCGGCCTCGTGCCCGACGACGTCGTGCACGTCAACGCCCACGCCACGTCCACGCCCGCCGGAGACGTCGGCGAGACCCGCGCGATCCGCTCGGCCCTGGGCGACTCCGCCGCCGACCGGGTCTCGGTGACCTCCACCAAGTCCATGACCGGCCACCTGCTGGGCGGCGCGGGCGCGGTGGAGTCGATCGCGACCATCCTGGCGCTGCACGACGGCCGTATCCCGCCGACCATCAACATCGAGGAGCTCGACCCGGACGTGGTCGTGGACATCGTCCGCGACAAGCCCCGGGACATGCCCGGCGGCGACGTCGCGGCCGTCAACGAGTCCTTCGGGTTCGGCGGCCACAACATCGCCCTGGTGTTCCGCCGCGCCTGACCCCCGCGCCCGACCCGGCCGGCGCCGCGCGTGTGCGCGGCGCCGGCCGAGCGCTGTCCGGGGCGCGTCGCCCCCGCTCCGCGGCCCCGGACCAGGTCAGGGGCTTTTCGCGGCCACGGTCGGTCGCGCCTCCGCGACCGTGCGCGCGCCGCGCCGAACAGGTCGTGAAGCTGAGCTGAACAGCCGCGAACAGGTCTTCATGTGCGCCCTGATCGGGGTCACCATGAGTATGTGTCTGCCCTGCATCCCCACCACACGTCAGAGGCGCACCCGTCGGGACCAGGTGCGGGCCCCCGGCGTTCCCCCGGCGTCGCCGCTCCCCCCGGCGCGCCCCGCCCGTCCCGCTCCCCCGGCTACCGGCCCGTCGTGGACCTGGACTCGGGCGCGGTCGTCGCGGTGGAGGTCGTCGCCGTGCCGCCCGCACCGCACCCCGCCGTCCCCGGGGGCCCTCCGAACGCGGAGATGGGCGTCCACGAGGGGACGGCCGTGGCCGACTGGGTGCTGGGCCTGGTCGCCGAGGCGGCCGGGACCGAGAGCCTGCTGCCGCTCGTCCTCCCCCTGCCCGCGAGGATCCTGACCGCCGGGGAGGGGTTCGTGGCCCTGGTGGAGAGCCGGATGCGGCGTGCGGGCCGGCGCCCGCGCGACATCACCTTCCTGCTCGGCACGGACCTGGCCGACCTGCCGCGGTCGGTGGTCTCGCCGGGGGTGTCGCGCCTGAGGGCGGCGGGGTTCCGCTGCGGCTTCGGCACGTCGATGGTGCGGCCCGACCTCGTGGTCGAGGCCGCCCCCTTCCTGATGCGGATCGACCCGGAGATCGTCGCGGGGGTGGCGACCGACCAGAGGCACGCGACGGTCGTCGAGGGCCTCGCACGGATCGGCCGGGGCAGCGGCGTGTACGCGATGGCCTCCGGCGTGGGGACGGCCGAGGACGTGCTGCGGTTGCGCGCGTGCGGGATACGGCTGGGGACGGGGGAGTTCTTCGCCGACCGGACGTGGCGGCCCGGGGAGCGCGTGACCCCCGTGCCCGAGCCGACGGCGTCCCAGGGGCGGGAGGAGGACGCGGGGCCGCGGGTCACCGAGTTCATGGTCCCCCCGGTGGGCTTCGACTCCGACACCACCACCGAGCAGGTGCTGGAGGCGTTCACGGGCGACCCGGCTCTGAACAGCGTCATCCTCATCGACCACCGGGAGCGGCCCGTGGGGGTGATCGACCGCACCCGGTTCCTGCTGTCGGTGACGGGCCCGTACGGGCACGCGCTGCACGCCAAGCGCCCGGCGCTGCGGCTGGCGGAGTCGCCGCGCACGATCCCCGCGTGGATGACCGCCCTGGCGGCGCTGCGCGTGGCGGGCCAGGACACCGACCGGGTCTACGACGACCTGGTCGCGACCAACTCCTACGGGCAGTGCCTGGGCGTGGTGCACATCAGCGACCTCATCCAGTCCCTCTCCCGGAGCTGACGCGGGCGCCGGGGGCGCCCTCCCCCGCCGCGGCTCCGTACCCGCGGCGCGCCCGGGGGCCGGACCGGCGGGCCCGCTCCCGGCCGCGGGCCGGGACCCCGGACGGAAAAAACGGCGGGCCCCGCACCGCACGGGTGCGGGGCCCGCCGGGGCCTTGCGGCGGCTCAGTCCACGGGGTCCGGGCCCTTGGTGCCGGAGGGGCTGCTGGTGGGAGCGGCGCCCTCGCCCGCGGCGTACGCGTCGTAGTCCGACTCCAGGACCCCGGCCTCCTCCATCGCCAGGGCGATCCGGGCGCGGGTGGCCTCGTCGTGCAGGTACTCCAGCTCCGGCCGCTTGGGCAGGCGGCCGTCCCCGGAGGAGCGGCCCATGAGGCGGCGCCGAAGCCACGGCACCCCGTACTGGCGGGCCCAGCGGCGGTTCTCGCGGCGGCGCAGGATGCGGGGCAGCTGCTGGGGCGGTGTGCTCCACGGGTCGGTCCAGGACTCGCGCGGCCCCATGGGGAAGCCGAGGAGGTCGGCGATGCGGGCGGCGACGATCTGGTGGCCGGCCCCGTTGAGGTGCAGGCGGTCGTCGCTCCAGGCGCGGGAGTCGGTGAGGGCGTTGAGCGCCCACAGGTCGACGATCTCGGTGCCGGTGCGCTCGGCGACGGCGCGCATGTGCATGCTGAAGACCGCGATGCGGCCGCGGTAGTAGCGCAGGACGGGGATCCAGCCGGTGTCGTGCCCGGACAGGATCACCACGCGGATCCCGGCGTCGCGCAGGCGGCGGATGCCCCACTCGAAGTGCTCGGCCAGCTGGTCGAGGTCGCCGCCGGGGCGCAGGACGTCGTTGCCGCCCGCGAGGACGGTCACCAGGTCGGGCTTCCACTCCAGCGTCCGGTCGAGCTGCTCGCCGAAGATGTGGCGCATGCGCCGGCCCCGCACACCCAGGTTGGCGTACCGGAAGTCCGGGGAGATCGTGCCGAGGTGCTCCGCGAGACGGTCCGCGAATCCGCGGTACTCGCCGTTGGGGCCGCTGTCGTCTTCCATCCCCTCGGTGATGCTGTCGCCGATCGCCACGAACGACCGGATGACGTCCGGTCTGCTCGCGCGAGCGGCCGCTGGGGGATTCGTCTCAAGGTCTGTCACGTCAACCAATCATCCGGCTCGACCGTCCCACGCCTACGAAGCGCCGAGGGTGCGCGGGAACGGAATCCTGGTACGGGCCGCGGTGTACCGCCGGCCCGGGTCCGAACACCGTCGACCCCTGGTCGGCCGCGGAGCGCGGCCACCCGGCCGAAGGTCGTTCGGGCGAGGACAGTGCCCGACCAGCATACCCACGACCGGCGTCGGAACGCCTGACCCGGGGGTCCGCCGGCCCGCTCCGGGTCGTCCCCTCTCCCGGGCGGCCGCGCGCCCCTGTTTCGCGGAGAGGGCGCGCGTATGACGGCACAGTGAATACCAACGACTGCTTGGTGCGATATGAGCCGCATGCCCCCTATGAGCTAGCTCACACGGTAGCGGGTTCCGCGGGCTCCGATCCCCCTTGTCACGGTCGTCACACGGCGCGGTCACGGCGGGGTCGCCGCGGACCGGGCCGACCTGGGGGTACCCATGCGGCCCCGGGGCACGTACGATCTCGGGGAAGTGCTCACGGCACCCCTGTCCCCCGGCTCGCCGTGCCCACCCGCGAAGCACCGGACCGGTTCGCGGTCCGGCCCCCGTCCGGGTGAAGGGCGCGTACTGTGGTGCATCGAACCGAAGGCCCGTGCGGTTCCTCCCCAATTCACGTGCAGACACCAGGAGGTCGAGGTCCCCAGCGGATGAACGCCGTCTCTCCGATCTGCCTCGTCGACCTCGCTCCCGCCCTGCGGTGGTCGAGGTCGCCGGACGTGGCACCCCTTCTCCACCATGACCGGCTGATCGACGGCTGGTGGCACTCGCTCCCGGTCGCGCGCGTCCTGGACATCGCGGGCCCCCCGTGGCTGGCCCACGGCATCGCGCGCCTCGCGGTCGAGCAGTGGGGGCACGTGCCCCTCTCCGAGTTCCTGCCGAGCCTGCGGACCCAGCAGGTGAGCTGCGCGGACCTGTCCGAGCCGGTACGCGGCGCCGTCACCGCCGCCGCGGGCGACTGGGACCGCCTCATCTCCACCGCGCCCCAGGAGATCGGCGAGTGGCCGCTCTCCGGATGCGGGGTCCTCGACGTCGTGAGCACCGTCGCCTGGCGGGCGCTCCAGCCCTGCTGCGAGCTGCCCGGCGGCCCGACCCCCTCACCGGCCCTGATGCTGGAGGCCGTGCGCACCATCGCGCACTGGATCCCCGACACGGTGCCGGACCACGTGCGCAGCGCCCTGGAGTACCTGAGCGCGGCCACGGGCGCCGACGGCGCGGCCGACGTCTCGGAGTCCGCCGGCCACGGCTCGACGCCGCCGCAGACACCCGCCACCCGCGCCATCCGGACCCTGCGCGCCCTGCGGGCCCAGCGCGAGGAGCGCGAGGGGGCCGACTCCCCCTTCACGGAGGAGGCGCCCGTCAACGGGCACGGCGGCGCCGCGCCCACCGGCATGGTGAGCTCCGCCGCGATGCTCCCCGGCCCCGCGCCGGGCGCCGAGGCCGCCGGCTCCGACGCCGGGCGCGAGGGGGCCCCGGGCGACCTGCGCTCCCAGTTCCGCAGTTCGCTGGTCGGCCCCGGCCGCACGTTGCGCCGGCCCAGCTTCGGCCCGCCCAAGGCCATGCGCCCCGACCACGTCGAGGAGCGCCCCCCGGCCCCCGCCCTGGGCCAGCACCCCCTGGTGGACCTGGTCGAGGAGATGTTCCGCTCCTGGCCCGACCTGGAGCGGACGGTCGCCGCCGAGCGCCTCTTCGCCACCGACCCCATCAGCATCCGCGTGCTCTCCGAGCAGATCGCGGTGGACGTCACCGAGATCCGCGGCGCCCAGCGCAAGGTGGAGGAGCGCCTGCTGCGCTGGCTCAACTCGCCCGAGGGCGCGGCGGTCACCAAGCACATGCGCGAGCTGTCCGACCAGCTGGGGTCCGCGACCACCATCGACCGGCTGATCAACGCGCACCCCGACCACCCGGTGGACGTGCCCACCCTCAACACGCCCCTGTGGCGGGTCATCATCACCCTGTTCACCGACCGCCGCATGCACAACGGCTGGCTCATCGCCGACGACCCCAACCGCTTGCGCTGGCAGACCCGCGAGCTCCTGGGCGACGCCCCCGACATGACCGAGGCCGGCCTGCGGCTCGGCCGTATCGGCATCCGCCAGCAGGAGCTCCGGGCCTGGCTGCTGAGCACCCCCGGGGTGAGCCTGAAGGACGGGCACGTGTTCGTCGACGCCTCGGTCCCGATGGAGGCTCCCACCAGCCACCCGGGGCACATCGCCCCGGAGGACTCGGGCGCCACCACCGAGAACGGGCTGCCGATCCGGCGACGCGTCGAGGGGCCCGGGGCCCCGGCGCAGCCCGAGCCCGTCGCCGCTCTTCCGGAGCACCGGCAGAGGACCGTCCACGACCAGGCGGGAGCGGTGTTCGTCCCCTCCGGCCTCGAACCCCACCGGCCCGTGCTCCTCGGGCACCCGCACGGGGGTCCGGGCCCCGCCCTCCAGCCGGTCCTCGCCTCGCACGCCCCCGCGGCGCGCCCCGGCGCGAGCGACCCGGCGATGGCCGCCCGGTGCTTCCGCGCCCCGGACGGGCGCTGGTGGCACCGTATCGACATCACCGCCGACCACCTCAACGGCGCCCCCGTGGCCGTCCCCAACGGCTACGCCACGCACCTGGGACTCCAGCCGGGCCGCCTGCTGTGCCTGACCGCGCCCGGCGCGGACCTGCTGGTCCTCGTCTGGAGGGACCAGCCCGCGTTCGACTCGCTGCGGCCGCTGCTGCGCCGCCAGGCCGCCCAGCCCGGCGACCGCATGTTCATCACCGTGGCGGGCGACCGCCTGGACGCGCGCAAGCTGCCCGCCACGGACCTGAGCGGGTACACGCCCGCGGCCCGGGCGCTGCACCTGAGCGGGTACACGGCGCCCGCCTCCACCGACGAGGCCCTCAAGATCCTGTCGCGCCGCATCACCGACCACGACGACGACGCGCTCGCCGACCCGCAGTCGCTCATCGACCTGCTGAACCTGCGCGGTGACAACGACATCGCCGGGGAGCTGCGCTCGGGGCTGTTCGCCGCGCACTGACCCCTGCCGGGGGCGCCTGCCGCCCCTTCGGCCCTCGCCGCCCCGGGACCGCCGTCCCGGGGCGGCTTCCGTCGTGCGCCCGCCTCCCCCTTCCGCGAAAAGCCGCGCCCGGGGGTGTCCTACCAGGGGTAGAACCATGTAGGTTAGCCTCACCTAAGTAAGAATCGAGGTGGTTCCCCTGTCCACGTACCAGCACCTGGCTCCCCCGCCCGCCGAACGCGCGCGGTCGGTCCTGGGCCGTCCCAACCCCGTGACCGTGACGACCCGGGACCACGCCGTGCACCTCGACGAACCCGCCTGCCACATCCACCCCAACGGTTCCGTGAGCCTGCTGGTCCCCGACCGCCACCTCCTCCTGGAGCGGATCGGCCGCCACACCACCGCCGCCACGGTCGAGTTCACCGACACGGCCCCTGTGCCCCTGCGCGACCGCACACGCTCCCTCCTGTGGATCAGCGGCACCCTCACCCGGCTGGACCACCCGACGGCCCGTCTGCGCGCCCTCCGCGTCCTACGCGACGACCCCGACGAACGGCTGCTCGACATCGGCCACGGACGGACGATGGTGGCCCTGGAGCCCTACCTGGTGGTCCACTCCGACGCCGAGGGCTGTCACCTCCTGCGCACGGACGAGTTCGTCCGCGCGCGCACCGACCCCTTCGGGCGCCGGGAGGGCGAGTGGCTGCGCCACCTGGAGGAGGACCACCCCGACATCCTGCACGCGATGGCCGTGCGCTCCCCCGAACCCCTGCCGCCCGGGCGACCGCGGCCGCTGGGCGTGGACCGGTACGGGATCACGCTCCGCTTCGAGGGCCCCGAGGGCGACGTCGACGCACGGCTCCCCTTCAGCAGACCCGCGGACACCCCCCACGACGTCGCGGCGGAGGTCCACGGCATGGCGGGCCTCCCCCACCGCTGCGGTCCCTGAGGAGCGGCCGCGCCGCCCCCGCTCCCCCGGGGCCCCGGCGGGAACCGGGCCCCGCGCGAGGCCCCCGACACACGAACGCGGCGGGCCGGGACCCGTGGTCCCGGCCCGCCGCGCGGTCTGTCGTCACACCTCAGACGTTGAAGCCCAGCATGCGCAGCTGGTCCCGCCCGTCGTCGGTGATCTTGTCCGGACCCCACGGCGGCATCCAGACCCAGTTGATCTTGACCTCGCGCTCGAACTCGTCGAGGGCGCTGTTGGCCTGGTCCTCGATCACGTCCGTCAGGGGGCACGCCGCGCTGGTCAGCGTCATGTCCAGGGTGATGACCTGGTCGTCGGCGCTCACCCCGTACAGCAGGCCCAGGTCGACGACGTTCACGCCCAGCTCGGGGTCGATCACGTCCTTGAGCGCCTCGCCGATCTCCTCGGCCAGCGCCTCCGCCTCCGGGGAGAGGGGCGCGGTCTCGGGGGCCTCGGACGCCTCCGCGGCCTCGGCCGCCGCCGTCGTCGTCTCGTTCTCGCTCATCAGACGCCTTCCTTCTCCAAGGACTGCGACACCGCGTCCTTCCATGCCATCCAGCCCAGCAGTGCGCACTTGACGCGCGCGGGGTACTTGGACACCCCGGCGAACGCCACGGCGTCCTCCAGGACCTCCTCGTCGGGCTCACCCCTGCCCCGGGACTGCATCAGCTCCGTGAAGGCCTCCAGGGTGGTCATGCCCTCGGAGACCGTCCGCCCGATCAGCAGGTCGGTCAGCACCGAGGTGCTGGCCTGGCTGATCGAGCAGCCCATCCCCTCGTAGGAGACGTCGCTGACGACCGCCTTCCCGTCGAGCCCGGCCGTGCCCTCGGCCGGGGTCAGCGCCACGCGGAGCGTCACCTCGTCCCCACAGGTGGGGTTGATGTGGTGGGCCTCCGCGTTGTGCGGATCCCGCAGCCCCTTGTGGTGCGGGTTCCGGTAGTGGTCCAGGATGATCTCCTGGTACATCGCGTCCAACTGCATGGTCAGGCTGTTCCTCGCTCTAGGGCCGGGTTCCGAAGAACTTCTGCGCGGCCCTGATGGCCTCCACCAGCGCGTCCACGTCCTCCAGCGTGTTGTAGAGGTAGAAGGACGCGCGCGTGCTCGCGGTGATGCCCAGCTTGCGGTGCAGCGGCCACGCGCAGTGGTGGCCCACGCGGACCTCCACGCCCCGGTCGTCGAGCACCTGGCCCAGGTCGTGCGGGTGGATGTCGTCCACGACGAACGACACCGCGCCGCCGCGGTCCACCGCCTCGGTGGGACCGACGATCCGCACGCCCTCCACGGCCCCCACCCGCTCGAGCGCGTACCCGGTGAGCTCGTGCTCGTGCTCGGCGACCCGCTCCATGCCCACCTTCGACAGGTAGTCGCAGGCCGCGGCCAGGCCGACGGCCTGGGGGGCCATCGGCACCCCGGCCTCGAACCGCTGCGGCGGTTCCGCCCACGTGGAGTACTCCATGTGGACGACGCCGATCATCGACCCGCCGGAGATGAACGGCGGCATCGCCTCCAGCAGCTCCCGGCGCCCCCACAGGACGCCGATGCCGTTGGGGCCGAGCATCTTGTGCCCGGAGAACGCCAGGAAGTCGACGCCCAGCTCGGTGACGTCCACCGGCATGTGCGGGACCGACTGGCAGGCGTCCAGGACCGTCAGCGCTCCGACCTCGCGGGCACGGGCGACCAGGGGCGCCACCGGGTTGACGGTGCCCAGCACGTTGGACTGGTGCGTGAACGCGACCACGCGGGTGCGCTCGTTGACCAGTTCGTCGAGGCCGGACAGGTCGAGGCGGCCGTCCCCGGTCACCGGGAACCAGCGCAGCGTCGCCCCGGTGCGCTGGCAGAGCTGCTGCCAGGGCACCAGGTTGGCGTGGTGCTCCATCTCGGTGACGACGATCTCGTCGCCGGGGCCGACCCGGAGGCTGCGCAGCCCCTCGTCGGCGGTGGCGGCGTTGCCCATGGCGTACGCCACCAGGTTGATCGCCTCGGTGGCGTTCTTGGTGAACACCACCTCGCCGACGTCGCCGCCGATGAACCGGGCGATGGTCTCCCGGGCCGACTCGTAGGCGTCGGTCGCCTCCTCCGCGAGCTGGTGCGCACCACGGTGCACCGCCGCGTTGTGGCGTTCGTAGAACTCACGTTCGGCGTCGAGCACCTGGCGGGGCTTCTGCGAGGTTGCCCCGGAGTCGAGGTACACCAGCGGGCGCCCGTCGCGGACGGTCCGGGAGAGGATCGGGAAGTCCTCCCGGAGCGCCGCGACGTCAAGCCGGCCCGCGCCGGCCCGACCGAACTCGCGGACTGTCGTCATGGGTTATGCGCCCGCCTTCACGAAACGCTCGTAGCCCTCGGACTCCAGGACGTCGGCCAGCTCCGGACCGCCGGACTCGGCGATGCGGCCCTGGGCGAAGACGTGGACGAAGTCGGGCTTCACGTAGTTGAGGATCCGGGTGTAGTGCGTGATGAGCATGACGCCCATCTCGCCGCCGGCCTTGGCGCGGTTGACGCCCTCGGAGACCACCTTGAGCGCGTCGACGTCCAGGCCGGAGTCGGTCTCGTCCAGGATCGCGACCTTGGGCTTGAGGAGCTCCAGCTGGAGGATCTCGTGGCGCTTCTTCTCACCGCCGGAGAAGCCCTCGTTGACGCCGCGGGCGGCGAAGGCCGAGTCGATGGACAGGTCCTTCATCGCGCCCTGGAGCTCCTTGGAGAACTGCCGGAGCTTGGGGGCCTCGCCGCGCACCGCCGTGACGGAGCTGCGCAGGAAGTTGGACATGGACACGCCGGGGACCTCGACCGGGTACTGCATGGCCAGGAAGACGCCGGCGCGGGCGCGCTCGTCCACGCTCATGTCGAGGATGTTCTCCCCGTCGATGAGCACCTCGCCCTCGGTGATCTCGTAGCGCGGGTGGCCGGCGATCGCGTAGGCCAGGGTGGACTTGCCGGAGCCGTTCGGGCCCATGATGGCGTGGGTCTCACCGGAGTTGATGGTGAGGTCGACGCCCTTGAGGATCTCCTGCCTCTCGTCCTCACCGATGAGGACGTCGGCGCGCAGACCGCGGATTTCGAACTTCGTCATGTCAAAGCCTCAGGAATTCTTCTCGTCCAACGACACGAGCACGTCGTCGCCGTCGATCTTCACGTCGTAGGTGGGAACCGGCTGGGTCGCGGGCGGGTTGATCGGCGCCCCCGAACGCAGGTCGAAGCAGGAGCCGTGGAGCCAGCACTCGATGGTGCCGTCCTCGACCTCGCCCTCCGACAGGCGGACCTCGGCGTGCGAGCACACGTCCCGCACGGCGAACACCTCGCCCTCGGAGCGGACCAGCGCGATGGGCGTCTCGTCGTCGGTCTCGATGCCGAGGACCCCCTCCTCGGGGATCTCGGCGAGCTCGGCGACCTTCACCCAGCGACCGCCCTCACTCATGCTCGGCCAGCTTGCGCTCGACCTTGGCCATGATGCCCTCGCGCAGCTCACCGACCGGGATGCGGTTGATCAGCTCGAGGAAGTAGCCGCGGATGACCAGGCGGCGGGCCTCGTCCTCCGGGATACCGCGCGAGCGGAGGTAGAACAGGTGGATGTCGTCGAGGCGGCCGCTGGCGGCGGCGTGCCCTGCGCCCTCCACCTCGCCGGTGAAGATCTCCAGGTTGGGCACCGAGTCGACGCGGGTCTCGTCGGTGAGCTGGAGGTTGCGGTTGTGCTCGTACGAGTCGGTACCGGTGGTGCCCTCGCCGATGATCACGTCGCCGATCCACACGGCGTGCGCGCCCTTGCCGCTCAGCGCACCCTTGTACTCCACCCGGGACCGGGTGTTGGACATGTTGTGGTCGATGAGCGAGCGGTGCTCGTGGTGCTGGCCGTCGCCGGTGAAGTAGAGGCCGTGGAGCTCGGCGTTGGCGCCGCGCCCCTTGTAGGCCACCTTCGGGGAGAGCCGGACCACGTCGCCGCCCAGGGTGACCACGATCGACTTGAACGTGGCGTCCTTGGCGACCTGGGCGTTGTGCTGGGACACGTCGACGGCGTCGCGGTCCCAGTCCTGCACGCTGATCAGGGTCAGGCGCGCGCCCTCGGCGACATGGATGTCCACGCTGCCCGCACGGACGCCCGTACCGGTCTGGTTGAGGACGACGATCGCCTCGGCCAGCGGCTCGACGTCGATGACGTACTGGTCGTAGCGGGTGCCGCCCTGGGCCTCCCGGGAGATGACGACCGGCCGGTCCAGGGCCTTGCCCTTGGCGACCGTGACGACCGTGGCCTCCTCGAAGGAGGTGTAGGCCTGGGCGGTCACACGGTCCGCGGGGAAGCCCGCGGTGCCGAGCCGGGCGTCGCCGCGGCCGACCGTCTCGACGGTGACGCCCTCGGGGGCGTCGATGTCGAGCTTGTCGGCGCCGTCGGCGACGGCGGTGCCGTCGTGCAGGCCCTTGAGGCGGCGGACCGGCGTGAAGCGCCACTCCTCCTCACGGCCGTTGGGGACGGGGAAGTCGTTCACGTCGAAGGACCCGTGGGTCGCCAACTTGGAGAACGGGATGTCCCCGAGGCCGTGGCTGTGGGCCTTGGGTTCGATGCTGGGGCCGGTCAACTTAACCAACCGCTCCTTCCATCTGAAGCTCGATCAGCCGGTTCAGTTCCAGCGCGTACTCCATGGGCAGCTCGCGCGCGATGGGCTCGACGAACCCGCGCACGATCATGGCCATGGCCTCGTCCTCGTTCATGCCCCGGCTCATCAGGTAGAAGAGCTGGTCCTCGCTGACCTTGGAGACGGTCGCCTCGTGCGCGAGCTCGGCGTCGTCCTCGCGCAGGTCGTTGTAGGGGTAGGTGTCCGAGCGGCTGATGGTGTCGATCAGCAGCGCGTCGCACTTGACGGAGGACTTGGCGTTGTGCGCGCCCTCCTGCACCTGCACCAGGCCCCGGTAGGAGGCGCGGCCCCCGCCGCGTGCCACCGACTTCGAGACGATGGTGGACGAGGTGTTGGGAGCGCAGTGCACCATCTTGGAGCCGGTGTCCTGGTGCTGGCCCTCGCCCGCGAAGGCGATGGACAGGGTCTCGCCCTTGGCGTGCTCGCCCATGAGGTACACGGCCGGGTACTTCATGGTCACCTGGGAGCCGATGTTGCCGTCGATCCACTCCATGGTCGCGCCCTCTTCGGCGATGGCGCGCTTGGTGACCAGGTTGAAGACGTTGTTCGACCAGTTCTGGATGGTCGTGTACCGGCAGCGGGCGTTCTTCTTGACGATGATCTCGACGACCGCGGAGTGCAGCGAGTCCGACTTGTAGATCGGCGCGGTGCAGCCCTCGACGTAGTGGACGTAGGCGCCCTCGTCGACGATGATCAGCGTCCGCTCGAACTGGCCCATGTTCTCGGTGTTGATCCGGAAGTAGGCCTGGAGCGGGATCTCGACGTGCACGTTCTTGGGCACGTAGATGAAGGACCCGCCGCTCCACACAGCGGTGTTGAGCGCGGCGAACTTGTTGTCGCCGGGCGGGATCACCGTGCCGAAGTACTCCTCGAAGATCTCCGGGTGCTCCTTGAGGGCGGTGTCGGTGTCGAGGAAGATGACACCCTGCTCCTCCAGGTCCTCGCGGATCTGGTGGTAGACGACCTCGGACTCGTACTGCGCGGCGACACCGGCGACCAGGCGCTGCTTCTCCGCCTCGGGGATGCCGAGCCGGTCGTAGGTGTTCTTGATGTCCTCGGGCAGGTCCTCCCAGGAGGTGGCCTGCTTCTCCGTGGACCGCACGAAGTACTTGATGTTGTCGAAGTCGATCTTGGACAGGTCCGCGCCCCAGTTGGGCATGGGCTTCTTGTCGAAGAGCTTGAGGGACTTGAGCCGGAGCTTGGTCATCCACTCCGACTCGTCCTTCTTCGAGGAGATGTCGCGGACGACCTCCTCGTTCAGGCCACGGCGGGCGGTGGCACCGGCCGTGTCGGAGTCGGCCCAGCCGAACTCATAGTTTCCGATCCCTTCGAGCTCGGGATGCGCGATAGACGTCATGCGCGGACTCCTCCAGGACTCAGGCGTCCTTGTGGTGAACTGAGCCGCCCGCCCCCTGGCGGATGGCCTCTGACGCGGGGGTTTGGCTGTCCCCGCCCGCCACGTCGCCCCGAGGGGTGACGTGCGTGGTGCACACACCGTCGCCGTGGGCGATGGTGGCCAACCTGCGCACCGGGGTGCCCAGAAGTCGTGAGAATGCCTCGACCTCGGCTTCGCAGAGCTGCGGGAACTCCGCGGCCACGTGGGCGACCGGGCAGTGGTGTTGGCACAGCTGGTCGCCGCCCCCGGGTGCGGGCGCCCGGCCCGCGGTGGCGGCGTAGCCGTCGTTGGAGAGTGCCTCGGCCAGCAGTCGGACGCGCTGTTCCGGCGGGACCGCGTCCAGCAGGGGCCTGTAGCGCCTCTCCAGATCGGCGACCTGACTGCGGGCGAACTCGCCGACGGCCCCGTCCCCGGCGGTCTCCGCCAGGAAGCGGAGCGCGCTGGTGGCGAGGTCGTCGTAGGCGTGGACGAAGGCGTCCCGCCCGGCCTCGGTGATGGCGAAGACCTTGGCGGGCCTGCCCCTGCGGCGCTGTCCGCCGTGGGGCCGGGCGTCGCGGGCCTCGACCATGCCCTCACCGGTCAGGTTGTCGAGATGGCGGCGGATCGCCGCCGGAGTGAGTCCGAGCCGCTCCCCCAGGGAGGATGCGGTGATCGGGCCCTTCTCCAGGATGAGCCGCGCGACGCGGGCGCGGGTGCCGGTCTCGGCCCCGCGGTCGGGTCCGGCCAGGGCACGGGGCACACTGGTCGCCTCGGGCACGGCACTCCCCTCCCTCGTCGTACGCAGCTCGTGGTTTTGACAACATCAGTGTGGCCTAAATAAGTCCGTTGAGGCAAACGCCGCTCCATGCCCTTCATCACGAAGGTCAGGCTTGCCTAACAGCGTGTTCATGCGCCCGAAACCCGAGGTCGCCACCGCGCGAGGGACCGGAACGACCCGGATTGCCCGCATGCTGATACGACATGACCAGGATGTGGACCACCCGAGTTTTCGGCGGCCCCTCCCCGAGCGGGGCGGTGAAGGGCCCCGTCCGGCCGCACGTAAACTCAGGCCCCATGGACACAGCCGCGGTCGAGGTCGTCGACCTGGTCAAGCGCTACGGCGCCACCACCGCAGTCTCCGGCCTCACGTTCAGCGCGCGCCGGGGGGCGGTGACGGCCCTGCTCGGCCCCAACGGGGCGGGCAAGACGAGCACCATCGAGATCTGCGAGGGCTTCCGCCGCGCCGACGGCGGACGGGTCCGGGTCCTGGGCCTGGACCCCGTGGCCGACGCCACCGCCCTCAAGCCCCGCGTCGGGGTGATGCCCCAGTCCGGCGGGGTCCCCACCGGCGCCCGCGCGGCGGAGTGGCTGAACCTGATGGCCTCCTTCCACGCCAGCCCGATCGCCCCCGCCGTCCTCATGGAGCGGCTGGGCCTGAACTCCGTGGCCGCCACCCCCTTCCGCCGCCTGTCCGGCGGCCAGCAGCAGCGCCTCTCCCTGGCCTGCGCCGTGGTCGGACGGCCCGAGCTGGTCTTCCTGGACGAGCCGACGGCGGGCCTGGACCCGCAGGCGCGCATGGCCACCTGGGACCTGGTGTCGGCCCTGCGCGAGGCGGGCGTGGCGGTCATCCTCAGCACGCACCACATGGAGGAGGCCGAACGGCTGGCCGACCACGTGGTCATCATCGACCGCGGCGCCGTGGTCGCCGAGGGCGCGCCGGCCGCGCTCACCGAGGGTCGCCGCGAGGTGTGCTTCTCCAGCACGCCCGTGGACTCCTCCGCGCTCCTGGCCGCCCTGCCCGAGGGCAGCAGGGTCGCCGACGGCGCCACCGCGGACGGCCGCCACGAGTACGTGGTCACCACCGACGACGCCGCCGCGCTCGGTCCGGAGTTCCTGGCCACGGTCACCGCATGGTGCGCGTCGGCCGGCGTCCTCGCCGAGGACCTGCGCGTGCGACGGCGTACCCTCGAAGACGTCTTCCTCGAACTCACGGGCCGGGAACTGCGCGACCAATGACCGAGCACACCTCCAGCACCACCACGCGGGCCGCCGACGCCGCCCCGACCACCCCCTCCCGGGGCGGCGGCGCCTCGCTGTTCACCCCTGCGCCCGGGGCCGCGCCGATGTGGCGGATGGTCGCCTCGCAGGCCCGTATGGAACTGCGGGTGATGCTCCGCCACGGCGAGCAGTTCCTGCTGACCATGGTCATCCCCGTCCTCCTGCTGGTGGGCTTCAGCCTCACCTCGGTCCTGGACGTGGGCCCGGGCCCCCGCGTCGACGCCCTCACGCCGGGTGTCCTGGCGCTGGCGGTGATGTCGACGTCGTTCACCGGCCTGGCCATCGGCACCGGCTTCGAGCGGCGCTACGGGGTGCTGAAGCGCCTGGGGGCGACGCCGCTGTCCCGGTTCGGCCTCCTGGCCGCCAAGACGCTGGCCGTCCTGGGCGTGCAGGCCATCCAGATCGCGCTGCTGTGCACGGTGGCGCTGGCCCTGGGCTGGTCCCCCGACCCCGACCCGGCGGGCGTGCTGTCGGCGGTCGCCCTGGTGCTGCTGGCGACCGCCGCGTTCAGCTCGCTCGGCCTGCTCATGGCCGGCACCCTGCGGGCGGAGGCGACCCTGGCCGGGGCCAACCTGGTGTACGTGCTGATGCTCGGGCTGGGCGGGGTGCTGTTCCCGACCAGCAGCTTCCCCGCGCCGCTGGAGCAGGCCGCCTCGCTCCTGCCGGTCACCGCCCTCAGTTCGGGCCTGCGGACCGTCCTCGCGGACGGGTCCCTGCCGGGCTGGGGCGCGTTCGCGGTCCTGGCCGTGTGGGCCCTCGTCTGCGGGCTGCTCGCCAGCCGCCTCTTCCGCTGGGAGTGACGCCCGCGGGCCTCCCCGGGAGGGGGCGGTCCCCGCGCCCGCGCCCGCCGCTCCTAGGATGGGGCGCATGCTCGACGTCGACGCGGTCACCGAGATCCTCCGCGAGGCGGCGGAGGCGGCGGTCCTCCCCCGCTTCCGGTCCCTGTCCGAGGGCGAGGTCACCGAGAAGGCCCCCGGCGAGCTCGTCACGGTCGCCGACCGCGAGGCCGAGGAGCTGATCGGCGCCCGCCTGCGCGACGTCGTCGCGGCGCCGGTCGTGGGCGAGGAGGCCGCCTCGGACGACCCCGGCCTGCTCCGCGCGCTGTACGGGGAGCCCGTGGCGTGGCTGGTCGACCCGGTCGACGGAACCCGCAACTTCGTCCGGGGCGACACGCGCTTCGCGGTGATGGCCGCCCTGGTGCGCCACGGCGAGACCGTCGCGGCGTGGATCCTGCGCCCCACCGAGGACCGGGTCTACGTCGCGGAGCGCGGGTCCGGCACCTGGCGCGACGGCGTGAGGGTGCGCCGGGAGCCCGCACCGGCCGATCCGGCCCGCCTGCACGGCTCGGCCGCGACGCGGTTCCTCGCCCCCGACGCGAAGCGGCGCGTGGAGGAGGCCGCCACCCGCTTCGCGTCCATGGGACCGGGCTCGCACTGCGTCGGGGTGGACTACCCGCTCCTGTTCGAGGGCGGGCAGGACTTCCTGCTGTTCCACAGGACCCTGCCCTGGGACCACGCCCCCGGCTCCCTGATGCTGACCGAGGCCGGAGGCGTGTGCCTGCGCCCGGACGGCGGCGCGTACCGTCCGGGGGACGACGCCGTGGGCCTGCTCTGCGCCTCCGACGACGAGTGCTGGAAGACCGCCCGGTCGCTCCTCGTCGGCTGACCGTGAGGATGTGCGGTGGCTTCTCCGGCAGGTCCGACCCACCGGCCGACCGACACCGACAGGCCGTCCCCGAGGGGATGCGTCGGCCCGCTCGGAGAGGCCGCCGCACGCGACCGGACGGGCGACCGTGACCTCCCAGGGGCGTCCCCGGGCCGGGGCGCCGCCGCGGGGCCGTCCGGGCCGCGGGGTCCCGCGGCGGATCAGCCCATGGGGAGCAGGCGCCACTGCTGGTGGGCGTGGGAGCCGTCGGGCGCCTGGACGATCGCCGTGCCGTTGTCGGGCGCGCCGCCCTGCCCTTCGAGGGCGCGGCCCGTGGCCCGGTTGACCAGCCGGACGACCCCGCTGCCGACCTCGACCACCGACCAGTGCTGGTTGGGCGCCCCGGTGCGGGTGAGCAGCGTGGCGGCGGGCTGCGCGGGGTCGGCCGCCACCTCCAGGACCTTGCCGCTGCCGACGCCCTCGATCTCGTAGAAGCCCTGTTCGTCGAGCGGGACGAACCTCCACTGCTGGTTCTCCGCGTCGTGGCGGTCCCACAGGTGGACGGGGGCCCCGTTGTCGGTGGAGGCGCCCGCGACGTCGGCGACGCGGTCGCCGTGCACGTTCTGGAGGACGTAGGCGAGCGCGGGGTCCATCCCGGCGGGGTGGACGTACTCCTCTTCCTCCTCGGGCTCCCCGGTCTCCTCCGGCGCGCCGGAGGGCTCGACGAGGATGCCGGAGACCACGTCCAGCCCCGGTTCCTCCGGTTCTCCGGAGCCGGCGGCGAGGAGGCCGCCCGTGTAGCCGCCGATGACGGCGACGAGGACGAGCGCCAGCGCTCCGGCGAAGACCGGCCAGGTCGGCACGTGCCGTTCCTGGACACGGGAGGCGCTGCGGGCTCGGCGTCGGGACATGTGAGGACACTCCAGCGGGCGACGGGTGAGGGTCGTGTCGGCCACGGCCCCGCACTATTTGACACCACTTGACGTACTTCGCGCACGTTCGCCCTCGGCCGACCCCCGGTGCGGGCCTCGATAGGGTCCCGCCATGGAAGCCATCGGAGTCCCCTGGTTCATCGTGGTCCGGTACCTCGGACCGCCGCTCATGCTGCTCGTGGCGGGCGGGGCGCTGCTGGTGTGGCGCCCGCCCGCCCGCCGGGGGCTGGTGTGGGCCGCCCTGGTGACGAACCTCGTGGCGGCGGCGCTGCCGTTCCTGTGGATCGGGTTGCAGATCCTCACCGACCAGGCGGAGAGGACGGTGTTCGGCCTGGTCATGACCCTGATCCAGCCCTTGGTCGTGGTGGTCGCCTGGCTGCTGGTCCTGACCGCCGTGATCCACCGCCCGCCCGCCGTCCCGCCCGTGGTCCCGGCCGCCGGGGCGCACGCGGAACCCCTGCGGTCGCGCGCGCGTGCGGGGACCGCGGCGCCGGAGGGCCGCCGGGACGAGGGCGGGTAGGCCGAGCGGGGAACCGGAAACGTAGGATGAATACCCATGAGCACCCCGGCCACCCCCAAGGAACCCTTCTCCCTGCGGACCGCGGCGGAGGCGATACCGCCGGTCTGGCTGGTGATGGTCAGCATCGTCTCCGTGCAGACCGGCGCGGGCGTGGCCAAGAACCTGTTCGAGGAGCTCCCCCCGGCCGCCGTCGTGTGGCTGCGGCTGCTCACCTCTGCGGTGCTCCTGGTCCTGCTGGTCCGTCCTGCGCTCCGGGCCCGCAGCCGGACCGACTGGCTGGTGGTGGCCGGCTACGGCGTCGCGCTGGCGATGATGAACTTCCTCATCTACCAGGCGTTCGCGCGCATCCCGCTGGGGATCGCGGTGACGATCGAGTACCTCGGGCCGCTGGCCATCGCGATCCTGGGCTCACGGCGCAGGATCGACCTGCTGTGGGCCGGACTGGCCGGGCTGGGCGTGGTGGCGCTGGGCCTGGAGTCGGGCTCCATGGACCCGCTGGGCATCCTGTTCGCGGTGCTCGCGGCGGTGGCGTGGGCGGGGTACATCCTGCTCAGCGCGGCGACGGGACAGCGTTTCAGCGGCGCCTCCGGCCTGGCGTTCGCCAGCGTGGTCGGCGTGGTGATCATGGCCCCGGCCGGGATCGCGGAGGGGGGCGCCGCCCTGCTGGACTGGCGGCTGCTGCTGTTCGGCCTGGTGGTGGGCGTGCTCTCCTCGATCGTCCCCTACACCCTGGAACTGAACGCCCTGCGCCGGATGCCGCCCCGGGTGTTCGGCGTGCTGATGAGCCTGCAGCCCGCCGCGGCCGCGGTGGTGGGGCTCGTCCTGCTGGGCGAACTGCTCTCGCCCTGGCAGTGGTTCGCGGTGGGGTGCGTGATCGTCGCCAGCGCCGGCTCCACCCGCACCTCCGCCCGTGAGCGCGGCGGGCGGACGCGCGGCGGCTCGCCCGCCCCCTCCCCGCCGGAGGACCACCGGAGGGGTTGAGGCCCGCACGGCGGTTCGACCCGGTTCTCCTGTCAAGATTTTCAGTTACCCGCCACCTATCGTAATCACTTACGAAAAAGGTGCCTTGAGCTGCCAGGACACTGGCAAGGCGGCGACCGCGGAGACCTCCCGCGCCCCCGCCCCGGAGAACCTGGTTGACTACTCTGCGTTTCCGAGCGTGATCAAACGGTTATCAGTCCTGGTGGGTCGGCCGACCTCTTCGAATATTCGCTCTCGAAAGGGAAGCAATGCGCACCGCTGCCAAGATCACCATGACCGCTCTGTTCGCCGCCGGACTCCTCGGCATGGGCACCGGGGCCGCCCTGGCGGGCGAGAAGGGCTCGGACATCGAGGCGTACGAGGCCTGCACCAGCCAGCAGAGCTTCCTCGGTCTGATCAACCTGGACCTGAACCTGCTCAACCAGTGCATCGCGAACTACAACCGCTAATGCCTGTTTCCTGAACCGGGTCCCGGTTCGGGGGAGCGGTCCGTGCGCCCGGGGGCACACCCCCGGGCGCACGGCCGCGGTCGCGGTTCCGAGCCGCGCCGGCCCTACGGGGAGGCGGTTCCCGGCCTCGGGAACGGGGCGCCACCCGTCGCACGGCGGTCGGGCGGCTCCGCGCCACGGCCCCCGCCACCTGGCGTTTTCGCAATCAGGGGCCCGGTCGCACGACGGTCGGAGAACGTACTACGCTCTGTCGTATGTCTGATTTCCCGGCCGCCGCGGCGCTGGCCCCGAACACGCTCCCCCCGCTCGCGGCGGAGGACATCATTCTTCTCGGCGCCCCCCTGTGGGCCTGGCAGGTCGCCGTGGCCGTCGCCGGGGTGCTCGCCCTGGTCCTCCTGGCCCGGACCATCTGGAACCCGACCCCGAGGTCCCTGCGCGCCTGGACCCTCGGCAACATCGCGGTCAACGCCGGGATCGCCGTGACGGGCGCCACCGTCCGCGTGACCGAGTCCGGGCTCGGCTGCTCGGAGTGGCCCAAGTGCACCCCCGAGAGCTTCGTGCCCGTCGACACGGGACACGCCGCCTTCAACGCCGCCGTCGAGTTCGGCAACCGGACGCTCACCTTCGTCGTGCTGGCCGTGGCCGTCATCACGTTCATCGCCGTCATGCGGATGACGCCGCGCCGCCGCGACCTGGTCCGGATGGCCGCCGTCATCCCGTTCGGCGTCCTCGGCCAGGGCGTCGTCGGCGGCATCACCGTGTGGACCGACCTGCACCCCGCCTCGGTCGCCACGCACTTCCTGCTGTCCATGGTGATGACCTTCATCACGGTCGCCCTGTACGTGCGCTGCCGGGAGCCCGAGGGCAGGCCGCAGGTCTCCGTCGGCCCCATGCTGCACGCCATCAGCGTCGGCCTGGTCGTGATCGGCTTCCTCCTGCTGGTCGCCGGCACGGTCGTGACCGGCAGCGGCCCCCACGGCGGCGACGCGGCGGCCCCGCGCTTCGGGTTCGACATCCCGGTCGTCACGCGCATCCACTCCGCGCTGGCCTGGCTCACCCTGGTCGGGGCCCTGGCCGCCGCCGTCATCGCCTTCCGGGGCGGCGCCCGCCGCCCCGTCCGGATCAGCAGCGCCGCCCTCGTGGCGGTCGTGCTCCTCCAGGGGGTCCTGGGCTACACCCAGTACGCCCTCGGGCTCCCCGAGGCGCTCGTCGTCCTGCACGTGCTCGGCTCCGCCCTGACCTGGGTCGCCGTCTCCCGCCTGTACTTCTCCACCACCCGCCTGGTGCCCGTCGGCGAGGTCGTCGGCGACGGCCTCAGCCGAGGCCCGGAGGGGCCTGCTGGCCGTGACGGGGGACGTACTCCTGCTGGCTCCTCGCCTGCGCTATGACGTGGGCGAAGTCGGCCCGGCGCAGGAACCCCGAGTCGGTCGGCTTCTCCGCCCAGCCCGGGGTGACCGGCTGGGGCAGCCGCCCCAGGAAGGTGTCCCGGGCCACGTGCATCAGCGCCAGGAAGGAGTCCCTGCGGACCTTCCAGTCCTGGCGGGCCGACCCGGCGTCCAGCCTCTGGTGCAGCAGCGCCAGCTCGGTCGCGGCCAGCTGGTACTCCTTCATCGCCGTCCGCCCCCGCCGGCCGGCGTTGCGCCCCGCCCACTCACGGGCCCGGCGGCGCCCCTGCATCGAGCTGAGCATGGTGATGTCCGCCGGCGTGACCAGCCCGGTGGAGATGTAGGGCGGCAGGTACCGGTCGATGGCGCCGATCTGCCCCCGCCGGTCGCGCGCCGCCAGCGCCAGGACGCCCATCAGCACCGCGAACAGCACGACGTAGGCGACGGCCAGGCCGTACCAGCCGAAACGGGTGGACGCGTTCCACATGCCGTGCAGCAGGACGGCCAGCGCCCAGCCCCCGACCGGCGCCAGCAGGCGCAGGCGCCCGGTGCGCGTGGCCGCGTAGGCGACGCCGATGCCGATCATCGCGGTGTAGACCGGGTGGCCGAAGGGGGCGATGATCCCGCGGATGGCGAAGGTCGCGACGAGGGTCCCGTCGAAGAACGCGCTCAGGAAGTACAGGATGTTCTCGGTGAAGGCGAAGCCGGTGGCGACCATCCCCGCGTAGATCACACCGTCGGTGAACGTGTCGATCTCGTGTCGTCTGCGCCACAGCAGGATCAGCAGCACCACGCCCTTGGCGCTCTCCTCCACCAGGGGCGCCACCACGGACGTCCCCAGGAAGCCGCCCAGCTCCTGACCGAACAGCGGCACGGTGACGTGTGCCAGCCCCCAGCCGTTGAGCAGCAGGGACGCCACCACCGCCACGCCCGCGCCCCAGACGAAGGCGAAGAACAGCACCCACCCGGGCTCGGGCTCGATCCGGTCGAGCATGAGGATGAGCGGCACGAGGATGCCGACCGGGATGACGGCGGCGACCAGGCTGACGACGAATCCGAGGGCGCCGTCGATGCCCGCCGCGGCCCCGCCCGCCATGGCGAGCAGCCACAGGTAGACGAGCATGCCGGCCATGCACACCACGCTGACGGTGATGCCCAGGACGAGGGTCATCGAGTAACGGGAGCGTCGGCCCTGGAGGATGGCCTTGCTGTCGAGTCGGGGCATGGGCACCGATCGTAGCGGGAACCGCGGCGACCACGTGTTTCACCCCCGGGGAGAGGGACGCGGCCCCGGGCGGCCGACGGGGGACGACACGCTCCGGCCCCCGCGCGCGGGGACGGAACGCCCCGAATGGGGCAGGATCGGAGTCCGCGAGTCGCGAGCGCACGAGAACGGAAGGGCCCCGCCATGGAACCGACCACCATGCCGTCCACCACCGCACCACCGCTCCTGTGGTCGATACGGGTGACGGCGCTCCTCCAGCTGGCCGCCGTCCTCTGGGAGGGCGCGACCGCCGGGCAGCTGGTGACGTTCAACACCGCCGCCCTGCCCCTGCACTACTACGGCGCGTTCGGGGTGCACGTGGCGGCGGGCCTGCTCGTGGTCGCGGCGGGCCTGTACTGGTACCGCTCCGGGGGCGGCCCCGGCCGCCCCCGCGCGATCCTGCTGGCCGGCCTGGCGGCGTTCCTGCTCGGCTTCCCGCAGGCCGCGCTGGGGACCTACGGGCCGCTCCAGGCCCACGTCCCGCTCGCCCTGGTCCTGACCGGGGCCGCGGTGTGGGCGGCCGTGCTGGCCTGGCGCAGGCCCTGACCCGCGCGGGACGGATCCCGCGGCCCGGGACGGCCCGGCCCGGGAACGGGCCCGCCGGGGTCCGGGCCCCGGTCAGGCCGCCGGCCGGTGCGGACCGCCGACCCGTTCGGCCCACGCCAGGACGCGCAGGTGCCGGTGCGCGGCCCCCAGGTAGGTCGTCGCGGCCAGCCACGCGCGGGCCAGGCGGTCCGGAGGGGGGACCACCGACTCGCCCGTGGCGGTGCGCCGGCGCTCACGGGCCGCCCCGACCACCTCGCCGAGGACGTCGGCGGCGGTGGGCAGGTGGTGGCCCCGCAGCCGGGCGGGCAGCGCGGAGCCGTCCGGGGCGGCCTCCCGCCCCGCCTCGGCGATCCGGGCGAGGACCCTGGTCAGGGCGCCCAGGCCGGGGTCGGCTCCGGGCGGCTCCGTCGGCCGGGGACGGCTCGGGGCCGCCGATCCGGCCGAGGGCAGGGTGTCCAGGGAGAGGTTGACCCGCCCCTTCCAGGCGGCGGGCAGCGGCAGCCCCGGAGCGTGCACCGCCACCGGCACGAGGAACCCGGGCCGCTCGGGGACCGGCCGTGCCACCGCGCGCAGCGCGAGCCCGGGTTCGGCGGCCAGCCGCAGGAGGTTGCGCGCCCGGAGGAGGTCCTGGGCGCCGTCGGGTCCCAGGACCAGGGGGGCGCCGGTGGCCGCCTCCACGACCGCGGTCCCGCCCTCCGCCTCGCCCGTGACGGTGAGGTCGGCGAAGACCAGGTCGTCGCCGGTGCGGTGGACGGGGGCCGCCTGCGCGGCGACGGCCGCGGCGACCTGATCGGCGAGGGGCCGCCCCCACAGCCCCGCCAGGGGTTCCTCGTCCCAGGCGCACCCGGCGGAGACCGCCGCCGTCGTCGCGGACCCCCCGCTCAGGCGGCCGTCGGCGCTGGCCGCGACCCGTTGGGCGACCATGCCCGAGCGGCCGAGGTCGCGGTGGCTCAGCGCGGACCGCCCGAAGGCGATCCCCGCGCCGTAGACGGCGGCGGCCCTGTCGGGGCCGCCGGGGGCGACGTCGCCGATCCGCCACAGGCGCGCCCCGCCGCCGAGGGACACGGCGTGGGTGACGACGCCCGCGTATCCGGACGCGGTGAGGACGCGCTCGCAGCCCAGCCCGTACAGCCGGAGGGAGCCGACCTCGGTGTACGAGCGGCGCCCGATCCCCACGTCCGCGAGGGTCGGCGCGGGGCGGGGGCCCTCCGGTCCGCCGCCGAGCCGCCAGGACGTGTCGAGGAGCCCGGTGAGGGCCGCGGTGTACTCGGCCAGGGCGAAGGCCGGTGTGGCGTGGTCGCGCGGACCGGCGGCCACGGCGGTGCAGGCGGCGGCCAGGCGGGGCAGGCGGGCGGCGCGGGCCGCCGCCGCGGCCCGCAGGAGTTCGGAGCGCTGGGAGGAGCCCGCCGCGCGGACCCCCGCCGCCAGGGTCCGGGCCCCGGCGGCCCAGGCGAGCGCGGCCGCGGCGCGGGCGTCGCCGTCCACAGCGGCCGGGGCGGCGAGGGGTCCGCGACGGGGTCCCCGGAGGCGCGGGCGGTCTCCGCGGCACCGCTCCGGCCCGCGGGGGCGGCCGGACCGCCCGCTCCCCCGGCCGCCCGGCCGCCCCGGGCGGCGCGGGCGGCCCCGGCTCCCCGTCCCGCGGGGGGACGGCTCCGGCGGGCCGGTCCCCGGCGGGCTCCCCGGGCGGCTCGGAGCGCTCCGGCTCCGGGCCGGGCTCCGGACCGTCCGCGTCGTCGTCGCCCGTGGGCGCCAGCAGGCCGACGACCGAGAGCAGGTGCAGGCAGCGGGGGGCGAGCAGGCAGGTGCAGGCCGCCTGGGAGGGCTCGGTGATCCGCGGGCCGGTCAGGGTCACGGTCTCGTTCCCCGTCCCGACCGTCCACACGGGGCCGTCCGAGCTCCAGTCCCACCCCTCGGCCGCGCGGGGGGCGGCGTCCAGCTTGCGGCGGACACGGCCGGGCGCGGCTTCGAGCAGCTCGGCGAGCAGGCCCGGGTCGATGCGGGGGCGTTCGGCGGTCACCTGGGGTCCTCCTCGGACTGCGTGTGCGTACGGGGCCGGCCGGCTCGGCGGTCCCCGGTGGTCGGTCGGGCACGGTGGCCGCCGCACGGCGGCGGCCGGAGTCCGCCGGCGGGGCGGGGCGTGCGGGGTCCGGTCCGCGGCCCCGCCCGGCCGCGGGGCGCGGCGCCCCGGGGGCTCCCCTCCGGCGCGGGCCCCGCGGGCGCGTCCCGCCGGGGGGTGCGGGGGGCGGCCGGCCCGCGCGGCGCCGGGGGCAGCCCGCCGACGGCGTGCCCGTCCCGGGCGCTCACCCCCGCACCTTCTCACCGATCCACGACGCCAGCTCCTGCGGGCTCAGCGACGCGACCGGCATGCCCGCGGCGACGAACTGCGCGGCGAGCGCCTGGTTGCAGACCGGCGCCCCCGTGTCGTCGAGGGCGGCGAGCCCGAGCAGGTGGGCCCCGGAGTCGGCGAGCGCGCGTACCTCGGCCAGGGTGCGGGACAGGTTCCCGCCCTCCTCGAAGTCGGTGACGAGCGCGACGATCGTCCTGCTGGGGACCCCGACCTTCGCCCGGGTGTGCGCCAGCCCCGCGCCGATGTCGGTGCCGCCGCCCACGGACACCTCCAACAGGAGGGACAGCGGGTCCGGCACCCGGTCGGTGAGGTCCACGACCTCCGTGGAGAAGGTCGTGAACGACACGCTCAGCGCGGGCAGGCCGTGCAGGACCGCCGCGACGAGGGCCGCGTAGACCGTGGAGCGCTCCATCGACCCCGACACGTCCACGACGATGTGGACGTGCCAGTCCGCGCTCCGCCGCGCCCTGGTCCGGAAGACCGGCGCCTCGGGGACCAGCAGCGGTCCGTCCGGGCCGGGGCGGACCGTGCGCAGGTTGGCGCGGACGGTGCGGCCGAGGTCGAGCGGCCCGCCGCGCCGGCGGGTGGGGCGCGGCACGGACAGGCCCGACAGCGCGGGGCTCATGCGGCGCGCGAGCTGCCGCACCAGCTGCTCCGTGATCGCCGCGACCAGGGGCCGCAGCTTGGCCAGACGCGCCTCGGGCAGCGCCCCGGCCAGCGAGAGCACCTGTTCGAGCAGGTCGACGGAGGCCGTGACCCGGCCGGGGTCGAGGCGGTCGAGGGCGTCGGCCCGGCCGCGCGCGGCGGCCCGGCCCAGCACCTCCTCGCGGACCGTGCCGCCGAAGAGGTCCTGGAGCTCCTCGTCCCACCGGCGCGCGGCGGGTTCGGGGCTCCCGTCGCCGCCCCTCGCGCCGGGGCGGTCGGAGGTCTCCTGGGAGCCCTCCCCGTGGCCGCGGCCGTACAGCTCGTCGAGCGCCGCCGACGCCCTGCGGGCCAGGGGCCCGCCGCCCCGGGGCCGGCGCCCGAGGACGAGCCGCCACCGGTCCGCCGCCCCGATGGCGTGCGGGACGGACGGACCGGCGGTGTCCCCCGACCCGGTGGGAAGCGGTGCGGAGGGGGCGCCGGGGCCGTCCGCGGCCCGGCTGCCGGCGGCGGGAGCGGCGGTCCCCGCCCCCGAGGGGGCCGCGTCCGCGCCGTGGAGGAGCCCCGGCACCAGGGCCTCCAGGGCCGCTCGTGCGGCGGCGTCCGCTCCGGCCAGCGCGAGGGCCAGCTCCGGCGGCGCCTCCAGGCGGGCGTCCACCTCGCCGATCCTCTCGGTGACCGCGTCCAGGAAGCGCGAGCGCGCCGCAGCCGACAGCGCCTCGAACCCCTCGCGCAGGGCGGGCAGCCGCGTGAGGAAGCCGGGGTCGGGCCAGGCCTCCACACGTGCCGTGAGCGCGTCCAGGACGCCGGCGTCGGCCTCGACCACGGGGGCGGCCACGGTCAGGGCCCCGGCCAGGCGCAGGGCGAGCGGCCCGCCCCCGGCCGCCGCCTCCACCCAGCCGGCCAGGCGTACGGCCATGTCCCCGGGCGCGAGGTCGCCCAGGAGCATCAGCGCGGCGGAGGCCGCTCCCTGGGCGAGCGGCCCGCCGCTCTCGGCGAGCAGTCCCAGGTGCCACAGGAGTCGCTGGGACCCCACCGCGCCGGGAATCGGCGCCTGGTCCTGGACCAGGCGCACGACCCGCAGCAGCGCGGCGGCGTCCGCCGGGTCGGTGCTGCCGGAGACGCCCGGGACGGAGGCGACCGCCGCCTCGGCCAGCCGCACGCGCAGCCGGTGCAGGGGCTCGGGGGCGCGCGGCATGCCCGGCACCTGGCCCGAGACGACGCGTTGGACCCGGTCGTGGAGCTCCACGGCGTCGGACAGGCCCGCCCGCGGCAGCACCTCCTCCCGGACGCGGTCGCCCAGTTCGGCGGCCAGGTCGGTCAGGGCGCACTCGGCGGCCTGGGTGAGGAGGGCGCCGGCGGCCTCCGGTGTCAGGGAGCCCTCCCCGCCGTCGCCGGCGTCGCGGAGGCGTGCGGCGACGCGGCCGCGCGCGGCCTGTTCGAGGGTGGGCCCGTAGCAGGACGCGAGTTCGAGGGTGGCGCCGGTGGCCGGTGTCCAGCGCGCGGTCCACAGGCGGCCCAGGGTCTCCCCGTCGGCGGTGGGCCCGCCCTGCCGGGGTTCGGCGTAGGAGACGCCCGCCGCGTACAGGCGGTGGAGGGCGATGTGGCGTTCGCGGTCGCGGCCGCCGCGCAGGGGGTCCAGTCTCAGGTCCCGGCCCTCCTCGCCCGGTCCGGGCAGGCCGAGCCGGCGGAGGAGGGAGGCGGCGTCGGCGACCAGGCCGGAGACCGGGGCGCCGGGGGCGGGGGCGCCGCGCCGGGAGCCGACCAGCTCGTGCTGGGCGGCACGGGCCAGGGCGCGGGCCCGGCCCAGGGGCTCGCCCTGGGCGAGAGCGCCGGAGAGGCCCTCCACCAGCTCGCGGCGGCCCGGGGCGGGCAGTCCGCGCAGGGCCGCGAGGTCGCGGGCCATCCGGTAGGCGGCGGTCGTGTCGGGCACCCCGCACACGTGCCCGTCCGCGCGCAGGCGGCCGCCGATGGCGGACAGGCGCCGGACGGCCGCGCGTTCGACCCCCTCGGGGTCTCCCCCGGCCGCGTGGACGTCCTGCTGCCACTCGGGGTCCCGGATCCCGGCCGGGTAGCCGGAACGCGAGTCCAGGAGGGCGAAGGTGTAGGGGATGAGGGCGGTGGAGACCCCCTCGCCGGGCTGCTCCCCGGGTACGGGGACAGCGATCCCGCCGGTGGCCGGGAGGCCTTCCGGCTCGGGCCCCCTCAGGAACGCCGCCGCGGCGGTGTCCGGCGCGCCGCCCGGGTCCCCCTCCCCCGGCGGCCGGACCGCGGCGGGCAGGGCGTGCGGGGGGAGGAGCGCGGCGGCGTGGAACGCGCCCACGACCGCCACGGGCCTGGCGGCGCCGATCTCGCCGATGCGGCGCCGCATCCAGGTCTCGCGGGCGCGGTCCCGGGCTCCCACCCCGCCCGCTCGGAGGGCGGCGGCGCGGTGCGCCCACCCCAGGGCGAGGGCCGCCCTGCGGACCCTCTCGGGGGCGGCGCCGTACGAGCGCGCCTCCACCAGCCGGTCCCACAGCTCCTCCCCGTCCTCGACGCCGGCGGCGCGCAGCAGCGCGCGGTCCGGTGCCGGGCCCTCGGCCGGGCCGGCGCCGCCGTCGTCGACGACGGCCAGGGAGGCGGGCAGGTCCACGGCGTGCACGGGCACGCCCCGGGCACGCGCCCAGCGGACCGCCGCGAGCTCGGGCGAGAAGTCGGCGAAGGGGTAGTAGGAGTGCTCCCCCCGCCCGGCGTCGCCGAGCACGAGGGCGACCGGGGCCACCGTGTCCGGGTGGCCCAGCCACTCCAGCCACGGCCCGGCCTCCAGCGGGAGTTCGACGAGCACGGCGTCGGGGTCCGCCGCGTCCAGGAGCGCGGGGACCGCCGCGGCGAGCACGGGCGAGTGGTGGCGCACCCCGATGAGGAGGGGATCCGTGCACGCCGCCAGCGCCTCGGGGACGGCTGCGGCCCCCGTCGGCCCGCAGAGGAGCTCTGCGGCGTCCGGCGCCGGGGCCCCGCCCGCGGCGGGCGAGGGCCCCCGGTGGTCCGGTTCGTGGGACACGCGGCTCACTCCCCCACGACGTGGCGCAGCTCGTACAGGCGCTTCCACAGCCGGGCCCCGTTCTCCGCCCGGTGGCGGATGGCGGAGTCCCAGTAGGCGAGCAGGCGCCCCTGGTCGTCGGGGTCGTCCTTGCGGACCGCTCCCAGCAGGTAGCCGGGGACGAGGGCGAGGGGGTCGGCCGCCCCCAGGTAGGCGGTCTGCAGCCCGAGGGAGGTGGTGACGCCCACCGCCTCGGCGGTGCTCATGACGGTGGTGGGCCGCTCCACGGGCCAGCCCTCGACGGAGGCTCCGGAGCGCAGGTCCCGGAAGGCGGTGACCAGCGCTTCGAGCACGGCGTCGTCCACGGGGAGCTCGTGGCCGTGGCGGGCCAGCGCCGTGCCCGCCTGGCGGCGCACGAGGTCCACCTCGGCCTCCAGGTCGGCGATGGGCGGGACCACCTCGAAGTTGAAGCGGCGCTTGAGCGCGGCGCTCATCTCGGACACGCCCCGGTCGCGCAGGTTGGCGGTGGCGATCACGTTGAAGCCGGGCCGCGCCAGGAACTGGCCGTCGTCGGTGAGCTCGGGGACGGCCATCCGCCGGTCGGAGAGCAGCGAGACCAGGGAGTCCTGGACCTCGGGCAGGCAGCGGGTGACCTCCTCGACCCGGACGACGCGGCCCGTCCGCAGCGCCGTGAGCACCGGGGAGGGCGCGAGGGCGTCGACGGTGGGGCCCTTGGCGAGCAGGAGCGCGTAGTTCCAGCCGTAGCGCAGGTGTTCCTCGGTGGTTCCCGCGGTCCCCTGCACGGTGAGCGAGCCGGTTCCGCTGACGGCGGCGGCGAGGAGTTCGGACAGGAGCGACTTGGCGGTGCCCGGTTCGCCGACGAGCAGCAGGCCGCGTTCGCCCGCGAGGGTGACGACGCAGCGCTCGACGAGCCCGCGCTCACCGACGAACTTGGCGGGGATCTCCATGCTCGAGGGGAGCCCGTCGACGGGGGCGGGCAGCCGCAGCGCGGCGCCGCCGCTGCCGACGACGAAGGTCACGACGGCGCGGGGGGTGAGCCGCCAGCCGGGCGGGCGCGGCCCGGGGTCGTGGGCGGCGAGGAAGGCGAGTTCCCCGGCGTACCGGAGTTCGGCGGGCTCGATCTGGACGTCGGGCGCGGTTTCTGGCACCGCTTCTCCTCGGGGTGGGTTCTGGTCGGGTCTGGCGGGGACGGGCGGGGCCGGTCCGCGCGGCGCGGAGGACGCCCGCGGCGGCCGGGGGCGCCCCGGCCGGCTCCGGCGGTGCGGAGCCGGCGGGGAACGGGTCCCGGTCCGCGTCCGTGCCCGGGGGCGCGGCCGCGGACCGGCGGGCTACCGGCCGGGCCGGTCCCCGTCGCGGAAGCGTCCCCATGCCTCGGCGAAGAGGTCCGGCAGGGGGCGGGCGGCGTGGAACCTCACCAGCCGGCCCGAGGGCAGGCGGTTGCTCCGTGCGCCCAGGTCGTACAGCGGCAGCTTCCACGCCTCGTACGGCAGGTTGGGCGCCTTGGCGTCGGTCCAGGGGCCGGGGACGAACACCGAGCGCCCCGACCGGGAGCGCTTGGCGGTCAGCACGAGGTCCGTCGCCGCCAGCTCGGCCTGGACCTTCTTGTGGCGTGCGGGGGTCCACCCGTTGACCGCGCGGATCCTGCGGTCGGTGGGTTCGAGCAGCGTCAGCAGCTGGAGGTACAGGCGGGCGGCGTCCGGCGAGAGCCCGAGTTCGGCGCGGGCCTCCTCCAGGATCCCGGGGGCCGAGGCGGCCGGGTCGTGCTCCCGGGCGCCCTCGGGCAGCTTCCCGGAGGAGACCCGCTCGGCCAGGGAGGTGAAGCCCTCGCCGAGCAGGAGTTCGACCTCCGCGAGGACCCCCTGCCCGGCGTAGCCCGAGCCGTCGGCCACCACGCTCCGCAGCACCCTCGAACGGACGTCCCGTCCCAGCCCGGACGGGCGGAACCACACCTGCAGCACGCCGCGGCCGTCGGCCGTCAGCACAGCCACGCCGTTGTCGGCGCTCTCCGCGAACGGGGTGCCGCCCGCGGGGTCGCGGTAGGGTTCGCCCCCCACCTCCTCCAGGCGCCGCCGGGCGTCGGTGACCCACATCGCCCCCACGCCGAGCAGCAGCCCGGGGGCGCCCAGCAGCTCCCGGACCGCGGCCAGAGTGGCGGGGACGCCCTCGCGCACCGGGTCCCCCGCGGGGAGCTCGTTGCAGGCCCACGGGACGAGGTGGGCGAGGTCGACGAGGACGGCGCTCAGCCGCCCCGCCTCCACCGTGGTGTGGAGGAGTTCCGTGTAGGCGTGGTGGCGGCTCTCGGACAGCCGGAGCCGTGAGACGACGTCGCGGTCCAGGGCCGCCTCACCCGTGTGGTCGGCGAGGAGGCGCAGCCGCTGGAGGCCGACCCGGTCCAGCCCCGACGCCCCGAACGCCGTCAGGGTGGACTCCGGCAGGGCGAGCCGGCGTCCGAAGCGGGCGTTCCACGCCCGGGCGACGCGTTCGGCGACCCCGGACACGCCTCCCGGCTCCCACAGGGCGGCGATGCCCTCCGGTGTTGCGGGCAGGGCCTCGCGGTACAGGTCGAGCACGTCCTGCGCGGTGACGCCGGCGAACTCCTCGGCGGCGAACTTGGCGCCGACCGCCGACAGTCCCAGCTCGCGCCGGGCCAGGTCGGGGACCGCGCCCCCGCCGGCCCACCACGGGGCGCGCAGCAGCAGTTCCGCGGCCTCCGGGATCAGCCCTGTGTCCCCGGCGAGGGCCTCCGCGGCGCCGGGGTCCCAGGGGATCGGGCCCCGTTCGGCGACGGCGGCGGTGAACGCGGTGAGCTGGGCGGCGTCGCCCCAGGCCAGGTCGGCCCGGCGGCGCTCGTACCCGGCCCCGGGGGACTCCGAGGACGGGGTTGCGCCCGTGCGGGCCTCCACGAAGGTGTGCACGGTGCCGCGCTCGGAGCGCTCCTCCGCGCCGGGGACCCTGGAACGGACCCCCACGTCGGCGCGGCGGATCCCCTCCCCCGCCAGGGGCGTGAACTCCTCCCCGCCGACGACCCTCCCCGTCTCCACGGTCGCGGCGCGGTCGGCGAAGAGGGTCCCCGACCACCTCCGCAGGAAGTCCAGCAGGGCTGCCCGCTCGTCCTCGCCGACGGCGGGCAGGGCGGCCTGCCAGGCCAGGGCGCCGATCCGGCCGAGGAGGACGCTCCAGTCCGCGCTGGTGAGGGGCCGGTCCGCGAGTTCCCCCGCGCCGGCCTCCCCCCGCAGGAACCGGGAGGTGGCCTCCAGGTGGGCCCTGGCGTCGTGGTCGTCCCTGCCCAGGACGGGGAGGAAGCGGTACAGGCCGCGGGCCAGGGGCTCCGACTCGGGCCTCCTCTGCGCGCGCTCCACGGTCCGGCGGATCCCGGCGAGGTAGTCGCCCAGCTCCGCCCGGAGCCCGGCGGCCGAGTGCGCGAACCCGGCGACGTTCCGGACCAGGCTCTCGTCGGGGACGGCCCCGTCCGCGGAGAGCAGTGCCCCGGCCGCCTTCGGGGTGAGCTCGGTGCCCGCCGTCCCGTCCGCGCGCCGCTCCGTCTCGGCCGCGTCCAGCAGCGGGCCCAGGTCGGCCGCGGACACGCGGCGCAGGAGGGCGGACGAGCGGGGGTCCCTCACCGTCATGAAGTGCCAGAACACGGGTTCGGGGAGGTAGGGGACGCCCCACTTGGCGGTGCACTCGCAGGCGGCGCCCGTGTGGCAGCTCCAGACCTGCCCGGAGCCGTCTGCCGCCAGGAGGGTGGCGCCCCCGGCGCCGCTGAGCGCGTGGGTGGCGCCGCCCGGGGCGGTGAACAGGGCGGCCGGGACGGTGGAGGCGTAGGAGTGGCGCCCCCTCCCGTCCGGGACGCGCACCTCGGCGGAGCGCCCGTCGGGGGCGGTGATCCGGAAGTCGGTGTGTCCCGCGCCGCGGCCGAGCCAGACGACCGCGAACCCGGCGACCCCGTGGGCCCCTCCGAGGGGGGAGCCCTCCGTCGGCCCGTCCAGGGGGCCCAGCGTGCAGGCGTGCAGGAGGAGCCTCTCCCCTTCTGCGAGGGGCTGCTCCTCCAGGAAGGCGGGCAGGCTCCCGCGGCCCCGGTCCCCGGTGGCGGGGTCCGTCTCGTGCAGCCGGCCGCGGTCCAGCACCCAGTGGGTGCGGCCGTCGCCGAGCACGTGGCGGTCGGCCTTGCCGGGGTCGTCGCCGGCCCGGACGGCGCGGTGGCCGCCCATGCGGGCGCCGTCCGCGGTGAGCTGGGCGACCCCCGGGCTCCCGCCGCGCGCCCCCCAGGAGTACACGGCGGAGCCGTAGCCGGAGAACACGAGCACGGTGTCGGGGTCGGTGGTCCAGTAGCCGCGGTTCTCGCGGTCGGCCCGGTAGACGACGAGGAAGGCCCCGTCGGCGTACACGGCCCGGACGTCCCTGGCCCCCGCCGGCAGGCGGGGCACGTGCTCGGCGACCCGGCCGCGCGGCCCGACCGCGATCACCTTGGCGGCGGAGGCCAGGGTGAGGACGGGCCAGCTGGCGGTGCCGCTGATCCCGGGACCCTTGCCGGTACCGGTCGCTCCGAGCTCCCTGGCGGCCTCCTCCAGCGCCTCCCAGGCGTACTCGCCGACGATCCCGGCGCGCAGGGTCACGGCGAGCGCCCCGGCGACGTCGACGGACTCCAGCTGGGCGAGGCGGTCGGGGAAGGCCCGGAAGGCGTCGCCCCCGACCTCGGACCTGAGCTGCCCCAGGTGGAGGCCGAGCTGGGCCAGGGCCGTCCCGCCCATGGCGCCGACCAGCTCTCCGAGCCGCCGGTCCACGTAGGGGTGCAGGTACTCGTGGGGCAGCAGCTCGTCCAGGACCCGGCCGTGGTGCCGGCCGTACCCGGTGGCGGAGGCGGCGAGCACGGGTTCCCACACGGGGTCCGCCCGCACGTGGGCGAGGTCGCGCCGGGGGGCTCCGCTCCGGTCGACCACCCAGGACTCCAGGTCCAGGGCGGCCTCCTCCGGCGGGAGCACGGGCACGCCCAGTTCGAGGCACAGGTCGAGGAGCACCGGGGAGATCTCGCCGCGGAACCGGCTGCCGCGCCCTCCGAGGCCGACCGGGTCGCCGTCGGCGCGCAGGCGGCCGGCGAGGCGCGGCACCAGGTCCAGGAGGCGGTGCGGCACGCTCCGCCGCCAGCCCCGGCAGTGGGAGACCATCCGGGAGAACCAGGCCGCGGCGCCTCCGGGGACCGGCCGGGCCGGGTCGGCGAGGAGGTCGACGGCCCCGGCGTCGTCGAGCATCTCCAGCCACCACTGCTGGAACGCGGCCCCGCCGGAGACGAAGAGGCCGAGCAGGGCGCGGGCGGCGTCCTCGTCGGAGCGGCCCAGGGCGACCAGGCCCGGCCGCGCCGCCTTCCAGAAGCCCTCCGGGGCCGAGGACGTGGCGGGCACGGTGAGGAGCTCCCGCAGGACGTCGGCCTCCTCACGGGCCGGGTCGAGCCCGGCGGCCCCGGCGAGGGAGCGGATCTGCTTGGGCAGGCCGGTCCAGGGCGGGAGCCCGCCCAGGGTCCGGCGGATGCTGAGCTCGCGGAACTCCGCGTAGGCGCGGGCGGGCTCGTAGCGCGCGGCGAGTTCGGCGGCGTGCCCGGCCAGGGCCTTGACCGTGAGGGCGCCGGCGAAGGCGAACTCCAGGAAGGCCTCCCGGCGGGTCGCCTCGTCCACGGGCAGGCTGTAGACGCGTTCGGCCTCGCGGGCGCGGCCGAACATGACGGCGGCGGTGCGCGCGTTGTCCGCCGCGACGAACGCGCGGCCCGCCTGCTCCCAGTAGGAGGGCAGGTGGTGCAGGGGCACGCCCTCGGCGATGCGCGCGAACTCGTCGGAGGCCGGGCCGGGGCGGTTCGCGGCCAGGCGGGCCGCGCGTTCCATGGGGCGGACCAGGGCGAGCGCCTCGGCGCGGCGCTCCGGGTCGTTGACCAGTGCCCACTCGGGGTAGCCGAGGCCGCGCGGACGGGCCAGCGCCAGGGGTTCGGAGGCCTCCTCCACGGTGAAGCCGAGGAAGTCCAGGGCCGCGTCCTCGGCGGGGGCGAGGGTGTCGGGGACGAGCCGCACGACGGTGCGCCCGCCCAGCGCGGGGTGGGTGTAGGCGCGGGCGCGGACGGTGTCGGCGGCGCCGTCGGCCGGGGCGTCCAGGGGGGCGAGGCCCGCCTCGAGGAGGCCGGCGCCGGTGGTGGTGGTCACGACTGCGTCGTCTCCTCTTCGGTGTTCCTGCGGCCGGCGTGGATCAGCTCGGCCATGCGGATGCCCTCGGACCAGGCGATGGGTCCCACGTCGCCGAGCCGGAGGGGGCGCTCGGCGTCGTCGACCCACAGGAGCCGGCCGGTCGCGGTCTCGTAGTCGGGCGCGTCCGAGCCGATCCAGTAGCGGGCCTGGACCGGGCGCCCCCGCTCCGTGACGCGGCAGACGGCGTAGCCCCCGCGGACCGTGAACCCGTACCGCTGGGCGCGTCCGGTGGCGTGGCGCAGCTGGTCGAACTCCCCGCCGGAGTAGTCCTCGACGGCGGTGGCCCCGGCCTCGACGGCGTCGGGCTTGCGGTGGATCGCGCGGGTGAGCTGCGGCAGGCGCTGGGTGATGCCGAGTTCGAGGGCGAACTCGCGGACGTCCTCCAGGTCCTCGAGGAGGACGGGGTGGGCCGGGACGACCCGGTCGGCGTCCAGCCAGACGCTCTCGGCGTCCAGGTCCAGGACGCCGATCCGGCCCCGGTCGTCCACGCCCCGCAGGAAGCCGCCCTCGCCGCCCCCGGCCGGGACGACGAAGAGGTCGGTGAGCAGCTCCCTCCAGGCGGGGTCGGCCCACACGCGGGCGATCACGGAGGCGGGCACGGGGAGGGAGCCCAGGAGCCAGGACTCGACCCGTTCGACGCACTCGCGCTCGTGGAGTTCGAGCCGGAGCAGGACGCCGCGGAGGTGTTCGGCCTCGGCGGACTCGCGCACCTTCTTGGGGACGGTCTTGAGCCTGCGGCCCCTGGCGTTGCGGCACACGAGGGAGGCGCCGTCGAGGGCGAGCGCGTAGCCGTCCGGGCCGTCGGTCCAGACCGGCTCGGCGGCAGGGGGTGGGGAAGTCGTTGCCATGGTGAGGTTATAGCGGTGACCGGTGACAACACGGGACGCAGCCGTCGTAGGCGCCTTCTCCGCCACGAAGGGTGGCGTTCCCGTGCACCGCGGGTCACCGCCGCCGCGCGGCCGGGGGCCGCCGGGCCGACTCCCACCCCGCGCTCCGCGCCGGCCCCGCGCGGCCGGGACGCGGCGGCGGGGGCCGGTCGCCCGCCACGGCGGATATGCCCCGCGGGGCCGCGTCGATCTGCTTCTCCGCCTGCTCCACGCGCTTCCCCGCCGCCGCGCACGCGCGGGGCCGCGGGCGGCGGACAGCACGGTGGCGCCGCCCCCGAGGGGACGGCGCCACGTGTGCGTCGGCGGGGTCAGCCCAGCGCGTTCGCGATCAGCGGGTCGACGGTGACCGCCACGAACAGCAGCGCCAGGTAGGCGTTGGACAGGTGGAAGAAGCCCATCGTCTTGAGCTGGGCGCCGGTGACGCCCGCCCGGGAGCGGCTGAGCAGGCGGTGCGCCTGGAACACCAGCAGCGCGCCGAGGGCGACGGCGACCGCGCCGTAGAACCAGGTGGTGCCGGCGACGGGCCAGAAGACGACCGACACGACGGCGGTGGCCCAGCTGTAGAGCACGCACTCCAGCAGGACCCGGCGGTCGCTGGCGACCACGGGCAGCATCGGCACCTTGGCCTGCGCGTAGTCCTCCCGGTAGCGCATGGCCAGCGTCCACGTGTGCGGCGGCGTCCAGAAGAACACGACCAGGAACAGGACGAACGGCGCCCAGTCGAGGCTGTCGGTGACGGCCGCCCAGCCGATCAGCACCGGCATGCACCCGGCGATGCCGCCCCAGACGACGTTCTGGGCCGTGCGCCGCTTGAGGAGCAGCGTGTAGACGAAGATGTAGAACAGGATCGCGAAGACCGACAGCGCGGCCGACAGCAGGTTCACGAGGAGCGCGAACCCGACCGTGGAGCCGACCGCGAGCACCAGCCCGTAGGTGAGGGCGCCCCGGGGGGTCACCAGGTCCATCGCGCCGGGACGCTGCCTGGTGCGACGCATCTCACGGTCGATGTCGCGGTCGATGTAGCAGTTCATCGCGTTCGCGCTGGCCGCGGACATCGTGCCGAAGAGGAGGGTGGCGACCGCGGTCCACAGCGGTGGCACGCCTCCGGCGGCGACGAACATCACCGGGATGGTGGTGATGAGGAGGAGTTCGATGACGCGGGGCTTGGAGAGCGCCACGTAGGCCTTGACGTACTCGCCCGTGGTGGCCCTGCGGGGGGCCTCGGGTTCGTGGCCGTCGGGGGTGGTGCCCGGTACGCGGTTCGTGAGCGCCATCAGTGCCGCGCCCTCACGGCCGGACGGCTCGCTCGCGTCCCCACGGGGGGTACCGGCTCGGTTTCAGACACGCGGATACCTCGACAACTCTCGGGATTTCGACACTGCTCGCCACGCGGGGCCGAGCGGACCGACAAAGCGTCAGGAACGGCGAAAACCCCGTCAACGACATACTGTAGTACTTCCTCGCGGGGACCGTGGACCAGCCCCCTCACAACGAAAGGCCCTGGTCCCGGCTCCGCGGATCGCACACGGGCCGCCGGGTGTACAGAAGGGTCGCACACGCCCCGTCGCTCATCCAGCCTGCCACGCGCCGGGGTCCCCCGGGCACGGGCCTCCCGCGGCGCACGGCCCGCGCCCCTCCGGACCAGCGGAGCTACCACACGGTAATGAGAGGTGTCGGGCAACGACATCCCGGGGCGCGGACGATAGGCTCGAACACGGCCGAACCTGTCGTGGTCTCCCGGCCGCGGCGGCCGTCGCCGGGGGCACCACCGATGACGCGTCCGCGCCTTGACAACCGCAGCGCGGCCCGCCCTCCCGCACCCCTCACGGCCCCGTCCCTCCGGCGGGCCGTCCCGGGGCGCCCGGCGCCGCCGATGACCAACGCAACCGACGCACCCAGCCCGCAGCCCGGGCGCGAGGGGTGCCCGAGAAGGAGAACGAAAGTCCGTGAACGCCCACACCCCGCAATCCCTGGAGTGGTCGGACCTCGACCTCCGCGCCGTCGACACGGTCAGGGCGCTGGCGATGGACGCGGTAGAGAAGTCGGGTAACGGACACCCCGGCACCGCGATGAGCCTGGCTCCCGCCGCGTACCTGCTGTTCCAGAAGGTCATGCGCCACGACCCCGCCGCGCCCGACTGGGTCGGCCGGGACCGGTTCGTCCTGTCGATCGGCCACTCCAGCCTCACCCTGTACATCCAGCTCTACCTCGCCGGATACGGGCTGGAGCTGGACGACCTCAAGTCCCTGCGCCAGTGGGACAGCCTGACCCCGGGCCACCCCGAGGTCGGCCACACCGCCGGTGTGGAGACCACCACCGGCCCGCTGGGCCAGGGCGTGGGCAACGCCGTCGGCATGGCGATGGCGGCCCGCCGCGAGCGCGGCCTGTTCAACCCCGAGGCCGGTCCGGGCGCGAGCCCGTTCGACCACCACGTCTACGCGTTCTGCTCCGACGGCGACGTCCAGGAGGGCGTGAGCCACGAGGCGAGCGCCCTGGCCGCCACCCAGAACCTGGGCAACCTCATCATGATCTGGGACGACAACCAGATCTCCATCGAGGACGACACCCGCATCGCCCACTCCGAGGACGTGGCCGCGCGCTACCGCGCCTACGGGTGGCACGTGGAAGAGGTCGACTGGACCTCCACCGGCTCGTACGTGGAGGACATCGACGCCCTCTACCAGGCGATCCTGCGCGGCAAGGCCGAGACCGAGCGTCCGACCTTCATCAAGCTGCGCACCGTCATCGGCTGGCCCGCGCCCAACGCGCAGAACACCGGCGCGGTCCACGGCGCCGCCATGGGCACCGACGAGATCTCCGCCACCAAGCGCATCCTCGGCCTGCCGGACGAGCCGTTCGGGGTCCAGGACGACGTCATCGAGCACACCCGCAAGGCCCTGGAGCGGGGCAGCGAGGCCCGCGCCGAGTGGCAGACCGCCTTCGACGCGTGGCACCAGGGCGCGGGCGAGCGCGCCGAGCTGTTCGACCGCCTCGCCGCGGGCAAGCTCCCCGACGGCTGGGAGGAGGCGCTGCCCACGTACGAGCCCAGCGAGAAGGGCGTCGCCACCCGCAAGGCCAGCGGTGACGTGCTCTCGGCCCTGGCCCCGGTGCTCCCGGAGCTGTGGGGCGGCTCCGCCGACCTGGCCGGGTCCAACAACACCACGCCCAAGGGCGAGCCGTCCTTCCTGCCGTTCGAGCGGGCCAGCAGCAAGTTCCCCGGCAACCCGTACGGGCGCGTGCTGCACTTCGGCATCCGCGAGCACGGCATGGGCTCGATCCTCAACGGCATGGCGCTGCACGGCCCGACCCGCCCCTACGGCGGCACCTTCCTGGTGTTCAGCGACTACATGCGCCCGGCCGTCCGCCTCGCCGCGCTGATGAGGCTGTCGGTCACCTACGTGTGGACGCACGACTCCATCGGCCTGGGCGAGGACGGCCCCACCCACCAGCCGGTCGAGCACCTGTGGGCGCTGCGCGCCATCCCCGGCCTCGACGTGATCCGCCCGGCCGACGCCAACGAGACGGCCGTCGTGTGGCGCGCGGTCATGGAGAACTCCGGCCGCCCGGCCGCGCTCGCCCTGACCCGGCAGAACGTGCCCGTCCTGGACCGGTCCGAGTACGCCCCGGCCGAGGAGGCCGTCAAGGGCGGCTACGTGCTGGCCGAGGCGACCGGCGGATCTCCGGAGGTCATCCTGCTGGCGACCGGCAGCGAGGTGCAGATCGCCGTGGAGGCCCGCAAGGTCCTGGAGGAGGCCGGAACGCCCACCCGCGTCGTGTCCATGACGTGCGTGGAGTGGTTCGAGGACCAGAGCGAGGAGTACCGCGAGAGCGTGCTGCCGTCGTCGGTGCGCGCCCGCGTGTCCGTCGAGGCCGGCATCGCCATGGGCTGGCGCTCCTACGTCGGCGACGCCGGCGAGTCGGTGAGCCTGGAGCACTTCGGCGCCTCTGCCCCGTACCAGACCCTGTACGAGAAGTTCGGCTTCACCACCGAGGCCGTCGTGGAGGCGGCTCGCAAGAGCGCCGCCAGGGCCGGACGCTGACAGCGCGGGTCCCGCCGTCGCCCGGCGGGACCCGCTCCCCTTGTGCGAGAGGGCGGCAACGCCCGTGAGGAAGGCGCGAACACCATGAGCAACCCACTCGAGGACCTGTCCGGGGCAGGCGTGTCGGTCTGGCTGGACGACATCAGCCGCACACGGCTGCGGACGGGCAACCTGACGGAGCTGATGACGACCCACAAGGTCGTCGGCGTCACGTCCAACCCGAGCATCTTCGACAAGGCGCTGTCCGAGGGCGACGCCTACGACGAGCAGGTGAGCGAGCTCGCCGCGCGCGGCGTCTCGGTCGAGGAGGCCGTGCGCCTGCTCACCGCCTACGACATCCGCTGGGCGGCGGACACCCTCCGCCCGGTGTACGACGCCACCGACCGCGTCGACGGCCGGGTCTCCCTGGAGGTGGACCCGCGCATGGCCATGGAGACCGAGCGCACGGTCGCCGAGGCCAAGGCCCTGTGGTGGCTGGTCGACCGCCCCAACCTGATGATCAAGATCCCCGCGACCGCGGAGGGCCTGCCCGCCATCACCCGCGTGCTGGGGCTGGGCATCAGCGTCAACGTCACGCTGATCTTCTCCCTGGAGCGCTACCGCCAGGTGATGGACGCGTTCCTGGAGGGCATGGAGCTGGCCCGCGCCAACGGCCACGACCTCTCCCGGATCCAGTCCGTGGCCTCGTTCTTCGTCAGCCGCGTGGACACCGAGGTGGACAAGCGGCTGCGGGCGATCGGCACCGAGGAGGCCACCGCCCTCCTCGGCCGCGCCGCGCTCGCCAACGCCCGCCTGGCCTACCAGGCCTACGAGCAGGTGTTCGAGGGCAAGGAGTGGAAGGCCCTGGAGGCGCTCGGCGCCAAGCCCCAGCGCCCGCTGTGGGCCTCCACCGGCGTGAAGGACCCCGCCTACGAGGACACCCTCTACGTCACCGGGCTGGTCGCGCGCGACACCGTCAACACGATGCCGCAGGCCACCCTGGACGCCGCCGGCGACCACGCGGTGGTCACGGGCAACACCGTGCTCGGCAGCTACGCGCAGGCCCACGCCGACTTCGCCGCCCTGGAGGCCGCGGGCGTGAACCTGACCGAGGTGTTCGGCCACCTGGAGACGGACGGCGTCGCCAAGTTCGTCGCCTCGTGGGAGAGCCTGCTCAAGGGCCTCTCCGAGAAGCTGGCCGCCTCGGCCTGAGGCGCCCCCTCCCGGGCCGCGGGCCCGGGAGGGCCCCCACCCCCGGTCCCCGTCGCCGCCCGCGCCCCGGAGGCGCGGGCGTCCGGCCACCGCCCACCGGCCGCTCTCAGAAGGAAGAGACCTGTGAAAGAACCGGTGATGCCCGGAGCGGTACCCAACCCGCTCCGCAACGCCCTGGACCGCAGACTGCCCCGCATCGCCGGCCCCAGCGTGCTGGTGCTGTTCGGTGTCACGGGCGACCTGGCCAGGAAGAAGCTCCTCCCCGCGATCTACGACCTCGCCAACCGGGGGATGCTGCCGCCGGGCTTCGGCCTGGTGGGGTTCGCCCGCCGCGACTGGGAGGACCAGGACTTCGCCGAGCAGGCGCACGAGGCGGTGCGCAAGTACGCGCGCACGCCGTTCCGCGAGGACGTGTGGCGCCAGCTCAGCGAGGGCGTCCGGTTCGTACAGGGCGACCTGGACGACGACGACGCGTTCGACCGCCTGGCGGAGACCGTGCGCGAGCTCGACACGGTGCGCGGCACGGGCGGGAACTACGCGTTCTACCTCTCGCTGCCGCCCAAGCTGTTCCCGACGGTGGTCAAGCAGCTCAAGCGGTCCGGCCTGGCCGAGCCCGGCGAGGACGACGGGCCCGCGGGCGGGGGCGGCCTGCGGGTCACCCCCTGGCGCCGGGTGGTGATCGAGAAGCCGTTCGGCCACGACCTGGAGAGCGCGCAGGAGCTCAACGCGGTGGTGGACGACGTGTTCCCGCCGTCGTCGGTGTTCCGCATCGACCACTACCTCGGCAAGGAGACGGTCCAGAACATCCTGGCGCTGCGCTTCGCCAACACCCTGTTCGAGCCCCTGTGGAACCGCAGCTACGTGGACCACGTGCAGATCACCATGGCCGAGGACATCGGCGTGGGCGGACGCGCGGGCTACTACGACGGAATCGGCGCGGCCCGCGACGTCATCCAGAACCACCTCCTGCAGCTCCTGGCCCTCGTCGCCATGGAGGAGCCGATCTCCTACAGCGCGGACGCGATCCGCGCCGAGAAGGAGAAGGTCCTGGCCTCGGTGTCGCTGCCGGAGGACCTGGGAACCGGGACCGCCCGCGGCCAGTACGCCGCGGGATGGCAGGGCGGCGCGGCGGTGCGGGGCTACCTGGAGGAGGAGGGCATCCCCTCCGACTCCGTGACCGAGACCTACGCGGCGCTGAAGCTGGCGGTGGACACCCGCCGCTGGTCGGGGGTGCCGTTCTACCTGCGCACCGGCAAGCGGCTGGGCCGGCGGGTGACGGAGGTGGCCCTGGTCTTCCAGGCCGCCCCGCAGCAGATGTTCCCGCGCACCGACGTCAGCGAACTGGGGCAGAACGCCCTGGTGCTGCGCATCCAGCCGGACGAGGGCGTCACGCTGCGGTTCGGCTCCAAGGTGCCGGGCGCGAGCATGGAGGTCCGTGACGTGAGCATGGACTTCACGTACGGGCAGTCCTTCACCGAGGCCAGCCCCGAGGCGTACGAGCGGCTCATCCTGGACGTGCTCATCGGCGACCCGCCCCTCTTCCCGCGGCAGGAGGAGGTCGAGCTCTCCTGGCGCATCCTCGACCCGGTCGAGGAGTACTGGGCCGCGTCGGGCCGGCCCGAGCAGTACGGCTCGGGCACCTGGGGCCCGGAGTCCGCCGAGAACCTGCTCGCCAGGGACGGCCGCCAGTGGCGGCGCCCGTGACCAGCCACGACCACGCGGGGAGGAACCCATGACGCTCTACCTGCCGCGCACCACGACGTCGCAGATCACCGAGGCGCTCATGTCCGAGCGGCTCAGCGTCGGCGGCGGCGCCATGAACATGGTGCTGACCCTGGTCATCGTCACCGACGAGGCCGACCACTACGACGCCGTGCGCGCCGCCACCGAGGCGGGCCGCGAGCACCCCTCGCGCGTGGTGGCCCTGATCCGGCGCGACCCCGACGCCGAACCCGCCATCGACGCCGAGATCCGCAGACCCGGCACCTCCGGGCCGGGCGAGGCCGTGCTGCTCCGGCTGTACGGTCCGCTCGGCGAGCACGCGGACTCGGTGGTCACCCCGCTGCTGGTCCCCGACGCCCCCGTGGTGGCGTGGTGGCCGGGCGCGGGCCCCCTCAACCCGGCCGCCGACCCCGTGGGCCGCCTGGCCCAGCGCCGCATCACCGACGCGCTGCGCGCCCCCGACCCGTTGCGGGACCTCGTGGAGCGGGTGGCCCACTACCGCCCGGGCGACACGGACCTGACCTGGACCCGGCTGACGCCGTGGCGCTCGCTCCTGGCCAGTGCCATGGACCAGCCGTGCGGGTGGGTGAACTCGGCGAGGGTGACGGCCGAGGCGCACTACCCGAGCGCCGAACTGCTGGCGGCGTGGCTGTCGGACCGGCTGGAGGCGCCCGTGGAACGGGCCGTCTCCCACGGCCCCGGGCTGACCGAGGTCAGGCTGACCACCTCGGAGGGGGACATCGCGGTCTCCCGGGTGGACGGCAGGGTGGCCACGCTGTCGCGGTTCGGGCAGCCGGACCAGACGGTGGCGCTGGCACGGCGCGGCGCCGCACTGGCGCTCGCCGAGGAGCTGCGCCGCCTGGACGCCGACGAGACCTACGAGAGCGCGGCCCACCACCTGGGTCCGCTGCTCGCGGAGAGCGGAGCACGAGGATGAGCGAACCGGAGATCGTCCGCCACGCGGACGCCGCGGGGCTGGCCGACAGCGTCGCGCTGAAGCTGGTCAACATGATCGTCCAGGCCGAGGCGGACAAGCGTGACTTCCACCTCGTCCTGACCGGTGGCGGGATCGGCATCCGCGCCCTGGAGGCGGTGCGCGACCACGCCAACGAGGCCGGGATCAGCTGGGCCCACGTCCACCTGTGGTGGGGGGACGAGCGCTACCTGCCGGACAAGGACCCCGAGCGCAACGAGACCCAGGCGTGCGCGGCGCTGATCGACTCGATCTCCGTGCCGAGCCACCAGGTGCACCCGATCCCCGCCTCCGACGGGCTGGACGGGGGCCAGGTGGAGCACGCGGCGACCCGCTACGGCCGGGAGCTGGCGGTGGCGGCGCGCGGGAAGGGTCCCGTGCCCGTGTTCGACGTGTGCCTGCTGGGGGTCGGCCCCGACGCCCACGTGGCCTCGCTGTTCCCCGGCTTGTCGGGGGTGCGCGAGGACGAGGCGTCCGTCGCCGCGGTGCGCGACTCGCCCAAGCCGCCGGCGGAGCGGGTGACGCTGACGCTGCCCTCCATCCGTGCGGCCCGCGAGGTGTGGGTGCTGGCCTCGGGCGAGGGCAAGGCCGAGGCCGTGCGCCTGGGGCTGGCCGGGGGCAGCGTGGACGAGGCCCCGGTGGCCGGCGCCCGCGGCGCGGAGAGGACCGTGTTCTGGGTGGACGAGGCCGCGGCCTCCGAGCTGTAGCGCGCGACGGCGCGTGCGGGCGCCCCGGCCGTTTCCGGCCGGGGCGCCCGCGTGTCCGGCCCCGGAGCGGGCCGCGGCGGCGCCCGGGGCGCGCCCGGTGGCCGCATCCGGCCGGTCCCGCCCCGGGCAGCGGCGCCCCCTCCTGCCAGAATGGCCGCCATGGCGAACATCCACGACACCATCGGCCCACGGCTGGCCCGGTTCCTCCTCGACCAGCCGGTGTTCTTCGTCGGCACGGCGCCCCTGGGCGCGGAGGGCCACGTCAACGTCTCCCCCAAGGGCATGGACGGCACCTTCGCCGTGCTCGGCGAGCACCGGGTGGCCTACCTCGACTACACCGGGTCGGGCACCGAGACCATCGCCCACCTGCGGGAGAACGGCCGCATCGTGCTGATGTTCTGCGCCTTCGACGGACCGCCGAACATCGTCCGCCTCCACGGCCGGGGGCGTGCCGTCCTGCCCTCCGAGGCCGGGTTCGAGGACCTCCGCTCCCATTTCCCCAAGGAGCGCACACTCGGGCAGCGGGCGGTCATCGTGGTCGACGTCCACCGCGTCTCCGACTCGTGCGGCTTCTCCGTCCCCCTGATGGACGTGCGCGGCGACCGCGACCTGCTGGACCGCTACCACGAACGCCGCGATCCCTCCTACTTCACCGACTACTGGCGGACACGCAACGCCACCAGTATCGACGGCCTGTCCGGCGTGCCCGAGCCGTCCGGTCCGGAGGCGGGGACGCCCGAGGACGCCCGCACCCGGGCCTGAGGGGCGCCGGGCGCGGGAGCACGGGCACGGTGGGTGGCGGGCACCGCGCGCGGACCCTTCCCCGCGCCCCGGCCGCGTGGCTCAGGTGACGTCCCCGGCCTCACCGAGCGGGCGCAGGCGCACGGCGGTCTCCGTCCCGTCCCCGTGCAGGATGTGGCGCATGCACGAGTGGTCGGGGAAGAGGCCCTCCGGTGTGTGCGCCAACAGCTGGAGGTGGGCCATGGCGTACTTGGGCGTCGAGTTCCGGCCCGGGAGGCGGATGGACAGCTCCTCCCTGGCCTCGAAGTCCTGCACCTCGACCTCCCCGGCCAGGGCCGCCAGCGCCTCGGCCCCTGCGGCGACCGGGACCTTGGCCACCCAGTGCGGGCCCTCCGGGGTGAGTGCCCTCTCCCTCTGCTCGGCGGTCTCCCCGGACCAGGCGAACCAGGGGGCGCCCGTGACGGCGGCGCCGTGTTCCGCCGCCAGGGCGCCGAGCTCCGCCACCGTGGCCGTGACGGCTCCGGTGACCGCGTCCCAGTCGTACTGGTCGGGCCGGCCCCCTCGCCGCTCCACGGCGACCGGGGGGACGGTCCTCGACAGGACCGTCGTCCCCGGCGCCTCCCCGCGCCGGACCCCGGGCGGGTCGGTGAGGAGTGCGCGGGCGGTGGCGATCGCCTCGTCCTCGGCCCCGCGCCGGCGGTGCAGGGCCCCGGTGTGCTCCTCCAGCAGTGCGGCGGCGGTGTCGGGGGCCTCCAGTGCGCGGCGGACGTCCTTGACGCTCATACCGGCGCCGCGCAGCGCCGTGACCAGCACGGCGGTCGCGACCTGCTCGATGGAGTAGTAGCGGTACCCGGTCTCCCCGTCGACCTCGGCGGGGACCAGCAGCCCCTCGGAGTGGTAGAAGCGCAGCGTCTGCGGGGACAGGTCGCTCATCTCGCTGAATTCCTTGATGGACAGGCTCATACCGCCAGTCTCGGGGTTGCGGTAACCGCAAGGTCAAGCCCGCGGCCGCGGGTCCTCCCGCCGCCCGGGGGCCCGGGCCCCCACCGTGTGGGAGGCGGCGCCCGTCACGGCGGCCGCGGAGGGGGCGCTCCCCCGCCGCGCGCCGCGGCCTCCTCGGCGGCCGGACGCGGGACGGTCGCAGCCCCGCCGCCGCGCTCCCGGGGCCGCGTTCCCTCACGCCCCCGAGTGCACCGCGGCCCGGGCCCGGGAGAGCTCGCGGACGGTCGCCATGTCGTCGAAGGGGAGCATTGCGCCGCCGACGATCTGGTACGGCTCGCTGCCCTTGCCGGCGAGCAGGACGACGTCCCCCGGACCGGCCGAGGCCAGGGCGGCGGAGATGGCCGCACGGCGGTCCCCGTCCCGTTCGTACGGGGTGCCCGTCCCCGCGAGCCCCGGGGCGACCTGGTCCATGATCGCCTCGGGGTCCTCCCACCTCGGGTTGTCCGAGGTCAGGAAGCACAGGTCGGAATGGGTTCCCGCGATCTCCCCCATCCGCGCGCGCTTGGTCGTGTCGCGGTCGCCCCCGCAGCCGAAGACGGTGAGGACCCGCCCCCGGGCGAACCCGCGGATCGTCCGGAGGACCTTGTCCAGCGAGTCCGGCGAGTGGGCGTAGTCGACGACCACGGACACCCCGTGCGGGGCCTCGAAGCGCTCGAACCGGCCCGGGATCTGCGGCATGCGCTCGAGCGCGTCCACGAGGGCGCCCAGTTCGTGGCCGAACCAGTGGCAGGCGGCCAGGGCCGCGAGCGCGTTGGACACCGAGAAGCGGCCCGGCACCGGGATGGCCGCCGGATACCCGCGGCCGCCGTGGTGCAGGACGAAGCGCGTCCCCGAGGCGTCGACCTCCAGGTCCGTCGCCCGGTAGTCGGCCTCCGCGTCGATGGCGTAGGTCGTCACCGCGCCGGGCATCATGGCGGGGATCGCCGCACCGACCGGGTCGTCGGCGTTGACCACGGCGTGGCGGCACATGCCCTGGAACAGGCGCAGTTTGGCGTCGCGGTAGTCGTCCATGGTGCCGTGGTCGTCCAGGTGGTCCTGGGTCAGGTTGGTGAAGATCCCGACGTCCACGGAGGAGCCCTCCACACGGTGGTGGAGCAGGCCCATCGACGTGGCCTCCAGCACCACGCTGAGGGTCCCCCTGTCGCGCATGCGCCCCAGGATGTACTGGAGGTCGGGGGCCTCGGGGGTGCTCAGCACCGAACGGGGCATCGGGACGGGGTCGCCGCCGGTGCGGCTGCCGGAGGTGCCGATGACACCGACCCGGGCCCCCTTGGAGATGCGCAGCAGCGACTCGTACATGGACGACACCGAGGTCTTGCCGTTGGTCCCGGTGACCGCCACCACGTCCATCCCCCGGCCCGGGTGCCCGTGGTAGCGGGCGGAGACGAGGGCCGCGGCGACACGGGCGTCGGCCACCCCGACCACGCAGGCGCCCTGGGGCGCGAACCGGGACGCGGGGTCCGACGGCCCGGTCTCGACGAGGACGGCCGACGCGCCCCGGGCGAGGGCGGACGCGACGCCGTCGGTCCCGCCCTCCTCGTGTCCGGGCACGGCGACGAACAGGGATCCCGGGGACACCCGGTGGGCGTCCAGGCACGGACCGGCGGTGATCCGGGTGTCCGGGTCGCCGTGCAGGATCCGGTGGTCATGGCCTTCGAGCAGCTCGCTCAGCTTCACGAGGGGTTCCCTTCGAGCGTGGCGCGCGCCGTTCGCACGGGCGGCGCCGGTGGGCACGGCCGACGGGATGCCGCGGGCCGGCGGAGCAGGGAACGGTGGTGCGGTGTGGCGGGCCCGGTGAGGGGCGGGCGCGGCTCCCGGTCAGGGGGCGGCGCACCGTGTGGGAGGGGGCGCGGCGCACCGTGGCGCACGGGGGCCACGGGGACGACGCGGTGGAGGCGGCCGGAACCGCGGGTGAAGGTCGCTAGCCGTGGCCGTGGAGAGCCCGGAGCCCGGTACGGGGGGCCTCGGGCACGGCGCAGGTCGAGCCCGTGACGGCGGAGGGGGCACGGCACGGGGCGGCGAGGGGTGAACCCTGTCCACACGCGCGAGTACCGGCCATGCTCCGAGTGTACGCGCCCGGTCGCGGACCGCGGCGGGCGGAGCGCCGGTACGGGGGCGCGGGGTGGGGCAGCGCCCGCCCGGAGACGTGGGGCGGAGCAGCGCCCGCCCGAGGACGTGGGGCAGCGCCCGCCCGGAGACGTGCGGCGGGGCAGCACCCGCCCGGGGGCGTGGGGCGGCGGCCGGCGGAGCCGTGCGGGGCGGGGAGGGCGACCGGGCCGGAAACAGGGCGGCCCCGCCCCGACACGCGTCCGCCCCCGCACGGGCCCGGCCGACGGGGCCCGGCCCGCGGGGGGCGGGCCTCACTCCCGCTCGCCCTCCGACTCCTCCGCCCCGGCGTCCGGCACCTGCGGTTCGGCCCCTTCGACGAGGCGCGGGTCACGGCCGGACACGCCCAGTTCGCGTCCGGCGGCCCGGAGCAGGCCCTCCCGCAGGAGCTCCTCCGGGCCCGCCGCGTCCCGGGCGATCCGGACAGCCGTCGCCGCGGCGCCGTGGCCCATGGTGTGGCCGAACCGGGCGATCTCCGGGGGCGCCACGTTGAACGGGCGCATCATGCCCATGTCCTCGTGTTCGAGCAGGTGGCAGTGGTACATGTACCGGCCCGTCCCTCCCGTGAACCGGCCCATCACGCTCACCATCGTCCCCGGCCCGACCCGGATCACGTCCTTCCACCCCTCCTCGTCCGGGTTGACCACGCCCGCCCCCGCGAAGGCGAGGGGGTGCCGGGTGGTCTCGCTCACCCGGTCGAAGCCCGAGACGTCGTAGGTGTCGCGGCGCAACGCCTGGAACCTGGTGAGGTGGATGTGCATCGGGTGCATGGGGCCCCCGAGGTTGAGGAAGCTCCACATCTCCCACCCGTCGAGCGGGACCACGAAGTTGATCGTGTCCATGAAGGTCGAGGCGGCCTTGCGGTAGGTGCGCAGGCGCCCCGAGTGGTCCCGGATCCGGATGTGGTCCCCCGCGGGGTGCGCCGCGTGTCCGTCGTCCGCGTGCGCCGTGTGCGCCCCCGCCGTGTGCGGGGAGTGGTCACCGGGCGCCGCCACGTGCTCCAGCTCCAGGAACTTGGGGTGCGCGAACGCGTCCGGCTGCGTGATCAGCACCATCCGGTGGCCGTGGTCGGGGTGGTCGTCGTGCGTCACCCTCACGTAGCCGGCCTTGAGCGCGGGGTTGGCCGGAGGCGTGAAGGAGTCCGTGACCCCGGTCGCCGAGACCCGGAACTGCATGACGGCGGGGAAGAGCTCGCCGCGGGTCGGCCTTCCCTCGTCGTCGACCATCACCAGCCGCAGCCGGGACGCCTTCCCCGCCTCCGTCCCGAACTTCTTGAAGTCCACGAGGAGGTCGGCCCGCTCGGCCGGGGAGACGGTCAGCCGCCCCCCGAGGTCGATGGGCCTGCCCAGCCGCCCGCTGTCCGTGCCGACCTGGAGCACCGCCCCGCGGACCTCCTCCGGGGTCGGCGCGGTCAGGTTGCCGCTGTCGTCCTCCTTGAACAGGCTCAGCGTGTAGGTGCGGGCGTTGGCCCCGTTGAGGACCCGGAAGCGGTACCAGCGCCGCTCCACCTCCAGATACGGCCAGATTTTCCCGTTGACCGTCTGGTAGGGCCCGGTGAAGGGGAGCGTGGACGGCCAGGTGGTGGGGTCGTCCGGATCCACGCCGTCGCTGCCCGTACCGGTCGCCGGGCCGTCCGCCAGGGCGACCACCTTGTGCAGGAGCCGCGCGGTGGGCGGGCTCCCGGGCCTGCCGTCCGTGGTCTCCAGGTTGCGGTCGCCGAGGATGAGCGGGACCTCGTGGACCGTGCCGCCGTCCTCGCCGCTGGTGGGGGTGAGCGCCTCGTCGTCCTCGTCCCGCAGGATGTAGGCCCCGAACAGCCCGGCGAAGACGTTCCACCGGGTGATCCCCATCGCGTGGTCGTGGTACCAGAGCAGGGTGCCGGGCTGGTCGTTGGCGTACTCCGAGAGCTGGGCGCGTCCCGTGTAGACGGCGTCGTCCGTCCACCCGTCGCTCCCCCCGTCGGTGTAGCCGCCGTGCTGGTGGGTGACGCTCCACGGACGGATCGCCTCGACGGCGGTCGCGGTCGCGGCGCCCTCGCTGCCCGGCCGGGAGGGGGTGCCGGGCGGTCTCGGCGGCACCCAGATGTGGCGTACGGGGTACTTCTCGCCGGTCGTGATCGCGTTCTCCCAGATCACCCGGATACGCGTGCCCCTGGCCACGTCGAAGGTCGGCCCGGGGACCGTCCCGTCGTAGGCGAACGCCTCGGTGGCTGGCTCGCCCCGCACGTCCAGCTCCGAGTGCAGGCTCACCTTCGTCCGCTTCAGCCGCACCGTCACCTGGGCCACCCCGTCGGGGCCCTTCTCGGACAGGTCGGCCTCGGCGGGGACGGGCAGGGCGTCCTTGAAAGGGGTCAGTCCGAGTTGCTTGGGCAGGTCGGCCATGGTCATCCTCCGTGTGGTCGGAACGGCTCGCGCGGGCGGTCCCCCTCCCGCGCCGGTGTCGGGCGCGCCGGCCCCCTGGGCCCGGCCTCCGGCGGTCCGTCCGCGGACGGACCGCCGGCCGGGTCCCGGTCGCCGGACGGCGTCGGGGGAGGGCGGCGCCGCGGTCCGCCCGGGGCGGGAGCGGCAGGCGGCCGCGGGCGCGGCCTAGACGAGGACCTGGGGGCAGCTCAGGCCGTGTTCGGGCACCTTCCCGCTGATCAGGTACTCGTCCAGGGGGTTGTCCACGCAGGCGCTCTTGCCCCTGCCGTACACGGTGTGGCCGCCGCCCTCGTAGGTGACCAGGACGGAGGTCGTCAGCCGGGCGTGCATGCGCTGCGCCCACCGGTAGGGGGTCGCGGGGTCCCCCGCGTTGCCGACGAGCACGATCGGCGGGGCCGCGGACGCCGTGAACTCCTGGGCGCCGGTCTCCGCGAGGGGCCACCGCGCGCACGAGGCCGTCGCCCACACGGGCGCGCCGCCGAACAGCGGGGCGCGCAGCTCGGCCTCCTCCACGGCCTCCCGGTAGGCGCTCAGGTCCTCCGGGTCGTCCCGGTCCGCGCACATGACGGCCGTGTAGGCGTCCGCGTCCTCGTCCGCCTCCCGGCCGAAGGCGCGGTCGTACATGTACTCCAGGTACCGCCGGTAGGTCTCGGACCCGGTGTCCCCCTCGGCCAGGTCCGTGAAGAACCCGGCCAGGTAGTCCCAGGTCCACTCGTCGTAGAGCTGGGTGGCGACCATCTCCGCCAGCATCTCGCCGGTGACCGTCCGCCCCCGCACGGTCGGCCGGTCCCGGTCGAACCGCTCCAGGAGGGCCGGTGTCTCCTTCACCGCGGCCCGGCCCGACGTGAACGGGCAGTTCTCCACGGTCCGGGCGCAGTGCTCGGCGACCATCTCCCAGGAGTCCTGGAAGGCCTCCTGGACCTCCACCGCGAGCCGGGCGTTGGAGGGCGCCGTGTCCACGACCCCGTCCAGGATCAGCGCCCTCGTCCGGTCGGGGAACATGTCGGCGTACAGGGCCCCGACGTGGGTGCCGTACGAGTAGCCGACGTACGTCAGCCCCTCGTCCCCGAGGGCGTCGCGGAGGACGTCGAGGTCGCGCACCACGTTGACGGTGCCCATGCGCGACAGGAACCCCCCGCCGACGGCCTCCGCGCAGCTGCGCCCGTAGGCCTCGGCGGCCTCGCCCAGCCCGCGCAGGTCGGCGGCGGTCCTCGCCGCGGGGTCCCCGGGGGCCACGCGTTCCAGCTCCCGCTCCCACGCCTGCGACCCGTCGCAGTCCAGGCCCCCGCTCCGCCCGACCCCGCGGGGGTCGAACCCCACCAGGTCGAAGGAGGCCTGCACCCGCTCCCCCAGGAAGGGGTTGCGCATGCCGTCCACCGTCGAGACCCCCGGCCCCCCGAAGTCGACCACCAGCGACCCCCGGCGCTCCGACTCCGGGCCGTGCGCGGGCCTCCGGGCCAGCGCGATCCCGACCGTCTCCCCGTCGGGGCTGCCGTAGTCGACCGGGACCGTGAGGGTGCCGCACTCCAGCTGCGCCATCCACGGCGGGGTGCCCCCGCCCGCGTCGGCGTCGACCGCGTCCAGCTCCGCCTGCGTGAAGCACGGGCTCCACGCGATGTCCTGGCCGTAGAACGGAAGGGGCACGTAGGCGTCGGCGGGCGGCCGCGCGGAACCCGTGGTCACCGCGAGGACGACCGCCAGCCCCCCGGCCCCGAGGACGGCGCGCGCTCCGCCGAACCGCCCGAGAGCACCCGTACACCAGCGCCTTGTCCGCACCGTGGCTCCGTTCCCGTCAGCGCCGACCGGCCGCTGCCGGGGCCTTTCGCACCATTTCAGCGGAGAACACACCGATCACGGACGGTAACATTCCGTTCGGGAGGTAAACAGTCGGTCTTGTTTGCGGGCGTCCGTCCACGTCTCAGGCGCGCGGACAGGTGAGACCGGAACGCGGCGCCTCCCCCGTCAGCAGGTAGGCGTCCACGGGCCGGTCCACGCAGGGGCTGCGCTCCTTGCCGTACAGGGTGTGCCCCGCCCCCTCGTAGGTGACCAGGACGCCCGTCTCCAGCTGGTCCGCGAGCTCCTCGGCCCAGGCGTAGGGGGTGGCGGGGTCCCCGACGGTCCCGATGACGACGATCGGCGGGGCGTCCGGGGCGGTGATCCCCGTGGGCGCCTCCTCGCTCTCCGGCCAGTACGCGCACGGCAGCTGCTCCCACACCAGGTCGGGGCCGAACAGCGGGGACAGCCCGGCCGCGCGGTCGGCCGCGTCCCGGTAGGCCGCCACGTCCTCGGGGTCGGCGCGGTCCGCGCAGTTGACGGCGGTGAACACCGCGTTCGCGTCCTGGTGCTCCATGCGGGGGTCGACGTCCTCCGGGTCGACGTCCTCGTACTTGCCGAACGTGTTGTCGTACAGCTCACCGAGGCGGCGCGCGGTCCCCTCCCCGTCGTCCGCGGCGAGGGCGGCGAGGAGGGCGGCCAGGTAGTCCCAGCTCTCCTCGTGGTACAGCTCCATGCCGATCATCTGGAGCAGGGTCTCGCCGTCGACGGGGATGCCCTCGACCTCGGCGGGTTCGCGGTCGAGCCCCGCGAGGAGCTCCTGCATCCGCGCGTCGGCGCCGCCCTCCCCGGGGTCCGCGCCGGCGAACGGGCACCCGTCGGCCTCCGCCGCGCAGTGGGCGGCGAACATGTCCCAGGTGTTCTGGTGGGCGGCCACCTGGTCCAGGGCGATCCCCGCGTTGGACAGCTCGGTCTCCACGGCGCCGTCCAGGACCAGCGCCCGCGTGTTCGCGGGGAACATCTCGGCGTAGAGGGCGCCGATGTGCGTGCCGTACGAGTAGCCCACGAAGCTCAACCGCTCGTCGCCCAGCGCGTCGCGGACGACGTCCAGGTCGCGGACGACGTTCACCGTGCCCAGGTGGGCGAGGAACTCCTCCCCCACCGCCTCGGTGCACGCCTCTGCGTAGCGGCGGGCGGCGTCCTCCAGCGGCTGGAGTTCCACGTCGGTCAGGTCCTCGGGGTCGGTGTCCGCGACGCGCCGGAACGCGTCGTCCAGGACGTACCGGTCCCCGCACGCGAAGCCCCCGCTCTCCCCCACGCCGCGGGGGTCGAAGGAGACCAGGTCGAAGGCGGCGCGGACCTCGTCGCCGAAGTACGGGAAGTCCAGCATCTCGATGCCCGACACACCGGGGCCGCCCGGGTTGAGCACCAGGGACCCCAGCCGCTCCTCCGCCGGGCCGGTGGCGGGGGCCCTGATCAGCGCGATCTCCAGCACCGTCCCGTCGGGCCGGTCGTGGTCCAGGGGGACGGCCACGGTCCCGCACTCCAGGGTCTCCAGCCAGGCCGCGTCGGCCCCCCACCCGGCGAGTTCGCCGACCTGCCGCTCGTCGTAGCAGGTGCGCCAGCGCACCTCCTGCCCGGCGAAGGGCCCCTCCTCCCCGGGCGGCGCGGACGAGCACCCGGCGAGCAGCAGCACCGCGGCCGCGGCCCCCGCCGGCACCGCCCTCGGGGCCGCCCCCGCTCCCGTGCCTCCCCCGACGCCCGCTGCTCCCCTGCCCACGCGCGGCTCCGTTCCTGTCCCCGCGCCCCCGCGCGGCGGCCGTGTCACACCGGGACCGGCTCGTCCCTCACCGGAGAGGGTGCCGTACGGACCCCGGGCGATCCACCCGCCGGTCCGGCGCCGTCCCGGAAAACAGAAGTGGCGGCCCCGGAGGGCCGCCTCCGGCCGGGCGGTCGCCCTCTCGCGGCGGGGGGCCGTCCCGCCGGGCCGCGGGCGGAGGGAGGCGGGCGGACCGGAGTGCACGGGACCGCGTCCCGGACCCCGGCCCGGACTCAGAGCAGGGTGACGTCGGTGTCGAACAGGTCCGGGAGGTCCTCCGGGGAGGCCACCGCCACCAGCGGGCGCAGGGGCTCGCCGAAGCCGATCCGCGCGTGGCGCCCCCGCCCCTCCCCCTCGGTCTGGGTGATCCAGTCGACCAGTTCGACGGCGCGGCTGACGTCCCCGCCGGGCCGGGTCAGGGCGACCACGGTCCCCGCCACGTCACAGCCGGTGTTGAGGAGCAGGGTCGCGGAGAACACGCTCTGCGCCCACGCGCCCCGGCCCACCGGGTGCGCGCCGCCCCCGGGGGTGCGGCGGCGGGACCAGCCGGGGGCGGCCAGCCCCACGGCCCGGTCGCCGAAGGTGAGCACGAGGCTGGGCCGCTCCTGCGCGGACAGGCACTCCACCGGGTGGCCGAGCGAGGCGTCCGCCCACACCCCGACGGCGCCCCCGGCCGCCCGGACCAGGGCGTCGCGTGCCGCGTCGAGCAGGTCGGCGTCGACCTGGTCGCGGGCCTCCCCGCACGCCCACCCCGCCAGGGGGCCGGTCAGGGGCGAGTACCCCGGAAGGAGCAGCGGCCAGTCCACGGCGGCGCGCCCCCTCAGGGGCACGGAGCCGTGGGTCATGCAGACCACGGTGCGCCTGCGACCGAGCTGGTAGGTGACGCAGGCGCCCGACCGGCGCGCGGCCAGTGCCAGGCCGAGGCTCATCGCCTTGGTCCCGGTGGTGATGTCGACGACCACCGGCGCCGCCGCCCCGCCGGACCGCTGTTCGGCGATCCACCGCCGGGCGACCCCGGTGACCGCCTCCGTGTCGGACCCGTCCACCGGCTCCGGGGTGAAGCGCACGCGGTCGCGGTAGCCGCCCTCCTTCAGCTCGGCGGCCCCGGGCCGGACCGCGCCGGGGTTCTCGGCCGCGTGCAGCGTGCGCGCGGCGGCCTCGCGCACGCCGGTCAGGACGCTCTGCCGGGAGGGCAGGACGAGCGTGTCGGCGGGGCGGTGGGCGTGCACCGCGGTGAGGGTCCCCATGCGGCTGCCGCCCAGGGAGGTGACCAGCAGGGGGCCGTCCCCCGGCCCGGGGTGGCGTTCGGGCGGCTCCGCCCCGTCCGGACGCGGCTCCGGCGGCGCGGGCGGCCGCGCGCCACCGCCGCGACGCGGCGGGGCGCCCAGGCCCGGGAAGAACGCCTTGCGGACCTCCTCGAACGAGGTGAGCCGGGCGAGCAGGTCGTCCAGGCTCCACACGTGGACGCTGCGCGCGCTCAGCGCGGGGTTGTACGCGGTGACCCGGTCCCGCAGCCCCGGGACCGCGGGACCGGAGTGGACGAACAGCACCTGGACCGCTCCGCCGAAGACCCGGCGGGCCTTGGTCACGGTCCACCCGGCTCGGGCCACCACGTCGTCGGGGCGGGACTTGGCCTCGACGCACAGCACGCGGTGGCGGTAGCGGACGACCGCGTCGAAGTCGGCGACGGCTCCGCCGGGGTGGAGCGGGTCGGCGACCTGCCGGGGGCCGAGCACCTCCGTGCCCCGGTGGCGGCGCGTGTGCCGCAGCAGGTGGGAGAGGACCCGGCCCTCGGCGACGACGCCCCGGCGCACCGCCGGGGACATGTCGGGGAACCGCGCGAGGAGCGCCTGCTTGCCGCCCTGGACGAAGAGGCGGACGGGTTCGGGGTCGCGGTCGTCGAGCCAGCGGGCGCCGTGGATCCCGGCCAGGGTGCGCAGGTCGACGCCGTCGCCGACCACGGGGCGTCCCGGACGGGAGCCGTCCGCGGTGCGCAGGACGTCGCGCTGGGCGTCGAGGTAGTGGCGCCAGCCGGGGGCCCGGGGGTGTCTGTCGGGGGGCAGCGCCTGTTCGTGGAAGAGCGCGGCGGCCACGCTCATCACCTTGGTCCCGCCGGTGTAGTCGAGGAACCAGGGTTCTCCCCCGTTGTCCCGGTGGAACGCGGCGAGGGTGTCGGTGACCGGCCCGAAGTCGTGCGGGTCGGGTCCCACGCTGGCCACCCGCACCGACGCCCTGTCGGCGAGCCGTTCCACCGCGCGGGCGACCCGGTGCGCGACGGGGAGGGTTCCGTCGCTGCCGAGCAGGACCAGGCGGTCGGCGGGGAGGGTGAGCGAGGACAGCAGGGCCGGGGTGGGGTTCTGCCCGACGAGCACGACGGCGGTTCGGGGACTGTCCACATTGTCCTTCGCACGGGGGGCGGGGGCGGTTTCGGTACGCACAAGCTACTGCCGGGATCCGCCCTTTCTCCAGGGCGGGCGCCGGCCGGTCGGGCCCCGGGGAGAGGCGGGGCGGAAGCGGTCGCCCCGGGGCCGGGCGGGGAGGCCGGGCGGTCAGGCCCCGACCCTCTCCTCCGCGGCCGGGGCCCTCCCGCGCACCGGTGAACCGCTGATCACGAAGGAGCGGCAGGCGGTCACCACGCCCTTGCCGTCGCGCACGAGGTCGGAGGGGACCAGGAGGTCGCGGCGCTCGGGGTGGGCGGAGCCGACGACGGAGGACACGATGAACCACACCCCGTCCTGCGGCTCGGGCAGGTTGGCCCTGGTGCGCTCCTCGGCCATCAGCGGCACCCCGGCCACCTCCAGCCCGACGGGCACGCGCACCGCCTCGACCCTGGCCGGCGCGTCGGACCCCGGCCAGCGGCGGATGACGCGGGAGCTCTCGTCCACGACCGTCACCGCATGCGGCGTCAGGTTGACCACCGGCATCCGGCACCCTCCGTTCGTCTCGGTCCGCGGCGGCCGGCCGGCGTGCCGGGTCCGGCCGTACCGCGCACCGGTCCAAGGCCTTCACCGCAGTCTCTCGGACACACGCGCGGGGGGTCGGCGGACGTGCGCACCGGGCCGACCCCGGGAAAGAAGTGGGGCCCTTGTTTCGAATGTCCATTTCATCAGCACCAGGACTGGTTTATGCAACCTGATAATCCAGCCCAAGAATTGACATTTCCCTATGTGTGGCCCTATTTTGCTATACGACCTCCCGTTCGCGCGGGGGTGTCACCTGAGGTCTCACGTCTCTTTCACATGTGCTTTCCCGGAGGGCTGGGAAAGCAACCGGCCCCGGAACACCCGGGGAGAAGAGTTCGTGAGCACGCACCACTGCTCCGCCTGGGAGCTGTTCGGCTCCGCCGCCTTCCTTCGCGTCTTCACGCGCGTCCTGGGGTGCGGGCCGTGCTCCTCGGACGGAACCGCGCAGGGCTGCTCGGGCCACTCCGAACAGTTCTGCGACTACGTCGACCTGTGCGCCGAGCACTGCCCGTGCCCGGTGCACGGGGCGGATCCCGACGGCGTCATCGCCGTGCGCATGCGGCGTGCCGCGCCCGGCGCCGCGGGTGTGGACCGCACCGCCGCGCACCGGCTGCGCGACGCCCTGGACGACGTGCGCCGGGACCGCTCCTACAAGAACCTGCGCCGCGTCTACCCGCAGAGCGCGCCCGACGGCCGGATCCGCTGCGCGTTCTCCGAGCGCCCGCGCCGCTGGGCGCAGCGCCGCGACGTCGCCCTGGTCGCCACGGACGTGGTCGACCAGGAGGCGCTCGCCATGCTGGTGCTCACCGCGGGCTGGGGCAACCCCGCCGCCGACCTGCCCGAGGACATCCACCCGGGCGAGACGGTCTCCTTCACGGAGGACGGCAGCGCCGTGCCGGTCGCCGACCTGCACGGCCGCACGCTCACCGCCGTCAAGGAGCCGCCCATGGTCTCGACCGCCACGGGCGACTACCTGCTGCGCAAGCTGGCCGAGCTGGCCGCCGGGCGCGACGCCGACCCGGGCCGCACCCCCGACCAGCGGCGACGCCTCGTGCTCCGCGGCCTCCTGCCCGAACTGAACGGCGAGGACGTCGCCCGCCGGCTGACCGGTGTGCTGGGGCGGATGGCCACGACCATGCCCCGGCACTTCGCGCTGGTGCAGCAGGCGCGCGGCCGGGCCCGCAGCGCCCCCTACTCCCCCGTCCCCGACACCGACCCGGCGGAACCCGCGGAGGACCCCTCCCGGCGGCGCGAGGTGCTGAGCGAGGCGGAGCGCTCCTGGCTGCGCCGTACCGGCCTCGCGCTGACGACGCGGGCCCAGGAGTCGCGGTCGGCCTTCGACGCCGACCCGCAGGGCGCCCTGGAAACCCTGCTGTGCCGGCTGCTCGACGAGGGGAACGACGTCCCCGCCCTGTGGGCGGGGGCCCAGGACGATCCCGACCTGCGAGCGGACCTCGTGGAGGCCCTGGCGGAGGCCATCGACAGATAGGGCCTCCCCGGGCGGCCCGGGGCGCGCCCCCGCACCGCACCGGCCCGCGGCGGGTCCGGTCGACGAACCGTGCCCCGGGCCGGGGCCCTTCCGCGCGGCGCGCCGGAAGGACCCCTCGCCGCTCAGGCCCCCGGCCCCCGCCCCGCGTCGGAGAAGCGCCTGGCCAGCGGGGGGAGGACGGGGTACTCGGCGAACTCGCGCAAGGACATCACCGCCGTCTCCTCCAGGGGCAGGCGTCCGCGCCACCGGCCGGCCAGGCACACGTCGCGCGCCTGCTCCACCTCGCGCCACCGTTCCGGGCCGGGCCCGCCGGGCAGCCGCCGCGCCGCCAGAGCGCCGTCGAAGGCGTCGAGGAACCCCCTGACCTGGTCGTCGGTGGCCCGGGCGACCCCGGCGGACGGGTCCAGGTCCAGGGCGCGGGCGCGCCGGTCCACCAGGTACAGCTCCGGCGCCAGGTGCACGCTCCCCAGGCCCAGCGACTTGCCCATCCCGATCTTGTGCGCGTACTCGGGGTCGGCGGGATCCCCGCCTCCGACCGGGTTGTCGAGCAGCAGGGCCCGCAGCAGGACGCCGAGTTCTCCGTCGGTGAGGTTGGTGAAGGTGATTCGCGAGTGAAAGGTGAGGCCGTCCCGGAGGGGGACCACGTCGCGCTCGGTGTCCCGGGGCGGCTTCGCCCGGTGTCCGGGGTCCAGCACCGTCAGGTCCAGCTCCTCCTGGGCGCGCGCGTCGTGGCGGAAGGGGCGGGCGCCGCCCGCGGGGTGGCGGTGGAGGTACACCTTGTACCCGCCCAGGCGCACGTGCCCCTCGTGCGACCAGGTGACGATGTCCGGCCGGTCCCCCGACCCCGCGTCGGGCCCCTGCACCAGGTAGTTCGCGAAGCAGCCGCGCTGGGGCGAGAGCAGGCGCACCCGCAGGACCGCCCCGCCGGGGTAGTCCGGGTCGGGGTCGAAGGAGAGCGCGCTGCCGAAGGAGACGCGCCCCTTGGACGCCCCGGCCTCGCCGGCGAAGGTGTCGGTGTCGCCGAACAGCGCGCGGCACACGTCCACCGGGCGGCCCGCGCGCCCGGCGCGGTCGGGGTCGCCGTGCTGGGGCCCGAGCACGGGCCCGGGGACGGCTCGGCGGACGGGGTTGTCCTCGCTGACCGCGATGCGGTAGCCGCCCGAGCGGCCGAAGGACACCACCGCCCCGGACAGGTCGACGTCGAACCACACGGGTTCGAGGCTGCGGCGCGGCAGTCCGCCGCCGCCGGTCCCGGCCACCGGTTCGCGGGCCGGTTCGGCGCCGCCGGCCCCCAGGCCGTCGGGGAAGGCCGCCCTCTGGTAGCCGGTGACCTGTTCGGCCGACTCGAACAGCTCCACCATGGGCCCGGGCACACGCAACCGCCCCCCGCGCAGGTCGCGGGGGCGGGGGAAGAGGTAGGCGTTGCGGCGGTCCCCCGCGGCGGCCCCCGTCAGCACGACCAGGGCCTGCACGACCCCTCCCCGGTCGGGGCCGTCCGCTCCGGCGGTCAGGGCCGCGAGGTGCTCCCGCGCCTGCCGGGCCGTGGGGGCGACGGCGGCGATCCGCCGCTCCCCCGGCAGGTGGACGGCGTACACCCACCGGTGCTGGAGGCGTCCGTGCTGCTCGTGGGCGGTGGGCACGTAGGTGTTCCCGCGGGGCGGGTCGGGAAAGTCGTCGACGCCGAAGTCCCAGGTGCGCAGGCTCTCGCGCAGGACCGTGAAGGGCACCTTGAGGGCCTGGCCGGGCTCGGCCGAGACAGCGGTGCCGGGGACCTCCACGACGTACCAGCAGCCGTCCGGCGGGGAGTGGAACAGGAACCCCTGCCTGGTGCGCAGCCCCGCGCGGCGCCTGCGGTAGTCGGCGTGCTGCCGGGCCATGACCTGGCGTGCGCGGGTGGACAGGCCGCTGTCCGCGCTGCCGGGGTCGATGCGCACGGGAGCGCGGAAGAACAGCATCGGCGTGTTGACCGGGCCGGTCTCGCCGCCGGTGAGCATGCGCACGGTGTTGCGGACGAGGCCGCGCAGGCTCGAACCGGGCAGGGCGGGGAGGAGGCGTTCGCCGTGGGGGAACCGTAGGGAGGAGCCGACCCGGCCGGGTTCGGGGGTCTGGCCGACGAAGGTGGGGGTGAGCGTGGTGACGGCCAGGTCGATCCACCCCGAGAGGGTTCCGTCCACCGTGCGGTCGTGGCTGCGCAGCAGGTCGTCCGTCACGTGCCCGGCGTGCAGGTCGGCCGCGGGCACGGGGGTCTCGGCGAGCGCGACCAGGCCGTAGGGCGCGGTGGCGCGGAACCGCCCGCCCCGCCCGCCCGCGGCCGCGTCCGCCGCGGCGGCGGGCCCGGGGGGCGCCCCCGGCGGCGGGCACGGCCTGCCCCCGAAGCGCGAGGCGACGTCGCGGGGGTTCACCACCGGCGCTCCTCCTCGGCGATCTCGTCCCCGGTGCCCACGTCGAACTCCGGTCCTGTCGGCTTGGCGCCGGACCGCATCCCCGTGAGCCGGTGGAAGGCCACCCCCACCGCCCCCGTCCCGGGGTCGGACGCCCAGTACTCCCGCACGGTCAGCCACGTACCGGCGCTCTCCAGGGCCGCGCCGCGCCCGCCCGGACGCGGGCGGGCGCGGCCGGTGAAGTCGGTCCACCCCACCGGCAGGGCTGCGCGGGTGCCGGAGGGCTCGCTCGTCGCCGAGAAGGGCACGTCCCCGCCGAGGGTGCGGCTGTGCGCCCGGCCGTTCCACCCCTGGAGGAGGAACGAGCGGTCGCGCGGGCGCAGCCACTCCGGGAGCGGGGCGGGGTCGTCCGCGCTGATCCACCCGTCCTCCGCCCCCTCCCCGAGCCTGATCTGGGCGCGGGGTCCGAACACCAGGACCTCCAGGACGCGCCACCGGTCGGTCGCGGGCCTCAGCGCGGGGGCCGACAGGTCGGCGGTGGACGGGTGGTCCGACCGGCGCCAGCGCCCGCCCGGGCACGCGCCGGTGATCCGCCCGTCGCCGAGTTCGGCGAGCAGCCACTGCGGGGCCCCCGGCGCCCCGGGGATCCCGTCGGTCCCGGTGTCCAGGAGGCGGCAGCGGGCGCCGCGCGTGAAGACGTCGTCGAGGACGTCCTCGACCTGTCCGCCGTCCAGCCGCCGGACGGCCAGCCCCTCCGGCCTCGGGGGTGTGTGGTCCACCTGTGCTCCCTTCCGTCCCGTCGTCCGTCCCCGCCCTGCGCCCCCGGCGCGCGGCGGCCTCACCGCTCCCCGCCGGCCCGCGCCCCCTGTTCCCCCCGCGCCGCCCCGCCCCCCGGCGCGAGCCGGGTCCTCAGGGCCGACACCCACCCGCGTGCGGTGGCCGCCTCCGCGCTGCCGGGGGCGAAGAGCGCCGTGAGCAGGTCCACCCGGTGCGGTGGCCCGCCGCCACCGGTCCAGGTGGTGAGGGCGGCCCGGGTCGCGGTCAGGCGCCCGTTCCCGCTCCCCGCTCCGGCCCCGAGGGTGTCGAAGGGGACCGTCGCCAGTTCTCGCACGACGAGCACGAGCAGGCCGCGCACCGCGTCGTCGGGGTCGCGGACGTCCAGGACCACCTCGCCGCTGCCACCGCAGTGCAGGTCGCTCGTGAACACCCGTCCGTCCACCGCGTCGCCGAACAGGGAGTCCACGGTCAGGCGGGTGGCGGTCAGGTGCGCGCCGCCGCTGAGAGGGGGGACTGCCCGCAGGCGCACCCGCGAGGGGCGCGGGCGCGCGCCCTCGGGTCCGGTGTCCGCCCCCCACCAGTGGGCGTGCCATTCCTGCCACCGGGCCCCCTCCGCGCCGAGGTGCTCGGCGGCGTCCCGGACCAGCCTGCCGCCGATCCTCTTGAACAGGGCGAACAGGGCGGTGTCCCCGAGCACCGGCGCGAGGCGGACGGAGGCCTTGTCGGCGTCGGACACGACCGGGCGGTGGCGGTGTGCCCGGTCCACGGTCCCGAGCCTTTCTGGAGCGGGCACGTCGCCGACCATGATCAGGCCGGGGCGGGGGCTGCGCGGCGGCGGTCCGCCGGGATCGGGCTGCTCGGCCACGGCCAGCGTCAGGCGCAGTTCGGCGCGGTGGCGCCGGTCGGGGCGGGCGGGGCGTGCCTCCAGGCGGGCGGCCGCCGCCGCCCGCCCGTGGGCGCGCAGCCGCGCGGCCAGCGCGGTGGACAGCTCGGCGGGGGCGTCCGCGAGCGCCGCGGCCCCGCGCTCCCAGCGGTCGGCCCAGGACCGGGCGTGGTAGGCGAACCAGGCGCGCTCGTCGGTGAGGTCGTGCCGCTCCGCGGTCCAGTGCGTGGCGCGGACGGCGCCGTGGCCGCGCCCGGTCCGCCCCCCGACGCGGATGCCGGGGCCCTCCCCGGAGAACCCGTCGGCGGCCAGGACCAGCAGGTCGAGCAGGGGCTCCTCGTCGGCGGGGGCGGGCACGCGCAGCCGCATGTGGGCGGTGAACACGGTGCCCGCCGGCAGCACCTCCCACTGCCACATGAGCCCCGGGCGGACGGTACCGGAGGCCGGGTCCACGCGGGTGCCGACGCGGACGGCGACGGTCGTGCCCTCGGGCAGCTCGGCGGCGGCGTCGTCGACGTCCAGGGCGCTCGCCGCGGGCGCGTCCGGCTCCCCGCCGGGCGGGGGTCCGGACTCCGCCGCCCCGAAGAGCCGGCCCACCCGGCGGGGGTCCTCGGTGCGGGCCGCGAGTTCGTGGCGCAGCAGGCCCGCCAGGGTGGTCGCGCGCAGCCGGGGCACGCCCGTGCGGGGGTCGCGGTCCACGCGCAGGTCGACGTCGCCCTCCGCAGCGTGGCGGGGCACCGCCCGGGCCGCGCCGATGTGGGTGTCGGAGAGCAGGCACAGCCGGACGGCGATCTCCCAGAGCGGCCCGGGGCGGGCGGGGCGGGTGCTCAACCGCCTCCCCCAGGCTCGTGGCGGCCCTCCTGGGCGGCGCGCAGGACCCGTCCGGCCTCGGACAGCCAGGAGGAGGCGAGGAGCAGCGCCAGGCGGGGAGCGGCCCGGCGCTCCCACACGCGGGCACGGGGGGAGAGCCCGCTGGGGTGGTCGCGGGGCGGCAGGCCGTCGGTGAGGGAGAGGTCGACGGCGGCGAGCGCCCGGGAGTAGGCGGGGCTGTCCGGGGGCTCGGGCCTGTTGTCGCGCCACCACGCGGCGGCCGCGCCACCGTCGGCCAGGGCTCCGAGCCAGGACTGCACGGAGACGGGACCGGGCCGGCCGGGCCGGGACAGCCGGGCCCCGGCGAGGGCGCGGACGGCGCGGTCGTGCAGGGCCTTGTGCGTGCCCGCCCGGTCGGCCCGGCCGCGCGCACGGCCGGAGACGGTGCGGCCGAGGGCGGTCAGCGCGTCCTCGGGCGTGCGGTGGGGGTGGCCCACAACCTCGCGGAGGCGTCCGAGCAGGCTGGGCGTGAGGGGGGCGAGCCCCCGGGCGGAGTCCCGGGCGAGGGAGCGTGCGTGGTCGCGGACCGGACGGGAGGCGGCGTTCCACAGGAGTTCGTCGTAGAGCTCCTCGAGCCCGCCCTCCCCGCCCGTGGCGGCCGGGATCGCAGGGACCACAGGAGCCTCCGGGACCACAGGGACCACAGGTGCCTCCGGCACCACAGGGGTCACAGAGGACGCAGGGGTCACCGGGACCGTTGGGGCCACCGGGACCGTTGGGCCCTCAGGCACCACAGGGGTCACAGGAGATGCTGGGATCACAGGGGGCACAGAAGCCGCTGGGGACGCAGGAGACTCTGACACCACAGGGACAACATGGGGCGCAGGAGCCTCCGGCACCGCAGGAGACACAGGGACCGCAGGCGCCTCAGGAGCCTCAGGAGCCTCAGGAGCCTCAGGCACCATAGGGGCCACAGGAGACGCTGGGACCGCAGGGACCGTTGGGACCGCAGGAGACACAGGAACCACAGAAGCCGCCGGGACCGCCGGAACCGCCCCGGCGGACGCCGGCGCGGGCGGGACACGCGCGGGGGCCCGGCCCGTGGACGGGGCCGACGCGAGGGGGACGGCGGTCGGCGCGAGGGGGCGGGGCCCGCCCGGCGGGACCGGGAGGAGCGTGAACTGGCCGTGGCCGTCCACCACCCGTTCGCCCAGCGGGTGGGCCTCCAGGTCGCGGGCCTGGTCCGCGGTCAGGCCGCCGTCGAGCCGCAGGCGCACCACCGCGCCCGGCACGGCCGCCCACCGCTGCGCCATCGGCCCCCGGTAGCCCCGGTGGTAGGCGCCGAGCAGCCCGGCCTCCACGTGGTGGGCGAGCACCCTGGCTCCGGAGCCGGGGAGGCGGCGGGCGAGGAGGTCGAGCACTGCGGGCACCAGCGCCCGCGGGCTGGACTGGCCCTCCTCGCCGACCAGCAGGGCCGGGGAGAGCAGCAGGAGGTCGAGGGGGGCGCCGGGGGGCCAGTGGCGCGGGTGCGGGTGCGCGACCCGGTCGGGCGACAGCAGCCGGCGCGGGTCCGCGGGGGCCACGCTGACGCCGCCGTGGGCCCGGGTCCCGCCGGAGCCGAGGGTGAGGGTGCCGTCCGCCTCGTCGAGGACCTCGGCGACGCGCTCGGCGAGGTCGCGGAGGGAGCCGCCGTCGGCGGCTAGCAGCTGCCAACGGGCCTCGAAGACCTGGCCTGGGTCGACGGTGGTCGCGAAGAAGGGGACCCCCTGGGACCGGTCGCCCGTGCGGGACCGGCCGAGGTACTGCTCGGCGGTGGTGCGCACGGCGGCGCGCAGGGAGCGGTCGAGGGTGACGTGTCCGCGAACGGCCCGGTAGGGGGTGGCGGGGTCGGTGCCCGCGAAGACGTCGACGGTGGTGTCGCCGTTCTTGCCCGGTGTGTAGAGGTGGGCGGGGGCCGGGTAGGCCACGAGCGCCCGCGCCGGAGCCGAGTCCGCGGGGAGGCCCGGGTCGGCCCCCGGTTCGAGGCGCGGGTAGGCGGGGGCGAAGCGGATCCGGTCGCCGCGGGCGACCCAGTCGAGCAGCTCGCGCTCGCGGCCGGCGCGCCGGAGCGCGGCGGCGAGCATGCCGCGCTGGGCGCGCCCGCCGATGGAGTGCTCCGAGTCGATCCGCAGCGGGTCGAGGGAGGTGCGCACCGCCAGGGTGTCGGTGAGCACGTAGCGCAGCGGCAGGTAACCGGTGGCGGGGAGCGGGTTCACGCGCCCACCACCGCGGGCGGCGCGGTGCCCGCCGCGGGGGCGGGGCGCCGGCCGTGGGACGCGTCCTGGAGGGGGCCGGTGTTCACATACGTACCCCTTCCCGGTCCGGCCCCTTCCTCACCGGCGCGGCCAGGCGGAGCGTGACCTCGTGCGGGTCGTCCCCGTCCGCCCCGGACAGGCGCACGTCCACCCGGCCCCGTCCGCGCGTGGTCCTCAGCCCGATCCGGGTGGTGGCCAGGCAGGCCCTGGCCAGCAGCCGCCAGTGCGCCTCTCCGGGGGCGGTCGCCCAGGTCAGCGTCGCGGACAGGGTCGGCCCCGGCAGGAGCACCCGGTTCGTGCGCAGCCTCCCCGGCTCGGGGGCCCCGTCCGGTCCGACGGCGGTCCCCGACTCCAGGGCGGTGTACGCGTCCGTGACCGCCCGGCGCAGGACGGAGCGCAGGGGTTCGTCCCGGCCGGCCAGGGCGCGCGCGACTGCCGAGCGGACGTCCTCGCCCAGGACGGCGTGACCCACCCGCAGCATCCGGTCCGCGCCGTGGGAGCGCCTCCGGCCGAACACCTCGTCGCACGCGGCGGCCAGCTCCGGGGCCGCCCCCAGCGCGTCGGCCGCCCCCGCGCGCAGCCTGGCCGCGAGGCGGTGGCGCGGCAGGTAGGGCAGACCGTGCTCGTCGGTGACCACGTCCGTGTCCGCGCCCGTCCCGTCCGCGCTCGCGCCGACGAACAGCGCGGGGGAGGCCAGACGCACGACGATGCGGTCCGGGGGGCTCACGTCCGCGCACCCCCCGGCGGAGCCGGGGGGTGCGGGCCGCCGGGACCCGCGCTCCCCCGCGGCCGGGGCCGGCGGGGATCGAGCGCCGCCGCCAGCCCGGGGTCCAGGTACAGGTCCATCACCTCGACCGCGTCGAGCAGCGCGCCGGGGGTCCACCCTCGGGGGAGACCGACGGGGCCGCCGGTCACACGGGCGCGGCGGGCGAGCTCGGGGCCGGGGTCGGCGCCCGACTCCAGCAGGGGCACGAGGGACGAGACCAGCCAGCTCCGCCGCCGGGCGTCCCCCTCCGCGAGCAGGCTGCCGGGGGCGGACGCCGACAGGTACCGGTCGAGGAAGCGGGCGAACCCGGTCCCGGTCAACGGCAGCCCGGTGCGGGGGACGGGCGCCAGGCGGGCGCCGTCGAGGCGGCGCAGGACCCGGTCGACGCCGTCGAACCGCGTCGTCCAGGCGACGGCGTGCTCGTCCGGCGCCCCGGGGTCGGCCTCGGCGAGCGCGACCCTGTGCTCCTTGGCCCTGCGGCACATCGCCTCGCACAGGTCGTAGCCCAGGGAGAGGGGCGCGCCGACCGGCTGGACCGCGATCCCCACCCCGACCGTGGGCACGGAGGTGGTGTGCTCGCCCCCGTCGGGGCGGCGCACGGTCCGGCCCGCGCCCGCCGGTCCGCCGTGGGCCCCGGCGAGCGCGCGGTGCAGCGCCACTCGGGGGTCGCGGGGGTCGCCGATCCGCTCCGGGTCGGCGTCGAGCCAGTCGAGCGCGTAGCGGGCCAGGCTCAGGGCCAGGCGGGCGTCGCACAGGACGGTGAGGTCGTCCCCGGCGACCACGATGGGGCGCACCGGAATCCGGACGGGGCCGGGCGGGACGTGGTGGAGGGTGACGGGCCGGGCGGCGCCGGCGCCCGGGATGACGGGGGCCCGACCGGGCTCGGCCCGCACCGTGGCGGCCACCGCGCGCACCAGGACCCGGGCCAGTCCCTCGGTGAGGCCGGCGATGCGTCCGGACAGGAGGCGCTGGGCCATCGCCCCGGAGCCGGGCACGCGGGGGTCCCCCGCGCGCTCGCGGTAGGAGCCCAGGATGATCCCGAGCCCGTTGACGTCGATGTGGACCACCGCGATCCTGCTGACCTCGCCGTGGTCGCGGCCGAGCCGGTCGACCTCCATCGGGAGCGCGAGCGCGGGCGCACCGGTGGCGGTGGCGGCTCCGGCCAGCCAGTCCGCGCTGTGGGCGCGGTGCCAGCGGCGGCCGATCCCCCGGGCCCTGGCGACGTCGGCCGCCACCCGCTCGTGCACGTCGGGGTGGTCGTCCTGGGCCCGGCTGCTGTCCACCGTCTCGGCCGGGCCGCCGCTGACGGAGCAGACCGCGGTGATGCCGTATCCGTGGGCCGGTGTGTGCAGCGCCGACATGTGCCGCCTGGCCTCCCGCAGCCTCTGCGGGAGGACCGCCAGGGCCGCGTCGACCCCGGCGACGGGCGCGGGGGCCGCCGCGGCGCCCGGTCCGCCGTCCGCCGGCGCCCCCGGGCCCGCGACCTCCGCCGCACCGTAGGGGACGTGCGCGACCACGGGGGTCAGGTCGCCCGCGCGGTCGCGCAGCCGCCGCGTGTAGCGGGCCGTGAACCGGCGCGCGGCCGCCGCGTCCGGGAAGACCGCCGTGAGCGCCCCTCCCGCGTCGCGCAGGACCACGCAGCCGGGGGGAACCAGGTCGGCGATCCCGTGCTCGGCGTCGGAGGTGTCGGTCAGCTCGGCGACGAGCGCCGCCCGCCCCACCGCGTCCAGGATGCGGCGCCCGCTGTACACGTAGGCCTGGATGCCGCGCAGGTCGACGCCGACCACCACACCGCTGGGCGGCGGCCCCCCTGCGTCCGGGGCGGCGCCGGGCGGGCTGTGCGGTGCGGGAACGGGGGTCACCGTGTCGGGTCTCCTCGTCGGCGGGTGCGGGGAAGGGCGCGGGGAGGGGAGGGCTCGGGCCGCGCGGGGCCGCCTCCCGGGGACTCCTCTCGGACGGTGCCCGCCCTCCACCGGCCGGGAGACCACGGATACCACCCGGGCCCGGGGGCCGCTCCTCCGGGGGCGGTCGACGCCGGGCCTCGGCCGCGTGGTGGTGCAGGGCCCGGAGGCCGCCCCTCCGGGGGCCGTCGACGCCGGGCCTCGGCCGCGTGGTGGTGCCGGGCCCGGAGGCCGCCCCTCCGGGGGCCGTCGGCCCGCCCGGGACCGGGGCTCTGTCCGAGAGAGCTGGGTGCACCGCCCTTCCCCGGCACGGAGGTCTCCCCATGGCACCGCACACGTCCGAGACGATCGCTCTGCGCGGCCCCGACCCGCACGCCCCTCCCGCGGACGCGCCCGAGCTCGTCCCCCGCGAGCTCGTGCCGCACCTGCGGGGGCTGGCCCGCGCGCTCCGGGACCGGGACACCGGGCGGACGGCGCCGGAGGGAGGGGCCCCGCACGCCTGAGTCGCGCGGGGCCGGGCGGCGCCGCGGGCCGAAGCCGCTGCCCGGCCGGGCAGCGGCTTCGGCGCCTCCGGGAGCGGCCTCCGGCACACACGACCGGCGGGGCGAGGGGCGCCGGCACACACGACCGGCGGGGACACGGCGGGGAGGGGGCACCGGCTCCCACCCCCGTCCACGGGGTGGGAGCCGGCGCGGCCGGACCTGGTCGGGCACCGGTCCCCGCCCGCCGTCCTCGGGCGGGAACCGGCGGTCTGGGGGTCAGTCGAACAGCGTGCCGCCGAACTCCTCGGCCTCGGCGACGGCGCGGACGTGGGTGTCCCCCACCCGCTGGGGGGTGCGCCGGGCCACCCGGTTCGGCATCCTGCGCGCGCGGGACACGGGCGCCTCCGCGAACGGCCGGCCGCAGGTGACCGTGTCCACGCGCACCGAGCCGAAGCCCTGGGCGGTGTACTTGCCGACACCGGCGAGCTCGAGGAGTTCGAGGAGGGTGGCGAAGGCGTCGGAGTGGCGCCGGTCGCCGCCGGCCATCTCCAGCCTGAAGCCGCCGTGCCAGCCCAGGACGGTGCGGTTCTCGGCGTGGTGGTGCTCGGCCAGCCGCACCTCCTCCCCCGGCAGGGGCGTGCGGCGCACCTGGGCCATGCCGCCCAGGACGAGTTCGAGCCAGTTCTCGGCGAGGGCCGGCGGCGCGAACCGCGCCACGGCGCCGACGGCCCCGCTGCCTCCGACGATCCCGCCGCCCGAGCGGTGCACGGCTCCGAAGAGCCGCCGCGGGCTGGGCCAGATGTGCGGTATGCGCTCGCCCGTGGCGTCGCGGGTGGTCATGACGACGGGCGTCCGGCTGCGCACCTCGGCGGCGCGCACCGCCGACGGGCCCCGCGGCTCGACGAGCATCTGGGCGTAGGTGCGCTCGTGCGTGCGCGTCACCGAGAGGGGCACCAGCAGGTGGTCGCCGATCCGCTGCGGGTCGCCGACCAGGTCCTCCGGGTCCAGGGAGGGCGGGACCTCGTCGTCGAGCCAGGTCAGGGTCCAGTGGTGCAGGCGGTCGCCCAGGGGGCGCGGCCACCCGTTCATGGACCACCGCTTGGCCGCCGCGTGCTCCTCCGGGGGCTGCGGCCACCACCGGTTGAGGAGGCCGTGGCAGTCCTCGGGCCGGATCGGCCGCGCCGTGTCCGACAGGTCACGCAGGATCACGGTCCACCGTCTCGGCACGGGCACCACCCCTTCGCGTGGTCGTGACGGCGTCCGGTGCGCGCCGTCCTCGGTTCACCGAGGACTTCTCTCGGACAGTCGCGGGGCGGGCCCGCTCCCGGTCCCCGGCCGTCTCCACCAGGCGCGGCGCCGTCCGCCGGTCGCGGCTCGCGACCGTCCCGCCGACGTGCCGGGCCGGCCGGCGCCTCCCGTGCCCCGGCGGGCGCTCCGGGTGCGTACGCTTGCAGGCGTACGCGACGCGCCCCGCCGACCGCCCACGACACCGGAGACGCCGTGCCCCGCCTGAGCCACACCTTCGACATCACCGCAGTGGACCGGGAGGTGGTCGGGCGGATCGTCTCCGCCCTGCACGAGGTCGCCCGGAGCTGCCGGTTCGACGGCCGGGGATGGCTGCTCCCCCCCGACCCGGAGTCGTGGGAGCGCCTGGTGGCGCGGGCGGACGAGCTGGGGCTGGTCGACCGGGAGTCGGCCGAGGAACTGCGCGAGGAGCGGCGCGCCGCCGCCGCGCGGTTGCGCGAGGGCTCCCCCCGGACGGCGGCGGAGGCCGACGAACTGGAGGTGGCCGCCGCGGAGCTCGCCCTCCAGCTGCAGACCGGGCGGCACCTCGCGCCCCGGAGCCACTACCTCCTGGCCGAGCTCTCACCCGAGGGCGTGCCCGTCGAACCCGCCGACGACGAGGAGAAGGGGTGGAGCGGTACCGGGCTGACCGTCACGGCCTGGGACGAGACGGGCACCTCCTCCGTGGACTTCAGCATGCCCGACGCGGCCGGCGGGACCGAGCCGCCGGTCACCTGGGGGACCGTCACCCACGACGCGCCCGCGGGCCTGCTCACCTGGGCCGCCGAGGTGAGGCTGCCCGGCAGGGGCGCCTGGCTGCGGTCCGCGGCGGGAGAGCTCCGGTTCTCCACCGGTGACTGGTACTCGGCGGTCTCCGGCCGGGGCGGCGGCCGTCCGGCCCGCCTGCGCGCCCGCCACGCCGTCGCCGAGGTCGACGCCTGGCTGGCGCCGACCGCCGGGGCGGACGGCCGCTGGTCGGTGGAGGCGGTGCTGGACGTGCGCGGCAAGGGGCTCTTCCGCCCGGTGGTGTCGGCGGCCGTGTGGGCGGCCGCCTCGTCGTTCCGGCGGGCGGAACGGCGCGCCGCCAGGCTGGGGACGGGCGAGCCGACCACCCGGCAGCAGCTCGATCGGACGGCCCTCGCCTGGGACCGGATCGCGCGCAACGCGCCCCACCTGCCGGAGCTGCTGCACGACCTGGCCGCGGCCCTGGCCGCCGCGGGCCCCCGAGAGGGCTCCCGCTGACCCGCGGTCCGCTCAGTCCTGGTCGGCGCCCCAGCCGGTCAGGGAGCGCACGCGGAGTTCGGTGAACCTGGCGGTGTTGCGCTCGGCCGAGAGCAGGCTGCCGACGATCGCGCACGCGAAGCCGACCGGCACCGCGACCAGGGCCGGGTTCTCCATGGGGAAGACCTGGACGTCGATCCCCGCGGGCAGCACGGAGAGGTTCTCGCCGGTCACCGGGTCGGTCATGCCGGACATGACCGGGGACAGGAGCATGAGCAGCAGTGTGGCCGACAGCCCGCCGTAGACCCCCCACTCCACTCCCCGGGTGTTGAAGCGCCGCCAGAACAGGGTGAGCACGATGACCGGGAGGTTGGCGGCGGCCGCGATCGCGAAGGCCAGCCCCACCAGGAAGGCCACGTTCTGGTCCCGGGCCTGGACGGCGAGCACGATGGCGATCCCGCCGACCAGGCAGGCGGAGAGTCGCGCCACCCCCACCTCCTGCGTCTCCCGGGGCCTCCCCCACATGAGGACGTGGCCGAACAGGTCGTGCGCGATGGAGGACGAGGAGGCCAGGGTGAGGCTCGCGATGACGGCGAGGATGGTGGCCAGCGCCACGGCGGAGATCAGGGCGAGGAGCACGGCGGCGCCCGCGGGGCCCGCGGTCAGCCGTCCCACCTCCTCCGCGAGCATCGGCACGGCGGTGTTGCCGGACGGGTCGAGGGCGAGGATGCGGTCGGTGCCCACGAGGGCGGCGGCGCCGAACCCCAGCGCGAGCGTCATGAGGTAGAAGACGCCGACCATGACGATGGTGCGCTGCACGGAGGCCCGCGCGGAGCGGCCGTCGGGGACGGTGTAGAAGCGGATGAGGATGTGCGGCAGCGCGACGGTGCCGAGCACCAGCGCCAGTCCGAGGCTGATCAGGTCGAGTTTGTTGAACAGGGTCCGGGCCGGGTCGCCCGGCACCTCCACCCCGAGGCGCAGACCGGGTTCGAGGAACGCCTGCCCGTGCCCGCTGGCCTCGGCCGCCCCGCCGAGCAGGGCGCGCGGGTCGAAGGAGAACAGGGCGAGCACGAGGGCCGTGAGCAGGCCGGTGGCGCCCAGCAGGGCGACCGCCTTGATGATCTGGAGCCAGGTGGCGGCCTTCATCCCCCCGTACATGACGTAGGCGATCATGAGCACTCCGACGAGCACGATCGCCCCGGTGCGCGCCTGCCCCGCGTCCATCCCCAGGAAGGTCCCGCCGTCGTGCAGTCCGAGCAGGACGGCGACCAGGGCCCCCGCGCCGACCATCTGGGCGACGAGGTAGAACACGCACACGGTGACGGTGGAGACGGCGCAGGCCAGGCGCACCCGTGTCCGGCGCATGCGGAAGGCGGGCAGGTCGGCCATGGTGAAGCGGCCGGTGTTGCGCATCAGCTGGGCCATGGGCAGCACCAGGAGCCAGGCCACCAGGAAGCCGATGGAGTACAGGAACCCGTCGTAGCCCTGGAGGGCGATCATCCCGGCGATGCCCAGGAAGGACGCGGCCGACAGGTAGTCGCCGGTCAGGGCCAGCCCGTTCTGCGTGCTGGAGAACCCGCGCCCGCCCGCGTAGAAGTCGACCGCGCCCCGGGTGGTGCGCCTGGCGCGGACGGCGACGGCGAGGGTGACCAGGACGAAGAGGGCGCACAGGCCGATCGTCCACGCGTGGGCGATGCCGAACTGGCCCTCCAGCACGCCCCCCGGCACGACCGCGGCGCCGTCGGCGAGGGCCTGTGCGCGGACGGCGCCGTCCCCCGCGGCGGCGCCGTCCGCGGCTCCCGCGGAGGGGTCGGCCGCGGCGGCCATCAGCGCACCGCCGCGGCGTCGGCGCGGGCCCGGTCGCGGACCTCCCGCGCCAGCGGGTCGAGAGAGCGGTCGGAGAAACGGCTGAACGCCCAGGCGAGCACGAACGTGAGAAGGAACTGTCCGATTCCCATGACCAGTGCCACGTTGACCGAATCCACGATCTCGATGCTCATGAAATCGCGCGCGTACGCGGACAGGAGCAGATAGGACAGGTAACCGAGAAGGAATGACGACACCAGCAGGACCGCCTGGAGCGTGAATCCCCTTCGGAGTTTCACGAAGCCCGGATCGACCGACATGCGCTCGCACGCGTGCGCCGCTTCCGCGCGCGCACGGCGCCGCTCCGCCTCCGACCTGCCCTCACGGTCGCCGAAGTGCTCCCCCCGGTCTCCGACACGCCCCCGGTACGCGCCCTCCATGTACTCGACCACGACGCTCCCCCCGTTCCTCGACCGCGCCCGCTCCCCGCGGGACCCGCCATTCGCCGGTGCGCACCCCGCGTGCTCCCCCCACCGGTTTTCCGGGACGGCTCCGCCCGCTGGGCGGCCCGCTCCGGATCGGCAACACACTAGCCACGCGCACCACTCCGCGTTCACCGAATTCGCACATCCACTTCCCGGAATTCCGGCGCGCCGACACGAGAAATCGGACGAAGAAGAGAGAAGTCGATCACCCGGCCCCATATCGCCCCGGCGCCATTTCCCGGGTCGCGGCGGCGGCGCCCGAACCGCCCCCGGCCCCGCGCGACCGGGATCACAGCCCCTCCCGCACCAAGCGGACCCGCTGGTCACCGGGGGCACTCGCGCCACACGTTGGCGCATATGTCGCCGGTCTTCGCTAGGCTTCGGGGCGACCCCGAACCCATGACGGAACCCCGGCGTTCAGCCGGTTTCCGCGTTCGTACAGGTGTATGATTAAGGGGTCCGCACATTCACGCGATACCGAAGGGAAATCCCCGCCGTGGTCACCGAGGTCTTCACGCGCAAGTACTGCGATCCCCACGCCGTTCGCGAGGAGAAGGTCGAGGCGAGTGAGGTCATCCAGTTCGCCTGGGACGGCGCCGTCCGTGAGGTCGACGCCTGCGGCGAGTGCTTCAAGGAGCACGAAGCCCGCCTGGAGCCCCTCGTCGACTACTCGCGTCCGGTGAAGAAGCGCCGCGTCACCAAGAAGTCCTCCCCCTCCTCCACCGAGGATTCCGGGAACGGCGACGACGCCGCGGACAGCGACGGCGAGTAGCAGCAGGAGACCTCCGGGGAACGGTCCTCCCGTGCCCCAGGAGACACCTCATCGCGTCAACCGCGAGCGGGGGCGGCGACACCCCCGGTGGTCGCCGCCCCCGCGTCCTCGCGGCCCCGCCCCGCGGACACGCGTCCCGCCGCGGGCCGCGCGGCCGGCGCCCGCCGGACCGCTCAGCCCTGGCCCATCAGCCGGGCTAGCCTGCCGCCGTGCCGCGCGGCCCCGCCCGGTCCCCCCTGCAGCGCCTCGGCGACCGGAACCCGGGCCTGCACGTACGGGCCGCCCTCCCCGTGGAAGCGCACGGAGGCGCCGAAGCGCCGCATGATCCGCATCATCCCGGCGTTGGCCAGCGCGGTCTCCGCCCGCACCTCGGCCAGGCCCCAGTCCGCGGCGATCACGGTCAGCTCGCGGGCCAGGGCGGTGCCCACCCCGCGCCCCTGCCAGGCGTCCTCCACCAGGAAGGCGATCTCGCCGACCCCCGGGTCGAGGGTGTACATCAGGTGGCCCAGGGCCACCGGGTCCTCCCCGCCCCGGGGGCGCACCGCCAGGGTGAGCCCGCGCCCGGGGTCGCAGAACACCCTCAGCATGTACGGGCTCAGCTCCGCCATCCCCGCGAAGTAGCGGCTGCGCACGGTCTCCGCCGAGCAGCGCCGGTGGAGGCCGCTCAGCGCGGGCGCGTCGGCCTCGCGCACCTGGCGCAGGGACAGCTCCTCGCCCCCGGCGGTACGGACGGTCCGGTCGGTGGGCACCGGCCCGGTCGAGGGCATCACCGAGCGCACCAGCGCCTCGGCCCGGCTCGACTCCGTCCAGGTGAAGGCGTGCGACCGCCGCCGGACGAGGACGCCGCGGAGCGGTCCGACGGGCACCAGCATGGCGGTGCCCGCCGGATCGGCGGCCTCCTCGACACTGGTCAGGTTGGTCCAGTGGGCCCCGTCCGCCGCCAGGAGTTCGGCCAGGGCGTCGGGGAGCCCGTTGGGGTGCGACCGCAGCCTCGCGGTGAGCAGCAGCGCCCGGGTGACGTCGTCCCCGACCTCGCGCCTCTGGGCGGGGACGGCCGTGACCGTGCCGGTGGGGCAGTGCTCGCCGAGCGCCCGGACGGCGACGGCGTGGTCGCCGGGGATGTCGACGACGAACTCGTCGACCACCCCGGACACGTCCGTGTGGATGGAGAGTCCGACGATGTCCCCGCCGCAGCGCGCGAGGGCGCCGACGACCCCGGCGAGCCCGCCCGGCCGGTCCTCGACAGCCGTCCTGATCCGCCAAAGGCTCACTGCGGCCCTCCCTGGGAGAAGGTGCACCCGCCGCCCCGGAACGACGCTGTTCCGCGGCGGCGGGACGCGCACCGACGTGGAACCAGAGTGGGCGGCCCAGGTTTCGCGGACGTTAGCCGCCCGTTGAGTTCGGACGGCTTTTCACGGGCCCCGGACCTCCCCGCGTCATACTCCGTCGTCCGGGCGGGCGGCCCCGGGTCAGGGCCGTCCGGCGACCAGCTCCCCGTCCTTCCAGACCGCCGCGACCTGCGGGACCCCGGGGCGGTAGGCCAGGTGGACGTGGTCGGGCGCGTCGAGCAGGGTGAGGTCGGCGCGCGCGCCCGGGGCGAGGTGGCCGACGTCGGTGCGGCGCAGGGCCCGCGCACCGCCCGCCGTCGCGGCCCACACCGCCTCGTCCGGGGTCATGCCCATGTCGCGGACCGCGACGGCGATGCAAAAGGCCAGGCTGGAGGTGAAGCAGGAACCGGGGTTGCAGTCGCTGGCCAGGGAGACGACCGCCCCCGCGTCGATGAGGGCGCGTGCGTCCGGGTAGGGCTGGCGGGTGGAGAAGTCCACGCCCGGGAGCAGGGTGGCGACCGTGGGCTCGGGGCGTCCGCCGGCCTCGGCCAGGGCCTCCACGTCGGCGGCGGACAGGTGGGTGCAGTGGTCCACGGAGGCGGCGCCGAGTTCGACGGCCAGGCGCACGCCCGGCCCCTCGCCCAGCTGGTTGCCGTGCACCCTGGGCAGCAGGCCGCGCTCCCTCCCCGCGGTGAGGACGCGGCGGGAGGCGTCCTCGTCGAAGGCGCCGCGCTCGCAGAAGACGTCGACCCACCTCGCGTGGGGCGCGCAGGCGTCCATCATGGGACCGGTGACCAGGTCCAGGTAGCCCGCGGGGTCGTCGGCGTACTCGGGGGCGACCACGTGCGCGCCGAGGAAGGTCACCTCGTCGGTGACCCGGGCGGCGACGGCCAGGCAGCGCTCCTCGTCGCGCGTGGTGAGCCCGTAGCCGGACTTGACCTCCAGGGTGGTCGTGCCCTGGGCGCGGGCCTCGCCCACGAGGCGCCGCGCCCCCGCGAGCAGGTCGGCGTCGGAGGCCTCGCGGGTGGCGGCGACGGTGGTGCGGATGCCGCCCGCCGAGTACGGCTGCCCGCTCATGCGCGCGGCGAACTCGCGGCTGCGGTTCCCCGCGAACACGATGTGGGAGTGGCTGTCCACGAAACCCGGGACGACGCAGCGCCCGGCCGCGTCGACCCTCGCGTCGGCGTCCGGCGCCTGGGAGCGCGGGCCCGCCCAGGCCACCCTGCCGCCCTGCACCACCAGGGCGGCGTCCCGGATCTCGCCCACGGCGCCGCGGCCCCGGGAGGGGTCGTTGGTGACCAGGGTGGCGATGTCGTCGATGAGGATGCTCTCGGGCACGTCGGCCATCAGTGGATCTCCTTGATCACCGTGTCGAGTTCGTGCGCGGTGTCGGGCACGAGCGTGTGGACGCCGTCGCGGACGGTCCAGCGGCCGTCGGCCATCACGTGGCGCACGTCGGCCGCGGAGGCCGCGAAGACGACGGCGTCGGCGGCGCGCGCGGGGTCGGCCCCGGCCAGCCGGACGCCGTCCAGGGGGATGTTGACCAGGTCGGCGCGCGCCCCGGCCCGCAGCGCGCCCGCGTCCTCCCAGCCGAGGGAGGCGTGCCCGTGGGCGGTGGCGGCGCGCAGGAGCGCGCCGGTTCCCAGGGTGCCGCGCCTGTGGGTGCGCAGGCGCTCGTGGAGCTCGACCGCCCGGGCCTCCTCGAACAGGTCGAGCTGGGCGTGCTGGTCCGTGCCCAGGGCGATCGGGGCGGGCAGCAGGTCGCCGGTGCGGGGCAGGCCGTCGGCCAGGTCCCGCTCGGTGGTGGGGCACAGGCACACGGTGGCGCCGGAGAGCCGGACGGCGCCGACGTCGTCGTCGGTGAGGTGGGTGGCGTGCACGAGGCTGGTGCGCGGCGTGAGCACGCCCGCGTCGCCGAGCACCCGTGCCGGGGTGCGGCCGTAGGCGGCCAGACAGGCCGCGTTCTCGGCCGGCTGTTCGGAGAGGTGGGCGTGCAGGGGCGCGTCGCGGTCGGCGGCGTAGGCGACGACGTCGGGCAGCTGCGCGGCGGGGACGGCCCGTACCGAGTGGACGGCGGCGCCCGCCAGCGCGTGGTCACCGACGGGAACGAACCCGGCCGCCCGGTCGGCCCACCGTGCGGCGTCGCCGTCGCCGAAGCGCCGCTGGGCCCCCTCCAGCGGCCGGTGCGCCCCGCCGGGGTCCAGGCCGCCGGCCAGGTAGCACACGTCCAGCAGGGTGATGCGGAGCCCGGCCTCGGCCGCCGCCCGGACCAGGGCCGCGCCCATGGCGTTGGGGTCGGCGTAGCGGGTCCCGCCGGGGGCGTGGTGGAGGTAGTGGAACTCGCCCACGCAGGTGACGCCCGCCAGGGCCATCTCCGCGTAGGCGGCCCTGGCCAGCCGCAGGTAGGTGTCCGGGTCGAGCCGGTCCGCGACGCGGTACATGGCCTCGCGCCAGGTCCAGAACGACCCGCCGCCGGTGTGGGTGCGCCCGCGCAGGGCCCGGTGGAAGGCGTGCGAGTGCGCGTTGGCCAGGCCCGGCAGGGTGAGGCCGGTGAGGGTCTCGGCTCCTGCGGGCGCGGCGGCTCCCGGGCTCACGGCGGTGATGCGGCCCCCGGCGGTCTCGACGAGCACGCCGTACTCGGGGCTCCCGTCCCCGGCCCCGGTCCAGGCCCACTCGCACCACACGCGGCGCGGCTCGGCCCCGCCCCCGGCGGTCCGGGCCCCCGCGGTCCGGGCCCCCGGCCCGCCCGGAGCGGTTGCGGCGGCGCCCCCCGCCCGCGGCGGCCCGCCCGGGACCGCCCCCAGAGCGCCGGTCACCGGGCGCCGCCCCGGCGGACGGGGCGGGCGAGGAGGTCCTGGAGGACGTCGGCCAGGGCGAGCACCCCGGCGTGGCAGTCCTCGGGACGGGCGTACTCCTGCGGGGAGTGGGACACCCCGGTCGGGTTGCGCACGTACAGCATGGCGGTGGGCACGTGGGCGGCGAGCACGCCCGCGTCGTGCCCGGCGCCCGTGGGCAGCAGCGGTACGCGCGGGTCCGGGGCCCCCGCCCCGACCACGGCGGCCAGGCGGTCGCGGAGGCCGTGCGAGAACTCCACCAGGGGTGTGAGGGACTCGGCGTCCATCGCGTAGCCCACGCCGTGGTCGCGTGCGGCGCCCGCCGCGGCCGCGCGGACCCCGTCGACGACCGCCTCCAGGGACGCGGCGTCGGCGGCGCGGGCGTCCAGCCAGGCGCTGACCCGCGACGGGACGGCGTTGGTGCCGTTGGGGTCGATCAGGGCCCTGGCGACCGTGGCGCGGGCGCCGTGCCGCTCCGCCTGGGCGCGCGCGGCCAGGATCGCGTGCGCGAAGGGCAGCATGGGATCGCTGCGGTCGTCGAGCCGGGTGGTCCCGGCGTGGTCGGCGCGTCCGGTGAAGTCCATCCGCCAGCGGCCGTGCGGCCAGATCGAGGCGGCCACGCCCACCGGGTGCGCGGTGTCCTCCAGCGCGCGCCCCTGCTCCACGTGCAGCTCCACGAACACGTCCAGGTCGGCGAGGGCCCCGGGGTCGGCGCCCATCGCCGCCGGGTCGTGCCCGGCGGCCTCCATCGCCTGCCCCCAGGTGACCCCGGAGGAGTCGGTGAGTCCGCGCGCGCGTTCGGGGGAGACCTCTCCCGCGCTCAGCCTGCTGCCCAGGCACGGGACGCCGAACCGGCCGCCCTCCTCCTCCGCGAACACCGTGACGGCGAGCGGGCGGGCGGGCGCGACCCCGCGCCCGCGCAGCTCGTCCACGGCGGCCAGGGCGGAGGCGACACCGAGCGGACCGTCGAAGGCCCCTCCGTCGGGCACCGAGTCCAGGTGGGACCCGGTGGCCACCGCCCCCGGCCCGGGGGCGCCCCACCAGGCCCACAGGTTGCCGTTGCGGTCGGCGCGCACGTCGAGCCCGCGCGCGGTCGCGGCCTCCGTGAACCAGGCTCGGGCGTCGGTGTCGGCGCCCGTCCAGGCGTGGCGGCGGTAGCCGCCGCTCCCGGCGTCGCGTCCCACGGGCTCCAGGTCGGCCCACAGGCGGTCGAAGCTCACTCGCCCTCCTTCATGGGGACGCGGACGCCGTGCGCCTCGGCGACGCGCTCGGCCTCGGGGTACCCGGCGTCCACGTGGCGGATGACGCCCGTGGCGGGGTCGTTGGTGAGCACCCGCTCCAGCTTGGCGGCGGCCAGGTCCGTGCCGTCCGCGACGCTGACCTGACCGGCGTGGAGGGAGCGGCCCATGCCCACGCCGCCGCCGTGGTGGACGGACACCCAGGACGCGCCGGAGGAGGTGTTGACGAGCGCGTTGAGCAGCGGCCAGTCGGCGATGGCGTCGGAGCCGTCCCTCATGCCCTCGGTCTCGCGGTAGGGGGAGGCCACGGAGCCCGTGTCCAGGTGGTCGCGGCCGATGGCCAGCGGCGCCGAGATCTCGCCGGAGGCGACCAGTTCGTTGAACCTCAGCCCGGCCGCGGCGCGCTCGCCCTGGCCCAGCCAGCAGATGCGGGCGGGGAGCCCCTGGAACGCCACCCGCTCCCCCGCCAGGCGGATCCACCGGGCCAGGTGCTCGTTCTCGGGGAACAGGTCGAGGACGGCACGGTCGGTGCGCGCGATGTCGGCGGGGTCCCCGGACAGCGCGGCCCAGCGGAACGGCCCGCGGCCCTCGCAGAAGAGCGGGCGGATGTAGGCGGGCACGAACCCGGGGAAGTCGAACGCCCGGGTGAACCCGCCCTCGCGCGCCTCGTCGCGGATGGAGTTGCCGTAGTCGAACACCTCGGCGCCCGCGTCGAGGAAGCCGACCATGGCCTCCACGTGCGCCGCCATGGACTCGCGCGCCCGGAGGGTGAACTCCTCGGGCTCGGCCCGGGCCAGGTCCTTCCAGTCCTCGACGCAGACGCCCGCGGGCAGGTAGGCGAGCGGGTCGTGGGCCGAGGTCTGGTCGGTGACGACGTCGACCGGGGCTCCGCGGCGCAGGAGTTCGGGGAACACCTCGGCGGCGTTGCCGAGCACGCCGATCGACAGGGGCCGCCGCTCGTCCCGCGCCTTCACGGCGAGGTCGAGGGCGTGGTCGAGGCCGTCGGCGCGCACGTCGAGGTAGCGGTGCTCGATGCGGCGGTCGATGCGGCTGCCGTCGCACTCGACCACGACGGCCACGCCGTCGTTCATGGTGACGGCGAGCGGCTGCGCTCCCCCCATGCCGCCGAGGCCCGCGGTGAGGGTGATCGTCCCGGCGAGCGTTCCGCCGAACCTCTTGGCGGCGACGGCGGCGAAGGTCTCGTAGGTGCCCTGGAGGATGCCCTGGGTGCCGATGTAGATCCACGACCCGGCGGTCATCTGCCCGTACATGGTGAGGCCCCGGGCCTCCAGGCGGCGGAACTCGGGCCAGTTCGCCCAGTCCCCCACGAGGTTGCCGTTGGCGATCAGCACGCGCGGGGCCCACTCGTGGGTGCGCATGATGCCGACCGGCCGGCCGGACTGCACGAGCAGCGTCTCGTCCCCCTCCAGGTCGCGCAGGGAGGCGGTGATGCGGTCGAAGCTGCGCCAGTCCCGCGCCGCCTTGCCGGTACCGCCGTAGACCACCAGCTCCTCGGGGTGCTCGGCGACCTCGGGGTCGAGGTTGTTGTGGAACATGCGCAGGGCGGCCTCCTGCGGCCAGCCCTTGGCGGACAGTGCGGTGCCGCGCGCGGCTCGGACGGTACGCGGGGTGCTCATGCGGGGCTCCTCGTTCGTGGTGGGCCGGCGCGGCCCGGTGCCGGGCCGCGCCGGGGTCAGGCGAGCGCGGTGACGGTCTCGGCCGCCCCGACCACGGATCCGTCGGCGACCATGGCCGCGACGGCGGCGATCTCGGGGGCCAGGTGGCGGTCGGGGCCGGGGCCGTCGACCCTCTCCCGGACGGCGCGCAGGACGGCGCCGGTGGCCGGGCCGGGCCGCAGCGGCGACCGCAGGTCCAGGGCGCGGGCGGCGGTGAGCAGTTCCACCGCGAGCACGCTGGTCAGGCCGTCCACGGCGCGGCGCAGCTTGCGGGCGGCCGACCAGCCCATGGACACGTGGTCCTCCTGCATGGCCGAGCTGGGGATGGAGTCGACGCTGGCGGGGACGGCCAGGCGCTTCAGTTCGGAGACGATGGCGGCCTGCGTGTACTGGGCGATCATGTGCCCGGAGTCCACGCCGGGGTCGTCGGCGAGGAAGGCGGGCAGCCCGTGGGAGCGGGACACGTCGAGCATGCGGTCGGTGCGGCGCTCCGCGATGGACGCGGTGTCGGCGACCGCGATGGCGAGGAAGTCGAGGACGTAGGCGACGGGCGCCCCGTGGAAGTTGCCGTTGGACTCGATCCGACCGTCGTCGAGCACGACGGGGTTGTCGATGACGCTGTCGAGTTCGCGCCCGGCCACGAGGAGGGCGTGGGCGAGGGTGTCGCGCGCCGCTCCCGCGACCTGGGGGGCGCAGCGCAGGGAGTAGGCGTCCTGGACGCGGTTGCAGTCGGGGCCGCGGTGGGAGGCGACGATCGGGGAGTCGGCCAGCAGGGCGCGCAGGTTGGCGGCGGAGGCGGCCTGCCCCGGGTGCGGGCGCAGCCGCTGGAGCTCGTCGGCGAACACCCTGTCGGTGCCCAGCAGCGCCTCGACGCTCATCGCGGCGGTGATGTCGGCGACCTTGAGCAACCGCTCCAGGTCCGTGCAGGCCAGCACGAGCATGCCGAGCATGCCGTCGGTGCCGTTGATGAGGGCCAGGCCCTCCTTGGCGCCCAGTTCCACCGGGCGGATCCCGGCCTCGTGCAGCGCGGTGGAGGCGGGCTTGGCCTCACCGGCCGCGTCGCGCACGTCGCCCTCGCCCATAAGCGCGAGCGCCACGTGCGACAGCGGCGCCAGGTCGCCGGAGCAGCCGAGGCTGCCGTACTCGTGGACGACCGGTGTGATCCCGGCGTTGAGCAGGGCGGCGAGGGTCTCGACGGTGGCGGCCTCGACGCCGGTGCTGCCGGAGGCCAGGGTGCGCAGGCGCAGGAGCATGAGGGCGCGTGTGACCTCGCGCTCGACCTCGGGCCCGGTGCCCGCCGCATGCGAGCGGATGAGCGAGCGCTGGAGACGGGCGCGCAGGTCGGGGGCGATGTGGCGGGTGGCGAGCGCGCCGAAGCCCGTGCTGACCCCGTAGGCGGGGACCTCGCCCCGGGCGAGGGCCTCGACCCGTTCCCGGCCGTGCCGGACGGCCTTGCGGGACTCCTCGGAGAGGATGACGCGGGCGCCGTGGCGCGCGACGTCGAGGACCTGGGCCGGGGTGAGCGGGGCGCCGCCGACGACGACGGGAGGAACTGCTGTGGACATGCCCCCATTGGACCGCCCGGACGGCCCCGGGTGAAGCGCTGACACGGCGGTTCCGTCTGACATCTCAGACGCGGGCGCCCTCCGCCGACCGCGGCCGGGGCGGACGGGCGCGGCTCCGGCGCGTCCGGTCCTCAGCCGGGCGGCGCCCCCGAGGTCCGGCCCGACCCGACCCGCGTCCGCGCGTCCAGGACCCGGCTGAGCAGGGCGGCCGCGTGGAGCATGGCCGCGCCCCGCGCGGTCAGCCTGCCCTGCCAGTCCTCCAGGGCGCCGGCCAGGGTGTCGGCGCCCCCCGCCGTCCGGATCCGCTCGACCACCGCGGCGATGTGCCCCAGGGGGTGGCCCCCGCGCCGGAGGAGGTGGGCCAGCTCGGCGTCGCGGACGTCGTGCGGGCCGAACACGCGGTAACCGGTGGAGGGGTCGCGCCCGGGGGCGAGGATGCCGGCGGCCTCCCAGTTGCGCAGGGTCGCCGGGGTGACGCCCAGGCGGCGCGCGAGCGCGCCGACGGTGCGGGTCCCGGTGTCCGCCGTCGGCTCAGGAGCGGCGCCGGCCCGCCCCGCCAGGCGGCCGACCGCCTCCCGCACCGCGGCGAGGGTCTCCCGGTCGCGGAGCAGCTGGAGGTGGCCCCGGTCGATGGCCTCCAGGGCGTCCTCGGTCCGGCCGTCGTGGAGCGCCCGCATGATCCTGCCCGCGGACGGGTACCCGTGGGCCGGGACCAGGGCGAGGTAGGCGCGCAGGGCCGCCGCGTGCGCCTCGGTGTAGACCCGGTAGCCGCTGGGGGTCCGCTCTGCGGGCGGCAGGAACCCGTCCCGCTCGTAGTTGCGTACCGCCTGGGTCGAGATACCGTGCTCGTGCGCGAGGTCGGATGGTCGCATCGTGTTCCCTGGTTGGAGACTTTTCCGGAGATCTGCGCGGCGGGGCCGGCCGAGGTCTCAACGGTTCTTTCGAGGATAGGGCGAAGGCGCCGGGACCGGGCGCAGGGGGTTCCCCCTCCGCGCCCCGCACCGCCGCCGGAGACCCGGGACGGCCGGTAGGCCTTCCGCGCCCAGGTCCGCGCCGCCCTGGGTGGAGGAGACGGGCGGGCCGGGGCCGTTCGGCACCTGCCGGGGACGGCGGGGCGTGGGACAATCGGCGCATGAGCCTCGTTCCGGCCGCGACACGGGCCCTGCGGCTGCTCCGGTTCCTGGCGGCGCGCCCCGGTCCGGTGTCCGCCTCGGCCATCGCCGCCGGGCTCGGCCTCCCGCGCTCCAGCGTCTACCAGCTGCTGGAGGCCATGGCGGAGGAGGGGTTCGTGACCCACCTTCCGGAGGAGCGCCGCTGGGGCCTCGGCGTGGCGGCGTTCGAGATCGGCTCCGCCTATCTGCGCCACGACGGCGTGGAACGGCTGGCCCGCCCCCTGCTGCACCAGCTCACCGAGAGCACCGGCGCGACCGCCCACCTGGGCGTGCTGCACGGGGCCGACACCCTGTACCTGCTCAAGGAGCAGCCGCCGCACGCCGCGCCGCTGATCACCGGGGTGGGGGTGCGCCTGCCCGCGCACCTGACCGCGTCGGGGCGGGCGATGCTGGCGCGCCTGCCGCGCGCCCAGGTGCGTGCCCTGTACCCCGACGCGGCGGCGTTCACCGACCGCACCGGGCGCGGGCCGACCACCCCCGGGGAGCTGCGGCGGCTCCTGGAGCAGGAGCGGCGCCAGGGCTGGTCCATCGAGGACGGCCAGGTCACCGAGGGGTTCGTGTCGGTGGCGGCGGCGGCCTCGGACCACAACGGCCACCCCGCCGCGGCGATCAGCCTGACGGTCCCGAGCGCGCGACCGGTGACCCCGCAGGCGCTCGCCGGGAGGGCGCGCGACGCCGCCGCGGAGCTGACCCGGCGGCTGGACGGGCGCGCCTCACCGTAGCGGCGGGGTCCGCTCCACGACGGAGGGCAGCGGCGCGGTGCGCTCCACCATCCGCAGGATCCGCTCCTTGTGCTCCTTGGGCACCTGCACGTAGAACTGCGTGGGCGCGTCCACCGGGTCCAGTCCGAGGCTCTCGGCGGTCTCCGCCCAGCTCGGCAGCTCGGTCCCGGTGCGGTGGGTGTCGAGCACGAACTCGATGAAGTACGTCAGCCGGCGCCCGCCCGTGTGCACCTCGCGGACGCGGCGGATCTCGGGCCACGCGATGAACGTCCCCTCGCCCGGGAACCACCACTTGCGCTCCTGGAGGACCGTGACGCCGTCGCTGTCGGCGCTGATGCCCTGGCGGGTGATGCGCTGGGGCAGGCCCCGCACCATGAGGAGGTTGCTCCCCGGTCCGACGAAGAGCATGGTCAGGCCGGCCACCGCCCACAGCGAGACCGAGCCGACCGTGGTCTCCTCGCGCAGCACGTGCCAGACCATGGATCCCAGGACGACCAGGAAGCCCAGGGTGAGGGCGCCCGAGAAGTACGCGGCGGTCATCCACATCCGCGTGTTGGGGCCGCGCAGGCTGACGTACCGGCGCAGGTGCGAGACACCGCCGGGGGGCTGGGTCAGGTCCGAGGGGATGCCCCGCGCCGCAGGGGGCACGTCCGCGTTTTCGGGGGAGGCCATGCCCCCATTCTTCCAACTCTTTCGGGTGCTCCGTGCGGCGCGACCCCCTGGAACGGGCCCGGCGGTGGCCGCGCCCGGCCAATCCCGCCAAAGTCCGGGCGGCCGGGGCGGCAGCCCACTAGAGTCCGGTCCATGAGGCCCAACGCGAACGAGTACGAGACCGAGCTGCGGCTCAACGGCGAGGTCATCGTCCTCGACGGCATGCCCTACCAGGGCCGCACCGTGCTTCCGGAGGGGCCGGAGCAGTTCGCTCCCCTGGAGCGCTGGGCCAAGGGGGTGGCCGAGACGCTGGGAGAGCCGGTGACCTGGCGTGCCATGGAGAAGGGCGAGCTCGCCGGACGCGGAACCGTGCAGCCCGGTCCCGGGGCTCAGAACCGCCGGGCGCTCTGAGCCCCGCACTTGGCGCACTGGAACTTGCGGTCGTCGCCGAGAATCCAGTCGTGGTCCCCACCGGTAGGACACGCTGACATCGACACCATCTCCTCAAGGGGCTTCGGGGGTGTGCGTGGCGATCACCCTATGTCCCACCAGCCACATCAGTCCCGAGAATGAGAGAGTTGTTCCCTTCTTCATGTCTAAGGAGGGTTTTCAGTCGACCTGGCCCGAATTTCACCACTCTCCGACTTTAAGCACACACGCTCCGTGACAGCGGAGGTCTTCCGGGCGAGAGGGGCCGGCCGCGAGCGCCGCGGCGGCCGCGAACGCGGGAAGGGGCCCGTCGCGACGGCGACGGACCCCTTCCGCGAGGTCTTCGGGACCCCGGCCTAGTTCTGCGCGGCGGCGGCCCTCATGTGGGCCTCGACCACGGCGCGGTCGGCACGCAGCTTGGCGAGGGCCTCGTTCAGGATGAGCTTGCCCTCCTCCTCGCTGCGGCGCTCCTTCACATACGCCAGGTGGGTCTTGTAGGGCTCGGTGCGCGGCGGTGAGGGGGGGTTCGCCTTGTCCTTGCCCGCGGGGAAGCCGCAGCGCGGGCAGTCCCACTCGTCGGGAACCAGAGCTTCGCTCGCGAAACTGGGCACGACCTCGTGCAGGTTCGCGCAGTAGAACGGAACCCGCACGCGCGGGGCTGCCTCGCCCCGCTCCGCCTCGCCCATCGGGCCGGCTCCGACACGGCTGCCACGGATGGCACTGCCACTACCCACGAAAAACTCCTTCAGCGAACTGGCCCACCGGATGATCGGGCGAGCTTGACTGTGGACTGGGGGCGCCCCGCGGCTCGCGGGTCACATGCCCCGGTTGATCAGCAGGCCGAGAACGACGATCGAGAGGATCCACGCCACCGCGATGACGATGGTCATCCGGTCCAGGTTGCGTTCGACCACCGAGGATCCGCCGAGCGAGGACGTGACGCCACCGCCGAACATGTCGGAGAGGCCGCCGCCCTTGCCCTTGTGCATGAGCACCAGGAGGACCAACAGCACGCTGAGAAGCATCACGAAGATGGACAGACCGAGGATCACACGCTCACCCGTAGCTCGACCCCGCAGCGGGGGGATGGAAACCTCGATCCCCCATTTCCCGCCCGTACCGGCGGCGGCGCCGCGGCACCGGGCCTGTACGGAGAAGGGGAAGGAGGAGACCGGGGACAATTTCGGATTTTACCGTGCCTTGGCGGCACGGGTGGGGAAACCGCGAGGCACGGAGAACCCCACAGCGAAGTCTAGCCCGACCGGCGGACCTGTCGGGCACTCCGCCCGTCACCGTTCGACATCGAAGGGTGACGGGCGGGACGGCACGAGGCGCCCGGGGACTACTTCTCGCCGAAGCGGATCACCTTGACGAACTCGTCCGCCTTGAGGCACGCGCCGCCGACCAGGGCGCCGTCGACGTCGTCCTCGGCCATGATGCCGGGGGCGTTGTCGCCCTTGACCGAGCCGCCGTAGAGCACGCGCACCGCGCCCGCGACCTCGGGCGAGTAGAGCTCGGCCAGGCGGGCGCGGATCGCCGCGCACACCTCCTGGGCGTCCCCGGGGGTGGCGACCTCTCCGGTGCCGATGGCCCACACGGGCTCGTAGGCGACCACGATCCGCTCGGCCTGCTCGGCCGTGACCTCCTTGAGGGCGCCGTCCAGCTGGGCCAGGACGTGCTCGACCTGCTGTCCCGCCTTGCGGACCTCCAGGCCCTCCCCGACGCACAGGATCGGCACGATGCCGTGCCTGTAGGCCGCCTTCACCTTGGCGTTGACCAGGGCGTCGTCCTCGTTGTGGTACTCGCGGCGCTCGGAGTGGCCCACCAGCACGTAGGAGCAGTCGAGCTTGGCGAGCATGGCGCCGGAGATCTCACCGGTGTAGGCGCCCTTGTCCTGCGCGGAGATGTCCTGTGCGCCGTAGCCGATCTTGAGCTTGTCGCCGTCGACCAGCGTCTGGACGCTGCGCAGGTCGGTGAACGGCGGCAGGACGACGACCTCGGCGTTGTCGTAGTCCTTGTCGTTCAGCCCGAACGCCAGCTTCTGGACGAGCGCGATGGCCTCCAGGTGGTTGTTGTTCATCTTCCAGTTGCCCGCGATGAGCGGCAGGCGCTTGGCCATGTTCGTACTTCCTGTCTGGGAGGGATCGGGTCGGTGGCCGACCGTGTGCGTCGGCCTTCCGGGGGCGCGGTCCTACCGGAGGGCGTCGATGCCCGGCAGGTCCTTGCCCTCCAGGTACTCCAGGCTGGCGCCCCCGCCGGTGGAGATGTGGCCGAAGGCCTCCTCGTCGAAGCCCAGCGCGCGCACGGCCGCGGCGGAGTCCCCGCCGCCGACCACGGTGAACGCGTCCGAGTCGACCAGGGCCCGGGCCAGGGCACGGGTGCCGCCCGCGTACGGCTCCATCTCGAAGACGCCCATCGGGCCGTTCCAGAACACGGTCCTGGCGTCGGCCAGCTTCCCGGCGAAGAGCTCCTGGCTCCTCGGGCCGATGTCCAGGCCCATCCGGTCGGCCGGGATGGCCTCGACGTCGACCGGGGCGTGCGGGGCGTCGGCGGCGAACTTCTCGGCCGCGACGACGTCGACGGGCAGGACGATCTCCACGCCCTCGCGCTCGGCGCGCTCCAGGTAGCCGCGCACGGTGTCGAGCTGGTCGGCCTCCAGCAGGCTGGAGCCGACCTCGTAGCCCTTGGCCTTGAGGAACGTGAACACCATGCCGCCGCCGATGAGGATGCGGTCCGCGGTGCCCAGCAGGTTGTCGATGACGCCGAGCTTGTCGGAGACCTTGGAGCCGCCCAGGACCACCGCGTAGGGGCGCCGGGGGTCGGCTGTGAGCGTGCGCAGGACCTCGACCTCGGTCAGGACGAGCCCGCCGACGGCGTGCGGGAGCTTGCCGGGGAGGTCGTAGACGCTGGCGTGCTTGCGGTGCACGGCGCCGAAGGCGTCGCCGACGTACAGCTCGGCGAGCTCGGCGAAGCGGTCGGCGAGCTCGCCCCGCTCGGCGTCGTCCTTGCTGGTCTCCCCGGGCTCGAAGCGCACGTTCTCCAGCAGCGCGACCCCGCCGTCCCGGAGGGAGGCGGCGGTCGCCCGGGCGGACTCGCCCGCGGTGTCGGCGGCGAAGGCCACCTCGGCGCCCAGCAGTTCGCCCAGCCGGGCGGCGACCGGCCGCAGGGAGTAGCGGGGGTCCGGGGCGCCCTTGGGGCGGCCCAGGTGCGCGGCGACGATGACGCGGGCGCCGCGCTCACGGAGCTTGACGATGGTCGGCAGGGCCGCGCGGATGCGACCGTCGTCGGTGATGCGTTCTCCGTCCAGGGGCACGTTCAGGTCGGCCCGGACGAACACGCGCTTGCCGGAGACGTCGAGGTCGTCGATCGTCCGCATGCTGGTCTCCTCGTTGGGGTGTGGTCTGCTCTGTCCCGGACGGTACGGCCGGGGGGTGCTCACGACGGCACCCCTCCGCGCGCACTGCGGGCGAAGGGGTGCCGTCTCACGCGCCGGTGGCCAGGGGGCCGGGGCGTTACAGGCTGGAGCCGACCAGCTTGGCCAGGTCGGCGAGGCGGTTGGAGTAACCCCACTCGTTGTCGTACCAGCCGAGGATCTTGACCTGGTTGCCCGCGACCATCGTCATCTTCGAGTCGAAGGTGCAGGAGGGCGGGGTGCCGACGATGTCGGACGAGACGATCTCGTCCTCGGTGTAGACCAGGACGTCCTTGAGCGGGCCCTCGGCCGCGGCCTTGAACGCGGCGTTGACCTCGTCCTTGGTGGCCGGGCGCTCCAGGGTGACGACCAGGTCGGTGGCGGAGCCGTCCGGGACGGGGACGCGCATGGCCATGCCGTCCAGCTTGCCCGCGAGCTCGGGGATGACCAGGGCGGTGGCCTTGGCGGCGCCGGTGGTGGTCGGGATGATGTTCTGCGCGGCCGCGCGGGCACGACGCAGGTCCGAGTGCGGGAAGTCCAGGATGACCTGGTCGTTGGTGTACGCGTGCACCGTGGTCATCAGGCCCTGGACGATGCCGAAGCTGTCCAGGAGCACCTTCGCCATGGGCGCCACGCAGTTGGTGGTGCAGGAGGCGTTGGAGATGACGTGGTGGCTCGCGGGGTCGTACTTGTCGTCGTTGACGCCCATCACGACGGTCAGGTCCTCGCCCTTGGCGGGCGCGGAGATGATGACCTTCTTGGCGCCCGCGGCGATGTGCTTCTTGGCGTCCTCGGCCTTGGTGAAGCGGCCGGTGGACTCGATGACGACGTCCACGCCGAGGTCGGACCAGGGCAGCTGGGCCGGGTCGCGCTCGGCGAGGACCTTGATGTTCTTGTCGCCGACGCGGATGAAGTCGTCACCGACCTCGACGTCGCCGTCGAGGGTGCCGAGCACGGTGTCGTACTTGAGCAGGTGCGCGAGCGTCTTGGTGTCGGTGAGGTCGTTGACCGCGACGATTTCGATGTCGCTGCCGCCGGCGGCGACCGCGCGCCAGAAGTTGCGGCCGATCCGACCGAAGCCGTTGACGCCTACACGGATGGTCACGGAACCAATCTCCTCATATGTCGCACATCAGTTTCACCCGCGCGTTCGCACACTCCCGGGGAAACCGGACTGGTACAGCCCGACCCAACCGTGTTGAACAGCGTGAACGCGTAACAGGTGTTCACAAAGAGCCTAGCGGAATGTCGACGGGGAGCCGTTCCGACCCCGCGTCCAGCGACCCGCCACCCCTCGCGGGTTCGCGACCATCCTGACATCGCAAAGCTAAGAGGTCTATACCATTTTCGGAAGTTATCCGGGAGTTTTCCCAGTTAACAAAGCCGAACATCCGCATTGCGGCCCTGTTGCCGCCCTTCCCCCGCCCTGCCGGGGCTCAGGGGACGAGCATGTCCGGAGTGAGGTTGGCCTCGGTCCCCTCGATGCCCAGGTCGCTCGCCCGCTTGTCGGCCATCGCGAGGAGCCTGCGGATGCGGCCGGCGATGGCGTCCTTGGTCAGCGGCGGAACGGACAGCTGGCCCAGCTCCTCCAGCGACGCCTGCTTGTGCGCCAGGCGCAGCTGGCCCGCCGCGACGAGGTGCTTGGGCGCCTCGTCCCCCAGGATCTCCAGGGCCCGCTCCACGCGCGCCCCGGCCGCGACCGCCGCACGCGCGCTGCGCCGCAGGTTGGCGTCGTCGAAGTTGGCCAGGCGGTTCGCGGTCGCCCGCACCTCCCGCCTCATCCGGCGCTCCTCCCACGCCAGCACGCTCTGGTGCGCGCCCAGCAGGGTCAGGAGGGCGCCGATGGAGTCGCCGTCGCGGACCACCACGCGGTCGACTCCGCGCACCTCCCGCGCCTTGGCGTGCACCTTGAGGCGGCGGGCGGCGCCGACCAGCGCCAGCGCGGCCTCCGGCCCGGGGCAGGTGACCTCCAGGGACATCGACCTGCCCGGCTCGGTCAGGGAGCCGTGCGCGATGAACGCGCCCCGCCACGCCGACTCGGAGTCGCAGGCCCCTCCCGCCACCACGTGCCGGGGCAGGCCCCGCACCGGGCGGCCGTTGTTGTCCACCAGGCCCGTCTGGCGGGCCAGGGACTCGCCGTCCTTGATCACCCGCACCACGTACCGGTTGCCCTTGCGCAGCCCGCTCGGGGAGAGCACGACCACCTCGGACTCGTGTCCGAACACCTCCGAGATGTCCTTGCGCAGACGCCGCGCGGCCGCACCGGTGTCGAGCTCGGCCTCGATCACGATCCGCCCGCCCACCAGGTGCAGTCCCCCGGTGAAACGCAGGATGGTGGACACCTCCGCCTTGCGGCAGCATGGCTTGAGAATGGCCAGACGGCTCAACTCATCCTTCACCACGCCGGTCATCGCCATCGCTGCGATCCTCCCCTTGGAACAGCCCGAACCGGCACCGCGCGCTCGGTACCGGGGATGCGCCCCCGCGGGCTGGCCGCCGGGGACTTTCTCCGAGGCAGACTACGTTACGGGACGCTCGGTGCCGACCCCCGGACGGCGTGTCGCCCCCTCGCCCTCCCTCCCCGCCGGGGTGCTGTCGGCCTTCGTGTCGGTGTGGGGTCAATTGCCCCCCGCCCCCGGCAGGAGCTCCTCCAAGCGGTCGCGCAGGACGACGGCGTGGTTGTGCTCCGCGTCCTTCGCGGCGTACAGGAGCGTGACCGGCCCCCGGCGGGCGGCGTCGAGGATCGGCGACAGCGCGTCGGGGCGCGAGTCCAGCTCCGCCCGGTAGCGCTCGGCGAACTCGCGGAAGCGCTCCGGGTCGTGGCCGAACCAGGCGCGCAGCCCACTGCTCGGAGCCGCCTCCCGGACCCAGCGGACGCCCTCCATGGAGGCCTTGCCCACCCCGCGCGGCCACAGCCGGTCCACGAGGAAGCGGGGTCCCGGAGGTTTCCCGCCGCCCCGGTCCCGCACCTCGTCGTAGACGCGCTCCAGGTACACGTTCCGTTCGGCCATGACGCCGGTCTTCCCCGGCCGGCGGCCGGGGGAACCCGTCAGTCGACCAGGATCCGCTCGAAGGCCGCCGCCAGCAGCTCGGCGTCGTGGCGGGGGCTGCCGTCGGAGCGCGACAGGTCGCCCAGTTCCAGGCGTCCGCCCAGCTCACGCGTGACCGCCCGCAGCGGCTCCGCGTCGTCGACGGTGCCGCGGTCGGCCAGCACCACGTCCACCCCCAGCTTGGGGGCGTGCTCGCGCAGGACCTCCAGGTAGGTCTCGGGCCGGAAGTCGTCGGTCTCGCCCCTCTGCGGGGACAGGTTGAGGGTCACCAGCCGCCGCGCCCGGGTGGTGACCAGCGCGTGGGCCAGATCGGGGACCAGCAGGTGCGGGAGCACGCTCGTGAACCAGGACCCGGGGCCGAACACGATCCAGTCGGCCTCGCGCACCGCCTTGACGGCCTGCGGGCTCGCGGGCGGGGCCTCGGGGATCAGGGAGACGGAGCGCACCCGGCCGCTGGTGCTGGCGCACGCCACCTGCCCGCGCACCGTCGTCAGCTCGTCGGGCCGCTCCGGGTCCAGGCCCGAGACCTCGGCGGCGATCTCCAGCGGGACCGAGGACATCGGCAGGACCCTGCCGTGGGCGCCGAGCAGCTGCCCGACCCAGTCCAGTCCGGCGACGGAGTCGCCCAGGAGTTCCCACAGGGCCACGATGAGCAGGTTGCCCACGGCGTGGCCGTGCAGCTCGCCCTCCGAGCTGAACCGGTGCTGGAGCACCTGGCTCCAGGTGTGGCCCCACTCGTCGTCCCCGCACAGGGCGGCGAGCGCCATGCGCAGGTCACCGGGCGGGAGGACCCCCAGCTCCTGCCGGAGCCGACCGCTGGAACCACCGTCGTCGGCGACCGTGACGACCGCCGTCACGTCGGTGGTCACCCTTCGCAGGGCGGAGAGGGAGGCGTGCAGCCCGTGCCCCCCGCCCAGCGCGACCACCCGGGGTGGGCGCGGCCCGTCCCCGTCCGGCCCGGTGCTTCTCGCCATGGCTGTGGCCTGCCCCCTCGTCCCGACTGCAGCGGACGCGCCGGACCGTGCCGCCGAGGACGGCGGGCAGCAGGTCGGCACACGCCCCCGGTCCGCCGGCGTCCCGTCCGCGCGGGGAACGGCACCAGCGGTGACCGGGCCAATCTAGGGGAAGACGCCCCTCTTGGCGATTCGGTTGACCCGCCCTGCCGCCCCCGGGCGCGCGACCGGCCCGGTTCCGGCCGGCCGTCCGTCCCCGCGCGTGTCCCCTCCCCTACTCCCGGCCCACGTCGCGGTGCACGACGTGCACGTCCACCCCCTGTCCGCGCAGCCGGTCGGCGAACTGCTCGGCCATGGCCACGCTCCGGTGCTTGCCGCCGGTACAGCCCACCGCGAGGGTCATGTAGTGCTTGCCCTCGCGCTGGTATCCGGCGATGGTCAGCCTGAGGACCTCCGAGTACGCCTCCAGCATCTCCTTGGCCCCGTCCTGGGACAGCACGTAGTCGCTCACCGGCGCGTCGCGGCCGTTCATGGGCCTGAGCTCCGGCACCCAGTGGGGGTTGGGGAGGAAACGGCAGTCGAGGACGAGGTCGGCGTCCACGGGGAGCCCGTGCTTGAAGCCGAAGGAGACCACGTTGGCGCGCGGCCGGGACTCGTCGCTCTCCCCGAAGAAGCCGATCACCCGCGCCTTGAGCTGGTGCACGTTGAGCTGAGAGGTGTCGATGACCAGGTCCGCCTCGCCGCGGACGGCGAGCAGCGTCTCGCGCTCGCGCGCGATGCCGTCGGTCAGGCGGCCGTCGCCCTGGAGCGGGTGCGGCCTGCGCACCCCCTCGAAGCGGCGGACCAGGGCGTCGTCCCCCGCCTCCAGGTAGAGCACCCGTGCGACGATGTCGCGCTTGCGCAGCTCCTCCACCGTGGACAGCAGGTCCTCGGTGAAGGCCAGTGAGCGCACGTCCACGACCACCGCGACCCGGGGGACCGCCCCGTGCGTGCGGCCGGCCAGCTCGATCATCGTGGGCAGAAGGCCCGGTGGCAGGTTGTCCACCACGAACCAGTCCAGGTCCTCCAGGGCCCTGGCCGCCGTGCTGCGGCCCGCACCGGACATCCCGGTGACGATGACCACCTCGGGCGGCAGCTCCCCGCCCAGTTCGACCGTCATGTGTCTCCTTCCCCGTCAGTGGTGTCTCCTGCTGAGGCCCCGTCACCCTCCCCGCCCCGTCCGGCGGGGCCGCCGGACAGGTGCGCGTGCACGGTCTCGGCCAGCTTGGGGCCGATGCCGGGCACGTTCGCGATCTCCTCGGCCGAGGCCGAGGCAAGTCTCTTCACCGAGCCGAACTCCTTGATCAGGGCGGACCTTCGCGCCGGGCCCAGCCCGGGGAGCTCGTCCAGGCTGCTGCCGGTCAGGGCCTTGGCCCGCTTCTGCCGGTGGTAGGCGATGGCGAAGCGGTGCGCCTCGTCGCGCAGCCGCTGGAGCAGGTACAGGCCCTCCCCGGTGCGCGGCAGGATCACCGGGTCCTCGTCGCCGGGCAGCCACACCTCCTCCAGGCGCTTGGCCAGGCCGCAGACGGCGACGTCCTCGATGCCGAGCTCGTCCAGCGCGCGGCGCGCCGCCTCGGCCTGGGGCCTTGCTCCGTCCACCACCACCAGGTTAGGCGGGTAGGCGAACTTCCCGGGTGACGGTTCGTCGTCGGTCCGGTGACCACCGGGCTCGCCGGTCTCGCCCATCCGGGCGACCTCGCCGCTCCTGGAGCTCTCCTCCAGGTAGCGGCGGAACCGCCGCCTGACCACCTCGTACATGGCGGCGACGTCGTGCTGCTCGCGGTCGCCCTCCCCGCTGCCGCGGATGGAGAAGCGGCGGTACTCCGACTTGCGCGCCAGCCCGTCCTCGAACACCACCATGGAGGCGACCACGTGCTCCCCCTGGAGGTTGGAGATGTCGTAGCACTCGATGCGCAGCGGGGCCTCGGCGAGGTCGAGGGCCTCCTGGATCTCGTTGAGGGCGCGGCTGCGCGTGCTCAGGTCCCCCGCCCGGTGGGTCTTGTGCCGGGCGAGCGCCTCCCTGGCGTTCTTCTCGACCGTCTCCATGAGGGACTTCTTGTCCCCCCTCCGCGGCACCCGCAGGTCGACGGCGGAGCCCCGGTGCCCGGAGAGCCAGGCGGCCAGCGCCTCGGGGTCGGCGGGCTCGTGCGAGACCAGGACCTCGCGCGGCACGGCGGTGCCGGTGCCCGCGCTCTCGTCCGTGCCCTCGGCCGCGCCGTAGAGCTGGCCCAGGAACGTCCGCATGAGCTCGGCGGGGCCGGCGTCGGTGACCTTGTCCACCACGTAGCCGCGCTGCCCGCGGATGCGGCCGCCGCGCACGTGGAAGATCTGCGCCGCCGCCTCCAGCGGGTCGTCGGCCATGGCGATGACATCGCAGTCGGTGGAGTCGGGCAGGACGACGGCCTGCTTCTCCAGGGCGGCGCGCAGGGCCTCGATGTCGTCGCGGATGCGCGCGGCGCGCTCGTACTCCATCTCCCCTGCGGCCTCCCTCATCCGCGCCTCCAGCTCGCGGATGAACCGCCCGGTGTCCCCGGCCAGGAAGGAGCAGAAGTCGTCGGCGAGCTCGCGGTGCTCCTCCGGGGTGGCCTTGCCCACGCACGGCGCGACGCACTTGCCGATGTAGCCGAGCAGGCACGGGCGGCCGCTGTTGCGCGCGCCGCGGAACACCCCCGCCGAGCAGGTGCGCACCGGGAAGACCCGCAGCAGCAGGTCGACCGTCTCGCGGATGGCCCAGGCGTGGGAGTAGGGGCCGAAGTAGCGCACCCCCTTGCGCTTGGCGCCGCGCATGACCTGGACGCGGGGGAACTCCTCGTTGAGGGTCACCGCCAGGTAGGGGTAGCTCTTGTCGTCGCGGTACTTGACGTTGAACCGGGGGTTGTACTGCTTGATCCAGGAGTACTCCAGCTGGAGCGCCTCGACCTCGGTCCCGACGACGGTCCAGTCGACGTCGGCCGCGGTGGAGACCATCTGCTGGGTGCGCGGGTGCAGCCCCGCGAAGTCCCGGAAGTAGGAGGAGAGGCGGGGCCGGAGGCTCTTGGCCTTGCCGACGTAGATGACCTGCCCCGACGCGTCCCTGAACCGGTAGACGCCCGGCGAGGTCGGAATGGATCCGGGTGCGGGACGCAGGTGAGGAGTCACAGCCATGACCCCATTCTGGTAGGTCGGGGGGACAGACGGCCACTCGCGGACCGCCCGGGGCCGCCGTGGCGGGGCTCACGCCGGCCGCCGGGGGCTCCGGCGCCCCGGCGGCGGAGGGGATCCGCACGTGCGGGTGCACCCCTGGTCATGCAAACGTCACGATTGCGCATCTGCATGGTCTAGGTTGGGCGGGTACAGACGAACTTCCGGACATGAACGACAAGGAGGACCCTCGTCGTGGACCCCTCCCAATGGATCGCGATCGGCATCGCCGTCACGCTCGCGCTGCTGCTGGTGTTCGCCATCAGATGGGTGCTCAAGAACAAGCTCGCCAAGGCCTGGCGCGTCGCGGACTACGTGGTCGCGCGCACGCGCGTCTCCGGCTACACGGCGGCCGCGGTGGTCGGCGCCAACCTCGCGCTGCCCGACAAGACGGACGTGCCCTGGAGCACGTACCAGGTCATCGAGCACGCGATGCAGATCCTCATGATCGGGTCGCTGACGGCGCTGGGCATCAGCCTGGCGCACGCCGTCACCGACATGGTCCTCGCCCGGCTGTCGGTCGCCAACGGCGACGCCGACCGCAAGGCCCGGCGCCTCCAGACCCAGGTGCGGCTGCTGCGCCGGGTCATCACGTCGATCATCGTGGTCCTGGCCATCGCGTCGATACTGTTCACGTTCGACTCCGTGCGGGCGCTCGGCGCCGGGCTGCTGGCCTCCGCGGGCATCATCGGCATCGTCGCCGGTGTCGCGGCCCAGTCGACCCTGAGCAACCTGTTCGCCGGGCTCCAGCTGGCCTTCAGCGACGCGCTGCGCATCGGCGACGTGGTCGTGGTCGAGGGCGAGTGGGGGCGCGTCGAGGAGCTGAGCCTGGTCAACGTCACCATCAAGATCTGGGACGAGCGCCGCCTGGTCGTGCCGGTCGCGAACTTCACCACGACCAGCTTCGAGAACTGGACCAAGCAGGGCACGGCGATCACCGCGAAGGTCATGCTCCCCCTGGACTGGGAGGTCCCGATCGCGGAGCTGCGCGAGGAGGCCGGCCGCCTGATCACCTCCAGCTCCAACTGGGACGGGCGCAGCTGGTCGTGCCAGGTCGTCGACGTCACCCAGACGGGCGAGGTGGTGGTGCGGGTGGTCGCGACCGCCGCCGACACCGGGGCCCAGTGGGACATCGCCTGCGAGATCCGCGAGCACCTGATCGGGTGGCTGGTCGAGCACTACCCCGAGTCGCTGCCGCGCAGCCGCACCGAGTTCGTCTCGGGGGACGACGACGCCTCGTACGCCACGCAGTTCCCCACCTCGGCGTTCCGCCGCCGGGAGCCGAACGGCGTCACCGGCCCTCCCGGAGGAGACCCCGGGGAGAGCTGATCCGACGCGGACGGCGCCCGGGGCCCCGCGCTCCGGGCACCGTCGTGCGTGCGGGCCCGGGCCCCGGGCCGCTCCGGATCAGTCCAGGATGATGTCCTCGCCGTCGATCGTGACGGTGAACCCCTCCAGCGGCTCCTGCGCCGGACCGGTGACCACCTCGCCCGTCGAGATGTCGAACTCGCTCCCGTGGCACAGGCACCGGATGACGTCGTCGACCTCCTGGACGGTGCAGCCCCCGTGCGTGCAGGAGGCGCTGAACGCCCGGTAGTCGTCCTTCTCCGGCTGGGTCACCACCAGCTTGCTGTGGTGGAAGACCGCGCCCGCCCCCTCGGGGACGTCGGTGGTCTGGCCGACCACCTGGCCGCGCCGGACGTCCTGCGGACGGGGCGGTTCCCCGCCGCAGGCGCTCACGGCCGTGACGGCCGCCGCCGCGCCCGCCGTTCCGAGCAGGCTCCGCCTGCTCACCCCGCACCCGCACGTCCTCTTACCGGCCACGACCGAACGCTCCCTCACCTGCGCGGAAATATCACTACACAATGTAGTAGGCGTCAAGGGGTGCCCTGCGCCGGGGCCCCTCGGGAAGCTCCCCCGGCCGGGGCTACGGGGCCGGGGGGTGCGCCTGCGGGTCGGCGACGTCGAGCACCACGGTCCCCGCGATCCTGTCGTGCAGGCCCTGCCGGTTGGGCCTGTTCCAGGCGGCCATGCCGCCGGTGAGCACCGCCATGACGGCGACCAGCAGCCACCAGAGCCAGCCGAGGGCGAAGAACAGCAGGTACACGAACAGGAAGGGCAGCGCCAGCAGCGCGGCGCGCACGACCAGGGCGGTGATGCGCACGGCGCCCAGGCTGCCGGTGCCCTCCACCGGCGCCACCTTCAGCCCCAGCCTGCGCTTGCCCAGGGTCTGGCTCCGCCGGGCGAGGGCGAAGGTCTCGTAGCCGGTGTAGAACGCGAACCAGACCACCGACAGGAAGACCGGGTACCGGTCCTCGATGCCCTGCGTCGACCCGTTGGAGACCTGCTGGACGCCGACCCAGGCCAGCGTCACGACGAGTCCGACGAGCAGCGCGGGCAGGGCGACCAGGCCGAGGTCGATGAGCCTGGCCATGACCCGGGTCCGCCAGCCCGCCAGCGGGTACAGCCGCTCGGGCCCGGGAGGGGCGGAGGGGGCCGCGTGCCCGCCGCCGGGCACGGTGGTCTCGTCCGGGTCCGCGGGGGCGTACCCGTACGCCCGGTCGTGGGGCGGCTCCTGGCGGCCCTCCGGCCGCACTCCGTGTTCGGGTCCGGGCGGGGGAGCGTTCATGGCGGTGGCCGACCTCCTGGCTGTCGAGGGGCTGCGCGGGGCAGGGTGGCGCACGGACACGCCCGACTGTACCCACCCGGCGGCACCCGTCGTGATCGGGCCGATCCGCTGTGGCCGGCCCCTTCCGCGTCCCGGTCGGCGCCGGGCGGCCCCGGCCCGGGACGGCGAGGGGCCCGCCCCCGCCGGGTTCGGCGGGGGCGGGCCCGTTCGGCCCCGGACCGCTAGAGCAGCTTGGCGAGGAACCGCCCGGTGTAGGACTCGGCGACCGCCGCGACCTCCTCCGGGGTGCCCTCAGCGATCACCGTGCCGCCGCCCGAACCGCCCTCGGGTCCCATGTCGATGACGTGGTCCGCGGTCTTGATGACGTCGAGGTTGTGCTCGATGACGATCACCGTGTTGCCGGTGTCCGCCAGCCGGTTGAGCACGCCCAGCAGCTTGCGGATGTCCTCGAAGTGCAGGCCCGTGGTCGGCTCGTCCAGCACGTACACCGTCCGGCCGGTGGAACGCCGCTGGAGCTCCGCCGCGAGCTTGACGCGCTGGGCCTCACCGCCCGAGAGGGTGGTGGCGGGCTGCCCGAGCCGGACGTACCCCAGGCCGACGTCGTCCAGGGTCTGGAGGTGGCGGCGGATGGCGTTGATCGGCTCGAAGAACTCCAGCGCCTCGGAGATGGGCATCTCGAGCACCTCGGAGATGCTCTTGCCCTTGTAGTGGACCTGGAGGGTCTCCCGGTTGTACCGGGCGCCGTGGCAGATCTCGCAGGGCACGTAGACGTCGGGCAGGAACTGCATCTCGATCTTGAGCGTGCCGTCGCCGGCGCAGGCCTCGCAGCGGCCGCCCTTGACGTTGAAGGAGAACCGGCCGGGCTGGTAGCCGCGCGTCTTGGCGTCGGTGGTCTGCGCGAACAGCTTGCGGATGTGGTCGAAGACCCCGGAGTAGGTGGCCGGGTTGGAGCGCGGGGTGCGCCCGATCGGGCTCTGGTCGACGTGCACGACCTTGTCGACCTTGTTCATGCCGTTGACCCGCACGTGCCGGCCGGGCACGTCGCGCGCGCCGTTGAGCTCCTTGGCCAGCGCCTTGTACAGGATCTCGTTGACCAGGGTGGACTTGCCCGAACCGGACACGCCCGTGACGGCCGTGAACACGCCCAGCGGGAACGCGACGTCGATCCCGTGGAGGTTGTTCTCCCGGGCGCCCTTCACCACCAGCTCGTGCCCCTTCGTGAGGGGGCGCCGCCCCTCGGGGAGCGCGATGACGCGCCGGCCGGACAGGTACTCGCCGGTCAGCGACGTCTCGGAGGTGAGGAGTTCGTCCACGATGCCGGACACCACGACGTGCCCGCCGTGCTCGCCCGCGCCGGGGCCGATGTCCACCACCCAGTCGGCGGCGCGGATGGTGTCCTCGTCGTGCTCGACCACGATCAGCGTGTTGCCGATGTCGCGCAGCCGCTGGAGGGTCTCCAGGAGGCGGGCGTTGTCGCGCTGGTGCAGGCCGATGGACGGCTCGTCGAGCACGTACAGCACTCCCACCAGACCGGAGCCGATCTGCGTGGCGAGCCTGATCCGCTGGGCCTCGCCACCGGAGAGCGACCCGGAGGAGCGGGCCAGGCTCAGGTAGTCGAGGCCGACGTCGAGCAGGAAGCCGAGACGGGCGTTGATCTCCTTGAGGACCTGGGCCGCGATGACCGCGTCGCGGTCGGAGAGCGTGAGTCCGGCGAGGAAGGCGGCGCTGTCGGTGAGCGACATCTGCGCGACGTCGGCGATGGACCGGCCGCCCACCGTCACGGCCAGCACGACCGGCTTGAGGCGGGTCCCCTCGCAGGTGGGGCAGGGCACGGTGCGCATGTACCCCTCCAGCCGCTCGCGACCGTAGTCGCTCTCGGTCTCGGAGTGGCGGCGCTTCACCCAGGGGATGACGCCCTCGAACTCGGTGTAGTAGGAGCGGTTGCGCCCGTACCTGTTGCGGTAGGTGACGTGGACCTGGGTGTCGTGCCCCTCCATGAGCGCCTTGCGCGCGCGGCGCGGCAGCCGCTCCCAGGGGGTGTCCAGGTCGAACCCGACGGCCTCGCCGACCGCGGTCAGGATGCGCTCCCAGTAGCCGCTGTTGGGCCCGCCCGACCAGGGGCCGATGGCGCCCTCGGCCAGCGTCTTCTCCGGGTCCGGGACCAGCAGCTCGGCGTCGACCTCCATGCGGGTGCCCAGGCCCGAGCAGTCGGGGCAGGCGCCGTAGGGGGCGTTGAAGGAGAAGGAGCGGGGTTCGAGCTGCTCGAAGGAGAGGTCGTCGTAGGGGCAGTAGAGGTGCTCGGAGAACACCTTCTCCCGCTCGGCGTCGTCGGCGTCCAGGTCCACGAAGTCCAGGACGATGGTGCCGCCGGCGAGCTTGAGCGCGGTCTCGACGGAATCGTTGAGCCGGCCTCGGGCGCTCTCCTTGACGGAGAGCCGGTCCACGACCACGGCGATGTCGTGCTTGTCGTAGCGGCCCAGCTTGGGCGCCTCGTCCAGGCGCACCGCCTCGCCGTCCACGATCGCCCGGGTGTAGCCCTTGGACTGCAGGTCCTTGAAGAGCTCGGTGTACTCGCCCTTGCGTCCGCGCACGACCGGGGCCAGCACCTGGAAGCGGGTGCCCTCGGTCATCTCCAGGACACGGTCCACGATCTGCTGCGGCGTCTGCCGCGCGATCTCCCGGCGGCACTCCGGACAGTGCGGCACGCCGATGCGGGCCCACAGCAGGCGCAGGTAGTCGTACACCTCGGTGATGGTGCCGACGGTGGAGCGCGGGTTGCGGCTGGTGGACTTCTGGTCGATGGACACCGCCGGGGACAGGCCCTCGATGAAGTCCACGTCCGGCTTGTCCATCTGGCCGAGGAACTGGCGCGCGTAGGCCGAGAGGGACTCGACGTAGCGGCGCTGCCCCTCGGCGAAGATCGTGTCGAAGGCCAGCGACGACTTCCCCGACCCCGACAGGCCGGTGAACACGATCATGGAGTCACGCGGCAGGTCCAGCGAGACGTCCTTGAGGTTGTGCTCTCGGGCTCCCCGGACTACCAGTTGTTCGACCATCGAGTGAGACATCCTTCGGCATAGGCGCACCGGGTCGCGGACCGCGTCCGATGACGGCGGGCGACCCGTGTGTGGCTTCGCGGCGTGGCGGGCGAACGGCCTCGGGCGACCGCCTCGGCCTCGGAATCGGGCCGGTGAGGGGATGCGGGGAGGCCTCCGGCCTTCCCCGTCCGTCAAGACTAACGATCGCCGACGTCGGTTTCTTCCACTACGGAGAAGTGGTGGCGCCCCGGCGCTCACGCGCCAGGACACCACCACTATAGACGAACAGCTGTTCGAAAAAGGCCGTTCCGCAGGATGTCCGCGGGCCGCCCGGAGGCCGCCCGCCCGAGATCAGGACCTGTCGGCCGGAACGTCCTTCTCCTCCTCGACGGCGGGCTTGGCGCGCTCGTCGATCCTGGACTTGACGAGGCTTCCGACGATGGTGATCGTCATGATGCCGAGAATCACGGTCAGCGAGGTGCCGATGCCGATGTCGACGATGTGGATGCCGTTCTCGTGCAGCGCGTGGAAGATCATCTTCACGCCGATGAACAGCATGATCGCCGACAGGCCCCAGCTGATGTAGGCCAGGCGGTCCATCAGGCCGGCCAGCAGGAAGTACAGCTGGCGCAGGCCCAGCAGGGCGAAGGCGTTGGCGGTGAAGACGATGTAGGCGTCCTGGGTCAGGCCGAAGATCGCCGGGATGGAGTCGACCGCGAAGACCAGGTCGATGACGCCGATCGCGAGGATGACCAGGAGCATCGGGGTGACGTGGCGCTTGCCGTCGAGCTTCACGGTCAGCTTGGCGCCGTGGTACTCGCTGCTGACCGGCCAGAAGCGCTTGACCAGTCGGACCACGGGGGTCTGCGTGAAGTCCTTCTCCTCCTCGTCGCCCTTGATGTGGTCACGGAGGATCTTGTAACCGGTGTAGATCAGGAAGGCGCCGAAGAGGTAGAAGACCTCGCTCCAGGCGTTGATCACCTGGGCGCCGAGGACGATGAAGATGCCGCGCATGATGAGCGCGATCACGATGCCGACGAGCAGGACCTCGTGCTGGTACTTCCTGGGCACCGCGAAGGAGCCCATGAGGAGGTAGAACACGAAGAGGTTGTCGATGCTCAGGCTCTTCTCGGTGACGAAGCCCGCGAAGTACTCCGCGCCGGCCGCGCCGCCGCCGAAGTACCAGACCCCGAAACCGAAGAGGATGGCGATGCCGATGTAGAAGGCCGCCCACCAGGCAGCCTGCTTGATCCCGAACTCCTGGGGACCCTTTTTCTTGCTCCAGGGGTGGTCGACGATGGCCAGGTCGATCACCAGGACGGCGATCATGCCACCGATCGTCGCAGCCCACACCCACATGGGAACGTCCACAGACGGATTCTCCTCCGGTTGGTGCGCGCGAGCAGTGTGCACGCACGTCGAACTACCGGAGGTCTCTCCCGCTCACGTCCGGAGGACGGGAACCGACGGCACCGGGAGAACGACTCTGTACTCCGTGATGACGACACCGCCGCGACAGGGATACTCCCCTCACGTGAAAACAAGGGTACCGGTCGTGCGCACTCCGTGACACACCTTCGGACCCACTGATCAGGATGGCATCTCCGGCCTCTCCCGGGAAGACGCGGCGGCGGTGGTATTCATCGCTCCCCCGGGACACATGGGTCAGACCCCCGGGTAGGGGTCCCCGTCCCCCGGTCCGGGGGATCCCGCCGCGCCCCGCCTCCCGGCGCCCCGCGGCTCAGCGGCGGAGCACCGACTTGTAGACGGCGGCGGCGGCCTCCACCGCGTCCTCCTCGCTCGGCAGCGTCCGCGCGGTCTCCCGTGCACGGGTCCGCAGGTCCGCGGCCAGCACGGGGTCGTCCAGGACCCGCCCCACCGCGGCCGCGAACGCCTCCGTGTCCCCCGGCGGCACCATCAGCACCGTCCCCGCGTACAGGTCGGGGATCCCCCCGACCCGGGTGGAGACCACGGGCAGCCCCGCCCGCAGCGCCTCCATGATCACCAGCGACGGCCCCTCCCACTGGCTGGTGAGGCAGAACACGTCCGCGGCGGCGAGGAGGTCGGCCACGTCCGAGCGGTGGCCGAGCATGCGCACGTCGGCGTCCATCTCGGCCGCCGTGTCGTGCAGCCGGCCCCAGAGGGGGCCGTCCCCTGCGATCGCGATCACCGGCTCCGGGCTGCGGGCGGCGATGGAGGGCGCCGCGTCCAGGAGCATGTGCAGCCCCTTCTGCTCCGCGAGCCGGCCGATGGTCAGCAGCAGGGGGCGGTCGGGAAGGACGGCCAGGTCGGCGCGCGTGGCCTCGCGCCCGTTCAGCGGCGTCCCCGTCTCCGGCGCGGCCACCACCGCGAGGCGGGCCTCCCGCGCCCCGAGGGCGCGCATCCGCCGCACCAGGTCGCCGGACACTCCCAGCACCGCGTCCGCGCGGTGGGCCACGATCCGCTCCAGGAGGGGGTAGGCCAGGGCCAGGAGGCCCCCGACCGGCGGCGGCGCGTTGTGCGCCGTCACCACCAGCGGCCGGGCGCCCGCCAGCGCGCAGAGGGCCCCGGCGCGCATCCCGTGCGCGTGAACCACGTCCGCGCCGCGCGTCAGCGAGCGCAGGAGCAGCACCGCGCCGGGGTCCCCCGCCGAGGGCGCGGGACCGATGGGCACCGGGGAGAAGCGCAGGCCCTCCGAGGTGAACCCGAACTCCTGCTCGGCCTCGGCCGGGCCGAGCACCGCCACCCGGTACCCGCGGGCGCGCAGCCCCGCGCCCAGTGAGCGGACGTGGCGGCCGACGCCTCCTGTGCTGGTACCGACGACCAGCGCGATCCTGCCGTTCACCGCTTCCCCCTCCTGCGTTCGAGTACGGTCCTGGCCCGGTCGGCGACGGCCCGCACGGCGGCGCGGTCCGCCAGGGCCGCGACCGCCGCGTAGACCACCAGCCCCGCGGCGCCCGCCGAGGCGGCCGCCCCCGCCGACTGCCACACCCCGTCGGCGGGCAGGAGCCCGGCGACCGCCCGGCCCGCCACCCATCCGGCGCCGCCGCCGAGGGCGGCGGCCAGCACCGAGCGCGCCACGCCCTCCAGGGCGCCGCGGCCGTGCGCGCGCGCCACGCCCGCGCAGAGCAGTACGGCGGCCAGGGTCAGGCCGACCGTGCTGGCCGCGCCCAGTCCGGCGATCGACCATCCCGGGGGGAGCAGCCACACCAGAACCGCGGCGCACGCCGTCACCACGAGCCACCCCACCACCTGGGCTGCGGCGGCGGAACGTCCGTGGTGGGACGCGTACAGGGCCCGGCTGAGCAGGGCGACCAGGCCGAAGCCCACCACACCCGGAGCGTAGGCCAGCAGGGCGCGCTCGAGGGTCTGCGGATCCTGCTGGGCGAAGACCCCGGCCACCGGGGCGGCGGCGGCCGCCAGCGCGGTGCCCACCCCGGCCGTGGCCACCACACAGGCGCGGGCGCCTCCGGCGGCGAGCGCGGCGAACCCCTCGCGGTCGTGTTCGGCGTGGGCCACGGCGAGGGCGGTGAAGGCGCTCGTCGCGATGGGGACCGCGATCACCCCGTACGGGAGGGTGAACAGGGCCCACGCGTAGGTGTAGAGCACGGCCGCCCCCGGGCCCCCGCCCCAGTTGGCCAGCGCCACCGACAGCAGGAGGCACACCTGCATGGCCACCAGCGGCAGCAGTGACGCCGCCGCCAGGGAGCGCACCCGTCCCCCCACACCGGCGGGGAACGTCAGGCGCGGCCGGGGTCGCGTCCTCAGCCGCGCGGCGGGGCCCAGCACCGTCAGGAACAGGGCCGCCGCCCCCGCGGTGGTGCCGAGCGACAGGGTGAGCTCCGCCGCGGCGGGCAGGCCCGCGACGTCCTGGCGGTGGCCGCCGCCCAGCGGCACGAAGGCCAGGCAGGCGGCGATCACCACGAGGCTGGACAGCAGCGGCGCCAGCGCGGGCGCCAGGAACCTGCGGTGCGCCTGGAGGACGCCGTACAGGACCGAGGCCAGCCCGTAGAAGACGATCTGAGGTGCGAAGACCACGAGCATGCGGGAGGACAGGGCGAGCAGCGCCTCCCCGTCGCAGCCGGCTCCGGCTCCGAGCATCAGCGCCGTCACCGGTGGCGCCGCGAGGGCCAGCAGGACGGACAGCGGGACGGACAGGAGCAGCACCCAGGTGATGAGCGCGGACGCGGTGCGGCGCACCTGGTCGTGGTCGCCGCGGGCGGCGGCCGAGGCCATGACGGGGACGACCACGGCCGTGAGCGCCCCGCCGATGACGATCTCGAACAGGACGGCGGGGATCTGGTTCGCGGTGACGTACGCGGTGCCCAGGCAGGTGTCGCCGACGGTCTGCGAGAAGACGACCGTGCGGCCGAACCCCGCCAGGCGCGCCCCGACAGTGGCCACCGCGATGAGCGCCGCCGCCGCGCCGACACCGCTGGTCACGCCGTGGACGGCGCGGGACACCGCGGACACCTCACGCGCACCTTCCCACCGGGCGCCCTTCGCCCGGGGCGCCGGCACGCCCCTCGTCCTCCGCCCCTCCGGCGGCCGTCCTCCGGACGGGGCTCCTGCCCCACTGGTCGAGGCGGCGCAGGGCCGGGACGCGGTCGATGACACGGGAGAAACTGGTCACCTCGCTGGCCAGGGTCAGGGCGGCCACCGCGCCGAACAGCGCCAGGCGCACCGGGCGCGGCGCCTGCGCGACGGCGGCGGCCCCGAGGGCCGCGCCCAGGGCGTTGGCCCCCGCGTCGCCCAGCATGGAGCGCTCGGCCAGTTCGTCGGGGAGCAGCGCGGAACAGGCGCCCACCACCGGGCCGAGCAGGGGCGCAGCGGGCGAGGCCAGGGCCGGCGCCGCGGCGAGGAGGGCGAACTTGGCGGCGCGGCCGGGGCGCAGGTCGAACAGGTTGACCAGGTTGGCGCCGGCCGCGATGAGCGCGCCGTCCACCAGGGTGTCCACCGGCCCGCGGCGCAGCAGGGAGGCGGCCGCGACCCCGGTGGCGCCGATGCCGACCATCTTGACCAGGCCGGTGGTGACCTCTCCGCGCGCGAGCGCGGCCAGGTGTCCGCGCAGGCCACGGGCCTGGCCGTTGCCCGACAGGTCGTCGTAGGCCCCGAACGCGGCGGCCCCCGCCGCGGCGAGGGCGGACGCGGCGCGCACCCGCGGCGCCGGCCCGGGGACGAGGAGGCTCGCGGCGCACACCCCCGAGGCCAGGGCCGGGCCCTCCTGGAGGGTGACGACGCGGCCCCGGAAGTTGCGGCGCAGCCAGGCGGAGGGGGCGTCCGCACCGGGCGTCCCCGCGGAGCCCTCCGCCCGGGGGTCGCCGGGGACCGTGCCGGTCGCGCCGTCCGCCCCCGTCCCGGCGGGGGCGCAGGCGCGCTCGGGCAGGGTGAGCACGGCGTAGGCCGCCCGGGCGGCGGCCGCGCCGACCACGGCGCCCGCCAGGCCCTGCGCCAGGGAGCGGAGGGGCGGCGGGACGGGTCGGCGCCCGCCGGCGGCGGGCGCGACCGCGGCCGTGCGCACGGCGTGGGAGAGCACGGGCGTCACTCCCCGCCCCTGACGGTGCGGCGGGACTCGTCGGCGCCGCCCCTGCTGCCGGTCGCCGCCTCCTCCGCGGCGCCGGACGCCGCGTCGTCCGCCTCGCGGGCGGCGGGCAGCGGGTCGGGCAGGAACCCCCGGACCCCCTCACCGATCCCGTACGCCCCGACGCCCCCCTCCAGGTTCTCGGCCAGGGCCAGAACGGCGATGATGTCGCCCATGGGGCGCCCGGTCACGTCCGCGGTGGCGAACTCCGGCTCGGCCGCGCGGGCCTGGGCGAGCATCCCGTCACCGCGGGAGGACGGCACGTCGCCGGCGAGGACGGCGGCGCCGACCTCCCTGTGCAGGGCGGTGGTGACGGTGGTGAGCACCGCGTTGACGGCCTCCCGGTCGGCCCCGTCGGAGGCCCCCGCCGCCGGCGCGAGGACGACCAGGGCGTCGGCGGACACGGCCGGGTCGCCCTCGACCTGGACCAGACCGCCCTCGGAGAAGGCGTCCAGGACGGCCTCGGCGTCGTGGGAGCCACCCCCTCCGGAGGTCTCCTCCACGTCCCGCGGGTCCTCCGTCGCCCGTCCGGCGCCCTCCGCGTCCCCGTCGCCGGACCCCGCGCCGTCGGCGGCCGCCAGGGCGCGTCCGAGCTCCGTGCCCGCCTTCTCGTAGGGCCCTCCGGTCAGGCCGTCGGGGTCCTGGGAGACCTGGATCGACAGCTCGTCGACGAAGGTGGCGTTGCCCGCGTCCACGAGGGCGTCGGTGACCGCGACCCGGCCGACGACCTCGCCGCCCGCCTCCTCGACCCGCGCGGCGAGCCCGTCGGCCACCTCGGGGTTCGCCCCCGGGGCCGTCACCACGACCACGCCCAGGCCGGTGAGGCGGCCGTCGAGCATGTCCGAGGACACGGCCTCGGCCATCTCGTCGGCTCCGGCGTTGACCTTGTCCGCGACGTCGCGCTCGGAGCGCAGGTCCTCGCTCTGGCCGCGCAGGTCCGCGGTCTCGGACTGGAGTGTGTTCAGCAGGGGGTCCTGGAGCATGGTGGTCCCCAGGACCAGCCCCACGGTGAGCGCGAGGAACACCGCGACTATGGACACCAGGTGGTAGCGGAAATCGATCACGTCAGCAGTCCCGTCAGCCAGTAGGAGAACACGTCCCAGCGCGCCGCGAGAAAGGTGAGGTAGACCTGTCCCGCCGGTGAGCTGTAGGCGGCGACCACGATGGTGAGCAGACAGGCGGCGACCAGCCCGAGCAGCGCCCAGGGCGAGATGCGCGAGCGGTACAGGCGGCTGACGCCCTTGGCGTCGACGAGCTTCCCGCCCACCCTGAGCCTGGTCAGGAAGGTGCTGGCCATGCCCGAGCGGCCCTTGTCGAGGAACTCCTCCAGGGTGGCGTGGGTGCCCACCGCCACGATGAGGGCGGCGCCCGAACCGTCGGCCAGCATCATCGCCACGTCCTCGCTGGTGCCGGTCGCCGGGAAGACCACCGCGTCGTAGCCGAGGTCGGTGAGCCGGGGGAGGCCGGGGGCCCGGCCGTCCCGGTAGGCGTGCACGACGAGTTCGGCGCCGCTCGCCAGGGCCTGGTCCGACACCGAGTCGAAGTCGCCGACGATGATGTCGGGCCGGTAGCCGCCCTCCATGACCGCGTCCGCGCCGCCGTCCACGGCGATGATGACGGGTCTGAACTCGCGGATGTAGGGGCGCAGGGCGGCGATGTCCTCGCGGTAGTGGTAGCCGCGGACCACGATGAGGACGTGGCGCCCCTCCATGTCGGTCTCGATGTCGGGGATGCCGATGCCGTCCAGGAGCAGGTCCCGCTCGTGCTGGAGGTAGGCCATGGTGTTGGCCGCGAACGCCTCCAGCTGTGTGGCGAGCCCGGTGCGGGCCTCGGCCATGGCGGCGCTGACGGTCCCCGCGTCCTGGAGGGTCCCGCGGGCGAGCGCCTCGTCGCCGCGGTACAGGGTGGCGCCCTCCAACCGGAGCCGCTCGCCGTCGCGGACCCGGGTGAAGACCTCGGGGTCGACGTCGTCGACGAGGGGGATGCCCGCCGTGACGATCATCTCCGGCCCCTGGTTGGGGTAGCGGCCGCTGATGCTCTTGGCGACGTTGAGCACCGCCGAGACCCCGCAGCCGACCAGCGCCTCGGCGCTGACCCGGTCCAGGTCGACGTGGTCGATGACGGCGATGTCGCCGGGGCGGAGGCGTTTGGTCAGGTTCTTGGTGCGGCGGTCCGAGCGGACGGGCGCGACCAGCCCTGTGGGAGCGTCCGCCCGGGAGCGGCGGAACCGCATGACTGTGGCGCTGAGCGCATCCGTTACCTTCATCGCTGGCATACTGTCAGAACGCGACTACGGTAAGTCATAACACCTGGGAGATCGGCGTGTTCGGGCAGGACCGCCGTCACCACCCCAACGGGGACGCCGACGGCGGCCTGCCACCGCCCTACCCGGGAACGGGCCCGTCTCACACATCCGCCCCGGGGGCCCCGGGGCCCCCGCTCAGGCGGCGGGGTAGGCGCGCTCCGGGTCGGCGTTGGTGAGCAGCTCCTCGGCGTGGGCGCGGCCCAGCTCGGAGTCCTCCAGGCCGGCGAGCATCCGCGACAGCTCGCGGACCCGGCCCGCGCGGTCCAACCGCACCACGCCGCTCTCCGTGACCAGGCCCTCGGTCGACTTCTCCACCACCAGGTGCGCGTCCGCGAACGCCGCGACCTGCGGGAGGTGGGTGACGACGATGACCTGGGAGCGCTGCGCGAGCTTGGCCAGGCGGCGGCCGATCTCCACCGCGGCCTTGCCGCCCACCCCCGCGTCGACCTCGTCGAAGACGAACGTCGGCACCGGGTCGGCCCCCGCGAACACCACCTCGATGGCCAGCATCACCCGGGAGAGCTCACCGCCGGAGGCGCCCTTGTTGAGCGCCAGCGGCGGTGAACTGGGGTGCGGGGCCAGCAGGACCTCGACCTCGTCGCGTCCGTACGGGCCGAACTCCTCGCCCGTGGTGATCCGCACGCTCACGCGGGCGTGCGGCATGGCCAGGGCGGTCAGCTCCTCGGTGACGGCCGCGCCGAAGCGGTCGGCCGCCTCGGTGCGGACGCGCGTCAGCTCCGCGGCGCACCGGTCCAGCCCCTCGTACAGCTCGGCGGCCTCGGCGCGCAGGGCCTCGATGCGCTCGTCGTCGTTGTCCAGGTCCGCCAGCCGCTTGGCCGCCTCCGAGGCCCAGCCCAGCACCTCGTCCGTGGTCTCGCCGTACTTGCGGGACAGGGAGGTCAGGAGCGCGCGGCGCTCCTGCACCTGGGCCAGGCGGCCGGGGTCGGCGTCCACGGACTCGGCGTAGGACGCCAGCTCGGTGGCCGCGTCGGTGAGGATGTAGGACGCCTCGTCCAGCCGGTCGCCGATGGCGGCCAGCTCCGCGTCGTGCTCGCGGACGGAGGCCACCGCCTGGCGGGCCGCGGAGAGCAGCGCGGCCACGTCGACCTCCACGTCGGAGGCGGGGTCCCCCGCCAGGGCCTCGTGGGCGGTGGTCGCCGCCACGCGCAGGCCGTCGGCGTGCGCCAGGCGCGTCTCCTCCGCCAGGAGTTCGGCGTCCTCGCCGGGCAGGGGCTCGGCCGCGGCGATCTCCTCCACCCCGAAGCGGAGCATGTCGGCCTCCTGGGCGCGCTCGCGCGCCCGCTCGACCAGCTCCTCGAGCTCCGCGGTCACCTCCCGGTGGCGGCGGTAGGCCAGGGTGTACTGCTTGGCGGCCTTCGCCAGCTGCTCGCCGGCGAAGCGGTCCAGTGAGGAGCGCTGCCGGTCGGCGCGCAGGAGCCGCTGCTGGTCCGACTGCCCGTGGACCGCCACCAGGTCGTCGGCGAGGTAGGCGAGCAGGCTGACGGGAGCCGAGCGACCGCCCATCGTGGCGCGCGACCGGCCCTCGGCGGACACCGCCCGGGTGAGGATGAGGACGTCGTCGTCGATGTCGCCCCCCGCCTCCAGCACGCGGTCGGCCACACGGCCGCCTGCGGGAACGGTCAGCCGCCCCTCCACCACCGCCCGGTCGGCGCCGGGCCGTACGCGCTGGGGGTCGGCCCGCCCGCCGAAGAGCAGCCCGAGCCCGGTGACGACCATGGTCTTTCCCGCGCCGGTCTCACCCGTGACGACGGTCAGCCCCGGTGACAACTCCAAAACGGCGTCGTCAATGACCCCGAGTCCCTGGATACGGACTTCTTCGAGCACCGATCCCTCTCCTGTGGTTGGCTCCACTTCGTTGCGCGCGCTCGTCCGAACGCCGCGCCGGAACGCACTCCGCGTTCAGTGACCGTGCTCGACCCGCCCGCGCCAACCCGCGACCGGAAGGCCGAACTTGGCCACCAGGCGGTCGGTGAACGGCGCCCGGTGCAACCGGGCCAGCCGGACCGGCGTATCGGCACGGGTGATCTCGATTCGTGCCCCCGCGGGCAATTCGACCATACGCCGTCCATCACACCAGAGCACCCCCGGCGCCGTGTCCGGAAGCACCTCGAAGGCGATGGTGGCGTGCGGCCCCACGACCAGGGGCCGGGCGAACAGGGCGTGCGCGCTGAGCGGCACGACCAGGAGGGCCTCCACGTCGGGCCACACCACCGGCCCGCCCGCGGAGAAGGCGTGCGCCGTGGACCCCGTCGGGGTGGCGCACACCACCCCGTCGCAGGCCCAGCGGGAGAGCGGGCGGCCGTCGATCTCCAGGACGGCCTCCAGGATGCGCCGGGACTCGCCCTTCTCCAGCGTGGCGTCGTTGAGCGCCCAGGAGCGCACCGACGGGGCCCCGTTGTTGCGCCCCCCGTTGAAGACCGCGACCTCCAGGGTCATGCGCTCCTCGACGTCGTAGTCGCGGTTGACGACGCTGCGCACGGTGGCGCCCAGGTCCTCGCGCTCGGCCTCGGCGAGGAAGCCCACGTGGCCCAGGTTCACACCGAGGAGCGGCGCCCCGGCGGGGCGGGCCATCTCGGCGGCCCGCAACAGGGTGCCGTCGCCGCCCAGGACCATGACCAGCTCCACCCCCTCGGCCGCGTCGGCGGACCCGACGGCCTCGATCGGGGAGAGCACACAGCCCACCGCGGCCAGCTCCTCGACCTCGGCCTTGAGCATGCGCACGGTCAGGCCGGCGCGGCTGAGGCTCTCGTGGACCAGTTGCGCGCTGCGCACCGCCGCGGGCCGACCGGTGTGCGCCAGCAGGAGAACACTGCGTCCGCTGGTCATCGCCGTCCCCTTACGTTCGCTCCCCGACAGGGGAGCCCGAGTACTGGCCGGGAGCTTCGCTGACCCGGCCGGGTCACGTTACCGGACACCTGAGACACGGTGCCATGCCCGTCAGCTCGGCCCCTCCTCGACGGCCCGGGCCAGGTCGGCCGGGTCCAGGGCCGGGGCTCCCGCGCGCAGCCACAGGAAGTACTCGACGTTTCCGGAGGGCCCCGGGAGCGGGCTCGCGGTCACGCCGACGACGCCCAGGCCCAGGGAGAGGGCGTGGGCGGCGACGTCGGAGACCGCCTCGGCGCGCAGCGCGGGCTCGCGGACCACTCCCCCCGCGCCGACCTTGTTCCTGCCGACCTCGAACTGCGGCTTGACCATGAGCACGAAGTCCGCGTCGGCCGCCACGCAGTCCTTCAGCGGCCCCAGGACCAGTTTCAGGGAGATGAACGACAGGTCGCCGACGACCAGATCCGGGCGCGGTTCGCCGATCTGCTCCGGGGTGAGCTCGCGGACGTTGACCCGCTCCATCACCCGCACCCGGTCGTTGCTGCGCAACGACCAGGCGAGCTGCCCGTAGCCGACGTCGACCGCGGTGACGTGGGCCGCCGTACGGCGGAGCAGCACGTCGGTGAAGCCGCCGGTGGAGGCGCCGGCGTCCAGCGCGCGGCGGTCGGTGACGTCCAGGGCGAAGGCGTCGAGGGCGCCGATGAGCTTGTGGGCGCCCCGGGAGACGTACGGGGGTTCGTCGGAGGGGGCCCTGACCACGATGGGCTGGTCCTGGCCCACCTGGGTCGCGGCCTTGGAGGCCACGACCCCGGCCACCTTGACGAACCCGCCGTCGATGATCTCGGCGGCGTGGCCCCTGGAGCGTGCGTGCCCGCGGCGGACCAGTTCCGCGTCGAGCCGAGTACGTTTTGCCATGGTCACCTACGATACCGAGAGTTATCGGGGGGTGTTCGCGTTCTGGTCGAGCGCCCCGAGCACACCGGACAGCTCCCGGTGCAGGGCGTCGAAGACCGCGACGTGCTCGGACGTGGGTCGGGAGCCCAGTGATTCCAGGCGCTCCCGGGTGCCGCTGAGGGTCTGCTCGGCCACGGCCTCGGCCTGTTCCTTGGGGTCCATGGTTCTCCCGGTGATCGCGTTCGACCGACTCTACTTCTTCGCGGGGCCCTTGCCCTTGGGGGTGCGCTTGGCGGTGGAGCGCGCCCGCGCCGTCTTGGCAGGGGCCCGGGTTCTGGCCTTGGTCCCGGCCGCTCCGGCCTCGGCGGGCGCGGCCTCCTCCCCCTCCCCGGCGGGCTCCCCGGCCCCGTCCCGGCCGTCGGCCGCGGCGTCGGAGGAACCCTCGGGGCCGTCGCCTCCGGGCGACTCCCGGACCTCCGGGGCCCCGTCTCCGGCGGCCCCTTCCGTCTCCGTCGGGGCGGCGGGTCCGCGGGCGGCGACCGCGTCCGCGTCCTGTCCGGCGGGACCGGCGGCCGGAGCCACCGGGGAGGCCGCCCCCACCGCCCCGGGGGCCAGGGCCCTCTCCACCGCGTGGCGGGCGGCCAGCCGCCGCTCCAGCTCGGCGACCCGGCGCACCAGCCGCTCGTGCTCACCGCGCGGGACCACGTCCATCCGCTCCAGCTGGCGCCCGACCTCCGCGCGGACCAGGTCGGCGAGGGCCGACCTGTTCGCCTGGCTGGTCTCGATGAGCTCGCCCGCCAGCGCCTGGATGCTCTGCCCCACCCGCGGGGGCGGGGTGTCGCCCTCTCCCGCCCCGGAGGGGGCGGGGCCTCCGGCGCCGTTCGCCCTCAGCAGGGTCTTGGCGGCGGCGACGGCCTGCTTGCGCGAGAGTTCGGTGAGGCCATTGGCGGCATCGAGATAGGTGCGTACCGCGTCGACGACCATGATTCAGGTGCTCCTTGATGGGACCGCGGGAGAATGGGGAGGGGCCCGGGAAGCAGGGGCCACTGCGCAGCGGGGGGCGCTTCCCACGCTACCCCTGCGGGGCCGCCGTTGACACGCGTTCGCGGCAGGCCATCCCATTCGTCACTGCGGCCCCGGAAGGATTCCCGGCGCACCGCGGTAGGGCATGATGTCGCCATGAGCAGCATCGACGCCTGTCTCGCGGGAATCGAGAAGATCAACCGGCGCATCCTCTCCGAGTCCGAGGAGAAGCGGCGCAAGCACATCCGCGAGCGCTCCGTCAGCGTGGTGGTCCCGGACCTGGGGACCGCCTTCGACATGCGCCTGACGGTCGGGGGCCTGACCGGCCTCACCCACCGGCCCGCCGACCGCGCGGCCCCGGAGCCGCAGGTGCGGGTCACCGTCGACAGCGACGACCTGGTGGCCCTGTCCGAGGACCGCTTGGACGCCGCCCGCGCCCTCCTGGGCCGCAGGGTCAGGGTGGACGCGAGCGTCGGCGACCTCCTGCGCCTGCGGCGCCTCCTCTGAACCGGCGCGCGGGCGGACACGACGGACCCCGCACGGCGGGTACGTTGCTGGGATGCCACGCCACGCTCTCGAACTGGCCCCCTTCCGCGGTCTGCGCTACGCGGCCCCGGACGTGGACCGGTTCATCGACGGGGACTTCGACCTCGCACGACTCCTGACGCCGCCCTACGACATCCCCGACGCCGAGGAGGCGCGGAAGCTCCAGCGGTCCGACCCCCACAACGCGGCCCGCGTCACCCTGCCCTACGAACTGGGCAGGCAGGACCCGGACAGCGCCGTGCCGCACCGCTACCGCGCCGCCGCCGACCTCCTGCACAGCTGGATCGGCGACGGGGTCCTCGCCCTGGACGGCGAGCCCGCCCTGTACGTGTACGAGCAGGTCACGGCGGACGGCCGGCGCCAGCGCGGACTGGTGGGCAACCTGCGGCTGCCCGAGGACGGCGCCGGGTCGGCGGTGCGCCCGCACGAGGACGTGGCCGACCCGCCGGTGCGCGACCGGTTCGCCCTGATGGGCCTGGCCCGGGCCAACCTCGAACCGATCTTCCTGGTCTACCGGGGCGGCGGCGGGGCCGCGACCGCCGCGACCGAGGCCGCGGCGGCGCTCGCCCCGCTGGTGTCCGCACGTACCCGCGACGGCTCCGAGCACCGCCTCTGGGCCCTCACCGACCCCGGTGAGCTGCGGCGTGTGGCAGCCGACCTGGCCGGCCGCTCCGCACTGATCGCCGACGGGCACCACCGCTACGCCGCCTACCGCCGCCTCCACCGGGAGTACCCCGACCCGGGATGGGGCTACGGGCTGGCCCTGCTGGTCGACAGCGACACCCACCCGCCCCGCCTGGGGGCCATCCACCGGGTGCTGCCCGGCCTGGACACCGACACGGCGGTCCGGGAGGCCCGGGGGGCGGCCACCGTGGAACCGCTCGGCACGGCCTCGCCGGAGGTCCTGGCCGGGGTGGCGGCCCGGGCCGGGTCGGAGTCCCCCGTCCTGCTGCTGGTGTCGCCCGACGGGGACGCCCACCTGGCGCACGGCTTCGACGAGGGCGTGCTGGAGCGTGCCATGCCGGAGCGGTCCCCCGCGTGGCGCCGCCTTCCCACCGCGGTCCTGCACGAGGTGCTCATGCCGCTGTGGGAGTTCCCGGAGGACCTGGTGCGGATGGTGCACGACGACCCCGCCGAGGCGGTCGCCGCCGCCCACCACGAGAAGGGGACCGCCGTCGTCGTGCCCGCGCTGGGCGTGGGCCAGGTGTACGCGGTGGCCGACCGCGGCGAGCTGACCCCGCGCAAGTCCACCTCGTTCGGCCCCAAGCCGCGCACCGGGCTGGTCATGAGGGTTCTGGACTGAGCGTCCGGCGCGGGCGGGCCAGCGCGACCGCCCGCGCCGCGTACACCGCGGCGAAGGCCAGCGCGGCGGTCACCAGGAGCACCACGGCCGTGGGCGCGGTGTAGAGGCTCTGGAGCCAGGTGAGGTCCCGGCCCTGGGCGAGCAGGGCCACCAGCCGGTGCGGGACCACCGCGGCGCAGACCACGGCGAGGCCCGGCACCAGCCGGAGCGCGGTGCGCCACCGGGCCCGCCCCCGCGCCGCGGCGGCCCACCTCCCGGCTCCGCGCACGCCCCGGACGGCCAGGAAGCACGCCGACACGGCCAGGCCCGCCAGGACCGCGTCCACCGCAAGCAGGAGCGGTCCGGCGGGAGGCGCCGGCTCGCCGCCGTCGGCCAGGGCGACCAGTCCGTGGAGCAGCGCCGAGGCGTCGGCGCCGCCCAGTCCGGTGTTGGCCATCACCGCGATCCCGTGGCCGCTCTCCGGAAGGAGCGCCTGGTGGGCGGTGTAGGTGAACTGGATGCCGCCGTGCGAGAGCATCGGCGCACCGGCGGGTGTCTCTCCGACGTCCCAGCCCAGCCCCTTGCGCTCCCCTCCGCCGCCTCCGCCCAGCGGGGCGTGGGTGGCGGCGACGCCCTCCTCCGAGAGGATGCGCGCGCCGTCCGCGCCCCGGCCCCCGCTGTTCTGCGCGACGAGCCACCGGGCCATGTCCGCGGCGGTGGTGACCATGCCCCCCGCGCCGTTGACGTAGCTCGCGGGTTCGACGGCGGGGACGGCGTTCCCCAGGACGCCGACGTGCCCCCGGGCCACCCCGGCCCCGAAGACCTCTCCGACGGTGTCGACGGTGACCGTGTCGTCCATGCCCAGGGGCGCGAACGTGCGCTGTTCGAGGAACTCGCCGAAGGGCAGGCCGCCGACGACCTCCACCAGGCGTGCCGCCACGTGGTAGTTGGGGTTGTGGTAGTTCACCTCCGTGCCCGGCTCCGCGGCCAGACCGGCGCCCGCCAGCCGGGCGACCGCGCCGGAGAGGTCGTCGGGGGCGGGTTCGCTCTTCTCGCGGAAGGCGGTGTCGGACATCCCGGAGGTGTGGGTGAGCAGCTGGCGGACGGTGATCTCCGCGCCGCGCGGGTCGGCGAGGGCGAACCCGGGCAGCCGCTCGGCCACACGGTCGTCGAGCCCGACCTCCCCCTCCTCCACGAGCTGCATGACCGCCAGGGCGGTGAACGCCTTGCTGACGGAGGCCACACCCATCGGGGTGTCGGCGGTGATCGGCCGGCCCCTGGAGTCGGTGCCGTACCCCGCGACGTGGACCACGTCGGCGCCCCGGGTGACGGCGACCGCGGCGCCGGGCAGCGGCGAGGACGCCAGGTAGTCGTCCAGGTAGGCGTCCACGGTGCCGGGGGTCAGCCCCCCTCCCCCGGGGGCCGCCGTGTCCGCGGCGGCCGGACTCCCGGCGAGGAGGAGGACGGAGGCGGCGAGCAGCGCCGCGGGAAGTCTGAACATGGGTCCATGGTGTTCGCCGGCGCGCCTCCGGCGCCACGGAGCCGGCCGCAGTGCCGGCCTGGGGTTCTCCGCACCCGCACGGTGGGGCCGGCCCCCTAGGGCGGCGACCGCATGCCCCGGCCGGGCCCCGCCACCGCTGCCCCGGACAGGGGCCGGGGCCCGGCTCCGGCCCCGCGTCCGGGGCGGGGGTCCCGGCCGTGCCCATCGGCATGGACGGGGCGAAGCGCTCCGGTCCCGCGGCCGGGGGGGGCGGGACCGCGCCCCCGTCCCCGGCCGCTCCGGCCCCGTGCGACACAGGGCACACCCGTTGCGGGGGTGCGCGGTCACGGGGCCGGAGGCCAGGCCATAGCCTGAACACCGACCACGCCACCGCACGGAACAGGTTCCCCGACATGTCCCTGCTCGCCGCAGACCGTCCCCTGAACACGCTCTACGACGCGATGCTCCTGGACCTGGACGGGGTCGTGTACATCGGCCCGCACGCGGTGCCCGCGGCCCCGGAGGCGGTGGGCAAGGCGCGAGCCGCCGGCGCCAAGGTGGCGTTCGTGACCAACAACGCCGGCCGCACCCCCGCCCGGATCGCCGAACACCTCACGCAGTTGGGGGTGGCCGCGGCACCCGACGACGTGGTGACTTCTGCCGAGGCGGCCGCCAGGCTCGTGAGCGAGCGCCACCCGGCGGGTTCGGACGTCCTCGTCGTGGGCGACACCGGCCTGCGGCAGGCGGTCCGGAAGATGGGCCTGCGCCCGGTGACGGTGGCCTCGGACTCGGTCGTGGCCGTGGTCCAGGGGTACTCGCGGAGCATGAGCCGGGACCTGCTCGACCAGGGGGCGCTCGCGGTGGCGCGCGGCGCGCTGTACGTGGCCAGCAACGCCGACGCCACCGCGCCCAGCGAGTGGGGCGCCACTCCGGCCAACGGGTCCTTCGTCCGGGTGATCGCGCACGCCACCGGGGTCGAGCCCGTCGTCGCCGGCAAGCCGATGCGCCCCCTGCACGAGGAGGGCATCCGACGCACCGGCGCCCGCAACCCGCTCATCGTCGGAGACCGCCTCGACACCGACATCGAGGGGGCCACCGTGCACGGCGCGGCAGGCCTGCTGGTGCTGTCCGGGGTGACCGCACCCGCGGACGTCCTCGCGGCCCCCGAGCACCAGCGGCCCGCCTACCTGGCGTGGGACGTGTCGGGCATGAACGACACGCACCCGGAGGTGGAGCACACCGGCCACGGGGCCCGCTGCGGCGGGTGGACGGTGACCGTCACCGGGGGCGCTCCGGCGATCGAGGGGACGGGCGACCGGTTGGACGGCCTCCGTGCCCTGTGCGCGGCCGTGTGGGCGGACGCCACGGTGGACCCTGGCGGCCCGGCCGCGCGCGACGTTCTGGCCCGCCTGGGCTGGTGAGCACCCGAGCCGCGGCCTCACCGCCCCGGCTCCTCGCGCCCGCCGCGCCCCGATCCGGCCGCGCGGACCAGCGTCGCGGTCCTCGCCTCCACCTCGCAGACACTGCGAACCCCCTCCCGCCCGCGCCAGGTACGGCGGCGCAGCTCCCCGCTCATCTGGACCACGTCGCCCAGCCTCCAGGCGCGGATCCCCTCGTGCAGCTCCTGGTCGAAGCTGGCGCAGGTGATCGAGTCGACCCCCCGGCCGGCGTACCGGCTGTCGGTCGGCCTGGCCACGCAGACCCGCCAGGTGGCGACGCGGTCCCCGCTGGGGAGCTCGCGCACGAGGGGCTCCGCGGTGACACGCCCCGCGACCACGATCTCGTTGCGGTGGCCCGGCTCGCGAGGGGGCCCGGCCCCGTCGGAGGGGTCCGCCTCCCCGCGGCGGTCGGCCGCGCGAGCGCCGGGCCCGGGAGGGGGTTCCGTCGCGGCGCCGGGCTGTTCGGTCGGTGGGCGGGCCGCGGCACGCCGCCGGGCGGCCGCCGTCTCCTGTCGCATACGTCCTCCTGGGATGGTGGGCGGGGGAAGGGGCGCGACGCGGCGGAGGGCTCGGAGGCCGCCGGGGGGGCCGGCGCTCCGCGGCTGGTCGGGGCGTCTGCGCTGATCTCCAGGATCGCCCGGCCCGCCCCCGCGGGGAAGGCCCCGCCGGAACCTGTGGACAACCTCCGGCGACCCGCACCGGCCCGCGCGCCGCGGATCCCCCCGGACGCCCGCCGTCCCCGCACGACCCGTCCCTCTACTCCGCCCCCCGGTCCGACCTGTCATGACACCCTTGTCCTAGAGTCGGATTCGGTTCGGGACAGGTCCTTCCCGTGCCGCACGCAACCGAGGGAACAGGGGTGCTTGCCGTGCACGACGACGTGGACGTGAGCGGTCCGCCCGAGGGGATCACCCCCCTGGGCGACGACATCTTCGCCATCGACACGATGCTCGCCGGATACCCGGGGGTCGTGTCGAGCTACCTCATCCGGTCCGAACGGCCCTGCGTCGTCGAGGTCGGCACCGCCGCCTCGGCCCGCGTCCTGCACGGCGCCGTCACACGCCTGGGGCTCGCACCCGAGGACCTGGCCACCATCGTCGTCACCCACATCCACCTGGACCACGCGGGCGGCACCGGTGACATGGCCGCCCTCTTCCCCAACGCCGAGATCGTGGTGCACGAGCGCGGCGCCCGCCACCTGGCCGACCCGAGCCGGCTGATGGCCAGCGCCGCCATGGTGTGGGGCGACCGGTTGGAGACCCTGTTCGGGCACATGAGCCCCACCGACGCCGCGCGGATCCGCGCCGTGGGCGAGACGGGTGAGATCGACCTCGGCGGCGGCCGCACACTCGCCTCCCACTACGCGCCCGGACACGCCAAGCACCACATGGGCCTGGTGGACTCCCTCACCGGCGACCTCTACGTCGGCGACGCGCTGGGCGTGTACAGGCCGCTCACCGGGGACGTCAGCCCCGCCACCCCGCCGCCGGACTTCGACCTGGACGCGTGCCTGCGCACCCTCCGGCTCTTCGGGGACATCGGCGCCCAGCGGCTGATGTTCTCCCACTTCGGCGCGGTCACGGCGGTTCCGGAGACCCTCGACAAGGCCGAGGGCGAACTCCGCCTGTGGGTGGAGACGGTGCGCGAGTCCCACGGGACCACCGGGGACCTCGACCACGCCATCGCCATGGTCCGGGACAAGGTGGTCTCCAGGTACAGCCCGCTCCCCGCCGACGCACCGCCGGAGTCCGCCGCGGTCCTCGACATCCTCGCCGGGCCGGAGACCAACGTGTCCGGCATCGTGCACTGGCTGGACCGGCTCGCGCAGGAGCAGGCCGAGCGGAAGGCGGACGGGGAGCGCTCCTGAGGCCCGGGCCCCGGCCCGGCGGAAAAGGGGGTGCGGCCCCTGTCGGGCTCGCCTGGTCTCGCCGCATGACAGTCGAGATCCGCCCGGCCCGACGGGCCGACACACCCGGTCTCTTCTCCCTCCTCCACCGCACGAACCCGTGCCGCGTGCTGACGGAGGAGGTCGTCCTCTGGCGGCGGCTGGACCACCCTTCGGTCGAGTTCGAGGAGACCGTCCTCATCGCCGTGGAGGAGGACGGGAGCGTGGTCGGCCGCATACGCGCCGCGCTCCGGCGCGGCGGAGAGGCCGCCCCGGGGACCGGGGTGTCGGTCCTCGCCTCGACCGCGGCCCTGCACCTGGCCCGGGACCGGGGCGCCGAGCGCGCCTACACCGGCCACCACGAGGACAACGCGCCGATGCCGGCCGTCAACCGGCGGCTCGGGTACGAACCGGTCGCGGCCGCGACCGTCTACTCCAGGACGGTCGGGGGCTGAGCGGCCGGGGCCCCGGGCAGCCCCAGCTCCCGCAGGAGGTGCGCGTAGACGCCGTCCGCCCAGGACAGCTCCCGGTCGGCGGGCAGGACGTCGAAGGACCGCACCCCCACGGTCTCGAAATCCCCGCTCAGGGGTTCCAGCCCGGTCACCCTGGCGTGGGTGACGACGGTGACGTGCCCGCTCGCGAGGACGTAGTGGCCCACGACCCCGACCTCGCCCAGGGTGGCGCCCGCCTCTTCGCGCGCCTCCCGCCGGGCGGTCTCCTCGACCGTCTCGCCGGGTTCGGAATGGCCGCCCGGGAACTCCCAGCCCCGGTCCCTGTGGCGGACGAGCAGGGGTCGGTCGCCGTCGAAGGTCAGGCAGACCACCGAGTCGTGGGCGCCGGGGAGCGCCCCCAGGCGCACGACGGCACCGCCGAGCGGCTGTTCACCGCCCGGCGGCGCGGTGCCGTCGGTGTCCCGGAACGGGCTCAGTACCTGTCCCGCGGTGCCCGGCCGCCGTCACGGTCGTCACGACGGTCACGGCCCTCGCCGGCGGGGGCCTCGTCGGCCTCCGGGAGCTCCTGCTCCTCGGCGTCGGTCCAGACGATGCCGTCCTCCGTGTCGACGTCGACCAGCTCGACGCCCTCGAGCGCGGCCAGCCTCTCGTCGGCGTCGGTCACACCGTCGCTGTCCACGGCCGAGGCCCGCGAGAAGTACTCACGTGCGTCGTCCTCGCGCCCCAGCTCCTCCAGGACGTCGGCGTAGGCGTAGAACAGGCGGGCGACCCACGGACGGGCCCGGCGCTCCTTCAGCTCCGGAACCTGGAGTTCCGCCAGGGCGGCCTTGGCGTCACCCATGTCGCGGCGCGCGCCCGCGGCGACGATCCGCAGCTCGATGCGGTCGGCGGTGTCCAGGGAGGCCGCGGCGGGGTCGCCGGTGATCTCCAGCGCCCGCTCGGGTCGGCCCAGACCGCGCTCGCAGTCGGCCATGATGGCGAGGAAGCTGTCCCGGCCGCTCATCCGGCGTGCGGCCCGCAGGTCCGACAGGGCCTCCTGCCACTTGCCGACGGTGTAGGCGGCCACACCGGAGGCCTCGCGCACACCGGGGACACGCGACGCCTTGCGGCGGGCGTAGGCGGCATGGGCGTAGGCCCGCTCGGGGTCCTCGTCCAGGAGCATGCCTGCGGCGACGATGTGCTTGCCGATGAGCTCGGCCAGGGACTTGGGCAGCGAGTGGAGGTCGCGCCGGGTCTCGGGGTCGAGCTGGGAGAAGGTGGCCTCCTCCGGAAGCTGCGGCGGGATGTCGGCGGGGTCGCGGTCCTCGCGGGGAGGGCGACGGTCGTCGCGCCGGTCGTCCCGGCCCCGGAAGCCGCCTCCTCCGCGCCGGTCGTCCCGGCGGTCCCCGCCCCGGAAACTTCCACCGCCACGGTCGTCGCGTCCGCGGAAACCGCCGCGGTCGCCCTGGGGGGCACGGTCGTCACGGCGGAAACCTCCACCGCCACGACGCTCGCCCTGCGGAGCACGGTCGTCGCGTCCGCGGAAACCACCACGGTCCCCCTGCGGAGCGCGATCGTCACGGCGAAAACCTCCGCGATCCCCCTGCGGGGCACGGTCGTCACGCCCTCGGTAGCCGCCGCGGTCGCCCTGGGGGGCACGGTCGTCACGGCGGAAACCTCCACCGCCACGACGCTCGCCCTGCGGAGCACGGTCGTCGCGTCCGCGGAAACCACCACGGTCCCCCTGCGGAGCACGGTCGTCACGGCGGTCTCCTCCTCGGAAACCACCGCCCCGACTGTCGTCACGACCCCGGGCGCCACCGCGATCATCCCGCCGGTAGCCGCCGCCACGGCGGTCGTCGCCTCTGTTGTCCCGGGAGCCGCTGTAGCCGGATCGGGAGCGGGGTCCTTCACCACGTCCCCGACCGCCAGGCTCGCCGGAGCGGTCACCGCCATGCTCGTTTGCTCCGGAGTCCTCGCGGTCTCCCGATCGGCTGTCCTCAGTCATCCAACCCGTCCGTCAACACTCAAAAGCGCTGCCACCTTGAGCAGTAGCAGCGCGTCATAGTACTCGTGCTCTCCAGCTTACGACATGACATCGCCGCCCACCGCCAAAGCGCCGGCCACCCGACTCCGCCGACCAGTGGGAACTCTCTCCACGGCCATCCCGCACACCACCCGATTCACAAACGCACAAACCTGGGCACAAAAAAGAGGGCCCCAACAGCCCCCAAAAACAACCCCACCCCACACAACACCCACACACAAAAAAGGAGGGGGCCGCCCCACAAGGCGACCCCCTCCCCACAAAAAACCGTGGCAGCGACCTACTCTCCCACCCCACCACAGGGCAGTACCATCAGCGCAAGGAGACTTAACGACCGGGTTCGGAAAGAGACCGGGTGTGACCCTCCAGCAATAACCACCACGGAAACCAACACCACCACAAAACCCTCAACCCACCACAACCCCTGGCAAGGAGAATCCCACAGCGGAAAACCGTGTGAACAAGTGTGCGCGAACATCCAATTATCTGCAGCGGACAAGCCCTCGGCCTATTAGTACCGGTCAGCTCCACCCCTCACAGGGCTTCCACACCCGGCCTATCAACCCCGTCGTCTACAGGGAGCCTTACCCTCTCAAAGGAGGCAGGAGACCTCATCTCGAAGCAAGCTTCCCGCTTAGATGCTTTCAGCGGTTATCCCTCCCGAACGTAGCCAACCAGCCATGCCCTTGGCAGGACAACTGGCACACCAGAGGTTCGTCCGTCCCGGTCCTCTCGTACTAGGGACAGCCCTTCTCAAGTCTCCAACGCGCACAGCGGATAGGGACCGAACTGTCTCACGACGTTCTAAACCCAGCTCGCGTGCCGCTTTAATGGGCGAACAGCCCAACCCTTGGGACCAACTCCAGCCCCAGGATGCGACGAGCCGACATCGAGGTGCCAAACCATCCCGTCGATATGGACTCTTGGGGAAGATCAGCCTGTTATCCCCGGGGTACCTTTTAGCCGTTGAGCGACACCGCTTCCACACGCCGGTGCCGGATCACTAGTCCCAGCTTTCGCTCCTGCTCGACACGTCCGTCTCACAGTCAAGCTCCCTTGTGCACTTACACTCAACACCTGATTACCAACCAGGCTGAGGGAACCTTTGGGCGCCTCCGTTACTCTTTGGGAGGCAACCGCCCCAGTTAAACTACCCACCAGACACTGTCCCCGAACCGGATCACGGTCCAAGGTTAGATGCCCGAAACAGTCAGAGTGGTATTTCACCAACGCCTCCACCGCCACTAGCGTGACAGCTTCACCGGCTCCCACCTATCCTACACAAACCATCCCAAACACCAATGTCAAGCTATAGTGAAGGTCCCGGGGTCTTTCCGTCCTGCTGCGCGAAACGAGCATCTTTACTCGTAGTGCAATTTCACCGGGCCCATGGTTGAGACAGTGGGGAAGTCGTTACGCCATTCGTGCAGGTCGGAACTTACCCGACAAGGAATTTCGCTACCTTAGGATGGTTATAGTTACCACCGCCGTTTACTGGCGCTTAGATTCCCAGCTTCGCAGGAGCGAACTCCCACTAACCGGTCCTCTTAACGTTCCAGCACCGGGCAGGCGTCAGTCCGTATACAGCGTCTTACGACTTCGCACGGACCTGTGTTTTTAATAAACAGTCGCTTCCCCCCGCTATCTGCGACCCCACCCAGCTCAGACCGCAAAGGCCATCACCAGACAGGGCTCCCCTTCTCCCGAAGTTACGGGGACAATTTGCCGAGTTCCTTAACCATGGTTCACCCGAACGCCTCGGTATTCTCTACCTGACCACCTGCGTCGGTTTAGGGTACTGGCCACACACGAACTCGCTAGAGGCTTTTCTCGACAGCATGGGATCACTCACTTCACCGAAAACGGCTCGGCATCACGTCTCAGCCTTCACGGGAGGCGGATTTGCCAACCCCCCAGCCTACACGCTTACCCCCGGACAACCACCGCCGGGTAGAGCTACCCTCCTGCGTCACCCCATCACTTACCTACTACAAGCTCGGATCCCAGACCAGCCACAAACAGAACCCGAAGGTCCCATAAGGAGCCGGCGTGGTTAGCATCACCTGATTCGATACTGGGCGCTCGTGCACGGGTACGGGAATATCAACCCGTTATCCATCGACTACGCCTGTCGGCCTCGCCTTAGGTCCAGACTCACCCTGGGCGGATTAACCTGCCCCAGGAACCCTTAGTCAATCGGCGGCAACGTTTCTCACGTTGCTTTCGCTACTCATGCCTGCATTCTCACTCGCACACCCTCCACCACACGATCACTCGGCAGCTTCACCGGATGCACGACGCTCCCCTACCACACCAACACAAGGTTGGCATCCACAGCTTCGGCGGTGTGCTTAAGCCCCGCTACATTATCGGCGCAGAACCACTTGACCAGTGAGCTATTACGCACTCTTTAAAGGATGGCTGCTTCTAAGCCAACCTCCTGGTTGTCTCAGCAACTCCACAACCTTTCCCACTTAGCACACGCTTAGGGGCCTTAGCTGATGATCTGGGCTGTTTCCCTCTCGACTACGAAGCTTATCCCCCGCAGTCTCACTGCCGCGCTTCACTTAACCGGCATTCGGAGTTTGTCTGACGTCAGTAACCTTGTAGGGCCCATCAGCCAAACAGTAGCTCTACCTCCAGCAAGAAACACGCGACGCTGCACCTAAATGCATTTCGGGGAGAACCAGCTATCACGGAGTTTGATTGGCCTTTCACCCCTACCCACACCTCATCCCCCAGGTTTTCAACCCTGGTGGGTTCGGGCCTCCACGAGGTCTTACCCCCGCTTCACCCTGGACATGGGTAGATCACTCCGCTTCGGGTCCACAGCATGCGACTCAAACGCCCTATTCAGACTCGGTTTCCCTACGGCTACCCCACCCGGGTTAACCTCGCCACACACCATGACTCGCAGGCTCATTCTTCAAAAGGCACGCCATCACCAAAGACAAGCTCCAGCTCTGACGGCTTGACAGCACACGGTTTCAGGTACTATTTCACGACCCCTCACCGGGGCACTTTTCACCTTTCCCTCACGGTACTAGTGCACTATCGGTCATCAGGACGTATTTTGGCTTAGCAGGTGGTCCTGCCAGATTCACACGGACTTTCACGGGCTCCGCGCTACTCGGGAGAACACCAACGCCTAGACTCTTCCTTCACCTACGGGACTCTCACCCACTACGGTTCCGCTTCCCAACGGATTCAGCTAAAAGAATCACTCAGCGCTCCAGATCGGCAGACCTGGAAAGATGCATCCCACAACCCCGCACACGCAACGACTGCCGTCTATCACACGCGCACGGTTTAGCCTCTTCCCCGTTCGCTCACCACTACTAGGGGAATCACTGTTGTTTACTCTTCCTACGGGTACTGAGATGTTTCACTTCCCCGCGTCACCACCAACTACCCTATACATTCAGGTAGCGGCAACCCGACACAACTCGGGCTAGGTTTCCCCATTCGGACACCCACGGATCAAAGCTCGGTTGACAGCTCCCCGTGGCCTATCGCGGCCTCCCACGTCCTTCATCGGCGCCTGATGCCAAGGCATCCACCGTGTGCCACTATCACTTGGCCACTACAGATAACAAGATGCTCGCGCACACTATTCACAAGTCAAAACACCAACCGCACACCCTCGCACCACATCCCCCACCACCGGCCGGCACACTCACGTGCACCCACCCGCAACGAAGAAGAGTTCCTCGGGGCGGTCCGCGGGAAACAAACCGACCACCCGCCCCCCGCAAGGGAGAGCCAGATGGTCGAGGTTGCTTCCTCAGACACCCAACAGCGCGCCCCCCGACGCTTCTAGTCGCCGGAGGCAAAGCCTGATTCTCTAAAGCCACTCCCGAAAACAGGCGATCCGAAGACCGGCCCGAACGGGTCCACTTACGAGTCCGACCAGCCATAGGAAGAGGCTGATCTTCAAAGACTCCTTAGAAAGGAGGTGATCCAGCCGCACCTTCCGGTACGGCTACCTTGTTACGACTTCGTCCCAATCGCCAGCCCCACCTTCACTCATTCCCTCCCCGAAGGGTTAGGCCACAAGTTTCGGGTGTTGCCGACTTTCATGACGTGACGGGCGGTGTGTACAAGGCCCGGGAACGTATTCACCGCGGCGTTGCTGATCCGCGATTACTAGCGACTCCACCTTCATGGGGTCGAGTTGCAGACCCCAATCCGAACTGAGACCGGCTTTTAGGGATTCGCTCCACCTTGCGGTCTCGCACGCCCATTGTACCGGCCATTGTAGCATGTTTGCAGCCCAAGACATAAGGGGCATGATGACTTGACGTCGTCCCCACCTTCCTCCGAGTTGACCCCGGCAGTCTCCTATGAGTCCCCACCATAACGTGCTGGCAACATAGAATAGGGGTTGCGCTCGTTGCGGGACTTAACCCAACATCTCACGACACGAGCTGACGACAGCCATGCACCACCTGTCACCCACCAACTAAATGACCCTGTATCTCTACAGGTCCACGGGCGATGTCAAACCTTGGTAAGGTTCTTCGCGTTGCGTCGAATTAAGCAACATGCTCCGCCGCTTGTGCGGGCCCCCGTCAATTCCTTTGAGTTTTAGCCTTGCGGCCGTACTCCCCAGGCGGGGCGCTTAATGCGTTAGCTGCGGCGCGGAAACCGTGGAAAGTCCCCACACCTAGCGCCCAACGTTTACGGCATGGACTACCAGGGTATCTAATCCTGTTCGCTCCCCATGCTTTCGCTCCTCAGCGTCAGGTAAGGCCCAGAGACCCGCCTTCGCCACCGGTGTTCCTCCTGATATCTGCGCATTTCACCGCTACACCAGGAATTCCAGTCTCCCCTACCTACCTCTAGCATGCCCGTATCCACTGCAGAACCGGAGTTAAGCCCCGGTCTTTCACAGCAGACGCGACACGCCGCCTACGAGCTCTTTACGCCCAATAATTCCGGACAACGCTCGGACCCTACGTATTACCGCGGCTGCTGGCACGTAGTTAGCCGGTCCTTATTCCCCACCTACCGTCAACCCCCAGAGAACTGGGAGCCTGCGTTGGTGGTAAAAGAGGTTTACAACCCGAAGGCCGTCATCCCCCACGCGGCGTCGCTGCGTCAGGCTTTCGCCCATTGCGCAATATTCCCCACTGCTGCCTCCCGCAGGAGTCTGGGCCGTGTCTCAGTCCCAGTGTGGCCGGTCGCCCTCTCAGGCCGGCTACCCGTAATCGCCTTGGTAGGCCGTTACCCCACCAACAAGCTGATAGGCCGCGAGCCCATCCCTGACCGAAAAACTTTCCACACACCGCCATGAGGCGGTGTGTCGTATCCGGTATTAGACGGCGTTTCCACCGCTTATCCCAGAGTCAGGGGCAGGTTGCTCACGTGTTACTCACCCGTTCGCCGCTCGTGTACCCCGAAGGGCCTTACCGCTCGACTTGCATGTGTTAAGCACGCCGCCAGCGTTCGTCCTGAGCCAGGATCAAACTCTCCATAAAGGTCATACCATCCGTCCCGGCGACCAGGGGTCGGCCTGGGGCGGATAAACCTAGAAGTAATCCTGACCAACCGGGTTGCCCCGATTAATCAAAGGAACCCTTCACACCGAACCACTGTTCGGGTGACGGGGCCAAAACAAACATGGCTTAAAGAAAATCAAACACGCGCTGTTGAGTTCTCAAGAAACAACCGCCCTTCCCGTACAAGCGCCAGCCTTTTCGGCTGTCTGCTCTTCCGTGGAAGGCGTCTGCGTTTCCGCTTTATTGTGTCTTTACTTTATCAGGTGTTCCGCGCCCCGCCAAATCGGCGGTTTGTGGTGGTTCTGATCGGGGTAAAGCCCGTTTGCTTCGTCTGCTTTTGTCCGAATGGACTGGGCTTTTGAAGCGACTCCCTGAGTTTACATGGCCGGAGCAGTGCTCGAACCGCGTGATCCAGAGAAGAGATTGTGCCGCTCGTCGCGGACCGGTGCCGAGTCTTCCCAGTGGAAGCCCGCCGTGCCGCAGCGACTCTGTCGACTATAGGGAGGGTGGGGGCGGACGTCAAGTCAGAGCCCGGAGCCGATGTGGAACCGGCGCTCCGGGACCCTGTCGCCCCGTCCCGGGCGGCTTCTGAAGGCCCCTGACGTGCCCGGTTCCCGTTCCGGAACCGCGTGTCACGTCGCCTGTTGTGCCAGACAACGACGATCGTGCCCGGGAGATTCCCTGCCGAAACCCCCATGCGGCCGCAAAGTTTCGAGGACGGCCGGTCCCGGACACAGCCGTGGGCCGGCGCCCCCAGGAGCGTCGGCCCACGGCCACAGCACGTCGTCAGCCGTCGAGGACGACACCGCCGATGTTGCGCTTGCCCTTGCGCAGCACCACGTAGCGCCCCTGCAGGACGTCGGCGGTCCCGAGCCGGGCCTCGACGTCGGTCACCTTCACGTTGTTCACGTAGGCGCCGCCCTCCTGGATGGCGCGGCGGGCGGCGGACTTGCTCGGCGTCAGACCGCTCTGCGCGAACAGGTCCGCGACGAGCAGGCCGTCGACCGGTCCCGCGACCTCGGCCCTGGGCACCTCGGCCAGCGCCGCATCGAGCGTCCGGCCGTCCAGCTCGGACAGGTCCGCCCGGCCGAACAGCGCCAGGCTCGCCTCCCGGACCTTGCGGCACTCCTCCTCGCCGTGGACCAGCGCGGTGAGGCCCTCGGCCAGGGTGCGCTGGGCGGCGCGGGCCTGGGGCCGCTCCTCCGTCTGGCGCTCCAGCTCGGCGATCTCGTCCTCCGAGAGGAAGCTGAAGGTCTTCAGGTAACGGACCACGTCCCGGTCGTCCGCGTTGAACCAGAACTGGTAGAAGGCGTACGGCGAGGTCAGTTCGGGATCGAGCCAGATGGTGCCGGACTCGGTCTTGCCGAACTTGGAGCCGTCGGCCTTGGTGAGCAGGTTCGTGGTCATGCCGTGCGCCTGGCCGTGCGGCTCGTTGCCGTCCATCCGGCGGACCAGGTCCAGGCCCGCGGTGATGTTGCCCCACTGGTCGGAGCCGCCGGTCTGGAGGGTGCAGCCGTAGCGCCGGTAGAGCTGGACGTAGTCGTAGGACTGGAGCAGCACGTAGCTGAACTCGGTGTAGCTCATGCCCTCCCCGTCGAGCCGGCTCTTGACCGTCTCCCGGGCCAGCATCTGGTTGACGCTGAAGTGCTTGCCCACGTCGCGCAGCAGCTCGATGGCGTTGATCTCGCGGAGCCAGTCCCCGTTGTTGGCGAGCACCGCGTCGGTGGGTCCCGCCTGCTCGCCCTCGGGGGTGAAGCGCAGGAACGCGGAAAGCTGCCCGGCGAGGTTGTCCACCCAGCCCCGGACGGTGTCCACCGAGTTGAGCCGGCGCTCCGCACTGGGCTTCGGGTCGCCGATGAGCCCGGTGCCCCCGCCGACGAGCGCGATCGGACGGTGTCCGGCCTGCTGGAAGCGCGCGAGGGTGAGGATCTGGGTGAGGTGGCCCACGTGCAGGCTGCCCGCCGTCGGGTCGAAGCCGCAATACAGGGTGATCGGACCATCGGCGAGGGCCTTGCGGAGTGCGTCAAGGTCGGTCGTCTGCGCGAGCAGGCCGCGCCACTGGAGTTCGTCGATGATGTCGGTCACTGTGTTGCTCTCTGTCGTGTAGGCGGACCCCGGGGCCCGATCTGCCTCGGAGTCTAGGCGGAATGCCGCTGGGCATCACGTGGTTTTCCCCCTCCCCCACGCTATCGGCTGCGCCGGCGCCCCTGGTCGCGCGGTCCGGCCGCCCCGGAGCGGGCCTCCCGGGGAGCCCGGGCTTCCCGTTGACACCTTTGGCTACTAGGATTAGCGTTTTGGCTATGCACATAAGCCACAGTGGGAAGACCGTGCGCCGCCTTCGGCGCCCCCTCGGCCGGACCGCCTGCGGCGTCCACGGAGCCGGGAGCCTCAGCCCCCTCGGGATCTTCGTGCCCGGCGTGTTCGGCCACCGCCCCTCCGTCCGCTTCGTCGGCACGGGCGCCGCCATCGCGGCCGGGGAACGGCCCGGCCCGGTCGTGCCCGCCGTGGAGGCGCTGACCGAGGGGGGCGTCGCCGGTGCCTAGGGCTGGACTGACCCCGGCGGTGGTGGCCGAGGAGGCGGCGCGGCTCAGCGACGAGGAGGGGTTCGACTCCCTGTCACTGGCCGCGGTGGCCAAACGGCTCGGGGTGGCCACGCCCAGCCTGTACAAGCACGTCGACGGGCTGCGGGGGCTGAGGCGGGAAGTGGCGCTGCTGGGCGCGAACGGCATCGGCGAGGAGGTGCAGCGCGCCACCGTGGGCCGGGCCGGTCCGGAGGCCCTGCGGGCGACGGCCGACGCCTACCGCCGCTACGCGCACGCCCACCCCGGGCGCTACGTCGCCCTCCAGCAGCTGCCGGTGCTGGCCGGGCCCGGGGCCGAGCCGGCCACCGACCCCGTACGGGTCCTGGCCGCGGTCCTGAGCGGGTTCGGCATCGCCGAGGACCAGGCCGTGCACGCGATCCGGGCGCTGCGCAGTGCGCTGCACGGGTTCGTGGACCTGGAGACGCGCGGCGGTTTCGGTCTGCCCGAGGACGTGGACCAGTCCTACGCGCTGCTGGTGGAGGGGTTCGTGCGCGCCTTCCAGGGGTGGTCGGCCACCTCGCCCGGCACGGGTGCGGCACCCGAGGACACGAGGGAGGGGTAGGCGACGCCGGCCGGACACTCGGAAGTCGCGGGCATCGTCGAAGCGTTGCGCCCGGAGCTGCCCATGGGGGCGCTCCCGGTCGCGACGCAGCCGCCCGACCCGGTCCTCCTTGCGCTGTCGGTGCCGGGGGGAGCGGGAACCGGCAGGGGCCGTCCTGTACGCGTGGCGGACGCTCCGGGGCCATCCGAACCGCACGCGGGCCCTGATCCGCGGCATCGGCACCGGTCTCCTCCTGGTGGGCTCGTCCGGGTACGACCTCACCGCCTCCGGAGCCCTGGACCCCGGGACCCGTCCCAGGTGAGGGATTCCTGACCCCGGACGGAGTTCCCGCAGGGTGGGGGCATGGGCCAAGCTGGTGGACACGACCGTTTCGCCCCCCGTGTGGCGCCCGACCCGTTGTGGAGTCCCCTGATGCCCAAGAAGTCGTCGAAGATCGGCGGCGCACTGTCCGCCGTGGTCGGCGTGCTCGCCGTCGCCGCGTTCGTCCTGTACCAGCTGGGCGTGATCGATCTGGCGCCCGAGGGCGCCGCCGAGCCGCAGGGCGGCGACGCCGCGGCCTCGGAGCTGTCCGTGGAGCAGGCCCGCTCCCAGCTGGAGGAGCTGCGGATCGAGGAGGAGGACGACCCGCCCGGGTACGACCGCGCGCTGTTCCCCCACTGGGACACCGGCGTCCAGGAGAACTGCACGACCCGCCAAGCGGTCCTGATCCGCGACGGCGACGCCGTGGAGACCGACGAGGACTGCCGGCCGGTGTCCGGATCCTGGTACAGCGCCTACGACGGTGAGACCTTCACCGACCCGCAGGACCTCGACATCGACCACATGGTCGCCCTGAAGGAGGGCTGGCGCTCCGGAGCCCACGCGTGGACGACCGAGGAGCGCGGCCGGTTCGCCAACGACATGGACTCCACCCAGCTGTGGGCGGTGAGCGCCTCGACCAACCGGTCCAAGGGGGACGCCGACCCCGCCGAGTGGATGCCCCCGCTGGAGTCCTCGCACTGCGACTACGCGGTGTCCTGGATCGAGGTCAAGCACGTGTGGGACCTGACGGTGGACCCGGACGAGGAGTCCGCTCTGCGCGACATCCTCTCCGGTTGCTGATCCGCCCGGACGAGGGCGCGGGGCCCCGGTCGACCGGGGCCCCGCCCGGTCAGCCGGAGTCCGTGCCCGGCGCGATGCCCCCGGCCGTGGCGAGGAGCTCCTCCTGGCCGACGAGGCCGGAGGAGTCGCGGACCTCCACCGCCACGCCCTTCGCGGGCGCCCAGAACACCTCGGTCTCGCCGCGCAGGGCGGTGTGGCCGTTGTTGTCGAACTCCTCGAGCGCCCAGTCGGGCGAGCGCTCGTGGTACTCGGTGAGGAAGTCGCGGACGGCGGCCAGGTCGGAGAGCGCGGAGCCGCGCATGACCAGGACCTGGAGGAGGACCCTGACCCCTCCCCCCTCCATCGTCCTCTCCCAGACCCGGGTGGAGAAGGACACGTCGCCCCACTCGTAGTCGAAGTCCGAGACCGAGGTCCGGTCGTCGATCTGTGCGGGCAGGTGCCCGATGCTGAAACCGTCCAACTCTCCCCCTCGTGGGCTGGTGGCGGCCGGGGCCGCCGTGAGTGCGAGCGCGAGCGAGGTGGCGAGTGCCACCGCGATCCACCTGGCAACGGACATGTTCACCTCCGGCGACGGTCGTGGGACCGTCCCGGACCACCGCTGTCTCTCATGGTGGGGCGCTGCGGAAGCCGCTGCCAGAGCGTTCTCCGGCCTGTGGACAACCCGGGCCCGGCGCTCGCGGGAGCGGCGCCGGGCCGGGTCGTGTCCTACCCGCGGGGCGGGTGCACGAACGTGTCCGTGAGGAACTCGGCGATCGCCAGTGCGGAGGTCGCCGCGGGCGAGGGGGCGTTGCGCACGCACACGACCCGGCCGTGCGCGTCCACCCGGAAGTCGTCGAGCAGGGCACCGTCCCGGCCCAGCGCCTGGGCGCGCACCCCCGCCGGCGCCGGGCGCAGGTCGGCCGCCACCAGCTCGGGGAGGAGCTTCCTGGCCTGGGAGGCGAAGGCGGCGCGCGAGGCCGACACGAGGGTCTCCCTGGCCCCGACCGCCCAGTGGCGGCGCGCCAGCCGCCAGAACCCCGGCCACGACAGGGTGCTCGCGAGGTCGCCGGTGCTCAGGTCGCGGGCGCTGTAGCCCTCCAGCGCGGTGGCGAGGACGGCGTTGGGGCCCGCCATGACCTCGCCGTGGACGTGGCGGGTGAGGTGCACGCCGAGGAAGGGGTACCGCGGGTCGGGGACCGGGTAGAGCAGACCGTTGACCAGGTGGCGGCGTTCGGGGACGAGTTCGTGGTACTGGCCGCGGAAGGGCACGACCCGCGGGTCCTCCGCCGCCCCGGCCATGCGCGCGAGACGGGCGCTGTGCAGTCCGCCGCAGGCCACGAGCCGGTCGAACCGGTGGACGGACCGCTCCCCGCGTGGGTCTCCCGTGAGGGCGCGGACCCCGTCGTGGTCCTGCCGCAGGTCGATGACGGGGGTGTTCAGCAGGACCCTGCCGCCGGAGCGGCGGACGTCGTCGGCGAGCTGTTCGGCGACGGCCGCGAAGTCGGTGACGGCCGTGTGCGGTGAGTGCAGCGCACCGGTCCCCGCCGCGTGGGGCTCGATCTCGCGCAGTCCCCCGGGGCCGAGCCGCGTGACGCCCGGGACCCCGTTCTCCCGGGCCCTGCGGCCGATGTCGTCCAGGCGGGCCTCGTCGTCGGCGTCCACGGCGACGAGGACCTTGCCGACCTCCTCGTAGGGCAGGCCGTGCTCGGCGCAGTAGTCCTTGAGCAGCCCGGCACCGCGGCGGCAGAGTGTGGCCTTGAGGGAGCCGGGGCGGTAGTAGAGCCCGGCGTGGACCACCCCGCTGTTGTGTCCGGTCTGGTGCGCGGCCACCCGGTCCTCCTTCTCCAGGACGGTGACCCGGGTGCCGGGGCGGTGGAGGGCGAGTCGTCGTGCCAGGGCGAGTCCGACGATCCCCGCTCCGATGATGCCGATGTGTTCGGTGCTGCGCATGGCGGCACGCTAGCAACCCGGGCCGGGGCCCGCGCGGGCGGGGACGGCCGGTGGACGCGTCCCCGCCGGGGACCGCGGGGCCTCCGGGGCCCCGCGGGCGGGGACCCCTCCGAGGTCCGTGGTCAGAGCGAGCGCAGGCCGACGAGGACGGCGTGCAGGATCTCCCCGCTGCCGAGCGGCCGGGAGGGACCGCACCGCTGGAGCGCCCCCTCGGCGACCATGGCGGAGACCATGCACCTCACCTGGCCGACCGGCAGTCCCACCTCGGCGGCGAGCTCGACCACGGTGCGGGCGCGCAGGGCGTGTTCGAGGATGGCCTCGCGCTCGGGCCGCAGCCACTCGCGCCGACCGGGGGTGCGGGCCGCCATGACCAGTGTGAGCAGGTCGATCCCGTGCGCGCCCGGGTCCTCGAGGTCCCCGCCCCCGGGGTCCCCCGCCGCCACCGCGAACGGGCGCAGGAAGCGCTCCCCTCCGGATTCGGTCACGCGGTCGGCGCCCCCCGGCGGCCGGACCGGACCCGGCCCCGGCTCGGGGGCCCGTTCGGCGGGGCGGCGGACGCGGGTTCCTTCAGTGCTCACCGTGTCCCCCCGGCGGTGTCGGCACGGACATCCGGGGGTCGCCGGCGCCGTGGGGGCCTTCCTCCCGGCGCGGGGCCGACCGCTTCGGCAGCGCGGGCTGCCGGGGTCCGCCCGCCTGCGCCGGTTCGGGGCGCCTCTGCGGGAGGGGGCCCTGCGGCCCCGTCCGGACGCCGGGACCGTTCGGCCGCAGGCCGTGCTGGGGGCCGGTGGTCCGCGCCGGCGGAGCGGGGTCCCGGAGTTCTCCCCGGCCGGGGAAGGCGGCGGGGGCGCCCCCGCCGCCCCCGGGTACGGCGTACCCGGGGGCGCGGTCGGGGCCTCCCGGCGCGGACGCCGGCGGGGCCGTCCGGGGGACCCGCCTTCCCCCGGGGTCGACCGGGACCCACGGCCCGTCGGCGCGGTGGGCGTTCGGCACCCTCTTCGGGCCGCGGTACCCGTAGGCGGGGTCGGCGTCCCGCATGCCGTCCGGGGGTGGGGGGACGACGCTCTGCGGACCGCTCCGGCCGGGGGCGGGGAGGACGCTCTGGGCGCTGGTCTGCCAGGGTTCCGGCACGGGGTTCTGCGGACCGCTCGGCCCTGTCGGCCCGAAGCCGGCCGAGGGGTGTGCGCCGGTGTCCCGGACCGCCTGCTGCGAGCCCGTGACCGTCACCGGGTTCTCGACCGGCTCCAGCAGCGACTCGGGGAGGAGCGCCGTGGCCCGGGTGCCCCCGTAGGGGGACGGCCTGAGCCACACCCGCACGCCGTGCCGCTCAGCGAGGCGGGCGACGACGAAGAGTCCCAGGCGGGGGTCGTCCGGAAGCGCCATCACGTCGAACTCGGGAGGACGGCTGAGCGTCCGCTCGGCCGCGGCGTAGCCGTGGTCGGACATGCCCAGGCCTCGGTCCTCGACCTCGACCACCAGCCCCTCGGCGGTCGGGGTGCAGCTGACGTCCACGGGGGTGCCCGCCGGGGAGAACTGGGTGGCGTTCTCCACCAGCTCGGCGAGCAGGTGGACCACGTCGGCGACCACCTGGCCGTGCATGAGCACACGGGGGGCGGACGTCAGCCGGACGCGCTCGAAGTCCTCGGTCTCGGCGATGGCGGCGCGCAGCACGTCGACGAGCGGGTGCGGCTGCCGCCAGCGCCGCGCCGACTGCCCTCCGCCCAGGATGATGAGGTTGTCGGCGTAGCGCCGGGCCCGGGTGGCCATGTGGTCCAGGCGGAACAGGCGGCGCAGCGCCTCGGGGTCCTGCTCGTGGTACTCGATCTCGTCGAGGAGGCGCAGCTGCCGCTGGACCAGGTTCTGGTTGCGGAAGGCGATGCCGAGGAAGGCCCGGTTGGCGCCCCGCCTGATCTCCGCCTGGCGCACCGCGGCCTCCACCGCCGTGAGCTGGGCGCTGTCGAAGGCCTCCGCGACCTGCCCGATCTCGTCGTCGCCGCACTCGTCGAGCGGCGGCAGCTCCTCGTGGACGTCGACCTTCTGGCCGCGCTGGGCCCTGTCGACGATGTCGGGCAGGTCCTCGTCCCGCTCCAGGATCTGTCCGCGCAGGCGGAGCAGGCGCACGGTCAGGCGCCGCGAGGACCTGCTCACCACGGCGATGGCCACCACCCCGCCGGCGAGGACCGTCCCGGCCGCCGCGATGCCCAGCGACACGCGGAGCAGGGCCGCGCTCCACGCCATGTCGACGGTGCGCTCCGCCTGGGCGAGGGCCAGGCCGTCCAGGGCGGCCACGGTCCGGGGTGACGCCTCGTCCCACTCCTCCGCGCCGACGTCGACGGAGGTGTTCAGTTCGGAGGCCGCGGACTCCGCCGCCGGCACGTCGGGGTCCGACACGGTCTCCCTGAGCGGGGGCCGTGTGACCACTTGGCGGCTGAGGTCCTCGGTGCGGGACCAGGCCTCCGAGGCGGTCATGTCCTCGTAGTGCTCCCGCACGCTCGGGTGCATGACGGGCGCGGCCGACTCCAGGGTGTCCCGGTAGGAGGCGGTCAGGTAGGTGAAGTGCGCCGTCTCCTCGTAGCCCATCTCCCCCCGGGCGATGCTCCCGGCGAGCAGGGCGTCGGCGGTGGCGCTCTCGGCCCTCGCGCCGAGGAGCTCGCCGGTCAGGACCGCGTCGGTGAGGTTCGCACCGCCGTCGGTGGTGTGCACCAGGGCGGTGGTCGCGTCGGTGGTGACGTCGAGGACCTCACCGAAGCCCAGGAGGGTCTCCTCCCGTGCGGCCGCGTGCTCGTCGATGCGCGTGCGGATCCCGGCGAGGGCCTCGGGGCTCTCCGTGACCGCGGACGCGCTGCGCCGGACCTCGTCGTCGCGGGTGCCGCGCAGGCGCTCGGCCAGTCCGACGGCGGAGGACAGTGCGGCGTCGGTGGCCGCCCTCTGCTCGTCGAGCGCGGCGGAGGCCTCCTCGTCGGGCCCGCTGCTCTCGAAGCGCCCCTGGTAGACGAGGGAGAGCCTGCGTTCGAGGCGCAGCTCCTCGGCCGCGCGCGAGAAGACCTCGGTCCCCTCGCGGGCCTGGTGGACCGCCCCCATCAGCTGGACCGCCTGGACCGTGCCCACTGCGGCCACGACGAGCCAGAGCGCCAGGAAGCACAGGCTCGGGATGAGCACGATGCGGGTGAGCTGTCCTCGGATCGTGGAAGCGTTGTCGCGGTTTCTGCGCATGGCCCCCTCCGGCCTGTGCGGATGCCGGGGCCCGGGAGGGCGCCTCGGCGGCTTTCGGCCCTGCCGAGGCTATCGAAAAATCGTTGCCGTATGCTGTCAAATGATCACTAGCAGTTGCCTTTTCTCCGGCGCGACATCCCGGCGGCTGTGCTAGCCCAGCCACCCGGGGCCGACGAACCCGCAGGTGGGAACGGCGAAGGGGCCGCCCGTGACAACGGGCGACCCCTTCGCGACCCTCTCCGGTGCCCGCGGGGGCACGGCGTGTCGCGCCCCTCAGGACTCCGGGCGGTGCCGAGAGCCCACGGGGGCGGGCAGTTCCTCCGCCGTCGGCGGCTGCTCCACTCCCAGCGAGTTGAGGACCTCGGCGTAGCGCAGGGCGGCGATCTTGCCGAGGAGGCTGTCCGCGCCGAGCGACGCGCCGAGCCGGGCGCCGAAGCGGGCCGCGATCGCCTCCATCTTCTCGACGGACAGCTCGGGGCCGAGCGCGCTGGGGGCGATCACCGGGCGCCGGCAGCCTCCCTGGCGCAGCTGGCCGACGATCTGCTCCACCGAGGCCTCGTTCTCCAGGTCCGCGGGCAGCACGGTCAGGCCCAGCCGGGCGGCGAGCAGGACCGCGGTCACCCCCGCGGCCCCGACGGCGCCCTCGCCCCCGACGGCGCCCACCACGACGCCGTCCGCCATGGTGGTGTTGCGGGCGACCACGCTGATCAGCCTCATGCGGTCGGCCCGGACGTATCCGGCCTCGGCCAGGCGCAGGTGCAGCACCTCGGCGAGCATCGGGTGCGGCCCGAGCCCCTCGGTGACGCGCACGTCGGCGCCGGTCCGGACGGCCGCGTCCTCGATCGCGGCCGAGACCCTCCGGTGCGGAGCGGTCACCAGGGGGACGACGACGCCGCCCAGGGGCCTTTCGTCCGAGGGGCCGAGGTCGGCGAGCGCCTCGGCCAGGGTCTGTTCGTCGCCCTCGACGTGCCCGTAGCGGATGGTCACCTCGGGGCGGTAGGCGCGCACGAGGTCTGCCATCCGGGCACCGATCGACTCGCCGTCGGCGCCCCTGGCCTGTTCGGCCGTGCCCGGGACCGCCATGATCAGCGCGGGAGTGCCGAACCAGTTGTCGAAGGACAGCGGGTTGCGGTGGCGGCCGGAACGCCGCTTGGGCAGTTCGCGTGGGGGAAGTCGGTCAGAGTTTCGCATACCAGGATTCAGATGAGAGGCGGATTGGGGTGCCCAGTCGGAAGAGTGGTCGTCGGACGCGACATTGTAGCGTTCAACACCATATTCACGGGCGTGTCTCCTGAACGTATACCGAGGCGTCCCCCAGGTGGGGGGCCGGGGGGACGCCTCGCCCGGATCAGCCGCTCATGGCGGGGCTTCGGCCCTGGATCACGTGGGTGACCAGCTCCACCAGCACCTCCTTGCAGGATTCCCGGTCACGCGCGTCGGCCATGACGATCGGCACCTCCCCGGAGATGTCCAGCGCCTCGCGGACCTCTTCCTGGCAGTAGTCGGCGGACGCGTCGAAGCGGTTCACCGCCACCACGAAGGGCACGCCCCTGCGCTCGAAGAAGTCCACCGCGTGGAAGCAGGTGTGCAGGCGGCGGGTGTCGGCCAGGACGATCGCCCCCAGCGCCCCCTCCGCCAGTTCGTCCCACATGAACCAGAACCGGTCCTGGCCGGGGGCGCCGAACAGGTACAGGACGATGTCGGGGTTGATCGTGATCCGGCCGAAGTCCAGCGCGACCGTGGTGGTGGTCTTCTCCTCCACCCCGCCGAGGTCGTCCACCCCGTAGCTGGCCTCGGTCATCACCTCCTCGGTACTGAGCGGGGTGATCTCGCTGACGGAGGAGACCAGGGTGGTCTTCCCCGCGCCGAAACCCCCGGCGACGATGATCTTGACGGCCTGCGGGATCGCCTCCGGCGGCCGGTTCTCAGAGTCTGCGGATGCCATCGAGTACCGCCTGAAGTACTTTCTTCTCGGGAAGCCGTGTGACCGGCGCGGACGCGCGGGTGCGCACGTCGCCGGCGGCGACGAGGTCCCCCAGGAGCACCCTCACCACCGTCAGGGGGATGTCGAGCCTGGCGGAGATCTCCGCCAGCGATATGGGTCTGCGGCACAGACGCATGATCGCCTGGTACTCCGGTTCCAGGGCCCGCTCCTCCCGGTCCCGGGCGGCCACCACGATGGTGATCATGTCCAGTCGCGGCCCCGTGGGCGGCCGGGTGCGGCCCCTGGTCATGGTGTAGGGGCGCACCAGGGAGCCCGCGGGGGCGTCTCCGACGCCCGCCGAGGGCCCCTCCGATGTCGGGTGCCCCCTCCCCCGGTTCCACGACGGCGCGGGTCGCCGGGGGAACGGACCGGTCGTCGGCCTGCCGGGGGCGGGACCGGTCCACCCCGTCCCGCGCTGTTCCTCGGAGGTGTTCACGAACCGGTACCTCCCATGAAGCTGAGCCGCCCCGGCCTGCGCGGCGCGGCGGTGAGGAACTGTCCCACCCTCTTGATCCGCAGGTTCATCTCGTAGGCCACCAGGCCCACATCGGCGTCCTCCCTGGCCAGTACCGCCAGGCACGCGCCCGCCCCCGCGGCGGTGACGAAGAGGTAGGAGTGCTCCATCTCGACCACTGTCTGACGCACGTCGCCGCCGCCGAAGTGCCGTCCCGTGCCCCGTGCCAGGCTCTGGAAGGCCGATGCCAGCGCCGACAGGTGCTCGGCGTCGTCAGAGGCCAACCCCCGCGAGCGTCCGAGCAGCAGCCCGTCGGCGGACAGCACGATCGCGTGCTCGGCGCCGACGACGCGGTCGACCAGGTCGTCGAGGAGCCAGTCCAGGTTGTCCGCGGCGTTGCTCTTGCCCACCATCTCAGTCGCTCTCTCCCGTGTGATCGTCGGCTCTGCCGCCGACCTGACCGTCACTGTCGTGTTCGCGGCCGTCGGCATCGACGTCCGCCTCCCGTCCTCGCCGGGTCCCGGCGCTGAAGGCGTCCATCATCCGGCGCGCCTGTTCGGGGCTCCTCTGTGTGGGGCCTGGGGCATCCGGGGTCTCCCGCTCCGGTTCGGTCTCCTGTCTGAGCTGGGGCGCGAGACTGGCCTGGCGCCTGCGCCTGGGGAGCCCCTCCCGCTCGGGCCCGGCGCCCACGAGGCCTCCTCCCGGGACCGGGTCGGCGGCGGTCGCGGGCCGCACCGCCGCGGGGCCGGACGGGTCCGGGCCGTCCACGGGCTCGGGGACCCGGCGCAGGGGCGCCGGGTTCCGCGCCCCCTGCCCGTCGGTGTCGCCGTCCCCGTCCCGGTGCGGGGGGACCGGACGCAGGACGGGCCTGGCCCGGCGGGGCGCGTAGCCGGTGTCGAGCAGGTCGGAGTCCGTCTCCGCCTCCTCCTGCCGGCGACGCTCCCGGGCCGCCTGGCGCGCGGCGACCGGGGGCCGCTCCGGAGCGGCGGAGGAGGCGGCGACCAGCGTCCCCGGGATGAGCACCACGGCCCTGGTCCCCCCGTAGGGCGAGGGGCGCAGCTGGGCCTTGATGTCGTGCTTGACGGCGAGGCGCGCGACGACGAACAGGCCCAGGCGCGAGTCCGCGCCCGGGGCCATCACGTCGAACTCGGGTGCTTCGCTGAGTGTCCTGTTGGACGTGTTCAGGACGTCCTCGGGCATGCCGAGTCCCCGGTCCTCGATCTCGATGGCCACGCCCTTGGGCACCGACTCGGTGGCGATGGTGACCTCGGTGTGCGGCGGCGAGTAGGCGGTGGCGTTCTCCACGAGCTCGGCGAGCATGTGGATGACGTCGGCGACGGCGGCGCCCGCGAGCGCCAGGTCCGGCACGGACGTCAGCCTGACCCTGGCGTACTCGTCGGTCTCGGATATGGCGCCCCGCAGGATGTCGATGAGCGGGACGGGGTGGCGCCAGCGCCGTCCGGGCTGGGCCCCGCCCAGGATGATGAGGTTCTCGGCGTGGCGGCGGCCCCGGGTCGCCAGGTGGTCGAGCTGGAAGAGGCTCTCCAGCAGGTCGGGGTCCTCCTCCTCGCGCTCGACCCGGTCCAGCAGCTGGATCTGGCGTTGGAGCAGTGACTGGTGGCGGTGGGCGATGCCGAGGAAGACCCGGTTGACCCCCGCGCGGATGTCGGCCTGCTTGACGGCCGCGCCGACGGCGGTGCGCTGGGCGATGTTGAAGGCGTCGGCGACCTGGCCGACCTCGTCGTCGCCGTGGTCCAGCTGCTTCAGCTCGGTGTCGATGTCGACCTGGTCGCCCGCCTCCAGGCGGCGCACGATGCGGGGCAGGTCGCTGCGGGCGGAGCCGAGGGTGTCGGCCCGCAGCTTGGCGAGCCGGTGGGTGAGGCGGCCCGCCGAGCGGGCGGCCACCCCGTAGGCGACGGTGCCCGCGAACAGGGAGGTGATGCCTCCGCCGAGGGCGAGCGTGAGCATCCAGGTGCTGGCGTCCTCGGTGGCCGTGACGACGGAGGCCGTCCGGGCTGCGGTGATGCCGGCCAGGTCCGCGTTGACCTGGTCCGCGACCTGGCGCCAGTCCTCGAGCCCCGGGGGGGGCCCGGGATCGCGGACCACCTCCGCGGTGAGGGGGTCGACGCTGACGGGCGCCTCGTGGAGGGCGAGGGTGTCGGCGATGCCGAGGGCGTCCTGCCACGCGCCGCTCCCGGCCAGGGTCGCCAGGGCCGGCGGTTCGCGGTCGTCGGGCGCGGCGCCCGGGTGGACGGTCTCGACGCGGTGGCGGGCGTCGGCGGTGAGCTCGGCGACCCGGGTCTGCTGGTCGCGGTCGAGGTCCCCGCGGGCGATGACGGAGCTGACGAGGGCGTCGGCGTGGCTGAAGCTCTCCTGGGCCCACATCAGGTCGGTGGCGGCCGAGGCCTCCGAGGAGGCCGGTCCGTTGTCGAGGGCGCGCGCCGTCCCGGCGTAGAGGCGGATGCCCTGCTCGATGGCCCCGGTGTAGGCGCCGACGGTGCTTTCGGCCCGCCCGGGGGCGGCGAGGGTGTCGGCGCGCAGGTCCTGGACGCGCGTCAGCGAGTCGAAGAAGTCCGCGGTGAGCGACTCGGTCGCCGGGTCGTCCAGGTCCCCGAGGGTGTCGCGCAGGTCCCGGACCCCTTCGAGGGCCTCGTCGGTCAGCTCGGCCTCCTCGACGAGGGCCGCCCGCGTGTCGGCCCCGGGCGCCGCGATGTACTCCGCGGTCAGGCGGCGCTCCTGCTGGAGGAGGCCCAGGGCCGCGGCCAGCTGGATCCCGGCGCGTCCCTCGCCGACCGCGGCTCTGAGGGAGACGGCCTGGGCGAGTGTGGCGGTGCTGAGCACCACGAACAACACCAGGAAGGTGATGCTGGGGATCAGCACGATCTTGTTGATCTGCGCCCTGATACCGCGGCCGGCGCCTCCCGACTGCCCCATTGCGTTCCTCCCACGGACTGGTCGCGGGCACCGGTCGGGTGTGGCTGCGCCGCGTCCCCCGAGGCGTGCCCAGGGCCGCGTCATTCGGGGGTCGGTCACGTTGCGCGCAGGGGGGACCACGCATGGTGCCCGCAGACTCAGGACGCTACAGCACCCGGACGGCGGGCGCGGGGGGAATGCCGAAATGGATATCCCGCGGTGGGAGGGATCGCGGAGGCGGTCGTGGAACGGGGACGCGCGAGCGCGCACGGGCACGCACCGGGTGGGGAGGGGCCGCCGCCCCGGGGCACCGGGGGCCGAGAACGCGCGCGGGCGCGCACCCCGGGGGGTGCGCGCCCGCCGGGGCCCGGGAAGGCTAGGGCCGGAAGGCCTTGCGGTGCTCCTCGACGCCGGAGCGCAGCTTCTCCAGCTGCTCGGCGACCCGGATCGGGGCGGTTCCGCCGCGCCCCGATCGGGAAGCCAGCGATCCGCTGACGGTGAGGACCTCGCGCACCGCCGGAGTGAGGTGCGCGGAGATCGCGGCGAAGTCCTCGTCCGCCAGGTCGGGCAGGTCGATGCCGCGCTCCTCGCACACCCGCACGCAGGTGCCCGCGATCTCGTGCGCCTCGCGGAACGGCACCCGCTCTCGCACCAGCCACTCCGCGATGTCGGTGGCCAGGGAGAAGCCCTGCGGCGCCAGCTCGGCCATCCGGTCGGTGTGGAAGGTCAGGGTGGCGACCATGCCCGTCATCGCGGGAAGCAGCAGGTGGAGGGTGTCGACCGCGTCGAACACCGGCTCCTTGTCCTCCTGGAGGTCCCGGTTGTAGGCGAGCGGCAGGCCCTTGAGGGTGGTCAGCAGGCCGGTGAGGTCGCCGACGAGACGGCCCGCCTTGCCGCGCGCGAGCTCGGCGACGTCGGGGTTCTTCTTCTGCGGCATGATCGACGAGCCGGTGGAGAAGGCGTCGTCCAGCGTGACGAAGGAGAACTCCTTCGTCGCCCACAGGATGACCTCCTCCGAGAGCCGGGACAGGTCGACGCCGATCATCGCGGTGACGAAGGCGAACTCGGCGACGACGTCGCGGGCGGCGGTGCCGTCGATCGAGTTCTCCACCGAGTCGGGGAACCCCAGCTCCTCGGCGACGGCGCGCGGGTCCAGGCCCAGGGACGAGCCCGCGAGCGCGCCGGAGCCGTAGGGGGACACCGCGGCGCGGCGGTCCCAGTCGCGCAGCCGCTCGATGTCGCGCAGCAGCGGCCAGGCGTGGGCCATCAGGTGGTGGGCGAGCAGGACCGGCTGGGCGTGCTGGAGGTGGGTGCGGCCGGGCATGGCCGCGCCGGGGTGGGCGCCGGCCTGGTCGGCCAGGGCCTGGACCAGGTCCAGCAGCTGGTCGGCGATCTCGCGGGCCTCCTCGCGCAGGTACATGCGCACGAGGGTGGCGATCTGGTCGTTGCGGGAGCGCCCGGCCCGCAGTCGGCCCCCGAGCTCGGCGCCGACCCGCTCGATGAAGCCGCGCTCCAGGGCGGTGTGCACGTCCTCGTCCTCCAGGACGGGCGTGAACTCCCCGGAGGCCACGTCGGCCTCCAACCTGTCCAGGCCGGCGATCATGCGGTCCAGCTCGTCCTCGTCGAGCAGGCCCGCGCGGTGCAGGGCCCGGGCGTGGGCACGCGAGCCGGCGATGTCGTGGCGGGCGAGCCGCCAGTCGAAGTGGGTGCTCAGCGACAGCCGTGCCAGGGCCTGGTCGGGGCCGCCCTCGAAGCGGCCTCCCCACAGGCGCAGCGCCTCGGGCTGGTCGGCCATGGTGGTCTCCTTGACGTGTGTGGGCGGGGTGCGGGGCCGGGGCTCCGCACCGCCGGGGTGTCTCCTGCCGGGACGCGCGGTCCCGTCCGCGCGGTCGCGGCTACGGTCTGCGGTCCGCCAGCCGCAGGAGGGCGGCGGCCAGCTCCTCGCCCCCCTGGGGGTCGCGGGAGATCACCATGATGGTGTCGTCCCCCGCGATGGTGCCCAGGATGGCGTGGAAGTCGGTGTGGTCGATGGCCGACGCCAGGTACTGCGCCGCACCGGGCGGGGTGCGGACGATCACCATGTTGGCGGAGGCCTCCGCCGAGACCAGCAGGTCCTCGGCCAGGCGGGTGAGCCGCGCGCCGGAGACCTGTTCGAGGTCGAGGCTGTCGGGGCGGGTGCGCTGGAGGCGCTCGCCCCCCTCGCCGGGGAGCACGTACGCCAGGTGGCCCGCGGCGGTGCGGAGCTTGACCGCGCCCAGCTCGTCCAGGTCCCTGGACAGCGTGGCCTGGGTGACCTGGACCCCGGCCTCGGCGAGGCGCCGGGCCAGCTCGCCCTGCGACCGGACGTCCTCCCGGGTGAGGACGTCGGTGATCCGCGCGTGCCTGGCCGCCTTGGTCATCGGCGCGCTGCCGCCGCTCTCCCCCGTCATCGCGGTTCGGGGCCGGGCGCGTCACTGGATTCGAGCAGGAAGGCGAGGAGCGCCTTCTGGGCGTGGCGGCGGTTCTCGGCCTCGTCCCACACGACGCTGCGGGGGCCGTCGATGACCTCGGCCGAGATCTCCTTGCCCCGGTAGGCCGGCAGGCAGTGCAGGACGATCGCCTCGGGTGCGGCGGCGGACAGCAGAGCGGTGTCGACGATGTAGGGGCGGAAGGGCGCCTCGCGGTCGCCCGCCTCGTCCTCCTGTCCCATGGAGACCCAGGTGTCGGTGGCCAGGACGTCGGCGCCGTCCGCGGCCTCCCGGGGGTCGGTCGTGACCGCGACCGACCCCCCGGTCCGCTCCGCGATCCGGGCGGCGCGGGCGAGCACCCCGGGGTCGGGACGGTAGCCGTCGGGGGCGCCGACGCGGACGTGGAGTCCGGCGGTCGCGCCGCCCAGCAGGTAGGAGTGGGCCATGTTGTTGGCGCCGTCGCCGAGGTAGGCGAGGGTGAGCCCGGCCAGGCTCCCCTTGTGCTCGCGGATCGTCTGGAGGTCGGCGAGGATCTGGCAGGGGTGGAACTCGTCGGTGAGCGAGTTGACCACCGGGACGGAGATGTGGGCCGCCAGGGTCTCCAGGTCCTTCTGGGCGAAGGTGCGCCAGACGACGGCGGCGACCTGGCGCTCCAAGACCCGGGCGGTGTCCTCCAGGGGTTCGCCGCGGCCCATCTGGGTGCTGCCGGAGTCCAGGACGAGCGGGCTGCCGCCGAGGTCGGCGACGCCGACGCTGAAGGACAGGCGGGTCCGTGTGGACGGCTTGTCGAAGATCAGGGCGACGGTGCGCGGGCCGGCGAGCGGCCGGTGGCCGAAGCGGTCCTTCTTCATGTCGTCGGCGAGGTCGAGGACCCTGGCCTGCTCGTCCGGGGTCAGGTCGTCGTCGCGCAGGAAGTGGCGGGTCACTGCTGCTCCTTCGTCGCCGCGGCCTCCGCCGCGTCCAGGACGGTCGGCAGTGCCTCGATGAACACGCCGATCTGTTCGGGGGTGATGACCAGGGGCGGGGCGATCCGCACCGCGTCGGGGGCCACCGCGTTCACGAGGAACCCGCGGACGGCGGCCTGCTCCTGGACGTGCGCGGCGTGCGGGCCGGACAGCTCCAGTGCCCGCCACAGCCCGCTGCCCCGCTGTCCGGCGAGCAGGGGGTGGTCGATGCCGTCGAGCTGCTCGGCGAGCAGGTCGCCCATGACGGCGGTGTGGGCCAGCAGCCCCTCGTTCTCGATGGTGTCGATGACGGCGAGGGCGGCGGCGCAGGCGACGGGGTTCCCGCCGAAGGTGGAGCCGTGGTCGCCCTTGTGGAAGGCGTCGGCGTAGTCGCCGAAGCCGACGCAGGCGCCGATGGGCAGTCCGCCGCCCAGCCCCTTGGCGAGGGTGAGCACGTCGGGCCGCACGTCCTCGGCCTGGTGGGCGAACCACGCGCCGGTGCGGCCGATGCCGCTCTGGATCTCGTCCAGGACGAAGGCGGCGCCCGTGGCGTCGCAGATCTCGCGGACGCCGGCGAGGTAGCCCTCGGGCGCGGGGACGACCCCGGCCTCGCCCTGGGTGGGCTCGGTGAACACGGCGACGCAGGACTCGTCGACGGCGTCGCGGAGCGCGTCCAGGTCCCCGTGGGGGACGAAGCGCACGTCCATGCCGAACGGCCCGAAGGGCTCGCGGATGGAGTCCTTGCCGGTGAGGGCGAGGGAGCCGGAGGTGCGTCCGTGGAACCCGTGGGACGCGGCGACGAAGTAGTGGCGTCCGGGGCCGGCCGCGCGCTTGACCAGCTTGAGGGCGGCCTCGTTGGCCTCGGTGCCGGAGTTGGCGAAGAAGACCTTGGCGTCGCCTCCGAGCAGCCCCACGAGGCGCTCGGCGAGTTCGACCTCCCGCTCGTGGACGAACAGGTTGCTGGTGTGGGCGAGGGTCGCGGCCTGGTGCGCGACCGCCTTGACCATGGCGGGGTGGCCGTGTCCGAGGCTGGACACGGCGATCCCGGCGATGAGGTCGAGGTACTGGCGCCCGTCGGCGTCGTAGACCTCGCAGCCGCGGCCGAGGGTGAGGACCACGGGCGGGACGCCGTAGTTGGGCATGAGCGAGGCGGCGAAGCGCTCGCGCAGGGTGGAACTGCTGGTCACTGTGCGCCTCCTGCGTTCGTGACGGCGGTGGTGGTCGCGGTGTCGGCGGCGTGTCCCGGGCGCGGGACGTGTCCGTTTCCGGTGAGCCCGGCCTCCAGCCTCTCGTCGGCGACCATGGTGCCGACGCCCTGGTCGGTGAAGACCTCCAGGAGAAGGGAGTGGGGCACGCGGCCGTCGATGATGTGGGCCTGGGGGACGCCGCCCTCGACGGCGTGCAGGCAGGCCTCCATCTTGGGGAGCATCCCCGACGAGAGGGAGGGCAGCAGCTCCCTGAGCTCCTCGACCGCGAGCCTGCTGATCAGCTCGGTGTTGGCCGGGAAGTCGGCGAACAGGCCCTCGACGTCGGTGAGCACGATGAGCTTGCTGGCGCCGAGAGCGACCGCGAGGGCGGACGCGGCGGTGTCGGCGTTGACGTTGTAGACGCCGCCGTCGTCCGCGCGGGCGACGCTGGAGACCACGGGGATGCGGCCGTCGGCGATGAGCGCCGCGACGGCCCCGGGGTGGACCTCGGTGATCTCGCCGACGCGGCCGATGTCGACCGCCTCCCCGTCCACCTCGACGCTCTTGCGCTCGGCGACGAGGAGGTTGGCGTCCTCCCCCGACATGCCCACGGCGAAGGGTCCGTGCTGGTTGACGAGTCCCACGATCTCGCGGTTGACCTGGCCGGTGAGGACCATGCGGACGATGTCCATGGCCTCGTCGGTGGTGACGCGCAGGCCGGCGGTGAAGGTGGACTCGACCCCGGCCCGGGCCAGCTGTGCGCTGATCTGGGGGCCGCCGCCGTGGACCACGACGGGGCGCAGGCCCGCGTAGTACAGGAAGACGATGGACTCGGCGAAGCGGACCCGCAGCTCCTCGCTGATCATGGCGTTGCCGCCGTACTTGACCACGACCGTGCGGCCGTGGAAGCGGGAGAGCCAGGGCAGGGCCTCGATGAGGTGGGACGCCTTGTCGATGGCCTGGGCCTGGTCCGCTGTCGGATGTGCTGAGCGCGCGATCATGTCGGGTTCTCGTCGGTGTCGGGGGTGTCGGCGCCGACCTGGGCGGCCAGCTCTGCGAGCACCTCGGTGAGCAGTGCGGCGAGGGTGTCCTCGTCGGGAGTGGTGCCGCTGGCGCCGCTGGCCATGAGCAGCACCGTGTCGTTGGTGGCGGTCAGCGGGCCGAGGGCCTTGCCCGCGGCGTCGGCGAGCAGGCGTCCGCACTGCTCACCGGTGATGTCGGCGTCGGTCGTCAGGACGTACAGCCCGGTGGAGAGGGAGGCGTCGGGGCCCTTGGCCATGGCGCCGACGGTGTGGCCGTCGGCACGCCTGAAGGCGATCTTGACGACGGTGTCGGTGGTGCGCACGGCGTCGGCGGCGTGCAGCCCGCCGCTCCGGCCGGCCTCGGCCACGGCGGCGGTGAGGCCCGTCCGCACGGCGTCCAGCGGGAGGCGGGCGCCGACGGGCCCGGCCGAGCACAGGACGATCTCGGCGGCGGAGTCGCCGAGCAGGTTCGCGGTGTGCTCGGCCAGGGCGTGGGCGTCCTGGAACCCCGGGGGGCCCGTGCCCGCGTTGGCCCCGCCCGAGTTGAGGGCGGCGGCGCGCACGCGTCCGCCGGAGACGACCTGGCGGGTCCACAGGACCGGGGCCGCCGGGTCGGCCGAGCCGGTGAGGACGGCTCCCGCGGCGCGGGAGGGGCCGTCGTTGATGACGACGGCGACGTCGCGGGCTCCGTCCGCCCTCACTCCGGAGGCGACTCCGGCGGCGCGGAACCCGAGGGGTGCGGTGACGCTCACGGTGGTGTGGTCCTCGTCCTAGGGGGCGACCGCTGCGAGCGGCAGGCCGGCGGTCTCGGGCAGTCCGAGGGCGATGTTGGTGCTCTGGACGGCGCCGCCCGCGGTGCCCTTGGTGAGGTTGTCCAGGGCGGCGACCGCCACCATGCGGCCCGCCCCGGGGTCGACGGTGACCTGCACGAGGGTGGTGTTGGCGGCCAGCGTCATGGCGGTGCTGGGCCAGGTCCCCTCGGGGAGCAGGTGGACGAAGGGCTCGTCCGCGTAGGCGGTCTCGTAGGCGGCTCGGACCTGGTCGGCGGTGGTGCCGGGGCGCAGGGGCGCGGTGCAGGTGGCGAGGATCCCGCGGGGCAGCGGCGCGAGGATCGGGGTGAAGGAGAGCCGGACCGGCTCGCCGGTGACGGCGGTGAGGTTCTGGACGATCTCGGGGTTGTGCCGGTGGGCGCCGCCGACCCCGTAGGGGCTGAGCGCGCCCATGACCTCGCTGCCCACGAGGTTGGGCTTGGGCGCCTTGCCGGCGCCGGAGGTTCCGGTGACCGCGACGACGGTCAGGTCCGGCTCGACGAGCTGCTCGGCCAGTCCGGGGAACAGGCCCAGGGTGGCGACGGTGACGTGGCAGCCGGGAACGGCGACGCGGCGGGCCCCGGCGAGCCGGTCGCGCTGCCCGGGGAGTTCCGGGAGGCCGTAGGGCCAGGTGCCGGCGTGGGGGGTTCCGTAGAAGCGTTCCCACGCGGCGGCGTCCTCGAGGCGGAAGTCGGCTCCGCAGTCGACGACGAGGACGTCGTCGCCGAGCTGCTGCGCGATGTCGGCGGACTGGCCGTGCGGCAGCGCGAGGTACACGATGTCGTGTCCGCTCAGCGCGTCGATGTCGGTGGGGGCCAGGACGCGGTCGGCCAGGGGCAGCAGGTGCGGCTGGTGCCGGATGAGCGGGGTCCCGGCGTTCTTGGCGGCGGTGACCGCGCCGATCTCGATCTCGGGGTGGCCGAGGAGCAGTCGGAGCAGCTCGCCCCCCGCGTAGCCGCTGGCCCCGGCGATCGCCGCGCTGTATCCCATGCCGCTCCCCCTCGTCTCGTCTGACTGGACTATCATGCATCCCACTGCAAATTTATGCAACCCAGTTCGGGGCTCCCCCGGGAGGAGGAGCGGGACCGGAGGGGAGGGACGGGACGCGGCACGGGGCCGCCGGGCGGCTCCGCGCGGTCTCAGCGGCGTGCGATGCGGGTGGCGATGCCCGCGAGGCGGGAGGTGTGCCCCTTGTCCTCGGTCCGGGACTCGCGGCGGTCCGCGGTGCGGTAGAGGCCGTGGACGACCCTCGTGCCCGCCCAGCGCAGGGGCTCGGGCTCCCAGCCCCGCACCTGGTGGCCGACCCACGGCAGGCGGGTCAGCTCCGTCCGGCGGCCCAGGACCAGGTCGCGCAGCGTGCGGCCGGCGAGGTTGGCCGCGGCCACCCCGCTGCCCGCGTATCCGCCGGCCCAGCCCAGGCCGGAGACGGTGTCCATGTGCACGCTCGGGCACCAGTCGCGCGGGACCCCGAGCAGCCCGGACCAGGCGTGCTCGACGGGCACGTCGGCCACGTCGGGGAACATCCGGGTGAGCGCGCGCCACAGGTCGGCGATCTCCTGCGGCGGGGTGGAGCCGTCCTGGCCGGCTCCGGGGCGGTGCGGCACCCCGCGTCCGCCGATGGCGATGCGGTCGTCCGCCGTGCGCTGGGCGTAGACGTAGGCGTGGGCCGCGTCCCCCAGGACCTCGCGCCCCTCCCAGCCGATCTTCTCCCACAGTTCGGCGGGCACCGGCTCCGTGACGATCATCGAGGAGCGCATGGGGATCCACTCGCGGCGCTGACCGCGCAGGTCGGAGGTGAAGCCCTCCGTCGCGCGGACGACGTGGTCGGCGGTGACCGTGCCGTGGTCGGTGACGACCGCGGGGCGGGCCGCGCCCCGCCGGGGCCGGATCTCCTCGACCGCCGTGTCCTCGAAGACGTCGACGCCCAGGCCGGCCACCACGCGGGCCAGACCCGTGACCAGCTTGGCGGGGTGCACGCGCGCGGCGTGCGGGGAGTGGGCCGAGGCGACGGCCCCGGCCACGGACAGCCGCGGCTCGTGGTCGTGCGCGAGGAGGTGGATGTCGTCGGGCCAGTAGCCCCACTCCTGCAGGTACTCGATCTCGGCCGTCAGGCGCTCCTGCTGCGCCGCGTTCGTGGCGACCAGGCGCATGCCGCCGCGCACGAGGTCGGCGTCGACCCCCTCGGCCTCCGTGACGGAGACCACCTCGTTCACGGTCTCCATCATGACCCGCTGGAGGGCGATCATCGAGGACTTGCCGTGTGACTGCGCGTAGCGTTCGCGGGAACCGGAGAACTCCGCCGAGAGCCACCCTCCGTTACGACCCGAGGCGCCGAACCCTGCGAACTCACGTTCGACGACGGCCACCCGCAGATCCGGCTGCGCCTTCTTGAGGTAGTAGGCGGTCCACAGGCCCGTGTAACCGGCTCCGACCACGCAGACGTCGTAGTCGGCGGCCCCGGGGAGGGACGGTCTGCGCTCGGGGAGCCCGATGTCCCGGAACCAGAAGGAAACGCCCCCGTTCGCGAATCGTGAGGACCGGGGAATCGGCCTCATCTGCGCCGCAGTGGTGAACGGTCTCATCATTCCCCCCGGAACCTTGTGTGCCCACGGCCCATCCCCGCGCGGGACCCACGAACTCCCGCCAACCTACACGGGAACGTCGATCCATGGGATGTTTCCCCACCGCCCCGCGGACGCGCCCGCCCCGAGAGCGAGGCTTCGGTTACGCAGCGTTCCGGCACTCGGTACTCATTCTCCACACGAGCTGTCACGGAGAGTACGCGCGATGACCGCGAGCCGCCGGACCCCCTCGGCGCCCAGAGGTGCGAGCACGTGCTCGCGGAGCCTCTCGACGTGCCTGGTCCGCGCCCTGCCGATGAAATCCAGTCCCTGCTCGGTGAGCGCGGCGTAGACGACCCGGCGGTCGGAGGAGCAGTTCTCCCTCATCAGGTGGCCCTCCCGCTCCAGCCGGTCCGCGAGCTTGGTGAAGCCGCCCGTGCTCAGGCTGACCTCGCGGGCCAGTCGGCTCATCGGCAGACGGTGCCCGGGGGTGCGCTGGAGCCGGATCAGGACCTCGAACCACGGCCCCGCCATGTCCTTGCCGTCCGGGGTTATACCGCCCAGGAGCTTGGGCTGGACGACGTTCATCGCCTCGTGGACCAGGCCCCAGGCGGTGATGAGGTCGTCGTCGCCCGGCGTGTCGTCGCCCGCGCCCGCCGCGGCGTCGATCGGCTGTGTCGTCATGGCCCACTCCCTGTCCGTCCCGGGGCGGACGCCGATGCGCATCTCACCCTCAAGAAATATCTTCCCAGTAAATATTACTCGAAGTCTGGGATGTGGCACAGGTTTTTCCCCGGATACGCGTCACGCCCGGTGCGTCGGCGCGACGTACCAGGCGTGGTGGTCGGGAACGGACCCCTCGGGTGCGTCCCCCTCGTCCTCGACCGGGTCCCGCCGCACCCCCCGGATGGGGCGGGACCCGGTCCTCAGTGGCGGGCTGCCACCGCGTCCAGCGCGGCGGAGAGCGTGGAGACCAGGTGGTCGATCTGCTCCCAGGTGATGACCAGCGGCGGCGAGACCAGGAGCGACGTGGGGATCGCGCGCACGATGACACCCCGGGCCCGTGCCTCGGCGAACACCTCGGCCGTGGTGATCCCCCGGCCGCTCAGCGCCTCCTCCGTGAGTTCGACCGCGCCCATCACCCCGACCCCGGAGCGCACCTCGGCCACCAGCGGGTGGGAGGCGAGCCCCTGCAGGGCGACGTCCAGGTGCCGCTCCACCTCCAGCGACACCGTGAAGAGGTCCTCGCGCTCCAGGATGTCCAGGTTGGCCATGGCCGCGGCACATGCCGTCGGGTGCCCGGCGTAGGTGGTCCCGTGCATGAACGCGTTGCCCTCGCCGTTGTAGAACGGGTCGGCCACGTGTCCTCCGACGACGATGCCGCCCAGGGGCAGGTAGCCGCTGGAGACGCCCTTGGCGAACACCACCATGTCCGGGCTCACCCCGAACCGCTCGATACCGAACCAGTTGCCCAGGCGGGCGAAGCCGCAGATGACGCTGTCGACGACGAACAGCACGCCGTACTTGCGGCAGATCCGGGCGACCTCGGTGAAGTAGTCCTCCCGGGGCGGGTAGACGCCGCCCGAGCCGATCACCGGCTCCGCGAAGTAGGCCGCGACCCGCTCCGGCCCGACACGCAGGATCTCGGCCTCCAGCGCCGCCGCCGAGTCGTGCGGCACCACCGAGGTGTCCTCGACCACCCTGCCGTAGCCGTGGCGGAAGCGGTCCATGCCGGAGATGCTCGTGCCGAAGCCGTGCAGCCCGTGGTAGCCGCCGGTCCGGCTGATGAGGTGCGTGCGCCCGGGCTGTCCCGTGACCGCCCAGTAGCGGCGGGCGAGCTTGGCGGCGGTCTCGATGGATTCCCCGCCCCCGGAGGTGAGGATCACCCGGGGGTCGGCGACCGGCGCGTGGGCGGCCAGCCGTTCGCTGAGCTCCACGGCGGGGCCGTTGGAGAAGTCCCCGTAGACGGTGTAGGCGTCCAGGGTGCTGATCTGGCGGTGGACGGCGTCCGCGATCTCGGTGCGTCCGTGCCCGACGTTGCAGTACCAGAGGCTGGCCGTGCCGTCGAGGTACCGGTCCCCGGACGCGTCCCACAGCCACACGCCCTCGGCGCGGGCCACCATGAATTCGGGGCCCCTGGCCACGGTGTTCATGTCGCAGAACGTGTGCCAGAGACGGCTGGGCTCCCCGTGTTCCTTGGGAGTGAGCGCGGACGAGACAACCGTTTCGGTCATATGGCGACCTCCGAGCCGTGTCATGCGCAAGCGCGCAGCGGAAAACTCAGGTTGATCCGACCTGCACCGGGCGCCCGGGTGCGGCAGGTGCTTGCAGGCTAAGCTTGCGACCCACCTCACAGCAAGAGCCAAAACGAAGATTCATGCCCCGAAACCCAAACTTCATTCCGGCTACCCGGGGGGATTGGCACCAAAACCCTTACTGGGCTGGAAAAACAGGGCTGAAAATAGTCTGGAATCCGGGCTCCCCCGCGAGGCGTTTCGCAACAGGCGAGCCCAGATGACGACATCCCGCAGCACTGTCTTAACACAGAGGAGCGGGGCCGGTCACTCCCTTCCCGGAAGTGGCCGGCCCCGCCTCGCGGCGCCCGGGAACGGGTCCGCCGACCCGGGCGCCGCGGTCGTCAGCCGCGCAGGACGGCGCCGGTGCGCTCGGCCGCCAGGGCCACGGCGGCGTCGCGGGCCGCGCCCGCCTCCTCCGCCGTCAGCGTCCGGTCCCCCGCACGGAACCGCAGGGTGAAGGCGACGGACTTGCGCCCCTCCCCGACCTGCTCCCCCGTGTAGACGTCGAACAGCCGCACGCTCTCCAGCAGCTCGCCCGCGCCCTCCGCCAGGGCCGCGCTGACGAGGCCGACCGGGACCGACTCGTCCACGGCCAGCGCCACGTCCTGGGTGGCGACCGGGTAGGTGGACACCTCGGGGGCGACGACCGGCGGGCGGGCGCGCTCGATCCGGTCCAGGTCGACCTCGACGGCGGCGGCCCGCTCGGGCAGCCCGAACGCCTTCACCGTGCGCGGGTGGAGCTCGCCCGCGTGTCCGACGAGCAGGCGCTCGCCCCCGACCCGCACGTAGAGCGCGGCGCAGCGGCCCGGGTGCCAGGGGGCGTGCTGGTCGGCCTCGACCTCCAGCTCGACCCCGGCGGTCCGTGCGACGTCCCGGGCGGCCTGGACCGCGTCGGCCCACGTCGCCGCGCGGCCGGGCCCCCACCATCCGGCCCGCTCGAAGTCGCCGGCCAGCACCGCCCCCACACGGCGCGGCTGCTCGGGCACGGCCGCGTCGATCTCGGCGAGCTCGTCGGTTCCCGGGCCGCGGTCCACCGGCAGCAGCGGGGCCCGGCCGGCCCCCTGGCGGGGCCGGTAGACCAGGCCCGTCTCGAACAGCGCCACGTCGGCGAAGCCCCGTCCCACGTTGCGGGCCAGCGCCTTGAACAGGCCCGGCAGCAGCGTGGTGCGCAGCAGCGGCTCCTCCTCGTTGAGGGGGTTGGCCAGGCGCAGGGCGGCGCGGCGCCCGTCGTCGGCGGGGAGCTGGAGGCCGTCGAGGTCGCGCTCGCCCACGAACGGGTAGTTGAGCACCTCGTGGTACCCGGCGTCGGCGAGGGTGCGGCCGACCGCGCGGCGCAGGCGCTGCCCGGCGGTGAGTCCGCGCCCGCTCCTGGCGCGCGGCGGGATCGAGGGGATGTTCTCGTAGCCCTCGAAGCGGATGACCTCCTCGGCGAGGTCGTTGGGGTCGGTGAGGTCGGGCCGCCAGGACGGCGGGGTGACCCGGAGGAGGTCGCCCTCCTCCTCGACACGGCAGCCGATGCGCCGCAGCCACGTCCGGGCGGTGCCCTCGGGGTAGTCCACCCCGGCGACGGAGCCCGCGTGCGAGGCCCGCACGGTGATCGGCTCGCGCGCGGTGGTCCGGTCGATGTGGGTGTAGGCCGTCTCGACGGCGGCGCCGCCCAGCTCGGCGAGGAGTTCGGCCGCGCGCGTGGCCGCGACCAGCTGCACGGCGGAGTCGACGCCGCGCTCGAAGCGGCGGGAGGACTCCGAGGACAGCTGGTGGCGCCGCGAGGCACGGGCGGTGTGCATGGCGTCGAAATGGCCCGCCTCGACCAGCACCTCCGTGCTGGTGGAGGAGATCTCCGTGGTCAGTCCGCCCATGACGCCGGCGATGTTGACCGGCCCGCTGTCGTCGGCGATGACGATGTCGTCGGGGTCGAGGGAGCGCTGGACGTGGTCCAGGGTCTCCAGCTTCTCCCCCGCCCCGGCGGCCCGGACCCGCAGCGGACCGCGGAGGGCGGCCCGGTCCCAGGCGTGCAGGGGCTGCCCGAGTTCGAGCATCACGTAGTTGGTGACGTCGACGGCCAGGGAGATCGGCCGTACGCCGCTCTGGTGGAGGCGGCGCTTCATCCACAGCGGGGTGGGCGCGCCGGGGTCGAACCCCGTGGCGCCGCGCAGGACGTAGCGGTCGCACAGCGCCGGGTCGACCTCGGCCGCCGGGCCCTCACCGATGGGCGCGGCGACGGCGACGTCGGCGGGGTCGCGGAAGTCCACCCCGTAGAGGGCCGCGGTGTCGCGGGCGACGCCGCGCAGGGACAGCGCGTAGCCCCGGTCGGGGGTGACGGCGATGTCGAGAACGTCCTCGCGCAGGCCCAGGGGGCCGATGGCGTCCTCGCCCGGGGCGCCGGAGCCCTCGGGGAGCACGATGATGCCGCTGTGGTCGTCCCACAGGCCCAGCTCGGAGGCCGAGCAGATCATGCCCGCGGACATCCTGCCGTAGGTCTTGCGCGCTCCGATCCGGAACCCGCCGGCCAGCTCCGCCCCGGGCAGGCTCGTGACGACGAGGTCGCCCTCCGCGAAGTTGCGGGCGCCGCAGATGATCTCCTGCGGCTGGCCGGTGCCGTTGGCGTCGCCGACGTCCACGCGGCAGTGGCGGATGGGCTTCTTGAAACCGGTGAGCTCCTCGATCTCCAGCACACGGCCGTAGACGACGGGGCCCTTGACGTCGGAGCCGAGCTCGTCGACGGTCTCGACCTCCAGGCCGGCCAGGGTCAGCCGGTCGGCGAGGGCGCGCGCGGTGACGTCGGCCGGGAGGTCGACGTACTCACGCAGCCAGGAAAGGGGGACGCGCATCAGTTCTCACTCCCGAACGCCGAGGTGAAGCGGATGTCGCCCTCGACCATGTCGTGCATGTCGCGCACGCCGTGCGCGAACATCAGTGTCCGTTCGATTCCCAGGCCGAAGGCCCAGCCGCTGTAGACCTCCGGGTCCACTCCGGCGGCGGTGAGCACGCGCGGGTTGACCACTCCGCAGCCGCCGATCTCGATCCATCCCTCGCTGGAGCAGGTGCGGCACGGTGCGTCCGGGTCGCCCACGGACGCGCCCCGGCAGACGAAGCACTCCATGTCCACCTCGGCGGAGGGCTCGGTGAACGGGAAGTAGGAGGCGCGGAAGCGGGTCCGCAGGCCCGCCCCGAACATGGTCTCGACGAAGGCGTCGATGGCGCCGCGCAGGTGCGCGAGCGTGATGCCGCGGTCGACGACCAGGCCCTCCAGCTGGTGGAAGACCGGGGTGTGGGTGGCGTCCAGCTCGTCGGTGCGGAAGGTCTTCCCGGGTGCGACCACGTACACCGGCAGCTCGCGCGACAGCAGCGCGCGGACCTGCACCGGCGAGGTGTGGGTACGCATGACCAGGCCGGACTCGCCGCCGTCGGGCCCCTCGACGAAGAAGGTGTCCTGCATGGTGCGGGCGGGGTGGTCGGGCTGGAAGTTGAGCGCGTCGAAGTTGAACCACTCGGCCTCGACCTCGGGGCCCTCGGCGACCTCGAACCCCAGGCCGACGAAGATGTCGGCCATGCGCTCGGCGACGGTGGTCAGCGGGTGGCGGGCGCCGCGCGGTGCGCGGTCCCACGGCAGGGTGACGTCGACGCGCTCCTCGATGAGGACACGCTCGTCGCGCTCGGTCTCCAGGACGGCCTGGCGGGCCTTGAGCGCCTGGCCGACGTCGCGGCGGGCACCGCCCACGCGCTTGCCCGCGTCGGCCTTCGCGGCCGGCGGCAGTGCGCCGATCTCCCTGTTGGCCAGGGCCAGCGGGGAGCGGTCCGAGGCGTGTGCGAGCCGGACCTCCTTGAGTTCGGCGAGGTCGCCGGCCGCCTCGATGGCGGCCAGCGCCTCCTCGCGCATGCGGGCGACCTCGTCGGGGTGCAGGGGGGTCACCTCGACCGGGTCGAAGGAATTGTTCGGTGCAGACATGGTTGGTTGCCTCGCCGCCGTTCCCCGCCAAGGGGTCGGGCGGCAGTCACGGTCCGCGACGGGGCGGACGAAGCCGACAGAAGAGCACAGGCGGATGTCGAGCATGCCCGGGTAAGGACCTGTTGCCGGGTCCGGGACACGCCGTGGAGCCCACCGGGGGCGCTGGAGGTCTGAGGGCTCAGACGAACTCGGGCGTCCCGGCGGGCATGGTAAATCGGAACTCCGCGCCGCCGCTGGGGGCGCGTCCGACGGTGATCGTGCCACCGTGGGCCTCGACGAGGCCCTTGACGATGAACAGGCCGAGGCCGGTCCCGCTCCGGCGCTTGCTGCGCCAGAACTGGCGGAAGACGCGCGGAATGGTCTCGGGTGCTATGCCCTGGCCTTCGTCGCGCACCGACACCGCTGTTCCTCCCTCGCACGGCTCGATCACGATACTGACAGTACCAGCGCCGTGCCGCACCCCGTTTTCGACGAGGTTGGACAGTATCTGGTGGAGTTTGTCGGAGTCGATCCACATCTGCGGGAGCTCTCCGCGGGCCTCGACCCGGAAGCGCTCCTCCGACTCGCCCGCCGCGACGTATCCGGCGACGACCCGGCGCACGGCGCCGGGGAGGTCGACGACCTGGCGGCGGATCTCCAGGCGCCCCGACTCGATGCGGGACACGTCGAGGAGGTCGTGGATGAGGCGGGTGACGCGGTCGGCGTCGGCGTTGACCGTCTCCAGCATGAACAGCTTCTGCTTGTCGGTGAGCCTCTCCCACTTGGTGAGCAGGGTGGAGGTGAAGCCCTTGACGCTGGTCAGGGGGGAGCGCAGTTCGTGGGCGACCTCGGACACCAGGTCCGCGCGGCTGCGCTCGGCCCGGGTGGAGGCGTCGCGGAGGGTCAGGACCAGGCGGACGAGCTCTCCGCCGGGCCGCGCCCGGACGTAGCGCGCGGCGACCAGTATCTCGCGCTCGTCCGGCAGGAAGAGGGCCCGTTCGGGCTGGCGGACGCGGTCGCGGGCGCCGCCGTAGGGGTCGCTGGCCTCCCACCAGTCCTGGCCGTCGTGGCCGACCAGGGGCAGGACGGCGCGGTAGTCGCGGCCCAGCGCCGCGTCGGTGGGGACGCCGGTGAGCTGGGCGGCCTGGGTGTTGAAGAGGACGACGCGGCCGGCGGCGTCGGCGACGACGACCCCGTCGGGCAGGTCGTCGGCGTGCAGGGGGGCTCCGGCGAGGCCCGCGGAGGCCCCGGCGACGTCCATGAGGGCGACGGAAGGGGGTTCGTTCCACGGTGCGGGGCCGGTCCGGGGGGAGGCTCCGCGTGCCGCGGCCGCCTCGGCGGAGGCGGGGTCGGCTCCCTGCCCGGGGTCGTCCGACGGGTGGGCGGCTCCGCCGCCCGAGTCCTCCGCCGGGTGATCCGCCTTCCGGCCGCTGCCCACGCCTCTCCCCGCTCCCCTTGAAGGTCCACGACCGCAGGCTCCTGGGCCGAGGACCGCTGACCGGCCGTGTCCGAGAAACACCGCGGACACCACCGCAGGTTGTCTACCCTGCACTTCCACCTGGTACGCCTTGCGGCCCGGGTCGGAGCGTACGACGGGGGACGAGCGTACAAGCACCCTCCGCGAGCGCCGCCACCCGGGAACGGGCATCGTCGACCCTCCCGTGCGAGGTCTGCTCACGCGGTGTCGTCAACCCCGCCCGGTGACGGCGTGCCGCACGGCGCCCCGCCCGCGGCGCGGACAGGGCGGCCCGGGTCCGCGCACGACGCGCACGAACCTCCGTGATCCTGGTCAGACCCTATCTGCACTCGGGCCCCGTGCACGTGCATTTCGGGTGGAAGGGGCAGACCGTGACCGCTCGCTCACAGGGAGCGGATGGGGTGGAACACCCGTCTTCGGTACCCCCGGGGTCGATCACCCGGAGTGACGAACCGGTGTGTGAGCTGGCATGATCCGATGGCCCCGGACCGGGGTCAGGAACGTCTCTGCTGGCGTGCGGTGGTGTAGAGGCACACCGCGGCGGCCGTGGCCAGATTCAGGCTTTCGGCCCCGCCGTAGATCGGAACGCTCACCGCTCCGTCCGTCAGGGCGACGATGTCCTCCGGCAGGCCCCAGGCCTCGTTGCCGAACACCCATCCGACCGGACCGTCCAGGTCACCGCCGTCGGCGACACCGTGGAGGTCCCTCGTTCCGCCGCCGTCGGCGGCCCACACCTTGGCGCCCCTGTCGTGGAGGAAGTCCACGGCGCTCGCCACCGGCACGCCCACGACCACGGGCAGGTGGAACAGGCTCCCGGCGGAGGCCCTCACGCACTTGCCGTTGTAGGGGTCGACGGAGGCGTCGGTGAAGATGACGACGTCGGCCCCGGCCGCGTCGGCGGTGCGCAGCACCGTGCCCGCGTTCCCGGGGTCCCTGACGTGGGAGAGGACGACCGCGAGCCGGACGTCGCCGATCTCGCCGAGGGGGACGTCGACGAACTCGCAGATCGCGATGATCCCCTGGGGGGTCACCGTCTGGGCCAGCTCCGACATCACGTCCAGGCTGACCCTGTGGGTGGGGACGCCCGCCTCCCGGGCGGCGTCCACCAGGTCGATGTGGCGCTGCATGGCCTCCGCCGTGGCGTAGACCTCCACCACACCGGGGGCGGTCCCGCCCCGGGGGGACCGCCCGCCGTCCGCTGCGGCGAGCGCCTCCCGCACGGCCTGCGGCCCCTCCGCGAGGAAGCGCCGCTCACGTTGGCGGAAGGTGCGTTTGGCGAGCCGCCGAACCCCCTTGATCCTGGGTGACCGGATACTCGTGAACTCGTGGCTCGCCATCGCTACTCGCTGCTCAGTCCTGGACCGGTTACGCGGCGGCCTCGGCGGGGAGGGCCTTCTTGGCCGACTCCACCAGGGTCGCGAACGCGGCCTCGTCGTTGACGGCCAGCTCGGCCAGCATGCGACGGTCGACCTCGATGCCGGCCAGCTTCAGGCCCTGCATGAAGCGGTTGTAGGTGAGGCCGTTGGCGCGGGAGGCAGCGTTGATGCGCTGGATCCACAGGCGACGGAACTGCCCCTTCCGGTCCTTGCGGTCCCGGTAGGAGTAGGTCATCGAGTGGAGCATCTGCTCCTTGGCCTTGCGGTACAGGCGCGAACGCTGCCCGCGGTAGCCGCTCGCCCGGTCGAGAACGACCTTGCGCTTCTTCTTGGCGTTGAGAGCCCGCTTCACGCGTGCCACTGTGACTCCCTCGTTGTGTCTTCCGGCGCGCGCGGCGCGCCGACCGGCCCGGCTCTGAGAAGCCCGGCGGCCGTGTTCGCTTCGGGTTGTCCCCTCCCGGGGGCCGTCACCGTGCCGGCTGGACCCCGCACGTGGGCGCTTCCGGGAGGGAGGGGAAGGTCCTCGGTCCTACTTGCCGAGAAGCTTCTTGATGCTCTTGGTGTCCGCGGGAGAAAGCACGGCCTCGTTGCCCAGCTTGCGCTTGCGCTTGGAGGTCTTGTGCTCAAGGATGTGGTTCTTGTTGGCACGGCGGCGCATGATCTTGCCGGAGCCGGTGACCTTGAAGCGGTCCTTGGCCCCACTGTGGGTCTTGTTCTTCGGCATGTTCGCCGTGTCTCCTACTCCGTCGGCGTGCCACCCGCGCGAGGCGGACGACACGGTTCTTCCGCTGCTACAGCGGGGACCCCTGCGCGCCGGTACTCCGACGCATCCTGGCCGTGTCCGCACAGCCCACCCCACCACCCGGTGCCTTCCCGGCGTCCGGGCGGTGGGGGACTACGTCCGCCGCTAGACGGCTTCGTCCTGCTCGCGGCGGGTCTTGTCCCCCGCCGCCGCACGGGCCTCGGCCTTGTGCTCGGACCGCCGCTTGTGCGGACCGATCACCATGACCATGTTGCGGCCGTCCTGCTTGGGCTGCGACTCCACGGTGCCGAGGTCCTGGACGTCCTCGGCCAGCCTTGCCAGCAGTCGGCGGCCCAGCTCGGGGCGGGACTGCTCGCGGCCGCGGAACATGATCGTCACCTTGACCTTGTCCCCGCTCTTGAGGAACCGGACGACGTGACCCTTCTTGGTCTCGTAGTCGTGCGGATCGATCTTCGGGCGGAGCTTGATCTCCTTGATGATCGTGTTCGACTGGTTCTTGCGCGATTCGCGGGCCTTGACCGCGGACTCGTACTTGAACTTGCCGTAGTCCATCAGCTTGGCGACCGGCGGGCGCGCGGTCGGCGCGACCTCGACCAGGTCGAGGTCGGACTCCTGGGCCAGACGCAGGGCGTCCTGCACGGAGACGATTCCGACCTGCTCACCGTTGGGTCCGACGAGACGGACCTCGGGCACCCGGATGCGGTCATTGATACGGGGCTCGGCGCTGATGAGACCCCTCCCTAGCTTTCTCGGATTACCTGGGACCGACCGTCCGCCAGGCGGCGGACGATCTGTTCGACCGGGCCGCCCGAGTCCGTCGGGCCACCCGATAGCGTCGGGGTCCCCGTAAAGCGAAAACCCCGCCAGCGTGTGCAAGCGGGGTGATCCGATCGGATATTCCTGGCGAGGGGCACCGCGCGCGCCGAACGCCCCGGACAAGGGCGTCCGACGAAAAGAGCGCGAGCTCTCCATCGTCAGAACCGGAACCTGCGCGAGCCGTACCCGGCAGGTGGGAGGATCATCTCCGCTTGCGGCTCCGGTGTGAGACACACCGGACCAAGTCGATTACGTTCCCAATATAGCAGCAGACGGAAGCCTGTCGTCCCGCGCGCGCGATCTCCCGGCCGCGCGCCCTCAGGACGCCTCCCTGCGGGCCAGTTCGGCCTCTCCCGCGGCGCGCATGGCCTCCACCGGGACGTCTGCGGCCCCGGTCATCAGCCGGACCTGGGCGACGGCCTGGTGCAGCAGCATCGGGAAGCCGCCCACGGTCCGCCCGCCGCGCGAGGCGACCGCCTCGGCGGCGCCGGTGGGCCAGGGGGCGTACACGACGTCGAACAGGTCGGCCCGCGATCGGGCGAGGCGCTCGGCGTACCGGTCCGCGGCCCCGGAGGGCAGGGAGGAGACCACCAGGTCCGCGTCCAGGTACTCGTCGATCGCGGACAGCGGGGCGACCTCCACCGGGTGGCCGAGCCGCCGGGCCGCCGCGGTCACCTCGCCCGTCCGGGCGGTGTCGCGGGCCAGGACGGCGACCGCCGAGGCCACCCCCAGCAGGCGGAGCGCGGCGACGGCGGACGCCGCCGTGGCCCCGGCGCCCAGCACGACCGCGTTCCGCGGCGCGACGCCGGCCTCGGTGAGGGCGGCGGCGATCCCGGCGACGTCGGTGTTGTGGGCCTCCCAGCCCGCGCCCCGGCGGACCAGGGTGTTGGCGCCGCCGACCTGGCGTGCCAGATCGGTGACCGTGTCGGCCAGGTCCAGCGCACGGCGTTTGAGGGGCATGGTCAGCGACAGCCCCGCCCACTCGCCGCCGAGCCCGGAGAGGAAGGGGGCGAGCCCCTCCTCCCCGCACTCGTACAGGCCGTAGGACCACCCCTCCAGCCCCATCTCCGCGTAGGCGGCGGCGTGCAGGACCGGGGAGAGGGAGTGGGCGACCGGGGATCCGAGGACTGCGGCGCGCACTACTCGCCGCCTCCCCAGGTCTCCTCGAACCTGGCCTTGAGCTCGTTGAACTCCGCCTCCGTGGAGGCGAACTCGGTGACCCCGTTCTCCGGGTCGGTGGCGACGAAGTACAGCCAGTCGCCCTCCGCCGGTTCGAGGGCCGCCTCGATGGCGTCCTCCCCCGGGGCGACGAACGGGCCGGGGGGCAGACCGCTCTTGTGGTAGGTGTCGAACCCGCTGGTGTCCGCCTCGCACTGGGCGAGCTGGTCGTTGTTCAGCGCGATGCCGTACTCGCCGATGGCGTAGAAGCAGGTGCTGTCCATGCCCAGGTTCATGCCGATGTCCAGGCGGTTGTAGATCACCCGGGAGATCATCGGCATGTCCTCGGCCTTGCCGCTCTCGGCCTGGATGATGGACGCCATCGCCATGATCTCGTTGGGGTCGTAGCCAGCGTCCTCGGCCCGCTCCTCCAGCCCCATCTCCTCGGTCACGTTGCGGTGGTGGGTGACCATGGTCTTCAGCATGGACATGGCCTCGGTGCCCGGGTCGAACCGGTAGGTCGCCGGGAAGAGGTAGCCGGCGGACCCCTCCGTCGCGTAGTCGGGGAGTCCGAGCTCGTCGGTCTGCTCGTGCGCCGACTGGAGCTCCTCCAGGGGGACGCCGGTCCGGTCGGAGAGCTCCTGGAGCACCTGCTCGTTGCGCAGGCCCTCCCGGATGGTGACCTGTCCGCCCAGGCGGCTCGCGGGGTCGAGCAGTGCGGCCACGGCGGCCTCGCCGCTCATCCCCTCGGCCAGGGAGTACGTGCCGGGGACCAGGCCGTCGCCGATCTCGTCCTCGGGGACGGCGTCCAGGGCGTTGACGAAGGCCCGGGAACTGGCGACGACGCCCTGGTCGGCGAGGTTGCCCGCGATGGCGGAACCGCTCTCCCCGTTCTCGATCACGAACACGACCTCGCCGCTGCCCTCGCCGGAGAAGTCCTCCGGGAAGACGTAGGTGCGCATGACGACGTAGCCGCCGCCCCCGACCACCAGGATCAGGACGAGGACCAGGACGACCATCAGGCCCTTGCTCATGCCGCGGCGGCCCCTGCCCCTGCGGTTCGCGTTGGCGCGGGCCCGCTTGAGCTCCTTGGCCTTCTTGCGGCTGCTGCGGCCGCCGCCGTAGGCCTCGGCGATGTCGGCGAGCGCGGGCTCCTCGTACTCCTCGGGCTCCTCCTCGGGCTCCTCGGCGCGGCGGCCGCCGCGCCTGCGGCGGCTCCGGCGGCCCGCGGGCTCCCCGTCCCCGTCGTCCCCGCCGCGCCTGCGGCGGCTCCGGCGGCCGGCCGGTTCGGACTCGGGCTCCTCCCCGGGCACGTCCGTCCCGGGGTCGGCGTCCTCCTCGCCGTCGTGGGCGGCGTCCGCCCCGGGGGGCGCCTCCTCCACCGGGGCGCCCCGCCTGCGGCGGCGCCCGCCGCGGCGGCTCCTGGGCGCCTCCTCCACCTCGTCGAAGGCGCCGGAGGACGTCTCCTCCTCCGGCTCGGGGTCGCGGGCGGCGCCGCGGGGCTCCTCCTCGTCGCGCTCGGCGCGCGCACGGCGGGCGCCGCGGCGGCGGGTCGGCCCGGGCACCGCGGCGAACGCGCCCGTGTCGGCGGAACCGGTCAGACCGGGGAAGCTCCCCGAGTCGAAGGCCCCGCTGTCCTCGGGTGCGTCGTCCAGGAACCCGCCGGTCGGCTCGTCGTCCCGGCGGCCCCGCTTGCGCCGGCCCCTGCGACCGGCCGGCTCCTCCTCCACCGGCACCACGCCGGTGTCGGCGAAGCCCTCGTCCGCGGGAGCGCCACGACGGCGACGACCGCCCCGTCGGCCCGCGGGCGGCTCGGAGGCCGGGAGCGCGCCGGTGTCGGCGGGGCCCTCGTCACGCGACCGGCCCTCCGGGGCGAAGGCCCCGGCGTCCTCGGGTGCGTCGTCCAGGAACCCGCCGGTCGGCTCGTCGTCGCGACGACCGCGCTTGCGCCGGCCCCTGCGACCGGCCGGCTCCTCCTCCACCGGCACCGCGCCGGTGTCGGCGGAACCCTCGTCCGCGGGAGCGCCACGACGGCGCCGGGGCTCGGGCTCGGACCCGGCCTGGCTCCGGCGCCCGCGCCGGGGCTGGGGTTCGTCGGCGGCGCGGTCCCGGGGCCGCGCGGGCTCGTCGGCGGGGCGGGCCGGCGCCGAGGGCGCGCCCAGGTTGGCGAGCGCCGCGAGCGCGTCCTGGGTCGGGTCGGCGGCCGGACCTCGGTGCGCGCGGGAGGGGTCCTGCGGCTGTGCGCGGTCCCCGGTCCCCGGCTCGTCAGCGCCCCGCGACCGGTTGGCTCCGGAGCGCGCGGCCCGCCCTCCGCGCAGCGCGTCGGCGGCTCCCGTGCGGCGGGGCTGTCCCGGCGGGGGCTCGGCCGGCGGCTCGGCCCGGCGCCGGCGTCCGGGGGGCGGGGCGTCGGGGCTCAGCGGGTCGTACTCCCCGTCGGCCCGGGACGCGTACCCGTGCGTGCGGAACTCGCCCGTGGAGTTCCCGGTACGGCGGAACCCGCCGGTGCCCGCACCGGGGTCGGCGGCGTCGGGAGCGGTGGGGGCCTCGCCCCGGGCCGGGGGCTCAGGACGCGCCCGCCGTCCGCGTGAGGGCGGCTGGGCGGGCAGCGGGTCGCTGAGCGGGTCGTAGTCGTAACCGCGCTCGCGTTCGTTACGTCCACGATAGGGATTATCGGGGTAGTCATCCCTGTCGTTCATCATTCTCCCTGGCTGGAGCGGACGATCTCGCCCGGGGGCTGGCCTGTTGACCGTTCCTGGTCCAAGGCACTCTGGAGCAGGACGGTGGCCGCCGCCTGGTCGATGACCGACCTGCGGGCCCGACCGCCTCTGGCCCCCTTCTTCGCGAAGGAGGCGCCGGAGAGCAACTGGCTCTGCGCGGTCACCGTGGTGAGGCGCTCGTCGACCAGGCGGACGGGGACGGGGTACAGGTGTACGGCGAGTGCGTTGGCGAACTCCCTGGCGGAGCGGGCCGCGGGGCCCTCCTCGCCCGAGAGCGAGGCCGGGTAGCCCACGACGACCTCCCGCGCCTCGCGCTCGAGGACCAGCAGGGCGATGCGCTGCTTGTCTCCCCGGCCGCGCGGGATGGTCTCCACCGGGCTCGCGAGAGTACCGCTGGGGTCGCTGGCGGCCACTCCGATACGGGCGTTGCCCGGGTCGATGGCCAGTCGCACACCGTGCCTCAAGAGGACCTCTTCCCCGGACCGGGGTTGATGCGCGGGCGGGCCGTGCCGTCGGCGGCACGGCACCGCTGCTGGGGAATCCTCAACACGGTGGTCCTGTTCGTCAGCTGGATTGCGGGAAGCTCCGCACAGACAGCCGTGTGATCGGCTGTGACGCGCCACAGTATGCCCGATTCGATGACAGTGCGCAGCCTCGGCGGCGCTCGTGGGCGTCCGGGGCCGCTGCCCGTACCGGCGGTCCCGTGCGAGGGGGTCACGACGGGGTTCGGGTCGGGCGCGTTCGCTTCGAGTGTAAATCACACTCGTCCCGCCGCGGGGCGCCGCGGGTCGCCGGGGCCCTCCCCCTCCTGGGCGCTCACCCACGGGTGGACCCCTCGCACGTCCCGCTTCCGGCGGTGGCGGCGCCGGAGGCCGGCGGGGCCGGACGGTCCGGGTCCGGGACCGCCACGAGGGGTCCCCCGACGGTCGGCAGAGCGGTCTCCGACGTGCCGGACGCGGCCGGTGAGCTGGGGCGGACCCGGGTTCCGGAGCCGGTCCGGGAACGGGTCCGGGAGCGGGTCCGGAGCCGGTCGGCGGCGCCGGTGGCACACCCCTCGGCGGCTGTGGCGGGGAGCCGGGCCCCCGCCCCGGCCGGAGCGGCCGGGCCCGGGGCCGTGAGCAGCGCCACGGCCGGGCCGATCGGAACCTGTTGTCGCGGGACCATCCTCATAGTCACGAAGAGTTACATTACAGAGGACTGTGTGACTATGCGTGATTTCGCCGCCGTGTCCCGTCTGCGCCCCCGTCACGGGACGGCGGGACGGGGCCGGGAGCCGGGGCGGTGCGGGGCAGGCGCCGCGGGCCCCGGGAAGCGGGACGCGGCCGGGAGCCGGGGCGAGGCACGGAGACGGGCCCCGGCGGCGGGCGCCGCGCGAGGGGACCGCGGGCGGCACGAGGGCGGCGGGGCGCGCCCGGGGGCGACGCGTGGACGACCGGGTGCGGTGGTAACGCCCGTGCGGTGCGGATGACGGCGCGGGGAGCCGGTGCGCGGCGGGGGTCGTCCACAGGCGCGGCCGGGGGGTTTCCCGGCCGCCCCGCGCGTGGTCCCCTGGAAACAGGGGGTCCTCCGCGCGGGGCGGCACGGTCATGCCCTCCGGCCGCTCGGCCCGCGTCTGCTCCTAGGCGCCGGCGACGCGCGCCTCCACGGCGCGCAGCGCCTCGTCGACCTTGGACGGGTCGCTGCCGCCGCCCTGCGCGATGTCCGGCTTGCCGCCGCCACCGCCGCCGAGCGCGCGTGCCGCGACGCCCACCAGGTCGCCCGCCTTGATGCCCGCCTTCTGCGCGGCCTTGTTGGTCGCGATCACCACGACCGGGCGGTCCTTGGGCACGGCGGTCATGGCCACGACCACCGGCTCCTCCTCGCCCAGGCGGCCGCGCACGTCCAGGACCAGCGTGCGCAGGTCGTCGCCGCTCGCGCCCTCGGGGGCGGAGGCCGCGACGACCAGCGCCGCCCCGTGGCGGCGGGCGCCCTCGGCGATGGACCCGGCCGCCTGGAGCACCTGGGCGGCCCGGAGCTTCTCGATCTCCTTCTCCGCGACGCGCAGGCGGGAGACCATGGAGTCGATGCGCTCGGGCAGCTGCTCGCGCGGCGTCTTGAGCTGCTCGGACAGCTGGCCGACCAGCGCCGACTCCTTGGACAGGCGCTTGAACGCGTCCACTCCCACCGCCGCCTCGACGCGGCGCACACCGGAGCCGATCGAGGACTCGCCGAGGAGCTTCACGATGCCGAGCCGGGCCGTGGAGGGGACGTGGGTGCCGCCGCACAGCTCGACGGAGTAGTCGCTCATCTCCACGACCCGCACGCGGTCGCCGTACTTCTCGCCGAACATGGCGAGCGCGCCCATCTTCAGCGCCTCCTCCAGGCTCTTCTCCTCGGTCCGCACCGCGATGTCGCCGGCCAGGACCGTGTTGACCTCCTCCTCGACCTCGGCCAGGCGGTCGCCGCCCAGCGCGGTGTCGGAGGTGAAGTCGAACCGCAGCTGGCCGGGCCGGTTCTCCGAACCGGCCTGGCCCGCCGACGGGCCGAGGGCGTTGCGCAGCGCGGAGTGGATGAGGTGGGTCGCCGAGTGGGAGCGCTCGATCGCGTGGCGGCGGCCCGTGTCGATGGTCGCGTGCACCACGTCGTCCAGGACGACCTCGCCGGAGCGGACCGTGCCGCGGTGCACGAACAGGCCCGGGATCGGCTTCTGCACGTCCTCGACGTCCACGACGCCGCGTCCGTCCACCGTCAGCGTGCCCGTGTCGGCGAGCTGGCCGCCGCTCTCGGCGTAGAACGGGGTGCGGTCCAGGACGATCTCGACCTTCTCCCCCGCGCGGGCCGCGGGCGCCGAGACGCCGCCGACGACGATGCCCTTGACGTGCGACTCGCTCTCGGCGTCGGAGTAGCCGAGGAAGTCGGTGGACCCGGCCCCCTCCAGGAGCTGCGCGTACAGGGAGATGTCCGCGTTGCCGAGCTTCTTCGCCTTCGCGTCCGCCTTGGCGGTGTCCTTCTGCTTCTGCATCAGCTCGCGGAAGGAGGCCTCGTCCACCGTCAGGCCCTGCTCGTCGGCCATCTCCAGCGTGAGGTCGATCGGGAAGCCGTAGGTGTCGTGGAGCTGGAAGGCGTCAGACCCGGAGAAGGTGGTGCCGCCCGCCTGGCGGGTGCGCTCGGCCGCGCGGCCGAACAGCGCGGTGCCCGCGCGCAGGGTGTCGGCGAAGTTCCTCTCCTCGTTGTCGATCACACCGTGGACGACGTCGGCCTTGTCGAGCAGGTCGGGGTAGATGTCCTTCATCGCGTCGATGCTGACCCCGGTCAGCTCGTGCAGGAGGAAGGCGTCGTCGCCCGACAGCAGGCGCAGGTTGCGGATGGAGCGGCGCAGGATGCGGCGCAGGACGTACCCGGCCTTCTCGTTGCCGGGCTTGACGCCGTCGGCGACGAGCATGACGGCGCTGCGCACGTGGTCGGCGACCACGCGGAGCATGACGTCCTGCTCGTGGTTGTCGCCGTAGCGCGTGCCGGTCAGCTCCGCCGCCCGGTGCAGGACGCGGCCGATGATGTCGGTCTCGTAGATGTTGTCGACGCCCTGCAGGACCGCCGCGAGGCGCTCGAGGCCCAGGCCGGTGTCGATGTTCTTCTTGGGCAGGTCGCCGACGATCGGGAAGCCGGTCTTGTCGCCGCCCTCACCCCGCTCGTACTGCATGAAGACGAGGTTCCAGATCTCGATGTAGCGGTTCTCGTCCGCCTCGGGACCGCCCTCGGAGCCGAACTCGGGCCCCCGGTCGTAGAAGATCTCGGAGCACGGGCCGCAGGGTCCGGGGACGCCCATCGACCAGTAGTTCTCCTCCATCCCCATGCGCTGGATGCGCTCGGGGCGCACCCCGACCTTCTCGCGCCAGATCTGCTCGGCCTCGTCGTCGTCGAGGTAGACGGTCACCCACAGCTTCTCCGGGTCGATGCCGAAGCCGCCGTCCTCCACCGGGGTGGTGACGAGCTCCCACGCCAGCGGGATCGCCTGCTCCTTGAAGTAGGCCCCGAAGGAGAAGTTCCCGAGCATCTGGAAGAAGGTCGCGTGCCGGGAGGTCTTGCCGACCTCCTCGATGTCCTTGGTGCGGATGCACTTCTGGACGCTGGTGGCCGTGGCGTAGGGGGGCGTGCGCTGACCCAGGAAGAAGGGCTTGAACGGGACCATGCCTGCGGGGACCAGCAGCAGCGTGGGGTCTTCGGCGATGAGGCTTGCCGAGGGCACCACGGTGTGTCCGTTCTTCTCGAAGAAACTGAGGAAGCGGCGCGCGATCTCTGCCGTCTCCATTGATGCCCTCCTGTGCTCGGCTCCGCCGCCGTGGGCGACGGGTCGTCCCTGCGCGGGACCGTCTGACGCGTGGTCGGTGGTGGCCCATGCTAGGGGGACCCGCCGGCCGGCGCGCGTGGTTTACGGGTGGCCGCCGGGGACCCGTCCTGGTGACGACAACGGCGGCGGCCTGGTTGTTCCAAGGCTATCGCCGCTGACCACCGCCGGGCCCCGTGCTTCCCCGCGTGCGGGGCGGACCGCGTGGCGGGAGGGCCGCGGCACGGGCCCGGTCCCGCGGACGGCGGTCAGGGGGCCGGGCCTCTGCGCGAACGCGGGGCGGAGCGCGGGACCGGGCCTACTCCCCGGGCTCCCCGGGGAGCTCCCGCGCCGGTCGGCGGCGGGACGCGGGCAGGTCCCGCCCACGGGTGGGGGCGTAGCGGCGGAGGAGTTCCTCCTCCTGTTCGCGGACGGCGTCCGCGAGGTCGTCGTTGAACTCGCGGAGGGCGCCCCGGTACTCGGTGACGTGGCCCTCCATCCGCTCGGCGATCCCGCCGGGGGTGAGCGAGCGCCTGGCGCGGTTGAGGCGGTGGACCGCGTAGCCGCCGATGGCGGCGCCCGCGGCGAGGTAGAACAGCTTGCCGATCACCGGTTCGCCTTCCTCCTGCGGCCCCGGACCACGGCCAGCGCCCGGCGCCGGCCGAGCACGCGGCGCACCCCGTAGGAGAGCGAGGCGACCCGCACCAGGGGGCCGGTGACCACCGAGCGGGTCAGTGCCGTCATGGTGGAGACGTCCTCCGAGGACGCCTGCACGTTGGCGGTGATCTCCTCGACCCGCTCGAGCGAGGTGTTGGTGCGCTCCACGGTGGACGCGACGTCGTCCAGGAGCGGCGGGGTGCGGTCCCCCAGGTCCGAGACGACCTTGGTCGCCTCGTTGATGAGCTTGATCAGTTTGACGAGCGCCACGCACATGAACGTGGCCAGCACCGCCCAGACCACCGCGGCGACGAGCGCGGCGACCTCTCCTCCGGTAAGCATGCGGGCTCCGTGAGCAGATAGAGGTGTACTTCAAGTGTGCGGCGGCCCCCTCGCTCGCGCGTCGGGGCTGGGGGCCGGGGTACGGGGGAGCCGGTGACTGCGCCGGGTCGGGCCTCCCGAGTGGTGAACCGGGCCTCCGCGTACGGGCCGGGCCGGTTTCGGCCGACCCTATCGCGTCACGGAGGCGGGCGCGCGGGCGCGCCCCCGTGTCGTGCGGGGTGTCAGGGGTCACGTATCGCTCCTCCTCCCGCGGTGGCCGGTGCAGGACGCGGGGATCGACGCGGGGGCGGCTCTGCCGGAGAATCACCGGGGGGCGGGAACTTCACTACGATGTCCGGACACTCGGCTTCCCGCCTGCCCCTGAAGCGTCGACAGGACACCCATGAGCCCTCGTTCTCCCCGAGAGATCTCCGTACTGGTACCGCCGGACCTCGCCCCCCTCTACCCGGACGACCCCTCGCGGATCGGCCCCTACCTCGTCCTCGGGCGGCTCGGCCAGGGGGCCACCGGGACCGTCTACGCGGCCGTCGACGTGGCGTCGTCCACCGCCGGCGACCGGCTGGTCGCCGTGAAGGTGCTCAGGTCCCCCGAGCTGGACTCGCCGGACGCCTACCCGGCCCTGGAGCGCCGCCTGCGCGCCCTGTCCAACGTGAATTCCAAGCGCGTCGTCGTGCCCTCGGCCTTCGACGCCGACGCCAACCCGCCGTGGCTGGCCATGCCCTACCTGGCGGGCGAGCGGCTGTCGCACTACGTCACGAAGCGCGGCGGGCTCGGCACGGGCAAGCTCATCGCACTGGCCACCGGTCTGGCCGAGGGCCTGTCCGTCCTGCACGCGCGGGGGGTGGCGCACGGGTCGCTGCGCCCCAGCGAGGTCCTGCTGGAGTCGCACGGTCCGCACATCATGGAGTGCGCCGTCGCCGCCTCCCCCGACCGGATGCGCGGGCTGGGCGCGACCTGGCTGAGCCCCGAGCGGTTCCGGGGCGGTGAGGCCACGCCCGCGTCCGACGTGTTCGCCTGGGGGGCGGTCGTGGCGTTCGCGGGGACGGGGCGGCTGCCCTTCGGCCCCGGGGAGCCCGAGGAGATCGCCGAGCGCGCCGCGAACGGGGACTTCGACCTGAGCGGGCTCGCCCGGGGCCTCCAGCCCGTGGTGGGCAGGGCCCTGGCCCCCGACCCCGGCGGGCGCCCCGTTCTGCGCGAGGTCATCGGGGCGGTCATCGCGGTGTGGCACTCCGAGCACGGCGGCGAGGCCTCCCCCTCCGGGGGCGCCCCGGCGGGCCGCGACGACCTGGCGCGCATCCTGGAGCGCGAGTGGCACGCCGTGGAACCGCCCGCGCGGGTGCCGGAGGTGATCCGCCTGGAGGGGCGGATGTCCAACCGGCGCCCCACGAAGGCCCTGCTGGTCGCCGGGAGCGCGGTGATCGCGCTCGCACTGGTCGGCGCCGGCGTGTGGGGGGTGTCCCGCCTGTTGGGCCCCTCGGACGGGGAGGCCCTCGTCGCGGACGCGTCGGAGGAGGAGCCGGCGGCGGAGAGCCCGGCGGCCGACGAGGAGCCGCGGACCCTGGTGGTGCGGTTCGACCCGGCCGAGCAGGAGGACCTGGCGGAGGGGCCGTGGGTCTACACCCCGGTGGACCGGGACGACGAGCCGGTCCGCGGCCAGGGCATACCCAGCCACTCGGCGTGGGCGGAGCAGTGGGACGAGGCCGGCGACCCCGGGCAGGCGACGATCGCGCCCGACGCCGAGGTGCTGTGCGCGAAGTTCTGCGCCGCCCCCGACCACGTGTTCCTCGACGAGGAGGGGCGCGGCACCTGGGAGCTGACCGGGAGCGACTTCGTCGACTACCTGTCGTGGGGCCCGGTCGTGATCGTGGAGGTGACCTTCGCCGACGGGGAGCCGGACGGGGGGCCGCGGGAGATCGTGCAGATCACGGAGTTGTACACCGACTAGACGGACCGGCCCGGGCGGTCGGGGACGCGGGAGGGCCGCCGCGCGCGCCGTGGAACCGGTGGGGGCCGCCGTGTGCGACCGCCCCGTGTGCGCCTCCTTCCGCCCGTTCCACCGGGTCGCGGGCACCGGCCCCCGGCCGGACGGGGGCGGTGGAAGCGCTCCTCCCCGCCTCCGGACGGGCGGGGGCGGGCCCCGTGCCCCGGCCCTGTCGCACGGGGCCGGCCCCCCGGGGGCGGGCCCGCCCCTCTACCCCCCGCTCTTGAGCACTCCCCTGATGCGCTCGAGCACCTCGGAGAACCTGCGCTCCGCCCCGTGCCGGGTGGGCCTGTAGTACTCGCGCTCGGTGAGCCCCTCGGGGGCGTGCTGCTGGGGGGCGACCCCGCCGGGGAAGTCGTGGGCGTAGCGGTAGCCCTTGCCGTGGCCGAGTTCGGCCGCGCCCTTGTAGTGCCCGTCCCGCAGGTGCGGGGGCACCGGTCCGGCGCGGCCCGCCCGCACGTCGGCCATGGCCGCGTCGATCGCGCTGACGACGGCGTTGGACTTGGGTGCCAGGCTGATGTGGATGACGGCCTGGGCGAGGTTGATGCGCGCCTCGGGCATCCCGATGAGCTCCACCGCCTGGGCCGCCGCCACGGCCGTCTGGAGGGCGGTGGGATCGGCCATGCCGACGTCCTCGCTCGCGTGCACGACGATCCTGCGCGCGAGGAACCGCGGGTCCTCCCCCGCCTCGATCATCCGGGCGAGGTAGTGCAGGGCGGCGTCGGGGTCCGAGCCGCGCATGCTCTTGATGAACGCGCTGATGACGTCGTAGTGCTGGTCGCCGGAGCGGTCGTAGCGCACGGCGTGCCGGTCGACGGCCCGCTCGACGTCCTCGGCGGTGATGGTCACCGGTCCGGCGCCGGACCCCGCCGCCTCGGAGCCGTCCTCCGGCGCCCCCTCCCCGGCCGGGGGCCCGCCGGAGGGGGAGGGCCCGGCCACCAGGGCGGCCGCCTCCAGGTAGGTCAGGGAGCGGCGCCCGTCCCCGCCGGCCAGGCGGACGAGGTGGTCGGTGGCCTCGTCGGACATGGCGTACCGGCCGCCCAGACCGCGCTCGTCCGTCAGCGCACGGTCCACCAGGGCGCGGATGTCGTCGTCGTCCAGCGACTCCAGGGAGAGCAGGAGGGAGCGGGACAGCAGCGGGCTGACCACGGAGAAGAACGGGTTCTCGGTGGTCGCCCCGATGAAGCTCACCCACCGGTTCTCCACGGCGGGCAGGAGCGCGTCCTGCTGCGTCTTGTTGAACCGGTGGACCTCGTCGACGAACAGGAGGGTGCGCGTGCCGTGCATGCCCATCCGGCGCTTGGCCTCGTCCACGACCGCTCGGACGTCCTTCACCCCGGCGTTGACCGCCGACAGCTCCACGAACCGCCGCTTGGTGACCCTGCTGACGACGGTGGCCAGGGTGGTCTTGCCGGTTCCCGGCGGGCCCCACAGGAAGACGGACATGGGCGCGTCGTCCTCGACCAGGCGGCGCAGCGGACTGCCCCCGCCCAGGAGGTGGCGCTGGCCCACGACCTCGTCGAGGGTGCGCGGCCGCATGCGCACGGCGAGCGGTTCCTGCCCCTTGGCGGCTTCTGCCCCGGCATCGTCGAACAGTGTTTCGGACACCTGCCCAGGGTAGGGCTGGCCGGGGACCGTTCGGTCCGGCGGGCGGGGCGTGCGCCCGGCGGCCGTGCCCGGGCGCTCAGGAGGCGGGCGTCGCGGAGGTGGTCGTCGCGGGGGCCTCGGGCGCGGGCTCCGCCGGGACGGGGGTCATCCGGGTGATGAGCAGGGCGATGTCGTCGCCGCGTCCGGCCGGGGCCATCTCGGCGATGACGTGCGCGGCCTCCCCGGGGTTCTCGTAGTGCGCGGCGAGGGCTTCGCCGACCTGGGCGAGGCCGTCGCCCATGGGGAGTTCCGAGCTCTCCACCAGGCCGTCGGAGCACAGCAGCAGCGTGCTGCCGGGCGGGAGCATGCGGGTGGTGACGGCGTACTCGGTGTCGGCGAGCACCCCCAGGGGCGGGCCGGTCTCGGGCTCCCACAGCTCGTAGCCGCTCCCGGAGGCCAGGACGACGGGCGGCTGCCCGGCCCAGGCCGCCTGCATGACGCCGCTCTCGCGGTCGACCACCAGGTAGCCGCAGGTGGCGAAGACGATCTCGCCGGTCTCGGTGAGGAGCCGGTTGGTCTCCCCGAGGACGACCCCGGGGTCGGACTGGTTGGTGGCGTAGGCGCGGAAGGCCACGCGGATCTGGCCCATGGCCGCGGCGGCCTCGACCCCGTGTCCCTGCACGTCGCCGACGAGCAGCCCGACCTTGTTGTCGGGGAGTTCGATGACGTCGTAGAAGTCGCCGCAGATCCGCCAGTCCGCCCGGGAGGGCAGGTACTTGGTGGCGATGTCCATGTCGGGGAAGCTCGCCACCTGGCGGGGCAGCATGCGGCGCTGGACGGCGTCGGCCAGCTCCAGTTCGGCCTGCTGGGCCTTGATGCGCTGGAGTGCCTGGCCGGCGAGCCCGGCGAAGGTGAGCATGAGCGCGCGCTCGTCGCGGCTGGCGTGGTGGGGGCGGTCCCAGACCATCTGCCAGACGCCGAGGGCGACCTTGCCGTCCCCGAAGATGGGCACGGTCGCCCAGGCCTGGCCGCGCACCTGGCGCATGAGCTCGACGGCCGCGGGGAAGCGGCTGATGATCTCCGCGCGGCTCTCGAAGAAGCGGGGCTGGCGGTCCTGGATGACCGCTCCCATGGGGAAGTCGGTGTCGTCGGCGCGGCGGCCGTCTATCTGGTCGATGTTGCCGCCCCGGGTGCGCGCGCCGGGCGACCCGCGCAGCACGCCGCCCTCGACGTACAGGGCGATGGCCTGGACCCCGCCGAAGATCGGCAGGAACTCCTCGCTGAGCAGGTCCATGACCTTGTCGACCGTGGTGGCCGAGACGAGCTTGGAGGACAGCTCCGTGACGAGGCGGCCGTGCTCGGCCTCGGTGCGGCGGCGGTCGGCCAGGCGGCGGACCAGCTGGACGTGCTCGGTGACGTCGTCGACGATGCCGACGAGCCGGTCGGGGTCGCCGGGGACGTAGCGGGCGCGCACGTGCAGGGAGCGCTCGTCCCCGAGCCGGTCGAAGACGCGGAAGCGCTGCTCGTAGTCGCGTCCGGTGAAGGAGGCGGACATGGCGTCGCGGACGCGGGCGATGTCGTCGGGGTGGACCCGTTCGAGGATGCGTTCGAGCTCCCGGTCGTTCCCCGCCAGGAGGGCGCCGAGCGGGGTGGGGCCGAAGAGCTCGCGCAGGCGGCCGTTGCCCAGTTCCAGGCTCCACAGCACGGAGTCGGAGTTGTCGGTGCGGAGTTCGCCGACGACCCGCAGGTCGGCCTCCTCGGTGGAGAGCACGTGCATCAGGACGACGACGCGGCGGTCCTCCCCCGCGGAGCCCTCCCCGTCCGGTCCGGGCAGGGGGCGCAGTTCGACCTCGACCAGGCGGGACCCCTTGTCCGTGACGCCCAGGTGCAGGCGGGAGCGGCGGCCCCGGTTCCCGGCGGCCGCCTCGGCGTGGGCACGGGCGCCGCGCCGGACGTCGTCACCGTCGAGGAGGTCGTGCCACACCAGTCCGGCGAGGTCGGACTCCCCGCGTCCGAAGAGCTCGGTGAAGGCGTGGTTGGCGTGCAGGATCGCGCCGTCGGCCGTGGCCAGCACCATGGGCTCCGGGGCGTGGGAGAACGCCCTCGCGAGCGCGCTCTCGGAGCCGTCGCCTGAAGCGCGTTTTCCGTTCACGTATGACTCATCCTCATGTCGTCTCGGACGTCACACCCGCGTTCAGGCGCGGTCACCCCGGGAACGTTCCGATCGGCTCATTCTAGTGGCCGTACCGGGGTCTGTTCCGGTGGTGGAGCTGGGCGGGCGGCAGGGCCCGCACCGCAGGGCGCCGACGGGACCCGGTCGGGCGCGGACCACCATGGTCCACCAGCGGAGGGGGGAGGGCGCAGGGTTCCACGCCCGTGGCCGCATTCGTCCGGACACGGGGCGTGAATCGTTACGCTCGTGTGACTCAATGGCGCAGAATGCACTCCGCCACCACTCCGCACGCGAAAGGGGACATCCCCACTGGCACATCGTGTTCACTCCAGGACACGTGTGGATCGCGGTACGGGAAGGGTGATTCGCCCCCAACGGTAGGGGATGGCGGCCCCCGGCGCATCCGCGCCCGGGCGGCGGGGCCGGGTTCGGCCGTCTTCGGGCCGAACGGCTACGCCCGATAGTCGACGAATATCTCCGTGTGACCGTTTAGGAAGGTTCAAAGTAGGCCTAATCCGGGCACCGAACATGAAGTGTGAAATTCTCCGACCCCCTGAGGACATGCCCATGTACCTGGTGCTCAAGCGTGCCGTGGCGACGTTCAGGATCAGCGGCACCGTCTGGGACTGGGACTGCCGACTGTGCGGCAGCAGCAACTCCGACGGCGACCACTCCTGCTGGAGCTGCGGGGGCAGGAAGCCGTAGCCGCTCCGTCCCCGGGGCCGGCACACTCCCGGAACCGCGTCGGGGGCGGTGCGCGTCCACCGCGCACCGCCCCCGTCACAGGGTCCTCAGGACCCCTCCGGACCTACTTCCGGCCGGCCCTGGCCTGCGCCTCGGCCTCCGGGTCCGCGTCCACCCCGGCCTCGGCCCGCTGGGCCCCGGTGATCGGTGTGGGCGCCCCGGTCAGCGGGTCGCCGCCCGAAGCGGTCTTCGGGAACGCGATGACCTCGCGGATGGTCGGCTGTCCGGCCAGGAGCATGATGATCCGGTCCCAGCCCACGGCCAGGCCGCCGTGCGGGGGCGGGCCGAACTTGAACGCCTCGAGCAGGAACCCGAACTTGGACTCCGCCTCGGCCTTGCTCAGGCCGATCGTGTCGAAGACGCGCTGCTGCATCTCGGCACGGTGGATACGGATGGACCCCGAGACGAGCTCGTAGCCGTTGAGCACCAGGTCGAAGGCCCGGGAGTTGGTGGTGCCCGGGTGGTCCTGGAAGTCGTCCTCGTCCTCGACGGCCGGAGCCGTGAAGGGGTGGTGCACAGGCTTCCAGGAGCCCTCCTCGTCGGCCTCCTCGAACAGCGGCATGTCGGTGATCCACAGGATCTCCCAGAGGGAGGTGTCGATCAGGTCGCACCGCTTGCCGATCTCCAGGCGCGCGGCGCCGAGCAGCTCCTGGCTCTCGGTGCGCTTGCCCGCCGCGAAGAAGACGGCGTCGCCGGGCGCCGCGCCGACCTCGGCGGCCAGGCCCTCGCGCTCGGTGTCGGACAGGTTCTTGGCGACCGGGCCCCCCAGGGTGCCGTCCTCCTGGACGAGCACGTAGGCCAGGCCCTTGGCGCCGCGCGAGCGGGCCCACTCCTGCCAGGCGTCCAGCTCCTTGCGGGTCTGGGACCCGCCGCCCGGCATGACCACGGCGCCCACGTAGGGGGCCTTGAAGACCCGGAACGGGGTGTCCGCGAAGTACTCGGTGACCTCGACCAGCTCCTGGCCGAACCGCAGGTCCGGCTTGTCGGAGCCGAACCGGTCCATGGCCTCGGCGAAGCGCATCCGGGGGAACCGCTCGGGCAGCTCGACGCCGCGCACCTCGCGCAGGAGGCGGGTGAACAGCTTCTCGCCGACGGCGAAGATGTCCTCCTCGTCGACGAAGCTCATCTCCAGGTCGATCTGGGTGAACTCCGGCTGGCGGTCGGCGCGCAGGTCCTCGTCGCGGAAGCAGCGGGTGAGCTGGTAGTAGCGCTCCATGCCGCCGACCATGAGCAGCTGCTTGAACAGCTGCGGGGACTGCGGCAGGGCGTACCAGTGGCCCGGCTGGAGGCGGACGGGGACCAGGAAGTCGCGGGCGCCCTCGGGGGTGGAGCGGGTCATGTACGGCGTCTCGACGTACACGAAGCCGAGGTCGCGCATGACGTCGTGGGCGACGTAGGTGGCCTTGGAGCGCAGGCGCAGGTTCTCCGCCATCTCCTGGCGCCGGATGTCCAGGTAGCGGTAGCGCAGGCGGGTCTCCTCCGCCACGTCCGCGGCGCTGTCCAGCTGGAAGGGCAGCGGGGCGGACTCGCTGAGCACCTCGATCTCGTCGGCGGCGACCTCGATCGCGCCGGTGGGGATCTCGGGGTTCTCGTTGCCCTCGGGCCGGACCCGGACCGTGCCGGTGACCTTGATGCAGTACTCCGCGCGGAGGTCGTGGGCCAGGTCGTCCTCGCGGACGACGACCTGGGCCACTCCGGAGGCTTCGCGCAGGTCGAGGAAGACCACTCCGCCGTGGTCGCGGCGGCGTGCCACCCAGCCGGCGAGGACAACGGTCGCGCCGGCGTGCTCGGCGCGCAACGCACCTGCCTCATGCGTGCGTATCAACGAACTTCTCCTTCAGCGTCTCGGTTCGTGTCAAGTGTGCCCGACCTGCGCTTTGGTACGGGCCGATCCTGTGCACACCGCCCGCGCGCACCCGGGTCCCGTGGCCGGGGACGGCGGTGTGGAAACCACCGGAACCCGCCTCAGGCGGGGCCGGTGCGGGTATCTCGTCCGTCGCGGGGCCCGGGGGTCGCGCTCGGGGCGTCGACGCCTCTGCGGTGTTCGGTGGTCATCACGTCGTTCCTGCGGGGTGGGTCGTCCGGGCGGGCTCAGCCGGCGATGTCGCGCAGGTACGGATTGGTGGCGCGCTCCCGCTCGACCGTGGTGGCGGGGCCGTGGCCGGGCAGGACCTGGGTGCCGTCGGGCCGGGCCAGGACCGCGTCGGCGAGGCTGCGCAGCATGGCCTCGTGGTCCCCGCCGGGGAAGTCGGTGCGTCCGATGGACCCGGCGAAGACGAGGTCGCCGGCGAACATGACGGGGACCCCGTCCTCCGTGGTGACCGTGTAGACGACCGAGCCGGGGGTGTGCCCGGGGGTGTGCTCCACCCCGACCTCCAGGCCGGCGAGGGACAGGGTGTCGCCCCCGGCCACCTCGACCAGGTCCGAGGGTTCGGCGTGGGGGCCCTCCCCCAGCAGGGAGGACAGCCGGGCGGCGAAGCCGGGGTCGACCCCGGCGGCGGGGTCGGTGAGCAGGTGGCGGTCCCGGGCGTGCACGTGGACCGGCACGCCGTGGCGCCCGCCGAGCTCCGCGGCCGACCACACGTGGTCGAAGTGCCCGTGCGTGAGCAGGACCGCGACGGGCGTCAGGCCGTGCTCCGACAGCACCTTCTCGACCTGTTCGGCCGCCTCCTGCCCGGGGTCGACGACGATGCAGTCGCCGCCGGGGGCCGGTGCCAGCACGTAGCAGTTCGCGGCGAGGGGCCCGGTGGGAAGTGCGGCGATGAGCACGGCGGATGTCGTCCTGTCCTCGGTCGGGTGCGCGGTCGGAGGGGCGGGCCCGCGGTTCGGACGCGCGAACCCTCAGGTGCAGAGCCTACCGAGGCACGGGAGGAGGGGCGACCCGTCGGGCACCTCGGCGAAAGCGTTTGATCACCATTCGATCACCGCGCGCGGCTCGCCTCTTTGCCAAACCGCGTGGTAATGCCATATTGGTCACCGTCGTCGTGTGCGCCGAGGCCCCGACCTGCGCCTCTTCCGGGCGGGTGCGCGGCCCGGAGGGACACACGGGGACGCGCGGACACGCATGATCTGCGCCGATGTGAATCACGGCGCGTCGCCGCCCGTCGAATCGTATGGATATCGTGCTGAGCACGGTGGTTCCCATCACGACGCGGCGCGCGAGCGGCGCGACGACCCGAGCCCGCCCCACGGCGGGGCTCATGACAGCAGGAGGACACGGTGACCACGGACCCTTGGGGCCGCGTAGACGACGACGGCACGGTCTACGTCCGCACGAGCGAAGGTGAGCGGGTCGTCGGATCGTGGCAGGCGGGGGCGCCGGAGGAGGCTCTGGCGTTCTTCCGGCGCAAGTACGACGCCCTGGTCACCGAGGTGGAGCTGCTGGAGAAGCGGCTCCGCAGCACGGACCTGTCCGCCGCCGCCGCGATGTCGAACATCGACAAGCTGCGCTCCGCCGTCACCGATGCGAACGCCGTCGGCGACCTGGAGTCGCTGGGCAGGCGGCTGGACGCCCTCTCCGGCCGCGCCGAGGAGCGCAAGGTCGAGCAGAAGCAGGCGCAGGAGCAGGCCCGCGGGCAGGCCCGGGAGACCAAGGAGCGCATCGTCGCCGAGGCCGAGCGGGTCGCGACCGAGACGACGCACTGGAAGTCCGGCGGCGAGCGGATGCTGCAGCTCATCGAGGAGTGGAAGAAGGCCCCCCGGGCCGACCGTCCCACCGAGCAGGCTCTGTGGAAGCGGATGTCCGCCGCGCGCAACTCCTTCTCCAAGCGCCGCAAGACGTACTTCGCGAACCTGGACCAGGAGCGCGACTCCGTGCGCGTGGAGAAGGAGCGCATCGTCGCCGAGGCCGAGGCGCTGTCGGGCTCCGACGACTGGGGGCCCACGGCCCGCGCCTACCGCGACCTCATGCAGCAGTGGAAGAGGACCGGGCGCGCGGACAGAGCGAGCGAGGACAAGCTGTGGACGCGCTTCAAGGCGGCCCAGGACCGCTTCTTCGACGCGCGCAACGCGACCTTCGCCGAGCGCGACGCGGAGCTGCGGGTCAACGCCGACGCCAAGGAGCGGATCCTGGCCGAGGCCGAGGCGGAGATCCCGGGGATCTCCGACCCGCGCCGGGCCCGTGCCCGCCTGCGTGACTTCCAGGAGGCGTGGGAGGAGGCCGGTGAGCTGCCCCGCGACGTGCGCGACCAGCTCGAGGGCGCCTTCCGCCGGATCGAGGACGGCGTGCGCCGGGCCGAGGACGCCGAGTGGGAGCGGAGCAACCCGGAGGCGATCGCCCGCGCCAGGGACACGGTGTCCCAGCTGGCGGCGGCGATCACCGACCTGGAGGCCAAGCTGGAGAAGGCCAGGGAGCGGGGCGACGACCGGCGCGTCAAGGAGCACGAGGACGCCCTGGAGGCGCGCCGCTCGTGGCTGGCCGAGGCGGAGAAGGCCCTCGACGAGCTGAGCTGAGCAGGCCGGGCCACAGCGTGCGGAAGGGCCGCGCCCCGCGGGGCGCGGCCCTTCCGCGTGTGCGCGCCCGGCACGGCGCGTCCCGTCCGGACCGCTAGCGGTGCGCGTCCAGCTCGTAGACGTCGGCGCCGTCCGTGAGCGTCCTGACGTTCGCGGCGGGCTCCGGTGCGGGGCCGCCGGGCAGGTGCGGGAGCGGGTCGGACCGCCGGTCGCGCCGGTGGCGCGCGTAGCCGCCGATGCAGGCCGCGGAGGCGGCCAGGAGGAGCAGTCCCACGACCACCCGGACGAGGGGCGCCGAGCCGTGGACCCTGTGCACGGCGGAGGAGCACGCGGCCAGCGCGGCCCCCGGCTCGGGCCGCAGGCACACGGTGGTGACGGGGTGCGCGCCGCCCTCCCGGACCCCGGTGATCTCCCCGGTGACCCGGAAGTCCGCCCGTTCGCCCGACGCCAGGTCGTGGGTCCACGCCACCTGCCCCTCCTCGACCCCGGCCCTGGTCCCGGCCGAGCCCGAGACGTAGCGCATCGTGGACGGCAGGAACTGGACGATCTCGGCGTCCGGGAGGTCCCCGGCGCCGGAGTTGCGCACCCGGATGGTGTACTCGACGTGGTCCCCGGGGCGCAGCCGCTCCTCGTCGGAGCGCGTCCCCAGGGACACGTGCAGGGTATCCGCCCCCGGTACGGCCGCGTCGTCCGCCGACGGGCCCGGGCCGGGTGCGTGGTGGGCGCCGGGCAGGGCGATCATGGCCGCCAGGCCCAGTGCCGACATCGCCGTGGTCACGGCCATGGTGCTTCCTCCGCGTGCGAGCACAGAAAATTACCTTGTGTGCACATGTCATAACACGGAGTAGTTGTTTTGGCCGTGCGCCATGCGGGAGGCGGGCGCGGACACACCGGGGGCGGGCGGCCGCTCGGGCCGCCCGCCCCCGGGACGGGCTCCGTCCGGGGACGGAGCGGGAGAGGTCGGGCTCAGACGCCCACGAACGACCGCAGCGCGGCGGCCCGCTCGGTGCTCTCCCACGTGAACTCGGGCAGCTCCCGGCCGAAGTGGCCGTAGGCGGCCGTCGCGGAGTAGATCGGGCGCAGCAGGTCCAGATCGCGCACGATCGCGGCCGGACGGAGGTCGAAGACCTCCTTGACGGCCTTCTCGATCAGCTCCGGGGCGACCGTCTCGGTGCCGAAGGTCTCGATGAACACACCGACCGGGTGGGCCTTGCCGATGGCGTAGGCCACCTGGACCTCGGCGCGCTCGGCGAGCTCGGCGGCGACGATGTTCTTGGCGACCCAGCGGGTGGCGTAGGCCGCCGAGCGGTCCACCTTCGACGGGTCCTTGCCGGAGAAGGCGCCGCCGCCGTGGCGGGCGTAGCCCCCGTAGGTGTCCACGATGATCTTGCGCCCGGTCAGTCCGGCGTCGCCCATCGGGCCGCCGATCTCGAAGCGGCCGGTCGGGTTGACGAGCAGCCGGTAGTTGTCGGACTCCAGGCCGAAGGCGGCCACGACCGGCTCGATGACGTGCTCGCGGATGTCCGGGGCGAGCATCTCCTCCAGGTTGATGTCCGCGGAGTGCTGGCTGGAGACGACGACGGTGTCGAGGCGCACGGGGACCTGGCCCTCGTACTCCACCGTGACCTGGGTCTTGCCGTCCGGGCGCAGGTAGGGCACCGTGCCGTTGCGGCGGACCGCCGCCAGCCGCTCGGAGAGCGAGTGCGCCAGCTTGATCGGCAGCGGCATCAGCTCGGGGGTCTCCCGGTTGGCGTAGCCGAACATCAGGCCCTGGTCGCCGGCGCCCTGCCGGTTGAGCGCGTCGTCCTCGTTCTCGACACGCGCCTCGTAGGCGGTGTCGACGCCCTGGGCGATGTCCGGGGACTGGGCGTCGATGGAGACGTTGACCCCGCAGGAGTCACCGTCGAACCCCTTGGCGGAGGAGTCGTATCCGATCCGGAGGATCTTCTCGCGCACGATGGCGGGGATGTCGACGTAGGTCTGGGTGGTGACCTCACCCGCGATGTGGACCTGACCGGTGGTGATCAGCGTCTCGACGGCGACCCGGCTGCGCGGGTCGTGGGTGAGCATCGCGTCGAGGATCGCGTCACTGATCTGGTCGGCCATCTTGTCGGGATGGCCTTCGGTGACCGACTCGGAGGTGAAAAGGCGGCGGGACACGTTGCGTGACTCCTTGCAGCGGCTGCTGGCTGACATGTGTCGGTGCGGCACAGCGCTCCGGCGGCCTGCCGGGGGCGGCCAATGCCGACCGACGCGGTTGGTTATCGGTCCACTGTAACCGGACTGGTGGGGACGGGCGTCCGGCTGCCGACCGCGTCGCATGTCGGCAAGGACACCCGTTCGCAGTGTGGCGTACTCGGCGGTAGGAATCCAGTCCTGGTGTCCAGGCTGTTCGTCCGCGGGCACCCCGTCTGCCTGTGCGAACGCCCACACGGGCGGACCCGGGGCCGCGGAGGCCGTCAGGGGAGGCGTTCGACGACCAGGTCCCACACGCGGTCGGCGAGGTCGTCCTTGGGCCCGGTCGGGATGTCCGTGACGGAACCGTCGGCGCCCAGGACGACCGCCTGGTTGTCCTCGGTGCCGAACGCGCGCCCTCCCCCGACCTGGTTGACCACGAGGAGGTCGCAGCCCTTCCTCTCCAGCTTCGCGCGGCCGTTGGCGACGACGTCGTCGGTCTCGGCGGCGAACCCGACGATGGTCTGCCCGGGCGCCTCCGACGCCCGGGAGGCCACCAGGCCCGCCAGGACGTCCGGGTTCTCGACCAGCTCGATGGGCCCGGGGGCCGCACCGGACTTCTTGATCTTGGAGGCGACGCTCCTGACCGGCCGGAAGTCGGCGACGGCCGCGCTCATCACGACCGCGTCGGCGCCGCGCCTCTCGGCCTCCATCGCCTCGGCGAGCTCGGCGGCCGAACCCACCCGCACGACACGGGCCCCGGCCGGGTCCGGGAGGGAGACGTTGGCGGCGACGAGGGTGACGTCGGCCCCGCGCGCGGCGGCGGTGCGGGCCAGGGCGTACCCCTGCTTGCCGGAGGAGTGGTTGCCGAGGAACCGGACCGGGTCGATGGCCTCCCTGGTGCCCCCGGCGGAGACGACGACGCGGCGGCCGGCCAGGTCGGGGGCGGCGGCTCCGCGGCGCAGGACCAGCCGTGCGGCCTCGAACAGCTCGGAGGGCTCGGGGAGGCGGCCGCGTCCGCTGTCGGCGCCGGTGAGGCGTCCCACGGCCGGGTCGAGGACGACGGCGCCCCGCGCGCGCAGGGTGGCCACGTTCGCCCGGGTGGCGGGGTGCTCCCACATCTCCGTGTGCATCGCGGGCGCGAACACCACGGGGCACCGCGCGGTGAGCAGGGTGTTGGTGAGGAGGTCGTCCGCCAGGCCGGCGGCGGCCCTCGCCATGAGGTTGGCGGTGGCCGGGGCCACGAACACGAGGTCGGCCTCCTGCCCGATGCGCACGTGCGGGACCTCGTCGACCCCGTCCCACACCCCGGTGGTGACGGGCTGCCCGGACAGGGCCGCCCAGGTGGGCTCGCCGACGAAGCGGAGTGCCTCGGCGGTGGGCACGACCCGGACACGGTGGCCGGACTCGGTCAGACGGCGGAGCAGCTCGCACGCCTTGTAGGCGGCGATACCGCCGCCGACGCCGAGGACCACCCGGGGAACGCTCTGTGTCTCACTCACAGGAAGGAGTTCTACCAGGCCCGGCCGAGCGGGCGCGCACCGGTCCCGCGGACGGCCGCGCCCCCCGCGCGCCCGACGGGGCGGTGGAGGGCGGTGTGCGGGCTCCGGCGGCACGCTGCGGTCGCGCCGGACTCCGCCGCGCCTGCCGGCCCGTGGCACGGGACGGCCGCGGCGGAGGGGCGGATCAGGTGCCCTCGTAGGGCTCGGCGGTGAGCAGGCCGGACTTGACCTCGCGCAGGGCGATGGACAGGGACTTCTCCTGCACCTGGGTCTCGACCAGCGGGCCGACGTACTCCAGGAGGCCCTCGCCGAGCTGGGCGTAGTAGGCGTTGATCTGGCGGGCCCGCTTGGAGGCCATGGTGACCAGGCTGTACTTGCTGTCGACGAGCTGCAGCAGGTCGTCGATGGGCGGATTGGTGATGCCTTCGGCGACGGGCTCGGTACCAGCCACTTCGTTTACCCCCAGGGAAGGTCTCCGGCTCGTCGGAAGCCGTGACGTGATCGTTCGGGACGTGTTCGAGGATACGCGGCGCCTCCGGGCGCAACCCCGGAGCGGGCGGACGCGGGCGGCGGTGGCCGTGGGCCCCGCCGCTATCACACCTTGGGCGCGTCGATCAACGCTAGCAGCTCGGCGCACACTTCCTGCACGGACGTGTTGACGAGCGTGGTGTCGAACTCCTTCTCGGCGGCGAGCTCGACCTTGGCGACCTCCAGCCGGCGACGGATGACCTCGTCGGACTCGGTGCCGCGCCCGGTGAGGCGGCGGACCAGCTCCTCCCAGGAGGGCGGCGCGAGGAAGACGTGGTAGGCCTCGGGCATGGTCTCGCGGATCTGGCGCGCGCCCTGGAGCTCGATCTCCAGCAGCACGGGGGCGCCGGCGGTCAGGCGGGCCTGGACGGGGCCGCGCGGGGTGCCGTAGCGGTTGCCCGCGAACCTGGCCCACTCCAGGAGCTCGTCCTCGGCGACGAGGCGGTCGAACTCCTCGTCGGTGACGAAGTGGTACTGGACGCCGTCCTGTTCGCCGGGCCGGGGCGCGCGGGTGGTGGCCGAGACCGAGAGCCACACGTCGGGGTGCTCGCGCCGCAGGTTGGCGACCACGGTGCTCTTCCCCACACCCGAGGGGCCGGACAGGACGATCAACCGCTTCTCGGCCGGACGGGACTCGGATGCGCGTTCGGGCATGTGTGTTCGGGGCTTCCCTTCGGGGCCTGTCCGCCGCGGGGCCGGAGGCCATCGGCCGCGCTCCGGGAACCTGGCGGGACCGGGCGCGTCGCCGTGCGGGCGGCTGCTGTGCGGGGGTGTCCGCGAACGGTCGCGGGAAGCTCCATTTATACCACCGAGCCGCGGTGCGGCGGACGGTTGTGACCTGGGGCCATCCGTCCGCCGACCGCGGCTCGCGCTGTGGCTTCACCGTGAGCCCGCCGCTGTCGCGGCGCGCTCTCCGCCGCGACTGTGGGGGACGCGGACGGGCCGGTGTACTGCGTACTGCTCCTACCGGGTGTTACTTGGTGAGGTCACCGAACTCGGCCTCCAGGGCCGCGCGCTGGTTGGTCCCCAGACCGCGGACACGGCGCGACTCGGCGATGTTGAGACGCTCCATGATCTGCTTCGCACGGACCTTGCCGACACCGGGGAGGGATTCCAGCAGAGCCGAAACCTTCATCTTGCCGATGACGTCGTCCTTGAGGCCGTTGGCGAGCACCTCGGACAACGAGATGCCGCCGTTCTTCAGCTTGTTCTTGACCTCCGCGCGCTCTTTTCTGGCCTTAGCGGCCTTCTCCAGAGCCGCGGTGCGCTGTTCAGGTGTGAGGGGAGGAAGGGCCACGCCGGGTCACCTCGGATTTCTACTCGTTTGTAGAGGGCGGACGCCTGCGCAAGTTAGTAGGTCTGACCCCTGTTAGGCAACGTAAAGTGCCCTTTCAGCGGCTATTTCATCGAACTAACTACGTAGAGTTACCATTCAATTGCGGTCGGAGACGAAATACAGGACCTTGGTCCCGATTGGGCCGAGCATAAAGCGCGTCACCAGCGCAGGTCACAGAGGGGTGACCCGGGTCACTCAAGGCAGTCTGTTCCGAGTTTCGGACACACCTAATTGGTGACCGTCAGTGATCCATAACCGCGCGTGATGAGCTCGCTTCATCGGTTCGTCCCCGGGATCCTTCGATCCCCTCGCCCCTTCCCCCGGGACACCGTCGAAGGGTGCTCCCGGCGCCGTTCTCCCGTCCGTCCGCCTCCCCTAGACCCTGGCCCCGGCCCGCCGCACGGCGGCCGCGAGGGAGGCCGCCGCCGCGCCGGGGTCCGGCGCCCGCGTGATGGGGCGGCCGATGACCAACAGGTCGGCCCCCGCCTCGATGGCCTCCTCCGGGGTGGCGACGCGCGACTGGTCCCCCTTGTCCGCCCCCGCCGGACGCACTCCCGGCGTGATGAGGGTGACGTCCGGCCCCACCTCCGAGCGCACCAGCGCCACCTCCCGGGGGGAGCACACCAGGGCGCGCGCCCCGGCGCCCACCGCCAGCGCGGACAGGCGACGCACCGCGTCCCGGGCCGGGCCGAGCAGCCCCACCTGCTCCAGGTCCGCCTCGTCCATGGAGGTGAGCACGGTCACGGCGGCGATCCTGGTGTCCGGGGCCGCCTCCGCGGCCGCGCGGACCATGTCCGCCCCTCCGGAGGCGTGCACCGTGAGGAAGGAGGGGCGCAGCCACGCGACGCTGCGCGCGGCGCCCTCGACCGTGGCCGGGATGTCGTGGAGCTTGAGGTCGAGGAAGACCCCGAGCCGGCCGGCCCCGCGCACCGCGCTGACCACCTCCGGGCCGTAGCGCAGGTACAGCTCCAGCCCCACCTTGACCGTACTCACGTGGGGTGCGACGGCCGAGGCCCAGGTGGCCGCCGTCTCGATGTCACCGGCGTCGATCGCGACGGCGATGGGCGCGGAAGGCGCGGTCATGTCGGTCTCTCCAATCGTGTGCCACCGGCTCCGTGCCGGTGCGTGCAACATCCGCACGTGCTTACCGATGTGCTTACCGAAGCATCGGCCGATGCACGTCCACTGTCCTGTGCACACCATCAAGGTGTGCGATTCCCCGGATGAGTCGCTTCATGCGCCCATTCCGTATCACTTCCCCGTAACGGCCGCCCAGACGGACGCAGCCCGACGCTCCCCCGGGATCGCCCCCTTGCGCCAGGTTGCGCCTGTTTGGTCGCACAGAGCCATCTCAACGCCGTTCAGGCCGGTCAGGGCCCTTGTGCGCCGTGTGCCCGACCTGTCACGCCCCGGCCCCCTGCCGGTGGGCCGCTCCCACCACGTCCGAGGCCCTGGCGAAGCCCCGCGCCTCCAGCGCCTCGGCGAACTCCCGGAGCACGCGGCTGCAGGCGGACGGGTCGGAGAAGTTGGTCGTGCCGACCGCCACGGCGCTCGCCCCGGCCGCCATGAACTCCAGGACGTCGGCGCCCGTGCGGACGCCGCCCATCCCGATGATGGGCACCCCGGGAAGCGCCTCGTGCACGCGGTAGACGCACCCCACGGCGAGCGGCCGGATCGCCGGGCCGGACAGCCCGCCCATCCCCCCGGCCACCGCGGGCCGCAGGGTGCGGGTGTCCACCGCCATGCCGCGCACGGTGTTGATCATGGACAGGCCGTCCGCGCGCGCCTCCACGCACGCCGAGGCCAGCTCCACCACGTCGGGGACGTCGGCGGCCAGCTTGGCCAGCACCGGCAGGTCCGAGCGGGCGTGGGAGCGCACCGTCCGCACCACCGCCGCCGCGTGGGAGGCGTCGTCGGCGAAGTGGCGCCCCGACGGGTCGGCCGGGTCGGGACAGGACAGGTTCACCTCGATGGCGCTGACGCCCTCGGCCGCCGAGATCCGCCTGGCCAGCTCGCCGAACTCGCCCACCCCCGCCCCGGCGATGGAGACGATGGCCCGGCCGCCGCGGGCCAGCAGCCAGGGCAGGTCCCGCTGGAGGAACACGTCCACCCCGGGGCCCTGCATGCCCGTCGTGCTCAGCATGCCGCTGGGCGTCTCGGCCATGCGCGGCGCCGGACGCCCCGCGTGGGGCTCCAGCATCACCGACTTGGTCGTCACGGCGCCGATCGACGCGATGTCGAAGAACTGGGACAGTTCACGGCCGGAGCCGGCGCACCCGGCGGCGGTCACCACGGGGTTGGGCAGGTCCATGCCGCCCACCCGGGTCCTGAGGTCTGCGTTCACGTGCCTTCACTCGGTCGTGTGTGTGTCGCCGCCCGGGTCAGGCGATGTCGCGCGCCGACTCGGCGGCGCGGGCGGCGCTGGAGCCCTTCCACCCCGGGGCGCCCAGGGCGTCGAAGGGGATGGTCCCCACGTCGTCGAAGCGCACCTGCTCGCCGCGGAACACCGGGCCGTCCACGCAGGAGCGCACCATGCGGGTGATGCCGTCCTCCCCCACCACGGGGATCACGCAGGTCATGCAGATCCCCGTGCCGCAGGCCATGGTCTCCTCCACCGCCACCTGGACGGGGACCCCGTGGCCGCCCGCCACCGCGGTGACGGCGCGGAGCATGGGCATCGGGCCGCAGGCGTACACCGCGTCGGACCGGCACTCCTCGATCACGCGGCCCAGGACGTCGGTGACCCGGCCCCTGGTGCCGAACGAGCCGTCGTCGGTGGTGAAGGCGGCGGTCTCGGCGATGCGGCGGGCGGTGATCGCGCTGAACACCCGGTCGGCGGAGGCCGCGCCGAGCACGAAGTCGACCCGGCACCCGCGCCTGCGCAGCGACTGGGCGAGCGGGAACAGCGGCGCGCTGCCGGAACCGCCGCCCACGAGCACGCAGTTGACGGGTTCGCGCGGCAGCGGGAACGGCCGGCCCAGGGGGCCGACCACGTCCAGCAGGTCGCGCGACCTCCGCTCGGACAGCCAGGCGGTGCCGGTGCCGCGCACGGAGAACAGGAACTCGACGGTGCCGCCGTAGTCGGGCTTGACGTCGTGGATGGCGAAGGGACGGCGCAGCAGGGTGCTGGAGTGGTCGCCGCCGACCGCCACCGAGACGAACTGGCCCGAACGGAACCGCTCGGCGATCCCCGGGGCGACGACGGTGATGGCGTAGTAGGCGTCCACCCTGCGCACGTTCAGCACGGGGCACCTGACCTGCACCGGTCCGTTGTCGCTCATGGTCTCGGGGAAGCCTCTCTCGCCTCGGGCGCGCGGGCGCCGCGGTGTCCCCGCGGCGCCCGCACTCTACTGCCGGGACCCCGCCCGGAGGCGGGGCAGCCCTGTCCCTACAGCCTAGGCCGTTCGGTGGGCGCGCCCCGCTCAGCGCACCGGCGCCGCCCCGGGGGGACGGCGCCGCGGCCGCCTCCCCCGCCCCGCACCCGGCGGATCGGGGGACACGCGCCGCCGGTGTCCGGACCGCCCCGTGGCGCTCCTCACACCCTGTCCCGTCCGGGCCCCGGACGGGGAGGCCCCGGCTACTCCCGGTCGGCGCCGAGCGCCCTGGCGTGCTCCTGGAGGGAGCGCACCCCGACGTCGCCGCGCACGCGCGCCTCGATGGCCTGGACGGCCGCGGCCAGCCCCTGCACGGTGGTGACGCTGGGCACGCCGCGCACCACCGCGGCGGTGCGGATCTCGTACCCGTCCAGACGCGGCCCGGCCTGGCCGGCGCTGCCGAACGGGGTGTTGACGATGAGGTCCACCCCGCCCTCGTGGATGAGCTGCACGATCGTGCGCTCCCCGTTGGGGCCGGGGCCCGCGCTGTGCTTGCGCACGACGGTGGCGCGCACGCCGTTGCGGCGCAGCACCACGGCGGTGCCCTCGGTCGCGAGGATCTCGAAGCCCAGGTCGGCGAGCCGCTTGACCGGGAAGATCATCGAGCGCTTGTCGCGGTTGGCCACGGAGACGAACACCTTGCCCCGGGTGGGCAGGGAGCCGTTCACGGCCAGCTGGGACTTGGCGTAGGCGGCGCCGAACTCGACGTCCAGGCCCATGACCTCGCCCGTGGAGCGCATCTCGGGGCCGAGGATGGTGTCGACCCCCTCGCCCTCCTTGTCGATGAACCGGTTGAACGGCAGCACGGCCTCCTTGACCGACACCGGGGCGTCGGCGGGCAGGTCGCCCCCGTCGCCGGTGGCGGGCAGCATGCCCTCGGCGCGCAGGTCCGCGATGGACGTGCCCGCCATGACGCGGGCGGCGGCCTTGGCGAGCGGCACCGCGGTCGCCTTGGACACGAACGGCACGGTGCGGGAGGCGCGCGGGTTGGCCTCCAGCACGTTGAGCACGCCCGAGGCCAGCGCGTACTGGACGTTGATGAGGCCGCGCACGCCGGTGCCGCGGGCGATCGCCTCGGTGGAGTAGCGGATGCGCTCGATGTCCTCCTGTCCCAGGGTGATCGAGGGCAGGGTGCAGGCCGAGTCGCCGGAGTGGATGCCGGCCTCCTCGATGTGCTCCATGACCCCGCCCAGGTACAGGTCGGTGCCGTCGTAGATCGCGTCCACGTCGATCTCGATCGCGTCGTCCAGGAAGCGGTCGATGAGCACCGGGTGCTCGGGGCTGACCTGGGCGTTGCGCTGGATGTAGTCGGCGAGCATCGTCTCGCTGTAGACGATCTCCATGCCCCGGCCGCCCAGCACGTAGGAGGGGCGGACCATGACGGGGTAGCCGATCTCGTCCGCCGCGGCCTTGGCCTCGGCGAAGGAGTAGGCGGTGCCGTACTTGGGGGCGGGCAGCCCCGCCTCGGCGAGGACCTTGCCGAACTCGCCGCGGTCCTCGGCCAGGTCGATGGCCTCGGGGCTGGTGCCGATGATGGGCACCCCGTTCTCCTTGAGCCGGCGGGCCAGCCCGAGGGGGGTCTGGCCGCCCAGCTGGACGATGACCCCGGCGACCGTGCCGCTGAGCTGCTCGGCGCGGACGACCTCCAGCACGTCCTCCAGGGTGAGCGGCTCGAAGTAGAGCCGGTCGCTGGTGTCGTAGTCGGTGGAGACGGTCTCGGGGTTGCAGTTGACCATCACGGTCTCGTACCCGGCCTCGGAGAGGGCGAAGGAGGCGTGGACGCAGGAGTAGTCGAACTCGACGCCCTGGCCGATGCGGTTGGGACCCGAGCCCAGGATGATGATCTTGGGCTTGTCCCCGTCGGGGACCTCGGTCTCCTCGTCGTAGCTGGAGTACAGGTACGGCGTCCGGGCGGCGAACTCGGCGGCGCAGGTGTCCACGGTCAGGTAGACGGGGTGGATGCCGAGGGCGTGGCGGAGTTCGCGGACGACGTCCTCGCTCCGGCCGGTGATCTCGCCGATCTGGACGTCGGAGAAGCCGAGGCCCTTGGCCTCGCGGAGCAGGTCGGCGTCGAGCTTGGGCGCCTCGGCGAGGACGCGCGCCGCCTCCTCCAGCCGGAGCATCTGGTCCAGGAACCACGGGTCGATCCTCGTGGACTCGTGGAGCTCCTCGACGGTGGCCCCGGCGCGGAAGGCCTGCTGGACCTGGCGCAGCCGGTGCTCGGTGGGGACGGCGGCCCTGCGGAGGAGCTCGTCCTTGTCACCGGGGCTGCCCGCCCAGGTCAGCCCCACCCCGGCCTTCTCCAGCGAGCGCATGGCCTTCTGGAGGGCTTCGGGGAAGGACCGGCCGATGGCCATGGCCTCGCCCACCGACTTCATCGTGGTGGTGAGGGTGGGGTCGGCCCCGGGGAACTTCTCGAAGGCGAACCGCGGCACCTTGACGACCACGTAGTCGAGCGTGGGCTCGAAGCTGGCCGGGGTCTCCTTGGTGATGTCGTTGGGGATCTCGTCGAGGGTGTAGCCGACGGCGAGCTTGGCGGCGATCTTGGCGATCGGGAAGCCCGTGGCCTTGGAGGCCAGGGCGGAGGACCGCGAGACCCGGGGGTTCATCTCGATGACGATGACCCGGCCGGTGGTGGGGTGGACGGCGAACTGGATGTTGCAGCCGCCGGTGTCCACGCCGACCTCGCGGATGACCGCGATGCCCAGGTCGCGGAGCTCCTGGTACTCGCGGTCGGTGAGGGTCATGGCGGGGGCGACGGTGATCGAGTCGCCGGTGTGCACGCCCATGGGGTCGAGGTTCTCGATGGAGCAGACCACCACGACGTTGTCGTTGGTGTCGCGCATGAGCTCCAGCTCGTACTCCTTCCAGCCGAGGATGGACTCCTCCAGGAGCACCTCGGTGGTCGGGGAGAGCGCGAGGCCCTGTCCGGCGATGCGGCGCAGCTCGGTCTCGTTGTGCGCGAAGCCGGAGCCCGCGCCGCCCATGGTGAAGGAGGGGCGCACGACGACCGGGTAGTTCAGCGCCTCGGCGGCGTCCAGGCACTCCTGGAGGGTGTGGCAGATGCGCGAGCGGGCGGACTCGCCGCCGATCCGCTCGACGATGCGCTTGAAGCTCTCGCGGTCCTCGCCGGACTGGATGGCGTCGATGTTGGCGCCGATGAGCTCGACGCCGTACTTGTCCAGGATCCCGGCCTCGTGCAGGGAGACGGCTGCGTTGAGCGCGGTCTGCCCGCCCAGGGTGGGCAGGAGCGCGTCGGGGCGCTCCTTGGCGATGATCTTCTCGATCATCTCGGTGGTGATCGGCTCGACGTACGTGGCGTCGGCGATCTCGGGGTCGGTCATGATCGTGGCCGGGTTGGAGTTGACCAGGATGACCCGCAGGCCCTCGGCCCGCAGGACACGGCAGGCCTGGGTGCCCGAGTAGTCGAACTCGGCCGCCTGCCCGATCACGATCGGGCCGGAGCCGACCACGAGGACGGATGAAAGATCACTACGGCGCGGCATGCTCTTGTTCCTCTAACTACTTGGCAGCCGGAGCGGGCTGGGCGTCGGACATCAGGGTGACGAACTCGTCGAAGAGCTCGGCGGCGTCGTGGGGGCCCGCGGCGGCCTCCGGGTGGAACTGGACGCTGAACACGGGCCGGTCCAGCAGCCGCAGGCCCTCGACGACCTGGTCGTTGAGGCCGATGTGGCTGACCTCGGCCCGGCCGTAGGGGGTGTCGAAGGGGGTGTCGAGCGGGGCGTCCACGGCGAAGCCGTGGTTCTGGCTGGTGATGGCGACCTTGCGGGTGCGGGTGTCGATCACCGGCTGGTTGACGCCGCGGTGGCCGAAGGGCAGCTTGTAGGTGCCCAGGCCCAGGGAGCGCCCCAGGATCTGGTTGCCGAAGCAGATGCCGAAGAGCGGCTTGCCGGCGTCCAGGACGCCGCGCATGGCGTCGACGGGGCCGTCCGCGGTGGCGGGGTCGCCGGGGCCGTTGCTGAAGAACACGCCGTCCGGGGCCAGGGCGAGGATGTCCTCCGCCGTGGCCGCGGAGGGCAGGACGGTGACCCGGCAGCCGCGCTCGGCGAGGCGCTGGGGGGTCATGGCCTTGATGCCGAGGTCGACGGCGGCGACGTGGAACCGGGTCGGGACCCCCTCGGGGGGCAGGACCTCGTAGGCGGCGTCCGTGCTGACCTCGGCGGCCAGGTCGGCGCCGGCCATGCGGGGCGCCTCCAGGACGCGGGCGAGCAGCTTCTCCGGGTCGGTCTCGACGGTGCTGACGGCTGCGCGCATGGCGCCCCGGTCGCGCAGGTGGCGGGTGAGGGCGCGGGTGCCGGTGAGGGCGATGCCGACCACGCCCTGGCGGCGCAGCTCCTCGTCCAGGGTCCGGCGGGCCCTCCAGTTGGAGGTGATGCGCGCGGGCTCGCGGACGACGTACCCGGCGACCCAGATGCGGCCGGACTCGGGGTCGTCGTCGTTGACGCCGGTGTTGCCGATGTGCGGGGCGGTCATCGTGACGATCTGGCGGTGGTACGAGGGGTCGGTGAGCGTCTCCTGGTACCCGGTCATGCCGGTGTTGAAGACGATCTCGCCGAAGGTCTCGCCGGTGGCGCCGAAGGATCGGCCGCGGAAGACCCGGCCGTCCTCGAGCACCAGAATCGCCGGTCCGCCGGTTTCCTCGGACACGTTCTCCCCCTCTGCCGCACCAGGACCGGCCTGGGCGTTCGCTGCTGTCGCTGCCGTGTTCACTTGATCTTGCCTTCCAGGACGGTGGGGGTGCCGCGCAGGAACGTGGCGCGGACCCGGCCCGGCAGGGTCATGCCCCGGAAGGGGGTGTTGCTGCTCTTGGTCGCCATGGCCGCACCGTCCACCGCGACCGGGTCGGCCGGGTCGTACAGGACGACGTTGGCGGGCTCGCCCTCCGCGAGCTCGCGGCCGTGCCCCCCGACGCGGCCGATGCGGGCCGGCGCCGCGGACATGCGGTCGGCGACCCCGGCCCAGGTGAGCAGGCCGGTGTCGACCATCGTCCTCTGCACGACCGCCAGGGCGGTCTCCAGACCGACCATGCCCATCGCGGCGGTGGACCACTCGGTCTCCTTCGCCTCCCTCGGGTGCGGGGCGTGGTCGGTGGCCACGATGTCGATGGTCCCGTCGGCCAGGCCCTCGCGCAGTGCCTCCACGTCCTCGGCCGTGCGCAGGGGCGGGTTGACCTTGTAGATCGGATCGTAGCTCTCCACCAGCTCGTCGGTGAGGAGCAGGTGGTGGGGGGTGACCTCCGCGGTCACGTCGCAGCCGCGGGCCTTGGCCCAGCGGATGATGTCGACCGAGCCCTTGGTGGAGACGTGGCACACGTGCAGGCGCGAGCCGACGTGCTGGGCGAGCAGGCAGTCGCGGGCGATGATCGCCTCCTCCGCGACGGCGGGCCAGCCGGGCAGGCCGAGCCGGTCGGAGACGCGGCCCTCGTTCATCTGCGCGCCCTGGGTGAGGCGGGGCTCCTGGGCGTGCTGGGCGACGACGCCGTCGAAGGCCTTGACGTACTCCAGGGCCCTGCGCATGAGCAGGGCGTCGGAGACGCAGATGCCGTCGTCGGAGAAGACGCGCACCCGGGCGGCGGACTCGGCCATCGCGCCGATCTCGGCGAGCTGCTCCCCCGCCAGGCCCACGGTGACGGCGCCGACCGGGCGCACGTCGCAGTAGCCGGCCTCGCGGCCCAGGCGCCAGACCTGCTCCACGACCCCCGCGGTGTCGGCGACGGGGTCGGTGTTGGCCATGGCGTGGACGGCGGTGTAGCCGCCGGCCGCGGCGGAGCGGGAGCCGGACGCGACGGTCTCGGCGTCCTCGCGGCCGGGCTCGCGCAGGTGGGTGTGCAGGTCCACCAGTCCGGGCAGGGCGACCAGTCCGGTCGCGTCGACGGTCTCGGCCCCCTCGGGGGCCTCCAGGTCCGGGCCGATCGCGGTGATCAGGCCGTCGGCCATGAGGATGTCGACGGGGTCCCCGCCGAGCGGGCGGGCGCCGCGGATCAGGTGCGGTCCGTTGGTGTCGGGCATGGCGGTGGTGACTTCCTCGTGTTCTCGGGTGGAGGCGTGGTTCGCGCGGGCGCCGGCGGGAGGGCGCTCACCGCGCGGGGCCGGCTCGGGCGCCGGCGGGTGCCGGCCCCGGGGGCGCCGGCCGCGGGACGGGGCGGCGTCTCCCGGGGAGGGCGCGGGCTAGGAGCCGCCGAGCAGCAGGTAGAGCACGGCCATGCGCAGGCTGACGCCGTTGGCGACCTGCGCGGTGACGGTGCACCGGGGCGAGTCGGCGACCTCGGCCGCGATCTCCATGCCGCGGACCATCGGTCCGGGGTGCATGACGATGGCGTGCTCGGGCATCCGGGCCAGGCGCGCGCCGTCGAGGCCGTAGTTGCGGCTGTACTCGCGCACGGAGGGGAAGAACGAGTCGCGCATGCGCTCGGCCTGCACGCGGAGCATCATCACGACGTCGGACTTGGGCAGGACGTCGTCGAGGTCGTAGGAGACCTCGCACGTCCAGGTGTCCACCGAGACCGGCAGCAGGGTGGGCGGCGCGACCAGGGTGACGTGGGCCCCCAGGGTGGTGAGCAGCAGGACGTTGGAGCGCGCGACGCGGCTGTGCAGGATGTCGCCGACGACGGCCACCCTGAGGCCGTCCAGGCGCCCCAGCCGCTCGCGCATCGTGTACGCGTCGAGCAGTGCCTGGGTGGGGTGCTCGTGGGTGCCGTCGCCCGCGTTGAGGACGGAGCCGTCCACCCAGGTGGCGAGGCGGTGGGCGGCCCCCGAGGCGCTGTGCCGGATGACGACGGCGTCGGCCCCCATGGCCTGGAGGGTCAGCGCGGTGTCCTTGAGGCTCTCGCCCTTGGAGACGCTGGAGCCCTTGGCCGAGAAGTTGATGACGTCGGCGGACAGGCGCTTGGCGGCGAGCTCGAAGGAGGTGCGGGTGCGCGTGGAGTCCTCGTAGAAGAGGTTGACCACGGTGCGGCCGCGCAGGGTCGGGAGCTTCTTGACGGAGCGGTCGCCGACCTGGGCGAGTTCGGCCGCGGTGTCCAGGACGAGGGTGGCCTCGTCCCTGCTGAGGTCTCCGGTGGAGAGCAGGTGGCGCATCATGCGTTCCCCTCGGTGGAGCCGGGACGGGGGCCGGGGGCCCCGGGTCGGGAGGCGCCGGACGGGGGCCGCGAGGGGCCGAGCAGGACCGCGTCGTGTCCGTCGGTCTCCTCCAGGCGCACGGTGACGTTCTCGCGCAGGGAGGTGGGCAGGTTCTTGCCCACGTAGTCGGCGCGGATGGGCAGTTCGCGGTGGCCCCGGTCCACGAGCACGGCGAGCTGGACGGCGCGGGGCCGGCCCAGGTCGCCGAGGGCGTCGAGGGCGGCGCGCACGGTGCGGCCGGAGAAGAGCACGTCGTCCACGAGGACGACGACGCGGTCGTCGAGTCCGCCGCCGGGGATCTCGGTCCTGCCGAGGGCGCGCACGGGGGCCGATCTGAGGTCGTCGCGGTACATCGTGATGTCGAGGGAGCCGACGGGGACGGCGAGGTCCTCGACGCGTCCGATGCGCTGCGCCAGGCGCCGGGCGAGCGGGACACCGCGGGAGGGGATGCCCAGGAGGGTGACGTCCCCGCCGCCCTTGGTGCGTTCGAGCACCTCGTGGGCGATGCGGGTCAGCGCCCGGTTGATCTCGTTGCCGTCGAGGACGGCGCGGGTGCCGTCGGGCACCTCGGGCGACGGTTCGGCGACGCCTTCGGCATCACCTTTCGTCGGCTTTTGGACACGCAAAGTAGTGACCCCTTCCCTGCCTCACAGAACAGGTCCTTAAAGGATGTCGATCGGCCCCACGCTACCAGCGACGATCGGGCCACCCGAGGGGCGGTCCGAGGTCGGAAACGGCCAGTGTGACTCTGGTCACACCATTGAGGGGACTCTCATCGCCCAGGAGTAGCCATATCGCCACGCAGTGGATACGACCACAGAATGGTTGAAAGGTGAAATTCCCTGTAGAAACGGGCTTTGTGGACCAGCGCGACGCCCCTCTCGTCCCGAACCATCCGGACATGAGAGGAGTCTCACTTACGCACGGTTTGGCCACCGATTAGTCGCGTTTCACACCAACGGCTTGACCTGGGGGGCAGACCCCCCTACCGTCACTGTCTGTAACCACTACCGGGTGGGGTTGCACCCCGTGACCATCCGCTGAGCCGCACAGGCGGCTCGCCGAGTACGAGCGGACGTCCCCCCACCACGCCAGCCACCGTCACGGCCGGGAGCGACAAGAACATGCCATCCGAATACGCCAAGTCCCTCGGTGCGCGACTGCGCGCCATCCGCACCCAGCAGGGCCTGTCCCTGCACGGGGTGGAAGAGAAGTCCCACGGACGCTGGAAGGCCGTCGTGGTCGGCTCCTACGAGCGCGGCGACCGCGCCGTCACCGTCCAGAAGCTGGCCGAGCTGGCCGACTTCTACGGGGTCCCCATGTCGGAGCTGCTGCCGGGCGGCGCCGCGCCGACGCCTCTGGGCCCGACACCCAAGCTGGTGATCGACCTGGAGCGCATGCAGCAGCTGCCGCAGGAGAAGGCGGGACCGCTCTCCCGCTACGTCGCCACCATCCAGAGCCAGCGCGGCGACTACAACGGGCGCGTGCTGTCCATCCGCCAGGAGGACCTGCGTTCACTCGCGGTCATCTACGACAAGTCGCCCGGCGACCTGACCGAGGAGCTGATCAACTGGGGGGTCCTCGACCCCGAGGCGCGCCGCGCGGTCGACGCCTTCTAGGGACCGGGGAACACACGAAGGTCGCACCCGCTCGACGAGAACCGGCACCCCGCGGGGCGCCGGTTCTCGTCGTGTCCGGGGCCGGCGCAACGGCGCGGCCGGGCGTGGGGCTTCCCCTCCCCAACCCGGCCGCGCCGCACTCCGCCGGGCGGACCCGGCGGAAGTTAATCGAACGCCTGTTCGATAGAACCCAGTTAACCCCAGCCCGCCCGACCCGTCAAGGTCCCCCGCGCCGAGGGCGCGTCGGCGCCCCGTGCCCTAAAATCGGGCTGTGGTAGCCGATACCGAGTTGCGTGAACTGGCGCCGCCCGCCTTCACGCACGCCGTTCCCGCGCTGCTCCGGGTGTACGAGGCCGCCATGCGCCCGCCGCCCGAGCAGCTGCCCGGCCGCGCGGCCGTCATGAACGGCCACGCCTACTACCCGGGCTTCCGCGCCGTGGTCGCGCTCCGCGAGGGGCGCCCCGTCGGCTTCGCCTACGGCTTCCACGGCGTGCGCGGCCAGTGGTGGCACGACATGGTCACCGAGGGGCTGCACGCCGGCGGGCGGGCGCGCCAGGCGCGCCGCTACCTCGCCGACCCCCTGGAGATCGCCGAGGTGCACGTCCACCCCGAGGCGCAGAACCAGGGCGTGGGACGGGCCGTGCTCCACGCCCTGTGCGAGGGGCGCGGTGAGCGCACCGCCGTCCTGTCCACGCGGACGGGGCCGTCGGCGGCGCGCCACCTCTACCGCTCGTGCGGGTTCACCGAGGTGCTGGAGGACTTCGCCTTCCCGGGCAGCCCGGACCAGCCCTTCTCGATCATGGCCGCGCGTCTGCCCCTGACGGGCTCCGACGACCGGAGACCTCACGGAAGATCTGCCTGGTGGCCTTGGACTGGTTCGAGGTGATGAAGTGGATGCCCGGCGCGCCCTCGTCGAGCAGGCGCTCGCACATGCGCTGGGCGTGCTCGATGCCGAAGGCCCGCACCGCCTCGGCGTCGTCGCCGAAGGACTCGAACCGCTCCGCCAGGGCGCGCGGGAAGGGGGCCCCGGAGAGCTTCTCCGAGCGCGGGATGAAGGACGAGCGGACCACGGGGAACACCTCGGGGATGATCGGCACCTCGCACCCCCGGGCCGCCACGCGGTCGCGCAGCCGCAGGTAGTCCTCCGGGTCGAAGAACATCTGGGTGATGGCGTAGTCGGCGCCCGCCTCGCACTTGCGCACGAAGTGGTCGGTGTCGGTCTCCACGTCGGCCGAGCGCGGGTGCTTGTACGGGAACGCGGCCACGCCCACGCAGAAGTCGCCGCTCTCCTTGAGGAGTCGGACGAGCTCCTCGGTGTAGGTCAGGCCCTCGGGGTGGCTGACCCACTCGCCGTCGGGGTCGCCGGGGGGGTCTCCCCGCACGGCGAGCATGTTGCACACGCCGGCGTCCGCGAAGCGCCCGATGAGGTGGCGCAGCTCGGCGACGGAGTGGTCGACGAGCGTCATGTGCGCCACCGGCATCAGCGTGGTGTCGGTGGCGATGCGTTCGGTCGTCTCCACGGTCAGCCCGCGCGTGCTGCCGCCCGCGCCGTAGGTGACCGAGACGAAGGACGGGCCGAGTGCCTCGATCTCCCGGATCGCGCGCCACAGCCGCTCCTGCGACTGGGGCGTGCGCGGTGGGAAGAACTCGAAGGAGAACATCGGCTCGCCCGCGTTGAGGAGTTCGCGGATATGACGCGGCCTGGGGGCCGGGCTTCGGGGCGCCACGGGGCGTGTCGGTGCTGCCAGCATGTGTACCAGCTTAGGCGAAGCGCACTCACGGACAGGGATCGGCGTCCCACTGTGCGGGACCGTGTACCGGCGGACCGGCGCGGGGCGCGCCCGGTGGGGCGGCGGACCCGCCCGCCCCGGCGGAGCGTGTCGGCCGAACCGGGGTGAGGACGCCCCGAACAGCCGATAACGTGCAGGACATGGCCCCTTCCTCTTCTTCCACTTCCGCACTCTCCCCGTCCGTCTTCGCGGCCCGCCCCGCGGTGGACCGCGAGCTGGCCGGATTCGGCGCCGCGCACCGCGAGCTGGTCCTGGGGATCGGCGAGGAGCTGGCACCCGCCATGGACGCCCTGGAGGCGATGCTCGCCGGCGGCAAGCGCCTGCGCCCGACCTTCTGCTACTGGGGGTGGAGGGGCGCCGGGGGCGCCGCCGACGACGAGCGGCTGATCCGTGCCGCCGCGTCCCTGGAGTACCTCCAGGCGTGCGCGCTCATCCACGACGACGTGATCGACAACAGCGACACCCGCCGCGGTCTGCCCGCCACCCACAAGCGGCTGGCCGGGCTGCACGCCGACCAGGGGTGGAGCGGCGACGGCGACGGGTTCGGCCGGGGGGCGGCGATCCTCATCGGCGACCTGTGCCTGGTCTGGTCGGACGAGATGTACCAGGCCAGCGGGTTCCCGCCGGAGGTGCTGCGGGAGGGGCGGCGCCCCTTCGACGCGATGCGCACGGAGGTGATGGCCGGGCAGTACCTGGACACCCTGGAGCAGGTGCGCAGCACGAGCACCCGCGAGGCCGCCCTGCGCGTGATGCGGTACAAGTCGGCCAAGTACACGGTGGAGCGCCCCCTGCACCTGGGTGCGGCCCTGGCGGGCCGGTACGAGGAGCTGGCGGGGGTCTACACGGACTACGGCCTCCCGCTGGGCGTGGCCTTCCAGCTGCGCGACGACGTCCTCGGCGTGTTCGGCGACCCGTCCACCACGGGCAAGCCCGCCGGCGACGACCTGCGGGAGGGCAAGCGCACACTCATCGTCGCCGAGACGCTGGCCCGCACCGGGGCCGCCGACGGCGAGCGCTTCGCCTCCCTGCTGGGCGACCCGGACCTGTCGGTGGACGCGGTCGAGTGGATGTGCGGGCTGATCGAGGGCTCGGGCGCGCTGCGCGCCTGCGAGGACCTCGTCGAGGAGTACGCCGGACAGGCCGTGGCCGCCCTGGACAGCCCCGAGCTGGACGCGGACGCCCGCGAGCCGCTGCGCGCCCTGGTGGTGGCGGCGACCGCGCGCACCCACTGAACCCGCACCCCTGAGGGGATATTCAGGGGCTTCCCAGCGCGAAAGTACGTTGTGCCCGACTTCGTCCTCCGGTTGAATCGTCGAAAGCCCTAGCGCGACCGGAGGACACCCCATGTCTGGGCACACCGTCTCTCGAGGCCCGGCGGACGCGGGTGAACGGGCGCTCGCCCCCGACCTGGCACGCGGGTTCATGCTCCTGTTCATCGCGATCGCCAACACCGTCTGGTACCTGTGGGCCGTTCCCATGGGCGGCCTGAGCGCCCACCCCGAGCCCGGGGGCGTGCCGGACGCGGCGGCGCAGTTCTTCACCGTCGTCGCGGTCGACGGGCGCAGCTACCCGATGTTCGCGTTCCTGTTCGGCTACGGCATGGTGCAGCTCGCGCGGCGCCAGGAGGCCGCGGGAGCGGACGCGGGGGCCGTCGACGCGCTGCTGCGCCGCCGCAACCTGTGGCTGCTCGCGTTCGGCCTCGTGCACGCGCTGCTGCTGTGGATGGGCGACGTCCTGGGCGCCTACGGACTGGCCGGCCTGCTCCTGGGCTGGCTGTTCCTGCGCCGCAGGGACGCCACCCTGCTGGTGTGGGCCGGGGTCCTGACCGGCTTCATGCTGCTGCTGTCGGCCGCCGGCCTGGTCGGCCTGGCGCTCATGCCCGCGGACCAGCCCGCGATGGCGGGTCCGGGCATGGACGACATGGCCTCCAACATCGGCAACCCCTCGATCCTGGGCGCCGCGATCGGGCGGCTGTCGGTGTGGCCGCTCATCGTGCTCGGCCAGGGCCTGCTCGGCCTGACCGTGCCCACGGCGATCCTGCTCGGCTTCTGGGCGGCGCGCCGCCGGATCCTGGAGGAACCGGGCCGCCACCTGGTCCTGCTGCGGCTGACGGCCGCCGCCGGCATCTCCCTCGGATGGCTGGGCGGCGTCCCCTCCGCGCTCGCCCAGGTCGGGGCGTGGGACCTGACCGTCTCCCAGGGCGGCATGCTGGCCCTGCCCCACATGGTGACCGGCCTGGCCTGCGGCATCGGCTACGTGGCGCTGACCGCCCTGGTCGCCCACCGGATCCAGGCGGGCGGCCGCGGGCCCGGCCCGGTGGCGACCGCGCTGAGCGCGACCGGCAAGCGGTCGCTGTCGGCGTACCTCGCCCAGTCGGTCCTGTGCGCGCCGGTCCTGACCGCCTGGGGGCTGGGCGTCGCGGCCCACCTGTCGCCGTGGTCGATGTTCCTGTTCGCGGTGGGGGTCTGGCTGGTGACGGTGGCCGGCGCGTACGCGCTGGAGCGCGCGGGCAGGCGGGGCCCGGCCGAGGTGCTGCTGCGCCGGCTGGCCTACCGGGGGACCGGACGGGGGTCGTCGGAGGGCGCTCCCGGAGGCGACGGCACAGGTCCTCCCGCGGGGCCCGGCGGGGGGAAGGGCCAAGAGCGCACCACCCCCTGACCCGGACGCGCAAAAAGCCGCGTGCCGATGAGTGCCCGGCAGGCCCTCGTACCTCAGGATGGGGTGTCATGGGCGACGATCACATGACAAACCACACCATAGGTGTGACCGGGGCGACCGGGGCGCTGGGCGGGCGGGTGGCAGCCCGGATCGCACGGCTCGGATTGGCGCAGCGCCTCATCGTGCGCGACATCAACCGGGCGCCGGAGTACCCGGGCAGCACCGCGGCGATGGCGGCCTACGAGGACACGGCGGGCTTCGAGCGGGCCTGCCGGGGTGTGGACACACTGTTCCTGGTCTCGGCGACCGAGTCCGAGGACCGGATGGACGTCCACCTGAGCGCGGTGGACGGGGCGGTCCGCGCGGGGGTGTCCCGGATCGTCTACCTGTCCTTCCTGGGGGCCGGTCCGGCCGCCGTGTTCACGTTCGCGCGCACGCACTTCTACACCGAGGCCCACATCAGGTCGACGGGGGTGCGGTACACGTTCCTGAGACCCAGCCTGTACCTGGACCTGCTGCCCGGCTGGGTGGGGGACGACGGCGTGGTGCGCGGCCCGGCCGGTGACGGCCGGGTCGCGTGGGTGTCCCGTGACGACGTGGCGGACGTGGCGACGGCGGTGCTGACCGACCCGGCGACCGCGCTCGCCTCGGAGGACACGACCCACGACGTCACCGGCCCGGAGGCCCTGACCCTCGGGGCCACGGTCGACAAGCTGGGCACGCTCACCGGCCGCTCCGTCCGCTACGTGCCGGAGACCTGGGAGGAGGCGCTGGAGTCGCGCCGCGCCACCGGCGCCCCGGAGTGGGCCGTCGAGGGATGGGCCTCGTCGTACGCCGCGATCGCCGCGGGTGAGCTCGACGAGGTCGCCCCGACGGTGCCCAAGCTGACCGGACACCCGGCCCAGTCCATCGAGGGGTTCCTCCGGCGCCATCCGAGCGCCCTGTCGCACGTCGGGGTCTGAGCACCGCCCGCCCGCCACCGCCGCGCCCCGTGCGCGGCGGTTTCGTCGTCCCGGGGGCTTCTCCCGCACCGGGACTTGACCTCAATATTACTTGAAGTACCAGGCTGGGCACCGCCGGCGGAGAGCACGGCGCGACAGCGAGGAGATCTGGTATGCGAGCGGTACGGGTGGACGGGTTCGGCGGCCCCGAGGTCCTGGTGGCCCGGGAGGTGCCCGAACCGGAGCCGGGACCCGGGCAGGTCGTGGTGGAGGTGGCGGCGTCCAACGTGATGTACCTGGACACGCTGGTCCGCAGCGGGTGGGGGCTGGACTACTTCCCGGTGGAGCCCCCGTACGTGCCGGGCGCGGGGGTGGCCGGGACCGTGGTCCGGGTCGGCGAGGGGGTGGCCCCGGAGAGGGTCGGCGCGCTGGTCGTCACCGACACCGGCCGTGCCGCCCCCGAGGGGGGCGAGCCCGTGCCCCCCTTCGGCGGGTACGCCCAGCGGGTCGCCGTCCCGGCGTCGGGACTGGTCGACGTCCCGGAGGGCCTGGACCCGGAGCAGGCGCTGGCGCTCCTGCACGACGGGCCCACCGCCCTCTCGCTGGAGCGCAGCGGCGGGTTCGGCCCCGGCACGTGGGTGCTCGTGCTGGCGGCGGCGGGCGGGGCCGGCAGCCTGGCGGTCCAGCTCGCCGCCGCGGCCGGGGCGCGCGTCGTGGGAGCCGCCCGGGGCCCGGAGAAGCTGGCCCTCGCCCGTGGGCTGGGGGCGGAGGCGGTCGTGGACTACTCCGAGCCCGGATGGGTGGAGCGGGTCCGCGAGGCCACCGGCGGCGCGGGCGCCGACGTGGTCCTGGACGGGAGCGGCGGCGACCTCGGCGAGGCGGCGTTCGGCGCCGTGGCCGACGGCGGACGCTTCCTCTCCTACGGCTCCGCGGGGGGCCGCTTCTCCGAGGTGGACGCCGGGGAGGCGGAGCGCCGCGGGATCGAGGTGTTCGGCCTCTTCGACCTGGAGGACGGGAAGCAGGGGCCGAGCGGCGACGTGCGCCGGATCCTGGAGATGGCCCGCTCCGGGCGGGTGCGACCGCACGTGGGGCTGACGCTGCCCCTGGAGCGGGCGGAGGAGGCCCACCGGGCGCTGGAGGAGCGCCGGGTCCTGGGCAAGGTGCTCCTCGTGCCGTGAGGCCGGTGGGACGGACCACCGGCCGGGCGCGCGGCCGCGAGGCCGCCGTCCCGGGGCCCCTCCCCCGGCGGCGGGGCGGACGCACCGCCCGAACAGCCTGCCGGCCGGGAGGGCGCGGACGCGCGGGCGGCCGTCGACGGGGCTCAGCGCGGCGACCGCGGCCACCGGTCCGCGCGGGGGCCGCGGTGGCGCCGCCGCCCCGGCCCCCTCCCCCGGCGGCGGGACGGCGTCCTCGCCCTCACGGGGCCCGGCGGGGCCGGGAAGTTCCGCTCAGCCCCCGGTGCGGGCGGTCAGTCGCTCGCGCAGCCCGGCCGCGGCGGCCCGGGGGTCCTCGGCCTCGGTGATCGCGCGCACGACCACGACCCGGCGGGCGCCCGCCTCCACCACGGCGTCGATGTTGGTCGCGTCGATCCCGCCGATGGCGAACCACGGGCGGTCCGCGCCCAGTGCGGCGGCGCGTTCGACCAGGGACAGGCCCGCCGCGGGGCGGCCCGGCTTGGTGGGGGTGGCCCAGGTGGGGCCGACGCAGAAGTAGTCGCTCCCGGCCTCCTCCGCGGAGGAGGAGGCAGCCGCGATGTCGTTGTTGGAGCGGCCGATCACGGGGTCCGCCCCGATGATGTCGCGGGCCATCGGCACCGGCAGGTCGCGCTGGCCCAGGTGCAGGACGTCGGCGCGCACCGCGCGGGCGATGTCCGCGCGGTCGTTCACCGCAAGCAGGGCCCCATGCCGCTCACAGGCCTCCCGCATGACCTCCAGGGCCGCGATCTCCTCGCGGGCCTCCAGCCCCTTGTCCCGGAGCTGGATGATGTCCACCCCTCCAGCCAGGGCCGCGTCGGCGAACTCGGCGAGATCACCGCGCCCGGTCCGGGCGTCGGTGCACAGGTACAGAAGGGATGCGTCCAGGCGCTTGCGCAGGCTGGTTCCGTGGCTGGTCCTCACCCCGCCCACCCTAGGCCCTCGCCGGCCGGCCCCCCGAGGGGAGGCCGCCCGACGGCGCGCCGCGCCGCGTTCCGCGGATCGTTCCGGACCCGCGTCCGCCGACGCCCGCCGGGAGCGCCCACGGACCACGCGCTAGAAGGCCATGCTCTGGGCGCGGCGGCGCACCTCGGTGCCCCGGTTCTCGCGCATCGCCTGGATGGGCGTGCCCGGCAGGGTGTCGTCGGGGGTGAAGAGCCAGCGCAGGGCCTCCTCCGTGGAGAAGCCCGCGTCGGTCAGCAGCACCAGGGTCCCGGGCAGCCCCTTGACGAGGTCGTCGCCGTCGATGAAGGCGGCGGGGACGGACAGCTGCCCTCCGCGGACCACACCCATCATGCGGTTCTCGCGGATCAGGGTCTTGATCCGGTTGGGGCTCACGCCGAGCGGCGCGGCCGCCTCCTTCAGGGTCAGCCACTCGCCGACCAGCGTGTCGATGTCGATGTCGCTTCGTGTCACCCTCCCAATCTGCCACATCCGCACCGGGCCCGGACACCTTCCGGGGCCGCGGGGGCCGGGCGCCGTGGAGATCCCCACCACTGCCACGCATTCCGGGAGGAGGTTCTAGGATGGGGACAGACCTCTGCACATCCCGCGGGAGCCGGGTGGGACCCGGCTGAGAGGGAGGCTGTGAGCCTCCGACCGCACGAACCTGATCCGGGTCATGCCGGCGAAGGGAGTGGGAACAGCGCCGTGCGCACGAAGAACGACCCCCGCCGCGCAACGATTCGTCCTACCAATGACGGCCCCGGGGACGCGCCGGAGCGGACCGTCGTCGTGGTCGGCGGCGGCCTCGTGGGGAGGGTCACCGCCTGGCGGGCCGCCCAGGAGGGCCTCCGCGTCACCCTGGTCGAACCCGACCCCGTGACCGGCCCCGCCGGCGCCCGTGCCGCCTCCACCGTCGCGGCGGGCATGCTCACCCCGGCCACCGAGGCCGTGTTCGGCGAGGAGCCCCTCATGGAGTTCGGGGTCCGCTCCGCGGGCATGTACCCCGGGTTCGTCGCCGAACTGGAGGCGGCCGCCGGGATCCGCGTGGGCTACCGCACCACCGGGACCCTCCTGGTGGCCTTCGACCGCGACGACATGGCCGTCCTCACCGACCTGCACCGGCTCCAGGAGCGCCTGGGCATCGCCACCGAGCGCCTGACGAGCCGCGAGTGCCGCCGGCTGGAGCCGGTGCTCGCCCCGTCCGTGCGCGGCGGAGTGCTCGCCCCCGACGACCACTCCGTCGATCCCCGGCTGCTGCTGCGCGCCCTGGCCGCGGCGGGCGGACGCGCGGGAGTCACCGAGACCGCCGGGCGGGCGGAGGAGGTCACGGCCCCCGGCCCCGGGGGCTCCCGGCTGGGCGTGCGCTTGGACGACGGCCGGGTCCTGCCCGCCCACCAGGTCGTCCTGGCCGCAGGCTGCTGGAGCGACCGCGTCACGGTGCCCGAACCGGTGGTGCCGCCGCTGCGCCCGGTCAAGGGCCAGCTCCTGCGCGCCCGGGTGCCGGCCGGAGAGGCGCCCCTCGTCGGCCGCACGGTCCGGGGCCTGGTGAGGGGCTTCACCACCTACCTGGTGCCGCGCGCCGACGGAGAGGTGGTCATCGGCGCCACCCAGGAGGAGCTGGGCTACGACACCTCGCTCACCGCCGGGGGCCTCTGGCAGGTCCTGAGGGACGCGCGCGAGCTCGTCCCGGGGGTGACCGAGCTGGAGGTCACCGAGACCTGTGTGGGACTGCGCCCGGGCTCACCGGACAACGAGCCCCTGCTGGGGCCGACCCGGGTCCCCGGCCTGCACCTGGCCGCGGGGCACTTCAGGCACGGGGTCCTGCTGACCCCGGCCACCGGGGAGGCCATGGCGCGCGCCCTCACCACGGGCGCCCTGCCGGAGTACGCGCGCAGGTTCGCCGCGGACCGGGCGTCCGGCGACGCGCACACGACGACGTGGGAGTAGGAGAGGCAGTGCAACTCATCATCAACGGCGACCTCCGCGAGTTCGCCGACGGCACGACCGTGGAGGCGGTCGTCCGCGACCTGACCGCGCCGGGCGGCGGCACGATCCCCGGCGGGATCGCCGTGGCCGTCAACGACGAGGTGGTGCGCCGGGCCGCGTGGGCGGACGGCGCGCTGGGCACGGGCGACCGCGTGGACGTCCTCACCGCGGTCCAGGGAGGCTGAGCATGAGCGGACACGGAACCGGACACGTCGAGGACCCCCTGGTGATCGCCGGGACCTCCTTCGGCTCGCGGCTGATCACCGGCACCGGCGGGGCGCCCTCCCTGGAGGTCCTGGAGGAGGCCCTGGTGGCCTCCGGGACCGAGCTGACCACCGTGGCCATGCGCAGGGTCTCCCCCGGCGCCCGGGGGTCGGTGTGGGACGTGCTGTCCCGCAACAGGATCCGCGCGCTGCCCAACACCGCCGGGTGCTTCACCGCGGCGGACGCGGTGCGCACCGCCCGGCTGGGACGCGAGGCCCTGGGCACGGACTGGGTGAAACTGGAGGTCGTGGCGGACGAGCACACCCTGCTGCCCGACCCGGTGGAGCTCCTGGACGCCGCCGAGCAGCTGGTGGACGAGGGGTTCACCGTCCTGCCCTACACCAACGACGACCCGGTGCTGGCCCGGCGCCTGGAGCAGCTGGGGTGCGCGGCGGTGATGCCGCTGGCCGCGCCGATCGGCTCCGGGCTGGGGATCCGCAACCCGCACAACCTCGAACTGATCGTGGAGGGCGCGGGTGTCCCCGTGATCGTGGACGCCGGGATCGGCACCGCCAGCGACGCCGCCCTCGCGATGGAGCTGGGCTGCGACGCGGTCCTGCTGGCCACGGCCGTGACCCGCGCGCAGGACCCTGTGCGCATGGCCGCCGCGATGCGCGACGCCGTCCGGGCCGGCCGGGGCGCCCGCCTGGCCGGGCGCATCCCGGTGCGCCGGCACGCCCTCGCGTCGTCCCCCGCGGTGGAGTAGCGCCCGGCGCCGGGGCGCGGCCCGCCGCCGCGCACGCCCCGGGAGGGCCGCCGGCCGCGTGTCGCGCCGGGCCGGGGCGCACGGGGCGCGTGTTCCGTCCGGGCGTGACCGGTCCCACCCGGGCCGTCCCGCCGGGACGGACCTCCGGGGCCGCGACGCCGCGGGGACCGGGCCTCCCGGTTCCCGGACCGGGGGCCCGGCGCGCACCGGGCCCGCGAGGTCCGGAGCGCCGTTCCCGGAACGTTTGGAACCGTCCCCTAACGTGGGATGGGTGTGCGGCCCGACGGAGGGCACCGCACGCTCGCCGATGAACCAGGCGCGAACGCCCGCCACCGAGGGTGGGGAGGCGCGACGCGACCGCGAACCGCGGGGCAGACCTGGCGTGGGCTTCCGCTATCGTGTCGGTTCGACACCCGGTGTCGGGTACGCGCCACCAACCGCGACAGCCCGCGCTCCCCGCAGCAAGGACACTACTCCGCCGTGGACATGACGACTTCCGACCCGCTCGTAGGCGCGACCCTCGACCGACGCTACTTCGTCGAGTCCCGGATCGCCGGAGGCGGGATGGCGACCGTCTACGTCGCCCACGACCTGAGGCTGGACCGCCGCCTGGCGTTGAAGGTGATGCACCCGTCGCTGGCACAGGACCCCACCTTCGTCCAGCGCTTCATCAACGAGGCGCACTCGGTCGCCAAGCTCTCCCACCCCAACGTCGTCCAGGTCTTCGACCAGGGTGAGGACCAGGGACACGTGTTCCTGGCGATGGAGTACGTGCCCGGCCGCACCCTGCGCGACCTGCTCAAGGCCCGCGGACGCCTGTCCCCGCACGAGGCCCTGAACGTCATGGCGTCGGTCCTGGCCGCGCTCGGCGCCGCCCACCAGGCGGGCATGGTCCACCGCGACGTCAAGCCCGAGAACGTCCTCCTCACCGAGGACGGCCGGGTCAAGGTGGCCGACTTCGGCCTGGCGCGCGCCGTGGAGCAGTCCAACCAGGGCCTCACCCGGACCGGCACCCTCATGGGCACCGCCGCCTACCTGGCGCCGGAGCAGATCGAGAAGGGCGTCGCCGACGCCCGCAGCGACGTGTACGCCGCGGGCATCATGTTCTACGAGCTGCTGACCGGCGGCCAGCCGCACACCGGCGAGACGCCCATCGCGATCGCCTACCAGCACGTCAACGAGGACGTGCCCCGCCCCTCGCACTTCCTTCCGGGCCTCCCGCCCGAGGTGGACGCGCTGGTCACCAAGGCCACCGAGCGCGACCCCCGCTACCGTCCGGGCAACGCGGGCCAGTACCTGGCCAAGGTGCTGGAGGTCCTGCACCGCCTGCCGGCGCAGGCCCCCGGCGGCGAGGCGCCGCTCGCACCCGTCGCCCCGACCGCCGCGACGGCGTCCGTCACCGCCCCCCAGCTCATCGCGGGCGGGGCGGGACCGGGCACCGAGAACGCCACCATGGTCGTGGACATGAACAGCGCGGGGCTGCGCGACGACGGCTACGACGGGGACGACTACGACGACTACCCGGACGAGCGCGACGCCCCGCGGCGCCGCGGGCTGCTGATCGGGATCGGCGCCGCCGCCCTGGCACTGGTGCTGCTCCTCACCGGCTGGTGGTTCCTCGTCGGGCGGTTCGAGTCCGTGCCGGACGTGGTGGGGCAGAGCCCCGAGGCCGCGCGCGAGGCCATCCTCGACGAGGGGCTGGTCTACACGCTCGCGGAGGAGCCCGTCTACAGCGACGCCGAGCCGGGCAGCGTCGGCCGGACCGATCCCGGACAGGGCGAGCGCCTGTCGCCCGGGGACGAGGTGACCGTGTACGTCTCCCAGGGCCCGCAGAACGTGACCATGCCCGACCTGGCGGGCGAGGACGCCGCGAACGCCCTCGCGGCGCTGGAGGACCTCGGGTTCTCCCCGGACAACCTCGAACAGGTGGACGTCGACGACGAGGACGTCCCGCCCGGCGAGGTGATCTCCACCGACCCGGAGGCGGGCGCCGAGGCCGACCGGGAGGGCACCGTCACGGTCACCGTCAGCCGCAGCATCTCCGTTCCGGCCGTGGTCGGCCAGGAGCAGGGCGCCGCCCGGACCGCCCTGGAGGAGCTCGGTCTGACCGTCAGGGTGGTCGAGGAGGAGAGCGAGGACGTCGACGAGGGCCTCGTGATCCGGCAGAGCCCGGACAACGGCGCCAGCGTGGGAGCCAACGGCGAGGTCACCCTGACCGTCTCCACCGGCCCCCCGGGCGTCACGATCCCCGACGTGGTCGGCATGCCGGTGCGGGACGCCGAGGAGGAGCTGGAGGACGCGGGCTTCGACGTGAACGTCGAGCGCGTCCTCGGCGGCAGGGTGGTCTCCCACCAGTCGCACACGGGCGAGGCGCCGGAGGGCACGGAGATCACGATCACCGCGACCCCGGGCGGCATCGACTTCGGGGAATTCGAAGAGGACGACTGACGCGCATGCCCGGGACCGGGCGTGCGGGCAGGGGCGTGCGGGCCGGTCCGGCCCGCACGCCCCTGCTCCGTTCCGCCCCCCGGACGGCGGCGGGGCCGGCGCGCCCCTGCGCCGACACGTCCCGCACGGGCCCGCGGACCGCCGGCACGGGGCCGCCCCGGTCGGGATAGGGTCCCTGCATGGCGACCGAGGAGATCCGGGTACTGGTGGTGGACGACCACCCGATGTGGCGCGAGGCGGTCGCGCGCGACCTGGGCGAGGCCGGGATCGAGGTGGTGGGGACGGCGGGCGACGGCGCCAAGGCGCTGCGCATCGCCCCGGCCGCGCGCCCCACCCTGGCGGTGGTGGACCTGCACCTGCCGGACATGACCGGGGTCGAGCTGACGGCGGGCCTCGTCGCGATGCCCGAGCCCCCGCAGGTACTGGTCCTGTCCGCGAGCGGGGCCGGCGACGACGTGCTGGCGGCCGTGAAGGCCGGGGCCACCGGCTACCTGGTCAAGTCGGCGGGGCGGGACGAGCTGCTCGACGCGGTGCGCCGCGTGAACACCGGCGAGGCCGTGTACACCCCGGGTCTGGCCGGACTCGTGCTGGGCGAGTACCGCAGGCTGTCGTCGTCCGACCGCGTCCGGGAGCCCCGGGCGCCCGCGCTGACCCCGCGTGAGACCGAGGTGCTGCGCCTGGTCGCCAAGGGGCTGGCGTACAAGCAGATCGCCCAGCGCCTGACCATCTCCCACCGCACCGTGCAGAACCACGTGCAGAACACCCTCACCAAGCTGCACCTGCACAACCGGGTGGAGCTCGTGCGGTACGCGATCGACCAGGGCCTGGACGAATAGCGGACAGTGCCCCCGCCCGGTTCCGGTCGCGCTCCCACGCGTACGGCGACGGCGTTCCGGGACTGTTCGCCTCCCCGGGTTGGCCACGGGGAGCCGGGCCCACTATGGTCTAGACCATATGGCGTCTCGCGCCGTGGGAACACACAACGTCGAGGAGAATTCGTATGCGAGTCGGGGTGCTGACCGGTGGCGGAGACTGCCCTGGTCTGAACGCGGTCATCCGCGCCGTGGTCCGCAAGGGCATCAAGGACTACGGGTACGAGTTCATCGGCTTCCGGGACGGCTGGCGCGGACCGCTGGAGGGCGACACCGTTCCGCTGAACGTCGAGTCCGTGCGCGGCATCCTCCCCCGGGGCGGCACCATCCTGGGCTCGTCCCGCACCAACCTCATGAAGATCGAGGGCGGTGTGGAGCGCGTCAAGGACAACATGGCCGCGCTCGGCGTCGACGCGCTGGTCGCCATCGGCGGCGAGGACACCCTGGGCGTGGCCCGCCAGCTGCACGACCGCGGCGTCAACGTCGTGGGCGTGCCCAAGACCATCGACAACGACCTCAACGCGACCGACTACACCTTCGGTTTCGACACGGCCGTGAACATCGCCATGGAGGCGATCGACCGCCTGCACACCACGGCCGAGTCGCACCACCGCGCCCTCGTCGTGGAGGTCATGGGACGCCACGCCGGATGGATCGCCCTGCACTCGGGCATGGCCGCCGGCGCCAACGTCATCCTCATCCCGGAGCGCCCCTTCGACATCGACGACGTCGTCAAGCACGTCGAGAGCCGCTTCCAGACCCAGTACGCGCCGATCATCGTCGTCGCCGAGGGCGCGCACCCCAAGGAGGGCCAGATGGAGCTGGCCACCGGCGAGACCGACTCCTTCGGGCACGTGCGCCTGGGCGGCATCGGCCAGCGCCTCGCCGAGGAGATCGAGAAGCGCACCGGCAAGGAGGCGCGCTCGGTGGTCCTGGGGCACGTGCAGCGCGGCGGCACCCCCACCGCGTTCGACCGCGTGCTGGCGACCCGCCTGGGCGTGAACGCCATCGAGGCCGTGCACGACAAGTCGTTCGGCAAGATGGTCGGCCTCCAGGGCACCGCCATCGTCCGCGTCGACCTGGCCGAGGCCACCGACACCCTCAAGACGGTCCCGGCCGAGCGCTACGAGGAGGCCGAGGTCTTCTTCGGCTAGGCCCGCCGCGAGCTCCGGGAGCGCCCACGACACGGGCCGGAACCGTCGGAACACGGACCTCCGGTGCCTCCCGGACACCACCGGCCCCGTCGGCCGACAGCCACGCGCGGCGGCCCCGGGCCGGTGAGCGCCCTCTTCCCAGCTCCCAGGGGAGGGGGCGCGTCCGCGTCCGGGACCGCCGCAACACTGTGTTTACCGCCGCATGCCCTCCCACCCCGTCGGAAAACGGTTCGAGCGGTCGGGGGGATGTTCGATACTGGAGGGCGGCGCTGGACACCCGGTTCCACCGCCGACGCTCCCACCTCGTACCGGGCCGTAGGCATTCACCGGAGGTAGCACCATGTCCGCGTCGCTCGAGTCCGCGCCGCTCCCCGTCGCCGAGGTAGGAGCCGAGGCCGGGCTGGGCGAGCTCTGCGTGCTCATGAAGCTCGGCGAGATCGTCCTCAAGGGCTCCAACCGCAAGCTGTTCGAGCGGCGGCTCCACAACAACATCCGCGCCTCCGTGCGCGACCTGGGCGAGGTCCGCCTCTCCCAGCGCGGCGCGGGCGTCATCATCGTCCGCAAGCCCGGCGCCTCCGACCTGGAGGTCGCGGAGATCGCCGACCGCATGGCCAACGTCATGGGCGTGGTGTGGGTGCACCTGGTCCGCCGGGTGGCCAAGGACCTGGACGCCATCACCGACATCGGCGTGCGCTCCCTGGCCGGGCGCCAGGGCTCCTTCGCGGTGCGCGCGCGCCGCCGCGACAAGCGCTTCGGGATGACCTCCTCCGAGCTGGCCGGGTACCTGGGCTCCAAGGTCATCGAGGCGCACGGCTACCCCGTGAACCTGAAGCGGCCCGACAACACCCTGTACGTCGAGGTGGACAAGGACGAGGCGTTCGTGTTCACCGACGGCATCCCGGGCCAGGGCGGCCTGCCCGCGGGGATGAGCGGTCGCGGACTGGTGCTGATGTCCGGCGGGATCGACTCCCCCGTGGCCGCGCACCGGATGATCCGGCGCGGGCTCAAGGTCGACTTCCTGCACTTCTCCGGGATGCCGTTCACCGGCCCCGAGTCCATCTACAAGGCCTACAGCCTGGTCCGCCAGCTGGACCGCTACCAGGTGGGATCGCGCCTGTTCGTCATCCCCTTCGGCAAGGCCCAGCAGCAGCTGAAGAGCTCCGGCATCGAACGGCTCCAGATCGTCGCCCAGCGGCGCCTGATGCTCAAGACCGCGGAGGCCCTCGCCGACGACCTCGGCGCCGAGTGCCTGGTCACCGGGGACGCCCTCGGCCAGGTCTCCAGCCAGACCATGACCAACCTCACCGCGCTGGACGACGCCGTCGACCTGCCGATCCTGCGCCCCCTCGTCGGGATGGACAAGACCGAGATCATGGACCAGGCCCGCAGGATCGGCACCCTGGCCATCTCGGAGCTGCCCGACGAGGACTGCTGCACCATGCTGACCCCGCGCCAGGTCGAGACCGCCGCCAAGATCCCCGACCTGCGCCAGATCGAGAAGCGCCTGGACGCCGAGGAGCTGGTCGAGCACCTGGTCACCACGGCCCAGGTGCACAAGCCGAGCTTCCTCGGCGACGCCGCGCCCAAGCGCCTCGACGGCGCGAGCAAGCCCGCCGCCGCCCGCCTCTGACACGGGCGCCGCGACGGCTCCGCCCCGCCACGTCCGACGTGGCGGGGCGGAGCCGTCGCCACGGCCTCAGAGACCGGCCAGCTCGCGGCCGGGCGCCGGGGTGAGGGTGCGCCCGCTCAGGGCGGCGAGGGTGCCGGCCAGGTCGCGCAGCTGTGCCAGGTCCTCCTCCAGGAGGGCCTGAGGACCGTCGCACAGGGCGGTCTCCGGGTGCGGGTGCACGTCCACGATGACGCCGTCGGCGCCGACCGCGACCGCCGCGCGGGACAGCGGGAGCACCAGTTCGCGCTTGCCGCCCGAGTGGGACGGGTCGACGATGACCGGCAGGTGGGACAGGTTCTGGGCGACCGGGACCGCGCTGATGTCGAGCGTGTTCCGGGTGGCCTTCTCGAAGGTGCGGATGCCGCGCTCGCACAGGACGATGTCGAGGTTGCCCCGCTGGGCGATGTACTCGGCCGCCATCAACCACTCCTCGATGGTGGCGCTCATCCCCCGCTTGAGCATGACGGGCTTGCCCGCGTCGCCCGCCGCCTGGAGCAGGGCGAAGTTCTGCATGTTGCGGGTGCCGATCTGGAGCATGTCGGCGTAGGAGGCGACGAGCTCGACGTCGGCGGCGTCCACCACCTCGGTGACGACGGGCAGGCCGGTCTCCTCGCGGACGTCGGCGAGGATCTTCAGCCCCGCCTCGCCCAGCCCCTGGAAGGCGTACGGCGAGGTCCGCGGCTTGTACGCGCCGCCGCGCAGCAGGGAGGCGCCCGCGGTGAGGGCCATCCTGGCTGCCTCGAGGGTCTGCTCCGGGGTCTCGACGGCGCACGGGCCGGCGATGACGGTGACGTTGTCCCCTCCGATCGGCACCCCCCGGACGCTGACGACGCTGCGGCTGTCGTGGTTCTCGCGGCTCACCAGCTTGTACGGCGCGGAGATGCGCAGGACGTCGCTGACACCGGGCTTCGCGGCCAGGCCCAGGTTCTGGAACCGCTCGACGTCCCCGACCAGGCCGATGATCGTACGGCTGACCCCTCGGGTCACGTAGGCCTCGCCTCCGGAGGAGGTGACCAGTTCGACGAGCGAGTCGATGTTGTCGGGGGTGGCGTCCGGCGCCATCACGATGACCATGTGGTTCGTCCCTAGCTGCTTGTCGGTGGGAGTGGCGGGACCGGTTCGCGCCCGGGACACGAAAAAACCCCGGGCTCTACCGGCCCGGGGCTCAAGTCGTCTGTGTCAGCGCAGCGCTTTACAGGCGACCGGGGTATCGGGCCGGTAGCCATAAAAGCGCCAAAAGTTCCGCTGCATGGCTGTGACTATAGCGCACGGTCGCGGCGTGCCCGCACGCACGGGGCGAGTGACCTGGCTCTCGTCGGCGCCTGGCAGGATGGCCGGACGCCGCGTTCCCCCGCGGCGGACGGGACAGGGAGGTCCCGGCGGGGGACACGCCCGACCCGTCGGCAGGGGCGTAGTGCAAGGGCCGGGCGGCCGGAGCGGGACGAGCAGGGGGACGTGTTGTCCGAGGGAGCGGACGGGGACGGCGGTGCGGGGGAGGAACGCGCCGGGCGCGCCGGGGGGTCCGGGATCCCGCCGGGCCAGGCCGTACGGTACGAGCACAGACCGCTGCACTACGGGCCTGTCCCCGTCTTCCGGCCGCACAGGTGGGACTTCCGGGTCATGGGCGCGACGGAGACCCTGGGCTCCTACCGGTGGACGTGGGAGGAGTTCGGCACGCTGCCCCGCACCGACTCGGTGAGCGACTTCCACTGCGTGATGCGGTTCAGCGTCCCCGGCGTCCCCTGGGGCGGGGTCCGCGCCCTCGACCTGGTCTCCGCCGCTCCCCCGGCCCCCGAGGTGACGCACGTGATGGCCTGGGGGGAGTACGGGTACAGCGCCAACCTGCGCCTGGACGACTTCCTGTCCGAGCAGGTCCTCCTGGCCACCCACCGCGACGGGGAGCCCCTCGCCCCCGAGCACGGCTTCCCGCTGCGGCTCGTGGTCCCCCACCTCTACGGGTGGAAGAGCGTGAAGTGGCTCCGCGCGGTGGAGTACATGACCGCCGACCGGCGGGGGTTCTGGGAGGAGCGCGGCTACCACAACCGCGCCGACCCGTGGAGCGAGCAGCGGTTCTCCTACCAGGAGGAACCGGGCCACGGGCCTCCCCTCTGAGGCGGGTCCCCCCGGGGGACGCGCATCTCCACCTCCGTTCCCTGCCCCGGGACCGAGACGTACTCGACGGTTCCCCCCAGGTCCCGCACACGCCCCCGGATGGACTGGGCCACGCCGAGGCGGCCGTCCTCGTGCGCCTCCTCCAGCCGGCCCGGCGCGATCCCCGGCCCCTCGTCGCGCACGGACACGGTCACCCCGTCGGGCTCGTCCTCCAGCAGCACCCAGGCACGGGTGCCGCCGGGGCAGTGCCGCTCCACGTTGTCCAGGGCCGCCAGGACCGCGGCGGTCAGCTCCTCGGCCGTGTGCGCGGGGAGGAGGACGGGGGAGGCCGGCGCGGACACCGAGACCCGGGACGACTCCGCCCTGCGGACCTGTTCGCGCAGGTCCACGGGGGCGCCGTCGAACCCCGCTCCCGGCCCGCCGCCCCGGGGCCCTCCCCCGGACCGCGGGCCGGCGTGCACGGCCGCGGCGCGGGCGGCCGCGCCGTCCCGTGCGCCGGCGCCCCGCGGCGTCCCGCGGGTCCCCGGCGCCCCCGCACGCGCGGCGCCGTCCCCGGACGGGTCCCCGCCCGGGAGCCCGTCCGCGACGAGGGCGCGCAGCCGCACCTCCTGCTCGCCCGCCATCCGGCCGAGCTCGGCGGCCTCGCCGCCGGCCTCGGCCCCGCGCCGGCTGACGAGGGCGAGCACCTGGAGCACGGAGTCGTGGATCGAGCGGGCGAGCTGCTCCCGCTCACGGAGGCGGGCCTCCAGGGAGACCGCCTGGGCGAAGCGCCGCTCCGCCTGTTCGGCGACCTTGGCCATGTACCCGACGACCAGGGACGCCAGCAGCAGGAGCACGACCCCCCGTGCGGTGGCGGCGGTGATGTTCGCGTCCATGACGACGCGCAGCGTGAGGTCGGCGAAGCCGTAGAGGAGGGCGACGACACCGGCTCCGCGCCGTCCCCAGATGACGGCGGCGGAGAGCGCCGCCCCCGCGAACCAGTAGCCGCTCAGGGGCGGGGCCTGGGTGAGGTAGAAGGGCGTGGCGGCGGCGGCCGTCGCGAACATGCAGGCGAACGCCACGGCCAGGTCGGCGGTGAGCAGGCGCCAGGTGCGGTGCTCGGGGCGCGCGTAGCCGTAGGTGGCGGCCACGGTCCACACGGCCATGGCCGCCAGGACCGTCCACGCGACCCAGGGCCTGGTCAGGGCTCCGTGGTTCTGGACCAGGAGGATGAGGGAGTAGACCAGGGTCGCGGCGCGGAAGACGGCGAACGCGCGCCAGAGGGGGACGTCGAAGCCCAGCGGTCAGACCACCGCCCCGTTGTCCGGCCCGTTGTCCCCGGGCGGCCGCGAGTCGGTCATGCGGAGGATGAGCACGACGAAGCTGGCGAGGAACGCCACCACGGCGAGGAACATCATCCAGTTCGGCAGGGAGACGCCGGCGAACGCCGCGCCGAACACCAGCACGGGTCCGCCCAGCAGTCCGAACCAGGCGGCGATGCCGACCCGGTCGCCCTTGAGCAGGGGAGGCGGGGGCGGGGGCTCGTAGTGGCCCTCCAGCTCCGCCTCGGCCCGGCGCCGAGCGTCCTCGTCCTCGTCGTCCTCCCCTGCCGCGTCGGGAGGGCCGCCGGCGAGCAGGTCGCCGTCGGGGGCGCCGCCTGCCCCGGGCCCGGTGTCCTCGCGCCGGTCGGAGGCCCCGAGGTTCTCGGCGTCCGGCCAGGCCACGCGGGTGGGCCGGTCGGAGGCGTCCTCGTCGTAGAAGCGCGCCACCAGGTCGTTCCAGACCTGGTCCTCGTCGGAGGGCCCGGCCTGCGCGGCGTCGGGGTCGCCGAGCGGCCCGTCGAGCAGGTCGCCGCCCGCGGGGCCGTCGGCCTGGGCGTCGGGGGCGGCCCCGCCCTCCGCGCCGTCGGCCTCGGGCCTGGAGTCCCCGTGCGGTGCGAGCAGGTCCGGGTCGGAGTGGCCCAGGTCGGGCAGCTCGGCGCCCAGGACCCGTTCCGCCGCGGCCCGCTCCTCGGCATCCACGTAGAGGTGGTCGGTGGGCGGGTCGTCGGCCCCGCCTCCGGACGGATCCAGGACGTCCTCGTTCAGGGGCACCGCGTAGGCGGCGATCCCGCTGCGTCGCAACGCCTCCAGCATCGTGTCGGCGTGCGACGGCGCGAGCAGGATGAGGGGCACGTAGGCGTCGGCGAGCAGGCCGTTTCCCCGACGTTGCGTCATCGGTCGGCTCCTTCCCCGCTTCTACGGTGCTCCCGCACGAAGGCGAGGCTTCCGTCGAAGATGGCGGCGGCGTCATGGTCGAGGGTCGCCACGTGGTAGCTGTCGTGCAGCAGGTGGATCGTCAGCCGGGTGTTGACCGCTCTCCTAGCGAGGATACGCAGACTCCGCGGTCCGACGACGTGGTCCTGGGTACTGCGATAGGCCAGAATCGGCGCTCGCAAACCGGACATGCCCTCCTGAACTGCGCGCCACAGCTTCGGGAGTGTCGCGGCGGCCGCGGTGGGGACCCGGTCGTACCCGCCCTCGGTCGTGTCGTCCTTGGAGACGTCGCTGGAGAGTCCCGGCGTGGAGGGCATGATCCGCGAGGCGAGGCGGCGGACCGGCGCGATGAACGGCAGCCTCGCGTCCTCCAGGGCCAGGGACGGGTTGACCAGCACCGCCCCGCGCACGAGGTCCGGGTGCTCCTGGGCCAGGCGCAGGGTGAGGGCCCCGCCCATGGACAGCCCCATGACGTACACCTCCTCGCAGCGCGTGGCCAGGTCCAGCAGGGCCCGTTCGGCCTCGGCGAACCAGTCGTCGCTGGTGGTGAGGTTCATGTCCTGCCAGACCGTGCCGTGCCCGGGCAGGAGGGGGATCTCCACGCTGCACCCCGCGGCGGCGAGGTGCTCCCCCCAGGGGCGCATCGAGTACGGGGACCCGGTGAATCCGTGACAGAGCAGTACGCCGACCTCCGACCCGCGGTGGCTGAAGGGCTCCGCCCCGGGGATGAGGGGTACGGTGTCGGTCGGTCTCACGGAGCGGCTCCAGGGGATCGTGCGGTGCGCGTCGGTGTCGGCGGTGCCGGCGTCGGCCGTGGACCGGGCGCCGCGGGGCGGCCCGGCCCCCGACTCCAGCCGTGAGGCTAGCCGCTCGGCGGAGTGTTTGTCATGGGTGCACACTAACGCCCCGGCCTCCGGGGGCGAGAGGGGCACAGCGCACTGCGGGGGCCGACTGAGTATCCTCGACTGGGTCGGGCCGAGAGCCCGTTTGGGGGCACTTTGGCAGTTGCCCCCGCACGGTGGGAGGATGGCGCACGTCAGGCGGCGGCTCCGACGTCCTCCCGGGGCGCGAGCCCTTCTGGCAATGTCGGTCGAGCGGGACAGTGAATCGTGGCAGGCCCTGCCCAGTCCTCCCCGCGTGTGCAGGGGTGATCTGAGCGATGTTCTACTGGGTGGTCAAGGCGTTCCTGGGGCCGATCCTGGCCGTACTGTGGCAGCCGCGCGCGGAGGGCGTGGAGAACGTGCCGCGGCGCGGTCCGGCGATCATGGTCAGCAACCACCTGTCCTTCTCGGACCACTTCTTCGGTCCGCTGCCGCTGCCGCGCAAGATCACCTTCCTGGCCAAGTCCGAGTACTTCACCGGCACGGGCGTGAAGGGGCTGCTGAGCCGGGCGTTCTTCACCGGCGTGGGCCAGATCCCGATCGACCGGTCCGGCGGCAAGGCGAGCGAGGCGGCGCTCCGCACCGGCCTGCGGGTCCTCAAGCGCGGCGACCTGCTGGGCATCTACCCGGAGGGCACCCGCTCCCCGGACGGCAAGCTGTACCGCGGCCGTACCGGCGTGGCGCGGCTGGCCCTGGAGTCCAAGGCCCCCGTGGTGCCGATGGCGATGATCAACCTGGAGAAGATCATGCCTCCCGGCCGCACCGTCCCCAAGCTGGGCGTGCGGCCCAAGGTCAAGTTCGGCAAGCCGCTGGACTTCTCCCGCTACGAGGGCATGGAGACGGACCCGCGCGTGCTGCGGGCCGTCACCGACGAGATCATGTACGCGCTGATGGAGCTGTCCGGCCAGGAGTACGTGGACCGCTACGCGCAGTCGATCAAGGCGGAGCTGGAGGCCGAGGCCAAGGAGGCGCGGCGCGAGCAGCACGCCGGCGACAAGGACCGCAGGCGCGCCGAGCGCGAGCGCCGCAAGGAGGAGCGCCGGGCCCGCAAGGAGGAGAAGCGGGCCGCGCGCAGCGGCGACGACGCGAAGGAGTAGCCCTCCCCCACGGCGTACGGAGCGGGTCCCCGTGACGGCACGGGGACCCGCTCCGTACGTGCGTCGGGCCGGCGGCCCGGGGCCGGGGCGCGGCGGGTCAGTGGCGGGCGAGGTCCCCGGCTCCGACGATGCCGGCCTCACCGCCCAGTTCGGCCAGGCGCACCTCGGCCAGGCGTCGGCCGGGCCGGCCCGACACGTGCCGGGCGAAGGAGGCGCGGACCGGGTCCAGCAGGATCGACCCGGCGTCGGAGACCCCGCCGCCCAGGACGAAGCACTCCGGGTCCAGGATGGCGGCCAGGTCCGCGAGTCCCAGCCCGACCCACTCCCCGACGATCCCGAAGCACTCCAGCGCGGCCTGGTCGCCCTCCAGGGCCGCCTGGGTGATGACGTGCCCCTCCACCTGCTCGACGACCCCGTCGGCCAGCTTGAGCATGCGCTCGGCGGCCCGGGGGTCGGTGCGGGCCCGGTCCTGCCCCTCCGCGACCAGGGCCCGGCCGCTGGCGTACTGCTCCCAGCACCCGTGGTTGCCGCAGGCGCAGCGGCGCCCGTGCGGGACCATCCGGTAGTGGCCGACCTCGGCGGCCACGCCGAAGCGGCCGCGGTGCAGGGCCCCGCCCATGACCAGGCCCCCGCCGATGCCGGTGCCCAGGGTGACGCAGACGATGTGGTCGCTGCCGCGCCCGGCGCCGAACCGGGCCTCCGCCCAGGCCGCGGCGTTGGCGTCGTTCTCGATGACCACCGGCAGGCCGACGCGCTCCTGGACGCGCTCCTTGAGGGGTTCGTCGTGCAGCCCCAGGTTGACCGCCACCTGGATGGTCGCGCGGTCCTCGTCGACGAACCCGGCCACGCCCACGCCGACGGCCCGGACGGACTCCGGCTCCTGCCTGCCGCACAGCTCGGCGACGGCCTTGGCGACGACGTCGGCCAGGCCCTCCGGGTCGGCGGCGGGGGTGGGGTACTTGACCTTGTCGAGGATCTGCCCGTCGCGGTCGACGACCCCGGCGGCGACCTTGGTTCCGCCGATGTCTACGCCGATGGTCAGCATGGGGGCTGCTCCTTCGCACTTACGCCCGAACTCTGACATAAGTCTCAAGGTTCATGGCAGAGGGTTTTCAAATGGTGTAAACCATTCGATTAAACCAGGCCGGAGGCGACCCCCGACACCCCGGGAGCGAAAGCCGCCGGGCTAACCCCGCTCCCCCGCCCCGGCCTGCCCGTCCGCGGCCTCCGGGACCCCGTCGGGCGTCGGCGCCGGCGGCCCGGCGGCGGGGCCCCTCCCGGCCTCCCGGCGCCCCGCGTCGTCCGCGCGGCCCTGCTCCAGGGAGCGCTCGACCACGCCCCAGGTGCGGCCGAGGGCGTCGAAGGCGGCCAGCCCCGCGCGCCCCAGGTGGCCGGCGACCTCGGGGGCGGACCTGCGCACGATGTCGAGGACCTCCTCCAGCGGGGGCCGCTCCTCCTCGCTCTCCAGCCGGATCGCCTCCTCCCACACGTCCCCCTTGGCCGGGGGCGCGGAGGTGACGGCGGCGACCCCGCGCTTCACCCCGGCCACCAGGAGTCTGCGCTGGAGGGTGTCGACCAGCCTCAGCGCGTCGTCGATGAGGTCCGGGGCGTCCCCCCGTCCCGCACCCGAACCGCCGTCGCGACCGGTGTTCTCCGCCATGTCCGCTTCCTCTCCTCGCGCCGCTTTCCTGGCTTCACGGTAACCGGCCCCGGCGGGCCCGGCGGGCTTTCTCAGGGCAGGTTCAGGGACGGGCCAGGGATGAGCCGGGGCTCCCCCGGCGTTGTCGCAGACGGCGGGGCGTCCGCCTGCAGAGCGTGACGAACCACCTCATTCAACTCATATGACACAGAGTTAACGTGATGTGCACAAAGACCATGGCAGGCGTATAGTCTCGCGTGCGTACGCGAAGTCAGCGGAATCACCCTCCTGACCTGCGCACTTCCGAATCCCCCGAGGGCGCCGCACGCCGTCGGACCGGGCGGGCCCGCGTACCGCACGACACTCCAGGGACTCGGACCCGACACGCCTGACGACAGGGGGACACCACGCTGAACAGCGCGTTCACTCCCTGCCACGCCCCGGCTCCGGATCACCGTTGGATACCGAACGGCAACACGTTCTACTCATGAGTAGCATTCTGTTGTTACGGTCGTCACGTCCCCACCTGTCCAGAACCCGTACACGTCCAGGAGCACCACGTGCGCGAATACAGCTCTCCCGCGAAGGCTGAGATCTCCGACGACGCGCGCCTGACCGACACGCTCTACGCGCGCGCGGTCGGCGAGCCCTCTGCCGTCGCCGCCCGCCGGCAGGAGTCCGGCCAGTGGCGCGACGTCACCGTCGCGGAGATGCACGGCGACATCGCCGCGTACGCCAAGGCCTTGATCGCCGCGGGCGTCGAGCACGGAGACCGCGTCGCCCTGATGTCGCGTACCCGTTACGAGTGGACCGTCGTCGACTACGCGATCTGGTCCGTCGGCGGTGTGACCGTCCCGATCTACGAGACCTCCTCCGCCGAGCAGATCGAGTGGATCCTCTCCGACTCCGCCGCCAAGGCCGCCTTCGTGGAGACCGGGGAGCACGCGGAGCGCGTCGAGTCGATCCGCGCCAAGGCTCCCGCTCTCGGCCCCGTCTGGCGCTTCGACGGCCCCGAGTTCGCGGAGCTGCGCTCCAGCGGGACCGAGGTCGCGGACGAGGCGCTGGAGAAGCGGCGCACCGCCGTCAAGGTCGACGACATCGCCACCCTCATCTACACCTCGGGCACCACAGGCCGCCCGAAGGGCTGCGAGCTCACGCACCGCAACTTCCTCTTCATCGCCCACAACGCCCTCGCGGGCCCCGCCAAGCAGGTGCTGCGCGGGAAGGAGAACCCCTCCACCCTCCTCTTCCTGCCCCTGGCCCACGTCTTCGCCCGCTTCGTCCAGGTGATGGTCGTCGAGGGCAAGGCGACCCTCGGCCACTTCCCGTCCACCGGTCCGGAGCTGATCGAGCAGTTCTCCGTCTTCCGGCCGACCTTCCTCCTCGCGGTCCCCCGCGTGTTCGAGAAGGTCTACACCAAGGCCGAGCAGAAGGCGACGGCCGAGGGCAAGGGCAAGATCTTCAACGCCGCCGCCGAGACCGCCATCGCCTACAGCAAGGCGCTCCCCACCGGGCAGATCCCGCTCGGGCTGAAGCTCAAGCACAAGCTGTTCAGCAAGCTGGTCTACGGCAAGCTGCTCGCCGCGCTCGGCGGCAACGCCGACTACGCCGTCTCCGGCGGCTCGGCCCTAGGCGCCCGCCTCGGCCACTTCTTCCGCGGCATCGGCTTCACCATCATCGAGGGCTACGGCCTCACCGAGACGACGGCGCCGACCTCGGTCAACAGCCCCGAGTTCAACAAGATCGGCACCGTGGGCCAACCCCTGCCCGGCACCACCGTGAAGATCGCCGACGACGGCGAGATCCTCCTCAAGGGCGACCACATCATGGTCGGCTACTGGCAGAACGAGAAGGCCACCAAGGAGGCCTTCACCGAGGACGGCTACTACCGCACGGGCGACCTCGGCACCCTCGACGACGACGGCTTCCTGAGCGTCACCGGGCGTAAGAAGGAGATCATCGTGACGGCGGGCGGCAAGAACGTCGCCCCGGCCGTGCTGGAGGACCGCATCCGCGCCAACGCCCTGGTCAGCCAGTGCATGGTGGTCGGCGACAACCGCAAGTTCATCGCCGCGCTGGTCACGATCGACCCGGAGTCGTTCGTGCAGTGGAAGGAGGCGAACGGCAAGACCGGCGAGATCGCGGACCTGACCCAGGACCCGGACCTCAACGCCGCCGTCCAGGCTGCCGTGGACAACGCCAACAACGCGGTGTCCAAGGCCGAGGGCATCAAGAAGTTCAAGATCCTGCCCAGCGACTTCACCGAGGAGAGCGGCCAGATGACCGCCTCTCTGAAGGTCAAGCGGCACGTGGTCAGCAAGCAGTGGAGCAAGGAGATCGACGACATCTACGGCGTCTGATCCCCAGGGCTCCGGAAGGGGGCCGGCCGCCGGGAGGCGGTCGGCCCCCTTCTCCGTGTGCGCCTCCCCCGGGCCCGGAGCGCCGACCCGCACCCGTGCGGGTCGGCGGCGGTGCGTCCCGCACGGGCGGGGCCGCCGCCCTGTCCGCGACCACGCGCCACCGGCCCGCCCCCTCCCGGGGGAGGCCGCCCGGACGTCTCCCGGGGGCTCACGGGGCCGCTGGGGACCGCCCCGCCCCGGCCGCGTCCCGCCGTCGGGGGCCGCCTCCGGGCGGGAGGGCGCGAACGCGACGGACCCGGCCGCGCGGTGCGGCCGGGTCCGTCGAACAGGAGGCGTCCTAGTGAGCGGACTCCTTCTCACCCTCCGGTGCGGAGTGGTGGAGGTGGTGGCCGCTGTGCGCCTCGACACCGTCGATGGACACGTTGTCCTTGGTGTACCAGTGGGCCAGGGCGCGGCGGAGCTTGCCCATGCCCTTGCGGGCCTCGGGGTTCTCCACGCCCTTGTCGTCGACGTCCGCGTCGTCCGCGAGGGCCGTGGAGCCGATGAGCGGCTTGCTCTCCAGCACCTCGGTGGTCTCCTCGGAGTTGCGCTTGTGGACCTCGATGAACTCACCGCTGGGGAGCTGGCGGATGGTGCCGCTCTCGTAGCCGTGCTCCAGGGTGTCGCGGTCCCTGCGCTGGAGGCCCAGGCAGATCCGCTTGGTGACGATGAACGCCACGACCGGCCCCACGAAGACCAGCACACGGAAGATGTACGTGGTCAGGTACAGGTCGATCGAGAAGGTCTCCGACAGGATGTCGTTGGACCCGGCGAGCCAGAGCACGCCGTAGGCGGTCATGCCCGCGACGCCCAGCCCGGTGCGGACCGGCGCGTTGCGCGGACGGTCGGCCACGTTGTGGACGCGCTTGTCCCCGGTGATCCACTGCTCGACGAACGGCCAGGCGCCCGGCAGGACGAAGAGCATGCCCATGACCCCGAGCCCCGGGACGAGCACCGCGATCGGCACCGCGTAACCGAAGACGCTGAAGTCGAAGGTGTTCGGGAAGATGCGCAGCGACCCCTCCAGGAAGCCCATGTACCAGTCGGGCTGGAGCCCGGAGGTGATGGACGTCGGCGTGAAGGGCCCGAACAGGTGGATCGGGTTGATCTGCACGAACGCGCTCAGACCCGCGATCACGGCGAACGTGAAGAAGAAGAATCCGCCGGCCTTGACCGCGAACGCGGGGAACATGGGTGTCCCCACCACTGTCTTCTCCGTGCGCCCGATTCCCGGGTACTGCGTGTGCTTCTGGTGCCACAGGATCATGAAGTGCGCCACGATCAGGGCCAGGAGCACCGCCGGGATCGCCAGCACGTGCAGCATGTACAGCCGGGTGATGATGTCCTCGCCGGGGAACTCCCCGCCGAAGAGGAACATCGACACGTACGTGCCCACCAGCGGCAGCGCCAGGATCACGCCCTGGAGGATCCGCACGCCCATGCCCGAGGGCAGGTCGTCCGGCAGGGAGTAGCCGAAGAGGCCCTCGATGATCGACAGCGCGAAGATCGCGATGCCGATCAGCCAGTTGATCTCGCGCGGCTTGCGGAACGCACCGGTGAAGAACACGCGGAGCATGTGCACCACGATCGCCGCCAGGAAGATCAGGGCGGCCCAGTGGTGGATCTGCCGGACGAGGAAGCCGCCACGCACATCGAAGTCGATGAACAGCGTGGAGGCGTACGCCTCCGACATGGGAACGCCCTGGAGGCGCTCGTAGGAGCCGTCGTAGACGACCTCCAGCATGCTCGGCTTGAACCAGAGCGTGAGGAAGACGCCGGTGACGAGCAGGATGATGAACGAGTACAGCGCGATCTCGCCCAGCATGAAGGACCAGTGGTTCGGGAAGACCTTGCGGAGGTTCTTCTCACCGGTCTTGGCCAGGTGGAAGCGGTCGTCGATGAAGTTTCCGACGCCGCGCAGCGCCTTGGGTGCTTGCGTGGTCTTACTCATCGACTAGTCCTTCGCATAATCCCAGAACGTCGGACCGGTCGGCTCCGTGAAGTCGCCGGTCGCGATGAGGTAGCCCTCATCGTCGACGCTGATGGGAAGCTGCGGCAGAGCGCGGTGCGCCGGTCCGAAGACGACCTTGGCGGCGTCCGCAGCGTCGAACGTTGACTGGTGGCACGGGCACAGGATGCGGTGCGTCGTGCGCTCGTACAGGGCTGCGGGGCAGCCCACGTGGGTGCAGATCTTGGAGTAGGCGATGATCCCGTTGTGCGTCCAGTTCAGACGCGTCTCATCGGTCCCCTCGATCGGCTCGGTCATGCCCTCCTTCCAGTCGTTCTCCGGGATCTTGATCAACAGGATCACGGATTTCGCCTGGTCGGTGAGGCTCATGCCGTGCGGGTGGTGCCCGTCGTCGATCGCGGGAAGGGCGGAGATCATCCCGTACGGGTCGTTCTCCAGGTCCTCCGCGCGGATCTCGCGGTGGGTCCCCTCGACGAACATGCGCATCCCGGGTTCCCACGGGGTGTGCTTCAGCTTGTCCCCGGGCAGCGGGCCGGTGTCGCGCAGCAGCACGATCGGGGCCAGGCCCAGGGGGACCATCGCCAGGATGAGCGTGCGCCGCATGAGCGGGCGCTTGGTGAAGCCGCTCTCGTCGGCGCTCTTCATGAAGAAGTCGCTGAAGGAGCCCTTCTCCTTCTCGTCGGACGCCAGGTCGTCGTAGGGCGAGTGCACCTCGTAGTGGGGCATCACCTGGCGCGCCCAGACCGTCATGCCCGCGCCGATACCGAACATGGCGACGGTGAGCGTGCCACCGAGCAGCATGTTCGAGTACTGGCCGATCTGCGGGTCGGCGATCGCGGGCTCGCCCGCCGCGTTGGGCGGGAACAGGAAGTAGGAGACGAGGAAGCCGATACCGCCGAGGAAGGCGATGATGAACCAGGCCGACGCGGCCTTCTCGCCGCGGCGCTGGACCTCCTCCGGGCGCGCGTGGGTCTCCGACGCCCGGTAGGGGCCGGCGTGCTCCTCGGGCGCCCCGGCGGAGGACTCGGTCACCACGCGTTCCTCCGCGGCGGCCGTCGGGGTCCCCACCACGCGCTCAGGCGTGTGGGCCCCGGCCTCGTTGTTGTCGTTGTTGTCGTTCTCAGTCATGTGCACGCTGCTTCGCGGTGATCCAGATCGCGCAGGCGACGATCAGGGCCAGGCCGACGACCCACCCGATGAAGCCCTCGGCGACCTGGCCGATCCGTTGGAGGTCGAAGACGCCGCCGGCGTTCGGCTCCGCCTGGAGGGTCTTCACGTAGGAGATGAGCTCGTGCTTCTCCTCGGGCGTGATGGCGCCGTCGCTGAACATCGGCATGGCGCCGGGGCCGCTGACCATGGCCTCGTAGATCTCGCGCGGGGAGGCGTCGTGGATCTCGGGGGCCCAGCGGCCGTCCGTGAGGGCGCCGCCGCCACCGGACCAGCTGTGGCAGTGCGCACAGTTGGTCAGGTAGAGCTTCATGCCCATGTCGGTGTCCTCGGCGCCCTCGATGTAGGAGTCGTACTCGGACTCCCACTCCTCGACGGCCGCCTCGTACGCCGCCTCGTCCTCGAAGTCCGCGCGGTTGGGCTCGGAGTCCGGGACCTCGTAGGGCACCTCGGCGCCGCTCTCGCCGTTCCTGATCTCCGCGTTGTAGTACGCGATCAGGTTGGCCAGGTCCTGTTCGGACATGGCCATGGGCTTGCGCGGCATCTGGCTGCTCGGGTCCATGGACGGCATGCGCCCGGTGCTGACCTGGAAGTCGATGGCCGCGGGGCCGACGTCGCGGAGGTCGGGACCGTTGGTCACGTTCCCCTCGGCGTCGTAGCTGCCGCTCCCGTCGTAGTTGTGGCAGCTCGCGCACGTCTGGTCGAAGACGGTCTTGCCCTCGGCGATGTCCACGTCATCCGGTGACGGGACGTCAGCGGCGAGAGTCTGCGCCTGGGCCTGGTCCGCGGTGGGTGCCAGGGCGGCATACCCCACCCCGAACAGGGCTAGCGCGAGGATGACGACGACATACCCCGCAAGGGGATGCCGTCGCCGCGCGGTAATCCATTTCACGGTTTCCCCGTTTCGGGTTACTGGATGAAGTAGATGGTGAAGAACAAAGCGACCCAGACGACGTCGACGAAGTGCCAGTAGTAGGACACGACGATCGCGCTGGTTGCCTGCTGGTGGGTGAAGCGCTTCGCGGCGTACGTGCGTCCCAGCATGATGAGGAACGCGATCAGCCCACCGATGACATGGAGACCGTGGAAGCCCGTGGTCAGGTAGAACATCGACCCGTAGGCGTTCGACTGAAGAGTCAGGCCCTCGTGGACGATGAGCTCGTAGTACTCGTAGGCCTGTCCCAGGATGAAGAACAGTCCCATGAAGAACGTCACGAAGAACCACATGCGCAGCTTCTTGACGTCGCCGCGCTCTGCGGCCCAGACGCCGGCCTGCGCGGTGAAGCTCGAAGCCACGAGGACCACGGTGATGGTCGTCGCCCACGGAACGTTCAGGTGGGTCGCCGGCCATGCCCCGAGGTCGGGGTTTCCATTGGTCACCGATCGGATGGTGAAGTACATCGCGAACAGCGCAGCGAAGAACATGAGCTCATTGGCCAACCACACGATGGTGCCAACGCTCACCAGGTCAGGACGCTTTGCCGCACCATGTGCTGGTGTCGGTGCTGTTTTTGGGTTCGCGGTTGCTGTCGCCACGGGAGCATTATTACGGCATCTCGCGGAGGTCCGTACTCGACCCCCCGTAAGGAGGCGGTTCAGTCCCGATATGGGCTGCCCCGGGCCGCCGCCACGGCCCTCGCACCGTGACTCGGGCGTTACTGTAGCGGCTCGGGCACCGCGAGTCCGCATCCGCCGCGCCCTCGGGGGCCGAAAAGCGCGATCCTGGGCGGCTGGGGCGATTCGTACCCCTCTTCCCGCCACTCCAACCCACCGCGGCCAACGCCCAGGTATCGAAACGATCACTGTTGGACAACGCCGCGCCCGGGGCGGGTGGGCGAACCCCTCCGAGGTACTGGCATCCTGTGGTGTCGAAGGTCTCAGCCGCCCGAAGGACCCGTCGGATCTCCTGGGCAGCGGGGCCACGAGGCAATACAGTCATAGGCATACAGCCAACGAACGCCTCGGCCGCACCCCCCACGGCGGCGGCCGCGGACAGACGCGATGGGACGGTTGCGCGATGGTGGTCAGCGGTACGGACACGGGTGCCAGGATGCGCGTGCTGGTCTACAGCGACAACGCCGACACCCGTGAGCAGGTCCGGCTGGCGATCGGCCGCCGCCCCGCGGCGGACGTCCCCCGGGTGGAGTTCGTCGAGTGCGCGACCGCGCCCGTCGTCCTGCGCAAGCTGGAGGACACCGACCCGGCCGCGGCGATCGACGTGGCCGTCCTCGACGGCGAGGCCTCCCCCGTCGGCGGGATGGGCCTGTGCCGCCAGATCAAGGACGAGATCTACCGCTGCCCGCCGGTCCTGCTCCTGGTGGGCCGCCGCGACGACGGCTGGCTCGCGACCTGGTCGCAGGCCGAGCAGGTCGTCAGCCACCCGATCGACCCCGTCGCGCTCGCCGAGTCGCTGGCCGAGCTGATGCGCCGGCGGGTCGCGGCCCTCAGCGGGTGATCCGGGTGGGAGGCGGACGCGTGGTGGACGACAGCGGCGAGCGGGACATGCGCCGCCGCCTCGTGGTGGGCGGGTCCCTCAACCACGGCGCCGACATCGGGCGATGGCGCGGCCGCGCCCCGTCCCCGTCCCCGGGGGCCTGAGGGCGGCCCGCCCGCCCGTCCGCCGGCGCCCGTGAGGGCCGCCCTGCGGAGGCGGGCAGCCGCCCCGGCGCCGGGCGGCGCGCACGCGCAACCCCTCCGCCGCGCGCCGCCTCCCCGGGTCCCTACGCCCGTTCCTCACCGTGGAGTCACCAGAATGAACGCCCCTGCCTCGCCCGCCCCCGAACCGTCCGCCGTCACCGAGCGGACCTGGTCGAACCTCATCACCGCCCTGCTCGGCGGTGTCACCCTCAGCAGCGCCGACACCGTCTGGGCGATGAACGAGATCATGTCGGGGTCGGCGACCGACGCCCAGATCGCCGGGTTCGCCATCGCGCTGCGCGCCAAGGGCGAGAGCGTGTCGGAGGTGACCGGCCTGGCCCAGGGCATGCTCGACAACGCCGTGCGCGTGAGCGTGCCCGGGCCGACCCTGGACATCGTCGGCACCGGCGGCGACCGGGCGCACACCGTGAACGTCTCCACGATGGCGGCGATCGTGGCCTCCGCGGCGGGCGCGCGCGTGGTCAAGCACGGCAACCGGGCCGCGTCCTCCTCCTGCGGCACCGCCGACGTGCTGGAGCGGCTCGGGGTGGTCCTGGACCTGCCCCCGGCGCTGACCGCGCGGGTGGCCGAGGAGGCGGGCATCACCTTCTGCTTCGCGCCCCTGTTCCACCCGTCCCTGCGCTTCGCCGCCAAGCCGCGCCGCGAGCTGGCCGTGCCGACGGTGTTCAACTTCCTGGGGCCGCTGACCAACCCCGCGCAGCCGACGGCCTCGGCGATCGGCGTCTTCGACGAGCGCATGTGCGAGGTCATCGCCGGCGTGTTCGCGCGCCGCGGCTCCTCCGCGCTGGTGTTCCGGGGCGACGACGGCCTGGACGAGCTGACCACGACGACCACGTCCACGGTGTGGGTGGTGCGCGACGGCGCGGCCCGCAGGGAGACCCTGGACCCGGCCGACCTGGGCATCGCCCGGTCCGGGGCCGAGGACCTGCGCGGAGGGGACGTGGAGTTCAACGCCCAGGCGGTGCGCGACCTCGTCGCCGGGCGCCCCGGGCCGGTGCGCGACGCGGTGCTGCTCAACGCGGGCGCCGCGCTGGCCGCCGTGGGCGGCGTGGAGGGGCCGCTGCTGGACGCCGTGGGCGCCGGGTACGCGCGGGCGGCCGCCGCCGTCGACTCCGGAGCGGCCGAGCGCACCCTGGAGAACTGGGTGGAGATCAGCCAGAGCCACGCCAAGGCGGTCTGAGGACGCGGGCGCCCGCCCCCGCCCTGCCGCGGGGGCGGGCGCCCGGGGTCCCAGGCGGATGCCGCCGTCCCCTACCAGCCGATCGCGAAGGCGGACTCCAGGTCGTGCTTGGAGTAGGCGCGGAAGGAGATGTGGGTGTCGGAGGACAGCACCCCGGGAACCTTGTTGACCCGCCCCGGGATCACCTCCGCCAGGTCCTCGTGCCGGCGCACGCGCACCATGGCGATGAGGTCGACGCCTCCGGTGACCGAGTAGACCTCGCTCACCCCGTCGATCTCCGCGATCGCCTCGGCGACCTCGGGGATGCGGTTGACGTCGGCCTTGACCATGACGATCGCGGTGATCACTGTGCCTCCAGGGCGGTTGGCCGCGGGAAGGCGGCCCCGGCCGCGCGGGGCGCCCCTAGTAGACGTCGGAAAGCCGCGTCCCGGAGCGCCATCGCAGCCGGTAGACCACCAGTCCCGCGATCACCCCGGCGATGAACCCGTACACGTGCGCCGCGTAGGCGACTCCGCTCCCGGCGCCGGGGGAGTTCGATGTGGTGACGTAGAGAAGATACTGAAGCACGAAGTAGCTTCCGACCAGGGCCCACCCCGGCAGGCGCATCGGGATCACCACGAACACCAGTGTGGTGACCCGGCTGCGGAACTGGACGACGAGGTAGGCGCCGAGCACGCCGGAGATGGCGCCCGAGGCTCCCACCATGGGCATCTCCCCCCCGGGTTCCACCAGGGAGAAGCCGTAGGCCGCCGCCACCCCGGTGACCGCGTACAGCAGCAGGAAGCGGACGCGGCCGATGCGGTCCTCCACGACGGGGCCGAAGACGAACAGGTAGACCATGTTGCCCAGCAGGTGCATGGCGCCGGCGTGCACGAACATGGAGCTGAGCACCGAGAACCACACGGACTTGCCGTCCACCGCCCCGCACTCGGGCACCGCGTGCGGGACCCGGTCCACCTGTCCGAGGATCTCGGCGGGCACCGCGCCCCAGCGCATGAAGTAGTCCTGGATGGCGCAGAAGCGGCCCACCATGTCGACCGGGTACCAGACGGCGGTGGCGGCCTGGGGGGACAGCAGGTAGACGAGGACGTTGACCGCGATCAGCGTGTACGCGACGACGGGGGCGCGGCGGACGGGGTAGTCGTCATTGAGCGGAAGCGCGGCCATGCGCCCAGTGTGTCATCTCCGTGTGCGCCTCCGCGCTCCGCAACGGGCATGTCCAGACCCCGTCGATGTCGACGAGCCTCGTCGCGGGGTCGGTGAGCCAGTCCAGGACGAGCTCGGTCTCCGCGGGCAGGGCCCTGGGGCTCGGCCCGTACCCCGGCGGGACGTACTCGGCGGTCGCCAGGAGCGAGTCCAGGAACGCGGTCGGATCGGTGCCCGGCCGCAGGACCGCGCTGGCCGCGAGGCGCCCGTGGCGGACCACGCAGGTCTCCCAGCCCGCGGCGGAGCGCCGGGAGGCGACCACCTGGGCCACCGATGCCAGGGCCGACAGCCGCTGGGCCCGCCGGGCGCCGCGCAGGAAGGCGGCGAGGCGGTCGCGGAGGGCGGCGGCCTCCTCGTAGCGCAGGGCGCCGGCGAGTTCGGCGATGCGCGAGGTGTGCGCCGCGACGACGGCGGCGGGGTCCCCGGTCATGGCCTCGCGCGCGGCGTCGGCGTGGACGGTGTAGGCCCCGCGCGCCTCGGTGCCGTCGCAGGGGGCGCCGCAGCGTCCCAGCTGGGCCAGGACGCACGGGTCGATCCTCCTGCTCTCGGAGAAGGTGTGGGTGCACTGCCGCAGCGGGAACGTGTGGAGCAGGGCCTCCTTGGCCTGCTCGGCGTCCCTGGCCGAGGCGTAGGGACCGATGTAGGGGGCCCCGTCGTCCTTGACCGCCCGCACCACGGACAGGCGCGGGTAGGCGTCGGTGGTCAGCTTGACCCACGAGGCGCGCTCGGGGTTGCGGGAGCGCCGGTTGTAGGGGGGCTTGCGCTCGGCGATGATCCGCAGCTCGCGGACGGACGCCTCGAGTTCGGTGGCGCACTCGATGGGGGTGACGCCCTCGACCAGCCCGGCCATCTCGCGGATGTGCCTGCGGCTCTCCGCCGCGGTGAAGTAGGAGCGGACCCGCCGCCGCAGGTTGTTGCTCTTGCCCACGTAGAGGCCGGCCCCGCGCGCGTCGGTGAACACGTACACCCCCGGGCCCTCCGGCAGGCCCTCCGCCAGGTGCCGTCTGGCCTTCTGCGCCCGGCTGGCGGGCTTGCTGACGGCGCGCAGCTCCTCCACGCTGGTCACGCCCATCGGCCCGAGGCGCCCGATCAGTCCGTGCAGGACCCCGACCGTGGCACGGGCGTCGTCCAGGGCGCGGTGGTTGGGGGTGACCGGAACCCCGAAGAACGCGGCGAGGGTGGCGAGCCTGTGGTTGCGGACCTCGCTCCGCGGGAGGATCGCCCGGGCCAGGCGCAGGGTGTCCACCACCGGGTACCCGGGCCAGGCCGACCCGTGGCGCTCGCACGCGGCCTTCAGGAAACCGGTGTCGAAGGCGGCGTTGTGGGCGACCAGGACGGTGTCCGGCTCCGCGTCGAGGAACGCGAGGACGCGGGGCAGGACCTCCTCCATGGGGGGCGCGGTCGCCACCATGGACTGGGTGATCCCGGTCAGCAGGGTGATGGCGGCCGGGACGGGCACGCCGGGGTCGACCAGGGTGGAGAACTCGCCGAGGACCTCTCCCCCGCGCACCCTGACCGCGCCGACCTCCGTGACCCGGGCGGCGGACGCGCTGGTCCCGGTGGTCTCCAGGTCCAGCACGACGAACGTCGCCGCGGCCAGGGGCGTGCCGAGGTCGCTGATGCTCGTTTGGACGCCGACGGGCGCCGCGGACTGTCGAACCACGCGGTCAGGCTAGTCGGCGGTGACGACCGAAATCGGTCGGGATACGGTCTGACCTGCCCGACATGGAAAGATGTGGGGGACGGGGCCGGAAGGTCCGCGGCCCCGTGACGAGCACGACACGAGGAGGAACCGTGGGGATCGCTATGCCGGGTGACAAGGAGCGGTGGCGGTGCACCGGATGCGGGAACCTCACGCGGTTCGACGTGACCAGGACGACCCGTTCGCAGGACTACCTCCACCTGGACCTCGCCGGTGAGGGCCGCGTCGAGGAGCGGACCGTGCTCTCGGAGACGGTCGAGCGCGTGAAGTGCCGCTGGTGCGGCGCCACCGACAGCGTCGAGGTCATCGCCCGCCCCGACGCCGACCGGTCGGCCACCGGTTCCTCGGCGGAGAGCCCGACGGGTCAGGCATGAGCGCCCGCCCCGAGGCGGGCGGCGACTCCGACGGCACCGGCCCGCGCGACGAGAGTGTCGACGTGACGCCCGGCGCCGACAGCGACGGGGAGCGGCTGCGCCGCCCCCTGCCCGAGCCGGTGCGCGCCCGGGTCGTCGAGTACGGTTCCGACGTGCTGGGCGGCATGCGCGCGAGCGAACTCCCCCCGCTGCTGCGCAGGGTCGCCAAGTTCGAGCCGCGCCGCCGTGCCAGGCTCGCCGGTCCGCAGATCGCCGCCCAGCTGGAGACCGACGGCGGCTTCCGCGACATGGTCGCGGCCCGGGTGCGGCAGGTGTGGCCGGAGCTGGCCGAGGGCCTGCACTCGGGCGTGGTGCCCCCTGCCGCGGACCCCGTGGCGGTGGCGGCCTGCGCGTACCTGCTGCGCCCCAAGGGCTGGCCGGAGATCATCGAGGACGTCCACCGGGAGCTGGAGCGCCTGGCCGGCGCCAGGGAGGTGGACGAGGCGGCCGAGGCGCTGGAGTCCGTGCGCCGCCAGCTGGACGAGGCCAGGAGCGAGCACCAGTCGGAGGCGGAGCGGCTGCGCTCCCAGCTCAGGGAGCAGCGCACCGAGATCGCCGAGCTGCGCCGCAAGGTGCACACGGAGCGGCAGCGGGCCAAGGGCGCCGCGGCGGAGGCCGCACGGGTCCTGGCCGAGACCTCCGACCGCGAGTCGGAGTCGGCCACGCAGATGAACGCCCTGGAGTCGGAGAACCGGCGGCTGCGGTCGCGGCTGGCCGCGGCCGAGGCGCAGGTGGAGAACGCCCGCCGCGCGGTGCGCGCCGGACGCAACGCGGACGAGGCGCGGCTCCGGGTGCTGCTGGACGTGCTGGTCGAATCCGCGCACGGGCTGCGCAGGGAGCTGGCGCTGCCCGCGGCCCTGGACAGCCCCGCGGACCTGGTCGCCGAGGCCGAGCAGCAGCGGCGGGTGTCGCTGGGCGGCCTGCCCGACGACGACCCGGGCCTGCTGGAGCACCTGTTGACGGTGCCCCGGGTCCACCTCCTGGTGGACGGCTACAACGTGACCAAGACCGGGTACGGGACCCTCCCCCTGGCCGACCAGCGCACACGGCTGATGGCCTCGCTGGAGGGGCTGGCCAGCCGGACCAAGGCCGAGATCACGTGCGTGTTCGACGGCGCCGACATCGACGCTCCCCCCGTGGCGGCCCCCACCCGGCGGGTGCGCCTGCTCTTCAGCGCCCCCGGGGAGACCGCCGACGAGCTGATCGTGCGGCTGGTGCGCGCGGAGCCGCCCGGACGCCCGATCGCCGTGGTGACCTCCGACAAGGAGATCGTGTCCGCGGTCCGGCGCGCGGGTGCGCGCGCGGTGCCCTCGGCGATCTTCCTGCGCCGCCTGGAGGCGCACGGCTGAGCCGCCCTCCGCTCCCCCCGGCCGGGTCCTCCCAGGGCCCGGCCGGGGGAGCGGCGCCTCCCCTCCGGCCGCCGCCGGGGCGTGGCGAGGCGCACAGCGGACACAAGCCCGCACGTTCCGGGCCACACCGCGCCCGACCGCTCCTTCCAGGCGTAACGTCCCCGCGGGAACGGTGGGTTCCCCCATGATTCGGGGGTTGTGCCCACAGATGTGGTTGAGACGAGCAGAGCGGTCCGCTAGGTTCTTCCCGAACGTGAGTGCTCCATCGGAGCCGAGGCAGGATCTGCGCCCTCCGGTCGGGACCCGCACACTCACCCGCCCCGCCTCCGCGCGGACACTGTCCTCCAGCACCCCTATGCGGACTTCCCAACCTCAAGGAGCGGACCGCCATGAAGAACCCCGGTGGTCGGCGTACAGCCCGCCGCATCGCAGCCACGACCGGTATCAGCGCTGTCGTCGCGAGTACCCTCATCGCCCCGGGCACCGCCTACGCGGAGCCGACCCAGGACGAGGTCGAGGACCGGATCGAGGAGCTCAACGAAGAGGCCGCGGCCGCCGTCGAGACCTACAACCAGGCCAAGGAGGACCACGAGGTCGCCGAGGCCCTGTACGAGGAGCTCGAGGAGCAGGTCGGGGACGAGGAGGAGCGCTACGAGGAGCTGCGGGGCAAGGTCCAGCAGCTGGCCAGCGCCACCTACCAGTCCGGTGAGCTGGACTCCACGAGCACCATCCTGACCTCCGACGGCCCCGAGGCCCTGCTGGAGCAGAACGCCGACCTGAACTACCTCTCCGAGGCCCAGAAGGCCGAACTGGACGAGTTCGGCGAGTCCTCCGAACGGCTGTTCAGCCTCAAGGACGAGGCGGAGGAGGCCCTGGAGGAGTCCGAGGCCGCCCTGGAGGAGGCCGACGAGGCCAAGACCGACGTCGAGGCGAAGATCGAGGAGCAGCAGGAGATCCTCGCCCAGTTCCCCGACGCCGACCGCTCCGCCGACGGCGCCGACTCCAGCGGCGGCCAGTCGTACACCGGCGGCGCGTCCGGCAGTGCCGGCGCGGCGCTGGACTTCGCCTACTCCAAGGTCGGCCTGCCCTACGTCTGGGGCGGCACCGGCCCCAACGGGTACGACTGCTCCGGCCTGGTCCAGGCGTCCTGGCGCAACGCCGGCGTCGACCTGCCCCGCACCACCTTCTCCCAGGCCGAGGTCGGCCACCGGATCAACGACATGAGCGCCCTCCAGCCCGGCGACATCATGTTCTTCTCCGGCGTGAACCACAACGGCCTCTACGCCGGCAACGGCCAGATGGTGCACGCGCCGAGCAGCGGCCGCAACATCGAGGTCGTGGACCTGGCCGCGTACTGGGCCGGACAGTTCGAGTTCGGCGTCCGCCCCTAGTCACGCCCGCGCACACGGAGAGGCCGCACCCGGTTTGCCGGGTGCGGCCTCTCCGTGTGCGGAGCGTAGCCGGGTAAGGGACACGGAAGGGGTTTCCGGACACCCGACGCCCCACGGCGGAACGTCACGAAAAGGTTGAGGTGAACCCGCGCGATGCACTAGTGTTCATCGCCGACAGCGGTTGCTCCTCTTCACCGCCCCCAGGCGGTGACAGCCGTGTCCCGACCGGGCCCCACAGCGTTCGGGCCGGCTCCCCGGCCCTTGAACCCCCACCCGGCGCAGTCCCTTGCTCCCGCTGAACCCCGCACGGCCCGGGACAAGGGGAGAAAGGTGTAACCCAACGTGTCTGCATCCCCTGGCGGCCGCAGGCGCCGCACAGCGGTCCTCGCCGCCCTCACCCTCGGGGCCCTCGTCATGCCCGCCGCGGTGGCGCACGCCGAACCGACCTCCGAGGAGGTCCGCGAGGAGATCGAACGCCTCGAAGAGGAGTTCATCGAGCTCAACGCGACCTACAACGAGGCCCAGGAGACCCACGAGGCCGCAGAGGAGAAGCTCGAGGAGGTCCTGGCGGAGATCGAGGCCGCCGAGGAGAACGTGGAGGAGCTGGGCCTGGACGTGCGCAAGCTCGCCGGGGCCGCCTACTCCAGCCCCGACTTCACCTCCTTCAACGAGCTGGTCACCTCGACCGGTCCCGAGAACGCCCTGGCCCACCAGGCGGACCTGACCTACCTCGCCGGCCAGAACGACGGGCAGCTGGCGCGGTACGCCGAGGAGCTCGCCAACCTGGAGACCCTGGAGGCCTCCGCGGTCGAGACCGAGGAGGAGGCGGCCCAGGCCCTCCAGGAGGCCGAGGACGCCACCGAGGAGGCCGAGGAGGCCCTCGCGGAGCAGGAGGAACTGCTCTCCCAGCTGACCGCCGAGGAGCAGGAGGCGGCGACCGAGAACGTCGGCGGGTCCGGCGGAGGGGACGGCGGCAGCACCGGAGGGGGCGGCGGTGGCGGAAGCTACACCGGCCCCGCCTCGGGCAACGCCAGGACCGCCCTGGACTTCGCCTACTCCAAGATCGGCATGCCCTACGTCTGGGGCGGCACCGGCCCCAACGGGTACGACTGCTCCGGCCTGACCCAGGCCGCCTGGAGCGCCGCGGGCGTGAGCCTGCCGCGCACCACCTACTCCCAGGTGAACGCGGGCCAGCGGGTGTCCTGGGAGAACAAGCAGCCCGGCGACCTGCTGTTCTTCTACCCGGGCGGCAGCGGCCCGGAGCACGTGGGCATGTACGCGGGCGACAACGTGATGGTGCACGCGTCCACGTCGTCCCGCCCCATCGGCACGGTGACCCTGAACGACTACTACCGCTCCAACTTCGTGACCGCCGTCCGCCCGTAGCGGCGGCAGGCGTCCCGGGGCCCCGCGGCAGATCGGCGGGGCCCTGCGGTGGCCGCGACACCCCGGTTCCCGGGAGGTCGCGGCCACCGCGTCGTCCGTGCGGGAGCGTGCAGCACGCGGAACCGGATCCCTGCCCCTCCCGCCTCGGGCACCCCGCGTCCCGCTACCTGTACGGCGTAGATCACCACAGGCCGATCCGCCGCACCCGAGGGAGGCGGCCCGGCGCCCGCCGGCCCCGGTTCGGCCCGAACGCCGGGTTCTCCCGGGGCGACCGCGCGAGACGCCCTAGACTCGCTCCCGTGTCGCGCACCCTGATCATCACCAACGACTTCCCGCCGCGCTCCGGCGGCATCGAGTCCTTCGTCCACGAGCTGGCCCTGCGCCGGCCCGAGGGCTCCGTGGTCGTCTACTGCTCCTCCCCCTCCCCCGGCGACGCCGCCGCGGACCCGCACTTCGACCTGCGCCAGCCCTTCCCCGTCGTCCGCGACGCGGCGGGCGTGCTGCTCCCCTCCCCCCGGGTGGCCGCGCGGGCGCGGGCCATCGCCGCGCTGGAGGACTGCGACTCGGTGCTCTACGGGGCCGCCGCGCCCCTGGGCCTGCTCGCGGGCGGCCTGCGCGGCCGGGTCCGCCGCCAGGTGGCCCTCACCCACGGGCACGAGACCGGCTGGTCGGTGGTCCCCGGCGCGAGCACGGCCCTGCGCCGGATCGGGGACACCACCGACACCGTGACCTACCTGGGCGACTACACCCGCAGGCGGCTCTCCCGGGCCCTGTCCCCGGCCGCCGCCGACCGGATGCGCCGCCTGGCCCCGGGGGTGGACGTCGAGCGGTTCCGCCCCGGGGCGGGGGGCGGGGAGGTCCGCGCGCGCCACGGCCTGGGCGGGCGCCCCGTCGTGGTGTGCGTGTCGCGCCTGGTGCCCCGCAAGGGCCAGGACACCCTGATCCGCGCCTGGCCCCGCGTCCTGGCGGACGTGCCCGACGCGGCCCTGCTCGTCGTCGGCGACGGCCCCTACGGCCCCCGGCTGCGCTCCGCGGCGGCGGGGATGGACTCGGTGGTCTTCACCGGCCCCGTCCCCGCCGCGGAGCTCCCCGCCCACCACGACGCGGGCGACGTGTTCGCCATGCCGTGCCGCACCCGCCGGGGCGGCCTGGACGTGGAGGGGCTGGGGATGGTCTACCTGGAGGCCTCCGCCACCGGGCTGCCGGTGGTGGCCGGCGACTCCGGCGGCGCGCCCGACGCCGTCCTGGAGGGCGAGACGGGCCGGGTGGTGGACGGCTCGCGGCCCGGGCCCGTGGCCCGGGCCCTCATCGGACTCCTGAAGGACCCCGACCGCGCCGCCCAGATGGGCGCACGCGGCCGGGAGTGGGTGGCGCGGACGTGGACCTGGGAGCACACGGCCGAGCGCCTGGAGGCGCTGCTGACGGCTCCGGGGCGTGCGGGCGGCTGAACCCCGGGCGGCGCCCCTGCCCGCTACAGGCCCTCGCCGTGCACGCTGCCCGGGGTGCCCGAGCCGTCGGTCACCTGGGGCTCACCGGTCTCGCTGTGCTTCAACCACTCCTTCCAGGAGCGCTGCCAGAAGCCCCACCCGTTGTCCCACTCCAGTTCGCGCCCGGTGCCGGTGGTCTCCAGGATGTCGCCCATCAGCGCCTGGTCGTGGAACCACCGGGCGTCCCGCACCGACATGTTGGTGCAGCCGTTGGAGGTGTTCGCGTGGCCGATACCGCCGTTCCACGGCGCCGCGTGGGTGAACTCGCCGCTGTCGGAGGTGCGCACGGCCCAGTCCACGTCGAGCCGGTAGTGGCCGGGCGAGCCCTCGGGGATGCCGACCGTCGCCGAGTCCATCACGAGCTCGGCGTACTTCTCCATGGTGACGTGCGTGCCGGAGGTGGTGGTGTTGAAGCGCTCGCGGCCCTTGCCGTTGCTCACCGGGATCGTGCGCACGAGCTCGCCGTCGATCTCCACCTGGAGCTCGTGGTCGGGAACGTGCATCGTGGAGACGAGCTCCCGGCCGACCTCGAAGTCGACACGGTCGTCCTCCGTCCCGTAGACGCCCTCGGACGCCTCCACCCCGGCCAGCCTCAGGTCGACGGAGACCTTCTGACGGGGTTCCCAGTACTCCCGGGGCCGGAACACCGCCGTCTCGTCGTCGACCCAGTTCCACGCGCCCTCGACCGGGTGCTCGGAGGTCACCTCGATGGAGTTCTCCACCTGGGCCTTGTTCTCCACCGGCACGTCGAAGCCGACGACGACGGGCATGCCGACGCCCACGGTCTGGCCGCTCTGCGGGTAGTTGGAGACGAGCCCGAGGCGTGAGTCCCCGTCGACGCCCTCGGTGTGGAACTCCGCGACGACCTCGGTCTGCTCGCCGCCGGCGTCCTCCGCCGTGGCGTAGACGCTCACCGCCGCGCCGGGGACGAGGTTCCGGTCGCTCTTCCACCGGGTGCCGTCCCCGCTCAGGGTTCCCGGGAACCCCGGCCCCTCCGCGTCCGCCCCGGCCTCCCCCGCCCCTCCGCCGGCCTCCGCGAGCGCGTCCGCGGCGACCTGCTCCACGCGGACGTCCGTGATGGTCCCGCCGGAGGCCTCCACGCGCACCGGCGTGTTGGGCGCCACGAGGACGGCGCCCGTCCCGGGGGTGACGGTGATCCCGGGGCCGGGCGCGTCCTCCCCGCCGGGACCTCCCGGGTCCCCGCCCGCGGTGGTGCAGGCCGTCGCCACGAGGACGACCGCGGCGGCCGCGGCCAGGAGGCGGCGGACCGCCGGACGGAAGACTCGTCCCTTCACGCCAAGGACCTCCAGCGTCGGTTGCGACGTGGCCCCGGTGCGCGGGACGGCACCTCGCACGCCGCCGGTCCCGGACACGCCGCGCACCGGACACGAGGCCCCGCGCCACGGCAGGGTCACCGAAAACACGACCCCGGCGGCCGGTCGGCCTCGCGGTGCGAGGTCTTCCGGCCACCGGGGTGGTGACAGTCGCATACTACCCGGAGTGCGCATTTGGGCACGGTATGTGCCCGATGCTCGGGGCGGCGCGTCCTAGTGCTGGAACTCCTTGCGGTAGTACTCGAAGATCCAGCCGATCGAGGTGAGGATGATCGCGAAGGCGCCCGTGATCACCATCCACCAGCCGATGGCCACGCCCACCGCGGTGAACGCGACGGCCATCGCGACGAACATCGGCCACCAGCTGTGCGGGCTGAAGAACCCGTACTCCCCGGCGTTCTCGGCGATCTCGCCGTCCAGCCGCTCCTCCGCGGGGAGCCCGTGGAAGCGCTCGCTGCGGCGGGCCGCCTGCCAGAGCCAGAAGCCGATCATCCAGCCGAAGCCGATGGAGACCACCAGGGCGGTGGTGCCCGTCCACTCGATGGCGCCGGTGTCCTGGTAGGACCAGTACACGTACAGGGCGGCAGCAAGACCGAAGAAGGTCGAGATGCCCATGAACAGATAGGCCTGCGTCTTCATGGCGAGATCCCTAGTTCCTCTCGGGGTCCGTGCCCGCCGGAACCGCGGCGTGCGGGTGGTTCAGGTCGAACGCGGGACGCTCCGAACGGATGCGCGGCAGCGACGTGAAGTTGTGCCGCGGCGGCGGGCAGGAGGTGGCCCACTCCAGCGAGCAGCCGTAGCCCCACGGGTCGTCCACGGTGACCAGCGGCGCCCTCTTCGCGGTGATGTACATGTTCCAGAAGAAGATGAGCGTCGAGGCCCCCAGCACGAACGACGACACCGAGGAGATCTGGTTCAGCTCGGTGAAGCCGTCTCCGGGCAGGTAGTCGGCGTAGCGGCGCGGGAACCCGGAGGCGCCCAGCCAGTGCTGCACCAGGAACGTGCCGTGGAAGCCGAAGAACAGCAGCCAGAAGTGGAACTTGCCCAGCTTCTCGTTGAGCATCCTGCCGGTGAACTTGGGCCACCAGAAGTAGAAGCCCGCGAACATCGCGAACACCACGGTGCCGAAGACCACGTAGTGGAAGTGCGCCACCACGAAGTAGGAGTCGGTGACGTGGAAGTCGATCGGCGGGGAGGCCAGGAGCACGCCGGTCAGGCCGCCGAAGAGGAAGGTGACCAGGAAGCCGATCGTGAACAGCATCGGCGTCTCGAAGCTCAGCTGCCCCCGCCACATCGTGCCGATCCAGTTGAAGAACTTCACGCCGGTCGGGACCGCGATGAGGAACGTCATGAAGGAGAAGAACGGCAGCAGGACCGCGCCCGTGGGGAACATGTGGTGCGCCCACACGGTGACGGACAGGCCCGCGATGGCGATGGTGGCGGCCACCAGGCTCTTGTAGCCGAAGATCGGCTTGCGGCTGAAGACCGGCAGGATCTCCGTCGCGATGCCGAAGAACGGCAGGGCGATGATGTACACCTCGGGATGCCCGAAGAACCAGAACAGGTGCTGCCACAGGATGGCGCCGCCGTGCTCGGCGTTGAAGACGTGCGTGCCGATCATGCGGTCGGCGCCCAGGGCGATCAGGGCGGCGGTCAGGACCGGGAACGCGATGAGCACCAGGACGCTGGTGAGCAGCGTGTTCCAGGTGAAGATCGGCATGCGGAACATCGTCATGCCGGGCGCGCGCATGCACAGGCCGGTGGTGATGAAGTTGACCGCGCCGAGGATGGTGCCCAGACCGGAGACGGCCAGGCCCAGGATCCACAGGTCGCCGCCCAGGCCCGGCGAGCGGACCGCGTCGGACAGCGGCGTGTACGCGAACCAGCCGAAGCTGGCCGCGCCGCCCGGGGTGAGGAACCCGCCCACGGCGATGAGGCTGCCGAACAGGTACAGGTAGTACCCGAACAGGTTGATCCGGGGGAAGGCGACGTCGGGGGCGCCGATCTGCAGCGGCATGAGGATGTTGGAGAACCCGACGAAGAGCGGGGTCGCGAACATCAGCAGCATGATCGTGCCGTGCATGGTGAACAGCTGGTTGAACTGCTCGTTGGACATGACCTGCATGCCCGGCGAGAACAGCTCGGCGCGCATGAGGAGCGCCAGGACGCCGCCGAAGAGGAAGAACGCGAACGAGGTGATCAGGTACATGTACCCGATGACCTTGTGGTCGGTCGACGTCAGCCAGTTGACGATGAGCGAGCCCGCGCTCGACGGCGCCTTGCCGTCGGTGCGAGCCGGTGTTGCCGTCGTGGTCATTACTCGTTCTCCTCGGCGTCGGCCGCGCCCGAACCGGTGCCCTCGGCATTCGATCCCTCGGCACCCGAGCCGTCGGCGGAGTCCGCTCCGGAATCCACGGCCTCGGCGGCCTCGTTGTCGGCGGTCACGGCCGCCTGCTCCTGCTCGGCGGCCCAGGCGTCGTACTCGTCCTGGGGAAGGACCTCGACGTTGAAGAGCATGCGGGTGTGGTCGACCCCGCACAGCTCCGCGCAGCGGCCGATGTACTGGCCCGCGCTGTCCTCGGTGAGGCTCGCCTGGAACGCGTTGTCCCGTCCGGGGACGACGTCCATCTTGAAGCCGAACTCGGGGATCCAGAACGAGTGGATGACGTCGGGCGAGTGGAGGTCGAAGTGGACGGTCGCGCCCTCGGGAAGCACCAGGGTGGTCTGCGTCGAGGGGTCGGCGGTGCCGTCCGGGTTGGGGATGCCCGTCTCGGAGAAGAGCACCTCGCCGCCGTTCTCCTTAGTGTCGTCGAGGTAGTTGAACTGCCAGGCCCATTGGAAGGCCACGACCTCGATGTTCACGTCGGCCGGCTCGTCGGTGTCCAGGATGATGGCCTGGTCCCGCGCGGTGAAGAAGAAGAGCACGGAGATGACGACGATCGGCAGGACGGTGTAGAGCGCTTCGATGGGCATGTTGTACCGCACCTGCGGCGGCAACTGCTCAGAGCGCTTGCGGTGGAAGATGACTGACCAGATGATCAGCCCCCACACGAGAATGCCGACCGCGAAAGCCGCCACCCAGGAGCCCTGCCAGAGCGAGAGAACACGCTCGGCTTGGTCGGTGATCGGCTCCGGCATGCCCAAACGAGTGAGATCGTTCGACGCGCAGCCGGTCGCGGCCAGCCCCAGCACGGCGAGCGCGGCGCCGCGTGGTGCCCATCGGCGCGGATTGGGGCGCCGATTTTCTTGGCGGGTCGGACTCACGGATTGCCTTCCCAGCGGTGAAGCCCGTGGATCCTCCACGGGCGGCCTAAGTGTCCAAAGCTTGTCAAGGGGAAACATTATCGCGAACCGCCCGGCGTGCCGTTCATGGGCTTACCTGGTCAGCGTGTTGCCAGACGCCCCTGCGCGGAACGCGCGGCGGTACGTGGAGCCGGGCCCGTTCGCCCGCGGAGGATACCCTCCCGGCTGGCTACGGAGCGCGGCCCGGCGTCCCCCCGGGCCCTCCTCCCCGCGGGCGACCCCGCCGCTCGTGGGCGGCGGTTCCGGAAGCTTCGCGAGGAAAGACCAAGGCGAGCGTATCGCTGGGTTTACGACGCCCTTAACCGGGTTCGCCTTAGGGGGCCGGGCGGGGCAGGATGGGGAGACAGGACGACGACGCGCAGGGGGTGTTCAGTGCCCGGGTATCCGCCGCAGGCCCCGCTGGTCACGGTCGAGGCGGTGGGCCGCAAGTGCCCCGTCCCGATCATCATGCTGGCCGCCAGACTGGGAGAAGTGCCCATCGGGTCGGTCATCGCGGTCACCGCGGACGACCCGGCCGCCAGGGCCGACATCCCCGCGTGGTGCCGCATGAAGATGCACGAGTTCCTCGCCGAGGAGCCCCTGGGGCGGGGTAGCGCGTTTCACATCCGCCGGATGTACTGAACCGGCCCCGGCGCGCGTTCCGCCATCCCGTTGCGATAACGATTCGCCGCCCGGTGTTTCCCGGGAGCGGCGCGGGAGGGCGGCCCGCACACGACGAGGCCGCGCGGACGGGGTCCGCGCGGCCTCTCCGGTCCCCGGTGCGCCCCTGGGGACGCGCGCGGGGCGCGGGGTTCGCGACTAGCGGGCGTAGAACTCGACGACGAGCTGCTCGTCGAAGGGCACCGGGATCTGCTCGCGCTTGGGGCGGTCGATGACCGCGATGCGCAGGTCCTTGTGGCTCACCGCGAGGAAGCCGGCGATCTTGTCGTCCGCGTGGACGCCCTCGGCGGCCTCGACGAACGGCACCATGGTGCGGGACTTCTCCCGGACCTCGATGATCTGGCCGGGCTTGACCTGGTACGACGGGATGTCGACCTTCTTGCCGTCCACGGTGATGTGGCCGTGGTTGATGAACTGGCGGGCGGCGTAGATCGACGCGGCCAGACCGGCGCGCAGCACGACCGTGGCCAGACGCATCTCCAGCTCGGCGAGCATCTCCTCGCCGGTGCGGCCGGAGCGCTTCTTCGCGTTCTCGTAGATCCTGACCAGCTGCTTCTCGGTCAGGTCGTAGTACCAGCGCACCTTCTGCTTCTCCGCCTGACGGACGGCGAAGTCGCTGCTGTTGCGGCGGACACGGCGACCGTGCTCACCGGGCGGGTACGGACGCTTCTCGAAGTAGCTGACCGCCTTACGGGTCAGCGGGGTGCCGGCGCGCCGGGACAACCGCACCTTCGGTCCGGTGTAGCGCATGCAATGTCCTTTCAGGGTGAATCAGGGAATCCCAGGTAAGGCTTGCCTAGATCTGGGAGGCGCTCACGGCGCCCGAGCCCCGACCGCGTGCCGTGGCACGGGGGTCCGGGGTGGGTTCCCCACCGTCGCGGCGACCCTGCGCGGACGGCTTGGGCTAGGTAACCGGTACGCGTTTCAGCGCACCGGCGGGCACGGGGCTCCCCGTGCGGGCGGCCGGGGCGCCCTGGGGCGCACGGCCGACCGTTCGGGGCGCGGCCCGGTCCGGGATCGGATCGGGTCGTGCGGGTCGCGACTATCTACTCTACGGGTTCCCGGGCACCGCCCCGACCCGCGCGGGCGGGGGACGGCGCCCGGGGCCCCCGGTCAGACGAACGGCCGGACCTCGGCGGCGGCCGCGGCGCCGTACGACTTCTCCACGCGCTCCAGCAGGGAGGCGCCGGTCATGGTGTACTCCTGCGGGCCGTCCGCCTCCAGGCAGTGCACGGCGGTGGCGTTGCCGACCTGGGCGGCCCGCTCCAGGGACAGGCCCCAGGAGTGGGCGGCCAGGAAGCCCGCGCGGAAGGCGTCCCCCATGCCGGTGGGGTCGACGAGGTTGTCGACCGAGGCCGCGGGGACGTGCAGGGCCGGCTCGCCCTCCCGGTCGATGCGGGCGCCCTTGGCCCCGAGGGTGGTGACGCGGGTGCCGACCCGGCTCAGGACGTCCGCGTCGGACCAGCCGGTCTTCTGCTCCGCGAGGGCCTTCTCGTACTCGTTGCCGAACAGGAAGGTCGCCCCCTCGATGAGGGTGCGGACCTCGGGGCCCTCCATCCGGGCCAGCTGCTGGGAGGGGTCCGCCGCGAAGGGGATGCCGCGCGTGCGGCACTCCTCGCTGTGGCGGACCATGGCGAGCGGGTCGTCGGCGCCGATGAGGACGAGGTCGAGCCCGCCGACCCGCTCCGCGACCGCCTGGAGCTCGATGTTGCGCGCCTCGGCCATGGCGCCCGCGTAGAACGAGGCGATCTGGTTCTGGTCGCGGTCCGTGGTGCAGATGAAGCGGGCGGTGTGCCGCAGCTCGGAGATGTACACGGCGGACGTGTCGACCCCGTGGCGGTCCAGCCAGGCGCGGTAGTCCTCGAAGTCGGCCCCCGCCGCGCCGACGAGGACGGGGGCGAGGCCGAAGCCGCCCATGCCGAAGCAGATGTTGGCCGCGACGCCTCCGCGACGGACGTCCAGCTCGTCGATCAGGAAGGAGAGGGACAACTGCTGGATCTGGTCGGGGATGATCTGTTCCGCGAACCGGCCCTCGAAGGACATGAGGTGGTCGGTGGCGATGGATCCGGCAACCGCGATACGCACGGGACGAAGGCTCCTTGGGTGGGAGGCGTCCGGTCGGGGCGACCGGACGGGTGCGGGCAGGCCGAGGACGTGCCCGTTTCGGACCGACCCAGGGTACCGAGTGCCGCTCCCGGCCGGGGTTCCGTCATCGGGATTCCCCGCGCGGGGCTGCGGAAACGGCGAGGGGGAGGGCGGATGTCCGCCCTCCCCCGGTGCCCCGCCGCCCGCCGCGGCCGGCGGCGGGGGCGTACTCCCTAGTTGAAGGAGTCGCCGCAGGCGCAGGAACCCGTGGCGTTGGGGTTGTCGATCGTGAACCCCTGCTTCTCGATGGTGTCCACGAAGTCGATCGTGGCGCCGACGAGGTAGGGGGAGCTCATCCGGTCGGTGACGACCTCGACGCCGCCGAAGTCGGTGACCACGTCCCCGTCCAGGTCGCGCTCGTCGAAGTAGAGCTGGTAACGCAGCCCCGAGCAACCACCGGGCTGGACGGCCACACGGAGACGGAGGTCGTCCCGGCCCTCCTGCTCCAGAAGCGCCCTGACCTTGCCGGACGCCTCGTCGGTGAGGTTGATCCCCTCGGTGACCTCGCTCTGAACCGTCATGTTGTAAAGCTCCTCTGAAAAGGGGTTGCGGCTGCCTGGCGACCCCTGGTCGCTTGGGGGACCGGCCCGCCGCGGCGGGTCCTGTCCTCTTCAACGGGTCCCAACGCCCGGGGCCGGTCCGGCATTCCGCCGTGCCGCCGCTGTGTTCTCCCTGCCACCGTTCCCCAGTGCCCCCTGGCGTGGGGGAGGTTCCGGCGAAGCACGGGTGTGCTCGTCCCCCCAGGGTAATTTGTCCGGCCCCGGGACGCCATCTCCCGGCGCGGTCCGTGCCGCCGGGACGGGGCCGCGCCCCGGGTCACAGGCCCGGCGCGCCGTAGACCGGGAACCAGCGGGAGCGGTCCCGCTCCAGGGGCAGGTCGTCGCCGACGGCGGCCTCGAGCTGGAGTTCGAGGGCGTTGTCCCTGTGCCGGCCGTCGCCGGTGGGCGCGAAGGGGTAGAAGGTCCCGCGCTTGTACAGGTACACGAGGCCCAGGGAGCGCGTCCCGTCCGTGAACCCGACGAGGGAGCACAGGAGCGAGGGTCCGTACCCGTTGGCCTCCAGGGTGGAGTTGACGGCGTGCAGGTCGGTGACCAGGCCGGTGATGTCGGGGTCGGTGACCTCCCCCTCCGCTCCCGCCGGGTCGTGCGTGCGGACGACCAGCCACGTGTAGCCGTAGTCGTCGGTGACCTGGTCGACCGGCGGCCCGTCGCCGGCGTCGAGCAGCGCGGTGATGTCGCGCTCCAGGTCGGCGAAGGCCGCGCCCTCGGTGGCGCGGAAGGCGACGGACCCCGTGCCGGTGGGCCGGAACCCGGCCGCGGCCCGCAGGGTGACGGCCGCCGAGGGCAGGCCGAAGAGGGCGTCGAGGTCGGGTGCGGTCGGCTTGGAGCGGCCCAGCAGGGCCCGCCAGAAACTCATCGTGTGCTCCCTCGTCGGTCGGGTGGCGCCCGCCGCGACCCCGCTCAGCGGCCCTGTCCGAGCTGCCGGGAGATCTCGGAGAGCTGGGACAGGCGCTGGTCGACCGGGGGGTGGGTCGCGACCAGCCGGCTGAAGCTGAACCCCTCGCGGGAGAGCGCGGGGGTGAAGAAGAACGCGTTGAACGGCTCCACCTGGCGCAGGTCGCGGCTCGGGATCCGCGCCATGTCGCCGGTGATCTTGGTGAGGGCGCTCCCCAGCACGGAGGGGCGCCCGGTCAGGTAGGCGGCGGCCCGGTCGGCCGAGAGCTCCCGGTACCGGGACAGCGCCCGGGTGAGCAGGAAGCTGAGCGCCCAGGCGACGGCGCTGACCAGGACGACCAGGAGGGCGACCACCGCGGGCGCCGGCCCGTTGTTGTTGCCGCGGCTCGCCCCGGCGAACATCGCGAAGCGCAGGCCCGCCTGGGTGAGGAAGCCCGCGACGATGCCGAGGAACCCGGCGACGGTCATGACCATGACGTCGCGGTGGGCGATGTGGGACAGCTCATGGGCGACGACCGCCTCCAGCTCGGGGCCCTCCAGGCGGCGCATGAGGCCGGTCGTCACGCAGATGACCGCGCTCTTCTCGTTGTGGCCGGTGGCGAAGGCGTTGGGGACGTCGGTGTCGGCGACCCCGACCCTGGGCTTGGCCATGTCGGCCATGGCGCACAGCCGGTCGACCACGGCGTGCAGCTCGGGCGCCTGCTGGGGCGTGACCTCCCTGGCGCCCATGGAGAACATGGCGATCTTGTCGGAGGCGAAGTAGCTGAAGAGCGCGAACCCGGCGACGAGGAGGACCACGAGCCACACGTTGAGCCCCACCAGGACCAGTCCGACCACGAAGGCCGCGTACACCAGGGCCAGGAGGCCCATGGTCGTCACCATCCGGGTGGTGAGCCCGCGGTCCGGCCTGAACTTGGAACCAGCCATGCCGCACTCCTCTCCCCGACTGTCTCGGAGTGTAGTTCGCACAGGTGAGAAAGGGGTCAAAGCGGTGTACAGCGTGTTCCCCACGGTGCGTCCCCCTCTCCGGTCAACGGGGACGCGGGGGCGCCGGGTTCCGCCGGGGCGGCCGGGCGCGGGGTGTTCCGGCGCACACCGGCCCCCGCACACGCCGAGGCCGCCGTGACGGTGTCACGGCGGCCTCGGCGAAAACACGCGCGCGCAGGCACCGAGCGCGGTTCCGACCGGCCGTGGCGGGCCTGTCGGATCCCGCTGCCCCTGTCCGGCGCACACCTGGACGGATGCGGTGTGCGCGGACGGAGAGGAACGGTCCTAGCCGGGGATGAGCCCGTCGTCCTGGAGCATCTGCCGCACCTCTTCCATGCTGGCGTCGGCGTGCGGAAGGATGAACTCGGACGGCTCCAGGGCGTCGGGGGGCAGCGGCCTGCCGTCCTCCCGGACCTTCGCGAGAAGGTCGTGCAGGGCCTGGCGGAACGTCTCCTCGTCACCCGACTCGATCGCCGACTCCAGCGCGGAGTCGAAGGAGTTGAGCAGTTGCAGGTCGGCGTCGGTCAGGTCGACCTGGCCCTCACCCATGATGCGGACGATCACGAGCCCTCCCGGTTCCCGGTGCTGCCGGCGCCGTTCCCGCCCTCGATCTGAGGGGTGGAGCTGCCGCCGCCGAGCTCCATCTTCATGCGCTCCAGCTCGGCCTCGACGCCGGTGGTGCTGGCCATCCGGTCGAGCTCGCTCTGGATGTCGTCCTTGGCGGTGCCGGTGACGTCGTCGAGCGCGCCGGAGGCGAGCAGTTCGTCGACGGCGCCGGCGCGGGCCTGCATCTCGGCGGTCTTGTCCTCGGCACGCTGGACCGCCATGCCGACGTCGCCCATCTCCTCGGAGATGCCGGAGAAGGCCTCGCTGATCTGCGTCTGGGCCTGGGCGGCGGTGTACGTCGCCTTGATGGTCTCCTTGCGCGTGCGGAAGGCGTCCACCTTGGCCTGGAGGCGCTGGGCCGCCAGCGTGAGCTTCTGCTCCTCGCCCTGGAGGTTGGCGTGCTGCTCGCGCAGGCCCTCGATCTGGGTGGCCAGGCCGGAGCGGCGGGTGAGGGCCTCGCGGGCGAGGTCCTCGCGGCCCTGGGTCAGGGCCGCCCGGCCCTGGTTCTCCAGCTTGCCGGACTGCTGCTCCAGCTGCTGGATCTGGAGCTCGACCCGCTTGCGGGAGGTCGCGACGTCCGCCACCCCACGACGGACCTTCTGCAGGAGTTCGAGCTGTTTCTGGTACGAGTAGTCGAGGGTTTCCCTGGGGTCCTCGACCGAGTCCAAGGCCTTGTTGGCCTTGGATTTGAAGATCATCGAAAGTCGCTGAAACACGCTCATCGGCGTGGCCGTCCCCTTCTCGGTGCGTACATCGGCTGTTCCCAGCGGGCGCTTTGCCCAACCCTACGCGGTCTGGCCCGCGGTCGCCATAAAGCTATGACCGGCTACCCTGTGGGTGTGTTCCGACGTCGCTCCGCTTCCGCAGCCACGGATTCGCACTCTTCCGAATCCGCCAGCCCCGAGGCCACTGAGGCCACCCAACCTAAGGGATACACCCCCAAGAAGGGTGTCCCCACCCCAAAGCGCAGGGAATCCGAGACGATCCCCCGCAAGCCGGTGAAGGCCCCCGAGAGCCGTAAGGAGGCCTACCGCGCCTACCGGGACCGTCTCGACCGTCAACGCGGCCAGACCGTCCGGAGTTCCGGCGGCCTCAAGGGCGTGCCCAAGGACGAGGCCCGCTACTACCGCCAGCAGGACCTGGGCGAGGCCCGCGCGTTCGCCCGCGACTACATCGACTCGCGCCGCAGCGCCAGCGAGTTCTTCCTGCCGTTCTCGATCCTCATCATCGCCCTGCTGTTCATCAACAACCCGCTCTTCCAGGTCGGCGTGGCCTACGTGGCCTGGCCGCTGATGATGGTGACGATCATCGGCGAGGGCGTCCTGGTGGGACGCGCCGTCAAGAAGCGCGCCCTGGAGTACTTCCCCGACGACACCGCCATCCGGGGCATCGGGATGTACGCGGCCATGCGCCAGCTGCAGTTCCGCCGCCTGCGCCTGCCCAAGCCGCGGCTCAAGGTCGGCGAGGACCCGACGCCCCGCGGCGCGCGCTAGACGCCCCGCGCCTTCCCGCCCCCCGCGCCACGTGAGTAGGGCCGGTGCCCGCACCGGCCCTTCACTCTTCCCCGGCGCGGGAGCGGTCCCAGCCATGCCATTACATTCCTGACAAATCGACACGATCCCCCACTAGAGTGCTGCCCATGGACTTTCGGCATCTAGGCAACAGCGGTCTCATGGTCAGCGAGATCGCCTACGGGAACTGGCTCACCCACGGCTCCCAGGTGGAGGAGGACACGGCCGCGGCCTGTGTCCGCGCGGCCCTGGACGCGGGCATCACCACGTTCGACACCGCGGACGTGTACGCCGGGGGCAAGGCCGAGGAGGTGCTCGGCCGGGCGCTGAAGGGCGAGCGCCGGGACGGCCTCGAGATCTTCTCCAAGGTCTACTGGCCCATGGGCGACGGCAGGAACGACCGCGGCCTCTCCCGCAAGCACGTCCTCCGCGGCGCCGAGGACTCCCTGCGCCGCCTCGGGACCGACTACCTGGACCTGTACCAGGCGCACCGGTTCGACTACTCCACCCCCCTGGAGGAGACGATGCGGGCGTTCGAGGACCTGGTCCGCCAGGGCAAGGTCCTCTACATCGGCGTCTCGGAGTGGCGCGCGGACGAGATCGAGCAGGCGCTGAGGATCGCCGACGAGATGGGCTTCGACCGGATCGTCTCCAGCCAGCCGCAGTACAACATGGTGTGGCGGGTCGTCGAGTCCGAGGTCGTCCCGGTCTGCGAGCGCGAGGGCATCGGCCAGATCGTGTGGTCGCCCCTGGCGGGAGGCGTCCTGAGCGGCAAGTACAAGCCGGGCCAGGACCTGCCGGAGGGATCGCGCGCGACCGATCCCAAGATCAAGCAGGCCATCGCCGACAAGGTCGGCGACCAGGTCCTGCTGGAGCGGGTCCAGCGGCTGGAGCCGCTGGCGGCCGAGGCGGGCCTGACCCTGGCGCAGCTGTCCCTGGCCTGGGTCCTCCAGAACCCGAACGTGTCGTCGGCGATCATCGGCGCCTCCCGCCCCGAGCAGGTCGAGGGCAACGTGAAGGCCGCGGGCGTCCGGCTCGACGCGGACCTGCTGGAGCGGATCGACGAGGTCCTCGGCGACAGCGTCCAGCGCGACCCCGCGCTGACGAAGAGCCCCGAGGACGTCCACGGCATCTAGTCGGGCGGCCGCCCCCGGGCCCGTGGCCGGACGGCAGCCCGGCCACGGGCCCGGGCGTTCCCCGGACGGCGCAGGCACCGGGGGCGTTCATGCGCTCCGCGCAGGCGCCGGGGAGGCGCCGGACCCGCCGCGCGCGGCGCGGACGCCCTACTCGACGGGCTCCAGGGCCATCGCGTAGACCTCCCGGTCGTCCTCCAGGAGGGCGACGCGGCCGACACCCCCCTCGGCGAGCTCCTGCCAGTTCTCCCCCAGCCAGCTCTCCGCGTCGCCACGCGAGGTGAACGACTCGGACGGCAGGTCCTCCGCCAGAGGGTCGGCGCCGTCGGCCTCGAAGTACCGCCAGGTCCACGCCATGTTCGACCGCCCTTCGTCACGCAGGCCGCGGTGGTGGTCACCGTGATCCTGTGCCGAGCTTAACCAAGGCGCGGTCCGGCATGCTGTTTACTTTTCCGGTGCGTATCCGATTTCAGGGGACGGCGGGCCCCGCGGGCTGGCCCGCACCGCAGTGCACCTGCTCCTCCTGCAACAAGGCCCTGGCCGAACGCCGCCTGCCCGTGCGCGTGACCGTCGACGACCGCTTCCGCGTCCGCGAGGCGGGCGCGGTCGGGCCCGTGCCCCCGGGATACACCGTGTCCGCGACGCCGGACGGCTGCCTGGTCGAGGCCGCCGACGGCGGCAGGCTGCTCTACGCCCGGTCGGGCCCGGGCCCGCTGCCCGGCGGCCCCCCTGTGGAGGCACGGGCGGAGGGGCTCTCCGGCTACTCCTCGGCACGGCCCGAACAGCAGGTGGACATGGTCGTCGTGGACGCCGCGCGGCGCCCGGAGGTCATCGGCGAGCTGCGGCGCTCGGGGGTGATCGGGGTGACCACCGCGGTCGTGGCCGTGGGCGGCGACCACCGGATCCCCTCTCAGCAGGAGTTCGCCCGGCGCGCGCGGCTGTGGGGCGCCCTGGCCCCCGGGGACGGCCAGGTCATGTCGTGCCCGCCGTCGGTGTGGCCGGAGCCGCGCCCGCAGGGGCCGCACCGGACCCTGGTCACCGGCGGCGCCCGCTCGGGGAAGTCGACGGAGGCGGAGCTGCGCCTGCTCGCGGAGCCCAGGGTGGTGTACGCGGCGACCGGGCCGGAGCCGGATCCGTCCGAGGACCCCGAGTGGGCCGACCGGGTGGACAGGCACGTGCGCCGCCGCCCCTGGTGGTGGCGGACCGAGCAGACCGCGGAACTGGCCCCGCTGCTCCGGCGGGAGAGGGGGGCGGTCCTGGTCGACTGCCTCGGCACCTGGCTGACCCGGGTGATGGACGAGGCGGGGCTGTGGGACGAGGCGCCGCCCCCCGACGCCGAGGAGCGGGTGGAGGCGGCGGTCCGGGACCTGCTGGAGGCCTGGCGCGGGACCCGGGCCTACGTCGTGGCCGTCACCAACGAGGTGGGGTCGGGGGTGGTGCCCGCGACCCGTTCCGGCCGGCTCTTCCGCGACCACCTCGGCCGGCTGAACCAGTGGGTGGGAGCCGAGTCCGAGGACGTGGTCCTCGTGACGGCCGGCCGCGTCCTGGAGCTGCCGTGACGGGCGGGCCGACGGAGGGCGGTCCCCCCTCCGCGGTCCCGGCCGCGGCCGACGCGATCGCGGGGGCCCGGATGGCCCTGGGCACGTTCACCGCCTTCCCCGTGCGGGCGGGGCGGGTGGACCGGGCGGCCGCCGGCTGGGCGATGGCGTGGGCGCCCGTGGTCGGCGCGGTCCTGGGCCTCCTCTCCGGCGCGGTCGCGGCGGCCGGCGCCTGGGCCGGCCTGGCCCCCTCCCTGGCGGCGGTGCTCTCCGTGGGCCTGGGCGCGCTCGCGACGCGGGGGCTGCACCTGGACGGGCTGGCCGACCTGGCGGACGGCCTGGGGAGCGGCAGGCCGGCGGAGGGGGCGCTGGAGGTGATGCGGCGGTCCGACATCGGACCGTTCGGCGTGGTGTCGGTCGTGGTGGCGATGGCGGCACAGGCCCTGGCGCTGGGACAGCTGGTGGCGGCCTCGCCCTGGGCCGCCCTGTCCGGGGCCGCCGTCGCGGGCGCGACGGGACGGCTGGCGGTGACGCTGGCGTGCGTCCCCCGGGTGCCGTCGGCGCGGTCCGGGGGCCTGGGTGCCTTCGTGGCGGGGACGGTGTGCCGGCCGCGTGCGGCGGCGGCCGTGGCGTTCGTCGCCGCCCTCTGCCTCACGGGGGCTGCGCAGGCGCCCGCCCTGGCCGCGGCCCACGCCCTCGCTGCGGCGGCGGGCCTGGTCGCCGCCGGAGCGCTGCTGCGCCGGGCGGTGCGGCGCCTCGGCGGGATCACCGGCGACGTCCTGGGCGCCCTGGTGGAGACGGCCTCGACCGCGGCGCTGGTGGCGGCGGCCGCGGCGACCGCGTGGGTGTGAGGCCGGGCACGGTTCCCACCAGGGGGTTCACGGCCGTGCGGTCGCCTCCGGTGGCGGGATGTCGCCATCGTCACATTTTTTCACACGGAGTTTCACGGTCCTCCCGCACGGGCAGGCGCGAGCCCCGGGGAGCGGGCGTGCGACGCCCCCGGTGGGCGACCAGGGGCCCTCTCACCGCGCGGGCGGGCCGGGGCCGCCCCCGGGAACACCCCCCGCCCCCGGTCGCGCGGAGCGCGGCGTCAGACCCCCTGGGGAGCCGGGGTGCCGCGTCCCCGCCCGGCACGGGAGGCGACTAGCATCGGGGGTGTGAGCACGTCGTTGGCAGTAAACACGGAGTCCCCCAGTTCGCTCGACGCCGACGCGGTTGTCGTCGGCTACCACTCCGGAGGCGACGCTCCGGAACCCGCGTCGGGCGCGCATGACGTCGACGCCGCCTTCCCGGGCGGCCTCGCCCCGACCCTGTCGCTCCTGGGAGCGAGCGGCGCACCCGAGGAGGTGCACACCATTGCCTCCCTCGGAGCCGTCAGGGCCCCGGTCGTCGTCGCGGTCGGTCTCGGCCCGGCGCCCGCCGAGGGCCCCGTCGACCCCGACGTCCTGTCCCGCGCCGCGGGCGCCGCCCTGCGGTCGCTCGCCTCGCGCCCCGGGGGCGCCGGCCGCGTGGTCCTGGCCCTGCCCGCCGGGAGCGCCGCCGAGGCCGGGGCCGTCGCCCTCGGCGCCCAGCTCGGAACCTACGTCTTCGACCGGTACCGCACCGGTGACGAGGCCCGCGAGCAGGCCGAGGGCCGCGCCGCCGGCTCCCTGGTCCTGGCCTGCTCCGCGCCGGGCGCGGAGGCGGCCGTCGAGCGCGCCGCGGTCATGGCCGAGGCCGTCAACTTCACGCGCGACCTGGTCAACACCGCCCCGGCCGACCTGGTCCCCGAGGACCTGGCCGCCGCCGCCCAGGAGATCGCCCAGCAGGCCGGCCTCGAGATCGAGGTCCTGGACGAGCGGGCACTGTCCGAGGGCGGCTACGGCGGCCTGACCGGCGTCGGCCAGGGCTCGTCCAACCCGCCCCGCCTGGTCCGCCTCGCCCACAGCCACCCGGAGGCGACCAGGACCGTCGCCTTCGTCGGCAAGGGCATCACCTTCGACTCGGGCGGCCTCTCCCTCAAGCCCGCGGGCTCGATGGACTGGATGAAGTCCGACATGGCCGGCGCCGCCTCCGTGCTCGCCGCCATGCGCGCCATCTCCACCCTGGGCCTGAAGGTCAACGCCGTCGGCTACCTGGCCGTGGCGGAGAACATGCCCAGCGGCACCGCCCAGCGCCCCTCCGACGTGCTGAGCATCTACGGCGGCAAGACCGTCGAGGTCCTCAACACCGACGCCGAGGGCCGCCTGGTCATGGCGGACGCCCTGGTCCGGGCCCAGGAGGACCAGCCCGACCTGGTCGTGGACATCGCCACGCTGACCGGCGCGCAGCTGGTCGCGCTCGGCACCCGGGTGTTCGCGGTCATGGCCAACGACGACGGCGTGCGCGATGCGGTCGTCGCCGCCGCCGGGGCGGAGGGCGAGGCCTCCTGGCCGATGCCGCTCCCCTCCGAGCTGCGGGCGGGGCTCGACTCCGCGGTCGCCGACATCGCGAACGTGGCGGGCGAGCGCTGGGGCGGCATGCTCTCGGCGGGCGTCTTCCTCCAGGAGTTCATCGGCGAGGGCGTCAAGTGGGCGCACCTCGACATCGCGGGCCCGTCCTTCAACCAGGGCGGTCCGCACGGCCACACCCCGAAGGGCGGCACCGGCGCGGGAACCCGCACCCTGGTCCGCATCGCCGAGGAGTACGCCGAGTAGTCACCGTGCGCGGGTTCCGTCCCAGTGAGCCGGGACACCGCCCGCGCACGGCCACCGCGGTCGCCGACACCCTCCCCCCTCTGTGGGCGCCACCCGCGGATCCACCACCCACACCAGCCACCACAACTAGGAGTTCGTTCCCGTGAGTGAGAACGGCGGCACCTTCGACCTCGTCGTCCTTGGCGGCGGCAGCGGCGGCTACGCGGCAGCGCTCCGCGCCGCCGAGCTGGACATGAGCGTCGTCCTGATCGAGAAGGACAAGCTCGGCGGCACGTGCCTGCACCGCGGCTGCATCCCCACCAAGGCCCTCCTGCACTCCGCCGAGGTCGCCGACTCCGCCAAGGAGAGCGAGGCCTTCGGCGTGAAGGCCAGCTTCGAGGGCATCGACATCGAGGCCGTGCACAAGTACAAGGACAAGGTGATCGGCGGCCTCTTCAAGGGCCTGACCGGTCTCGTCAAGTCCCGCAAGATCACCGTCGTCGAGGGCGAGGGCAAGCTCACCGGCAAGGACGAGGTGACCGTCGGCGACGCGGTGTACAAGGGCCGCAACATCGTCCTGGCCACCGGCTCCAAGCCCAAGACCCTGGGCCTGGAGATCGACGGCGAGAAGGTCATGACCAGCGACCAGGCCCTCGACCTGGGCCGGGTCCCCGAGTCCGTCATCGTCCTGGGCGGCGGCGTGATCGGCGTGGAGTTCGCCAGCGTGTGGCGTTCCTACGGCGCCGACGTCACCATCGTCGAGGCCCTGCCGCACCTGGTGCCGGTCGAGGAGGAGTCGAGCTCCAAGCTGCTGGAGCGCGCCTTCCGCAAGCGCAAGATCAAGTACGAGCTCGGCACCCCGTTCGAGTCGGTCAAGACCACCGACTCCGGCGTGACGGTCACCCTCCAGGGCGGCAGGACCCTCGACGCCGAGGTGCTGCTGGTCGCCATCGGCCGCGGCCCCGTCTCGGAGGGCCTGGGCTACGAGGAGCAGGGGATCACCCTGGACCGCGGCTTCGTCCAGGTCGACGAGAACCTGCACACCGGCGTCGGCGGCGTCTACGCCGTGGGCGACCTCATCCCCACCCTCCAGCTCGCCCACGTGGGCTTCGCCGAGGGCATCTTCGTCGCCGAGCACATCGCCGGGCAGAACCCGCCCGCGATCGACTACGACGGTGTTCCCCGGGTCACGTACTGTGAGCCCGAGGTCGCCTCGGTGGGCCTCACCTCCGCGGTGGCCAAGGAGCGCGGCCACGACATCGTGGAGATGAACTACAACCTGGCGGGCAACGGCAAGAGCCAGATCCTCCAGACCTCCGGCGCGATCAAGGTCATCGCCGAGAAGGACGGGCCGGTGCTGGGCGTCCACATGGTCGGCAGCCGCGTCGGCGAGCTGATCGCCGAGGGCCAGCTCATCTACAACTGGGAGGCGCTGCCCTCCGAGGTGGCCCAGCTCATCCACCCGCACCCGAGCCAGTCCGAGGCGCTGGGCGAGGCGCATCTGGCCCTGGCCGGCAAGCCGCTGCACGTCCACGACTGACCGCACCACCCGGGGGCGGGCCCACACGGCCCGCCCCCGCACACATCCGCGCTGCCCAGTCAAGGGGTTGGGCAGAGACCGCGCCCAGATCCAACGAGGAACCCATGCCGACTTCCGTTTCCATGCCCGCCCTGGGTGAGAGCGTCACCGAGGGGACCGTCACCCAGTGGCTCAAGAACGTGGGCGACACCGTCGAGGTAGACGAGCCGCTCCTTGAGGTCTCCACCGACAAGGTGGACACCGAGATCCCGTCCCCGGTCGCCGGTGTACTCACCAAGATCCTGGTGGACGAGGACGAGACCGTGGAGATCGGCGCCGAGATCGCCGTCATCGGCGGCGAAGGCGAGAGCACCGACGAGGCCGGGTCCGCGCCCGCCGCCGAGACCGCCGAGCCCGAGGCGGAGCCGGAGCCCGAGCCGGAGGCCGCCCCGGAGCCCGAGGCCGCCCCGGAGCCCGAGCCGGCCGCGTCCCCCGCCCCGTCCTCCGACGGCCCCACCACGTCGGTGACCATGCCCGCCCTGGGTGAGAGCGTCACCGAGGGGACCGTCACCCAGTGGCTCAAGAACGTGGGCGACACCGTCGAGGTGGACGAGCCGCTCCTCGAGGTCTCCACCGACAAGGTGGACACCGAGATCCCGTCCCCGGTCGCCGGTGTACTCACCAAGATCCTGGTGGACGAGGACGAGACCGTGGAGATCGGCGCCGAGATCGCCGTCATCGGCGGCACCGGGGGCGAGGCGCCCTCGGCCTCCGAGGCGCCCGCGCCCCCCCGGGCCGAGCCCACGCCGGAGCCGAAGGCCGAAGCGAAGCCCGAGCCCGCCCCGAAGCCGGAGGCCGACGCGAAGCCGGAGGCGGAGCCCGCCCCCGCCGCGCGCGCGGACTCGGCGGACGACGGCCCCTCCGTGGACATCGAGACCCTCAGCGGCACCGGCCGGGCCTCCGGCACCGACGCCGTCACCGAGGCGTACGTGACGCCGCTGGTGCGCAAGCTCGCGTCCGAGCACCGCGTGGACCTGGGCCGCGTGAGCGGAACGGGCGTGGGCGGCCGCATCCGCAAGCAGGACGTGCTCAAGGCGGCGGAGGAGCAGAAGGCCGCCGCCGCGCGCGCCGCCGCCCCCGCGGCGCCCTCCTCGGCTCCCCGCAAGGTCGCCGCCGACACCTCGCTGCGCGGTCGGACCGAGAAGCTGACCCGCCTGCGCCAGTCCATCGCGGACCACATGGTGGAGTCGCTGCACGTCTCCGCGACGGCCACGCAGGTCATCGAGGTGGACGTCACCAAGATCGCCCGCCTGCGCGAGCAGGTCGCCAAGCGGGACGGGGCCGCCCCGGACTTCTTCGCGTTCTTCGGCCTGGCCGCGGTCGAGGCCCTCAGGACCCACCCCAAGCTCAACGCGGTCATCGACGGTGACAAGCAGGAGGTGACCTACCACGACGTCGAGAACCTCGCCGTCTCGGTGGACACCGAGCGCGGTCTGCTCGCCCCGGTCGTGAAGGACGCGGGCAAGCTCGACCTGGACGGGCTCGCCCGCACGATCACCGACCTGAGCGAGCGTGCCCACACCGGCAGGCTCGGCCCGGACGAGCTGGGCGGCGGCACGTTCACCATCGCCGAGACCGGGTGCACCGGCGCCCTGTTCGGCACGCCGATCATCAACCAGCCGCAGGTGGCCATCCTCGGCACCGGCGCGATCGTCAAGCGCCCCGTCGTGGTCGAGGACCCGGCCATGGGCGGCGAGGTGATCGCGGTGCGCTCGATGGTCTACCTGTCGCTGGCCCACGACCACCGCCTGATCGACAGCGCCGACGCCGGACGCTTCCTCCAGACCGTGAGGGAGCGGCTGGAGGAGGGCGGCTTCGAGCGCGAGCTCGGCCTGTCCTAGGTTCCGCGTGTTCCGGCCGGGCCGGGCGCCGTCTTCGGCGCCCGGCCCGGTTCCGTTTCCAGCGCGCCTGATTTGACCTGAATCGCGGTTCAGGTCCTAACGTTGTTCCGTCACCCGGAAGAGAACGGACGCCGTTCCGCCCGAATCCCCGTGGGGCCGCCGGTCCCCGCGTGCCCAGGGCCGTCAGGCACGAAGACGACGAGGACCACATGGAAAACCTTCGGATCGCGGTCATCCTCGCTGGCAACAGCAGGGGCCGCACCGGCCCCGCCGTCTCGCGGTGGTTCGTGGAGCGCACGGCGAAGCACCCCGACCCCCGCCTGCGGTTCGACGTCCTGGACGTGGACGGCATCGGCCCCGAGGACGGCCACGGCGGGCCGATGGCGCCCCACGCGGCGGAGGTCGTCGACGCCGCCGACGGGTTCGTGGTCGTCACGCCGGAGTACAACCACGGCTACCCCGGCGGGCTCAAGAGCGCGATCGACTCCGCGCGCCGGGAGTGGTTCGCCAAGGCCGTGGGGTTCGTCTCCTACGGCGGGATGTCCGGCGGCCTGCGGGCGATCGAGCAGCTGCGCTCGGTCTTCTCGGAGCTGCACACCGCGACCATCCGGGACACCGTCAGCCTGCACAACGCGCAGTCGATGTTCGGCGACGACGGCGAGCCCGCCGTGGACATGTCCGGCGCGGAGGCGGCCGTGGAGCGGATGCTGGGCCAGCTGGCCTGGTGGGCGCAGGCCCTGCGCGAGGCCCGCGAGCGCCGCCCCTACCCCGGCTAGCGGGTCGGCCGGAGGCACTGCCCGTACACCGCGAGGGGGCGCAGGAGGGGGTTGGACGGGGTGGCCGCCGAGCTCGACGGCCGCCCCCGCCGGTCCCCGGGGCGGGCCGCCCCGGCCGAGGCGCCCGACGAGTTCCCCGTCGCCGCCACCACGTGGCCCCGAGGCGGGGTACGGGTTCGCGGCGGAGGGCGCGGGCCGGGCCCGCCCCCTCCGCCGCGGGGTCAGAGGTCGATGACCACCTTCACCTGGTCGCCGGCGGGCTCCGCGAACACCCGGGGGGCCAGGTCGAGCGGGAGCCGGCGGGTGATGAGTCCCCGCAGCCAGTCCCGGTCGGCCGCGGCCAGGTGCCGCGCCGCCAGCTCGTAGTGGCGGCGGTTCGCGTTGACCGAGCCGAAGAGCACGTCGTTGTCCAGGACCAGCCTCCGGCTCAGGCGGCCGGGGCTCACCTCGACGCGGGCGCGGCCGGCGCTGAGGCCGACGTAGCAGACGATCCCGTCGGCGGCGTTGTGGACCGCCGCGTCGAGGACGAGGGCTTCCGCGCCGGTGGTCTCGATGATCACGTCGAGCGCGAACTCCTGGGCGATCTCCGCGACGCCCCCCGTGTGGTAGGTCGCCCCCAGCGCGGCGACCAGGTCCGGCTTGGGGCCGCTCCCGACCCTGTCGAGGACGTGCACGTCGAGGCCGCGCCGGACCCCGATCAGGGCCGCCAGGAGCCCGATGGGCCCGGCGCCGGTGACGAGCGCGGTGCGCGGCTCGAACCAGGCACGGCGGCCGATGCTCTCCACGTGCTCCCACGCCTTCGCCACGATCGTGGTCGGCTCCATCAGGACGCCGACCTCCTCCAGGGCCGGGTCGAGCCGGACCGCGTAGTCGGCCGGGACGGTCCACTGCTCCGAGCCGTAGCCGTGGACCTCCTTGATGCCGCGCTCCGTGAACCGGCCGTTGCGGCACATGTCGAACTCCCCGTGCGCGCACGGCCCGCAGGGGACGGGGTCGGGCCTGCGGACGATGCCGACCACCAGGTCGCCCGGGACGAATCCGGAGCCGGGCGGCGCCTGGCGCACCCGGCCGAGGGACTCGTGCCCCAGGACGAGGCGGTCGTGGCCGGGCGGGGCGGTGCCGTACTCGCCGTCGGCGATCTCCTTGTCGGTCCCGCAGATTCCCAGCGCCACGCCGTCGACGAGGAGCTCCCCCTCCTCCGGCACCGGCGGGTCGACCTCGTCCACCGTCACCGACCCGGCCGTCATCGGCGTCACCATCAGAGCCCGCATGAGTCCCCCGCTGTCGTCGTGCGCACGGCGCGGCACGCGCCCGCCCTCGGGTCCTGCCCCCGCCCCGCGGCCGGAAAGCCGGGTTGGGGGACTCATGTCCGCGTTATTGCCCCGGTGGAGGATTCGCCCGGGCGGTCAGCGGCGCCCCCGGCGCCACGAGTACCAGCGGTGCCGGTACCTGTCCACGGGCGGACGCCACGGCAGCCACGGCAGCCACGGGACCCCCGGGGGGTGGGGGACCTCCAGATCGGCCTCGTCCTCCCGCAACGCCTCCTCGGCCTCCTCGAACCTGATCCCGGCGAACACCATGATGTCGGTGGCGACCATCTCGACGGCCAGGTGCGTGGCGGTGGTCACGGGGTCGCCGCCCGTGTCCTGCGCGTCGAACCTCCTGGCGGACCGGAGGGCCCCCTCCACCGCCTCCTGGCGCGCCCGGCGGCTGCTGAGGTCGTCGGCGAGCGTGTACAGCGCCGAGGCCATGCGGCTGACGACGGGCGCGAGCTCGTGGCGCTCCTCCTCGCTCATGGCCGCGGTGGTCCTCGCGAGGAACAGGCAGCTCTCCCCGAGCAGGATGAGGCGGTCGATCACCTCGTCCTCGGCGAGGACCGGCGCCGGGTCCCCCCACCGGATGGTGGAGAGCCGGACCGTGTGGCGGCTGTTCTCCCTGGCGCGGCTGAGCTCCGCCATCGGCCTGCTCAGGTCTCCCAGCCACGTGACCATCTCCTGGCTGGAGGACTCGTCGTCCCGCCGCAGCGCGCGGCCGGAGACGTCGAGCATGTGGGCCATCTCGGTCAGCGCGTCCGCCTCGATCCGGCGCAGGATGGCGACCAGCCGGGCGGGGAACAGCAGCTGGCTGAACACGAGCGCCACCCCCGCCCCGATGAGCGCGTCGGTGAGCCGGTCCAGCCCCGCGTGCCCTCCCCCGAAGTTCACGGCGAAGACCACGGTGAGGATCGCGCTGGCCGCCGCCTGGCCGATCACGATCCGCTGGACGCCGATCGCCAGGGCGGCCGTCATCGCCAGGCCGACGCCCAGTGCGAGCGCGCCGTAGCCGCCGCCCCCGGTGAGGGCGATCGCGAGCTCGCCGGAGATGATCCCGAACACGACCCCCGTCAGCAGGCGGACCGCGTTGGCGCCCCGCTCCCCGCCCGAGGTGTTGAGCGCGATGACCGCCGCGATCGGCGCGAAGAAGGGGTCGTGGCCCTGGACGAGGCCGCCGGCCACGGTCCACGCCACGACCGCGGCCACGACGGCCTGGACCACCGACCAGAAGTGGACGGCCACGCGTTCCCGGGCGTCCTCGGTCGCGACCGCCAGCCGGCGCCAGCCGACGCGCAGCGGCGAGGGAGTCCTCCTCACGGCCGCCTCAGGGGCCGGGGGCCGGCGGGGTCGTGGGATCCGGGGCCGGTCCGCCGCGGGGGCGGGTCCCGGCGGCACGGACGTGGAGCATGGCGACGCCTTCCTGTCCTGGACGCCCTGGGCGCGAACGGGCACTGCGTCCATGCTCCGCCGCGAGGGCCCTCGACGGGAGCGGACACACCGCAGGGGGGCGGGCATGGCCCAGTCCTTACCCTCGGCGTGGCGTGTCGGGTGCGCGGGGCGGGGTCCGGGGCCGCGGGGAGGGATCCTGCGCGAGGAGGGCGGGGAAGGCGGACGGGGCGGCGCCTGTGGCGCCGCCCCGTCTTTCTACCCCACCAATCACCATCCCCTGATGATCCCCATCATCAAAGGTCTGTGGATGGGCGCCACGGCAGCCAGCCCGACAGCGTGTCGCCCACAGTGACTCCGCGCTGACGCGGAGTTCCCTGCTCCACGTTCAAAGTAGAAGAGCGGAGGGCCTCCCCGCAGCGTTTTCGCAGAAAAAGCCCGAGAAAACTTCTGGGAGGCCCCGCGGGACCTTCCGCCCCCTCTTCCGCGGGAGGTCCGGGATCCTCCGGGTAGACCCTGGGCATGAGAGTGGCTATCACTGGGGCCTCCGGGCTCATCGGCGGGGCGCTGGCCGCGTCCCTGCTCGACGACGGGCACACGGTGGTGCGCCTGGTCCGGCGCCTTCCGCGTGGCGGCACCCCTCCGAACGTGGAGGAGGCGGAGTGGCGCCCCGAGCAGGGGCGCGTCGACACCGTGGCCCTGCACGAGGCCGACGCCGTCGTGCACCTGGCCGGGGCCCCGGTCGGACCCACCGTGTGGACCAGGCACCGGCGCACGGTCATCCGGCGCAGCCGGGTCCGCGGCACCCGCACCCTGGCCCGGGCGCTGGCGGGGATGCCCTCCCCTCCCCCGCGGCTGCTGACGGCGTCGGGGATGCACTACTACGGGGACACCGGGGGCGGGGTGGCCACCGAGGAGAGCCCCCCGGGCGCGGGTTTCCTGGCCCGGACGTGCCAGGCCTGGGAGGAGGCGGCGGCCCCGGCCCTCGAGGCGGGCCTGTCCGTGGCGTACATGCGCACGGCGGTGGTGCTCGACCGCTCGGGGGGCCTGCTGCGCACGCTGCTGCCGCTCTACCGGGCCGGCCTGGGCGGACGCCTGGGGTCGGGGGCGCAGTACATGAGCTGGATCGCGCTGCGCGACCAGGTGGGGGCGATCCGGTTCCTGCTGGAGCACCCCGAGGTGACGGGGCCGGTGAACATGTGCTCGCCGGAGCCGGTGAGCAACGCCGCGTTCACCCAGGCCCTGGGGGAGGTCCTGCGGCGCCCCACGGTCATCCCGGTCCCCGCGACGGCGCTGCGCGCGACCCTGGGCGACTTCGCGGAGGAGACCTCCCTGATCGACCTGAGGGCCGCGCCCGAACGCCTGGAGCGGGCCGGCTATTCCTTCCTGCTGCCCACCATCGACAGTGCGCTATCCGACATCCTGGCCCGACCGGCGCACCGCGCCGGGGCGTAAGGTGGTTGTGTGAGTGATCTCGTTTACGCATGGCTGGGCGACGCTCCCGTCCCGTACCACCAGGGCTGGGATCTCCAGAAGCGGCTCCACGAGGGCCGCGTCGCCGATGAGGTGGCCGACACCGTCCTGTTCCTGGAACACGAGCCCGTGTACACCGCGGGAAAGCGCACCGGGAGGTGGGATCGTCCCATCACTGATCCCGGCGCCCCCGTCGTGGACATCGACCGGGGCGGCAAGATCACCTGGCACGGCCCCGGCCAGCTGACGGTGTACCCCATCGTGCGCATGCCGGACCCCGTGGACGTGATCGCCTACGTGCGCATGCTGGAGGAGGCCGTCATCCGCTCCGTCGCGGAGTACGGCCTGACCGGCAGGCGGGTGGAGGGGCGGACCGGGGTGTGGCTCGACGCCGACCCCGCGCGCGGCCTGATCGAGCGCAAGGTCGCCGCCATCGGGTGCCGGATCGCCCGCGGGGTCGGTATGCACGGACTCGCACTGAACTGCAACAATGACATGTCGTGGTTCGACCGGATCGTCCCGTGCGGAATCACCGACGCCGGGGTGACCTCGCTCTCCGCCGAACTCGGGCGCGAGGTGACCGTGGCCGACGTGAGGCCCCGGATGGAACGGCACCTGGCGGACGTCCTCGGCGCGGAGGGGTACAGCCACGCCGACGGCGCCGAGCTGCTCGGCGCCACCGCCCGTGGATGACACACCACACCATGAGCCAGTCCCCACCGGGACGCAGCCGCCCCCACGAAGGGCGAGAGGGTCCCGTCACGGGGCACAGAAGGGAACGGGTTCACGTTGACCATCGCTCCTGAGGGCCGCAGGTTGCTGCGCGTGGAGGCGCGCAACAGCGAGACCCCCATCGAGAAGAAGCCGCCGTGGATCAAGATCAAGGCGCACATGGGGCCCGAATACACCGAGCTCCAGTCCCTGGTCAAGAGCGAGGGCCTGCACACGGTGTGCCAGGAGGCCGGGTGCCCCAACATCTACGAGTGCTGGGAGGACCGGGAGGCGACGTTCCTCATCGGCGGCGACCAGTGCACGCGGCGCTGCGACTTCTGCCAGATCGCCACGGGCAAGCCCAGCGCCCTGGACCGGATGGAGCCGACCAAGGTCGCCAACTCCGTGAAGAAGATGGAGCTGCGCTACGCCACCATCACCGGTGTGGCCCGTGACGACCTCGAGGACGGCGGCGCCTGGCTGTACGCCGAGACGGTCCGCAAGATCCACGAGCTCAACCCGGACACCGGCGTCGAGCTGCTCATCCCCGACTTCAACGCCGACCCCGACCAGCTGGCCGAGGTCTTCGGCTCGCGGCCCGAGGTGCTGGCGCACAACGTCGAGACGGTGCCCCGGATCTTCAAGCGCATCCGTCCGGGCTTCCGCTACGAGCGCTCCCTCCGGGTCATCACCGAGGCGCGCGCGGACGACCTCGTCACCAAGTCGAACCTGATCCTGGGCATGGGCGAGACCCGTGAGGAGATCAGCGAGGCGATGCGCGACCTGCACGAGGCCGGCTGCGACCTGCTCACCATCACCCAGTACCTGCGCCCCTCCAAGCTGCACCACCCGATCGACCGGTGGGTGAAGCCCGAGGAGTTCGTGGAACTGGGCCAGGAGGCCGAGGAGATCGGCTTCGCCGGCGTCATGTCGGGGCCGCTGGTGCGCTCGTCCTACCGCGCCGGCCGGCTCTACAAGCAGGCCCGCGAGAAGCGCGACGCCGAGAACGCCGCCCTGGCGGGCGGCGTGTGACGGGCGTTTCGCCCGAGTCGTGACCAAGCTGGAACGGTGGCCCACGGGCCACCGTTCCTCATGTAGGGGCACCTCCACATATCCTGGTGGCGAGAGGCGCCCAGCTGGCCGGCGCCGTGAGGCGCAGCACCCAGGTCGACCGCGAAGAGGAGGCAAGGCAGCCCAGGGACCCCGTCCCCGCCGACACCGCGTCGGCGCGCTGCCTGAGAGCACGATGGCGAAAAAGCCCAAGGGTTCAGAGACCACGACCCCCGCCAAGGGCGGGGCCGAGAAGCAGCCCGGTCGGCTCAAGCAGATCGGCATGGTCGCCAAGGTCGTCCACCAGCAGAGTCCCCGCAGCATCCCGCTGGCGGTCGGTGTCGCGGTGGTCGTCCTCGCGGTCTTCGTCGGCATCGGCATCTGGACCGGCTCCTGGATCCTGTGGCCGCTGACGGGCCTGCCGGTCGCCTTCCTGACCGGTTTCATCATCTTCACGCGCTCCGCGCAGCGCGTCCAGTACAAGATGCTGGACGGGCGCCTGGGCGCGGGCATGGCGATCCTGGACAACATGCGCGGCAACTGGGTGGTCGAGCCGGGCGTGGCCGCCAACAAGCAGATGGACGTCGTCCACCGCGTGGTGGGGCGTCCGGGTGTGATCCTGGTCGGCGAGGGCGACCCGGGCCGGCTCAAGCCGCTGATCGCCGGGGAGAAGAAGCGGGTCGCGCGGGTCGCGCACGACACGCCCATCTACGACTTCAAGGTCGGCAACGGCGAGGGCCTGGTGCCGATCTCCAAGCTCCAGCGCACGCTGGTCAGGCTCCCGCGCAACCTGGACAAGTCCGGGGCCGCCGAGCTGAACTACCGCCTCAAGGCCCTGCCCGCCAAGATGCAGATGCCCAAGGGCCCGATGCCCAAGGGCGCGAAGATGCCCCGGGGCATGCGGGGCCAGATGGGCGGGTAGCGGCCCGGCCGGCCTCTCACGGACACGGGACGGGGGCCGTCGCACCGACAGGTGCGGCGGCCCCCGTTCGCGTGCGCGGCCGTGCCGGGGCCCGCCCGCCCCTGCACGGCCCGCAGGCCCCCTCCCGGCGGGCCCGCTCCGGCGACGGCCGCGGCGCCCCGCCGCACGGCGGAGGCGCCCGCAAGGCCCCGGTTCGCGTCACCGGAGCGAAGGACCCCTCCGGCCGGGCTCCGGACGGGATGACCCGTCTGCAGCCTTCCCCACAAGGCACCACACAAGCAGGAGACTTACTAAAAGCTAGCTCATAACAAAAAAGTGTGACCTTCCAAAAAGAAAGCTCCTGCCTTAGCGTTGACCTCGCACGGACGCCGGGCCCCTGTCCGGCCTCCCCCCGAGAAGACCGAGGAACGATGACCGAGAACACCACGCCCCCGCCCCGGGCCGGTCGGCGGGAATGGGCGGGCCTGGCCCTCCTCCTGGTCCCCGCCATGCTCGTGATGATGGACCTGTCCCTGCTGCACCTGGCCGTCCCCCGGTTGAGCGCCGACCTGGCCCCGACCGCCACCCAACTGCTGTGGATCACCGACATCTACGGCTTCCTGATCGCCGGACTGCTACTCACCATGGGGACCCTCGGCGACCGGGTCGGGCGCCGGCGGATGATCCTGGTCGGGGCCGCCGCCTTCGGCGCGGCCTCGGTCCTGGCGGCCTTCGCCACCAGCGCGGAGTCCTTGATCCTGGCCAGGGCGCTGCTCGGCGCGGCCGGCTCCACCCTGGCTCCCTCCACGCTGTCGCTGATCACCACGATGTTCCGGGACCCGGGGCAGCGCACGTTCGCGATCAGCCTGTGGATGACGAGCTTCATGGCCGGAGGAGCCCTGGGCCCGGTGGTGGGCGGCGTGATGCTGGAGTTCTTCTGGTGGGGGTCGGTCTTCCTGCTCGCCGTCCCGGTGATGCTGCCGCTGCTGGTGTTCGGCCGCACGCTGCTACCCGAGTTCCGCGATCCGGACGCCGGCCGCCTGGACCTCACCAGCGCCCTCATGTCCCTCGCCGCCGTCCTCCTGCTGGTCTACGGCCTCAAGGAGACGGTCAGGGGCGGAGCCGCAGCGGCCCCCGCCCTCGCCCTCCTGCTCGGAGGGGCGGTCGCCACGCTGTTCGTCCTGCGCCAGCGCCGGATGGAGCATCCGCTCCTGGACCTCTCCCTGTTCCGCAACCGGGGGTTCGGCACCGTGCTCGTCACACTCCTCAGCACGGCGCTGCTGCTCAGCGGGGTCCAGTTCCTCGTGGCCCAGCACATGCAGATGGTCCTGGGGCTCTCACCGCTCCGGGCGGGCCTGTGGGCGCTCCCGATGGTCGCGGGAGGCCTGGTGGCGGTGATGGCCGCCTCCGCAGCCGCGGGCCGGATCCGTCCGGGCGCGCTCTTCCCGGCCGGGCTGCTCGTGGCCGCGTGCGGGTTCGCCCTGCTGGCCCGGGTGGAGGCGGACTCCGCGCTCGCGGTGGTCGTGGCGGGCTCGGTCCTGATGTTCACGGGACTGATGCCCGTGTCGGCCCTCGGCACGGACGTGGTCATGGCGACGGCCCCTCCGGAGCGGTCCGGTTCGGCGGCCGCCATGACCGAGACCACCCAGGAACTGGGCGGGGCGCTCGGCATCGCCGTCATCGGCACGGTGGGCTCCGGGGTCTACGCCGCCGACCTCGGCGCAAACCTGCCCGCAGGGCTCCCGGAGGGCGCCGCCGAGGCCGCCGGACAGACCCTCGGCGCCGCGCTCCACGCGGCGGACGGGCTGTCGGCACGGCTGGGCGCCGAACTCTCGGAGGCCGCGCGCGAGGCCTTCACGTCCGGCCTCCAGGTCGCCTCGGCAGCCTCGGCCGTCCTGCTCGTGGTACTGGCCCTCGCCGTCCTCCCGGCCCTGCGCCGGGTGCCCCCGGGCGGCGGTGGGAGGTCCGGCGGGGGCGGGGCCCCGGAGGAGACGCGGGCTCACCCCTCCCCGTGACGTTCCTGGGCCGCGAGGATCTCGTCGGTGCGCAAGGTGATCCAGCCCAGCAGGGAGCTCATGTGCCCGGCCAGCTCCGTGCCGAGCGGGGTCAGGCTGTAGGTGACCTTCGGAGGGCTGCTCGGCTCCACCTCGCGTGCGACCAGCCCGTCGAAGGCCAGTACGCGCAGGTTCTGGGACAGCATCTTCTCGCTGATCCCGTCGACCCTGTCCCGGATGACGTGGAACCGCTGGGGCCCCTCCAGCAGGCCGGTGAGGATGAGCGTGCCCCACCGGCTCGCGACGTGGTTGAGGATCGTGCGACTGGGGCAGCCGCTGTCGAAGGCGTCGCGCGTCCCCGCGGGTGCGGTGTCGTTCATCGTTCTCCCCGTCGAGGCGTCTGGGCTAACCAGAAGTTAGCTCATGGCCTCATCACGGTCAATCGGGCTGGGCGGGCCGCCCTCTTCCCCGCGCACCCGCGGCGCAAGGGCGGGACCGCGGACCCGGGGTCCGCGGTCCCGCCCTTGCGGGGCCTACTCGCAGGAGACCGTGTCGTCGGCGGCCGAGGTGCCCTCCAGCTCGGCGAGGGCGCCGCTGCCGCCCCCGCCGTCGCCCCCGAAGGTGATGGGGCCCCAGTCGTCGGCGCCCATCACCAGCTCCAGCTCCGTCCCGAGGTCGGGGACCTCCTCGATCTGGGCGGCGGTCAGCACCGAGGCGAGCTCCTCGGCTTGCGCGGCCCGGCCGGGGCCGTGGTAGACCGTGGTGGCGGTCGGCTGGCGGGCCCCGGGGTTGCCCGTCCCGGTGACGACGAAGCCGCCCTCCAGGAGGCGCTGCTCGACCTGGCTCCCCAGCCCGTCGACGCCCGTGCCGTTGAGGACCCGGACGGACACGTCCCCCGGCTCGACGGGGGCCTCCTCCGCCTCCTCCTCGGGGGCGGCCTCCTCCTCTTCCTCCTCCAGCACCTCGCCGGAGGCCACCGAGGCGAAGAGCTCGTCGGCGGCGGGCTGCTGGAACGCGACCTTGTTCGGGTCGCTGGGGGCGTCGACGACCGGGACCGTCACCATGTTCATCCGGCCGAGGTCCACCTGGCGCATGGCGATGGCCAGTTCGGCCATCTTGTCGGTGGTCAGGCCGTCGTCGGTCACCATGCTGTCGGTGACCGAGCCGATGAAGTCGTAGAGGGTGGTCGGGCTGCTCAGGATGTCGCCGCCGGTGACCTCGCGCAGGATCGCGCCGATCATCCGCTGCTGGTTCTCGATCCTGTTCAGGTCGCTGCCCTGCTCGGTGCTGTCCCGGGACCGCGCCAGGCCGAGGGCCTGCTCGCCGTTCAGGGTCTGCATCCCGGCGTCCAGCCGCAGGTGGGCCTTGGGGTCGTCGATCGGTTCGGGAACGCACATCTCGATGCCGCCGACGGAGTCGACGATGTTCTGGAACCCGGCGAAGTCGACCATCACCATGTGGTCGAGGTGGATGCCGGTGAGCGTCTCCACGGTGTTGCCCTGGCAGTCCATGCCGCCGTAGGTCATGGCATGGTTGAGCTGGTCCACCGTTCCGGCGGACACCCCCGGCGCCTCCCCGTTGGGAGCGCAGTCGGGCATCTCGATGATGAGGTCGCGCGGCATGTTGACCATGGTCACCCCGCCCCGGTCCACGTCGATGCTCACCACGACCAGCACGTCGGGCCGGATGCCGTTCAGCTCGTTGTAGGAGGCGTCGTCCCCCGCGCGCTCGTCGGTGCCGAGCAGGAGGATGTTGTGGATGCCGTCCACCTGGCTGGGGCGGTCCCCCCAGGCGTCGGTGTTGATCTCCTCGGTGGCGATGCTGAGGGCGTCCCGGTACCCCGCGTAGGCGGTCAGGCTCGTCGCTATGAGCACTCCGGTCACCCCGCACGCGACCCACTGACCAAGACTCATCTTCGCGGCGAGGGCCGAAGACACGTTTCTGGGAGCCAAGAGGGCACCTGCGATCCGGTATGGGACAAGGGCGGGTCCGCTCGGAGGAGAGCACCGCGCGGAGGGCGCGGGGCGACGCGGACGTAACGGCCGGATGGTACCGGAAGGGTACGCACCGTGTCAGATCGTATCCGGATCCGAGGTCCGGATCAGCAGGCGCTCTCCGTCTCCTCCGCGGTGATGCCGCCGAGGTCGTCGGTGACCGAGACCTCCGGCGCGGAGGAGGCCCCGTCGGCGAACCCGGCCCAGTCGGGGGCCAGGACGAGCTCCAGCGTCTGCGCGAGGCCCTCGGCCTCCTCGGTGACCGCGGACTCCATGGACCCGGCCAGCATCTCGGCCGCGGCCTCCTGGCCGGGAGCGTGGTAGACCGTCGTGGTCTCGGGGAACCGGGCGACCGGGTTGCCCGTGCCGGTGACCGTGTAGCCCTCTCCGGCGAGGACCGCCTGCACCTCCAGGGCGAGGCCGTCGACGCCCGCGTTGTTGAGGATCTCCACGGAGACGTCCTCGGGGGCCGGGCCCTGCTCGGCCTCCCCCTCGGACTCCCCGCCGCCGTCCTCGCCGCCCGACAGGTCGGCGCCGGCGTTGATCGCCTCGAACAGGGCGGGGGCCGCGTCGCTCATGACCAGGCGGTTGGGGTCGGCGGGGTGCTGGCCGTTGGGGACCGTCACGAACTGGATGCGCTGGAGGTCGACCTCGCGCATGGAGATGGCGAGGTCGGTCATGGTGTCGACGGTGAGGTCCTCGTCGGTGGTGACCGAGTCGGTGACGGCGCCGAGGAAGTTGGTGATGGTGACCGGGCTGGTCATGACCTCGCTGCTGAGCACCTGGCGCAGCATCGCGCCCATGAACTCCTGCTGGCGGTCGATGCGGGACAGGTCGCCGCCGTCGCCCTGCGCGTAGCGGGAGCGCACGAACCCGAGCGAGTCCTCGCCGTCCAGGGTCTGGAGCCCGGCGTCCAGGACCAGGTGGGCCTTGGGGTCGTCCACGGGCTCGGGGATGCACATCTCCACGCCGCCGATGGCGTCGACCATGTCCTTGAACCCGGTGAAGTCCATCATGACGAAGTGGTCGAGGTGCACGTCGGTGGCGTTCTCGACGGCCTGCCACTGGCAGCCGATGCCGCCGAAGGTCATCGCGGAGTTGATCATGCCGCTGTGCGGCGACATCCCCTCGTACCCCTCGACCGCCTCGCACGCGGGCAGCTCGACGACCAGGTCGCGGGGCAGGTTCACGAGGGTGGCCGCCCCGTTGTCGACGTTGATGCTGGCGATGAGCATCGTGTCGGGCCGCTCGCCCTCCGCCTCGCCGTAGTCGGCGTTCTCCCCCGAGCGGACGTCGGAGCCGATGATGAGCAGGTTCATCACGCCCTCGACGCTCGTGGGGCGGTCCCACGTCGTGTCCACCTGCGTGGTGGTGATGTTGCCGATGATGCCCTGGTACCAGCCGTAGCCTCCCAGGCTGACGAGGACGGCGAGGGCGGTGGCGGCGCAGGCGACCCACTGTCCTGCGGACATCCGCACGGCACCGAGCGCGCCCGAGGGGCGGGGAGTGGAGCGTCTTCCAGCCATGCGAACCTTCGGAGGGTGCGATGAGACGTGGGGGGAGGTGCGGGGGCAGGACACCGTGAGGGTCGCGACCGTCCCCGGGGAAAGCGATGAACGGATGCTAACAGCAGCGGGAACCCTGTCCGTACAGCCGTTCCGGCCGTCCGGCGGGACCGGTTCCGTCCGGTGCGGGCTCAGTAACGCGTCGCCACCGTGCCCGCGGCGCGGTCGTGCAGCCCGCGGGTGTCCCGGTCGTAGATCACGGCCGGGATGACCAGGCACAGCAGGACCGTGCGCACGGTCATCGACACGAACCACGGCCAGGAGCGCTCACCGGTGGCGGTGATGCCGACGCCGACGAGTCGGCGCCCGACGGTGGTGCCGAAGAGGGTGAGGAGGAGGATGCTCACCGCGGCGAAGACCACCAGGGCGGTGTTGCTGAGCATCGGGACGACCTCCTCCTGGGAGGCGGCGCCCGCTCCGACGACGCCCAGGCGGTAGAGGCCCCAGGCGATCATGAGGGCCAGGCACCAGTCCAGGGCGAGGCCGACGAGGCGCCTGATGACGCCGGGGACGGAACCGGTCCCCTCCTCCGGCAGGCCGAGGCGGTTCCCCCGGTACTGGAAGTCGTCCTCGTGGATGGCCCCGGCGGCGCCGCCCCGGCTCTCGTCGCTCATGGCATCCACGGTATCCACCCGGTGGAGGGGCCGGTCCGCGGGACGGCGGGACGGGGCGTGAGCAGGGCGACGGACGCGCGTGGCCCGGACCACAACCGCCCGTTCCGCGTGTCCCGATTTCGCACTCCGAGCGGTGGAATCACCGGGTCAGGCTGGTTGGTCTGCGAAAACGCCTGGCTCCGTAACATGCAGGAAACAATAGAGACATGGCACGGAAATCACGCGCTCCTAGCTTCGTTGACGAAGCCGGGAGACGGCGCGTGATCCGACGTGTCCGCGATGGAGCGGGCTCCGGACCCATCGTCTCAGACACCTGCACGGAGGTTCGTTTTGTTCAGCAGCGTCGACGAGGTGCTCGCCTACATCCGGGACGAGGACGTCAAGTTCCTCGATGTCCGATTCACGGACCTGTTCGGGGGCGTCAACCACGTCACCCTCCCGACCTCGAACGTCGACGCCTCGACGTTCACCGACGGCCAGATGTTCGACGGGTCCTCGATCCGCGGCTTCCAGGCCATCCACGAGTCCGACATGCTGCTGCTGCCCGACCTGAGCACCGGCGTCCTGGACCCGTTCCGCAAGCACAAGACGCTGAACATGACGTTCTTCGTCCACGACCCGCTGACGCTGGAGTCCTACAGCCGGGACCCGCGCAACGTCGCCCGCAAGGCCGAGGCCTACCTCAAGGGCTCCGGGGTCGCGGACACCGCCTTCTTCGGCCCCGAGGCCGAGTTCTACATCTTCGACGACGTCAAGTTCGAGACGCGCTCCAACACCGGCTACTACGAGATCGACTCCATCGAGGGCGCCTGGAACACGGGCTCCGCGATCGAGGGCGGCAACCGCGGCTACCGTCCCCGGTACAAGGGCGGCTACTTCCCGGTCGAGCCGGTCGACCACTACAGCGACCTGCGCTCCGACATGGTGCAGACACTGATCGACGCGGGCATCGACGTCGAGCTCCAGCACCACGAGGTCGGCACCGCCGGCCAGGCCGAGATCGGCATCAGGTTCGGCACGCTGCTCCAGCAGGCCGACAAGGTGCAGCTGTACAAGTACATCGTCAAGAACGTCGCCAACGAGGCGGGCAAGACGGCCACGTTCATGCCCAAGCCGCTGTTCGGCGACAACGGCTCCGGCATGCACTGCCACCAGAGCCTGTGGAAGGACGGCGAGCCGCTCTTCTTCGACGAGTCGGGCTACGGCCAGCTCTCCGACACCGCGCGCTACTACATCGGCGGCCTGCTCAAGCACGCCGACGCCCTGCTCGCCTTCACCAACCCGACGGTGAACTCCTACCACCGCCTGGTGCCCGGCTACGAGGCCCCCATCAACCTCGTCTACAGCCAGCGCAACCGCTCCGCCTGCATCCGCCTGCCGCTCACGGGCTCCAACCCGAAGGCCAAGCGCATCGAGTTCCGCGTGCCGGACCCGTCGGCCAACCCGTACCTGGCCTTCTCCGCCATGCTGATGGCCGGGATCGACGGCATCAAGAACAAGATCGAGCCGCCGGAGCCGGTCGACAAGGACCTCTACGAGCTGCCCCCGGCGGAGGCCTCGGCCATCAAGACCGTCCCGGCCTCGCTCGACGACGCCCTGCTGGCGCTGGAGGCCGACCACGAGTTCCTGCTCGAGGGCGGCGTGTTCACCAAGGACCTCATCGAGACCTACGTGGACTTCAAGCGCACCGAGGAGATCGACTCCCTGCGCCTGCGCCCGCACCCGCGCGAGTTCGAGCTCTACTACGACATCTAGGCGGTGACGCCCCGGCGTGCGCCTTCCGCAGGAGCGATCCGCGGAAGGCGCACGCCGGACGCGTTCCCGGCCGACGCGGGGCCGGGATCCCGGGGCCGCCGACGGCGTCGCGCACGCCGCCGGCGGCCCCTCCCGCTCCCTCCTCGAGGGCGTCGGCGCCGCGCACGGCGGGCCCGCGGTTCTCCCCCGGAGACGGCGGGCCCCTGGCGTCCGGCGGGTTCCGGGGACGAACCGGGATACTTCCACCACCGTGGGCCCCGGCCGGATACACCGTGCGCAGGGGACCGAAACGAGGCGTGTTACCGACAGATGACGTCCCGTCCCGGCAGCCCCCGCCGCCACGGTTCCCGGGGCCCCGGAGCCGCGGCGCCGGGGCGCGCGCCGGGGACGCGACCCCTCGGGGCCGAGCGCCCGGCGCCCTCCTCACCGGGGCCGGCATCCGCCCGGATGCCGGCCCCGACCCGGTTCCGGGGCCTCCCCGCGCCCGCAGGGGCGGCGCGGCGGTCCCGGACCGAACGACCGCAAGCAGAGCCGTACGGTGTGCCCGCGGGCCGTCCGGCTACGGTTGACGCGTGGCAAGGGACGGAAACAACACCATGACAGCAGGCGCGCTCGCCAGGCGTGGCTTCAGCGACAGCACCCGGGCCCTGCGGCTGATGACGGAGGCGGGCCTGGACGCCCGGGCCGACACCGCCGTCATCGACGCCCTCGCGGCCGCCCCCGACCCGGACCAGGCCCTGCTGGGGCTGATCCGGGTCCTGGAGTCCGACCCGGACCCGGCCGAGGTCCTGGGCGTGCTGCGCGAGGAGTCCGACCTCCGGGCGCGGCTGAGCAAGGTCCTGGGCACCAGCCCCGCGCTGACCGACCACCTGGTGCGCCACCCGGGGGACTGGCGGGAGCTGCGGGGCGCGGACGCCGCCCGCTCCCCCGAGCCGGACGAGCTGCGCCGGGGCCTGCTGCACACCGTGGGGGCCGACCCCCACAGCGCGGCGCCGGCCGCCGACCCGGCCGTGGTCGGGGACGGGACGTCCGAGACCCTCCGGCACACCCTGCGGGTGGCGTACCGCAGGCGCCTGCTGCGGCTGGCCGGACGCGACCTGACGGGTCTGTGCACGGTCGACGAGGCCGCCGCGGAGCTGGCCGACCTGGCCGCGTCCATGCTGGACGCCTCCCTGGCCGTGGCCCGGGCCGAGCAGCCCGAGGACGCCGCGCTGTGCCGTCTGGCGGTGATCGGCATGGGCAAGTGCGGCGGCCGCGAGCTGAACTACGTCAGCGACGTGGACGTCGTGTTCGTGGCCGAACCCGCCGGGTCCGCGGACCCCGGAGCGCCGGTGGACGAGCAGGCCGCCATGCGCGCGGCCACGCGCCTGGCCACGGCGATGATGCGCATCCCGTCCGAGACCGACGCCGAGGGCGCCCTGTGGGAGGTGGACCCCGCCCTGCGGCCGGAGGGCAGGAACGGGCCGCTGGTGCGCTCGGTCCCGGGGCACCTGTCGTACTACGAGCGCTGGGCCAAGACGTGGGAGTTCCAGGCGCTGCTCAAGGCCCGGCCGATCGCCGGTGACGCCGGGCTGGGCCGGGAGTACACGGAGGCGATCCTGCCCCTGGTCTGGGAGGCGACCGGCCGCCAGGACTTCGTGGAGGACGTGCAGGCGATGCGCCGCCGCGTGGTGGCGCACATCCCCGCCGGCGAGGCCGAGCGGGAGCTGAAGCTGGGTCCGGGCGGGCTCCGCGACATCGAGTTCTCCGTCCAGCTGCTCCAGCTGGTGCACGGCCGCACCGACGACCGGCTGCGCTCGGGCAACACGCTGGAGGCGCTGGAGGCACTGTCGGAGTCCGGGTACGTGGGGCGGCGCGACGCGGCCGGGCTGTCGGAGGCCTACCGCTTCCTGCGGCGGCTGGAGCACCTGCTGCAGCTGGAGCGGCTGCGGCGCACGCACCTGATGCCGGACCCCGGGAGCCAGGACGGCCCCGAGCACCTGCGCCGCCTGGGGCGTGCGCTGGGGTTCACCGCGAACCCGGTCAGGGAGCTGACCGAGGCGCGCCGCCGGGTGACGTCGGAGGTGCGGCGCCTGCACGAGAAGCTGTTCTACCGCCCCCTCCTCAACGCGGTGGCGCAGCTGCCGGGCGAGGAGGCGCGGCTGTCTCCGGAGCACGCCAAGATCCGCCTGGAGGCGCTCGGGTTCGCCGATCCCGGCGGGGCCCTGCGCCACCTGGAGTCGCTGACGTCGGGGGTGTCCCGCCGGGCGTCGATCCAGCGGACGCTGCTCCCGGTGATGCTGGGCTGGTTCTCCGACTCCCCCGACCCCGACGCGGGCCTGTTCGGCTTCCGCCAGGTGAGCGACGCGCTGGGCACCACCCCGTGGTACCTGCGGCTGCTGCGCGACGACGTGCGGGTGGCCGAGCGCATGGCGTGGCTGCTGGGGACGAGCCGCTACGTGACGGAGCTGCTGCTGCGGGCCCCGGACGCGGTGGCGATGCTGGCCGACGACCAGGACCTGGTGCGGCGCGGCCCGAAGGTGCTCGAGGCCGAGGCCGAGGCGGCGCAGCGCCGGTACGACACGGCCGAGGAGTCGGTGGCGGCGGTGCGGGCGCTGCGCCGCCGCGAGCTGCTGCGCACGGCCGCCGCCGACCTGTTGGAGGTCTCGTCGGTCCGGGAGGTGGGCTCGGCGCTGACCGACATCGCCGCGGTGACGATCGAGGCCGCGCTGCGGCTGGCGCAGAACCGGGTCGTCGCGGCGTCCGGGGACGAGCCGCTGACCCGGGTGTGCGTGGTGGCGATGGGCCGGTTCGGCGGCGGCGAGCTGACCTACGCCAGCGACGCGGACGTGATGTACGTGCACGACCCCCTGCCGGGCGTCGACACGGGGGCCGCGACGAAGCAGGCGCTGGCGATCGTGCGCGAGCTGGCGCGGCTGCTGGAGATGCCCGCAGCCGAACCGCCCCTGAAGGTGGACACGGACCTGCGCCCGGAGGGCCGGAGCGGGCCCGTGGTGCGCACGCTGGAGTCGTACGCGGCGTACTACGGCCGCTGGTCCCAGGTGTGGGAGAGCCAGGCGCTGCTGCGGGCCAGGCCGATCGCCGGGGACCCCGAGCTGCGCAGGGCGTTCACGGAGCTGATCGACCCGATCCGCTACCCCGAGGGCGGTGTCGGCCCGTCGGCGGTGCTGGAGATCCGCAAGCTCAAGGCGCGGATGGAGGCCGAGCGCCTGCCGCGGGGGGCGGACCCCACCCTGCACACGAAGCTGGGCCGGGGCGGGCTGTCGGACGTGGAGTGGGTGGCGCAGCTGACGCAGCTGCGGCACGCCCACGAGTACCCGGGCCTGCGGACGACGGGGACCCTGGAGGCCCTGGACACGGCCGTGGCCCACGGGCTCCTCGCGGCGGACGACGGCGCGGTGCTGGAGCAGGCGTGGAGGCTGGCCTCGCGTGTGCGGGGCATGGTGATGCTGGTACGGGGCCGGGGCGGTGACTCGCTGCCGTCCGACCTGCGGGTGCGCGCCGCGGTCGCGGGCGCGATGGGGTGCCGCAGCGCCGAGGACGAGGAGGGGGTGTGGGAGGGGCCGGCCGAGCAGTTGACGGAGGCCTACCTGCGCGCCACCCGGCGGGCACGCGCGGTGATGGAGCGCGTCTTCTACGACGACTAGCGGGCCGGGCCGAGGCTCCGCCCGTGGGGTGCGGGGCCCGCCCCGGCTGCCCCGCGCCCGGGGCCGGGTCCGGCGCCCCGGTGCGAGGCCGCCCTGGTGCGGCGGGCGGGCCGGGCCCCGGCCCCTCCGGCCACCGCGCCGAGGGGCCCGCGCCTCCGGGCGGCGGCGCCGCGGTGGAGCCCGCCGGGCGTGCGGCCGCTCCTTCGCGGGCGCGTCGCACCGTCGATCGGGGCCAAGGTGCGCAACTACGTGGGCCTCCGCTCCTTCACGGGCGCGTCACACCGGGTGCGCGGGGAGGGTGACCGTGACGACGAGCCCTCCCCCCTCGCGGGGGGCGGTGTCCAGGGTGCCGCCGTGGACGTCGACGACCCGGGCGACGAGGGCGAGTCCCAGGCCGTAGCCTCCCCCCGCCCCGGGACCGCGCCCGTCCCGCCGGCGGGTGCGCCCCTCGCCCCGCAGGAACGGCTCGCGCAGCCGCGCCGCGGCCCCGGGCGTGTACCCGGGTCCGGTGTTCTCGATCCGGAGCGTGGTGAGTCCCCGGCGGGGGTCGTGGCCGGTGGCGGCCAGGGCCGTCCCGGGCGCGGTGTTGTGGCGGACGGCGTTCTGGACGAGGTTCGCGGCCAGCTGCGCGAGGAGGGCCCCGTCGCCGAGCACCGGTGCGGCCTCCAGGCGCAGGTCCCAGGTCACGCCGTACCTCCGCGCCTCGTCACCGGACTCGCGGACGGCCGCGCGGACCGTTCCGGCGAGGTCGAGCGGTGCGGCCGCGGCGGTGACGGCGTTGGCGTCGGCCAGCCGCAGCAGCGCCTCGGTGAGGCCCACCGCCCTGGCGTTGGTGACGCTGAGCCGTTCGACCAGGGCGGGGTAGTCCTGCCCGTCCGGGTTCTGCCGCGCCACGTCGAGGAGCGTCCCCGTGACGGCCAGGGGCGTCCGCAGTTCGTGGGAGGCGTTGGCGGCGAAGCGCTCCTGCGTGGCGAACGCGTCGTCGAGCCGGTCGAGCATGTGGTCGAAGGCGTCGGCGAGCCGCCGGAACTCGTCGTTGATCCCCGTGAGGCGGATCCGGTGGTCGAGGCGCCCCCCGGCGGCGAGCCGGACGGCCTCGTCGATGCGCTGGAGGGGGCGCAGCACCCACCCGGCCAGGAACCACCCCCCGGTGATCCCGATCAGGGCCAGGGCCGCGAGGAGCGCGCCGGACAGGTGGACGAGGACGGTGAGGATCTTCGACCTCGACGCGATGGGCAGGTGGGCCTCGGACGGGTTGGCGGCGGTCAGGGGGTAGTTCGGGACGTACCGCAGGACCACGTAGACGCCCACCAGGAGGACGGCTCCCGCGGCGACGAGGAAGGCCGCGTAGCTCAGGGCCAGGCGGAACCGCGCGCTGGCCAGGGGCTTCGTCGGCCGCGGGCGGGCGGCGTTCACGCCTTGCCGCCCGGGGCGCCGAGGCGGTAGCCGGCCCCGGGGACGGTGACGACGGGGTCCGGTTCGCCGAGGGCCCGGCGCAGGGTCGAGACCGTGACCCTGGGGGCGCTCGTGAACGGGTCGGCGTTCTCGTCCCACACCTTCTCCAGCAGGGTCTCGGCGCTCACCACCCCTCCGTCCGCGCGCATGAGGAGCTCCAGGACGGCGAACTGCTTGCGCGCGAGCCGCAGGTAGCGGCCGTTCCGGTAGGCCTCCCTCCGGTAGGGGTCCAGGCGCAGGTCCCCGAACTCCAGCACGGGCGGGATCGCGGTCCGCGGGCGCCGGGCGAGCGCCCGCAGGCGCACGACCAGCTCCTCCAGCGCGAAGGGCTTGGTGAGGTAGTCGTCGGCGCCGAGCGCGAACCCGTCCACCTTGTCCCTGAGCCGTGTCGCGGCCGTCAGCATGAGCACCCGCGTGCCGGGGTGGTCCCTGACCACGGTCGCGCACACGTCGTCCCCGTGCGTGCCCGGGATGTCGCGGTCGAGGACCACGACGTCGTAGTCGTTGACGGCCACGCGCTCCAGTGCCTCGTCCCCGTCGAACACCGTGTCGGCGGCGATCGCCTCGTGGCGCAGGCCCGCCTGGAGCGCCTCGGCCATGAAGGCCTCGTCCTCGACGATCAGCACGCGCATGCGGTCCCCTCCTCCTCGGCGGTCCGCGCCCGCGGACGGAAGGCCCGAGTCTAGGCGGCGGCGTGTTGCGAAAACGTAGGCGGATCACCCGACGTCCCCGCAACGTCCCCCCTGCTGGTCTGGTGCGGAGCGCCGGTCGGACTCGTCCGGCGGAGAGGGGAGGGATCCCGTGGTCCGTGTTCCACCGGGGCCGCGCGCCACCGGCCGCCCGGCCGCCGTCGCCGTCGCCGTCGCGGCAGCCCTGTTCGCCGTGGCCCTGACGGCCCTGTGGGGCCTGTCACTCGGGCCGGAGGGGGACGGTGGGCCACCGCTGGCGGCGCCCGTCACCGTGTTCACGCCGCTGGACGAGGACGACGGCCACCTGGCCGAGGGGGAGGGCGTGTCCCCGTTCGCGGAGGGCCTGCCCCTGCTGGAGCGGATGGACCCGGAACTGCTGGAGGCCGTGCGCGCCGCCGCGGCCGAGGCGCGGGAGGACGGGGTGGACGTGGTCGTCACCAGCGGATGGCGCAGCGAGCGCTACCAGCGGTTCCTCCTGGACGCGGCGGTCGCGGTCCACGGGAGCGAGGAGGAGGCCGCGCGGTGGGTCGCCTCCGCGGAGTCCTCCTCCCACGTGAGCGGTGACGCGGTCGACATCGGCCGGACGGACGCCGCCGACTGGATGGGCCGGTTCGGAGGCGCCCACGGGCTCTGCCGGACCTACGCCAACGAGATGTGGCACTTCGAGCTCGCGGCCGGGCCCGGGGACGCCTGTCCGGCCCCCCGGGCGGACGCCTCGGCCGGTTGACCGTCCGGGCCCTTCCGGGGCGCGCCCCCGTGCCGGAGGGGGTGGCACGGGGACGCGGCCGGGAGGCGCGGGACCGCGCCTCCCGGGTGCCGCCGGGCGGGTCCTGCGGGACGCCGCCCGGCGGCACGGAACGGGCCCCCGGGAGCGGGCCGGCGTCCGGGCGCGGGCGGAGGGGTCAGCGCGTTCCCCACGTGACGGCGGTGGCGGGGCCGACCCGGTTCCCGCCGGGCTCCCACTCCACCCGGCCCCCGCCGTCGACCTTGACGAGCTTCCACTCGGTGCCGGCCTCCAGCGCGACGGCTCCGGACCAGGTGCCGTCGCCCCCGTCCGCCAGCGCGACCCCGTCGGCGGGGTTCCACGAGCCGAGTCCGGAGGTCTCGCCGACGACGCGCACCACCTGGTCCGGCCGGGTGTCGACCGTCGCGGTCAGGGTCCCGCCGGGGGCTCCCGGGTCGGTGCCGCCGCAGCCGTCGGGGTCGTCGCACTCCCCGCCGACGTGGAGGGCGACAGCGCCGTCCGCGGGCACCCGTGCGGTGACGCGGCCGCCGGCGACGGTGACGGAGCCCTCGCCCGCGGCGTTGTCGTAGACCCCGTCGGGCAGGCCGGTCGCGGCGTTCAGGTCCCAGGCCTGCCCGGAGGCGTTGAAGGCGGCGAATCCGCTGCCGCCCCGGTCGAAGGCCACCCGGGACGAACCGTCCCGCGCCCTCTCGGCCAGCGGGGCGTCGCCGACCGCGCCGCGGAAGGCCGCCATGCCGGCGACGGCGCCGTCGCGGTGCTCGCAGACCCAGTCGGCGGAGGCGCAGTCGGCGTCCTCGGTGATCCATCCGGCGGGGTTGCCCTCCACCGTCCCGACGCTGGGCGGGCCCTCGGTCTCGTTGTCGCCGAAGGCGTAGCTCGACATCACCACGGGGGTGCCGTAGGGGTGGGCGAGCATGAAGGCCGTGGCGAGGCGGTAGCGGTCGCCGTCCTTGTGGGTGAGCGTGGGCTCGTAGCGCTGGGTGTCGTGGTTGTCGATGAACACGACGGCCTGGTCGGAGGAGAGCCCCCCGTACTCGGGCATCGCGGTCAGCCCGGCGATGTCGCCCCCGGCGAACCTCCGGGACACGTCGCGCTGGTAGTCGAAGTTGGTGACCTGGCCGTAGGGCGTGTAGGCGGTGTAGGGGATCGTGGCGTCGCCGTAGACCTCGTGGTAGACGCGCGGCCGCCCGCCGAACCCGGGGACCTCGTCCAGACCGCCGAAGATCGCGCCGATGTCCTCCTCGGGGACGTGCTTGGAGGCGTCCACCCGGAAGCCGGCCACGCCGAGGCCGACCAGTCCGTTGAGGTAGCGGGTGATCTGGGCCCGGACGTGGGGGCTGCCCGTGTCGAGGTCGGCCAGGCCCAGGAGCTGGCAGTTCTGGATCTCCTCCTTGTTCCCCCAGTCCGCGATGTCCTCGCGGCAGGGGCTGAAGTCGCCGTCCCCGAAGGCGGCGGAGCCGTCGCCGAACAGGTCGGGGTGGTCGTACTTGGCCCACCGCGTCCCGTTGCTGCCGGTCCCGGACCCGTCACCGGTCATGTGGTTGACGATCGCGTCGGCGTAGATCCTCACGCCGCTGTCGCGGCAGGTGGAGACCATCGCGGCGAACTCCTCGGCGGTGCCGCGGCGGGTGTTGCCGATGCTGTACGAGGTGGGCTGGTAGTCCTGCCACCAGGGGTGGTTCCCGCCCTCGGCGAAGGGGATGACGACGTGCTCCTGGGGCGGGGAGACCTGGACGGCGCCGAAGCCGTTCGGTCCGAGGAAGTCCTCGCACTCGGCGGCGACGGCGTCCCAGCTCCACTGGAACAGGTGGACGACGGTCTCACCGCTGTCCGCCTCCGCGGCGGGAGCGGGCGCGGCCTGGGCCGGCGGGGGGTCGATCGGGCCGGGGGCGGCCAGCAGGCCGGCTCCCAGCAGGACCGCCGCGGCTGCTGCGCCGGGGCCTCGTGTACTCATGTGCGCTCCTTGGGGGGTGCGCGGCGGGGCCGTCGAGCCCTGCCGCCATGCCCTTGCAGTATTTGCAAGTTCTTGCATGGGAGTGACGAAGCTAACAGAACGATCCGCCCTTGTGAACAGCTGGTTTCGACCGGAACCCTCCCCTCACCCAGAGCGACGATCTCGCACTGACGTGCGACGACGGCACCGATGACGTGCGGCGACCACCGCTGACGCCGCCCGGCCCCGCATCGTGAGCTGGACGGATGCGGCACCGTCCGTGGGCGGACGACGACAGAAAAATTCTGCAAGGTTACCGAAAGACACGCACAAAAAACCGGTGGCGGTGCGGATCGCGGGATCCGTACCGCCACCGGCTCTCCCCCGGACGGCCTGCGGGAGCCGCCCCGGGGGTTCTGCGCGGTGAGGTGCTACCAGAAGACGGCCACGCCGATGTTGACGACGGCGAGCACGCCCGCGGCGATCGCGAGGTTCCTGGCGGGCTTGCGCAGGTTCAGGACGCCCAGCACCACGACGGCGAGGGCGACGACCAGCTTGACGGCGATCTTGACGTGGTTCAGCTCGGAGAGGTCGGCCATCTCGGCGACCCCCACGAGGAGCAGCCCGGTGACGAACTGGAGCAGCGAGCTGTGCAGCAGGACCTTGGGCGCCTTGGCGTTGTCGGTCATGAGCTGCATGAGGAAGCCCGCGATGATGCCGGCCAGGCCGAGCATGTGGAGGAAGACGAGCGCGGAGTAGAGGATGTCCATGGCCATACACTACTACGAGCCGTAGTTTTAGATTCCGGTTTGATGACACACCGACGTAACAAATCCGGCGCCCGGCCTCCCCTCCCCCTCGGCTCACCCCCTGCGCAGAACCCCCCTCCGCCGCCACATCAGCCAGGCCAGCCCCACCGCCAGGGCCGCCCCCACCGACCTGAGCAGCCACTCCCGGCCGACATACTCCGAGACCCGGGACATCGCCGTGACCTCGGTGACCACCACCGTGTTGCTGGCGCACGCGGCCGGGTCCGCGTCGCGGTCGAGCAGCAGGCAGGCCGTGCTCATCACCCTCTTGTCGGGCACAGCCCCCTCCGCCACCCGGGCCCGCACCGTGTACACGGCCTCCTCCCCCGCCGGGACCTCCACCCGCCAGTTCACGATGCCCTGGTCGGCCGATCCCCCGCCGTCGACCTCCAGGACCTCCAGCTCCTCCGGGAAGTGCTGGGCGAGCAGCGCGCCCCGGACCGGGTCGCCGTCGCTGTTGGCCACGGTCGTGCGCAGGGTGACCTCCTCGCCCGGGTTGGCCGGCTCGTCGCCCACCACCACCGACAGCCCCACCAGGGGCATCCGCCCCTCCTCCCCGGGGGCCGACCCGGGCAGTCCCCGGGGGTTCTCCTCCGCGGACGCGGGCGCGGCGGCCAGACCGACCGCCACCAGCCCCGCCGCGAACGCGCCTCCCCATCCGGACACCGTGCTCCGACTGCTTCCCCGAACGAGCCGAGCCATCCCGTGCCTCCTGTGTGTTCGCGATCCGACAGCACTAGACAACTACGGGTGACCGCCGGAACGCGTGCGGTGACACGCCCTGGGCGGGCGGTCTCCTTCCCGTCCCGGGTCGGAAGGGGCGTCTTAGCCCGTTCCGGGGGCGCCCGGGCCGATCCCGGCCGCGCTCCGGGGCATCCTCCCGATGCCCCGGACCGGCTCTTAGGACGATCGTGGACACCAGGACGGCGGGACACGGGGTCCACGCCGCCAGGGAGAGGACACACGATGTTCCACAGCGAACTGCTCGCGGCCAACGCCCGGATGATGACGGAGCAGCGCGTCCGCGAGATGGCCGACGTCCGCGCCGCGCTGAGCGCCCGGGCCGAGCTGCGCGCCCGGCGCCGGGAGGAGCGCCGCCCGGGCGGCCTCCTGCGCGCCCGCCGGCGCTACGGCCGGGCGGCCTGACCGTGGGGTCCCGGCCCCGCCGGCCACCGCTCCCACCCCTGCGGCCCCGGGTCCTCCCGGGGCCGCCGCCCGTTCCCGGCAGGCCCCGCACGGCGGTGCGGGGCCCGCCGGCTCCCGAACGCGGGGCGGGTCCCCCGGGCGGACGGCGCCGGCGGTCCCGCCCGGGCGAAAACCCCTGGAAGAGTCACCGGAGCTCGACATAATGGGCGATATGCCCCTACTTGCCGATATCAGTACCGTCTTCGTCGGCCGTGAGCCCGAACTCCGCCTCCTCCACGACCACGCCGCGCGCTGCCGCGGCGAGGCGTCGGGCATGGTCCTGGTCGGCGGCGACGCGGGCGTCGGCAAGAGCCGCCTGGTCGGCGAGTTCGTCTCGGCCCTCCCCCCGGGGACGGTGTTCACGGGCGGCTGCCTCCAGCTCGGCGTGGACGGCCTGTCCTACGCGCCCTTCACGGCGGTCCTGCGCCAGCTGCTGCGCGAACGCGGGCGGGCCGCCTTCGAGGCCGCGGCGCCCGGGGGCCTCGGCGAGTTCGCCCGCCTCCTCCCCGAGCTGGGCGACGTGCCGGTCCAGCGCCCGGAGAACCGCGGCATCCTCTTCGAGCAGGTCCTGCGCCTGCTCGACCGCGCGGCGGAGGGCGGCGGGGTCACCGTCGTCCTGGAGGACCTGCACTGGTCGGACCACGCCACCCGCGACCTCCTCGTCTTCCTGGTCCGCAACCTCGACCTCCCCGGCGTCCAGATCATCGCCACCTACCGCAGCGACGACCTCCACCGCAGCCACCCCCTCCGCCGCCTCCTCCCCGAGCTCCAGCGCGCGCCGGGCGTCGAACCGCTGCGGCTGGGGCCGCTCAGCCGCGCCGAGGTCGGGGCCCAGGCCGCCGCGATACGGGGCTCCGCGCTCACCCCCCACGAGACGGACGAGCTGTACCGGCGCACCGAGGGGGTGCCCCTGTTCGTCGAGGCGCTGGCCTCCGCGGCGGTCGACCGGTCCGGCGAGGGGCCGGAGGTGCCCGACCAGTTCCGCGACCTGCTCCTGGAACCGCTCCACCGCTTGGACGCCACCGCCCTGTCGGTCCTGCGGGTGGCCTCGGTCGGCGCCGTGTCGGGCCTCGTCGAGCACGAGATGCTCCACCACGCGGCCGGGCTCCCCGAGCGGGATCTGGAGGCCGCCCTGCACACCCTGGTCGACTCCAACGTGCTGCGCGCGGACCGGACCGGCTACCGGTTCCGGCACGCCCTCCTGCGCGACGCCGTGCACGAGGAGATCCTCCCCGGCCCCCACGCCCGGCTGCACATGCGGTTCGCCCAGCTCATCGACGAGTACCCCGACTCGGTCCCGTCCGACCGACGCGCCGCCGAGCAGGCGCACCACTACAACGCCGCCCAGGAGCTGCCCAGCGCCCTCCAGGCGTCCTGGTGGGCGGCGGTGCGCGCCGGCGACACCCTCGCCTACGGCGAGGAGCTGGCCATGCTCGAACGCGTCCTGGCCCTGTGGGACCGGGTCCCGGACGCCCGCGAGCGGGTGCAGGGCAGGAGCTGGGCGGAGGTGGTCGGCCTGGCCGCCGGCGCCGCGGTGGAGGCGGGACGCCACCGGCGCGCCGTCGAACTCGCCGACGAGGCCCTGGCCTCCCTGCCCGAGGACGGCGACGAGGACTCGGCGCGGGCCGTGCGGGCGCAGCTGCTGCGCCGCCGGGGCATGGCTCGCTCCCAGGAGGCCCGCGGCGGGGGCATCGCGGACCTGACCCGGGCCCTGGAGCTCCATCCGCCCCACATGCCCGGGTACGCCCTGCTCCTGTCCATCCTCGCCCGGGAGACCGCGCTGCACAGGATCGACCGGGAGGAGGGCCCCGACCGGGCGCGCCTGCGCGAGCTGGAACGGGCCGGATGGACCTCCCGGGGCCTGGCCGAGAAGGCCCTCGCCCTCGCCGACCCGTCCCGGACCTGCGACATGAACGCGGCGGCCGACGCGCGCATCACCCTGGGCGGCCTCCACATGCAGGCGGGGGACCTGGAACGGGGGCGCCCGCTCATCGAGGCGGGCATCCGCCACGGCGCGGCGACCTCGGACCCCTCCCTCGAGGCGCGCGGAGCGGGCAACCTCGCCCACTTCCTCCGGGAGCTGGGCCACCACACGGAGGGGCTGGCGGTCCTGGAGGAGTCCCTGGCCCGCCACGAGGCGATGGGCTGGGCCTCGGTCCACAAGACGTTCAACCACCAGAACCGGGCCGAGATCCACTTCGAGCTGGGCAACCTGGCCGAGGCCAGGAGGATCGTCGAGCCGATCCTGCGCAACAGCTCCTCGAACACGCACCACACCTACATCGACGCGGTGCTGGCGCGGGCCGCGGCGGCGCAGGGGGACCTGGCCGAGGCCCGCCGGGCGGCGTCGGCGGCGGAGCGGGAGCGGGCGCTGACCGGCTCCCGGATGAACATCGTGCAGCTGGCCGTGCTGGCGCAGCTGGAGACCGACCTGGCCGAGGGCTCCGTCGGCGCGGCGCTCTCCCTGTCGGAGAGCGCGCTGGACCGGATGGCCCTGGAGGCGGCGCACGGGTACACGTGGCCGCTGGCGGACGTGATGTCCGAGGCCGTGCGCCGGGCCACCGCCCCCGGTCCGGGCTCCGTGACCGGCCGCCCGGCGGAGACGGTCGCGCTGGCCCGCCGGGTGGGCGCCCTGGTGGCCGGGGTGGTGTCGTCGATGCCGTCCCACGGAACCGCCCAGGAGGCCTACCGGGCGTCCGTGCGGGCCCGTCTCGGGGAGGCGGACGGCGCGGAGCCGGGGGAGGTCCTGGAGCGGTGGTCGTCCGCGGTGGCGGCGTGGGAGGCCACGCCGATGCGGCTGCACCTGGCCGCCGCGCGGCTGCGCGCGGCCGGGGCGGCGGTGGCGGCCGGAGACCGCTCGCGGGCGGCGTGCCTGGTGCGCGGGGCGCACGGGGCGGCCGAGGCCTGCGGCGCGGTGCCGCTGGCCAACGCCTCCGCGGACCTGGCTCGGAGGATGGGGGTCGCGCTGGGGGACGGCGACGCCCCGCCCGCCGCCCCGTCGGGTCTGACCGCACGGGAGAGCGAGGTGGCGCGGCTGCTGGCGGCGGGCGGCACGAACGCGCAGATCGCCGGTGAGCTGTTCATCTCGGCCAAGACCGCGAGCGTGCACGTGTCCAACATCCTGGCCAAGCTGGGCGTGCCCAACCGCACCGCCGCCGGGGCGCGGCTGCGCGAACTCGGCCTGGGCTGACGCCGTCCCCCGGCGGCGGCCGGACCGGTCCCGGCCGTGTCCCGCGGGGGCTTCGCGGGCCCGCGTCCGCCGGGCCGGTCCGCGCGCGGGGGCGGGTGTGGCGAAGGGCGCGTGGGTCGTTGGCCCCCGGCCCTCCGTCACAGGTCATAATGCGTGTGCGGGGGCGGTCCGGGCAGGCTGGTTGGCGTGTGCGGAAATACCCCGGAAATATCCGCACGGCACACTGGCCCTGGGACACCGTGCCCGGCCCGGCTCCGCAGGCAGCGGACCGGCGCCGGACCGACCGGCAGCGAGGAAGGTTGATCGTGAATCGACAGCAGGAATTCGTGCTCCGCACGTTGGAGGAGCGCGACATCCGGTTCGTGAGGCTGTGGTTCACCGACGTGCTCGGGTACCTCAAGTCCGTGGCGATCTCCCCCGCCGAACTGGAGGCCGCCTTCTCCGAGGGCATCGGCTTCGACGGCTCGGCGATCGAGGGGTTCGCCCGCGTCTACGAGGCCGACATGCTGGCCCAGCCCGACCCGTCCACGTTCCAGGTCCTGCCCTGGCGCAACGAGCCCCACGGCACCGCGCGGATGTACTGCGACATCCTGATGCCGGACGGCTCCCCGTCGCCGGCGGACCCGCGCCACGTGCTCAAGAGACAGCTCGGCAAGGCCTCCGACCTGGGGTTCACGTTCTACACGCACCCCGAGATCGAGTTCTACCTGCTGAAGAAGATGCCCGAGATGGGCGAGTTCCCCGAGCCGAACGACTCGGGCGGCTACTTCGACCACACCCCGCACAACAGCGCGCACGACTTCCGGCGCAACGCCATCAACATGCTGGAGGCCATGGGCATCTCCGTGGAGTTCAGCCACCACGAGGGCGGTCCCGGGCAGCAGGAGATCGACCTCCGGTACGCGGACGCGCTGACCACGGCCGACAACATCATGACCTTCCGGCTCGTGATGAAGGAGGTGGCGCTGGAGCAGGGCGTCTACGCGACGTTCATGCCCAAGCCGTTCACCGAGTACCCGGGGTCGGGCATGCACACCCACCTGTCGCTGTTCGAGGGCGACCGCAACGCCTTCTACGAGCCCGGGGCGGACTTCCAGCTGTCCAAGGTGGGCCGCGGGTTCATAGCGGGCCTGCTGCGCCACGCCGACGAGATCACCGCGGTCACCAACCAGTGGGTCAACTCCTACAAGCGCCTGTGGGACGACCCCGCGGCCTCCGCCGGGATGGGCGGTGAGGCCCCGGCGTACATCTGCTGGGGCCACAACAACCGCTCGGCCCTGGTGCGCGTGCCCATGTACAAGCCCGGCAAGTCGAACTCCAGCCGGATCGAGATCCGCTCGCTGGACACCTCCTGCAACCCCTACCTGGCCTACGCCGTCATCCTGGCCGCCGGGCTGAAGGGCATCGAGGAGGGCTACGAGCTGCCCCCGGGCGCGGAGGACGACGTCTGGGCGCTGACCGACGCCGAGCGCCGCGCGCTGGGCATCCGGCCGCTGCCCCAGAGCCTGGACGAGGCGCTGCGGATCATGGAGAACAGCGAACTGGTCGCCGAGACCCTGGGCGAGCACGTGTTCGACTTCTTCCTGCGCAACAAGAAGGCCGAGTGGAACTCCTACCGGCGGCAGGTCACGCCGTACGAGCTCCAGCGGTACCTGCCGACGCTCTAGGCGTACCGACCACGGAGGTCGGTGGCACCCGCCCCGCCCGGCACGGGCGACGAGGGCCTTCCGGTCCGGCGGTGGACGTCGCCGTCCACACCGGTGCCGGAGGCCCTCGACGCCCCTCATCCGCCGGACGCCCGGCCCCGGCCCGCTGCGTCGTCGAGGACCGGTGGCCCCTGCGACGGGCCGTTCCGGGCCCGCGTCGCCCGGCGCGAGGGCCGGGTCGGCCGGGAGCGTCCGCCGGACCACGCCCCGGGCCCCGGCCCGGCGGCGGGCGCCCGCGCGTGCCCCGGCGGGCCCGGACGGACCCGTGGGACGCCGGGGAGGGCCCCGCCCGGCGCCGGGTCACCCCAGGCCGAGTTCGCGGGCGCGCACCGCCGCCGCGTTGCGGTTGGACACCCCCAGCTTGGCCATCATGTTCGTCACGTGCACGCTCACCGTCTTCGCCGAGATGAACAGCGCCTCGCCGATCTCCCGGTTCGTGCGCCCCTTGGCGACCTCGGCCAGCACCTCCGCCTCACGCGGCGTAAGACCGGCGGGCCGCCCTCCCCCGCGACGGGCGGCGGGGGCGGACGCCCCCGCTCCCGCGCCGGGGGACGACCCGTCGGTGAGGGCCGGGGGGACCGGGGCGGCCCCGACCGCGGCGGGCCGCCCGGGGTCGGGCAGCCCGTGGCGCAGGAACAGCCGCTGCGCCTGGCGCGCGAACAGCCACAGCCCGTACCGGCGGGCGAGGCGCCCCGCGACGGCGAGGTGGGCGCCCGCCCGTCCCCGGTCACCGGCCCGCAGGGCGGCCCGGGCGGCGACCAGCCGGATGTGCCCCTCGGTGAGCACGTCCTCCCGGTCACCGGCCAGGACGACCGCGGCCTCCGCCTCGGCCAGCGCCTCCCCGGGGTCCTCGCCGATCTGGGCCATGACCTGGTGGCGCACCAGGAGGAGCCCGGGGTGCCGGGTGCCGTGCGGGAACCCGGCGAAGACCTCCCGGAGCCCGGTTGCGAGGACGCGGACCTCCTCCTCGCGGCCCGGTTCCTCGCGCAGGAGGTCGACGGTGTCGCCCACCGGGGACAGGCCGAGCACGTACAGCTCGTCGGAGAAGGGGGAGGGGTGGTCCGCGCCGCGGCCGAGCTGGGCCGCGGCCAGGTCGAAGGCCTCGCCGTGGCGCCCCTCCTCCGCCGCCACCTGCATGTCCGTGAAGCGGAGGGGAAGGTACTCGGAGGGCGAGCTGCTGTGCTCGGGCAGCAGCCTCCGGAAGTCCTCCATCGCCTCCCGGACCCCGCGCAGGTCCCACCGGTGGTGGGCGAGGTTCATCCGCAGGGTGCGGGCCCGCGCCATGAACACGGTGTCTCCGGTGATCGTCGCCAGCCGCTCCTCGGCCTCCACGAAACGGCCCCGGTGGGCGAGCCTGACCGCGATCCCCAGGTGGAAGGGGTCGCTCTGCGTCCGGGCCACGCCGAGTTCCGCGCAGCGGCGCAGCCCCTCCTGGGCGACCCGGCCCTGCTCGTCCCCCCTGCCGATCCGCTGGAACGCGCCGCCCAGGTTGTTCAGGCCGCGCAGTTCCACCTCGGCGAAGCCCGACTCCCTGGCGAGGGAGATGCCGTCGGCCAGCATCCGCAGTCCGGCCTCGTGCTCCTCCGTGGAGGACAGGGTGCCGAGGGTGACGAGGAGGTCCGCCTCGCTGTAGCGGTCGCCGGCGGCGCGGGCCTGTTCCAGCCCGCGGAGCGCACTGCGCCTGGCCTGCGCGTGGTGGTTGCGCATCATCAGGGTGGCGGCCAGGGTCGAGCCGACCGCGGCGGCGAGCGGATGGCCGTGGGGCAGGACGACGATGGCGTCCGCGAGGTCCTCGAGTGCGCCGTCCCTGCCCATCTCCTTGAGCGCGTGGGCGCGGGCGTGCCGGAGCCCGGCGATCAGCTCCGCGTTCCCGGGCGGCGGACCGCCCGGATCGTGGTACCCGGTGACGCCCAGTTCGCGCAGCCCGTCGGTGGCGTGGTCGACGGCGCGGCGCGGGTGCCCGGCGTCCAGGGAGGCACGGGAGGCACGGCGCAGCACCTCGCCGCGCGACTCCCCGATCCTCGACTCGGCGTCGGGGACCGGGTCCCACAGTTCCAGGACGCGTTCGAGCAGGGCCAGGTGCTCGGGGTGGGCGGCGGCGCGCGACGCGTGGCCGGCCGCCCTCCAAGCGGCGGTCAGGGCGAGGGGCTGGTCGCGGGCGGCATGGGCGTGGTGGGCGAGCTGGACGGCGGTGTCGGCGGCGGACATGCCGGGCACCCCCTGGGCGAGGGCCTCGGCGTAGCGGCGGTGGGCCCGGACGCGTTCGCCGGGCAGCAGGTCCGTGTGGACGGCCTCCGCGAGGAGGGCGTGCCGGAAGGCGTAGCCGTCGCCGGTGGCACGCAGCACCCGGGCGTCGGCGGCGCGGCGCAGAGCGTCGTCGAGCTGCTCCTCGGTGAGTCCGGACCTGAGGGCGACGGCGGCCAGGAGGGGATGGTCGACCCGGTCCCCCGCGGTGGCGGCCAGGCCGAGGACGCGCCGGGTGGTGTCGGGCAGGCGTTCGACGGTGGCGAGGAGGAGGGCGCGGGGCCCCTCCGGGATGGGGCCTCCGGTGGGGTCCTGGCTGTGGAGGAACGACTCCACGAACAGGGGGTTGCCTCCGGTGCGCTCGAGGAGGAGGTCGAGGGCGGCGGGGTCGAGTGCCCCGCCGCGGAGCGCGGACGCCTGGGCGGCGACCGCGTCGCGGTCGAGCGGGCCGAGGTCGAGGCGGCCGACGCGGGGCAGGCGCTCGAGTTCGGGGAGGAGCCTCCGCAGGGGGTGGGTGCGGTGGATGTCGTCGGTGCGCACGCTGACCAGCAGGTGGACGGGGACGTCGCCGAGGTTGCGCAGGAGGAACACGAGCAGGTCGCGCGTGGAGGCGTCCGCCCAGTGCAAGTCCTCCACGACGACCAGGAGTCCGCCCGGGCGGGAGCGCTCCTCCAGGAAGGTCAGGACGGACTCGAAGAGGCGGGCGCGGCCGTCGTCCGCCCCCTCGGGCGCCCGGCCGAGTTCGGGGAGGAGCCGGGCCAGTTCCCGGCTGTGGGCGGCGGAGGGCGGCGCGCCCTCCTCCCGGGCGAGGTGGCGCAGCAGAGTGGTGAAGGGGGCGAACGGGACGCCGTCGGCGCCGAGTTCGAGGCAGCCGCCGACCGCTGTGCGGCCCGCGTCCGCGCGTGCCAGGTACTCCTCGATGAGCCGGGACTTGCCCACCCCGGCCTCGCCGCACACGAGCGTCGCGCGGGCGCCGTGTGTCCGGGCGCGGCGCCCGTCCCCGGCGAGGCGGGCGAGCTGGCGGTCGCGTCCGACGAGGACGGGGGAGGGACCGTGGAGCTGCATGCCGTTCAGTATGTCGGTTTCGCGACGGGTCGCCCAGTGGCGGCGCGTCCGGGCCGGCGACCGCCCGGCGCCGCGCCCGGGGAGGGCGGCGCCGGAACCGGGGCCGTCCTCCGGGAGTCAGGCCGTGCCCTGCCACAGGTCGGGGCCGAAGACCTCGTAGCGGACCCGGCGTGCGGGCACCCCTGCGCCGAGCAGCTGCGCGCGCACGTCGCGCATGAACGGCAGGGGCCCGCACAGGTAGGCCTCGGCTCCCTCGGGGACCCCGACCCCGGACAGGTCCATGCGCCCGTCGCCGCCGCTCCCGTACCAGGTCCGGAGGCTCGCCCCGGGGAGCTCGCCGACCAGCGCGGCGGTCTCGTCGCGGTGCGCGTGCTCCGCGGGCCCGCGGTCGGCGTGCAGGACGAGGACCCGGCGGGTGCTGTGCTGTTCGGCGAGCCGTTGGAGCATGGCGACCATCGGGGTGCAGCCGATCCCGGCGGAGACCAGCAGGAGGGGGTGGTCGCCCCCTGACAGGGCGACGTCGCCCGCGGGGGCCGACACCATGAGGTTGTCGCCGGCGCCGGCGGTGTCGTGCAGCAGGGTGGAGACCTCCCCGGCGGGGTTCTCTCCGGCGCGCAGCCGCTTGACGGTGATCCGGCGGCGCCTGCCGTCCCAGCCGCTCAGGGAGTACTGGCGGGCCTGGTGCACGCCGTCGGGCATGCGCACCCGGACGCTGACGTACTGGCCGGGCAGGAAGTCGGGGACCGGGTCGCCGGAGCCGGGTTCGAGGGTGAGGGAGACGGTGTCGGGCGTCTGCTCGCGGCGTTCGGCCACCCGCCAGGGGCGCCAGACGTCGCGTCCGGCGCACCCGGCCGCGGCGTACAGGCGGGCCTCCAGGGCGATGAGCGCCCCGGCCATGAGCCAGTACACCTCGTCCCAGGCGGAGACCGCCTCCGGGGTGGCGGCGTCGCCGAGGGTGTGGGCGATGGCGTCGAAGAGGTACTTGTGCACGACCGCGTACTGGTCCTCGGTGACCCCGAGGGAGACGTGCTTGTGGGCGATGCGGGAGAGGAGGGCGTCGGGGCGTTCGTCCGGGTGGTCGAGGAGTGCGGTGGCGAAGGCGGCGATCGACCCGGCCAGGGCCCGGCGCTGCTCGCCGGAGGCCTGGTTGCCCCGGTTGAACATGCCGTCGAGGAGTTCGGGGCGGTCCCCGAGCATCGTCTCGTAGAACCGGGCCGTGATGGTGTCCAGCGACCGGGCGACGACGGGGATGGTGGCCCGGACCGTGGCCGCGGACTCGGTGGAGAGCATGTGCCGTCCTCCTTCGCCGGGAGGCGTGGAACCCTCCCGGATCAGATAATTGGTATCTGAAATGCACATTAAATCCGTCCGCGGAGGGCCCGCCCCCGGGGTCCTCCTCCGGGGCCCCGCCGCGGCCCGGGAAGACGCGTCGCCGCGGGCGCGAGGGGGCGGGGACAGCACGAGGGGCCCCGGCGCCAGGGCCGGGCGGCCGTGCCCGCCGGGACCTCGGACCCCTCCGGCCGGGGGCGGAGGTCGCGTCCCGGCCCCGGCGGCGGGCCGGGGGCGCCCGTGCGGAGACCTTCGCCACACGCGGCACGGGAGGCGGGACCGGGGGCGGGGAGCGGGACCGGGGGCGGGAGGGCAGCACGGTGCGGGCGGGGCCGGAGCACCCCCTGTATCCATGAAATCGCGGACGGGCGGCCTCCGCCAGGGGCTGTGGACGGCCGCCCGCCCCGGGCGCGTGGGAGCGCACGCGGCCCGGCCGAGCCGGGGACAACGGCCCGGGCCGGGATCAGGCGGAGGGCCCGGCCGCCTGCTCCGGGCGCAGCAGGGAGAGCGCGTCCCCGGTCGGCGGCGCCACCAGCGCCTCCACGGTGACGGTGTCGAGGGAGGAGTAGAACGCCTCGCGCGCGTCGCGCAGGGCGCCGCGCAGGCGGCAGGCCGCGCGCAGGGGGCAGGGCGGGTCGTCCTCGCAGCCGGCGAGGTCTCCCCCGCCCTCCAGGGCGCGCACGATCGACCCGACCGGGGTCCGCCGCCCCTCCTCCGTCAGGCGCAGCCCGCCGTTGCGGCCGCGCCGCGTCTCCACGATCCCCATGCCGGACAGGCGGGCCACGGCCTTGGCCATGTGCGTGTACGGCACGGCGAGCATGCCGGCGGCGGTCCTCGTGGTGAGGAGCTCGCCGTCCCCCGCCACCGCGAGCCGCATGACCAGTCGCAGTGAGACGTCGGTGAAGGCGGTCAGGCGCATGCCCCCAACGTAGGCGACCGGCCCCGCCCCGCGCGTCGGCCGGAGTCTCCCGGCCCCGCCGGCGCGGGCCGGGTGCGCCGGGCTCCCCTCCCGGCGCCGTCCTCAGCGCGCCCCGGCGTCCCCGCCCCGCGGGGCGCCCGCCTCCTGGTGGCGGCCGGCCTCGCGGGGCATCCAGACCAGGACCACCGCCAGCCCGACGAGGCCGAAGCACAGGGAGATCGTCGCGGCGGTGTGCAGTCCCGTCATGAACGCCTCCTTGGCGGGGCCGACCAGCGCACGGCCGGCCTCGCCCGCGCCGCGGGCGAGCGCCAGGGTGCCCTCGATCGACTCCCCCGCCGCGCGCAGCTCACCGGGGTCCGGCCGGTCGCCGCCCTCCTCCTGCGCGAACCGGTCGAGGCTCCCGGTGATCCCCGCCCGGTAGCGGAAGGAGATGACCGCCCCCAGGATCGCGACCCCCATCGCGGTCGCGACCTGGCGGACCGTGTTCTGCACGGCGGAGGCCGCCCCCGCCTTGCCCGGCGGCACCGACGACATGATCGCGTCCGTGGCGGGTGTCAGCACGACCGCCATCGCCCCCGACTGGAGGAGGAAGAAGCCGATGATCAGCGGGAGCGGCGTGTCCGGTTCCAGCTGCGTGAAGAAGACGAAGCTCGCGCACACCCCGAGCACCCCGCAGGCGGCGACCACGCGCGGCCCCGCCCGGCGCACCAGGGTCGGGCTGAGCGGCGCCATGACCATCTGCCCCACGGCCGCGGGCAGCACCAGCAGGCCCGCGGCGAAGGGCGAGAACTCCCGGACGCTCTGCCAGTAGAAGCTCAGGAAGAAGATGATCCCCGACATGCTGAAGAACATCACCATGATGGTGGCGATGGAGACGCTGAACCGGGGGTCGCGGAAGAAGCGCACGTCCAGGGACGGGTCCTCGGTCCGGGACTCGTGCACCAGGAACAGCGCGAGCACGGCCACGCCCCCGGCCAGCGCGCCCCACACGTCCCAGTCCGCGAGCGAGGCCCGCTCCCCCGCGGTGATGATGCCGTAGATCAGGAGCACCAGGCCGGGGATGGACAGCAGCACGCCGAGGACGTCGGGCCGCCCCGGGTTCGCGTCCCTCGACTCCGGGATCAGGAAGAACACCAGTGCCAGCCCGAGAACGACGAAGGGCACGTTGATCAGGAAGATCGATCCCCACCAGAAGTTCTCCAGGAGCAGTCCGCCCGCCGAGGGGCCGATCGCCATCGCGAGTCCGACCGAGCCCGCCCAGATCCCGATGGCGCGTCCGCGCTGCTCGGGCGGGAACACGTTCGTGATGACCGACAGGGTCTGCGGCGTCACCATCGACGCGCCGAGCCCCATGGCGGCACGGGCGAGGATGAGCTGCTCGGGGCTCTGCGAGTAGGCCGACAGCGCCGACGCCGCCCCGAAGACGGTGAGGCCGGCCACGATCATGCGGCGCCGCCCCACGCGGTCGCCGATCACGCCGAAGGCGAAGAGCAGCCCCGCGAAGACCAGCGTGTAGGAGTTGATCGCCCAGGCCAGCTGCGACTGGCTGGCCCCCACGCCCGCCTCCGGGTCGGAGAGCACGCGCAGCGCCACGTTGAGGATCGTGTTGTCCGCGACGATCACCAGGAGGCAGATGACCAGGACCGCCAGCCCGCCCCATCTTCGCCGGTATGCCGTCTGTGCGTCCACGCGCCACCTCCGCTGCCGGGGCCCCGATGGGCGGTTCGGGCCGTGGCACGCGTCGCGGCCGACGGTGTCCCGCCCGTGGCGCAACCGGTATGACGGCTCACCCCCGCAGGCCCTTCCGCAACAAGAGGTACAGGGAATGAGCAGGAGGCGCAATGCGGTTGTATCCCGCGAGGAGACGCGTGTCGGAGGCATGCGATGATGCTTCCGTGTGGCGGCAGGAACCGGTTCCGCACCGTCGGCCACGGCGGTCGGAAGCCCTCCGGTCCACCGGCGCCGCACCGCCCGGCCCCCCTCCACGAGGGCCGCACCGGGGCCTCACGGCCCCCACGCGCGCGAGCGCGGACCATCATTCGTCCACATGTCCGGGGACACCCGCCGAGGTGCTTCGAGACGACGGAGGAAGAACACGCCATGACCATCACAGCCAACACCCCGCCCGCAGGCAACTCCCTGTACGGCGGCGTCACCAGCCGCCGCGTCACCGTCCGCGACCTGGCCTCCGCCAAGGCCCGCGGCGAGCGCTGGCCCATGCTGACCGCCTACGACGCCCTCACCGCCCGGGTCTTCGACGAGGCCGGGATCCCGGTGCTGCTCGTCGGCGACTCGGCCGCGAACGTCGTCTACGGCTACGACACGACCGTCCCGGTCACCGTGGACGAACTGGTCCCCCTGACCGCCGCCGTGTCCCGTTCGACCCGGCGGGCACTGGTGGTCGCCGACCTGCCGTTCGGCTCCTACCAGTCCTCCCCCCAGCAGGCGCTGGAGTCGGCGTCGCGGTTCATGAAGGAGGGGCGGGCCCAGGCGGTGAAGCTGGAGGGCGGCCGCGCGGTCGCACCCCAGGTGGAACTGCTGGTGTCCGCCGGGGTCCCGGTGATGGCGCACCTGGGCCTGACCCCGCAGTCGGTCAACACGCTGGGCGGGTACAGGGTCCAGGGCCGCGGCGAGGCCGCCGCCGGGCTGCTCAAGGACGCCAAGGAGATGGAGCGCTCGGGGGCGTTCGCGGTCGTCCTGGAGTGCGTGCCCGCCGAGGTGGCCGCGCAGGTCACCGAGCAGCTCTCCATCCCGACCGTCGGCATCGGCGCGGGTCCGTCCACCGACGCCCAGGTGCTGGTGTGGCAGGACATGGCCGGGCTGAGCCCGAAGGTGGCGAAGTTCGTCAAGACCTACGCCAACCTGCACGAGACGCTGCGCGACGCGGCCTCGGCCTACGCGGACGAGGTCGTCAGCGGGGCCTTCCCGGAGGAGCGCCACTCCTACGCGAGCTGAGCGGGGAGCGCAGGGCCGGCGTCCCGGGAGGGGCGCCGGAGGCGGGATGACGGCCGCCGGCCGGGGTGCGCCCCGGTCGGCGGTCCCCCGTGCGGGGCGCGGCGGGGGTCCGCGCGGCCCCGGTGACCACCGTCACCAGGGCTTTCGCCACCCGCCGGATAGCATGCGTTCCTAAACGGACTTCTCGGATACAGGGGTACGCACCATGACAGAACACACCGCACCCACCGTCAGCGTGGAGTGGCTCGCCGAGCACCTGGACGACAAGGGCCTCGTCGTCGTCGACTCCACCACCCTCCTGTCCGTTCCCGACGAGGGCCCCTACACGGTGGAGTCGGGCCGGCCGGGCTTCGAGGCCGAGCACATCCCGGGCGCCCTCTTCGCCGACCTGACCACCGACTTCGCGGACACCGGGGCCCCCGCGCCGTGGACCGTGCCGCCCTCGGAGAAGTTCGCGGTCAGCGCGGGCGCACTGGGGATCGGCCCCGGCCGCACGGTCGTGGTCTACGACCGGAGCACCGGTTTCTGGGCGACCCGCCTCTGGTGGCAGCTGCGCCTGGAGGGCTTCGACGGCGCGGTGGTCCTCGACGGAGGGCTGCGCGCCTGGAAGGCCGCCGGCCTGCCGGTCACGGACGAACCCACCCCCACCCCGGTCCCCATGGCCTTCCAGGCCGAGCGGCGCCCCGAGCTGCTGCGCTCCACCGAGGAGGTGGCCGCGGCCGTCGACGACCGGAGGACGGTGCTGGTCAACGTGCTCGACCCGGAGACCTACAGGGGCGACAAGCACACCTACGCGCGCGACGGCCACATCCCCGGCAGCGTCAACCTGCCGGTCGGCGAGGTCCTCGACCCGGAGACCGGCCGGCTCAGGCCGGTGGAGGAGCTGCGCGCCCTCTTCGACGGCGCGGGCCTCCTCGACCCCGGGGTCACCCCGGTCACGTACTGCGGCGGGGGCATCGCGGCCACGGGGGTCGCGCACGCGCTCGCGCTCGTCGGCCGCGAGGACGTCGCCGTCTACGACGGCTCGATGACCGCGTGGGCCGCCGACCCGTCCCTGCCGCTGGTCACCGGCGACTCCCCCCGCTGACCGCCCCCGCCGGCGGCGGCCGGGCCCGTCCGGGGGCGCCTCCCCGGACGGGCCGCAGGGGTGTGGGCCGGGCCACAGGCCGAACGGTACTCGGCAGTAGAATCGCCCCCGTACCCAGCACCCACACGGGCCGGGGTCCGGCCCTCCCGGGAGGACACACATGCGCATCTCGATGCCGCTCCAGTACGCGGGTGACCCCAAGGCCTCCGTCGACCGGGTGGTCGAGCTGGAGAGGGCCGGGCTCGACACCGTGTGGGTCGCCGAGGCCTACGGGTTCGACAGCCCCACCCTGATGGGGTACATCGCCGCCCGCACCGAGACCGTGGCGATCGGTTCGGCCATCCTGCCGATGTACACCCGCACGCCCACCCTCATCGCGATGACCGCCGCCGGGCTCGACGACCTCTCCGGCGGGCGCGCCGTCCTCGGCCTGGGGGCCAGCGGACCGCAGGTCGTCGAGGGCTTCCACGGCGTCCCCTACACCAGGCCCCTCGCCCGCACCCGCGAGACCATCGAGATCTGCCGCAGGATCTGGGCGCGCGAGGACCGCCTCACCCACGACGGCTCCGTCTTCCAGATCCCGCTGCCGCCGGAGAAGGGCACCGGGCTGGGCAAGCCCCTCAAGATCATCAACCACCCCCGGCGCCCGGACATCCCCGTCCACGTGGCCTCGCTGGGCGTGAAGAACGTGGCGATGACCGCCGAGATCGCCGACGGCTGGCTCCCCCACCTGTTCATCCCCGAGAAGGCCGACCTGGTGTGGGGCGAGGCCCTGGCCGAGGGGCGGGCGAGGCGCGACCCCTCCCTGGGCGGGCTGGAGATCACCGCCGGGGGCCTGCTCGCCATCGGCGAGGACGAGGACACCCGGAAGCTGCTCGACCTCGTGCGCCCCATGATCGCGCTGTACGTCGGCGGCATGGGCGCCAAGGGGAAGAACTTCTACAACACGGTCGCCCGCCGCTACGGCTACGAGGAGGCGGCGGAGCTGATCCAGGACCTGTACCTGGACGGCAGGAAGGACGAGGCCGCCGCGGCCGTGCCCGAGGAGTTCGTGGAGCTGACCAACCTGGTCGGCCCCGAGTCCTACGTGCGCGAGCGCGTGGAGGCCTTCCGCGCCGCGGGCGTCACCCAGCTCAACGTCACCCCCGTCGGCGACGACCCGGCCGCCCTGGTCGGGAAGGTCAAGGACTGGCTCTCCTGAGCCGCGCCCCCGGGCCGGGGCCGCGGGGAGCGCCTCCCCGCGGCCCCGGCGCGCGCACGGGGTTCACAGACCGGTGATGCGCACGCCCGCGTGGGTCTTGTACCGGCGGTTGACCGCGATCAGGTTGGCGGTGAGCGCCTCGACCTGGTGGGCGTTGCGCAGGCGCCCGCCGAAGACCCCGCGCACGCCGGGGATCCGCCCGGCCAGGGCGCGCACCTCGTCGGTGGCGGCGCGGTCCTCGCCCAGCACCAGGACGTCCAGGTCCACCCGCTCGACCCCGGGGTCGAGCAGCACCACCGCCGACACGTGGTGGAAGGCGGCCGTGACCCGGCTCCCCTCCAGGATCCGGGCCGCCTGCTCGGCCGCGCTGCCCTCGGCGACGTCGAGCGCGTACGGGCCCCTCTCGTCGAACCCGAGCGGGTTGACGCAGTCGACCACGATCTTGCCCGCGAGGGGTTCGACCAGGCCCTCCAGCAACTCCCTGTGCCCGTCCCACGGCACGGCGACGATGACGATGTCGCCCGCCGCCGCGGCGGCGGCGTTGTCCAGGCCGCGGACGTCGATCCGCGCGGACTCCGCCTCCACCAGCTCTCGCGCGGCCTTCTGCGCCCGCTCCTCGCTGCGGGACCCGATGACGACGGTGTGGCCCGCCAGCGCGAACCGGCGTGCCAGGCCGCGCCCCTGGTCGCCGGTCCCGCCCAGGACCGCGATGGTCTGCCCGGCGGTGTCAGCGCTCTCGGGCGTGCTCTCTTCAGTCATGGCCCGATCCTGTCAGAGGCGCCGCCGCCCGGGCCCGCGGACCCTTCACGAACCGCCGTCCGCCTCGCGCTCGTCCTGGGCGTCCCACTCCTCGTTGCGGTCGGCCGCGATCGACAGCGCCCGGGCCGCCGTGGCCTCGTCGGGGTACGGGCCCATCCTCTCCCGGTTCGGGCATCCGGCGCCGTGCTCGACCCTGTTGTGGGTCAGGCAGTACCACCAGCCGTCGTCCTGTACGTCGTTCACTCGCGTCCGCCTCCTGTCGGTCGGTCCTCGTCGCGGGTCTACCCGGAGTGGGGTGCCCCTCACACCACCGGCCGGCGCCTCGCCGACGCCGGGCGGGCGCGCCCACGAACTACAATCAGTCTCCATGACTACTCCGCTGGTGCCTGGGCGCATCTCGCCCCAACGTTCGGTTCCCCCCTCCATCGTCCGCCCGGAGTACGTCGGTCAGAAGTACCCGGTGGAGGGCGTTCTGGGCGACGTGCAGACGCCCGAGACGATCGAGCGGATGCGGGTGGCTGGCAGGATCGCGGCGCAGGCCCTGGAGGAGGTCGGCAGGCACGTCCGGCCGGGGGTGACCACGGACGAGCTGGACCGGGTCGGCCACGAGTTCCTGCTGGACCACGGGGCCTATCCCAGCACGCTCGGGTACAAGGGCTACCCGAAGTCTCTGTGCTCGTCCCTCAACGAGGTGATCTGCCACGGCATCCCGGACGACACCGAGGTGGCCGACGGGGACATCGTCAACATCGACATCACCGCGTACAAGGACGGCGTGCACGGCGACACCAACGCCACCTTCCTCGCGGGGAACGTGTCGGAGGAGAACCGGCTCCTGGTCGAGCGGACCAGGGAGGCGACCATGCGCGCCGTCAAGGCGTGCCGGCCGGGCCGCCGGATCAACGTGATCGGCCGCGTCATCGAGTCGTACGCCAAGCGGTTCGGCTACGGCGTGGTCCGCGACTTCACCGGCCACGGCGTGGGCCCCGAGTTCCACTCGGGCCTGGTGGTCCCGCACTACGACGACCCGCGCGCGGACACCGTGATGGTGCCGGGGATGACCTTCACGATCGAGCCGATGATCACACTCGGCGGCGTGGAGTACGACATGTGGGACGACGGCTGGACCGCCGTCACCGCCGACCGCAGGTGGACCGCCCAGTTCGAGCACACCCTGGTGGTCACCGAGACCGGCACGGAGATCCTCACCCTGCCGTAGGCACGCGGCGTCCACGGGCCCCGGAGCGCCGCTCCGGGGCCCGTCCGCCCTCCCGCGGCGTGCCCCGGCGCACACGGCCCCGTCCGGCGCGCGGCCGTGTGCGCCGACCCGCGCCGCGGCGCCCCGTGCGTCGGACGCCGCGGGGCCCGGTCCCGTGTCGCAAGGGTGACCCCGCGCCTGTGGATCTCCCGCGGGGCCGGGGCGTAGTGTCGTCCGGGTGAAGATTCTCATCTCCGCCGACATGGAGGGCGCCACCGGCGTCACCTGGCCCGCCGACGTCGAACCCGGCACCGAGCAGTGGCAGCGCTGCAGGTCCATGTTCACCAGCGACGTGAACGCCGCGGTGGAGGGGCTGTTCGAGGGCGGCGCGACCGAGGTGTTCGTCAACGAGGCGCACTCCACCATGCGCAACCTCCTGCTGGAGGAGCTGAACGGCGAGGCCACCATGATCACCGGGCGCCACAAGGAGCTCTCGATGGTCGAGGGCGTGCAGTCGGGGGACTGCGACGGCGTGGTCTTCCTCGGGTACCACTGCGGCGCCGGAGACGAGGGCGTGCTCGCCCACACCTACCTGCCCAACGCGGTGACCGGTGTGTGGCTGGACGGCGAACCGGCCGGTGAGGGCCGCCTCAACGCCGCCGTCGTCGCCGAGTACGGCACCCCCGTGATCCTCGTGACGGGGGACGACCGCGCCTGCGAGGACGCCGCCTCCTACGCTCCGTTCGCGCGCACGGTCGCGGTCAAGGACCACGTCAGCCGGTACGCCGCCCGCTGCCGTCCGCCCGCGCGGACCGCGCGGGACATCAGGGCGGGGGCCCGCGGCGCCATGCTGCTGGCCGGGCGGGTGGAGCCGGCCGCCCCCTCCCCCCGGGCCGTCGAGGTCGAGGTGGACTCCGCGCACCTCGCCCAGGCCGCCGCCATCGTGCCGGGCGTCACCCGCACCGGGGTCCGGCGTGTCCGGTACACCTCGCCGGACGCCTACGAGATGATCCGGTGCTTCAAGGCGGTGACCACGCTGATATCGAATGCGATGGAAGCCCACTACGGGTAGAACTGTGGCGGGGACCGCCGCCGGGTACGCGGTCGTCCCCTGTCCGCACCACCGCACCGAGAGCGAGGCCGCGCCCGTGGGCCACCCCGTCACACCCTCCCCAGACAGCACCGACGCTCTCGCCGCGGCCGGCGACGACGCCCTCCACCTGGCCCGCGAGCTCATCCGCCGCGACTCCACCAACCGCGGCGGCGGCGACGGCGACGAACGCGCCTCCGCCGAGTTCGCCGCCGAGGCCCTGGCCGACGCGGGGCTGGACCCGGTCCTCCTGGAGGCCGCCCCCCGGCGCTCCAACGTGGTCGTCCGCGTCCCGGGCACCGACCCCGGCGCGCCCGCCCTGCTGGTCCACGGCCACCTGGACGTCGTGCCCGCCGAGGCCTCCGACTGGACCGTCCCGCCCTTCTCGGGAGAGGTCGCCGACTGCCCGGTCACGGGCGTGCCCGCCCTCTGGGGACGCGGCGCGGTGGACATGAAGAACACGATCGCCATGGTCACCGCCGTCGTGCGCCACTGGGCCCGGCACGGGCTGCGGCCCCGCCGCGACATCGTGCTGGCGTTCGTCGCCGACGAGGAGGACAGCGCCGCCTACGGCGCCGACCACCTGGTGCGCGAGCACCCCGGCCTGTTCGAGGGCTGCTCCGCGGGGATCGGCGAGGGCGGCGGGGAGACCGTCCACGCCCGCGACGCCGACGGGCGCCCCGTCCGCCTCTACCCCGTGGGAGCGGCCGAGCGCGGCAGCGCCTGGCTGACCCTGCGGGCCAAGGGGACCGCGGGCCACGGCTCCCGCCCGCCCCGCGACAACGCGGTCGGCGCGCTGGCGGAGGCGGTCGCCCGCATCGACCGGCACGAGTGGCCGCTGCACCTGACACCGGTCACCCGGGCGTCGATCGACGCGATCGCGTCGGCGCTGGGGGTGGGCAGGACCCCCGGCGACACCGACACCGCCGAGGCCCTGGACGCGCTGGTCTCCCGATTGGGCGTGGCCGGGGGGCTCATCGGCCCGACCACGCGCAACAGCGCGGCCCCCACCATGCTCTCGGCCGGGTACAAGGTCAACGTGGTGCCCGGGGAGGCCACCGCCGCCGTGGACGGGAGGGTCCTGCCGGGGGCCGAGGACCAGTTCGCGGTCACCATGAGCGAGCTCACCGGCGACCGCGTGTCCTGGGAGTACGCCCACGGTTCGCCCCCGGTGGACGCGCCCGTGGACTCGCCGGTGTTCGGGGCCCTGCGCTCCGCGCTGCTGGCCCACGACCCCGGCGCCCACGTGGTGCCGGTGTGCCTGGCCGGCGGCACGGACGCCAAGGTGTTCTCCCGGCTGGGCATCGACTGCTACGGCTTCTCCCCCCTGGCGCAGCCCGCCGGGCTCGACTACACCAAGCTGCTGCACGGGGTGGACGAGCGCGTCCCGGTGGACGGGCTGCGGTTCGGGGTGCGCGCGCTGGACACGTTCCTGCGCGCCTGAGCGAGCCGTCGCGACGCGGAGCGCGCGCGCCGGACATGCTGGGGGGGACCGGGTCCGGCGGAGAGGGCCGGCCGGGCGCCCGCCGGGGCGCCCGGCCCCGGACGACGGGTACGGGCGGGCGCGTGCCGCGCCCGTGCGCGGTGCGGTGGGGACACGGACGACGGAGGGTGGGACGTGGGCGAAGTGACCGGGGTGGGCGAGGAGCTGGACGGATTCGGCACCGTGGCGGAGGGGCGTCCGGATCCGGGCGGCCGGGCCGCGGGGGCGCCGTCCGGGGAGCGCCGGGGGGTCCGGGAGCTGGTCCGGCCGCCGCGCCTGCGCGAGGGCGACCGGGTGCGCCTGGTCGCACCGTGCAGTCCCGTCCCCGCGGCGCAGCTGGACGCGGCCACGGAGGTGCTGCGCGGCTGGGGCCTGGAGGTGGGGCACGCCCCGCACGTGCGCGACCGCCACCCGCGGCTCCCCTACCTCGCCGGGGAGGACGCGACCCGGGCCGCCGACCTCCAGGAGGCCTGGTGCGACCCGGACGTGGACGCGGTGTTCTGCGTGCGCGGCGGCGACGGGGCGCACCGGACGCTGGACCTGCTGGACTTCGACGCCATGGGGCGTGCCGCGCCCAAGGCGCTGGTCGGGTTCAGCGACATCACGGCGCTGCACGAGGCGTTCGCCGTCGAGCTGGGCGTGGCGACGGTGCACGGGCCGGTGGTGGGCACCAAGTACTTCGTGGGCGACGCGGTGGCCCAGGACGAGCTGCGCACGACCCTGTTCCGCCCCGAGCACCGCACCGTGCTGACCTCGCCGGGCGCGCACGCGCTGGTGCCGGGGCGGGCCCGGGGCGTGACGTTCGGCGGGAACCTCAGCCTGCTCAACGACGGCCTGGCGACGCCGCACAGCCGCCTGTCGGCCTCCGGGGGGATCCTGGTCCTGGAGGACGTCGGCGAGGACGTGGCCCGGCTCGACCGGATGCTCACCCACCTCCTGCGCACCGGGTGGATGGACGGGGTGGCCGGGGTCGCGCTGGGCACGTGGACCGACTGCCCGCCGGACCCGGGGGTGATCGCCGACCTGATGCGGGAGCGCCTGGAGCCCCTGGGGGTCCCGGTGCTGTGGGGTCTGGAGTTCGGCCACTGCGCGGCCCAGCTGACCGTGCCGCTCGGGGTTCCCGCGGTGCTCGACACCGGGGCCGGCACTCTGGAGCTGGACGTGCCCGGTCTGGCGTGACACGCGGGGCGGCCGTGGCGGAGCGCGCCCCGCCACGGCGCCCTCACGGCGGCGTGCGGTGCGCCGACCGCGGACCGGCCACACCTTCGAATAACTATACCGGTATTGCTATAGAACCCCGGCGCGGGGGCGTTAGACTCGTCGCATGGTTCGTGAACCGCTGACCGCAGACCAGATCGAGCGCGGCCGCCTCCTCGGCGGACTGCTCCGGCAGGCCCGCGCCGAGCGCACGATGGTGGACGTCGCACGCCAGGCCGGGATCTCGGTCGAGACGCTGCGCAAGATCGAGGGCGGGCGCATCCCCACCCCGGCGTTCTTCACCGTCGGCTCCATCGCCGCCGCCCTCGGCCTCTCCCTCGACGACCTCCTGCGCCGGGTGCACTCCGCCGTGCCCGTCGCCGGACCCGTGCCCGAACCCGCCTCCCTGGCCGTCTGACCCCGGCCGGCCCCCGTACCTTGGACACAGGCCCGTGACCCGAGCGCCGCCGTGCCGCCCCCGGACCGCGGTGGCGGCGGGCGCGCGGGCCGCGTCAACGAGGACCACCAGGGGGAGACCATGACAGAACAGGCGCTGAGACTGGACGAGGCCGAACTCCGCGGCCTTCTGGACGGCCGCTGGGCCCGCGTCCGCGAACACATCCGCGACACCGTCCGCGGGGATCTGTTCGCCCCCGTCCACGGCCTGTCCGTGGAGGACCACCGGGCCCGCACGCTCGCCCAGCTCAAGGCCCTGGCCAAGACGGACCTTCCCGCGTACGGCTTTCCCGAGTCGGTGGGCGGCAGCGACGACGTCGGCGCCTCCGTCGTCGGCTTCGAGATGCTGGTCGCCGACCTGTCCCTGATGGTGAAGACGGGCGTGCAGTGGGGGCTCTTCGGCGGTGCGATCCGCGCCCTGGGCACCGACCGCCACCACGCCGAGTACCTGCCCGGCGTGATGTCGGTGGAGCTCCCGGGGTGCTTCGCCATGACCGAGACCGGCCACGGGTCGGACGTCCAGCACCTGCGCACCCGGGCGGTCTACGACCCGGCCGCCGAGGAGTTCGTCGTCCACACCCCGGACGAGTCGGCGCGCAAGGACTACATCGGCAACGCGGCCCGCGACGGCCGCATGGCGGTCGTGTTCGCCCAGTTGGAGGTCGACGGCGAGGAGCAGGGCGTGCACGCCCTGATGGTCCCGATCCGGGACGGCGAGGGACGGCCCGCGCCGGGGGTGCGCATCGAGGACTGCGGGCCCAAGGCCGGGCTCAACGGCGTGGACAACGGCCGCCTGTGGTTCGACCGGGTGAGGGTGCCGCGCACCAACCTGCTCAACCGGTACGGGGACGTGGCCCCCGACGGCACCTACTCCAGCCCCATCGGGAGCAAGAACCGGCGCTTCTTCACCATGCTCGGCACGCTCATCCGGGGCCGGATCAGCGTGGCCGGCGGCGCGGGCAGTGCGGCCAAGGCCGCGCTGGCCATCGCCCTGCGCTACTCCGACACCCGCCGCCAGTTCACCCGCCCGGGCGTGGACGGCGAGCCGGAGCAGGAGGTGCGCGTCCTGGACTACCTGGCGCAGCAGCGCAAACTGCTGCCCGCGCTGGCCCGCACCTACGCCCTGCACTTCGCGCAGGAGGAGCTGGTCACCCGGCTGCACGAGCTGTCGCGGTCCGCGGAGGGCGACGACCACGCCCAGCGCGAGCTGGAGTCGCGGGCGGCGGGGCTCAAGGCGGTGGCCACCTGGCACGCCACAGCGACCATCCAGACGTGCCGGGAGGCCTGCGGGGGCGCCGGGTACCTCTCCGAGAACCGCATCCCGCAGCTCAAGGCCGACTCCGACATCTTCACCACGTTCGAGGGCGACAACACCGTCCTGCTGCAGCAGCTCACCAAGGGCCTGCTGACCAACTTCCAGGACTCGTTCGGCGACCTGGACCAGCTGGGCCTGGCCCGGTTCATGGCGGGCAAGGTGTTCGAGACGGTCATCGAGCGCACCGCCGCGCTCCCGCTGATCGACCGCCTGATCGACGCCGCGCCGGGACGCGGCGAGGAGGCCAGCCTCTACAACCGGGGCTGGCAGCTGGAGCTCCTGGAGGACCGGGAGAAGCACGTCGTCGAGGGCCTGGCCGGGCGCCTGCGCCGGGCGCGCAAGGACGGCAGCGACGCCTTCGAGGTGTTCAACCGGGCACAGGACCACGTGCTCGCCGCGGGCCGCGCGCACATGGACCGGGTGGTCCTGGAGGCGTTCGTGGCGGGGATCGACCGCTGCGGCGACAAGGCGACCGCCAAGCTCCTCAACCGGCTGTGCGACCTGTACGTGCTGTCGGTCGTGGAGGAGGACCGCGCCTGGTTCCTGGAGCACGAGCGCCTGTCCACCGCGCGGGCCAAGGCGGTCACCCAGGCGGTGAACGACCTGTGCCGGGGCCTGCGGCCGTACGCGGTCCGGCTCGCCGACGGGTTCGGGCTGCGCGACGAGTGGCTGGCCGCGCCGATCGCGCTGGGCTCCGAGCACGCCCGCCAGGGCGACCCGCAGCCCCCGCGCGGCTGATCCGCCGTCCCGCTGCCGCCCGCGCCCCCGTGCCGGGACCCGTCCGGGCACGGGGGCGCGGGCGGGGGTCGGCGGGATCCGCGAGGCGACAGCAAGCGGAAGATATGCTAGTCAAAGTTGAATAGCGCAGAACGCGCAGAACGCGCAGAACGCGCAGAACGCGCAGAACGCGCAGAACGCGCAGAACGCGCAGAACGCGCAGAACGCGCAGAACGCGCTGGTGAGATGAGGGGTGTGGATGTCGGCCATCCGGTTGCTGGTCCTCGGGGCGGTCCGGCTCCACGGGCGGGCGCACGGCTACCAGGTGCGCAACGACCTGGAGTTCTGGGGCGCGCACGAGTGGTCCACCGCCAAGCCCGGGTCGATCTACCACGCCCTCAAGCAGATGGCGGGGCAGGGGCTGCTGATCGCCCACGAGACGGCCCCCTCCACCGCGGGCGGTCCGCCACGGACCGAGTACGAGATCACGGAGCGGGGCGACGGGGAGTACTTCGCCCTGCTGCGCCGGGCGGTGTCCTCGCACAACGAGCGCGTGGACGTGCTCTCGGCCGGTCTGGGGTTCATCGTCGACCTGCCCCGGCAGGAGGCCCTGGACCTCCTGCGGGAGCGGGTGCGGGGCCTGGAGGGCTGGCGGGTGAGCGTGACCGAGTACTACCTGCCGGAGGAGGGGTCCGAGGAGATGGGGCACATCGGCGAGATCATGGGCATGTGGGTGCACTCCGCGGAGTCGGACGCCGCGTGGACGCGCGGGCTGATCGGGCGGATCGAGAGGGGTGCGTACGTCTTCGCCGGCGAGAGGGGCGAGCCCTACGCGGGGGTCCTCGCCGACGACCCCGTCCACCTCGACGGCGAGGAGCACCGGCCCGGGACCCCGTAGGGCGAGACCCGCCCCACGGTCGTCGCGCACGCCCCGTCCTCCGGGCCGCACAGTGTGCGGCCCGGAGGACGGGGGCCGGGGCCGGGGTCCTCAGCCGCCCAGTCCGCGGAAGCGGGCCGCGGCGAGCGGGAACGCGACCGCGAGCAGCGCCGCGGGCCACAGGACCGCCAGGAGCAGGGCGTTCTCCGCGGGCCAGGACGTCCCTGCCGCGCCGGGGTTGCCGAACAGCTCGCGCACGGCGGTGGCGGTGGCCGACATGGGGTTCCACTCCGCGAGCGCGCCGAGCCACCCGGGCATCGACTCCGGCGAGGCGAAGGCGCTGGAGGTGAACGCCACCGGCCAGACCAGGATCTGCACGGCCATCACCAGCCCCGGCCTGCCGACGATCATCCCGAGCCAGATCCCGCACCACAGCATCGCGAAGCGCAGCAGGAGCAGCAGCCCCACCCCGCCCAGGGCGGCGGCGAGCGAGCCGTGCCAGCGCCAGCCGATCAGGAGTCCGGCGCCGACCATGACGGCCAGCCCGACCACGGACTCCAGCATGTCCGCGACGCTGCGGCCCACCAGGAACGCGGTCGGCGCCATCGGCATGGACCGGAAGCGGTCGACCACCCCCTTCTGGAGGTCCTGGGTGATCGCGGTCATCGTGCCCTCCAGCCCGAAGGCCATGGTGAGCACGAACATGCCCGGGACGAGGAACTCGCCGTAGTCGCCTCCCCCCGCGACCGTCATGCTGCCGCCGAGGAAGAGCGCGAACATGACCAGCATCATCACCGGGAAGGCCAGTCCGATCACGACCCCGACCGGCCGGCGCGCCCAGCGGGCGAGCTCGCGCCGGGTCATGGTCCAGGAGTCGGCCAGCCACCAGCCGAACGCCGGGGCGGGGCCCGGCGCCCGGGAGGGGGCCGGGGGCGCGGCGGACGGTGTCGCGGAGCTCATGCGGACACCTTCCCGCCGTGGCCGGACCGGTCGGCGCGCGCCGCTCCGCCCGCCCGGTCGACCCGGTCGGCGGGACCGCCGGTGAGGTGCATGAACACCTCGTCCAGGGTGGGGCGGCGGACGGAGAGGTCCTCCGCCTCGATCCCGCGGTCGTGGAGCGCCCGGACCACGTGGGTGAGGGCGGCCATCCGGTCGGCGACGGGCGCGCTGACCCTGCGCGCGTCCCCGTCCGTCTCGACGGCCCCGGCCACGGCGACCTCCGCCAGGACGGCGGCGGCCCCGGGCAGCCCGGCCCGGTCGCGCAGGACGACGTCGACGCGGTCGCCGCCCACCATGGCCTTGAGCGTGTCGGCGGTGCCCTCCGCGATCACCCGGCCCCCGTCGAGCACGGAGATGCGGTCGGCGAGCTGGTCGGCCTCCTCCAGGTACTGGGTGGTGAGCAGCACGGTCGTGCCGCCCCCGACCAGTGAACGGACCGCGTTCCACACCTCGGTGCGTCCCCGCGGGTCCAGGCCGGTGGTGGGCTCGTCCAGGAAGAGGACCTCCGGGTCGACGATGAGCGAGGCGGCCAGGTCCAGGCGGCGCCGCATCCCGCCGCTGTAGGCGCCGACGGCCTTGTGCCCGGTCTCCTCCAGCCCGAACCGCTCCAGGAGGGCGTCGGCCCGGGCCGCGGCGCGGGACCGGCCCAGGTGGTGGAGGCGGCCGAACATCTCCAGGTTCTGGCGGCCGGACAGCTCCTCGTCGACCGCCGCGTGCTGTCCGAGGAGGCCGATGCGCCTCCGCACCTCCCGAGGCCGGGCGCCGACGTCGATCCCCGCCACCTCGGCGCGGCCCCGCTCCACCCGCGCCAGGGTGGCCAGGGTGCGGACGAGCGTGGTCTTCCCGGACCCGTTGGGTCCGAGCACCCCGTGCACCGTGCCGCGCGGCACGGTCATGTCGAGCCCGTCGAGGGCCCTCTTGTCCCCGTAGGTCCTGCGCAGGCCCTCGGTTCGGACCGCTGGTACGTGTTCCGTCACGGAACCTCCTATTGATCAAATTTGACTAGTTACTTGTGCGAGCACCCGGGCACACGCGGCCGTGCCGTTTCCCCCCGCCCCCGTCCCGGCCGCGCGCGGCGGAGTCCGCACGCATCCGCGGCACGGGGCCTCCGGACCCCGTGCGCCGCCGGGACCCCGCGGGCGCCCGAGCCCGGAGCGGCGCGGGCCCGCCCCCGGAACGGGCACTACGCCCGGTCGGCGCCCCCGCCGTCCCCGTCCAGCCAGTCGCGCAGGGCGTCGGCGTTGCCCAGCTCCGCCTCGACCCGCTCGCGCTCCTCCCCGGTGAGCACGGTCCCGGCGAGCCTTTCCCGCCACTCCCGCGCCCCCGCCTCGTCGCCCAGCGCGACGGAGAGCTCGACCAGGGTCGCGTACGCCAGCGCCCGGTCCGCGACGGGAGCCCCGTCCCCGTGGCGGCGCAGCGCCGACCTGGCCCTGCGGTGGGCGGCCCGGTCGTCGTTCTTGAACTCCCTGAAGACCCGCACCTGGCCGAGCGCCCCGGCCAGCCCCTCCGGGGAGGCGGGCCCGCCGTACCCCGGTTCGGCGGGCTCGTCCCGCCGGATGAAGATGATCGAGTTCCCCGAGGGGTCCATCAAGGTGAAGCGGCTCGCCCCGGGCCGGTGGCGGGTGATGCGGGGCAGCCCCCTGCCGAGGACCTTCCCGTAGGCGGCGCGCATCGCCCGCGTGAGCTCGGCGTGGTAGGGCGCGACCTCGTCGACCATCACCAGGCAGCCGCCGCTGGTCTCCAGGGCCGGGTCCAACCCCTCCGGCGCCCTGCCGAAGTGCAGGTCGAACCCGCTCCACCGGAACGCCAGGTACAGGTACGGCCTCGTCTGCTCGTGGGTGACCTCGAAGCCGAGGGCCCGGTAGAACGCCAGGGTCTCCTCCGCCGAGACACAGGGCAGCACGGGCACCGTCGTCTCGTCGGGCCGCATCCGCCCCTCCGGTTCCCCGGCCGCCACCGGCCCGGTTCCCGCCATGAGTCCCACCCCCTCGCGATTGATCAAATTTGACTACCGAGCGAGGCTAGGCCCCCGCGCAGAATTAGTCAAACTTGACTACATCGGCGTCCCGGAGTGGCCGGGTTCCGCCCGGGGCCTTCCGCCCCCGGCACGCCCCACCTAACATGAGACGAATTCACGTTAGGTAGGTCACACGTGCGCACACCCCCCGCGCAGCCCTCCCCCGACCCCTTCGCCCCGGTCCCGGACGTCCTGGCCGAACCCGACCGGCCGGTCCGGCGCCTGTGGGTGGCCGGGATCAGCCTCGCCAACCTGGGGATGTGGATGGCCTTCTTCGGCCCCCTCCAGGTCCTGCTCCCCGAACAGGTCGGGATGATCGCCCCCGGCTCCAAGGAGACCGCCCTGGCCTGGGTGACGGGGGTCGGCGCGGTGTTCTCCACGCTGGGCACCCCCCTCGCGGGCGCGCTGTCGGACCGCACCACGGGCCGGTTCGGCCGCCGCCGCCCCTGGATCCTGGCCGGGGCCGCCCTCGGCGGGACCGGCCTCGTGGTCCTGGGACGGCAGGACGACCTGACGGGCGTCCTGCTGGGCTGGTCGTTCGTCCAGGCCGCGCTGTCCTGCCTGAACGCGACCCTGCTCGCGGCCGTGCCCGACCGCGTGCCGGTCCGCCAGCGCGGCGCCGTGTCCGGCTGGATCGGCGTCCCCCAGTCGGCCGGCGTGGTCGTCGCGGTGCTCCTGGTGACCGTGGCGGTCAGCGGGGTCGCCCCCGGCTACGCCCTGATCGGCGCCCTCACGCTGGCGTGCGCCCTGCCGTTCGCGCTGCTGGCGCCCGATCCCCCGCTCCCGCCGGAGGCGCGCCCGCCCTGGCGCGCGTTCGCGCGCGGCCTCTGGGTGTCGCCGCGGCGCCACCCCGACTTCGGGTGGGCGTGGCTGACCCGCTTCCTCATGCAGACCGGCAACGCCATGTTCACGCTCTACCTGCTGTACTTCCTGCGCGACGGGGTGGGCTACGAGGAGCTGTTCCCCGGCTCCTCGGCGGCGGACGGCCTGCTGGTGCTGATCCTCGTCTACACGGCCGCCGTCGTGTCCACCACCGTGGCCGCCGGGCTCGTGTCGGACCGGATCGGCCGCCGCCGGGGGCCGGTGTGCCTGTCCGGCGTCGTGTCGGCCGTCCCGGCGTTCCTGCTCGCCGCGTACCCGACGTGGACGATGAGCCTCGCGTGCGCGGTGGTGCTGGGAGTGGGCTTCGGCATCTACCTGTCCGTGGACAACGCGCTGGTCACCGAGGTCCTGCCGACGGCAGAGGGCCGGGCCAAGGACCTGGGGATCGTCAACATCGCCAGCGCCGGCCCCCAGGTGCTCGCCCCCGCGGTCGCCGGGCCGATCGTCGTCCACCTGGGCGGCTACCCCGTGCTGTACACCGTGTGCGGGCTGCTCACCCTGCTGGGGGCCGCGCTGGTCTGGCGGATCAGGGGGGTCGCCTGACCCCCGGGCGGGGCCCCGCGGACCGCTCCGGGCCCGCGACCGCCGGACCGCCCCACGCCGGCCGACCGCACCCGGACAGCCCGCGCGGCCGGCCCGGACCCGCGCCGCCCGCCGCCCGCCGCCGGACACGTCACCGCACCCGACAGCACCACAGCCGCGACCACACGAAAGGCAGGTCCGTCCATGTCGTCACCGTTCCTGTGGGGGGTGGCCTCCTCCGCCTTCCAGATCGAGGGTGCCCTGGCCGAGGACGGGCGCGCCGCGTCCGTCTGGGACACCTTCGCCCGGAGGCCCGGCGCGATCCGCGACGGCCACAGCCCCGCCGCGGCCTGCGACCACTACCACCGGTGGGAGGAGGACGTGGAGCTGCTGGACCGGCTGGGCGTGAACGCCTACCGGTTCTCGATCGCCTGGCCGCGGGTGGTCCCCCGGGGGCGCGGAGCGGTGAACGGGGCGGGGCTGGACTTCTACGACCGGCTCGTGGACGCCCTGCTGGCCCGGGGCGTCACCCCGCTCCCGACCCTGTTCCACTGGGACCTGCCGCAGGCGCTGGAGGACGGTGGAGGGTGGAGGTCGCGCGACACCGCGCACGCGTTCGCCGAGTACGCCGCGGCGGCGGCCGACCGCCTCGGCGACCGCGTGGGACGGTGGATCACCCTCAACGAACCCCTGGTGCACATGGCGTACGGGCACGCGTTCGGCGTGCACGCCCCCGGCCTGGCCCTGGACGTGCCCGAGGTCCTGGGCGTGGCCCACCACCTCCTGCTCGCGCACGGCCTCGCCGCCCGCGAGCTGCGCTCGCGGGGTCTGGAGTGCCTGCTCACCAACAACCTCTCCCCCGTGCGCCCGGCGACCGCGTCCGCCGGCGACGCCGACGCGGCCGCCGCCTACGACGCACTGCACAACCGGCTGTTCACCGACCCGGTGCTGACGGGCGCCTACCCCGACCTGTCGGCCTTCGGGGCCGACCGCGTGCCCGGGGTGCTCGACGGCGACCTGGAACTGGTCCGCGGCAGCGCCGACGGCATCGGCGTCAACTACTACAACCCGAGCGTCGTCACCGCGCCGGGCCCGGACCCGGGCCTGCCGTTCGACTTCGGCGAGGTCCCCGGGGCCGCGACGACGGCGTTCGGCTGGCCGGTGGCGCCCGAGGGGCTCGCCGACATGCTCGACCTGCTGGTGGAGCGCTACGGCGACGCGCTGCCGCCCCTCTACGTCACCGAGAACGGGGCCTCCTACGCCGACTCCGTCGCACCCGACGGGAGTGTGGCCGACCCCGAGCGGATCGCCTACCTGGAGGGGCACGTGGGGGCGGTCGAGGCGGCGCGCGGGCGCGGCGTCGACGTACGCGGGTACTTCGTGTGGACGCTCACGGACAACTTCGAGTGGGCCGAGGGGTACCACCAGCGCTTCGGGCTCGTGCACGTGGACCACGCGACGCAGGTCCGCACGCCGAAGCACTCGTTCGCCTGGTACCGGGACCTCATCGCCTCGCGTACCGGTTCCTGACCGCCGCCGCGCCTCGGAACCGGCCCCGGGGCGCGGCGGGGGCCGGCGGTGCGGGCACGGCCGTCACGGACGCGCCGGGCCGGGACCGTGTCACCGTCTCCGGTCCGCTCCCGGCCGGCCCCTTTCATCGGGGGTGGCGCGCAGCATCCAGGTCGTCAGGAGCATGAGCGGGAATCCGACCACCGCCATGAACACCGCGAAGAAGGTCGACCGCTGCCAGGACTCGTCGAACAGGAAGTAGCGGACAGGCCACATGACGAGGCCCGTGAACAGGGCCACCGGCAAGGCCGAGAGGACGCGGCCCCTCAGGGTGGACCAGGGGAAGGAGGGCTCGGCCATGCTGCTCCGGGGGACGCGGCGGAAGGGGGCGGGCGGCGGGGTCAGTCGCCGACGGCGTCGAGCGTGCCGCTGTCCACGCGGTCGGGCGCGTCCTCGCCGCGCAGGCGCGCGGGCTCCCACCACCACCAGTGCGTCTCGGGCACCCAGTCGGGCACCTCCTCCTCGCTGACCGGGCTCGCGCTCCCCGCCACCCCGGCGAGGGCCTCGTCGATGCGCGGGACGGCGTCCAGGTCCACGGGGCGGAGGAACTCCTGCCAGGGCACGAACTCGTCGCCGAGCAGCTGGAGCATGGACCGGCGCCAGCAGGCCGGGCGGTACCCCTCGTGGCGGCCGTTCTCGGCCGCCGTCTGGCTGCGCACCACGTACAGGCTGAGCCGGTCGGGGTTGTTGCCGCTCACCAGCAGTCCGGCCAGGGTGGCGTTGAAGCGGCGCCCCGCCGGGGACTGCCGCTCGGACCGCGACGTCGCGCGGTACAGGTCGAAGAGCGCCGCGAAGGCGGTGTCCACCAGGGAATCGCGGTCCCTGCGCCGTGCGGCGCTCTCCGCGAACGCGTCCGCGGCCCGCCTGGCCAGGCCGGGGAGGTCTCTGCCCGGATCCGCGCTCACCAGTCACACCGCCTTGTCCTGTCGGGGGCCCGGCTGCCGGGGGCGGTCGGCCGGGGCTCTCTCGTCCTGTCGGGGCCGTGCCCGACGGGGTTCGATCATAATCTCCCTCCGTGCCGGGCCGGAAGCGGATTCAGCCCGGCGCGCCGCGCAGCTCCGCGTCGAGCACGCGCGCCCACCGGCGCACGATCCGGCGGCGGCGCGGGCCGTCGTCGGCGAGGAGGTTCGCGAGCCCGAGTCCGCGGGCCAGGTCGAGGGTGGCCTGGACCGTCTCCCGGACCCCGGGCGCCGACTCGTCGGCGCCCAGCAGGTCCACGGCGGCACGGTGGACCTCGCGTCCCATCTGCTCCTCCATGGGGAGGATGCGCTCGCGCAGGACGGGGTCGCTGGCGGCGGCGGCCCACAGCTGGAGGGCGGCCTGGAAGTCCACTCCGCTGAACGCGTCCACGACCATCTGCACGACGGCCTCGGTGCGCCCCGGCCCCTCGGGCACGGCGGCGGCGCCGCGCCTGAGCTCCTCCCCCCGGTTGTCGAGCATGTACCGCAGGGCCGCGAGGAACAGGTCCTCGCGGGTGGGGAAGTGGTGCTGGGCGGCCCCCCTGGACACGCCCGCGCGTTCGGCGACCGCGCCCACGGTGGCCCCGGCCGCGCCCCGCTCGGCCAGGCAGGCCACGGCGGCGTCGAGCAGCCGGGCACGGGTGGCCCGGCTGCGTTCCTGCCTCGGCTCGCGGCCGGCTCCGGTGTCCACGGTCGCGTCCCCTCGCTGCGCTGGGCGGGTCCCGGGCCGGTGCGGCGGACGGGATCCCGCGTCCGGCCGCCGGACCGGGCGCGGGGACGCGCCGACGGTCCGCCGGCCGCCGTTCAGTACGACTTGGGCAGGCCGAGGGACTGCTGGGCCACGTAGTTGAGGACCATCTCCCGGCTGACCGGGGCGATGCGCGCCAGGCGGGCGGCGGCGATCGCCGACCCCAGCCCGTACTCGCTCGCCAGCCCGTTGCCGCCGAGGGTCTGCACGGCCTGGTCGACCGCGCGCACGCACGCCTCGGCGGCGGCGTACTTGGCCATGTTGGCCGCCTCGCCCGCCCCCGCGTCGTCGCCGGAATCGTAGCGGAGCGCCGCGTGCTGGGTCATCAGGCGTGCCTGCTCCAGTTCGATCTTGACCTGGGCGAGGGGATGCGCGAGCCCCTGGTGGGCGCCGATGGGCCTGTCCCCCCACACGGTGCGCTCCCTGGCGTAGGCGACGGCCTTGTCGAGGGCGTGCCGCGCGCTCCCGGCGGCCAGGGACGCGGCCATGATGCGTTCGGGGTTGAGGCCGGCGAACAGCTGGAGGAGCCCGGCCTCGGGGTCGCCGACCAGGGCGTCGCCGGGCAGGCGCACGTCGTCCATGAACAGCTGGAACTGGTGGTCGGGGCTGACCAGGTCCATCTCGATCCGCCTGGCCTCGAACCCGGGGGCGCCGGTGGGGACGGCGAAGAGGGCGGCCGACAGGGTGCCGGAGCCCTCGTCCCGGATCCGGGCGACCACGAGGACGGCGTCGGCGACGTCCACGCCGGAGATGAAGGTCTTGCGGCCGGAGAGAACCCACCCGTCGCCGTCGCGGCGGGCGGTGGTGGTGATGCGGTGGGAGTTGGAGCCCGCGTCGGGCTCGGTGATGGCGAAGGCCATGATGGTCCTGCCCGTGGCCAGGCCCGGGAGCCACCGGCGCCGCTGGTCGGGTGTGCCGAAGCGGGCCAGGACGGTGCCGCAGATCGCCGGGGAGACCACCATCATGAGGGTGGGGCATCCGGCCGCGCTCAGCTCTTCCAGGACGGCGGCGAGGTCGCCGATGCCGCCCCCTCCGCCCCCGTACTCCTCGGGGATGTTGACGCCCAGGTAGCCGAGTTCCCCGGCCTCGCGCCACAGCTCGGTGAGGTACTCGCCCTCCCCGGCCCTGGCCCTGTAGTAGCCGGACCCGTATCCGGCGGCGAAGTCGGCCACGACTGCGCGCAGCTCGACGCGTTCGGCGGGTTCGTTGAAGGTCATGGCACCGGTCACGGGTGGGGCCCTTCGTAGTCGAGTACGGCGAGGGGCGCCCCTGCGGGGACCCTCTGGCCCGCCGCGACCGGGATCTCCCGGACGGCGCCGGCGGCGGGTGCGGTGATGCGGTGCTCCATCTTCATGGCCTCGATGCGCAGCAGGGTCTGCCCCTCGGCCACCCGGTCGCCCTCGCGGACGTCCACGGCGACGACGGTGCCGGGCATCGGCGCGGGCAGGGCGCCGGGGTCGACCGCGGCCTCGGGTTCGGGGAGGGGGTCGACGGGGGTGAGGGTGACGGATCCGAGCGAGGACTCGACGTGGACGTCGGGGTCGCCCCCGTAGGTGTGGACGGTGAGGGCGCGCCGCAGGCCGTCCGCCTCCAGGACGACGAGGCCGGGGGCCGCGGAGAGGACGCGCACGCCGGGCTGTTCGGGCTCGTAGGCTCCCCGGACGGTCCGGTAGGCGGTGGTGATCCGGCGGCCTCCGCCGCCCCCGGCGGTGTGGACCCGGGTGTGGGCCCCGGAGGGGAGGTTGCGCCAGTTGGCGGGGATCCCCGCGGGGAGGGGGCTGCCGGGCCCCGGGGCGGCGCCGCCGGCTCCCCCCGGCACGGCCCGGGGGGAGCGGGCCGCCTCGGCCGCGGCCAGGGAGGCGGCGAGCGCGGCGAGGCGTTCGGCGGCCGGGTCGGCGAGAGGCTGGGCGAGCGCCGTGAGCCGGTCGGCGCCGAGGTAGCCGGTGTGGAGCCCGTCCGGGTGCTCGTCGGCGGCCCCGAACGCGGGGTGGCGGAGCACCCGGACGAGCAGGTCGCGGTTGGTCCCCACCCCGTGGACGCGGGCGCCGGCCAGGGCGGAGGCCAGGCGGCGGACCGCGTCGCGGCGGTCGCGTCCGTGGGCGACGACCTTGGCGAGCATGGGGTCGAAGTCGGCGCCGACGGTGTCGCCCGGCTCGACCCCGCTGTCCAGGCGCACGCCGTGCCCGTCGGGGTTCGTGAACCGGGCGGTCGCGTCGGGCACGTCGAAGGCCCGCAGGGTCCCGGTGCGGGGCCGCCAGCCGTCGCGGGGGTCCTCGGCGTACAGCCGCGCCTCGACGGCGTGGCCGCGCGGCGCGGGCGGGCCGCCCCCGGGCAGGGCCCCGCCCTCGGCGATCCGGATCTGCCACTCGACCAGGTCCAGCCCGGTGACGCACTCGGTGACGGGGTGTTCGACCTGGAGGCGGGTGTTCATCTCCAGGAAGACGGGGTCGCCGAGGACGCCGCCGCCGACGGGGACGAGGAACTCGGCGGTCCCGGCCCCGGTGTAGCCGATGGCGCGGGCCAGGGCCCTCGCCGCCTCGTGCAGCCGTTCGCGCAGGTCGCCGGGGAGGCCGGGGGCCGGCGTCTCCTCGACGACCTTCTGGTGCCGGCGCTGGACGGAGCAGTCGCGCTCCCCCAGCGCCCAGACGGCGCCGTGGGAGTCGGCGAGGATCTGGACCTCGACGTGGCGCCCGCGGCGGACGTAGGGCTCGCAGAACACGGCCGGGTCGCCGAACGCCGACGCGGCCTCCGCCCGGGCCGCGGCGGCCTCGGCCGGCAGGTCGGCGAGGTCGTGGACGACCCGCATACCGCGTCCGCCTCCCCCGGAGACGGCCTTGACCAGGACGGGCAGGTGCTCGGGGCGCACGTCCTCGGGGTCGAGGGCGTCGGCGACGGGCACCCCCGCCTCGCGGGCGATCCGCTTGGCGAGGGTCTTGGCGCCCATGCGCTCGACCGCGTCGGCGGAGGGCCCCACCCAGGTGAGCCCGGCCCCGGTGACGGCGCGGGCGAACCCGGGGTTCTCGGACAGGAACCCGTAGCCGGGGTGGACGGCGTCCGCCCCCGCGGAGCGAGCGGCGCGGACCAGGGCGTGCGGGTCGAGGTAGGCGTCGACGGGGCCCCCGCCGCCGGGGACCGGCAGGCGCACCGCAGTGTCGGCCTCGGACACGTGGGCGGCGCCCTCCTCACCGGGTGCGTGGACCGCGACGGTCCCGATGCCCATGGTGCGGCAGGTGCGGAGGACCCGGCGGGCGATCTCGCCGCGGTTGGCGACGAGGAGACGGGTGACGGGGCGGGGCGGGGTGCGGTTCACGGTCTTCTGCCTCACATCCGGAAGACGCCGAAGCGGTCGGTGCCGCGCACCGGCGCGTTGTGGGCGTGGGACAGGCACAGGCCCAGGACGGTGCGCGTGTCCCGGGGGTCGATGACCCCGTCGTCGTAGACCCGGCCGGAGAGGAACAGGGGCAGCGACTCGGCCTCGATCTGGTTCTCGACCATCTCGCGGACGGCGGCGTCCTGCTCCTCGTCGTAGGGGCGCCCCCGCGCGGCCGCGGACCGGCGGGCGACGGTGGACAGGACCTCGGCGAGCTGTCTGGGCCCCATGACGGCGGAGCGCGCGCTGGGCCAGGCGAACAGGAACCGGGGGTCGTAGGCCCTGCCGCACATCCCGTAGTGGCCCGCGCCGTAGGAGGCGCCGATGAGCACCGAGAAATGGGGCACGGTGCTGTTGGAGACGGCGTTGATCATCATGGAGCCGTGCTTGATGATGCCGCCCTGCTCGTACTCCCGGCCGACCATGTAGCCGGTGGTGTTGTGCAGGAACACGAGCGGGGTGTCGGCGCGGTTGGCCAGCTGTATGAACTGGGTGGCCTTGTGCGCCTCGGCGCTGAAGAGCACGCCGTTGTCGTTGGCGAGGACGCCGACGGGGTAGCCGTGCAGCTCGGCCCAGCCGGTGACGAGCCCGCTGCCGTAGGCGGGCTTGAACTCGTCGAACTCCGAGCCGTCCACGATCCGGGCGACGACCTCGCGCGGATCGACCGGCACCTTGAGGTCGGGCGGCATGACGCCGATCAGGTCCTCGGCGGGGTGGAGGGGCTCCGCGGCGGCCCCTCGCGGGGCGGGCCCCTGTTTGCGGTGGTTGAGCCGGGCGACGATCCTCCGTCCGAGGCGCAGGGCGTCGTGCTCGTCCTCGGCGAGGTGGTCGGCGAGCCCGGAGACCTCGGCGTGCATGCGGGCCCCGCCCAGGGACTCCTCGTCGCTGTCCTCGCCGGTGGCCGCCTTGACGAGCGGCGGCCCGCCGAGGAACACCTTGGCGCGGTCGCGGACCATGACCACGTGGTCGCTCATGCCGGGGACGTAGGCGCCGCCCGCGGTGGAGTTGCCGAACACCAGGGCGACGGTGGGGATCCCGGCCGCGGAGAGGCGCGTCAGGTCGCGGAAGGTCCGTCCGCCCGGGACGAAGATCTCCTTCTGCGTGGGCAGGTCGGCGCCGCCGGACTCGACCAGGCTGATCATCGGCATGCGGTTCTGCTCGGCGATCTCGGCGGCCCGCGCCGACTTCCGCAGCGTCCACGGGTTGCTGGACCCGCCGCGGACGGTGGGGTCGTTGGCGACGACGACGCACTCGACGCCGGAGACCACCCCGACACCGGTGACGACGCTCGCGCCGACGTGGAAGTCGCTCCCCCAGGCGGCCAGGGGTGACAGCTCCAGGAAGGGGCTGCCCTCGTCCAGGAGGAGTTCGATCCGCTCCCGGGGCAGCAGCTTGCCCCGGGAGCGGTGGCGTTCGACGTACTTCTCCCCGCCTCCGGCCAGGGCCCTGGCGTGTTCGGCGCCGATCTCGGCGAGCTTGGCGAGCATGGCCTCGCGGGCCTCGGCGTACGCGGGCGAGGCGGGATCGAGCCGGGTTCCCAGGACGCTCACGGCCGCTCCGTCCCCGGCGGGGGCCGGTGCGCTCGGCGGGGCCCGGGGAGGGCGGGGGTCGGGGCGTTCACTGCCGTGCCACCTCCGGGAGGAGCTTCTCGGGGATCAGGGTCCTGCGCGCCCGCAGCCACTCCCCCAGCCCCTTGGCCTGCGGGTCCGGACCCTCGCGCCGGGCGCTGCCGGGGGCGAGCATGCCCTCGATCCAGAAGTTGGCCGCGCGCAGGTTGGGCAGCAGGTGGCGGGTGACCACGAGGTCGGCGGTCTCGGGCAGCAGCTCGCGCAGCAGGGGGACGGTGAGGATGTGGGCGAGCCAGCGCCAGGCGTCGTCGTCGGCCGCCCACACGCCGAGGTTGGCGTCGGCGCCCTTGTCCCCGCTGCGCGCCCCCAGGACCAGGCCGAGCGGCGCCTCGCGCAGCGTCCCCTCCGCGAGGGGCGGTGGGAGCGGGGGTTCGGGGACCTCGGCCAACCGCCGGGTCCGGGGGGCGGGTGCGACGGACACCCGGGCCCCGTCGGGGAGGACGGCGGTGTGCTCCACCTCGCCGGCGGGCACGAGCGCGTGCGTGGCGGCGACGCCGTCCGGGCGCGCGTCGCGCGGCGGCGAGGTGAGGTGGAGACCGGCGTACCCGGCCAGGGCCAGCTCGACGGCGGCCGCCCCGAAGGCCCTGCCGACCCTGGACGCGTCGTGGTCGCGCGCGGTCACCCGCAGCCGCGCGGTGGCGGCGTCCTGGGCGGGCCCGTGCGGGTCCTCGGCGGGAACGAACGCGAAGCGCAGGTCCTCGGGGCGGCGGTGGGCGAGCGCGGCGCGCATCTGTCGTTCGGCGAGCGCCGCCTTGTCCTCGGCGTCCAGCCCGGTGATCAGGAACTCGACGTCGTTGCGGAACCCGGTGAGGCCGGTCAGCCCCACCTTGAGCTCGGCGGGCGGGCGCTCGCCGCGCGTGCCGCTGATCCGGACCCGGTCGGGGCCCTCCTGGGTGAGGCGGACGGTGTCCAGGCGCGTGGTGACGTCGGGCCCGGGGTAGCGGGCGCCCGCGATCTCGTAGACGAGCTGGGCGGTGACGGTCCCGGTGGTGACCGCTCCCCCGGTGCCGGGGTGCTTGGTGACGACCGCGCTGCCGTCGGCGCCGATCTCGGCGATCGGGAAGCCGGGGCGGTCCAGGTCGTGCCCCTCGCGCAGGAGGGCGGCCGCGTAGGCGTAGTTGCCGCCGGTGGCCTGGGCCCCGCACTCGATGACGTGCCCGGCGGCCGTGGCCCCGGCGAGCGCGTCGAGGTCGTCCGGGGTCCACCCGAAGTGGGAGACGGCGGGCCCGACGGTCAGGGAGGCGTCGGTGACCCGTCCGGTGACGACGATGTCGGCCCCGGCGTCCAGGCAGGCGGCGATGCCGAAGGCGCCCAGGTAGGCGTTGGCGGTCAGGGGGCTGCCGAGGTCGAGCTCCTCCGCCCGGTGGAGGAGGTCGTCGCCCGTGACGCAGGCGATGCGGGGGTCGAGGCCGAGCCCGTCGGCGAGCTCGGTGAGCCTGTCGGCCAGGCCACGGGGGTTGAGGCCGCCGGCGTTGGCGACCACCTTGACGCGGCGTTCCGTGATCAGGGCCAGGCAGTCCCGCATCTGGCCGAGGAAGGTCCTGGCGTAGCCGCGCCCCGGGTCGGCGAGCTGGTCGCGACCGAGGATGGCCATGGTGAGTTCGGCCAGGTAGTCGCCGGTGAGGACGTCCACCGGGCCGCCCGTGAGCATCTCGTGGACGGCGGCGAAGCGGTCCCCGTAGAAACCGGAGGCGTTCGCGACCCGCAGGGGGGACGTAGCGGTCATGGACACGAGGGTGACACCGGACACACCGAAAAACAAGCGTGGGTGATTGTTTTTCCCGGGAGGGCCGTGTGTCACGCCGTGGCCGGAACCGGCCACGGAGGGTGGGTTGCAGACCGGGGGAGCGGGCACGCGCGCGGGGTAGTTTGGCGCCGTGAGTACCTCCCCTGAAGACACGAACCCCACCGACGAGACCCCCGGCGCGGCGGCCGGGGACACGAGGGCCGCGGGCGAGACCGGCGCGGCGGCCGAGGACACGAGGGCCGCGGGCGGCACCGGCGCGGGCAGCGCCTTCCTCGAAGGAACCCCGGTCGGCCCGCCGCCCGCCCCGGGCGGGCTCTTCGCCGCCGAGACCTTCAGCGTCATCGGCCTGCTGCTGTTCGCCCTCACCACCGTGCACACCCGGCTGTTCGAGCTCTTCAGCTGGTTCTTCCTCAGCGGCGCGGCCCCGTCGCACAGCGCCCAGCAGGCGGCCGTGCTCTCGGCCGAGGTCGCCGTCGCGGGCGGCCTGAGCGCCTTGTCCGTGCTCGCCGCGGCCGTGGCCCTGTTCCGCGGCGGCGCCGCCACCCGGGCGTGGAGCCGCTGGTGCGCGGCCGCCACCGTCGTCGTGGGCAGCCTGATGCTGATCGTCTCCGTGCTGACCTTCGCCGGCCTGCCCTCCGGGTCCTGAGCCCCGGCCGCGCCGGCGTCCGGCACGGTCCCCGTCCGGGGCGGGCCGGACCGACTGCGGCCCCCGGGCACGACACGGCTGGGCCGTCCCTTAGGCCCCTCTTACGGTGACCAGCGGGTACGTTGGCCGCGTGAGTACCGCACCAGGAGACAACGACAGCCCCGACCGCAACCCCCTCACCCCGAACGAGGCCCCGAAGCCGACGTTCGAGCCCGGGGTCGCGCCGGAAGTGCCCGACTCCGGGGCGGCCCACCCGTCCGACTCCGGCCCACCGACCGGCGAGGCCGCCGACACGAGGGAGGCCGAGGCCGAGGCCGCCGCGGTGACCGCGGCGCCGCACGCACCGGCGGCCTCCGGCGTGTTCTCGACGGAGACCTTCGGCATCGTCGGACTCGTGCTCCTCGCCGTGACCCTGTTCTCCGGCCAGCTGCTGGAGATCCTCACCAGCATGCTCCTCGTCGGCGGCCAGCCCATCGGCGCGGACCAGATCACGCAGATCCGCACGCAGATCATGCTCGGCGGCGCCGTGGCGCTGCTCACCGTGGTGGTGTCCGCGCTCGCGCTGGTGCTCGCCGACGCGAGGACCCGGCCGTGGGGGCGCTGGGTGGCCGCGGCCGCGCTGGTCACCGGACTCCTGTTCGTGGCCGTCGCCGCCGTGTCCTACCTGCTCATCCCCGAGGCGGCCCCGATGATGCCGCCCGTGATGGAGTGACCGAGGGCCCGGTCTGGCGCGCACGGGCCCGGCCGCGGGGCGGCGTCGGACCCGGGCGCCGCGGGGCGGCCGCCCGACCGGCGGCCGCCCCGCGACCGGTCCCGGTCCGCGAGGGGTCCGGGCTCAGGCGATGCGGTCGATGACCAGCGGCGTGGCCTCGTGGCGCCCGTCCGGGTCGATCCCGAACGCGCCCTCCAGGGCCTGCGCCGCCCGCTCGAACCGCTCCTCCTCGTCCGCGTGCAGGGTGAACAGGGGCTCACCCGCCTGCACACGCTCCCCCGGTTTGGCGTGCAGCGTCACCCCCGCGCCGAAGGACACCGCGTCCTCCTTGCGCGCCCTGCCCGCGCCCAGCCGCCACGCCGCCAGCCCGACCCGGTAGGCGTCCAGACGGGTGACGGTGCCCGACGCCGGGGAGAGCACCGCGCGCCGCTCGGCGGCCACCGGCAGGGGTGCGTCCGGGTCGCCCCCCTGCGCCCGGATCAGCCGCTTCCACGACGCCAGCGCGCTCCCGTCCCGCAGGGCCTCGGCCGGGTCCTTGACACCGTTCACACCGGGGGTGAGTCCGGCCGCGGCCAGCATCTCCCGGGCCAGGGCCACGGTCAGCTCCACGACGTCGGCGGGGCCGCCACCGGAGAGGACCTCCACCGCCTCGGCGACCTCCAGGGCGTTGCCGACCTGGCGCCCCAGCGGCGCCTCCATGTCGGTGAGCAGCGCGACGGTGCGGACCCCGTGGTCGTTGCCGATGTCCACCATGGTGCGGGCCAGCTCGCGGGCGGACACGGCGTCCTTCATGAACGCGCCCGATCCCACCTTGACGTCGAGGACGAGCGCCCCGGTCCCCTCGGCGAGCTTCTTGCTCATGATGGAGGCGGCGATGAGCGGGATCGACTCGACCGTCCCGGTGACGTCGCGCAGCGCGTACAGCTTGCGGTCGGCGGGGGCCAGACCGGTCCCCGCCGCGCAGATCACGCCGCCCGTGGCCTCCAGCACGCCGCGCATCTCCTCCGCGGTCAGCGACGCGCGCCACCCGGGGATCGACTCCAGCTTGTCCAGCGTGCCGCCGGTGTGGCCGAGCCCGCGTCCGGACAGCTGCGGCACGGCTGCCCCGCACGCGGCGACGGTCGGGGTGAGCGGCAGGGTGATCTTGTCGCCGACCCCGCCGGTGGAGTGCTTGTCGGTGGTGGGCCGGTCCAGGCCGGAGAAGTCCAGCCGGTCCCCGGACGCGAGCATCGCCTCGGTCCACCGGCCCACCTCGGCACGGTTCATCCCGCGCAGGAAGACCGCCATGGCCAGCGCCGACATCTGCTCCTCGGCCACCGCCCCCCGCGTGTAGGCGTCGATCACCCAGTCGATCTGCCCGGGGGTGAGCTCTCCCCCGTCGCGCTTGGCCCGGATGATCTCGATGACGTCCATGTCTGTTCCTTTCACGTGGCGGGAACTTCGGCGGCACACAGGTCTCCCCGGCCGCCGCCGGGTCGGCGGGGACCGGGGAGACGGCGGGCGCCGGCTATGCGAGGTTGTCCGGACCGAAGGCCTGCGGCAGGATCCGGTCCATGGACAGGATCCCCTCCGGGGTGTCCACGAGCAGGTGCGGCCCGCCGTGCTCGAACAGGAGCTGCCGGCAGCGGCCGCACGGCATGAGGACGCCGCCCCGCCCGTCCACGCAGGCGAACGCCGTCAGGCGCCCTCCCCCGGAGGCGTGCAGGGCGCTGACGAGCCCGCACTCGGCGCACAGTCCGACGCCGTACGAGGCGTTCTCCACGTTGCAGCCGCTGACCACCCGGCCGTCGTCGACCAGGGCCGCCGCTCCCACCGGGTAGTTCGAGTAGGGCGCGTAGGCGTGCGACATGGCCTCGCGGGCGGCGGCCCGCAGCGCCTCCCAGTCCACCGTGTCCGCGCCGGGCGTACCGGCCGTCGGTGTGTGGCTCATGACCGGCTCGCCCTCCACTGCTTGCCGACCCCGGCGGGGGGCCGGAGCCTCTGGGAGGCCAGCGAGAGCACCAGGAGCGTCGCGATGTGCGGGCTGTAGGTGGCCAGCTCGCGCGGCAGGGAGTCGGTCGAGAGGTACCAGAGCAGCAGCAGGACGCCGGTGAGCACGGCGGCGACCGCCAGGCCCTTGCGGTCCTTGCGCACCTGCCAGACCGCCACCGCGAGCAGCGCCACCGCCAGGAGCAGCAGCAGGGCGTGGATCGCGGCACCGCCGCCGCGGATCTGGAGGGCGTCGGTGTAGCCGAACAGGCCCGCGCCCATGGCGAGGCCTCCCGGGCGCCAGTTGCCGAAGATCATGGCGGCCAGGCCGATGTAGCCGCGGCCGCCGGTCTGCCCCTCCTGGTAGATCTGCGACGCCACGATGGCCAGGAACACCCCGCCCATGCCGGCGAGCCCGCCGGAGACGACCACGGCGACGTACTTGAGGCTGTACACCGGCACGCCGAGGGACTCGGCGGCGTCGGGGTTCTCGCCCACCGAGCGCAGCCGCAGGCCGAAGGTGGTCCGCCACAGCACGAGGTAGGTCACCGGGATCATCATGATCGCGATGAACGTCAGGGCCGACATGCGGGTGGTCAGGCCGATCACCAGCGATGCCAGGTCGCTGACCACGAAGATCCCGCTGCCCGCCACGGGCGCGAGCGCGTCGGCGACGAACGGGAGGTTCCACACCGGGAACGGCGGCGTGGTCGGCGACTGCGCGGCTCCCGCGCCGGGCACGTCGGAGTAGACCAGGATCGACAGGTAGCGCATCGCGCCGAGCATGAGGATGTTGATGGCCACGCCGGACACGATGTGGTCGACCGCGAAGGTGACCGTCGCCACGGCGTGCAGCAGCCCCCCGGCCATGCCGGCCAGGACACCGGCCAGCAGGCCCATCCACGGGTTGTCGGTCGACCAGGCGAAGTAGGCGCCGAACCAGGTGCCCAGGATCATCATGCCTTCGAGGCCGATGTTGATGACGCCCGCCCGCTCGGCCCACAGTCCGCCCAGGGCCGCCAGGCCGATGGGCACCGCGAAGGTGATGGTGGTGCGGATGGTGCCCGCGTCGGTGAGCATGTCCTGGCCGGTGATGACGCGCAGCCCCGCCAGGGACACCAGCACCGCGCCGAACAGGGTGAGGAAGCGCCAGCGCGACCAGCCTCCCGGCCTGGGCGGCGCCTTGACCGGTTCCATCACGTTGAGTTCCTGGCTCACTGGGCCTCCCCGCCGCGCTTGCCGTCGGAGCCGGGGGCCGTGTCGCCCCCGCCGTCGGCGGACCCGTCCTCGGGCGCCGTGCCGGAGGGCACGGCCTGCGCGGGTTCAGTGGTGGACTCGGCGGTGGTGCCGAGCTGGTTGCCGATCTGCTGCTGCTGGTAGCGGCGGCCCCAGCGGTGCACGACCTCGTAGACCACGACGACGGTGAGCACGATGGTGGCCTGGGAGATGACCGCGATCTCCTGGGGGATCCCGTCGAAGGGCAGGATGCCCGCCGCCTGGTTGAGGAACGACCAGAAGAGGGCGGCGAAGACGATGCCGACCGGGTGGTTGCGGCCCAGCAGCGCGATGGCGATGCCGATGAAGCCGATGCCGGTCGGGAAGTCCAGGGCGTAGTAGTGCGAGCTGCCCAGCAGCTGGGGCAGGCCGACCAGCCCGGCGACCATGCCCGAGAAGAGCATGGACAGGAACACCATCTTCTTGACGTTGACGCCGCTGGCCTCGGCGGCCGACTGCGACTGGCCGGTGGCCCGCAGCTCGAACCCGAAGCGGGTGCGGTTGAGCATCACCCAGTAGCCGATGCCCACGGCGACCGCGAGGAGGACGAAGCCGAAGATCTCCTGCTCGGAGCCGAGGAAGCCCGCCGGGATGCCGGGCACCCACGAGGACTCGGGCATCGGCGGGGTGCCGATGTTGTTGGTGCTGATCTCCACCGCGAGGCGGTCGGTGCTGAGCAGGTAGGCGGTGATGCCGGTGGCGATGGCGTTGAGCATGATCGTGGAGATCACCTCGGAGACGCCCCTGGCCACCTTGAGGTACCCCGCGATGCCCGCCCACGCGCCGCCGACGGCGACGGCCGTGGCGATGACGACGATCTGGCTGAGCACCGGGGGCAGGACCACGTAGCCGCCGACGGCGGCCGCGAGCAGGGCCGCGAGCCGGTACTGCCCGTCCACGCCGATGTTGAACAGCTTCATCTTGAAGCCGATCGCCACGGCCACGGCGGCCAGGTAGTAGGTGGTGCCGTCGTTGATGATCTTGACCAGGCTGTTGGGCCTGGTGCCGTACTCGATCATCCGCGCGAAGGTGGGCAGCGGCGAGATGCCGCTGAAGAAGAGGACGGCGGCCGTGACGCCGATCGCGATGACCCCGGCGGCGAGGACCGCGGCGAAGGACAGCGCGAGCATGGCGGACAGCCGGTGGAACAGCGTGAACGCCACGGCAGAGCCGACGAGCGCGCCCAGGGCGGCGGCGACCGGCTCGATCAGGGACAGGTCCAGGAACCAGGCGGACAGCAGCCCGGAGGCCAACGCCAGCACCAGCGCGGTCGGCACGACCAGGGTCGTGTGGATCGTGGTGCCCTGCTCCTTCGTGCCGTCGGCGCCGGCCCTGCGCTCGTCCGGGACCAGCGGTCCGGACCAGGCCACGAAGGCGAAGGCCGCCGCGACGCCGATGATCAGCGCGGCCCACCACAGCAGCGCGAGATCGAGGGCGGCGGTGACCCCGACGCCGAGGACGACGGCGACGGCCGCCGCGGCCGGGGCGGGCAGGGTCCTGTCGGGGCGGGGAATCCTACTCATGATCCGCCCTCGTTCCCGTTTCGGTCGGCACCGTCAGCACCGCTGTCACCTTCTGTGCTCGCGTCGCCCCCGCCCAGCCCGGCCCCGGTCATGGCGGAGCCCAGCTGTTCGGGTGTGACGGTGGTCGGGTCGGCCTGCGCGACCAGTCGGCCGCGCAGGATCACGTGCAGGGTGTCGGACATGCCGATCAGCTCGTCCAGGTCGGCGGAGACCAGCAGCACCGCCAGGCCGGCCGCGCGGGCGTCGCGCAGCTGCTCCCAGATGGCGGCCTGGGCGCCGACGTCCACACCGCGGGTGGGGTGGGCGGCCACCAGGAAGCGCGGGGAGCCGCTCATCTCCCGGCCGATGATGAACTTCTGCTGGTTGCCGCCGGACAGGGCGTCGGCGATCACGTCGATGTTGGGGGTGCGCACGTCGTACTCGGCGACGATGCGCTCGGAGTCGGCGCGCGCCCCGGCCCTGTCGATCCAGGGGCCGCGCACGCTGGGCGCCTTGGTCTGGTGGCCGAGGATCCGGTTCTCCCACAGGGGGGACTCCAGCAGCACGCCGTGCCGGTGCCGGTCCTCGGGGATGTAGCCGACCCCCGCCTCGCGGATGCGCAGCGTGGACCAGGACGTGATGTCGTCCGTGCCCAGGGAGATCGTCCCCGAGGTCAGCGGGCGCATGCCCATGATGGCCTCGATCAGCTCCGACTGGCCGTTGCCCTCGACGCCGGCGATGCCGACGATCTCGCCCTCGCGGATGTCCACGGTGACGCCGTCGACGACGGCGCGGCCGTCGGCGGAGCTGACGGTGACCCCGTCCAGGGCCAGGACGACGTTGTCGGTGACGGTCGACTCGCGCAGCTCGGGGACGGGGAGCTCGCCGCCCACCATCAGCGTGGCCAGTTCCCGGGCGGTGGTGGTGCCCGGGTCGGCCGTGGCCACGGTGGTTCCCCGCCGGATCACGGTGATCTCGTCGGCGACGGAGAGCACCTCGTCCAGCTTGTGCGAGATGAAGATGACGGTGAGGCCCTCGCGCTTGAGCTCGCGCAGGTTGTCGAACAGCTCGTCGACCTCCTGCGGGACCAGGACCGCGGTGGGCTCGTCGAGGATGATCGTCCGGGCGCCCCGGTAGAGCACCTTGAGGATCTCCACCCGCTGGCGCTCCCCGACGCCCAGGTCCTCCATGAGCCGGTCGGGGTCGACCCCGAGCCCGTACTGGGAGGAGAGCTCCCGGATGTGCGCGCGGGCGCGGTTGCCGATGCCGAAGCGGCGTTCGGCGCCGAGCACCACGTTTTCCAGCACGGTCAGGTTGTCGGCGAGCATGAAGTGCTGGTGCACCATGCCGATGCCGTGCCTGATGGCGTCGGAGGGCGAGTTGAGCCGGACCTCCGCGCCCCTGACGTAGATCTGTCCCTCGTCCGGCCGGTGCATGCCGTACAGGGTCTTCATCAGCGTGGACTTCCCGGCACCGTTCTCGCCGACGATGGCGTGCACGGTGCCCGGGGCCACGGTGATGTCGATGTCGTGGTTGGCCACGACCCCGGGAAAACGCTTGGTGATCCCGCGCAGCTCAACGGCGGGGGGCGCCGGGGCCCCGTTGCCCGATGGCGTGCTGCTCATCTGTCTCCTCGTGAACGTGCGGCGTGGCGCGGACCGCCGGGCCGGGGGCTCCCGGCGGGCGCCACCGTCGCGGAACGGCAACCGGGGCGGTACCGGACCGGGGGACTCCCCCGGTCCGGTACCGCCCTTGGATGCGGCCGCCGTGGGTCCAACCCGCGGCGGCTCCGCGCGGGGCGCGGCCCCCGGACACCCATCCTGCTACGCGAGCGGCGGTATCCGCGGGACACGCCCGGAGGGCGCGGCCTACGGCGCGGTCGGGACCTCGATCTCGCCGTCGATGATCTGCTGCTTGATCGCGTCCAGCTCCTCCTGGATGGGGCTGATCGCCTCTTCGTTGGAGGTCGTGTAGTCCACACCGCCGTCGGCCAGCTCGAAGCGCTGGATGCCGCCCTCGGGGGTGCCCTCCACCGTGCTGCTGATGAGCTCGAACACGGCGACGTCCACCTGCTTGATGGCGGAGGTGAGCACGTACGGCTTCTGGTTGTCCTCGGCGTTCTCGTACTGGTCGCTGTCCACGCCGATGAAGGTGAAGTCGTTCTCCACCGCGGACTCCAGGACGCCGTTGCCGGAGGCGCCGGCGGCGTGGTAGATCACGTCCGCGCCGCGGTCGTACTGGGCCTGGGCCAGCTCGCGCCCCTTGGCCGGGTCGCTGAAGCCGCTGAAGTCCGGCGGCTGGCTGAGGTAGTCGACCTCGACCGTGATGTCCTCGGTGACGTGCTCGGCGCCCGCGACGTAGCCGGCCTCGAACTTGTGGATCAGCGGGGTCTCGACGCCGCCCACGAAGCCGACGTGGTCCTCCTCGGAGGTCAGGGCGGCGGCGGCGCCGGCCAGGAAGGAGGCCTGCTCCTCGGCGAAGACCAGGCTGGTGACGTTGTCGACGTCCTCGATCTCGGAGTCGACGATGGCGAAGTGCACGTCCGGGTACTCGGGCGCGACGGCCCGGACGGCCCCGTCGTAGGCGAACCCGACGGCGATGACCAGGTCGTAGCCCTCGTCGGCCATGGTCGCCAGGCGCTCCTCCTTGGCGGAGTCGGCCTCTCCGTCGGAGGGCTCGAAGTCCTGGGTCTCGACGCCGAGCTCCTCGGCGGCCTGCTCGAGGCCGCGGTAGGCGGAGTCGTTGAACGAGCGGTCGCCGCGGCCGCCGACGTCGTAGGCCAGGCCGACGCGCACGTCGGCCGAGTCCCCCTCGCCGCCGTCGCCGGAACCGTCGGCCTCCTCCGCTGCACTGTCGCACGCGGTGAGGGCCAGCACACCCGCCGCCGCCACCGCGGCGAACTTGACTGCGTTGCTGCGCTTCACTGGTAACTCTCCCCTTCGCCCTCTCAGCGGCCCACATTCCGTACGACCGAACTGAGTTCTGCGGTCGGACAATATCCGGTGGCCGAAAGTACACCTAACCAACAGGCGGAGTTGTTATGAAGGCGAGAGCGTAGTGAAACGGGGTCTTACCCGGAAGTTACCGAGCACTCACCGGAAGCGGTCGGCCGGGTTTGTGTTCCGGGTTTTGACCTCCCGTTCCCCGGACCCGGCGGGTATTACTACGCATTGCTCCGCGGCGTTCACCCGTTGTCACACCAGCACGTGGGGACATACCGGTCTAGACCGGTATGCGCCGCCTCAGGCGAGGAGGAAGTCCACGACCGCCTGCCGGAAGGCGCGGGAGGACACGGCGTTGCCGTGGTCGCGCCCGGGAACCTCCACGTGCACGCCGCCGCAGCGCCCGGCGAGCCCGGCGGCGCCCTCCGCGACGGCGTCCCGCTCCCCCGAGACGAGCAGGAGCGGAACGCCGTTCAGCAGCGGGTCGGCACTGAAGGGGCGGGAGGCCTGACCGCGCGCGCACGCCGCGAGCGCCGCGGTGTCGTTGCCGGGGAGGGCCGAGACCGCGCGGTAGACGCGGTCGAACGGGGAGTCGCCGGAACCAAGCTCGGACAGGTCGGTCCCGGCGAAGGCGTTAACGGGTCCGAAACCGCCCAGGGCCACACGCCTCACCCGTTCCCGCATGGTCAGCGCCAGTTCCCACCCCAGGCGGGAACCCATCGAGTAGCCCACCACGTCGACCCTCTCCACGCCCAACTCGTCGAGCAGGGAAACGAGATCCGCGACAAAGTGTTCGGGCAGGTAGAAAGCCTCCTCCACGGGTTTGTCACTGGAACCGTGGCCGCGCAGATCCGGACCGATCACCCGTAGCCCTGCGGACTCCAGCGCCCGGGTCCACCCGGTGGCACGCCAATTCATGTCGAAATCGGTGCCGAAACCGTGCAGCAGAAGAACCGGCACCGCATCCGCCGGAGCACTCGGAGGCAAATCCACATAGCGCATTGTCACGTCGCCGGTGAGTTTTGCGGACATGAATCCCCACTCCATTAAATTCTGAAGAACTTGCCGGGCCGCCCGAGGCCCTTTCGGATATTCCTATGAACGGCGCCCCCGTCGGGGCGCCGCCGTTCGTGCGGACCTCCCAACGGCCCCGGCGGCCGGCCCGCGCGGCGGCGGGTCAGGCCGTCGGGGGCTTCAGGCGCACCCGGCGGGCGGGCCGGGCCTCCTCCGGGGGGACCCGGCCGACGATGCCCGCCCGGGGCGCCTCGTCCGCCGCCTCCACCGCGAAGGTCACCAGGGGGTCGCCCACCGGGACCACCTGGTCCTCCGCCGCGTGCAGTTCGGCGATCCGGCCGGCCCGGGGCGAGGGGATGACGACGGCCGACTTGGTCGTCTCCACCTCCACGAGGGGGGCGTTGCGCGCCACGACGTCGCCGACGGCGACCTGCCACTCCAGGACCGTCGCCTCGACGAGCCCCTCTCCCAGGTCGGGGAGGGTGAAGGTGATGCTCTCTTCTGCCATGGTCTGTCTAGTACTCCAGGGTCCGTTGGACCGCGAGCAGGATGCGGTCGATGGTCGGCAGGTACTGGCCCTCCAGGGGCCCGGCCGGGTAGGGCACGTCGAACCCGGTGACGCGCTGGACGGGCGCGGACAGGTCGCGGAAGCAGTTCTCGGTGACGAGCGCGGCGACCTCCGCCCCGAGCCCGGCGGTCAGCGGCGCCTCGTGCACGACTACGGCGCGCCCGGTGCGCGACACCGACGCGGCGAGCCCCGCGGTGTCGACGGGCTTGAGCCAGCGCAGGTCCAGGACCTCCAGCTCCACCCCGTCCTCGGCGGCCAGTTCGGCCACCTGGAGGCACTTGTGCACCATGGCGCCCCAGGCGACGAGGGTGGCGTGGCCGCCCTCGCGCACCACCCGGCTGGTGCCGATGGGGTCGCTGGGCTCGCGCAACCGGACGGGCCTGCGGTCCCAGTAGCGGGCCTTGGGCTCCATGAAGACGACGGGGTCGTCGGAGCGCACCGACTGGAGCAGCAGGGTGTAGGCCTCGGCCGGGTCGGAGGGCGCGACGACCTTGAGCCCGGGGGTGTGCGCGAAGAGCGCCTCCAGGCTCTCCCCGTGGTGCTCGGGCGCCTGGATGCCGCCGAAGGAGGGCAGCCGGAGCGTGATCGGCATCGGCGCCGATCCCCGCGTCCGGTAGTTCATGCGCGCCACCTGGTTCACGATCTGGTCGATCGCCGGATAGGCGAAGCCGTCGAACTGGAGCTCGGGAACGGGCCTCCAGCCGTTCATCGCCAGTCCCACCGCCATCCCCATGATCGCGGACTCGGCCAGGGGGGTGTCGAAGACACGCTTGTCGCCGAACTCCCGCTGGAGCCCGTCGGTGACGCGGAAGACCCCGCCGAGGGCGCCGACGTCCTCGCCGAAGACCAGGACGTCCGGGTCCTCGGCGAGCAGGGTGCGCAGGGCGCGGTTGACGGCCTGCTGCATGGACAGCTCGACGGGCGGGGCTCCGGCGGCGTCGTGGCCGGCGCCGGCCCGTTCGATCAGCTCGGTCACAGCTCGACCTCTTCCTGCCAGGTGCGGTGCTGACGGGTCAGCTCCTCGGTGGTCTCCCGGAAGACGTGGGTGAAGAGCTCGGAGCCGTGGGGCTCCGGGGCCCCGGCCACGCCGTCGCGGATCTCCTCCGCGCGCCCGGCGGCCTCGGCGTCGGCCTCGGCCAGGTCGGCCTCGTCGGCGTGCCCGGCCGCGAGGACGGCCGCGCGCAGCAGGGCGACGGGGTCGCGGTGCACCCGCCAGTGCTCCGCCTCGGTGTCCTCCCGGTAGCGGCCGGGGTCGTCGGAGGTCGAGTGCGGCTCCACCCGGTAGGTGAGCGCCTCGATGAGCGTCGGCCCCCCGCCGGAGCGGGCGCGGGCTACCGCCTCGGCGGTGGCCTCGTACACGGCCCCCGCGTCGTTGCCGTCGACGACGGCCCCGGGCATGCCGTAGCCCTCGGCCCGCGCGGCGACGGAGCCCCCGGCGATCTGGCGCTCGTTGGGCACCGACAGCGCCCACCGGTTGTTCTGGCAGAAGAACACGACCGGCGCCCCGAAGACCCCGGCGAAGTTCATCGCCTCGTGGACGTCGCCCTCGGAGCTGGCGCCGTCGCCGAAGTAGGAGAGGGCCACCCCGTCGCCGCCGCGCAGCCGCTCACCCACGGCCCAGCCGACGGCGTGGGGGACGGGCCCGCCGACCACGGCGTTGACCGCGCCGAACCGGGAGGCCATGACGTCGTAGAGGCCGCCGTGCCACAGGGCGCGGTGGCTCGCCATGTAGCCGACCATGTCCACGCCGTAGGCCAGCGCGGAGGCCATCTCGCGGTAGGTCGGGAAGACGAAGTCGCGCTCGGGGTCGAGCGCGGTGGCGCTCGCGACCTGGGCGGCCTCCTGTCCCCGCACGGACACGTAGGCGGGGAACACGCCCTGGCGCTGGAGGGCGACCGCCTCGGCGTCGAGGTCGCGCGCCGTCCGCATGTCCTGGTACAGGGCGCGGGTGAGGTCCGGATGGAGGTGGTCCACGCTGATGGGTCCGGGTGCGGCCGGCGCGTGGGCGGGCGGGCCTGGGCGCACAGTGCCTCCGTCGAGGGGGGTGTCCCCGTGCTTCCCCCGGAGCGGGCCCCGGGGCGATGGTGAGCGGCGGGCGGGCATGTCGAGCGGCTCCCAACGTGGCCCGCCGCGCGTGGTGGCGCGCCCGGACCGGGTGGTGTCTGTCCTCTACAGCGATTCTCCGGACAACTCGACACTTGCGCTAGATATCCAGGAATAATTGAAACAAAAGAGGACGAAGACTGCCATCACGTTCCTGAATGTCCAACATACGACCTGGTTCACCTGCGAAAACGACATGGTGACCTATACAGCGCTTACTGTCACCAACCCTCACTAACCCCGGAGCATCACCCGAAAACCCCTCGGTTCAGTCGGAGGTAGGGCCTATCATCACGGAACCATCGCGGTTGACTACCAGGGGTGCGTGTTCGACGCCGAGCGCGTACGTTCGGAGCAGCCCGACCACCGAGCCAGGGAACGCCCCCCACGACACGACACATGAGGCCGGAAACGGCCGCCGAGCAAGAAGTCCCGTCACGGCCCGGACACGCCGGCGCGGTTACCCGCCGGTCGGGGAAACCCGCCGCCCGCCGCCCGCGTCAACCATGGGTACAGTCGGACTCCCCGTCGACACGCGCCCCGCACCCCGGATCTCCCGAGACGGTTCCCCCACCCCCGCCCCCCGGTACGCCACCTCCCGGTGACCGGTCGGACACCCATCCGGACGCCATCTCGCCGGCTGAGACTCCGATGGACGCAAACAACGTTTACCTGGTAGTTCGTTAGCCCCGGTCCACGAAGAGGGAAGGGGCTCCATCCTGAGAACAAGAGCACACGAGGAGACCCACATGGCCATGGGCGACCAGCGCAGGAACGGCCGGCGGCCGGACACGACCGACCAGACGATCCTGAGCGCCCTCGCCAAGGACGCGCGAACAGGCATCACCGAGATCGCCGCCCTGGCCAACGTCTCCCGAGCCACGGCCTACAACCGCATCAAGCGGCTCACCGACGAGGGCGTCATCCGCGGGTACTCCGTGGTGACCGACCACTCCAAGATGGGGCTCGGCGTCACCGCGCTCGTCCTCATCTCGGGCAGCCAGCCGGACTGGCGGGCCAACCGGGAGATCCTGTCCTCGTACCCCGAGATCGAGTACTGCTGGTACGTGGTCGGCTCGGCGGACATCGTCCTCCTCGTCCGCGTGGCCAACACCAACCAGCTGCGCGACCTCATCCTGACCCGTCTGCAGTCGCTTCCCGGTGTGACGTCCACCCAGACGCTCACCGTCATCGACGAGGTCGTGCACCGGCCGGTCGTGGAACCCTCGGACGGCGAGTGAGGCCCCTCATCCCCTGACCGCCCCGGCGACCGAGGCCATCAGCTCGGCGAGCATGTCCGAGCCACGCGCGCGGATGGCCGCGACGTCGTCCCCCACCTCCAGCACCACCTCGGCGTACGCCTTCAGCTTGGGCTCGGTCCCCGAGGGACGCAACGTCACGCGTCCCCACGCCCCGCCCTCCAGCCGGAAGCGCAGTGCGTCCGTCGGCGGCAGTCCCGCGTGTCCGCCGGCGAAGTCGTCGACCCCCGCGACCGCGAGGGGGCCGAACGCGGTGGGCGGTTCGGCGCGCAGCCGCCGCATCGCCGCGGAGATGACCGACAGGTCGTCCACCCGCACCGAGAGCTGGTCGCTCAGGTGCAGTCCGTACCGGCGGGCCTGGTCGTCGAGCAGGTCGACCAGGGACCTGCCGCCCCTCTTCGCGTCGTCCGCGAGCGCCGCCGCCACCAGGGCCGCTCCCACCCCGTCCTTGTCGGCGACCGGGCGGCCCCCGTCCCCTCCCACGCAGTAGCCGAGGGCCTCCTCGAAGGCGAAGACCCGCCGCTGCCCGGGACCCCCCGCGCGGGCCAGCCACTTGAAGCCCGTCAGCGTCTCCTCGTAGTGCACGCCGCGGTCGGCGGCGATCTTGCCCAGCAGGCTGGACGAGACGATCGAGGTGGCCACCACGCGGTCCGGCCCGGAGGTGTGGTCCAGCACGTACTCGGCGAGCAGTCCCCCGACCTCGTTGCCGGTGAGCAGGCCGTGCCCGGGGACGGCGAGCGCGAGCCGGTCGGCGTCCGGGTCGTTGGCGATGACCAGGTCGGCGCCGTCGGCGGCGCCGGCCGCCGTCGCCAGGTCCATCGCACCGGGTTCCTCGGGGTTGGGGAACTCCACGGTCGGGAAGTCGGGGTCCGGGTCGAACTGCTCCCGGACCACGGACGGGCGGGCGAACCCGGCCCGCTCCATCGCGGCGAGGAGCACCCTGCCGCCCACCCCGTGCATGGCGGTGTAGGTGGTGGCCAGCGCGCGCTCGCGCCGGGGGACGAGCGCGGTGACCGCCGCCAGGTAGCGGTCCACGGCCTCCTCCCCCAGCACCGTCCACCCCTCCCCCAGGGGGAGGTCGCCGACCGGCCCCGCGGCGTCGATGGCGGCGGAGATCTCGGTGTCCACCGGGGAGACGATCTGGGCCCCCGCGTCGTCCCCCGTCCCGCCGGCGTACACCTTGTAGCCGTTGTCCTGCGGCGGGTTGTGGCTCGCGGTCACCATGATCCCGGCGTCCGCCCCCAGGTCCCGGACGGCGAACGCCAGCACGGGGGTGGGCAGCGGCCCGGGCATCAGGGACACCCGGTGCCCGGCCCCGGTGAGCACGGCGGCGCTGTCGCGGGCGAAGTCCGCCGACCGGTGCCGGGCGTCGTAGCCGACGACCACGTGGGCCCCGGCCCCGCCCCGGCCCCGCAGCCAGGCGGCGACGCCGGCCGCGGCCCGCATCACCACCACGCGGTTCATCCTGTTGGGGCCCGCCCCCAGGGCTCCGCGCAGGCCGGCGGTCCCGAACTCCAGGCGTGCGCCGAAGCGGTCGGCGAGATCGGCCAGGGCGGCGGCCTCGCCCCTGCCGGCGCGCTCCAGCAGCCCCCGCAGCTCCTCGCGGGTGGCGGGGTCGGGGTCCTGGGCGAGCCACTCCCGGGCGAGGGCGGCGGTGTCGGCGGTCATCGGTCCCGTTCCCTCAGAGCCCGGCGACGATGTCGGCGAGCAGTCGGCCGACGGTGCCCGCGGACTCCCGGCCCGTGGCGAGCACGTCCTCGTGGTCGAGGTTGGCGCCCTCCAGCCCGGCGGCGATGTTGGTGACGAGCGACAGACCGAGGACCTGGGCGCCCGCCTCGCGGGCGGCGATGGCCTCCAGGACGGTGGACATGCCGACCAGGTCGGCTCCCATGGCGCGGAGCATGCGGATCTCGGCGGGGGTCTCGAAGTGCGGGCCGGGCATGGCCGCGTAGACGCCCTCGGGCAGGCCCGGGTCCACCCTGCGGGCCAGCTCGCGCAGGGCCGGGGTGTAGGTCTCGGTGAGGTCCACGAAGGTGGCGCCGGTGAGCGGCGACCTCGCGGTCATGTTGAGGTGGTCGGCGATCAGCACCGGGGAGCCCACCGCGTAGGCGGGGTTGATGCCGCCCGCGGCGTTGGTCAGGACGACGGTCCGGGCCCCGGCGGCCACGGCCGTGCGCACGCCGTGCACGACCGCGTCCGTGCCGTGGCCCTCGTACAGGTGGGTGCGGCCCAGGAAGGCGAGCACGCTGCGGCCGCCGTCGCGGATGCTGCGGATCGTGCCGCTGTGCCCCTCCACCGCGGGGGGCCGGAAGCCCGGCAGGTCCGAGGCGGCCAGCTCGTGCCCCGAGTCGCCGAGCAGGTCGGCGGCGGGCGCCCACCCCGATCCCATGACCAGGGCGACGTCGTACTCGTCGACGCCGGTGCGCGAGCGCAGCTCCGCGGCGGCGTCCTCTGCGGCGGCCTGGGGTGTGCGAGTCACTGGGTGCTCTCCGTTCGTTCGTGCCGCGCCGGCGGCGCGGGGTGTCGCCCCGGTGTGCGGGGGCGGGACATGACCGGTCGGGGGCGGTCCGACCCGTCCGCCGGTCCGTGGGCGCCGCCGCTCCTGCGCGCGCGGACCGGCGCCCCGCTCCGGCGCCCCGCTCCGGGGCGCCGGTCCCTCTTCTCTACACCCCGACGGGGTGCCACACCGTCTTGGTCTCCAGGAAGGGGGTCATCCGCGAGGTTCCCGGGTCGGGGTCGAGCCAGGCGTCCTCGCCCCCGCCGGGCGCGGGCCGGGGCCGCAGCACCCGGGTGAGGGTGGTCGCCGCCGCCCGCTCGAACTCGACCGCCAGCTCCCCGGAGCCGGCGAGGTCCAGGGCGTTGACGTCGGCGTGGGAGGCCAGGTGCGGTCCGATCTCGCCCACCCTGCCGGTCAGCAGGTTGACCACCCCGCCGGGGAGGTCGGACGTGGCGAGCACCTCGGCCAGGTCGACGGCGGCCAGGGGCGCGGTCTCGGACGCGACCACCACCGCCGTGTTGCCGGTGGCGATCACCGGCGCGATCACGGAGGTCAGGCCGAGCAGCGGCGCGTCCTGGGGCGCGAACACGGCCACCACGCCGGTCGGCTCGGGGGCCGAGTGGTTGTAGAAGGGGCCGGCCACGGGGTTGGCGCCGCCGAGCACCTGGGCGAACTTGTCGGTCCAGCCGGCGTAGTACACCCACCGGTCGACGGCGGCGGAGACCACCCGGTCGGCGTCCGCGCGGGACAGCCCCTGCGCGGCCGCCGCCTGGGCGGCGAACTGCCCCCGCCGGCCCTCCAGGACCTCCGCGACCCGGTACAGGACCTGGCCCCGGTTGTAGGCGGTGCGCGACGACCAGCCCCCGAAGGCCTTGCGGGCCGCGGTGACGGCGTCGCGCGCGTCCTTGCGCGACGCGAGGGAGGCGTTGGCCAGGTGTTCGCCGTTCGAGGAGGTCACGGGGTAGCTCCTGCCCGACTCCGAGCGGGGGAAGGCCCCGCCCACGTAGAGCTTGTAGGTCTTGCGGACCGCGAGGCGCGCGGGCACGCCGGACGCGGGGGCCGCGCTCCCTCCCCGGCCCTCGGCGGCCCCGGCCGCGCCCCTGCCGGCCTTGCCGGTGCTCCGCCGCTCAGCCAAGGTAGGCCTCCAATCCGTGCCGTCCGCCCTCGCGGCCGTATCCCGACTCCTTGTAGCCGCCGAAGGGGCTGGTGGGGTCGAACTTGTTGAACGTGTTGGACCAGACCACGCCCGCGCGCAGGCGCTCGGCGGTCCACAGCATGCGGGAGCCCTTCTCGGTCCACACGCCCGCGGAGAGGCCGTAGGGGGTGTTGTTGGCCTTCTCCACCGCCTCCTCGGGGGTACGGAAGGTCAGGACGGACAGGACGGGCCCGAAGATCTCCTCGCGGGCGACCCGGTGGGCCTGGCTGACGCCGGTCAGGACCGTGGGGGCGAACCAGTAGCCGTTCTCCGGCAGGTCGCAGGCGGGCGACCAGCGCTCGGCGCCCTCGGCCTCCCCGGTGTCGGTGATCTCGCGGATCCGCTCCAGCTGGGCGGCGGAGTTGATCGCCCCGATGTCGGTGTTCTTGTCCAGGGGGTCGCCCAGGCGCAGCTTGGAGATCCGCGCCTTGAGCAGCGGGAGGAACTCCTCGGCGACCGACTCCTGGACCAGCAGCCGGGAGCCCGCGCAGCACACGTGGCCCTGGTTGAAGAAGATGCCCGAGACGACGCCCTCGACGGCCTGGTCGATCGCCGCGTCGTCGTAGACGATGTTGGCGCCCTTGCCGCCCAGTTCGAGGGTGAGGCGCTTGCCGGTGCCCGCGACGGAGCGGGCGATCCGGCGCCCCACCCCGGTGGAGCCGGTGAAGGCCACCTTGTCGGCGCCGGGGTGCTCGACCAGGGCCTGCCCGGTCTCGCCCGCGCCGGTCAGGATGTTGACCACGCCCGGGGGCAGTTCGGCCTCCTGGCAGATCTGCGCGAAGACCATCGCGGTGAGCGGGGTGGTCTCGGCCGGCTTGAGGACCACGGTGTTGCCGGTGGCCAGGGCGGGGGCGACCTTCCACGCGAGCATGAGCAGCGGGAAGTTCCACGGGATGACCTGCGCGGCGACGCCGAGCGGCTTCGGGTCCGGGCCGAGGCCCGCGTGCGCGAGCTTGTCGGCCCACCCGGCGTAGTAGAAGAAGTGCGCGGCGACCAGCGGCACGTCGACGTCGCGGGTCTCCTTGATGGGCTTGCCGTTGTCCAGCGACTCCAGCACGGCCAGTTCGCGCGAGCGCTCCTGGACGATGCGGGCGATGCGGAACAGGTACTTGCCGCGTTCGGCCCCGCTCATCCGGCCCCACACGGTCTCCTGGGCGCGGCGGGCGGCGGCGACGGCGCGGTCGACGTCGGCGGGCCCGGCGACGGCGACCCGGGCGAGCCCGGTCCCGTCGGCGGGGTTGAGGGTGGTGAGGTACTCCCCGCCCTCGGCGGGGGCGAACCCTCCGTCGACGAACAGGTCGTAGGTCTCGCGCAGGGCGACGACGGAGCGGGACTCCGGTGCGGGCGCGTACTCGAAGATCACGGCTCTAGTCCAGCGTGTAGTAGTCGGGGCCCGGGTAGGTGCCGGTGGTCAGCCTGGTGCGCTGCATGAGCAGGTCGTTGAGGAGGCTGGAGGCGCCGATCCGGAACAGGTCGGGGGTCAGCCAGTCGGGACCGGCGACCTCGTTGACCATGACCAGGTTGCGGATGGCGTCCTTGGTGGTGCGGATGCCCCCGGCGGGTTTGACGCCCACGCGCCGCCCGGTGTCGGCGTGGTGGTCGCGGACGGCCTCCAGCATCACCAGGGTGACCGGCGGCGTCGCGGCCGGGGACACCTTGCCGGTGGAGGTCTTGACGAAGTCGGCCCCGGCCCGGATCGCCAGGTGCGAGGCGCGCCGGACGTTGTCGTAGGTGACGAGTTCGCCGGTCTCCAGGATGACCTTGAGGTGCGCGGCGCCGCAGGCCTCCTTGACGGCGGCGATCTCCTCGAAGACCTTGAGGTAGTCGCCGGACAGGAACGCCCCCCGGTCGATGACCATGTCGATCTCGCTCGCGCCGTCGGCGACGGCGCGGCGGGTGTCGGCGAGCTTGACCTCCATCGGGGCCCGGCCGGACGGGAAGGCGGTGGCCACCGAGGCCACCCCGATCCCGGTGCCGCCCAGCGCCGCGACGGCGGTGGCGACCATGTCCGGGTAGACGCACACGGCGCCGACGCGCGGCACGGTGCGGTCCGAGGGGTCGGGGTTGGCGGCCTTGGCGCACAGGGCCCGGACCTTGCCGACGGTGTCGGCCCCCTCCAGGGTGGTCAGGTCGACCATGCTGATGGCCAGGTCGACGGCCCTGGCCTTGGCGGTGGTCTTGATCGACCGGGTCGCCAGGTCCTGGGCCCGGGACCGCGCGCCGACCTCGTCCACGCCCGGAAGTCCGTGCAGGAACGCCCTGAGGGCGCGGTTGGTCGTCGCCTCGGGCGCGAATGCGGTGTGGGGCACGGGCACCTACTGCTCGATCGGGTTGCTGGCCGGTCCGCCCGCCGAGGTCGGCGGAAGCGGTTCGGGGAAGCGTGCGCGAAGACCCGTTCCCCGGGCGTCCGGCCGGGGTCGCCCCCGGGGCCGGGCACTCAGGCAGTCACCATAACCCCGGGCGGTGCGGCCGTCAGTATCCGCCCTGAGGGCATTGCCGAAGGTTGGAGAAGCCTCCAACCAGGGCCGGTGTCCCGGGTGGTGGTTTCCTCCAACCGGGGTGGGAAAATCCCTGAAAACGGACACTCGGGCCGGGACCTCACCGACATCGGGGGCTTGCGCGGTCTAGACCGGGGTACTCCTCCGCGCCGCCCGGACGGAGTGCGAGACTGGCCCCTTCCGGCCCCCCGCCGGGCTCCGGAAGGGGCCCGGCCGAGTCGACGGGAGCGAGCGGTGGCACCAGCGGACACGACGGGGCGGACCGGTCCGCGCACGGGGGACGGGGACGGGGACGGCGCCGCAGACCGGCCCGGCGCCCGGCGGCCCGGCCCCCCGGGGCTGCGCCTGGTGCGCCTGGACCGGGGAACCGCCGAGTCCGCCCTGCTCAGGGCGGCCGTGCTGGAGCACCGTCCGCTGCCCGGACGGCGCGGGTACGCGAGGGCGCCCGCGGCCACGCTCCCCCTCGCCGACGCCGACCCGGCGCGCACCCCCTTCGCGGTCGTGGCGGGGCCCGAACCGGTGCGGGACGCGGCCGGGGCGCGTGCCTCCTGCGCGGGTTTCGGCGTCCTGGACCGGGCGGTGCACGCGCGCGACCTGGTGCCGGATCCCGCGCACGCGGTGCTGCTGCGCGCCTTCCACGTCGCCCCGGACTGGGAGGGGAGGGGGGTGGGCCGGGCCTCGTGCTCGGCCCCGCTGCTGGACCGGCTCGCGGCGGAGGTCGCGCCGGACGCCTCCGAGCTGGTGCTGTGCGTCGACGAGGCCAACCGGCGGGCGGCTCGGGTGTACGGGGCCGCCGGTTTCTCCTTCACCGGTCGGCGCCTCTTCACCGAGCCGGACGGCATACAGCTGGTGATGGTCCGGCCGCTCGCCGCCGGGGGCGGGTCCTGACACGCCGCCGCCGGGGTCGGCGTACGCTTGCCCCATGGCGGAGTTCCGGATCAGCACCGACGACGACCGCGTCGACCTGCGCAGGATGGCGGCTGCCCTCGTCGAGTCCCAGAGGTGGGCGCGCGACGACGTGAGCATCTGGGACAACCGGCGCGGCGAGGTGATCGTGACGGTCGACGACGCGCTGCTGCGCAAGCCCGAGGCCGACCCGATGCACCGCCCCCGGCACACGCCCCGGGACGTCCACGACGCCTGCGAGACCCTGCGCCGGGAGGACCCGTCGCTGCGCCGCGTGGACTTCCGGTTCCTGCGCGAGGAGACGGCGCGCTTCTTCTCCGCCGGGTGGACCGTCTCCGACGTGCTCCACGCCCTGGGCCACCGCCCAGACGGGGCGCCCTGGCCCCTCGGTCCGGAGCGGCAGGGCACCGACTGGCTCCGCGAGCGCATGCGGGCGTGGCGCACCCCCGACGGGGACATCCGCCCCTCGCAGTCGCAGGAGGGCGCCCAGCTCCGGGTGATCAGCCGCGCGGGTCTGCCGGTGGACATCGGCCTGCCCGAGGACGCCGAGGTGTCCCAGCGGCCCGTGGCGAGCCGGTCGGCGGCGCGCTCCGCGGCCGACGACGCCCGGCGGCTCATCCGGCAGAACTCCCGCACCAGCAGCGACTCCCTCGCCCACCGGGACCGCACCTCCGCGAACATCACCCGCCGGGACGGCCTCCGCTAGCCCGTCTTCGCTCGTCGACGAGGGCGACCGCCCCGTTCGCCGCCTCGCCGAGGAGGAGTTCGGCCGGCCCCCTGCCGACGAGCAGCCTCCAGAGGGTGGCGAACAGGAGGGCTCCGAGGACGAACCACTCCAGCAGCCACGGGGAGGCCCACGCGGATCCGGCGGCCCCGATGACCACCGCCAGGACGAGGATGTGCCCGCTGTAGACGGTGAGCGGCATCCGGCCGACCGAGGTCAGCGGGTACATGGCGATCCGGAACCGGTCGCACAGGAACAGGCAGGCCACGAGCACGAGGAGGCCCTGGCCGACCGCCTCGGCGATCTCGAAGGTGGTGCCGGTGTGCGGCGTGTTGACCGCCAGCCACCACCAGGTGTCGGTCGGGACCTGCCCCGAGATCGACTCCGCGTGGTCGGTGACCGCGTACCGCACCTGCTCCGCCACCGCCGGATCGGCGGCGGCCTCCGGTGTCAGGCCGGTGAGCTCCGGGCCGCTGGCCGCGACGAGCCGGTCCAGTCCGCCCAGGGGGCCGAGTGCCAGCCACGACCCCCCGTAGGCGAACACGGACAGCGCCGCGCCCGTGACCGCCAGGCGCACCCTGACGGCGGTGGCGGTGAGGTCGAGCCGTCCGACGGCCATGCCCGCGACCACGTAGACCATGAAGGTGACCGCCGGGTAGTAGCCGGTCAGGAAGAACTCCGTGAGCGTCGGCACCGAGCCGCTCCGCAGCTGCGGGGGGAAGAAGGCCTCGCGCAGCGCGAACGACAGGAACGGTCCGACGGCGGCCAGGGCGCCCGCCGCCGCCCACAGCGCTCCCGAACGCAGCTTCACCAGCGGCAGAGCCAGCAGGAAGAACCCGGCGTAGTAGGTGAGGATGATCGCGATCGGCACCGCCATGACGTCCAGGACCGCGCCGAGGAGCCCGATGAGGACGGCCCGGGTGAGGATGCGCGCGACCGCCCGGCGCAGCGGTTCCCCGGCGGCGGGGACGGTGCGCCCGGTCATGAGCGCCAGGGAGACCCCGGCGAGGAGGGCGAAGAGCGCCGAGGAGTTGCCCCGCACGATGCCGTGCAGGTCCCACGCGTAGTTCTCGGGTGACAGGAAACCCATCGAGGCCACCCCGAGGTGGACGACGAACATCCCGAAGACGGCGAGGGCGCGGGCCGCGTCGATGCCGTCGATCCGCGCCTTCGGCGAGGGCGGTCCGGCGGGGGCCGTGGAGGTGTCGTCAGACTGGTTCTGTGCCACGCCCGTCAGGCTATGCCCGTTCTGTCCCCCGCAACAATGCGCGGCGCCGCCGCCGCGTGGCCACAGACGGCCACGCGCGGGACGCCGTTCCGCCGGGCCGGTGAGCGGTCACGGCGACGGCCGCGGAGCGGGCGCGGCGAGGAGGATGTCGAGCAGGCCGGGGAAGCGCCCGTCGACGTCCGTCCGGCGCAGGACGAGGTAGAGCCTGCGGCCGTCGGGCCGCTGGCGGATGACCCCGCTCTCCCGGAGCACGCGCAGGTGGTGGGTCATGCTCGACTTCGGGATCTCGGGGACGACCTCGCCGCAGAACCGCTCCTCGCCGTCGGCGAGTGTGCGGGCGACCTCCATCCGGACGGGGTGGCCCAGGGCGGCGAGCACGTCGACGAGCTCGATGTCGGCGGCGTCGGGGTGGTGGAGTCCTGCCATGCGACCACTGTACGGGAATACCGTACGAACAGCGGCCCGAGGGCCTTGACAGCCGGCGCACATCCATACGAGGATCTCGTACAGTTCGTTTGTACGGTTTTTTCGTACAAAAGGACGGCCGCAGCCCCCGGACAGAGGACCCCCACATGACCACGGTCGACCCCCTGAGCGACACCGCGCTCGCACACTCGCTCGACGGCGGCTTCACCAGCCGCCACGCCGACGTCGACGGCGTCCGGCTGCACTACGTCTCCGGCGGCGGCGGGGACGGGGATCCCCTGATCCTGCTGGGCGGCTGGCCGCAGACCTGGTGGCAGTGGAACAAGGTGATGCCCGCGCTGGCGCGCCGCCGGCGGGTGATCGCCGTGGACCTGCGCGGCATGGGCTCCTCCGCCAGGCCCGAGGGGGGCTACGACAAGAGGACCATGGCGCGCGACGTCCACGCCCTCGCCGAACACCTCGGGCTGGCCCGCGTCGACATCGCGGGGCACGACATCGGCGCGATGGTCGCCTACGCCCACGCAGCCCTCTTCCCGGAGGCGACCGGCCGGGTCTGCCTCCTGGACGTCCCCCACCCGGACGGGGACTGGTCCTCCTTCACCCTCCTGCCCGGACCGCACCAGTACGTCGGCCCCGACCGGGCGAGCGTGTCCGGCTCCTACCTGTGGTGGTTCGCCCTCAACCAGGTGCAGGGCCTGCCGGAGGCGTTGCTGGAGGGCCGCTACCGTCTGCTCTCCGACTGGCTCTTCGACCACTCGGCCAAGGACCCCGCCTCGATCGACGAACGCTCCCGGCAGGTCTACGGCCGCGCCTACTCCACGGCGGACGCCATCCGCTCCGGCAACGCCTGGTACCGCGCCTTCAACACCGACATCGAGCACGAGAGGGACTACGGGAAGGTGGAGGCGCCGCTCCTCGCCCTGGGCGGCGACGAGAGCAACTACGCCTACCTGAGGGACATGATGCCCTCCAAGGGCGTCGACGTCCGGGTGGCCGAGATCGCCGGCTGCGGGCACTACCTGCCCGAGGAGCAGCCGGAGGCCGTGGTCGACGCGCTGGAGTCCTTCCTGCGCTGAGGCCGCCCCGGCGCGGGGGGCCGGGCCCGCCTCCGCGGCGGCGCCCGGCCCCCCGGGCGCGTTCGGCGTGGTCCGTCCCGGCAGGCCGGCTGCGCGGGCGGAGGGCCCCGGTCAGCCCTTCAGTTCGCTGAAGCGGTCCAGGGCCTCCGGGTTGGCCAGGGAGTCGCGGCTGGCGACCTTCTCGGGGTCCTCGCCCATGAGGATGCGCTTGACCGGGACCTCCAGCACCTTCCCGGACAGGGTCCGGGGCACGGCCGCGATGGCGCGCACGCGGTCGGGCACGTGGCGGGGCGAGCAGTCGGTGCGGATGCGCCGGGCGATCTCCCCGGGCAGGTCGCCCTCCAGGTCGGCCCCCTCGCGCAGGACGGTGAACAGCTCGATCCTGGAGGAGCCGTCCTCCTGGGGCACGTCCACCACGAGGGCGTCCACGACGTCGTCGAGGGCGAGGACCGCGCGGTAGATCTCGCTGGTGCCCATGCGGACGCCGCCGCGGTTGATGGTGGAGTCCGAGCGGCCGTAGATGATCGCCGTGCCGCGGTCGGTGATCTCGATCCAGTCGCCGTGCCGCCAGATCCCCGGGTAGACGGAAAAGTAGCTGTCGCGGAGGCGTTCACCGTCCTCGTCCCCCCAGAAGAAGACGGGCATGGACGGCGCGGGCTGCGTGACGACGAGCTCGCCCACCTCGCCGGTGAGCTCCCTGCCCTCGGGGTCCCAGGAGGCGACCGCCATGCCGAGCGCCCGGGACTGGATCTCGCCCTCGTAGACCGGCAGCGTGGGCGTTCCGCCGACCAGGCAGCTGCACACGTCGGTGCCGCCGGAGGTCGAGAACAGCCAGAGGTCCGCGCCGAACTCGTCGTAGGCCCAGGAGAACGCCTCGGGGCTGAGGGGGGAGCCGGTGGAGCCGATGGCCTTGAGGCGGGAGAGGTCGCGCCCCTCGCGGGGGTGGACGCCCTCCTTCATCGAGGAGGCCAGGAAGCCCGCGCTGGTACCGAAGACGGTCACCCCTGCGTCGGCGGCCAGGTCCCAGAGCGCGCCCATGTCGGGCGCCGCCGGGCTGCCGTCGTACAGGACGATGGAGGCCGGGGTCAGCAGGACGCTGACCAGGAAGTTCCACATCATCCAGCCGGTGGTGGTGAACCAGAAGACCCGGTCGTCCTCGCGGGCGTCCAGGTGGAGGTGGAGGTTCTTGAGCTGTTCCAGGAGAATGCCGCCGTGTCCGTGCACGATGGCCTTGGGCAGCCCGGTGGTCCCGGAGGAGTAGAGCACCCAGAGGGGGTGGTCGAAGGGGACCGGGGTGAACTCCAGTTCGGCCCCGGCGCCGGACTCCTCCAACCGCCCCCAGGACATGGTGCCGTCGAGGAGGGCGCCGGGGACGAGGTGGTCGAGGAGGACGGTGTGCTCGGCGGTGGGCAGTGCGGCGCGCAGCTCGTCGACCACGGGGCGCCGGTCGAAGTCCTTGCCGCCGTAGCGGTAGCCGTCGACGGCGAGGAGGACCTTCGGCTCGATCTGCGCGAAGCGGTCGATGACGCTGCGGACCCCGAAGTCGGGCGAGCACGAGGACCACACGGCGCCGAGGGAGGCGACGGCGTAGAACGCGGCGACCGTCTCGGGGAGGTTGGGCAGGTACGCGGCCACGCGGTCGCCCGGGCCGACCCCCAGTCCGCGCAGCCCTGCGGCGATGGCGGCGGTGCGCCGACGGAGTTCGCCCCAGGTCCACTCGCCGAGTCCGCGCAGCTCGGTGGCGTGCCGGATGGCGACGCGGGCGTCGTCGCGGCCCTCGAAGACGTGTCGGGCGTAGTTGAGGGTCGCCCCCGGGAACCACGAGGCGCCGGGCATGGCGCGTTCGGCCAGCACCTGCTCGTAGGGGGTCTCGGACCGGACTCCGTAGTACTCCCAGACCGCTTCCCAGAAGCCGTCGACGTCGGTGACCGACCAGCGCCAGAGGGAGTCGTAGTCGAAGGACGCGGCCGGGGAGCCCTCCTCCCCGCCGAACGCACGGACCCCCTTGTTCTCCGAGGCCCACCGGGCGAACGCGACGATGTTCGAGGACTCGGTCCGCGCCTCGTCGGGCTCCCAGAGCACACGGGGCACTCTGCTCTCCGTCATTGGCCCGCCTTCCCAATCGCGTGGCTGTGTGTTGCTGTGAGACCCATCTAACAACACCCCACGGCCGCCGCCGCGCCCCGGCCTCGCGACAGGGAGGACCGGGGCGTGTGGTAGGCGTGCAGGTCACCGGCGCGGCGGTCGCGGCCGGCCCCGGCCCGGGACGCGGTCGGGACGGGCTCCCGCGAGGGGCCGCGCGCTCCCGTGGGAACCGGTCACGGGACGTCCGCGGCCGCGGCGGGTCAGGCGGCGAGCAGAGCCGCGACGGCGGCCACCGGGGAGTCGACCACGGGGGAGCCCGTGGCCTCCAGCCGCTCGCGCGCCATCAGTCCGCTGGCGACCAGGACGGACCTGGCGCCCGCCTCGCGGGCGGCGCGCGCGTCGTCGTCGATGTCGCCGATCAGCACGACGCCGGCCGGGTCGATGCCCTGGTGGTCGAGGTGGCGCACCAGGTGTTCGGCCTTGGAGTCGTGCTCGGTGGCGAACCTGCGGCCGTCGACCCGCGTGAAGTGGGAGGTGAGCCCGCGCTCGGTGACCAGGGGCACCAGGTGCTCGTGCGAGGCCATGGAGAGCAGGGACTGCGTTCCGCCGCCGCCGGACCACCGGTGCAGCACGTCCGGGACGCCCTCGCTCAGCTCGCAGGTGTGCAGGTGCTCCAGGTAGCTGCTGTCGTAGAGCCGCTCCGCGTGCTCCCACTCGCCGTCGGCGAAGGGTCGGCCGAGGAGGTCCTCGTAGCAGGGGATGAGGGGCCGCCGGAAGACGGAGCGCCAGTAGTCCATCTCCACGGGCTCGCGGCCGAACCGCGCGCAGACGGCGTTCACCGCCGCGAGGTTGGCGTGGTTGTCGTCCAGGAGGGTGCCGTTCCAGTCCCAGACGATGTGGGTGATACCGGTTCGGTCGAAGGTCGTTTCAGTCATCGCCAGCACTTTACGGCCCCTCGCCCCGGTTCGTGAATGCGTTTTCGGCCACCTCACCTCGGGTGACCGGGGTCCGGGGCGTCCGGGACGCGGGCCGCGCGCCGCTCCGCCCGGGTCCGGCGCACGCGCCGGACCAGCAGGACGCCGCCGACGACCATCACGGGGAAGAGGACGAGGACGAGCAGCGGCACCAGGATCGCGAGCAGCGAGGTGACCAGGCTGACGAAGTCCTCCAGGAGGGAGACGAGGGGGGCCGAGCAGCCGAGCGAGACGCCGTTGGTCACGACCCGCGCCATCGCCTTGGCGACGTGGAAGAGCAGGGCGACCACCACGCCGGCGATCACCGGGATCCAGGAGACCCCGGTCCCGTCCTCCGCCGCGGCGCCGGAAGCGGCGCCGGTGATCTCGGACAGCTCGACCGTCGAGGCCCCCGCGCCGAAGACGATGCCTCCCGAGGTGGGCCGCACCACGGTCTGGATGACGTCGTTGACGCTGTCGACGGCGGGGAACTTGTCGGCGGCGAACTCCACGACGAGCAGCACGCCGAGGGTCACGAGGGTGACGGGGTGCTCGAGCCACAGCCAGGCGTCGCCGAGCGGGACGAGGTCGGTGAAGCGGGCGAGCAGGCCGACCGCGAGGAGGGGGATGTAGGCGTTGAGCCCCGCCGCGGAGGCCAGGCCCAACCCGGTGAGAGTGGCGAACATGCTCTTCCTTCTGTGCTCCAGGGGGGACGGGGGCCGTGCGCGCGCACGGCCCCCGTCCCGGCGCCGGTGTCACCGTGTGACGCTCACGGGGCACATGAAGTTTCGCCTCGGGCTGCCCGGAACCGCCGGGGCTACTGGCGGTAGTTCTCGACCTCGGAGGCGGGGCGGACCCGGGCCTCGTCCGGGTCCTGGCCGAACTCGCTGCGGGCCCGCCGCTGCCGGAGCAGGTCCCAGCACTGGTCCAGCGCGGCCTCCACCTCCTCCATGCGGCCGCGCTCCTCCGGCTCCAGTCCCCCGGCGGCGGAGCGGAGCGCGTGCTCCTCGTCCATCAGTCCCCGGATGGTGGCCATGATGTCGTTCTCGGCGCTTTCGCTCATACGGCCATCGTCGGCTCGGCCGGTGGCGGGGGCAAGGCCCCGGCCCCGGGCTTGCCCAGATCAGACCGGACGTTTACGGCCCGGGACGGCGAGGCGATCGACCCTCGTTCGTCTGGGAAACTCCTACTACGGCCGCATTGACCACCACGCGCACGGGGCCGGGACGGCGGAATGCGTTCCACACCCCCGCGGTTGGATACCTGTAGGGGGTATGGTAATGGCATCTGGGCAGGAACAACACGGAAGCGGGACCATGGCTGCGACCCACGGTTACAGCAACGACAAGCAGAGTCACATCAACCGGCTGCGCCGGATCGAGGGACAGATCCGCGGGCTCCAGCGCATGGTCGAGGACGACCAGTACTGCATCGACATCCTGACCCAGACGTCGGCCGTGAACAAGGCGCTGCGGTCCTTCTCCCTCGCCATCCTCGACGAGCACCTCAAGCACTGCGTGGCCCACGCCGTCGCCAACGGCGGCGAGGAGGCCGACGAGAAGGTCCGCGAGGCCTCCGAGGCCATCGCCCGCCTCGTCCGCTCCTAGGAGGCGCCCCCGGACTCCCCCCGAGCCGCGGCCGGACACGGCCCGGCCGGCCGCCGGAGCCCCGACGGCCGGGCCCCGCCCGGGGCCCGGCGCACGCCGCCGGCCCGCGCGGCCTCAGTCCTCTCCGTAGCGCTCCCGCTCGTTCTCCAGCAGGCGCGCCCCCTCCTTGCCCGAGGACGCGGCGTCCAGGTAGTCGACCGCCTCGTTGGCGACGAACGACGAGGGGCGGCCGTCGTCGGCGAAGCCCAGCCGCGACACCTCTCCGCCGGTGAACGCCCGGATCCCCCAGTTGGCCAGGATGCGGGCCCGGGCGGTCGGGGACGGCACCGCCATCATGTGGTAGCCGCGGGTGACCCCCAGCGCGGGGAGGCCGGTCAGGTCGAACTTGAGGACCCGCGCGAGCGCGTCCCTGCCGCTCAGGTCCACCACCAGTCCCATGTCCTTGTGCCGGAAATCGCGCAGCGGGCGCCCCAGCAGGGAGGCGACGACGTTCTCGGCGGCGGTGGCGGCCTGGCGGGTGGCGTACTGCGCGGTCGGCGGGCAGTAGGCGCCGCCGTCCTCGGCGAGGTTGGGCACCGCCGCGGCGTCACCGATGGCGAACACCTCCGGGACCCCGGGCACGCGCAGGTCGGCGCCCACCTCCAGACGGCCCCGCTGGGTGGGCCTGTCCAGGGTCTCCATGAGCGGGCTGGGCGAGACGCCCGCCGTCCAGATCAGCGTCCGGCAGGGCAGGGCCCGGCCGTCGGTGAGGACCACCTTGTCGGCGCTCACCTCGCGCACGGACACCTTGAGCTTGACCTCGATCCCCAGGGACCGCAGCAGGTCGAGCGCCTTGCGCCCCAGCCGGTCGCCGAGCTCGGGCAGCACCTTGGGCGCGATGTCGACGAGGTGCCAGCGGATCACCGAGCGCAGCTCCGGGTAGCGCTTGGCCGCCTCCTGGCAGAGCCGCATCAGGGAGGCGGCGGTCTCGACGCCGGTGTAGCCCCCGCCGACCACGACGAAGCGGCAGCGCTCCTCCCGCTCGGCGGGGTCGCGGGTGTCGTTGGCCAGTTCCAGCTGGGCGAGGACGTGGTCGCGCAGGAGCACGGCCTCCGCCAGGGTCTTGGCGCCGTAGGCGTGCTCGGTGAGCCCGGGGATGTCGAAGGCCCGGGTGAGACCCCCGGGCGCGAGCACCAGCCGGTCGTAGCGGAGGGGCGCGAGCTCACCGGTGGGCCGGCGGACGAGGACGACGCGGTCACGGGTGTCCACGCCGACCGCGTGTCCCGGGACGAGCCTGGTCTCCCTGGTGAGCCGGTGCACGGACATGGCGACCGACTGGGGTGTGAGCAGCCCTGAGGCGACCTGGGGCAGCAGCGGGCTGTAGAGCATGTAGTCGTGCGGGGCGACGAGGGCGATGTCGGCCGCCCCCGTCGGGATACGGCGTTCGAGGTGACGCAGGGTGTGGAGTCCACCGAAACCCGCGCCGACCACCACGATCCGAGGCCGAGACATATGTACACCGCTCCTTCTCCGTGTCGTGGTACGGGACGTCATGGTGTGCCTGGGGGACGTTGGACGCAGGCGTACCCACTATCACCGCGGCCAAATGTACGACCGGAGGAGGCGATCCGGGACGTTTCCCGCCGGGGGTCCCGGGGACTTTGTCGCCTCTTGGCCCGGGACGGAAAAGGCATACGCGTCCTTCATCCCCGCGAAACCCGGGGATGACCTGCGATCCGGAACACTGGTGACCGTATGTAACGACACGATCACGAACCGTGTCGCCGCCTAACCTGGAAGGAGCAGTGAAAAAGCATGCGCGCGTTCACCAGGATCGCCGCCACCACCGCCCTGGCCGGAGGACTGACCGTGCTCGGCGCGGGCGCCGCCCTCGCCGCCTCGGCGGAGGGCCCCGGGGAGTGGTCTCCCCACGGGACCTTCGAGGCCGTCACCGCCCAGGCCCTCGTGGACTGGATCGACCGCAACGCCTCCGCCCCCGGGAAGGACGCCGACCCCGTTCCGGCGGACGTTCCCGGGGCACAGGCCCCCGAGGGCGCGCAGGGGCCGACCGGTCCGGCCGGGCCGAGCCAGGGGAACCCTGCGCAGGAGGCTCCGGGCCAGGAGGCTCCGGGCCAGCAGGCGCCCGGACAGCAGGCCCCGGGCCAGGAGGCCCCGGCACAACAGACGCCCGGACAGCAGGCCCCGGGCCAGGAGGCTCCGGGCCAGCAGGCGCCCGGACAGCAGGCGCCCGGGTCCGCCGCCGGGAACGGCGCTCCCGACGGGGCGACCGGCCCCGTGAGGCCGCAGGAGGACGCGCCCGCCGACGCCGACGCCCCGGCGCAGGCCCCGACCGGTGTGGTCGAAGCCCCGTCCGAGGCCACCGCGGAGGAGGCGCCCGCCGACGCGGCCGCCCCGGCGCAGGCCCCGGCGAAGCCCTCCGACGCGACCGGCGCGCGGCCGTAGGCGCGCCGCCGGGAGACCCCTCCGCGGGGAGTCCCGGCGCACTCCCGTGGGGGGCGGGGACGGGCGGCAGGCCGGCCGCCCGTCCCCGCCCGTTCCGCTCACCCGGGACCGGCGCCCCCTCACCGCCCCGGAGCCGGGACCCGCCCGGCGGTCGCCGCCGATCGCCGCTGGACCCCGCCTCACGTCTGCAGGCGCACCCGCACGACCCCCGTCCCCCCCAGGTCCACCCAGACGCTGTCGGGGGTGCGCACCAGCCGCAGGACCAGGGTCCGGCACACCGGGCAGCTCGCCACCAGCCCCGGGCCGTCCACCATCACGTGCAGCTCCGCGAACACCCCGCACGCCCCGCACACCGAGCACCGCCGCTCGGCGGCGGTCAGGTCCACGGACAGGATCTCCGACAGCGGGCCCGCCAGGGCGTTGGCGTCGACGTGCTCCGGTTCGGTCATCTGGCACCTCCACCGGATCCGAACCGCTCGGTCCGGACCCGTCTCGGGTCGTGCCCCAGGGCCACGAGGGCGTCGGACGCCGTCTCCACGAAACCGGTCGGCCCGCACACGAAGCACACCGGGGCGAACTCGGCCGGGAACCCGTGGGTGTTCAGCTCGGCCGCGCCCAGGCGCCCGGGTCCGCGGGGCGAGGCCTCCGGGGTCCGGCGCGTGTAGGCGACGAACAGGTCCACTCCCCCGTCTCCGGGCCGGTGGGCGCCCAACTCCCCCCGGTAGTACCGGTCCTCCGGCGTGCGCACCGAGTACAGGACCCGGAAGAGCGCCCGGCTCCCCACCCTGCGCCGCTCACGCACCATCGCCATCAGGGGCACCACCCCGGAGCCGCCGCCCACCAGGACCACCGGGTCCGGGGACTTGGCGTCCCACACGAACCAGCCGCCCAGCGGGCCGCGCACCTCCACCGCGTCCCCCGGCGCGAACACGTCCACGAGGTAGGGGGAGACCTCCCCGCCCTCCACCCGCTGCACGGTGAGCTCGATCCGCTCCCCCTCGTCGGCAGAGGCCACCGAGTAGCCGCGCTGGGCGGTGTAGCCGTCCTCGGCGGTCAGCCGGACGTCCACGTGCTGGCCCGCGCGGTGGCCGGGCCAGCCGGGCACGTCGAGCACCAGCGTCCGGGCGCTGTCGGTCTCCCAGCGGTCGGCCACCAGGGTCGCGGGCCGCCACGCGACCATCAGTCGCCCCGGTAGCGCTGCTCGCGCCACGGGTCGCCGTAGTCGTGGTACCCGGCCTGCTCCCAGAACCCGGGCTCGTCCTGGTGGAGCAGGCTGATCCCGCGCACCCACTTGGCCGACTTCCAGAAGTACAGGTGCGGCACGATCAGCCGGGCCGGTCCCCCGTGCTCGGGGGCGAGCGGCTCTCCGTCGAAGGTGTGCACGATCCACGCCTGCCCGTCGGTGAGGTCCTGGAGCGGGAGGTTCGTGGTGTAGCCGCCGTAGCTGGACGCGAGGGCGTACTCGGCGGTGGTCTCCACGTCCTCCAGCAGGACGTCGAGGCTGACGCCCTCCCAGTCGGTGTCCAGCTTGGACCAGCGGGTGACGCAGTGGATGTCGACGCGGGGGCGCTCCTGGGGCAGGGCCCGGAACTCCTCCCAGGTCCACACCCGTGTCTGCCCCGTCTCCGCCTCGACCGAGAAGGTCCACTCCCCGGTGTCCACCCGGGGCGTGGGTCCGGCGGACAGCACGGGGAAGTCGTGCGTCTCGTACTGCCCCGGGGGAACCCTCTCGGGGTCCTGGCCCCCGCGCCCGCGAAAGCCCCTGGTCACCACGTTCATGTCCGCCTCCCTGGATCGGTGTCCGGCGGGTCTACCCCGGCCGGGGTCACCCCACGGCATCGCCTCCGCCAAATCCCGGCACCCGCGGCCGGGCCGTCGCCCCCGGCGGCGGTGCAGGAGCGCGGGACCGGGGGACCGGGGGACCGGGGGACCGCGGGCGCAGCGGGGCGCCGGCCCCGCGCTACACGGCCGGAGGCGCGGTGTCGGGGGAGGTGAGGGCGGCGCGGCCCATGGAGAGCAGCAGCTCGGCCATGTGCGGCCGGGGCAGCTCGCCCCTGCTGTGGGGGGTGGAGTTGAGCAGGCCGAACACGGCGTGCACGGCGGCGCGGAGCACGGTCGGGGACGCCCCGGGCCGCAGCTCGGCGAGCACGCCCACCCACTCCTCGACGTAGCCGCGCTGGAGGCGGCGCACGCGCCGCCGGTCGGGTTCGGTGAGGTTGCCCAGCTCCCGGTCGTGCACGGTGATCAGGGAGGGCTCGTCCAGGGCGAACGCGATGTGTCCGCGCAGCAGCGCGTCCAGGGCGCCGTCCGCGCTCGCCGCCTCCGCCACCAGCTCCCTGCCCTGCCTCGCCAGGCGGTCGCTGATGTCGACCAGCACCTCGCCGAGGAGCGCCTGCTTGCCGGGGAAGTGCCGGTACAGGGCGGGGCCGGTGGTGCCGACGGCGCGGCCGAGGTCGTCGATGGACACCCCCCGGTAGCCGCGTTCGGCGAAGAGCCCCGCCGCCGCGCCCAGGATCGCCGTCCGGCGCTCGCCCGTCGGTCTCGGCCCCATCCGCTCCGCCCCTCCTCGCCCGCGGGTGGCTCCGGGGTGACTCGCGCCTCCCGGGCCCTGGACACCCATGTTAGTAGTTACTAACATCACGGTTGTTAGTGAGCATTAACATCCCTCCACGAGAGGACACCATGAGCAGGGCACCAGTGCTCGGCTCGGCGGTGGACACCGCCGGGCCCGCGTTCGCCGCCAACGACGCGGCGAACCGCGCCCTCGCCCTGGAGCTGCGCGAGCGGATCGCCGCCGCCGCGCCGGGCGGCCCGGAGAAGGCCCGGGCACGGCACGTCGGGCGCGGCAAGCTCCTGCCGCGCGACCGCGTCGACCTCCTCCTCGACCCCGGCTCCCCCTTCCTGGAGATCTCCCCGCTGGCCGCCGACGGGCTCTACGGCGAGGACGGACGGGACGCGCCCGGCGCCGGGATGATCGCCGGCGTGGGCCGGGTCACGGGCCGACCGGTGGTCGTGGTCGCCAACGACGCCACGGTCAAGGGCGGCAGCTACTACCCGATGACCGTCAAGAAGCACCTGCGCGCCCAGGAGGTGGCGCTGCACAACCGCCTCCCGTGCGTCTACCTCGCCGACTCGGGCGGCGCGTTCCTGCCGATGCAGGACGACGTCTTCCCCGACCGCGAGCACTTCGGGCGGATCTTCTACAACCAGGCCACCATGTCGAAGCTGGGCATCCCGCAGATCGCCGCGGTGCTGGGCTCGTGCACGGCGGGCGGCGCCTACGTCCCGGCGATGAGCGACGAGGCGGTCATCGTCCGCGACCAGGGGACCGTCTTCCTGGGCGGCCCCCCGCTGGTGAAGGCCGCCACGGGCGAGGTCGTGACCGCCGAGGAGCTGGGCGGCGGCGACCTGCACTCGCGGGTGTCGGGGGTCACCGACCACCTGGCCGACGACGACGCCCACGCGCTCACCATCGTGCGGCGCATCGCCGACACCCTCGCTCCGCCCGGCCCGCCCGCGTGGGAGACGCGCGGGCCGCGGCCGCCCGCGCTGGACCCGGACGAGCTCTACGGGGTGGTCCCCGCCGACACACGCACCCCGTACGACGTGCGGGAGGTGATCGGCCGGATCGTGGACGGCAGCGAGTTCACCGAGTTCAAGGCCGAGTACGGGACGACCCTGGTCACGGGGTTCGCCCACCTCCACGGCCACCCGGTCGGGATCATCGCCAACAACGGCATCCTCTTCGCCGAGTCCGCGCTCAAGGGCGCCCACTTCATCGAGCTGTGCGACCGGCGCGGCGTCCCCCTCGTCTTCCTCCAGAACATCTCCGGGTTCATGGTGGGCCGCGACTACGAGGCGGGCGGCATCGCCAAGCACGGGGCGAAGATGGTCACCGCCGTGGCCTGCGCCCGCGTCCCCAAGTTCACCGTCGTCATCGGCGGGTCGTTCGGCGCGGGCAACTACAGCATGTGCGGCCGGGCGTACTCCCCCCGGTTCCTGTGGATGTGGCCCAACGCCCGCATCTCGGTGATGGGCGGGGAACAGGCCGCCTCGGTGCTGTCCACGGTCCGCCGCGACCAGCTGGAGGGGCGCGGCGAGGCGTGGTCCGCGGAGGACGAGGAGGCCTTCAAGGCGCCCGTCCGCGACCGGTACGAGGAGCAGGGCAGCCCGTACTACTCCACCGCCCGCCTGTGGGACGACGGCGTCATCGACCCCGCCGACACCCGCGACGTGCTCGCCATGGCCCTGTCCGCCGCCCGCCACGCGCCACTGGACCCGGTGGGCTACGGCGTCTTCCGGATGTGAGGAACCCTTGACCACGACGCCACGAACGTCCCACTCCCCCGCGACCGTGCTGGTCGCCAACCGGGGCGAGATCGCCCTGCGGATCATCCGCACCCTGAAGCGCATGGGGATCGGCTCGGTGGCCGTGCACACCGACGCCGACGCCGGCGCACCCCACACGCTCGCCGCCGACCTCGCCCTGCGCGTGGACGGCTACCTGGACTCCGGCGCGATCGTCGCGGCGGCCCTGGAGTCGGGCGCCTCCATGGTGCACCCCGGCTACGGCTTCCTGTCGGAGAACGCCGGGTTCGCCCGGGCCTGCGCCGGGGCGGGCCTGGTCTTCGTCGGACCTCCCGCCCCGGCGATCGAGGCGATGGGCGACAAGATCCGCGCCAAGGACACGGTGGCCGCCGCGGGCGTTCCGGTCCTGGGCGGGTTCGCCGAGGAGCCCGGACAGCCGCTGGACGACGACGCGCTGCTGCACGCCGCCGCGGAGACCGGGTACCCCCTGCTCATCAAGCCCTCCGCGGGCGGCGGCGGCAAGGGCATGCGGGCCGTCCACTCCCCCGACGACCTGGTGGCCGCCGCCGCGGCCGCCCGGCGGGAGGCCCTCGCGTCGTTCGGCGACCCCACCCTGCTGGTGGAGCGCCTGGTCCGGCGGCCCCGGCACATCGAGGTGCAGGTCCTCGCCGACGGCCACGGCAACGTCGTCCACCTCGGCGAGCGCGAGTGCAGCCTCCAGCGCCGCCACCAGAAGGTGGTGGAGGAGGCCCCTTCCCCCCTGCTCACCGCCGCCCAGCGGGAGGCCATGGGCGGGGCGGCCGTGGCCGCCGCGCGCTCGTGCGGCTACACGGGCGCGGGGACGGTCGAGTTCATCGCCGAGGCGTCCGGGGGCGGCGGGGGGCCGGAGCTCTCGTTCTCGTTCCTGGAGATGAACACCCGGCTCCAGGTGGAGCACCCGGTCACCGAGGAGGTCGTCGCGATCCGAGGCGGGCGCGGCATCGACCTGGTCGAGCTCCAGGTCCGGATCGCCCTGGGCGACCCGCTCCCCTTCGGCCAGGACGACGTGTCCTGGCAGGGGCACGCGGTGGAGTCGCGGATCTACGCCGAGGACGCCGACCGGGGGTTCCTGCCCACCGGCGGCCCCGTCCTGGCACTGTCCGAGCCCTCCGGCGCCCGGGTGGACTCCGGTGTCGCGGCGGGGGGCGAGGTGACCTCCGCGTTCGACCCGATGCTCGCCAAGGTCATCACCTGGGGCCCGGACCGGGCCGAGGCGCTGCGCCGGATGGACGCCGCCCTGGGCGCGTACGTGCTGCTGGGGTGCGTCACCAACACCGCGTTCCTGCGCAGGCTGCTGCGCCACCCGCGTGTGGCGGCGGGCGACCTGAGCACCGACCTGATCGAGACGGATCCGCCGGAGCCCGCGCCCGGGGCGCTTCCCGAGCACGTGTACGCGGCGGCGGCCCTGGACCACCAGCTCGACCTGGAACCCGCAGGGGCGGGCCCCTCGGCGGACCGGTTCGCCACCCCCGACGGGTGGCGGATGGGCGGCCCGGCGTGGACCCCGTGGCGCCTGCGCGCGCCCCGGCACGACTCAGCGGTCGTCCGGGTCCGGCGCGACGGCGCGGCCGGGGCCTACCTGGTGCGGGTGGACGACGGCGCGCCCGTCCCCGCGACGGCACGCCGCTCCGCGGACGGATCCCGCCTGACCGTCACCCACGCGGGGCGTACCCGCACCTACGCGCGCGCCGACGACCCCGCCACCGGGCACCGCTGGCTGGGCGCCGGGGGCACGGCGTGGACCCTGCACGAGGAGCCGGTGGCGGCGGCGCTGCGCGACGACGACGCGGCGGTCGACGGCACCGTGCGCAGCCCCATGCCGGGGACGGTGCTGGCCGTCCCCGTTCAGGTGGGCCAGGCGGTCCTCGCCGGGACCCCGCTCGCCGTCGTGGAGGCCATGAAGATGGAGCACTCCGTCCCCTCCCCCTTCGACGGCACCGTCACCGGCGTGGCGGTGCGGCCGGGCGCGTCCGTACCCATGGACGCGCCCCTGGTCACCGTCGAACCCGTCCGGGCCGAGCCCGGCGCCACCCCGCCGGACCCGTCCGTTCCCACCCCCGCCACCAGCGAGGAGCACACGTCATGAGCCGTCACGAGCTGTCGACCGAGCACGCCGACCTCCGGGCCGCCGTGGAGGAGTTCGCCCGGACCGAGGTCGCCCCGGTGATCGGCGACTTCTACGAGCGGGGCGCGTTCCCGTACGAGATCGTCGCCAAGATGGGCCGGATGGGCCTGTTCGGGCTGCCGTTCCCCGAGGAGCACGGGGGGATGGGCGGCGACTACTTCGCCCTGTGCCTGGCCCTGGAGGAGCTCGCCCGGGTGGACTCGTCGGTGGCCATCACCCTGGAGGCGGGGGTGTCGCTGGGCGCCATGCCCATCTACCGGTTCGGCACCGACGAGCAGAGGAAGGCGCACCTGCCCCGGCTCACCTCCGGTGAGGCCCTCGGCGCCTTCGGGCTCACCGAGCCGGGCGGCGGCTCCGACGCCGGGGCGACCCGGACCACTGCGCGGCTGGAGGGCGGCGAGTGGGTGATCAACGGGACCAAGTCGTTCATCACGAACTCGGGCACGGACATCACCTCCCTCGTCACCGTCACCGCCGTCACGGGCCGGCGCGAGGACGGGCGGCCGGAGATCTCCTCGATCCTGGTGCCGAAGGGCACGCCGGGCTTCTCCGTGGGCCAGAAGTACTCCAAGGTCGGGTGGAACGCCTCCGACACCAACGAGCTGGTCTTCGAGGACTGCCGGGTGCCCGAGGCCAACCTGGTGGGCGAACGCGGACGCGGGTACGCGCAGTTCCTGCGGATCCTGGACGAGGGCCGCATCGCCATCGCCGCGCTCTCCGTCGGCCTGGCGCAGGGGTGCGTGGACGAGAGCGTGCGCTACGCCCACGAGCGGCACGCCTTCGGCCACCCGATCGGGCACTACCAGGCGATCCAGTTCAAGATCGCCGAGATGGAGTCGCGTGTGCACGGGGCGCGGCTGGCGTACTACGACGCGGCGTCGCGCATGCTGGCGGGCGAGCCCTTCAAGAAGGAGGCGGCGATCGCGAAGCTGCTGGCCTCCAACGCGGCCATGGACAACGCCCGTGACGCCACGCAGGTGTTCGGCGGCTACGGGTTCATGAACGACTACCCGGTGGGCCGGTTCTACCGCGACGCGAAGATCCTGGAGGTCGGCGAGGGGACGAGCGAGGTGCAGAAGATGCTCATCGCCCGCGAGCTGGGGCTCCCCGCCTAGGTGTACCGACCGGAAGCGGTGCCGGTGCGGCGCCCGGCCGACCGCTACCCGCGGCGCGGCCGGGCGGCCGGGGCGAACAGGTCCACGACGTCGTCCATGACGACGACGAGGAGCCCGGCGACGCCCCCCGCCAGAACGGCCAGCAGCACACCGGCCGGCTCGGGCGCCGCCGCCGGGGCCGGGGCCAGCGCCCCCGCCGCGGCGACGGCGCCCAGCACGGCGTTGCGCGCCACGTGGCGCGGCGCGTAGGCCGCCCCCGCCCTCCCGAAGCAGTGGCAGCGCGCCGACGGCCCGCGCCGGAGGGACGACACGATCACCACCGTGAACACGCACAGCAGGGCGAACGAGCCCCCGAAGGCGACCCGGCCCAGCTGTTCGGCCCCCGACGCGCAGCCCCCGAAGGCCGCGACCACGGCGGCCTCCGCGGCGGGGACGGACCGCGTCGCGAGGGGCAGCAGCCGCGGCGGCAGCAGTCGCAGGGGTTCCAGCGACGCGGCGAAGCCGCGGGGGTCCCGGGCCTTGCCGAACGCCGAGGCGGCGAAGACCGTCGCGAGCAGGGCCGCCGCGCCGGGCAGCAGGTGGTCCCACGGCATCGGCGTCATCCCTCCAACCGGCGCAGCACGGTTCCGACGACGCGGCCCACCGGGACCGGGCCGAACCCGCGCGAGTCGAGGCTGTGGCCCGGGTTGTCGCCCAGGACCACCACGCAGCCCTCCGGGACGGTCCGGGTCCCCCCGGGGCCCGCGACACCGGCGGGCAGCGGGTCGCCGGCCACCGCCGCCACCCGCTTGACCAGGTAGTTGGGCCTGCGCCGGTTGCGCTCGTCACGGATCACCGGGGTCTGCGGATCGCTCAGGACCACGAGTTGGCGCGGGGCGATCACCGTGCCCCTGTTCGTGCGCGCGGAGAGCATCCGGTCCCCGTGGCGGAGCGTGGGCAGCATGCTCTCCCCCGACACCACCGCGACGAAGATCCTGCGGCGGACCCACAGGAGCGCCCCCAGCGCGGCGGCCGGGAGGGCGAGCGCGACCGCCGCGCCGATCGCGGTCAGCACGGGGCCCCCTCGTCCCGGCGACGCCTCTCGTCCTCGTGGTCGCCCCCGTCCCGGCGGTACCCCTCGGCCTGGATCGAGAACAGCCGGGCGTACACGCCGTCCACCGCCATCAGCTCCCCGTGCGTCCCCGACTCGGCGATCGTCCCGCCGTCGAGCACGACGATGCGGTCCGCGTCGCGCAGGGCGCCGAGCCGGTGGGAGACCAGGAGGCTGGTGCGGCCCCGGCGCTGCTCCCTGAGCCGCGTGTGCAGTTCGTACTCGGCCTCCGCGTCCAGCCCGGCGCTGGGCTCGTCGAGGATGAGCAGGTCCCGCTCCTCGCGGAGCAGGGCGCGGGCGATCGCGACCCTCTGCTGCTGCCCGCCGGAGAGGTCGACCCCCTGCCCGTTCCCGTCCCCCTGGTAGAAGATCCGGGTGATGAGCGTGTCGTACCCGTGGGGGAGGGCGGCGACCGCGTCGTGGACACCCGCGCGGCGGGCCGCGGCCTCGATCGCCGCACGGTCCCCGGCCCGGGACCGGTCGCCCAGCCCGATGTTCTCGGCGGCGGTCATGTCATAGGTCATGTAGTCCTGGAACACGGCGCCGATCCGCTCGCGCAGGACCGCGGGGGCGACGTCGCGGATGTCGGTCCCGTCCCAGGCGATGGTGCCGCGGTCGGGGTCGTAGAACCGGCACAGCAGCTTGACGAGGGTGCTCTTGCCCGATCCGTTGAGCCCCACCAGGCCCAGGGCCGTCCCCGCCGGGATGTCCAGGTCCACGCCGCGCAGGACCCAGGGCTGGTCGGGGGTGTAGCGGAACCACACGTCGCGCAGCTCGATACGGCCGGTCAGCGGGCCGACCCCGCCCGTCCCGGAGGCCAGGTCCGGTTCGACCGCGACGACGTCGCGGTAGTGGGTGAACAGGAGCAGGCGCTGGTGGGCCTGGGCCAGGAGCGAGATCATGCCCGCCATCCCCTGCTGCACCGCGCCGACCGCGGCGATGTACAGCGCCACGTCCCCCACGGCCCCCGAGCCGGCGTCCGCCCGGAGGACCACCCACACCAGCCCCCCGCCGGAGATCAGGGCGGACAGGAGTCCGGCGGCGACCTGGACGGACATGTCGCGCCGGTCCATGCGCCGGTTCTCGTCGTTGGCCCTGCGCCGTTCGGTCAGCATGCGCCCGCGGAGCATGTCGCCGAGCCCGAAGAGGCGGATCTCCTTCGCGGCCTCCGCACTCGACATCAGGTCGCGGTAGAACAGCTCCCTGCGCTCGACCGGGCCCAGCCTCCAGATCATGGCGGCCCGTCTGCGCGACAGCCCGAGCTGCCCCCACAGCGCGGGCAGGGTCCCGAGGAGGACGACCCCGGCCAGCACCGGGTGGATCACCACGAGGGAGCCGACGAAGCCGAGGACCGTCACGAGCCCGGCGACCAGCCCGAGAGCGGCCTGGAGGACCTGTGTCGGGGTCTGCCCGCCGTTGTCGGCCGCCAGCCGCAGGCGGTCGAGGAAGGCCGGGTCCTCGAACCGCCCGAGGCCGGGGAGCCGGTTGACGGCCGTGAACAGGCGGTCGTCCGCGTGGAGGCCGACCCTGCGGCCCAGCTCGTCCTCGGCGTACGCCTGCAGCGCCGTGGTCACGGCCGTCGCGACTCCGAGGACCGCCAGCGCGGCGGCCGCGGCGAGGACGGCCGCCGGCGCCGCGCCCACGGCGAGGTCGTTGAGCACCGTGCGCATGAGCCAGGCGTTGGCGACCGGTACCGCGCCCGCCGTCACGGCCAGCGCCGTCAGGCCGAGCGCCCACCAGCGGCCCGCACCCCACACGAGCCGGAGGGCGGGGGGAAGGCCCGCGGCGACCTGGCGCCGGCCGTTCCCGTGCCGCCCGTGCGCGTCCTCCATCGCTCACCCGGCCGCCGGGCCGAGGGCCACGCCGCCGGGCCGGGGCGCGAAGACGCTGGTGGCCGTCACCACGCCCCCGACCACCGTCACGAAGCAGGGGGTCCCCCGGACGTCGAGGAGGCGGGGCAGCGCACCGTCCCAGGGTTCGACCACCACCGGCACGGCCGGCTCCAGCAGGGCGACCATCCCGTCCTCGAGCCCGCCCTCCTCGATCACCACGGCGAGGACCCGCTCGCCCGGACGCCGGGCGGCGTGGTCGAGGACGAGGGGCAGGCGTTCACGGCACGGGGAGCAGTCGGGGGACAGGACGGCCACCAGGAGGGGGACGGCCGTCTCCTCGAAGGCGAGTTCGCAGCCCAGGGTGGAGCGCGCCCGGAACGCGCCGACCCGGGTCCCGACGGGGGCCGCCGACGCGGGGAGGTCGTCGTCGGCCGCACCCGGACGCCCCTCCAGCAGTGCGGTGTGCTCCCGCAGCCTGCGCACCACCCCGATCGCCAACAACAGGTTCAGGATCCCCAGTGCGCCGACCAGGGCCACTGCGACGACCACGAAGACCACGACGTACCTCCTCGTTGCGCACCGGACGGGGGTGGCGGAGCGGGGCCCCGCCACCGGGTCGGCGCCCCGCGCGGGGCGGCCCGACTAGCAGGTGCCGCAGTCCAGCTCGCGCACCTGGGTCTCGCTGCCGCAGGTGCGCTTCTGGTACTGGACCTTGTTGGTCCAGAAGAAGCCGCAGCGGTTGCAGTGCGAGTCCCTCCACGGGCCGCAGGCGGCCGCCTCGACCCTGACCTGCGGAACGACCGACCGGAGTATGCGATCGCCCAGCGACGCGATCATGCTGACCATGTTCGGTTCCTTTCTCGGTGTGCGCCTGGTTGGCAATCGACAGACAACCACCGGCGGGTACACCGGGGGTACACTCCGGATTCATTTCTCCACCCGGCCCGCGGAGCTCTTTTACGGACAGTCCGAATGCCGTAGTATTCGAGGCCCGGACGGCCGGGACCGGCCATTCACGGCTGCCGATCGTGACCCCGTGTTACTCTTCGCACACCATCGGACATGGCCTGTTTGCGCACCAACGGGCGGGTCAGAACGTGAGAAGAATCGGCACTCCGGCCGACAGTCCTGTTTCATGGCGGCGCGCCGGAACGACGACGATCAGAGATACTCATGGACTTCAGATTGCTCGGTCCGCTCGAAGTCATGGACGATTCCGGTAATTCCATACCGATCAACCGCAAAAAGCACCGGCAACTCCTCGCCGCCCTCCTCGTGCGCGCGAATACGGCGGTCCCCTGCGTGCAGTTGATCAACAACGTCTGGGGCGACGGTCCGCCCCGTTCCGCCCGGGGCAACCTCAAGACCTACGTCTCGCAGCTGCGGCAGCGGATCGACCGCATCGAGACCAGCGGGGAGGGCTACCGCATCCGGGTCGGGGAGCACGAGCTGGACTCCGCCGTCTTCGCCGCCATGCTGCGGCGGGGGCTGCGCACGCTCGAGGGGGGACGGCCGGCCGAGGCCGCGCGGACCCTGGAGGAGGCGCTCGGCCTGTGGCGCGGCGCCACCCTCCAGGACACGCCTCTCGACGGCGACCTGGCCCTCACCCACACGCACCTGGACGAACAGCGGCTCACCTGCTTCGAGACCCTCATGGACATCCACCTCTCCCAGGGGCGGCACACCGAGGTCCTCGCGCGGCTGTACCCGGTGATCGGCTCCCACCCGCTGCACGAACGCCTCTGGGGCCTCCAGATGACGGCCCTGTACCGCGACGGCCGCTGCGCCGAGGCGCTCGCCGCGTACCGGACCATGCGCGCCCGCCTGGTGGAGGAGCTGGGGGTGGACCCGAGCCCCGAGCTGGAACGGCTGCACGGCCAGATCCTGGCCCGCGACCCGGCGCTGTCCTCCCCCGCCGGCCTCCCCCCGCGGCCCGCGCCCCGTCGCCCCGCCCCGCGGGCACAGGTCGACGCGCCCGTGGTCTGACGCCCGGACCGTCGCCGCGGAGGCGGCCCCCGGCGCCTCCCCTGCCGCCGCCGTGCCCGGCCGCCCATGCCCGGGAGGTCCGGGGCCGGTCGCGGAGGAGGTGCCATCATGGAGGTGCAGCCCCTCGCCCCGGCCGCGGAGGAGGACCCGGTGGACGACGACGCGAACACCCCCGAACGCCTGCGCGAGGCCCTGGTGGACGGGGTCGCGGCCCGGAGCGCGCGGCTCGGCCGCCCCCTGGCGCCCCGGGTCGAGGCCGCCCTGCGGACGGTGCCCCGCCACCTCTTCCTCCCCGGCCGGTCCCTGGAGCGGGCCTACGCCGACATCCCCGTCGTCACCAGGACGGACCCCGCGGGGCTCCCCACGAGCTCGGTCTCCCAACCGGCCATGGTCGCCACGATGCTCGACCAGCTCCGGGTCGAACCGGGCCACCGCGTCCTGGAGATCGGCTCGGGCGGCTACAACGCCGCCCTGCTCAGCGAACTGGTCGGCCCCGCGGGCTCGGTCACCACCGTCGACATCGACCCCGGCGTCACCGCCCGGGCCCGCTCCGCGCTGGACGGGGCGGGCCACGGCCGGGTGGACGTCGTCCTCGCGGACGGCGAGTTCGGCCTCCCCGACCGCGCGCCCTTCGACCGGATCGTCGTCACCGTCGGAACCTGGGACATCCCGCCCGCGTGGCCCGGACAGCTGGCCCCGGGCGGCCGGATCGTCGCACCGCTCCGCCTGCGCGGCCTCACCCGCTCCCTCGCCCTGGAACCGGACGGCGGCCACCTCGTGAGCCGGTCCGAGGAACCGTGCGGGTTCGTGCCGATGCAGGGGGCGGGCGAGAGCGCCGTGCTCCGCGTGCCGCTGCACGGCGACGAGGTGGGCCTGCTCGTCGAGGACGGTCCGGCCCCCGACGCGGCGCCCCTGGCGGACGCGGCGGCCTCCCCGCGCGTGGACCTGCGCTCGGGGGTCGCGCCCGGGCACGCCGACCCCTTCACCGGACCGGACCTGTGGCTGGCCACCGCCCTTCCGGGCTTCTGCCTGCTCACCGCCACGCCGCAGGCCGTCGCCCGCGGCCTGGTCCGTCCCGCCTGGTCCACGGGCACCCCCGCCCTGGCGGAGGACGGCGGCTTCGCCTACCTGGGCGCGCCCGGGCACGCGGGCGCCGGGACGGGGCGTCCGGAGTTCGTCGTCCACGCGCACGGACGCCGCGCCGAGGACCTCGCGGCCCGGCTCGCGGGACGGATGCGGGACTGGGACCGCGACCACCGGTCCGGTCCGGGCCCGGTCTTCACCGTCCACCCGGCCGGCGTCCCCGACCGGGCGCTCCCGGACGGGTTCGTCATCGACAAGCGCCACACCCGGGTGGTCGTCACCTGGCCCTGAGCCCTCCCGGCCCCGGGAGCGCCGGGACCGGCCGTGCCCCCGCACGGCCGGTCCCGCGGGACGTCAGCGCTTCATGCCGTGCTCGATGGCCTCGATGATCCTCGGCCGCAGTTCGGCGGCGCTGATGATCGCGTCCACCGAGCCGACCTCGACGGCGCGCTGGATGCTGTGCACCGCGTCGAACTCCGCGGCGACCTCACCGAGCTTCTCCGCCCTGACCGCGGACTGCACCTCGGCCAGACGGGCGCTCAGCGCCGCCCGCTCGGCGGCGTCGGCCGCCGAGACCCGGGCGTGCAGCTCCGTCACCCTCGGGTCGTTCGCCGTCCGCTTGTTCACCTCGCCGGAGAACACCACGGCCGCCGCGGGGGCGCCGCCGAGCACGGAGGCGTAGGAGCCCTCCAGCGCCAGCACCGTCATGTTCGGGTTGAGCGCCTTGGAGAACACCACGAACGCGCCGCCGTGGTAGCGGGAGATCACGCAGAACACGATGGGCCCGTCGAAGTTCACGATCGCCCGGCCGATCTCCGCCCCGTACTCCAGCTGGAGGTTGCGCATCGACTCCGGGGAACCGTCGAACCCGGACAGGTTGGCCAGCACGACCAGCGGCCGGTTGCCGGAGGCCGCGTTGATCGCCCGCGCGGTCTTCTTCGACGACCGCGGGAACAGCGTGCCCGCGGTGTAGGTGTCCGGCCCGTCGGTGGGCGGGAAGCCGCGCCGTGCCACCGACCGCGACTCGATGCCGATCAGGCAGACCGGCCAGCCGCCGATGTGCACGTCCTGGACCGCCGACGTGTCGGCGTCGGCCATCCCCGCCCAGCGCTCCAGCGTCAGGTGGTCCTGGTCGGAGAGGGCGCGCATCACCGTGCGGATGTCGAACGGCTTCTTGCGGTCCGGGTTGTGCTCGACGGAGAAGATCTGGCCGACCGTGGTGAAGTCGCTGCCGTCGATCTCGTGCGGGAAGTCCGAGACGTCGCGGTCGACCGGGTCGACCGTGTCCGCCTTGCGCGGCGCCCCCTCCCCCGGGACCACGTAGGTGTGGTCGTAGTGCGCCATCAGCACGTCCCGGGCGGCCGGCAGGTTGGGCGCCCAGTACTGGGCCTGGCCGTTCGGCCCCATCACGCGGTCGTAGCCGCCGATGCCGAAGTTGTCCTCGGCCGACACGCCGCCGGAGAAGTCCAGCGACTGCTTGCCGGTGAGCACCATCGCCGAGTCCGGCGTCATCACGAGGATGCCCTTGGTGTGCATGAGCATCGTCGCCTCGGCGTTCCAGTACGGCTGCGCGCCGACGTTGATGCCCGCGACCACGATGTTGATCTCGCCGCCGTCCTGGGTGTAGGTGACGATCCGCTTCAGAGCGGCCGCGACCCAGTCCATGTTCTCGGTTCCCGAGGACATCGAGATGCGCGCGCCCGCGGAGAGGGCGAACCACTCCAGGGGGACCCGCATCCGCTCGGCCAGGTCGATCGCGGCGACGACCCGCCTGCACTCCGGCTCCGACAGCGCGCCCAGCGCCTTGGTGGGGTCCCCGAGCAGCACGACGCGGGTGACGCCCTCGGGGTGCCGCGCGGTGGGCGTCGTGACGACGCCCGCGACGATCGCCGCGGTGTTCCCGCCCCTGGGCCGGTCCACCGGCGCGAGGACGCCGTGCTCGTCGAGGTCGTGCTCGACGAAGCGGCCCTCCGGGCCGGCGAGCAGGCCGGTCAGCTCGTACGGGTAGGTGGTGCCGCGGCGGGCCGCGCGCAGCACCTTCTGGCGGTAGTCGTCCAGCGGCGGCACCGGTTCGGTCGAGGGCTTGTCGACGTGCATGCGCGCGCCGTGGCCCGGGTCGAGGGTGATCCGCACGGCGACCTCGGTCAGCTCGCCCTCGGCGGTGCGCTGGCGGGCGACGAACTGGACCTCCTCCAGTCCGGCCCCCTCCGTGGTGGGCAGGATGCGCTGGACCAGCGTGTCGAGCTCCTCGGGGGTCAGCTCGGTCGCCGGCCAGACGTACATCATGATCCGGTTGGTGTCGAAGCGCCGGTTCTGCGGCCCCTGCGCCCGGATGTTGCGGATCGCGTCCAGGCAGCCCGCGATCGTGTCCTCCACCACGGGCAGTGCGACGAGGCGGCCGTCGGCGTCGCGCAGCGGCGTCAGGTCGCGGACCTGCCCCATCGCGATGAGGCGCTCGTCGGCCGGGTTGCCGCGCGCCACGGCCTTGAAGAGGTAGATCTCCTCGTCGGCCGACGGCAGGCGCGTGAGGTCGAACTCGCGCAGCCGCTGCAGCTGGAGGCGGCGGGCGATCTGCGGGTGCAGCCCGCGGATCAGCCGGTCCTCGGTGAGGCCGTCGTCGCCGGGCCGGAAGGTGAAGTGGTGGTGCATCACCGCGCCGCTGGTGCCCGCGACGGTGGTGGTGATCCGGCGGACGCCCTCGGGGAGCGGGTGCTCGGTGAGGATCCGTCCGAGCCGCACCGCCATCTCGTCGGCGTCCGGCTGGCCGTCCCACGTGACGTAGAGGTCGGCGACCAGGCCGCGCCCGGCGGCGTCGTCGGCGAACCCGCCGACCGCCCCGACCGCGTCGGGCAGGGAGGCGATGTCGACAGCGGTGGTCACCAGGCGCGTCGCCCCTTCGTGGCCGGTGTGGTCGGCGGTGACGAACCGGCAGCCCGCGGCCTCCCGGACGGCGACGTCGGACAGCCCCCGGTTGCCGTAGTAGCGGCGGGTCAGGACCTCCAGCAGCGGCGCGTGGTCGCGGCCGGGCCGCCCGATCCGCTGGCCGATCAGCCTGACCAGCGGTTCGGCGCTGGCCACCATGGTCTGGATCCGCTCCGCGCGGTCCGGCGCGTCCGGGTTGCGGTCCAGGTAGCGCAGACCGTCGCGCACGGAGGCGTAGACCTCGGCGCGGTTGCGGCGCAGCAGCGGCTGGGCGAACCAGCGGAACACCACGCCGCGGGCGAGGTCGGACACCGCGGGGAAGCGCACCTGCGTGGCCTCGACGAGGTGTTCCAGGGCGCGTCCGGCCCGCTCCCCCAGCGACTCCAGGGGCAGTGGCCCGGCCAGCCAGCGGCGCAGCAGCTCCGACACGACCGCGACGTCGGTCGGCATCCGGTGGAGCGCCAGGCAGATCCGGAAGACCGCGGCCTCCAGCTCGGGCGTGCGGTCGAGGTCGGTGATGCCGTAGTGGGCGAGGACCGTGCGGAGCTTGGTCCGGAAGCTCTCGGGGAGCCCGGCCCGCTCGACGTCCAGGCTCTGGAGGTAGCTGTGGAAGAACTCGCGCGGGCTGTGCACGGGGCTGCGCGGCTCGGTCTCGGTGTCGCCGGCCGGCTTGTTGCGGCTCAGCTCGGACAGGTCGGCGAACACCGTGATCAGGTCCAGCTCGCCCTCGACCGGCCGCCCGCCCAGCTCGGCCCGCGCGGCCAGGTAGTCCGACAGCACGCGCCGGCGGTCGTGGGGGTCCACGTCGAAGCCGAGCAGCAGGCTGCGCAGGTCCTGGAGTCCGCGCTCGACCCGCTCGGCCGCGGACACCGCCTCGGGCTCCGCGGGGAGCTCGATCTCGGCGGTCTCGGCGGTGGCCGCGGCGCCCTCCTCCGCCCCCTCGTCCGCGAGGGGCTCCAGGCGCATCAGCGGGGCGCCGGACTCGACCTGGCTGCCCACCGCCACCGGGCACTCGCGCACCCGGGCACGGAACGGCGCGCGCAGCACCGTCTCCATCTTCATGCTCTCCAGCACCAGGATGGGCGCGCCCGACTCGACCTCGTCACCGACGGCCAAGGGCGTCGACACGACCAGCGCGGGCGCGGGCGAGCGCACGACGCCGCCCTCGTCGCGGCTGATCCGGTGGGTGACCCCGTCGACCTCCACCAGGTGGATCGGCCCGTGGGTGGCCGTCACCAGCCGGAAGCGGCGGCCGTTGACGACGATGCGGCCGCTGTGCTCGTCGAAGCGTTCGACCTCGACGTCCGCCGGGTGCACGTCGCCGCCGCCGGAGACCCCGACGCGGAAGCGCCTCTGTCCGACGCGGGCGACGGCGACGCGGTAGCCCACTCCGCGGAGCTTGAGGTCCAGCGGGCGGCCGCTCTCGTGCTGCACCTGCGGACGGCCGCCGTGGGCGCTGGACAGCAGCCGCCGGCGGCTGACGTCCTCCTCGTCCTGGTAGGCCTCGATCGCGGCGGCCGCCAGGGCGACGGCGGCGTGCCGGTGGCTGGTCAGGCGGCCCTCGGCGCGCACCCTGTCGATCCAGCCGGTGTCGGCGCTGGCGTCGATCACCTCGGGCTGGTCGAGCAGGTCGACGACGAAGCCCTTGTTGGTCGCGCCGCCGTCGATGATGACGGTGGTCTCGGCCATCGCGCGGCGCAGGCGGGCCAGCGCCTGCTCGCGGTCGCGGCCGTAGGCGATGATCTTCGCGATCATCGAGTCGAAGTCGGCCGGGATGGTGTCGCCCTCGCTGACACCGGTGTCGACGCGGATGCCGGGCCCCGCGGGCAGGATCAGGCGGGCGATGCGGCCGGGGGCGGGGGCGAAGTCGCGGTCGGGGTCCTCGGCGTTGAGGCGGGCCTCGACGGCGTGCCCGGTCTCGGAGGGCTGGACGCCGTCCAGCCGCTCCCCGCTCGCCACCTGCAGCTGCAGCCGGACCAGGTCGGTGCCGGTGGTGATCTCGGTGATCGGGTGCTCGACCTGGAGCCGGGTGTTGACCTCCAGGAACGCGAACAGCTTCTCGCCCGGGTGGTAGAGGAACTCCACGGTGCAGGCGCCCCGGTAGCCGACGGCCACGGCGAGGCGTTCGGCGGAGGCCTTGAGCTCCGTGGTCTGCTCCGGGCCCAGGACGGGGGAGGCGGACTCCTCGATGACCTTCTGGTTGCGCCGCTGCACCGAGCAGTCGCGGACGCCCAGGGCCCACGCGGTGCCCTGGCCGTCGGCGATGACCTGGACCTCGACGTGCCGGGCGCCGGTGACCAGGCGCTCCAGGAAGACGACGCCGGAGCCGAAGGCGCGCAGCGCCTCCTGGCTGGTGCGCTCGTAGGCCTCGGCCAGGTCCTCGCCCGAGGCGACCATGCGGATGCCCCGCCCGCCGCCGCCCGCGGTCGCCTTGAGCATCAGCGGGTAGCCGATCTCGTCCCCGGCGCGCAGGGCGTCCTCCAGCGTCGCGACCTCGCCGCGGCTCCAGGGGGCGACGGGGACGCCGACCTCCTCGGCGATGAGCTTGGCGCCGATCTTGTCACCGAGCCTGCGCATCGCCTCCGCGCTCGGACCGACGAAGGTGACGCCGATCTTCTCGCACAGCTCCGCGAAGGCCGGATCCTCGGCGACGAAGCCCCAGCCGACCCAGGCGGCGTCGGCCCCGGTCTCGACCAGGGCCCGCTCCAGGACGGCGTGGTCGAGGTAGGGGCGCGCCGAGGCCGGGCCCAGCGAGTGGGCGATGTCCGCCTCGCGGACGAAGGTCGCGTTGCGGTCGGCGTCGGTGTAGAGGGCGACCGTCTCGATCCGCGTCCCGATCTCCGCGGAAAGATCCCGAACTGCGTGGATGAGGCGCATCGCGGCCTCTCCACGGTTGACGATGGCGACACGACTGAACACCGGTTGAGCCTCCCAAGTACCCACGCACAGAAGGCGACCTCCAAAGCCCGGAGCGTCGCCTCCACCTATCTATACCTTGCTCGATCGCCACCGGGTACAGCAATGTCCCGAATCGCCCATGGCGGATCTGCTGTGTTGTGGGAACCCCACAAAAAGTGCCCGTGGTCCCCCTGCCCGACCCCGGTTCCATGCGAGGTGTGCCACAAAACGGGCGCGCGTCCGCGACGGCACGGCGGGAGTGTCGCACGAGGGCGCCCGGGCCGGGACGGCGGCGCCGGCTCCCCGCGGCGCGACCGCCGGGGGCCCGCCGCCGGGGACCGGCGCGGCTCGGGTCCGCGCCGGGGCCGCCCCGGAGCCGCGGGGACCGGCGCGGCCCCGTCCCCTCCGGACTCCGCGCGCCCGGCGGACCGTGCCGCTCCCCGGGGAACGGCGTTTCGGGCCGCGCTTCACGGACGGCCCCCGTGACCGGTTCCGGACAATTCTCACCCTGAGTGCCTATTGAATCACCTGCAGTTCTGGCGAATGTGGAGAAAGCGCGTCGGCCGAGACCCGGGAATGTCCGCGGACGCGGCGGCCGCGGGCTTTCGCGCAGGTCGCGGCCGGTGCCTCGCATGTGCTTTCGGCGGCGCTCCGCATGTTTCGGGAGGGTATGGGGACAGCTCCACGGGTACGTGAACTCCGCGGTTCACCGGGGGACGACGCCAAGGGGTGACAAGTAACAGCAATGAGCACAGAATGGACCCGTACGGCCAGAGCGGGTCCCTTGTTTTCCGGGCCCGGAAGGCCCGGCCCGCCGCGGCGGGCCCCTCGGGTCCTCGGCCGCCCCACGTTCCCCAGCCGGAGGAGACACCGGATGGAAGGCGCCCTGCCTGTGATCGCTCTGGTCGTCGTCGTGGTGTCGGCCGGCGCGATCGCGGTCGCCGCGCACTTTCGCAAGGAACGCGTCGCGGAGCTCCGCGGCTGGGCCCGCGAGCACGGGTGGGCCTACGCCGAGCACCAGCCGGCCCCGCTGGGCGAAGCGGTCCTGCCGCGTTCCACCAACGGCCCCCACCCGCGCGTCCAGCACGTCCTCTCCGGGCGCCGCGGCCGGCACCCGGTCGTCATCTTCGAGCACACCCACAAGCCGAGGCACGGCGCGGCCGGGGGCCGCCAGGCCTACCGGATCGTCGCGGTCCGCACCCCCGGCCCCAACGCCGAGCTGGAGATCCGCCGCAGGGACCGCCTCACGCCGTCCGACGACGCCTTCGACAGAGCCTTCCACGCCGTCGGCGACGCCGGGTTCGCCCGGGCCGTCCTCGACCGCGCCATGACCGCGTGGCTGCTCTCGGATCCGCGGTCGCGGTCGCTGCCGGTACGCTTCAGCGGCGACTACGTCCTCACCTGGGCCGCCATGCGCCTGGACCCCGACCGGTCCCTCACCGCCGCCGACTACCTGATCGACATGGTGGAGCGCATCCCCGCGGAGGCGTGGAAGCGGCACACCGCGGGCCCCTGACCGGGGTCACGGCTCCCTGCACCCGAACCCGGGCAGGCGGACTCCCCCGCAGGAGACGGATAAGATCCGCTGTGCCACGAAGCAATTAGGAGTAGCAACCCTCATGAGCGACCCCAACTCGACGCACCGCATCTCGCGCGCGGACCTCTTCCGCGACGACGAGGAGGAGCAGAACGCCCCGGACCCCAACGCGACCGCGCGCATCTCCCGCGCGGACCTCTTCCGCGACGACGACGAGTCCACGGCGCCGCGAGAGCAGCGCTGACCCCGTCGCCGCGGCCGCGGCGACGGGTGGAACGGGGAAGCGCCCGCCCGGAGGACCGGGTGGGCGCTCTGCCGTGCGCGTCCGGCGCCGTCCGGGGCCTCTCCCCGGCGGCGCGACGGCGCCCTACCTGCGCTCGCGGACGGCGGCGACGATCTCGGCCACGGCCTCGTCGACCGGCACGCCGTTGTTCTGCGAGCCGTCCCGGAAGCGGAAGGACACCGCGCCCTTGCTGATGTCCTCGTCGCCGGCCAGCAGCATGAAGGGCACCTTCTGTTTCTGGGCGTTGCGGATCTTCTTCTGCATGCGGTCGTCCCCGGCGTCCACCTCGACGCGGATGCCCTCGGCGCGCAGCTTGGCCGCGACCTCCTGGAGGTAGGGCACGTGCTCGTCCGCGATGGGGATGCCCACCGCCTGCACCGGGGCCAGCCAGGCGGGGAAGGCGCCGGCGTAGTGCTCCAGCAGGACGGCGAAGAAGCGCTCGATGGAGCCGAACAGGGCGCGGTGGATCATCACCGGCCGCCGGCGGGAGCCGTCCGGGGCGGTGTACTCCAGGTCGAAGCGCTCGGGCAGGTTGAAGTCCAGCTGGATCGTGGACATCTGCCAGGTGCGGCCGATGGCGTCCTTGGCCTGGACCGAGATCTTGGGGCCGTAGAAGGCGGCGCCCCCCGGGTCCATGACCAGTTCGAGCCCCTGCTTCTCGGCGGCCTCGCGCAGGGTGGCGGTGGCCGTGTCCCAGACCGCGTCGTCCCCGATGTACTTCTCCGGGTCCTTGGTGGACAGCTCCAGGTAGAAGTCGTCCAGGCCGTAGTCGCGCAGCAGCTCCAGCACGAAGGTCAGCAGCGAGTCGAGCTCGTCCGCCATCTGCTCCTCGGTGCAGTAGATGTGGGCGTCGTCCTGGGTGAAGCCCCGGGCCCGGGTCAGGCCGTGCACCACGCCCGACTTCTCGTACCGGTACACGGTGCCGAACTCGAACAGGCGCAGCGGCAGCTCCCGGTAGGAGCGCCCGCGCGCGTCGAAGATCAGGTTGTGCATCGGGCAGTTCATCGGCTTCAGGTAGTAGTCCTGGCCGCCGTCGAGCTTCATGGGGGGGTACATGCCGTCCGCGTACCAGTCCAGGTGCCCCGACTTCTCGAACAGGGTGCTCTTGGTGGCGTGCGGGGAGTAGACGAACTCGTAGCCGCTCTCCTCGTGCCGCTTGCGCGAGTAGTCCTCCATCACCCGGCGGATGATGCCGCCCCGGGGGTGGAAGACCGCGAGGCCGGAGCCGATCTCGTCCGGGATGGAGAACAGGTCCAGCTCGGCGCCGAGCTTGCGGTGGTCCCGCTTCTCGGCCTCCTCCAGGAAGGTCAGGTAGTCCTTGAGGGCTTCCTTGGTCTCCCAGGCGGTGCCGTAGACGCGCTGGAGCTGCGGGTTGGTCTCCTTGCCGCGCCAGTAGGCGGCGGCGGTGCGCATGAGCTTGAACGCGGGGACGGCCCTGGTGGTGGGCAGGTGCGGCCCGCGGCACAGGTCCTTCCAGCACTGCTCGCCGGTGCGCGGGTGGACGTTGTCGTAGATGGTGAGCTCGCCGGCCCCCACCTCGACCCCGGCGCCCTCGGCGGCCTCGGTGGCGCCGCCCTTGAGGCCGATCAGCTCCAGCTTGTAGGGCTCGGTGGCCAGCTCGGCCCGCGCGCCCTCCTCGGTGACGACGCGGCGGTCGAAGCGCTGCCCCTGCTTGATGATCTGCTGCATCTTCTTCTCGATGCTCTTGAGATCGGCGGGGGTGAACGGCTCGGCGACGTCGAAGTCGTAGTAGAAGCCGTTCTCGACGGGCGGGCCGATGCCCAGCCGGGCCTCCGGGAAGAGCTCCTGGACCGCCTGCGCGAGGATGTGCGCGGTGGAGTGGCGCAGGATCGCCCTGCCCTCGTCGGAGTCGATCGCGATCGGCTCGACGACGTCGCCCTCGTGCAGCTCCCGGTCCAGGTCGCGCGGCTCGCCGTTGACGAGCGCCGCGACGACGGTCCTGCCGTCGGCCTCCAGTGCCTGCCCCGCCGTAGTGGTGGCCGCCACCGCACGCGGGGTTCCGGCGAGGGTGATGTGCAGCTCAGGCGCGGCGGACACGGTGACTCCTAAGGACGTGGATGGCGGTCTGACGCGTACCGACCGCCCCGTGGGGCGGCCAGGCGTTTCCCCCCCGATGCTATCGGCTCCGGCGTGGCTCCGCCCCGGCCGTCCACAGGTCCGACGGCGTGCGCCCGGGGCCCGCGCGCCCTCTTCCGGGGCCGCCCGCGCGGCCCCGGGAGCGCACCCCGGAGCGGTTCCGCCCCCGGTGATTCGGTCGGGGAATTCGGCCGTGTCCGCCCAGGCCGACCGGTGCCACCACATCCCGGCGGAACGGTGACAGAAGGGAACCCTCTCCCCCTGGGAAGACGTTCTGTCAAAGAACGTCACCTTTCAGGAAGCTGTCCACAGCCACACCAAAGACCATTGATCCGGGGTTCGAGATCGGTGAGAATCAGCAGACATCCGACCACCGGCCACCGCGGACCCGAATACACCCAGTCTCTGCGACCGAATACTGTGAGCGCATGTCACCGAGCCCACCGACCGGCCCACCGGCCCCGGAGACATCCCCCTCCCGCCGTGCCCACGCGAGGCGGTGGCGACGGCTGCGGGCCAGGCTCCGCCTCTTCCGCAGACGTATGCACACCCACCCGGCGCTGCACCTGCCCTGGCGCATCCTCGTCGGCACGGTCGGCACGCTGGTGATCCTCGCCGGGCTCCTGATGATGGTGATCCCCGGCCCGGGGCTGGCGTCGGTCATCCTGGGGCTGGTCGTCTTCAGCACCGAGTTCCGGTGGGCCCAGAGGCTCGTGCGCCCCGCGCGCGTGTGGTTCCTGCGCGCCGAACAGCTGGGGATGCGCCTCAGGGACGAGGCCTTCCGCCGCTTCCGGGAGCGGCGGGACCGGAGGCGGCGGCGCGCGCTGCCCTGCACCCCGCCGCACGAATAGGCGCGGGCCCCCGCCGGGCGCGGGCCCTTGCCCCGCCCGTGATGCGGACACGACGAAAAGAGGGAGGGCCGGATCCGCTTCACGCGGATCCGGCCCTCCCCTGCTGTGGGCGATACTGGACTCGAACCAGTGACCTCGTCGGTGTGAACGACGCGCTCTAGCCAACTGAGCTAATCGCCCTGAACTGCTGCGCTGCCCGCCCTCTCGGCCGGACAAGAAAAACTTTAGCGCATGTTCGGGGGTGCTCGACGCACACGGCCTGCCCGACGCACCCACCAACCTGTGACAGAGGTCACACGTTACTACCGGCGGGTTCGTGGGAGTGTCTTCTGTCGGTGGTGATTCCCGCCCTGAGAAGGAGTTCCCGCCCCCGTGGCCCCGTCGAGTACCGCCGCGACATTACCTCCGCGTGACGCGGACCACCCGACATGGGGAAATCTTTGGTTTCTCCTGGTCATTACAGTGACGAAGGATCGTGGAGCCGCGTTGCGGCGAGCTGGGCCCGCTGGGCGGGCAGCGAGACCTCCGGTCCCATCCGACCAAGAAAGTCTCCGTACTCACGTCATGTTCCGCGGGAAGCCGCGTTGGAGCGGGTGAGACGGCAACCGACCCGCGCCGCAACGAGCAGGGCCGGACGAGAAAAGGTTTGGCGAACATGAACAGTAGCGACACCACTGCCACCGCCGAGCTGGGCCTGCGGCTCGTGGTTCCCGAACGCACCTCGGTTCCGCTGGTCGCGCGGCTGGACTACAGCTCGGACGACCCCTACGCGATCCGGGTCGCGTTCCACACCGGCGAGGACAACCCCGTCGAGTGGATCTTCGCGCGCGAACTCCTCACCGTCGGCATCGTGCGCCCCGTGGGCGAGGGCGACGTGCGCGTGTGGCCCTCCAAGGACGAGAGCGGCGAGCGCAGCGTGAGCATCGCGCTCTCCTCGCCCTTCGGCCAGGCGGAGTTCGACACCCAGGTCTCCCCGCTGGCGGAGTTCCTGCACAGGACCTACGAGATCGTGCCCGCGGGCCAGGAGGCCCAGTTCGTGGACCTCGACGGGGAGATCCAGCAGCACCTCCACTCCTGAGGCCCCGTACGGGACCCGGGAACCCCTGACACGACGGAGGGGCGGCGCGCCGTGCGCCGCCCCTCCGTCGTGCCGGAGCCCCGCCTCAGGGGGCGCAGGGCCCGCCGCGCCGCCCCCGGTCCGGCCCGCCGCCCGTCACGGGTCGAGGTCGGCGGCGGAGCGCTCCGCGAACACCGCCGCGGCCTCGGCCGTCACCGGGCCCACCCCGGCGGAGACCCGCCTGCCGTCGATGTGCAGGATCGGCTGGACGTCGCGCCCCGTGGAGGTCAGGAACGCCTCGGAGACGTCCGGCAGGCGCTCCATGGGCACGTCGGCCTCCTCCCCGCCGAACCACTCCAGGACCAGCTCCCGGGTGATGCCCGCCAGCGGTCCCGCCGACAGGGGCGGGGTGACCAGGACCCCGTCGAGCACCACGAAGACGTTGCTGCCGGTGCCCTCGCACAGGTTCCCGCTCACGTTGCGGAAGACCGCCTCGCTCGCGCCCCTCTCCTTGGCGTGGGCCAGGGCCCGCACGTTGTCCGCGTAGGAGGTGGTCTTGAGGCCCGCCAGGGCGCCGAACTCGTTGCGCGGCCAGGGGGCCAGCGCCACGTCCGTGTGCGGCGGGATCCCCGGGAAGGGACCCAGCGCCACGATGACGGTCTGCTCGCCCGGCGAGCGGTCCGAGCCCAGCGGCCCCGCGCCGTCGGTCACGGTGATGCGCACACGGGCGTCGGCCAGCTCGGGGTTGGCGGCCACGGCCAGGCCGACGCCGTCGGCGATCAGCTCCAGGTCCGGCTCGGCCATCCCCAGGCCGGAGGCGGAGCGGGCCAGCCTCCGCAGGTGGCGGGTGAGCGCGAACGGGCGGCCGTTCCGGGACCGGACCGTCTCGAACACCCCGTCCCCCACGGTGATCCCGTGGTCGAGCGCGGGGATGCGCGCCTCGCTCTCGTCGACGACGGCGCCGCGGCCGTACCCGGCACCCGCGATCCACACCCTCATTCCAACCCCCAAGTTCTCAAGTGCCCAGGTCGGGCCGGTGTCTTCCCGATACTCCCACCCCGGAGGGCCCCCGAACCCCGGAACCTCCCTACCCGCCGCCCCTCCGGATTGGCAAGGGAAGTGACCGGCACCGGCCTCCGGTCCGGTCCCGGACCCGCCCGAACCCGCCCATCGCGACTGGTCACACGCCTCGGTTCGGAGCGCGGCCCACCCGGTACCCACCGTGTCGGCCGGACAGATAAGTTACGAATGACTATCATCTGGGCAACGCTTATGCGGGACCGGTCGCAGCTGATCAGAACTCTCCCTCCCGGCCGATCCCGCCGCACCCCCAGTGCGCGTGTCCCGGCACGCCCCGACAACCGACAGAGCAAAGAGAGACATGACCCCACCGAGCACCGCCCGCGGAGAACTCAGCTGGCTGCTGGACGACCTCCTCACGCGCGCCTCCGGAACACAGCACGCCATCGTCCTGTCCACCGACGGACTCCTCATGGCCACCTCCAGCGGCCTGGACCGCCCCGCCGCCGAGCACCTGTCGGCCATCGCCTCGGGGCTGCACAGCCTCGCGGGCGGTGCGAGCAAGCAGTTCTCCGCCGGCGACATCCGCCAGAGCATCATCGAGATGGACCGCGCCTTCCTCTTCGTCGCCGCGGCGGGCGAGGGCGCGTGCATGGCGCTGATGTCCGACTCCGACAGCGACGTGGGCCTGATCGCCTACGAGATGAACAAGGTCATCGAGCGGGTCGGCCAGTACCTGTCCGCGCCTCCCCGCCCCGACATGCCCTCCACGCCCGCACACGTGGAGAACTGACTCCTGCCGCCGCGGCAGGTCGTCCGCAGGGCCTGCCACGGCAGGGCGCGGGCGCGTTCCCGCGTGCGCCCCGCCGAATCCGATTTCGCGCTTGGCCGGGAATCCGCTAGAGTTCTTAACGCAGCGAGGGGGACGCACGAGGGAGACCTCGGGGGTCGCCACCACTCGCCGCGCGGACGTGGCTCAGCTGGTAGAGCATCACCTTGCCAAGGTGAGGGTCGCGGGTTCGAATCCCGTCGTCCGCTCGCGAACGGTTCGGCTCCACCATTTCCGGATGGTGGAGCGGTACCGGTGCCGGGTCGTCAGCCCGGCGCACATGCGGACGTGGCTCAGCTGGTAGAGCATCACCTTGCCAAGGTGAGGGTCGCGGGTTCGAATCCCGTCGTCCGCTCGGAGAGGCCCGCATGGGTGTCACTCGACGTTCCCCATGTCGTTTCCTGGCGGAGTGGCCGAGTGGTTGAGGCAAGGGACTGCAAATCCCTGCACACGGGTTCGATTCCCGTCTCCGCCTCGCAGTGCGCAGTACCTCATCCCCCGATGAGGGCGATTAGCTCAGTTGGTTAGAGCGCTACCTCGACACGGTAGAGGTCACAGGTTCGAGTCCTGTATCGCCCACCGGCATCACCCAAGGCCAGAGCTTCGGCTCTGGCCTTCGGCGTTTCCAGGACCCGTACCCCCGGGACCGTTCCGGGAGGCCGTCTCCGGGGCCCGTCCGCCCGGAGGGCGCCGGGCCGACGACGCGGCCCCCTCCCCTCGGGGTCGGCGACCACGCGCAGGAGGCCGGACGGGGACGCGGGGGCGCGTGCCGTCCCCGGCACGGGGGCGCGGACGGCGGGGCCCGCCGGTACCGCGTGCCGGGGAGGAAGCGGTGCGCGCCGGCGCTCAGGCGCCGGTGTGCCCCCCGGGCCCCGGTTCGCCGTCCCGGGCGGGGCCGGAGACCCCGGAGCGGTAGCGGTCGTGCTCCCGGAGCCAGCGCACGAGGGAGGCGGCGACCAGGCTCAGGACGACGATCAGCGGGAAGGCGGTCACGACCGACAGGGTCTGCAACGCGTCGGTTCCGCCCGCGGACATCACCGAGACCGACACCGCCGCGAGGACGAGGGCCCAGAGCACGCGGTTGGGCCGTGAGGGCTCGACCTCGTTCGGCAGGTCGCGGGAGGTGGCCGCTCCCATGGTGTAGGACGCCGAGTCCAGGGTCGTGGCCAGGAAGACCAGCAACAGCAGCAGGAACAGCGGGGTGATGGCCCAGCTGAGCGGGAACGCCTCCAGCGTGGCGAAGATGGCGGACACCGCGCCCTCGGTCTCCAGCGTTTCGACGACCGGGGCCTCCCCCCGCAGCTCGAACGCCATGCCGGAGTTGCCGAGCAGCGCGAACGACAGCCAGCAGCCCAGGCTTCCGAAGCCGCACATGCCGACGATGATCTGCCTGACGGTGCGGCCCTTGGAGATCTTGGCGCAGAACATGCCGACGAAGGGCCCGTAGGAGATCCACCAGCCCCAGTAGAAGACGGTCCAGACCTCCTCGAAGCCCGAGCCGCCGACGGGGTCGGTGTAGGTGCTCATCCGCACGATGTTCTGGGCGAGCAGGCCGACGCTGTTGGTGAAGGTGTCGATGACGAAGACCGTCGGGCCCACCGCCAGGACCAGGGCGCCCAGGGCGGCGGCCAGGTAGAGGTTGAGGTTGGCGAGGCGCTTCAGGCCGCGGTGCAGGCCCAGGGCGACGCTCCCGGCGAACAGCAGGGTCCACAGGCCGATGACGACGGTGTTGAGCGTGGCGCCCGGCTCGACCCCCAGCATGCGGGAGGCGCCCTCCGCGACGGTGGGCACGGCCAGGGCCAGCGAGGTCCCCGCCGCGCCGATCATCCCGAGGATGAAGAAGACGTCGATCACCCGCCCCGGCCAGCCGTCGACGCGGTCGCCGAGCACGCCGCGGCACGCCTCGCTCAGGCGCAGGCGGCGGACCCTGCGTACGTGGTAGGCGTAGGCGAGGGCGAGGGTGGGGACGCAGAAGACCGCCCAGGCGGTGGGGCCCCAGTGGAAGAGGGGGTAGGTCGCCGACCACTCGGCGGCCTCGGTGCCGTGCGGCTCGAGCTGGTACGGGGGAGCCCCGTGGTAGTGCGCCCACTCGATGATCCCCCAGTACATGAGGCCGCCGCCGATCGCGGCGGTGAAGATCATCGCGAGCCAGGTGGGGGTGGAGAACTCGGGACGGTCGTCGGGGTCGCCCATCCTGATGCGGCCGTACCTGCTGAGGACCAGCCAGACGAGCAGTACCGCGAGCCCGGCGACGAACCACATGTAGGCCCAGCCCAGGTCGGACTGGAGCCGGGACAGGACGGCGCCGAGCAGGCGTTCACCCGTCCTCGGCGCGATCACGAACGGCGCGCTGAAGCCGATCACCATGATCAGCGCGGGCCAGAAGACTTTGTTGTCGATGTTCCATCGGATGACTCGGGTCACCTCCGGGTTCGAGGGCGCGGACCATCCAGTTACTACTGTGTTGCGTTTGACTAATCAACCAGTCGGTTATCGCATCGTTGCACTTCACCTCGCCCTCCGATCGCCGTCGGATCACGGAAAGCACATGGCAGTAAGAGCTTCATGGGTTCTTCGCTGTCAAGCCGACGCTTCTACAACGAAGTGGCAACCATGCATGCGTTGCGAAAATCGCTACATCGCTGTTACGTTCTCCCCGTGAGCGACAACGTGGCCGACGACGTGCGCGGCAGGGCCCGCGAGGCGATCCGCCGATCCGGCCTCTCCCAGCGGCAGTTCGCGGCCAGACTCGGCATCGACCCCACCAAACTCTCCAAGTCCCTGACCGGCGCCCGGCGTTTCACCGCCCTGGAACTGGCGGGCATCGCCGACGAGACCGGGGTGACGGTCAACTGGCTGCTCAACGGCCGGGACGACGCCGAGACCGTCTCCGCGGCGCCGCGCGACTCGTCGGCGGTGAGGCCGCCGCCCGCGAGCCTGGCCGACCACCCGGGGGCCGCCCGGGAGCACAACCGCAAGCTCCAGATCATCGAGGCCGCCTGGACCCTCATCGCCGAGCACGGGTACCACTCGGTCCGCGTCGCCCAGGTGGCCCGGGCCTGCGGGACGTCCAGCGCCACCGTCCACTACCACTTCCCCACCCTGGAACACCTCCTCGTGGAGGCGCTGCGCCACTCGGTGAAGCAGGCGTTCGACCGCCAGGTCGCGGGGCTGCACACCGTCGGCGACCCGTACGAGCGCCTCCTCCGGCTCATCGAGCTCCAGCTCCCCGGTTCGGACCGGCTGCGGCTGGAGTGGTCGATCTGGCTCCAGGTCTGGACGGCCGCTGCGCTGGACCCCGAGATGCGGGAGCTGCACGCCGCCTCCTACCGGCGCTGGCACGAGACCATCGCCCGCACCCTCCGGGAGGGGAAGGAGAGCGGGGTCTTCGGGGATTTCGACGTCGAGGAGATGACCCGGCGCCTCACCGCCCTCATCGACGGCCTGGGGATCCAGGTCATGACCGGGATGCCCGGGCGATCCGTCGAGCACATGCGCGACACCCTGCGGTCGGTCATCGACCGCGACGTCCTGGGGCACTGAGCCCTCCGGCGCCCCGCCCCTTCGGACCGCACGGCCCGGCCGCGCCCCTCGCGGTGCCCGACGGCCCGCCCGGTCCGAGCCCGAGAAGCCGCACCCACAGAGACGGAGCACCGCCGTGAGCGACACCATGAACCACAAGCCCATCCTGACCTGCGCCCTCACCGGCGCGGGGGACACCGTCGGCCGGAGCGAGCACGTCCCCGTGACGCCCGCGCAGATCGCCGCCGCCGCGGTCGAGGCGGCCGGAGCCGGCGCCAGCGCGGTGCACATCCACGTCCGCGACCCCGAGACGGGCGCCCCCTCGCGGGACGGCGCCCTCTACCGGGAGGTCGTCGACCGCATCCGCCAGACCGGCACCGACATCGTCATCAACCTCACCGCGGGGATGGGAGGCGACCTGGTGATCGGGCAGGAGGACCCCCTCCGGTTCGAGGAGGGCACCGACCTCGTCAACGGGCTGGACCGCCTGCCGCACGTGGAGGAGCTGCTGCCCGACATCTGCACCCTGGACTGCGGCAGCCTGAACTTCGGCGACGGCAGTCATGTCTACATCTCCACCCCGGACATGCTGCGCGCGGGCGCCAGGCGCATCCAGGAGCTCGGGGTCCGCCCCGAGCTGGAGATCTTCGACACCGGCCAGCTGTGGTTCGCCAGGACCATGCACGCGGAGGGCCTGATCGACGACCCGACGATGTTCCAGCTGTGCACCGGCATCCCCTACGGCGCGCCGTCGGACCCGGGCGTCCTCCTGTCGATGGTGAACATGCTCCCGGCGGGCGCGCAGTGGGCGAGCTTCTCCATCGGCCGCAAGCAGATGCCGTGGGTGGCGCAGTCGGTGCTGCTCGGCGGGCACGCCCGGGTGGGCCTGGAGGACAACCTCTACCTCAGCCGCGGGGTGAAGGCCACCAACGGCCAGCTCACCGAGAAGGCCGTCGGCATCATCGAGCAGCTCGGCGCCCGGGTGGCCACACCGGACGAGACCCGCGCCATGCTCGGACTCCGCGGCGCGGCCTGACCCGCGTCCGACGACGAACGCCACCGCACAACGCCACCACATGAGGAGCACGATGACGGAGAACGCGAGAACCGCCCCCGGGGCCGTGCGCACGGTCGCCTGCGTCGGAGCGGGTGTCATCGGGGGCGGCTGGGTCGCCCACTTCCTGGGCCGCGGCTACCGGGTGGTCGCCTGGGACCCCGCCCCGGACGCCGGGAGGAGGCTGCGCGGGCTGGTCGCCTCGGCCTGGCCCGCCCTGGAGAGCCTGGGCCTGGCGGAGGGGGCCTCCACGGCGAACCTGCGGGTCGCCGACACGCTGGCCGACGCCGTCTCCGGGGCGGACTTCGTCCAGGAGAGCGCACCGGAGCGCCTCGACCTGAAGATCGACCTGCTGGCCGAGATCGACGCCGCCACCCCCGAGGGCGTGGTCATCGCCTCGTCCACCTCCGGCTACAGCATGAGCGAGATGCAGGTGGGGGCGCGCACGCCGGAACGGCTCGTGGTCGGCCACCCGTTCAACCCGCCCTACCTCGTCCCCCTGGTCGAGGTCGTCGGCGGTGCGCGGAGCGAGCGGTGGGCCGTCGACTGGGCCTCGGACTTCTACCGCGCCGCGGGCAAGTCGGTGATCACCATGGAGCAGGAGCTCCCGGGGTTCATCGGCAACCGGATCCAGGAGGCCGCCTGGCGCGAGGCCCTGCACATGGTCGCCGAGGGAGAGGCGACCGTGGAGCAGATCGACCTGGCGATGACCAGCGGCCCCGGGCTGCGCTGGGCCTTCTTCGGCCCCTGCCTGACCTTCCACCTCGCCGGGGGAGAGGGCGGCATGGCGCACATGCTCGACCACTTCGGCCCGTCCCTGAAGTCCCCGTGGACCCGCCTGGAGGCGCCCGAGCTCACCGCCGAACTGCGGGACCGCATGGTGGCGGGCACCGACGAGGTCGTGGCCGGGCGCTCCACCGCCGAGCTGATCGCCCAGCGCGACCGCCGCCTGATCGCGGTGGCCCGGGCGCTCGAGGAGGTCGAACGCGCGGAGGCCGCCGAGCGGGCGGGGGGACAGGCGTGAGCGCGACCCTCGTCCGGCGGCTCCGCCCCGAGTGGATCGACTACAACGGCCACCTCAGCGAGGCCTACTACGTCCTGCTCTTCGGGTTCGCGACGGACGCGCTGATGGACCGGGTCGGCCTGGACGCCGCCTACCGGGAGCGGACCGGCTGTTCGCTGTACACGGTCGAGGCGCACGTGCGGTACCTGCACGAAGTCGCCGCCGACGCCGAGGTCGAGATCCGCACCCGGGTGGTCGGCCCCGGTCCGGACGGCCCCGCCGCCAAGAAGGCGCGGCTCTGCCACGAGATGCGGGTCGGCGGTGTGCTGGCGGCGACCGAGGAGCTCATGGCGCTCCACGTGGACCGGGGCCCGGGCCGGGCGGTGCCCTTCCCCGAGGACGTCGCGGCGGGCCTCGCGGCCCTCGCCGAGCCGGCTCCCGACTACGCGGGCCGCGCCGTCGGCCGGTAGCGCTCCCCCGGCCCGCGTCCGTCAGCAGGGGCGTCGCGGGCCGGGGAGGCCCGTGCCGGGGTGTGCCGCACCCAGGACCGCCCGGTCCGGGCAGAGCGCGTCCTGGCCGGGCCGGCCCGGAAGGTGGACGGTGGATCACGACGGCGCCGCCCCGGCCCGCGAGGCCGGGGCGGCGCCCGTATCCGACCGACCCCCGAGAGAGGGCACACCCGTATGAACCACGCCACGCCTGTCCCCAAGAGTGTTCTGATCACCGGCGCGAGCAGCGGCATCGGCGAGGCGACCGCACGGCGCCTCGCGGCCGACGGCCACCGCGTCTTCCTGGGCGCCCGGCGCACCGACCGCCTCACCCGCCTGGTGGACGAGCTGACGGGGGGCGGCGCGACCGCCGCCTGCCGGCGCCTCGACGTGACCGACGCGGGCTCGGTGGACGCCTTCGTCACCGCGGCGCGGGACGCCTTCGGCCGGGTCGACGTCCTCGTCAACAATGCCGGGGTGATGCCGCTCTCCCCCTTGTCGGCCGGCCTCACCGACGAGTGGGAGCGGATGGTCGACGTGAACGTGCGGGGCGTGCTGCACGGCATCGGCGCCGCACTGCCGGTGATGCGGGCGCAGGGCTCCGGGCACGTGGTGAACGTGGCGTCCGTGGGGGCGTACGAGGTCTCCCCGACCGCGGCCGTCTACTGCGCGAGCAAGTTCGCCGTGCGGGCCCTGACGGAGGGGCTGCGCCAGGAGTCCGGCGGGGCGGTGCGGGTCACGCTCGTCTCGCCCGGTGTGACCGAGTCCGAGCTGGCCGACGGCATCACCGACCCCGAGGCCCGGGAGGCGATGCGGACCTACCGCGCGGTGGCCCTGCCCGCGGCGGCGGTCGCGGACGCCATCGCCTACGCGGTGTCCGCCGCACCCGGCGTCGACGTCAACGAGATCGTGCTGCGCCCGGTCGGGAGCGCGCAGTGAGCCCGGCGCGGGACGGTGTACGGCCCGGTCCCGCGGACGCGGCCGGAACGGTGCGGCGCCTCGGCCTCCTGGAGGACCGCCTGCGCGTCCTGGAGGACCTCGCGGTCAAGGAGTCCCTGCGCGAACTGCTGGTGCGGGGGTGGCGCGCCCTCGACGCGCAGGATTGGGACGCCTGGATCGCCTGCTGGGCGGAGGACGCGGTCCTGGAGTTCGGACCGTGGGAGGCGGTGCGCGGCCGGGAGGAGATCCTGCGCACGGTGCGGGACGCGGAGGAGGCGTACGCGCACATGCAGCACCACCTGCTGAACACGGCGTTCGAGGTGGCGGGCGACCGGGCGACGGGGATCGGCTACATGTGGTTCGTGGCGGTCGGCGGAGAGGCGGACCCGGGCGGGCCGTTCCAGATGGGCGGGCCCTACGACTGGGACTTCGTGCGGACGGACGCGGGGTGGCTGGTGGCGCGGCAGCGGCTCGGGGTGTGGTGGCGGGCCGGGGAGGACCCGGTGGGCAGGCTGTCCTGAACGCGCCCGCGGGGCCGGGCCGGGCCTCCGCCGGCCCGGCGGGTCCGCCCGCCGGGCGCCGCCGACCCTCCTCCGGCGCCGGGGCGCTGCTGCCATGACGGTGCCCCGGCGGCGCGGGCCGCCGCGCCCCGCGCCCGCGAACGTCAGGAAGGCGTCAGGATCCCGGCCCGAACCCGCATGGAAACCGTGAGGACCCGCCCCCGCGCCCCAGGAATCCCCTTCGATGGTTCCGGCGGACCGGACGCGCCGGCCGCGCCGAGCGCCGGCCCCTCCCCCTCGGCACCGGCGGGGACCGCCGGACGCGGGCCCGGCCCCGGCGGCGGGGTCCCGGAACGGAAGGGGGAGGATGGAGCGGATTCCAGGGGTCCTGGTGGTCGACGACGACCTCACCGTCCGGAGGACGCTCGGCATGAACCTCCGCGCGCGGGGGTACGCGCCCCTCTACGCGGCGACCGGGGAGCAGGCGCTGGCCCTGGCCTCCGAACACCGCCCCGACGCGGTCCTCCTCGACCTGTGCCTGCCGTCCCTGGGCGGGTTGGGCGTCCTGCGGAGCCTGCGGGTGTGGAGCGAGGCCCCCGTCCTGGTGGTGTCGGGCGACGACGCGGCCGCGACCAAGGTGGAGGCGCTGGACGCGGGCGCGGACGACTACGTCACCAAGCCCTTCTCCATGGGCGAGCTCTTCGCCCGCCTGCGCTCGGTCATGCGGCGGCGGGCGGCGCCGGACCCGCCCCCTCCCCCGCTCGTCACCGCGGACTTCACCATCGACTTCCGGGCCGAGCGCGTCACGCGGCAGGGGCGGCCCGTGCCCCTGACGCCCCGGCAGTGGCGCATCGTCGAGGTGCTGGCGGCCGAGCCCGGCGCCCTGGTCGGGCGGGACAGGCTGCTGCGTGAGGTGTGGGGGCCCGGGTACGGTACCGAACACCACTACCTGCGCGTGTTCATGTCCCACATCAGGAGGCGGCTGGAACCGGATCCGCGACGGCCACGCTACTTCGTCACCGAGACGGGGGCGGGGTTCCGCTTCCTGCCGGGCGAACCGCCCGGCGGGGACCGGCGGTGAACCCGGGCCGCCCGCCCCGGGCACGTGATCCCCGCGAGGAAAGGAACGACGACATGGGTATCGGCGCACGCGAGATCATGATCCTGCTGGTGATCGCGCTCCTGCTGTTCGGCGCGAGCAGGCTGCCCGCGCTGGCGCGGTCGCTCGGGCGCAGCGCACGGATCCTCAAGGCCGAGGCCAAGGGGCTCAGCGACGAGAACGACCGCCCCGACGGGGAGGCGGCGGCTCCGCCCGACCCCCGGGCCGGGCACGAGCAGGGGCAGCCGCCGGCGGAGCGGACCGGGCACGTCCCGCCCCACGCGCCCTCCCCGGGGTACGACCGGCCCGAGCCGCACGACCCCGGCCGGCACCCGTACCACCAGGCACGGCCTGTCCCCCGGGCCTCCCTGGAGGGACCGGCGCACCGCCCCGGGGACGGGGAGGAGTTCCCGCAGGAGCGGCCCGCCACCGACCGCTGATCCGCGGCCGGCCCCGGCTACGCACGAATAGCGGGGCCGGGGCCGGGGTCGGCGCGGAACCGCGACGGCACGGAGCACCCGCGTCGGCGGCGGCCACGCGCCCCGTGGTTACCGCCGCGGCACACGGGTAGACGGGTAGCTCCCGGGAACACACCCACCACCCCCTCGGAGGCCCCGTGTTCGCCACCGCCGCCGCGGTCCTGTTCGGACTCGCCCTGCTCCTCGAACTCCTCGGGACGGGCATCCAGGACCTCGTCACCACGAGAACCCTCGCCCTCGCCGGCCTGCTGTGCCTCGCACTGCACGTGGCGGGCTACGGCTCCGGCTGGGGGCGCCGCCGCCGGTGACCCCGCCGGTCCGCCGGGGCGGACGGCCCCCGCCCCGGCGCCCGCCGGACCTGCGCACACGCCACGGGAAAACACGGTTTACTCCGGGGCGGACCATCCCCTAAAGTGGCGCACGTCCTGTTGTCGACGACAGAGGTGGACGTTGCGCATCTGAGGTTCGCGATCACCACGCGGTACGGCCCGGCCCGTACACCGGTCACACCCCGACTGGCTTCCACGCCGTCGGTGACCCCGCGTGCTTGCGACCTCGGCGCAGGACGTCCCCGATGCTCCCGGGACCCTTCCCGTCTCCTCAGACGCGGCCGCCGCGTGGTGCTCGCCCACGAAGCCACCCATTCACAGCGCTTGCGACCGCGAGGAACACCATGCCGAGTACGCCCGCCACCGGCGTCTCCCTGACCTGCTCCGCCCTCTCCTTCCGATGGGCGGACGGCACACCCGTCTTCGACGGGCTCTCACTCTCCGTCGGCCGGGGCCGCACCGGGCTCGTCGGGGCCAACGGCGCCGGCAAGTCCACCCTGCTGCGGCTGCTCGCCGGCCGGCTGAGCCCGGCCGGGGGCTCGGTGTCCGCGGGCGGCAGCCTGGCCTACCTTCCGCAGGACGTCACCCTGGACACGTCGCTGCGCGTCGACCAGGCCCTGGGCGTCGCCGAGCGGCGCGCCGCGCTGCGCGCCATCGAGGCCGGGGACGTGGACGAGGCGCACTTCGACGCGGTCGGCGACGACTGGGACGTCGAGGAGCGGGCCCTGGCCACCCTGGGCTCGCTCGGCCTGGGCCACGTCGAGCTGGACCGCACCGTGGAGCAGATGTCCGGCGGGGAGACCGTCCTGCTGCGCCTGGCCGCCCTGCTGCTGGAGCGCCCCGACATCCTCCTCCTGGACGAGCCCACCAACAACCTCGACGTGTTCGCCCGCCGCAGGCTGTACGAGGCCGTCGACGACTGGCGCTCCGGGGTGCTGGTCGTGGTGAGCCACGACCGGGAGCTGCTGGAGCGCGTGGACCGCGTCGCCGAGCTGCGGGCGGGCTCGGTCACCTGGTACGGGGGCAACCTGTCCGCGTACGAGGAGGCGCTGGCCGCCCAGCAGGAGGCGGCGGAGCGGACCCTGCGGGCCGCCGACGCGGACGTGCGCAGGCAGAGGCGCGAGCTGGAGGAGACCCGGATGAAACTGGCCCGCCGCCAGCGCAACGGCAAGCGCCTGGACGCCCGGGGCGGCATCCCCAAGATCATCGCGGGAGGTCTCAAGAGGTCCGCGCAGGAGTCCGCGGGCAAGCTGCGCGGCGTGCACGAGGAGCGCCTCGACGAGGCGCGCGAGCGTCGGGAGGAGGCGGCGGACGCGGTCCGCGACGACGCGGAGATCAGGGTGGACCTCCCGCACACCGCCGTGCCCGGGAGCCGCGTGGTCCTGCGGGCCCGGGGGCTGTCCCTGCCGTACGGGAGCCTGCGGGAGGGGGACCTGGAGCTGCGCGGCCCCGAGCGCGTCGCGCTGATCGGACGCAACGGGGCGGGGAAGACCACGCTGCTGCGCACGCTCTCCGGCCTGCTGGAGCCCTCCTCCGGCGAGGCCGAGGCGTTCGTGCCCCTGCGGTTCCTGCCGCAGCGCCTGGACGTGCTCGACGAGGAGCTGAGCGTGGTGGAGAACGTGTCGCGCATGGCGCCGGGGGTCACCGACCAGCACATCCGGTCCCAGCTCGCGCGGTTCCTGTTCAAGGGCAAGCGCGCCGAGCAGCCCGCGGGCACCCTCTCGGGAGGGGAGCGCTTCCGCGCCGCCCTCGCCGCGACGATGCTCGCCGCGCCCGCCCCGCAGCTGGTCATGCTGGACGAGCCGACCAACAACCTCGACATGGCCAGCGTGCGGCAGCTCTCGGGAGCGCTCGAGTCCTACGAGGGCGCGCTCGTGGTCGCCAGCCACAACCTGCCGTTCCTGGAGTCGATCGGCATCACCCGCTGGCTGCTCCTAGACGAGGAGCTGCGGGAGACCACCGCCGAGGGGGTGCGCGGGGCACTGGCCGGGGAGGAGTGGTCCCGGCCGGTCAGCGGGTCGCGTTCCGATCCGGTGTCCGGTGAGTAGCGTGGTCGCCATGAGCAACGGAGAGAGCGCTGTCCCCGAGATCGACCCGTCCGTCCCGCCGAGCGGGACCGGCTGCCAGGAGTGCCTCGAGGGCGGGGGGTGGTGGGTCCACCTGCGCCGGTGCGCCGCCTGCGGGCACGTCGGCTGCTGCGACTCCTCGCCCGGGCGGCACGCCACGCGCCACCACGAGGGCACCGGGCACCCGATCATCCAGAGCTTCGAGCCGGGCGAGGACTGGTTCTTCGACTTCCGGGGGCAGCAGATGGCGATCGGCCCGGAGCTGGCCCCGCCGAGCAGCCACCCGTCGGACCAGCCCGTTCCCGGACCGGAGGGGCGGGTCCCGCCCGACTGGACGGAGCGCGTCAACCCCTGAGGCCGGGGCGGGCGGGCCCCGGCCGCCGCACCGGCGGGCGCCCGGCGGGGCGACCCGCCGGCCCCACGAAGGGCGCACCCCAGGTGGCGGCCGGGCCCCGCCGTGTGGCTAGGGTGCCCGTGATCCACCCTCCCGTGGGCCCCGGCAACGGCGCCGGACCATGCGCCCCGGCATCACACCTGAACGATCAGGAGGAACCCGGCATGTTCCGCAAAGTGCTCGTGGCCAACCGGGGCGAGATCGCCATCCGCGCCCTGCGCGCCGGATACGAACTCGGCGCCCGCACCGTCGCCGTCTTCCCCCACGAGGACCGCAACTCGCTCCACCGGCTCAAGGCCGACGAGGCCTACCAGATCGGCGAGCCCGGCCACCCGGTCCGCGCCTACCTCTCCGTGGACGAGATCGTCCGCGCCGCCCGCGAGGCCGGGGCGGACGCCGTCTACCCCGGCTACGGCTTCCTGTCCGAGAACCCCGAGCTCGCCCGCTCCTGCGAGAGGGCCGGGATCACCTTCGTCGGTCCCCCCGCCGACGTGCTGGACCTGACCGGCAACAAGGCGAGCGCCGTGGCCGCGGCGAGGGCCGCGGGCGTCCCCGTCCTGGAGTCCAGCGAACCGTCCTCCGACGTGGACGAGCTCGTGGCCGCCGCCGAGGGGATCGGCTTCCCGCTGTTCGTCAAGGCCGTCGCGGGCGGCGGCGGGCGCGGTATGCGCCGCGTCCCGGACGCCGGGCGGCTGCGCGAGTCGGTCGAGGCCGCGATGCGCGAGGCCACCACCGCGTTCGGGGACGCCACGGTGTTCCTGGAGAGGGCCGTGGTGAACCCCCGCCACATCGAGGTGCAGATCCTCGCCGACGGCAGCGGCGGCGTCGTCCACCTCTACGAGCGCGACTGCTCGCTCCAGCGGCGCCACCAGAAGGTCATCGAGCTGGCCCCCGCGCCCAACCTCGACCCCGGCCTGCGGGACCGCATCTGCGCCGACGCCGTGCGCTTCGCCCGGGAGATCGGCTACCGCAACGCGGGCACGGTCGAGTTCCTGGTCGGCGAGGACGGCAGCCACGTCTTCATCGAGATGAACCCGCGCATCCAGGTCGAGCACACGGTGACGGAGGAGGTCACCGACGTCGACCTGGTCCAGGCCCAGCTGAGGATCGCCTCCGGCGAGACCCTGGACGACCTCGGCATCGCCCAGGAGACCGTCTACCTGCGCGGCGCCGCGCTCCAGTGCCGCATCACCACCGAGGACCCGGCCAACGGCTTCCGCCCCGACACGGGCATCATCAGCGCCTACCGCTCCCCCGGCGGCTCGGGCATCCGCCTGGACGGCGGCACCTCGGCCGCGGGCACCGAGATCAGCCCCCACTTCGACTCCCTGCTGGTCAAGCTGACCTGCCGCGGCCGGGACCTGGCCACGGCGGTGAGCCGGGCCCGGAGGGCCGTGGCCGAGTTCCGCATCCGCGGCATCGCCACCAACATCCCCTTCCTCCAGGCGGTGCTGGAGGACCCCGACTTCCAGGCCGGGAGGGCCACCACCTCCTTCATCGAGGAGCGGCCGCAGCTGCTGACCGCCCGGCCCTCCGCGGACCGCGGCACCCGGCTGCTCACCTACCTGGCCGACGTGACCGTGAACAAGCCGCACGGGGAGCGCCCGCACCTGGTGGACCCGGCCACGAAGCTGCCGGCGCTGCCCGCCGGCTCCCCGCCCCCGGGGACGCGCCAGCGCCTGGCCGAGCTGGGGCCGGAGGGGTTCTCGCGCTGGCTGCGCGACTCGCCGCGCCTGGGGGTCACCGACACGACGTTCCGGGACGCCCACCAGTCCCTGCTGGCCACCCGGGTCCGCACCAGGGACCTGCTCGCGGTGGCGCCCGCGGTCGCGCACACCATGCCCGAACTGCTGTCCCTGGAGGCCTGGGGCGGCGCCACCTACGACGTGGCCCTGCGCTTCCTGGCCGAGGACCCCTGGGAGCGGCTGGCCGCGCTCCGCGAGGCCGTGCCCAACATCTGCCTCCAGATGCTGCTGCGCGGTCGCAACACCGTGGGCTACACCCCCTACCCGACCGAGGTGACCGACGCCTTCGTCGGGGAGGCCGCCGCCACGGGCGTGGACATCTTCCGCATCTTCGACGCCCTCAACGACGTCGAGCAGATGCGCCCGGCCATCGAGGCGGTACGCGCGACCGGCACCGGGGTCGCGGAGGTGGCGCTGTGCTACACCTCCGACCTGTCCGACCCCTCGGAGAAGCTGTACACGCTGGACTACTACCTGAGGCTCGCCGAGCGGATCGTCGCCGCGGGCGCGCACGTGATCGCGGTCAAGGACATGGCCGGGCTGCTGCGCGCCCCGGCCGCGGCGCGGCTGGTCTCGGCCCTGCGCCGCGAGTTCGAGCTGCCGGTGCACGTCCACACCCACGACACGACGGGCGGCCAGCTGGCCACCTACCTCGCGGCGGTCGACGCGGGCGCGGACGCCGTGGACGGGGCCGTGTCGTCGATGGCGGGCACGACCTCGCAGCCGTCGCTGTCGGCCGTCGTGGCCGCCTTCGACCACACCGGGCGCGCCACCGGCCTGAGCCTGGACGCGGTCAACGAGATGGAGCCGTACTGGGAGGCCGTGCGCCGGGTCTACGCGCCCTTCGAGGCCGGGCTGACCTCGCCGACGGGACGGGTCTACCACCACGAGATCCCGGGCGGCCAGCTGTCCAACCTGCGCACCCAGGCGGTCGCGCTGGGGCTGGGCGACCACTTCGAGGACGTGGAGGCGATGTACGCCGCCGCCGACCGGATGCTCGGCCACCTCGTGAAGGTCACGCCCTCCTCCAAGGTGGTGGGCGACCTGGCCCTGCACCTGGTCGGCGCCGGGGTGGACCCGGCCGACTTCGAGGCCGATCCGGGCAGGTTCGACGTGCCGGACTCGGTGGTCGGGTTCCTGCGCGGCGAGCTGGGCGTCCCGCCCGGCGGCTGGCCCGAGCCCTTCCGCACGCGGGCCCTGGCCGGCCGCGCGGAGGCGCGCCCCGTGGCGGAGCTGACCGAGGAGGACAGGGCCGGTCTGGCCGAGAACACCCGGGCGACGCTCAACCGGCTGCTGTTCCCCGGCCCGACCAGGGAGTTCGAGGAGCACCGCGACGCCTACGGCGACACCAGCGTGCTGTCCAGCGCGGACTTCTTCTACGGCCTGCGCGCCGGGGAGGAGCACTCGGTCGACCTGTCACCGGGCGTGCGGCTCCTGATCGAGCTGGAGGCCCTGGGCGAGGCCGACGAGCGCGGGGTGCGCACGGTGATGGCGACCCTCAACGACCAGTTGCGGCCGCTCCAGATCCGGGACCGGGCGCTGGCGTCGAAGGTGCGCACGGCGGAGAAGGCGAACAGGTCCGACGCGGGGCACGTCGCCGCCCCCTTCGCGGGCGTGGTCACGCTGGCCGTCGCCGAGGGCGACGAGGTCGAGGCCGGTGCGACGGTGGCCACCATCGAGGCGATGAAGATGGAGGCCTCGATCACCGCGCCGAAGGCGGGGACCGTGTCCCGTCTGGCGATCGACGCCGTGGCCCGGGTGGAGGGCGGCGACCTGCTGGTCTGCCTCGCCTGACCCGTCCGCCGGGCCGCCCGCACGGCGGCCCGGCGCCGCGGCCCCGGGGGCCGGGGCCCTGCGAGGCCGCACGGTCCCCGCCGCCCGGACCGGGACGGAGGGGTCCGGGACGGCGCCCGCAGGGGACGCGCGGGCGGCCGGGGTCCGCTCCGGCCGGCCGCGTACCCTCGAGGGGTGACGACAACACTCGATTCCGTCGACCCCGAGGTCGCGGCGGCCCGGATGCGCGAGGCCCTGGGCCCGGGCCCGGTGGTCGCGCTGACCGGGGCGGGTGTCTCCACGGACTCCGGGATCCCCGACTACCGTGGCCCCGGTTCCCCGCCGCGCAAGCCGATGACGTACCAGCAGTTCGTCGGCGACGCCGCGTTCCGCCGCCACTACTGGGCCCGCAACCACGTCGGCTGGCGCCACGTGCACCGCACCCGGCCCAACGACGGGCACCGGGCGCTGGCCGACCTGGAGGCGGCGGGCGCGGTGTCCGCCGTCATCACGCAGAACGTGGACACCCTGCACGAGGCTGCGGGCAGCCGGAGGGTGGTCGACCTGCACGGCCGCTACGACCGGGTGGTCTGCCTGGGCTGCTCCGAGGTCGTCAGCCGGGCGAGCCTGGCGGAGCGACTCTCCGCCCTGAACCCCGGCTTCGCGGACGGCGTCGCCGACGTCGAGGTGGCGCCGGACGCGGACGCGGTCCTCGCGTCCACCGAGGGGTTCCGGGTGGCCGACTGCGGGGCCTGCGGGGGCATGCTCAAGCCGGACATCGTGTACTTCGGCGAGAACGTGCCCAAGCCGCGTGTGATGGAGGGCTACCGGCTCGTGGACGACGCGTCGGCCCTGCTGGTGGCGGGTTCGTCGCTGACGGTCTTCTCGGGTCGCAGGTACGTCAAGCGCGCCGTCGAGCAGGGCAAGCCGGTGGTGGTCCTGAACAGGGGGGAGACCCGTGCGGACGGCGTGGCCGCGCTCACGGTGGACGCGGGCTGCTCCCAGGTCCTGCGCTCCCTCGCCGGCGCCTACACCGCCTGACCCGTTCCCGGGGCCGGGGCGGCACGCCGCGGCGTGCCGCCCCCGAGCCGCCGGGCGCTGCCCGCGCCCTCGCCGCCCCGGCCGCTCCTCCGGGCCGGGAGGGCGCCGGCTACTCCGCCCCGCCCTCCGCCTCGACGTGGGCGAGGAAGTCCAGGAGGGCCGCGTTGACCTCGTCCGGCCGCTCCTGCTGCGTCCAGTGGCCGCAGCCGGGCAGGGTGACGTCCGCGTGCAGCCGGGGGGCGATCAGGGGCAGGACCTCCCGCAGTTCCGGGATTCCCCGCATGACGGTCACCAGGTCCATGTCCCCCACCATGTAGAGCGCGGGGACGTCGATGCCGCGCCCCTGGAAGGGGGCCATGAGCTCCTGGTTGCGCTCGGTGTTGCGGTACCAGTCGAGTCCGCCGGTGAAGGCCCGGGCCCCGTGCGCCGCGTGGTCGCGGGCGAAGGCCGCCACGTCCTCCTCGGTGAGCCAGGAGGGCAGCTCGTCCGCCGGCGGCAGGGCGTCCAGGAGCGTCCCGCCCTCGGGGACCGTCCACAGGCGGGGCTCGTCCGTCTCGGGGTTGTCGCCGGAGGCGCCGACCAGGATGCGGCGCATGAACGAGGCGGGATCGGCGGCCAGTTCGGCGTCGGCGCGCCCGGGCTCCTGGAAGTAGACCTGGTAGAAGCCCTCCCCGTACATGTGGCGGTTGGCCGAGGGCGCGGGCATCATCGCGGGCGGGAACGGCGGGACGCTCAGTCCCGCGACGCCGCGGACGAGGTCGGGCCGCATCATGGCGGTGGCCCAGGCCACGGGGGCGCCCCAGTCGTGCCCGACGAGGACGGCCTCCTTCTCGCCGAGCGCGGCGATCAGGCCGACGACGTCGCCGACCAGGTGCGGCAGCGTGTAGGAGGCGACGTCCTCGGGCCGGTCGCTGCGGGCGTAGCCGCGCTGGTCGGGGGCGACCACCCGGTACCCGGCCCCGACGAGCGGATCGAACTGGTGGCGCCAGGAGTACCAGGTCTCGGGGAAGCCGTGCAGGAGCAGCACGAGCGGGCCGCTCCCCTGCTCGGCGACGTGCAGCCGAACCCCGTTGACCTCGATGTCCCTGTGTTCGACGTTCATCGTGTGCTCCTCGGTGCCGTGGGCGACAGTGCTGGACACGCTATCCCAGGCGCAGCAGGCCCTCCCGGCCCCCGGAGGGGGACGGGAGGCGGTGCCGTGGGCCGCGGGGTCAGCCCGCGGCGGGGCTCCCGTCCACGGCGGCGGCCCGGCGGTCGAGGAGGGCCAGCACCCTCTCCCCCCAGCGGATGTTCTCCTCCTCCAGGGAGATTCCGCCCAGGAGGGTGAGGTAGGGGCCGATCCGCTCGGCGCGGGCGACGTGCTCGTCCTCGGTGCGCCCGTCGAGGAGTCGCAGGCGCAGGCGTTCGTAGCGGGCCAGCTTGCCGCGCGCCCACGCGACCCGCTCGGCGACGGAGGCGCGGACGGCGTCCGCGTCGCCCGCGTCCACCGCTTGGAGCTGGACGAGGAGTTCGTCGCGCAGGGCGGCGGGGCGGGGACTGCGCTCCGTGTACTCGCGCAGTGCCCGGTACCCGGCGGCGGTCAGGGAGAAGACCCGCTTGTCGGGGCGCCTCTCCTGGCGGACGACGACGGCGTCGATCAGCCCGTCCGCCTCCATCCGGTCCAGCTCGCGGTAGAGCTGCTGGGGGGTGGCCATCCAGAAGTTGGCCACGGAGGCGTCGAAGTTCTTCGCCAGGTCGTATCCGGACGCCGCGCCGTCCAGCAGCGCGGCCATCACAGCGTTGCGCAGTGCCATCCGGGCAGCATAGCCCTTCGATGGTCAACGACGCGTGTAGACAACTCGTTGTCCTTCAGGGCGGGCCCGGTCGCTCCGGGAGGCCACCGCCCCCGCCCCGCAGCCGGACGGGAACGGGCACGGCCGGAGCGGGGAGCGCGGGGGCCGCGCCGACCCCCTTGTCCCGGTCGGCGATCTCGTCGGCGACGACGACCTCCGGCAGGGAGCGCGACCGCGCGCCGGTCCCCGGCGCGCGGTCGTCCCGTGCGGGCGACCCCGGCAGGTCATGGACCGGTCTGCCCGCAACGCGGTCCGGCGCCCGCGCCCCGGCTCACACGAGCACCACGAGGGCGAGCCCGAGCACGAGGAGGACCGCGCCGCCGGCCGCGGAGGCCCTGCGCGTGCCGGCCGCCCCGTCCTCGCCGCGCCGGGGCAGCTCAGGCCAGCGGAACGCCGCGCCGGACAGCGCCGCCGCCACCGGGAGGACCACCAGCCACCACAGGGCCCCGGGCAGGTGGCCCCACTGCACGACGACGAGGAGCAGGAGGGCCGTCGCGGCGAGGTGGAGCGCACGGGACAGGGCGTCCCAGCGGTCCGCGAAGCGGAGGCGGCCCCTGCCGCGCCAGCCGCGGAGCGCGATCAGCGCGGCGTCCAGGGCGAGCCAGGCGACGAGGGCGGCGCCGACGACGAGGGGGAGCCAGGCTGTCACGCGTCCTCCAGGAGCAGGGTGAGGCCGATGTCGTCCACCGGCAGGGAGGAATCGGCCAGGACGACGACCGCCCGGCCTCCCTCCCGGTCCAGGGCGAACATCGAGGAGAACCCGCCGGTGCCGCCGTTGTGCCAGGTCACCGCGGTTCCGTCGTGGTCGTCGATCCACCAGCCGAGGCCGACCTCGCCGCCGTCCCCCGCGTCCCAGCGCGGTTCCATGGCGTCGGCGCCGGGGACGGCCCCCTCCAGCAGGGCGCGGGCCAGGAGCTCCATGTCCCCGGGGGTGGAGCGCACGCCGCCCATCGGGGCGTAGGCGTGGGAGGTCCACGGATCGGCGGTGCGCCCCCGGGCACCGTGTCCGACGGACGCGTCCTCGGGGAGGCCGTCCGGGGTGACGGGCAGCGTGGTCGCGTCCATGCCCACCGGGTCGAGGAGCCGCTCCCGCAGCAGGGTGCGGTAGTCGGTCCCCGCGGCCTCGGCCACGGCCTGGCCGAGGACGGCTGCGCCCATGTTGGAGTAGGCGACCTCGCCGCGGCCCTCCGTCCCGGCCGCCGCGACCTGGGCGACGAGCGCGGCCCGGTCGGCCCGGTAGGGATCGCTCCCCCGGTAGGCCGCGACGGCCGTGCCGACGGTCTCGGCGAGGCCCGTGGGGAGGCGGGGCAGGCCGGAGCGGTGGCTTGCCAGCTCCGCGAGGGTGACCGACGCGGCGGGCGCGTCCCCCAGGTCGAGGATCGCGCCGAGTTCGGTGTCCTCGGCGACCTCGCCCCTCTCCACGGCGTCGGCCAGGAGGAGGGCGGTCATGCCCTTGGTCACCGAGCCGATCTCGTAGACGGTGCCGCCGTCGGCGCCGAAGTGGGCGACGCGGGTCCGGTCTCCGTCGATCACCACGACGCTGGCGCGCTCGCGCGCGTCCGCGGCGAGCAGGGGGCGGGCGCGGTCGAGCAGGCCGGGATCCCCCGACTCCCGGTCCGACAGGGACGGGACCTGCGGGCGCACGGCGAACCCGAGCAGCAGGACCAGGACGGCCACGGCGCAGGCGGCCGCGACGCCGGGCCCGCGCCCCTCCGCGCCCCCTCCTCCCGCGGCGTTCAGGAGGCACCGCCCGCGGCCGTGAGGACGGCCAGCAGGGGGACGACCCGCTCCGGGGGGACGATGTAGTGCCCGCGCCGGACGGTGGTGAGCCATCCGGCCGCCACGAGCAGGTTGACGTGGTGGTAGATCTGGCCGGTGGTGCCGAAGCCGGAGAGCTCGGACAGGCCGGCCACCGTCCCCGTGCCCTCCCAGACCGCGTGCAGCAGGTTGAGCCGGACGGGGTGGCCCAGGGCGTCGAGGACGGAGGCCGCGCGGGACCAGTCGGCCCCGGCCAGCCGGTCCACGGGCAGGCCCTGCTGCCACTCGATCGCGTCCTCGCCGTCCCCGTCCCGGACGATGCCGGCGAAGACCACGGCCCCCCGCCCCGCGGCGTGCCCCCGGAGCGCCTCCAGGGCGAAGAACGCTCCCCCGGGCGCGCCTTCCGCGCCCCCGCCTCCCCCGGGCTGCGCGGGCGCCGCCCCGGCCCGGCCCTCCAGTTCGGCGACCCGGGCCTCCAGGTCGGCCAGACGCTGCTCGGTCGTTCGGTCCACCACGCCCCCAGATAATTCGAAATTCCGTAACTACGTAAAAACCACCTTACCCCTGTGCGGAGCACGCCCGTCCCCGCCCCTCCGCGACACGGGAGATTTGCCCTATCGGGTACGAACAGTGAGATACCGATGACCGGCAGGGGCGGATCATGGAGGGGCGGCGCGCGGCCCGCGCACACGCCAGGGACACCCGAGGGGCCGCCCCGGCCCGGACCGGCAGCACCCCGGGCGCCCGGGCGGCCGGTGAGGAGCCGACATGCGGACAGAGGCAGCCAACGGCTGGCAGTTCTTCGTCGCCACACTCTTGATCGTCATCGGGGCGGTCAACATCATCCAGGGGATGGTGGCGCTGTTCTCCCCCGACTTCTACATCGCCACGGGCACGGACATGCTCTTCCTCGAGTACGGGTCCTGGGGCGTCCTGCTCGGGCTGTGGGGCGTGGTCATGGTCGCCGCAGGCGCCGCCGTGCTGTCCGGCCGCACCTGGGCGCGGGTGTTCGGCATCGTCCTCGCCTCCCTGAACGCCCTCGCGCAGCTGGCCTTCGTGGTGGCCATGCCCCTGTGGTCGATGGTGGCCATCGCCGTGGACATCCTGGTGATCTTCGGGCTGACCGCGGGCTGGCCGACCCGGGCGGGGGGCGCGTCCCCGCGGTCCGACGAGGCCGTCTACCGCAGCGGCTACCGGGCGTCCCACGAGGCGCCGCGCCCGACGCGTTCGCCGGAGCAGCACACCGGCGGGCAGCGGACCACGGGCCAGGGCTCCTGAGCGCGGCCGCCCCCGCCCCCGTTCCGCGGAACGGGGGCGGTTCCGCGCGTCCGCGCCCGCTGCCGGAGGAGGCGGGCACACGCTCCCGCGCGGCCCCCGGGGAGCGGTGCCCCTCGGCCGCCCCCGGAGCGGCCCGCCCCGGGTCGGCGGCCCCCGTCCTCCGCCCCGGGAGGGCGCGCGGCCCGGGGCACGCCCGACGGCTCAGTCCCCGTACAGCGCCGCCAGCGCGTCACCGTACCTCTCCCGGACGACCCGCCGCCGGAGCTTGAGCGACGGCGTCAGCTCACCGGTGTCCGGCCCCCACTCCTCGGCGAGCGACCGGTGGGACTTGACCTGCTCGGCCCGGTTGAGCCGCCTGTTGGCCGCCTCGACCGCGCGCCCCAGCTCCGCCGCCACCTCCGGGTGGGCGGCCAGCGCCTCCCAGTCCCCGCCGGTGTCGATGCCCCGCGCCTCGGCCCACACCGGGGCCGTCTCGCGGTCCAGCACGAGCAGCGCCACGAGGTAGGGCCGCCGGTCGCCGTGGGCGTACGCCTGGCCGATCAGCGGATGCTCCTTCAGCGTGTTCTCCACGAGGGCCGGCGAGACGTTCTTGCCGTTGGAGGTGACGATCAGCTCCTTCTTGCGGTCGGTGATCCACAGGTAGCCGTCCTCGTCCAGGCGCCCCACGTCGCCGGTGGCGAACCACCCGTCCGCGTCGGCGGCGGGCAGGATCCGCCCGTCCGGCCCCAGGTAGCCGCCGAACACCGACTCCCCCCGCAGCAGGATCTCGCCGTCGTCGGCGAGGCGCAGCTCCACACTGCCGATGGGGCGGCCCACCGAACCCAGCCGGAACCCCGAGGAGGGGGCGTTGGCCGTGGCCACGCCCACGGACTCGGTCAGTCCCCAGGCGTCCATGACCAGGATCCCCAGGCCGGCCCAGAACCGCACGACGTCCATCGGCATGGGCGCCGACGCGCTCGACGCCCAGGTGACCCGGTCCAGGCCGACCCCGGCCAGCAGGGGCCGGAAGACCTGCGCCCGGGCCTCGTCGAAGCGCTCCTGGAGTTCGGCGGGCACCCGGCCGCCCCGCTCCCGCACCTCCGCGTGCTCGGTGGCGACGGCCGTCGCCTCCTCCACCGCGGCGCGCCCCTCCGCCGGCAGCCGGGCGATCCCCGCCCGCAGGGCCGACGCCAGCTTCTCCCACACCCGCGGGACGCCGAAGAACTGGGGCGGGCGCACCGCCCGGAGGACGCCCACCACGTCCCCCGGGTCCGGGCACATCCACACGTGGGAGGCGCGCAGCACCGGGAGGTAGATGCCGAGGACCCGCTCGGCGATGTGGGCCAGCGGGAGGTAGCAGATGTGGTCGGGGAACTCCGGCAGGTCCACGACCGCGTCCAGGGCGGCGGCGTTGGCGAGCATGCCGCTGTGGGTGATCGCCACGCCCTTCGGGTCCCCGGTCGTCCCCGACGTGTAGAGGACGGTGAGCAGGTCGTCGGGGTCCAGGTCCCGCCACCGTCCGAACGCGGCGCCGGCCGGGGCGCCGAGCAGGTGCCCGTAGGGGGTGTGGCCGCGCCCGGTGTCGGCTCCCTCGACCACGACCAGGGTCGCCAGGGGCGTGCCGGGGTCGGCGACCAGGTGCTCCCAGGCGGCCGCGGTCGCGGCGCTCTCGACCACCGCGAGCCGGGCCCGGCTGTGCCGGACGATGTGGGCCACCTGTTCCGGCGCGGCGGTGTTGTAGACGGAGGTGGGGACGGCGCCCGCGTGGACCACGGCGAGGTCGCAGAGCCAGTGCTCCGGCCGGTTGCCCATCATCAGCAGGACGTGGTCGCCGGGTTCGACGCCGTGGGCGGCGAAGCCCTCGGTGAGCTCGCCGACCCGGTCGCGTACCTGGGACCAGGTGAGCGTGGACCACCCGGGGGGTCCGTCCGGGGCTCCGGTTCCGCGCCAGGACAGCGCGGGCGCTTCGGGGTGCTCGGCCGCGGTGCGCGCGAGCAGGCTCGGAAGGGTTCGGTCGGTGGGGACAGTGGGGGGCATGCGTGCTCCTGGCGGTCGTCCTGACACTGTGACCTGAAACACACCGGACTTTATCATTTCCCCTGCCGCGCGGATATTCTCCTTCGCCCTTTGTTTTTCCGATAAAACCTCGGATAAACAGGGCGGTCCGCCCCGGGCGGCACGGCCGGGGGTGCGGGAAATGCGCAGGTGGAAGCGGAGCGAGAGGGGGATCGGGCGTGGTCCGGGCCCTTCCGCGGAAGGGCCCGGACCACGCGGCCTGGGCCGCCGGCCCGCGCCCTCCGCCCGGTCAGTTCGCGGGCGGGTGCAGGTGGCTGGTGACCGCGAGCCGGTTGTACAGGTTGATCATCGCGATCGCGGACATGAGCGCGGCCAGCTGCTGGTCGTCGAAGTGCTCGGCGGCGGCGTCGTAGGTCTCGTCGGACACCCCGTGCTCGCCCAGGCGGGTCATCTCGTCGGTGAGCGCGAGGGCGGCCCGCTCCGCGTCGGTGAAGACGGCCCCCGCCTCGTACCAGGCGGAGACGAGGAACAGCCGCCGCTGGGTCTCCCCCTGTTTGAGGGCGACCCGGGTGTGCAGGTCGACGCAGAAGGAGCAGCCGTTGATCACCGAGGAGCGCAGCTTCACCAGCTCCAGGAGGCTCCCCTCCAGGTGGCCGGCGATGACCTTGTCGATCTCGTCCAGCTTGCTGTAGACCTCCGGGAGCTTCTTCGCCCAGATCACACGCGTCCTGGCCACGGAGGACCGCCTTCCTCGTCGGGCGCCCCTCCCCGGACGGGGCGGGGCGTCACGGGTGCACTGGGGTCAAAGCTACCAACTCCCCCGTCGGCGGAGCGGCCCCGGACCGTTTTCTGCCCCTGTTCGCCCTTGGCGGGAAAAATGTCCTCTGATATCGGAGGTCGCCTTTTTGCGGTTCCTCCTTTCGTGGCCGGAGGCGCTACTTTTCTTGGCGTTCACCGACACCCCGGGAGAGAGAACATGCCGGCGAATTCTCCGGGCGGCGGGGGCCGCGAGGCCTCCCCGACCGTCGGGGCCCTGACCCGCGGGATCGCGGGCAAGGCCCTCCCCCTCTACCTCTCCATGCTCGCGACGACGGCGGGCGGCATGGTGACCGCCGCGGTGCTGGGCAACTCCGGCACCGCCGAACTGGCGGCGTACGCGCTGGTCGTCACGGTGGCCAACCCGGCGCTGACGGCGGTGCAGGGAGCTCTGCGCGGGTCCATGCCGTTCATCGCCGAGAACGAGGGCGACGCCGCCTCCCTGGCCCCGGTGGTCCGGAGCGGTCTGTGGCTGGCCCTGCTCCTGGGAGCGCCCGGCGGGCTGCTGGTCGCCTCCACTGCGCTGTGGGGGCGGCTGATCGGCGTGGCCGCCCCGACCCTCGCCGCGCTCGGCCCGTACCCGGTGCTCATGGGCCTGTTCGTGGTCGCGGCGTCGGTGAGGGCGTCGTTGACCGTGCTCCTCATCGGGCTGGGCCACAGCCGCTCCGTGCTGGTCCTGAGCCTCGTCGGCACCGTCCTCGCAGTGGTGCTGACGCCCGCCCTCGTCCTGGGCGCCGGCCCGCTCCCCGCGCTGGGGCTGGCCGGGGCCGGGGTGTCGGCGCTCGCCGAGGGGTCCGCCACGGTCGCCCTGGCCCTGTACGCCTCGCGCCGCCGGACCGTCCTGCGGGGGCACCGGGTCCGGGCGGGGCTCCCCCGCTGGGCCGACGTCGTGGAGATCGCGCGGGTGGGCCTGCCCTCGGGGGCGACGCTGCTGGTCAAGTTCGGGTCGCTGAGCGTGCTCGCGCTGGCGGTCGCCCGGGTCGGCGCCGCGGACGCCGCCGCCCACCAGCTGCTCGTGGTCATCGCCGCCTTCGCGTTCCTCCCCGCGGCCGCGGCGGGCCAGGCCTGTGTGCCGTTCGTCGCGCGTGCCGCCGGGAGGGGGGACCGGGACGGGGTCCGGCGCACGGTCCTGGCGGGCTACGCGGTGGCGGTCCCGGTGGTCGCGGCGGCCATCGGGGCCGTGTGGGCGCTGTCCGGACCGTTCGCGGCCCTGCTCACCGGCGACCCGGAGGTGGCCTCGACCGTGGCGGCCCTGGTCCCGGTGCTGTTCGCCGTGGTCGTGGCGGACGCACTCCAGTCGTTCCCCGGGATGGCCCTGCTGGGGTTGAAGGACCCGCGGCCCTCGCTGTACGCGTTCGCGGCCTGCTACGGCCTGATGGCGGTGGTGTCGGTACCCCTGGCCGGGGCAGGCGGGCTGGAACCGCTCTGGTGGGCGTACGCGGTGGCGACGGCCGGCCTGGTGGTGGGCCAGGGCGTCGCGTTCCGGCGTTCGTCGGCCCGGGTCTGACCGCCGGCTCAGGGCCGCGGCCCGCCCGCCTCCGCTCCGGCCCACTGCCGGAGCACGGTCCGCTCCTCCTCCGCGTCGGGGTGCGCGTCGTCCCACGCGGCGTAGCCGTCGGGGCGCACCAGGAGGACCTCCGCCCCGCCGGGCAGGTCGCCCCTGACCCGCAGGATCCGGACCCGGTCCGCCCAGGGCAGGGCCGCCTCGGCCGCGGCCCCGCCGGGGGAGGCGTCGAGCAGGGTGAAGCGGACGCCGTCCATCAGCTCGTACAGCCGCGCGGGCCGGCCCTCGACGGTGAGCGGCAGGTCGTCCACGCGCGTGCCCGTGGTGTCGGAGACGGTGAGGCCGTCGGGGAGCTCGTAGGAGTGGCCGAGCCCCGCGAGCCGCAGGCGGACCCTGTCCGCGAACGCGTGGACGCCGGCCAGCGCCGGAACCACCCGGGAGCGCACCGCGCGCACGGGCGCCGGGGCGACGGCCGCGCGCAGGATCATGTCGCTGAGGCGGAGGGTGGCGCGGCCGGCCCGGTGGCGCTCGGCCTCGTAGGAGTCGAGGAGCCAGGCGGGGGCCCACCCCTTCTCCGCGGCCGCGAGCTTCCAGGAGAGGTTGGCCGCGTCCTGGAGGCCGGCGCTCGTGCCCATGGCGCCCATGGGCGAGTGGACGTGCGCGGCGTCCCCGGCGAGCAGGACCCTGCCGACGCGGTAGTCCCTCGCCTGACGGCGTTCGCTGAGGAGGCGCTCCGACCAGCGCACCTCCGCGACGTCCACGGCGCCGCCGGAGAGCCGCCGGAGGGACTCGGCGACCTCCTCCGCGTCGACCGGTCCGCCCGGCGGGGCGTCCTGGCGGGCGCGGTCCCAGACGGTGGCGCGGTACCAGCCGTCGCCGTAGGGCGGGAGGAGGGCGACGCCGTCGGGTCCGACGAACGGGTTGACCGCCGGCGGCAGTTCCCGTCCGAGCCGGACGTCGGCGAGCAGGATGCGCGTGTCGTAGCCGTGGCCGCCGAACCGCACCCCCGAAAGCTCCCGGACGGTGCTGTGCGCGCCGTCCGTTCCGACGACGCGGCCGGCCCGTTCGGTGCGCTCGCCGTCGGCGGTGCGGACGGTGAGGTCGACGCCGTCCTCGTCCTGGGCGAGCCCGGTGACCTCGGCGCCCCGGACCACGGGCACGCCGAGCCGTTCGACCCGCTGCCGGAGGAGGGCCTCGGTACGGTTCTGCCGGACCATGAGGACGAACGGGAAGCGGCTCTCGGGGTGGCGCATGTCGAGGGTGAGCCCGCGGCCGTCTCCGAAGGCGACGCGCACCTCGGGGACGGGGAAGCCCTGGCCGACGAGGGTGTCGGCGAGCCCCCGCACGTCGAGCAGTTCGAGGGCGCGGGCGTGGACGGCGAACCCGCGGTCGGGGCCGGTCTCCCGGGCGCGCTTCTCCAGGACCCGGACGTCGATCCCGGCCTCGGCCAGGTCTCCGGCGAGCATGAGGCCGGTGGGCCCCGCTCCGACGATGGTGACGCTCATGGCTGTGCTCCTCGGGGGGCGCGGCGGCTGGTACGCCTCTTCCGGTACTCTGGGTACCGGAACTCCGAGTACCGATACTACGAGTACCTCTACTGCTGTCAAGGCCCGGGAGGAAGCATCATGGGCACCGCGGGAAATGGGGCCAGGGGCGGCCGCCGTCCCGATCCGGCCGTGGACGAGGCGATCCGCGCCGCGGCGCTGGAACTGCTGGTGGAGCGCGGATTCGGGCTGACCTTCGACGAGGTGGCGGCCCGGGCGGGGGTCGGGCGCACGAGTGTGTTCCGGCGCTACCCGACCAAGCGGGACCTGGTGGCGGCCGTCGCCGGGCAGGTCGGCGCCGACCGGATGGAGGTGCCCGACACCGGGTCGCTGGAGGGCGACCTCACCGCAGCGGTCGGCGTCGTCCAGGGGGTGTTCGGCGGGACTCCGCTCCAGGCCCTGGCCCGGCACGCGCTCTCCGACGCCCTCCGGGACGGGGAGGGCGCCGCGGTCCTGCGCTCGCTCCTGGAGCAGCGGACGACCCTGGTCCGGGAGGTCCTCGCCCGCGCCGCCGCGCGCGGGGAGGTCTCCGACCCCGACCGCGCCCCGCTGGTCGCCGACCTGCTGTCCGGGGCGGTCCTGGTCCGCCTGGCCACCGGCACCCCCTTCCCCGAGGGCGGCGAGGCGGACCGCCTCGCGCGGGCCCTGGTCGCGGCCGCCCGGGACTGAGCCCGGCCGACGCGAGCGGCGGAGTGGCGGGACGGCGGGACGGGCGGACGTTCCCGCTCCGGGGCACGCCCGGGGCCGCCGACGGAGGGGCCGCGCGGGCGACCGACGACGGCGGGGCCGCGGCGCGATGCCCGCGGGCGGGTGCGGCGGGCGGGGGCCGCGACCGGGCACGCCCGCCCCCCGCGGCGTCGACGCGCCGTCCACAGGCCCGGGAACCGTCTGGCGCCCCGGGGCGGCGTGCGGTTCGCTGGGAACAGGGGGGTCCCCGGGCCTGCCCCACTCCGCCGTGCCCGGGGCCCGCCCCGCCGTGCCCGGCGCGCGCCGCACCGCTCCGGTCAGTCCTCCGACCGCGCGTCGTGGGTGAGCAGGGCCAGCTGCACGCGGCCGGTCAGGTCCAGCTTGGCGAGCGCGCTGGACACGTGGGACTTCACCGTCCCCATGGACATGTACAGGCGTTCCGCGATCTCCGCGTTGGACAGCCCCGCGGTCACGGCCTCGGCGACCTCCCGCTCCCGCTCCGTGAGCAGCTCCAACCTCTGCCGTGCCCGTTCCCTGCGGGTGGGCGCCTCGGAGCGCTCGGCCGGGTCCTCCCCGGCCACCCGGTCCATCAGCGCGCGGGCCACGCCCGGCGAGAGCACGGGCTCGCCGGCCGCGGCGCGGAGCACCGACTCCACGATGCGCGCGGGCTCGGTGTGCTTGAGCAGGTATCCGGCGGCGCCCGCCCGCAGGGCCCGCACCACCGTGGCGTCGGCGTCGAACGTGGTCAGGACGATGACTTGGGGCCGTGCGCCTTCCCCGCCCGGCGCTCCGCCGCGCAGGCCCTCGGTGGCGGTGATCCCGTCCACGCCGGGCATGCGCACGTCCATCAGCACCACGTCGGGGCGGTGCTCGGCGACGGCCGCGGCGACCTCGGAGCCGTCGCCCGCCCCGCCCACGACCTCGATGCGGTCGTCGCCGGAGAGCATGATCCGCAGCCCCGCACGCACCAGGGGGTCGTCGTCGACGAGGAGTACGCGCACGGGGTCGGTAGGCACGGCCACCACTATGGCACCTCCGGGGGTTCCGGCCACGGCAGGGTCGCGGACAGGCGGAACACCCCGCCCTCCGCCCCGTGGAACAGCTCGCCGCCCTCCAGCGCGACCCGCTCGGCCAGCCCGGTCAGGCCCGCGCCCGCGCCCGGGATCTCGCCGGAGACCACCCCGACCGGCAGTGCGCTGGTCACCGACACCTCCACGCCCCGCCCCGGGCCGCCGGCCACCCGCACGGCCACCCTGGCCCCCGGGGCGTGCTTGCGCGTGTTGGTCAGCCCCTCCTGCACCACCCGGTAGACGGTGCGCGCCACCTGTCCCCCCGGCTCGGCCCCGGCGGGGACGTCGAGCTCCCACCCCACCCGCTGCCCCGCGGCGACCGCCTCCCCGACCAGCCGCCCGGCGCCGGCGAGCCCCGCCGCGGGCGCGGCGGTGCCGGCGTGGTCGTCCGCCCCGCCCGGCAGGGTGTCCGTGGAGCGCAGGACCTCCAGGACCCCGCTGAGCTCCTCCAGGGCGCGGTGCGCGTTGTCCCGGATGACCCGGACCGCGGCGCCGAGCTCCGCGGCCTCCAGCGGCGCGGCGGCGCCCGCCTCGGCCCGTTCGGTCCTGTAGGCGAGGGCTCCGGCGTGCACCGACAGCAGGGACATGCGGTGCGCGACCACGTCGTGCATCTCCCTGGCGATACGGCGCCGTTCCTCGGAGCGGGCGTCCTCCAGCCGCCGATCCCGGTCCGCGCGTTCGCGCCGGACGTCGGCCCGCAGGCGCTCCACCAGCTGGCGGCGGGCGCGGACGGCGACGCCCCAGCCGACGCTGCCCGTGACGAGGGAGGCCGCGAGCGCGACGGAGAGGACGCTCTCGACCCGGCCGGGCGGCACGGTGACGAGCCAGGGCAGGCCCAGGAGCATGGTCAGCGCCACCACCCACGCCGCCTGCTGCCAGGGGCGGCGGATGGCGAGGCCGACGAGGCCGACGACCAGGGCGGCGGTGACCGAGTTGGAGAAGGCCGCCAGGACGCACAGGACCAGGGCCACGGCGAGGGGGCGCCTGCGGCGCAGGAGGAGCACCAGGCAGCCGAGCGCCCCGGAGACGGCGTCGGGCACGAAGAGCCACTCCGGCACATAGTGCGACAGGCCGATGAGGTGCCCGGCGAAGTAGCCGACGGAGACGTTCAGCCACCACAGGAAGGCGGTGGCGAACAGGAGGGCGTCCACGGCCGTGTCCCGCCACCGCCGGCGGGAGCCCCCGGGCGTCCCCGCGGCCCCGGGCGCCGCCCCTTCCCCGTCCTTCCCCCCGGTCGCCGCCGGCGTGGTGCGCACTGGCCGCCCTCCCTCTCGTCGCCACCAGCCTAGAACCGCCGCCCCCCGTCCGCCTCTGTCCGGGGACCGCCCCCCGGGCGGCCGATCGGCCGATCGGCCATGACCACTCGGACGATGCGCCCGGGTCCCCGCAGCGTGAGCATGGGGGTATGAGCGACGACGTGCCCGCGCTGGAACTGGACGGGCTGACCAAGACCTTCAACGAGACCAGGGCGGCCGACGGGGTGTCCCTGTCCGTCCCGCGCGGGGCGATGCTCGGGCTGGTCGGCCCCAACGGGGCCGGCAAGACCACGTCGCTGTCCATGGCGGTGGGGCTGCTCCGCCCGGACAGCGGGACCGCGCGGGTCCTGGGCACGGACGTGTGGGGGGACCCGGTCTCCGCCAAGCGCCTGCTGGGGGTGCTGCCGGACGGCCTGGCCCTGCCGGAGCGCCTGACCGGCGGCGAGCTCCTCGATTACTGGGGGCGGTTGCGGGGGCTCGGACGGGAGGTGGTCCGGGCCCGGACCGAGGAACTGCTGCGCGTGCTGGAGCTGGACGGGGCCGAGGCGGACTCGGTCCTGGTCGCGGAGTACTCGACCGGCATGCGCAAGAAGATCGGCCTGGCCACCGCCCTGCTGCACGCCCCGAAGGTCCTCGTGCTCGACGAGCCGTACGAGGCGGTGGACCCGGTGTCGGCGAGGGTGCTGACGGCGATCCTGCGGCGGTTCACCGACGGCGGCGGCACGGTGGTGGTCTCCAGCCACGTGATGGCGCTGGTGGAGCAGCTGACCGACCGGGTGGCCGTCATCGCCCGGGGCCGGGTGCTGGCCGACGGGTCCCTGGCGGACGTGCGGGGGGCGGACGCCACCCTGGAGGACACCTTCGTCCGCCTGGTGGGCGCCCGCGAGGTCGGGGAGGGGGAACTGGCGTGGCTGTCCTCCTGATCCGGCTGAGGTTCACCCTGCTGGGCCACTCCCCGAGGGGGACGCGCCTGTTCGGGACCGCCCTCGCGGTCCTCGGTCTCGGCACCACCTGGTACTTCGCCCTGGCGGCCGGTTCGGACGCCGTGCGGGCGGACCTGCTGTCCCTGGTGTTCGCGGTGTGGGCCGCGGCGTGGATGCTCGGTCCGACCGTCGCCAACGGCACGGGGGTCCTGCGCTCGCAGTACTTCGCGCTGCTGCCCCTGGACCGGCGCCGTCTGGGCGCGATCCTGCTGCTGACCATGTTCTTCGACATCGGCCCCGCCCTGACCCTGGCGGCGCTGTCCGCCCTGGCCTGGCACGCGCTGGCGGTGGACCCGGCGGCCCTGCTGGTGGCGGTCCCGGGGGTCCTGCTGCTGTGGGTGTTCGTGGTCTCGCTGTCCCGGCTGGTGTTCCGCGCCCTGGGCGCGGCGATGCACTCGCGGCTGGGGATGGAGATCGCGTCGGTGCAGTGGGGCCTGATCCTCGCCGGGATCTTCTTCGGGTGGATGGCGGTCCAGCCCGCGTTCACAGCGACCCTGGCCCTGAGCGAGAACGGTCTGGGCGAGGGCGCGGTCGGCGCGGTGCTGTCCGCCCTGCCGACCTCCTGGCCGGTGCTCGCCGTCCAGGCCGCGGCCGCGGGGTCCTGGGGGGCGGCCTCCGCCTGGATCGGCGCGCTGGCGCTGCTCACCTGGGCGCTGGTCGCGGTGACCGCCGTACTGCTGGCCCCGCGGGTCGGGGCGCGCGGCGTGCGGCGCCGGGGCAGGCCCCTGGGCGCGCGCCCGCCGACGGCCCGCGGGCCCCGGTTCCCCCTGCTGCCGGACACCCCCCTGGGCGCGGTGGTCGGCAAGGAGCTGCGCCAGTGGTGGCGCGACCCGTGGCGCGGCCTGGAACTGCGCGCGTCGCTGTGGGCGGCGCTGTTCATCGGCCTGCTGGCCTGGTCCAGCGGCACGTTCTCCTTCTTCGCCCCGTTCGCCGGGGTGATCGCGGCCTTCATCATGGCGCTGGCCACCTCGAACATGTACGGGCACGACGGGACCGCGCTGTGGCTGTCGGTGGTCGGCCAGGGCCGGGACACGGTGCGGGCGGACGTGCGCGGCCGCCAGGTGGCGATCCTGCTGCTGACCGTGCCGGGCGCGTCCCTGCTGAGCGCGGTGTTCGTCGTGGCGACGGGCTCGCCCTGGGCGTGGCCGTACGCGGTCACCGGGATGGCGGTGTTCTTCGGCGTGGGGAGCGGGCTCGCGCTCCTGCTGTCGGTGGTGGCTCTCTCCCCCGGGGTGGACCCGCAGCTGAGGGTGGACGCCAACGACTCGGGCGACAACCAGGTGCAGGTGTGGATCGCGCTGGTGGCCCTGCCGCTGCTGTCGGCGCCCGCCGTGCTCGCCGCCGTGTTCCTCGGCCTGGCCGGCCTCCCGTGGGCGGCGGCGCCGGTGGGCGTGCTCAACGGGGCGCTCGCGGCGTGGTGGCTCGGCCGGGTCGCGTACCGGCGGTTGGAGGCGCGGCTCCCGGAGGCGTTCGCCCGGATCAGGTACGGCAAGGAGGTCGCCCTGCGGACCGTGCCGGCGAACGGCTCCCTGCTGGACCGGCTGGAGCGCACCGCCATCGAGGGCAACGCCGAGACGAGGCCGACCGGCTCCTGAGCCCGCGGGTCCGGGGACCCGGACAGCCGGCGCGGCGCGGTCCTGGACGGGGACCGCGCCGCGCCTTCCCGCGTGCGCGGTCAGTCGTGGGGTGTGACCCGCACCCTGGCGAAGACGTCGGTGAGCCCGTCCAGGAAGGCCGACAGGGCCAGCTCGAAGCTCGCGTCGTCGATCTCCGCGGCGTGCTCGGCGAGCCGGTGGGCCTGTGACAGGTTGGGGTAGCGGTCCCGGTAGACGCGCACGTCGTCGTCGAACCCCCGGGCGAAGGAGTTGGTCGCGGCTCCCACGATGAGGTACTTCGTGGAGGCGCCGATCATCGTGGCGTAGCGGGGCGGCCAGCCCGCGCCGACGAGCCCGCCGTGCACGGCGTCGGCGCGCCGCAGCGCCTCCTCCCGGCGGCCGGGGCCCGCGGACACGACCGGGAGCAGGTGGGGGTGCTCGGCGAGGGCGTCGCGGTAGGAGCGCGCCCAGACGGTGAGGCCCTCGCGCCAGTCTCCGCCGTCGAACCCCGAGACGTCGATGTGGGCGGTGACCTCGTCCGCGACCTCGGTGAGCAGCTCCTCCTTGGTCCGGTAGTGGCTGTAGAGGGAGGCGGCCTGCACGTCGAGCTCCTGGGCCAGCTTGCGCATCGACAGCCCGTCGAGACCGTCGCGGTCGATGAGCGTGAGCGCGGCCAGTCGGATGGCGGGTCTGCTCAGGATCGGCGTCCTGGGTCGGGCCACGGGGGATCCCTCTCTCCACTGCGGGAGGCGCCCGGTCCGTCCGGCGCCCGGCCCGATCATCGCACGTCAGTACGCGGCGCACGTCCGGCGCCGGGTCCCCGCGGTGTCGGCGGGGCGCTGCCGGGGGAGCCGGTCCCCGCCGGTCCGCGGCCGGAACGCGTGGGAACCCCGATGCCGCGACCTCTTGCACGCACGGCCGGGCACACCGTACCCTCAAATAACCGAACACTGTTAGGTTACTGGGGAGCAGGCCGTGATCGATTTCTCGTTGAGCGAAGAACAGCGCGCCGTACGCGACTGGGTGCGGACCTTCGTCGAGCGGGAGCTGATGCCGCTGGAGAACGAGGTGCTGCGCCGCGAGCGCGAGGGCCGCCCTCCCGGCCTGAACTCCGAGGAGCGCACCCGCCTGCGCGAACTGGCCCGCAAGTCCGACTTCTGGGGCGTGGAGACGCCGACCGAGTACGGCGGCATGGGCCTGGACCCGGTCACCGCGGCGATCATCGAGATCGAACTGGGCAGAACCTTCCTGACCTTCAAGTTCGGCGGCGAGGCCGACAACATCCTGTACCACGCCAACGAGGAGCAGAAGGAGCGCTACCTCCTGCCCACGATCGCCGGTGAGCGCCGCTCCTGCTTCGCCATCACCGAGCCCGGCGCGGGCTCCGACGCCAAGGCCATCCGCGCCCGCGCGGTCCGCGACGGCGACGAGTGGGTGATCAACGGCGAGAAGACCTTCATCACCGGGGGCAACGAGGCCGACTTCGCCATGGTCTTCGCGGTCACCGATCCGGAGAAGGGCGCCGACGGGGGCGTGACCTGCTTCCTCGTCGACCGCGACGCGGGCTGGACCTCCGAGCCCATCGACACCATGGGCGAGCGGCGCCCCGCCTCCCTGGTCTTCCAGGACGTGCGCGTGCCCCACGAGAACATCCTGGGCGAGGAGGGGCGCGGATTCTCCCTCGCCATGAAGTGGATCGGCAAGGGCCGCTACCTGCTGCCCGCCCGCGCGCTCGGCGGGTGCGAGCGCCTGCTGGACATGGCGATCGAGTACTCCCGGACCCGCGAGACGTTCGGGGCGCCCATCGCCGACCGCCAGGCCATCCAGTGGATGATCGCCGACTCCCAGACCGAGATCGAGGCCCTGCGCCTGCTCGTCCTGCACGCCGCCTGGCAGGTGTCGGTGGGGCGGGACTCGCGCCACGCGCAGTCCATCGCCAAGCTCTTCGGCGGGGTGAAGGCCAACGAGATCGTCGACCGGGTCATGCAGATCCACGGCGGCATGGGCTACACCCGCGAACTGCCGATCGAGCGCTTCTACCGCGACGTCCGGCTGCTGCGCATCTTCGAGGGGACCGACGAGATCCAGCGCCGCACGATCGCCCGCGACCTGCTCAAGGGCCACATCAAGGTGGGCGCAACCCTGGGCTAGGCGGACGGAGGGGCCCGCGCCGCGCCCGCGGGCGCGGCGCGGGCCCCTCCGCGCTCCGCGTGTCCGGGGGACCGGCCCCCGGCGCCGGTCGGGTCAGCGGACGCCGACGAGGTCGCAGACGAAGATCAGGGTCTCGCCCGGCTTGATGGCGCCGCCGGCGCCGCGGTCGCCGTAGGCCAGGTGCGGGGGGATGACCAGCTTGCGCCGGCCGCCCACGCGCATGCCCAGGACGCCCTGGTCCCAGCCGGCGATGACCTGGCGGGCGCCCAGCTGGAAGCTCAGCGGTCCTTCGCGGTTCCAGCTGGCGTCGAACTCCTCTCCGCTGGAGAAGGCGACGCCCACGTAGTGGACGTCGACGGTGCTGCCGTGGCCGGCCTGCGCGCCTTCGCCGACCTTGATGTCGGTGATCTCCAGGTCGGCGGGCGGCGGGCCCTCGATGAAGTCGATCTCCGGACGCTCGAGCGCCATGGTGGTACCCCTTGTGTGTTCGGTGGGAACAGAGAGGCCAAGGGTATCGGCGCGCGGACACCTCCCCGCGCGCCCGGGCCGCGCCGGCGCCCCCGTCCGACGCGTGCGGCGGACCGCTCCGTCAGCGGGAGCCGACCGTCGCCGCGACGACGTGCCCGTGCCCCTCGACCTTGATCGGCCCGCTGTCCGCCTGCACGAACACCGACTCCCCGCGTTCCAGGGTCAGGCCCTGGCCGACCTCCGCCACCAGTTCCACCCGCCCGTGCAGGGCCAGCACCACCGTGGGCCCCTCCCCCGGCAGGTGGGCCGCGACGCGGCCCGGCCCGATCTCGTGCAGGGCGAACTCGGGGGCGGCCGGGCGGAACTCCCGCCTCCCGTCCAGGAGGCCGGGCCGCGCGTAGGGGATCGGCAGCACCGAGAAGTCCACCACGTCCAGGAGTTCGGGGGCGTCCACGTGCTTGGCGGTCAGCCCCGCGCGCAGCACGTTGTCCGAGCTGGCCATCACCTCGACCGCCGTCCCCTGGAGGTAGGCGTGCAGGTTGCCGGCGGGCAGGAACAGGGCCTGCCCCGGCCCCAGGGTGACCCTGTTGAGCAGGAGCGACGCGACCGCGCCCGGATCGCCCGGGTAGCGGACGGCGAGGTCGGCGACGATGTCGCCGTGGGTCCCCCGGGGGCCGGACGCGGACCACTCGGCGACGAACTCGTCGAGCAGGCGCTCCCTGCCGCGGTCGGGGAGGGTGAGCAGGCGTGTGAGGGCCGCGCGCAGGGCCGCGTGGGTGTCGGGCACCGCCAGGTCCGCGCGCAGCAGCACGGCCAGCTCGCACGTGAGCCCGCGCAGCTCGGCGTGGGTGGCCGCGGGCTCGCGGAAGCCGCACAGCGCCTCGAAGGGCTCCAGGGCGAGCAGGAGCTCGGGTTTGTGGTGGGGGTCGCGGTAGTTGCGGTGGGGGGCGTCGAGGGGGATGCCCGCGCGCTCCTCGGCGTCGAACCCGGCCCGGGCGCGGGTGGCGTCGGGGTGCACCTGGAGGGAGAGGGGCGCCTCGGCGGCCAGGAACTTGAGGAGGAAGGGGAGCCGTCCGCCGAACCGCTCGGCGGTCCCGTGCCCCAGCACCCGGTGCGGGTCGTCGGCGATCAGGCGGGGCAGGGGCCTGGGCCCGTCCTCGCAGTGGGCGGTGCTGGGCGCGCCGTGGTGGGCGCCCAGCCAGAGCTCGGCCTGGGGCGTGCCGTCGGGGTCGGCGCCCAGCAGGCGCGGGATGGCCGTGCGCGCTCCCCAGGCGTACGGTCGTACCTGGTTGGTGAGCCTGTGCATCCGCCCCCCGCTTTCCCGTCTGCGTGTTCTCACCCCGTGGACGCTCCGGCGAGGTGGCAACAGTCTCGCGAAGGGGGCCGTCCCGGTCGACACGGCACGCCCCACTCGTAGAGGTAGTGCACACTTCACCTCGCGGGGTGGGCAGGCACCCGACTGCTGCGGGGCCCGGCGGCGGCTACGAAGTTACTGGGAAGTAAACCACGATCCCGGACACGTGAACAGCACCACATTGTCACCTTCCGGAGCTTGCGGCGACACCCGGACCGGGGTCCTGGGCGCCCCTCCCCGCGTGCCGGTCGTCGCACCGGACCGCTACCGTGTCCCGGTCATGATCGTTCCCCGAAGCGTGAGGCGGACACATGAGGCTACGGCAGGGAGGCCCGGCCGACCTACCGGCGGTGCTGGAGATGTTCGACCGCACCGTCGCGTGGCTGGCCGCGCGCGGGCGGTCGGGGCAGTGGGGCGACGCACCGTGGTCGCGCGACCCCGACCGGGTGCGGCTCGTCGAGGACCTGGTCTCCGACGGGATGTGGGTGGCCGAGGCGGAGGGCTCCCCGGCCGGGGTCCTGACCGTCCGCGAGGAGGCCCCCGCGTACGCGCCGCCGGCCGGGGAGCCCGAACTCTACGTGCGCCTCCTGCTGGTCTCCCGGGAGCACACCGGGGCCGGCGTCGGCGGCGAGCTGCTCGCCTTCGCCCGGAGGCGGGCCCTCGACCGGGGCATCGGCCTGGTGCGCGTGGACTGCTGGTCCGGCGGCGACGGGGCGCTCATCCGGTACTACGAGGGCCAGGGCTTCACCCCGACCGTGCGGGTCCCCGTGGGCGCGAGGGAGGTGCAGGTCCTCCAGCTCCGGCCCTGAGCCGGCGCCGCTCCCCGGGCCCGCCCTGCGGCGCGCGCCGGGGAGCCCGCGGCCCGCGCCGCCCCTCACCTGGGGCGGCGGACCCTGTCCGAGGCCTCGACCAGGCGGTCGATCATCTCCCGGGTGAGCGCGGGCTCGGGCTGAGGCAGGCCGGCGATCGCCGCCATGTACAGCCCGTCCCCGGCGCGCAGGATGATCTCGGCCAGGACGGGGTCGGTGAGCTCGTCGTGCAGCAGCTCCCCCCAGTGCGAGAACAGGTACTGCACCCTGCGGGTGGCCTCCTCCGGCATGTCCTCCCGGCCGCGCAGGGCGGCGATGACGGCCCAGTACAGCTCGCGCTCCTCGGGGCTCTGCGGCAGGGATGTGCGCAGGAACACGCGGACCACGCCCTCGGGGCCCTCCCGCGCCTCGCGGAACTCCTCCTCCGCCAGCGCGCTCAGGCGCTCGATCAGCCCGGTGAGCATCGCCGCCTTCGACGGGAAGTGGTAGAGCAGCCCTCCCTTGGACACCGAGGCGGCGCGGGCGACGGCCTCCAGGGTCACCCCGGAATAACCCTCGCCGATGAGGATGTCCTGGAGGGAGTCGAGAATTCGGTCGCGGGTGTTCGATGCGTTCACGATTGACACTGTACCGTCCGGACGGTACTGTACCGTCTGGACGGTTGAAGAGTCCTGCGGCGTGCCCGCGGTCGACCAGACTTCCCGCCCCTCCCGACCCGGAGTCCGCTGCCTCCCGTCGGGCCTCCACCGCGCCCCGGTCGGGGTGCCGCGCAACCAGCGATCACGTAACGAGGAAAGATGAGCTCCGCCAAGGCCGGAACCGGCCCCACCGACGCGCACGGACGCGACCGAGCGGCCCCGGCCCTCGCCGGGCCGCGGGAGTGGGCCGCCCTCGCCGTCCTGGTCCTGCCCGTGATCCTGATCTCGGTCGACTCGACCGTGCTCGGATTCGCCGTCCCCGCGCTGAGCGAGGACCTGCGGCCCACCGCGGGCCAGCTGCTGTGGATCGTCGACGTGTACGGCTTCGTCCTGGCCGGCCTGCTCATCACCATGGGCTCGCTCGGCGACCGGATCGGCCGCAGGCGCCTGCTCATGATCGGCTCGGCGGCGTTCGGCGCCGCCTCGCTGATCGCCGCGTTCTCACCCACGGCGCAGACCCTGGTCCTCGCCCGCGCCCTGCTCGGGCTGGCGGGCGCCTCGCTGATGCCGTCCACGCTGTCCCTGCTGCGCAACATCTTCCTCGACGCGCGCCAGCGGCTGCTCGCCATCGCCATCTGGGCCTCCGGGTTCTCCGGCGGCGCGGCGCTCGGCCCGATCCTGGGCGGCTGGCTCCTGGAGCACTTCTCCTGGGGTTCGGTCTTCCTGATCAACCTGCCCGTCATGGTGCTGATCCTGGTCCTGGTGCCGCTGCTGGTCCGCGAGTCGCGCAACCCGGACGCGGGGCGGCTGGACCTCCTGAGCGCGGTCCTGTCCATGGCCGCGATGCTGCCCGCCGTGTACGGGATCAAGAAGCTGGCCACCGAGGGGTTCGGCGTCGTGCCGATCGCCTCCCTGGCCGTCGGCCTCGGCCTGGGCTACCTGTTCGTGCGCCGCCAGCGGCAGCTCCGCGACCCGCTCATCGACGTGGGCCTGTTCCGCTACCGCGTGTTCAGCGTGGCCGTCGCCACGAACCTGATGATCGTGTTCTCGCTGGTGTCGTCGCTGTTCTTCCTGACGCAGTACCTCCAGCTGGTCCTCGGCATCTCGCCCATGCGGGCCGGCCTCGTGCTGGTCCCCGGCCTCGTCCTGTCGGTCCTCGCGGGCCTGGTGGCGGTGCGCCTGTCGCGGCACCTGAGCCTGGCCGCGGTGATTGGCGGGTCCCTGCTGACGACCGCGTCCGGGTTCGCCGTCCTGGTCCTGGCCCCGGAGAGCGGCGTGACCACGGGCGTGGTGACCGTGGCGCTCGGCTTCTCGCTCATCTCCACCGGCGCGGGCTTCGCCGAGACGCTGACCAACGGCGCGATCATGTCCGCGGCCCCGCCCGAGCGCGCGGGCGCGGCCTCGGCGATCTCCGAGACCGCCTACGAACTCGGGGCGGCCCTGGGCGTCGCCGTGCTGGGCAGCGTGCTGACCGCCTCCTACCGGTCGCAGCTGACCGGTGTGGAGGGCGTTCCGGCGGAGGCCGTCGACGCGGCCAGGGAGACCCTGGGCGGCGCCGCGAACGCCGCCGCCGACCTGGGCGGCGGCGCCGGCGACGCCCTCATGGGCGCGGCCCGGTCCGCGTTCACGGACGGGATGCACCTGACCAGCGTCATCGCCGTGGTGATCGTCCTGGCCGCCGCCACCCAGGTCTGGGTGCTGCTGCGGGGAGTGGGCGACCCGACCGTCGAGGCCCCGTCCTCCACCCCGGAGGACGGGGACGGCGCGGACGCGGTCGCGGTGGGCCCCGCCGGTACCGAGGTCCTCGCGGACACCCCGGACGGGGCCGGTACGGCCGGGAGCACGCCGGCCGCGGGGTCCGCGGCGGGCGGCCCGGACCGGGGCGCGCGGTAGCGGGGCGCGGCCGAGCCGCCCCGGCCCACGACGGTCCGGCGGGCGGTGGGGCCGGGCTCCCGCAGGCACCGCCGTCGACCGTGGACCGCCTGCGCGCGCCCGTCGTGCCGCACATGGGCTGGAACACCGCCCGGCCCCCGCGGACACGCGGCTCTTCGCCGGGCCCGAACGGACCACCGGACGGCCGGTGGGAGGAGAGAGGCCCCGTGGCCCCGGAGGACGCCCTCCGGGGCCACACGCGTGTCGGGCGCCGACGGGCAGGGGCCCGCGTCGGCGGCGGCCGGACGCCTCCGCCTCAGGGGAGGCCGACCAGTTCCACCTCGGCGCCGTCCCAGGCCGGGGGCACCACCGCGTAGGCGTCGGCCAGGGCCGCGCCCCGGAGGCTGCCGGGGCGGTCGTGGCCGACGGGCACGGCACGGCCGCCGACCAGGCGCACGGCGACCAGCCTGGTGTCCACCGGGTGGGCCTCGACCCCGCCGTCCAGGACGGCCGCGGGCAGGCTCCCCCGGGGTTCGGCCGCGCCCGCCATGGCCCGCAGCAGGGGCGCCAGCAGCGTCACCGCGGCGACCAGCGCCGCCCCCGGGTTGCCGGGCAGCCCCACGAAGACGGCGCCGTCCGTGTACGCCAGCAGCTGCGGGTGGCCGGGGCGGCAGGCGACCCCGTCCACCACGACGGTGGCCCCGAGGTCGTCCAGGACCGCGCGGAAGTGGTCGGCCGGGCCCCGGGAGGACGAGCCGCACACGGCGACGACGTCGGCGTCGGCGCCCCGCGCCGCCTCCCTGAGCGCCGACCGGTCGTCGCCCAGGTGCCGCACGGACACGAGAGCGCCCCCGGCCCAGTCGACGACCCCCGGCAGCAGCGGCCCGATGGCGTCGCGCACCCTCCCGTCCCCGGGCAGGCCCTCCGTGGCGACCTCGTCCCCCGTCACGAGGGCCGCCACCCGCGGGCGCGCCACGGGCAGGGTCGCGTGCCCCAGGCTCGCGGCCAGCCCGAGCGCCGCGGGTCCGATCACCGTCCCCCTCGTGAGAACGGTCTCACCGGGCGCGGTCTCCTCGCCCGCCCACCGCACGTGGCGGCCGCGCTCCACCCGGCCCTCCACCACGCCGCCGCGGACCGCCGAGCGCTCGTACGGCAGGACGCTCTCGGAGCCCTTGGGAACCCTCGCCCCCGTGGCGATCTCGACCGCCTCGCCGGGACGCAGGCCGGCGCCGTCCGCGGGGGCGCCCGCGAGCCGCCTGCCGACCAGCCGCCAGGGGCCCGGCCCCGCCACCGCGAAGCCGTCCATGGCGGAGGCGTCGAAGGCGGGCAGCCCCACCAGGGCCCGCACGTCCGCGCCGAGGACCCCGCCCAGCGACCGCTCCAGCGGGGTCTCGCGCGGCTCCGCGCCCCGCAGCCCGCCCAGCGCCACGGCCTCCGCGCGCGCCCGGGCCCATGAGAGGTGGGACCCGTGGTCCGCGTGTGTTCCGTGCGTCCGCCCGCCCTCGGGCGTCCCGTGTGTGCCCGGGGCCCCGCCCCGGGGGGCGTCGCCGCGGATGTCGCCGTTCCTGCCCATGCCGCCTCCCGGTCGTCGCACCAGCGCGCCCCCATTGTCCACCCGGGCGCCCCGGGGGCGGGCGCCACCGCTCCGGCCGTCCCGCACGGGGTTGCCGGCGCCGTCCCGCACGGGTCGGCGCCGGGCCGGAGCCGGCGGCGGACCCGGTCCTCCCTGCGTCGATTTGCCGTCTGACGACTTTCCGCTAAAGTTCTTATCAGCAGCACGGCGGGGCCGCGGAGGACGCGGGCACCGGCCAGGCAGCAAGCGGACGTGGCTCAGCTGGTAGAGCATCACCTTGCCAAGGTGAGGGTCGCGGGTTCGAATCCCGTCGTCCGCTCGGAGGAGACGCGAAGGCGCCCAGGCGCTTGCGTGTGACTCGGTGGAGTGGCCGAGAGGCGAGGCAGCGGCCTGCAAAGCCGTCTACACGGGTTCGAATCCCGTCTCCACCTCACACCGCTTCACGCGGGCGATTAGCTCAGTTGGTTAGAGCGCTACCTCGACACGGTAGAGGTCACAGGTTCGAGTCCTGTATCGCCCACCAGCATCACCCAAGGCCAGAGCTTCGGCTCTGGCCTTCGGCGTTCCCCGGGGCCGCCGCGCCGGGAGACGTCCCGGAGGGCGCCTTCCCGAGGGCTTCCGCCGGGGCACGCCCCCGCCCCCGCGGCGTGCCCGTCGAGCACCGGCGCCACGTCGGAGAGCCGCCGTCCGCCTCCCCGAGCCGAGGGGGAGCCGCCGCGCTCCCCCGCCACCGGACTCCGTGCGCACCGGGACCGCGCGGTGCACCGCGGCGTCGCCGCGGGAGGGCCGGGTCCGCGCCCCGGGAACCGGCCCCTCCTCCCGGGGTAAGGAGAATGTAGCCCCGGCCGTGGTCCGGTGGTCAGGGCGGGAGTGGTCCACTCACGGCGCGACCGGACCGGCGCCGCCGGGGACCGATCCCCCCGCTGTTCAGCGGGAACGCGCCGGAGGCCGACCGACCGGGCCGGGACCCCGCCGCCCCCGGGTGGTACCCCGCCCGGTACGGGGGCGGCCCGGCGCCGCGACCACCTCGACCCTTGACCGAGGGTCACGATCCGCCTACCTTCGCCTCACCCCCCGACCCGGGTCCTCCGCTCCCTGGTCATCGAGGAAAGGCTCCGCGCATGAAGCGCTCGTCCCCCCGCCGGCTCCGCGCCGCGACCGCCGTGGCGGCCGCCACCGCCCTCTTCTTCACCCTCATGCCCGCCGGCGTCGCGTCCGCGCACGGCTACGTCTCCAACCCCATGAGCCGCCAGGCCCAGTGCGCCGCGGGCACCGTGGAATGCGGCTCCATCCGCTGGGAGCCGCAGAGCGTCGAAGGCCCCAAGGGCCAGATGCGCTGCGACGGCGGCGTCGGACGGTTCTCCGAGCTCAACGACGACAGCCGCGGCTGGCGGGTCACCGACGTGGGCCGCTCCCAGACCTTCACCTGGACCCTGACGGTGTCGCACGCCACCAGCACCTGGGAGTACTTCATCGGGAACCAGAGGATCGCCGTGTTCAACGACAACGGCGCCCGTCCCGGGTCGACGGTGACCCACAACGTCGACCTGTCCGGGTACAACGGGCGGCACAAGCTCCTGGCCCGCTGGAACATCGCCGACACCGGCAACGCCTTCTACGCCTGCACCGACATCAACATCCGCTGATCCGCAGGGGCCCGTCCGGCGACGGGCCCCGACGGCAGGACGCGCCGACGCCCGCGCCCCCGGCCGCCGCCCCCGGGACCTCCCGGCCCGCGTCCTCCCCGTCCCCGCACCGCGCCAAGGCGGCACCGCGCCCCGGCACGGTGCGCGTCCTCGGCCGAAGCCCCGGTGTCCGGCATAATCTGCGGGGGCGGGACCACCTGCGGTGTCCCCGCGGCGAGGGGCGCTCCCGCCCCGGCCGCGAAGCCCCGGGCGCCCCGCGACCCCGCGGGACGCGCCCGTGTCCGACAGCGGAGGGTGGAAAGCCAGTGGAGCGGCAGGAGGGCGCGCCGGCGCCGGACCCCCGGGGATCCGGGGCGGACATCGGACCCATGGCGGTGGAGCACCTTCCCGAGGTCCTCGACCTGGGGCGCCGGGTGTACGAGACGAGCGCCCTGCCGTACACCGGCTGGTCGCTCACGGCGGCCGCCGTCCACCTGGACAGCCCCCGCTCCTCCTGCCGGGTGGCGCTGAGCGGCACGCGGGTCGTCGGGTTCGTCCTCGGCTCGATGGGCTTCGAGCACCGCGACGACTGGGGCTACATGGAGTGGATCGCCGTGGACCCCGGCCTCCGGGGCCACGGGATCGCCGGACGCCTGGTCCGTGAGTGCTGCGCGGGGCTGGAGGCCCTCGGGGCCTCCCGGATCCTCACCGACGTGGAGACGGGCAACACGGCCTCCCTCGCCCTCATGCGCGGCAGCGGGTTCTCGGAGAACACCACCGTCATGTACCTCGAACGGCGGGTCGGGCCGGAGCGGTAGCGCCGCAGGGCCTGCCCGCGCCGGACGGGACCGGGCGCCGGGCCGGCAGGAGCCCCGGCCGTCACCCCGCGTGCATGCCGCAGGGCCTCCCCGGGGCCCGTCCCCCGACCGGCCGCAGACCCCGCGGCGTGGAGGACTCCCCCTCCGCGGGCCCGGGTGGGCAGGAGCGCTCCTGACGGGAGCGCCCTCCTCGGCCCCGGCCCCGGTACGGCCCCGGCCGCCCTCCCCGCCCCGCGGCCGGATCCCCCGGTGGCACGTCCCCGCCGGGTCTTGCGCCGAGGGCCGTCGGCCCGGGGCCGTTGCTGCCCGCCACCTGTGATCATCGCGCGTCAGAGAAAAGAACTAACCACCACAAAAGCTGACGAAAGCCCCCTGAACGCCATCCCCAATGGTGACTCTCCGCAGTTAAACCATCTCGGCATGTAGGGATGGTCACAGTGCGAGCCCCTTTTTGTTAGGTTAGGCTCCCCTTGCTTGGATTTCGCATCCCTGCACAGCATCGACGCAGTTCATCCCCTCATGCCCACATCCGGCCAACGGATGCCTTTGGCATGCCCGCCTTCAGGAGGACGACCCATGACCTTCCTCGCGAGGTCCGTGCAGGACCCGCCGACCGGGGGACGCGGCTCCACGGACGCCGGGGCCGACGACGCCCCCGATACCCCGCCCGTCCAGGGGACCGACCACCGGGCCCACCTCTTCGACGCCCACAGCGCCGAGCGCTACCGCGTCCTCGCCGGCTCCGCCGTGGACCGGGTCGCCGCCCGGATCGCCCGGGTGGACCGGCCGTTCACGGGGGCCACCGCCGAGGACCTCCGCCCCGGAATGGACAAGGTCGACCTGGACCGCCCGCTCGACGACCCGGCCGCCGCCCTGGACGAGCTCGAGCACCTCTACCTCGACGACGCCGTCTACTTCCACCACCCCCGCTACATGGGCCACCTGAACTGCCCCGTGGTCCTGCCCGCCCTGCTGGGCGAGACCGTCCTGTCCGCCGTGAACTCCTCCCTCGACACCTGGGACCAGAGCGCCGGCGGAACCCTCATCGAACAGCGGCTGATCGACTGGACCGCCGGGCGCATCGGCTTCGGCGAGGACGCCGACGGGGTCTTCACCAGCGGCGGCAGCCAGTCCAACCTCCAGGCCCTGCTCATGGCCCGCGACGAGGCCCACGAGCGCCACGGGGGCCGCCTCTCCGAGCTCCTGCCGCGGATGCGCGTGCTGACGTCCGAGGTCGGGCACTTCAGCGTCGCCAAGTCGGCCGCGCTCCTCGGACTGGGCTACGAGTCCGTGATCACCGTGGCCTGCGACGACCGGCGCCGCATGCGCCCGGACGCCCTGGCGGCCGAGCTGCGCCGCTGCCTCCAGGAGGACCTGATCCCCGTCGCGGTGGTCGCCACGGCCGGGACCACCGACTTCGGCAGCATCGACCCCCTCCCCCGGATCGCCGACCTGTGCTCCCGCCACGGACTGTGGATGCACGTCGACGCGGCCTACGGCTGCGGACTGCTGGTCTCGCGCCACCGGCACCTGCTGAGCGGCGTCGAGCGCGCCGACTCGGTGACCGTGGACTTCCACAAGTCCTTCTTCCAGCCGGTCAGCTCCAGCGCCGTGGTGGTGCGCGAGGGGCGGTCCCTGCGCCACGTCACCTACCACGCCGACTACCTCAACTCCCGCTCCGACGGCAGCACCCCGGCCCTGGCCCCCAACCAGGTGGACAAGAGCCTCCAGACCACGCGCCGCTTCGACGCGCTCAAACTCTGGCTGACCCTGCGCACGATGGGCGCCGAGGGCGTGGGCGCGCTCTTCGACAGCGTGCTGGACCTGGCCGCCGCCGGGTGGTCGCTGCTCGACGCCGACCCCCGGTTCACCGTGGTCACACGGCCCACACTCAGCACCCTGGTGTTCCGGTGCGCCCTGCCCGGGGTCGACGAGGAGACCGCCGACGGCGCCAACCGGTACGCGCGGGAGGCCCTGCTGGCCTCGGGCCGCGCCGTCGCCGCCCGCACCACGGTCGACGGCCGCCCGTACCTGAAGCTCACCCTGCTCAACCCCCGGAGCACGCCGGAGGACGTCGCCGAGGTCCTGGACCTTCTCGCGGGACACGCCCAGCACTACGCCGCCGAGCACGGCGCGGCCGCCGGAACCGTCGGCGCACCGTCCACCGCGCCGACCGGCGCTCCGCACAACCCCGCGCACACCTCCGGGAGGACCCGTTGACAGGCGACCACAGCCCCGGCGCACACGGCGCGGACCGGGTCCACGACTTCGCCGCGATCGGCCTCGGCCCCTTCAACCTCGGCCTGGCCTGCCTGAGCGCGCCCATCGCCGAGCTGGACGGCCTCTTCCTCGACCAGAAGCCGGAGTTCGACTGGCACAGCGGCATGCTGCTGGAGGACGCCGAACTGCAGACCCCGTTCATGTCGGACCTGGTCACCCTGGCCGATCCCACCTCGCCGTACTCCTTCCTCAACTACCTGAAGGAGTCCGGGCGGCTGTACCCGTTCTACATCCGCGAGCGCTTCTACCCCCTCCGCGCGGAGTACAACGACTACTGCCGCTGGGCGTCCCGCAAGCTGGGCGACGCGGTCCGCTTCGGCCGACGGGTCGACGCCGTGGAGTACGACCCCGACCGGTCCCTCTACCTGCTGCACAGCACCGACACCGCGACCGGGGCGCCCGGCCTGCACCGCGCGCGCCGCCTGGTGCTCGGCACCGGGACCCCGCCCTACGTCCCCGAGTCCTGCCGGGGCCTGGGCGGGGACGCCGTGCACAGCTCGGACTACCTGTACGCCGGGGAGGACCTCCGGTCCAAGCGGAGCATCACGGTGGTCGGCAGCGGCCAGAGCGCCGCCGAGATCTTCCACGACCTGCTCCAGGACGTGGACAGGCACGGCTACCAGCTCAACTGGGTCACGCGCTCGCCGCGCTTCTTCCCGCTGGAGTACACCAAGCTCACCCTGGAGATGACCTCCCCGGAGTACGCCGACCACTTCCACTCCCTCCCGGACGCCACCCGCGACCGCCTGGTGAGCTCCCAGAAGAACCTGTACAAGGGCATCGACACCGAGGTGATCAACGCGATCTACGACCTGCTCTACGTCAAGAGCAGGCTCGGCCCGCCCCCCGTGCGCCTGCTGACCGGCACCGAGGTCACCGGGGCCTCCCGGGTGGCGGAGCGGGACGGCTACCGCCTGGAGCTGCGCAACACCGACCAGGGGCGCGACTTCACCCTGGACACGCAGGGACTGGTCCTGGCCACGGGCTACCAGTACCGGCGGCCGGACTTCCTGGGGCCCGTCTCCGACCGGCTGGCCTGGGACGCGGCCGGGCGCTTCCGGGTGCGCCGCGACTACCGGGTGGACGCGCAGGCCCACGGCGCCGGCGGGGACGCGGAGGGACCGGGCGCGCAGGCCCCACCCGGGGCGGTGTTCGTGCAGAACGCCGAGCTGCACACCCACGGGTTCGTCTCCCCCGACCTGGGGATGGGCGCCTACCGCAACTCCTACATCCTCCGCGCGATGCTGGGCCGCGAGCCCTACGCCGTGGAGCGCTCGATCGCCTTCCAGGAGTTCGGCGCGCCCGCGCCGCGGGACCCCGGGGCCCGGGACGGGGGCTCCGCCCCCGCGGGGCCGGACGCGGTGCCGGAGGTGGTCGACCGATGAGCCGCCCCGCGCCTGCCGCCCGTTTCCCGACCGGGCTGACCAGGGACGACCCCGAGCTGGGCCGGTTCGGTGTCCGCCCCGTCGACCCCGACGCCGACATACCGCTCCTGCACGGGTGGCTGACCGAGCCCCGGGCCCGCTTCTGGCTGATGACCGAGGCCGACGAGGAGGACGTGGCCCGCCAGTTCCGGGCCGTGCACGCCTCCGACCACGAGCAGGCCTACATCGGCGCGTGGGAGGGCCGGCCCGTCTTCCTCGCGGAGCTCTACTCGCCCGCGGACAGCGAACTGGCCCACCACTACGAGGTGCTGCCGGGCGACATCGGGATGCACTTCCTGGTGGCGCCCGCCGACACCCCGGTCCACGGGTTCACCCGCGCCGTCATCACGACGGTCATGGAACTGGCCTTCGCGGCCCCGGGGGCCGAGCGCGTCGTCGTCGAGCCGGACGTGCGCAACCGACCCGTCCACGCGCTCAACGAGGCGGTGGGGTTCCGGGTCGAGTCCACCGTCTCCCTCCGGGAGAGCGGCAAGGACGCCTACCTGAGCACCTGTACCCGCGACCGGTTCCGCTCCGCCCTGGCGGCGGCCGCGACCATGAGAGGAGTCGACAGATGACCGTCAGCCACCCCGGTGGGACCTTCACGGCGGAGCCCTCCCCGGGCGTCCGCGCGGCGGACCCCGCCGGCCCCTCGGACACCGCCCGCGAACCGCGGGCCCCCCGGCCGGGCGGGGCCCCGACCGACCCCCGCGAGGGCGTCGCCCACCTGTCCCCGGACCTGTGGGAGCGCGCCAACCGGCTGCTCGTCCGCAAGGCCCTGGCCGAGTTCTCCCACGAACGGCTGCTCACCCCCGAACGCGGCGCCGACGGCGCGTACACCGTCCGCTGCGACAGCGGGGCCGAGTACCGGTTCACGGCGCGCGTCATGGCCCTGGACCACTGGCGGATCGACGCCGACAGCATCGTCCGCCGCGCCCCCGGCGGCGACGGCTCCCCGGCGGCGACGGACGGCCTGGACGCGCTGGAGCTCGTGCTGGACCTGCGCGACACCCTCGGCCTGGGGAAGGAGGTCCTGCCGGTCTACCTGGAGGAGATCACCAGCACCCTGGCGAGCAGCGCCTTCCGCATGGCGGGCGCGCAGCCGGACGCCGCGGAGCTGGCGCGCTCCGGTTTCCAGGCGATCGAGGCGGGGATGACCGAGGGCCACCCGTGCTTCGTCGCCAACAACGGGCGCCTGGGCTTCGGGTCCGACGAGTACCTGGCCTACGCCCCCGAGGCCGCGGCCCCGGTGCGCCTGGTGTGGGTGGCCGCGCGGCGCTCGCGCACCACCTTCTCCCACTCCGCCGACACCGACCCCGGCTCCTTCCTGCGCTCGGAGCTCGGCGACCGCGTCCTGGCCGCCTTCCACGCCGAGCTGGCCGGCCTGGGCCTGGACCCGGGCGACTACCACCTGGTGCCGGTGCACCCGTGGCAGTGGTGGAACCGGCTCTCGGTGACCTTCGCCGCCGACCTGGCCCGCCGCGACCTGGTGTGCCTGGGGTACGGGCCGGACGAGTACCGGGCCCAGCAGTCCATCCGCACCTTCTTCAACGCCTCCGAGCCGGAGAGGCACTACGTCAAGACGGCCCTGTCGGTGCTGAACATGGGGTTCCTGCGCGGGCTGTCGGCGGAGTACATGGAGGCCACCCCGGCGATCAACGACTGGCTGGCCGACCTGGTCGGCAAGGACCCGGTGCTGCGCGCGACCGGGGTCGGGGTGCTGCGCGAGCGCGCCGCGGTGGGCTACCGGACCTCGCACTACGCGCGGGCCGCCGCCAAGGGCTCGCCGTACCTGAAGATGATCGCCGGGCTGTGGCGCGAGAGCCCGGTGCCGAGGCTCGGCCGGGGGGAGCGGCTCGCGACGATGGCGTCGCTGCTGCACACCGACGCGGACGGCGGCTCCCTCGCCGGGGCGCTCATCGCCGAGTCGGGCCTGGCCCCGGCCGTGTGGCTGCGCCGCTACCTGGACGCCTACCTGGTCCCGCTGCTGCACGCGTTCTACGCGCACGACCTGGTGTTCATGCCCCACGGGGAGAACGTGATCCTCGTCCTGCGCGACGGGGTCCCCCAGCGGGTGCTGATGAAGGACATCGCCGAGGAGATCGTGGTGATGGGCGCGGACGCGGAGCTGCCCGAGGCGGTGGAGCGCATCCGCGCCGACGTCCCCGAGGACACGAGGCTGCTGTCGCTCTTCACCGACGTCTTCGACTGCTTCCTGCGGTTCCTCAACGGCATCCTCGCCGACGAGGGCGCCCTGGCGGAGGAGGACTTCTGGCGGACGGTGGCGGAGTGCGTCGCCGACTACCAGGCGTCGGTCCCGTACCTGTCCGAGCGCTTCGAGCGCTACGACGTGTTCGCGGACCGTTTCGCGCTCTCCTGCCTGAACCGGCTCCAGCTCCGCGACAACCGCCAGATGGTGAACCTGGACGACCCCGCGGGGGCCCTCCAGCTGGTCGGCACGCTGGAGAACCCGATCGCCGCCCACCGCCCGGGACGGCTCCCCGGGTAGGGCGCGCCCGGCGGGCGGCGCCCGCCGGGCAGCGGGGCGGGTGTCCGTCCTCCCGTGCCCGGGGCCCCGGGCGCGGGAGGACGACCCGCGGCGGCGGACGGCGCCGTCCGCCGCCGCGGCCCGGGTCATGCGGGGCGGCGGCCCCGCACGGAGTAGACCACGCAGGAGCAGGCCCGGAACGACGGGTCGTCCAGCAGGTCCCGCACCCGTGCCAGCCGCTCGTCCGTCATCCCCTCGCGCACGAACGCGTCGCGCAGGTGCAGGGTGTGGTGGCGGATCAGGCGGACCCCCGGGGAGCCGGCGTCCCACAGTTCCACGTGCGGCCGGGGGTCGACGCCGACCAGCCCGGCGCCGCGCATCGCCTCGGCGGCGTTCCTCCCCCAGGCCGGGTCGGCCCCGGCCCGGGTCATCAGCCGGATCTTCGCCTCCAGGAACTCCTCGTACAGCTCGCGGGCCCCGGCGTCGGGCATGAGCAGCGACGGCCCGTAGGTGATGTCGAACTCGTCCAGCTGCAGCACCCCGCCCGGCTTGAGCGCGCGCACGAGGCGGTTCAGGACCTCGATCCGCTCGGGCAGGTGCAGGAGCACCAGCCGCGAGTGGACGAGGTCGAAGGCCGCCTCCGGCAGGGGGTCCCGGGTGATGTCGTGCTTCCACACCTCCAACCCCTCGGCCGGGGCGATGTGGTCGGGTTTGATGTCGGTGGCGACCACCCCGCCGCCGGGCGCGACTCGCCCCGCCAGCCAGCGGGCGACGCCGCCTCCGCCCGCGCCCACCTCCAGGCAGCGCCACCCGGGTCCGACCCCGGTCTCCGCCAGTCTTCCGGTGGTCAGCGGGTCGTAGGCGGCGGCCAGGAACCGGTGCTGGTCACCGGCGTTCTCGTTGTGGTTGTCGAAGACGTAGCCGGGTCCGGCGGTGGCTGTGTCCGTCATCGTGGGCCTCCTGGGAGTACGGTCGGTCGGTCGCGGACCGCGTCGGCCGCGATCCGGGCCAGGGTGGACGTGCACACCTTCCCGGTCGGGCCGAGCGGCAGCGCGGGGAGGAACAGCACGTGCTCGGGCAGGGCGCGGACGTCCACGCCGTGCCCGTCGCGCAGGTGGGCGAGCAGTTCGCCGCCCGTGGGCGGGTCCACCCCCGGCAGGGGGCAGACGCAGGCGCACATGCGCTCGCCCAGGTCGGGGTCGGGCACGGGGACGCACTGCGCCTCGCCCAGGGCGGGGTGGGCGGCCAGGGCGCGCTCCACCTCGGCGGGGAAGAGGGTGACGCCGCCCCGGATCACCGTGCGGCGCAGGCGGTCCACGACCCACAGCGTCCCGTCGCCGTCCAGGCGGCCCGCGTCACCGGTGCGGACCCATCCGCCGGGGTCGCGCCGCTCGGCGTCGAGTGCGGGGTCCGCGACGTGGCACAGGGGCGTCATCGGTCCCCGTGCCCGGATCTCGCCGACCTCCCCCGGCGGCAGCGGCCGCCCCCGTGGGTCGCACACCCGGATCGCGGCGACGGCCGGGTCGGGGCGCCCGGCCATGCCCGGCTCCCACGCCCCGGGGTCGTGCGCGGTGTGGCAGTTGACCCCGTCGGTGGAGCCGTAGACGTTCACGACCGGTCGGCCGAAACGGCGTTCGCACAGGTCGCGCACCTCCCGGTGCAGGGGGGCGCCGCTGGCCACGAGCGCCCGCAGCGACCCGGTGTCGGCCTCCTCCCCGACCAGCGCGGTGCGCCTGAGCATGGTGGGCACGCCGATCAGGTGGGTGGGGCGGTCCCGTTCGACCGAGCGCAGCACGGCCACGGGGTCGAACCGCCCCGGAAGGACGAGGGTGGCCCCGAGCCGGACCAGGGACACGATGCCCAGCGAGCCGAAGGAGGAGGCCAGCGGCACCGGGATGAGGGCGCGGACGGGCCCGGCGCCCAGCACGGCCCGCGCGTAGTTGCCCCTCCCCCCGGCCATGGCGTTGTGCGAGTAGGCGACCATGGTCGGCTCGCCCTCGGATCCCGAGGAGACGAGGATGCGCGCGGGCGATTCGGCGTCGGGGCGCGCCGGCTCGGGCGCCCTCGCCCCCGCGAGGGGGCCGTCGGGGTCCAGCGTCCCGGCGTCCGCGCACCAGACCGGTGTGCCCGGCGCGTCGTCCGCGCGGGCGGGGGCGGTGACCAGGAGCGCGGCGCGGGAGCGCGCCAGCAGGGAGAGCACGTCGGTGCGGGAGCGCCCGTACGGGACCGGCAGGGCGACCGCCCCGAGTGCGGCGACGGCGAGTTCGACCGCGATCGCGTCCCTGCCGTCGGGCAGCAGGACCGCGACGACGTCGCGCTCGCCGCACCCCCTGGCGGCCAGGGCCGCGGCGGCCCGCCGGGCCCTGGCCGCGAGCCCGGCGCGGTCCAGGCTTCCGCGGCCGTCCACGACCGCCTCGCGCGCGGGGTCCTCCCGTACCCGGTCGAGGAACAGGGAGTACAGGTCCCGGCCGGGGCACAGGCCCTCCGCGACCCACCGGGCGCGCTCCTCGGCGGGGACGAGGTCCGCCAGGACCAGCCCCGCCCCGGAGGTCCAGGCCGTCACAGGTCCTCCCCGTCCAGGGGGGCGAACGTCCACGGGGCGCGCGGGAGGGAGGCCCCGCCGACCGTCGTGAAGGCCCCCGGGAAGGCGTCGGCCGCCTGGGCCGGGCCGGCGACCGGCGGCGTGCCGGAGCGGGGCAGGTGGGCGGTGCCGCGCCCGGCCCACCGGAGCAGGCGCGCGGCGTCGACCAGCCCCGTCCTCGCCACCGCGCCGGTCCCGGTGCGGGCGCGCAGCAGCAGGCCGGCCAGGGCCGCCTCGGCCGCGATGAGGCCGCCGAGCACATCCGTGAGGGTGACCAGGGAGGGGGCGGCGGGCGCTCCGCCGACGGACACCAGGTCCGCGATCCCGCCGTCGGCCTGGACCAGGAAGTCGGTGGCCGGGATCCCCGGCCCGGGGTCCTCGCCGGCCCACCCGTCGGCGTGGACGTGGACCAGTCCCGGGGCGCGGGCGGAGAGGTCGTCCGCCCCCAGCCCGAACCGCTCGGCCCGGCCCGGCGGCCAGTTGTAGAGCAGGACGTGGCCGGAGGCCGCCAGGTCGGCGGCCGCGCGGCGGCCCCCGGGGGCCTTGAGGTCCAGACGGACAGCGTCCTTGCCCCGGTTGAGGGCGGCGAAGCGGGCGGAGAGGTCTCCGGCCAGGGGCGGGACACCGCGCATGGGGTCGCCGCCCGGCGGCTCGACGCGCACGGTGTCGGCGCCGAGGAGGGTCAGCAGCAGACCCGCCAGGGGCCCCTGGACCCGGTTGGTGGCCTCGACCACCCGCAGCCCTGCCAGCGGCCCCGTCCCGGAGGCCGGCCACGGCGGCAGGCCCGGTCCGGGCTCCCCGCCGGCGCCGCGGAGCCGCCACGGCGAGGCGGGGCCCTCCCCGGCGACCTCGGCCAGGGGGCGCAGCGGGACCACGCCCACCCCGCACTCCCGGCCGGTGTCGCGGACGACGGCGAGCGGCAGCGCCGCGAGGGTCGCGAACAGCGCGGCGGGCAGCGGGCACACGGCGGTGGCGAACCTGCGCTGGAAGGGCGCCCATCCGGTGGCGACCGCCCGCGCGGGCGCGCCCAGGGCCTCCCAGAACCGGAGCCACGCCTCGGGGTCGAGGGTCTCGATCTCGAACCGGACGCCGTCGGCGGAGCGGAAGGGCGGCGGTTCGCCCTCCGCCGGGGCGGGCGGCGCCCCCCGCGCGGCGGTGGCGTCGGCGACGTACGGGGCGACCGCGAGGAGCGCCGCACCGGCCACGGAGACCGACGCCCGCAGCGCCGGCCCCCCGCGCAGCGCGCAGAGCACCGCCGCCGCCACCGCCTGCGCCGCGAGCACCCCGGCGCACACCGACGCGTGGTCGACGGGCAGGAAGCGCGGTCCTCCCACGGCGAGGCCGTGCAGGTGCGCCAGGCCGCACGCGGCCTGGACGTCGCGCTCGTCGGCCAACGGCTCCGGGGACGCCGACCACACCAGGTCGCACCCGGCCCGGCCGCCCCCCGGACCGGTGAGCAGGTCGATCCGGCCCGCGGGGGCGCCCGCCGCTGCGGGCCCCCGCACGACCTCGCACCCCAGTGCCCTCAGGCGTGCCGCCGCGACGCGCACCGGTACCGCGTCGCCCGAGGCCAGGACCGCGGTCCCCGCCAGCGGAGGAGCGGCGATCGCCGTCGAGGTCACGTCCACCTCCCCTTGCCGGGGGCGTCGGGGCCCAGGCCGAGGCTCTCCCGCAGCGCGCCCCGGCGGACCTTGCCGGTACCGGTGCGCGGCAGGTCGCCCCAGGTGAGGACCACCGGTTCGGCCATCGTCGGCAGGTCGACGACGGCCTCCTTCCAGATCCCCGGGGCGAGGGTGCCGTCCTCCGTGGCCACGACCGGCACGGGCGGGCCGTCGGCGACCCCCAGCACGACGCAGTCCAGCGCCTGGGGGAGCCGTTCGTCGACGACGTCCTCGATCTCCAGGCAGCCGCCGTCGGACAGGGAGTCCACCTCCCGGTCCACCAGGCGGACCGCGCCGGTGCGGTCGACGGAGCCGATGTCCCCGGTGCTCCACCACTGGCCGACGAGCTTGGAGCGCCAGCGCCCCTCCTCCCCGACGTAGCCGAGGCACAGCGCGTCGGTGCGGCAGAACAGCAGGCCGGGCTCGCCCGCCGGGAGGGGGCGCAGGGTCCTCGTGTCGACGGCGCGCAGCCGGGTCCGCCCGGGGACGGGCCGCCCCAGGTTGCGGGTGGTGGGGTCGACCCACTGCCTGCGGGCCAGCGACCGGCGGGTGAGGAAGCGGAAGGTCAGCGGACCCGTCTCGCTCTGGCCCCACCCCTGCATCCACACCGGCGCCCGCCGGCGGCTGGCGTTGAGGAAGGTGCGGACGGTGGACGGGTGCACGGCGTCGAAGGTGCTGACGAACAACCGCACACGCCCGAACTCCTCCCCCTTCCCGTCGACGTGCCGCTGCCAGCGCACCAGGGTGGAGGGCTGGGCCTCCAGGGTGGTGGGCCGGTGGCGGCGCAGCGCGGGACCGGCCTCGTCCCAGTCGGGCGAGGTGATCAGCGAGACCGCCGCCGGGAACATCCACAGCACCCCGGCCGTCCAGGCCAGGGCACGTCCGTGGGCGTAGGAGAAGGAGGTGGCGACCGTGTCGTCGCGCCGGCTGCCCAGCACCGGCCACCGGTGGGACTCGAAGCCCGCCAGCCGGCGCAGGATGGTGCGTGTGGAGTGCACGGCCAGTTTCGGGACGCCGGTGGTCCCGGAGGTGTGCATGACGGCGAGCGGTGCGTCCAGGTGCGGACGGCGCGGCGGCGGCGCGGAGCCCCCGCGCACGTCGTCCGTGCACAGGGCCCGCTCGGCGCGGCCCCCCACCACCAGGGTGCGCGCGGCGTGGGCGGAGGGGTCGTGCCCCGCGCCGCGGGCGGCCTCCAGCAGGGCGGCGTCGGTGACCAGGAGCGCCGGTTCCAGCCTGCGGAGGAGGATGCCCAGGGTCTCGGGGGACAGGTGGGCCGACAGTGACGCGGGGACGGCGCCCAGGCGTGCGGCGGCGCAGGCCAGAAGCACGTAGTCCCAGTGGTTGCGCTTGGCGATGGCGACGCGGTCGCCCGGCCGCACCCCCGCCTCGGCGAACCAGCCGGAGACCCGGCGCACCAGGTCGGCGGCGGCCGGCACGTCGAGTTCGGAGCCCGCCTCGGGGGCGATGTCCAGGGGCCTGCTCAGCCGCACGGCGGTGGTGGAGCCGCGCGCCGCCAGGTCGTCGAAGAGGGTGCCCAGGTGGAGGGGTTTGCTCAGGAGTGTCATGGCGCCTCGGTCGTGATCGGTTCGCGGGAGGTGGAGAGCAGGGCCGACGTGCGTTCGGCGGCCGTGAAGGCCGAGGCCACCGCCCCCTCGCTGCACGGGCGCAGGGCGGTCCAGTCGCCGGCGTAGTCGACGGGGGCCAGGGGCCGGTCGGCGAAGGCGGGGCGGGCGGCCAGCGCCCGCGGTTCGGGCAGGGGCAGGCCGTGCCGGAAGCGGTGCACGATCGTCCTCCTCACGCGCTCCCCCACCCCGGGCATGAGGCGCTCGGCGCGTGCGGTGAGGCGCGCGCCCACCTCGTCGTCGGGTGCGTCGATGAGGTCGCGCGCCGCCTGCGGGGAGGCGACCAGGGACACCAGGCCGCGTCCCCTGGGCGCCCGGCCGGGGTGCTTGGCGTGGTCCGCGGTGACCACGGCGAGCACGGGGTCGTCGGGCACCAGGACGGCGAAACCGCGGCGCGCCCCGCGCGGGGCCGTGGGGGCGTCCAGCAGCAGGGACACCCGGAGCATGGGCGCGTATCCGCAGGCCTCCAGGTACTCCCGCTCGGCCGGGGGCGCCCCGGGGTGGAGGCGCAGGGCGACGGGGGCCGGCACGGCCAGGACGACGGCGCGCGCGGTCACCGCTCCCCTCGGGGAGTCCAGGCGCACCCCGCCGGGGGCGTGCGCGACACCGGTCACCGGGTGGCCGGTGCGCACGTCCAGCCGGGCCGCCAGCGCCCGGGGCAGCGTGTCCATCCCGTCCCGGTAGGTGCGCCAGGTGGCGGTGCTGCCGGAGGCGGCCAGGTGGGCGGCGAAGGGCGCGGCGGCGGCCCGTTCCGGCGGCCAGCCGAAGAACCCCGCGGCGAGCGGGCCCAGGAGGCGGTCGCGCACCTGCGGGTGGTACCTCCGCAGGAGGTCGGCCACGGTCTCCTCCCCCAGCGCCGCCCTCTCGGGGCGGTCGGGGTCCAGCCCGGCGCGGTCCAGGCGCCGCAACAGGCGTGCGAGGTCGAGACGGGCCCTTGCGGACAGTCCCATGCCGGTGAGCAGCCCCAGGGGGCGTCCGGCGTGGGGGCGGGCGCGCCCGTCCCACCAGACCGCGAGGGCGTCGCGCACCAGGGGGACCGCCTCGGGGTCGGAGTCCAGGCCGGTGGCGCGCACGAGCCGCCAGGTCGCCGGGTAGGCGTCGGCCGAGGGGATCATCTCGGCGCCGGTGTCGACGAGGTAGCCGTCGGAGCGCAGTGTGCGCGTCCTGCCCCCCACGGCGTCGGCGGCCTCCAGGACCCGCACCGTGTGTCCTGCGGCGGCCAGCAGGTGCGCGGTGGCGAGCCCGGCGGGCCCCGCGCCCACCACCGCCGCGTCGAGCGGCGCGCTCACAGGGCGCCCGGCAGGAACGGGGCGAGCAGGTTGGCCCCGATGAGGAGCACGGCCGTGGCCCGGTGCGTGTGGATGGCCGTGCGGCGCGCCCGCAGGATGTCGCCGAGGACGAAACCGGTGTAGAGCTGGACGACCCGCAGGGCGATGACCGGCAGCAGGGCGACGGTGAACCACCAGGGGGCGATCCCGAGCAGGTGGGACCCGGTGACGAGCAGGGTCTCCGTCGCGGTGAGCGCGACGATGAAGGCCGTGTTGGCGCGCGGGGACACCCTCGCGGCGACGGTGATGCGTCCCGCGGCCCGGTCGCCCGCGGCGTCGTTGGTGTTGGAGTACAGGCCGAAGATCATCGGGCCGCCGCCGAACACCAGCGCCTGGACGATCACGAAGCCGTCGACGTGCCCGACGAGCAGGCCGTAGGGGACCAGGACCCAGCCCACCCCCAGGCCGCAGAGGAAGATCTCCTGGAAGCCCCGGTAGCTGAGCTTCAGCCCCCAGGAGTACTGGACCGACGCGACCAGGCACAGGGCCGCCCCGACGACGGCCCACAGGGGCCGGTGCGGGGCCAGCGCGACCACCAGGGCCCACAGGACGACGCTCGCGGCGGTCGCCGCCCGCCCGAAGCGGAGCGCCTGGGGTTCGGTGAGGGTCCCGTGGACCAGGGGTTTGCGGGCGAGCCGGCGCCGCGCGGCGTCGGAGCCGTAGTTGGCGGCGTCCGAGCCGTCACGGTAGCCGGTGACGTCGTCGAAGGAGACCATGGCGGCCACCACCGCCACCTCGGCCACCAGGACGAGCAGGAGGAAACCGAGGGTGTCGGCGCGCGCCCCCAGCAGGGGCAGCGTCATGGCGAACACCAGCGGCAGGCCGATGTAGTAGTCGACGATGTCGAGTTTGGCGAGCCTGGCGTAGGCGCCCGCGGTGGGCCGGGGCGGGGCGGGTGGCGCGGCGGGCGGCGCGGCGGGCGGCGCGGGGGGCGCGGTCGTGCGGTCGGTCATCGGTTCCTCCCGTGGGCGAACGCGCGCACGGCGGTGACCACGTGCTCGACGCGTTCGTCGGTCAGGTGCGGGTACAGGGGCAGGGAGATGTTGCGGCGCGCCGCGTCCCGCGCCCGGGGCCACTGCCCGCCGGGGCGGGCGTGGGGGGCGAAGGCGGGCTGCTCGGGCAGGGCTCGGGGGTAGTAGACGTGGGTGTCGATCCCTTCGGTGGCCAGGTGGTCCCGCAGCCCGTCGCGGTCCTCGCACAGGAGCGTGTAGACGTAGGGGAAGCGTCCGTCCCCGCCCGCGGGGGGCGCCACGACCCCGTCCCCGCGCAGGTCGGCCAGGTGCTCGGAGTAATACGAGCAGATGGCGTTCCGGCGGGCCACGCGCTCCTCCAGCCCCGCCAGGCGGTGCAGCTGGAAGGCGGCCATCACCTCGTCGAACCGGCTGTTGTGGCCGATGCGGTGGTGCAGGAACCGGTGTCGGCCGTCCTGGCCGTGGTTGCGCAGCATCCGCACCCGGTCGGCGAGCCCGGCGTCGGCCGACAGGACCACGCCGCCCTCGCCGGGCATGCCGAAGACCTTGACCTGGACGAAGGAGTACACCCCGGCGTCGCCCCACAGGCCGGCGGGGCGGCCCCGGAGCGTGCCGCCCTGGGCCAGCGCCGCGTCCTCGACGAGCCGCACCCCCGCACGGGAGGCCAGATCGCGCAGGCGGGGCATGTCGGCCATGACGGAGAACATGTGGGCGGGCATGAGGGCCCGGGTCCCGGCGGTGAGGAGCTGCTCGGCGTGGTCGGGGTCCATGGTCAGCGTCACGGGGTCGACGTCGGCGAAGACCGGGGTCGCGCCGCACGACAGGACGGTGCTCGCCAGGGGGGCGCAGCCGAAGGCCGGGACGACCACCTCGTCACCGGGCCCGATGTCCATGGCGGCAAGGACGAGGGTCAGCGCCGAGGTCCCGCTGGAGCAGGCCACGACGTCGCCGGCGCCCAGGGAGTCGCGCAGCGCCTCCTCGAACCGCGCGGTGCGGCGCCCGAGGATGAACTTCTGCTCGGGGTCCGTGCCGACCTCGTACAGGGCCGCGAGGAGCGCCTCGCGCTCGGTCTCGAAGAGGTCGGGGGCGAAGAACGGGACGGTCCGCCCGGTGGCCGCGGTCATCGGGTCCTCCCGGCGAGGAAGCGCTCGATCTCGTCGCAGACCCGGTCGACCCGCTCCTCGGACAGGTCGGCGTACAGCGGCAGCGCCACGGCCGACCGGCACACCTCCTCGGCGCGGGGCAGGTCGCCCGGCCGGTGGCCCAGGTGGGCGAAGCACGGCTGCAGGTGCAGCGGGCGGGGGTAGTAGACCTCGGTGCCCACACCCGCGGCGTCCAGGTGCGCGACGAGGCCGTCGCGGTCGTCCACCTCGACGAGGTGGACGTACACCGCGCGCTCCTCGCCGGGCCGGGCCGCGGCGTCGCCGGGGACGGTCCGTACCCCGGGCAGGCCGCGCAACCGCTCGTCGTAGCGGCGCGACAGTTCGGCGCGGCGCCGGATGTCGGCGTCCAGGCGGGTGAGCTTGGCCAGCAGGACGGCGGCCTGGAGGTCGTCCATCTTGCTGTTGCCGCCGACGACGACCGTCGGGTTGGAGATGCCGGGGAACTCGGCCAGGGTGCGCCCGGACCGGCCGTGGTGGCGCAGCATCCGCGCGGTTTCGGCGACGGCGTCGTCGTCGGTGAGCAGGGCCCCGGCGTCGCCGACGGCCCCCAGGGTCTTGGCGGGGAAGAAGGAGAGGACGCCGCCGGCGCCGAGCAGTCCCGCGTGCTTGCCGTGGAGGCGCATGCCGACGGCCTCCGCGCTGTCCTCCACCACGGTCAGCCCGTGGGCGCGGGCGACCCGGCCGATGCCCTCCATGTCGGCGAGCCGGTCGAAGAGGTGGACCGGCATGACCATGCGGGTGCGCGGGGTGACGGCGTCCGCGACCGCGTCGGGGGAGAGCCCGTACCCGTGCGCCTCGATGTCGGCGAAGACGGGGACGCCGCCGGCGTGCACGACGGCGGTGGCGGTGGCGACGAACGTGTAGGCGGGGACGATCACCTCGTCGCCGGGGCGCAGCCCTGCGGCGCGCAGGAGAATGACGAGCGCGTCGGTCCCCGAATTGACGCCGACGACGTGCCGGGCGCCGGTGTAGCGCTCCATTTCCCGCTCGAATTCAGCCACCATGGAGCCGTGCGAGAACTTACCGTCGTCCATGACGCGGACACAGTTCTCCTCGATCTCCGGCCACAGTCTTCGGAAGGTGTCCGACTGGTCGAAGAAGGGAATGCGCGAACGACCCCCGCCGCGTTCGCCCGCAGCGGGGGAGGAGAGTGCCGACTTCATTTCTTCCGTTCTGCGTGTGGGGGGCCGGAGCCCGGCCGCGCCGTGGCGCGGCCGGGCCGGAAGGGGGACGGGACCCGAGGGGGGTCAGACGCCCAGGAGGGGGATGTCGTTCTTGCCGAGGTGGTAGTCGCGCACCGCGGCGACCAGCTCGGTGACGGTGAGGACGCCGTCGTTGTCGGTGTCGATCTCACCGAAGGCGTCGGCGGCCTGGGCGGTGCTCAGGCCGATGGCGTCGAACCACCGCTCCAGCTCGGTCGGGCTGATCCGGCCGTCGCCGTCGGTGTCGGCGATGGCCATGATCGCCTGGATGGTCGGCTGGAGGACCTCCGAGAAACCGGCGTCGCCCTTGCTGACGATCTCGCTCTCGGCGGCCCGGACGAAGTCCTCCTTGCTCATCCGCTCGGTGCCCGCGGACCGCGCCAGGCGGTCGAACAGGCCGAGGTAGGCGCCACGGAGGCCCTCCGCGCCGGGGGCCGAGGCCTCGACGCCGAAGCGGCTGAGGATGCCCTCGACCTCCTGCTCGAAGTCAGCGCGCTCGATCACGCCGTTGCCGTTGTGGTCCCACAGGCGGAAGCGCTCTTCGAGGCGGTCGTTGGCCTTGACGGCGGTCGTCATCCGTTCTCCTTCAAGAGAATAGTTGGAAACAACAAATGAATAGCAGGGGAAAGGGGACTCGAATGCGATTCGAGAATCACCTTCCCCCGACTCGAATATTACCGAGCCCGGGACCCCGGAAAAGCCAATCCGGGAAAATCATCGATGCTGCGTGAAATTTATTTCGGACATTCTTCGACATTTTTCGCGGACGGTGTCCGGAAGAGCTCGGCCACGGTCCGGGGGCTCCCCTGCCGGAACACCACCGGCTCCTCCGGTCGCAGCGCCAGCTCGCGCCCCGTGGGGGCCGGGTCCGCGTGGATGAGCACGTTGTAGTGGTTCGGCGTGTGGCAGGCGTCGAACCCCAGCACCACGCCCACCCGGCGCGGACCGATCCACACCTCGTCGCCCCGGTCCACGACGCCGGCGGCGGTGATCTCGGCGAACCCCAGGAACCCGACGCGGTCGATCCGGGCGCCCTCCGAGGTGTCGGTGTGGTCGGTGGCGACCAGCTCGTGGACCTCTCCCGCGCGCACGCACCGGCTCGCGAACGGTTCCAGCCGCATGCCGCGCTCGGTCCTGCTGTGGACCAGGACCTTGAGCAGGGTGGCGGCCACGTCGCGCTTGGCTCCGTCCTCGTGCGGGTTCACCGGCCGACCCTCTCCCCGAGCTCCGCCGCGCGGTAGGCCTCGCCGACCAGGCGCAGCGCCGACACCCCCGCGCCGTCGTCGGTCCGCCCTTCGCGCACCCGGCGCGCGAAGTCGGCGGCGATGCCCTCGTACTCGTGCCACAGGGACTCCTTGAAGGCGGGGCGGCCGGCCAGCAGGTCGGCCGCCCACACCTGCCCGTCCGCCGTTCTCACCACCACGTCCTTGCACTCCCCCGGATGGGACCAGTCCAGCAGCACCCGGGCGCGGGCTCCCCCCGCCCGCAGGGCGACGTCCGCCCTCCGGTCCACCCCCGCGCCGTCGTACTCCACCCGGGCCCCGGTCACCTCGGCCCGGCCCAGCAGGGTCTCCACCAGGTCGAAGGCGTTGGGTCCGTTGTCGGCCACGCAGCCGCCGCCGCAGCGGCCCGGATCCAGGTACCAGGTGTCCTCCCCGGCGTGCTCCTCGATCCGCTCCAGGTAGCGCACGGTCACCTCCGCCACCTCGCTCTCCCCGATCCGGTGCCGCAGCGCGGCGAACCCGGAGTTGTACCGGCGGTGGAAGGCCGTGGTCAACGGCACCCCCCGCTCCCGGGACAGGGTGGCCAGGGCCTCCCCCTCCGCGAGGTCCAGGGCGAGCGGCTTCTCCGCGCACACCGCGACACCGGCCGCGAGGGCGTCGGCGCAGATCCGGGCGTGCGCGTCGTTGGGGGCCGTGACCACGACCGCGGCCAGGTCCGCCTCCGCCAGCATCCGCGTGTGGTCGGTGTAGCCCACCGCCCCCGGCGGCGGGTCCGCGATCCTCGACGGGTTCAGGTCGCACACGGCCGCGAGCTCCCAGTCGGCGGAGTCCGAGAGCGCCGCCAGGTGGAACCGGGAGATGACCCCCAGGCCGACCACTCCCACGCGCAGGGGCTCCCTCATCGGCCCTCCCCCGCGCGCGCCGGCGCCGGGATCCCCGCCCGCGCGGCCACGTCCGCCAGTTCGGCGTACAGGCCGGCGGCCAGCGGCACCCCCTTGGCGCGGCGCTCCCGCGCCGTGCGGTGCTCGTGCCAGCCGGGGTAGCGCACCGGGTCGCCGGGGGCGGCCGGAGGGCACGCCGTCACCACGCCGAACAGCTCCTCGGCGTCGGCCGGCGCCCCCTCGCGCAGCGCGTCGGGGGCGATCGCCAGCATCAGGAAGCCGATGTCGTCGTCCCGGCCGGAGGGCCCGCCGTCCCCGGCCAGGGCGTCGGGGTCCGGGCCCCGCCCGGCGCCGGAGACCACCGCGGACAGCACCTCCACCAGCAGTCCGAGGCCGAAGCCCTTGAACCGCCCCGCCTCGCCGCCCAGCCACATCAGGTGCGCACGCCCGGCGTCGAACGCCGCCGGGTCGGTGACGGGGGCGCCGTGGTCGTCGCACAGCACCCCCTCCGGCAGCCGCCGGCCCTCGCGGGCGGCCTGCCGGACCCGGCCGGTGGGCGCCGCCGTGGTGCTCATGTCCAGCAGGAACGGCGGATGCGCACCGGCAGGGGCCGCGGCGCTGAGCGGGTTGGTCCCCAACAGGGCCACGGCCCCGCCCGGCGGCCGCGCGATGCGCTGGCGGCCGCAGTTGCTCGCGACCACGCCGATCATGCCGCGTTCGACGGCGCGCAGTGCGTGGTAGCCGGCGCAGCCCAGGTGCGTGGCCCCGCGTACCGACACCAGGCCCACCCCGTGCTCCCCGGCCCGCTGCGCGGCGAGGTCCATCGCCTCCGACGCGGCCCACAGGCCGAGGGAGCGCCGGGCGTCGAGCAGCACGGCGGCGCCGAGGTCGGCCAGCACGCGGGGTTCCGCGCCGGGGTCGGCCCTCCCCTCGTCGAGCAGGGGGAGGTAGAGCCCGGCCAGGTTGGCGACCCCGTGGGAGTCCATTCCGGTGAGGTCACCGTGGCACAGGGCGCGCGCCGCCTCCGCGGCCCGGCCGTGGGGCAGGCCCCGGCCGGCGAAGACCTCCGTGAGGAAGGCGAGCAGCGCGTCGTGGTCGACCGTCACGGTCGCCCGTTCCTGTGCCGGCGGTGACTCTGGGGAGAGGGTGGTCACGATCCTCCGTCGGTGTCGTCGGTGAAGGCGGTCAGGAGACGGGCCACCGTGTCGGCGTACCCGTCGAGGTCGCTGAGGCGGACGCGCTCGTCGTCGCCGTGCGCGCCGTCGGCGTCCAGGTCGCCCGGTCCCAGCACGACGGTGCAGGTGTCCGGGACGTCCGCCATCCAGATGGCGTCGCAGGTGAAGGCCGGTTCGCCGGCCGGCCAGGCGGGCACCCCCGCCCGGCGCAGCAGGTCGTGCCCCCACCGGTCGCGGTCGTCCAGGACCGGCAGGCCGCGCTTGGGCCAGTCCAGGCGGGTGAGGCGGCGCGCGTCGGCCGCGGTCCGGGCGAAGAGGGCGGTGTCGGCGAAGGCGGAGCCGAACTCCGCCAGCGCGGTGTCGAAGGCGCCCCGCACCGCCTCCTCCAGGGTCCTGCCGGCGCGGGCGTCGGCGTAGGACAGGTTGAGGAGCAGGTCGCCGGAGCCGTACACGCGGTTGTGCAGTGTGCCCGTGTGCAGCCCGGCCACGCACACCGCGCCGTTCCGGGCGTGGGCGTCCAGGGCGCGGCCCATGCGCTGGGCGAGGAACCCCAGCAGCACCGAGGCGTTGTGCCCGCTGTGGGGCCGGTCGTCCACGGCGTCGTCGCCGCGCACCGAGACACGGGCGGTCATCGAGGCCGTGGAGCGGGTGAGGAACCGCCCGGACGTGGGTTCGCAGAACACGTTGACGCGGCCGGTGTGACCCAGCCCGACCAGGGGGCGGGTGCCCAGGACGCCCATGGCGCCGCCCTCCTCCCCCGCGACCGCCTGGACGAGGACGGCGGTGTCGCGGCCCAGGGCCGGCGAGCGCTCCAGGGCGGCGCGCACCCCGGCCAGGAGCGCCACCGCGGGCCCCTTGGCGTCGACGGCGCCGCGTCCGCGGAAGACCTCGCCGTCGAAGGAGGGGGCGGGGCCGCCCGCGACGGTGTCCATGTGCACGTTGAACATCACCGTGCGCTCGCGCGGCACGGCGTCGGGGCCGAGCCTCAGGACCAGGCTGGGCTGGCAGGCGAGGAAGCCGGGGTCGGCTGCGGCCTCGCGCACCGTCTCGGGCACGCCGGGCGCCTCCAGGTCGGCGGGGTCGGCGGGGGCGTGGCGGACCACCCGGAACCCGAGCCGCCCGGCGGCGCGGGCGTAGTCGCGCTGGGCCTCCCACAGCCGGGGCGCCGGGCCCGCGGCCCCGGTCTCCAGGGGGCCGGCCGTGGGAGCGGCCAGCAGCCGCATCAGCAGGGAGCGCTCGTCACCGGTGAGCGTCATCGGACCGCCTCCGTGCGCCAGACCCGGCGCACCGTCTCCTCCAGGGCCCGCCCGTACTCGACGAACCCGGCCGCGTCCCCCCGGCCGGGGTCGCCGCCGGTTCCCCGGAGGTGGGGGCGCAGGTGCAGGTGGGGTTCGATGGACAGTGCGCCCCGGTAGCCGTGGCCGGCCAGGATCCGCAGGCACTCGTCCACCCCGGCCCGTCCCCGGCCGGGCAGCACGTAGGCGGTGTCCCCTCCGGGGGCGTCGACGGCGTCCTTGACGTGGACGTGGGCCACGTACTCCACGAGCGGGCGCAGCATCGCGGCGGCGTCGTAGCCGTGGGCGACGCCGTTGCCGGTGTCGAACAGCACCCGCAGCGCCGGGCTGTCGACGTGGGCCAGCAGGTCTAGGACGCGGGCGGCGTCCTCCCCCGCCCATCCGGCGCAGTTCTCGTGCGCCAGGACCAGGCCGGCGTCCTCGGCGCGGTCGGCCAGCACGCGCATCCGCGTGCGGACCGCGCGCCCCCACTCGGGCTCGGCCAGGCCCCCGGAGGGGAAGGACATGATCCGCACCGTGCGCGTGCCCAGGACCGCGCAGCGCCGGGCGAGCACGTCCAGCTCGGCCAGGTCGACGGCGAAGTCCCCGGTGGCGGGCCGGGACCAGTCGCCGATCTTGGCGGCGACGGCGACCACCTCCACCCCTGCCGCGCGGATGCGCTCCGCGGCCCTCGCGAAGGCGGCGTCGTCCGTCTCGGCGAGCGGCACGCCGTCCAGGGTGCGCAGCTCCAGCAGGTTCCAGCCGAGCGCGCGCACGGCGGCGATCTGGCCGGGCAGCCCGGGGGCGGCCTCGTCGCCGATCCCCGCCAGGCGGGGTGTCTCAGACGCGGACGGCACTGTCGGCCTCCCGGGGGTCGTCGGTGCGGGGGGAGCAGAGGTTCTTCGCCTCGGACAGCAGGCGGACGGCCTCCACGTGGACGGGCAGGTCTCCCCTGGCGCGCCGGGGCCGGGAGTAGCGGGTGTAGCAGGCGCGCAGGAACGCGGTGAAGGCGTCGTCGTGGAAGACCGAGCGGGTGGGGGCCCGTCCCGGCACCGCCACCGACAGCTGGGCGGTGTGGTCGGCCTCGCTGCACGGGTAGTGGCCGGTCAGGACGACCTCGTCGAACTCCAGCACGATGCGCCGCTCGCGCAGCGGGGAGGTCAGGTCGGACTCGATCCGGGTGAGCACGCCGGTGTGGTGCACGAGGTCCAGGCGGGCTCCGCCCAGGCCCGGCAGGCGCGTCCCGTCGACGACCATGTCCTCCAGTCCGGCCGCGGCGACGTCGGCGCCTCCCGCGAGCGCCACGACCACGGCGAGGGCGTGGGGGACCTCGATGTCGAAGGCGGTGGGGTGCCCCGGCGACCCCAGGGACCTGGTGAACCGGGGCTTGTGCTGGAGCACCGTGATCGCGCGCAGCGCCCCGAAGGCGCCGGAGCGCCGGGCCGCCGACAGCCGCCTGCTCAACGCGCTGGCCGACCAGGGGGTGGAGACGGCGAGGTCGAGGTCCCAGCGGCGGCGCAGCCGCGCGATCGCGGCGAGTTCGACGAGGTCCAGGGCCAGCGGCTTCTCCACGATGATGCTGCGGTAGCCCAGGCGGGCCAGGGCCTCCAGCGGCTCCGCGCGCAGGTGGGGCGGGGTGCACAGGTGGACCACGGTGTCCCGCGGCGGGAGGCGGCGCGCCGCCTCCTCGGGGGAGGCGACCGCCAGGAGCCCGTCCGCCCCGGGACACAGGGGGTCGTGGCCCATCACCGGGCCCGGCGCGAAGAGGGAGGGGGCCGCCGCCCGCGCCTTGGCGAGCGACGGCAGGTGCAGCCCTCTTCCCGATCTGCCCAGGCCGACGATGAGGGTGTGCAGCATGGAGGGTGCGCGCCTTTCCGTTCGCCGTCATCCTCGTTCCGCGCCCTTCCGGACGGGCGGAACCATCGAACGGAGACCCAGCGTGGAGCACCACGGAAAAAGCGTCAAAACGCGAAACCTCCACCCGCGTCCCAAACCCTACCCCCAACTACTCCTTAATCGAGGGAAACAAGCGGACAAAGCAGGCGTATTGGGAATGCTTGAATTTGCCGCTTTGTCCGGTATTCGCGGGTCAGGCCACGGAGAAGCTGAACAGGCCGCTGGGCGGGGCGTGCCAGCCCCGGTCGGGCGCCACGGTCACCCCGGGCCCCAGGCACCGCGTCCCGGCGTGGAGGCGCACGTCCGCGTCGGTCAGGTTGACCAGGACGTGGGCCGTCCCGGGGAGGCGCACGCAGCTTCCCGAGGCGGGGTCGGAGTAGCGCACGAGATCCTCGAACTCGGTCGTGAAGACCACGACCTCACCGGTCGCCGCCTGGGCGGGAGAGGCCCCCAGGAGGACACTGCCCAGGAGCGCCGCGGCCACGGTGGACGAAAACTTCATTCCACCATCCTTTCTGATTTCATGTGCGTTTCACGGAGGCGACCTCCTCGCCCGGGGAGGACGCGGAGGTTCGCCGGAACGATCTTCTCCGAAACCCTCGCCCTGCACAACCGGAATGCCGAAAGGCATTTTCGGTCCACCGGCCGACCGTGGATAGAAGCATCACGACGTGGCTACATAAAATCAATAAATGCAATCTTATGCTGACGAAACGGACCCGATTCGGCGCCTTCTCCGACCGTGCGGGGCAGGGGCCCCCGGAGCTCGCGGAAGTCCCGTCCGACGGCCTTCCCCGGCAACGGCCGGGGGCGGCGGCCCGGCACGTGTGCCCCGTCCGGAGGGACGCGGGCCTCCCGGCCCCGGCGTCGCGGCCTGGCGGCCCCGGCGCCGTTCCCCCACGCCGCGCACCCGCCCCTCGGCGTCGCGCGGGACGCGGCCCCGCGGCGGCCCCGGCGTCGCGTCCTCGGGCCGCCGCCCCGGAGGGCTCCGCCCGCGGCCCCGCGGCGCTCTCCGCCCCCGGCGGTGTGCACCGTCCGGACGGTACGGTTCCTCTGGGGGGCTCCACGGCCCGTGGACGGCTCCCACACGCAGCGGGCGAGGCGGACGGGTCCCCGGCCTCGCCCCCGACCCGGAGGATTCGAGTGCCGATCAGGAACAGGAACGTGCTCATCGCGGGCGGCGGGGCGGCCGGCCCCGTGCTCGCCCACTGGCTGGCCCGGCACGGGTTCGCGCCGACGGTCGTCGAACGCGCGCCGGAGCCGGCCGCGGGCGGCCACCTCGTCGAGGTGTCCCCGCAGGGGATGGGCGTGCTGGACCGGATGGGCGTGGGCGAGAGGGTCCGGGCCGAGGGCGGGCCCCTCCCCGACGTGCACTCCTACATCAGCGGGCGCGAACGGCCGATCGTGCTGCCGCAGGGGCACGTGGGCGCGGTCGCGATCAGGAGCGGGAACCTGTCCCGCCTCCTGCGCGACCGCGCGGGGGACGGCGTCGAGTACCTCTTCGGCGACTCCGTCACCTCCCTGGACGAGGACGCCGACGGCGTGGACGTCGGCTTCGCGCACGCGCCCGGACGCCGCTTCGACCTGGTGGTGGGCGCCGACGGCCCGGACTCCCCCGTCCGCCGGCTGGTGTTCGGCTCCGACGCCGACGGACGGGTCGAGCACCTGGACGCCAACCTCGCCGCCTTCGAGATCGACAACCACCTCGGCGTCAGCGACGTGATGATGTGCCGCGTGTGGCCCTACCGGGGGTGCGTCGTCACGACGTTCCCCGGCAACGACCGGCTGGAGGTGGAGTTCCTGATGCGCAACAGGACCCCGGCCGCCCCGGCCGAGATGGACATGGAGGCGAGGTACCGCTTCCTGGAGGAGGTCTACGGGGAGGACGGCTGGGAGGTTCCCGGCCTGCTGCGGGCCATGCGCGGGGCGGACGTGCGCCTCGCTCCGTCGACCCAGGTCAGGCTGGACGTGTGGAGCAGGGGCCGGACCGTCCTGGTGGGCGACGCGGCCCACGCCGCGGACCCGATGGCGGGCCAGGGGACGGCCCTGGCCCTGATGGGCGCGACGGCGCTGGCCGGGGAGCTGGTCTTCGCCGAGGGCGACCACGAGCGCGCCTACTTCTCGTACGAGGCGTCCATGCGCGGGACGGTGCGGGAGGCGCAGAGCCTGGGGCCCGCCCTCACCAGGGACTACGCGCCGGAGGGCAGCAGGGGGGAGGTGTGGCTGCGCGAGCGGGCCGATGCCGCCCTGCTGCTGGGCAGCCGCCTCATGGCCCAGTACGGCGCGCGGTCCGGCTACGAGTACGTGGGCGACGGCTTCCCCGCCGACCGCTACGCGCGCGTCCTCTCCCCCTGACCGGCCCCCGGGGGGGACCCGCCCGGACCGGCGCGGTGAGCCCCACCGGTCCGGGCCGGGCGCGGGTCAGCCGCAGTTGGTGGCGGGCAGGGTGATCGTGGCGTTGCCGATCGTGCCGCCCCAGTTCATGCAGTACCCCGCCCCGCTGCGGTAGACCGGCCCGGCGTAGGTGGTGTAGTCGCCGGAGTCGCGCACCCAGGCGCTCTCCCCCGTCCTGCGGACCATGGCCTCCATGTGGGTGGCGGCGCCGGGGTTCGCGCGCACGGTCACCACGCAGTTGTAGCCGTTGGAACTGTTGTAGGTCAGGAACGCGGTCCCCCGGTTGTCGGGGAACTCGATCCTGTTGACCACGGCGTACCCGCTGCCGCAGGCGCCGTTGTAGGCGGCGGCCGCGGCCGGGGCCGCCGAGAGGAGCGAACCCGCGGCGACGGCCGCGCAGAGCACACTTGTGGCGATGGTTTTCCGGAGCTTGTCCATGTCACTTCCCCGCATCTGTCGCGCCGGGTCCGGCGCGGGGGACATCGTCTCCGGGACGGCTTCCGTTCCCCTTCTCATCCGCTTGCGTCCGGTCCTCCGTCCGGCGGGCGCGGCCGGGGCGTGCCGGAGGACCGGCGGCCCCGCGCGGACGGCCGGAGCGGGCGGCCCCCCGTGGCGGGCATCGGGGACCCGGCGCCCGAACCGGACGACCCGGCGCGCTTCGGCGAGGCCGTGGTCGGCGCGGCCCAGCTGGTCGCCGGCGTGCCGCACCTGCCCCGGGCCCCGGCCCCGGGGCGTCCCCGGGGGCGGCGCGCAGGACCGGACGCGGCGGAAGGGTCCGCCCCGTGTCCCGGACGGATCGCCCCGCCTCCGCGCGGTGCGTACGCTGGCGGCGTCGGCGGATTCCGGAGGACGGGTCCGCCGGCCTGTCGACGGACCCCGGGCACGGCCCGCCGGGGCCCACCCCTCCCCCAGGGCCCGAGTGGAGACCGCCCCGTGAGGATCAGCACCGAGTTCACCGTGAACGCGCCGGTCGGGCGCGTGTGGCGCCTGCTCACCGACGTGGAGGCGGTGGCCCCCTGCGTGCCCGGCGTGAGACTGACCGGCGTCGACGGCCCCCTGTACTCCGGTGCGGTGCGGGTGAAGGTCGGCCCGCTCGTGGCCGCCTACTCCGGTACCGCCCGTTTCACGGAGCTGGACGAGGGGGCGCGCCGTGCGGTGGTCGAGGCGTCCGGCCGGGCCAGCCGGGGCGCGGGAGGCGCCTCGGCGACGGTGACCGCGCGGCTGCGGGCCGAGGCCGGGAGGACGGTCGTCGGCGTCGACACCGACCTGGTCCTCACCGGCCGGTTCGCCGAACTGGACGCCGGCACGGTCAGCGCCGTGTCGGCCTCGCTGGCGGCGCGCTTCGCCGCGGCCCTGGAGGAGAAGTACGGCTTCGCCCCCGCCGGGCCCGGGAGCACGGAGGCGCCCCCTCCGGCCGTCCCCGACGCACCGCAGGACGCCGCTCCCGGTTCGCCCCGCGGGGCGGCCGCGCCCGGGAGCACGGAGGCGGCCGGGCCGGAGGGTGCCCCGGAACCCCTCGGGGCCGGACCGGAGGAGCCGCCGGAGGCCGGCCGGAGCAGGGAGGACGCCGGGACGGGCGCGGTCGTCGGGGCCGCCGGAACACGGGAGACACCTCGGTCGGACCACGCCTTTCCGGACGCGGCCAGAAAAAGAATGACAAAGAACCCCGAGCCCTCCGCCGGGGAGGAACAGCGCTCCGACCAGGCAGAATACGGGGACTCCGACCCCCGCCCCGCTGCCTCCGGGGCCGGGGAGGGCTCCGCGGGACCCGCCGTGTCTGGTATCACAGGCGATGTGACCGGTGCGCAGAAGTTCCCCGACCATGCGGATATCTCCCCCTCGGCCCCGGCGGCCTCCGCCGCGGGGACCGTCGCCGACCGGCTCTGGCCGCTCCTGGCCGTCGTGGTCGTGGCGGGCGGGATGATCCTGGGCTACGTCCTCTTCACCTGAGCCCGCGCCTCCGCGTCCCCGGCCCCCCGTTCCGCGGCGGGCCCCCCGTTCCGCAGCGGGGCCGTCCGGGCCCGCGGCCCGGGACGGTCACCGCGCCCGGCGCCTCCCGGGGGCCACTCCTCAGGCTCCGCCCGGGGTCGTGCCGGGCAGCCGGGTGGCCAGCCACTGGTCGTCGGAGTCCTGGCGCATCTCCAGGACTCCGGGGTCGTCCTCCCCCGGGAAGACCAGGGTGACCGTGGCGATCGGGGTGTCCCCGTCCAGGTCGGTCCCCATCACGGCGTCCCCGACCTCGGCCCCCTCCGCGTCCGGGAGGGACTCGGCGTAGGCGGGGAAGGCCTCGGCGCAGTCGGCGCCCCCGTGCTCCTCGACCAGCACGTTCCGGGCGGCGGGGTCGATCAGGGCGCAGCCCGCCTCGCCGTCGACGGCCTGGAGCGAGGCGACGAACCCCCCGGCGGCGCGCAGGGCCTCGGCCTCGGCGCCGGCGTCCGGCGCCGCGCCCCCTCCCGTCCCCGCGCCGGTCTCCTCCGTCTGCCCGGCGGCCTCCTCCCGCTCCTCCCCTCCCGCGCAGGCCGTCACGGCGAGGAGCAGTGCCAGGGGCAGGGCGGGCAGCAGCCGTCGCATAGGGGGCCTTCCGAAGGGGGCGGGCGGGGCGTCCGCACCATTGTTACCGCATCCACCCGGCCGGTGACCACCGGTGCGCGCCGCCGGGTTCCCGGCGCCCTCCGGGCGGGGCGCGGTCCTCCCCGCCCCGCCCGCCCCTGCGGAGGCGCGCCGCCGACGGGCCCGTCCGGGCTCCCGGCGCCGCACGCCCCGGGCGGACGCGCGGAGGGCGCGCGACGCGGACGGCCCCCGCGACGCGGACGGGGCGGACCCCGGACCGGGCGCCGCCGGCCTCCGGCGGCGCCCTCCCCGGCGGGGGCGGGGTTGTCCGCGCGTCCGGGCTCTGGTGATATGGAACCGTGTGGTACCCGTCACCGCGTCGGGTCCCGCCGAGACCCGTACTTTCTGGCGCACAGAGCACGCGCGGGCGTGCCACGGGCGGCTCCGCCGCGCGTCCGCGCCGGAGGTGACATGACCCATCCACTGCGGGAGGACCGCGGGACGGAACCGTTCTCGCGGATCCCGCCGGAACTCGGCGCGCGGCTGCGCGCACAGGTCCCCTCCCTCGTCGAGGAGGCCCTGGAGGACCTCCGGCGCAGGTCGCGTGAGCACTCGGCCCCCCTGGGGCCCGCCGACGCCGAGAGGCTGCGCCGGGCGCTCGCGGCCGGTGTGCACGGCTTCCTGGACCGGGTGGAGGTCGGCGGCCCCTCCCCCGTGCTCGCGGACGCGCTGGCCTCGGAGTTCCGGGCGCTGGGCGCCGCCGAGGCACGGCACGGGCGCACCCTGGAGTGCCTGCACACGGGGATGCGCGCGGCGGCCGCCGTGGCGTGGCGGAGGCTCGCCGCCGCGGACGCCCTCACCCGCGAGCACATGGGCGTGGTGGGCGAGGCGATCTTCGTGTTCCAGGAGGAGGTCTCGGGCGCCGCCGCCGAGGGGCACGCCCAGGTACGCGGCGCCGGGGCGGACGCCCTGCACCGGCGCCGGCTCCGCCTCCTGGAGGCGCTGCTGGCCGAGACGGGCACGGAGTACGACGCCCGCGCGGTGTCGGCGCTGGCCGGGGCCGCCCGGTGGCGGGCCCCCGGGCGGGTGGCCGTGGCCCTGCTGCTCCGGGACGGCCCGGCCGGCCGGACGGCCGCCCTGCCCCCGGACGTGCTGGCCGATCTGGACCGGGCGGAGCCGTGCGCGCTGGTGCCCGATCCGGAGGGGCCCGGCAGGCTGCGGTCGCTGGAGCGCTCGCTGCGCGGGGCCGACGCGGTGCTCGGTCCGAGCGTCCCCCTGGACCGGGTGCCCGTGTCGCTGGCGCGTGCCCGCGACCTCGCCGAGCTGGTGAGGGCCGGGCTCGTCGCCGGCGGGGGCGTGCTGCGGTGGAGCGACCACCTCCCCGCCCTGCTGCTGACGCGCGACCCGGCGCTGGTCGGCGAGATGGCGCGGACCCGGCTGGCTCCGCTGGCGGGGCTCCGCGCGCCGCAGCGCGAGCGCATGGCCGACACCCTGCTGGCCTGGCTGGAGTCGGGGCTGAACGCCAACGAGGCGGCGGACCGGCTGCGCATCCACCCCCAGACGGTGCGCTACCGGATGCGCCGGCTGGAGGAGCTGTTCGGCGAGCGGCTGCGCGACCCGGCCGAGCGCTTCGAGCTGGAGCTGGTGCTGCGGGCGCGCGGCCTGCTCGGTCCCCTGGCGGAGGGCGGCGGGTAGCGGCCTCCGCCGCCCCGGGCGCTCCGGTCAGTCCCCGGGGGCCAGGGCCCGCACGAGGGCCGCCGGGTCCGCGGACTCCTGCCCGATGGGGGCGAGCACCGGGGTCGTCACACCGTTGTCCGCGTAGGCGCGCACGCGCTCGCGGCAGTACTCGGCTGGACCGTGCACGATCAGCTCGTCCACCACCCGGTCGGGGATCGCGGCCAGGGCCCCCTTGCGGTCCCCCTCGTCCCACCTGCTCCACATCGGGTTCAGCTCCTCGCGCCCCAGCCACTCGTGGAAGGCCCGGTACACGGGGACGTTGAGGTAGGCGGCCACGGCCCGCCGGCCGACCCCGCGGGCGGTGTCCGGGTCGGTGTCGGGGGCGACGAAGATCCTGGCCACGATCTCCTTGTCCTCCCCGGCCCCGCGGACGTACGGGGCGACCGTGCGCACGTCCTCGGCCGAGAGCCAGTTGACGACGGCGCCGTCGCCCTCGCGGCCCGCGAGCCTGAGCATGCCCGGCCGCAGGGCCGCCACCAGCAGCGGCGGGGCCTGCTCGGGGACCGCGCCGAGGGTGAAGCCCCGGACGCTGAACGTGTCGTAGTCGGCCGTGACCTTCCGGCCGGTGAACGCGGTCCGCAGGAAACGCACGGTGTCGCGCACCTTCTTGTACGGCTCGTCGAACGGGATGGAGTTCCAGCGTTCCACGATCACGTTGGAGGAGGTGCCGATACCCAGGGCGAACCTGCCCGGCGCCGCCGCGGCCATGGTCGCCGCGCTCATCGCCAGGGTGGCGGGGCCGCGCGTGTACGCGGGCACGATCGCCGTGCCGAGGCGCAGCGCGGGCGCCCAGACGCTGGCCAGGGCCAGCGGGGTGAACGCGTCGGTGCCGGCGGCCTCGGCCGACCACACGTCGGTGTACCCCAGGTCCGGCATCTGCTCGACGACGGCGCGCTGGTCGGGCAGCGGGACGCCCTCCAGCGGGATGGTGATGCCCCAGCGAGTGGTCATGGCGACTCCCTGTCGGTGTCCGGGGACCGGCTCGGGTGCGTTCCCCCGTGTCGACAAGCACCGTACCGCCCGGTCGGTTTGTTGTCTGCTCCCCCTCCCCGCCATCCGCCGGGGCGGGCCGCGCGGCCGGCCCCGGCGGGCTCACCCTCCGGGCAGGCCGACACGGGGCCGCGGCCCGCAGCGGGCACGGCCGCCGGGGCGTATGTTCGTAGGGTCCGCCCTCCGGGCCCGCCCGGCCGGGCGGAGGCAGCCGACCCAGACGAACGAAGGAGGCCCCTTCCGTGGCCACGCCACCCTCCCCCTACGACTTCCTGCCCCAGGTCGCGCCGTTCACCGTGACCAGCGACGACGTCGCCGACGGGCAGACCCTGCCCACCGCCCAGGTCAGCGGGATCATGGGCGCCGGAGGCGAGGACGCCTCGCCGCACCTGGCCTGGAGCGGCTTCCCCGAGGGGACGCGGAGTTTCGCCGTCACCTGCTTCGACCCCGACGCGCCCACCGCCAGCGGCTTCTGGCACTGGGCCGTGGCGAACATCCCCGTCGGGGTCACGGAACTGGCGACGGGCGCCGGTGACGGTTCCGGACTCCCCGAGGGGGCCGTCACCCTCCGCAACGACGCCGGCGGCCACCGCTACGTGGGCGCCGCTCCGCCCGCCGGGCACGGACCGCACCGCTACTTCTTCGCGGTGCACGCGGTGGACGTCCCCCGCCTCGACGTGGACGGGTCGGCGAGCCCGGCCTTCCTCGGCTTCAACCTGTTCTCGCACGCGATCGGCCGCGCCCTCGTCACACCGGTGTACGAGCAGGAGTAGGTCCGCGGACGGATCCCGCGTGAACCCGAGGGGGCGGTCGGCGCGACACGGCGCCGACCGCCCCCGGCCCTTTCCTCCCGGGGGCTCCTGATACACGCGCAACCCGCCCGTCCGGTTGTCCCGGCAACCGGATCCGGCCAATCACGGGCTTCCCGGCGCCTCGCGGTCTAGGCTCGGGCTGTCCCCCGGCCCGCCTCCCGAACACGCTTGGAAGGGTGCAACCGGTGCCACAGCAGACGCCGAGCAAACCGACCGTCGTCGTCACGACAGCGGGGTCCGCTCCCACCCCCGGCACCATCCTCCACCTGCGGGAACAGGGGTTCCGTGTGGTGGCCACCGACATCGACCCCGCCGCTCCGGGCCTGTACCTCGCCGACCGAGGCCGCCTGGTCCCGCCCGGGGACAGCGAGGCGTTCCTGCCGCGGATGAGGGCCCTGTGCGCCGAGGAGGGGGCCGTCGCGATCGTCCCGCTCGTGGACGAGGAGCTGACCCGGGCCGGCGAGCTCTCCGGGGACGGCCTGTCCGTGCTCCTGCCCCGGCCGGAGTTCGTCGCCGCCTGCCTGGACAAGTACGTCCTCATGCGGGAGCTGGAGCGCGCCGGCATCGGGACCCCCCGCACCTGGCTCGCCTCGGAGCGGCCCTGCGCGCCGGAGCCCGCGGCCCCGGACGGCCTCGTCGTCAAACCGCGCAGAGGGCGCGGCAGCCGCGGGGTGACGGTCGTCGAGTCGGTCCGCGACGTGGCACGGGCCGTGGCCGAGAGCGGCTACGCGGCCGACGAGCTCATCGTGCAGGAGCGGATCACCGGACCGGAGTACACGGTCTCGGTGGTGGTGTGGCGCGACGGAGCCGTCCAGGCCGTCGTGCCCAAGGAGGTCCTCCTCAAGCAGGGGGTCACCAGGTACGCGGTGACGCGGCGCCACTGCGGCGTGGACCGGACCTGCCGGGCCGTCCAGGCCGCGATGCGCGCCGACGGGCCCTTCAACGTGCAGCTGGCCCTGGACGGGGCGGGCCGTCCGAGGGTCTTCGAGATCAACCCGCGCTTCTCCTCGACGACGGCGCTGACCGCGGCCGCCGGGGTGGACGAGATCGCCGGGCTGCTCCGGCAGGCCGTCTCCGGCGGCCCCAGGCTCACCGACGAATGGCGTGAGGGCGTGGCGATGGTGCGGCGGTGGACGGACGAGTTCATCAGCGAGGCCAGCTTCGCCTCGCACGGCCTCTCCCCCGCCCCGGCGGGCACGCGCGCCCCCGCGCCTCCGGAGCCGCCCGGGGGGCCGGCTCCGGCCGCCGTCCCCGCCGCCCCGGCGCGTGCGCGGTGACCCCCGGTCCGTACCCGAGCCCCTCCCACCCCCTGTCGGAGGCGATGGCCGAGGCGGTCGTGGCGGTCGGCGACCGGCTCCGCGCATGGCGCTCCGACCCGGCCGCGCGCGGCGGGGCCTGGGACGGGGACCAGTTCAAGGCCGGGGCCGACGCCCTGGCCCACCGGGCGCTGTCGGAGCGCCTGGCCGCGATCGACGGCCGCATCCCCGTGGTCAGCGAGGAGGACCCCGCGTCGCTGCGCCGGGAGCGGCCGCCCCGGTACTGGCTGATCGACCCGGTCGACGGGACGGCGAGCTACGCGCACGGGTTCCCCGGGTACGTCACCCAGGCCGCGCTGGTGATCGGGGGGCGGCCGGAGGTCGCCGCGGTGTTCGCACCGGAGTCGGAGACCCTGTACACCGCCGTGCGCGGGCAGGGCGCGCGCCGCGACGGGCGCTCCCTCCCCCCGCTCGGAGCCGCCCCGCCCGGCCGGGGCGTGCTCACCGACAACACCCCCGAGCCCCGGGGGATCGCCCGCCGGGTCCGGGAGCGCTTCGGCTACGGCGGGTACCTGGAGAGCGGGAGCATCTCCCTGAAGCTGTGCCTGATCGCCGACGGATCGGCGCACCTGTTCGTGAAGGACGTGCCGGTGCGCGACTGGGACGTGGCCGCGCCCGCGCTCGTCCTGGAGGAGGTGGGCGGTCTGGTCACCCGTCTGGACGGCTCCCCCTTCGGGTACCGGGGGCCCTACGAGCACACCGGCCTGGTCGGCGGCGCGGACCCCTCCGCCTGCCGCGCCGTCGCCCGCTGGCTGGCCTCCTGACCTGCGGTTCGACAGGACCTCGCAAGGCGTCTCAACGAGTGGCGCGGATCCCTTTTCCCCGCCGGTCGTGGCGCGTATCGTGTGGTCACCAACTCGCGCCTCTGGGGGTGGGACGTGGAAGGCCGAACTCTGCCGCCGAACCGGATACGCGCCTCTGACGCCGAGCGCGACCAGGCGGTCGACCGCCTCACCGTCGCGTTCGTCGAGGGCCGCCTGGACCACGAGGAGTACGACCGCCGGGTGGGCCTGGCCCTCACCGCGGTGCTCGTCGGCGACCTGCGGCCGCTGACGGAGGACCTCCCCGGCCCCGGTCCGGGGACGCCCCTCGCGGATCCGCGCCGCGACCCCCGGTTCCGCGAGGCGCCCTCCGGGGGCGACCTGTCCGTCCTCTCCCTGCCCCGGCGGGAGTGGGGGGACGAGTGGCGCTGGTGGACGGGGGTGGCGGTCGCCCTCACCGGCGTGTGGGGGACGGTCAGCCTGATGGGCGGCGAACTCGTGCCCTACTGGCCGCTGGTGCCCCTGGGGATCTGGGCCGCCGTCCTGCTGGCCTCGGTCATCTGGCCCGGCGGGGAGGATCCCCCCTGAGGCCGCTCCGGCGTCCGGGCGCGCGCCGGGACGGGGACGGGCAAGGGCCCGCGCCCGTTCCGGCGCGGCGGCCCGCGGGGCGTCCCGGAGGCGCCGGAAGGGGCGCACCCGCCCCGGCGCGCGCGGCGTCCAGCAGGTTCTCCCGGGCGATCCCCGCGTCCCGCCCACCCCGGCGCGCGGCGCGGCGCCCGGCCCCGGGTCAGCCCACGGCGTGGAGCCAGCGGACGGGCGCGCCGTCGCCCGCGTAGCGGAACGGCTCCAGCTCCTCGTCCCACGAGCGCCCGGTGAGCAGTTCGATCTCGGCCGCGAGGTCGGTCCCGTCGGCGGCGGCACGCTCCATGGCGTGGCGCAGCCGCCCCTCGGGAACGAGGACCTCGCCGGCGGCACTGGTGACGGCGGTGAACATTCCGAGCGACGGCGTGTAGCTGTAGCGCACGCCGTCGCACCCGGGCGACCCCTCCTCGGTCACCTCGAAGCGCAGGCGCTGCCATTCGTTCAGCGCCGAGGCCACCGCGCCCGCGGTCCCCGGCTTCCCCTGCCAGTTGAGCTCGGCCCGGTGGTTGCCGGGAGCCGCCGGTTGGGCGACCCAGTCGAGTTTCACGGGTACTCCAACGACGCCCGCGACCGCCCACTCGACATGTGGGCACAGCGCCGCCGGCGCGGAGTGGACGTACAAGACGCCACGTGCGGACACCGAACCTCCTGATACGAACGAGTGCGCTTCCCCGACGCCCTCGTACCACGAGAAGGTTGCATACCCGCCTGAATACTTTTGCCCCATTGTGCCCCAAGGGCACCCTGAGAACCAGCTCACCAGCTGGTATTTTCCAGCGTTCCCCTCCCTGACCGCGGCCCCAGGGATTAGCGTGGGCCACGGACGAGCAGGGAGTCCGATCATAGTGGGGGCGGGTTTGTCAGACCAGTCGCACGAGGACATCCGTGGCACCCAGGCATCTCCTCAAACCGTACTTTCGACCCCTTCGGGGGAGGAAGCCCCCCTCCTGTTGTCGGTTTCGGCCAGAACCGGCCCCGCTCCCGCCTTCGCCGAACCGCCCGACCCCCTCGCCCCGGACCGCGCGCGAACCGGCCCCGTCCCCGCCGACGGACCCGCCGCCCGCACCGGCGGAGGGCGGCCCCCGCCCGCCCACGGCGCCGGTCCCCCGCACGTGAGGGCCGACCGGTCCCCGCGGGACGCATCGGGCGACCCCCCGGACGGGTCGGCGGAGGACGCCGACCTGGTGCGGCGCGCGCTGCGCGGCGACCACCTCGCCTGGGAGGGGATCGTGGACCGCCACCTGCCGGTGGTGAACGCCATCGCCCGCTCCTACCGGCTCTCCGGGCCCGACCGGGAGGACGCCGTGCAGACGGTGTGGCTCACCCTCAACCAGCACCTGCCCCGCCTGCGCCACCCCGGACGGCTCCGCGCCTGGCTGCGCCGGGTCGCCCACCGGACCTGCGCCCGCCAGCGGCGCACCGGGTCCCTCGACCGCGCCGTGGACCCCCACGACCTGGCGGCCCTCCCGCTCGCCGGGGCGCCGGACCCCGAGGCGGAGTACCTGCGCGGGGAGCGCGACGAGGAGCTCCACCGCGCGATCCGCGGCCTCACCGACCCGGCCGAGCGGCGCGCCGCCCTCGCCTACCTCGCCGACCCGCCCGGCCCCGGCTCCGCCGGCCGGACCGCGCTCCCGGAGGGGGGCGACGGCCCCGCGAACCCCCGGGCGGCCTCGAACCAGCGGCGCCGCGTGTTCCGCAGACTCCGCCGCCTCCTGGAGGAACCCACGTGAGGAACCGTCCCGACACCGGCCCCGCCTCCCGGCCCCCGCACGCGGAGGACGGGAGGGCCGCCGCCCTGGCGGCCTTCGACCGCTCGGACGACGCGGCGGACCTGGCACGGACCCGCGCGGACACGGTCCCGGCCACCGAGGCGGCACGCGCGGAGGACGGCGCCGTGACCGCCGCTCTGCGGTTCGAGCACGGGGGCGTGGCCGTGGACCTCCAGGTCCGGGCGCACGGGCGTACGCGCTCGCTGTCCGGACTCGTCACCGGGGACTTCGAGCACGCCGTCCTGCGCGTGCGCCGCCCCGGCGCCACCGCCAGCCCGCCCGTGGGCGAGGACGGCCGGTTCTCCCTGGACGGGCTGCCGCGGGGGCCGATCAGCCTGTCCCTGCTCAGGACGGGGCGCCCTCCGGTGGTCACCGCCTGGTTCACCGTGTGACGACGGGCCGGGGCCGTCCACCCGGAACAGGACGCTCCGAACCCGGATTGGGGACGCGCGCGAACCCGCTCCCCTTCGTCCGCGCCCGCACCGCTTCGTCCGTTTTCGCTCCCCCCGGTTCGTCCACAGCGGCGCGGACACCGTTCCCCCGCGGACTCCGACCCTGCTATCACTGGTTCCGGCCCGCCCCTCGGCGAAAGGCAGCCGGTCGTGTCCCTCGGTCCACCGACGTCCCCCTCCGCCTCCCCTCCCGCGCTCCGGCCCGGCGACCGCGTGTCGCGCTCCGGAGGATCCCTCCTCTCCCGGGTCACCCACGGGGTCCGGCTCGCCCAGGACGGCAGGTTCGAGGAGACCGTGGACCTCCTCACCGACACCCGCCTGCGCCTGGACGGCCATCCCGTGTCCGAGGCGGCCCAGGTGGTTCCCGGGCTCCTCGTCAACCTCGGCCTGGCGCAGATCCTGTGCGGCCGCTTCGACCGGGCCGAGGACCAGTTGCGCGAAGCCCTCTCCCTCACCGAGGAGCGGGGGCTGCCCCTGCTGGGCATGGTGGCCGGCCAGAACCTGGGCTGCCTCAGCCTCTACCGGGGCGACGCCTCCGCGGCCATCGCGGCGTTCCACGCGCTCGCCCCGCGCCTGCCCTCCTCCCGGAGGGAGGCCCTGCACGTGGACCTGGCGGAGGCGCTGCTGGCCGAGGGGCTGGTGGAGGAGGCCGCGGAGGTCCTCGCGGACGGCCCCTGGGCGGACGGGGGGTCGTCATCGGCGAGCACGCTGCTGGTGGAGGCCAAGCTGTGGCTCCTGCGGGGCGACCACCGCCGCGCGGCGGAGCTGGCCCGCCGCGTCCGCCGCGGTTTCGGCGGGGGATCGCTCTGGCACCGGCTGGCCGCCCGCCTGGAGCACAGGGCCCTGCGCGAGGCCCGCCCCCGCCCGCTGTCACCCGTCGAGCGGGCCGAGAACGCCCTGGCGGCGAGGGTCCCGCTGGCCGTCACCGCGCGGGGCGCGCCGACCGCCCGGCACGGGGCGCCGGTCCCGGCGGGCGGGCCTGCCGCGCCCCGGCCGGGCGGGCCGGTCGAGGACCCGCACGTCGTACGGGCGGGGCTGGAGAGCGCCCTGGCGGCCGGGGACGCGTCCGCCGCCGTGGAATGGGCGGAGCTGGCCCGCACCTGGGCCGTGCCGCGCGTGCCCGGCCCCCTGGCGCACGACCCCGGGACGGCCGCGCTGGCGGACCGGTACCGCGAGGCACTGGTCCACGACCGGGACGCGGACGCGGCGGCCCGCCTCTGGGAGTCGGCGCGCTGGCGGGCCCACCACGCGGCCCGGGCCGCGGGAGAACCCGGCGACGCCCCCTTCCCCCGTCAGGCCGGGGACCGGCGGCGGGGCCGACCGCCCCGTACCGCCCCCGCACCCCGTCCGGGCGCCCCGGAGCGCGCCGACCGTCCGCGCCCCGTCACCGGCCCCCTCCTGGAGCGGCTCGGGGACAGGGCGTTCCTGCGGTACACCAGGGCAGCGGGGGACGCGGTGGTGCTCGTCGCGGTGGCCGGGCGCGTACACGCACGCGTCCTGGGCCCGCTCCCCCGGGTGGCGCGGGCCCTCTCCCGGTTCGTCCACCCGCTCCTCGTCCCCGGCCGCCCGCCCGGCGCGACGGCGCGCGAGGCGGCCGCCCTCGCCACCCGGGCCCTGCTCGGCCCCGCCCTGCCGCTGGTCGGGGACCGGCCGCTGGTCGTGGCCAGCGACCCCTTCCTGGGCGACCCGCCCTGGGGCATGCTGCCGGCGCTGCGCGGACGCCCCGTGAACCTGGTGCCCACCGCCCGCTTCTGGCTGGACCGCCGACGGGAGCCCGGCCCGGTCGCGCCCCGCCCCGGGCGCGTCCTCCTGGTGGCCGCCCCCGAACCCGGCGGAGCCGTCCGCGAGGTCTCCCGGCTGGCGGACCTCTACCCGGGGGCGCGGGTGCTCGCCGGCGACCGGGCCAGGCGCGGGGAGGTGCTGGCCGGGATCGGGCGGGCCGACCTGGCGCACGTGGCCGGGCACGGGCGCGTACCCGACCGCTCGCCCATGCTGGCCTCCGTCGGCCTCTCCGACGGTCCGATGCTCGCCTGCGACCTGTCGGCCCTCCCGCGTGTGCCGGACACCGTGGTCCTGTCCACCTGCTGGAGCGGCAGGGACTTCGCGGGGCGGACCGGCGCTCCGCTGGGGTTCGCCGGCGTCCTCCTGGCCGCCGGGGCCCGCACCGTCGTGGCCAGCCCCGTCCCCGTGGGCGACTCCGGGACCGGCGAGGCCATGCGCCGCTTCCACCGCGCCCTGGCCGGCGGCGTGCCCGCGCCCGAGGCGGTGGCCGTGCACCTCGGGCGGGCGGGCTTCTGCTGCTTCGGCGCCTGAGCCGCGCCGCGGGGCCGTGCGCCCCGGGGGCGGCGGCAGCCGCTCCGCCGCGGGGGCGCCGTCACCAGCCGCGTTCGCGCCACTCCCCGAGATGGGGCCGCTCGGCGCCCAGGGTGGTGTCGGCGCCGTGCCCGGGGTAGACCCAGGTGTCGTCGGCGAGCGCTCCGAACACGCGCTCCTCCACGTCCCCGAAGAGGGTGCGGAAGTCCTCGTCCGACCACGTGCGGCCGACACCGCCCGGGAAGAGCGAGTCGCCCGTGAAGAGGTGGGTGCGGCCGTCCGGGTCGTCGTAGCGCAGCGCGATCGACCCGGGCGTGTGCCCGCGGAGGTGGATGACGGTGAGGGAGCTCTCGCCGACCGGGATCCGGGTCCCGTGGACGACGGGCTCGTCCACCGACACCGGGAGCTCCTCCCCGTCGTCGGGATGGGCCACCGTCCGGGCCCCGGTCTGGCCGACCACCTCCGCGAGGGCCGTCCAGTGGTCCTGGTGGCGGTGGGTGGTGATCACCCGCGCGAGTCCGCCCTCGCCGACCATGTCCAGGATCCGGTCCGGCTCCGCGGCGGCGTCGATGAGTACCGCCTCACCGGTGGAGTGGCAACGCAGCAGGTAGGCGTTGTTGTCCATCGGGCCGACGGTGAGTTTGCTGATCGTCAGGTTGGTCAGTCGTCGCAGGTCGGCGGGGCCGCCGACCCTCGTATCTCCGGAGTAGCTCACCCGACCATTGTGGCCTGCCGGGGGGAGCGGGCGCACCCGGGCCGCGCATGCCGGACGGCCGACGGTCCGGACGCCCCGCCTCCCGGCCGGGGCCGCCCCGTTCCGGGCCTGCGCTACCGCGCCCACCGGGGGGCGCGCTTCTCGAAGAAGGCCGCCCGCCCCTCGGCGGCGTCCTCCCCGGAGAAGAACTCGGCGGACAGCTCGCCCATCCGCGTGAACGCCTCCTTGCGCCGTTCGGGCGCGGCCAGCGCGCCCGAGCCGAGCTCCCCCAGGAGCTCCTTGGTGCGGGAGAGCGCGCGCGGGGCCGCCCCCCTCAGCCCCTGGAGGACCGCGTCCACGGCGTGGGCCATGTCGCGGTCGGGGACGGCCTGGGTGAGCAGGCCCGCCTTGGCCGCGGCCGAGGCGTCGAACAGCTCACCGGTGAGGAAGTAGCGGCTCAGCTGGCGCGAGTGCATGCGCGCGGACACCGGCACGGAGATGACGGCGGGGACCACGCCGATCCGCACCTCCGTGAAGGCGAAGGTGGCGCTCTTGGGGGCGAGCGCGATGTCGGCGGCGGCGACCAGCCCGATCCCCCCGGCGCGGGCGGCGCCGTTGAGGACGGCGATCACCGGTTTGGGGGCGCCCATGACCTGCTCGAAGATCTCGGGGAGTTCGGGGGCCGGTTCGGTCGGGGCGCCCTGGAGCGCCGCCGCGACCTCCTTCAGGTCGGCCCCCGCGCAGAACACGGGGCCCGTGCCGGTGAGCACGATCCCCCGCACCCCGTCGTCGGCCACCGCCTCGGCGAGGGCCGCGGACAGTTCGGAGCGCAGCCGCGCGGAGAGCGCGTTGCGGTTGCCGGGGGAGTCGAGGGTGACCGTGGCGATGGCGCGGTCGACGGACAGGCGCACCAGGGGGGCGTCGTCCGGGGGCATCGGGGACGGGTGCTGCGTCATCGCAGGCTGACCTTTCTCCGTGTCCATCCCCGCGTGCGCGGAGAGGGGGTGAACCGCGCGCGGACCTGTCGGACCCGGCGTGCGTACGCAGGCGGCTCGTGACCGGTCGCGTCTCGCTTGTGGCGGTATGCGCGAATCCGCTTCCACCTTAGACGGACCGATCGCCGAGGCACCACGCTTCGTCACGCCCGGTTCGTTAAGTCCCCGTCACACCCCGACGCGGGAATGTTACGCGAACCGGCGGAGCCGGCCCCTCGCCGCCGCCGACCGTGGCCGCGACCCCGCACGCACGCCCGGGGGCGCGGACCGGTCCGGTCCGCGCCCCCGGGAGGACGGCCCGCCCCGCCGGGCGGGTCAGCGCGTGGTGGCCGTGGACAGGGCCTCGGCGAAGTGCATCATCGCGGAGACCGCCGCGGCGCCGTCGGCGGCCTCGCTCACCCGCAGCGTGAGGGGCTCGGCCGTGATGGCGCCGGTGTAGCCGTGGTCGAGCTCGCACGTCTCGTCGGCGCAGGCGGCCGGTTCGAGGTCGATGTTGGCGACGGCGCCCCAGTTGACCGACAGGTTGACGCTCAGCACCAGTTCGCTCGGCAGGCTGCCCGGGGTGTACTGGGCCGGGTTGGGCACCACCCTGGTCAGGGCGACCGACTGGATGTTGCCCATCTGGATGCTGTCCGTCGTGGTGGACGCGTGCGAGGTGCCCTCCGTCTCGTTCGGCGGGTGCTCGTCCGTGTGGCACACCACGAGCCGGGTCGCGGTCAGCAGCATCACGGTGATGTGCCGCCGCATCTCCATCGCCGGGTCGAAGGTCGCCTCGTGGTGCACGATGAACGCCTCGGCGCTCTCGCCGCCCAGGGCCTGGGCGACGGCGTCGATCACCAGCGCGGGGTAGTACCCGCTGCGTTCGATCTCCAGTCGCCAGTCCGTGGACACGGCACGTGTTTTCCTCATACCCCTATCCTGCCCCTTTCCCGTGACACTTCGCGACCGGGCCGAGAAGCGGGCGGACCACCCCCTGATCAGAACGTCACCCCGCGCAGCCTCCGCGGCCCCGCGTCGGGCCGTACCTCGGGCGCCTCCCGCAGCCACATGCGCGCGCCCAGCACGTGGGCCCCGGTGGCGTTGACGAGGACCGGGTCCAGGTCCACGTAGCCGATCTCGGGGAACGCCTCCACCAGGCGCGACACCCGGATGAGGAGTTCCTCCAGCGCCTCCACGTCGGGCTGCTCCGCGAGCGAGGTCGCGCCCGCGGGGAGGCCGAACAGCAGGGGCGCCGCACGCACCGCGTGGATGAGGTCGGCGGCGTCCATGTCGGTGAGGGGGGCCAGGCGGAACGCCCGGTCGTCCAGGAGCTCGGCGGTCACGTCGGCCAGGCCGAACGAGACCACCGACCCGAAGGACTGGTTGTCCCCCGCACGGATCACCGTGGGCACGCCGGGCGCGGCCATGCGCTGGACGACGAGCCCCGCCTCCGCGCCGAACCGGTCGTACAGCGACAGGAAGGCGCTGCGCACGTCCTCCGGGGTGCGCAGGTCCGCCCGGACGAACGCGCCCCCCGCACGGACCCGCAGGTCGGGCGAGTCGGCCTTGACGACCACCGGGTAGCCGAGGTGCCCGGCGGCGACCACGGCGCCCTCCGCCGAGGACACCGGGATGTCCGGGTAGGCGGTGATGCCGTAGCAGGACAGCAGATCGCGGGCGTCCTCGCCGGAGATCGCCGTCTCCTCGTCGTAGCGGCGCTCGCCGCCGAACCAGGCGACGTCGTCCGCGGACGGCTTGGCGTTCCTGAGCGCGCGGACCAGCGTCGCGCGGGCACGGGCCCCGTCGATGTCGGGCAGTTCGGGGTGGCGTCCCGGCTTGCGGTTGCGCCACTGCGTGTAGCGGGTCGCGTAGGCCAGGGCGCGGACCGCGTCCTCGGGCGAGGGGTAGGAGGGGACCGATCCGCGCAGGGTCTCGCCGCTGTCGCCGACGTGGCGCAGCTCCTCTGGGAGCCCCTGGCGTCCCAGGTAGGTGGCCACGATGGGCTTGTCGGAGCCGAGCGAGCGCGCTCTGAGGACCCGCGCGACGTCGTCGGAGATGGGGTGGAGCGCGGGGATGAACACGACCACGACCGAGTGCACGTCGTCGGCCGCCAGGGCCGTCTCCAACGCGAGGTCGAAGTCCTCGGCGGTGGCCTGGGGGCCGAGGTTGACCGGGTCGTGGGGCTTGAGGCCCTGACGCACCGCGGCGTCCTTGACCAGCAGTTCCAGGGAGTCGGAGTTGCCGATGACGCCCACCCGGGGCCCCTTGGGCAGGGGCTGGTAGGCGAACACCTGGGCGGCGTCGAACATCTGCGTGATGTCGTCGACCCGGACCACCCCGGCCTGCTGGAACAGCGAGGTGACGGCGTAGTCGGGCAGGGCGAGACCCCCCGCCGCGTGGCCGGTGGGGGTGGTCTGCGCGGAACCGCCGCTGCGCACCGCCACGACGGGCTTCTGCTTGGCGAGGCGCCGGGCCAGGCGCGTGAACTTGCGCGGGTTGCCGAGCGACTCCAGGTACTGCAGGACGACCTCGGTGGCGGGGTCCTCCTGCCAGTACTGCATGAGGTCGTTGCCGGACACGTCGGCGCGGTTGCCCGCGGAGACGAACGTGGACAGGCCCATCCCGCGCTCGGCCACCCGCTGGAGGATGGCCCGCCCCAGGGCGCCGGACTGGGAGAAGAAGCCGATCGACCCCACCGGGGGCAGGTCGGGCGACAGGGTCGCGTTGAGCGACACCCGGGGGTCGCTGTTGGCGATGCCCAGGCAGTTGGGGCCGACGACGCGCATGCCGGCGGCGCGGGCGGTGCGCACCAGCTCGTCCTGGCGCGCGCGGCCCTCCGGGCCGGTCTCGCCGAACCCGGAGCTGACCACGACCAGCCCGAGCACGCCCTTGTCCGCGCACTGCTCGACGACGTCGACGACCATGTCGGCGCGGACCGCCACGACGGCGAGGTCCACCTGGTCGGGGATGTCCAGGACCGAGGGGTAGGCGCGCACGCCCACGACGGCCTTGGCCTCGGGGTGCACCGGGTAGACGGGCCCCTGGAACTCGCCTCCGAGGAGGTTGCGCAGGGCCGTCTGGCCGATGGTGTGGGCGGTCCGGCTCGCGCCGATGACGGCGACCGAGTCGGGGAAGAGGAGCCGGGCGATGGAGCGCGACTCCGCGCGCTGCTCGCGGGCCCGCATGACCTCGGTGGAGTCGTCCGTGGGCTGGAGGTCCAGCGTGAGGCGGATGACCCCCTCGTCGAAGGTCTGCTGGGCGGTGTACCCGGCTTCGCGGAAGACGTTGATCATCCGCCGGTTCTCGGGCAGCACGTCGGCGATGAAGCGGCGCACCCCCCGTTCGCGCGCGGCCGCGCCGATGTGCTCCAGCAGCACCGACGCCAGGCCGCGGCCCTGGTGGCCGTCCTCCACGACGAAGGCGACCTCGGCCTCCTCGGGCGCGACCTTGTCGTAGCGCACCACGGAGACCAGGGAGTCGGAGATAGTGGCGACCAGGGCCACGCGGTCCTCGTAGTCGACCGTCGTGAACCGTTTCACATCGCGGTCGGAGAGCTTGGGGTAGGGCGCGAAGAACCGGTAGTAGATCGTCTCCGGGGAGAGGCGTGCGTGGAACTCGCGCAGCAGGTCGGCGTCTTCAGGGGTGATGGGGCGCAGGTGCGCGGTGCCTCCGTCGGTCAGGACGACGTCGGCTTCCCAGTGATTCGGGTAGGACTGCACGACTGCGAGACTAGACGACAATCGGTCGAATCCGGGGAAAGTCCATGCGGGCACCGCGAAAACGCCCCGGGGCGTCCGCACGGTACGCCCTCCCCGGCCCCCGGTCGGCCCGTGCGGGCCACCGGCCCCACGTGACGCAATGCTCATCGCGGAGGGCTCCCGGGGCGCGGCGACGCCCTCCACAGCGGCGATCGGCGTCCTTCCGCCGACGTGTGGCCGGGGCGCGTTCAGTTCGTTACACGCCGCTGACGGTTCACCTGTTAACGTCGTGCGAGCACGGATTCTTATAACCCTCGGTGGTGGCTGGCGAAATGACACGAGTGGTCGTGATCGGTGACCTGATGACCGACGCCGTCGCGCGCGCGTTCCACCCGTTGGCCCGCGGCAGCGACACTCCGGCGTCCGTGATCATGTATGGCGGGGGCTCCGGGGCGAACATCGCCTCGTGGCTGGCCGTGGAGGGTACCGACACCACCTTCGTCGGCCGCCGCGGCTCCGACATCACCGGCCGGACCCGTGAGATGGAGCTCATGGGCTACGGTCTGGACTCGCGCATGGTGATGGACCCCGAGCGGCCCACGGGGACCTGCGTGGTGATGATCACCCACCGGGGCGACCGCACGATGCTGAGCGACCCCGGCGCCAACGCCCGCCTCCAGCCCGAGGACCTCCCCCGCGACGTGTTCGGCCCCGACGGGCACCTGCACGTGTCGGGGTACACCCTGATCAACGCCGACTCCCGGCGCGCGGCCCGGGTGGCGCTGCGGATGGCCCGCGAGAGCGGGATGTCGATCTCGGTCGACGGCGGCTCGCACGCACCGCTGGAGCGCGCGGGCGCCGAGAACTTCCTGGACTGGACCCAGGGCGCGCGGCTGCTGTTCGCCAACGTCGACCAAGCCAGGGTGCTGACCGGCCGGGAGGACCCCGAGGCCGCGGCGAAGGTGCTGACCGCCTGGTTCCCCAACGTGGTGCTCAAGCTGGGCCAGGGCGGCGGCCTGTGGGCGTCCAAGACCCGTGACGACTGCGTGACCGCTCCCGCCGAGCCGGTGGAGCCCTCCCCCGGTTCCGTGGGGGCCGGCGACGCCTTCATCGCGGGGTTCCTCCCGGCGTGGCTCGCCGGCCGCCATCCCAAGGAGGCGCTGGGCCGCGCCCACCGCCTGGCCGCGCGGGCCCTGCACCAGCCGGGCGCCCGGCCCGACCTGGGGGAGGGCCAGCCCGTCCGGCGCGGCGCCCCCCGCGGCCAGCGCATCCGCTGACCCCGCACGCCTCCGTTCCGGCGGGTGTGCCGCGGCTAGCGCCGCGGCACACCCGCCGGTCCGCGTCGGGGGACGGCGGGCCCGCACCCCGCGGCGGCGCTCAGCCCCCGGTGGTGGCCAGGGTCAGCGGCAGCACCTCGGGGGCGCCCGCGCTCCTGAGCAGGGCGGCGCCCACGGTCAGGCTCCAGCCGGTGTCGGTGTAGTCGTCCACCAGCAGGACCGGTCCGGGCGTCTCGGCCTGGACCGCCGCCAGCCGCTCGCGCAGCTCGTCGCCGACGCGCAGGGACGCGTACACCTGGGCCAGGCGCATGGCGCTGTTGTGCTTCCTCTGCTCCACGGCCCCTCCGTACTCCAGCGCCCCGACCGGGGTCAGCCTCCCCAGCCGGGACAGGCGGGAGGCGAGGTCGTCGATCAGGGCGGGCCGTGTGCGGGACGGCATCACGACGACGCCGACCGGCCGGCGCTCCCAGCCCCACGTGGCGAGGACCCGCACGACGCCCTGGAGCATCCGCTCGTCCACCGGGGCGTCCGGCGCGTCGTCCGCGAGCACGCGCCTCAGCTCGTTGCCCCACCCGATGTCGGTGAGGCGGCCCAGGGCCCGTCCCTCGCCCGCGCGGAGGTCGTCCTTGATCTTCCCGGTCAGGCCCACCCCCAGGGTGTCCATGCCGGACGGCCACTGCCGCCTCGGGGCGATGGGCGTGCCCGGCCGGTCGAGGTGCTCCGCCGCGGCCTCACGGCGCCCGGGGTCCACGTCGGTGCTCCAGTACTCGCCCGTGCACACGTCGCAGCGCCCGCAGGCGACGCTCTCGGGGTCGTCCAGCTGGCGGCGCAGGAACTCCATGCGGCAGGTGTCGAGGTCGATGTAGTCGAGCATGGCGCGCTGCTCCCGCTCACGCGCCTCGGTGACGGCCGCGTACCGCTCCGCGTCGTAGCTCCACGGCCGACCGGTGGCCTCCCACCCGCCGCGGACCCGGCGGACCGCGCCGTCCACGTCCAGGACCTTCAGCATCTGCTCCAGCCGGGTGCGGCGCAGGTCCACCCGGGTCTCCAGCGCGGCCACGGACAGGGGCCGGCCCTCCGCCGCGAGCACGTCCAGGGTCTGGCGCACGGTCTGCTCCGGCGGGAACGAGAGCCCCGCGAAGTACTCCCAGATCTGGGTGTCCTCGCGGCCGGGCAGCAGGACCACCTCGGCGCGCTCCACGCCGCGTCCGGCGCGGCCGACCTGCTGGTAGTAGGAGATCGGGGACTGCGGCGCGCCGAGGTGCACGACGAACCCCAGGTCGGGCTTGTCGAAGCCCATGCCGAGCGCGCTGGTGGCCACCAGCGCCTTGACCCGGTTGGCGAGGAGGTCGTCCTCGGCCTCCCGGCGCTCGTCGGGGTCGGTCTGCCCGGTGTAGGCGCGCACCTCCAGCCCCTGCTCCCGGAGGAAGCGGGCGGTCTCCTGGGCGGCGCTGACGGTCAGCGTGTACACGATCCCCGACCCGTGGATCTTGGGGAGGTGCTCCGCGAGCCAGCTGAGCCTGGCCGTGGGGTCGGGCAGCCGCGCCACGGCCAGCCGCAGGCTCTCCCTCTCCAGCGAGCCGCGCAGCACCAGGGTGTCCTGGCGCTCGCCGCCCGCCTGGAGCTGCTCGGCGACGTCGCGGGTGACCCGCTCGTTCGCCGTGGCCGTGGTGGCCAGGACGGGCACCCCGTCCGGCAGGTCGTGCAGCAGGGACCGGATGCGCCGGTAGTCGGGGCGGAAGTCGTGGCCCCAGTCGGAGACGCAGTGGGCCTCGTCGATGACGACCAGGCCCGCGCCCGCGGCGAGCTCCGGCAGGACCCGGTCGCGGAACTCCGGGTTGTTGAGCCGCTCGGGGCTGACCAGCAGGACGTCGACCTCGCCCGCGGCGACGTCGGCGTAGGTCGCCTCCCACGCGGTGGTGTTGGAGCTGTTGATGGTCCGGGCCCGGATGCCGGCCCGCTCAGCGGCCGAGATCTGGTTGCGCATCAGGGCCAGGAGCGGCGAGACGATGACGGTCGGGCCCGCGCCCTCCGCCCGGCGCAGGGCGGTGGCGACGAAGTACACCGCCGACTTGCCCCAGCCGGTGCGCTGGACGACGAGTGCCCTGCGGTGTTCGGCGACCAGGGCGCGGATGGCGGTCCACTGGTCCTCGCGCAGCCGTGCGGAGTCCCCGGCCAGGGCCCGGAGGTGCGCCTCGGCCTGCTCGCGGAGCGCGCCGCCGGAGGCGTCGGCGGGGACGGTGGTGTCAGCGGTGGGTGTGGCCATGTCCTCCTTGGTACCAGAGCCGGAGGACATCGGAGGGGTCGTCCACAGGCAGAACGCGCGAGGACCTCCGCTCCGGCGCGGCGCCGGGGCGCCCGCCGCACCCGGTCCCCGGGGGGACCGCATCCGGAAAGAGCCCCAGAACACTCCGCGTAACGAAACGGAAACTATCCGTCTTCCCGGCATTGCACTCCCGAACCGGTATCTGAACACTCGACGCCAGGGCTCACGTCTGGGGCGCTCGCGTCTGGGAGCGCTCCCGACTCCTCGCGACACGCACCGCGGAAGGACACGGACATGCACCGACCACGGGGCCGTACCGGCCCCCGACACGCCTCCCCCGAGGCCCCGGCCCGACGACGGGGAGGGCCCGCCCGGCCCGCGCTCCTGGCGGCCGGCGCCGCCCTCCTCCTCACCGGCGCCGCCCTCCCGGCGCTCACCGGGCCCGTCCCCGCGACCACCGCGGCGGCCACGGGCGCCGCGGCCGTCCCCGTGGGATCCGGCAGCTACACCGACACCCTCCCGGCCGGGGCCTCCGGCCCCTCCGACCTCAGCGGCGCACCGGCCTCCCCCAAGGTCACCGACGACTACGAGGGCGCGGCCCCCACCAACGAGTGGTGGTCCTCCCTCATCTTCCAGCGCTACCCGGAGAACCCCCACGGCGAGAACCTCTTCGCCCACCCCGCCAGCTACCACCCCCACGAGGGCGGCCTGGAGATGGGCTACCCCGACACCCCCCGGCTCGTGGCCGACGGCCTCAAGTACGAGTTCCCCCACGTCCCCGACCTCTCCCTGGGCGCGGTCGGCCTCGACTCCCCCGACACCCGGGTCGCCGACAGCGGCGACTGGACGGTCACCGCCGAGTGGGCGGGCGGCGGCCCCACCCTCCGCGTCACCATCGGGCAGGGCCTGCCCTTCGCCTACGCCGAGACCAGCGGCGGCGACGCCGAGGTGAGCTTCAGCGGCGCACCCGACGTGTGGCACGAGGACGGCTCCGTCGTCGGCGCGAGCGTCGGCGGCCGCCACTACGCGCTGTTCGCGCCGTCGGGTTCCCCCTGGACCCGGTCGGGCGACACCTTCACCGCCGCCACCGGCGACGGCGGCCACTACTCCGTCGCCGTCCTCCCCTCCCCCGAAGACCTGGACGCCTTCGCCCCCTACGCCCACTCCGTCGTCACCGGCTCCGTGGTCGACTACGACTACGACGAGGCCGGGGCCACCCTGACCAGCACCTACCGGGTGGAGACCGAGGCGGTCGAGGGCGACCGCACCGGCACCCTCATGGCGCTCTACCCCCACCAGTGGGACAACGCCGTCACCGACGTGACCGGCCTGTCCTACACGTCCCCGCGCGGCGAGATGCGCGTCGCGGAGGGCGGGAGCTTCACGACGGAGCTGACCACCAACGGCATGCTGCCCGGCCTGCCCACGGCCGAGGGCGCCGACCGCGACCGGATGCGGCAGCTCATCGACGAGGTCCTCGCCGACGGCGAGCCGTTCCCCGAGCCCGGCGACACCTACTGGGACGGCAAGGCCATGGGCCGCCTCGCCCAGCTCGTCCCCATCGCCGACTCCATCGGCCACACCGAGGCCCGTGACGAGCTCCTCGACCTGGTCAGGGGCCGTCTGGAGGACTGGCTGACGGCCGGGGGCTCCCGCCAGTTCCACTACGACGCCGAGTGGGGGACCATGCTCGGCTACCCCGACAGCTTCGGAGCCGCCCAGGAGCTCAACGACCACGACTTCCACTACGGCTACATCGTCTCGGCCGCCGCCGTCGTCGCCCGCTACGACCGCGCGTGGGCGGCCGAGGACGCCTGGGGCGGCATGGTCCGCCTCCTGATCCGCGACGTGGCCGCCACCGACCCCGACGACCCGATGTTCCCGCGCCTGCGCTCCTTCTCGCCCTACGCCGGGCACGGGTGGGCGTCCGGGCACGCCGGCTTCGCCGCGGGCAACAACCAGGAGTCCTCCTCCGAGGGCATGCACTTCGCCGCCGCCACCACCCTGTTCGGCTCCCTGACCGGCGACGAGGAGATCCGCGACCTCGGCGTGTACCTGCACACCACGCAGGCCTCCACCGTCTCCCGCTACTGGCAGAACGGGGACGGGGGCGCGTTCCCCGAGGACTTCGGGCACGACGTCGTCGGCATGGTGTGGGGCGACGGCGGCGACTACCGCATCTGGTGGGACGGCGGGGACGAGGAGCACTACGGCATCAACTACCTGCCCATCACCGCCGGGTCGCTCTACCTCGGCCACGACCCCGAACACGCCGGGACCGTCTACCGGTCGCTCGTGGACAGGCTGGGTCGCGAGCCGGAGATCTGGAGGGACATCCACTGGGCGCACCGGGCCCTCTCCGACGGCGACGACGCCCTGCGCATGTTCGAGGAGCAGTGGCAGAGCTACGAGCCCGAGGCGGGCAGCTCCAAGCCGCACACCTACCAGTGGGTCTCCACCCTCGCCGAGGCCGGCACCGTCGACGCCTCCGTCACCGCCGACACCGCCCACTACGCGGTGTTCGACGACGGCGGGACCCGCACCTACACCGCCTTCAACCCGGGCCCGTCCCCGGTGACCGTCACCTTCTCCGACGGGGCCTCGCTCGAGGTCCCCGCCGGCGAACAGGCCGTGACCCGCGGCTGACCGGGCATCCCGGTCACGCGACGTGGTTTTCGCCCCCTCCGCGCATCCGGGGCGAAAACCACGTCGCAAGGGGTCAAAACCCCTCAGTCGCGCGACTCACACACGTCCAACCACGCGTCCGCGTACGTTTCAGTCTCCGGCACAGGCCAGAATTACGGACATGGCCCGTACTACTTCCCGTCCCCCCGAGGATCTCGCCGAGAAGATCATCGACATCGACGTCTCCGAGGAGATGCGAGGCAGCTTCCTGGAGTACGCGTACTCGGTCATCTACCAACGCGCGCTCCCCGACGCCCGCGACGGCATGAAGCCGGTTCAGCGGCGCATCCTCTACCAGATGAACGAGATGGGGCTCCGCCACGACCGCGGGCACGTCAAGTGCGCCCGTGTGGTCGGGGACGTGATGGGACGGCTCCACCCCCACGGTGACAGCGCCATCTACGACGCCCTCGTCCGCCTCAGCCAGTCCTTCGCCATGCGCGTGCCCCTGGTCGACGGCCACGGCAACTTCGGTTCGCTGGGCGGCGACGACGCCCCCGCCGCCATGCGCTACACCGAGGCCCGTCTGGACCGCGCCGCCGAGCTGCTGGTCTCGTCCATCGACGAGAACGTCGTCGACTTCAAGCCCAACTACGACGGCCAGGAGACCGAACCCGAGGTCCTCCCCGCCGCCTTCCCCAACCTGCTGGTCAACGGGGCGTCCGGCATCGCCGTGGGCATGGCCACCAACATGGCCCCCCACAACCTGGGCGAGGTCATCGCCGCCGCACGCCACCTGATCTCCCACCCCGACGCGACCCTGGAGGAGCTCACCGAGTTCGTGCCCGGCCCGGACCTGCCCACGGGCGGCACCATCGTCGGGCTGGACGGCATCCGCGACGCCTACCGCAGCGGCCGGGGCACCTTCAAGACGCGCGCCACCGTCGCCATCGAGAAGGTCTCCGCGCGCCGTACCGGCCTGGTCGTCACGGCCCTCCCCTACAACGTGGGCCCCGAGAAGGTCGTCAGCCGCATCAAGGAGCTGGTGCAGTCCAAGAAGCTCCAGGGCATCTCGGACCTGAAGGACCTCACCGACCGCACCCAGGGCCTGCGCCTGGTCATCGAGCTCAAGAACGGCTTCAACCCCGAGGCCGTGCTGGAGGAGCTCTACCGGCTCACGCCGATGGAGGAGTCCTTCGGCATCAACAACGTCGCCCTCGTGGAAGGCCAGCCCCAGACCCTGGGCCTGCGCGAACTCCTCGAGGTGTACGTCAACCACCGCCTGGAGGTCGTCCGCCGCCGCAGCGAGTTCCGCCGCGCGAAGCGGCAGGAGCGCCTGCACCTGGTGGACGGCCTGGTCACGGCCCTGCTGGACATCGACCGCGTCATCGCCCTCATCCGCGAGGCCGACGACACGGCGGCGGCCCGCGAGTCCCTGATGGGCGCCTACGGCCTGTCCGACACCCAGGCCCGCTACATCCTGGACACCCCGCTGCGCCGCCTGACCCGGTTCGACAGACTGGAGCTGGAGACCGAGCGGGAGAAGCTCAACCAGGAGATCGACTCCCTCACCGCGATCCTGGAGTCGGACAAGAAGCTGCGCCGCGTGGTCTCCAAGGAGCTCGCCGACGTCTCCAAGGAGTTCGCCACCCCGCGCCGCACCCAGCTGCGGGAGAGCGACGGGGCCGCCCGCAGCGCGGTCGTCCCGCTGGAGATGGCCGACCAGCCCTGCCACGTGCTGTTCGGCGTCGACGGCGCCATCGGCCGCAGCAAGGGCGCCGCGGCGCCGCGCGTCTACGAGGGGCTGCGCACCCGGCACGACGCGATCCACGTGTCGGTGCCCACCACCTCGCGCTCGGACGTCGGCCTGGTCACCGACCTCGGCCGGATGATCCGCGTCCCGGTGGTGGAGCTGCCCGAGCTGCCGGACCGCGACGACGAGCGCCCGCCCCTGGCCTCCGGCCTGGACGTCGGGGAGTTCGTCCAGCTCGAGGAGGGCGAGCGCGTCGTGTCGGTGGTGGCCATGGACGCGTCGGGCCCCGGCTTCGCCGTGGGCACGGTCGGCGGCGTGGTCAAGCGCGTCGCCCCGGACTACCCGCCCAACAAGGACGACTTCGAGGTCATCGCGCTCAAGGACGACGACCGCGTCATCGGCGTCACACAGCTCTCCTCCGGCGAGGAGGACCTCGCCTTCATCACCTCGGAGGCCCAGCTGCTGCGCTTCTCCGCGAGCACCGTGCGCCCGCAGGGCAGGCCGGCGGGGGGCGTGGCGGGCGTGCGCCTGTCGGAGGAGGCCCGCGTGCTCTGGTTCGGCGCCGTCCCGAGCCCGGAGGACTCGGTGGTGGTCACCGTCTCCGGTTCCTCCAGCGCACTGGAGGGCACACAGGCCGGTTCGGCCAAGGTGACGCCGTTCGAGACCTATCCGACGAAGGGCCGCGCCACGGGCGGCGTGCGGTGCCACCGCTACCTGAAGGGCGAGGACACCCTGCTGTTCGGCTGGATCGGCCGGGCCCCGGCCCGCGCCTCGCGGGCGGACGGCAAGCCCGTCCGGCTTCCCGACACCAGCGACCGTCGGGACGGGTCGGGTGACGCCCTCCCGAGGGCGATCGTTACTGTTGGTAGCGGTCAGACCGACTCCGGGATCTCCGGCCCCGGCGCCTGACCCCTCCACCCCGTGCCGTGCGCACCGGAGTGCTCCGGTGCGCACGGCACAGCTGTGACCAAGGACAAGGGAGTGACTCCACGTGGGTGACAACAACGGTGCCGTCCCCTCCGCAGGCGCCTTCGACGACGTGTTCGCGGCCAACGCGGACTACGCGGCCGGCTTCTCGCTGGCCGGGCTCAAACCGGTCGCGGGGCGCGGCCTCGCCCTGGTGACCTGCATGGACTCCAGGATCGAGCCCCTGGACATGCTCGGTCTGGAGCCGGGCGACGCCAAGATCCTGCGCAACGCGGGCGCCCGGGTGACCGACGACACGCTGCGCACCCTGGTGCTGGCGGTGTACCTGCTCGGGGTCGAGCGGGTGCTGGTCCTTCCGCACACCCGCTGCAAGATGGCGTCGGTGCCCGGCGACGACGCCGTCCACGACCTCATCCAGCAGGAGTACGGGGTCGACACGCGGAGCCTGGAGTTCCACACGAACAGCGACCAGCTGGGCGCGCTGGGGCACGATCTGGAGCGCATCCGCCACCATCCGCTGCTCCCCGCCGGCCTGCCCGTCGCGGGCGCGATCTACGACGTGGACACCGGGCGGATCTCCCCCACGGACCTCTGACGACGCGGCGCGGAGCGCCGTCCGCGCCTCCCGGGCCCCGGCCCGGAGGGCGGATCGCGTGTGCGGGCCCCGTGTGCGGGGATCTCTCTGATGGGGGTGGTGGCGCCAATGGGTCACACCAGACCTCACCAAGCGCCTCCACCCCACACGCCACACCAGGGAATGCGGCCAGACCCCTGGCCGTTGTGATCCGGGACGGTTCGCACCGTCGGAAGGAGCACCGTGGAAGAGAGCACCTACGAGACCTACAACCGCGCCCGCATGTTCATGGAACTGGGCGACCCGATCTACGCGGCCCGCACCCTCGAACCCGTCGTCGAGCACGATCCCGACAGCAGGTCGCTGCTGGAGCTGCTCGGACGCGCCTACTTCCACTCCGCTCAGCTCAACAAGGCCGAGAGGACCTTCCGCAGGATCATCGAGCTGGACCCGGTGGACAACTGGGCGCACATCGCGCTCGCCCGCACGCTGGAGCGCCAGAGCCGCCACGACGAGGCGGCCACCTACCGGCGCATGTACTCGGTGATGTCCGGGGGATCGCTGGACTGAGGCGCGCCGCCCGGCGCGCCCTCCCCCGCACCGGGGCCGCCGGCCGGGCGGCCGCGCCCCCGCGACCCGGGCCGGGCCCGAGGGGCCCGGCCTCCCGTGTGCCGGGGAGGCCGCGGGGGACCGGCGCCCGCTCCCGGGGCGCGGAGGGGCCGGGGACCCGGGAGGGCTACCCTGCTGACCATGGCATCCTCACCAACCGGTCCGGAACCGGACGACGCCGCCCCGTGGGTGGACCGCAGCGACGACGGTACCCGCGCCTGGGTCGACGAGGCGGTCCGCAAGGTCGTGGCGGACGCGAACCGTTCGGCCGACACCCACCTGCACGTGTTCCCCCTGCCCCCGGAATGGGGCATCGACCTGTACCTGAAGGACGAGTCGGTGCACCCCACCGGCAGCCTCAAGCACCGGCTGGCGCGTTCGCTGTTCCTGTACGGGCTCGCCAACGGGTGGATCCGCGAGGGCACCACGATCGTGGAGGCCAGCTCGGGGTCCACCGCGGTCTCGGAGGCCTACTTCGCGCAGCTGATCGGGCTGGACTTCATCACGGTCATCCCGCGCAGGACCAGTCCGGAGAAGATCGCCCTCATCGAGCGGTACGGCGGCCGGTGCCACTTCGTGGACAGCCCGCCCGCGATGTACACCGAGGCGGAGCGGCTCGCGGCGGAGAGCGGCGGCCACTACATGGACCAGTTCACCTACGCCGAGCGGGCCACCGACTGGCGCGGGAACAACAACATCGCCGAGTCGATCTTCGAGCAGCTCGGCATGGAGCGCTACCCCTGTCCCGACTGGATCGTGGTGGGGGCGGGCACCGGGGGCACGTCCGCGACCATCGGGCGGTACCTGCGGTACCGGCGGATGGACACCCGGCTGGCCGTGGTGGACCCGGAGAACTCGGCGTTCTTCCCCGGCTGGGTCACCGGCGCCCCGGACTACGCCACGGGGATGCCCTCCAGGATCGAGGGGATCGGCCGCCCCCGGATGGAGCCGAGCTTCGTCCCCTCCGTGATCGACCTCATGATCCCCGTGCCCGACGCGGCGAGCATCGCCGCGATGCGGCACCTGTACGACCACACCGGCCTGTCCGCCGGCGGCTCGACGGGCACCAGCCTGTGGGGGGTGTGGCACCTCGTCGCCAGGATGCTCCGTGAGGGCCGCAGGGGCAGTGTGGTCACCCTGATCTGCGACGGCGGCGAACGCTACCAGCACAGCTACTACGACGACGGCTGGGTGGCGCAGAAGGGCCTGGACCCCGCCCCCTACCGGGCCTCCATCGACCGGTTCCTCGGGGAGGGCGTGTGGGAGCCCCCCGCCGCCCCCTGAGGACGCGCGAAGGGCCCGCACCGGGGTGCGGGCCCTTCGCGCGGGGGCCTCGCGGCCCCCGTCCCGGTCAGATGTCGACGCGGGCGATGTCCAGCTCCTGGGCGCCCTGCTGGATGAACTTGCGGCGCGGCGCCACCTCGTTGCCCATCAGCAGGTTGAACACGGCCGCGGCCTCCTCGGCCTGCTCGACCCGGATCCGGCGCAGGGTCCGGTGGCGCGGGTCCATGGTGGTCTCCGCCAGCTGGTCGGCGTCCATCTCGCCCAGGCCCTTGTACCGCTGCACCGGCTCCTTCCAGCCGACCTTGCGCTTCTCCAGGTCCAGCAGCGTGCGCTGGAGCTCGGCGTCGGAGTAGGTGTAGATGTAGCGGTCCTCGGGCTTGGCGCCCCGCTTGCGCCGGACGTTGGTCAGCTCGATGCGGTGCAGCGGCGGCACCGCCGCGAACACCCGGCCGGCCTCCAGCATCGGCCGCATGTAGCGGTAGATGAGCGTGAGCAGCAGGCAGCGGATGTGCGCGCCGTCCACGTCCGCGTCTGCCATGAGGATCATCCGGCCGTAGCGGGCGGCGTCGATGTCGAAGGTCCGGCCCGACCCCGCCCCGATGACCTGGAGGATCGCGGCGCACTCGGCGTTCTTGAGCATGTCGGTGACCGACGACTTCTGCACGTTGAGGATCTTGCCCCGGATCGGCAGCAGCGCCTGGAACTCCGAGTTGCGCGCGAGCTTGGCGGTGCCCAGCGCGGAGTCCCCCTCGACGATGAACAGCTCGCTGTGCTCCAGCCCCTCGCTGCGGCAGTCCACCAGCTTGGCGGGCAGCGCCGAGTTCTCCAGGGCGTTCTTGCGCCGCTGGGTCTCCCTCTGCTGGCGGGCGGCCAGGCGCGCCTTGGCGGCGCCCACGACCTTCTCCAGCACGGTGCGGGCCTTGGCCTTCTCCAGCTTCTTGGTGGAGGTGAGGAACTCGCGGAGCTCCTTGCCGACCACCTGGGAGACGATGCGGGTCGCGGCGGAGGTGCCGAGGATCTCCTTGGTCTGGCCCTCGAACTGCGGTTCGGGCAGGCGGACGGTGACGACCGCGGTGAGCCCCTCCTGCGTGTCGTCCTTGGTGACGGGGTCGTCGCTGTTCCGGAGCAGCTTGGTGGCGCGCAGCTGGTCGTTGACGACCCGCACCAGGGCGCGCTCGAAGCCGTTGATGTGGGTACCGCCCTTGGGGGTGGCGATCACGTTGACGAAGGAGCGCACGGTGGTGTCGTAGCCGGTGCCCCAGCGCAGGGCGACGTCGACGTCGAGGCGGCGCTCGACGTCGGCGGGCACCATGTGGCCGGCGTCGTCGAGGACGGGGACGGTCTCGGTGAAGCTCCCGCTGCCCTGGATGCGCAGGACGTCGCTGATCGGGTCGTCCGGTGCCAGGAAGGTGCAGAACTCGCCGATGCCGCCGTCGAAGCGGAACTCCTCCTCGTGGGCGGGCACGCCCTCCGCGCGCTCGTCGCGCACCGAGATGGTCAGCCCCGGGACGAGGAAGGCGGTCTGGCGGGCCCGGTCCAGCAGGTTCTCGCGGGCGATCTCCGCGTCCTTGAGGAAGATCTGCATGTCCGGCCAGAACCGGATGCGGGTGCCGGTGGTCCTCTGGGCGACCTTGCGGATCTGGTCCAGGCCGGACGAGGGGGTGAACTCGGCGTCGGGCCCGGGGCCCGCGAAGCGGCCGGGGATGCCCCGGCGGAAGCTCATCGCGTGGGTGCGGCCCTGGCGGTCCACCTCCACGTCGACCCGGGCGGAGAGGGCGTTGACGACCGAGGCGCCGACGCCGTGCAGACCGCCGGAGGCGGTGTAGGAGCCGGAGCCGAACTTGCCGCCCGCGTGGAGCTTGGTCATGACCAGCTCCACGCCGGAGAGCCCGGACTTGGGCTCGAGGTCGACCGGGATGCCGCGTCCGTCGTCGCTCACCGCCACCGAGCCGTCGGCGTGGAGCGTGACGTCGATCCGGCCGCAGAAGTCACCCAGGGCCTCGTCCACGGAGTTGTCGATGATCTCCCACATGCAGTGGGTGAGGCCGCGGCTGTCGGTGGACCCGATGTACATGCCCGGGCGTTTGCGCACCGCCTCCAGACCCTCGAGGACCGACAGGTGCCGGGCTGAGTAGTCCCCCGGGTCGTGGACGGCTGCGGTCAAGGCGGTCACTCGGACATCTCCTGCGTTTCGAGGGCCATCGGGGTCTGATGCGGTGCGTGCCCTTTGTACCGCGCCGCACCGACGAAAGGGGGGCCTGGCCGCGGCGCGCCGGTCGCTTTCCGTCGCACGTGGCGGGCTGGGCGGGCGTGCGCCGCCGGGGCGCCGTCCGGCGTCGTCGCCGGGAGCGCACGAGCGTGTTCCGCTGGTACAGGGGCGAAGGGAGCACGGGTCCCGCCCCGCGCGAGACTACCACCTCTGGTGGATGCGACCTGGATACTCCCCTTTTCCGGGGATGCAGGGCCCTCCCCGGGGTAGAACGAGACCGAGAGCAGACGACCGACGAGAAAGGTCCCAAAGCGTTCCTTCCAGGCACCAACCAGGCAGATTCCGCTGTCGGCGTACACGGCGGCTGGTTGGGAACGTCTGGGTCGGGTTAGATGTTGTCAGAGGTGACTAACGCCGAGTATTGAGGATGGCGAAGTGACTGGAACCCTTGCCCCCACCCAGCCGCTGACGGCTGCTGACCGTTGCGACCGCTGTGGTGCACAGGCTTACGTCCGGGTGCTGCTGAACTCCGGCGGCGAACTCCTGTTCTGCGCGCACCACATGCGCAAGCACGACGACTCTCTCCGAAAGATCGCTTCGGACATCCAGGACGAGACCGACAAGCTCACCGAGAGCAAGAACTCCGCGGACGAGCGTTAGCCACACGAGCACAAGAGAAGACGGCCTGACAGCGACGGCGGCCCCGCCAGGGGCCGCCGTCCCGTTGTGTGCGGGGTCACCTCCCCCTCAGCCCAGGACCCGGTTGTGGTAGCGGGAGACCGGGACGAACCCTGCGCCGCCGTACAGCCGCAGGGCGGGCTCGTTCCCCTCCACGACGCACAGGTAGGCGCTCCGCGCCCCCTCGTCGTACGCCCACCGCAGCAGGTCGGCGAGGAGGCCCGTGGCCACGCCCTTCCCGCGGGCCCCGGGGTCGGTGACCATGGCGCAGATCCCGACCGACTCCCCGTCCAGGACGGCGCAGCCCCGGCCCTCCCCCGAGGCGGCGACACCGTAGGCCGTGCCGACCTGTCCGAGGATGCGCGTGACGGTGCCCGCCGTGCGCGCGTCCACGCCCGTGCGCCCGAACAGGGCGGACCACGCGGGGGTGGGACGCGCGGTGATCAGGGAGGCGCCCTCGGCGGCGGGGCGCTCGTCCAGGCCGCGGGCGAGGACGAGGGTGGGCTCCACCACCTCGTAGCCGTGCTCGGCCAGCCTGGCGTCCACGGCCTCCTCCCCCGGCCACACCTGTGCGCAGGGCCTCACCCCGTGCCCGGTGTAGTAGGCGGTGACCTCGGCGACGTCCGCGCCGGGGTCCAGGACCAGCGCGGAGTTCGCCCGCTTGGTCACCCCGTCGGCGAGGCCGAGCCTCCAGCCACCGCGCGTCTCCACGGTGAACGCGGGCCAGTCCCGCGCCACCCTCGCCGCCCACTCGTGCATGCCCGCTCCCCGGAGTCCTCGTCGGAAGCGGACGATGCTACCGGGCGGCCCGCCGCGGCGGTCGCGCGACCCCGGGGGGCACGGGCCCGGCGTCCTCCCGCGGCCGGAGGACCGTCGTGCCTCCGGCCGCGGGAGGACGGCCCGCACGCCGCTCCGCGCACGCGGCGGCGGTCCCGGCAGGGCGGCGCTCCCCGTGCGGGGGCCGGCGGTCCGCCCCGGGACCGGGCGCCGCCGACCTCGCGGGCGGATCCCCGGGTATCCGCCCGGCACCGCCGAACACGCCCTAACATGGGCGGGAACCCACTGCCCCGCCCCTTCTGGAGTCCGCACCATGCTCGTCCTGCTGCCGCCGTCCGAGGGCAAGGCCGGTTCCGGGGAGGGGCCGCGCCTGGACCCGGGCTCGCTCACGCTGCCCGAGCTCGCACCGGCCCGCGAACAGGTGCTGGCGGCACTGACGGAGCTGTGCGCGGGCCCCGAGGACGTCGCCATGGACGTGCTGGGCCTGACCGCCAACCAGGCCGACGCCCTCAAGCGCAACCTGGACGCGGCCACCGCGCCGACGCTGCGCGCCGCCGAGCTGTACACGGGCGTCCTCTACGAGCGGCTGGGACTGCCCGGCCTCCTCGACTCCCCCGCGGCCGGCCGGGTCCGCGAGCGGGTGCTGGTCTTCTCCGGCCTGTGGGGCGTCGTCGGCCCCGCCGACCGGCTTCCGCCCTACCGGCTGTCCATGGGGGTGCGGCTGCCCCCTCTGGGTGGTCTGGGCGCCCACTGGCGACGTGCGCTGGCGGACCCCCTGGGCGGGCTCGCCGAGGGGCGGCTGCTGGTGGACTGCCGTTCGGCCGCCTACGCGGCGGCCTTCAGGCCGACCGGCGCCGCGGCCGGGCGCACCGTCGCGGTGCGCGTGCTGCGCGAGCGCGAGGTGGGCGGGACCGTCGAGCGGTCGGTGGTCAGCCACATGGCCAAGGCCACCCGGGGCGACATCGCCCGCGCGCTCCTGGTGGAGGGCGTGGACGCCGACACCCCGGAGGAGCTGGTGGCGGCTCTGCGGGACCTGGGGCACACCGCGGAGCTGGCGCCCGCGGCGCGGGCGGGGGCCCCTCGCGTCATGGACGTGGTCGTCCGCGACTGAGGCGGGAGCGTGAGGCGGGGGTGACCCACAGTCACTCCCCGCGACATAACGACTCGGTATCGCAACTTTATGCCGCACCTACAGCGCGTACGACACCATGGGCGGCGTCGGATGGATGAAGGACACACCCCGGGAGGCCGGACCCGCACGCGGGAAGGGACGCTCCACCGGGCGCCGGAGGACACGCGGGGGTCGCCACGCCCGTGGGCCGACCCGGCGCCGGAAGCCGTTGTGCCGCCCCGCACGCGGTCGGGACGGCACAACGGTCTCGGTCCTGCTTCGGTCGGGACTACCCGGGGGACCTAGTCCAGGTAGTCGCGGAGCACCTGCGAACGCGACGGGTGACGGAGCTTCGACATCGTCTTGCTCTCGATCTGCCGGATGCGCTCACGGGTGACCCCGTAGACCTTGCCGATCTCGTCTAAAGTCTTCGGCTGGCCGTCGGTGAGCCCGAACCGCATGGAGACGACGCCGGCCTCGCGCTCGGACAGGGTGTCCAGGACCGAGTGCAGCTGCTCCTGGAGCAGGGTGAAGCTGACGGCCTCGCCCGGCTGGATCGCCTCGGAGTCCTCGATGAGGTCACCGAACTCGCTGTCGCCGTCCTCGCCCAGCGGGGTGTGCAGGGAGATCGGCTCGCGACCGTACTTCTGCACCTCGACGACCTTCTCCGGGGTCATGTCGAGTTCCTTGGCCAGCTCCTCCGGGGTGGGCTCGCGGCCCAGGTCCTGGAGCATCTGGCGCTGGACGCGGGCCAGCTTGTTGATGACCTCGACCATGTGCACCGGGATGCGGATGGTGCGGGCCTGGTCGGCCATCGCGCGGGTGATCGCCTGGCGGATCCACCACGTGGCGTAGGTCGAGAACTTGAAGCCCTTGGTGTAGTCGAACTTCTCCACCGCGCGGATCAGGCCGAGGTTGCCCTCCTGGATCAGGTCCAGGAACAGCATGCCGCGCCCCGTGTAGCGCTTGGCGAGCGACACGACCAGCCGGAGGTTGGCCTCCAACAGGTGCTTCTTGGCCCGGCCGCCGTCCTCGGCGATCCACTCCAGCTCGTCGCGCAGCTCGAAGGTGAGGATGTCGGCCTCGTCGGAGAGCTTCTCCTCGGCGAACAGGCCGGCCTCGATCCGCTTGGCGAGCTCGACCTCCTGCTCGGCGTTGAGGAGCGGCACCTTGCCGATCTGCTTCAGGTAGTCCTTGACCGGGTCCGCGGTGGCTCCGGCCGCGACCACCTGGGCTGCGGGGGCGTCGTCGTCATCGTCGTAGAGGACGAAGGACTCGTCCTCCTTGTCGGGCTTCTTGGACGGCGCGCCCACGGCCTCGGGCTTGGCCGGCTTGGCGTCCTTGTCCGAGGGGTCCGGGGTGTCCGGGGTGTCCTCGACCAGCTCCAGCTCGGCGCCGGTGTGCTCGAGGTCGTCCAGGACCTCGTCGTCGTCCTCGAACTCGCCCTCCGCGGCCAGTTCGAGGTCCTTCTTGCCCGCCTTCTTGGCGGTCGCGGTCTTCTTGGCCGCCGGGCCCTTGGACGCGGTCGTCTTCTTGGCCGCCGCGGCCTTCTTGGGGGCGGTCGCCTTCTTGGCGGTCGCGGCCTTCTTGGCCGCGGGCTTGCGGGCGGCGCCGGAGGCGTCCTCCGCGGAGTCGACCACCGCGGTGACCGTCTCGGGCTGCTCGTGGGCGGCCGCGGCGCGCACGGGCTTGGCGGCCCGGCTCGTCGTGGTCGTCGTGGTGGACTTGGTCGAGGTGGACCGCGTGGTCGCCGTCTTGCGCCGCGGGGCCTTGCGCCGGGAGGAGGCCGACTCGGGAACGAGTACGGTCACACCCTCCTTGGCGAGGCTGCGGAGCACGGACTGCGCCTGCGACATCGGAATTTCGGCCTCTTCGAAGGCACGGCGCACGTCCTCGGGCTCAAGAAAGCCCTGGGACCGCCCACGCTCGATCAGCTGCTGAATGACGGGCTCTTGCAGTGACTCGGACTGCTTCGAGCGAGTCGAACTGGCAGATGACACAAACACCTCTCGAACGGACGTGTGGCGAGATTGTCGGACCCGGTGGTCCGCCCGGTCGGGACCGGGCACGACACCCTCTCCCACCTGCGGCCTGGGATCGTCCCCACTGGGGCGGGGAAGCCGTTTGTCTTTCAAGCGTATGCGCTCCCGGAGGTCATCCCCCTGGGGGATCACCGCCGCGTCGCGGGGCGGAACGGCTTCTTCACTGTAGGCAAGGCAATGGACTTGTTCGTACGGTCTACCGCTCCGACACGGGATCGATCACCGGAAGCTGAACGGCGAGCAGAGTGACGTCGTCGTCCTGCTCATACCCATCGAGCATGCTCTCAACAAGGTACTCCAGCATCTGCTGTGGATCGCCCACCACCTCCGGAGGAGCCGACGCCGCCACGCTGACGAGCTCGTCGAGTCCGGAGTCGACGGACCGTTTGCGGTTCTCAACCAGTCCATCGGAGTACAGGGCGACGGTGTTACCGGGTTGCACGAAGAATTTGTGGTGACCTCGTGGCGAGCTGATCCCGAGTGGTGTGTCGGGTTCGGTGTCGAGCAGTGAAGGCCCGGCGCTGCCGGCCACGACCAGCGGCGGGAGGTGTCCCGCGTTGCTGAGGTCGAGCTGGCCGGTGACGGGGTCGAGGACGAAGTAGACCAGTGTGGTGACCTGGTCCATACCCTCCGTCGCGGTGAACATGCGGTCGAGTCCGGTCAGGACGTCGGCAGGCTCCGGCATGGAGAACGCCAGTGCCCGCAACGCGTTCCGGATGCGACTCATTCCCGCCGCGGCCGGGATCCCCTTGCCCATGACGTCGCCGAGCACCCCGGCCACGCGTCCGTCGGGCAGCGGGAAGGCGTCGTACCAGTCGCCCCCGACCTGCACGTTCTGGGAGCCGGACCGGTAGTAGGCGGCGAGCCGCAGGCCCCGGATCGCCGGCAGCTCCTCCGGCAGCAGGCTGCGCTGGAGCTCCTCCGCGGTGCTGTGCTCCTGCTCGTAGAGGGTGGCGCGGCCGATCGCGAGCGCGCACTGGCCCGCCAGGGCCTCCAGGAACACGCGCTCCTCGTCGGTGACCTCGCGCGGCGTGGAGAAGGCGAAGCGCAGCGCCCCGATGGGCCGTCCGGCGACCATCATCGGCAGCGCCACCCAGGCGCGCTCGGATGTGGACCGGACGAGTTCGGCGGCCATGGGCGCGTCGTCGAGCAGCACGGCGAGCTCGGCCGGGTTGGCGGCCAGGCGGGGCTGGCCGTCGGCGACCGCCCGGGCCGCGACGTCCGGGTGGTCCAGGGGGAACACGGGCCTGGGCAGCGGGTGGGCCTGCGCGGCGGCGATGGTGCGGAGGCGCAGGCGGTCGCGGTCGAGCAGGACCACGCAGGTGTGGTCGGCTCCCACTCCGGAGCGGCCGATCTCCGACATGGCGTTGACGACCTCGTCGGCGGTGAGCGCCTCGGCGAGGTCGGAGGTGGCCTTCTGGAGGCGCGCGGTCCGCATGGCCGCCTCGCTGAGCTGCTGGTTGAGACGCTGGCGCAGCTCGTCCGCCTCGCGCTCGGTGGTGATGTCGACGAGGGTGCCGACCCATTCGGCCGTCTCGGCGCCGTCCATGATCGGGTTGGCGCGCGCACGGTAGTGGCTGTAGGCGCCGGAGCGGGTGCGCACCCGGAACATGGCGTCGAAGGGCGTGATGTCGAGGACGGCGTCGTCCCAGGCGCGTTCGACGCGGGGGCGGTCGTCGGGGTGGAGCGCGTCGAGCCAGCCGCGGCCGAGGTAGCGGTCGAGGTCCTGGCCGGTGACGGCCCTCCACTGGGGGCAGTCCTCGTGGACGTCGCCGCCGGAGCCGGCGGCCCAGACGATCTGGTTGCCCGCCTGGAGCAGGGCCCGCAGCCGCTGCTCGTCCCGGCGGGTGGTGCCGCCGTCGTGCGCGGCGATGAGGGCGACGTGCTCGTCCCCCGTGCCGGGGTCGGTGACGGGGAACCAGGTCAGGTCCCAGACCTGCCCGGAGGGCGTGCGGTGGCGGTCGCGGATCGCGTGCCCGCTCTCGCGGACGCCGGCCAGCGAGGCGCGGTGGCTGGCGGCGGCGACCCGGTCGCCGCTCTCCTCCAGGAGGTCGTCGGGCGTCCGGCCGAGGCATTCGGCGGGGGTCCGTCCGAGGAGGACGGCGAGCCGCTGGTTGACCGTGCCGAAGACGTCGTCGGGGCCGAGGAGGGCGAATCCGATCGGGGAGTCGGTGAGAAGGGATTTCACCGCGTCGGGGAGTTGCGCCCTGCTGAGCCGGGGCGGGGGAATGGACGTCTCGGCGCTCAACTGCTCGACACCTCCGGAACCGTCGGATTCCCCACCCGTTTTTCGCTGGGGCTTCTGCCTTGGCCGCGTGGCCTCCGTCGACCGCGCGGGCCGTCCACGGGGTGGAACCGGAGGGTGCGGCGCCGAGGGGGATCGGAGGCTCCGCGGCTCCCGGGAGTCACGCTCCATGACCCCTCTCGGCCGCTGTCACGGCTCAAGCATAAGACACACCCGCCCGCGCGCAACGGCCCTCGTGCCGGCGGCCGCCCGTGGCGGCGGAAGGTAAATGCTAGGTCACCGGGCGGTCCGGACACGGCGGACCGGCGGTTTCCCCGGCGTGTTTTCCCGCAATTACCGTCAATGGGTGATGGATGTCGGTTTGACCTCGAACCTCTGAAACGCGAATGTTATCCGCCCGATTGATCCCTTTCGCCACCTTGACCTGGGGGAACTGCGGGCTCCGGGTAAACGGCGCATCCATGTTTTTTTATCGGCCGCGTGCCGTAGGAGGGGTTGACAGCACGTCCAGAACAAGTGGAATGGGTGGAGGTCACCGTCCAGGCCATCTCCAGCTAGGGGTGTGAGCACGCATGCTCCCGACCTTCCCGGTCCAGGATCTCAGACGGATCTCGGCACGGCTCCACCACGAGTTCGGCGGTCTGTCCCACCGCTGTGTCGAGCGCCGGGTCCGCGACACCTGGCAGTGCTTCGAGCACCTGGGCATCACGGTCACGCCCGACCTGGTCGAGCGGGTCGCCCGGGAGCACCTGCGGGCGATGGTGAACTCCGTGCCGCCCTCCCAGGCCGTCCGGCAGGCGCCGCTCAGGACCGGGGCCGCGCTCCTCGCCGGACACCGCGCCGCCCCCCGCACCCGCTGAACCCCTCCCCCGGCCCGGACCCCGGGCGCCGCGCCCCGGGGGATGCGGCTCCCCGCCCGCGTCCGGCCGCGGAGGGACCCGCCGCCGGATCGCGCGGACGGGGAGCCCCACGCCCGGGGCTGTCATACGCTCGGACGGTGCCCTCCCCTACACCTCCCACGCCCACAGGTCCGGAACCGGTGCCCGGCGCCGTCTTCGACGAGATGCTGCGCGCCTCCCGGGCCATGCTCGCCATGCGCCATCCCCTCGACGCCGAACTGGCGTTCAGCGAACTGCTCGGCAGCTGGTGGGGCGAGCGGATGCCGGGCGTGGACGTCGGGCGGCTGCTCGGGGAGGGCCTGATCGCGCACGCCACCGCCTCCGGCAAGCCGGCCGGCCTCGGCGTCCTGGCGGCGGTCGCCGCGCTGGGCACGTCCTCCGAGCAGCGCGAGCTCGCCGGGCAGGGCGTGATCGCCCTCCAGGAACGCGGTCTCCAGGTACCCGGCTGGGCGTCCCAGCTGGGCGCGGTCACCCCGGTGGCCGCCTATGTCAACAGCGACCAGTTCGGCGACACCGACGACGTGGTGTGCGTGTTCAGCCGCGACGGGGACCGCGCCCCCGACGCCGGGCCGCCCCCTCCCGAGCACGCGCTGATCCTGGTCCTGGACCACAACGGCGGCGGCGTCCTCCGCGACGCCTGGGTCACCACCAAGGTCGACCGGCTGCTCGACCGCTGCCGCGAGCGGGCCGACGCGGACGAGTTCGCCCGGTTCTCCCGGGTCGAGCTCACGGAGGCGCGGGCCCTGCTGTCCCGGGCCCTGGAGCGCACCGAGCGCATGGTGGCGGGGGCGTCCACCGACCGGTCCTCGGGGCCGACCGTCGAGCCGATCGGCCTGACCGTCTCCGATCTGACCGGGGGCTCACTGGCCTCCCACTTCGCCCTGGCCAGCGCACGGGTGCGCACGCTGCCCGGCCCGCACCCCGGGGCCGGCGACCCGCAGGCCCCCGTGTGGCGGCGCGACCGGCGCGCCGTGCTGGCCGCCCGCTTCCTGGCCTCGGACGAGGCGGCCGAGCTCTCCGACTCGTACGCGGCGAGCCGCTGCGCCGACCACATCATCGCGCACGGCTGCGACGTCGACAGCGGCCGCCCGACGCGGATCAGCCCGCGCAAGGTGGAGTCCTTTCTCCTGCACTGGCTGCCCGGCCGCGTGGTGCTGCTGCCGGAGGAGCAGGAGGCCATGCCGCACGTGCTGGCCGCGTGGGTGCGCTGGGCGGGCGCCCGGGGCGGGCTTCCGGACGTGGCCGTGGGCGCCACCCTGGACGCGGTGTGGGAGTCCACCGCGGAGTTCGCCCGGGTCTACCGCGACCCGGCGCGCCCGCTGGGGCTGCGCCAGGAGGCGGTGCGCCGGCTGCTGCCGGACGGCGACTTCGCGTCGCTGGCCCGACGGATGTTCGCGTTCCCCCTGCTGGCGAGCGAGATGGTGACCTGGGCCCCGGAGGAGTTCGACCCGGACACCCCGCACGGCCGCCGGGCGCTGCTGCGGCTGGACCACTACGGCGAGTACGAGGCGGCCACGCCGCACAGCGGCCGCCACTCCAGCGGCCGGGACCGGTGGTACCGGCCGGTCACCGGCGACGACCCCGAACGGGAGAGGGAGCTGGACCGCCACGAGCGCCTGGCCCGGCGGCTGTGGCACGGGAGGCCCGCGAACCTGTGGGCCGCGGCCCGGCGGATGCTGGACCGCGGCGTGGCCCGCCCCGCGGTGCTGGCCGCCCTGGGCGAGGTCCTGGACACGGCGACCTGCGAGAGCGACCTGCGCCGTCGCCTGGACTCCCTGTAGGGCGGCCCCTCCCCCGCCGTCCGGACGCGGACCCCGGAGGGCGCTACCGGAGCATGCGCTCCCGGAGCAGGTCCACGGTGCCGCCGGACAGCTCGAGGCCGTCCACGACGTAGTTGTCGAAGGAGCCGTACACCTCGTCGATGTGGCGGAACGAGGTGTCCAGGTACTCGGCCCGGACCCGGGTCATCGGCACGACCTCCTCCCAGGGCAGGCCGCTGTTCTCGGCCAGCAGCCGCATCCACTTGTCGGTGTTCGCCTGGCGCTCGTTGCTGGCCAGGTAGTCTGTGACCACCGTCTCGCGGTCCACCCCCAGCAGGCCGAGCAGCAGTGCGGCGCCCCAGCCCGTGCGGTCCTTGCCCGCGCTGCAGTGGAAGACCAGGGCGGTCGGGCCCTTGGCCGCCCGTTCGACCAGGTCGCGGTAGCCGGTGAGCGCCTCGGCGTCGGTGACCAGCTCGCGGTAGACGCCGTGCATGAAGCGCTCGGCGGCGCCGTCGGCGAACATGCGCCGGGCGACCTCGGGATCGGTGAGCGCGGCGGAGAAGTTGGCGCCCGCCGCCTCCGGGTTCTGCACGGACACGGCGGTGTACGCGGCGCCCTCGGGCGTGATGTCGGGCAGGCTCTCCCGCTCGTGGGGGGTGCGCAGGTCCACGAGCTGCCGGATGCCCAGGCCGTTGTAGACCGCCACCTCCTCCTCGGAGACCGAGTGGAGGGCGTCGGAGCGGTACAGCAGGCCGTGGCGCACCGTACGCCCGGTCGCGGTGCGGAGCCCGCCCAGGTCGCGGAAGTTGGGGACACTGGAGAGGATGAAACCGTCATTCGTCACGTCCGTGACGATACCCACCCGCCCCGGTGTCCCGTCGGCCCGTGCCCGGCTCGCCGGGCGGGGTCACTCCCCGCCGCGCATGGCGGTGATCTCCTCCCCCGCCTCCTTGACGTCCTTGGCGGTGTCCACGCCGCGCCAGAACCCGTCGATCCGGTACGCCGTCAGACGCCCCTCCGCGGCCAGCTCGGGGAAGGTCGAGGACTCGTGGTCGCCCTTCTCCGGCAGCAGCGGCGTGATGCCCGGCTCGAACAGGTACACGCCGGCGTTGATCCACACCGGCAGCAGCGGGCTCTGGGTGAACCCCTCGATCCGGTCCTGGTCGTCCACGTCCACGATGCCCCAGGTCGTGCGGAACTGGGCGAGGGCGAGGGTGGCCAGGCCGTCCTTGGCCCGGTGGTGGGCGGCCAGCTCGTCCAGCGGGAACCACGTGAGCACGTCGCCGTTGAGCGCGAAGTAGGCGGCGTCCTGGTCGCGCAGGCCGGTCGCGGCGTAGCGCAGGGCGCCGCCGCGTCCCAGCGGCTCGTCCTCGACCAGGAGCGTCACCTCCGGCCCGTCCCCGCGCGCGGCGAGGTGCTCGCGCAGGACCTCGGCCTTGTATCCGCAGGACACCACGACCTGCTCGACGCCGTGGCCGGCCAGCCACTCCAGCTGGTAGTCGATGATGGGCCGTCCGGCCACCTCCACCATCGCCTTGGGGCGGGTGTCGGTGTAGGGCCGCAGCCGGGTGGCCTGCCCACCGGCGAGGATGAGCGCCTGGGTGACGGGGGACGCGGAGGATGAGGGTGCAGCGGTCATGCGTCGGACACTAGCACCACGCCTCCGGGCGCCCCGGAGCGCCCGGAGGCCGTCCTCACGGGCCGGCCGGACACGTCGCCGGCGGGGTGTGGGGGGACCCGGTCCGGAGAGCGGGCGGCGGGCCGAAGGGGTTCACCGGCCCGCCGTCCGGCGGGGAGGCGTCGCGGCGGAGGGGCGGGGCCGAACCCTCCCGTCCGCCGCCGGGGCGTGGCCCGCGGGTGCTCCCGGCGGGCCCGGAACGGTCCGCGGAGCACGGCCTACGTCTGCTGGGTGGCCTCGGCGTAGGCCTTGCGGACGTCCGCGCTCGTGACGAGGGTGAGCTCGACGGCCGTGGCGTCCTCTCCCCTCTCCTGGGACACCCGCAGGTCGCGGTGGGAGCACGCCTTCTCGAACAGGGAGCGCGCGAAGCGCCCGTTGCCCAGGTCGTCGATCCACCCGGCCCCGCACACGTGCCCGAAGATGCTGCGCAGGTCCTCGCGGGCGGTGTCGTCGAAGGTGTCGCCGGTGCGGGCGGCCACCGCCTCGGCGATCTCGGTGAGCTCGTCCGCGCTGTAGGAGGGGAAGCGCACCCGCACGTTGAAGCGGGAGGAGAGGCCGGCGTTGGAGGCCAGGAAGCGCTCCATCTCGGCCGGGTAGCCGGCGAGCACCACCACGAGCCGCGAGCGGTCGTCCTCGGCGCGCTTGAGCAGGGTCTGGATGGCCTCGGCCCCGAACGCGTCCCCGCCGCTGTAGCCGGGGTTGACGAGGGAGTACGCCTCGTCCACGAACAGCACCCCTCCCAGGGCGCGGTCCACCAGGCGGTTGGTCTTGACGGCGGTCGCCCCCAGGTGCTCGCCGACCAGGTCCGCCCGCTGGGCCTCGACCACGTCGGCGCGCCCGAGCAGGCCGAGGGCGGAGAACACCCGGCCGAGCACCCGGGCGACCGTGGTCTTGCCCGTGCCGGGCGGCCCCGAGAACACGAAGTGCCGCATGGGCGCCTGGTTGAGCAGGCCCTGCTCCTCGCGGAGCTTGGCCACCCTCAGCTGGGCCACGATGGAGCGGACCTGCTGCTTGACCGGTTCCAGCCCGATCATGGCGTCCAGTTCGGCCAGTGCCTCGTCGATCCCGGGCGCGGCCCCGAACCCCGGCAGGCGTGAGGTCAGCTCGGCATGGGCCGCCTCGACGTCGGCGGCGCGGACCGTGATGAGGTCCTCCGCCTCGGGGCGCGGCGCGGGCGTGTCCCCGTCCACCCCGGTGGTGACCACGCGCACGTCGCGGGCCTGGGCGGCCTTCTCCACCACGGAGCGGGCGAAGCGGCCGTTGCCCAGGTCGTCGACCACCTCCCGCTGGACCACCTGGTCGAATCTTCGCCTGAGGGCGCGCGCCGCGTCGGCCTCGAGGGTGTCGCCGCGCTGGTGGACGAGGGACTCGGCGATGCGGAACAGCTCGTCGGCGGAGTAGCTGGGAAAGCTGATCCGGGTGGCGAAGCGCGAGGCCAGGCCGGGGTTGGAGGCCAGGAAGGCGTCCATCTCCTTCTCGTACCCGGCGAGGACCACGACGAGCTGGTCGCGGTCGTCCTCCGCCCTCTTGAGCAGGGTCTGCACCGCCTCGTTGCCGAACCGGTCCGACTGGCCGTCCCCCTCGTTGACCAGCGAGTACGCCTCGTCGATGAACAGGACGCCGCCGAGTGAGCGGTCGATGAGCTCGTTGGTCTTGATGGCGGTGGCGCCCAGGTACTCCCCCACCAGGTCGGCGCGCTGGGCCTCGACCACCCGGGAGGTGGGCAGCAGGCCGAAGGAGTGGAAGATCGTGGCGAGGGTGCGGGCGACGCTGGTCTTGCCCGTGCCGGGCGGCCCGGAGAAGACCAGGTGGCGCAGCGGGCGCTCGACGGGGAACCCGGCGTCCGCGCGCAGCCGCGCCGCCTCGATGGAGGCCGCGATGCCGCGCACCTGCTGTTTGACCGGGTCGAGGCCGATCATGTCCTCCAGCTCGGCCAGGGCCTGGTCGACGGGGACCGGCTCGTCGTCGGGGGCCCCGCCCCCGGTCGGCCGGGCCGTGCCGGCGCCGGCGTCCGAGCGGCCGCGCAGCGGCTGCGGGCGGCCCCTGCGCTCCGTCCGGTCGGACCGGCGGGGGCGGTCGGAGCGGGACACGGGCATGGACGAGGCCGCCTCGCGCCGGTTGGCCTCGCTCTCCCGGGTGATCTGGCGGGAGGCGGAGAGGCGCCAGAGCAGGCACGCGCCCGCGGCGGCGTACAGCGCGACGATGCCCCAGGACGCGGAGAAGGGGTCGACGACCATCCCCGCCAGAGCCACCGAGAACCCGCCGATCAGCCCCGCGGTGAGGGAGAGCAGGGCGGTGTGCCAGACGGGGAACTCCCTGGCCCGCCCGGCGGCGAGCACGACGAGCAGCGGCAGCGGCAGCACGAGCAGGGTGACGGGTTCGCCGGTGAGGGGGATCTGGAAGAGGGGTACGGTCACCGCCAGCCACACGACGCACACCAGGACGGTGACGAAGGAGTCGAGGGAACGCATGAGCGCGGCGAACGCCGTCAGCAGGACGAGGGTCGCGCTGACCGCCCCCAGGACGGCGACGCCGGCGACCAGGGCGGTGACGGCGACGACCGTGACGAGGACCAGCGCCGCCACGAGCCTCCTGGGGAGGGGCACGCCGTGGTAGAGCGCGCGCATGCGGTCGAGCCCCGAGGCGCGTCCCGGCTCCGCGGCGGCGGTGGAGCGCATCTCGCGCGTCATCCGTGCCCCTTCCTGCGTGGGGGTCCGTGGGCGGTCGGCTCTCCTGGCCGTGGAGGGAGGGGCCGGTCGGCGTCGGGGGGACCGACGTCCACAGCCAAAGCCTTGCCCCAAGTGGGGCGGATGTCCAGTGCGGGGCGGCGTGTCGTGTGCGGCGGGCCGGGCCCGCCGCCCCCGCCGCGGGGTGGTTCCGCCCGGTCGGACGGTCTCAGAGGAGGGGGATCTGTCCCCCCGGGGCCGGGCGGATCCGGCGCAGGTGCTTCCATCGGGGCAGGTCGTCCAGGTAGGCCCAGCTCATGCGGTGGTGGGGGGTGGGCCCGGACTCGGCGAGCGCGGCCCGGTGCACGGGCGAGGGGTACCCGGCGGCCCTCTCGAACCCGTACCCGGGGTGGTCGGCGGCGAGTTCCGCCATGAGGTCGTCGCGGCAGACCTTGGCCAGGATCGCGGCGGCGGCGACGCTGACGCAGGTGAGGTCGCCCTTGACCTGGGTGCGGACCCTCCAGGGACGGCCGATGAAGTCGTGGACGCCGTCGAGGACGACGGCGTCCGGGCGCGGCGCGAGGGCGTCCAGGGCCCGGCGGGAGGCCCGATGGAGGGCCTCGGTCATGCCGCACTCGTCGATCTCCTCGGGCGCGGACCACCCGAAGGCGTGGTCGGCGACCCAGGGCCGGAGCTGCTCGGCGAGCTCGCGGCGGCGTTTGGGGGTGAGGCGCTTGGAGTCGGTCAGCCCGGCGGGCGGTTCCCCCTGGCCCGGGACGGCGGCGCAGACGAGGAGGGGCCCGGCCCAGGCGCCCCGGCCCACCTCGTCCACACCGGCGACCACCCGCGCCCCGAGCGAGCGGAGCTCGTTCTCGACGTCGAACGTGGGGGCGGCGGGCGGCGTGGCTGTCCTGGAAGTCGTCGGCACCCTCCCAGCCTAGGACGGGAGGGGACCCCCTCGTGCCCGTTCCCGGGAGGGGGCGGACAGCGGCAGGGCGGCCGTCGGCGCGGCGGCGTCCGCGGAGGGCACGGGGTCCCACGGGCTGTCGGGGGCTCCCGGGGACGCGCTCCCCGCGGCGGGACCGCTGACGGTGCCACGCCCTCCCGGGCGCCTCCCCACCGCGAGAACCGGCGCTCCCGCGCCGACCGGCGCCCCGCCCGCGTGCGCGGGCTCGGGGTCCTCCCGCGGGTCCGGGTCCTCCCTGCCGGTGTGCTCCACCCGCGTGCGCGGGCTCGGGCGACGGGGAGACCCCGTTGTCGAACGCCGGCTCGTCACTCCACCCGCGTGCGCGGGCACGGGGCGGGTCCGTCCCGGGGCGGTGCGGCTCCGGGGCCGGGGCGGCCCGGACCGCCTCCGGCGTTCTTTGCACGACTCGCCGTACGTCACAACGAGTCATGGGTGATTACTTTAGGTAGTTTCCGCTTGTGAGGACTGCCGTACCGGGTCGCCCGGGAGGAATGGACATGCAGCGCGCCAAGCCGTACCCCCGGCCGCGGATCCCCCGAGGACGCCTCTACGACGTCGTCGCCGCCCTCACCCGGGTGGGGGTCGGAGGGATGTTCGCCGAGTACGGCCTCGCGCTGCGGGGGCGGGAGGAGGCGGTGGCCGAGCACCTGTCCGCCTCGGGGATGCCCGGGGTGTCCTTCGGCGCGCAGATCGTCCCCGCGCTCCTCGTCTCCCTCTCACTCGCCTTCGCCGTGGGTCTGCTCACATGGCTCACCGGCCCGGTGCTCGCCGGGGCGGCGGTGCTCGGCACCCTCGCGGCAGGCTCCCCCGACCTGTCCCCGTTCTCCTCATGGGCCACGACGTCCCTGGTCACAGCGGTGTGCCTGCTGATGGCGGTCAGCGCAGGCCGGTGGTCCTGGGACTATCTCGTCCTGGCCCCGAAGGCGGTCGGGAGGCGCCGGGGACACGACCGCAAACACCCGGTAACACCGAGGAAATCCACCGCCGATTCCCCGCGCCGCCCCGAACACGCGCCGCCACTGCTCTATCCTGTGGGACAGGCCGCGCTACGACGGCCGTATCGCCTGTGACGCGGCCCCGCCCGGCCCCTCTCCATCGTGCCGCGGGCTCGCGTCTCCACACGGATTCGGTGGGGGAGAACGCCATGTCCGCCGCAGCTCCCGGCCCGACCCCTGACGGGTCCGTGGCCAAACTGATCGAGATCGCCGGCACGCCGACGCTCGGCCAGCGCATGATCAGCTGGGCCTCGCGCCCGCCCGGCCGGCTCTACATCCCCGCCTGCGGAGTGGTCGGCCTCCTCCTGCTGTTCGAGGACAGCGTCCCGGCCGGGCACCTGCCGACGTTCCTCGTCGGCCTGGTGGGCGGGCTCCTGCTCGCCGGGATGGGCGCCCTGCGCCTGGGGATCGCCCTGGCCGTCGCCCGGCCGATGATCCGCCACTACTGGCTCCGCTGGATCTCCGCGCCCCTGATCGCCGCGGCGGCGATCGGTGTGTCCGCGGCCGACCTCCCGCTCCAGGCGCGGATCCAGGCGTCCTCCGAGGACCTGCTGGCCCTGCGGCAGGAGGCGGAGGATCCCACCACCATCCCCCTCAACGGCGAGCAGGTGGGCCTGTACTCGCTGCGCAGCATCTCGGTCTCCGAGGACATCACGCACTTCGCGGTCGAGGGCTCGGGGCTCTTCGGCCCCTCCGGACTGGCCTACAGCACGGGCGAGGTGCCCGAGGGGGTCTTCGTCCCCGGCCAGGGGTCGAAGATCTACGAGCACGTCTCCGGCGACTGGTACGTGTGGGTCGACCACTGACCCGCTCCATCCGCACCCGCGGCGCCCCGGCGCCCCCGGCTCCCGGGGGCCCGGGGCGCCGTCGTCCCCCTATCCGGAGTGCCCGGCCCCGTCCGGCGGTCGGAGGTGTTCCCGCCCCGTTCTTTGCCGCTCCCTGTGCCGTTCCAACACTGCTCTCACCCTCACCGTGTACACAGGGGGCATCCCCCCGGCGAGGAGCGCGGCTCCTCCCGTGGCAGCGTCGCCAACACTGAGGAGATGCTTCATGCGCGAGTTCATGCTCACCCTTCACCTGCGCATCCACGATTCCGTCACCGCGCTGCACCGGGCGCACGCCGTCGGCGACGACGACCTGGCCAGCGCACAGGCGGGCGAGATCCAGGATCTGGTGGAGATCGCGGCCCGCCACGGGATCGACATCGACGCGGGCTACGCCGACCTCACCCTCGCGGGCTGAACCCGGGCCGCCGCGCCCCCGCCCCGGCCCCGTACGCACGAGGAGGACCCGCGCCCCGGGCGCGGGTCCTCCCCTGCTTCCGCCTCCGTCCCCGGGATCCCCGTCCGGGCCGGCGGTACGACCGGGCTAGCCCCGGCGGCCCTGGCCGCCGTAGCCCTCGCCGTTCTCGAACTGCCGCCGCATCGCGCCCTCCTGCCTGCGCTGGTACTCGTCCGCCATCTGCTGCTGGCGCTCCGCCGCGGCGGCGACCGCCCCCTGGGCCGATTCCATCGCCTCCCGCGCGACGTCCGACGACGGGCCCAGCGGCGTGCGCGGGGACCCCGCGCCGTTCAGCACCTGGGGCAGCAGCTGCGCGGTGATCAGCGTCGACAGCGCCGAACCGTCACCGGAGCCCGCCTCGGTCTGCACGACGACCGGGCGCGGGGCCCGCTCGGCCAGGACCGCGCCGACGTCCAGGCGGCGGCGCGCCAGCTCGTACTCCAGCACGGCCCGGTTGTCCCGGTAGGCGGTGGCGAGGCGCTGCTGCGCCTTGGCCTCGTTCTCCGCGGCGACCAGGTCGGCCCGGCCGCGCGTCTCGATCTCGTAGCGCACCCGCTGGGCCTCGGTCACCTGCTCCTCCAGCATCTGCGCGACGTCCTTGCGCGCCTTGTTGAGGGAGGCGTTGACCTCGACGATCTTCGCGTCGCGGGTCTTCTTGGAGCGCTCGATGTCCATCAGCAGGGTGTCGATGCGGCGCTTGCGCGTCAGCTCCCACTCCTGCTCGTAGGCCACCAGCTCCTTGGCGACCCGCTCGCGGGTGGCCAGGTGCTGCTGGTACTGGTTGGGCAGCTGCACGTCGGGGATGTTGCAGCCGGTGATCCGCACGCCGTACTTCTCCAGCTGGCCGTTGAGGAGGCGGCGCATGTCCTCGACGTTGGAGCCGCGCAGGTCGTAGGCCGACTCGGTGTTGACCTGGCGGCTGCGCTGGCGGATGGCGTCCTGCACCGCGCTGGACAGGACCAGGTCGAAGTTGCTGGCGCCGATGATCGTCACGAACCGGATCGGGTCGGTGATCTGGAACTTGAGGAAGAACTCGATCGACTTCAGCGGCACGTTCTCGCGCGTGGGGCAGGCCAGGACCGGAGCCGTGTAGGGGATCTCCGTCCGGGTGTCCACCACGAAGTCCACTCGCGACCAGGGGTGCCACAGGTAGTGGCGGCCCGGGCCGATCGGCCGCACGATCGCGCCGTACCTGGTGAGGATGCCGTGGGTGCCCTCCTCGATCTCGATGATCGAGCCGCGCCACCACCACAGCCCGGCGGCGGCGATGCTGAGCACGCCGACGATCAGCGTCGGGACGGACAGGACGCTGTAGGCGACCCCGGCCGCGACCCCGCCGACGAGGGCGTTGAGGGTCATCATCAGCGCCGAGCACAGGGCGAAGAAGCCGAACCAGACCAGGACCGTCCAGCGCAGGCCCCGGTTGTCGCGCGGTATGACGACCGGGACGATCGCGCCCTGGTCGCCGCCGCGCAGCAGGCCTGCCAGGTCGCCCCAGGAGGCGAGGGACTCCTTGATGCTGGAGCCGCTGCCGGCGTTCACGGAGTGGCTCATCTACTGACCTCCCTGGTTCGGGCCGGACCCCTGCGGACCGTGCTGCGACCACGGGGGCGGGGGCGGGTGCTCGGGGTTGTGGCGCGGTCCGCCGGAGGGCGCCGGGGCGTCGGACGGCGCGGCGGAGGCGTCCGCCTCCCCGTCCCCCCGGGGCTGCCGGGGCGCCTCGGCGAGGCGCTCGTCGATGGCCTGCTCGGAGACGGACTGGCGGATCTCCTCCACCAGGTCCTCGCCCGGGTCCTCCCCGGCCGACCGGCCCGCGGCGTCGCCGTCCTCCGCGAGGAGCGAGTCGATCTCCTGCTGGCGCTCGCCGATGCGGCCCCGGATGTCGCCCAGCCGGGAGCGGATGGCCTCCATGTCCTCCTGGGAGAACAGGGCGGTGTCGGCCTGGCCGATGATCTCCTGCGCGATGCGCAGGTAGTCGACGCTGGCGGCGTCGCCCGAGCCGATCCGCAGGACCTGCGGGAGGCTGTCGGCGACCGACTCCAGCTTGTCCAGGAGGTTCTCCCGGAAGCGGTAGTTGAGGATCTCGGGGGCCTCGGCCGCGCTGACCGCGCGGATGTCCAGGGCCTGCGCCTGGAGGAGCGCGGCGTTGGCGTTGGCCTCGGACTCGGCCTCGACGAAGCGCTGGCGGGCGGTGGCCCGCGCCCTGTTGGTCTCCCGCTCCAGCGCGGTGTCCATCTGCGCCTGGTACTGCGCGATGTCGGCCTGGATCGCGGAGAGGGTCTCGTTGAGGGTCGCGAGCTCCTTGTTCAGGTCGCCCTCGTTCTGCTCCTTGCGCAGCTGGAGCTCGTACTCGAACGTGTAGGCGTCCTTGGCCACGCGGACCATCTCCGGCGCCGCCAGGTCCATCCGGTACTCCTGGTTGGAGGGCTCGGCGTGGGTGATGTTGGCGCTGGTCAGCTCGACGATCCCGCTGAACTGCCGGTTGAGCTGCTCCACGAGGCTCTGCGTGTTGTCGCCGACCATGTCGTAGATCGCCGAGGCCTCCTGCTCGTAGACGAGGCTCCGGGTGGTCTCGCTGATCGCGTTGTTGAGCTTCTCCTGGAAGCCGTTCACCCCGCCCAGCGTGTAGACGAAGTCGGTCGCGTTCTTGATCCTGAACTGCACGAACAGGTCGATGGAGGCCTGCACGCCGCTCTTGGTGGGGGCCGAGCGGATCGGCGCGTTGAAGGGGTACTCCCGGGTGGTGTTGACGATGTAGGAGACGCGCTTCCACGGGTTGAGGAGCGTGACCCGGCCGGGCTGGTAGATGTTCTCCATCTTGCCGAACCGGGTGACGATCGCCTCGCAGCCCTCCGGCACCATCACCATGCCCTGGCGCCACCACATGAACGCGGCGATAGCGAGGGTGATGATCCAGTAGTGGAGGCCGAAGAACGGGTTGATCAGCGGGTTGCCGCCGGCGATGGCCTGCGGGAGGAGCACGGTGAAGGCGCCGATGACTCCCAGGACGAGGAGCAGGATCGCGGGGAGCATCGTCACGAGGGTGCGGCCCTTGGGGATCACCATCGTGCAGATGACGTGGACCGGGCCGCCGCTGCCGCGCTCGTAGTAGCTGCGGTTGAGCGCCTCGCCCGCGTTGTTGAGCGAGGTGCTCTTCTGCTCGATCCGGGTGCCCACGGAGTCGCCCTGTTCTCGGGCGGCGACGAAGTCGCGGGGGTCGAGGCCGCTGCCCTCGGTGGCCTGCGAGGAGGCCTGGTGGAGCGCGTCGGACACGGCCTGGCGCGGATCGCCCCCTTGGGCGACGGCGCCGGCCGCGCCGCGCACGGTCTGCGCGAACGACATAGGCGGGAACTCCTTGGTCGGGGGTCGGGAACTATCCGCTTCGACGCCGCGTACCGCGGTCCGGTTCCAGGTCGGGACCGGTTCTGTGCGCTGCGAGGCGTTAGGGGACAGCATCAACCCTGTCATGAGCTATGCCCGAAACCCAGCCCTCGTGTCCGGAGTGTGACAGGCGGGCTCTCCTGTCACCTCCCAGGTCACCGCCGTGCCCCTCCCCCGACGCATGCGCGCCGCGTGGCGCGCCCCCGGGCGCGGGGATAGCGTCGGTCCCGCACGCACCGCGCCGGCTCAGGCCGGCACGAGGGAAGGAAGCACGATGCCAGCAGTACCCAGCGCCGTTCTCACCACCGCGGGTCTGGTCGGCGGGTACTCGGTGGCCCGCGCCACCGGCAGCCGGCCGCTGGGCGGGGCGGTGCTGGCCGGTTTCGGCGCCGCGGCGTTCGAGACGTGGCGCCGCCGGTCCGGCGTGGGCACGGCGGTCGCGCTCACCGCGGTGTACGCGGGAGCGTTCGGCCTGGCGCACCCGCTGGCCAAAAAGGTCGGCTCGTGGCCCGCCGTGCTCGGCGTGACCGCCGCCACCGCGGCGGTCGCCGTCGCCGCGGGCGACCGCGACCGCGGCTGAGGCCCCGGCTGCCGACGGGCGGGCCCCTCCGGAATCGCCGCGGGGGCGGGGGCCGTGCGGCCCCCGCCCCCGGCGGGCGTGTCCCGGCCCCGGTCGGGGCCGTCGTCCGATCAGCTGCAGCCGCTGGTGGAGCCGCAGCCCTCGCAGGCGTAGCAGCTGCCGGAGGGCCGCATCCTGGTGCCGCAGGTGACGCACAGCGGCGCGTCGGCGACGAACCCCTGGCCGGCCAGCAGGTCCGCCGTGGAGTGCACCTCGGCGGGCTCCGCCGGGGACGCCTGCGGAGCGGGCGCGGCCGGGGTCCCGGGCGCCTCCGCCCCGTGGGTGGCGGCGGACTGGGCGTAGGACTCCACCTGGGCGGCGACCTGGGCCGGGTCCTCGCCCGCGAGCTGCGCCTGGCGCTCGGAGGCCGACAGGACGCCCAGGGCCGCGCGCTCCTCGTAGGGCAGGTGGTCCAGGGCCAGGCGGCGGAAGATGTAGTCCACCACCGACTGGGCCATGCGGATGTCCGGGTCGTCGGTCATGCCCGCCGGGTCGAACCGCATGTTGGTGAACTTGTCCACGTAGGTCTCCAGCGGCACCCCGTACTGGAGGGCGATGGAGATCGCGATGGAGAACGCGTCCATGACCCCGGCCAGGGTCGAACCCTGCTTGCCGAGCTTCATGAACACCTCGCCCAGGCCGTCGTCCGGGTAGGAGCCCGCCGTGATGTACCCCTCGGCGCCGCCGACGGAGAACGAGGTGGTCTCGCTCGGACGCTTCTTGGGCAGGCGGCGGCGGACCGGGCGGGCCACCTCGACGGTCCGCACCTCGGGCTCCGCCTCCTCCTTCTCCTCCGACGCGCCCGTCGACAGCGGCTGGCCGACCTTGCAGTTGTCGCGGTAGACGGCGAGCGCCTTCAGGCCCAGCTTCCAGCCCTGGAAGTAGATGTGCTCGAAGTCCTCGACCGTGGCGTCCTCCGGCACGTTCACCGTCTTGGAGATCGCGCCGGACAGGAACGGCTGCACGGCGGCCATCATCCGCACGTGGCCCATGGGCTTGATGTAGCGGCGGCCCATCGCGCAGTCGAACACCTCGTAGTGCTCGGGGCGCAGGGAGGGGGCGTCCACGACGTGGCCGTTGCCGGCGACGTACTCGACGATCGCCTCGGCCTGCTCGTCCTGGTAGCCCAGGTTCGCGAGCGCGCGCGGGATGGCCTGGTTGACGATCTGCATCGAACCGCCGCCGACCAGCTTCTTGAACTTGACCAGCGAGAAGTCGGGCTCGATGCCGGTGGTGTCGCAGTCCATCATGAAGCCGATGGTGCCGGTGGGCGCGAGCAGGCTCGCCTGGGCGTTGCGCCAGCCGTTGCGCTCCCCGACCCTGAGGCACTCGGCCCACTCGCGGGTGGCCGCGGCGTGGACGGGCTCCTCCAGGGAGGTCACCGTGCGCAGGTCGTCGTTGGCGGCGGCGTGCTTGCGCATGACGCGCTTGTGGGCCTGCTCGTTGCGCTTGTAGCCGTCGTAGGGGCCGACCACCCCGGCCAGCTCCGCGCTGCGGCGGTAGGCGGTGCCGGTCATCAGCGAGGTGACGGCGGCGGCGACGGCGCGGCCGCCGTCGGAGTCGTAGGCGTGGCCGGTGGCCATGAGGAGGGCGCCCAGGTTGGCGTAGCCGATGCCGAGCTGGCGGTAGGAGCGGGTCGTCTCACCGATCTTCTCGGTCGGGAAGTCGGCGAAGGTGATGGAGATGTCCATCGCCGTGATGACCAGCTCGGTGAGCCTGGTGAAGCCCTCGACGTCGAAGGTGTCGTCCTCGCGCAGGAACTTCAGCAGGTTGATCGAGGCCAGGTTGCAGGACGAGTCGTCCAGGGACAGGTACTCGCTGCACGGGTTGCTGGCGCTGATCCGCCCGGTCTCGGGGTTGGTGTGCCAGTCCTGGATGGTGCCGTCGTACTGGATGCCGGGGTCGGCGCACTCCCAGGCGGCCCTGGCCATCCGGGTGAAGAGGTCCTTGGCGTCCACGGTGGCGACGACCTCGCCGGTGGTGCGGGAGGTGAGGCCGAACTCCGACCCGGTGTCGACGGCGCGCATGAACGCGTCGGAGACGCGGACGGAGTTGTTGGCGTTCTGGTACTGGACGCTGAACATGTCGGCGCCGCCCAGGTCCACGTCGAAGCCGGCGTCGCGCAGGGCGCGGATCTTGTGCTCCTCGCGGGCCTTGGTCTCGACGAACTCCTCGATGTCGGGGTGGTCGACGTCCAGGACGACCATCTTGGCGGCCCGGCGGGTGGCTCCGCCGGACTTGATGGTCCCGGCCGAGGCGTCGGCCCCGCGCATGAAGGACACGGGTCCGGAGGCCGTGCCGCCCGAGGACAGCAGCTCCTTGCTGGAGCGGATGCGGGAGAGGTTCACACCCGCGCCGGACCCGCCCTTGAAGATGATCCCCTCTTCCTTGTACCAGTCGAGGATCGACTCCATGGTGTCGTCGACGGAGAGGATGAAGCACGCGCTGACCTGCTGCGCCGAGGCCGTCCCGACGTTGAACCACACCGGCGAGTTGAAGCTGAACAGCTGGTTGGCGAGGGCGTGCTTGAGCTCGTGGTCGAAGATCTCCGCGTCCTCGTCGCCGGCGAAGTAGCCGTTCTCGACGCCGGTCGCGGTGTAGACGCCGACGACGCGGTCGATGAGCTGCTTGAGGCTCCACTCGCGCTCGGGGGTGCCGACGGCTCCGCGGAAGTACTTGCTCGCCACGATCTGGGTGGCGTTCATGGACCAGGAGGCGGGGAACTCCACGCCGCGCTGCTCGAAGTTGACCGTGCCGTCACGCCAGTTGGTCATGACGACGTCGCGGCGCTCCCACTCCAGGGAGTCGTACGGGTGCGTCCCGGGGGTCGTGAAGATTCGCTTGATCTTCAGGCCCTTGCGGCTCCCCTTGCCCTTGCGTCCCGTCGAACCGCTGGCGGTTTCCGTCATCGTGGATTCTCCCCCTACCTCGTGGGCACGGCCTGCCCAACCGTGCACGGCGTCCTTGGAATACGGGACGGCCGGTCACGGGAGGACGTGTCCCGCGGTGTCCGGCCAGCCCCTGCGGCGCCCCGCCCGCGGCCCTCTCCCGGCCGCGGGGGCGCTACCCGCTGGTGGTGCTGCTCTCGGGGAGGGGGCCGGCCGCGCCGTCGCCGTCCTCCCGGTCCTGCCTCAGGCTGGCGATCTCGGCCTCGAAGTCGGCGAGGCTCTCGAAACCGCGGTAGACGCTGGCGAAGTGCAGGTAGGCCACCTCGTCCAGGTCACGCATCGGGCCGAGGATGGCCAGGCCGATCTCGTGGGCCGGCACCTCGGCGACGCCGCGTCCGCGGATCTCCTCCTCGACCTGCTGGCCGAGCTTGGCGAGCGCGTCCTCGGAGACGGGGCGGCCCTGGCAGGCCCGGCGCACACCGGCGATGATCTTGGTACGGCTGAAGGGCTCGGTGACCCCGGAGCGCTTGGCGACCATCAGCAGGACGGTCTCCTGCGTGGTGAACCTGCGCTCGCACACCGGGCAGGACCGGCGGCGCCTGATGGCCGCGCCGTCGTCGGTGGACCTGCTGTCGATCACCCTGGTGTCCGGATGGCGGCAGAACGGACAGTGCATCCTGGTTCACCTGCTTCCCTCACCGAATCGACACCCTGTATCTCTACTAAACCACAACTCCTGGGCAATCCATCCCTCGAGAGCACCAGATGTTGTGGTCGAACTTAGGCGCAGCGAGGGGTGGCCCGCAACTCCGCGGCCCGCGTGTCCCGCACGCGGGCACGCGACGCGGCCAAGTGGCACAGCGGCGACCCGGTCGGCCCGCGTGCCCGCGCGCGGGCACGCGACGGGACCCGCGGCGGACGGAGGGGACGGCATGGGGACGCCGGGCCGCCCCGGGGGCGCCCGGCTCCGTCGACAAGAATAGCGGCGGAGGCCCCCGGCGCCCGCTGCGACCGGCGGCCCGCCGCGCCCGGAAGCACGTCCCACGAGGGAGTTCCGGCGTCACCCCCGGGATCCGGGAGACCAGTCCCACATCCCCCGGAACCGCCCTCGGGGAGACGTGTTCGCGCATTCCGGGGACAACACCACGTGAACACGTGTACACACGTCGGTAGAGGCCGGAAATTGACCGCGAAAACACGCGGGACAATGGCCCGAACCATCGAACGCTTGTTTGATATCACCGTGCGCAACGTCTAATGTTGACTGTGATTTCACGCTGGTTTCGCCATCACGCGGACCCCAGGTCGGCGCGGTTGCGGACCGGTGGTGGCCAGTCACGCAATCAGGCCCTGACCGAACCGAATGCCGAGGAGGCCCGGCCGTGCCGGAGGAGAATCCCGGAACCGCAGATTCCACCGCCGTTCTCACCGCAGTGGGGAACACGGAGGGATCCACGCCCGAAGCCCCCAAACTCACCGCCCGACAGCAGAGCGTCCTGAACTGCATCCAGCGGTATGTGCGCGAGCGGGGCTTCCCCCCGTCCATAAGGGAAATCGGGGAAGCGGTCGGCCTCTCCAGCCCTTCCAGCGTGGCGCACCAGCTCAAGGTCCTCCAGCGCAAGGGCTACCTGCACCGGGACCAGAACAGGCCCCGGGCGGTGGAGCTGCGCTCGCCCGGCCGCTCCTCCGGCCAGACCGTGACCCCCGAGGACATCGACCCCTCGCGCGCCGCGGCCGTGCCCCTGGTCGGCCGCATCGCCGCCGGCGGGCCCATCCTGGCCGAGGAGTCGGTGGAGGACGTGCTCGCGCTGCCCCGCCAGCTGGTCGGGGAGGGACGCCTGTTCATGCTCACCGTGGTCGGCGACTCGATGATCGACGCCGCCATCACCGACGGCGACCTGGTCGTGGTCCGCCAGCAGCAGGACGCCAACAACGGTGACATCGTGGCGGCCCTGCTGGACGACGAGGCGACCGTCAAGGTCCTGCGCCGCGAGGAGGACGGCCACGTCTGGCTGATGCCGCGCAACGATGCCTACGAGCCGATCAACGGGGACGCCGCCACCGTCCTGGGCAAGGTCGTCGCGGTCATGCGACGCGTCTGACCCCGGCCCCACCGCCCCGCGCCTCCGGCGCCGTCCCGCGACGGCCCGGGGGCGCCGTGCCGTGCGCGGGCGGCCGGACCGGCCGGGGCCGCCCGGCCCGCGCACGGTCGCGGGATCCTCGGCACGTTCCCGGACCCCCGGGCACAGGCCGGCCCGCGCACGGTCGCGGGCCGGCCTGTGGACGACGGGGGCCCGCAGGGCGGGGCCGCTAGGCTGGAACCGTGTCCACACCACTCTCCTCCCCCTCCGCCCGGCCGCGCGCCGCACTGGTCGGCGGTGCCCTCGCAGTCCTGCTGTCCGCCGCCGCCTGCTCCCCGGCCGACACCGGCGGCGCCGAGCCCCCCGGTGCCGGCGGGGTCGAGCGCGAACTCGCCTTCGAGGGCGGCGGGCACGAGGTGTCCGCGAGCTTCCGCACACCGCACGACGCGTCCGGGAGGGTCCCCGGCGCACTCATCATCTCCGGCAGCGGTCCCACCGACCGCGACGGCAACGCGCCCGCGCGGCCCGACGCCGACACCAACCGCAACCTCTCCCGCGTACTCGCCGAAGCCGGTGTGGCCTCGCTGCGCTACGACAAGTTCGGCAGCGGCCCGGATCCGCAGACCGGGGAGGAGACCGGCCCCGGGGGCGTCCGGACGATCGCCCCGGTGGACCCCGAGGTCTTCGACCGGCAGGTCGTGGCGGCGTACGAGGAGCTCGTCGCGCAGCCCGAGGTGGACCCGGGGCGCGTGGTCGTCGTCGGCCACAGCGAGGGCGCCCTCTACGCCCTGCGCGCCCACGAGCTCATCGGCTCCGGGCGCCCCTCGCCCGCGCTGGTGCTGGCCGCCCCTCCGGGCACGCGCTACCTGGACCTCGTCGACCGCCAGGTCACCGAGCAGGTCCGCCTGGCGGAGGGGGCGGGCCAGATCGAGGAGGCGGAGGCCGTGCAGCTCCTCTCCGACATGCGCGCCGGGCGGGCCGCGGTCAGGGGAGGACGCGACCTCACGTCGCGGGAGAGCGACCAGCTCGGCGTCTACACGCCGTGGAACGCCGACTTCCTCTCGTTCATGGACGGCCTCGACCCCGTCGAACTCGGTCGCGGCCTGCCCGGGGGCACACCGGTCCTGGTCCTGTGGGGGGAGGACGACGCCCAGGTCTCGCGGGAGGACGTGGACCGGCTCATGACGGGTCTGGACGGCGCCGAACGCGTGGACCTGCCCGGTACCGACCACATCCTCCGGGCCTTCGAGGACGAGCCCGGAGCGGCCGTCCTGGACTCGGACAGACCCTTCGCCGAGGGGGTCGCCCCGGCGCTGGAGGAGTTCCTCGACACTGCCTGGTAGGGTTCCCGGCTTTCGGGGGCGCCCGGGGGGGGGCGCCGGTCCGTCACTCGGGGATCGACTCCGGGAGGGCCCCGACCACGGCCAGGGCGAGCTCCTCCGCGTCGGCGACGATACGCTCCTCGTCGGCCGGCCCGGTCGCGTCGTAGCCGGACGCCACGCTGTAGCAGGACTCCAGGTACAGGTTGGAGACCCGCGTCCCCACGCAGCCGACCGTGAACGGCTCCCCGCGGGTCCAGCGCACCGCCTCCTCGCCGACACCGTCCAGCCCGGCGGTGTCGTGCTGTTCCGTGGTCGCGCGCAGGTTGTCGGCGGCGGTCGTCACCCCGCCCGGGTTGGGGGCGGCCACCATCACCAGCATCGCCGTGGCCGGGACCGCCTCTCCCGGGCCCTGCGGGGTCGCCCAGCGGCACTGCCACCCGGACCCGGCCGGGTCCTCCGGGCCGCCGACCGGCTCCTCCAGCTCCAGTTCGTGCCCCGGCACCAGCGCGTCCAGCGTCTCCGTCGCGACGGCGGCGCACTCGGGGGCCGACTCGTACTCGCCCGTCTCCGGGGAGTCCCGCGTGACGACGTACCAGATCGCGCCGGCCGCGAGCAGGAGCAGGGCCAGGCCGGCGGCGACCACTCCCGCCGTCGCGCAGCCCCTGCTCTGCGGCTGCGCAGACGGCACCACCTCGGGAGGAGGGCCGTACGGGGGCTGGGCGGGGTACTGCGGGCTCACAGGGACTCCCCGATCCGTCCGGCGAACTCGGCGGCCAGGTCGGCCGCCTCCTCGGGGTCGACCGGCTCCTGCCCGGCCAGGCCCGCGTAGGACACGCGCACGAACAGGTTGTCGCTGTGGAAGGCGAGTTCGGCGGTGCCGGGCACCTGCCCGTGCCACACCGCGCCCTCGCCCGTCGGCAGGTCCACCTCCTCGGCGCGCACGGGCAGCAGTGCCGTGTACGCCTCCGCGGCACGGTCGGCCCCGGTCACCGGTTCCTCCCCCGTGGCGTCGGTGAAGAGCGCCGACACGTCGACGCGCAGTGCTCCCCCGTCGCCGCCGGGGGCCCCGGGCGAGGACCACGCGCACACGAGGTTGTCGCCGCCCTCCAGGGGGCCCTGCTCCCGGGGCTGCGCGACCGCCCCGGGCAGGCGCTCCGCGAGGAGTTCGCCGGTGACGGCGTCGCAGCCGGTCGCCGCGGCGTGCACGTCACCGCTCTCGGGGACGTCCGGGTCGTTCCCGGACAGCCACAGCCCGCCGCCGACGGCGGCCGCGGACAGCACCGCCGCGCCCGCACCGATCACGGCCACCCGCACGAGGGGACCCACCCGGCCACCCGCCTCCCTGTCGGTCACCGAGCCGACCGCGGGGGACGGCGGCCGCGCCCGGCGGCCGCCGTCCCGTTCCGGTCAGCCGACGACGATGTTCACCAGCTTCGGCGCGCGCACGATGACCTTGCGGATCTGCTTGTCGCCGATGAAGCCCTGGGCCCGCTCCGACGCCAGCGCCAGCTTCTCCAGCTCGGCGGGGTCGATGTCGGGCGCCACGGACAGCTTGTCACGGACCTTGCTCTGGACCTGCACGACACAGGTCACGGTCTCCTGCACCAGGAGGCCGGGGTCCGCCTCGGGCCAGTGGCCGACGGCGACGGTGCCCACGTGCCCCAGCTTCTCCCAGCCCTCCTCCGCCACGTAGGGCGCGAACAGGGACAGGGCGACGGCCACGAACTCGGCGGCCTCGCGCACCGCGGGGTCGCCCGCGCCGGGGCCGGAGTCGATGGCCTTGCGGGCCGCCGAGACCAGCTCCATGGTGCGGGCGATGGCCACGTTGAACCGCCGCGACTCGACCAGGTTCGTGATCTGGTCGATGGTGCGGTGCGTGACCCTGCGCAGGGCGGTGTCGCCCCCGGCGGGGTCGGTGCCGGGCTCGCTGGCCGCTCCCGCCTCGCTCATCACCCGGTAGGCGCGGTTGAGGAACTTCTGCGCCGCGACGGCGGACACGTCGGCCCAGTCGACGTCCTCCTCCGGGGGGGAGGCGAAGAGCATGGTCAGCCGGACGGCGTCCACGCCGTAGGCGTCGATCTCCTTGCCCAGGTCGACGCCGTTGCCCAGGGACTTGGACATCGCCCGGCCCTGGTTGATGACCTGCCCCTGGTTGGTCAGGCGGCGGAAGGGCTCGGTGAAGGACACCATGCCCAGGTCGTGCAGGACCTTGGTGAAGAAGCGGGCGTACATCAGGTGGAGCGTCGCGTGCTCCTTGCCGCCGATGTAGTGGTCGACCGGCCCCCACTTGTCGACCGCCTCGACGTCGAACGGGGCGGTGTCCAGGCGGGGCGAGCAGTAGCGCAGGAAGTACCAGGACGAGTCCACGAAGGTGTCCATGGTGTCGGTGTCCCGCAGGGCGGGGCCCGCGCAGGACGGGCAGTCCACGTTGACCCACTCCTCGGCCGAGGCCAGGGGCGACACGCCCTTGGGCGCCAGCTCGGCGCCCTTCAGCTCGGGGAGGGTGACGGGCAGCTGGTCGTCGGGGACCGCGACCTCGCCGCACGAGGGGCAGTGGACGATCGGGATGGGCGTGCCCCAGTAGCGCTGGCGGGACAGCAGCCAGTCGCGCAGCCGGTAGTTGACCGTGCCCTCGCCGGTGCCGCGCTCGGCGAGCACCCCGATGATGCGCTCGATCGCCTCGGCCTTGGCCAGGCCGTCCAGCGGACCGGAGTCGCGCAGCGTGCCCTCGCCCGCGGTGGCCACGCCGGTCTCCGCCGGGTCGGGCTCGCCGGTCTCCACCACGACCCTGACCGGCAGGTCGAAGGCCAGGGCGAAGTCGAGGTCGCGCTGGTCGTGCGCGGGCACCGCCATGATGGCGCCGTGGCCGTAGTCGGCCAGGACGTAGTCGGCGGCCCAGACGGGCATGCGCTCGCCGTTGACGGGGTTGACGGCGTAGCGGCCCAGGAAGACACCGGTCTTGGGGCGCTCGGTGGCCTGGCGCTCGATGTCGGAGAGCTTGGCGACCTCGGCGCGGTAGGCGTCGAAGGCCTCCCGCTGCTCGGGGGCGCACAGCTCCTCCGCCAGGTCGGCGTCGGCGGCCACCACGAAGAACGTGGCGCCGTAGAGGGTGTCCGGGCGCGTGGTGAACACCGTGACCGGCTCGTCGCGGCCCTCGATCCGGAAGTGCACGTCGGCGCCGGTGGAGCGGCCGATCCAGTTGCGCTGCATGGCCAGGATCTCGTCGGGCCAGCGGCCTCCGTCGAGCTGGTCCATGTCGTCCAGCAGGCGCTGGGCGTAGTCGGTGATCTTGAAGTACCACTGGTTCAGGCTGCGGCGGACGACGTCGGAGCCGCAGCGCTCGCACCTGCCCTGGACGACCTGCTCGTTGGCGAGCACCGTCTGGTCCTTGGGGCACCAGTTGACCTGGCCGTCCTTGCGGTAGGCCAGCCCGCGCTCGAAGAAGCGGGTGAACAGCCACTGGTTCCACTTGTAGTACTCGGGGTCCGAGGTGTGCAGGCGGCGCGACCAGTCCACGCCGATGCCGTAGCGCCGGAACGAGGCCGCCTGGGTCTCGATGTTGGCGTAGGTCCACTCGGCCGGGTGCGAGTCGTTCTTGATCGCCGCGTTCTCGGCGGGCAGCCCGAAGGAGTCCCAGCCGACGGGGTGCAGGACGTTGTCGCCGCGCTGGAAGCGGTAGCGGCCGATGACGTCGCCGATGGCGTACGCCTCCGCGTGACCCATGTGCAGGTCGCCGGAGGGGTAGGCAAACATGTCGACGATGTAGGAGCGCGGACGGGTGTCCCCGGGGTCCTCCTCGGCCTGGAACGGGAGCTCGGCGGCCCAGCGCGCCTGCCATTTGTCCTGGAGGGCGCGGGCGTCGTAGGTGTCGCCCGTCGTCTGGTCGCCGTCTACCGCTGTCATCGCTGAAGGTTCCTTAGCCGCGTCTGGGTGTACTTCCCACAGGTTAGCGGTTGGCGGGTCGGGCGCAGGACGCGTTCGCGCCCCCGGCCCGCGGACGGCCCCCGCCCGCCCGGGGGCCGGAAATCGTGACGGAGCGTAGCGAGAAGATCGGTGAGATTACGGACCCGCGTCCTCTCCACACCGACTGTTCGGTTTGTTACCCTGCCGTAAAAGTGGCACAGAACACGCGATCCCGGTCACACCGGTTCCCTTCGTGCGTGTCCTGACTTATCCGGACCCACCGGATTCATCTGCCTGCGGGAGGCCCCCATGTTCAACCTGTCCGTGCTTCTGGAGGACGGCGCCCGCTCGGCGCCCGAGAAGGAGTGCCTGGTCTTCGGGGACCTGCGCCTGAACTACGCCCTCACCGACATGATCGCCAACCAGGTAGCCGACCTCCTCGTCTCCCGGGGGATCAGACCCGGCGACCGGGTCGCACTCGCCAGTCCGAACGTGCCCTACTTCCCGTTCGTCTACTTCGGCGCCCTCAAGGCGGGCGCGGTGGTCGTCCCCCTGAACGTGCTGCTGACCCCCCGTGAGATCGCCTACCACCTGGAGGACTCCGGGGCCAAGGCGCTGTTCGCGTTCACCGGCACCCCGGAACTGCCGCTGGGCGCGCGCGCCCACGAGGCCTTCCAGCAGACGGACGGCTGCGACATCTACGTGGACCTCCCCGCCGTGCCCGGCGCCACCGAGTCCGCCATCGACGGCGCCGAGACCTTCTGGAAGGCGCTGGAGGGCCGGTCCGGCGAGTTCGAGAGCGTGCAGACGAGCGCCGAGGACACGGCGGTCATCATCTACACGAGCGGCACGACCGGCAAGCCCAAGGGCGCCGAGCTGAGCCACAACAACCTGATGATGAACGCCATCGGCTCGGCCAAGCTGGTGAACGCGCACCCGGAGGGCCGCGACGTCTCCCTGGTGGTCCTCCCGCTGTTCCACATCTTCGGCCAGACGGTCATGCTCAACGCCTGCCTGTACCGCCACGGGACCATGGTCCTCATGCCGCGCTTCGACGGGGGCGAGGCCCTGCGCCTCATGGAGAAGGAGGGCGTCACCGGGTTCGCGGGAGTGCCCACCATGTACTGGGGCCTGCTCAACGCGGTCCGGGGCGCCGGGGCCGGCGAGTACGACCTCGAGGGCATCGCCGCGAACATGGTCGACGCCGTCTCCGGCGGCGCCGCCCTGCCCGGCCAACTCGCCGAGGACTTCACCAAGGTGTTCGGCGTCGGCATCAAGGAGGGCTACGGCCTGTCCGAGACCTCGCCGGTCGCCTCCTTCAACAACCCCCGGGTCAAGGCCAAGACCGGTTCGATCGGCCGCCCGGTGTGGGGCGTGGAGATGAAGCTGATCGACCCGGACTGGAACGAGGTCGTCCAGGAGGAGGACAGGGAGCCGGTCGGGGAGATCGCCGTCCGCGGCCACCTGGTGATGAAGGGCTACCACAACCGCCCCGAGGTGAACGCCGAGGTCATCCGGGACGGATGGTTCCGTACCGGCGACATCGCCCGCCGGGACGAGGAGGGCTTCTACTTCATCATCGACCGCTCCAAGGACATGATCATCCGCGGCGGGTACAACGTGTACCCGCGCGAGGTCGAGGAGGTCCTGATGACCCACGACGCGGTCGGCCTCGCCGCGGTCGTCGGCGTCCCGCACGACACCCACGGCGAGGAGGTCAAGGCGTTCGTGATCCTCAAGGAGGGCGCCGACCTCACCGCCGACGAGCTCGTCTCCTGGTCCAAGGAGCGCCTGGCGGGCTACAAGTACCCGCGCGAGGTCGAGTTCCGCACCGAGCTGCCCATGACGTCCACCGGGAAGATCCTCAAGCGCGAGCTGCGCGGCTGACACGCGCCCCCACTTCTTCCCCGCGCGTGCGCGCACGCGCGGGGACGACCGGCGCGGGCGGCTCCGCCGCCGTCGGCCCGGGGGCGCGGGGCCGGTCCTCCCGGGGCCGGCCCCGCCCCTATCCCTTGACCGCGCCCTGGACCAGGCCGGAGACCAGGAAGCGCTGGACGAGGATGAAGAAGACCATGACCGGGAGGGTGATGAGGGTGGACGCGGCCATCACGTGCCCCCACTCGTTGGCGTACTGGCCGAAGAACTGGCGCAGGCCGACCGCGACGGTGTAGTTCTCGCTCTGGGTCATGAAGGTCAGAGCGAGCACGAACTCGTTCCAGGCCACGATGAACGAGAAGATCGCGGTCGCCACCAGGCCGGGCGCGACGAGTGGGAACAGGACCCTCCAGAACATCTGGAGCCAGGAGGCGCCGTCGATGTAGGCGGCCTCCTCCACCTCCACGGGCACGGCCGCGACGAAGCCCCGCATCATCCACACCGCCAGCGGCAGGGACAGGGCCACGTACACGATGCCCAGGCCGAGCAGGGTGTTGAGCATCTGGAGGTCGCGCACCTGGAGGAAGAGCGGGATGACCAGCGCCTCCAGCGGCACCATCTGCACGATGAGGATCATGACCAGCACGGCGGTGCGGAACCGGAAGCGGAACCGGGCCACCGCCACCGCGGCCAGCAGCGACAGCACGCACGCGCCCGCCACCGTGATGCAGGCGACCGCCAGCGAGTTGGCCATGTACGTGTCGAAGTTGCCCTCGGTCAGGACGTAGGCGAAGTTGTCCAGGGTCGGCGCGGTCGGCAGCAGCGCCCCGGTGCCCGAGGTGCTCCGGTCCGAGAACGCGCTCGTCAGCATGAAGTACACCGGGAACAGGGTGAACAGCAGCAGCGCGCCCACCGCGGCGCCCTTGGCCAGGAGGCGGCCGGAGCGGACGGCGCCGCCCCTGCGCCTGGCCCGGCGGACCCGTTCCTCCCAGTCGCGGTCGGCGGCGGCCGATACGTGTGCGGTCGTGCCCAACGGTCCTCCTCGTCAGCGGCGCCCGTAGGGCGGGATCGGGTTGTCCGGCGGCCGGGACGGGCCGTTAGAATCCACCTCTGCCCGGTGCGGGACGCCTGTCCGGCCCCGGCGGGCGAGGAGGGGTGAGGGCCGTGTCGCCAGGATGGTCGGGACCGCCGGAAGCGGCGGGGTAGCGCCGTGCACGACTCCCCGGGCCCCTCCCCCACCGAGGTCGTCATCAGCTGGATCCCGCACGACGCGCGGTTCCGCGACAGGGCGGTCCGGCACGCCCTCGCCGACACGGGCGGCCGGCTGCTGTTCGCGTACGTGGACAACCTGGTCAACCAGGACAACGACGACGGGCGCCCGCTCGACGAGTACGACCTGCGCACCATGTCCGCGGTCCGGGAGGACCTCAACCGGCGCTCGCTGGCCTCCGTGGACTGGCGCCGGGTGCGGGACAAGCTGGTCTCGGGCGTCCACTGAGCCGCGGTCCCCCGTGCCCGCCCCGAAGCCGCGCCCGGTCATCTCAGCCCGTCCTCTCGGAACAGCGCCCTGAGGTAGACCACCGTGACCACCAGCAGCAGCAGGGTGAGCAGGACGGCGATGGCCGCGCCCAGCCCGTAGTCGTTGTGGCCGAAGGACCTCACGTAGGACCACACGCCGAGGTTGAGCATGTCCGAGCCGCCGACGTCGCCGCCGGGCATCAGGTAGATCTGCGCGAACACCTTGAAGTCCCAGATCGTCGACAGCACCGTGACCACCGCGAACACGGGCCGCAGCACCGGGAACGTGACGTGCCAGAAGCGCTTCCAGGCCCCGGCCCCGTCGATCCGGGCCGCCTCGTGGAGTTCGGCGGGGACGGTGAGCAGCCCGGCCAGGACGGTGACCGCCACGAACGGGAAACCGCCGTGCACCACGTTGAGGGTGACGATGGCGTAGAAGAACAGCCGGTCGGCGAACCAGTTGTGCCCCGAGGGGTCGAGCAGCCCGAGGGAGGTCAGCGCCTGGGCGACGACGCCGTTGTCGACGTCGAAGATCCAGACCCAGACGTAGGTCCCGCTGACGGCGGGCATGGCCCAGGCGACCATGATGCAGGAGACCACGATGAGCCGGGGGACCGTGGACAGCGTCGACAGCAGCAGTGCCACGAGCGTGCCGACGACGATCGTGGCGAGGACCGCGACCACGGCGAACACGACCGTGTTCACCATGGCGACCTGCCACAGGTACGGGTCGGTCAGCAGCGCGACGTAGTTGTCCAGTCCGATGAAGTCGGACTCGCCGGACATCAGGTTGCGCAGCTTGAAGTCGCGGAAGGAGAGCCACAGGATCCGGCCGAGCGGGAACAGCAGGAGCAGCCCGATGACCGTCAGCGCGGGGGCCAGCAGCACCCACGGGAGGAGGGTCCTCCGTGCGCGCCGGCCCAGGAGCGGGGCCCGCCGCCCGGCCCCGGACCGCCTCGGGGACGGTCCGGAGGGGCGGCGGACGCCCTGCCCCGGTCCACTGGTTCCCAGCCCGACCGGTGTTCCCACTGCCTAACCCCCGTTGAGGATGCGCTCGATCTCCGCGGCGGTGTCCGCGGTGGCCTCGTCCACCGAGGCCTCGCCGTTGAGGATGGACTGCTGCATGCCGACCAGGAGCTTCTCGGCCTCGACCTGGGTCCAGGCCGGGGTCACCGGAACGCCGCGGCTCGCCTCGTTGAGCTGGACCGCGAACGGCCCCAGGATCGGGTCGGCCGACGCGGAGAACTCCTCGACCTCCGCGGTGACGCCGGGGAAGAACCCGGTCTCCTCGGACCACTGCATGGAGAACTCGTCGCCGGTGAGGTGCTGGACGTACTGCCAGGCCGCCTCCTCGTTGCCGGTGCCCTCGAAGACCGAGAGCAGGGATCCGCCGGCGAAGGAGGGCATGTACCCCTCCTCCTGGCCGGGGAGGGTGAAGGAGTCGATCCTGCCCTCCAGCTCGGGGTTGCTCTCCAGGATGGCCTTCGGGTTGGCGCTGCCGAGGATGGCCATCGCCGCCTCCTCGTTGGCGATCGACTCCATGACCTCGATCTCGGTCCAGTTGACCGCGCCCGTGGTGGAGGTGCCGTCCTCCAGGGCGAGGCCGGTGAAGAACTCGATCCCCGCCCGGCCCTCGGGGGTGTCGATCCCCGACACCCAGGTGCCGTCCGGCTGCTCGACGGCGATCTCCCCGCCGCCGCCCCAGATCCAGGGCATGACCGAGTACTGGGCGTCGCCGGGGACGGGGAAGGCGATCATGCCGTCCTCCGCCTCGACGAGGGCCGTCGCGGTCTCGCGCAGCTCCTCCCAGTTCTCCGGCACCTCCAGGCCGTGCTCCTCGAAGATGTCCGAGCGGTAGACCACGGAGCGGATGGAGGCGTACCAGGGGACGCCGTACACGCCGTCGCCCAGCCGGCCCATCTCCATGAGGCCGGGGATGTACTGGTCGGTGTCGATGTCGTACCCGGACAGGTCGTGCAGCGCCCCGGCGTCGGCGAACCCTGGGGTGAGCGTGTTGCCGAGCTCGACCACGTCGGGCGTGGTCCCTCCGGCGATGGCCGTGGAGATCTTGTTCTGGGCGTCCTGCCACGGGATGAACTCGACGTCGACCTCGACACCGGTCTCCTCGGTGAACGCGGCGTTGGCCTCCTCGAAGAACCCGGTCTCGTCGGGGTTGGTGCCCTGCATGATCCACACCGTGAGCCCGTCGGCGGCGGAGCCGCCGCCCCCGCCGGACCCGCACGCCGTGGCGGCCAGGACCAGCGCCACCGCGGCGGCGGGGAGTGGAACGTACTTGTGGGTTCGTCTGCGGGCCATCGGCACGCCTCCCGTTCCTTTCGAGGGTCCCCTGAGGGTTGGTAGGAAACCTACGTAAAGAACGGCCTCCAGTGAAGTAAACCACTGTGATTTGTGTCTGACCCGTTAGGGGTCGGGGCCCGGGAACCGGCTCACCGCGCGCCCCGGGGCACGCCCGACCCCTCCGCCACCGGGGTCCCGGACCCGCGTGTCGCCGCCCTACTCCGCCAGGCCGGTGACCTGACGCAGGACGGACAGGAGTTCGGCGCGCTTGTAGACGGCCAGGCCGATGGCGGCGCCGAACGCGGCGAGCATGTGGACGTAGACCATGGGGTCGCCCCGGGTGAAGCGCTCGGCGGCCTCCTCCTCTCCGACCGAGTGGGCCTCCCACGCGGTGGCGACCGCGAACTCCAGTTCGGGCGGGAGCATCTCGGCGACGGTACGGGCGACGGCCTCGCGGGAGTCGGCGGGCTTCCACACCACACCGGTCTGCTGCACCCTGCGGCCGAGGAAGGCGGCGACGACCTTCAGTTCCGACAGGACCTCGTCCACGTCGTCGGCGGCACGCGGGACGACCGCGTCGAGCGCCTCCCGGTCCCGGTCCGCGTAGGCCTCGATCAGCTCGATCGCGGTCCGCCGGACGCGGTCCGGCGTCTCCGGCGGCGGCGTCCTGCCGTCGCGGGGATCGTGGGATGGTCCGGAGAATGACTCTGAGGACACGGTGGTGGTCCCTTCTGGGTGGTGGGGCTCGGGTCCATGATGCCGCGAACGGGTCCCGGCGGAGCCCCGGACAGGCCGGGATCCCCTTCCGGCGAACAGGGGCCTGCGGGCCCCTGGCGGCGCGGCCCCCGGGGCGCCGGGGGCCGCGCCGGCGTCAGAACTCCGGGCGCAGGGGCATGTGGGCGGCGGTGCCGTCCAGCTTCACCCCGAGGATCTGGTGCAGCTGCACCACGTCCCGCTCGAACCCCAGCACGGACCCCGCCATGTAGAGCCGCCAGACCCGGGCCGTGCCCTCTCCGACCTCGGCGACCGCCTCGTCCCAGTTGCGCTCCAGGTTGGCGCCCCAGTGGCGGAGGGTGAGCGCGTAGTGCTCGCGCAGGTTCTCCTGGTGGCGGATCTCGAAGCCCGCGTCGTTCATCGCGGTCTGGATGCGGCCCGCCCCCTCCAGCTCCCCGTCGGGGAACACGTACCGGTTGATGACGCCGCCGGTGTCCATCGGCCGGAGGTTGTTGCGCGGCCGGGTGATGGAGTGGTTGAGCAGCCGGCCCCCGGGGACCAGCTTGGCGTACAGCGAGGCGAAGTAGGCGTCGAGGTTCCTGGCGCCGATGTGCTCGGTCAGGCCGATGGAGCTGATCCGGTCGTAGCTGCCGTCGGGCACGTCCCGGTAGTCCATGTGCCGGACCTCGGCCAGCTCCGACAGCCCCTCCTGGGCGATCTTCTTGCCCGCCCACTCGGCCTGCTCCTTGGACAGGGTGACGCCGAGGGCGCGGACCCCGTGCTCCCGGGCCGCGTGCATGACCATGCCGCCCCAGCCGCAGCCCACGTCGAGCAGGCGCATGCCCGGCTCCAGGCCGAGCTTGCGCGAGACCAGTGCGTACTTGCGGAACTGGGCGCTCTCCAGCGCCCCGTCCTCCCGCCCCACCCTGTCCAGGGCGCCGTCGGCGTCGTCGAAGACCGCGCACGTGTAGGTCATGGACGGACCCAGCACCAGTTCGTAGAACGCGTTGGAGACGTCGTAGTGGTGGTGGATCGCCTCGGCGTCGCGCTGCTTGGAGTGGCGCCAGCCCCGGGTCGCCAGCCGGCCGCGGGTCATCTCCTCCGGCGGCGGGGCCACCCGGTTGACGAACTTGACCCAGCCCACGGAGCGGACGATCTCGGCGAGGTCGCGGGCGGACACGTTGATCCCCTCGGCGAAGGCGAAGTCCGCCATGTGTCTGAGGGCGGTGTACATGTCGCCCTCCAGCTCCAGGTGGCCGGAGACGTACGCGCGGGTGAGCCCGAGCCCGTTCGGGGACTGGGCCAGGTAGTTGACGGCGACCGGTGTCCGCACGTGCAGGGCGACGTCGCTGTCCGGGTCCCCTGCGCTGCTGCCGTCGTAGGCGGTGAACCGGAGGGGCGCGTCAGGCCCGACGACGCGCTCGAAGATCTCGGCAAGACGCATGCTCTCTGTCCTTACCTCTCTCGGAGGCGGTCCGTCCCCGCGGACCGCGCCCCTGTGATGTCAGCGGTTTCGCACGCACTTGGCGTACAGGTCCAGCAGCCGCCCCCCGGGGTCGTACGCCTCCTTGAGCGCGGAGTACGCGGGACCGTTGTAGAGCCGCCAGAACTCGTCCTCGCCGTAGAAGGAGTCCGAGTACAGGGACTTGTGTCCGCCCAGGTCGGCGACGCGCTCCTCGACGAGCCGGTTGTGGTGGGCGCGGCGCTGGTTCGGTTTCATGTCGACGAGCCCCCAGAAACCGAAGTTCACGTAGAGGCGGCCGTCCTCCAGGGGGTAGAGCGGCCAGATGTGCTCGCCCTCCCCCAGCTCGGGCCGCCGGGGCTCGCGGAGCCGGAGGGGGCACATCCAGACGGGGGCCATGCCGATCTCGGAGTGGAAGAAGTCCAGGAACTCGGCCCCCCTCTCGACGCCGACCTCGACGTCCTGGATCAGGGGTTCCTGGGGGCGCTTGCCCCGGTAGTGGGTGAGGAGGCGGAAGAAGTCGGTCCGCCGGTCCCAGGCGACCAGCTTGCGGTACACGTCGGAGCGCTTCAGGGAGCGCGGCCACAGGGGGCGCACGAGCGGGTGCTGGGCGCCGAAGGCGCGCGAGCACCAGAACCAGTCGGTGTCCCAGCGCCACAGGTAGTCGTGGAGGGTGAGGTAGTCGCCCGGGCCGCGTCCCGCGTGGCGCCGGATGGACCGGTAGTAGATGTCGTTCCCGGTGTAGTCGCTGGTCCAGGGCGCCTGGTCGGTGAACCGGGCCAGGGTGAGGTACAGCTCGCCGGGCCCGAAGGCCACCCCGTCCACGAAGTCGACCGGCTGCCCCTCGTGCTCGAGGTCCTCGCAGATCCGGGCGAGCGCGTCCATGGCCTCGGCGGCTCCGTGGAAGCGCAGGTGGCGCAGGTGCACGTAGGGGGACGCGGGTTCGAGCTCGATGCGCAGGCGCAGGCTGTAGCCGAGCGTGCCGTAGGAGTTGGGGAAGCCGTGGAACAGGTCGCTGTGCTCGTTGTCCCGGGTGGCGGTGACGACGTCGCCCGTGGCGGTGAGGATCTCCATCTCCTGGACGCCCTCGTGCGGGAGGCCGTTGCGGAAGGAGGAGGACTCGATCCCCATGCCGGTGACGGCGCCCCCCAGGGTGATGGTGCGCAGCTGGGGGACGACGGTCGGCATCAGCCCGTGCGGGAGGGTGGCCGCGACGAGGTCCTCGTAGGTGGTCATGCCGCCGACGTCGGCGAGGCGCTCGACCGGGTCGATGGCGATGACGCCGGTGAAGCCGGAGGCGTCCAGGGCGGGGCCGGAGGAGGGCTCCCGGAAACGGAACAGGTTGGAGGTGGGTTTGGCCAGCCGGACCGGCGCGTCCCGCGGAAGCGCCCGGTAGTCGCGGCGGATCCGCTGGACCGCCGCTATGTGCTCGGCGAACCCCGTCCGCCGTCCGGCCGCGGTGCCGCTGCCCGTTCCCTGCTGTTGAGGAGTCATCCCAGTTCCCGTTCCGGTGTCGGCGACGCACAGTGTGGGTCGGATCGGCCCTGGCCGCCGGGAGCGGCTGGGATGGGCCGATCTCCTCAGTTCTACCTATCGGTAACGGTCTTGTGCCACCCCATTTGTGCCGTGTCTTCACAGAAGTCCGTCTACCTGGGGTGTTGTCCGGGTCACGTGTGCCCCGGGGTCGCCGGACCGGTGTGGGCGGCCGGGGGCGGGCACGACGTAGGATCTGGGTTCGTGCGTATCGCTCTCGTAGACTCCGGCATCGGCATGCTCTCGACCGCGGCGGCGCTGCACGCCGCCAGGCCGGACGCCGACCTGTTCCTGGCGATGGATCCGGACCACATGCCCTGGGGGCGGCGGACGCCGGACGAGGTGATCGCCCGCGCGCTGGCCGGGGCCCGCGCGGCGTCGGGCGCCGCGGGCGGCCGGGGGCTGGACGCGGTGGTCGTGCCGTGCAACACGGCCTCGGTCCACGGCCTCGCCGAGCTCCGCGCCGAGTTCGAGCCGGACGTGCCGGTGGTCGGGACGGTCCCCGCGATCAAACCCGCCGCCGCGGCCGGAGGGCCCATCGCCGTCTGGTCCACCGTGGCGACCACGCGCAGCGCCTACCAGCGCCGGCTGATCGAGACCTTCGCGGGCGGCGTGGACGTGACGCCGGTCGCCTGCGTCGGGCTCGCCGAGGCCGTGGAGTCCGCGGATCCCCGGCTCATCGACGACGCCGTCGCCTACGCCGCCGACCTCACCCCGGGGGACGTGCGCGGCGTCGTGCTGGGGTGCACCCACTACGACCTCGTGGACGAACGGATCTCCGCCGCGCTGGGCGGCCGGGCCGAGCTCTTCACCGCCGCCGGGGCGGTGGCCGCGCAGACACTGCGGCGCGTGGCCGACGCGGCGGCCCGTCCCGCCCCCGCGGACGGCGGTCGCAACCGTGCCGGCCTGGTGCGGGTACTGGCCAGCGGACGACCCGCCCGGCTGCCCTCTGCCGCCCTCGCCTACCCGGCCGGGCGCGCGATCGCCGGGGCCCAGCCCGCCGCGGCCGGGGTCGCGGGCCGGTCGGCGCCCGCCTGACCCCCGCGCCCGGGGGTCACCGGTCGCAGGGCCGTTCCCGACGGCGCCTAGAAGGCCGCCCCCGGGGCGGTCGCCAGGACCGGGGGCTCCGCGCCCGGACCGAACCCGGCCTCCGCGTCGGGGCCGCCGTTGAGGGCGCCGGCCGCGAGGGTGCGCACCAGGTCGCGCACGCCGGCGGTGTCGTTGTCGTGGAGCAGCGTCTCCAGGAGGGACAGCGCCGCCCGCTGGTCGCCGGGCTGTTCGCGCACGTGCCTCCACTGCGGCTCGGTGGCGGCGTCCGACAGCATGAGGGTGCGCCCGACCTGGCCGAGCGCGCTGAGGAGCGGCGTGTCGTGGGGGATCCTCTCCAGGGCCGCGTTGACCTGCTCGGCCTGGAACTCGGGATCGACCTGCTCGGCGGGCTGTGCGCGGAGGAACGCCAGGATCTGCTCGGCGGGCGCCGCCGGGGCGATCGGGGGGATCCCGCCGATCATCGCGCGGGCCTCGACCAGGTCCCCCAGGATCTCGTCGGTGCGGCCCAGCTCCCCGATCAGCCTCTCCGCGCGCTGGGCGGAGCAGGTCGCCACCCAGCGGGCCCCGCGGCCGGCGGCCAGGCGGGCGGCGGCCAGGGCCAGCTCCGCGCCGCGGCGGGGCGCCCCGACCCTCTCGAAGTAGCGGGACCACGTGGTCACCCGGACCCCGAGCCGCCAGTCGTTGCGGACGGCGCCCTGGCAGACGAGGTTCTCGACGGCCTCCACCCAGGCGGGCCGCAGGCTCGGGTGGGCCTCCGCCTCCTCGACCGTCGGGAGCGGGGCGATGGCCTCGCGGGGCGCGCACTGGCCGAGCCTGGTGAGCCAGGAGAGGAGCCGCGCCCGCTCGAAGCGGATGCGGCGGCGCAGGGCGTCGCGGCGCGGGTTCGCCTCGTCGAGGGCGAGCTCCGCCTCCATCCGGTCGAGGACCTCCAGGGCCTGTGTGTGCTTGTCCTGGTGGCGCAGCGCGCGCACGAGGGTGAAGACGCCGTCGGCGCCGAGCACCGCCGGTCCGGTGGCGGTGTGCTCGTAGCGCCGCAGCTCCGTCTCCGCCCGGTCGGCCAGGTCCTCGTCGATCAGCAGGTTGACCCGGGCCAGGGTGAGGGCGGGCCAGGCCGGGGTGCGCTCCCAGCCGGCCAGGCTGCGGGTGGACAGCAGGTCGCGGCGCAGGTCGGTGGTGCCCCTGGCGTCCACGTTCGCGTGGCAGCGCACGAGCGTCTCCTGGAGGGACACCGGCAGCGGGCCGTGCTCGTGCGGCGCCGGCTCGTCGGCGGCGGCCGCCGTCACCTGGGACAGGGCGCGCCTGCCCTCGGCGAGCACCCCGACCCGCACGGCCAGGGGCCAGTGCGCGAGGAAGAACAGCGTCGGCGGCCCGAAGACCCCCGGCACCGCGGCCTGCGCGCTCCCCGCCTCCGCGACCAGCCGGCGCGCGGTGCGCATCGCCGACCTGGCCACGGCCTCCACCCGTACCGCGTCCCCCGCCTCGCAGAGCACCGGCAGCGCCGTGACCCCGTCCGCCAGCTCGTCCTGCCCCGCCGCCCTGAGCCGGCGGGAGGTCTCCCCTGCCCACGTCCACATCGGCATGCTCTTCTCCCCCTGATGGTGCCGCGTGACAACAGAACGTAGCAGCGCGGTGACAGGACTGTCCGGGAAACGCGTGAGACCGGTGCCGGGCGGGGCCCGCACGCCCGATCCGTGTCGTTTGGGCGGGATAGACTCTGGGGCACCGCGGCCCCGGGGGAACCGGACACGGACCCCCGCTCCGCACTCCACCCGCAGCAGTACCTGAGGGGACAGAGCGCCGATGGGATGGCGAGACCGCTTCGGACTCCGCAAGGCCAACCGCAAGGGCAAGGCCCGTTTCGACCGGGCCTCCGAGGATTCGGACATCAAGGCGCTGATCGAGTTCTCGAAGAGCAGGGTGGGCGTGGAGTTCTTCGTCGAGCCCGAAACGTTCGCCACCCGGACCACGGCCGTCGCCGTGGCCACCGACGGCGAGTGGATCCGGCGCCGCTGCGGCTCCCCCGAGGTGATCCGCAAGGTCGCCCGTGACCTGGCCACCCCCGCCTACGACGTGCAGATCGTCGGTTACCCCCAGCGCATGCGCGACTGGAGCGCGCGCAACAAGCGCGGCCTGTCGATGGACGAGTAGCGCCGCCCCTGCGGAGTAGGACTCGCCACACCGGCGCATCGGGGAGGACGTGTCCGAAACCCTCTACCCGGTCATTTTGGGCATTGATGACGAGGCCTTGCCGCGACTTCCTCTCCGAACGGGTTCCCTAACGGGCTCCGTTCGTCGCATACTCGCCTGGGAGGGGGGACTCTGATGAAGCAGGATCTCACGGCCCTGTGTTGCGAATGCGGCATGATTCGCGAGGTGAGCGACTACCAGAGTGTGGGCGAGGCCCAGTCGGCCTACGGACTGGCCCGCTGTGTCGTCTGGCGCAAGTGCCGCACCTGCGGCTACCGCACCTACCACGCCTATCTGCGCACCGACGAGGACCGCGACGAGCTGGAGGACGCCCTCAGGCTGGACGGCGCCCTCGCGGCGGAGGCCCTCGACGAGGAGATGGAGCAGCTGCGGCTGTGCGGGATCGAGGTCGGCCACGCCCCCGTCCCCGCCATCTGGGACGGCCAGTCGGTCGGCATGGTCACCCAGCGGCTGACCGACCACGCCTACTCCATCGTCCTGGACCCCGAGTCGTCCGTGGTGTCACGCCTGAAGCTCATCGACATGATGTGGAACGAGCTCCTGGTCGGCGAGCACGACGACCGCTGGTTCATCCAGGAGTCCGAGGACGACGAGTCCCCCGCGTACGCGGTCCGCCTCTTCGGCTACCGCACCCGGGGCTGACCGGTCCGGTCCCACCGCCGGAGCGCGGAACGTCCCCGGCACCGCCCACGGCCTGCGGCCGGGCTCCCCTGACGGGCGCCCGGCCGCCGCGCGTCCCGGGGCGGGTGCGGTCGGCGGCCCTCAGCCCGCGGCCGGCTCGGGTGCCGCCCGCCGGGACAGCCGGCGCAGCGCCGACCGGGCCACCTCGGGGTCCGTGGTGCCCCAGTAGGGCGGCAGCGAGGCGCGCAGGAAGCCGCCGTAGCGGGCGGTGGCCAGGCGCGGGTCCAGGACCGCGATGACCCCGCGGTCGTCGGTGGAGCGCAGCAGCCGGCCGGTGCCCTGGGCGAGCAGCAGCGCCGCGTGGGTGGCCGCCACCGACAGGAACCCGTTGCCGCCGTGCGCGGCCACGGCCCGCTGGCGGGCGGAGGCGAGGGGGTCGTCCGGACGGGGGAACGGGATGCGGTCCACGATCACCAGCGACAGGGAGGGGCCCGGCACGTCCACGCCCTGCCACAGCGACAGGGTGCCGAACAGGCAGGACCTCTCGTCCTCGGCGAACCGCCGGACCAGCTGGCCGGTGGAGTCCTCGCCCTGGCACAGGATCGGCTGGTCGAGCCGGTCCCGGAGCTCGTCGCCGGCCTGCTGGGCGGCCCGCATGGAGGAGAAGAGGCCCAGGGCCCGGCCGTCGGCGGCCTCGATGAGCTCGGCGATCTCGTCGAGGTAGGAGGGCGCGAGCCCGTCGCGCCCGGGCGGCGGCAGGTGGGTGGCCACGTACAGGATGCCGCTGCGGGCGTGTTCGAAGGGCGACCCGACGTCCAGCGCGCGCCATCGGGGCTCGCCCGCCGCGCGGTGGGGGCCGTCGTCGTCCCCGTCCGGGCCGGCGGCCGGGGCGTCCCCGTCCCCGGTCTCCGCCCGCGCCGTCCCGGGGGCGCCCGCGGCGGCCCGTTCCGCAGCCTCCCGGGTGACCTCGCGGCCCAGGCCCCACTGGTTGGCCAGGGAGGTGAAGGAACCGCCGAGGGTGAGGGTGGCCGAGGTCAGCACGACGGTGCGGTCCCCGAAGAGCTTCTCCCGCAGCAGCCCGCCGACGGCGAGCGGGGCGACGTTGAGGGCGGGCTGGCGGCCCGGGGCCCTGGTGAGCCACACGACCTCGGTGCGGTCGCGCAGGGCGGGTTCGTAGGACTCCAGCACGCGCACGGCGGTCTCGCGCACCTCTTCGAGCGCGGCCAGGGCCAGGCGGCGGTCGCTGGCGCCGTCGGGGTCGAGCTCGCCGGGTGAGGGGCCGATGGCGGTGACGCAGGCGGAGGCGGCGTCGCGGGTGGCCGCGACCGCGTTGGCCAGGGCGTCGTCGATGTGGTCCAGTCGGCCGTCGGGCGACTCGGTGAACATCAGGGCGAGCCCGTCGGCGCACTCCGTGAGGCGCTCGCTGATCCCGGGCTCGACCAGGCGGGCGGCGCGCTTGGCCGCGGTGTTGACGACGCGCTCGCTCAGGCTGCCGGTGGAGACGGAGGTCGCCCGGTCCACGAGCTCGTGCGCCTCGTCGATCATGATCGTGTCGTGCTCGGGCAGGATGTGCCGGCCCTGCGCCATGTCGATGGAGAGCATGGCGTGGTTGGTGACCACCACGTCCACGCCCTGGGTGGCCTCGCGCGCGAACTCCGCGAAGCACTCCTGCCCGAAGGGGCAGATGCGGGCCCCCATGCACTCGTTGGCGCCCACGGACACCTGCCGCCAGGCGAGGTCGCTGACGCCGGGGACGAGCTCGTCGCGGTCGCCGGTGACGGTCTCCTCCGCCCACTCGTGCAGGCGGGCCACCTGGCGGCCGAGGGAGGAGAGCTGCCGGGGGTCGAACAGCTCGGCGTCCTCCGCGTCCTCGTCCGCGGTCTGGAGCCGGTTGCGGCACAGGTAGTTGCGGCGGCCCTTCAGCACGGCGAACGTGGGCTCGCGCGGCAGCAGCGAGGACAGCGCCCCGGCCAGGCGCGGCAGGTCCCGGTCGATGAGCTGGTTCTGGAGGGCGATGGTGGCGGTGGAGACCACCACGGTGTTCTTCCGGTCCATCGCGTGTCTGACCGCGGGTACCAGGTACGCCAGGGACTTGCCGGTGCCGGTACCGGCCTGGACCACCAGGTGCTCGCGTTCGTCGACCGCCGCGGCCACGGCGTCGGCCATGGCCGTCTGGCCCTCGCGGCGGCTGCCGCCGAGAGCGGTGACGGCGGCGTCGAGCAGGGTCGGAACGTCGGGAAGATCTGCCACGGATCGACAGTACCGGCCCGTGGGGACAGGACGGGCTCCGTCCACAGGCGGGATCGGCCGGGCCCTCCGGGGCGCGGCCGATCGGTCCGGCGGGTGTCAGGCGAGGCCGCGGACGAGCCTCTCCAGGGCGTCCAGCGACTGGGCCAGCCCTTCCTCCATGCCCGAGCTGACCATGCCGTCGCGGTCCTCGACCGTCTGGAACACGGAGATCGCCCGGTAGAGGGTGCGGCCGTCCTTCTCCTCCAGCATGTGGGTGTCCATCGCCACGTGGCCCGGCATCCCCTCGAACTCGAAGGTCTGCACGATGCGCTCGGGGGCGACCACGTCGTGGAAGACCCCGTGGAAGGCGTACTCCTCGCCGCCGGCGGCCTTCTCGACGAACCGCCAGGTGCCGCCGGGCCGCGCCTCGGCCCGGTCGACGACCGTGTCGGTCCCGTCCAGCCCCCACCACCGGGCCAGGTGCTCCGGCTCGGTCATGGCCTTGAACACCACGTCCCTGGGCGCGTCGAAGGTGCGGGTGATGACGATGTCCTGGCGACCGGGCTCGACGGTCACGGTGAGGTCACTCATGGGTCTTCTCTCCCTCGGTGCTGCGGTCTCCGGTTCCCTGCGCGTCCTGGATGCGGCGGATCTCCTCGTCCAGCCGGTCGAAGCGCTCCTCCCACTGGTCGTGGTACCGCCCGATCCACACCGACGCCTGCTCCAGAGGCGCGGTCTCCAGCCGGCAGGGACGCCACTGCGCGTCGCGGCCGCGGCTGATCAGGCCGGCCCGCTCCAGGACCTTCAGGTGTCTGGACACCGCCTGGAGGCTGATGGGGAACGGCTCCGCCAGGTCGTTGACGGTCGCCTCGCCCTCCGAGAGCCGCGCCAGCAGCGCCCGGCGGGTCGGATCCGCCAGCGCCGCGAACGTGAGGCTCAGGGGGTCACTCGCCATCTGCGCATTCAACTTTCTCGTTGATCAACCGTTATGTTGATTATGACCCACGACACACCCCGGGTCAAGGGGTGCGAGAGCTTCTCGAAGGGCCGCCGACCAGCAGGAACCCGCCCCGAACGTCCCCTCGGGGGCGGGGATCTCCCCCGGTAAACACGAAGGACGACCCGGCGAGCGCGGTCACGCGCGAGCAGGATCGTCCGAGCAGGGTCGCTGCGGAGAACACGGAACACAGGCAGCCCGTACGGAAAACCACCACGACCGGACGGGCGACGTCACCGACGACAGGTGCGGTACCGCCACCCCGCCGATCAACACGACCCCAACCACAGGGGGTCACCTCGGGGGGTTCGGGGGGTCTCCCCCCGGCAGACATGACGAAGGCGACCCCGCGAGAAGACCGAAGGCCCCCGAGCACATTCACCCCGAGAACACGGAACACAGGCAGCCCGTACGGAAAACCATCACGACCGAACGCGCGGATGCGCCGTTGCCGGAGTGGGAGAACACCACCCCGCCGATCAACACGACCCCAACCACAGGGGGTCACCTCGGGGGGTTCGGGGGGTCTCCCCCCGGTAAACACGAAGGACGACCCGGCGAGCGCGGTCACGCGCGAGCAGGATCGTCCTCAGTCCGTGGAGCTATGGGGATTCGAACCCCAGACCTCCTCCATGCCATGGAGGCGCGCTACCAACTGCGCCATAGCCCCGTGTGCCGTGCGGCAACGGTTCGATTCTATCGGACGCGGAAGGGTGGGGTGAACATTCGGGGTGTCGGGCGGCCCACACGGCGCGTCACGGGAGCCCGCACGGCCTCCGGCTTCCCGGAGCGCCCCGCCGCCCCGGGAAACGGGGCGCGCGATGGGGGCGGACTCCGCGTTCCGGGCATCATGGCACCATGAGCGACGAACGGAACCCGGTGGAGGTCCTGACCCGGTGGGAGGACCACGGCGCCGTGTGGCGCGTGGTGGACCGCTCCCCCTCGCGGGTGACGGTGGCCCTGTGCAGGTGCGACGGGGGCGAGGAGGTGGACCGCCTGGTCTCCGACGATCCGGACCTCCTCGCCTTCGTCGACGAACGGGTCAGGACTCCGCGATCTCCCTGATCCGGTACAGCCTCTTCTCCCAGGCCGTTCCGACGCGTTGGAGGTCGCGGCCGAGCTCGCTGAGCCGCGAGCCGACCGGCCGGTGCACGACCTCCCGGCCGCGCCGCTCCGACTCCACCAGTCCCACGGAGCGCAGCACGTCCAGGTGCTTGACGACGGCCTGCCGGCTCACGGGCAGCTCGCCCGCCAGCACCGAGGCGGAGGCGGGTTCGCGGGCCAGGCTCACGAGGATGCTCCAGCGGGTCTCGTCGCCCAGCGCGGCGAAGGCGGTGGCGTTCACGGGGCCCCCGCCCCCGACAGGTGCTCCGCCAGCGCGGCGAGCCCCCCGGCCCATCCCTCCTCCTCCGGCGCGACGTTGTCGGAGACCGCCCCGAAGCGCTCGTGCAGGGTGTCGAAGCCGTTCTGGACGACCGTGAGCAGGGAGCCGTCCCCCGACCTCCTGACCGTCATCGTCACCAGCGTGCCGACGCCCTCGCCGGGGTCGGTGTCCGGTTCGGCGGCGATCCGGTAGGCGAACGTCGAGGGCTCGTCCACCGTGACGACCCGCCCCCGGAAGGTGCCGTGCTCGTCCCAGCGCAGCTCCATGGGAGCGCCCGGCACGGCCTCGAACTCCGCCCCGCCGAAGGCGTACCAGGCCGCGAAGTGCTCGGGCCGCGTCAGCACCGGCCAGAGCCGTTCGGGCGCCACCCCGAGGTGGACGGAGCGCTCGACGGTCGAGGCGTCCAGGAAGGAACGCGCGGCGCCGAGTTCCTCCTCCCAGCCCCGGGTGTTCTCCCCGACGCGCCGGCGCCGCTCGGCCTCCGTCCCGCCCAGCGAGGAGAAGCCGCTCTCGGCCACGCGCAGGGTCACGCCGCCCGCCTCGAGCTCCTCGATCCAGAACTCGACCAGGGTGGACCCCCCTTCCTCGCCGCCGAGCCAGCGGAACGCCGCATAGCCGGGCGGGTCGAGCTTCTCGGTGCGTATGCGGGAGTCTCCGTGGACGGGGTCGCGCACCACGCTGACGTCGCCGTCCTGCTCGATCACGTGGTCGACGACCGCTCCGTCGTTGATGAACCATCCCGGGCGCGACACCAGCTCCCAGACGCGTCGCGCCGGCGCCGCGATGTCCACCTGTCGTTCGATCCGGTCCGGAACCCCGTCCATGGCGCCCTCCCTCTCCGTATGTGCAACCCCATGGTTGCACCAATGCCCCTCGGAAGCAACCCTCCGGTTGCACATGGAGCGCTGTCCGGAGGCCGCCCTGCTGGACGCCCGCGGGCGGGTCGGTCACCACCGCGCCTCGCCCTCCCCTAGAGCCCCCGCCGGCCGCGGCGCCGCGAGGACCACGCCCTCCACCTCCAGCGGCATTCGGAGCCGACGGGCCGGCCCCCACGGCGTGTCCTCGACCCCCGGGGCGAGGTCGCCGTCGCCCTCCGGGTCGAGCGGGCCGGGGTCGCCCGTGCCCCGGCGCCCGGCGAGGAAGAGGGCCGTACGCGCCAGGGACAGCCGGGCGAGGGAGCCCCGGCCGGCGTCGACCCGCCGCCTCAGCCCTTCCAGGGCGGCGTAGGCCATCAGGTACCCGGTCCCGTGGTCGAGCGCCTGGACCGGCAGCGGCTTCGGAGCGTCCAGCCCTCCTTCGCGCATGGCGGCGTCGGCGATGCCGGTGCTCATCTGCACCAGGCTGTCGAAGCCGCGCCTCGTCCTCCAGGGGCCGGTCCAGCCGTAGGCGTCGAGGCCGACCTCGACCAGTCCCGGGCGCACCCCTTGGCGGACGTCCGCGCCCAGGCCCAACCGGTCGAGCGCGCCGGGTCGGTAGCCGTGCACGAGGACGTCGCACCGCCCCAGCAGTTCCAGCAGGCGCCCGCGCGGGCCCGCCCCCCGCAGGTCGAGCCGGGCGGACCTCTTGCCGAGCATGACCTCGGGGACCAGGCCGGGCTCGTCCCACCAGGGCGGGTCGACGCGCAGGACGTCGGCCCCGAGCAGCGCCAGGAACCTCGTCGCCACGGGGCCCGCCAGGACCCGGGTGAGGTCGAGGACGCGCACGCCCTCCAGCGGGCGCGCCCCGCCCGCGAGGGCCGGCGCCGCCCCGGACCCGTCGCCGTCCTCCCAGGCGATGAGCGGTTCGCAGGCCACGCTCCGCCCCTGCTCGCCGGAGGCCCACGCGGCCGTCGAGCGCATCACGGCCGCGCAGCCCCCGGCCCCGACGACACGGGACTCCAGTTCGACCCCGTCCCACCCGGCGACAGCCCGCTGCACCCGGTCCCGCCCGCCGGGGACGCCGAGAACCCGCAGGGCCGCCGCACGGTGGGCGGCGGCGTTGGTGTGGAGCCTGATCCACCCGTCGAAGGTCCGGTAGTCGCCCGCGACGTCGTCCCACGGGGAGGGGGGCCGCCATCCCGTGGGACGGAGGGACCACGCGAACCACATCGAGGCCAGGCGCCGGTCGACGCGGACGTCCCGGCGCCGTCCGTCGCCCGCCGAGGCCAGGTCGGCGGCGGCGACACCGGCCGCGCCGACGGAAGCGGCGGCGAACTCCGTGACGGGAAAGACCGAGGGGAGTCCGCCCGTTCCCGTGAACGCGAGCCCCGCGCGCGGGGGACACCGGCCCGAGTCCAGGATGTCCGCCGCCATGGCCCGGGCGACGTCGTCCACGACGTCGTGTCCACCGTCCATCGACCGCCCCTCTCTCCGGAAGGCTCACCACCGTACGGGAAGGGCTCCGGGGGCCGCGTCGGCGAAACCGCGCCCGGGCGCGCGGCGGGGGGACGAAGCGCGCCGAACAGGACCGTCTACGGCGAACGCGGATGCGGGGGCGCACACAGCACATGCGCCGACCGGGGACCCCGGGCGCCTCGGCCATCGCGGGAAACCACCACGACCGGACGGACGACGTCACCGTTGTCAGGGCGGGAGAACACCACCCCGCCGATCAACACGACCCCAACCACAGGGGGTCACCTCGGGGGTTCGGGTGGTCTCCCCCCGGCAGACATGACGAAGGCGACCCCGCGAGAAGACCGAAGGCCCCCGAGCACATTCACCCCGAGAACACGGAACACAGGCAGCCCGTACGGAAAACCATCACGACCGAACGCGCGGATGCGCCGTTGCCGGAGTGGGAGAACACCACCCCGCCGATCAACACGACCCCAGCCACAGGGGGTCACCTCGGGGGGTTCGGGGGGTCTCCCCCCGGTAAACACGAAGGACGACCCGGCAAGCGCGGTCACGCGCGAGCAGGATCGTCCTCAGTCCGTGGAGCTATGGGGATTCGAACCCCAGACCTCCTCCATGCCATGGAGGCGCGCTACCAACTGCGCCATAGCCCCTGGTGTGCCGGGCGGTTTCCCCGCTCGGCGATAGAAGTACTGTACCCGAGGTCCGGGGCAGGTCGGGACGCCGCAGAGGACGGGCGGCCGGTGGATAGCCGTGTGCGGGGCCGAATACCCTGGGGTCGTGGCCGAATCAAAGCTTGAGATCCAGATGCTCCACGACCGCCTCCTCGTGCGGACGGTCGTGGACCGGAGCGAGCGGCGCAGCAGTGCCGGTCTGGTCATCCCGGACACGGTGAAGCTGGCGACCAGGCTCGCGTGGGGTGAGGTCGTCGGCGCCGGGACCGGCGCCCGGCACGTGAAGACCGGGGACCGCGTGCTCTTCGACCCGGAGGAGCAGGGCGAGGTCGAGCTGAACGGCGAGCGCTACGTGATCCTGCGCGAGCGCGACGTGCACGCCGTCGCCAACGAGGCCCCGGAGCGGGGCACCGGCCTGTACCTCTGACCCGTCCTCCCGATCCCCGCGCCGGCTCCGGGTGCCCGGCCCGCGGGGACCGCCGGGGCCGCCCGACCGGGGGGCGTCAGCCGCGCGCGCCGTTCGCGGCCGGGTTCGCGACCACCTTCTCCAGGGAGAGCACGCAGAGGTTGAGCGCCTCGTACGCGGAGGCCTCCCCGGTGTTGACGTAGGACCACCCGGAGTAGAGCCCCGCCCACAGGAACTGCTGCATCCAGCTCGCGGAGATCGCGGGGTCGATGCTGCCGTCGGCGTGCCCGCGTTCGATGAGGGCGGTGAGCGCGAGGTCGGCCTCCCCGCACTCCTCCGCGGAAGCCTCGGTGAAGTCCTCCTCCTGCCCGAACGACAGCATGACCACCTTCTGGAGCGCGAAGTACTCCGGCACGAGGCGCAGGAAGGCCTCCAGGCCGGTCCCCTCGGTGGTGCGCGCCCGCTGCATGGCCTCGGTGATCAGCTCGTCGGCGTACTCCCCCAGCGCGTTCGTCAGGTCGGCGCGTTCGGGGAAGTAGCGCTGGAGGGTGCTGCGGGCGACCCCCGCGACTCTGGCGACCTGCGACAGGGGGGCCGCGGAGTTCTCGCCGAGGACCTGGACGGCCGCTTCGAGGATCGCGCGCCGGGTGCGCGCGCGTGTCCTCGTCTCTTCCTCTGAGGGAGCGCTGTTCACCATGCCAACATCCTAGGCTTGTCGGTACTTGGTTGACAATAATCGGTCACATATGACCTAATTTAGAGCATGACTGAACGATCTACGGTATTAACCGACTCCTCAACGGGGGCGCCAGAGCCCCGCTTCGCCCAGCTCCGGGTGCTGTGGTCGTTCGTGCACCCGCACCGGCGGAAGCTCGCCCTCGGACTCGTGCTCGCGCTGCTCGGGTCCGCGCTCGAACTCGCCAACCCGATGGTGATCAAGCTCGTCCTGGACACCGTCGCCGACGCGGGCAGCCTCGTGGTGCCCATCTCGCTCCTGCTCGGGCTGTTCGCCCTGGGCATCGGGTTCGGCCTGTGGCACTGGATCCTCCTCGGCACCGTCGCCGAGAAGGTCGTCCTCGACGCCCGCACCTCCCTGGTCCGCCGCTACTTCCGGGCCGCCCTCGTCCCGATGTCCCGGCGCCCTTCGGGCGAACTCGTCACACGGGCCACCTCCGACACGGTGCTCCTGCGCGAGGCCGCCTCCAGCAGCATCATCAGCCTCGTCAACGGCGGTGTACTGCTGGTCGGGACCCTGGTGATGATGGGGGTGCTGGACCTGGTCCTGCTCGCCGTCACGTTCACCGCCGTGCTCGTCGTCACGATCCTGTTCCTCACCCTGATGCCCGCCATCGCCAAGGCCCAGGAGAAGGCGCAGAACTCGCTGGGGCTCATGGGCGGCGTCCTGGACGGCGCCCTGCGCGCCGTGCGCACGGTCAAGGTGAGCCGCGCCGAGGACCGGCTCGGCGGCCAGATCCTGGAGCACGCACGGCAGGCCGCGCACCACGGGGTGCGGTCGGTGAGGCGCGAGGCCGTGGCCTGGACGATCGCCTACGGCGGCATCCAGATCTCGATCATCGCCATCCTGGGGGTGGGCGCCCTGCGGGTGACCTCCGGCGCGATGGAGGTGTCCTCCCTCATCGCGTTCCTCCTCTACGCGTTCACGCTGATGAACCCGGTCATGGAGCTCTCCCAGAGCGTCACCACCCTGCAGTCCGGCGTGGCCGCGGCCAGGCGCATCCGCGAGGTCGAGGCCATCCCCCTCGAACCGTCCTCCGACGGACCCGACGTCCCGCTCGCCGACCCCGACGGCGCCGGGGAGGCGCTGCTGGAGCTGCGCGGGGTCACCGCCCGGTACGCCCCCGGAGCCGAGTCCGCGCTGGACCGGGTCGACCTGAGCATCCCCCGGCGGGGGCACACCGCCATCGTCGGACCGTCGGGCGCGGGCAAGACCACCGTGTTCTCGCTGCTGCTGCGCTTCCTCGAACCGGAGGAGGGGGAGCTCGCGCTGGCCGGGACGCCCTACCGGTCGCTCAGCCCCAGGCAGGTGCGCGGCCACTTCGCGTACGTGGAGCAGGACACCCCGGTGATCCCCGGGACCGTCCGCGAGAACCTGCTGTTCAGCAGGCCCGACGCGTCGGAGGAGGACGTGCGCCGGGTCCTGGACGAGGTCGGGCTGGCGGACAAGGTCGACGCCCTGGAGGAGGGCCTGGACACCCAGCTCGACGCCACGTCGTTCTCGGGCGGGCAGCGGCAGCGCATCGCCCTGGCACGCGCCCTGCTGTGCTCCCCGGACGTGCTGCTGCTGGACGAGGCCACCTCGCAGGTGGACGCGATCACGGAGGCGGCGATCACGGAGAGCCTGCGCCGCCACGCCGACCGGAAGGCCGTGGTCACCATCGCCCACCGTCTGTCGACGGTGATCCACGCCGACAGCATCGTCCTGATGGAGGACGGCCGTGTCCGCTCCCGGGGTACGCACCGGGAGCTGCTGGACCGGGACCCCCTCTACCGGGAGCTGGTCGCCGCGCTGCACATCTCCGAGACGGAGGCGGGGGACGGCGGGGTCCTGGACGAGGGGATCCCGGTCGGCTCGTCCTGAGCCGCGCGGCCGGTCCCGCCACGGGGGCCGGGTGGAGTTCCGGCCGGGCGGCGCCGCCCGGGTTCCGAGCGGCTCGGTGAACACCGGGCGCCCGGGTGACGCGCGTCACCCGGGCGCCCGGTAGCATCCTCCGTGAGCCGGACGGCGCGAACGGTTCGACCGCCCGGGACCGCGGGCCCTCTCCCACGGCCCGGGCCTCCCTGTCCGTCCCGTGCGCCGACCGCGGCGCGCGCACCGGGCGCCCCCGGCGCCAGCGAGGGAACGATGAGCCACTTCGCCCAGTACCAGGACGGCGTCTACGCCGACGCGACCAACGGCGACCTGCCGCACCTGCCCTACCACCACGAGGCCCTGCGCGACCTGGCCGAGAAGGCCATGGAGCCGGGGCCCTTCGGCTACGTGGAGGGCAGCGCCGGCCGGGAGCGCACCGCCGACGCCAACGTGGCGGCGTTCGCCCGGTACGCGCTCCGCCCGCGCAGCCTGCGGCCGGGCGCGGAGAACGCCGGGGACCTGGGCGTCACCCTGTTCGGGGAGCGCTACCCGACCCCGCTGCTCACCGCCCCGGTCGGGGTCCTGGAGCAGGTCCACGGGGAGGCGGAACTGGCCGTGGCCAGGGGCGCGAACGCCCTGGGCGTGCCGATGGTCCTGTCCACGGCCTCGTCCACGCCCATGGAGGAGGTCGCGGAGGCGGCCGACACGTGGTGGTACCAGCTGTACTGGCCCGGCGACGACGCGCTCGCGGAGTCGTTCGTGCGACGGGCGGCCGCGGCGGGCGCGAAGGCGATCGTGGTCACCGCCGATACCAAGAGGCTGGGGTGGAGGCCGCGCGACCTGGCCCTGGGCCACCTGCCGTTCCTGCGCAGCCAGGGCATGGCGAACTACTTCAGCGACCCGGAGTTCCGCTCCCGGCTCAAGGCCGACCCGGAGCCCGGCGGGGTGTTCACGGAGGCGGTGTTCCACTTCCTCGGGGCGTTCGCGAGCACATCCCTGAGCACGGCCAACATCGCGCGCATCCGCGACTGGACCGACCTGCCGGTCCTGGTCAAGGGCGTCGTCCGCGGCGACGAGGCGATCGAGCTGGTGGAGGCGGGCGTGGACGGCCTCGTGGTGAGCAACCACGGGGGCCGCCAGGTCGACAACGCGGTGGCGGCCCTGGACGCCCTGCCCGAGGTGGTGGAGGCGGTCGGCGACCGGGCCGCGGTGCTGTTCGACTCGGGGGTGCGCTCGGGCGCGGACGTGGCCGTGGCGATGGCGCTGGGCGCCCGGGCGGTGCTGCTGGGACGCCCCTGGGTCTACGGCCTGGCCGTGGACGGGGCGGCGGGGGTCGAGCACGTGCTGCGCGCGGTCCTGGCCGAGTTGCAGATCACGGCCGAGCTGATGGGCAGGGACGCCGCCGACCTGGACCGCGACGACGTCACCCGCCGGTGAGTCCCGGCCCCGGCCGGGAGGGGCGGGTCCGGGCGGCGCGCCGACGGCGTGGTGCGGGGGCCGCGGCCCGGCCGGGCGGCGGCGCCGTGGCGGTGGGCCTCCCGCCCCTCCCCCGGAGGGGCCCGGCGGCGGGAGGGGGCCGGGGTCCTGGACCGCTCCCCGGGCCCCTCCCCGCCGCCGTCAGCCCTTCACGGCCCCCGAGGTCAGGCCCGCCACGATCCGGCGCTGCAGGACCAGGGCGAACAGGATGAGCGGTACCGAGACCAGCACCGACGCCGCCATGATCTGGCCGATCGGGTTCTCGTAGCCGACCCGCTCGAACGTTCCCACGAACACCGGCACGGTCTGGACGTTCAGGTCGCGCGGCGCGAAGGAGAAGGCCAGCAGGAACTCGTTCGTGGAGTACACGAACGTCAGGATGGCGGCGGCGCCCACGCCCGGCGCCGCCAGCGGCGCCACCACGCGCAGGAACGCCTGGAACGGGGTGGCCCCGTCCACCTTCGCCGACTCCTCGATCTCCCGGGGGATGCCCGCGAAGAAGGTGGCGAGGATGAAGATCGCCAGCGGCAGGGTCAGCGCCACGTACGGGATGATCATGCCCGCGTAGGAGTTGAGCAGGTTGATACCGGTCCACTGGTTGAGCTTCAGGTACACCTGGTACAGCGGGTTGACCAGTGCCACCGGCGGGAACAGCGTGGCCACCAGGGTGGCCGCCAGCAGCGCGAACTTGCCCGCCATGGGCAGGCGCGCCAGCGCGTAGCCGGCGAGGGACGCGACCGGGATGCAGATCGCCGTGGTCACCGCCGCCACGATGAGCGAGTTGCGCAGGGCGAACTGGAACCCGAGGTCGAAGACCTGCTCGTAGTTGGACAGGCTGAACGGCCCCCGGAAGATGTTCGGGTCCGTGAGCGCCACCGACCCCGACCGGAGGCTGGTCATCCCCATCCACAGGAACGGGAACAGGCACCAGCCCAGCACCAGGAGCAGGCCCAGCAGCTTGAGCGCGTTGACCACCGCCGGGTGCGTCCTGCGGCGCGGCCGGTGGACCGGCCCGCTCGGCTTCACCGTCTCGGCCGTCATCACTTCTCCTTCCGCGCCACGTCGCCGACCATGTGGCGGCCCATGCGGCTGATGAAGGCCAGGCCGACGATCATGACGATGACGAACGTGACGGTGGACAGGGCGTTGGCGTAGCCCAGCTCCGGTTCGGCGACCAGGAAGCGCTGGGCGTACACGGACAGGGTGGCGAGCGAGTTCGAGTACCCGGCGAACACGTACGCGAAGTCGAACATGCGCAGCGCGTCCACCGTGCGGAACAGCAGGGCCACGACGATCGCCGGCCTCAGCAGGGGCAGGGTGATGAACCAGAACCGCTGGACCACGGTGGCGCCGTCGACCCTGGCCGCCTCGTAGTAGTCCTTCGGGATGGTCTGCAGCCCGGCCAGGAGCAGCAGGGCGACGAACGGGGCGGTCTTCCACACGTCGGCGCTGATGATGCCGACCATGGACCACGCGGGGTCGCGCAGCCAGTTGACGTCCGTGCCCAGGACCGAGTTCACGAAGCCCGGGTTGTGGTCGAACATGTACCGCCACACCTGGGCGGCGACGGCCGTCGGGATCACCCACGGCACGAGGATGACCGCGCGGGTCAGGCCGCGGCCGACGAACGCCTGGTGCATGATCAGCGCGAACGCCATGCCGACGACGAACTCCAACGACACCGAGGCGACGGTGAAGACCAGGGTGTTCCCGACCGCGTTGAAGAACCCCGCGTCGGTCAGGACCCGCGCGTAGTTGTCGAACCCGGTGAACTCCTGGTGGAACCCGCGGATGCTGTAGAGGCTCATCCCGATCGCGTAGAACACCGGGAAGAGGGCGATGACGGCCATGAACACGAACGACGGGGCGAGGAAGATCCTGCCCATCGCCCGCTCGCCCAGGCCGCGGCGCGTACTGACGCTCTGGGTCTTCGCCATCGGACCTACTCTTGCTCTAGGGCTTCGTCGGCCGACCGGTCCACGGCCTCCAGGGCCGCGGCCGGGTCCTCCTGCCCCAGGTAGGCGGCGTGCAGGTTCTCCTGCATGACCAGCGACATCGAGTTGTATCCCGGCACCGGCGGGCGCGCGTGCGCGTCGCCGAGGATCTCGCCGAGCACCTCCAGGTGGGGGTCCTCGGTGTCCTCGTAGGCGCTCTGCATGGTCGGCGGCAGGCTGTTGGTGGCCAGGATGTCCTGGGCCTCGGGATCGGTGGCCGCCCACAGGACGAACTCGCGGGCCAGGTCCTTGTTCTCGCTCAGGGTGCTGACCGCGTTGTTGAGCCCGCCGAGCGCGCTGGTCGTGCCCTCGCCCGTGAAGGTGGGCAGCGGCGCCACGGCGAAGTCGTCGGCGACCGCGCTCTCCTCGCCCGCCTCGCCCTCCAGGAGCGGGATGGCGTAGGGCCAGTTGCGCATGTACACGGCCTCGCCCGCCTGGAAGAGGGCGCGTGCGTCGTCCTCGACCATGGAGTCGAAGCCCTCGGCGTAGAAGCCGCTGTCGTAGGCCTCGGTCATGAAGTCCAGCGCCGTGGTGGCGGCGTCGCCCTCCAGGAAGGTGCTCTGCGACTGGGCGTCGTCGAACAGCTCCCCTCCGGCGGACCAGTACAGCTCGAGGAAGTTGACGACGAGCCCCTCGTACTGGTCGCCCTGGCCGACGTAGCCGGAGATGCCGGCCTCCTCGGCGGCCTCTGTGCCGGTCTCGTACAGCTCCTCCCACGTGGCGGGGGGCTCGTCGACGAGGTCGGTGCGGTAGTAGAGGAACGCTCCGTTGGAGGAGTACGGGAGCGCGTACAGCTCCTGCTGCCACTGCGCGCTGTCGACGGCGCCGTCCAGGCTGACGCCGTCGACCTCGGATCTCAGGTCCTCCAGGCTCTCGATGTACCCGTAGTCGGCGAACTCGCCGGTCCAGATGACGTCGAGGCCGAGGACGTCGAACTCCCCGGCCTGGCTCTGGAGGTCCTGGAACATGGCCTGCCGCTGTTCGTCCGCGGTCGGCGCCAGGAAGAAGATGTCGACCTGCCGGTCGGGGTTCCTCTCGTTCCAGAGGCGGGCGACCTCCTCGTGGACCTGCCGGTCGGCGCCGGTGACCGCCCACACGAACTGCGGGTCCTCGGCGAGCCCAGCGCTCTCGCCCTCCCCTTCCGACTCCTCCCCCGGAGGCGTTCCGCACGCGGTGGCCAGTGTCAGGCCGAGTGCGGCCAGGCCCGCCGCACCGGTGCGCACCGCGTACCTCTTGTGGCGTGAAAGCTCTGACATGACTCTCTCCTTCCGCGCCGGGCGGTGGCCGGGCGCGCGCCGTCGAGTGTGTCCTGGGTCATCCCCCCGGGGTCGTGCGAAAACGATGCCACCGCCATGTGATCCAGTCAACACAAAACTTATCCGGATCTGCCCGCTACAGGGGGAATGGCGTTCCTCGTGTCGGCAGACTCGTTGAAAACGTTGCCATGACACGGGCCACACTCTTAACGTAGGCAGCATGTCCAGCCAACCCGCGAGCATGCGGGACGTCGCCCACCGGGCGGGCGTCTCGCTCTCGACGGTCTCCCGTGTCCTGCGCGGCGCCCCCGGTGTCGCCCCCGACGTGCGACTGCGCGTCCAGCGCGCCGCGGACGAACTCTCCTACGTGGTCTCGCGGAACGCGTCGGGCCTGGTCACCGGCCGCACGGGCCGGGTCGCCGTGGTCGTCCCCTTCCTCCAGCCGTGGTTCTTCGGGGTGGTCCTGTCGGGGATCAGCGACGCGCTGCGCGAGGCGGACCTCGACATGCTCGTGTACCAGGTCGGCGAGACCCGGGCCCGTGAGGGCTGGACGCGCGCGCTCCCCCTCCGGCGCAACTCCGACGCCGTCGTCACGGTGTCGATGGACCTGTCCGAGGACGAGTGCCACCGCCTGGACGACGTCGGGGTCCCCGTGGTGCTCGTCGGCCAGTGCGTCCCGGGGCGGGCAAGCGTGTACATCGACGACCGCGCGGGCGCCGCCGGAGCCACCCGGCACCTGCTCAACCTGGGGCACACCCGTATCGCCTACATCGGGTCCCGGCGGGAGGAGTGGTCCAGCGCCAGCTCCCGGCACCGGCTCGAGGGGTACGGGGCGGCGATGGCCACGGCGGGCCTGGTTCCCTGGAGCGTCGGCAAGGCGACCGGCCACGCGGGGGGCGAGCTCGCCATGGGAGAGCTCCTGTCCGACCAGGACCCGCCCACGGCGGTGCTCGCCGAGTTCGACGACATCGCGATGGGCGCGCACCGGATCCTGCGGCGCTCGGGGGTCCGCGTGCCCGGCTCCATCTCCCTCATGGGGTTCGACAACCACGACGCCGCCGCCGTCCTGGACCTGACGACCGTGGACCAGGCCCCCTACGACACGGGCCTGGCCGCCGGACGGCTCACCGTGGGCATCCTCGACGGGAAGGCCCGGACCGACACGCACGTGGAGATGCCCACCCAGATCATCCTCCGGCAGTCCACCGCGGCCCCCCGGGGCGCGCGCGGGCTGTCCACCTGACCCCGGTCCCCGGGGCCGGGGCGACGGCGTGAGCGCGCCGGGGCGGGGCGCCCGCACGGCCCGCCGACGACCCGAACACCCGATCAGCGAAGGGGAACCATGCAGCAGTGGTGGCGCGACGCGGTCCTTTACCAGATCTACCCGCGCAGTTTCGCGGACGCCGACGGGGACGGTGTCGGTGACCTCCCCGGCATCACCGCCCGGCTCGGCCACATCGCCGGCCTGGGCGCGGACGGGATCTGGCTGTCGCCGTTCTACGCCTCCCCGTGGGCGGACGGCGGGTACGACGTGTCCGACTTCCGGGCCGTGGACCCGCGGCTGGGCACTCTGGAGGACTTCGACGCGATGGTGGCGGCCGCGCACGGACTCGGCCTGCGCGTGATGGTCGACATCGTGCCCAACCACACCTCCGAGGAGCACCCGTGGTTCCGGGACGCCCTGGCCGCCGGCCCCGGCTCGCCCGAGCGCGACCTGTACGTCTTCCGCGACGGCAGGGGCGAGGACGGCGGGCTCCCCCCGACCAACTGGCGGTCGACGTTCGGCGGACCGGCGTGGACGCGCGTGGAGGACGGCCAGTGGTACCTGCACCTGTTCGCGCGCGAGCAGCCCGACCTGAACTGGGACGACCCGAGGGTGCGCGAGGAGTTCCGGGGCATCCTGCGGTTCTGGAGCGGCCGCGGGGTGGACGGGTTCCGCATCGACGTCGCCTACGCACTGGTCAAGGACCTGCGTGAGCCGCTGCGCGACCTGGTCCTGGTGGAGGGCGGCCGGTTCGAGGACATCGCGGCCAACCCCGACCACCCGCTCCTCGACCGGCCCGGGGTCCACGAGGTGTACCGGGACTGGCGCCGCGTGCTGGCGGAGTTCGACCCGCCCCGGGCCACGGTGGGCGAGGTGTGGCTGCCCGGCGACCGGCGGCGGCTGTACACCCGGCCGGACGAGCTCGACCAGGCGTTCAACTTCGACTTCCTGAGGACGGAGTGGGACGCGGACTCCTACCGCCGCGTGATCGACGCGTCGATCGCGGACGCCGCGCACGTCGGCACGGCGCCCACGTGGGTGGTGGGCAACCACGACGTCGTGCGCCCGGTGTCGGTGCTGGGTCTGCCCCGCGGGACCGACCAGGGGGCGTGGCTGCTCTCGGACGGGCGCGACCCCGAGCCCGACCTGGAGCTGGGGACCCGGCGGGCCCGGGCGCTCGCGCTGCTGGAGCTGGCGCTGCCCGGGTCCGCGTACGTCTACCAGGGCGAGGAGCTGGGCCTGCCCGAGGCGGCCGGCCTGCCCGCCGAGGCCCTGGAGGACCCCCGCTGGGAGCGCAGCGGCCGCACCGACAAGGGGCGCGACGGGTGCCGGGTACCGCTGCCGTGGACCCCGGACGGCCCCTCGTACGGGTTCGGTGCGGGCGGCTCCTGGCTCCCCCAGCCCGAGGGCTGGGGACGGTGGTCCGTGGAGGCCGAGTCCGGGGACCCCGGTTCGGTGCTCAACCTGTACCGGAGGGCTCTGGCGCACCGCCCGGACTTCTGCGCGGACCGGACCCTGGTCTGGGACGACACGCTGAACCTGGGCCCGGTGCTGGCCTTCTGGAGGGGGCCCGGGGTACTGGTCCTGGTCAACACGGGCCGGGAGCCCGTGGAGCTGCCGCCCGGCGAGGTGCTGGTGGCCAGCACGGAGCTGGACGGACGGCTTCCCGGGGACGCCGCTGTCTGGCTGCGCCGGGTCTGAGGAGCGGGCGCCCGCGGAACCCGCCCCCGGCCGGTGCGGGCGCCGCACGCGGCGGCCCCCGTCAGAGGACCGTCTCACGCCCGTCCACGACCCCGAAGCCGCCGGTGGTGAAGGGCGCTGGGCGCAGGGTGAGCGAGAGGAGCCCGGCGGGCGTGGCGGCGCTCCCCTCGACGGTGAAGCCGAGCGGCTCCGTCCTCTCGTCGAACAGCCGCTTGCCGTCTCCCACGACCGTCGGGAAGACCAGCAGGCGGAACACGTCGACCAGCCCGGCCGCGTGGAGGGCCCGGGCGAGCCTCCAGCTGCCGTGGACCTGGATCTCGCCTCCCGGGCGCTCCTTGAGCGCCCGCACGCTTCCGAGGACGTCCTCGGCGATGAGCGTGGTGTCGCCCCAGTCCGCGCCCGTCCGGCCCGCGGTGGTCGAGACCAGGTACTTGGGACGGCTGTTGAGGGCCGTGGCCACCCGGTCCCCGGGGTCGGTGACCTCTCGCCAGTAGTCGCGCATCATGGCGTAGGTGGAGCGGCCGAACAGCAGCGCCTCCCCCGCGGCGAACCACCCGTCCACGATCCGGCCCATGTCCTCGTCGGCGTGGGGGACCAGCCAGCCTCCCCTGGTGAAGCCGCCGCTGGTGTCCTCGTCCGGCGCACCCGGCCCCTGCATCACGCCGTCGAGGCTGAGCAAGGTGTTGACGCTGAGTTCCATGGTCTCTCCTGTCCCGCCGACCGGCCCCCGTTCCCGTCTCCATCATGACGCCGTTCCGCCGGTCAGGGCCCCGACATGCCGAAGGGGACGACACGGAGGCCGTCCCCGGTTCCCCGGACAGGGGCCCGCCGGCGCCTGGAGACCCCTGCCCGGGGGGCCTCACCGCGCCAGGGGCGGACGGTCCTCCACCGCGGCCGTGCAGCGGGCGGCCTGGTCGCGGAAGGCGTCGGCGAGCCCGTCCGGGCCGCTGACCAGGGTGAAGTCCAATCCCACCGACGTGATCATCCAGACCAGGTCGGAGGGGGATTCCGAGCCCACGTGGAACAGGCAGCTGTGCTCGTCGACGGCCTCCAGGACACCCATGCCCGGCCACACGCGGTCGGCTGCGGCCTCGGAGGAGGCGTGCAGCCTGACCACGGCGCGGAAGGGCCAGGTCTCCGAGGACAGCTGACGGGCGAGGTAGGCGGCCGCGTCGCCGTGGGGAGGCTCGCGGGGGACGAACCGGGGGCCCGTGGGGGTCCGGGGGGTGAGCCGGTCCACGCGGAAGCTCCGCCAGTCCTGCCGGTCGGTGTCGAAGGCGACCAGGTACCAGCGCCGGCCGAAGCTGACCAGGCTGTGCGGTTCGACCGTCCGGGCCGTCGGACCCCCGCGCGGACTCGTGTAGCCGAAGCGCAGGCGCTCCCTGCGCCGGCAGGCCTCGGCGACGGCCATCAGCGTCTCGTGCGACACGGTCGGCCCCGGTTGCGCCCCGGCCCGCAGGGTGGCGCCGTGCAGGGTGTTGACCCGGCCGCGCAGACGCGAGGGCAGGACCTGTTCGAGCTTGGCGAGCGCGCGCAGCGAGGCCTCCTCGCCGCCGCTGACGGAGCCGTCGGCGGCGGTGCGCAGGCCCACTACCACGGCGACGGCCTCCTCGTCGTCGAGCAGCAGCGGCGGCATCGCGGCGCCGGCCCCCAGCCGGTACCCGGCGGTGCCCCTGGTCGCGTGCACCGGGTAGCCGAGCCCCCGCAGGCGGTCCACGTCGCGGCGGATCGTGCGCGCGGTGACGCCGAGCCGCTCCGCCAGCTCGGCGCCGGACCGCTCGCGGTGGGCCTGCAACAGCGAGAGCAGCGCGAGCAGGCGCGCCGAGGTTTCTGCCATGGATCCGATTCTCCCCTCCGGTTGGGAACGGATCCGACCTAACCGGTTCCTAGGCTTCCACCCATGACGAACACGGAGCAGGACCAGAAGGAGATCCGGCCCTTCCGCGTGGAGGTTCCGCAGGAGCAGCTGACCGACCTCACGGAGAGGCTGGGCAACACACGGTGGCCGGACGAGGTCCCGGGGGTGGGCTGGGACCGCGGCGTCCCGGTGGGATACCTGAGGGAGCTGGCCGAGTACTGGCGTTCGACCTACGACTGGCGGGCCCGCGAGGAGGAGCTCAACGCCCATCCCCAGTTCACCACCGTCGTCGACGGACAGAACCTCCACTTCCTGCACGTGCGCTCGCCGGAGCCCGGCGCCACGCCGCTGCTCATGCTGCACGGCTGGCCCGGGGCGGTCACCGACTTCCTGGACGTCATCGGTCCGCTCACCGACCCGCGCGCCCACGGGGGCGACCCGGCGGAGGCGTTCCACCTGGTCGTCCCGTCCCTGCCGGGGTTCGGCTTCTCCACGCCGCTGGCCGGACCCGGGATGGGGGCGGCCAGGATGGCCGGGGTCGTGGTCGGGCTGATGTCGCGGCTCGGCTACGAGCGCTACGGCGTCCATGGCTACGACACTGGCTCGTGGGTCGCCCCCGAGGTGGGGAGGCAGGCGCCGGAGCGGGTCCTCGGGGTGCACCTCAACGCCATGATCACGTTCCCCGTCGCGGAGGGCGACACCGAGGGCCTGACGGGGGTGGAGGAGGAGCGGTGGAAGTCGATGCAGGACTACAACGACGGGTACCTCCAGTGCAACGCGAAGCGACCCCAGACGGTGGCCTACGGGCTCAACGACTCGCCCGTGGGTCAGCTCGCCTGGATGGTGGAGAAGTTCAAGGAGCTCAGCGAGCCGGAGGAGGCCCTGCCCGAGGCCGCCCTCGACCGCGACCGGATGCTCACGTGCGTGTCGCTCTACTGGCTGACCGGCACGGCGGCCTCGTCCGCGCAGATCTACTACGAGGAGATGTCCGCGAACTCCTGGGGTGAGGACTCCGCGAGCGGATGGGACAGCGGGGAGACGGCGGACGGGGGGACGGACGAGGGCTGGGAGGCCGGAGGCTGGGCCCCCGAACGGGGGACGGTGCCGACGGGGGTGCTGGTCTCCGCGCAGGACGTGACCGTGCGGCGCTGGGCGGAGCGGGACCACCACGTGGTGCGGTGGACCGAGCTCGGCCGGGGCGGCCACTTCCTGTCCATGGAGGAGCCGGAGCTCCTGGTCGAGGACGTCCGCGCGTTCTTCCGGGCGCTGCCCTGACCCCGGTCCCCCCGGGCCGCTTCCCGCGGCCCCGGGGGACCCGCCACAGCCGGACGAGCGTCACCGCCGACGGTCCGGCACCGACTCCCGCCGATCAACACGACCCCAACCACAGGGGGTCACCTCGGGGGGTTCGGGGGGTCTCCCCCCGGTAAACACGAAGGACGACCCGGCGAGCGCCGTCACGCGCGAGCAGGGTCGCCCCGGAGAACGCAGGACACGGGTTGTCGGCGCAGGAAAACGCCATGACCGGACGTGCGGATGCGCCGTTGTCAGGGCGGGAGAACACCACCCCGCCGATCAACACGACCCCAACCACAGGGGGTCACCTCGGGGGGTTCGGGGGGTCTCCCCCCGGTAAACACGAAGGACGACCCGGCGAGCGCGGTCACGCGCGAGCAGGGTCGTCCTCAGTCCGTGGAGCTATGGGGATTCGAACCCCAGACCTCCTCCATGCCATGGAGGCGCGCTACCAACTGCGCCATAGCCCCGTGTGGGAGTCGGGGGGCTTTCGCCCTCGCGACTCCCAGAACCATAGCGGAATCCGGCGAGAACGTCGAAACGGTTTCAGGCGTCGTCGCTGAGGACCACGGGTTCGGGCAGGCTCGCCGCGTTGTGCTCCATGAGCCGCCACTGTCCCCGGCGCTCCTGGAGCACCGACCAGGAGCAGTTGCTGAGGGGGCCCAGGATCTCGCGCTGCTCGTCGGGGATGCCGAGCATGCGGGCGATCCCGATGCGTACGGCCGCACCGTGGCTGACCACCGCGAGCAGTCCCCCGGCCGGGGTTCTGGCCAGTCCCCGGTCGACGGCCGCCCGCATGCGGTCGCCGACCTCGGAGATGGGCTCCCCGTCCGGGATGGCCATCCGAGCGTGCTCGGACGGCCAGCGCGCGGACAGCTCCGCCCCCGTCCGCCCCTCCCAGGACCCCCCGAACCGCTCGCGCAGTCCCTTGTCGAACTCGATGGGCACCCCTGTGGCGCGGCTGAGGTACCCGGCCGTGTCGGCGGCCCTCTTCAGGTCGGAGGCGACGATGACGTCGGGGCCGAGCGAGGCGAGCAGGCCGCCCGCCCGCCGGGCCTGGGCGTGGCCGACCTGGTCGAGTTCGATGTCGGTCTGACCCTGGAAGCGGTTCTCCACGTTCCAGGCCGTGCGTCCGTGCCGCCAGAACAGCACGCGAGGGGTGTCGCTCACAGGGTGTTTCTCTCCGCTCGGGGTGGGTCCGAAAGGGTTACTGCTCGTCGAGGGCGGTGCGCTCGGCTCCGCGCGAGCCTTCGGGGAGCTCGATCTCGGGGCAGTCCTTCCACAGCCGTTCGAGGCCGTAGTAGCCGCGCTCCTCCTCGTGCTGGACGTGCACGACGATGTCGGCGTAGTCCAGGAGCACCCAGCGGCCGTCCCGCTCGCCCTCGCGCCGGAGCGGCTTGACGCCGCCCTTCAGGCGGAGCTGGTCCTCGACCTCGTCGACGATCGAGCGCACCTGGCGGTCGTTGGGGGCCGAGCAGAGCACGAACGCCTCGGTGATGACCAGCTGCTCGCTGACGTCGTAGGCGATGATCTCCTGGGCGAGCTTGTCGGAGGCGGCCTCGGCCGCCACCCTGACGAGCTCAAGAGCCCTGTCGGTGGCTGTCACGTTGTACTTGCTGCCTTTCAGCTGTCCCGGTAGAGCCCGGTCTTGTGGATGTAGCGAACGATGCCGTCGGGGACCAGGTACCAGATGGGTTCGCCCTTGCGGACCCGCTCCCGGCACTCGGTCGAGGAGATCGCCAGCGCGGGGACCTCCACCAGGGAGACCTTGCCCTCGGGCAGTCCTGAGTCACTGAGATGGTGACCGGGACGGTTACAGCCTACGAAATGCGCGAGATCGAAAAGTTCGTCGACGTTGTGCCAGCTGAGAATGGCGCCCAGCGCGTCGGCCCCGGTGATGAAGTACAGCTCCACCTCGGGACCGTACTTGCAGCGCATCTCGCGGAGGGTGTCGAGGGTGTAGGTGGGCCCCGAGCGGTCGATCTCGACACGGTCCACGCGGAACTGGGGGTTCTCCGCGGTCGCGATGACCGTCATCAGGTAGCGGTCCTCGGAGGGGGTCACCTTGGCCGGGTCCTTCTGCCAGGGCTGCCCCGTGGGCACGAACACCACCTCGTCGAGGCCGAAGAGGTGGGCGACCTCACTGGCGGCCACGAGGTGCCCGTGGTGGATGGGGTCGAAGGTGCCGCCCATGATGCCGACCTTGGTGGGGCCGGCGCCGCTCCGCCGTGGAGGGAAGCCTTCACCTGGGAGGACGCCTGGAGCCTCGTGCGCCACTGTGCGCTCCGTTTCGCCGTGGACGTGGGTCGTGGTTGCCGGGATCGGCCAACCGAGGGTAGCCGACGACGGGCCTCTTCGGCGGCCTCTTCCTCCCGTTTTGTTCCTTTCAACGGAACAACCGCGACCTTCGCGTCCTGCTTCCCGGGCGTGTCGGAGCACCCCGGCAATCGCGTCATATCTCGAAGGCCGAAACCGTGGCCAAGCGCCGACGGGCCGCATAGCATGCCGATATGGCCAACACACCAGACCGCGTCCGCGTCCGGCTCTCCGAGATCTCACCCCGCGCCTACGAGCACCCCGCCGACCGTGGGGCCCTGGTGGCGCTGCGCTCGCTGCGCGGGTTCGACGAGGTGTTCAAGCGCATGTCCGGGCTGTTCAACGAACGCGCCCTCAGACTGATGTTCCTGTCCAGCGCCGTCCGGGTCGGCCCCACCCAGTTCCCCCGCGTCCACGACTACGTCCGCGACGCCGCCTACGTCCTGGACATGGACGAGGTCCCCGAGCTCTACATCCAGATGAACCCCAAGCCCAACGCCATGGCGATCGGCAGCCAGCGGCCCTTCATCGTGATGACCACGGGCCTGTTCGACCTGCTGGACGACGAGGAGCAGCGCTTCGTCATCGGCCACGAGGTCGGGCACATCCTCAGCGGCCACGCCGTGTACCGCACCATGCTGCTGGCCCTGATCCGGCTGGCGACCCGCGTGGCGTGGGTGCCCCTGGGCTACATCGGCCTCCAGGCCATCGTCGCCGCGCTGGAGGAGTGGTACCGCAAGTCCGAGCTCTCCTGCGACCGCGCGGGCGTCCTGGCCTCCCAGAACCCCGAGGCCGCCAAGCGCGCGCTGATGAAGCTCGCGGGCGGCTCGACCCTGGTCGAGATGAACCCCGACGCGTTTCTGGAGCAGGCGCGCGAGTACGAGTCCGGCGGCGACGCCCGCGACAGCTTCCTCAAGCTGATCAGCCTGATGGGGCAGACCCACCCGTTCGCGGTGGTCCGCCTGGCCGAGCTGCACCGGTGGATCGAGGAGGGCTCCTACCAGCGGATCATCGGCGGCGACTACCCCCGCCGCTCCTCCGACCGCGAGGCGAGGGTCGGCGCGGAGGCCCGCAGCGCCGCCAAGTCCTACAAGGAGTCGTGGGAGCGCTCGGGGGACCCGCTCCTGGGCACCCTGCGCGACGTGGCCGGCAGCGCGGCCAGCGCGGGCGGCAAGATCTTCGACAACGTCGCCGACCGGTGGCGCAACGGCTCCGCCCGGTCCGACCAGGGCGCGAGCAGCACGAACGGGGCGAACGGGTCCTCCTGACCCCGTGCCCCGCGCGGGGAGGCGGGACGACGGACGGAAGGGGTCGGTCCGTGCCGGGCCGCCCCCTCCCGCGTCCGCGGACGGCGGGCCGCCCGCCGGCCCGGATCAGCCCGTCCGCGCCAGGTACGCGCGGACCACCTCCCAGGCGGGCCCCCGCGGGTCGATGACGGCGAAGTGGTCGGCCCCGGCGACCTCGTGGTACTCCACGGTGCCGCCCGCCGCGCGCACCGCGTCCGCGTAGTCGCGGCTGTGCTCGACCGGGACGCGCCGGTCGGCGTCCCCGTGCACCACCAGCTGCGGCAGGCCGGTCAGCGGGCGCCGCACCGGCGAGCTGACCCGGTAGAGCTCCGCGGTGGGGTCCGGCCCGAGGAACGGGACGACGGCGCCCTCGCCGAGCCCCGCCAGGGCGCACCGCTCCAGGTCGGTGACGGGGGCCAGGGCGACCACCGAGGTCACCGGGGTCCCACCCTCCGCGAGGCCGTTGAGCAGGGCGAGATGGGCTCCGGCGGAGTGCCCCACGCACACCACGCGTCCGAGGTCGTACCGCTCGGGCTCGCGTGCGGCCGCGTCGGCGAGGTACGCCAGGGCGTCGCCGACGTCGTCGAGGGTCTGCGGCCAGCCGCCGCCGTCGTCCCCGGTACGCCGGTACTCGATGTTCCACACCGCCCACCCGGCGGAGGCCAGGTCGCGGGCCAACGGGTCCATCAGGGCGGCGTCGTGCCTGTCGCGCCACCAGCCGCCGTGCAGCAGGACGGCGACGGGCGCGGGTCCGCCGGCGCCCTCCGGATCCCAGCGGTGGACGCTCCGGCTGGGGTGGTCGCCGTAGGACACGGTGGTGGGCACGCGCTGCTCCTCGTCGTCGGGGTGGTCGCTCCCGGACGCTGGCAAACGGGCGTCCTGCCCCGCCCGGCGCGCCCGCGCGTGCGACCCGGCTCCGGGCCGCCGTCCGCGCCACCGGCCGCAGGCCCCGGGCCTCCAGCGGCGGCGCCGTGCGGCGTCGGTGTCCGGGTCGCACAGCGGTTCGGGCAGGTCGAGCCCCGCGCGGGGCCCCGCCCGGACACGGGACGGCGCCGACGGCCCTGGACCGTCGGCGCCGTCGCGGTACCTGCGTGGCGTATGCCGCTCTAGAAGGCGGGTCCGGCCGCCATGGCCTCGTCGATCGTTTCGGCGCGGGCCGTCTCGACCTCCTCGACCAGGTTCTCCTCGTGCGCCTCGAACTCCTCGGTCACGGCGGCGGCGAGGCTGCGCAGGGCGACCTCCTCCGTGACGATGCCGCCGCGGACGCGGTTGCTGTCGCCGACCTGGGCGGTCGGGGAGTTGTCGGAGGTGACCAGGTCGCCGCCGACGATGTTGTTGTCGACGTAGACGCCGCCGCCCACACCGGTGACGCTCAGGTCGCCGTCGATGTAGTTGACCGAGGAGCAGAAGCCCCCGGTCTCACCGGCGCCGACCGCGACGGGGCCGGTCCCGCCGGTGTAGGTGGCCGCGCCGATGACCTCGCTGTCGCAGAGGATGCCGCCGGCGGTCGGGCCGGTGACGGTCAGCGCTCCGCGCACCACCGAGTCGTAGATGTCGGCGTACTCGACGCCGTCGGCCGTGACCGCGCCGCCGATCCGGGAACCGGAGACGTAGACGGCCCCGACCTCGGCGTTGACGCTCTTGACGGAGGAGTCGACGACGAAGGCGAAGCCGTCGGTGTTGCCGCCCTCGACCGGGACGGTGCGCAGGGCGGCGCCCGTGGAGCTCTCCTCGAGGTAGGTGCCGAAGGAACCGCGGTTGACCACGCGGTCGCCGACGGTGGTGTCGGAGGCGTCGAAGTAGGCGTCCTTCTGGACGATCACCTCTCCTTCGACCTCCCCGCCGACGATGTGGAGGTTGGCGCCCTGCCGGACGGTGATGTCGCCCTGGATGACGGTGCCGTCCAGGAAGCAGTTCTTGCCGGCCGGGACCGCGAGGTCCGTGGGCAGGGTGACCGCACCGCCGTGACCCGAGCAGAGGGTGACCAGGTCAGCCTGGGCCGGGGAGGCCATCAGGGTGACGCCGCCGACGGCCAGGGCTGTCGTGGCGAGGACCGCGACCTTGCTCCGGAGCTTCATGCGGGGGATTCCTTTCGTCGTGACCGTGGGGGCGGCGCTCTGTGAGGAGAGCGGGGAGAGCGCCGTGAGACACCACTGTGAAATTACCGACCTGCCGTCGCTTTGGGAATACTTCCTTTGAGAAGATTCGCTTCTGTCCAGGTTTCCAGCGGGAAAACATTCCAGATGCCAATGGGTTCCGGACCGCACGCGGTTACGCATGGTTTCCGCGCGAACACGGAAGGGCCGCCCGGGGACCGGGCGGCCCTTCGGAGTCCCCCGGCTACTTCAGGTGACCGTCGCCGGTGACCACGTACTTGGTGGAGGTCATCTCGGTCAGGCCCATGGGCCCTCTGGCGTGGAGCTTCTGCGTGGAGATGCCGATCTCGGCGCCGAAGCCGAACTCCCCCCCGTCGGTGAACCGCGTGGAGGCGTTGACCATGACCGCGGCGGAGTCGACCCGGGACACGAAGTACCGGGAGGCCTTCAGCGAGTCGGTGACGATCGCCTCGGTGTGCCGGGTGGAGTACCGGCGGATGTGCGCGATCGCCTCGTCGATGGTGGGCACGACGCGCACGGCGAGGTCCATGGACAGGTACTCGGTGGCCCAGTCCTCCTCCGTGGCCTCGACCACGTCCGCGCCGGCGCCGTGGGCGGCCGCGGCCTCCAGCACCCGCCGGTCGCCGTGCACGGTGACCCCGGCCCCGCCCAGGGCGTCCAGCACCCGGGGCAGGAAGGCGTCGGCCACGGCCTCGTGCACCAGGAGGGTCTCGGCGGAGTTGCACACCGAGCAGCGCTGCGCCTTGGAGTTGGTGGCGATGGCCACCGCCTTGGCGAGGTCGGCGTCGGCGTCCACGTAGACGTGGCACAGCCCCTCGCCGGTCTCGATCACGGGAACGGTGGAGTCGCGGACCACGGCCCGGATCAGGGAGCCGCCGCCGCGCGGGATGAGCACGTCCACCAGCCCGCGCGCCCGCATGAGCGCGGTGGAGGACTCGCGGGTGCGGCCGGGCACCATCTGGACGGCGTCCTGCGGGACCCCGGTCCCCGCCAGGGCGTCACGAAGGACGCCGACGATGGCGGTGTTGGAGGCGTAGGCGGAGGACGAGCCCCTCAGCAGCGCGGCGTTGCCGCTCTTGAGGCACAGGGCCGCGGCGTCCACGGTGACGTTGGGGCGGCCCTCGTAGATGATGCCGATGACACCGAGCGGAACCCTGATCTGGCGCAGGTCGAGGCCGTTGGGCAGCACCCCGCCCCGCACGGACTCGCCCACCGGGTCGGGGAGCTCGACGATCTCGCGGACGGCGTCGGCGATCGCCTCGATCCGCTCCGGCGTGAGGGTGAGCCGGTCGACCATGGCGGGGGAGGTGCCGTCCCGGCGCGCCCGCTCGACGTCCTCGGCGTTGGCCGCCGTGATCTCGCCGGCCCGTTTGACCAGCGCGTCGGCGATCGCCACCAGAGCGGCGTCCTTGACCGCGCGGCTGAGCGGGGCGAGCTCGGCCGCCGCGTCCCCGGCCCGCTCGGCTACCGCGTGGACCTCGCGCTCGATGTCACTCATGGTGCTCTCTCTTGGTTGGGAGACCAGCCCGGGGCACGCCCCGCCCTGCCGCGTCGAAGGGAGCGTGGGGCGCCGTCCGGGGTGAACCCCTCCAGCGTATAGCGCGGGCCCGCCCTCCGGCGGGCCGTCCACAGGCCGCAGTCGGCCGTGCGTGCCGCGCGCGCCCGGTCCGGTCCGCCACCTCGGCGTGTCCGGTGCGGGACCCGGATCCGCCCACCGCACCGGTCACCGAGGGTGAGCCCCACGAGGGGGACGAGTGACGAAGGTCACCTTGTACGGGAAAGTAATCGTCCGACTCCGGAAACGGCCCCGACGACGCACGATGACCAATGGTGTCCACCCGGTCACAGGGGTCTCCGGCAGTCCCCGGGATATCGTCGCATTCTCCTGACTGGATGCCCTGCGAAGGTAGCCGTGCCCCGCACCGCCGGCGACTGGACGACAAATCCAGAACACTTCTCACTTCTTCGGGTTCTTCAACGGCACCGCCGCCGCACGGACGCACATGTTCGACCGCACCCGAATACACCAGGAACGCGAGTGCGACAATGACGACGAATTTCGGTTCACGGACGTCTCACGGCGAGGCGCCGTCCCCGGCGCGGGCGCTGGACAAGCTGTCCAGGATCCCGGTGCTGCGGGAGAAGTACCTCGGCCACACCGCGGGGGGCTCCGCACCGGACCTGTTCGACCTCCCCACCCTGGGCAGGGACGAGCTGGGCAGGGCGATCGACACCCTGGTGCGCACCGACCCGTCCGCCCTCACCCGGGCCTCCCTGCACGTCATGGGCGGCACGCGGTCGACCATGCGCATGGGAGCGGTGCCGGCGGACCTGTACCTGGACGAGATCGCGCCGCACGTGCGCCCCTTCGAGCCGGGCGACCTGTTCACCACCCTCGGCACCCCCTTCCACATGCGGGCCTGCCAGGACCTGCACAACGGACTCGCCGCCAGGGCCGGGGTTCCCACCCTCTCCATGGACGCGCCGACCGACCAGATGATCGACGCCTACCTCGAACTGTTCGAGCGCCACGGGGTCAACGCCCTGGGCACCACGCTCGACACCTTCCGGAGCCTGCTGCGCTACTGCGCCGCGTCCGGGCGCGACCTGGGCTTCCTGCACAAGGTGCTGTGGAGCGGACCGGCCATGGACGCGGCCACCCGCTCGCTGATCCGGACGTACTTCCCCCACCTGCGCACGTGGTCGCTCTTCGGCTCGGCGGAGACCTGGATCATCGGGCACAGCGGCCCGGACTGCGCCAACGACACCCTCCACCCGCTCCCCCACCAGTTCACGGAGATCGTGGACGGGCGGATGCTGGTGACCGTCGTCCACGAGAAGGCGGTCGTCCCGCTGCTGCGCTACGAGACCGGCGTGGAGGCCGAGTGGGCGGCCTGCGCCTGCGGACTGCCCGGCCCCGCGGTGCGCACCCACAGCCGTATAGACGCCCCGATGGGGCCGCTCAGCCGCGTGGTCTCACCCCTCGACCTCGTGCCGCTGGCCCTGCGGCTGGACTCGGTCGAGGCGGCCCAGGTCGTCCTCGTCGACCCCCACACCGAGGACGAGCGGCTCCACCTGCGCGTCAGGCTCCGTCCGGAGACCCAGCCCGACCTCTACACCGGCGAGTGGATCCGGCAGCACGTGCTGTCCGAGTCCCTGGGCCTCTCCGAGGCCACGGAGGAGGCGCCCGAGTCCTTCGAGGTCATCGTCTCCCGGCACATGCTGCGGGAACGCCCGGACGGCACGGCCCCCGACTTCCTGGTGCGCGAGGGGGGACGCCTGCAGACCCCATCGATATCGATTCACGATCAGGGTTCTTATGATACCTTCTCGACATAGATTCAGGGGGACAGGTCGCACGCGCCGTCCGCGGCACCCCGGTCGTATCCCCGAGTGGCACCGTCCCTGAGTCGCGTCGAGCAAGAGCACCGACCACAGGAGTGCGCATGCGGACTGTTCCGCTGACCACCGACGGACCCACCGTCTCCGCCCAGGGACTGGGCTGCATGGGGATGAGCGAGTTCTACGGCCCGGGGGACGAGGCCGACTCCCTCGCCACCCTGCACCACGCCCTCGACCTGGGCCTCAACTTCCTCGACACCGCGGACATGTACGGACACGGCGCCAACGAGGAGCTGGTGGGCAAGGTCGTCCGGGAACGGCGGGAGGAGGTCGTCCTCGCCACCAAGTTCGGGATCGTCCGCGACAGGGACACCGGCGCGCGCAGCCACCGCGGGGACCCGGAATACGTCCGCGCGGCGTGCGACGCCAGCCTCTCGCGCCTCGGCATCGAGACGATCGACCTCTACTACATGCACCGGCGCGACGCCTCCGTCCCCGTCGAGGAGACGGTCGGGGCCATGGCCGAGCTGGTCGCCCAGGGCAAGGTGCGCCACCTCGGGCTGTCCGAGGTGAGCGCCGACGAGCTGCGCGCCGCCCACGCCGTGCACCCGATCGCCGCGGTGCAGACGGAGTGGTCGCTCTGGAGCCGCGACGTGGAGGAGTCCGTGATCGGCGAGTGCGCGCGGCTCGGCGTGGGCTTCGTCCCCTACTCCCCCCTGGGCAGGGGCTTCCTCACCGGGGCGCTGCCCCCGGTGGACGAGCTGCCCGCCGACGACTTCCGCCGCGGCAAGCCGCGCTTCTCCGGCGAGAACGCCGTGCGCAACCAGGAGCTGCTCGCCATCGTGCGGCGCGTGGCCGACGCGCACGGAGCGACCCCGGGACAGGTCGCCCTGGCCTGGGTCCACGCCCAGGCCGGGCGCTGGGGCCTGCCCGTCGTCCCCATCCCGGGGACCAAGAGGCGCGAACGCCTGGACGAGAACGTCGGCGGCGCGGACCTGGTGCTCTCCCCGGAGGACATCGCCGAACTCGACACCATCGCCGACGCCACCGCGGGCGCGCGGTACTGATCCTCCGCCAGCCGGGGGCGGCCCTGAGCCGCTCCCGGCGCCGCCCCGACGCCGACCTGACGTACGGCCGACGAGCACGGAGGGACGAGCGCCCTGAGATACGATTCCCAGATGACCCAGCTTCCCATGGACCAGCGGATCGGTCATCACCTGAAGCGCGCCGAGCAGGAGCTGATCTCTGCGAAGCACGCCGTTCTGCGGCAGTTCAACCTCTCGGTCCCCCAGTACACGGTGCTCCTCGTACTCTCCGAGGAGCCGGGGGCCTCAGGCGCGATCCTGGCCCGCCGGTGCCTGGTGACCCCCCAGACGATGTCCTCCGTGCTCGCGACCCTGAGCAGGCGCGAACTCATCGAGCGCAAGCCCCATCCGCTGCACTCCCACATCCTGGAGACCCGGCTCTCGCCCAGCGGGCGGGAGCTGCTCGCCAAGGCGGACGAGGTCGCGATCCGGGTGGAGATGCGTCTGAGCGAGGCCTTCAGCCGTGAGGAGGAGGGCGAGTTCGTACGCTTCCTCAGCCGGTGCGCGGAGGTCTCGGCGGAGAGCCGTACCGAGCTGGCGGACTTGAGCGAGGAGTGAGGCCGGTCCCCGCCGGCGCCCCCTGGGCGTCCCCTCCGGCGCGGGCCGGGCGTGCGGGAGCCGCCGGGCCCCCGGGTCGGAGCGGCCCGCCGCCCGCTCACCGGGAGCGCCCGGCGGGCCGACGCGGCGGGGGTCCCCGTCCCGGAAGCCCCCGCCCCTGACAGCGCGCCGCCGGAGACGGCGCCGGGCGCGTCCGCCGGCCCCGCGCGCGCAGCGACGCGGTACCGCCACGGGTCCCGCAGGCCGGGCCCCGGGTCCGGCCGCCCACGACGGCGGCCTCCCGCACCCGTCGGGCGCGGGAGGCCGGCCGGTCTCCACCGGCGGGTCGCACGACTCCGTCTCCGCCCCCGGGGGCGACGGCGTCACGCCGGGACGTGCACCGGGACCGCCCCTCCGGAACGGGCCGGAGACAGGACGGAGGAGGCCTGCGCGGCCACGGGGCTCCACCTCACGAGTGCCAGCCCCACGCTCATGCCGCCGCCGAACCCCGCGAGCAGGACGAGGTCGTCCCGTTCGAGCAGACCCGCCCGGTGCACGGTGTCGAGGGCGACGGGCACCGACCCCGACCCGGTGTTGCCCTGGGTCTCCACCGTGAGGTGGAGGCGGGCGCGGTCCAGGCCCAGGGACGGCCAGACGTCGGCGAGCATGGCGCCGTTGGCCTGGTGGGGCACGAAGTGGCGGATCTCCTCCCGCCCCACGCCCATCCCGTCGAGCATCCGGTGGATCGCCTCGGGCAGGCGCCGGGTGACGTACTCCCGCACGCCGCGCCCCTCCATCGTGAAGAAGTGCTCGCCCTGCTCCAGGGTGGCCGGGGACGCGGGCAGCCGCGACCCGCCGGCCGGGACCTTGATCAGGTCGTGGTGGTCCCCGTCCGTGAGCAGCTGGGTCCCGACGACCCCGCCGCGGTCCCGGGCGGGCCCCAGGAGGACCGCCCCCGCGCCGTCGCCGAACAGGATCGCCGTCTTGCGGTCGCCGTAGTCGAGGATGCGGGAGTAGATGTCCGCGCCGATGACCAGCGCGTAGGCCTCGCCGTGGGGTCGCAGCAGGTGCTCGGCCACGGAGAGCGCGTAGACGAACCCGCTGCACACGGCGTTGACGTCGAACGCCGCCGCGGAGGTGGCGCCCAGCAGGTGCTGGGTGATGCTCGCCGTGGCGGGCTGGGGGTGGTCGGGGGTGGACGTGGCGACGATGACGTAGGCCAGGCGGTCCGCGGGGACGCCCGCCTGGGCCAGGGCCCGGCGGCCGGCCTCGGCCGCGAGGTCGGAGGTGGCCTGGTCCGGTGCCGCGCGTCTGCGCTCACGGATCCCGGTCTTGCGGCGGATCCACTCGTCGGTGACACCGGCGGTGCGGGCGATCGGGTCGTTGCCGACCACTTCGGCCGGCAGGTACGAGCCCGTGCCGAGGATGGCGATGGTCATCGTGCTGTCTCCTTCTTGCTGGACTGCGGGAGGGTTCGGGGCCGCCGCCGCTCCGGGCGGGGGCGCTTTCCGGGGTCGCCCGGGGCCGCGGGCCCGGAGGGGGCGCCGGCCCCTGCCGCGGACTGCGCGCCGGGCGCGGTCCGCGGACTTCGCGCGTTCACCGGCGGGAAGGCCGGGGCTCCTCTCCCCCGGAGGCGGGGACCGGGTGTCCGGAGCCGGCGGTGACGCGCTCCCACCCGTGGGCCTCGGCGTGCGCCGCGAGCACGGAGTCCTCGCCGACGACCACCGGGCTGCCGACGGAGGAGAGCAGCGCCAGGTCGCTGGAGTGGTCCCCGTAGGCGGTGCAGTCGGACAGGGGGACGCCCCTCACCGCTGCGGCGGCCCTGGCCGCGACGCCCTTCGTCGCCCCGATCATCGGGACGAGGACCTCGCCCGTCAGGAGCCCGTCGCGCACGACGGGCCTCGTGCCCAGCGCCCAATGGGCTCCGGCGGCCTCGGCGATCGGGTCCAGGCAGGCGAAGAAGGAGCCCGACAGCAGGACGACCAGGTCGCCCCCGGCCCTGTGGCGGCGCAGCCGCTCCAGCACCGGGGTGTGCCAGAAGCCCGGCGCCCTCGCGGTCTCGGAGAACCACTTCCGCCCGGCGGCTCTCAGCCCCTCGACGGACTCCCCCGCCATGAGGCGGTAGTAGAGGCGGTTCACGTCCTGGCGGGGCACTCCCCGGGCCGCCGCCGCCCGCAGGTGGGCGACGGCGCGCTCGTAGGAGCCCGGTTCCCTGGAGCCGTCCCCGAAGTGGAACTCCAGGAACGAGAACATGCTCTTCGGTCCGATGAGCGTCTCGTCCACGTCGAAGAACGCGATGCCGCGTCCCCGGGGGCCGGATTCTTCGCTCGGGGTGGTCATGGGGTCTCCTGCCTGTAGGGGATCCGTGGGATCCGCGTCATGCGGGGATGCGGACCAGGCCGACGTCGATCCGGCAGATCGACGCGCCCCGCTGGAGCACGTCCACCTCGACGGAGGCCGGAGACTGCTCCGGGCCGCCGGCGGGCGCGATGAACTCCACGATCCCGCCCTGCGTGTAGTAGACCCCCTCGCCCTCCTCCGCGGTCGCCGGAGCGGTGCGGGCCCGCACCTCGGTCCGGGGCTCCAGTTCGCCGAAGCTGGTGAAGGTGGCGGTGATCTCGGCCGGGTAGGCCTTGGCGGGCGAGATCCCCTGGACCTCCAGGAGCGTGTTCAGGGCCAGCTGGCGCCCGGCCTCGATCAGGACCATGCCGGGCAGGTGGTCCTGGGCGTGGTCGAACAGGCTCGGGTGCTGCGGGAGCACGCGCAGGGAGGCCGACACCGCGTCCCCGTCCCCCGCGAGCCCGGCCAGGACCACGTTGTCGCCGTTGGACCGGCCGACGAGGTAGGGGGCGGGGACCTCCCCGGTGACGGTGAAGTCGAAGGTCTCCGTGGAGGGGACCGGTGCTCCCGAGCGGTTGCTCAGGCGCAGCGCCCCGTAGCTCGCCGGGGACTTGAAGCGCAGGCCGACGACGGCGTTGCCGACCTCGGTGCCGTCGACGAACAGGCGGAACCTGGCGTCGTAGCCGACGACGCGGCCTTCCTTGACCCTCTTGTCCTCGACCGAGCAGAGCATCCGGAGGGCGCACGGGGCGGTCCCCACCGCCATCCGCTCGGGGCGCGTGATGTTGATGCCCAGGGTGGTGAGCACGAACTTGTGGTCGAAGGGGACCCCGTAGTGGGTGTGGGCGATGGCCAGGCCCACCTGCCGGCACGCCTCGAGCAGCAGCACCGGGTCGTGGAGGCGGGGGCGGAGAAGGTGGTCGCCGTAGTAGGCGTGCGACCGGGGGAGCTGGGCGGCGGCCGCGTGGGCGTCGCCGCCCAGGGGCTGGGTGTCGGTGACGAAGACCTCCGCCAGCGACTCCCGGTGGACGACGGTGCGGTCGAGGGTCCGCTCGTAGTCCAGGTTCGGACCGTCCGGGTGGGCTGTCGCGGTGTCGGTGTCGCCGTTGAGGAGGGGGCGTACGGGCGTCTGCATGGTCTGTCTCGCATTCCTCGGGCTCGGGGACCTGATCTGGCGGGGAGGCCGCGGAGCGGGGAGAGCCTCCCGGGGAGCGTCGGCGGACGGGGCGGGGTCCGGCGGGGTCTGGTGGGGTCCGGCGGGGATCGCCCGGAAGGGGCGGGCCGAGGACGGCTAGCGGAGTTCGCGTTCCTTGACGACGAGGAAGGTGACCACCGCGCCGGCCAGGGCGAGGAGCGCCAGTCCGAGGAACGTGGTGTGCATCGCCGAGGTGAGGCTGGTCGACACCGCGTCCAGAGCGGTCTGGCGGTCTCCGGCGGCGAACTGGCCCAGTGCCGTCTCGAGCCGGCCCTGGGTGGCCTCCCCCGCCAGGGTCCGCTCCTGCTCGGGACTGGCGAAGGAGAGGTCGAGCGTGCTCAGCGAGAGGGTCGCCAGCACCGATCCGGCGCCGGCGATCGCCACGCTCTCCCCGGTGATGCGCATGGTGTTGAAGATGCCCGAGGCCATTCCGGCCCGCTCGACCTCCACGGAGCTGAGCGCGGCGTTGTCCATGACGCCGAAGGCGCTCCCCACGCCCGTGCCGAACAGCGCAAGGGGCGCGGCCAGCGCCGTCCAGTGCTGCCCCGGCTGGAGGGTCATCAGCCACAGGGACCCGCCCGCGATGAGCAGGGAACTGGTGGCGAGCATGACCCGCAGGGGGAGCCTGGCGGCCAGCTGCCCCGCCAGCATCGGCAGGGCGAGCACGGGCAGGGTCAGGGGAAGGAGCAGGGCTCCGGCCTCGGCCGCGCCGAACCCTCCCACGCCCTGGAAGAAGGGCGGCAGATAGACGAGCAGGACCACGAAGCCGAAGGTGATGGTGAAGGGCTGGCAGACCACCACGACGAACGTGGGCCGCTTGAACAGCGAGAGGTCGAACATCGGGCGCCGGACCCGCGACTCCACCAGGACGAAGGCCGCGAGGAAGACGACGAACCCGACCGCGGAACCGATGGCGCTCAGGCTGAGCCAGCCCGCCTCGGCCCCCTGGACGAAGGCCAGGGAGAGCAGGAACAGGCTGGTGCTGAAGGTCATGACACCGCCCCAGTCCACCGAGGTGGAGTTGGGGTCGCTCGACTCCCGGATCGAGCGCACCAGGAGCAGGACGACGGCGGCGAACGCGATGTTCATCAGGAACACCATGCGCCAGTCCGCGAAGTTGACCATCAGTCCGGCGACGAACGGGCCCATGGCCAGGCCGAAGCCGAACGAGGTGCCCAGGAGGCCGAAGGCCCTGGCCCGGGCCACGCCGCGGAAGGAGTCGGCGAGGATCGCCGACCCGCTGGTCATGATGCCCGCGGCGCCGATGCCCTGGACCGCCCTGGCGATGTCGATGACGACGATGTTGGAGGAGAGGCCGATCACCGTGGCCATGGCGGTGAAGACGACGAGGCCGATGACGAGGACCCGGCGCCTGCCGAACCGGTCGGCGAGCCCGCCCGCGGCGAGCATGAACGCCGCGAAGGTCACGTTGTAGGCGTTCTGGACCCACTGGGCCTCGCCGACCGTGGCGTTCAGGTCGGCCGCGAGCTGGGTGAGCGCCACTGCCGGAGCGGTGACGGCGAGCGGCAGCATCACGCTGGACAGGGCGACGGCGACGAGTGTGGCCACCGCCTGCCCTCTGGTCAACGGGGCGGGGGCGAGCTGTGCGCCCGGCCGATCCGTTGCGTCTATCGCCATTCCCACACCTCATGATTCGGATTCTTATGACTATCCATTCGTGGATGAACATAAGGTATCTTATGCTCATCGTCAATCTTATAGACCTGGCCGGGTACGCGGTGGGCGGACCCGGGACGTACCACCGCAACAGGATCGATCGGAGCTCCCCGAGATGCCGTTGACCAGCGACGACACACCTTCCACCCGCACAGCCGCCCCTCCCTCCGACGTGCTCGTCGTCGGTGCCGGACCCGTCGGTCTGACCGCCGCGTGCGAGCTTCTGAGACGAGGAACACGTGTCCGGCTCATCGACCGCGCCGAGAGCGCGTCCCCCTTCCCCAAGGCTCTGCTGCTCTGGCCCCGCACCCTCGACCTGCTGGACGACCTGGGGGCCCTGGAGCCGACCCGGCGCGCCGGCATCGACATCCGGAAGTTCCGCTACTTCTCCTCGGGCGAGCCCCTGGCCTCGTTCGCCTTCCCCGAGCACCTGGCCCCCGTGTGCCTGCCCCAGAACGAGACCGAGCGCGTGCTCACCGAGCGGCTGCACGCCCTGGGCGGACGCATCGAACGGGGGGTGCGGCTGCTCGCCCTCGACGGGCTGGACTTCTCCGGCGACATCACCGCGACCGAGGGGGTGACGGCGATCCTCGAACACTCCGACGGAACCGTCGAGCGCTACCACGCGCCCTTCGTCATCGGCGCGGACGGCGCGGGCAGCGCGGTGCGCGCCCAGATCGGCACCGGTTTCGTCGGAAGCACCTACGAGTCGGCGTTCGCCCTCGTGGACTGCCGCATCGAGGGGGAGCTGCCGACCGACGAGGCGCTCTACTACCAGTCGCCCCAGGGCGCCCTGGTGATCGTCGCCCTGCCCGACGGCGTCTTCCGGTTCTTCGCGAGCCTCCCGCCCGGGGAGAAGGCCGGCGTCGACCTGCTCCAGCGGATCACCGACGAGCAGGGGCCGGGCGGCGTGCGGCTGGTCGACCCCGTGTGGGAGTCCGTGTTCCGCGTGCACCGCAGGCACGCGGACGACTTCCAGCGGGGCCGGGTCTTCCTCGCGGGGGACGCCGCGCACGTGCACAGCCCCGCCGGGGGCCAGGGGCTCAACACCGGGATGCAGGACGCGCAGAACCTCGCCTGGAAGCTGGCCGCTGTGGTCGGGGGCGAGGCCCCTCCGGAACTGCTCGGCACCTACGGCCCTGAGCGCAAGGACGTGGCGCGCCAGGTCGTGCGGGACACCGACATCCAGACGCGCGGGTGGATGCTCCAGCACCCCCTGCAGACCGCGGGCCGGGACGCGGCCTTCCGTCTCCTGGAGCCGGTCATGGAGCGCGGATACCTGCCCGTCATGGCCGGATACCGGTTCCGGTACACACCCGCACGGCTCACGCAGGACCCCGCCTGGCCGTCCCTGTGCCGGCTCACCGGGCGGCTGGCGGGCGCCGTCCGCACCGGGCACGCCCTCCCCCGCTCCCTCGCGGTGTCCCTGGGGGTCACCGCGCCGCGGAACACGGAGACGGGGAACGGGCAGGCCGGCGACGGGCCGGAGCTGCCCGGCTGGACGCTCGCCGTCACGCCGGACCGGGGCCGGGCCCGGCCCGGGGAGTCGTTCTCCGCGCTCGCCTCCGACCGGCCGCAGGTGCGGACGGTGACGCTGCCGGCCGCACAGGCCTCGGAGCACCGCCTGTGCTCGGCCCCGGGGTACCACCTGATCCGCCCGGACGGCTACGTCGCCGCCCACGGCCACGCCGGGGACCACGCCCGGCTCCGCGTGGAACTGGCCGCGCACCTGGGCCGGGCCCGCGGCCGCCTCCGCGCGTCCGAGGACGCCGGACGGGCCGCGCCGAGCCTCGTCTGAGGACCCCCTCCAGCGCGGTCGGCCGATCACCCCCGGCCGACCGCGCACCGGGGGCGCCGGCGGCGCCGGTGCCGTCGGGAACTCCGCCGCCCCGGCGGCTCCCCGCGGGCGCGCGGCGCAATGGAACCCCGTACCGAAAAAAGCGGTCGAGTTGGCGGTCCCCCGCGGGCGCGCGGCGCGGCTGTGACGGCCGGACCCGGGGACGGCCCGCCCCCCTCCGCGGGCGCGGTGACGCGGGGAAGGCGCGCCCTGTCCCGCCGAGTTCCCGCAGAACGCGCGGGCGGCCCCGTCCGCCGCCCGCGCCCCGTCCGCCCGGCGCAGCCGGATACCGGCGAGGCCCGGGGGAGGGCGCCGGCCTGACCCCCTCGCCCCGGGCGGCCCGGCCCCTCCGCGCCCGGGCGTGCGGACCCCTCCCCCTCGCACCGGAGGCCGGCGCATGCGCGGCCCCGGCCCGCCCTCCCCTCCCGACCGGATGCGCGGCCCCCGCCGCTCCCGGGGAGAAGCCCCGGCCGCTTTCGGGGCGCCGCGCCCCCGCCCCTCTCCGCGTGGGCCCGGAGGGCGTCCGCCGGCCTCCCCGGAACCGGGCGGCTCCGCACAGGTGTTCCCCTTCCGACCATTCGCGGTGAGCAAGATCACCCGACCACATCCGGCCACGGAGGGACCACGCTCCGAGACATCTTCCAACAAGTGAACATGACCTGTGGTGATCGCTCGCTCACTATCGGCGGAAATCTTCGCCATGTCCCGCCGTGAAGGAATCTGCTTTACTGTCCGAACGGCCACGAACCAGCCATGCCGCCACCGAAGGCATTCCCCGAGAAGACTTAACAAGAATTTCAGATTCATTAACGTCACCGCAGCTGTCCCCGGCGGGCTGAACGCAATCCCTAACACCCAGAGATGCGAGCACGAGAATGACGATGAATATCGGAGGAATGGTGGAGGGGCCACTCCCCCTGGCCCAGGCGCTGCAGCGCCTCACGAGGATCCCGTCCATGCGGCACAAGTACGGCCGCTACCTCGGCCTGGGCAGGCGGCCCCGCCTGGTCGACCTGCCGCCCCTCACCCGCGAGGAGCTCGGCGAGGCCGTCGACGCGATGATGAGGGAGAACCCGGCCGAGCTCTCCCGCGCCTCGCTCCACCTCATGGGCGGCACGACGTCCACGAGCCGCATGGGCGCTCTCCCCTCCGACCTGCACGTGGACGAGATCTTCCCCCACCTTCGCCCCTTCGCCCCGGGCGACCTGCTCGCGAGCCTGAGCACCCCGTTCCACATGCGCGCGTCGCACGACCTCCACAACGCGCTCGCCGCGCGGGCCGGGATCCCCACGCTGTCGCTCGACGCCCCGACGGACCAGATGATCGAACCGTGCCTCGACCTCTTCGAGCAGCACGGCGTGACCGCCGTCGCCACCACCCTGGACACGGTCCAGCGCATCCTCCGCTTCTGCGCTGCCTCGGGCCGGCGCCTGGACTTCCTGAGCAAGGTGCTCTGGAGCGGGCCCGCGATGGACGCGGAGACGCGTTCACTGATCCGCACGTACTTCCCGCACCTGCGCACGTGGTCGCTGTTCGGGTCCGCGGAGACCTGGATCATCGGCCACAGCGGCCCCGACTGCGCGGTCGACACCTTCCACCCGCTCCCCTACCAGCACACGGAGATCGTCGGCGGGCGCATGCTCGTGACCGTCACGCACAGGAAGTCGGTCGTCCCCCTGCTGCGCTACGACACCGGCACCGGGGCCGAGTGGACGTCGTGCCCCTGCGGCCGCCCCGGCCGGGCCCTGCGGACCCACAGCCGCATCGACGCGCCCTACGGGCCGCTCAGCAGCCTGGTCGACCCCGCCGACCTGGCGTCGCTCGCCCTCCAGCTCGACTCGGTGGAGGCCGCCCAGGTGGTCCTGACCTCCCCCCACACCAAGGACGAACGACTGCGCCTGCGCGTCAGGCTCCGCCCGGGGACGGAGGCGGACCTGTACACCGTCGAGTGGATACGGCACCACGTGGTGTCCGGCTGCCTGGCCCTGTCCGAGGTCCTCGCGGAATCGCCCGAGACCTTCGAGGTGACCGTCTCCCGGAGGCTGCTGGACCAGTCCTCGGACGGCTCGGCCCCGGCGACGGTCGTCCGGTCCGCGGACCGGAGCCGTCACTCCGCGTGACCCGCGCCGGGCCGTCCGGCCCGGCAGCCGGGGTCACACCGGAATTCCGGACGCGGGTCGCGTGAAAATCCCGTGAAATATCCGGGGACCCCGGGGCGTCCGGCGAGTGTAATTCCCTCATTTCGGCGCAGGGGTCGGGCGCCGCGGCCCGTCCCGCACGGCGCGAGGTGTTTTTCGGAACGAGAACACGAAAGCCCGGAGAAAACCGCGCACGGTCCGCGCCCGCACCGCTCACGCCTTCTCTCCCGCCCCCTCCCGGGCGACCCGCACACGCCCGGACGGGGCTCCACCCGGCCCGTCGGCCCTCCGTCTGCGTGTCCGCCGGATCACCGCCCGCGTCGGGAGCGCCTCGGTCCGGCCCTCCCGCGGAGCGACCCGGCCGGAAATAAAAGATGCCTGATGCGAATCAGCCTTCACTTTTGCATAAGAGATCGTATACTCCTCCTAGCTCGATCAGTCAGACCTGGAAGAGGAACACTGCGATGTGCGGACCCCACGTGATCCACAAGGCCCGAAAGACTTTCATGACCGCCTCGGGACACACCCCGGAAACGCCCGGGGGCACGATCACGGCCGAACGCCCGGACCCGTCCGCACGCCTGGTGAGCAGCGGGGTGAACCGGCGCCGCATGCTGACCGGATCGGCCGCCGTCGGCGCGGTGCTGACCGGGATCGGGGCCCTCGGGGGGCCGGTGGAGTCCGCCCACGCCCAGACCATCGCGGACATCAGCCCCTCGCGGCTGAGGGTCACCGACCTCACCCACGTCCTCCACAACGACTTCCCGATCTACCGGCCCTACATCCTCGACCCCAACATCTTCCAGTTCGCGTCGATCGCGGAGGACGGGTTCAACGCGCTCAAGCTGGAGATCGACGAGCACACCGGGACGCACTTCGACGCGCCGTGGCACTTCAACGACAGCCCTGACGCCCTGCACACGCACGAGGTGGACCCGCGCGACCTGGTCTGCCCCCTCGTCGTCATCCGCATCTCCGACCGCGCCGCGCGGGACTTCGACGCGCAGGTGGGCGTGGCCGACCTGCGCCGCTGGGAACGGCGCCACGGACGCATCCCCCAGGGGGCCCTGGTCGCCATGGACTCCGGCTGGAGCGCGCGGGTCCTCCAGAGCGAGGAGGCGATGCTCAACCGCGGCAGCGACGGCATCGCCCACTTCCCCGGGTTCGAGCTCGAGGCGCTCGCCTGGCTGCTGTCCGAGCGGGACATCGCCGGGGTCGCCGTGGACACCCCGAGCTTCGACTACGGGCCCGACTCCGCGTCCAACCCCGAGGGGCACGTGTTCCTGCTCGGCGAGAACAAGTACGCCGTGGAGATGGTCGCCCACCTGGAGACCGCCCCCGAGAACGGGGCGATGGCGGTCGTGGGCGTCGCCAACATCAGGGGCGGTTCGGGCGGCCCCGTCCGCCTGCTGGCCCTCACCTGACGCGACGGTCCGCGCCGGGGCCCTCCGCGGGCCCCGGCCCCGCTCCCCGCGTGCCGGCCCCCGGCGTCCCGGCGGCCGGCCCGCCCGCGCGCCGGCCCGGGGTCTCCACGGGCCGCGCTCACCCCCGGGGCCACGCCTCCATGGCCACCCCGACCAGCGCCTCCAGGTCGGCACGGTCCGCCCCGTCCCCGGCCTGGACGGACATCCCCTGGATGAGGGCGCCGAAGTACCGCGCCAGAGCCGCGGTGTCGGCTCCCCGCGGCAGCTCCCCCGCGTCCTTGGCGCGCCCCAGGTAGGCGGCCACCGCCTCCATCGTCCGGGCCCGTCGCGCGGCGACCGCCCGCCCGACCTCCGCGTGCCGTTCTCCCACGGCCAGGGCCGCGGTGGAGATCATGCATCCGTGCGGCCGGCCCGGCTCGGTGAACTCACGCGCCGCGTTCGCCAGCAGCCGCCTCATGCCGTCCCGGGACGCCTCGGGTTCGTCGAGCACCTCCGCCGTGCCCGCTCCCACGCCCCGGGCGTAGTGGTCCAGGCACGCCTCGTACAGCCCCAGCTTGGACCCGAACGCGTTGTAGAGGCTCGGCGGCGTCAGCCCCGTGGCCCGCTGGAGCCCACTCAGACTCGCCCCCTCGAAACCGTGCCGCCAGAAGACGGTCATCGCCCGGTCCAGGACCCGCTCCTCGTCGAACTCGCGCGGTCGGCCGCGTCCCTCGGCCCGCCTTTTTTCCATAGTGACCACTATAGTAATCTTCATTCTGTAGTGATCACTATGAAAAGAGGACGGGATGAGCCGGACAGCACTGGTCACGGGCGGTACCCGCGGCATCGGACGGGCGATAGCACTGGCCCTCGCGGAGGACGGCGCCGCCCTCGTGGGGGTGCAGTACCGCGGTGACGGGGAGTCCGCCGCCCGTACCGCGGAGCTGATCGAGGAGCGGGGCGCGCGAGCGGTCACGATCCGCGCCGACTTCGGGGCCGACACCCTGGACGCGGTGGAGGCCACCGCGGACGCGTTCCTGGAGGAGGCGGAGAGAACCACGGGCCGGAGGGAGGTGGACGTGCTGGTCAACAACGCGGGCATCGGCGAGCCCCAGGAACTGGGAAGGATCGACGCGCCCACCTACCACCGGGTCATGGACGTCAACCTCACCGCACCGCTGTTCCTCATCCAGCGGCTGGCCCCGAGCATGGGCCGGAACGGCCGCATCGTGAACATCTCCACCGGATACACCCGTGTCGCCGCCCCGACCCACCCCGTCTACTCCGCGTCCAAGGCGGCCCTCAACGCACTCACCCTGGCGCTCGCGCCGGCCTTCGGTCCACGCGGGGTCACGGTCAACGCGGTCATGCCCGGGGTGGTCGACACCGACATGAACGCGGGCTGGCTCGGCGAACCCGGGGCCCGGGAGAGGGCGGCCGGCCTCTCCGTCTTCGGCAGGGTCGGCGAGGCGGAGGACATCTCGGCCCTGGTCCGCTACCTGGCCTCGCCCGAGGCCGGGTGGACCACCGGACAGGTCATCGACGCCACGGGTGGGAGCGCCCTCTGAGGACGCCGCCGGTACGGGCCGCCCGGGACCGGGTCCCGGGCGGCCCCGCGGGTCAGGTCCAGCCGTAGCGGCTGCGCAGGACGTCCGCGACCAGCCAGAACATCTCCTCGTCCATGACCGCGGCCTCACGCCGGATGTCGTCCTCGTCGAACTCGAAGAGCCGGTCCGCGCGGAGGAACGATTCGCGCCCCTCGCGGTCCCAGGGCCCCGAGCCGATCGGCAGCCAGTCCTGGCGCTCCCACTCCTCGGGGCGCTGCGAGGACAGCATCAGGCCGTGCAGGCGCCTGCCCCTGCGGCCGACGACCAGCAGCGGGCGGTCCTTGCCCTGCTCCGGGTCCTCCTCGTAGGGCACCCACGTCCACACGATCTCGCCCGCGTCGGCGAGGCCGTCGCGCTCGGGGGCGTACGCCAGCCGGGTGGCGTTCTCTGAGGTGGGGATCTCGCGGACCTCGCCCCGGTGGGGGTGGTCGTCGCCGCGTCGCATCGTTCGTTCGCTCACGCCCCGCATCCTAGGCGTGGTCCGCGGGTGCTTTCGGCGGGCCCGTCGCTCGCGCCGGTCGCCGCGGGCGGTCGCCGGGCCCTCTCCCGCGGGACGAGCAGCGGGGGCCGTGCCGCGCGGCGCCCGCCCCTCCCGTGTCGTCCGCGCCCGCCCCGGCGCTCCCACGCCCGCGCCGTCGCGCGCCGCCCGGCGGGCCCGTAGTGTCGACGCGGCCGGTCCCGCCCCCGCTGGCCCCCGCGGCGGCCGGCGTCCGGCCGCACCCCGCCGGGCACGGGGCACCGGAACGACGAACACCACGGAGAAGCGGGTATGAGCAAGGGAACGATCCTGATCAGCGGCGCCAGCGCCGGGCTGGGAGCCGAGATGGCGCGCCAGTTCGCCGCCCTCGGCTACGACCTGGCCCTGTGCGCGCGACGCGTCGACCGGATGGAGGCGCTGCGCGAGGAGATCACCGCGGCCCACCCCGGACGGCGGGTCGAACTGCGTGCCCTCGACGTCACCGACGCCGACGCCGTCCTCTCGGTGTTCGGCGACCTGGCCGACGCCTTCGGCGGTATGGACCGCGTGATCGTCAACGCCGGCCTCGGCAAGGGCGCGGCCCTCGGGACGGGGCGCCACGACGCCAACCGCCGGACGGCGGAGACCAACTTCATGGGCGCCCTCGCCCAGACCGAGGCCGCCATGGGGATCTTCCGTGCCCAGGGGCACGGCCACCTGGTGCTCATCTCGTCCATGTCGGCCCTGCGCGGCATGCGCAGGTCCATGACCGTGTACGCCGCCACCAAGGCGGGGGTCTCCGCCATCGCCGAGGGCCTGCGGGCGGAGCGTGTGCCCGGCCTGGACGTGTCCGTCGTCCACCCCGGCTACATCCGCACCGGTATGAACGAGCGCGTGGAGCAGAGGACGCGGTTCATGGTGGACACCGTGCCCGGCGTCCGCTCCATGGTGGCCGCCATCGAGCGGCGGCGCGTGAAGGCGTACGTGCCCGCCTGGCCCTGGGTCCCCATCGGCTTCGCGATGCGGGTGCTGCCGCTGTCGGTCGTCAGCAGGCTGGCCTGAGCGCTCCCTGCGGGGGCGGGGGCGGGGGCGGGGGCAGCGTCCGCGCGCGGGGGCGGCTGCGCCCCGCCCGAGCCCTCCGGCAAGACCTGCTCCGCAGCGTCCGCGCGGGGGCGGCCCGGGTGTCCGCGCCCGCGGACGGTCTCACAGGTCCTGGACGGTACCGATGATCGCCGCACGCGCCCGGCTGCCCTCGGGCACCGGGACCAGTGGGTACACGTGGAAGGCGCCCGCCTCCTCGTGCAGCTCGACCTCGCCGCCCGCCTCGGTGACGAGGTCGCGCAGTCGGCGGGTGTCGGGCAGGAACACGTCACGGGTGCCGATGTAGAGGTCGATGGGGGGAAGCCCGGCCAGCGGCCCGTTGATGGGGCTGAGCCTGGGCACGGAGAGGTCGTCGCCGCCCGCCCACGCCTTGGCGGCCTCTCTGAGGCCGACCGGGCTGAGCCACGGGTCCCTCCCCTCCACCTCGGCGATGTCGGGGTTGGACATGGTGAGGTCCGCCCACGGTGAGACGAGGATCAGGCGGGCGGGCCGGGGCAGGTCCTCCCCGGGCAGCGTCTGGGCGAGGGCCAGCGCCAGCCCGGCGCCCGCCGAGTCGCCCGCGAAGACGGTCCGCCCCGGGTCGGCGTGCTCCAGGAGTTCGCGGTAGACCGCGTGGAGGAACCCGAAGGCCTCGCGGTAGGTGTGCTCCGGCGCCAACCCGTAGACGGGCACCTCGACCCGGCACCCCGTGTCGGCCATGCGGGAGATCAGCACCCAGTGCCACGGGGAGATCTCGCTGATGTACGAGCCCCCGTGCAGGTACAGGACGGCCTTGTCCGGTTCGTCCTCCCGATCACGGGGCAGGACCGTGTAACTCCGGAAGCCCCCCACCTCGCGCAGGGTGATCTCGTGCCGCTTGGCGACCCAGTGCGGCGGCTCGGGGTCGTCCTTGGCCTCCTCGATGCGCTCCCGTGCGCCCTCCACGGTCTCCATCGGGCGCTTGCGCGCCACCCGGAACGCCACCGCGAGCATTCTCGCCACCAGGCTAGGCATGGATGTCTTCGCTTCTCTCCTCGGGGATGTCCCCCGACCTTGCCACAGGGGTCTCACAGAACGTGCGGACGGCGCGGGAGGACCCGCCACCGGGCCCTCCCGCCGCACTCCCTAGAGGACGACGAGGTCGTCCCGGTGCACGAGCTCCCTCTCGTAGGAGGGCCCCAGCTCACGGGCGAGCCAGCGCGTGGACCTGCCCATCAGGTCGGGCACCTCGGCCGCGTCGTAGTTGACCAGCCCGCGCGCGACCACGGTGCCCTGCTCGTCGCACAGGTCGACGGGGTCCCCCGCGCTGAACTCCCCCCTCACCCGCACCACCCCGGCCGGGAGCAGCGACGCCTTCTCCCGTACGACCGCCGCGACCGCGCCCGGATCCAGCACCAGGCTGCCCCGCCCCGCGGTCGCGTGCGCCAGCCACAGCTGGCGGGCCGAGGGGCGGCGCCCGCCCCCCGCGGCGAACAGGGTGCCGACCCTGTCGCCCGCCAGGGCGGCCCGCGCGTTGGCCGCGGAGGTCAGCATCGTGTGCACGCCGGCCTCCGTGGCGATCCGCGCGGAGGCGACCTTGGTGACCATCCCCCCCGTGCCCACGCCGCGCCTGCCGGAGCTGCCGATGTCGATGCCGTCCAGGTCCTCGGGCCCACGCACCAGGCTGACCACGGACGCCCCCGGATCGGACGGGTTCCCGTCGTAGAGGGCGTCCACGTCCGACAGCAGGACCAGCGCGTCGGCGCGCATCAGGTGCGCGACCAGGGCCGCGAGCCGGTCGTTGTCGCCGAACCGCAGTTCGTGGGTGGCCACCGTGTCGTTCTCGTTGACGATGGGGACCGCTCCGATGTCCAGCAGGCGGCGCAGCGTGCGCTGCGCGTTGCGGTGCTGGACCCTGCGCATCATGTCCTCGACCGTGAGCAGGACCTGGGCCGCGTTGAGCCCGTGTCCGGCCAGCTCGGCCGTGTACGCGGCGAGCAGCAGCCCCTGGCCGACGCTCGCCGCGGCCTGCTGGGAGGCGAGGTCGCGGGGCCGGCGGGCCATGCCGAGCGGGGTCATCCCGGCGGCGACCGCGCCGGAGGAGACCAGGATCACCTCCTGGCCGAGGGCCCGGCGGGCCGCCAGCACCTCGACCAGGTCGCGGATGCGCCCGGAGTCGATCCGGCCCTCGGGGGTCGTCAAGGACGACGACCCCACCTTCACCACGACCCTGCGGGCCGAGGCCACCGCCGCCCGTCCCGCGGTTTCCGCCCGGTCGGACTTCTCGAGTTCTGCGCTGTGCACCGTGTGGGGCTTTCCATCCAGGGCGCGGCGCCCGGATCGGGCGCCGCGCACGTTCCTGTTCGGCCGGGCCGTCGGTCCCCGCGCGGGTCAGCCCAGCCGGGCGTCGCTTCCGCGCGGGCCGGACGGGACGACCTCGGCGTCCATGGACGGGTCCCAGTCGAAGACCACGGAGTCCTCCTCGGTGCCGATGTGCACCTCGGCGCCCTCGGTGGCCCCGGCCTTGGCCAGCTGCTCCTCGATGCCGAGGCGGTTGAGCCGCTCGGCCAGGTAGCCGACCGCCTCGTCGTTGCTGAAGTCCGTCTGGGCCACCCAGCGGGCGGGCTTGTCCCCGCGCACCTGGAAGGCGTTGTTGCCCAGCGGCACCACCTCGAAGGGGGTGTCCCCGATCATCTTGGGACGGATCACGATCCGGGTGGGCTCGGCGGCGGGGGCGGCCCCGCGTGCGGCCGCGACCTGCTCGCCCAGGGCGAAGGACAGCTCGCGCAGGCCCTCACGGGAGGCGGCGGAGACCTCCATCACCTTGTACCCGCGCTCGACGAGCATCGGGGTGACGAGTTCGGCGAGCTCGCGGGCCTCGGGCACGTCGACCTTGTTCAGGGCGACGATGCGCGGCCGGTCGGACAGGTCCACCCCGGCGCGCTCGCCGTAGGCGGACAGCTCCGACTCCAGGGCGTCCAGGTCGCTGACGGGGTCGCGGCCCGGCTCATAGGTGGCGCAGTCCAGGACGTGCAGGAGGGTCGAGCACCGCTCGATGTGGCGCAGGAACTCCAGGCCCAGGCCCTTGCCGTCGCTCGCCCCGGGGATGAGCCCGGGCACGTCGGCGATCACGTACTGGGTCGTGCCCGCCTCCACCACTCCCAGGTTGGGGACGAGCGTGGTGAAGGGGTAGTCGGCGATCTTGGGCCGGGCCGCCGACATGGCGGCGATCAGCGAGGACTTGCCGGCGCTGGGGAAGCCCACCAGGCCGACGTCGGCGATGGTCTTCATCTCCAGGCGCACGTCGAAGGCCTCGCCCTCCTCGCCCTTGAGGGCGAAGCCGGGCGCCTTGCGCTTCTTGGAGGCCAGCGAGGCGTTGCCCAGGCCGCCGTGGCCCCCCTGGGCGAGGACCAGGCGGGTGCCGTGTCCCACGAGGTCGGCGATGAACTCGCCGTCCGCGCGGGTGACCACCGTGCCGTCGGGAACGGTGAGGACCAGGTCGTCCCCGTTGGCCCCGGCCCGGTGCCCGCCCTGGCCGGGCGTGCCGTTCTGGGCGTTGCGGTGCGGGCGGCGCTGGTAGTCCAGCAGGGTGGCGGCCTGCGCGTCGACCTCCAGGACGATGTCGCCGCCCCGGCCGCCGTTGCCGCCGTCCGGGCCGCCCAGAGGTTTGAACTTCTCACGGTGCACGGAGGCGCAGCCATGCCCGCCGTTCCCGGCCTTGACGTGCAAGACCGCCTCGTCGACGAAGTCAGGCATAGCTCTCCCCGTTGCTTGTCGGTCCCCGTACGGGTGACCTGGTGGAACACGCGTGTCACTCAGTGACAACGCGAGAGGCGGGCCAGTGTTCCCTGGCCCGCCTCGAAACCACAACGTCCGTGCGCGAACCTACTCGGCGGCGACAGGGACGATGTTCACGGCCTTGCGGCCGCGGAAGTTGCCGAACTTGACCTGCCCGGCGACCAGAGCGAACAGCGTGTCGTCGCCACCGCGGCCGACGTTGGCACCGGGGTGGAACTTGGTGCCGCGCTGACGGATGAGGATCTCGCCGGCCGAGACGGACTGACCGCCGAAACGCTTCACGCCGAGGCGCTGGGCATTCGAGTCACGACCGTTACGGCTGGACGAAGCGCCCTTCTTATGTGCCATTTCTCCAGGCCTCCTACTTCGCCGCGATGCCGGTGACGCGCACCTGGGTGTGCTTCTGGCGGTGCCCCTGGCGCTTCTTGTAACCGGTCTTGTTCTTGTACTTCAGGATGTTGATCTTGGGGCCCTTGGTCTCGCCGAGGATCTCGGCGGTGACCGAGTAGCCGCTCAGCTTGTCCGCGTCGCTGATGACGTTGCCGTCGTCAACGACCAGGATGGGCTGCCACGTGATGGTGGCGCCGGTCTCCTCGGAGACCTTGTCGATGTTCAGGACGTCATCGACAGACACCTTCTCCTGTCGGCCGCCCGCTCGCACGATCGCGTACACCGGGTAACTCTCTTCCTGCTCGCTCAACGAATAATGCTCGGGACCATCCCCGAGACGTGAGTTCCGGGGTCCGGGTCCGGCTGTACCTGTGCCCAGGCCAGCCGGGAGGATCGCCCCCATGTGGTTGGGGAGAAGCCTCGTTCCACGATCCACTGATCGCCTGTAGCGGGGCGCGGGGATCTGAGGGAAACAAACCCTGCGTGGAGAGCACTTCGGTGTCGGGGCGCGCGATTGTGGTGGAACGCGCCGACGCACCGTCCATCAGATTACCATCGGCCCGCTACAGGCCTGCACACGTGCCGTGGTTCGGACGGGGTCTCCCCCGTCCGGACCACGGCCGGTATGTACCGCCTCGGTCAGCCCGCGTCCACGGCGGACGGCGGGGCCGCCGCCGTCTTGGCCCGCCGGGTACGGCGCCGCTTGGGCCGCTCCGCGGCCTCCTCGTCGCCGTTCTCCGCCGGGGCGGGCGTCTCGCCGACGGCGGTGTCGGCGTCGCCTGCGGCGTCCGCCCCACCGCCGTCCTGCACCGCGGCCTCACCCTTGTCGGCCGCCGCGCGGGCGGCCTTGGTTCCGGTGCGCCGGGTGCGGGTCCTCTTCGCCGGGGCCTTCTCGGGCTCGGCGTCCGCGGCGGGGGCGGGATCCGCCCCGTCCTCCGCCTGGGCCGCCGTGCCGGTGTCCGCCTGCTCGGCGTCCGCAGCGTCCGCGGCCTTGCGGGAGCGGGTGGCGCGTTTGCGGGTCTTCTTGGCGGGCTCGGCCTGCTCCTGCTCCTCGGCCTGCGCGGGCTTGCCGGCCCCGGCCTCGGGAACGTCGGCGGGCCGCTCGGGCTCCTGCTCCGGCGCGGCCTGCACGGCCGCGTCGTCGCCCTCGCCCTCGTCGGAGGGCTTCTCCGCCTTCTCCGCCTTCTCGGCGGGCTGGTCGGTGTCGCCCTTGCCCTTCTTCTTCTTGCGCCCGCCGCCGTTGCCGCCGGCGCCGGCGCCCTTCTCCAGGAGGTCGCCGGACAGCACCAGGCCGCGCCCGCTGCAGTGCTCGCACGTGTGCGAGAACGCCTCCAGGAGGCCCTGGCCGACCCGCTTGCGGGTCATCTGCACCAGACCCAGCGAGGTGACCTCCGCCACCTGGTGCTTGGTGCGGTCGCGCGACAGGCACTCCAGCATGCGGCGCAGCACCAGGTCGCGGTTGGACTCCAGCACCATGTCGATGAAGTCGATGACGATGATGCCGCCGATGTCGCGCAACCGGAGCTGGCGGACGATCTCCTCCGCCGCCTCCAGGTTGTTCTTGGTGACCGTCTCCTCCAGGTTGCCGCCCTGGCCGGTGAACTTGCCGGTGTTGACGTCGACCACGGTCATGGCCTCGGTCCGGTCGATGACCAGGGAACCGCCGCTGGGCAGCCAGACCTTGCGCTCCAGGGCCTTGTTGATCTGCTCGTCGATGCGGTAGGCGGAGAAGACGTCGCGGTCCTCGGACCAGTGCGAGAGCCGTTCGGCGAGGTTGGGCGCCACGTAGTCCACGTACTCGTGGACGGTGGTCCAGGCCTCCTCGCCGGAGACGACCAGGCTGGAGAAGTCCTCGTTGAAGACGTCGCGCACGACACGGACGGTGAGGTCCGGCTCGCTGTTGAGCAGCGACGGCGCGTTGGCCGACTTGGACTTGCGCTTGATCGAGTCCCACTGCTTGGCCAGGCGCGTGATGTCGCGCTCCAGCTCCTCCTCGCTGGCCCCCTCGGCCGCGGTGCGCACGATCACCCCGGCGCCGGACGGCATGACCTTCTTGAGGATCTGCTTGAGGCGGGCGCGCTCCTTGTCGGGGAGCTTGCGGCTGATGCCCGTCATGGAACCGCCGGGCACGTACACGAGGTAGCGGCCGGGCAGGCTGATCTGGCTGGTGAGGCGGGCGCCCTTGTGGCCGACCGGGTCCTTGGTGACCTGCACCAGGACCGACTGGCCGGACTTGAGCACCGACTCGATGCGCTTGGGCTGGCCGTCCAGGCCGAACGAGTCCCAGTTGACCTCGCCCGCGTACAGGACGGCGTTGCGGCCCTTGCCGATGTCGACGAACGCGGCCTCCATGGACGGCAGCACGTTCTGGACGCGGCCCAGGTAGACGTTGCCGACGTAGGAGCGGTGGGTGGCCCGGTCGACGTAGTGCTCGACCAGGATGTCGTCCTCCAGGACGGCGATCTGGGTGCGGTCGCCGGTACGGCGGACGACGAGGTCGCGCTTGACCGCCTCGCGGCGGGCCAGGAACTCCGACTCGGTGACGATCGGGGCGCGGCGGCGGCCCTGCTCGCGGCCCTCGCGGCGGCGCTGCTTCTTGGCCTCCAGCCGCGTGGAGCCGCGGACGGACTGGACCTCGTCCTCGATCGGCTTCTCCGCGCGCGGCTCGCGCACACGGACCACGGTGTTGGGCGGGTCGTCGACGGTGGTCTCGCCGCCCGAGCCCCCGCCGGACCGGCGCCGACGGCGGCGGCGACGGCGGCTGCTGCCGCGTTCGCCGTCCTCCCCCGCGTCCTCGTCGGACTCGGCGTCGACGTCGTTGTCGTCCTCGGCGGTGCCGGCGGACTCGACCTCGGCCGCGCGGCTCCTGCGCCGCTCGGGCTTCTCCGCGGCGGGCTCGGGGGCCTCGCCCTCGGCCTCGTCGCCGGAGCGGGACCGGCCGCGGCCGCGGCCGCCCCGGCGGCGGCGACGGCGGCTCGGACGGTCGTCGGAGGGGTCGCCGGTCTCCTCGGCGTCGGAGGACCGGTCGGCCGTGTCCTCGGCCTCCTCGTCGTCCTCGTCCTCGTCGTCGTCCTCGTCCGCGGAGGGGGCGGCGACGGGCGCCGGGGAGGCGCTGGCCACCGGCGGCTGGAACAGCATGGCGGGCGCCTGGAAGACGCTTCCGCCACCCTGCTCGGCGGTCTCCTCGTCCTCCTGGGCGGGGATCGCCTCGGGCGTCTCGGCGGCCTCGGACACGCGCGTGCGCGTTCGGGACCGGCCGCGGGTCCGGGCGGACCCCGCCGTGTCAGGGGTGTCGGCGGCCTTGTCGCCGCGGTCGGCGGAGTCCTCGGCGGCGGCCCGCGCGGTCGCGGGCTCCGTGTCCCCGGTGGCGCGGGTGCGGCTGCGGCGCGGGGCCGGGTCCTCGTCGGGACGGCCCGCGGCGCGCACGGTGCGCCTGCGGGCGGTGGTGGACACCGCCGTCTTGACCGTGCCCCCCTCGCCGGAACCGGCGAGCGAGGTGACGGGCATCGAGGGCGGGGTGAAGACGTCGTCCGGCTCCGGGGGCGGTCCGGCCGCGCGGCGGACGCCGCGTACCGGCGCCGGCGTGGTCACACGCACCTCACCTCCCCCGCCGGGGGGCGCCGCCTTGCGAGCGCTTGCTTCAGTTGTACCCGCGGTGCTCTCGGCACCGTCGTTGGGCTCGTTGTCGAGCATCCGGGCGGTCTCCCGTCAAAGTCCTCGGGCGCGCTGCGGCCTTTCGGTCGCCGGCGCGGCTCACGAGAACTGTCGTCGCTGTGTCACCGCCGGCGGCACCGGGGTGCCGTCGGGGCGAAGTCCTGTGGTTTCGCCCATGTTCCCCGCTTCGGGGCCGCACATCCGCGCGGTCCCGTCCATGGGCGTTGACGGCCGTGGTGCGTCGTCGCGCCGCTCGTCCGCGTTGTCGTTCGCGGGTCCGGGGCTCGTGAGAGCTTCGGGCCGGTCCTCGGTGAGCGGGTCCGCGATCGCGCCTGTCGCCTCGTCCAGCGGCCCCTGCGCCAGCCGGGTCATCACGGGTGATGACGGCGGCGCGAGGTCGGCCACTCGGAGGAGTCCGGTCAGCACGTCGTCTGGTCGGACAGCAGGTGTCGTGTGCCGTACAACCATCCGAAGTATGGCATATGCCGTGTCGTGTTCCCCTGGGACGCGCCCGTGGGATCCGCTGCACACGTCGATACGAACCACTGCCGGTCGTGTGTCGAAGCGGCGACGACCCTTCTTCGTCATCCGCTCCACCTCGACACTGTCGGCGGCCGCGTACGCGGCCACCGCCCTGGCGGCGTCATCGGGGTCGACGCCGTCCATCTCCACCTGCCAAGCGGAGGCCTGGAGCCGATCCGCGAGCCCGGCATGCCGGGCCTCGACGACCTCGACCACGTCGATGCCCTCGGGCATCGCGGCGTCGATGTCGGCTCGGACCCGTTCGGGTTCGCGTGCCTCGGCCAGGACGAGTTCAAGGTACTCCGCCTCGCTGGCGACCCCGGTGGGGGCCGCTCCCGTGTAGGAGACCTTGGGGTGAGGCGAGAAGCCGGCGGAGAACGCCATGGGCACGGAGGCCCTGCGCAGGGCCCGTTCCAACGCCCGGGCGATGTCGCGGTGACTCGCGAACCTCATGCGCCCGCGCTTGGCGTAGCGGACACGAAGCCGCTGTCCCGGCTTGGCGGTGGAGGGTGAGGTGGTGCCCTCGGGTGCGGGGGGCAGCTCAACTCCTTTCCTCATGCCCCCAGGTGTGGTCGGCGGAGCGACCTCGAAGGGGCTGTTCCTCGTCCTGTTCAGCGTACGGTGCGCCGTGGTGCACATGCGCCAGCAGGACTACGCATACCGGTATCTCCCCCACTGACCTGCGGTCGAAAAGTCCCGGAGGTCTCGGAGCGGACACTGAACCGGTGTTCACCACCTGAACGCGGAGCCGCCGAAAAAAAATCCGAAGAAAATCTTCCGGAGATGGCAACCCCCCGCGCACCCCGCGAGTCTTATTACTCGTACGGCCCGGCGCGAGCGGGGCGCCGGGCCGTACACCTTCTCCCCCGGGCCACTCCCCTCCACAGGGTCGAGAGAGCGCCCGGAGCGCGAATCCTACTCCTGTAGCCCTGACACCACGGTGAGCGACCCCGCCCTCCCGCGCCATGAGCGCCCCTGTTCTCCGCCGTCCCCCGGCGGAGCAGGGGTTCCCCGCTCCCGGGGCGCGTGCCCGGCACGGCGGTCAGACGGGCGGACGCAGCCCCGCCAGCACCACGGCCACGGTGCGGCGCCGCGCGGCCTCGTCGGTCCCCCCTCGCTCCCGGGTCATGCACCCCTCCATCAGCGCCTTGACGTCGGCGGCGTCCACGTCGTCGCGGACCTCCCCCGCCTCCTGCGCCGCGGCGAGGAGCTCGCCGAGCGCCGCCACCACGTCGTGGCCGGTGCCGCGGACCGCGGCGGCGACGTCGAACCCGCCGCCTCGGAGCGCCTCGCCGAGCCCGTGGTCGAGCGCCCCCTCGTCGACCACGAACGCGAAGAAGGAGGCGAGGGCGTCGCCCGGCGCCTCCTCCTCCGCGAAGGCCCTCGCCGCGCCCACGAGGCGCTCCATCCGGCTGAGCACGATGGCCCCGTAGAGGGACTCCTTGGTGGGGAAGTGCCTGCTGACGGTTCCGGCCCCCACGCCGGCGCGCCGGGCGATCTCGTGGACGGTGACGGACAGCCCCTCGGAGGCGAAGGCCTCCAAGGCCGCGCGCAGGACCTTCTCGCGGTTGCGTCTCGCGTCGGCTCGCACTGTCGCCCCCAGGGCCCGCGCACGGGCCGTCGACCAACGGGATGCCCGTCCCGACGCCGCCACGGCAACCGGGACAGTCGTCCGACTCTAGCCGGATACTCCCCGTCGGCGGCGGAGCACGCGGCTACTCGACGGTCAGCGGGAGAAGAGGGCGCCCCCCGGCCGGCGCGTTGATCTGGATCTCGGTTCCCATGCTCGGGCAGACTCCGCAGTCGTAGCAGGGGGTCCACCGGCAGTCGTCGACCTCCAGAGACTCGTCCCCGTGCAGGGAGTCCTGCCAGTCCTGCCAAAGCCACGACCGGTCCAGGCCCGCGTCCAGGTGGTCCCAGGGCAGGACCTCCTCCTCGTCGCGTTCACGGGTCGTGAACCAGTCGAGGTCCACCGGGAGGCCGGCCAGGCCGGTTCCGGCCGCCCGCTCCCAGCGCTCGTACGAGAAGTGCTCGCTCCAGCCGTCGAACCGGCCTCCGGAGCGCCACACCTCCTCGACGACCCGGCCCACCCGGCGGTCGCCCCGGGACAGCAGGCCCTCCACCACGGACGGGCGGCCCTCGTGGTAGCGCAGGCCGATGGACTTGCCGTACCTGCGGTCGCCCCGCAGCGCGTCGCGCAGCTTGCGCAGCCGTGCGTCCACGACCTCGTGCGGCGTCTGGGCGGCCCACTGGAAGGGCGTCTGGGGCTTGGGCACGAACCCGCCGATGGAGACCGTGCACCGGATGTCCTTGCGCCCGGTCACCTCCCGGCCGGTCCGGATGACCTCTGCCGCGAGGTCGGCGATGGCGAGGACGTCCTCGTCCTCCTCGGTGGGCAGACCGCACATGAAGTACAGCTTCACCTGCCGCCACCCGGCCGCGTACGCGGCGGTGACAGTCCGGATCAGGTCCTCCTCGGTGACCATCTTGTTGATCACCCGGCGCATCCGCTCGCTGCCGCCCTCGGGCGCGAAGGTCAGCCCCGACCTGCGCCCGTTGCGGGTCAGCTCGTTGGCGAGGTCGATGTTGAACGCGTCGACCCTCGTGGAGGGCAGGGACAGGCCCGTGTTGGTGCCCTCGTACCGGTCCGCGAGCCCCTTGGCGATGTCGCCGATCTGGCTGTGGTCGGCGCTGGAGAGCGACAGGAGCCCCACCTCCTGGAACCCGGACGCGGCCACGCCCTCCTCGACCATGCTCGTGACGGTCTCCCGGCTGCGCTCGCGCACCGGCCGCGTGATCATCCCGGCCTGGCAGAACCTGCAGCCCCGCGTGCAGCCGCGGAAGATCTCCACGCTGTACCGCTCGTGCACGGACTCCGCCGTGGGCACGATCGGCCTCTTGGGGTAGGGCCACCCGTCCAGGTCCGTCACGGTGTGCTTCTGGACCGTGCCGGGGACCCCGGGCCGGTTGGGCGTGTACGAGGCGATCCGCCCGTCCTCGTGGTAGGCCACGTCGAAGAAGCGCGGCACGTACACGCCGCCGGACGCGGCCAGCCGCAGCAGCAGCCCGTCGCGCCCGCCCGGCCGGCCCTCGTCCTTGAAGGCGCGGACGGTCTCGGTGACGGCGAGGCTGATCTCCTCCCCGTCGCCCAGGACCACCGCGTCCAGGAAGTCGGCGATCGGCTCGGGGTTGAACGCCGCGTGCCCCCCGGCGAGCACGATCGGGTGGTCGTCGGTGCGGTCGCGGGAGCGCAGCGGGATCCCGGCCAGGTCCAGCGCGGTGAGCATGTTGGTGTAGCCCATCTCGCTGGCGAAGCTGATCCCGAGCACGTCGAAGGCGGCCAGCGGCCGGTGGGCGTCCACGGTGAAGTGCGGGACGCCGTGCTCGCGCATCAGCTCCTCCAGGTCCGGCCACACCGCGTAGGCGCGCTCGGCCAGGACCCCCTCGCGCTCGTTGAGGACCTCGTACAGGATCTGCACGCCCTGGTTGGGCACGCCCACCTCGTAGGCGTCCGGATACATGAGGGCCCAGCGGACCCTGGCCCCGTCCCACTCCTTGACCACGGAGTTGAGTTCGCCCCCGACGTACTGGATGGGCTTGCCCACCTTGGTCAGGAGGGGTTCCAGGCGCGGAAACAGGCTTTCGACGGACATGGTGCGGGCCTTCGTTCGGCGGACATCGTGTCAGAACGCGTGTTGTCCCCCGCCGGGGCGGGAGCGGGCGGCGGAGCCGCTGGAGCGCGACCGCCCGGAGGTTCCCAGGCTACCGGCCCGGAGGGCTCCGGCCCTGGTCGTCCACAGGGCCGGTCGGCGTTCCCCCCGGCGCCTCGCCGGGACGCCCGTGGGGCGCGCAGCCCGCCCCCGGCCGGGACGGGCGGGGCCCGGGGAGGGCGGTCCCTCCCCGGGCCCCGGTCGCGGACCGCGCGACCGCTACTCGAACCCCCGGTCCCGGGAGTTGACCCCCAGCACCAGGCCCAGCCCCAGCATGTTCGCCATGATCGCGGTGCCGCCGTAGGACACGAACGGCAGCGGCAGGCCGGTCACGGGCATGACCCCCAGACCCATGCCGATGTTGATGAAGGTCTGGAAGCCGAACCACGCCGCCACCCCCACGCACAGCAGGCGGGGGTAGGGCTGGTCGCATCCCAGGGCGATCCGCAGGATCCGCCAGATGACCACGGCGAACAGCGCGACGACCAGGGCCGCCCCCGCGAACCCCAGCTCCTCCCCGGCGACCGTGAAGATGAAGTCGGTGTGCTGCTCCGGCACGAACCTGCCGTGCGTCTGCTCCCCCTGGAACAGCCCGGTCCCGTTGAACCCGCCCGAGCCCACCGCGATGAGCGCCTGGTTGGAGTTGTACCCGGCGCCCTGCGGGTCCGCGGACGGGTCCACCAGGGTCGCGAGGCGGTCCAGCTGGTAGGGCTCCAGGAGGTCGAACCAGAACACGCAGAACACCGCGGCGACGCCGCACGCGAGCATGCCGGCCACCCAGACGAACGGCGCGCCCGAGAGCGTGAGCATCCCCAGGAAGATCGCCCCGAGGACCAGCGTCGTACCCAGGTCGGGCTGGAGCATCACCAGGGCCAGCGGCACCGCCAGGACCAGGAGGCAGAACAGGACGTCCCTCGTCATCGGCCTGATCTCGCCGTCGCGCGGCTCGCCCAGGAGCGTGGCCAGGACCAGGACGAGCCCGACCTTGGCCAGCTCGCTCGGCTGGAACTGGAACGCCCCGACCACGATCCACCCGCGCGACCCGTTGATCACCGCCCCCAGCGGGGTGAGCACGAGGACCAGGGCGACCGCCGTGACCAGGTAGACGATGGGCGCGTACGCCCGCACGGTCCGGAAGTCCACCGAGGCGACGACCAGGCACGCCACCCACGCCACCGCCAGGTGGGCCAGGTGGCGGCGGAGGTGGCCGGTGGAGTCCATCGGGTCCCCGCCGTCGCCGGGCAGGGTCGCCGACCACACCAGCAGTGAGCCGATGGCGCAGAGCACCGCCACCGAGACGATCAGGACCCAGTCCAGTCGGCGCGCCGCCCCGGCCGCCATGACGGCGCCGGAGCCGAAGCCGGTCCGGCGGCCCGGCAGCGGCGCGCCCGTGTGTGTGCTCATGGCCTACCGATCCAACACTTCGATGGAACCGTCGGAACGCACCACGGGCAGCTCCGAGTAGGGCTTGCCGCCCGGGAGCGCGGGCTCGCCGCCGCCGGAGTCGTCGTCCTTCTTCCCGGAGAACCCGTAGATGCCCTCGTAGATCTTGCGGGCGATGGGCGCGGACGTCTCACCGCCCGTTCCGCCCTGGGAGACGAAGACGACCACCGCGAACTGCGGGTCGTCGGCCGGCGCGTAGGAGGCGAACCAGGACGACACCTGGCGCTCCTGCGCGTCGGCGCTGCCGGTCTTGCCCGCGATGGACACGTCGTCCTGCGGGAACTCCGCGAAGGCTCCGCGGCCGGTACCGGACTTGGTGACCTCGGTGAGCGCCTTCTGGAGGTACTCGATCGTCTCGTCCTTGACGGGGACCCGCCCGGCCACGACCGGTTCGATCTCCTCGACGGAGCTGCCGTCCGCGGCGACCAGCGCCTTGGCCACGCGGGGCTCGTACAGCGTGCCCCCGTTCGCGATGGCGGCGTAGGCCCGGGTCAGCTGCAGCGGGCTGACCAGGACGTCGCCCTGGCCGATCGCGAAGTTCACCGCCTCGCCCGCACGCCACTCGAAGCCCTCCACGCACTGCTCGTGGGCGAGGCGCTTGAGGTAGGAGGCGTGCGACGGGTTGGTCTCGGCGACCTCCGGGTAGCCGTGCTCGCCCCGGTAGCAGTTGTTCTCCCGGGTCTGCGCCCAGAAGGTGCGCTTCCACTCGCGGTCGGGGATGCGGCCGCCGGTCTCGTACGGCAGGTCGATGCCGGTCGGCGCCCCGAAGCCGTAGCCCCGCGCCATGGTGGCCATGGCCTCGGTCGGCTCGCCCTCGGGCCTGAGCCCGCCGTCCTTGAGCCACAGCTGGTAGCCGAAGTTGTAGAAGATGGTGTTGCAGGAGACCACGATGGCCTGGTGCAGCGACAGCGCCCCATGGCCGCCGCCCGCGTAGTTCTGGTAGTTCTGGCCGGCGATGTTGACCGATCCGGGGCAGGCGTAGGTGCTGCGCAGCGAGAAGCCGTTCTCCACCGCGGCCGACAGGGACGAGATCTTGAACGTGGAACCCGGCGGGTACTGGCCCTGCACGGCGCGGGAGAGCATGGGCTCGCCCGCCTCCTCGCTGAGCATCTCGTCGAAGGTCTCCTGGTCGATGCCGCCCTGCCAGACGCCCGGGTCGTAGGTCGGGAGGCTGGCCATCGCGACGATGCCGCCGTTGCGCACGTCCATGACGATCGCGGCGCCGGAGTCCGCCCTGTACCTGGGCCGGGCGGCCTCCATCCCCTCCTTCAGCGCGTCCTCGGCGATCTTCTGCACGCCGACGTCGAGGTGGGTGACCAGGTGCGAGCCGGCCACGGGCAGGCGGTCGGAGATCACGTCCATCACCTCGCCGTGGTTGTTCACCCCCAGTGTCCGCAGGCCCGCGGTCCCCCGCAGCTCGGCGTCGTAGACCGCTTCCAGGCCGTCGCGTCCCACCTGGTCGATACCGGTGAACTGCGTCCGCAGCTCCTCCCGGGCGTCCAGTTCCTCCTGGGTGACGGGTTGCAGGTAGCCGAGGATCTGTCCGGCGTGCGCGCCGTAGGGGTACTCGCGGACGGCGTGCGCCTGGGCGGTGACACCGGGGAAGTCGTCGGCGCTCTCCATGATCTGGAGGGCGATCGAGGGCTCCACGTCCTCGGCGAGCGTGACCGGCTGGTAGGGCGAGCCCGGCCAGCAGGGGCGCTCCACCTCGGGGCCGCACAGGCGCATGCGCTGCCGTAGCTCGTGCACCGGGACGTCGAGGACCCCGGACAGGTCGGTCAGGACCTTCTCGCCGGAGTCCTCCATGCCCATGAGCTCGTGGTAGTCGGCCGATACCACCAGCTCGGTCCGATTGTTGACCAGGGGCCTGCCGGTGGAGTCGAGGATCTGCCCCCGCGTCGCGGGGACGATCAGCTGCTGGTGGTGGTTGGCCACCGCGAGGTCGCGGTAGTGGTCGGACATGGGCACCTGGAGGTACCACAGGCGCGCGGTCAGCACGGCGAACAGGACCAGGACCAGGACCTGGGCGGTGATCAGACCGGCACGGCCGAGCCTGGGCCCCGGGAGCGTCGGGTCGAACGGCGGCTTGCGCACGGCTCACCACCCTCCCGGGGCCATGGGGCCCTGGACGGTGGCGAACTCGCTGTCCGCGAGTGTCTCGCGCACTCGCAGGACGGGGAGGGTGACCAGCGGTGCGACGAGCACCGTGAGGGCCGCGCCCACCCCGACGCCGGTCCCGACGGCCGCCGGGGTCATGTGCTGGTCGCCCATGAGGAGGCCGACTGCCGCGTACCCGGCCCCCACCCCCAGCGCGGTGGCGGCTGTGGCGCCGACGGCCGCCCAGCCGGAGGCGCGCGCGCCCACGGCGCCCGGGGCCCCGGTGTTGCGGCGCAGCAGGGCGATTAGGTAGGCGGCCAGGCACAGCACGAGGGCGTAGCGGCCGACGGCGTGCTCGGCGGGCGGCAGCAGGTCCATGGCCAGGCCCGCACCGAAACCGCACGCGGCCGCGGCGGCCGGGCTGGTGGTCAGGGCGACCGCGACGACGGCCGCGACCACCAGGTCGGGGCCGGGGCCCCACGCGAACGGGAGCCGGTTGACGATCGTGGCCTGGGCGAGGACGGCGGCGGCCACCATGACCAGGGTCGCTGCGGACCTCATCACTGCTCTCCCTCGGGCTTCTCGGACTTCTCGGGCTTCTTCGGCTTGGGCGGCAGCACCGAGTCCCGCGGGTCGTCGTCGGGACCCGCCACGACGACGCCCACCACGTCCAGGGACGCGAAGTCCACGGCCGGGGTGAGGCGGGCGATACGGCTGAGCGCTCCCGGCGCGACCTGCACCTCGTCGACGGTGCCGATGGGCACTCCGGGGACGAAGGGCGCGCCCTCGTGGGATCCGAGCGTCACGATCCGGTCGCCGGCCTCCACCGGCGCCTCCATGTCGAACAGCTCCAGGGTGAGGTCGGCCTCGGGACCGCCCGGGACGGAGCCGCCGTTGACCACGCCGATCTTGCGGGTGGACTCCAGGCGGGCCCCGACGGCCGACTTGACGTCGGTGGCGAGCATGACGGTGGCGGTGCGGGGGCCGGCCTCGACCACGCGCCCCACCAGGCCGGATCCGTTGACGACGGTCATGTCCGGGCGGACACCGGACTCCGTGCCGGTGTCGATGGTGACCGTGTGCGCGTAACCGCGTGCGGTGGACCGGGTCACCGCCTGGGCGGGAACCACCTCGTAGGCGCCGAGGCCGGACAGGTGCAGGAGGTCGTCGAGCTGGTCGGACCGGTTGTGGTCGAGGCGGGCGGCCTGGAGTTCGGCCTCCAGCGCGGCGTTGGCCTCCTCCAGCTCGGCGACGCGCGCGGCGGCCCGAGGCCCCTCGCGCAGGCCGTCGTAGAGGGTGACCGCGGGCGCGGCGGCCCAGCCGACCCCGGCCGCGGCGGGGGCGAACACGAGTTCGCCTCCCGCCCGGGCCACGGAGGTGACGGGGTCGGCGCCGGGCCGGGCGTCCAGGACGAGCAGGACCACGGCCGCCGCGACCAGCAGGGCGAGGACCAGCCGGGACCTCGGTGAGTCGCGGAGCATGTCATCGCCGCCGTTCCGGGACGAGGACCTGGTGCAGCCTCTCGTAGTTCTCGACGCAGGTGCCGGATCCGACCGCGACGGAGTCGAGCGCGTTCTCGGCGACGTGGATGGGCATGCCCGTCTCGTGCAGGAGCCGGTCGTCCAGGCCGCGCAGCAGTGCTCCGCCCCCGGTCACGGCCACGCCCCGGTCCATGATGTCGCCGGACAGCTCCGGGGGGCACTTGTCGAGGCTGGTGCGGACCGCGTCGACGATGGCGGTGACGGGTTCCTCGATGGCCTGGCGGACGTCGCCCTCGGAGAGCACGACGGTCTTGGGGAGCCCGCTGACGAGGTCGCGTCCGCGCACCTCGGCGTGGAGCTCCTCGGGTCCGGTCGGGTAGGCGGAGCCGATGGCGATCTTGAGCTCCTCGGCGGTGCGCTCCCCGATCATCAGGGAGTACTCCTTCTTGACGAAGGTCATGATCGCCTGGTCCAGCTCGTCCCCGCCGACGCGGATGGACTGCGAGGTGACGATGCCGCCCATGGAGATGACGGCCACCTCGGTGGTGCCGCCGCCGATGTCCACGATCATGTTGCCCGTGGGCTCGTGCACGGGGAGCCCGGCGCCGATGGCGGCGGCCATGGGCTCCTCGATGATGTAGACCCTGCGGGCGCCCGCCTGGTAGCCGGCCTCCTTGACGGCGCGGTGCTCGACCGAGGTGATGCCGCTGGGAACCGCGACGATGATGCGCGGTTTCGCGAAGTGGCGTCGCCGGTGGATCTTCTGGATGAAGTAGCGCAGCATCCGCTCGGTGATCTCGAAGTCGGCGATGACGCCGTCCTTGAGGGGGCGGATGGCGGTGATGTTGTTCGGCGTTCGGCCGATCATCTGCTTGGCCTCGATGCCGACCGCGACGATCTTTCCCGTGGACGTGTTGAGTGCGACCACCGATGGTTCGTTCAGAACGATGCCGCGTCCGCGCACGTACACGAGCGTGTTGGCGGTTCCCAGGTCGACGGCCATGTCCCGGCCGAGAAAAGCAAGGTTGTTCGGCATGTAACGTCCTCAGAGGCGCCGTGTCGGACGTGGTTGCACGGGGCGACCATACGTAGTCGTTCCGGCACGATAGGTATTCAGTCCCCCGCATCGTAACGGTCAGCACTTACTCCGTTACGCAAACACACCGAATTGATGCCTCGTCACCGGACGAACCATGAGAAGTCGACTACCGGGCCGCGGACCCCATGCCGTAGGGTCCGCGGCCGCCCGGCCCCTACAGGTCGGGGAAGAACAGCTTGATCTCGCGCTCCGCCGAGTAGGTGGAGTCCGAACCGTGCACGATGTTCTGCTGGACCTCCAGCGCGAAGTCGCCGCGGACGGTGCCGGGCGCGGCGGTCACCGGGTCGGTGGCGCCGGCCAGGGCCCGGAAGGCCTCCACGGCGCGCTCGCCCTCGACCACCAGGGCGACCAGGGGGCCGCCGGTGATGAACTCCACGAGAGAGCCGAAGAACGGGCGCTCCGCGTGCTCCTCGTAGTGCGTCCGGGCGGTCTCGGCGTCGAGCGTGCGCAGCTCCATCGCGGCGAGCTTCAGGCCCTTGCGCTCGATGCGCGAGATGACCTCGCCGACGATGCTGCGGCGGACGCCGTCCGGCTTGATGAGAACGAGAGTGCGCTCCACGTGCGTGTCAACTCCTCACTGGGACTCCGCGTGGCGCGTGGGCGATCGCCCACGGCGTAGGCCGCACGCGGAGGTTCGGGTGGTGGGTCACGGAAGCGGGGCCGCGAAGGGGGAGAACCCTCCCGAGGGGACCGGCCGCCTGTCCGGACGTGCGTCACACTATCGCGTTTGCCGCGGCGACGCGGTGGCCGCCGAACCCTCCCCGCCCCCGTCCCCGGAGGCGGCCGCCTCGGCCTCGGCGCGGGCCGCGTGCGCGGCCTTCATCTCGTCGGTGCGGCGGCCCATGACCACCCCGGTCACCCACAGGGACACGAACACGACCGCGATGAGCACCGCCCCGGACACCAGGAAGGAGGTGAACAGGAACGCGGCCTGCAGCGCCCAGGCGGCGTAGTGCGCCCACGTGCGCTTCTGGAGGCCGGAGAGCACCAGGGCGACGGCGGCCATGCCGCCCCACAGGCTCGCGGCGGCGGACGGCTCCATCCCCTCCAGGGAGATGGCGACGGGGATGAAGAGGCCGATCACGATGGCCTCGAACAGCAGGACGACGGCGCAGACTACGCGCACAGCGGGTTCCCTTCGTTGTGTGTCGCCCCGCCCGTCACTCGCCGGAACCGCGCAGCAGGTGGACGGTGTCACCGGCGGTGACGACCGACCCGGTGACCAGCACACCGGTGCCGCCGAGCTCTCCGCCCTCCTCGGCCAGGCCGACGGCCCGGTCGATGGCGTCGTCGAGTCGGGGAACCACGTGCACACGGTCGTCCCCGAAGACCTGTCGGGCGAGGGCGCCCAACTGCTCCGGTCCGAGGGAACGCGGTGAGGAGTTACGGGTGACGACGATCTCGTCAAGCAGTGGTTCGAGGGGGTCGAGGATCCCCTCGACGTCCTTGTCGGCCATGATCGCGACGACGCCCACCAGGCGGGAGAAGCTGAAGGCCTCCCCCACCGCGGCCGCGGTGGCGATCATCCCGGCGGGGTTGTGCGCCGCGTCGGCGATGACGGTCGGGCTGGTGCGCACGACCTCCATGCGCCCCGGGGAGTCCACTCCGGCCAGGGCCTCGGCGACCATCGCCGGATCGAGCCCCTCGGCGTCCTCCCCCGCGGACGCGAACGCCTCCACGGCGGCGACGGCCACGGCCGCGTTCCCCGCCTGGTGGGCGCCGAACAGGGGGAGGAACAGGTCCTCGTAGTCCCGGGTGAGGCCCTTGAGGGCGAGCTGCTGGCCGCCGACGGCCACCTCGCGGGAGGTGACGCCGAACTCCAGCCCCTCGCGGGCCACCTGGGCCCCCGCCTCGGCGGCGTTGCGGAGGAGGACCTCCGCCGCGGACACCGGCTGCTGGGCCAGGACCGCCACGGAGCCGGGCTTGATGATGCCGGACTTCTCCTCGGCGATGCCGTGCAGGGTGTCGGGCAGGTAGTCGGTGTGGTCGATGCCGATCGGGGTCACCACGGCCACGTCGCCGTCGACGACGTTGGTGGCGTCCCAGCGGCCGCCCATGCCCACCTCGACCACGGCGACGTCCACGGGGCTGTCCGCGAAGGCCGCGTAGGCCATCACGGTGAGGATCTCGAAGAACGACAGGGGCGCGTCGTTCATCTCGTCGGCCATGTCGATGTAGGGGCGGATGTCGTCGTAGGTCTCGACGAACCGCTCCTGGGAGACGGGCTCACCGTCGACGACGATGCGCTCGCGCACGGTGCGCAGGTGCGGGCTGGTGTAGCGGCCCACGCGCAGGCCCCTGGCGCGCATGAGCGCGTCGATCATGCGCGCGGTGGACGTCTTGCCGTTCGTCCCCGTGACGTGGATGACCCGGAAGTTGCGATGGGGGTCACCCAGCAGATCCAGCAGGGTGCGGACGCGGTCCAGGCGGGGATCGATGTCGGACTCGGGTGCGCGGGAGAGGATCTCGGCGGTCACCTCGGCGTAGCGCTGCTCGGCGCTCACGCCGCTCACGGTGTCTCAGTGGTCGGGGTGTACACCCGCGCCAGTGTACGCGCCCCCACCTGGGCCCGGACTCCGGGTGAGGGGTCCGGCGGCCGATGTCGCACAGACCATACTTGGGGTATGCCGAGCCCTGACCCCTTCTTCACCGAGTGGGCGGAACGCCGCCCCGGACAGACACGCAGCCTGGGACGCGCTTCGGCGCTCCTGGCCGCCCTCGGCCTGGACGCCGACCGCACCCCCGTGCTGGGGGTCGTCGGCTCCAAGGGCAAGGGCAGTACGGCGACGACGGCGGCGGCAGCCCTCTCGGCGGCCGGCCTGCGCACCGTCCTGGTGACGGGGCCGAGCTTCCGCTCCTACCGCGAACGCGTGCGGGTGGACGGGGCGTCGGTGGACGACGCGGTTCTGGACGCCCTGGGCGCGCGGATCGACGCCGCACGACGGGAGCTGCCGACGGTGGAGGAGTCGGGGGGCTACCTGGCGCCGAGCGGCCTCTTCCTGGTCGCCGGGCTCCTGCATGCGCGGGAGGCGGGCGCCGACGTGTGCGTCCTCGAGGCCGGGATGGGCGGGCGCCGCGACGAGCTGCGCCTGGCGGGCCCGGAGGTCGTCGCGCTCGGGAAGGTCTTCGCCGAGCACGTGGGCGTCCTCGGCGCCGACGTGGTCGAGATCGCCCGGGAGAAGACCCTGGTCGCCGGGGAGCGGACCCGGGCCCTGGTGCGCCTTCCGCAGACCCCCGAGGTGGCCGCCGAGGTCGACGCGGCGCTGGCCGACGCGACCGGTGGGAGGGTCGGGGCCGAGGTCGTCGATCCGGAGGCGGCGGGGACGGAGCCGCCGCCCGCGCTGCGGCCGCCGGGCCTGTCGGCGGCCTCCGGGGTCCTGGGCACGGCCGCCGCCGCGCGGATGCTGGAGCACCTCGGGATCCCGGCGCCGGACCGGCGGACCCTGCACGGCGTTCTGGCGACCGTCCGCCTCCCGGGGCGGCTGTCCCGGCACACGGTGCCGCTCCCGGCGGGGAGGGCGCCCGGCGGGGAGGCCCCGGACGCGGAGGTGGTGGTGGACTCGGCCATCGACCGCGTCGGCGTCGCGGCGGCCCTGGCCCACGCGCGCGGCCTGTGGGGCGGGGTGGACCACGTGCTGCTGTGCCTGCCGGACCACAAGGACGTCTCCGGCGCCGTGGAGGTCCTGGGCGGCCTTCCCGTGACGGCCGTGCGCCTGCCCGAGGCCCACTTGCGCTTCGAGCACGTCCTGCCCCCGCACTGGGGCCGCATGGACGCCGGGGACCTGACCGCGGCGGCCCTGGCGGCGCTCGGCCGCCGGGTCCTGGCCCTGGGCACGGTGTACTTCACCGGCCGCGTCCTGGAGGCGGTGGACGCCCCCACCGACCGGCTGTTCGGCTGACGCGTCCGGGGACCCCGCCGGGTCCCCGGACGCGGAGCGGGGGCGGCGCCGGGCACCGCCCCCGCCCGGGGAGCCTCCTCCCCGTCCGGGCCGGTCAGCCCCGCCCGGGCCTGTACTCGGGCTGGGACTGCGGGTTGAACTCGTCCATGCGCACGCGCTCGGCGGCCCGCAGGCGCGGGTCGTCCAGCTTCAGCACGTCGATGCCCCGCTCGATGTCGGAGGAGTAGACGTAGCCGTTGTAGTAGTACGCGGACCAGCTGTCGTTGTCCTGGACGCCGTCCTCGACACGGGAGTCGATGTCGAAGTAGCCGATCTCCTCGGGGTTCGCCGCGTCGTTGAAGTCGATGACCGAGACGCCGCCCGTGTACCAGGACTGCACGAAGAAGTCCTGCCCGGGCACCGGGATCAGCGAGCCGTTGTGGGCGACGCAGACCTCTCCGCCCTGGTGGCGGTCGATCTTGAAGTAGCTCTGGAACGACAGGTCGGCTTCGGCTCCGTCACCGTCGAGGGAGTAGACGGCGTCGGCGCCGCGCTCCGGGCCGATCTCCTCGGTGCAGGTGGGGGCCCCGCCTCCGCCGAGCTCGTCGGTGAAGACCACGTTCCTGCCGTCGTTGGTGAACGTCGCCGAGTGCCAGAACGCGAAGTTGGTGTCCTGCACGACCTCGGTCACGACCGGGGCGGCCGGGTCCGAGATGTCCATCAGGATGCCGTCGCCCATGCACGCGCCCGCGGCGATGTCCCTGCTCGGGAAGACCGTGATGTCGTGGCAGCCGGAGGTCCCGGTGTTGCCGCCGTCCGGGAACATGACCGGCGCGTCGACGAGCTCGGCCGAGGCCGGGTCGTCGACCGGCACCTCGATGATCGAGATCTTGTCGTGCGGCGGCTGGCAGTTGGGGAACTGCGAGGAGGGCGAGTACGACGACACGTAGATGTACTCGTGCTCGCCGTCCTTGCCGGGCACCAGCGTGTTGGTGTGCGAGCCGCAGTCGGTCGCCACGGCCGCCACGTACTGCGGGTTCGCCTTGTCCGAGATGTCGAAGATCCGGATGCCCTCGAACCCGTCCGGGTTCGTCGTGGGCACCGACGCCGCGCCGCACTCCGTACCGGCGCGCGGGTAGTCGACCGAGAAGTACAGCAGGTCACCGCTCACCGACACGTCGCCCTGCCCACCGGGGCAGAGCACCTCGGACACGATCTGCGGGTCCTCGGGCTCGGAGATGTCGTAGACGACGAACCCGTCGTAGTTGCCGCCGATGGCGTAGTCGCCGGTGAACGCCAGGTCCGAGTTGGTGCTGCGCACCGCGTCGGGCTTGGGCACGTGGGCGACATGGGTGACGTTGCTGCTGATCTCGTCGGCGGGCGCCTCGTCCGCGTACGCGGAGGCCGGGCTCAGCAGGCCGACGAGGAGCGTCCCCGCGGCGGCGGAGAGGGCGGCCGTACGCGCGAGGCGCCGGCCGGGGGTGGGTGGTGCGGGCATGGGGGTTCTCCTGTGCGCTAGGGGGTGGGCGGGGGCTTGTCCCGGGGCCGCGGCGCGCGCCGCGGCCCCGTCGTCCGTGCGCCGGACCCTCCCGGGGCCGGGAGGGTCGCGCGGCGCTGCCGGACCCGGGGGAGGGTCAGCGCCCCTCGCCCCGGCCGGGCCTGTACTCGGGCTGGGACTGCGGGTTGAACTCGTCCATGCGCACGCGCTCGGCGGCCCGCAGGCGCGGGTCGTCCAGCTTCAGCACGTCGAGTCCGCGGGAGATGTCGGAGGAGTAGACGTAGCCGTTGTAGTAGTACGCCGACCAGGAGCCGCCCAGGACGAGCCGGTCGTCGTCGATCGGGTCGCGGTCGAAGTGGCCGATCTCCCTCGGGTTCTCCGGGTCGTTGAAGTCGATGACCGAGACGCCGCCCTGGTACCAGGACTGCACGAAGAAGTCCTGCCCGGGCACCGGGATCAGCGAGCCGTTGTGGGCGACGCAGTTCTCGGTGGCGGTCTGGTGGCGGTCGATCTTGTAGTAGCTCTGGAATTCGAGCGCGTCGTCGCCGATGGCGTAGATGGCGTTCGCCCCCCGCTCGGGGCCGATGGCCTCGCTGCAGGTGGCCGCGCCCCCGCCGCCGAGCTCGTCGGTGAACGTGACCGTCTCGCCGTTGTTGGTGAACGTCGCCGAGTGCCAGAACGCGAAGTTGGTGTCGCGGACGACCTCGGTCACGACCGGGGCGGCCGGGTCCGAGATGTCCATCAGGATGCCGTCGCCCATGCACGCGCCGGCCGCGATGTCCTTGGACGGGTAGACGGTGATGTCGTGGCAGCCGGAGGTGTTGGTGTTGCCGCCGTCGGGGAAGAGCACGGGGGCGTCGACGAGCTCGGCCGAGGCCGGGTCGTCGACCGGCACCTCGATGATCGAGATCTTGTCGTGCGGCGGCTGGCAGTTGGGGAAGCGCTCGGAGGGCGAGTACGACGACACGTAGATGTACTCGTGCTCGCCGTCCTTGCCGGGGACGAGGGTGTTGGTGTGCGAGCCGCAGTCGGTGGGCACGGCCGCCACGTACTGCGGGTTCGCCTTGTCCGAGATGTCGAAGATCCGGATGCCCTCGAAACCCTCGGGGTCGGTCGTGGGCACCGACGCCGCGCCGCACTCCGTACCGGCACGGGGATAGTCCACCGAGAAGTACAGCAGGTCACCGCTCACCGACACGTCGCCCTGCCCGCCGGGGCAGAGCACCTCGGACACGATCTGCGGGTCCTCGGGCTCGGAGATGTCGTAGACGACGAAGCCGTTGTAGTTGCCGCCGATGGCGTAGTCGCCGGTGAACGCCAGGTCCGAGTTGAAGTCGCTCATCGACTCCGTCTTCGGGACGTTGGTCACATGAGTCACGTTGGAGCTGGTGTCGGCGTCGCTGACGAACGCGTCGTCGGCGGAGGCGGAGGCGGAGGCGGAGGCGGAGGCGGAGGCGGGACCGAGGAGTCCGGCCACGAGGGCGGCCGCTCCGGCCAGGGTGAGGCCGGTCAGCCCTCTTCGGGCCGAGGCGTATCTGGGGCGGGGGGTCGGGGGGGATGACGCCATACGAACTCCTGATTCTGATTGGAGCGAAACAGGAAGAACGTACACAGTTCAACATCAACATGTATAGGGGGATACAAAAGAAACATGGTTGTTAACACGGTGTCGGCCTGACCCGATCTGGCTGCACAACGCGACTAGCCGCAGGCGGCCGCGGGGCCCGCCAGGTGGACCCGGCGCGCCCCGCAGCCGTCCGTTCTGTCACCGCGGGGACGGAAAAGACGGTTGTGACTGCGGGTTGAACTCGTCCATCCGCACGTTCTCCGCCTCGGACAAACGCGGGTCCGTCAGTTTGAGCACGTCGAGGCCCCGTTGAATATCGGACGAGTAGACGTGGCCCCTGTAGTAGTACGCCGACCAGGAGCCGGCGGTGCTCAGCGTGTCCGGTTTCCAGGGGCCGCGGTCGAAGTGGCCGATCTCCACGGGCCGGTCGGGATCGGTCAGGTCGATGACCGAGACGCCGCCCTGGTACCAGGACTGCACGAAGAAGTCCTGCCCGGGCACGGGAATGAGCGAGCCGTTGTGCGCGACGCAGTTCTCGGTTTCGGTCTGATGGCGCGGCAATTTGTAGTAGCTCCTGAATCCGAGTTCGGGGGACGCGCCACCGAGGTCCAGCGAGTAGACGGCGTCGGCTCCCCTCTCGGGGCCGATCTCCTCCGTGCAGGTGGCCGCGCTTCCGCCGCCGAGCTCGTCGGCGAAGACCACGTTCCTGGCGTCGTTGGTGAACGTCGCCGAGTGCCAGAACGCGAAGTTCGGGTCCTGGACGCGGTCCACCACCCGCGGCTCGGCCGGGTCCGACGTGTCGAACAGCAGGCCGTCGCCCAGGCAGGCCGCCGCGGCGATGTCCCGTTCCGGGTAGACGGTGATGTCGTGGCAGCCCGTGGTCCTCCGGTGCCCGCCGTCCGGGAACAGTTCGGGCTCGCTGACCACCGCGGCAGCGGCGGGGTCGGCCAGCGGCACCTCGATGATCGAGATCTTGTCGTGCGGCTGCTGGCAGTTGGGGAAGCGCTCGGAGGGCGAGTAGGAGGAGACGTAGACGTACTCGTGTTCGCCGTCCTTGCCGGGGACGAGGGTGTTGGTGTGCGAGCCGCAGTCGGTGGGCACGGCCGCCACGTACTGCGGGTTCGCCTTGTCCGAGATGTCGAAGATCCGGATGCCCTCGAAACCCTCGGGGTCGGTCGTGGGCACCGACGCCGCGCCGCACTCCGTACCGGCGCGCGGGTAGTCGACCGAGAAGTACAGCAGGTCACCGCTCACCGACACGTCGCCCTGCCCGCCGGGGCACACGACGGTGGACACCCTCCGGGGCCGCTCCGGGACGGAGATGTCGTAGACGACGAACCCGTCGTAGTTGCCGCCGATGGCGTAGTCGCCGGTGAACGCCAGGTCCGAGTTGTAGGCGGCGTCGCTGTGCAGCCCTTCGGGCTTGGGCAGGTTGGCCAGGTGGACGACCCCGCCCCCCGTGCTCACGCCGTCGGCGGCGCGCGCCCCGGGGACGGCCAGCAGGCCGACGGCCACCAGGAACCCCGCCCCGGCCGCACCCCAGCGGACCCGGCCACCGCGTCCTCGTCCACGCACCACAGCCCACACCCCCACGAATTACACAAAGCTGCCAATTGACTACTTTGTGTTGTACTCCCCGAAGTCGCCACACTCCAGACGAAACGCCGAGGCCAGACATCTACTGACCGATCCACAGGAGGCCGCCACGGGTCCCGCCCGGCGCGAACTGGACGCGGACCACCCCGGACCGGACGCGTACCGAAGGAAACCCTGTCCCGTCGACACACCCTCAGGGCTGGACAAAGCACCCACCGAGTGAGTAGAAAACCCGCAGGACGTTGCCTCAGGGGCACCGGGCCCCACGACACCGCGGATCCGTCCGCACCACACCCCCATCGGAGGACACCTCGTGCGTCGCCTGGCACTCGCGACCGGAGCAGCTCTCGCGCTGCTCGGAGCCACAGCCTGTACCGGTGACGAGGACGGCCGGGAGTCGGCCAACGTCATCGCCCCCGGAGCGCCCGGCGAGTCCTCGTCGCCCGCGACCGCCGACCAGATCGCCGCCCTGGCCGAGGAGCAGGGGCACAACGAGGCCGACGTCACCTACCTGGTGATGATGATCGAGCACCACTCCCAGGCCCTGGAGATGACCGACCTGGTCCCGGAGCGCCACGAGCGCGACGGCATCGAGCGCATCGCCGACCGCATCTCCGCCGCCCAGGGGCCGGAGATCACCGCCATGGAGAGCTGGTTGGAGGAGAACGTCTTCGGCCCCGCCCGGGAGAACCCCGCGCACCAGAACTTCTGCGGCCTGGAGGGGGACGGCACCCACCACGGCGAGGACGCCGACGTGCCCGCGTGCGAGCTGGACGTCGACCACGCCGACATGCCGGGCATGGCCACGCCGGAGGAACTGGAGCAGCTGGCGGAGGCCGAGGGCGACGCTTTCGACCGGCTCTTCGTGGAACTGATGACCACCCACCACGAGGGCGCGGTCACCATGGCCGAGGACGCGATGGCCGAGGGCCGGGACCAGACCGTGCTCAGGATGGCCAACGACGTGATCGCGGAGCAGAACGCGGAGATCGGCCGCATGGCGGAGGTGCTGGAGGACGCGTGACGCGCACCCTCCGGGGCGGCTGTCCGGCGGCCCGTCCGAGGACGCGAGAGGGGCGCCCCCGGGCCGGGGGCGCCCCTCTCGCGTACCGCAGTCGGCCCCGGGGGCCGCACCGCGGCGGGATCAGGCGGACTTCTCCTGGTGGTCGGAGTCCAGCTGGGCCCGCGGCACGATCGTGGGGTTCACGTTGTCGATCACCGTCTCCCGACTGATGATCACCTGCCCCACATCCTCACGCGAAGGCACCTCGTACATCACCGACAACAACACCTCCTCGATGATCGCCCGCAACCCACGCGCACCCGTCCCCCGAATAATCCCCTGCTCAGCAATCGCCTCCAAAGCCTCCGGCGTGAACTCCAACCCCACACCGTCCAACTCGAACAACCGCTGATACTGCTTCACCAACGCATTACGCGGCTCCGTCAAAATCCGGATCAACGCCCCACGATCCAGATCATCCACACTCGTGATCACCGGCAACCGACCGATGAACTCCGGAATCATCCCGAACTTCAACAGGTCCTCCGGCATCACCTCACCGAACAACCCCGACTCCGCCACCTCACCCCGAGGCCGCAGAACCGCATTGAACCCCATCCCCTGCTGACCCGTCCGCGACTCGATGATCTTCTCCAGACCCGCGAACGCCCCACCACAGATGAACAACACATTCGTCGTATCGATCTGAATGAACTCCTGGTGCGGATGCTTGCGCCCACCCTGGGGCGGCACACTCGCCGTCGTCCCCTCCAAGATCTTCAACAACGCCTGCTGCACACCCTCACCCGACACATCACGCGTGATCGAGGGATTCTCACTCTTGCGCGCGACCTTGTCGACCTCATCGATATAGATGATCCCCGTCTCGGCCTTCTTCACATCGTAATCAGCCGCCTGGATCAACTTGAGCAGGATGTTCTCCACATCCTCCCCCACATACCCCGCCTCCGTCAGCGCCGTCGCGTCCGCGATCGCGAACGGCACATTCAGGATCCGCGCCAACGTCTGCGCCAACAGCGTCTTCCCCGACCCCGTCGGACCCAACAGCAAGATGTTGGACTTCGCGATCTCCACGCCCTCCGACCCCGGACGCTCACCCTCCGACCGCACACGCTTGTAGTGGTTGTACACCGCCACCGACAAGGCCTTCTTCGCCTGGTCCTGACCGATCACATACGAGTCCAGGAACTCGTAGATCTCCCGCGGCTTCGGCAACGAGTCCCACGACAGCTCGGTGGCGTCGGCGAGTTCCTCTTCGATGATCTCGTTGCACAGATCGATGCACTCATCGCAGATGTACACGCCGGGGCCGGCGATGAGCTTCTTCACCTGCTTCTGGCTCTTACCGCAGAATGAGCACTTCAGCAGGTCCCCGCCGTCGCCGATGCGTGCCACCCAGCCACTCCTCAAAACTAAGGCCGCCCCGCCGGTGCCGCTCTGACGCGAAACCGCACGGAAGTCGAATCTCCCGTACCCGTCCACGAAGGTCACGGACGGGGCGATCTGTGTGTCGCTCTCCGCCAGACTAAGCGAAAAACCGGACCGGCTTCACCACCGGGCTCCCCCAGGCGGGTCAAGGGCCGGTCCGGCCCACGCTTCACCACTGCCGAGAATCCCCGGCGGAACACCCCGTTCGCCGGGGGCCGCGGAAGGACTTTCGGCTCCGTCACACCCCTACTTGAGGGAGGCCTTGCGGTACGGCAGCACGAAGTCGATGATGCCGTACTCCTTGGCCTCCTCCGCCGTGAGGATCTTGTCCCGCTCGATGTCCTTGGAGACCTGCTCCGGCGTACGACCGGTGTGGCGGGCCAGGGTGGTCTCCAGCTGCGTACGGATACGGGTGATCTCGTTCGCCTGGATCTCGATGTCGCTGGCCTGGCCGTGCATGCCCTCGGTCGCGGGCTGGTGGATCAGGATCCGGGCGTTGGGGAGCGCGCCGCGCTTCCCGGCCGTGCCTCCCGCGAGCAGGATCGCGGCTGCCGACGCGGCCTGGCCGATGCACACCGTCTGGATGTCGGGGCGCACGAACTGCATCGTGTCGTAGATCGCCATGAGGGACGTGAAAGACCCTCCGGGCGAGTTGATGTACATCTGGATGTCCCGCTCGGAGTCGAGCTGCTCAAGGGTGATGAGCTGGGCCATCAGGTCGTTGGCCGACGTGTCGTCGATCTGCACGCCGACGAAGATGATCCGCTCCTCGAAGAGCTTGTTGTACGGATTCATCTCCTTGACGCCGTACGACGTCCGCTCCACGTAGGACGGCAGGACGTAGCGGCTCTGGGGAGCCATCGAGGCCGCGCCGCCGATGAGACTGGGGTTGTACTCGGTCATTTCACGCCTTCCACGCACTGCGCCGTTCCTGGGACCAGGTCCGACGGGTCAACTCTGGGTACGGTCACCTGGTCACGTCGAGGGTGCCCTCGAGCACCTCGTCGATGAAGCCGTACTCCTTGGCCGCCTGAGCGGTGAACCAGCGGTCGCGGTCGGCGTCCTTCTCGATCTGCTCGACCGTCTGCCCCGTGTGCTCGGAGATCTTCTCGATGAACATCTTCTTCACGTAGAGCAGCTGGTCTGCCAGGATCCGGATGTCGGAGGCGGTGCCCCCGATGCCACCGGACGGCTGGTGCATCATGACGCGGGTGTGCGGCAGCGCGTAGCGCTTGCCGGGGGCGCCGGCGCACAGGAGCATCTGGCCCATGGACGCGGCCATGCCGATGCCGACGGTACGGACATCGTTGGGGATGTACTGCATGACGTCGTAGATCGCCATGCCCGCGGTCACGGACCCACCCGGCGAGTTGATGTACAGGGTGATGTCCCGCTGGCGGTCCTCGGCGGACAGCAGCAGGAGCTCACCAACCAGGCGGTTGGCGATCTCGTCGTCGACCTGCTGGCCGAGGAAAACGATTCGCTGGCGCAACAGGCGCTGAGGCGTCTGCTCAATAAAAGGGGAAATCTGCGACTCGGACGTACGAGCGTCGAATCGCGGGGACTCATCAAAGGTCGGCGGCACTCTCGTCACCTGCTCCGGAATCGAAACGGTTGCGATACAGCGACACTAACGCCGACGGAAGCCGGGCTCGTCCGGATACCGTCCCTGTTCGCTTTGAGCGCAGGGTGGCGCAGGGCCCGTACAGCACTTTCCTCCACCAGCGAACACGTCGGGCCCCGACCGGCCCGAGGGGTCGGTCGGGGCCCGCGCACGCCGGGCGGGAAGCCTACTTGGCTTCCTCGGACTTGTCGTCGCCGGCCTCGTCGGCCGCGGCCGCGGGGGCCCCGGTCTCCTCTGCGTCGTCCTCGATGACCTCGAGGGACTCCTCGGCGGCGACCGCGGCGGCCTTGGCCGCGGTCTCCTCGGCGTTCTCCTGCTCGATGACGTTGCCGTCCTCGTCGGTGACCCGGGCGCCGGCCAGGACCAGGTCCATGGCCTTGCCGCGGACGACCTCGGTGAAGGCGACGCGGATCTGGTTGGACTCGACCAGGTGCTGGGCCAGCTGGTCCGGGCTCACGCCCATGCGCTGGGCCTGCTCGAACACGTACTGGCTGAGCTCGCCCTGGTCGGCGCTCAGGTCCTCCTGGATCGCCAGCTGGTCGAGGATGAACCCGGCCTTGACGGCCGAGCGGGCGCCCGTGGTGAGCTCTTCGTCGAACTCCTCCTCGGTCTTCTCCTGCGACTCCAGGTAGGCCTCCTTGGTGAGACCGCCCTGGGCGAGCTGCTGCTCCAGGCTCTGGCGACGGCGGGTGATCTCCTCGTCGACGACCGCGTCGGGCAGCGGCACGTCGACGGACTCGATCAGCTGCTCCAGGGCCTTGTCACGGGCCGCGGAGAGCTGCTGGAGGCGGCGGACCTCCGACATGCGCTTGCGCACGTCGTCGCGCAGCTCCTCGATCGTGTCGAACTCGGAGGCCAGCTGGGCGAACTCGTCGTCCAGCTCGGGCAGCTCCTTGACCTTCACACTGTGCACGGTGACGGTGACGTCCGCCTCCTTGCCCTCGTGCTCACCACCGACGAGGGTGGTCTTGAAGGTGGCCTCGCCGCCGGCCTCCATGCCCACGAGGGTCTCGTCGAGGCCCTCCAGCATGGCGTTGGTGCCGACCTCGTAGGAGTAGCCGCTGACCGCCACGTCGTCGAGCTTCTCGCCGTCGATCGCGGCGGAGAGGTCGATGGACAGGTGGTCACCGGTCTCGACGGGGCGGTCGGCCCCCACGAGGGTGGAGAAGCGCTCGCGCAGCGTGCCGATCTGCTCGTCGACCTGCTCGTCGGTGACCTCGGCGCTGTCGACGGTCACCTCGATGCCCTTGTAGTTCTCGACCTCGAACTTGGGGCGGACGTCGACCTCGGCGGTGAACGCGAGCTCCTCGTTGTCCTCCAGCTTGGTGACCTCCACGTCGGGCTGGCCGAGCGCGAAGAGCTCCTCCTTCTGGATGGCTTCGTTGTAGAGCTCCGGGACGGCGTGGTTGACCGCTTCGCTGATCACCGCGCCGCGGCCGACGTAGCGGTCGATCAGCCGCGCCGGCGCCTTGCCCGGGCGGAAGCCCTTGATCCGGACCTGCTTGGCGAGCGACTTGTACGTCACGTCGAAAGCGTGATCGAGCTCCTCGAAGGGCACCTCGATGGTCAGCTTGACCCGGGTGGGGCTCAGCTCCTCGACATCGGTCTTCACGGGGCGGTACTCCTAGGTTTGCCGGCTGGTGTCCGCGTCGGCCCGCAGGCGCACCACACACAACGGCGAAATGCACGAGCGCACCCCGGGGCCTTGACGACCACGTTCACACGGGGTGCCCTGCGACGGGCTGGGACTTACAGTTTCCTGCTGATCGCACCAAGTCTAGGGCAGATACACAGGGGGCCACGGCGTACGGCCGGAGGCCGATGCCACGGATGGTTTCGTCGGGGTGGCGGGATTCGAACCCGCGGCCTCATGCTCCCAAAGCATGCGCGCTAACCAAGCTGCGCTACACCCCGTACACCGCACCAAGGATCGCACTCCCGGGATGAGGGTGCGACCACGGCTCGGGAGACTGTACTCTTGTCTCCGTCGGCTCCACGAGTCTAGAGGAAACTCGAAGGCTCCGGCGCCACGCGGGCGTAGTTCAATGGTAGAACCCCAGCCTTCCAAGCTGGTCATGCGAGTTCGATTCTCGTCGCCCGCTCCACCGCTCCACCCCGGGCTGCGGCCCCTCCTGCCGGGGCCCTCGCACCGGGGCGCCCCGTCTCCACGGCACGGCGCACCCCCGCGCGAACGCCCCGGCCGCCCCACGGACCCGGCGGACCCCGGAGCCCGGTCCTGCTCCCCCGAGGCGGAATACCCGCCCCGAACGGGTACGTTGACCTTTCGGGCGAACCCGTCGGCGCGGATCGGACACGGGGGCCCTCGCTTCGTTGGGACGGGTGGCTGAATGACGGACACGGACGCGACGCACGGCGCCGACACTCCCCTCGGCGCCCACTGGTTCGAGCGGCCCGAACTCCTGGAGCGGCCCGCCGTCGTCACCGGGGCCTTCGACGTCCTGCACGTCGGACACGTCCGCTTCCTCCGGTCCATCGCCGAACGCGGCCTGCCCCTCGTCGTCGGCATCGAGTCCGACCGCAGGGTGGGCGCCTGGAAGGGGCCCGGACGCCCCGTGAACCCCGCCGAGGAGCGCGCCGAGACGGTGGCCGCGCTCGCCTGTGTCAGCGGCGCCTTCGTCATCGAGGGCCCGCCCGGGGTCGCCGACTGGTCCGCCTACGCCGAACTCCTGCGCCCGCTCGACCCCGCCGCCCTGGCCTACACCGCCGGGGACCGGTACACGCAGGCCAAGATCCGCGGAGCCGACGCCCTCGGCGCCCAGGCGTGGGAGCTGCCGTTCACCCCCGGCCGCTCCACCACGGCCGCGCTGGGCCGGCTCGCCCACTCCCTCTGACCCCCTGGGCCGCCGGAGGCCCCCGGCACGGCGGCGTCCGGGCGACCCCGCACGGGTCGCCGCACCGGCCGCCGGCCGGGCGGCGCGCCCTCCCCGGGAAGCCGTGCACGGGCGCGGGCGTTGACGCATGCGTGGCGAAGCAGCGAGAAGAACGGGGCCGCCCATGTCCATGATGTCGGGAAGACCTTCCTACAGGTCCCTGGTCAACGACGGGAGCGCGAAGGGCAAGCAACTGCCCCCCGGCCTCACCCGCCGGATCGTCTCCTACGCCCGCCCCCACTGGCGGGCGATCCTGTGGTTCCTCCTGGTGACCTCGGTCGGCTCCGCCATCGTGGTCGCCAATCCCCTCCTGCTCAGGGCCATCATCGACGAGGGCATCCTCCCGGGGGACGCCTCCCTCGTGGTGTGGCTGGCGGTCGCCGCGGCGGGGCTGGCCGTCCTGGAGGGCGGGCTGACGCTGCTCGGCCGGTGGCTGTCCGCGCGGATCGGCGAGGGCGTCATCTACCTCCTGCGCACCCAGGTCTTCACCCACGTGCAGCGGATGCCGCTGTCGTTCTTCACGCGCACCCAGACGGGTTCGCTGATCAGCAGGCTCAACACGGACGTGGTGGGCGCGCAGCGCGCGATCACCTCCGTGCTCCAGTCGGTGCTGTCCAACCTGATCAGCGCGGTGGCGGTGCTCGTCACGATGCTCGCCCTGTCGTGGCAGGTGACACTGCTCGCCCTCGTCCTGGTCCCGCTGTTCGTGGTCCCCGCGAAGCTCATCGGGCGCAGGCTCGCCCACATCTCCCGCGACGCGATGGACAACAACGCGGACATGAGCTCCCTCATGACCGAGCGGTTCAACGTCGGCGGCGCGATGCTGGTCAAGCTGTACGGCCGCCCGGACGAGGAGTCGGCGGGGTTCGCCGACCGGGCCGGCCGGGTCCGCGACCTGGGCGTCCGCCAGGCCGTCCTCGGCTCCCTGCTCTTCAGCATGCTGGGCCTGATCACGGCCCTGGCGATGGCGATGGTGTACGGGGTCGGCGGGGTGCTGGCGATCGGCGGGGCGTTCGAGGTGGGCACCCTGGTCGCGCTCACCACCCTGCTCACCCGGCTCTACGGGCCGGTGACGACGCTGTCCAACGTGCACGTGGAGATCATGACCGCGCTGGTCTCCTTCGACCGGGTCTTCGAGGTGCTGGACCTGGAACCGGGTATCAAGGAGGACCCGGACGCGCGGGACCTCCCCCCGGGGCCCCTGGGCATCGAGTTCGACCAGGTGTCCTTCCGCTACCCGGGGGCCCGCGAGTCCTCGGTCGCGTCGCTGGAGCTGGCCCCGCACGCCGAGGTCGACGACGACACCCAGGTGCTGAGCGGGGTGTCGTTCCGGGCCGCGGCGGGCACGATGGTGGCCCTCGTGGGGCCGTCCGGCGCCGGCAAGACGACGCTGACCCACCTGGTCTCCCGCCTGTACGACCCCACCGAGGGCGCGGTGCGCGTCGGCGGGCTGGACCTGCGCGGGGTGACCGGGGACTCGCTGCGCGAGGCGGTGGGCGTGGTCACGCAGGACGCCCAGCTGTTCCACGACACGGTGGGCGCGAACCTCCGCTACGCGCGCCCCGGGGCGACCGACGCCGAACTGGAGGAGGCGCTGCGCACGGCCCGCCTCGGGACGCTCCTGGACCAGCTGCCGAACGGCCTGGACACGATGGTCGGCGACCGGGGTTACCGGCTCTCCGGCGGTGAGAAGCAGAGGCTGGCGATCGCCCGCCTGTTGTTGAAGGCTCCGTCGGTGGTGGTGCTGGACGAGGCCACCGCGCACCTGGACTCGGAGTCCGAGGCCGCCGTGCAGGAGGCCCTGGCGGTCGCGCTGGAGGGGCGGACGTCCCTGGTGATCGCGCACCGGCTGGCCACCGTCCGCGAGGCCGACCAGATCCTGGTGCTGGAGGACGGGCGCGTCCTGGAGCGCGGCACGCACGACGAGCTGCTGGGACGCGAGGGGCTCTACACGGCCCTCTACCGGACCCAGTTCGCGCCGCAGTCGAGGACCTGAGGCCGGGGGCGGGGCCGCGCTCCCGGATCCCCTGCGGGTCCCGGCGGGAGCGCGGGCCCGCAACGGCCCGCGGGACACGCCCTAACCGCGTCCGGCCCCCTCGGCCTCCTTGCGGGCCTTCTTGCGGGCCTTCTTCTCGGCCTTCTTCGCCTTCTTCGCCTTCTTCTCGGCCTTCTTCTTCGCCTTGTCGGACTTCTCGGACCCCGCCCGGCCCTTGTCCGCCCCCTTCTCCGGCCGGGACGCCCCCTCGGGCCCCTTCCCCCCGGAACCCTTCCCGGCCTTCCTGCGCTCCTTCTTGGCGGCCTTGGAGTGCTTGGGCTTCTTGCCCTTCTTCGGCTTCTTGGCGTCCTTGGAGGTGACGTGGCCGGCCAGGACCGCGGGCAGCGGCGCGAGGCCGGGACCGCCGTCGAAGATCCAGTCGTCGACGGCCTCGAGCAGCTCGTCCTCGGTGACCCGCCCCAGCCAGACGGGACGGCCCCCGGCGGCGCGCCCCTCCCCGGACGGCTGCACGACCACCACGTCGGCCTCGAAGCAGATGCCCAGGCACTTGCTGGTGCGGACGGGGACGGTACGGCCGGAGTGGTCCTCGATGGCGCCGAGGCGGGCGAGCTGGGCCTTGTGGTCCACGCCGGGGACCTTCTTCCGGGTCCCGCAGCAGCACCCCCGGCAGACCGTCAACTGACAGGGCCGCCCCTCCGCAGCGCTCACACCCACCCCTCTCACCGGTTTCGTGAGGTTCGCCTTACCTCACCAGCGTAATCGTCTCCCCCGGCCTCCTGACCAGCGGGTACCTCCTCGACCCCGGGGCCCTCGACCACGACGGGCCGCCAGGTCTCCGGCAGCCCCGCCCCGTCGTCCCAGCCGTTCCAGCCCGGGGCCCACACGATCGGCAGGCCCGCCGCGAACAGGGGGCGCCTGTGGTCCATGAGCTGCACGCGCACCTGCGGTTCGGTGCACGCCCCCGAGTTCCCGCACCTGGTCACCACCTGGCCCGCCCGCACCCTGTCCCCGCGGCCGACCGTCAGGGAGCCCCGCGCCAGGTGGCCGAGGAGCAGGTGGTCACCTCCCCCGACGTCGATCACCAGGTGGTTGCCGAGCACCCCCGAGGGGCCGCGCAGCTCCCGCAGGGCGTTCTCCACCACCGCCCCGAAGAGCCACGGCCAGGAATTGCGGCTGCGGTGGTCGCGCCGCCCGTCGTGCGCGGTGACCACCGTGCCGTCGGCGGGGGCGTACACGGACCTGCCGAACGCCGGGAAGTCCTCCGGCGGGCGGCTGAGCGGACGCCAGGCGATGTCGGGCCGGGCCCCTCCCCCCGGCTCGGCGACCAGGCCGAGCGCATAGGTCTGCCCGTAGGCGTGGCTGCCCTGGCTCGGGATCCCGTCAACGGGGCTCGTGAGCGCCATCCACCTGCCGCGCACCGGTGGCAGCACCGTCCTGGGCTCGCGCCGCACCGTGCCGAGCCGCAGGTACACGGCCAGGGCCGCGACGAGCAGCCCGGCGCCCGCCCACCACGGCACGCCGGCGTAGGCCGCGAGCAGGAGGAGGGTGGCGGCCCACATCAGCGGCATGCGGACCCTGGCGGCCAGGACCGGCAGGCGTCCGCCTCCCCGTCCCGCCCCGGCCCCGCCCGGGCGCCGGGGGCCGCCGGGACCCCTCGGGCCCCCTCCGCGCACCGGTGTGTTCGAGGCGTCCGAAACCACGGTGGGCGCACGGCTGCCAACGGGGTCCTGCACAGTCTCCCGGTCCGTCGCGCCGGGTACGGCGGGGAGGTCCGCCGGGGGCCGCGGCACGGCCGGCGCCCCCCGCGGGGCGGTCGGCCCGTCCGGGCCGGGGGAAGGGAACGGGGCGGGTGAGGGCATCCTCCATTGTGGACGCACCCCGCCCGCCCCGCTCACGCACGGCGGCCGGCGCTACTTCCTGTCCTCCCGTGCACGCTTGCGCAGGTACTCCGTCGCGGCTCCGGCCCCCTTGTCGATCCTGTCGTCGTGGGCACCTCCCGTAGCCCTCTTCGCGGCGTCGGCTGCCTTGCCGACCAGCCCCTGGGCCTTCTCGGCGTTGTCGTCGACGGCCTTCTTCAGCCGCTTGAACGCATCTCCGGTACCGGACATGGAATCCCCCCTAGATCCGTCCTGCTCCTGACGCGATACCCGGTTCACACCCTCTTCATGCGGATTGTGCAGACCGGGCGGTCGGTCCGGGCGGATCAGATGCCCAGGACGAGGCGGGCGATGGAGAAGTAGATGATCAGGCCGGTGGCGTCCACGAGGGTCGCCACCATCGGTGAGGACACCACGGCGGGGTCCACGCCGACCTTGCGCGCGAGCAGCGGCATGGCCGATCCGATGACGGCCGCCCACGTGCACACCGCGATCACCGAGCACGCCACCACCGCGGCGACGGCGAACCCGACGAGCAGGGAGCCGATGGCCAGGGCGAGGCCCGCGAGCATGATGCCCAGGAGCAGCCCGACCCGCGCCTCCTTCCAGATGACCCGGGGGAGGTCGCGCACCCGCACCTCGCCCACGGCCAGGGCGCGCACGATGGCGGTGGCCGACTGGGCGCCGACGTTCCCGCCGGTGCCGATGAGCATCGGCACGAACATCGCCAGGGCCGTGACCTCCTCCAGCGTGGCCTCGAACGCCTGCATGACGTTGACTGTCAACGTGGCCGCGACGATGAGCAGCATCAGCCAGACCGACCTCGCGCCCACGAGCCGCAGCACGCTGACGGAGACGTAGTGGTCGCCGACGGGGCTGGCGCCGGACTGCCGGGCCATGTCCTCGGAGTCGGCGGCCTCGATGACCTCCAGGGCGTCGTCGAAGGTCAGCAGGCCCACGAACCGGTCCTCGGAGTCCACCACGGCCAGGGAGACCAGGTTGGCCTCCTGCATCAGGCGTGCGGCGTCCTCCGCGGGCTCCGAGGCGCCGACGCGGGGGGCGAACACGTCGACGATGTCCTTGAGCAGCCGGTCGTCGTCGCTGACGACCAGGTCCCCCAGGGTCACCGTGCCGACGAGGCGGCGGCCGTCGCTCACCACCGGCAGGGTGTAGATGGTCTCGGCGTCCGCCCCCCGGGCGCGCACGACCTCCAGGGCGCGGTGCACCGTCAGGTCGCGGTGCAGGATGACGGTCTCCGGGGTCATGAACCGGCCGACGGCGTCCTCGGGGTACCCCAGGAGGGCGGCGGTCATCTTGCGCTCGGCGGGACTGAGGCCGGCCAGGGCTCGGGTGGCGATCTTCGCCGGCGCCTCCCCGATGAGGCGGGCCCGGTCGTCCGGGTCCATCTCCTCCAGGATCTCGTGGAAGGCGCTGTCGCGGAGGCCGAGCAGGATGGCCTGCTGCTGGCTGGGGTCGAGTTCCTCGAAGACCTCCAGCTCGCGGTCCTTGTCCAGGAGCCGGAACGGGATGATCGCCTCGCCTCCGGCCATACGTGAGAGTTCGTCGGCGATCTCGTGGGGCCTGTGCTCGGCCAACCAGAGCCGGATGCCGGTCAGGTCGTTGTTCTCGACCAGATCGGTCAGTTCTTCAGCGCGCTCGCCTTCTGACATGCGAAGCACCCCCTCGCGTCTCCTACGCCCTGCGGGAGGACCCGCGGGCGGCACCAGTCTTCGGATAGCGGTGGGCCTGTGGAGCGGCCCCGCTCCGGTCCCGTCGTCACTGGTGTGGTGGGCCGTGGGAGTTGGCGCCCGGGGGCTGCGGGGGCGCGCACGGCGATCCGGGGACGTGTACGGACTGACCGCCGTACGCGGGGACGGGGAGCATTCCGACCCTACCCCCAGGCCGGCTCGGACGCCGCACCGCACACCCCGGCGGCGCGGCACGCGGGGGCCGGGCGGCTCAGTCGCGCCAGAGGACGACGAGGGCGCAGTCGTCGTTCTTGTCCTTGGACAGGGTGTCGACGAGCTCCCCGGCCCCGGTGGCGAACCCGTGGGGGACGAGCCGCTCGGCCTCGCCGAGGAGCCGGTCGATCCCCGCGTCGAGGTCTTCACCAGGGGTTTCGATGAGGCCGTCGGTGCAGAGCATGATGGCGTCACCGGGGCGGAGCTTGCCCTGGACGGACGTGTAGGTCATCTCGGGGATGACCCCGAGGACCACGCCCTTGGCCTCGGTGGTGCTCCAGAGACCGCCGCCGCTGTCGTAGTGCAGCGCGGGCGGGTGACCCGCGGAGGCGATCTGGTACTCGCCTGTGTCGAGGTCCACACTGAGGTGCACGGCGGTCACGAAGCCCTCGCCTCCGCTGTTCCGCATCAGGTAGTCGTTGCAGTGGGAGAGGAAGTCTCCCGTGGGCACCGCGCCGATGAGTCCGCTGAAGGCCCCGGAGAGCATGAGCGCCCGGGTCCCCGCGTCCACGCCCTTGCCGGAGACGTCCACCACGGCCACGTCCAGCCGGTCCTCCCTGCGGATGGAGACGACGAAGTCCCCTCCGAAGGAGGAGCCGCCGGCCTGGCGGAGGACGGCGGTCCGCCCCCACCCCTCGGGGAGCCGGGGCATGCGGCCCTGGTGCCGGATCCGGTCGCGCAGGTCCAGCAGCATCATCTCGCCGCTGAGGCCCTGCACCCCCAGGCGTTCGCGCACGCCCGACAGCAGGTAGGAGAGGACCGCGGTGACGCCGATCGTGACCAGCAGGCCGGGGCCGACCTGGCCGAAGTCGAGCATGTAGGCGACGAAGACCAGGACGGCGGCGACCACGCCGAGCAGGAAGGCCAGGCTCTTGCGCTTGAGGAGGAGACCGCCCGCGAGGACGGTGAGGATCGTGGAACTGGGCGGGAACCACCCGGAGGGGCCCCACACGGCGCCGACGCCGATCCCCACGGCCAGGGTGACGAGGGTGATGAGGACGAGCCTGTAGCGGAACAGCACCTTGCGCCGGAGCACCGCGACGAGCCTCTGCGCGGAGGAGCGCAGGAGCCGGGTGGTCTTGGCGGTCGGTGTGGGCTTCATGGATCCTCATCATCGGCGCACCCGCTCACCAGCGGGGTCGCCCTCTCGGGCGGCGCGGTCGGACGGCACGGTCGGACGGCCGCGGGGGCCGCGTCGCCACCGGGCACCTGTTCGGCGGGCCGGGGCGGTGTGGGGCACTCCCCGGTCGTGGTGGCTGGAGACGCCGATCGACGGGCACCACCGTGCCGCGGACAACGAGGGCCCGCCACTGTGCACGAACTGTAGCGCGCGGCATGTCGCCCTGGCACGTGCAACCAGCGGTGTTCTCCCCCAAACCGAGGGTTTGGGTTCAGCCGATAACCGAGCGTACGGAGTCGGGCACTTCCCCGGTCCCGGGGAACGGCTCTGTTTTCCGGGGATGTACACCCTTCTCGGACACTGCGCCGTGACCGGACCCGCCCGCGTCCGGGTGGCGGGGCGCGGCGCGCGTCCCGGGGGCGCGGCCGGACCCCAGGGTCTCACAGCGCCTCGTGCCCCACCAGGGCCGTGCGGCCCGCGGGCGGGCAGGCGGGCGGGGCCTGTGCTGGCGCGGCCCGGACGGCGGAACGCCCCCGCGCGGGACCGTGGCGGCCGGGCGGGGGCGTGGGACGGGGTTACGGGAGGGGCGGCAGTTCGCCGGTCTGCTCGTAGCCGGTCAGCATCGCGATGCGGCGGGTGTGCCGCTCCTCGTCGCTGTACGGGGTGGCGAGGAAGACCTCCACGAAGCGGGTCGCCTCCTCCGGGGAGTGCATCCGCCCGCCGATGCCGAGCACGTTGGCGTCGTTGTGCTCGCGCGCCAGGCGGGCGGTCTGCTCGCTCCAGGCCAGGGCGGCGCGGACGCCCCTGACCTTGTTGGCGGCGATCTGCTCGCCGTTCCCGGAGCCGCCGATGACGACTCCCAGCGAACCGGGGTCCGCGGCGACGCCCTCGGCGGCGCGCAGGACGAAGGGCGGGTAGTCGTCGACCGCGTCGTAGACGCGGGGTCCCGCGTCGACCACGTCGTGGCCCCGCTCCTTCAGCCAGGAGACGAGGTGTTCTTTGAGCTCGAAGCCCGCATGATCTGATCCAAGGTAAACACGCACGTGTCCAGTCTGGCAGGTCACGGGGGTGACGGGCACGGCGCCCCGCCCCGCGTCCGGGGACGCGGGCGGGGCGCCGTCGTGCACGGGTCCGCTCAGACCGCGCCGGAGGCGGCGGCGGCCACGCTCAGGCCCAGGACGGCGAAGAGCGCCATCGAGATGACGGCGACGGCGTTGTAGACGATCATCGACTTGATGTCCTTGCCGATGGGGCCTGCCTTGGAGACCGCGGGCTTGCTGCTCAACTCACACCTCATTGGGTTCGACCAGGGATGACCAGACGGAATTTTTCCACACCCCACAACGCGGCCGTCACCGGGGCCGATTCCTCGGAAGGGCCGCCGGGGGCCGTGAGACCGCGCACACCGGACGCGGTCCCGGCCCCCCGTGGGTCACATCTGGACGGCCTTGACCTCGCAGAACTCCTCCAGGCCCGCCAGTCCCCACTCACGGCCGTTCCCCGAGCGCTTGTAGCCGCCGAAGGGCGCCCGGGGGTTGAGCGCGCCGCCGTTGAGCTCGACCTGTCCCGCCCTCAGCCTGCGGGCGACGGCCAGCCCGCTCTCGCGGTCGGCGGACCACACGGCGGCGTTGAGCCCGTACACGGTGTCGTTGGCGACGGCGACGGCCTCCTCCACCGTGTCGTAGGGGATCATGACGAGCACCGGGCCGAAGATCTCCTCCTGGGCGATGCGCATGTCGTTGCGCACGTCCGCGAAGACGGTGGGCTTGGCGTAGTAGCCCCGGTCCCGGCCCTCGACGGGCTCGGGACCCCCCGTGACCAGGCGGGCGCCCTCCTCCACGCCGAGCCGGACGTAGCCGCGGACCTTCTCCAGCTGGGCGGCGGAGACGAGCGGGCCCAGGCGGGTGGCCTCGTCCTCCGGGTCGCCGGGCACGTACTTGGCGGCGGACCCGGCCGCGAGGGAGACCGCCTCCTCGTAGCTGTCGCGGTGGACCAGCATGCGGGTGAGCGCGTTGCAGCTCTGGCCCGTGTTGCGCATGACGTCGGCGACGCCGCGCTTGACCGCCTTGGCGAGGTCGGCGCCGGGCAGGATGACGTTGGGCGACTTGCCGCCCAGTTCGAGCGCGACCCTCTTGACGGTCTCGGCGGCCACCTGGCTGACCCGGGTCCCCGCGCGGGTCGAGCCGGTGAAGGACACCATGTCCACGCGCGGGTGGGCGGCGACGGCCTCCCCCACGACCGGTCCGGTGCCGGACACGAGGTTGAACACCCCGGCGGGCAGCCCGGCGTCGTGGAACACCTCGGCGAGGGCGTAGGCGCTGAGCGGGGCGATCTCGCTGGGCTTGAGGACGACGGTGTTGCCCGCCAGGAGGGCGGGGACGACCTTGAGGACGATCTGGTGGAGCGGGTAGTTCCACGGCGTGATGGCGCCGACGACGCCGACGGGCTCGCGCACCACCAGGGAGTTGCCGACGGTCTCACCGCCGAAGTAGCGCTCCCCGGCCTCCTCGACCAGGTCGATGTAGGTCCGGAACATGAGCTCGGGCAGGCCCGCCTGCACCCTGCGCGAGAACACCGCGGGCGCGCCCATGTCCCGGGTGAGCCCGGCGGCGATGTCGTCGATGCGGGCGCCGAACAGCTCGTGGGCCTTGGCCAGGTGGGTGACGCGCTGCCCCGGTGTCAGCGCGGACCAGGCCGGGAAGGCGGCGGCCGCGGCCTCGACCGCGGCCTCGACGTCCTCGGCGGTTCCGGCCGGAACGGTGTCGATGACCTGCTCTGTCGCCGGGTTCACCACGTCCAGGGCCTCGTCGGAGGCGGAGTCGCGCCAGGCGCCGTCGATGTAGAGGGATCGCATGGCCCCACTGTGGCAGAACGTGATTCGGGTTGGCCAGGGCGGGACGGGGGCGGGGCCGCGCACCCGTGGTTCCACGGATGGCCCCGGCCCCGGGTCAGCCCCAGTGCGGGGGGCGGTCGGCGATGAGCCGCGCGGTGGAGTCCTCCTCGGAGTCCTCGCCCCAGCCCACTCCGCGTTCGTCGCTGGTGGTGTCGGGCAGGATGTCGAGGTCGTCGAGGAACTCGACCCTGCGGTCGTCGTCGGGTCCGGGCATGTGCGGTCCTTCGCTCTGCGGTGGGTCCGGGCCCCGGCGTCCGGGGTCCGGCGGCGCGGACGGGCGTCCGGAGCCGGGCCGGCCCCCGCCGGGCCCGCTTCCAGTGTGCCGTGTCGCCCCGGCCCCCGGGACCGCTCCCCGCCGCTCCGGGCTCCGGCCCCGGTGCGCCCCGGCCCACCGGGGCCGGAGCGCTCAGCCGAAGACGGGGTTGCGGGTGCGGGTGCGCTTGAGCTCGAAGAACCCGTCGGTCCCGGCGACCAGGCGGACGCCGTCCCACAGCTTCCCGGCCTCCTCGCCGCGGGGCGCGGGCGTGACGACCGGGCCGAAGAAGGCCACGCCCTCCACCTGGACGACGGGGGTGCCGACGTCCTCGCCGACCAGCTTCATGGCCTCCGCGTGCGAGGCGCGCAGGGCCTCGTCGTACGCGGTGCCCTCCGCGGCCTCCGCCAGGTCCTCGGGCAGGCCCGCGTCCGCGAGCGCGGCGCGGATCGTGTCGGCGGTCCGAGGTTCGGCGCCGTTGTGGAACCGGGTGCCCAGCGCGGTGTACAGGCTTCCGAGGACCTCGGGGCCGAAGCGCTGCTCGGCCGCGACGCACACGCGCACGGCGGCCCACGCCCCGTCCAAGGACTTCCTGTAGTCCTCCGGCAGGTCCCTGCCCTCGTTGAGGACGCTGAGGCTCATCACGTGCCAGCGGACCCTCACCGGGCGGACGCGCTCCACCTCGAGCAGCCAGCGGGACGTGATCCACGCCCACGGGCACGCGGGGTCGAACCACATGTCGGCGTACACGGTCTCGGACCCGCTGCTCGGGTCGGCGGTCTGCGTCATCACTGCTCCTCGGATCGGACGGGGGTACGGAACTTCACGTCGTAGGTAGGCAACCCCGGCCATCGGTTGCGCATTCCGACCGTGCGCGTGGCAGGATCGATGCCGAGTGAAGACGACCCCCGGCCCGACGACGCTCCACCCACGCGGCGGACTCGCCGTGGTCGGCAACGATCCGGCCGGCGGGGACGGCGGCCGTGGAGGGAGCGTGGCGTGGCAGGGAACCTGACACGGGACGAGGCTCAGGAGCGGGCGCGGATTCTCAGCGTCGACTCCTACGCCGTGGAGCTCGACCTGACCACCGGTGACGAGACCTTCCGGTCCACCACCGTGGTCCGCTTCTCCAGCTCGGAGCCGGGTGCTCGGACGTTCGTCGAGCTGGCCGCCCCGAAGGTGCTCACGGCGACGCTGAACGGCGCCGAGCTCGACCCGGCCGAACTGTTCGACGGCGAGCGCCTCGTGCTTCCCGAGGTGGCGGCCGAGAACGAGCTGACCGTCGTCGCCGACGCGGCGTACATGCGCACGGGCGAGGGCCTGCACCGCTTCGTCGACCCCGTGGACGACTCGGTGTACCTGTACACCCAGTTCGAGACGGCGGACGCGCACCGCATGTTCACGTGCTTCGACCAGCCCGACCTGAAGGCCACCTTCGAGCTGACGGTGTTCGCGCCCCCGTCGTGGGAGGTCGTGTCGAACAGCGCCCCCGACGTGGTGCGCGAGGCGGCCGGCGGGGAGCGGGTGCGCTGGCACTTCCCCGCCACGCCGGTGGTGTCCACCTACATCACCGCGCTCATCGCGGGCCCGTACCACGTGGTGCGCGACGAGCACGACGGCATCCCGCTGGGGCTGTACTGCCGCGCCTCGCTCGCCGAGCACCTGGACTCCGAGGCCCTGTTCGAGGTCACCAAGCAGGGGTTCGACTTCTTCCACGGCCTGTTCGACCTGCGGTACCCGTTCGGCAAGTACGACCAGCTGTTCGTCCCGGAGTTCAACGCGGGCGCCATGGAGAACGCGGGCGCGGTCACCTTCCTGGAGGACTACGTCTTCCGGTCCCGGGTCACCGACGCGCGCTACGAGCGCCGCGCGGAGACGATCCTGCACGAGATGGCGCACATGTGGTTCGGCGACCTGGTCACCATGCGCTGGTGGGACGACCTGTGGCTGAACGAGTCGTTCGCGACCTACGCCAGCGTGTACTGCCAGGCCAACGCCACCAGGTGGACCGACGCCTGGACGACGTTCGCGAACGTGGAGAAGTCCTGGGCGCTGCGCCAGGACCAGCTGCCCTCCACGCACCCGATCGCCGCCGACATGGTCGACATCCAGGCGGTCGAGGTCAACTTCGACGGCATCACGTACGCCAAGGGCGCCTCGGTGCTCAAGCAGCTCGCCGCGTACGTGGGCGTGGACGCGTTCTTCGCCGGCGTGCGCGCCTACTTCAAGGAGAACGCGTTCGGCAACACCGAGCTGAAGGACCTCCTCAAGCACCTGGAGGCCGCCTCCGGGCGGGACCTGTCCGGCTGGTCGCGCGAGTGGCTGGAGACCACGGGCGTCAACACGATGCGCCCGGAGTTCGAGGTGGACGCCGACGGGGCCTTCACGTCGTTCGCCGTGCTGCAGGAGGCCGACCCCGGGCACCCGACGCTGCGCTCGCACCGCCTCGCGATCGGGCTGTACGACCGCACCCCCGAGGGCATCGTGCGGCGCGAACGCGTGGAGCTGGACGTCAGCGGCGCGCGCACCGAGGTCCCCGAGCTGATCGGCACGGCCCAGCCGGACCTGGTGCTGATCAACGACGACGACCTCACCTTCACCAAGCTGCGCCTCGACGAGCGCTCCCTGCGCACGGTGGTGGAGGGCGCCGGCGAGATCCGCGAGTCGCTGCCGCGGGCCCTGGCCTTCGGCGCCGCCTGGGACATGACCCGTGACGGCGAGATGGCCGCCCGCGACTACGTGGCCCTGGTGATCTCCGGGATCAGCGGCGTCGACGACGTGATGGTGGCCCAGACCCTGCTGCGCCAGGCGGCCTCCGCCCTGCACATGTACGCCGACCCCGCGTGGCGCCCGTTCGGCTTCGAGCAGCTCTCCGACCGGCTGCGCGAGCTGCTGACCTCGGCCGAGCCCGGAGGGGACCTCCAGCTCGCCTACGCCAACGCGCTGGCGGGCACGGCCGCGAGCGACGCCCACCTGTCCCTGGTCCGGGGCCTGCTGGACGGCGCGATCACCGTGGACGGGCTGACCGTGGACACGGACCTGCGGTGGACTCTGCTGCGCCGCCTGGTCGCCGCCGGGGAGGCCGGCGAGGCGGAGATCGCCGCCGAGCTGGAGTCCGACCCGACCGCGGCGGGCCAGCGGCACGCCGCCGGGGCCCGCGCCGCGATCCCCACGGCCGCGGCCAAGGCCGCCGCGTGGGAGCGGATCGTGGGCGAGGAGCTGGCCAACGCCGAGTTCCGCGCGGTCCTGATGGGCTTCACCGAGCCCGGCCAGGCCGAGCTGTACCGGCCCTACATGGAGAAGTACTTCGCGCAGCTGGCCCCGGCGTGGGAGAAGTGGACGGGCGAGTTCGCCCAGACCTTCGCCGAGGTGATGTACCCGAGCGGGCTGGTGGAGGAGGCGACCCTGGAGCGCACGGACGCCTACATCGCGGAGTCCTCCCCCGCGCCGGCGCTCCGCCGCCTGCTGATCGAGGGCCGCGCGGGCGTGGAGCGCGCGCTGCGCGCCCGCGCCGTCGACATCGCCGCGGGCCGGGCCCGGGCCTAGCAGCGGACACGACGGCGGCCCCGGGGGTTCCCCCGGGGCCGCCTCCCGTGTCCGGTCCGCCTACAGCGCGCGGCCGTGCCCTCCCCCGACCGGTCCGAGGGTGCGCCGTATGCGCGCCACCATGCGGGGGTCGGCCAGCAGCTCGTCCACGAGCACCGGCTCCCCCTCGGCGCTGGTGAGCGGGATACGCCAGTTCGGGTACTCGGTGGTGGTGCCGGGCTGGTTCTGCATCCGCCGCTCCCCCACCACGTCGGTCAGCGCCACCCCGATCATGCGGGCCGGGGTCGCCACCAGGTAGGCGTGCATGGCCGCCACCACCGCTGCCGGGTCGGCCACGGGGTCCACGTCCTCGTCGAGCAGGCCCAGGTCCACCAGCAGCCGCCGCCAGCGCTCGACCCGGGCCTCCGCGTCGGCCCGCTCCTCCTCCACCGGCCGCCCGAGGAGGCCCAGCCGGTCGCGCAGTTCCACGTGCTCGGCGGAGAGGAACGACGCCACCGGCGGCAGGTCGTGCGTGGCCACCGTGGCGAGGCAGTCGGCGCGCCAGTCCCCGGGCCGGCGCGGCTCCCCGTCGCCGTCCTGCTCGAACCACAGGACGGACGTGCCCAGCACGCCGCGGTCGGCGAGGTGGTCGCGCACCCACGGTTCGACGGTGCCCAGGTCCTCCCCGACGACGACGGCGTCCGCCAGGTGCGCGGCCAGGACGAGCGTTCCCACCATGCCCTCGTGGTCGAACCTGAGGTAGGTGCCCTGGTCGGCGGAGGCGCCCTCGGGCACGCACCACAGCCGGAACATGCCCATGACGTGGTCCATCCGGACCCCGCCCGCGTGGCGCAGGGCCTGGTCGAGGATCTGCCGGAACGGCCCGTAGCCGCGTTCGGCGAGCCGCACCGGGTTCCAGGGCGGCTGGCCCCAGTCCTGGCCCAGCCGGTTGAACTCGTCCGGTGGCGCACCGACGCGCAGCCCGGGGACCAGGGCGTCGCCGTACATCCACGCGTCCGCTCCGCCCGCCTGCACGCCGATGGCGAGGTCGTGCACGATGCCGACGCCCATCCCGCCGGCCCTGGCCGTGGCCTGGGCCTGGGCGAGCTGCTCGTCGAGGACCCACTGGAGCCAGCGGTGGAACTCCACGGCCGGCCAGCGGCGCAGGGCCTCCGCGCCCACGGCGCGGGAGCCCGCGTCGCGCAGGTCCTCGGGCCAGGCCCGGTAGTCGCTCCCGTACTCCTCCGCCAGCGCCGACCAGGTCGCGAACTCGACGAGGGGGCGTCCCTCGCGTTCGAGGTAGGCGCGCAGGGCCGCCTCCCGCCCGGGGGCGCGGGGGACCTCGAAGAGCACCTCCAGGGCGGTGCGCTTGGCCTTCCAGACCTCGTCGCGGTCGAGCAGGTCCGCGGTCCGGCCCCGCTCGCGCAGGGGGCGGGCCAGGCGCTGGACCCCCTCCCTCCGGGCCGGGTCGAGCCGGGCGTACTCGGGGACGTCCTCCACCCGGATGTAGAGGGGGCTGGCGTAGCGGCGGCTGACCGGCAGGTAGGGCGAGGGCTCGACCGGCGGCAGCGGCTCGGTGGCGTGCACCGGGTTGACCATGGTGAAGTCGGCGCCCAGGTCGCGGGCGCTCCAGTCGGCGAGCTCGGCCAGGTCGCGCAGGTCCCCGGTACCCCAGGAGGCGCGGGACCTGACGCTGTAGACCTGTGCCATGACCCCCCACAGCCGGGGGTGGTCCCTCAGCGCGCCGGGGTCGAGCCGGTCGGGGACGACGAGCAGGGGCGCGTCGTGCTCGACGCCGCCGTCCGTGACGCGGAGCACGTGGGAGCCGAGCGGAAGGCCGGGGTCGAAGGGCAGCAGGGAGCCGTCGGCGGTCTCGACGACGCCGCGCGCGCTGCCCGGGAGCACCAGGTCGGGCGCCTTCCCCTCGCGGACGACGACCGCCGGGGGCAGCAGCCCGCGGGGCGCGGCGGCGTCGGGCGCCTCCGGGTCCACCCCCAGGGCCCGCAGTACATGGCGGATGGTGTCGGGGCCGACCGGGACCTGCCGTCCCCGCCAGTCCTCGTAGCTCGTCGCGACCCCGTACTGCTCGGCCACGCGGGCCAGCTGAACGTCCCTCACAGAACCCGATCATGCCCTACCCGGCGCTTCGTACACCGGAGGCCGTCCCGGCGTGGGGCCAGAACGTGTCCGCGGCCCGGGTCGGCGGACACGGCGCGACGAGACTCCGCGCAACGTGACGGCATCGGCCCTGAGCAGGGCGCTTATCGAATGGCCCAAAGGGCGATACGTCTGCATAATCGTGGTGTGCTCGCTAACTACCGGCGGCTCTTCGCCGTGCCCCACGTCCTGTCTCTCCTCTCCTGGTCCCTGGCCGCCCGCTTCTACACCCCGGGCCTGATGATCGCGGTCACGTTCCTGGTCGAGGACTGGACGGGCTCCTACACCCTCGCGGGGCTGGTGGCGGGCGCCTTCACGCTCGGCATGGCCCTCGTGGGGCCGCTGCGCGGGCGCATGGCGGACCGGGGAGGGACCGACCGGCTGGTGCTGGTGTGCGGCCTGGTGTTCAGCGTGGGACTCGTGGCGCTGGCCCTGCTCCCGGGGTCCCTGTGGTGGCTGTCGCTCCCTCTGGCCCTGGTGACGGGGTTGTTCGGCACGCCCGCCAACCAGATCGTGCGGGCCCTGTGGCCGCGCCTGACGCGCGGGCCCGAGAGGCAGGCCGTCTACGCGGCCGAGGCGACCACCCAGGAGCTGCTCTTCATCTTCTCCCCCGTGCTCATCGCCGGCGTGGTGGCGGCGGCCGGCCCGCGCTGGGCGCTGTTCCTCCTCGCCGCGCTGGGCCTCCTCGGCTCCGTGGGCTTCGCGTGGTCGCTGCGCAGGGCCGGGGTGACCGGACCCGCCCCCGCCGGGGCGGACGGGGGCGGGGCGGCGGAGGACACGCGCTCCCGCAGGAGCCTGCTGTTCCACCCCGCCCTGTGCGCGGTCTTCGCGATGTGCCTGCTCATGGTCTCCGGCGTCATCGGCATGGACCTGGTCATCGTGGCCTGGGCCAACGAGCTGGACGCCCCCCAGTACGTGATGGTGATGGCCTCGGTCTGGGCGGCGGGGTCGCTCGTGGGCGGCGTGGTCGCGGGTGCCCTGCGCGGGCGTCCCCGCCTGGCGCTGCGCAGCTTCGCGGCGGCCTTCGGCCTGGCGATCCTGATCCCCTTCGTGCCGCCGGTCACGCACCTGCCCAGCCCGCTGTTCATCACGCCGCTGCTCTTCGTGTCCGGGCTGGCCCTCGCGCCGACCCTGGCGGCGGTGATGGGGCGCGTCGGGGACATGGCGCCGTCCCACCGCAGGGCGGAGGCCTTCGGCTGGACGGCCACGGCGATGGGGACCGGCGGCGCGGTCGCCGGTCCGCTCACCGGTGCGCTGATCGACGGCAACGGCATCGTCGGCGGCGTGGTCGGCGCGGCGGGCCTGGTCATGGTCGCCGCGGTGCTGAGCCTGTTCCTGCCCCGGCCCGTCCCCGGGTCGGACGAGGGCCCCTCGGCGGACGAGGTCGCCCCCCTCCTGGACGCGCCCCCGGTCCACGGGGCGGCCCCGGGCGCCGGGGCCGCGGCCGCCCCGCACGACGGGCGCGGCTGACGCCGCGTCGCCCGCTCAGCCGTTCCGGTCACGTCCCACGCCGATGGCCACGGCGACCTGTGCACCGCGTCGCCCGCTCAGCCGTTCCAGCCCGGCGGGACCCGGTGGGCCCAGGGCCTGGCCCGCTCGAGCTGGGCCGACAGCGCCAGCAGAACGCCCTCGCCGCCCATCCGGCCGGTGAGCATGGAACCGATCGGCAGACCGTCCGCCGTCCGGTGCAGGGGGACGCTCACCGAGGGCTGGCCCGAGACGTTGTACACCGACGTGAACGGGGTGAAGGCGGTCATCCTCCCGAACTCCTCCTCCGGCCCGTCCGCGGAGAAGTGGCCCAGCGGGACCGGGGGCAGCGCCAGGGTGGGCGTGAGCACCGCGTCGTAGGGAGCGGTCGCCGCGGCCAGGGAGCGGACCCCGCGCTGGAGCCGGGCGCAGGCCGCGATGTAGGCGGGGACCGGCGTGGACCGGGCCCGCTCGCGCAGCCAGCGGTTGAGGGGGCCGAGCTCCCCCTCCCGTTCGGGGGGCACCGGGGAGGCCGAGGCCATGGCGGCCCACACCACCTGGAAGTCGTCGGCGAAGGCGCCCCCGAAGTGGGCGTCGCCGGGCTCGGGGACCTCCTCGACGTCGTGGCCGAGGTCCTCCAGCAGGCGGACCGCCTCCCCGTGGGCGGCCAGGACCTCCGGGTGGACGGGGATGCCCGAGGACCCCGTGGAGGCGTGGGCGCCGATGCGCAGGCGGCCCGGATCGCGGTCCACGTGGTCGGTGAACGGCCCGTCCGCCGGCGGGGCGGGGTAGAGGTCCCCCGGCCGGGAGAACGCCATGGCGTCCAGGAGGAGCGCGGCGTCCCTGACGCAGCGGGTGAGGGGGCCCGCGGTGGACAGGCCGAGGAGGTCGGGTTTGAACGGCGCCCCCGAGATCCGTCCCCTGGTGGGCTTGAGCCCGAAGAGCCCGCAGGCCGAGGCCGGGATGCGGATCGAGCCGCCGCCGTCGCTGCCCTGCGCGGCCGGGGCCAGACCCGCGGCGACGGCCGCGGCGGCGCCGCCGCTGGAGCCTCCGGGCGAGAGGTCGGTGTTCCACGGGTTGCGGGCGGGCGGAGCGACGTCGTTCTCCGTGTAGCAGCTGGAGCCGAACTCGGGGGTGTTGGTCTTCCCCACCATGACGGTGCCGGCCGCGCGGAGCCTCGCGACCAGGTCCGAGTCGGCGGGCGCCACGGTGTCGCGGTGGACGGCGGAGCCCTGCGTGAAGCGGACCCCGGCGACGGGGTCGAGGTCCTTGACGGGGAGGGGGACGCCGAGGAGCGGCGGAAGGGTGTCCGGCGTGTCGCCCATCTGACGCTTCTCCGCGTACCGGGCTTGTTCTAGCGCCATTTCTGATGCGACCGTAATGTACGCACCATAGTGCGGTTCGTACCGTTCGATCCGGTGCAGATAGTGCTCAGTTATCTCAGGAGGGGACAGTTCGCGACTGCGGACCATCGCCGCGAGCCGGTGCGCCGGAAGGTCGTGGATCTGGGTCATGCCGACCCAGATTAGTGGGCACTACACCGGGCACCACGAAGGAGGACGACAGTTCTCCAGAGAGATCGACGAACCCCTGACCATTCCCTGGTCCGGTGTATTCGACACCTGTCGACACCGAACCGTAAGGGAACAAAAGTGTGAGAAGTAATGCACTAGGACTCGGATATGGATCCAACTAACCTGTCCGACGTGGAATCGGCAACCAGAGCGAACGACCAGGGCCAAGCCCCCCGGGAAGCGGCGAAGGAGGGGCCCGAGACCCTCTTCTTCCCCAATCAGCGCAAGACCAAGGAAGCCTCCGGCACCAGAGCCGTCTACGGCGCCCTCAAGGAGAACCAGTCCGCGCGCAAGTGGATCGTCCGCGGGGGAGCCGCGACCGCGGTCACCGTGGTCTTCGGGCTCCTCACCTCCGACTGGCGCCTCGGCGCCACGCTCGGACTCATGACCCTGGTCGGCACGATGGTGTACTACTCCCGGCGCGAGTCGGAGATCCCCCATTGGCGCAAGCCCTCGGCCGCCCAGCGGCGCACCGAGGTCCAGCTCAAGGTCATGAAGCAGCTCGGCTACCGGGTGCTCCACGCCCGCGCCGTACCGGGCGGCAACGGCCAGATCGACCACTTCATCGTGGGCCGGCGCGGAGCCTTCGCGATCGACTCCGAGTCGTGGGACAAGCGCCTCCCGCTGCGCAACAAGCTGGAGAAGCTCTACCACGGCAGGTTCAGCAAGAACGAGCGCATCGACGAGGCGCTGGAGGAGGCCAAGCGGGCGGAGGAGCTGATCAGCACCGAGCTCGGGCGCGAGATCAAGGTACGCGCCTCGCTGGCCATCTACGGCCCCGGCATGCCCTGGGACAGCCACCGACTGCGGGGCGTGGACATCATCACCGGAACGAAGGTCCGCAAGTGGCTGCGCAGCGGCCGGGACCGACTGACGGAGACCGAGATCGAGGAGATCTACAGGGCCGCGGAGAAGGCCCTGCCCCCCCGGTACTGAGCGGGGGCGCCTCCCCCGGCGCCCCGACACCCCCTGACGCCGTGCGGGCCCGGGACCGACCACGAAGCCGTGGCGCCCGGGCCTTCCGTGTGCCCGGACCGGCGCCCGCGGAGCCGCTCCCCCTGCTCCGGGCCCGACCGTTCCGGCCTCCCTCCCGACCGCGGGACCAGGGTCGTCTCACGATCCGGAATACGAGTCTTCCACTCCGAGACCGCAGCCGCTCTCACGAGGGACTACCATCGAGGGGAAACACCCGTAACGATGGGAGCCCACCCCATGCCAGTCCTACGCTCACGCACGGTCACTCACGGCAGGAACATGGCGGGCGCGCGTGCACTCATGCGCGCGACCGGCGTCGAGCGCGAGGACTTCGGCAAGCCCATCGTGGCCGTGGCCAACAGCTTCACCGAGTTCGTGCCCGGCCACGTCCACCTGCGCGAGGTCGCGGACGTGGTCGCCAAGGCGATCCGCGAGGCGGGCGGCGTGCCCCGCGAGTTCAACTCCATCGCCGTGGACGACGGCATCGCCATGGGCCACGGCGGCATGCTGTACTCGCTGCCCAGCCGCGAGCTGATCGCCGACTCCCTCGAGTACATGGTCAACGCCCACTGCGCCGACGCCCTGGTGTGCGTGTCCAACTGCGACAAGATCACCCCCGGCATGCTGCTGGCCGCACTGCGCCTCAACATCCCGACGGTGTTCGTCTCCGGCGGTCCCATGGAGGCCGGCAAGGTCACGGTCGTCAACGGCACCGCCACGACCGTCCGCAAGCTCGACCTGATCAACCCCATGATCGCCGCCGCCGATGAGAGCGTCTCCCAGGAGGAGCTGGACGAGCTGGAGGAGGCCGCCTGCCCCACCTGCGGCTCCTGCTCCGGCATGTTCACCGCCAACTCGATGAACTGCCTCACCGAGGCGATGGGCCTGGCCCTGCCCGGCAACGGCACCGTGCTCGCCACCCACACCGCGCGCCGCGCCCTGTACGAGGACGCCGGACGGCTGGTCGTGGAGGCCGCCAAGCGCTACTACGAGGACGACGACGAGTCCGTCCTGCCCCTGTCCATCGCCACCCCCGCGGCGTTCGGCAACGCGATGGCCCTGGACGTGGCCATGGGCGGCTCCACCAACACGATCCTGCACCTGCTGGCCGCCGCCACCGAGGCCGGCGTCGCGTTCGGCCTGGACGAGATCGACGCGGTCTCCCGGCGGGTCCCGTGCCTGTGCAAGGTCGCGCCCAACACCGAGAAGTACCACATCGAGGACGTCCACCGGGCGGGCGGCATCCCCTCCATCCTGGGCGAACTCGCCCGCGGCGGACTGCTCGACACCTCCCTGCCCACGGTGCACGGCAAGACCGTCGGCGAGTTCATCGCCGAGTGGGACATCACCTCCGACACCGTCCTGCCGGAGGCGGTGGAGCTGTTCCACGCCGCCCCCGGGGGCCGGCGCACCACCAAGGCGTACTCCCAGGACACCCGGTGGGACACCCTGGACACCGACCGGGAGAACGGCTGCATCCGCTCCGTCGAGCACGCCTACACCAAGGACGGCGGCCTGGCCGTGCTGTTCGGCAACCTCGCCCCGGACGGCGCCATCGTCAAGACGGCGGGCGTGGAGGAGGAGCTGTGGACCTTCTCCGGCCCCGCCAAGGTGTTCGAGTCCCAGGAGGACGCCGTCGACGGCATCCTCAACAAGCGGATCGTGCCCGGTGACGTGGTGGTCATCCGCTACGAGGGCCCCAAGGGCGGCCCCGGCATGCAGGAGATGCTGTACCCGACGAGCTTCCTCAAGGGACGCGGCCTGGGCAAGGCCTGCGCCCTGATCACGGACGGCCGCTTCTCCGGCGGCACGTCGGGCCTGTCCATCGGCCACGCCTCCCCCGAGGCTGCCGCGGGCGGGGACATCGCCCTGGTCGAGGACGGCGACACCGTGACGATCGACATCCCCAACCGGGGCATCACCCTGGAGGTCTCCGACGAGGAGCTCGCCACCCGGCGCGAGCGCCTGCTCAAGGAGCTGGGCCGGTTCCAGCCGCGTGACCGTCAGCGGCCGGTGACGGCCGCGCTGCGCGCCTACGCGGCGATGGCCACCTCGGCCTCGACCGGCGCGGCGCGCGACGTGTCCCAGATCGAGGGGTAGGGGCCGGACCCGGTCCGGGAGCAGTGCGCAGGGGCGGTCCCGTCGGGGCCGCCCCTGCTCGCGCGGCCCTGTCCGCGTCGTCGCGGCGGGCGGCCCGGTCGCCGCCGGCCCCGCGGGCGCGGGGCCGGCGCGTGCGGGCTCAGGAGCAGCAACCGCCCCCGCAGCAGCCCCCGCCCCCGGACGGCGCGGGGGCTGAGGCGCGTCCGCCCACCGCCACGGTGGACAGCAGCCGCACGGTGTCGCCGTGCCCCAGGGGGCAGGGGGCCGGGTCGCCCGCCTCTGCCATCGGACGGGAGAGCTCGAAGGTGTCACCGCACTCGCGGCAGCGGAAGTCGTATCTCGGCATGCCGCCAGAATACGGCCGCCGCGCCCTCACGTCACCGCCCGCCCCTGCGCCGGGCGGGCGCCTTCGGGGACCGCCGCGGGACGGGCCCCCACCGCGCGGGACCGGTGGGGGCGCACCCGGAGGCGTCCCGGGGACGCACGGCCGCCCCCCGGCCGCCCCTGGGGGCCGCGCCGGAGGGCGGGAGGACGGCGGGGGCCGGGTGGGACGCCCGGTTCCGGCCCCGCCGGACCGCTGGAGCACGTTGGCCGGCCCGTGCGTCCGGCCGGGCGCCTACGCCGCGAGGTGGGCCATGTACGGCTCCCACTGGGGGTCGCCGTGCAGGTCACCGTTGATCAGCCGCCAGTGGGGCCCCTTGGGCACCTTGGGGGTGATGTGCAGCTCCCAGCCGAGCTCGTCCAAGAACTTGTCCGCCTTGCGGTGGTTGCACGGCTTGCAGGCCGCGACCACGTTCTCCCACACGTGCGCGCCGCCGCGGCTGCGCGGGATGACGTGGTCGATGGTCTCGGCCTTCTTCCCGCAGTAGCCGCACACGTGCCGGTCCCGTCTCATCAGCGCCACCCGGGTGAGGGGCACCCTGCGACTGTACGGAACGCTGATGTAGCGCCTGAGCCTGATGACCGACGGCACGTCGTAGGAGCGCGTCGCCGAGTGCAGCACCGTCCCCGTGTCGTCCTGGTGGACGACTTCGGCCTTCTCCCGCAGGACGAGGAGAATCGCCCTGCGCAGGGGCAGTGTCGTCAGTGGTTCGAAGCTGGCGTTGAGCAGCAGCACGTGGCGGCGGGCGGTCCCTGTGCCACCCTCCCGGCTGCTTGGGGCGCTCATCGCGTCGCCCCGGTCGCGGTGAACGACCGTGTCTCTTCCCCGGCCAGCCGTTCGGCCAGCCAGGAGACCTCCCTGTGCACCGATCCGAGGATCGGTGTTTCCGTACGCCTTGCCACACGGACCTCCCGGTGGTCCCGCCGAGTTGCGTCCCGCATTCAGTTTGCGTGTTCGGACCGCCCCGGCGCCACCCCAATTTACGCCGGGCCGCACAGAAACCGCGTGTCGACGCTTTTCGTGGTCCTATTGTGCGCCCGACAAACCACGTTTCATCCTGACGCCGCGCCGAACACCCGGTGGTTGATAGCGGTGGATAGAGTGCGAAGTATGCGTGAACTCCGCTACCCCCCGGCCGAACGGCTCGACGTCACAGAGAACCTGCACGGCCACGAGGTCGGCGACCCCTACCGGTGGTTGGAGGACGCCGGATCCACCGCCACGAAGGCGTGGGCGGCGGCCCAGGACGCCCTGTACACCGAGGCCTCCGAGCGCTACACCGCTCGCGACCGGTTCGCCGACCGGATCCGGTCCCTCCTCGGCGCGGGAGCCGTCGGGGCCCCCGTCTGGCGCGGCGACCGCAGCTTCTTCGTCCGCCGGACCGCCGAGCAGGAGCACGCGGTGCTCTACGTCCGCGACGGCGACGGCCCCGAGCGCGTCCTGGTCGACCCCGGCGCACTCGACCCCGGGGGCCTGACCACCCTGGACGCCTGGAAGCCCGGCCCCGACGGGCGCCTGCTCGCCTACCAGCTCTCCGAGGGCGGGGACGAGGAGTCCGTCCTGCGGGTCGTGGACGTCGACAGCGGCGACCTGGTGGACGGCCCCGTGGACCGGGCCCGCTACAGCCCGATCGCGTGGCTGCCGGACTCCTCCGCCTTCTACTACGTGCGGCGGCTGCCCCCGGAGGAGGTCCCCGACGGCGAGGAGGCCTACCACCGGCGCGTCTACCTGCACCGGCTGGGGCGCCCGGCCGAGGAGGACGTCCTCGTCTTCGGCTCCGGCAGGGACAAGACGGAGTACTTCAGCCCCTCCGTGAGCCGGGACGGCCGCTGGCTGATCCTCCAGGCGGTCCGGGGGACCTCCTCGGCCACCGACATGTGGATCGCCGACCTGTCCGACGGGGACCTGGAGCGGCCCCGCCTGGTACCCGTCCAGGAGGGCGTCGACGCCGACCTGGAGGGGCACGTGGGCCGGGACGGGCGCCTGTACCTGCGGACGGACCGGGACGCCCCGCGCGGGCGCGTGTGCGTGACCGATCCGGCCGACCCCCGCTACGAGAACTGGACCACCCTGGTCCCCGAGGAGCCCGAGGCGGTGCTGGAGGACTACGCCGTCCTGGACGGCCCCGCCCTCGAACGCCCCGAGCTCCTGGTCTCCCACAGCCGCCACGCGATCAGCGAGGTCACCCAGCGCGACCTGCTCACCGGGGAGCTCCTCGGCGTCGTGGACATGCCCGGGCTGGGCACGGTCGGCGGCCTCTCCGAACGCCCCGAGGGAGGCCACGAGGCCTGGTTCGGCTACACCGACAACACCCACCCGTCCTCGGTGTACCGCTACGACGCGCTCGCGGGGCGGGTGTCCGTGTGGGCCGACGCCCCGGGGGACATCGACCTGCCGGACGTGACCGTCGAACAGGTCACCTACACGTCCGGCGACGGCACCCCCGTGCGCATGCTCGTCGTGTCGCCCTCGGCCCCCGCCGAGGGCCCGCGGCCCACCATCCTCTACGGGTACGGGGGCTTCCGGATCTCCCTCACCCCCGCCTACTCCGCGGTGGCCCTGGCCTGGGCCCGCGCGGGCGGCGTGTACGCCGTCGCCAACCTGCGCGGCGGCCTGGAGGAGGGCGAGGAGTGGCACCGCTCGGGGATGCTGGCCCGCAAGCAGAACGTCTTCGACGACTGCGCGGCCGCGGCCGAGCACCTGATCGCCACCGGGGTCACCGCCCCGGACCGGCTGGCCGTGATGGGCGGCAGCAACGGCGGGCTGCTGGTCGGCGCCATGGTCACCCAGCGGCCGGACCTGTTCGCGGCCGCGGTCTGCTCCGCGCCCCTCCTGGACATGGTCCGCTACGAGAGGTTCGGCCTCGGCCAGCTGTGGAGCGTCGAGTACGGCACCGCGGACGACCCCGAGCAGCTCGGATGGCTCCTGGGCTACTCGCCCTACCACAACGTCCGCGAAGGCACCCGCTACCCGGCCACCCTGTTCACCGTGTTCGACAACGACACGCGCGTGGACCCCCTGCACGCCCGCAAACTGTGCGCGGCGATGCAGGACGCCACGTCCGCCCCTGCGGAGCAACGGCCCGTCCTGCTGCGCAGGGAGGCCGAGGTCGGCCACAGCTCGCGGTCGGTGAGCCGCAGTGTGTCACTGAACTCCGAACAGCTGGCCTTCCTCGCCCACCACCTGGGCCTCGCCGCGGACTGACGCCGTCCTCCCGCGGGTCCGGGAGAGCAACGACACAGGAATCGGACACCCGGGAAGGGGTCCCGCCCCGGGGGGCGTTGAGACAATCGGAGGAGTCGTACGCCCCCCGGGGAGAGCTGCACGAGAGGACCCAGACGTGACACAGATCGACGCCGGAGCCGTCGGCACCGGGTCGGCCCCCGCGCGGCACGTGCACCTCGCACAGGTCCGCTACGCCGACCTCGACCCGCAGCACCACGTGAACAACGTCCGGATGCTCACCTACCTGGAGGACGCCCGGGTCTCGTTCCTGCGCTACGGCGGCGCGGTCGAGGGCGACGAGGTGTTCGGGGCCATGGTCGTGGCCCGCCAGGAGGCGGACTACGTGGCCCCCCTGCTCCCCCGGACCGACCCGGTGCGCGTGGAGCTGTGGGTGACCGAGGTGCGCAACGCCAGTTTCACCCTCGCCTACGAGATCCTGGACGACGACCGCGTGTACCTGCGCGCGAAGACCGTGCTGGTGGGCTTCGACGTGGCCACGCAGAGCGCCCGCCGGCTCGACGCCACCGAGCGCGCCTTCCTCGCCGCCTACGCCTAGGCCTCCCGCCGGTCCCACCGGGCTCGCGTCCGCCTGGCTGCTCCTCGCCGCGCCTCTGCGCTCGTGAAGCACAACCAGGCCGAACCTCGCACATCGGCTTGCGAGAGATGGCCCGGACGGCCGCTCCCGGCGATCGGCGCGAGCGCCGAGCCCACCGAGCACCCGCGGACCACGCCCTAGAAGCGGTCCGCGGCGCCGTCGGCGATGCGGTACAGCACGTTCGGGCGCAGGGGCCCCTCGGGCGCCCGCGGGTCGTCGAAGTCGCCCTCCGGGTCCCGGGTCATGCCGATCCTGCGCATCACCGCCTGTGAGCGGATGTTCGTGGCCGTGGCCACGGCCAGGATCTCGGGGAGGGCGAGGGTGTCGAAGCCGTAGGCCAGTACCGCCAGCGCGGCCTCGGTGGCATAGCCGCGCCCCCAGGCCGGCCGGGCGAGCCTCCAGCCGATCTCCGTCCCGCCGAAGGGCAGGCCGTCCTCCACCCGGTCCAGGCCCGCGGACCCGACGAAGTCGCCCGTGTCCCGCTCCTCGACCGCCCACCAGCCGTAGCCCCGCAGGTCGAACCCGTCCCGGAAGCGGGCGACGGAGGCATCGCTCTGATCGCGGGTCAGCGGCTCGCCCAGGTGCTCCCGGACCTCGGGGTCGGCGTTCACCGCCGCCCAGGGTTCGAGGTCGCGCTCCTGCCAGCGCCGCAGGACCAGGCGGTCGGTACGCAGTTCGCTCCGGCTGACCCACGCGGTCCCTGGCCTCAAGGCAGCACCCTCTTCTCCGGTCCGACTCCGTCGGGCGGGGAGTCCTCACGGCCCGCGCACGGGCCGGACGCGCCGGCGCCGGGCCCGTGCGTCCGGGCTCCGTCCGACGGGTTCCCGGCCGGTGCGTCCGGGGCTCCCCCTACTTCAGGGAGATGGTAACGGCATCGCCGTCGTCACCCTCGTCATCCGAGGCCACCGACACGCGTGTCGGACGGGGGACCTCCGGGGGGACGGCGTCCTCTTGGACGTTGACCATGCTGTGCGCGGCCATGACCATGTACTCCCACAGCTGGCGCTCCAGCGCCTCGTGGAGGTCGAGGGAGTCCACGGCGGCGCGCATGTGCTTGAGCCACAGGTCGCGCTCGGCGGCGCCGATGCGGAACGGCACGTGCCGCATCCGCAGGCGGGGGTGGCCGCGCTGCTCGTTGTAGGTGCGCGGGCCGCCCCAGTACTGGATGAGGAACAGGCGCAGGCGCTCCTCGGCCGGGCCGAGGTCCTCCTCCGGATACATGGGGCGGAGCACAGGGTCGTCGGCCACGCCCTCGTAGAAGCGGCGAACCAGGCGGGTGAAGGTCTCCTCACCGCCCACGGCCTCGTAGAACGTCATTCGCACGGGCTGCTCGCCCACGCTCTGCTGGTCATCACGCGCGGAAGTCATCGGGTCCAGGGTACGCGACGTTCCACGGCCCCCTCATGGGTCCCGGCGCCGGGGAACATCCGCGCGTGCGCCGCCGCGGGAACGCCCGCGGGGGCACCGGTCCTCCGGTGCCCCCGCGGGCGCGTGCCAGGTTCCGCGAGGCTAGTCGCGGGTGAGCTTGCGGTGGGTCACCGCGTGCGGACGCGCGGCGTCCGGGCCCAGGCGCTCGATCTTGTTCTTCTCGTAGGACTCGAAGTTGCCCTCGAACCAGAACCAGTTGGCGTCGCCCTCCCACGCGAGGATGTGCGTGGCGACGCGGTCGAGGAACCAGCGGTCGTGGGACGTGATCACGGCGCAGCCGGGGAAGTCCAGCAGCGCGTTCTCCAGGGAGCCGAGGGTCTCCACGTCCAGGTCGTTCGTGGGCTCGTCCAGGAGCAGCAGGTTGCCGCCCTGCTTGAGGGTGAGCGCCAGGTTGACCCGGTTGCGCTCGCCGCCCGAGAGCACCCCGGACTGCTTCTGCTGGTCGGAGCCCTTGAAGCCGAAGGCGGCGACGTAGGCGCGGCTCGGGATCTCGACCTTGCCGACCGTGATGAACGTTTCGCCGTCGGAGATCGTCTCCCAGACGTTCTTGCTGTCGTCGATGCGGCCCCGGTACTGGTCGACGTAGGAGATCTCCACCGTGTCGCCGACGGTGATCTTGCCCTGGTCGGGGGTCTCCTCGCCGACGATCATCTTGAACAGGGTCGTCTTGCCGACACCGTTGGGGCCGATGACGCCGACGATGCCGTTGGGCGGCAGGGAGAAGCTGAGGTTCTCGATGAGGACGCGGTCGTCGAAGCCCTTGGTGAGGTTCTTGACCTCGACCACGGTGTTGCCCAGGCGCGGACCCGGCGGGATCTGGATCTCCTCGAAGTCCAGCTTGCGGGTCTTGTCGGCCTCCGCCGCCATCTCCTCGTAGCGGGCCAGACGGGACTTGCTCTTGGTCTGGCGGGCCTTGGCGTTGGAGCGGACCCACTCCAGCTCGTCCTTGAGGCGCTTGGCCTTCTTGGCGTCCTTCTGCCCCTCGACCTTCAGGCGGGCCTGCTTGGTCTCCAAGTAGGTGGAGTAGTTGCCCTCGTAGGGGTAGAACTGGCCGCGGTCCAGCTCCAGGATCCACGTGGCGACGTGGTCGAGGAAGTACCTGTCGTGTGTGATCGCGATGATGGTGCCGGGGTACTTGGCCAGGTGCTGCTCCAACCAGTTCACGCTCTCGGCGTCGAGGTGGTTGGTGGGCTCGTCGAGCAGGAGGAGGTCGGGCTGTTCGAGGAGGAGCTTGCACAGGGCGACCCGGCGCTTCTCACCACCCGAGAGCTGGGTGACGGAGGCGTCCCCGGGCGGGCAGCGCAGGGCGTCCATCGCCTGCTCCAGCTGGCTGTCCAGGTCCCAGGCGTTGCGGTGGTCGAGCTGCTCCTGGAGCTTGCCCATCTCCTCGAGCAGTTCGTCGGAGTAGTCCGTCGCCATCTGCTCGGCGATCTCGTTGAAGCGGGTCAGCATCGCCTTGGTCTCGGCGACACCGTCCTCGACGTTCTCCAGGACCGTCTTGTCCGCGTCGAGCCGGGGCTCCTGCGCGAGCAGCCCGACGCTGAACCCGGGCATGAGACGCGCCTCGCCGTTGGACGGCTGTTCGATGCCGGCCATGATCTTCAGAAGCGTCGACTTACCCGAACCGTTGGGGCCCACGACGCCGATCTTGGCTCCGGGCAGGAACGACCCCGAAACGTTGTCAAGGACGACCTTGTCGCCGTGCGCTTTGCGCACGTTGTTCATGGTGAAAATGTACTCCGGCATGCCTCCAAGCCTAGGGCGTCGCAGCCCATGCCCCCGCCATCGGAGCGCACCCGGGGGCCCGGCGGGGACGGAGCCCGGCGCCGGCCCCGGCCCGCCTCCCCACCGGACCCGCGCGGCGACCGTGGCGCTCCGCGCCGGGCCTCCCCCGGGCGCGCCGCCGGCCCCCGCGGTCAGTCCTGCGCCGGGTCCCTCCCCCTGCTCAACCAGCGGGGCGTGAACTCCCGCCAGCGCTCCACCGGCAGCCCCCAGGCCAGGGCCCGGCTCATGAGCACCGCCATGGAGTAGCCGGGATCGGCGGTGAGGGCGACGTCCAGCGCCACCGCCGCGAGCGCCTCGTCACCGCGCTGCCACGCGGCGACGGCGAGCAGGGAGGCGGGGGCGGCCCTGAGCTCCGAGGGCAGGCAGCGGGTGGCCCGGCTCCACAGCGCCTGGTGGACGGGGGCCGCCTCGGCGGTGATCCTCGCCCACACCTCGTCCCGCACGCCGGTCCCGGTCAGGTGCACGCCCAGCCGGGCCAGCCCGTCCGGGTCGGTGACCGCCCGCCCCTCGTGCTCGGCCCGGACCGCCGCCAGGACCTCGGTGAGGCCGCGATCGGGGGAACCGCCGCCCTCCGCGCGCGCGGCGCGGGTCCGCGCACGGTCCGCGGCGGCCTCCATGGCGGCCCGCTCCTCCCCGCGGACGGGGGCGAGGAGCGCGCGTATCCGGGCGATGTCGGCCATGGTCGCGTGGAACGGCGGCGCGGGGACGATCCCGTGCAGGACCGCGCTCGCCGGGACGGTGGATCCGTCGACGTTGACGACCGTGCCCTCGGCCGGGCAGCACCCGGCCGAGCCGCAGGTGTAGGACCAGTACCGGCCGCCGGTGACCCGGATGGCGTCGACGACGGCGAGGCCGTGCGTCCGGGCGGCGGCGAGGAGGGCGTCGACGTAGGGGGTCACCCGCCCGGGCGGCCCGTACGCGACGACGGCCAGGGCCGTGCAGCCCTCGGAGGCCGCCGCGGCGGCGGGGGCCGCGGCCCGCCCCGCCGGGTCGGGGGCGCCGTCCATCCTGTCCAGGTCGCCGCAGTACACGGAGTGCACGCCGCGGTCCCTGATGGCGAGGACCACGATCCCGGGGTCGGGCGGCTCCCCCACCAGGTACGGGAGGGTGGCGATGATGTCGGTCGGGTTGGTCAGCGTGAGGGCGCCGGGGGAGGCGCCCGGTGTGGAGGATCCGCCGGGCGGTCGCGGCCGGGGCGCCGGGTCCGTCGGGCCCGGCCCCCCGCGGGGGGAGCCGGGGGCGGCCGGGGAACCGGGGTGCCCCGGCCTCTCCGTCCGGTCGGGCGGACGGGCGGGGTCCCGGGGGTCCTGGGGGTCGCTCGGGTGGTGCGGCTGGTCGGGGTGCATATCTTCACGGTGCGTGATCGTCCGGTTCCGGACAAGGGGCTTCCGGAACCTGTGGACGACCGCGCGTTCTCCGTGGGACCGCGGTTCAGGTGACCTCTCTGGGATCGGTGGGTTCCGCGGGCCCGCCGCGGTCGGTCAGCTCCGCCTCGCGCGGGCCGGGGATCGTGCCGCCGACGCCGGGGCGCCCCGCCGGCAGGCACACGCGGTTGCGGCCGGTCTCCTTGGCCCGGTAGAGCGCGAGATCGGCCGCGGTGAGCAGTTCGACCAGGTCGTTGCCGTGGTCGCCGATGACCGCCACCCCGATCGAGATGGTGATGCGCACCGGGACGCCGTCGACCGCGATCTCCATGCCCCCGACCTGCGTGCGCAGGCGTTCGGCCGCGCGCCAGGCCTCGGTGGTGTCGGACCCGGGCAGCAGCACCACGAACTCCTCGCCGCCGAACCTCCCGAGCAGGTCGGACTGGCGCAGCTGCTGGGCGATGGTGGTGGCCACCCCCAGGAGGACCTGGTCCCCGAACAGGTGGCCGTGGCTGTCGTTGACCCGCTTGAAGTGGTCGATGTCGACGATGAGCACGGCGGCGCGCCCCCGGGAGGAGCGGGCCCTGGCGATCTCGATCGACGCCTCCTGCTCCCAGGTGGGCGCGTTGAGGAGCCCCGTCTTGGGGTCGGTCCGCGCGGCCATCTGCAACTGCTGGTAGAGGAGGCTGCGCTGGAGGAGGAGGACCGGCGGGACCGCGATGACCAGGAGGAAGAGGGACAGCTGGGCGAGGATGGCGACCGTGACGCCGACACATAATTCGACGGCGTCCACGATGAGCGCCTCGCGGTCCCACATGGGGCGCAGGCTGTTGCCCGGGCCGCTGCTGATCCTCGCGGCCAGGGCGACGAGGAGGGTGTTGAGGACGGTGAACCCCGCGCAGCACAGTACCGCCACGAGCACGCCGGGCCCCGTGGTGAGGGGCTCGCCGGACTCGACGACGCCGCCCAGGCCGCCGACGAGGTCGTCCCCCCACACGCCGTGCCAGACCACCGACACCAGGAACCCCGAGAGCCCCACCGAGGTCGCGTTGAACACCCGGCGGTGCACCAGGGTGCGCCTCGTGCGCTGCTGGACCATCAGGTACACGGGGATGGGGATGAGCAGGGAGTACACCGGCGGGAGGAGGAGCACGACCGGGAACCACCAGGCCCCCAGCAGGTCGCGGTTGAACCCGGCCGGCGTTGGCGTGCCCAGCCGGCGGCTCCCCTCGACCGAGATCGCCGCGCCGGCGACCAGCGCGGTGAAGGTGACCAGGTCCTTCAGTGAGAACACGGTCAGGGCGAACGCCACCCCGAACAGGAACAGCGCGGCGACCAGGAGCAGGCACATGTAGACGATCAGGCCCTGGGGCTCCTGGAGGACCGGCCACGAGGACCGGCCCCCGGGGGCACGGCCGACCGGCGCCGCCGGTTTCTCCGAGATGCTCACGACTCCCGCCTCCCTTCTGTGTCACGCTCTGCCATTCATCCCCCACACCCGACTCTGATGGGTCCGCCGCCTCCTGCGGTTCTCCGTTCGACGGGATGGATTCGCCCCGCGTTCCCCTACCATGCCACTCGGTGACGACGGCCGGGTAGCCGAACGCCCGAAGTCCGCTCGCCGGACGGGCCCACTCGACACCCCAACACTTTACATCACTTTGGGTAATAACTTAATCGCTTATTGTATCGAGAGTCGCGAGACCCCCCGTTCCGGGGTGTGCGGAGACCCAGGGGGGTTGGTCGTGCACCGGTTCTGGGGCATTCTTCTGTGGGGCGCGGCGTCAGCCGCTCCGGCACGGACCGCCGACCTCCCGGGGGCCCGGCCGATTCCGCCTCGGCAGCACTCGACACGAAGGAGCACTCACCATGGCGATCGACGGCGCGAGCTGGGTCTGATACCCACGCCTACGCAACACACCCGGGGGCGGGCGGCATGATGCCGCCCGCCCCCGGGCCCGTGGTCCGGCGGACGGACGCGGTCGCGCGCCGACCGCGCCGTCGCCGGCCTTCCGCTCAGGTCCCGGCCGCCGCCACGGCCACCTCGTAGGCGGAGCGGAACGCCCTGTACCTCGCCAGCTCGGCCTCCATCGGCTCCACCACCCGCAGCGCGGTGATCTCCCGGACCCGGCCCAGGGCCTTGCGCTCCACGTCCTCGCGGCGCTGCACCGCCGCCACCTCGACGAGGTTGCCGCAGCCCACCCCGGTCAGCCAGCCGACCAGCAGCGCCGCGACCACCAGCGCGCCCGAGTAGGCGGCGAAGACCGGGTCGTCGAACATCGCCAGGCCGGTGATGCCGCCGCCGAGCCGGCTGAGCACGGAGACGACCGTCCAGGCCAGACCGATGCCGACCGCCGTGAGCAGGGCGAACTGCGCGGTGCGGGCGAGCTTCCACCACCCGGGGCTCAGCTCCGGGTCGCCGACGGCCGCCGAGACGGCCTCCCCCAGCTCGGCCGGGAGTTCGGGCACCGCACTGCGCGCGGCGGTGCGCATCCGGCGCCGCCAGGGCGCGGGCATGCCCTCGGAGACGGTGTCGGCCGCCTCCCCGAGGACGGTCTCCAGCTCGGCCACGTGCGCGTCGACGGGGCCCCGGACGCCGTTCTCGCTGTCGCGGCGCAGAAAGTCGAGCTGCACGGCGGCCAGGGGGTCCTTGCGGAGCCTGGCCGCGCGGCGTGCCACGGGCCAACCGACCTTGCGCTTGCCGCGCCTGACGTCGTTGGTCTCGGTGACGTCGGCGACGGCGGTCACCCCCGCGGCGCCGGCCAGCCCCTCCTGGATCCGGGTCCGCACGTCGGCGGGGACCGTCTCGGGGACGTCCCCCTCGCCGTGGAATTCGGCGAAGGGCTCGACGACCTGGTCGAGGTCGGCGACCAGGCGGTCCACCAGCGCGCGGCGCTCGCGCACCGTCTCCGCGAGGAACTCGCGCACGTCGCGGATGCCCTGGCCGGTGAGCGTGGACGTGGTGATGACGCGCGGGTGCACGCCGGACTCCGACTCCAGCAGGCGGCGCAGGTCGGTGAGCAGCTCCTCCAGCTCGTCGGGCTCCACCTTGTCCACCTGGTTGAGGACGGCGACGGTGACCGCCCCGTGGCCGGCCATCCTGGCCAGGTAGCGGTGGTGGACGGCGGCGTCGGCGTACTTCTGCGGGTCCAGGACCCACACCAGCAGGTCGACCGAGCCGATCAGCCGGTCGGCCTCGGCGGTGTGCATGCTGCGCACGGAGTCGTGGTCGGGCAGGTCGAGCAGGACCAGTCCGGTCAGCTCGGAGTTGCCGGCGTCCAGGACGCTGGAGCGCGAGTGCCGGTAGCGGTTGGGGACGCCCAGCCAGCTCAGGAGGGCGTCGGCCCCCTCGTGCCCCCACACGCAGGCGTGCGCCTTGGAGGTGGTGGGCCGGGTGACCCCGGTCTGTGAGAGTTCGAGTCCGCACAGGGCGTTGAACAGGGAGGACTTGCCGCTGCCGGTGCCGCCGGCGAGCGCGACGACGGTGTGCTCGGCGGACAGCCTCAGCCGGGCCCCGGCGTGGTCGAGCAGCTGGGCGGCCCGGGCGGTGATCTCCTGGGGCAGGTCGCCCTGGCCCAGATCGGTCAGCGTGGACAGAGCGTCCAGGCGCTCGATGAGCTCGGCCCTGCTCGTGGACGGGGTGGTCTCCCACTCGTCGTGGGTGGTGGGGCGGTACTCCTCCTCGTCCTCCTCCACGGCGCCGCCGTCCGTCGGCCCGGACACGGTGTCGGGGCCGATCGCGCGGAAGGCGCCGGAGACCGCCGAGGGCCCGGGGACGCGGCGGGGCAGCGGTTCGGGCTCCTCCGGCCCAGGTGCGCCGGACACGTCCGCGGAGGGCGGGCCGCCGTCCTCCGCGGTGTCGTCCTCCCGGTCGGCGGGCGTCCCGGCGCCGGGGGGCTCCTGCGGCTCCGCGCCGCGGCGGGCGCGGGCGGGTTCGCCGGTCCCGCCGCCGGAGCCCGCGCGCTGTCCCACGATCGGGAAGGCCCCGGTGGTGCGCCCGGCGATACGGGTGTCGTCGGCGGCCTCCGCGAGGCTCCCCACCCACCCGGCGAGCCCGTCGGGGTCCTCCGGGGTGATGTCGTCCGGGTCGGCGGCGGGGACCTCCCCCGCCGGCCGGGCGCTCCTGTCGGACCGGGGGGGGCCGTCCCCCCCGGGCGCGGCGGAGTGCCTGGCGTGCCGCCCCGAGCGCCGCGGAGGCGCCTCCTGGGGGCCGGGCCCGGCCTGGGCCCCGCCTCCCTCGTCCGGCGCGCTCCCGGCGCGCTCGGGGGCCTCCCTCGGCGCGGCGGCGCCGGACGGGTCCGGGTAGCCGGTGATGCCGTCGTAGGAGGGTTCCTCGGTGCCGTCCTCCGAGGGGTCGGCGTGCTCGGGGTGCTCGGGAACGGGCATGGTGTACCCGCGCCACGGCCCGCCTCCGGACCGCACCGGTTCGTCCTGCGGGGCGTGCCCGCGGGCGCCGGGGCCGGGGTGCCCGCTCTCGCGGTCCTCGGCCTCGGCGCGGCCGTCGGCCGCGCCGTAGTCCCCTTGCGCCTGCGCGGGGTTCCACTGAGTCGTCATCGTGCTATCTCAAGGTTGTACGTGGCCTGATAGAGCTGGACGGCGCTGTCCTCGGACGGGATCCCGGCCGACGCGAGCGCGCTGTCGAAGGGCACTCGCTCGCGATCGAGCAGCCCGAGGACGCGCCTGCGCAGGTTGTCCCGTGCGGTTTCGCCAATGCTTCGCAGTGACTGGGCGCCGAACAGCCCCTTGAGCAGGCGCTGCGGAGAGGGGCCGGAGGTGTCGGCCGCGTGTGCGCCGCCTCCGGATCGGGACCGCTCGTAGCCGAGCAGGTCGATGATCAGGACCAGGGCGACGATGTCGCGGTCGAAGGTGACGAACCGGGCCACGGAGCGCTTGGTGGCCCCGCTGACCGTGGTCATCTCGGCCACGTCGTCCTGCCACTCGGCGATCTCCTGGCGGATCTGCTGTGACAGCAGGCCGGTGCCGGGCCGGTCCAGGGCCTTGCCCGCGAGGTCCCCGCCGCCGGGCACCTCGCGCCACTTCTGTTCGATCTCGTCGGAGGCGTGCCCGCAGGCGGAGACCACCATGGCCTCCAGCGCGTCGCGGAGCGCGCGCTCCAGGGCGCTCACCCGCTGGCCGCGCTCGGCCTGCTCGGCGCGGCCGCTCCGGCGGGTGCGCCTGCCGCGCATGCGCAGGCTCTTGGCCAGCTCGCCGCTCGCGGCGACCTCCTGCCAGCGGGCGAGCAGCGACCCGCGCAGGAGGGAGCCGTCGACCAGGCTCGTGTCCACACGGCGGTGGGCGCCCGCGTAGGCGTCGTCCACCACCGTGGAGAGCGTGCGCCCGGTCTCGATCTGGGCCTCCACCTGGCGCGCGAGTTCGGGCACGCGCGTGCGGAAGCTGTCGATGACGCCGATGAACGTGCGCCGGGAGACCCGGTCCCGCTGCTCGGCCTCCCCCGCCACCTCCGCGAGGTAGTCGCGGATGTGGTCGGCGACGTTGGCGGTGAAGCGCTCCCCCTTCACCTGGTCGGTCTCGGGGATCGCGAACCTGGCGGCGTTGCCCAGCCCGTTGGCCTCCAGCATCGCCCCGAAGTGGTCCAGGAGCCGGCGGCGGCCGCGGCGCGGCACCCGGGAGAGCACGACGGCCAGCGAGGTGTCGCGGTCGCGCGCCACCTGGAGGAACTCCCACACACGGGCGTCCGCGTAGCGGGTGCTCGTGGTGACGAACACCCACAGGTCCGCGGCGTCCAGGAACTTGGCGGCGAACTCGTGGTGGGCGGCGACGGCGGAGTCGACGTCGGGGGTGTCCAGCAGGGCCACGCCCGGGGGCATGGCCTCGGTGGCGGCGAGCACCAGCATGCCGTCCTTGCCCGGCATCGCCAGGCCCTGCTGGCGCACACGCGGCAGGGACGGGATGAACGAGGCCTCGCTGAACCAGTCGACGTCGGCGGGGTTGCAGGCCAGGACCGGGCTGTTGGTGGTCGGGCGGCGCACGCCGGTGGTGGTGACCTGTTCGCCGACGAGGCTGTTGACCAGGGTCGACTTGCCCGCACCGGTGGACCCCGCGACCGCGATCAGCAGGGGGATGTCGGGGCGGCGGACCCGGGGCAGGACGTAGTCGGACAGCTGGGCGAGGACGTCGGCCTGGAGGGTGCGGCCCTCCTCGGCGTTGGGCAGCCCCTCGGCGAACTCCAGGTCGCGGATCTGCTTGCGCAGCTCTTCCAGGACCTGGTCGAAACGGTTGTCGTCGGGTGCGGGGGCCCGGTGCTTGGCCGGGCCCGCGGAAACGGGGACCGTGGGGCCTCTGCGTGCCTCGGCGATGCCCTGGGGGTCTGCCCCGGGCACGGCCGCGGAACCCTCGGCGGTCTGGTCTGAGGTGGCGGCCGGTCCGGTTCCGAACCGGTCCGAGGCACCGTCACCCGTGGTGTCCGGTGCGGCCGACGGCCGGGTCATGATCGGTATGCCCTCCTCATCGGTAGTGGCGGTCCCCCACCGGGCGGGCGACGAACGCCGTCGGCGAGGGCCTCACTGGGGATCGCGCCCGGTCGCCAGCCGATGGGACTCGAGCTGGGTTCCCGTGTGCAGTATGTCAAGATCCCGCGCTGTTTTGACCACTTCTCCGATGATCACCACCGCGGGCGGCCGCACTTCGGCCGAACGGACCGCGGCGGCGATGGTGGCCAGCGTACCCGTCACCGTTCGCTGCCCCGGCAGCGTGGCCTCCTGTACGACGGCGACGGGCGTGTCGGCGGGGCGGCCGTGGGCGACGAGGGCCTCGGCGATCGCCCGGATGCGCTCGACCCCCATGAGGACGATGACGGTGCCGCCCGCCGCGGCCAGGCCCTTCCAGTCGACCGTCGACCGGCTGTCGCCCGGGGCGACGTGCGCGGAGACGATGTGCACGTCCTGCGCGACGCCGCGGTGGGTGGCGGGGATCCCGGCGCTCGCGGGGGCGGCCAGGGCGCTGGTGACCCCGGGGACGGCGATGACGGGGATCCCGGCCGCCGCGCAGGCGGCGGCCTCCTCGCCTCCCCGCCCGAACAGGAAGGAGTCGCCGCCCTTGAGCCGGACCACGAACTTCCCCTGCGCGGCACGGGTGACCAGGACCTCGTTGATGTCCTCCTGGGTCATGGACCGGCCGTAGGGGATCTTGGCGGCGTCGACGATCTCCACGTCGGCCGGCAGCCGGTCCAGGAGGGAGGTCGGGGCGAGCCGGTCGACGACCACGACGTCGGCCTGGGAGAGCAGCTGACGGCCCCGGACCGTGATCAGGCCGGGGTCGCCGGGGCCCCCTCCGACCAGCGCGACGCCGCGCAGGGGCTCGCGTCCGCGCCGGGCGTCGAGGGTGCCGTCGGCGAGGCCCTCCGTGATCGCGTCGCGCAGCCCGGCCGACCTGCGGGGGTCCCCCGAGGCGACGACGCCGACGGTGATGCCGTTCACCGTGCCGCTGGCGGGGGTCCAGGCCGAGGACTCGTGGCGGTCGTCGGCGCGCACGCACCACACCCGGGCGCCCTCCGCCTCCTCCGCGACGGCGGCGTTGACCGCCGGGTCGTCCGTGGCGGCGTGGACGAGCCAGTACGGGGTCGCCTCCGGGCCGGCGACGTCGCCCGGGGCGTAGGCCCTGCGGAGCCAGGTGAGGCGCCCGGCGGCGGCCAGGTCCTCCAGCGCCGCGGACACCTCGGGCGCCACCATGGTCACCCGGGCGCCCGCCTCGAGCAGCACCGGGATCCGGCGCTGGGCGACCCTGCCGCCGCCGACGACGAGCACGTCACGGCCTCGTATGCGCAAACCAAGGAGATAGGTCACGGATCGCGCCCCTTCGGTCGTCCGTACCGGCCCCCGGCGACGACGGCGGGGTGCTGGCGGGAAGCTGCGCCAGCCGCCGGCGATGTGCGGCGATTGCTCCGGCTCACCTTGTCAAAGCGGTATTACGCATTGGTAAACCCTCGCGCTCCGGGGGTGTGAGCCGCCACGCACCGCGCGGTGCGCCCCGCTCCGTCCGGTGCTCAGGCGAGGGGCGCGCCCATGGCGTGGTAACCGCCGTCGACGTGCATGACCGTCCCCGTGATGGCCCGCGCGGCCGGGGACATGAGGAACAGGGCGGGACCGGCGACCACGGAGGCGTCCTTGGTGTCCCAGCCCAGCGGGGCGTTGTCGCCCCAGGAGTCGGCGATCTGGGAGAACCCGGGGATGGAGCCCCCGGCCAGGGACTTGATCGGACCCGCCGAGATGGCGTTGACCCGGATGCCGTCGCCGCCGAGGTCGCGGGCCAGGTACTTCGTGCTGTTCTCCAGGACGGCCTTGGCGGAGCCCATCCAGTCGTAGACGGGCCAGGCGACGCTCGCGTCGAAGGTCAGGGAGACCACACCGGAGCCGTCGGGGGCGGCCGCCATCAGCTCGCGGAACCCGACGGCGAGGGCCTTGAGCGAGAACCCGGAGACGTGGACCGCGGTGGCGACGTCCTCCCAGGCGGTGTTGAGGAAGTTGCCGCCCAGCGCGGACTCGGGGGCGTAGGCGATGGCGTGCAGGACGCCGTCCACGTGGTCCCAGTGCTCGGCCACGGCCTTCGCGGTGGCGCTGATCTGCTCGGGGTCGGTGACGTCCATGGGAAGGATGTCGACGGGCTCGGCCGGCAGCCGCTTGGCGACCCGTTCCAGGATCGACAGGGGCCGTCCCGGCGGGTTGGTGAGGATCACCGAGTGCCCCTGGCGCATGGCCTCCTCCGTGATCGCGTACGCGATGGAGGACTGGGTGGTGATTCCGGTGATGAGCAAGTTCACGACGTCTCCCTGGCTGGATGTACTCGCTGCCAGTGGAAACGTATCGGCGGCGGGGCCCCGCGTCGCCTGTGGACCGGCACAAGAAATCCGCGGAGACTTTGAAGCCGCACGCCGCCTGGGACTCCTCCGGGCCGCTCCGGCCCCCGGGAGGGGCCGCCGGGCGTCGCGGAGCAGCGGCCGCCCGCCGGAGGGCCGGCCCCTCGGAGGGCCGACCCCTCGGCGCCCTAGGCGTGGGCGGTGGAGACGCCCGCGTCGTCGAAGGTGGCGACGTCGCGCAGGACCCGCGCGGCGCCCTGGAGCAGGGGGAGCGCCAGCAGTGCGCCGGAGCCCTCGCCCAGGCGCAGCTCCAGGTCGACCAGGGGGCGCAGCCCCAGGTGGTCCAGGGCCAGCGAGTGGCCGGGCTCGCTCGAGCGGTGTCCGGCGAAGCACGCGCCGAGGGCCTCGGGCGAGATGGCCGCGGCGGCGAGGGCGGCCGACCCGGCGATGACCCCGTCCAACAGGACCGGGACGCGCAGCGCGGCGCCGCCCAGCACGAACCCGGCCAGGGCCGCGTGCTCCAGACCGCCCAGCGCGGCGAGGGTGCCGATGGGGTCGGCGGGGTCGACCGGGTTGGCGGCCAGGGCCCGGCGCACCACGTCGACCTTGTGCTCGAACGTGGCGTCGTCCACGCCGGTGCCCCGGCCGGTGGCCCGCGCCGGGTCGGCCCCCGTGAAGGCGCAGACCAGGGCCGCCGCCGGGGTCGTGTTGGCGATCCCCATGTCCCCGGTGACGAGGCACCTGTTGCCTGCCGACACCAGGTCGCGGGCGACCTCGATGCCGCCCTCCAGGGCCTGGAGGGCCTGCTCGCGCGTCATCGCGGGCCCCCGGGTGAAGTCCGCGGTGCCGCGCGCGACCTTGCGGGGCAGCAGCCCGGCGGCTCCGGGCAGGTCGCCGACGACGCCGACGTCCACCACCGTGACCCCGGCCCCCATCTGCCTGGCGAGGGCGTTGACGACCGCTCCCCCCTCCAGGAAGTTGTGCACCATCTGGGCGGTGACCTCCTGGGGCCAGGGGGTCACCCCCTGGGCGTGCACCCCGTGGTCGCCCGCGAAGACGGCGACCGCGGCGGGCTCGGGGATCGGCGGGGGGCACTCCCCGGCCAGCCCGGCGAGCTGCACCGAGACGTCCTCCAGGACCCCGAGGGAGCCCGGCGGCTTGGTCATCCGGTCCTGCCGGTCCCGGGCCTCCTCCAGCACCCGGGTGTCCAGCGCTCCGATGGCGGTGATGGTCTCCTCCAGCAGGCTCGTCGGCTCCTGGCCGGGCAGACCTCGGCGGCCGTAGCGGTCGTGGTGCACCGCCCAGGAGAGGGGGCGTTCGTCCGCCCAGCCGGCGGGGGCGGGCTCGGGGTCGGCGGGGGGCTCCTCGACGTGCCCGACGCAGAGGTAGGCGACCACGCCGAGGTACGAGGGGAGTTCGAGGGCGCGGGCGATGTCGGGTGCGTCGACGTGGCCCACCCAGGCGACGCCGAGGCCCTCCGCCCGGGCGGCGATCCGCAGGTTCTCCACCGCGAGCGCCGCGGCGTGGGACGCGCTCCCGGGCCCGGCGTGGCGGCCGCGGGCGGGGTCGACGGTGACGGCGATGTTGACCGGCGCGTCGAGGACGGCCTCGACCTCGGCCCCGTCGAGGGCGCGGGCTCCGTGCGGGGCGTCCGCGAGGGCCTCGCGCCCGGCGAGGGCGAGGTCGCGCACGCGTGAGCGCAGGGCGGGGTCCTGGACGACGACGAAGTCCCAGGGCTGCGAGTGGCCCACACTCGGCGCCCGGTGGGCCGCTTCGAGGACCCGGGCGAGCACGCCGTCGGGGACGGGGTCGGGGCGGAAGCGCGTCCGGGCGTCGTGCCGCCCGCGGATGGCGCGGTAGACCGCGGCGCGCTCGGCGTCGTCGAAGCCGGGGGTCGGCCGGGGGTCGGCCCCCGCCCCCTCGGGTTCCGGGTGCGCCTGCGGGGCCCGGGGCTCCCCGGTCCCGGCGGACGCCGGTGCGGGGGCCGATCGGGCCCGGACCTGGTCGGAGGCGGGCCGTGACGGCCCGGTGTGCTGCGGCCCGGGAGGGGGCGCGGCTGCTTCGTGTGCGTACATGCCCTGTTCCGGCTCGGTGGTCGCGGGGTGCTGGTCCGCGTGTCCGTGGTTCGTGGTCGGCCCGGCGGGGTCGTGCGGCCCGGCGGCGGCCGGCTCCGCGGCCCGCTCGCCCCGGAGGGGGATCACGTTGGGCCGGAGCGGGGGTCCCGAGGGCGGGGGCATGTCCGGGGAGGGCTCGCTCGCGGCGGGAGCCTCCCGGGGCGCGGTGGTGTGCCGGTCCGCTGCGTCCTCGGCCGGGGCTCCCGGCTGCCGCTCCGCCGGGTCCCCGCCCCCGGGCTCCTCCGGGGGCGGGTCCTGCGGCGCCGGCTCCACCGCCTCCGGTCGCGGCGGGGGCTGCGGGGGTGCGGGCTCCCGGAGCCGGAACGGGTTGGCCGGCCCTCCCGCCGCGTGCGGCGCACGCGCCTGGGTGCCGCGTCCGCTCTCCGGGAGCCCGTCCAGCAGGCCGCCGATGCGGGAACCGGGCCCTGGAGCGGGTTTTCCGCTCCTCCAGCGGGGCGGCTCGTGTTCGCCGTCCCCGCCGCTCCGGGCGTCCCCGCGGTCATCGTTGGTCATGATCGCTCCCCGAGAGAGGTGTGTCGACTGCCCGTTCCGCTTGCTCCGGCGCAGACCGGTAAGCGTAGTCCGCGGTGTTCGTCCCCCGCGAACGGGTTCCCCGGACCCGGACGGCCGGCCCCGGCTCCGTCGCCGGGGTCCCCAAGTCACCACCAACTGTGCCAGAGACCGCGCGGGCACGCGGGGGGTACCGGAGTCCCTCTCCCCTCCGGACCGGCCGGGGCGTGTGCGCCCGGGCCGGTCCGGTGGAGCGCCGCCGCGGGCGTTCACGGCGAAGCCGGGGAGCCAGCCGCCGACCCCGGCGTCACCGTCGGTGGCGCAGATCCGCGCGGGGCGGGGCGCCGCCGGTGGTCCGGCGGCTCCCCGGGGCCGCCCGCCCTCTTCACGGCCGCCGCGTTCCGCCGCGTCCCGGAACCGCGCACATGTCGACATGTCGGACGTCCTGCCCGTCGAAGACGTCCGTCGGCCTCGCCCTCCGTCCTGTCACGCGTGCCGCGGGAAGCCTTCTGTGCCAGGGTGTGCGCACTCCCCCTGCCTCCGGCGGGCGCGATCCGGAACCGACCGATCCGAACGGAATGGACACACGATGCACAGGCGCACCTTCCTCACCGGGGCCACCGCCGCTGCGGGCCTGGCCGCGCTGGGAACCGCTCCGCCCTCGCCCCGCCCCGCCCTCGCCGGGACCGGGTCCGGGTCCGGCGGCACGGCCCCGCGGGTCCTGGCCGAGCGCTTCTCCGCCGCGGGGCCGGTCAGGCCGGAGAGGCGCTTCGACATGGTGGCGGTCACCGGCGGTCCCGGCGGCACGGACACGGCGATCCGCTTCGAGACCGCCGACGGCCTCGGGCCGTGGCGCCCCGTCCACCTGCACACCGGGGGGCGTGACGACCGCGAGCCGTCCGCCGCCGCGCTGGTGCGCGCGCCGGAGGGCGCCACCGGCTACGAGGCCGGGCCCCGCGCGCGCACCGCCGCCGTGAACCTCACCGACGGCGAGGAGCTGCGCCTCGGCGGGCCCGGGCGGGTGACGCTGTCCCCGGGGTCCTCCGCGTCCCCGGGGTCCTCCGCGTCCCCGGGGTCATCCGCCGCCCGCTCCGGTGTCCCCTTCCGCACCCGGGCCGGCTGGGGCGCCGACGAGTCGTGGCGCTTCGACGAGGAGGGCGAGGACCTGTGGGCCCCCGAGTTCCACCCCGTGCAGGCGCTGACCGTGCACCACACCGCCATGCCCACGGGCGACGACCCCGCGGCGGACGTGCGGGCGGTCCACTACCTGCACGCGGTCGAGCAGGCGTGGGGCGACATCGGCTACCACGTGCTCATCGACCCGGAGGGGACGGTCTACGAGGGACGCCACTCGGGCGGGGACGGCGTGCCCGTCTTCTCCGGGGTCCCGTCCCCGGGCCGGGCGCGCGCGGTGACCGCCGGGCACGCGTTCGGCTTCAACCACGGCAACGTGGGGGTGTGCCTGCTCGGCGACTTCACCGAGGAGCTGCCCACGGACGCGGCGCAGGACTCCCTCGTCGCCGTGCTGCGCCTGCTGTGCGCCGTGACCGGCGTCGACCCGTCGGAGAGGATCGGGTACGTGAACCCCGTCACGGGCGCCGTCACGCCGGGCGACGCGGTCTCGCGGCACCGGGACTGGCTGGACACCGAGTGCCCGGGCAACGCGTTCGCCGAGGTCTTCGACACCGCGATCCGCGACCGCGTCGTCGGCGGCCCCTCCTAGCCGGGGCCCGGGGCGGGTCCGCGGCGGCGGGGGAATGCGAGCCGGGCGGTGCGGCTCCGGCGGACCGCGCCGCCCGCCTCACCGCAGGGGCGGGCCGTCCGCGCCGCCCGCCTCGCGCGCCGCGCGTTCCAGGCGGTCCCGGTACCCCTCCCACCAGGCGCGGTCCACGGCGGGCAGGTTGTCCCCTCCGGCCGCCAGCCCGGCGGCGCCGTCGATGAGCTCCCGGAGGATGTCGGCGTGCCCCGCGTGCCGGTCGGTCTCCGCGATCAGGTGCACCAGGACCAGCCGCACCGTCACCTCGGCCCGGTCCTGCGGCCACCAGGGCACGCGGCCGACCGCGTCCGCCCCCAGCTCGGCGACCGTGGCGTCCCCATGGGCCCACACCCGCCTGTACAGGCCCACGATGTACTCGCGCGACTCGTCGGGGGTGGCCCACATGTCCGTGTTGGGCTCCGCGTCGGGGTCGGCCCAGGGCACCGGCTCCCCGAAGGGGCGGCCGAACACCGTCCCCAGGTAGTCCGACTCGACGGCGACCAGATGCTTGACCAGGCCCAACAGGTTGGTCCCGGTCGGTGTCACCGGTCGTCGGACGTCGTACTCCGAGAGTCCGTCCAGCTTCCACAGGACGGCTTCCCGGGCTCCCCGGAGGTAGCGCAGGAGCTCGGGGCAGGGGTCTGTCGCGGTCATGCGGAAACGCCTTTCGTGAGGGGCGCCCCGCCCGGGCGGGCGGGGCCGGGGGCTGTTCTGTACGCCAACGGCCCGGGCGGGAGAGCCCGCGCCCGGCCCGCGGGCGGGGCCGGCACGCGCCGGTCCCGGGTGATCCTCCCGGGCGCGTATCGTGAGCGCACTCCGCACCGATGTCGAGGGGGAACAGCGGCATGTCCACCGTCCAGCAGAGCCCGATCCTGCCGTCCGTGATCCTGGAGACCGAACGCCTGCGCCTGCGCGCGTTCGTCGAGGCCGACATCGACGACGTGCACACGAGCTGCACCGACCCCGAGCTCCAGCGGTGGATCCCGATCCCCGGCCCCGGGCGGCCCTACACCCGCGAGGACGCCGAGCGGTGGTGCCGCGAGGTCGCCCCGGGGATGCGCACCGGCGGCGAGGGCCAGCAATGGGCCGTCGTGGAGAAGGCGTCGGGCCGCCTGGTGGGCGCCATCGGCCTGGTCCGCACCCTGTGGCCCGCCATGAACACCGAGGTCGGATACTGGGTGTCCCCCTGGGGCCGCGGCCGGGGGTACGCGACCGAGGCGGCCGTGGCCGTCTCCCGCTGGGCGGTCGACCAGGGCTTCCTCCGCGTGGAGATCAAGGCGGGCACCGGGAACACCGGCTCCCGCCGGGTCGCGGAGGAGGCCGGTTTCACGTTCGAGGGCGTGGAGCGGAGCGCGATGCCGCTGCACGAGGGCCGGACGGATCTGGCCGTGTACAGCCTCCTGCCCTCCGACCTGGTCCGCGCCGGCGGCCTGTAGCCCCGGGCACGCGGGCGCCGGACCGCCCCGCGCCGCGGGGGCCGTCGTCCCCGTCCGGATCGGCGCGGGCGCCGGGCCGGACGGGAGCGTCCGCGCGAGAGGCTCTAACCCCACACGCGGGAGAGCAGCCAGGTCCCGCTGGCCGTGTCGTGGCGCAGTTCGTACACGCCCTGGGACTGCGACGTTCCCGCCTCCACCCTCCAGTGCCTGCGCTCGGGCACCTGGGACCCGCTCACCGGCGTCCAGTCCATACGCAGCGTGACCCAGTGGTCGAGGATCCTGCGCACGCCGTACACCCTGCCGTTCCACGTGAACCGGGCCGGGCGCCCGTCATCCTCGACGACGGTGACCTCCGCCCCGTAGTACCGTCCCACGACACTTCCCCTCAGCATCATCCGCCTCCTGAGCCCCAACGCATGCCGCCGGGACACCCACCCGTGGGGAAGTCGCGGACGAGTGTCGAACATGTGTTCTAATCCTAGCGAAATCAGCGGCCCCGTGGAACTGTTTCGGGAAGTTCCGCATCCCCCCATGTGACGACCGGTCCGGCCCCGCGCGGAACCCCGGCGCGAGCACCGGGCCGTCGGCGCACTGTTCGAGGGCCGCCACCCGCACGGGTCGTCCCCGGCCCTCCCCGCCACCGCGTCCGGCGTCCGGCCCCGCCCCGGACCGGCCGAGCGCCGAACCAGTTCAGAACGCGTCGGCGTGTCGGCATCGGTACGCTGTCAGGCGCGCAACACACGAGCCACTACGAGGGACCCCCTACTGTGACGTCGAACGGACACGAGAGCGGCAAACCCCTGCGCGCGGGGGACCCGCGCGAACTGGACGGCCACCGCATCGTGAGCCGGCTGGGGCGCGGCGGCATGGGAACCGTGTACCTCGCCGAGGACCCCTCCGGCCGGTCCGTGGCCGTCAAGCTCATCCATCCCGACCTGGCCGACGACGAGTCCTTCCGCCTCCGCTTCGCACGCGAGGTCGAGTCCGCCCGCCGCGTCGCCCGCTTCTCCACCGCCGGGGTCCTCGACGCCCGGCTGGAGGGCGACCCCCTCTACATCGTCACCGAGTACGTGCCGGGGCCGAACCTGGACGAGGCGATCCGCTCGGGCGGGCCCATGAGCGGCGGCACCCTCGAGGGGCTCGCCCTGGGCGTGGCCGCCGCCCTCACCGCCGTCCACGGGTCGGGGGTGGTCCACCGCGACCTCAAACCCGCCAACGTCCTGCTCTCCCCCGTGGGCCCCAAGGTCATCGACTTCGGCATCGCCCGCGCCCTGGACGAGGCGGGCGGCGGGGTCACCCGCTCCAGCCAGCTCATGGGCACCCCGTCCTACATGGCCCCCGAACTCCTCCTGGGGGAGCAGGCCACCGCTGCCGCCGACATCTTCGCCTGGGGCTGCCTCGTCGCCTTCTCCGGCACGGGCAGGGCCCCCTTCGACGCGGCCACCGTGCCCGCCGTCCTCCACAACATCTCCTACGCGCCGCCCCGCCTCGACGGCCTCGACCCGGCCCTGCTGGACCTGGTCCGGGCCACCCTGGAGAAGGACCCCGCCAACCGGCCGTCCTCCCAGCAGATCCTGGCGCGCCTGACCGGTCAGGCGGAACCGGAGGAGGCGGAGGTCCGCCGCACCATCACGGACTCCTGGGCCCCGCCCAGCGGTGTGCCCGTGGTCGGAGCGCCGCCGCAGGAGACCGGCGCCGGGCTCGCGCACGACGGGCCGTCCGGAGGCGGGACCGCCGCCCGGGGCCCCGCCACACCCCCCGGCGGACAGCCCGCCGAGGCCCGGGACCCCCTGCCGCCGCAGCAGCCCGGGACCGCCGGCGCCCACCCCTCCCGGGTCCCTCCCGAGCAGCAGGCGCCGGGGTGGCCGGTACCGCCCGCCCAGCAGGTTCCCCCGGACCGGACCCCGCCGACCCGGCAGATGCCCGACGGCCGCGGGTACCCGCCGTCCGGCCCCCGGCCGGGCCCGGGACACGAGGCCGGGTACCCGAACCGGCCCCCGGGCGGCGGCCGACCCCTCGGCCACTACCCGCCGCCGGGCCCGGAGGGCCCGTCCTTCCCGCCGCACGACCGGCGCCCCGGCACGCAGCACGCGAACTCCGGCGGCCCGGGAGGCCCCGTGGACCCGGTCGCGGCCGGTGCCCGCCCGAACCCGGGCAGGCGCCGGAGGACGGTCGCGATCGGCGCCGCCGCGGCCGCGGTCGTCCTCGTCGCCGCCGTCGGCGGGGCGGTACTGCTGAGCGGCTCCGAAGAGGTGCCGCCCACCGTCTCCCTCTACGAGGTCGACTTCACCACCGACCCGGACTGGGGCTCGGTCTACGACCCGGGCACGGAGGACGGCTACTGGCAGGAGAAGCGCGGATACCTCCTCCAGCACGACCCCGGGACCAGCACCTACGTCAGCCGTGGCACGCCGGCGGCGCTCGCCACCGAGAGCGTGCTTCCCGACAGGGTCGTGGTCAGCTCCACCGCCTACGTCGTCGAGGGACCCGAGCAGGCCGTGTTCGGGGTGCGGTGCTGGGACAACGAGGGCGAGGACCACCGCACCCACTACGAGGCGCTGCTGCGCTACGACGGCATGCGCGCGGAGATCCGCCGCATGAACGAGGAGGACGGCGACCGCACCCTCGCCGAGAGCACCGAGGTCGCCGGGTTCGAGCCCTACCCCCTCTTCGACGAGGAGGTACGGGACGGTGGCTACGACCCGGACCGGCCCTACGCCTTCGAGGCCGACACGGCGCCGGCCAACACCGTGACGCTCTCCTGCCAGTACTACGGCGAGGACGCGGAGGACGGGGAGGGGGAGCGCATGGAGCTGTCGATGTGGGTCAACGACGAACACGTGCTGACCACCGTCGACGACACCCCGCTGCCCGACGACGCGGAGGAGGTGGAGGACCGCCGCCGGGTCGGCGTCGTCACCCGCCCCGGGCCCGGCAACGAGCCCCTCGGCGTGCTCTTCACCGACTTCTACCTCGGCGAGGTCACCGGGGAGGGGTAGGGGTGGAGCGGGACGCGGACCCCGCACCGGGGTGACGCGCCCGTCCTCGGGACTGGCATGATGCCCGGAACCGATCCCAGAAGGAGCAGTGGACCCATGCGCGCCATCGTGATCGAGGAGAACGGCGGACCCGAGGTCCTGCGGCTGGGCGAGACCGCCGACCCCGTGCCCGGCCCCGGGGAGGTGCTGATCGACGTGGAGGCCCGCGGGGTCAACTTCATCGACGTCTACCAGCGCAGCGGCCTGTACGACGTCCCCCTCCCCTTCGTCCCGGGCATGGAGGCCGCCGGCGTCGTCGTCGCGCTCGGAGAGGGCGTCCGCGACCTCTCCGTCGGCCGGCGGGTGGGCTGGGCGATGGCGCCGGGGGCGTACGCCGACCGGGCCGCGGTGAAGGCCTCGCTGGTCGTGCCCGTGCCCGACGCGGTGTCCTCCGAGCAGGCGGCCGCCCTGCTCCTCCAGGGGATGACGGCCCACTACCTGACGCACTCCGTGTACCCGGTCGCCGAGGGCGACACCGTGCTCGTCCACGCGGCGGCCGGCGGCACCGGGCTGCTCGTCACCCAGCTGGCCAAGGAGCGCGGCGCCCGCGTCATCGGCACCGTGTCCACCGAGGAGAAGGAGCGCGTCGCCAGGGAGGCCGGCGCGGACGAGGTCATCCGCTACACCGGGACCCCGGTGGCCGAGGCGGTGCGCGGCCTCACCGGCGGCGCGGGCGTCGCGGCGGTCTACGACGGCGTGGGCCGGGACACCTTCGACGCCAGCCTGGACTCGCTGCGCCCGCGCGGCGTACTGGCGCTGTTCGGGCAGTCCTCCGGCGCGGTCGCCCCGGTGGACCCGCAGCGCCTCAACGCGGCGGGGTCGGTGTACCTGACACGGCCTTCGCTGGCCTACTTCGTGGCGGACCGCGAGGAGCTGCTGGGCAGGGCCCGCGACCTGTTCGACCTGGTGGGAGCGGGGCGCCTGGACGTGCGGATCGGCGGCCGGTACCCGCTGGCGGACGCGGGACGCGCGCAGGCCGACCTGGCCTCCCGCAGGACCACGGGCAAGCTCCTGCTGGTGTGAACCGCGGTGCGGGGGCGCGCCGCCGGGCGGCGCGCCCCCGCTACGGGGCCCGGGCCGGGACCCGGGGTCAGTCCTCCCCGCGCGGCTCCGGCGGCGCCCCCGCGAGTCCGGCGCCGGCCCGGCGCACGTCGTCGCGGGCGTCCGCCACGGCCCGTTCGGCGGCCTCCGCCGCGTCCATGGCGGCCTGGGCGGACGAGGATCGGGCCGGGTCGGGAGCCCCGATGCGGGCGGGCCCGCCCTCCTCGCCGCCGTGGCCCTTCTCCGTGGACGGCTTGCGGTCCGCCGCGTCGCCGGCGAAGGCGTGGCTGACGTTCTTGACCGCCTCGGTGAACTCACCGGGGATGACCCAGAACGTGTTCCCCTCGCCCTGCGCCAGGCTCGGCAGGGTCTCCAGGTACTTGTAGGCGAGCAGCTTGGCGTCGGCGTCGTTGGCGTGCACCGCCTGGAACACGCGCTCGATCGCCTTGGCCTCGCCGTCGGCCCGCAGTATGGCGGCCTGCTGTTCCCCCTGCGCCTCCAGGATGGCCTGCTGCCGCGCCCCCTCCGCCTTGAGGATGCGGGACTGCCTCTCGCCCTCGGCGTGCAGGATGGCCGCCCGCTTGTCGCGGTCGGCGCGCATCTGCTTCTCCATCGCCTCCTTGATGGTGGGAGGCGGGTCGATCGCCTTGATCTCGACCCTGTTGACGCGGATGCCCCACTTTCCGGTGGTGTCGTCCAGGACCCCGCGCAGGCGGGTGTTGATCTCCTCGCGGGAGGTGAGCGTCTGCTCGAGGTCCATGGAGCCGATGACGTTGCGCAGGGTGGTGACCGTGAGCTGGTCGATGGCCTGGATGTAGTTGGCGACCTCGTACGCCGCCGCCTTGGGCGCGGTGATCTGGTAGTAGAGGACGGTGTCGATGTTGACCACCAGGTTGTCCTGCGTGATCACCGGTTGGGGTCGCGAGCTGAACACGTGCTCGCGCAGGTCGAACTTGGAGTTGACGCGGTCGACGCCCGGGATGATGAAGTTCAGGCCGGGGCCGAGGGTGCGGATGTAGCGGCCGAAGCGTTCGATGTTGTACGCCCTCGCCTGAGGGACGATGCGGATCGCGGTCAGGGCGATCGCGACGAACAGGACCGCGAGAATGATGAGGGGGATGGCCGGATCGATCATGTCAGCACCTGACCTCGGGGTCGTGGCTGCGGTTCAGGACGTGTGCTCGGGTGCGCCCCCTGGCAGGGCCTCGCGCGGGTAGACCACGGCTGTGGCTCCGTCGATCTCCACGACGTCGACGCGTGCGCCGACCGGGATCACCAGGTCCTCGTCGATACACCGTGCCGACCACTCCTCTCCGGAGAGCTTGATCCTGCCGCTGTCGCCGTCGACCTCCTGGAGGACGACGGCGGAGCGCCCGACGAGGGCCTCCGCGCCCGACCGGGCGTCGGGCCCCCTGTTCAGCTGGCGCCGCATGAGCGGGCGCACGAGGTAGATGCCCGCCGCCGCGGTCGCGGTGAACCCGATGATCTGCGCGGCCACCGGGAGTCCGATGGCGCCGAGCAGGGCCGCGACCAGTGCCGCGACCGCCAGGAGCCCCAGGACGAAGGTCAGTGTGAGGATCTCGACGATTCCCAGGCCGACGGCGAGGACGAGCCAGATCAACCAGGCATCCATTCCTGAGACCCTCCCCCTTCGTTCCGGGTATTCCTTACGCTACCCATACAAGCCCGGCGAAGCACGCGATCCAGCCCGGTATCCGTGGCAGCGGTCCCGTCACGGACACGCGAACGCGGCCCCCGGTGACACCCGCTCAGGGTCACCGCGGACCGCGTCCGCCCCGCCCGTCCTACCGTCCGCCGGAGAACTGGTAGACGAGCTGGTACGTCGGCCGGTTCTGCCAGGCGACCGGCCACATGCCGATACCGCCCACCGCCTGGTGGATCACCGTGTCGGCGCAGAGCTGGTCGCCCGCCGGGCAGTGGTCGTCGCCCGGGTAGACCTCTCCAGCCGGGGTGGCCGCCGCCTCGGCGAGGGTGTCCAGCAGGACCGTCCGGCAGGCGTCCAGGTCGCCGCCGCCGCAGTAGGCGCCGCCCAGCGGCCCCTCGACCTCCTGTCCGAGGACGGACCGCAGGTCCTTGTCGACGTACGACCACCAGCCGTACTGGAACGAGGAGCCCTTGTGCGGCTGCCCCTGGTTGACGCTTCCCGGGGTCCCTCCGCCGGTGGCGCCCGAGGGGGACTCGTCGGTCTGGGCGGCCCTGGTCAGCTCCGTGTACAGGTCCTCGCCCAGCTCCGGCTCGAACTGCGCCCGGACCAACAGGGGCCACCACGCGTCGAGCGTGCGGATGGAGTCGGCGTACGAGTAGTACCCCGCGTCGCGGTGGGGCTCGCGGCGCAGCGATCCCGCCTCGTTCCACAGCCGCAGCTCCTCCACGGCGGCGGCCAGCTCCGGGTCCTCCACCGGGGCCGAGTCGATGACCTCCAGCATCAGCGGGAGGACCTCCTGCGCGCGCAGGTCGGCCACCCCGGCCTCCATCATGACGCCGGTGAGGGAGGCGGTGGTGAACTCGTGCCCGCTGCCGACCAGCGCCGCCACCCGGCTGTCGAGCAGGTCGCCGCGGTGGACCGATCCGGTCGACCAGCCGGAGGTGTAGCCCCGCGCGGGCTTGTTGTTCCAGTTGACGATGTAGTCCGGGTCGACGGCCTGCGGGTGGTCCTCCTGGGGGTGGTAGTCGGCGCTGTTCGTGGCCGGGTCCCAGCCCGACCAGCCCGCGGCCGAGTAGGCGTCGATGGGCAGGTTGGGGTTGGTGCCCTCGACGCGCACCGGGTTCGCGCCCGAGTTGACGAACGCGATGTCCTCGTCGTCGACGTAGTGCCAGTTGAAGGCGTAGCCGATGTCGCCCGCGGCCTCCGTGAAGGTCTCGGCCGAGGTGACCTCGCCCGGGTCGTTGAACCGCTGGAACCCGATGATGGAGTCGACCTCGCGCATGTACGTGGAGCGCAGGGACGTGAACGCCACCGGGGCTCCGTCCACGGTGGCGAACGACTGCACGAGCCCGTACTCGGAGCGCAGCGACGTCATCGTGTACCCGCCCGCCGGGGTGCCGTCGGCGACGGTGGGCGACCACTCGTTGGTGACGCTCAGCTCCTCGAAGGCGGTGCAGTCCCCCGAGGTGTCCACGTAGGCGCGCGAGGCGGTGCTCGGGGCGGAGCCGTCCGTCTCGCAGAGCTCGACCGCGAACGTGTCGGTGATGTCCTGGCCCGCCGAGGTGGCGCTCCAGGCGTAGTCGACGCCGCGGCCCATCTGGACGTAGAAGCTCACGCCCGCGAACGACGCGCCGCGCGCGCTGATGCCCGGCCCCTGGAGCTCCTGGAGCATGAGCAGCTGCGGTGAGAAGTAGCCGGTCTGGGGGCCCATCACGGCCACCGGGTTGCCGCTCTCGGTGTGCTCGCCCGAGACGAGCAGCGCGTTGGACATGCCGCGCGGGTCCATGAAGCCCTCGGGGAGCACCCCCTCGTTGAACACGCCCTCCGCGGCCGACAGGTCTCCGTCCTCGACCATCTGCTCCAGCTCGTCCCGCTGTTCCCGGGGCAGCTCCTCGACCGTGGGGGCGTCGGCCCCGTCCTCGGGCCCCCCGACCGCGTCCGCGAGCGGCGCGGGCGCCTCCGCGGTCTCACCGCTCGCCGCCGACCCGTGCTCGTCGTGGACGATGTCGTAGGGCTCGACGGAGCCCGGGTCCGGCGCGACCTCGCCGACCGGGGACCCGGGGGTGCCGGTGTACGGGAACTCCCCCTCCACGCTGACCACGGCCTCGGGATCGTTCTCCATCCGCCAGGCCCGCCAGAGCTCGGCGCCCTCCTCCGCCCCGTAGCGGTCCTGGAAGTTGGCGAGGACGACGGCCGCCTGGACCTCGCCGCCGCCACCGCCGCCGAAGATCCCGCCGACCATGGCGGCGATGCCGACCACGTCGGTGGGGGTGAAGGGCTCGATCTCCCCGCGGTTGGTGATCGCGTCCTTGTGCCCGGTCAGGACGTACTCGCCGGGGAAGTAGCGGCCGCTGTCGGCCTCCTCGATGTAGGAGTTGACCCCTTCGAGATAGGCGTCGACGTCGGCGAGCGCCTGCTCTCCCCGCTCTCCCCCGGCGGCGACCCGGTCGATCTGGGCCTGCTTGTCCTCCTCGGTGTAGGGGGCGGTGCGCCACAGGTCCTGCTCGAGTCCGCGGTTGCCCTCCGCCCCGCCGGCGAAGGAGGTCAGCTCGCCCCGGCCGACCCTGCGCAGCACGTCCATGAGGAAGAGCCGGTCCTCCGCCGCGGCGTACCCGGCGCCGTACATGGTGCCCTCGCGGGTGGTGCCCTCGATGTGGGGGATCCCGTGGCTCTCGTCCCGGGTGATGGTGACGTCCTCGCGCGGCCGGTACCGCCGGTCCACGTCGCCGGGGTCGACCCCGAAGGAGGCGTCGACGAAGAAGTCGTCCAGTCCCTCCTCCGTGAGCCCGTCGTAGTGGTGGACGAGGTTGTCGTACATGTCCAGCTGGCTGGAGGAGTGCTCGGGCCGCGTCCCGAAGACCTGGTGGCCGAGGATCTCGACCAGTGTGGCGCTGCCGTTCTGGCCGGGGGGAAGGATGTCGCGGCATCCCTGCGGAGCGCAGTAGTCGGCGAGGGGTTCGGGTTCGGCCAGGGCCGGGGACGCGGGGAGGGCGGCCGCGGTGGCGGCCGTCACCGCCAGCGCGAGGCCCGAGGCGCCGGTGCGTAGCCGTCGGCGGAGTGAGGGGAACAAGAGCTGTCACCACCTGGGGGTGCGGGCGATGGATCAGCGAATGTTACGCACGGGTAAGGAAATCGCGAAAGAGTTTCATGTTTGGCGCACGGGCCGACCGGTGGAACGAGCACGTCCGGGGTTTGGAGTGACCGGCGACACACGCAGGGCAAACCCCCTGGGGGAATCCGCCCCGACGGGCGGACCGGGCGCCGCGGCGTGGCCACAACCGGCCACCGGCCGCCGCGGGTTCCCGTGCCCACCCGGTTCCGGCGCGCGGGACGGGGAACGGAAGCGCACCGGATCCGCCGTCCCCGTCCTCGTCCTCCACGGGCTTTGACACAATCGCGGCATGAACCAGTACCCCGACCCCGGCCCGGGCGAGCCCTGGCACCAGCCCGACGGCCACACACCCGGCTGGGGCCTTCCCCCCGAACAGCACCACGGCGGGGCGATCGAGCCGTACGGCGCCCCCACCGGCGGCTACCAGCCCATGGGGCAGCAGCCCCCGCCGGGATCCGAGGTCCCGCTCGGCACCATCGGCGAGATCGCGTTCTCCCAGAACACCGTGATCACCCCGATCGGGCGCTTCCCCATCAGGGGGACGGTGTGGACGGTGAACGACATGAGCCGCACCGAGAGGACCACCCCCGCCTGGGCGGTCGTCGTGGCGATCCTCGTGTTCTGGTGGACCTGCCTGCTGGGCCTCCTCTTCCTGCTCGTCAAGGAGCAGAAGACCACCGGCCACGTCCAGGTGAGCGTCCAGGGGCACGACAAGCACTACACGACGTCGATCCTGGTGACCCATCCGGCGGTGGTGGGCCAGATCCACCAACAGGTGAACTACGCCCGCAACCTCGCCTGAGCGCCGCGGCCCCGGCCGGCGCGGTCCGTGGCGGCCGCCGTCGCGGCCGCCGTCGCGGCCGCCACGGCGAGCGCGCCCAGGCCGACCGCCTCCGCCAGCCGGACCGCCCTGCGGATGTCCCCGACCCCCGGAGGGGGGCCGTCCCCCATCGTGGGCCGCCGGTCCTCGCGTCCGGCGTAGACGTTGGCCCCGCCCAGCGTCCTCCCCAGCGCCCCGGCGAACGCCGCCTCGCACTGCCCCGCGTTGGGACTCGGGTGCCGGTCGCCGTCCCGCCGCCATACGCGCCACGCCTCGCGCACGCTGCCCCCGACCACGGGCGCCGACAGCGCGGCCAGCACCGCGGTCAGCCTGGCGGGCCCCCACCCGGCGACGTCGTCCAGGCGGGCCGAGGCCGCGCCGAACCGCTCGTAGCGCGGGCTCCGGTGGCCGACCATGGCGTCGAGCGTGTTCACGGCGCGGAAGCCGGCCACCCCGGCCACCCCTCCCAGCGCGCCCCACACCAGGGGCCCCACCACGGCGTCGGAGGTGTTCTCCGCGACCGACTCCACGACCGCACGCGCGACCCCGGCCGCGTCGAGCCCCGAGGGGTCCCGTCCGCACAGGTTCGGGAGGAGTTCACGCGCGCGCTCCAGGTCCGCGCCCTCCAGGGCGTCGGCGATCCGCCCGGCCTCGCGTCCCAGCATGCTCCCGCCCAGGGAGGCCCAGGTCGCGGCCGCCGTCGCCGGCGCTCCCTCCAGGAGGAGCCCCGCACCCACGACGGGCGTCACCGCCCCGGCCGCGAACAGCGCGCCGGAGGCGGCCGAGTCCCGGTAGACCGCCCTCTCCCACCGCCCCACAGCCCGCCCGTACAGGGCGACCGGATGCCCCCGCCGCGGGTCGGGCACCACCATGTCGAGCAGGAACCCCGCCGTCAGTCCAAGAGATCGCACCCGACCACGTTAGCCGCGTCAACGGCAACCCCAACGGACACCAAACCGAGGCAAACATGTGTTTGCCACGCAATGTATTCGCCCATACACCCAGGGCACCTTACAGTCGACGGCGAGGGAGACTCCGGTGCTTGTCGGCTGGGTATCGCTGTCGATCCTGCTGGGGCAGTGGTGGATCTTCTGAACCGCCACAGCCGCCGCACGGCGGCACACACCCCGCAGGACTTCGCGAAACGCCAGCAGCGCAGCACCGCACCCGGAGTTAATCACCGGTAACGTGGTGCACGAGGCCCATAGCAACCGATTTGGTGGAACCCGCGTGGTAACGAGAAGCAACTACGAATCACCGTAGTTGGTCAGACTTTGACCAGGTGTGGGCGACATCGCACGTATACCCTAGAATGTCTGCCCAGGACGCCGACGGCACCACGACACGGGCCCAGCCCGACCGTAGGTCCACCGGCCGTCCCCGCCCCCGCCCCGGCGCGCTGCATCCCACCGGAACCACGGGTCACAACGTGGTCTCGACCTGCCCTGGCGGGCGACAATTGAATCGAGCACCCGTAGCTCAGTGGATAGAGCACCGGACTTCTAATCCGATGGCCGCAGGTTCGAATCCTGCCGGGTGCGCCACAAAACCCCAGGTCATACGGGGTGTTCGAGGACTCCGCGAGGGGTCCTCGTCGTGTTTGGGGGTGCTGTGTGCTCCTGGTGTGCTCCCCGGTGCAGGGTGAGTGCAGGTGGGGGTCGACCTCGCGGAACACTTTGCCGTCCCGTGACCGTGGCGACGGCGCCCCGCGTCCGTCCACCAGCGCCCCACAGCCGGTCCGGCACCGCTGCGCAGGGCCCCTAGGGGCTGGCGCGCTCCACTGCCCCACCGGCCGTATAAAGCCGTTTTCGTCGAAACCCCTTACCCCGCAGGGGTTCACACGCCACAATCAGATGGCGTGAGACAAGACCGGGCGAACCAGATCAGTACCCCCCTCCCCGGACTACGGGACCACAATCTCCTTACCTGACACACCAGGCGCACCACCAGTCCCTTCCCCCGGCAGAGAGCCCCTCGTGGAACCCCTTCACCCCACCGACCCATCCCACATCGGCAGATACCGCCTCACCGCACGCCTGGGCGCAGGCGGCATGGGACAGGTCTACCTCGCCCGCACACCCTCCGGCCGCACGCTCGTCGTCAAGGTCATCCATCCCGAGCTCGCCCAGGAAGAGGGCTTCCGAACCAGGTTCGCCCGCGAAGCCGACGCCGCACGCCGCGTCGGCGGGTTCCACACCGCCCAGGTCGTGGACGCCGACCCCCACGCCGAAGCGCCCTGGATCGCCACCGCCCACATCCCCGGCCCCACCCTGGAACGGGCCGTCCGCGACCACGGACCCATCACCCAACCCGCACTACACGTCCTGGCGGTCGGGCTTGCCGAAGGCCTCGACGCCATCCACACCTGTGACCTCGTCCACCGAGACCTCAAACCCGCCAACATCATCCTCGCCGACGACGGACCCCGCATCATCGACTTCGGCATCGCCCGCCCCCTGGACGCCGACAGCATGACCACCCACGGCGCCGTCTTCGGAACCCTGCCCTACATGTCACCCGAACAGACCAACGGCTCCCGCGTCGGCCCAGCCTCAGACATGTTCTCTCTCGGCACGGTACTGGCCTACGCCGCCACCGGCACCAACCCCTTCTCAGGGGCCACCATGGCCGAAACCGTACACCGCCTCATCAGCCCCCCGCCCGATCCCGGCGACGTCGACGTCAATGTGCGGGACCTGGTCATCGCGTGCTGGAACCATCACCCCGATCAGCGGCCCAACCCCGATCACATCCTCGTCGGTTTCAAGGGGCTCGACCTCGACGGGTCCTGGCCTCCGCCCCACGCCACTGGCCCCTCTTGGACAGAACCGACCGGTGATTCCCCGTCCGCACTACCGGACACCGGCATTCTGGGGACATCAAGTCCCCGCCCGCCCGGTGTCCCTTCTCCCGACAGCGTCGAGACCGAACTTCAAGGTCTCCCGCGCCGCACAAAGGTGATCCGAACACGGCCGTCCCCTGAAAAGACGACGGATTTTCTGCGCCCCGATTCCACAGTCAATGAACCCCACGGCCCGAACCCTGGGGGACTATCACGGCTGCAGAGGATGGGGATCCTCGTGGTAGTAGTCGCAGCGGTCATCGGTGTCCTCTTCCTGCGTGACACCGAAGAACCCGATCCGACAGCAGAGTTCAGCGTGACAGACAACGCCAGCCCGACGACCGAGCCCGATCCGACCGAGCCCAGCACGACCCTTAATGGACACGAAGACTTCGTGTGGTCGGTGGCGTTCAGCCCCGACGGCAGCCTGCTCGCCACCGGCAGCACCGATGAGACCGCGCGACTCTGGGACACTAATACCGGCGAACACATCACCACACTCGAAGGACACGAAGGAAACGTGACCTCGGTGGCGTTCAGCCCCGACGGCAACCTGCTCGCCACCGGCGGCGACGACAACACTGTACGGCTGTGGGACACCAACAGCGGAGAACACACCACCACACTCGAAGAACACGAAGGAAACGTGACCTCGGTGGCGTTCAGCCCCGACGGCAACCTGCTCGCCACCGGCAGCGGCGGGACCGCGCGACTCTGGAACACCAATACCGGCGAACACACCACCACACTCGAAGGACACGAAGGAAACGTGACCTCGGTGGCGTTCAGCCCCGACGGCAACCTGCTCGCCACCGGCAGCGACGACCACACCGTACGGCTGTGGGACACCAACAGCGGAGAACACACCACCACACTCGAAAAACAGGATGGAGGAGTGAATTCGGTGGCGTTCAGCCCAAACGGCACCACTCTCGCCGTCGGCGGCAGTAGTCATCCTATCGACGGCACTGTACAGCTGTGGGACATCGAGACTGGCGAGGCCACCACCACCTTCACTGAAGTGGACACCATGATGGAGTCGGTGGCGTTCAGCCCGGACAGCACCACCCTCGCCGCTGTAGGCGACGGCTACGCCCCACGGCTCTGGAACATTGACACCGGCGCGCTCATCACTACCTTCGAAGGACACGAAGGAAACGTGACCTCGGTGGCGTTCAGCCCCGACGGCAGCCTGTTCGCCACCGGTGGCACCGATGGCACCGCACGGTTGTGGTCGCTCGACTGAGCACCGGACGCACAGAGATGTCTCGAAACCCGGCCTGATGAAAAGCTCTCTATGTCCCATCAAATGGTGCCTCACCACCAGGGTCACACCACCTGAAGGCGGACCGTTCAGCTCAACGGCTACACATATAGGGTTCAGGCCCAGGGGACCTTTGATCCGATGGTCGACCGACTCCAGGCATGAGGAAACCCCAGGCCAGAACGGATGAAACCGCACCCTCACCTGGAACTGAAGGCTCTGCCGTGCTCCTGGTGTGCTCCCAAGTACCGGATACTTCACCGGAACCGAACCGGGGACCTCGACGCACCGTGTAGCAGTGCAGCGGTCGCCTCAGCCCCTCAAGGGCACCACCTGGCAAGTTTCCAGCGTGAAGTGCGTGGTGCAGGGCCCCTGTGTGGCCCAGCCCTCTTCACGTCCACGCTTGCGGTCAACAACATCGAGACACCTCCGCTTCGCGCGAGAGCCAGGCATCCATGCTCGATCTCGCCGTGCCGGCCACGTGGGGACGGCAACAGACCTACTGACTCCTCTCCCCCACGGACCCTTGCCACATATGCACACTTTGCCTCTTTCGTTGAATATGGCGACCGGTGCACCCATGCATTCCCAGAACTGCCATTCACAAGACAGTTCCATCCAACCAAGAAACACTGGACACTACCTTCCATACACCTCTTCAGGGAGTACTCAACAGAAGCCAAGACTGGGTAAGAGCAACCGCGCGAGACAGGATGAAAAGACAACATGCAGTGCGGATCGGCCGACAGGCGGACCTGCACCCGCCGCCCCCTACGCGAAGTTGACTACCCACAGGGCAAGAGTCTGGACATGATGCACATCCCAAGAACTACCACCGACCTGCAGAAACGCCTGATTCAGAGGGGTCCACAGAGCTGGAGGGGACGTTGGAGGGATCGGTGGAGGGGTCGTTGGAGTACTGAATCACCGCTACTCACACAACTCTCACCTGACCCGACCCAGGGATGAATCACCACCTTGAGCAGGTGATGGAAAAGCATCGGGAAGCAGGGCTTAGAAATCCTGGAAGAGCATCGTTCGCGTGACTTTCAGGCAGCGCCCAGAAGAGAACACGAACGCGCTCGAAAATGCAAGCCCCGACCTCTAATCCTCAGCTTGGCCCTCTTGTTCGGATCGGGCTTTGTTCACCCTCTCCCTGATGAGCTCTCCGCTGACCCCGAACTCCCGCGCCAGAGCCGCGTAGGTCCCCCCGGACTCGAAGCGGGCCAGCAGCTCCCTGTCGGACACCCCCAGGTCCTTGGGCGGCCGGTGTCCCCTGCGGGAGACAGTGCCCGCAACCTTGCGCTTCAGGACCCGCTGCTTGCGCAAGCGCACCAGGTACATCACGTTCTGGTGCCGCGCCCCGGGCCGGTCGTACCCCCACATCCGCGAAGGCGTCTCGCCCTCGTGCCACAGGGCGAAGAACGCCCGCCTGGCCCGGCGCAGCGCCCGGGTGAACGCCTCGGAGTCCATGTTCACCGCCTGTTCGGCCCGGCGACGGTCCTGGTGCTCGGCCAAGGCGGAGAGCACCAGGCGATGGGCGGGGGTGAGCGCGATCCAGATCTGTGCCAGGGCGAGGCGGTCCACGACGAGGTCCTCGTGGGAGTGGGCCGGGGACGAGGCACTGGTCCAGTAGCGCACGAACGCCCGCGACACCAACGCCTTGTCCTTGCCGCCCAGGCCGTGGGTCTTGAGATCCTGGTAGTGCTGGGCCTTCATCGCCTTCCATCCGATGGCGACCAGCTCCGTCTCCTCCGGACGCCGGTCCGCCAGGCGCAGGTGCTCGGTGATGGCCTCCCACGCGGTCTCGGCCCGGTCGGTCATCGCCATGCCGTTCACCCAGTGGCACTCCCGGGCCGCCCACACCGCCAGCCGCACCACCTGGAATGCCGTATACCCGTGCCCCACCTGGTCATCGGCCCGCGGTTGGGGCAACACCGCACCGAACTCGCTCGACCCGTACCTGGCGCGGGTCCTGAAACGGGATGCGCCGACCGTGCCTTCCTGTGCTTCGGGCTGGGCCGGGGACGAACCGGTGAGGTGCCGGCACGTGGACCCGGAGTTGTCCGAAGACCCGGTTATGGGTGCGGAGCCCGGTTCCTCCCCGCTTCGTGCCCGCCGGGTGTCGGGAAATTCGAGTCGCGTTGTGGAAGTCATGGGGCCACTGTCCGGAGAAATCGCTGACATCCCCATGACGGTGCGGGCATGGTGGTGATGACAGGCCGGTCATGGTCTGTCAGGCGGTGGCACCCGTAGGCTTCGGACTTCTCCGCCCGCCCCCGAGAAGCCGAGTGGAAAGCACCCGTGTTCTGCGGTAACTGTGGCCGAAACCGAGCGACCGACGACTGTTCGTGCGTTCCCGCGCGGTTCTGGCGCCTTCCCCCTGTGCAGCGTGCCGTGTCCGAGCAGGACGCCAACGCCCTGGTCCGACTGCTCTTGAGGCACACCACGCTCGCGCAGGACGCGATCGCGCGGATGTGCGACCTGTCCCAGACCATGGTGTCCCGGGTCCTGAGCGGCCAGCGTGAGCTACGCCGGCCAGCGACCGTTCGACGCGTCGTCGAGGGCATCACCCAGGGCTTCCGGATCCCCGCCCCTGAGATGGTGTCGGTTCCGCCCGGACTCGGTCTGGGCCTGAACGAGTCCCCGGACCGGACGGCCTCTCTTCTCGAACAACTGGCGCATGCGGACGCCCAGGACGTACCGGGGATGGAGGAGGGACCGACAGCCTCGGCCATGAGTGCTGCGGTGCTCTCGTGGCTCGTGCGAGACGCCTCCACCCAGGAAAGCGCTGCGGTTGACGAGGGCCCTGTGGCGGCGGTCCGGGCCGCGACCGCAGCGTTCGGCGCCCTGGACAACCGGTTCGGTGGCGAGAACGCCAGGACCACGGCGGTGCACTACCTCAACGACACCGTCGTCCCCCTCCTCCGGCAGTCGCACGCGGAAGCGGTACGGCGGTCGTTGTTCACGGTGGCGGCCGAGTTCGTCCTCTCCATCGCCTGGATGTCCTACGACGCCCAGCGCAACGGCGCCGCCCGCCGGTACTTCGTCCAGGCCCTGGACCTGGCCGCGCACGCCGAGGACCGGCTGCTGGGGGCGAGCGTGTTGTCCGCGATGAGCCACCAGGCCAACTACCTGGGCGCGCACGCCGAGGCCCGCGACCTGGCGCGCGCTGCCCTCACCGGAGCTGGAACTCGCGCGACGGCGACGATGCGCTCCCAGTTCCTGATGATGGAGGCCCGTGCCCACGCCGCCCGCAAGAACAGGAGCGACTGCTTCCGGGCGATGGGCGAGGCCGAGCGGGCGTTCGGAAGCCGCGAACCCGACACGGACCCCGTGTGGATCAGGTACTTCGACCACTCGGAGTACTCCGACGAGGTCGCGCACTGCCACCGGGACCTCGGACACGCACACGTCGCCCGCCGCCTGGCAGAGCAGAGCCTGGCCGCCTCCATCGGTGACGAATACGCGCGCAGCCGGGTGTTCACCCGCCTGGTGTTGGCTACGGCCGTCCTCGGCCAGGGTGAGGTGGAGGAGGCCAGCCACATCGGTGAGCAGGCGGTCCCCCTGGTCCAGGCGACCTCGTCGGCGCGGTGCGCCGGGTACCTGGATGACTTCGCGAAGCAGGTACTCCCCCACCGGGACCAGCCCGGGGCGGCGCGGTTCCTGCGACAGGCGCACGCCGTGGTGGCCGCCGGTCAGTAGGGGTGCCAGGACCGGGGGCGCCCGGGATCACCCAGGTCGACGACGCGCCGGTCGATCTCGGCGTCGATCTCGGGACTCTCGCCGCCCTTCTGCGCGAGCCAGGTGGTCATGCGCAGCTCGCGGACCGCCTTGTGGAGCGGGTAACCGTCCCATGCGGTGACGTCGAAGCCGTAGGCGTCGCAGAAGTCGGCGTACTCGGCGTCGGTGTGCCAGCCCAGGTCCCGGTACAGGGCGGTCAGGACCAGGTCCCATTCGGGCGGGCCCCAGCAGATGCCGTCCAGGTCGAAGAGCACGACCCCGTGGTCGGTGGCCAGCACGTTGCCGATGTTGGCGTCGCCGTGGATGACGTGTCGTCCCAGGACCGGGCGCACCGTGGGAAGGCGCTGGGCCAGATCGCGGTGGACCCGGTGCAGTTGGTCGCACTGGGGACCGGTGAGCCGGGGCGCGGTGTCGATGCGCTCGCGGATCCGGTCGAAGGGGTCTAGGTCGGGCAGTTCCAGATCGGACGGCGGGGCGAGCTGGTGCAGGAAGCCCAGGAGCACGGCCAGTTCTCGGGGGACGGTCCACTCTCCGTCCACCCCTTCCCAGAGGGTGACGACGGTACCCTCGGCCGGGACGGGCTGCTCACCCGGGAGGGGGCGGCTCACCGGCATCCCCTGGTCGGCGAGCCAGCGTGCGGCGCGCACCTCGCGGGCGGCCTCCGGGGTCCGGCCGGCGGAGCGCTCGACGCGGGCGATCACCCTGCCGCCGTCGAGGCGGAAGACGGCCCGCTCCCCCGCCCGGATCAGCTCGGGTTCCTGGGATGGGGTGAGGCCCATGGAGTCGGCGGCGGTGTGGACGGCGCGGGTCGCGCGCCGCACGAAGTCCTCGGTGTGAACCACGCGCCCCAGCCTACGCCGGGGCACCGGTTCCGCCTTCGTGAGCGGAGATTGGGTGTCAGCCCGCGGCAAGGAGGCTGCTCATGCGTTGCACCCGGTCGGTCTGGGGGAAGGTGAGCCAGTCCCATTCGCCTTCCTCAGCTCCCATCCAGGAGGCCAGGCAGCGGCGGAAGAACTGTGAGGGCGCTCCGGTGGCGGTGCCGATCCAGTCCTGTCCGGGTGTGCCCAAGGCAAGGTAGGAGCGCTGTCGGTCCTCTACCAGGTGGCGGGCGGCACCGATCCAGTCCGGGCAGGGGCGCATGGTGACGGGTGCGGGGATCTGGCTGAGGAAGGCCTGGGGGTCGCGGTCGGTGGCCACGACGTGGATGTGGGTGTGGTCGTAGCAGGCGCCTCCCTTGTCGCGGAAGTCGAGGCTGCCGTGTTCGAAGACGAGGCTGTCCAGGCCGCTGCGCCTGCGGACGAGGTCGGTGACCTGCGGGATGAGGGTGCGCAGGTCGGCGCGTTCGGCGTCGTCGAGCCAGCCCACGGACAGGGTGTGGCGCTTGGAGACGATGAGCAGGTACCAGTCGGTCAGGGCGCCGATGCAGGGCATGACGGCGAAGTGGTCGGTCTCGTGGACCACGTAGTCGGAGCGGGCGCGTGCCAGGCCCAGGTCGTAGAAGAGGTTGGAGTCGTCGCCTCCTTCGACTTCGCAGCAGAAGGTGCAGATCTCGCGCAGGGTGTCGTCCACGGATCTCCTTTTCGCGGGCAGGGCCGGGTTCAGAACAGGGTCGGGGCGCTGGTGGGCGCGTCCTCGGGGGTGGCGGGGACGAGTCGGCGGCTGATGAGCGCGGTGAGATCGGCGCAGTAGCGGGCGGCGTCGGGTCCTGGTTCGGTGGTGAACAGGGCGACGGGTCCGCTGGCTCCGGTGACGCGCAGGTGGTGGGTGCCCTCGGTGAGGTCTGCGGGGTGGGCCAGGACCGGGGCGGCATCGAAGACGGTCGTGGCGCACGCGGGGCGGGCCCACGGTTCCGGATCGGGGAACACCTCGGTGCCCGGCTGGTCCGCGGTGATCGTGGCCAGGTAGGCGGTGGCCTCGGCGGCGAGTTCGGTGAGCCGGGTCGTGAGCACGGCGGTGTCCACCCGGTTCTGGAGGCCGAGGACCTTGCGGCGGGTCGGTACCTGTTGGGGCAGGCCGAGGTGTCGGGAGACGGCGGACTCCAGGGTTCGGACGGCGATGCCGTCGCAGGTGCGCGCGATGTAGACGGCGGCGACGGGGCCCTGTTCGGCCAGGCGGCTGCGTCGGCGGGATTCGGCGGCGGTGCCGACCTTGGTCATCCCGTTGGCGAAGACGTCGAGGTAGAGCCAGTGCGGCTGCTGGAGGTAGTCGCGGATGTTGTCCGGCAGAGCGTGCGGGTTGTGGTGGGCCTGGTGGGCTGCGACGAAGCCTTCCTTGTACTGGCAGCGTCGGCACTGTCGTCCCCTGGTGACGGTTTCGCCGGTGCGGCACCGCACGTGCCTGCCCTCGGAGCCGGTGAGGTCAAACCAGCCGACGCAGTAGCGCTCGTCGCCATTCACGCGGAAAGTGTGCTCGCACAAGAGGGGGAGGAGCTGGCTGCCGCCAGGGGCGGCGGGGTCGGTGGTGCGCAGACGCGGTGTGTCCGGTGCGCTCCAGTCCAGGCCGAGGACGGTGACGGGTGCGGTGATGGTCATGGCAGGCTCCGGTGCAGGATGGTCTCGATGTCGTGCAGGCAGCGGCGGCGCCCGGTGGCCACGGGTGCGGCGCGCTCGCCGTAGAGGCCGTGTTCGTAGGTGCCGCACAGGTTGTCGGTGACGATGTGCAGGTAGTCGAAGGTGACGCCGGCGGTGGTGGCGGCGCGGGCCATGTGGCCGATCTCGGGGTCCACGACGTCGAAGTCCGCCCTGTGGGCCTCGAACCAGGTGCGGGTTTCGTCCAGCACGCTGGGAACGGTGGCATGCCGTACGCCGGAGCGGAGGGTGGCGGGCGCCTGGGCGAGGTCCAAGGCGCTGTTCCAGGTGAGATGGCGGCCCTCGATGCGGGTGGTGGTGCCGGTGACGACGAGGGTGTTGGGGGCCATGTCCGGCTGGAGCCCGCCGAGTTTGCCGACGTAGACCACTCCCCCGGTGTGCCCGCGTGCGGCCAGGGCGGTGACCAGGTCTCCGGCGAGGTCGCCCCAGAAGCTGAACTCGCAGCCCAGGAGGAGGACGGTGGCGTTGCCGACGCGGGCGGTGCGCCAGCCGAACCCGGGCCGGTGGGCCCAGGCGGTGGTGCGGTCGCGGAGGAGGGGTTCGACGTAGCCGAGGATCACCCGGTCGCTGGCGGGCAGGTGTGCGGGGAGCCAGTAGTTCATGAACTCCAGGCCCTGTCCCGGCGCCGGGGGTTCCGTGGTGACGTCGGCGGGGAGCCCGGTGAGTGCGCAGGCCGCGCGGATGAGCTGGGTGTAGTGGTGGGCGTAGTCGAGGCCCGGTGGAACCACGCAGTGCAGGACCCGGTCGGCGACGGTGAAGTAGGGGCGGCGCCAGTTGAACCGTTTCCCCTCGCGTTTGTCCCCGCCGAGGAGGAAGGACAGGGAGCGGTTGGGGTAGACCCAGGCTCTGCCGTTGGTGGCAGTGAGCAGGTCGACCGGGACCTTGGGGAGCACGTAGTCGGCCAGTCTCTTCCCCATCGTGTGACCGGTGGGAACGGCCGCGGGCGCGGTGGTGGTCATGGCGCGGCCTTCTTGTGGAGAAGGGACAGCAGGTGCTCGGCACCGGATCCGCTGTCCATGGTGTGGACGGGAGCGGGGTGGGCGGTGAGGAGCGGGCCCAGGGCGAGGTCGGTGCGGGTCTGGTAGTCAGTGAAGCTCCGCGCGGACGTGGTCGCCTCACTGGTGACGAAGGCTCCGTGTTCGGAGGGCTTGGAGTTTCCGTGGCGGCGGGCCGCGGCCAGGTACGTGGGGGTGGACAGCTTGGCGATGTGGTCCGGTTGGGGAAGGGCCGAGAACACCCGCGCGGCCAGGTCCTCCAGCCGCTCGTCGCCGGAAAGCGTCATCCGGGCCTGGTGCTTGAAATACCAGCCGTCGACCACCACGGAATGGCCGCAGGAGAGCGCGGGTGCCACGTGGACGTGGTGGAACAGCTCGTACCAGGCGGCGAGGGTGTACAGCCAATAGCGGGCCGGGTAGTGCCACACGGGCTCGGCGTGGTCGTAGCCCCAGGTGAGGCGGTGCATCGCTGACAGGCGTTCGTCCGCCCGGGGGTCGCCTGACGTGGGGAGGGTGTCCTTGCGGAGAACGACCGCTTCGCGGGTGCTGTCGGTGAGGCGGGACAGGAGGTGACTCTTGCCCGCTCCGTCGATGCCTTCGACCACCCAGAACTCACCCATGGGCGCTCCTCACGGAGATTCCGGCCTCGCGGAGGTTGATGGCCAGGTGGGAGAGCAGCCCGGAACGCAGGTAGACCTCGCTGGTCCCCGCCTCCCGCAAGCGGCTGAGGAAGCGGGTGAGCTGGGCGTGCTGCTCACGTGCGAGAGACACGTCGAGCAGCAGCGGACCACTGGGAATCGGTCCGTTCGTCGAGTTCAGGACCGCGACCGCAGGGCTGGGTGTGTTCTCGTTCCCCGTCCAGCTCTCGCGGTGGGGCACTGTGCTGCGGAGGTTCTGCGGGGAGAGCCCGAAGCGGGTGGAGTAGTGCAGCTTGAGCCCGAAGGAATGACCGAGGCCCCGGAGCAGAGCGGCCAGGTCGCGGCGACGGCCGCGGACCCACTCCACGACCATGGCGACCTGCCAGTCGTCCACCTGGGCGGAGCTCTCGTAGAGGCCACGGAGGAGGTCGTGGAACCTCGCCGCCTGAGCGGTTCCGGTGTCGAGGGCCGTGAGGTCGACTCGATCACCTTGGACACCGACCATGGCCGGGGTGAGCTGGTTGTCCAGCTCCCAGATACCGGGGATGATCTCGGCTATCTCCAAGCCGTCGTAGACGGCCAGCTCGACGGAGAACAGCACCTGGTCGTAGGGCTGAACCAACGCGGACAATGACGGTGGCAGTTCGTTGATCCACGCCGCCGCGGCTTCAGCGTCCACACCGACCAGACGTGGCAGGTTCCGCTCCTCGGTCTCGGATGCGGTCCGGACAACGAGTGCCTCGCCGGTGCCTACACCGCTACGGATCATCCGGGCCGTCACCCGCCCCGGGCTGCGGTAGACCTGGACGGGCATGCGCAGCAGCCCGTGGTTCCGCAGGGTTGTCATGGTGTCGAGCTTGCTCATCGCGCTCATGCGGCGCGCTCCAGGAGGCTCCTGGTGATCGGGCGGACCTGGAGCACGACGACCCCAGCGCCGGTCCACGCCCACTCCACGTCGACTCCGAAGCCGAAGTGCTCGTGCAGGAGGCGACACGTGCGGAGCAGACGACGGGTCAGCAGCATCCCCGGGATGGGCAACTCCTGGGTCGTGATGTGGAAGCGGTTCCCCTCCACCCGAGCGCGTGCTTGAGGCGGACGGCCGGCAGTGATGCCGTCGGTGTGCCGGGCCGCCTCCACCGTCAGGTGACCGTCCTCATAGAAGGCCACACCATAGAGGGGCGCCTCGATCTGTTCCTGCACCATGACGCAGGCCCCGTCACTACCGCCGAGGTTCTCAGCGGTGAGGAGATCCTGGTCGATGGTGCGCAACAGCGCCGAGGCGTCGGGCGGGCAGTTCAGCAGGGAGAGGGTGCGGCCCGCCTGTGCGCTTTCCTCGAGGTCCTCGTGTGCGCTGGTCCGGAGCACCACGCGGCGGGGGCGGTACAGGCGGAGCCAGGTGTTGGTCGCGTTCACCGCCTCGGCCGTCGCTCGCGACAGGTCCTCGGCCCGAAGGCACAACGCGGGCGGCACCGAGATTCCGAGTTCCACGGCCTCACTCAGCCGGGCAGCTTTGAAGCCCCAGTGGTCGGCGTTCAGCCGTCGAGTCAGCAGGTCAGCCACCATCGGTGCACCCGCCCGAGCCGAGCCGCGTCAGAGCGGGGGTTCCTTCTTCGAATCCATCCATGCGCCCACTGTGGCCAGGCCGCTCCCAGGAGGCCATGACCAGCCAGTCATAACTTCCATGACGAGCCGGCCATGGAGTCGCTGTACTCGCCGCTCACCCGAGTAACGGGAGGCGATCCCAGCACACACCACAGCCTCCACCAAACCCGACAGGAAGTACTCAGGTGTCGGATGAGAGAGAACCGAGCTCAGCGATGAGCGCACGCACGATCTCTTCAGATCTGGTAACTCCGGCCTTATTCAGCAACGTACGGGCCACAGGCAGTGCCAGGATCGGATCGCCGACACCATCGAAATCGCTAGCGACGCGGCGAGCGTTGCGACAGCCTTTGACGAAGTCTTCGAATACCGGTTCGCGAGTGAGGTTGTGTTCCCAACCGAGAAGTGCGAGAGTCGCCAGAAATTGGCTCGTTTCCTCAGGTGTCGACTTCCACCGCGCGGCACCCAACATCGCGGCATACTGCCATTCAGGAAGTTGTGTCGCGTCGGATTCGCTGACGGCCGCGTAAAGGCGCAGAAGCTGGCTGATCGGGTCAGTCTGCCAGCCCCACCAAGCGGGTCGAGAGATCGCCAAGGCGGCCGCTGCAGGAACCCAGTCGTCTGCTGATGCCTGCACGGTGAGTTGCTCGAAGGTAACCGGGGTATCGACCACGTACTCGGCAAGTAGTTCACCAGTGACACGCGCTGCGAATTGGACCGCCTCGTCGATTTCATCGGTTCCTGGTGCTGACTGAAGTCGTGCGTCACGTAGCACCTCGGCCAGAGCCAAAGTGGAGAAGGCTGCAACGCCGACGCTCCGAGCAAGTCGACGCACAGCAAGGTCATCGCACCATAGAGGCACGCACTCCTGCGCCGCCAACTCGATCGCGGCCGTCCACGGCGCATTCCGAATCATGTCCGACACGTCCCCGAACAACGTCGACGGAGCTACGTCCTTGGTCAACGTACGCCGGACCATAGCTTCCATCGCCTCGGTGCGCTCGCGCACAAGGCGATATTCCTCACCGGTTTGTTCGTAGAAGACTGGCCGCTCGGAACGGCCGTCCCATCCCAGTCTGCCCGAACTTGCTCCCAGAGTCTGCGCCTCGACTGATGCTCGCAGCACATCTTGCTTGGCCATGCGAGGCAGAAGCATGGTGGAAACCTGACCGGTGAGGATGTCTGTATCTGAGAGTTGGGAGAGCACGAGCAGAGTTGAGAGGTCTACGACTACTGGACCTCTTCTCGCCTTGACTGCGGCATCGATCTCGCCCTGGTGTTCGTCGTCGTTGACGGCGACGGCGACGAGCTGTCCCGCAGCTCGCCGCACCAGCACTGCGGTATAGGTGGTGTGGGCTGCGAGTGCCACCACGCCTGCGGGCAAGTGACCGCGAGCGATCTTGTCCAGCAGACCGGTGAGATCCGGTGGTGCGGAGCTTCGAGCCAGCTCTGTGAGCTTTTCCATCGCTTCTTCGGGCGAGGAGCTCTGGATGACCTGTGCACCGGTAGCCGCGCCGTGGGTCTCGATCAGCTCTTGGAGTACCTCGAAGGCACGTCGGTGCAGTTCAGTGGGCACCATGGGCCGGTCATCGGTAGGGGCTGTTTCCAGGATGCTGCTCTCGTTGTGGGAGCTATCCGTCTTGGCCGTGCCCTCGTCGGTAACGGTGCGGGTCGCTGTTACGAGATGCGTCAGCAGGCCCGTTGCCAGGTCAGGGGTGTCGGAGAATCGAGAGGCCAGAGCGATTGCCTCTGAGGCGATGGCGTCATCCCATGCGACGTTGATCATCGCAGTCGCCCATAGGCGCGCCTCGGCCTCGGAACGGCACTGGGGTCGATGGCGGGAGATGGTCGCTGCGGCACGGTCCCCAGCAGCTCCGAAGATCTGAACCTCGACGAGGTTCCACACCAATAGATCCGGAGAAGGATTCTGGTATGTGAGTGCAGTCGACAGGGTTGACTCTGCTTCTGACCACTGTTGAGCATCGATCGCGAGCTTCGCCAAGCGGGTGGCGAGCATGAGTCGCTCAGAGGGCGCCTCCTCAATCCTCAAGGCCTCACGTAGGACGCTTTCGGCTCGTTCGGCCGCGTCGTTATCAAAAATGAGCAGGGCACGTCGTGTCAGGAACTGGGAACTTCGGAACCGCTCGAAGGCCGCAGCGCAGGCCTCAGCGGCATCATCAACATGGCCCATGGATACCAGTGTCTCGACCAAGTGCTCTGCGGCGCTGACATCCTCAGAAGCCAGGGAACGCAGCAGAGCCTGCCCTTCCTCGGGACGTTGCTGAAGGACAAGGATCGCCTTCGGCAACCGCTGAGTGCCTGTTGGGAGGATGCCATCGCGCATAAGTGGATCGAGACGATCAGTGACATCGACGCCCAACGTGGCAAGGCGATGCACCGACTGGGCGACCGCTTCCCAGTCTTGATCGGCCTCGGCTCGGGCGAGCTCTTCAGTCCACAGCTTCTTCGTCTCCAGTTCGGTCAGCTCAAGGAGACCAAGCTGCGCCTTTGCAACCTGGTCTTTGGTGCTGCCCGTCATCTGAGCCATCACCGAATCGACAAGCTCGGAGGAGCCGTGGAAGTGCGCGGCTGTCAGCGCGTACCGCAACAGGACCGGATCGTTGGCTTCCCCAGGGCTAGCTGTTCCGTGCGGCGGCGGAAGCAGCCACCGCAGTGTAGTGCTGTGTTCGCCACGAATCGTGAGCACTCGTGCAAGGCTGACCAGCAGATCAAGTGTGGGTCCCTCCCACTGGCGACGCTGCTCGACAGCGGTGCTCAACAATTCCCCTGCCTGCGTCGTGTCGTCGACTTGGGCATCGTTGGTCACGGAACGTTGTACGTAGATTTGCGCTATAAGCGCCATGACTTCGGTCACGTCTGGTTCGAGTGCCAACGCGCGCTCAGCGTGGCGGAGTGCCCTGACCGGGTCGCGGGCTCGGAGCGCTTGTTCGGCGAGGAAGGTCTGCGCAGTTGCATTCGTGCTGATGCCCGTGCCTCCGGCGGCAAGGACTGCATCGATGCGCAGCGGAGAGGCATCACCGTCCGGGTGTTCAAGCCTAGCCTCGACGATTGCTACAAGCACGTCTGCGCCACCGCGTTCCCGAGCCGCTTTCACCAGCTCGCCTGCTCTGGTCCGGTCCTGGACAGAGCAGTAAAGGGCAGCAGCAGCCAGACGTCCTCCAGTCGTCTCACCACCGGATTCCGCCGCGATCTCCAGTGCGTCGGCGGCTTCGCGCATGGCGTCGTGGTTGGCGCAGTAAGAGGCCAGTGCGCGCCAGGGCCAGGAACTCTGGGTGCGCATCCACGTCGGTCGCGCGGTCATGAGCGCTTGGGCGGTACCAGCCGGGTTTGCACGGCCTTCGGCAAGGTGCAGTGCAACGAGTTGGCCTTGCGCACTGCCTGCGCCCTCGGTCTCGATCAATCGGCGTACCGGAGGTGGGAGCACTTCGAGATTTGCCTCGTACCGCTCAGCGGCACGTTGTTCTAAGCCGCTCGCGGCCAGCTCCCAGGCTTCCGCAGCCGTGTCCAGAGTCTGGCCCACGGGGAGCGTCACCGCGTAACCCTTCTTGGTCTGTCGCTCCGTCGAGGGGCTGATGCGCTGCCAATAGGCTGTTCGACTGTCCAGATCGACCATGACGACCATCACCGGCAGGGCGTGGCCGAGCCACAACTTCCGTTCGCGGGCGGAGTAGTAGAAGGCCCAGCCGTCCTTGACACGCCGAAAATGCGAGTGGCCGGACTTGATCTGTACTGCGATCAAGCGCCCCGTCCCATGGCCATCGACAGCGACCTCGACCTGGCCGTCGACGCCTTGGTCCACGACCGTCTGCTCCCGAAAGATCCAGCCCAGATCGTGGGAGACGATGAAGTCCACGATTGACGTGCCGGCGCGGTCGGTGAGTGCAGTGCTGGCGTGTCCCGACATCCCGACTCCTACGGTCGAACGAGCTTACGACTTGACTGTATTAGCTAGGCACAGCTCGTGAGCTTCGATCACCTCCTAATGGAGTTGTCAAGCCGCGAGTGTGACTGGAGGTGAAGGTTGATAGCACTGTCCGTTACGAATGAGCGCCCACAACACGTTGACTCGGCGGCGCGCCAACGCCAGTAACGCCTGGACGTGCCGTTTGCCCTCGGCGCGCTTGCGGTCGTAGAACACACGCGAGGCCGGACAGCAGCGGATGCTGATCAGCGCGGAGGTGTAGAACACCCGTTGCAAGCCGCGATGGTAGCGGCGGGGCCGGTGCAGGTTGCCGCTCACCGTCCCGGAGTCGCGCGGCACCGGAGCCACACCACCCACTGGTCCGGCAGACAGACGACGCTCGGCAGCCGTGTCGCATCGGGGGCGAGAAGGAGAAATAGTTGCCCTACCCCTTCCCTAGAGCCTTCAGATGAGCGCGCAGCTGTTCCACGTCGACCGTGCCGCGGATGGTCTTGACCCCGAACAGATAGGTGAAGTCAGCGGAGATCCGTGCGTCGGGGCCCGATCCCGTGCCGGTCTCGGGCTGGTTAGTGAAGGCGATGGTCTCCAGGGTGGCTCCGCCCGGGGCTCGAGATCGGATCTCCTCGGTCAGGGACAGGCCGATCCGTTCGAAGAGAGCATGGAGGAGGTGATGCCGTCCGCCCTGGTTGTAGGTGGAGGACAGCGGCGTGGACGACATGAGCGCCGTCCCCTGCGGATGCGTGGCCGCCTCTTCGCGTTGTGACACGAGGTAGCTCCCAGCCCATATGGACATCGCAAGGTGCCATCGGACGCCGCCTACCGCCGGCTCGTGCTCCGTTTATGCTCCGCAGTTCCGTACTAACACGACATCAGACGGCATCACACGGCCTCAGACGGCGTGTCGGATCGGATGAGATGACAGGAAACGTTACGTAGCGACGCGCCACGTTAAGTAACCATCGAACTTCTAATCCGATGGCCGCAGGTTCGAATCCTGCCGGGTGCGCCACAAAACCCCAGGTCATACGGGGTGTTCGAGGACTCCGCGAGGGGTCCTCGTCGTGTTTTCGGGTGCTGTGTGCTCCTGGCGTGCTCCCCAGTGCAAGGTTCAGTACAGGTGGAGGCCCACCTCGCGGAGCACTTTGCCTGAGCGTGACCCTGTGGGCCCGGCCTGGGGCGGCCCTGTGTCCGCCCACCAGCGCCCTGGTAGTGCCCTGACACCGCACGGGGGCGAACATAGCCCACCGGCCATGTCCGCCCCAAACACCACACGTTAAGGGGTTCCCGAGCGTGCCAACCCAAGGGCCCCGGCATGGGCACCGCTCCGGACATAACTTGCGGTCGTTCACACCACCGCTTCTGTCACCTCAGGGAGCATCGGCCTGCAGGTGTCCTGAAAGCGTGGTCGTGTGCATCAACTCGTTCGCACCACCTTCATGCCCGGCTCCGCGGCCAGCGCGAGACACCGCCGTAACGCAGAACGGAAGATGCCAGCCCTGCGTTAAACGCCGCGATCGGTCCGCGGGGGAGCATCTGGCTGCGCGTACACCCCGGCCGGACCGATCACCAAGTGCTGATGGCCCTGCGGAGCGGTCTCGACGGCCTCCTCGATGTGGACGAGAAACAGCCGCAGCGCACCAATCTCAGGAGCAGCGCCGGGGAATAGTTCACTGATGCCCTCCATGGACCGCAGGTGCTCTCCCAGCGTCGGCGGGTCCACATGCAGCATGTACGGCGGGTTCAGATCACGGCCCTGCCACCGGCGAAGCAGAACACCTCTCCGGTGGGTGGCCTCGTCGGCTGAGCCGTCATCCAGGTTGAGACGGTGCACGAGTTCGGTGAACAGGTATGTGTCGTCCATAAGCCCTCCAGCGCCTACCCGCGCCGGGGGTAGGCAGTGATGATGTTGCGTGACTCGTTGGCAACGGAGACCAAAGGCCGGTAAGTACTGACAACGTTTCCGTCACTGTCTCGGATCTGCACTGGCGCCGTGAAAGCATAGGTGTCGTTCCCGGACTTGTAGGTAGCGGATTCAGGCGCGATCAGAATTTGCTCGATCGCGAAGTCAGCGAACGACCTCCAGTTGTCGTCCATCCGAACGGCGATGGCGACGAGTGGCACTTGGAAGACAGGGCTGACCATGCTCCCGGAGAGGGAATGCGACCTCGCCCGGGAGCCGCGCGGCTTCCTGGAGGCGGATCGCCGGGATGGTCCACGGTGATCGACCACTCGCATCCACCATGGACGACCCATCCCCGCCAACACCCTGCCGGCACAGCCGCGTCGAAAAGGGCCTATCTTCTCGGGTATGGATCATCAGGGAGAGTTTCGTCGGGCAGCGCTGGAGTCGGGCATCCCGGACGACGAGATCAACAGGTTCAGCCAACACCTTCGTTTGTCGATCGGATTGTCCGCGCGTGGCGATGGTCCTCCGGTCGGGCACATCGGTGGGGTGCCCCGGCTGCCGGTGGGCATGGAGTGGCCGTCCGCCGGGGACATTCCGTTGCCGTTGCTCCTCTCCGTCGATTGCGGGGCGCTGCCGAGGGTCGACGGCTTCGACCTGCCGGCAAACGGGACGCTGCTCTTCTTCGTCGACAAAGAGATGGACTGCGAGGGACCGCGGGCCGATCCGGGACAGTACGCACGAGTCGTGTATGTGCCGGACGGCACCGAAACGGCGGTCGCGGAACCCCCCGACTCCGCGTGTGTCGACGAGCGGATCGACGTCTGCGCCGACGGGCTCAGAGCCGCTCTCCCCCTTTGGCTCGAGGAGGGCGACGAGGACGAGGAGGGCTGGCACGAGTTCTGGGAGGATCTCGAGTGGGACGACATGTCACCCTTCCAGCAGCGGTTGGCCCGGTACATGGAGCGTGAACTGCCGCACCTGGACGAACTTCGGTCTCTGGCCTACGGCCTCTGGTCGTCCGGCGCCTACTACGTCATCGGCGGGTACGCCGATGACGATGCGACGGTCAGCAGCATCACGGCGAAGACCCTCGCTGGGGGAGAGTGGTTTTCCTCTCTGGACGAGGACGCGCTCCGGCTGGCGAGCGACTGGATACCGCTCGCCAGCGAAGGGGGCGTCTACGAGGAGTACTACACGAAATTCATGATCCGCCACGACGACCTGGCCGCCGCCCGGTGGGACAAGGCGCTGACCGTGACCAGGTTCGATGCCCCGTGACCAGGTTCGACGCCCCCCGGAGGGCCGGCGAAGGCTGTCCAGGCGTCCGCTCCGACGGCCACGATCGGGCCGGCAGGGTTCTTGCCGTCGCGGACGGGAACGGTGGGGCAGGCATCGCTCCTGCCTCTGACCTGGGGCAGTTGGGCTGACAACGTGGTGAAGCCCCTGATAGAGGGGTTTTCGACCAGGAGAACCGTCTCAACCAGAGACTTCACGTGCTTGTCTGCCCGGTGGGCGTCGACGTGTCCAGCTCTGCCCTGCGCTTCCTCACCCGGCAATTGCGGCGGTACCGCCGCAAGATCGGCTCTTCAGGCAACCAACGTTCTCCGCGACCTGCGGCAGGCGGTGGCGAAAGCCGTCCATGGCCTCCCGAAACCCCGTCGGGAACCAGGGGCCTTCAACAACCCTCCCGGACCGTTTCCCGAACGCGGACTCCTCATCTGTGGGTTCAAGTCGTGGCCCCTGGGGCTGACTCTCGTATGGCGGGAGGCGATCCCGGCACGCGCCGCAGTGGGGAGCCCTGCATTTTCCGGAGCCGCCGATGCCCGGTAGCGTCATGACATAGGTGACGCGGCCGCTGCAGAGCCGCGCCCCACCGGCGCGAAGGTCGGAGGAGCTGCCGAAGATGTTCCAAGGGCTGGCGCGGTACGTGCCCACGGTGAATGACGCGACAGTGCGCGGCATGGTCTACCCCCGGCGGTCCCTGGTCCTGGTCGCCGGGGTGCCCGGGGCCGGGAAGAGCACCCTGCTGCGGCGGCTGTTCGGACTCCGCGAGAACGAGGAGCGGACCGTGCTCACCTCGGAGGGTGTGCGGGTGATCGACTCGCTGCAGTCGCGGTACCAGCTGGGACCGCTGCTCGGTCGGATCCCCTACCCGCTGTGGCGCTGGGTGGTGCACGTACTGCACCTGGTCCGGGTGGCCGCGGCGCTGCGCGGCGGCCCGGTGGTGCTGCACGAGTGCGGGACCCGGAGCCCGGTCCGCGTGCTGCTCGCCCTGCTCTGCCGGCTCCGCCGGTACGAGATGCACGTGGTGATGATCGACGCCACTCCGCAGGAGGCCCGCAACGGGCAGGACGCCCGGGGACGGCGGGTGACCGAGCGCAGCCACCGGGCGCATTCGCGGCGCTGGCGACGGCTGCGCGCGGTCACCCGGCACAGGCCCGCGGCGTTTGCGCCGGGCGTGCGCAGTCTGCTCGTACTCGACCGGCATCGGGCGCAGGAGCTGGCCTGGATCCGTTTCGGTCCCCGCGCGGACACCCGTGGTCCCCTACGCACCACGGCGGAGTCGCCCCCTGAACAGCGTGGACTCGTGATGTCCGACACCTAGTGGCACCGGCCGGTCGAACGCACCCCGGACCGGGGGCCGCGCAGCAGCGCAGCCCGGGAGATGTCGTCCCTGTGCCGGACGCCGGGCCCGGGGCGGGGCCCCGTGTAGGCCGGGCCGCCCGGGAGGGCGAAAACCGGGCGGATACGCTGCTGAGCGGAGAAGGCCGCGGATTTCACGGCGATGGATTCTCTGCTCGACTGCACTCTCGCGGCGTACGTCCGCGACCCCGGCGAACGGTGAAGGTGGACGGCCATGGACAAGCCGCGTGGGAAGGACTCGTTCTCGTTGCTGTACAGGACGGGATTCCGTATCAACTACGCGCTCCTGCACGTCATGGGCCCGGCGTCCCAGTCCCCCGAGACCGATCCGCAGAACCGGGCGAAGAAGGAGTACGAGCGTCGGCGTGGACTCCACCGGGCGTGGAAGGCGCACCGGCGGTCTGGGGCGCACGACCGCGCATGAGGCGTGCGCCGACTCCCGGACCCCCGCGATCAGCAGGGGGCGGTGCGCCCGGCCGCCCCGGTCCGGCGGGTCTTCGCCCGCCACGATCGGACAAACGGGGAACACGGCCCGGGCCGGCGTCGAGCACCCCCCGGGCCGTGGCCTCCACGGGTTCAGACCGCCCCGGAAGCAGGGTCGAGTCGTCCGATCAGGGCCGACATCCTCTCCCTGGTCTCGGCGTGCGGTTCCTCGGACTCGGCCAGGCGGAGCACGGATATCGCCTCCGTCGGAAGGGACCGTTCCTGCCACGCCTCCAGAGCGCCGATCGCCGCCGAACGCGCGCCGATGCAACGATTGCGCAGTCCGGCACGGACGAGCGGCCAACCCGCACCCGGGGTTTCGGCCATACAACGCAGGACGCCCTCTAGAGCACGATCGTTCTCGTACCCGGGCCCCACCGACGACGCCTCGGACGGGCCTGTCGTCAGCTCGTCTGTCGGCAACAAGGCCTCGGCGAGTCCCACGAGTTCGTTCACACGCCCAGGGGCGACCCAGCGGAAGGCCCAGTGCCAGGCGAAGGAGTCCTGTGGTGCGATGCGCAGACGTCGAAGGACATCGTCGAACGGTCTCATCCCCAGGCGGTCGGCCGCCCCCAGCGCAATGCCGAAATCCTCCCCCTCGGGCTCGGCCAGGTGGACGCGGACCCGCTCCTCCCATTCCGGACGCTCCAGTATCTGCGCGAACTGTCGTCCGAGCCGGGCGACCTCGTGGACCGGGTGCCCCGATCCCCCGGGGTCGCCGAGGAGGTGGTCACGGATTCCGGCCAGGTGTGCGAGGCGGCTCAGGGTGGCGGGTGCGGCATCGACCAGTTCGGCGTAGCGTTCGAGCGCGGCGAACGCGTCCGGGTAGTCGGCCAGGCCTTCGGCCGGACCACCCTCGGACCGGGCCATGGCGCTGAGGATGCCGCCGGCCCCATCGAGCAGTTCGTCATCCACTTCCCCTTGTGTCCCGTCACCGGTAAGGGCTCCCAGCAGCCCCCCGTTCACCGCGGCGAAGTGGGCGAGGTACTCGTCCGTGACACCGTTGCGGAACCCCTCACGCAGCAGCCATGCGCGGACGGCGGGGTCGGTGGTGCCCTCCAGCCGCTTCACCGCGTGGATGCGGCCCCACCCCGTGGCCCGTCGGGCGAGACAGAACAAGTTCGGCTCGGGGGCGGGTACGGCACGTCGCAGCGCGACAGCCGCATAGAGGGTGAACTCGTCCAGCGACCCGAGCAGGACGAGGAGCTCTCGCTCCCGCTCATCTCCGCACAGGCCCAGCAGTGCGAGCGCGATCTTGACCGCGTTGCGGTGGGTGCCGTGCTCGGCTGTCCACCTGGCGAGCACCCGTGTACGGCGACGGGACACCTTGCGTGCAGCGAGTGGTTCGAGGAGGTGGTCGACGACCGTCAGGGCGTCGGTGTCGGCGAGCGCGTCGTGGAAGAGCTGCGCGGCGGCGGTGTCAGGAGGTTCCCCGACGATGCGGGCGATGGTCTCGGCAAGTGTGTCGGCCCGCTCCGTCTCCGTGCCGGCCCCGAAGTGGTGGGTGCGGATCCCGTCGAGGACGAGGCTGCTCATCACGGAGTTGGCCCAGTCGGGGGGATCGTCGGGAAACGGCCGGCCGTCGTTCGGCCAAGGCGGTTCGCCATGCTCGGCGAAAAGAGAGGTGATGTGTTGAAGAAAAGTGGATCGTCCGTCGGCGGGGTCGCCGAGGGTCCACTCAGGGGCCCTCAAAGGCCCGGGCGGAGGCCGCCCTTCCATGCGATGTGCGTCATCATGACGGCAAGGGTGGCCTATTTCCCTCCCGAGTGCAAGGCCGGATCATCTGATCCTCCACACGTGGACGGGTAGGAGCCGTAGAACCGGCATGACGTACGGCGAGCTCACCTCACGCCCCTCAACACCGGCGGATCGGAACGCTCGTCCGATCAGGAGCCGTGTCGGCCGCCCCGCTGTCGAGGCCGAGCCTGCGTACGAGCTCGGCGAACGCACCCGCCTCGTCCATGAGCCCTCCGGCGCCTCGCCGTTCCGGGCTCATGCTGCAACGATGCCACGCGCACCGTTGGCGACGCCGACCGGAAGCCGGTAGGTCCCGACAAGGTTCCCGACGACACGGCCCGTGGATGCGGCGTGGAACGAAGCGCCCGGGTCCGGTTGGGCCGATCCGCCGGAGTCCCCGCGGTGCGACGGTCCCGGAGGGTGGGCGCCGGATAGGGAGCCGGGCCGGAAAACGGGGTGCGCCGCCGGGCGAGGGTGGCCAGACTGGGTCGATGGACATGCACGAGGGCCAGGTCGCGGTGTCCGCGGAGGCGGCCGCCCGCATCGTCGCCGCCGAGTTCCCGGAGTGGGCCGGTCTACCGCTCGCGCCCGTGCTCCCCGGGGGCACGGACAACACCGTGTTCCGCCTGGGCGAGGGGTTCTCGCTGCGCTTCCCGCTGCGGCCGGGGGTCCCCGGGGAGATCGGCCGCCGGCTGCGGGCGGAGGCCGCGGCCGCACGCGAGCTGTTCGGGCGCACACGGTTCGCCACCCCCGAGCCCGTGGCGATCGGGGGGCCGCAGGAGGGGTATCCGCTGCCGTGGGCAGTGCAGACCTGGCTGCCGGGGACCCCGGCCGACCGGCTCGCCCCGGGCGGGAGCACGGGGTTCGCCCTGGACCTGGCCGAGTTCGTCCGCGGGGTACGGGCCGTGGACACACGCGGCCGGGCGTTCCGGGGGGCGGGTCGCGGCGGCCGGATCGGCGACCACGACGCGTGGATGCGCACCTGCCTGGAACGCAGCGAGGGGCTGCTGGACGTACCGCGCCTGCGCGGGCTCTGGGAGGGGATGCGCGAGCTGCCCCGGGGCGGGGAGCCCGACCTCATGTGCCACGGAGACCTGATCCCCGGCAACCTGCTGGTACGGGACGGGCACCTGGCCGGGGTCCTCGACGTCGGCGGCCTGGGGCCGGCGGACCCGGCACTGGACCTGGTCTGTGCCTGGCACCTGCTCGACGAAGGGCCGAGGCACGCGTTCAGGGAGGCCCTGGACAGCGGCGACCAGGAGTGGGAGCGCGGCCGGGCCTGGGCCTTCCAGCAGGCCATGGGGCTGGTCTGGTACTACCGGTACGGCAATCCGGCCATGAGCCGCACGGGGCGGCGGACCCTGGAACGGATCACCGGCGCGGCCCGGTGAGCGTGCCGGGCCGGACCGTCCCGCGCACCGCCCCCGGCGGGGTCTCCCGCAACCGGCTCCGCGCCTCCGGCCCGGTGGAACACGCCCTTCTCCCCCGCCTCTGACCAGCGGGACGTTTTGCCCGGAATTTTCGTGGTAGTGGTTAGTCCTGAGGGCAGGAAGAACGAATTCGGACAATGGCCATTGGACAGGAGATCCATGAGCCAAGACAACGGAAGCGAAGGCCGTCCCCCGCCTCGCTCCCCAGGCAGAAAATCAATGATGGAACGCTTGCGGGAGGCCCGGGAACAGTTCGAGGAGATCACCGGGATCGAAGTCGAAAGCGTTTCCAGTTTCGAGCGGGACGGCGAAGGATGGAGCCTGAACCTGGAGACACTCGAGTTACGACGCGTCCCGGACACGGTGAGCATGCTGGCCACCTATTCCGTGGAACTCGACTCGGACGGTGAAATCCAGGGCTATCGGCGCGTGAAACGCTACACGCGAGGCCGTTCCGACGGGACATGACCCCATTTTCTGCGCACTGGACAGGAGTATCTGCCCTTCGGTTCTTCACTGACGAAAAGGAGCACGATTCCGATGACCGTGATGCAGCAGTCCTCCGGCGGGGGCCGGAGTTCCGGCAACCTCTACGAGGTCCTGGAACTCATCCTCGACAAGGGGCTGGTGGTCGACGTGTTCGCGAGGGTTTCCCTCGTGGGCATCGAACTCCTCACCGTCGACGTCCGTATCGTGATCGCGAGCGTCGACACCTACCTGCGCTTCGCCGAGGCGTGCAACCGCCTGGACCTGACCAACAGCGGCGGAGCCGGGCTCCCCGACCTGGTGAACGGCGGCATGGAGAAGGGCGCGCGCAGCAAGTCCAAGGGCGCGCTCTCCGGCGCCGCCGAGGCCATATCCGAGTCCTTCTCCAAGGGGCAGGACGACGAGAGGGGCGAGGAGAAGGCCCCGGCCCGCTCCCGCCGCCGCGCCTCCGCCAAGAAGGAGGACGAATGAGCACGTACGTCTACGGGATCGTCCGCGACGACGAGTCGCTCGACCACCTGAAGCTCACCGGGGTCGGCGAGAGCCCCGCCCCCCTGCGCTTCGTCCGCGCCGGCGGCCTGGCCGCGGCGGCGAGCGACGCACCCGAGGGGCTCCGCGCCAAGCGGCGTGACCTGACGGCCCACCAGGACGTGCTCCAGGCCCTGGCCCAGGGGCACGGCGTCCTGCCACTGCGCTTCGGCGCGGTGAGCGCGGACGACGAGGCGGTCGCGGCCGAGCTCGACCGCGGGGCCGACCACTACTCCGAGCTGCTCGCCCGGCTGGCCGAGCGGGTGGAGTTCAACGTCAAGGCCACGCACATCGAGGAGGCGGCGCTGCGGCTGGTGCTCCTCGACGACGAGTCGCTCCGGGCCAGGAACGAGGCCCTGCGCGCCTCGGGCGGCGGCACGCCCGCCGAGCAGATGGAGTTCGGCGAGCAGGTCTCCCAGGCCCTGGAGGCCCTGAGGCAGCGCGACGCCGAGGCCGTCACCCGGTCCCTGGCCGAGCACGCCGAGCGCGTGGCCATGGGCCCGCTCGTGGGCGGCTGCCTGGCCAACGTCTCGGTCCTGGTCCGCAGGGAGCAGACCGAGGACTTCCTCCGCGTCGCGGGTGAGCTCCAGCAGAAGTGGGGGACCCTCCTGGAGATCCGGGTCAACGGCCCGCTTCCCCCCTACAGCTTCGTGACGGCTCCGCCGCGCTGAACCGGGGCGCGATCGCCCCGGCCCGAACGAGAGGAGGGCACATGGGCCTTCTCCGAGCGATCCTCACCGCTCCCGCCGTCGCTCCGGTCCGGTTCGCGGACTGGACGGCGCGCCAGGTCCTGGAGGCCGCCGAGCGGGAGGTGTACGACCCCTCGCGGATCCGGCAGCGCCTGGCCGAACTGTCGGAGCGGTTCGACCGGGGCGAGCTGTCCGCGGACGAGTTCGACAGGCTCGAGGACGAGCTGCTGGACGAGCTGGAGGAAGCCGAGAGGTACCAGGGTCTCCGATAGACGACATTGAGGTGTGAACCCGTGAGTGACACGGCGAAAATCGTGGCCGCCGCCGTAGGCGGTTACATCCTCGGCCGGAAGAAGAAGCTGAAGCTCGCCCTAGGGCTCGGCCTCTACCTCGGCGCGAAGAAACTCGACATCAAGCCCCAGCTGCTCGCCCAGGGCCTGCTGAAGGAGGTCTCCTCCCTGCCTGTGGTGGGCGAGCTGAGGAACCAGTCGCGGGAGCAGCTGCTCAACGTGGGCAAGGCCGCCGCGGGCAACCTGGCCGGCAAGTGGGCGGGCTCCCTGGCCGACTCCCTCAACGACCGGACCGAGAGCCTCCGGTCCGGCGCCGCCGACACCGTCTCCGGCGCCGGGAAGAGCGCGGCGGACACCGTCGCCGGCGGGGCGGAGCGGTCCGACGGGGACGGGGCCCGCGAGGACGACGAGGACACCGCCGCGCCCTCCTCCGGGAAGGCCTCCGAGGGGTCCTCCCCCGAGAAGGGGCGGCGCAAGGCCAAGGTGAAGAGGACGGCGCCGGTACGGGCCGCGGCGGGCGCCGCAGGGAAGGCGGGCAGCGGTACGCGCAAGGCCGCCCAGCGCAAGCGCCCGGCACGCAAGGACGGCGAGGGGGACGGTGATGGACGTGGCTGAGTCCGACGGCCCCCTGGCCCGCCTGCGCTCCGCCGCCGACAGGAACGAGGGCACCTCCAAGCTCGCCGACGCGGTCCAGGACTACGTCAGCGCCAAGGCGAGCAGTGTGGTGACCGGCGCCGCCCGCAAGCTCGGCAGCACGGTCGAGCGGTTGTCCGGCGAGGGTGTCGCCGGCGCCCCCGTGGTGGGCGAGGTCGGCCGCAAGCTCGTCCGGGGCGAGGGCCCGGTCAAAGCCGTGGTCTCCGGTGGGGCCAAGGGCCTCAAGAACAAGGCCGGGAAGGCCTTCGGCAAGGGAGGCGGGGGCGGCAAGCCCCCGAAGAGCGTCAACATCGTCGAGGACATCGACGTCGGCGTCCCCGTGCGTGTGGCCTACAACCAGTGGACCCGCTTCCCCGACTTCGGCTCCTTCGCCAAGGGCGTGCAGAGCGTGGAGAAGACCGGTGACACCACCTCGCACTGGAAGGGCAAGGTCTTCTGGTCGAGCCGGAGCTGGAAGGCCGCCGTCACCGAGCAGGTGCAGGACCACCGGATCGCCTGGTCCACGGAGGCCGCCAAGGGCACCATGAAGGGCGCGGTGACCTTCCACCCCCTGGGGAAGAACCTCACGCGGGTCCTGCTGGTGGTGGAGTACTACCCCAAGGGCCTCTTCGAGCGCACCGGCAACCTCTGGAGGGCCCAGGGCCGACGCCTCCGGCTGGACCTCAAGCACTATCGGCGCCAGGTCATGATGATGGCCCTGTCCGAGGCGGAGGAGATGCGAGGCTGGCGCGGGGAGGTGCGCGAGGGGGAGGTCGTCCTCTCCCACGAGGACGCCCTGGAGCTCGAGGAGGCCGGCCTCTCCGAGGAGCAGTGGGACGAGCTGGCGCGGCTGGACGAGGACGAGGCCGCCGAACTCGCGGAGCTGGACCCGGAGGAGCGGGAGCGGCTCGCGGAGCTGGACCCCGGCCCCCCGCACGAGGACGACCCCGAGGACGAGGACGACCCCGACGACGGGGAGGAGCCCGACGAGGACGAGCCCCGGGACGAGGACTCGGAGGAGCCGGAGGAGGACCCGGAGGAGACCGACGGGGAACTCCTCGACGAGGAGCCCGAGGACGAGGAGCCCGTTGATGAAGAGCCTGCGGACGAGGATTCTGATGAGGCGGACGAACAGGACCTGGACGACGACGAGGAGTACGTCGACGAGGACGAGCCCCGCGCCGGCGAGCGCTCCTGAGCCGGGCGCCCCCGGAGGGCCGGGGGCCGGGGCTCCGAAGCCGACGGAGGCGTGCCCGTGACCCGCACCCGTGCGCCCCGGCCCGGTGCGGAGGAAGGGGGGACCCGTGAGTGAACCGACCCCGTGGCGCGGCGAGCCCCGGCAGATCCGCTCCTCCGGGGGCTCCTCGTCCGCCAACCTCGCCGACGTCCTGGAGCGCGTGCTCGACAAGGGCGTGGTCATCGCCGGCGACATCAAGATCAACCTCCTCGACATCGAGCTCCTCACCGTCAAGCTCCGACTCCTCGTCGCCTCGGTGGACAAGGCCAAGGAGATGGGCATCGACTGGTGGGAGCACGACCCCGCGCTGTCCTCCCGCGCGATGAAGCGGGGGGACGAGGAGCTGGAGGAGGAGAACCGGCTCCTGCGCGAGCGCATCGCCGCGCTGGAGGAGGGGCGGGCGCCCCGGGTCGCCGCGGACGGGCGGGCGGACGCCTCCCCCGAGGACGCGGCCGGCGCAGCCGCGCGGGGAGGCGGGGCCTCCGGGACCGGGGCAGACGGCGAGGAGGAGCATGGACAGGGCTGAGTACGCGAGCTACGTCTACGCCGTGTGCCGTCCCCTCGGGGCCGGTGCGCTCGACGGGGCGACCGGGGTCGGGGGGCATCCGGTGCACCTCGTGGCCGAGGGCGACCTCGCCGCCGTGGTCAGCGCCGTCCCCCTGCACGAGTTCGACGAGTCGGCCCTCCAGGCCAACCTCGAGGACCTGCGCTGGTTGGAGGCGGTGGCCAGGGCGCACCACGGCGTCGTCGACAGGACCGCCCGCCGGACCGTGGCCGTGCCCCTGAGGCTGGCGACGGTCTACCGCGGGGACGGGCGCGTGCGCCAGGTGCTCCGGGAGGAGCACGCGTCCTTCGACGCCGTCCTGCGGCGGCTGGAGGGCTGCGTCGAGCTGGGGGTCAAGGTCTACGCGGAGACCGGAGCGCGCCGTCCCGAGGACGCGCCGCCGGCCGAAGCCGCGCCTCCGGGCGAGAGCCCGGGCAAGGCGTACCTCCGCAGGCGCAGACAGCAGCGCGAGAGCCGCGACGACGCCTGGCAGCGGGCCGCGCGGCTGTGCGAGGAGGCCGACGAGGCGCTGGGAGCGCTGTCCCGGGCCCGCGAGCACCACCGGCCCCAGGACTCGGCGCTCTCGGATGCCCCCGGAGAGAACGTCATGAACACCGCCTACCTGGTGGAGGACGCCCGTGTGGAGGCCTTCCTCGACACGGTGCGCGAGCTGGACTCCCGGGCGTCGGCGGGTACGCGGGTCGAGGTCTCCGGGCCGTGGGCGCCCTACTCCTTCGCCTCCCCGGGGGTGGGCGTATGAGTCCGGTGGAGGGCCCGGGCGCCCGCGACGGGTCCGCGTCCGGCTCCGCTCAGGGCCCCTACTCGCTCACGCGCATGCTGGACGAGGACCACCCCCTGGCCAACCGCGAGATCTCCCTGGTCGACCTGCTCGACCGCGTCCTGGCCAAGGGGGTGGTGATCACGGGGGACCTGACCGTCTCCATCGCCGACGTCGACCTGGTCCGGGTGTCCCTGCGCGCGCTGGTGTCCTCGATCAACGAGGACGTGCCCTCGCCGTGGGAGCACGGCCATCCCCTGGCCGGATGGATCCGTCAGGACTGACACCCGACCTCACCGAAGGGGGACAGCATGGCAGGAGGAGCCGGGGACTCCCGGCAGCACACGGCGGGGGCGGTCGTCCGCGACCTGGACGGGGCCTCCGGCGCCGACGGAGGGCGCGACGTCCTGGGCGAGCTCCAGAACGCCCTGGACGGCACGGCCCGGGGCGGGGAGGCCGCCTCCGGGCCCCGGACGGAGCAGCAGAGGCTGCGCCACAGGATCGAGACCGAACCCGACACCGTGGAACGCGACCTGATCAAACTGGTGCTCACGGTGGTGGAGCTGGTGCGCCAGCTCATGGAGCGGCAGGCCCTGCGCCGGGTGGACCAGGGCGACCTCACCGAGGAGCAGGAGGAGCGCATCGGCATGACCCTGATGCTGCTCGACGAGCGGATGACCGAGCTGCGCGAGCGCTACGGCCTGTCCGCCGCCGACCTCAACCTCGACCTGGGGCCGCTGGGTTCCCTGCTCCCCGGCGGCGACGGCTAGCCGGGACCGTTCCAGGGCCCGCCGAGCCCGCCGAAGGCGTCCGCAGGCGCACCCCGGGACCGTCCCCCGGGGCCCGCGAGCGCCGAGCCCCGGGGGGTCCCCTCTCACCGCGCCGCCCCGCCCGTGAGACCCGACCGGGCGGGGCGGCGCGCCGTCCGCACGGGAGCCCCGTGCCCCCGCCGTCCGGAGGGCGGCCCCTCGCGTCCGGGGCCGCGGGCACGTCGGGCCTGGCAGGGGCCCCTCCTCCGCGGGACCGGGCGCCCGTCCGACCTGGGGGTGAAGGCTCCATGAACCGCAACTTAAATTGCAGAAGGTCATATTCACGCAATTAAAATTGCTGTAGCGTGACTGTCGTGAACTTCCACGAGCGTGTGAACGAGTACCGCGACCGGCTGACCAAGTCGGACCGCGTCCTCCTCGACGAACTCCTGGCCCACCCGGCGGAGGCCCCGCTGTGGCGGGGCGGGGACGTCGCCCAGCGCGCGGGGGTGCACCCCGCCGCCGCCACCCGCCTGGCGCAGCGCCTGGGGTACCAGGGGTACCTGGAGCTGCGGGACGACCTGCGGGAGGACCGCGAGGCCCACCTCAACGGCGCCGGCGACCGGTTCCGCGCGGAGCTCCGGGGAGAGGGCCGCGTCCTGGACACGCTCCTGGCCACCGAGCTCGAATCGCTGGCGGCCGTCGGAAGGCACGTGGACCAGTCGCAGATCGACGAGGTCGCCGACCTCCTGGTCGGCGCGCGCGTGGTCCACCTCTTCGCACGGGGCAACGCGGGGATCCTGGCCGAGCTCCTCGACGGACGGCTGCGGCGGTTCGGGATGCACTCCGTCAACCTCGTCGGCCCCGGGCGCGAGGTCGCCGAACGGGTGCTGGCGATGTCGGAGTCCGACGTCGTCGTGTCCTTCGCCTTCCGCCGCGCCCCGCGCAACCTCACGGACCTCTACGCCCGGGCGTCCGCCGTGGGCGCCCGCTCCGTCCTGATCACGGACACCCTCCACACCCTCGACCCCGCCCCGACCACCGTCCTGTCCGCCCCGCGCGGACACCAGGAGGGCTTCTCCTCCCTGAGCGTCCCGATGATGATCGCGAACGCCATCGTGCTCACCGTCGCCCAGCGGCACCCCGACGTCATCCTCCCCGCCCTCGACCGACTGGACGGCCTGCTCACGGACTTCGGCTGACGCCCCGGCCGCGGTCCCCCGGCGCCCGTGTCCCCCCTCCCCCACCTGCGCGAGAACTGACACAAAGGACCTGTCATGCGCTTTTCGAGAATGCTCTCCGCCTCCGTCGCCCTCCCCCTCGCCGTCTCCCTCGCCGCCTGCGGCGGCGGCGCCCCCCAGGCCCCCGCCGCCGACGGGGGCGCGGGCCCCCACGAACTCGACGACGCCACCCACGAGGAACTCGTCGAACTGGCCGCCGAGGAGGGGGAGGTCACCGTCTACTCCTTCACCTCGCGCATCGCCTCGGTCGAGGAGGCGTTCGAGGCGGAGTACCCCGGCGTCGACCTGATCGGCCACGACATCTCCTCCTCCGAGCAGATCACCCGGCTGCGGTCCGAGTCGCAGGCCGGCACCCCGTCGGCCGACGTCGCCTACATCTCCGACGCCCCGGTCGTCATCACCGAGCTCGTCGCGGGCGGCATCCTCCAGAACTACGTCCCGCCGCGGGTCGGGGAGACCGTTCCCGAGGAGTACCGCCGACCGCTGCTGGCCAACCGCCTCTCGACCAAGGTCCTCATGTACAACGAGGAGGCCCATCCCGACGGCACCCCGGTCGGGAACCTGTGGCAGCTGACCGAGGAGGAGTGGAACGGCAGGGTCGTCATGGTCGACCCCGCGGTCCGCGGGGACTACCTCGACCTCGTGGCCGAGATCGTGCGGCAGTCCGAGGCGATGGCGCAGGCGCACCTGGACCACTTCGGGACCGAGATCGTCCTCGACGACGGCGTCGAGAACGCCGGGCAGCAGTTCGTCAAGGACCTGTACGGCAACGGGCTGGTCCTGGTCGACGACACCGACAACGTCAACCAGGCGGTGGGCGCGGCGGGCCAGGACGACCCGCCGGTCGGCTTCACCTCGTACTCCGACCGCCGGGACAACGAGGAGGAGGGCTGGGCGCTCCAGGCCTCCCTGGGGACCGCCCCCTCGCCGGGGATCACCTTCCCGGCCTACATCGGCATGGTGCGCGACTCCGACAGCCCGGCCGCCGCCCGGCTGGTCGCGGACTTCCTCATGGGCGACGACTCGGAGACGGGCGGCCCCGCCTTCGACCCCTTCTACGTGCCCGGCGACTACCCGGTGCGCACCGACATGGCGGCCCCCGAGGGCGCGGTCTCCCTCGGCGAGCTCGGCGCCTGGGACATCTCCCCCGAGGAGACGGCACAGATCCGCGACGACGTCGCCGACTTCCTGCTGACCCTGTAGGCCGCGTTCCGCGGACCGTTCCGGGCCTCGCGAGAGCCGAGCCGGCCGGGAGCGTCCGCGGGACGCGTCCCCGGGCGCGCGCCCCGGGCACCCCCACCGCCGCACGCCACCGCAGAACACGCCCCGGCACAGTTCCCCCGTCCCGGAGAGAGGACACCATGAAGAGGGCACCCGCCCCCCGCCGCACGACGGTCGGCAGCACGGTGGCCCGTGCGCGGACCGCCCTCGGGCAGCCGACCGCCGTGCTGGGAGCCGGCACGCTGCTCGTCCTCGCCGTCCTCGTGGTCGCGCCGCTCCTCGGGCTGGTCAACACGACCCTGACGGCCGGCAACCGCGAGGCGTGGACGGACGTCTTCGCCAGCCCGATGTCGGAGAACCTCCTGTGGAGGCCGATGGGCAACTCGGTCCTCATGGGGATCGCCACCGCCGCCGGCTCCACGGTGATCGGCGGCTTCCTCGCCTGGGTGGTCGTGATGACCCGGCTCCCGGGGCGCGGGATCCTCGGCCTGCTGGCGACGATCCCGTTCGCCCTGCCGAGCTTCGCCCTGGCGCTGGCGTGGGAGTCGGTCTTCCGCAACGACCTGATCGGCGGTTCCACCGGCATCCTCATGAACCTGGGGATCCCCGTCCCCGACTGGCTGGCCTGGGGGCCGGTGCCGATCGCCGCGACCCTGACGGCCCACTACTTCTCGCTGTCGTTCATGCTCGTCGCCGCCGCCCTGGCGAGCGTCAACGGCGACCTCATGGAGGCCGCGGAGCTGACGGGCGCCCCGACGATGCGCGTGGCCCGCGACATCGCGCTGCCCGTCGTGGCCCCGGCGATGGTCTCGGGCGCCCTGCTCGCCTTCGCCGAGGGCGTCTCCAACTTCGTCACACCCGCGCTCCTCGGCCTGCCCGTCCGGTTCCACACGCTCTCGACCCGCCTGTACGGGGCGATCTCCACGGGCGACGTCTCGCGCGGGTACGTGCTGTCCATCGTGCTCATCCTCGTGGCCGCGATGATCATGTACGCCTCGACGAGGATCACGGGCGGCAGGCGCAGTTTCGCGACGATCACCGGCAAGGGCGGCCGCCGCCGGGGCGTCGACCTGGGACCGTGGGCGCGGCCGGTGGCCGCGGTCGCGTGGCTGCTGGTCACCTGCACCACTGTCGTCCCCGGCCTGGTGCTCGTGTTCAGCTCGCTGACCCTGCGCACCAACGACTTCTCGTCGGGGCTGACCCTCCACTACTGGATCGGCGGTTCCGACCCCGCCCTCGCCCAGGGGCAGCGGGGCATCCTGAACAACCCGCAGATCCTCCAGGCCACCTGGAACACCGTGCTCCTCGGGGTGTGCGTCGCGGTCTGCGCGGGCGTCCTCGGCCTGCTCGTCTCCTACGTCATCACCCGCTCCGGCGGGCCGAGGTGGCTGACGGGGACCATGGGCGTCCTCTCGTTCGTGCCGTTCCTCATCCCCGGCATCGCGCTGGGCGCCGCGTTCATCGCGCAGTTCGGTGCGCCCATCGGTCCGGTCCCGAGCCTGTACGGGACGTTCGCGATCCTCGTGCTGGCCGGGATCGCGGCGACGATCCCGTTCGCGGTCCGGTCGGGCACCTCGGCGCTGGGCCAGGTGTCCAAGGACGTCGAGGAGTCGGCGGTGATGGCGGGGGCGGGGCTGTTCCGCAGGATCGGCTCCGTCATCGCACCGCTGACGGCGCGCGGCCTGTTCACGGGAGGGGTGCTCGTGTTCGTCCAGATGGTGCGCGACCTCTCCCTCGTCGTGCTGCTGGCCACCCCGGCGATGCCCGTCCTGGCCGTCCTCACCTACCAGTACTCGTCGGAGAACTTCACGCAGTCGGCCAACGCGGTCACCGTCGTCATCGCGGTGATATCGGTTGCGGCGACCATCATCGCGCGGCGCTTCGAGGGCGCCGCCCAGCCCTGGAACTCGAACTCATGACCTCCACGATCGGCACCGATCGGGCGGAAAGGACCGGCATGCGCTCCGAGGCGTCTTCGGCCTCCCTGACCATCACCGACCTCCGGAAGGACTTCGGCGGCACCGCGGCCGTCGACGGCATCTCGGTCGACGTCCCGGCGGGCTCCTTCCTCGTCCTCCTCGGCCCGTCCGGCTGCGGGAAGACGACGACCCTGCGGATGCTCGCGGGTCTGGAGAACCCCACCGGCGGCGAGATCCGGTTCGGGGACCGCGTCATCGCCCGGGGCGACGGCACCGCGGCCGTGGCGCCCGCCGAGCGGGAGGCCGGCCTGGTCTTCCAGTCCTACGCGCTGTGGCCGCACAAGACGGTGCGGCAGAACATCGAATGGCCGCTGACCGTCGCGAGGTGGCCGAAGGAGGAGCGCCGCTCCCGGGGCGACCGGGTGCTGTCGATGCTGGCGATCTCCGACCTCGCCGACCGGTACCCGGGGGAGATCAGCGGCGGGCAGCAGCAGCGCGTGGCGATCGCCCGCATGATCGCGCCGCAGCCCAAGGTGCTGCTCTTCGACGAACCGCTGTCCAACCTCGACGCGAGGCTGCGGGTCGAGACCCGCGGGGAGCTCATGCGCGTCCACCGCTCCAGCGGCGCCACGAGCGTCTACGTCACCCACGACCAGGTCGAGGCGATGACCATGGCCACGCACATCGCGCTCATGAAGGACGGCCGGATCGAGCAGTTCGGCACGCCGCGGGAACTGCTGGAGTCGCCGCGCACGGCGTTCGCCGCCACGTTCATCGGCACTCCCCCGGCCAACATCGTCGAGTGCCGGGTCCACGAGGGGAGGCTGCGGGCGTTCGGCGTCGACTGCGGCGCCGCCCCGCCAGCGCCCGGGGGCGGGACCGTCAGGGCGATGTACCGGGCCGGATCGGTCGGGATCGCCGCCGACGCGTCGGAACCGGGGTGTGTGGAGGCGGTGTTCGCCGACCAGGTGCCGATGGCCGACAGGTGGGTCCTCGGCGTCGACCTCCCCGACGGGACGCGGATGCACGTCTCCCGCGACACGCCGGTCGGACTGCTGCCCGGCGACGCTCTCGGCGTGCGCCTGCCGTCGGCGCCGGACGCGTACTTCGACGCCTCCGGTGAGCTCCTGGACGCGGGGGTGGCCGGATGATGCGGCTTCTCCTGGTCCGCCACGGCGAGACCGCGTGGAACGAGGAGCGCCGCCTCCAGGGGCAGCGCGACGTCGGGCTGTCCGAGGCCGGGCGGCGGCAGGTCTCCGCCCTGGCGGAGACGGTCGGGTACCTGGCCCCCGGGTACGTCGTCACCTCGGGCCTGCGCCGCACGCGGGAGACCGCGGAGGTGCTCGGCGTCCGTCCGGACGCGCGCGACCCCCGGCTGAACGAGGCGTACCTGGCCGGGTGGGAGGGGCGCTACTCGGCGGAGGTCAGGGCGGAGGACGGCGGCGTGTACGCCGCGTGGCGCGCGGGGCGGTTCCACCCGCCGGGGGCCGAGAGCTTCGGCGAGCTGACCGACCGGGTGGTCGCCGGGCTCGACGCCGCCGTGCGGCGGGCCGCGGACGGCGGGCACGAGCTGCTCATGGCGGTCACCCACGGCGGGCCGGCGCGGGCCTTCCTGACGGCCGCCGTCGGGCTCGACCCCGCCCGCACGGTCCCGAGCCACCCGGCCAGCCTCAGCATCGTCGACGTCGACCCCGGGGCCGCGTCCCTCCTCGAACCGGGGGCGGCCAGGCTCCGGCTGTTCAACTACTCTCCGGCGATGTCGCCGCTGGACCCGCCGGACTGACGGCCGCGGGACGGGGCCGGCCCGGGACCGCCCGTGACGGGGAGGGCGTGCGGGGCCGGTCCCGGAGGGCGTGCGCCGGAACGGCGCGCGGCGGCCCACGCCCCGGAAGGGAGCCGGCCCCCTCGGGCGTGCGCGCCGGAACGGCCCGCGGCCCCGGCGGGGCGGGACCGCCTACCCCGACCGGCGGGCCCTGACCCCGTCCAGCACCAGGTCCAGCACCTGGTCGAAGTAGTCGTTCTCCACGGCGAGGGCGTCCGGCTCCGACACGGCGGCGGCGACCGCCTCGTCGTGCTCGCCCGAGTCCCTGGAGCGCATCGCGCGCACCGCGACCGCGGACGTGGCCGCGCCGAGCATCTGGTTGGACACCGCCCGGATGGCGACCGCCTGCTCCTCCTCGCTCCCTCCGCACTGCTGGAGCGCGGCGATGATCCTCCTCGAGAGCGCGACCGCGTTGGGCCCGACCAGGGGCCGGGCTCCGGCGAACTCCGCGGCCCAGGCGTGCGCGGTCAGAGCCGCGTAGAACCGGTACGCGGTCTCCTTCACCGCGGCGTCCCAGGGGGCGTCGGGGCCCGGCAGGACGGCCGCGGCGTCGGCCAGGATGCCGTCCACCGCCAGGTCCACGAGGTCCTCCCTCCGCTCCACGTACCAGTAGAGGCTCGTCGCGTGCACGCCGAGTTCGGCGGCGACCTTGCGCATCGTCAGCGCCGAGGCGCCCTCCCGGTCCAGCAGCCCGATCGTCGCGGTGACGATGCGCTCCCGGGTGAGCGCCGGCTGGGTGCGGCGGCGGCGCTCGGGGCGGCTGAAGACGCTGTCGAACTGCTGGTCGGATCGTGGTTCTGCCATGTCCGACAGCATACAACTGATCATACGTTGTAGGCCTTTCTTAAACAGTGTATGTTTCTCGGCATGAAGAACGAGCACCTCTCCACGCACCCCCGTCCCTCCGCCCCTTCCGCTCCCGCCCCGGACGCGGCGCGGACGACCGTCCTCGCACCGCGCGGCCTCACCGCCTTCCTGGTGATCGCCTTCGCCTTCTCCTGGATCGCGTGGTGGGGAGGCGCCCTCCTGCTCGACGGCGCCAACCCGATGCCGGCCGTGCTCGTCGGCAGTTTCGGTCCGATGGTGGCGGCGGTCCTCGTCACCGCCGCGACCGGGGGCAGGTCCGGGGTGGGCGCCCTCTTCCGGCGGTACGCGCCGCTGCGCAGGGGCGGGATCACGCCCTACGCGATCGCGGTGCTCGTGGTCCTGGCCATCGCGGCCTCCGGTGTGGTCGCCGTCCGCCTGCAGGGGGCGGCGGTGGACGGTGCCGCGCTCGACGCCGCGCTGATGGCGATCCCCGTGCAGTTCCTGCTCATCGCCCTGGTCGGCGGCGGCAACGAGGAGCTGGGCTGGCGCGGATTCGCGCTGCCGCGGCTCCAGGGCTCGCTGCCCCCGCTCGCGGCGAACGCGGTCCTCGGCGCGGTCTGGGCGGTGTGGCACGCCCCCCTGTTCTCCATGGCCGGCACGCTGCAGGCGCAGATGTACTTCCCCGCCTACGCCCTGCTGTGCGTCGGACTGACGGTCGTCCTCGGCCACGTCTTCAACTCCTCCCGCGGCGGCGTGCTCGCCCCGGTGATCGCCCACACCGCGATCAACGTCGTCTCGGGCCTCAAGGGGGCCGCGGTGGGAGACCCCGCCGGAGCCCCGGAGGTCGCACTGGTCGCCCTCGTCGCGGTGTTCCTCGCGGTGGTCACCCGCGGCCGCCTTGGACTGCGCGGGACCGACGCCCCCCGGCGCTAGAACCCTCCCGACCGCGCATGCCGGCGCCCCCGGCCGTCGACCCCGACGGCCGGGGGCGCACGTGTCCGCCCGGGGGCGGGGTCAGCCGCCGACGTAGTCCGCGAGGTGCTCGCCGGTGAGGGTGGACCGGGCGGCGACGAGGTCGGCGGGCGTGCCCTCGAAGACGATCCGGCCGCCGTCGTGCCCGGCGCCCGGCCCGAGGTCGATGATCCAGTCGGCGTGCGCCATGACCGCCTGGTGGTGCTCGATGACGACGACCGTCTTCCCGGAGTCGACGAGCCGGTCGAGCAGGCCGAGCAGGTGCTCGACGTCGGCGAGGTGGAGCCCCGCGGTCGGCTCGTCGAGGATGTACACGCCGCCCTTCTCCGCCATGCGCGTGGCGAGCCGGATCCGCTGCCGCTCGCCCCCCGACAGGGTGGTGAGCGGCTGGCCGAGCGTGAGGTAGCCGAGGCCGACGTCGGAGAGGCGTCGCAGGACGGCGTGCGCGGCGGGGGTGCGCGCCTCCCCCGAGCCGAAGAACTCCTCGGCCTCGGCCACCGGCATCGCGAGCACCTGGCCGATGTCGCGTCCGCCGAGGCGGTACTCCAGCACCGAGGCCTGGAACCTCCTGCCCTCGCACTCCTCGCAGACGGTGGCGACGCCGGCCATCATCGCCAGGTCGGTGTAGACCACGCCCGCCCCCTTGCAGGCGGGGCAGGCGCCCTCGGAGTTGGCGCTGAACAGCGCCGGCTTCACGCCGTTGGCCTTCGCGAACGCCTTGCGGACCGGGTCGAGCAGCCCGGTGTACGTCGCCGGGTTGCTCCGCCGCGAACCGCGGATCGGGCTCTGGTCGACGGACACCACGCCCTCACGGCCGCGGAGCGAGCCGTGCACGAGGGAGCTCTTGCCCGATCCGGCGACGCCGGTGACGACGGTGAGCACCCCGAGCGGGATGTCGGCGTCGACGCCGCGCAGGTTGTTGGCGTTCGCCCCGCGGATCTCCAGCGCGCCGGAGGGCTCGCGCACCGCCTCCTTGAGGGAGGCCCGGTCGTCGAGGTGGCGGCCGGTGAGGGTGCCGCCGGCCCGCAGGCCCCCGACGGTGCCCTCGAAGCAGACGGTCCCGCCCCCCGTCCCGGCTCCCGGGCCGAGGTCCACGACGTGGTCGGCGATCGCGATCGTCTCCGGCTTGTGCTCGACGACGAGGACCGTGTTGCCCTTGTCGCGCAGCCGCAGCAGGAGGTCGTTCATCCTCTGGATGTCGTGGGGGTGCAGGCCGATGGTGGGCTCGTCGAAGACGTAGGTGGTGTCGGTGAGCGAGGAGCCGAGGTGGCGGATCATCTTGACCCGCTGCGCCTCACCGCCCGACAGCGTGCCCGAGGGCCGGTCGAGCGCGAGGTAGCCGAGCCCGATCTCCACGAACGAGTCGAGGGTCCTGCCCAGGGAGGTGAGCAGGGGGGCCGCCGACGGCTCGTCCAGCCCGCGCACCCACACGGCGAGGTCGCTGATCTGCATGGCGCACGCGTCGGCGATGTTGATCCCGCCGATCTTCGAGGAGCGCGCCGCCTCGTTGAGGCGCGTGCCCCCGCACTCGGGGCAGGCGGCGAACGTCACCGCGCGTTCCACGAAGGCGCGGATGTGCGGCTGGAGCGAGTCGACGTCCTTGGACAGGAACGACTTCCGGACCTTGGGGATCAGCCCCTCGTAGGTGAGGTTCACGCCCTCGACCTTCACCTTGACCGGATCCCTGTGGAGGAAGTCCCGCATCTCCCGCTCGGTGAAGTCGCGGATCGGCTTGTGGGGGTCGAGGAAGCCGGACTCGGCGTAGGTCCGCACCGTCCACCAGCTGTCCGACTTCCAGCCGGGGATGGTGAACGCGCCCTCCGCGATCGACTTGGAGTCGTCGTAGAGCTGGGTGAGGTCGATGTCGGAGACCGTGCCCCTGCCCTCGCAGCGGGGGCACATGCCGCCGGTGACGCTGAATTCGCGGCGCTCCTTCACGGTACGGCCGGCGCGTTCCGTCGTGACCGCTCCCGCCCCGCTGATCGAGGCGACGTTGAAGGAGAACGCCTGGGGGGATCCGATGTGGGGGAGCCCGAGTCTGCTGAAGAGGATGCGCAGCATCGCGCTGGCGTCGGTCGCGGTGCCGACGGTGGAGCGCGGGTCGGCCCCGAGCCTCTGCTGGTCGACGATGATCGCGGTGGTCAGCCCTTCGAGGACGTCGACGTCGGGCCGCGCCAGGGCGGGCATGAACCCCTGCACGAAGGCGCTGTAGGTCTCGTTGATCATCCGCTGCGACTCGGCGGCGATCGTGCCGAACACCAGCGAGCTCTTGCCCGAACCGGAGACGCCGGTGAACACGGTCAGCCGGCGCTTCGGGATCTCGAGGCTGACGTCGCGGAGGTTGTTCACGCGCGCGCCCTGCACGCGGATCAGGTCGTGGCTGTCGGCGGCGTGCGGCGCGGGCGGCTCCGTGCGCGCCCTCGGGGCGGTGGTCATCGTCTCTCCATCGTCGTCCGGACCGCCTGCGCGGTCCTCCTCTGCGTCTTCCGGCGCGGTCGGACCGGTGCGTCACGGCGCGTCCGGCCCCTCGGGGCGGCACGGGGCCGCTGCCGGTTCAGCGCTGCTGGATGCGGATCAGGTTGCCGGCGGGGTCGCGGAAGGCGCAGTCGCGGATGCCGTAGGGCTGGAGGGTGGGCTCCTGGACGACCTCGGTGTCGGTGGCCTGGACCCTGTCGAAGACCTGGTCGAGGTCGGACGCGGCCAGGAGGATCCACCCGTAGGTGCCCTTGGCCATCATCTCGGCGATGGCGGTGCGCTCGGCGTCGGTGATGCCGGGATCGGTGGCGGGCGGCGCGAGCAGGATGCCGGTGTCGGGCTGTCCGGTGGGGCCCACGGTGATCCAGCGCATGTTCCCCTGCCCGACGTCGTTGCGGACCTCGAAGCCCAGGACGTCGCGGTAGAAGGCCAGGGAGGCCTCGGGGTCCTGGTGCGGCAGAACGCTGGTGTGAATGGTGATGTCCATGGCCACCACGCTAGTTCCGGTCCGGTGAAGGGCGCTTCTCGATTCCTGACCGGTCGGGTCACCTGTTCCCCGGGGGCCGGGGGCCCGGCTCCGCTCCGGCTTTCCGGCGGGCGTCGGGGCGGGCCGGGGAGCCCGGCGCCCCGGGCCCGTGCGCCCCGGCGCCGGAGGCACGGGCGTGCCCGCGTTCCGGCCCGGGGCCCGGGGCCGGCCGCCTCCGGGCCGGGGGCCGACCGTGCGGTCGGTCCCCGGCCCAGGTCGCGCCCTCACCCTCGCGGAGGGCGGGTCACAGGTCCCACGCGGTCCCGTAGCGCTCCGTCAGCTCGCGCACGTCCTCCGCCGAGAGCACGGAGAACCCGCCTCCCCGCAGCGAGACGACGATGCGCGAGGCCTCCTCCAGTTCCACGGCCCCGTCCAGCGCGGCCGCCGGGTCGGCCGCCGCCATGAGCGAACCGTGGTTGGCGAGCAGGGCGGCGCGGAAGGACCCGGGCAGGTCGGCGAGGTTGCGGGCCAGCCGCTCGCTGCCCGGAGCCGCGTACGGCACCAGGGGCGCCTGGCCGACACGCATCACCAGGTAGGGCGTGACGGGCGGCAGCGCCGACGAGGCCGACCAGGCGGGCAGGCACGAGGCCGCGGTCGCGTGGGGCGAGTGCAGGTGGACGACGGACCCGGCGCCCTCGACCCGCCGGTACATCGCCAGGTGGAGCGGATACTCCTTGGAGGGCGGCGGGCCGGAGACGTGCTCCCCCTCCGGGCCCAGGACGGACAGGCCGTCGGGGTCCAGGTCCCGGAGGGACACCCCGGTGGGGCTCATCAGGGTGTGGTCCCCGGCGCGCACGGACACGTTGCCCGACGCGCCGGGGCTCAGCCCGAGGTCGACGGCGCGGCGTCCCGCCCGGCACAGCTCCCGCGCGGCCTCGCGTGGTGTGCGGTTCACAGGCCCCCCTCCCAGGCGCGGACGAAGAGGTCCTCGCGGCCGAAGTTCCCGGACTTGAGCATGAGGTGGATGTCCTCGCCGTCCCGGCGCCCGCGCATCCACGCGACGCCGGGGTCGATCTCGGGGCCGAGCGCGAGCGCGCCCACTCCGAGGCGCTGCACGACGGCTCCGCTGGTCTCGCCGCCCGCCACGAGGAGCGCCCGCGTCCCCGCGGCCACCAGGCGCTCGGCGGTCTCGGCCAGCGCCTCCTCGATGAGCGGGGCGTCCGCGGTGTCCACGACGTCCTCGGGGGAGGCGGTCGCGTACACGACGAAGGGGGCGTCCGCGGCCTCCAGCGCGGCGGACACCGCGGCGGACACGGCCGCCTCGAAGTCCTCCCGCAGGTCGGAGGGGCGCAGCTGCCGACCCCCTCCGGCCGCGAGCGCGTGGCGGACCTGGCCCTGGGTGGCCCGCGAGGCGCTGCCGGAGAGCACGACGCGCGGCCCCCCGGGCAGCGTGACCGGCGTGCGCGCGAGTGCCCGGGGGCCCCTGAGCCCCTGGGCGAGGGCGCTGCCGCCGGTCAGCAGGCGCAGGTCCTCCGTCGCCCGCGCGAGGGTGGCGAGGTCCGCGTCGGTGAGCGCGTCGACGACCACGAACCGGGCTCCGGCGCGGCCCGCGCGCCCGATGGCCTCGCGCACCGCCTCCTCGCCCCGGGCGACGGTCGGCCACGGCACCAGGGCGACGTCGTCCTCGCCACCGCCGACCTGGGGCGCGAGCAGGCGCAGGAGGTTCGAGTCGGTCATGGGCGTGAGGGGGTGGTGGCGCATCGGGGACTCGTCGAGGGGCTCGTCCCCCACGAACAGGTGGCCGCGGTAGACGGTGCGCCCGTTGGCGGGGAAGGCCGGCGCGACCACGGTGACGGTCTCGCCGAGGGCTTCGAGGAGGGCCTCGGCCACCGGGCCGATGTTGCCCGCCGGGGTGGAGTCGAAGGTCGAGCAGTACTTGAAGTAGAAGCGCTCGCAGCCCGCCCGCCGCAGCCGTGCGAGGGCGTCCAGCGAGGCGGCGACCGCCTCGCCGGCGGGCATGGTGCGCGACTTCAGGGCGACGACGACGGCGTCGGCCCCGTCCGCGGCCCCGTCGCCGTCGGGGGCGTCGGCGCCCAGCACGACGGCGGTCCGGTATCCGGCGGACGTGAGGGCGATAGCGACGTCGGTCGCTCCGGTGAGGTCGTCGGCGATCGCGCCGAGGGTCGCCATGGGTTCTCCTGTGGTCGTGTCGGACGGGCGGGGCCGGTCCCCGGCCCGCGGCCCGGGGGCCGTGGGCGCGGGGACCGGCCGCGCGTGGGATGCGAGCGGGCTAGGTCGTGTTCTGTGGATTCTTCCGGGCTCGCGTCCACCGGGCTGCCTCTCGCCGCGCCTCTGCGCTCGTGAGGCACAACCAGGCCGAACTTCGCACATCGGCTTGCGAGAGATGGCCCGGACGGCCGCTCGCCGACCCGAAAGCCTCCAAAGAACACTCCCTAGACGACGCCGGTCGCGATCATGATGTTGAGGACGGCGAACCCGGTGAGGCCGGAGATGACCGAGGCCACCCCGATCGAGCGGATCCCCTGGCCCACCGTCATGTTGGACAGCGTCGTGGTCACCCAGAAGCCCGAGGAGTTCGCGTGCTTCATGAGCTGGGCCCCGGTCGCGCAGGCCAGGTACACCACGATCGGTTCGAGTCCGAGCGCGGGCAGCAGGGGCTGCATGATGGCCGCCGAGGTCATGACGCCGAGGATGTTGGAACCGGTGATGGTGCACACCGCGGCGGCGATGAGGAACGGGATGATGACCGGGGACATCCCGGTGCTCTCGATGCTCGTCGCGATGTTCTCCGCGACGCCCGTCTCCCGGATGATGGTGGCGAGGGCTCCGCCGACGCCGGTCAGGGCCAGCGGCATGGCGGCGATCCGCAGCCCGGCCTCGAACAGGTCGTTGAGGGTGGACTTGTCGCGCCAGCGCCCGCGGAACAGCGGCAGGGCCAGCAGGCAGGCGAGGAACAGCGCCATCGTAGGCTCGCCGACGAAGAGCACGGTGTCGGTGAACCACGCCCCCTCGGGGAGCGCGGGGCCGGCCAGGGAGGCGAAGACGATGAGGACGATGGGCGCCAGGATGGGCACCAGGGAGCCGAACAGGCCGACCTTGTGCTGCGCGGCCTCCTCGGCGGCCCCGTCCGCGTTCCCTGAGCCGGCGCCGGCGGACGCGGGTGCGTCGGGGCCGCCCACCAGGTGCTCGACGAACTCCGGCTTCGGCGGCACGTGCGTCTTGGTCCGCGACAGGTAGATCGTCGCGGCGACCACGCCGGGGACGCCCACCATCAGTCCGTAGAGGATCGCGTCGCCCATGCCGACGTCGAGCAGGGCCGCGGAGGCGAGCGGTCCGGGGCCGGGAGGGACCACCGAGGTCATGACGTAGGCGCCGATGTACAGGATCGGGCCGAGCTTCATCATCGAGATGCCCGTGCGGTAGGCGAGGGCGGAGACGATGGGAATGAGCATGACGACGGCGGTGTCGGCGATGAGGGGGATGCCGAGGACGGTCGAGGCGAGCGCGATCGCCCAGGGCACCTTGTTCCTGGAGAACAGGCTGAGCGCGGATTCGGTGATCTTCAGGGCGGCGCCGCTCAGTTCGAGCATCTTGCCGAGGACGCAGCCGAAGATGATCAGCAGGCCGACACTGGCGAGGGTGTTCCCGAAGCCGGTCGTGATGAGCTCGACGGTCCCGGTGCCGCCCATGCCCAGGACGAGCCCCAGCGCCACGACCACGATGAACAGCGTGGCCACGGGGTGGACCTTGAACCGCGCGATGAACAGCACGAGGACGACGATGGCGGCGAGAAACGCCAGCAGGGTATAGATGTCCGACATGTCACTGGGTCCTAACGGTCACAGGTGGGTGCGTGTGTGACGCCAGGCGTCCAGGAGGGATTCGGCGGGGTCGGCGAGGTCGCCGAGGCGTACCAGCTCCCCGGCGGCGACGTCCCGGGCCAGAGTGGCGTGGGCGGCCAGGTACAGCGGGGCCACGTCGTCGGGGGCGCTCGCGGCGTCCAGCAGGACGGGGGCCACGCCCCGGACGTCGTGGTGGTGCCCGCCCATGTCGAGGCGGGTCCCCCGGGGGAGGTCCTCCCCGGCCCGGCCCGCGAGGACCGCGTGCGGGGCGGGAGCGCGCGAGGTCACCGCGCGGCGGCGGTCGACCGCGTCGAGCAGGCTCAGGGGCGTCTCGACGCCCATGAGGTGGTAGGGCAGGTAGAGGCAGGCGTAGCGTCCCGAGCGGGAGACCACGTGGCCCTTCTGGGCGAGCAGGTCCCAGGAGACGGGGTCCCCGGTGCGGACGACCACGAACACCCCTCCGGCGAAGGAGGCCTCCTCCGGGAGGCGGAGCACGCTGAAGACGTCCACGGCGCCGGGCCGGGAGAGGATGCCCCCGTCCTCGGCGAGGGAGTAGACGTCGGCGAGCTCGGCGACGCGGGCGACCGGGTAGTGCAGTGCCTCCACGTCCGGGACGAGGCCGGTGTGGTTGGCGACGACGCCCATCTCGCAGTAGTCGGCGGCGGCCGAGCGCTTGAGCGCCCCGACGGCCCGCGCGCGGGCGGCGAGCGTGGCGGGCACGTCCTCCCCCAGGGTCAGCAGGCCGGCCAGCTCCGGGGCGTCGACCTCCTGGTCGAGCTGGCGGACGCGCCCCGTCGAGGGGTCGAACACCAGGTCGTACTCGCCGGACTTGCCGATCGCGACGACGTCGAGCCCGAGGACGCGTGCGCGCTCGTACCACTCGATGAGGTTCGCGGGCTGGTCCCCGATCCCCGGCGTGTACACGACGCCCTTCGCCCGGGCCTCGTCGGCGAGGGCGACCCCGGCCACCGAGTCGACCTCCTTGGAGACCATGACCACGTGGCGGCCGGTCCCGATGGCGGTCCGCGCGGCCGCCGCACCCGCCTCGGGGCTGCCGGTGGCCTCGACGAGCACGTCGTAGCCGGCCCCCGCGAGGAGGGCCGTGTCGGCGACGACGGCGATCTGCCCGCCGGTCAGCGCGGACACCTCGTCGGGGCCGGTGCACACCTTGAGGTCGTCGGGCGCGTAACCGAGCTCGGCGCACAGCGCGACCGTTCCCTCGGCGTCCAGGTCGCACAGGACCGAGGGGCGCAGGCGGTCCATCCGCAGCGTCTGGGCGAGCAGTGTCCGGGCGAAGCCGCCCCGCGCACCGGTGAGGGCGTAGCGCACGGGTGGCGGTGTGGCGGTGGCGTCGGTGCCTTGCATGGTTTCTCCTTCTTCCGCCTCTGAGCGGCGCGTATACGACGAAGCCGCGGCGGCGACCCGCCATGTTTAACACTTGCGGAACATATGAGTCAACAATTTTCACGCTTGGGATCATCTGGTAACTATCGGTACCATGGTTCCTCTGGGTGCCCCCCGAAGGAGGACGATGATTCCGGCGCAACGGCGTGACATGCTCCTGCGAGAGCTGCGAGGCACGGGAGTGCTGAGCGTGAAGGAGCTGTGCGACATCCTCGACGTCTCGCACATGACGGTGCGCCGCGACATCATGACGCTGGAGGAGGAGGGGCGGGTACGCTCCGTGCCCGGCGGCGTCGAACTGGCCTCCCAGGTGCGCTCGGAGCCGTCCTACCGCGACAAGTCGCGCGTGGACGTGGACGAGAAGCGGGCGATGGCCCGTGCCGCGGCCTCCCTCGTGGGCGAGGGGCAGACCGTCTACCTGGACGCGGGCACGACCCTGGGGCACCTCGTGCCGTCGCTGTGGAGCGTCACCGGCCTCACCGTCATCACGAACGACATCACCACCGCGGCATCCCTCACCGACCACCCCGACGTGACGCTCTTCCTCATCGGAGGGCAGGTCGACCGCGAGAACCGCTCCTCCGTCGGTGACATCGCGGCGGCCACCATCGCCGAGTTCAACATCGACGTCGCCTTCATGTCGACGAGCTCCTGGGACCTCGGCAGGGGGTCGACCACGCCGTCGCGGGCGAAGGTGGCGGTCAAGCGCGCGGCCATGGCCGCGGCCTCGTCGTCGGTGCTCGTGGCGGGCGCGGACAAGTACGGCGCGTTCGGCACCTTCAAGGTCGCCGCCCTCACGAGCTTCGCGTCCGTGATCACCGACGACCGGCTCTCCGAGGCGTCCGTGCGGGCGATCCGGGACCTGGGGGTCGACCTGGAGGTCGTGACGCCCCGGGGGGAGGCGGGCGGGGACGCGGAGCCCGCCCCGGGCGCGGAGGAGGCGCCGGCCCCGACGGCCTCCGCCTGACCTCCCCGGGGGCGGACGCGGGGGCCGCCCGGGCAGGACGGCCCGCCCCGGGCCGACGGCGCTCCGCGCGGCGGCGTGGTCCGGCGCGTCCTCCGGCTCCGCGACCGCGCCCCGCGCCCGGACGCACGGGACGGGGGCGCGGGAGCCCCGGCCCGGCTACTCGTACTCCGTGCCGCCCTTGCGCGTGAGGTAGGCCTCGGACACGAACTTCGCGATCGCCCTCCCCCGCAGGACCCCGGACGCGCGTTCGCGCGCCGGACGGACGACGCCCCCCTCCCGCATGTGCAGCCCGAGCCGCTCCAGGTCTCCGCCCCCTGCGCGACCGCCATGAGCGCGGCCTCGTCGTAGGGGCCGTCGTGGAGCACGGGCACGGCGGGCAGGCCCACCCCGTCCAGGACCCCGGGCAGGTCGACCGCGTCGACCCAGGTGCGGGCGCCGCCGGTGTCGAGCGCGATGTCGAACACCGCGTAACCGGGGCGCGCGCTGCGGGCGGACTCGCCGTAGACGAGGTCCTGGACCCCCGCTCCGAAGACCTCTCCGAACACGCCCACCCTGGCCGCGCCGAACCGGTCGGCCGCCTTGCGCGCGGCCTCCGGGACCCCGTGGGCGGCCACCGCCCTCCAGTACAGGTTGTCGTCGGCGGGCGCCGGCGCGAAGCTGCGCGACCCGTGGCCCTTGGACGAGACGAACTCCTCCCCCGTCCCCGCGACCAGGGTGAAGAGGCACGCGGTGCCGTGGATCTTCTCCGTCGCCACGACCCGCTCCCCCGGCTCGAAGGCGTCGGGGTAGCGCTTGGCGTTCTCCACCTCGATCCACCGCATCAGGTCGGGCGCGGCCACGAGCTCCCCGCCCATGTGCAGGGGCACCTCCGGCACCCACTTGGCGATGCCGAGGTCCGCCGCGAAGTCCGCGTCCTCGCCGTGCGCCGAGGCCAGGTCCACTCCGGCCAGCCGGCCGGGCCGGCAGACGATGCCCTGCGACAGCTCCCCCCGCAGTCGGACGGCCTTCACCCTGTTGCGCCCGGAGCCCGCGAGCCTGCCCGTGAGCCCCAGCTCACCGATGAGGTCGTCGGGCAGCAGGGCGTTCTCGGGGACGTACACCGTCCAGTCCCCGGTCCGGTACGCCCCTTCGCGACGACCGCGCGGAACAGGCCCACCTGGGCCAGCTCCAGCGCGTCGGCGTCGGGGTGTGGGTGGATCGTGAGGCGCTCGGCGGTGACCCGCAGGGTGGACATGCTGTTCCTCCGTGGTGGTGGGGCGCCCTCGGAGGGCGCCCCCGCGACCGGTTCACCATGCCCGGTCCGCCGACGGGCCGACAACGCCTTTTCGGGGCGGCCCGGCGGCGCCCGTCACCGCACCGGCCCGTGACCTGGCCCTTCGGCGTCGCAATTGGCAGGAAAAATGATCATTCGCCGCCTACCGGGCCACCTGGAAAAGAAGGACTCTTGTCAGGGGGTGCGGGGGGACTTATATTCTTCACGTCGCACCACCGGCGCGGCTTCCGGGAATCCCAGGGAGGACGACACCATGAAGATGCCCTACTAGGACACGCCTTCTTCCTCCGCGAATACGCGGAATGAGCGACTGCCCGGGTCGGGCGGCATTCCATCTCCGCCGCCCGGCCCCTTTCGGCGCGAAGAGCGCGGTGGAGCGCCCGAGGAACGCGCGGCTCGAAGAGGAATCGGAGGACACCCGTGAAGTCCCTCGTGGCGCGCGCGGTCAAGGGCTCCCCCTACTGGCCCGTGCTCACCCACCCGCTCCTGCGGCGCGTCCTCCCCGGCATCGGCGTGTCCGCGCTCGGCGGCGGGATGAGCTCCCTCGCCGTGAGCTGGCTCGCCATGGAGCTGGCCCCGGCCGACCACCGCGCCGCCTGGGTGGCCGCCGCCGTCGCGGCGTACACCCTGCCCGGGGCGGTGGGCGCCTTCCTCCTCGGCGGCCTGCTGAACGGCCGCAGCGGCGCCCAGCTGGCCGGCTGGGACGCACTCCTCCGCGCCGGAGCGCTGGCGCTGATCCCGCTGGTCCACGTGCTGGGCTCGCTGGACATCCTGCTCTACGTCGCCCTGCTCGGCCTGTCCTCGGTGCTGAGCGCGTGGGGCAAGGCCGGCCGCTATACGATGCTCTCCGAGCTCCTGGACAAGAAGGACCACCTGGCCGGGAACTCCGTCGTCAACGTGATGCTGGAGCTGTCCACGGTCGTCGGGCCGCTCCTCGCCGCGATCGTCATCGACAGGGGAGGGCCCGAGTACGTCCTGGCCCTCGTCGCGCTCTCCTTCGCCGTCCTCGCCGCGACCTACCGTTTCGCGATCCCCCGGGGCTCCGGGCAGGAAGGGGTCAGGGCGGGCGCGTCGCGCTCCGAGGGCTTCAGGGCCATCGGCCGCGACCCCGGCCTCCTCGGTCTGCTGGCGCTCTCGTTCGGCTTCTTCCTCTTCTTCGGCCCGTCGAGCGTGGCGATCCCCCTGTACGTGGTGGAGGACCTCCAGGCCTCGGCGGCCACCCTCGCGGGCTTCTACACGGCCTTCGGCATCGGCGCCGTCACGGGAGCGCTGCTCACCGGCTACCTGCGCGGCCTGCCGCTGATGCCGACCACGATCTGCATCGTCCTGGGCTTCGGCCTCGCGCTGGTCCCGCTGGGCCTCGGACTGCCCGTGGCCGTCTCCTGGATCTCCTTCGGCGTGTGCGGGCTCTTCTGGGGGCCGTTCCCCTCGACCACGACGGCGCTCTTCCAGAACTCCGCTCCCGCGGCAGCGCTTCCGCAGGTCCTGGCGGCGCGCGGAGCGGTCACCGGGGTCGCCGTCCCCCTCGGCGCCATGGCGGGGGCCCCGATCGTCCTCGCGGTCGGCGCGCAGGGCACACTGCTCGCCTCCGCGGTGTGCCTGACCGCCCTCGGCGCGGCCGCCCTGCTTTTCCGGTCGTTTCCGCGGCGTCCCGGAAAGCAATCCCCCGAAGAGGCGGGGCAGGATATGCGTCCCTGACCCGGACGTCCGATCGCGCTTTCCGCCGGGCCCGCCCTTTCCCGGCCCGGAAACGCCCCCCGGAAGAGGAGAATTCTATGACCGCAATGATCATTGTCAACGTCCCCGAGGAAATGGTCGGCGACATCGGCAGGATTCCCGTGGAGAAGAGGCGTGCCTTCGGCCTCGGCGCGCAGCGCATGCTGTGGTACGCCGAGGACGGGGACGTCCTGGTCCTGCCCTCGCCGCCGAGCACGGACTTCATGGACTACGTGACCGGGCTGACCGGCACCCGCGCCTCGACCCTGCGGTTCGTCATCCCCCCTCCCGGCCGCTTCGGGCCCGACATCCTCACCGCCGACCGGCTGGTCGACCCGGTCTTCCTCCGGGACCTGGAGAAGGCCCTGGCGGACCGGCCGGTCGACCAGATCACCTGCACCTACAGCGACCTCGCCGTGACGGCCATGGCGTCGGCGGTCGGCGTCGAGGACGCCCTGCCGGGGCACGCCTTCAGCGCCCAGGGCGGGGACGCGCTCGTCAACAGCAAGGCGGTCTTCCGCGCCGTGGCCGCGGGGAACGGCATCCCCATCGCGCCCGGCGTGATCACCGACAGGCCCGACCACGCGGAGGGCACGATCGAGTCCCTGCTGGCCGACGGGGCCGCCGTGATGGTCAAGCAGCAGTTCGCCGGCGGGGGTCTGGGGAACGAGATCCTCAGCCGTGCCGAGGGGGTCCGTGCGGCGGGCGCGGGCAGCGTCGTCGTCCTGGCGGACCGGGACGCCGTCCGGCGCTACGTCAGCGACCGGTGGGAGTGGCTCACGGGGCACAAGGGGCACAGCCTGATCATCGAGCGCTACTTCCCCGACTCCACGACGGTGTACGCGGAGTTCGTCGCCGACGACGACGGCTGCGTGTTCCGCGGGGCCGGGGAGATCCTGATGGAGCCCGTGGCCACCGGCGAGGTGATCCCGCCCCAGTCGGTCGGGCCCGAGGAGGTCGCGGAACTGGTCGAGACCGGCCGGCGCGCGTGCGAGCCCTTCCGGCTGATGGGGTACCGGGGGACGCTGTGCGCCGACGCCATCCGGACCCCCGGGGGCGGTCTCGTCTTCACCGAGGTCAACGGCAGGCTCACGGCCTCCTCCCACCTGCACGTCAACCTGATCGACAGGGTCGTCGGCCGCGACCGCCGCGACGACCGCGTGTTCCTGGAGCGCGCGGGCCGGTGGTCGGTCCCCTCCTTCGCGGAGGCGCTCAGCCGGCTCGCCGGGTCCGGGCTCGGCTACGACCCGCACTCGGGGCTGGGGGTGGTCGTCACCGCCGACTACGCGCCGGTCACCGGCCGGGTGACCTACTGCGCCGTCGCCGAGGACCTGGACGCCGCGCGCGCCATGGAGGAGCGCGTCGCGAACCTGTTGAGCGACCCGACGGCCTGAGGGCCGCGGAACCGACGCCCTCGCGGTACCGGCCCCGGCGGCCGGGCCCCCGCGGACGAGAGCCCCGCCCCCAGGAGGGAACACATGAGCACTGGAACAGCGGACGCGCCGGCGGAGCGTCCGGCGCCGCCTCCCCCGCCGGCCGGCGGGCCGCGGCCCGCCCTGCCGGCCGTCCACTCGTGGGACGAGTTCACCAGGCTGAGGGAGGTGGTCGTCGGCGACGCGACCCACTCCCGGGTCCCCCCGCTGTCGGACCCGTCGGCCTGGCTCAACTGCTACCCGGAGCTGACCCCCGCCGAGCTGCGCGGCATCGGCGCGGGGCTCTTCCCCCGGCACGTCATCGAGGAGTCGAACGAGGACCTCGCCGTCCTGGCCGACACGCTGCGCGGCCTCGGCGTCACCGTCCACCAGCCGCCCGCGGTCGACCACGGCGTGGAGTACGGCGGTCCGGGCTGGCGGACGACCGGCCGCAGCTCCTACTGCCCGCGGGACCTCACCCTCGTCGTGGGGTCCGCCCTGATCGAGAGCCCCAGCCCCATGCGGGCCCGCTACTTCGAGGCCTTCGGCTGGCGCCCCCTGTTCCAGGACTACCTCCTGCGGGGCGCCCACTGGATCTGCGCCCCGCGGCCCCGGCTCGACGACTCCCTGTTCGGGACCGACGGGGACGGCTTCCCCGTGCTGGGCGAGGCGGAGCCCGCGTTCGAGGCGGCGAACTGCCTCAGGCTCGGCCGCGACGTCTTCTACCAGGTCTCCCGCAGCGGCAACGAACTCGGGCTGCGCTGGCTGGAGTCGACCCTGGGACTGCTCGGCGACGTGCGGGTGCACCCGCTGCGCGGCGTCTACGAGGGCACCCACATCGACAGCACCGTCTGCCTGCTGCGCCCCGGCCTGGTGCTGCTCAACCCCGAGCGCATCGGCCCGGACACCGTGCCCGAGCCCCTGAAGGGGTGGGACGTGCTGTGGTGTCCGCCCATGACGGGCGGCCCGACCGCGGTCCCGCACACGCTCAGCACCCCCTGGGTCGGCATGAACCTCCTGATGGTGGACGAGGGGACGGCGATCGTGGACGGCGACCAGACCGAGCTCGTCCGCCTCCTGGAGGGGCGCGGCATCACGGTGGTCCCGCTCCGCCTCCGGCACTCCCGGGTCCTGGGCGGCGGGTTCCACTGCGTCACCCTCGACACGGTGCGCGAGGGGGGACCGGAGGACTACCTGGGATGAGCGGCCGTGCGCGGACCCCCGGGCGGCCGGGGAGGGTCCGCGCACCGCCCCCGGGCGGGGCCCGCGCACCGGGACTCTTTAGGATAGGCGGGCCTAACCCGCCCCGAACGGAGTCCCATGTCCCCCGGTCCCGCGCCGCGCGCCCTCGCGTGCGCCTCGCTCTCCCTCGTCCTCCTCTCCGCCTGCGGGGCCGACGACGGCTCCCCCGAGCCCGGAGCCGCCCCCGCGTCCGACACGGGGGCCTTCCCCGTGACGGTCGACCACGAGTTCGGCTCCACGACCGTCGAGGAGGCGCCCGAGCGGATCGTCGCCCTCGGGGTCACCGACGCCGACGCCGTCCTCGCCCTCGGCGTCGTCCCGGTGGGCAACACGGGCTTCTCCTTCTTCGAGACCGGCCTGGGGCCCTGGACCGACGACCTGGTCGGGGACGCCGAGCTGACGCACATCGCGTCCGACTCCGAGCCCAACATCGAGCAGGTCGCGAACCTCGCCCCCGACCTCATCGTCGGCGTCTCCGCGGGGTTCGACGAGGCCGTCTACGAGGACCTGTCGCAGATCGCCCCCGTCGTCGCCCGCCCGGCCGGCGTCGCCGCCTACACCGTGCCCCGGGACGAGGCCACGGAGCTCATCGCCACCGCGCTCGGCCGGCCCGAGGAGGGCGCCGCCCTCAACGAGGCCACCGACGAGCTCCTGGCCGAGACGCGCGCCGCGCACCCGGAGTTCGAGGGACGCGTGGGCGCCGCGGTCCTGCCCTTCGACGGCAAGTACGGCGCCTACCTGCCCGGGGACGCGCGCGGGCAGTTCCTCGCCTCCCTCGGCTTCGACCTCCCGGAGGCCGTGACGGAGCAGGACACCGGCGCGAGCTTCTTCGTCGAGCTCTCCCCGGAACGGGTGGACATGCTCGACGGGGACCTGCTGCTGGTCTTCGGCGACGACGAGTCCTTCGACATCACCGAGGGCTCCACCGCCTTCGACTCGCTCGACGTGGTGCGCGACGACGCGGTCGTCACGACGTCGCTCGACCAGAGGGGGGCGGTCACCTACAACTCGGTCCTGTCCATCCCCTACGCGGTCCGGACCCTGGTCCCGCGCCTCTCGGACGCCCTCGCCTGACGGTCCCGGCCCCGGCCCCGGCGGGGGGCCGGGCCGCGCGTTCCCCGGTCCCGGCGGCCCGAGCCGCCCGGCGCCGGGTCGCCCCCGGCCACGGCGCCGGGGAGCGCCCCGGCGGGGGCGGACGCGACCGCAGCGGTTTTTTTCCGTACGGGGACGCGAATCGAAACTTCCCTACGGGGTACCTGTCCCTCTGGCATCTCGCAGCCCCCCGCTGTGCGAGGAAAGGACCCCCTGTGAAGACCCCCCGCTTCCTGACCACCCTCAAGAGGCTCGGCGCCGCCGTGGCCGCCGGAGCGCTCCTGACCGTGCTCGCCCCGGTCGGCGCCGCGGCCGACGACCTGGCCGTCACCGCCGTCAACCTGCGCACCCCGTTCGACTGCGGCCAGGTCTGGAACGCCAACACCCGCAGCAACCACAACCCCCAGCTGTCCGTGGACTTCCAACGCGGCAACGCCCAGGGGCAGAACGTCCGCTCCAGCGCGTCGGGCACCGTGACCACGGTCGCCGACCGCGGCAGCACCAGCTACGGCAAGTACATCGTGGTCAGCCACGGCAGCGGCATCACCACCCTCTACGCGCACCTGAGCTCCCAGTCGGTCTCGGTCGGCGACAGCGTCGGCACCGGCACCGTGATCGGCCGGGTCGGCAGCACCGGCGGCTCGACCGGCCCGCACCTGCACTACGAGCAGCGTGTCAACGGCACCGTGGTCCGGGCCGTGCTCAACGGTGTGCGCATCGCCTACTACGGCAACACCACCATCACCAGCAGCACCGGCTGCTGACGCCTCCCGGGCGCCCGACCCGCGCCCTCGCGGTGCGTGCCCGCGGCTCCGCGGGCACGCACCGCCTCCCTGTCCGCGCCCGCCCTCAGCGGGACGGGCGCCCCCGCGGGGCGCCGGCCGCCGCGCGCAGCGTCCCCGGCCGGGAGCGGGCGGCCGCCACGGCCGCCGCCGTCCCGAGGAGCCCCAGCGCGACCGCCGCGACCAGCAGCGGCGGGGGGCCGGTGAGGTGTCCGTCCGCCCGCACCGCTCCGAGGAAGTCCACCGGCGACACCCCGTTGAGGACCAGGTACCACAGCAGCGGGTAGACGGCCTGGAACGGGCGGCCGACCCTGCTCACCACTCCCAGCGCCAGCGCCAGGCCGGGGACGAACAGCGCCCCGGCCGCCCAGGCCGAGGCCCCGGCCGCGTCCCCGGACGCGACCATGCGGACCAGGGGCCCGGCGCCGACCAGCGCGGCGACGGCCACCCCCGCCGTCCACTCGGCGAGGAAGCGCGCGGCGGCACGGGGGTAGGAGGCGAGCAGGCCGTCGAGGCCGACCAGCCGGGCCCGCGTCCCCAGGCCCGACCAGACCAGGACGGGCCAGATCCAGGCGAGGAGGAGGACCGTGGGCGCCGACCGCGCGGGCAGCAGGAGCGCGGCCGCGGTGATCGCGGCCACCCCGCCCCACCACCAGCGGCTCCGGCCGCCGAGCAGCATCCGCAGCTCCCCCGCGACCAGGCGCGGGAACACGGCCCACGCGCCGGGGGAGCGGGTCGGACCGGGCAGGGGCTCCAGCCGCCGCGGAGCGGCCGCGGGGCCGCCGGCCCCGTCCCGGGAGGCCTCCTCCGGCCCCGGCGGGGTGTGCGGCGCGGCTCCCCGCGGCCGCGGGCGGGGCGCCCCGCCCGCGGCGCCCCGCGCGGGGTCGAAACGGTCGAACCACAGTGCGGGCAGCACCGCCAGCGCGACCGCGGCGGCCAGGATCACCAGGCGCGTCGCCACCAGCTCCGCGGAAGGCTCCCACCCCGGCCACTCGATCGCGCGCAGCGGCTCGTCCACGTAGGTCAGGCCGAGGCTGAACTCGCCGGCGGACGCGTCGACGCCCTGGGCGGCGAGGGACGCGCGGAAGGACTCCGCCACGCTCGCCGCCCCCAGCCCTCCGAGCGGGGCCCGGGGCGACAGCCCGCCGAGGAGCAGGGCGAGCGCCGCCACCGACCACACGACGTTGCCCGCCCCGCCGCGCAGCACGGGCGCGGTCTCGAAGACGACCGCCGCGGCGGCGGTGAGGGCCATCAGCGGCAGGGCCAGCACGAGGTAGGGGGTGAGCAGCCGGACCGGGTCCACCCACACGGCCTCGCCCCGGGCGACCTGCATCACCGCGGCCGTCGCGGCGAGCACGCCGAGCATCGACACCAGGACGGTGAGGTTGCCGCCGAACTTGGCGAGCAGATAGGCGGAAGTCCGCAGCCGCGTGGCGGCCAGCAGCTCCCCCACCCCGGTCTCCCTGTCCCTGGCGACGGTGTTGCGCACGACGTAGAAGCCCGCCAGGGTCAGCCACAGGGCGCCCGCCAGCGCGGTGACGGTTCCGACGTAGGCGCTGTCGTACACGCCCCGGTGCCCCGCGACGTCCACCACCGTCCAGTGGGAGTCGACGGCCGGGACCGCGACGTAGCCCAGGCCGACGGTGGCCAGCAGGGTGACCAGGTAGACCGGCCTGCGGACCCGCTCGCGGACGTCGCCCAGTACGAGGCGCGCGTACCCCCTCACCACGACGGCCCCCGCAGCGCCCCGGCGGGGCCGCCGGAGGTCCCGGCCCGGCCGGGCGGGACGACGAGGAGGTAGAGGTCCTCCAGGTCGGGCCGCACGCCGACGGCGCCGTCCAGCGGGGCGTACGGGGAGAGGATCCGGACGCGCACCCCGTCCCCGGTGCGCGCCATGCGGCTGACGTGGTGGCGCGCCCGCAGGTCCGCCGCGGCGTCGGGGGCGACGACGGCCTCCCACACCCGGCCCTCGGCCTCGCCCAGCAGGTCCTCGGGGGCGCCGTGCCGCAGGAGGCGGCCGCCCGCCATCACGGCCAGGCTGGAGGCGGCGGACCCGACGTCGGAGACGATGTGCGTGGACAGGACCACGATCCGGTCCCGGGCCAGGTCCGTGAGGAGGTTGCGGAAGCGCGCCCGCTCCTCCGGGTCCAGTCCGGCCGTCGGCTCGTCGGCGATGAGCACCCGGGGGTCGGTGAGCAGGGCCTGGGCGATGCCGACGCGGCGCAGCATGCCTCCGGAGTACCCGCCCAGGGGGCGCCGGACGGCGCCCGTGAGGTTGACCAGTTGGAGGAGGTCGTCGATCCGGGCCCGCGCGACGCGCGCGGGGAGCCCCCGGGCCGCGGCGAGGTAGCCGAGGAACTCACGGGACGTCAGGTGGGGGTAGGCGCCGAAGTCCTGGGGGAGGTAGCCCAGGCCCGCCCGCAGCCGCCCGGGGCGTGCCACGGCGTCCGCGCCGTCCAGGAGCATCCGGCCCGAGGTCGGCCGGGTCACGGTCGCCATGATGCGCATCAGGGTGGACTTTCCCGCCCCGTTGGGCCCGAGGAGCCCGATCACGCCGGGGGTCAGCCTCAGGGTGAGGTCCTCGACGGCGGTGTGGCCGCCCCGGTAGGCCTTGCCCACGCCGATGAGGTCGAGCACGGGTCCCGTGCCCGGTGCACGGCCCTGCGGAGCGGTCGCGGGGGAGGTGCGGTCGTCACTCATGGGGCGTCTCCCCCGTGCGGCGTGCGTGTCGGGGCCCGGGGCCGGTCACCGTCATCGGTCTCGTCATGGCACCAGCCTGGCCGTGCCGGAGCCGCCTTCCCATCCGGCTGCGCCCCCTCCCGGGGGTGGGGCGCGCCCCACCCCCGGGCGGGGGGTCCCGGTGCGTCGGCCGGCCGAGGGCTCCCCCGCACGTGCGGAGGGCCCGCCCGCTACGGGCGCGGGTCCGCGGGACTCGGTGCTCGGAGCGCCGGGTCCGCGGACCGGTGCAGGAGGTCCGCGAGGGCCGCGGTCCGGCGGGCGAACTCCTCGGGGCCCTCGACCGTGAACGGCAGTCCGGTGAGGGCGAGCACGACGGCGATCCACTCGAAGGAGTCCACCCGGGCGGTGTAGCGGGCCCGGTCCGCGCCGACCTGCACGAGGTCGCCGTCCACCCGTGCGATCCGCGCGGCGACCTCCCGGGCGGGGGCGTCGAACAGCACCGACACGGCGTGCCCGGCCCCGCCCTCCCGGAAGTCCCGCTCCATACGGGCGGCGAGCCCCTCCCCCGGCTCCCCGCCCGGCACCTCCCTCCGGACGAAGGGGGCCCGGGCCGGGACGACCTCGCCGACCCGGTCCAGCCGGAAGGTCCGCCAGCCCTCCGCGTCGCGGTCCCAGGCGTACAGGTACCAGCGGCGCCCCGACATCACCAACCGGTACGGGTCCGCCCTGCGGCGGCGCTCCTCCCCGTCCCGTCCCCGGTGGAGGAACCGCACCCAGTGCCCGGCCGCGACGGCCTCGCCCAGGGCCGTGAGGACGTCCGGCCCGACCCCGGGCCAGGAACGGCGCTCCGTCTCGACCGCCGCACCCAGGGCCTCGGCGCGGCGCGCCGGCCGGGAGGGCAGGACCCGGCCGAGCTTGGCCAGCGCGCGTTCGGCGCTCTCCTCGACCCCCTCCACCCCGCCGGGGCCGCCCGCGACGATCCGCAGGCCGAGGGTCGCGGCGACGATCTCGTCGTCCTCCAGCAGCAGCGGCGGCACCGCCCGCCCCGCGGCGAGGCGGTAGTGTCCGCCGGGTCCCCTGAGGCTTTCCACGGCGTATCCCAGCCCGCGCAGCCTGTCGATGTCGCGGCGCAGCGAGCGGGGGCTCGTGCCGAGGGCTTCGGCGAGGTCCGCCCCGGGCCACGCCCGCCCGGTCCCGAGGAGGGACAGCAGGCGCAGGATCCGCTGACTGGTGTCGGCCATGCCCCCATACTGCCCGCCGCCCCGGGGTTCCCGCGCGGGGACGGCCACGCCCGGAAGCGCGGACGGCGGCGCCCGGGGAGCGCGCCCGGGCGTCCTGCACGACCCGGGGTCCGTGGGGACGGGCACGTCCGACCCGCTGCCGCCGGCGGGGACGTTCGCCACACCGGCGGGTGGTGCGGCCGCACCGGTCGCCCGGTTCCCGGACGGGCCCCGGTCCCCGCGGTGCCCGCGTTCCGGCGCCACACGCGCCCCGACCTCGGTGGAAGGGGCTTCGGCCCCGCTGCCGACGGCCGTCTCCGGGGACGCACCGCCCGGCTGCCGGGGGACGTCGCGGGGCGGCGGCCCCGAAGCGTCCGCCGACGGCCGGTTCGCGTCCGGCAGGATGGGGGGACCCGGGAGGGCGGTGGACCCGTGCGGAGCGCAGGCGTCGCAGCAGAAAACCGTGCCCCAGGACGACCATCCGGCACTCGACCCCCTTACCAAGGCCTTATCCGTCCTGGGTAAGGGGCCGGGGCAACCTATGAAGTGAGAGAGCGATGTTCGACGACCTGATCGGTTGGTTCAAGGGACTCTTCGGCGGCGCCGCCGAGGAGGTGACCCAGGGGGTGACCGACACCCTGGAGGGCGCGGGCGTGGACACCGCCGCCGAGTCCGCGCAGGCCTTCGGCGAGGAGGCCTACGGCGGCGCGGTCGAATCGGCGCAGGCCTTCGGCGAGGAGGCCTACGGCGGCGTGGCCGAGGAGGCCCAGGCCTACGGCCAGGAGGCGCTCGGCGGGGTCACCGAGACCGTCGAGGGGGTCCAGGGCCAGGCCGAAGCGATCGGCGGCGTCATCGAGGACCCGGGCGCCGCGGCGGCCGACGCCGCACGCGACCAGTTCTACGGCAACAACGGCTGACCTCGCGCCCTCCCGCCCCGGGAGGGCGCCCGTGCAGGCCTCCCGCGTCCCGGGACCCGGTATCCGGGTCCCGGGACGCGGCGCGCGGGCGGTGGCGTGCCCCCGCGCACCGCGTGTCCGGCCCCGTGTCCGAGCCGCGGGCCGGACCGCCGACCGAGGCCGGGCGGCCGGGTGCCGGAGGGGCCGCCCGGCGGGGCCGGGCGCCCGGCCCCGGTCGGAGGACGACCCGCGCCCCCGGCAGCTCACCTTTCCCGGACGGCGCCCCGGGGTACGGCTCCGCGCCCGTCCGGGCCTCGCCCTCCGGAGGCGGCCGACGGCCCCCTCCGGGCCCCGGTGCGCCTGCGTCCGGTGGCGGCCAGCACCAGGAGCCCCGCCAGGCACGACCACGCGAAGGCGTCACCGATCCGGGAGTAGACCGTGGTCACCCCCTCCCGGGGCACGTACGCCACCATGGTCTGCTGCCCTGAGGTGAAGTAGTCGGTCGTGGCCAGGGTCCGGCCCTGGTGGTCGGTCGCGTTCGACCGCCCCCTGCTCGCCTGTCTGAACAGGGACGCCCCGTTCTCCACGGCGCGGAACACGGCGTTGCGCGCGTGCATCTCCTTGATCCCCTCCCAGGTGTTGGCGCCCACGAGGAGGACGTCCGCGTCTGCGGCGCCGGCCTGCCGAACGAGTGACGGGAAGTCGCCGTCGTAGCAGATGGCGGTGGCCAGCCGGCCCGCGGGCGTGTCGGCGACCGGGATGACGCCGTCTCCGGCCTCGTAGGGTTCGAGCACCGGGATGGGGCGGCTCTTGTCGTAGGTCCACGCGACGTCGCCCTCGGGGGTGACCATGACCATCTGGTTGCGAAGGTGCGGTGCGTCCTCGGTGTAGACCGACATCCCCGCGTTGACGTACACACCGTGCTCCTCGGCGACCGCGCGCACGCGGTCCACCAGGTGCTCCCTGTCGGCCTCCAGGGTGAACGCGGCGGACTCCGGCCACAGGACGACCTCCGCGCCGGCCCCGGCCTCGCGCTCGGTTCCGGCGAGGAGGTCGTCGTTGACGGGGGCGAAGCGCCCGCGCATCTCCTCGGGGTCGGCCGCGACGATCGCCTCCAGCGAGTCGTACTCGCGGAAGGTCGGGACGACCTCCTCCCAGGCGCCCTCGGAGGCGGTGACCCCGGCGATGCGCACCGTGTCCGACTCGGGCGGCGCGAACACCAGGCGGGCCCCGCCCGCGGTCGCGACCAGCGCGACCGCGCCGACGGCCCCGGCGGCGACCGAGCGGGCTGCCCGGTCGGAGAGGCCCCGCTCCCAGAGCAGCGCGGCGGCCGACGCCGTCCAGGCGACCAGGAAGCTCACCCCGAAGACGCCGGTCACCGACGCCACCTGGATGAGGGGGAGGTTCGCGGCCTGCGTGGCGCCGAGGACCCCGTGAATGGTCCCGAAGGGGGTGCCGACGGCAACCGCGAACTCCACGGCGACCGTGGCCAGCGGGAAGACCAGGGAGGCCCGCCACGGGCGGTGCTCCCCCAGCCGGAGTGCCAGGAGCCGGTCCAGGGCGAAGGGGAGCGCACCGGCCAGGGCGAGCGGAAGCGCGAGCAGGAGCAGCGGCGGGGAGAGCAGATCGGCGAGGGCGAGCCAGACGAGGGTCACGGCGGCGGAGGAGCCGAGCACTCCGAGAAGGGCGGGAAGCGGTCGGCCGGTGCGCGCGAACCTCAGCAGCAGGACCGGGTGGACCCAGGCGAGCAGGGCGATGTCCCACGCGGCCTGCATCGCGAAGAGGGAGAGGACGGTGCCGGCGAGCAGCCAGGCGAGGCGGAGGAGGGGAGGGCGGGTGTTCACTGGTTCCACCGTTCGGTGCGGGGCGACAGGGGTCGGACTGCTGTGGTGCGTCTGCGCCAGGTCTGGCCCCACGAACGCTACGGAACGGCGGTGCCCCGGCCCATGGGTTGTTCCGCCCGGTTCCCTGGGCGACCCGCCACCCCCGGAAATGCGGTGTCCCGCAGTACCCCGGGCGCCCCACCGGTCGCTACTCTCCGAACGGGCTCCCGGCGCTCCGGGCGCCCGTGGAGGACCGCGTTCCCAGGTGCGCGGCCCCGCGGCCCGGGGCACCGCTCCCGAGGGCCGGTTCCGGCGAAGAGGGAGGACGGACGTGACCACGGACGACGGGACGCGGCCCGACGGGCACGGCGCCCGGCGGCACGGTTGGACCCTGGCGCTCGCGGGCGCCGCCGCCGGCACGGCGACGGCCGGGGCCGCCGCGGTCCTCCTCGCCCTCCTCCTGGCGGCCTCCGTCACGGCCCTCCCGTTCCTCGCGCGTCCCGCGGCCCGGACCCGGTCGGCCCGCGCCCTCGGTGCGGCCGTCCGACCGCTGGTCGCCCTGGAGCGGCGGCGCCTGGCGGCGCTGTTCGGCGTCGAGATCGTCGGCCGGCCCGGGACGGCCCGCTCCCTGGCCTATCTGGCGGCCCGCTGCCCCGTGGGACTCTTCGGCGGGCTGGTGCTGGCGTTCCTCCCCGCGGGCCTCTACCTGGTGGCGTCCCCGTTGGAGGTGCTCGACGGGAACGATCCGGCGATCGTGCCCGTCGGCCTGGCGCTCGTCTACCTGAGCGCGCAGGGAACCGTGGGCCTGGTGGGCACGGAGAGCTGGCTGGCACGCCGGTTGCTCGGCCCCAGCCGCCAGGACCTCATGGAGGAGCGGATCGGGGTGCTGGTGGCGACCCGGGCCGGGGTCGTCACGGCCGTGGACGAGGAGCGCCGCCGGATCGAACGCGATCTGCACGACGGCGTCCAGCAGCGGCTGGTCCTGCTGGGCATGGCCCTGGGCCGCGCGCGGCGCGACCCGGGCTCGGAGAAGGGCCGGGCCCTGGTGGAGCAGGCGCACGAGGAGACCCGGAACGCGCTGCGCGACCTGAAGGAGGTCGCCTGGCGGGTCTATCCGGCCGCCCTGGCGGAGGAGGGACTGCGTGCCGCGCTCCACGGACTGGTGGGACGGTCGGCCCTGCCGATCGACCTGGAGTACCGCCTGTCGGCGGCCCCGCCCCCTGCGGTGGAGACGGCGGCCTACTTCGTGGTCGCCGAGGCGGTGACCAACGCGGTCAAGCACGCCGGGGCGCGACGCGTGGCCATACGGGTGTGGGAGAGGGACGACGGGGGGACGAGGTCGGTGGCGGTGCGGGTGAGGGACGACGGGGCGGGCGGGGCCGACCCCTCGGGAACGGGGCTGACGGGCCTGGCCGGCCGTGTGGAGGCGCTCGACGGCAGGCTGTCCGTGGACAGCCCGGCCGGCGGACCGACGACGGTCACCGCGGAGGTCCCGTGCGGGTGATCGTGGCCGAGGACTCGGCCCTGCTGCGTGAGGGACTCGTGCGGCTCCTGGAGGACGAGGGACACCGGGTCATCGCGTCGGTCGGCGACGCGGACGCCCTGCTGGCCGCTGTCGCGGAAGAGGCCCCCGACGTCGCGGTGGTGGACGTGCGCATGCCCCCCACCCATACCGACGAAGGGCTGCGCGCGGCGGTGCGCATCCGGCGGGAACGGCCCGGCGTGGGCGTGCTCGTGCTCTCGCAGTACGTGGAGAAGCGCTACGCCACCCGCCTGTTCAGCGAGAACACCACCGGGGTGGGGTACCTGCTCAAGGACCGGGTGGTGGAGGTGGACGAGTTCCTGGAGGCCATGGCCAGAGTGGGCGGGGGCGGCGCCGCCTTCGACCCGGAGGTCGTGCGGCAGCTGCTGGCGGGAAGCAGCCGCCAGGACCCCCAGGGGCGCCTGACCGGTCGTGAGCGGGAGGTGATGGACCTGATGGCGCAGGGGCACACCAACCCGGCGATCGCCGCGCGGCTGTTCGTGTCGCAGAGCGCGGTCGAGAAGCACGCGAACGCGATCTTCGACAAGCTGGACCTCGGTGACACCGCGGGGTACAGCCGCCGCGTCCTGGCGGTGCTCCGCTACATCGGCGCGTGAGGCCCCGTGCCCGCGCCGCGGGCCGGACCGCCGGGCGGCCGGGTGCCGGAGAGACCGCCCGGCGGGGCCTGGCGCCCGGCCCCGGTCGGAGGCGGGTACGACGGGCCCGGTCGGTCGGGGGTCCCGCGGTGGTCGGGCCCGTCGGGTGCGGGGGGCGGCCTCCGGGGACGGCGGCCGCGGGCCGGAGCGCCGGGGGCCGACGGCCCCCGAGCCCCGACCGGCCGCCGCCCCCGGCGCGGGAGCGGTCAGCCGAAGGTGACGTCGCTGCACAGGTAGTACACCTGGTCGGCGTGCGAGGCCTTCCAGATCGTGAAGACGACGTGGTCGCCGGTGCGGCCCGACGTGCTGACGTCGATCAGGTAGTCGTTTCCGGGCGGGTAGGACCCGGTCTCCTCCACCAGTTCGAGGTCGTCCCAGGCCAGGGACTGCGTGGCCGGGTCGAAGCCCTGCTCGGTGACGTAGACCTGGAAGTAGTCCGCGCCGTGCGAGGCCTGGTCGTACAGGTGGATGGTGAAGTCGTCGGCGACGTCGGTGGTCCGCCACGCCCCGGGGGTGTCCATCGAGTCGTAGCGGCCCCCCTCGGTGTTCCCGCCGCTGCACAGGGTCCCGTCCGGGACCTGGCCCTGGTGGTCCCCGCCGACGTTGTCGCGGTAGAGGCCGTTCCAGTTCCACATGGCGTTGGGGTTGTCCTGCCACGCCTGCCAGCACATGGGGTCTTCCTGCTCCATTGCGGGGTTCTGGAAGTCGTCCCCCCAGCGCTCGAAGCAGCCGTAGTTGCGGGAGGCGGGGTCGACGACCGAGCCGTGCGCCGACGCGGGCGCGGCCAGCGCGGTCAGTCCGAGCAGGGGGACGGACGCCAGCACGAGTGCGCGTCCGAACCAGCGGGAGTTGCCGTTGGTCTCGTGGGTCTTGCCGTTCATTGCGTTCTCCATCGTTGTCGGCTGGACCAGCCGATCGACGGGAGCGCTCCCAATCGGTGTGTTACCCACCGGGGCGGACCCGAAACGGAGCGCCGGAAAACCTGTGGATCCGAGCTCCCCCCGGGGTTACGGTGGCGCGGAACGAGGCCGCCCGAACGGAATGAGGACACCGATGCGCACCATCGCCGCGAACCAGGTCCCCGCCCCCGCCCGGAAGACGTACCGCCGGTAGTCCGGGCCGGGCGCCGCCCGGCACGACCGGAACCGCAGGGCGTCCCCGCCGGGGGCAGGCCGGACCGCTCCGCCGTCCGCCACGCGCCGACCGGCGCGTTCGCCGTGCCCCGGGAGTCCTCCGTGCCCCTGTTCCGCCGTCCCCGCCGCGCCCTCCGACGTTCCCGACCGGGACCCGCCCGGCCCCGGCTCCCCCGCCGGGCCCGCCCCGGCCCGTCGCACCCCGCCGGTCCGCTCCGCCGCGCCCGACCGGACCGGCCCCGCCTCGGCCCCGCGTTCACGCGCCTGTGGTGGGCCTCGGCCCTGACCAACCTCGGGGACGGCGCCCTCGCCGCCGCGGGACCGCTGCTCGTCGCGTCCCTGTCCTCCTCCCCGGTCGCCGTCGCCGCCGCAGCAGCGGCCCAGCTCCTGCCCCACCTCCTCTTCTCACCGGCCTCGGGCGCCCTGGTCGACCGGTGGCCCCGCCGCGGCGTGCTCCTCGCGGCGAACCTCGCCCGCTGCACCGTGCTCGCCCTGCTCGCCGCCGCGCTCCTCTCCGGCGGCACAAGTGTGTGGCCGCTCTACCCGGCCCTGTTCGCCCTGGGCGTCGGCGAGTCCCTCGCCGACACCGCGTACGGCTCCCTGGTGCCGTCCGTGGTCCACCGCGACTCGCTGGGCAGGGCCAACGCGCGGCTCGCCCTGACGTTCTCGCTCAACAACCAGCTGCTCGGCCCGCCCCTGGGCGCGCTGATGTTCGCCATGGCATGGGCGCTCCCCTTCGGCTTCGACGCCCTCGCCCACCTGCTGGCGGTGGCGGTCCTCCTGCGCATGGCGCCGGTCCGGCCGTCGCCTCCGGACGGGAGCCGCCCCGGCTCCCCCCGCCCGACGCGGACCACGCTGCGGCAGGAGATCGGCGAGGGCCTGTCGTTCGTCCTCGGCTCTCCGGGGCTCCGCGTACTGTGCGGCTGCATCCTGGTGATGAACCTGGCGGGCGTCGGCGCCTTCGCGGTCTGGGTGCTCTACGCACGGGAGCACCTGGGGCTGTCCGAAACGGGCTTCGGGCTGTTCGTGGCGGCGGGAGCCGTGGGCGGCATCGCGGGCTCCCGGGCGTACGGGTGGCTGGAGCGCCGAGTGGGCCGGACGTCCCTGCTCCGCTGGGGCCTCGCGGTGGAGGCCCTCACCTACCCGGCCCTGGCACTCACCACGAACCCCCTGGCGGCCGGCGCCGTCATGGTCGTGTTCGGGGTCCACACCGTGGTGTGGGGAACGGCCGCCACGACCGTTCGCCAGCTGCTCACCCCGGACCGCCTGCTGGGCCGCGTGGGAGGTGTGTACCGGCTGGCCGACCTCGGCGGGGCCGCCCTGGGCGCGGTGTTGGGCGGGCTCGTCGCGGAGGGTGTGGGCCTGTTGGCCCCGTTCTGGCTCGCGGCGGCAGCGGTCGGCCTGCTCTGCGTGATCTCCTGGAAACCCCTGGTTATTACTGAACAGTTGTGAACCAGATCACCACCTGGACATTCGCCGAACAGGGACAGCGTCCCAGAAACCCCGTGGACATTTGGTGTTTACATATCACCATTGGAGAGCTACGGTTCTGAAAAGCGTTCCGGAATAATCACCCCCCGTAACCACATACGGAACGCCCTTCGCACCCCTTGCCCAGACAACGCCACCCACCATTCCCGCTTACGACTGGGAGCGCTCCCACCCCCCTTCCGGTCACCATCCCCCCGTTTCTCCCACCTTTTTCCAGGAGAAACACGAACGATCAACCGCCAGCCTTGCCCCGGATCTCAGGCCCGCCCATGCCCCGCTCACCACCATGAACACCACCTCTCCCCAGCCGCCGGTCCGCCGGGCGCCGTGACGCGCCCGGCGAGCCGCACACTCCTTCTGGTCACCCGCTCCCCATGAGGAAGAAAAACACCATGAGAAATTCCCCCCGCGACAAGCAACGAACTCCGTGGGCACGGCGCGGCCTCGCCACCGCTGCCGGACTGGCACTTACCGCCTCTCTCACGGTCGCCGCCACCAGTGCTTCCGCCGCCGAACGCGTGGACAATCCGTATGAGGGCGCGGATGTGTACGTGAACCCGATCTGGTCGGCCAACGCGGCCTCCGAGCCGGGCGGGGACGCGATCGCGGACCAGCCCACGGGTGTGTGGCTGGACCAGATCAGCGCGATCGAGGGCAACGACAGCCCGACCACCGGGTCGATGGGCCTGCGCGAGCACCTGGACGAGGCGGTGGTCCAGGCCGCGGGCGAGCCGCTGGTCTTCCAGGTGGTGATCTACAACCTGCCCGGCCGCGACTGCGCGGCGCTGGCCTCCAACGGCGAGCTGGGGCCGGACGAGATCGACCGGTACAAGGAGGAGTACATCGACCCGATCGCGGAGATCCTGGCCGACCCGGCCTACGCGGACCTGCGGATCGTGACGACGGTGGAGATCGACTCGCTGCCCAACCTGGTCACGAACGTGTCCCCGCGCGAGACGGCCACGCCCGAGTGCGACGAGATGCTGGCCAACGGCAACTACGTGGAGGGTGTGGGCTACGCCCTGGCGCAGCTGGGCGCGATCGACAACGTCTACAACTACGTGGACGCGGGCCACCACGGCTGGATCGGCTGGGAGGACAACTTCTCGGCCTCGGCGGCGCTGTTCTACGAGGCCGCCAACGCCGCGGGCGCCACCCCCGACGACGTGCACGGGTTCATCGCGAACACGGCCAACTACTCGGCGCTGGTGGAGGACAACTTCTCGATCGACCAGACCGTCGCCGGAACGCCGGTGCGGCAGTCGCAGTGGGTGGACTGGAACCAGTTCACCGACGAGCTGTCCTACTCCCAGGCGCTGCGCGAGGAGCTGGTCTCGCAGGGGTTCGCCTCCGACATCGGGATGCTGATCGACACCTCCCGCAACGGGTGGGGCGGACCGGACCGCCCCACGGGCCCCGGCCCCGAGACCAGCGTGGACGCCTACGTGGACGGGGGCCGCTACGACCGGCGGATCCAGTCGGGCAACTGGTGCAACCAGTCGGGCGCGGGGCTGGGCGAGCGCCCGCAGGCCTCTCCCGAGCCGGGCATCGACGCCTATGTGTGGATGAAGCCCCCGGGTGAGTCCGACGGCTCCAGCGAGTTGATCCCCAACCCCGAGGGCAAGGGCTTCGACCGCATGTGCGACCCGACCTACGAGGGCAACCCCCGCAACGGGTACAACATGAGCGGCGCGCTGGCCGACGCCCCGATCTCGGGGCACTGGTTCTCGGCCCAGTTCCAGGAGCTGCTGGACAACGCCTACCCGCCGCTGGACTGATCCGGCCCCTCCCCCCGGCGTGCGCCGCGGGGGACCGCCGAACAGGACGCCCGTCCACCCAGGGGGTGGGCGGGCGTCCGCCACGGCCTGGGATCATGGGCCGGGGCCTTCCCCCGGAGGCCCGGAACCGGATCGGGGAGGAACCGCGTGGCGAACCTGCTGGAGACCGACACCGTCGTGGTCGGCCTGGGGGCCATGGGGGCGCAGGCCCTGTGGCGCCTGGCCCGGTCCGGCGTCGACGCCGTCGGGGTGGAGCAGTTCACCCCCGGCCACGACCGGGGTTCCAGCCACGGGGAGTCCCGCATCATCCGCACCGCCTACCTGGAGGGCGCCGAGTACGTGCCGTTCGTCCGAGCGGCCTGGCGCGCCTGGTCGGAGCTGGAGGAGGCGTCCGGGGAACGGCTCGTGCTGCGCACCGGGGCGCTGATGGCCGGAGCGCCGGACAGTGCCGCCGTCGCCGGGTCGCTGGCCGCGGCCCGGCACCACGGCCTCTCCTACGAACTGCTCTCCGCCGACGAGGTCCGCACCCGCTTCCCCGGCCACCGGCTGCGCACGGGCGAGGTCGGCGTGTTCGAGGAGGACGCCGGCGTGGTCCTGCCCGAGGCGTCGATCCTGGCGGCCGTCCGGCTCGCCGGGGCGGCGGGGGCACGGGTGCTCACCGGGGCCGTGGCGACCCGGATCGAACCGGATCCGGACCGGCCCCGCGTGGTGGTGGGCGACACCGTGATCCGCGCCCGGAGGGTCGTCGTCACCGCCGGCGCGTGGCTCCCCTCGCTGGTGCCCGAGGTGGCCGGCCTGGGCGGGGGGATCACGGTCGAGCGGCGGGTGCTGGGCTGGTTCCGCACCACCGGTGACCCGGCCGCGCACGTGGCCGGCCCGGTGTTCGCCCGGGACGGGGACGACTGCACCTGGTACGGGTTCCCGAGCCTGGACGGGGGCCGGACCGTCAAGATCGGCGTGCACGCCGAGGCCCCCGGCCCGAGGCGCGAGGGGGCCCAGTGGGGCGAGCCGGTGGACCCGGACGCGGGGCCGCGCGAGCCCGACCCCGCCGACGCCCGCAGGCTCGGCGCGCTGGCCTCGGGGCTGCGCGGCGTCGAGGCCCTTCCCGAGCGCATGGCCTCCTGCATGTACACGATGACGTCGGACGAGCACTTCGTCATCGGCCGGCGCAGGGAGCTTCCCGGGCTGGTGCTCGCCGGGGGCTTCTCCGGGCACGGCTACAAGTTCGCGTCCGCCGTCGGCAAGGCCCTGGCCGACCTGGCCGGGGACGGCCGGACCGACCTGCCGATCGGCCTGTTCGACCCGCACCGCTGGGACTGACGCGGGCGCCGGGGAGGGCTGGGCCGGCCGCTCGGGGCTCGCCGTGCGATCATCGCTCACACGCGCGGCGCGAGCGCGCCGACCCCTCCCGGAAGGACCGCCATGAACCGTCCCACCGTCCAGCGGACCGCGCTCGTCACCGGCGCGTCGTCGGGTATCGGCGCGGCCGTGGCCGCCGCACTGGTCCGGCGCGGCTACCGCGTGTACGGCACCAGCCGCAGACCCGGGTCGGTGGCCGAGCCGGTGTCGGGCGTGGAGTACCTGGCCCTCGACCTGGCCGACGAGGCGTCGGTCCAGGCGTGCGCCTCCGCCGTCGGCGACGTGGACGTGCTGGTCAACAACGCCGGTGAGAGCCAGAGCGGTCCGTTCGAGGAGTTGCCCCCGGACGCCGTGGAGAGGCTGTTCCGGATCAACGTGTTCGGGGCCGTGCGGCTCACCCAGCTCCTCCTCCCGGGGATGCGCGGGCGCGGGTACGGCCGGGTGGTCATGGTGGGGTCGATGCTGGCGAGCTTCCCCCTGGCGTACCGGTCGTCCTACGTCGCGTCGAAGGCGGCGGTCAAGGGGTTCGCCGACGCCCTGCGCCGCGAGGTGTCCCCGTTCGGGGTGGGGGTGGCCACGGTGGAACCGGGGTCGATCAACACCGGTATCAGCGAGCGGCGGACCCAGTACCTGCGCGACGGTTCCCCGTTCGCGGGCGAGTACCGCACCATGCTCACCGCGCTCGACGCCAACGAGTCGGCCGGGATCTCCGCGGGCCGGGTCGCCCGGACCGTCGTGCGGGCGATCGAGGCGGACCGGCCGCGGCCCCTGTACGCGGTCGGCAGCAACGCGCCGGTGGTGTTCGCGCTGCGCAGGCTCTTCCCCCGTTCGCTCGTCCTCGCCGTGGTCGCCCGCAAGCACGGTCTGTAGGCGGTCGGCCCGCCGTGCCGGAGCGCGACCGGGCGGGGCGCACGGGACGCGGCGCCGGGATCCGGGATGATGGGGAGCCCGCGACCGCGACCCGAGGAGCACGCCATGAGGCAGCAGGTCCACTTCGTCACGCTCGCCACCCCCGACCTGGAGGCGGCCCGCCGCTTCTACCGTGACGGGCTCGGCTGGGAGCCGCTCATGGACGTCCCGGACGAGATCGTCTTCTTCCAGGTCGCCCCGGGGCAGGTGCTGGGCCTGTTCGACGCGGAGAAGTTCGACCGGGACCTGGGGCTGCCGCCCGGGTCCTCGGGGCTGTCCGGGGTGACCCTGTCGCACAACGTCGACGGCCCCGAGGAGGTCGGGCGGACCGTGGACGCGATGGCCGCGGCGGGCGGGACCGTGCTCAAGAGTCCGCGGCGGGGCGAGTTCGGGGGCATCTTCCACGCGCACGTCCGGGACCCCAACGGGGTGGTGTGGGAGGTCGCGCACAACCCGGGGTGGAGCGTGGACGCCTCGGGGCGGGTGGTTCTCGGCTGACCCCGCTCCGGGCGTCCGCCACCGGTCAGGGGTCCAGGGGCCGTAGCCTGAGCCCGTGGCCGTCGGCGTCGGCCGCCGCGAGGCCGAGCAGGCGTTCGCCCTCCTCCGCGACCGCATCCTCCTCCGCCGGGGTCAGCGGGGTGAACAGTCGCACGTCCAGCACCGCGCGGTCCCTCCCGCCTCCCTCTGCGCGGGAACGGCCCCTGGGCCGCTCGAGCCGCCACAGGCCCCGCACGAAACCGTCCACGGTCAGCGGCGCCTCCACCACGAGGTACGGTCGGCGGTCGTCCTCGACGATGCGGGACCTGTCGTGGTGGCCGACGAGGACGTTGTCCAGGAGCGCCAGGAAGCGGACCGGCGCCGGGGTCGCGGGATCGGGCCGGGGCGCGTCGGGGAGGTCGAACAGCTCCCGCCCGTCCTCACCGCGGAACACGCACAGCCGGGGCCTGAGGCGGTCCACGACCGCGCCCAGCCGGGTCGCCCCGCTCCACGCCTGGACGTCCCGGACCGAGGCCGGGCCGAACGCCGCCAGGTAGCGCAGCACCAGATCGTCCAGGGAGGGGTCGTCTGCGAGCGGTCGGCCGAGCCACTGCTCCGCGAGGGCGAACGGGGTCGTTCCGCGCCGCCCCCACGTGCCGTCGGGCGGCGGGTGCAGCACGGGCAGGAGGCCCTGGACCGAGCGGGCGAGCCCGACCGGGTCGCGGCCGGGCCAGCGGTCGGCGAGGGCCCGGCCGAGTTCGGGTCGGGGCACGGGACCCGCGGTGAGGAGTCCGCGCGCCGCGTCCGCGAGTTCGCCCGTGTCCAGGCCCGCGGTGGCCTTCCCGAACGCGCCCCGCTGCCAGCGGAGCAGCATGGGCTGCAGGACGGGGCGCAGCCACAGGTAGTCGTCGGCGGCGACCAGGTGCTGGGTGCCCCGGAGAAGGGTCGCCCGGACGAGGTCGCGGCTGTGCAGCAGTCCGGCGAGGTCGCCGGCCCGAAAACCCTCGATCCGGGACCACAGGCCGAAGCAGGGCGGTTCGGGGTCCTGGGCCTGGAGCCCGACGAGTCGGCGCACCACGGCGAGTGCGGTGTCGTCGCCGCGTTCGAGGAGGAACTGGCGGGCCAGTGTCGCGCGGTTGAGTGCGCGTCGGTCGAGAGTGGTCACGGCTCCGACCCTAGGGGCGGTGGCGGTCGTCCTCTGTCCTCCACTCGCCCGGCCGTTGCCGCGGGGCCGACCGGCGCCGGGGAGGGGGGTGCCCTAGGTTGGGCGGTGAAGGTCGAAGTCAACGGTGGAGAGGTGCCGCGTGAGCAGCGTCGTCAAGTTCAACGTCCTGACCGTCCCCGAGGGTGCCGGGGCCACACTGGAGGAGCGCTTCGCCAAGCGGGCCGGGCTGGTGGAGAACCAGCCGGGGTTCGAGGAGTTCCAGCTCCTGCGCCCGGTCGAGGGCACCGACAAGTACCTGGTGTACACCCGTTGGCGCTCCGAGGAGGACTTCCGGAACTGGGTGGGCGGCCAGGCGTTCAAGCACGGGCACGCCCAGGCCGCCGCCGACGCGGGTCGGAGCGGCGAGGCGACCGGACACGGGCACGGGCAGGGCGGGCCGGCCGCGACCGGCAGCGAGATCTGGGGGTTCGAGGTCGTCCAGCACGTCAGGGCCGGCGCCTGAGCCACCGGACCGGCCCTCCGCGCCGGGCCGCGGCCGCGGAGGCCGGTCCGCCTGCGGGCGGCCTCAGCCCCGGGGCTTGCGGGCCTCGACGAGGAAGCGGGTCGTGGTCGCCGTGAACGCCCCCTCGCGCCGGATGTGCTCGTGCATGTCCAGGAGCCGTTCCCGGTAGGCGTCGACGGTGAACCCCGGCACCATCCAGATCACCTTGCGCAGGAAGTAGACGACCGCGCCGACGTCGAAGAACTCCGTGCGCAGCCGTTCCAGGCGCAGGTCGACGACGTCGAGCCCGGCCGCCCTGGCAGCCTCGCGCGCGTCGTCCGGGTGCCGGGACCGGCGGTCCTCCTCCGGGCGCGGTCCCAGGAAGAACTCCACCACCTCGAACACGCTCTCCGGCCCCACCTGCTGGGAGAGGTAGGTGCCGCCGGGGGCGAGCACGCGGGCGATCTCCTCCCACCACGTGGCGACGGGGTGCCGGGAGACCACCAGGTCGAACGCGCCGTCCGCGAACGGCAGCGGGCGGCCGTCCCCGGTCGCGACCACCGCGACGCCCCGCGGGTGGAGCAGCCGGGTGGCCGCGGCGACGTTGGGCGGCCAGGACTCGGTCGCCACCGCCGTCCTGGGGAGTTCGGGGACGCCGGCCAGCACCTCGCCTCCCCCCGTCTCGATGTCGAGGGCGGCGGACGCGCAGGCCATGCGCTCCCCCATCGTGCGCTGATAGCCCCAGGAGGGGCGCTGTTCGGTGGCCCGGCCGTCCAGCCACGAGAAGTCCCAGCCCTCCGTGGGCTCCGCCTCGGCCTCGGCCACGAGTTCGTCGAATGATCGTTCCATGGGTCCATCGTCCCCGGCGGCCCCGTCCGCGGCCACCGGGTTTCGGTCGCCGCCCGGCGGCGGACCCCGCCCTCCTCCCGCCCCGGCGGCGGCCCCGGGACGGCGGCCGGGCAGGATGGTCGACCATGAGAACCCTCGCCCGTCGCCTCGGAGGCGTCGCCCCCGTCCCCGCGGTCGCCGCCGGTCTGATCGCCGTCCTGGTCGGGGTGACCAGCTCGGCGGCGATCGTGTTCACCGCCGCCGAGGCCGCCGGGGCGTCCTCCGGGGAGATCGCCTCGTGGATGCTCGCCCTGGGCGTGGGCATGGCGGTGACCTGTGTGGGGCTGTCGCTGCGCTACCGGGCCCCCGTGGTCACCGCGTGGTCCACGCCGGGCGCGGCGCTGCTGGCGGTGGGCCTGGACGGGGTGACGATGGCGCAGGCCGTCGGGGCGTTCCTGTTCTCGGCCGCCCTGATCACCCTGAGCGGGGTCACCGGCTGGTTCGAGAGGGTGATGGACCGGGTTCCGGTCCCGCTCGCGGCGGGCCTGCTGGCCGGGGTCCTGCTCCAGTTCGGGGTCGGCCTCTTCACGAGCATGGAGGACGACTTCGCGGTGGTGGCCGCGATGTTCGCGGCGTACCTGCTGTCCCGGCGGTGGCTGCCGCGCTACGCCGTGATCCTGTCCCTGGCCGCGGGCGCGGCGGCCGCCGCCGCACGGGGGACCCTGGACCTGGGCGGGGTGCGGCCCGCGCTCGCCGCCCCGGTGTTCGTGGTGCCCGAGTTCTCGTGGCAGGTGCTGGTGAGCGTGGGCGTGCCGCTGTTCGTGGTGACCATGGCGTCCCAGAACCTGCCCGGGGTGGCGGTCCTGCGCAACGACGGCTACCGGGTGCCGGTCTCCCCCGTGATCGGGTGGACCGGGGCGACCAACATGGTGCTGGCCCCGTTCGGATGCTTCGGGATGAACCTGGCGGCGATCACCGCGGCCATCTGCACCGGTCCGCAGGCCCATCCCGACCCGGAACGCCGCTACCTCGCGGGGGTGTGGGCGGGGGTCTTCTACCTGTGCGTCGGCGTGTTCGGGGCGACGGTGGCGTCCCTGCTGGCCGCCCTGCCCGCCACCCTGGTCCTGGGGATCGCGGGGATCGGCCTGCTCGGGACGATCGGGGGGTCCCTGGCGTCCGCGCTGTCGGACGAACGGTCCCGGGAGGCGGCGGTGGTGACGTTCCTGGCGACGGCGTCCGGGTTCACGCTGCTCGGGGTGGGGTCGGCGTTCTGGGGCCTGGTCGCGGGCGTGCTGACGCTGGTGGTGACCGCCTCCCGGCGCGGAGCGCGCGGCGGGGAGGCCTCCCCCGGGCGGAGGCCGGGCGCGTGACCCCGCGGCCGGGGCCGGCCACGGCCGCCCCGCCTCAGGCCGTCGCGAGGATCCGGCCGGCCTCCGCCACCCCCGCGACGAGGTCCTGGGGGTCGGCGGTCATCCCGGCCACCACGAGGTCCACCTCCTCCAGCCCCGCCCGGGCCAGGAGCTCCTTGTCGTTGGTGACCCACTCCCCCCGGCCGGCCAGTACCGCGTGCGCCGTGTGGGAGGCCGCCTGGGCGACCAGGCCCGCGGTCTGGGCGACCCTGCCGCGGGGCGCGTGGTGGCGCTCGGCGTAGGCCAGGGTGGCGGAGGCCAGACCGCGCCAGACCGGCGGCGCGGACCGGCGCAGCGCCTCGGGGTAGTCGGGCCGGGGCAGGTCCCCGACGAGGACACGGCCGATCGCGAGTTCGGCGACGACGAGGTAGCTGGGGATGCCGACCAGGTGGAACATGAGCGGCTCCACCCGGAACCGGCCCGCGCCCGCCTCGGCGAGCTCGTGTTCGACGACGTCGAGGTCGCGGTAGTGCACGTCCACGGCCCGTCCGTCGATCCGCAGCCAGGCTCCGCCGTTGAAGACGCCGCCGCCCCAGTCCCCCGGCTCCGAGACCTCGCCGGGCCAGCCCGTGTCCCGCAGGTCCTGCGGGTCGAACCCGCCCCGGTAGTAGAGGGCCAGGTCCCAGTCGCTGTCCGGCCGGTGGGAGCCCCGGGCCCTGGAGCCTCCGAGGGCGACGGCCCGCACGGCGGGGAGGGAGGCGAGCCGGTCGGAGGTGGCGGCGAGGAAGCGCTCGTCGTCGGAAGTGGTCATCGGACCATCATCGTGCACCCCGACCGGCGGCCTCCACGGGATTTCCCGCGGCGGACGCGAGCCGTGCTCAGCCGCCGGAGCGCGCCTCCGCCGTCACGGTCGCGGCGCCGGAGCGGGGCTCCCGGTAGGTGCCCCACCGCAGGAGGCGTTCGGCGGGGCCGCGCGCCCCCGTGCGCCGCATGACGTCGGCGATCACCACGGTGGCCAGCCAGACGGCCGCGCCGACCAGGACCGAGCCGAGCCCGGAGAGGCCCGACGCCAGGCCGAGCGCGTACGGCGGGAACAGCACGGCCCACCCCGCCGACTGCAGGAGGTAGCACGTCATCGAGCGCTGGCCGGTGGCCGCCAGTGCCCGGACCACCGGGCCCCGCCGGTCGCCGAGGCGGACCGCGAGCAGGGCGATGAGCGCCGCGTAGCCGAAGCCGCCCGCGTAGCCGGTGAGCAGGTGCAGCCAGGCGAGACCGGTCTCGGCCGCGCCGGCGGTCTCCCAGAGCCCGGCCGAGGCCAGGCCGTACGGCAGGCCCCCCAGGACGGCGACGGGGATGCCGGCGAAGGCGCTCCGGCGCAGCAGGCCGAGGTGGAGCCCGGGCTCCTCCATGACGCGGCGGCGGGCCGCCCACACCCCCACGGCGAACGGGAACACCGACGTCATCAGGAGCATCGGGGTCATGACCGGCCACGTGAACAGCCGCGTCACCATGTCCGCCAGCGGGCTCCCGGTGAGGACCCCTCCCCCGGCGGCGGGGTCGGTGAAGGAGGGCACGGTGTTGAGGAAGGCGTAGACCAGCGTGCCGAGGGCCATCCAGGTGAACCCGTGGGCGAGCAGCCTCCGGTCTCCGACGTGGAGGAGCCCGGCGAACATGAGGGCGATGAGCCCGTAGACGGCGATGATGTCACCGAAGAAGAGCAGGACGGTGTGCAGGAGCCCGATGAGGACCAGCCAGCGCCCCCTTCTGCGGACCAGGGAGCGCACCCGCGGCCAGGGCTGCCCCTCGGCCACGCGGCGCAGGTGGACACGGGCGAGCCCGTAGCCGAACAGCGCGGCGAACATGGGGTAGCCGCGCCCCTCGGCGAACGTCATCACGAAGACCGTGGTGGCGGCGTCGAACGCCGCACCCGGCGCCTGCGGGTCGCCGCCGACCATCTCCTGGAAGACGTGGGCGTGCACGACGGCGATCACCAGCAGCATCACGCCGCGGGACAGGTCGGGCGCCAGGGACCGCCGGCTGAGCGGGACGCCGCCGGAGGCGGGGGCCCCGGGGGGAGGTGGGAGGGACACGGGAAGCTCCGTTCACGCCGCACGGGGGCAGGGCGGGGCCAGGTGGGTGGGGATTGGATACGATGGCGTATCCAACGACGTTTTTAAGATACGGCACCGTTTCTTGTTTGGGAAGTCGCTCCCCGGCCGGAAGCGGCCAGGGGAGGCAGGGGTGGCGGACGACGTGGTGCGGGACCGGGCCGGGGAGCGCACCCGCGGCCAGGAGGAGGACCCCTCCGGGGGCGGGGGCGCGCGGGACCGCCCGCGGCCGGACGCGCCCCGGGCCACGCGCAGGCGCGGGAGGGAACTGCTCGACGCGATCCACGAGGCGGTCCTCGCCGAGGCCGCCGAGGTCGGCCTCTCCCGTCTGTCCATGGAGGGCGTCGCCCGCCGCGCCGGTACCGCGAAGACCTCCCTGTACCGGCGCTGGCCCACCCCCGGCGACATCCTGATCGACGCGATGTACCACACCCTCCCGCAGGAGGTGCCCACGCCCGGGGCCGACGACCTGCGGGGGGACCTCGTCCGCGCCCTCATGCTCCTGCGGGGCGTCATGGTCGACGGCACCCGCGGGCAGGCGATGTTCGCCGTGGTCGCCGAGGCGCGGCACCACCCCGACCTGTACAGGCGGTTCACGGAGGAGGTGTTCGACGCGCGCGGCGGTCGCTTCACCCGCACCGTGCTGGAGCACTACGCCGATCGGGGCCGGATCGACCCCGACCGGGTCACGTCCCTCACCGTCGACATCGGCGAGGCCATGATGATCAAGTACGGCATGGACCACCAGGCCTTCCCCGACGAGGAGTACGTGGCCCGGATCGTGGACGAGGTGATCCTGCCGGCCGTCGGCCGGGACCCGCGCGACGGGCGGCCCCCGGGCGAGGACCCGGCGTAGGATCCGGCCGCCCGCGGCCCCGGGGCACGGCGGCCGGCCCGCCGGGGCGGGACCCCGGACCGGATCCGCTCACCCGCCGCGCCGCGCCCCGGTCCCCCCGCGGCGCCCCCGGGCGCGGACGGCGCCCCGCTTGTCGCGCCGGGCCATCCGGCGGGCCCGGGTGGCGAGCGGGATGTCACGCGCCCCCCGGGTCCCCGCCCCCTCCTCCGCCCGGAGGGAGCGCACGAGCCCGGCCATCATGAAGAAGCCGATCGCAAAGAACGGCAGGCCGAACACAATGATCGTCTGCTGCAGGGCGTCCAGGCCGCCCACGCCCGTCGCGGTGAGGACCGTCGCGGCGACCACGCCCTCGGCGACCCCCCAGAACACCCGCTGCCGGGTCGGGGTGACGGCGTCGCCCGAGCACAGCATGTCCACGACCAGGGACGCCGAGTCCGAGGACGTGGTGAAGAAGATGACCACGATGAGGATCGAGGCGGCCGAGACGAGCGTGGCCATCGGGAAGTGCTCCAGGAACGCGAACAGCGCGCCTGGTATGTCCTGCTCCACGGCCACCTCCCGCACCAGCCCGCCGCCCCGGTTCATCTCGATGTCGAAGGCCGACAGTCCGAAGACGCCGAACCACACGATGCTGAAGGCCGTGGGCAGGACGAGCACGCCGAACACGAACTCGCGGATGGTGCGGCCCTTGGAGATACGGGCGATGAAGATGCCGACGAACGGCGACCAGGTGATGGTCCACGCCCAGTAGAAGACCGTCCAGGCGCCCTGCCAGCCGGTGTTGCCGAAGGTGTCGTTCCAGAACGACAGCGGGACCAGCCGCTCCAGGTACACGCCCACGGTCTCGATGGTGCCCTTCGCCAGGTAGAGCGGGGAGGACGCCAGGAAGACGAACACCAGCAGGGCGACGGCGAGGACGACGTTGACCAGCGAGAGCCACTTGATCCCGACGTCGAGCCCCGAGGCCACCGAGGCGACCGCGACGGCCGTGACCACGGCGATCAGGACCAGTTGGGTGAGGCGGCTCTCCTCGATGCCGAACAGCGTGTTGAGGCCGCTGTTGATCTGCATGGTCCCCAGGCCGATGGTGACGGCCACGCCGAACAGCGTGCCGAGGACCGCGACGATGTCGACGGTCCTTCCCAGTGGACCGTCGATCCGGTCCCCGATGAACGGGTGGAAGACCGAACTGACCCGGAACGGCAGGCCCTTGCGGTACACGAAGTAGGCGAAGGCCAGCGCCGGCAGGCAGAAGATCGTCCAGGTGTGCAGGCCGAAGTGGTACAGCGTGAACCCCATGGCCTGCCGGGCCGCCTCCACCGACTCCGGCTCGACGTCGCCCTGGGGCGGGTCCGCGTAGTGGCTGATGGGCTCGGCCACGCCCCAGAACATGAGGATGCTGCCGATCCCGGCCGCGAAGAGCATGCAGAACCAGGCGAGGTTGCCGTACTCCGGCGCACTGCCCGGGGGACCGAGCCGCACACCGCCGTAGCGGCTGCACGCGATCCACACGAGAAAGGCGAGAAAGGACGTCACCCCGAGGATGTAGAGCCATCCGAGATGGGTCAGGATCCATTGCGAGGCGGTGCCGAAGACGGCGTCCACCGTGTCGGTGAAGACGATGGCGCACACCACGAAGACGACGGTCAGTGCGGCGGAGGTGAAGAAGATCGTCGGGTTCGTTTCGAGCCCGAGCACGTGTGCCAGTTTTTTCGACATGCACTGCCCTCTGGTGTTTCGGGTGCTTTCGGCGCGCGGGCGGGGCCGGGGGATCTCGGAGCGGCCCCGGGCAAGGATACGCACCGGGAAGGGCAGTTTCACCTGCGTTCATTTCATAGGAAATGACGTCGTTCCCGTTTTAAATAAAGGTTCCTGCCACACTGTGCTCTTGTAGAGCAAAACACCAGAAAAACACGAAAGGACGGCACCGTGCCGGGCCGCGAACGGGGAGGACGGCACCGGGCCGGGGCGCCGGGCGGCCGGGGGCGCGGCGGAGGGGCCGCCCGTCCGGCGGCGCGGCGCCGGAGGACGGGCGGAGGGAACCGGGGGTCGCGGGAGCGGCTCACGCGTCCGGCCCGCCGCGTTCGCGCGGGGGCGGGAGCGCGGCGGCGGGGCCGCGCCCGTGTGCGGCGGGAGGCCGCCACGGGGGGCGGGTCAGGCGTCGAGCCCGCGCAGCAGCTCGCACACCCTCTCGGGCTGCTCGTACAGCGACAGGTGGCCCGCGCCCTCGATCGTGTGGACCCCGGTGTTCAGGAACCGGCGGGCCGGCCCGTGCAGGCGCGCGGGGGAGAAGAAGGGGTCGTGCGATCCGGTCGCCACGGCGACCGGCGTGTCCGCCCAGGCGCGGAACTGCTCGCCGTGGAGCGGGTTGGGAGTGGTGCCCGTGCGGCAGTAGCGGGCCACCATGGTCAGCCACTCGGCCTCGGCGCGGCGCTCGGCGCACTCCTCCGCGGACGGGCCGCTGAGGAACTCGACGAGGCGACCGCTGGTCTGCTCGTTGGGGTGGATCATCCAGGGCAGCGTCGCGCGCATCGACTCCGAGCTGACACCGGCCGCGGTGAGCCCCGCGGGGTTGAGCAGCAGCATCCCCGCGACCAGCGGGGACGGGGTCGAGGCGAGCGCGATGGCGGCGCCGCGCGAGTGTCCCAGCACCAGGACGGGCCCGTCGGTGATCCGGGGCAGGAGCTCGTCCAGCCACGCGCCGTAGGTCTCGATCCTGGTCCCGCCGACCCGCTGGCTGCAGCTGAGGCCGGGCTGTCCGGGAACGTCGACCAGCAGCACCGGCCGGTCCGCGGACAGGGCGCGTGCGGCGGGGACCGTGGTGGCGGCGTTGAAGTTGGTGCCCGACAGGACCAGTACCGGGGTGCCGGCACCGCCTTCGGCGCGAAAGGCCTGCGTGCTCCCCAGACGGGTCTCCACAGGCGGAAGGGGCCCGAGTTCGGGCCACTGGCTCAGGGCTTTGTGGCACCAGGCGTGGACGGAGCGCTCGGCGTTCTCCGAGCGGTACACGCGTGCGGCACGAAGGGGGACGACGGTCATGGATCTGGTTTCGCGTAGAGGAGAGCTGGTGTCCGCCGTCGTATGTTTCCCGGCGCACCAGAGGGACTGTACGCCTCTGTTCGGCACCACGCCACTCGGGGGCGGCGCAGGTCCTGACCCGAGGCGTCCAGCAGGTCCATACCCCTTGCGGACCGGCCCCTGGGAAGGGTGTGGGCCGTGGTGCGCGCGCGTACCGCTTCGTCCGGTTCCGGCCATGCGCAAGGCGGGACGTTTACTTCACGCCCCAGCCGTTTCGTCCCATGAAAGACGCTCCCGGGCTGTTTCCACAGCCCGGGAGCGTCGGATGACCCCACCCCCGGGCCCGGTCACGGCCCCGGAGGAGACGGCTCTCAGCCGAGGGTGTCGGGGTCCGGACCGATCCGGCCGTCACGGTTCAGCGATCCGATCTTGTCCATGTCGTCACCGGACAGCTCGAAGTCGAAGACGTCGAAGTTCTCCCGGATCCGCGACGGGGTCACGGACTTGGGGATCACGACGTTGCCGCTCTGGATGTGCCAGCGCAGCACCGCCTGTGCGGCGGACTTGCCGTACGCGGCGCCGATCGCGCCGAGCACGGGGTCCTGCAGCAGGTCCTTGCCCTGGCCCAGAGGGCTCCACGCCTCGGTGACGACGCCGTGGCGGGCGTTGGCCGCCCGCATGGCCTCCTGGGAGAAGTAGGGGTGCAGCTCGATCTGGTTGACGGCCGGGACCACGTCTCCCTCCTCCACGACGCGGTCCAGGGTCGCGGCGGTGAAGTTGGACACCCCGACGGCCTTGGCCCGCCCCTCGGAGTGGATCCGCTCCAGGGCCTTCCAGGTCTCGACGTAGGCGCCCCTCGCCGGCGCGGGCCAGTGGATGAGGTACAGGTCGACGTAGTCCAGGCCGAGCCGGTCGAGACTGGCGTCGAAGGCCTTGAGCGCGTTGTCGTACCCCTGGTCGTCGTTCCACAGCTTGGTGGTGACGAACAACTCCTCGCGGGGGAGGCCCGACGCCGCGAGCGCACGGCCCGTACCGGCCTCGTTCTCGTACAGCTTGGCCGTGTCGATGCTGCGGTAGCCGCTCTCCAGGGCGGTCTCGACGGCGGCCTGGGCCGCGTCGTCGGCGACCTGCCAGACACCGAACCCGAGTTGCGGCATGGTGAGGCCGTTGTTCAGCGTGACGTACTGCATGGAAGCCTTTCCGTGGTCACGGAGTCCGTGGTGGCTGCGGGGCGTGTCACCCATGATGGCAACCTGGAGTGCACTCCAGGCAAGGGCTCAGTCGGCGAGGCGGACCAGCATCTTGCCGGTGTTCGCCCCCCGCATCATGTCGAGGAAGGCCCGGACGGCGTTGTCGATGCCGTCGACCACGGTCTCCTCGGTGCGCAGCTCCCCGTCCGCGATCCAGCCCGCCGCCAGCCGGGCGTACTCGGCCGCCAGGTGGGCGTGGTCGCCGACGATGAACCCGCGCAGGTTGAGCCGCTTGCCGACCGCGAGGAACAGGTTGTCCGGCCCCGGCACGGGCTCGGTGGCGTTGTACTGGGAGATCGCGCCGCACAGGGCGATCCGCCCGTGGTCGCGCATCGCCGCGATGGCCGCCCGCAGGTGGGCGCCTCCGACGTTGTCGAAGTAGACGTCGATCCCGTCGGGCGCGGCCTCGGCGAGCTGCCCCTCCAGGTCGCCCTCGCGGTAGTCGATGGCGGCGTCGAAGCCGAACTGCTCGACGACCCGGCGCCGCTTCTCCGGGCCGCCCGCCGATCCGACCACGCGGGAGGCCCCGAGCTTGCGGGCGATCTGGCCGGCGATCGAGCCGACCGCTCCCGCGGCTCCCGAGACGAACACCACGTCGCCCTCCTTCACGGGGGCGACCTCGACGAGCCCGGCGTAGGCGGTGAGGCCGATCATGCCGAGGACGTTGAGGTAGTTCTCGACGGGGGCCAGACCGGGGTCGACCACGCGCGCCGCCCCGGCGGGCAGGAGTGCGTACTCGCGCCACCCGGCGGAGTGCAGGACCGTGGCGCCGACCGGGACGTCGTCGCTGCCGGAGGCGACCACGGTGCCCACCGCGCCGCCGTCCATCGCCTCGCCGAGGCGGTAGGGCGGGACGTAGGACTTGGCGTCGTTCATGCGGCCCCGCATGTAGGGGTCCACGGAGATCCACGAGTTGCGCACGAGGACCTCCCCGGCCCCGGGGTCGCCGACCTCGGTCTCGACGAGGGAGAAGTCGGTGGGCTCGGGCTCGCCGGAGGGGCGTGCGACGAGATGGACTTCCCTGCTGGTGACTGGCATGGCGCAACCTCCGGACGTCGTGTGCGGTGGACCGGGCTGCCCCGGTCCAGGCAGACACTAGTGCGGCAACGTATTCGTCCACCAATAAAATCGGCAAGGTGACCTATAGAGATTCCAATGGATCGGTTGCCGGGGCGCTGGACCTCCAGCAGCTGCGCACCTTCCTGGCCGTGCACAGGTCGGGCTCCTTCACCGCGGCCGCCCAGCTGTTGCGACTGTCACAGCCGACGGTGACCACGCAGATCCGCTCGCTGGAGCGCAGGCTGGGCCACGAACTGTTCGACCGGCTGCCCCGGGGCGTGGCCCCCACCGCCGAGGCCAACGACCTGGCCGCCCGGATCGCCGAGCCGCTGGACGCCCTGGAGGTGGTGGCCGGGGAGAGCGGCGGCGACACGGCCTCCCCGCCCGTGCCGCTGCGGCTGGCGGGGCCCGCCGAGGCGCTCCACTCCCTGGTCCTGCCCGCCCTCGCCCCGCTGGTGGAGGAGGGGGTGCGGCTGCGGGTCCGGACCGGACCGGCCGACGACCTCCTGGACGGACTCCGCTCGGGCAGGCACGACCTGGTGCTGTCGACGGTGCGGCCGCGCGGTCGCACGCTGATCGCCGATCCGCTGGCGGACACGGAGTCCGTCCTGGTGGCGTCGCCCGGGTGGGCGCGGCGGATCCACCGCGAACGGCTGGGCCGCCAGGGCTCCTCGGCGCTGTGCGCGATCCCCCTGGTGGCGTACGACGACGACCTGCCCCTCCTCCGCCGGTACTGGCGCCACGTGTTCGGCGTGCGGCTGACCTGCACGCCCGCGGTCACCGTGCCCGACCTGCGCGGGGTTCTGGCGGCGGTGGTCGGCGGAGCCGGGGTGACGGTGCTGCCGCGGTACCTGTGCCAGGCGGCGCTGGACGACGGCCGCCTGGTCACGCTCCTGGACCCGGCGGATCCGCCCGTCGACACGGCCTACCTGGTGCGGCGCCCGGGAGCGGGCCATCCGCACCTGGAGAAGGCGTGGAAGCGGTTGACGGAGGCCGCCGCCAGGCCGTGAGGGCCGCCCCCCCCGGCGCCGGCGGGCCCCGGGGCCGGTGGGATCGCGCCCCGGCGCTCCTGGCGCGGCTCCCGCCGGAAACCGTCCGAACCCGGCAGCCTCGGGGGGAGTCCTATCCGGGGCGGGCGCGACCGTCCGCGGGACACGGAGGTCGGGGTCATGGATCGGGCGGGGACACGGGGAACGGCTCCGGCGGCACGCCGCCGCTCGGCGGCCGTGACCGTCCTGGTCGCGCTGGCGGCGGCGGGCTTCGCGGTGTTCGCCGCGCTGCGGGGGCTCGGCCTGGAGCGTGGGTGGCCGCTGGTGCCCGCGCTGGCCTACACCCCGTACGTTCTGGGGGCCGCACTCCTGGCGGCGACGGCCGCGGGCCTGCTGCGGCGGTGGGTGCCGCTGGCCGTGCTGGTCGCGGCGGCGGCCGTCCTCGCGGCGGCCGTCGTACCGCGCGCGATCCCCTTCGGGATCTCCGGGGCCGGCGGCCCGGAGCTGCGGGTCATGAGCCTGAACGCCCTCGGCGGCGGCGCCGACGTCGCCGAGGTGGTCGCACTGGTGCGCGACCGCGGGGTGACGGTCCTCGCCCTCCAGGAGGTCACACCGGACCTGGTGGAGGCCCTGTCCGAGGCCGGGCTCGACGACCTCCTCCCCCACACGGTCGACCACTCGGCCGCGGGTGTGCACGGCAGCAGCGTCCACGCGGCCCTCCCCCTCACCGACCTGGGCGACGCGGCGGCGGGGACCGGGGCGTTCGCGATGCCCCGCGCCGGCATGGAGGTGCCCGGGTACTCCTTCCCCGTGGAGGTGGTGTCGGTGCACCCCCTGCCTCCCCTGGCCCCCGGGACCATGGACGGGTGGCGGGAAGGACTGCGCGCCCTGCCCGGTCCCGGGAACGCGGAACCCTCGGCCGCGGACCCCGGGAACCTCCTCCACCGGCCGGGGCTCAGGATCCTGGCCGGCGACTTCAACGCCACCCTGGACCACGCCGAGCTGCGCCGCGTCCTGGACGCGGGCTACGTGAGCGCCGCGACCGTCCAAGGCCGGGGGCTGGAGCCCACATGGCCGACGGGGGGCGGGCTGCCCGGCGTCACCATCGACCACGTGCTGGTCGACGAGTCGATGGGCGTCGGCGCGTTCGAGGTCGTGGAGGTCACGGGCAGCGACCACCGGGCGGTCCTCGCCCGGGTGACGCTGCCCGAGGGGCGGTGAGGGCCCGGCGCCGGAACGGGCGTGTCCGCGGAGCCGGGGCCCTGGCTCGCCGGAGAGGGTCTCCCCGGGAGCCGGCGGCACGGTCTACCGTCGGCTCATGAGCGAGCTGACCGAACCGATCACCGGCACCCGCCTCCAGGTGGTGCTCCCCGACGAGTCCCCGGAGATGTCCCCGCGGACCCTGACCGACCTGGGCGTCCGGGCGGAGGAGCTGGGGGTGGACGCCGTGTGGCTTCCGGACCACCTGCTGCCGCCCGCCCCGTACGGGACCGAGTTCGGCGGCGTGTACGAGCCGCTGGTGTCCCTGGCTCACCTGGCCGCCCGCACCACGCGGATCCGGCTGGGCACGTCGGTGCTGGTGGCGCCGTTGCGGGACCCCCTGGTCCTCGCGAAGCAGGCGGCGACCCTGGACGCCCTGTCGGGAGGGAGGTTCGTGCTGGGGGTGGGCGTCGGCTGGTCCGAGGAGGAGTTCGCCGCGGTGGGGGCCGACTTCGCCACACGCGGGGCCCGGACGGACGAGACGCTGCGGCTGCTGCGGCACCTGTTCGGGGGCGGCGGCCCGTTCGAGGGCCGGTTCCACTCCTACGGGAGCGGCGTGTTCGAGCCCCGCCCGGCGCGTCCCGTGCCGGTGATGGTCGGCGGCGCCTCCGACCGGGCGCTGCGGCGCGCGGCCGAGTGGGGCGACGAGTGGCAGGGCGTCGGGCTGACCGCGGAGAAGTTCGTGGCGGCGCGCAACCGGCTGCGGTGCCTGACCGACCGCCCCGTCCGGTCGGGCACCCGGATCGCCTGGTCCGGGGACGAGGAGGGCTTCGGCCGCGCCGTGGAGCTGTTCCGGGAGCTGACGGCCGCCGGGGCGGACTCGGTGGCGGTGTGGTTCGGCGACGCGGAGGGGTTCGGCGGGCGCATGGAGAGGTTCGCGGCGGCGCTGCGCTGACCGTGCCGCGCGGGGCGGGGCGGTCCCTACTTCTGGGAGCCGAGGAGCCCCCGGCCCCCGTACTTCTTGTGGACGGCCTGCTTGGAGACGCCGAGGACCTCCGCGATCTCGGCCCACGTGGAGCCCCGGTTGCGCGCCCGGCGCACGAGTACGGCCTCGACCCGCTCCATCTCCCTGCGGACGCGCACCGTGGCGTCGAGACCGGCCAGGGGGTCGTCGCCGTCGGTGGCGCGGGCGAGGGCGGCCAGCTGTTCGGTGTCCATGGGTCAACTGTAATTGACCACCCTCCGGCGGCCGACCGCGGACGGGGCGCGGACGGGGCGCGGACGGGGCGTGTCCCGCCCGTTCCGGCCGCCGCGCGCCGCACCGGGTTCTGGCACCCTGGAGGACCGGCCGATACGGAACCGAGGGGGCGACGTGGGCGACTACGACGGGGCGACGGTGCTGTTCGACCTGGACGGCGTACTGGTGGACTCCATGGAGAGCGTCCGTACCGGCCTCACGGTGTGGGCCGCCGAACGCGGCCTCGACGTGGACGAGGTCCTGGAGCACAGCCACGGGCGCACCGACGTCGGACTGGCGCGCCTGGTCGCCCCGCACCTGGACCCGGCCGAGGAGGCCCGGCGGATCGAGGCCCACGAGGCCGCCGCGGGCGACGGGGTCCGGGCCCTGCCCGCGGCCCTCGGCCTGCTCACCGAGCTCGACGCCCGCGGGCGCCCCTGGGCGGTCGTCACCTCAGGGGGCGACAGGATCGCCCGCTCCCGCCTCGGGACGGCCGGGCTGCCGTTCCCCCGGGTGCTGGTGACCGCCGACGACGTCACCGAGGGCAAGCCCGACCCCGAGCCGTACCTGCTGGGCGCCGAGCGCATGGGGGTCTCCCCGCAGGGGTGCGTGGTGGTGGAGGACTCCCCCAACGGGGCGAGCGCCGGGATCGCCGCCGGGATGCCCGTGCTGGCGGTGGCGACCACGAGCCCTCCGTCGGAGCTCGCGCACGCGACCACGGTGGTGGCGGACCTCGCGGCCGTCGCCCGGCTGCTGCTCTGACGGTGCGGCGCGGCCCGTGACCGGTTCCGTCCGGCGGTGGCCGCGCCCCGCCCCGCGCGGGCCTGCCACGGGTCGGCGAAACCGGGGGCGGCGGCCGGGCCGCGCCCCTGTCCGGGGGCCGGAATGCGAGGGCTCGACGGGCTCCCGCGACGGGGACGGCCCCGCCCGGCCTCCGGGCCCCGCGGGTCAGCCCTCGCGGCGGGCGAGGAAGAGCCTGGACGTGTAGGGGATCCGCACCTCCCCCTCCGGGAAGTGCTCGGCGACGAGCGCGGTGAGGGCGTCGCGGGTGCGCCGCTCCCCGATGTTGCGGACCACCGCGGCCACCTTGCTGGAGGACAGGGCCGTGCCGACGAACCCCTCGGGGTCGAGGACGCGCGTCCAGGAGGCGCTGCTCTCCACCGCGTCGGCCAGGCCGTCGGCGGCGTTCATCTCGCCCGCGGTGTCGTAGGCCCGGTAGTCGCGGCGGTAGTCGTCCCCGTACTCCTCCAGGAGGCCCTCGTAGGCGTCCACGAACGCGCCGGCGGTCCAGTCGCGGTCGTTGTTGAGGACCGCGACGGTCCCGCCCGGCGCGAGCAGCCGCGCGGCCTCGGCGTAGAACGCGGGACGGTCGAACCAGTGCACGGCCTGCGCCGCGAGCACGAGGACGGCCGAGGAATCCGGGAAGGGGACCTCCTCGGCCCTGCCCTCGACGAACCCGACCCCCTCGGGGGCGTCCGCCTCGGCCGTGCGCCGCATGGCCCGGCCGGGTTCGACCCCGACGATCCGGGGCGCGGGACCGAACACGCGGCGCAGGGCACGTGTGGAGATCCCGGTCCCCGCGCCCACGTCGAGCATCAGCCACGGCGCGGGCCAGGATTCCCGCTCCCCGGCGCGGACGTGCCCGTCGAGCCGCTCGAGGAGCGCCGCGGGGTAGTCGGGGCGGTAGCGGCGGTAGTCGTCGGTGAGCTGGTCGAACGCCTGGGTCCTGTCGGCCACGGGGGTCCTCTCCGTCATGGGCTTCCTGTGCGGAACCTACCGGATACACACCGTGGCGGACCCGACGGACGTTCCGCCGCGGCCGGGACCACGCGTGTGGGGAGGAGGCGCCGGGGTCCTCAGGCCCCGGATGCGGCCCGGCGGTAGGACGACGGGCTCGCACCCGTGTGGTTCTTGAACGCCGCGCTGAACGCGAACGCGCTCCCGTACCCGACACGGGCGGCCACCGCCTCCAGGCCCAGCTCGGGCCGGGCCGTGAGCAGGTCCCCCGCGACGGTGAGCCGCCAGGTGCGCAGGTAGGTCATGGGCGGGGTCCCCACCGCCTTCTGGAACCTGGCCGCGAGGGTCGCACGGGAGACCGCGCACTCCCCCGCCAGGGTGTCCAGGGTCCAGGGGTCGGCGACGCGTTCGTGCAGCGCCTCCAGCGCCCGGGCGACGACGGGGTCGTGCTGGGCGCTCAGCCAGTTCGGCGCGCTGTCCGGGTTGTCCTCCAGCCAGGCCCGCACCGCCATGACCAGCAGGCAGTCGAGGAGCCGGTCGTTGAGGCTCGCCTGGGCGACCCGGCCGGTGGTGATCTCGCGGGCCAGCAGGTCCACCAGCGCGGGGTCGACCCGCCCCGCGGGGAGGAGCGCCAGCGGCGGCAGCGCGGCCAGTGCCAGCCGCCCGACCTCGCTGTCGTCCTCGTACGCCCCGACCACCATCGTGTCCGCGCCGTCGGGGTCGTTGCCCCAGGTCCCGACGCCGTGGCTCATGGCCAGTCGGACCTCCTGCCCGTCCCCGGCGACACAGCGCTGCCCCGGGAGGACGGTGACGGACGGGGTGCGACCGCTCCGGTCCGCGACCGTGTAGGGGGCGGGTCCGCGCACGAGCACGACGTCTCCGGGCCCGGCCTCGGTCCCGGCGCCGGGCCTGCCCACCCAGGCGCGCCCCGAGGTGACCACCACCAGGGCCAGGGCGGCGCCGTCCCGCACGTCGATCGCCCACGGCGGGCTCATCACCGCGCGCAGCGTGAAGGCGCCGCGCGCGCGGGGGCCGTCCAGGAGGTGCACGAGGGGGTCCATACCGGCATCCTAGTCCCACGGATTGCAGTTTCTGGACGTTCACTTATGAAAACCAGCAGAACCATCATGTTCCATCCGAGTTTGCCGTGGTGGACTGGGGCCATGAACACGAACGACACCGTCCTCGTCACCGGCGGCACCGGCATGACCGGCCGCCGCGTCACCTCCCTCCTCCGCCGCCTCGGCGCACACGTCCGGGTCGGCTCCCGCGCGGGCGCCCCCGCCTTCGACTGGCACGACGCCACCACCTGGGACGCCGTCCTCGACGACGTCACGTCCGTCTACCTGTGCTTCCACCCCGACCTCGCCTTCCCGGGGGCGGAGCGGGCCGTCTCCGCGTTCGCCGCCCGCGCGGCGGAGCGGGGGGCGCGACGCATGGTCCTGCTCTCCGGCCGCGGGGAGGAGGGGGCCCGGGCCGCGGAGGAGGCCGTCCGCCGGGTGTTCCCCGGGCTGACGGTGCTGCGCTGCTCGGTGTTCGCCCAGGACTTCTCCGAGAGCTTCCTGCTGGGGCCGGTCATGGACGGCACCCTGGCGCTGCCCGTCCCCGACGTGCCCGAGCCCTTCGTCGACCTCGACGACGTCGCGGAGGTCGCGGTGCGGGCGCTGGTCTCGGACGGCCACGCGGGGGTGCTGTACGAGCTGACCGGTCCGGAGGCCGTCACGTTCACCGAGGCCGCCCGGATCGTGGGCGGGGCCTCCGGACGCCCCGTCGCCTACCTCGAGGTCCCGGAGGAGGAGTTCGTCGCCGGAGCCGTCGGGGCCGGGGTACCCGTCGAGGTGGCACGGGGCCTGGCGGCCCTCTTCGAGGAGATCCTGGACGGCCGCAACTCCAGTCCGGCGGACGGCGTGGAGCGGGCTCTGGGCCGACCGGCCACGGGGTTCGACGCATACGCCCGCCGTGCCGCGCGCGCCGGGGCGTGGAGCGGGTGACGCCGGCCCCCGGGCGCGGCCCGGCGTCGTCCACCCCCGTTCACAGGGCGATGAGGCCCGCCCGGGTGGGGGCGAACCCGCACGCCCGGAGGTAGAAGGGCTCCAGGTGCGGCTCGAAGTCCACGTGCAGCCACCGGCACCCGGCGTCCCGGGCCCGCTCGGTGGCGAGGCGCACCAGCCCGGCGCCGATCCCGGTGCGCCGCAGGCGCGGGTCGGTCACGGTGTCCAGGACGAACGCGTGGACGCCCCCGTCCCAGACCACGTTGACGAAGCCGACGAGCTCGTCCCCCCGGCGGGCGCACACCCAGCCCAGGCTGTGGTCGTTGACGCGCCCCCACACGTCCGCCGCGTCCCCGGGCTCGTACCCGAACCCGCGGGCGTGGAGGGCGTCGACCTCGGTGTTGTCGAAGGCTCCGCGCCAGATGTGCTCCACGGTCATCCGCGTGATCCTGGCGGAGGGGCGTCGCGCCGCCGGGGGCGGGAAACCCCTGGGCGGCGTGCGGCGACTAGCGTGGACCCGCCCGTCCCGCCCATCAGGAAGCCGCCGCGTGTCCACGTCAGAGAAGTTCCAGAGTGTGTTCGTGGCGACGGCCGCGCTGGCCGGGCTGGGCCTGGGCCTGCTGCTCCCGGTCGGCGGGGCGGCCGGGCATTTCGTGCTGCCCGCCCTGATGCTGATGCTGACGGCGGTGTTCGTGCAGGTCGACGCCGGCCAGGTGCGGGAGGCGCGCTCCGCGCGCGCCGCCGTCGCCGCCGGCCTCGTGCTCAACTTCGTGTTCACGCCGCTGCTCGCGGGCGCCCTGGGCGCCGGGCTGCTCGGCGACTCGCCCGACCTGCGGATCGGCCTCCTCCTGCTGCTGGTCACCCCGTGCACGGACTGGTACCTGGTGTTCACCGGCCTGGCCCGGGGCCACATGGGCGTGGCCGCGGCGGTGCTGCCGGTGAACCTGGTCCTCCAACTCCTGCTGCTGCCCGTGTACGTGCTGCTCCTCGGCGGCGACGCGGCGATGGTGGACACGGGGACCCTGGTGGAGGCGGTCCTGCTGGTCCTGGTGGTCCCCCTGGTCCTGGCGGTGGCCGCCCGGTGGGCGGCCCGCAGGTGGAGGGGCGCCTCCTGGCGGGACGGCGTCATGGCGCCCCTCGCCTCCCGCGCGGTGCTCCCGCTGCTGTACGCGGCGGTGTTCGCCATGTTCGCCTGGCAGGCGCGCACGGTCGCCTCCCACCTGGGCGACCTGGCGGGCCTGGTCCCTCCCCTGGTCCTGTTCTTCGTCGTCGCGCCGTCGGCGGCCCTGCTCGCGTCGCGCCTGCTGCGCCTTCCCCCCGACCAGCGGGTCACGCTGGTCATGACGACCGCGGCGCGCAACTCGCCGATCGCGCTGGCGATCGCCGTGGCGGCCTTCCCCGACCGGCCGCTCGTCGCGGTGGCGCTGGTGGCCGGCCCGCTCCTGGAACTGCCGGTGCTGGCCCTGCTCTCCCAACTCGTGCGGGTGCGCCCGCGGGCCGACGCGCCCGGAACCTGAGCCCCGGGACGCCTCCCCGCCCCGTCCTCGCAGGTGAACGGGGCGCGCACCGGCCGACACCCCGGAACGGGGCACGTCCGCGCCCCGGAACCGACCCGCGTCGGACACGCAAAGTTAACCAAGGTGTCGCAAAGAACGACAGAGCGTCATCGAATGTCAGGTAAATCTTAAGTTTCCCCCGCGTGACTTGGCCCCCGAACACACCTCGGCGAAAGTTCCTGTGACCCGCCACACAGGACCCTGAAGGAGAGGCCATGCCGAGTTTCGGACGCGCCGCCACAGCAGGGCAGGGCGCCGACAAGGCACCGGCCCCGCCCAAGAAGCCCATCTACCGCCACCTCTACTTCTGGGTGCTCGTCGGCATCGCCCTGGGCATCGCCGTCGGCCTGCTCTTCCCGGCCCAGGGCGCCGAGATGCGCTGGCTCGCGGACCTGTTCATCAAGCTCGTCAAGGTCGTCATCGCGCCGACGATCTTCTGTACCGTCGTGGTCGGCATCGCCAGCCTCGGCAACCTCGCCAAGGCCGGCGGGCTCGCCCTGCGCACGCTCGTGTACTTCACCGCGCTGACCGTGATCGCCCTCGCCATCGGCCTGGTCACCGTCAACATCATGCGTCCGGGCGCCGGCCTGAACATGTCGTTCGACGAGGCCGACGCGGCCGACACCATCGCCGCCGCGGAGGGCGCCGAGGGCGGTGTCTCCGGCTTCATCCTGCACATGGTGCCCGAATCCTTCTTCGGGGCCTTCGTCGACGGCCAGCTCATCCAGGTCCTCGTCCTGGCCGTGCTGGTCGCCTGCGCCCTCACCATGCTGGGCAAGCGCGGCCAGACCGCGGTCCGCGCCCTGGACACGATGTCGCACGTCATGTTCGGCGTCATCAAGATCGTCATGTACACCGCGCCGCTCGGCGCGTTCGGCGGCATGGCCTTCACGATCGGCGAGTACGGCGGCCAGGTGCTCGGCAGCCTCGCCTACTTCATGATCAGCTTCTACATCACCTGTGTGCTGTTCATCGTGGTGGTCCTCGGGATCGTCAGCCGCATGGCCGGGTTCAGCCTGTTCAAGGTGCTGCGCCTCATCCGCGACGAGCTGCTGATCGTGCTGGGCACCTCCTCCAGCGAGTCGGTCCTGCCGCGCATGCTGGTCAAGCTGGAGGCCGCGGGCGTCAAGAAGTCCGTGGTCGGCCTGACCATCCCGACCGGGTACTCGTTCAACCTGGACGGCACCGCGATCTACATGACCATGGGCGCCATCTTCATCGCCCAGGCGACCGGTTCCGACATCTCCGTGTGGACGCAGATCGGCCTCCTGCTGTTCATGCTGCTCTCCAGCAAGGGCGCGGCGGGCGTCAGCGGCGCCGGCCTGGTCACCCTGGCCGCCTCGCTGGCCGCCTTCGGCGACGTCATCCCGCTCGCGGGCATCGCGCTCATCGTCGGCATCGACCGCTTCATGTCCGAGGCCCGCTCGCTGACCAACCTGATCGGCAACGCCGTCGGCACCCTGGTCATCGCCCGCTGGACCGGCGGCCTGGACCGCGACCGCCTGCGGGAGGTCCTGGACAGGCCGAACACCATCGACATGGACGCCCTGATGAGCTACGACGCCGAGGAGGGGGCCGCGGCCCGCGCCCGGGAGGACGGCTCCCCGGCGACCGGGTCCGCCCCCGAGGGGGCCGACGCGGCGCCCGCCGCCGAGGCGACCGCCACGGCCGGGGCGGCCGTGAGCGGCGAGGACGGGGACCGCACGCCCGCGGAGGTCAAGGGCGGCTAGCCACAGGGCGGGCCGGCCCTCCCGGGACCGCGACCGGCCCGCCGCGGTGTCGCGGCGCCTCCCGAGCCCTCGTTCCGACACCGCTTCCCACCGCCCCGGGCGGGACCCCGTGACCACACGGGCCCGCCCGGGGCGGACCCGTGTCCGGACCGGGAGCGAACCGCTGCGCCCGCTTCCGGTCCGGCGCGTCCACGTACCGGCCCGGGGCGGCCGGCGCACGGGGAATCGACGCCGACCGGTGCGAACGGCCCCGGAAGCGGGTAACGCGCAACCGTGGGTCCCGACCCGCGACCGCCACCTACCCCCCGGGAGTCCCCGTGAAGCTGTACGCCGACCGCCCCGCGCGCGCGTTCGTCCAGATCGCCTCCGACGTGCTCGTCCTGGCCTGGATCTACGTCTGGGTCCGCGCGGCGCTGTCGCTGCGCGAGACCGTCCTGGCCCTGGACCGCCCCGGCGAACTGCTGGAGGACACCGGCCGGGAATTCACCGAGCACATGGCGGGCGCCGCCGAGCAGGCCCGGAGGGTGCCCGTCGCCGGGGAGGCGCTCGCCGCCCCGTTCACCGGCATGAGCGGGACCGGGGAGTCCCTGGCCTCCGCGGGCGACTCCTTCCGGGAGTCGGTGGCGTCGCTGGCGCTGACCCTTCCCCTGCTCACCGTCTCGCTCCCCCTGCTGCTGGTCGCGGCGACGTGGCTGCCGGCCCGGGTCCGCTGGGTGCGCCAGGCCGGCGCCACCCGGCGGCTGCGCGGCCTCGCCCCGGAGGCCCGCTCGCGGCTCCTGGCCCTGCGCGCCCTGGCGTCGGTGGCGCCGTCGAGGCTCGTCGGCGTGCACGAGGACCCGGCGGGCGCGTGGCACGCCGACGACCGGAGGGCCGTCGACGCGCTGGCCGGCCTGGAGCTGCGGCGTCTGGGGCTGCGCGGGTTCTGAGCCGCCCGGCCCCGTGCCACGGCGGCCCGGGGCGGGGTCGGCGCCCGCGCCTACGCTGGGAACGCCACCGACCCACCGGGAGCCGGCATGCGCCTGTCCGCCCTTCTGAGTCCCGGCTCCGTCCCCCTGGACGCCGACGCCACCGTGTCCGTCCTGCTCGACATCACCGCGCCCGGGCGCGCGGAGGACGGCCTCCTGGCCGGGGCCGCCCGGGCCGTGTCCCTGCGCGTACCGGTCGGCCCCCGCCTGAACGGCGCCCGGGTCGTCGGGGGGACGCCGTCCCGCCGGTTGCCCGACGGGTCGCTCGCGGTCGAGCTCGGCGACTTCCGCTCCGGGGAGAGCCGGCGCCTCCTCCTGCGCCTGGAGGTCCCCGGCCTGTCCTGCCCGGGACCCGCCACCGTCACCGCCCTCGAAGCCGCCTACACGGACCCGGCGACCCTCGCCGCGCACACCGCGGTCCTGCCGGTCACCGTCGACGTGGTGCCCGGCGGACGGGCGTCCCCGCGGGCGCTCCGGCCCGAGATCCGGGCCGGGGAACCCCTCCGGCGGGCGCGGAGCACCGGGCGCGGGACCGGTGAGGCCCTTCGGCGGGGCGACCGGGACACGGCCGCCGACGGCCTCCACCGGGCCCGCCGCGACCTCGTCGGTCCGGCGGGGCCCGCCGGACACGGCGCTCCCCCGCCGCCCGGGGCCGGGGCGCAGCCCGAGACCGAGACCCAGCCCGGGACCCCGCCGCCCGGGGCCGAGGCGCGGTCCGACGGACCGGAGGCGACGGCGGGGAGAACGCGCGCCGGCGACGCGTCGCGCACGGCCGCGCCGCTCGGCGCGGGCCGGCCCGGCCGCACCCGCGAGCGGGGGCGCGACGGCGCGCCCCCGCGCGAGGGCGTCATCCGCGGTGAGCAGACCGACCGCGGCCGCCCCACGCCGGACCGGGCGCCCCCGGCTCCGGGCGGGGGCGGCAGGCGCGGGTCCGGGACGCCACGGGACCCCGGGCCTCCCCCGGACCGCTGACCCCGCCGGCTCCGTGACGGCCTGCGCGGACTACGGGACCTGGTAGGAGGAGTCCCTGACGTCGGTGATCGCCATGTGGCCGGGCGCGTGCCCGATCGCGAACTCGGGCGCGGACGCGGTCACCGCGGCCTGCGGGGTCACCCCGCAGGCCCAGAAGACGGGGATCTCGCCCGGGCGCACCTCGACCGCGTCGCCGTAGTCGGGCCTGTCCAGGTCCGCGATCCCCAGCGCCGCCGGGTCGCCGACGTGCACAGGCGCGCCGTGCACCGCCGGGTACCGCGAGGTGATGCGGACCGCGTCGGCGACCTGGTGGGCGGGGATCGGTCGCATGGAGACGACGAGCGGGCCCCGGAAGCGGCCGGCCGGGCGGCACTCCCGGTTGGTCGCGTACATGGCCACGTTGCTGCCCGCCTCGATGTGGCGGACCGGGACCCCGGCCTCCAGGAGCGGCGTCTCGAACGTGAAGCTGCACCCGATGAGGAAGGCGACGAGGTCGTCCCGCCACAGGTCGGTGACGTCGGTGCGCTCCTCCACCAGCGCGCCGTCGCGGTACACGCGGTAGGCGGGCAGGTCGGTGCGCAGGTCGCCGTCGAACACCGACGCGTCCACCCGGCCCGGCTCCGTGACGTCCAGGATCGGGCAGGACTTCGGGTTGCGCTGCGCGAACAGCAGGAAGTCGAACGCGTCCTCGCGCGGCAGCGCGATGAGGTTGGCCTGCGCGTACCCGGGGCTGTACCCGGAGGTGGGCGCCTTCAGCCCGCCCCTGAAGAGGGCGCGAGCCCTGCTCGGTGAGAGTTCCGCCGGTGGGGTCATGGTGTCCTGCCTCTCGTTCTGGCCTGTGGGAGTGCCGCGGTCCCGGACCCGCCTCACAGGGCGAACCGGATCCGGCTTCCGGGGCGGGCCTGCGCGGCCTTGGGCAGGTCCGCCGTGCGCACGACGGCCACCACCGGGTAGCCGCCCGTGACGGGGTGGTCGGCGAGGAACAGCACCGGCTCCCCGCCGGGCGGTACCTGGAGGGAGCCCACGACCATGCCCTCGCTCGGGAGCTCGCCGGAGCGCGAGGGCGCGCGTTCGAGGACGGGGCCGGACAGCCGGGCGCCCACCCGGTCGCTGCGGGAGGTCACCTCGTACTCGCCGGAGAGGAGCGTGGCGATCGCGTCGTCGGTGAACCAGTCCTCGCGGGGGCCCAGGTCGACCCGGAGGGTCGCCTCGGGCCCGCCGACGGGTGCGACGGCCGCGTGGTCGACGCGGGGGAAGCCGGAGGGGGCCGGTCCCACCGGCAGCACCGCGCCCGGCGCGGGCGCCTCCGGTCCGAGCCCGGCGAGCACGTCGGTGCTGCGCGAGCCGAGGACCGGCGGGACGTCCACGCCGCCGCGCACGGCCAGGTAGGTGCGCAGGCCCCGGGAGGGCATGCCCATGGTGAGCTCCGCGCCGTCGGGCAGGTGCAGGACCGTGTTCGCGGCGGCGCCGCGCCCGTCCACCGACAGCGGCGCCTCGGCGCCCGTGACGGCGACCGTGACCGCTCCCCGGGCCCGCACGCGCAGCCCGCCGAGGGTCGCCTCCAGCGCCGCGGCGCCCTCCGGGTTGGCGAGCAGCCTGTTGGCGAGGGCGTAGGAGGCCGCGTCGGCGGCGCCGGAGCGGCCCACGCCCAGGTCGGCGTGGCCGAACCGGCCCGTGTCCTGGACCGTGGTCAGGGGGCCGGTGGCGATGATCTCCAGAGCGCTCATGACGCCGTCGCCCCCGTCCGCGCGTCCGCGCCGGCGTCCGGGGACCCCGCGTCCGTGAAGCGCACGCGGACCCCGGGCCGGAGCAGGCCGGGCGGTTCGCGGTCCAGGTCCCAGACCCTGGCCTCGGTCCTGCCGAGCAGCTGCCAGCCGCCGGGGGAGCTCCGCGGGTACACCCCGGTGAACTCACCGGCGAGCGCGACCGAGCCGGCCGGGACCCGGGTGCGGGCCTCGCTCCTGCGGGGGACGTGGAGGCGCGGGTCGTCGCAGACCATGTAGCCGAAACCCGGCGCGAAACCGCAGAAGGCGACGGTCCAGGTGGCCGAGGTGTGCGCCCTGACCACGCCGTCCCGGGTGAGCCCGGTCAGCTCGGCGACGTCGTCGAGGTCCTCGCCGTCGTAGACCACGGGGATGGTGACCGCGTCACCGGCCGCCCGCTCCGCACCCGGAGCCGGGGACAGCGCGCGGACCGCCGAGGCGATCCCCTCCGGAGGTGTGCCGGGTTCGATCCGCAGCAGCACGGTGCGGGCGGCCGGGACGACGTCGGTGACGCCGGGGACGGGGTGCGCCTCGAGCGCGGAGCGCAGGGCCATCACCTCGGCCAGGTCCTCGACCTCCACGAGCACCCCGCTGTCGGCACACTTCAGGACACGCAACAAGACTCCTCAACCTGGTGGTGGCGGACCTGCCGGCGGCAGCAGGCCGTCGTCGCGCGAAGAGGTGCGCACGCCCCCGCGTGCGCACCTCCCCGGGCGGGAACGGTCACGCGTCCTCCGGGGCGGCCGGGGCCTCCCGGGTGAACGGCGCGACGTCGACCCCGGCGGAGCGGAGCCGGTCCGCGACGGCGCGGGCGATCTCCACCGCGCCGGGGCTGTCGCCGTGCACGCACAGGGAGTCGGCGGCGATCACGATCTCCGTCCCGTCGATCGCCTCGACCGGCAGGCCGCGGGCGATCCGCAGGCAGCGCTCGGCGATCGCGGCGGGGTCGTGGAGCACGGCTCCGGGTTCGCGGCGGGACACCAGGACGCCCTCGGGGGTGTACGCGCGGTCGGCGAAGGCCTCCCGGTAGGTGCGCAGACCGGCCTCCTCCGCCAGGGCGAGGAAGCGGGACCCGGGCAGGCCGAGCACGGGCAGGCCGGGGTCGAAGGCGTGGACGGCCTCGACGACGGCGGCGGCCTGCTGCTCGTGGTGCACGATCGTGTTGTAGAGGGCGCCGTGCGGTTTGACGTAGCGGATGCGGTCGCCGGCCAGCCGGGTGAACGCCGCCAGGGCGCCCAGCTGGTAGACGACGTCGTTGGTGAGGTCGGCGGGCGGGACGTCGACGAAGCGGCGGCCGAACCCGGCGAGGTCCCGGTAGCCGACGTGCGCGCCGACGGCCACGTTCCGCTCCTTGGCGTCGGCCGTGGTGCGGCGCAGCACGCTCGGATCCCCGGCGTGGAAGCCACAGGCGACGTTGGCGCTGGTCACGACGGACAGCAGGGCCCGGTCGTCACCGAGCTCCCAGCGGCCGAAGCTCTCGCCGAGGTCGGAGTTGAGGTCGATGCGCAACGTCGGTGCTCCTCGTTCTTCTTCGTGCCTGCCGGGGCGTCCGGACCGCGCGCGCCTCCGCGCCCGCGGCGCCCGCCGCCCCTCGGCACTGCCGTACTGTGCGGGCCCCTCACGGGGCTCCTACCCCGTCCGGTCCGCGAGTCCCGGACCGGGCGGCGCAGGGGGGTGGAACGGGGGGCGCGGCGGGCCCTCGCCGCGCCGCGCCCCCCGGGTCTCTACTGCCAGAGGGCGGCGATGCCGCCCAGGGCGTTGACGGCCATGTACACGGTGAGCAGCCAGGCGGCCGCGCCGATCACGATCAGCCAGCGCGGGTAGCGGTAACCGCCCAGGAGGTCGTGGGAGCGGCGGGCCGCGACCCACAGCATGATGCCGAGGCCGACCGGGAGGATGACGCCGTTGAGCGCGCCGGCGAGGATCAGCAGCGTGTTCGGGGCCTGGCCCGACAGCAGGAAGATCGCCAGCGAGATGCCGATGAACACCGTGACCAGCACGCCGCGGCGCTTCTCCAGCCAGGGGTGGAAGGTCGTGACGAAGGAGATCGAGGTGTAGGAGGCGCCGATGACGGAGCTGACCGCGGCGGCCCACATGATCATGCCGAACATGCGCATGCCGACCTCGCCGGCGGCCTGGTAGAAGGCCTCGGCCGAGGGGTTGGGGGCCTCCATGATGGCGGCGCCGCCGCTGACGACGCCCAGGATGGCGAGGAAGAGCAGGACCCGCATGACGCCGGTGACGATGATGCCGGTGACGGAGGTCTTGGTGATGGCGCCGGCGTTCGCCGCCCCGCCCTGGCCCGCCTCGACGAGGCGGTGCGCGCCCGCGTAGGTGATGTAGCCGCCGACGGTGCCGCCGATGATGGTGACGGCCGCGAGGAAGACGTCCGTGCCGAGCTGGTCCGGCATGACGGACTGGCGCAGGGCCTCGCCGACCGGGGGCCGGGAGACGATCGCGACGTACAGGGTCAGGGCGATCATCCCGACGCCGAGGACGATCAGGATGCGGTCGAGGGCGACGCCCAGCTTCTTCACGCCGAGGATGACGACGGCCAGGACCGCGGAGACGACGGCGCCGATCCTCGGGTCGAACCCGAGCATGGCGTCCAGGCCCAGGCCCGTGCCCGCGAGGTTGCCGACGTTGAAGATCAGGCCACCGAAGACGATCAGGGCGGCCAGCAGGTAGCCCGCGCCGGGCAGCACCTTGTTGGCCAGGTCCTGGGCGCGCATGTCGGCGACGCCGATGACCCTCCAGATGTTCAGCTGGACGGCGATGTCGACGAGGATCGACAGGAGGATCGCGAACGCGAAGGTCGCGCCGAGCTGCGCGGTGAAGGTCGTGGTCTGGGTGATGAAACCGGGGCCGATGGCGCTGGTGGCCATGAGGAACATCGCGCCGAGCAGGGTGCTGCTCACCGTGATCCGCCCGAGCCGGGGGCGCACCTTGGGGGGCGCGGGGGGCGTGTCGCCCATGGGACTCTCCAGGGAGTGCGAGAAGCGTGCCGTGGCGCGATGATCGACCACGCCGTCGTTGGATTGTTGAACAATACTTCAATCCTACGAGACGAGTAAAGGTGGCGTAAGCAAAAATCCCAGGTCACTGCTGTTACGGGGGACCACACCCAGCCCTCTACGCCCCAGGGGTATTCCACAGGCCCGCCGACAAGAGGCCCATTCATCCGACGAACCGAGGTCTTGGAAGCCCCGCCTCCCCAGAGGACCGGCGGGTCGGTCACAATGGAATAACCGAACGCACCCCCGAGGAGCACATGTGACGGCCACGGACGCCCACACCGACCGGACCCCCGGCCGCAGGCGCCCCCTGCCACCGCTGCCCACCCAGGCCGAGCGTGTCGCCGAACTGCTCCGCGAGTCCCTCATCGACGGCGCCTACCCCCCGCGGCAGCGCCTCTCCGAGGAGAGGCTGTGCGAGGAGCTGGGCGTCTCCCGCAACACCCTCCGCGAGGCCTTCCGGCTACTGGTCCGCGAGCGCCTGCTCGTGCACCAGATGCACCGGGGAGTGTTCGTCGCCCACCCCACCAGCGACGACGTCCGCGACCTGTTCAGGACCCGCCGGGTCCTCGAGCTCCCCGCGCTGCGGGGCGCGATACGCCCCGGGGAGGAGGCCGTGCGCGCGGTCGGCGCCGCCGTGGACGAGGGCGAGGCCGCCCGCGACCGGGAGCGGTGGAAGGAGATGGGCACCGCCAACATGCGCTTCCACCAGGCCCTGGCCGGGCTCGCCGGGAGCGCCCGGGTCGACGAGTTCATGAGCCAGGTGCTCGCCGAGACCCGCCTCGTCTTCCACGTCATGGACGCCCCCCGCGAGTTCCACGCCCCCTACCTGGACTGGAACCGGCGCATCCACACCCTGCTGGCCGCGGGGGACGTGACGGAGGCCGCCGACGAGCTGGCCGCCTACCTCGACACCTCCGAGCACCAGCTCGTCACGGCCTTCACCGCCCGGGAGCGCAACGCCTGAGCCGCGCCCCGGCCCCCCGCCCCCGGCGCCTTCGGGGGCGGGGGGCCGAGTCCTTCCGGGCCGCCTCGGACCGCCGCCGACTTGGGATGAATTGTCCACAGGTCTCGGGAAAACCGCGTGACGGAGGTCCCGAAGTGCCAGAATGAGGACCCGATGGAACTGAACGGACGCCCCGTCGGCACCGGGGAAATCGCGGGCCTCGCCCTGTACGGGTACGGCCACTTCACGACCATGCTCGTCACCGACCTGCGGGTGCGCGGCCTCGACCTGCACATGGAGCGGCTGACCCGGGACTGCCGGACCCTGTTCGACACCGAGCTGGACGTCCTCCGGGTCCGCGAACTGGCCCGGAGGTCGGCACGCGCGCACCCGTCGCCCTCCGTGGTGAGGGTGACGGTGTTCGACCCCGCCATGGACCTCGCCCGCCCGGCCTCGCGGCGGCCTCCGCAGATCCTGGTCACCACCCGGCCGGCCCCGGCCCCGGACGGGCCCCCGGCGCCGCTCCGCCTGGGCACCCGGCTGTTCGCCCGGGACACCCCCCGGGTCAAGGGCACCGGGATGTTCGGGGCGATCCGCCAGCGGCGCTCGGCCCAGCTGGACGGGTTCGACGACGCCCTCTTCACCGGGGTCGACGGACGCGTGTCGGAGGGCCCCACCTGGAACATCGCGTTCCTGGACGGCGGCGGCGTGGTGTGGCCCCAGGCCCCCTGCTTGCCCGGGGTGACGGCCCGCCTGGTGGACCGCGCCGCCGACTCCCTGCGGATCCCCGTGTCCACCCGGCCCGTCGCCGGGGCCGCGAGCACCCGCTTGTCGGGGGCCTTCGTCACCAACGCCGCCACGGGCGTGCGACCGGTCACCTCCATCGACGGGGTCCACCTGCCGCAGTCGGCCCTGATCCGCAGACTGGCCGACGCCTACCGCGCCATCCCCGGCGACGCCCTCTAGACGGCCGTCCGCCCCCACCGGTCCCCGGGGCCCGGGGAGCCCCGGGGCCCGGGGGCCGCGGACCCTATCCCCGCCGGTCCGCCGGGGCGGTCCCGGCGGCAGCGGCCGGCCTGCCGGCCCGCCCCGGCCACCACGCGCGCGGTCCCACGTCCAGGGACAGCGCGGGCACCAGCAGGGTGCGGACGATCAGGGCGTCCACGAGAACGCCGAACGCCACCAGGAACGCGAGCTGGAACAGGAACAGCAGCGGGATCACCGCCAGCGCCGCGAAGGTCACGGCCAGGACCACCCCGGCCGACGTGATCACGCCCCCCGTGACGGTGAGCGCCCGCAGCACGCCCTCCCGGTGCCCGTGGACCAGGGCCTCCTCCCTGGCCCGGGACATCAGGAAGATGCTGTAGTCGATGCCCAGCGCGACGAGGAACACGAACGCGAACAGCGGGACCACCGGGTCCGCTCCGGGCAGGCCGAGCAGGTGCTCGAAGACCAGCGTGCCCACGCCGAGCGCGGCGGCGAAGGACAGCACGTTGGCCGCCATCAGCAGCAGCGGGGCCACCAGGGAGCGCAGCAGCGGGATCAGGACGAGGAAGACCACGACCAGGACGAGGGGGACGACCACGGCGAAGTCGCGCTGGGCGGTCTCCAGGGTGTCCAGGTCGGTGGCGGTCACACCGCCGACCAGGGTGTCGGCGCCCTCGACACCGCGCAGGGCGTCGCGGAGGCCGCCGACGGCGGAGACCGCCTCGGACGACTCCGGGGGAACGGAGAGGGTCACCTCGACCAGGACGCGCCCGTCCTCCACCAGCGGCGGGGCGTCGGCCCCGGGCGGTCCGGGCTCGGTCACCGCGACCGCCTCCTCCACCTCGGGGAGGTCCTCCGCGGCGGCGACGACCTCGTCGAGCCGGTCGGCGTCGGCGACCACGAGGGCGGGGGCCGCCCCGCTGACGGGTCCGAAGCCCCGGGTGAGCTCCTCCTGGGCCTCGACCGCCTCCACCTGCGTGCGGAACACCTCGGCCTGGCCGGTCCCGCCGGCGTCGAACTGGGGGGCGAACACGGCCGCCGCAGCCAGCAGGACGGTGGTCCCGATCCAGTAGGCGCGGGGACGGCGCGAGACCGTTCCGGCGATCCGGCCCCAGAAGCGGTGCCTCGCGACGACCGCGTCGAGGCCCTCCTCCCCCGGGCCGCCACCGGCCGCCGCGCCGTCACCGGGCCGGCGCGGGGCGGACGGCCAGAAGACCGCCCTTCCGCAGAGGGCGAGCACGGCGGGCAGGAAGGTCATGGCGGAGAACAGGGCCGCGGCGACGCCGATGGCCACGACCGGGCCCAGGCTGCGGGTGGACGCCAGGTCGGCCGCGAGCAGGCAGAGCAGGCCGAGGATGACGGTCCCCCCGGAAGCCAGGACCGGGCCGGTCACTCCGCGCACCGCGGCCAGGACGGCCTCGGGGACGCGGTCGCGCGTGGTGAGCTCCTCCCGGTAGCGGGCCACGAGGAGGAGCGCGTAGTCGGTGCACGCACCGACGACCAGGATGAACAGGATGCCCTGGCTCTGCCCGTTGAGGCTGACCAGCCCGGTGTCCGCGGCCAGGTAGACGAGCGCCCCGGACAGGCCGAGGGCCAGCAGGGAGGCGAGGACGACCAGGACCGGCAGCAGGGGCGACCGGTAGACGGCCACGAGGATGACCAGGACGGCGGAGACCGCCACGACGAGCAGGGTCGAGTCGATGCCGCCGAAGGCCGCGGTGAGGTCGGCCGCGTACCCGGCCGGGCCGGTGACCTGTGCCTGGAGCCCGGGGACCGGGTCGTCGGCGAGGAGCGCGCGGAGCTCGGCGACCGCGTCGCCGGTGTCGTGCCCCGGGTCGATCGCCACGGTGAACTGGGCGACGGAGGGGTCCTCCGTTCCGGGGAAGGGGCCGATCACCGGGCCGACGGCCCAGGGTTCCCCGGCCACCCGCTCCCCGACCCCGGCGATGGCGGCCAGGTCGTCCTCGGCGATGTCACCGCCCCCCGAGTAGACGACCACCGCCGGGACGGCCTCCTCGCGGTCGAACTCCTCGGCGATCTCGGAGACCTCGGTGGACTCGGCGCCCACCGGCAGGAAGGCCCCGGGGTCGTTGGTCTGCACCTCGCCGAGCCTGCCCAGGAACATGCCGAGGGGGCCTGCGCCGAACAGCCACACGAGGGTGATCAGCAGCGCCGCCCCCGCCCACCAGCGGGGGCGGCGGCGCGGCCGGCCTTTGTCCTTGCGCACGGGACGGGTCCTTCCGTTGCTCCGATGTTTGACTCGAAATTAGAGTATCTTGGAATTCGAGTCAATTTCGCGCACAAGCGGGCCCCGCGGCCGCCGCGAGGCGCCTCCCCTCCCTCCGACCCGGTCAGCGGGTCAGCCGGTCCCGGCCCTCTCCGTCCGGGCCACAGCCTCCGCGCGGCCGGCGATGTTGGCGGCCATCGACCCGAACACGATGCCGTGGAACGGTGTCACGGCCTTCCAGTACAGGTGGCCGAGGAGCCCCCGCGGGTGGAAGAGCGCCCTCTGGTGGTAGACCGTGCGCCCCTCCACCCGCCCGACCCCCATCTCCAGCCAGGCGGGGCCGGGGAGGCGCATCTCCGCCCTCAGGCGCAGCAGGGACCCCGGCACGACCTCCTCGACCCTCCAGAAGTCCAGCGGGTCGCCCACCCGCAGCCGGAAGGGGTCGCGCCTCCCCCGCCGGGGGCCCACCCCGCCCACGGCCAGGTCGATCCACCCCCGCGCCGCCCAGGCCAGGGGCCAGGAGTACCAGCCGTTCTCGCCGCCGATCCCCTCGATCACCCGCCACACGTCCCCGGTCCCGGCGTCGACGTACCGTGCCCGGACGTCGGTGTAGAGGCTGCCCCCGGCCCAGTCCGGGTCCGTCGGCAGCGGGTCGGACGGGGCGCTCGGCCAGGCCGCCGACGACCACCGCGTGTCCACCCGGGACTCGTCCACCCTCCTCAGCGCGAGCCGCACGGCCTCGTCGAAGCCGATCCGGTGGTGGTCGTCCAGGTACTCCGACAGGTCGTCCTCCCCCGCGACGGCGTCGTGGCGCAGGGAGTCCACCAGCGGACGGGCGATCACGGGCGGCACGGGAGTGATCAGGCCGACCCACAGGCTGGACAGGCCCGGGGAGAGCACGGGCACGGGGATGATCACCCGTGCGGCGATGCCGGCGGCCCCCGCGAAGCGCTGGATCATCTCCGCGTAGGTCAGGACCTCCGGCCCCCCGATGTCGAAGGTGCGGTCGACGCCCTCCGGCAGCTCCGCCGACTCCACGAGCAGCCTCAGCACGTCCCTCACGGCGATCGGCTGCACCCGGCTGCGCACCCACCGGGGCGTCGTCATGACCGGAAGGCGCTCGGTGAGGTGGCGCAGCATCTCGAAGGAGGCCGAACCCGAGCCGATGATCACCGCCGCGCGGAGCACCGCGGCGGGCACCGGCGACTCCAGGAAGACGTCGCCCACCTCCGTGCGCGAGGCCATGTGCGCGGACAGGTCCCCCTCCTCGGGAACGAGCCCGCCGAGGTAGACCAGCCGCCGCACGCCGGCCCGCTCGGCCGCCCGGGCGAAGTTGCGGGCGCCCTCCGCGTCGGCGCTCCCGAAGTCGCGCCCTCCCCCCATCGAGTGGACCAGGTAGTAGGCCGTGTCGATGCCCTCCAGCGCCCCCTCCAGGCCGTCCCCGGAGACGACGTCCCCCCGCAGGACCTCGACCCCGCCCCGCCAGTCGACGTCGCGGAGCTTGTCCGGGGTGCGCACGAGGCAGCGGACGGCGTGCCCCGCCTCGAGCAGTTCGGGCACGAGCCGCCCGCCGATGTACCCGGTCGCGCCCGTGACCAGGGTCCGGTGGGAGCGGGTCATCCTGTCGCCCCGAGCGTCCCGTCGCCGCGGCGGCGGCGCTCGCGCCGTTCCTCGCGGAGCCTGCGGTACGGGTTGTCACCGGGCAGGTGGCTGCCGACGCGGCCGTACATGCCGAAGGTCATGACCATGAGGCCGACCACGAAGCTGAAGATGACGTTGGGCATCGAGAACGCCAGGATGTTGGGCCCCGCGCTCATGAGGTACAGGTTGACCAGTCCGCTGGCCACGAACCCGACCCCCACCACCGTGCAGACGGTCGAGGCGAAGGAGCCGCCCAGGACGGCGGCGCCCAGCAGCAGCGAGCCGATCGCGATCGAGAGGAAGCTGAGCGCGCCGTTCGTCGACAGGCCCGCGATCACCTCGCCCCGGGTGTCGAACAGCGGAAGCCTGACCATCAGGCCCGCGATCCCGAAGCCGACGAGCACGAGGCCCGTGAGCCCGGCCCCGACCCTGTAGACCGCGCTGAGACGGCGGTCCGCGGGACGTGTCGTGTCCAGATCCATGGTGCTGCCCCTTTCGGTGTCCTCCCAGCTAGAGTCATGTGTGAGTGGCGCACACCACAAGTCGCGTCGCTTTCGCAACGCTTGGGGCGCCATGTCCGACGCACTCACTCCCGGGGCGACCGCCCGCCTTCTCGGGGTCGCCCCCTCCACCCTGCGCAGCTGGGACCGCAGGTACGGGATCGGCCCCCGTGAGCGCAGTCCGGGCGGCCACCGGCGCTACGCCCCCGCCGACGTCGCCCGGCTGCGGGAGCTGTGCCGCCTGGTCGGCGAGGGACTCCCCCCGGCCTCGGCCGCACGCCTGGCGCTCGCCCCGGCCCCTCCCGTGCCCGCACCCCGGAGCGCCGGGTCCCCGCGCGCCGGCCGCGAGGGGGGCGGAGGAGCGGGCTCCGCCGTCCCGGGGGGCCGCCCGTCCTGGCGCCCGGGAGGGGACACCCTTCCGCTCGGCCGCGCCGGGCCCACCCTCCAGGGGATCGCCCGCGCCGCGATGCGTCTCGACGCCGACCTGGTCGAGGCCCTCCTGGAGGAGGCCCTGGAGCGGCACGGCGTGGTGGCGGCCTGGGAGGACCTCGCCATGCCCCTGCTGTACGGGATGGGCCGCAAGTGGGAGGACACCCTCCGCTACGTGGAGGTCGAGCACCTGCTCTCGTGGTGCGTGTCCTCCGCCCTGCGCCGCGTCCCGCCTCCCCCGGGGCGGGGCCGCGGGGACGGGGAGGCGGGGGCCGCTGCGCGCGCCCGGCCGACCGTGCTCGCCTGCGGCCCGCACGAGATGCACTGCCTCCCGGTGGAGGCGCTGGCCGCCGCGCTCCGGGAGCGGGGCGCGCCCCATCGGATGCTCGGCCCGTGCACCCCGGTGGAGGCGACCGTGCGGACGGTGCGCCGCACCGGGCCCCGGGCCGTCGTGCTGTGGTGCCGCGGGGGCGGGACGGCCGACGCCGTCGCGCTCCGGAGCACGCTGCGGGCGGCGTCGGGGACCACGCGGTCCACGGCCGTGTACACGGCGGGGCCGGGGTGGCGCTCCGTGGACGCGGGACCGGCACCGGCCGACGGCCACCTCGACTCCCTGGCCGACGCCGTGCGGGTGCTCGCCCCGGGCGGGCCCCCGCCCGGCCCCCGGGGACCGTGACGCCCCCGGGTCAGGGGCGGCGGGCCGGACCCGCGCGCAGGGAGTGCCAGACGTGTTCGGCCGTCGTCAGGGACATCGCCGCGACGGGCGTGCTCAGGCCCATGGCCAGCTCCCGGTGCAGGCGCGAGCCGCCGTCGAGGAAGGCCAGGACGTCCCCGAGGCGGTTGGCCGCGAACAGCCCGGAGAAGAACTCCGCGCCCCGGACCCGGCCGGTGTCCAGGGCCCTCAGCATGACCGCGTCCATCACCAGGTGGCGGCGCCGGTGCGGCACCGGAGGCACGGGCACCCTTCCTTCCGCGAGCGCGCGGGCCACCGCCTCCGCCTGCCGCCGCACCCCGCTGAACGTGTAGCCGGTCGAGGGCCGGGTGGCGCCCCCGGCCGTGCCCACCCGGAACACCCGGTTCCCGGCCCGGGTCCGGACCGGCGCGTCGGTCATCGGGATGACCCCCTGCTCCGCCGCCGTCACCTCCAGGCCGGAGAGCCCGAGCAGGTCGCAGTACCGGCCGAGCGCGCGCTCGTACTCCCCGGTCGTGAGCGCCTCCCGGCCGAACTCCGTGTACTCCACCAGGGCCTCGCGCGAGGACAGGGGCAGCACATAGCCGAAGGCGACCCCGTTCGCCGGCTGGGCCGGGCGCAGGTCCATCAGCACGGCCGCCCCGGGGTCGAAGGCGTCCCCGGGGGCGCGCACGAACCAGCCCCGGAAGTGCTGGAGCAGGTGGGTGCGCCCGCGCGGGGCATCCCGGGGCGGCCGGGAGTCGAACACCCACTCCGCCGTGAGGGCCGCCGTCCCGCCGTCCGGCCGGTCCCCCTCGACCACCGCCTCCCCCCTCCCGTCCCGGACCCCGGTCACCAGGAGCGGGAGCTGGTCCACGTGCTCGCCGGCCGTGGCTCGCACGTGCGTGTCCACGTCGGCCGACCTGAGCATCTTGTAGACGTAGGGCGCGGCCGGGGAGGAGTGGACCTCCCCGCCCGCCCCGACCACGGACAGCCGGTCCCAGCGGGCGGCCAGCAGACCGTCCCACGGCCCCCCGTCCGGCTCCCAGAAGCACCAGGTGCGCGGCGGCGGGGTGTGCGGCCCCGGCGGCGGCTCCACGAGCGCGACACGCAGCGGACGGCCGCGCCGGTCGTTGATACCGCGGAGCCGGTGGGTCAGGGTGAGCCCAGCGGCTCCCCCGCCGATGATCGCCACGTCGTAGTCGGCCATGCCCCCAGCATGCCCCTCGGGGCCGCCGCGATCACGCGGACACCCAGCCACTCCGGGAGGGACCCTCTGGACACCACCACGCGGGCGATGAAGGACGGCCCGGTCACCGACGAGTTCGACCACGCCGCCGGGGCCTACGACCGGCTGGTCGCCGCCAACCCCGGCTACCACGCCCACCTGCGCGTCTCGGCGCGGAGGCTGGGCCTGCCCGACCGGGGACACGGGTTGCGCCTCCTCGACCTGGGGTGCGGCACCGGGGCGTCGACCGCGGCCCTCCTGCGCGAGGCCCCCTCGGCCCGGATCGCGGGCGTGGACGCCTCCCGGGGGATGCTGGACGCCGCCCGGGGCAAGCCCTGGCCGGACTCGGTGTCCTTCCACCGGGGGCGGGCCGAGGAGCTGACGCCCGCGTGGGCCGAGGAGCACCTGGGCGGCCCCGCCGACGCGGTCTTCGGCGCGTACCTGGTCCGCAACTGCCCCGACCCCGACGCCCTGCTGGCCACGGCGCGCTCCCTGCTGAGGCCGGGCGGCAGGCTCGTCCTGCACGAGTACTCCGTGGCCGACTCGGCGTCCGCGCGGGCCGTGTGGACCGCGGTGTGCTGGGGGGCCGTCATCCCGGCGGGGCGGGTCCTGACCGGCCGCGCCGACCTCTTCCGCTACCTGTGGCGGAGCGTGCTGGAGTTCGACGGCCGCGGCGCCCTCCTGGAGCGCATGCGCCGCGCGGGCCTGGAGTCGGTGGCCAGCGCGCCGCTGCCGGGGTGGCAGTACGGGATCACGCACACGTTCGCGGGCAGGCGCCCCCTCGTGGAGGGGGCCGCCGATGGGCGCTGACCGCCCCGCGGACGTCCGGGACCCGCTGGCCGAGTCCGTGGCCCCCGCCCCGCCCTCCGGCCCCCGGCCGGAGGCCGCGCCCTCCGTGGCGGTGGTCGGGGGCGGCATCGCCGGACTGGCCGCGGCGTGCGCCCTGGCCGAGCGCGACACGGACGTGGTGGTGTACGAGCGGGAGGACTCCCTGGGCGGGCGGCTGAGGGGGTGGGGGACCACGCTCCGCGACGGGACCCCCGCCACCATGACCCGGGGCTTCCACGCGTTCTTCCGCCAGTACTACAACCTGCGCGGCCTGCTGCGGCGCGCCGACCCGGGCCTGGACGGGCTGGTCCCGCTCGCCGACTACCCGCTGGTGCACCGGGACGGGCAACGCGACCGCTTCTCGGGCCTGCCCTCCTCCCCTCCGTGGAACGCCGCGGTCCTCGCCGCGACCAGCCCGAGCTTTCCGCCGCGCGACCTGGCCCGGGTCAACGTGCCAGCCGCCCTGCAGCTGCTGGACGTGGACGTGCCGGGCGTGTACGAGCGCCTCGACCACCTGAGCGCGCGGGACCTGCTGACGGCGGTCCGCTTCCCGCCGAGGGCGCGGCACCTGGCGTTCGAGGTGTTCACCCGGAGCTTCTTCGCCGACCCCGGCCGGTTGTCGGCCGCCGAGCTGGCGGTGATGTTCCACCTGTACTTCCTCGGCTCGTCCGAGGGCCTGGTGTTCGACGTGCCGGGATCGCCGTTCCCGCAGGCCCTGTGGGATCCGCTGGAGCACCGCCTGGCGAAGCTGGGCGTGCGCTTCCGGACCGGCGCCCCCGTCGAGGGGGTGCGGCCCGGCCGGGGGCGCAGGTTCGCGGTGCGGTGCGGGCCGGACGGCGGACCGGACGCGGAGTTCGACGGGGTGGTTCTGGCGGCCGACCCTCCCGGGGTCCGCCGCCTGGTCGCTGGGTCCCCGGACCTGGGGGACGCGGGGTGGCGGGCCCGGCTGGCACGCCTGGAGTCCGCTCCCCCGTTCCTGGTGTCGCGCTACTGGCTCGACCGCCCCGTGCGACCGCACCGGCCCGCGTTCCTGGGGACCGCCGGGCACTCCGCGCTGGACAACGTGAGCGTGCTCGACCGGTACGAGGACGAGGCGCGCGGGTGGGCGCGGCGCACCGGCGGCTCCGTGGTGGAGCTGCACGCCTACGCCCTGCCCGGGGACGCCGACCCCGAGCGCGAGCGGGCGCGGCTGTGGGAGCAGGCGACGGCCGTCTACCCGGAGCTGGGGGCCGCCGGGGTCGTGGACTCGCGGCACGAACTGCGCGCGGACTGCCCGCTGTTCGCCCCCGGGACCTACCGCGACCGCTGCGGTGTGGCCACCCCCGATCCGTTCCTGGTCCTGGCGGGGGACCACGTGCGCACGGACCTGCCCGTGGCCCTGATGGAGCGCGCGGCGACCAGCGGCCTGCTGGCGGCCAACGCCCTGCTGGCCCGCTGGGGGCGGGAGGGGCACACCGTGTGGACGGTGCCCCGGCGGGGCCGTTCGGCTCCGCTGCGCTCGCTCGCGCGGTGGGCCCGGCACGCCCCGCGCTGACCCGGGCCGACCGGGGCTCCGGCGCCGGGCCGGGATCGGGCCGGGAACCGCAGGTCGGGGAGGGGCGTCCTGAGCGGGGTCCTCGCCGCCTCCGGGACCGGAGGCGGCGCCCGCACACCGAAGGCCACCGCCCCGCGGGGAACCGGATGGCCTCGGCGCCGGTCGGTCCGCAGCGGCCCGGACACCCCGCCCCGCGGGGAGCCGGGGCAGGGGGGGCTCAGCCGGGCCAGCGGCCGGAGGAGCGCAGGAGGTACCGGCGCTCCGCGTAGGCGAGGTCGTCGCGCCACAGGCGGCGCGCGGCCATGCGCATGGCGGGGCGCACGACCGCCCCCGCCACCCTGCGGGCCAGTGCGAACCCCACCCGGTCGGACGTCGCCACGGTGGCCTCGATGACCGCCGTGCGCGGCACGCCGCGGTCGTCGACGCCGAGCGGGGTGGCGTGGGTCTCCACCACGCTCCCCAGCCCCTCCCCCTCGATGACGCGCATGACCACGGTGCGCGGCTCGGGGCACGTGAACTCGGCGCGCACCGGCACCCCGAGGCGGCCCGCCACGCGGAACCCCACGTCGACCACCATGCGGTCCGGATCCGGGTCGGGCCCCTCCGGCACCTCGGTCACCGTCAGTCCCACGAACGAGTACGGGTGGAACCACGAGCCGTGCCAGGGGTCCAGCCGGTTGGCCACCACGTCCTCCGGCTCGCACCGCCCCGCCAGGCTCTCCACCGCCGCGATCGAGGCGGCCGCCCCCGGGCGCTCGGGGACGACCGGCGCGTCGAGGGGCTCCTCCCCGCCCTCCCGGTCCAGGCGCACCCACACGAGGACCCCGTCGTCGTGCACCGGGTAGGGGCTCCACCCCGGAAAGCCCTCGGCCCCCAGGGAGAGGCCGTGCCAGCGGCACACCAGGTTCCCCCCGGTCACAGCGCCCCGGCAGAGCGGGGCCCCCAGGTGCGGGCACGCCCCCGGTCCGGCGTGGGCGGCGCCGTCCGGGGTGCGCCAGGCCACGAGTTCGGCGCCGGCGACGACGCGGCCGAAGGGCCGGTCGGCCCGCACCTCGCTGCTGGCGGCCAGCACGAACCAGTTGCCGGACGGCCTGGCCAGGGCGCGCTTGAGAGCCGCCCCGATGACGGAGGGCGACCCCTCCCTCCAGGTGGGCCTCTGCCCGCTCCAGGCGACGGAGGGCATCCGGCGCAGCGGGACGCGCCTCGGTTCGGGGTCGGGAAGCGTCACGGGGTCCTCCTCCTGGTGGCGTCCGCCGCGCTCAGCCGGACCGGGGGCGCGGCACGGAGCGGGCGAGCAGGGAGCGTGCGAGGGCGGGTACGGCCGCGGCGACCTTGCGGGCGTCGGAGACCCGGTGGCGGGTGCTCCACACGTCGAAGTCGGCCGCGCTGATCTCGTCCAGGATCGCCCGGTAGAGCCGGAAGGCGGTGGCGACACACGGGCGGGACACCGGGGAGAGCATCGCGATGCCGGGTTCGGCCTCCCGGTAGATCCCCCGGTTGACCTCGACGAGGTCGGCCACGGCGGCACGGGCGCGCCGGTCGGGCGCCCGTACCCGCGCGCAGTGCTCCAGGAGTTCCCGGTCCACGCCGTGCGCCCCCAGGACGTCCGCGGGCAGGTAGACCCTGCCCCGCCCCAGGTCGTCCGCCACGTCGCGGAGGAAGTTGGTGAGCTGGAAGGCCTCGCCCAGCGCCGCCGCGTGCGGGGCGGCCTCCGCCCGGGGCGCCACCGTGCCCAGGACCGGCAGGACCTGGAGCCCGATGACCGCGGCCGAGCCGTACATGTACTCGCGCAGGTGCCCCAGGTCGCGGTAGCCGGTGACGTCCAGGTCCATGCGCATGGAGTCCATGAACGCGGTGAAGTAGCCGGCAGGCAGGCCGTAGCCCTCGACGGTGTGCGCCAGGGCGCGCAGCACGGGTTCCCGGGGCTCCCGGCCCGACAGCGCGCGCCCCAGGTCCGCGCCGACGGCGTCGAGCCGGCCCCGCAGGTCCGCGGCGGTGGCGCCCGGGGGCGGTTCGTCCACGATGTCGTCCACCCAGCGCGCGAACCCGTACAGCGCGTGCACCGCGGGCCGGCGCTCCGGCGGCAGGACCCTCGTCGCCGTGAAATAGGTGCGCCCGTGGCGCGCGTGCAGGTCGCGGCAGAGCAGGTAGTCCCCGCGCAGCCGGTCCGGGCCGATGCCGGCGGCGTCGAGTTCGGCGGTCGCGGTCCCCCTCATCGCCGCCCTCCCCCCGCCAGCACCCGCGCGGCGGCGAGCTTCCCGGAGATCAGCACGGTCGGCAGGCCCACGCCCGGTCTGGTCCCGCAGCCCGCCAGCACCGCGTTGGAGGTGCCGGGGACGGTGTTGCCCGGGCGGAAGGGCCCCGTCTGCGCGAAGGTGTGCGAGAGGGAGAACGGCGTGCCGTGGGCCAGCCCCTGGCGCTCCCAGTCCGCCGGGGTGACGAGGTGCTCGGTCCGGACCGAGGCGTCCAGGCCGTCGAGGCCCCGCTCCTCCAGCGTCCGCACCAGGCTGTCCCGGTAGCGCGGCCCCTCCCGGTCCCAGTCGATGCCCCCCGCGGCGAGGTTCGGGGCCGGGGCGAGCACGTAGAGCAGGTGCCGCCCCTCCGGCGCCAGCGCGGGGTCGGTGCGGGTGGGCTGGGTGACGAGCAGGGAGGGGTCGCTCATGGTGCGCCCCTCCCGGATGATCTCCGAGAAGGTGCTCCCCCAGGCCGCGCCGAAGGAGATGGTGTGGTGCCCCAGGGAGTCCCAGGTGCGATCGGTGCCCAGGTGCAGGACGACGGCGGAGGGCGAGTGGCGGACACGGACCGGGCGGCGGGGCTCGTGGCCGAGAAGGCGGTGGGCGGCCGCCAGGTCGGCGGTGAGCACGACGTGGTCGCAGGCCAGTCGATCGCCCCCCTCGGTGATCACGGCGGTGACCCGGTCGCCGCTCCGCTCCAGCCGGGTGACGGCCTCCCCGTAGCGGACGGCGCCCCCGGCCTTCGTGAACGCCCCGGCCAGGGCGTCCCCGAGCGCGCGCATCCCTCCCCGGGGGAAGTACACCCCGGCGACCGTGTCCATGTAGGCGATGACGGCGTAGGCCGCCAGGGCGCGCTCCGGCGCCACCCCCGCGTACAGGGACTGGAAGGAGAAGATCCGCCGCAGGCGCTCGTCCCGGACACGGCGCCCGACCGCCGGGGCCAGCCGGCCGAAGCCGCCCAGCGCCGCGAGCCGGAACAGGTCGGGCCGGACCAGGTCGAGCGGCGAGTCGCACCGCGCGTCGATGAACGAGCGCATCTCCACCCGGTACAGCCTCGTGAGCCAGTCCCGCAGCCGGAGGTAGCCCTCGGCCTCGCGCTCCCCGGCCACGCGCGCCACCTCGGCGGCCATGGCCTCGCGGTCGGTGTGCACGTCGATCACGGAGCCGTCGGCGAAGGCCGCCCGGTAGGCGGGGCTGAGCGGCACGAGGTCGAGCCTGTCCGCGGTGCTCTCGCCGACGGCCGCGAGCGCCTCGTCGAGGAGTTCGGGCATGGTGAGCACGGTGGGGCCGGTGTCGAGGCGGAAGCCGTCCAGGTCGAGCCGCCCGGCGCGTCCGCCCGGGTGCGGTTCGCGCTCCACGACGACGACCTCGCGCCCCGCCCCCCGCAGGTGCAGGGCGCAGGCCAGGCCGGAGAGCCCCGCGCCGACGACGACCACGCGTCCGGCCCCGGGGGCCGGCCCGCGTCCCGGCGCCCGGGTGCGGCCGCTCATACCGGGTCCGTCCCGGTCCGGGCGGCGAGTCCGCGCAGGCCCTCCAGGACGGCGGGGTCCAGGTCGAGCCCGTCCAGCCTGCGGACCCCCCGTGCCGCCAGCTCCCGGCACCGGCCCCGCACCAGGTCGCGGGCGCCGAGCCGCTCCAGGGCGTCGGCGACCTCGGCGGGGTCGGCGCCGGCTCCGACACGGGAGAGCAGGTCGCTCGCGGCCGTGTCCCCCCGCTCCCCGGCCAGCCGCACGCCGGCCGCGAGGAGGAGCGTGCACTTGCCCTCGGTGATGTCCTCGCCCACGGGCTTGCCCGTCCGGGCGGTGTCGCCGTAGACGCCCAGGAGGTCGTCCCTGAGCTGGAAGGCGGTTCCGACGTCCCGTCCGTAGCCGCGCAGGGCGTCCACCGTGGCCCCGTCCGCCCCGGCCATGGCCGCGCCGAGGTGGAGGGGGCGCTCGACGCTGTAGGACGCCGTCTTGAGCAGGTTCATGCGCAGCGCGGTCCCCTCGGAGCGGTCGCGTCCGGCCTGGGCGCGGACGTCGAGGAACTGGCCCGCCATGATCTCGGTGCGCAGAGCCCGCCAGACCGCCCGTGCCCCGCGCGGCCGGGACAGGCCGTCCAGTGCCTCCTCGAACATGTCGTCGGCCCAGACCAGCGCCAGGTCCCCCACCAGGACGGCGAGCGCCTCGCCGTACCGCCGCGGCTCTCCGCCGTGCCCGTTCTCCTCGTGCTCCGCCATGTGGCGGGCGTGGACCGAGGGCCGGCCCCTGCGGGTCGGCGACCCGTCCATCACGTCGTCGTGGACGAGGGCGCAGGTCTGGATGAGCTCCAGGGCCCCGCAGGCCTGGAGGGCGGAGCGGGACGCCTCCCCGCCGGGGTTCCCGCCGCCGGCCGTCCACCCCCACCAGGCCAGCAGGGACCGCATCCGCTTGCCCCCTCCGAGGGTGAAGCGGACGGTCTCGCCCGCCAGGTCGCGGCCGAACCCCGCGTCGATGCCCTCCGACTCGCGGAGCCGCCGGCGGAGGTAGCGGCGCAGGGCGTCCTCCAGCGCCGCGCGGTCTCCCCCGACCGCGGCGTCGTGGCCTTCTCTGTGGGTGTTCAGGAGCGGATTGACGGCTTCCTCCCGGGGTCGTGCCTCCGGACTTCCCGAAAATGACTCGGATTCTGTGAATCTTGTTAAACGAAACACTTCCCGGAGCGCGGCGTTCCAACCATGTCCGCCCCCGGGAACACGGCCGCCGACCGGAAGGGCCCCGGCACCGCGCCCCGTAGACTCACAGGGGAGATCGGACGAACCGATCACGCCAGCGCGAGAGAGAGACCATGGACGCCGTTCCGGCCGCACACTCCGACGGGCTCCTGGACGCCCGCGACGGGGATGCCGAGAGCCGGTCGCGAGGTGAACTCTACGAGTCCCTCCAGAGCGACGGGCAGCGACTCGCCGTGCGGCTGATCCGCCTGCTGCACCGCATGGCGGACAGCTCGGGCATGAACCCCACGGACTTCCAGTGCTACACGCTGCTGCGGGTCAGCGGTTCCATGACCCCCGGCGAGATCGCCGAGAGCCTCTGCCTGTCCACCGGCTCGGTGACCGGGGTCGTCGACCGGTTGGAGGCGCACGGGCTCGTGGAGCGCACCCGCCATCCGCAGGACCGGCGCAAGGTCGCCGTCCGGCTGACCGCGGGAGCCGAGCGCCTGGCCGCCTCCACCGCCCCCGGCATGCGCGCCGCGATGACCGCCCTGCACGCCGACTACACGCTGGAGGAGCTGACCGTGATCACGGGCTGGCTGGACCGCGTGGGCGCCACCCTGGACGACCTCACCGAGGGCCGCGGGTAGCCACCTCCCCGAGCACCGCACATGACACGCCGTGGTCCCCGGCGCCCCGGAGGCCTCTCCGAGCACCACAGGATGACATGAGGTGACATATCACCTCACCATGCGCGATGACGCTCAAAATACCAACACTCCGCGATCACACGGTTCCTTTGCGCCGGTGCGCTCCGCCCCTACCATCCCACGGAAACACGTCAGTGGCCGGAGGAGCTGCAGAAACCGGCCAGTCAACGGCGCACCCGTCCCACCGGGGCCGGGAAGGAGCCACCCATCTCATCCCTACGCCAGTACATCCGACAACACACCAACCCCACCGTCTTCGGTGTGTCGGGCCTCGTCATCATCGCCTTCGTCGTCGCGGGCATCGCGGCCACCGACCCCCTCCTGACAGCGGCGACGGCCACGCGCGACTGGATCGGCGAGAAGCTCGGCTGGATCTACGTCCTCGCGACGTCGCTCTTCCTCGGCATCGCGATCGTCCTCATGCTGAGCCGGTTCGGCTCCGTCCGGCTCGGCCCCGACGACTCCCGGCCCGAGTTCAACACCCTGGCATGGTTCGCCATGCTCTTCACCACCGGCATGGGCATCGGCCTGGTGTTCTGGGGGGTCTCCGAGCCCATCCACCACCTGCACTCGCCCCGTGACGCGGAGTTCGTCACCCCGGAGGGAAGCCCCCCGCCCCCGGAGGCCGCGGGCGAGGCACTCGCCCTCAGCTACTTCCACTGGAGCTTCCACCCGTGGGCGATCTACATCGCCCTCGGCCTCTCCCTCGGCTACTTCGCCTTCCGCAAGGGCCTGCCGCTGCGCCCCGCGTCCGCCCTGTACCCCCTGCTGGGGGACAGGGCCTTCGGCTGGCCCGGCAACCTCGTGGACATCCTGGCCGTGTTCGGCACGATCTTCGGACTGGCCACCTCCCTGGGCCTGGGCACCCTCCAGATCAACGGCGGCCTCAACCACGTCTTCGGCATCCCCTCGAACTCCCTGGTCCAGTCGGTGATCATCGTCGTGATCACGGGCATCGCCCTGCTGAGCGTGCTCTCCGGCATCGACAAAGGCATCCGCAGGCTCTCCGTCATCAACCTGTGGCTCGCGTTCGCGCTGCTGGTGATCGTCTTCCTGTTCGGGCCGAAGCTGTGGATCATCAGCATCACGACCACCGGGGCCGGGGAGTACCTCGGCAACCTCATCCCCTGGAGCCTGTCCTTCCCCAGCCCCCTCGTGGACGAGCAGGCGGCGTCCTGGACGACGACCTGGCCGATCTTCTACTGGGGGTGGTGGATCTCCTGGGCCCCCTTCGTCGGCATCTTCCTCGCGCGCATCTCCTACGGGCGCACCATCCGCGAGTTCGTCCTGGGCGCGCTGTTCGCCCCCGTCCTCGTGTCCATCCTGTGGTTCGGCGTGTTCGGCGGGTCCGGGCTCTACTACGAGCTGTTCGGCGACGGCGGGCTCAACGAACTCGCGGAGGAGGACCGGGCCTTCCGCCTGATGGACCTGCTGCCCATGGGGGAGATCGTGGGACTGGTCGTCTCCGTCCTCCTGATCGTCGTCGTGGCGGTCTTCTTCATCACCTCGTCCGACTCGGGATCGCTGGTCGTGGACACCCTCACCAGCGGCGGCGACCTGCACCCGGTCAAGGCCCAGCGCGCCTTCTGGGCCATCAGCGAGGGCGCGGTCACGCTGATCCTGCTGGTCCTGGGCGGCACCAACGCCCTGTCCGCCCTCCAGGCGGCCTCGGTCGTGACGGGGCTGCCCTTCGCGGTCATCCTGCTGTTCATGGTCTGGGGTCTGGTCAAGGGGCTGGCCTCCGAACCGAAACCGGGGGCTCCGAAACAGTCCCGGGCCGAGGACCGGGGCTCCCAGAGCCCCTCCCGCCCCGACTGACCCCCTCACCGCAAGCGAAGAGAGGAGGCCCCTGTGGCTCCCCGAAAGTTCAACAACCCGTTCCACGGCGTGGTGGACATGATCAGCGAGATGAACCGGATCTCCGACAGCATGTCCTCGCTCGAGAGCGGACAGGCGGGCGACAAGGAGCGCGGCTACTCGGACGCGTGGAGCCCCCCGACCGACATCCTGGCCCGGGGGAACGACCTCGTGCTCCGGTGCGAGATCGCCGGGGTGCACGAGGAGGGCGTGTCGGTCAGCTTCAACGACGGCATCCTCAGCATCAGCGGGGAGCGCCACCGGGACGAGGACGACGTCGTCTACTACACGTCCGAGCGCTTCATGGGCACGTTCCGCCGGAGGGTCAGCCTGCCGGAGGGCGTCGCCGAGGAGGACATCGAGGCCTCCTACGCCGAGGGCCTGCTGGAGATCACGGTGCGCGGCGGGGCGAACGCCCGGGGCCCCAAGCGCATCACGGTGCGCAAGAGGGCGCCGAAGCGTCCCTGAGGCGGCGTCCGCGGCTCTTGGGGGCCCGTGTCCGACGGGCTCCCGCGGCTCCGCCGGCCGGGCCCGCCCCGCCGTGGCGGGGCGGGGCGGGGCCGGCCTCCCCACGGGAGGCGGCACTGCGGGAGGCGCCACTGCGGGGAACCGCCGGCGGCGTCCGCCGCGGGTTCCCCGCGGCGGCCGGTCGGCCGCCCTGCCCGGCGGGCCCGGGCGGCGGACGGGCGGCGGGGAACCCGCAGACGCCGGGAACCGAACGGCGCGCGGAGCCGACACCAGGGGTGGACGGCCGCGGGAGCGCGGCCCGGAACCTGGAGCGAACACCCGTGAACCCGACCCGCACGTGGGCCGCCACCGCCCTCCTCGCCCTCGCCCTGACCGCCTGCGGAGGCCCCGCGGCCTCTCCCGACGCCACCGGCGCCGCCGACGCGGAGGCCCCCTCCACGGCGGCCGCCACCGCCGCCGACTCCTTCGGGGTCACCGACCCCTGGGTCAAGGCCGCCACCGCCGCCGACGGCATGACCGCCGTCTTCGGTGAGATCACCAACGGCTCGGACGCGGAGGTCACCATCGTCTCCGCCTCCCACGACGCCGCCGACACCGTCGAACTGCACGAGGTCGTCACCGAGGGCGCGGACTCCACCATGCGCGAGAAGGACGGCGGGTTCGCCGTCCCCGCCGGGGGCGGTCTCCCCCTGGAGCCCGGCGCCGACCACATCATGCTCATGGACCTCACCCGTGACCTGGAGCCGGGCGACGAGACCACCGTGACCGTGGAGTTCTCCGACGGCTCCACCGCCGAGTTCACCGCGCCCGTGAAGGAGTACGCCGGGGCGAACGAGGAGTACGAGGGCGGCGGCCACGGGGACGGGGGCCACTGATGCCGGAACGCGGTGCGGGCGCGGGGCCGCTGAGCCGCCGCCGCCTGATCCTGGGCGGGGCGGCGGGCCTCGGCGCGGCGGGGATCGCCGGAGCCGGGGCCGCCACGTGGGCCGGCCCGTCGGAGGGCGGCCCCGGCCCGGCCGCGGACCCCCCGCTCCACGGCTCCAGGACCGTGCCCTTCCACGGCCCCCACCAGGCGGGGGTGGAGACCCCGCCCCAGGCGCACGGCACGTTCGTGGCGCTGGACCTGGGTCCGGAGGTCGACGCGGAGGGGGTCCGGCGGCTCATGCGCCTGCTCAGCGACGACGCCGCCCGCCTGGCCCGGGGCGAACCCGCCCTGGCCGACACCGAGCCCGAGCTGGCGGAGGTCCCGGCCCGGCTCACCACCACGTTCGGGTTCGGACGGGGCCTGGTCGAACGCGTGGACCCCGGCGCCGTTCCGGACTGGCTGGGACCGCTGCCGGAGTTCGGCCACGACCGGCTCGACGCGGCGTGGGGCGAGGCGGACCTGCTGGTACAGGTGTGCGCGGACGATCCCCTCACGGTCTCGCACGCGGTGCGGATGCTCCTCAAGGACGCGCGGGCCTTCACCCGGCCCCGGTGGACCCAGAGCGGGTTCCGCCGGGCCCACGGGTCCCAGCCCGACGGCACGACCATGCGCAACCTGATGGGCCAGGTCGACGGCACCGTCAACCCCGAGCCGGGGACGGCGGACTTCGAGCACCTGGTGTGGGGCGGCGGCGGACCGGCGTGGCTGGAGGGCGGCACGGGGCTGGTGGTCCGGCGCATCGCCACCCACCTGGACACGTGGGACGAGCTGGACCGGCCGGCCCGCGAGGCCGTCATCGGCCGCCGGCTGGACAGCGGCGCGCCCCTGACGGGCGCGTCCGAGCACGACGAGGTGGACCTGGCGGCCGTCGACGCCACCGGGCTGACCGTCGTCCCGGCGTTCGCCCACGTGCGCAGGGCGGTCACCGGCGACCCCGAGGAGCGGATCTTCCGCCGCGCCTACAACTACGACATGCGCGGGACGGGCGGGGAGGAGGCCGGTCTGCTGTTCGCGGCGTTCCAGGCCGATCCCGTGCGCCAGTTCGTGCCCATCCAGCGGAGCCTGGACGAACTCGACCTGCTCAACGAGTGGGTGACCGCCGTGGGCTCGGCCGTGTTCGCCGTCCCGCCCGGCTGCGATGAGGGGGGATACGTGGGGCAGACCCTGCTGGAGGGCTGACCGGCGTCCCCGTCCCCCGTCCGCGGACGGGGGACGGGACGCTCCCTAGAAGACCCGGTCCGCCTCGTACGGGCCGATCACGGCGAGGGCCCGCGGCCGCGACAGCAGCTCGGCCGCCACCTCGGCCACGTCCGCGCCGGACACCGCGTCGAACAGCGCCAGGTCCTCGTCGATCGAGTAGTGGCGCGGCTTGTTGAGCTCGTGCGAGAGCAGCCGCCCCATCCGCGCGTTGGTGCCCTCGCTGCCGAGGACCAGGGAGCCCTGGATCTGGCCCTTGGCCCGGGTCAGCTCCTCGGCGGTGATCCCCGAGGCCGCCACCTTCTCCAGCTCGTCGCGGCACACGCCGATGACCTCGTCGGCCTTCTCCGGCAGGCAGCCCGCGTAGATCTGGAACATGCCGGTGTCGGCGTAGCCCGTCTGGTAGGCGTGCACCGAGTACGCCAGGCCGCGCTTCTCCCGCACCTCCTGGAACAGGCGGGACGACATGCCGCCGCCCAGGGCGGCGCTGAGCAGCCGCAGCGCGTGCCAGCGCGGGTCGGTCCGGGTGATGCCCTCCGAACCCAGGATGATGTGCGCCTGCTCGGTGTCGCGCGGCTGCACCACGGTGCCGCCGTTCGTGGCGACCGGACCGGCCCCCGCACGCGGGCGGGCGGGGCGGGCGTCGCCCGCGGCGGCCAGCTGGTCGGCGAACATCGCCCGGACCTGCTCCACCACCTGGTCGTGGTCCAGGCTCCCGGCCGCCGTCACGATCAGCTCCCCGGGCACGTACACGTCCCGGTACTGCTCGGCGATCCGGTCCCGGGGCAGGGCGCGGATGGTGTCGGTGGTGCCCAGGATCGGGCGGCCCAGCGGGGTGTCCCCGTAGAAGTGCGCCGCGAAGACGTCGTCCACCAGGTCGGCGGGCTCGTCCTCGTACATGGCGATCTCCTCCAGGATCACGCCCCGCTCCGTCTCCACCTCCCCCTCGTCCAGCACCGAGTTCGCGACCATGTCACCGACGACGTCGATGGCCAGCGGGAGGTCGCGGTCCAGCACCTTGGCGTAGTAGCAGGTGTGCTCCTTCGTGGTGTAGGCGTTGTGGTCGGCGCCCACACCGTCCAGCAGCGCGGAGATCTCCAGCGCCGACCGGGTCCGCGTCCCCTTGAACAGCAGGTGCTCCAGGAAGTGCGCAGACCCCGCGTGCGCGGAGTCCTCGTCGCGGGAGCCGGTGGTGGCCGAGATCCCGAACGCCGCGGACCGGCCACCCGGGATGTTCTCGGTGACCACGCGCAGGCCGCCGGGCAGGACCGTGCGGCGCACCAGGCCGGAACCGCCGTCGGGCTCCAGCAGCGTCACGGTCGTGCCCGGATCCTGCTCGGCGGCGATGGGGACAGAGCTCATGAATCCTTCTTCTTCGCGTCGGAACATCGGCGGCCGGGCCGCCGGGGCCCAGCCGAGGATACGCGCCGGGGGCGGCCGCACCCGTGGTGCGACCGCCCCCGACACGCGTCAGTCAGGATCAGGTGTTCTCGGAACGCCCGCCCGAGCTGCGGCGGCGACGGCGACGGGGGGCGTCCCCGTCCTTGTCACCACCGTTGTCCTCGCCCTCGGGGGCGGTGTCGGCCTCGACCTCGGCCTCGACCGCCGGGGCGGCGGAGGCGGCCTCGGCCTCGACGACCTCGACCGGGACGAGCGAGAGCTTGCCGCGGTCGTCGATCTCGCGGATCTCGACCTGGATCTTCTCGCCGATGCCCATGACGTCGTCGAGGTTCTCGATCCGCTTGCCGCCGTGCAGCTTGCGGATCTGCGAGATGTGCAGCAGGCCGTCCTTGCCGGGCAGCAGCGACACGAACGCGCCGAACGTCGTGGTCTTGACGACGGTACCCAGGTACCGGTCGCCCACCTCGGGCATCGTCGGGTTCGCGATCTGGTTGATCGTGTCCCGGGCGGCCTCGGCGGACGGGCCGTCGGTGGCACCGATGTAGATGGTGCCGTCGTCCTCGATCGTGATCTCGGCGCCGGTGTCGTCCTGGATCGAGTTGATCATCTTGCCCTTCGGGCCGATGACCTCTCCGATCTTGTCCACCGGGACCTTGACGGTGAGGATGCGCGGAGCGTTCGGGCTCATCTCGGCCGGACGCTCGATCGCCTCCTGCATCACGTCGAGGATGGCCAGGCGGGCGCCGCGGGCCTGCTGGAGCGCGAGCGCCAGCTGCTCGGCGGGGATGCCGTCGAGCTTGGTGTCCAGCTGCAGGGCCGTGATGAGGTCACGGGTGCCGGCGACCTTGAAGTCCATGTCGCCCATGGCGTCCTCGGCGCCCAGGATGTCGGTGAGGGTGACGTACTCGTCGCCCTCGCTGATCAGTCCCATGGCGATGCCCGACACCATCTCCTTGAGGGGCACGCCGGCCGCCATCAGGGACATGGTGGACGCGCAGACCGAGCCCATCGAGGTGGAGCCGTTGGACCCGAGGGCCTCGGACACCTGGCGGATGGCGTAGGGGAACTCCTCGCGCGCCGGCAGCACCGGGAGCAGGGCGCGCTCGGCGAGGGCGCCGTGCCCGATCTCGCGCCGCTTGGGCGAGCCCACCCGGCCGGTCTCACCGGTGGAGTAGGGCGGGAAGTTGTAGTTGTGCATGTAGCGCTTGGTCTTGTCCGGGTTGAGCGTGTCGACCATCTGCTCCATGCGCAGCATGTTGAGCGTGGTGACACCCAGGATCTGGGTCTCGCCGCGCTCGAAGAGGGCGGAGCCGTGCACCCGCGGGAGGACGCCGACCTCGGCGCTCAGCCCCCGGATGTCCTTGGGGCCGCGGCCGTCGATGCGGACCTTCTCGCGCAGGACGCGCTCGCGCATGACCTGCTTGCTGAGCGAGCGGAAAGCGGCGCCGACCTCCTTCTCGCGACCCTCGAAGTCCTCCGCCAGCTTCTCGCCGGCGATGGCCTTGACGCGGTCCAGCTCGGCCTCGCGGTCCTGCTTGTCCGCGATGGTGAGCGCCTTGGAGAGCTCGTCGCGGACGGCGGCCTCGACGGCCGCGTACGCGTCGTCCTCGTAGTCGAGGAAGATCGGGAACTCGGTGACCTCGCGGCTCGCCTGGTCGGCGACGGCCTGCTGGGCCTTGCACAGCACCTTGATGAAGGGCTTGGCGGCCTCGAGGCCCTCGGAGACGGACTGCTCGTTGGGGCCGACGGCGCCCTCGGCGACCAGCTTCAGCGTCCGGGTGGTGGACTCGGCCTCCACCATCATGATCGCCACGTCGCCGTCCTCCAGGACGCGACCGGCGACCACCATGTCGAAGGTGGCGCCCTCCAGCTCGGCGTGGGTCGGGAAGCCCACCCACTGGCCGTCGATCAGGGCGACGCGCACGCCGCCGATCGGGCCCGAGAAGGGGATGCCGGAGATCTGCGTGGACATCGAGGCCGCGTTGATGGCGACGACGTCGTACAGGTGCTCGGGGTGCAGGGCCAGGATCGTCTCGACGATCTGGATCTCGTTGCGCAGGCCCTTGCGGAACGACGGGCGCAGCGGCCGGTCGATCAGGCGGCAGGTGAGGATGGCGTCCTCGGAGGGACGTCCCTCGCGCCGGAAGAACGAGCCGGGGATGCGGCCCGCGGCGTACATGCGCTCCTCGACGTCCACCGTCAGGGGGAAGAAGTCGAGGTTCTCCTTGGGACGCTTCGAGGCGGTGGTGGCCGACAGGACGACGGTCTCGTCGTCCAGGTAGACCGTCGCCGATCCGGCGGCCTGGCGGGCCAGGCGACCGGTCTCGAAGCGGATGGTACGGGAGCCGAACTTGCCGTTGTCGATGACGGCTTCGGCCGAGTAAACGCCCTCCATGGGCGACCTCCTACTACACGTGTTCGCGTTCGTCGCGCCGGGCACGGGCGTGCCCTGGGCGCTTCGTTGTTCGTTTCCCGCGTCCGTGCCCCGGAGTTGATGACGGCCGGTCATCGATCGAAGCCCACGGCACGCCTGGGAGGCGCTGTCCGGGGACCACTACCGAGGACCGGCCTCGACTCTGGTGCCGAGGGAGGGGCGCGGGTGATCTCTGTGAAATTAGGCGGGCGGCGGTCTGTGACCGCCGTCGCGTCACACCTTACTAACAAAGCGGGAGCGGCCGAAGCCACTCCCGCCGTTCACACCTAGCGGCGCAGGCCCAGACGCTCGATCAGCGAGCGGTAGCGGGTGATGTCCTGCTTGGCGATGTACTTGAGGAGGCGGCGGCGACGACCGACCATCAGGAGCAGGCCACGACGGCTGTGGTGGTCGTGCTTGTGGTCCTTGAGGTGCTCGGTCAGCTCGGTGATGCGGTGCGTGAGCAGCGCGACCTGGACCTCGGGGGAACCGGTGTCGCCCTCGGTGGTGGCGTACTCGGCGATGATCTTCTCTTTGGTGGCGGTGTCGATCGACACGTCGCTCCTTCGCTGGAAAGTCGGCACGCAGGGCAAATCCCGATACGTGACGGGGATCAGACGCGGTGACCGCGCGTGCGAACAGTCACCGTCGCGTGTGGTGCGCGCGGCCCTCCGCCGACGGCGTGGGCGCACCGCGCTCCCCACGGTTCGGTTCACCGGATCGTGACCGTCCGCGAGGCACACGTGGACGAACCCACCCTACCGCAGAGCACGAGGTGACGGGGCTGACCCGCGGGTGCGCCCCGTCTCCCCCCGCCCCGGTCAGGCCGCGCCGAGGACCTCGCGGCACCGGTCCACGTCCTGGCGCATGGCCACGATGAGCTCCTCGATGCTGTCGAAGCGCTCCTGGCCGCGGATGCGCGCGGTGAAGTCCACGGTCATCCGGACCCCGTACAGCTCCAGGTCGTCGCGGTCCAGGGCGTAGGACTCCACGGTCCGCTCCGCGCCGTCGAACGTGGGGTTGGTGCCCACGGAGATCGCGGCCGGCCAGCGCGTCTCGTGGCCGGCGACCGGCGTGACACGGCTCAGCCAGCCCGCGTAGACACCGTCCCCGGGGACCGCCGTACCGGGCAGCAGGTCCATGTTGGCGGTGGGGAACCCCAGCAGCTCGCGTCCGCGCGCCGCCCCGTGGACGATCTCCCCCTCGACCCGGTGCGGGCGGCCGAGCAGCCCGGCCGCCTCGGCCACGGCCCCCTCGGCGAGCAGTGCGCGCACCCGCGTCGAGGTGATCGCCTCGCCGTCCGCGACGAGGGCGACCCCGTACGCGGTGAAGCCGAACCCGGCCCCGAGCCCGGCCAGCGCGGCGACGTCGCCCGCGGCGCGGTGCCCGAACCGGAAGTCCTCCCCCACGACCACGGCCGCGGCGTGCAGCCGGTCGACCAGCACCCGGCGCACGAACTCCTCGGGGGCGAGCGAGGACAGATCCTTGGTGAACCCCAGGACGCACACGGCGTCGGCGCCGTACTCCCCGAGCAGCTCCACCCTCCGCTCCAGCGGGGTCAGCACCGGCGGGGCGGTCCCCGTCAGCACGGCCCGGGGGTGCGGGTCGAAGGTGACCACGACGACCGGGAGCCCGAGCTCGCGGCCCCGACCGACGGCGGCCTCCAGGATGGCCCGGTGGCCCCGGTGCACCCCGTCGAACACGCCGACCGCCACCACGGAGCGCCCCTGCCCGGAGGGGATGCCCTCCAGCCCGTCCCATCGCCGCACGTCCGGCTCCCCTGCTCGTCGTTCCTCATGGCTCCGCGCCGGGCCCCGCCGCCGGGGGGCCGCGGGGCTTTCCGGAACCAAGGGTGCCACGCCGGGCGCACCGGCACCGACAGACCGGGTGTGTGGCCCGGCACACGCCCCTCCCCCGCGCGGCGAATCCCCGCCTACGTCCGCTCAGGGTCCCCGGAGCCGCGCCCGGGACACCGTTGCCCGCCAAACGCTTTCCGGAAGAGGGGCCTGCGGGACGGCAGAACCCGCATACGGGCGGGGTCGGGAACGGACCTCGACAGGATCTCCGCTTCGTATTACGATGTAGTACATTACTCAGCGTGAAAATATGGATTCACTGGACAGAGGCGAGCGAGGCTCACATAGCCCGCCACGGAGTCGTCCCGCAGGAGGTCGAGGAGGCGATCGAATCCCCCTACTGGACATTTCCCGGCAGAGAGGGGAGCACGGTTCTCCTCGGTTGCACCCGGACGGGGAGATACTAGGCGGTCATCATGGTGGAGTCGACGAGCGAGCATCGTTCGATGTACATCGCGACCGCGCGCGGGATGACACCGAAGGAACGTCGCGCCTTCGAACGGAAGTGTGGGTGACCATGGACGAGAAGAGACTCGAAGACCTGGCGGCGTACTACGACGTCCACGACATCGATGAGGACATCGACCGGGCCCGGCTCCAGCAGCAGAAGCCGGTCTCACGGGACGAGGTGATGATCGTGTCCTCGATCCGGCTCCCCAAGACCACCATGGACCGGGTACGCGAGGCCGCGGCCGAGGACGGCACCACTCCCACCGCGCTCATCCGCCGGTGGATCCGGGAGCAGTTGGAGCTTCGCGAACGGGCTGCGGCGTCGGCGCCCTCCCAGTTGGACCTGCTGTCCCAGCTGATGCACCGGGTGGTGCGCGAGGAACTGGAGGAAGCGGGACTGCGGCGGACGTGAGGGCCCCGTGCGCGGCGCGTCCGCGCGGCGCGCCGCCCCGCCGTCGGCAGAGCGGGGTTGGCACACGCCTCCACCACCGCTAACGTGCCCGGATGGCGATGATCGACACGGGAGACACCCGGCTCGCGTACGACGAGGCCGGCTCCGGGCCGGCGGTCGTGTTCGTGCACGCCGAGGTCGGTGACCGGCGCATGTGGGACCACCAGTTCGCCGCCCTCTCGCGAACCCACCGGGTGGTCCGGTACGACTGGCGGGGCCACGGCGGTTCGGCCGACCACGAGGGGCCCGTCACCCACCACGAGGACCTGCTCGCCCTCATGGACGGGCTCGGCATCGGGCGCGCGACCCTCGTGGGCGCCTCCGACGGCGGCGCCCACTGCGCGGACGCCGCGCTGGCCGCGCCCGACCGGGTCGAGTCCCTGGCCCTGGTGTGTCCGGGCATGTCGGGGCACGAGTGGCCCGAGGTGTTCGTCCGCGAGTCGCGGAAGATGGTCCTGGCCGCCGTCCCCCACGAGCGCCTGGAGGTGTACGCCGCCGGACGGGCCGAGCCCGACCCCGCGGACGTCGCCGCGATGGCGCAGGCCCAGGCCCGCTTCATGGTGCTGGGCCCCGGACGGGACCCCGAGGACATGCCGCCCGAGGCGTGGGACACGGCCCTCCTGATGCTGCGGGAGCTGTTCGCCCGCCGGTGGTCCGGGCCCGTCCTCACCGCCCGCCGGCCCGACAGGCCGTCCGAGGAGCGGCTCGGAGAGATCGCCGCGCCCGCGCTCGTGGTGAAGGGCCTGTCGGAGCCCGGGCCCGTCCGGGAGGTGGCCGACCTGTACGCCGGGGGGATCCCCGGGGCACGCCTGCTGGAGATGCCGGACACCGGACACCTTCCGTCCGTCGAGCGCCCGGCGGAGCTGACCGCCGCCCTCGCGGACTTCCTCGGCGTGTCCTGAGGCGCCCGGAGGGGTCAGGCCGGCTCGAACACCACCAGGGGCTTCATGTGGTCCCTGCGGTTCTCCCCCAGCGCGATCACCCGGCCGTCGGGGGCGAACATGCCGACCGGCCCGGGGCCGAGCGAGCTCGGCTCGATCCGGTTCCCGTTCCGGACCAGGCGGGTCTCGTCGTCGGTGAGCATGCGCACCGGGAAGGCCACCGCCACCGCGCGGGCCAGCGGCACCTGCGTGAACTCCTCGGCCAGCTGGTCGAGCGTGCGGGCCTGCGACAGGTCGTAGGGCCCCACCCGCGTGCGGCGCAGGGCGGTCAGGTGGCCGCCCACGCCCAGGTCCTCGCCCATGTCCCGGGCGAGTGCGCGGATGTAGGTGCCGCTGGAGCACGTGACGTCGGCGTCCACGTCCACGAAGACGCCGTCGGCGTCCTCCACCCTGCGGACGGCGGTGACCTCGAACCGCGCCACGGTGACCGTGCGGGGCCGGAGCACGACCTCCTTGCCCTCACGCGCCGACTTGTAGGCGCGTTTGCCGTCCACCTTGATCGCGCTGACCTGTGGCGGGACCTGCTGGATCTCACCGGTCAGCCGGGCGACCGCCGCGTGCACGGCCCCGTCACCGACCTCCGAGGCGTCGACCCGCGCGCCGGGCTCCCCCTCCGCGTCGTCGGTGTTGGTCACCAGGCCCAGCCGGATGGTCGCCGCGTACTCCTTCTCGGTCAGCGTCAGGTGGCCGAGGAGCTTGGTGCCCTTCTCGATCCCCAGTACGAGGACCCCCGTGGCCATCGGGTCGAGGGTGCCCGCGTGGCCGACCCGGCGCGTGCGTGCCAGCCCGCGCGTCTTGGCGACCACGTCGTGCGAGGTCCAGTCGGCGGGCTTGTCGACGACGACGACGCCGCTCTCGGCCATGGCTCTCCTCGGAGCTTCTGGAGGGAAGGGGACGGCGGCGGCGCGACCGCGCCGCCGCCGGTGGTGCTGGAACGGGGAGGGAGGCTACTCGTCCTCGTCCTCGTCCTCCTCGTCCTCGCGGGGCGCCTTGTACGGGTCGGCCTCCCCCGCGTGCTTGGCGCCGGTCGCCTTCTCGGCCACCTCGGCGTCGGACTGGCGCGCCTTGACCAGCAGTTCCTCGATGTGCTGGGCGTTCTCCTGGACCTCGTCGATGACGAAGGCCAGGCTCGGCGTGTGCCGGATACCGGTCTGGCGCCCCACCTCGCTGCGGATGACGCCCTTGGCGCTCTCCAGAGCGGCGGCGGAGGCGGCCTTCTCCTCCGGGCTGCCGAACACCGTGTAGTACACCGTGGCGTCCCGCAGGTCGGCGGTGATGCGCGCGTCGGTCACGGTGACGAATCCCAGGCGCGGGTCCTTGATCCTCCGGTCCAGCATCTCGGCGACGATGCGCTGGATGCGGTCGGCGATCTTCCGCGCGCGTGCGGCGTCAACCATCGTCAGTCTTCCTCTTCGTTGAAGAGCCGCTGCCTGGCGGAGAGCAGCTCCAGTTCGGGACGTCCCGCGACGAAACGCTCGCAGGTGTCCATCAGGTCACGGGCGTGCGCCGCCGTCGGCGCGACCACCGCCACGCCGACCTTGGCCCGTCGGTACAGGTCCTGGTCCCCGACCTCGGAGACCGAGACGGAGAACTTGCGGCGCAGTTCGGCGATCACCGGCCGGACCAGCGAGCGCTTCTGTTTGAGCGAGTGGACGTCACCGAGAAGGACGTCCAGGGTCAGCGACCCGACGTACAAATGATCACCTGTGGTGTTGTGGGGAAAGAGTGTGGGACCCCGGCCTCACGGCCGGGGCCCCTTCGGATCAGGCTCCGCGAGGATCAGTCGCGGGGCTTCTCCTGCATCTCGTAGGTCTCGATGACGTCCTCGACCCGGATGTCGTTGTAGCCGACACCGATACCGCACTCGAAGCCCTCGCGGACCTCGGTCGCGTCGTCCTTGAACCGCCGCAGGGACTCCACGGTGAGGTTCTCGGAGATGACGACACCCTCGCGGATGAGCCGCGCCTTGGTGTTGCGGCGGATGAGGCCGCTGCGGACGATCGAGCCCGCGATGTTGCCGATCTTCGGAACCTTGAAGACCTCGCGGACCTCGGCGCTGCCGAGCTGGACTTCCTCGTAGACCGGCTTGAGGAGGCCCTTGACCGCGGCCTCGACCTCGTCGATGGCCTGGTAGATCACCGAGTAGTACCGGATGTCGACGCCCATGCGGTCAGCGAGCTCGCTGTTCTTGCCCTCGGGCCGAACGTTGAAGCCGATGATGATCGCGTCGGCGGACGACGCCAGGTTGATGTCGTTCTGCGTGATCGCACCGACACCCCGGCCGATGACGCGGATGTTGACCTCGTCGCCACCCGAGTCGATCTTGAGGAGCGACTCCTCCAGCGCCTCGACCGAACCGGACATGTCGCCCTTGATGAGGAGGAGCAGCTCGGAGCGCTCACCCTCCTTGAGGGCGTCCTGCCAGGTCTCGAACGTGACGCGGCGGGCCGAACGCGCCTGCTGGGCGAAGCGCTCGCGCGCCTCGCGCTGCTGCGCGATCTGACGTGCCACCCGGTCGTCCTTGACGACCAGGAAGCTGTCGCCGGCGCTGGGAACGTTGGTCAGACCCAGCACCTGCACCGGACGGGACGGCTCGGCGCTCTGCACGTTGTCGCCGTGCTCGTCGAGCATGGCGCGCACACGGCCGTAGGCGTCGCCGCAGACGATCGAGTCGCCCACGTTGAGCGTGCCGCGCTGGACCAGCACCGTGGCCATGGAACCGCGACCGCGGTCCAGGTAGGCCTCGATGGCCAGACCCTGGGCGTCCATGTTCGGGTTGGCGGTCAGGTCGAGCGCCGCGTCGGAGGTCAGCACGATCGACTCGAGCAGGCCGTCGATGTTGTCGCCCCTGAGCGCGGAGATGTCCACGAACTGGACGTCGCCGCCGTACTCCTCGGCGACCAGGCCGTACTCGGTGAGCTGCGCACGGACCCGCTGCGGGTCGGCGCCCTCGACGTCGATCTTGTTGACCGCGACCACGATCGGCACCTCGGCCGCCTTGGCGTGGTCGATGGCCTCGGCCGTCTGCGGCTTGACGCCGTCGTCGGCCGCGACCACCAGCACCGCGATGTCGGTGACCTTCGCACCGCGGGCACGCATGGCGGTGAACGCCTCGTGGCCCGGGGTGTCGATGAAGGTGAGCCTGCGCTCCTCGCCGTCCACCTCGGTGGCGACCTGGTAGGCGCCGATGTGCTGGGTGATACCGCCGGCCTCGCCGCTGACGACGTTGGTCTTGCGGATGGTGTCCAGCAGTCGGGTCTTACCGTGGTCGACGTGGCCCATGACGGTGACCACGGGCGGGCGGGGACGCAGGTCCTCGGCCGTGCCGTCGTCCTCGCCGAACTCGATGGAGAAGGACTCCAGCAGCTCGCGGTCCTCGTCCTCGGGACTGACGACCTCGATGCGGTAGCTGAGCTCCTCGCCCAGCAGCTGGAGCGACTCGTCGGGCAGCGACTGGGTCGCGGTGACCATCTCACCCAGGTGCATCATGACCTGGACGAGCGACGCCGGGTTGACGTCGATCTTGTCACCGAAGTCCGACAGCGAGGCGCCGCGGGACAGGCGGATGACCTGGTTGTTGCCGCTCGGGATCTTGACGCCGCCGAAGGACGGTGCCTGGAGGTCGTTGAACTCCTGGCGCCGCTGCTTCTTGGACTTGCGGGCACGCCCGGGACGACCGCCCGGACGGCCGAACGCGCCGGCGGTTCCGCCGCCGCGACCGCGACCGCCGCCGCCGGGACGACCGCCGAAGCCGCCCGGACGACCGCCGCCGGCACCGCCGCCGCCACCGGGACGCGGACCCGCACCCGCGGGGGCTCCCCCGCGACCGCGGCCACCGCCGCCGCCGGGACGGCCGCCGCCGGCACCGCCGCGACCGCCGCCCGCGGGCGAGGCCGGACGGGACGAGGGCATGTTCATGGGACTGGGACGCGGACCGCCGGGACGGGGTCCGCCGGCGCCGCCGCCGGGACGCGGAGGTCCGCCTGCGGCACCGCCCGGACGCGGGGCGCCGGGAGCGCCGCCGGGACGCGGGGCGCGCTGGTCGCCGCCGCCCTGCGGGCCGGGACGCGGACCCGGACGGGGACCGCCCGGACGCGGAGCGCCGGCGCCGGGAGCGGCACCGGGACGCGGAGCGCGCTGGTCGCCGCCGCCCTGCGGGCCGGGACGCGGACCCGGACGGGGACCGCCCGGACGCGGAGCGCCGGCGCCGGGAGCGGCACCGGGACGCGGAGCGGGCTTGGAGCCCATGCCGGAGGCGTTGGACGCGAACGGGTTGTTGCCCGGACGCGGACCGGACGTGCGCGGGCCCGGACGGGCGCCGCCGCGCTCGGGACGCTCGCCCCGCTGGGGACGCTCGCCGCGCTCGGGACGGTCGCCCCGCGGGGGGCGCTCGCCGCGCTCGGGACGCCCGCCCTCGGGCCGTCCACCCTCGGGACGCCCACCCTCGGGACGCCCGCCCTCGGGGCGGGGCTCCTCGGAGCGCACACCCTCGGGCCGGCCTGCCGGACCACCGGGCTTGGGCGCGCCGCCGGGGCGGGCACCCGCCTCGCCGCGGGGGGCCTTGGGGCCGGGCTTGGGCGCGCCGGGACGCGGGGCGGACTCGCCCTGCGCAGCCGACGGCTTGGGCGCGGCCGGACCCGGCTTCGGGCCGGGCTTGGGAGCGGGCCCCGGCTTGGGGGCCGCACCCGGCTCGGACGCGGCGCGGGGGCCGGGCTTGGGAGCCGAGCCCTTCCTGCCGCCGTCGGAACCGTTGTTGAAGGCTTCTTGGAGGCGTCGCACGACGGGGGCCTCTATCGTCGAGGACGCCGAACGGACGAATTCGCCCATCTCGTTGAGCTTGGCCAGCACGGCCTTGCTCTCTACACCGAACTCCTTGGCGAGTTCGTACACCCGGACCTTCGCCACTACTCTCCTTCAGCTTCGGTCCGGGACATGGGCTTGTGCCGGACCGTCGTTAGCTCGAGTTACTCATCGCTGCGTACTCATCAGGCGCTCATCGCAATCTCGACCTGCTTCCTCATCGCTACACAACAATGGGTCGGTACTCGCGTGCCGACACAGCACTGGTACGCCGACCTCGGTTATGACAACCAGGAGGCCGGCCCAGACATTCCAACCCTATCGGGAGCGGTAGCCCTATCCGCCACGAGGGGCGGCATCGAGCAGGGCCTCTACGGGTGAGAGGTCCCACCCGGCGTCACCCGCTCCCCTCCGGTAGGCGCGGGACCATACCCTGCGACGCTCGGCGAGCTCGAGGCACCGCCGGTCGTCGTGCAGGTAGGCGCCACGCCCCGGACGTCGACCCCGGGTGTCGGGCATGATGGCCGTGCCCACAGCCACCAGCCGCACGAGGTCGGACTGGACTGCCCGAGACCGGCACCCCACGCATGTGCGCACAGGGCCGTCGGGACCGTCTCCGGCCACCATATCGCGTCGGGGCATCGCCGCGACCCGATTAACCGGCCGCGGCGGCGTCGTCGCCGTCGGTTCCGTCACCGTCGGCGGGACCGCCGGCGGGTTCGGCGTCGGAGCGGATGTCGATGCGCCAACCGGTCAGACGGGCGGCGAGGCGGGCGTTCTGGCCCTCCTTGCCGATCGCCAGGGACTGCTGGTAGTCGGGCACGACGACCCTCGCGACACGCGCGGCCATGTCGAGGATTTCCACGGAGTTGACCCGCGCCGGGGACAGGGCGTTGGCCACGAACACGGCCGGGTCGTCGGAGAAGTCGACGATGTCGATCTTCTCTCCGTGGAGTTCCGCCATCACGTTGCGGACACGGCTGCCGAGCGGACCGATGCAGGCGCCCTTGGCGTTGACCCCGCCCCGGTGCGACCGGACGGCCATCTTGGTGCGGTGGCCCGCCTCCCGGGCGATCGCCGAGATCTCGACGGTGCCGTCGGCGATCTCGGGCACCTCCAGCTCGAAGAGCTTGCGCACCAGGTTGGGATGGGTGCGCGAGAGGGTGACCGACGGACCCCGGTGCCCCTTGCGGACCTGGACCACGTAGGCGCGCAGCCGCTCCCCGTGGGTGTAGGTCTCGGTGGGGACCTGCTCCTGCGGGGGCAGGACCGCTTCGAGCTTGCCGAGGTCGACCAGCACGTTCCGGGGGTCCTTGCCCTGCTGGATGATGCCGGAGACGATGTCGTGCTCGCGCCCGGCGAACTCGCCCAGGGTGAGCTCGTCCTCGGCGTCCCGCAGGCGCTGGAGGATGACCTGCTTGGCGGTGGAGGTCGCGATGCGGCCGAAGCCGGACGGGGTGCCGTCGAACTCGCCGACGACCTCGCCCTCCTCGTCCGTCTCGGACACCCACACGGTCACGTGGCCGGTCGAGCGGTTGAGCTCGACCCTGGCCTTCTTGTCGGGTCCCTCTTCGCGGTGGTAGGCGATCAGAAGCGCGTCCTCGATGGCCTTGGCCACCAGCTCGACCGCGATGTCCTTCTCGCGCTCCAGGCTGCGCAGGACACTCATGTCAATATCCACGGGGCTCCCCCTCTAGTCCGCCGCGTCGGTGTCGGCTTCGCGACGGAATTCCACCTGGACCCTGCCCGGGCCGAGCTCGGCGTGGGCGAGGGTGCGGGGCCGGCCCCCGACGTCGAGGGTGACCCCCTCGTCGTCGGCGTCGGTGACCCGGCCGGTGACGTCGCCGCCCCCGGCGAGGGCGGCCTTCACCAGCCGTCCACGGGAGCGCCGCCAGTGGCGCGGCTGCGTCAGCGGACGGTCCACCCCGGGCGAGGTGACCTCCAGGACGTAGGGCAGCTCGCCCATGACGTCGGAGGCGTCCAGCGCGGCGTTGACCTCCTGGCTGACCTCGCCGACCCGGTCCAGGTCCACCCCGTCGTCGGAGTCGACGACGACGCGCAGGACCCGGCGCTTGCCCGCCGGTGTCAGCTCGACGGCCTCCAGGTCCAGTCCGGCCTCGGCCAGTACCGGCTCCAGCAGCTCGGCGATGCGCTCTTCGCGTGCCTGCGCTCCCATGTGGTGTCTGCCCCTCCAGCGGAGAAATCCCGCCCGCTCGGCCTCGGGCCGGTGTACGGGGCGGTCCAGCTCTGTACGTAGTCTGCGACTGAACGGTCCGCCCCCCGGGGGACGCGGACCGGCCGCGCGTCGCGTGCGACGGCGGTTGTGCTGCAAGGGTATCCACACCCGGGCGTCCTCCAGGTCGCCGTCGGTGCCGGGGAGGCGCCGCGGAGTGGCCCCGGGAGGCGGGAAGGCCCGCGTGGAGGGGTGTGTCGGCAGGGGCCGGGCCCCGCGCGGACCGTGGAAAGATGGGGCCGTGGCCGTCCCGGGCGGCCGCCGTGCCGGCGAGGGGCGGCGCGGGGCACGGAAGGAGAGCACGTGGGCCAGGTGAACGGCTGCGTCAGCCGCCGCACGGTGCTGGGCGCTGCGGCGGCCGGAGCGGCGGTCGCGGGTCTGGCCGGGTGCGGCGGGGCGGAGTGGTACCCCGCGGACGTGACCCCGGACGAGTACGTGCTCCGGTCGGTGATCCGGGAGAAGGAGCGGGCGGTGTCCCTCTACGAGGCCGCGATCGCCGGCGGGACGGGGCCGGCGGACCTGCTGGAGCGGCTGCTGGAGCACCACCTGACCCATGTGGACGCGCTCGTGGAGTCGCTCCCCGAGGACGCCTCACCCACCCCTCCCGCCGACCGGGCCGGGGGAACCCCTCCGGAGGACGGGCCCGCGCCCGGGGAGGCGCTGGACACCGCGGGACTGCGCCTGCTGGAGTCGGCCGCGACGAGTGCGCGCCTCGACCAGGCCGCGGCCGTGTCCGACCCCGGCCTGGCCCAGCTGATCAGCGGCATCGGCGCCTGCGAGGCAGGACACGCGTACCTTCTGGCCCGGGCCTAGGCCCGGCCTTCCCGCACGGCATCCACGAACCTGAAGGCGGTACTGGTGAGCGAGAGTCCCGCGTCCACCCCGGGCGGGGCGGACCCCGGCGCGGACCCCGGCCCCGACGCGCTGGCCGAGGCGCTGAGCGCCGAGCACGCGGCGGTGTACGGGTACGAGTTCGTCGGCGGTGCCGCCGGGGACCGGGACCGGCGCGAGCGCGCCCTGGAGGCCGCCCAGCAGCACAAGGCCCTGCGTGACGCGCTGCGCGCGGCGGCGGTGGAACGCGGCTTCGGGGCGCCCTCGGCGCTGGCGACGTATCCCCTGCCGGAGGGGCGCGACGGCGACGGCTTCGACGCCTTCGCGGTCGGGCTGGAGGAGACGGCGGCGCGTGCGTACCTGTGGCTGACGGCGTCGGGCGACGCCGGTCTGCGGTCGAGGGCCGCGCGCGCCCTCCAGGAGACGACGCTGCGGGGCCTGGAGTGGGGCGGGGAGCTGGACGCCCTCCCCGGCTTCGAGACCGCCTGACGGGAGCACGCGCGAGGGGCCGGGGACCTGCTCCCCGGCCCCTCGCCCCCGGTCGGCCTAGCCGCGGCAGGCGGCGACGGTGCGGTCCACGATCTCGGCCAGGGCGACCTCCTCGCGGTCGCCGGTGGCGCGGTCCCGCAGCTCCACCAGGCCGTCCTTGAGCCCGCGGCCGATGATGACGCCGGTCGGGATGCCGAGCAGTTCGGAGTCGGTGAACTTGACGCCCGGCGAGACGCCCTTGCGATCGTCCACGAGGACGCGCAGTCCGCGCGCCTCCAGCTCCGCACCGATCCGCAGGGCCTCCTCGATCTGCTCGCCCTTGCCGGTGCCGACCACGTGCACGTCGGCGGGCGCGATGGCGCGCGGCCAGACGATGCCCTTGTCGTCGTGGGACTGCTCGACGACGCAGGCGACGGCGCGCGAGACGCCGATCCCGTAGGAGCCCATGGTGATGCGCTTGGGCTTGCCGTCGGCTCCGAGGGCGTCCACCTGGAAGGAGTCGGTGTACTTGCGGCCGAGCTGGAAGATGTGGCCGATCTCGATGCCGCGCGAGGTGTACAGCGTGCCCCGCCCGTCGGGCGAGGGGTCGCCGTCGCGGACCTCGGCGACGTCGATGACGCCGTCCGGGGTGAAGTCGCGCCCGGCCACCAGGCCGATGACGTGGTGGTCGGCCCTGTCCGCGCCGGTCACCCAGGCGGTGCCGGTGACCACGCGCGGGTCGACCAGGTAGCGGACCTTGTTGTCCAACAGGGCGAGGGGGCCGATGTAGCCCTTGGCCAGGAAGGGGTTGGCCGCGAAGTCGGCCTCGTCCAGGAGCGCGACCTCGGTGGGCTCCAGTGCGGCCTCCAGGCGCTTGAGGTCGACCTCGCGGTCGCCGGGCAGGCCGATGGCCAGCAGCTTCCACTCCTCGGCGCCGGGCTCGCGGGTCTTGACGAGGAGGTTCTTGAGGGTGTCGGCCTCGCTGAAGTCGCGGCCCAGCCCGGCCCCGTTGAGGAAGTCCACCAGCGTCTGGATGGTCGCGGTGCCCGGGGTGTGGTGCACCACCGCCTCGGGCAGCCCCTCGACGGGCAGCGCCGGGGGCGCCGGGGTGGCGACGGCCTCGACGTTCGCGGCGTAGTCGGACTCCGTGCTGCGCACGAAGGTGTCCTCGCCGCTCGGGGCCACGGCCAGGAACTCCTCCGAGGCGGACCCGCCCATGGCCCCGGACGTGGCGGAGACGATCACGTACTCCAGCCCGAGCCGGTCGAAGATCCGGATGTAGGCGGCGCGGTGCGCCTCGTAGGAGGCACGGAGGCCCTCGTCGTCGATGTCGAAGGAGTAGGAGTCCTTCATGTGGAACTCGCGGCCGCGGAGCACGCCCGCCCGGGGGCGCGCCTCGTCGCGGAACTTCTCCTGGATCTGGTACAGGACGACGGGGAAGTCCTTGTAGGAGGAGTACTCGCCCTTGACCAGGAGCGTGAACAGCTCCTCGTGCGTGGGGCCGAGCAGGTAGTCGGCGCCCTTGCGGTCCTTGAGGCGGAACAGGGTGTCGCCGTACTCCTCCCAGCGGCCGGTCGCCTCGTAGTACTCCTTGGGCAGGAGGGCGGGCAGGAGGACCTCCTGGCCGCCGATGGCGTCCATCTCCTCGCGCACGACGCGGGCGACGTTGTCCAGGACCATCTTGCCCAGGGGCAGCCAGGAGTAGATGCCGGGGGCGGCCCGTCGCACGAACCCGCCGCGGACGAGGAGCTTGTGGCTCGGCACCTCGGCGTCCGCCGGGTCCTCACGCAGGGTGCGAAGGAACAGGTTCGACATCCGCAGCAGCACGGCCACTCCTCGGTGAACACGCCCGTGGGGCGTGGGGATCAGGACTAAGGGAGTCCCAGGCTAGCGGTAGTGCGGACGCGTTCGCGCGTGGGTTGCGCGAGCGCTCCCGCCCGTACCTAGGCTTGGTGGCCGGCGATCCCGGCGGCGGGCGCGGCCGGCACAGGGGCCGGCGGACGCCGCCGACGAACGGGGAAGAGCATGGGCAGACGCGGTACTCGGGACGCGGGACCCGACGGGGCCGGGGAGCAGGAGGGCGTTCCCGGGACGGAGCTGCTCGCGGACGCGGACCGGTCCGACTCGTGGTTCCTCGTGGTGGAGGGGACGCCGCAGTCCCACGTGGACCTGGCGGACCCGTCCTACCTGGACTTCTCGTACATGCGGCGGATCGCGCACGCCGCCGACCTCGTCGCGCCCGCGGGCGAGCCGATCGACGCCCTGCACCTGGGAGCGGGGGCGCTGACCCTGGCCCGGTACGTGGCGCACACCCGCCCGGGCTCGCGGCAGCGCGCGGTGGACGTCGACGCCCCTCTGGTGGAGATGGTGCGGCGGCGGCTGCCGTGGGACCGCAGAGCGCAGCTGCGGGTGGGGATCGGCGACGCCCGCGAGTGGATCGGCGCCCGGCACGCCGACAGCGCGGACCTGGTCGTCAGCGACGTGTTCGCGGGGGCGCGCACGCCCGCGCGGCTGACCTCGGTGGAGTTCTACGGGGAGATGGCGCGCGTGCTGAGGCCCGGAGGCCTGCTGGCGGTGAACATCGGCGACGGCCACTCCCTGGAGCACACCCGCGCCCAGGCGGCGACCGCCCGTGCGGTGCTGCCGCACGTGGCCCTGACCGCCGCGCCCGCCATCCTGCGCGGGCGCCGGTTCGGCAACCTCGTCCTGGTGGCCGGGCACCGGCCGCTCCCCACGGAGGACCTGGGCCGCCGCGCGCACCGCGACCCGGAGATGGCCCGGCTGCTGGAGGGCGGGGAGCTGGACCGCTTCGTCGCGGGCCGCGCGCCCGTCCACGACGCGGACGCGGTCGACTCCCCCGCCCCGCCGGACGACGTGTTCTGAGCCCGCCGCCGGGCCCCGGCGCGGACGGCCGGAACCGGCCGCCGCTCACGGCCGACGGGGTTCCCGGGGACGCGGGGCCCGGGGCGCGTACTCCGGGGGGAGTACGCCGACGCGCGAAGTGCACCCCTGAGGAGGACGCGCGGCCCCGGGGGGTGACCGTACCGTCGTGGGTGTGGCAGCACTACTCCCGCGCCCGACGCGCACCGACGCCTGGCTCGCCCTGGTCCTGCTGGTCCTGTCCGCGGGCAGCACGCTCCTGGTCGAGTGGCTCGACCCCGTCCCCACGGACCGCGAGCTCTGGCCGTGGGGGTGGGCCCTCGTCCTGGGGGCGTGCCTGCCGCTCCTGTGGCGGACCGCCTTCCCGCGCGTCGTGGGCCTGGTCTCGATCGTCTCCGCGACCGTCTACTACCCCCTGGGCTTCCCGGACGGCATGGTCATGCTGTGCACCGCCGTCATGCTCTACACCCTGGTCCGCTGGGGCCACCGCGTGTTCGGGTGGACGCTGGGCGTCGGCCAGTTCGCCGCGGTCAACGCCTACGAGCTGCTGGTGAGCGGCGGGTTCCGCTTCGAGGCGGTGGGCATGGTCGCCTGGGTCATGCTGCTGCTGTGCACGGGCGAGGTCGTGCGCTGGCGCCAGGAGTACCTGCGGGCCGACCGCGAGCGCGCGCTCGAGGCGGGCCGCACGAAGGAGGAGGAGGTGCTCCGCCGGGCGTCGGAGGAGCGGGTCCGGCTGGCCCGGGACGTGCACGACACCGTCGCGCACAACATCTCGCTGATCAACGTGCAGGCCGGCACCGCCCTCTACCTCATCGAGACGGAGCCCGGGCGCGCCGCGGAGGCCCTGGCCACCATCAAGCAGACCAGCAAGGACACCCTGACCGAGCTGCGCGGGATGCTGGGGGTGCTGCGCGCCGTGGACGAGGCCGCGCCGAGGTCGCCGGTCCCCGGGCTCGACCGGGTGGGCGAACTCGCCGAGGGCACGCGGACCGCGGGGCTCGACGTGGAGGTCGAGGTCGTCGGAGCCCCCTCCCACCTGCCCGTCAGCACCGACTCCGCCGCCTACCGCACCGTGCAGGAGGCGCTCACCAACACCGTGCGCCACTCCGGCGCGACGGCCGTCCGGGTGCGGATCGAGCACGGGGCGTCCGCCCTGGTGGTCGAGGTGACGGACGACGGCCGCGGCACGGTCGGCCCCCCGGTGCCGGGCAACGGCATCACCGGGATGCGCGAACGCGCCGCCCTGGTCGGCGGCACGGTGGACGCGGGCCCCCTGGAGGGGGGAGGATTCCGGGTGCGGGCGCGGCTGCCGTTGGGGCCGGCCGGGCCGGGACAGCCGGACTCCATCCCGCCGGACGTGCACGGCCCGTCCGGCGCCGACGAAACGAGGACGCCGTGATCAGGGTGCTGCTCGCCGACGACCAGGCCCTGGTGCGCGCGGGTTTCCGCGCACTCCTGGACAGCGCCCCCGACATCGGGGTGGTCGCCGAGGCTGGTGACGGCGAGGAGGCGGTCCGGCTGGCCCGCGCGGAGCGGCCCGACGTGGTCCTGATGGACATCCGCATGCCGGGTGTGGACGGCCTGGCCGCCGCCGGGCGCATCCTCGCGGACCCCGGCCTCTCGGAGACGCGGGTCGTCATCCTCACCACGTTCGACCTGGACGAGTACATCTTCGAGGCGCTGCGCGCCGGGGCCAGCGGGTTCCTGGTCAAGGACACCGAGCCCCGCGACCTCCTGCAGGCGGTGCGGGTCGTGCACGCGGGCGAGGCGCTGCTCTCGCCGGCGATCACACGGCGGCTGATCTCCGACTACGCCCGCCGCCCGCCCAGCGCCCCGGACCCCTCGGTCCGCCTCAACGGGCTCACCGACCGCGAGCGCGAGGTGGTCGCCCTGGTCGGGGGCGGGCTGTCCAACGAGGAGATCGCCGCCCGGCTGGTGGTCAGCCCTGCCACGGCCAAGACCCACGTCAGCCGCTCCATGGTGAAGCTGGGCGTGCGCGACCGCGCCCAGCTGGTCGTGATCGCCTACGAGACGGCCCTGGTCACGCCGCGGTGGAGCCGGAACACCTGACCGGCCCTCCCCCGGCCCTCCCCCGAGGGGCGCCGGGGGCGCCTCGGGGCCTCCCCCTACACCCGCGGGAGTACGGGCGGGGCGGCGCGTACCCCGGGGGGCGGCCGCACGGTGCCCCCTCCGGGACGATGCGTCCGCCGCTGCCGTCGTCGGATCCTTGGCGTGTCCCCACCGCCGAACGCGAGGCCCGACGATGTTCGAAGACCCACTCCTGCTGGCACGGCTCCAGTTCGCGCTGACCGCCGCCACGCACTACATGTTCGTGGCGCTGACGCTCGGGCTCGCCCCGTACATCCTCACCACCCAGTTCCTGGCCGCCCTGCGCGGCGACCGCTCGCGGATGACCGCCGTGCGCTTCTGGGGAGGCCTCTACCTCGTCAACTACGGCATGGGCGTCCTGTCGGGCCTGGTGATGGAGTTCCAGCTGGCCCTCAACTGGAGCGGGCTGCACGAGATGTTCGGCTACACCTTCGCGGCGCCGCTGGCGCTGGAGACGATGACGGCGTTCTTCGTCGAGTCCACCTTCCTGGGGCTGTGGATCTTCGGCTGGGACCGCATGGGCCGGTGGGCCCACCTGTCCTGCTTCGCGGTGGTCACCGTGACGGCCTACTCCTCGGCGTGGTGGGTCCTGGTCTCCAACGGGTTCCTGCGCAACCCCGTCGGGTTCGAGGTCGTGGACGGCGTCGCGCAGCTGACCGACCCGGTCGCCCTGATGACGAACCCCGCCGCCACGATGGCCTTCGGACACGTCGCCGGCGGCGCCATGACCGTCGGCGCCCTGGTGGTGGCCGCCACCAGCGCCTACCACCTGGTACGGCGCGACGACCCGGACGGGATCTTCCGGCGGGGCATCCGCTACGCCGCGGTCGTCATGGGCGTGGCGCCGGTGTTCGTGGTGGTCTTCGGCGGCGTCCAGTTCGAGCTCTTCGGCGAGGCCCCGCCCACGAGCGGCCTGACCCACACCGCGGAGGAGATCGCGGCGATCGAGGCCGCCTCCCCCGGCGGACCTCTCCTGAACGGCGTCAACGCGACCGCCGACGGCCTCATGATGAGCATGTGGGCGGTGATGTTCCTGCTCGGCCCGCTCATGCTGCTGGCCTGGCCCCTCGGCGGCCTGGACCGTTGGCGGTGGTTCCTCGCCCCGCTGGTCGTCACCCCCTTCGCCCCCTACCTGGCGAGCATCGGCGGCTGGGTGTTCCGGGAGACCAACCGGCAGCCGTGGACGGTGGTGCACCACCTGACCACCGCGGACGCGGTGACCCCCATGCCCCCGGGCGCGGCCGTCCTCTCCTTCACCTTCTTCACCGCCGCGTTCGCGGCCCTGGCGGCCGTCACCTACTGGCTCCTGGTGCGGTACGCCCGGCGCGGCCCCGGGGGCGGCCCCCTCGCGGAGCGCCGCGAGGAGGAGCCCGGCGAGTCCGCCGATCCCGTCCACACGTTCTGAACCGGGGAACACCACCATGGACGTCCTGTCTCTCGCATCCTCCGCCCTGCTCGCCCTGCTCGTCGTGGGCCACCTCGTCCTCGCCGGCTCCGACATCGGCCTGGGCATGCTGATGCCCCACGTGGCGCGCGGTCCCGCGCAGCGCCGTCGCGTGGTCGCGGCGATCGCCCCCTACTTCCTCGCCTCGGAGGTGTGGCTGGTCGCCGCCGCCGGGGTCATGGCGGGGCTGTTCCCCGTGCTGGAGCACCACGTCGTCGCCGAGCTGTGGCCGGTGCTCGCGGTCCTGCTCGCGGCGTGGCTGGTCCGGGACTCCGGTCTGTGGCTGCGCGCCCGCGTGGACCGGCCCGGCTGGAGCCTGGCCTGCGACGCCGCGGTCGTCACGGGCAGCTGGACCGTCGCGGTGATGTGGGGCCTCGCGGTCGCGGGGCTGCTCACCGGCGGCCTCACGGCGAGCGCGTTCACCGTGCTGTGCACGCTCGTGGTGACGGCCCTGTTCGCGCTGCGCGGGGCGGCCTTCGGCGCGGAGCGCCTGGTCGGTCCGACCGACGCGGAGAGCGCGGACGTGGCGGCGCGGGTCACCCGCCCGCTGTCCCGGCTCGCCCTGGGCGCGACGGCGGCGGCCGCCGCGGCCGCTCTTCTCCCGGGCGGTCCGGAGCCCGCCCCGGGCCTGCTCGCGGCGGCCCCGGTGGCGGTGCTCGCGGCGGCCCTGGCGGCGACCGGCGGCCTCGCGGGGCCGATGCTCTCCCGGCACACGTCGGCGCTCGCGATCGCCGTGCCGGGCCTCATGGTGGCCTGGGCCGCGCACCTCCCGTCGTCGCCGGTGCCGTCCGTGACCGGGACGTTCGTCTGGGCGACCCTCCTGCCCGCAATTCCGGTCATGCTCATCGGCCAGGTTTGGCTCTACCGAATGACGCGCCGACCAGCGGCCGGGACGACCTTCTTCGCCTGACCCCGGGCGCCGCCGCCTCCCAGCTCGCCGCGGTCGCGGACAGCCGGCGACGGACGTGGTACGCCGGGTCACGGACCGGGAGGGTCCCCGTGGCGGGTTGGGGAGGCCCGGGAGGGGGCACGCCAACTTGTGGGAGACACGCCCGCGACGCCCCTCCCGTCCCGGGGGGATACCCGGCGTGATCGCGCGCGGGCGCTGCTGAGCCCCGAGGAGTGACTGTGACCCACCCCCTGACCACCCCCCCGGACCTGGCCGGATGCAGCTGCGGTACGGGCTGCGGATGCGGATGCCAGAGCGGCGGTTCCTGCAGCTGCGGCGGCGGCTGCGGCTGAGGCCGCCACGAGACGGCGGGCCGCCCCCTCGGGGGCGGCCCGCCCGCGTTTCCACCGGGCCACACACCCCCGAAAGGTCGCGACAACGGGCGACGTCGGAGATACGCTGTGTCACTACGTGAAGCTGCGTATCCACCCACCGGGGGAGATCAGCGATGTCACCGTTCACCACGCCGGCGCCGCGGAGGGGCGGCCTCTCCGAGCACGCGAGGCTGCTCCGGTGCGTACAGGGCATCCGGGAGCGCTCCGTGCGGGCGGTCCCCTGGGAGCCGGACACCGTCGGCCTCCCGGACGCCGGCTCCGACAGCGCCCTCGCCAGGATCAACGACGTCGCCTTCTACGCGAACGCCCGCGACGAGGTGGCCGCGCTGGCAGGCGTCTGCGCCGACCTGCTGCGGCTGCACCGGCCGGAGGAGCGGGAGGGCGCCGGCGGGCACCGCTGCGGGGGATGCCGCCAGACCTGGCCCTGCCCCACCTTCGCCGAACTCACCCGTCTCCTGGGCTGAGCGGCGCCGCGACGGACGTCGCCCGCCGGCGTCGGGGCGCGATCCGACGTCGACGGGCGACGGTCCTCTCTCACCTGCCCGTGCGCTGACGACCGGCGACCGAACCGCCGGGCGCCCTCACCGGGCCAGGTATACGCAGAGGTTAATACTGGAACGCGTTCTACCGCAAGACCCGCATGAAGAAGTCGTGCAAGAAGGACATGGATCCCACTCGACGCCCTGTCGGGTGCAACAGGATCTACCGACGAGCGCGGGCGGGGCGGCGCCGGGGGCCGCACGGCGGCGCCCGCGACGGACGCCCCGGCCGAACCGCCGGACACGGGCACGGCGAGGCGGGGAACGGGGCGGGGAGGGCGCGGGGCGGAGGGTCCGCCACGGCGGGGGCCCGGACGGCGCGGGACGGAAGGCGCGGCACCGACAGGAGGGCGGGAAGGCCGGGGCCGGAGCGGCGGGAGGCGCCGGACCGGGGACGACCGGCCGCCGCGGGGCCGGCTCCCCCGGACGCGGGGCGGCCGGGCCCAGGGGCGGGGGACAGCCCCTGGGACCGGCTTCGGGGGGCGGCAGGGCGCAGCGGCCCGGAAACCGCCGAGAGTGGTGCCCTCCCCGTGCGCCGAGGCGCGCCCTGCTCCACAGACGTTAACGATTCAGCGGTAACACGAACACCCTCCTTCAGATAACCGGAACGTCTCGATTCCTTCCGGCCATATCAGGAGGCACGCGCTGAACTGCGGTGACACAGAGCCATGGCGCCGTTTCACTCCCGAAACCCCAGAAATCACAGAACTCACGGGAGCCCCGCCGAGGCCCGCTACGGCCCCTTGGGGCGGACTCCACCGGCAAAAGGCCGACATCCATAAAACCGGAAAGGGAAACAATCCGTGACTTCCCATGGAAAGGTTGCACGGGGTTGCGATTCCGGATCCGAGCAAGTCGTTTGCACCCCGGGCGGCCGCCCGGGCCGTGCTCAGCTTATTCGCGTGGCAAGCAGATAGGCGGAGGGGTTGTCCGCGTCAACGATATCGGTGACCCTCCACACCTGCCCTCCCACACTGAACACATCTCCTACGTGGACGTCGATCATGGGCGTGGGGCGCCACTCCTTCGGTCCGCCGATCTTGGCCACCGGTCGGCCTTCATCGTCGATCCAGAAGCTTCCCCCACCGACCGGGCCGCCCGCGAAGCGGTCGTTCCGGCCGTAACTGATCTTCTCCTGCGCGCCGACTTCGTGAACCACAGTGGATTCAGTCCCAACCGTCTCGGTTTCCGTTGAAAACGCAGCCATGTTAACGCGGTCCAGGCAATTGCGCATGGCGATTTCGCGTCTGGCCGACGTTTCAGAAGAATAGCTGACAAAGGTAATGCGCGGGCCGGGACCAAAGTCCCGACCCGCGCAGGAAACCGTCCTTGCCGAAAAACCTCAGTCCCGGTCGGCCGTGCCCCGTCCGCCCTTGAGCCGTCCCACCAGGGTCTCGAACGCCGAGCTGAAGGGGTGGTCGTGCACCATGTAGGTCCACGTCATCGACGGACGCTTGACGCCCACACCGCTGACGTCGAGCTCGCCGTCCTCGGCCTCCAGCTCCTCGAAGCTCTCCGCGGCACGGGCGCGCGCGTCGTCCAGGAAGCCCTTGAACACCGGCACGGCGTCGCGGTTGAACTCGTCCAGGGGGTCCCGGCGCCCGAGGAACCGGAGGTGGATGCCCTCCCGCAGCTCCGACAGGAACGCGTTGTGGTCGGTCCAGCCCCGGTCCAGGTGGTACAGGGTGATGAGCCGGGCCGCCTGGGCGACCTTCTCCTCCCCCACCTCCTCCACGAGCGCTCCGTGGTGCTTCTTGCGGTCCAGCCCGATGTGCCGGTCGCCCTGGTCCCCGGTCAGGACCGTCTCGCGGTGCTCCAGGACCACGTCGCGCTGGACGTCGATCAGCTGGTTGTACCGCCAGGTGTTGCGGTGGATCTCCAGCAGCTGCCCCTCGGCGACCCGCTGCGCGTGGTCGACCATGTGCAGCCAGCCGCCGTCGGTGATCTCGCCCTCGGCGGTGGTCTCGTACCCCGTGGTCTCGGGGGCGTTGTTCACCACCAGGTCGTCGTCCATGCTGACGAAGAAGATGGAGTCGCCCGGGTCGCCCTGGCGACCCGCGCGTCCGCGCAGCTGCCCGTCCAGGCGGCTGCTGGGGTAGCGGCCGAAGCCCATCACGTACAGTCCGCCGGTCTCGACGACCCGTTCGCGGTCGGCCATGTCGCTGCCGCCCAGACGGATGTCGGTGCCGCGGCCGGCCATCTGGGTGGAGACGGTGACGGCGCCGTAGGTGCCCGCCTCCGCGATGATCGACGCCTCGTCGGCGTCGTTCTTGGCGTTGAGGACCACGCAGTCCAGGCCGGCGCCGCGCAGGCGTTTGGCGAGCAGCTCGGACTCCGCGACGTCCTGGGTCCCGATGAGGATCGGTCTCCCGGACTTGTGCACCTCCTCCACCTGCGCGACGAGGGCGTCCTCCTTCTCCTCGCGCGTGGCGTACAGGCGCGTGCCGTGGTCCTCGCGCACGTTGGGCTTGTTGGAGGGGATGACCGCCACCTCCAGCTCGTAGAACTCGCGGAGCTGCTCGGCCACGGCCATCGCGGTGCCGGTCATGCCGCCGCGCGTGGGGTAGCGGAGCACCAGCGACTGGACCGTGATGGAGTCCAGGACCTCGCCGGTCTCGCTGACCGCGACCTTCTCCTTGGCCTCGACGGCGGCCTGGAGGCCGTCCGGCCACCGCTGGAGGAGGGCGATGCGGCCCCGGGACTCGTTGATGAGCCGGACCTCCCCGTCGCGCACCACGTAGTGGACGTCGCGCTGGAGCAGCACGTGCGCGTGCAGGGCCAGGTTGACCTGCGGGAGGACCGACGTGTCGTCCTCCGAGTACAGGTCGACCCCGCCCAGGGCCTTCTCGACGGCGTCGATGCCGGCGTCGGTGAGCTGGACGTTGCGCCCCTCGCCGTCGATCTCGAAGTGCAGGCGGGGCTTGAGCCCGCGGACGATGTCCGCCATCTCCACGTCGGCGGCGACGCTCTCCGCGGCCCCCGCGAGGACGAGCGGGACCCGGGCCTCGTCGACGAGGACCGAGTCGGCCTCGTCGATGATCGCGATGTTGGGCGGGGGCACGACGCGGTCGCCGATGTCGGTGACCATGCGGTCGCGCAGGACGTCGAAGCCGAGCTCGCTGACGGCGGCGTAGGTGACGTCGCAGGAGTAGGCGGCGCGGCGCTCCTCCTTGGTGGAGTCCTCGGTGATCCACCCGACGGTGACGCCGAGCATGTCGTAGACGGGGCGCATCCACTCGGCGTCGCGCCGGGCCAGGTAGTCGTTGACGCTCAGGAGGTGCACGCGCTGGCCTCGCAGCGCGAAACCGGCCGCGGCGAGGGCACCGGCGAGGGTCTTGCCCTCGCCCGTGGCCATCTCCGCGACGTGGCCGTCGAGCAGCGCCATGACACCGAGGAGCTGCACGTCGAAGGGACGCTCGTCCAGTGAGCGCCGGGCGGCCTCGCGGCCGACGGCGCACAGCGACACGAGGTCGTTGCGATCGTAGGGGAGTTCGGCGTTGCCGAGTTCGATGGCCTTCTCCGTCAGCTCGGTGTCGTCGAGCTCACGCAGACCATCCTCCTCGGCTTCGATCGCCGACAGGAGCTTGGTATAGGGCCGCAGGTCCACCGCACCGGGCTTGCCCAGTAGGCGGCGGACGCTTTCCGCCATTCGTCCGAACACCACCACAGGGTAACGCCGGACACAACCCCTTGGAGAACCCCGGGGCGCCCTCGTGCCGGGCGGGACCGGGTGCCCGGCCCCCGTGCACGGGGCGCCCGCGCGTCACACGAGCTGGCGGCGGGTGCGCTGGCGTGCCTCGACGGCCATGGCGTGCTTGACGAGGGTCATCAGGACCCGGACGACGGACTGCTTGTCGCGGGCGTCGCAGTAGACGACGGGCACCTCCGGGGTCAGGTCGAGGGCGTCGCGCAGCTCCTCCGCGCTGTACGGGGCCTCGGGGTCGAACTCGTTGACGGCGACGACGAAGGGCAGCCGGTACTGGCGCTCGAAGTAGTCGAGCGCCTGGAAGGTGTCCTCCAGGCGGCGCGTGTCGGCCAGGATCACCGCGCCCAGCGCGCCGCGGACCAGGTCGTCCCACATGAACCAGAACCGCTGCTGGCCCGGGGTGCCGAACAGGAACAGGGTCAGGTCGGTGTCCAGCGAGATCCGCCCGAAGTCCATCGCGACGGTGGTGCTCGTCTTGTCCGGGGTGTGGGAGAGGTCGTCGACACCGGCGCTGGCGGCGGTGACCGCGGCCTCGGTACGGACGGGCGGGATCTCCGAGACAGCGCCGACGAACGTGGTCTTCCCGACCCCGAAGCCCCCGGCGATGATGATCTTGGTGGACAACGCGGTGGTGGCCTGGAGGTTGTTCGTGCTGTTGGCTGGATCGATCACAGTTAGTCCTAGCGAGAGTGCCGGGCCAGTACGGACGATACGGCTCACACGGCCCGGTCCTGAGGGGTGCGGTGTGCTCCCGGGGTCCGAACCCTCTCGGGAGGCGCCGCCCCTGGAACCTAACACCGGAAAGAGGCCGCTAACGGCGTTTTGGGAACAGTGGTGCAAGAGACCACATTCCCGGCGGCGCAAGGCCCTGCGGCCTCCGGGACAGCGGGAACGGCCACGGGGGCCCGAGCCGTCCCGTGGCGGCGGGTCCGCACCCCAGGACCGGCCGTAACCAGGTAAGCACAGACTTCTACCCCGGAAGGTTGACTTTACGACATTGTGAGCGGTCATTTTCGGCCGCTTTCGGCCGCGCCGATCCCTGTCCGGAGCCGTCCACGGAGTCTACGGTGGAGGACAGGGCCCCCGCGCCACGACGCGGTCGCGGTGCGGTCGCGGTACGGACTCCTGGCACGAGGACGCGACCGCCGCGGGAGCCCCCGCGGCGCCCCGGGGCGGCCGCGCACCGACGTCTCGCTCTTCGGCGTCGGGCCGGTCGACGCCTCAGGTCGGCGTTCCGGCGCCCCACCGGCCCACAACCGTCCACGTGGGCCGGTGGCGGCTGGACCGACCCGCGCGCGCCCGCACGCCCACCGCGAGAGCCCCGTCGCACGGGCCCGGGGGACCCGGCGCGCCCACGCGCCCCGGCCGCTCCCGGGACCGCTTCCCCTGGTTGGCCGTAGGATGGGCTCGCCCTCCCCCCGCCGCCGGACCCGCACGCGCGAACCCGCGCCGCCGTCCGGCCGGGGGCGAGCCGAACCGACCCGACCCTCCCAAGGGAGCCGAGAAACCCACATGTCCGATCAGCGCGTCGTCCGCCCCACTCCCATCAGCGGTTTCCCCGAGTGGACCCCACAGGTCCGGGCCGTGGAGCAGCGCTGGCTGGACCATATCCGGGCCGGGTTCGAGTCCTTCGGCTTCGCGTCGGTGGAGACCCCCTCGGTGGAGAACCTCGACGTGCTGACCGCCAAGGGCGAGACCTCCCAGGAGGTCTACACCCTGCACCGGCTCCAGGCCGACGACGCCAAGGACGACTCCGACGCGCGGCTCGGACTGCACTTCGACCTCACCGTGCCCTTCGCCAGGTACGTCGCCCAGCACTTCAACGAGCTGACGTTCCCGTTCAAGCGCTACCAGATGCAGCGCGTCTGGCGGGGCGAGCGGCCCCAGGAGGGGCGCTTCCGCGAGTTCACCCAGTGCGACATCGACGTCATCAACGTCGACTCCGTCCCCCTGCACTTCGACGCCGAGCTCCCCCGCATCGTCCACCGCGTGCTCAGCGGGCTGGACATCCCCGCCTGGACGCTCAACGTCAACAACCGCAAGGTCCTCCAGGGCTTCTACGAGGGCCTCGGGGTCAAGGACCCGGTCGCCGTCATCCGCGCCGTCGACAAGCTCCACAAGATCGGCGACGGCGGCGTGCGGGAGATCCTCCTGTCCGAGGGCCTCGGCGGCGAGCAGGCCGACGCCTGCCTCGCCCTGGCCCGCGTCAAGGGGTCGGGCGAGGAGGTCGCCGCCCGGGTGCGGGAACTCGGGATCACCTCCGACCTGCTCGACGAGGGGCTCGACGAGCTCGCCTTCGTCATGGGAGACCTCGCCGACCTGCCCGAGGGCAGCGTGGTCGCCGACCTGTCCATCGCCCGCGGCCTGGACTACTACACGGGCACCGTCTACGAGGCCTCCTTCGACGACGACCCCGGGTACGGGAGCATCTGCGCGGGGGGCCGGTACGAGGACCTCGCCGGGCAGTTCATCCGCCGCAGGCTGCCGGGGGTCGGCATCTCCATCGGCCTCACCCGCATCTTCGCCAAGCTCGTCGCCGAGGGGCGGATCACCGAGGGGCGGACCTGCCCCACCGACGTCATGGTCGTGGTCCCCGGCGCCGAGTCACGACGGGACGCCCTGCTCACCGGCGAACTGCTGCGCTCCCGCGGGTTCAACACCGAGGTCTTCCACTCCACCGCCAAGGTGGGCAAGCAGATCCAGTACGCCGCCAAGAAGGGCATCCCCTTCGTGTGGTTCCCCCCGTTCGACGCCGACGGCGCCCACGAGGTGAAGGACATGGGGACGGGCGTCCAGGGTCCGGCGGACCCCGGCACCTGGTCCCCCGGCTCCGGCGCGGGCAGCGCAGGGTAGTCGACCCGTAGCACCCCATCGACCGGCATGGGCGGTTTCCGGCCGCTCATGCCGGAACCGGCCATCGGCGAGACAGCCCGGGGCCGGGGATGCCAGACTTGGAACGGCTTTCTCCGCGTCGACGCGTCCCCGGGCGTGCCCCGCGGGCCGATTCGGAGTCCTACTGATCGAGGCCATGTCTCATCCTCGCCACAACCTGCCCCTGTCCGCCGGCGAGTTCATCAGGTTCGTCGGGCGCGAGCGCGACATCGTCGACCTGAGCCGCCTCCTCAACACCGCCAGGATGGTCACCCTGACCGGCACCGGCGGCATCGGCAAGACGCGCCTCGCCCTCCACCTGGCCGAACGCGTGATGCGCCGGTTCCCCGACGGCGTGCGCTTCATCGACCTCAGCGAGTCCTCGACCCACGACCAGGCACTGCGCACGGTGGCCAAGAGCCTCCAGGCGGTGGAGGACGACGAGCGCACGATGACCGACGCGATCATCACGTCGCTGCGCACCCGCGACCTCCTGCTCCTCCTGGACACCTGCGAGCACGCCGTGGGGCCGATGGCCCGGCTGTGCCAGGCGGTCCTGCGCGACTGCCCCCGGGTACGGATCCTGGTCACCAGCCGCCAGCCCCTGCACGTTCCCCAGGAGAGCATCTGGCGGGTGCCGCCGCTCTCCCTGCCCGCACGGGCCACGCCCACCGACCCCTACGCGGCCGACCCGGCGCCCATCCCCCGTCGCGACACCCAGCGCTACGAGTCGGTGCGCCTGTTCGTCACCCGCGCGCACGCCGCCCGCTCGGGGTTCGAGATGACACGGGAGAACTCCGGCTACATCGCGGAGATCTGCCGGATGCTCGACGGGATGCCCCTGGCCATCGAACTGGCGGCCGCACGGGTGCGGGTGCTGTCGGTGCAGCAGATCCTGCGCCGCCTGGACGACCGGTTCCAGCTCCTGACCAGTGACGGCTCGGGCGACCTGCCCCCGCGCCAGCGCACCCTGCGCGCGGTCCTGGAGTGGAGCCACGACCTGCTCACCGAACCGGAGCGGCTCCTCCTGCACCGGCTGTCGGTCTTCTCCACCTGGTACCTGGAGGCCGCGGAGGACGTGTGCTCCGGCGAGGGCGTCGACGCCTCCGACATCCTGCCGCTGCACTTCTCCCTCCTGGACAAGTCCCTGGTGGTGGTGGACACCGAGATCGACGGCACCGCGCACTACCGGCTGACCGAGACGGTGCGCGCCTACGCCGTGGAGCGCCTGGCCGAGGACGGGGACCTGGACGCGCGCTGGGAACGCTACCTCCGCTTCTCCGTCACGCGCCTGGAGGAGGGGGCCAAGAGCTTCCGGGCGCCGCTGGCGTGGAGCGAGCGCCTGTCGTACCTGAGGCTGCTCGACCACCACCGGGAGAACCACTCGCGCATGGTGGAGTGGGCGCTCTCCCAGGGGCGCGTGGACGACGCCCTGAGGGTGTGCGTGGCGCTGCGGCCGTACTGGATGGTGCGCGACCTGGCCTCCGAGGGCAGCCGCGTCCTGGAGCGGGTCCTCGCAGCCGACCCGGACGACCAGTCCCCGTCCCTGCGGGCGCGGGCCCTGGCCCTCCAGGCCGAGCTGCGGCTGGAGCTGGACCCCGCTCCGCGCGTGTCCACGCTCGCCCGGTGCGCGCTGGAGGCCGCGCGCGCCTGCCGCGACGCGGGGGCCGCCGCCTCCGCCCTCACGACCACGGCCTTCCTGGCCCTGCGGTCCGGCCGGCCGGACGAGGCGCTGGAGCACGCCGAACGCGCCGGGCGCTGGGCCGAGCGGGTCGACGACCCGATCACCGAGGGGACGACCCTCGGGGTGCTGGCCCAGGCGGCCAGGCGGGGCGGGGAACCCGACCTGGCCGTGGCCCACCTGGAGCACGGCATCACGCTGGCGGAGGGCCTCGGCGACCGGTGGAGCGTGGCCCGCGGCCTGCACGGGCTGGGCTCGATCGCCGCGGAGCGCCGGGACTTCGCCCGGGCGCGGGACCTGTTCACCGAGGCGCTGGCGGTCTTCGGCGAGCTGGAGGCGGCCCCGGCGACCGCCCGCTGCGCGCGGGACCTGGGCCGCCTGTTCCTGGCGGGGGGCGAGCCCCTCAAGGCGCGGGAGCCGCTGTCCACGTGCCTGCGGGTGAGCTTCACGTCCGGCCGGCGGATCGCGGTCGCCCGCGCGCTGGAGGCCCTGGCCGAGCTCGCGCTCGCCGAGGACGAGGCCGAGAGGGCCGCCGCCCTGGCGGGCGTGGCCGCCGGCCTGCGCACCTCCCTGGACCGCCCCTCGGCCGAGACGCTGCGGCTGCGCTCCTCTGTGGAGCGCCTCGTGGGCGGCGCCCGGACGTCCGAGGCCTGGAACGCGTGGCGGTCGCTGCCCCTGGAGCAGGTGCGCGACCGGGCCCTCGCCTTCCCCCGGCCGCCCGCCCCGAGGGCCTCGGGCCCGGAGTCGCTGACGCCCCGGGAACGGGAGATCGCCGAACTCGCCGAGCGGGGCCTGTCCAACCGCGAGATCGCCGAGCGGTTGACCATCAGTCAGGCCACTGCGGCCAGACATATAGCGAACATCTTCAGAAAACTCTCGATTTCCTCCAGGACGCAGTTGACCGGTTGGGCTGCTTCCCGCGACGGTGGCTGAGAGGGGCCCGATCGCCCGGTAGCACTTGCACAGTGCGCGTGCACCCGCTAAGACAGAAACCCCGACCTCCACCGCACCCCTCGATGACGTCCCCCTTGCCCACCGACCCCTCAGCCCTGGTGAGGAACCCCCCGACCGCCCCTACCTGTGAAGGCCATGGCACCTTTGACCGCGCCAGCGCGGCACAACCTCCCCCGACCGGGCACCGGCTTCGTCGGCCGTGAGCGGGACCTGAGCGACCTGCTCCGCCTGCTCGGCTCCAGCCGGTCCGTCACCCTGTGCGGAACCGACGGCATGGGCAAGACACGGCTGGCCCTGCGCCTGGCCGAGCAGTCGACCGTGTCCTTCCCCGACGGGGTGTGGCTGGCCGACCTCACCGACGCCCACACGACGCTGGAGGTCTACGCGCGGGTGTGCGCCGCGGTCGGCGTGATCGAGGAACCCGGGCAGCCCCTGGCGGCCACGGTGGCCGAGGCGCTGCGCTCCCGGCGCCTCCTGCTGGTGCTGGACTCCTGCGAGCACGTCCCCGACCAGGTGACGGAGGTCGGCGAGGCCCTGTTGGCGGCCTGCCCGGCGCTCTCCATCCTCCTCACCAGCGAGGAGCCCGTCCGGCTGGCGGGCGGGACCGTGTGGCGGATGACCCCGATGGCGCTTCCGGTGGCCGCGCGCAACGCCCCGCCGCCGGACCCCGCCGCGTCCGACGCGGTCCGGCTGTTCCTCGACCGCGCCCGGGCGCGCGACCCCCGCTTCTCCGCCACTCCGCAGGAGACGGAGGCCGCGGCCGTGGTCTGCGACCTCACGGGCGGGGTGCCCCTGGGGATCGAGGTGCTCGGGGCGCTCGCGCCCGTCGTCGGGCCCGGCGCGCTCGCCGAGGGCCTGCGCGCCCACCTGGCGTCGCCCGAGTTCCAGCCGGGGCCGGGCCAGGCGATCTCGCGCAGCCAGGTGCTGCCCCTGGTGCTGGACTTCGTGTACGTCGGCCTCCCGGAGCCGGAACGGGTGCTCCTGCGGCGCCTGTCGGTGTTCCGGGGCTGGGACCTCGAACTCGCCGAGCAGGTGTGCGCGGACGAGTCCCTGCCCGAGTCGGCCGTCCTGGATCTCCTGACGTCGCTGCTGGACCGCTCGCTGATCACCGTGACCGGTGAGTTCGAGGGCAGGGTCCGCTACAAGCTGCCGGAGGCGGTGCGCCGCTTCGCCGCCGGACGCCTGGCCGCGGCGGGGGAGGCCGACCTCTACCACGAGCGGCTGCTGGACCGGATGCTCCGCCTGGTCGAGGACCTGGGCCTCAAGCTGGAGTCGAGCCGGCCGATGCCCTGGAGCGAGCGCGACGCCGGTCGCCAGCGGGTGATCGCCGAGTACGACACCCTGCGCTCCCTGCTGGGCTGGACCCTGTGCCGCGGCGCCGCGGAGTCCGGGCTCCGGCTGTGCGTGAGCCTGGTCGCGCACTGGGTGAGCCACCAGTGCCACGCCGAGGGCGCCCACTGGATGGACCGGCTGCTGGAGCTGGAGGAGTCGGACAAGGCGCCCTCGCGGGCGCGGGCCCTGGTCGCCCGGGCCCAGCTCGCGCGCGTGCGCCGCGACCACGGCCTGGCCGTGGCGCTGGGCGAGGAGGGGCTGCGACTGTGCCGCGAGGCCGGGGACGACGCGTTCGTGCGCACCGCGCTCAACGTCCTGGCCCTGGTGGAGGTGCGCGACCGCGTGTCGGACCAGGCCGCGGTGCGGGTGGAGGAGGCCCTGAGGCTGTGCAGGGAGGCCGGTGACCAGTGGGGCGAGGCGATCGCGCTGGGGACCCGCGCCGCCCTGGTCGCCCAGCAGGGCGACTACCCGACGGCGGACCACCACTACAACGCGGCCCTGACCCTGTTGCGGGGCATCGACCACCGGTGGGGCGTGGGCGTCACGCTCATCGGGCAGGCCCGGGCCGCGGAGGCCAACAACGACCTCATCACCGCCGACCGCTGCTACCGCGAGGCGCTGGACACCCAGCGGATGATCGGAGCCGCGGCGGAGGAGGCGCGCTGCCTGGCCGGGATCGGCCGTGTGGCGCACGCACAGGGCTCCACGAGCCAGGCCTACGACTACCTGAGCGAGGGGCTGCTCCTCAGCCACTCGACGGGGCAGCGGGCCGAGGCCGCGCGTGCGCTGGTCGCGATCGCGCGGGTGGTGTTCGGCGCCGGGCTGCGGGAACCGGCCTGCCGCCTGGCCGGCGCCGCGACGGGTGTGCGCGGACAGCTGGGCCTGTCGGTGCACGAGGCCCCGTGGCCGTTCACGGACGTGGAGCGGGTCCGCCGGCGCCGCCGCCAGCTGGTGTCGTGGTGGGAGCAGGGCCGAGGTCTGGACCTGTCCGACGTGGTCCGCGAGGCCGAGCGCCTGGCCGAGGAGGGGCGGCGTGCGCCGGCGCGCCGGCGCACGCCGCCCGCGCCCTCCGCAGCACCCCGGGCGCCGGGGCGCGGTCGCGCCCGCCGGCCCCCGGAGGGGCCCGTCCCCGCGCCCGAGTCGGTGACCCCGCAGCAGCGGTTGACCAAGCGGGAGCTGGAGATCGCGCGGCTGGTGAGTTCGGGGCGGAGCAACCCCGAGATCGCCCGGACGCTGTTCATCACCCCGTCGACGGCGGCCAGGCACGTCGCCAACATCAACCGCAAGATGGGCTTCCACTCACGTGCGCAGATCACGGCGTGGATGGAGCAGCACAGAGCAGCGGGCTGATCGCCCGGTCTGCCCGCTTACGCCCTCTCTCGTGCGGGCGCTCTCTCCCCTGCGGCCAGAATCTACATATGCATCTGCATAGCAATATGCATGTGCATCTGACTGTGAACGCGCTAGGGTTCAAGCCATGGGACATCACGTTCGTGGCACTCTCGTGGCACGGTTCCGTGAGTCCCAGAAGCGGCCGTCGGAGCCCGGGCCGAACACCGGGATCCCGGCGGACCGTCAGCCCCGGGAAGGTTCCCGGGGCCGGTGGGGAACCGCGCCGGAGCGGGGTGCGTCCTGGGGAGGGACGTCGCACCGACCGCCCGGGGCCGCGCTTCCGGGCTCGCCACGTGGAGGGGGCGTGACGAGCCCGGAATGCGGAACCACCGCAGGATGGGCCGACTGGGGGTACGTATGGGGGTAGGGCTGTCTTCAGGAACCGGGCGACCGGGACGCCATCTGCCGCGTAGGGACGACCCGATCGGATCCCTCACCGGCGGCCTGTGCGAGCGGCTGCGGCTGCGCTCGTCGCGGCCGGGGACGCTGCGGACCGCCGGGCACCGGGTGGACGCGCTCACGTTCGCCGCCACCGTCGAGCAGGCAGCGGCCGGGCTGAGCCGCCGGGGCATGTGCTTCGGCGACGTGGTGGGGGTTCTCGCTCCGGTCTCACCCGACCGGTTCCTGGCCACCTACACGGTGATGGCCGTGGGCGGCCGGGCGCTGCCGCTGTCGACCGCGTCCGACCTGGACACCCAGTGCGCCGTCCTGACCGAGACCGACGCCCGGCTGCTGCTGGTCAGCCCCGAGCTGGCGCAGACGGCCCTCGAACTCGCCGAGCGCTCGCGGGTGCGGCAGATCATCTCCTTCGGCCCGTCCCTGGGGGCGACGCCCTTCGAGGACCTGTTGCAGCCCAGCCCCGACGGCAACGGGTACAGCCCGGCGCGCGGGCTGTTCGACAACGGCATCCTGGGCTACGAGCAGACCAGCGGCGGACTGCTGACCACCCTCTACCCGCACAACGACCTGATGGCCCGCTTCTCCGAGCTGCGGAACCTGCTGCACCTGACCGCCGACGACGTCGTGGCGGTGGACGAGCGGGGCGACGAGGCCACGCGGGTGGCGCTGGTGGCGCTGGCGCTGTGGACGGGGGCCTGCGTGGTGACCGGTGCGGACTGCCCCCCGCCCGAGGGGCGCCAGGTGACCGTGCTCTGCGCGCCCGAGCCGGCGCGGGTCGCCTTCCCGTACCCCGACAGCGCCGACTGAGGACCCAGGAGGGGCGCCGGGGCCGGGATCCGGTCCCGGCGTGCGGCGTGCGCGCCGCAGGAGGGGCCGAGGGGCCGCCCGGGGTCAGTCCCCGGACTCGGTGAGCTCCGCGACCGAGGACTCGCCGTCGAAGGCGGGGACCGGCACGTGGCCGTCATCGATCTCGAACCAGGCCACGTGCGTGGCCTCGCTCCAGTACTCGCCGCTGCGGGTGGCGCAGCTGTCGACGATGAGCTTGCCCCGGCCGTAGTCGTCGCCGTCCTCCCGCGTGTGGACGCCCTCGCCGTCGCGCTCGCCCTGGTCGGCCACGGCGACGCGCAGGCGTCCGGCGTCGGAGCGGATGAACAGCGTCATGACGCCTCCGCTCTGCCCCGAGCGGGAGTGCAGCAGCGCGTTGGTCGCCAGCTCGCTGACCGACAGCTCGGCGTCGTCCAGCGCGCCCTCGGTGTGGCCCATGCGGGTGAGGAACTCGCGCACGCGCGCGCGGATCGACCGCACCGCGGTGAGGTTCCCGGCGCAGCTCCACACCGTGTGGTCGGTGGACCCTCCCGTGAGGTCGCCCGTCTCGAACCCCGGTGTGGTCGGAACCGTGCTCCCCGGTACCTCCGCGGGCACGTATTCCCGGAGTTGCCTCGCCTCAGCCATCCGGTCACTCCAATCACCCGCGACGGGCGCGCGGGTTGCGCCGCCTGCACTCACCTTAGACAAGGGTGTGCTGGGTCCAGAACAGCACACCTGGGTTCACCCCGCCTGGTATTGGCCACAAAACCCCGTCACGTGTCATCCCCGATGAGGACAAAGGAAACAGTCCGGACCCCAGAGTCGGCCATGTGAGGTGTAACACGTTGGCAATGCGCTCGCGGGCGGCCCGTCCCCCCGACACGGACACGACCAGTAACGATATGCGCTCCCTCGCACCGGCCGGGACGCCGACCGCCCCGGCGCCCGCGGCCGGGGGGGGGAAGCGCGACCGCCCCCTCCGCCCGCGGGCGTCCCGCCGCGCCCGGACGGGGAGGGCCGGAGGCTCCCGGAGGCGGCTCCGGCCGCCCGTCCGGACCAGGACCCCGCCCCGGACCGACCGCCTTCCCCTGAACAGACATATAGCTACATAAGGCAACAAAACGGAAATTGATCGCACTAAACACCACGGTTTCGCTTCCCCGCGACATCGATTGGGGCACAACCCGGACGACCCCCGGAGCGTCGTTCGCCGTGAACCGGCGGTGGGCGCCATGCGCACACCGCCGCTCGGAGCGCACACCGGAAGGCGCGGAAACCCGCAGGCCAGAGCTGGTTCCGGCGGGACGCTCCCCACTCCCCGCCGTTACGGCCCCGCAACACCGCGTTCACGGCCCGCACCGCCTCCGACCTCGTTTGACGCTCCGTGAAGGGCGAACAAGTATCGATCAGGTCCGATGCCGGGCCCCGCCCCCTCCCGGGCGCCGCCCCTCCCCGGCCTCGGACGCCCTGCGGTTCCCGTCCCCACACGAGGTGTCCCTTGTCGTCCCTGTCCGAAGGCCCCCGCCCCACCCGTCTCTCCACCCCCAGCCGTCGCTCCCTCCTCAAGGCCTCCGCCGCCGGCGCCGTCGTCGCCCCGGTCCTGGCCGCCTGCGGAGGGGACTCCGGCTCCGGGGGTTCCGGCGGAGGTGAGCCCCAGCAGGGCGGGCGCCTGCGCGTCGGCGTCGCAGGAGGCGGGGTCAACGACACACTGGACGCGCACGACCCCACCGACAACGTGGACATCGCCCGCAACTTCGCGCTCTACGCCGGGCTGCTGCGCTACGCCGACGACGGCTCCATCGAGAACAACCTGGCCGAGTCCGTCGAGTCCAACGAGGACGCCACGGAGTGGACCGTCGTGCTCAAGGAGGGCCTGACCTTCCACGACGACTCCCCCGTCACCGCGGACTCCGTCGTCTTCTCCCTCCGGCGCATCCTGGACCCCGACAACCCGCTGCGCGGCGCCGGCGACATGGACGGCGTCGACGTCGACGGGCTGGAGGCCCTGGACGGGCGCACGGTGCTCATCCGCTGCACCGAGCCGACGGTCACCCTGCCCGAGGCCCTCGCCGAGTACTACAACTGCGTCGTCCCCGAGGGGTACGACCCCGCCGACCCGGTCGGTTGCGGCCCGTTCCGCAGCGTCGAGTTCGTGGCGGGCGAGTACAGCCTCTTCGAGCGGCACGAGGGCTACCACGAGGAGGGCCTGCCCTACGCGGACGAGCTGGAGATCGTCGACTTCCCCGAGGACGACGCACGCGTCAACGCCCTCAACAGCGGCAGCGTGGACCTCATCACCCAGGTCCCGCACGCGCAGGTGGCGGTGCTCGAGGGCAACCCCGACCTCGCGATCATGGAGTCCGAGACCGGCATGTGGCTGCCGTTCACCATGCGTGTGGACCAGGCCCCCTTCGACGACGTCCGCGTCCGCCAGGCGTTCCGGCTCATCGTGGACCGCCAGGAGATGATCGACCAGGCCCTCGCCGGGTACGGCCAGGTCGGCAACGACATGTACGCGCGGATGGACCCGTCCTACCCGGACGACTTCGAGCAGCGGGAACAGGACATCGCGGAGGCCAGGCGGCTGCTGGCCGAGGCCGGGCACGAGGACGGCCTGGAGGTCGAGCTGGTCACCTCCGACATCAGCGCGGGCGTGGTCGCCGCCGCCGAGGTCTTCCAGGAGCAGGCCCGCGAGGCGGGGGTCACCGTCGAGCTCCGCCGCGTCAACCCCAGTGACTACTGGAACGAGGAGGAGGGCTTCCCCTACGCCTTCGGCCAGGACTTCTGGAGCGCGCGCAACTACATCACCCAGGCCGCGCAGGGCTCGGTGGTGGGAGCCCCCTACAACGAGACCATGTGGGGCGAGAACGAGGAGTGGCTCGGCCACCTGGAGGAGGCCCGCCGCACCGCGGACCCCGAGGAGCGCAACGAGCTGATCCGCCGGGCGCAGCGGGTCGAGTACGAGGAGGGCGGCTACATCGTGTGGGGCTTCGTGAACCTCCTCGACGGCCACAGCACCGCCGTGCACGGCCTGGAGCCCTCCGTCTCCGGCCACCCGCTGGGCTCGTACGCGTTCCACCGGGCCTGGCTGGAGCAGTAGCGGCTCCCCGGACCCGACCGACCGCTACCGAAAGCTCACCATGACCCGACTCATCGTCGTCCGCCTCCTCTTCGGCGCGCTGACGCTCTGGGCGGTGTCCCTCGTGGTCTTCGCGGCCACGCAGGCACTGCCCGGCGACGCCGCCCAGATGATCCTGGGCCGTGACGCCACGCCCGAGCGCGTGGAGGCCCTCCGCGACCAGCTCGACCTGCACGAGCCGGTGGCCGTGCAGTACCTCAACTGGCTCCAGGGGATCGTCCAGGGGGACCTCGGCACCTCCTACTCCAACCGGACGGAGGTCACCGAGGTCCTCTCCGGTCCGGTCCTGAGCTCGCTGACCCTGATGGGGCTGGCGGCCCTCGCCGCCACCCCCGTCGCCCTCCTCGTCGGCGCGGTCAGCGCGCTGCGGCGGGACCGCGCCTTCGACCACGCCTCGTCCATGGGGACGCTGGTCGTGGCGTCCATCCCCGAGTTCGTGGTCGGCATCCTGCTGATCCTCCTGCTGGGGCCCGGCGGACTCGGCTGGTTCCCGTCCGTGTACTCCCGCGAGGGCGGCCCCGACCAGTGGGTGCTGCCGGTGCTGACACTCGCCTTCGCGGTGGCGCCGCCCATCGTCCGCATGATGCGGGCCACGATGATCGAGGTCCTGGAGAGCGAGTACGTCCAGCAGGCCCGGCTCAAGGGCGTGGACGAGCGCGCGGTCCTGTGGCGGCACGCCGCGCCCAACGCCATCGGGCCGGTGGCCCAGGTGGTCGCCCTCCAGCTCGCCTGGCTGGCGGGCGGCGTGGTGGCCGTCGAGTTCCTGTTCAACTTCCCCGGTGTCGGCAAGATCCTCATGGACGCGATCGAGAACCGCGACGTGCCCCTGGTCCAGGCCGTGGTCCTGCTCATCGCCGGCATCTACATCCTCGTCAACCTGATCGCGGACGTGATCGGGCTGGCGGCCAACCCGAAGGTGAGGGTGGCGAACCGATGAGCGCTCCCGTGAACGCGGGCGTGGAGCCCGTGACCGTGGTGCCGCGGGGACGCGGCGCCGGCCTGTTCCGGACGGCCTGGGGGTTCGGCCGGACGAAGGTCGGCGCCGCCCTGACCGGCCTGATCGTCCTGGTCGCGGTGGTGGGGCCCTTCGTGGCCCCGTACACACCCACCGAGTTCGTGGCCAGACCGTTCGAGACCGGGGTGGACGGCACGCTGTTCGGCGGTGACAACCGCGGCCGCGACGTGCTGACCCGCTTCCTGTGGGGCGGCTGGACGCTGCTGCTCCTCGCGGGCGCCTCCGCGGCGATCGGCGTGGCGGCGGGGACGGTCGTCGGCGTGGTCGCCGGGTACCGGCGCGGCTGGCTCGACGACGTCCTCATGCGCGTCGGCGACGTGCTGCTCGCCTTCCCCCAGCTGATCGCCGCGCTGCTGGTGATGTCGATCGTGGGCCCGAAGGTGTGGCTGATCGTGGCCGTCATCGCGGTGTCGCACATGCCCCGCGTGGCCCGGGTGATCCGCGAGGCGACGCGCAAGGTCGTCGAGCAGGACTACGTGAAGGCGGCGGAGGCCGTCGGCCTCCCGCGCTGGCGGATCATGGCGGTGGAGATCCTGCCGAACGTGACGAGCCCGCTGCTGGTCGAGCTCGGCCTGCGGCTGACCTACTCCATCGGGGTGGTCGCCGTGCTCGGCTTCCTCGGCATGGGGCTCCAGCCGCCGACGGCGGACTGGGGACTGATGATCAACGAGAACCGGCAGGGCATGGCCGTGCAGCCGTGGGCGGTGGCGCTGCCCGTGGCGGCGATCGCCGTCCTGACGATCGGCGCCAACCTGATCACCGACGGTCTGTCCCGTGCGGCGATCGGCATCGACCGAGGGGTGGAGAAGTGACGCGGGACGCCGGGCGGGAAGCGGACTCCGGAGGCGGCCGGGACACCGGGGACGCCGTGCTGTCGGTGGAGGGCCTGACCGTGATCGGCCGTCCCTCGGACGTGGAGATCATCAGCGGGGTCTCGATCACGGTGGCGCGGGGCACGATCCTCGGCCTGGTCGGGGAGTCGGGCTCCGGGAAGACCACCCTGGGCCTGTCGCTGCTGGCGCACTGCAAGCGCGCGACGGAGATCTCCGCGGGACGCGTGGAGGTGTCCGGGAAGGACCTCGCCTCGCTCTCCGAGCGGGGCGTGCGCGAACTGCGCGGACGGGCGGTGGCCTACATCCCCCAGTCGCCCGCCTCGGCGCTCAACCCGGCCCTGCGCCTGCGCACCCAGCTGCGCGAGGCCCTGCACGACGCCTCCCTGTCGGCGGCCGACGCCGAGGCCAGGGTGCGCGAGGTCCTGGGCGAGGTCGCGCTCCCCGACGACGACGTGTTCCTGGCCCGCTACCCCCACCAGCTGTCCGGCGGACAGCAGCAGAGGGTGGCGATCGCGATGGCGTTCGTCGGCCGCCCGGACGTGATCGTGCTGGACGAGCCGACCACCGGCCTGGACGTGACCACGCAGGCGCACGTCCTGGAGACCATCCGCCGGATGACCCGCGACTACGGCACGGCGGGGGTCTACATCAGCCACGACATGGCGGTGGTCGCCGACCTGGCCGACGAGATCGCGGTGATGTACCGGGGCGAGGTCGTCGAGCGGGGGCGCACGGACCGGGTGCTCGCGGACCCGCGCCACTCCTACACCAGGCGCCTGCTGATGGCCGTTCCACTGCTGCGGACCACGGGCCACGAGGAGGGCGGCGAGCCGGAGGGCGAGCCGCTGCTGAGGGTCGCGGGGCTCGACGCGGGCTACGGGCGCACGAGGGTCCTCGACGGGATCGACGTGTCGGTCCACCGGGGCGAGTGCGTGGCCCTGCTGGGCGAGTCGGGGTCGGGCAAGACGACCCTGTCCCGCTCCGTCGCGGGCCTGCACCGCCAGTACACCGGCGAGGTGGTGTTCGACGGGAGCCCGCTGGCCGCCGGGAGCTACCGGCGCACGGCCGAGCAGAGGCGCCGGGTGCAGTACGTGTTCCAGAACCCCTACGAGGCGCTGAACCCGCGCAGGCGGGTACGCGACCAGATCCTGGGCCCCTACCGCCACCTGGTGGGCAGGCCCCGGGACCCCGGGGCGGTGGTGGCCGAGGCCCTGGAGCGCGCCGCCCTGTCCGCCTCCTACGCCGACCGCTACCCCGAGCAGCTCAGCGGCGGCGAGCGGCAGCGGGTGTGCATCGCCCGCGCGGTGGCCACCCGCCCCGACCTGCTGATCTGCGACGAGATCACGTCGGCGCTCGACGTGTCGGTGCAGGCGGAGATCGTGAAACTGCTGCGCGGACTCCAGGACGAGGGGATGGCACTGCTGTTCGTCACCCACAACATCGCCCTGGTGTCCAACATCGCGCAGAGGGTGGCCGTGCTCCACCGGGGCGTGATCGTGGAACAGGGACCGGTGGGCCGGGTGATGTCGGCCCCGGAGCACGAGTACACCCGGGCGCTGATCGCGGACACCCCGGATTTCGAGCTGTCCTTCGCGGGGACCCCCGAGCGGCTGGGCATGGCCGCGCAGGACCGGCCCGTCACCGGGGCGTAGCCCGGCTGCGGCCGGCGTGCGCTTGCGGGGGGACGGCCCGTCCCCCCGCGGGCGCACGGCCGGGGCGGGGGCGCGCCGTCAGGCTCCGACCGCCGGTTGGCGCCTGCGCTCGGCGGCCGTGCCCACCAGTACGAGCAGGCCCAGGGACGCGGTCCCGAACAGGACCGCGCCCATCGGCACGGCCGTGCTCTCGTCCAGTCCGACGAGGGGCGCGGCTCCGGCGCCGATGAGCATCGGCAGCGCGCCGAGCAGCGCGCCCGCGCTTCCGGCCCTTCCCTCCTGCCCCTCCATCGCCAGGGCGAAGGAGCTGGTCAGGATCATGCCCATGCACGTCATGTAGACGAAGATCGGCACCACCAGCGCGGACAGCGGGCCGCCGAGCAGTGTGGCGGCCAGCAGCACGCCGGTGGCCGCGACCGCGGTGACCACGGCGAACCGCAGCAGTGCCAGCTCGGTCACCCGTTCCCCGAGGCGCCCCACCACCGCGCTGCCCAGGACGATGGCGATCCCGTTGACGCCGAACAGGACGCCGAACACCTGCGGTGAGACCCCGTGGAGGTCCTGGTAGACGAACGGCGTCCCGGCGACGTAGGCGAAGCTGCCGCCGTGGAGCAGGCCCACGATCAGCGCGTACCCCATGAAGACCCGGTCCCGCAGGAGCGCGGCCATGGTGCGCAGGGAGCCGCCGGGCGAGCTGGGGACGCGGCGCTCCGGGGGCAGCGTCTCGGGGAGCCCGAGCATGACGACCAGGACGATCACGACGCCGAGCAGGGCGAGGAACAGGAAGACCGTCTCCCAGGTCGCGAAGGGCAGTGCGAGGACGGCTCCCCCGGCGACCGGCGCGACCATGGGGGCGACGGCGGTGACGGCCATCAGCAGCGCGAAGAACCTCGTCAGCGCGGGGCCGTCGAACACGTCGCGCACGACGGCCCGGGAGAGGACGGTGCCGGCCGAGGCGGTGAACCCCTGGAGGAAGCGGCCCGCCACCAGTGTCGTGATGTCGGGCGCCACGGCGCACAGCAGCGAGGCCAGGACGAAGAGCAGCAGCGACACGGCGAGGGGGCCGCGACGCCCCCGTGCGTCGCTGACCGGGCCGACGACCACCTGGCCGACCGCGAGCCCGATCAGGCAGCTGGTGAGGCTGAGCTGGACCTGGGAGGCCCCGGTGTCGAGGTCGGCGGCGATCTGCGGGAACCCCGGGAGGTACATGTCGATGTTGAGGGGACCGAGCACCGAGAGGAGGCCGAGGAGGAGGGCCAGGCCCAGGCGTGCGCGTCCGGTCGGGTTGTGCCGCATCGTGGCTCTCTCGGGGTCGTGGCGGGGGCGCGGGGGACTTCCTGCGCCGACGCGCCGGGACGGGACCGCGGGGGCGGTGCGGCGCGGAGTGCGTCGGGGGGCGGGGACGGTGCTTCCCGGGCCTGGAGGGGCGCCGCCTGGAGGGGCGCCGACTAGAAGAGCACCGACATGACCTCTCCCACCTGGCGGAACCCGACCCGCTGGTAGGTGGCGCGGGCGGGGGCGTTGAAGTCGTTGACGTAGAGGGTCACCCGGGGGGCGATCTCGGCGAGCGCGTGCTCGACCACCGCCGCCATCCCCGCCGAGGAGTGTCCCCGGCCCCTGAGCTCCGGGTGCACCCACACGCCCTGCACCTGGCAGGCGTGGCGGGTGACCGCGCCGACCTCCGCCTTGAACACGACCCGGCCGTCCTCGATCCTGGCGAACGCCCGGCCGGTGCGCACCAGCTCCTCCACCCGCGCGCGGTAGAGCGCGCCGCCGTCACCGGAGTCCGGCGGGACGCCGACCTCCTCGGTGAACATGGCCACGCAGGCGGGCACCAGGGTGTTGAGCTCGGAGAGGCGGACCCGGCGCACGAGCGGGTCGGCGGGCACGGCGGGGGGGCCGTCGATCTCCAGGACGGGCTGGCTGGCGCGGATGACCCGGGCGGGCCCCCACACGGGGGCGACCTGCTCCCAGAAGTCGCTGACCGCCGCGACGGGGCCGACGATGGACGAGCACCGGCGGCCGCGCCAGCGGGCGTGGTCGGCGAAGCTGCGGATCGCGGCCGGTCCGGCGTTGACCGGGACCAGGTTGGCCCCGGAGTAGCACATCGCGGTCAGGCGGCCCCGCTCGACGTGCCCCCACACCTCTGCGCCGTGGGCGCCGGCGGCGAGACCGGTGGCCATCAGGCGCGAGGCGACGAAGACGTTGCCCACGGGGTCGGCGTCCAGGAGCGCGCGGACGGCCTCCCGGTCCCGTTCTCCGAGGATCCGTACCGGCGAGGTCCGCAGCATCGCATCTCCCCCCTCTGCCCGGGCCCTCCGGGCTCCGGGACGACTGGCCGAGCCTGTTCGCGCCGGTTCCAGCCTATTGGACCGGTTACTCGGATGACCCGGGCTTCCCGGGACTTTCCATACCGACCGGACCGAGGCGCTCCACCATCGTCTCAGGTGCGGTCTGGGAGGTGCGCGGCCGGGGCTCGGGACGCCCCTCGCAGACGACGTCGGCGCCCTCGCCCCCGTCCCTGGCGGGGACCGCCCCGTCGCGCAGGTAGGCGGTGACGACCTCGTCCACGCACGTGTTCCCGGTGAGGGAGACGCCGTGGGTCAGCCCTCCCTCCTCGATCACGAGGCTGGCTCCGGGGAGCCGGTTCCGCAGGGCGTAGGCGCCCTCGACGGGGGTGGCCCCGTCCCGGGTGGCGTGCACGACGAGCGCGTCACCGCCGTAGGCGGGGTGCTCACCGCGGCCGTCGCCCACCTGGAACCAGTCGTCGGAGTCGCCGTCCCAGGTGGCGCACGGCGCGTTGTACCACATGTTGTGCCATCCCATGAAGGGCGCCTCCGCGTGGAGCCTCTCGGCGTCCGCGCGCCAGGTGGACCAGTCCTCGGGCCACCGGGTGTCCGTGCACTGGACCGCGAGGTAGCCGCCGTAGCCGCGGTCGGACCCGGCGTCGTCCCCGTAGTCCTCGTGCAGGGAGAGCAGCGGGGCGTCGTCCCCGTCGTTGATCCGGGCGGCGAGCGCCTCGGCGACCCGCGGCCAGGTGCCGCCGCTGTACGCGACGACGATGACGGCGCCCTCCAGCTCGGTGGGGCCCACGGTGCCGGCCGCCGGCGTCGCGGCCAGCTCCGCGCGCAGGGAGTAGTACGCCTCGGAGACCGTGTCGCCGTCGGCGCCGAGGCCGTAGGCGGCGTCGTTGCGGGCCACCCAGTCGAAGAAGCCGTCCGCCGACCTGTCCAGGGCCCGGCTCTGCTCGATGTTGCTCTCGTACCAGGGGTTGTCCGGGTTGACGACGCTGTCCAGGACCAGGGCGCGGACCCGGTCGGGGTAGAGCGAGGAGTAGACCGTGCCGAGGTAGCTGCCGTAGGAGTAGCCGAGGTAGTCGATGGTCTCCTCGCCGAGCGCCGCCCGGATGGCGTCCATGTCGTGCGCGGTGTCCTCGGTGCGGACGTGGTCGAGGAGTCGGCCGGTGTTGGCCCCGCACGCCTCGGCGTAGTCCTCCGCCCCGGCCCGCAGGGCGGCCTCGGCGTCCGCGTCCGCCGGGACGGTGTCGCGGCGGACGGGCGCGAAGAAGGCGGGGTCGCAGGTGATGGAGGGGGTGGACGCCCCGACGCCGCGCGGGTCGAAGGAGACGACGTCGTAGGTCTCGCGCAGCTCCGCGGGCATGCGGCGGTGGGTGTGGGCGGCCCACATGCGCCCGGCGCTTCCGGGGCCGCCGGGGTTGACCAGCATCGTGCGCTCGGCCCGGCCGGTGGCGGGGACCCGGGACAGGGCGAGTTCCACGGTGTCCCCGAGGCCGTGGATCCGCGCGCCGCCGTCGGTGCGGGCCAGGGGGACGGTGAGGGTCGCGCACTCCAGGGTCTCGTCCCCGACGGGTGCGATGTCCTCACAGGGGGCCCACACCAGTGCCCCGGTGTCGGCGGGAGCGGCCCCGGCCGCCGTCCCGGTCTGCTCCGCCCGCGCGGGGACCCCCGCGACGAGGGAGGCCAGGAGCGCTCCGGCGGAGACCGCGGCCAGGGTTCGTGCTCGCACTCGTCCACTCCCTCACACCGTCTGTTCGACCTCATGCATTGTCACTGTTGCGCGGCGTGACGAAGGGAAGCGACACGGGCCCCAGGGAGGTATACCCCGGTAACATGTGCCCTGCCTGGATCAGACGTGGACAAAGGGGCACAATGCGGCTGGATCGTGTCGATGAGCGGATCATCGCGATTCTCGGCGCGGACGCGCGGATGAGCTTCGCCGAGATCGGCGGCCACGTCGGGCTGAGCCCCTCGGCCGTCAAGAGGCGCGTGGACCGGCTGGTGGACTCCGGTGCCGTGCGGGGGTTCACCGTCGTCGTCGAGCCGCAGGCCGTCGGGTGGACCACCGAGGCGTTCATCGAGCTGTACTGCCGCGCCCGCACCTCTCCCGGCGAGATCCGCTCCGGGCTCGCGGGCTACGCCGAGATCACCTCGGCGTGCACGGTCACCGGCGAGGCCGACGCCATCGTGCAGGTGCGCGCACGCGACACGCACCACCTGGAGGAGGTCATCGAGCGCCTGGGCGCCGAACCCTTCGTGGTGCGGACCAAGAGCACACTGGTCCTGTCCCGGCTCGTGGACCAGCCGATCCTGGCCGGGACCGCCGACCTGCCCTGAGCTCCGGGCCCGGTGCCCGGCGGGCCGGACGCCCCGGGGACCCGGAGCCGCGCCCCCGCGGGAGCGGGTCCCGGGCGGCCGCCGCGCACGCGGCCGGGGGCCGGGGGCGCCCGCCCCGGCAAGCCGCGACTCTTCGCCCGCCGGCACGGAAACTCCCGGGTCCCACCGTTCGTTGGAGGGGGTGGCGCCCCCTGCTCCCGGGCGCCTGCGGGGCCGTCCGCCGCGAGGCGGGCGGCCCCTTCCCCGTCCGGCCCCGGGCACGGGTTCCGGTCCCGGCCGGGACCGTTGCCGGTGCGCCGCCGGGGGCACCGCCCTGAACGGTCTCGTCCTTGTGGCCGGTCTCGGCGCCCGGCCCCGCCACGGGTACGGGATCACCGCGGAGGGGGAGGACCGCGAACCCCTCCGGTCACCGCGTCAGCCCAGGACCCCGGCGATCACCGTCGCGGTCTCGGCGATCAGCGCGTTGTCGAACTCGTCGTCCTCCTCGTACCGCATGGACATGATCGCGATGACCACGGGGTCGCCGCCCGGGGGACGGACGACGGCGATGTCGTTGCGCGTCCCGTAGCTCCCGCTGCCCGTCTTGTCACCGACCTCCCAGTCCCCGGGGAGGCCCGCGCGGATCACCTCGTCGCCGGTCGTGTTGTCGCGCAGCATGCCGTTGAGCACGGCGCGCCGGTCCTCGGGAAGGGCGTCGCCGAGCGTGAACTCCTCCAGGCTCGCGGCCATGGCGCGCGGCGTGCTCGTGTCCCGGGTGTCCCCGGGGGCCGTCCGGCTGAGGTCGGGCTCGATCCGGTCGGCCTCGATCACGTCGTCGCCGATCTCCTCCATGGCCTCCTCGAACCCGTCCGGGCCCCCCAGCTCCTCGAGGAGGAGGTTGGCCGCGGTGTTGTCGCTGTGGCGGACCGCGGCGTCGGCCACCTCCAGCAGGGTCATCCCGGTGTCCACGTGCGCCTCGGTGATCGGCGTGTGGCCGACCAGGTCGTCGGCGGTGTAGGAGACGACCTCCTCCATCTCCTCCAGCGTGTTCCGCCGCAGCACCGCGCCCGCGGAGAGGGCCTTGTGGGTGGAGCAGTAGGCGAAGCGCTCGTCCGCCCGGTGGGCGATCTCCTCGCCTGTGCCCGTGTCCACCGCGTAGACGCCGAGCCGTGCGTCGAAACGCTCCTCCAGCCGCTCGAACTCCCGGAACAGTTCCGGCGCGGCTTCCGGGGCGGCCGACTGCTCCCGGGCGGGCTCCTGTCCGGGGTCGGGCCCGGAGGCCGCGCAGGCGGTGACGGAGACGAGGGCCAGCGCGGCCAGGGCCGCGCCTCCGGCGCGCAGGGTCGGTGAGGGGGTCATGGTCGTGTTCAGCTCCTGTTCGGGGGGTGCGCGGCCCGGCTGCCCGGTCCGCGTGGAGCCGCCCCTGCGGACGGCCCCACGCCAGAAGTCTGGCCGCCGATCCCGATGCCGTCCAAGACGGAAACCGCCGATCCCATGCGCGAACGGCATGATGCGTGCTCGGCCCCGCCGCCCGGGACCGGAGCGGTCGCGGGCGGCGGGGCACGGCCGGGCTCAGTCCTCCGGGAGCTCCACGGGGGCGAGTGCGTCGAACAGGTCGCCCGGCCCGGGGTTGGACGCGTCGGTGCCGCCGCCGAAGTGGTGCGCCACGCCCCACACCGCGTTGAGCGCGGTCTGCACCGCGCCCTCCGCCCAGCCCGCCGTCCAGGAGATGTCGTCCCCCGCGAGGAAGAGGCCCCGGTGGCGCTCCGCCAGGCCCTCCTGGTGGAAGTGCGTGAACAGGCGGCGCTGGTAGCGGTAGTGGCCCGGCAGGTTGGCCTTGAACGCGCCCATGAAGTAGGGCTCGTCCTCCCACGACACGGTGACCGGGTCGCCGGTGATGTGCGAGCGCACGTCCACCCCGGGGTAGATCTTGGACAGCGAGGAGAGCATGACCTCCAGGCGCTCGCCGGCCGACAGCGGCAGCCACTTGAGCGAGTCGTCGCACCAGGTGTACGACAGGCAGATCGCCGCGGGGCCGTCCGGGTCGGAGCCCTCCAGGAGGTAGGTCCCCCGGGTCATGCGGTCGGTGAGCGTCATGCTCATGGTGTCGCGGCCCGTCTCGGGGTCCTTGTCGCGCCAGAAGGCGCGGTCCACGGGGACGAACAGCTTCGAGGACTCCATGTAGTGGGTGCGCTCGATCGCCGTCCAGTGGTCGATCGGCAGCAGGTCGTCGTCGCAGTCGATCTTGGACAGCAGCATCCAGCTCTGCGCGGTGAACACGGCCGCCGGGTAGGTGCGGACGGAGCCCGACGCGTCGGTGACCGTGATGTTCCCCGACGGCGAGCCCTGCGCCGCGGTGCGGCGCAGGGCGGTGACGGCCGGGCGCGGACCACTCCCGTGCAGCGACTCCAGCGTGGTGCCCTGCGCCCAGTGGACGAGCTTGTCCGGGGCGTCCTCCCAGAGCCGCCGGGGAAGCTGCTGGACACCGCCGCGGATGCCCATGTGGTCGTCGTCCGCGCCCGTGTAGGTGACCCGGAGGATCTCCAGGATGGAGTTGGGGAAGTCCGTGTCCCAGCCGCCCGTGCCGAACCCCACCTGCCCGAAGATCTCGCGGTGGCGGAAGGACGCGAACGCCGGCGACTCACAGAGAAAACCGTAGAAGGTCTGGTTGTCCAGCCCCCGGACGAGATCGTTCCAGATCTCCTTCTGGGTCGCGGTGTCGCGTTCGCGGATCGCGCGCTGCATGCGGCTGTGCTGCGCGCCCTCCTCCAGCGTCCGCTCCCAGGCGCGGGCCACCTCGCGGTAGACCTCGGGCAGGTCGGCGAGGGTCGTGGCGTAGTGGGACTCGCCCTTGAGGTCGACCACGGTGCTCGGGGTGGCCGGGGAGAGCGGGTTGGGGAAGGGGGTCGTCTCCAGGCCGACCCGGTCCACGTAGTGGAGGAAGGCGGTGGAGGAGGGCGGGAAGCGCATCGCGCCCATCTCGGCGACCACGTCGTCGGGGCAGCCGGGGAGCTTCTCGGTGCGCAGGCGTCCGCCGATCCGGTCGGCCTCGTACACGACCGGGCGCAGCCCCATCTTCATCAGCTCGTAGGCCGCCACGATCCCGGAGAGTCCGCCGCCGATGACGGCGACCTCGGTCCCGTGGTGCCGCGGGGGGACCTGCCCGAGCCCGGCCGGGTGCTCCAGGTAGGAGTCGTAGGCGAACGGGAAGTCCGGCCCGCACATGTTCAGCGGCGGCGTGCCGGGCGTGGACGGGGTGCCTGCGGCGGTGGGCACTGCGGACGTCATGGAGCCCCTCCTTCGGGTGGTCGGTGATCGGGCTGCGGGGGGGGCGGGGCGGCGGTCCGGACGGCCGGGCGCCCCGGGCGGCGGCCCCTGCCGCGGTCGGCACGGCCGGCGCCGGGGCGCGTGCGCCCCGGGGAGCGGGTCAGGCGGTGAGCGCCCGGTAGAGGTCGGGCCGGCGGTCGTCCAGGTAGGAGTGCTCCCGGCGTGCGGCGGCGACGGCGTCCGGCGCGACGTCGCCGACCAGGAGCTCCTCGCCCGGGCCTGCGCGCAGCGTCTCGCTCCCGTCCGGCCCGACGAGCGCGCTCAGGCCCGCGTAGGACAGGTCGCCCTCGGTGTCGCAGCGGTTCACGTAGGCCACATGGAGCTGGTTCTCCAGGGCCCGCACGGGCACCACCCGGGTGGGGACCTCCGTGAAGGGGAGCATCAGGGCGGTCGGCACGACGAGGAGCTCGGTGCCCGCGAGGGAATGCGCGCGCACGGCCTCGGGGAACTCCACGTCGTAGCAGATCAGGAGGCCGACGCGGAACCCGTCGAGGTCGGCCTGGACGACCGGTTCGGCCCCCGGGGAGAACGCGTCCCGGTCCAGGTCGCCGAACAGGTGGGCCTTGCGGTAGGCGGCCAGGCGCGCACCGGTGCCGTCCACGAGCTGGACGGTGTTGTACACGGCGCCGTCCGCGCGCTCGGGGAACCCGTAGACGAGGGCGACGCCGGTGTCGGCGGCGATCGCCGCGACGGCGTCCGCGAGGGGCCCGTCCGCGGGTTCGGCCATCCGGGCCACCGTCCCGGCTCCGAGGGCGTAGCCGGTGAGCGACATCTCGGGGCCGACGAGCAGGCGGGCCCCGGCCTCGGCGGCCTGTGCGGCGCGGTCGGCGAGCCGGCCGAGCGCGTCGGCGACGTCGCCGCTGCGGCCGGCGCCCTGGTCCAGGGCCACACGCAGTGGTCCGCGCGTCATGGGCCGCCTCCCCCTCGGTCGTTCTCGGGCCGCGTCCACTCTAGGCGGGAGATCGTGTCGGAACGGTGCGCCGGAGCAGCGCAAACGTGCGTCTTTCCCCCGTGGCACCGCTCTTCCTTGCGCGTTCGGGCGCGTTCGTGCGCGCATCGCCGCGCGGGCCCGTCACGGCGCCGGACGCGTTCCGGCGACCGGGCGCGGCGGCGGACACGGCGCCGGGGCCGGGGAGGGGTCCCCGGCCCCGGCGCGGGCGTGCGGTGCGGCCTTCCGGCCCGGCCTAGACCCCGGACGCGGGCACGCGCTCCAGGGCGGAGCGGCGCATGCCGTAGCCGAAGTAGACGGCCAGTCCGACGACGAGCCAGGCCCCGAAGGCCGCCCACACGCTCGGCGACATGCTGAACATGAGGTAGGCGCAGGCGAGCACGCCCAGGACCGGCGTGACGGGGGCTCCGGGCACGCGGAAGGCGCGCGGGAGGTCGGGGCGGGTGCGCCGGAGCACCAGCACGGCCACGTTGACCAGGGCGAACGCGAAGAGGGTGCCGATGGAGGTGGCGTCCGCGAGCGGCCCCAGGGGGACCAGCGCGGCGAGGAGCGCGATGAACACGGAGGTGATGACCGTGTTCGCGCGCGGGGTGCCCTTGGCGTCCACGGTGGAGAACGCCTTGGGGATGAGCCCGTCGCGGGACATCGCGTAGAGGATGCGGGTCTGGCTGTAGAGCACCACCAGCACCACGCTGGCCAGGGCGAGGACCGCTCCGGCCGCGAAGACGACCGCCCACACCGGGGTGCCCGTGACCAGGGTGAGGATCCCCGCGAGGGAGGTCTCGCCGTCCACGAAGCCGGTCCAGTCGAGCGCGCCGACGGCGGCGAAGGCGACCAGGCAGTAGATGGCGGTCACCAGGATCATCGAGAACATGATCGCGCGGGGCAGGTCGCGCTGGGGGTTCTTCGCCTCCTCGCTCGCGGTGGAGACGGAGTCGAAGCCGATGTAGGAGAAGAACAGGGTGGCGCCCGCGGCGCTGACCCCGGCCATGCCCATCGGCATGAACGGGGCGAAGTTGCCGTCCTGGACGGCGGTGATCGCGATCGCGACGAACATGACCAGGATGGCGACCTTGACGGCGACCATGACCGCGTTGACGCGGCTGCTCTCGCGCACCCCCGCGAGCAGGGCGAACATGGACAGCAGGACCACGATCGCGGCGGGCAGGTTGACCACGCCGCCCTCCAGCGGTCCGGCGAGCACCGCCCCCGGCAGGGACAGGCCGGTGGTGAGGTGGAGGAGCTCGTTGATGTACTCCCCCCAGCCGACGCCGACGGCGGCGACGGACACGCCGTAGGTGAGCATGAGGCACCAGCCGCACACCCACGCCATGAACTCGCCGATGGTGGCGTAGCTGTAGGAGTAGGCGGAGCCGGAGGCGGGGATCATCCCGGCCATCTCGGCGTAGGCGAGCGCGGAGAACAGCGCGGTGACGCCGGCGAGCACGAAGGCGAGCACGACGGCGGGACCGGCCACGGGGACGGCCTCGCCCAGCACGACGAAGATGCCCGTGCCGAGGGTGGCGCCGATGCCGATCATGGAGAGCTGCCAGAAGCCCATGTGCCGCTGGAGGCCGGTGCCGTCGCTGGTCTCGGCGACGAGCTTCTCGACCGGCTTGCGCCGGGTCAGCCGCTCCCTCAGTGCGGGCACGCCGACGGGCGCCGCCGCGTCCGCCGGGGTCTTCTGGTCGACCACGTGACTACTCCTCGTTGCTGTGGGCGGGCACACCTGTCCCCCGGGAAGGGATGTGGGAGGTGGAGGGGCGTTTCGTGCCGGAATCAGCCCGAAAACGCCCTCAGTAACCGTAGCTGCGTTACCCAGGTAACATGACCCACATTCGTTGCGTCTGTCCCCGGGAAGCGGCGCATCCTTGCGCTTCCGCGCAAGAAAACGCGGGCCGGTGTGAGCGATGGCACACGCGCGCACCCCGCGCCTCGGGGCTCCCGCCGTGTGCCGCCGCCCGGGTCCGGACACGCGAACGGCCGCGCCGCACCCCCGGGGGGTGCGGCGCGGCCGTCGTCGGAGGACCCGGGGTCAGCCCGCCACGGCGACGGTCGGCGGGCCGGACTCGGCCCCGGCCTCGCCCATCTCCTCGGCGATGCGCATGGCCTCCTCGATGAGGGTCTCCACGATCTGGGACTCGGGCACGGTCTTGATGACCTCGCCCTTGACGAAGATCTGTCCCTTGCCGTTGCCGGAGGCCACGCCCAGGTCGGCCTCGCGGGCCTCGCCGGGCCCGTTGACGACGCAGCCCATGACGGCCACGCGCAGCGGCACCTCCATGCCCTCCAGCCCGGCGGTGACCTCCTCCGCGAGCGTGTAGACGTCCACCTGGGCCCGGCCGCAGCTCGGGCAGGAGACGATCTCCAGGCCGCGCTCGCGCAGCCCCAGCGACTCCAGGATCTGGGCGCCGACCTTGACCTCCTCGGCGGGAGGCGCGGAGAGGGACACGCGGATGGTGTCGCCGATGCCCTCGGACAGCAGCGCCCCGAAGGCGACCGCGGACTTGATGGTGCCCTGGAACGCGGGGCCGGCCTCGGTGACGCCCAGGTGCAGCGGGTAGTCGCAGGCGGAGGCCAGCTGGCGGTAGGCGTTGACCATGACGACGGGGTCGTTGTGCTTGACCGAGATCTTGATGTCGCGGAAGCCGTGCTCCTCGAAGAGGGAGCACTCCCACAGCGCCGACTCGACGAGGGCCTCCGGGGTGGCCTTGCCGTACTTCTGGAGCAGGCGCTTGTCCAGCGAACCGGCGTTGACGCCGATGCGGATCGGGGTGCCCGCCTCGTTGGCGGCCCGCGCGATCTCGGCGACCTTGTCGTCGAACTTCTTGATGTTGCCCGGGTTCACGCGCACGGCGGCGCAGCCGGCGTCGATCGCCTGGAACACGTACTTGGGCTGGAAGTGGATGTCGGCGATCACCGGGATCTGCGACTTCTTCGCGATGATCGGGAGCGCGTCGGCGTCGTCGTTGGTGGGCACGGCCACGCGGACGATCTGGCAGCCGGAGGCGGTGAGCTCCGCGATCTGCTGGAGCGTCGCGTTGATGTCGGAGGTACGGGTGGTCGTCATCGACTGGACGGACACCGGGGCGTCCCCGCCGACAGGGACGTTTCCGACCATGATCTGCCGCGTCTTGCGCCGGGTCGCCAGCGGGCGCGGCGGGGTGGCGGGAATACCGAGATCGACGGTCACGCTTGATTCACCTCGTCTGCCGCCGGAGGGGGGCGGCACTTGATTCGTCGGTTATCGGGAAAGGGCGTCCGGCGCAGCGCGCGGCGCCGCGTCCGGGGTCACCTCGCGCGGCGGCCTCCGCTGCACCGTCGTTCCCGGATCGCGATCTCCAGGTTACCCGCCCGTGGAAGGGCGCCCCCCGCGAAGCGCGGAACCGGTGCGCCAGCTGAAGATTACCGGCCTGCCGGGGTGGTCGGCGTCACGCCGGAACCGCCCCGCGACCGGGGTGGACGGCCGGTGTCGGCCGGCCGTCCGCCCGCCGTCGCGCAGGCGTGCGTCAGCCGAAGAGTCTGACCGGGTTGAACAGGTCGGCGACGAGCAGGACCACGCTGAACACGAGGAAGCACGCCACCACGACGTAGGCGACCGGTGTCAGCATCGCCACGTCCACCGGGGCGGGCTCGGGTCGGCGGAACAGCCTGGCCCAGCCGCGCTTGAGCCACTCCCAGAGGGCTCCGGCCATGTGGCCGCCGTCCAGCGGCAGGATCGGGAGCATGTTGAAGGCGAACAGGAACAGGTTCACACCGGCCAGGATCTGGAGCATGATCGCCGCGGTGTCCGCGACGGGCAGGCCCTGGGCCATGATCTCGCCGCCGATGCGGGAGATGCCGACGATGCCCACCGGGGAGTCCTGGTTGCGCTCCTCCCCGAGGAACGCGGCGGCGAACACCTCCGGGACCTTGCTGGGCAGGGAGATGAGCGCCTCGCCCACGCCGATCATCATGGAGCCCATCTCGGCGGCGGACTCGCCGACGGTGAGCGGGGCGCGCTCCTGGGCGAAGACGATGCCGAGGAAGCCCACGGTCTCGGTCTGGTAGACCCGGTAGCCGTCCGCGTCGTACACGGGCTCGCCGTCGGCGTCGGTCTCGTAGAGGATCTCGCCCTCGGCGTCGCGGGCCGGGAGCTCGTTCTCGACGACGTCGACGTCGAGCGGGACGCGCTCGCCGTCGCGCTCGACCACGACCTCGGTGCTGCCGAGGGACTCGCGGATCTGCCGGTTGGCGGTGTTCCAGTCCGGGGTGGACTCGCCACCGACGGAGACGATGACGTCGCCGGGCAGCATCCCGGCCTCGGCCGCCGGGGTGGGCGGCAGGTCGGTGCAGTCGGTGACGGAGCTGCCGACCGGGACCATGCACTCGTTGACGAGCCCGATCTCGGTGGTGCTCCGCGGGACGCCGATGCCCATGAACAGGACCGCGAGCAGGATCGCGGCGAGGACCACGTTCATGCCGGGGCCGGCGAACATCACGATGAGCCGCTTCCACGGCGCCCGCTGGTAGAACTGCCGGTCCTGGTCCTGCGGGGAGAGCTCGACGTAGGAGGCCTCACGGGCGTCCTCGGCCATGGCGCGCCAGCGGGACAGCTTGCGCGAGCCGCCGTCCGCGCTCCGGCGCGACGGCGGGAGCATGCCGACCATGCGCACGAAGCCGCCCAGCGGCACCGCCTTGATCCCGTACTCGGTGTCGCCCCGCCGGAAGGACCACAGGGTCCGGCCGAAGCCCACCATGTACTCGGTGCACTTGATCCCGAACATCTTGGCGGTGGAGAGGTGGCCCAGCTCGTGCCAGGCGATCGAGAACAACAGCCCGAAGACGAACAGGACGATCCCGACCACGGTCATCAGGGCGACCATGCAACTCTCCTCTAGGCGGTGTCAGGCCTGGCGCGCGAGGAGCTCGCGCGCACGTGTGCGGGCCCAGGCGTCGGCGGCGTACACGTCGTCCAGGCTCAGTCCCACGCTCTGGTGCGACGCTCCCCCGGGGCGGTCCGTTCGCCGGTGCTCCGAGACTACCCGGGAGACGGTGTCCATGATGGACGGGAACGCGAGGTTTCCGCGGAGGAAGGCGTCGACGGCCTCCTCGTTGGCGGCGTTGTACACCGCGGGGGCGGTGCCTCCCGCGGCGCCGACCTCGCAGGCGAGCCTGACGGCGGGGAATGCCTCGTGGTCCAGCGGCTCGAAGGTCCAGGTCTGGGCCCGGGTCCAGTCCATGCCGGGGGCGGCGCCCGGGACCCGGTCGGGCGCGCCGAGCCCGTAGGCGATGGGGATCATCATGCTGGGCGGGCTCGCCTTGGCGATGGTGGAGCCGTCGACGTACTCGACCATCGAGTGGACGATCGACTGCGGGTGGACGACGACGTCGATCCTGTCGAACGGCATGTCGAACAGCAGGCTGGCCTCGATGACCTCCAGCCCCTTGTTGACCAGGGTGGCGGAGTTGACGGTGATGACGGGCCCCATGCTCCAGGTGGGGTGGTCGAGCGCCTCGGCCGGTGTGACGCCGGCCAGCCCGTCGCGGTCGCGGCCCCGGAACGGGCCCCCGCTCGCGGTGACGACCAGGCGGCTGACCTCGTCGCGGCGGGCGTGCACGTGGCCCTGCGCCGGACTGGCGAGCTGCCCCTCGGGCAGGTACGGGAAGCACTGGGCGATGGCGAAGTGCTCGGAGTCGACCGGGACGATCTGGCCGGGCCTGGCGAGGTCGCGCACCAACGGCCCGCCGATGATGAGGGACTCCTTGTTGGCCAGGGCGAGGGTGGTGCCCGCGCGCAGCGCGGCCAGGGTCGACTCCAGGCCCAGGGCGCCCGTGATGCCGTTGAGCACGACGTCGCAGGGGCTCCCGGCGAGCTCGGCCACTCCCTCGGCGCCGACCAGGACGGCGGCCCGGCTGCCGTGCTCGGCGAGGGAGCGCGAGAGGTCGGCGGCCCGCTCGGGGTCGGCGACCGCGACCAGCGGCACGTCGAGCTCGGCCGCCTGCTTGGCGAGCAGGTCGGCCCTTCCGCCGCCCGCGGCCAGGCCCACCACGCGGAAGCGGTCGGGGTTGCGCTGGACGATGTCCACGGCCTGGGTCCCGATCGAGCCCGTGGAGCCGAGGATCACTACTGTTCGCTGCTGTTCTTCTCGCACGGCTCCATTGTCCCGCACCGGGCGGGCCTCCGGCGGTGCCTGTGGACAACTGGCAGAGCAGCGGCGCCATGGGGTCCGAGCCGGCCACGGGGTGGGACTACCGCTTCCGGACCGGGATCGGCACACCGGCGGAGAGCGGGACCGTCCTGCTCTCCGGCGCGCTCCAGCAGTTCTTCGACATCCCGACCGGGGTCCTGCTGCCGACGGTGGACCGCCACCGCGCGGCCGTGTGGACCAGCCCCGCCTACCCGGACGGGGTGCGCGTGGCGGGCACCCCCGAGGCGACGTTCACGTTCACCCCGACCGCGGAGGACCAGTCGGTCTTCCTCCACCTCTACGCCGTCGACCGCAACGGGGCCGGTTCGCTGCTCTCCCACACCCCCCACACCCTGCGCGGCGCCGTCCCGGGCGAGCCGGTGACGGTCACCGCCGAGCTGGAACCGGTCGTCTGGGACGTCCCGGCCGGGCACCGGCTGGCGGTCGTGGTCGACAGCCGGGACGCCCGCTACACGAGCGAGAGCGCCCTCGGGGACCGGGTGGACGTGACGTCCCCCCAGGACGCCCCCACACGGGTCACGGTGCCGCTCGCCTGACCGGCGCCCGCCCCCCGCGGCGCCGGCCGGGCGCCCCCGGCCGCCTCCGGCACGACCCCCGCGCCGGAGGCGGCCGACCACGCTTCCCCACCCCCCGAGACACAAACTCAAAGTAGCTGTTGAGTTACCCAAAGTGTGCAAAGATCGTGGGCATGACCTCGTCCACCTCACACAAGCTCCTCGCCCCCCTGGCCGCCGTCGCGGTCGCCCTGGGAGGACTGGCCCTCGTAGAGAGACTCCCCGCACCGGCCTCCGCCGTCACCCGGGCCGCCGGGACGCCGCAGCACGCCGCGCCCGCCCGCGCCAGTGGTGAGGCGATGACGCGCGTGGACGGGATCTCCCACCAGACGGCGGCCGTCACGGGCACCCAGCACCGGGCCGTGCTGGACTACTGGACCGCCGAGCGGATGGCCGCGGCCCAGCCCATCACCAGCATGCTGGAGGGAGCCCTCCTGCCGCCCGCGGCGCACCCCGCTCCGGACGGCGTCGACCACCAGGCGTCCCCGCGCGCCGACAGCCGGGGCGAGCGCTGGACCGCCGGCGGCCTGGTCACGAAGACCACCGGCAAGGTCTACCTGACCATGGACGGCCGCGACTTCACCTGTTCTGCCTCGGTCGTGGACTCCGCCAACAAGAGCACCGTGGTCACCGCGGGCCACTGCGCCAAGGACGGCAAGGGGTCGTGGGCGCGCAACTGGACCTTCGTGCCGGGCCACGACGCCGGGAAGGACCCGTACGGCAGGTTCACCGCCCGTGACATGCTCGTCGCCCCGCAGTGGTCGCGCGAGGCCGACGACAGCTACGACTTCGCCATGGTGGTGCTGAACAAGAGCGGCGGGACCGCCGTCCAGGACGAGGTCGGGTCCCAGCGGATCTCGTTCGGCTCCTGGACCGCGGACAAGGTCCGCGACGGCGTGCAGGTGTACACGTTCGGGTACCCCTCGGCCTCGCCCTTCGACGGCCAGGACCTGCACTACTGCTCGGGCCGCACCAGGCCGGACACGGGCGGCACCACCGCCAACGGCGTGCGGTGCAGCATGACGCAGGGGTCCAGCGGCGGACCCTGGTTCACGGGCTTCGACACCTCGACCGGACGGGGCACGATCTCCTCGGTGGTCAGCTTCAAGTACGCCGACGACCGCTCCACCCAGTACGGCCCCCGGCTGGGCGCGGAGGCGCGCAAGCTGTACGACCACGCCTCGGGGCTCTAGGGCGTGGTCCGCGGGTGCTCCCGGTCGGCGCGGTGGGAGGCCGCCCGGCGGACGCCGGCCCGGAACGACCCGCCTCCCCGGCCGGGGCCGGGGAGGCGGTGGCCGCCGCTCCGGCGGGCGTACGGCAGGGGTCCGCGGCCGGGCGGCGCCGACGGGGCGGCGCCCGGTCCCGCTACAGGTCGATGCCGGTGAGCACCAGGACCCGCTCGTAGGTCAGGTCCGTCATGGCGGCGCGCACGCCCTCCTTGCCCACCCCCGACTGCTTGACGCCGCCGTAGGGCATCTGGTCGGCGCGGAAGGTGGGGACGTCGCCGATCACCACGCCGCCGACCTCCAGTTCCCGGTGCGCACGGAACGCGGTGGGCAGGTCGCGGGTGAACACCCCGGCCTGGAGGCCGAAGTCGCTCTCGTTGACCGCCGCGAACGCGGCGTCGGTGTCGGCCGCCCGCTGGACGACCAGCACCGGTCCGAACACCTCCTGGCGCACGACCTTCGCGTCGGCGGGCGCGTTCGCGAGCACCGTCGGCGCGACCGTCACCCCGTCACGGGTGCCGCCGGTGAGCAGTTCGGCGCCGTCGGCGACGGCCTCGTCGATCCAGGCGGCCACGCGCTCGGCGGACGCCTCGTTCACGAGCGGGCCCACGTCGGTGGCGGGGTCGGAGGGGTCCCCGACGCCGAGGGCCTCCACGCGCTCCACCAGCCGCGCCACGAACTCGTCGTGGACGGAGTCCTCGACGATCACGCGCTGCACGCCGATGCACACCTGCCCGGCCTGGTTGTTGCCGAACAGCGCGACCCGCTGCGCCGCCCAGTCCAGGTCCGCGTCGGCGAGGACCACGGCAGCGGCGTTCCCGCCCAGCTCCAGGGTGACGTGCTTGCGCGGCGCGAGCCGGGGCAGCTCCCAGCCGAAGGCCCCGCCGGTGAAGGAGATGACGGGGAGGCGCTCGTCGGTGATCAGCGACGCCGCGCGGTCGTTGGGCATGGGGAGCACGGAGAGCATGCCGCCGGGCAGCTCGGTCTCCGCGACGATCTCGCCCAGGATCAGGGCCGTCATCGGGGTGGCCGGCGCGGGCTTGAGGACGACGGGCGCGCCGACGGCGAGGGCCGGGGCGACCTTGTGGGCGACCAGGTTGAGCGGGAAGTTGAACGGCGAGATGCCCAGGACCGGCCCCTTGGGGACGCGGCGGACCACGGCCATCCGGCCGACGCCGCCCGGGTCGGTGTCCAGCCGCTGGAGCTCGCCGCTGTCGCGCCGGGCCTCCTCCGCCGCCCAGCGGAACACGGAGACGGCGCGGCCCGCCTCGGCGCGGGACCACTTGAGGGGCTTGCCGCTCTCCGCGGTGATCGTCCGGGCGATCTCCTCGGACCGCTCGCCGATGCGCCGGGAGATGTGGACGAGGGCGTCGGCCCGTACGTGCGCGGGCAGGGCGGCGGCCTCGGCGGCGACGGCGTGGGCCGCGGCGACGGCCTGCTCGATCTGCTCGGCGGTCGGCACGGCGACCGCGCCGACGGACTCGCCGGTGTAGGGGTTGACGACAGGGATCTCGGTGTCGCCGGTCGCGGCGGTGCCGGCCAGCCAGAACGGGTGCGTGGACATGCCCGTGACGCTAGTGCCCGCGTCTCGCCGCCCGCTTTGTCCATTTTTTCCACTGGCGTGTCGTTCCTTGGCCACAGTGGCGCAACCGGCCCGGAGCGTTCCGGTGGGGCGGCCTGAGACTCCTGGGATCCTTGGGATGCGGTCGAGGGTTCTTTGGTCAACCGACTGGCGCCGGAGGTCTCCTTCGTCCAGAGTGGGGAGGAGGGCTCTGCCAGCGTGTTCGGGCGGACCCTCGGGTCCGCCGCCGCCGTCGGGAGCCCGGGAGTGCTCATTGCCACTTGTCTACCGCACGCTCGTCGCCGTCCCGGAGCACGACGGCGACCTCATCGACACCACCTCGACGGTGTTGTCCCGCTGGCTCAGCAAACGCGGCAACTCGGGCGCGCGGGTGGACTTCTCGGCCTCGGGGCGCCACGATCTGAGCAACCGCTCCCGGGCCCTGGTGGTCCGGCACGACAACGACGACGAGGGGCTGCGCTTCCTCCGGCTCACCACGGAGTCCGACAAGCCCGACGGGGTGTGGCGGACCGTCGCCACAGCGGTCGTGGACCCCGAACTCGCCCCGTGGCGGTACGTGTGGATCGACATGGCCGTCGACCCCGCCCCCGCCGAGCGCGCCGCGGCGGACCCTCCCCGCCTGGACGTCATGCCCCCCGAGGCCGCCCGCATGCTCCTCGACTCCGTGGACGCCCACGACGGCGAGCACCCGATGCCCCCCGCCCCCCTGATCGTGCGCGGACGCGACGACGCCCTCATGGACACGCTCGTGTCGGCCATCCGCGACCCCGTCAGACGCATGGCGGTGGTGGCGACCGGGGCTCCCCGGGACGTCACCGTCGCCGACTGGCGCGACGCCATGGCGGGCGCCATGGCGCGCTGCACCGGGATGTGCGCCGCCTACGTGCTCGACGCCGCCGCCCTGGAGCGCGTCGGCTCCCTCCTCCCCCGGGGGCTGGACGTCCCCCCGGGCGGGGTGCGCACGTTCTTACCGGGCGTCGACCTGCTCGACGAGGACGACGCCCCCCGCCACCCCCGGATGAGCCCGGCCACGCTCGACACCGCCCGCGACGGCGAGCGCATCCGCAACTGGGTGGGCGCGGCACTGTCGCGCCGGGTACGCGACAACGCCCTCGACGTGAGCCTCCCCGACCCCCTCCTCGCGGTCGACGCGCTCCTCTCCGAGGAGACCGACGACCTGCGCGCGGCCGTCCGGGCCCCCTCCCCCGGCCCCGCTCCCGCCACCCGCGCCGCCGCCGCGCACCGGGCGGTCCCCGGCTCCGCCGACCTGGCCTCCGAGCAGGAGCGCGAGGCCCAGGAGCAGCAGGTCCAGCGCCTGAGGGAGGAGGTCACGCGCCTCAGCACCCGGGTCGCCGAACTCTCGGAGGAGCGCCAGGGCCTCCTCGCCGAGACGGCCGACCTCGCCGAGGAGCTCGACAGCGCGCGGGACCACGCACGCGCCGCCGCCTACGAGGTCCGGTGGCTGCGCGACCGGGCCCGCGAGGCCGGGCAGTTCCGGCTGGCGGCGGCCCCCGCGCCGCGCGACCCGCGGCGGCGTCCTCCCCGGAGCGTGCGCGAACTCCTGGAGCGCGTCACCGACGGGTCCGCGCTGCCCCACCTGTTCTTCACCATCGAGGCGCAGACGGTGTACGAGCTGTCCGACAGCCGCAAGGAGGCCCTGTGGGTCACCCGCGCCTGGGAGGCCCTGCTGGCCCTGAACGACTACGCGCGCTACCAGTTCGACAACCCCGGCAGCGGGCTCGGGTTCCACTCGTACCTGAAGGAGACGCCCGACGGCTACGAGGTGATCCCGGTCAAGCGCCTGGCCTCGCAGGAGTCGGACCACGTGCGCAACCGGGGAAAGCTCAACGACAAGCGCCTCTTCCGGGTGCCGGAGGAGGTGGAGCCCGGCGGGCGCGTCCCGATGTACGCCCACATCAAGCTGGACATCGAGTACGGGATCTGCCCGCGGCTGTACTTCTACCCCCACCTGGGGCCGGGCACGACCAACCGCGTCTACATCGGCTACCTGGGCCGCCACCTGCCCGTCCAGCAGTCCAACTGAGCCCGTCACCGCGCCGGCGCGGAGGGCGCTCCCCGCGCCCGCGTACCCTGGGGGCCGTGACGGGAACGAGTACCGGGGCGCCGACAGCCCTCGCCGAGACGGAGTGGCGCGGGCGCGCCGAGAGGCACGAGCGGCGCGTGGACGCGCTGGTCGCCGACCACCTGCGGCGGCGCCGCGAGGGCGTGCCCCACCCGGTGGAGGACTTCCTGTTCACCTACTACAACCTCAAGCCCTCGCAGCTGCGGCGCTGGCACCCGGGGGCCGGGACGGCGCTGCTGGGCGAAGGGGCCCGCGCCCGCCTGTCCGAGCGGTTCTACACGGAGCTGCCCGACGGGGCCGTCGCCGTGGACGCCGGGGAGTTCCTGGCGGCGCGGCCCGTGCTGGGCTTCGTGGAGAAGCTCCTGTCGTCGGTCGCCTCCCGCCCCGCCCACCTGGGCTGCTTCGGCCTGCACGAGTGGGCGATGGTGTACCGCGCGGGACGGGTGCGCCACGGCCAGGTGCCGCTGCGGCTCGGCCACGAGGGCACCGACCGCGTCGTGGAGTCGCACCGGATCCAGTGCTCGCACTTCGACGCGTTCCGGTTCTTCACCGAGGCCGCGCGCCCCCTCAACACGCTCCGGCCGACCCGCGAGCGGCAGTCGGAGCTGGACCAGCCGGGCTGCCTGCACGCCAACATGGACCTGTACAAGTGGGCGTACAAGCTCTCCCCCGCGGTGCCCTCCGAACTCGTGGTGGACTGCTTCGAGCTCTCGCGGGAGATCCGGACCCTGGACATGCGCGCGTCCCCCTACGACCTGGCGGACTGGGGCTACGAACCGGTGCGCATCGAGACGGCCGGGGGCAAGGCCGCGTACATGGAGGCGCAGGAGGGCTTCGCCGAGCGCGGCGCCGTGCTGCGCGAGCGGCTGCTGGACGCCTGCCGGACCCTGCGGGCGGCCTGACCCCGGCCGGTCCGGGGCCTGACTCCGGCCGGTCCGGGGCCTGACTCCGGCCGGTCCGGGGCCTGACTCCGGCCGGTCCGGGGCCTGACTCCGGCCGGGACGGGAGGCCGGGGACGCGCCGGGCCGGGGCGGCCCGGCGCGTCCCGGCTCCTCGGGCGGGACGGGCCGTGCTCAGCCCACGCCGTGCACGATGCGCTCGGCCAGCTTCTCGTCCGGCCGGATCTCCCCCGCCAGGATCTGCTCCGCGTAGTGGCAGGCCACACGGTGGGTGCTGCCCTCGGCGGCGCCCCGCACCGGGCGCAGCTCCGGGCGCTCGGTGTCGCACAGCTCCTCCTGCCGCCACGGGCAGCGGGTGTGGAAACGGCAGCCCGAGGGCGGGTTCGCCGGCGAGGGCAGGTCACCGGAGAGCAGGATGCGCTCGCGGGCGTCCTCCACCTCCGGGTCCGGCACCGGCACCGCCGACATCAGGGACCGCGTGTACGGGTGCATCGGCGTCTCGTACAGCTCGTCGCTGGAGGCCTCCTCCACCAGCGCCCCCAGGTACATCACCCCCACCACGTCGCTGACGTGGCGGACCACCGCCAGGTCGTGGGCGATCACCAGGTAGGTGAGCCCGAGCTCCTTCTGGAGGCTCTCCAGCAGGTTCAGGACCTGTGCCTGGATCGACACGTCCAGGGCCGACACCGGCTCGTCGCAGATGATGAGGTCGGGTTCGAGCACCAGCGCCCGGGCGATCCCGATGCGCTGCCGCTGGCCCCCGGAGAACTCGTGCGGGTACCGGGTGAGCGCCTTCGAGGACAGCCCCACCCTCTCCAGGGCTTCCACGACCCTGCGGTGCTGGTCCTCCAGGACCAGCTTCCGCCGTTCGGACCTCCCCGCGGGCGCCCCGGGGCCGTCGCCGTCCCCGTCGGGGCCGCCGATCCCGTGGGTCTGCAGCCCCTCCAGGAGGATCGAGCCGATGTTCTGCCTGGGGTTGAGGCTGCCCAGGGGGTCCTGGAAGACCATCTGGAGGTTCCTGCGCTCCCGGCGCATCGACTCGGCGTCCAGGCCGGCCAGGTCGCGTCCGCCGAACAGCACCTCCCCCTCCGTGACGTCCACCAGCCGCAGCACGGCCCGGCCCAGGGTGGTCTTGCCGCAGCCGGACTCGCCCACCAGGCCGTAGGTCTGGCCCTCCTGGATCTCCAGGCTGACGCCGTCGACCGCGCGCACGTGGCCGATCGTGCGGTCGAACACCACCCCGCGCCTGATCGGGAAGTGGACCTTGAGGTCGTTGATCCGCAGCAGGCTCATCCCTGCGCCTCCTCGTCGTCGCCGACCACCGCCGGGCTCTCCAGTACCGTCCGGTCCACCACGTCCGCGTGCCGGACGGGGTTCACGCAGCGGTACGCGTGGCCGGCTCCGGCCGCCCGGTCCGCCGCGCCGCCGGCCGCCGCCGCGGCCCCGCCGCCCCCCGCCCCCGCGGTGACCAGCTGCGGCGGGCCCTGGAGGCACTCCATCGTGTAGTGGTCGCACCGGGGCGCGAACGCGCACCCGTCCGTCCAGGCGATGTTGTCGTTGACCGAGCCGCGGATGGGGGTGAGGGCCTCGCCCCGGGGGGCGTCCAGCCGGGGGATGGAGCCCAGCAGGCCGACGGTGTAGGGGTGCGTCGGGTCGGCGAACAGCGGAGCGCGCCGCGCCGTCTCCACCGCCCGGCCGGCGTACAGGACGTTGATGTCGTCGCACAGCCCGGCGACGACGCCCAGGTCGTGGGTGATCATGAGCAGGGAGGTCCCCTCCTCGGTGACCAGGTCCTTGAGCAGCTCCAGGATCTGCGCCTGGATGGTGACGTCCAGGGCCGTGGTCGGCTCGTCCGCGATCATCAGGCGGGGCCGGCAGGCCACCGCCATGGCGATCAGCGCCCGCTGGCGCATGCCCCCGGACAGCTGGTGCGGGTACTCGCGGAGCCTGCGCGTCGGGTCGGGTATGCCCACCCGGTAGAGCAGGTCGGCCGCCTCCTTCGAGGCCTTCGCTCCCCGCAGGCCCCGGTGGCGCCGGAGGATCTCGGTGACCTGGCGGCCGATGGGCACCACCGGGTTGAGGGAGCTGAGGGGGTCTTGGAAGATCATCGCCAGCTGGGACCCGCGCAGGTCGCGCATCCGCCTCTGCGGGAGCTTCAGGAGGTCGGCCTCCCCGCCGGGCAGCCGCATCACCGCGCTGCCGCCGACGCGCACCCCCCTGTCGGGCAGCAGGCCCATGAGGGCGAGCGAGGTGACGCTCTTGCCGCAGCCGGACTCGCCGACCAGGCCGGTGACCCGGCCTTCCTCCAGGGTGAAGGACACCCCGTCCACGGCCCGGACCTCTTCCGGGTCGGAACCGCGCCCGCGGAACACCACGGACAGCTCGTCCACCGCCAACAGCGGCGTGCTGGAACTCATGGTCACTTCCTCAGCTTCGGGTCGAGCGCTTCCCGCATCGCCTCACCCAGGAGGGTGAAGCCCAGGGCGGTGACGATGATGGCCAGCGCCGGGTACACGGCCAGCTGCGGGGCGCTGGACAGGAAGCGCTGGGCGTCGGCGAGCATCGTCCCCCACTCGGGGAAGGCCGGGTCCGGGTTGCCCAGACCCAGGTAGGACAGGGCCGCCGCGTCGATGATCGCGGTGGCCAGGGTGAGGGTGGACTGGACGATCACCGGGCCCAGGGAGTTCGGCAGGATGTGCGTGAGCGCGATCCTGCGCTTGCGCACCCCCAGCGCGCGTGCGGCCAGGACGTAGTCGCGGTTGCCCTGGGAGATCATCGCGCCGCGCAGGAGGCGGGCGAAGACCGGGACCTGGGCGACGCCGACGGCGATCATGACCGTGGTGAGGCTCGGCCCGACGAGGGCGGCGACGGTGACCGCGAGGAGCAGCGTCGGCAGCGCGAGCATCATGTCGATGACGCGCATCACCACGTTGTCGAGCTGGCGGCCCCAGCGCCCGCCGAGGACCGACGCGGCCCCGGCGGCGCCGCCCAGGAGCGCGCCGGCGCCGAAGCCGACCAGGGTGGCGACCACGCCGACCATGAGGGTCTGGCGGGCGCCGACGACCATGCGGGAGAACTGGTCGCGGCCGAGGTTGTCCAGCCCCAGCCAGTTCTCGCCGCGCGGGCCGACGAAGATGTTCTGGTTCGGGAACACCTCGTCGCCCCAGGCCTGCGAGGTGGGCGAGTAGGGCGCGATGAGCGGCGAGAGCAGGGCCACGGCGACGAACACGACGACGATCACGGCGCCGGTGATGGCCATGGGGCTGCGGCGCATCCGCGCGAGGGCGGTGCGCCAGATCCCCGAGCCGTGGCCGCTCTCGTCCCGCTCGCCCATGAGCTCGGCGAGGCGGTCGACGCGGGCCGCCTTCCGCCCGAGGAGCGGCCCCCCGGCGTCCGACGCGTCCTCGGCCCGGGACGGGTTCTGGGAGCTCGGTGTCGTTGGCATCACTGGGCCCGCACTCTCGGGTCGAGGAGGCTGTAGGAGATGTCCACCAGGAGGTTGATGAACACGTACATGGTGGCGATGAGCAGGATGAACCCGGTGAGGACCGGGTAGTCGCGGGTCTGCGTGGCCGCGTACACGAACGAACCGATCCCGGGGAACGCGAACACGCTCTCGGTGAGGACCGCGCCGGCGAACAGGCTTCCGGTGAGCAGGCCGATGGACGTGACGACGGGGAGCATGGCGTTGCGCATCACGTGGCGGGTGCGCACGGTGTTGCGGTGCAGGCCCTTGGCGTTGGCGGTGCGGACGTAGTCCTCCTCCAGCACCTCCAGGACACTGGCGCGGGTCATGCGCACGATCACCGCGAGCGGGATCGAGGCGAGCGCGAGCCCGGGGAGCACCAGGTGCGCGAGGGCGTCGGCGACCACGTCGAACTCGCCGGTCCGCAGCCCGTCCAGGACGGCGAACCCGGAGAGGTCCGTGCGGCTGATGCCCGGGGAGAGCCGGAACGCGGACGGGAACCAGCCCAGCCGCTCGGCGAAGACCACCTTCAGGATGAAGGCGAGGAAGAAGACCGGGGTGCAGATCCCGAGGAGGGACCCGCCCACCGCGGCGAAGTCCAGGACGGACCCGCGCCTGCGCGCGGCCAGGTAGCCGAGCGGGATGCCCACCGCGGTCGCGATGAGCATCGCGGTGACGGCGAGCTCGAAGGTGGCCGGGAAGCGGGTGAGGAACTCTTCGAGGACCGGTCTGCCGGTCTGGAGGGAGGCGCCCAGGTCTCCCTGGAGGATGCGGCGCAGGAAGGCCAGGTACTGGACCGTGATCGGTTCTTCCAGGCCCAGGGAGCGCCGCAGCTGGGCTCGTTGCTCGGAGGTCGCGTCGTCGGGGAGGAGGGCGTACTCGGGTCCGCCCGGCAGCCGTTGCAGCCAGACGAACAGCAGGATCGACAGGCCGCCCAGTGTCGGGATCAGCTGAAGGAGACGCCTGACGATGAATCGCAGCACCTTCGCCGCCTTTCGCCAGTGTGGGAACGATGGACGCGAAGCGTCCCCGCCGGGGTGTGGCGGGGGCTCGGGTTGTACGGGTGTCCCGGTCGGCGCGGAGCCGCACGGTCGGTGCGGTCGGGGGGCGCGGCGGCCGTTGGAGGTCGTGCACGTGTGCGGGGTTCCGGCCTCCGGAGGCGGCGGCCGGACGGCCCCACGGGCTCCCGTGGGGCGCTCTCCCGGTGGCAGCCGGCCCGCGCGGTGCGGGCGGAGGCCCCGGACGGGCCGCGGGCCCGACCGGCCGGTGAGGGCCGGTCGGGCCCCGGTCCCCTCCCCCTGTCGGGGGGCGGGGCGGGCTACTGCCAGGAGGCCTCGAAGAACTTCTCCTGGGTCAGCGGGCTGACCTGGGGAGGATTGACGTTCTCGGCGAAGGCGATGGACGGCGGGGAGCTGGAGAGGGGCAGGCCGGGCAGGGCCTCCATGATCTGCTCGTTCAGGTCCTGGTAGGCGGCGATGCGCTCCTCGTTGTCGGGGTTGCTGCTGGCCTCGGCCATGGCGTCGAACAGCTCGGGCTCGTCCATGCCCCAGGCGTCGTTCTGGGTCGAGAACCAGGTGCCGATGAAGTTGTAGGCGTCGTTGTAGTCGCCGGTCCAGCCGAGCAGGTACATCGAGCAGTTGCCGCTGTCGGTCTGCGGGACGTACTCGGTCCACTCGAAGGACTTGGCCTCGACCGTGACGCCGACCTCCTCCAGGTCCGAGACGATGACGTCGAAGATGTCGCGCGGCGCGGGCATGTACGGGCGGGTGACCTCCGTGGGGTAGCAGAAGTCGACCTCCAGGTCCTCCTGCCCCGCGTCGGCGAGCATCTCCCTGGCCAGGTCCGGGTCGTAGTCGTAGGTCTGGACGTCGGGGGACCAGCCGTCGAGGGTGTCGGGGTGGAACTGGGTCGCCACCTCGCCGCCCTCGGGGAGGATGGTGTCGACGATGCGCTGGCGGTTGACCGCGTGCGAGAGCGCCTGCCGGACCTCCAGGTCGGCGAGGGCCTCGTTGGTCTCCTGCTGGTAGGCCAGGTAGAGGACGTTGAACACGTCCCGGGTGGGCACCTGGAAGCCGGCCTCCTCCAGGGGCTCCACGTCGGCGGGGGCGACGAGGTCGTAGCCGTGGATGTCCCCGGCCTCCAGCGCCTGGCGGCGGGCGGTCTCGTCCGGGATGGCCCGCAGGATCATGGTCTCGAAGCCGGCCTCCGTGCCCCAGTAGTCGTCGAAGCGGGAGAGGGTGACCTCGGCCTGGTCGCGGTTCCACTCCTCCACGGTGAACGGGCCGGTGCCGGCGACGGTGCCCACGTTCTGGGTGTAGTCGGGCAGCGAGTAGTTGCCCTCCTCACCGGTGATCTCCTCGTCGGCGACGGCCTCCAGCGTGGTGGGGCTCATGATGCCGAACGCGGCGAGGCTGAACCCGCCGGGGAAGATCGAGGAGTACTCCGAGATCGTGATGACCGCGGTCAGGTCGTCCTCGGCCTCACAGGAGACGTAGCGGGACTCGGGGGTGTCCTCGCTCTCGTTCTCCGCGAAACCGCCGAAGATCGCCTGCCAGTAGTACGAGTTGTTGGAACTCTGCCAGGCGCCGGTCAGATTGTGCCACCGGTCGAAGTTGGCGCACACCGCCTCGGCGGTCAATTCGTCGCCGTCGTGGAACTGCACGTTGTCGCGGAGGTTGAAGGTCCAGACGGTTCCGTCTTCCGACTGTTCCCAGGTCTCGGCGAGTCCGCCGACGATCTCGCTCCCACCTGATTCGTGGTCGAGAAGGGTTTCGAAGACCTGGCGGCTGTAACGGAAGGTTTCCCCGTCACTGGTGAGGAAGGGGTCGAGGGTCCTGATGTCGCCTGCGGAGGCGAAGACGAAGGGGGCGGATTCGTCTGTGCCGCCGCCCTCGCGCGTGCTCTCCGCGCACGCTGTCGCCACCAGCGTGAGCGCCGCCGCGGTGGCCGCGAGGGCCAGCGGCTTTCTGGAAGACTTCGTGAACATGGTCCACCTCAATGTGGGGCGGGGGTATGAGGCCCGAGATCGATTGAGTGGACCCTAGACCGGGGGGAGACCGGCAGGGAAGGTAGACGGCTGGGTATTAATACAACCGTTTCAGATCTGTGCCGTGATCCATAGGCGCGTTTTGGCGTGCGCGCTGTCCAACGGACACCCATTACCACGGGAGTCCGCCGCGACGACACCCGTCCCGCTTTCCACGGGCGCCCGTGGAATTGCGGCACGCATTAACCCGATCATCGGATGAATTAACGTATGCGACACGAAGTCCGCCTCGGGACGTTGGTCCCCGATACTCGGACGCCCCTCGGCAGCCCTATGATCTCCGGATGACCACACCCCTTGACGACGCGGCCCTGACCGCGTTCCTCGAAGGCCAGGAGACCGCCTGGCTCGCCGAGCAGCTCATGCTGATCGCCGACGAGGACCCCATCACCAGGATCCGGCTGACCGGGGCCGCCGGCTCCGAGAGCGCCGTGGACGACGCCCGCGCGGCCGTCCTCTCCGCGGTCGCCGACCACCGCCCGGATGAGGCCGCCGAGGACTCCGACGACGACGCCCTGCACCGGGTGCTCGACCTGCTCGACGACCTCGCCGACTACGGTTTCGAGGACGAGACCTCCGACATCGCCGACGAGGCTCGCGAGATCTACCTGACCCGCCACGGGGAGGACGGCAGCGAGCACCTGGCGCGCCTGCACTCCCTCGCGGACGCCGAGGACGAGGAGTAGGACGCCCCGGAGCGGGGCGGGGGCCCGTGCGCCCCGGCCCCGCTCCCCCGGCCCCGCGGGCGGGCCCTCCCGCCCGTCAGGCGTCCGCCGCCCGCATGCACTCGCCGACGTACTCCAGCGCCTGCTCCGTGAGGGTGTCGACGTCGCTCCGCACGTCGAACTCGCGGCCGGGCTCGTCCGGGCCGAGCCTCTCCAGGGTGGCCAGCTGCGACTCCAGCAGGGCGGGCGGCATGAAGTGGTCGGCCCTGGCCGCCATCCGCTCCAGGATCACCTCCGCGGGCCCCTGCATGTGCAGGAAGCACACCCCGGGCGCCCCTTCGCGCAGGACGTCGCGGTACTCGCGCCTGAGCGCCGAACACGCCATCACCGTCGACTCCCCGAGGGCGTCGTGCGCCGAGATCCACGCCGCCAGGTCGCGCAGCCAGGGCCACCGGTCGTCGTCCGTCAGGGGGACGCCGGCCGCCATCTTCTCGATGTTGGCCCTGGGGTGGAAGGCGTCCGCCTCGGCGAACGGCAGGCCGAGGTGCTTCGCCACGTACTCGGCGACGGTGGTCTTGCCGCTTCCGGCGACGCCCATGAAGACAAAGTGCATGGTCTCTCCGTGTCCTGGTGCTCCTGCGGGGCCGCAAGCGCCACCACTAATAGTGATATCAATCAATCCGGCTAGGCTTCAGGCTGGAACCCGGCCGGTTGTGGCCGGACCGGACGAGCGCGGAGCACAGGGAGCACGATGGGCACCGACCACCGCACGCTGCACAACCGGGTGCTTGCGGTCCTCGGGCCCGCGATCGCCGCGGACGAGTACGCGACCGGCCACACGTTCACCCTCCAGGGGCTCGAGCAGGACTTCGGGGTCTCCCGGACCGTGGCGCGCGAGGCCGTGCGTGTCCTGGAGTCGATGCGTCTCGTGGTCAGCCGCCCGCGCACCGGGATCCGGGTGCGGCCCCGGCGCGACTGGAGCGTCTTCGACCCCCAGCTGATCCGCTGGCGCCTGGCCGGTCCGGGCCGTATGGAGCAGCTGCGCTCGCTCAACGAGCTGCGCGCCGCCGTCGAGCCCGGGGCCGCCGCGCTCGCCGCCGCGCGGGGCGGCGAGGAGGAGCGGGCCCAGCTGGTGGTGGTGGCCGACCAGATGGTCCTCACCGGCCGGGCCGGGGACCTCGCGACCTTCCTCGAACTCGACATCACCTTCCACCGCCGCATCCTGGAGCTCTCCGAGAACGAGATGCTCGTCGGGCTGGCGCAGGTGGTGGCCGAGGTCCTCGTCGGCCGGACCTCCTACGACCTGATGCCGCGCAACCCGCGCCCGGAGGCGCTGCGGCTGCACAAGACCGTCGCCCAGGCCATCCGGGACGGCCTCCCCGACGTGGCCGAGGCCGCGATGCGGTCCATCGTCACCGAGGTCTCGGACGCCCTGGAGCACGACCCGAAGGCGTACCCGGCCCCCTGAGGGGCGGGCGGGCCGGAGCCCGCCCGCCCGCGCGTCACAGCACCAGGCTGAGCCCGAAGGCGAGACCGAACCCGATGAAGCCGATGAGGGTCTCCATGACGGTCCAGGTCTTGAGCGTGGTCTTGACGTCCATGCCGAGGAAGCGCCCGACCAGCCAGAAGCCGGAGTCGTTGACGTGCGACAGGGCCGTGGCGCCCGAGGCGATCGCGATGACGATCAGCGCCAGGTCGATGGAGGTCAGCCCCGGGGCCGCCTGCACGGCCGGGGCGATGAGCCCCGCGGCGGTGGTGATGGCGACGGTGGCCGACCCCTGCGCGACGCGGAGGGCGAGGGCGATGACGAAGGCGGCGACGATCACCGGCAGGCCCGTGGCCTCCAGCGAGCCGGCCAGCGCGTCGCCGATGCCGCTGGTGCGCAGCACCATGCCGAACATGCCGCCGGCGCCGGTGATGAGGATGATGGCGCAGACGGGGCCGAGCGCCCCTCCGACGATCTCCTCGACCCTCTGACGGGTGAAGCGGCCCCGGCGGAGCACCGTCATGGCCACGAGCACGGTGATGAGCAGGGCGATCGGGGTCTGGCCGATCAGCTGGAAGGCCTGCACCCACAGGGCGTCCGCGGGAACGGCGCCGGTGGCGGCGAAGGCGGACACGCCGGTGTTGGCGAAGATCAGCAGCATCGGCAGCAGGAGGATGCTCAGGACCGTGGCCAGGTGCGGCGGGTCGTCGTGCTTGACGGTGCCGTCGGACATGACGTCGTCGGGGACCGGGATCTCGAAGCGCTTGCCCGCCCAGAGCCCGTACAGGTAGCTGGAGAGGTACCAGGTCGGAATCGCCAGCAGGAGGCCGACCAGCAGGGTCAGGCCCATGTCCGCGCCGACCTCCACGGCGGCGGTCACCGGGCCGGGGTGCGGGGGCACGAAGGCGTGCATGACCGCGAAGGCGCCCGCGGTGGGCAGGGTGTAGGTCAGGACCGACCCGCCGACGCGCCGGGCCACGCTGAAGACGATCGGCAGCATGACGATGAGGCCGACGTCGAAGAACAGCGGGAAGCCGAACAGCAGCGAGGACACACCGAGGGCGAGCGGGGCGCGCTTCTCCCCGAAGAGCCTGATGAGGGCCCCCGCCAGCACCGCGGCGCCGCCGGTGATCTCCAGCAGGCGGCCGATCATGACGCCGAGGCCGACCAGGAGGGCGACGTTGGCGAGCGTGCCGCCGAAGCCGTCCAGGAGGGTCGGCATGACCCCGGAGACCGGGATGCCTGCGGCGAGGGCGGTCAGGACGCTGACCAGGACGAGCGCGATGAACGCGTGCATCCTGAAGCGGATGATGAGGAACAGCAGGAGCGCGATGGCGCCCGCCGCGATCCCGAGGAGCGGACCCGTGCCGTAGACGGGCTCGAAGTTCTCCACGACGGAGCCTTCCAGTGGACTGATGGGGTGGCACACGACCGCAGCATGAAACGGCCTTGACCTGCGCTTGGAACAGGTCTCGGCAATGGTAATACCATTTGTGAGCTTCTGTGAACCACCCGTGCGGTTCTGTTACTCCCGCGAGACACACGTCACCACGCCCGCGGGCCCTCCCCGCCCGCGCAGGTGGGAGCACCTGCCCCCGAACGCCCGGCCGCACGGCGAGCCCTTGCCAAACTCCCCCCGCCCGGGTAGGAGTTCCTGGCCGGGACGCCCCCGATTCGCCCGGACAAACCGCCATCCCCCACTCTCGCCGGGACGAACCTCCCCGAAGGTCCGGTGACATGCCCGCATTGCGCGCCGCCCGAAAACGGTGGCCGCACAGACGGGGACGGCGGCATCCCCTCCCGGGGCCCCGTCCCGGCCGGGCGCCGGATTGCATTGACAGCATCCTGTCGAAATGACAGCATGTTGTCATGAGTGCAGAGAACAGGAAGACCGTTCACCTCGCCGTCTACGACGACCTCGCCGACTGGGAGATCGGCCACGCGGTGGCCACCATCCGCGGTGGCGAGTGGCAGCACGACCCGGGCCGCTACGACGTGGTCACCGTCGGCCTCAGCGGCGCGCCCGTCACGACCATGGGCGGGATCACGGTCCTTCCCGACCTCGCGCTGCCCCAGCTGGTGCCCTCCGCCAGCTCCATGCTGATCCTGCCCGGCGCCTCGGGCTGGGACGCCGACCCGGAGGCGTTCGCGCCCTTCGCGTCCGCCGCGGGGATCTTCCTCGACGCCGGGGTGCCGGTCGCCGCCATCTGCGGCGCCACCGCGGGGCTCGCCCGCGAGGGCCTGCTCGACTACCGCGACCACACCAGCGCCGCGCCCGAGTACCTTCTCGGCACCGGCTACGCGGGCACCGGCCGCTACCGCTCCGAGCTCACCGTCTCCGACGGCGGCCTCATCACGGCCGGGCCCACCGCGTCCCTCGAGTTCGCCCGCGCGATCTTCGCCGCCCTCCACCTCTTCACCCCCCGCGTCCTCGACGCCTGGTACAGGCTGCACGCCCAGCACGACCCCGACGCCTACCACGTCCTGCTGGAGGGATCCTGAGCATGGCGTCGACCGCCGACAGACACTCCGAGCTGTTCACCGGCACGGCGCTCACCGTCTTCCGCCTCAACGGGCAGCTCCTCTCGGTGGCGGAGGAACTGGCCCGCTCGGCCGGTCTGACCGCGGCCCGCTGGCAGGTGCTCGGCGCCGTGACCGACGAGCCCCTGCCGGTGTCGGCGGTGGCCCGCAGGTTCGGCACCACCCGGCAGAGCGTCCAGCGCATCGCCGACCTGCTGGTGGAGAGGAGGCTGGCCGAGTACCGCCCCAACCCGGCGCACAGCCGGGCCAAGCTGCTCGCGCCCACCGAGGAGGGCCTGGAGGCCCTGCGGCGGATCGACCCGGACCACGGCAGGGTCGCCGACGCCCTGGTCGCCGAACTGGGGGAGGACGGCGCCGAGCGCGCCCTGGAGTCCCTCCACCGGCTCTCCCGGGCCCTGGACCGGCTCGGGGAGGGGTGAGGGCGGGGCAGTATCGTCCCTTCCACGGCCCGTCCGGCGCGCTCCGCCGGGCCGCTCCGCCGTCCGTGCCCCGGGTGCCGCGCGCCCGGGGCACGCCTTCCGCCCCCGAGGGCCGGGGGCGCCGCACCCAGCCGAAGGAAGCCGCCATGATCGACCTGCGCTCCGACACCCTCACCCGCCCCACCCCCGCCATGCGCCGGGCCATCGCCGAGGCGGAGGTCGGCGACGACGTGTGGGGGGAGGACCCGACCGTCCGGGCCCTGGAGGAGGAGACCGCGGACCTGCTCGGCAAGGAGGCCGCGCTGTACGTGCCCTCGGGGCACATGGCCAACCAGCTGGGCCTGTACGTGTCCACCCGCAGCGGCGACGAGGTCTGGGCGCACGAGCACCACCACCTCATCGGCGACGAGCAGGGCGCCACGGCGGTGCTGGCCCGCGCCCTCCCCCGGCTGTACTCCGACGGGATCTTCCCCACCGACGAACTGCTGGAGTCGTGGATCGCCGGCCGCGGCGACGTCCACCGGGCCGAGCCCGCCGTGGTGTGGCTGGAGAACACGTTCACCGGGCGGGTGGTCCCGCTCGCCGAGCAGGCGCGGGTGACGGGGTTCGCGCACCGGCACGGGCTGCGCGCCCACCTGGACGGCGCCCGGCTGTGGAACGCGGCCGTCTCCCTCGGCACGGCCCCCTCCGCGGTCGCCGACGGGTTCGACACCGTCTCCGTGTGCTTCTCCAAGGGGCTGGGCGCCCCGGTGGGATCGGCCCTGGCCGGCGACGCCGACACGGTGGCGCGCGCCCGGCGCGGGCGCAAGCTGCTCGGCGCGGGGATGCGCCAGGCGGGCGTCATCGCCGCCGGGGCGCTGTACGCGCTGCGCCACCACAGGGAGAGGATGGCCGAGGACCACGAGCGGGCCGCCGTCCTGGCCGCGCGGATCACCGAGCTGTCCGGGCTGCCCGCCCTGGCGCAGACCAACATGGTGCTGGTGCGGACCCCGGCCGGGCAGGCCGGCCGGTACGCCGGGGCCTTCTCGCGCCACGGCGTCAAGGGGCTGGGCAGCGGCGCGTCGATCCGCCTCGTGGTGCACCTGGAGATCACCGACCGCGACGTCGAGGACGCGGCCCGGAGGGTCGCCGAGGCCGTCGAGGAGCTGTGACCTCACCCGCGGCCCAGGTCGGGGCGGGACGGGCGGCTACACTGGCCCGATCCCGCATGCCTCCGGACGACCGTTCCCCTGCCGGGCCTCACATCGCGTAGTAGCATTTCGCGTATGACATTGTCGTACTAGAGAGTGGTAGCACCTCAATGCCGGGAAGAATCCAGTCGATCGAACGCGCGGCGGCCATCCTCCGGATCCTGGCCACCGGCGCCCGGGGGCTGAGCCTGGCGGAGATCTCCCGGTCCCTGGAGCTGCCCAAGGGCACCGCCCTCGGGATCCTGCGCACCCTCCAGCACGTGGGGTTCGTCGAGCAGGACCCCGAGTCCGGCCGCTACCGCCTGGGCGGGGGCATGCTCAGCCTGGGCACCCGCTACCTGGACGGCAACGAGCTGCGCACCCGGGCCCTGAACTGGGCCGACAGCCTGGCCTCCCGCAGCGGTGAGAGCGTGCGCATCGGCACCCTCCACAAGCACCAGGTGCTGGTGGTGCACCACGTGTTCCGCCCGGACTCCTCCCGCCAGACGCTCGACGTGGGCACCCTGCTCCCCCTGCACGCCACCGCCATCGGCCGGGTGCTGATGGCCTTCGACCCCCTGGCCGTGCCCGAGGAGGACGCGGACGCCGTCGAGGCGGGCGGGGCGGTGACCCTGCCGTCGTTCACCCGGCACACCGTCACCTCCCCCGCCGTCCTGGAGCGGCGGCTGGACGAGGTCCGCGAGAACGGCTGGGCCTGGGAGGTCGAGGAACTCGTCGACGGAGAGGTGTCGATCGCCGCGCCCATCCGCGACCGGCGCGGCACCACGGTCGGCGCCATAGGCGTCCGCGGCGCCGTCGAGCGCCTGCGCGGCGAGGAGGGCCGGCCCGACATGGAGCAGGTCTCGTACGTGCGCGACGCCGCGAGGGCCATTTCGCGGGACCTGGGCGTCACCCCGTACTGAGCGCGTCCCGCCGCGCCCCGGCCCGGCCTCCCCGCGCCGGCTCCGCGCGGTGGCTTCCGTGAGCCGCCCCTTCCCTGGCACCGTTGCCCGGCAGGCTGCGTGACCCACGCGACACGATTGCGTCACACGGCCTTGACATGGGAAGGAAGAACGGATGAAACTAACGCCTACCCATGCGTCAATGTCGTACAACGTGCGGGGATAACCCGTGTGCGTGTGTGTCCGGCCCCCATCCCGAGCCCTCCACCTTGAAGGCGAGCACCCGATGAGTCAGCAGTACGTCGCCGCGATCGACCAGGGCACCACGTCGAGCCGCTGCATCCTCTTCGACCGGGACGGACGCATCGTCTCCGTCGACCAACGCGAGCACAGGCAGATCTTCCCCAAACCGGGGTGGGTCGAGCACGACGCCGAGGAGATCTGGACCAACGTCGAGGTGGTCGTCCAGGAGGCCCTGGAGAAGAGCGACATCACGCCCGACCAGGTCGCCGCCGTCGGAATCACCAACCAGCGCGAGACCACCGTGGTGTGGGACCGGGAGACCGGCAAGCCCCTCCACAACGCCATCGTCTGGCAGGACACCCGCACCGACGACCTGGTCCGCGAACTGGCCGCGGACGGCGGCCAGGACCGTTTCCGCGAGAAGTCCGGCCTGCCGCTGGCCACCTACTTCTCCGGCCCCAAGCTGCGCTGGTTGCTCGACAACGTGGACGGGCTCCGCGAACGGGCCGAGCGGGGCGAGGTCCTGTTCGGCACCATGGACACCTGGATCATCTGGAACCTGACCGGCCGCCACGTCACCGACGTGACCAACGCGAGCCGCACCATGCTCATGAACCTGGCCACCCTGGAGTGGGATCCCGAGATCCTCGACGCACTGGGCATCCCGGCGGCCGTGCTGCCGGAGATCCGCTCGTCCTCGGAGGTCTACGGCGAGGCCCGCGGCTACCTGGAGGGCACCCCCGTCGCGTCCGCCCTCGGCGACCAGCACGCCGCCCTGTTCGGCCAGACCTGCTTCGACCCGGGCGACGTCAAGGGCACCTACGGCACCGGCACGTTCCTGGTCATGAACACCGGCACCGAGCCGGTGACCTCACAGAACGGCCTGCTCACCACGCTCGGCTACAAGCTCGGCGACGAACCGGCCGTGTACGCCCTGGAGGGCTCCATCGCGGTCACGGGGTCGCTGGTGCAGTGGCTGCGCGACAACCTCGGCCTGATCTCGACCGCTCCGGAGATCGAGACGCTGGCCCGCACCGTGGACGACAACGGCGGCTGCTACATCGTGCCGGCGTTCTCCGGCCTGTTCGCCCCGCACTGGCGCAGCGACGCCCGGGGCGTGATGGCGGGCCTGACCGGGTACGTCACCAAGGGCCACATCGCGCGCGCCGTCCTGGAGGCCACCGCGTGGCAGACCCGCGAGGTCGTCGACGCGATGAACGCCGACTCGCGGATCGACCTGACGACGCTCAAGGTGGACGGCGGCATGACCGCCGACAACCTGCTCATGCAGATCCTGTCCGACGTCCTGGACGCCGAGGTCGTCCGGCCGATGGTCGCCGAGACCACCTGCCTCGGCGCCGCCTACGCCGCGGGGCTGGCGGTGGGCTACTGGCCCGACGTGGAGACGCTGCGCGCCAACTGGCACAAGGCGGCCGAGTGGAACCCCGAGATGGAGCCCGCCGTCCGCGAGCGCGAGTACCACAACTGGAACAAGGCCGTGCGACGCACCCTGGACTGGGTCGAGCACGAGGAAGCGTAGGCCGGGGCAGGGCCCCGTCCGAACGACCGCCGCCCAGGGGCGCCACGGCTGCCACCTGCTCCCCTGGGAGGCGGTACAGGGGGCGCGACCGCGCCCCCGTCCCATCTCCATCCTGTGACGGGTGTGTCTGATTATGCCCGCGTCCGGCGTGCGGTCGCGCCCCGCGAGCACACCTGACCTCCCGTGACCCGGCTGCCCCTCACCGGGGCGGAGGTCCTCAATGGTGTACCTGGCAGAGTTCGTCGGAACGGCGATCCTCATCCTGCTCGGCGGCGGTGTCGTCGCCGGAGTCTCCCTCGCCCGATCGAAGGCCCTCAACGGGGGCTGGATCGTGGTCACGTTCGGCTGGGGCATGGCGGTCGCGATGGCCGTCTACGTCGTCGGCTCCACGAGCGGCGCGCACATCAACCCCGCGGTGACCCTCGGCCTGGCCAGCATCGGCGAGTTCGCCTGGGCCCAGGTGCCCGGCTACATGCTGGCCCAGTTGGGCGGCGCGTTCACCGGCGCCGTCCTGGTCTACCTGGCCTACTTCGCGCACTGGAAGGCGACCGACGACCCGGAGGCCAAGCTGGGCGTGTTCAGCACCTCCCCCGGCGTGCGCAACCCGGTCGCCAACCTCGTCACCGAGATCATCGGCACCGCGATGCTGCTCCTCGGCGTGCTCGGGATCGGCGCGAACTCGGGCTTCGTCTCCGAGGGGGACGTGGACCTGGGCGGCCTGTTCACCAACGGCATCGCGCCGCTGATGATCGGCCTGCTCGTGCTCGCGATCGGCCTGTCCCTGGGCGGGCCGACGGGCTACGCCATCAACCCCGCCCGCGACCTGGGCCCGCGCCTGGCGCACGCGCTGCTGCCGATCCCGGGCAAGGGCGGATCGGACTGGGGCTACTCCTGGATCCCGGTCGTCGGCCCGCTCGTGGGCGGTGTGATCGGCGCGTGGATCTGGAAGCTGACCGGGTTCGGGGTCTGACCGCCCCGGCCCGCGGTGGAACGGGGGCGCCCGGCGTTCGCGCCGGACGCCCCCGTCCGCGTCCGCCCGGCCGTCCCGGAGGGCGGGAGCCGGTGCGCGGCGCGCGCGTGCCCGGCCGGCTGGGGAGTGTTCTTCGAAGGCTTTCGGGTCGGCGAGCGGCCGTCCGGGCCATCTCTCGCAAGCCGATGTGCGAAGTTCGGCCTGGTTGTGCCTCACGAGCGCAGAGGCGCGGCGAGAGGCAGCCCGGTGGACGCGAGCCCGGAAGAATCCACAGAACACGACCTAGGCCCCGAGGTGGACCTCACGGAGGTAGTCGAGGGTCTCCCCCGGGCGGAGGGCGACCAGACGGAGGTGGTTGAGGATGTTCTGGTAGCGCACCACCTCGTCGGGCTCCTCCAGGTAGATGCCGTCGGTGTCGGTCTCCAGGTAGACGACCATCGGGTCGATGGGCTCGGGGAACTCCATGATCACGAAGGGGCCGCCGGCGCCGGGGTTGAGCTTGGTCGCCAGAGTCATCTGGACGGTGACGTGGGGGCGCTCCGCCATCTCCACGATGTGCGCCACCTGGGCCCGCTTGGCGTCGGGGAAGTCCCGGAGCCTCAGCAGCGCCCCCTCGTCGAAGACCGCGTACAGCTCCGGCGGGTCCTCGTCGTCCAGGATGCGCTGGCGGGTCATCCGTGCGTCCGTCACCCTGCGGATGTCCTGGGGGTTGGCCATCCCGGCCAGGGCCGTCACACGCATGTACTCGGGCACCTGGAGAAGGCCCGGCACGACGATCGGCTGCCAGGTGGCGATGGAGCTCGCCTCGGTCTCGAAGCCGACGTAGCGCGCGGCGAGGACGTCCCGGTAGCGGCTCCACCAGCCCCGTTCGAGGGCCTGTCGGCACAGGTTGAGGATCTCGTCGTACTCCTGGCCGGGCCCGACCCCGAAGGCGTCCAGGACGGCTCGGACCTCGCTGAGTCTGGGGCGCTTCTTGACTCCGGACTCGATGTTGGAGTAGGTGGACTTGGACAGGCCCGAGGCGGCGGCGGCCTCTTCGCTGGTCTTCCTCGCGGCCAGCCGCAGCCGCCGGAGTTCGGCGGAGAGGCGGCGGCGCCGGATCGTGGGTGAGTACCTGGTCGCCATGATGCCCCAATCGTAGGACTCGGGATGTCCCTCCGGTGGGGCAATCCGGGGATCCCGGGGCCCGAAACCGCGCCCGGCCCCGGAATCCCGCACCGGGCCCCGCGGGCCCGGTCCCGGAGCCCCGCCCCCGGCATCACACCCGTCCGGGCCCGGGCGCGACCGCGGTCCGGCGGGGCGCGCACGCGAACGGTCGCAAAGTATTCGACAATGCCGCACATCGATCACGAAGCGGGTTCACGCCGCCCTCTCTGGTCACTCCGGCAGCACCACGGCCCCGCCAGGACCGGTGCGGGGCCGACGACACCCCGGACGGACGACCTCAGATCGTGCTGCCGTTCGGCATTGTCGTATTATGCAGGCGACACACGTCTGAAGGGTCTGAGCCCGTTCAGGCGCTTGCGGAGTCCCCGCCATCCCTCCGAACGGACGGAGCACCAGCCCATGACCACCAGCGCCCGCCAGAACGACACCTCCTCCGCCCGCTCCCGCACCCGGGACGAACTCTCCCGGGGCACCTTCGACCTCCTCGTCGTCGGCGGCGGCATCCTCGGCACGTCCGCCGCGTGGACCGCCACCCAGGCCGGGCTCCGGGTGGCGATGGTCGACTCCGGCGACTTCGCCGGGGCCACCTCCAGCGCCTCCTCCAAACTGGTGCACGGCGGACTGCGCTACCTCCAGACCGGCAACGTGCGCCTGGTCGCGGAGAACCACCGGGAGCGCCGCTCCCTCGCCTCCGACGTGGCCCCGCACCTGGTCAACCACATGCCGTTCCTGGTCCCCGTCTACTCGGGCGGACCCCACGGCGCCGCGAAGATGGGCGCCGGGGTCTTCCTGTACTCGGCCCTGTCCGCGTTCGGCGACGGGATGGGCCGCCTGCTCTCCCCCGCCCAGGCCAAGCGCCTCGCGCCCGGACTGCGGACCGAGGGCCTGCGCTCGGTGGCCGCCTACAGCGACCACCAGATGAACGACAGCCGCATGGCCGTCATGACCGTGCGCGCCGCCGCCGACGCCGGCGCGGTGGTGCTCAACCACGCCGAGGTGGTGGGCCTGCGCACCACCCGGGGCCGGGTCACCGGCGCCGACCTGCGCGACCGCGTCGGGGGCCACGAGTTCGGGATCGACGCCCGCCTGGTCCTCAACGCCACCGGACCGTGGGTGGACGGCCTGCGGCGGATGGAGGACCCGGCGGCCGGGCCCAGCGTGCGCCTGTCCAAGGGCGCCCACCTGGTCCTGCGCACGCCCGAGCCGTGGCGCGCCGCGCTGACCATCCCCGTGGACCGGTACCGGGTCTCGTTCGCCATCCCGTGGGAGGGGAGGCTGCTGCTCGGCACCACCGACGAGGAGTACACCGGCGACCCGGCCGAGGTGGGGGTGGTCCCCTCCGACGTCGAGCAGATCCTGGGCGAGGCCGCGGTGGGCATCGACGCCCCCTACCTGGACGCCTCCCAGGTGACGTACTCCTTCGCCGGCCTGCGGGTGCTGCCGGGAGGCCCCGGCGGCACCAGCGCGGCCAAGCGGGAGACCGTGGTGAGCCAGGGGCGCGGCGGGATGCTGTCGGTGGCGGGCGGCAAGTGGACGACGTACCGGCACATCGGCCGCACCGTCCTGGAGGAGCTGCGCAAGGTCTCGGCGGTGCCCCTGGGCGAGGACATGGTCGACCCGCTGCGCACCGTGCCGCTCCCCGGGCTGGCCAGCCCGGACGCGGTGACCCAGCGGCTCATCATCGACCGCGAGCCGGGCGCCCGCCTCGACCCGCTGGTCGCACGCCACCTGGCGTCGCACTACGGAAGCCTGGCGATGGACATCGCGGTCCTGGTCCGGGACCTCCCGGAGCTGGGCGAGCGCATCCACCCCGACGGGCCCGACATCTGGGCGCAGGTGGTCTTCGCGCGGGACCGCGAGTGGGCCGTGACCGTCGACGACGTGCTGCGCCGGCGCACCACGGTGACCGTGCGCGGCCTGGACACCCCGGAGGTGCGCGAGCGCACGGAGGCGCTGCTCGCGGGCTGACCCGCCTCGCGGCGCACCGCCGGCCGCCGTCCCCTCGCGGGGGCGGCGGCCGGTCCCGTGAGGGGCGCGGGCCCCGGGGCGGCCGTCCCGGCGCCCGGCCCCGGCCCCGGACACGCGAACGCCCCGGAAGGCGGTGCCTTCCGGGGCGTCCTACGACGTTCTACGTCTTAGAGCGCGACGACGTTCTCGGCCTGCGGGCCGCGGGTGCCGGCGACGATCTCGAACTCCACGCGCTGGTTCTCCTCCAGGTTGCGGAAGCCGCTACCCTGGATGGCGCTGTAGTGAACGAAGGCGTCGGGGCCACCGTCGTCGGGGGAGATGAAGCCGAAGCCCTTCTCGCCGTTGAACCACTTCACAGTTCCCTGAGCCATGTTCTCTCCTTCAGCTCGGTGTACACGAACGCATACTCACGTCCGAGAATTGCCGCGAGCCGACTCCAAGAGAAACCGCCCGCCGGTCACAAACTCCGCGGGCAAGACACCAACTGCGAAATTCAACGACTAACAATCTTCACCGAACTTACCACAGCCCGGCCAGCTCGCGAAGGTTTTCGGTGTGGCAACCCGCACGGCCGCATCAGGAATACCGGCGGGCGCGGAGGGAACCGCGCGCGGCGGACCCCGTGGTCACGGGCGTGTCACGGTCTGTTCGCGAACCCGTCACCGCGATGTCGTTCCCGCACTTCAGCGCGGAGGGGCGTCCGGGCGCTCCCCGCGCCGACCCACCACCGCCCCTCGGCGCGGAGCCCCGCCGTGCGGCCTTCCGGAGGGCGCCGCACGCGCCCGGGGACCCCCGAGGAACGCCCCCCCCGGGGCATGGCGCGGGGGCCTGCGCGCGCCGGCGACTTCGCGGTCGCGCGCGTATGGGCGCGTATGTGCGCGTACGGGAACGATCCCCACTGGTTTCGTAGGTGAATTCCGTTTTCGGCCGACGGACTCGGCGGCGGCCGAAGAACCCCGCGGCGCCGGTGGGAGCGGCGCGCGTGCCCGGCCGCCCCCACCACGCGCGCCGCCCCGGACCCTCCCGGTCCGGGGCGGCGTGGCGGCGCGCACGGGCTACCCCTGGTCGATCCCGACGAAGTGGCCCTCCTCCACCTCGATCAGCGGAGCGGACTCCTCGTCCGCCGCCACCGGGAGGACGACGTCCTCCGGCGGGTCCGCCGCCAGCTCCGCGTCGACCTCCGCCCAGGTGCGGTGCAGCTGCGGCACGCACGAGAGGAGGTGGCGGCTGTAGGGGTGGAGGGGGTTCTCGAACACCCTGAGCGTGGGGCCCATCTCCGCGACGGCGCCCTTGCGCAGGATCACCGACTTGTCGCTGACGTAGTTGCCGAGCGACAGGTCGTGGGTCACGAACAGGATGCCGAGCCCGCGCTCCTTGAGGTCGCTGAGCAGGTTGAGCACGTCGATGCGCGTGGACGCGTCCAGCATGCTGATGATCTCGTCGGCCACCAGCAGCTTGATGTCCAGGAGCAGCGCCCGCGCGATCAGCACCCGCTGCAACTGGCCGCCGCTGAGCTGGTGGGGGTACTTGCCCAGGACGTTGCCCGGGTCCAGCCGGACCGTGGCCAGCGCGGCCAGGACCCGGTCCCGCCAGTCCGCGTCCGAGACCTCCGGGAAGTAGGAGGTCCTGATCATCTCGAAGACGCGATCGGCCTTGAAGATCGGGTTGAAGCAGCTGAACGGGTCCTGGAAGACCCCCTGCACCCTGCGGTAGTACTCCTTGCGCGCGGAGTGGCCCCGGATGGTGGTGATGTCGGTGCCGTCGAACGTGATCGTGCCGCCGGTCGGCCTGCTCAGGCCGAGCACCATCTTGCCGAGGGTGCTCTTGCCGCTGCCGCTCTCACCGATGAGCGAGACGACCTCGCCGGGCTCCACCGTCAGGCTGACGTCGCGCACCGCGCGCAGGCGGCCGCCGCCGAACGCGCCGACCCGGTACACCTTGTGCACATGGCTGAGTTCCAGCACGGTCTACCTCACCCCGTCTTCCAGCAGGCGGCCCAGTGGCCGGGTTCGATCTCCAGCAGCGGCGGCTGTTCGGAGCACTTGGAGAAGGCCATCGGGCAGCGGTCCTTGAACCGGCAGCCGGTCGGCGGGTTCAGCAGGCCGGGCGGCGTCCCGGGGATGCCCTCCAGGCGCCCCTGCTCCATGGTCGAGCCGACCTCGGGGAGAGCCGAGATGAGCATCTGGGTGTAGGGGTGGCGCGGCGCGTTGATGATGGTCTTCGCGGGGGCCTTCTCCGCGATGCGGCCCGCGTACATCACCATGATCGTGTCGGCCATCTGGTACACGAGCGAGATGTCGTGGGTCACGAACACCATGCTCTTGACGTACTCGCGGTCGCGGAACTCCACGAGCGACTCGGCGACCGACCGCTGCGTGGACACGTCCAGCGCGGAGGTGACCTCGTCGGCGATGAGCAGCGACGGGTTGAGCAGCGTGGCCATCACCATGACGACGCGCTGCTTCATGCCGCCCGACAGCTCGATCGGGAACCGGTTCAGCACGTCCGCGTCGAGTCCGACGAGCTCCAGGCGCCGGGTGAGCTCCTGGGAGATGTCGGCCGGACGGACGCCGCGCGAGCGCAGCAGCTCGTTGACCATCCGCCCGATCTTGCGGGTGGGGTTGAGCGCGCTCATCGCATACTGCGGGATGAGCGAGATCTCGTGGTAGCGGAGGGGCACCATCGCGTCGTCGTCCGCGATCGGCACGTCCTTGCCGTCCAGGTCGATGGTGCCGCCGACGTGGCGCATCCGCGAGTCCAGCCGGATCAGGCTCTTGCCGAGGGTGGTCTTGCCGCAGCCGGACTCCCCCGCCAGGCCCATGATCTCGCCGTCGGCGAGGTCGAACGTGACTCCGTCGAGGGCGTGGACGTCCCCGCGCAGGGTCTGGTAGTAGACCTTCAGGTCGTTGACGCGCAGGGTCATTACAGCTCCCGCAGCTTGGGGTTGAAGACTTCGTCCAACCCGACGTTGAGGATGTACAGCGAGCTCACGATCACCGTGATGCCGAGGCCCGGCGGGACGAACCACCACCACATCCCGAATTGCAGGGCGCTCCACGCGACGGCGCTCTCCAGCATCAGGCCGAGGGACACCCCGTCCGAGGGGCCGAGCCCGATGAAGTCGAGGCCCGCGGCGATGAGGATGGCGCCGCCGAACAGCAGGATGAAGGACATCACCAGGTAGGAGCTCATGTTCGGGGCGATCTCGGTGGTGATGATCTTCCCCGTGCGCCGGCCGCTGAGGCGGGCCAGGTCCACGTAGTCGCGGGTGGCCAGCGTCAGCGCCTGCGAGCGGACCGCGCGCGCGGCCCACGGCCAGGAGGTGAGGCCGATGAACAGGCCCTGCACGAACACGCCGCGCGCGTCCAGGTAGGCGATCGCGACGATCAGCACGACCATCGCGGGCAGGACCAGGACCACGTTCGTGAGCATGTTGAGGATCTCGTCGACGATCCCGCCCTTGTAGCCGGCGATGAAGCCGACCGCCGTGCCGATGACGAACGCGATGCCGCCGCCGAACACGCCGATGAGGAACGTGGTGCGGATCCCGAACACGAACTGCGCCCAGATGTCCTGGCCGAAGGAGGTGGTGCCCAGCCAGAACTCGCCGCTGGGGGGCTGGCTCTGGGGGCCGACGTACTCGTTGGGCCCGTGGTCGACGAAGAGCGGGCCGATGAGGCCGAGCATGAGGAACGCGAGGACGATGCCCAGGCCGATGAGCAGCTTGGGGTTGCGGCGGGCGTAGTGCAGTGTCTCGGAGCCCTTGCGCGGAGCCGCGGGTTCGGCTGCGGACTGGGCTCCGGGCGCCCCGGCGACGTTGGTCATGACGAGCCTCCCGTCATCTGGACCCGGGTGCGCGGGTCAACCAGGACGTACACGATGTCGATGATGAAGTTGGCGATCAGCACCCCGACGACCACGAACAGGAAGATCCCCTGGAGCAGGAAGAAGTCCCGGCTGTTCAGCGACTGGATGATGAGGGTGCCGAGGCCGGGGTAGTTGAACACGATCTCGGTGAGCAGCGATCCGGCGATGATCGTGCCCAGCTGCACCGCGAGCCCGGTGATCTGGGGCAGCATCGCGTTGCGGAAGGCGTACTTGCGAACCAGCCTGCGCGGCGCGCCGAGTGCCTGGAGGTAGTTCGAGTAGTCCGCCTCCAGCTCGTAGATGATCATGTTCCGCATGCCGATCGCCCAGCCGCCCAGCGCCACGACGAACATGGACAGGAACGGCAGGAACCAGTGGCTGATCAGGTCGGAGATGAACAGCCAGCTGAACTCGGGGCGGAGGGAGATGCTGTACCCGCCCGAGACCGGGAAGACCCCGGCGACGACGCCCAGGCTCCAGGCGAGCAGCAGTGCCAGCCACATGTAGGGCGTGGCGGTGAGGACGTACCCGAGCGGCAGGATCGTGTTGTCGAGGATCTTGCTCCGGGCTGCGAAGGCCCCGAAGCGGTTGCCGACGATCCAGCTGAGCAGGATCGCGGGGAGCAGCACGGCCAGGGTGTAGGGCACCGAGCGCATGATGACGTCGGTGACGGGTTCGGGGTAGAGCATCACGCTGACGCCCAGGTCGCCCCGGAACAGCCCGCTCCAGAAGCTGAAGTACTGCTGGTACAGCGGCGTGTCGAGGCCGAAGACCTCGTTGTAGTAGGTGGTCATGCGCTCGAGGGCCTCGGGGTTGCCGACCGAGGCCCGCGCGAGCATGCTGCGGACGGGGTCGCCCGGCATGAAGCGCGGGATCATCCAGTTGATGGTGACCGCGATGACGAACGTAAGCAGGTAGACGAAGAGCTTACGGCCGATGTAGCGCCACACACGTTCCTCCAGGTGATGGCGGCGGACAGGCGGGGGTCCCCGGAGGGGCACGGCGGCGGACCCTGGAAGGGGAAGGGGTCCGCCCCGTGCCCCTCGGGGCTCCCCGGCCGGGCGCGTACGCCGTGCTCCGGCCGGGGTGGGAGGGGTCGACGGGTGCGCGGAGGAGAGTGTCCGCGTACCCCCTAGCCGACCGGTTCGATCTCCGCGAGGGTGTAGATGGCGCCCATCTCGAGCCAGCCGTTCCAGAACGTCGCGGCGCTCTGCGGAGCGCCCTCCTGCTCGCTGGGCCAGTTGGTCCAGGTCTCGTTCGTGGACTGCGACCAGAGGCCGTTGTACCAGAGCGGGATGGCCGGGAGCTCGGCCAGCTGGATCTCCTGGATCTGCGAGGTGATCTCGGCCGCGCCCTCCACGTCGTCGGCGGGGACGGCGGCCAGCTGCTCGACGAGCTGCCACACCTCCTCGTTCTCGTACCGGCCGAAGTTGACGGTGGTCTGCTGATCGTTGATCGGCAGCTGGAAGAGGTAGTCGTAGTAGGTCCACGGCGTGTTGCTCATCTGGCGCTCGTTGTTGATCACCAGGTCGAACTCGCCGGAGTTCCGGTTCTCGACCAGCAGGTCCTCTTCGGGGAACTGGGCCTCGATGTTGATGCCGACCGCCTGGGCCTGCTGGGCGATCAGGCGGGCCGCCTCCATCCAGTCGGTCCAGCCGGAGGGGACCTGCAGGGTGAGGGCGATGGGCTCGCCGTCGGGCGTCTCGACGTAGCCGTCGCCGTCCTCGTCCATGTAGCCGGCGTCCTCGAGGATCGCGACGGCCTCATCGGCGTCGAAGGTGAAGCCCTCCTGCTCGACCAGCTCCTGGTCGATGTACTCGTCCCACTCGGGCAGCAGGCCCGTCGGGCTGGCCGCCTGGACCAGGTCCGTGTAGGGGCCGGAGATGATCTGCTCCATGTCGATGGCGTGGGCGATCGCCTGGCGGAAGGCCGTGTCGTCGAGCGGCGCGCGCGTGACGTTGGGGACCAGCCACGCGGTGTTCGCGCTCTTCATGTACGGCGGACCGTCGTAGAAGCTGGTGACGTTGGGGTTGCTGTTGAGGACCTGGTCGATCCCCGGCAGGAAGTTGTTCGAGAGGTCGATGTCCCCCTGGTTGATCATGTTCATCGTCACCTCGTTGGAGGCGTTGACGATGTCCACGATGTAGCGGGGCTGCATCTCCAGGTCGAGCGCCTCGGTGCCCCACCACTCGTCGTTGCGCTCCCAGACCATCCGGTCGTCGGTGTGCGACTCGTAGACGTAGGGGCCGGTGGCGACGATGTCCTCGTTGGCGCTGTCCGTGAGCGCCGTCTCCTCCATGTCGGCCCAGATGTGGGCGGGGAGGATCGGGTTGAGGTAGACCCAGTTCATCCACTCCTGGGGGCGGTTCTCCGCGAAGGTGACGGTCACCGTGCGCTCGTCGGTGGCCTCGGCGCTCTCGATGAAGTTCCAGATGTTGCTGTAGGAGACGGAGCCGAACTGGCCCAGCTCCAGGGTGGCGACGACGTCCTCGGCGACCAGGGGCTCGCCGTCCGACCAGGTGATCCCCTCGCGGAGGGTGATCTCGTGGACGTTCTCCGCGGTCCACTCGTCGCTCTCCGCGAGCCAGGGGACGTACTCGCCCTCGTTGGGGTCGTACAGGAAGAGCGTCTCGTAGGCCAGACCGATCGTGCCGGGCGCGTACTGGCCCTTCATGAGCGGGTTCCAGCTGACCGGCGGACCCCATGCCGTACCCGTGGTGTACAGCGTCTCGCTCCGGGGGTACTCCCCGGAGCCCTCCTCGTTCCCGCCGCCACCCGTGCACGCAGTGGCCGTGATGGCCAGTGCCGCGAGTGCCGCCGGAATCCGCAGACTTCTCATCCGGACTCCTCCTTGTCACCCGGTCGGCCTGTGGGGGGCGCCCCTCCGGGAACCGGAGGGTTGGGAGCGCTCCCAGCAGAGGGAGCACAGGACCGTTGCTGAACCGGGTAAGTGAGGTTAACAACAACACGCCCACGGGAAGGCCGTCAATCCCCGACACTTCGCTGTTATTCGCTTGTAACAGCGAAGATGCGGGTACGTCAGTAAATTCACCCCTACTGAACCGGTTCCGCACAGGCGTTCACCGGCTCTCGGACGACGGTCGGCCGCGCCGCACCGTCACGCCCCCATGGGGCCCGTGCTCGCCCGCGGGTACAGCTCGCCCCGCGAGGTCTCCTGGTTGCGCACCGGCCTGCCCTCGATCGCGTCGCCGAGCATGGCCGCCGCGAGGCGGCCGTAGGAGACGATGTCGCGGGCGATGGCGGTCAGCGAGGGCCGCACCAGGCGGCACAGGACGGAGTCGTCCCACGCCACGATCGACAGCTGGGAGGGCACGCCGACCCCCATCTCCCGCGCCACGCCGAGGCCGGCCACGGCCATGAGGTCGTTGTCGTAGACCAGGGCGGTCGGGCGGTCCGTCCGCGCCAGCAGCCTGCGCGTGGTCCGCGTCCCGGCCTCGCCGGTGTAGTCGGCGTGCACCGAGTACGCCTCCGCCAGGCCCGCCTGCTCCGCCGCGTCCAGGAACGCCGCGGTCCGCGCCCTGGTGTGCAGGAACTCCTCCGGGCCCGCCACCCGCACGATGCGCCGGTGCCCCAGCGCCGCCAGGTAGTGCACGACCTCGCGCATGGCCACGGAGTCGTCGGTGTAGAGGCACGGGAGCGAGCCCGCCCCCTCGGGGCCGCCCAGGACGACCGCGGGCAGCGGCAGGCCCTCCACGAGGCCGATCCGGGGGTCGTCCACCCGCAGGTCGACCATGATCACGCCGTCGACCCGGCGCTCCGCCGACCAGCGCCGGTAGGCCGCGGTCTCGGCGCCCATGTCCTCGGTGACCTGGAGGAGCAGGTCGTTGTTGGAGGAGGCCAGTTCCGTCTCGATGCCGGAGACCAGCTGCATGAAGAAGGGCTCGAGCCCCAGCGAGTGCGCCGGGCGGTCGACCACCAGGCCGATCGCCCCTATCCGGCCGCCCGGCGAGAGCGCCCGCGCGGGGCTGCTCGGGGCCCAGCCCATGTCGCTGGCGATCGCCAGGATGCGCCGACGGGTCTCCTCGGAGACCCCGGGCCGCCCGTTGAGCGCGTACGAGACCGCCCCCTTGGACACCCCGGCGGCCTTGGCGATGTCCACGATCGTCGGACGCCGCATCAACCCCCCCATTCGCCCCCCTGATCACAGAAACTGAACCGGTTAAGCAGACGGCTAGGGAGTGTACTGCATGGCCTGTCGGCGTCCAGATCCCCTCGACGGCCGGGACGGGGGGCGGCTCAGCCCCGCTGACACCCCGGGCACCAGTAGAGGGTGCGTCCGGCCAGCTCGGACGCGGCGACGGGCGAGGAGCACACGCGGCACGGCTCGCCGGTCCGGTAGCAGACGTACAGCGTGTCCGGCCTGGGCACGGGACGCGCGTCGGGATCGGGCCGGTCCTCGGGGCGGGTGGTGATGATGTAGCCGTCGCGCACCCCGTCGCGGAGCAGGCCGGCGAGGTCCTCCCACAGCGCCGCCCACTGCCCGGCGGTCAGTTCGCGGCCCGGCGTCGCCGGGTCGATCCCCGCCCTGAAGAGCGACTCGGCCCGGTAGATGTTGCCGATCCCGGCGATGACGTCCTGGCGCATGAGCAGCGCCGCGATGCTGGTCCTGGAACGGCTGACCGTCCGCCAGGCCCGTTCGGGGTCGGCGTCGTCGCGCAGGGGGTCGGGGCCGAGCCGGTCCTGGACGGCCTGCTTCTCGTCCTCCGTGACGACCTCGCAGGCGGAGGGGCCGCGCAGGTCGGCCCACCCGGAGGCGTTGACGAGCCGGGCGCGCACCGCGCCGACGGGGGCCGGCGGCACGACCAGCCCGTCCCCGTCCCGGACGAGGGGGGCGAGGTCGGCGCCCCGCGCGCGGGGCGCGCCGAGGTGGCGCTCGCCGTCCGCGTCGCCGAAGGTCCACGCCCCGTACAGGCCCAGGTGCACCCGCAGCCACTCACCCGAGTCGAACCCGAGGAAGAGGTGCTTGCCGTGGGCCTCGCTCTCCGTGAGGACGCGGCCGTCCACCCGCGCGGCGCCCTCCGCGAAGCGGCCCTGGGGGCTGGTGGCGCGTACCGTCCCGCCGCCGAAGGCCTTCTCGAAGTGCGCCGCCAGTCGGTGCAGCGTGTGACCCTCGGGCACCGGTGTTCCCCTCTCCCCTCCGCCCGGCGGGCACGCGGATCCTCCGCGTTCCGGGCGTTCCGTCCCAGGGTAGTGCGGCGCGCAGGCCGCCCGGGGCCGGTCAGCAGGCGGCGAGGATCTCCCCGACGAGGGCGCCGGGGTCGGCCAGGCAGCGCCAGGCCGGAACCACCACCACGGGGTCCCCGGTCGCCCGGTTGAGTGCCTCTCCCCTGGCCAGCAGGTGGCGCAGGGCCCTGCCGTCGGGCTCGCGGTCGAGCAGGAGCAGCAGGCGGCGCGAGCCGAACCGGACCACCATGTCGACCGTCCACCCCTCCACGGTCTGATGGAGCGCGACCCCCGTGCCGACGGCCCGCAGCTCCTCCACCAGCACGGTGGCGGCCGGGTCCGCGCCGACCACGCAGGTGCCCGTGACCATGGCGTCCAGGTCGCCCAGCGGGCCGTCGTCCCCCGACCAGTACCCCCGGTCGCCCACCACGAGGAGCCGCTGCCGGGTCCGGGTGAGCACCGAGGACCACAGGTGGCCCATACCGCGGACCCGGCGCTCGGCCGCCGCGGGCGCGCCGGCGGCGAGCACCGGTGAGAGCACGGTGACGTCCGCGGCGGCACGGTCGCTGTCCAGGAGTTCCGGCCCGCCGACCCTCACCTCGTGCAGCAGGACGCGCCGGCTCAGCAGTCGGCGGATCAGGGCGACCTGGGGCTGGGTCGGCGCGACCACCGCGACCACCCGCCCCGGGGGCAGGCGGTCGTCGACCTCCCCCACCACCACCGCCACGCGGTACGCCTCGTCGCGGTTGACGAAGGACGCGCCCGGCACCGCCTCGCAGGATCCGGCGACGTCGCGCCACTCGAACGGCGGGCCGCAGCGCGGGTCGGGGTCGGTGCGCACCACGATCCTTCCGCCGTAGCAGTGCCGGGACGCGGCCCCGGCGAGCAGGGGCGGGGCGCCGTGGTGTTCGTCCAGCCACAGCATGGCCGGTGCGGCCCGGTGGAGGGCGCGCATCGCCGAACCCGACCCGTGGCGCAGCCCGCGGGCGTCCAGCCGGTCGGGCGCCAGGCCCGCGGCGGCCAGGGCCCGGCGCTCCTCGTCGGGCTCCAGGACCGTGGTCGGCCCGGGGTGCGCCGGGTCCCCGAACACCACGGCCCGGCCGGCCCTGTAGAGCGCCGGCAGCAGCTCGGCGACCCGGGTGCGCTCCGCGCCGAGGACGACGACCAGGTCGAACAGGCCCGCCTGCGGCGGCAGGGCCCTGACCTGGTCGGTGCGGCAGGTCCACGCGGGCAGGGCGTCCAACAGGCTGGCGACCCCGGGCCAGCCGTTCCCGTGGTGCCAGTCGAGGGTCTCCAGCCGGTTCTCGACGGCCGCCCGGCCGCGCCGCAGGCGGGGCCCGGAGACGGACCGCAGGCAGTCGGCGCTGGACCTGCGGTGCCGGGCGAGTGCGTCGGCCAGCTCGGAGGTGAGCTCCCCCAGGGGCGCGCACCGGGTGCGCCGGTCGACGGCGGAGCGCCACTCGCTCTCCATCCGGGCGACCGCGCCCAGGCGGTCGAGGTTGTCGGGGTCGGTGCTGACGCCCAGTTCGCGGCGGATGGCGCCGCGGTGCTGGAAGCCGACGAAACCGCCCGCACGGGCGCGCTCGGTCCGGTGCAGCCAGTACTCGGGCCCCCCGCGCTCGGGGGTGAAGAGGGCGTCGGGGTCCCAGCCCCGGGCGATGCCGCGTCCGCGCTCCTCCGCGAGCTGGGCGAGGGCGTGCCCGCCGGAGGCCATGGTGTCCATGTCCCGCCAGGCCCCGCGGACCCGGGCCCAGTCCTCGGCGAGGGCGGCCCAGTGGGCGGCGGGGTCCTCCCCGGCGGAGCCGGGACCGGAGGCTGGCGGGCCGCCGGCCTGCTCGGCGAGGAGCCTGGTGAGCATGCGGGCCTCTCCGGCGCGGTGCCCGCGTCCGCCGACGCGCACCACGGGGTGCGAGGGAGAGGCGTCGGCCCTGGCCGCGGTCTCGTCGATGTCGGTCTCCGTCCTCCCGCAGACCAGGACGCGCTGGCCGTTGCTGACGGCGGTGCGGACGATGGCGTCCACCAGGTCGTGGGCGCCGCTCCCGGGCGGGGCGGCGGCCACGGTGATCTGCTCGCTCATGGCGGCGCGCAGGATCGCGTACTGGGCCTGGTCGAGCGGGGTGGCGGAGACCGGGACGGCGGCGTCGTCCGCGCCGTCCGCCTCCGCGGTGTCGCGGGCGGCGCGGCGGGCGGCGGCCCGCCCTCCCCTGAAGAGCCGCCCCGGGGAATCGGCGGGGTCGGGCCCGGCCCCGCGCCCGGCGGACGGCTGCCCGAGCAGGGGCTCCAGCGCGGTCCCGGTGACGGCGTCGGGGTCGAGGCCGGCGCGGTCGGAGGGATCGAGGTCGGCGAGGACGCCCTCGACCGTCCCGGGTTCGGCGCCCTCGGCCTCGGCCTGCCCGCTGGGCCCGGCCAGGAAGACCACGGCGACGTTGTGCGCCCCTCCCTCGACGGTGCGCGGGGCGCCGCGGGTGGCGAGGGGGTCGATGTCGTCGACCCGCTCGATCTCCAGGCGGGCGAGGAGGCCCCGGACCTTGGCGGCGAGGTCGGCGACCGCGGCGGGGCGGCGCGCGGGGTCGGGGGCGCCGGACCTCAGCCGCGCGCGGAGCTCGAACAGGTCCTCGGGGTCGGTGATGCCCAGGCGTGTCAGGAGGCCGGTGTTGACGTCGGGCGGCCCCACGGCCCTGACCAGGGGAACATCCGGTTCGCGGCGGCTCTCGTCGGCGTCGTCCACGACCCGCACGTCGACGGTCAGCAGGGGCAGCGCGACCCGGTTCCCGCCCTCGCGGAGGACGACGAGCGGGTACCCGTAGCGCAGCGCCTGCCCCCGGCGCCGGCCCAGGCGCAGGACCCTGGCGGCCTCCGGGTGGGGCGGGAGGGTCTCCCCCGCCCCGCTGAACAGGACCTCGGGTCCCTCCGGAAGGCAGGCACAGGTGTCGGAGTCGAGGCTGTCGGCTCTGACGGCGTGGGTGTGCACGGCCTCGCGGCGCACGCAGGCGCGCAGGTAGGCGAGGAGGGAGCGCACCTCGGAGCGGTCGATGGGCGGCTTCCAGCGGAGCGAGGCGGCGCCGACCCCCGTCCGGCCGGCCGGTCCCTGGGCGGGGGCGGCGCCTGGGATCCCCGTCACCCTTCCCGGACCGACCCCCTCGCCGATCTCCTGCGCGTCGTCCCGTAGTGACCTCACGTCGCCCCCCGCACCCCGCCCGCGTGACCAAGCGGTTACACGCTGCTATCGGGGTCCATTGTGGAGGATGGAGCAACCCCGGATCCCGGGAACGCGGGAACCCGCCCGATTTTCACCGTGCGCGGCGCCGGCCCGGCCTACCGGCCGGGAACGCCGCGGAGGCGGAGGGCGATCCAGAGCTCGGCGCGGTGGTCGGGATCGTCCAGGTCGCCGGGGAGCAGCTCGCGGATGCGGTTCATCCGGTAGCGGAGCGTGTGGCGGTGGACGCCGAGGGCCTCCGCGGCCGCGTCCCAGCGGCCCGACGCGGCGAGGTAGGCGCGCAGCGAGGCGAGGAGCTCGGCGGCGGCCCGCTCCCGGAGGAGCGGCGCGAGCAGGTCGCCGGCCATGCGCGCCCCGGCGGGGCTGTCCGCCAGGCCGAGCAGCCCGCCGGGCAGGTCGCCGACACGGACGATCCGCTCCCCGGGGCCCTGCGCGGCGGCGGCCTCCAGCGCGCGCTCCGCCTGGGAGAGCGCCGGGGCGAGGTCGCCGTAGGCCGCCGGGTCGCTCACCCCCACCGGCCCCTCCAGGACCTCCCGGAGCACGTCCTCGCCGATCTCCGAGCCCGCCAGCAGCAGCGCGTTCCCGCCGACCTCGGTGACCAGGACCCCCTCGGGCGGGTGCGCCGGACCGACCCCTCCGGCGGCGGCCACCACGACCGGAGGGGCCGGAAGCGTCCCCCGGAGCCGCTCCGCCCCCGGGTGGAGCGGGTCCAGCGCTCCGGTGAGCAGGGCGGCGAGCACCCCCTCGTGCACCCGCGCGGTACGGCTGTGCGCGGTGCGCTCCAGCTCCAGGGAGAGCAGCGACACCGCGGCATTGACCAGGGTGCGCTCGTCGGGGCCCAGCACGCCGCCGGTGCCCACGACCAGGAAGCCGCGGACCTGGCGGCCCGTCGCCAGGGGTTGGGCGGACACCTGCTCCCCGAGGGAGGTCAGGGACACGCTTGCGCGCACGCCCGCGTCCCGCAGCCGGTCGAGCTCGGGCCCCAGGCCCGCCGCGCGTCCGGCCGCCGACGCGGGCGCCGCGTGGCGGACCGAGCCGTCCGCGGACAGCAGCAGCACCCAGGCCCCGAGGTCGCGGGCCAGGAGGTCCACGATCGCCGGAGCCCCCGTGAGGGCGGCGCGGGTGAGCCCCCGCTGCGCGGCGAAGGCCCGGCTGAGGCCTTCGTACTCCTCCTTGGCCAGGAGGCGGGAGACCTCCTTGCCGACCGCGATGAAGGGGGTCTCCCTGCCGACCTCGACCAGGGCGAGCCCGTACTCGTCCGCGGCCCCGCGGAGCTGTTCGGGGGTCTCCTCCAGGACCACGCCGACGGCGAAGCCCAGCGCGGTGATCCCGCGCTCGGCCAGGCGCCGCGTGTAGTCGCGCAGGTCGGGGACCCCGCCCGCCCAGCGCACACCGGTGGTGAGGAGGAGCTCGCCGCCCTCCAGGTAGGGGGTGGGGTCCTCCAGCTCGCTGACGGCGACCCACTCCACGCGCCGGTCCTGGTTCTCCTGTCCCGCGAGCAGGCTCAGCCGCAGGTGCGGCGTCCGCAGCAGGGCTCCCAGAGTCGGGGGCATCCCTGTCTCCCTCCAGACGTGTCCGTCGTCCGAACCCCGCCGCAGTGGCGCAAGGCCCTCCACCGATTATCCACTGTGTCCATGCACGCTCCGCCCCGGCCGTCCTAGTGTCAGGCGAGTCGGGGAGCCCACCCCCGGCCGGCCCGCATCCGTTCCACCCCGTGCCCACCGCAGAAGGAGGCAGCCGCATGGCAGCGACCCAGGTCGTCCAGTCCCGACGGATCGTCACCGAGATCCCCGGCCCCAAGTCCCGCGCCGTCCAGGAGCGCCGCAGCTCGGCCGTCGCCCAGGGCGTCGGCAGCGTCCTGCCCGTCTACGTCGAGCGCGCGGGCGGCGGCATCGTCGAGGACGTCGACGGCAACGCGCTCATCGACTTCGGGTCCGGCATCGCCGTGACCAACGTCGGCAACGCCGACCCCCGGGTGGTGGAGCGCGCCGCCGAGCAGCTCGCCCGGTTCACCCACACCTGTTTCATGGTGAACCCGTACGAGGCGTACGTGGACGTGTGCGAGGCCCTCAACCGGATCACCCCGGGGGACCACGAGAAGCGGTCCGTCCTCCTCAACTCCGGGGCCGAGGCCGTCGAGAACGCGGTGAAGATCGCCCGCAGCGCGACCGGCCGCCAGGCCGTCGTGGTGTTCGACCACGCCTACCACGGCCGCACCAACCTCACCATGGGGCTGACCGCGAAGAACATGCCCTACAAGCAGGGCTTCGGGCCGTTCGCGGGCGAGATCCACCGCATGCCCATGGCCTACCCGTACCGCTGGCCGACCGGTCCGGAGAACTGCGGCCCCGAGGCCGCCGCCATGGTCGTCGAGCAGATCACCAAGCAGATCGGCGCCCGCAACGTCGCGGCCGTGGTGATCGAGCCGATCCAGGGCGAGGGCGGTTTCATCGAGCCGGCGCCGGGCTTCCTGCCCGCGGTGGCCGAGTTCTGCCGCGCCAACGGGATCGTGTTCGTCGCGGACGAGGTGCAGACCGGCTTCGCGCGCACCGGCGACATGTTCGCCTGCGACCACGAGGGCGTCGTCCCGGACCTGATCACGACGGCCAAGGGCATCGCGGGCGGCCTCCCGCTGGCCGCGGTGACCGGCCGCGCCGAGCTCATGGACGCCGTGCACAGCGGGGGCCTCGGCGGCACCTACGGCGGCAACCCCGCCGCGTGCGCGGCGGCACTGGCGGCGCTCGACGCGATCGCATCCGACGACCTGGTCGGACGCGCCCGGGAGATCGGCGAGCTGATGCTGGGGCGCCTGCGCGAGCTGGCCTCCCGGCACGACGTGATCGGCGACGTGCGCGGCCGCGGCGCGATGATCGCGATCGAACTGGTCGAGGGCGAGGACAAGGCCCCCGCCCCCGAGGCGCTCGCCAAGGTCCTGGCGCACTGCCACTCCCAGGGGCTGATCCTGCTGAGCGCGGGCACCTACGGCAACGTGATCCGCATGCTGCCGCCGCTGGTCATCGGCGACGACCTCCTGCACGAGGGTCTGGACATCCTGGCCGAGGCGTTCGACCGCCTCTGACCGGTCCCCGGCGGCGCCGGGCCCCGCGGGGCCCGGCGCCGCCGCGTTCCCGGGGCCTCAGCGCTCGTCGCGCACCGAGTCCAGCGACAGGAGCGCCACGTGCAGGGACACGCAGGTCTCCACCGAGTCCAGGTTCGCTTCGAGGACGTGGGAGACGCGCCGCAGCCGGTCGTAGAACGCGGGGCGGGACAGGTGGGCGCGGTTCGCCGCCAGCGCCTTGTTGCGGCCGGCGCCGAGGTAGTGGCGGAGCATGTCGGTGAGGTCGCTCCCGTGCCGGGCGTCGTGGTCCAGGAGGGGGCCCAGCTCGCGCTCGACGTAGGTCTGCAACCGCTCGTCGTCCCGGAACAGGTGGAGCAGGCCGCGCAGGTGGAGGTCGGGCAGCCGGTAGAAGGGCCGGTCGTCGCTCTGGCGGACGGCCACGTCCCCGACCTGGCGCGCCTCCAGGAAGGAGCGCCGCACCTCCCGGATGCCGTCGACGGAGGAGCCCACGGCCAGCACGGCCGCGTCCCCGATCGCTCCCCGCACCCGCTCGGAGAGCATGTACAGGGTCGGGTCGAGCCGCTGCCTGCCGGGCAGGGCGAGCAGGATCCCCACGCGCAGGTCGTCCAGCGAGCCGACCAGGGCGGGCAGGCGCAGTTCGCGGCACGCGCGCGCGGCCCCCTCCGCCGTGTCGGACAGCCGGGCCTGGGCGGCGAGGCCGGTCCCGCTCTCGCGCAGGCGCAGCACCACCCCCACGAGCTCGCGTCCGTTGAGCGGGACGCCCACGGCCCGGGCCCGGACCAGCGCCTCCTCCGGGTCGGAGTAGGCGCGGTCGATGATGCCCGCGATGATCGTCCGGTGCGTCTGCCGCTCCAGGCTCTCCTCCTGGCGTTCGAGCAGCCGGCCCAGGGCCAGGGTGGTGGCGGCGCGTTCGATGAGCATGCTCTGGCGCGGGGTGGGGCCGGCCCCGGCGACGAGGATCAGCCTCCCCCAGTCCTGCCCGCGCGCCCCGACCGTGGTGACCAGCCACCCGGTGGCGGGCACGTGGACGGTGCGCGAACCCGAGCGGACGGCGCGCGAGCGGCTCTCCCAGGAGGTGAGCAGGGTGCCGGGGTCCTCGCCGTTGAGGTCGCAGGCCAGCACCTGGTGGGTGAGGTTCTCCAGGACCACGGGGCAGCCGGACAGCTGGGCCACCTCGTGCAGGATGCGGCCGGCGTCGGCGCCCTCCACCGACAGCTGGGTGAACACCGAGTGCAGCTTCTCGGACTCGCGCAACTCCTCCAGCTGCTCGTTCACGACGCGGATGTGCACGGCCTCGGTGATCTCGACGAACCTGGCCTCGCGGTCCAGCAGGACGACCGGCACCCCGGCGTCGCGGGCGGCGTCGAGGAAGGCGGGGGGCAGCTCGGCGTGGTACTTGCGCCCGAGCTCGACCGCGATGCCGCTGACGCCCACGGCGGCGAGGTCGTCGATGTAGCGGCGGAGGGCCTCGGGGTCGTCGGGCAGGGCGATGCCGGTGCTGAGCACCAGCTCACCGCCCCGGAGCAGGTGGGCGAGGTCGGTGACCTCGGCGATGTGGACCCAGCGCACGGCCACGTCGTCGAGCAGTTCGGCCCCGACCACGACCCGGGGGCGGGCACGTCGCAGGGCGGGGAGCCGGAGGACCTCGGCGAGGGTGGGGAGCACCGGCCCATTCTAGGAGACCGCCCCGGACGCAGTGTCGGCGCTGGGCCGCCCGTCCTTACACGGTGTCCGCGCCGCGGACACACGTCCCCGGGTCGGAGCGCCTCCGACCGTCCTTGACAGAGCGTAAACCCGGCCACCATGTTGTCAACACGGTGATCCTGGCCATCCGGGTGGGAGCGGGCGAGACTGGAGCCATGTCGGAACTTCTCTCGCGCCACCGCGCGGTCATGCCCTCCTGGCTGCCCCTCTACTACGACTCCCCGCTGGAGATCACCAGCGGCAAGGGCGCCCGTGTCACGGACGCCGACGGCAACACGTACCTGGACTTCTTCACCGGCATCGTGACCAACATGCTCGGCTACGACGTGGCCGAGGTCCGGGAGGCCGTCGAGCGCCAGATCGCCAAGGGGGTCGTGCACACCTCCACGCTGTACCTGATCCGCAACCAGGTCGAGCTGGCGGAGAGGATCGCGGGCCTGTCGGGCATCCCGGACGCGAAGGTCTTCTTCACCAACTCGGGCACCGAGGCCAACGAGACCGCCCTGCTGCTGGCCACGTTCGCGCGGGGGAGCGACGAGGTGCTGGCGATGCGCGGCAGCTACCACGGGCGCTCCTTCGGCACCGTGGCGGTGACCGGCAACCGTGCGTGGAAGAACTCCTCCCTGTCACCGCTGAACGTGCACTACCTGCACGGCACCGACCACGCCGCTCCCGCCTTCCGGGGGATGTCGGACCGCGAGTACGTCGAGGCGTGCGTCGCCGACCTGCGCGACGTCCTGGACACGGCCGCGCCCGGCGTGGCGTGCCTGATCGCCGAGCCGATCCAGGGCGTGGGCGGGTTCGCGATGCCGCCGGACGGCCTGTACGCCGCGTACAAGGAGGTGCTGGACGAGCACGGCATCCTGTTCGTGTCCGACGAGGTGCAGACGGGGTGGGGCCGGACGGGGACGAGCTTCTTCGGCATCGGCAACCACGGGGTGACCCCGGACGCCATGACCTTCGCCAAGGGGCTGGGCAACGGCTTCGCGGTGGGCGGTGTCGTGGCACGCGGCGACCTGATGGACCGGCTGGGCGCGCTGGGCGTGGCCACCTTCGGCGGCAACCCGGTGGCGATGGCGGCCGCGGGGGCGACCCTGGACTACGTGCTGGAGCACGACCTCCAGGGGAACGCGCGGCGGCAGGGCTCCCTGATCATGGAGGGGCTGAAGGCGCTGACCGCCCTGCCGAGCGTGAAGGACGTGCGCGGCAAGGGGCTGATGTTCGCCGTGGAGATGTCCGACCCCGCCACGGGCGCCCCGGCGCCGGCGCTGGCCGGACGGGTCCAGGAGGAGACCCGGGAGCGGGGGCTGCTGGTGGGCAAGGGGGGCGTGCACGGCAACGTGCTGCGGATGGCCCCGCCCCTGACGCTGTCGCAGGAGGAGGCCGTGGAGGGCCGCGACGTGCTGCTGGACGCGGTGCACGCCGTGAACGACGGGGCCTGAGGCCCCCGCGGGGCCCGGTGTGCCGGAGGGGCCGGTGTGACTGCGGGTCCCCCATTCAGGGGATTCCCCGGCCCCCTCCGCGCACGCCCGCGTCCCCGCACCTGTGGACAACGCCTGTGGACGAGGAGAGGGATCACATGAGCAAGCACGTCACCCACTGGATCGGCGGGCGCGCCCACGAGGGGGCCGCCGGGCGACGGGGCGACATCCACGACCCGGCGTCCGGCCGGGTGTCGGGCACGGTCGACCTGGCCGGGGCCGGGGAGGTCGACGCGGCGGTCGCCGCCGCGCGGGAGGCCTTCCCGGGATGGCGGGACACCCCGCTCTCCCGGCGCGTGCAGATCCTGTTCCGCTTCCGCGAACTCCTGGCCCGCGACCAGGACCGCCTCGCGGAGCTGATCAGCGCCGAGCACGGCAAGGTGTTCTCCGACGCCCGGGGAGAGGTGGCCCGCGGACTGGAGGTCGTGGACTTCGCCTGCGGCATCCCGCACCTGCTCAAGGGCGGCTACTCCGAGAACGTGTCCACCGGCGTGGACTCCTACTCGATCCTCCAGCCGCTCGGCGTGGTCGCCGGGATCACCCCGTTCAACTTCCCCGCCATGGTGCCGATGTGGATGTTCCCGATCGCCATCGCCTGCGGCAACACGTTCGTGCTCAAGCCCAGCGAGAAGGACCCGTCGGCGGCCGTGCTGCTGGCCGGGCTGTGGGCCGACGCGGGGCTGCCCGCCGGGGTGTTCAACGTCGTGCACGGCGACAAGGAGGCGGTGGACGCCGTCCTGGAGCACCCCGGCGTGGCCGCGGTCAGCTTCGTGGGCTCCACCCCGATCGCCCGGTACGTCTACCGGACCGCCGCCGGGCACGGCAAGCGCGTGCAGGCGCTGGGCGGGGCCAAGAACCACATGGTGGTGCTGCCCGACGCCGACCTGGACCTGGCGGCGGACTCGGCGGTGTCGGCCGGTTTCGGCTCGGCGGGCGAGCGCTGCATGGCCGTCTCGGCGGTGGCCGTGGTCGACTCCGTGGCGGACGGGCTGGTCGAGAGGATCCGCGAGCGGGTGTCCCGGCTGAGGGTCGGTCCCGGCGACGACGACCGCAGCGACATGGGCCCGCTGGTCACGCGGGAGCACCGCGACAAGGTCGCCTCGTACCTGGAGTCGGGGGTCCGGGAGGGCGCGACCCTGGCCATCGACGGCCGTTTGCACCCGGTCCCGGACGGGGACCCCGGCGGCTTCTGGCTGGGTCCCTCTCTGCTCGACCGCGTCGGCCCGGAGATGGCCTGCTACCGGGACGAGATCTTCGGCCCGGTGCTGAGCGTGCTGCGCGTGCGCGACTACGACGAGGCGGTGGGGCTGGTCAACGCCAACCCGTACGGCAACGGGACCGCGGTCTTCACCAACGACGGCGGCGCCGCGCGCCGGTTCCAGAACGAGGTCCAGGTCGGCATGGTCGGGATCAACGTCCCGATCCCCGTGCCGGTGGCCTACTACTCGTTCGGCGGATGGAAGCAGTCGCTCTTCGGCGACTCCCACGCGCACGGCACGGAGGGTGTCCACTTCTACACCCGCACGAAGGCGGTCACGGCGCGCTGGACCGACCCGGGGCGGCGGCCCTCCGGCGGCGTCGACCTGGGGTTCCCCACCAACGGCTAGTCCGAGTTCGGGGAAATACCGGACGGATGTCTCTCACTGACGGTCGACGGGGGACGACACGGAGTATCGTTGTCCCCGGACGCCCCTCACGGGGCGTGTTCGGCGGCGTCGGCCGTCACAGGAGACCATCCGGGATAGACGCGCTCATTTCCCCTCCTCCCCGATGGAAGCGGGCGCGTCAGCGGAAGCGCTCCGGGTCCGTCTCTCCCCCTGGACCCGGAGCGCGACCGTCCTGCCGCTCCTACCGCACCGCGAACAGCCGTTCACCGGCGGGTATCCCCGGATCGACGCCGATGATCCCCGCACACTCCTCACAACCGAAGACGCGGCTTCCGTCCGGCAGCTCCCCGAGGACCTTGCGGGGCCGCGGCCACTTGGCGTGGCAGACGACGCAGGCATCCCCCGTGCACTGCGCCCCGCTCAGCGATCCCGGGTCGTAGACGTAGGTGTCGTGTGAGTCGTCAGGCAGCGTGTCTGGATCGCACATCGTGCTCGTTCCGCGCAATGTCCTTGCTCCCCCCGTGGTTTAGGACAGTCTGGCGGGCCGATAGTTACCGGCTCTTTATTGAATCAGAAGCGCTGGGCGCCTGGAAGGGTCCGGACCGAACTAAATCACTCCGTGCAGGGAGATCATAACCCTAAGTGATCAAGTCTGGGAAGACCCCTGTCATCAACTGCATGTTCATACCCTTTGTCTGATATCTACAACGGACTCGCAGCGCGCCCTTCAGCCCGAAGGACGCTCGCAGACCGAGAAACGGCGCAGTGACAGCGCGGGATTGATCCCCCGCACTTCCTCGACCCTGTCGGCCGAAACCTGGGCCGTGGCGATCGCGAAGGACTGCTCCCCCAGGGCCGCGACGGGGGTCCCCATCGGGTCGACCACCATGCTGTTGCCCGATCCCGTCGGGGCCGCCTGGCCGGACGCGGCGACGTACACGGTGTTCTCGACGGCACGGGCGCGGGCCAGCGTCCGCCAGTGCTCCTCCTTCAGGGGGCCGGGGACCCACTGCGCCGCCAGCAGCACCACGTGAGCCCCCGCGTCGACGATCCGCCGCGTCACCTCGGGGAAGCGCAGGTCGTAGCAGGTCTGGAGTCCGAACACCACGCCGTCCACGGCGAAGGTCTCCGGCTCCTCGACGGGCCCGGGCCTCAGCACGTCCGACTCCCTCGCGCCGAACGCGTCGTACAGGTGGATCTTGCGGTAGCGCGCCACCCGGTCCCCGCCCGGGGAGAGGGCCACCAGGGTGTTCGTGAAACGCTCCGGGTCCTCCCCCGCCTCGTTGACGCCCAGGACGACGTGCACGCCCTCCCGGCGGGCGGTGTCCGCGGCCGACGAGACGAAGGGGCCGTCCAGGGGCTCGGCCGCCTCGACGTAGCGGTGGTCCATGCGCGACGCCGTGAACATCGCGTACTCGGGGAAGAGGACCACGCGCGCCCCCTCCGCGGCGGCGCGCGCGGTCAGCCGCGCCACCGAGCGCTGGTTCTCCGCCTTGTCCCGCCCGGGGGCGAACTGGGCGACCGCGACCTGCACCATGGACCTCTCCTCGTGGTTGTGGGGGCGCCCGGGGGCGCCGTGACCCGAGTGTACGACCGCTTCCCCGCCCGGCCCGGCCCGGCGGCGGACGCGGGTGCGCGACGCCCTTGCCGAGCGCCTGAACACGTGTTCAGCGTGATGGGCCTGTGTCCGGCCCCCGGAGGGGGGAGGGCTCCGGCGACGTCGCCCTGACCGCGCTCCTCGTGGGCGCGGCGCCGCGCCTGGCCCCCCTGGGGTGGGCATGGCTCGCGTACGGCGTGCTCGTCTCGGTGTTCGGCGGGCTGCTCGACCCGGACGGCCGGGTCATGGGCCTGAGGGCGTTCGAGACGATGCCGCGGCTGCCCGTCCCGGTGGGCGGACACGGTGGCCCGCCCCCCGGGTGTGAGCGGGACGGTGGTGCGGGGGCGGCCCGCAGTGCGACCGGCGGGCTGCGGGGGTGGGCCCCGGCGACCGCCTGACCCCGGCCCGGATCAGGGCAGGAAGGACATCGCCCAGGCGGGGGCGAACACCACGACGAGGAACCGCGCGGTGCGGGTGGCGAAGGTGACCGCGGAGAACAGCACGACGTTCATGCGCACCACCCCGGCCAGCACCGACACCACCACGAACGGCGGGACGCTGGCGAAGGAGCTCAGGGCCACCAGCCCCGCGCCCCAGGCGGGTCGCGCCTCCGCCTTGCGCCGCCATCCCTCGGCGCGCTCCGCCCACTTGCCCGGGGTCTGCGCCTTGCGGCGCATCCACGGCACGGCGATCGTGCCCCGCCCCACGTAGAAGTAGGGAAGTTTGCCGAGTGTCTGCCCCAGCCCCGCGGCGACGGCCATCGCGACGAGGGCGCCGTCGTCCATGGCGACGACGGCGCCCACCAGGTAGATCTCGATGTTGATCACCGGGACGGCCCCGGAGACGAGGGCGACCGCGAAGGCCAGCGCTGTCTCGATCACCTGCCGCCCCCGGGCCCGGCCCCGGTCAGTTCTCGGCCGCCGCGAGCTGCCCGCAGGCCCCGTCGATCTCCTGTCCGCGCGTGTCGCGGACCGTGACCGACACCCCGTGCGCCTGGAGCCGCCGGACGAACTCGCGCTCGTCCTCCGGCCGCGAGGCCGTCCACTTGGAACCGGGGGTGGGGTTGAGCGGGATGAGGTTGACGTGCACCAGGTGGCCCTTGAGGAGCTTGCCGAGCAGGTCGGCCCGCCACGCCTGGTCGTTGATGTCCTTGATGAGCGCGTACTCGATGGAGACCCGGCGGCCGGTGGTCCCGGCGTAGCGCCAGGCGGCGTCCAGGACCTCCCCGACCTTCCAGCGGGTGTTGATCGGCACCAGCTCGTCCCGCAGCTCGTCGTCGGGGGCGTGCAGGGAGATCGCGAGGCGGACCTGCATCCTCTCGTCGATGAGCTTGTTGATCGCGGGCACCAGGCCGACGGTCGACACGGTCACGCCGCGCTGGGAGATGCCCATGCCGTTGGGCACGGGGTCGGTGATGCGGCGCACCGTCTGGAGGACGCGCTTGTAGTTGGCCATGGGCTCCCCCATGCCCATGAACACGATGTTGCTGATCCGACCCGGCCCCCCGGCGACCTCGCCGCGCGCCAGGTCGCGGGCGCTGGCGACGACCTGCTCCACGATCTCGCCCGTGGACAGGTTGCGGGTCAGGCCCGCCTGGCCGGTGGCGCAGAACGGGCAGTTCATGCCGCAGCCGGCCTGTGAGGAGATGCACAGGGTCACGCGGTCCGGGTAGCGCATGAGCACGGACTCGAACAGGACCCCGTCGAACGCCTTCCACAGGGTCTTGCGCGTCATCCCCTTGTCGGCGGTGACGTGCCTGACGGGCGTCAGGAGGGTGGGCAGCAGGGCTTCGCCGAGGCGTGCCCTGGACTCCGCCGGCAGGTCGGTCATCGCTTCGGTGTCCGACTCCAGCCCGCCGAAGTAGTGCTTGGCGAGCTGCTTGGCACGGAAGGGCTTCTCCCCCAGTTCGGTGACGACCTCGGCCCGCTCCTCGGGGCTGAGGTCGGCCAGGTGCCGGGGAGGCTTGGCACGGCGCGGGGCGACAAAGGTGAGCTCGGCGGGCATAGAGAGTCCGTAAGGGGTGGAGTCGATGGTCTCGGCCCGGCGCGGGTGGCAGCGGCTCGGGTCGTTATACGACCTATACGCGGCTGCGGTGCAGCTCCGCCTGTCAGGGCACTACCGTCGATTCTACGCACTGTGTGGACGGCCCGGACGAGTTCGTCCACCAGCCACGACAATCAGGGGATCGGCGCGTTGGAGGGCCGGTGACAGGGATCGACGTCCTGCTCGACGAGATCAGCCCGTACCAGAGCCGCCGTGTCGTGGTGGAGTGCGACTCACACACCACGGCCGCCTACCTGCTGGACGCCCGGGGCCGCATCCGGGTGCCCGTGTGGCTGGCCAACCACGAGATGGCCCCCCGCACGAGCGAGTCGGGCGGGCTGTACGAGGGCCAGGCGCCCCTCATGCCGGAGGCGTACACCAAGCACCCGCAGGGCCGCCCCCGCTTCGACCCCTCGTGCCTGCGCGCGGTGTGGTTCGAGGAGGGCGACGGCGTGGCCCTGGTCGACGAGGAGGGCCTGCTCGCGGTCATCCCCGGCTGGGCCGAGGCGGACAGCGGGCTCCCCGGCTACGCGCGGGAGGCCATCGGCCGCAGCGCCTACGCCTGGGAGCTGGACTCGGTGCGCGGCCAGCTGTGGCCGCGCGTCGTGCACGCCGAGGCCTACTGGGACTGGCGCCGGGCCTCGGGGGCGTGGCGGAGCGTGCAGCGCACCGTCCTGAGCCACCTCAACCGCCGCGTCGGCGAGCCCGGCCACTACTGGGACGTGTCCGACGGGCACCCGCCCCTGCTCCGCGTGTCCGAGCGCCCGCCCACGGCGGAGCGCCCGTTCACGGTCCTGTCCACCGTCGGGATGTGCGGCCAGCGCATGCCCACCCTGGACCGCTACATGGCCAACACCTCCCAGCACGCGCGCGTCGAACTGGCCCTGGCCACGACCATGCCCGCCCACCGGGCCGCCAGGATCTTCCGGTGGATCGGCGCGTTCCCCTGGCGGGCGGTCACGTGGTTCGGCACCGGCCACACGGTGAAGTGGCTGGACAACCCCGAGGACCGGGCGATGCGCGGCGGCGCGGGCGCGGTCCTGCTGATGGAGGACCCCGCCCCCCTGGTCGCGCACCCCGACCACCGGCCGCTGGACACCTCCGGGCTCTCCTTCCAGGGGGATCCGGTGCGCTGGCTGTGGATCGTGCCGATCACCCGGCCCGAGCACCTGTTCGCCAAGGAGCACGACAGCGCCACCCTCGTCGAGAAGCTGGCGGCCGAGGGGCGCAGCTGGGTCCTGGAGTAGCCCCGGGCCGGGGAGGCGGCGCCTCCCCGGCCCGCCCGGAACGGCCGTGCCCGGCCCGGCCTGCCCTGAACGGGGTCAGCTGGCGATGCCGCGGCGGCCCCGCACCTGGCTGAGCATCTGGTGGAAGCGCACCATGTCCTCGTCGCTGAAGCGCTCCACGAAGCTGAGCAGCGTGGCGCGCGGGTCGGGGCCCGTGTTGAGGACCTCGTCCATCACCCGCGCGGTGTACTCGGCGTGCGTCTCCCGGGGCCAGTACACCCAGGCGCGCCCGCACTTCTCCCGGTCCAGCAGAGCCTTGTGGAAGAGGATGTTCGCGACCGTCATGACGGTCGTGTAGGCGATGTCGCGGTCGTAGACCATGTTCTCGCGGACCTGGCGCACCGAGAGCGGTGCGTCCGACCGCCACAGCGCGTCCATGATGGCCGCCTCCAGTTCCCCCAGCCCCCTCATGGGCCTCCCCTACCCCGCGACGTCGGTGTGCTCGTCACCGAGATCGTAGACAGCGCGGGGCCTGTTCCGTGGGAGAACTCCGGAGAGCGCGCAGATCCGCGCATCCTCGGCGCCCCGGACCGGCGTTTCACCCGTCGGCGGCCCGCGGGGACCAGGGAAAGAGGCGGGACGCCGACCACCGGGCCACCCGGACAGGGGGAGGGGAAGGGGGTCCGCGGCCGGGCCCGGGTCCCCCCGCCTCCGCTGGGAAACGCCGGCGGAGAGGACCCGGCCGTCCTGCCCGGCCGCTCACACCCACTCCGACGCGGTCCGTCCGCCGCCGGCTCCCGCTCTCCCGGGACCCCCGAGTGGCACGCGCCACACCCCGGTCGGCCGAACGAGGACAGTGTCTTCACATCTCAAAATCCCCTGAAAACCATACAAAACAGACGGCATAACAACGCTTCGCTTAGTTACCCGTGCGTAGGGAGAGCAACGATGTGAAACATTGTTACCTATCTCCTAGTTTCAACAACGCCCGGGTTCCCCGCGAGGAGGCCGGTACAAGTAGCCTGGTATCCGACGAGTGCTGGCCAGGTCAGATGCTTCCCGCATGTGCGGGGATGCTCCCACGTTCCTTCGAGCCCGCCTTGCCAGCAGCCACCCGTCTTCATACACATTCACAAGCGAGCTGCGGAAGTGGGCGATCTCCGCCGTGTCGTCTGAGGCGTCTCAACCCCTGACAGACTTCGGTCCCAACGAGTGGTTGGTCGAGGAGCTTTATCAGAAGTACTTGAACGACCCGAACTCCGTCGACAAGGCCTGGTGGAACTTCTTCGCGGACTACAAGCCCGCGGAGACTGCCGGCGCGAAGGGCGGGGGTGCTGCCAAGGCGCAGGACCAGAAGACTCCCGCAGCCCCGGCGCCGAAGAAGTCCGCTGCCCCCCCTGCGCCCGCGCAGGGGAGCAAGGACGAGGCACTCCAGGTCAAGCAGGAGCGTCTGCGCGGTGCACCCGCGCGGACCGCTACCAACATGGAGTCGAGTCTGACCATGCCCACCGCGACGAGTGTGCGCGCGGTGCCGGTCAAGCTCCTGTTCGACAACCGCATCGTCATCAACAACCACCTCCGGCGCGGACGCGGTGGGAAGGTCTCCTTCACCCACCTCATCGGCTACGCGATGGTCAAGGCCGCCAAGGCCATGCCGGAGATGAACTACTCCTACGTCGAGGTCGACGGAAAGCCGGGCGTGGCCAAGCCCGAGCACGTGAACTTCGGTCTCGCGATCGACCTCCAGAAGGCCGACGGTTCCCGTCAGCTCGTGGTGCCCAGCATCAAGGGCTCCGACGAGATGGACTTCAACGAGTTCTGGAGCGGCTACGAGGACATCGTCCGCAAGGCCCGCGCCAACAAGCTGGGCGTGACCGACTTCCAGGGCACCACGATCAGCCTGACCAACCCGGGCGGCATCGGCACCGTGCACTCGGTCCCGCGCCTCATGCCCGGCCAGGGCACCATCCTCGCCGTCGGCGCGATGGAGTACCCGGCGGAGTTCCAGGGGGCGTCCCAGGACACCCTGAGCGAGCTCGGCATCAGCAAGGTCATGACGATCACGTCGACCTACGACCACCGGATCATCCAGGGCGCGCAGTCCGGCGAGTTCCTCCGCCGGATCCACCAGCTCCTCCTGGGCGAGGACGGCTTCTACGACGAGATCTTCAACTCGCTGCGGATCCCGTACGAGCCGGTGCGCTGGGTGCAGGACATCCACGTCAACAAGGCGACGCAGCTCGACAAGACCACCCGGGTCCAGGAGCTCATCCACGCGTACCGCGTGCGCGGCCACCTCATGGCCGACACCAACCCGCTGGACCACGAGCAGCGCAAGCACCCCGACCTGGACGTGCTCGAGCACGGCCTCACCCTGTGGGACCTGGACCGCGAGTTCCCCACCGGGGGCTTCGGCGGCAAGCAGGTCATGAAGCTCCGCGACGTGCTGGGCGTGCTGCGCGACACCTACTGCCGCACGGTGGGTATCGAGTACATGCACATCCAGAGCCCGGAGGAGCGGGAGTGGATCCAGTCGCACGTCGAGCGCGAGCACGAGAAGCTCGACCGCGACGAGCAGCTGCACATCCTGCACAGGCTCAACAGCGCCGAGGCGTTCGAGACCTTCCTCCAGACCAAGTACGTGGGCCAGAAGCGCTTCTCGCTCGAGGGCGGGGAGTCGCTGATCCCGCTGCTGGACGGCGTGATCTCGCGGGCGGCCAAGGCCGAGCTGGACGAGGCCGTCATCGGCATGGCCCACCGCGGCCGGCTGAACGTGCTCGCCAACATCTGCGGCAAGTCGTACGGGCAGATCTTCGGCGAGTTCGAGGGCAACCTCGACCCGCGCAGCGCGCACGGCTCGGGTGACGTCAAGTACCACCTGGGCACCGAGGGGGTCTTCGAGACCCGCGAGGGCGACAGGATCCAGATCTCGCTGGCCGCCAACCCGTCCCACCTGGAGACGGTCGACCCGGTCGCCGAGGGCATCGTCCGTGCCAAGCAGGACGTCCTCAACAAGGGCCCGCACGGTTTCACGGTGCTGCCGATCCTGATCCACGGCGACGCCGCGTTCGCCGGCCAGGGCGTGGTGGCCGAGACGCTCAACCTGTCGCAGCTGCGCGGCTACCGGACCGGCGGCACGGTGCACGTCATCGTGAACAACCAGGTGGGCTTCACCACCTCCCCGGCCGACAGCCGCTCCAGCGTGTACGCCACGGACGTGGCGCGCATGGTGCAGGCGCCGATCTTCCACGTCAACGGGGACGACCCCGAGGCCGTGGTCCGGGTCGCGCACCTGGCCTTCGCGTACCGCCAGGCGTTCAACAAGGACGTCGTGATCGACCTCATCTGCTACCGCCGCCGCGGTCACAACGAGGGCGAGAACCCCGCGTTCACCCAGCCGCTGATGTACGACGTCATCGACGCCAAGCGCTCCACCCGGAAGCTGTTCACCGAGGCCCTCATCGGCCGCGGGGACATCACCGTGGAGGAGGCCGAGTCGGCCCTGCGCGACTACCAGTCCGAGCTCGAACGGGCCTTCACCGAGACCCGCGAGGGCGAGAAGAAGCCGATCGAGCCGGGCGCCGTGGTCAAGCCCGAGGTGTTCACCGAGGGCCGCCTGGACCACTCCGCGGTGGAGACGGCGATCAGCTCCGAGACGGTCAAGCGGATCATCGACACCCAGGTGTCGCTGCCCGAGGGCTTCACGCCGCACCCGCGGCTGGCGCCCCAGCTGACCCGCCGCGCGACGATGGTCGAGACCGACGCCATCGACTGGGCGACCGGTGAGCTGCTGGCCTTCGGCGGGGTGCTGCTCGACGGCCACCCCGTCCGCCTGATCGGTCAGGACAGCCGCCGCGGCACCTTCGGGCAGCGCCACGCCGCCATCATGGACCGCGACACCGGCGAGACCTACACGCCGCTCAAGCAGTTCGACGAGGGGACCACCCGCTTCCACGCGCACGACTCGCTCCTGAGCGAGTACGCGGCGCTGGGCTTCGAGTACGGCTACTCGCTGACCCGTCCGGACGCGCTGGTCATGTGGGAGGCGCAGTTCGGCGACTTCGTCAACGGCGCCCAGACCGTCATCGACGAGTACATCACCGCGGGCGAGCAGAAGTGGGGCCAGCGCTCCAGCGTGACCCTGCTGCTGCCGCACGGCTACGAGGGCCAGGGGCCGGACCACTCGTCCGCCCGCATCGAGCGGTTCCTGCAGCAGTGCGCGCAGGAGAACATGACCGTCGCGATGCCGTCGACCCCGGCGAGCTACTTCCACCTGCTGCGCTGGCAGGCCAAGTCGCCGTTCCAGCGCCCGCTGGTGGTGTTCACGCCCAAGTCGGTGCTGCGCCTCAAGGCCGCCACCTCGGCCACGTCCGAGTTCACGTCGGGGCACTTCCAGCCGCTGATCCCGGACGACTCGATCGCGCCCGACAAGGTGCGCCGCGTGGTGCTGTGCTCCGGGAAGATCTACTACGACCTGGACGCCGCGCGCCGCAAGAGCGGTGACAAGCACACGGCGATCATCCGGGCGGAGCGGCTCTACCCGCTGCCGATCGAGGAGATCCGCGAGCAGCTCAAGGCCTTCCCGAACGCGGGCGAGGTCCTGTGGGTGCAGGAGGAGCCGGCGAACATGGGCCCGTGGCCCTTCGTCGCGCTGGTCTTCTCCGAGCAGCTCGACCGTCCGTTCACCCGGATCTCGCGTCCGGCCTCCTCCGCGCCGGCGGCCGGTTCGGCCAAGCGCCACGAGGCCGAGCAGCGTGCCCTGGTGGACACGGTGTTCCCGCCCGCCGACTGAGGACGGGGCAGAGCGTGTACTACACCGATCGCGGGATCGAGGAGTTGGAGGGCCGCCGCGGCGAGGAGGAGGTCAGCTTCGCCTGGCTCGCCGAGCAGCTGCGGGTGTTCACCGACGTCCACCCCGAGTTCGAGACGCCGGTCGACCGGCTGGCCACCTGGCTGGCCCGGTTGGACGACGAGGACGACGAGGAGTAGTCACCGCCCCTCCGCGTGAGCGGCGGGGTGCGAGGGGCCCGGGTCATGGCGACCCGGGCCCCTTTCCCGTGTCCGGGGCCGGACGCCCGGCCGCCTCGGGGCGCGCCCGGCGGGAGGCCGTACGCGCGGCCCGGGCCGCCGGGCGCCCCGCCGAAGCGCTCGCCCGCGGAGCCGGACCGGGGCCCGGGCCCCGGTCCGGCCTCGGGGAGAACCCCTGCTCCTCCCTGAACCGCCCCCGAAACTACGCGACATATCTTGAGTTCCCCCCACTCGCGACATATCGTGAAGGCACAGAGCAAGCGAAGGGATCACACGATGGCGCGTTGGACCATCGACAGGCCGATGACCCAGACCCTGGACGGCATCGTCGCGTTGCGGGTCCGGATCATCGGCGGTCACGTCAACATCCTGCCCACCGACGACCCGGCCACCTTCGAAGTCACCGACATCGTGGGCGACCCCCTCCTGGTCACCCAGGAGGCCGGCATCCTCACCATCCAGTACGAGGACCTCACCGGGCCCGGTTTCCTGGACCGGCTCCGCCCGATGCAGCTCTCCGCCTACAAGCGCGTGCAGCACCGCAGGGCGACCGTCAACCTGCGCCTTCCCCACGACTGCCCGGTGGAGGTCACCACGGCCACCGCGCCCATCGTGGCGGCGGGGATCAGCGCGCGCAGCCAGCTGCGGACCGCCTCCGGCGAGATCACCCTCGACGAGGCCTCGGGCGAGACCGAGATCGCCACCGTCTCGGGCAACACCGCCGTGCGGGGCGCCAGCGGCAACCTCAAGTTCAACAGCGTCAGCGGCCAGCTGGCGGTGGCCGGCGGCCGCCTCTCCGCGCTGAGCGCCAAGACGGTGTCGGGCCAGCTGCTCGCCGACACCGACATCGCGCCCGCCGGCCGGGTGCGGCTCAACTCGGTGTCCGGGGAGATCGCCCTGCGGGTCCCCGCCGACACCTCGGCGACCGTCGAGCTGCGCACCTCGACCTCGCCCGTGAACTCCGACTTCGGCCTGGACCGGCGCAGCGCCCCGGCCAGGACGATCCTCAGCGGAAAGATCGGCAGCGGTGTCGACCCCGCCTCCATCACCGTCAACTCCGCGTCGGGGCGAACCGCGCTGCTGCGGCGCGCGCCCGAGGCACCGGCCGCGATCCCCGAGGGGGCCTGAATGAGCACCATCTTCGGCCACGGCAGACTGCGGCTCTACCTGCTCAAACTGCTGGACGAGAGCCCGCGGCACGGCTACGAGATCATCAGCCTGCTCCGCGACCGCTTCCTCGGGGTGTACTCGCCCTCCCCCGGCACCATCTACCCGCGCCTCGCGCGGCTGGAGGAGGAGGGCCTGGTCACCCACACCGAGGAGGGCGGCCGCAAGGTCTACCGGCTCACGGACAAGGGCCGCGCCGAACTGCGCGGCCGCAGCGGCGACCTCGACGACCTGGAGAAGGAGCTCACCGACTCCGTCCGGGACGTCGCGCGGGCGGTCAAGCAGGACGTGCGCGCCACCATCAGCTCGCTGCGCGAGGAGCTGAAGTTCGCCGCGGGCGGCGCGCGCCGCCCCGAGCCCCCGGCCGGGGGCGACCGGGCCGACCGCGGTCGCGACGAGGCCCCGGGGCCCGCCCCCTCCGCGGAGGAGGCCGACACCTCGGAACGGCGCGCCCCGGAGGCCGGGGAGGCGTCGGAGGAGTCCTCCGACCCGCAGGACGGGGCCCGGGGCAGGTCCGGGGACCAGGGCTGCGAGGACGGTTCGCGCTGGGCCCGCGAGTGGGAGCGCTTCGCCCAGGGCTTCGGCGCGTTCGGCGCGGTCTGGAGCCGCGGTGACTCCGAGCGCCGGACCGGGGGGCCCGAGTTCGACCAGGCTCTGCGCGACTTCGGCGACAGGGTGCGCGACGTCGTCCGCGAGGCGGGCCACGTCGGCGAGGCGGCGGCGCACGACCTCCGGCGCATCCTGGACGACACGGTCGAGGTGATCCGCAGGGACGCGCGGAACTGGGGCCCGACCGGGGACGGCGACACCGGGTCCGGGACGTCCGGAGACGCCGCCGGGGAGGCACGGGACGCAGGGGTCGCCCCCGACCCCGGGGACTCCGGCGACTCCGGCGGACCGGCCGGAACGCACGCGGCTCCCGGGGAGCGGGCCCAGGACGGGCCGGAGGCCCGGCCGATGCCCTCCGCCCCGGGAGCGGACCCCTGGAGCGAGGCCGTCGGCGATCCCGGTGACGGGAACACGGACGGCGCCGCGGAGGGCGGCGAAGCACCGGAACCCGGGAGCGGCCCCTCCGACGGGGGCGGCGGCAAGGACCGGTAGCCGGACGATCGGGGCCCGGCAGGCGTCGCGGGGGCGCGCCTGCCGGGCCCTCCCGTGTCCCCTCCCCCTCCGCGGCGGGGTCGGGGGAGGCCGGGGCCCCGGAGGGGCCGTGCCCGCCGCGGCGACGGGGCGTCAGCGACCGCCGCGACCACCGCGGGTCCCCCGCGCGGCGGGGAGCTCCCGCCACCGCTACGCGCCCACCGCCGGGGACGCGGCCGGGAGGCACACCCCCGCCGCCCGGGCCCACGGGACACCGGGTGCCGGAACCCGGCGAGGCGCGCGCGCACGCGCGAGGCGCACGCACGGGGGCGGGCCTCACCGTGATGTACCGGCCAGCGCCGCACACCGAGGGGCGCACGCACGGGGCGGGTCCGGCCCGCCCCGGACGCGCCCGTACAACGGGAACGGGAACGGGAACGGGAACGGGAACGGGAACGGGAACGGGAACGGGAACGGGAACGGGGCCCCGGCGCGTGCGCGCCGGGGCCCCGTCGTGTCACCGCGGACCCGCGCGGTGCGTCCCGCGGCCGCTTCCGACCGGTGCCTCCACCCCGCGACCGCGGAACGGTGCGCGCGGCCCTACGCGCGGACGACCCCGTCCTCGCGGGCCTGGGCGGCGACCGCGGCCGAGACCGCGGGGACCACCCGCGGATCGAAGGCGCTGGGGATGACGTAGTCGGCGGCCAGGTCGTCGCCGACGAGCCCGGCGAGCGCCTCGGCCGCGGCCAGCTTCATGTTCTCGGTGATGTCCGTGGCGCGGGCGTCGAACGCCCCCCGGAACACGCCGGGGAAGGCCAGCACGTTGTTGATCTGGTTCGGGAAGTCGCTGCGCCCGGTGGCGACGACGCTCGCGTACTTGCGGGCGACGTCGGGGTGCACCTCGGGCTTGGGGTTGGCCATCGCGAAGATGATCGCGTCGTCGGCCATGGTGGCCACGACCGACTCCGGCACCTCCCCGGCGGACAGGCCGATGAACACGTCGGCGCCGGCGAGCGCGCTCTCGATGGAGCCGCGCAGCCCGGCCCGGTTGCTGATCCCGGCCAGCTCCTGCTTGACCGGGTTCAGGCCCTCCCGTCCGTCGTGGATCATGCCCTTGGAGTCCGCGACGGCGATGTCGCCGATCCCGCCGTCGATGAGCATCTTGGTGACGGCGACCCCGGCGGAGCCCGCTCCGGAGACGACGACGCGCAGGTCGGCGAGGGTGCGGCCGGTCAGGCGCGCGGCGTTGTGCAGCGCGGCGACCGTGACGATCGCCGTGCCGTGCTGGTCGTCGTGGAAGACGGGGATGTCGAGGCGCTCGCGGAGCCGGCGCTCGATCTCGAAGCAGCGGGGGGCCGCGATGTCCTCCAGGTTGATCCCGCCGAAGGACGGGGCCATCCGGACCACGGTCTCGACGATCTCGTCGACGCCGGTGCAGCCCAGGGCGATCGGCACGGAGTCGACGTCGCCGAACTGCTTGAACAGCAGCGACTTGCCCTCCATGACGGGCAGGGAGGCCTCGGGGCCGATGTCGCCCAGGCCCAGCACCGCGGTGCCGTCGGTGACGACGGCGACCAGGTTGCTCTTCCAGGTGTAGGTCTCGACGAGCTCGGGGGTCTCGGCGATGGCGTCGCAGACGCGGGCGACGCCGGGGGTGTAGGCGAGGGACAGCCCCTCGTGGTCGTGGACGTCGACGGAGGAGGAGATGTGGAGCTTGCCACCGCGGTGCAGCGCGAAGGCCGGGTCCTCGTCGAGGTGGGCATGCTGGTCTTGGGTACGCGAAACGGTCGTCACTACTCAAACCCCTCGGTATGCGTGTCCACCCGGCCGTCGGCCATGACGGGGGCGGACCTTGGCAGTGGTGCGAACCGCGCGCGAAGAAGTGAAGGTGCCAGGGGAGCTCTCCTCCGGCGCCGGTCGGCCATGACCGGTGGTGTCGCCGGGGGTGAGTCGTTCTTCGCCGGACTCTTATGCGAGTACTGCGCGGTCGCCTCTCACGGGGATGACCCGTTACGCAATCCTCTCACAACGGTGACCACAGGAAAATCGCGGGTCGGCACGATAGGACGGCACCGACTTATCAGCTTTTGTCGCACAATGATCTCAATAGTCGTTTTGGCTCGGGCGGTGGGGCCACGAACCCGCCTCCGACCAGGCACTCCGTGCTCTGAAGGAGACCCCACGATGGCTCTGCTCAAGCCCCACTCCGCGCCTCTCGCCCTGGGCGCCCTGTCCGTCGCCGGCGTCCTGGCCCTGACCGCGTGCGGCGGGGACGGCGGCGCCTCCGAGGAGACCGCGACGCCCGAGGCCCCCGCCGTCGAGGTCGACGAGGAGCTCGCCGCGCTGGTGCCCGCGGACATCGCCGAGGCCGGTTCCGTCACGATCGGCGTCGAGGCCTCCTACCCGCCCGGGGAGTACCTGGACGAGGACGGCGAGACGGCCCTCGGGTTCAACGTGGACCTGGTCACCGCGGCCCTCGGCAAGCTCGGCCTGGAGGCCGAGTGGGTGCCGACCGCCTTCGACTCCATCGTCATCGGCGTCGACACCGGGACCTACGACCTGGGCTCGTCCTCGTTCACCGTCACCGAGGAGCGCATGGAGCAGGTCAACATGATCAGCTACTTCTCCTCCGGCACCCAGTGGTTCGCCCAGACCGGCAACCCGCAGGACGTCGACCCCGACAACGCCTGCGGCATGCGCATCGCGGTCCAGTCCGACACCACCCACGACGCCGACATCGAGGCGCGCAGCGAGGCCTGCGTCGAGGCCGGCGAAGAGGCCATCACCATCCAGAAGTTCGAGAACCAGCCGCTCGCGACCGAGACCGTCGTCTCCGGGGTCAACGACGCGTCCCTGGCCGACATGCCCACCGCCGTCTACGCGCTGGAGCAGACCGGCGAGGGCGTCCTGGAGCTCATCGGGGAGCAGTACGACGCCGCCCCGTACGGCGTCCTCACCCACAAGGAGGACACGGAGCTCGCCGAGGCCGTGGCCGCGGCCTTCAATGCCATCATCGAGGACGGCACCTACACCGAGATCCTGGGCGAGTGGGGCGTCGAGGCCGGTGTCCTGGAGACCGCCGAGGTGAACCCCGAGCTGTAGGGGCACACCCCCCGCAGACATCCACCGAGCGAAAGACTGACCTGTGCCCTCACCGACCGAACCGGTGAGCGGTCCGGGGTCGCCGAATCCGACCCCGGGCCGCTCCACCGAGCCCGTCACCGCCGTACCCGTCCGCTACCCGGAGCGGTGGGCCGCCGCGGCGGTGATCCTGGTCCTCGCCGCCATGTTCGTGCACATGCTGTTCACGAACGACGCGTTCAACTGGCCGTTCATGCTGGAGCACATGTTCTCGGACCCGGTGGTCCGCGGCGTGTGGGTCACCATCAGCGCCACCGTGCTCTCGATGCTCATCGGCATCGTCCTGGGCATCGTCCTCGCGGTGATGCGGCTCTCCGGGAACCCCGTCCTGACCGCGGTCTCGTGGCTGTACACCTGGTTCTTCCGGGGCGTGCCCCGCCTGGTGCTGGCGGTGCTCTTCGGCAACATCGCCATCCTGTACACCACGATCGCCATCGGCCTGCCGTTCGACAACTACTGGATGCCGTGGCTCGGGCTGGAGGGCGACGCCCGCTTCTTCGAGATCGACACCCGCACCCTCCTGAGCGGCTACGTGGCGGGCCTGCTCGCCCTGTCGCTCTCCGAGGGCGCCTACATGGCCGAGATCATCCGGGCCGGGCTCCAGTCCGTCGACAAGGGGCAGACCGAGGCCGCGCAGGCCCTCGGCATGGGCCGCGGCAGGATCATGCGGCGGATCACCCTGCCGCAGGCCATGCGGGTCGTCATCCCGCCCACGGGCAACGAGACCATCGCCATGCTCAAGGACACGGCGCTGCTGGCGTACGTGCCGGTCACCATCGAGCTGTTCTACCAGCTCCAGGCCATCGGGTCCCGGACCTACCAGATCTTCCCGATGCTGGTCGCCGCCTGCCTGTGGTACCTCACCATCACCAGCGTGCTGATGGTCGGCCAGTACTTCATCGAGCGCAGGTTCAACCCCGGCCAGTACGGCGGGATCCGTGGCCGCATCGTCGGAGGGGCTCACTGATGGGCGAGCAGAGCAGCGACCGGGTCATCGAGACGGCCGAGGGCGCCGAGCTGCCCGCCGACGCCCTCGTGGTGGCCGACAACGTGCACAAGAGCTTCGGGCGGCTGGAGGTCCTCAAGGGCATCGACCTCCAGGTCAGGCGCGGCGAGGTCATGTGCATCATCGGCCCCTCCGGGTCGGGGAAGTCGACGTTCCTCCGGTGCGTCAACCACCTGGAGAAGCTCTCCGCCGGACGGCTGTGGGTCAACGGGGAGCTCATGGGCTACCGGCAGAAGCGCGGCCGCCTGTACGAACTCCGCGACAACGAGATCGCCGCCCAGCGCAGCGACATCGGGATGGTCTTCCAGCGGTTCAACCTGTTCCCGCACCTGAGCGTCGTCGGCAACATCATCGAGGCCCCGGTGCAGGTCAAGAAGGTCCCGCGCGCGGAGGCCACCGCCAAGGCCCTGGAGCTCCTGGAGCGCGTGGGCCTGCCGGACAAGGCGAACGCCTACCCGGACCAGCTCTCCGGCGGCCAGCAGCAGCGCGTGGCGATCGCCCGCGCGCTGGCCATGGAACCGGCCCTCATGCTGTTCGACGAGCCCACCAGCGCGCTCGACCCGGAGCTGGTCGGCGAGGTCCTGGACGTCATGCGCGACCTGGCCCGGGGCGGCATGACCATGGTGGTCGTCACCCACGAGATGGGGTTCGCCCGCGAGGTGGGCGACTCCCTGGTGTTCATGGACGACGGCCTCGTGGTGGAGTCCGGGGTGCCCTCCGAGGTGCTCTCCTCCCCCAGGCACGAGCGAACCCGGGCCTTCCTGTCCAAGGTGCTCTAGAGTCGGTCTCCTTCCCCGGGCGCCCCGCACCGCCGGTGCGGGGCGCCCGCGTCCTCCGGCCCGGTCCCGGGGGGCCCGCCCGGGGCCGGAAGGCCGGAACCGGCCGGGAACGCGCCCCGTCTTCCCCTTGACCCGAAGACGGCGGGGACCCAGAGTCGTGGTGTAGGCGCCGCTGCCAGGGGGAGACATGGATTCGCGCACGGAGGACGGCCGCAGGCGCGGGGAGCGGCCGACCGCCCATCACGACCACGGCGGGCGCTTCCAGAGCCCGGCCATGCGCCGGACGCGGGAGATCCTGTGCGCCGGGGCCCGGGGGCACACGCTGGAGGTGGCGGTGGGCGAGGGCAGGAACCTGCGCCACTACCCTCCCCAGGTCCGGCTCACCGGCATCGACCCCGACACGGAGGCGCTGTCCCGGGCCCGCGAGAGGGCCGACGAGCTGGGCATGCCCGCCCGCCTCCTCGAGGGCGACCCCCAGGACCTGGACTTCCCCGACCAGACCTTCGGCACCGTCCTGTGCACGCTGGCGCTGTGCGCCGTGACGGACCAGCGGCGCGCGCTGGCGGAGATGTACCGGGTCCTGGTGCCGGGCGGCAGGCTCCTCATGGTCGACCACATCGAGTACGCCCGGCTGCCCGGACGGCTCGTCGAGCAGCGCCGCGAGAACCCGCGCCGCCTGCCCAGGGAGGTCGCCGCCGAGGTCGGCTTCGAGATCGGCCACCACGACCGCCTGGTCCTGGGTCTCGTCGAACGCGTGGTCGCCCACCGGCCCTGAGCGCGGGGGGCACCGGGCCGCGCCCGCCGCCCCCCTCTCCCGTGAGGACCCGCGACCCCCGGGCGCGGACGGCCGGGCGCCCCGTCCCCGGCCGCGCGGGCGGCCCACGGGTTCCTCCCTCCCCAGCGCATAGGCTGTGGGTGACCGTGTCCGCCGATCCGCGACCCGAGGTGACCCGATGATCCGTCCCGCCCGGCCCGACGACGTCCCCGTCATCCACCGGATGATCCGGGAGCTCGCCGAGTACGAGAAGGAGCCCGAGGCGGCGGTCGCCACCCAGGACGACCTGCGCACCGCGCTCTTCGGCCCGGACGCGTCGGTGTTCGCGCACGTCGCGGAGGACGTCGGCGGGGACGGCGACGCCGTTCCCGTCGGGTTCGCGCTCTGGTTCCTCAACTTCTCCACCTGGACCGGCAAGCACGGCGTCTACCTGGAGGACCTGTACGTCCGCCCGGAGGCGCGCGGCGGGGGCCACGGCCTGGCCCTGCTCCGGACCCTGGCGGAGATCTGTGTGGAGCGCGGCTACTCCCGCCTGGAGTGGTCCGTCCTCGACTGGAACGAGCCCTCGATCCGGTTCTACGAGGCGCTCGGCTCCCGGCCCATGGACGGATGGACGGTGCGCCGCCTGGACGGCGGGGCGCTGACCGCGCTGGGCTCCCCGCGGGACTGAGAGGGGGCGTTCGTCTCGCCTTCATTCCGGATCCACCGGACACGATCCGTTCTCCCTGCGTCAGTGGCAGGGTGAAACGAGATACATTGCTTTCAAGCGGCAACCTCGCCCCCCGAAGGAGGGACGTGACCGAAGAAACCGCTGTGCCCACGGCCGACGCCATTGGCGTCAGGGACGCTGTCACCGTCAACATGCCTGCGGACAGCGCTTATCTGTCCGTCTTGCGGACGGCGACGGCCGGCCTGGCCGCGCGACTCGATTTCACCCTCGACGAGATCGAGGACCTGAGGATCGGTGTCGACGAGGCCTGCGCGATGCTCCTCTCCCAGGCGTTGCCCGGCACAGAACTGACCACGGAATTTGAACTCACCCCCGAGGGAATGCGCATCTCCGTCTCGGTGCTCACCGCAGACGGCCGCCTTCCCGCCCGCGACACCTTCGCGTGGACCGTCCTCTCCGCCCTCGCGGGCGAGGTCGACTCGGGGGTCGGTCCGGACGACCGCGTCTACATCGTCCTGTACAAACGCCGCGGCACCCTGGAGTCGGCGTGAGCGAAAGGGGGCCCGCTCTGACAGCGAAGACCGAACACGCGGTGCCCGACCGGGCGCGAGCGAGACTGTTGTTCGAGCGCCTTAACGAACTCGACGCGGACTCCGAGGAGCGCCGTCGGATCCGCGACGAACTGGTGGAGCTCCACCTGCCCTTGGTGGAGTACCTGGCCCGCCGCTTCCGCAACCGCGGCGAGTGGCTGGACGACCTCACCCAGGTGGCCACGATCGGGCTGATCAAGTCCATCGACAGGTTCGACCTGGAGCGCGGGGTGGAGTTCTCCACCTACGCGACCCCGACCATCGTCGGTGAGATCAAGCGCCACTTCCGCGACAAGGGCTGGGCGGTGCGGGTTCCCCGCCGCCTCCAGGAGCTGAAGCTCTCGCTCACCAAGGCGGTCAGCGACCTGTCACAGCGGGAGGGGCGCTCCCCGACCGTCGCGGAGCTCGCCGCCCACCTCCAGATGACCGAGGAGGAGGTGCTGGAGGGCCTGGAGTCCGCCAACGCCTACTCGACGGTCTCGCTGGACGCTCCCGACAGCGGTGACGAGGACGCCCCCGCGGTGGCCGACTCACTGGGCATCGTGGACGAGTCCCTGGAGGGCGTGGAGTACCGGGAGTCGCTCAAGCCCCTCCTGGAACAGCTCCCGCCGCGGGAGAAGCGCATCCTGCTGCTGCGCTTCTTCGGCAACATGACCCAGTCGCAGATCGCCCAGGAACTGGGGATCTCGCAGATGCACGTGTCCCGTCTGCTGGCACGCACACTGGCGCAGCTGCGCCAGGCCCTGACCACGGACGACTGAGCGGACGGCGGTCCGCCGCGGGCGGCCGCGGAGCTACTTCCCCCGCTCCTCGGGGAAGAGCGCCGCGGTCGTCGGCGGCGAGAGCACCGCGGCGGAGGCGCACACCGCCACGCCCAGCAGCACCGCCCCGATCGCGTACTGCTCGCTGGTGAACATGTAGTAGGACACCACAGCGAGGAAGAGCTGCGTGACGAACACCGGCGTCCTGGCCCACTCCCTGAGCTGCCAGAGCCCCCGCGCGACGAACACCAGCAGCGCGCCCACGCCCAGGCCCAGGGCGGCCAGGGGGATCGCGTTGGTGAGGTCGCCGGCCCGGCCGGTGACGGCGATGACGAGGCTGTGGAGTCCGCCGACCGCCGCGGCCAGCCCGATCAGGGCCTCCAGTGCTGCTGCGGCGACGACGGTGACAGGACGAGAGGACACCCGACGAGCCTATACGCGCCCGCGCGGCCCCGCCGCCCGCCCCCGGGCTTGGCCCCCGGCCGCGCGGGCCCCGCGGCGGATACCCGCGGGGCCCGTCACGGGTACGGCGGGCCCCGTACCCCCCGAACGCCTACACTGAGCGGGTGCGCGCCCTATTCATCGTGAACCCCCAGGCGACCACGACCACGTCACGGACCCGTGAGGTGATCCTGGGCGCCCTGGCCTCGGAGCTGGACATCACCGTCGCCGAGACCGAGTACCGCGACCACGCCGTGGTCCTCGCCCGCGAGGCCGCGGCCCGCGGCTACGAGCTCGTGCTGAGCCTCGGCGGCGACGGCACCGTCAACGAGGTGGTCAACGGCCTCCTGACGACCCCCGAAGGGCTCAAGCGCCCGCGCTACGCGGTGATCCCGGGCGGCAGCGCCAACGTCTTCATCCGCGCCCTCGGCGTGCCCGGCGATCCGGTGGAGGCGACCGGCGCGGTGCTCGAGGCGGTCCGCGAGGGGCGCGAGCGCGAGATCAACCTCGGGCGGATCACCAGCGACCAGGACGACCGCTACTTCACTTTCTGTGCCGGCTTCGGATGGGACGCCGACGTGGTCCAGCAGGTGGAGCACGAGCGCGCGAACGGCCGCAAGGCCACCCCGGCGCTGTACGCCGAAGTCGCGGTAAAGCTGTTCTTCCAGGGGGATATCCGCGATCCGTCACTAAGCGTGTCCAGTCGCGGAAGGACCCTCGAAGAGGTGTATTTCGCGCTCGTCACCAACACCACACCGTGGACGTACGCGGGCGCCCTCCCCCTTCAGCCGACCCCCGCGTCCCGTTTCGAGCTGGGGCTGGACGCTTTCGCCCTGACCCACTCGTCACACGCGATCACCGGCTGGGTTCTTTCCCAAATGTTCTTCCCCAAAGGCTTGCCGGCCCAGGGGGACGGCTACGCCACGTGGCATGACCAGGACTCTCTCCGCATCACGTCGTCGCACCCCAGGGCGTTCCAAATCGACGGCGAATACCTGGGCGACCGAGAACAGGTCAACTTCCACTCTGTACCGAAGGCATTACGAATCATCTGTTAATTGCGGCGATAGATGCCATTCGCAAGCACTGTGACGCACCTGACACACCGATCAGGACCTTCGGCCTCGGGACCTCTTGCATGCCCCGGGGAACCCTGTCACGCTCAAGATATCGCCGCGAGTTACGGGCGAGTTAATTTGGGCGCTTCCCACATGGCCGTGGGGTGAAACCTGAACCATCTCGGCCTGGACATCCTCCGATGGGACCCATCCATCGGGCGCCCTTCGCACAATCCGCACACGCGCACGATCGTGAAAAGCTTCACAAGCATCCGATCGCCTCACCGTGAGGAGTGGACCGCATGGACTGGCGCCATGACGCAGCCTGCCGTGACGAAGACCCCGAACTCTTCTTTCCCATCGGGAACTTCGGCCCCGCACTGATCCAGATCGAGGAAGCGAAGGCGGTCTGTCAGCGCTGCCCCGTCAGCTCGGCCTGTCTGAAGTGGGCGCTGGAGAGCGGCCAGGACGGCGGTGTGTGGGGCGGCACCAGCGAGGACGAGCGCCGCCTGCTCAAGAAGCGCCGCGGCTCCCCCCACCGCTCCATGGTCCGCAGCTGACACCCCCTCGGCCGCACCCGCGGCCACAGCGGTACACCGCCGCACCGGCGCACCCCCTCCGGTGACACCGGCGGAACCCCCGCGGCGGAACCCGCCGCGGGAGGCGGCGCGTCCCGAGGGACGGCGCTCCCCGGGCGCACACGGGGGGCACGAGGGGTCCCCGCGGCGCGACGGGGACCGCGCCCCCTCCAGGGAGACACCCCTCAGGGCACCTCGCCCTCCTCGCGCTCCAGCGGCAGGCTGATGGCGACCTCGGTCCCGCCGCTCTCCATCGGCTTGATCGCCAGGGTTCCCCCCAGCTCGCCCACGATGAGGGTCCGCACGATCTGGAGTCCCAGGCTCGTGGCGCCCTCCAGGTCGAAGTCGAGGGGCAGCCCGCCGCCGTCGTCGGACACGGCCAGCTCCAGGCTCCCCGAGCCCGGATGCGCGGGCTCCGGGTCGAACCGGCGCACCCGCACCTCGATCCGCCCCGGCCCCTGCTCCAGCCCGTGCTCGACGGCGTTCTGCACGAGCTCGGCGAGCACCATCGACAGCGGCGTCGCCACCAGGGCGTTCAGCAGCCCGAAGCCGCCGACCCTGCGGGGCACGACCGTTCCGCCGGTCGAGGAGACCTCCGCCGCCATCTGGATCACCCGGTCGGCGATGTCGTCGAAGTCCACGACCTCGTCCGGGGTGTGCGAGAGCATCTCGTGCACGATCGCGATGGACCCGACCCGGCCCACCGCCTCGTCCAGCGCCGCCCGCGCCTCGGGCACGTCCAGGCGCCGGGACTGGAGCCGCAGCAGGGCGGCCACCGTCTGGAGGTTGTTCTTGACCCGGTGGTGGATCTCCCGGATGGTGGCGTCCTTGGTCATCAGCTCGCGCTCGCGGCGCCGCAGCTCGGTGACGTCGCGGACCATCACCAGCGCCCCTATGCGCACCCCGTCGATGACCAGCGGGATGGCGCGCAGCTGCACGGTGACGCCGCGCGTCTCCACCTCCGCCTCCTGCGGCGCCCGGCCGCTCGCGGTGTAGGTGAGCGCCTCGTCCCGCGCCTCCCCCGTGGCGGCCAGCTCCAGGGTGGTGCGGTCCAGGCGCGCGCCCACGAGGTCGGCCGCCAGCCCGAGCCGCCGGTAGGCCGAGAGGGCGTTGGGGCTGGCGTAGACCACCTCGCCGTTCTGGTCCAGCCGCAGGAGCCCGTCGCCCACGCGCGGGGACCGCACCATGAGCGGCCCCTGGTCGCTGAACGGGAACGCCCCCTCGGCGATCATCTGCGCCAGGTCGCCCGCGCTCTGGAGGTAGGTCAGCTCCAGGCGGCTGGGCGTGCGCGCCGAGCTCAGGTTGGTGCTGCGCTGGATGACGCCGATGAGGTTGCCCTCGCGGCGCACCGGGATGGTCTCCTCCCGCACGGGGACCCCCCCGGACCAGTCCGGGTCGCCGTCGCGGCAGATCCGCCCCTCGCTCCACGCGCGGTCGATGAGGGCCCTGCGGCCGACCGCCCGCGGCGCCGTCCGCGACGTGACATCCGTCATGTCGTCCAGGAGCACGGCCTCGACCAGGTCGTCCTGGAAGGCGGTCGGGCCGGTCGTGGGGCGCATCTGGGCGATCGACACCCAGCCGTCGTCCTCGCGCAGACGCACCCACAGCACGAGGTCCGCGAAGGACAGGTCCGCGAGGAGCTGCCAGTCCGAGACCAGGGAGTGGATCCACTCCAGGTCCGCTTGTTTGAGTGACGTGTGTCGCCGGATGAGATCACTGAGGTGAGGCACTCACAAATCATCCCATGAAGGCGTGCATACTCAAGGGGTACGCACTCGACCAGTGGTCCACACCAATCGGCGGCCGCCCGCCCGCCGTACCGGCCACGCCGGCGGGGTGTGTGCGGCAAGCGAGGGACGCGGCGGAGGAGACTGATGACTGGTCAGCGCACACTGGACGGCAACCCCCGGGTGCCGAAGTACTACCAGGTGAAGAAGCAGCTCCTTGAGCTGATCGAGGCGATGCCCGCGGGCAACCCGGTCCCCCCGGAGCGGGCGCTGGCGACCCAGTTCGGCACGTCCCGGACGACGGTGCGCCAGGCGCTGACCGAGATGGTGGTGGAGGGCCGCCTCCTCCGCATCCAGGGCAAGGGCACGTTCGTGGCCAAGCCGAAGGTCGCCCAGGTGCTCCAGCTCACCAGCTACACGCAGGAGATGCGCGCGCACGGCCTGCACCCGGCGACCCGCATCCTGGACGTGAGCTACATCAACGCCGACGACCAGCTCGCCGAGCTCCTCGCGATCCGCTCGGGCGGCCGCGTGCTGCGCATCGAGCGGCTGCGCCTGGCCAACGGCGAGCCGATGGCCGTGGAGACCGCCCACCTCGCCGCACGGCGCTTCCCGGGCCTCCGGCGCCAGTTGGACCGCTACGCATCGCTGTACGAAGCCCTGGCGAGCGCCTACGACGTCTCCCTGGCCGAGGCGGAGGCGTCGATCGAGACGGTCCTGGCCACCCCCAACGAGGCCCGGCTGCTGGGCGTGGACGTCGGCCTGCCCCTGGTGCTGCACTGCCAGCACAGCTTCGACGGCGACGGCCACCCGGTGGAGTGGGTGCGGTCGCTGTACCGCGGCGACCGCTACAAGTTCGTCACCCGCCTGCGCCCGCCCCTGGACTGACGGGCCCCGCCGCTCCCCCGTGTGCGCCCCGCCGGGGCGTCCGGGGAAGCGCGGGCGGGGCCGCCCCTCCGCCGGGAGGCGGCTCAGACCCGGGCGAGCACCGAGGCCAGGGCGTCGACCACGCGGGGGTCGTACTCGCTGTCGGTGTCCATCCGCAGGCGTTCCAGCACGGCGGCGCGGCGCTCCGCGTCCCCGTTCTCCCCCACCAGGTCGTCGAAGGCGTTGGCGACCTTGATGATCCTGCTGCCCAGGGGCGGCACCCCCTCGTCACCGTCGCCCGCGAGCGGCTCGCACTGGCGCCGGACCGTCTCCGCGACGTTGTCCAGCACGCCGGTCTCCCGGATGATCGCCGATCCGAGCTCGGCGATCCGCCTCTGCTCCCGCGGGGAGGCGAGCACGGTCGCCCCGCCCGCGATGGGCTCCCGCAGCGACAGCTGGCCGATGTCGTGCATCAGCGCCGCGTACTCCAGTTCCAGCAGCTCCGCCTCGGCCAGCCCCAGCTCGCAGGCGATCCCGTGGGACAGCTGGCTGACCCGGCGCGAGTGGCCGTTCTCGACGTACCCGCCCACCTCGGTCACCCGCGACAGCGCGCGCACCGTCTCCAGGTAGGTCCGCCGCACCTCCGCGTGGCGGCGGAAGGCCGCCTGGGACACCAGCAGCGGCGCCGTGAACACCAGGAGGCCGGCCAGGCCGGTCACCGTGCAGGCGAGCGCGATCAGCACACCGCTGGAGCCGATCGCGGCGCCCGTGGCGAACTGGGCGCGCAGCTCGTCCCGGACGGCGACCAGGAGCCTCGTGCGCAGGCGCTCCGCCCTGAGCACGGCCGCGACGAGGGAGTCCGCGAACCAGGTGAGCAGCACCAGTGCGGCCATCAGCAGCGTGGCCGTCACCGACGGCCCCACCAGCCCCAGCTGCTCGGCCACCGGACGGAAGGCCACCGCGAGCACCGTGGCGGCGAACACCCTGCGGGCCGCGTCCTCGACCCGGGGGCTGCGCCCCACCGCGACGTGCGGGAGCTCCCCCAGGGCCACGCCCAGCGCGACCACCGCCACCACCTGCCAGGCGGAGTGGTGGAGCGGCCCGGCGCCCAGGGTGAGCAGGAAGGCGTAGCTGATCGCACCGGCCGAGGCGATCGGCGCGACCTCGCGCGATCCCGGAAGCGTGATCCTGGCCAGCTCTCCGACGGCGATGACCAGGCAGAAGGCTAGCGCCACGTAGGGTTCGACGAAACCGGTGGCGGCCGTCCACACCAGGGCCGCCAGTGCCCCGGCCCCCACCGCGCCGACGAGCACGGCGCGGAACGGCCGGGCCGTGCGCCAGAGGGGGCCGCGCGGGCGCTGGTGGCTGAGCGCCCCGCCCTCGGGGCCGCTCAGCGCCGGGCGCGACGTCCCCGCGCCGTCGGACTGCTTCTGGGTCATCATCGCTCGCTCCCGCCCGTCACCGCGTCGGCGGGAGCGGCCGTGTCGGCCGCCTCCTCCTCCGCCTCCGGCCCGGGCGCCGGAGCCGGCGCCTCGTCGCCGGCCGCGGTGTCCACGGCCCCCGGGCGGGCCCGGTTCGTGGGGTCCGCCTCGGTGTAGCAGCCGCCCGGGGGCTCGGCGATGTCCGGCGTCTCCCAGCCCTCCCGTTCGACGGCGCGCACGAGTGCCTCCACCATCTTGGGGTCGAACTGGGTCCCGGCACAGGCGCGGAGCTCGGCGATGGCGTCCTCCGCCGACCACGCCTGCCGGTAGGAGCGCGTGGAGGTGAGGCAGTCGAAGACGTCGGCGACGCTGATGATGCGCGCGGACTCGGGGATCTCCATCCCGACCAGCCCCATGGGGTAGCCGCGCCCGTCGAGGCGCTCGTGGTGGTGGCGGATCCCGGCCAGCGCCTCGTCCAGGAAGCTGATCTCGCGGACGATCTCGTAGCCGCGGGTCGGGTGGAGCTTGATGGCCGCGTACTCGTCGTCGGTGAGTTTGCCCGTCTTCTGCAACACCTTGGTGGGTACTCCGAGCTTGCCGATGTCGTGCAGCATTCCGGCGTACCGGATCTTCTGCACCCGCTCGGCGGGCATACCCAGTTCCCGGGCGATCATGGCGGCGCCCTCGGCGACGCGCATGCAGTGGCCCCGGGTGTAGTAGTCCTTGGTCTCCACCGCCTGGCAGAGGGTGGCGAGGGTCGCCTCGTGGGCGCGCGCCTCGTCCAGCTGCTGGGCGAAGGTCCAGCGGGCGATGAACAGGGGCAGCAGCACCAGGAGCGGGGCGACGAGTCCGACCCCTCCCCAGACCGCCGCGATGGCGAGCCCCAGCATCTGGTAGCCCATGGAGGACAGCTCGACGGCGACCAGGGGACGCCAGTGGAGCCTGCTCCGGCTCCCCGGCCGCACGACCCCGAGCGCCCACATGAGGGTGCCGATGAGGAACGAGTTGACCAGGGAGTGGGTCAGGACGGCGGCGACGTAGGGGAGCACCACGGCCGGGAAGTCCTCCCGGCCCGGTTCCCCCACCGTTCCGCCGAGCAGAAGGTAGACGTGTCCGGCCGCGTAGGCCGCCAGTGCGAACTGCGCGCCGTTGAAGGCCCTCTTGACGAGGTCCATCCTGCGGATCGTGAGGCAGGAGGCGAAACCGACCACCGCCGCACCGACCGGTCCGACCAGGACCACCGCGGCCAGCGAGACGGCCGAGCTCGGTGATATCCCCGCTCTGACGCCCTTGAGGACGGCTGTGCTGATCGACTCCGCGACCACGAAGAGGATCGCGACGAGGACCAGCGTCTGCAGATCGATCCCCGAGTAGGGACCGATGAGCACGATGGCGACAGCACTGACAACGATGATTCCGACGTAGACACGCGCGCCCTGAGGAAGAGCCCGCACCTCCGTTCACCCCCCGCCAATGACGACCGGACTGTCATGGTTTCACCGGTTCTGTTCTACCACCAGGACCACCCGGTGAAGGCGGTTACGACCCAAAGAGCGCCGATCGCGCTGTGGAGCATGCTGATGAACATCGTTGTTCCCCTCTCCCCGACGCAGGCGCACCTCCATTCCCCCGGGCACGCCGCGTAAATTACCCCATTCGTTGGATATGGCGTCCAGTTTAACGGGCAACAGCAGGCTCCTGTTTACCTCCGACCCGAACCACCGTCGATCCGCAACCCCGCGACGGCAGCAAGTTCCGGAATGCGGAATTACGAATTCAATTAGTAATTTTATTCTATTACCCTGAGTAACCACGAGCCATCGGACAAGCAGGTCGGACTACCCACCGTCAAGACGATTGCCCCCGACCCGCCCGACCGAGACCACCTCGCACGACTACGGAAAGTAACCATTCGCAACAGTCTGGGGGACTCGGGGGAAAAAACATTCCGAGTCGGTTACGGCCTGGGACGGAGCCGGTGTTCCGGGCGTGTCGAAGAACCCTGCAAGAAGGTTGCCGCGTCCGCACGTGACCAAAACTCCGACAGCCACGGGGAAACCGGGAAGACTTTCACACAAAAGCCCTAAATTGCCACACAAGGAGCCAGAGTCAGTCAATTCAGAAATGGGGCACAAAATAGACAATGGCGGTACCTGGAATTCCAGGTACCGCCGTCTCGGGTGTCGGGGGGCGAAGGCGCGGCCCTCAGGCGGGCGCCCCCGGCGCCTCCGCGCCGGCCTCCTTGGCCAGCTGCTCCGTGCGCGCCAGGGCCAGACGCCCCAGCACCTTGTCGCGCAGGTCCATCGGGACGGGGTCGCAACCGCAGTGCTTGGCCACGAGCTTCTTCACCGCCTCGTCGAGCCCGTACTCCTCCAGGCAGGGGCTGCACCCGTCCAGGTGCTCCCTGATCTGCTCGCAGTTGCGCTCCTCGAGCTCACCGTCGATATAGGTGTAGAGCTTGTCGAGCACCTCGCTGCACGGGGTGTCGCTGTGTTCGCCGTGACCGCCGCTCATCGCAGATCTCCTCGATCCGACCCGTCCTGACCCGCACCAGCGGACGTTCCCGAGGCGACGCCGGCGGCCGCGGCCGCCCTCGCCGGCAGGAAGCCGCGCTCCGCCGCGTACTCCTCGAGGTGCGACCGGAGCTGGCGACGGCCTCTGTGCAGACGGGACATGACCGTCCCGATCGGCGTCCCCATGATCTCGGCGACCTCCTTGTACGCGAAGCCCTCGACGTCGGCGAGGTACACGGCGATCCGGAAGTCCTCGGGCAGCTCCTGGAGCGCCCGCTTGACGTCGCTGTCGGGGAGGTGTTCGAGCGCCTCGGCCTCGGCCGACTTCAGACCGGCCGCGGTGTGCGACGCGGCCTGGGCCAGCTGCCAGTCCTCGACGTCCTCGGTCCCCGCCTGCTTCGGCTCCCGCTGCTTCTTGCGGTAGGAGTTGATGAAGGTGTTGGTGAGGATGCGGTACAGCCACGCCTTGAGGTTCGTCCCCTGTTTGAACTGGTGGAACGAACCGAACGCCTTGGCGAAGGTCTCCTGGACGAGGTCCTCCGCGTCAGCGGGGTTGCGTGTCATCCGCAACGCCGCGGAGTAGAGCTGGTCGAGGAAGGGAAGCACGTCCCTCTCGAACCGCTCGTCCCTCTCCTCGGCTGTCTCCTGGCCCTGTTCCAAGCCCGTCGGCCTCCTCGCACTGGTCCCAGCTGGGGCATCCATACCCCAACGATACGGTCCCGTGGCCCTGACCCGCGCACCGCCACCGCGTGGCGGCGACGCCGTCTCCCCGCGCTCGAGACATGAACCGGCAGTCGGCATGCTCTGACGACCCTCCTCATAGGACTTTCGTCCGCCCCGGACGTCCGCTTCCGGCGGCGGTGTGGAGGACAACAACGTTCGCGCCGGGCTGATTCCGTGCCACCGGGGGGACGAAGGTCCCTTACCCGCCCGAAATTGTCGTTTGCCTCGGTCATCGGAGGTGAGGCATGGCAGAGTGCGGGTAGGACCACTTGAAGGATGGGAGAGGAGCGCACGTGCAACCGTCCTCAACCCCTGCCTCAGAACGCCCCCGCTCACCCGCGGCGCAGTTCGCCACCCCCGACCGCCTCTCGGACTACTGGCGGTTCTACTGGGCGGTCGCGGAGGCGCAGATCGCCCGCTGGCTCCCCGAGGCACCCTCCCGGCTCCTCGACGTGTCCAGCCCCGACTACCAGGGCACCCCGCGCGCGGTGGCCGCCGGCCACGACGTCGTGACCCTGCTCCCCTCCGCCGACATGGCGGTGCGCCGCCCGCTCACCCTCGTCAACGGGCGCGCGATGGTGCCGCGCCCGGCGCGGCGCGGACGCCTGCGCCACGTCGTCGGGGACTCCGCCTTCCTGCGCAACTTCGCCTCCGAGGCCTTCGACGGGGTGATCGCCGACAACCGGGTCCTGTCGCGCCACCTCGCCACCGAGTCCTCCGTCGCGGAGGTCGCCAGGGTGCTGCGCCCGGGGGGACGCGCCCTGCTGTGCGTGGACTCCGTGGTGCTGGGCATGGCGCTGCTCGCCGAGCAGGACTGCTGGCCGGAGCTGAGCCACGCGCCGAGCGCGGACGTGCTCCTGGTCCCCTGGCCCGACGGTTCCATCACCCGGTGCTTCACCGCCGAGCAGCTCACCGAGACGCTCTCGGACGCGGGTCTGGAACTGGAGTGGATCAAGCCCCGCACGGTGCTGTCCGCCTCCACGGTGGAGATGATGCTGGCCCGCGACCCGAGGTCGATGGGACGCCTGGTGGAGATGGAGCTGCGGGCGACCGAGTCCGACGACTACGTCGGCGTGCACCTGGTCGCCAGCGCCCGCAAGCCCGGCTGAGCGGCGTCCTCCGTCGGCGTCCGCACCCCCGGGGACGGACGCCGACGGAGGACGGCGGTGGGCAGGGCGCGGGAGCCGGCGGAGCTTCTCGCGGAACCGGCGGTGCCAATGGGATCCCCGGCGCCCGTCGCGGGCCGGCCGGGGCTCCGGGGCCGGGTCCGCGGGGACGGGGACCTCCGCTACAGGGCGGCGAGCAGGAGTACGGCGTTCGCGAGGGAGAAGACCAGCAGGACCGGGCCGGCGCCCGCACCCGTGGTGAAGCTGGGAGCAAGCTCCCGGCGGTTCGCCAGGCGCACCGCGAGGAACGGCCACACGGTCAGCAGCGCTGCGAGCAGGTACAGGCCGGGGTCGGCCAGGACCGGCGCGAGCGGGAAGAAGTGCACGCCCACGACCAGGCACACCCAGGGGGCGAAGTACGCGCGCCGCCCCAGGACCAGCAGCACGACCACACCGGCCAGGGCGACGCCGAACTCGACGCCGAGAACGGTCAGGTACAGGTCCATCCCGTCCCCGCCGGACAGGACCGAGGCGGTGTCCCAGTGGATCCAGGAGACGGCCCCTCCGAACGCCGCGAGGAGTAGTCCCAGGACCGAGCCCCCGCCCAGCCACCACGTGGCCGTCCCGGCCGGGGGCCGCTCCTGCGCCCACCCGAACCAGGCCGAGGCGAAGAAGCCGAAGACGGCGGTGGTCATGGCGGCGTCGCGGACGAGAACGTCCATGGGACCTCACAGGCGGTGCGGGGGTGGCCGGGGGACACGCCAGCCTTCCACATCCCGCGGCCCGCCCACGTGGCCTGGCTCTGCTCCGCCGGGCACGAGATCCTGGAACAATCTTCCGCATGGGTGTCAATGTTGGGCGCGCCGCTCTCCTCGCGAACCGCGACCGTCTGGCGAAGTGGGGTGAGCAGATCGCGGACGAGCAGAGGGACGTCGCCTGCCTTCTCCTGTTCTACGCCGCGGAGTGCGGACTCAAGGCGGAGCTGATCCGCCGGTCCGGGAGTCGAGACACCGTCAGTCTGGACAGGTCCCACGATCTGCGGAGCCTGGCGAGGGAACTCAACCTGCCCGGCTCCGTGATGAGCGGGCTCACCGACTGCCGTGCCAGACACGACGTGAACCAGCGTGTCCCGATCAGGGACCTCCACGAAGCCTGGCGCTACGGTGCGAGACTGGATTCGTCGGATGAGAAGAAGGCCCTGGTCGCACTCCGAGCGCTGATCCGTTGGTGTCAGCAGGCGTGAACCGAGTCCTGTGAACCGACGACAGGGAACGAGGAGGAACAGTGGAGGACTTGGTCTCATCAGCACCCGTCCGCCTGTACACATGGGTGGACGTCGAAGAGCGGCTGAGCGAGCTCGCTCTGGGAGACGGCTGGCCGACGTGGCTTCTCGAAGTCGACGCCTGGTGGGACGGGCTCCAGATGGAGGTCGTGGACGGAACCGAGCCGGGTACTGTCCTCGCCTGGCTGGAGGACGAGAAGTGCTTCGGCCCCGGGTCGGTCTCCCGCGTGGGCGGGGCGCCGGCTCTGCTCTTCGACGGGCCGTCCCAAGACCCGGCGCCGACTCTTCCCATCGAGATCGGAGCCGGACGCGGCGGTTCGGACCTTCGCCGTCTGCCCCGACTCCGTGAACGCCGCATCGTTCGCGAACTGGCCGACCCGCTTCCCCGCCCCGGATCCGACCAGTTCGTCTCCGGAGTCCAGGTTCTCGCGTTCCACTCCTTCAAAGGCGGAGTGGGGAGGACCCTCCACGCCGTCGCCCTCGCCGATCACCTCGCCCGACGCGGCAGCCGTGTCCTTCTCGTGGACGCCGACCTGGAAGCTCCCGGCATCACGTGGATGTACCAGGAGCAGGGCGGGCAGATGGACTTCGCCTACGAGGACTTCCTGGCAAGCCTGCACGGTTCGGTCGGCGAGGACAGAACGCGCGCCGTCGCCCTGGCCGCGTCGTATCTGCCCAACCAGCAGATCGGCAGGCATCCCGGCGGAGGAGCTGTGCTCGTGCTGCCCGCCAGCCGACGAGGTCTCCTCACCCCGCCGAGGATCGACCCCGGCGATCTGCTGACACCCGACCGCTCGCGCTACTTCGTCTCCGAGGCCCTGGCGGAACTCGCGGAGTCGGTCCGGGCGGACGTCGTCATCGTGGACCTTCGTGCCGGTTCCTCCGAACTGTCCGCGCCGCTCCTGCTCGACCCCAGGATCCAGCGCGTCTTCGTCACGACCCTGAGTGGCCAGTCCCTCTCCGGGACGGCACGACTCATCAGGCAACTCGGCCGCCGGGCGCCGTCGGTCCACGGCACCGACCCTGTCAGCTCCGTCGTGATCACCCAGTTCCGCCACGACGCGCACAGGGAACAGGTCGAGGCCGCGCAGCAGAACCTCTCGGACGCGCTGGCCGATTCGGTGGGCATCGTGCCGGAAGAGAGCGTCGAGGACAAGCCCGCGCTTCTCGACACCGACTTGTTCACGCCGCCGCTGCTGAGCCCCTTCAACGAGAACCTGTTGGCGCTCCCGCCCCAGTGGGACGGGGTGGTGACAGCCATCGAACGCTCAGAGTTGAGGGAGACGCTGTCCGCGCTGGTGCCGGAACCACCGGTACAGGACGCCCCGTCACCGGAAGAACAACGGATCGACGTCCGAGACCGGCGCCGGCACCTGGCGAGCTCGGCCGAGGACCTCGTCTACGCCGAGAACCAGGGCCTCACGTCGGCGACCGGGTTCCTCGCCACCGAGCCCCTGCGACGCCTGGTCGGCGACCACCGGACCGAACCCCCGATCGCCCTGGTGCTCGGAGCCAAGGGAGCGGGGAAGACCTTCACGTACGCGAAGGCGTGCGCGGCGCGGGAATGGCGCCGCTTCGCAGAGCAGTCGGACGTTGCCGATGTCACCTTGGACGCCTCGATCGTGCCCGTCCTGGAGCCGGACTCCCTCCAGCAGAACCAGGCGAGCCTGACGACGCAGACCCTGCGGGACACCTTCGCCGAGCAGCACGGCGGCACGGCGGCGACGACCATCGACATTCGCGACACTCTCAGCCGGGCCCTCTCCGCCCTCCCCGCTGAGGACACACTCCAGTGGCGGTCGATGTGGTTGCGCTGCCTCGCCATGGCTGCCGGGGCGGACGTGTCCGAGCGTTCTCCCGAGGACGCGCTGGTCGCGCTCGGAGGGCGGGTGCGCGCCGTCTTCGTGATCGACGGCTTGGAGGACCTTCTCCAGAAACTGGACTCCGAGGTCAAACGCACCGCACTGCGAACGCTGTTGATCGACACCCTCAACTGGCTTCGTGCTCTGCGCGGGCGGCCGCTCGGCATCATCGCCTTCGTCCGCAGGGACCTGGTGAACTGGGCGGTACAGCAGAACAGCAGCCAGCTCGCGGCCCGGTACAAGTCGTACGCGCTGCGCTGGGACAGCACGGACGCCCTGCGTCTGACCGTGTGGATCGCCTCCCAGGCCGGGGCGCTGGACAAGCCCGGGGTGGACATCTCCGATATCGCGGAGGACGACCTGCCCAAGATCCTGGTGCCCCTCTGGGGATGGAAGATGGGTTCCGAGAAGTCCCGGGAGGCACGTTCCCACCTCTGGGTTCCCGCCGCTCTGGCCGACTACAACAAGCAGGTCCAGGCGCGTGACGTCACGGCGTTCCTCGCCGAGTCGGCCAAACTGTCCCAGGGGTCGGGCAACAGCCGCTGGACGGACCGGGTGCTGGCTCCCTCGGCCATGCGCACCGCCCTGGCACGCTGCAGTCAGATCAAGATCGACGCGATCAAGACGGAGAACCAGGACATCGGCAAGCTCCTCGCCCGGCTCCAGAGCCGTGGAGCCACGGTCACAGTGCCCTTCACCCTCGACGACGTCGGTCTGACCACGGACGAGGCGGACGCCCTCCTCACCGCGGGAGTGTTCTACTTCGACGACAGCAGCGGGCGGTACAGGGTGCCGGAGATCTACCGTCACGGACTGGGATTCAACAGCAGCCCCAAGGCACGAGTGCTCAATCCCTGGGGACCCGGAGCACGGGGGAGCCTCGGAGCGGTTCCTCGCCCCGACCGCCGCGAGCGGCCCGCCCCCCGGTCTCCCGGGGAACGGGCCGGGCCCGCGGACGCCTGACCCTCCGGGGCGCCCGCGGCGCACGCCCTACTCGGCGAGGGGGAGGTACACGCGTCTGCCCTGTTCGGAGAACTCCGCCGACTTGTCGGCCATGCCCCGCTCGATGGCCTCGACGGTGTCCAGACCGTGCTCCTCCGCGTAGCGGCGCACGTCCTGGGTGATCTTCATGGAGCAGAACTTGGGCCCGCACATGGAGCAGAAGTGCGCCGTCTTGGCCGGTTCGGCCGGGAGGGTCTCGTCGTGGAAGGACCGGGCGGTCTCGGGGTCGAGGGACAGGTGGAACTGGTCCTGCCAGCGGAACTCGAACCGCGCCCTGGACAGCTCGTCGTCCCACTCCTGGGCCCCGGGGTGCCCCTTGGCCAGGTCGGCGGCGTGCGCGGCGAGCTTGTAGGTGATGACGCCCGTCTTGACGTCGTCGCGGTCGGGCAGCCCGAGGTGCTCCTTGGGCGTGACGTAGCAGAGCATCGCCGTGCCGAGCCAGCCGATCTGCGCGGCGCCGATCGCCGAGGTGATGTGGTCGTAGCCGGGGGCCACGTCGGTGGCCAGGGGGCCGAGCGTGTAGAACGGCGCCTCGCCGCACAGCTCCTCCTCCAGGCGCACGTTCTCCGCGATCTTGTGCATGGGGACGTGCCCGGGGCCCTCGATCATCACCTGGACGTCGTGCGCGCGGGCGACGTGGGTGAGCTCCCCCAGGGTGCGGAGCTCGGCGAACTGGGCCTCGTCGTTGGCGTCGGCGATCGACCCGGGGCGCAGCCCGTCGCCGAGGGAGAAGGTGACGTCGTACTCCCGGAGGATCTCGCACAGCTCCTCGAAGTGGGTGTACAGGAAGCTCTCCCTGTGGTGGGCCAGGCACCAGGCGGCCATGATGGAGCCGCCCCGGGAGACGATGCCGGTGACCCGGCGGGCGGTGAGCGGCACGTACCGCAGCAGCACCCCCGCGTGCACCGTCATGTAGTCCACGCCCTGCTCGCACTGCTCGACCACGGTGTCCCGGTAGACCTCCCAGCTGAGCCGGGCCGGGTCCCCGTCGACCTTCTCCAGTGCCTGGTAGATGGGCACGGTGCCGATCGGGACGGGCGAGTTGCGCAGGATGCGCTCGCGTGTCTCGTGGATGCGCCTGCCCGTGGACAGGTCCATGACGGTGTCGGCGCCCCAGCGGGTGGCCCACACCATCTTCTCGACCTCCTCGGGCACGGAGGAGGTGACGGCGGAGTTGCCGATGTTGGCGTTGATCTTGACCAGGAAGTTCTTGCCGATGATCATCGGCTCGGACTCGGGGTGGCACCGGTTGGCGGGGATGACCGCGCGGCCCAGTGCCACCTCGGAGCGGACGAACTCGGGGTCCACGCCCTCGCGTTCGGCCACGAAGCGCATCTCGGGGGTGAGGGTCCCGGCCTTCGCGCGGGCGAGCTGGGTGGACGCGCCGCCGGCCGTCCGCTGGTCCCCGGCCCAGGCCAGGCGGGTCGGGGGAAGGCCCCGGTGGACGTCGACGGACACGGCGTCGTCGGTGTAGGGGCCGGAGGTGTCGTACAGATCGAAGTGGCTGCCGTTGCTGAGTCCCACCCTGCGCCGGGGCACGCGGAGCGTGTGCCCCTCCGGGGTCACGACCTCGCGATAGACCTTGGATGATCCCATGATGGGACCGGTGGTCACCCGGTGAACAGCGGTGTCGGAACCTCTGGTGGAACTGACGTCACGACCGTCGGTAGCCGTCATGGCATGCCTCCCTACGTCGGAATTACCCGAACAGGTTCTGCGGTCGGCGACACCGTCGAGTCGCCCTCTCAGCCCGCCATGGCGCGAGCTCCCGCGTTGCGTATTCACATGTGTGGGCACGTCGAGCGCGCCGCGGCACCTCGATCCCGGTGCCGGGGCCCTGCGGCCCCGCACACCATACACAGGACCGCCCCCGCTGTGTCCACCGCCACAGGGGTCAGAAAAGTGTCCCCGGTTCGCCACCCCCGGTGTCGGTGAGGGGTTCGAGCAGGTCGGGACGGTTGTTCTTGATGGTGTTGACGTCGGTGGACACCTCGTCGACCGCGAACCGGTCGACAGGGGTCTCCCCCAGCAGGTGCGCGAGCTCGTCGGCGCCCGAGGCGGGGTCCAGCCAGGCGGCCCAGTCCTCCGGCGGCACGACGACCGGCATGCGCTCGTGGATGTGGTCGAGCCCGGGCGCCGCCTCGGTGGTGATGACCGCGCAGCTCCACACCCAGGCGGCGGGGTCGTCCTCGGGAGCCTCGGGGTCGCGCCAGCGCTCGAAGATGCCCGCCATCGCCAGGGGTCGGTCGTCCCGGTAGTGGATCGAGTAGGGCTTCTTGTCGGCCTTGGCCTTGCGCTTCTTGTGCTGGGGGTCGGTCGCGGGCGAGGTGCTGGCCTGCACGGTGCCGTCCTTGCCGACGAGCTGCCACTCGTAGTAGGCGTCGGCGGGCAGCAGGCACCGGCGGCGGCGGTAGGCGGTGCGGAAGGCCGGCTTGTCGGCGACCGTCTCGCTCCGAGCGTTGATCATCCGGTAGCCGACGTTGCGGTCCTTGGCCCAGGAGGGGACGAGTCCCCAGCGCAGCGTGTGCAGGGTCCTGGGCCCGGGCGGGCCCTGGTCGTCGGCCCGGGGCGGCGGACCGAGCACGGCGTACACCGGCCTTCCCGGCGAGATGTTGTAGTCCGGCTCCAGCTCCTCCAGCGGAGGCCACGACCGGGGGTCCGCCTCCTCGGGGAGGGCCTGCTCGGGCAGCCCGAAGGCGAGCTGCAGCTGGTGCACGTTCCGGGACTGGGCATAGCGACCGCACATGTGTCCGATACTACGGCGTGGCCTCCTCGCCCACCGCCGGAACACAGGCGCGCCCCGGCGGACGCGGCCCCGTCCGCCGGGGCCCGGTCACCACTGCGGGTCGAGGGGCTCCCGGGCACGCCGGCGCCCGCGCCTCGCGGGGGCCTCCCGGTCGGCGGGGCCGGCGTCCGCCTCCCCGCTCCGCACGCCGTCCGCGCGGTGCCCCCGCCATGCCCCGACCAGGCCGACGAGGACCGCCAGTCCGCCGAGCGGTCCCAGCGCCCAGGGCGCCCAGGAGTCCAGGGCACGCAGCAGCACCGACCGGACGCGGGCCTGCTCGGCGTAGCCGGAGACCTGGTTGTCCGCCATGACCAGTTCCGCGTACAGGAGCGGGACCTCGCCCCCGGCGTCCTGCGGGCGCAGGGTCTCCGAACGCGTCTCGTGGGCGTCGACCACGATCCCGCTGACCGGCTCCACCCAGAACGTGCGGCTCACCTCCAGCCAGCGCGTGGCGGTGACCGTCCCCCGGGCGCCGGACCGGAACAGGTCGGCGGGCACCGGGCGCGCCGACTCCGGCACCTGGGCGGCCTCGACCCACTGGCTGTACCGGCGCACGGGGACCCCGGCGACCTCGTCCCACTCCTGGAACTCCAGCATCGGCGCCGAGCGCACCTCGGCGTCGTAGAACGGGTGGTCGCCCTCCTCGGCCCCGGGCGGCCACGAGTACACGAGCCCCGCCTGGCGGACCGCGCGGTCGCCGTCGACGTGCTCGCCGCAGCAGTTGACCGCCCTGCCGGTCCCGCGGTCCACGATCACCCGCCGACTCCAGTGGTCGATCATCCGGTCGGGCACCGAGGTGTCCACGGACACCTCCCACGCCGACCAGTCCCCGCCGTGGGCCGAGCCGTCCACGCGGGTCACCCGGGTGAGCTCCGCGGCCTCCACCCACCGCCAGGTGGAGGTGTCGAGGTAGCCGGCGTCCTCGTCGACCATCCTGACGTCGAACCGGGTCTGCGCCGGCAGCAGGGCGATCCTCTCGTGCACGTACAGCGGCAGCAGGGCGGCCAGTGTCAGCAGGAACGCCCCCAGCGCCACCATGACGGCGCCCCGCGGCAGGGGGCGTCCGGGGGAGCCGGGCGGGCCGACCTGGCTGTCGGTCGGCGTCCCTATCGCGCTCATGCGCGGGCCTCCTCGGAGTCGGGCTCCCTCAGGTCGTCGTCACGGGGCTCCGCCGCCGGGGCGCTCCGTCCGTCCGCCCCGCCCGGGCCCGGTCCGCGGGCGGCCTCCGGGTCCGCCCCTGCGGCCTCGCGGACCGCCGGCGTGTGGGCGTCGGCCGGGTCGCCGTCGCCGCGCCGGCCCAGGGCCAGGACGAGCCTGGCGAGCGCGGGCAGGCACAGCAGCTGGGCCGCCCAGCCGCGCAGCGCTCCCCCGAACGCCTCCGTGACGTCGTGGAAGGGCATGTACAGGGCGAGGTGGGTGCCCAGGGCCACGGACAGCCCGGCCAGGCCCAGCGACGCCACCGGGGGCCACGGCCCGGCCAGGTGGGGCAGGAGGCGCCCGCCCATCGACGGCCGCCCGGGCCTGGCGTGCCTGAGCCGCCGGGGCGCGCGGCGGCCCAGCCACCACATGCACAGCAGGATCAGGCCGACCAGGGCCGCGCCGACCCAGCCCGCGACCCAGACCCCGTAGGCCAGGCCGAGCGGCAGGACCGCCCAGCGGCCCAGCCACCCGGAGCCGGCCGCGGGCAGGGCCCGGGAGCCGCGCGGGGGCGAGGTCCGGAGGGTGCTCCCGCCCGGCAGGAGCCGGCGGGGCCACAGCGCCGCCGCCACCAGCACCGCGGCCAGGGCGGCGCCGACGGCGAGGGCGCGGTGGTAGGCGGTGTCGGGCGTGTACGTCAGGGTGACCGTGCCCGCGCTGCCCTCCGGGAGCACCCAGGCCTGCTTCCACCCCTCCAGGCGGATCGGCTCCAGCGGCGCGTCCCCGCCCTCCAGGACCGCCCGCCAGCCCTCGTTGAAGTTCTCGTTGACGACCAGGAAGCTGTCCTCGTCGACGTCCACGTCGAACCGGCGCTCGCCCGGCCCCCACTCGTGCAGGGCCTCCACCTCGGCCGTGGTGACCTCGGCCCGCTCCGCGGCCGGCCCCGCGGAGCCGATGAGCGCCGAGCGCACCTCGTAGCGGTTGCCCGGGTCGACCACGACCCGGTTCTCGCCCTCGACCAGGTCCAGGTCCGTGCAGCTCTCGTAGGGCACCGGCCGACCGGTGAGCTGGTCGGCGAGGGCGCCCCCGCTGATCCGGGTCTCCACGCGCTGTCCGTTGACCCGCAGCGTGGGGCCCAGGCCGCAGGCGGTGGACGCGTCGCCCTCGGGCAGCGGGTCGACCGGTTCGACGCCCGGGAGCTCGACGGAGCCGATCTCCAGCGCCTGGCCCTCGGGGCGCTCGAACGTCACCCGCAGCGAGGACGCGGTGAACTCGGCGAAGTCCACCCGGCCGCTGCCGTCGAGCCAGCCCTCGCGGACGGTGCCGCCGCCCTCCACGGTCACGCGGATCGGCCGCATCACGCTGTCGGCGCGCGGGAACTCGACGGCCAGGTACCCGATCTCGGCGGGAGCCCCCAGGTCGATGTCGAGCCAGGGGTTCTTCTCCTCAGGGTCCGGGTACCAGACGGTGCTCCCGTCACCGTCCAGGACGCCCCGGCCCATGGCCGCCGGGTGCTCCACCGCGGTGGAGGAGGCGGTCACGTGCGGGTGGGGGCCGGCCCGGTTCGCGGCGTTCTCCGCCTCCCTGGGATCCGTGAGCACGACCTCGCCGGTCACGGAGTGCGGCGCGGAGGCCGCGTCCGCCGACAGGTCGAAGGTGCGGTCCAGCCCGCGCGCGTCCTCCCCCTGCACCTGGAGGCGCGGGTTGCAGACCCACACGTGGGAGCCCTCCATGCAGCCGGGCGCCGTCCCGGTGGAACCGGTGAACAGCAGCGTCCCGGTGTCCGCGGGGCCGGGCACGCGCAGGGTGCGGTCCAGTTCGAGGCCCGGGACCGAGACGGAGGAGATGCCCACGCGGGTGCCGAACCGGTACTCGGGCTCCCAGGCGAGCTCGTCCACGCGCACGCGCAGCGTGCCGGTGGGCCCCGGCGGGGCCGTGAGCTCCTGCGGCTCCGCCGTCTCGGCGACGGGGACCTCCGCCTCGCCGTTGTCGGTGACCAGCGTGACGCGGGAGGGCGGCGGCTCGTCGGCGAGCTGCTCGAAGGCGATGCTCAGCCCCGTGAGGTCCTGGGGCTCGGAGAACTCGATCTCGATCCACTGGCCCAGGGCCCCGGTGAAGGCGCTGGACCGCCACGAGGTGGTGAGGTCGTCGTCGAGCGCGGCGTGCGGGGCGCGCCCGGGGTCGCGGTCGCCGGCGCGTGCTCCCGCACCGCTCTCGGACGAGGAGGCCCTCACCGCCTCGATCCCGATGTCCTCGGCGTGGGCGACGTGGTCCTCCCAGGCCGGGTCGAGGACGTCGGGCGCGGGCACGTCGCGTTCGAGCTCCTCGTCCTCGGTCAGGGTCGCGGACACGTTGCGGCGCACGTCGGGGTAGACGACCTCGCGGCGGCGGGCGGTGTCGGTGACGATCGTGTCCTCCGCGGCGATCCCTGCGGCGCCGGGGTCGTCGCCCAGGAGGACGGGGCGGTCGTCGGTGAGCAGGCCCTGCTCGGCCAGGTGGAGCACGGACTCGGGCCCGCCGGTGACCCTCAGCGTCCCGTCGGAGGGGACGGTGCCCACGGTCGGGGCCGCCTCCCCGACCTCGTAGACGGTCAGGGCCGGGTACGGCTGGTCGAACCACTGTGAGGCGGACTGGTGGTCGAGGGAGCCGATCACCGGGCCGAACTCGGCGGCCTCGGTGATGCCGGGCGAGTTCCGGAGCGCCTGGTGGACGCGTGCGGGCCAGCCGCCGTTGTTGGCGGTGCGCTGGAGGTCGTTGCGGACCAGGAGGTGGGTGACGCCCATGCGGGCGAGGGTGGCGGAGAGCCCGGCGGAGCCGCGGCCCGAGGAGACCCTCTGGTCGATCTCGTGGGTGATGCGGGAGACGCCCGCCGACCCCCACGGGATGATCTGGTGGTTGGTCCAGGCCCCGTCCAGGAGGGGTTGCAGGGGTTCGTCGAGGGGGCGCCCCCACTCGTACTCGCCGCGCGCGGAGCCCGGCAGGGCCATGGTCATGCCGCGCTCGTCGGAGCGCTCCTCCAGCCAGTCGGCCGCCTCGTACCAGTACTCGGGGATCCGCTCGTAGCCTCCGGCGGGGGCGATGCCGACGGCGCCGATGGGCACGAGGGTGACGAGGAAGACGGAGGAGGCCCCGCCCGCGACCGCCCGGCGGACGCGCCCGGGGACGGGGCCCCCGCTGCGGTCCGCGCGGTCGCGCGCCACCACGACCGGCAGGTGGGCCAGGCCCAGGACCAGCGGCAGGCGGATCAGCGCGTCGAACTTGTGCACGTTCCGGAACGGGGAGAGGGCCCCGTCGAGGAGGGTGCGCACCGTCTCCGCGAAGGGCCCGGTGAGGTCGCCGGTGAAGCCCGCGACGATGACCGCGGTGCCGGTCAGCAGGCTCGTGATGAGGAACAGGCGCTCGGGGGTGCGCCGGTTGACCAGCCCGGCCAGGCCGAGTCCGGCGACCACCGCGGTCGCCGCGATCAGCCAGGGGGTGGTGGACAGCTCCGCGCCCGAGGGCAGGGCCGTGTTGCCCTGGTCCGGGAGGAACCCCATCCAGTTGGAGGTGCCGCGCAGCGCGTTGACCAGGGACGTGACGCCGGTGGTGACGGCGGCGTCCTCGGTGTAGGGCATGAACGAGTACACGTACCGCGACATGATGAGCAGCGGCGCGACGTACCAGGAGGAGGCCAGGACCAGGGCCGCCGTCCACCACGCCATGAGCCGCCGCTTGCGGGGGCCGCCGGCACGGGTCAGCAGGTAGAGGCCGGGGACGACCAGGACGGCCAGCTCGGAGGCGGCGTTGGTGCCGCCGCACAGGAGGAAGGCCAGGCCGGACAGCAGTGCGGCGCGAGCCGGGGAGTACCCGTGCCGGGCCCCCAGGACCAGGGGCAGCAGGATCCACGGCATCAGCAGCATGGGCTGGAGCTCGGCCGAGTTGTACGACAGCAGCGTCAGCACGCGGGGGGCCAGGGCGTAGGCGACCCCGGCCAGGATGCGCGTATTGGCGGTGCCGATGCCCAGGGCCCCGGCGACCTTGTACACGCCGGTGAAGGCCGCGACGAGCAGGACCGCCATCCACAGCCTCTGGACGAGCCAGTCGGGCATGCCCAGCGAGTCGAACAGCAGGTGGAAGGGGCCGTTGGGGAAGAAGTACCCGTAGGCCTGGTTCTGGATCTGCCCGAAGTAGGAGGCGTCCCACAGGTGCAGGGCCCGCTCCATGAACCCCAGGGGGTCGGCCGTCAGGTCGATCTTGGTGTCGCTGACGATCCTGCCGGGGTCGATGCTCGCTGCCAGAGCGCCCAGTAGCAGACACACCGTGAGGACCTTGAGCCGTGTGAGCAGCCTCTGGTCCAGTCCTCCGCGGAGGGCGGTCGGTGTGCTGGAATCCTCCGGTTCGCGCCTGGCGGTGGATTCCGCCGAAGTCACATTCGCTCTTTCCTGCCTGCTGCCCCGGCCGGGGCGCCCGGGGTGGTCGTGGTGGCCGGGGCCTCTCCGGCGCCGGGGTGGTCGGGGGTCCCGCCGGGGAGGCCGAGTTCGGCGGCGACCAGCCGGGCCATCCGCGCGCCGCTGGCCTCCCAGGTGAACCGGGCGGCCCACGCGAGGCAGGCGCGGCGCACGGCCTCGGCCCGTCGGGGGTCGGACAGCTCCTCCAGGGCCCTGGCGACCGCGTCGGCGAGGTCCTCGCCCTCGCGGACCAGCCACCCGGTCTCACCGTCACGCACCGAATCGCGAAGTCCGTCCACATCGTAGGCCACGGTGGGCACGCCGAGGCGTGCGGCCTCGATGACGGTCAGGCCCCAGCCCTCGAACTCGGAGGCGGTCACGTGGAGGTCGCACGCCGCCAGGACGCCGTTCTTGTCCTCCTCCGGGAGGAAGCCGTGCAGGCGGACCCGGTCGCCGGTGCCGTCGCGCACGACCTGTTCGGCGAGGTGGTCGCCCTCGGGACCGCGTCCGATGATGTGCACCTTCAGGCCGGGGTGCGCTCCGCGCAGGCTGCGCGCCAGGTCGACCACCTGCGAGACGCGCTTCTGGACGACGAGGCGGCCGAGGCTGACGACGGCGGGGCTCCCGAGGCCGGCGGCGGGGGGCCCGGGGAGGAGCCGGCCGGAGGGCGCGGTCCGGGGGTGGCGGAGGGCGGCGGGCCGGACGGGACGCGCGGGGGGCGTGCCCCCGTTGTGGACGATCTCGATGGGCGCCCTCCAGCCGAGCTTCTCGCGCATGGCCCGGCGGGAGGACTCCGACACGGTGACGGTCGTGCAGTCGCGGTACACGCGGGAGGCGACGGCCGACTCGATGAAGCGGCCCACCCGGGCGAGCGGGGCCGCGAAGTAGGCGTTGAACTGGAGGTCGTGCACGTGGTGGACGACGCTGACCACCCTGGTGCCGCGGCGCAGGACGAGCCGGGACAGGAAGGGGATGCCGTTCATGCAGTCGAAGGCGAGCATGTACTCGCGCCGCCACAGGGCGAGCCACGCCATGACGCGCGGGTAGACGGTGAACTTGCCGCCCATGCGCCTGATGACGATGCCGTCCCGGGTCTCGACGCGGGCCTGCTCGGGTTCGCGGCTGGTGAGGAAGGTGACGATGGCGCCGCGTTCGGCCAGGTGGCGGCTGATCCGCCAGGCGTACTCCTCGGCTCCCCCGGCGGCGGCCTGCCAGGGGTCGCGCCAGTTGATCATGACCAGGCGGACGCCGTCGAGGCGCGGTCCGGGGTCGGGGGGCGCCTCGGTGCCGGCTTCCGCCGGGGCGGGGGCGGTGGCGGCGGCCGGGGACGCGGCGACCCGGGTCAGGGCGGGTTCCGCCCCGTGGCGGACCTTCTGGAAGACCACACGCTCTCCTTCCGCGCGGAGTCCGGGAGGATCGGCCGCGAGCACCCTCTGCGTTCGCCCGGACGCGCACGGCGATCACGCGGGGGAAGGGTGGAGCGCATGCCGAACAGACCCGTCGACCGGACGTCTGTGGGGGGCGGCCTGGGACGGGGGCCGCGGGGTTTCGGGGTGGGGCGCCCCGCTGGGGACGGGGCGCCCGCTGTCCTCCGTCGAACTCGGGCTTCCTAGCGGTCGCCGTAGTTGTAGAGGGTTTCGTTCACCGGCTCCGCTGTCGCGGTCGAGTCCGTGGCGAGGCTGGTGGCCAGAACGGTGCCACCCCCCGCCAGGGCCGCGCCGATGACGCAGGCGGCGATTACCTTGATCACTTGGGGATCTCCTTCCGCGCGCCCGACCCCGAACTGGGACCGAGGCACTGGAAAACGAGACTAGAACCTGATCTAGCCATAGACCAGATGATTGCCCCAACTGTAACTAACCCGCCGGTAACTTCCAACCCCGAAATGGTGGCTTTGTCTGCCTTGATGTGCTGATCCTGGACCTCCAGAAGGACCATGTCAGCCCCCTCCACCACCACGGACAGTCCGTCCACCCCGGACCAGAACTGGTTATCGACCGGTGCCGACACCGCCACGTACCGCACCCCGGCCCCGGCCAGGGCCCCGGGGTCCAGCCGCTCGGGCAGCCCGGTCCCCGGGTCCGGCCGCAGCAGCCCGGCGACCTCCCGGGCCCGGACGTCCTCGCCGGTCACCACCACCGCGCCGCCGTCCGGCGTGCCGACCACCAGGTCGTCGTTCCACACCGTCCGCCGGTCGAAGAGCCTGGTCGCCGGGTCGAGCACGACGGTCGGCCGACCGGACCAGTCGATCCCCCGGTAGGCGCTCCACGGGAGCACCAGCACCGCCCCGGGGCGCCCGTCCCCGGCCACCGCCCGCTGGGCCTCCAGCCAGGAGGCGGGGTAGTCGGCGGGAGCGAGCGCGCCGCCCGCGCCCCACAGGAGGCCGGGGAGGGTCACCACGGGAAGCAGCCCCGCGAACACCGCCAGCGCCATCCGCCACAGCCCGGCGGGCTCCGGGCGGGAGCCGCCCTCCGGCGGGGGGCCGTCTCCCCCCGGGGAACGGACGGCGCCCGCCGCGGGGAGGCCCTCCGGCGGCACGCCCCCCTCCCCCGCCGCGGAGGAGCCCGACAGCCACAGCACCACCGCTCCCAGCCCGAGCGCCTGCACCAGGGCCAGGGGGGCGACGTAGAGCTGGCCGTCCCGCAGCACCCCGAACCCCGGCCACAGCCCGACCAGCCAGCCCAGGAGCTCGCGGCCGGGTGCGGTGGCGCCCAGCAGGGCGATCGCCAGTCCCGCGGCGGCGGCCGCGGAGAGCCCCGCCCCGAAGGGGGGCCGCCCCCTCCGCAGCAGCCACGCCCAGCCCGCGAGCGCCGCCAGGCACAGGAGCAGCCGCGCGGCGGCCGTCACCGGCTCGCCGTAACCCGCCGGGACGGCCCCCGAGTTCCACACCCCGCCCAGGAGCAGCAGGGACACCGCCGTGCCGAACGGGGTGTCGGACCTGGCCGCGAACGCCTCCACCCCTGCCGGGTCGGTCCCCGCGCCGCTCGTCAGCGACGGCAGCAGCCACGGCAGCGCGACCGTCACCAGCGCCGCGAGGAAGAGCCCGGTCCGCGCCCACCGGCGACCGCCGGGACCGCCCGCTCCGGGCGGGGCGCCGCCGGGCTCGCGGCGGGCCCCCAGCAGAGCCACCGGACCCGCCGTGAGCCCGGTCAGCACCACGGACGAGAACCCGCCCACGGCCGCCGGGACGAGCGCGCGCACGACCCCGGCGAACCCCGCTCCCGGCCGGAGCCCCGCCGACCGGACGACGGCCCCCACCACCCACGGCAGCCCCGCGTAGCCCAGGAGCACGGCCCACTGGCCCAACAGCAGGCGTTCGGCGACGAACGGGTTCCACACGTACGCCAGGCCCGCGGCGGCCGAAGCCGCGAGCGTCCCGGCCCGCACCGGCCCGCCTCCCGCCGACGCGCGGGCGAACAGGACGGACGCCCCCGCCCCTCCCACGGCGAACACCGCCAGCAGCGCCAGAGCCTGCACCGCGTCGCCCGGCAGCACGCCCGACAGCGCGGCCACCACCACGTCGCTGGGCACGGCCCGGGGGAAGCCGTCCGCCCCCTCCAGCACCGTGCCCGGGGACAGGTCCGGCACGAACACCATGTCGTAGCGGAGCACGTACCCGGGGCCGAGCGCCGGCCCGAGCGCCAGGACGCCGGCGAGCAGGCCCACCGCCCACGGCAGCAGGCGCGCCGCCCACCGGAACCTCCGGGCGCCGCCACCGCCACCGCTCCGCACGGCCGTCAACCGCCCGCCAGGAGGGCGCTGTCGGAGAAACCGCCCTCCACGTAGTCCCGGTAGGAGCGGACCACGACCTCGTAGGCGCCCGACACCGTCGCCGTCCAGCGCGGCTCCTCCCCCGCCGAGCCGAGCGTGCGCCAGCCCTCCCCGTCCTCGGGGCCGCGGCCGTCGCGCCGTTCACAGCCCTCCTCCGGCTCCGAGGGGGCGGGCAGCGGCGCCTCGGGCGCCGGGGTCGGGCCGGGGACCGGCAGGGGCGGGTCGGTGGGAACCGGGTCCGGCGCCGGCGGGGACGGGTCCGCGCCCCCGTCCGGCGGGGCCGCCCCCCCGCCGTCCGGGCTGCCCGGCATCCCGTCCACGTCCGCGGGGACCCCCGGGAACCGCCGCTCGTCGGCGGACACGCAGTCCAGCGGCCGCACCCACACCTCGTAGTGGGAGGCCTCCTCCACCGCGTCCCACACCACCGTCGCGCCGCCGTCCCGGACCCGGATCCCGTCGGGTCCGGGGGGCGGGTCGTCGTCCCACACCAGCTGCAGGGGCTCGGACCCCGCACCCTCGTCCCTGCCCTTGAACGGTCGCACGACGAACTCGTACCGCGCACCGCTGAACAGCGACTCCACCAGCACGGACCTCTCGCCGCCGTCGTCCTCCACCTCGACCGGCAGCACCGACGCCTCGTCGGGGTCGGGCTCCACCCGGCGCTGCACCACCCGGTAGCCGGTCGCCCCGGGCACGGCCTCCCAGCTCAGCACGAGTCCGTCCCCGGTCTCCTCCGCTACGGGCTCGGGAGCGGTCGGCGGCCCGACCGGCAGGCGCGGGAGCGGGCGCTCGAACGCCCGGCCGACGCCCAGCGGCTCGGCGAGCGCGTCGGCGAACGCCGCGGCGATCCTCAGCTCGCCGCGCGCGTTCGGGTGCGCCTCGTCCCAGTTGTCGCGCGCCGGCGCGTACCCGTCGGCGACCCGCGCGACGACCACGGGCGAGTCGCCGGAGGTGAGCTGCCGGGCCAGGTCGACCAGCCCCATGTTGAACCGGGCGATCTCCTCGTTGAACCGGCCGTCGTCGCCGGTGCCCTCCACCGCGGGCAGCTCACCGATGACGAAGCGCGTCTCGCCCTGCACGACACGGACCGTGGACACCGTCTCGCCGATGCCCTCCAACGCGTGGTCCGCCCCGTGCCCGGCGAGGATGTCCTCGGTCCCGGCGAGGAGCAGCAGGTACTGGGGGGCGTGCTCGGCCGCCACCTCCGCCACACCGGTGGCGAGTTCCCTCGTGGACGTGCCCCAGCGCGCCGCGTGGTCGGTGTCGAAGCCGGGGTCCGCGTAGTCACGGTTCCCGGGCTCCCCCTCGTCGAGCCCGTACAGGTCGTCGCGGGGTCCGACGAAGTCGGTCTCGACGCCGGCCTCCCGCAGGTGGGACCACAGGTGGAAGCGCCAGGTGTAGTCGCCGCTGCTCCCCTGGGTCAGGGAGTCGCCGACCAGCATGAGGCGCAGCTCGCCCGCGGGCGGCCCCGGAACCGTGACGGGCTCCTCCGCGAGCTCGTCCCCCTCGCCCCGCGCCCCGCCCGAACCGGTCTGGATGAGCAGGAGGGTGACGGCCATCGCCGCGAGCATCACCCCCAGGAGCCCGAGCGGGCCGGGCTCGAAGCGCGAGGAGCGGTACCGCCAGGGGGCCGGGCGCGGCCAGGGCAGGTCACGCCACGAGAAGTCCCGCGCGTGCCCGCGCCAGGAGGGCGGGAGCAGCCCCGCCGCCCGCGACCACGGCGAGGGGCCCGCCCCGCCCGCCGCGGAGGAGCGCTCCTCCGCCTCCGGTTCCGGGACGCCGTTCGCGCCGTCCTCCGCCCCCGCGCGCGGGGGGTCGACCGCCCCGCCGCGGGGCTCGGAGGTGTCCCCGCCGGGCTCGCCTGGGTCCTGCACCATGCCCCATTCCTCGCCGTCACGCCCTTCGGCAGCCCCGGAACAGGTTCTATGCCCACGCCCGGAGCCACACCGTCCCTGGCTGTTCAGACGAGGACATGGGGCTCGTCAGACCAGACTAGAACTGGTTATATGGAGGTCGTCAACCGTCCAAAGTCCTCCGGCGGCCGATGTGGGACCGCGCATCCCGACGTTAGCGCCACCCGTGTCCGCCGAGACCCCCGCCCCGGCGCTGCCGCACCGGGCTCCGGCACGCGGGCCCTCCCGACGCCGCCGCCTCCGAGCCGAAAGGCCCCTCCCGTGATCGGACTCCTGGTCGCGCTCCTGTCCGCCGTGGTCTACACCGTCGGCCTGAGCGTGCAGCAGCGTGCTCTGCACGGGTCGGAGTCGATCTCGGTCAACCGCCCCCTCCACCTGGCGCGCGTACTGCTCGGCAACCCCCGCTGGGTGTTCGGCTGCCTCTTCACCGCGCTCGGCAGCGTGGGGCTCATCGTCTCCCTCGGCCTGGCCCCGGTGTCCGTGGCCCAGCCCGCGTTCGCCGCCGGGGTGGCGTGCGGCATCCTCGTCGTCACCCTCGTCGTGGGCGAGCGGATCACCCGCGGCGAATACGTGGCCCTGGCCCTCATGCCGGTCGCCCTGGGCCTGCTCACCCTGTCCACCGCCGACGGCGCGGAGACCGGGACCACCGCCGACACGGGGCTGCTCGTCACCGTCAGCCTGGCCACCGTGGCGGTGTGCCTGGCCGTGGTCGCCCTCACCGGCGGCGGCGGACGGTCCATGTCGGCGGCGGCCCTGGGCGCCGCGGCCGGCTTCGCCCAGGGGAGCGCCGGACTCCAGGGCAAGGGCCTGGGCGGACTGCTGGCCGACCACGGCCTGTGGGCCGCCGTGGCCCCCGCGCTCCTGTCCCCCTACCCCTACCTGTACGCGGTCGGGTGGGCGGTGGGCATCGTCCTCTTCCAGACCTCGCTCCAGCGCTCCCGCGCGTCGATCACCGCGCCGGTGTCCAACGTGGCGGGCAACGTGTTCATGGTCGTGACGGGCACGATCCTGTTCGGGGAGCGGCTGCCCGACGACCCGCTGATGCTGGCGCTGCGGATCGGCGGCTTCGCGCTGACCCTGGTCGTGGTGGTCCTGGTGCGCGGCAACGTGGCCAGGGCCGAGGCCGACACCAGCCGCAGGCGGGCGCACCTCGCCGACGCCGCGCCGCCCGCCCCCTCCCGGAACGGCACGGACGCGCCCGGGGCCTGACCCCGGCCGTCCCGCGGAAGGCGGGGCCCGGCGCCGCCGCCCGCGCCGGAGACGTCGGCGGGCCCGTGTCCGCGGACACGGGCCCGCCGACGGCGGAGGGCACGCGCGGGTCAGGCGGCCACGGAGACGGCCCGGCGCAGACCCGGGGCGGCGACGTCCGCCCAGGCCCGCACGACGCTGTCGGGCCGGCCGGTCTCGTCGTCGGCCAGGATCAGGCCGGGCTCGGCCACCCAGGCGCCCAGGTCGGCGAGCAGGATCCGCAGGTCCTCCTCGATGCCGTGGCTGTTGCGCAGGTCGTCCACGACGGCCAGCGGGACAGCGACGGTGTGGCCCAGGCCCAGCTCGGGCAGGCGGTCGAGGAACACCTTCAGCAGGCCGGTGTAGGTGCCGTGGGCCTGCGGGGACGCGACGAGCAGGACGTCGCTCCGCCGCACCGTCTCCAGGGCGGCGTCCACGGCTTCGGAGGACTCGGCGAGCAGGTCGGGGCCCAGCTCCGCGAGGTCGATGACGTCGGGGGCGGAGGCGACCCCCGCGCGGGAGGCCACCTCGGAGGCGGCGCGCAGGGCGGTGTCGCGGACGGCGGAACGGGAGCGGGGGGCGGCGACGAGCACGGTGAAGCGGGTCATGCGGAACTCCTGGGTTCGGTCAGAGCGAGCCGGGATCGACCGGAGGAAACGTCGGGGGGCGGCGATCGGGGTGCTGACACCGGAGAGGACGTCGTTCCTCTTACCGACACGGGGAGTGGACCTCGTCGTCCGGGACTCGGTGCGTCGGGCCTGGCAGGGAGGCTCCGCGGGCCGGGGTACGGCCCGGGCCCAGAACTGGGAGTGATGAGCGTCCGGTGTCTGCGGTAGGGCACGGTCACGGGAGTACACCCGTGGCGCGGGGCTGCGGCCCCGCAAGGCACTAGCTACGACAGAGCGCGCTCGCCTGCTGTCTCAGATCGACATGCAGGCGCTGGACAAGCAGCTCACCGGCGGACATGCCTCCATCATGAGGCGCGGCGGCCGCTATCGTCAATGCGTGCCGACCCCCCACCCCGCGACGACAGGTCCCGACGACGTACCGTCCAGCCCTCGGACAGCCGTCCCAGGGTTCGGAACGCCCCAGCTCCGCAGGGGATACGGGGCGCAACGGCGGAAGGCACACCCCCTTCCACCCGGCGCCGACGCACCGATGTAATTTGCGCCACACAACCTTCGCCCTCCCGTTCACCGGGCGCCGCAGACGCAGAGAGAGCTCGAACATGGCCCACACCCCCGTCACGCTCACCAACGCGCGCGTCGTGACCCCCGACGGAGTCCACGACGGCTGGCTGCGGGTCGAGAACGGCCGCGTGGCCGCGCTCGGCCCGGACGCCCCCTCCTCCGGGGCCTCCACCGGCGAGGTCCGCGACCTCGCCGGCTCGTGGGTCCTCCCCGGACTGGTCGACACCCACATCCACGGCGGGGCCGGGCACGCCTTCCCCGAGGCCGATCCGGAGGGCGTCCGCGAGATCGTCGCCTTCAACCGCCGCCACGGGGTGACCTCCCTGGTGGGGGGCCTGGTGGCCGCCACCCCCGAGGACACGGTCCGCCAGGTGGCGGCGCTCGCCGAGCTCTGCGACGCCGGGGAGCTCGCGGGGATCTACCTGGAGGGGCCGTTCATCGCCCGCTCCAAGTGCGGGGCGCACGACCCGGAGCTGCTGCGCGACCCGGACACGGCCGAGTTCGACCGCTGGCTGAAGGCCGGCCGGGGGCACGTGCGCATGGTCACGGTGGCCCCCGAACTCCCGGGCGCCCTGGACCTGATCGGCGCGGCGGTGTCCTCGGGGGTGGTGGCCGCCGTGGGGCACACCGACGCCGGCTACGAGCAGACCCTGGCGGCCTTCGACGCCGGGGCGACGGTGGCCACCCACGTGTACAACGCGATGAGGCCGCTCAACCACAGGGACCCGGGACCGATCGCGGCCGCGCTGAACGACGGCCGGGTGACCCTCGAACTGATCATGGACAACGTGCACGTCCACCCCGGCGCGGCGGCCCTGGTGTTCGCGGCCGCGGGCGCGGACCGGGTGTCCCTGGTGACGGACGCGATGTCGGCGACCGGGCTGGGCGACGGCGAGTACACGCTGGGCGACCTGCGGGTGCGCGTGAGCGGCGGCGAGGCGCGGCTGGTGGAGAACGGGGCGATCGCCTCCAGCACCATCGTGCTGCCCCGAGCCGTGCGCAACGCGGTCGAGGGGCTGGGGGTCGGCGTGCCCGAGGCGGTGCGGTCCGCGTCGTCGGTCCCCGCGGCGGCGCTGGGCCTGGCCGGCGCGGGGCGGATCGAGGTCGGGGGCCACGCCGACCTCGTCGTCATGTCGGAGGGGCTCACCGTGTCCGACGTGATGTACCGGGGGGCCTGGACGGCATGACGGCGTGTCGCCATCCGGGTGCGTAACGGTATTATAACCTTGGGTCACAATGGCGGCAGGGCATCGAGGAGAGCACCCGCGCTCGACACGAAAGGATCTGCGCCATGGCCCAGTCGAGACAGACCGAGGACGAGCAGCCGACCCAGGAGGCCTCCGAGGAACACGGGCACCTCGGCAAACTCGCCGGCGAACTGTCCCGTTACTCCGTCCGGGCGGACGTGGTCGACGGCCGCTCGCCCTACCTTCGGGTGAGCAATCCGGCGTCCACCTGCGCGGTCGAGGACGTGATCTGTGAACGCAGGGAATTCGACTACGCGTTCCTCGCCTCGTTCGGAGTCCACCTCGGCAGCAGCGGGAGCCTCGGGGTCACGGCCCACAAGGTCGCCTGGCTGGTGGGGGCCACCGAGGCGTGACGCGCGTCCGCGCCGGCGGGGGCGGCGCCGCCCGGCGCCGCCCCCGCCCGGGACCGGGGCCGCCGGGAGGCGCCGCGGGGGCGCGGGAATGGGCTCCGGACCGATCACCGCCCCGGGGAGAGGCCCGACACCCTCTGGCTTTACCTTGTAGATTCACCCATCCCGCCACCGGCGCGACGCCCGCCCCTCACTCCCGCGCTCCCCGGAAGCCCTCGAGGAAGGCCGAGCCGACGACCGCGCCGGCCTCCTCCGCCCCGAGCCGGCCCGCGAGGACCAAGCCCAGAGCCCTCTCCACCAGCGCGGTGAACATCTCGAACTGCACGTCCTCGGGGACGTCCGAGCGCAGGGTCCCGTCTGCGACGCCGCGGGCGACCAGGGCCCGGAGCGGGCCGGAGACGCGCTCCTCCCCGCCGCCCGGGGACATCCGCGCCTTCTGCTCGCGCACCGGCTTCAGCTGGACCACGGCGGCGTACTTGCGCCCCTCGGCGAGGAACGCGCGGACGAGCCGCGCGATCCCCTCCGGGACGGGGACGGAGTCCACGCGGGCGTCGGCGATCCGGGCGCCCAGGTCGTCGAGCGCCCGCTCCACCATGCCCGCCACCAGGGCCTCCCGGTTGGGGAAGTAGCGGTAGAGGGTGGCCCTGCCGACCCCCGCGGCCTCGGCGATGGACGCCATGCTGACCGCGTCCCCCCTCTCGGCGAGCACGGGCGCCGCGGCGTCGAGGATCCCGGCGGCGACATGGTCGCGAAGGACTGGTCTCTGCATCCCCCGAGCATACGGCCACGCCTCATCCATTGACGCAAGGGTTCCATGGTGAGACAGTATTGTCTCAAAAAGAGACCCGTCAGGGGGCGTTCTGCCATGAAGAACCGACGACTGGGCCTGACCGACCACGAGATCAGCCCGATCGGCCTCGGCTGCATGCAGTTCTCCGGCAGGGGGATCACGGAGGGCTTCTACCCCGCCATCGACCCCGCGCTGCCCGGTGCGATCGTGGGAGCCGCGCTGGAGGGCGGGATCACCTGGTTCGACACCGCCGAGATGTACGGCCGGGGCGCCTCGGAGCGGGCGCTGGCCTCCGCGCTCAGGAACCGGGGGGTCGCGCCGGGGGAGGTGGTGGTGGCGACCAAGTGGTCGCCCTTCGGCAGGACCGCCGCGAGTATCGCGCGCACCCTCCCCCGGCGGCGGGCCGCCCTCGGCGAGTACCGCGTGGACCTGCACCAGATCCACATGCCCAGCGGGTCCCTGTCCCCGCACACGGCTCAGCTGGACGCCATGGCACGCCTGCGGCGCGAGGGCGCGGTCGGCGCGGTCGGGGTCAGCAACTTCTCCGCCTCCCAGATGGAGCGCGCCCACGCCCGCCTCGCGGCGAACGGCGTGGTCCTGGCCTCCAACCAGGTGCAGATCAGCATGCTCCACCGCGAGATCGAGGACAACGGGGTGCTCGAGACGGCCAGACGCCTGGGCATCACCCTCATCGCCTACAGCCCCCTGCGCATGGGCGTCCTCACCGGCAAGTTCCACGAGCGGCCGGAGCTGGTCGCCTCGCTCCCCCTCACACGTCGGCTCATGGTCGGGGAGTACCGGCCCGGCGGGATGGCGCGGACCGCGCCCCTGGTCCGCGAGCTGCGCGCGGTCGCCGGGGCCCACGGGGCCACCCCGGGCCAGGTCGCCCTGAACTGGCTGGTCACCCACTACGGCGACACCGTCGTCGCGATCCCCGGCGCCTCGAAGGAGCGCCATGCCCGGGAGAGCGCCGGCGCCATGGACCTGGCCCTGACCGCAGCGGAGTCGGCCCGCCTGGACGAGGCGTCCCGCGCGGCCGTGCGCGGTTAGCCCCCGGCGGGGCCGGAGGCGCGGGCAGGGCCCTCGCCTCAGCCCTCCCCGGGCCGGGGTCCGCGGGCGGTGACGCGGATCTTGGACTGGCCGTGCGGCCGTTCCTCCCAGTCCTCCATGAAGCGCGCGTCGAGCCCGTGCTTCTCCGCCAGGGCGATCAGCGTGTCGGTGCGGTAGTAGAAGTCCTCGCGCAGCACCTGGTGCTCCTCGCCCTCGGTCCGGTCGAACGTGAAGTCGAAGAACCCGCCCGGCGCCAGGATCCTCTCCACGTTCGCCAGGGCCTCGTCGATCACCTCGATCGGCGAGTGGGAGAACACGCTGTGCGCGTGCACCACGTCGAAGCGGCCCTCGGGCAGGAACGAGAACGTCAGGTCCCGCGTGATGGTCAGGTGCGGCAGCTTGGACTGGAGCCCCCGCTCCGCGAGGACCCCCTTGGCGGCGATGAGGATGTCCGGGGAGATGTCGATCCCGTAGTAGCCCCCCTCGTCCAGGTAGTCGATCAGCCGCCACCCCGCCCGCAGGTTGCCGCAGCCGATGTCCAGCATCCGGTGCCCGGGCTCGAGGCCGTGCTCGACCAGGTAGTCGAACTGCATCCGCCCCAGGGCCAGCCAGCGTTCCTCGTTCCGGCTGCCCACCGCGGCCCTGGGGTCCCTGGCAGCGTCGGAGGCCATCACCGCCCGGTAGTAGTCCACGTGGTCGCGGTGGGTCATCCGCAGTCTCCAGTCCCGGACGGTCCGGCGCACGTGGGGCACCACCCTCCCGGGGTTGCGCAACGCGTAGCGCACCTTGTGCGCCAGGGACGAACGGTTCGCGTTGAGGGACTCGGCTGTCTTGTTCGGCATCAGCAGAACTCTCGTGTCGAAGGCGCTCCGCGTGCCCGTCGGGTCGCGGGCAAGGGGACCACGAGGCTACTTCTTCCGACCCGGCGGCGAAAGGGAGGCCGAGGACCGCCGGACAGGGCCTGCGGGCACGCACCCGGGGGCGCCCTCAGCCCCCGGGGCGCTCCCGCCGGGCCGCCGCCAGGCGGACGGCGCCCCGGAGCGCGAGGAGGACGGCGATCGCCCCCACTGCGGCCCCGGCGGCGAACCCGGCCAGGTCCCCGGCACCCTCCGTGTCGGCGACGCCGGACACCAGGTTCAGCACCGACCACCCGCCCGCGACGAGGGCGACCGTGAGGGAGGCTCCGATGACGAGCGCCCCCTTGCGGCCGAAGAAGTGGCGGCGCCCGCCGGGCGCCGGCGGGGAGTCCAGCTCCGCGCCGGGCCCCGTGGTGACCGAACCGGGGCGCTTGAAATAGGAGAGGACGGACCAGCGCCCGCACGGCTCCCATCCCCCGGGCGCCAGCCGCTCCTCGAGGAGTTCGCGGTCCGCGCGACCGGAGCCGACCTCCTGGCGGTACTCCCACGTCTGGGGCCGTTCCGCGGGCCTCCGGCTGACGAAGCGGCCGAGCCTGTCCACCCGCTCCACCTCCCACCCCTGGGCGCCCATCTCGTTGAGCCGGGCGGGCGCCTCGAAGGCGTCGGCGGTCCACACGAGGGCCTCGTCCTCCGGGCCGACTCCGGTACCGTCGGCGTCCCCCTCGCCGGAGGCGCGTGTCAGCGCCGCGGCGAACTCCTCCACCGGACCGAACTCCTCCTCGGGGTCCGCACCGCTCTCCGCCGCATGGGCGGACAGGTCGTCCAGCAGCGCCCGGAACCGCTCACCGTCCACGCCGTGCTCCCGCAGCCGTGCGGCGAGGGCTCCGAAGTAGTCGCTCATCCAGTCTCTCCGTCCACGAGTACCGAGCGCACCGAGGCGTCGAACTCCATCCAGGCCGCGCCCTGCTCCCGCAGGAAGTCGCGTCCGCCGTCGGTCAGTGCGTAGTAGCGGCGGCCGGGCCCCTTCTGCGCGGCGCGGTACTCCGCGACGACCAGTCCGGCCTCTTCCAACCGGTTGAGCACCGGGTAGAGCGTGCCGCCGCGGATCCTGCCGAACCCGCTCCCGTCCAAGCGTTTGGAGATCTCGTAGCCGTAGCTCTCCCCCTCCGTCAGGGTGGCCAGGACCAGGAGGTCCAGCACCCCCTTGAGCCAGCTCGCACGGCGGTCCATGCGCGTGTCCCCCTCCGTCGGGAGCCGCACGCCCCGGTCGCCCGGAAGCTGCGGCTCCTCGCCTCCGCCACCGGCGGTGGATCGACTTCACTACCTAGAAAGTATAACCACCTAGTCAGTTTCACAACCTAGGTGACGTCGCTGAGTGGACACGGGTCCGGGCGCACGAAGGGCCCCGGCCCGCCGACTGCGGCGGACCGGGGCCCGGAACGACGGACGGCCCCGCGAGCGCGATCACGCGCAGGCAGGGCCGTCCCGTCATGGAACAGGGGTGACGCGAACCGGCCGGGAACCGCGGGGCGAGGCCTCGCGCCGGGTCCGGGAAGGCGTCCACGGACAGAACGACGGGACGGCCCCGCGCGGCGGCATGAGCCGTCGCACGGGACCGTCCCGTCATCACGTGGAGGTGGCGGGAATCGAACCCGCGTCCTTCAGCACCGAGCCAGGGCTTCTCCGGGTGCAGTCTGCGCTGTCGTTCTACTCGGCCTCAGCGCTTGCACAGACACATCGCTGACAGGCCCAGCCACGAAAATGTCCCGCTCAGGCCCCGTGGCCTGATCTGAGCGGTAAGTCACCTTGTTGATGCCGAGTCCTGGGCCGATGACATGCTCAGGTCGACAGAGACGCTATCGCTTAGGCAGCGAGAGCGAACTCAGTGCGCTTAGAATTGGCACTTGTGTTTATGCGAATGCAGGATTAACGAGGTCACAAACGCAACCCTCGACCCGCTTCCCCTGGAACGACTACCGAAGTCGAAACCGATCACCCCCTGTGAAATTGTCAAAGCCTCCCGTCAGACGGTCGGCCGACACGCGAGCGCCGAACGCCCGTGCGTCCGTCACTCTACCCTTACAACGGCACGGGGACCAAGCTGATTCCCGTCCGGGGCCCCGAATCCTCCCTGACACGGAGAACCCCCGTGAGCGCGGACGCGAGAAGTGGTCGACGCGGCTCACGGGGGGCGGTCGGCAGGGTCCGGCCGACCTCGTGGGAACCGGCAGGATCTCCCCCGAGATGAGGTCCTGCCCCACGTACTGGTCCGCTACCCCCGTGGCGGTCCCAGTCACAGGGGAAGACGCGGGCGGTCCCCCCGGGAGTTGCCCGGGGGGACCGTTCTTTGCCGCTCCTTGGACCGCGCGGACCCGCCGCCGGCCGGCCGCGACGGGGAGGGGCCTCCGCCCCGCCGGCCGCTACCAGCCGACCTGCTCCTCGCCGCCGGTGAGCTCGGCCCCGTCCAGCGGGACCGTCCCCTCGGCGGGAGCGCCGGAGGCCAGCGTGTTGAGGAAGACGTTGGTGGCGTCCACCGCGTACTGCGACCACGCGGTCATGCTCGGGTCCATCTCGGCCAGGACCGCGAAGGCGATCCCGTCCTTGTAGCCCACGAACCAGTGCAGCGCGGTGCCGTCCTGCTCGGTACGGGCGGCCTGCCCGTACACCTCTCCCCCGCCGGCGAGCAGTTCGGGCATCCGGTTGACGACGGCGTCGCGCATCCCCGTGCGCACCACCTCGAGGTGGGCCTCGTCCAGGGCCTCGGCCCCGGCCGGGGACGGGCCCTCCTGCCGGACCAGGGTGGGGGCGTGCCAGGTGCCGTCGGCGACGGCGCCCGCCGCGAGCGCCATGCTCAGCGGGCTCACCCGGACGCCGTGCTCGCCGATCATGGCGGAGGCGACGTCCTCGTCGGCGCCGCCGATGGAGACGGCGCCGGAGGACGCGGGGACGGGCAGCTGCCACTCGGCGCCGATGCCCAGCTTCTGCGACGTCTCGGCCAGGGCGTCGGCCCCCACCTCGGAGCCGAGTTCCACGAACCCGACGTTGCAGATGAAGGCGAGGTTGCGGGCCAGGTCCGGTTCCCCGGACAGGAACCCGCTGCTGGGGTTGACGTAGGTCCGTCCGCCGACCTCGGCCGAGAAACCGCACGGCACGACGCCGTCGGGCGTGGTGGCGCCGGACTCCAGCGCCGCCAGGGCCGACACCATCGTGAAGGCTCCCCCGGGCTCGTAGGAGCCGGTGAGGGCCGCGTCGTCGGTGGTGTTGCCGGAGGCGTTGGCGGCCGCCAGGACCTCGCCGCTGGCGGCGTCCACGGCCACCAGGTAGCCGTTGTCGGGCAGGGTCTCCAGGGCCGTCTCCGCGGCGCGCTGCACGCCCGAGTCCAGGGTGGTGTCGATGACCCCGCTGAGCTCCCCCGCCCACGAGTCGAGGACGTCGGTGACCTCTCCGCCGTCGTCCAGGGAGACGACCTGGGTGGTGCCGGAGCCCGCCAGCTCGTGCTGGAAGATGTTCTGGAGGCCGCTCAGCCCGATCGTGTCGCCCGCCTGGTAGGGGCCCGGCACACGGGCGGACACCCGGTGCTCGGACGTGCCGGCGACCTCGCCCAGCAGGAACGGCGCCATCGACGGCGTCAGGTTGATCTCGACCTCCTGCGTGTCGACGCCGGAGATCCTCCCGGCCTCGCTCAGCAGGTTCTCGTCCACGCTGGAGCCGCGCATGAGCACGAGCGGCTGGAACTGCTCGGGCGGGGCGGAGCGCACGCGGTTGAGGAGCGGGTCGGGGTCCTCCTCCAGGAGTTCGGCGAGCTGGGTGACCCCGGCCTCCTTGTCCTCCATCTCGGCGGGGAACACGCCGAACGCGGTCACGCTGTCCGCGGAGACCAGCGGCTCGCCCTCGCGGTCGAGGATCTGCCCGCGCTCCTGGCTCTCGTAGCTGACCGCCAGCCGCTCGTTCTCGCTGAGGTCGGGGTGCAGGACGCTCGACGACCAGCTGATCTTCCAGCCGTCCGCGCCCCACGCCAGGGGCATGCGGCCGGTGTAGTTCCATGTCGGGTCGCCGATGCCGAGGTCGGCGTGCACCTCGAACTCGGCGTCGGCCGCGTCGCCGTCACGGGTGATGGGGCCCAGGCCGAAGCGCAGGGACGCCAGGTCGAGCTGTTCGCGCATGTCCGTGAGCGCGCCCGCGACCTCCTCGGGGTCGCCGTCGGTGTACGCCGCGGCCCCCTCGTGGTCCCCGTCCTGCCAGGCGAGCAGGAAGGACCTGACCGCCACCTCCGGACTGGGGTTCGGTGTGCAGGCGGCCAGGGTGGCGGCGAGGATCAGTGCGCTGCCGACGGCCGTGAACCGGCCAAGGGGACGGGGGGACACCGTGTGTGTTCCTTTCGGGCGCCTCATCGGTTGCGGCGGCGGAGCGCGCGTTCCATGTCCCGCTTCGCCTCGCGCTCGGCGATGTCGTGGCGCTTGTCGTACTCACGCTTACCGCGGGCCAGAGCGATCTCGACCTTGGCCCGGCCGTCGCTGAAGTACAGGGAAAGCGGTACCAGCGTGTGACCGGGCTCCCGGGTCTTCCCGATGAGCCGGGAGATCTGCTCGCGGTGCAGGAGTAGCTTACGCGATCGCCGGGCCGCGTGGTTGGTCCAGGTTCCCTGCGAGTACTCCGGGATGTGCACGTTCTCCAGCCACACCTCGCCGTCGTTGATGTGGGCGAAGCCGTCGACGAGGGAGGCCCGGCCCTGCCGGAGCGACTTGACCTCGGTGCCGGTGAGGACCAGACCCGCCTCGTAGGTCTCGTCGATGTGGTAGTCGTGCCGGGCTCGCTTGTTCTGCGCGATGAGCTTGTGCCCGGTTTCCCGTGCCACAGGTCTGTCCCTTCATACGTCCGGGGGGCACGAGGCCCCCCGGTTGTGGTCTTTCCGCCCCCCGGCGGCCGCGTCAGACCTTCAGGTAGCGGCGCAGGGTGAGGAACGAGGTCACGGCGCACAGCAGCACACCGAGGATCATCGACACGCCGATGACGTACATCAGCGCGCCCGTGCCGAGGGCGACGTCGAACTGGAACCACTCCTCGATCCGGGTGAGCAGCGTGAACCGTGTGGCCACGATGAACCCGGAGGCGATCAGACCGCCGGCGAAACCGGCGATCGCGCCCTCGAGGAGGAACGGCAGCTGGATGTAGAAGTTGGACGCGCCGACCAGCCGCATGATGCCGGTCTCCCGGCGGCGGCTGTAGGCGGAGAGCCTGATCGTGTTGCCGATCAGCAGCGCGGCCGCGGCCAGCTGCACGAGGGCGACGACCAGGGCGGCCCACTTGAGGACGTCCAGCAGACCGAAGAACTGCTCCAGCAGGCCCCTGTCGTTGGAGACGCTGTCGACGCCGGGCGACCCCTGGACCGCCGCGCGCACCGTGTCGTAGTGCGACGGGTCGGTGAGCTGCACCCGGTAGTTGTCCGGGATGTCACCTTCCTGGGCGGCGCCGGCCAGGGCCTCGTTGGAGGCGCCGAGCCGGTCCTGGAAGTCCTGCCAGGCCTGGGCCGGGGTCAGGTACTCGTAGCCGTCGACCTCGTTCATGCCGTCCAGCTTGGCGGCCAGCTCGGCGCGGTCCTCCTCCGTCGCCGCGCCGTTCTCCTCGCAGATGCTGGTCGGCGAGATGTCGGTGCACATGTAGACGGTCAGCGTGATCCGCTCGTCCCAGTAGGTGCGCATCTCGGAGACCTGCTGGTTGACCAGCAGACCGGCACCGAACAGGCTGAGGGAGATGGCCACCGTCGTGATGACGGCGATGGTCATCGTCAGGTTTCGACGCAGGCCGATCCACGTCTCGGAGAGAACGAATTGTGCTCGCATGATCTGTTAAAGGTCCATCCTTCGGGGCTTTGCCGCGCCGGTCCTCGCAGCAAGGAGGTCAGTACGCCTGGCCGTAGACGCCGCGCGTCTGGTCGCGCACTACCAGGCCCTCTTCAAGCTCGATCACGCGCTTGCGCATCGAGTCGACGATGGCGGCGTCGTGTGTCGCCATGACGACGGTGGTGCCCGTGCGGTTGATTCGGTCCAGCACCTTCATGATGCCGATGGAGGTCGCGGGGTCGATGTTTCCGGTGGGCTCGTCGGCCAGCAGGATCTGCGGACGGTTGACGAAGGCGCGGGCGATGGCCACGCGCTGCTGCTCACCACCGGAGAGCTCGTTGGGCATGCGCCCGGCCTTGCCCTCCAGGCCGACGAGTTCGACGACCTCGGGCACGACCTTGCGGATGAAGCGCCGCGGCTTGCCGATGACCTCCAGGGCGAAGGCGACGTTCTCGAAGACGTTCTTGTTCGGCAGGAGTCGGAAGTCCTGGAAGACGCATCCGATGCGTCGGCGCAGGTGCGGGACCTTCCAGTTGGAAAGCCGCGCGAGGTCCTTGCCGGCGACGTGGACGCGTCCCTTGTCGGGCTTCTCCTCCTTGAGCACCAAGCGGAGAAAGGTCGACTTTCCGGAGCCGGACGGGCCCACCAGGAAGACGAACTCGCCCTTGTCCACGTCGATGGAAACACCGTCGAGCGCGGGACGCTTCTGGGTCGGGTACTGCTTGGTGACGTTCTCGAAGTGGATCACAGGCGCATCACAAGGCTCTCGAAGGTATGGGCGACCTGGCGGAGGATACTCCGCTCGGGTCGTACCGGCCACATGGCCAACCGACAGTGTAGAGGGGGGAGCGGCCCGGATTGTCCAGATCGCGTCTCGCCCGCAACGTCAGTGCACTCTCGGACAGCAGCCACGAGCATATCGGAGGTGTCAACCGATGATAACGTTCACATATAGCAACTTCGGTAAAACTGCGGAGTCGTACTCATCACCATTGGGCTACGGCACCCCCGCCGGCCCCGTCCGGACACCCGCGGTACCGGTTCCGGGACCGGGCGTGTCCCCGCTGCGGGGCGCGGCCCCGGGGCCTCCCCCGGCGCGGACCGCGGGTGACGCGGTCCGGCCCGGCGGACGCGGCCCCGGAACGGTCCGCGGACCCCGGCCTAGCCGTCCTGGCGCTCGCGGCTGCGCATCCAGCGGATCTCCGCGTCGATGAAATCGTCGATCTCACCGTCGAGGACCGCCGACGTGTTGCCGGTCTCCATGCCGGTGCGCACGTCCTTGACGCTCTGGTAGGGCTGGAGCACGTAGTTGCGCATCTGGGTCCCCCAGCTGCTCACCGAGTCGCCGCGGATCTCGTCCAGCGCCGCCTGCTCCTCCTCGCGCTTGCGTGCGAGGAGCTTGGACTGGAGCATCGACATGGCGGTCGCCTTGTTCTGCAGCTGCGAGCGCTCGTTCTGGCAGGACACCACGATCCCGGTCGGCAGGTGGGTGATGCGCACCGCCGAGTCGGTGGTGTTGACGCCCTGGCCGCCCGGACCGCTGGAGCGGTACACGTCGATGCGCAGCTCGGTCTTCTCGTCGATGTCGATGTGGTCGCTCTTCTCGACCATCGGCACGACGTCGACGCCCGCGAAAGAGGTCTGGCGCCGGTTCTGGTTGTCGAACGGCGAGATGCGCACCAGGCGGTGCGTGCCGTGCTCTCCGCGCAGGGTGCCGTAGGCGAAGGCCGACTTGACCGCGAAGGACGTGGACTTGATGCCCGCCTCCTCGGCGTAGGAGGTCTCGTAGACCTCCGTGGGGTAGCCGTGCCGCTCCGCCCAGCGCAGGTACATGCGCTGGAGCATCTGCGCCCAGTCGGCGGCGTCCACGCCGCCGGCCTGGGAGTTGATGGTGACGATGGCCTCGCTCTCGTCGTGCGGGCCGTTGAGCAGGGTCCGCACCTCCAGCTCGCCGATCTCCTTGCGCAGCTGCTCGAGCTCGCGGTCGGCCTCGTCCTTGGTGTCCGCGTCGTCCTCGACCTCGGCCAGCTCGAAGAGGACGCCGAGGTCGTCGAGCCGCTGGCTGATGCCGTTGACCTTGTTGACCGTGGACTCCAGGACGGAGAGGCGGCGCGTCACCTTCTGCGCGTTGTCCTGGTCGGCCCACAGCTCGGGGTCCGCGGACTGCTCGCGCAGCTCGGCGATCTGGGTGCCCATCGCCTCCAGGTCCAACACTGCGGAGACGCTCGCCAGGGTCGCCGCGAGTTCTTTGATCTTCTCTGCTGGGTCCATGTCTGCCACGGTCCCCAGTGTAGGACCCCGGGACGAGGCGGGGCCCCGCGCGGCGTCGCGCGGGGCCCTCGGGGCCCCGGGCCCGGGGCTCCCGCCCCGGACACGGGTCCGGCTAGTCGACCAGGGAGCGGAAGGACCGCAGGGCCACCGACAGCGTGGCCAGGTCGAACCGCTCGTGCTCCTGGATCTCCGACAGGGTGATGCCGGCGCGCTCCACCGTCTCGCTGTTCTGCGCCAGCCAGGCGGCGATCAGCTCGTCGGCGTCCTCCGACGGCCCGCTCTCCAGGACCCGGCCGGTGAGGTCGGCGTGCGCGGCGTACAGGTCGTCGCGCAGCGCCGAACGCGCCATCGTGGCCCACCTGTCGTCGCGCGGCAGGTCGATGATGCGCTCGCGCCACCAGCTGATGTTGAGCCGGTCGGCCAGGGCGAAGTACAGCTCCGCGACCTTGGCGACCGGACGGCCGGTGCGGCGCGCGATCTCCACCAGGTCCAGGGTGGAGTACGCGGGCACCATGGCGGCGACCCGCTCGGCGAGGCCGGAGGACACCCCCATCGACACGTAGCGGTCGCGGCGCTCGGTGAACGCCTCCCGGTCGCGTCCGCGGAGCATCTCGACCAGGCGCGGCAGCACCTCCCCGACACCGTCCGCGAAGAAGCCGATCTCGCTGCGGATGTCGAAGGGGAAGGTGCGGTTGCGCAGCAGCCACCGGGCGGAGCGCTCGGCCAGCTTGCGCGTCTCCAGCAGGAGGGACAGCTGGCTGTCCACCGAGATCTCGTGGTCCAGCTCCTCGACCGCGTCCCAGAACCTGCGGAGCTGGAGCACCTCCTGGACCACCAGGAACGCGCGGGCGATGTCCGCGGCGCCGGATCCCAGCTCCTCGTTGAGGCGGAACGCGAACGTCACCCCGGAGCGGTTGACGAGCTGGTTGACGACCTGGTTGACGATAATCTCCCGCCTCAGCGGGTGGGAGGCCACGCCCTCGGCGAAGCGCTCCGACCGCAGGGGCGTGGGGAAGTAGCCGGTCAGGGTGTCGGCCAGGTACGGGTCCTCGGCGAGGTCGGACGCGGCGATCTGGTCCTTGAGGCTGATCTTGGTGTACGACAGCAGGGTCGCGAACTCCGGCCCGGTCAGGCCCTTGCCCGCGGCGCGCCGCTCCGCGATGGTCTTGTCCGACGGCAGGTCCTCCTGCTTGCGCTTGAGGACCTTGGTGCGCTCCAGGTGCCGCATGTACCTGCCGTGCACGTGCAGCATCTGCCGGTCCTGCTTGCGCGCGGCGCCCAGGACCGTGTTCTGGGCGTAGTTGTTGTCCAGGACCAGGTCGGCGACCTCGTCCGTCATGTCGATGAACAGCTGGTCCCGGTCGCCCTTGCCGAGGCTGCCCGCCCGCACCTCGCGGTCGAGCATGATCTTGATGTTGACCTCGTGGTCGGAGGTGTCCACACCGGCGGAGTTGTCGATGAAGTCGGTGTTGACCCGGCCGCCCTCCCGGGCGAACTCGATGCGGGCGGGCTGGGTCAGGCCCAGGTTGCCGCCCTCGCCGACCACCTTGACGCGCAGTTCCGTGGCGTCGACGCGGACCTGGTCGTTGGCCTTGTCGCCGGCGTCGGCGTGCGTCTGGGTGCTTGCCTTGACGTAGGTGCCGATGCCGCCGTTCCAGAGCAGGTCGACCGGCGAGGTGAGGATGTGCCGGATCAGCTCGTCCGGGGTGAGCGAGTCGACGTCCTCGTCGATGCCCAGGACCTCGCGCACCTGCGGGGTGACCGGCACGGACTTGGCCGTGCGCGGGTGCACTCCGCCGCCCGCGGAGAGCAGGGCGGGGTCGTAGTCCTCCCAGGTGCTCCGCGGCAGGTCGAAGAGCCGCTTGCGCTCCGCCCAGGAGGTGTGCGGGTCGGGGTCGGGGTCGAGGAAGACGTGGCGGTGGTCGAACGCGGCCACCAGCTTGGTCTGCTTGCTGAGGAGCATGCCGTTGCCGAACACGTCGCCGGACATGTCGCCGACGCCGACGGCGGTGAACGGCTCCTCCTGCACGTTGACGCCCATCTCGCGGAAGTGGTACTTGACCGACTCCCAGGCGCCGCGCGCGGTGATGCCCATGGCCTTGTGGTCGTAGCCGACCGAGCCGCCCGAGGCGAAGGCGTCGCCGAGCCAGAACCCGCGCTCGGTGGAGATGGCGTTCGCCGTGTCGGAGAAGGTCGCGGTGCCCTTGTCGGCGGCCACGACCAGGTAGGAGTCGTCCCCGTCGTGCAGGACGGTGCGCTCGGGGTGCACCACCCGGCCGTCGACGAGGTTGTCGGTGACGTCGAGCAGGCCGCTGATGAAGTCCTTGTAGCAGGAGACGACCTCGGCCGTGACCTGTTCGCGGGTGCCGTTCTCGGGCAGGCGCTTGCAGACGAACCCGCCCTTGGCCCCGCTGGGGACGATCACGGAGTTCTTCACCATCTGGGCCTTGACCAGGCCGAGGACCTCGGTGCGGAAGTCCTCGAAGCGGTCGGACCAGCGCAGTCCGCCACGCGCGACCGAGCCGAAGCGCAGGTGCACGCCCTCCACCCGGGGGGAGTACACGAACATCTCGAACCGCGGCCGCGGGTGGGGCAGCTCCGGGATCGCCTGCGGGTTGAGCTTGAGCACCAGGTAGGGGCGCCCCTGGTAGTGGTTGGTGCGCAGGGTGGCGCGGATGACCGCCAGGAAGGAGCGCAGGATGCGGTCGTGGTCCAGGCTGGCCACGGCCTCCAGCTCGCCCTCGACCTTGCGGATGATCGCGTCGGCGCGCTCGTCGCGGCCCGCGTCGGACTGGTCGGGGTCGAAGCGGGCCTCGAACAGCTCGACCAGCAGGTTGGCGATCCCGACGTTGGCGACGAGGACGTCGGCCAGGTAGTCCGGGGTGAACGTGGACCCGGTCTGGCGCAGGTACTTGGCGTAGGCGCGCAGGACGGTGAGCTGGCGCCAGTCCAGCCCCGCCCGCACGACCAGGGCGTTGAACCGGTCGGACTCGCCGAGGTCGCGCCAGGAGGCGTCGAAGGCCTCCTCGAACAGCGCCTTGAGGCGGTCGGGCCGGAGGTCGGACTCGGGGATGGGGCCGAGGCCGAAGTCGTAGACCCACACCTTGCCGACGCCCTGCACGGAGATGTCGGAGGGCCACTCGTCCACGACCTCGACCCCGAGGTCCTCCAGGACGGGCAGGACGCGGGACAGCGAGATGGGCTCGCCGATCCGGTAGAGCCGGAACCGCCAGGCGCGGTGACCGTCCTCCTCCCTCCGGTAGAGGCTGGCGGAGAACGCGCCGTGCCGCTCGTCGGGGTCGGTGCGCCCGATCAGCTCCTCCAGCACGCCGATGTCCCCGGCGGCCGTGGAGGGGCTGTTGTCGACCTTGTAGGCCTCGGTGATGCCGCTGCCGTAGCGCTCCTTGTACGCGGTGGCCCGGACGGGGCCGAAGGCCTCCGTGAGAGCGTCGTCGAAGTCGGCGTCCCAGGAGCGGGCGGCGTTGCGGACCTTCTCCTCGAGGGAGACCTGGTCGATGTCGGCGAGGGTCCGGCCGTGCTCCGCGCGGGCCACCAGGTACAGGCGGGCGAGCGGCGCGGCGCCGATCAGCACGTTGTGGTCCATCGTGGCGCCCTGGAAGGCGTCGGCGAGGACCTTCTGGATGTCGAGGCGCACCCGGGTGCTGTACTGGTCGCGCGGCATGTACACGAAGCAGGACATGTAGCGGCCGCCGTACGGGTCGCGGCGCATGAACAGCTTGGTGCCGCGGCGGTCGCGCAGGCGCAGGACGCCGCGGACGATGTTGTACAGCTCGTTCACGGGGATCTGGAGGAGTTCCTCCCGGGGGAAGGTCTCCAGGAGCTCGATGAGGTCGGAGCCGTCGTAGCTGTCGGCCTCGAACCCGGCCAGGGCCAGCACCTCGGCCTGCTTGCGCCGCAGGATCGGGATCTGGGCGATGCTGGTGGTGTTGGCCTGGGAGGTGAACAGCCCCAGGAACCGGCGCTCGCCGACGATGTTGCCCTGGGCGTCGAACTTCTTGACCCCGATGTAGTCCAAGTACTTGGGGCGGTGGACGGTGGCCCGCGAGTTGGCCTTGGTGAGGACCAGGATGTAGGGCTCGCGGGCCTTGCCCCGGATCTCGGGGGGCAGGGCGGCGAAGCTGGTGGAGGCGGGCGAGTCCATGCGCAGGACGCCGAGGCCGGATCCGGGCTCGGGGCGCAGGGAGTCGTCGCCGTTCTCGTCGGTGACCAGGGAGTACTCGCGGTAGCCCATGAAGGTGAAGTGGCGGCTGGCCGTCCAGCGCAGGAAGTCGACGCTCTCGCCGATCTCGCGCGGATCGACCCCTCCGGCCACGAGGCGGTCGGGGTACGCGGCGAGCTCGTCGGCGATCCGGATGGCCCGGTTGCTCATCTTGGCGGCGTCCTCGTCCACGTAGCGGACGTCGTTGAGGACGCTCTCCACGCGGTCGGTGATCTCCTTGACCCGCTCGGGGTCGGACTGCCGGTCGATCTCGATGTGCATCCAGGACTCGTCGGTGGGGAGCAGGCCCTCCCCTCCGAGCTCCGGGTCCACCCTCACCAGGCGGCCGGCGAGGTCGCGGCCGACGGTCATCTGCGGGTGGATGATCAGCCGGGCGCCCGCGCCGAGCTCGTTGAGCGCCATGGTCACGGACGAGACGAGGAAGGGCGCGTTGTCGGTCACGACCTCGACGACGCTGGTCTGCTGCTCCCAGCCGTCGCGGTCCGCGGCGGGGGTGTACACGCGGACCTTGGCCCGCCCCGGGGTGCGCTCGGTGCCGAAGGCGCGGTGGGCCCCGGCGGGACCGCAGATCTGCTCCGGGGTGCGCCCGGAGATCTCCTCGGGGTCCGTGTGGCGGTAGTAGAGGGGCAGGAAGCGCCGCACCGCGTCGGCCTCCTCGGGACTGAGTCGCGTTCCCGGGGACCACTTGGCGGCCGCCTCGCTGAGCAGCTTCTGGAGGATGACGTCGGATTGCCCGGTCATGTGGCTATCTCACTCCTTTGTGAGCAACGTCGCACGCGCACTGGGAGAACACCCGGTCATATGACCTGTGAACTTCTGTGCATGGGTGTGATTCGACGTGAGGACCTTGGGCCGCAAGGAACCCCACGACCATGGTGTTGGGTTGAGCCTGTGCGCACAGGCGGCGGAGAAGCGAGGCGCGGGACCTCGTTGTTCCGGCCTCGTCCGCTGACCAGGCTACTGCTTTTCGGACGCGAGGGCAGGACCAACACCGTTACACGGTGGTTACGTACTGTTAGAACTGGATTGCGGTCGTCGTCGGCGATACGCACGGGGGCCGTCCTCCCCCTCACGGGAACGAACATGCCGTCACCCCGCGGTCGCCTGGTGGACCGCCGTCATCACGGCCCGCGGGTCGGTCAGGTCGGGCAGCACGATGCGGGCACCGGCTTCGCGCAGCTGCCCCTCGGTGGTCGACCCGTTGAGGACCGCCACCGGGGTGGCCCCGCCGATCACCGCGGCGCGGACGTCGGGGGCCGAGTCGGTGACGAACACCGTCTCCGCCTCCGTGTACGCCCGGCCCCCCTCGCCCGCGGCGTGCAGCCTGATGGACTGGATGAGGCTGGACTTGGGGTAGTTGACCGACCCGTACCCGCCGATGGCCAGGTTCAGGTGGGTGTCCAGGCCGAACGCGACCAGCTTGGCCGTGGCGTTCACCCGGGTGCTGCCGCTGACGACGGTCTGGACCGTGTCGGGCAGGGAGGCGACGGCGGCCAGGGAGGCCGCCGCGCCGGGCATGACCCGGCCCCGGGAGAGGAGTTCGTCGGCGCGGTTGCCGAAGGACTCCTCCAGCGAGGCGAGGAACTCGCCCAGGACCGCCGTGTCGGGTTCGACGTCGACGTAGTTGCGGGCGCAGAACTCGAAGAACATCTCCGAGTCGGTCCGGCCCGCCGACGAGGTCAGGTAGACCAGCGGCTCGCCGGTGACCTTCTCGAAGGCCTCGGCGTAGGCCGCCCTCATCACCTGGCCCGCGTCGAGGAGGGTGAGGTCGATGTTCCATAGCACCAGGCGGCTGATGGCTGACTCCTCGGCGTTCGGGGATGGAGGGACGGGCCCATTTTGCCGTATGGGCGTTTCCCGGCGAAAACCACGCCCGCTCCCGGCCAGGGTGCCAGAGCGGGACCTCCGTCCGAAACCCCGCCGGGCCGCCCGCACCGGGTGGTCCCGGGCCCCGGACGCCGTCCGCCGGGATCGGTCCCGCGGGGAGGACGCCTCGCACACGAACGTGCCCGCGGCGCTCCCGGGTCCGGTCCGGCTCAGGGAGGCGGCCGGGCCGGAGCGGGATCCGGAGAAGGGTCCCACGGGACCGCGATCGCCGCCCCCGGCTCCGCCTACCCGATCCACGCGGAGGGAATCCGGGTGACGGCGCACGTGGCGGTGACCGCGTCGCGGACGGCTCCGTCGGGGGCCCGGCGCCGCGCACCGCCTCCACACGGTCGGCCGCCGGGCGCCCGCACGCGGCTTCGGCGGCCCGGGCACCGCTCTCCGGGGAGGCGGCCTGTCCCGGTGGGGGGCCGACCGGGGCGGTGGGCGGCGCCGGGAGGATGACGCGCCCGGGAGGACCGGACGGACCCGCCCGGCCGGGCGCTCCCGTCACTCCCCGGACACGAGGTGGCGGAGCTCCTGGACCGCGTACCACATGAGCTCGTGGTCGTCGGCGGCTCCGGACCCGGGCTCCGCCGCGGCGGCGGCGACGTCGGCGGACGCGGCGGGGTCGTCGACGTGCGCCGAGGCCAGCTTCTTGTAGGGGACGGCGGCGGTGACCCGCACGCGGACCACCCCGTCGGCCGCGACGCCCTCCCGCTCGACCACGGCGTCGGGCATGTCGGCGGCCAGCACCACCCGGCGGCGGGGCGCGGCGGGGTCGGCGGCCAGCAGGGCCAGGGACTCCTCCGCGGCGGCGTACATGGCCTCGTACTCGGCCTCCTCGGTGTCGTCCTCCGGGCCGGGGTCGGCCGCGAACGCCGTCAGGGGGGCGCCCTCCAGACGGCCCTCCTCCAGGAGCGCGGCGAGGGCGGGGACGGTGCTGGGCAGGAAGACGTACATGGGCGCGGCTGCTCTCCTGGATGTGGGCGGGACCCCTCGAGTCTGCCAAGGAACCCGAGGCGGCCGCGCCAGGGGGCGCGTCGCCGCCGCCCGGTCAGGCCGCCGCGCGCCCCCGGCGGTCGGCCGCGGGCGGCGCGCCGTCGCCGTCCGGCTCCAGGAAGCGGTCGAGCGCCCGCTGCGTCTCCGCCACGTCGGTGTGCAGGATCCCGGTCATCCCGAGTTCCTCGGCGGTGCGGACGTTGTGCTCCAGGTCGTCGATGAAGACGCAGTCCTCGGGCCGGAGCCCCAGGAGGTGGCAGGTGTGCAGGTAGATGCGGTGCTCGGGTTTGCGCATGCCCACCTCGCCCGAGATCACCACGGCGTCGAAGGTCGACTCGAAGTGCTCGCGCGGGTAGCCGTTGCCCCACGAGTTGGAGAGGAGGGCGGTGCCGGCGCCGCCGAGCCGGGCCCCGCGCAGTGCCTCGTACATGGCGTGCACGGGGTCGAAGTTGGAGAACATGCGGTGGATCAGCCCCTCGGCCACGACCGGGCCGCCGTGGGTGGAGCGCAGCAGCGCCGCGATGGCGCGCTCGAACTCCCGCGTGTCGACCTCGCCCCGTTCCAGGGCGTGCACGGGGTTGGCGTCCGCGAGGCTGCCGTCGAAGTAGGGGCGCATGACCTCGTAGTAGTGCTCCACGTCGATCCGGTCGGCGTGCAGCCAGGCCCGGATCCCCTCCGCGAGGGGCGGGGTGAGCACGCCTCCCCAGTCGGAGATGACCCCTCGCCGGGTGCCGTTGGTCCGGTCGTCCATCCGATCGCCTCCTTGGCCGTCCGTGCGCCGGGACACCGCCCGGCCTCCCGGACGCACGGAGGGCCGGGCGGGGAACGGTTCTTCCCGTTCCCCGCCCGCTTCAACCACTGCGGCGCTCCCCGGGCCACCAGGTCCGGGGCGGGTTCAGAGGGTGAGGCCGGTTCCGGCGTCGACCCCGGCCCCGGGGATGTCCACGGGCAGCTTGCCGGTCGGCTTCACCTGTCCCCCGATCACGCGTGCGGCGGCGTTCGCCGACACGTCCACGGCGGAGTAGACGGCCAGGAAGCCCTCCACCTCGGGGAAGGCCTCCAGGTCGTAGGGGCCGCCCTGGGAGACCACGACGACGGGGAGGCCCCGGGCGCGGGCGGACTCGACCATCCCGCGCTGCTCCTGGGAGCCGCGCGCGCCGTTGGTTCCCACGACCGCCACGTCGGCGCCGTCGGCCACGACGTTCATCCCGGCCCCGGTGAGCCCTTCGGAGAGGACGTCCGAGCCGACGCCCTGCACGCTCACGGCGGTCCCCTCGGAGAGGGGCAGCAGGCCGCCCTCGTTGCGCACCAGGGTCGCCGAGGCGTCGGCCACCCGTTGGGCGGCCTCCACGTGGGAGGGGTCGTCCACGACCTCGCCCGCGGCCGCCGGGTCGACGGGGCCGGCCTCCAGCACGCCCCGCTCCTCCTTGAGCGCGAGCACCCGCAGCACGGACTCGTCGATGCGCTCCTCGGTCAGCCGGCCCTCCTCGACGGCGGCCCTGATCGCGGCGACGGCGGCGGCCGGGTCCGGCGGCATGAGCAGCTGGTCCACGCCCGCCTCCAGGACGCGGACGGCGATCTCGCCGTCGTCGTGCCTCTGGCGCACGCCCTCCATGTTGAGGGCGTCGGTGGTGACCACGCCGTCGTAGCCGAGCTCGTCGCGGAGGATGCCGTCGATGAGCGCCGGGGAGAGGGTGGCCGGCTCGGGGTCCTCCCCGCCGTCCAGCCGGGGCATGAGGACGTGCGCGGTCATGATCATGTCGACGCCGGCCTCGACGGCGGCCCTGAACGGGGGCAGGTGCTCGGCCTCCCACTGCTCGCGCGGCAGGTCGATGACGGGCAGGCCGCTGTGGCTGTCGACGTCGGTGTCCCCGTGGCCGGGGAAGTGCTTGACGGCCGAGGCCACGCCGTTCTCGGAGTAGGCGTTCGCCTCGGTGACGGCCATCTCCGCGACCAGGTCCGGGTCGGACCCGAACGAGCGGATGCCGATGACCGGGTTGTTCGGGTCGGTGTTGACGTCCGCGTCGGGCGCGTAGTTGAGGTTGACGCCCAGGGCCGACAGCTCGGCGGCGGTGGTGGACGCGCGCAGGGCCGCCAGTTCGGGGTCCCCGGTGGCGCCGACCGCCATGGCGTCGGGGAACCGGGTCCCGACGGGCAGCCTGACGACGAGGCCCTGCTCCTGGTCGATGCCGATGAACAGGGGGATGCCCTGCCCCTGTTCGGCGGCGAGCTCCTGCACCCCGGCGGACATGGTCGCGATCTGCTGGGTGTCGGTGAGGTTCGCGTCGAAGTAGATGACCCCGCCGGGGCGGTAGGTCTCGATCATGAGGGCGTTCTCGGCGGCCGAGGTGCCCTGCGCCGTCAGGACGAGGAGCTGGCCGATCTTGTCGTCCAGGTCCATGTCCGCGAGGAGCCGCGGCGCGAGCACCGGCTCGAAGGGCTCCGCGCTGGGCGACGGCTGGGGTTCGTTGTCCTCCGGCGAGGAACCCACCTCCTCTGTGGAACATGCGGTGGCGATCAGGGCTAGTCCCACGCAGGCCGGGGCCAGGGCGTGCGGAACGGGCAGTTTCATGGCGGGTTTCATCTCCGGCGGATCATGGGGTTCGCCGCCGGAGACTACCCCCTCCCGGCCGGGGCGGGGCCGAGGCTCCACCGCGGGAGGCCGGGGAAGTCCGGCGTGCGGGCCGTTCCGCCCGCGCGCCGGGTGTTCATCCCCACGTGAAGAGGTGGTCTCCCAGGCCGACCCCGCCGCTGGCGACGTCGCCGAGGTCGCCGGGCCGCGCGTCCAGGGCGATCACCGGCACCACCGACGGCTTGCCCTGGGCCGCGACGCTCCCCGGCGACCAGCGGACGACCGGCGTGCCCGCCTCGACCGCGTCCCCCTCGGCGGCGAGGAGCGTGAACCCCTCCCCCGCGAGCTGGACCGTGTCGATGCCCAGGTGGACGAGCACGCCCCTGCTTCCGTCACGGGAGAGCACGACGAAGGCGTGGGGGTGCAGTTTCACCAGGGTCCCGGCGATGGGGGCGACGGCCTCCTGTCGCCCCTCCTGTCCGCCCTCCTGCCCGGGTTCGGGGTGGATGGCGACCCCCGGACCGACCATGGCCTGGGAGAACACCGGGTCGGGCACGCTGGAGAGGGGCAGTGCGGTTCCGGGCACGGGGGAGAGCACGCGGAGCGCGCCGATCACGTCTGACATGGGGTTTCCCTTCCCTCACGGGGAGAGTTAATCCAGGATGTCGCGGATGTCGTCGGTGAGGGCGTCGGCTTCGGGGCCGACCACCACCTGGACGACGTTGCCCGAGACGAGGACCCCGTGGGCGCCGGACGCCCGCAGGGCGATCTCGTTCACGAGGGAGGGGTCGGCCACCTCGGTGCGCAGGCGGGTGATGCAGGCCTCGATGTCCTCGATGTTGCCCGCGCCGCCCAACCCGGCGACGATCGCCGCTGCCTTGTCCGCCATGTGTCCTCCGTGCTGTGCCGTGGGAACGGGGATGTCCCCGGGACCTGAGGCGAGCTTAGGGGTGGCGCAGGCCACACACCAGTGCCCGGGGGCGGGCCGGGGTGTTGGGACGGCGCCCGGACCGCGGCGCCGCCCCCGCACCGGGAGGGTCAGCCGGTCTGGGTGACCTTGTTGAGGCCCCGCGGGACGTCCGGGTTGTAGCCCAGGCGCCGGGCCAGGCGCTCGGTGAGCAGCTGGGCGGGCACGATGAGGTTCATCGGCGACACCCACTCGGGGACGTCCGGGACGGGCACGGACACGTCGCTGGCGGCGGCGAGGGCGGCCCCGCCGCCGAAGCCGAACACGGGCGCCCCGGCGGAGCGGGCCCGCTCGGCGAGGGCGACCGTGCCCTGCAGCGTGGGCCCGGTGGGGGCGGCGACCAGCAGCGCGGGGGTCCGCGGGTCCACGACCGCGATGGGGCCGTGCAGGAGGTCGGCGTAGGAGAGGCCCATCGCGTGGAGGTAGCAGGCCTCCTTGAGCTTCAGCGCGGACTCCAGCGCCGTGGAGAAGGCCATGCCCCGCCCGGAGATGACCGCTCCCTGCACGGCGACCATCCGCTCGACGATCTCCTCCAGGGCGTCGGCGGGGGCCGCCAGGGTCTCCTCGATGGCGTCGGGCACGCGCGACAGGTCCGCGGGGTCCAGGTCGGCGCCCAGGCCCAGGGCGAGGACCGCGAGAGCGGCCAGCTGGGTGTTGTAGGTCTTGGTGGCGGGCACCGCCACCTCGCTCCCCGCGCGGGTGACCAGGGCGACGTCCGCCTCGGCGGCCAGGGGGGAGTCGGCGCCGTTGGTGACGCCGACGGTGCGTGCGCCGCAGTCGGCGGCCCAGCGCATGGTCTCGACGATCTCCTCGGTCTTCCCGGACTGGGAGATCGCGACGGCCAGGACGTCGGACAGGTCGATCCTGGCGCCGTAGGCGGTGGCGATGGAGGGCGAGCCGAGGGTCGCGAGGCGGCCCGCGTGCGCCTGGAGGAGGTAGCTGCCGTAGACGGCGGCGTTGTCGGAGGAGCCGCGCGCGATGAACAGCACGTGCTTGGTGGTGCGGCCCAGCGCCTCGACCTCGGAGCGCAGCGGCAGCAGCTCCGCGAAGGTCCGGCGCAGCGCCTCGGGCTGCTCGGCGATCTCGGAGCGCATCACGCTCGTCGTGGTGGTGGTCATGCGGAACCTTCCCCTGATGTGACGGGCGGTCCGGGTCTTGCGCCGGGGGCCGCGCTGGACGCTCCGCACCGGGTGGGCCGCGGCCTGCCGCGATACCGGTTCACACCGCTTGCCGTTGGGTGGATTGACACGCGGATGGAGCTATGGTCTAGTCCGGACTATACCAGTCATGTCCGGCTTCGACCGATGTTCGGGCGGGCCTCCCGCGCTAAGGTTCTGACGCCGACCCCACCCGCCTACCGAGAAGGCCGCTCGCCATGTCGATCGACCCCAACAACCCGCTGCCCAAGTACAGCCAACTCCGCGACCTCCTCCTGGACTGGATCACCGCGGCGGGTCTGGGCGTGGACGACATGATCCCCTCCGAACGGGAACTCAGCGCGACGTACTCGCTGTCGCGGATGACCGTCCGGCAGACCATCGACCTGCTGGTGGCCGAGGGGCGGCTCTACCGGGTCCCCGGCAAGGGGACCTTCATCGCCCGGCCCAAGATCGAGATGTCCCTGGTCCTGGCCTCCTTCAGCGAGGACATGCGCGCACGCGGCTTCGAGCCGGGCGCGCGCGAGCTGATCCGCCAGGTCATCCCGGCCAGCGGGCACACAGCGCGCATGCTCGACATCGCACCGGGAACCCTGGTGCACCACATCGAGCGCATGCGCACCGCCGACGACGAACCCATGGCCGTGGAGCGCTCCAACATCCCCGCCGCCATGGTTCCGGGGCTGGAGGACTTCGACCTCGCCGAGCGCTCCCTCTACGAAGTGCTGGAAAACGAGTTCGACATCCTGTTGGATTCCGGGGAACAGACCATCGAGGCCGGGATCTGCGACTCGGCCGACTCCCGCCTCCTCGGCCTGCCCGCCGGAAGCCCGGTGCTGGTGATGCAGCGCCGCAGCTTCGCCAAGGGACAGTGCGTGGAACTGGCACTGTCCACCTACCGTGCCGACCGCTACCAGCTGCACTCCCGCCTGGACCCGCGCCGGCACGGCGACTGACGCCCCGCGACCGCGGGGCGCGCGTCCGAGGGAGGACCCCCCACCATGAGTTCGGACCAGACCCCGGCACCACCCGCCCCCGCGGGCGGTGCACGGACCCGCAAGACCGGTTCCTCGGCCCTCGCCGTCTTCCAACGGCTCGGCCGCAGCCTGATGATGCCCATCGCGGTGCTGCCCGCCGCCGCCATCCTGCTCCGGCTGGGCCAGCCGGACCTGCTCGGCGCGGACGGCCTGGCCGGGCTCCGGGGCATGGGATGGATGGTCCCCGTCGCCGGGGCCATCGGCACCGCGGGCGACGCGGTGTTCCAGGCCCTGCCCCTCCTCTTCGCCGTGGGCGTCGCGATCGGCTTCGCCAAGCGCGCGGACGGCTCCACCGCCCTGGCCGCGGTCGTCGGCTACCTGGTGTTCGACCGGGTGGCCACGTGGACGATGGTCACCTTCGACGGCCCCACCGGCGACCTGGGCTCGCGACTGGTCACGTACCCGCTCCCGGTCGACCCGGTGACGCGGCAACCGCTCACCGACCCCGACGCGGTGGCCGGTGTGGGCGAGATGATCAACCACGCGGTCAAGAACCCCACCGACGTGCTGGGCGGTATCGCCGTCGGCCTGATCGCCGCCGTGCTGTGGCAGCGCTACCACCGGATCCAGCTGCCGACCTGGCTCGGCTTCTTCGGCGGACGCCGCTTCGTCCCCATCGTGACGGCGCTGGCCGGCCTGTTCCTGGGCGTGGCGCTGGGGCTGCTCTGGCCGGTCGTGGGCGGATGGATCCAGAGCCTCGGCGAGAGCATCGTCGGAGCGGGCGCCCTGGGCGCGGGCATCTACGGCGTCGTCAACCGCATCCTGCTGCCGCTGGGCCTGCACCACGTGGTGAACTCGTTCATCTGGTTCGTGTCGGGCACGTACGAGGGCCCCGACGGGATCGTCCAGGGGGAGATCACCCGGTACTTCGCCGGCGACCCCGACGCCGGGGGCCTGCTGTCCGGCTTCTTCCCGGTCCTCATGTTCGGCCTGCCCGGGGCCGCGCTCGCCATGTGGCTGGCCGCGCACCGGGAGCGCCGCGCCCAGATCGGGTCGATCATGATCCCGGCCGCGCTGACCGCCTTCGCGACGGGGATCACCGAACCCGTCGAGTTCGCCTTCATCTTCGTCGCGCCCGCCCTGTTCGTGGTGCACATCGTCCTCACCGGGCTCTCGATGGCGATCCTGAACGCGCTGGACGCCCAACTGGGGTTCGGGTTCTCGGCGGGACTCATCGACATGCTGCTGAACGCGTCCAAGGACAACACGGAGGGCCTGGGGCTGATCCTGCTCCTGGGACTGCTGTACTTCGTGGCGTACTTCGCGATCTTCTACGTGCTGATCACGCGCTTGCGCCTGCCCACGCCGGGGCGTGAGGCGGACCCGGAGGAGAACGCGGCGGCGCCCGCCGTGCCGGGTGCGGCCGAGGAGGCCTCCGGCGCCGGGGCGGACGGGCCCTCCCCCGGGGGCGGCGGACGGGGCTGACCCGTCCCGCGGAGCACGAACGCGTGCGGGCGCGCCCCCGAGGGGCGCGCCCGCACGCGTGTCGTCGGCCTGGGCCTACCTGGCGGCCGCCGGGTCGCCGTGGCACTTCTTGTACTTCTTGCCCGAGCCGCACGGGCAGGGCGCGTTGCGCGCCGTGCCGGCGAACTCGTCGACCGTCTCGCTGTGGCGCTCGACGGTGCCGTCCTCGCTGGGAGCGGAGTACTGGAGCCTGTCCGGCTGACCCCCGCCGAACCCGGGGACGACCACGTCCTCGGCCGGCTCGGCCTCCTCGTCCGGGGACGCCGCGTCGGCGGCCTCCTCGTCCTCCTCGACCGCGGTCGCGAGGGCCGTGGCGCCCGTGGCCCCGCCCACGCCCGCCGCGGTCCTGGCCGCGGCCGTGGCGGTGAGGGCGGGCTCCTCCTTCTTGCGCACCTGGACCTCGACGTTGAACAGGTAGCCGACGGCCTCTTCCTTGATGGCCTCCAGCATCTGCTGGAACATGTCGAAGCCCTCGCGCTGGAACTCGATCAGCGGGTTGCGCTGAGCCATCGCGCGGAGGCCGATGCCCTCCTGGAGGTAGTCCATCTCGTAGAGGTGCTCACGCCACTTGCGGTCCATGACCTGCAGCAGGACCCTGCGCTCGACCTCGCGCATGGCCTCCTCGCCGAGGTCGGCCTCGCGGGTCTCGTAGGCGGCCCTGGCGTCCTCGACCACGCGGTCGGCGATCATCTCGCCGGTCAGCGTCTGGAGGTCGCCGTTCTCCTCCACGAACTCGTCGACGGTGAAGCTGATCGGGTAGACCTGCTTGAACGCGCGCCAGAGCTTGTCCAGGTCCCACTCGTCGGGGTCGCCCTGGGAGGTCTCCTCGACCACGTAGCCCCGCAGGACCTCCTCCAGCATGCCGATGATCTGCTCGCGCAGGTCCTGGCCCTCCAGGACCTTGCGGCGCTCGGCGTAGATGACCTTGCGCTGCCGGTTGAGGACCTCGTCGTACTTGAGGACGTTCTTGCGGATCTCGAAGTTCTGCGTCTCGACCTGGCCCTGCGCCGAGGCGATGGCCTTGCTGACCATGCCGGACTCGATGGGCTGGTCGTCGGGGATGTTCAGCTGGTTCATGAACACCTCCAGACGGCTGCTGTTGAACAGTCGCAGCAGGTCGTCCTGGAGGGAGAGGTAGAACCGGGAGATGCCCGGGTCGCCCTGGCGGCCGGAGCGGCCGCGCAGCTGGTTGTCGATGCGCCGCGACTCGTGCCGCTCGGTTCCGAGCACGTACAGGCCGCCGGCCTCGACGACCTTCTCGTGCTCCTCCTCGTAGTCGGCCTGGGCCTTCTCCAGGGCCGCCGGCCAGGCGGCCTCGTACTCCTCCGGGGTCTCCAGCGGGCTCAGGCCGCGCCCCTGGAGCTCCTCGTCCGCGAGGAAGTCGGGGTTGCCGCCCAGCATGATGTCGGTACCGCGACCGGCCATGTTGGTGGCGACGGTGACGCCGCCGAGCTTGCCCGCCCGGGCGATGATCGCCGCCTCACGGGCGTGGTTCTTGGCGTTGAGGACCTCGTGCGGGACGCCCTCGCGCTTGAGCATCCGCGACAGCAGCTCGGACTTCTCGACGCTGGTGGTGCCGACCAGCACGGGCTGCCCGGCCTCGTGGCGCTCGGCGATGTCCTCGGCGACCGCCTGGAACTTGGCGTCCTCGTGCTTGTAGACGACGTCCTTGACGTCCTGGCGCACCATCGGCTTGTTGGTGGGGATGGGCACCACGCCGACGTTGTAGGTCTGGGTGAACTCCGCCGCCTCGGTCTGGGCGGTACCGGTCATGCCGGCGAGCTTCTCGTAGAGGCGGAAGTAGTTCTGGAGGGTGACCTTGGCGAGAGTCTGGTTCTCGTCCTTGATCTTGACGCGCTCCTTGGCCTCGATGGCCTGGTGCATGCCCTCGTTGTAGCGGCGCCCGGCGAGGACGCGGCCGGTGAACTCGTCGACGATGAGGACCTCACCGTCCTTGACGATGTACTCCTTGTCCCTCTTGTACAGCTCCTTCGCCTTGAGGGAGTTGTTGAGGAAGCTGATGAGCGGGGTGTTGACCGCCTCGTAGAGGTTGTCGATGCCCAGGTAGTCCTCGACCTTGGCCACACCGGCCTCGGTGATGCCGACGGTGCGCTTCTTCTCGTCGACCTCGTAGTCGACCTCGCGCTTGAGGCGCGGGGCGATCTTGGCGAACTCCGCGTACCAGCGGGAGTTCTGCTCCGAGGGGCCGCTGATGATCAGCGGGGTGCGGGCCTCGTCGATGAGGATGGAGTCGACCTCGTCGACCAGGGCGAAGTAGTGCTCGCGCTGGACCGTGTCCTTGAGCGAGAGCGCCATGTTGTCGCGCAGGTAGTCGAAGCCGAACTCGTTGTTCGTCCCGTAGGTGATGTCGGCCTTGTAGGCCTCGCGCCGGGCGGCCGCGGTCATCTGGGGGCTGATGACGCCGACCTCGAGCCCGAGGAAGTGGAAGATGCGGCCGAGGTTCTGGGCGTCTCGGCGGGCCAGGTAGTCGTTGGTCGTGATGACGTGGACGCCCCTGCCCGCGAGGGCGTTGAGGTAGACCGCGAGGCTTCCGGTCAGGGTCTTGCCCTCACCGGTCTTCATCTCGGCGATGTTGCCCAGGTGGAGCGCGGCGCCGCCCATGATCTGGACGTCGAAGGGACGCTGCCCCAGGGTGCGCTTGGCGGCCTCGCGAACGGTCGCGAAAGCCTCTGGGAGCAGGTCGTCCAGAGACTCGCCGTCCTCGTAGCGGTCCTTGTACTCCTGGGTGAGGTCGCGCAGTTCCTCGTCGGTGAGCTCGACGTAGTCGTCCTCGAGGGAGTTGACCTGGTCCTTGAGCTTGTTCAGCCGGCGCAGGATCTTTCCCTCACCCGCGCGCAGGAGCTTGTTGAGTATCCCTGGCACTTCCTATGCGCTCCTCGCAGATCGCGGTTTGCTCCACACACGTGGAGATCAGATCTAGGCCCGCCTGACCGCTTTCCCGTGGCCGCGGAGGGCGGCGGGGGTTCCTGGGCCCTCGGGCCTACATCCTAGAGGACCCGAACTATACGCCCGCCCTCCGCGGGAGGGGGCGCTCGCACGCCTTTCCCCCAGGGGAACGGATGAAACGCCCCCGAATGTTCCCGCACGTCACCCCCGGTACGGCGGGAAGGCCCGGGACGGCGTCCGGCGCCGGGCTCCGGGGGCGTCCGCAAACGCGTTCCACGGGTTTTCCGCCAAGGCTCCCGCGAACCGGACCGCACCGCCGCCGGTCAAAGGCGGGACCGATCGGCGATCGGCTTTTCTTACCCTTTTCCTACGATTCATGAAGCCACGACCCGATCCCCGGGTACGCCATTCGTAGAAGGTCACGCCGTGGACCCGAACCACGGCCCGCCGAACGCGAACGCGATCGAGGGAGCGACCATGAGGGGAAGCAAGCGGGAGACCGCCGGGGAGGCGACCGGCGCGGGGGAGGCCCGCCCGGCGTCGCCGACGCGCAGTCCGGTGGAGGTGCTCGACGACCTGATCACCCGGAGGCGCCACCCGACACCGGACCCCGACGACGCCGACGACCCGGGCCTGGCCTGGGAACGGCACCGCCCCAGCGACGACGAGCAGCGGCGGAACGGCCGCATACGCGGGTTCCAGCGCCAGGGCGGCAGCCTGGCGCCCACCAGCAACCACCGGGGGCGCGCGGTCTCCTGGGTGGCGGTGGTACTCGCCTGCGCCGGGTTCGCCGTGGGCGGCGTCGGCGTCGCCCTGGGCATGTCCGCGGTGCTCCTGGCGGTCGGGGGGCTGCTGCTCGTCGTGGCGGCGGTCGTGGCCATGCGCTACGACCTCCTGAGCGACGTGGTGCTGGACTCGCCGCGCGTGGAGTCCGAGGAACCGCACGACACACCGCTGCACCGCATCCGGAAGGACGACCGGGCGGGGTCCTGAGCGGCGCGCGCACGACCGCGGCGGGTCCGGACGGACCCGCCGCGGCGGTGTTGTCGGTGGTACCGGTTCGCCCGGGCCGGCGCCCGGAGCCCGTCCTTCCGGACGGATCCGGGTCCGCGCCCCGCACGGAGGTCCGCGGGGGGATGCGCGCACCGTGCCGTGCCCGCCGGGGCGCCGCCGGCTCCCGGGCCGGCCCGGAGGGGGCGTGTGCCCGACCGCGGGCCGCCCCTAGTCGACCAGGCGGAGAACGCCGTAGTTGAAGCCCTTGCGGCGGTAGACGACGCTCGGCGCGTCCTTGACCTCGTCGTGGAAGAGGTAGAAGTCGTGGCCGACGAGTTCCATCTCCATCAGGGCCTGGTCGATGCTCATGGGCTTGGCCCGGTGGAACTTCTCGCGGACGACGATGGGAGCCTCGCCCTGGGTGTCGAGCTCGACGAACTCGTCGGTGAACTTGCCGTCCACCGCGGCGCCGTCGATCTCCTCCTCTCCGCTCCGCTGGGCCGGGGGCGCCTGCGTCGCGGTCGCTGTGGCTGAGGGCAGGTCCCCGGGGAGGCCGGCGGTGGCGGCCGCGACGGAGACGGGAGTGTGGTTTCCGCGGTGGACCTTGCGGCGGTCCGCGGACTTGCGAAGACGGGCCTCGATCTTGTCGATCGCGAGGTCGAGGGCTCCGTACCGGTCGGAGGTCGCTGCCTCGCTCCGGATGACCGGGCCGTTGGAGTGGATGGTCAGCTCAACCCTCTCGCAGACGTCGGCGAGCTTGGGGTTGCGCTCCTGGGACACCTCCACATCGACGGTCATCCCCTTGCGCTCCCACTTGGAGAGCCTGTCGAGCTTGTTCTCGACGTGCTGTCGGAACTTGTCACTCACACCGGTGCGTCGACCCTTGACGATGATGTCCATAGGACCCCCTTCATCGCGTGACCGCCGTGAAGGCGACGGCCAGGCTGGCTCTGCATCCCTTCCGCCGTCGGGGGGCGGAGGGGTGTCGCGCGCGTCAACCCCCTTCCGCTGGTGACCTGATCCTGAACTGATCACGTCTCGCTTGGAAGTGCGTATACCCATCAGGGGCACGGTCCTCACACGCCACAGGGACCCGATTGGCCGGGCCTCTCGGGGCGGGGAGGAGGACTTCTGCCGTGTTCGCGGCAAGACGCCCATGACTCGGCCGCTGACGCCCCGCTCGCCCGTGCCGCGGGGGGATGCGCCGGGCGCCGAGCGGTACGGGAACACCTCGGGGGGCGGCGCCCCCGGGGAGGCGGGGCGGTGCCCCCGGGAGCCCGCCGGTGAAGGCGAACTCCCGGAGTATGGCATGCCACCCGTCCGGCCGACCTGGTCTTCGTCCCCACATCCGCCTGCTGAGAGTGTCGCCGCTCTTAGACGCGACTACTGCTCTTCTCCCTGTCATGAGGGACATCTGGACCCTCCGCGGGGCAGGGCTTACCTCTAAGGCGCACCGTGATCGGTCGACGAAAAGTCGCCTTACGTGGGCCGTTTCGCCTGCGCCTGGCATCGGCTTGCCGAAGGGGCGCCCTGGGGTTCCCCAGGACTCCTGATCTCCGGCGCAACCACGGACCCGGACGGGTGCCATACGGTGACCGTAACCTGTCCTGGCGAGGATGTCAGGTAGCGGCCGGTCTCCCAACACGCTGACAACTACCGCAAAGCCTTGCATACGTGGACTTTTCACCTGTTCACGAGGGTTCGTAAAACCTTCTTGCCCCCTCGGCCCGAATCCCCTCGCCGTGCGCGGCGAGGCGTTCGGCGAGGACCACCGCCCCCGCCACCCGGATCCCCGCGGCCCTCAGTGCACGGGTCGCCTCGGCCGCCGTCGCGCCCGTGGTGAGGACGTCGTCCACGACGACCGCCGCTCCCCCGGGCCGCTCCCGGGAGGGGGGAACGGCGACCAGGGTCCCCTCGCGGTTGGCGAGCCTCTCGGCCCGCCCCAGGCCGGCCTGGCGCCTGGGCCTGCCCCGGTGGCGCAGGAGCGGCAGGACGGTCCCCGCGGCCGGACCGCCCGCGCGGGCCAGGCAGGCGAGCGCCAGCCGGGTGACGGGGGCGTGCGGGTCGCGCGGCGGCCCGCGGCCCGGCACGGGCACGAGGAGCGTGTCCGGGCCCGCCAGCCCCGACGCCTCGTAGGCGGACGCCAGGCGTCCGCCCAGGACCGGGGCCAGGGAGTCGGCCCGGCCCTCCTTGTAGGCGAGCAGCACCCGGCGGTGGTGTCCGGCGTAGGGGCCCGCCGCCCACACGGGCGGGCACCCCGGCCTCGGCGCGCAGCGGTGGGGCCGGCGCTGCAGCAGGGTGAGGCAGCCCGCGCACAGGGGCCCCGAGGGGCCCGCGCACCCGGCGCAGAGTTGGGGAAGGACCAGGTCGAGCAGTGCCGAGAACGCGTCGCGCACCGCGCCGACCAGGGGTGTCGTGTGGTTCACCCCTCCAGGATCCGGCCCGGCCGGGGTCGGCGCCAGCCCCTCCCCGGACCTGTGGACAGGCCCCGGCAAGAGGGCACGGGCCGCACCGCACGAGCCGGGCGCGGGCCGGGAGGGCTCCGGGACGCTCGGCGGGCGCCGGCCCGGGAGTGCCCCGGGACGCTCGGCCGACCCGGCCAGGCGGGGCTCCGTGCCGGACAGGAGGACCCCGAAACGTCCAGCAGGTCCCGGCCCCGGCAGGACTCCGCGCGGGGCCTGGGGAACCCGGGCCGCACCGCACGAGCCGGGCGCGGGCCGAGAGGGCTCCGGGACGCTCGGCGGGCGCCGGCCCGGCGGGGCTCCGCGCGGGCCCGGCCCCGGGTCACCCCGGGAAGGTGGGCGCCCCGCCCTCCACCACGTTCTGCCAGTTCAGGGGATCGTTGGAGATCCAGATGTTGCCGTCGTCGGAGCCGGCGACCAGGGGCTGCCCGGGAGCTCCGGAGATGGTCATCATGCTCGCGACCGGGGTCCCGGCGCTGGCGGGCGGGGTCCCGCCGTCCAGCGAGACCAGGAACGCCTGGGCGGTGCCGCCGTCCCGGCCGCCCAGGACCACCAGCTGGTCGGAGCTGCGCCACGCGACGTCGGTGAGGTCCTGCAGCTCCCTGGCGAGGGTGACGAACGACCCCAGCACGACCTGCCCGTCGGCGTCCTCCACGACCCGGCCCACCTGCAGCGACCGCTCGCCGTCCTCCTCCGTGACGAGCGCGGCCCGGGTGCCGTCGCGGGAGATCTGGAAGTGCACCACGGAGGTGTCGCGCAGCCCGGACACGTCCACGCGCACCACCTCCTCGCCGCCGCGCAGGAGCCACAGCGCGGTCGTCCCCGGGGCGGGGGGCGGCCCCTCCTCGACCGGGTCCTCGGTGTCGGCCTCCTCCTCGGCCGTCTCCTCCGCGTCCGGGTCGCGCTCCGCCGACCCGGCGTCCTCGGTCTCCTCGACCACCCACAGGTTGCCGTTGACATCCCAGGACAGCTCCGTGAAGACCCCGTCCGAGAGGACCTCCTCGATCTGCGCGCCCGGGCTGGCGAAGCTCGTCACGACCTCGCCCCCGCCCTGGGTGATCCCCGCGACGGTGCTCTCGTCGACGGACACCGCGAACCGCTCCAGGAGGCTGTCGCCGGCCCCCAGGGGGCCCGGCACCCGCTCGACCTCCTCGAAGACGCCCTCGTCCCAGTCCTCCGCGGACCAGAGCTGCCCCTCGTGCGTGTAGTAGGCGCGGACCCCGCCCGTGATGGCGCCGGGGTTCACGCGGGACCAGTGGTCGCTGCCGGGGCGCGGCCGGTCGGCGCTCTCGCCGTCGGAGCCCGGGAAGTCCACCTCCGAGCCGTTCACCTTCAGGGTGAACTCCTGGATCTCCGGCAGCTGGCGGAGCGTCCAGGCGATCTGCGCACCCATGGCGAACTCGTCGACCTCCCCGGAGACGCCCACGTCGATGACCGCGTGTTCGGCGTCGACCTCCAGGGAGGGCGTGGCCCCCCGGGGGAAGGCGGACTCCACCGCGGGGTCCAGCCACTCGCTGGGGCCGCCGATGAGCTTGCGGAGCAGGCGTTCCGGCAGCTGCTCGTTGCTCACCGGCAGGTAGACCGGGTCCGGGACCAGCGCGCTCCGCGCCGGGTTGAAGAAGTACAGGTTGAAGGGCCGGTGCGTGCGCTCCACGTCGAGCTGGCTGAGGATGAGCTCGTCCGGCAGGCTCTGGATGCGCCAGTCGCCGTCGGGGTCGCCGTTCTCGCGCGCGAGCAGGAACGGCTCGTCGAGGAGGCGCCCGCTGTCGCTGGAGACGTACTTGCCGCTCTCGTCGATCGTGGCGACGAGGGAGCTGCGCATCCGCACGGTCGCGGTGAGCCCGTCGGCGCTGATCTCGGCGTCGAGGTCGACGGTGTCGAGGTCGGCGAAGACCTTGACCGTGCCGTCGGGCGACCAGGTCTCCCCCGTCTCGGGCAGCATGTAGCTGCGCGCCGCCTTGTGCTCCTCCTCGAAGCTGCCCATGTCCTTGAGGAAACCGCTGACGAGGCCCTCCGGATCGACCCCGGGCTGCGGGCCGGCGGGCAGCAGCCGCACGTAGCCGCCGTAGGGGTCGCCGGCGGAGTCGCCCCCGGCGCCCGGGACGACGGGGCCCGTCGTCGGAACGGAGGCGCAGGCCGCCATGGCCGCGCACACCGCCGCGGCCGCCAGCGAGGCGCGCACGGCACGGCCGATCCGGCCCGGTCCCGTCATGACCCGTCCTCCCCACCCTCGCGCGGGTCGCGTTCGGAACGTACGGCCGTGTCGTCGGCGGCGCCGGACTGCGCGCCCTCCCGGTCGCCCCGGCCCGGGATCCGCTCGGGGCGGACGTGGCCGTTGGCCGCGGGCTTGGGCCCGACCGCGCCGTCCTTGTCCCCGAACGCCGTGAAGGTGCGGCCGAGGGCGATCTCGGGCGGTACCAGGGGCAGGGGGGAGCCGCGCAGCTCGCTGCCGGAGCGGCGGGGCAGGGACAGCCGGAACTGGGACCCCTGGCCGGGCAGGCCCCAGGCCTGGAGCCAGCCGCCGTGCAGGACGGCGTCCTCCTTGGCGATGGACAGGCCGAGGCCCGTGCCGCCGGTGGTGCGCACGCGGGCGGGGTCGGCGCGCCAGAAGCGGTCGAAGCACAGGTGCTCCTCCCCCTCCTTGAGCCCCACCCCGTAGTCGCGCACCGCCACGGCGACCGCGTCGCGGTCCCCGGCGGCGGTGACCACCACGTCCCGGCCCTCGCTGTGCTCGATGGCGTTGACGACGAGGTTGCGCAGGATGCGGTTGATCCGCCGCGTGTCGAACTCGGCCAGGCAGGGCTCGGCGGGAAGGCGCAGCACCACCTTGATGCCCCGGCGCTCGGCGATCTGCTCGGCGTCGCCCACCGCCCTCATGACGGCATCGCGGACGTCCGCCGACTCGATGCCGAGCGTGGCGGCGCCCGCGTCGTGGCGGCTGATCTCCAGCAGGTCGGCGAGGAGCTCCTCGAAGCGCTCGACCTGGCTCTGCAGCAGCTCGACGGAGCGGCGCATGGTGGGGTCGAGCTCGTCCCGGTCGTCGAAGAGCAGGTCGCCGGCCATCTTGATGGTGGTCAGCGGGGTGCGCAGCTCGTGGGAGACGTCGGAGACGAACTGGCGCTGGAGCTTGGACAGCTCCTCCAGCTCCTTGATCTTCTCCTCCAGGTTGCCCGCCATGTCGTTGAAGGACACGGCCAGCCTGGCCAGGTCGTCCTCGCCCTGCACGGTCATGCGCTCGGTGAGGTCACCGGCGGCCAGCCGCTCCGCGGACTGGGCGGCGGAGCGGACCGGGCTCACCACCTGCCGGGTGATGACGAACGCGATCAGCCCGAGGAGTATGACCAGCAGGACCGCGACCAGCGCGACCGTGTTCTGGACGAGGTCGAGGATTTCCTGCTCGTGCTGGAGCGGGAACAGGTAGTACAGCTCGTAGGCGTGCGTGAGCTGGGCGCCGACGACGAGCGCGGGCTCCTCCTCGCCCTGCTCGGTGGTGACCCGCGTGTACGTGTGGTACTGCTGGTCGTTCGCCTCGGACTGGCGGACCTGCTCGATCAGGCGCGGCGGGACGCTGCCCTCGCCGGTCGCCCACCCGAGCTCGTCGCTCACCGAGGGCAGGATGACCACGCTGTAGAGACCGGTGTCGCCGCTGCGGCTGGTGAGCTCGCTGGCGAGGTTGTACAGGAGCCGGTCGCGGTCGCCCCCGTCGTTCTCCTGGAGCTCGGCGAGGGCGTAGTTGAGCCCGGCCCGGTGGTCGGTGACCGCGGTGGCGATCTTGGCGTCGAGCAGCCCGCCGCGCACCTGGGAGATCATCGCGTACCCGAGCCCCACCATGACCAGCAGGGACAGCACCAGCGTGGTGGAGATGACCCGCAGGTGGAGCGAGCGGCGCCAGTTGGTGTGCACGCCGCGCACCAGGGCGCGGGCGGCCCTCTGGGCGAACAGGTAGGTGCGGGTCAGGCCGGTCTCGCCGTCGCGCCACCGCCCTCCGGGCGCGGGCAGCCCGGAGGGCGGGACGGACCGTTGCCCCTCGGAGTCGGCCCCCCGCTCCTCCTCGGGTGTACCTGCGGTCATGTGCGGCCCTGCGGTATCAGGCGGTTCCGGCCTTGTAGCCGACACCGCGGACGGTCACGACGACCTCGGGGTGCTCGGGGTCCTTCTCGATCTTGGCGCGCAGGCGCTGGACGTGGACGTTGACCAGGCGGGTGTCCGCCGCGTGGCGGTAGCCCCACACCTGCTCCAGCAGGACCTCGCGGGTGAAGACCTGGCGCGGCTTGCGGGCCAGGGCGACCAGGAGGTCGAACTCCAGGGGGGTGAGGCTGATCTGCTCGCCGTCGCGGCGCACGGCGTGCCCGGCGACGTCGATGGTGATGTCACCGATCTGGAGGACCTCGGGAGCGGGCTCCTCGGTGCGGCGCAGCCGCACGCGGACCCTGGCCACCAGCTCCTTGGGCTTGAACGGCTTGACGATGTAGTCGTCGGCCCCCGACTCCAGGCCCAGGACGACGTCGATGGTGTCGCTCTTGGCGGTGAGCATGACGATGGGCACGCCCGACTCCGCGCGGATCTGGCGGCACACGTCGATCCCGTCGGCCCCGGGCAGCATCAGGTCGAGGAGGACCAGGTCGGGCTTGGTTTCGCGGAAGGCCTCCAGGGCCTTGTCCCCGTCATGCACGAACGAGGGCTCGAATCCCTCACCCCGCAGCACGATGCCCAGCATCTCGGCGAGGGCGAGGTCATCGTCGACAACCAGTACACGTCCCTTCATGTGTGTGTCCGGCGCCGGGCGTCAGCACCGCCTCGCGGGCGGATTTCGCGGCGCCTACTCCTCTCTCTGGAACACTCAAGCGGCGTAAACGGTCGGTGCGCCCTTGCTCCCCGACGCAAGGAACTGCTTTGTCCCCCCAACCTTGCCACCTTCGGGCGGGGTTGGGAGAGTGGTCGATGCATTTCGCTCCGTGCGGACCGATTTCGACCACCGGCGGTGTCGGCCCTGGCTGCGCCGGTCCGAAAACCTTCGCGACTTGGCCTGTTGGTAACAGAAAGCATACAAAAGGAATGAAGTGCGTCGGTTGTTGCTGGACGTGCGCCAGGGCCGCCGGGCACTGGTGGAACCGGCCGGTAGGTTGGATTCCAACACGGTAGAAATCGCGCGGATCCGCTCGCGCAGCGTAACCGAACACCACGGAGGGCGGAGCACATGACCCAGGAGGACGACCACCGGGACACGTCGGGAAGCAGCCCCGGCGCCCCTGGCGAGGGCGGTTCCTCCGGGGGTGCACCTTCGGAGCCGGGCGGCTGGGCCGCCCCCGGGAGCGGGCCGTCCGCTCCCGGTCCCCCCGCGGGCGGACCGGCGGCCCCGTCCGGTCCGCAGGAGCGGCCGGGCCTCGCGGCGCCGGGTCCGGGCGGGCCCGCCCACGGGGACGTGCCGCGGCAGGACCCGTACGGGGCGCCCGGCTCCGGACCGCAGTCGTACGGGCAGCAGGGCTACGACGCCCCGCCCGGACACGGACAGCAGGGCTACGGCCCCCCGCCCGGCTACGGGCCCCGGGGTTACGCGCCCCGGCCCGGGTACGGACAGCAGGGCCACGGGCCCCACCCCGGGTACGGTCCCCAGGGCCACGGACAGCCGGGGTACGGCCAGCCGCCCGGATACGGTCCGCAGGGGCACGGTCCGCAGGGGTACGCGCCCCAGCCCGGATACGGCGCGCCCCTCCCCCCCGGGGTCCCCCGGGCGCCCAAGCCCGGTGTCGTCCCGCTCCGCCCCCTGACCCTCGGCGACGTCTTCAACGGCGCGTTCAGCCTCATCCGGAGCAACCCGAGGACCACGGTCGGCCTCTCCCTGGTCGTCATGGCCGTCGCCGCCGTGCTGACCTCGCTGGCCTCGGCCTGGTACCTGGACGACTACACGGCCTGGATGGACGAGGTCCTCGTCGATCCGGCGGCCGTCGACCCGAACGCCCCGCTGTTCCCCGGCTCCCCGCTGACCTTCGTCCTGATGTTCGCGGGCGAGCTCATCGTCTACCTCGGCGGATTCGTCCTCCTGGGCCTGCTCGCCGCCGCCATCGGCATGGCCGTGCTCGGGCACCGCCTCACGCCCCGCCAGGCGTGGGAGGCCGCCCGCGGCCGGATCGGCGCCATCATCGGCCTCGCGCTCGTCAAGCTGGCCATCCAGTTCGTCATGTGGACCGCCTTCGTGGTGGCGACGACCCTCTCGTTCGTGCTCGGCGTCGTCGTGGGCGTCGAGGGGGGGCCGGCCGCCGGCATCGTCGTCGGCCTCCTGGTGTTCCTGCTGGCCACCGCCGTCGTCGTGGCGCCGAGCACGTGGATCTGGGTCCGGCTCTACTACGCCATGCCGATGATCGTGCTCGAACGCCTCGGCCCGGGACAGGCCATGGCCCGCTCCTGGCGCCTGTCCCAGGGGCAGTGGTGGCGCACGTGCGGCTACTGGCTGCTGACGCTGGTGATCGTCCTCCTCGTCGGCTCGATCCTCAACATGCCGTTCGGCATCGCCGCCGGGATGTTCACCTTCATCGACGCGACCGCGACCTGGACCGTCGTCGCCTCCGCCGCCCTCACCTACGTGGGCACGGTGCTGGTCTACGCGGTCACCCAGCCCTTCTCGGCCGGCGTCACCACCCTGCTCTACGTCGACCTGCGCATGCGCCGCGAGGGCCTCGACCTGAAGCTGCACGAGGCGGCCCGGGCCGGCTACGAGGCCGGGCCGGAGATCTACCTGCCGGAGCCGCGGACGTGAGCCTCCACCTCTCGGCCGCCGGCGAGGTCAGCCGGGACGAGGGCCGCAGGCGCGCCGTCGAGGAGCTGAGCGACCCCCTGTACGGGGCGCAGGAGCCGAGCCTCCTCGACCGCTTCCTCGACTGGCTCTCCGGCCTCATCGACGGGCTCGCCGAGGCGGGCTCCGGGGTCATCGGGGGCTGGGCGGTACTCGCCCCGCTCCTGCTCGTCGTCGCCGCCCTGGCGGTCTGGCTGATCGTCTGGCTGCGGCCCTCGCGGAGCCGCGCCGCCGGACCGCCCGTGCACGAGGGCGCGGTCCTGTCCGCGACCGACCACCGGGCCGCCTCCGACCGCCACGAGGCCGCGGGCGAGTACGCCGCGGCCGTCGCCGAGCGCCTGCGCGCCATCAGCGTCGACCTCGAGGACCGGGTGATCGTCGCACCGCGCGCCGGGCGCACGGCCACGGAACTGGCCGCCGAGGCCTCCGTGCTGCTGCCCGGCGAGGCGGACGGACTGCGCGAGGGCGCCCGGATCTTCAACGACGTGGCCTACGGCGACCGCTCCGCGACCGCCGCATCGGCGCGGACCATGCGCGAACTGGACACGCGGCTCAGGGCCGCCCGCCCCGCCGAGGAGGCGCGAGGATGACGGCCACAGCCCCCGCCGCGCCGCCCCGGACCGGCGCCCCCGGGGACGGCGGCCCGGACGCCCCGCGCGCACTCCGCCTGTGGCGTTCCGCGCGCGCGCCCGTCGCCGTGGTCACCGCCCTGGTCGTCGTCTCGGTGCTGCTCTCCCTGGGTACCGAGCGGTTCCCCACCGGCTACCTGGAACCCGGCTCCGTGTCCCCCGACGGCACACGCGCCCTGGTCGAGGTCCTGGGCGAGGACCGCGACGTCGACGTCGTCCGCTCCTCGGCCGCCGCGGGCGAGGCCGTCGCGCGGGCCGGCGACGCCGTGCTCGTGGTGACCCTCGACCACCGGCTGCTGCCCTCCGAACTGGAGGAGCTGGCCGCCCTCGACACGGACGCCGTCCTGGTGCAGCCCTCCGTGGCCTCCCTCGCGGCGTTCGCGCCCGGGGTCGAGGTGACCGGGCGGGAGGTGCCCGACAACATCCTGGAGTACGGTTTCGCCCCCGAGTGCGATCTCCCCGCCGCGGAGGCCGCGGGGAACGCCACCGTCGGCGGCGAGCTCTACACGGCTCCGGCGGGGGCCGACGCCACCGGGTGCTACCCGGGCGGGAGCGGCGACGCCCTCCTCCGCGTGGAGGACGGCGGGACGGCCACCACCGTCCTCGGCACGGGGACCCCCCTGACCAACACCGCCCTCGACACCGGGGGCAACGCCGCGCTCGCGATGAACCTCATGGCCGCGGACGACGTGGTGTGGCTCCGCCCCGACCCGCCGCGGCAGGAGGGCAGCGCCACCCTGTGGGAGCTCGTGCCGCCGGGCCTGCGCTGGTCCCTGGTCCCCCTGGTCGCCACCCTGCTGCTCCTCGCCCTGTGGCGGGGCCGCCGGATGGGCGCCCTCGTGCCCGAGGCCCTCCCCGTCGTCGTGCGCGCCTCGGAGACCACGGAGGGGCGCGCCGGGCTGTACCAGGCGCGCAAGGCGCGGGACAGGGCCGCGTACGCCCTGCGTTCGGGCTTCCTGGAGCGCACGGTGCCCAAGCTCGGCCTCAGCGCGGAGACGGCGCCGGAGGCGGTCGTGGAGACCGTCGCCGCCAGGACCGGGGACGACCCCGGCCACCTGCGCGCCCTCCTCTACCCGGACGGCCGCGACCCCTACGCGGCCGACGACGACGCGCTCGTCCGGCTCGCCGACGAGCTCGACGAGCGCACCCGGAGGCTGAGGTGACCCCCGCGGCGCCCCGCCGGGCGCCCTCCCCCCGCCACGACACAGTGAACGACCAGGTATCGAGAGAGGTAGACGGCACGTGAGCGCCTTCACACCCGAGGCACCGCCATCCGCCGACGAGGCACGCGCGGCGCTGGTCGCCCTGCGCCGCGAGGTGGCCAAGGCGGTCGTGGGCCAGGACGAGACGGTGACCGGCCTGGTCGTGGCACTGCTGTGCCGCGGCCACGTCCTGATGGAGGGTGTGCCCGGCGTCGCCAAGACGCTGCTGGTGCGCACCCTCTCCGCGGCCCTGTCCCTGGACCACAAGCGGGTGCAGTTCACGCCCGACCTGATGCCGGGCGACGTGACGGGCTCGCTCGTCTACGACCAGCACACCGCGAAGTTCGAGTTCCTCAAGGGGCCGGTCTTCACCAACCTGCTGCTGGCCGACGAGATCAACCGGACCCCGCCCAAGACCCAGGCCTCGCTGCTGGAGGCCATGGAGGAGCGGCAGGTGACGGTGGAGGGCAGCCCGGTCGCGCTGCCGGACCCGTTCATGGTGGCGGCCACCCAGAACCCGGTGGAGTACGAGGGCACCTACCCGCTGCCCGAGGCACAGCTGGACCGGTTCCTGCTCAAGGTCACCGTCCCGCTGCCCGAACGGGCCGCCGAGGTGGAGATGCTGGGCCGGCACGCGGCCGGTTTCGACCCGGGCGACCTGGCCGCCGCCGGGGTGGTCCCGGTGGCGGGCGCCGCCGAACTGCGGGCGGCCCGCGAGGCCGTGCAGCGGGTGCGGATCGCGCCCGAGGTGCTCGGCTACATCGTCGACCTGTGCAGGGCCACGCGGCACTCGCCGTCCCTGCAGCTGGGCGCGTCCCCCCGCGGCGCCACGGCGCTGCTGCGCACCAGCCGCGCGTGGGCGTGGCTGTCGGGCCGCGACTACGTGATCCCCGACGACGTGAAGGCCCTCGCCAAGGGCACGCTGCGGCACCGGATCGCCCTGCGCCCGGAGGCCGAGCTGGAGGGCGCGACCACCGACGGAATCCTGGACGGTGTGCTCGCCTCCGTCCCGGTACCGCGCTGATGGTGGTCACCGGCAGGGCGGTCCTGCTGGCGTTCCTCGCGACGGTCGCGGTGGCGCTGTCCGGCCTGGTCGGCGCCTGGGCCGCCGTCGCGGCCCTGGCGCTGCTGGCGCTGCTGCTCGTCGCCGACGTGTGCCTCGCCGCGAGCCCGGCGGCGCTGCGGCTCTCCCGGGACGGGGACTCCTCGCTGCGCCTGGGCGACTCCGCTGAGGTGCACGTGACCCTCGCCAACCCGACCCGGCGCAGGCTGCGCGGTTCGGTGCGGGACGCGTGGCCGCCGAGCTCGCACGCGGCGCCGCGCAGGCAGCCGGTCCGGGTGGACGCGGGCGAGAGGCGCCGGGTGACGACGACCCTGACCCCGGGTCGGCGCGGTGACGCCCGGGCCGCCGGGGTGACCGTGCGCACGATCGGTCCGCTGGGACTGGCGGGCAGGCAGCGGACGCTGACCGCGCCGTGGACCGTGCGGACCCTGCCGCCGTTCCACAGCCGGCGCCACCTGCCCGGCAAGCTCTCGCGGCTGCGCGAGCTGGAGGGCCAGCACACGGCTATGGTGCGCGGGCAGGGCAGCGAGTTCGACTCGTTGCGCGACTACGTGCCCGGCGACGACGTGCGGTCGATCGACTGGCGGGCCACCGCCCGCAACGACGGCGTGGTGGTGCGGACGTGGCGCCCCGAGCGGGACCGGCGCATCCTCATCGTGCTGGACACGGGGCGCACCTCGGCGGGCCGGGTGGGCGACACCCCGCGGCTGGACCACGCCATGGACGCCGCCCTGCTGCTGGCCGCGCTGGCGGGCCGGGCGGGCGACCGGGTGGACTTCATGGCCTACGACCGGCGCACGCGCGCCCAGGTGCGGTCGTCCGGCAAGGGCAGCCAGGTGAACCGGATCGTGGAGGCCATGGCCCCGCTGGAGGCGGAGCTGGTGGAGTCCGATCCGGCCGGGCTCGTCGGAACCGTCCTGGGCACCCAGGGGCGGTCCAGGCGGCTCGTGGTACTGCTCACCGACCTGAACGCGGCGGCGCTGGAGGAGGGGCTCCTGCCGAGGCTGCCCCTGCTGACGTCGCGCCACCTGCTGCTGGTCGCGGCCGTCCGGGACCCCGCGGTCGACGGGATGGCGGGGGAACGCGGCGGCGCCGACGCCCTGTACCGCGCCGCGGCGGCCGAGCGGACGCTGAGCGAGCGGCGGCGGGTGACCGCCGAGCTGCGCCGGTTGGGCGTGGAGGTGGTCGACGCCGACCCCGAGCACATCGCTCCCGCGCTCGCGGACGCGTACATCAACCTCAAGGCGCAGGGGCGGCTGTAGGGCCCGGATTTGTGACCGTGGTGCCCGTCCGGGGCCGTCGTCCGCTTCACGGGACGGCCTCAGGACGGGCACCATGGCCGTATGCCCCTCTCCCCCGGAGCCGCCGACGGCTCGTGCGACGACAGGTCCGCCAACGCCTTCCGGGGCGACGTCCACGGCCAGCTGGTGCAGGCCCGCGACATCCACGGCGGAGTCACGATCCACGCGTCGCAGGCACCTTCCCCGCCCCCGCCCCTGACCGACGTGTCGCTGGACGCCCCGCGCCCGGCGACCGCCGTGCGCGGTCGCGACGGGCTGCTGGCGGTCCTGGGCCGGGAGATGCGGGCCGGCGCCCCGGTCCCCCACGTGCTCACCGGCCCCGGCGGGTTCGGCAAGACCACGGTCGCGGCGGCGCTGGCCGAACGGGCGCGGGCCGAGGGGTGGACGGTGTTCTGGCTGCGGCCGGGGGACGTGGCGGCGGGCATGGTCGAGGCCGCCGTGGAGGCGGGCGGCCCGAGGCGGGAGGCCGAACGGGTGGGGTCCGCCCGGTACCAGGCCCTCCGATGGGCGTGGCGGCACCTGGACGCGGCGCCCAGGCCCTGGCTGCTGGTGATCGACAACGCCGACCGGCCGGAGGAACTCGACCCGGAGAACCGCCCCGGTGACCAGCTGGGGTGGATGCGGTCGAGCCCGGGAGGGTTCGTCCTGGTGACCAGCCGGGTGGACGACCCCCTGCTGTGGTCCCCCGCGCGGGTGCACCGGGTGGGTGAGCTGGACGCCCCCGCGGCGGCCGCCGCGCTGGCCGACCACGCGGGCCTCGCGGAGCTCGCCGGGGCGGAGGAGCTGGCGGGGCGGCTGGGAGGGGTGCCGCTGGCCCTGTCCCTGGCCGGGCGCATCCTCGCCACGCACGGCGTGCTGTTCCCCGACGCGCACGCCCTGCTGGACGGGCTGCGCGAGGACGTCGGCGCGCTGGACGGGCTGGCCGCGCCCTTCGTCCCCGTCGCCGACGCGGACCGCGGGCTGCTGTCGGGCGTGTGGGAGCTGTCCCTGCGGCTGGTCGCGGAGAGGGAGCCGAAGGCCGCGCCGCTGCTGCGGATCCTGGCCGTCCTGGGCTCCGGCGCGGAGCCCGTCCCCCTGCGCAGACTGCCGCTCTCCGAGCTCGCCGGGGGCGTTCTCGGGCCGCTGGACGAGGCCTCGTTCGCCCGCTCGGTCAACGCCCTCGTCGTCCACGGCCTGGTCACCGTGGAGCGGCGGGAGGCGCAGGCCTTCCTGCGCCTGCACCCCCTGGTGGCGGAGACCGTCCGGGCCGGTCTCACCGGGAGCGACCTCCCCCTGGTCGAACTCGCCGAACGGCTGCTCGACCACCGACGGCACAGGGACCTCCGGTTCGAGCTCCAGGCCCTCATGGCGATCGTCTCCCTCCGCGTCCGCGTGCACCCCGCCGACGAGGACGCCGTCACGGCACGCGTCAGAGCCTTGACGGCCACGTCCACGGCCGTGCACGCGGAGGCGTTCCGGACCGTCGTGTCGCTCTGCGGCACCCTCCTGCGCCTCGGCCGTCCCGAGGACGCGGAGGCCGCCCTCGCCCCCGTCGTGGCCGCCGCGGAGGAACAGCTCGGCCGGGCCCACCCCACCGCGCTCCCGGCCCGCCACCTGCTCGCCGAGGCCCGGCTGGGCCAGGGCCGCGTGGACGAGGCCGGGCGGTCCTTCCGGGAGCTGCACGCGGACCGGGCCGAGGCCCTGGGGCCCGAGCACCCCGACACCCTGGACACCGCCTACCAGCTCGGCCTGATCGCGATCCGCCGCGAGCGCTGGGACGAGGCCGGGGAGATCCTGTCGGAGGTGGGGGAGGCGCGCCTCCGGACGGCAGGGGAGGAGGATCCGCTGTTCCTGTTCGCCGCCCAGAACCTCGCCTACGTGGCCATGCGGCTCGGGGACCCCGCCGAGGCGGAGAGCGGGTTCCGCCGTGTGCACCGCGTGCGCGAACGCGTGCTGGGGGCCGGACACCACCTCACCACGGACGCGGCCTTCTACGTGGGCCGTGCCGCGCAGGAACGCGGGCAGCCCGCCGAGGCGCTCAGGATCTTCACCGACGTCCTCCGGAACTGGGAGGAGCAGCTGGGGAAGGACCACCCGCAGGTGGAGACGGTCAGAGGGCGCATCGCGGAGGTCGCGGGGTCCGACGCGGGGACGCCCTCCTAGGACGTGTTCCGCGGGTCGTTCCGGACCCGCGTCCGCCGGGCCGCCTCGCGCCGCACCGACCGCGCCCGGGCATCCGGCCCCGGACCGGCCCCCGCCGCCCGTCCCGCGGAAGAGGGCCCTGCGACCGCTCTCGGCGACCGGCGCGAGCGCCGAGCCCGCCGGGAGCACGCGCGGACCGCGCCCCGGGCGACCTCAGCCGCCCGTCGCCGACCGCACCAGGACGACCCACGCGGGGGCCGCCAGGCCGAGCACGGCGCCCTCCCTGTGCGCGGAGTCCCGCACGCGGACGACGCGCGCCGAGACGGCGACCTCCACGCAACAGGTCTCGGCGGCGCTGTGGGAGCTGGTGAACCACGCGGGCACGGCGGGCGCCTCGCCCGGGTACCGGCTTGCCCGGACGCCGCCGTGCGGGCCGCGCCGGGGGGTGTCGGTGTCCATGCCCCGATCGTCGCACGGGCGTCCCGGCGGTGCCAGGGTCTCAGGCCACCGGGACGGCCTGCGGGGCGTTCCTGATGTCGCCGGTCTCGCCCTCCAGGTAAGCCCTGCGGCCCACCGTGAACACGTAGAGCACGAACAGCGCCTCGGCGACCACGCCGATGCCGATCCTCTGCCAGGTGACGTGCACCCAGCCGGTCACGAAGCCCTCGATCAGGCCCGAGACGAACAGCACGACCACCAGGCCCAGCACCACGGCGATGGCGGCGCGGGCCTCCTCGCCCAGGGCGCGCATGCGGGTGCGGTCCCCAGGGGAGATGATCGTCCAGCCGAGCTTGAGACCCACTCCCCCGGCCACGAACACGGCCGTCATCTCCAGCAGGCCGTGCGGGAGGATCAGCCCGAAGAACACGTCGCCGCGCCCGTGGGCGATCATCATGCCCGCCGCCATGCCGATGTTGACCCCGTTCATGGCCAGCACCGCGATGGTGGGCAGGCCGAACGCCACCCCGAAGATGATCGCCTGGGCGGCCACCCACGCGTTGTTCGTCCACACCTGGGCGGCGAACGAGCCCGCGGGGTTCTCGACGTAGTAGTTGGCGAAGTCGTGCTCGACGTACCGGGCCATCGACTCCGGGGTGCCGAGGGCGTGGAGCACGTCGGGGTCGTTGACGATCCACGCGGCCGTGACCGCGGCGACCGCGACCGTGCCCGCGGACGTCCCGATCCACCACCACCGGAGCCGGTACAGCACCGCCGGGAACACCCGGGTGAAGAAGCCCCCGACGTCCCGCCACGCGGACGCGTGGGCGCCGGTCACCGCCGACCGGGCGCGCGCCACCAGTGCCGACAGCCTGCCGACGAGGGCCGGGTCCTGGCCGGAGGAGCGCACGACCGACAGGTGGGTGGACACCCTCTGGTAGAGCTCGACGAGTTCGTCGATCTCCTCACCGTCCAGCGAACGGCGCCTGCGCGCCAGCTCGTCCAGCCGTTCCCAGTCCCGGGCGTGCACCGCGGCGAACACGTCGATATCCACGCATGGGACCCTATCGGTTCGGCCCGGGGCGGTGCCTGCGAGGCGAACCCGCCGTCCCATGTGGCGGGTAATGTCATGGGGACGGTTTCAGACAGCCCTGAGGGAGCGTGTGCTGGTGTCCTATCCCGGCAACGGTGACACCCGCGGCGACGTGTACGGCGTGACACCACTGGTCACCGGTGACGCGGTGGTGCTCGACCTGCGTCCGGCGGGCTTCGCCACGAGGGCCGCGGCCCTGGCCATCGACGTCATCGTCCAGATCATCGCGCTGATCGCGCTCGGCATCCTGACGTCGTGGATCGGCACCGGCATCGACGCGGCGGCGACGGCCGCGGTCTCGCTGGCGGGTCTCGTCCTGGTCCTGGTCGGCTACCCGACCGTCTTCGAGACGGTCTCGCGCGGGCGCTCGCTCGGGAAGATGGCGCTGGGCCTGCGGGTGGTCGGCACCGACGGCTCGCCCGAGCGGTTCCGTCAGGCGCTGGCGCGCGGACTGGCGTCGTTCGTGGAGATCTGGATGACGACGGGCACGGTCGCGCTCATCACGTCGATGGTCAACCGGGACGGCCGCCGGGTGGGAGACTTCGTCGCCGGGACCATGGTGGTGGAGGAGCGCGGCGGCAGCCGCCGTGACGAGGTCGTCCCCATGCCGCAGCACCTGGCCGGGTGGGCGGCGGGCGTCGAGCTGTCCCGCCTGTCCGCGGAGACGGCGGCCGCCGCCCGCCAGTACGTGCTCCGCTACGGCGAGCTGGCCGAGCACACCCGCCACGAGATGGGGATCAGGCTGGCCGACGCCGTCGCCGCGCAGGTCAGCCCGCCTCCTCCGCCCGGCACCACCCCTCCGTACTTCCTGGCCGCCGTGCTCGCCGAGCGCCGCCGGCGCCACGAGGCCGCCGCGCAGCCGCCCGACCACGCGCAGCAGCCCCCGCAGGGGTATCCGGGGCGGCCGGACGGCCACGCGCAGCAGTACGGCGGGTTCGGACAGGCCCCGGGCCATCCGCACCGGCCGGGGTACACGCAGCAGTACGGCGGCCACCCTCAGCAGTACGGCGGCCACCCGCAGGCGGGGCCCCCGCAGGGCGGCCCGTACCCCCACCGCTGACGGGCCCGGGCGCGCCGCGGCTCCGGGGCCGCGGCGCACCGGGGGCTCAGGGCCGCCAGGAGCGCAGGTAGTCCTCCTGGCCCGGGGTGAGCGAGTCGATCCGCACCCCGAGCGAGGCCAGTTCCAGCCGGGCCACCTCCGTGTCGATGCCCGCGGGCACCTCCAGCACGCCCGGCCCCATGTCGGCGTGGTTCGCCGCCAGCCACTCCGTGGTCAGGGCCTGCACCGCGAACGACATGTCCATGACGGCCGCGGGGTGGCCCTCGGCGGCGCCGAGGTTGACCAGGCGCCCCTCCGACAGGAGCAGGACGCGGCGCCCGTCCGCGAACACGTACTCCTCGGCCTGGTCGCGGACCCCGCGGTCGACCGCGACGGCCAGCCGCTCCAGGGCGGCCAGGTCGATCTCCAGGTCGAAGTGGCCCGAATTGGCGAGGATGGCGCCGTCCTTCATCCGCTCCAGGTGCTCGGCCCGGACCACGTCGCGGTTCCCCGTGACGGTGACGAACACGTCACCGACCGGGGCGGCCTCCTCCATCGTCGTGACGGTGTAGCCCTGCATGACCGCGTCCAGGGCCTTGACCGGGTCGACCTCGGTGACGACCACCCTGGCGCCCATGCCGCGGGCCCGCTCCGCGAGCCCCCGCCCGCAGTAGCCGAACCCGGCGACCACGACCGTGCGCCCGGCGAGCAGTGCGTTGGTCGCCCGCAGGATGCCGTCGATGGTGGACTGGCCGGTGCCGTACCGGTTGTCGAACATGCGCTTGGTGGCGGTGTCGTTGACCGCCACCATCGGCAGGCGCAGCTCGCCCTCGGCGCTCATCCTGCGCAGCCTGATGACGCCGGTGGTGGTCTGCTCGCAGCCGCCCAGCACGCCCTCCAGCAGGTCGGGCCGGTCCGCGTGCGCGGTGTTGACCAGGTCGCACCCGTCGTCCAGGATCAGGTGCGGACGCGTCTCCAGGACCGTCACCAGGTTTCGGTCGTAGGATGCCGGATCCATCCCGGCCCACGCGTAGACCGAAACACCGTACTCGGCGACCAGGGCCGCCGCGGTGTCGTCCTGGGTGGACAGCGGGTTGGACGCCGCCAGCGCCACCTCGGCGCCGCCCGCGCGCAGGGCGCGCAGCAGGTTCGCGGTCTCGGCCGTCACGTGCAGGCACGCGGCCACGCGCAGCCCCTCCAGGGGGCGCTCCGACGCGAAGCGCTCGCGCACGCTGCGCAGCACCGGCATCGAGTGCTCCGCCCAGTCCACGCGGCGGATCCCGGCACGGGCCAGGCCGAGGTCGGCCACCTCGTGCGCGGTGTCGGTCATGTGCTCACCAGAGTCCCTTCGCCGGTCCGGTCCCCGTTCCCGCCCGGGGCCGGAACGGGCCGCGGGCGCCGCCGGGGGTCCCGGCGGCGCCCGGTCGTCCGGCCTCCCGGCCGGCGCCCGGCACCAGGTCGTGTTTTTGTGGATTCTTCCGGGCTCGCGTCCACCGGGCTGCCTCTCGCCGCGCCTCTGCGCTCGTGAGGCACAACCAGGCCGAACTTCGCACATCGGCTTGCGAGAGATGGCCCGGACGGCCGCTCGCCGACCCGAAATCCTCCAAAAACACTCCCTAGTAGCGGTAGTGGTCGGCCTTGTACGGGCCGGCGACGTCCACCCCGATGTAGGCGGCCTGCTCCTTGGTGAGCGTGGTCAGCTTGACGCCGAGGGCGTCCAGGTGCAGGCGGGCGACCTTCTCGTCCAGGATCTTCGGCAGCGTGTACACGCCGATCGGGTACTCGTCGGGCTTGGTGAACAGCTCGATCTGCGCGATGACCTGGTTCGTGAAGCTGTTGGACATCACGAAGCTGGGGTGGCCGGTGGCGTTGCCCAGGTTGAGCAGGCGGCCCTCGGACAGCACCAGGACGGACTTGCCGTCGGGGAGGGTCCACTCGTGGACCTGCGGCTTGATCTCCTTCTTCACGATGCCGGGGACCCTCGCCAGGCCGGCCATGTCGATCTCGTTGTCGAAGTGGCCGACGTTGCCGATGATCGCCTGGTGCTTCATGCGGGTGATCTGGTCGGCCATGATGACGTTGAAGTTGCCGGTGGTGGTGATGAAGATGTCACCGGTCTCCAGCACGTCCTCCAGAGTGGTCACCTGGAATCCGTCCATGGCGGCCTGGAGGGCGTTGATCGGGTCGATCTCGGTGATGATGACGCGGGCGCCCTGGCCGCGCAGCGCCTCGGCCGCGCCCTTGCCGACGTCGCCGTAGCCGCAGACCACGGCGACCTTGCCGCCGATGAGCACGTCGGTGGCGCGCATGATGCCGTCCGGCAGCGAGTGGCGGATGCCGTACTTGTTGTCGAACTTGCTCTTGGTGACGGAGTCGTTGACGTTGATCGCCGGGAAGGCGAGGGTGCCGTCACGCTGCATCTCGTACAGGCGGAGCACACCGGTGGTGGTCTCCTCGGTGACACCCTTGATGCCCTCGGCGATCCCGGTCCACTTGGCGGGGTCCTCGGCCAGGCTCCTCTGGAGCAGGGACAGGACGACCGCGAACTCCTCGCTCTCCGCCGTGGAGGGGTCGGGGACGGACCCGAGCGACTCGAAACCGGCGCCCTTGAGGACGAGCATGGTGGCGTCGCCGCCGTCGTCCAGGATCATGTTGGGACCGTCGGCGCCGGGCCAGGTCAGCGCCTGCTCCGTGCACCACCAGTACTCCTCCAGAGTCTCGCCCTTCCAGGCGAAGACCGGGACTCCCCTGGGGTCCTCGGGGGTGCCGTCGGGGCCGACGACGACCGCCGCCGCGGCGTGGTCCTGGGTGGAGAAGATGTTGCAGCTGACCCAGCGGACCTCGGCGCCCAGGGCGACGAGGGTCTCGATGAGGACCGCGGTCTGCACCGTCATGTGCAGCGAGCCCATGATGCGGGCCCCGCTCAGCGGCTTGCTGTCCCCGTACTCGGCGCGGGTGGCCATGAGACCGGGCATCTCGTGCTCGGCGAGTCGGATCTCGTCGCGGCCGAAGGAAGCCAGGGAAAGATCGGCGACCTTGAAGTCGAAAGCCATGCGTTCCTCACTCGTGGTGGTCGTTGCGACCACGATTCTAGGCCCGCAGGCCCGGCACCAGCACAAAGCTGACAAAGTCCTGTCAGATTCGCGCCGACCGGTGGCGGCGTTCGGTTAGGGTCGCGTGCATGGCCGCCCTCGACGACGCCCCGCCCGCCCCCGACCGGACCACCTGGCCGACGGGCCCCGTGCCGATCTCCGCCGCCGCGGAGCGGGTGGGCACCACGGCCCGGATGCTCCGCTACCGCGAGGGGCTGGGGCTGCTGCCCCGCACCCAGGAGCAGCCGACCGGGCGGGGGCACCGGCACCGCCGCTTCACCGAGGAGGACCTGCGCACGATCGGCGTCGGCCTGGAGCTGGAGCGGGAGTTCGACATCCCTCCCGCCGCCCTGGCGTTCGCCCTGCGCGTGCTCGCCGAGCCCGACGTCCTCGCCCGTGTGCGCGCGCACGGGGAGCGGCTGGGCAGGCTCGCGGCCGCCCCCGCGCGCGCCCTCGACTTCGAGAAGCAGAAGGCCATGCGTCTGCTCGACGGCCGCCGGTCCTGATGTGACGGGTGTGGACGCGCGTGAACACGAAGGGTTCACACGCGCGTGCGTCCGGTCACGGCCACAGGTGAAGGCGTTCGGCATGTTTTGGCAAACTGCCCACGGGCTACGGAGAGGACGTGGATACCCTACGCAGCGGCGCGGCTCTGGACCGGCTCCCGAACCCCGTGCGCGAAGACCTGATGGACGTCGACCGGCTGCGGGTGATCTGGGCCCAGCACCGCCAGGACCGTCCCCGCGACGCGCGCGGGGAGGCGCGGCGGGAGCTCACCCGGCGCCGTGTCCGGGCGCTGGGCGGCGGTCCGGCCCTGGAGGGGCTCGTCGAGTCCGCCTCGGAGGACCGGAGGTGGGGTGAGCCGGTCACGGCCGCCCACGTCGCGGAACTCGCCGAGCGCGCACGCGCCCTGCCCGAGGACGGTCCCACCCGCTCCCCCGGCCTCACCCTGGACTCCGAGCACGCGCTCCGCCTGGCCGGGGCCGCCTCCGCCCCCGTCCACCCGGTGGTGCGCGCGGCCCACACGTTCGCGGAGTGCTCCGCGGTCCTGGACGAACTCGCCTCGGCCGCCTCCGGGGACGGTCCCCGGCAGCGGGCGGACCCCGACGACCGGCCCTGGGCCCTGCCCTGGGTGCTGGCCTCGCTGGTGCTGCGGAGGGCGGACTTCCCCCCGCTGGTGCCCGACCGCCTCACGGAGCCCCCGTCCACGGGGGCGGACCCCGGGGAGCGCCTCGCCGGGCTGGTGCGGCACTTCGCCAAGCTGGTCAACCGGTCCCTGCGCGAGGAGCTGAGCTGGTCCTCCGACAGCACCGCCCCGGCGCCGCGTTCGCCGGTCTCGCCGCTGGCCGCCGTGACCCGCCGCCGCGTCCAGGACTACGTGCGGTCGCGCAGGGAGCCCGTCGCCCTGATCCTGCGGGCCCTGGACCCCGGCGCCCGGGCCCTCGTGCACTCGGGAGGCTCCGACGCCCCGGCCCCGGAGAGCCCGGTCGCGGCGACCGCGGCCCGGGCCGTGCTCACCCCGGGCGCGGCGCACTGGTGGACGGCCCTCGAACTGGTGGTGGGCGAGGCCTCGCTGTCGCTGTGCGTGGTCGTGCAGGAGGTCGGGCGGCCCCGGACCGGTGTGCTGGCGGTGTCCGCCGACGGGCGCCTGACCACGCCGGACGGGGTGAGGGACGCGCTGGGCATGTCGGGGACCGACAGCGTGACCGTGATGCCGACCGACTGCGTGGACGACCGCTGGCCCCAGGTGCGCGACCTCGTGGACGAGGCCGTGTCCCGCGCCATGAACGAGCTCACGCGGGTGTGACGCGCGACCGCGTCCCTCGCGGCAGGGAGGCGGGAGAGGACCGCGCGTGCGCCGCCGCGGCCCCCGGGGAGCCGGTCGCGCCGCCGGCCCGTCCGGCGGCCCCGGTCCGCGCGGGGCGGCGGCGACCGCGCCGGACGCCCGGGACGGTGTGGCGCGGGGCCGGGGCGCGGCGGGGGCCCGGAGGACGGGCGTGGCCGCGGTGGGACGGTTCCGCCGGGGCGGTCGGCCCGCGGGCGCCGCGACGGGCGCCGCTACCGCGGGCGGGTCAGCCTCCGCCGAGGGCGATCAGGATCAGGAGCAGCAGGAGGATCACGATGGTGATGAGGACCGCCGGGATGACCCAGCTCTGCTGGAGCACGGAGTTCTGCTCGACCGGGCGCGGCATGGGCTGCCGACCGCCGGGGCGGGCGTAGGTCGGGTTGGGGGCCATGCCCGTGAGCATCGGGTTGCCCGCGTTGTGCACGCCGTGGTGCATGGCGTGCGACTGCTGGTGCTGCGGGTACCCCGGACGCGGGTTGGACGTGCCGGGGTGCCCGGGCACGCCGGGCCGCGGGCCGGAGGCGCCCGGGTGGCCGAACCCGTGCCGGGGGTCGGGGCCCCCGGGGTAGCCCGGCATGCCGGGGCGCGGGTTGACGGGCGTGTAGCCGACGGCGCCGGCCTGCGGGCCCGTCGGCGGCTGGGGCCGGTACGGCGTCTGGCCGCCGGTGGCCGGGGTCGCCTGGGCGATCTGCTCGCCCTGCCTGACGACGTCGTCGGTGGACGGACCGCTCGTCTCCGGTCCGTCGTGGCCGAGCAGGCGCATCAGCAGCGTCTGGGCGTTGGGCCGGTTGGCGGGGTTCTTGTCCAGGCACGACTCGACGACGGGGCGCAGGGCCTCGTCGACGCCGTCCAGGTCCGGGGGCGCGCTGACCACGCGGTGCACCACGGCGGGGACGGTGTCCGAGCCGAACGGGGCGCGTCCGGAGGACGCGAACGCGATCACGCACCCCCACGCGAAGATGTCGCACTTGTCGGTGATGCCTTGGCCCTCGATCTGCTCGGGGGCCATGTAGGAGGGCGTGCCGACGATCGAGTTGGTCATGGTGGCGGTGCCGTCGTCGACCCGGGCGATGCCGAAGTCGATCACGCGCGGCCCGTCCGGGCCGAGCAGCACGTTGCCGGGCTTGAAGTCGCGGTGGACGATGCCCGCCCTGTGGATCGCGACCAGGGCGGTCGCGGTGGAGACCGCGAGCCGCTGGAGGGTGGACCCGCGCAGGACCGCGCCCTTGGCCACGGTCTCCTGGAGGTCCTTGCCCGGGACGAACTCGCTGACCACGTACGGGGGGTCGCTGTCGAGCTGGGCGTCGATGATCGCGGCCGTGCAGAAGGAGGCGACCTTCTGGGCCGCCCGGACCTCCTTCTCGAACCGCTTGCGCAGGTCCGAGTCCTGCGACCACTGGTCGTTGAGGACCTTGACCGCGACCTCCCCGCCGTCCGCGTCCTCCGCGAGGTAGACGACGCCCTGCCCGCCCCTGCCCAGCCGTCCGGTCACGCTGTACTCGCCGAACGAGGAGGGGTCGCTCGGAAGCAGCGATTCGGAACCGGGCATCGGGGTCCTCCAGGGAGGTCGTCTTGAGCGGGGCGCGCAGGAACAGGGTACGGGTTGCGGGGAATGCGGGGGTGCGTCCCGTCATGCCCCCAGGAGGGACCTCATCCCCTGCCGCACACGATAGGACTGCCGGAACAGCCGTGCCGTTCCATCCGACCTCAACCGATTTTTCGCGCCTCGTCGACGAGCAGGACCGGGATGCCGTCCCGGATGGGGTAGGCGAGGCCGCTCTCGTCGCAGACCAGCTCGTCCGTCTCGGGGTCGTGGCGCAGCGGGGCCTGGCTCTGGGGGCAGGCCAGGATCTCCAGCAGCCAGTCGTCGATCTTCGTGCTCATGGTCCTCGTTCCTCGTGTGTGTGCGGGGCGGGGGCGGCCGCCGCGCCGGACGGCGGTGCGGCCGGCCCCTCCCCACCATGATGCCTGTTCAGGCGCGGATGACGGCCAGCACCTCGTCGCGGAGCCCGGCCATGGACGCCTCGTCGGGGGCCTCGACGTTGAGCCGCAGCAGCGGTTCGGTGTTGGAGGCGCGCACGTTGAACCACGATCCGCCGGGGAGGGAGACGGTCAGTCCGTCGAGCTCGTCGACGGTGGCGCCGTCCCTGCCGGCGAACTCGGCGCGCACGGCCGCCAGGCGCCCGGGCACGTCGGCGACCTTCGAGTTGACCTCGCCCGATCCGGCGTAGCGGGAGTACTCCTCGGTGATCCGGGAGAGCGGACGGTCGTCCGTCCCCAGGACCCGCAGGACGTGCATCGCCGCGAGCATACCGGTGTCGGCCCGCCAGAAGTCGCGGAAGTAGTAGTGGGCGGAGTGCTCCCCGCCGAAGATCGCGTCGGTCTCGGCCATGGTGGCCTTGATGAAGGAGTGCCCGACCCGGGTGCGGACGGGGACGCCGCCCCGCTCGCGCACGATCTCGGGGACGGCCTGCGAGGTGATCAGGTTGTGGATGATCGTGGACCCGGGCTCGCGCGCGAGCTCCTCGCCCGCGACCAGCGCGGTGACGGCGGAGGGCGGCACCGCGTCGCCCCGCTCGTCGACGACGAAGCAGCGGTCGGCGTCGCCGTCGAAGGCCAGGCCGATGTCGGCGCCCGTCTCGCGCACCTTGGCCTGGAGGTCGACCAGGTTGGCCGGGTCGAGGGGGTTGGCGGGGTGGTTGGGGAAGGTGCCGTCCAGCTCGAAGTAGAGGGGCACGATCTCCAGCGGGAGGCCCTGTTCGAGGACGGCGGGGACGGTGTGGCCGCCCATGCCGTTGCCCGCGTCCACGACGACCTTCAGCGGGCGGATGCCCGACAGGTCCACGAGGCCGCGGAGGTAGTCGGCGTAGCCGGGGAGGAGGTCCTGCTCGGTGACGTTCCCGGAGGGCCCGTCGTGGGCGGGGACGCCCTCCTCGGCCAGGCGCCTGACCTCGTCCAGGCCCGTGTCGGCGCTGATGGGCGCGGCCCCGGCCCGGCACATCTTGATGCCGTTGTACTCGGCGGGGTTGTGGCTGGCCGTGAACATGGCGCCGGGCAGGCCGAGGTGGCCCGAACCGTAGTAGAGCAGGTCGGTGGAGCCCAGCCCGGTGAAGACCACGTCGAGCCCCTGGCCGGTGACCCCTTCGGCGAAGGCCGCGGCCAGTTCCGGCGAGGAGGGGCGCATGTCGTGCGCGACGACGACGGCTTCACCGCCGACGACACGGGCGAAGGCCGCGCCGATCGCGCGCGCGATGTCCGCGTTCAGGGTGTCCGGGATCACACCGCGCACATCGTATGCCTTGAAGATGCTTCCGAGATCAGCCACGTCTTCTCCGGACGGTCGGTCCTGCTCCACGTTCGTTCCCGCGCGGGTCCTTCCGCGCTGTACCAAGCTAGCAAGCGGCGGCGCGGCGACCCCACCGGCACCGCGCTGTCTAGCGGGGTTCGGGCGGACCCGTGTACGGCCGGCCGGGGGGGCCGCCCGGCCGCTGCTGGTCGCCCCGGCCGGGGTCGGACCTGACCACGCGCAGATGACCTCTGCGCAGCGTCTCGGCGCCCTCGCCGACCTCGTCGGGGGATGTGTTCCGGGCAGGGGGGCGGGCCGCCTCACGCACGGCGTCGGCGAGGGCCTCCAGGTCGTCGCTGCCGGGGCCGCCTCCCGCCGTCTCGACGGGGAGTCGGACGACCTCCCAGCCGCGCGGCGCCGTCAGGCGGTCGGCGTGCATGGCGCAGAGGTCGTAGCAGTGCGGTTCCACGTAGGCGGCGAGAGGACCGAGGACGGCCGTCGAGTCGGCGTAGACGTACGTGAGCGTGAAGACGGCAGGCTGCCGACAGGCGGTACGGGAGCAGCGGCGAACAGGGCTCACAGCGTTCGACTGTATGCCTTTACTGAGGGACACGCCAGCATCGTTCCACGAGCTGGTCCGTCCGCGCTCCATCCACGGCCCCGCGCGCCGCCCCGGGCGGCCCCCGGGAGGGGCCGGGAGGCCCCGGATCCGGGAGTCGGCCACCTTCGCGGCGGAGGGGACTACGCGCGGGGCCCCTGATGGCTTAGTCTCGAAGTGTGCGACGAGTGCGCCTTTCCAGTGGCCAACCAGACCGAATGCGGCGCCGGGACCGCCGCGGCCGAGGCATCCGCGGTCCTCTCGTGCCCTCTGACCTGCCGGTGTTCCGCAGCCGGGCGCAGGCTTTCGACGATCTCGTCCTGGACGCCGTCGAACGCCTCGAACGTCTGTGGGCGCGCGAGCTGGCCAATGTCGACTTCCTCGTGGAGGACGTCCCGCCGATCCCGCGCCACGGACCCCTCTCCGAGGCGATCCCCTTCTCCCGCCTGGAGACCGACCCCTCGGGCCGGTCCCGCATCGTGGTGTACCGGCGCCCGGTGGAGATCCGGACCAAGGATCCCGAGGAGATGGCCCTCCTGGTCCACGAGACGGTGGTCGAGGAGGTCGCCAACCTGCTCGGCGTCGAACCGGAGTCGGTCGACCCCGAGAGCTGACGCCCCTCGGGGCGCCGCCGGAGTCCGTGCGGTCCGCGGGCCCCGGCCCGGGAGCCCCGTGCCCGCGGGACGCCGCCCCGGGACACCCCGACCGGAACCGCTGCCGGTGTGACGCGGGACGCCCCGCCCCCGGCCGGCCCGACGGCCGAACCCGCGACGGGGCCGCGGCGGGGGCGGCCGGGCCGCGCTAGGGGACGATCCCCACCATGCTGTCGCGCACCACCGGGAGCGGGATCTCGACCGGGGCGGGGCGCACCGGCAGCACGCTCACGCCGTCCCCGTCGCGCAGCACACGGGCGACGTGGAGGGAGGAGCCCTCCAGGAGTTCCAGGCGGACCGCGTACCCGTCCTCCGGGTCGGCGCCCGGCGGGGCCTCCCACGGGTCCTCCTCCGCGCCGAAGACGACGGTGGTCCCCGCGGCGACCGCGACGCGCACGGCGTCCCCCTGGGTGCCGTCGGCGGTGACCGGCGTGGCCATCAGCGAGGCGTCGCCCTCCACGGCGCTCAGGACGAGCTCCGTGTCCGTGCCCTCGGGGACGTCGGGCAGGACGGCCGTGGCGTCCAGCGGCGGGCCGAGCGGCGGCACGGCGGACGTGTAGGCGGTCTCGGCGACGTCGTCGCCGTCCATCGCCTCGGCGGCCACGCCCGCGACCACGGGCACGTCCGACTCCACGACGACCGCCCCCGCCTCGCCCCCCAGGACGCTCTCCAGGGTCACCCAGGCGGCCGCGGCCGGGGGCACGGCGACGACCAGCGGGTCCTCCGCCGTCCCGGAGCCGCCGACGCCGGAGGCGTCCTCCTCCCCGCCGTCCCCGGACGGGGCGACCGCGTGGACGCGCACCTCGGCGGGCTCGTCCCCCGGGGCGGCCAGGACCAGGTGGCGGCGCCCGTCCCCGCCGAGGATCCCCGGAACGACGTGGTGCACGGCGGGCGCCGCCGTGGGCGGCACCCAGTCGGCCCCGCCGGAGGCGTGCTCGGCGAGGAGGGACGCGGCGACCCGGCCGGTGCTGGTGCGGACGTGGACGCCGACGGCACCCGTGCTCCGGACCAGCTCGGTCAGGTCGAGCTCGGTCGACTCCCCGGCCGGCAGGGAGATGCCCCGGCTCTCGGAGGAGTAGGAGGGTCCGCCCTCGGTGTAGACGTCCACGCTGACCGTCGCCCGGGAGTCCTCGGGGTTGGCCAGGCGGGCGGTGATCGCGTCGACCTCCACGGCCTCGCCCCCGCCGGCGCCGGGCAGGGCGAACCACGTGCCGATGGAGGGCTCGACGCAGCGCACCTCGGTGACGGAGCCGCCGGAGAGGGTGGTCTGGGCGGCGTCGAGGCCCGAGGCCAGGGAGCCCTCGGCCCGGACCGCGGTGGGGTCGGAGGCGTCGGAGGCGTCGGCGCTCCACACCCGGCCGGGCTCGGTCAGCTCGTCGCCGAGGAGGTCGCGTCCCGCGGCGTCCTCCTCGTCCCCGGAGCCGCTCCCGGCCTCCTCGTCCCCGTCCTCCCCGGGGGCGGCCGGAACGGACTCCGCCCACAGCCCTCCCTCGTCGTCGCGGCCCACCCGGGGGGCGAACGCGGCGACGGTGCTGTCGCCCTCCTCGTGCGGGGCCGGACAGACCCGCACCGCGTGGTCGGGGCGCACGGTGCCCGGCTCGGTGACCCCCAGTTCGGCGGTCACGGGCCGGGCGGCGAAGGCCACGCCGAACAGCGCGGCCAGGGCCAGCGCGACCAGGCCGAACAGAGCGAAACGGTTCTCCACGATCAGTCGCACGGACTACTCCTCCCGCTCGGTCCGGGACGCTCCGGCGCCCCCGTCGTCGGCCCCGCGCCGGCCGCCCGCGCGGCGCCTGCCGGGGGCCTTCCTCCGGACCCCGCGGGCGCCGCGCGTCCCACGGCGGTGTCCCCCCTCGGGGGTGACGGGCACGGAGCCCGTGCCCGGTCCGGCGCCGGGATCCGGCGCGGGCGCGCCCTCCTCCGACCCGTCGGCGTCCTCCGTCCCCGCCGGGGGGCGGCCCGAACCCGGGACGGGGCCTGCGCGCCGGGCGCGCCCCCTCCGGCGCGAGTTCACGCGCAGCCGCTCCGGCCGGCGCGGGCGCGGGGCCGGGGTCGACTCGATCAGGCGCACCTCCTCCTCCGTGCGCACGCCCGGCGCGGCGAGCACCGCGGCCGCCAGGAGCAGGACCCCCTGGGTGGCCAGCCAGGCGGCGTGGACGGGGTCGGTGTGCCACACGCGCAGCTCGCCGCCGTCCACCGGGAGCTCCCACGCCTGGGTCCCGCCCTCGGTCGCGACCGGGGGCAGTTCGGCCCCGTCGAGGGTGGCGTGCCAGCCGGGACCCGCGGTCTCGGCGAGGGCGAGGCGCCGCCCGGTGCGGCCCTGGGGCACCTCCGCGGTCCGCTCGTCCCCCGAGCCGCTCACCCGGAGCGGCTCGGAGCCGGCGCCGTCCTCGGAGACGACGCGCAGGGCGCCGGTGGGGACTCCCACCTCCCAGAGCGCGTAGTGCTGGGACAGCGACTGCCTTCCGAGCCCCGGGGTGCCGTCCAGGGTGTCGACCATGGTCGCGTCGGCGGGGCCGCTCACCTGCGGACGCGGGTAGAGCACGTACTGGATGCCGTGGTCGGCCAGGGTGTGGACCTGGTCGCCGCCCTGGCCCGCGGCGAGCCCGGCGACGGCGCGGTCCATGGCCGCGCGCGCCCCGGCCGGGGGGACGACGCGCTCCTCCCCGAGGCGGGGCTCGCGCCCGCGCACCACGACGTAGTCCACCCCGCCCTCCCCGTCCGGGGTGACCACGAGGGTGCGCGGCTCGGTGCCGGCGCCGCCGTCGGCCAGCGTCCCGGGGACGACGGGGGTCGCCCGGGCGGTGAGCGGCCCCTCCACCCCGTTCCACATCCACAGGGCGGCCGCGGAGACGGGAGTGGCCAGGGCGAGCACCGCCACGGCCACGGCGAAGACCCGGCGCGCACCGCCCAGGCGCACCATGTCGCCGAAGGAGCGGGCGGCGGTCGCCGCCGACAGCAGGACCGCCGTCGCGGCGAAGGCGAGGGCGACGCCGGGCCAGACCGGGGCGGGCGGGCCCCCGTAGTAGGGCTCGATGACGACGCGGGCGGTCAGGATGGCCACGAGGACGCCGAAGAGCGCCAGCGACCACCCGGCGGCGACGAGGACGCGGTTGCGGAGCAGGAGCAGTGAGCACAGGGCGGCGACGACCAGCCCCGCCGTCACCCAGAACGGAGGGGTGCCGGGGCCGCCCGGGGAGAGCAGGAGGAGCTCCTGCGGGGCGGCGCCCGGGGCGGACAGCTCGGGGCGGTGCAGCCCGGCCTCCAGCAGCCACAGGGTGGGGTGCAGGAACAGCTCGAGCGACCACGGGAGCAGGATCACCACGGGGAGCCCGAGGCCGATCGCGATGCTGACGTAGACGCGGCGGCCCAGGTGCCCGAAGGCCAGGGCCACGAGGACCCCGGTCACCAGGGACAGCAGCCACACCATGGGCACGAACGCGGTCGCGGCCGCCAGGACCAGGCCGAGGGCCCACGCGGCCCGGCGCGAGGGCCGCGGGGGCATGGCGACGAGCCGCACCAGCAGCAGGCCGAGCACGGGCATCAGGACGTGGACCAGGGCGGTCCCGATCCGGCCCTGGGCGACGGCGCCGGTGGCGACCGGCAGCAGGGCGTACGCGGCCGCCATCCACAGGCGGGCGGGGCGGAAGCCCAGCACCTGCCGGGCGAGGGCGTACGCGGTCGCGCCCGCCAGGGGCACACAGCCCAGGAGGACGACGGTGACGGCCAGCCACGGCTTGCCGAGGGTGACGGTGGACAGCAGGGCGAGGAGCCCGACATAGGGCGGGACGGGACCGTCGGAGCCCAGTCCGCTGTCGGGGCTGCCGGACAGGTAGAGGGCCCACATGTCGCCGGCGGTGCCCGCGACCGGGGGCAGCGCGCCTCCGGCGAGGAGGTCGCCGAACAGCAGGGAGCGCTCGGCGACGAGCGTGACCGCGGTGAGCCCGAGGAACAGCAGCGCCCCCGGCCGGAGGAGGACCCTGCGCACGAAGCCGTTGCTGTCGGTCGGGGCCTCGTCCTCGTCCTCGGACCCGGGCGGCGCGGTGACGGCCTGGTGGCGGCCGGGGGTGTTGCGGACGGGCTCGCCGGACAGCAGGCCGGTGACGACGTCGTAGAACTGGCGCACCGCCACCCCGTGCGCGAGGAACGGGCGGATGGCGCTGTAGGTGCGGCGGCGGTCGCGGCGGCGCCGGAAGCGGGCCCGCGCGAGCTGGAGGGGCCGCACGTACACCAGTGTGATCGCCGCGGCCTCGTCCAGCGCGTTGGCGGGCTGCTTGATGAGCAGGTAGGTCACCACGCGCAGCAGCGACGCCACGGAGTTGCGGACCAGGGCGCCCACCATGCCGCCGAAGGGCAGGTTGGCCAGGAGGACGAAGACCGCGTGGCGGCGGTCCACCCTGCGCGGGTGGTTGCGCGCGGCGGTGATGGGTCTGCGCCTGCGCGCGGAGGCCTCGGCGTGGTAGGCCACCGCGTCCGTGACGAGCAGGGCGCGCAGTCCGGCCCCGCCCACCCTCCAGCAGAAGTCGATGTCGTCGCGGAACAGGGGGAGCGCCGGGTCGAAGCCCCCGAGCCGGTCCCACACGTCGCGGCGGATGAGCATGCCCGCGCTGGAGACGGCGAGGACCTGGCGGTTGCCGTCGTGCTGTCCGTGGTCGAACTCACGCTGTTCGAGGCCTGTCTCGCGGCGGCCGGCCCCGTCGATGGTGACGCCGGCCTCCACGAGGAGGCGGCGGTCGAACCAGTCGCGGAGCTTGGGCCCGAGGACGGCGGCGCGCGGGTCCCGGTCGGCGGCGGCCAGCAGGTGCGCGAGGGTGTCCTCCTCCGGGGTGAGGTCGTCGTGGACGAGCCAGATCCACTCCGTGGCGTCCTCGTCGGCCCCGTGCACGGCGGTGCTCGCGCGGGGCAGCTCCAGGGCGGCGCGGACGGCGTCGCCGTACCCGGTGCGCGCGGGCAGGTCGAGGACCGCGCCGGACGGCAGGTGCTCGCCGAGGATGTCGGCGCTGCCGTCCGCGCTGCCGGTGTCGGCGGCCACGACGCGCTGGACGGGGCGGGACTGGGCGCGCAGGGCCGACAGCGTCTCGGGCAGCCAGCGGGCGCCGTCGTGGGACACGATGACCGCGGTGACGACGTGTCGGTCGGAATCGGGGTCGAGCACGGCTGTGGTGGGATCTCTCCGGGAGAAGGGGGCAGGACCCCGTTCGGGTCCGCGTGGGTCCGGCCGTGGGGCCGGCGGGCGCGTGGGTGCGCCGGGGGCGGCTCGCGCGCGCGGGACATCACGATACGCCACCCGGCGCCATTACGGGTCTATTCGTCTCGCCCCGCCCCGGACCCCCATATCGGCTTATTCACTACCCGGGGGTGTGCGCGGCAATCGTCACCCGGTCCCCGGAACGGCCGGGAACATGAAAGACGCGCGCCCGGGCTCGTGGCCCGGACGCGCGTCGTGGACGCGTGCCCTAGAGCATGTCCGCCAGGAAATCGAAATCTCCCCCGGCGGCTTTCTTCAGCCTACGGCGCTCGCGTTCGGAGAGTCCCCCCCAGATGCCGAAGCGCTCATCGTGCTCCAGCGCGTATTCCAGGCACTCCGCACGGACCTCGCACGACTGGCAGACCTTCTTGGCCTCCCGTGTCGAGCCGCCCTTCTCGGGGAAGAACGCCTCCGGGTCCGTCTGCGCGCACAGGGCACGTTCCTGCCAGCCCAGATCTTCGTCCGAGCCGTGCGCCAGCGGGATGACCTCGCTCATGCGCACCTCCTGTTGCCCCCCATAGATGTCCCCGACCCATTTTCGTCCCCCGGGCCGGGTGGAATCCCACCTTGAAATTACACGCGCGCCGCTTGCTTCGAGTCAAGCGCCCTGCGTGGTAATCCACTGAATATCATGTAACGAACCGCCAACGGCGACTCGGAGATGTCCGTTCTGTGGATTACCACGCAATTCACGGCCTTCCAGGGCGGTGGAGTGCGTGGAGCCCCGATCGGGGATCAGCGCTTGTCCTCGCTGCCGTACCAGCCCTGCTGGCCACCGGTACCGCCCTGTCCTTGCTGGTCAGAGCCGTATCCGGCGCCCGAGCCGTACTGGCCTCCGTACGATCCGCCGCCCTGTCCGGACGCGTCCGTACCGTTGTTCTCGCCCGAGTTAAAGAATGGATCAACTTTACCCTCGGACTGGGCGTCCTGCGCGGGCCGGCCCTGGTCGGCGCCCTGGTACCAGCCGTACTGGATGGCGTCCTGGGCGGCCTGCTCGCCGACGACGGGCATCTGCTCGGTGCTCTGCGGGGCGTACTGGGCCGGGTCGTAGGCCTGGCCGTACTCGGCCTGCTGCTGGGCCGCGTCGGCCTGCTGGCCGTACTGCTGGGAGGCGTCGTACCCCTGCTGGGCGTAGCCCTGCTGGGCGCCCGTCCCGTACTGCTGCTGGGCCGCGTCGGCCGCGTACTGCTGACCGTACTGCTGCGAGGCGTCGTAGGCCTGCTGCTGCCCGGAGGCGTCGGCCTGCTGGCCGTACTGCTGGGAGGCGTCGTACCCCTGCTGGGCGTAGCCCTGCTGGGCGCCCGTCCCGTACTGCTGACCGTACTGCTGGGAAGCGTCGTAGGCCTGCTGTTGCCCGGAGGCGTCCGCCTGCTGGCCGTACTGGGCGTAGCCCTGCTGGGCGCCCGTCCCGTACTGCTGCTGGGCCGCGTCGGCCGCGTACTGCTGACCGTACTGCTGCGAGGCGTCGTACCCCTGCTGGATCCCGGACCCGGTCTGCGCGGGGTCGGCCGCGGCCGGGAAGCCCGCGTCCTGCCCCGGGTACGCGGGCTGCGCGAAGGACTGCTGCGCGCCGGTCGCGGGCGGGTACTGCTGCGGCGGGTACTGGTACTGCTGCTGCGGCGCGGGCCGGGGCACCAGCGTCGGGTCCCCGAAGACCTTGAGCAGGACGAAGCCGACGATGCCGAGCACCGCGGCGGAGCCGAGCGTGGACACGAAGCCCGCGAAGCCCAGGCCGATGTTCCCGGCGTCGGCCGCGCCGACGAACTCGGCGATGAGGTTGATCGCGGCGAACAGCAGGCCGACCGCGCTCATGATCATGCCGATGAGCACGATCGGCGACGCCGCCCGGCGCGTGCGCTCGCTCGTCAGCACGAGTGCGGCCGCGGCGGCCAGCAGCAGCGGGACGTGGAGGCCGAAGAACGACCCGCTCGCCCCGCCCATCGCACCGGAGAAGCTGCCCGGGTACGCGGAGCCCGCGATCAGTCGGATGAGGCCCGAGAGCATGGACGCTCCCACCGCGCCGACCAGGACCCAGGCCCCGGGAAGGCGCAGGCGTTCTAGTGTTTCGTTGTTCAAGAGAGGTTCCCCTCTGCTGCTTCTTCGCCGTCGCGTCGGTGGAAGCTTGGCATATCGTCGGACTGTCGGGTGAATCGGCCGCGTCCGGGTGAAGGTGCGGGGGGACACCGGATCGGGCCGAAGGGGTGAGACGGCGACCTTCGCCCCGGGGTTCACGGACTCCCGGTACCGGAACGGTCACACGAGGGGCGCGAGCCCACGGCGGGGCAGACGACCCATACACGCCCCCAGCCTGCCAGACTTGGGCGCATGCGGATAGTCGTACCGGCCGGCGGTATCGGCGGTGCGCGTTTCCTGCGCGGCCTCAAGGCCGCGCTCGGAATCGGCGCACCGGCCACCGACGAGCAGACCACGGTCAACACCATCACCGTCATCGGGAACACCGGTGACGACATCACCCTCTTCGGTCTGAGGATCTGTCCGGACCTGGACACCGTGATGTACACCCTCGGCGGGGGGATCGACGAGGAACAGGGCTGGGGCAGGAGCGACGAGACCTTCACCGTCAAGGAGGAGCTCGCCGCCTACGGGATGAAGCCCACCTGGTTCGGCCTGGGCGACCGGGACACCGCCACCCACATCGTGCGCGCCCAGATGATCGCGGCCGGGTACCCCCTCTCCGCGATCACCGAGGCGCTCTGCGACCGCTGGCGGCCGGGCGTGCGCCTGCTCCCCATGACCGACGACCAGGTCGAGACGCACGTGGTCGTCGACGACGGCGGAGGGCGCCGGGCGATCCACTTCCAGGAGTGGTGGATCAGGCACCGGGCCGCCCTGCCGGCCGAGCAGATCATCAGCGTCGGCGCCGACGCGGCCGCGCCCGCCCCCGGCGTGCTGGCCGCCGTCGCCGAGGCCGACGCCGTCATCCTCCCCCCGTCCAACCCCGTGGTCAGCGTCGGGTCGATCCTCAACGTGCCCGGCATCCGCGAGGCCATGGTCGGCAAGACCGTCGTGGGCGTCTCCCCCATCATCGGCGGGGCGCCGGTGCGCGGCATGGCCGACGCCTGCCTGACCGCGATCGGCGTGGAGACCGGCGCGGGCGCGGTCGCCGAGCACCTGGGCTCCGACCTCCTGGACGGCTGGCTGGTGGACGACGCCGACGCCGGCACCGAGGTCGAGGGCGTGGAGGTGCGCTCGCGCCCCCTGTACATGAGCGATCCCGCCGCCACCGAGGCGATCGCCCGGGCCGCGGTCGACCTGGCCGTGGAGCTGGCGGGGCGCGGCGCCGCGGACGGGAGGGCCGGGGGTTGAGCGCCGAACTGCGGGTACGCGGCCTGGGCGGCATCCCCGAGGTACGCGAGGGCGACGACCTGGCCGCCCTGGTCGCCGACGCGGCGGAGGCCTCCGGGATCCCCCTGGCCGACGGCGACATCGTCGTGGTCACCTCCAAGGTGGTCAGCAAGGCCGAGGGGCGCTCCCGGCGGATGGGCCGGGACGAGGCCGCGGACGCCGAGACCGTCCGGGTGGTCGCCCGCGCGGGCCACACCCGGATCGTGCAGACGCGGCAGGGCCTGGTCATGGCCGCGGCCGGGGTGGACGCCTCCAACGTCGAGCCCGGCACCGTCCTGCTGCTGCCCGAGGACTCCGACGCCTCCGCCCGGGCGATCCGCGCCGGGCTGCGCGCGCGCCCGGGCGTCAACGTGGGGGTGATCGTCTCCGACACCTTCGGGCGCCCGTGGCGGATAGGCCAGACCGACGTCGCCATCGGCGCGGCCGGGCTCCCGGCCGTCCAGGACCTGCGGGGCACCGAGGACACCCACGGCAACCTGATGGAGGCGACCGTCAGCGCGGTCGCCGACGAGATCGCCGCGGCGGGGGAACTGGTCAAGGGCAAGACGAGCGGTGTCCCGGTCGCGGTCGTCACCGGCCTGGGCGCGCTGGTCACCGAGGAGGACGGGCCCGGCGCGGCCGAGCTGGTCCGGCCCGCGGACGAGGACCTCTTCCGGTACGGGTCGCGGGACGTGGTCCCGGCCCGGCGGACGGTGCGCTCGTTCACCGACGATCCCGTGGACCCCGCCGCCGTGCGGCGCGCGGTGGCCGCGGCGGTGACGGCCCCCGCGCCCCACCACACGACCCCGTGGCGGTTCGTGCTGGTGGAGTCGGCGCAGACGAGGAAGAAGCTGCTCGACGCCATGCTGCAGGCGTGGGTGGCCGACCTGCGCGGCGACGGTTTCACCGAGGAGCAGATCGCCAGGCGGACGCGGCGCGGCGACGTGCTGCGCGGTGCGCCGTACCTGGTGGTGCCCTTCCTCGTGGCCGACGGCGCACACCCCTACCCCGACGCGCGCCGGGCGGACGCCGAGCGGTCGATGTTCCAGGTGGCGATGGGCGCCGGGGTGCAGAGCCTGCTGGTGGGGCTGGCCATGGAGGGGCTGGGCTCGGCCTGGATCTCCTCGACCATGTTCTGCGCGGACGTGGTGCGCGAGGTGCTGGACGTGCCCCGGGACTGGCAGCCGATGGGGTCGGTGGCCGTGGGGCACGCGGCCGAGCCCCCGCGGGACCGCCCGCCGCGCGACCCGGAGGACTTCGTCACGGTGCGGTAGCGGGCGCGGCGGCCCCGGGCGGGGGCCCGCGTCCACCGCCCCAGGACGCCGGCTCCCGCACCGCGGGGCCGGCGTCCGTCCTTTCCGGGGCCTGCCCGCGGCGAGGGCTCCTCGGCGGACGGCGCGGGCCCGGGTCCTCCCGCCGGTCCCCCGGCGCGTCCGGAGGCGCCGGGGGACCGGCGGCGCGATCCTGGTCCGGCCGGGAGTCGAGCGGGGGGCGCGGGATGGACGTCGAGGAGTACGTGGTCGCCACGCTGGTGATCGTGGTCGCGGTGGTCTGCGGCCGGCTGGTCGCGGGGCGGCTCCGGGTGCCGGGCGCGGTCGTGCTGGTGCTGCTCGGCATGGCCCTGGGGGTCGTGCCGTGGATGCACTCGCTGTCGGTCTCCCCCGAGGTCATCCTCCTCGTGTTCCTGCCGCCGCTGATCTACAACGCGGCGTTCTTCTCCTCGCCCCGCGACATGCGCGACCTGATGCGGCCCATCGCCGTGATGGCGGTGGGGGTGACGCTGGCCACCGCGTTCGGCCTGGCCGCTGTCCTCCACCTGCTGATGCCCTCGGTGGGGTGGCCCGCCGCGATCGCCCTGGGCGCGGCGATCGCGCCGACGGACGCCGTGGCCGCGTCGGCCGTCCTCAAGCGGGTGGGCACCCCGCGCAGGGTGCTGACGATCCTGGAGGGCGAGTCCCTGATCAACGACGGGGTGGCGCTGACCCTGTTCAGCCTGGCCGTCACAGCGATGGCGCGTCCGCTCACGCCGCAGGAGGGCGTGGTGGAGCTGGCGAAGGTCGTGGTGGGCGGCCTCCTCTACGGGGCCGTGGTGGCCGCGGCGGTCGCGTGGTCGCGTACGCGCATGCGGGACCCGTCCCTCCAGCTGATGGTGGTGCTGGTCACGCCGTTCGCCGCGTACATCCCGGCGGAGATGGCCGGGTTCTCCGGCGTTCTGGCGGCGGTGGTCGCCGGGTTCTACCTGGGCACGCGGGGCGAGGGCCTGCTGCCGCCGAGGGTGCGGGTGAACGGGCAGACGATCTGGTCGACGCTCGTGAGCCTGCTGGAGTCGATGCTGTTCGTGGTGCTGGGGCTCCAGCTGGACGCGGTGGCGGCGGCCGTGCGGGACCACTTCGCCCTCCTGGGTCTGCTCGGGGTCGCCCTGGCGACGACGGCCGCGGCGGTCGTCCTGCGCATGGCGCTGATGCTGGCCGTCATCCCGGTGCAGCGGGTGGTGCGGTTCCTCAACCTGGAGGTCTCGTCCTTCCGGGAGCGGATCGTCATCGGGTGGAGCGGGATGCGCGGGGCGGTGTCGCTGGCGATCGCCCTGTCCCTGCCCGCCACTCTGGGCGGGGAGCCCTTCACCGACCGGGGCGCGCTGGTGTTCGTGGCGGGCGCGGTGGTGCTGGGGACGCTGGTGGGCCAGGGGACGACGCTGCCACCGTTGCTGCGGCTGCTGGGCCTCGCGGAGGAGGGCGCGCGGCAGCGGGAGTTCCTGCGGGCGGACGAGCAGATGAGCTGTGCGGCTCTGGGCAAGGTGGACGAGCTCCTCCGCGAGGGGGAGCTGGACGAGAAGACCGCCGACTCCCTGCGCGGCGTGTACGTCCGCCGGGTGAGCCAGGTGCGGGGGCTGCTGGACGCGGGGGACGGCCGGGCCCGGCAGCGGGTGAACAGCGGCAAGGCGGTGCACGCCCAGATCACGCAGGCGCGGCGGGACACGCTGATGTCGATGTACCGGAAGGGCGACATCGACCACGAGGTCTTCCGGGAGATGAGCCGCGACCTGGACATCCGGGACACGGGGACCGGCCCGTACGGCGCGTGAGCGGGGCCGCGCCCGGGGTCCCGCGGAGCCGGCGGGGCCGCCGTTCGGATGTCCGGCCGGAGGCGCCGCACGGACGACCGAACGGCGGAGCCCCGGTCCGTTGCGCGGTACGCGCCTCCGAAGAAGGTGGTACTCGATCCCAAAGAAAACTGCAAACTTTCCTTACCATTTTCATTGACGGGACCGGAAGCCAACTTTAAAGTTTCCTAACAATTAAGCGGCTCCCCCGGGAGCCCCCTTCGTCTCCCCCGCTCGACGAAAGGAGCACCCCCATGCTCAGGACTCATCGCCACAGCCGGTCCAAGGGACGCAAAGCCGCTCTCGCCGGTACCTTCGCGGTTCTGGCGGCCGCACTCGTGGCCGGCTTCACCCAGATCGCCCCCTCTCCCACCGAGGCGGAGACCGTGGCCGACGGCGAGACCGTCCAGACCCAGCAGACCGGGCAGTGGCTCACCGGTTACTGGCACAACTTCGAGAACGGCTCCGGGGTGATGCCGCTGACGGAGATCCCCGCCGAGTACAACATGGTGGCCGTCGCCTTCGCCGACAACCACGCCACCCTCGACGGCGGCATCACCTTCAACCTCGCGAGCAGCGAACTGGGCGGCTACACCGACGCGCAGTTCCGGAGCGACATCGCGGCCGTCCAGGCCCAGGGGCGCAAGGTCATCATCTCCGTGGGCGGCGAGCTCGGCCACGTGAACGTCACCAACCCGACCCAGGCGCGGAACTTCGCCGACACCGCCCACCAGCTGATGCAGGACTACGGGTTCGACGGGGTCGACATCGACCTGGAGCACGGCATCAACGCCCAGCACATGTCCGCCGCCCTGCACGACCTCGGCTCCCGGGTCGGTCCGGGCCTGATCGTCACCATGGCGCCGCAGACCATCGACTTCCAGAGCCCCGACCGCGAGTACTACAAGCTCGCGACGAACATCGCCGACATCCTCACCATCGTGAACATGCAGTACTACAACTCCGGGTCGATGCTCGGCTGCGACGGCCAGGTGTACAGCCAGGGCACCCCGGACTTCGTCGCGGCGCTCGCCTGCATCCAGCTGGAGATGGGGCTGCGCCCCGACCAGGTCGGCCTGGGCCTGCCCGCGGTGCGTTCCGCCGCCGGCGGCGGCTACATGGCGCCGAGCCAGGTGGTGCGCGCACTCGACTGCCTGGAGACCGGCGCCAACTGCGGCTCGTTCTCACCCCAGACGCCGTACGGCCCCATCGGCGGCGTGATGACCTGGTCGATCAACTGGGACGCCACCAGCGGCTACGCCTTCGCGAACACCGTCTCCGCCCGCCTGGGCAACCCGGGCGGCGGGCAGCCGACGGAGCAGCCCACCGAGCAGCCCACCCAGCAGCCCGGCGAGTGCACCGCCTCCGCCTGGACGTCCGGCTCCACCTACACCCAGGGCGACCGCGTGGCCCACGGCGGCCGCGAGTACCAGGCCCGCTGGTGGACCCGGGGCGAGGAGCCGGGCACGACCGGCGAGTGGGGCGTCTGGACCGACGTCGGCGCCTGCTAGAGCCATGACCGCGCGGAGGCCCCTCCCCTCCCGCCGCGCGCGGTCCGCGCGGACCCCCTCCCACCACTCCCATCCCGGTGGGGGTCCGCCGCCCAGGAGAAGGGGCGGAACGCCGTCACCCGGCGTTCCGCCCCTTCGTGCTCCTCGGTCCCGGAGGCGCGCCCGCCCGCCGGCGGACCCCTCAGACCAGGGGGAGGGACGGGCGCAGGACGCTCGGCGCCACGCCGTCGCTGGCCTCCGCGACGCGCTGCCGCTCCTGCGGCACCTCCCCGTAGAGGGTGGTGCGCTGCCGGACCGGCCGACCGGTCGGCTCGACCATGGAGCGGATGTCGGTGATCGTCTTGTACGACCCCTGCCCCGAGCCGGCCATGCGGCTGATGGTCTCCTCCATCAGGGTGCCGCCCACGTCGTTCACGCCGCCCGTCAGCAGCTGGCGGCAGGTGTCCTCCTCCAGCTTCACCCACGAGCACTGGATGTTGTCGATGTGGCCGTGCAGCAGCAGGCGGGCCAGGGCGTGCACCGCGCGGTTCTCCCTGACGGTCGGGCCCGTGCGGGCCAGCCCGGCCAGGTAGATGGGCGAGTTGGTGTGCACGAACGGCAGCGGCACGAACTCGGTGAACCCGCGGCGCCCGTTGCGCTCGACCGACCGCTCCTGGAGGGAGCGCAGCAGCTTGATGTGCGCCACCCAGTGCCTCGGCGAGTCCACGTGGCCGTACATCATCGTCGACGTGGTCGGGATGCCCAGGTCGTGCGCGGCCGTGATCACGTCGATCCACTCGCTCGCGGGCAGCTTGCCCTTGGTGAGGATCCAGCGGACCTCGTCGTCGAGGATCTCCGCGGCCGTGCCGGGGAGGGACCCCAGCCCCGCCTCGCGGGCCCGGGTCAGCCACTCGCGCACCGGCAGGTCGGTGCGGGCGGCCCCGTTGACCACCTCCATCGGGCTGAACGCGTGGACGTGCATGTCCGGGACGCGTTCGCGCACGGCCGACGCGATGTCGAAGTAGGCGGTGCCGGGCAGGTCCGGGTGGATGCCGCCCTGCATGCACACCTCGGTCGCCCCGGCCTTCCAGGCCTCCTCGGCCCGGTCGGCCACCTGGTCGAGCGAGAGCGTGTACGCGTCGGCGTCGGTGCGGCGCTGCGCGAACGCGCAGAACCGGCAGCCGGTGTAGCAGACGTTGGTGAAGTTGATGTTCCTGGTCACGACGTACGTGACGTCGTCACCGACGACGTCGCGCCGTACGCGGTCGGCCAGGTCCGTGAGGGCTTCGAGCTCGGGGCCGTCGGCGTGCAGCAGGGCGAGCGCCTCGTCGTCGTCCAGCCCGGCGGGGTCGGCCTCCGCGCTGCGCAGCGCCGCGGCGATGTCCGGGTCGAACCTGCGGGGCACAGCGCCGTCCCGGTCCACTCCGGAGCGCAGTTCGTCCCAGTCGCCGTAGACGGAGTCGAAGTCGCTCCGGCGGTCGCCGGTGCGCCCCTCGGTGTCGATGCCCGTGTGCAGGTCGGTGCGGCCGGAGGAGACCAGGACGGCCTCGCGCTCCTGCCAGGGCCTCCCCTCGATGACCGCGTCCTCGCGGGCCAGGCCGGTCTCCGGGTCGGCGAGCGCCGCGACGTGCCCGGCCAGGCGGGGGTCGAGCCACGGCTCACCCGCGCGGATGTACTCGGGGTAGACGGTGAGCCGCTCGCGGAGCGTGAACCCCTGGTCGGCGGTGCGCGCGGCCAGGTCGTCGATCTGGGGCCAGGGGCGCTCGGGGTTGACGTGGTCGGCGGTGAGCGGCGAGACGCCGCCCCAGTCGTCGATGCCCGCGCGCAGCATCAGCGCGTACTCGTCCACGCCGCCCGACTCCGCCCCGATGAGGTTCGGGGGCGCCTGGATGTGCGCCTTGGGGCCCATGACCAGGCGGGTGACCGCGATCGTGGCGGCCATCTCCTCGCGTTCGGCGTCGGGCCGGTGCATCATCGCGGTGCCGGGCTTGGCGCGGAAGTTCTGCACGATGACCTCCTGGACGCCGCCGTGGCGGCGGGAGACCCCGCGCATCGCGAAGACGGACTCGGCGCGGTCGGCGACCGTCTCGCCGATCCCCAGGAGGATGCCGGTGGTGAAGGGGACGCTGGAGCGCCCCGCGTCCTCCAGCGCCCGCAGCCGCACCGCGGGGTCCTTGTCGGGACTGCCGTAGTGCGCCTGGCCCTTCTCGGTGAAGAGCCGGGTGGAGGTGGTCTCCAGCATCATCCCCATCGACGGGGAGACCGGCTTGAGCCGCTGGAAGTCCGCCCAGGTCATCACGCCCGGGTTGAGGTGCGGGAGGAGCCCCGTCTCCTCCAGGACCATGATCGCCACGGCCCTCACGTAGGACAGGGTGTCGTCGTAGCCGTGCGCGTCGAGCCACTCGGCGGCCTGCTTCCACCGGTCCTCGGGCCGGTCCCCGAGGGTGATGAGCACCTCCTTGCAGCCCGCCTCGGCGCCCTTGCGGGCGATCTCCAGGACCTCGTCGGGCGACATGAAGGGCGAGTCCAGACGGCCGGGGACCGTCGCGAACGTGCAGTAGTGGCAGCGGTCGCGGCACAGGCGGGTCAGGGGGACGAACACCTTGCGGCTGTAGGTGACGACGCCGGGGCGGCCCGCGGCCTCCAGCCCGGCGTCGCGCACCCGGCCGGCGTGTTCGAGCAGGGTCTCCAGGTCCTCCCCCCTCGCGTGCAGGAGGACCTCCGCCTCGGAGACGTCGAGCGTCTTGCCGTCCCGGGCCCTCGCCAGGGCCCGGCGCATCGCGGAGGGGGTCGGCGGCCGGGAGGCCGGGGCCTGGGAGGACACGGGGAAGGGGTCGTTCGCACCACTCATAGAGCGCACCCTACGCCCCGGCCGTTCCGCCCACGCGGACGCATCGCCGCTCGCGGAGGGGTCCGGGGCCGCCGCCCCGGCGCGCGAGCGGCGGAACCCCCTCCGGCGCCGGGCCGCGCCGGCGGTGGTCGGGCCCCGGCCCCTCCCCCGCCACCCCGTGCCGTCCCGGCGGGGACGCCCCGGGCCTGCCGGACCACAGACGCGCTCACCGAAGGCCGGTCCACTGGCGCGATCCCGAACCGGCCGGACCACGGGTGCGACCCCGGACGGGCCGGGCGACGGTCCGGCCCTGGGCGTACCGGAAGAGACATAGGGTCGGCAGGTGAGCGAAGGAGGAGTTGCGTGCTGAGTCGGCTGCGCGGCAACCCGTGGGTCCGGTTGGCCCTCTTCCTGGCGGTGTGCGCGTGCGCGGGCGCGGCCCTGCACGCGAACTGGGCGCAGGCCCGGGACGCCGCCGCCGAGCTCCCGCTGTGGGTGCTCCCGGCCGCGGTCCTCTCGGGCATGGCGGGGCTGACCGCGCAGATGCTCGCCTGGAGGGCCCTGCTGGCCGGGCTCGGCTCACCGCTGCCGCGCCGGGTGGCGTCCCGCGTGATGTTCGTGGGCCAGCTGGGCAAGTACCTCCCGGGCTCGGTGTGGGCGTTCGTCGCCCAGGTCGAGCTGGCCCGTGACCGGGCCGTTCCGCGGTCCCGCGGCGCCGCCGCGACCCTGCTCGCCGTCGGCGTGACGGTCGCGGTGAGCCTGGCCGTCGCCGCGGTCGCCCTGCCCCTGTCGTCGGCGGAGGCCGCCCGGCGCTGGTGGTGGGCGCTGGCGCTGGCGCCGCTCCTGCTCGCCGCCCTGCACCCCCGCGTGGTCGGCCTGGGCATCCGGCTGGCCGCCCGCCCGTTCGCGCGCTTCCGGGAGGTGGCGGAGGCCGGTCCGCTCGGTCTCGGCGGGAGGGCGATGGCCGCGGCCGCGGGGTGGACCCTGGTGGCGTGGGTCCCCCTGGGGGCCCACGTGTGGCTGCTGACCTGGGCCGTCGGCGGCGACGCGGTGCGCTCTCTGGGCCCGGCCGTCGGCGCGTACGCGCTGGCCTGGACGCTGGGCCTGCTGGTCGTGTTCGCCCCCGCCGGGCTGGGCGTGCGCGAGGCGGTCCTGGTGGTGGCGCTGGCCCCGGTGGTGGACGCCGGGGCGGCCCTGGTGGTGGCGGTGCTGTCGCGGCTGGTGATGACCGCCGCGGACCTGGCCTGGGCGGGGCTGTCGGTCGTGCTGTCGCCCGCGCCGGAGCCGGGCGCCGGCGCGTCGCGAGGCGGCCCCGCGCGGGCGCGCTGAGCCCGCCGGCCGCAGCCGCCGCCCGCACGGGCGAGAGCGGCGGCCCCGCACGGGCGCGCCGAGCCCGGATCCGCGTCCTCGCCGACCGGGCACGTGCGGGCGCGCCGAGCACCGGAGCCCGTCCTCCCCCCGGCGTCCCGCCCCTCAGGCCCCGAGCAGGCGCTCGGTGTAGGCACGCCAGTAGGGGTCGGCGTCCACCGGGCGGACCCCGGCGCGCAGCCGCGCCGGCTCCCCCGGGGCGTAGAACTCGCCGAGCGCGCGGGCCAGGTCGGCCGCGTCGCCCGGCTCGCACAGCAGGCCGTCGACCCCCTCGCGCACGTGGTCCGCGAGCGTCCCGGCACGGGTCGCCACGACCGGCAGCCCGTGCTCGTGGGCCAGCCACACGTTCTGGGTGGCGGTGGCGGTCCGGTAGGGCAGGACGACGGCGTCGGCGGAGCCGAACAGGCCGGGGAGGTCCTCCGCGGGCACGTACCCGTCGAGGAGCCGGACCCGGTCGGCGATCCCGAGGGCTGCGGCCTGGGCCTCCAGCTCGGCCGTCCCGCCCCAGAACTCCCCCGCCACGGTCAGCGTCACGTCCGGCGGCGCCCCCTCGGCCAGGGCGCGCAGCAGCAGGTCGACGCCCTTGTAGGGGCGGACGATGCCGAGGAACAGCAGGTGCCTGCGCTCGCCGCCCGGGGGCACGCCGTCCGCGGCCGCGGCTCCCCCCGTCTCGGGCAGGTGCGGCGGCATCTCGGCGACCACGGGCAGGGCTCGGTCCGGGCCGAGCAGGCCCTCGGCGAGGAGGGCCTGCCCGGGCGAGTGCGTGACCACGCCGTCGGTCCGGCGCAGCAGGGCGCGGACCAGGGACACGTCGACCGGCCGCCGCTCGTGCGGCAGCACGTTGTGGCACAGCGCCACCACCCTGGTGGCGCCGCGACGGGACCGCACCCCGGCGAGGATGCCGAGGTAGGCGGGCACCTGGACCGGCGAGAACACGGTGAGGACCACGAGGTCGGCCTCGCGCGCCAGCCGCCGCCCCGCCCGCCACCACCCGTCCGGCCGGTACCAGGCCAGGTCGCGGCGGGTGTCCGGGTACGGCTCCCCCTCGGGGTCGGCTATGGTCTGCCGCCCCGGGTAGAGGGCGGCGGGGTACTGGGCGCGCCAGGACTCGATCGCCGTGGGGTGGCCGAGCGCGCTCAGCCGGTGGGCGAGCTCGGTGGTGTGCCTGGCCCCGCCGCCCTTGTACGGGTGGGCGGGCCCCACGAGCGCCACCCGGGGCGGAGCGCCGGTCACGGGTTCTCCCGGGAGCGCACGATCAGGTCGGCCAGCAGCGCGATCGCCGCGATGATCAGGCCCGTCATCAGGATCATGACGGTGTTGTTGGGGATGTACAGCGGGTTGCGCACCTGGTCGAACACGAACTTGGCCGTGCCGAGGCCCAGCAGCACCAGCGCGGGCGGCATGAGGACCTTGAGCGGGTTGAAGTACATGACCATGCGCAGCACCTGCAGGATGTACCGGTAGGCGTCGCTGACGAAGTGGAACTTGGACGTGCCCGCCCGCTTCGCGTACTCGATGGGCACGTACCTCACCGGGTGCTGGTTGGACAGGAACGCCAGAGTGATGGTGGTGACGCAGGAGAACCCGGGCGGCAGCAGCCTCAGGTAGGGGCGGGCGACGTCGCGCCGGAAGACGCGCAGCCCGGAGTTGAGGTCGGGGATGCGGGTGTTGGTGAGCCGCTCGGCGATCTTGCGGATCATCCACTTGGCGGGGACCCGCAGCGCCTTGTGCGAGCCCATCTCCTGGGTGCGGGCGCCCACGACCTGGTCCAGCTCGGGGTCGGCGTCGAGCATGGCGACGAGTTCGGGGATGCGCTCGTTGGGGTAGCTCATGTCCGCGTCGGTCCACACCACGAACTCGCCCCGCGCCCGCTGGCTGCCGAGCCGGCGCACGGTGCCGGACCCGCCGTTGTGCCCGAACGCGATGACGCGCATGTGCGGGTAGAGGCCCTGCACGTCGCGCAGGCGCTCCAGGGTGCGGTCGGTGGAGGCGTCGTCCACCGCGAGCAGCTCGTAGCCGTAGCCGGAGCCGTCCATGGCGGCACAGATCCGTTTGACCTCGTCGACGACGTGGTCTTCCTCGTTGTAGCAGGGCAGCACGATGGTGACCCGCACGGGCGGGGTCTCGGCGGGCCGGCGGATGTCGTCGCTCGTCTGGCTCATGGGTTCTTCTCAGCGGGTGCGGGTGCGGACGGGGGCGTGGCGGGGCCGCGGGGGCGGGGTCATCCCCCGGCGGGGAGCACGGTCACCCACACGCTCTCGTTGAAGGTCCAGTGGCCTGTCGGGGGTTCCATGAGGGTACTCGGATCCATCTGCGCCAGGACGTGGAACGGCCGCTCGACGTTCTCCGTGCTCCCGGTCAGGCCCTCCAGCACCTGCCAGTCCGAGGCGGCCAGGACCGCGTCGCGCCCGCGGCCGTGGATCTCGGCGACCACCCGGTCGAGGTCCTCCGGCGTCGGCTCGTCCATCGCCGCGGTGGGGACGCCGCAGACGTTCCGCAGGAGCGGCATGTAGTTCCCGGCCATGCCGGGGTCGACCACGACCACCGACGCGTCCTCCGGCAGCGACGCGCACAGCTCCTCGGTGGCCGCGACCGAGCCCACGTCCTGCCTGTACCCCATGATCCCGGCGGCCGAGGTGGCCGCGGCGGGGAGGAACACCGCCAGGGAGGCGCTCGCGGCGACCACGGCGGGGAGGACCTGGAAGGCCGCCCCGCGACTCCCCGGGGCCGCGGCGACCGTGCAGCGGCGGGTGAGCCACGCCAGGAACCAGACCGCGAACAGGATGAACGCCGGGATGACCAGCACGATCAGCCGCCTGCTCGCCCAGGGGTGGTCGGGGGTGATGGCGGGGCGCAGGAGCGTGGTCGTGACGGTCCACACCAGCAGCATGGCGGGCAGCAGCCACTGGGGGTCCCGGCGCAGGACGAGGCGGCGCAGCACCAGCGCCACGCCGAGGGAGGCGAAGAGGACGGTGCCCAGGCCCACGTACCAGCCCACCCAGTACAGGCTCATGTCGTAGTAGGTGCGGCTGCCCTCGACGGGCCACAGCCCCTCCCGCTCCTGGACCGAGGCCACCCAGGCGTCGGTGAAGTCGCTTCCGTGGCCGTAGTCGGGCCAGAACAGGGGGCGGATCGCGAACCCGACCATGGTGAGGAGGGCGAGCGCGGTCACCGCGTGGGGGAGCCAGCGGACGCGCTCCGTGCGGGGGATCCCGAAGCGCCACAGGGCGGCCGTGGCCGCGGCCGTGACCGCGATGACCGCCGCGCTGATCAGCAGGAGGGGGTTGAGGGAGTCGGACAGGTACTCCAGATAGGGCAGGGACAGCCCGTACCCGGCGTACAGGCCCAGGCCGACGCCGAGCGCGAGCCCTCCGAGCAGGGGCGGCGCCTGCCCCCGCCGGGCCAGGAGCAGGAGGCCGATGAACCCGACCACCGGGAGCAGGTCGCGGATCGCGTCGATCCGCACCACCAGGGCGAGGCCGAACGCCAGCCCCGCCGCGGCCGCGAGGGTGTGGGAGGCCGACCAGCGGTCGGTGAGGGCGGTGCGGCGGACGAGCGCGTCGTAGGCCAGGACCATCCCGCCGATCAGGAGGATCTGGGTCAGGGGCTCGCTGTAGGTGAAGCGGCTCACCCACTGCTGGGGCAGGCACACGGCCAGCACGAGGGCGCCCAGGGGGGCCCAGCGCGCGCCGACCAGGCGCGCGGTGAGCCCGGCGAAGGCGAGCACGCCGAGCGCGCCGAGGAAGGGCGTGGTCACGAGCATCCCGTCGAGGCCGCCCAGCCAGTAGCCGATGGAGGTGACCAGCGGCGCGCCCGCCATGAACTGGGGCCAGATCGCCCCGTCCCGGTCGTAGTGGGCGAGGCTCTGGTAGCTGAGCGCCGGATCGTCGCCCGCGATGAGCTCGCGCTGCTGCGGGATGGGGAGGTGGCCGTTCTCCGCGATCCACACGGTGTACATGGCGTAGGAGGCGGGGTCGCGGCGGATGACCAGGGCCTCGGCGTGGTAGGCGACCTGCACGACGGCGAAGCCGACCGTGATCACCGCGACGAGCACGAGGGGCCACCAGGGGACGGCCTCGTCCTCGGGCGGGTCCGGGACGAACCGCGGCACGAGCACGCAGGCCGCGATCACGACGGGCGTCCCCAGGACGGCCGCCGCCACAGGGGTGAAGGAGCCGAGGGCCAGGAGGGGGAAGGCCACCAGGAGCCAGGCCGACGCGGCGATCGCGGGGAGCGCGGTGACACGGGCGAGGAGCCGACCGGGGAGCAAGCGCATGGGGCAACTCTGGCAGTTCCCGGAGGGCTACGCACACCGTGCGGCGGTTCTCGTCGGACGTTCCGGCCCCGGAGGCCCCGCCGTGTCCGGGCGGAGCGGGTCCCGGGCACGGCGGGCGGGGCAGGGCGCGGGACGGTGTGCCGGGCGGGGCCGCCCCTGGCGGCCCCGGACCGACGGCGGGGTCGGGCGGTTCGACCGGATCCCGGCCGGGGAACGGGCCCACGCCCGCCCCTGCCGGTGCGGGGCGGGGAAGCGGGAGGCGTCCACCGGACGGCCGCACCACTGCCATCGCCGTGAATCCCGGGGTGGCCGGTCCGGGACCGGCCGGTCGGAGTGGACGTCCACCGGTTCCACACCGCCGCCGGCGGCCCTCCCGGCTCCCTCGTACCTCACCTCCCGGATCGGTACACCTAGAGTGGCGGTCATGTCCGAAACTCCCGCGCAGCTGTGGCGCGCACTCGTCTCCGCCGACCCGTCCCGTCCGTTCGTGACCTCCTACGACTCCTCCGGCGGCCGTGTGGAGCTGTCCCGGGCCACGTTCGACAACTGGGTGTCCAAGACCTCGAACATGCTGGTGGACGGCCTGGGCGTGCAGCCGTGCGACCGGGTCGTGATCGCCCTCCCGGTGCACTGGCAGTCGCTGGCGTGGCTCCTCTCGTGCTGGTCGGTGGGCGCGGTGGCGGAGTTCGTCCCGGACGGCGGGGACGTCCCCGCGGGCGCGCAGGTCGCGGTCGCCGGCGCCGGGCTCCTGGAGAGCGTGCTGGACAGCGGCGCCGACGAGGTCGTCGGCACCTCGCTGCACCCGCTGGGCCTGCCGCTGTCCGAGGTCCCGCCGATGGTGCTCGACTACTCCGTCGAGGTCCGGGGGTACGGCGACCGCTTCCCGGCCTACCCGGTCGACCCGGACGGGCCGGCGCTCCGGAGCTCCGGCGCCCGCACGGGCGCGGACCTGGCGGCCGGGGCCCGGGAGCGGGCCGCGGCCTGGGGGCTGTCGGCCGACGACCGCCTGGGCCTGTTCCTGGAGCCGGACGCGCCGATGACGGCGCTGGGAGGGGGCGCGGAGCTCCTGCTCGCCCCGGTCGCGGCGGGCTCCCCGATCGTGGTGACCCCGGTGGACCCCGCGGCCCCGGCGAAGGTCGTCGAGCGGGCGGAGATGGAGAAGGTCACGGTGGTGGGGACCGCCGCCGGGACGGAGCCCCTCGACGGGATGCCCTTCCGGTCGGTCGGCCGGGTCTGAGACGGCCCGGGGGGCGCGCCCGGCGCGTCTCCCGGGGCTTCCGGCGGCCGGCCCGCCTCAGACGGCCGGGGCGTGCGCCCCGCCGCTCCCGTGGTCCGGCGGCTCCGGCCGCCGGGAGCGGGCGGCCCGGCGCCGCTCCGCCCGCTCCCGACGGAGCGCCCCGCGCACGAGGCGCTCCCGGGCCGCCTCGCGCTCCCTCTCGGCCCGGTAGGCCGCGGCGGCCTCGGCCGCGGCGTCGTGGTGGTTCATGGGGCCTCCCCGGGGTCCGTGCGCCGGGAGACCTCCTCCCGACAGGCTCCAGAGTCGGTCTGAGGCGGCCCCTCCCGCCATCGGCACATCACCCCGAATACGGCGCGGGCCCCTCCTCAGACGCCGGTGCCACCGCGCACCGCGGCCTGAGGGGGCCTCAGGGGCCTGAGGCCGCGGACCGTCCCCGGGCCGCGGCGACCGGCGCGAGCGCCGAGGCCGCCGGGGGCTCCCGCACACAGCGGCCCGAGAAGGCCTCGGGGGCCTGAGGCCGAGGACCGGCCGGGGCCGGTCCTCGCCGCACCCGGGACCGCGCCCCTACGCCCTAGTCCTCCCGGTAGAAGGCGTCCAGGGCCGAGCCCGAGCGCTTCTCCTCGTCGTAGGTGTAGACCTCGCGCCCCTCAACGAACACCCGCAGGGCCCGGCTCATCACGTCGAGCGGGTCGCCGGACCAGACGACCACGTCGCCGTCCAGCCCCGGCTTGAGCGAGCCGACGCGGTCGGAGATGCCCATGATCTCGGCCGGGTTGACCGTGAGGGCGCGGATCGCGGACTCGGGCGCCATGCCCTCCTTCACGCACAGGGTGGCCTGGTGGACGAGGAACTCGATCGGGACGACGGGGTGGTCGGTGGTCAGGGCGACCTTCACCCCCGCCCGGTCCAGGATGCCGGGGTTGGCCAGCGTCTTGTTCTTGACCTCGACCTTGGAGCGGCTGGTCATCAGGGGGCCGGTGATGACGGGGATGCCCCGTGCGGCGATCTCGTCGGCGAGGAGGTGCCCCTCCGTGCAGTGGTTGATGATCAGCCGGTAGCCGAACTCGTCCGCCAGGCGCATCGCCGTGTGGATGTCGTCGGCACGGTGCGTGTGCTGGCACCACGGGATCTCGCGGTCCAGGACCCTGGTCAGCACCTCCAGGGTGTTGTCCCGGTCGAACGGGGTGCCCTCGCTCGCGGCGTGGTCGCGCTTGGCCTTGTAGTCCTGGGCCTTGGTGAAGGCGTCCCGGATGACCGCGGCCACGCCCTGGCGGGTGGAGGGGATCTGGTCCTTCTTGCCGTACACCCGCTTCGGGTTCTCGCCCAGGGCGCTCTTGACGCTGGCCGGCTGCTTGATCAGGCGGTCCTCCATGCTGCGGCCCCAGCACTTGACGGCCACGGTCTGCCCGCCGATGGGGTTGCCCGAGCCCGGCTTGACGACCGAGGAGGTGACTCCGCCGGACAGGGCGTCGACGAAGCCCCGGTCCGCGGGGTTGATGGCGTCGAGCGCGCGCATGCGCGCGCCGTTGGGGTCGGTCATCTCGTTGGTGTCGTCGCCGGCCCAGCCGACGCCCTCCTCGTCGATGCCGATGTGGCCGTGGGCCTCGACGAAACCGGGGAGCACCCACTTGCCGGAGGCGTCGACGACGGTGGCGCCCTCCGGGACGGGGGTGTCCGCGTCCGCTCCGACCGCGGTGATCCTGCCGTCGGAGATGACGACGGTGCCGCCGTCGATGGGGTCGCCGTCCACGGGGACGACGTATCCGGATGTGATCGCGATATCCATGGCGGGCAACCTAGCCCATGACGGGACGTCGGCCCAAGGGCGGGAGCCCGCGCCCGTCAGCCGGCGGGCCAGCGCGCCGTCAGCAGCTCCGAGCGGGGCGTGAGTTCCACGGTGGCCTCCTCGATGGCCTCGCGGACCATCGCGCAGCGCCCCACCTGCTCGGACTCCGCGGTCAGGTCGCCGCCCTCGGCGGCGAACGCGTACACCATCGTGGGCCGGTCGGCGAACTCCATCATCCGGAACGCGCCGCCCAGGCCGGGGTGGTGGGCGGTCTGCTCGGGGATCACGCCCACGGTGACGATGCCGGCCCCGATCAGGTCGGCGAGGAAGTCCCGCTGGGCGTTGAGGACCTCCGCGCCGCCCTGGGGGCGCTGGAGGACGGACTCGTTGAGCACGACCCGCAGCACGGGGCCGTCCGGCCCCGTCATCGCGGCCCGGTTGGCCATCTCCTCCTCCACCATCAGCTCCACCTCGTCCGGGGACAGGGCGGGGTGGCCGGGGCCGAGGACGGCGCGGGAGTACTCGCGCGTGCGCAGGAACACCGGGACGGCCATGGGCTGGTGCTCCCACAGGTCGGTCGCGTGCTCGGCCAGCTCGCGCTCGTCGCCGAACTCGTTGGGGAAGGCCTCCGCCTGGAGGGTGATGGCCCATGCCTCGACCAGCTGGTGGTCGGTGCCGAGGACGTTGTCGACCCGCTCCACCAGCGAACGGGCCGGTCTGCAGTGGGCGTCCTCGACCTCCCGGAGCTTGTCGTCGGTCACACCGACCGTGGCGGCGAGCTCGGCTCGCGAGAGCCCCCGGTCGGAGCGGGCCCGCAGGATCCGCGCGCCGAAGGGGAGCCACATCGCAGACGGCAACGCACTGTTCACACCCATGTCCCCTCCCGTCGCCTGGCGGGGCCGGCCTCGCATACCCTCGGGTCGACGCCCCGACCTCGTTCCCCGACCCTCTCTCGCGTCGGGGGCGCTGGTCAAGCGACCGTGCGGGTGCGGCGATCCGTGATAAGTCATCACAAGGACTGACAATGCCGCCCGCCGTTCGCGCGATCCCCCGATTGGAAACCCCCGTTGTCCCACCTCGCCCTCCTGCTGTTCGTCGTCGCCCTCGGCGTCTGGATCTACGCCCTGTTCGACGTTGTCGGCTCCGAAGCCGACGCGGTGCGGCTGCTGCCCAAACCCGCCTGGACCGTCGTCGTTCTGCTGTTGCCCAAGATCGGGGCAATACTCTGGTTCGCCCTGGGCCGGCCCCGCCGCGCACCGTCGGCCGCGCCCGCCGGACCGCCCCCGCCCTTCCCGGAGTACGACCACCCCCACCGGGCGCGCGCCGCGACCCCGGAGGAGGACGAGGAGTTCCTCCGCCGCTGCCGTGAGCGGGCCGACGCCCAGCGGCGGCGCGCCCGTGAGGCGCGCGAGGCGGCCGGGGGCGAGGAGGCCGGACGGGGTGACGGCGACGGCGGGGAGGGCCGCGACGGCGACGGTGATCCCCGTCCCTCCTGACCCGTACGCCCCTGGAGCCGCATCGTGGTCGAAGCATGACGGACCGTGCGATACCCCAAGACAGGGGTGCTCCACGGCGCGGAGTACGCTATGTGCCGCCCGACCGCGACACTCACCCCGGAAGTGAACCGATGAAGCCTTTCACCCTGTCGGCGACAGCCGTACTCGCCTGCACCGCGCTGCTCGCCACCACAGCCTGCGGCGGCGACGGGGCCCCGGCCGACCAGGGGGAGCCGGCCGGCGGCGGGGACTCCGCGGCGCCGGAGCAGGAACAGACCGGCAGCCCCGCCGAGGTGGACGTCACCGACGTCGAGGGCGCCACCCTGCACACCAGTGAGGGCGACATCGAACTGGAGCTGTTCCCCGAGGACGCCCCGGTCACGGTGTCCAACTTCGTCGGCCTGGCCGAGGGCGAGGGCGTGCCCAACCCGGTGACGGGCGAGGCCGAGTTCTACGACGGCACCGTCTTCCACCGCGTCATCGCCGACTTCATGCTCCAGGGGGGCGACCCGCAGGGCACCGGCCAGGGCGGTCCCGGCTACACCTTCGAGGACGAGGTCGGGTCCGGCCGGGAGTTCTCCGAGCCCGGTGTCCTCGCCATGGCCAACCGGGGAGGGGGCACCAGCACGAACGGCTCCCAGTTCTTCATCACCGTCGCGCCGACCCCCCACCTGAACGGCGAGCACACCATCTTCGGCCGGGTCGCCGACGAGGAGTCCATGGAGATCGTGAACTCGATCTCCGTCACGGAGACCGACGCGAGCGACCGCCCCACCCAGGACGTGGTCATCGAATCCGTCACCGTCAACCGCGCCGGCTAGCCGTACCGGCCCGGGAGGCCGGGTGCACGGTTCCCGGCCGCCCCCGCTCCCCCTGCCCTCCCTCCCGGGCCGCCGGGGGCGCGGGGGCGGCGCGGAGCGGTCTCCGCGGCCCGGGACCGGCCCGTGCCTCAGCGGCGGCGCTTGGCGCGGGCGGCCCGTGCCCGCTCGACGGCCGGGCCGATCGCCTCCACCAGGGCCGCCACGTCCTCGCGCGTGGAGGTGCGCCCCAGGGACAGCCGCAGGCTGCTCAGGGCGGTGTCGGGGTCCGCCCCCATCGCCAGGAGCACGTGGCTCGGCTGGGCGACGCCCGCGGAGCAGGCGGAGCCGGTGGAGCAGGAGATGCCCCGGGCGTCGAGGAGCATCAGCAGGGCGTCGCCCTCGCAGCCGGGGAACGACAGGTGGGAGATGCCGGGCAGCCGGCGCTCGCGGTCGCCGTTGACGACCACGTCCGGGACCACGGCGCGGACGCCCTCCTCCAGTTCGTCGCGCAGGCACTCGAGGTGCTTGGCGTGCTCCTCGCGTTCGGCGACGGCGCGGTCGACGGCCGTGGCCAGGCCCCTCATCAGGGGCGTCGAGAGGGTCCCGGAACGGATGTCGCGCTCCTGGCCGCCGCCGTGGAGGACGGGGGTCGGGGCGGTGCCGCGGGCGATCAGCAGCGCCCCGGCGCCGACGGGGCCGCCGAGCTTGTGCCCGCTGACGGTGAGGGCGGTGACGCCGGCGGCGGCGAAGTCGACCGGCTCCGCCCCGACCGCCTGGACGGCGTCGGTGTGGAAGGGGATGCCGTACCGGGCGGCGACGGCGGCGAGCTCCTCGACGGGCTGGACCGTGCCGACCTCGTTGTTGGCCCACATGACGGAGACCAGCGCGACCGACCCGGGGTCCCGCTCGACGGCCTCGCGGAGGGTCTCCGGGTCGAGCCCGCCCAGGGCGTCCACGGGCAGCGCCTCGTGGACGGCGCCCTGGTGCTCGGCCATCCAGTGGGCCGGGTCGAGGGCGGCATGGTGTTCGACGGCGCTGGTGAGGATGCGCCGCCGGGCGGGGTCCTCGGCGTTGCGCGCCCAGTAGAGGCCCTTGACGGCGATGTTGTCGGACTCGGTCCCGCCTCCGGTGAAGACCACCTCGTGCGGGGTGGAGCCGAGCGCCCGGGCGATCCGCTCGCGGGACTCCTCGACGGTGCGGCGGGCGGCACGGCCGTGGCCGTGCAGGGACGAGGGGTTGCCGAGGGAGCCGAGCTCGGCCGCGATGTCGGCGACCACCTCGGGACGGACCTCGGTCGTGGCAGCGTGATCCAGATACACCATGGCGTCACCAAGGATACGTCCGTCCCGGGCCGCCCACGGCCCCGCGGGGCGGCTGCCCGGCCCCCGCCGTGCCGCGGAGGGGGCGTGCCGCCTTCCCCGGGCCGTCCACAGCCCCGCGGCCACAGCTCCCCGCCCTTTTCCGGTCCCGATAACCTTGGGTCATGCCCGACTCCATGTCCTCGCAGCCCGCCCAGACCGACACGACCTCCCGGACCGCCGCCGGCGACGGCGGCCCCCACTGGCCCGCGCCCGTGGCCGAGCGGCCGGTGCGCGCCCGGCTGGCCCTGCCCGGCTCCAAGTCGGTCACCAACCGCGCCCTGATCCTGGCGGCGCTGTCCGAGACGCCGTCGGTGGTGCGCCGTCCCCTGGCGAGCCGGGACAGCGAGCTGATGGTGGGCGCCCTGCGGGCGCTGGGCGTGGGGGTCTCGCAGGTGGGCGGCGACCTGGAGGTCACGCCCGCCGCGCTGCGCGGACCGGCCTCGGTCGACGTCGGCAACGCGGGCACGGTGATGCGGTTCGTGCCCCCGCTGGCGGCCCTGGCCGCGGGCGAGGTGCGCTTCGACGGGGACCCGCGCGCCCGCGAGCGGCCCGTGGGCGAGCTCCTCGGCGCCCTGCGGGCGCTGGGCGCCGACATCGACGACGGCGGCCGGGGGGCGCTGCCCATGACCATCCGCGGCACAGGCGGTGTGCGCGGTGGCGAGGTGATCCTGGACGCGTCGGGTTCGTCCCAGTTCGTGTCGGCCCTGCTGTTGAGCGGGGCACGCTTCGCCGAGGGCGTGCACGTACGCCACTCGGGACCTCCGGTGCCGTCCCGGCCGCACCTGGACATGACGGTGGAGATGCTGCGCGCCGCCGGGGTGTCCGTGTCGGTGGAGGAGAACTCCTGGAGGGTCGAGCCGGGCCCCGTCGAGGTGTCCGACATCACGGTGGAACCGGACCTGTCCAACGCCGCGCCGTTCCTGGCGGCCGCGCTGGTCAGCGGGGGCGAGGTGACGGTCGAGGGATGGCCCGGGCACACGACCCAGCCCGGTGACGAGCTCCGTTCGCTGTTCACGCGGATGGGCGGGGAGGTGACCTGGTCGGAGGCCGGCCTGACCCTGCGCGGCACCGGGGAGGTCCGCGGCATCGAGGCCGACCTGCGCGACGTCGGCGAGCTCACCCCCACCGTCGCGGCGGTGGCCGCGCTGGCCTCCACGCCCTCCCGGCTGACCGGCATCGCGCACCTGCGCCGACACGAGACCGACCGGATCGCCGCCCTGGCCGCCGAGGTCAACCGGCTGGGCGGCGACGTCGAGGAACTCCCCGACGGCCTGGTCATCCGGCCGCGCCCCCTGCACGGCGGGGTGTTCCACTCCTACGACGACCACCGGATGGCCACGTCCGGCGCGGTGATCGGGCTCGCGGTGCCCGGGGTGGAGGTGGAGAACATCGCCACCACGCGCAAGACGCTGCCCGACTTCCCGGGCCTGTGGGCGGAGGCCCTGGCATGAGCCGCACGCGGGGCGGGGGACGCCACCTGGACGAGGACGACATCCGCGTGCGCGCCCGGGGCGGCTCCAAGCCCCGTACCCGCAACCGGCCCAAGCACGAGGGCGCCGTGGAGGGCATGGTCACCGCCGTCGACCGGGGCCGGTACCGGTGCCTGGTCGACGGCGTACCGGTGGTCGCCATGAAGGCCCGCGAGCTGGGCCGGGGCTCCATCGTCGTCGGCGACCGCGTGGACGTGGTCGGCGACCTGTCCGGCCGGGCGGACACGCTGGCCCGGGTGGTGCGGGTCCGCGACCGCGGGTCGGTGCTGCGCCGCACCGCCGACGACACCGACCCGGTGGAGCGGGTGATCGTCGCCAACGCGGACCAGTTGGCCATCGTCTGCGCCCTCGCCGACCCGGCCCCGCAGCCGCGCTTCGTGGACCGCTGCCTGGTGGCCGCGTACGACGCCGGGCTCTCCCCCCTGCTCTGCCTGACCAAGGCCGACCTCGCCGCACCGGACGAGCTCGTGCGCGTGTACGAGCCCCTGGGGGTGCCCTTCGAGGTCCTCAGCCCCGAGGGCGGCCTGGAGGGACTGCGTGAGCGCCTCTCCGGCCGGACCACGGTCCTGGTGGGCTCCTCCGGTGTGGGCAAGTCCACCCTGGTCAACCGGCTGGTTCCGGGCACCGACCGGGCGGTGGGCCACGTCAACGCGGTGACGGGGCGGGGCCGCCACACGTCCACGTCGGCCGCGGCCCTGCCCTTCGAGGGCGGCTGGCTGATCGACACCCCCGGCGTGCGCAGCTTCGGCCTGGCGCACATCTCCCCGGAGGACATCGTGGCGGGCTTCGCGGACCTGGCCGAGGCGGCCGAGGGCTGCCCGCCCGGATGCGCGCACCAGCCCGACGCCGTCGACTGCGCGGTCGGCACGGCGCTGGAGCGCGGCGAGCTCGACCCCGCCCGTGTGGCGTCCCTGCGCCGCCTGCTCGCGAGCCGCGAGGGGGACACGGACGAGCCGGAGGCCTGAGCCGGCCCCTCGCGGCGGCCCCCGTGCCGTTCCGGGGCCCCTCCGGCGCCGCGTCAGCCGCCGACCGGCTGCCCGAGGTCCCGGACCGCCTCCCCGGGTTCGGGCGGGACCCCTCCGATGTTGGCGCGCCCCCGGTCGCCCAACGGGGCGAGCGCGTCGTTCAGGGAGCGGCCGAGCGGGGTCAGGGAGTACTCGACCCGGGGCGGCACCTCGCCGAAGTCCTTGCGGTGCACGATGCCGTCGCCCTCCAGCTCCCTCAGGTGGGAGGCGAGGACCTTCTCGGTGACGCCGTCGAGCGCGCGGCGCAGCTCACCGAAGCGGTGGGGCCGCTCGTCCAGGGCCCAGAGGACGAGCACCTTCCACTTGCCGCCGATCACGTCCATCGCCGCGTCGATACCGCAGTGGTAGGCGTCCGCCCCTCGTCTGACGACCATCCCCGCACCCCTTCCGCCTGCACGCTCACCCTCGGGTGAGCACGCACTTCACAGTGCGTACTTGTCGGCCCCCGCGCCGTGGACGGGCCTGGTCGACATGACGAAGACCTCACCGGGCGCAGACCCGGCCGCCAAGCCCCGTATCGCCCTGCTCGGCCTGGGTTCCATGGGCTCCGCCCTCGCCCGGACCTGGCTCGCCGCCGGGTACCCGCTGACCGTGTGGAACCGCACCCCCTCCCGCGCCGAGCCGCTCGCCGCCGAGGGCGCCGACGTCGCCGCGACCGCCGCCGAGGCTGTCGCCTCCGCCCGCCTCGTGGTGACCTGCCTGCTCGACGACGCCTCCGTGGGCGAGGCGCTGGAGGGCGCCGACCTCTCCGGCAGGGACCTGGTGGACGTCACGACGGGGACCCCCGCCGAGGCCCGCGCCCGCGCGGAGTGGGCCCGGGAACGCGGGGGGGCGGTGCCGTCCGCGGAGGGCTCGGGGAAGCGGACCCGGGGCGTCACAGCTCGACCGTGCCGCCGCACCGCCAGTAACGGGTGCGGTCGCACTCCATGAACCCCTCGTCGACCAGCCCCCTCCGGAGCGCGGACACGTCGGCGCTGAAGCCGCGCAGGACCGTGTTGACCTCGTCCCCGCTGTAGCGGACCCCCGGCTCGAAGGCGCGCGCGACCCGGTCGAGCAGGACCAGCCGGGCGGAGCGGCGGACGGGGATCGCGGTGATCCGCCCGTCCTTCATGCAGGAGCGCAGCACCTCCAGGCGCTCGTGCTCCGGCAGGGGTCCGTCCAGCACGCCACGGGCTCCTCTCAGCGGCCGACCTGCAGCATTCCGTGCACCACCGTCTCGACCCGGCGCGCCGCCTCGTCGGGGTCGATCGGCTGGAGGGCGTAGGAGACGGTGAGCCGCACGTTGACGTCGGCGACCGCGTCGGCCACGGACGGGTCCAGGTCCGGGCGCCGCCCGTTCAGCATGGCGGCGATCCGCTCCCCCAGGACGTCCAGCAGCGGGGCCGAGCGGGTGGTGAGCACCGGCAGGAGGTCGCGGTCCCCGGTCACGACGGCGTGCAGCAGGGGACTGTCCCGGGCCGCCCCCAGCACCAGCCGGGTGGCCCGGCTGACCACGTGGGCGGGGTCCCCGTCCTCGGCGTCCAGCAGGAGCACCACGCGGTCCAGCAGTGCGTTGACCTCGCGTACCACGATGGCCTGGAGCAGGCCCTCCTTGCTGCCGAACACGTTGTACAGGGTCTGCCGGGACACCCCGGCCGCCGTGGCGATGTCCGCCATGCGGCGCTCGGCCCAGCCGCCGGAGACGACTTCGGCGCAGGCGGCGTCCATCAGCCGCTCCCGCGCCGGGACGCCCTCGGCCCGCGCCCGTCCGCTCACCGTGTCCATCCCCCCATCCTCCCACCCGCGGCGGTGCGCGCCCGTCCCCCGGAGGGCACGGCGGCGGCCGGAGCGCCGGGTTTCGCCCCCGCGGGGCTCCGCTAACACTCTGATCACGCGCGTGTGCCGCTTTGGCCATGTTCGTGCCGGGGAGGGTAGCGTTACCGGCCATGGCGTCCTTTGACGATGATCTGCGGCTGGCCCACGTGCTCGCCGATGCTGCCGACGACCTCGCGCTCAAGCGCTTCCGAGCGCTCGACCTCGTCGTCGACACCAAACCCGACCTCACCCCGGTCACCGAGGCCGACCGGATGGTGGAGGAGACCCTCCGCGGCGTCCTCTCGCGCGCCCGGCCCCGGGACGCCGTGGTCGGTGAGGAGTACGGCCGCACGGGCAACAGCAACCGGGTGTGGGTCATCGACCCCATCGACGGCACCAAGAACTACGTGCGCGGGGTGCCCGTGTGGGCGACCATGATCGCCCTCCTGGAGGGCGACCGGCCGGTGGTGGGCGTGGTGTCCGCGCCCGCGCTGCACCGCCGCTGGTGGGCGTCCAAGGGAGCCGGGACGTGGCAGGGCCGCAGCCTGTCCAAGGCGACGCGCTGCCACGTGTCGAAGGTGCCGGACCTGGCGGACGCCTCCCTGAGCTTCTCGTCGCTGACCGGCTGGGAGGAGCAGGGCCGCCTCGAATCGTTCCTCGGGCTGACCCGCTCGGTGTGGCGCACCCGCGCCTACGGCGACTTCTGGTCGCACGTGATGGTCGCCGAGGGCGTCGTGGACATCTCCGCCGAGCCGGAGCTCTCCCTGTGGGACGCGGCCCCGCTGCCGATCATCCTGGAGGAGGCGGGCGGCCGGGCCACCGACCTGCGGGGCGAGGGCTTCGAGGACGGCGGGCCCCTGGTGTGCACCAACGGTGCGATCCACGACCAGGTGCTGACCTGGCTGAACGGCGGCCCCACACCGCTGCGCCGGAGCTGAGCCCCCTCCCCGCACCGCCCACCACAATCACATAATGCGCTCACTCGAACACGTTCCGTAGTAACGTGCGTCGTGTGCTGACCATGAAAACCCTCGGGACGGCCCTGTGCGGGGCCGCCGTCCTGCTGGTCACCGCCTGCGGCGGCGGCCACGGGTACAGCCCCGAGGAGCTCAACGAGATGATCGCCGACGCCGTGCGCACCTCGGCCCGGGACGGCGTGGCCGGCCTGGGCGTGCCCGACACGTCCTTCGACCCGACGACGTACATGTGCGCCCCCGCGGTGGACGCCCCGGACGCGGGCTCCTGGCGGACCGAGGCGCCCCGCTCCCCGGCCGACCGCGGAGAGGCGGTCGAGCTGGGCGTCCTGGTGCCCGCGGACGCGGGGGCCTCCTCCCTGACCGCCTCCGTGATCGGGCCGGGCGGCGAGGCCGCCACGGCCGGGGCGGACGCCGAACCCGGGGAGTGGAGCCGCCTCCGCTACCCCGACGACTTCGGCGCGAGGGCCGAGAGCGGCGTCCACACCGTGGTCTGGTCCGACACGGAGTCGGGGACACCGCTCACCTGCGACGGCTTCGAGGTGGACTGACCCCGGGGCCGTGTCCTGAGACCGCGGTTCCGGTCATACCGCACGAAAAACCGCGACAATCCGAAATTGCCGCCGTTCGGGGTGAACCGAACCCGCCCTTCCCTGCGATGGCTCTGATGAAACCCCGCTGAACGCGGGCATCCCGGCGCCGCCGTCGCGGCGCCGGCCCACAGACACCACGGAAGGGGCCGAATGCTGCGTTCCCTCATAGCCGGGATCGTGCTGGCCTTCGCCGGTTCGCGGGCCAACGTGGCCAGAACCATCCTCTCCTGCACGGGCATCGTCGTCGGCGTGGGCGCGCTGGTCCTCGTGGTCAGCGCCAGCGACTTCGGCCAGCGGTTCGCCACCGCCTACAGCGAGGCCAACGCCGGCCGGCCGGCGACCCTCGAGGTCAGCGTGTTCGAGGAGACCATCACCGACCGCGCGGCCTTCGAGGAGGACCTCGTCCGCGCGGGCGGCCGGGACGTCTCGCTCTACCAGTCGCCCATGGAACCTCCCTCGATCCGCTCGGGCGACACGGTGGTCACCGAGGCGAGCTTCACCGGGGTCGACCCGTCCCTGGGCGACATCCGGCGGATGAACATGCTGGAGGGCCGCTGGTTCTCCGACGCCGACACCGGCTCCCTCGCCCCCGTGATGATCGTCAACGAGGAGCTGGCCGCCGCGATCGGCGACCTCGCCCGGGTCCAGGTCGGCACCGACCACTGGATGGACGTGCGCGTCATCGGCGTCCTGGAGAGCTCCGCACTCGACTCCGGCTGGTACAGCGCGTACATCCTGCGCTCCCCCGCGTCCGAGGAGCTGATCTTCGGTTCCGGCTCCTCCGACGAGGAGGAGGAGTCCGAGGCCGAGGCGATGTACGCGATGGGCGTCCCCACCACGTACCAGGTGCGCATCGACCCGGAGGACCCCGCCGCGGACGACCCCTGGGGGGAGATCTTCACCGAGCGGCTCGGGTCGGCGTCGTGGCGCTGGGGCGTCGAGAACCGCGAGTCCCTCTCGTCCTACCGCTCGGACTACGCGGAGATGACGAACGAGGCCATCGCCTACCTGTCCCTGGCCCTCATGGGCATCGCCGCCGTCACCCTCACCACCGGCCTGCTCGGCGTGCTCAACGTCGGCCTGGTCACCGTGCGCGAGCGCCGCCGCGAGCTGGCCACCTACCGGGCCCTGGGCGCGAGCCGGTTCACCCTGTTCGTGGCCGTGGTCATGGAGTCGGTCGTCGTGTCGCTGGTCGCCGGGATCATCGCCATCGCCGGGTGCTGGGCGGTGCTGGCGGCCGGCGGGGCGGTCCTGGGCTCCTTCGTCCAGCTGCCGGACGACATTCCGCTGAACATCCCCCCGGCCGGGGTACTCGTCGGACTGGGCAGCGCCGCGCTGGTCGGGCTGCTGGCCGGGATCATCCCCGCGATGCGGGCGCTCGGCGCGTCCGTCGTCGCCGGACTCCGGGAATAGGAGACACACGTGAAGAAGTGGATCGTCATCGGTGCGGTGCTGGTCGTCCTCGGAGGGCTGGCCGGCACCGGCTATTTCCTGCTGGGCCGACTGGGAGACCCCTCCGACGAGATGCTCATGGACCCGAGCGCCATGGACGTCGGCGGGGCGCCGGTCGAGGTCGTGATGGGCGAGATCAGCTCCGTGATGGTGCTGGACGCCGTCGTCGAGGCCGAGCCGGGTGAGGCGGTGAAGGCGCGCGGCGGCGGGACCGTCACCCACCTGTGGGTGGCGGACGGCGCCGAGGTCGAGGAGGGAGCGCCGATCGTCAACGTGAGGGTGCAGGCCGAGGCGGCGCCCGAGGACGCCGAGGGGGCCGCCGACGCCCCGGCGACCACGGAGACCACCCTGTACGCCCCGACCGGCGGCACGGTGTCCGGGCTGGACGACGTCCTCGTCGGCGACGTGCTGGAGCCCGGGGCCGCGGTCGCCGAGGTCGCCCCCGACCGGTTCCGCGCGGTCGCGTCGATCCCGGCCAACGACCTCTACAGGTTCTACGAGGACCCCGAGGACATCATGCTCAAGATCGACAAGGGCCCGCCGGCCGACGTCTGCGAGTTCCTGTCCCTCGGCGCGGACGGCGGCGGTGGAGGCGGCGAGGACGCCGGCGGCGAGACCGGCGAGGAGGGGGCCGGCGGTGGCGGCGGCAGCCGGCTCACCTGCCGCGTCCCCTCCGACCTCCAGGTGTTCGACGGGGTGCAGGGCCAGCTGTCCGTCACCACCGGCGAGGCGGAGAACGTGCTGGTCGTGCCCGTGACCTCCGTGCGCGGCACCTCGGAGGAGGGCGAAGTCGTGGTGGTCGCCGGCGACGGCTCCGAGGAGGTCCGCGAGGTCCGGCTCGGCATGTCCGACGGCTCCCTGGTCGAGGTCACCGAGGGGCTGGCCGTCGGGGACATGATCATGGACCCCGTGCCCCTCGACCCCCGGTTCGACGTCCCCGGCGCCGGGGACGCCGAGGAGGACCTGATGGGCGAGGAGGGCTAGATGTCGGTCCACGTACCGGCCCCGGAGGCCGGATCGGCCCCGCCCGACCCCGCCCCCCTGCTGAGCGTGGAGGGGGTGACCCGGCACTTCACCGTGTCGGGGGACCGCATCGACGTCCTGCACGACTGCACGTTCCGGGTGCGGCGGGGGGAGGTCGTCGCGATCGTCGGGCAGTCCGGCTCGGGCAAGTCCACCCTGCTGAACATCCTGGGCCTCCTCGACAAGCCCAGCGGCGGCTCCTACACGTTCGACGGCGTGGACACCACCGCGCTCGGCGAGGGCCGCAGGTCCTGGCTCCGGGGCGAGGGCATCGGCTTCGTCTTCCAGCAGTTCCACCTGCTGGAGCGGCGCACCGCCCTGGCGAACGTGGCGGTCCCCCTGGTGATCGCCGGGGTCCCCCTGCTGCGCCGCCGCGCCCGTGCACGCGAGCTCCTGGAGTCCGTGGGCCTGGGGCACCGGCTGAACTCCGAGCCGCACCAGCTGTCCGGCGGTGAGCAGCAGCGTGTGGCCCTGGCGCGCGCGCTGAGCCGCGACCCCGGGCTGGTCCTCGCCGACGAGCCCACGGGCGCCCTGGACGCCGCCAGCAGCACCATGATCATGGACCAGCTGCTGGAGCAGGCGAGGATCCGGGACTCGGCCGTGGTCGTGGTGACCCACGACCCCAAGGTGGCCGCTCGGGCGGACCGCGTCGTCGAGCTGGTGGAGGGCCGCACCCGCTGACCGCGCGGGAGCCCGGGCGCAATCCCGCCCGGGCTCCACCGCACACGGTGACGGCCGACATACGAGAAAACACCGGGTGGAATTCCACCCGGTGTTTTCCTCGGTAGCGGGGACAGGATTTGAACCTGCGACCTCTGGGTTATGAGCCCAGCGAGCTACCGAACTGCTCCACCCCGCGTCGTGATCTCTATTTTAGGGCTTGTGACCCCGGGTGGCAAATCGGTTTTCCGTGAGGACTACCGGTGAGATCCCACCCTGTGGCCTTCCGGTTTCCCGTCCGGCCTGTGACCACTCTACCAGGCTTCTCTTCCCGGTCGAGCCACTCAAGCGCGCCCTTTCGAGCGTGTTCCCCGAAATCAACCGAAACGGTAATTCCGAGAAAAGCACCGGACCCGGGATTTCTCCCGGGTCCGGGTCTTGGTAGCGGGGACAGGATTTGAACCTGCGACCTCTGGGTTATGAGCCCAGCGAGCTACCGAACTGCTCCACCCCGCGTCGTTGTGTTCACAGACTAGCGTGCCCCGGCCGATAACCCAAATCAGCGTTCCGGGACGCGGGCGGCCGGCGTCCTCCGCGTCCCGCGGGCCCCCGCACGAGGGCGGGGCGGGACCCGAAGGCCCCGCCCCGCCGGTGCGCCCCCGGGAAGGGGGCGGACCCGGTCCTACTCGTTCATCTGCTCCTCGATGGCTTCCAGGGCCTCGCGCAGGCGGTCGTTCGCCTGCTCGTTCGACTCCTGGGCCTCCTCCCATGCCTCCACGGCCTCGTTGAGGGCGTCGGTGAGCTCCTGGTCGGAACCGCCACCGCCGCCGCCACCGCCACCGGCCTCGTTCTCCTCAGGGGTCTCCTCGGGCGCCTCCTCGGGAGTGCCCTCGGCGCCCTCGAAGAGGTTGCTGAGCGCGTCCGGCAGGTTGCTGCCGATCGCGACCTCCTCGCCGAAGCCGACCATGACCTGCTGGAGCAGCGGGAAGGAGGCGCTGCCGCCTCCGCCGGCCTGCACGTAGAGGGGCTCCACGTAGAGCAGGCCGCCCGCGAACGGCAGGGTGAGCAGGTTGCCGCGCGTCACCTCGGCGTTGGACTGCTCCAGGGGCAGCAGGACCTCCCGGACGTCGGCGTCCGCGTCGAAGGCGTTCTGCACCTGCCCCGGACCGAAGATCACCGTGCTCCGCGGCAGCTCCAGCAGCTTCAGCTGCCCGTAGTCGTCGGAGCGCGGATCGCTGTCCACCGCCATGAAGGCCGCCAGGTTCTCACGGCCGCGAGGAACGAACGTGCTGGTCAGCGAGAAGCTGGCCTCCTCGGCGCCCGGGTACTGGATCGTCTGCCGGTAGGGCGGCTCCGGGGCCTCGGTACCGCCGGTCGGGTCGTTGGGCACGGCCCAGAAGTCCTGACCGCCGTAGTAGGCCGCGGCGTCCGTGACGTGGTACTCGCGCATGATCTCGCGCTGCACCTTGAACAGGTCGTCCGGGTAGCGGACGTGGTCGATGAGCTCCTCGCTCATCTCGTCCCGGCTCGTCACCGTGCCCGGGAAGGAGTCCATCCAGGTCTGGAGGACCGGGTCCTCCTCGTCCCACGCGTACAGGGTGACGGTCCCGTCGTAGGCGTCGACGGTGGCCTTCACCGAGTTCCGGATGTAGTTGACCTCGTTGCCGGGCAGGGCGCCGACCTGCTGCGCCGACCCGTCCGTGAACGTGTCGGTCACCGCCTGGGTGAAGTCGATCCGGTTGGCGTACGGGTAGCCGTCGGAGGTGGTGTAGGCGTCGACGATCCAGACCACCTTGCCGTCGACGACCGCCGGGTAGGGGCGGCTGTCCACGGTGAGGTAGGGGGCGACCTTCTCCACGCGGTCCAGCGGGTCGCGCTCGTAGAGGATGCGCGAGTCGCCGGTGATGGCGCTGTTGAGCAGGATGTTCGGTTCCTGGTACTTGATCGCGTACAGGATCCGGTCGAAGAAGTTGCTCAGCTGGACGCCGCCGCTGCCGTCGTAGCGGTTGTAGGCCTGCGAACCGCTGGGGTCGGCCTCCTCCTCGGTGCCCTCGGTCCCGTCGCCGCCCTCGGCGGGCGGGTCCTCGTTCGTGGGCTCCGGGCTCTCCTGGGCGTCCGCGTCGCCCGGCGCCCGGGCCTCGTCGGGGGCGGGGCTGACCTCGGGGTCGACCGCGTCGTCCAGGGTCGGGACGTCCGCGGTGTCCTCCTCCGAGTCGAGGGGGTAGTCGTACTCCTCCTCGGCCTGGACGATGACGTACTCGGCGCCCTCGCGGCCGTAGTAGATCCGCGGCTGGTACTCGCCGGTGACCTCGCTCAGCTCGCCCCGCGGCGGGATGTTGTACTCGGTGAAGACCGGGCGCCCCTCGGCGTCGATGTCGCTGCCGGTGGCGGCGACCATGCCGTAGCCGTGGGTGTAGATGAGGTGCCGGTTCAGCCAGTTGTCCTGGTCGTCGGGCGGACCGTCCAGCTCGCGGACGGCCACGATCGTGTCGATCAGGTTGCCCTCGGCGTCCGGGTAGCGGTCGACCTCCAGGACGTCAGGGAACTGGTAGAAGCCGCGGACCTGCTGCATCTGCTGGAAGGTCTGGGACACCACGGAGGGGTCGGCCAGGCGCACCTTGGTGCCCTGGGACTCCTCGACCAGGTCCTGCGCGCTGAGCTCGGTGGTGGCGTCGTAGGCCTCGACCTCGGCGTCCGCGATGTCGTACGCGTCGCGCGTGTACTCGATGTTGCGCTCGATGTACGGGCTCTCCAGGCGCTGCTCGTTGGGGTTGACCTGGAAGCGCTGGACGATCTCGGGGTAGGCGACGCCGACCAGGACGGCGGACAGCACCAGGAGCCCGAGGCTGGCCATGGGGACCATGGTGTTCTTGAAGTAGATGTTCGCGAAGAACAGCACCGCGCAGATCACCGAGATGACGGTGAGGATCATCAGCGCGGTCTTGACGGCGTTGACGTCGGTGTAGGACGCCCCGAAGGTGTAGCCGCGCTCGGAGAAGACCAGCCCGTAGCGGTCCAGCCAGTAGGAGCCCGCGCGCAGCAGCACGAAGAGCCCCAGGAGCACCGAGAGGTGCACGCGGGCGGCCGGGGTGGCGCGCTGTCCGGTGTCGTTCTGGAGCCGGACCCCGCCGTACAGGTAGTGCACGATCACCGCGGCGATGAACGCCAGGATGACGGCCGCGTACAGGTAGCCGAGCAGGATGCGCAGGAACGGGTAGGTGAACGCGAAGAACGCGACGTCCATCCCGAACTCGGGGTCGTTCACACCGAAGTCGGTGCTGTTCGTGAACTGGAGGTACGCGCGCCAGTCACCGCTGGCGGCGACCCCGGCCAGGAGCGCCAGGGCCCCGACGGCGATCCAGAAGAAGAGCTTGCGGTGCGGGTCGATGGACTGCCGGTAGCGGTCCAGGCCCTGCTGCTCCAGGCTCATCGGCCGGATGCCCGGCCGGGAGCGGTACGCGAAGTAGACGCTGGCGCCGACGATGACGGCCATCACCAGGCCGGCGACGGCGAACAGGAGCACGCGGGTCCACAGCTCGGTCAGGAAGACCGAGGTGTAGCCGACGGAGCTGAACCACTTGTAGTCGGTCCAGAAGTTCGCGGCGAGCATCAGCCCCGCGATGATGACGACCACGGTCGCCGCGACTGGCGCGAGCAACCTTGATCGGCGAGGCATACGCGCAGGTGGTGCGCCGGGCGATCGGAAGCTCACGCCTCCCCCTCGTTCTGGCTTGGTAGGTGCGTTCGGTGCGCGTGTGGCGCCTTATTACTGAAAACTTAAATGGTGGGTGCCGGGTTCCCGAAATCACCCTCACGCGGGTGACAAGGCTGCATCGTTGCTGTATCGGAGTCGCATCCGGGAGGCCCCGTTGCGACCCTACTGTCCGGGAACGGGAGCCGCGGGGTTCCCACATCGGTCACTATGGAAACGTGTCGAACATTCGCGAAGCCGTCATGGACCTCGAACGCCACACCGCCGAGCAGGGCTGGGACCGGCCGCTGGGGCTGTACGCCCTGGTGCCGACCGCCGAACTGCTGCGGGCGGAGCCGGCGCTGGCCGATCTGCTGGGGATCGGCTCCCCTGCCGATCCCGACGAGTTGACCCCGGTCGAGCAGGAGCCGCTGCCCGACGACCTCCCCCTGGAGGAGGCGCTGGGGCGCATCCTCTGGCCCGAGGGCGTGGCGGGGTGCGCCCTGGTCATGGAGCGCCTGGTGGTGAAGGGTTCGGACGAGACCCTGGCCGCCGGCGAGGACCCGAGCGCGTCCGGCCGCGAGACCGAGGAGATCCGCATGGTCGCGGGTGTGATGCGGGACGGTTCGCGGCACTGCGCGATGCGCATGCGCAGCCACGACAGCGAGTCCGAAGTGCTCAACGGCGCCGACCTGATCCCGGCGCTGACCTCCGCCCTGGCGCTGACCCTGGACCTGGAGGAGCCGGACGGGGAATGACCCCGGCCGGTCCGCGAGGGAGTGCGGGAGGCCCCCGCCGTGACGGCGGGGGCCTCCCGTGCTCTGCCGTCCGCCGCCCGGCCGCGGAGGGCCGGGTTCCGGCCGGGGCGCGGGGCGGCTCCGGCCGTGCCCGGCCCGCGGCCCCTACCCGCAGCGGGGGAGGTCGTCGCCGCCGCCGCGGATGGTCTCCAGGGCGTCGACCGCGTCCGTGAGGGTCTCGACGCGCACGACGTCCAGCTCGCCGTAGGCGGCCGACTGCGCGACCTGGGAGCAGCTGTCCGCGGCCACGAAGAAGTACTCGGCGCCGGCGCGCTGGGCGCTGACCATCTTCTGCGGGATGCCGCTGATGCCGCCGACCCGGCCGTCGGAGGTGATGGTTCCGGACCCGGCGACGTCGACGCCTCCGGTGAGGCCCTCCTCGCTGAGCCGGTCCATGATCCCGAGGGCGAACATCATGCCCGCGCTGGGGCCGCCGATGTCGCCGATCGTGATGTCCACGTCCACGGGGAAGTCCATCTGGTCGGAGATGAGCACGCCGACCGCGGCGCCGCCCTCCTCGCCCTCCTCGGTGGGGATCTCCACGTCGACCGCCTCCCCGTCGCGCTCCAGGGTGAGCCCGACCGGTTCCCCGGGCTCCCGGTCCCCGACCCGGTCCACGACCGCCGAACTGCCGACGGCCTCCTCGGAGCCGGCGCCGCTCACGGTGGGGACGGCCGTGCCGTCCACTGCGAGGATGACGTCGCCCTCCTCGACCTCCCCGTGCGCGGGCATGCCCTCGACGGTCCCGTTGACCACGGGGACCGCCTCGTACTCCATGCCGAGCTCGTTGAGGGCGGCGGCCGTGGCGCTGGTCTGGGAGTCGTTCATCTGCACGGTCTGGCGCTCGCTGACCTCCTCGGGCGTGCGCCCCGCGGGGAACAGCAGCTCCTCGGGGAGGACCGCCTCGGTGGGCGAGAGCCACGCGGTCACGACGCCGAAGAAGTTGAGCCGGTGCTGGGGCCCGCCCGCGTACTGGACGGTCACCATCGACAGGGAGCCCTCGTGCTCGTAGCTCTCGGCCCCGCCGATCTCGATCACGGGCCCCTCCTCGGTCTCCCCGACCGTGTTCACGGTGAGGCCCGGGGCCGCCACCAGGTAGGGCAGCGGGAGGAGGAGGCTGCCTGCTCCGAGCCCGACGAGAAGGGCGAGAGCGACAACAAGGGTCATGACACGACGAACCATGCGCACAGCTTATTGCCGACGGAGGGCCCGGTGCGCTCGTCCCCGCCCCGGCCCGTCCGGGCCGGACCCGGGCGCCGCCGGGGCGTGTTCCGGGGACGCCCGCGGTGGGCCCGGCCCCCGCGCCGGTCGCCGCGGACCCGGAGCGGCCCGCGGAACGCCGCCTACGGCCGAGGCTCGCCCACCCACTCGCCGTCGCCGTCGCTGAAGGCCTGCTGCTTCCAGATGGGCACCTCGGCCTTGAGGTCGTCGATGAGCCTGCGGCAGGCGGCGAAGGCCTCCTGCCGGTGCTCGGCGGCGGCGGCCACGACCACGGCGAGGTCGCCGATCTCCAGGTCGCCCACGCGGTGCGTCGCGGCCATCCGCACGACCGGGCGGCCGGGCGCGGACGTGTCCGCCAGGACCTTCTCCATGACGGAGCGCAGCTTGGCCTCCACCGTGGGGTGCGCGGTGTAGGACAGCGCCGCGACGTCGCGGCCGTGGTCGTGGTCGCGGACGGTCCCGATGAACACGGCGGTGCCGCCCGCGCGCGGGTCGGACACCGCGGCGAGCACCTCGTCCACCGACAGGGGGGTGTCGCGTACAGACGCCAGAGTGATCTCTTCCACGGTCCGACCGTACCAATCGGACGTTCCCCCATGTCGCGGCGGGAGTGCGCGTTCCGGGCACGTGTGCGCCCGTACGTGCACCGCCGGCCTCACCCGCCCTTGCGTTTGCGCAGGTGGCGGATGGCGGCGGCGGTGCCTATGGCCGCCGCCGCGGCGCCGGCCGCCCCGGCCGCGGTGATGGTGACCTCCTTGCGGCCCAGGCTGCGCCCCACGAGGGCGTGCTTGCCGCTCCTGGACTCCAGGAGGGCCCTCAGGGCCGCCTCGTTGTCGTGGCCGGGCTTCCAGCCCGCGTCGCGCAGCGCGGCGCAGTCCACCACGCACGGGTAGACGAGGAACTTGAGCTCCCCCTCCGCGGCGGGGGTGATCCTGGCCTGGTGGAGGCGCCGTATCGCTCCGAAGGCCAGGTTGGCGGGCACCTCGAAGTGCTTCATCCCGGCGACGGCCTCCACGTCCTCCTGGGTGAGGGAGCCCTCGCTCGCCACGGCGACGACGCCGTCGGAGCCCTCCACCCCGTGCAGGGCGCAGAAGGCCAGGGCGTCGGCGAGGTCGTCCTCGTGGCAGAACTGCCAGTGCTGCCTGTGCCCCTTGACGGTGAGCAGGCGGGGGGCGGAGAAGTGGCGGCTGAGCAGGGTGTCGAGCTCGGGGCCGACGAGCGGGGCGGGCCTCACCACGGTGACCGCGAGGCTGGGGTGGGCCCGGCGCGCGCGCTCGGCCAGGGCCTCGATCTCCGCGAAGTCGCCCATCAGCCCGTCGCTGTTGTCGGAGACGCGGGTGGCGTTCTCCGGGAGCGGCACGGGGTTGTCGGCGGCGGCGCCGTAGACCATGGTGCTGGTGACGAGGATGACACGGGGCACCCCCGAGGCGGCCGCGGCGGTGAGCACCGTCTGGGCCGCGCGGATGTTGTGCGCCCGGCGCTGGGCCGGCCGGGTCTCCAGGGAACGGTCGTCGGCGGTGTGCACGAGCACGTCGACCCCGTCGAGGCGGGACACCAGTCCCGGGTCGCACACGTCGGCGATACGCCATGTCACACCGCGCAGGTCGGCGAACTGCTCGTCGATCGCGACGATCTCCCGGGGGGCCGTGGAACCTTCCGGCGTGGCCAGGCGTTGCACGAGGAGCCGGCCCACTCCGGACGCGGCACCGGTGACAGCGACCACCGTGCCCGCTCCTCCGGAACGGCTGTGCTCTGGGCGAACCTGGCTGCTTTCGGTATTCACTCCGGGCGACTCCCAGCTAACGTGACAGTGGAGACCAAACCTAATCCTGCCTGAGGTCTGATGTGAGCGACCTGCCTTTCGGTTTCAGCATGCCGAACGATCCCGATGACGAGTCCGGACGCCGATCTGGCGACTCCGGCTCGGGTGCCGGCAGCGGCCGCCCGGGCGGAGGGGACTCCGGAACGCCGGACGGATTTCCGTTCGGCGACCCGCAGCAGATGGCCAACATGCTGCGCCAGTTCGCCGACATGATGTCGGCACAGCCCGGTCCCGGCCCCGGGGGCGGCGGCAGCACGCCGTCGTCCGGGGTCAACTGGGAGATGGCCAAGGACGTGGCACGGCAGACGGTCGCCCAGGAGGGCGACCCGAGCGTGCCGGTGTCCGACTACGCCAAGGTCGAGGAGGCCCTGCGCCTCGCTGACCTGTGGCTCGACCAGGCTACCGACCTTCCTTCCGGTGTCCAGACCGCCCAGGCCTGGAGCAGGTCGGAGTGGGTCGAGAAGACGATGGAGTCGTGGGTCCAGCTCTGCGACCCGCTGACGAGCAGGACCGTGCGCTCCATGGGGCAGAACCTGCCCGAGGAGATGCAGTCCGTGGCCGGCCCGCTGCTGGGCATGATCCAGCAGATGGGCAGCATGATGGTCGGCCGCCAGGCCGGCCAGGCGGTCGGCGAGCTGTCCCGCGAGGTCGTCGGCACCGCCGACATCGGGCTTCCGCTGGCCGGGGAGGGCAACGCCGCGCTCCTGCCGGGCGGGGTCGAGCGCTTCAGCGAGGGCCTGCAGGTCCCCGCCGACGAGGTGCGCCTGTACCTGGCCGCGCGCGAGGCCGCGGTGCACCGCCTCTACGCCCACGTGCCGTGGCTGCGCTCGCACGTGTACCGGCTCGTCAGCGAGTACGCGGACGGGATGTCGTTCGACGTCAGCGGCCTGGAGGACCGGCTCGGGGAGATCGATCTCACCAACCCCGAGGCGCTCCAGGAGGTCCTGGGCGGCGCGGGCGGCGAGAGCCTGCTCCAGCCCGAGGACACCCCTCAGCAGAAGGCGGCCCTGGGCCGCCTGGAGACCACCCTGGCCCTCATCGAGGGCTGGGTGGCGACCGTGGTGTCGTCGGCGGTGTCCGGGCGCCTGCCCCAGTCGGACGCGCTCTCCGAGGCCACCCGCCGCCGACGGGCGACCGGCGGTCCCGCGGAGCACACCTTCGCGGCGCTGGTCGGCCTCGAACTGCGCCCGCGCCGCCTGCGCGAGGCGTCGGCCCTGTGGTCCGCCCTGGAGGAGGCGCGCGGGATCGAGGGGCGGGACGCCGTGTGGCAGCATCCCGACCTGATGCCGACCGGCGAGGACCTGGACGACCCGGACGCTTTCGTCAGCGGCGGCGGGGACTTCGGCGGCGCCGACTTCGACATCTCCTCGCTGACGGGCGACGCGCCGGGGGCGGGGCCCGACCGCGGGGGCGCCCCGGAGGCGGACGGCTCCGAGGACGACGGGGACGACACCCGCGGGAAGGACTCGTAGGTGTCACTGCACGACGACGCCAGGGCGGTGCTGGGCGCGTGGACCGCGCCCGACGCCCGGCAGGAGGAGCTGCGCCGCTCCTACGTGGAGCACCTGGACGGGCACCCGGACGGCATGTGGCGCACCTGTCTGCCGGGCCACGTGACGGCGAGCGCCGCCATCGTCTCCGCCGACGGCTCGCGGGTGGTCCTCACCCTGCACCGGATCCACCGGATGTGGTTGCAGACCGGGGGCCACTGCGAGCCGGACGACACGACACTGGGGGCGGCCGCCCTCCGGGAGGCCGTCGAGGAGTCGGGCCTGCGGGACGTGACGCTCCTCCCCTCCCCGGTCCGGCTGGACCGGCACCGGGTGCCCTGCGGCGGGGGCAGCTTCCACCTGGACGTGCAGTACGCGGCGGTCGCCCCGGCGGATTCCGTGCTGGTGTGCGACCCCGACGAGTCGGCCGACCTGGGCTGGTTCCCTGTCGGCGACCTGCCGGAGCCCACCGACGACTCCGTGCGCGACCTGGTGCGCGCCGCCGCCGGGGCGGTGGCCGCGTACCGCGGCGCCGCGAGGGCCGCGGACGCCTGAGTCCGCGGGCATCCGGGCGCTCCGGCGCCGCGCCCCGGCCGCCTCCGGCAGGACCGCGGGGGCTACTCCTCCAGGGCGACCTCGGCGATGCCCAGTTCCTCCACCTCGTCCTCCTCCCCGTCCTCGTCGTGGTCGCAGGCCTCGGCCCGCGAGGCGGCACTGAACCCCTCCAGGTACCCGCGCGCGCGTTCGGCCCGGGGATAGCGGCGGACCAGGGCCCAGAATTCCCGTCCGTGGTGGGGGATGGACAGGTGCGCCAGCTCGTGGACGAGGACGTAGTCGACCACCCAGGACGGCATCCCGGCGAGGCGGCGGGAGATGCGGATCGTACGGGTGTCGGGGGTGCACGAGCCCCAGCGCGCGTTCTGGTTGTCGACCCAGCGGACGCTGTCGGGGAGTTCGGCGCCGCCGAGGTAGCGGCGGGCCAGTTCCAGCGCCCGGTCGCGGAGTTCGGTGTCGCCGGGGTGCCGGCGCCCCTCCCGGGCCTCCAGCCGTTGCAGCATGCGGCCCACCCAGCGCTTTTCCTCTGCGCGGGAGAACGTCGCGGGCACGAGGACGACCGTGGTGTCCCCGTCCCTGTAGGCCGACACCGTGCGTCGGCGACGAGGACTGCGTCGTACCTCGACTTTGGTGTTCGAGGGCACGAACTTTACGGTAGCCGAGAGGAGAGCTTCCGCACAGATATGACTTGTCCTGTTATGTCATTGATTTCCCACGATCCCCGGAACGCGGGATCCCGCCGGAAATCACGGTCCCGTCGCGCGTTCTGCCCTGACCAGCACGGTCCGGGCTTCGTCCGGGAGCACACAGTCGGGACCCCCGAAGCCCCTCCTTCTCCAGATCGATACACAAAAGAGACCGGACGGTTGCCCCTCCCGGGGTCCCGCCCGGCCTCCGACCGGATCCGTGATCACCAGGGGACGCTCAGCGCCCCGTCATCCCGCCGTACCGCCGCGGGTCAACACAGGCGTGACCACGCGAGATCCATGAGTGCCTGTTCGGCACGGCGCTCCTCCCGCTGGCGGGCGCGCATCACGCGGGCCGTGAGCCTTCTGCTCTGCATCTCACGGGTCTCGACGTCGCTCTGTTCGGCAAGGCGCAGGAGTTCCATCAACATCATCTGTCTTCGTCCTTCGGGAGTTCTCGGGGTTGCGGGTGGAGTCCGGGCGAGGCGTCAGGCCGCGACCGGGGCGGGGTTCTTCCGGGGGCGGCCCCTCGGGCGCTTGCGCGCCACGACCTGACCGGAGACGAGCAGCTGCCCGCCCCACACACCCCACGGCTCACGCCGTTCCAGGGCATCCGTCAGGCACTGCTCCCTCACGGGACAGGCGCCGCAGACGGCCTTCGCGGCCTCGACGTCGGCGGGCGCCTCGGCGAAGAACAGGTCGGGCTCGAGGCGGCAGGGAACTTCGGTGTCGCCCATCCAGGGCGTCTCCAGGACCGACGCAAGCATCGGTGCCCTCCAAGATCTTTGATCGTTTCGTACAACGCGGTCGGTGATGGTCACCGGAACCGGTCCGGTGAGGGACCTGGACTTGCGATGCCGCCGTCCTCTTCCCTCGTCCCTGGGGGACGGGGATCGGACGGAGATACAAAGAAAGCCGCGGCCCCTGTGTCGGGGTCCGCGGCCACGGTCGAAACTCTCGGCCCGTGTAGCTCTAGGCCGGAATCCTCCGTGGACACTCCCCCGATGCGCCATAGAGGCGCCGGGTAGCTTCAGCGTGTTCCGTCATGCGCTTGCCTCGATCAAGGGCGAGCTCATGGTCGGCGGGCACACCACTGCCGTTGCCGACACCGGTCGGGACGACCGGGGACACCATCGACAGGCCGTGGGACGAGGAGGTCCCCCACCCGTCGCGGTGGTCCTTGGCGCCGTGACCGACACCGGTGGTGATGAACTCGCCGAATCCGGCGAGGACGCCCGCGTGACCGCTCTCGGCGGTGCCCAGGACAGCCGTCAGGGACTGCTGACGGGACGACACGGCGAAGCCAGCGATGAATCCGGTGGTCTGCGTGGAGTTCGTCATTTGATGGGGCACCTCCTTCTGAGTCGGGCGGCAGGGTCTTCCACCTGCGCCTGGCGCGGTCATTGCGACGGAGTACAGACTATGGGGTGCCCGGCGAAGACGGCAACCTATTTTTGACCAGGGAAAACGTCCGCATCCGGCCACGGGGGGCGGGGAATTGCGCGGGCCCCGGGAGCGTTACCGGACGGCCCCGCGGGGCCGTTGCCCGAGGGGTCCGGGGGACGGCGCGGGCCCCGCCCCCCGGTCGGGAGCGGGGCCCGCGCACGGCCGTTCCGCGGTGTCAGGAACCCGGAAGCGCGTCGGACCAGCCCTCGGCGTCCACGACGCGGATCAGCCCCTCCTGGACGACGGAGCAGACGAGCCGGCCGTCGCGCGTGTACACGAGCCCCCGGGCGAGGCCCCGGGCGCCCTGCGCGCTGGGGGCCTCCTGCGCGTAGAGCAGCCACTCGTCGGCGCGGAAGGGCCGGTGGAACCACATCGCGTGGTCGAGGCTGGCCATGGAGATGCCCGCGAACGAGCGGCCGTGCCTGAGCAGGACCGTGTCCAGCAGGGTCATGTCCGAGGCGTAGGTCATCAGGCACACCTGGGTGAGGCGGTCGTCGGGCAGCTTGCCGTCCACCTTGAGCCACACCGGGTTGGTGGCGGTCCGCAGCCGCGGGTCGCGTTCGGCCTCGAAGGACAGCGGACCCACCGGGCGCAGTTCGATGGGGTGCCAGCGCACGAACCCCGGCACCTTGCCGAAGGCGGCCTGCAGGCGCTCGCGCGCGCTCGGGAGGTCCTCAGGCGGCGGCACGTCGGGCATCGGGATCTGGTGGTCGAGCCCGGGCTCCTCCTTGTGGAAGGAGGCCGACAGGGTGAATATCGGCTTTCCGTGCTGGACGGCCACCACCCTGCGCGTGGTGAAGGAGCGGCCGTCGCGGACCCGGTCCACCTCGTAGACGATCGGCACCTCGGGGTCCCCGGGGCGTATGAAGTACGCGTGGAGGGAGTGCACGTGGCGCTCCGTGGGAACGGTGCGCCCCGCCGCGACCAGCGCCTGGCCCGCGACCAGTCCGCCGAAGACGCGCTGCGGACCCTCCGCGGGACTGCTCCCCCGGAAGATGTTCACCTCGATCTGCTCCAGGTCGAGGACGGCCAGCAGACCCTCCAGGGACTGGCCCCGCGTCTGCGCGTCGGCGCTCTCAGTCATCCGCTGCTTCCTCCCCGTTGTCGCCGGCCGGGCCGCCCATGACGTCCGCCGGCTCCGCGCCCGAGACCAGCGCGAGTACCGCCTCACCGTAGCGATCGAGCTTGACGGCGCCCACCCCGGACACGGCGGAGAGCTGGGAGACGCTCGAGGGCTCCTGCTCGGCGATGGCCTGGAGGGTGGCGTCGGTGAAGACGACGTAGGCGGGGACCTTCTGCTCCTGCGCGTTGGCGCGGCGCCAGTCGCGCAACCGCTCCAGCAGGGCCTCGTCGTAGCTGGACGGGCAGTCGAGGCAGCGCCCCAGCTTGCGCTCGGCGGTCTCCCCCAGGGCGTTCCCGCACACGCGGCAGCGGGCCACGCCGCCCTTGCGGCGTTCGGCGCGCCTGGAGGCCGTGGACGGCGAGGCGGGCCGGAGCCCGTCCAGGAACCGGGAGGGCTTGCGGCTCTTGCGCCCGCCGGGCGAACGCGCCAGCGACCAGGACATCGCCAGGTGCTCGCGGGCGCGGGTGACCCCCACGTAGAACAGGCGGCGCTCCTCCTCCACCTGCTCGTCGGTCTCCGCGTAGATGATCGGCATCATGCCCTCGGTGAGGCCGACCAGGAAGACGGCGTCCCACTCCAGGCCCTTGGCCGAGTGCAGGGAGGCGAGGGTGACGCCCTCGAAGCCGGGCGCGTGCTCGGTGGCCATGCGCACCTCCAGCTCGTCCACGAGGTCGGCCATGGTGACCGCGCGGCCGTCGGGGGCGGGCTTGGCGGCCATGTCCTCCGCGAGCTGGGCGAGCGCCGCGAGCGACTCCCAGCGCTCGCGGGCCTGGCGGCCCTCGGGCGCCTGCTCGGTCAGCCCGAGCCGGCCGAGCAGCTGCCGGACCGTGTGCACCAGGGGCTCGGGGGCCTCCCCCGCGGCCTCGTGCCGGGCGCCGCGCAGGGTGTGCACGGCCTGCTTGATCTCGGGCCGCTCGAAGAACCGTTTGGTGCCGCGCACCGTGAACGGCACGCCCTCGTCGGCCAGCGCCTGCTCGTAGGCGGCCGACTGCGAGTTGGTGCGCACCAGGATCGCGATCTCGCCGGCGGGCGTCCCGTTCTCCAGGAGGACGCCGATCTTGCGGGCGACCCCGGTGGCCTCGGCCGGCTCGTCCTCGTACTCCTGGTACATGGGGTCGGGCCCGTCGGGCCGCTGCGCCTGCAGGGTCAGGTGGCCGGCCGAGGTGGTGCCGCGGGCCTGGGCGATGACGTGGTTGGCGACCCGCACCACCTGCGGCGTGGAGCGGTAGTCGCGGACCAGCCGGACCACGGTGGCGTGGGGGTAGCGCGCGGCGAACCCGGTGAGGTAGCCCGGGGTGGCGCCCGCGAACGAGTAGATGGTCTGGCTCGGGTCGCCGACCACGCACAGGTCGTCGCGGTCGCCCAGCCAGGCGTCGAGGAGGAGCTTCTGGAGCGGGTTGACGTCCTGGAACTCGTCGACGACGAAGTAGCGGTACTGGTCCCGCACGCGCTGGGCGATGGCCGGGTACTCGTTGATCATCCCGGCGGTGAGCTCGAGCATGGACTCGAAGTCGAGCAGGTTGCGCTCGCGGCACAGCGCCTCGTAGGCCTCGAAGACCCGGGCGATCTCGCCGGGGGGCATGGGGGCCTGGCGGCTCGTCTTGGCGACCGTCTTCTCGTAGTCGGTGGGCCGCACCTGGGTGACCTTGGCCCACTCGATCTCGCTGGCCAGGTCGCGCAGCCCGGTGCGGTCGGGCTGCACGCCCACGGAGTTGGCGGCGCGGGCGACCGCCTGGAGCTTGCTCTCGATCAGGGTGGGCTTCTCGCCGCCGATGACCTGCGGCCAGAAGAACGACAGCTGCCGCAGGGCGGCGGCGTGGAAGGTGCGGGCCTGCACGCGGGGGGCTCCGAGCCCGCGCAGCCGCCCGCGCATCTCACCGGCGGCGCGCGCGGTGAAGGTGACCGCGAGCACCTGCTGCTCGGAGACCACCCCGCTGGAGACCGCGTGGGCGATCCGGTGGGTGATGGCCCGGGTCTTCCCTGTTCCGGCGCCGGCCAGGATGCACACGGGGCCGCGCAGCGCACGCGCCGCCTCGGTCTGCTCCGGGTCCAGTCCCTCCAGGACGCGGTCGGGGTCCATGGTGCTCCTGCTGTGGTCGGGGCGGCTGTTCGGGTGCGGGGACGGGGATGATGTCCGGGGGCACAGTCTCTCAAGTATCGGTTGTGGCGGCGAGCGGATCGGCACTCTGCCCCGATCGAGCGGAATGACACATTCCAGAACCAGTTGGGCCTGTGAGGCGTCCCACGTTGTGTCGCACGGTCGCGGGAAGCGGGCCGGACCACTCGGTGTTGAGATGTTGGACCGGACGAAATACCAGCGATCGTAGGCAGAAGGACGTGAGCGAGATGACGAGTACGGCGACCGAACAGTTCACGATGTACACCACCCCCTGGTGCGGGTACTGCAAGCGGCTCAAGAGCCAGCTCTCCCGCGAGGGGATCACCGGCGGTGAGGTGAACATCGAGGAGCACCCGGAGGCCGCCGACCTCGTCATGAAGGTCAACGGCGGCAACCAGACGGTGCCGACGCTGGTCTTCAGCGACGGGTCGGCGATGACGAACCCGTCGCTCGCTCAGGTGAAGAAGAAGCTGGCCGAGCTGTCGTAGGACGGTACGCGTGCCGCGGTCGCACCCCGGGGTGTGACCGCGTTCCGTGTCATGGGCCCCGATCGTGACCGACGACGGGACTCCTCCGACGGCGCTCGGGCGCTACCAGGGCTCGGACGAGGACGACGGGGAGTGTTGAGTTGGGGGACGACATGAGGTCTCATGACATAGCGGTCGCCGACACGGTGGACACCGGCGTGGTGCGCCGCACCCCGAACGGGTGGCGCGTGGGCAGCGGACAGGAGGTGCCCGACCTGGTCAGCGCGATGGTCCTCGCGGACCTGCTGACCGGTGAGTCGGGGACCGGCCGCCCGCGGTCGCAGGCGCCCGGCCGGGCCCCCGAGGGGGCCTCCGAGGTCGAACGGCTGCGGCACACCATCGCGCAGCTGGAGCACGCGCTGCACTCGCGCGTGGTCGTGGAGCAGGCGATCGGGGTCCTGGCGGAGCGGCACACGATGGCGCCGCGGGAGGCGTTCGAGCGGCTGCGCTCGTCCGCCCGCTCGCGGGGACGGAAGGTGGCCGACCTGGCACGGGACGTGGTGGAGAGCAGCACGAGCCCTCTCACCTCGCTCCCCGACGAGTTGAACACCTCCCCCGGCTCCGGCTGAGGGGTCGGGGTGTCCGGCGACCGGAGGCGGCGGCGGTGCGCGGCGCCCCGCGCGCGAAGGCGCGCGGGGGGGCGTGCGCGGCCGCCCCGCCCCGACGGCCGCGTCGCGTGACCGGCCGGCCCGGCCCCGGGGTCCCGGCCTCTCCCCTCCAGGGTAGGCGCCGCCCGCGGGAGGCACAGGCCCCTCCGCCCGCCTGTGGACGACCGCCTCGCCGACGCCGTGGAGCCGTGCTCCGAGGAGGCCCCTCCGCCCGACCGGGCACGGCGGGGCGCACCGGTCACCAGCCCCCGGGCAGCTCCGCCCCGTACCAGTGCTCGATGAGGGTGCGGGCGATCGACACCCTGCCGGGCAGCAGGACCTCACCGGTGCGCACCGCCTCGGCCAGCTCGGAGCGGGTGAACCAGCGGGTGACGGCGATCTCGTCGTCGGTGCGCTCGGTCTCCCCGACGGCCCGCGCGGTGTAGCCCATCATCAGGCTCCGGGGGAAGGGCCACGGCTGCGAGGAGAGGTAGCGCGGCCGTTCGACCACCACGCCCGCCTCCTCGGCCACCTCCCGGACGACGGCCTGCTCCAGCGACTCCCCCGCGTCCACGAACCCGGCCAGCACGGAGAAGCGCCGGGCGTCCCAGTGGGGGTTGTTGCCGAGCAGCACCTCCTCGTCGCCGCCCCGGTCCCGGTGCACGAGCATGATCACCGCGGGGTCCATCCGGGGGTACTGCTCGGTGCCCTCCTCCTCGCACACGCGCACGTGGCCGGACGCGGCCGGGGTGGTGCGCGCCCCGCAGCGGGGGCAGAAGCGGTGGGTGGCGTTCCAGTTGGCGAGGGCCACGGCGCGGGTCAGGAGGCCCGTGTCGCGGTCGTCGAGGACCGCGCCGACCTCGCGCAGGGACGCCGGCTCCGCGACGGGGGTGGCGAGCAGCTCCCGCGGGGAGCACACGGCGAAGTAGGCGCGGTCGCCCTCGGAGCCGAGCAGGTAGCGCTCGCCCTCGGGCGCGTCGCGGGTGCCGGTGAGCACGAGTTCGCGGGTGTCCCCGGTGGTGACCAGCGCGCGGGACTGCTTGGCCATGAGCGCCTGCCAGCCGTGGCTGCCCGGGTCTCCGCCCTCCAGCACCAGGACCTGGGAGTCCGGGTCCGCCCACGCCTTGGCCAGCCACTCCTCGTCCACGCGCCTGTGTCCGGCGGCGTCGACGGTGGAGCGGGACAGTGAGGGGATCGCGTCGGCGTCCATGGGTCCTTCCAGGGGTCGGGGAGGGCCGTTGGCACGACCCCCGTATACAGGGGTAACACCCCGGGGGGCTCCGTGCATGCCCGTTCCCGGAACACACGCGGCCACCGCGTGTGTTCCGGGGCGCGGAGGGGACCTCAGGCCCGGTTCGCGGAGCCCAGTTCCTCCCACAGGTAGGCGATGCTCTCCGCGCCCTTGAGGAGGAGGGGGATCTCCACCTTCTCGTTCGGGGCGTGGATGCGGTCCTCGTCCAGGCCGACGGCGACGAACACCAGGGGCGCGTCGAGGATGTCGGCGATGTCGGCCTCGGGGCCGCTGCCGCCCTCGCGGGTGAACAGCACCTGCGTGCCGAAGGCCCGCTCCATGGCCGAGCGCGCCGCCTTGAGCGCGGCGGAGGACAGGTCCGAGGCGCAGGCGCGGACGCCGGGACCGCCGAACTCCAGTTCGGCCCGCAGCCCGGCGGGGGTGTTGGCCTCCACGTACGCGCGCACGCGGTCCTGGACGTGCAGCGGCTCCTGGCCCGGCACGAGCCGGAAGCTGACCTTGGCGTGCGCCGAGCGCGGCACGATGGTCTTGCCGCCCGCGCCGGTGTGCCCTCCCCACATGCCGTTGATCTCGGCGGTCGGCCGCAGCCAGATCCGCTCCAGGGTGCTGTAGCCCTTCTCCCCCCAGGTGGCGGTGGACGCGGCGGTCTCCAGCCACTCCCCCTCGTCGAAGGGCAGCCTGGCGATGAGGGCCCGCTCCTCCGGGTCCGCCTCGACGACCCCGTCGTAGAACCCGGGGACCGCGACGCGGCCGTCGTCGTCGTGGAGGCCGGACAGCAGGTCGCTCATGGCCTTGAGGGGGTTGGGGACCGCCCCTCCGAAGGAGCCGCTGTGCAGGTCGCGGGCCGGGCCGTACAGGTTGATCCCGACGTCGGTGACGCCGCGCATGCCCACGCACATGGACGGGGTGTCGGCGGCCCACATGGTGGTGTCGGAGATGACGGCGACGTCGCAGGAGAGGCGGTCGCGGTTGGCTTTCATCAGGTCGGCGAAGTGGACCGAGCCGGACTCCTCCTCGCCCTCCACCAGCAGCTTGACGGTGACCGGCGGCGCGTCGGCCCCGCTGGCCGCCAGGGCGGCGCTCACGCCGAGGGCGTGGAAGAGCACCTGGCCCTTGTCGTCGGAGGCCCCGCGCGCGAACAGGGAGGCGCCGCGCCGGGTCGGGGTGAACGGGTCGGTGTCCCACTCCTCCACCGGATCGACGGGCTGGACGTCGTGGTGTCCGTAGACGAGCACGGTGGGGGCGCCGGGGTCGGCCGCGGGCCACTCCGCGAACACGGCGGGCAGGCCGGGGGTCTCCCACACCTCGACGGTGGGGAAGCCGGTCGCGGCGAGGTGGTCGGCGAGCCACCGCGCGGACCGCCGCACGTCGTCGTGGTGCGCCGGGTCCGCCGAGATCGAGGGGATCGCCAGCCACTCCCCGAGCGAGGCGAGGAACTCGTCCCTGTGGGCCTCGATGTGGGCGCGCGCGTCCATCTGCCCGTCCTTTCCTAGACGTCCTTGTCGTGAACGAGCCTAGAACCTGGACGAACCGGTCACGCCCGCCCCGGCGGCACGGTGCGCCCGCCGGGGGCCGCCCCGGTCACGCCCGCCCCGGCACGCGGCGGGCCGGCGGACCCGGCGCGCGGGGCCGGAGGGCCCGCCGGCCCCGGCGCCCCGGCTCAGCCGCCCGTGGCCTCGCGCCAGGCGTCGAGGTACTCGGGGAGGTGGGCGTCGATGTCGTCCCAGTCGGGCTCGAAGACCTCCACGCCCTCCATCAGCTCCTCCAGCGCCTGGGCGTCCTCGCCCTCGGAGGCGACGTCGGTGCGGGCCGGGAAGCCGCCCGCGACGGGGGCCACCCTCTGCTGGGCGTCCTCGGTCAGCAGGAAGTCGATGAGGGCGCGGCCGTTGTCGGCGTTGGGGGCGCCCTCCAGGAGCCCCGCGGTGTAGGGCAGGGCGAAGGTGGTGGGGTCGCCGCCCTCCCTCGACGGGAACCAGATCCCGAGGTTGGGCATGGTGCGGGACTGCGCGTAGTTCATCTGGACGTCGCCGTTGGCGACGAGGAGCTCCCCCTTGTCGACCTTCGGGCCGAGCGCCCCGGTCGAGGAGGAGGGGCCGACGTTGTTGGCCTGGAGCTCGCCGAGGTAGTCCATGGCGGGCTCCAGCCCCCCGAAGTCGTGCATCGCCTGGATCACGACCGCGGTGCCGTCCCCCGCGACGCCGGGCGTGGAGTACTGGAGGCGGCCCTCGAACCCGGGTGCGAGGAGGTCCTCCCAGGTGGTCGGCGGCTCGGACAGCTCCTTCGTGTTGTACACGAACGCGAAGTAGTTGTTGACGACGGCGGTCCACTTGCCGTCGGGGTCCTTCACGTCGACGTTCTCGGCGCCCTCGGGCTCGTACGGCTGGAGGAGGCCGAGGCCGTCGGCCTGCTGGATGAAGGGCGGCAGGGTGATCATGACGTCGGCCTGGGTGTTGGTGCTCTCGCGGTCGGCGCGCTGGACCATCTCCCCGGAGCCGCCCTCGACGTACTGGACGGTGAGGCCGGTCTCCTCCTCGAACTCGGCGAAGAGCTGGTCGAGCCACCCCGTGCCCTCCTCGTTGCGCAGGCCGTCGGCGGAGTAGACGGTGACGGTGTCGGCCGCGGCCTCGGTGGGGGCGCAGGCGGCCAGGGCGGCGGCGAGGGCGAGGGCGGACGCGGTGGCGGCGGCCGTCCGGATGCGTGTGGTCATGGCGGTGCCTCTCGGTTCGGTCGGAGCTGGAGGGACGGAAGGGGATGACGGGCCGGGGCGGCGGGGTCGGCGCCGCGCCGGGTCAGCGGAACGACGCCCGGGTGCGGACCCGGGACAGCAGGAGGAGGACGAGCAGGGTGGTGGCCATCAGGACGAGGGCGGAGGCCGCGCCGGAGAAGAGGGCCCCCCGGTCGGTGGCGGCGAAGATCCGGACCGGCAGCGGCATCCAGTCCGGCGGGTAGAGCATCATGGTCGCGCTCAGCTCGCCCATGGACAGGGCGAAGCACAGGCCCGCGGCGGCGCCGAGCGCGGGCAGCAGCAGCGGCAGTCGGACCTGGAGCAGGACCCGCGCCGGCTTGGCGCCGAGGGAGGCCGCGACCTGGGAGTACACCGGGTCGAGGCGGTCGAGCGCCGCGGAGACCGACTGGTAGGCGAAGGCGGTGACCAGCACCGTGTGCGCGATGACCACGATGGCCTGTGTGCCGTTGAGCAGGACCGGCGGACGGCTGAACGCCACCAGGAGCGCCAGGCCCACCACGACCGTCGGGACCGCCACGGGCAGCATGAAGAGCGCGTCCAGGACGGCGCGGCCCCGTCGGCGCAGGGAGGTCGCGACCAGGGCCGCCCAGGTCCCGGCGGTGAGGGCCAGCAGGCTGGCCGCGGCGGCGGTGACGGCGCTGACCCGCAGCGCCTCCAGGGTCCCGCCGCGTGTGACGCCCGCGAAGTTGTCGAGGGTGGGGCCGGAGGGCAGGACGCCGCTCCAGCTGGTGGAGAAGGCCGCGGCGGCGATCACGCCCAGCGGCAGCAGGAACAGCGGCAGCACCAGGGCGGCGAAGAGCCCCCACACCGTCCAGCGGGCGAAGCGGTCATGCACGAGCACGGCGGCCTCCGGCGGAGCTCAGGCGGGCGGTGGCCGCCCGGTAGACGAGGTAGAGGGAGACCGACAGGGCCGCGTTGACCGTGGCGACGACGCAGGCCGTCGTGTAGTCGGACTGGAGGATCGCCGCCTGGTACACGAGCATGGGCAGGGTGACGACGTCCTTCGCCCCCGTGAACAGGACGATCGCGAACTCGTTGAGGCACAGCACCAGGACGAGCGCCCCGCCGGCGACCAGGGCGGGCCGGGCCTCGGGCAGGATCACCTCGCGCACCACCCGCAGGGGCCTGGCGCCCAGGGACGAGGCGACCTCCAGCTGCGCGGTGTCCAGCTGGCCGAACGCGGCGAGCAGGGGCCGCATGACGAAGGGCGTGAAGTAGGTGATCTCGGCGAGGATCACGCCCCAGGGCGTGGCGAGGAACCGGAAGGGCCCGCTCTCGGCGCCGGTCAGGTCGGTCCACATCCCGTTGGCCATGCCCACGGTGCCGTAGACGAACAGGAGCGCCAGGGTGATGAGGAAGGACGGGAAGGAGAGGTAGGTGTCGATGAACCTGGCGGTGGCGCCGCTTCCGGGGAAGGGCACGAACGCCACGACGAGGGCGAGCAGGAACCCGAGCACCAGGCAGCCCGCCGTGGAGGCGACCGCGACGAACACGGTGGTGCCCAGCGCCGACCGGAACGACTCGGAGCCCAGGACGTCGGCGTGGTGGGCGAGGGTGAGTCCGCCGCCGGGAGCGGCGACGGACTCCGCCGCGACCAGGGCGAGCGGGTAGAGGAAGACCGCCGCGAGCAGCACCACCGGGGGCACCGCCCACACCCACACGGGGAGCCGTCGCGGGGCGCGCCCCGGCACGGGGTCCGCCGGGGGCTCCGGGGCGTGTGCCGCGGGCGGCGCGTCCGCCGTCGGGGCCGGGTACGCGGTCACGACGCCTCCTCCGGGGTGAGCAGGACGGCGTCCCGCCGGGTGAAGCCGAGGGTGACCGTGCTCCCGGGCTCGGGCGGGGAGGGGGTCTCCCTCAGCTCCGCCGTGACCGGGTGGCCGCCCACGAGCGCGGTGACCCTGTGGGTGGAGCCGCGCCACTGGACGTCGGAGACCACCCCCTCCAGGGTGTGCTCGGCCTCTCCCAGGGCGACCCGGTGCGGACGCAGGCACACCCGGAGGTCGTCGCCGTCCGAGGCGCCCGGGGGCAGGTCGGCGGGATCGGCGTCGAGGACGGCGCCGAGGCAGTGCACGCGGCCCCCGGTCAGGCGGGCGGGCAGCAGGTTGGCCCCGCCGACGAACCGGGCGGTGAAGGCGGCCCGGGGGCGCCCGTACAGTTCGCGGGGCGTTCCGTGCTCGCGCAGGCGCGCGCGGTCCAGCACGGCGACCCGGTCGGCGAGGGTCAGCGCCTCGCTCTGGTCGTGGGTGACGTAGAGGACCGTGACGTCGGGCAGTTCGCGGTGCAGCCGGGCGAGTTCGGCGAGCATGTCCGAGCGCAGCTGCGCGTCCAGGGCGGACAGGGGCTCGTCCAGGAGCAGCACGCGGGGGCGGATGGCCAGGGCCCGGGAGATGGCCACGCGCTGCTGCTGCCCGCCGGACAGCTCGCGGGGGTGGCGGCGCGCGTAGTCGGCCATCCCGGTCATGCCGAGGGCCTCCTCGACGCGCCCGGCGACCTCCCGGCGGGGCACGCCCTGGGCGCGCAGGCCGAAGGCGACGTTCTGGTCGACGCGCATGTGCGGGAAGAGCGCGTAGCTCTGCACCACCATGCCGACCCCGCGGGCGTACGGCGGGAGGTCGGTGACGTCGCGCCCCCCGATCAGGACGCGCCCGGAGGCGGGCCGGACGAACCCGGCCACCGCTCGCAGGGCCGTGGTCTTGCCCGAGCCGGAGGGGCCGAGCAGGGCGGTGAAACCGCCGGGGTCGACGGTCAGGTCCAGGTCGTCGAGGACCACGGTGTCCCCGTAGGCGACGCTGACGTGGTCGAAGCGGATGCCCACGGCTCAGCCCTCCCGGTCCGCGAGGAGCGCGGGCAGGTCGGCGACGCCGTCCAGGACGTGCGTGGCCCCGGCGTCGAGGAGCGTCTCCGCGTCGTGGGCTCCCGTGCGGACGCCGGCGACGACCGAGGCCCCGGCCCGCAGCCCGCTGCGGATGTCGGAGGCGGTGTCGCCGACGACGGCGACGGCGGCCACCGAGCCGACGCCCGCGCGCAGGGCGGCGGTGAGCACCATGTCGGGGTGGGGCCGTCCCCGCCCGCCCGCGTCGGCGGGGCAGAGGGTGAGGTCGGCGATGTCCTCCCATCCCAGGGCCCGGAGGATCCTGTCCTGGGTGTCACGGGCGAAGCCCGTGGTCAGTGCGGTGGTGCGGCCTTCGGCGCGGAGGCGGCGCAGGGTGTCCTCGGCTCCGGGCAGGGGCGCGCAGAGGCCCTGGTCGACGAGCCGGGCGTAGGCGCGCTCGAAGGCCCGGTTGGCCTCCTGGGCGCGCTCCTCGTCACCGCCCGTGAGGTGGCGGAAGACCGAGATCTTGGATTCGCCCATGGTGGCGCGCACGTGGTCGGCGGCCTCGGCGGTGTGCTCGGGCAGCGCGGCGGCGAAGGCCCGCTCCACGAGCCCGTCGTCGGCGACGGTGGTCCCCGCCATGTCGAGGACGACGAGTTCCACGGGCGTGCGGGTTGCGGCTGTACGGTTCACGGTCACCAGTCCAGTTCGTCGGCGGTCGTCTCGGCGATGGCGGGCGAGCAGGTCATGCCGCGCCCGCCGGGCCCGGTGACCAGCCAGGCGTCGGGCCCGACGGAGGCGCGGTGCACGACCCGGGAGGGGTCGGTGCACTGGGCGTAGACGCCCGCCCAGCGGCGGCGGAACGGAGGCAGCGGGCGGCCGAGGAGGCGGCCGGCGACCTCAGCGAGGTGTTCGTAGGGGTCCTCCTCCGTGTCGAAGGAGAACGGGGCGTCGTACTCGTGGGTGTCGCCCACGGTCAGGGAGCCGTCGGCACGCTGGACCATCAGGAGCTGCATGCGGTGGCGGTCGGCGACGGCCGCCTGGGGCTGGCCGTCGTTGAGCGCGTCCAGGGCGGGCCCCCGGTAGGCCGGGTAGTAGCGGAAGCTGTCGCCGTCGGCGACGGAGGTGGTGAGGGTCTCGCCGAGGGGCGCGGTCTGGGCCATCTGGAGGCGGACGCGGCGGACCGGCAGGTCGGGGGCGAGTTCGCGGACGAGTCCGCCGAGCCAGGCGCCGGTGCACAGGACCACGGCGTCGCCGCGGTGGATCCGGCCGCGGTCGTCGCGGACGGCGCCGGGGCCCGCGAGGTCGCGGACCTCGCACCCGGTGACGAGCGTGTAGCGGCCGCTGCGGGCCAGTTCCCCCTGGAGGGCGGCCTGGGCGGTGCGGGGCTCCACCTGGGCGTCGCTGCGGCACCAGAGGGCGCCGAGGACGTCGCCGCGCAGGGCGGGGTTGACCTCCCGGACCCGGGCGGCGTCGAGGAGCCGGTAGCCGCGCTCCTCCGCGTCGGGGGCCCCGGCCGCGGCCTCGGCGACGGCCAGCTCCTGCTCCGTGGTGGCGACCGTGAGGGAGCCGGAGGGGCGGAAGCCCAGGCCGGGAACCCGTGCGGCGATCTCCTCCCACAGGACGCGTGCGCGACGCGCGGACTCCAGTTCGGCGCCGGGAGCGCGCCCGCCGACCCAGACCAGGCCGAAGTTGCGGACGGAGGCCCCCCGGGCGGCCTCCTCGCGTTCGAGGTGGACGACCTCGTGTCCCCGGGAGACGGCCTGCCAGGCGTGCATGGTGCCGAGTACTCCGGCACCGACGATGATCACTCTCATGGTTCGAGGTTCGGGGGCGCGGATGGAGCGCACCGAGCGCGGTGGGGACCTCCCGGTGAACCGCGGTCGAACTATGGACTAGACCCGTTATCAAACAGTGACAAAAAAGGGACCTGTCGACCGCCGGACGACCGGGTCGGGGCGTGCGGGGAGGGCGGCCCCGCGGGCCAGGCCGCCCCGCAGAACAGGCCGCCCCGCGGAACACGGCCCGGCGCGTTGACCGGAAAGGGCCGCAGCCCCGCCCCCTCCGCCGTGATCTTGTACCTATAGCGAGGTTGGGCGCCGAGAACGTCTATAAGTACAAGATCATCCAGGTCAGAACCCCTCACGTCCCACCGGCTACGGTTCCGGTCGGTCCGCTAGGAGTCCCGCCCGTCCCCGGACAGGCGGGTGGTGAAGCTGAAGCGGTCGCCCCGGTACAGCGAGCGCACACGCTCGAAGGGCCGTCCCTCCCCGTCGCGCGACACCCGGTGGATGAGCAGCATCGGCAGCGCCGGGGGGGTCCCCACCAGGAGCGCCTCACGCGGTGCCGCCAGCACCGTCTCCAGCCGCTCGTCCGCGTCGGCGAACGCGATGCCCAGCCTCTCCCGCAGGTAGCCGTAGAACGTCGAGTCCGGGTCGAACTCGACGTCCAGGCGGGGGGCGCGGGACACCGCGATGTAGGTGGACTCCAGGCCCACCCGCTCGTCGTCGGCCAGCAGCACCCGCTCCATGTGCCAGACCGGTTCGCCGACCGCCAGGCGGAGCTCCTCCGCGAGCCGGGGCGGGCACGGCCAGCTGCGCAGGTCGATCAGGGACCGCCCCGGCCTCCGGCCCTGGCGGCGCACGCCCTCGGTGTAGCTGGCCAGGGACAGCGGCTGCTCCAGCTTGGGGCCCGCGGCCACGGTGCCGCGCCCGAGACGGCGCAGCCTGCCCTCCAGCAGCAGGTCGCGCAGGGCCTGCCGGACCGTCTCCCGGGCCGCGCCGAAGCGCTCGGCCAGCTCCCGCTCGGTGGGCAGCGCCTGCCCCTCGGCCAGCTCGGACACCAGCTCCGTCAGCAGTATCCGCACCGCGTAGTACTTGGGGACCCGCCCGTGCTCGGGCACGCCCGCGCGCACCGGTGCACTGCTGTCCTGGGGGATTCCTGGGCTCGACACGCGGGACATTGTCCCGCACGCCGGTGAACGCCCCGGCAACGCCGGGGGACGTTCGCGGACGTAGCCGCACCGGGTCCCGCGGTCCGCGGTCCGGTGGCGGACGCGCGGGACCCCTGCCGCGCCCCCGTCCGACCGGACGCGCGTCGCACCGGCGCCCCCGGCGGCGGAGGGGCGCGGACCGGCGGCGGAACCTTTCCGGGCGCGGGAGACTCAGAGGAGCACGGGGCGGGAAGGGCCCGCCCCACGACGAGAGGACGCACGTGAGCACCACCCCCGCCGAGGCGACCGCTGTGAGGTTCAGCCGCCTCTTCGACGCCCTCGACTCCGACCACGACAGCTCCGTGACCTGGGCGGACTACGAGCGCCTGGTCGAACGCTACATCGAGGGCTACGGCCTGGACCGGCAGGAGCGCAAGGCCCAGGCCGTCCACGCGTCCTACCAGATGCTCTGGCTGGAGCTGCTGCGCCACTCGGGCGCCGACGCCGCGCGCCTGGACCGGGAGCGGTTCGTCCGGGCCATGCACGCCGCCGCCGAGGACCGGAGCCGGTTCAACATGACGGAGGGCGTGGCCGAGGCCGTCTTCGACCTCCTCGACACCGACGGCGACGACCGCGTCAGCGCGGCCGAGTTCCTCCACTACGCGCAGGTCCTCGGGGCGGAGACGGCGGACGCCGCGGACCGGTTCGCCGTCCTCGACCCCAACGGTGACGGGTTCATCAACCGCGAGGAGTTCGTCCTGTCGTCCCGCGAGTACCTCTTCGGCGACGACACGCGCTCGCCGGGCGGGTTCGTCTTCGGCGTGGTCTGAGGACCGCCGCGGCCCCGGACCGGGCGCGGTGCGCCGCCGCCCGGTCCTCCCCCCGCACGCGGGGGTGGCGGCGCGACCTGGGTCCCCGCGGAGTCCTTGTCGGTCGTCCTCCCCCGCGCGCGGGGGCCGGCCACGGGCGACGTCGACGACCTCGAGTCCGAGTTCGCTCCTCCCCGCGCGAGGGTGCCGGCCCGCCGAACCGGAGCTGCGCACCCGGTTCCGCGGGGCCGGCCCGGTGTCAGCCCGGTTCGGGGACGGCGGAGATCAGCGCCGCCAGGCCGTCGGCGTCGAGCAGGTCGGCGGGGCGCACCGTCCTCCCCGCGAGCACGTAGTGGAACGCGGCCCGCACCTCCTCCGGGCCCACCCCCGCCAGGTCGGCCCAGGCCAGCCGGTAGGCGGCCAGCTGCACGCCCACGGCGCGGCGCTCCGCGTCGTTGCCGGGCGGGCGCCCCGTCTTCCAGTCCACCACGTCGTAGCGGCCCGATCCGGGATCGTGGAACACCGCGTCCATGCGCCCGCGGATGAGCCGGTCACCGATCACCGGCCAGGTCCTCGTCCTCCCCCGCGGTCTCGTCCGCCGCGCCCGGCAACTCGTCCAGCAGGGTCGCCCGCTGACCGAACCTCTGCTCCAGCCACGCGTGGAAGGCCGTCCCGCGCCTGGTGTGCGGTGCGGGCGGGCGCGGCAGCGGGCGGCGGATCTGCCGCGCCAGTGCCGAGGGGTCCCTGGCCAGCCACACCATGGACGACACCGACAGGTGGTCGGGCAGTTCCACCTGCACGGGACCGCCGCCCGGACCCGCGCCCTCGGCGCGGCGGTGCGCCAGCAGCAGCTCGGTGTCGCGCTCCCACCCGTGGAGGCGGCGGCGCAGGCCCGCGGGCGGCTCCTGGCCCCCGGGTCCGGCCTCCCCGGCGAGCAGGCGCGCGCGGGCGCGCTCGACCAGGGCAGCCCCCTCCCGGATCTCCGCGCGGCGGTCGGCGGCCCCGGCGGCGGGCCCGTCCCCGGCCGGGGGGTCGCCCTCCTCCGGCGGCCACACGGCGGAGCTCTCCTCGTCGTCGTGGGGGTTGGTCTCGTCCTCCCCCGGCGGCGGGGCCCACCCGACGACGGTCCCGGCGCCGTTCTCGCACGCCTCCCGGACCTCCTCCAGGAACACCGACGGCCCGCGCGGGGCGGACCCGGTGCGGCCCCACCAGTGGCCGGTGCACACCAGGGCGAACGAGGCGCGGGTGACGGCGACGTAGGCCAGTCGGCGCTCCTCCATGAGGTGGCGGTCGTGCTCGGCCCGGCGGAAGTCGCCGATGGCCTCCTTGTCGACCCCGGCGAGCCGGGGCAGGCTGTCGCGGTCGCCGCGCAGCGGGTAGGGCAGCAGGTGGTCGGCGCGCGCCCAGGCGAGGGGGTCGCGGGCCTTGGCCGGGAACAGCGGGGACCCCTTGCCCGCGCTGATCCCCGGCACGACCACGACCGGCCACTGCAGGCCCTTGGCGCCGTGCATGGTCATGAGCTTGACGCTGTCGGAGCCGCCGACCCGCTCCCCGGGCGCGAGCCCGCTCTCGTTCTCCTCGGCGGCGTTGAGGTAGCCGAGGAAGCTGCCCAGGGTGGGGTCCTCGGTGTTGCCGACGAAGCGGACGGCGTGGTCCACGAACGCGTCCAGGTCGGCGCGCGCCGACAGCGGGTCGCGGCCGGTGCGGGAGCCCACCTCGATGTCCAGGCCGAGCATCCGCTCGACCTCGGTGACCAGGTCGGGGACCGGCTGGCCGACGAGCTTGCGCAGGCCCCGCAGCTCCTCGGCCAGGCGTCCCAGGCGCTCGTAGGCCGTGTCGGAGTAGTTCTCGGCGGCGCCGGGGTCGTCCACGGCGTCCACGAGGCTGCCGCTCCCGGCGGTCAGGTCCAGGACGGTGCGGCGCAGGAGGTCGTCGTCCGCCTCCCGCCCGTCCCCGCCCGGGTCGGGCGAGGTCACGTCGCGCCGGGTGTGGCGGGCCAGCTCGGTGGCGCGGGCGCCCAGCGCCGCCAGGTCCCGGGGGCCCAGGCGCCAGCGCGGGCCGGTGAGCAGACGGGCGAGCTCGTTCCCGGCGGAGGCGTCGTGGACCACGCGCAGGGTGGCGATGATGTCGCGGACCTCGGGCACCATCATGAGCCCGCCCAGTCCGACGACCTCCACCGGGATGCCGCGCGCCTCCAGCGCCTCGCGCAGCGGCGGGAACTGGGACCGCTTGCGGCACAGCACCGCGACGTCGCCGGGGCCGACGCCGCCGTCCTCGGCCCCGCCCGACTCGCCCTCGGGCCAGGGCAGGGAGTCGGGGGCGGTCCGGGCTCCGCCGGGCTGGTCGGGGTCGGCGTGGACCAGGCGGTGCACCTGGTCGGCGATCCAGGCGGCCTCCTCGGTCTCGGTGGGGAACAGCGCCGTCAGGGCGGTGCCCCGGCCGCGCCGGGCGGGCCCGGGGTGCAGGACGGGGACGTCGCGGGCCTCGGCGCGCAGCTCCTCGGAGACGCGCTCGGCCACCCGCAGGACGCGCTCGCCGTTGCGGAAGCTGGTGGACAGGCGGCGCACGGACGCCGGTCGGCCGGGGGCCGCCGGGAAGTCGGTGGGGAACCGGGTGAGGTTGGCCGCGATGGCGCCGCGCCAGCCGTAGATGGACTGGCAGGGGTCGCCGACCGCCGTCACCGGGTGTCCGTCGCCGAAGAGGGAGCGCAGCAGGACCAGCTGGGCGTGGCTGGTGTCCTGGTACTCGTCGAGGAGGACCACCCGGTACCTTCCGCGCTCGATGAGCCCGACCTCGGGGTGGTGCTCCGCGATGCGGGCGGCCAGCGCCATCTGGTCGCCGAAGTCCATGGCCTCGCGCGCGTGCTTGGCGTGGTTGTAGCGGTCCACCAGCGGCAGGAGCTGTTCGCGCCGGCGCTGGGCGGCGACCAGGTCCCGGGTCTCCTTGGTGGCCTTGCGGGTCATGCCGTCCACGCCCGCCTGGATCCACCGGCCGATGCCGCGCACCCGGTCGGTGGTGGTGAGGTGGTCGGCGATCTCGCCGGACAGGTGCAGGACCCGCTGGGTGACGGTGTCCGCCCCCACGGTCACCAGGTCCATGGGCCCGTCGTACTCTCCGACGACCCTGGCGGCGATCTGCCAGGACTGGCCCTCGCTGAGCAGCCTGGACGTGGGTTCGACGGCCTCGCGCAGGGCGTGGTCGGAGACGATGCGCCCGGCGTACGCGTTGTAGGTGGACACGGTGGGCTCGCCGTCGAGCAGCTCCTCGGGGAACTGCTCGGTGGCGCGCAGCTGCTCCAGCCTCCTGCGCACCCGCTCCGCCAGCTCCGCGGTGGCCTTGCGGGTGAAGGTCAGTCCGAGGATCTGCTCGGGCCGCACGTGGCCGTTGGCGACCAGCCACACCACGCGCGAGGCCATGGTCTCGCTCTTGCCCGACCCGGCGCCGGCGATCACCACGCCCGGCTCCAGCGGCGCGGAGATGACCTGCGACTGCTCCGCGGTGGGTTCGGGCTGTCCGAGGAGGCGCGAGAGTTCGGCGGGGTTGAGACGGGGAGGGGGCGGGGGATCGGGCGGGGTCGCGGGGGAAAGGGGATGGGGTTCAGACATGTCGGCCCTCGTCCTGCACCGGACAGCAGGCGCGCACGGCGCACGCGTTGCAGCCCTTGTTGCGAATGGCGGTGAAGCGCGAGCCGCCCATGCCGCCGGCGACGTCGAACACCAGGTCCTGGGCCCAGCGGGGGTCGGGGTCCTCCCCGAGCGGCGGCTGCGGCTGTTCACGCGCCTTGTTGGTCAGCGCGGCCCCGCCCACCTGGACGAGCGAGGCCCCGCCGGGCTCGGCCAGGCCGAGCTCGGCGAACGCGCCCTTGAGCACGGCCATCTGGTAGACGCCGAGCTGGGGGTGGCGCGCCAGGTCCTCGGCCTTGGTCCGGCCGGTCTTGATGTCCACGACCACGGCGCGGCCCCGGCCGTCGCGTTCGAGGCGGTCCACGCGGCCGGTGATCTCGATGCCGCCGACCTCGACCTTGAACCCCTCCTCGGTGACCACCAGCTCGCGGTCGTTGGACGCGTCCCAGGAGATGAGCTTGCGGACCATCTCGTCGGCGCGCTCGCGCTGCTGGGCCGCCTGCCAGGGGCCGCCGAAGTCCAGGTCGGCCCAGATCTCGTCCATCCGCCCGCTGATCTCGTCGGCGCCGCTGCCCTGGGCGACCAGGACGGCGACGGCGTGCACGACGGTGCCCAGCGCGGACGCGGAGTCGCCGGAGGAGGCCCCGGCGGCGCGTTCGAGGAGCCAGCGCAGCTGGCAGTCGGTGAAGCTCTCCACCTGCGACGGCGAGACGCGGATCGTGTCGTCCTCCCCGGCCAGGGGCCGGTCGTCGCTGAAGGGGGTGAGCGCGTACCACTCCGACGGGTCGGCCCCGCGCACCCCCTCCTCGGCGAGGCGGGCCAGGTGGTCGGCGGCGGCCGTCCGGAGGGGGTCGGGCGCGGAGGGGTCGGTGACCACGGAGCGCAGGTCGGCGACGAGCGCGGGCAGGGACAGCCAGCGGCGGCCCGTGCCGACGGGCTCGGGTTCGCCCAGGCCCATCTCGTTGAGGAAGCGGGAGGGGCGCTCGTCGGCCCCCTCCCCGTCCACGGCGGTCACGACGAGGGTCCGGCGGGCGCGGGTGAGGGCCACGTAGAACAGGCGGCGCTCCTCGTCCATGAGCTTGGAGGCCATGGCGGCGCCCGAGGAGTCGGCGGCGTGCACCTCGGCGTCGACCAGCTCCTCCACGCCGAGCAGGGATCCGCGCAGGCGCAGGTCGGGCCAGGCGCCCTCCTGGACGCCGGCGACCACGACCAGGCCCCACTCCAGCCCCTTGGAGCGGTGTGCGGTGAGGATGCGCACGGCCTCGCCCTCGGGGGCGCGTTCGGCCAGGCTGTCCCCGGGGATCTCCTGCGCGGCGAGGTCCTCCAGGAAACCGGCGGGGCTGCCGGGGGGCAGCCGGTCGCAGTAGCGGGCGGCGCTCTCGAACAGGGCCACCACTGCGTCGAGGTCCCGGTCGGCCGCCGCGCCGCGGCGGCCTCCGGCCAGGCTGGCGCGGAGCAGCCGTTCGGCGAGCCCGCTGTCGCGCCACAGCTCCCAGAGGACCTGTTCGGCGTCGGACCCCTTGGCGGTCAGCTCCCGCACGGTCCTGAGGGCCCGTGCCACGCGCTCGGCCGGGGCGGCGATGTCGGGGTCGACCAGGGCGAGGTCGGCGGGGTCGCGCAGGACGTCCACGAGCAGGCGCGCGGCGGGCCGGTAGGACCCGTCGCCCTCGTGCGCGCGGTCCAGGTCCAGGCGGCGCAGCGCCCGGACGAGCCTGCGCAGCCGCACGGTGTCGGCCTCGCCGAAGGGGCCGGTGAGGAGCTCGCGGGCGGAGTCGTCGTCGAGCAGGTCCGGGGACAGGCCGTAGCGGATGAGGGCGAGGAGGGGCCGCACGAGCGGTTCCGCGGCCACGGGGAGGTCGTCGGCGCCGACCGCGACGGGGACCGACGCGGCGGTCAGCGCGCGCCGCAGGACGGGCAGCTGGCGGGTGGAGGAGCGCACGAGCACGGCCATGTCCGACCAGGGGACGCCGTCCACCAGGTGGGCGCGGCGGAGGGTGTCGGCGATGACGGCCGCCTCCTGGGTCGGGCTCTCGGCGGCCAGCACGCGGACCTCGCCGTCGGGCACGCCGGGCGCCGGGACCAGGTTCCGGTGCTCGTTGACGTGGCCGCGCGCGGACGCGACCGCCGGCAGGCGACGGGTCAGGGCGCGGGAGGCGGCCAGCAGGGCGGCCCCGCCGCGGCGGGAGGTGCGCAGGGCCACCACGGGCGCCTCGGCCCGCCCCGCGGTCCTGAAGCGGCGCGGGAAGTCGAGGATGTTGTGGACCTCGGCGCCCCGGAAGGCGTAGACGGACTGGTCCGGGTCGCCGACCGCGACGAGGTCGCGGCCGTCCCCCGCCAGGGCCCGCAGGAGTGCCTCCTGGGCGGGGTCGGTGTCCTGGTACTCGTCCACGAACACCACCTCGCGGGCGGAGCGCTCGCGTTCCTGGACCGCGGGGTCGGAGAGCATGTTCGCGGCGACCCTGACCAGTTCGGCGTAGTTGAGGGTGGGCACGGGCGCGATGTCGAACCGGCCCGTGTAGCGGTCGAGGAAGCCCGCGGCGGCCACCCAGTCGTCGCGTCCGCGCTCACGTCCGAGGCGTTCCAGCTCGGCGGGGCCCAGGCCCCGCTCCTGCGCGCGCATGAGGAAGTCGCGCAGCTCCTCGGCGAACCCACGCGTCTCCAGCGCGGGGCGCAGGCGCTCGGGCCACTCCGCCGCTCCGTCCCCCGCCTCCCCCGCCAGCAGCTCGCGGACCTCCATCAGCTGCTCGGGGCCGGACAGCAGGCGCGGCGGCAGGTCGCCCACGCGCTGGAACTCGCGCCGGATCAGCGCGTAGGCGTAGCTGTGGAAGGTCAGGGCCAGCGGTTCGCGGGTGGTGCGGCGCAGCCGCGCGGTGATGCGCTCCCTCAGCTCCTGGGCGGCCTTGCGGCTGAAGGTGAGCACGAGGATGCGCGAGGGGTCGACGCCGCGGTTGTCGATGCGGTCGACGACGGCCTCGACGATCGTGGTGGTCTTGCCCGTCCCCGGCCCGGCCAGGACCAGGAGGGGGCCGCCCGCGTGGTCGACCACGCGCTGCTGGTTCTCGTCCAGCACCGGCGGCGGCTGCACCTGGTTGGCGCGCCGCACGAGTCGGTACGGGGATGTGTTCACACCACCAGTTCACCAGAAGACGGCGACCTTCTCGGACGCCTCCCGGGCTTCCAACCAGCTCCTCAGGCCCCGGAGGCCCCGTCCCAGCGGGCTTTGCGCATGTCCACCCGGTCGCTTCCCGGGCGCATGGGCGTGCTCTCCGCCGCATAGTGGGAAAGCGCACGTACCTCGTGGCCGGACGCCGGGCGCCCGTCCGAGCGCACCACCCGCCACCAGGGCACCCCGCCGCCCCACGCGGACATGACCGAGCCGACCTGGCGGGGGCCTCCCCGCCCGACGTGCTCGGCGATGTCGCCGTAGGCCATCACCCGTCCCGGCGGGATCCGCTCGACCAGCGCGAGGACGTCCTCCGCGTAGTCGTCCGGCCCGCCCTCCTCGTCCGTGAACACCCGCGCAGCCTATCGAGCGCGCGGGGACCGCCCCCCGCGGGTACGGCCCCCGCGCCCCCGGCGCCCCGGCCGGCGGGTCAGGTCGGGATCTCGTTGACGTGCGCGCTCCAGGCGAGGTCGGGGTCGCGCTTGCGCGCCCGGTCGGCCTGCGCCAGGCCGTAGGCCCCGAGCAGGGCGATACCGCCGCCGATGACCCACGCCGACCAGGCGGCCGCGGGCAGGTGGGTGAAGCCCAGGAGCCAGGGCATCGCGAACACCAGCACGCCGATCGCGAGGACCCCCAGCTCGCTCGACAGGGCGCCCGGGCGGGTGAGGGAGAACGCGGCGGCCACGACGACGCCCAGTCCGAGGACGAACATCGCTCCCCCGCTGAACCCGTACATCCCGTGCCAGAGCCAGCTCACCCCCAGGGCCAGACCGGCGGCGACCGCCACCCAGTCGGCCCTGCGTCCCTTCTCTCGCATAGCGCCACCTCCCAGCAGCAGGGCCGCCCCGGAGATCGGCCGACGGCCTCTGGGTTCTTGTACCCACTCCCCGCCGGTGAACGCGAACGGCGCCGGGAGGGGCTCCCGGCGCCGTTCGGAGGGGTCTTCCCGGCCGCTAGTAGGCGGGCAGGCTGGGGTCGACCTGGTTGATCCAGGCCAGGACGCCGCCGCCGACGTGCACCGCGTCGGAGAACCCGGCGGCGTGCACCGCCGCGAGGGCCTCGGCCGAGCGCACGCCCGACTTGCAGTGCAGGACGATGCGCTTGTCCTGCGGCAGCCTCTCGAACGCCTTCCCGTTGAGGAACTCGCCCTTCGGGATGAGCGTCGCGCCCGGGATGCTGACGATCTCGTACTCGTTCTTCTCGCGGACATCCACGAGGAAGACGTCCCCGGGCTTGTTGTCCAGGAGCTCCTTGAGCTCGGGCGCGGTGATCGTCGAACCGGCGGCGGCCTCGGTGGCCTCCTCCGACACGGCGCCGCAGAACGCCTCGTAGTCGATCAGCTCGGTGACGGGCTCGGTGTCGGGGTCCTTGCGGACCTTGACCTCGCGCCAGGTCATCTCCAGGGCGTCGAAGATGAGCAGGCGGCCCACCAGCGGGTCGCCGATGCCGGTGATCAGCTTGATGGCCTCGTTGACCATGACGGAGCCGATGGAGGCGCAGAGCACGCCGAGGACGCCGCCCTCGGCGCAGGACGGCACCATGCCGGGCGGCGGGGGCTCGGGGTACAGGTCGCGGTACTGGGGACCGTACTCGTTCCAGAAGACGCTGACCTGGCCGTCGAACCGGTAGATGGAACCCCACACGTACGGCTTGTTCAGCAGTACGGCGGCGTCGTTGACCAGGTAGCGGGTCGCGAAGTTGTCGGTCCCGTCCAGGATCAGGTCGTAGGGGGCGAAGATCTCCAACGCGTTGTCCGACTCCAGGCGGTCCTGGTGCAGGACGACCTCGACGTTGGGGTTCACCTCCTTGATGCTGTCCCGGGCGGACTCGGCCTTGGGGCGGCCGACGTCGCTCTGCCCGTGGATGACCTGGCGCTGGAGGTTGGACTCGTCCACGACGTCGAAGTCGATGATGCCGAGCGTGCCCACGCCCGCGGCGGCCAGGTAGAGCAGCGCCGGGGAGCCCAGGCCGCCCGCGCCGACGACCAGCACCTTGGCGTTCTTCAGGCGCTTCTGCCCGTCCATGCCCACGTCGGGGATGATCAGGTGGCGCGAGTAGCGGCGCACCTCGTCCACGGTCAGCTCGTCAGCTGGTTCCACCAGCGGCGGCAGCGACACGGTGACTCCTCATGTCTGTTCAGGGTGCTTCGGACCGCCCGTACCGGACCGGGGAGGGTACGGGGGCGAAGCGTGCTTGCACTTATACCCAACCTAACGGGTGGGGTTTTCCATTCCCACCGTGGGGAGGCGTGGGACACGACACCCGCGCGCCCGTTCCTTCCAGCACCAACGAACGCGTCCCGGCAGTTCATTCCGAGCGGCCCCGTGTGCCGCGCGGACCGGCGGGTAGTGTCGCCTATACGTTCAGCGACGACGTGGGGAGCACCCCGTGACTTCAGAGAACAGTTCCGCCGACAGGCGTCCGGCGGCCGGCGGCTCCCCCGGGGAGCAGGGGGCCGAGGCGCCCGGGGCAGAGGCGCCCGGGGTCGAGGTGCCCGGGGTCGAGGTGCCCGGGGTCGAGGTGCCCGAGGCCGACGCGGCCGAGCAGCGCGCGCCCGCGGGCGACGACGACGGCCGCTGGGAGGCCCCCTCCGAGGAGAGCTTCGACCAGGCCGACGAGGGCGACGTGGTGGAGCAGTCCCTGGAGGTCGGCGACGAGGAGGAGCGGCGGTGAGGCCGTGCCGGCCCGCCCGGCCCGCGCCGCGGTCGCGGCGTCCGGCCGCCGGGCCGCCCCGCCGACGGGGAGGGGCTCCCGTGCCCCGATCGCCCCTTCCGTCCCCTTCTCCCCGCCCGCACGGAAGCTACGCGGGAGTAGGATGGGGCGAAAGCTGTGACGGCGCGCCGGTGACCGGCCGCGCCCGGCAGCACTAGCCACGCAGATGTTCGGACATGGCGCGCATCTGCCATGCCGAGTTCGGAGGGTGTGGGTGTGACAGCTCCTTCAGACGCCCGCGCCCGGGGCACCCGCTTGCCCCGGGTCAGGCGGCGCCGCCAACTCCTGTCCGCAGCACAGGAGATCTTCGTCGCCCGCGGCTACCACGCGGCGGCGATGGACGAGATCGCCGACCGCGCGGGTGTCAGCAAGCCAGTGCTCTACCAGCACTTTCCCGGGAAGCTGGAGCTCTACCTCGCCCTGCTCGAAGAGCACTCCGAGTCGCTGGTCGAGAAGCAGCGCGAAGCCCTGGAGAGCACGGACGACAACCGGCAGAGGGTCGCCGCCAGCTTCCAGGCCTACTTCGACTTCGTGGCGGGGGACGGCGAGGCCTTCCGGCTGGTGTTCGAGTCCGACCTGCGCAACCTTCCGGCGGTGCGGGAGAAGACCGAGCAGACCTTCCAGCGCTGCGCCGAGCTCATCGGCGCGGTGATCCGACAGGACACCAGCATCTCCGACGAGGAGGCGCACCTGCTGAGCATCGGCCTGGTCGGCATGGCCGAGACCAGCGCCCGGTACTGGCTCAACAACCACGGGGCCGTCCCCAAGGACGCCGCCGAGCAGCTCGTCGCCCGGCTGGCCTGGCGGGGCATAAGCGGCTGGGACCTCCAGCGCAGGGCCGACGAGCAGGACGCCTAGAACGCCCGGGGCGCTCCCCGGGCCCCGCGCCGCGGGGGGCGCCCGCGGACGCCGCGCCCGCCGGAGACGCGAGGACCCCCGGGCGCGCGGCGCGCCCGGGGGTCCCGCGTTGTGGCGGAACCGATCGTCCCGGCGGCATTGTCCCCCGTCACGGCGAATCCCCCTCCCCCTTTTTCGCAAGAAATTCATCAAGAAAAGGCAATCCCCTCGCCTGTTGTCTGACAAGCGGTTTGATTCCTGTTCGCCGGGTATCGCCGGAATGAGAAGTAAATGGCTTCTCTTCGCGGAGTCCGCCCGGGCCGAATTCGGCACGCCGGCGGAGTGAGCGATTCGGGGGTGAAGACGTTATGGACATGGGTCAGGGCCTGACGACGGCCTGGCAGGCGGTGGCGGGTTTCGTGCCGCTGCTGATCGGCTTCCTCGTGATCCTGGTTCTGGGCTGGTTCATCGCCTGGCTGGTGGGCAAGGGGGTCGCGAAGGGCCTGCACGGCGTCGGACTGGACCGCGCACTGCACCGCGGGGGTGTGGGCGAGTACTTCGAGCGGAGCCGCTGGACCGCCAGCGAGCTGTGCGGAAAGATCATCTACTACGTCGGACTGCTGTTCGTGTTCACTCTCGCGTTCAACGTCTTCGGTCCGAATCCGATCAGCACGCTGCTGAGCGACGTCATCTCCTGGATCCCGCGCGGCATCGTGGCCCTGGTGATCGTCGTGGTCGCCGCCATGATCGCGAAGGCGGTCCGCGACCTCATCTCGGGCGCGCTGGGCGGCCTGTCCTACGGCCGGTTCCTGGCCAACGTGGCGGGGGTGTTCATCCTGGCCCTCGGTGTCATCGCGGCGCTGAACCAGATGGGCGTCGCCGTGAGCGTGACCATGCCGGTCCTGATCGCCGTCCTGGCGACGGTCGGCGGCATCCTCGTCGTCGGCGTCGGCGGCGGCATGATCGAGCCGATGCGCTCGCGCTGGTCCCGCTGGCTCGACGTGGCCGAGCGCGAGACCGGCCGTCTCAACAAGGACGAGAGCTACCGGGCCGGCAGGGAGGCCGCGATGAGCGGTCCCACCGAGCGCAGGGAGGGCGCCACGGCCTCGGGCCAGGCGCCGTCCGCCTCGACCCGGCCCGGACCGGGCGGCGGGCCCGCCTCGTGACGGAACGGTCCGCGGATCCCTGAGACCGCGGACAGCAGAGGAGGGCGGGGCCTCAGGCCCCGCCCTCGCCGTGTGCGCCGCGCCCTTGCGGGGCGGCCCTCAGAGGAACTCGGAGTCGCGCAGCTCCAGGCGCGACAGGTGCTCGATCCTCCGGAAGGCGAGGACGACGGAGGCGATGATCGGCAGGAAAGCCAGCCAGAAGGCGAGGTTCCCCGGCCCGGTGAAGAACATCGACACCAGTGCGACGACGATGATCAGTGCGAACAGCGCGAAGTCGACGCGGTCCTGTTGGATCAGGACGCCGACCGGTGGGCGCGCAGCCCCATGTCGACCGCTCCTCATTCGCATTCCTTTCTCGCGGCTCTGCGGGCCGCTCCGCCAGTTACGGCGTCCGCCGGTCCGCTCCCGGACCGACATAACACCGCGAATCCCACGTTGCATTCCGCAGTGCCCCGGTCCGACCACGATGCGCCGGGCCGCTTATCGGCCGCCCGAGCGGCCTACGCCTTTCAGCGTACGCCCGGCGCGGGTTTTTCGCCGGAGAACCGGAACGGCAGGTGCCCACGGGGAACCTCGCGTCGTGGGTCACACCCGCCTGCGGACGTCACCAACCTAGCGGACGAAACCACGGTCCTTGGCCAGTCGGCAGATCGCGAGAATGCGGAGGGTCTCCCAGTCGTATTCGACCGCCTCCGAGTCCCAGCCCCTTTCGAGGCACCCGTCGAGGAAGCCGTGGAGGTAGGTGCCGAGGGTGCGGGCGTTGATCCCGCTCCCCGAGGAGGTGATGCCCTCGCACACCTGTGCGGCGTGCTGGTCCAGCTCAGAGCACATCCAGGGATCGATCGGGCCGTCCAGCGGGCCGATCTTGTGGAAGTCACGGGTGAGTCCGGCCAGCGGATGGCGCACGGAGGTCCCACGGGGCATGGAAGTACCTACTCGCGTGGTCAGGAGACGGGAGACTTCAACGAGTTTACGTGTCCCCACCAACGAATCGTCACGAAAGTGTTGGATATTACCCCCGCTTGACCAAGGGAGCCCCTGGTACGGGTCAAGTGTCCGTGGTGTCCCCGGTGCGGCGCGGCCCGTGTCAGGCGGACAGGCCCATGGCGTCGAGGCGCGCCTTGTGGCGGTCGGTGAGGGAGGCGAACATCCGGCTCACGGCGGCCAGGTCGCCGAGCGCGGTGGCTCCGGCGGAGCCCTGGGCGTCCTCGGCCAGGAGCGCGGCCAGCCGGGGGCGGGCCACAGCCACGTGCTGCGCCTGGCTGAGCGCCTCGCCGACCAGCCGGCGGGCCCACAGGGAGAGCCGCCCGGCCAGCCTGGGGTCCTCCGCCACGGCGGCGCGCACCGCCCCGGAGACGAACTCGGCGCGCCCGGTCTCGGCCAGGACGCCCTCGACCAGGGCCGCGGTCTCCTCGTCCGCCAGCGCCGCGACCTTGCGGTAGAAGTCACCCGCGATGCCGTCGCCGACGTAGGTCTTGACGAGGCTCTCCAGCCAGCTCTGCGCCTCGGTGCGCTCGTGCCAGGCGTCCAGCGGCGCCACGAACGGCTCCATGGCCTCCTCGGGGACGACCCCCAGCTCCTCCAGGCGGTCCCGGAGCGTCTGGTAGTGCGCCTGCTCGGCGGCGGCCAGGGCCGCCAGCTGGCCCTTGCCCCGCAGCGACGGGGCGAGTCCGGCGTCGTCCGCGAGACGGAAGAAGGAACCGAGCTCCGCGTAGGCGAGCAGCCCGAGCAGGTCGATCACGCCGGGGTCGGCAGAGGGGCCTTTGGTCATGCCCGCCAGGGTATCGCCCGGCCGCGGGGGCGCGGCACGGGGGACCGCGGGGACTAAACGGGCCGACGGCACGGTTGCACACGCTGGGAGCGGGTACGGTCCCAGCCGTCCACAGCCGGAGTGAACTGCTATGTCCACCCGGCGCGTCACCAGCTAGACTCTGCGTGATGACCGGCGTGTGCGGTCGACCCGAGACTCTCCTCACACACGCGGGGACGCTCCCACGCCTCGGCGCCGCGCAGGCGGCGCCCACCCGGGCGCGGACCCGCACCACCGACGCGGTCGCCGAGACCGCGAGGAAACCACGAACCACGGATGCTCCCCGTCCACGCGGGGACGGTCCGCGATCCGCGGAGGGGGTTCCCCCACACCGCACGGATCACGCAGGCAGCGCCACCGCGCCGTAACGGCCGCGGTGAGCCGCGCCCATCGCGGCGGCCACGAGCCGACCGCGACCGCACCCCGCCGCGGCCACGCCACGTTGCGGCCCGCCAAGATGGAGGCTTGAGCCCTGAGCACCACAGATGACACGACCAAACCCAAGACGACCTTCCGCGACCTGGGAGTGAGCACCGAGCTCGCCGACGCCCTGGAGGCGGAGGGGATCTCGGAGCCCTTCCCGATCCAGGAGCTCGCCCTGCCGATCGCGCTGCACGGCAGCGACATCATCGGCCAGGCCCGCACCGGTACCGGCAAGACCCTGGCCTTCGGCCTCCCGCTGCTCCAGCGGGCGCAGAAGGCCCCCGGCACCTCCAAGCGCCCCCGCGCGCTCGTGGTGGTCCCGACCCGCGAGCTGGCCATCCAGGTCGCGGCCGACCTGACCACCGCCGCCAAGCGCAGCGGCGGCCGTGTGCTGACCGTCTACGGCGGCCGTTCCTACGAGCCGCAGGTCAACGGGCTCAAGGAGGGCACCGACGTCGTCGTCGGCACCCCGGGCCGGCTGCTCGACCTGGAGAACCAGAAGCACCTGCGCCTGGACGAGGTGTCCGCGGTGGTCCTGGACGAGGCCGACAAGATGCTCGACCTCGGCTTCCTCCCCGACATCGAGCGCATCCTCACCAGGATCCCCGCCGAGCGCCAGGTGATGCTCTTCTCGGCCACCATGCCGAGCGAGATCGTCTCCCTGTCCCGCAAGTACCTGCGCCAGCCGACGCACGTCCGCGCGGGCGACGACAACGAGATCGACGGCTCCGCGATCACCGGACGGATCACGCAGCACGCGCTGCGGACCCACCAGATGGACAAGATCGAGATGCTCGCCCGCCTGGTCCAGGCGGAGGACCACGGCCAGAGCATGGTGTTCTGCCAGACCAAGCGCGCCTGCGACCGCGTCGCCACCGAGCTCAAGACGCGCGGGTTCGCCGTCGCGGCCGTGCACGGCGACCTGGGGCAGAGCCAGCGCGAGCGGGCGCTGCGGGCCTTCCGCAACGGCAAGATCAACATCCTGGTCGCCACCGACGTGGCCGCCCGCGGGCTCGACGTGGACGACGTCACGCACGTCGTCAACTACGAGACGCCCGAGGACGAGAAGACCTACACGCACCGCATCGGCCGCACCGGCCGCGCCGGGCGCAGCGGCACCGCCGTCACCTTCGTGGACTGGCAGGAGATGCCGCGCTGGAAGCTGATCAACGCGGCCCTGGACCTGCCCTTCGCCGAGCCGGAGGAGACCTACTCCACCTCGCCGCACTTCTTCGAGGCGCTGCGGATCCCCGCCGGCACCAAGGGCAAGCTGGCCGCCGACAAGCGTGCCGACCACGCCGGCCTGGAGGCCGAGGAGATCGAGGACATCGGCGACACCGGCATGCCCCGGGGCGACCGCGGCGGCCGGCGTGACGGCGGCCGCGACCGCGGCGCCGGCGGCAGGGGCGAGAGCGGCCGCGCGACCGGCGGCCGGGGCGAGGGCGGCGGCGAACGCGGCCGCAACCGCTCGCGCCGCCGTACCCGCGGCGGCCAGGGATCGGCTCCGGCCGAGGGGACCGCGGTCAAGGCGGAGACCACCGCACCGGCCCAGGCGGAGGCCCCCCGCGGCGGTGCCGCGTCCACCGACGAGGGCGCCCGCAGGATCCGGCGCCGCCGCCGCACCCGCGGCGGCACCGCCCACCGGGACCCCGAGAACACCTGACCCCTCCGCCGTGCCGCGCCCGTGAGGACGGGCGCCACGGCGAGCGCACGACGTGCGGGCACCGCGTCTCCCCCGCGGTGCCGGTGTCGGCGGCCGCTCCGCCGGCCACGGCCCGGGATATCCCGGGCCGGGCCACCGATCGTCTAGGGTGGCCCGACGTGAGTACACCTCAGTTCATCGACCTGCCGCCGGGCGTGCGGCGCGCGGACCTGCCCCTCTCCTACGGTCCCCTCGCCGCCCTGCGCGCTCTTCCCACCTCAGGGGGCACCGAGCTGGCTCCCGCTGTCCTGGTGCACGGTTTCACCGGCAGCAAGGAGGACTTCATCGCCCTCCTCCAGAGCCTCGCCCAGGCGGGCCGGGAAGTGGTCGCGATCGACCTTCCCGGCACCTACGAGTCGCCGGGACCGGAGACCCTCCGGGCTCCCCCTGGCGTCCAGCTCCCCGACTACCGCCTGTCCTCCCTCGGCGGCGTGGTCGCCGAGGTCCTCCACCTCGTCGGCGGAAGCGGACAGGCCCACCTGGTGGGGCACTCCTTCGGCGGCCTGGTGGCCCGCGAGACCGCTCTGTCCGGGCTCGCCGACCTCGCTTCGCTGACCCTGATGTGCAGCGGCCCGGCGGCCCTGGACGGCCCGGGCGCCATGAACGCCCGCGGCCTCATCGCCGCCCTCTCCGTCGACCCCACCCCCGAACGGCTCCGCGAGCTGTGGGAGGAGCGGTTCGACGCGGAGGCGCGCAGCCGTACCCCCGACCCGGTGATCCGGGAGTTCCTCCGGGAACGGCTGCTGGCCAGCAGCGCCCTGGGGCTGATGCGCACCGCCGAGGACCTGCTGGGCGCCGAGGACCGGGTCGGCGAACTCGCCGACCTGAAGATCCCCTCGCTCGTCGTCTACGGCGAGAACGACACCGCGTGGACCCCGGCCGCCCAGGACGACATGGCCGAGCGGATGGGCGCGCGAAGACTGGTGGTGCCCGGCGCGGGCCACTCCCCCAACGTCGAGGCGCCCGAGACCACGTCGGGTGTGCTGACCTCGTTCTGGAACGAGACGGAGTCGGTCGGCCGGCGCTGACGGGCAGAACGGAACCGTCACCGGTGTGACGCGGGGTCACGCCCCCGGCGCCCGAACGCGCCGTGCCGCCGCCCCGAGGGGCGGCGGCACGGCGTTGCTCCTGTCCGGGGTCAGACCCAGGAGTCGAAGTTCTTGCTCTCCGCGCCCGAGGTGGTGGACGGACCGCGGTCCGGCAGGATGCGGGTGTCCGGCGGGAGGGACAGCAGTGCCTCACCGATGGAGGCCAGCTGCGTCGTGTAGTCGATGTAGGTGTTGCCGACCATGCCCGGCTCGCCCTTGCGCAGCGCGTCGCCGCTGAAGACGACGCCCAGTTCGGCGATGTAGTAGCCGACGCTGCCGGAGGAGGTGCCGGGCAGCGCGAGGACGTCGATGTGCAGGTCCGCGATGTCGAGGGCGCCCTGGCCCTCCACCTCGATCTCGGGCCGGTGCTCGGCCCCGTGGTGGCGCCGCCAGGCGCGCATCTCGCGGGGGTGCAGCGCGATGTCGGCGTCCGCCTCCTCGGCGACCTTGATGGCCGACTCGATGTGCGGGCCGTAGGCGTTGGTGCAGGCCACGAGGTAGATCTCGCGGTCTCCGACGGCCTCCAGGACGGCCTCGGCGTCGTAACCGGGGTCGATGACGATGACGCCCTCGTCGTCCGCCTTCACGATCCACGTGTTGGCGACGACGTCGAACTTCTCGTCGTCGAACTCGAAGACGCCGACGCTGCGCACGCGCGTGATGCCGTCGGAGTCGGGGCCGGTCACGCCCGCCTCCTCCGTCTCGTCGGCGAACAGCCCGACGGGCTCGTCCGCCCCGGCCACCCCGTCCTCGGCGTCCTCGTCCGCTTCGGCGGCCTCCGCGTCCGCGTCGGGCTCCCCCTCGCCGACGACGGGCTTCTCGTCGTCGTCGGGCGCCTCGTCGGCGTCGGCGACGGGCTTCTCGTCGGTGGAGGCGGCGTCCGCCTCGGCCCCGCCGGAGTCCTTCTCGGAGCCGTCGGTCGGGCCGGAGTCCTTCTCCGCGGCCTCCGCGACCGCGTCCTTCTCCTCGGACGGGTTCTCCCCGGCCGCGCCGGAGTCGGTCGCCCCGGCCGCCTCCTTGTCGTCCACCGCGACCTCCGCAGCGGAATCGGTGGCCTCCGGGCCTTCCTGCTTCTTCGGCTTCCGCTTCCAGAACACGGCGTCAGACCTTTCGGTTTCGTCCAGGTACAGGTAGTTCTGCTGCGACCATTGTCGCGCTACCGCGCAGTGGTCGGTACCGTACCGGACGCCGGAGGGCGACACGCTGGTCACCCCTTGATCAGAGGGACCCCCGTCGCGGGCTCCACGAGCTCGTCGAACGCGTCGGGGGCGGTGGTGTGGCGTCCGAGCCGGTGGCCCGTGAGGCTCCCGTGGTCGTCGCTGGAACCGGTCACCACCACGCCCAGGTCGGCGGCCACGCCCCGCCAGTACGCGGTCTGCTTCCGGTTGTGGGAGGGGTGGTCCGCCTCGATGCCCCCCAGCCCCGCCTCGACCATGCGCTCCACGAGGTCCAGCGGGACGGCCCCGTTGAGGGAGCCCTCCGCGCGGGCCGGATGGGCCAGGGAGCACACCCCGCCCGCGGCCCTGACCAGGCCGACCGCGCGGACGGGGTCGATCGCGTACCGGGAGGCGTAGGCGGGGCCGCCCGAGCCGATCCAGCGGTCGAAGGCGTCCTGGACGTCGCGGGCGGCGCCGGCCTCCACGATCGCGCGGGCCAGGTGGGGGCGGCCGATCGTGTTGGCGTCGGCGTACTCCGCCCGGCCCGCCCCCGCGATCTCCAGGACCCGCTCCCAGGAGACGTCCACCCCCTGCTCCCTGAGCTTGCGGACCATCTCCTCCGCGCGGGAGGCCCTGTCGGAGCGCACCCTGCGCAGTTCGCCGTCCAGGCCGGGGTCGTCGGGGTCGAAGAGGTAGGACACCAGGTGGACGCTGGAGCCGGCGTAGGCGCAGGACAGCTCCATCCCCGGGACGAGCGTGAACCCCGGCGGGAGGTGCGCGGCCGCCTCCCCGATCCCGCCGACGGTGTCGTGGTCGGTGAGGGCCAGGACGTCCAGACCCGCGGCGACCGCGTGCCCGACGACGTCGGCGGGGGCGTCGGTCCCGTCGGAGACCGAGCTGTGCGAGTGCAGGTCGATACGTGTCACCGGGCGATTGTACGTAAGTCCCGGGCCGGGTGCCCCGCACGGGTGGGCCCGCGGGCCCCGGTCAGCCCTCCCGGGGGGCGAGGACGCGGGAGAGGAAGGGGCTCGCCGCCCCGAACGGCGGCTCCAGCGCGACGCCGCCGTCGTTGATGTCGCGCAGGTCCCTCAGGGAGTTGATCTCGCACATGAGGAGGCCGGTGTCGGCGGAGGCGAAGACGATCCACAGCCAGTGGGCGAGCGCCTCGCCCGTGTACACCGCCCGGTCGCGTCCCACCGCCACGTTCCACAGGGCGATCTCGTGGCCGTCGAACCGCAGTTTGGCGTCGGCCGCCGCCGCGTCGAAACCGTTGCCGGGATCCGGCCCGTCCAGGCCGGCGAGGCGTGCGCCGAGCCCGACGCCGGGGTCCTCGGCGACGATGGCGATCTCGCCGACCCCGCCGAGGGGGTCGGGTCCGGACAGGGCGACGACCGTGGCGAGCGAGCCGCTGCGTTCGTCACCGGCCTCGGCGAACCCGGTGACGACCCAGTTGGCGGGCAGCGGCCAGGGGATCCACACCGGGACGCGCGCCTGGGGCAGGAGTGCCTCGAGCGAGGACGTGCCCGGGGCGCGAACGCCCTGCAGCGGGGCCACGGCTCCGTGGACGTCGCACTGCCAGGCGCTGGTCCACAGCCCCGGAGGCTGGACCGCGCGCCCGCACCGGGGACACGAGGGCTCGGTCTTCATGCTGTTTGCGACCTACCCGGGCACCCCGGCGGGAAAACGCCCGGTGGGCGGGTCGCGTACGCGACCCGCCCACCGTGTGCGACCCCGTACGCCCTACGAGGACTGCTGCTGGCGCTTCTTGTTGGCCGCGGTGCGGCCGCGCTCCTTCTGGTCGAGGACGACCTTGCGGATGCGCACGTGCTCGGGGGTGACCTCGACGCACTCGTCCTCGCGGCAGAACTCCAGGGCCTGCTCCAGGGACAGCTTGCGCGGCGGCACCAGGCGCACCAGCTCGTCGCCGGTGGCCGAGCGCATGTTGGTGAGCTTCTTCTCCTTGGTGATGTTGACGTCCATGTCGTCGGAGCGCGAGTTCTCGCCGACGATCATGCCCTCGTACACCTCGGTGGTGGGCTCGACGAACAGCGTGCCGCGCTCCTGGAGGTTGAACATCGCGAACGGCACCGCCACGCCCGCCCGGTCGGCCACCAGGGACCCGTTGGGACGGGTGCGCAGCTCACCGAACCACGGCTCGACCTTCTCGAAGACGTGGTGGGCGATGCCGGTGCCCCGGGTCTCGGTGAGGAACTCGGTGCGGAAGCCGATGAGGCCGCGGGAGGGGACCAGCCAGTCCATGCGCACCCAGCCGGTGCCGTGGTTGACCATGTTCTCCATGCGGCCCTTGCGGACGCTGAGCAGCTGGGTGATGGCGCCCATGTACTCCTCGGGGGCGTCCACCGTGAGGCGCTCGACGGGCTCGTGGACCTTGCCGTCGATGACCTTGGTGACCACCTGCGGCTTGCCGACGGTCAGCTCGTAGCCCTCGCGGCGCATCTGCTCGACCAGGATGGCCAGCGCCAGCTCGCCGCGGCCCTGCACCTCCCAGGTGTCGGGCCGCTCGGTGGGCAGGATGCGCAGGGAGACGTTGCCGACGAGCTCCTTCTCCAGGCGGTCCTTGACCAGGCGGGCGGTGACCTTGGAGCCCTTGACCTTGCCGACGAGCGGCGAGGTGTTGGTGCCGATGGTCATGGAGATGGCCGGCTCGTCCACCGTGATCAGGGGGAGCGGGACCGGGTTCTCCAGGTCGGCGAGGGTCTCGCCGATCATGATGTTCTCGATGCCGGCGATGGCCGCGATGTCGCCGGGCCCCGCCTTCTCGGCGGGCTTGCGCTCCAGCCCGTCGGTCATCAGCAGCTCGGTGATCTTGACCTGCTGGGTGCTGCCGTCGGTGCGGATCCACGCGACCTGCTGGCCCTTGCGGAGCTCGCCCTGCTGCACCCGGACGAGCGCGAGGCGGCCCAGGAAGGGGGAGGCGTCCAGGTTGGTGACGTGGGCCTGGAGGGGGGCGTCCGGGATGTACTCCGGGGCCGGGATGGTCTCCAGGATGGTGCTGAAGAGCGGAACGAGGTTGTCGTTCTCCGGCACGGTGCCGTTCTCGGGACGCTCCAGGGAGGCCTTGCCGTCGCGGGCGCAGGTGTAGACGATCGGGAACTCGATCTGCGACTCGTCGGCGTCCAGGTCCATGAACAGCTCGTAGGTGTCGTCCACGACCTCGGCGATCCGGCTGTCGGGCCGGTCGACCTTGTTGATGACGAGGATGACGGGGAGCTTGGCCTGGAGGGCCTTGCGGAGCACGAAGCGGGTCTGCGGGAGCGGGCCCTCGCTCGCGTCCACGAGCAGGACGACGCCGTCGACCATGGACAGGCCGCGCTCGACCTCGCCGCCGAAGTCGGCGTGGCCGGGGGTGTCGATGATGTTGATGACCACGTCCTCGCCCTCGGGCGTGGTGTAGTGGACGGCCGTGTTCTTCGCGAGAATGGTGATGCCCTTCTCGCGCTCCAAGTCGTTGGAGTCCATCACCCGGTCGTCGACGTCCTGGTTCTCACGGAACACACCGGACTGCCAGAGCATGGCGTCAACGAGGGTCGTCTTGCCGTGGTCCACGTGGGCCACGATCGCGACGTTGCGGAGGTCGCTGCGGCGTGCGGAGCCCTCGACGGGCGTAGCGCTGGACATGGGAAAGTCTCGATCTCCTGGTACTGGGAAGAGACCGCAGATTGCCACGGCCCGTTGCCAGTTTATGCGGTCATAGTGGTCTGGTTGGGAAACGTGCGGGTCACCCCGGTCACCCCCGACCGCCCGGCGCCGGCGCCGGCCGCCCCGCGTTCACCGCACGGACGGCCGTACCGGTCCGGGAACGGCGGCGCGGGGTCGGTCCGCGGAGGTTCCGAGTGCGTCGCCGCGGGTCCGATTCCTCGACGCGGTGGGACGCCCGGCGCTTCCCCGAGCCCGTTTCCCTCCCGGCGCCGACCGCTCGACCGGGCGAGGGCGGTACCGGGGTGGTGCTCTCCGGCGTCCGCCGGGGCGTGTCCCGGGCGCCGGCGGAGGCCGGGCACGGGCCCCGGTCGCGGACGGACCGGTGGGTACAGCCTACGGGTGGGCGGCGGTCCCCGGTGCGAGCAGGGGTGCGATCAGGTCGAGGAAGGGGACGTCCGCGGGCAGCCACGGGACGGTGCGCAGGCCGGAGGCGGTGAGCCAGCGCAGGGAGAGGTGTTCCAGCGCCTCGGGCTCGCCGGCGACCAGTTCGACGCGCCAGAGCCGGAGCACGGCGGGCCTCGGCCGGGAGGGGCCGGGGGCGGGGAAGGGCGCGTCCCCGCCGATCCTGTGGAGGGGCCGGACGGTGACGCCGAGTTCCTCCCGGCACTCGCGGACCACCGCGTCGGCCGGGGTCTCCCCCGGGTCGACCTTGCCGCCGGGGAACTCCCACCTCCCCCGCAGGGCCGGGGGGTCGGCCCGCTGGGCGGCCAGTGCCAGGCCGTCCCGGATGACGACCGCGCCCACCACGACCAGGGTCTGCTGCTCCACGTGTTCCACGCCCGCCAGCCTAGGGCGTGTTCCGGTCCGCGGCTCCGCCCCCGGCCCGGGGCGGCGGGGAGCCCGTGTTCAGGCGCCCGCCGGGGCCGACCGGAGCCGGTGTGCCAGGGCGGTGTGCCGGTGGCCGGAGGAGGCGTTGCGGACCGCCTGGGCCAGGGCCCGGCGGGACCCCACCAGGACGACCAGCCTCTTGGCCCTGGTGACGGCCGTGTAGAGGAGGTTGCGCTGGAGCATCATCCAGGCGCTGGTGGTGACGGGGACGACCACGGCGGGGTACTCGCTGCCCTGGGAGCGGTGCACGGTGATGGCGTAGGCGTGGGCGAGTTCGTCCAGTTCCGCGAAGTCGTAGACGATCTCCTCCTCCTCGTCCGTGCGCACCGTGATCTCCTGGGCGACAGCGTCGATGCCCTCGACCACGCCGAGCGTCCCGTTGAACACCCCGTTCTCGCCCTTGTCGTAGTTGTTGCGGATCTGCGTGACCTTGTCGCCGACGCGGAAGACGCGGCCGCCGAAACGGCGCTCCGGGACGTGGTCGCCCGCGGGGGTCACCGCGGACTGGAGCACCGTGTTGAGGTTGGCCGCCCCGGCGGGCCCGCCCTTCATGGGGGTGAGCACCTGGACGTCCCGGCGCGGGTCGAGGCCGAACCGGCGGGGGATCCGGTTGGCGACCACGTCCACGGTCATCCGCGCGGCGTCCTCGGACTCCTCGCAGGGGAACAGGAAGAAGTCGGCCATGCCCTCGAACCGCGGCGGCTCCCCGCCGTTGATCCTGTGGGCGTTGGTGATGACGCCGGAGTCCTGGGCCTGCCGGAAGACGTGGGTCAGGCGCACGCTGGGGACGGGGGAGCCCTCGGCCAGGAGGTCCCTGAGGACCTGGCCCGCCCCGACCGACGGCAGCTGGTCGACGTCGCCGACGAACAGCAGGTGGGCCCCGGGCGGCACCGCCTTGACCAGCTTGTTGGCCAGGAGCACGTCCAGCATCGACGCCTCGTCCACGACCAGCAGGTCGCAGTCGAGGGGGTTGTCGCGGTCGAAGGCGGCGTCGCCCCCCGGCCGGAGTTCGAGGAGCCGGTGGACCGTGCGCGCCTCGATCCCGGTCATCTCGGTGAGGCGCTTGGCGGCCCGCCCCGTGGGCGCGGCCAGGATGATCTTCGCGTGCTTGGCCGCGGCCAGCGTGACGACGGACGCGACGGTGAAGGACTTGCCGCAGCCGGGGCCGCCGGTGAGCACGCACACCTTCTCCGTGAGGGCCAGCCGGACGGCCTCGCGCTGGGCCTCGGCGAGGTCGGCGCGGGTGCGCTTGCGCAGCCAGTCCATGACGACGTCCCAGTCGGCTCCGGCGAAGGCGGGGATGCGGTCGGCCGGGTGGGCGAGCAGCGAGCGCAGCCCCGAGGTGAGGCCGATCTCGGCGCGGTGCATCGGCAGCAGGTAGACGGCGCGGACGGGTTCGCCCGCGGGGCCGGGCACGGTCTCGCGGACCACGCCCTCGGCGGCGACGAGTTCGGCGAGGCACTCGATCACCAGGCCCGCCTCCACCTGGAGGATCTTCACCGCGGCGGAGATGAGCTTCTCCTCGGGGAGGTAGCAGTGGCCGTCGCCCGTGGACTCCGAGAGGGTGAACTGGATCCCGGCCATCACCCGCTGCGGGCTGTCGTGCGGGATGCCCACGGCCCGGGCGATGGTGTCGGCGGTCTTGAAGCCGATCCCCCAGACGTCGGTGGCCAGGCGGTACGGCTCCTTCTGCACGACGTCGACGGAGGCGTCGCCGTACTTCTTGTAGATGCGCACGGCGAGGGAGGTGGTGACCTCGACCCCCTGGAGGAAGACCATGACCTCCTTGATGGCCTTCTGCTCCTCCCAGGCGTCCGCGATGAGCCTGGTGCGCTTGGGTCCGAGGCCGGGCACCTCGATGAGCCTCTCGGGGTGCTCCTCGATGACCTCCAGCGCCTCGGTGCCGAAGTGCCCGACGATGCGCTCGGCCATCTTGGGGCCGATGCCCTTGATCAGGCCCGAGCCGAGGTAGCGGCGGATGCCCTGCACGGTGGCGGGCAGGACGGTGGTGTAGTCGTCCACGTGGAACTGCCTGCCGTACTGGGGGTGCGACCCCCAGCGGCCGTGCATGCGCAGCGCCTCTCCCGGCTGGACCCCCATGAGGGACCCGACGACGGTGAGGAGGTCGTGCGCGCCCCGCCCCGTGTCGACCTTGGCGACGGTGTACCCGTTGTCCTCGTTGGCATAGGTGATGCGTTCCAGGACACCCTGCACGACCGCGGGCCGGAAGGTTCCGTCGGACACGTGGTCGCCCTCCTCTCCCGTGGACCGGGCGCGTTCACGCCTGTTCCGGTGCCGCCGTGCCCGCCCCTCCGAGGTCCGGCGCGTCATCGCCGAGCACGGCGAGCACGCGGTCGCGGTCGGCTCTGCGCAGGCTACTCGCCACCAGGACGTAGGAGTGCCTCAGCATCTCGGCGACCTCGTCGTCGGGCACGGTGCCGTCGAGGAGCACGGAGTTCCAGTGCTTCTTGCTCATGTGGTAGCCGGGGGTGACGGCCGGGTACCGGTCCCGCAGCTCCAGGGCCAGGTCAGGATCGCACTTGAGGTTGGCCGTGGCCGGGGCGTCGTCCTCGCCGCCCTGGTCGGACCCCCCTGTGAGCAGGGCGAACATCTTCTGCCCCGCCACCTTGTAGACCAGGGCGCCGGGACCGAAGGGCTCGCTCTCGTCGGCCTCGGGGAACCACAGCGCCGCGTCGATGAACTGTCCGGGTGTCATGGCGTCGCCTTCCTCTCGCCCCCGACAGTGCCAGAGGGCGACGACGTTCGGGAGGGCCCGGCGCCGCGGCGGGCGGGTCCCCTGCGGGCGGGCCGCCGGGGGCCGGGGCCGTGCGGCGCGTGCCGGCCGGCCCCGGGAGGGCCGCGGATAGACTCCGGCGCAGCAGCCCCCACCGACAAGGGAGCGTCCATGAAGGCCAGAGGCGCACGCAGGCTCGACCCCCTGGAGCCCGGTGACCCCCGCGAGATCGGCGGGCACAGGGTGCGCGGCCGGATCGGCTCCGGCGGCATGGGCACCGTGTACGCGGCGGACTCCCCCGGCGTGCACGGCTACCTGGCGGTGAAGGTCGTCCACCCGGAGCAGGCCGCCGACCGCCGGTTCCGCGAGAGGTTCGCGCTCGAGGCCCGCCTGCTCTCCAGGGTGAACAGCCCCTCGGTGGCGCGGTTCGTGCGCGCCGACGTGGAGGCGGACCTGCCGTGGATGATCACCGAGTACGTCCCCGGGCCGACCCTGCGGTACCACGTGGAGCGGTTCGGGCGGCTGCGCAGGGGCATGCTGCTGGGACTGGCCGTCGGCACGGCCGAGGCGCTGCGCGCCGTCCACGCGGCCGGGGTGGTGCACCGCGACCTCAAGCCGAGCAACGTGGTGCTCTCCCCCACCGGACCCAAGATCCTCGACTTCGGCATCGCGCATCCCGTGGAGGACCCCGACCCGACCAAGTGGATCCGGCTGCGCCGGATGCGCCGCGCCTACCGCGACCTCGGGCTGCCCTCACCGGACACCCTGGCGGACGAGCGGGTCGCCTCGACGGTGGACCGGCTGGGAACGCCCGGGTGGATCAGCCCCGAGCAGTACCAGCGCCGGCCCACGACGCAGAAGGCCGACGTGTTCCTGTGGGGGGCGGTGACGGCGTTCGCCTCGGTGGCGCACGACCCGTTCGGGAGGGCGGACGTCAAGGAGATGGCCCGGCGTGTGATGTTCGAGGAGCCCGACCTCCAGCACCTGCCGCCCGGCCTGGAGCGGCTGGTGCTCGCCGCGATGTCCAAGGATCCGGACGAGAGGCCGGACTCCGAGGAGCTGCTCCGGGAGGCGCTGGCCCTGGAGTCCCCGGAGGGCGGGGTGCGCCCGCCGGAGGGCGGGGAGGCCTCGCCGGGGACGGGCGCCGCGGCCGTGCGCGGCCTGTTGGAGCGCAGGTGGACGGAGGTGGCGGTGCGCCCGCCGCAGCCCCCGCGCGAGGGCTCGCGCCTGTTCGGCCGCGCCGCCCCGGACACCGGGGCGGACGGGTCCGCCCCGTAGCACCCGCAGCGGCGCGCCCCGGAGCGGGCCCGGCGGACGCGGGCCCGGGGTGACCCGCGGACCACGGCCCAGGGCGTGTTCCGTGGATGCTGTCCGTCGCGAGCGGCGCATCCGGTGCGTTCATCGCAAGGCCGAAGAAGGAGTCAGGGTGGGGTCCTGTCGACAGAGGAGAACGCCGCGAGGGGCGTGCCGGGGCGACGCGCAGCAGGGCGGGGGTCCGCGGACCACGCCCTAGAGGAGCCCGTAGTGGGCGCGGCCCTCACGGGAGAACATGTGGACGATCATCGTGACCGCGAAGCCCAGCGGGACGGCGGCGATCAGGTCGCCGAGGACGAGGTTCCACAGCAGGAGGCCCCCGGCGACGGTCTGGAAGGCCACCACGCCCCAGAAGACGCCGACGGTGCGCTGCCGGATCCGGCCGGCCAGGAGCGTGGACAGCAGTCCGTACACACCGGTGACGGCGGCCATGGTGATCATCATGGAGCGCATCATCTCGACGCTGACCGCGAGCTCGACGCCCTCCTCGGCGGCGAGGTCCGCCTGCTGGCGCAGGGCGTCGGCCATCACCTCCTGGGGCACGCTCAGCCCCAGCAGGAACAGGGCCGTCAGCCCGAGGCCGCAGGCGCCGCCGATGTACATGAGCGTGCGCACGACCGCCACCTTCCTCGGCAGCGGCGCGTCGGGGCGGAGCGCGTCGAAGCGGGCGCCGAAGTCGGGGAGCCCCCGCTGCGGCGGGACGTCGCCTCCGCCCTGTGCCCCGTTGGGGTCGTACGGGTCCTGGCCAGAGGGAAACACTGACGTCCTCCGAGGGTGTCGAGCGAACTTGCCTCCCCCATGGTAGGGGCGGCCGGCCCGCCGGGCGCGGGATCGGGCGGCGAATTCCCCGACACTCCCCCGTGTGAGGGGCGGCGGCGGTCACCGGGGGTGATGATGGGGGCGTGAGAAGCTGTACGAGGCGGTACGGCTGGGACGAGATCCCCGGTCCGCACCGCGGATTCCGCACATCGTAACCCCTCGGCACGTGCCCGATCCTTCTCGCCCCTCCAGGGTGCTCCGCCCCGGCCCCCTCCCGCCGCAGGCGGATCCCCCCACCGATCCCCCGAAGGAGTCCCGCAGACATGTCCAGACTCGTGCGCGCCTCAGCGGCGCTGATGCTGGTGGGCGCCTTCGCGGTCCCGCTGCCGTCGGCCTCGGCCGCGGTCCGGCCCGCGGCCCCCGACGGCACCCCCGACTTCACGCTGACGATCCTCCACGCCAACGACCCCGAGTCGCAGCTGCTCTCCGCCTCCGGCCAGGACGACTTCGGCGGCGCGGCCCGCTTCACCACGCTGCTCGACCGGCTCCGGGAGACCGAGGGCGACGGCGCGGAGGCCGGGGCCGACGAGGCCCGCGAGCGCGGTGTCGTCACCGTCAACTCCGGTGACATGTACCTTCCCGGACCCGAGTTCGCCGCCTCCCAGGAGGACGGTGCGCCCTCCTACGACGCCATCGCCGCCAACCACGCCCGCTACGACGCGATCTCCATGGGCAACCACGAGTTCGACTTCGGTCCGGACGTGTACGCCGACTTCGTGGACCAGCTCACCGGGGACACGACGGTGGTCGCCGCGAACGTGGACGTCTCGGCCGAGCCGGCCCTGGCGGCCCAGGAGGCGGCGGGCCGGATCGCCCCCAGCACCGTGGTCGAGGTCTCGGGGGAGCGGGTCGGCATCGTCGGCGCCCTCTACCCCCCGCTGGCCACCATCACCAGCCCGCGCGGGGTGGTGGTCGAGGACCTCGTCGTCCCGGTCCAGGCCGAGGTCGACCGGCTGACCGGCGAGGGCGTCGACAAGATCATCATGATCTCCCACCTGCAGAACATCGCCTACGAGGAACGTGTGGCCCGGGAGCTGACCGGCGTCGACGCCATCGTGGCCGGGGGCGGCCACGAGGTGATGGCCGGCCCCGACGACGTCCTGGTGCCCGGGGACGAGGTCACCGTCCACCCGGAGACGGGCGAGCCGCTGGCCTACCCGCTGGTCGCCACCGCTCCGGACGGCGCGGCGGTCCCGATCGTGACCGCCGGGTCGAACTACAAGTACGTGGGCCGCCTGGTCGTCAACTTCGACGGGGGCGACCTGGTGTCGGTCTCCGAGCGCTCCGGGCCGGTGCGCGTGTCCGGTGCGGGCGGCGACGCCGTCTCCCCCCACCCCGGGGTCGAGGCCGAGGTGACCGGGCCGGTCTCCGACCACGTCGCACAGCTCGCCGAGACCGAGGTGGCCCTGAGCGAGGTCGACCTCGACGGGGTCCAGAACCCGGGTGTGCGCACCCGGGAGACGAACCTGGGCAACCTGGTCGCGGACGGGCTGCTGGACACCGGGAGGCGCAACGCCGGCGAGTACGGGGTGCCCGAGCCGCAGATCGGCATCCAGAACGGCGGCGGCATCCGCAACGCGTCGGTGCTCCCCGCTGGACCGCTGAGCGCGCTGGACACCTACTCCGTCGCGCCGTTCGCCAACCAGGTGGCCGTGGTCCCGGACCTCCCGCGTTCCCAGGTCAAGGAGCTGCTGGAGCAGGGCGTGGCCGCCGCTCCCGCGGCCAGCGGGGGGTTCATGCAGGTGGCCGGGGTCAACTTCGCGTACGACCCGGCGCGCACCGCGCAGGCGGTGGACGACGCGGGCACCGTGACGACCCCGGGCGAACGGGTGCGCAACGTGATCCTGCACGACGGCACCGTCCTCGTGCGGGACGGCGAGGTCGTCGACGGCGATCCGGTCACGGTGGTCACCAACGACTTCTCCGCCAGGGGCGGGGACATGTACCCGTTCCGGGACGCCCCCTTCACCGTCGTCGGGGCGACCTACCAGGTGGCCCTGGAACGCCTGCTCACCGACACCCTGGAGGGTCGGATCACGGCGCAGGCGTATCCCGAGGGCGGCTCCGGCCGCATCGTCGTGGGCGAGGAGGCCACGGTGCCGGACGGCGGCGGCACGCCCACCGAGCCGCCGGTCGGGCCGACGGACGGCCCCACGGACCCCGCGGAGCCGACCGGTCCGCCGAGCGCCGGGCCGACCCCGCCGGGAGGGGGCGGGCCGGGCGACGACAAGCCCGGGCGGCCGGACGGGGCGAACGGTGCGCTGCCGACGACCGGCAGCGCGCTGTTCGGCCTGGTCGCCGCGGCCGTGGTCGCGGTCTGCGCCGGCGGCGCCGCGCTGTACCTGAGCCGCGGGCGCGCGGGCGCCGGCACCGCGTCCGCCGGACCGGAGTCCTGACGGGTGGCGCGCCGGTCCCCCGGGGCCGGCGCGCGGCAGGGGCCCGTCCGGGGCGCTCCCCGGGCGGGCCCCTGCCGCGCGGAGGGCGTCAGCAGCCGGGAAGGCCGGCGACCGGCTTCCAGGGCTCGGCGAGCCGGAGGGCCGTCGCGCTGACGAAGACGTCCCGGTTGGCGCTGTCGTCGGTGAGCACCCACCACGTGGAGTAGCGGCCGTCCCCGTCGGAGTGGGGCTGCCCCTCGGTCTGGCAGAAGAAGTAGTGGCGCCCGGCCGGCAGCGCGGTCCCCGTGGGGTGCCCGGTGTCCCGTTGCCGGTAGGTGCGTGCCTCCCGCCAGGTGGAGTAGTAGTGGCGGACCGAGTAGGAGCCCGGGACCACGTGGACGTCGGACGCGGTGTGGTCCCCGGGCGCGCCGTGGTCCGCGGGGGCGGCGGCGGTCTCCTGCGGTGGCGGGTCCGCCGACGCGGCGGCGACCGGCGCCGCCAGTGCCGTGGGGAGGGCGAGCGCCAGTGCCGCCGTCGCCGTTCTCAGGATGCCTCTGTGTGCCATCGCCGTTCCTCGCGTCTTCCGGGACCGGCACCGCCGCGGCGTCACGGAACCGTCGTCCACAGGAGACGGTGGAACCTGGCACCGGGCCGGGTGGTCCTGGTGGAATGGATGCGGGGGGACCCGAATCCAGGCCAACCCCCTCCAACGCCACCATTGTCACGCAGAGTATTCGTCGCCTTGCTTAACGACACGAATTCCCCTCGCCCCCGGTCGGGCCGCCCCCACGCCGACCGCCCTCCCGCGCGTCCCGGCCGGTCGGCGCGGACCGGCGCCCCGGACCGGCGCCCTCGTCCCGACCCCCGACCGACGCCTCCGGGCGGCCCACAGGGCCGTCGGACGCCCCGATCCGCCGCCCCGCTCCCCGAGCGGCGGATCGGCGCTCACGTCAGGGGCAGCCCGCCGCCTCCCGGGTCGCCTCGGCCATGTCGTCGCGCTCACCCTGGTCCATGGCGTCGCCGTCGAACCAGATCAGCACGAAGTGGCAGGCCTCCTGGATGTCGGCGGCGGTGCTGTCCTCGCTCTCCTCCAGGGCCATGGCGGCGAACAGCGCGATCCCGGCGCCGTCGAAGGCGATCGCCCGCATCAGGTTGGTGTCCATGGCGGAGGTGCACCGGAAGAGGTTCTCCTCCTCGTCCTCCGCCGTGCAGATGTCGTCGGTGACGTCCACCCGCGCGTCGATGGGGAAGTCGCGGCGCAACTCGTCGACCAGGTCCTCGGCGGTGATGAGCTCCTCCGCCCCGACGGACGGCTCGTCCGTGGGGAGGGGCCGGCCGGTGGGCGGGGGCTCCTCCGAGGGGGAGGGCCCGGGCGTCGGCGACCCCTCCTCCGACGCCTCCCCGCCGGGCTCCCCGGAGGACTCGGCCGCGGCCGTGGCGGCCCCGGCCGCGCCCCCGGTCACCCTCCAGCCCAGGGCCATGCCGCCGCCGAGGAAGGACGCGCCCGCCAGGACCGCGATGACGGAGAGCACGGCCAGGAGACCGGGGCCGTAGCGACCGGGACGGGACGGCTGGGCGGGAGGCGGACCGAACGGCCCCTGCGGCCCCTGGAAGGAGGGCGGGGCCTGCGGAGACCCGTGGCCCCCCTGGAAGCCCTGCGCGCCCTGGCCGCTCGCAGGCCCCTGGCCCCCTCGGTCCCCCGCGGAACCCTGCACGCCCTGCTGCCCGTGGGCTCCTTCAGCCCCCTGGAAACCCTGCGGCCCCTGGAACCCCTGCGCTCCCGGGAAACCCTGTGCTCCCGGGAAACCCTGTGCCCCCTGGACCCCAGGCATCCCTTGAGGCCCCTGATGCCCCTGGGCCTCCCGGGCCACCGGCGGAACCTGTCCGTGCGGGGGCGCAGGATGCTCCCCGGGACCCTGCCCCCGCCCCGCCCCCGGTGGGGGCGGGCCGCCGGCCGGCTGCCCCTGGAGCGGCGGTGTCGGCGGCAGCGGCCGCGGCTGGAACCGCGGCTCCCGGCGGCCGGGCCCCGGGCCGGGGTCGGGCGGCGGGCCCCAGGCGGGGCCGCTGCCGCCGGGAGGTGCGGCGCGGCGGTCCGCCCCGGGGTCCCCGTGGACCCCGGAACCTTCCGGAGGGCCCTGGTCCCCCGGGGGACCGTGCGCCCCCGGGACTTCCCGGCGGCCCGGGGGTTCCTTGCGGCCCTGCTGGCCCGGTGCGCCCGGCGGCCCCTCCGGCCCCTCGGTTGCGCGCGGCGGAGTACCGGGCCCGCCGTCCGACCCGTGTTCGTCGTGGGGGTTCACGTACAGACTCCTCGCTGTCGGGGGGCGCCGGCTCGGGCGGGTTCTTCGGTGGGGCTGCCGGGGCGGGCGGGCGCCGACGGGCTTCCCGCCCGCTCCACGACGCCTTACTACCCCTTTTGTTATGAATCCTCCCACTTTCCCATTCGGAGTGACCTTCAGGGGGGAGGCATGGGCGTGCACACGGCCCCGGGAACCGATCCCGGGGCGCGCGTACGACCAAGACTCCCAGTTTCAACAAGTAAGTGCAAAGAAAAGTCTCATGAGAGCAAATCGAACCATTTGACCGGTATGGGATTAGAGTATTTTCAGCCAACCTTGGGACATCCGGCGCGCATAATAGGGAAATGCGCGTCCCCGGACCTACGATCGACAACATGACCTGCGTTTTGCTGGCCGAAGACGATGTCTCGATCTCCGAGCCTCTCGCGCGCGCACTCCGTCGCGAGGGCTACACGGTGGACGTGACCGTCAACGGCATTGAGACACTCGACCGTGCCCGTGCGGGAGACATAGACCTGATGGTCCTGGATCTCGGGCTGCCCGAAATGGACGGGCTAGAGGTGGCACGTCGGCTCCGCGCCGAGGGCCACGGAACGCCGATCCTCATCCTGACCGCCCGCGCCGACGAGGTGGACACCGTCGTCGGCCTCGACGCGGGCGCCGACGACTACGTCACCAAGCCCTTCCGGCTCGCCGAACTCCTCGCCCGCGTCCGCGCGCTGCTGCGCCGGGGCGGCGCGGAGGTGCCCGTCGTGCACGGCGTGCGGATCGACAACGACTCCCGCCGCGCCTGGCTGGGCGAACGCGAACTCCAGCTGACCACCAAGGAGTTCGACCTCCTGCGCGTACTCGTGCGCGACGCGGGCAAGGTGGTGACCCGCGAGCAGATCATGCGCGAGGTGTGGGACACCAACTGGTGGGGTTCCACCAAGACACTCGACATGCACATCTCCTGGCTGCGACGCAAGCTCGGCGACGACGCCAACCAGCCCTCGTACATCACCACCGTCCGGGGCGTGGGCTTCCGGTTCGAGCGGGACTGACACGACCTTGGTTTCCGACGCGCTCAGCGCCGGTCGGCCCGGTCGGGGTCGGACGGACATGAGGTGACATGCGCAGGCGGATGGTTTTCTCCACCCTGGTGGTGACCGTCATCGCCGTCATGCTGCTGGGGCTGCCCCTCGGGGCTCTCACGTACAAACTGGTGCACGACGAGAACAGCCGCCAGCTTCAGGGCGAGGCGGAGCTGATCGGCGCCGAGAGCGACACCATGCTCGAGGTGCACGGGCAGCTCTACCCCGACGAGTTCGACCGCGACCACCCGGCCCGGTTCATCCGGATCACGCCGGCGGGCGCCCCCTCGGGGGCGACGGCGGGGGACCCCGCCCTCGACCCGGAGAACCCCGGCGCGCCCGGTCTGCAGAAGGCCACGGCGACCACCGGCAGGGGGACGCTGGTCGAGGTGTGGACGAGCGCCGAGACGGTGCAGCAGAGCGTCGTGCGCGCCTGGCTGGGCATCGCCTCGCTGTCACTGCTGGCCATCGGCGTCGCCGTGGGGCTGTCCATGTTCCAGGCGCGGCGGCTCACGCTGCCGCTGGCGGACCTGGCCGCCACCGCCGAACGGCTCGGCTCGGGGGTCACCACGCCCTGGGGGCACCGCTACGGCATCCCCGAGGCCGACCGGGTGGCGGAGGTCCTGGACCGCAGCGCCGAGCGCATCGCGGGGCTGATCGCCACCGAGCGCCACTTCGCCACCGACGCCTCGCACCAGCTCCGCACCCCGCTCACGGCGCTGACGATGCGGCTGGAGGAGATCATCGCGGAGTCCGGCAACCCGGACGTGGTCCGCGAGGAGGGCGAGGCCGCCCTCGCCCAGACCGAACGCCTGGTGGAGACCGTGGAGAGCCTCCTCGGCAGGGCGCGCAAGAGCCAGAACCCCGAGGTGGAGGCGGTCGAGCTCGACCCCGTCCTCCACCACCTCCAGGCCGAGTGGCAGCCGGTCTTCCAGCAGGAGCGGCGCGAGCTGGTCATCACCGGCGTCTCCGGGCTGACCGCGGTGACGGTCCCCACCGACCTGACGCAGATCATCGCCACCCTGGTGGAGAACGCGTACAAGCACGGCGCCGGGACGGTGACCATCCGGCGCCTGGACACCGGGCAGTCGGTGCGCATCGAGGTCAGCGACGAGGGCGAGGGCGTGCCCGAGCACCTGTCCGGGCGGATCTTCGAGCGCGAGGTCAGCGGAGGCGGCGGCACCGGCCTGGGGCTGGCCCTGGCCCGCCACATCGCCGAGTCAGAGGGGGCCCGGATCGAGCTGGTGCAGACGAGGCCGACCACCTTCGCGCTGTTCCTGCCCGCGGGCGCGGGCGGGCTGTCGAAGATGACCGGCCCGGTCTAGCGCGGTGGCCGGGAGGGGGCGCGGCCCCGCCCCTCCCCCGTGATCTTGTACCTATAGCGAGGTTGGGCGCCGAGATCGGCTACAAGTACAAGATCATCGGGGTCAGGAGCCCCCGCGTCCCACCGGCCACGGTTCCGGTCGGCCCGCCGCCGGACCCGGGCGTGCCGGACCCCGTGCGCGCCCCGGGTTCAGGCGTCCGCGGGCGCGGCCTCCTGCGCCGTGCCCGGCACCTTGCCCCGCACCACCAGGTCGCTCCAGAGCGAGCGCACCCGGCCCAGCCCGTACGCCTCGGTCACCTCGGCGCGCGCCCGCTCGGCCTCGGCCGCGAACCCGCCCCCGCTGACCGTCTCGTGGATGGACTCGGCCATGGCGACGGCGTCGTCGTGGATCCAGTGCGGGTCGTAGATGGTGTCGGCGCCCGGCCACGGCAGCAGCGCGGGGATGCCGCCCGAGGCGGCGCACTCGGCGGGGGCCAGGTGGAACGACTCGTCGTCGCTGGTGGAGAGCATGAACCCCACCCGGCGCAGCCAGGTCGCCACGTCCGGGCCGAACGGGTCGAACACCACCCCGGCCGCGAGCCGCTCGTCGCGCTGGATCCGCCGGTAGACCCGCTCGAAGTAGGCGCGCTCCTCCGGCCGGTTCCAGATCCACCAGTAGTCCCACGGCTGCTTGGTCTTGACCGAGAGCGTGTACCGCGGGTCCATGCGGCGCAGCTCCGCGAGCACGTCCAGGCCCCGGTCCAGCCGCTTGCGCGACGGCGCGATCCCGACCATGCCCAGCGAGTACTCGGCGCCGGAGAGCTTGGGCCGGTCCAGCTGCTCGTCGTCCACCCAGTTGGGCACCACGACGACCTTGTCGGCGGGCCAGCCGGTCAGCTCCCGGGTGAGGTCGGCGTAGTGGGGGCTCACGCACACCACGGCGTCGACCTTGTCGATGTCGAGCTTGCGCGGCCACTCCGCGTACAGCTCGAACCGGTGCAGGCGCACCACCAGGCGCTGGTCGGGGCGCTTCCACTTGGAGTAGAACAGGGCGTTGGGCCCGCACCACTCGCAGATCACCACGTCCGCCCAGGCCGCCAGCTCGCGGGACCGGTACTGGTCGTGGCTGTTCAGCCCCTCCCACTCGTCGATGCGCACGTCCAGCCCGGGCAGGGAGTCCAGGTACTCGGCGAGACGGGTGAAGAACTTCATGTCGTGGCCGGCGACGACCACCTTGAGCGGCCGTTCGGTGTCGACCCCGGCCGGAGCGGGGGGCAGGGCCTCGGTGAGGTAGCCGCGCAGGCGTTCGGCCGCCCGTTCGAGCGTGTGGCCGGCGGCGGCGTCGCGGCAGCGCGCGGCGGCGTCGGCGTAGAGGGCCCGGTCGTGGTGGGCGCGGGCGACCACCTCGGCGACGGACTCGACGCCGGTCCCCGCGAACAGCGGGTAGTCGGCGCCGAGCATCGCCTCGTGCATGGGGGTGCGGTTGAGCACCACCGGCAGGCCGAGCGCGCCCAGCTCCAGCACCTTCGTGGACAGCTCCAGGCTGGCGTCCATGGAGGGGTCCCGCCAGGAGATCCCGAACCCGCACTCGGCGGCCTGGCGGAGCGCCTCCGCGCGCGGCATGCCGCCTCGCCAGTCCACCCCGGGGGTGCCCTCCAGCGCCTTGCGCATGCGCTTGGCCCAGTCCGCGGGCTCCGCGTGGATCTTGTCGCCGATCATCACCAGTTCGGCGTCCACGCCCCGCGCGGCCAGTTCGGCGGGGAGCGCGGTCATCTCCAGGGTGTTCCACGCGGGCGCGAACTTGCCGGTGTAGGCGAGGCGTGCGCGGGCGTGGACGGCGCCGTCGGCGCGCACGCCCTCGGGGACCACCACCACGGGCGGGAACAGCACCGAGCGGCCGCAGGCCGCCGACACCGACGACTCCAGGAAGGCCCGCAGCTCCTCCGTCTGGCAGAGCAGGAACCGGGACGCCACCGCGATCTGGGTGAGTTCGGCGGTGGCGGTCGCCGACAGCTCGCCCACGCTGTGGGGGAAGTCCGTCAGGTAGGTCCACAGCCTGCCCGCCAGCGCGTCCTCCTGCGCCGCGAGCCCGGCCAGGCGGCGGCCGCGCACCACCACCAGGTCGAACGGCTTGCGCTCGTGCTGCCGGGTGAGCAGGGTGACGGCCTGTTCCGGTGTGAGTCCGCGCGGGCCCAGGTCCGGCAGCAGCTTGTCCTCGTAGGGACGCAGCAGGCGGACCCCGGGGACCCTGGTGAGGGGCTCGGTCAGCCGGTCGGTGCGCACGGGTGCCTTCAGCAGCAGGGTGACCTCGCATCCGGCGGCGGCCAGGGCCTGCGCCATCGACTGCGCCCAGACAGCGGAGCCGTCGATGATGTTGAGGTCCACGTCCCCGTACAAGAGTGCGCGCGGAGGAGGTGTGCTCACGTTCTTCCCTTCGGATGCTTTCTGGTGGCCCGTGCGGGGCTGACGGCGCTGTCGGTGGGGTCGGGGTTCAACCGACGGCACCGGTGGAGGCGTCCGTGGAGTTGTACACGGCGTCCTCGTCGTCGGCGTCGGGGCCGGCGGGGCCGTTGTCCGGGCCCAGGGCCAGGAGCCTCGTGCCGCGCCGGTTCCACTCGTCCGGGTTCCAGCCGCGCCGCAGGAGGCGGGTGCGGGCGAGTTCCGGGACGACCTCGCTGACGAAGACGTACTGCGGCGCCCCCGTGTCCGGGCGGTCGAAGAAGCCGAGGTCCCCGGCCCCGTCGAGCGGGCTTCCCGGCCCGTGGCCGTCCCCCGCGCTGGCGCCGACGGCGTCGGCGTCGGAGCATTCCACGGCGCACACCAGGTCGGCGAGCCGGGTGGGGCTGAGAGGTCCGTTCCACAGGTGGGCCCAGGGAGCGGTGGCGCGTTCGGCGAGGGCCGCCCAGCGGTCCGGGCCGAGCCCTCCGACGCGCGGGACGGGGGCGCCGGGCGTGTTCCGGGTGAGCTCCTCGGGCGTGTCCGGGGCGCTGAAGCGGACGGTGCGCACGGTGATGCCCTCGGCGCGCAGGCGCTGGATCCCGGGGAGGCGCGACGCCGAGTGGGGCACGACGACCTCGGTGGGCCGCAGGACGGCCCCCGTCAGGTCGGAGGCGAGCAGGTCGGCCTCGGCCTCCCCCGCGGGGTCGGCGAGGACGGCGACGGAGCGGCCCCGGAGCGGGAGCTCCGAGCCGGGCGTGCCGGGCGGGAAGTCCAGGTCCCCCAGGATCTCGGCGAGGCGGACCGGGGTGGCCTCCTGGAGGAAGACCTTGCGGAGCCGGAGGCGCATCGCGGAGGGGGTGACCCGCTCCGCGCGCATGCGCGGCACGGAGACCGCGAGGGCCTCCGCGTGCGGGTTGGCCGCGTGCGGGACCGGGGAGTGGGTGATGACGCCGGCCCCGCACGCCCAGGCGCGGCGGCTGAGCCGGGTGTCGTCGGCCGGGAAGGCCGGGACGACGGCGACGTTGGCGGCGCGCAGGGCGTCGGCGAGGCCGGGCGAGTCGGCGTCCACGACCCCGGCTTCGAGCTCGGTGAGCACCTCGGGGACGGGGGCGTCGGGCGTCTCCCGGACGAACACGGCCTTCGGGCCGGGGGTCAGGTCGGCGGCGACCGGGTTGAACAGGTGCAGCGGGACCCCGGCGTCCCCGCGGTGGACCCGGTCGAAGCCGAGTTCGCGCAGGGCGGGCGGGGCCGGGGCGTCCTCGAGGAGCACCGTGGGGATGCCGCGCGCGGCGGCGGACTCCAGGACCCAGTGCAGGGCGCGGGTGCGGTCGGCGGCCGCCGGGTCCCCGACGTGCGCCCACGGCGATCCGGCGGCCGCGGCCGACGCCGAGACCAGGACCAGGTCGACGTCCACCCCGTCCATGACGATCTGGGCGTCGTGGGGGCGCAGCGGCACGGAGTGCAGGTAGGGGGACACGGCGTCCTGGATGGCGGACCCGACCACGGTGGCGACGACCAGCAGGTCCTCGCTGTTACCGGCCATCCCGCTCAGGAGCCTGGCCTCCTGGCGGTCGGCGTCGAAGGAGCGGACCGGCTCGGCGCCGGGGCGGCGGCGCTGGACGTGCTGGGTGGTGCCGCTGCGCCGCCAGAGCCGGTAGAGGTCTCGCGGAAGTCTGACGAGGGATCGGCCGGGCCGCTTGGCGGCGGCCGTGAGCGCACGCCCCACCTGGAGTGAGGTGGAGTCCTCCACTGCGGCGAGCCGGGTGCGCGCCTCCTGGAGCTGGGCGTCGCGCTCGGCGAGGGCCTGTTTGAGCTGTTCGGTCTGGCTCTGTTCACGCCGTTTCACGGTCTGCCACCTTGCGTTCTGGTCGGATCGGCGAAACCACCGCGTCCGTCGGGTGTGTCGTGTCCGACGGAGCCGGGTGCTGCTCCCGGCGTGTCCCCGGCCGGGTGCGGATGCCCATGGAGAGGCGCGTCGAGGGCCGGACGGGACGTCTGGACGGGACGGGGGAGGACGGGTGGGAGTGTGCCATGGGGGATCACCGGGACCGCTGCGCGGGTACCGGGACGACGCGGCGGCCGTCGCGGCGGGGACGCGGGGACGGGATCGGGGCGGAGCGCTGCCGGCCCTCCCTCGGCGGGGGGACGGGGCCGGGACGTCGTGCGCGCGGCATCGGCGTCACCTGGACCACTGGGTGAGGACGGACGCGATGCGCTCCCCCGCCCGGCCGTCCCACAGGGGCGGGGTGTCGTCGCCGATCCGCTCGGGGGTCTGCCCGTGCAGGACCTTGGTGACGGTGGGGAGGAGGTCGGCCTCCGTGACGAGCTGGTTGGTGCCGTGGGTGATGGTGACCGGCCGTTCGGTGTTGGGCCGCAGGGTGAGGCAGGGGACCCCGAGGATCGTGGTCTCCTCCTGCACGCCGCCGGAGTCGGTGACCACGGCGGCGGCTCCGCGGGTGAGGGCGACGAAGTCGAGGTAGCCGAGGGGTTCGAGGAGGCGCACCCGCGGGTGGTCGCCGAGCCCGGCGCGGTCGAAGGCGGCCTTGCCGCGCGGGTGCACGGGCATGACCACGTCGGCGAGGTCGGCGATCTCGTGGAGGCGGGCGGTGAGGCGGGCCACGTTGTCGGGGTCGTCGACGTTCGCGGGCCGGTGCAGGGTCGCGGCGACGTAGCGCTCCGGCAGGCCGAGGCGGGCGCGCAGGGCGCCGGCGTCGAAGCGGTCGAGGTTGCCCAGGAGGGTGTCGATCATCGGGTTGCCGACCAGGTGGACCCGGTCCGGCGAGATCCCCTCGGCGGCGAGGTGACCGATGGCCTCGGGGCTCGTGGCGAAGCACAGGTCGCTGAGCTGGTCGGTGACCCTGCGGTTGATCTCCTCGGGCATCGTGTTGTCGAAGGAGCGCAGGCCCGCCTCCACGTGCGCGACCGGGATGTGCAGCTTGGCGGCCACCAGGGCGGCGGCCACGGTGGAGTTGACGTCGCCGTACACGACCACCATGCCGGGCTCGCGCCTGCTGAACTCCTCCTCCAGGCCCACCATGAGCGCGGCGGTCTGCGCCGCGTGCGATCCGGAGCCGACGCCCAGGTCGACGTCGGGGGTGGGCAGGCCGAGGTCGCGGAAGAACACGGCCGACATGCGGTCGTCGTAGTGCTGTCCGGTGTGGACGACCGACTGGTGGGCTCCGCGCCCGCGAAGGGCGGAGACGACGGGCGCGGCCTTGACGAAGTTGGGGCGCGCGCCGACGACGTGCACGATCCCGGTGTCCTGGCTCCCAAGGGGGGCGCTCGTTGCCACGACTCTCACGTTTCCTTCTGTTGGGGTGTTCTTATCGTTGCCGAGGGGCGCGGTGCGCCGGGTCGGGCGGTGTTCCTTGCCCGAGCCGTCCCGTCCGTGTCGCCGTGGTGTCACCACGTGGTCACGTCCGCATGGTTATGTGACTGACCGTGCATGACACCCAGACTCCCGAAACCCAGGTTCCCCGTCCGCGCACCCGCTGGCCGCGGGCGGTGACGTTCACCGTGTCGTTGGCCTGGCGACACCTGCGCTCCGATCCGGCGCGCCTGCCGCTGCTCGCGCTGCGGCTGGCGCCCGGTGCGCCGCGCCGGGCGGCGCGCTCCCTGGCCGCCCGCCTGGGCGGCCGGGCCCGCGCCTACGCCCTGTGGGACCAGGGCCGGCGCGCGGAGGCCCGCGAGGCGGTGCTCGACGCCGCGGACGGGGCCTCGCCCCGCCGGGTGGGCCGCCTGGTGGCGGCCTGCCTGGCTGCGGGTGATGCCGATACCGCCCGTGAACTGGTCGAACGCCTCCCCCGGGGCGCGGCCCGCGAGGCCGCTGAGCACCGGACGGCGCTGGCGACGGGACGCGCTGTTCCCGCGTCTCCGTCCCCGTCGGCTGACCATCACGGAATCACGTTAACCCGCGGTGCCCGAACGCGGCCCGACGACACGGTGAACGCTCGGCGACCGGAGGTGCGAACAGGTGAACCGGGGGTCCCGGCCGGTGAACGCCGGCGTCCGGCGGACGGCGCGCAGGCCCCCGGCCACGGGCTCCGGGTGCTGCACCTGGTGACGAACGCCCTGCCGCACACCAACGCCGGGTACACCCAGCGCACCCACCGGATCGCGGTGGCCCAGCGCGAGGCCGGGATGGACGTGCACGTGGTCACCCGGGCGGGGTACCCGCTCACCAAGGGGGTCCGCGACCCGCGCACGCTGGTGCGGGTGGACGGTGTGGCCTACCACCGGCTGATCCCGTGGACGGCCCCCGCCGACGCGGCCGACGAGCTCGCGGTGGGGGTGCGGATGGCGTCGGAGCTGGTGGAGGCCGTGCGCCCGGACGTGCTGCACGCGGCGAGCAACCACCACAACGCCCGCCTGGCCCTGGAGCTGGGCCGCAGGTTCGACCTGCCGGTGGTGTACGAGGTGCGGGGGTTCCTGGAGGAGTCGTGGCTCTCACGCGACCCCTCCAGGAGCGTGGACGACGCCTTCTACCGGGCCGAGCGCGCCGCCGAGACGGAGTGCATGCTGGCCGCCGACCTGGTGGTGACCCTGGGCGAGGCGATGCGGGCGGACATCGAGGCGCGGGGGGTGGCCCGGGAGCGCCTCCTGGTGGTGCCCAACGCGGTGGACGCGTCGTTCCTGGAGCCCCTGCCCCCGGGCGACGGGGTGCGGGCCGGCCTGGGGATCGGCGGGGCGGACTTCGTGGTGGGGACCACCACGAGCTGCTTCGGCTACGAGGGCCTGGACGTGCTGCTGGACGCCGTGGCGCTGATGCGCGAGCGCGGGGAGCCGGCCCACGCGCTGATCGTCGGGGACGGGCCGGAGCTCCCCTCCCTGCGCGCCCGTGCGGCGTCGCTGGGGCTGGAGGGGGCCGCCCACTTCCCCGGCCGGGTGGCCGCCTCGGAGGTGCGGTCGCACCACGCCGCGCTGGACGTGTTCGCCGTGCCGCGCCGGGACGACCGGGTGTGCCGTGTGGTGACGCCCCTGAAACCCGTGGAGGCCATGGCGGGCGGGCTTCCCGTTGTGGCGAGCGATCTTCCGGCGTTGCGAGAGATTGTGGAACCGGGAGTGACTGGAGAGTTAATTCCCGCGGGCGAATCGGCACGTCTAGCTGATGTCCTGACAAATCTCGCCTACAGTCATGAAAAGCGAGCCGCCTACGGCCTCGCAGGTCGCAGCCTCGTCGGTGCCGACCGCACGTGGGCCGAGGCCGCATACCGCTACAACCAGGCGTATCGGGTTCTTATTCAGAAACTGTCCGAACCAGGCCAGAACCCGTGAGCAGAGGCAACACCTACCTACACTCGGACGCCCCGGGCACTGAGTAATGGCGGTCCTCGAAACTTGCGCCCGTTCACGAAATGAATGCGAGTGTGACCACGAAGTGGATGCCGCAGCCTCCAACCCAGCCCTTGTCCCCGAGCAGTCCGCCGCGGCGGTCAGCGACCTCGTCGTCCTCGGACTCGGTTACGTCGGCCTGCCCCTGGCGGCCGAGGCCGTGTCCGCGGGGCTGAAGGTCACCGGTCTCGACGTGAGCGACCGAGTCGTCGACGGCCTCAACAGCGCGGTCTCCCACGTCGACGACCTCTCGTCGGAAGACGTCGACCGCATGCTGGAGCACGGGTTCACCGCGACCACGGACCCGGCCTGCCTGGCGGCGGCGCGCACCATCGTCATCTGCGTTCCCACGCCCCTGTCGCCCGAGGGCGGCCCCGACCTGGGCGCGGTCACCTCCGCGGCCCGGTCGATCGCGGCGCACCTCCAGCCGGGGACCCTGGTCATCCTGGAGTCCACCACCTACCCGGGCACCACCGACGAGGTGGTGCGGCCGCTGCTGGAGGAGTCCGGCCTGGTCGCCGGGGCCGACTTCCACCTGGCGTTCTCGCCCGAGCGCATCGACCCGGGCAACGCGACCTTCGGCGTGGCCAACACGCCCAAGGTCGTCGGCGGGCTCACGGAGGAGTGCGGCGAGGCCGCCGCCGCCTTCTACGGCAACTTCGTGGACGCGGTGGTGCGCACCCGCGGGACCCGCGAGGCCGAGATGGCCAAGCTGCTGGAGAACACCTACCGGCACGTCAACATCGCCCTGGTGAACGAGATGGCCATCTTCTGCCAGGAGCTGGGCGTCGACCTGTGGGACTCCATCGCGGCGGCGGCCACCAAGCCGTTCGGCTTCCAGGCGTTCTACCCGGGTCCGGGCGTCGGCGGGCACTGCATCCCGATCGACCCGAACTACCTGTCGTACAAGGTCAAGACCCTCGGCTACCCGTTCCGCTTCGTCGAGCTGGCCCAGGAGATCAACAGCCGGATGCCGTCCTACGTCATCCAGCGGGCCCAGGAGCTCCTCAACGAGTCGGGGATGGCGCTGTCGCGGTCCAAGGTGCTGCTGCTCGGCGTCACCTACAAGGCCGACATCGCCGACCAGCGCGAGTCGCCGGCCCGGCCGGTGGCGCGCAAGCTGGCCGCCAAGGGCGCCACCCTCGCCTACCACGACCCGCACGTCGAGTCGTGGCAGGTGGACGGGGTGGACGTGCCCCGGTCCACCGACCTGGACCAGGCCATCGCCGAGGCCGACCTGACGATCCTGCTCACCGACCACGCCGAGTACCGGCCCAAGCGGCTGGAGGAGTACGCGCGACTGCTCCTGGACACCCGCGGCGTCCTGCGCCGCCCCGACCCCGAGGCCGGGACCGCGGCCGTGCCCGCCCAGGCGCGACGCCGTCCGACTCGCGAGGGGATCCAGGTCCTGTGAGCTGAGACCCGGGCCGGGGCGCCCCGAACCGCTCCCGGCCCGCGCGGGCCCCTGACCGGCACGCCGACGCGGACACCCACGGTGTCCATCGGCGTGCCTTGTCGTGTTCACCCGGCGCTCCTGGAAGGTTCACCCGATTCACCCCGCCTGGCCACCGCGCTTTCCTCGACCTGTTTCCGCTGGTGAATACCGTGTCGAACAGCACGTATCGCCATCACAAAGCGGATCATCTTCGTAGATGGCCCCATTCGGTGACACAGGTAGGTGAACTCGATGCACGCGCTTGTGGCCACGGTTGTGCACCACCCGGAGGACGCTCGGATCCTGCACAGGCAGATCCGCGCCCTGTTGGACGCGGGACACACGGTGACCTATGTGGCCCCGTTCCGGGAGTGCGGCGTGACCCCGTGGGCCGAGGTGCGCTCGGTGGACGTGCCGCGCGCCTCGGGCCGCGAACGGCTGACCTCGCTGCGCGCCGCCCGCGCGGTGCTCGCCGAGCACGCGCCCCACGCCGACCTGCTCCTCTTCCACGACCCCGAGCTGCTGCTGGCCCTGCCGGCGAAGCGGCCGGTGACGGTGTGGGACGTGCACGAGGACACGGCCGCCGCCCTGCTCACGAAGCCGTGGGTGCCCAAGCCGCTGCGGCGGCCCCTGGGCGGCGTGGTCCGGGCCTTCGAACGGCGCGCGGAGCGCCGCATGCGGCTGCTGCTGGCGGAGGAGGGGTACCGCTCCCGCTTCCGGTGCGACCACCCGGTGGTGCCCAACACCACCGAGGTGCCGGAGATCCCCCTCCGCGCCCCCGGGGACGACCGGGTGGTCTACCTCGGGCACGTCTCGATGGCACGGGGCGCCCGCGAGCTGGTCGAGCTCGGCCGGACGCTCCGCCCCCACGGGGTGCGGCTGGAGGTCATCGGCGGGGCCGACGTCGGCGTGCGGCCGATGCTCCGCGAGGCCCAGCAGGAGGACGCCCTGGACTGGTACGGGTTCGTGCCCAACGACCGGGCGCTGCGCATGTGCGCGGGCGCCCTGGCCGGGGTCAGCCTGCTGCACGACACCCCGAACTACCGGCACTCGATGCCGACCAAGGTCGTGGAGTACATGGCGCACGGCCTGCCCGTCGTGACGACGGCGAACCCGATGGCGGAGGGCCTGGTGACGGGGCGCCCGGAGGGCCCCGCCGGCCTGGTCGTCCCGTTCGGGGACGTGCCGGCCGCCGCGGAGGCGGTACTGCGGCTGAAGCGCGACGGGGAGCTGCGCGAGCGGTTGGCCCGGACGGGGCACGAGATCGCGCAGGCGTCCTACCACTGGCCGGTCCAGGCCAGGGTGTTCGTGAAGCGCCTGGAGGCATGGGTGGACGAGGCGGCCGGCCCGGTCCCCGTCGTCCCCCTGCCGAGAGGGGCGCAGGGCACAGGGGTCCGTGAAGGAAGCCACACCTACCAGCCCTGAGAAATATCTTCCTGGTCAACTAGGTTGTTGCTCGTGCCGGAGCGCTTTTTCGGCATTCTCCCTGATCACGAGCACGACCGAGGTATGACACATGAGTGAGACGCTGGTTCTCGACAAGGCCGCGCAGGACCTCCTGTTCCGCGACGCCCGCACCGCCAACTCCTTCACCGACGAGCCGGTGACCGACGAGCAGGTGCGCGCGATCCACGACCTCGTCAAGTACGGGCCGACCGCCATGAACAACCAGCCGCTGCGGGTCACCGTCGTGCGCTCGCCGGAGGCCCGCGAGCGCCTCGTCCCGCACATGGCGGGCAACAACGCGCCGAAGACCTCGACGGCCCCGCTCACGCTGATCCTGTCCGCGGACAGCGACTTCCACGAGCACTTCCCGAAGACGTTCCCCGTGGCCCCGGACGCCCGCGACAACTTCGCCGGGATGCCCGTCGAGGCCCGCGAGACCATGGCCGCCCAGAACACCCTCCTCCAGATCGCGTACCTGATCGTCGGGGTCCGCGCCGCGGGCCTGGCCGCCGGTCCCATGACCGGCTTCGACGCCGAGGGGGTGCGCCGGGAGTTCTTCGGCGAGGACTCCCCGCTCCGGCCGCTGGTCGTCATGAACATCGGCAACCCCGGCCCGGACGCCTGGTTCGACCGCCTCCCCCGCCTGGACTTCGAGGAGGCCTTCACCGAGGTCTGACCCGTACGACGGCCGAGGGGCCGGACACCCGCGAACGGTGTCCGGCCCCTCGGCCGTGTCCTGCCCGGCCCGTCGCGACCGCCCTCCCGCGGGGCGGTCGGGCGCCGTCCGGGGTCAGATGACCGGCGGGCGCCCGGCCCGGGTCATCCGCCACGCGGTCGACCAGCGGATCGGGGTGCGCGGGCCGGCGTCCTCGCGCCAGCCCTCGCGGAACCCGGCGAACCACGAGCGCAGCGCGGCGCGGTCGCGCTCGCGCAGCACCGTCAGCCCCACCCAGGTGCCGAGGTAGGCGAAGGCGAGGGGCCACGGGAGGTTGCGGCGGGCCAGCCACACCCGGTTGCGGGCGTTGAGCCGGTAGAAGTTCTCGTGCCGCGTCGGCGCCACCGCGGGGTGGTACATGACCGCGTCGGCGTCGTACTCGATCGTGTAACCGGCGTCCATGATGCGCCAGGCGAGGTCGGTCTCCTCGTGGGCGTAGAAGAAGTCGCCGGGCAGCCCCCCGCCGGCCTCGAAGGCCGTGCGGCGGATGGCGCAGGCCCCGCCGAGGAACGTGGTGACCACGCTCGACTCCCGGGAGTCCCCCACGCGCAGGCGCGGCACGTGGCGGCGCTGGTCGGGGCCGCCGTCGGGGTCGGCGATCCGGAAGGACAGCGCGCCCAGGGACGTGTCGGCGGCGAACCGCTCCCGCACGTGGCGGGCCAGGTCGGTCGAGCGGTACCAGCCGTCGTCGTCCAGGAAGAGGATGATGTCGCCGTCGGTGGCCTTGACCCCGTGGTTGCGCCCCTCGGGGATGCCGACGTTCTCCGGGAGGAGAACCGTGGTCACGCCCTCGGGCATCTCCGGCAGCTGCGCCCCGTTGCTGACCACCACGACCTCGACGTCCGCGTCCTCCTGCTCGAACACGCTGGTGATCGCGCGGCGCAGCTCGGCGGGGCGGGTGCCCATCGTCAGCAGGACGCAGGAAAGTGTGGGCTTGCTGCTACCGGACACCTGGGCGCGGCTCCGTTCGGCTCTTGGCGCTCGGGAGACCTCAGCCGCGGACGTCGCGGTGTCAGACGCGGGTGGGATCACGGGTGTGGCCATGTTTGCGACCGTTCAGTGGACGACATGCTGCTGGCAGGTTGACACCCGCCAACATTCGCAGAAACAGACTAACGAAAGAATAAAAGGGAGGTGTACGGGGCCGTGGACGGGGTACCCGACCGCGGCCCCGTGGGAGGGGCGGCTCACCGGCGCTGCGGCCGGCGGTTCACTCCAGGCGCCGGGAGGCGAGGACGCTCACGAAGTGGGCGAAGCTCATCACCACGGCCACGAACGCGCACGCCGCCACCAGGAAGCGGGTGGCGGCCAGGTCGCCGAGGAAGGCGTCCACCACGGCGGCAGCCACGATGATCAGGGACAGCTCCACCGCCTGGATGAGCCGGTGGACCTTGAGGGCGGAGGCCAGGCGGCGCGCCAGGCTCAGCCCGGAGGAGCGCGGCCGCATCGCCTCGTCCGAGACCTTCTCGGGCAGCCCGGCCTTGGCGCGGGCCACCACGACGTTGTCGGTCTCGGCCTTGATCAGGGCGACGCCGATCGCCGCGGCCATGCCCAGGATCACCCAGCCGCCCGCCTCCCACTCGCCCTGGGCGCGGATGCCCAGGCCGATGAGGAGCGCGATCTCGGACACGTAGTGCCCGATCCGGTCCAGGTAGATCCCCGCGACGCTGGTGCGCCCGGTGTACCGGGCCACCTCGCCGTCGGAGCAGTCCAGCAGGAGGTAGACCTGGATGAACACCGCAGCGAGGACGGCCGACCACAGTCCGCCGAACGCGACGACCACCCCGGACAGGACCCCGAACGCCATCATCAGGTAGGTGATGGGGTTGGGCGGGACGCGCAGCCGGACGAAGAACGTCGTCAGGTACGGCGAGATGTCCCGCATGTAGAGGCGGCCGGCCCAGTGCTCCTCGTTGGTCCGCTCCTTGATGCCGGCGGGCTGGCCCCCTGCTCTGACCTCAGCGACCGACGGCTTCGACATAGTCCTTGACGCTCCGTCCGATCTCGTCCTCGGAGAGGTTCAGGTGTTCCAGGATGGTGAACCGGCCCGGCCGGGTGTCCGGCGCGTGGGCCACCGCCCGCGCGAACGCCGCCTCGTCGAGGCCGACGTCGGACGGGACGACGGGCAGTTCGTGGCGGATCAGGCAGTCGCGGATCTCGTTCATCCGCGACTCCGACCAGCCCAGGTGCCGCACCCGCAGGAAGGACGCGTAGAGCGCGCCCAGTCCGGCGAGCTCGCCGTGGTTGCTGACGCCCGGGTGGAGCTGGGTGACCGCGTGCAGGATCTCGTGGCACGCGCCGCTGGCGGGTCTGCTGGACCCGGCGACCGACATGGCCATCCCGGAGAGCACGAGGCCCTCGGCGAGCACGGTGAGGAACGCGTCGGACTCCACCGAGTCGGGGCGGTGCAGGACCGCCTCGGCCGCGACCCGGGCGAAGGTGACGGCCATGCCGTCCACGGGTTCGCCGTTGACGCGGCCGGCCAGCTCCCAGTCCTCGATGGCCGAGATGTTGCTGACCACGTCGCCGATGCCCGAGCGCACCAGGTGCGAGGGGGCCGCGCGGACGTAGTCGACGTCGATGACGACGGCGATGGGCATGGTGACGCCGATGGACGGCTTGCCGCCCTCGTGCTCCAGGGAGCTGACGGGGGAGGCGATGCCGTCGTGGGCGAGGTTCGTGGCCACGGCCACCATGGGGATGCCCGCCATGGTCGCGGCGAACTTGGTGACGTCGATGGTCTTGCCGCCGCCGATGCCCGCGACCGCCTCGTACGCGCCGGAGCGGAGCTTCCTGCCCAGCTCGTTGGCGGCGTCCACGGTGCCCTCCCCGACGTGGAAGACCTCGCAGTTGGGCAGGTCCAGGTCGGCGGCGATCTGCGCGCCCTGCCCCGGGCCGACGGCCACGGCGATGCGGCCCTCGGTGGCGATCCGCCGGTCGGCGAGCAGCGTCCCGAGGGAGGAGACCGCCCCCCGCCGCACGTCGATCGCCAGCGGGGAGGGGAGCATTCGGGCTAGTAGCGGCACGCGATCTCCCTGGCCTTGGCGAGGTCGTCGTGGTTGTCGACCTCGACCCAGTCCACCTCGCCGATGGGCGCCACGGCGACCTTCTCGCCCCGGTTGACCAGCTCCTGGTAGCCGTCCTCGTAGTAGAGCTGCGGGTCGCGCTCCCAGGTGGCCTTGAGGGCGTCGGCGAGGCGGGGGGCCAGGGACCCCTCGATGAGGGTGGCGCCGATGTACTCGCCGGCGGCGGTGGCCGGGTCCATGAGCTTGGTGATGTTCCTGAGGTGGCCGCCCTCGTCGAGGGTCACCTTCATCTCCTCGTCGGCGAGGCTTTTCACGTTGTCCACCGCGAGGAGGAGTTCCGGCCCCCGGGCGGCGAGTAGCGTTTCCTCGACGCTCACCGGGTGGACGGTGTCGCCGTTGACCAGGAGGACGCCCTCGGAGAAGAACTCGCGCGCGGTCCACAGGGAGTAGGCGTTGTTCCACTCCTCGGCCTTGTCGTTGTAGCTGAGGGTGAGCTTGACGCCGTGGCGCTCCTCCAGGGCCTCCTTGCGCGCCTCGACGGCCTCCGCGCGGTAGCCGACCACGACGACGACGTCGGTGAGCCCGGCCGCCGCCAGGTTGCGCAGCGAGATGTCCATGATGGTCGTCTCGCCGTCGACTGGCACCAGGGCCTTGGGCAGGGTGTCGGTGTAAGGACGCAGCCGGCGCCCCGCGCCTGCGGCGAGAACCATTCCGAGCATGAGGGCGTGTTCCTCCTTGTGTCGGGGAGGCTGTCACGCCTCCCCGTTCGTTCCGGCGGCCGGTTGGCCCCCGTCTCCGTCTCCGCTGCCGGGTCGGGAGATCCGGGGATCTCCAGGGCCCGTGTCGCCACCGCCGGGGGGAGCGGTGGTCATGGTGAGCACGTCGGTCACCGGTGTCGCACTCCAGGTGCGCACGGACTCCCGCACGAGCAGCACCGCCAGGTATCCGGCGAGTATGCCGTAGGCGGGGGTGAGCGCGTGGAGCGCGCCCCCTGCGGCGACGGCGAGCATGCGGCCGTCCCACCCGAGTGCCGCGCCGCGCACCCACGCCGGTCTGGCCGTGCCGGCCGTGGGGCGTGCCACGTCGTCGCGATGGTGGCAGACGACTGCCACCAAGAGTACGAACACCAGGGGACCTGGTACGCCGGACGCCAGTCCCAGCACCGCCAGAAAGGTGTACTCGGTGGCACGGAGGACGGGTGGTACGAGCCAGTCGGACCGTCCGTCGTGGGGGTGGCCGGAGGCCAGTCCGGACAGTAGCAGGGCAGCGACCGGTGCGAACAGGGTAATGCCTGCCAAGTGTCCTCGGTCTGCCACGAGGAGTGTTCCGACGACCAGCGCCCCGGCGAGCGCGGGCAGCAGGGGAGGTACGGCACCCGGCGCGATCCGGCCCAGCAGGTACGACATGTGACCGTCATCACGGAGAAATCGCAGGTCCGGAGCGGTCGGGACCCGCCCTCCCCCGGTGTGCGCCCCGGTCGCGCCCGCCCCGGCCCGGCTCACCGGCGCACCCCGCGCGCGGTGGGGTCGACGAGTTCCCCGGTGACGGCGATCGCGCAGCCCACGATGAGGGTGACGAAGGCGACCCGCGCGTCCCAGAGCGTGGCGGTCACGGCGATCACCAGGAAGCGCGTCGGCTGGGAGAAGGCGGTGAGCCGCCGGGCCGGGGCGGTCGGCGCCGGGTCCGGCCGGAGGGCCCCGGGCCGGGTGTCCGGCGCGCCGCGGCCCGCGCCGGGGGCGCGGCGGGGGCCGTCCCCGGACGTGCGGCACCCGGCGGGTTCGGCCTCACGCGGCCGGGGCGGGATCCCGTCGGACCGGACCCCCGCGGCGGCCGCGCCGACGGCGGCCGCCCCCGGGGCCCTGCCGCGGGCCCCGGGCGAACGGGGCCCCGGGACCGCGGCGCCGAGCAGCCGGCTCGTCAGTCCGGGGTCGCCGTCGCGCGGGGGACGGGTGGGACAGCAGGGCGCCAATCCACCCAGGAGGCCGCCAGCGCACCCCTGGGAGGACAGCGGGGCGGGTTTCGCGTCCCGCCCCGGGAAGGCCGCGACCGGGGCCCCGTGGGCCGCCAGGAGCGAGTCCCGCAGGGCCAGAGCGACGAGCGCGCCCGCCGCCCAGCCCCACGCGCCCCCGAGGCCCGCCAGGACCGCGCCGGCGGCCAGGCCCAGGTAGACCACGCACTCCCTCAGCTGCGACAGCATCGCCGCCAGCCACAGGGTGAGGGCGTCCCCCCGGTCGGCCCGCATGCGCGCGCGGACGGCGTCGCAGAACAGGACCGCCGCCAGGAAGGCCGACCCGGCCAGGCCGCCGACCGTGTCGGCCCGGGAGAACCAGACCGCGGCGCCGACCGCCCCGACGACGCCGATCCTCGTCATCCCGGCCCGGGTGACGTGTCTGCGTTCCAACATCCGCGCGGCCGACCGCGCCAACGTGCCGTAGACCATGGGTGCCCTCCCACACTTGGTGAGTGACACCGTTGCCTACGGTGCGTAGTCAATCAAACACTGACACGCACCTTGTGTCCGCTAAGCCGGGGTCCGGCCCCGCGGGGGCCTTTCGGCCGGACCCCGGAAAGGAGCGTGCGCACCGCCGGAACACACCGGCGATGCGCACCACGGCCTTCCGGGACGGGCCTGGCGGCGGGTCGGCTCAGGCGGTGCTGCCGCCGTCGGCCCCGTCCTCGCCGGACTCCTGGTCGTCGATCTGCTTCTCGGCCTGCTCCGCGCGCTTCTTCTTCGCGGCGTCGCGCTTCTTGCGCTCGGCGATCTCGGCCTTGGTGTCCTCGTCGTACGCGGCCAGGGCTGCGTCGATGTCGGTGTCCAGGGCGAGCCCGCCGCCCTTGACGTACAGGCCGCGGTTGCAGAACCGGCGCAGGTCCCTCTCGCTGTGAGAGACGAGCACCATCGTCCGCTGGTTGGCCAGCATCCGGTCGATGGCCTCGTAGCACTTGCGCTTGAAGGCCTTGTCGCCGACCGCGAGGACCTCGTCGACCAGCATGATCGGGTGCTCCAGCTGCGAGATCAGCGCGAACCCGAGGCGCACCTTCATGCCGCTGGAGTAGTGCCGCACCGGGGTGTCGATGAACTTCGACTTGATCTCGGCGAAGTCGACGATCTCGTCGAAGCGCTCGTCGATCTGCTTCTCGGTCATCCCGTGCAGGGACCCGACCAGGTACACGTTCTCGCGGCCGGTCAGGTTGTCGTTGAACCCGGCCCGCAGCTCCAGGAGCGGCGCGACCTTGCCGTGGACGTGCACCTCGCCCTCGTCGGGCATCAGGACCCCGGCGATGAGCTTGAGCAGCGTGGACTTGCCCGTGCCGTTCTTGCCGACGATGCCGACGCACTCGCCCCGGTTGATCTCGAACGCCACGTCCCGCAGCGGCCAGAACTCGTCGCCCTCGGCGTTGGGGTCGCGCTTGGTGCCGTGGATGAACATCTCGCGCAGGCTGCGCTTGCGGCGGCGGTTCACGGCGAACTTGACGCCGAGTCCCTTGGCCTCGATGACCGGCCCACTGGTCAGCCCGGCGCCGTAGTCGGTCTGCGCCATCACAACTCCTTCAGGACGGACATCTCCAGGCGGCGGAACGTCCAGTATCCGATGATGAGCATCAGGATCGAACCGACCACCGAAGAGGTCAACGCGAGGGTGCTCGGGGTTAGTTCCGCGAACTCAGGGAACCACACCGCGCGGTGCATCTGGAAGATGCCCATCAGCGGGTTGAGCTGGTAGAGGGTCTTCAGCCACTCGGGGATGCCGGAGCTGAGGACCATGGAGGCCGGGAACAGGATCGCCGATCCGTAGAACAGCAGTCGGCTGAGGATCCGCACGAGGCGCTCCACGTCGCGCAGCAGCACGTTGACCGACGACAGGAACAGGGTCACACCGAGCCCGAACGCGAACGTCAGCACCACCGCGAGCGGCAGCCAGACCAGCAGGCCCATGACGGTGAAGTGGCCTCCCAGCGCGAAGACGAAGACCAGCAGCACCGGCCAGGTGAGGAGGTACTCGACGAACTTCGTGCCCACCGTGGCCATCGGGAAGATCTCCCGGGGCACCTTCATCGTGGTGATCAGCTTGGAATGCGTGAGCATCGCCCGCGGCGCCTCGCTGAGGATCGCGCCGAAGGTGGTCCACGGCAGGATCCCGGCCACGAGGAAGAGCACGAAGCCGCCGTAGGCCTCTGCCTCCGGCGGCATGCCGCGATCAGCGTTGAGGATGACCCCGAAGACGAAGAAGTAGACCATCGTCAGAGCCAGGGGCTCCAACATCGTCCACGCGTACCCCAGTACGGACTGCTGGTACTTGACCTTCAGGTCGCGCCGGACCAGGAGGCCGACGACCTTCCGGTGCTCCCAGACGGCCAGCGCCCTTGACGCCACCGCCACCTCCAAGGGTTGTTTTCTCGTCCGGTCAGCGAGGTGCCGGACAGGCGTGTTCGTGTCTCGCCTGTGCGCACCGGTCGACACGCGCGGTCCACCCCGCGCCGGATGTACCGGAAACGGGGGAGCGTGTCCGGGCGACCGGGGGATGTCACGGACCGCGCCCGGTTCCCACCGCATCGGAGGAGGTCTGGACCGGGCACGCCATACAGGCGTCCATAGGTTACCGCTGCGGACGACGGGCCGCGCCAACCAGCCCTCCCCCGGCGGGCGGTGCGCGCCGTCACCCCCCGTGTCGCCGGGGCGGTCCGCTAGCCTCGGCCCGAGGGCGGAGATCATGTCCTTTATGGGGAACAACCGGGCGCGCGTCCCGGCCGACCGGGGCCGCGGGGGCCGAAGGCCCTGCGCACGCGGACGCCGGCGGGGTCCGACGCGTCCTGCGGCGCGGTCCGCCGGCGGCGGCCGTGTCCCGGGACGCGCCCCCGGGCGGGCCCTGTGACGAGCGCCGCGGCGAGTGCGGCCAAGGGAACGGCGACACCAGCCGTGGACGGAAGAGGTGGGGCCATGCGCCCGCGTGTGATCGCGGCGGTTCTGGCCGGAGGGGTCGGCGCCCGCATGGGCGCCCCCTCCCCCAAGCAGCTGCTGCCCCTGGAGGGGCGGCCCATCATCGAGCACTCCATCGCCGCGTTCGAGGCGTGCCCGGAGGTGGACGAGATCCTGGTCCTCATGGTGCGGGAGTACGTGGGGAGGGTGGAGGACATCGTCGCCTCCGCGGGGTTCGCCAAGGTCACCGCCGTGCTTCCCGGCGGGGGGACCCGCACCGACACCTCGTACGCCGCCCTCTCCGCGATGGGGGGCGCGGCCGACACCGACCTGGCCCTGCTGCACGACGCGGCCCGTCCGCTCGTGCGCCCCGCCACGATCGCCGCGTGCGTCGCGGCGCTGGGAGAGGCGGGCGCCGTCGGGGTGGCGGTGCCCAGCGCCGACACGGTCGTCAGGGTGGCCCCCGGCCGGACCGGCGGCGAGGCCGTCGCCCAGGTGCCGCCGCGCTCGGAGCTGCGCCGTATGCAGACCCCGCAGGGGTTCCGGCTGGGCGTGGCGCGGCGCGCCTACGCCCTGGCGACGGCCGACCCGGGGCTGGTCGCCACGGACGACTGCGGGGTGGTGCTGCGGTACCTGCCCGGGGAGGAGGTGCGGATCGTGCCGGGTGAGGAGGACAACATCAAGGTGACGAACCCGGGGGACGTGGAGGTCGCCGAGACGCTCCTGCGCCGGGCCCGCGCCCGCGCCGTCCTGGCGGAGGCGGACTCGTGAGCCGGGTCTTCGGGGCCACCGAGGTCATCGGGCACCGCGGCGCGGGGCGCGGCGTGGTGGACGGCGCCCGCGAGAACTCGCCGGAGTCGTACGCGGCGGCGGCCGCGGCCGGGGCGGACTGGGTGGAGGTCGACGTGCGGCGCACGGCCGACGACGCGCTGGTGCTCCACCACGACGCCGCCCTGGCCGACGGCCGGGCGATCGTCGACCTGACCGCGCGGGAGTGCGCCGCGGCGGGGCTGACCGGACTGGACGAGGGGCTCGCGGCGATCCCGGCGGGGGTCGGGCTGGACGTGGACGTCAAGTCGGTCATGGAGGACGCGGTCGACGCTCCGTCACGGCGGACGGCCTCCCTTCTCCTCCCGTACCTGCGCCGTGAGGCCAAACGTCGCCGGGTGTTCGTCTGCTCGTTCGACCCCGGCGTCCTCGTGGCCGTCCACGGTGGCGCCCCGGAGGTGCCGACGGCGTGGATGCCGTTCGTGCGCAACCCGCTGGACCAGGCCGTGGCGGGAGCCGCCGGCCTGGGGTGCGCGATCGTCGCGGTGGACGCGCGGTCGTTCGGGCTGACCGGCGACGCCCCCCGGCCGGGCCGCCGTTCGGTGCCGTACACCGTGGACCTGGCGCACCGGGCGGGGCTGGAAGTGGTCTCCTGGTGCCCGGACCCGGTCGACGCGGCCCGTTTCGCGGAGGCGGGCATGGACGCGGTCGTGGTGGACGACGTGCCCGGGGCGGTCTCCGCCCTCAAGGCCCGGTAGGGCGGGAACCGCGCGGGGGCCGAGGCCTCTAGCCGGAAGTCCACCTCCTCCGCCGCCGCGAGCGGCACGCCCAGGCCGCCGAGGAGTTTCGGGAGGGGCTCTTGGACCAGCCCTCCGTCCCGTACGCGATCGCGATCGACTCGCCGTCGAACCGCCGCGCGGCCCGGTCGCCCCGCGACTCGTCCAGGGGTTCCCCTCCGTGTCCCGCTCCCCGGGCAGCAGGGGGCCGCCCCCGTGCGGGGGCGGCCCCGGGCCGGATACGGCCGCACGTCCGGGACCCGCGGCGGCGGGCGCGTCAGGCGCTGGCGCCCTGCGCGGTGCGCGAGTCGGAGCCGAGCCCCGGGGGGCTGGTGATGAAGCCGGCGCCCCACGACATGTGCATGGTGGCCAGGGCCAGCGGGATCAGCGGCAGGCTGGAGGCCGGCAGCCCCCGGCCGAGGGGCACGGACGCGGCGGTGACCAGCGCCAGGTAGGCGGCGGGAACCAGGAACAGGGGCCAGAACACGAACCCGCCGACCAGGCCCGCGACCACCCCGGCCAGGGCGACGGGGGGCGCCAGGTAGCGCAGGTTGATGGTGCCCTTGTGCTGACGGGCGACCACCCTCCGCCAGCGGCCGTAGTGGAAGTACTGCTTGGCGAGCAGCCGCACGTTGCGGCGCGGCCGGTAGGAGACCGTCATCCGCGGCTGGAACCACACGGTGCCGCCCGTGGTGCGGATGCGGTGGTTCATCTCCCAGTCCTGGGCGCGGAGGAAGGCCTCGTCGTAGCCGCCGACGCGCTCCAGCGCCGAGCGCCGGAAGACGCCCAGGTAGACGGTGTCGGCGGGGCCGCCCTCGCCCCCGGTGTGGAAGCGCGCGTTGCCGACGCCCACCTTGGAGGTCATGGCGGCGGCGACGGCCTTCTCCCACGGGGTGGTGCCCTCGGCGGCCATGATGCCGCCGACGTTGTCGGCGCCGGTCTCGCGCAGGGTCTCCACGGCCACGCGGAGGTAGTCGGAGGGCATCATGGCGTGCCCGTCGATGCGGGCGACGATGTCGTGCGAGGAGGCGCCGATGGCGGCGTTGAGGCCGGCCGGGGTCCTGCCGGTGGGGTTGTCCACCACCTTGACGCGGGGGTCGGCGGCGGCGAGCCCGTCGGCGACCTCGCGGGTGCGGTCCGAGGAGGGGCCCACCCCGAGCACGACCTCCAGTTCGCCCGGGTACTCCTGGGCGAGGACGTGCTCCACCGCCGAGGCGAGGTGGCGTTCTTCGTTGAGTACGGGCATGACGACGGAGACAGGCGGCCAGGACACGGGCACTTCCCAAGGTCAAGACGTGTCGGGGACTCGCGAGGGGCTTCCCTCGCGCGCGTCAACGGTACTGCACCCGTACGGCCCGGAGCGCCCGGCGGGATCGCCGCCGGGCCGCGCCGCCGACGGGTCAGCCCTGGTTCTTGACGGGCAGGCCCTGGGCGTCCTTGAAGTTGCCCATGATGACCATGACCAGGTCGATGAGGGCCCAGACGCCGGCGCCTCCGCAGGTGATCAGCATGAGGACGCCGGTGCCGGTCTTGCCGACGTAGAAGCGGTGGATCCCGAGGCCGCCGAGGAAGAGGCTGAGCAGGAGCGTGGTGAGCCAGTTCTTCGGGGACACGGCTTCGTACTGGGGCTGCTGGTACATGGTTGTACTCCGGGATGGGACGGGGAAAGGGGTGTGGACCGGTCCGCGGCGGGCGGGCCGTACGGCGCTCCCCGGAACCGGGGGCCGCCGTGCGCGTACCGGAAGCGATCATTTTTACGCGTAAGTCAGTCCGTGACCACGGATTTCGGTCACACACTGGTACCGGATACGCCTCAGGACGGCTCCCGGTGACAGCGGAACCCCGGCGGCTCCGGCGGCGTCCTACCCAAAGCGGAGGACAACACGCCGAGGGTTGACATCCCGCGCTCTTCGGCGGATCGGGTGACAACCTAGGGATAAGGACACCGTGGGTCGGTTGGGACGGGGACGCCGATGAGCGACGACAGCTCGGGAACGCAGGGGCCGGGGGACGGCTTCCGGCGAGAGCGTTCCCAGCCGCTGCCGCCGGAGGACCGCCGGTCCCCCAGGTCCGGCCGGGTGACCGTTCCCAGCAGGGCCGCGCGGCGCCGCCGCACGGGCCTGCTCCTGATGGGCGCCTTCTCCGTCCTGGTCCTGCTCGCCTCGGGCACCTCATGGGCCTTCACCGGATGGATGTCCGGCTCCCTGAACAGGTTCGACGTGTTCTCCGGCCTGTCCGACGGCGACCGCCCGGAGGCGACCGGCGGCCTGACCTTCCTGGTGATCGGCTCCGACAGCCGCGAGGAGGTCGGCCAGGAGGACCGGAACGACCTGAGCGTCGGCTCGACCCCGGGGCGGCGCTCCGACAGCATGATGCTGGTGCGGCTCAACCACGAGCGCGACCGCGTGACCGTCGTCGGCATCCCCCGCGACCTGTGGGTGGACATCCCCGGCGAGGGCGAGGACAAGATCAACGCCGCCTACGCCTACGGCGGTCCGCAGCTGGCCGTCCGGACCGTCGAGTCGGTGACCGACGTGCGGATCGACCACTACGTCGAGGTGGACTTCCACGGCTTCGTCGACGTGGTCGACGCCCTGGGCGGCATCCAGGTGTGCCTGCCCGAGCCCGTCCAAGACCCCAAGGCGCAGCTGGACATGGCCGCGGGCACGCACGAGGTGGACGGGACCGAGGCCCTGGCGTTCGCCCGCACCCGCGCGACGTCGCGCGGCGACCTGGACCGGATCGACCGCCAGCAGCAGGTGCTGTCCGCGATGCTCGACCGGGCGCTGAGCAGCGAGACCCTGTCCGACCCCGCCAAGCTGACCGCGTTCCTGGACAGCGCCCTCTCCTCGGTGACGGTGGACTCCGGCCTGGACACCGGCACGATCAACGAGCTCGCCTACCAGATGCGCGACCTGGACATGGGGGCCGTCACCTTCACCCAGGTCCCCATCGCCGACATGAACCACTGGACGCCGCGCGGCGACGTCGCCCTGCTGTGGGACGAGCCGGCCTCCCGGGAGCTGTTCGCCGCGGTCCGCGCCGACCGGCCGGTCGCCGAACCCGGGGAGGAGCCCCGTGACGGCGGGAGCGGCGACCCGGACCCCGGTGACATCCGGGTGAGGGTGTTCAACGGGATCGGGACCCCCGGCCTCGGCGCGCAGGTGGACGAGGGCCTGACAGGGGCGGGCTTCGCGCTGTCCGCGCCCGCCGAGAACTGGAGCAGCAGCGACGTGCCGGCGACCGAGGTGAGGCACGGGCCCGGCGACGGGGCCGACGCCGCCTACGTGGCCGGGATGATCCCCGGCGCGGAGGCCGTCGAGGACACCGCCCTGGACGGCGAGCTCCAGATCGTGATCGGATCCGACTACACCGGGTTCCACGCCCCGGACGGCGCGGAGTCCCCCGGGCCGGAGGCGGAGCCCTCCGCCGCCGAGGGCCTCTCCACCTCGACCGCCCGGGACAACGTCTGCGGGTGACCCCCGCGAAGGAAGGACTCCTGTGCTCCGACACCTGGTCGGCCTGCTCGCCGGTATCGCCCTCGCCCCCGTGCTGTGGGCCGCCGTCGCCTGGTCGGCCGAGGCCCTCCCGCGGCTCGCCGCCGGTGACGTGGGAGTCGCGACGGTGCTGTCGGCGGCCGTGTCGTGCCTCACCGGGGGCGTGTGCGCCTACCTGGTCGCGTCCCGGGTGTCCCCGCTGGCGGCAGGGGCGTCGGGGGCCCTGCTCACGGCGCTGTGCCTGTGGCCGGCCGTGCATCCCGCGTCGATGGGCCCCGCCCTGGCGTGGCTGAACGACGAGAGCTTCCTGTACCCGGCCGGCGCGGGCCTCGCGGCGGGGCTGCCGCTCGGAACGCTGCTGCTGGTCTCGGCGGCCATGCCGGTCCGCTGGCGGACGGCCGCCGGCGCCGGGTTCCCCGCCCCTCCGGTCGAGGGCGGTCCCGGCCGGGTCCGGTACCGCGGCGCCGTTCCCGGCGGGGCGGACGGCGGTCCCCGGGGCGACCGCGGTCCCGTGGGCGACACCGTTCCGGACGCCGTGCCCGCACCGCCCCCCGCCCTCGATCAGGACGATCCCTTCGCCGGTGATCCGGACCGGACCACGACCCCCTTCCGGCGGAGCGGGTCCGGCGCGACCTGGACGCCCCTGGACGACGAGAGCGGCGGGGCGGGCCCCCTCCGGGGCGGGCCCCGCTGAGCCGCGCCCCCGTGGCCGGGAGGCCGCACCCACCGGTAACCTGAGCGCCTGACTGTTCACGCGGTGTTCGGTCATGCGCCACACCTCGGCGCGTAAGGTGATGCATCGCGCCCCCGGGGCACCCCCGTCGGCCGAATCATGTCCGTTTCCTGCCCTCAACCGGGGTGTTGACCGCCTTCTGCGGGAACAACCACCGGCACAGGCAACGGACGAAAGCGAGGAAGGACTCAACCAGTGGTCGAAGCGGACCGTATGCGCGTCTCCGTCATCGGTACCGGTTACCTGGGCGCCACCACCGCGGCCTGTCTGGCCGAGATGGGGTTCGAGGTGCTGGGGCTCGACGTCGACGAGGCCAAGATCGAGATGCTCCGCTCCGGCAGGGTGCCCTTCTTCGAGCCGGGCCTGGCCGAACTGCTCGGCAAGAGCCTGGAGTCCGGGCGCCTCGGCTTCACCACCTCCTTCAGCGAGGTCGCCGAGTTCGCGGACCTGCACCTGATCTGCGTGGGCACCCCCCAGCGCGACGAGTCCGGCGCGGCCGACCTGCGCTACGTCAACGCCGCGGTCGACCAGCTCGCGCCGCACCTGCACCGCCCCACCGTGGTCGTCGGCCGCTCCACCGTCCCGGTGGGCACCGCCGCGACCCTGGCCGCGCGGCTGGCCGCGCTCGCCCCCGTGGGCGGGGAGGCCGAACTGGGGTGGAGCCCCGAGTTCCTGCGCGAGGGCTTCGGCGTGGAGGACACCCTGCGCCCCAACCGGATCGTGATCGGCACCGACTCCCCCCGGGTCGAGAAGGCCGTGCGCGCCCTGTGGCAGCAGCAGGTCGACGGGGGCGTCCCCTTCCTGGTGACCGACCTCCAGACCGCCGAGCTGGTCAAGGTGTCGGCCAACGCGTTCCTGGCCACGAAGATCTCCTTCATCAACGCGATGGCGGAGGTGTCCGAGGTCGCGGGCGCCGACGTGATCCAGCTGGCCGAGGCCCTGTCGTACGACGACCGGATCGGCGGCAAGTTCCTGGGCCCCGGTCTGGGCTTCGGCGGCGGCTGCCTGCCCAAGGACATCCGCGCGTTCATGGCGCGCGCCGACGAGCTGGGCGTGGAGCCCGCCCTGTCGTTCCTGCGCGAGGTGGACGCGATCAACCAGCGCCGCCGCGCCCGCACCATCGACCTCGCCCGCCAGCTGATCGGCGGCAGCTTCGCCGGGCGCACGGTCACCGTCCTGGGAGCGGCGTTCAAGCCGAACTCCGACGACATCCGCGACTCGCCCGCGCTGGACGTCGCCTCGACCATCGCGTCGCTCGGCGCCCAGGTGACGGTGTACGACCCGGTGGCGCTGGAGCGCGCCCGCGCGGAGCACCCGCAGCTGAACTACGCCGACTCCATGCTGGAGGCGGCGCGGGGGGCGGACGTGGTGCTCCTGCTCACCGAGTGGACCGAGTTCCGCGAGGCCAACCCGGAGGAGCTGGCCACCGTGGTGGCCCAGAAGAGGATCGTGGACGGGCGCAACGCCCTCGACCCCACGTTCTGGCGCGCCTCGGGGTGGACCTACCGGGCCCTCGGCCGCCAGTAGGCCCCGACCCGTTCCGGCGGCCGGTCCCCGAGGGGGCCGGCCGCCGGTGTTCCCGGCGCGGGCGCCGGCCCCCGGCGACCGCGTGGGGCGGGGCATCCCTCCCCTCCTCCGGGCGGCGGTTCCGGCGAACCCCGCGCGGTGACCTTCCGTCCGTGCTTGACTTCACTCCGTGGTCGAACGCGGGCGGCCGGCACCGGGTCGGCGCCCGAGGAAACGAACGGAGTCCGATTCGTGAAGCTCTCCGCGGTGGCAGGCGCCGCACTGGCCCTGCTCCTGGTGGCGCCGCCCGCCCACGCCGACGTGCTGTCCCCTCCGGGGGCGCCGTCCGCGCCGCAGGCCGACTGTCCGGTGCTCGATCCCCCTCCCACCGAGGAGGACCTTGCGGCGTACCTGTGCGGCGACCGCCGCCTCGGGCCCGCCGAGCTCCCCTCGGAGGGCCCCGTGGGGTCGCTCGTCCGCTCCTACGACAGGCTCGGCGACCTCACCCCGGCGGAGTTCCTGGACAGGTGGGCCACCCCCCAGGGCTGGGACTACCCCGACCACATGGGGTTCGTGGTGGTGGACGGCGAGCCGGTGAACGGGCTCCGACGCCTCCGCGAGGGGCGGATGCTGGACCGGTTCGGGTCGCCGCGGGGCACTTTCCTGGCCCCGGCGGGCGCGCCGTACGAGCGCCGGGCGCTGCCGCCGGACTCCCTCAACACCTGGCCCGGCGGGCCCGAGCACAACTACAACTGCTACGAGGTGGCGACGGGGTTCACCGCCCTGGTGGGCCCGATCGCGCCGCACTTCGAGCAGCCGGGCGGCGGTGAGCAGGTCCTCGCGCCGGCCGGGGAGCTCCCCGAGGCGCAGGGCGACGGGTACGTGCCGGTGAGCGACCTCCTGGAGTGGGGCTACCTGGAGCAGAGGCCCGCCGAGGAGTGCGCGGCCCCCTGGCGCTACGCCCTCGGGGCCTGATCCCGGTCCGCTGCCGCCCGGGCGCCCGCGGCCGGGGCGCCCGGGCCCGCGGCGACCTCCCCTCCTGCGGCCCCGCCGGGTCCCCCTCCGGCTCCCGGGGGCAGTCCCCGCAGGGCCGCGGCGACGAGGAGGGCCGCGACCGCGAGCACGGCCGCACCGGTGAGGGCGGCGGTGGAGACCCCGGCGGTGTAGGCCGTGAAGGCCGCGTCGAGCAGGGCCCCGGGGTCCTCGGCCCCCGGCGCGGCGGCGACGGCTCCGGCGACGGTCTCGCCGGCGGGCCCCTCCGCCCCGGACGGGCCGTCCTCCATGGCCGTGCGGTAGATCCTCGTGGCGGCGGTGCCGAGGACCGCGATGCCCAGGGCCGAGCCGAACTCGGTGCTGGTCTCGGAGACCCCGGCGGCGGCGCCGGCCCGCTCGGGCGGCGCCGTGGCCAGCACGAGGCCGTTCGCGAGGGTGCCGACGATGCCGACGCCGAAGGTCGTCACCGTGTACCCGACGATGAGGACGGCCAGCGGGGAGTCCGTCTCCACGGTCCCCACCACGGCGAACCCGGCGGAGCCCGCCAGCAGGCCCGCGGCCATCAGGGGGCCGGGGCGGACCCTCGGCGACGCGACGCCCGCCAGGACGGCTCCGAGGACGGTGCCGACGAACACGGGCATGGACCACAGCGCGGCCTGGAGCGGGCTGAGGCCGTGCACGGTCTGGAGGAACGTGAAGACCAGGAGTCCGAGTCCCGCGGCGGCGAAGGCCACGGCGGCGTTGCTGCCGACCGCGGCGGTGAACGCGGGGCGGGTGAAGAGCGCCACGTCGACGAGCGGGTGCTCGGCGCGGCGCTGGCGGACCGCGAACAGCACCAGGAACACCGTGCCGACGAGCAGGGCGGCGGCGCCCTGGAACTCGATGCCGTGCTCGGCGAAGCGCTTGGCCGCGTAGACGAGACCGAGGACGGCGACGAGCGAGGCGCCCGCGCCGGGGAGGTCGAAGCCCGCCGCGCCCGGGTCGCGCGACTCCGGGACGAGGAACGGCGCGAGGGCGACCAGCAGGACCATGAACGGCAGGTTGACCAGGAAGGCCGAGCCCCACCAGAAGAACTCCAGGAGCAGGCCGCCGAGGATCGGCCCGGCGACGGCGCCGCCGGTGAAGGCGATGGTCCAGGCGCCGACGGCAGCCCCGCGCTGCCGGGGGTCGGTGAACATGCTGCGGATGAGGGACAGCGTGGACGGGGCGAGGGTCGCCCCGGCGAGGCCGAGGAGGGCCCGGCCCGCGATGAAGAGCTCGGCGCTGGGGGCGAAGGCCAGGAGCGCCGAGGCCGCGCCGAAGAGGACGGCGCCGGTGAGGAGCAGCCTGCGGCGGCCGAGGCGGTCCCCGAGGCTGCCCATCGTGACGAGGAGTCCGGCGAGGACGAAGCCGTAGACGTCCATCATCCACAGCCACTGGGTGGCGCCCGGTTCGAGCGCCTCGGCGATGGCGGGTGCGGCGACGAAGAGGACCGAGATGTCCATGGACACCAGCAGTGCCGGGATCAGGAGGAGGACGAGACCGGCCCAGGTGCGGGGCGCGGCCCGGCGGTTCGTCGTGGTCTGTGGGGTGTGCATGGCTTTGATCGTACGTACGTCAAAATCAACAGTCAATATGTACGTACGTACAAAATGCTAGGATCCCCGTATGAGCCAACGAGACGACCTGCTGGCAGGCGCCAGGAAGTGCCTGGTCGAAAAGGGGTACGGCAAGACCACGGCCCGCGACATCGCCGCCGCGTCAGGGGCGCACCTGGCGTCCATCGGTTACCACTTCGGGTCCAAGGACAACCTCATGAACGCGGCGGTGCTGGAGGCGTCCGGCGAGTGGGGCGACTCCTTCCAGGCGGCCGTCGACGCCTCCCGATCGCAGGAGCCCGAGCAGCGGATGCGCGCCCTGCTGGGCTCCGTCTTCGCGTCCCTGCCGGAGGAGCGCGACCTGCTGGTGGCCAGCATCCAGGCCTTCACCCAGGCCGAGTTCGACGAGGGCGTCCGCGAGGCCCTCGCCAGGGGTCTCGCCAGGGGCCGCCGGGAGCTGGCCGCGATGATCCTGGGCGTGGAGCCCGACGAGGTCGACCCCGGCACCGTCGCGGGCCTGGGGTCGCTGGTCTACAACCTCATCGCCGGCTACGTCATCCAGTTCGTCGTGGACCCGGAGGCGCTGCCCACGGTCGACCAGGCGATGGACGGTCTGCGCGCGCTCGTGCCCGCCTCCGGCTGACACGCGCCCGCCCCGCCCTCAGTGGTCTCCCACCCCTGGCGGGGTTCGGCGCCGGGACCGGCCACGGGCACAGGACCGTCGGGGGCGGGACCCGCGCGTCACAGCGGCGGCGGTCCCGGCCGGACCGCCGGGGCGTGGTCCGCGGGTGCTCCCGGCGGGCCCGGCGGACGCGGGCCCGGGGTGACCCGCGGACCACGGCCCAGGGCGTGTTCCGTGGATGCTGTCCGTCGCGAGCGGCGCATCCGGTGCGTTCATCGCAAGGCCGAAGAAGGAGTCAGGGTGGGGTCCTGTCGACTGATGAGAACGCCGCGAGGGGCGTGCCGGGGCGACGCGCAGCAGGGCGGGTGTCCGCGGACCACGGCCTAGAGGCCGAAGCCGGTGGGCCTGCCGCCCTCGGCGACCTCGCGCCGCAGGCGCTCGCCCTTGGCGTGGGCCTGGGACCTGAGCTCCTCCTGGAACCTCTCCATCCGCCCGGACAGCTCCGGGTCGTGCGCCGCGAGCATCCGCACCGCCAGCAGGCCCGCGTTGCGCGCCGCGCCCACGGCCACCGTCGCCACGGGGACGCCCGCGGGCATCTGGACGATGGACAGCAGGGAGTCCATGCCGTCGAGGTACTTGAGCGGCACCGGGACGCCGATCACGGGCAGGGTGGTCACGGAGGCCAGCATGCCGGGCAGGTGGGCGGCGCCGCCCGCCCCGGCGATGACCGCCTTGAGACCGCGCCCGGCGGCCTCCTCCCCGTAGGAGATCATCTCGTGCGGCATGCGGTGCGCGGACACCACGTCGGCCTCGAACGGCACGTCGAACTCGCGCAGCGCCTCGGCGGCCTCGCGCATCACCGGCCAGTCCGAGTCCGAGCCCATCACGATGCCCACGACGGGGGCCTGGTTGCTCACTGGTCGTCTCCTCGCAGGTAGGCGGCAGCGTCGCGGGCGCGCTCCAGGAGGTCCTGGTGGTCGTCGCCCATCACTGTGACGTGCCCGATCTTGCGGCCCGGACGCACGTCCTTGCCGTAGAAGTGCACCTTCACGTCGGGGTCCTTGGCCATCACGTGCAGGTAGCGGCTGTAGACGTCGGGGTCCGTGCCGCCCAGCAGGTTGGCCATGACGGTGAAGGGGGCGTTGGTGCGCGGCGACCCCAGGGGCAGGTTGAGGACCGCGCGCAGGTGCTGCTCGAACTGGGAGGTGCGGGCGCCCTCGATGCTCCAGTGGCCGGAGTTGTGGGGCCGCATGGCGAGCTCGTTCACGACGACGCCCCCGGCGGTCTCGAACAGCTCCACGGCCAGGACGCCGGTGACGTCGAGCGCCTGGGCGATCTCGATGGCGAGTTCCTGTGCCCTCGTGGCCTTCTCGTCGGAGAGGCCGGGGGCGGGGGCGACGACCTCGTGGCAGATGCCCCCGCGCTGCACGGTCTCCACGACCGGGTAGACCGCGACCTGGCCGTGCGGGGAGCGGGCCACCTGCACCGCGAGCTCGCGGGAGAAGGCGACCTTCTCCTCCACCAGGAGGGGGACGTCCTCGGCGGCGGCCCGGTCCACGACCGCCCGGGCCTCCTCGGCGTCGGCGGCGATCCACACGCCCTTGCCGTCGTAGCCGCCGCGCGCGGCCTTGAGGACGACCGGCCAGCCGGCGCCCGCCTCGCCGTCGGCGAACCCGGTCACGTGCTCCAGCGCGGTGACGGCCCTCCACCGCGGGGACGGGGCGCCGAGCTCGGCCATGCGGGTGCGCATGCGCAGCTTGTCCTGGGCGAAGCGCAGGGCGTCCCGGCCGGGGCGCAGCAGCCCGCCCGCCTCCTCGACGGCGCGCAGGACGGGCTCGGGGACGTGTTCGTGGTCGAAGGTCACCACGTCGTTGGCCTTGGCGAAGGCCATGACGTCGTCCAGGCCGCGGTCGTCCCCCAGCGTGACGTCGCCGCAGACCAGGGCTGCGCTGTCGGTGGGTGCGGCGGCCAGGACGGAGAAGTGGACGCCCAGTCCGATGCCCGCCTGATGGGTCATCCGGGAGAGTTGGCCACCTCCGACCATTCCCACGCGGGGGACGGTGCGGTTACGCTCGCTCACAGTTCCTCAACTCACATGCTCGTCAACCGCGGTGACGGGACGGCTCCCCCGCGGGGGAGCCTGGCCGGTTCGGCTCGGAACCCGCGGCCGGGGCCCTGCTCAAGTCCCCGGGCTAGAGTCTAGAGCGTGCGCGCACGGCGGCCGGAAGCCCCTCTCGCCCCCGGGTCGGCGGCCCGTCCGAAGGCGCACCCCCCGACCACACGACTGGAGGCGACGGCCGTGCGCGACTTCTCCGCCCGCCATCCCGCGCTCGCGAAGCTCGCCGCGGAGGTGGGCAAGTTCGGTTCAGTCGGCGCGATCGCCTACGTGGTCCAGCTGGGCGCCACCAACCTGCTGTGGGGGGCGGCGGGCATGGGCCCGCTGTCCGGACAGGTGGTCGGGACCCTGTGCTCGATCGCGGTCGCGTTCGTCGGCAACCGGTTCTGGACGTTCGGCGACCGGGCCCGCACGGGCTACGGGCGCGAGACGCTGCTGTTCCTGGTGATGAACGGGATCGGCCTGGCCATCCAGCTGGCCTGCCAGGGGTTCTCCGTCCACGTGCTCGGCCTGGACGGGGTGCTCGCGCAGAACGTCGCGGGCAACGTGGTGGGTGTGGGGATCGGCACGCTGTTCCGTTTCTTCGCGTACCGGACGTGGGTGTTCCCCGAGCGCCCGGAGACGGCCCCGGAGGAGGCCGCCCGGGAGCCGATCGCCTGACCCGCGGGCCGGGCGGGCTCAGCGCGGCGTGTCGGCGCTGGTGCGGCGCACCCCGCGGCGGCGGGCCAGCCAGACCACGCCCAGCGCGTACAGGCCGACCTGGGCCGTCGTGAGGAGCAGGACGAGCGGCGAGCCGGCGCCCAGGGGGAGCCCCGCGCCGACGACGGCCCCCGTGCCGATCTCCGACAGGCGGTCCTCGAAGACGCACAGCGTGAACTGCACCAGGCTGTTGACCGTGTGCAGCGCGGTCGCGGCCTCCAGGCCGCCGGTCCGCCAGGTCAGCCAGGCCGCTCCCAGGCCCATGACGACGAGGGCCGCCGTGGTCCAGAGGTCGCCGGGGTGCGTGGCCAGGTAGAGCGCGGCGAACAGCGTCCCGCCCGCCAGGACCGAGGGTCCCGGGGAGCGCAGCACCCGGGCCACCGCGGAGTCGCCGCCCCGCTCGCCGGGGCGCGCCCCGAGCGCGCCGACCATCTGCATGACCAGGCCGCGCAGGGTGATCTCCTCGGCCGCGGACTGGAACGGGACCAGGACCAGGACGACGGCCATCGCCGCCGCGAACACCTCGGTCCCCCCGGCGCCCTGGTGGGGCACCAGGCCGGGCTGGACGACGCGGGCCAGCGGCAGGAAGGCCGCCACGCCCAGGGCCACCGGCAGGACCGCCGCGGCGGTGCAGACCGCCAGCCAGCCCCAGCGCACGCGGCCCGCGACCGACATCAGGGAGCCGACGCGGCGCCACTGGACCACCCGCACGACGAAGAGGACGATGGGGATCAGCAGCGCCGACGACAGCAGGCCGAAGGCCAGCTGGGCGATCTCGCTGATGCGCACCGAATCGGGGGCGAGTCCGCTGCCCTCGACGATCGCGACGATCGTGACCGCGAGCAGGATGGCCATCCACAGGAAGAACAGCAGGACGGCGAACCCCGCCAGGGCCAGGGGCGTCGTCCACCAGCGGAAGCGGGAGGTCCGGGCCAGCCTGTGATAGGACTCACCCCGGGGCAGTTCCGCGCAGGCGAACTCGCTCGTGCGCACCGGCCTGGGCGGTGGCCAGGCCCACACCCCCGGGTCGGCGTTGACCGCCGGGTGCCCGCCGGGCGGTGTCAGCCGCCCCCCGCCGGGGGGCCCGGCCCAGGTCTGCTCCTGCGCGTAGGCCCCAGAAGCCCGCCCCTCCGGCCCTTCGGGCGCGGCGGGCCAGGACGAACCAGGCGGTGGCGGCACATTTCCCATCGTGCGCCGAGACTACTATCCGGCCATGTATTGCCAGTGTTAAGGCCACGCCGTTATCGCCTGGTCACAGTATGAACAGGGGATGGCCGAACGCCGCCGCGGCGAGGAATGAGGGACGCCCCCTCCTGGTTGGAAACGGTGGTACGTGCGGGTGACACCGCAGACCAACCATCCCGCCCCGCTGACCTACGATTGAGCACATGTCCTCCACAGCAACCACCGAGCAGGTGCACAAAGCCCTCGCCACGGTGCAAGACCCGGAGATCCACCGTCCCATCACCGACCTCGGCATGGTCAAGAGCATCGACATCGCCGACGACGGTGCCGTGAGCGTCGGGATCTACCTCACGGTGGCCGGCTGCCCCATGAAGGGCCGCATCGAGAAGGACGTGACCGCGGCGGTGACCAAGGTCGCCGGCGTCACCTCCGTCCGCGTCGAGCTCGACGTGATGAGCGACGAGCAGCGCAAGGAACTCCAGACCAAGCTCCGCGGCGGCCAGGCGGAGAAGGAGATCCCCTTCGCCAAGCCCAACTCCCTGACCAAGGTCTTCGCCGTCGCCTCCGGCAAGGGCGGGGTCGGCAAGTCGTCCGTCACTGTCAACCTCGCCGCGGCGCTCGCCGCCCAGGGCCACAAGGTCGGCGTCGTGGACGCCGACATCTACGGCCACTCGGTGCCGCGCATGCTCGGCGCGTCGGACTTCCCGACCAAGGTCGAGGACATGATCCTGCCGCCCACCGCGCACGGCATCAAGGTCATCTCGGTGGGCATGTTCACCCAGGGCAACCAGCCCGTGGTGTGGCGCGGCCCGATGCTGCACCGCGCCCTCCAGCAGTTCCTGGCGGACGTGTTCTGGGGCGACCTGGACGTCCTGCTGATGGACCTGCCCCCGGGCACGGGCGACATCGCCATCTCGACCGCGCAGCTGCTGCCGAGCGCCGAACTGCTCATCGTGACCACGCCGCAGATGGCCGCCGCCGAGGTGGCGGAGCGCGCGGGCGCGATCACCGCGCAGACGCACCAGCGCATCGCGGGCGTCATCGAGAACATGTCGTACTTCGTGCCGCCGGGCGGCGGGGAGCCCCTGCACCTGTTCGGCGAGGGCGGCGGCCAGACGGTCGCCGACGCGCTGACCAAGACGCTGGGGACCACCATCCCGCTGCTGGGCCAGGTCCCGCTGGACACCCGCCTGCGCGAGGGCGGCGACGAGGGCACCCCCCTCGTCCTGAGCGACCCGGACACCGACGCGAGCAAGGTCATCTCCGGCATCGCCGAGTCCCTGGTCGGCAAGCCGCGCGGCCTGGCGGGGATGCAGCTGGGCATCTCCCCGGCCGGACGCTGACACGCCTCCCCCGGGCCGCACGCGGCCCCGGGAGGAGGGAACGGAGAAGGCCCCCGGGCGACCGGGGGCCTTCTCGTGTGCGGGGAGGGCGGGCGCGACGGGGGCGCTCCCGGGGACCTCAGTCGTCGGTCGAGCCGAGGACGATCGTGGTGCTCTCGCGCTCGCCGTCGCGCTCGTAGTCGACGGCGGCCTCGTCGCCGGGGGCACGGCTGCGCAGCATCGCGAGCAGGTCCTCGCCCGAGCCGACCTGACGGGAGTCCAGGGAGACGATCACGTCGCCGGGCTCCAGCCCCGCCTCGTCGGCCGGACCGCCCGGCTCGACCGCGCCCGCCCCCTCGGCGATGACCGCGCCCGCGAGGGGGCTGTCCTCGTCGATGTCGGCGCCGATGTCCGCGTACGCGGCCTCGCCGTCCTCCATGAGGCGGTTCACCACGCGCTCCGCCTCCACCGAGGGGATCGCGAACCCGAGGCCGATGTTGCCGCTGGTCTCCCCCATGGCGCCCATGGTCGCGATCATCGAGTTGACCCCGATGACGCGGCCGCGCGTGTCCACCAGCGGCCCCCCGGAGTTGCCCGGGTTGATGGCGGCGTCGGTCTGGAGCGCGTAGAAGCGCCCGCCGCTCTCGCCCTGGCCCGAGCTGACCGGCCGGTTGACGGCGCTGATGATGCCCTGGGTGACGGTGCCGTTCAGGCCGAGGGGGGCGCCGATCGCGATCACCTCGTCCCCGACGATGACCTCCTCGGAGTCCCCGAACTGGAGCGGCTCGACGTCGTGCGGGTCCGCGATCGACAGGACCGCGAGGTCCGAGCTGGGGTCGGCGCCGACCACGGCGGCCTCGGAGAGGGTGCCGTCGCTGTACTCGATGACGATGCCGTCCGCCTCCAGCCCGCTGGAGACGTGGTCGTTGGTGACGACGTAGTCGCCGTCGATGACGAAACCGGAGCCGCCGCCAGGGACGCGCGCGTCGGCGCTGATGAGCGAGACCACGCTCGGGCTGACCCGCTGCGCCACCCCGGCGATGGTGTCGGGGTCGCGCTGGGGCGCCTCGGGCGGGGGCTCGTTCATGACCGGGCCGTCCTCCTCCGGCGCGGCGTCGGAGGCCGCGGAGCCGTTGAGGAGCCCTCCCGCCACACCGCCCGCGCCGCCCGCGATGAGCGCGACCACGAGCATGCCGGACAGGGCCATCCACACCGGGACGCCGCGTCCGCGCGGCCGGGGCGCGACGGGCGGCGCGATCCCGTGGGCCGCCTGCGCGGGCTGCGGCGCGTGCGGCCCGGAAGGGCCCGGCACGTGCGGGCCGGACGCGTCCGCGGGGACGTACGGGCCGGGTCTGCCCGCCTGCCCGGGGGCGTCGGCGGGGTCCGACCGGTGGAAGGGGACCGTGTAGCCGGTGGGGTGGTCGGGGCCCGCCGGGCCGTGGGGCGCGGACGGCCCCTGGTGGGCCGCGCGGCCCGGGCCTCCGGGTGCGTCCGGCCACGGGCCGGGCGCGCCCGGAGGCCCGGCTCTCCCCGCGGGGTTCTGGGGGTCGGCGGGGCCCGCGGGCCCGCCCGGGACCGGGTGGTGGCCGGTCCGGTCCCCGGGGTTCGAGGAGGCGCCGGGCTGTCCGCCCTGCCCGGGAGGGGTGTGGTTCATGGGGTCTCCACTGCGGGGAGGGGCGGATGAGGACGGACCGGGGGCAGCGCCCCGGTCGGCTGCGGTGACGGGGGCCGGGCCTTCGTGGGCCGGGGGGCCGGGGACGGCCCACCGGGGGTGCCGCCGGTGTTCCGCGGGGGGCCGGCCGGGCGGGGGCGCCGCGCCTGGCGGCCCGTCCCCGGGGGGCGGCGCGCCGTCCGGCGGGGTCGACCGGGAGGGCCCTGCCCCGTGGTCCGAACGGCCGTTCTCCTCAGTCAAGACCTGCTCCGTGGGTCGCTCTGTCGCTTGGCTCGCGGTCGACACGCGACCCGGCGGGCCCCGCCGCGTGCGCCCCGACCGGTGCGGGCCTCCCGCCGCCCGGCGGGTCCGCCTCGGTCGGAGGGCGACCCTAGAGGAACCCCAACCGGGACATGCCCCGATGCACTCTGGCCCAGAAGCCGGAACTCTCGGGTCCCGGCAGCGCGGTCACAGCGGACGAGGCGATCCCGGCGGGGGCGTCGGCCAGCACCGTGTAGACGAAGCCGCCCGCCTGCCACATGCTCTGGTACTGGCCCACGTCTCCGCCGAAGACCGTGTCGTGTTGTGTTGTGACGCCGCTTCCCCCCATATCGGTTCCGGCGTATCCGTCACGGAGTGAAGCGGTGTGTTTCGTGTCCAGCTTCCCACGCTGGACGAAAACCGACACCTGCGACAACCCGTCCGAATAGATCGCGTGCACGACGCGGCGGCCCGCGTGCTCGGTGGAGCGCGCGTCGACCAGCCTGAGGTTCCAGTGGAGGTGCTCGGGGAGCGTCCACCCGTCCTCCCGCAGACCGTCGCGCTCCTCCCCGGTCAGGGCGTCGCCCCAGGGGGTTCCGCCGACGGCCCCCTCGGGCCAGTCGCCCTCCCCCGGCGCGAGGCCGGTCAGGCGGACGCTGAGCGCGGGCTCCCCCGACACCTCGTAGACCGTGCTCCCGACGAGCAGCCCGGTCCCGGTGTCGACCCAGAACCGCCCGGCGACGGTGCCGTCGGCGCGTCCGGCCTCCACCACCCGGACCTCCCGGCCGTCCAGGTCGGCGGTGCCCGCGTCGGTCACCTCGTAGGTGTCCTCCAGCATGTGCAGCAGGCGCTCGTCCAGCGACTCCAGGGCCGAGGACGCCCGCACCACGAACGCGGCCTCCTCGTCCCCCACGGGAGCGAGCGCGAGGCCGGCGCCCGGCCGGTGCACCACGTGCACCTGGGACGGCGCCTCCCCCTCCGCCCCGGTCACCTCGCGCACCGCCGAGTAGGCCGTCTCCTTCCCCGCCACCGCGGCCCGGCGCAGCACGGACATGCCGTCGTCGGCCCCCTCGGCGGGGACCTGGTGCGCATCGGGGCACGCGGCCCCGGTCAGCAGGACCACGCACAGCGCCAGGACGGCGACGAGCGTGGCCGGACCGGACGTGGCGGAGGAGGGTCCCCCCGCGCTCACCGCGTCGTTTCGGTGGAGCCGTACCCGGGCGGGGTCTCGGTCCCCACGGGACGGACCTCCGTCGGGCGGGAGTCCACGACGGGTATCTGACGGCTGGTCACCGCGTGCTCGACGGCGTAGTCGGACAGGCGGGGCTCCACCACGGGCGTGTCCTGCGCGTCTCCGCCCGCGACGAACGCGGTGCCCAGGAGCGCGGTGGCGACCGCGAAGCCCGCGACCGCGTAGCGCCCTCCCGGGAAGTCCGGGAGCAGGTGGGAGAAGCGGTCCCCGCCGCGGCGCCTGGCGGGGCGGGCCGGCCGCTCGGGGCGGGCGGGCCCCGTCCGGGCCGGCCCGGTCTCCGCCGCGGTCTCCACGGCCGGAGCGCCCCCTCCGGGGAAGCCGCCGAGGGGGCGCGAGGACCCCAGCGGCGGACGGAACCCGAAGCCCGCGCCCCCGGGCGGCGGCTCGGAGGGGCCCCGGCCCCCGGGGCCGGGGTCGCGGGACAGGCTCGTGAGCCGCCCCATGAAGTCCAGGTCGGGCTCCGGCTCGCGCAGGCCGGTGAGGCGGCGCTTCAGGCGGCGCGTCATGTCGGCCTCGAACCGGCACGACTCGCACTTGGCCAGGTGGATGAGGGCGCTCTCGTGTTCGACGGGGCCCAGTTCGCCGTCGACGAGCGCGGAGAGCCGCTCTCCGAGGTGGTCCTTGCTCACTCCGCCTCCCCGTTGCTGACGTTGCCGCCGCTGCTCACCCCGTGCTGCTCGGCGGCCAGGGACCTCCGGTGCTCCAGGGCCCGCCGCAGCTGGGCGCGGCCCCGGTGGATACGGCTGCGGACGGTGCCGAGCTTGACGTCGAGCGTCGCCGCGATCTCCTCGTAGGAGAGCCCCTCGATGTCGCACAGGACGACGGGGGCGCGGAACTCCGCGGGCAGCGCGTCCAGCGCGGACTGGATGTCGGCGTCGAAGTGCCGGTCGTCGTAGCGCTGGGCCGGGGAGGGCTCACGCCCCTCCAGCCGCTCGTCCGCGTTGTCGGCCAGGCCCTCGAAGCGGATACGGGCCTTGCGGCGGGCCATGTCCAGGAAGAGGTTGGTGGTGATGCGGTGCAGCCACCCCTCGAAGGTGCCGGGGGTGTAGTTGGCCAGGGAGCGGAACACCCTGATGAAGACCTCCTGCGTGAGGTCCTCCGCGTCGTGCTTGTTGCCGGTCAGCCGGTAGGCGAGCCGGTAGACGCGCGGCGAGTGGGTCCGGACGACCTCGTCCCAGCTCGGGGGTTCCCATGCCTCGAATTCCACGGCAGGGCCGGTCTCTGGCACCGCTGCTCCCTTCATCCCGTCGATTCGCCGACTGGCTGGTCGGGGGGAGTTTGCTTCGTGGCGATCAACGTACGTTCATCCCGATTCAACGCCGGGAGGCGTGGATTAAGTTCCCGCCGCCACGCTCGGAGTTCGGTCCGGATCAGGCTAGTCTTCTGCCAGGCGCCGGACCTGGTCGGACCATCATTCCACGGTGGGTGACGGCTTCCCGGTCGGGCCCACGACACGTATGTGACCACCGCAGCGGGAGGCCGTCATCACCGGTCCGGAGGAGACAGCGGCCCGGCTCACCTGGGTCCGCACCGAGCAGGCCCGCTTCGAGCGGGACGCCATGGAGGACGAGCCGCTCGCCGACGCGTACGACGCGGGCCTGCGGTCGACGGCCCCGCCCGTGGACGCCGCCACGGGGGGCGCGCTGCGCTTCCTGGCCGCCTCCATCAGCGCCCGGTCCGTGGTCGAGATCGGGACGGGGTGCGGCTCCTCGGGGATCTGGCTGCTGCGCGGCATGACGCCGGACGGCATCCTCACCACGGTCGACACGAACGCCGAGTACCAGGAGTACGCGCGGTCCGCGTTCGCGAGGGCGGGGTTCGGCGCGGGACGGGCGAGGCTGATCCGCGGGGCCGCCCTGGACGTGCTGCCGAGGCTGACGGACGGCGGGTACGACCTGGTCCTCGTGGACGCCGACACCGTGTCCTACCCCCTGTACCTGGAGGAGGCTCGGCGCCTGCTGCGTCCGGGCGGGATGGTGGTGTTCAACGGCGCCATGGCGGGTTCCTCCGAGCCGGACGGACCGCTGCGCGTGCCGGACCCCCGGGAGACCGCCGTCCGGGAGGTGATCGGCCGGCTGCGCGCGGAGGAGGCGTCCATCCCGCTGTTCATGCCCGTGGGCGAGGGACTCCTGGCCGCCATCCTGTAGCCGCGGAGCGACCGGAGGGGGAGGGGGCTCCCCCTCCCCCGCGGCGGCCCGGCCGCCGTCCGGCGCCGCTCAGCGGTCGGCGAGCCAGCGCAGCAGGGTGCGGGTCGTGAACGCCGTGCCGCCCTTGCTGAGCAGTCCGCTCTCCTTCATGGACCTGCCGGGCCCCGCGATGTCCAGGTGCGCCCACGGGACGTCCCCGGCGAACTCGCGCAGGAACAGGGCCGCGTCGGTGGCGCCCGCGGGACCGAAGTCGCGTCCGCGGGTGCCGATGTTGGCCAGGTCCGCCACCCGCGACTTCGTGGTCGGCACGTACTCCTCCGTGAGCGGCATCCGCCACAGGGGTTCGCCGGAGTCGCGGCCCGCCTCCTCCAGCTGGGCGGCGAGCTCCTCGTCGTTGCTGTACAGCGCGCCCGTGCCGGTGCCGAGCGCCACCTTGGCCGCGCCGGTCAGCGTCGCGACGTCCACCAGGACGTCCGGGGCGAGCTCGCCGACGGCGTAGCCCATGGCGTCGGCGAGGACCAGGCGGCCCTCGGCGTCGGAGTTGAGCACCTCGACGGTCGTCCCGGTGTAGGTGGTGAGCACGTCGCCGATCCGGGTGGAGTCGCCGGAGAAGGCGTTCTCCGCCAGGGCCAGCAGGCCCGTCACGCGGACGGCGGCGCCCACGGCCGCCAGGGCCGACAGCACGGCGAGGACGATCGCGGAGCCGCTCATGTCGGTCTTCATCAGCGACATGTTGTCGTTGGGCTTGAGGGAGAGCCCGCCGGTGTCGAACGTGATGCCCTTGCCCACCAGGACGACGTGCGCGGCGGGGTTATCGGGCGTGTAGGAGAGCTGGACCAGGCGCGGCGGGCGCGAGGAGCCCTGTCCCACGCCGAGGATCGCCCCGAACCCGTCGTTCTCCAGGTCCTTCTCGTCCCACACCCGCACCTGGAGGCCCTTGTCCGCGGCCACGTCGCGCGCGCGGGCCGCCATCCACTCGGGGTCCTTGGTCAGGGAGGGGGTGTTGATGAGGTCGCGGGCCAGGGCGGTGGCCGCGGCCAGGGCCGTGCCCCGCTCCAGTGCGCCGGCCAGGGATCCGTCGTCGCCGTCGCCGGCGGCGACCTCGACCGAGGCCGCCGGGCGCCGGTCGTCCGGGACCTCCGAGGTCTTGAGGCTGAAGGTGTAGGAGGCCAGGAGCACGCCCTCGGCGAAGGCGGTGGCGGCCTCCGCGCCGGAGCCGGGCCAGGCGAGGGCCACGCGCTCGTTCCCGCGGGCGGCCCGGGCCAGGGCCGCGCCGGCCTTCCGGAGGTCGTCGGGCGAACCCGAGCCGACCCCCAGAAGCGCCAGGCGGACCAGGCCCTGGTCCCGGGGCACCGGGAAGTGGGCCAGCTCTCCGGGTTTCCCGGTGAGCGAGTAGTGCGCGAACAGATCGGTGAGCGATGCCGGTAGGACCTGTGTCAGGCCGCTCTCGGCGACCCCCTCGACCGCCTCGGGTCCGCTGTCTCCCGGAATCAGGGGGAGGACCAGCAGGTCCGCGGTGGAATCGACGAGCTTCCCCGGTACGGGGTGGATCTCCGTGGCGAAAGGCACAGGCCGCTCACAATCGTTCACTTGGGAGGTGTACAACCTCGGGGGTCGTCAGGGCTTTCCGGCCCGGGGTGGGGGACGGTTCACTGCCGAACTAGCCGACGACACCCTTGAGCGCGTCCCGGAGCTCGGACGCCTCGTCTGGAGTCAGCTCGACAACCAGGCGTCCGCCGCCCTCCAGCGGGACCCGCATGATGATGCCGCGACCCTCCTTGGTGACCTCCATCGGCCCGTCGCTGGTCCTCGGCTTCATCGCCGCCATGCCATTCCCCTTTCTAGTGTTCCTCGCGGGTGACCGGGGCCGACCCACAGCACCGGCGCCGATCCGCGTGACCGGTCTCGGCTCCGGAGCCGCATGCCGGTTCCGGGTGACTCATGCCCGTGTGGCTTAAGGGGCGTGAATCACTCTTCGACCATTATCTCGGAGGTTCACCCCTCCGTGTGCGCCAGGCGACAGCGGGGCCGCCGCCCCGAGCACACGCCCACGAGGAATCTTCGGTCAGTAAGGTTATATCGGTCCTGACCGAAACTCGGGGAGTATCCGGGGCGCGGAGAGCCCCGCCGTCCCGGCCCACCGTGCGGACGCGCCCCTGCGGGACGCCCCCGACCTGGGGCCGGTCCCGCGCGGGGTCAGCCGAGGTCGCCCGTCGAGATCATCCGGGTCCCCTCGCGGGTGATGGAGGACCACTCCGCCCTCAGCCCGCCGCCGTCGGCCGCCGACCACACGGTCAGCTCGGCCTCGTCGACGCACCGGTCCTCGGGGTCGGCGGTCTCGGTGTAGGCGTAGACGCGGCGGTCGTTGTCGCCGGCCGACAGGACCAGGGTCCCCGAGCAGGAGAAGGTCGTCCAGGCGGTGCTGCCGCGCTCGGCGCCCTCCTCGATCCGGACCTCCGCGTGCCAGTCGGCCACGTGCTCGCCGTCGGTGTCGACCTGGCTCATCTCACCGGACCACGCACCGACGAACGCCTCGGCGGGAACGGTCGGACCGCTCTCCTCCTCGCCCGGCTCCGCGAGCACGGCCCACGCCGCGGCTCCGCCGCCGACGAGCAGGACGGCCGCGGCGGCCGCGGCCAGAAGGGTGATCTGGCGGCGGCGCTTCCCGCTGTGCCGGGTCGACCTGGGCGGCGGCCACAGGGACAGCTGTTGCACGGGGTGGGCCGGGGTCACCGAGGAGGCGGGCGCGTCGCGCCTGTCCCCGGCTCCCGACTCGAGTTCGGCTGCTGTGTCCATCCTCGCCATCCTCAACAACGCTGCACCCGCTCCGGCGGAACGGGGGTATCGAGTACAGCGACCGAGAATAGAGCACGCCAACCCGCCGGATCCGCCACAGAACGGCGCCGAGGCTGTGATGCACGGCATAGCGGGCGACGGATCGGCAGGTCGGACCGGGTGGACGCGCGCCGCGATTCCGCGGGCGGCCGCACACGCCGGAGCGGGCGGACCGGACTCCCCGGCCCCCGCCGCCGGGTCCGCTCAGCGCTGGTTCCCGCCGACCGCGGCGTCGTCCGAGGCGTCCTCCGACGCGTCGTCCGCGGCCTCGCCCCGGGCGGCGTCCCCGGGCCCCGCGGGGCCCCGCTCGGCGTCCCCGTCCCCGTCGGGCCCGTCGTGCTCGTCCGGCCCCTCGGAGCCGGCCCCCCGCACCGCGCCGGGCGCGTAGGCGTCCCCGGGCACCGCGCCGGGCGCGTAGGCGTCCCCGGGCACCGCGCCGGGCGCGTAGGCGTCCCCGGGCAGGTGCGCCCCGGGGAGCGGCCCGGTCCCCTCCGGGACGTAGGAGGGGTCGAGCCGCGACAGGCGCCACTCCAGGTCCTCGATCCGCTCCTCCCTCTCGCGCAGGGTGGTGGTGAGCCGCAGCAGCAGCTCGTCCACGGCGCGGACGTGGTAGCCCCACAGGGCGAGGGGGAGCATCACGCGGCCGAGGTCGCGCGCCCTGACGGCGCGGTCGTCCGGCAGGGGGAGCGGGGGGTAGTCGGCCTCGAACCGGGCGAGCTGACCGCCCTTGCCGAGCACGACGTAGACCACGCCGACGAGCACGGCCAGCGCGGCCGCGGCAACCAGGATCATGATGAGAACAGGCACGGACCCGATCGTGCCACACACCGGACCCCCTGGGGAGGCCGGCGGACGGGCGGCCGGAGGCGGCTCCGCGTGGGGACGGCCCGCACCCCGGGGCCCGCCCGCCCCCGCCCCGGCGGGCGGCGCCGGGCGCGCGTGCCCGGCCCCTACTGCTCGGGCCCCGCCTCGGACCGCGCCAGCTCCTCCTGCTCCCGCGCGATGTGCAGGTGGGACTTGCGGATGATGTCGACGACCTCCAGGGGGTCGTCGACGATCTGGACCAGCTCCATGTCCTGCGGCTTGATCAGCTCGTTCTCCAGGAGGCTGGTGCGGACCCACTCCTCCAGCCCGCCCCAGAAGTCGCGGCCGACCAGGATCACCGGGAACCGGGTGACCTTCTTGGTCTGCACGAGGGTGGCCGCCTCGAACAGCTCGTCGAGGGTGCCGAAGCCCCCGGGCAGCACGACGAAGGCCTGCGAGTACTTCACGAACATCGTCTTGCGGACGAAGAAGTACCGGAAGGTCATCCCCATGTCGATGTGGGAGTTGAGGGACTGCTCGAAGGGCAGCTCGATGCCGAGCCCCACCGAGAGCCCGCCGGCCTCCTGGGCGCCCTTGTTCGCGGCCTCCATCATGCCGGGGCCGCCGCCGGTGATCGTGGCGTAGCCCGCCTCCGCGAGCCTGGCGCCCACCTCGACGCCCAGGTCGTAGTAGCGGGTCCCGGGCTTGATCCTGGCCGAGCCGAACACGCTCACCGCCGAGGGCAGCTCGGACAGGAGCCCGAAGCCCTCCACGAACTCCGACTGGATGCGCAGGACCCGCCACGGGTCGGTGTGCACCCAGTCCGAGGGGCCGCGCCGGTCGAGGAGCCGCTGGTCGGTGGTGGTGCTGGGAATCGAGCTGCCCCGGTAGGTGAGGGGGCCGGCCCGCCTTACGTTCTCGTCTTCGGTCATGTCGTAAAGCTATCCGCGTGGGAACGGCTCACACCTGAACCACACGTGACCCGGCGGTGGCCACGAGCGGCAGGTTCGTCCCGGGAGGTCCGGGCCGGGCCCGCGGTGGTCATCGGGCCCCGGTCAGCCAGGCGACCATGCGCTCCTCGGCCTCGCGGATCCGCGCGATCTCCGCGTACTCGTCCCTCGTGTGCGCGAGCACGGGGTCGCCGGGGCCGTAGTTGACGGCGGGCACCCCCAGTTCCGAGAAGCGCGAGACGTCGGTCCACCCGAGCTTGGCGCGGGCCTCCCCCTCCCCCACCGAGGCGACGAACGCCGCCGCCGAGGGGTCGTCCAGCCCCGGGCGCGCGGGCGCCGCCGCGTCCACCACGCGCACCTCGAAGCCGTCGAACACCTCGCGCAGGTGGGCCTCCGCGTCCGCGACGGACAGGTCCGGGGCGAACCGGTAGTTGACCTTCACCACGCACTCGTCGGGGATGACGTTGCCGGCGACCCCGCCCTCGATGAACACGGCGTTGAGGCCCTCGTGGAAGCGCAGCCCCTCCACCTCCGGCTCGCGGGGGGTGTAGGCGCGCAGCACGTCGAGGACGGCCCCGGCTCCGTGAATCGCGTTCTCGCCCATCCACGAGCGGGCGCTGTGCGCGCGCCTGCCCCGGGCCACGACCTCCACCCGCATGGTCCCCTGGCAGCCGCCCTCGATCACCCCGTCCGTGGGCTCCATCAGGATCGCGAAGTCCCCGGCCAGCCACTCCGGGTGGTTGCGGGTGAGCCGGAGGAGGCCGTTGCGGGACGCGTCGACCTCCTCGTTGTCGTAGAAGACGTAGGTGACGTCGTGCACGGGTTCGGCGACCAGGGCGGCCAGCTTGAGCTGGACGGCGACCCCGGCCTTCATGTCGGTGGTGCCGCACCCGTAGAGGCGTCCGCCCTCGACGCGGGAGGGGACGTTGTCCACGATCGGGACGGTGTCGATGTGCCCGGCGACGACCACGCGGCGCGGGCGGCCCAGCCCGGTGCGGGCGACCACGGCGTCGCCGTCGCGGGTGACGGCGAGGTGCGGGAGGGCCTTCAGCGCCTCTTCGACCGCGTCGGCGAGGCTCCCCTCGTCGCCGCTCTCGGAACGGATGTCCACGAGTGCGGCGGTCAGGTCCGCCACGTCAGAGGTCAGGTCCAGCATGGTGTCGCCCCGTTTCCGAGCTGTGCTCCGCCGTCGTGCCGCGCGATCCGCCCGGCGGGTGCGCGGGCGGGTCGCGCGTACGGCCACCCTAGTGGGCCGGACGGAACCGTTGCCGGTGGGATATGCGGGGTTCTGACCTGGATGATCTCGTACTGGCAGCCGGTCCCGACGCCCCGGGGCCACGTGGCGGCGGCGAGGCGCTCGTCGGGGGCCTCGGCCGGGGCGGTCCGCCCATGGGCCCGACGGGGCCGGCCGTGGAGCTCGGCGGCCGCCCCGTCCGGCCCCGCACGGGTACGAGACCGCGGGGCGGTCCCGGAACGCGCGAGGGGCGCCCCCCGCCTTCGGAGGGCGCCCCTGCCGGACGCGGACGGCGTGCCGCCTGTCCGGCGGACGCGCGTCAGGCGTTGACGCCGTGCTCCCGCAGGAGGTCGTTCAGGGCGAGCTTGTCGTGCTCCTCGCCCTCCTGAAGGCGCTTGAGCACCAGCAGGACCGGCATGCCGAAGTCGCCGCCCGGGAAGCTCTTGGTCCGGTTCGCGGTCACGCACACCGACCAGGCCGGGGCCTCGCCGCGCTCGAGCTCCTCGCCGGTCTCGGCGTCGAACACGCGCGTGGAGGAGGTCAGGATGGTGCCCGCGCCGAGCTTGGCGCCGGTGCGCACGCGGGCGCCCTCGACGACCATGCTGCGGGAGCCGAGGAACGCGTCGTCCTCGATGACGACCGGGGAGGCCTGCGGCGGCTCCAGGACGCCGCCGACGCCGACGCCGCCGGACAGGTGGACGTTCCGGCCCACCTGGGCGCAGGAGCCGACCGTGGCCCAGGTGTCGACCATGGTGCCGGAACCGACGTAGGCGCCGATGTTGGTGAAGGACGGCATGAGGACGACGCCGGGGGCGAGGTAGGAGCCCCAGCGGGCGATCGCCCCCGCGACGACGCGGACGCCGTCGAAGCGGGTCTTCAGGGGCATGCGGTCGTGGTGGCGGAAGTCGCCGACCTGCGACTCCTTCATGTCCAGGACCTTGAAGCCGAGGAGGATGGAACGCTTGGCGCGCTCGTCGACCACGACGTCGTCGGTCGCCGGGTCGACGAAGGCCACACGGGCCTTGCCCTCGTCGATCAGGTCGATGGCGCCGGTGATGGTCTCGCGCGCCTCGGCGTGGGACGGCGTGAGTTCGGAGCGCTTCTCCCAGAGTTCGTCGATCTGGTCGGGCAGCGGGCTGGAGTACGAGCTGGTCATGTGCACACACGTTAGTGGTTCGCGAAAGGTGCGGGGGTACCCCCCGCCCGTGTGTGCCGGCCGCCTCCGGGGATCCGCCCGACGCGCCGTCCGGCGCGGACTACAATGCGGCCTGGGCTCGCTGCGGGCCCCGCGCGGCACGGGTGACGTTCCTCTCCGTGTGGTGCACCCCACCTGCTCCCGACCCTTGGTTCGCCTGTGCCCAGTAAGCGCCGGAGGCTCTCCGCCTTCGTCAAGATCCTGTTGTCCCTCTTCCTCGTGTGCGGCCTCCTCGTCGCGGGCGCGTACTACGTGCTGACCACGTTCGAGCCGGTCGAGACCGTGGTCGAGGCCCCCGATCCGGGCTGCCGTCTGCAGCTGTCCGACGGCAAGTACGAGATGGAGATCGCCCAGGCGGTGAGCGCGACCACGGTGGGCGGGGTGGCGTTCAGCCGCGACCTGCCGCCCGAGGCCGTGACCGTGGCGTTCGCGACGGTGTGGCAGGAGTCGGCGTTCTACAACCTGGAGTACGGCGACAGGGACTCCCTCGGCCTGTTCCAGCAGCGGCCGTCCCAGGAGTGGGGCGAGCCGGAGGAGATCCTCGACCCGGTCTTCTCCACCCGCGCGTTCTACGACGAGCTGGTGGAGGTGAACAACTGGTCGGAGATCCCGGTGTTCGAGGCCGCCCAGGCGGTCCAGCGCAGCGCGGACGGCTACGCCTACGACCAGCACGAGGGCCTGTCGGCGCGGATGGCCGAGGTGACCACCGGAGAGCTCGGATCGAGCCTGACCTGCTGGTACGACGCCGAGGGCCTGGACGCCCTCCGGGCGGGCGACGCGGACACGGCGGGCGCCCAGGAGGAGATGGCGAGGGTCTTCGGCGTGGACCCGGCGGAGCTCCCCCTGAACGCGGACGAGCAGATGAGGACCGGCGACCTCGGCTGGGCCATGGCCCTGTGGTCGGTCGCGCACGCCGAGGAGTACGGGCTGACCTCCGTCGCCTACGGTGACCGGCTGTGGCGTGCGTCGGACGGCCTGGACGGCGCCGAGGCGTGGACGGCGGCCGGGGAGGACACCCGGGGGCGCGTGGTCCTGGGTTGACCGCCGCGCGGTGACGCACAGGGCCCCGGCGCGCGTCGCGCCGGGGCCCTGTGCGTCCGCGGCGGTCCCGGGGACCGGCCCGGCGGGCCGTTTCCCGGGACCGCCCCGCTACTCCGCCAGCCGCTCGACGGCGGCCCCGACGCGCTCGTCGGTGGCGGTGAACGCCACCCGCACGTGTCCCGCCCCCGCGGCGCCGTAGAAGTCGCCGGGGGCGACCAGGACGCCGCGCTCGGCCAGGTGCGCGACCGCGCCCCAGGCGTCGTGGCGGGGGTGGCTCGCCCAGAGGTACAGTCCGGCGTCGGAGTGCTCGATCCGCCAGCCCGCCCCCTCCAGGGCCGCGCGGAGCCGGGCCCGGCGGGCCCGGTACCGCTCCTTCTGCTCGGCGGCGTGGGCGTCGTCGTCCAGGGCCGCCCGCATCGCCGCCTGGACGGGCGCGGGGACGATCATCCCGGCGTGCTTGCGCACCGCCAGCAGCTCTCCGACCAGGGCGGGGTCCCCGGCGACGAAGGCCGCCCGGTAGCCGGCCAGGTTGGAGCGCTTGGAGAGCGAGTGCACCGCGAGCAGGTTGTCGTGCGACCCGCCCGACACGTCCGGGTGCAGGATCGACACCGGTTCGGCGCCGTCCCAGCCGAGGTCCAGGTAGCACTCGTCGGAGGCCACCACGGCCCCGCGCTCGCGGGCCCACTCCACGACCTTGCGCAGGTGCGGGACGCCCAGGACGCGCCCGGTCGGGTTGCTGGGCGAGTTCACCCACACCAGCCCCGCCGGGGCCGGGCCCAGCGCCGTCAGGCCGTCGGAGGCGACCGGGGTCGCACCGGCGATCCGGGCGCCGACGTCGTAGGTCGGGTAGGCCAGTGCGGGGTGCACGACCGTGTCGCCCGCCCCGAGGCCGAGGAGGGTCGGCAGCCACGCGACGAGCTCCTTCGAGCCGACGGTGGGCAGCACCGCGCCCTCGGCGACGTCCACGCCGTGGCGGCGCGACAGCCAGCCTTGAACGGAGGCCCGCAGCTCGGGCGTTCCCCAGGTCAGCGGGTATCCGGGCGAGTCCGAGGCGTCGGACAGGGCCTTGCGGAGGGAGGCCGGGACCGGGTCGACCGGCGTGCCGACGGACAGGTCCACGATGCCGCCGGGGTGCGCCGCGGCCGTGCGCTTGTACGGCGCCAGCCGGTCCCACGGGAAGGTCGGGAGCCGGTCCGCCACGGGTCGCCGCTCGGCCATCGGTGCACACTCCATCCATCGGTTTCGGTTCGCACAGCAATCGCGCCGACCCGCCGGAGGGGGTCGGCGCGACACGTCACCGCGCGGGTGACCCACGCCCGCGCACCCTCTGCGCCAGGGGGGTGCGGTGGCGGCTCGGCCCCTGTCGGGCCGGAACGCGGACTGCGCGGCTACTCGGCCTGCGGGGGCAGCTTCGCGACGAGCGGGTGGTCCCGGTCGATCTTGCCGACCTTCGAGGCGCCGCCCGGGGAGCCCAGGTCGTCGAAGAAGTCGACGTTGGCCTTGTAGAAGTCGGACCACTGCTCGGGCAGGTCGTCCTCGTAGTAGATGGCCTCGACCGGGCAGACCGGCTCGCACGCACCGCAGTCGACGCACTCGTCCGGGTGGATGTAGAGCATGCGGTCGCCCTCGTAGATGCAGTCCACGGGGCACTCGTCAATGCACGCCTTGTCCAGCACATCAACACAGGGCTGCGCGATGACGTAGGTCACGTCGTACTCCTTGTCTCACCCCCGCTTTCCACGGGGGAGGCGGGGACCTTGAGAACCCCGGACCGGGTTCGGCGTGCGGGCGCCTATGCCCTGCTCCCGGGCTCTGCAAGCAAATGGCACAGATGTCGTCCTCCTAGTATGGCGGCGAAGAACAACCGGCGCACAATCGGGGGGCTCGTTCGATGCACATGGGAGGACGTCTCGTCCACCGGATAACCCCGGAGGACGTGGGCCGCCGGGTATCCGTGCGCACGGCCCTCCCCGGGGGCGGGTTCACCGATATCGTCGGGGTCGTGGAGTCCTGGGACGGCGGCGTCATCACCGTGCGCCGGCGCGACGGCTCCGCGGTGGAGGTCGAGGAGTCGGCCGTCGCCGCCAGCCGCGTCGTTCCGCCGGTGCCGCCGCGCCGCCGCGGCGGTCCTTCCCCGGGGACGGCCTGAGCCCCGTCGCGGGCCGGACGGTCCCGGCGCCGGGCGCGGCGTCCACACGTGCCTGGACACAGGCATTCTTCGCCCCGTGCGGGGTAGGAGACGCACAGTCCCGGAGCGGGTCCCGGCCCGGCCCTCCCGGGGACAGACGAACGAAGCGACGCGCCCCCCGCGGAACACCGCGCGGACGGGCGCGGGTACGCGGGGAGGTGGTGAGCGCCCGTCATGCGCGAAGCAGTAGCGTCCGCCCTCGCCGAGCTGGCCCGACGGGACGAGCGGGCCGCCGAGACGGCACGGGCGGCGTTGGACGCCCTGGCGCCGGACCAGGAGCTCGAGAGGCTCAACCAGCACGCCGTCCAGCGGTTCTGCTGGTTCGAGCTCCCGGTCCGCTTCCAGGACTCCGCCGACGAGCAGCTGTTCGCCGTGCGCTCCCTCGGCAGCCTCTTCTCCCTCCTCCAGCTCTACCGGTACGCGCAGATCTGCTCGGCGCAGGAGACCTCCTCCCTGCTCGCCGTCTACTCCGAGGACCACGCGGCGGGGCTGGCCATGTACGAGCGGCTCATGTGGGAGTCCGGGGTCGAGCCCCCGGACCTCCCCGAGCTCACGTGGGGCACCGCGGTCGGCGACGCGGAGATCCGCGCCCGCGACGAGACCTCGGCCGCCCTGGAGCTGGCCATCTCCCTCGGCGACGTCAGGCCGGGGAAGCGCGGCTGGCGTCCGGCCCAGGAGCAGTTCACGCGCTCCTTCCTGACCCGCCCGGGACGGCGGGGACTGAGCCACCTGGACCTGGTGCGGGAGGAGCGGGTCCGCGCGTGGCTCGGCTCGTCGGCGCACCCGCACCGGCAGCGGCTGTGGCCGCTCGTCGGGCAGATCATCGCCGGCGCGAACGTGCCGCGCGCGGCGGACCGGTCGATGGCGCCGCTGCAACGGCTGCTGGACCTCGCCGCCGACGGCATCTCCCTCACCCAGATCGGCTACATCTCGCCGGGCGTGGTCCGCCAGATGTGCGCGGACTTCGGTTGGCGGACCACCCCCGAACCCCCGCGCAGCGAGACGGACGCGACCCAGCTGATCGCCCTGCACCAGGCGCTGCGGGGCATGCGCGCCGTGCGCCGCTCGGGGCGCCGGCTCGTCCTGACCCGGCGCGGGAGGCAGCTGCGCGAGGACCCCGAGGCGCTGTGGCGGGCCTCCACCGAGACCCTGTGCCGAACCGGCGGGCTGGAGCAGGCGGCGGCGGAGACGCTCCTGGGCATGCTGCTGTCCCGCTCCCCGCAGGGCGGCGGTTCGCACGAGCGCCGGCGCGAGTCGGACGTGGAGGCGGCCGAGAGGACGCTGACCGAGTCGGGCTGGGTGCCGCCGGAGCCGCCGCTCGCGTCGGGCCGGCACGCCGCCTCGCACCGGCGGACCGCCGAGGCCGCCTCGGACCGGGTGCGGGCGCTGGTGATGGCGGTGTGCTGGCTGCTGGAGACCCTCGGCCTGCTCGGCGAGGACGACGGCGCCGGGCACCGGGAGCTGACGGCGCCCGGCCGCGCCTTCGCGGTCGCGTGCCTGCACCAGTCGGCGGTGGCCCCCCGGGCGGTCGTGTAGGCCCCCGCGCCGCCCGGCCCTCCCTGGGCCGCACCCGCTGCGCACGGGTCCCGCCCAGGGCCTAATCTGGAGCGCGACCCACCCGCGACCAGCAGGAGCACCATGCCCACGCCCGAACCGCCCCAGAAGGCGGAGACGACCGACGCGCCCGGACCCGACCGGGGCGCGGACGAGGCGCCCGGCGTCGACCCGTGGGACAGGATGCCCGAGGGCGCCCTCAACCGCCCCGACCTGGACGGGGACGACGACGAACCGGCGTCCTCCGGGGAGGGGGGCGCAGGGGCTCCCGGACCCGGCGGGGACACCGCGGACGCGGAGGACTCCCCCGGGGACGACGGAGCGCCCGCGGAGGGCGCCCCGGCCCCGAGCCGGCTCGACTTCCTGCCCAGCCCGGTGTTCGTCCTGCTGCTGGGGCTCACGGGGTTCGCCGGCTGGCTCTCCTGGCGCGCGGTCGAACTCGACTGGGCCGCCGAGGGCGCGAGCGTCACCCCGCTGATCCCGCCCCTGCTCATCCTGCTGGGGTGGATCGTCTCCTCGGCCGTCCACGAGTTCGCGCACGCGCTCGCGGCCTACCTGGCCGGGGACCGCTCGCTGCGCGGGAGCGCCTACCTGAGGCTCAACCCGTTCGCCTACGAGCAGGCCTTCGCCGGGCTCGTGCTGCCCTCGCTCTACCTGGGCCTGGGGGCCTTCGGCATGACCGGGCCGCCCTCCTACGTCGACTGGGACCGCATCCCGTCGCGCGGCCGGCGCGCCGCGGTGGCGCTCGCCGGCCCGCTGGCCAGCCTCCTGCTGTCCGCGGTCCTCGCCGCCGTCGTGACCGTCCTGGTCCCCCCCGGCAACGACACCACCAACTGGGCGATCGCCGCGATGGCGCTGCTGTCCTTCGCGAACCTGACCGCCGCCCTCGTCAACCTGCTGCCCGTCCCGGGCCTGGACGGCTTCGAGGTGCTGGCCGCGGCGGCGCACCGCGCGCCGTGGGTCCCCGCCGCCCGCCGCAACGCCCTGTTCGGCTCCGTGGCGGTGTTCGCCGTCCTGTGGTTCCCCGGGGTCAGGGAGGTCGTGGTGAACCTGGTGTACGGCCTGTTCGACCTGGTCCTGCCCAACCCGGTGTTCCCCGGGATCGCCTTCTACGGGGAGCTCCTGCTGCAGTTCTGGGCCTGAGCCCGTACACGCGGAGAGGACCCCGGGGATGGCCCCGGGGTCCTCTCCCCGTGTACGGCCCGACGCCGGGGTCAGCCCCCGTTCGGCGGGTGCGCGGCCGCGGGGGAGCGCGTCTGCGGGGGCGGGGGGGCGAAGATCCCGCTGCGGACCACGGAGAGCGCCAGGACCAGCATCGTCCCGAACAGGTACGCGTTGTGCATGAGGTGGTTCCTGAGGACGGCGTCACCACCGGGGAGGTAGCTGACCAGGGCGATCAGCACCGCCAGGAATCCCGCCGCGAAGGCCACCGCCCCGGACGGGCCCCGGGTCCCCCACGCGCACAGGCGGCCCGCCCCGTACAGGAGCGCCAGGAAGGCCACCAGCCCCGCCACCGACAGCAGGGTCGCGGGCCGGCCCGCGTCCCAGTAGCGGGTGAGCCAGCCGGCGCCGGTCGTGGACAGCAGGCCCAGGAGGGCGCCGAGCAGCAGCAGGACCGCGAAGGTGGCCGCGGTCAGCAGCGACGACAGGGACGTCCGGGGCGGTCTCCGCTCTCCGGCCCCGGTGGACTCAGGTGTGCTCACAGCAGACGAGGGTAGACGGTCGCCCGGACCGCCCGGGATCACAGCCCCGAGAACAGGTCCGTCTCGTACTCGCCCGGCCGGACGCGCGGCGCCGGCCCCAGCAGCAGTGTGAAGTACTCGACGGCGTCGATCTCCTGCGCGATGCCGTTCGACAGGGCGAACCGCTCGCCGTCCACGGTGATCTGCGTGGCGTGCGCCCGCATGGCCATCGCCTTCGCCGCCCAGTGCGCCCCCGCGTCGACGCGCGTGGTCACCAGCTCGTCCGGGGTGCCGCGCGCGATGTCGGACACCCGGGCGGGCGGGGTGAACGGGCCCGCCTCCTCGTTGAGCCGCGCGATCGACGCCTCGATCACGGACACCGGCTGGGCGATCGCGTAGAGCTTGCCGACCTGCCAGGGCGTGCCCGCCATGGAGCGCTCACCGGCCCGGGCGCACGCGCGCCGGGTGATCCTGTGCGCCTGGACGTGGTCCGGGTGCCCGTAGCCGCCGTACTCGTCGTAGCTGACCAGTACGTGCGGCCTGACCTCGCGGATGACCTCCGCGAGCATCGTCGCGGCGGCCTCCGGGTCGGCCCCCGCGAACGCCTTCGGGTGGTCGTTGGCGGGGCCGCCCGCCATGCCCGAGTCCCTGTAGCGGCCGGCGCCGCCGAGGAACCGGTGGTCGCGCACGCCCAGGGCGACGCAGGCCTTCTCCAGCTCGCCGATCCGGTGGCTGCCCAGGGTGTCGTCGCGGTCGGCGGCCAGGTGCGCGAGGTCGTCGGGGATGACCTCGCCCTCCTCACCGAGGGTACAGGTCACCAGGGTGACGCCGGCCCCCTCGGCCGCGTACTTCGCCAGCGTCGCACCCGTGACGATGCTCTCGTCGTCGGGGTGCGCGTGCACCATCATCAGTCGCCTGTCAGTCACATAGCGAACGATACCGGTCGCATCACGACATGGCGTGACCTTCACACACCCGTGTCCGACCGGGGTCCGGAACCCCGCCCGGTGCGACGGGGCGCGGGTGCGGAAGCCGGAGCGCGCCTCCCGCGGCGCGAGGGGCGGGTGCGGCCCCCGGGAAGCCGCCCGGCGCGGACCCCCGCGCGTCGTGGCCGGTGGGGAGGGGACGCGCCCCCGCCCGGGCGCGGCATGGGACACAATCCCCCTATGAGTTTTCCTCGCCAACAGGCCCGTACCCAACGCTTCACGATCGGTGTTCCGCGCGCGTTCCAGATCTCGCCGGACGGACAACGCGTCGCCTTCCTCCGGGGGCGCGACGGAGTAGACACGGGCACGTGCCTGTGGGTGCACGAGACGGAGGCCGGGACCGAGTCGGTGGTCGCCGACCCCAAGGCCCTGGGCGCCGACGACGAGAACCTCCCCCCGGAGGAGCGGGCCCGCCGTGAGCGCCTCCGCGAGAGCGGCGGCGGCATCGTGTCCTACTCGGTGGACGACGCCTTCACGAGGGCGGTCTTCACCCTGTCCGGGCGGCTGTTCTACGTCGACCTGGTCGGCGACGGCGGCGCGCCCCGCGAGCTGCCCGCGGCCACCCCTGTCGTGGACCCGCGGATCAGCCCGGCGGGCGACCGCGTCGCCTACGTCAGCGGCGGGGCCGTGCGCGTCATCGACGTCGCCGCGGCCGAGTCCGACCACGGCGACAGGGTGGTCGCCGAGCCCGACGGCGACCACGTCACCTGGGGTCTGGCCGAGCTGGTCGCCGCCGAGGAGATGGGCCGCTACCGGGGCTTCTGGTGGGCTCCGGACGGTTCCTCGCTGGCCGTCGCCCGCGTGGACGAGTCCGCGGTGAACACCTGGTACGTCTCCGACCCCGGCCGCCCCGAGCAGGAGCCGACGGCGCTGCGCTACCCGCCGGCGGGGGGCGTCAACGCGGACGTGCGCCTGGCCGTGTTCCCGGTCGGTTCGGCGGGGGCGTACCGGCGGGACGGCCGCCCCTCCCCCACCTGGGTGGAGTGGGACCGGGAGGCCTTCCCCTACCTGTCGACGGTCGGTTGGACCACCGGTCCCGACGGCACCCCCACCGTCGTCCTCACCGCGCAGGACCGCGGCCAGCGCTCGCTCACCCTCCTCAGCGCCGACCCGGCCACCGGCCTGGTCGCCGAGGTGCGCACCGACACCGACGGCGTGTGGGTCGAGCTGATGCCGGGCGTGCCCGCCCACACCGCCTCCGGGGACCTGGTGTGGATCGCCCGCGGGCCCGAGGGGCCCGAGGGGCCCGGTGAGCGGCGCGTGTACGTCGGCGGCGCGCCCGTCAGCCCCGCCGACGTGTACGTGCGCGGGGTCGTCGACGTGGACGGCGACCGCGTCCTCTACACGGGCTCGCCCGCGGGGAGCCCCGGCGACGTCTCCCTGTGGCTGGTGGACCTGGCCACCGGCCTGTCGGCGCCGGTGGAGGTCCCCGGGCACGGCTGCTCCCGGTCCGCCGACTCGGGGGCGCACAGCGGCCTGCGCTCCGGGCGGCTGCGCGGCGGCACCCTCGTCGTCCAGCACCGGTCGATGGACTTCGCCGGGGTGCGCACCGTGGTCGTGCGCAACGCCGACACCGAGACGCGGCGGGCGTACTCCGAGATCCCCAGCCTCGCCGAGGCGCCGGAGCTCCCCGAGCCGAGGGTGGAGTTCTGGCGCGCCGGCGAGCGGCGGATCCCGACCGCGCTCGTCCTGCCGTCCTGGTACCGCGAGGACCTCCGTCCGCTCCCCGTGCTGATGGCCCCCTACGGGGGACCGCACGCCCAGCGGGTCCTCAACGCGCGCGGGGCCTACCTGACCGCCCAGTGGTACGCGGAGCAGGGCTTCGCGGTGCTCATCGCGGACGGCCGCGGCACCCCGGGGATCGGGGTGGAGTGGGAGCAGAGCGTCCACCTCGACCTGGCGGCGCCGGTCCTGGACGACCAGGTGGCGGCCCTGCGGGACGCGGCGGCCCGCTTCCCCTTCCTGGACACCGCGCGCGTGGGCATCCACGGCTGGTCGTTCGGCGGGTTCCTCGCCGCGCTCGCGGTGCTGCGCCGCCCGGACGTGTTCCACGCGGCGGTGGCGGGCGCGCCGGTCATCGACTGGGCGCTGTACGACACCCACTACACCGAGCGCTACCTGGGCACCCCGCAGGAGCGCCCGGAGGCGTACGGGCGCAGCTCGCTCCTGGAGGAGGCGGCCAAGCTGGAGCGCCCCCTGATGATGATCCACGGCCTTGCGGACGACAACGTGGCGTTCGCGCACACCCAGAGGATGTCGTCGGCCCTGATGGCGGCGGGCCGCCCGCACACGGTGCTGCCGCTGTCGGGGGTGACGCACTCCCCGTCCGACCCGACCGTCGCGGAGAACCTGATGCTGCTCCAGGTGGAGTTCCTCAAGGAGAACCTCCGGGGCGAGTAGCGGGCGCCCCGGGCCCCGGCGGGACGCGTGCCGGGGCCCGGGCGCGCACGGTGCGGGCCGCACCCGGCGCCGGCCGCGAAGGGTCGGTGAACGCGCCCGACCGCGGCGGGACGGCCGTCGTCCGGCGCTGCGCGCACAGAGCCCGTGCCCCTCCCCTCCCGGTGCTCCTGCCCCTGTGGCGAGGTTCGCTCCGGGACCGGCTCCGGGTACGGGACCGTCCAGGTCAGAGCCCCTCGCACCCCACCGGCAACGGTTCCGGCCGTCCCGTTAGCCTGGTGGCATGCGTTCGTATGCGGCGCCGCTCGCCTTCGCGGCCGACCTGGTCTGTGTGCTCGCCTTCGTCGTGATCGGCAGGGTCGACCACGAGTCCGGGACCGCCCTCGCGGGGATCTGGGGCACGGCCTGGCCGTTCCTGGCCGGGACGGTCCTGGGGTGGGCGGTCACCCTGGGCTGGAGGGCCCCCGACCGGATCTGGCCGGTCGGCCTGTTCGTGTGGGCCGTGACGGTGGCGGGCGGGATGGTGCTGCGCCTGCTGACCGGCGAGGGGGCGCCGTTCAGCTTCGTCGTCGTCACGTCCCTGTTCCTGGCCGCGGCCATGCTCGGCTGGCGCGCGGCGGCCCTCCTCGTCGCACGGAGCCGGCGGAGCGGCCCGCGGAGCGGCGGCTGAGGGCCTGATCCGGCCACGGACCGGGTGATCGCCCCCGGAGCGGCGGCCGAGGGGCCGGCGGCGCCCCCGCCGAGGAGGCGCCGGGGGTTCGTAAGCTGGAACGGATGAACGAGCATCCCGCACCCCAGGCCACCCTCCCCTCCTCGGTCGCGCCCGACGCGCCCGACGGCAACGGCGAGGACGAGGCACGCGAGGTCGGTGTGGGCCCCTGGTCCGGACCGTGGCCCGAGGGCGACCACTACGACCCCGACCTCCTGGCCGGGGGCGACCGCCGCAACGTCGTGGACCACTACCGGTACTGGCGGCGCGAGGCGATCGTCGCGGACCTCGACACCGTCCGCCACCCCTTCCACGTCGCCGTGGAGAACTGGTCGCACGACTTCAACATCGGCTCGGTCGTGCGCACCGCCAACGCGTTCGGGTGCGCGGCGGTCCACATCGTCGGCCGCCGCCGGTGGAACAAGCGGGGGGCGATGGTCACCGACCGCTACCAGCACGTCCACCACCACCCCGACACGGACGCCCTGGTGGCGTGGGCCGAGGAGCGCGGGCTCCCCCTGATCGGGATCGACAACCTGCCGGGAGCCGTGCCGCTGGAGACCTACCCGCTGCCGAGGGACGCCGTCCTGGTGTTCGGGCAGGAGGGTCCGGGGCTGTCCGAGGAGGTGCGGAAGGTGTGCCGGGCGGTGCTGTCGATCGCCCAGTTCGGTTCGACGCGGTCGATCAACGCCGGCGCGGCGGCCGCGGTCGCGATGCACGCCTGGGTGCGGGCCCACGTCTTCGACCAGCCGGTGTCCGGACAGGCCTGCGCCACACCCGCCGAGGCGCTGCCGTGATGGTTCCGTGATCTACCATGTGCGTGAGGCCGCCCCCTACCAGAGAGCAGTGCGCATGAGCCCGACCGTCACCTCCGCAGCCCGTCCCGCCACCATGGACGACGTCGCCGGCATCGCCCGGGTCCTGAGCAGATCCGCCCACGAGGACCCGTTCTTCCGCTGGCTGTTCCCCGACGACGAACTCCGCATCGCCAAGACGCGGCGCTTCTTCGCCCTGACCGCCGGGTTCGGCTACGTCCCCGCCGGCGGCACCCGGGTCGCCGAGACCAGGGACGACCCGGAGTCCGCGCCGGTGGTGCGGGGAGCGGCCCTGTGGGCGCCGCCCGAGGCCAACCCCGAGGGGCAGCTGGTCTCGCTGCGCACCTGGCCCCACTGGGGCCCGCTGATCGGCCGGGCGCGCCTCACCGCGTTCGTGCGGGTGTTCGCGGAGTGGAAGCTGGCCGCTCCCCAGGAACCCCACCTGTACCTGGCCACCCTGGGCGTGGATCCCGTGGTCTCCGGCACCGGTGTGGCGGGCGGCCTCCTCTCCGACGGCCTGGACCGGGCGGACTCCGAGGGGATCCCCGTGTTCACCCAGACCCTCGACGACAAGACCGTCGGCTTCTACGAGCGGTTCGGCTTCCGCGTGTCCCGCGAGGTGGAGAGCCAGGACGCGGGCACCCACTACTACCTGATCCGCGACCCCTCCTGAGCCTCCGCGGGGCCGGAGGGGACCGCGGGGCGGTCGGGGTCTTCCTCGGAAAACGCAGCACCCGGAATGTTCGCGGGATCTACCATGAGCGTTGACCGGAGTCCCGTGAGAGGGAAGAGGCACCCCCGTGAGCCCCACGGCAGCCGCGGCGCGGACCCTTCGCACCGCGAACATGAACGACGTCCCCGCCGTCGCCCGGCTCCTGGGGCGCGCCTTCCACGAGGACCCGTTCTTCCGCTGGTTCTTCCCGACCGAGGACAGGCGCATGGTGCGGACCGCGCGGGCCTGCGCGCTCCTGGCCGGGTTCGGCTACGTCCCGAGCGGCTACACCACGGTGGCCGAGTGCCGCGAGGACTCCGTGCGCGGCCCGGTGATGCGGGGCGCGGCCCTGTGGGCGCCGCCCGGCGCGGCCCCCGAGGGGTTCGCGATGACGCTGCGGTCGCTGCCGCACTGGTCCCGCCTGGTCGGCCTCTCCCGGATCCCCGAGATCGCGCGGTACACGGGTGAACTGCGCGCGGCCGTCCCCGAGGAGCCGCACTGGTACCTGGCCCTGCTGGGCACCGACCCCGGGGTCCGCGGGACGGGCGTGGGCTCCCAGCTGCTGCGCGCCGGCCTGGCGAGGGCCGACGCGGACGGCGTCCCCGTCCACCTGGACACGACGAACCCCGCGAACCTCGGCCACTACGAGCGGTACGGATTCCAGGTGGTGCGGGTGGTCAGCGACCCGCGGGCCCCCTCGGCGTACTGCATGGTCCGCCCGCCCGCGGCCTGAGGGGGGCGCCGGCGCCCCCTCTCCCCCCTCCGGGGCTGAGAGGATGGCCGGGTGAACATCAGAGGCGTCTCGTACCACACCGACCACCTCCCGGCCGGTCTGGTCGAGCGCGACATGCGCACCGTCCGGGAGGACCTGCGCTGCACGGCCGTGATGCTGATCGGCGACGACGTCGGACAGCTGGAGTCGGCGGCCGGGGCCGCCCTGGCCGCAGGCCTCGACGTGTGGGTGCGCCCCCGGCACGACGGCCGGACGCCCGCCGAGCTGGTCGCCCACCTCGCCGCCGTGGCGGACATGGCCGAGGGGCTGCGCGCCGCCCGGCCGGGCCGGGTCACCCTGATGGTCGGCACCGAGTTCTCGCTGACCGTCCGCGGGCTGCTCCCCGGGCCCGGCGAGTTCTCCCGGCTCCAGATCATCAGGCGCCCCCGGCTGCTCAGGCTGTTCTCCCGTCGCGTGAACCGCAGGCTCCACACCCTGCTCGCGACCACCGCCGCGGTGGCGCGCGAGCGCTTCCACGGCCCCCTCACCTACGGCGCCGCGGGGTGGGAGCGGGTGGACTGGTCGGTGTTCGACGTCGCCGGGACGAACCTGTACCGGGCGGGCGCCGACGACGCCGCCTACGCGGAGATCCTCGACGCCCGCATGCACGAGGCCGGGCGCCCGTTCGTCGTCACCGAGTTCGGGTGCGGCGCGTACGAGGGCGCCGGCCTCCGGGGCGCGGGCTCGTTCTTCGCCGTGAACTGGTTCGCCGACCCGCCGCGCCTGCGCCGGGGCACGGTGCGCGACGAGGGCGTCCAGGCGCGCTACCTCACCGAACTGCTCGACCTGTACGAGGACCGGGGCGTGGAGGGGGCCTTCGTGTTCACGTTCGCCATGCCCGGGTTCCCGCACAGCGAGGACCCGGAGCACGACCTGGACATGGCGGGGTTCGGCCTCGTGCGGGCCCCCGCCGACGACCCTGCGGCATGGACGCCGAAGGAGGCCTTCCACGCGGTGGCACGCCACCACCGCGCCCAGGAGTCCGGGGGCCGGTAGTACCGCTCATCGGTACCACCTCTGAGTACCATGTCCCCATGAACATGAATCTGCGCCTCCCGGAGGACGTGCACGCCCGTATCAAGGAGGCGGCCGAGGAGGACGGCACCAGTGTGAACTCCGAGGTCGTGACCGCCGTCAGGGAGTATCTGGCACGCCGCCGGACCGAGAGGGTGCGTCGGCACGCCTTGGACATCGCGCAGGAGGACGCCGAACTCCTGGCGAGGCTGGCCGAGTGACGCACTACCTCACGAGGGCCGACGTCACCGTGATCGTCCAGGCGGTCCTGCCCGCCACCGCGGTCATGAGGGACGTCGGCCTGCTCCAGGCCGCCCTGCTGCGTCCGCAGACGACCGTGTTCGGGGAAGACGCGTACCCGGACCTGTGGCAGAAGGCCGCCGCCCTCATGCAGTCGGTGCTCATCGGGCACCCGCTGTCCGACGGCAACAAGAGGCTGGCCTGGACCAGTGCCAGGGCGTTCCTCCGGCTCAACGGAGAGGGCTTCGGCCCGGTCGACCAGGATGCGGCCTACGACCTGGTGATCGCCGTCACCACGGGAGAGCTGGTGGACATCCCGGAGATCGCGGAGCGGCTGAGGAAGCTCCCCGCCCCCCTGCGGTGACCCGTGCACGGGAACGGGGCCGCACCCCCGGAGGGGTGCGGCCCCGTGGGACCGGACCGGGGTGCGCCCCCGGCAGAGGTCGTGCCTAGCCGATGCCCTTGCTGAGCGAGCCCAGCAGGTCGCGGTTGAGCTGCGAGATGGTGTCCAGCGGGATGCCCTTCGGGCAGACCGCGGCGCACTCACCGATATTGGTGCAGCCGCCGAAGTCCTCCTCGTCCTGCTGGTTGATCATCTTCACCACGCGCGAGGCCCGCTCCGGCTGCCCCTGCGGGAGCATGCCGAGGTGGGTGACCTTCGCCGCGGTGAACAGCATGCTGGACGCGTTCGGGCACGCCGCCACGCAGGCGCCGCAGCCGATGCAGGTCGCGGCGTCGAAGGCGCGGTCCGCGTCCGGCTTCGGGATCGGGTTGGCGTGGGCGTCCGGCGCGGTGCCCGTCGGGGCGCTGATGAAGCCGCCCGCCTGGATGATGCGGTCGAACGCGCCCCGGTCGACGACCAGGTCCTTCACGACCGGGAACGCCGTGGCCCGCCACGGCTCGACCGTGATGGTGTCGCCGTCCTTGAAGCTGCGCATGTGCAGCTGGCAGGTGGTGGTGCGCTCGGGACCGTGCGCCTCGCCGTCGATCACGACGCCGCAGGCGCCGCAGATGCCCTCGCGGCAGTCGTGGTCGAACGCGACCGGGTCCTCGTTCTCGAGCGTGAGCTTCTCGTTGAGGACGTCGAGCATCTCCAGGAAGGACATGTCCGGCGAGACGTCGGTGAGCTTGTAGGTGACCATGCGACCCTCGTCGTCACGGCCCTTCTGTCGCCACACGCGCAGGGTGATGTTCACTTGTAGCTCCGCTGCTTCATCTCGACGTACTCGTACTCCAGGTCTTCCTTGTGGAGCACGGGCTTGCTGTCCACGCCACCGAACTCCCAGGCCGCGACGTAGGCGAACTCGTCGTCGTGACGCAGCGCCTCCCCGTCGTCGGTCTGGCTCTCGGAGCGGAAGTGACCGCCGCAGGACTCGCGCCGGTGCAGGGCGTCGATGCACATGAGCTCGCCCAGCTCCAGGAAGTCGGCCACGCGGTTGGCCTTCTCCAGAGCCTGGTTGAACTCCTCGTTGGTGCCGAGCACCTTGACGTCGCGCCAGAACTCGGCGCGCAGCTCGCGGATGAGCTCGATGGCCTTGCGCAGGCCCTCCTCGTTGCGCTCCATGCCGCAGTAGTCCCACATGATGTGGCCGAGCTCCTTGTGGAAGGAGTCGACGGTGCGGGAGCCGTTGATGGAGAGCAGCTTGTCGATCCGCGCGGTGACGTCCGCCTTGGCCGCCACGGCCTCGGGGTGGGTCTCGTCGACCGGCTCGAAGGGGCCGGCCGCGAGGTAGTCGTTGATGGTGTTCGGCAGGACGAAGTAGCCGTCCGCCAGCCCCTGCATCAGCGCGCTCGCGCCCAGGCGGTTCGCGCCGTGGTCGGAGAAGTTGGCCTCACCCGTCACGAACAGGCCCGGGATGGTGCTCTGGAGGTCGTAGTCGACCCACAGCCCGCCCATGGTGTAGTGGACGGCCGGGTAGATGCGCATCGGGACCTCGTACGGGTTCTCCCCGGTGATGCGCTGGTACATGTCGAAGAGGTTGCCGTACTTGGCCTCGACCGCGTCGCGGCCCAGGCGCTCGATGGCGTCCGCGAAGTCCAGGTACACGCCCAGTCCGCCGGGGCCGACGCCGCGGCCCTCGTCGCAGACGTTCTTGGCGGCGCGCGACGCGATGTCACGGGGCACCAGGTTGCCGAAGGCCGGGTAGATGCGCTCCAGGTAGTAGTCGCGCTCGCCCTCGGGGATCTGGCGCGGGTCCCGGTCGTCACCGCCCACCTTGGGCACCCAGATGCGGCCGTCGTTGCGCAGCGACTCGCTCATCAGGGTCAGCTTGGACTGGTAGTCGCCGCTGACCGGGATGCAGGTCGGGTGGATCTGCGTGTAGCAGGGGTTCGCGAAGTGCGCGCCCTTGCGGTGGGCCCGCCACGCGGCGGTGACGTTGGAGCCCATGGCGTTGGTCGAGAGGAAGAAGACGTTGCCGTAGCCGCCGGTGGCCAGGACCACCGCGTCGGCGAAGTGCGTCTCGATCTCGCCGGTGACCATGTCGCGGGCGATGATGCCGCGCGCCTTGCCGTCCACGACGATGACTTCCAGCATCTCGTGGCGGGTGTTCATCTTGACGGTGCCGGCCGCGATCTGGCGCTCCTGGGCCTGGTAGGCGCCGATGAGGAGCTGCTGGCCCGTCTGGCCGCGCGCGTAGAAGGTACGGGACACCTGCACGCCGCCGAAGGAGCGGTTGTCCAGGAGGCCGCCGTACTCGCGGGCGAAGGGAACGCCCTGGGCCACGCACTGGTCGATGATCTCGACGCTGGTCTGGGCCAGGCGGTAGACGTTCGACTCGCGGGAGCGGAAGTCACCGCCCTTGACGGTGTCGTAGAACAGCCGGTAGATGCTGTCGCCGTCGTTGCGGTAGTTCTTCGCGGCGTTGATGCCGCCCTGCGCGGCGATGGAGTGCGCGCGCCGGGGGCTGTCCTGGTAGCAGAACGAGGTGACCTTGTAGCCCGCCTCGCCCAGGGTCGCCGCCGCGGAGGCGCCGGCGAGGCCGGTGCCGACGATGATCACGGAGAGCTTGCGCCGGTTCGCGGGATTGACCAGCTTGGCGCCGAAGCGGCGCTTGTCCCAGCGCTCGTTGATCGGGCCTTCGGGGGCCTTCTCGTCCCGGATCGGGGCGCCCTCGATGTACAGGTCGTTCTCAGACAATTAACTCACCAGTCCAAAGGTGACCGCCAGGGGCGGGAGCAGGAAGCCGACGGTCACGATCACCGCGATCGCCACGGCGACCGCGTTGATCTTGCTCTGACGGCTGGCCTTGTTGAAGCCGAGCGTGGCCATCCCGCTCCACACACCGTGACGCAGGTGGAAACCGACCGCGATCACGGAGGCGACGTAGAACAGCGTCACGTACCAGAACTCGGGCTGGAAACCGCCCACGAGCCGCTCGTACGGGCTGTCGGACTTGCCCCCGGGCGCGATGACGTTCACCGTCAGGTGCAGGATGTGGAAGATCACGAAGAGCGCGATGAGGATGCCGCCGTAGCGCATGGTGTACGAGGCGTAGGTGCGCTGCACCCGCTTCTTCACCTGGTAGCGGTCGGTGCGGGCCTTCCGCGCGCGCATCGTGAGGACCACCGCGGAGTAGATGTGGATGAGGACGCTCGCCAGCAGGACGACGCGCGCGATCCACAGGAAGCCGCTCTCGGGCAGGAGCGGGTAGCCGAGCTCACGGAGGCCGTGCGCGTAGCCGTCGAAGGCCTCCTGGCCCGAGAAGACTTTCAGGTTGCCGTACATGTGCGCGATCAGGTACAGCACAAGGATCACGCCGGTGACCGCCATCGCGGACTTGAGCGCCACCGTGGACCTGTAGGCCGTAGATCGCTTCTTGGTCAAGGTACTGTTCGCCACAGCCTGCCACTTTAATTTCGGGTTAACTCGGACGTCCAAGTCATCGGGACCCTGGTGTCCATAGCCTTAGGCTATGGAGCATGCAGTTCCAGCAGCTGGCTTACTTCGTCGCCGTGGCCCGCACCCGCCATTTCACCCGCGCAGCCGAGCTTTCACGCGTCGCCCAGCCGAGCTTGAGCAAACAGATCCGCAGCCTTGAGCGGGAGTTGGGCGCGCCGTTATTCAGTCGTGCCCGGGGAAACATCACACTCACCCCGGCGGGCGAGGCGCTGCTCCCGCTGGCCCAGCGCATGCTCACCGACCTGGAGACGGCCCGTCGGGAGGTGGCCGAACTGGCCGGGGTGCGTCGCGGGCGGGTGCGCCTCGGGGCGACCCCCTCGCTGTGCGCGGGACTGCTGGCCGATGTTCTCGCCCACTTCCATACCCGCTTCCCCGGGATCGAACTCCAGGTGGAGGAGAGCGGCTCGCGCGACCTCATCCGGGACCTGGGGCGGGGGGAGCTGGACCTGGCGCTGATCATCCTCCCCCTCCAGAGCAGCGACCCCGACTTCTCGACCACGCCGATCCTGAGGGAGAACCTGGTCGTGGTGAGCCCGATGTCGCAGCCCTCCCCCAACGGAAGGGCGTCGATCCGGATCACCGAGCTCCGGGAGCGGGCGCTGGTGATGTTCCGGCGCGGGTACGACGTGCGCGAGGCCACGCTGCGCGCCTGCCGGGCCGCCGGCTTCGAGCCCGACCTGGCGGTGGAGGGCGGGGAGATGGACGCCGTGCTGCGCTTCGTGGAGGCGGGGCTGGGTCTCGCCGTCGTGCCGAGCATGGTGCTCAAGAACCGGCCGGGCCTGCGCGGGACGCCCCTGGCCCGGCCCCGCCTGCTCCGGACCGTGGCCCTGGCGCGGCGCAAGGACGTGGAGCCCTCGCACTCGGCGGACGCCTTCCGCCGACACCTCAACGAGTACCTGCTGGGGATGTCGAAGGAGGACCTGGGCCCGGATCTGGAGGTGCTGATCGCGGACGCGAGTGCGGGCGGCCCCGAGGAAGACAGGTTCTCCGGTAGGAATACCGGGGAAATTTCCTGAGCAACCCGAAAACCCCAGAGGACAAACCCACCCCCTATCGCCACTCCTTTGTCAAAAACAACGAACATGACACTCGGGATGTTCGTTGGCTTTTAATGACAAAAGGCCACAAATGAATAACTAAAAGTGGCCTATTTCACACTCGCCTCCCAGGGGTTTCTTCACGGCCGGGACGTGACCGTGATCACAACGTCCTAACGTTGCGTTGCAGACCGGTCCTACAGCTTCTCCCGCAGCCGTGCAGCACTCACGGAGAGCGGTCACCGCCCGGGCCCGGGGTCCCGCACCCCGGTCGGCGCCCGGTCGGCGCCCTCTCCACAGGAGGTGGAGACCTCGGTGACCCCCGACGACAGCGCGCGCACCGGAGCCGTCCGGGCGCGCATCCCCCGACGAACCCTGCGGACCGACCGGTGGTGGCTCGGCCCGGTCCTCACGACCGCCGGCCTGGCCGCCTTCGTGGTCTACGCCACCCTCCGGGTGTTCCAGCAGGACCACTACTGGGTGGCGGAGCACCACTACCTGACCCCGTTCTACTCGCCGTGCCTGGCACAGCAGTGCGCGCCCGAGGCCGCGCTGTTCGGACGGCTCCCCCTCGAGTTCCCCCCGCTCGTCCCCTACGCCCTGCTCAGCCTGCCCTTCCTGCTGCTGTTCCGGGTGACCTGCTACTACTACCGCAAGGCCTACTACCGCTCGATCTGGCAGGCGCCCACCGCGTGCGCCGTACGCGAGCCGCACAGCCGGTACACCGGTGAGACCCGGCCGCTGATGCTCCCCCAGAACGGCCACCGCTACTTCTTCTACGTCGCCCTCGCCATCACCCTGGTCAACACGTGGGACACGGCGGTCGCCTTCTTCCACGGGACCGACGGCGGCTTCGGCATCGGCCTCGGCAACCTCGTCATGGTCGTCAACGTGCTGATGCTCTGGGGCTACACGCTCAGCTGCCACTCCTGCCGCCACATCATGGGCGGGCGCCTGCGCAGCTTCGACCGGCACCCCGTCCGCTACTGGATGTGGAGCCGCGTCTCGACCCTCAACAACCGGCACATGTACTTCGGCTGGTTCAGCATCGCGTCCCTGATGGCCACCGACGCCTACATCGCCCTCGTCGCCGGCGGCGCCTTCACCGACCTGCGGATCCTCAACTGAGCCCCGGGGAGGGCCGTCCCCTGGAAAGGCACACCCACATGCCCCCCACAGCAGACACCGGCATCACCCGGTACACCTACGACGTCGTGGTGATCGGTGCGGGCGGAGCCGGGCTCCGCGCGGCGATCGCCGCCCGCGAGCAGGGCAAGCGCACCGCGGTCGTCTCCAAGTCGCTGTTCGGCAAGGCCCACACGGTGATGGCCGAGGGCGGGGCCGCCGCCGCGCTGGGCAACGCCAACCCCTCCGACGCGTGGCGCGTGCACTTCCGCGACACCATCCGCGGCGGCAAGTTCCTCAACGACCCGAGGATGGCCGAACTCCACGCCCGCGAGGCGCCCGAGCGCATCCTCGAACTGGAGCACTGGGGCGCGCTGTTCGACCGCACCGCGGACGGGAGGATCAGCCAGCGCAACTTCGGCGGCCACGAGTACCCGCGGCTGGCGCACGTGGGCGACCGCACCGGGCTGGAGATGATCCGGACCCTCCAGCAGCGGATCGTCGCCCTCCAGCAGGCCGACGCCGCCGAGCTGGGCGACCCCGAGGCCCGGCTGCGGGTGTTCGCCGAGACCGCGGTCACCGAGCTCGTCACCGACGGCGGGAGGATCGCGGGCGCGTTCGGCTACCGGCGCGCGGACGGCGGGTTCGTGGTCTTCGAGGCCCCCGCGGTCGTCCTCGCCACCGGCGGCATCGGCAAGGTGTTCCGGACCACGTCGAACTCCTGGGAGTACACCGGGGACGGGCACGCCCTGGCCCTGCGGGCGGGGGCCTCGCTCATCAACATGGAGTTCGTCCAGTTCCACCCCACCGGCATGGTCTGGCCGCCCTCGGTCAAGGGCATCCTCGTCACGGAGTCGGTGCGCGGCGACGGCGGCGTGCTGCGCAACTCCGAGGGCAGGCGCTTCATGTTCGACTACGTGCCGGACGTGTTCCGCTCCCAGTACGCCGAGACGGAGCCGGAGGCGGACGGCTGGTACGACGACCCGGCGAACCACCGCAGGCCCCCCGAGCTGCTGCCCCGCGACGAGGTGGCGCGGGCCATCGACAACGAGGTCAAGGAGGGGCGCGGCTCCCCGCACGGCGGCGTGTTCCTGGACGTGTCCACGCGGCTCCCGGCCGAGGAGATCCGCAGGCGCCTGCCGTCCATGCACCACCAGTTCAAGGAGCTGGCGGACGTGGACATCACCGCCGAGCCCATGGAGGTGGGCCCCACCTGCCACTACGTGATGGGCGGGGTGCGGGTGGACGCCGACACCGCCGCGTCCGACGTGCCGGGGCTGTACGCCGCCGGCGAGGTCGCGGGGGGCATGCACGGCTCCAACCGGCTCGGCGGCAACTCGCTGTCGGACCTGGTGGTGTTCGGCCGCCGCGCCGGCCTGGCCGCCGCCGCGTACGCGGACGGGCCGGGCGGCGGGGCGGCCACGGGGAAGGCCGTGGACCGGGTCGCCGCAGCGTCGGCCCGGTACGCACTGGAGTTCCTCAAGCAGGGCGGCGGCGAGAACCCCTACACGCTCCACGCCGAACTCCAGGACACCATGAACGACCTGGTGGGGATCATCCGGCGCGGACCGGAGATGGCGGAGGCCGTCGCCCGGCTGGACTCCCTGGGGGAGCGGTCGTCCATGCTCAGCGCCCCCGGCGACCGCGTCTACAACCCGGGCTGGCACCTGGCGCTCGCCCTTCCCAACATGATCCTGGTGTCGCGGGCGATCGCCGCGGCCGCCCTGGAGCGCGAGGAGTCGCGCGGCGGGCACACACGGGACGACTTCCCGGCCATGTCCGCGGAGTGGCGGCGGGTGAACCTGGAGGTGCGGGCGGACCGGGCCGACCGGGTGACCCTGACCCGGCGCCCGGTCGCGGACATCCCGGCCGCGCTCCTCGCCCTCTTCGAGCGCGAGGAGCTGTCCAAGTACCTGACGGAGGAGGAGCTGCCCGGGCAGGACGGGGCGGACGCGGCGGGTGGAGCGCACCCGGCGGACGAGACGGCGGGCGGCGCCGCCGAGGAGGACGGGTCATGAGCGAGCGCGTGTTCAGGGTGTGGCGGGGCTCCGGCGAGGGCGGGCTCGCCGAGTACCGGGTCGAGGTCAACGAGGGCGAGGTGGTGCTGGACGTGCTGCACCGGCTCCAGGCCACGCAGACCCCGGACCTCGCGGTCCGGTGGAACTGCAAGGCGGGCAAGTGCGGTTCGTGCTCGGTGGAGGTCAACGGGCGGCCGAGGCTCTCGTGCATGACCCGGATGAGCGTCTTCGACGAGGACGAGGTGGTGACGGTGACGCCGATGCGCACCTTCCCCGTGATCCGGGACCTGGTGTGCGACGTGTCGTACAACTACCGGAAGGCGATGGAGATCCCGTCGTTCGCACCGGACCCGGAGGCGGAGCCGGGCGACTTCCGCATGGCGCAGGTCGACGTGGAGCGCTCACAGGAGTTCCGCAAGTGCATCGAGTGCTTCCTGTGCAACAACGTGTGCCACGTGATCCGGGACCACGAGGAGAACAAGGAGCACTTCTCGGGTCCGCGCTTCCTGATGCGCGTGGCCGAGCTGGAGATGCACCCCGAGGACACGGCCGACCGGCGCGCGATCGCGCAGGACGAGTTCGGCCTGGGCTACTGCAACATCACCAAGTGCTGCACGGAGGTCTGCCCGGAGGGCATCCACATCACCGACAACGCGCTGATCCCGATGAAGGAGCGGGTCGCGGACCGCAAGTACGACCCCCTGGTGTGGCTGGGCTCGAAGATCGGGGTCCGCCCGAAGGACACCCCGATCGTCCCCAACGTCCGCCGCCGGGACGGCTGACCCGGGGCCCGGCCGCACGCCGTGCCCGTGGACGGCGGCGCCCCGCTGGGGAGGTCCCCCGCGGGGCGCCGCGCGCCCCGGGACCGCGGGCCGGGGCACGGGGCCGGCGGGGAAGGGCCCGGCCGGACGGCGCGGCGGCAGCCGGTCCGGCGAGCGGGTCAGAACCCCCGGGCGGCCCAGGCGTCCAGGTGCTCGGCGGCCTCGGCGACGGTCGTGGTCTCCCCGTGGCCGGGGTGGACGACGGTCTCCCCCGGCAGGGGCGCCAGGCGGTCGCGGATGGAGGCGATGATCGTCGGGAAGTCCGAGAAGGGCTGCCCGGTGGCCCCCGGACCGCCCGGGAAGAGCGTGTCCCCGGTGAAGACCGCGCCCAGCTCGGGCGCGTACAGGCACACCCCTCCGGGGGTGTGGCCCGGCGTGTGCAGGATCTGGAGCTCCACGCCCCCGGCCAGCAGCGCCTCTCCGTCCAGCAGCGGCGCGTCCGGCTCGCGGTGGGGGTGGACGTGGTGCCAGAGCTCCGCGTCGTCGGGGTGCAGCAGGATCGGGCAGTTCGCGAGGTCGGCGAGCGCGACGGCGGCGTTGACGTGGTCGCTGTGCCCGTGGGTGGACACGATGGCCATCAGTTCGCGGTCGCCGAGGCCGCGCGCGATCGCCTGGTGGTCGTGCGCGGCGTCGATGACGATCGCGCTGTCCTCGTCGCCGACGATCCACACGTTGTTCTCGACATCGAACTCGCCGCCCTCCAGGCTGAAAATGCCCGAGGTGCGCAGGCGTTGGATGGGAGGAGGCACGCTCACAGGGCTCATCACCTGACGTCTTGTGGGCCGGTACGGCGGTTCCGAGCCTATCCCTCCCGCACCTTCCGCACACGCCTGTTCGGTAAGAGGGGAGTGAGAGTCGGAGCGCCCCCGGGGCCGGGAGCGGCGCGCACCGGCCGGGCGGTTCAGAGCCCGGTGGGCTCGAAGTTGCGGCGCAGCGCGTACGGCTGGATGAGGCCGAGCCCGTGCGCGTGACGCGCCCTCACCCTGACCACCTGGAGCCCGTCCTCGTCGGTGAGGCTCTCGGCGAGGCTCTCGTCGATGAGGACGGTGCCGGGGCGGGCGAAGGAGGTCAGTCTGCTGGAGCGGTTGACGGTCGTGCCGAACACGTCGCCGTGCAGGGTCAGGACGGGCCCCGCGGCCAGGCCGACCCGCACGTCGGGCACCTCCACGTGGGTCTTGACGCCGGAGGCGAGGCGCAGGGCGATGTCGGCGGCCTCGGCCGGGGAGTCGGCCACGTAGAGCACCTCGTCGCCGAGGGTCTTGACGACGCGGCCCCCGCCGGAGGCGACGATGTCGGCCGCGGTGGCCTCGAAGCCCTCCACCACCCCGGCCAGCTCCACCTCGTCCAGCTCGCGGCTGAGCGTGGTGAAGGAGACCAGGTCCGCGAAGCCGACGACCAGCGGGTAGTAGTTGGGCACCCCGTCGGTGCCGTTGGACATCACCGCGAGGGTGCGTGCCGTGGAGGCGGAGAGCTGGCGGCGCCAGATGTGCAGCAGGAGGCGCTCGACGTCCGGCAGCAGCTCCTTGACCTGGTTCATCAGGGGGGTCGCGGAGTCCACGCCCTCCTTGTAGATGAGCGTGCTCAGGATGCTGGTCTGCCAGTCCGCGAGGCGGGCCATGGTCTGGCCCATGGCGCGGGCGAAGCGGACCACGCCCTCCTCGTCCAGGATGCCCTCCCGGAGCAGGCTGTTGGCGATCCGCAGCGACTCCACGTCGCTCTCCGCGAAGGTGACCGTCTCCTCGCCCTGGTTGGGGAACCCGAGGGCGCGCCATATGCGGCCGGCGAGCTCGGGGTCGGCACCGGCGAGCTCGATCGCCTGTTCCCGGGTGTAGACGGGTTCGCCGCCCAGGAGGGCGGCCTCGATCGCTTTCGGGTCCGGACGCGACGGCATACGTTCTCTTTCACGGATCATCCCCGGATGCCGGGGAGCAATCGCCTCGTCACCGTGCCGGGACGCGGCGCGGATCACCTCCAGCTTACGCCCGTGCCCCCTCCTCGGAAGGGGCGGGCGCGTACCGGAGGCGCATGGTCACCTCTGCGGCCCCGCCGACGGCTCCGGTCTCCGGGCGGCGTCGGCCTGTCTTCGGGCCCCGGACCGGGGCCGCCCGGGTCTCGGCGCCCGGCGCAGGACCCTCCCCTCCTGCTCGGAGGCCGCCTGTACGGACAACGTCCCGTACCGCGGGATGCGTTCCCGGAGGGAGGTGTCGGGCTCCTCGTCGTCGGAGGGGCAGCGGTCCGCGATAGCCATAACGGTGATGATGGCACAAGGCGGTCGGCCGCGGGAGTGAGCGGAAGCCCTCTTGTGGACAACCCCCGACCGACGCTCCGCCGCCCCTGCGGCCGGTCCGGCGGAGCGGGCCGGTCAGCCGCCCGGGCGCACGTGGACGACGTCGCCCGCGCTCAGCGCGCGCTCGCCGTCCGGCCCCCGGACCAGCAGCCGCGCCTCGGAGTCCACACCCGTCGCGGTCCCCTCCAGCACCCGGCCGCCGGGCAGGTGGACCCGGACCGGGCGCCCCAGGGTGGCGCACGTGTCCCGGTAGGCGGAGGCCAGGCCGCTGGCCTCGGCGTCGCCCCCGGCCGCCGTCCACACCGTGTACAGCTCCTCGAACTCCCCCAGGACGGCGGCGAGGAGCGCGCCGCGGTCCAGGGCCGCGGAGCCCTCGCCGCGCAGGGAGACGGCGTTGTCGACGGGCAGCTCGGAGCGCGACTGGGACACGTTGAGGCCGATGCCGACGACCACGGCGGGACTCCCGGAGGAGAAGTCGACCTCGGCGAGGATGCCCGCGAGCTTGCCGTCCGACCGCGCCGCACCGGACCGCAGCCCGGCGGGGACGATCACGTCGTTGGGCCACTTCAGGGACGCCTTCACCCCGGTCAGGCGGCGCACCGCGCCGACCCCGGCCACACCCATGAGCGGGGAGAGCCAGCTGAGGGAGGAGACGGGCGCGTCGGGGCGCACCAGGAGCGACACGGTGAGGGCCGCCCTCGGGGGGACGCTGAACCCGCGGCCGAGCCGGCCCTTGCCCGCGGTCTGGTGCTCGGTGACCAGCACGCTCCCGTGCGGGGCGCCGGCCGCGGCGCGCGCGGCCAGGTCGGTGTTGGTGGACCCGGTCTCGGGCAGCACCTCGATCCGCCGCCACAGGCCGCCCGGCCGGACGAGGACGGCGTCGAGCGCCGCCGTGTCGAGCGGTGGACGCGGGAAGGGGTCGGGTTCGCTGGTCATACGCCCATTACAGCAGCGCCGAAACCCGTTCCGGAAACCGGTGTGGGAAAGAAGCCCGCCGGTTAGTCTGAAAACCAGCACATCGGTGATCGTGCCTCGCTACGTTCAGCTACCGGAGGTGACGCGGCAGATGAGTATCGCGGCGGTGGAACCCGAAGCACTGCTCTCCTGGCAGTTCATGCTGCGCACCTGGGAAGAACTGGACGTGCCCGAGGGATGTCGGGCCGAGATCATCGAAGGCGCGCTTGTCCTCGCGACACCCCCGAAGCCCGAACACAGCCAGATCGTATGGCAGGTCGGCAAAGCCCTCACCCGCGAGATCCTGCGCGACGGCAGTTCGATCGCGGAGGCAGAGGTCCACCAGACCGTCGATGTACGTGTGCCCTTCCGGAGCGGCCTGTACATCCCCGACCTTCTGGTCATCCCGCATTCCGTGATGGAGTACGACCCCGAGAACCTGGTCTCCGACGCCCTGCTGGTGGTCGAGGTGACCTCCAGGAGCACCGCCGACCGGGACCGCAAACCCAAGCTCTGGGGTTACGCCCACGCCGGCATACCCCTGTACCTGCTCGTGGACCGCTGGGACCCGGAGACGGACAGGGGCGAGGTCACCCTCTTCTCCGGACCGGAGAACGGTGTGTACACCGGCGCGACCAAGGTGCCGTTCGGCAAGGAGATCCACCTCCCCGCGCCGTTCGACCTGACGCTGGACACCGGCGGCTTCCCCGCCTGACGCACCGCGCCCGGCCCCGTGACGACCGGCGGCGCCCCGCACCCCTCACGGGTGCGGGGCGCCGCGGTCGCGGGGGCCGTGGCGGTCAGCCGGTGTTCTGGAGTCCGGCGGCGACGCCGTTCACGGAGAGCAGGAGCAGCCGCTCCAGGTGCTGCTGGTCCTGCTCGGAGAGCGAGTCCGCCTCCTCGCCCCGCAGCGCCTCCAGGGCGCGCAGCTGGAGGTGGGACAGCGCGTCCACGTACGGGTTGCGCAGGTCGACGGCCCGCGAGAGCACCGCCCGGTTCTCCAGCAGGCGGCTGTGGCCGGTCACCCGCAGGACCAGCTCGCGGGTGAGGTCGTACTCGTCCAGCACCCTCGCGGTCAGCTCCGGCCGGCCGCCCAGCGCCAGATAGCGCTCGGCGATGGTGCGGTCGGTCTTGGCCAGGCTCATCTCCGCGTTGTCGAGCAGGGACGCGAACATCGGCCACTCGCGGTACGCGGCCCGGAGGGCGGACACGTCCTCGACGGCGGCCAGCCCCGACCCGAGCCCGTACCAGCCGGGCAGGTTGACCCGGGTCTGGGTCCAGGCGAACACCCACGGGATCGCGCGCAGGTCGCCGAGGCCGCGCGCCGCCCCGCGGCGCGCGGGGCGCGAGCCCAGCCGCAGCTCCCCGAGCTCCTCCAGGGGGCTGACCCGGGAGAACCACAGCGCGAAGTCCTCGGTGTTGATCAGCTCCAGGTAGGTCTCCTGGGCCGCTCCGGCGATGGCGTCGGCGACCCCGCGGAACCTGGCCTCGGCGGAGCGCTCCCGCTCCTGCACCGCGTCGGTGGAGGCCATGAGCACCGCGTGGCCGACCTGCTCGATGTGGCGGCGGGCGATGGCGGGCTGCCCGTAGCGGGCGAAGATGACCTCGCCCTGCTCGGTGACCTTGAACCGGCCGCCGACCGACCCGGGCGCCTGGGCGAGCAGGGCGCGGCTGGCGGGCCCGCCGCCGCGTCCGAGCGACCCGCCGCGGCCGTGGAAGAGGGTGAGCCGCACGTCGTGCCGCTCCGCCCACGCGGCCAGCCGGGCCTGGGCGTCGTACAGCCGCAGGGTGGCGCTGACCGGACCGACGTCCTTGGCGGAGTCGCTGTAGCCGAGCATGACCTCGACGCGGCGGCCGGTCTGTTCGAGCCTCCGCCGGATCTGGGGCACCTCCAGCATGCCGTCGAGAACGTCGGGCGAGGCGTCCAGGTCGGCGCCGGTCTCGAACAGGGGGATGACGTCGAGGACGGGCATCCGCTCGGGCGGCAGGGCGTGGGAGGCCAGCTCGTGGACGGCGGCGACGTCCTCCGCGGTGCGGGTGAAGCTGACGATGTAGCGGCGGCACGCCTCCACGCCGAAGCGCTCCTGGATCCAGGCGATGACCCGGATGGTCGCCAGGACCTCCTCGGTGCGCTCCGAGGGGGCCTTCCCCGCCCGGAGCTCCTCCAGTGCGGCGGCGTGCACCTCGCTGTGCTGGCGGATCTCCAGCTCCGCGAGGTGGAAGCCGAAGGTCTCCGCCTGCCAGACGAGGTGCTGGAGCTCGCCGTAGGCCTGGCGGACGGCGCCCGCGTCGACCAGCGAGTCCTGCACGGTGCGCAGGTCGTCGAGGAAGGCGTCGGCGTCGGGGTAGGCGAGGTCGGCGTCGCGTTCGCGGGTGGCGCGCAGCCGGGCGGCGGCCAGCAGCAGGAGCTGGCGGTGCGGCTCGTTGGGCGAGCGCTCGCCGATCCCGGCCATCAGGACGGGGTGGCCGGCGCGGGCCGCGGACAGGGCGTCGAGCAGCGCCGGGCTGGCCGGGGTGAGGTTGGAGTAGGCGGTGAGGGTGCGGGCGACCCTGTCCGCGGCGCCCTCCAGCCCGCGCAGCACGTGCTCGGACTGGATGAGCACGGCCTCGCGGGTCACGTCGTGGGTGACGTAGGGGTTGCCGTCCCGGTCGCCGCCGATCCAGCTGCCGTAGCGGACGAAGGGCGTGGCGCGCGGGGGCCGGACCCCGGTGCCGTCGGGGTCGATGGCGGCGTCCAGGCTCCGGTAGACCTGCGGGACGACGGAGAAGATGGTCTCGTCGAACGCCGCGAGGGCGGTGCGCACCTCGTCGAGCGGGTCGAGCCTGGTGTAGCGCAGCTGGGAGGTGCGCCAGAGGAGGTCGATCTCCTCCAGCAGGCGCCGGTGCGCCTCGGCGGCGGCGCTGCTCCCCTCGTGGGAGGCGTGCCAGGCGTCGAGGTCCTCGCTGATCCGCTGGATGGAGGTGGAGACGGCGCGGCGCCGGGCCTCCGTGGGGTGGGCCGTGAGCACGGGGTGGAACTCCATGCCGGCCACGAGCTCGTTGAGGCGCTCCTCCCCGCCGTCGGCCTCCCGGATGGCGCGCACGGCGGCGGCCAGGGACTCGCGGGGAGGGTTGGCGGCGTCGTCGCGCTCGCGCAGGGCCCGCATCCGCTGGTGCTCCTCGGCGAGGTTGGCCAGGTGGAAGTACACCGTGAAGGCCCTGGCCACCTGCTTGGCGCGTTCGAGGGGCCAGGCGGCGACGATCGCGGTGATCTCCTCGCCTGTGACGGAACCGTCACGGGCGCCGATCACGGCGTGTCGGAGCTTCTCGACATCGGCGAGCAGTTCCTCGCCGCCGCTTTCGGCGAGGACCGTTCCGAGCATCTCTCCGAGGAGTTTGACGTCATTCCTGAGCTGCTCGGGAACTTCCTGCCGGGCACTGTCGCGTTCTGCGCTTACCGCTGTCATGGGCCCGACACTACAGAGATCGGGCCGGACGACAGGTGCGCGGGGGCGCATTTCCGACGCACTTTGCCCGGGCGTTAAGCATTGTTGCGCAAGGGAAAGGGGCGCACATTTCATCACGTCGTTTCCGTGCCGCCGAAGGCCGGTCCGACCCCTTCCGGAGGGGTGCGGACAGGGCTGTGCCGAGCCGTACCTACTGGCGAGTAACCAGGGCCGCGTGCCCCGGTCCCGCGAGGTCGCGGTTAACCTGCGTAGTTATGGCCACCGAAGCCCCTGAACCGCTGCCCGCGGACGAGATCGACATCCACACCACCGCGGGCAAGCTCGCCGACCTGCAACGACGCCGGTACGAAGCCGTCCACGCGGGCTCCGCGCGAGCCGTTGAGAAACAGCACGCCAAAGGCAAGATGACGGCCCGCGAGCGCATCGACGCGCTCCTCGACCCGGGGTCGTTCGTGGAGTTCGACGCCCTGGCCCGACACCGGTCCACGAGCTTCGGGCTGGAGGGCAACCGCCCCTACGGCGACGGTGTCGTCACCGGCCACGGAACCGTCGACGGGCGCCCCGTCGCCGTCTTCAGCCAGGACGTCACCGTCTTCGGCGGCTCCCTCGGCGAGGTCTACGGCGAGAAGATCGTCAAGGTCCTCGACCACGCCCTCACCAACGGCTGCCCCGTCGTGGGCATCAACGAGGGCGGCGGCGCGCGCATCCAGGAGGGCGTCGTCGCGCTGGGCCTGTACGCGGAGATCTTCAAGCGCAACACCCACGCCTCGGGCGTCATCCCGCAGATCTCCCTCATCATGGGGGCCGCCGCGGGCGGACACGTCTACTCCCCCGCCCTCACCGACTTCGTGGTGATGGTGGACGAGACCTCGCAGATGTTCATCACCGGCCCCGACGTCATCAAGACCGTCACCGGCGAGGACGTCTCCATGGAGGACCTGGGCGGGGCGCGCGCCCACAGCACCAAGTCGGGTGTGGCCCACTACATGGGCGCCGACGAGCAGGACGCCATCGACTACGTCCGCACCCTGCTCTCGCACCTGCCCGACAACAACCTGGAGGAGGCGCCGGTCCTGGCGCCCGAGGACGACCCCGGCGACGAGGTCACCGACACCGACCTGGCCCTGGACACCTTCATCCCGGACTCGGCCAACCAGCCGTACGACATGCGGACCGTCGTCGAGGCCGTCCTGGACGACGGCGAGTTCCTGGAGGTCCACGCCCGGTTCGCCACCAACATGGTGGTGGGCTTCGGCCGCGTGGACGGCCGTTCCGTCGGCATCGTCGCCAACCAGCCCATGAGCTTCGCGGGCTGCCTGGACATCGACGCCTCCGAGAAGGCCGCGCGCTTCGTGCGCACCTGCGACGCCTTCAACGTCCCCGTCCTCACCTTCGTGGACGTGCCCGGCTTCCTGCCCGGCACCGACCAGGAGTGGGACGGCATCATCCGGCGCGGCGCCAAGCTGCTGTACGCCTACGCCGAGGCCACCGTGCCGCTGATCACCGTGATCACCCGCAAGGCCTTCGGCGGCGCCTACGACGTCATGGGGTCCAAGCACCTGGGCGCGGACGTCAACCTGGCCTGGCCCACCGCGCAGATCGCGGTCATGGGCGCCCAGGGCGCGGTGAACATCCTGCACAGGCGCACCCTCGCCGCCGCCGACGACGTCGAGGCCGAGCGCGCCCGGCTCGTCCGCGAGTACGAGGACACCCTGCTCAACCCCTTCTCCGCCGCAGAGCGGGGATACGTGGACGGCGTCATCATGCCGTCCGAGACCCGGGGCCAGATCTCCAAGGCCCTCAGGGCGCTGCGGAACAAGCGCAAGCAGCTGCCCCCCAAGAAGCACGGGAACATCCCGCTGTGAGCGCGCCGAAGAACCCGCCGCACCTGGTCGTCGTCCGGGGCGAGCCGACCGCGGAGGAGGTCGCGGTCCTCACCGCCGTCCTCGCCGCGCGCGCGAACGCCGCCCGCGCCGCCTCCGACGCGCCCGGGGAGGACCGGCGCCCCTCGGGGTGGGGGGACCGCTCCCGGAACATGCGCGCCCCGCTGCGCCCCGGGCCCGGGGCCTGGCGCCTGAGCACGAGGTGACGGCCCCCGTGCTCCACCACCACCCAGACGTCGCAGGGAGCGGCCGGTGCGCCTCCGCCCCACGCCACAGCAGAAGGACTTCCCACCGTGCGTAAAGTACTGATCGCCAACCGCGGCGAGATCGCCGTGCGCATCGCCCGCGCCTGCGCGGACGCCGGACTGGCCAGCGTCGCCGTCTACGCCGAGCCCGACCTGGACGCCCTCCACGTCAAGCTCGCCGACGAGGCCCACTCCCTGGGCGGGTCGACCCCGGCCGACTCCTACCTGGACATCGCCAAGCTCCTGGCCGTGGCCGCCGCCTCGGGCGCCGACGCCGTCCACCCCGGCTACGGGTTCCTGGCCGAGAACGCCGACTTCGCGCAGGCGGTCATCGACGCCGGCCTGACCTGGATCGGCCCGCCGCCCTCGGCGATCACCGCCCTGGGCGACAAGGTGCAGGCCCGCCACATCGCGCAGAAGGTCGGCGCGCCCCTGGTCGCGGGCACCCCCGACCCGGTGGAGTCGGCCGAGGAGGTCGTGGCCTTCGCCGCCGAGCACGGGCTGCCCATCGCGATCAAGGCCGCCTTCGGCGGCGGCGGGCGCGGGCTCAAGGTCGCCCACACCCTGGAGGAGGTGGCCGACGCCTACGAGTCCGCGGTGCGCGAGGCCGTGACCGCGTTCGGGCGCGGGGAGTGCTTCGTGGAGCGCTACCTGGACCGGCCCCGGCACGTGGAGACCCAGTGCCTGGCCGATGCCCACGGCAACGTCGTGGTGGTCTCCACCCGCGACTGCTCGCTGCAGCGCCGCCACCAGAAGCTGGTGGAGGAGGCCCCCGCCCCGTTCCTGAGCGCGGAGCAGACCCGGCAGCTCTACGCCGCCTCCAAGGCCATCCTGGCCGAGGCCGGGTACGTGGGCGCGGGCACCTGCGAGTTCCTGGTCGGGGTGGACGGCACCATCTCCTTCCTGGAGGTCAACACCCGCCTGCAGGTGGAGCACCCGGTGACCGAGGAGGTCACCGGCATCGACCTGGTGAGGGAGATGTTCCGGATCGCCGACGGCGAGGAGCTCGGCTTCGGCGACCCCGAGATCCGCGGGCACTCCTTCGAGTTCCGCATCAACGCCGAGGACCCCGGGCGGGGCTTCATGCCCGCCCCGGGCACCATCACCGAGCTGAAGCTGCCCGGCGGCCCGGGGGTGCGGGTGGACACCGGCTGCGAGGCCGGGTTCACCGTCCCCCAGGCCTTCGACTCCATGGTCGCCAAGCTGATCGTGTCCGGGCGCACGCGCGCCGAGGCGCTGCGGCGCTCGCGCCGGGCGCTGGCCGAGTTCGAGGTGGGCGGGATGCCCACGGTGATCCCGTTCCACCAGGCGGTCGTGGAGGACGGGGCGTTCGCGCCCGCCGACCCCGAGCAGCCGTTCGGCGTGTACACGCGGTGGATCGAGACCGAGTTCGACAACACGATCGCGCCGTGGTCGGGCGCCCCCGGCGAGGCGGGGGAGGCCGGGCGCGAGAGCGTCACCGTGGAGGTGGGCGGCAGGCGGATCGAGGTGGTGCTCCCCGCGGGGCTGGGCGCCTCGGCCGAGGCCCCCGCCGCCGGCGCCGGCAGGCGCAGGCGCTCCTCGCGCGGGGGCGGCGCGGGAGCGGCGGCCGCGAGCGGCGACTCCCTGGTCTCGCCGATGCAGGGCACCGTGGTCAAGGTCGTGGCCCGGGAGGGGCAGAGCGTGGCCGAGGGCGAGACCGTGGTCGTCATCGAGGCGATGAAGATGGAGCAGCCCCTGACCGCACACAGGGCCGGGACGGTCAGCGGCCTCAAGGTCTCCGCCGGGGAGACCTTGGGCAACGGCGCGGTGGTCTGCGAGATCAAGGACGCCTAGGACGCCTGGCCCACGGCCGACGGGAGCAGGCGGGGGAGGCGCCGGCCGGCGCCTCCCTCATGCGTCACGCCCCGCCGAGCTCCCCCTCCCGGCACGGGAGACGCGGGTCAGGTCGATGTCCAGGTCGCACGGCGCGCTGGTCTTGAGCCGCTCCCGGTACACGGTCAGATTCCCGTACTTCTTGTTGACCGGATCGAGTTCGTAGGCGTACACCACCGCTGCCATGTGCGCTTCCTCCTCGACGAGCCAGAAGTGGGGGATCCCCGCCTCCGCGTAGAGCTGTGGCTTGCGCTCGTGGTCACGCACTTCGGACTCCGGAGAGATCACCTCGACCGCCAACGCGACGAGCTGCGGTTCGATCCAGGTGTCGTGCACCCCCTGCCCGTCGCCTTCGCGGACGAGCATGAGATCGGGTTCGGGCCTCTGCCGCTCGGCGAGCCTGACCGTCATCTCCCGGTACGTCACCATGTCCTCGGGGACCTGGGCGTCCAACTGCTGTTCGAGCAGTTTGAGCACGAACATGCGAAAGCGCTTCTGGGGGCTCACCAGTACCAGGCTTCCGTCGATGAGTTCGGTGTGCGGCGGAAGATCCGGGATGCGGTCGAGGTCGTCGGCGGTGAAGCCCCGCCGGGGCGGCATCGGAATCGTCACCTCACCGAACTCGGAGACCAGGATTTCGGCCGCGGTGGGAACAGACATGTCGCCGCCTCCGTTCGTCGGATCGTTCTCGTCGCCCACGGCAGCCATCACTGTCACTCCGTCACGGTGGTTTCCACGGATCCTTCCCCGGATCCGGCGGTCCACGTGATCCTCGCCCCATCCGGGCGGAGCGGAAGATCGAAAAAGCCCACGGTGTCGACAGTGTGGCCCCTGGGACAGCAAGACGTCGACACACATGTATGGAATAAGTAAGGGATCGAGGCTATTGTCCTTGATCGTGACGAACATCTGGGGACTGACACGAAGGTGGCACATCGACCTGTGCCGCCGCGGCTGTCAGGCGTGTAGCTAGGTCCACGCGCGCCCGTCCGGGCAGCGCGCCGCACACCCGTACCCACCCTCCGTCACCTTCCCACCGGTGATCCCGCCATTCCCCGAGCCGGGGCCGCGTCCCACCGCGCCGACCGCGTCGTCGTGCGCTCCTCCGGCTGCCTTCACCACCTGGAGTCACATCCCGTGTCCGCTCAGAGCACCGACGCGCCCACGAAGCGCAGAGGCTTCCGTTTCCCGTTCGCGGCCCAGGTCCTGCTCGGCCTGGTCCTCGGCGTCGTCCTCGGCGTCGTCGCCTTCCAGATCGGCCCCGTCGGCGAGGCGGGCGACCCGAACTGGCTCGCCGTCACCCTCGAGACCATCGGCTCGACGTTCGTGACGCTGCTCCGGACGATCGTGCCGCCGCTGATCGTCCTCGCCGTCATCTCCTCCATCGCCAACCTGCGCAACGTCACCAACGCCGCGCGCCTGGCCTGGAAGACCCTGCTGTGGTTCGGCGCCACCGCCCTGATCGCCGTGGCCATCGCCATCGGCCTCGGGCTGGCCATCCGGCCCGGCCTCAACAGCGCGGTCGACGCCTCCAGCGCGGGCGACCCGTCCGGCACCGGCTCCTGGCTGGCGTTCATCGAGAGCATCGTCCCGGCCAACTTCCTCGGCCTGGCGGCGGACACCTCGGTCGCGGACGACGGGACCGTCAGCACCTCGCTGGGCTTCAACGTCCTCCAGCTGATCGTCATCGCCATCGTCCTGGGCATCGCCGCCGTCAAGGTCGGCAAGGCGGCCGAGCCCTTCATCGCCTTCACCGCCTCCGCGCTGGAGGTCGTGCTCAAGGCCCTGTGGTGGGTCATCCGCCTGGCCCCGATCGGCACCGTGGGCCTGCTGGGCAACGCCGTGTACAGCTACGGCTGGACCACCATCGGCGCCCTCGGCAAGTTCACGCTGACCATCTACATCGGCCTCGCCCTGGTGCTGTTCGTCGTCTACCCGGTGATCGCCCGGCTCAACGGCCTGTCCCCGGCGAAGTACTTCAGCGGCGCCTGGCCCGCCATCCAGCTCGGCTTCGTGTCCCGCTCCTCCATGGGCACCATGCCCGTGACCCAGCGGGTCACCGAGCAGAACCTGGGCGTGCCGCGCTACTACTCGGCGTTCGCCGTCCCGTTCGGCGCCACCACGAAGATGGACGGCTGCGCCGCGATCTACCCGGCGATCTCGGCGATCTTCATCGCCCAGTTCTTCGGCGTGGACCTCGGCGTCACCGACTACCTGCTGATCGTGTTCGTCTCGGTCATCGGCTCCGCCGCGACCGCCGGCACCACCGGCGCGACCGTCATGCTGACCCTGACCCTGTCCACGCTGGGCCTGCCCCTGGAGGGCGTCGGCCTGCTGCTGGCCGTCGACCCGATCCTGGACATGGGCCGCACCGCGGTCAACGTCGCCGGCCAGGCGCTGGTCCCGACCGTCGTCGCCAAGCGCGAGGGCATCCTGGACCTGGACCGCTACAACACCAGCCCCGACGCCTCCGGCTTCGTGCCGCTGGACGAGCCCGCGGCCGGAACCGGCACCGCCGGCGCGGACGACGCGGGTACGGAGGCCGACCGGGAGGCCGCCGCGAGCGGCGCCTCCGCCAAGGGCTGACACCCGCACCCCCTGTCGACGGGGCCCGCCGGATACCGGCGGGCCCCGTCGCGTTCCGGGGCGGGCCCCGTCGCGTTCCGGGGCGGGCGTAGTCTGGTGTGAACGGCTCAGGTGAGAACGGGCACAGCGGGAACTGTCGGGGACCGTCGTTCGTCCGAGTCAGTGAGGAAGGCGAGAGGAACGACATGTTGCGCCGCTTGGTAACACCCGCAGTGCTGACCGCCGGTTTCACGGCGGCGGTGGTGAGCACCTCGGTGGTGCCCGCCTCGGCCGACGCGCGGCCGGAGCTACCAGAGACCCAGGCCGTCGTCGAGGAGCTCGAGGGCGACGGCGTCTTCATCGACCCGAGCATCGACGCGATCCCCTCCGCCGAGGAGGGCGCCCTGGAGACGGCCTCCGCCGACTCGGAGATCCCCGTCTACTACGTGATCCTCCCCTCGGACGCGGTCGCCTCCCAGACCGGCCTCGACGCCCTCATGAACCCGGTCATGGAGGACGTCGGCGACGGCGTCTACGCCGTGTTCGCCGGCAGCCAGGACTTCGTGGTCCTCTCCCCGAACATCGAGGACACCGCGGGCATCCGGGAGATCGCCGTCCAGGAGGGCCAGGGCAACCAGGTCGACACCCTGGCCGCCGTCCCCGACGCGGCCCAGCAGCTGGAGGACGCCGAGGCCGCCGGCGCCACCTCCGGACTGGTCCTGCTCGGCGTCCTCGTCCTCGTCGTGGCGGCGGGCGCCCTCTTCGTCCGCAACAGCCGCAGGAAGCGCGCCGCCGAGAAGGCCAAGCAGCTCCAGGAGATCAAGCAGATGGCGACCGAGGACGTCGTCCGGCTGGGCGAGGACGTCTCCCGGCTGGAGATCGACGTGTCCAAGGTCGACGACGCCACCCGCGAGGACTACTCGCAGGCCATGGACGCCTACGACCAGGCCAAGACGCTGCTCGACACCATCCGGGAGCCCGAGCAGGTCCGGATGGTCACCAGCGCCCTGGAGGACGGCCGCTACTACATGGCCTCCACCCGGGCGCGCATGAACGGCGAGCCGGTTCCCTCGCGGCGCGGCCCCTGCTTCTTCAACCCGCAGCACGGCCCCTCCGTGGAGGACGTCGCCTGGGCCCCGCCCGGCGGCGCGCCCCGCGAGGTCACCGCGTGCGCGGCCTGCGCGGAGGCGGTGCGCGTGGGCGGCCAGCCCGACGTGCGCCTGGTCGAGGTCAACGGCGAGCGCCGGCCGTACTACGACGCCGGTCCGGCCTACTCCCCCTACGCCAGCGGCTACTTCGGCACCGACATGATGATGGGCATGTTCACCGGCATGATGATGGGCTCCATGATGGGGTCGATGATGGGCATGGGAATGGGCATGGGCATGGGCGGCGGAGACGTCGCGGCCGAGGGCGACATGGGCGGGGGCGACATGGGCGACTTCGGCGGTGGCGGCGACATGGGCGACTTCGGGGGCTTCGACTTCTGACCCCGCCCGCGCAGCACCGCGCGTAGGACACCGAGGGCCCCGGGCGCACGCCCGGGGCCCTCCTTCGTCTGCGGGGCTCAGCCCGCGGCGGCCTCCGCCGCGGCCAGCCCCTCGATCCACCGGCACACCGCGTCCGCGGTGTCGGCGGGGGCGGTGTGCGTGGTGTCGACCAGGGTCATCGGCGGGTCCAGGCGTGCGGCCTCGGCCGCCACCCAGGCCGCGAAGTCGGCGTTGTCGTCGATCCGCTCCTCGTCCCACTCCCGCCAGGCGGGGCGGGCGCGCAGGCGCTCGGCCAGGGCGCCGGGTTCGCAGGACAGCGCCAGGTAGTGGATGTCCGTGAACAGGGCGCGCTCCGGCAGGGGCTCGAACTCCGGGGGCACGACGGTCCCGCACAGCACGACGGGGCGCCCGCTCTGCTGCACCATGGCCGCGGTGCGCAGCCAGGTGGAGCGGAAGTGCCGGTGGTGTCCCTCGGGGTCGCGGAGCCCGCTGACCCAGAGCAGGTCCTGTTCGAGCACGACGAAGCGGTCCCTGAGGCGTTCGAGGAGCAGTCCGGCGATGGTGGACTTGCCGGTGCCGCTCGGGCCGGAGACGCAGTAGAGGGGCATGCGGAGGAAGGGGCGGGTGCGCCCGCAGGAGGCGCAGCGCAGCACGGAGACCCCCGCGCCGGTGTCGGGGGTCTCGTCCCATTCCCCGCAGTGTGTACAGATCAGCGGGTGCATGGATGGTTCGGCTGTACTAGTCGAAGAGCTGTTCCAGGAATCCCTTGCGGCGGCCGCGGTAGGGACGGGGCGAGTCCCGGTAGCCGCGCGGGGAGTCCTGGTACCCCCCTCGGTAGCCTCCGGGGGAGTCGGGGTAGCCCGCTCCGCGGTGCGGCCGGGCGAGTGGCGGGGCGGTGCGCGGGGAGTGGGGGTCGGGCGGCGGCGCGACGCCGTAGTGGCGCTGCTCGCCGTCGGCGATGCGCTCCAGCTCCCCCCGGTCCAGGAAGATGCCCTGGCAGCCGTCACACCTGTCGATGTGGACGCCTTGACGATCGAACGTTCGCATGGTGCTTTGGCACTTGGGACAGATCACGTCAAGACATTACTCGATTCGTGTCAAAAAGGGTTAAGAAACCGGGGTCCGCCGCAAACTTTTCGCGCGGCGGCCCCGGCGGCGCGGACCGGCTCGCCTACTCCGGCGAGGCCAGCATCAGCGAGCGGGCCGCCTCGGTCACGCTGCCCGACAGCGACGGGTACACCGAGAAGGTGTGCGCGATGTCGTCCACCGTCAGGCGCTGCTGCACCGCGATGGACACGCCCAGGATGAGTTCGCTGGCGCGCGGCCCGACGATGACGCCGCCCAGCACGATGCCGGTGTGCTGGCGGCAGATCAGCTTCACGAAGCCGTCGGTGACCTCGTTCATCTTGGCGCGCGGGTTGGTGTTGAGCGGCAGGGTGACCGACCGGCCGTCGATCCGCCCGCTGCGCACGTCGTCCTCGCTCGCGCCCACCGCGGCGAGTTCGGGGTGGGTGAACACCGTGGAGGCCACGGTGGACAGCTTCAGGGGGGACACCGCCTCGCCGAGGGCGTGCCACATGGCGATGCGTCCCTGCATGGCGGCGACGGAGGCCAGCATGTTCACGCCGGTGCAGTCGCCGGCGGCGTACACGCCGGGGACCGTGGTGCGGGAGACCCGGTCGACCTCGACGAACCCGCCCTGGCCCAGGCGGACCCCGGCTTCCTCCAGCCCGAGGTTCTCGGTGTTGGGGATCATGCCGACGGTCATCAGGCAGTGGCTGCCCTCGACGGTGCGGCCGTCCGAGAGGGTGACGAGGACGCCCTTCTCGGTGCGCACGACCGACTCGGCCCGGGTCTGGCTGAGGACGGTCATGCCGCGGCGCATGAAGACCTCCTCCAGCACCTCGGCGGCGTCGGCGTCCTGGGTCGGCATGACGCGCTCGCGCGAGGAGACGAGGGTGACGTCCGAGCCGAGCGACTGGTAGGCGCTCGCGAACTCCGCGCCGGTCACACCGGAGCCGACCACGATCAGCCTCTCCGGGAGCTCCTCCAGGTCGTAGAGGTGGCGCCAGGTGAGGATGCGCTCCCCGTCGGGCTCGGCGGTGGGGAGTTCACGGGGGTGGGCCCCGGTCGCGATGAGGACGACGTCGGCGCGCAGGCGCTGGTCCCCGACGGCGACGATGTGGGGGTCGACCAGCCGGGCCTCCCCGGTGACGACCTCGATGCCCTCCTTGTGGAGGCGGGCCCGGGTGTCCTCGGACTGCGCCTGGGCCAGGCGTTTGATCCGGTTGTTCACCTCGTCGATGTCCACGCGGACCGGCGCGGTGGCGGTGCCCGGGATGTGGATGCCCAGGCTCTGGGACTCACGCACGTACGTGGTCCGGGTGGAGGTGGCGATGAGGCTCTTGGAGGGCACGCAGTCGGTGAGGACGCAGGAGCCGCCGATGCCGTCGCGCTCCACCACCGTCACGTCCGCACCGAGCTGCGCTGCGACCAGTGCCGCCTCGTAGCCCCCGGGCCCGCCACCGATGATCACGACCTTCGTCACTCTGCCTCACTCCCTCTGCGTCGGACCCCCCACGCGCGTTCCCGGTCCGGGCGATATTCGGGCATGGTGGGGCACCGCCAGTTTTCATCGCTTCCTCCTATTGTCGGCCATGTCAACTGGCGAAATCCTCAGGCACCCCCGGTCAGCGGGTCTACGATGTTGCCCGTGTCCATCTACGCCGCGTACGGAACCAATCTCGACCCCGCGCAGATGGCCCGCCGGGCACCGCGCTCACCGCTGTTGACCACGGGCTGGTTGGAGGGTTGGCGGCTGACCTTCGGCGAGGGCCTGCCCGCCGACTCCGGCGCCCTGGCCACGCTGGCGGAGGATCCCGGGCAGCGGGTCTTCGTCGCGCTGTACGACCTCATGGAATGGGACGAACCCCACTTGGACTCGTGGGAGGGCGCCGACCGGAGGGACGGGTTCGGCCCGCGCGCGGGCGCCGCCTGCGCGTACCGCAAGGTCACCGTCCGCGCCCGGACGGCCGACATGGGGACGGTGACGGCCTGGGCCTACGTGCTCGACGCCTACGAGGGCGGCCTGCCCTCGGCGATCCAGCTGGGCCAGCTGGCCGCCGCGGCCGAGAAGGCCGGGGCGCCCGGGTCGTACGTCTCCGACCTGCTGGCCCGCGAGTGCCTGCCCACCGAGCTGTGAGACCCGTGTCCGCCTGCCGGGCGGGCGTTGCGTTCCGTCACCGTCGCGCTACCCGGGGGTAGCATCCGTCGTGTGAGCGAATCAGAGCAGCGGGCGACGACCACAGGGGAAGCGAAGGAGCTGGCCGCGACCGCGGCCCAGGACCTGCTCGCCCGGACCGGGGCCGACAGCTTCGACGCGATGGTGGTGCTCGGATCCGGCTGGGCGGGGGCCGCGGAGACGCTGGGCTCCCCCGACATCGAGTTCGACGCGGCCGAGCTGCCCGGTTTCCACGTGCCCGGGGCCGAGGGGCACTCCTCCAGGGTCCGCAGCATGTGGGTGGGCGACAAGCGGGTCGTCGTGTTCATGGGGCGCGTCCACCTCTACGAGGGCTACGGCCCGATGGAGACCGTCCACGCCGTGCGCACCGGGATCGCCGCGGGCGCCGGGACGGCCGTGCTCGCCGGGTCGGCGGGTTCGCTGCGCACGGACTTCGCCCCGGGGCAGCCGGTCGTGGTCCGGGACCACATCAACCTGACGTCGCTCTCCCCGCTGACCGGGCCCTCCTTCGTCGACCTCTCGGAGGCGTACAGCCCGCGGCTGCGCCGGATCGCCCACGAGGTGGACGCCTCCCTCGCCGAGGGCGTGTACGCGGCCACGCTCGGCCCCCAGCTGCAGACGCCGTCCGAGCTGCACGCGCTGCGCCGTTCCGGCGCGGACGTGGTGGGGCGGTCGATCGCCCTGGAGGCCATCGCCGCCGTGGAGTCCGGCGCGGAGGTGCTGGGGCTGGCGGTCGTCAGCAACGACGCGGTGGGCGCCGTGCTCGACCCCTTCGAGTCCGACCGCGCGCTGGAGGTCGTCACCCAGCGGGCGCGGAGGCTGGGCGGGCTCCTCAACCGGGTCCTCGCCCGCTCCTGAGGGGCCCCTGGACGGCGCAAGGGCCCGGCACATGTGTGCCGGGCCCTGTCGCGCGTGGGACGCCGTGCCCGGATCCCGTGTCGCGGGGTCCCCGCGGACCCCGACCGCGCGGGTCGTCCGAAGCATCGTGAAGTGGTGGGGCGCCTCCGACCGGGCCCGCCCGGTACCGGCGTGGCGAGCGTACACCCCGAGGCCTTGGGATGGACGGTACCGGCCGTGGTCCGGCCGGAGGCAGTGCTTGCCCCGGTGTCCTCTGTCGCGCGGAATCCCCGCAGATCCCGTTGGACTCGCGACTCCGACACCCTTCTGTACTTCCCGATATTCAGTTGAACCGCGCGTCGCCCTCGGACCGGGGTTCCGGGCTGGTGGCCATCCGCGCGAAGCCCGCCCGCCCGGAACCCTCTCCCTTAGGCATGCCTTACCTAACCAGAACGGACGGGTGGGCGTCAACCCCCCTGGGGGGACGCGCCGGACCCGGCCTCCCCCGCGGGCGGGGAGGCCGGGTCCGATGCGGTCTGGCGCGCCTCAGGCGAGCAGGAACACCGCCGCGAGCAGCACCGCGGTCGCCACGAGGACCACGATCACCTCGACGGGCACCATCGTCTGCGGCTCGTCCTCCGCCCCGAGCGCGGCCGGCCCCGCCTCGCCCACGTCCCTGACGGGACCGCTGAGCGGACGGGCCTTGTACCGCTCGGCGTCCTGGCGCAGCTGACGCGCGGCCAGGTCGACCGGCCGCATCGACGCGGGGTCCTCGTCGTCCTGTCCCGGGTCGAGGAAGCCCGCGTCCCGGCGCATGTTGTCCCGGACCCGCTGCCGCTTGGTCTCGCGGAGCGGCCAGGAGCGGACGATCCGCCCCGGCGTGTGCACCCTCAGGACGTCGGTGACGTCCACCCACACCACGGCGGGCCACGGCACGAAGGTCTCCCGCAGCGGGTTGACGACCCTCATCCCGCGTTCCGTGGAGACCACCCGCGGGCGCAGCCACACCAGGTGGACCGCGGCGATGCTCGCGACCAGCAGGGCTCCGGCGATCCAGGACGAGCGCCCCTCCCCGCGCCAGAGCACGTCCAGCAGGAGCAGGACCGCGATGACGATCCACACGATCGCCGCCGCCCGGGAGAAGGTGGAGTAGTGGCTGGTCGGGTTGGGCCGGTCCATCAGGCCGCCGCCCACTTGAGCTGCGCGAACCCCGGCTTGATGATGCCGTTGATCAGCGCCAGGCGTTCGTCGAACGGCAGGAACGCCGACTTCATGGCGTTGACCGTGAACCACTGGATGTCGTCCCAGCCGTACCCGAAGGCCTCCGAGAGCTTCGCGAACTCCTCGGAGAGGGACGTGCCGCTCTGGAGGCGGTTGTCGGTGTTGACGGTGACCCGGAAGCGCAGGTCGTGCAGGAGACCGATCGGGTGCGAGGCGATGGACTCGGCGGCCCCCGTCTGCACGTTGGAGCTGGGGCACATCTCCAGCGGCACGCGCTTGTCGCGCACGTACTGGGCGAGGCGGCCCAGCCGCGGGGCGCCGTTCCCCCCGGAGTCGATGTCGTCGATGATGCGGACGCCGTGTCCGAGGCGGTCGCACCCGCACCACTGGAGCGCCTCCCAGATGGAGGGGAGCCCGAACGCCTCGCCCGCGTGGATGGTGAAGTGGAAGTTCTCGCGGCGCAGGTACTCGAAGGCGTCCAGGTGCCGGGTGGGCGGGTTGCCCGCCTCGGCGCCGGCGATGTCGAAGCCGGAGACGCCCGCGTCGCGGTAGCGGACCGCGAGCTCGGCGATCTCCGAGGAGCGGGCCGCGTGCCGCATGGCGGTCACCAGCTGGCCGGTGCGGATGCTGCGGCCGGCCTCGGCCGCGCGCTTCTCCCCCAGTTCCAGGCCCTCCTGGACGGCCTCCACGACCTCCTCCAGGGTGAGGCCGCCCTCCAGGTGCTGTTCGGGGGCGTAGCGCTGCTCGGCGTAGACGACGCCGTCCGCGGCCAGGTCCTCCGCGGCCTCGGCGGCGACGCGCACGAGGGCCTCCCGGGACTGCATGACCGCGGTGGTGTGCGCGAACGTCTCCAGGTAGCGCTCCAGCGAACCGGAGTCGGAGGCGTCGCGGAACCACCGGCCCAGCTCCGCCGGGTCGTAGGTGGGCAGGTCGGTGTAGCCGGCCTCCCTGGCCAGCTCGACGACGGTGGCCGGGCGCAACCCTCCGTCGAGGTGGTCGTGGAGGAGCACCTTCGGCGCCCGCCGGATCTGCTCAACTGTGAGTGGCTGGTTCATGGATTCAGGATGCCACCAGCCCGGGACGGCCCTCGCCACCCCGGGGGCCCACGGCGGATCCGTCGGACACCGGGTGGGGGGCCGGAGCGCGACGGGCGCCCGGCCCGGGGCCGGGGGTCTCCTCGCCCACAGGAGCCCGGGGCCTACCGTCCGGGGCCCCGCACGGGGGCTCCGGGGTCCCCGCGCCCACGGGGGCCCGCCGCCGCCGGCCGGGGCGCAGGCCCCGGGGCGGGCGCGGCGCGGGCGCCCGGGTGCCTCAGGCGAGTGCCTCCTGGCTGTCCGCCCGGGCCCGGGGCTCGGCGGCGTGCCCGAGGGCGGTCAGCGCGGTGGTGACCATGAAGCGGGTGCCCACCCCGATCGCGCGCTCGTCCACGTCGAAGGTGCCCCGGTGCAGGTCCAGCATCGGACCGTCCCAGTCCGGGGAGTGGGTGCCCAGGCGGGCGAGGGCTCCGGGGACGTTCTCCAGGTACCAGGCGAAGTCCTCGCCCCCCAGGCTCTGCGGCGTGGACGCCGCGGCGTCCGGGCCCAGGGCGAGGCCGACCGCCTCGCGCATGATGTCGACGCTGGTCGCCTCGTTGATGGTGGGGGGCACCCCCCGCCCGTAGGTCACCTCGGCCTCGGCCCCGTACGCGGAGGCCACGGACTCCACCAGGCCCTTGATGATGTCGGGGGCCGAGTGCCACGCCTCGTCGTCCAGGCAGCGCACGGTGCCCTCCGCGACGGCGTCGTCGGGGATGACGTTGGGCGCCGACCCGGCGCTGATGCGGCCCCACACGAGGCTGAACCCGGCCCGCGGGTCGATGCGCCGGGACAGCGCGGCGGGCAGCTCGGTGACGACCTTGCCCATGGCGTAGACCAGGTCGGACGTGAGGTGGGGGCGCGCCGTGTGCCCGCCCGGGCCCGAGAGCCGCACCATGAGCTGGTCGCAGGCGGCGGTGATGCCGCCGGTGCGCAGGCCGACCCGGCCGACCGTCAGGCGCGGATCGCAGTGCAGGGCGAAGATCCGGTCGACGCCCTCCATCGCCCCGGCGTTGACCACCTCGACCGCGCCGCCTGGGAGCTCCTCGGCGGGCTGGAAGACCAGCCTGACCCGTCCGGGCAGCGCGCCCGCGCGGTCCTGCTGGGCGAGGAAGACCCCCGTCGCCAGCAGGACCGTCGTGTGCACGTCGTGCCCGCAGGCGTGGGCCGCGCCGGGGACGGTGGAGCGGTAGGGGACGTCCTTCTCGTCGGCGATGGGCAGGGCGTCGATGTCGGCCCGCAGGGCCACGAGCGGCCCGGGGCCCGAGCCGATGTCGCAGACGAGCCCCGTGCCCTGGGGCAGCTCCCGGGGGGTGAGACCGACATCACGCAGCCGTTCGGCGATCCGACCCGTGGTGCGGTGCTCGGCGAAGGCGAGTTCGGGGTGCATGTGCAGGTCCCGGCGGAAGCCCGTGAAGTCCCGCTCACGGCGCGCCAGAAAAGCGGTCAACTGTTCCGGCAGGTCACGTCCCTGCATCCGAGGGTCCCCTCTTCATTCACGTCTTGCGTGCACCGGCTCAGCCCCCGACACCGACCTCCGCGTAAGTGGGACCGCCGTGCAGCTCGGCGGCGAGCATGTCCACGACGTCGTCGAGGGAACCGCCCCCGGCGATGACCGCGCGCTGCCGTTCGTAGGAGGCGCCCTTGTCCAGGGTCTCGGAGACCAGGTCCAGGTCCTCGGCGCAACCCAGGCGGGTCGCGACCGGCTTCAGCTCGCGGACCAGCTCATACAGGTCGTCACGGATCGGAACGGTGGTTCCGTGGGCGTCCGTGATGACACGAGCGTCGAGTCCGTAGCGGGTGGCACGCCACTTGTTGTCCTTCACGAGCCAGGACGGCGGGCTGGGCAGGCCGTACCCGCGGTCGAGCTGGCGATCGAACAACTCCACCAGGCTCTGAGAGAGCGCGGCGGCCATTCCCACCTCGCGCAGGGTGGGAATCCCGTCGAACATCCGGATCTCGATGGTGCCGAAATCCGGGTGAGGACGGATGTCCCACCACACTTCCTTGATAGAGGCGATGGTACCCGCCCTGAGAAGCGTTTCGAGGTATTCCTCGAAAGCCGTCCAGTGCGGCAGGTTCGGAGGCGGCCCGGAAGTGGGGAGCGCCCCGAAGACCACGGACCGCGCGGAGGCCAGGCCGGTATCGTGACCACCCCAAAATGGGCTAGAAGCACTCAAAGCAAGAAAATGAGGTAGATACTTCGCAAGTGCATTCACCATGGGTATGGCCTTCTCCTGGCTGCGCACACCCACGTGGACGTGGACGCCGCAGGTGAGAATGCGCCGGGCCAGCCACTGCATCTGCTCGACGAGTTCGCCGTACCTTTTCCCGGGACTGAGCTCCTGGTCCCGCCAGTCGTCGATGGGATGGGTCCCCGAGCAGGTCAGCGTGGTCCCCCAGGGGGTGAGGACCTCCCGCATCCGGTCGATGTTGCGGCCGAGGTCGCTCTTGGCCTCCTCGACCGTCTCGCAGATGCCGGTCACGACCTCCACCTGCGACTGCATGAGTTCGTGCCGCAGCGGGGGCGAGGCGGCGTCGGAACTGAGCTCGGGGAGTTCGGAGAGGAGTTTCGGCGCCTCCTGCCGCAGGTGCCGACTGCGCCGGTCCACGAGCTGGAGTTCCCACTCCACCCCGAGCGTCGCGCGTTCGGATGACGTGAATGCGATGCCCATCTGCCCTCCGAGGGGGGTTCGCCGGCCTTCCTGGCCGACGCACGTTCGCGCCCCGGCGAACCGGTCAACCGGGACAGGGGAGGACTACCCTCCGCACACCACCCGTATACGGGACAAGAGTCTCGCAATAACGCGGATTCCCGGGAGGTCCGCTCGCCTCAGGCGCCGCCCCCGCGACGGTTGCGCAGGGCCCACGCGGCGGTGCCGGCGACGCCCGCCGCGCCGATCAGGGACAACGCCCCGGCGACGGCCCGCTGCGCCCACCGGCGGGCGGCCAGTTCCCTCTCCGGGACCCGCAGGACCGGCGCGGTCCGCGTCCAGTCCATCCCGTTCTCCTCGGGCATGGGCAGGGTCCCCGTGTAGGGGGGAGGCATCGGCAGCCACGTCGCGGTCCACGCGGCGCTGAACATGACCAGGCGCATCACCAGGTTGATCCACACCAGGAGCCCCACCAGGACGGCGAAGGAGGCGTAGACGGGGTTGCTGAGCGTCCCCGAGAGCAGCAGCGCGGCGGCGGCCTTGAGGACCTCGAACCCGACCGCGCCCAGCAGCGCCCCCCGCCACATCATCCGCGTGGGCCGTCCGCTGCCGGACAGGAGCGAGAAGGCCAGCACGAAGATCCCCATGTTGACCGCGACGGCGATGGCGAGCGCCAGGACGCGCAGCGTCAGGGAGGCCAGGAGGGAGCCGTCCAGGCCCACCAGCGCCAGCAGCCAGTGGGTGGCGGCCTGCGCGACGCTCGTGAACGCCACCGCGAACAGCAGCGCCGCGCCCAGGCCCAGCATGACCAGGATGTCGCCCGCCTTGCGCAGCAGGACGTTCGGGCCCTCCTTGATGTTCTTCAACCAGATCGAGTGCAGCGCCTCGCGGAGCGCCGACACCGAGTTCAGGCCCGCGTACAGCAGGCCCAGCGTGCCGATGACGCTCGCGCCCACGCGCGCGTTCGCGATCTGCTCGACGGGCAGCTGGTCGGAGAGGCCGGGCAGCACCTCGTCCAGGACCGCCTCGAGGTAGTCGCCCACCTCGACCTGCATCGACGCCAGGAAGCCGACCGCGGCGAAGGCCAGCGCCAGCAGGGGGAAGAACGACAGGAAGGCGAAATAGGTGACCGCCCCGGCCAGCTGGCTGCCGTTGCGGTCGGCGTAGCGCTCGTAGGCGCGCACGAGGTGGTCCGCCGCCGGCCTCCGGCGCCGCAGTTCCCAGTAGGCGTCCATCGCGAGGTTCCGGTAGTGCCGCGCCGCGTCCGCGGCCCGGTCCCGCCCTGAGGCCAAGGTCCCTCCCCCACACCCGTCCGCCGGTGGACCGCAACCCTAGCGGCGCGGCGCAGGGTCCGTGAAGCCTCCGCGCCGCCCCGGGCACTCCACCGCCTTGGGCAGACTGGGGGCAGCAGGCCGACGGGGAGAGGGGACAGCGGTGGGGGGCGCGGGGGCGCGGTTGCGCGCGGTGCTGGGTGTGCGGTCGGCGGGGCCCCGGGGGGCGTGGCCCGCGGAGGCGCCGGACGCCGACGCCCTGGCGGAGGGTTTCCGCGCGCGGTTCGGCGAGGCGCCCGCGGGCGTCTGGCACGCGCCCGGGCGGCTGGCCGTCATGGGCGAGCACACGGCCGCCGCCGGCGGCGTCGGCCTCTACACCGCGCTGCCCTGGGGGGTGACGGCGGCGGTCGGACCGGCGCCGGGCCCGGAGGTGCGCGTGGCGACTCTCAGCGGCCCCCTGAGGGCGAGGGAGACCGCCGCCCGGGCCGTGGCCGACGCGGTGGCCTCCGCGCGCCGGGCGGGCGGGCTGGACGCCTCCACGGGCCTGCGGGTGCTCCTCGGCGCGGACCTGCCCGAGCACGCCTCCCTGGGGTACGCGGGCGCCGTGGGCGCGGCGGCGTCGCTCGCCCTCGCCGACCTCGGGGGCGGCCCTCCCCCGGAGGGCGCCACCGTCGACCAGCGGGTGGCCCTGGCCGCGCGGCCGGGGTGCGCGGTACGCGTCAACCTCAGGAGCATGCGCACGACCGTCCTGCCCTTCGACCTCGCCGTCGAGGGGATGCGCCTGGTCGTCGTGGACACCGGGGCCCTGCCCAGGCGCGACCTCCGGGCCGTCCGCTCCGCGGAGCTGGAGCGGGCCCAGCGCACGCTCGGCCCGCTCCGCTCGGTCCAGGACCTGCCCGGGGCGCTGCGCAGCCTGCCCGAGCCCGCTCTGCGCAACCGGGTGGAGTACGCCGTCACGGAGGTGCACCGGCTCAACGCGGCCGTCGGACTGCTGCGCGCGGGGAGGTTCGGGGAGACGGGGCCGATCCTGTCGGCCTCGCACCTGTCACTGCGCCGTTTCGGGCTCCCGACGCCCCAGGTGGACCTGGCCGCCGAGACCGCGTCCCGGGCCGGGGCCCGCGGCGTGCGGATGTCGGGGTGGGCCGGGACCGCCCTCGCCCTGGTGGCCGAGGAGCGGGTGGAAGGCGTCGCCGCCGCTCTGGCCGGGGAGTTCGCCGCGAGCGGCTGGGTGCCTCCGCGCGTGCGCGCCTCCCTCCCCTCGGCCGGGGCGCACCGGCTGCGGTGAGGGCCGGTTTCCTCCCCTAGGGGTGCCCTGGTCCCGGTTCAGGGACATCCGTGTGAACCCGGCTACTCTTTCTGCGATCAGACAGGGTGGAAGCGGCGACGGAGCGCTCCACAGCGCGGAGCAGATAGGCGATTCGATGGCTGACCGACGTAACCGGGGTGACGCCGGCTCGACCGGCGAGCACGACCGGCAGGGCGTGTTCAGGCGCGGCGGCACCCCGGGCGGCGCGGACGAGTTCGAGAAGCTCTACCGGTCGCGCGAGTCCGAACAGAGGGCGGTCGGCGGGACCAGGCGGCTCCCCTCCGCCGACGATGTCCCCCCGATCCGCCCCGAGCGGTCCAGGCGGCCCGAGCGGCCCAGGCGCCGCACCCACCACGCCGGCCGCGAGTACGACGGCACCGGGACCAAGCGGCGGGCGCGCGAGACGCGGCAGCGGCGGCTCCGGAACACCGTCGTGACCGTCCTCGTGGTCCTGCTCGTGATCCTCGTGGTGCCCCCCGCCGCACTCTACTTCTGGGCGGACTCCCGGCTGGCCCGGGTGGAGGCCCTGACCGACTACGAGGGCCGCCCGGACCGCCAGCCCGGCACCACGTTCATGATCGTGGGCTCGGACAGCCGCGAGGGGATGGACGAGGAGCAGATGCGGGAGCTGGCCACCGGCAGCGCCGAGGGCCGCCGCACCGACACGATCATGGTCCTGTACATCCCCGACGAGGGCGAGCCGACCATCGTCAGCGTCCCCCGCGACTCCTACGTGCCGATGGCCATCCCCGGCTACGCCGACAACAAGATCAACACCGCCTTCGCCGACGCCGTGTGCGGCACGGACGAGGCCGGCGAGGAGGTCTGCGGCGGCCCGGCCCCCCTCGTGGAGACCTTCGAGCGCGCCTCCGGCGTGCGGATCGACCACTACGCCGAGATCGGCATGGGCGGCTTCGTCGACATCGTGGACGCCGTCGGCGGCGTGGAGCTGTGCCCCGAGGAGGCCATGGCCGACCCCAAGGCCGGGCTGGACATCGAGGCGGGCTGCCAGACGATGGACGGCGGCACCGCGCTGGGCTACGTGCGCACCCGCGCCACCCCCCGCGCCGACCTCGACCGGATCGCCCGCCAGCGGGAGTTCTTCTCCGCGCTGGTCGCGGAGGCGAGCGCCCCGGCGACGCTGTTCAACCCGTTCCAGTCGCTCCCGCTGGTGACGGCGGGCACGGACACGTTCATGGTGGACGAGGGCGACCGCCTGCGGCACCTGGGCACCATGCTGCTGGCGATGCGGGGCGGCACCCAGACCACGGCGATCCCGGTGGGCAGCACCCCCAGCATCGACCAGGTGGGGTCGGTGGTGGTCTGGGACGAGGTCCGCTCGGAGGAGATGTTCTCCGCCATGCGCGAGGGCGAGCCGATCCCCGAGAGCGCGTTCGAGGACTGACCGCCCCGGAGGGGCGGACCGCGGGGCCGGCGGCGCACCGCTCCCGACGGGCCGTCCGGGGAAAGGCGAAGGGCCCGCTGCCGAAGCAGCGGGCCCTTCTTCGTGACGTTCCGTACTGTGCGCGCCTACCCCCCAGCGGGCGCACGGCCGGCACGTCGGTCCGTGGTGCCGAGCGGGCTCTCACCCGCTCTGGCCTGCCGGTTCTCACCGGCGTGTCTCCACAATAGGTCAAAGTTCGCGTAAGGGGCGAATCCAGTTCACGTGTCCTACGTCGCACCGACACGCCACCCCGCTGATCCGGCACTGCCATCCTCCCACCAGGAGGACCCGCGTGTACGCCGAACACGGGAAACACACCGGGAAACTTCCGCCGGTTTCCTTCCGCAAACCCCCGCGAACACCGCTTTCCCGACGCCTCGGACCCGACTGCGGACCCGGGACACGGCAACGCCCGGGCGCCCCCGCGGTGGGGACGCCCGGGCGTGGCCAAGGTCTCACCCGGACCCGGCCGCGGACCGCCGGCTCATGGCGGCCCGCGGCGCGTCCGGACCGCGCCCTCCCGGACACGGGTTCCGGGAGCGCGCGGACTAGGCGAGGCGCTTGGCCAGGTTCTCGTCCAGGGCGGCGAGGAACTGCTCGGTGGTCAGCCACTCCTGGTCGGAGCCGACCAGCAGCGCGAGGTCCTTGGTCATCTGGCCGCCCTCGACCGTCTTGATGACGACGTCCTCGAGGGTGTTGGCGAACTCCAGGACCTTCGGGGAGTTGTCCAGCTTGCCCCGGTGCTCCAGACCGCGGGTCCACGCGAAGATGGAGGCGATCGGGTTGGTCGAGGTGGGCTTGCCCTGCTGGTGCTGCCGGTAGTGGCGGGTCACCGTGCCGTGGGCGGCCTCGGCCTCGACGGTGCGGCCGTCGGCGGTGCGCAGGACCGAGGTCATCAGGCCGAGCGAGCCGAAGCCCTGCGCGACGGTGTCCGACTGGACGTCGCCGTCGTAGTTCTTGGTGGCCCAGACGTAGCCGCCCTCCCACTTGAGCGCGGAGGCGACCATGTCGTCGATGAGGCGGTGCTCGTAGGTGAGGCCCGCCGCGTCGAAGCGCTCCTTGAACTCGGAGTCGAAGATCTCCTGGAACACGTCCTTGAACATGCCGTCGTACGACTTGAGGATCGTGTTCTTGGTGGACATGTAGACCGGGTAGTCGCGGTCCAGGCCGTAGTTCAGGCTGGCGCGCGCGAAGTCCTCGATCGACTTGCGGAAGTTGTACATCCCCATGGCGACGCCGCCGCCCTCGGGGAAGTTGGCGATGTCGAACTCGACCGGCTGGCTGCCGTCGGCCGGGGTGTAGGTCATGGTGACCGTGCCGGGGCCGGGCACCTTGAAGTCGGTGGCCTTGTACTGGTCGCCGTGGGCGTGGCGGCCGATGATGATCGGCTTGGTCCACCCGGGCACCAGGCGCGGCACGTTCTCGCAGATGATGGGCTCGCGGAAGACGACGCCGCCGAGGATGTTGCGGATGGTGCCGTTGGGCGACCGCCACATCTTCTTCAGGCCGAACTCCTCGACCCGGGCCTCGTCCGGGGTGATGGTGGCGCACTTGACGCCGACGCCGTACTCCTTGATGGCGTTGGCCGCGTCGACGGTGATCTGGTCGTCGGTGCGGTCGCGCTCCTCGATGCCCAGGTCGTAGTACTTCAGGTCGACGTCGAGGTAGGGCAGGATCAGCCGGTCCTTGATGAAGGACCAGATGATCCGCGTCATCTCGTCGCCGTCGAGCTCGACTACGGGGTTTTCGACCTTGATCTTGGCCATGGCTGTGTGGCTGTCCCTTCAGTCTTCGCCACCGCCTCGTACCGCGGAGACGGCTTCCGGCCCGTGGCCGGAGCCGGTCCGCGCGCGCGGCGATCCCCTGATCCCGCCCGGCGTCCGTGCCTGCCGGGGAGGCGGTGGCTTATCGGTGTCGCAGTATCTCGACGTCAAGCTTATTAGACGCCTAGGAGGAGAGTTGCGGCGCCACCCACGCCAGCACGATCAGCAGGACCGCGAGGCCGACGAGGGTGAGCAGATCGATCCAGCGGCGGCGGACCGCGAGCATGCCGATCCAGTCCTTGGGCAGGAACAGCCGGAAGGCCGCCGCCAGCAGCAGGGCGCCCGCGATGATCGCCGGACCGCGCTTGAAGTAGGCCGCGGCCACGACCACGATCCCGGCCGCCAGGGCCGACATGACGAGCATGTACGGGACCTGGGAGAGCCAGTACGGCACCGCCGGCCCGGCCTGCCCGCCGTCCCCGGCGGGGCCGGGGAGGGCTTCGGCGTCCGCCGCGGGGACGGGGGCGCCGCCGGGCTCCCGGGGCCCCCCGTCCGGGGGCGTGTCCACCGCGTCGGCGGCGCCCCCCTCGGGGCCCTCCGCGGAGTCCCCTGCCCCGTCGGGGCCGGCTCCCCGGGGATCGTCGTCCCGGGTCCCGTCCGTGTCCGCCACGTCCGTCCGCTCCACGTGTCCTGCCCGGCCCTTCGGCCCCACCCTGTCCACCGCGTCCCGACCCGTTCGCTTCCGAGGTTGCCTGGCCGCCGCGCGGCTCCGTTCACGGTCCTCCCCGGAACTGGCACAGACCGGCCACCCGCCGAGGCGGCGGTGTCCGAAACCGAACTGCCCCGGGAACCGCTCACGTTCCTGGTGGATCCGGCGGCACTGTGCCCGAAACACTCCGGTCCGTCCGGAGAAGACTCCGCCCATTGTAGTGATCCGCGTCGCGGTCTCCTCAGGGCTCACGGAAACGGCCCGGCCCTGCGCGCTCGCTTCTCCTGTCCGTTTCCCGCGTCCGGTTCGGCCACAGCACCGTAATTCCGCGTCTTATCCGTCTAACTCCGGAGTAAGCGCGTAGAACGCGTGGCTGCCGGGTAACCCAGCTGGAGATGAGTGCACCGGTGAGCGAGGACCACCCCCATGAAGCCCACTCCACACGTCGACCGAACCCCCGTCCCTCGGCAGCCACCCCTCCCCCACCGTCGCCCGCACCCCCACCGGCAGCGTCACCCCAGCCCGGGAGGAGTCACCGTGGACGGTCCCTACCTCCGGGTCGAAGAGACCGGGGACATCCGTCAGCTCACCGGCGAGGTCACCACGGTCGGCCGCGGTGAGGGCGCCGACATCCGGTTGAACGATCCGAGCGTCTCGCAGCTGCACGCCGAACTGGTCCGCCGCGGACCCTACGTCTACGTGGTCGACCTGGGGCTGTCGCGCAACGGCACCCGCGTCAACGGCCGGCCCATCGCCCGCCGCGTCCTCGACGAGGGGGACGTGGTGAGCTTCGGCACCGCGCGCTGCCGGATCGGCGGACTGCCCCGCGAGCAGATCAGCCCCGACCTCGAGCTCCGCAGGGGCGCGGCCCCGGAGCTCACCCGCCGGGAGCTGGACGTGCTCACCGCGCTGTGCCGGCCCGCCCTCTCCGAGGAGGCCTTCGTCGCCCCGGCGACCGCGCGCGACATCGCCGAGGCCCTGGTCGTGACCGAGGCGGCCGTCAAACAGCACCTGCTGCGCCTCTACCAGAAGTTCCGCATCCCCGAGGGGCAGAACCGCAGGACCCGGCTGGCCAACGAGGTCGTGGCCCTGGGCCTGGTCAGACCGATGCCCGTGAGCGGTTCGGCCCGCCGGGCGAGCTGACCCGGGCCGCCCGGCGCCCGGGGGCACGGGACGGGGGCGGCCCCGGGTCCCCCCGCGGCCGCCCCCGTGCGCGCTCCCCCGGTCAGGCCCCGGCCGCGGCCCGGCGCTCGGCGGCCTCCACCACGTTCACCAGCAGCATCGCCCGGGTCATCGGGCCGACGCCGCCGGGGTTCGGGGACAGGTACCCGGCGACGTCCGCGACGTCCGGCGCGACGTCGCCGACCAGCCCGGCCTCGGTGCGGGAGACGCCGACGTCCAGGACGGCCGCGCCCGGCTTGACCATGTCACCGGTGATCAGACCGGGCACGCCCGCGCCCGCCACGACGATGTCCGCGTTCCTCGTGTGGGCGGCCAGGTCGCGGGTGCCGGTGTGGCACAGGGTGACGGTGGCGTTCTCGGAGCGGCGGGTGAGCAGGAGCCCGAGGGGGCGGCCCACCGTGACCCCGCGCCCGACCACGACCACCTCGGCGCCCCGGAGCGGGACCTCGTAGCGGCGGAGGAGCTCCACGATGCCGCGCGGGGTGCACGGCAGCGGGGCCTCCTCCATCAGGACCAGCTTGCCCAGGTTGACGGGCTGGAGTCCGTCGGCGTCCTTGACCGGGTCGATCAGGCCGAGGACCCGGTTCTCGTCCAGCCCCCCGGGCAGGGGGAGCTGCACGATGTAGCCGGTGCAGGCCGGGTCCGCGTTGAGCTCGTGGACGGCCTGCTCCACCTCCTCCTGCGTGGCGGTCCCCGGCAGGTCGCGCCGGATGCTCGCGATGCCCACCTGCGCGCAGTCGCGGTGCTTGCCGCGCACGTACGAGTGGCTGCCCGGGTCGTCGCCGACGAGCACCGTCCCCAGTCCGGGGGTGATGCCCTTGGCGTGCAGCTTCGCCACCCTCTCGGCGAGCTCCTCGCGAATGGACTTCGCGACGGCCTTGCCGTCCAGAACGATCGCGCTCATGCGTTACCCCTCGCTGCTGTGAAGCGGAATCAGTGGAAGAAGTGGCGGGTGCCGGTGAGGTACATGGTCACCCCGGCCGCCTTCGCCGCGGCGACGACCTCCTCGTCGCGGACGGAGCCGCCGGGCTGGACCACCGCCCTGACACCGGCGTCGAGGAGGATCTGGAGGCCGTCCGCGAACGGGAAGAACGCGTCGCTCGCGCCCACCGACCCGCTCGCCCGGTCGCCCGCGCGGGTGACGGCCAGCCCGGCGGAGTCCACCCGGTTGACCTGGCCCATGCCGACGCCGACGGTCGCGCCGCCGGAGGCGAGCAGGATGGCGTTGGACTTGACCGAGCGCACCGCCCTCCAGGCGAACAGCAGGTCCGCGAGGGTCGCCTCGTCGGCGGCCTCCCCGCTGGCCAGCGTCCACGAGGAGGGGTCGTCGCCGGGGGCGTCGATCATGTCCCGGTACTGCACCAGCAGGCCGCCGCTGATCTGGCGGTTCTCGACCCCGGACCGGAACCCGCTCCCGTCGGCGACGAGCAGCCGGATGTTCTTCTTGCGGGTGAGGACCTGGAGGGCCTCGGGCTCGAAGGCCGGGGCGACGACGACCTCGGTGAAGATCTCGGCGATCTGGCCGGCGAGCTCCGCGCCGACGGGGCGGTTGGTGGCGATGACGCCGCCGTACGCCGACACGGGGTCGCTGGCGTGGGCCTTGAGGTGGGCCTCGGCGTTGTCGGAGCCGACCGCGATGCCGCAGGGGTTGGCGTGCTTGATGATCGCCACGCACGGCTCGTCGAAGTCGTGGGCGGCGCGCAGCGCGGCGTCGGCGTCCACGTAGTTGTTGTACGACATGGCCTTGCCGTGCAGCTGCTCGGCCCCGGCCAGCCCGGTGGCCGGCTCCCCCTCGACCGTGTAGAGGGCCGCCTGCTGGTGCGGGTTCTCGCCGTACCTGAGCACGTCCCGGCGCCGGTAGCCGACGCCGGTGAAGTCCGGCCAGCCGGACCCGGCGGCCTCCTCGTCGGGGGCGTAGGCGCCGGAGAACCACCCCGCGACCGCCGCGTCGTAGGTGGCGGTGTGCCGGAAGGCGAGTCCGGCCAGGCGCTTGCGCTGCTCCGGGGTGAACCCGCCGTCGCGCACCGCCTCCAGGACGGAGTCGTAGGCCGCGGGGTCGACCACGACCGCGACGCTCGCGTGGTTCTTGGCGGAGGCGCGCACCATGGCGGGGCCGCCGATGTCGATCTTCTCGATGCACTCGGCGTCGGAGGCGCCCGAGGCGACGGTGTCCCGGAAGGGGTAGAGGTTGACCACGACCAGGTCGAAGGGGGCGATTCCCAGTTCCTTGATCCTGGCGACGTGCTCGGGGTTGTTCTGGTCCGCGAGGAGGCCCGCGTGCACGGAGGGGTGGAGGGTCTTGACCCGGCCCTCCATGATCTCGGGGAAGCCGGTGACGTCCTCCACGGAGGTGACGGGGATGTCGGCGTCGCGCAGCCGTGCGGCCGTGGAGCCGGTGGAGACGATCTCCACCCCGGCCTCGGCCAGGCCGAAGCCCAGCTCCTCCAGCCCGGTCTTGTCGTACACGCTGATCAACGCACGCCTGATGGCCTGCTGGCTCACCGGTTCTCCTTCGTGTCGGTCGCGTCGGCGACGCTCTGCTCGGTGCGGCCGAACCGCACGTGCCTGCCGTCGACGGTCCAGCCCTCGCGGGCGAGCCGGCCGACCGTGTCGACCAGCATCCGCCGCTCCACGGCCTTGATGCGCTCGTGGAGGCTGGACTCGTCGTCGTCGTCCTGGACGGGGACCGCGACCTGGTCGATGATCGGCCCGGAGTCGACGCCCTCGTCGAGGAAGTGGATGGTGGTGCCGGTGACGCGGACACCGTGGGCGAGCGCGTCACGCACCGCGTGCGCGCCGGGGAAGGAGGGGAGGAGCGCCGGGTGGATGTTGACCGCGGGGTGGCTGCCGACGACGGCGGGCCCGAGGATCCTCATGAACCCGGCGGAGACGACCAGGTCGGGCTCGTACCCGCTGATGTGCTCGGCCATGGCGGCGTTCCACAGGGCGCGGTCGCCGTAGTCGCGGAAGTGGGCGACGAAGGTCGCCACCCCGGCCCTCTCGGCGAGCTCGATGCCGCGGGTACCTCTGCGGTCGGCGCCGACGGCGACGACGGTCGCCCCGTAGCCGGGGTCCTCGGCCGCCTCCAGCAGGGCTGCCATGTTGCTGCCCGTGCCCGATATGAGGACCACAACTCGCGCGGACAAATGCTTCTCCCAGTGTGTAGAGAACGGTGCGGGAGCGGTCTCCCGGCTCCGGGGGCGCCGGGGGACGGCGCAGCATCCGGATGTCGCGTACGCCCCGCACGGAACCCGGGGCCGGGCCCCGCGCCGTGTGGGGGCGCCCCACCCGCACCCCGAGGAGCGGTCTCCAGGGGCGGTCGCGGGTGACGGCCGGGCCCGCTCGGCCCGTCCGCGTTCCCACCCTATCGGGCCGGGTAGCGTCTACCCACGGGGAGTCGGCGTTGGCGCCACTGTGACGGGGGCCGCCACGGCTCCCGGACCAGCCCCGGGACCACCGAGACCCGGCATGCTCCGCCCAGGCGTGAGCGGCCCACCACGCCCCGGCGGGGCGTCCGTAAGGAGAGAACCTTGACCGACAACAGCCCGGAACCGCGAACCGAGGGGCAGCCTCCCAGAGTCGAACGAGGCGGCCTGTGGGGTCTGTTCTTCGGAGCGGCCGGCCTGCTGCTCCCTCCCTACGGGGCCGTGCTGTCCGTGTTCGGCGTCGTGCAGGGTTTCCGGGCGCGGAGGGCGGCGAGACGGAACCGCACCCAGGCCCCGGGAGCCCTGCTGAGCGTGGTCGTGGGAGTGCTCGGCGTCGTGGTGTCGCTGGCCCTGACCTCGGTCTTCGTGGTGTACCGCGACCAGGTGACGGAGTTCCGCGACTGCTCGGCCCGCGCGCACACGGTGACGAGCCAGAAGGTGTGCGACGAGGCGTGGGAGTCGTCCACGGGCCTGCCGCCCACGGTGGTCGCGGCCTGACGGCCCCTTCGGGCCGCCCCTCCCGCCGCGGCCGATCCGCCGGCCGCGCCCCCGGCGCGGGACCCGCGCGTCCCCCGTCCGCCGGGCCGCCGGGCGGCCCGCGGCCGCCGCACGCCCCCTCCCCGTCGTGGTACGGGATCCCCCTCCGATGACCCTGTGTGAGGGGGCGGCCGAAGCCGCCCGGCCGCCCCCTCGGACACCCGCAGGCCCCTCCCGCACGCGGGCCGGGCTTCCCCGGCCGACGCCACGGTGAATCGACTGTTTTCCCCAGTGTCCGCCACCCCCAAAGGGACTACACTTAGTATGCAATCGTTCACTAAAAGTGTTGACCACGCCTGCGCGAGAGGACTCGATGGACAGCGACGTCCCCGGATCGTCCGGACCGGAACTCAGGGAGTACACGGCGCTGCTGCGCCGCCGCTGGCGGCCGGTCTGCGCCGGGGTGGTCGGCGGGCTACTCCTCGCCACCGCCGGTGTCCTCGCCCTGCCCTCCGTCTACACCTCCGCCACGTCGGTGCAGGTCCGGCCCACCGGGCTGGAGCGGTTCACCGGGGAGCAGTCCGGGCGCCTCGCCGGGGACGTCAACCTCGACACCGAGGCCCAGGTCCTGGTGTCGGACCAGGTGTCGGCCGTCGTCGCCCGGACCCTGGCCGGGAACGGATCCGGGCCGGCGCCGACCACGGCCGAACTGCGCGAGCGCGTCGAGGTCAGCGTGCCCCCCAACAGCAACGTCCTGGAGATCCACTACTCGGCGGGGAGCCCCGGGGCCGCCCGGGCGGGCGCGGAGGCCTACGCCGACGCCTACCTCGCCCTGCGCCGGGCCCGGGTCGACGACCTGATCGACAGCCGGTTGGAAGCACTGCGGGCGGAGCAGGAGAACCGCTACGAGGCCCTCGCCGAGGCGACCGGGGACGGTACGGCCTCCCCGCAGGCCACGGCCCGGGCCGACGCGCTGCGCCAGGAGATCACCGACCTCGGCAACGGGATCAGCCCGCTCAGCGCCCTCCGGGAGACGGTCAGCCCCGGCTCCGTGATCACCCCGGCCGGGCTCCCGGAGAGTGCGAGCAGCCCCGTCCCCATGCTGTGGCTGGTCGGCGGCGCGGCCCTCGGGCTCGTCGCGGGGCTGCTCGCGGCCGTGGCCCGGGACCGCCTCGACCCGCTTCTGCGCGACCCCGAGGAGACCGCCCGCGTCGGGCGGCTGCCGGTCCTGCTCGACCTGTCCGCCCGTTCGTCCCGGTCCCCCTCCGACCGCTCCCCCGGCCTGCTGGGCGAGGAGGGCGGCGGCCAGCGGGTCAACGAGTTCGCGCACCTGGTGCGCGCCCGCCTCGCCGTCCCCGCGGCCGGGCCGGGCGGGGAGCCCGGCGGCGCCGGGCTCCCCGAGCGGGCCGGGACCGCCGACGACGGTCCCGGACGCGTCATCCTCGTCGCCGCGGGCACACCGGGCCGGGCGGGCGCGGCGACGGCCGTCAACCTGGCCGCGGCCCTGGCCCGCACCGGTTCGGAGACGCTGCTGGTCTGCTCGGACCCGAGGACGGACACCGTCGGCGAACTGCTCGGGCTGCCGGAGGGGCCCGGCCTGGCCGAGGCCCTGCTGGAGGGCGAGGACCCCGGGGACCTGGAGGTGCGCCCCGACGCGGTGCCCCGCCTGCGCGTCCTGCGCCACGGGAGCCCGGGACTGACCGCGCCGGTGCAGGGGACGGCCATGACGGAACTGGTGCGGCTGCTGCGCACGAACGCCGACTACGTGGTCGTGTCCGTCGCGGCGGTGGGCGAGCGCGCCGACGCGCACGCCCTGGCCGGGGCGGCCCACCTGCTCCTGCCCGTGGTCGAACTGGACCGGACCCGGCGCGCGGACCTGGTCGCCCTGCTCACCCTCGCGGACCGGTTCGGGGTGCCCGTCCCGGGCACCGCCGTGCTGCCGGCCCAGCCGCAGGCCGGGCCCGCACCGGTCGCCGCGGGGGGACCGGCCGGGGGGACCCCGGTGACCGGGCCGGACCCCACCGACCCCGAACCGGAGGAGGCGGACCCCGGGCCCGGGAACCCGGACACCGAGGAGACCGGACCGGGGACCGGGGCCCCCGGGGACACCGGACCGGACGTCGTGGTCCCCGCGGACACCGCCGGGGCCTCGGCGGCTGTGAGGTTCGCGTACACCGCCGAGGCGTGGGACGCCCCGTACACCACAGAGGCGTGGGACGCCCCCTACACCGCAGAGGAGGAGGAGGCCGCCCCGGTCACCCCGGTGGCCGAGGTCCCCGGCGGGTCCGCCGAGACCCCGGGGAGCGCGGAGGGCACGGGTCCTGCCGACAGCGCTGAGGACGCTGAGGACGCAGGGGACGCGGAGGGCCCCGGGAAGGCGGGGGACACGGTGGACGGCGGTCCCGCGTCCGTCGACGCGTCCGCCTCCGGAGCCCGGCGCTGATGGCCGGAGGCTCGTCCGCCCGCGGCCGCCGGGCGTCCGCGACCGGCCCCATGGGCCCCTGGACGTCACCGGGTCCCGCCCTGGCGTCCGTGTCCGGCCCCCTGCCCGGCGCGGGCGCCCCCGGCGCCGCGGGGCGCCCCGTGGTCTGGCTGCTGGCCGGGTACCCGCTCTGGTGGGCGCTGGGGATGGGGCAGTTCGCGTACTGGCTCTTCGCGGTGCCGATGGCCGCCGAGCTCGTCCGCCGCCACCGGACGGCGGGTCTGCGGGTCCCGCCGGGGTTCTGGCTCTGGGCCCTGTTCCTGGTGTGGTCGCTGCTCGGTCTGCTCCTCGTCCCGCTGGACATGCCCGGCACGGTCCCGGGCAGCGGGGGCTACGGCGGCGCCCTCCTGAGGGTGGTCAACTACCTCGTGCTGACCGTGCTGCTGCTCTACGTCGGCAACCTGACCGAACGGGAGCTGCCCGCGCGGGCCGTCGTGTCGGCGCTGTCGGTGCTCTGCCTGGCCACGATCGCCGGCGGCTACCTGGGAATGGCGGCGCCCCGGTTCGAGTTCACCGCGCCGCTGGAGTACCTGCTGCCGCCGGGGCTGGCCTCCGACGCGTACATGCAGGCCCTCGTCCATCCCGCGTCCGCTCAGGTCATGGACATCTTCGGATACGACTCGGCCCGCCCCAAGGCCCCGTGGGAGTACACCAACATCTGGGGGTACATGCTCTCCCTGCTGCTGGTGTGGCTGGTGGTGGGCTGGGTGGTCCAGGGGGCCGGCTGGATCCGCTGGGGCGCGTCGGCGGCCGCCGCCCTGGCGGTGGTCCCCGCCGTGTACTCGCTCAACCGGGCGCTGTGGGCGGGCCTGGCGCTCTCCCTCGCCTACGGAGCCGTGATCGCGCTGCGCCGGGGCCGGGTGGTGCTCGTGGGGGCCTGCGCGGCAGCCGCCGTCGCCGCGCTGCTGGTCCTGGCGGCGTCGCCGCTCGCGGACGTGGTGAGGGCGCGCGCCGACGCCCCGCACAGCGACGACGGCCGGGCCGCCACCAACGCCGCGGCCGTGGAGGCGGCCGACCTGTCGCCCGTCATGGGGTGGGGCACCACCAGGGAGTCCCAGGGCAGCCCTGACTCGATCGCGGTCGGCCCCACGTCGGAGTGCCCCGGCTGCGGCCAGCACGTCATCGGCAACGCCGGGCAGCTCTGGATGACCCTCGTCACGACCGGCTGGGTGGGCGCCGCCCTCTCCACCGGGTTCTTCGCGTGGGTCGCGTGGCACTACAGGTCGACGGCCTCACCGGTGGGACAGGGCGCGCTGCTGACCGTGCTGCTGCTGTTCTGGTACATGTTCTTCTACGTCGCGCTGATGTCCCCGCTGGCGGTCACCATGGTCGCCGTCGCCCTGCTGTGGCGGGACGGCGAGCCCGGACTCCGGCGGCGCGGGGCCGCGCGCACACGCGGAGGTCTGCGTTGAACAGCGAGACGACCTATCTGACCGACCTCGCCGCGGTGCTGTGGCCGTGCGGGGGACTGCTCGGGCCCGGGGACAGGGGCATGCGGCGCCGGGTCCGCCGCGACCGCGGCAACCAGTACCTGCCGGTGCCCAGCGCCCACAACCCCCGGGTCATCCTGCCCGCGTACAACCGCTCGGCCGCCACCCGCGGCATCACGTCCTTCGCGCAGGGGCACTCGCTGCGGGAGAGGGCGCGCACGCTGCTGCTGACGGGGGCGTTCGCCACCGGGATGGCCCCGCTCCTCCTCCGCGACCGCCTGTACGTGGGCGCGGGCCCCGGGATCGAGCACGCGCTCACCGCCGCCCTCGACCGCGACCTGTCCATCGCGATCCACGTCGGTCCGCCCAGGGCCAACCGCAAACCCGTCCTGCTCCTGCTCACACCGGGCGGACGGACCATCGGCTACGCGAAGGTCGCCGTCAACGACCTGACCTCGCGCCTGGTGCGCGCCGAGACGCGGGCCCTGCGGCACCTCGCCGGGTCCCCCCTGAGGGACGTGACCGTGCCGCGCCTGCTGTACGAGGGGGAGTGGAACGGCCACCCGTTGCTGGTGCAGGAGGCTCTGCCGGTCGGGGAGCAGACGGACCGGCCCACCCGCCGCCAGCTGCTGCGCTGTGTCACGCAGATCACCGCGGTGGCGGGCGTGCGGGAGCTGAGGCTCTCCACCAGCCCCTACCGGCACTCGCTGGAGGAGCGGATCGTGGCGCTGGGCGCCCGGCCCGAGGCCGCGCCGCTGCGCGCCGCCCTGCGGCGGCTGCCGGACGTGCGCGTGCCGTTCGGGGCCTGGCACGGCGACCTCACCCGGTGGAACATCGCCAGCACGGCGCGGCGCGCGTTCGTGTGGGACTGGGAGCGGCTCTGCCTGGACGCCCCGGCCGGCTTCGACGCCCTGCACTACGACCTCAACGAGTGCGTGCAGGCCGGGGTCCACCCCGGCGTGCACCGGTGGCTGGACAGCGGCTCGCGGCTGCTGCGCGACCCGCTCATGTCCGGGACCGGGCTGCGCCCGCACACCGTGTCCACCGTCATGGCGCTGTACCTGATCGACCTTGCCACGCGCTACCTGCACGACCGGCAGGCCGAGAGCGGCGGCCGCCTCGCGGCCGTGGACGACTGGCTGCTCCCCGCGCTGGAAGGGCTCCAGGAGAGAGCGGCCCACGAGGCCGCCGGTCCCGCCTGACCCGGGACCCGGCGTCCCCGCGGCGGCGCGGTGAGGTGACCGCGCCGCCGACACGCCACCGACACCGGGCCGCGACGGCCGCCGGCGCCCGCACCGGCGCACGTCCGCGCCTGCCGCCGGAACCGCCCGCCGGGCGCCGGCGGGCACCACGTCCGCAGACCAGAGAGGGATCACCCGATGCCGCGGAACACCTCCCCCGCACTGCTCCACCGCCTGGCAGCTCCTGCCCGGCGGGCCCTCCTGCCCCTGGCCGACGGCCTGGGCGGGATGACCAGCTCCGCCCGCGCCGTTCCCGACTTCCTGATCTGCGGCGCCCAGCGCGCGGGCACCACGTCGCTGTTCAAGGCCCTGGGCCGGCACCCGGCCGTGACAGGGCCGACCCTGCGCAAGGGCGTCCACTACTTCGACACCGGGTACGGCCGCGGCCTGGACTGGTACCGGTCCCACTTCCCCCTGCGCGCGACCCTGCGGGCACGCCGGGGGCGGCCCGGGGTGAGGGTGTTCGAGTCCAGCCCGTACTACCTGTTCCACCCCCTGGCCGCCGAGCGCATCGCCCGCACCCTGCCCGACGTGCGGGTGGTCGTGATCCTGCGCGACCCGGTGGAGCGGGCGTACTCGGCGCACGCGCACGAGTCGGCGCGCGGGTTCGAGACCGAGCCCTTCGCCCTCGCCGTGGAGCTGGAGGCCAAGCGGCTCTCCGGCGAGGAGGAGCGCCTCGTCGGGGATCCGGGGTACCGCTCGCACGCCCACCAGCACCACGGGTACGTGGCGCGCGGGCACTACGCGGACCAGCTGCTCAGGATGGAGCGGCACCTGGGGCGCGACCGGATCCACGTGGTGGACCACGCCGACCTCTTCGACGGGACGGCGCGTGCGCTGACCGGGATCGAGCGGTTCCTGGGGCTGCCCCCCGGCCCGGGGGAGGCCCCGGGCCGGCACAACGCCCGCGAGCGCGCGGGGATGCCCGAGGGGCTGCGGGCGGAGCTGACGGAGCGGTTCGCCGAGAGCGACGCCCGCCTGGCGGCCTGGTGGGGGCGCACACCCTCGTGGCGCGCGTGACCGACACCGCGGACCGGCGGGACCCGGGCGGGACGGCCGGGCCGGGGGCGGGCCTGCGCCCCGTCCTGCGCGGCGGCGTCGTCAACATGGCGGGGGCCGTGGTCGGGGCCGGGCTGAACCTCCTCCTGATCGTGGCCATCACCAGGGCGTTCTCGCAGGAGACGGCGGGCCTGCTGTTCTCGGCGACGTCGGTGTTCCTGATCGCGGCGGTCGTGGCGAACCTGGGCGCACCGGACGGGCTCGTGTACTTCATCGCCAGGATGCGCGTGTTCGGCCGGCCAGGGGGCGTGCCCCGTCTGCTGCGGCTGGCCATGGGGCCCGCCGTCGGCGCCGCGTGCGTCCTGGCGGGAGCGCTGCTGGTGTTCGCCGAGCCGATGGCCGGCGCCCTGGGAAGCGGGGAGGCCGCGGCCTACCTCCGCCTGCTGGCGGTGTTCCTGCCGTTCGCTGTGCTCACCGACTCCGCGCTGGCGGCGGCGCGCGCGCACCACGACATGGCCGGCACCGTGCTGGTGGACCGGGTGGGGCGCCCGCTGGCACAGCTGGGGCTCGTGGCGGGGATCGCGGTCACGGGATCGGCCGGGCTGCTGGCGCTGGCCTGGGCGGGGCCGTACCTGCCCGCCGCGGCGCTGGCGTGGTTCTGGCTCGGGCGGATCCTGCGGGGCGCCCGGCCCGGGACGGGCCCGGGGCACGGGCCGGGAGCGGGCGCGGGCCCGGGGCGCCCGGACTGCGAGGACCCCGCCCCGGCAGGGGGGACCGGGGCCCCCGACGCCGCCGGGGCCGCGCCGGTCGCCGCCCGGGAGTTCTGGACGTTCGCGCTCCCCCGCGCGCTGGGCGGGCTCGCCCAGATGGGGGTGCAGCGCGGCGGCGTGGTGCTGGTCGCCCTCTTGAGCGGCCTGACCGGCGCGGCGGTGTTCACGGCCGCCACCCGGGTCATGGTGGTCGGCCAGTTCGGCACGCAGGCGGTGCTGTTCGCCGCCCAGCCGAGGTTCGCCGAGCAGGTGGCGACGGGGGACCACGAGGGGATCAGGTCCCTGTACCGGGCGGGGACCGCGTGGCTGCTGTGCGTGACAGGGCCGCTGTACCTGTCGGTGCTGGTGTTCGCCCCGGAGGTGATGCGGCTCTTCGGACCGGGCTACGCGGAAGGGGCGACGGCGCTGGTCGTGGTGTGCGCGGGGCAGCTGCTGGGGTCCGTGCTGGGCATGGGCGACCTGATCCTGACGATGACGGGACGCACCGGGCTGAACCTCCTGAACAACATGCTGTCGCTGGCCGCGAACGTGGCCGTGTGCGTGGCGCTCGTGCCGTGGGCGGGGGCCACGGGGGCGGCCGTGGCCCTGGTCGCGGCGGTCCTGGTCCGCAAGGCGCTTCCGCTCTGGCAGCTGCGGTCACAGGTGGTGCTGCACCCGTTCTGCAGACCGGTGGCGGCCGCCGCGCTCAGCTCCGTGCTGTGGTTCGGCGCCCTGCCCCTGCTGGCGGACGCGGTGGCCGGCGGAGGGTTCGCGGCGGCGGCAGCGGCCCTGATCGCGGGCGTCCTGGGCCACGCGGCGACGGTGTGGTCGCTGAGGGGGCTTCTCGGCCTGCGCCCGCGCGGATGAACCGCGCCGCCGGCCCCGGCCGCGGGAGGTTCGGGCGTCCCCCGTGCCCGCGCCGGACCCCGGGACGCGGGCGGCGCGGGTCCGGGTCCGGGTCCGGGAGTCCGCGCGCCCTGCCCCGGAGCGGCCCCTCCCGGACCGCGGGCCGTGTGGGCGCGCCCCGGCGCCCGGTCGTCCCCGGGCGCCGCGGCGACCCGCGCGGCACGGGGCGCCGACCATCCATATGACTACTCTCAGTTATGGAATGATGACAACATGTCTGTATCCCCGGTTCTCCTGGTGGCCTCCAGCGGTGGTCACCTCACCCAGCTGTGCTCGCTCCGCCCCTGGTGGCAGGGGCGCGAGCGCGCGTGGGTGACCTTCCGGACCCCCGATGCCGAAGCCGCCCTCGACGGCGAGCGGGTGCACTGGGCCTTCCACCCCACCACGCGCGACGTCGGCAACCTGCTGCGCAACACGCGGCTGGCCCTCAGGGTCCTGCGCGAGCGGCGCCCCTCCGCCGTCGTCACGACCGGCGCCGGGGTGGCCCTGCCGTTCTTCGCCCTGGCCTGGCTGCTGCGGATCCCGACTGTCTACATCGAGGTCTACGACCGCATCGACACGCCGACCCTCACCGCGCGCCTGTGCCGGCCCTTCACACGCCTGTTCCTCACCCAGTGGGAGGAGCAGCGGACCTTCATGCCGACCGCCATCACGGTAGGACCGCTCCTGTGACAGAACAGACCGCCCGCCCCGCCCGGAGGCCCGAGGCCGGCGACCACCCCGACGTGGTCGTCAGCATCGGCACCGACCACCACGCCTTCGACCGCCTGGTTCGGTGGACCGACGACTACGCCCGCCGCCACCGGGACCTGAGCATCCTGGTCCAGCACGGTCACAGCACCGCGCCGGAGGTCGCCGCGGGCACGCCCTTCCTTCCCGGCGACGAACTCGGCGCCCTCATGCGGGAGGCGCAGGTGGTCGTCACCCACGGCGGTCCGGGGACCATCGTCCAGGCGCGCCGGGCCGGGCACCTGCCCGTTGTCGTCGCCCGCGACCCCGAGCTGGGCGAGCACGTGGACGACCACCAGCTCCTCTTCGTCCGCCGCCTGGAGCAGGCGGGCCGGGTCCGCGCCTGCTCCAGCCCCCAGCAGCTGTCCGCGCTCATCGACGAGGCCCTCGCCTCACCGGAGGCGTTCCGCGTCCGCCCCTCCGCCGACGGGGGCCCGGAGCGGGCGGCGCTGCGCGCGGGGGAGCTGATCGACCTGCTGACGGACACCTGCGCCGGCCCCGGCGCACCGGAACCCGCCGTGCGGCCCGCCGGCGCCTGGCCCGGGGTGACCGTGGTGGTGCCCACCCGGGACCGCCCCGAGCTGCTGCGCCGCACCCTGCGCGCGGTCGAGGAGCAGGAGTACCCGGGCCGCATCACCACGATCGTGGTGTTCGACAACGACCAGCCCGACCCCGCCCTGGCCCGCGCCGACGGCGAGCGCCCCGTGCGCGTGGTCACCAACACCCTCACCCCGGGCCTGGCCGGGGCCCGCAACACCGGCGTGCTCGCGGCCGACACCGAGCTGGTGGCCTTCTGCGACGACGACGACACCTGGATGCCGGGCAAGCTCCGGGCCCAGGTGGAGGTGATGCGCGCCGAGCCCTGGACCGAGATGGTGTGCTGCGGCATCAGGGTGGTCTACGACCGGGTCGAGGCGGAGCGGAGCCTGGACCGCACCAGCGTCACCTTCGGCGACCTGCTCGCGTCGCGGCTGACGGAGCTGCACCCGTCCACGTTCCTGATCCGCCGAGGTGCCATGCTCGACGGGTGCGGGACGGTCAGCGAGGAGATCCCGGGCAGCTACGGCGAGGACTACGAGCTGCTGCTGCGGCTGGCCAGGCGCGCGCCCATCCGCAACATCCCCGAGCCCGGCGTCCGGGTCCTGTGGCACCGCCGCTCCCACTTCGCCGGCCGCTGGCAGACCATCTCCAAGGCGCTGCGCTGGCTGCTGGAGCGCTACCCCGAGTTCCGGCTGGTGCCGCGCGGCTACGCCCGCGTCGCCGGGCAGATCGCGTTCGCGGAGGCGTCGGCGGGCCGGCGCGGGGCCGCGCTCGGGTGGATCGGCGCCACCCTCCGGCACCGGGCCGCCGAGGGGCGCGCCTACCTGGCGCTGCTGGTGGTGTGCGGTGTGCCGCCCGGGTGGATCACGCGCGCGCTCCACCTGCGCGGGAGGGGTGTGTAGCCTCGTATGCCGTGTCCCGGGCCCGTCCGGGACACGGACGTGACGGGGGGCTCATGGTCAGGGAAGCTGCGGTCGGGGACGTGGAGCGGGCGGCGGACACGCTCGCCGCGGCCTTCGCGGACTACCCCTTCACACGCCACACCATCTCCGCCGACGGCCACGCGGCCCGGCTGAGGGAGTTCCAGCGGCTCTTCCTCGCCGAGGTCGGCCTCCCGCACGGCCGGGTCCTGGTGTCCGGGGGCCTGGAGGCCGTCGCGGTCTGGACGACCCCGGACTCCGGCGGCGCGGAGGCCGTCATGGAGCGCCTGCTGCCCGCGTTCGTGGAGCTCGCGGGCGATCGGGCCGCGGCCTACGCCGCGGCCGAGGAGGAGATGGACCGCTACCGCCCGGCGGAACCCGTGTGGTTCCTGGGCACGGTCGGCGTCCACCCGGGCTCGCAGGGGCGGGGACTGGGGCGCTCGGTCGTCGCCGCCGGGCTGCGCGAGGCCGACGCGGCCGGGGTCCCCGCCTTCCTGGAGACCTCCGCGTACGGCAACGTCGGCCTCTACGAGTCCCTGGGGTTCGCCGTGACCGCGGAGTACGACCTGCCGGGCGGCGGCCCGAGGACCTGGTCCATGGCCCGGCCCGTCGGGGGCTGAGGCGCCTCCCCGCGGCGGACCGCCCGCGTCCGCCCTGCTTCCCGTGCCGCGCGCCCCGGGCGCCCCGCGGGGCGCCCGGGGCCTCCGGCCTCAGTCGCGCCGGGCGGCGTCCTCCGCGAGGCGCCGCACCCGCTCGGGCAGGCGCACGTACGGGTCCTGTCCGGCCAGCTGGAACCCCCGCTGGGCGTACTCGTTGGCCCCGATGCGGAAGTCGCACCCCGGGGTCAGCTCGTTGTCCCACATCTTGACCGCGCGCACCCGCTCGTAGCGGCGCAGGACGTCGGGGATCTCGGAGTACCACTCCAGGGTCTCGCGGGGCCCGATGTCGGTGGTGCCCATCTCGCCGATCATCACCGGCTTGTCCGGGTCGATGCCGTGCGCGGGCCCCTCGGTCTGGATCCAGTCGTAGGCGGGGCGCAGGGCCTCCTCGAACGAGTGGGTCTCGGTCCAGTTCGGCTGGGCGTCGCAGGTGGACATGTTGTACGCCTCCCAGCTGATCCAGTCGACGTAGTCGTTGCCCGGCCAGAGCCCGGGGAGGCGGTCGAGGTTGGCCTCCCACCCGGTCACGTTCCACACCCAGATGGCGTTGTCCGCGCCCTCGGACCGGTAGAGGTCCACGATGTGCTGCCAGGAGGCCACGAACTCCTCGGGCGTGCCGCGCTCGTTGTAGCGCCTGTTGGCGTCGGCCTCGTGGTCGAAGGTGACGAAGTAGGGCACGTCCAGGGCGGCGATGCCGCGCGCCTGGGACCGCAGCTGCTCGTCGAACTCGCCGTCGGCGATCGACGCGTAGGAGACGGCCGGGTGTCCCGGGCGGGTGAAGCGGCGGGCCTCGATGTTGGTGTGCACGAACTTGCCCTCGGCGGCCATGCTCCGCTCGCGCCGTCCGGGGACGTCCGCCTGGTCGATGCCGCGCCAGGTGTACACGATGTCCATGTCGCGGTCGGCGGCCTGCTCCAGCTGCTCCACCCGGTTCTCGTAGGGACTGGCCCCCCACCAGACCCCGCAGGAGGGCTCCAGGATCTCCGAGACCGTGCAGCGGTACTCCGTCGCCGCGGGCAGTCCGAGGAACGTCGCCGTGCCCTCCGGCGGCGTGTCGGGCGGGACGGACCGGCGGTCGGGGCCCGCGGCCTCCCCCGGTGGCGCGCTCGCGGCGCCGACAAGTGTCATGGCGAGGGCGAGTGCCCCCGCGGCCGCCATGGCCCGTACCGGTCCCCTGTCCACTTCGAGCCCCCTAGCCGGAAAAAGTACAACTCAGAGTGTTCATTTAACTACTGTACGTTACAATTTCGGCACGCAACACCCTCACCGGTCCTAACGCGACACGTCCTCGGAAATCGGACCCCGCCACGGGACGGGACACAGGACCCGGGACGCGGGCGGGAAAAAGCCGCGGACGCGCCGGGAACGGGAGCCCGTACCGCCACGGGGACCTCAGTAGCCGTAGCGCCTGCGGGACGGGGCCGTCACCGCGGTCACCAGGTGGCGCCGCCAGGGCGCCAGGGACTCCCGCCACCCGTGGTCGGCACGCACGCCGATCCGGCCCGTGGTGAACCGCATGGGATTCCCCGACACCGCGTGGCCCCCGGAGAGCCGGCCCCCGCTCCCCCCGGCCTCCAGCGGGCCGTCCGCGCCCCCGGTCTCGCCCGTATAGCCCGAGAACGCGGCGATGCGGGCGAACTCCGCGCCCGGTTCGGCGACGAAGTCCTCGTAGCGGACCCTCAGGGTGGGGGTGCCGAGCCCGGCGAGGGCGTCGAACGCGGCGTTCTGGGCCATCCACTGGACCGCCGCGCGCCCGGCGGAGTACCTCGCCATCTCCGGTTCGCTGCTGGCCTCGGTCGCGTCCGGGCGGATCGTCCTCTTGCCCCAGGAGTGGGCGACGGCGCGGGGGTCGCGCACCACGTGCAGCAGCCGCATCCGGGCGCCGTAGCGCAGGCGCAGGCACGCGGCCAGGGAGGCGTGCTTGCTGGCGTCCACGATCACGCGCGCGCCGCTGACCCGGGACACGGCCGCGTAGAGGCGGTGGTAGAGCTCCGTGTAGCGGTCGCAGCGGGCGGAGAGCCTGCCCCCGCGCGCACCGTCCAGCAGGGCCGGCAGGAACCGGGTCCGGTCCACCCCGTCCTTGAGCCGCAGTACCTGTCCGGCGTCCAGGCGGCTCCAGCCGCCGAACGCCTCCTCGCCGACGTCGGTCCAGAACCCGCACTCGGAGAACGGCCGGCCGCAGCCGCACCTCTCGTTCTCCACCAGCCCCCGGCGCCACAGGTGCACGATCTCACCCACCGAGCAGAACCCGGGCAGCTCTCCGAGCAGCAGCTCGATGAGGGTCGACCCGGACCGGCCCATGCCGCCGACGAACACCAACCGATAACCGTCATCCACACCCTCAGACTATTACCAGCGGTCACGATCCGACATCGGAACGCGACGACCCGCCGGGGGGCGGGCCCCGGCGGGAAGTCGGCTCCCGACGACGGCGAACGGCCCCGGTCGGGGAGGTCACGCCCCGACCGGGGCCGTTCGCGCTCTCACTCAGGCGTCATGGGGTGAGCTGTGGACGCGCGGGGTCTCCACAGCCGCTCCGGCTACAGGCCGGTGACGTTGAGCAGCAGGTTGACGGTGCCGGAGCGCACACCGCTCAGCTTGTCGGCACTGGCGTTGGTGACGAGCCAGTCCTGGATGGTCGCCTGGCCGTCGTCGCCGAGGCTGCTCTTGTAGAGCGCCGCGGCACCGGCCACGTGCGGGCTGGCCATCGAGGTGCCGTTGTAGGAGTCGGTCCCGCCGCCGGGGACGGTCGACTCGACGTCCACGCCGGGGGCGTAGATGTCCACGGCCTCACCGAAGTTGGTGAAGTAGGCGGAGGTGTCGGTCGCGTCGGACGCCGCCACCGTGGTCACGCCCTCGGCGCCGCCCGGGGAGACGTTGCCCGCGTCCTGGCCCTCGTTGCCCGCCGCGACGGCGACGAACACACCGGCCGCGGCGAGGTTGTTGACGGCCTCGTCCAGGGTCGGGGAGGCCGGGCCGCCCAGGGACAGGTTCGCGACCGAGTTCGGACCGGCGTTCTCGGCGACCCAGTCGACGCCCGCGACGACGTCGTCGTAGGAGCCCGAGCCGTTGTCGTCGAGGACCTTGACGCCGAACAGGTCGGCGCCGGGGGCGACGCCGTAGGTGTCGGAGCCGATGGTGCCGGCGACGTGGGTGCCGTGGCCGTTGCCGTCGCCGCCGTCGCCGCCGTACGCGTCGAACGCGGACGAGGCGCGGCCGCTGAAGTCCGGGTGCGAGGCGTCGATGCCGGTGTCGATGATGTAGGCGGAGACGCCGGAGCCGTCACCGGTGGTGCTGTACGACCCGTCCAGGGGGAGGTCCTCCTGGTCGATGCGGTCCTGGCCCCAGGTGACGGTGGTGTGCGCGACGCCGACCTCCTCGACGTAGGCGACACCGTCCTGCGCCCGCAGTTCCCGGACCTCGGAGGCGCTCAGGCTGGCCGAGTACCCGTTGAGGACCTCCTCGTAGGTGTGGTTCACCTGGTCGGAGGAGATGCCGAGGGACGACGCGCTGACGGAGGAGGCGCTGAGCGAGTCCTCCAGGACGACGAAGTAGTCGCCGCCGGCGGCGGCGTCGCTGGTGTAGAGGGGCGCGAGCTCGTCGGCGCTCGCGGAGGCGGCGCCGGAGAGAGCGAGGGGGAGGGAGAGGGCACCGGCAGCGGCGACGCTGATCGCCACACGCCGAGTGGTGTGCTTCTGCACTCTTATTCTCCTTGTTGGGGGTTTGGGAGTGGGAGGTACACAGTGAGGCATAACCGAGCGTGTTCACCCGATTGCGCCCTTCCTGCAATTCGCTACCTTAGTAACCTTCTCTCCTTTATGCCAGGGTTAGAGCGAAGTTTTTTTACGTCCAACGAACACGTCGGCCCCGCCGCACGGGGCGATCGACACCGCACCGACCTGCCCACATGCCTCAGCGCATCCGCGCGGACACAGCCCTGTAGTGGGGAAACGCCATTCACTCCCCCGCTCGCGACACCCGGTACCACCCGCACTGAAACAGGGTTTTACGATCGGAAACCATTTCGTAAGAATCCGAATGACTCCGCCTTCGTCTCGGAAAACTCCGGCGCCCCGCACGTGGACCGGCCCCGGCCGGGGGCGCCCCCGCGTTCCCCTCCCAGCCGGTCCGGACCGGTCCTGACCACACCTGTCGGAGGGGCCCCGGGAACACGGCAGGGGGCCGCCCGAAGGCGGCCCCCTGCCGAGGAGTCCCCGGTCCGTCCCTCCTCCGTCCCCCGGCGACGGCGGGCGGAGGAGGGGCGGTCCCTAGTCGGTCTTGACGACCATCCCCGCTCCGACGGTGGTGTTCGTGGCCTCGTCGATGAGGATGAACCCGCCCGTCTGCCGGTTCCGGGAGTACTCGTCGACGAACAGCGGCTGGGTGGAGCGCAGCCGCACCCTGCCGATCTCGTTCAGGGCCAGGTGGTCCGCCTGCTCGTCGCGGTGCAGCGTGTTGACGTCCAGCCGGTAGCGCAGGTCCTTGACGACGACCTTCGCCGTCCGGGTGGTGTGCTTGACGAGGAGCCTGGAGCCCTGGGTGAGCTTGCGCGCGTCCGTCATCCAGCAGACCATCGCCTCCAGGTCCTGCGTGACCGCCGGGGCGTTGTTGGGGCGGCAGATCATGTCGCCCCGGGAGATGTCGATCTCGTCCTCCAGCAGGAGGGTGACCGACATCGGCGAGTAGGCCTCCGCGACGTCCCCGTCCGCGGTGGCGATCCTGGCGATGCGCGTGTTCAGGCCGGAGGGCAGGTGGGTGACCTCGTCGCCCGGCTTCAGGACGCCGCCCGCGAGCTGGCCGGCGTAGCCCCGGTAGTCGTGCAGCTCGGGGTCGTCGGACTTGTGCGGGCGGATCACGTACTGCACCGGGAAGCGCGCGTCGATGAGGTTGCGGTCGGAGGCGATGTGCACGTTCTCCAGGTGGTGCAGCAGGGAGGGCCCGGTGTACCAGGGCATGTTCTCCGAGCGGGTCACCACGTTGTCGCCGTGCAGCGCGGAGATCGGCACGAAGGTGAGGTCGCGGGCGTCGAGCTTGGTGGCGAAGTCGCTGAACTCCGCCTTGATCTCCTCGAACCGCTCCTCGGAGTGGTCCACCAGGTCCATCTTGTTGACCGCCAGCACCAGGTGCGGGACCTGGAGCAGGGTGGTGAGGAACGCGTGGCGGCGGCTCTGCTCCTGGAGCCCCTTGCGGGCGTCCACCAGGATGATCGCCAGGTCGGCGGTGGAGGCGCCGGTGACCATGTTGCGCGTGTACTGGATGTGCCCGGGGGTGTCCGCGATGATGAAGGTGCGCCGGGGCGTGGCGAAGTAGCGGTACGCCACGTCGATCGTGATGCCCTGCTCGCGCTCGGCCCGCAGGCCGTCGGTGAGCAGCGCCAGGTTGGTGTGCTCCTCGCCGCGCGCGGCGCTGGTGCGCTCCACGGCGTCGAGCTGGTCCTCGAAGATCGACTTGGAGTCGAAGAGCAGGCGGCCGATCAGGGTGCTCTTACCGTCGTCGACGGAGCCCGCCGTCGCGAACCGCAGGATGTCGTTGTTCATGCTTGCCTGGTCCAATGTGGGAAGTGTGGGCGGCTCAACAACCGGACGGCGGAGGCGGTGGCCCCGCGCCGGAACGCCCGTCGGCTGGAGGGCGGCCGGCGGGCGGCCGGTTCCGCGGCGCCGGTGTCCGTAGGGATGGTGGAGCCCGGTGGGGCCGGGGCTGCGCCGGAGGCGTCCGGCGGGTCGGGCGGGCTAGAAGTAGCCCTCCTTCTTGCGGTCCTCCATCGCGGCCTCGCTGGCGCGGTCGTCGGCCCGGGTCTGCCCCCGCTCGGTGATCCGGGTCGCGGCGATCTCCGCGATGATGTCGTCGATCTCCACCGCCGTGGACCGGACCGCCCCCGTGCACGTCAGGTCGCCGACCGTGCGGTAGCGGACGGTCTCCTGGAACGGGACCTCGGTCTCGTCGCGCCGGATGATCGGCGAGTCGGCGAGCAGGATGCCGTCCCGCTCGAAGACGCTGCGCTCGTGCGCGAAGTAGATGGAGGGCAGCTCCAGCCGCTCACGCCGGATGTAGGCCCACACGTCCAGCTCGGTCCAGTTGGAGATCGGGAAGACCCGGATGTGCTCGCCGCGGTCGATGCGGGTGTTGAACACGCTCCACAGCTCGGGGCGCTGGTTCTTGGGGTCCCACTGGCCGAACTCGTCGCGGAAGGAGAAGACCCGCTCCTTGGCCCGGGCCTTCTCCTCGTCGCGCCGGGCGCCGCCGAAGGCCGCGTCGAAGCCGTTGTCCTCGATGGCCTCCAGCAGCGCGGAGGTCTGGAGCCTGTTGCGGCTCGCCCAGCGCCCGGTGGGCTCGGACACCTTGCCCGCGTCGATCTGCTCCTGCACCGAGGCCACCACCAGGCGCACCCCGGCCTCGGCGACCCTGCGGTCGCGGAACTCGATGACCTCGTCGAAGTTGTGGCCGGTGTCGACGTGCATGACGGGGAACGGGACGGCTCCGGGCCAGAACGCCTTCTCCGCGAGGCGGAGCATCACGATGGAGTCCTTGCCCCCGGAGAAGAGCAGCACCGGCCGCTCGAACTCCGCGGCCACCTCGCGCATGATGAAGATCGCCTCGGCCTCGAGGACGTCCAGCTGGGAGAGCTGGTAGCGCCCGGGCGCCTGCTGACTCGCCTGACCCATGAATCCGCCTTAGAGATACCGCACGGCCGACGGCGCGGGGGTCCTTCGGTCAGCCCCCCGCGTGCGGACCCGCGCTGTCCAGGTCCGCGCCGTCGCGGATGCTTGCCAACAACATACCCGACAATTCCGATCGGCATACGAGGACATCGGGGAGTAGCGGGTCGGCTACGTTGTAGCGCAGTTCGGAGCCGTCGATCCGGGAGGTGTGCAGGCCGGAGGCCCGCGCGACCGCCACCGGGGCCGCGCTGTCCCACTCGTACTGGCCGCCCGCGTGCACGTAGATGTCGGCGATGCCGAGGAGCACCGCGCAGATCTTCGCGCCCGCCGACCCCATCGGCACCACCTCGGCGCCGAGCTGGGTCGCCATCCGCTGCACGAAGGCGGGCGGCCGGGTCCGGCTGGCCGTGATGCGCAGCCGCTGGCCCGCCGGGCGCTCCTCGGGCAGCCAGGGCGGGTCGACCGTGGACAGGGTGCTGCCCTGCGCGGGGAGCGCCACGGCCCCCGCGACCAGGTCGCCGTCCTCCCACAGGGCGACGTGCACCGCCCAGTCGGTGCGGCCCGCCTCCGCGAACTCCCGGGTGCCGTCGAGCGGATCGATGATCCACACGCGCCTGGCCCGGAGCCGGGAGTGGTCGTCGGCGCCCTCCTCGGAGAGCACCGCGTCGCTGGGCCTCAGCCGTCCCAGTGCCGAGAACAGGAACTCGTGGGAGGTCCGGTCCCCCAGCGTGCGCAGCACGTCGGGTTCGTCGAAACCGTGCCGGGCGCGCAGGCGCAGCAGCAGCTGCCCCGCCTCGCCGGCCAGGTCGCGGGCCACCTCATGATCGTTTCGGATGCTCTTCACCGGCTAGTATGCTCCCGCCCCACGGATCACCGCTGACCACGTCTTCCACAGGATCTGGATGTCCAGCGTCAGCGACCAGTTTTCCACGTACCGCAGATCGAGGCGGACCGATTCCTCCCACGAGAGGTCGGACCTGCCGCTGACCTGCCACAGACCCGTCAGCCCCGGTTTGACCACCAGCCTCCGGCGGACGTCGTGCCCGTACTGGGCGACCTCCTCCGGCAGCGGCGGCCTGGGGCCGACGAGCGACATCTCCCCCCGGACCACGTTGACGAGCTGGGGAAGCTCGTCGAGCGAGTACCGGCGCAGCCATGCCCCCACGGACGTCACCCTGGGGTCGCGACGCATCTTGAACAGCACACCGTCGTGCTCGTTGCGGGGCTGGAGCATCGCCTTCAACGCCTCGGCCCCGACCACCATGGTACGGAACTTGTACACGGTGAACTCGGCGCCACCCCGGCCCACGCGGGTCTGCGTGAACAGCACGGGGCCCCGGCCCTCCCCCCGGATGAGGACGAACAGCGCCAGGAACAGCGGGGACAGCAGGATCAGGGCGAGCGCGGCGGCGGAGCGGTCGAAGACCGACTTGAGCACGCGGCGGACGCCCACCAGCTCGGGGTGCTCCACGTGCAGGAGCGGCAGCCCCGCGACCGGCCGGATGGAGGTCCGCGGCCCCGCGACCTCCATCAGCGCCGACGCGACGATGATGTCGGTGCCGTTCTTCTCCAGCCGCCAGGCCAGGCGGCGCAGTTCGGCCCCGTCCATCTCGGGGCAGGCGAGGACCGCCACGGTGTCGGCCCCGACGAGGGCCGACGCGTCGGCCGCGTCCTCGAAGGCGCCCAGGACCGGGCAGTCCTCCACCGAGTCCGGCCCCAGGCCGGGGACGGTGTCGTCCGGCGGCAGGCACACGCCGACGACGCGCATGCCGTGGTAGATCTCGTCGCGGAACCGGCGGATCAGGTCCCCTGCGGCGGCCCGGTGCCCGACGACCACGACGCCGCTCATGCACAGTCCGGAGCGCCGCCTCCGGTGCAGGGCCTTGCGGCGCGCGTACCGCAGGGCGAGGCTGACCAGGGGGACGAGCGGGAGCGCGACGAGCGCGTAGCCGCGCGCCAGGTCGAACGTGACCGCGTACGCGCCGATCGCGACGGACGCGGCGAGCGCGAGCCCGGCCGTGGCGACGCGCCGGTACTCCTCGGTGCCCACGCCGAGGAAGCGCCGGGCGTAGCCGCCGCCCAGGTAGACGAACAGGACCCACGCGAAGGGCAGGAGGAGGGAGAGCAGGAGGTGGGTGGAGGCGGCGGACGCCCCCGGTGAGCCGTGGAAGCGGAGGACCGTTCCGCCCAGGGTCGCCGCGAAGGCAGCGGCGAGGTCCAGCACGACGAGGCTCACGACGTACGGCCGCGTCCAGGATCCGGAGCGCGTCCGCGGCCCGGCGCCTCCCCCGGTGAGCAGCGGACCGATCCCGGCGTCCCGTCCGCCGGCGCCGTCTCCGGCGCCGACGACGGTGCGCGCCGACTGTTCGCGGACGGCCTTCACCCCGCTGGTGACCATGCTTCCCCCAAGACCACGGCTGTGGAGCCCTACTTCGAGTCATCACCCCGGGCGCCACTGGCATCGGCGCAGAGAGCATGAGCGGGGCATCTGGTCGGGCGCGCAGAACCGACGACCCGAACAGTAACCAAAAGTAGTGGAAAAGTCGCGCTGAGTTGCTCGTTGTCGGGCAAGAAGACCTGGTCAAGCCAAGAATGTGTCTGTTCCGAGACCCGGAACGCCCCGGCGGACACGCCGGGGACGGACAGAAGTGGGACCGCGTAGGGGACGACCGAAACCGTGCGCGGCATGTGATGGCCCGCCCGGGGAACGCGGCCCCGGGGTCGGCGCCGTCAGGCGTAGGACGGGACCATCACCCCCGCCAGGCGCAGGTGGGGCGCGGCCGCCCCCTCCTCTCCCTGGCGCTGGAGGGTCCGCCCCAGCAGCAGGCGGGCGTAGGCGTCGTCCGGGGCCTCCTCGACCAGGGCCTCCAGTCCTCGCCTGGCGCGGTTGAGCTGCGCGGAGCGGTAGTGGGCGCGGGCGGCGAGCAGGCGCACGCCCCGGTCGGCGGCGTGCCCGTCGAGCAGCGGCCGCAGGAGCACGAGCGCCCCGAGCGGGTCGCCCGAGTCCAGCAGGGCCTCCGCCAGCCGGAAGCGCTCGACCTCCTCGGGGAGGACCCGGGGCGCGTGCCCGGCTGCGGCGACCAGGAACTCACGGATCGCGTCGGGGTGCTGCGCACCCTCCAGCGCGCGGCCGTTGGCGACGAGCGTCGGGGAGGTGCGGACCCCGGCCGCCCGGCCGCGCAGGACCAGCTCCCGGACCTCCTGCCCTCCCTCCCCCGCCCGGAGGAGGCGGCCGCCGTCCGCAAGACCGGCGCCCCGGGCGATCCGGTCGAGGACCGGGGCGGAGCCGATGTCCTCGCCCTCCACGAAGTGGGCGCGCAGGACGCCCTCCACGACGGCGCCCTGGAGCCTGGGCCCTCCGGCCCGGCCGGCGAGCAGGACGAGCCTGTGTGCGTCGTGGCTGCTGACCCTCCAGGCCGCGCCCCAGCGGGGTCCCAGGCCCTCGGACGCCGCGGTCTCCGCGACCCGGGCCCGGTTCTCCCCCGGGGTGAGGGCGGGTGCGCACGCCCGGAGGGCGTCGTCCACGGAGGGGTCCTCCAGCAGCGCGCCCAGCGGCTCGCCGACCGCGGGTGCGGAGGGGTCGATCCGGTACGGGTGCCAGACCACCTCCACGGACCCCGCATCGGGCAGGCCGGCGAGGGCCCGCTCCAGGCGCCGCTTGCCGATGTACGTCCAGGGGCAGACCACGTCCGCCCAGACCTCGATCCTCATACCCCGGACCATAACCAACACTTGTTGTTTAAGCAACAGGTGTCTTTTAAGCGTCGCGTGTCCTAGCCTGGAACGGTGAACCCCGACGACCCGCGCGCCCGGCGCACCCGTGACCGGCTGCGCGCCGCCCTCCTCTCCCTGGCCGCCGAACGGGAGCTCGCCGACGTGACGATGTCCGCCGTGGCGCGGTGCGCCGAGGTGAACCGGGCGACGGTGTACCAGCACTACGCCGACCTGGACGCCCTGGTCGCCGACGCCATGGACGACGCCGTCGCGCACGTGGCGCGGTGCGCGGCGCTGTGTCCGCTGGACGCCCCGCGGGACCGGCCGCCGGAGCCTCTGGTGGACCTGTTCTCCCACGTGGCCGGGAACGCCGTGCTGTACCGGCGGATGCTGTCCGACCAGGGGAGCCCCCGTTTCGCGAACCGCCTGCGGGAGCGCCTGGCCGGGGAGCTGGCCGCGCGCTTCGCGGCCGGGGAGGGGCCCGCGGGGTTCGACGACGTGCCCGTGCGCACACACGCCGCGTACCTCGCGGGGGCGCTGGTCGGGGTGATCGCCGACGGCGTCCGCGCCGGAACCGGTGGGCCGGGGCCGGCGGAGGGGAGGCCGGCCGCGGGGGCGGAGGGCGGCGAGCAGGCGCACGCCCTCGCCCTGGCGACCTGGCGGCTGCTGAGCCGCTGAGAACCGGGGGTCCGGGAAGGCGGAGGTGGAGGCCGACCGGGTGGAGGCACCCGGCGGCAGGAGGCGGCCCGGGGAGGAGCGGGCGGCCCGGTCGACCCGGCCGCGGCGGGTGACGCGGCGGGCGACGCGGACGGGGCGCTACGGGCGGCCCTCCGGCGGGAGGGCGCGGCCGGGGGCCGTCCGCGACCGCTCCCCGGCCGCGCGCCCTCAGGCCGCGGTGTGGAAGATGTTCTGCGCGCGGCCCAGGCCGTCCCGGAGGACCGTGCGCACGGCGTCCGCGGCCCGTTCGACGTCCAGGTCCAGCTCGGCGCGCTCGGCCGCGGAGAAGTCCTTGAGCACGTACGCGGCCGGGTCCATGCGTCCCGGCGGGCGGCCCACCCCGAAGCGCACGCGGATGTACTCCGGGCTGGACAGGGACGCCGTCATCGACTTGAGCCCGTTGTGCCCGCCGGGGCCCCCGCCCTTCTTGAGCTTCAGCGCGCCGAAGTCGATGTCCATCTCGTCGTGCACCACGATGATCCGCTCGACCGGCACCTTGTAGAACCTCGCCAGGCCGGCCACCGGGCCGCCCGACAGGTTCATGAAGGTCCGGGGCTTGGCCAGGACCACCGGCACGCCCTCCAGGCGCGTCTCCACCACCTCGGCGTGCGCCTTGTGCGCCTTCCAGCGCTCGCCGCCGGCGAGGGCCCCGACCACCAGGAAGCCGGCGTTGTGCCGGTTGCCCGCGTACTTGGGGCCCGGGTTGCCCAGCCCCACGACGAGCCAGCGCTCGGCCTCGCCCATGTCCCCGCTCCCCCCTTCGGCGCTCCTGCCGCCGCTCCCGCCCGCGGTGTCGCCACCGCCGGCTTCCTTCCTGCCCGACAACGCCCTCAACCAGGTCCACATGGGGCACGACCCTACCGATACGGCGAACGCGCGGCCCCCGTGGGAACCGCGCGTTCGTCCAGATCCGTGGACAGCACCACCGCCCTACTCGGCGGCGGCCTCCTCGGTGGTCTCGGCTCCGGTCGTCGGCTCCTCCTCCACGCGGGGCGCGGAGACGGTGAGCACGATGGTGTCGGGGTCGGTGACCAGGGTGGCGCCCGTGGGCAGCTTCAGGTCGCCGGCGGTCGGGTTGGCCCCGACCTCCAGGCCCTCGATGTCGAAGTCGACACCGGTGGGGATGTTGGTGGCCTCAGCCTCGACGGTCACGGTGACGAGCTCCTGGTTGAGCACACCCGGGGCCTTGACCTCACCGGTCAGGTTCACCGAGATCTCAACCTCGACCTTCTCGCCCTTGGACACGACCAGGAGGTCGATGTGCTCAAGGAAGCCCTTGATGGCGTCGCGCTGCACACTCTTGGGCAGGGCGAGGTTGTCCTTGTCCAGGCCTTCGAGGCGGATCAGGACGTTCGGGGTCTTCAGGGCGAGCATGAGCTCGTGGCCCGGCAGGTTCAGGTGGCGGGGCTCGGTGCCGTGGCCGTAGAGGACGGCCGGCACCTTACCCGCGCGGCGGGCGCGACGGGAGGCGCCCTTGCCGAATTCCGTGCGGGGCTCGGCAGCGATACGTACCTCGGACACGACAAAACTCCTCGGGTTCAACCCCGCAGCACGGGGAACACGACTCCAGTAGTACGAACGATTCCCGCCCTCGGCGGAGAATGCGGCGGGGTCTCCCCTCAGGCAGGGGACGCGACCGCCCTGGTTCCAGGCGTGCCCGGCGAGCCGTCACCGGACCCGTCCGGCCCGGGAACGCTCGTCGCGCACCCCTGCCCGTGCTCCTGAGCGAAGCCGAACACGACTCCACCTGGGCACGGGGACACTCGGTCAAGTCTACTGGCTTCACCGACGACTCAGAACACGCCCCGTCGGCGGGCGCCTCCCGGACCGGGAGGCCGTCAACGGGGCGTGCGGGACTTGGCGGGAACTTGGCGCGGGACTACTCGAACAGGCTCGTGACCGAGCCGTCCGTGAAGACCTCGCTGATCGCGCGGGCCACCAGCGGGGCGATCGAGAGCTGGGTCAGCTTCTCGAAGGCCCGCTCCTCGGGGACGGGGAGCGTGTTGGTGATGATCACCTCGGAGATCCGCGAGTTCTGGAGGCGCTCGGCCGCCGGGCCGGACAGCACGCCGTGCGTGGCGGCCACGATGACCTTCCTGGCCCCCTGCTCGAACAGGGCCTCGGAGGCCTTCACGATGGTGCCGCCGGTGTCGATCATGTCGTCCACCAGGACGCAGACGCGGTCCTTGACCGTGCCGACGACCTCGTGGACCTTCACCTGGTTGGCGACGTCCGGGTCGCGCCGCTTGTGGATGATCGCCAGGGGGGCGCCGAGGCGGTCCGCCCAGCGGTCGGCGGTCCGGACGCGGCCCGCGTCGGGGGAGACCACGGTGATCTCGGAGCGCTCGACCTGGCTGGCGACGTGGTCGGCCAGGATCGGCAGCGCGAAGAGGTGGTCGACAGGGCCGTCGAAGAAGCCCTGGATCTGGTCCGTGTGCAGGTCGACGGCCATCATCCGGTCCGCGCCCGCGGTCCGGAACAGGTCGGTGACCAGGCGCGCCGAGATGGGCTCGCGGCCGCGGTGCTTCTTGTCCTGGCGGGCGTAGCCCAGGATCGGCGTGACCACGGTGATCCGCTTGGCGGACGCGCGCTTGAGCGCGTCCACCATGATCAGCTGCTCCATGATCGACTCGTTGACCGGGTCGGCGTGGCTCTGGATGACGAACGCGTCGCAGCCGCGGACCGACTCCAGGTACCGCATGAAGATCTCACCGTTGGCGAAGGTGTCGAACCGGGTGGGGACCACCTCGATCCCCAGCTCCTTGGCTACCTCCTCGGCCAGCCCCGGGTGTGTGCGTCCCGAGAACAGCATCAGGTTCTTCTGGCCGGTGGCCTTCATGCCGGTCACGTGTTTCTCCCCCACAGTCACTGCTTGTCGTCGGCTCTGTGCCGATCGGCCTTGTCCGCCGCCTCGGCGGAGGGCGTGCCCGGGCGCTTGCGCCGGGTCCAGCCCTCGACGTTGCGCTGGCGGTGCCCCTCGGAGATCGCCAGCGCGCCGGGCGGAACGTCGTCCCTGATCACGGTGCCCGCACCGGAGTAGGCGCCGTCGCCCACGTGCACGGGCGCGACGAAGGTGTTGTCGCTGCCGAGCCGCACGTGGTCGCCGATGACGCTCCGGTGCTTGTCCACCCCGTCGTAGTTGACGAACACGGAGGAGCAGCCGATGTTGCTGCCCACGCCGATGTCCGCGTCCCCGACGTAGGTCAGGTGCGGGATCTTGGATCCGGCGCCCACGTTCGAGTTCTTGATCTCGACGAAGGCGCCGGCCTTGGCCCGCCCGGCCAGGCGGGTGCCCGGTCGGAGGAAGGTGTAGGGGCCCACCGTGGCCCCCGGGCCGATCTCGGCCCGGTCGGCGGTCGTCTCGCGCACCTGGGCGCCCTCGCCGACGACCGTGTCCCTCAGGTCGGCGCGGGGGCCGACGACGGCGTCCTCGCCGACGACGGTGGCGCCGCGCAGGCGGGTGCCGGGCTCGAGCACGGCGTCGCGTCCGATGCGGACCTGCGCGTCCACCCACGTGGAGGCGGGGTCCACCACCGTGACGCCCGCGAGCATGTGCTCGGCGAGGAGGCGGTCGTTGAGGACGCGGCGGGCCTCGGAGAGCTGGACGCGGTTGTTGACGCCCTGCACCTCGTGCCAGTCCTCGGCGATCCAGGCGCCGACCCGGTTCCCGTCCCCGCGCAGGAGCGCGACCGCGTCGGTGATGTACTCCTCGCCCTTGGCGTTGTCCGTGGACAGGCGCTTGACGACGGCGGACAGGAGCGCTCCGTCGAACGCGTACATGCCCGAGTTGATCTCGTCGATCGCGTGCTGCTCCGGGGAGGCGTCGGCGTGTTCGACGATGCCGGTGAAGTCGCCGTCGCCGTCGCGCACGATGCGCCCGTAGCCGTGGGGGTCGGGGACGCGGGCGGACAGCACCGTGACGGCGTTGCCCTCCTTCTCGTGGGCGGCCACCAGCTCCGAGAGCGTGGAACCGCGCAGGAGCGGGGTGTCCCCGCACGTCAGGACGACGGTGCCGGCGAGCTCGGTGCCCTTGGCGGCGAGGTCCTCGACCGCCATGCGCACCGCGTGGCCGGTGCCGTTCTGCTCCTCCTGGACCGCGGTGGCGGCCTCGGGGGCGACCTCCGACAGGTGGGACCGGACCTGGTCCCGGGCGTGGCCGACGACCACGACCGAGTGGTGGGGGTCCAGTTCGCCCGCGGCCGCGAGAACGTGGCCGAGCATGCTGCGGCCGTTGAGCTCGTGGAGGACCTTGGGAAGCTTCGACTTCATTCGGGTGCCCTCGCCCGCCGCGAGGACGATGACGGCAGCCGGACGGTTCACGCTCACTGAAGGAGACCCCTCGTGATAGCTGGCATTGAACTGTCGGCTCACCCTTCGGCGGCTCGACCCGCGTGCCGCGCGGGCGGCCGTCGGATGACCAGCGGCCGACATGGGAAGGATACATGCGTGTCACAGGCGTCCAGCGGGCACGTGACGCCGGGGCGGGGAGCGGGGCCCGGGCCGGGCCTGTGGCGTCGGGTTCCGGGGCGTTCTGTGAGATGCGCCGCGCCACCGGTCCGGGCCCGGCGCCGGGCGCCCGGGGCGTCCGGGCGGAATGACCGGGGGCTTCCCTCGCGCGCACGGGGATGAGGGGTCGGGCCCCACCACGCGGCGCTCCCGCACGGGCGGGTTTCCCTCGCGCGCACGGGGATAGGGGAGGGAACGGGCAGACGGCTCCCGGACCAGGGCTCGAACCTGGACGATGGGGACCAAAACCCCACATGCTGCCGATTACATCATCCGGGAAGGCAGGGGGCGCGCACACGTCGCGCCCGTACGCCAGGCACCAACATAGCGCCTCCGGCGGAGGGCTTGCCAAACCTACGGGGTCGTAGGTTACGGTTACGTAGGAATAGGTTGGGCCGTCGCGACGGGTGCTCCGCGCCTCTCGGACACCGTCCGACCGCGAGGACCCTGCCGTGACGACGAGGTGTGTACGACCATGACCACTGCTGCCGAGCTACCGACCGAGAACGCCGAGGGGAAGCGCGAGGCGATCCCCGAGTACGAGCCGGAACTGCGGGGCAGGGCCGAGCGCTTCACCGTCTTCGCGTTCGTCTTCATCCCGCTCATCGCCCTGCTCGCCTCCGTCCCCTTCTTCTGGGGATGGGGCCTGAGCCTCACCGACATCGCGATCGCGTCGGTCTTCTACCTCATCAGCGGCCTGGGCATCACGGTCGGCTTCCACCGCCACTTCACCCACGGCTCCTTCAAGGCCAACCGCCCGCTGCGGATCGCGCTCGCGGTCGCCGGCTCGCTGGCCATCGAGGGCAGCGTCATCAAGTGGGTGGCCGACCACCGCCGCCACCACAAGTACTCCGACGCCGAGGGCGACCCGCACTCGCCGTGGCGCTTCGGGGACGACTGGAAGTCCGTCGCCAAGGGCCTGTACTACGCGCACATGGCCTGGATGTACCTGGACGACAAGAAGACCTCGCCGCGCCGCTTCGCCCCGGACCTGCTCAAGGACAAGGACATCGTCCTCGTCGACAAGCTGTTCCTGCCGATCGTGATCTTCTCCCTCGGCGCCCCCGCCCTCATCGGCGGCCTCGTGACCATGTCCTGGTGGGGCGCGTTCACCGCGTTCTTCTGGGCGAGCCTGGTCCGCGTGGCGCTGCTGCACCACGTCACCTGGTCCATCAACTCCATCTGCCACACCATCGGCGAGGAGAACTTCGAGGTGCGCGACCGCTCCCGCAACGTGTGGTGGCTCGCCATCCCGTCGTTCGGCGAGTCCTGGCACAACCTGCACCACGCGGACCCGACCTGCGCGCGCCACGGCGTGCTCAAGGGCCAGATCGACATCTCCGCCCGCGTGATCTGGGCGTTCGAGAAGCTCGGCTGGGCCACGAAGGTCCGCTGGCCCAACAACGACCGACTCGCAGCCAAGCGGGTCAAGGTCTAGGATCGATAGCCATCATGGGAGCAGCCGACAGCGAGCAGAAGGTCCGCGTGCGCCGCAAGCGCATGACGGGCAAGGAGCGTCGGCAACAGCTGTTGGAGATCGGCCGGGAGCTGTTCGCCGAGCGCGGGTTCGACGCGACCTCCGTCGAGGAGATCGCCGCACGGGCCGGGGTGTCCAAGCCCGTCGTGTACGAGCACTTCGGCGGCAAGGAGGGTATCTACGCGGTCGTGGTCGACCGTGAGATGCGCACCCTCCTGGAGATGATGGGCGAGGCCCTCACCGCCGACAGCGCGCGGGGCAAGATCGAGAAGGCCGCGCTGGCCCTGCTGCGCTACGTGGAGGAGAACACGGTCGGGTTCCGGGTGCTGACCCGCGACTCCCACGTGGCCTCCGGCACGGGCAGCTTCGCCAGTCTGATCAACGACATCGCCAGCCAGGTCGAGCACATCATGGTCGACGAGTTCGCCGAGCGCGGCTACGACCCGGCGCTCGCCCCGATGTACGCGCAGGCCCTGGTGGGCATGTGGGCGCTGACGGGCCAGTGGTGGCTCGAGGTGCGCAGGCCCAAGCGCGAGGTGGTCGCCGCGCACCTGGTCAACCTGGCCTGGAACGGGCTCGCGAGCCTGGAGCCCAAGCCGAGGCTGCAGACGAGGCGGCGGGGCACGGGCTGATTCCCGTCCCCCGGCGCACCGGGGGACGGGTCCGCCGCGGCCCGTCCCCCGCGCCCGGCCGCGAGCGGGACGCGGGGAGTGCGGTATACCCGCCCCACTATCTTGATGTCAAGAGATAGGCTGTCCCCATGCGCGATGAGGTGGATGGGCTGATCGAGGCGTGGCGCTCCGAACGCCCGGACGTGGACGTGACACCCCTGGAGGTGTTCAGCCGTGTGTCCCGGCTCGCACGCCACCTGGACCGCGCCCGGCGCACGGTCTTCACCGAGCACGCGCTGGAGCCCTGGGAGTTCGACGTGCTCGCGGAGCTGCGCCGCTCCGGCCCCCCGTACGAGCTGAGCCCCGGGCGGCTGCTGCGCGCCACCCTGGTGACCTCCGGGACCATGACCAACCGGGTGGACAGGCTGGCCGCCGCCGGCCTGGTCAAGCGCCGTCCCGACCCCGACGACAAGCGCGGGGTCCTGGTCCGGCTCACCGAACGCGGCGCCGAGCGCATCGACGCCGCCCTGGAGTCGCTCCTCAGCTACGAGGAGACGCTTCTGGCCCCCATGCCCGACGGCGACCGGCAGCAGCTGGCATCGTTGCTCAGATGCCTTCTGGCCCCCCTCGACAGGGATCCCTCCCGACCGCAGGGCTAGCGCTCGTTCCGCGGAACGTCCCGGGCCGCGCGGCCGGCCCGCTGAGAGACATCTCCCACCCGGGCGCTCGACGCGGACCCGCGGCGGCTGGCATCGTGGCCCGGACGCCTTCCGGTTCCCCCACGTGAAGGGCCCGGCGGCACCCGGGAAGGGCGGCGCGCCCACCGGGCGGCCCCGGGCACGTACCTGCAACCGACCCTGGTGGGAGACAGAGAGTGCGAATCCGCTGGATCGCGGTGACGGCCGTCGCAGTGCTGGCGGCGGGGTGCGCGGGCGCCGACGGAGAGGGGACGGCGGCGCCGGGGTCCCCCGGCGCCGAAGGGGGCTACTACCTGTCCCTGGGCGACTCGCTGGCCGTGGGCGTGCAGCCCGACGAGGACGGGACGCCCGTCGAGACCGAGGAAGGGTACACGGACGTCCTGTACCGCACCCTGCTCGACGACGACCCCGGCCTCCGTCACGAGCGCATGGGCTGCGCGGGCGAGGACACGACCACGTTCATGGAGGGCGGCCTGCCCGACTGCGAGGAGCGCTACGACGACGGTGAGCAGCTCCGGGCCGCCGAGGACTTCCTCGCGGAGCACGAGGGCGAGGTGGACCTGGTGACCCTCACCATCGGGGCGAACAACTTCACCCGCTGCGTGCGGGGCGTGAACGCGCCGGACGGCCGCGCGGACAGCTCCGAGGACATCGACATCGACGCGGAGTGCGTGGCCGACGGCCTCGACCGCCTGGAGGACGAGGTGCCCGAGATCGCCGAGCGGCTGCGCGCCGCGGCCGGCCCGGACACCCGGATCATCGCGATGACCTACTACAACCCGTTCCTCGCCTTCCTCCTGCTCGACGACGACCCCGCCGGGCAGGCCGCCGCGTCCGCGGAGGAGGCCGAGGAGGTCTTCCCCGAGCACGAGGCGCGGGGCGGGCTCGCCGAGGAGGCCGTGGACATCCTCACCGAGGTCAACGGGACGCTCACCGAGGCCTACGAGGCCGAGGGCATCGAGGTCGCGGACGTGGACTCCGTCTTCCAGGCCACCAACAGGGAGGTGCCCGAGGACAGCGGGACCGGCATGCCCGCGAACCTCCAGAACGTGTGCGACCTGACCTGGATGTGCGACGCGGAACGGGGTCCGGACATCCACCCGAACGAGGAGGGCGCGCGGGAGATCGCCTCCGTCTTCGCGGAGGAGGTGCGCTGAGGGGCGCTCCGCCCGCGTGCGACCCGGCGCCCGGCCCCTCGCGCAGGGGCGGCCCCAGCGGGGCGCTCCGCGTGCGGACCCGGCCGGGCGCCCCCTCTCACGGGGGTGGGCGGCCCGGTCTCCGTGCCGGACCGGGCCCGTGCCCGCCGCGGGGGCCGGGCCGGGGCACGTCGTTCCGGCCCGGGCCGCCCCGGAGGGGGCGGGCCGCCGCGCCCTCACGCCTCCCCGGGGAGCGACTTCTCGATGAGCGCGACGATGGCGGGGTCGTCCGGCGCCGTGGCCGGGCGGAAGCGGTGCACGGCGCCGTCCGGGAGGACGAGGAACTTCTCGAAGTTCCACTTCACCTTCCCCGCCTGGCCGTCCGCGTCGGGGGTCGCCGTGAGCTCGCCGTAGAGCGGGTGGCGGTCCTTCCCGTTGACCTTGACCTTGCTCGCCATCGGGAAGGTGACCCCCCACGTCGCGGAGCAGTACTCGGCGATCCTGCCGTCGCTGCCGAACTCCTGGAGGAACTGGTTGCTGGGGAACCCCAGCACGGTGAACCCCCGGTCGGCGTAGCGCTTCTGCAACTCCTCCAGCTGCCCGTACTGCGGCGTGAGCCCGCACCGGGAGGCGACGTTCACCACCAGCCTGACCTTTCCGGCCCACTCGCCGAAGGTCGTCTCGCGCCCGTCGATCAGCGTCACCGGGATCTCGTCCAAAGCGGTCATGCGGGTTCACTCCTGTCCACTGGGAGGGCGGCGCCCGGCGTACGGTCGGCCGCGGCGGCCCCACGTTCCCGGAGGCTACTCGACGGCGCCCCGGGCCGCCCGGCGGAGGCGGGAGCGCCTGGCGGGACCAGGTGCGGGTGCGGGAGCGCCTCGCGGGGCCGGCCGGCCCCGGGTGCGGGAGCGCCCGCGGCCCCGATGCGGGGCCCTCGGCAGGGCCGTTCGCGCGGGGGCGGCCCGGGGAGGGGCGCAGGGCCCGTGCGGACACGGCCGGGGGTCCCTCGCGGGACCCCCGGCCGGAGGAGGAGCGCGCCCGGCGGTCAGTCGCCGACGATCTCCGCCTGCTCCAGCCAGACCTCCTCCAGCTCGCCGCGCTCGGTCGCCAGGGCCTTGGCCTCGGAGTCCAGCTCGGCGAGCCGGGCGTAGTCGTCGGCGGCGGCGGCCATCAGCTCGTGCAGCTCCGTCTCGCGCCTGGTGATGCGGTCCATGCGCCTCTCGACGCGCTGGAGCTCCTTCTGGGCCGCGCGGCGCTCCGCCGCGGACACCGCGGGCTGCTCGGCGGCGGCCCCGGCCGCAGCGGTCTCGGACGCGCCGAGCGGCACCGTGGCCTCCCCCGCCGTGACCGCGCGGCGCTCCAGGTACTCGTCGACGCCGCCGGGCAGGAAGGCGAGGCTGCCGTCCCCCATGAGCGCGAGCACCCGGTCGGTGATGCGCTCCAGGAAGTACCGGTCGTGGCTGACCAGCACGAGGGAGCCCGGCCAGCCGTCGAGGAGGTCCTCCAGCTCGGTGAGGGTCTCGATGTCCAGGTCGTTGGTGGGCTCGTCCAGCAGCAGCACGTTGGGCTCGTCCATGAGCAGACGCAGGAGCTGGAGGCGGCGGCGCTCGCCGCCGGACAGGTCGCCGATCGGCGTCCACTGCCGGTCGCCCCGGAAGCCGAAGCGCTCCAGCATCTGGCTCGCCGTGTAGTCGCGCTTGCCGATGGTGATGTGCTCGCGGATCTCCATGACGGCCTGGAGCGGGCGCGCCTTGGGGTCGAGTTCGACGACGTTCTGCGACAGGTGGGCGAGCCTGACGGTGCGGCCGGTGCGCACGCTGCCGGAGTCGGGCTCGCGCTCCTCGGCGAGGATCTTGAGGAGGGTGGACTTGCCCGCGCCGTTCACCCCCACCAGGCCGACCCGGTCGCCCGGGCCCAGCTGCCAGGTGAGGTGGTCCAGGAGGGTCCGGTCGGGGACGGCCACCGACACGTTCTTGAGGTCGATGACGGTCTTGCCGAGCCGGGAGCTCGCGAACCGCACCAGCTCGACGGTGTCGCGGAGCGGCGGCTCGTCGGCGATGAGCTGGTTGGCCGCCTCGATGCGGAACTTGGGCTTGGAGGTCCGGGCCGGGGCGCCGCGGCGCAGCCAGGCCAGCTCTTTGCGCATGAGGTTCTGGCGCCGCTCCTCGGAGGCCGCGGCCTGGCGGTCCCGCTCGGCCTTGGCCAGGACGTAGGCGGCGTAGCCCCCCTCGTAGCGCTCGACGGCGCCGCGCCCGACCTCCCAGGTGCGGGTGGTGACGGCGTCCAGGAACCAGCGGTCGTGCGTGACGACCACGAGCGCCTCCTGGCGGCCGCGCAGGTGCTCGGCGAGCCAGGCGATGCCCTCGATGTCGAGGTGGTTGGTGGGCTCGTCCAGGACGATGAGGTCGTGGTCGCCGATGAGCAGCCGCGCCAGTCCCGAGCGGCGGCGCTCGCCGCCGGAGAGCCCGGACATGGGCGTGTCCAGGTCCCAGCCGCCGAGGAGGCCCCGCAGGACGTCGCGGATGCGGGAGTCGCCCGCCCACTCGTGCTCGGCGCGGTCGCCCAGCACGAACCCGCCGACGGTGGTGTCGGGGAAGGTGTCGCGCTGGTGCAGGAAGCCGATGCGCAGCCCGCGGTTGTGCACGACCCGCCCGGAGTCGGGCTCGGTGATGCCGGAGAGCACGGAGATCAGCGTGGACTTGCCGCCGCCGTTGCGGCCGACCACACCGATGCGTTCGCCCTCGTCGACGCCGAGCGACACCTTGTCGAGGAGTACGAGCGGCCCGTAGGCCAGGGACACGTCCTGAAGGTTGACCAGATTCGTCATCACCTTCCATTGTCCCGGGTCCGACCCAGTGCCCTGGCCGCCCCTCCCCGGGGCGCGGGTCCCCCGGTCCCGGCGGCGGGGGCCGCGGCTCACACGGCGGCCGCGCCGGCTGGGCCGCGAACCCCCCGTCCGGGCCGCGGCCCGGACGGCGCCCCTGCCCGGGGCGCGGCGGGACCGGGCACGGACGGCGCGGGCGCCTCCCGCGGGGGCCACGGCTCACACGGCGCGTGTCCCGCACGGGACGCGCCCGGGGCCGCACCACGCAAGGCCCCGGGCGCGTTCCGCGCCGCCGGGTTCCCGGCCCCGGCCTACACCAGGAAGAACCCCCTGGCGGCCTCGGCGATGCCCGCCGCGTCCAGGCCGTGCGCCCGCGCGTGCTGCGCGGGGGTGCCGTAGGCGCGCAGTTCCCGGTCGCGGGCCACCCCCAGCCCGAGCTGCCGGTGGCGCCGGTCCACGAGGGCCGCGGCGACCTCGTGCGCGGAGGTCCCGGCGAGGTAGGGCTCCACCACGAGCACGTCGGCGTTGCCCGCCGCCCCGACCAGGGCGCTGAGCCCCGCGCGGTCGAACGGGCGCACGGTGGAGGTGTGGGCGACCGTCACGTCGAGGTCGGCGGTGGCCTCCAGCACGCGGTCCAGCATCGGTCCGACGGCGACCACCACGCCCGCGGAGCGGGGCGAACCCGTGCGCACCGCGGACAACCGCCCGTCCACGGGCCGGGGCGCGCGGTTCGAGGTCTCCGACAGCCTCACGTACACGCGGTCGTCGCCGGGGATGGCGGACTCCAGGGCGGCGCGCGCCTCGTCCGCGTGGCCCGGCACGTGCACCGTCCACCCCGGGAGGGTGTCGAGCAGGGCGACGTCGCCGGGCGCCTGGTGGGTGCGCCCCTCCTCGGAGGCGTCGTAGGAGCCGCCGATGCTGACCAGGACGGCGCCCACGTCCTGGTGGGCGAAGTCCAGTTTGACCTGCTCGAACGGCCGCTCGACCAGGAACGGGGCGTAGCTGTGCACGATCGGGCGCATCCCGGTCAGGGCGAGCCCGCCGGCCACCCCGATCATGGCCTGCTCCCGGATGCCGACGTCGACCACCCGCCCGGGGTGGCGGGCCGCGGCGGAGCGGAACATGCCCGCCGAGATGGCGGCGAGGACCACCGCGACGCGCGGGTCGCGGTCCATGGCCTCGCTGACGGTGGCGGCGAAGGTTTCTCGCATGGCCTTCCCCTACCTTGTCCGGACGCGGGCTACGACGGCCAGCGGCCGTCCTGTGTGGGGCCGGGTGAGGGCCTCGTGGAGGGCGTCGTGGTCGCGCCCGAGGGCCTCGCGCGCCGCCCACCCCTCCCCCGCGAACCGTGCGGCGACGCCGCCGGGCCAGCCGTGGGTGCTGGAGGCGTTGTCCACGACGACCGCGGTGAGGTTGTCGACGCCGAGCCGCCCGGCGACGGCGATCGCCTCGTGGTTGCTGCCCTCGTCGAGTTCGCCGTCCCCGAGGAGCACCACCACGCGGGGGGCGGCGCCGTCGGGGCGGCGGACGTTCTGGGCGCGCAGGCCGAGGGCGCTGCCCAGTGCGAGGGGCAGGCCGTGGCCGAGGGAGCCGCTGCCGATCTCCACCCCGGGCACGAGGACCCGGTCCGGGTGGTGGCCCAGCGGGGAGTCGAAGGCCGTCCAGCCGCGCAGGGCGGCCACGTCCACGAACCCCTTGGCGGCCAGCACCGCGTAGAACGCCGCGGGCCCGTGGCCCTTGGACAGCAGGAAGCGGTCCCTGGCGGGGTCCTCGGCCGTCGCGGGGGTGACGGCCAGGACGCGGTCGTAGAGGACCCACACCACGTCCAGGGTGGAGTGGGCGGCGCCCATGTGCTTCTCGTCACCCTCCATGAGGCCGATGAGGGCTGGCAGGTCGGCGTAGCGCGACAAGGCGGTTGCGGTCGTCATGCACACCAGTGTTCGACCTCAACCGTGGTTCAGGTCAACTGGGCGAAACCCCCACAGAACGGAAGAAACGTCAGTGATTTAGGTCACAGGACGACGGCGCCCGGCACGTCCCCGTGGGCCGTCACCACCTGCTCGCACAGCCCGCTCCCCTCCAGGGCCGCGACCACCGAGGCCTCGCGCTCGGCCACGACGGCGGCGTCCTCCGGCCCCCCGCCCACCAGGAACGCGCAGGTGGGCCCCGAGCCCGACACCAGGGCCCCCAGGGCCCCGGCGTCCCGCCCGGCCCCGAGGGTGCGCTCCAGCTCCGGCAGGAGGGAGAGAGCGGCCTCCTGGAGGTCGTTGGTGAGCGCCGCGCCGACGGCCGCGGGGTCCCCCAGCGCGAGCGCGCCGGCCAGGGCCGGGTCGAGGCGCGGCGGGGGGGCGTCCGGACGGATCCGGTCGTACTCGCGGAAGACCCGCGCCGTGGACAGGCCGTGCGGCGACAGGGCGAAGACCCAGCGGAAACGGCCGGGGCTGGCCATCGGCGAGAGGACCTCGCCCCGTCCCGTCCCGACGGCCGTCGCGCCCACCACGGCGAAGGGGACGTCGCTGCCGAGCTCGGCGGCGCAGTCGAGGAGGGCCTCCCGCGACAGGCCGGCGCCCCAGAGCCGGTCGCAGGCGACCAGGGCGGCGGCCGCGTCCGCGCTCCCCCCGGCCATGCCGCCCGCCACCGGGATGTTCTTGTCCAGGTGGACGGTGACGGGGAAGCCCTTCCCCGTGCGCTCGGCCACCAGGACCGCCGCGCGGGCGGCCAGGTTGCTCGCGTCGAGGGGAACGCGGGACAGGTGGGACCCCAGGCCGCCGCCGGCGGTCAGTTCCGCGACGACGGAGCCGTCCGCGTCCGGGGGGCTCGGCCGACGCGACCGGGCCTCCTTGACGGTAACCTCATCGAACAGTGAGACGGCGTGGAACACGTTGACGAGGTCGTGGAACCCGTCCTCGCGTCCGGGCCCCACCGCCAACTGGAGGTTCACCTTCGCGGGGACCCGCACGGTTACGGTGGTATTAACGGTCACGAGTCCCCAATCGTAAAGGAACCCCCACCTTGCGTGAACACGTACCCCGCCAGGGGCGCCGGTGTGTTCACCCCCTCCGACCGGCGCGAACGCCATCGGCGGAAGGAATCGGGAACCAAGATCACGATCCGGGGATCGTCACCACTGTCATGTCAGTCACCGCCTGCCCCCAGAACGGCCCGATCAGGCCGCTGAGTGGGAATCAGGGCACAAACACCGCTACCTTGGGGCAAGGCGGGGTTTGGACACCGTCGGGGAGGGTCGCTTGCCGTCGGATGGGCTCCCGAAGAACCTGGAACCGCTGGCCGCCGGGGATCCGGCCACCATCGGTCCCTACGTGCTGTCCGGCAAGCTGGGCAGCGGTGGCATGGGCACCGTCTACCTGGGCAGTATGTCGGACCGGAACAACCAGGTAGCCATCAAGGTCATCCGTCCGGAACTCGCCTTCGACGAGGCGACCCGGGCGCGTTTTCGCGATGAGATGGAGAACGCCCGCAAGGTCGCCTCCTTCTGCACCGCCAAGGTGCTCGACCACGGGACGTTCGAGAACCGTCCCTACATGGTCACCGAGTACATCGCCGGCACCGCCCTGGCCGAGCACATAGCCGAGAACGGTCCGCTGGACTCCTCCACCCTGCACGGCTTCGCCCTGGGCGTGGCCGCCGCGCTCGCGGCCATCCACCGCACCGGGCTGGTCCACCGCGACCTCAAGCCCGCCAACGTGCTGCTGTCGCTGTCGGGCCCCCGGGTGATCGACTTCGGCATCGCGCGCGCGATGAACACCGCCACGAACCACACCCAGACCGGCATCGTCATGGGCAGCCCCGGGTGGATGGCGCCCGAGCAGCTGTTGGAGGAGCAGGTCACCACCTCGGCGGACATCTTCGCCTGGGGGTGCCTGGTGGCGTTCGCCGGCAACGGCACGCACCCCTTCGGCAACGGCGACGCCATGACGCTGGGCAAGCGGGTGCTGTTCGCCGAACCCCAGATCGGCAACCTGGACAGCCCTCTCGACCGCCTCGTGACGCGTGCCCTGGCCAAGGAGCCGAACCGCCGGCCCACCGCCCAGGACCTCCTGCTGGAGCTGGCGGGCGGGGAGGACAGCACCAACCCCAACGACATGGTGTCGCACGCGCTGCACCAGTCGTGGCGGCCCAACCTGCCGCCGATGCCGCCCGGCCCTCCCCCGGGGATGCGCCCCCAGCAGGGCGGGCCCGGACACCAGACCGCGACGGGCATGCGGCACCCGGCGCCCGGCCAGTACCAGGCGGGCCCGCCCATGCCCGCGCACCAGACGGGCAACTTCCAGCACCCGCAGCCTCCCTCGGGGCCGCCCCCGGGCTATCCCGCGACCGGCCACCAGCCCGGCCCCCCGCAGGGCGGCCAGGCGCAGCAGCCCCGGCAGGCGGGTCCGCCCCCGGCCCAGCACCCGGCCTCGACCGGGCCCATCCCGATGGTGCCCCCCGCCGACCCGCAGGCGAACCGCCCGGGGCCGCAGCCGTACGTGCCCCCGGTCCCCCCTCCCCCGCACCGGCCGGCCGCGCCGAACCGGCGCCGCGGACTGGTCGTGGCGGTGGCGGTGGGCGCCGCGGCGCTCCTGGTGCTCCTGGTCGTTCTGACGATCCTGGTGATGAACCGGGACGACCCGCCGTTCTCCGGCGGGGACGACGCCCCTCCCGCGGGGACCGGCTCGGAGCAGGAGGAGGCCCCGGAGCCCGCACCGGACGACGGCGCCGACGACTCCGCCCCCTCGTCCGGATCCGACGCGGTCTCCGCCGACGGCACGGTCGAGTACCGGGTCAACTCCGTCAACTGCGGGATGGCGACGCTGGAGGGCCGCTCCGCGCTGCGCAGGGGCGAGTACTGCGTCGTGGACCTGCAGGTCACCAACCTCCTCGACGGCGAGCGCTTCGTGTTCGACAGCAAGTCGCAGTACCTGGTCACCGAGTCGGGGTCCGAGCTCGTCGCGGCGACCCCGTCCAGGGACGAACAGGTGAGTTCGCTGTGGGACACCGGCGGCCTCGCCCCGGGCACCCCGGCCGCGGGCGAGCTGGTGTTCATCCTCACCGAGGAGGAGAGCCCGGACAGGCTCCTGCTCAACAACGCCCCCGGCGGCGTACCGACCTCCATCGAGATCCGGCACATGGTGACCGACTAGGGAGTGGTCCGCGGATGCTCCCGGTGGGCTCGGCGCCCGCGCCGGTCGCCGCGAGCGGTCGCCGGCCCGCGGAACACGGCCGGGTCCCGGGCCGGAGCACGGCGGAGAACCGAAAGGACAGGGCCCGGCACACACGCGGTGTGCCGGGCCCGTCCGTGTTCCGGAGAGGGGCGCTCCCCTACTCCCACTCGATGGTGCCCGGGGGCTTGCTGGTCACGTCCAGCGTCACCCGGTTGATCTCCCGGACCTCGTTGGTGATCCGGTTGGAGATCCTCGCCAGCACGTCGTAGGGCACGCGCGACCAGTCCGCGGTCATGGCGTCCTCGCTGCTGACCGGGCGCAGCACGACCGGGTGGCCGTAGGTGCGGCCGTCGCCCTGCACGCCCACCGACCGGACGTCGGCGAGCAGCACCACCGGGCACTGCCAGATCTCGCGGTCCAGGCCGGCGCGGGACAGCTCCTCGCGGGCGATGGCGTCGGCCTCGCGCAGGATCTCCAGGCGGTCGCGGGTCACCTCGCCGATGATGCGGATGCCCAGGCCCGGCCCGGGGAACGGCTGGCGCCACACCATCTCGGCGGGCAGGCCCAGCTCCTCGCCGACCTTGCGCACCTCGTCCTTGAACAGCTCCCGGAGGGGCTCGACCAGGGTGAACTGCAGGTCGTCGGGGAGGCCGCCCACGTTGTGGTGCGACTTGATGTTGGCGGTCCCGGTGCCGCCGCCGGACTCGACCACGTCCGGGTACAGGGTGCCCTGCACGAGGAACTCGACCTCGGCGCCGCCCTCCCCGCCCTCGGCGACGACCTCGCGGGCCGCCTGCTCGAAGACGCGGATGAACTCGCGGCCGATGATCTTGCGCTTCTCCTCGGGGTCGGTGACCCCGGCCAGCGCCGACAGGAACCGCTCCTCGGCGTCCACGACCTTGAGCTTGGCCCCTGTGATCGCGACGAAGTCCTTCTCGACCTGCTCGGCCTCGCCCTTGCGGAGCAGGCCGTGGTCGACGAACACGCAGGTCAGCTGGTCGCCGACGGCGCGCTGCACGAGGGCTCCGGCCACGGCGGAGTCGACGCCGCCGCTCAGCGCGCAGATGACGCTCTTGTCGCCGATCTGCTCGCGGATGCGCTCCAGCTGCTCCTCGACGATGTTCACCATCGTCCAGGTGGGACGGCACCCGGCGCCCTCGTAGAGGAACCGGCGCATCACCTCCTGGCCGTGCTCGGTGTGCATGACCTCGGGGTGGAACTGCACGCCGAACAGGCGGCGGTCGGTGTCCTCGAACGCGGCGACCGGGGCTCCGGCGGTGCTGGCGGTCGTGGCGAAGCCCTCGGGGGCCCGCACCACGGAGTCGCCGTGCGACATCCACACCGACAGGTCGGCGGGGGCGTCCGCGAAAATCAAGGAGTCGGTGACGGCCGTCAGCTCGGTGCGGCCGAACTCCCTCTGGTCGGTCCGGTCGACGGTTCCGCCCAGGGCCCGGGCCATCGCCTGGAACCCGTAGCAGATGCCGAAGGTCGGGACCCCGGTCTCGAACAGCTCGGCGCCGACGACGGGGGCGCCCTCGGCGTAGACCGAGGACGGGCCGCCGGAGAGGATGATGGCCTTGGGTTTCTTGGCGAGCATGTCCTCGACGGGCATGGTCGAGGGCACGATCTCGCTGTGCACATGGCATTCGCGGACGCGTCGTGCGATCAGCTGCGCGTACTGCGCGCCGAAGTCCACGACGAGAACGGTGTCGAACGTGCTCTCAGCACCAACGGACACGACGGAGGACCTTCCGCAGGAAGTACAGGGTAGGCGTCCAGTCTAGGGCGTTCCCCGTGCTCAACCGGTACTCCGGGGTGTGCGGTGGGGCTCAGCTCCCGGCGCCCCCGAAGCCGTCGGGGTTGGCCGACTGCCAGTTCCACGCGTCCCGGCAGGCGTCGTCCACGGTGCGGACGGCCTTCCAGCCCAGGTCGCGGGCGGCGGCGGAGGGGTCGGAGAAGCACACGGCGACGTCGCCGGGGCGCCGGTCGGCCACCGCGTACGGGACGGGTGCGCCGGTGGCCCGCTCGAACGCGCGCAGGCCCTCCATGACCGAGGTGCCGTGGCCGGTGCCCAGGTTGTAGACGCGGCAGCCCGCGGTGTCGCCGAGGTGGTCGACGGCGGCCAGGTGGCCCTGGGCGAGGTCGACCACGTGCAGGTAGTCCCGGACGCCCGTGCCGTCGGGGGTGTCGTAGTCGTCGCCGAAGACGGTGAGCCGCTCCCGGCGTCCGGCCGCGACCTGCGCGATGTACGGGAACAGGTTGTTGGGGACGCCCAGGGGGTCCTCGCCGATGAGCCCGCTGGGGTGGGCGCCGATCGGGTTGAAGTAGCGCAGGGAGATGATGTGCCAGCGGGGGTCGGCGGCGGCCAGGTCTTCCAGGACGCGCTCGATGAACAGCTTGGTGGCGCCGTAGGGGTTGGTCACGGAGAGGGTGCTGTCCTCGGTGAGGGGCAGGTGCTCGGGGTCGCCGTAGACCGTCGCCGACGAGCTGAACACCAGGTTCCGGACGTCGTGCTCGTCCATCGCCTCGGCGAGGTTCAGGAGCGCGTCGAGGTTGTTGCGGTAGTAGCGCAGCGGCTGGGCGACGGACTCGCCCACCGCCTTGAGCCCGGCCAGGTGGATGACGGCGTCGACGTCGTGGACGTCGAAGATCCGGCGCAGCGCGGCGGGGTCGGTGCAGTCCGCCCGGTGGAAGGCGACGGTCCGCCCGGTGATGCGCTCGACACGGCGGACGGCCTCCTCGCTGCTGTTGACGAGGGAGTCGACCACGACGACGTCGTGTCCGGCCTGGAGCAGTTCGACCGCGGTGTGCGAGCCGATGTACCCGGCCCCCCCGGTGAGCAGTACGTTCATCTCTCGCTTCCCTGGCTGAGGAGCGCCCGCCCTCTCGCGGACGCTCCCCAGGATAGGGGGCGGCCGGGTCGGCCGCCGGTGACACGCGCCACCCCGGCCCCTGCCGTGACCGGCCGCTCCCGGGCCCGGGCCGGCGGGCCGCGGGTGCCCGGAGGGGGCGGGCTCGGCCGGGCGCCGGCACCCCTCCGGTCCGCGCGGGTCAGCCGCGTCCCGGCGGGGTGCTCCGGCGGGTGTCCAGCCACAGCACCTGCGGGTCGTGGTCGCTGACCTGGTCGTGGAACTCGGAGTTGAGCCGCGCGACCGCGTAGTCGACGCGTCCCGCGAGGGCCCGGTTGACCAGGATGTGGTCCAGGGCCTGGGAGTTGCCGTCGAACACGTAGTTGTAGCGCTCCCCCTCGGGCAGGTCCGCCATGGGGTTGTGCAGGCGCCCCTCCCCGGTGAGGATCTCCAGGGTCCGCGAGAACTGGAAGTCGTTCAGGTCGCCCATGACGACCAGGTTGGCCTGCGGGTCCGCCGCGAGCAGGTCGTCGGCGAACGCCCCGACCAGCTCGGCCTGGGCGTGGCGCTGGGCCTCGCTGGTGCGGTTCGGCGGCTGGTTGACGCCGTGGAGCGGTTCGTCCCCGCCCTTGGAGTTGAAGTGGTTGGTGACCACGTAGACGTCCCGGTTGAGGGCGCGGAAGTGGCCGACCAGCGGCTTGCGGCTGGAGTCCCACGCCTCGTCCAGCGGGCTGATGCGGCCCGGGGACACCGACAGCTCGGGGCCCCGCCCGCCCTCCACGACCTCGACGGCGGTGGTGGCGTCGCCGCCCTCGCGGTCCACGAACTCGACCCGCTCGGGGTCGAACAGGAAGGCGTTGCGGATGTTGCCGCCCGGCTGTCCGCCGTCCTGCTTGTCCTCGGGGCTGATCTGCCGCCACTCGTAGGCGGGGCCGCCGTGCGCGGCGACGGCCTCCACGAGCCGGTCGAGGGTGACGCCCGCGTCGACGGTGCCGTCGTCCACGGGGCCGCTGTCGTCCTGGATCTCCTCCAGTCCGATGATGTCGGGCGTGTCCAGGTGGTGGACGATCCCGGCCGCGAGCGCGTCGAACCTGGCCTGGTCGTCACGGCCGCCGAGGTTCTCGACGTTGTAGGTGGCGACGCTGACCTCGTACCGCTCGGCGTCGCGGACCGGGGTGCGCTCCAGGCCGCCCGGGACGTGCTCTCCCAGGGTGGTGGCGCGGATCAGGTAGCCGCCGAACTGACTGTGGTGGAGGGGGCCCTCGGTGACCCCGGCGAGGGTGTCGCCGACGTTCGCCTCGGGGAAGGGGTGCTCGGCGCGGTCGAGCAGGGACTCGACCTTGACCCGCCCGGAGTTGGGTTCGTCGTAGGAGCCGTAGGCGGTCCCGCCGTTGACGGTGGGGTTCTGGCCGGGATCGGTGGTCACCCACAGGGCGTGGTAGCCGTCCGTGGCGCCCACCACGGGGGCGTCCTCGACGCGGACCGTCATGTGCTCGTGCGCGGCCCAGAAGTCCAGTGCGTACACGTCGGGCTCCAGCTCCGGGCCGGAGACGTCGCCGCCGCGGTCGGGCGCGTACGCCTCGGGGAGGGCGTCGGCGTCCAGCAGGACGGAGTCGGGGAGCGCGTTGCCGGTGGACAGGACGGTCCAGCGGGCCCCGTCGAGCTGGGTGGTGGTCTGGTGGCCGGCCGCGGGCCGGTACTCGCCGACCCGCCCGGCGACCAGGACCTCGTCGCCGGGGGCGACGTCGGGCGTGGTGGAGCCGGTGAAGACGAAGAGGGCCTCGCTCGTGCGGGGGTCGCCGTCGCCCTCTGTGTCCTGGAACCAGAATCCGCGGGCGCCGCCGAAGGCGTTGACCGCCGTCACCACCCCGGGCAGGCCGGTGACCCGGCGGCCGGTGTACGGGGAGGTGCGGGTGGTGCCCTGCACGTCGTGGACGCGCAGGTCGCCGGGCTCGACGGGCTCCCCGGGCCCGTCGCCGTCGCCCGCCGTCTCTCCCGCCGCGTTGGTGGGCGTGGGGTCCCCGGCGGTGAGGTCGGCGGCGTTGTCGCCCGTGTCGGTGAACGCGGCGTCGCGCGAGGCGGACGCGGTGTTGGAGAGCCCCGTGACGGGCGATCCGGCGTGGACGACGGCGTTGCCGTAGCCGACCACGTCCACCACGGAGCCGTCCTGCGCGCACGCCGCCGCGGTCCGGCAGGAGACCGGCTCGGTGCCGGAGACGAGCAGGACCGTGCCCGCCGTCGCGGACATGTTGGTGCCGCCGACGGTGTCGGGGGCGGGGAGCTCGACGCTGCCCCCGGCGCCCGCCGCCTGGCGGACGAGGTGGTGGCCTCCCGCCGGGATCTCCCCGGTCAGAGCCGTGACCTGCACCCGTGTGGACGGCCCCGGGGCGGCGGGGAGGTACTGGACGCTCCAGCCGTCGAGGCCGGCGGGTCCGCCCGCCGGGTTCCCGAGCTCGACGAAGTCGTGGCGCAGCAGGGCTCCGCTGTTGCCGCCTCCGCCGTACACCTCGCTGATCACGGGCGCGGCGTCGTCGGCGAGGGCGGGCGGCGCCGCCGCAAGGCCGACGCCGAGGAGGACCGCGGCCGCGGCGGACGTGGACGCGCTCAGGCGTCCGGGTCGGGTGGGGGACACATCTGCTCCGGGGGTCGCTGGGCAACGGGGGCCCGCACATCATCACCCGCGCGGATGTCCGACCGGAAGAGAAGGCGTGAAATGAAGGCGAAGCGGACGGCCGCCGGTGCGGTCCGACCGGCGTCGCCCGTCCCGCGCCCGTGCGGACGGCCGGGGACGGCCGGGCCGCCCCGGGTCCCCTGCCGGGTCCGCGGGCTCCCGGGCCCAGGAGGTCCCCGGGCCGCCCCGGGCCGCTCCGCTCCGGCCGCGTGTCCGGCCCGGCGCCCCGGGCGGGGCCGCCGGGCCGGGCGCGCGCCTACAGGCGCGGGTCGACCGGCTCGGAGGCCAGCGCCAGGACCGCGAACACGGGCTCGTGCACCCGCCACAGGGGTTCGCGGCGGGCGTGCCGGGCCAGGGCCTCCAGCCCCAGCTTGTGCTCGCGCATGGCCAGGCTGTTCTTGCGGCCGAGGTTGCGGTCCTTGAGCACGGCCAGCCTTTCGGGGTCGGTGTAGTCGGCTCCGTAGACGATCCGCAGGTACTCGGGCCCGCGCACCTTCAGCCCCGGCTGGACCAGCCCCTTGCGGCCCGTGGCCCGTGCGCCCAGGACCGGCTTGACCACCATGCCCTCGCCGCCGGCGGAGACCAGGTCGGTCCACCAGTCGGCGGCCGAGCCGCAGGCCGCCGGGTCGGTGGTGTCGACCACCCGGTAGCGGGTGGGCTGCACCAGCCCTCCGGCCTCCGCGAGCCGTTCGGCGATCGCCATGTGCCACAGGTGGTCGGCGTCGGAGTACTCCCGGCCCTCGGAGGCGAGCACCGCGAAGGGCGCGTAACGGAGCCCCGCGGCGCCGTCGGTGTCCCACGAGTAGCGCCGGTAGACCCGGCTGAACGCCTCCGTCTGCTCCGTCCGCAGGGCGACCTTGTCGGCCAGGCCGTCCACGGGCACACCGCGCGCGGCCGCGGCGCGGAGGGCGGCCGCGGCGGCGGGCAGGGAAGCGCGGGCGGCGGCGCCCACCGACGCGTACTGCTCGCGGATCAGCGTCCGGGCCTTGGCCGACCAGGGCAGGAGCTCGCCGTCCAGGGCCACCCAGTCGGTGCCGAGCCGGTCCCACAGGTCCGCCTCGGTCACGGCGCGGCGCAGCCGGTCGACGACCTCCGCCCGGAGCGCGGGGTCCTGGAAGAACGGGCGCCCGGTCCGGGTGTAGACCGTCCCCAGCTCGCCGGGGACGAACCGCCGCTCGGCGGCCTCCCCGTCCCTGCACAGCACGGCGACGGCGCGCGAGCCCATGTGCTTCTCCTGGCACACGACCTCGCCGGTCCCCGTGCCCCGGAAGTACGCGAACGCCTCGTCCGGGTGCTCCAGGAGCCCCGGTGCGGCGGCGGTCGGCGCCGGGGCCATGGTCGGCGGCAGGTACAGGAGCCAGCGCGGGTCGACCGCGAACCGGCTCATGACCTCCAGCGCGGACAGCGTGCTGCCGCTGTCGGTGCGCACGGCCCCGTCGGCGGTCTCCACGTACAGGCCGGGAGCCGAGACGCCGTCGCCGACCCCGACGTCGGTGATGTCGACGGTGCCGTCGGCGCGCCGCTCCCCGTCCTCCGGGGGCGTGCCCGACAGCGGCCGGACCGGCTCGTACCAGGTGCGGTGGGCGTCGACGCCGACCAGTTCGCGCTCCGGGTGGCGCAGCGCGGTGAGCTTACCGCCGAACACGCAGCCCGTGTCCAGGCAGATGGTGTTGTTGAGCCACTCCGCCTTGACGGTGGGCACGTGGCCGTAGACCACGGCCGCCTTCCCCCGGTACTCGCGGGCCCAGGGCAGCCGCACGGGAAGGCCGTACTCGTCGGTCTCCCCGGTGGTCTCGCCGTACAGGGCGAAGGAGCGCACACGGCCCGAGGCCCGGCCGTGGTACTCCTCCTTGAGCCCGGCGTGGGCGACGACGAGCCTTCCCCCGTCGAGGAGGAGGTGGCTGACCAGGCCGTCGCAGAAGGCGAGCACCCGCGCGCGGAACTCCTCGCTCTCCCGGCCCAGCTGCTCCAGGGTCTCGGCCAGGCCGTGGGTGGCCTGGACCTTGGCGCCCTTGAGCGCCCTGATCAGCTTGTTCTCGTGGTTCCCGGGCACGCACAGGGCGTCGCCGTCGGCGACCATGCCCATGACCAGGCGCAGCACGCCGGGGCTGTCCGGCCCGCGGTCCACGAGGTCGCCGACGAACACCGCCGTGCGCCCGTCGGGGTGGCGCGCCCCCACGGGGCGCCCCTCCCCGTCGCGGGACAGCTCGTAGCCGAGGACGCCGAGGAGTTCCTCCAGTTCCTCCCGGCAGCCGTGCACGTCGCCGACGATGTCGAAGGGGCCGGTGAGCTCCGTCCGGTCCGGCCAGGCGCGCTCGAGTTCGACGGTGGCGCCGTCGATCTCCTCCGGGCCGCGCAGGACGTGGATCCTGCGGAAGCCCTCGCGGGACAGCCTCTTCAGCCCCTGGCGGAGTTCGCGCCGCTGCCGCCGGACGACGTGGTCGCCGAAGTCGCGGTCGGGCCGCCCGCGGTTGCGCTCCCGGGCCAGGGCCTCGGGGACGTCCAGCACGATCGCGGTGGACAGCACGTCGTTGTCCTTGGCGATGCGCACCAGTTCCCCGCGCACCCTGCTCTGCACGTTGGTGGCGTCCACGACGGTGAGGAGTCCCCGCCGCAGCCGGATGTCCACGACGGTGTGGAGCAGGGCGAACGCGTCCGCGCTCGCGGACTGGTCGTTCTCGTCGTCGCTGACCATGCCCCGGCAGTGGTCGGAGCTGATCACCTGCGTGGGTGCGAAGTGCTCGGCGGCGAACGTGGACTTGCCGGATCCGGACACCCCGATCAGCACGACGAGCCCCATCCTGGGCACGCCGAGCACACGCGGCTCGGGGGACCGGTCCTCCTCGGTCGTACTCATCGGACGAAGACTCCCATCTGGGTCGGGGAACCGGTCTCCGGGTCCTCGGACCCGACCGGCAGGAGGCGGAGGCGGTAGCCGTACTGTTCGGCGACGCGGTCGGCCCACCGGGCGAACTCGGCGCGCGTCCACTCGAACCGGTGGTCGCTGTGCCGGAGGGAGCCGTCCGCCAGGCCCTCGTAGTGCGTGTTGTACTCGACGTTGGGGGTGGTGACCACCACGACGCGGGGCCGGGCGGCGCCGAACACGCTCTCCTCCATCGCGGGCAGCCGCGACGGGTCGAGGTGCTCGATCACCTCCATCAGGACGGCGGCGTCGTACCCGGAGAACCGCCGGTCGCGGTAGACCACGGAGCCGACCAGCAGCTCGGGGCGCGGCGGCGCGCCGTTCGCGCCCACCGCCCCGCCGGTGAGGGCGGGCAGCGGCCGGTGGCGCCTGCCCCCGCCGGGGTCGCAGCCCCGGCAGGTCCTGCGGTGGGCGTGTTCGAGGGCGGTGACGCTGACGTCCACCCCGGTCACGCGTGTGAGGGAGCGGTCGTCCGCCAGCCGCGCGAGCAGCCGGCCGGAGCCGCAGCCCAGGTCGATGACGCTGGTGGCGTCCTCCGCCTCCAGCACCGCCATGACCGCCCCGGCGCGCTGCTCGGCCAGGGCGGGGGCGCGCTCGTCGTGCCCCTCGGCCGGGGGCCCCGTTTCGGCCTCCTCCGCCGCGGGGTCGTCCGCGCCGTCGCCCTCCGCGAGGTCCTCGGCCTCGGCGATGCGGGCCAGCGCGGTCCGCACGTAGGCGTCGCGGCGGTTGAGGTAGCGGCGGGTGATCCAGTCCCGCTCGGGGTGCCCGGCCAGCCAGCCGACGTCCGCGGCGGGCCCGTCCGTCCCGTCGCCGTCCTCCCCGGGCTCCTCCGGCGCGGTCGCGGAGGGCGCCGCCTCCCCGTCCGCGGACGGCCCGTCCGCGGCCGTCCGCGGCGCGGCGCCGGGCAGGCCGCCGGCGCGGAGGAGCTTGTCGACCTCGCTCCGGTCGACCCAGTAGTGCTTGCTGCCGTCCATGGCGGGGAGCAGCACGTACAGGTGGCTGAGGGCCTCGGACAGGCGCACGGTCCCGGTGAGGGTGAGCGAGAGGTAGTGGGAGTCGCCCCAGCCGGGCAGGCCGGGGTCGAGCGGGACCGGTTCGGCCTCGACCGTCCACCCCAGCGGCTCGAAGAGCGCCCGGGCGCGCTCCGCGCCGGAGCGGCAGGGGACGGCCGGCATCCGCAGCTCCAGCGGGAGGGGCGTGCGCGCCAGTTCGGGCCGGGCCCTGCACGAGCCCCGCAGCGCGGACCGGAACACCCTGCCCAGCGCCACCGTGAACAGGGAGGACGACGCGTAGGGGCGGTCGTTGACGTACTGGGCGAGGGAGAAGTCGGGCGAGCTCACCGACGTGCGCGCCCGCAGGAGCGCTTGGGCGTCGACGTCCAGGAGGAGGGCCGCCGTGCAGCGCTCACCGGTGGCCTCGGGGTAGAAGACGTGGGCGGTTCCGAAGGACTGCTCGAAGCTCTGCGCCCTGTCGGGGTGCTTGTGCAGCAGGAAACCGAGGTCCGTCGCCGGGGCCGCCGTGGTCGTGATCGTCAGTAGCACCCGTGCATTGTGGCCGCTCGGCCGGGCGCGGTGCCAGGGCTTTTCCGGCGGGGGCGGCGGAACGGTGCGTCCGCGGCCGGGTCCCGGGGCCGGGGGACCTCGCGTCGGGCCGCCGTGCGGATGCGCCGGGGGTCAGCCGCCGGCGCTCTGCCGGGCGTGCCTGGCGGCGTGCAGGCGGGAGGTGACCAGGGCGGCGCCCGACAGGCTGAGCACGGAGACCACCGCGTCGACCGCGCCCATGGTCAGCATGGGATCGATCTCGGTGTAGGCGGACCCGACCGGGATGGCGGTGTCGATCCACACCCACACCGTCAGGCCCGCGAACGACAGCACCAGGTAGGGGACGACGAAGACCAGCGCGGTGAGCCCCGGGTAGGGCAGCCGGACGATGCGGAGGAGGGGCCAGGCCAGGAGGGGGGTGATGAGGACGGGCACGAACGTCAGGAGCATGCCCGCGCCGATGTTGGCGTCGGGGCTGTCGTCGTAGGCCCCGATGGCGGCGCGCGCCCCCCAGGCGGCCAGGAGCAGCAGGACTGACACGGCGAGCGCCACGGCCGCGGCGAGGAGCATCGCGCGGGGGGCGGACACGGGGGTGTGGGGTCGGTGGGTCATGGTCCCAGCTTCCCCCGCCTCCCCTCGCCCCGCATGAGTACGCCTACTCACGGGGCCGGGGCCCTCGTGCGCGGCCCTCCCGGGCAGGGGCGCGGGGACACGTGCGGGCCGTGCGGGGAGCCGGGGCGCGGGGGCCGCGCGGGAACCCGGAACACGTCGGCCTCCGCGGGAGGCCGGGGCGCGGGGCAGCCCGGGGCTCACGGGGGCCGGGGCCCTCAGGACGGCTCCGGCCCGCCCGTCGTGCGGGCCGGGTCCACGCCGAGCTCCTCCATCGCCCGGGCGACCTGGGTCCGGGCGCCTCCGAAGAACGACCACGGCTGTTCGCAGTAGACGTTGCCGACGGCGGACAGGTGCCATCGGGCGGCCTCGGTCATGCCCGCGCGGTGGAACGCCCAGCCGAACAGGTGGTGGGCCTGGACGTCGCCGGGGTGCGGCTCGGACGCGGCCGCCCACCCCTGCGCGAGGTCGAACAGCTCCTGCGCCGACTCACCGTGCAGGCGTCCCAGCGCCTTGTCGACGACGAAGGGGGTGTTGCCCTCGGCGGCCAGCCGCTTCTGCTCGGCCCGCACGTGCTCGGCGTGGGCGAGCGCCAGGACGGACGGCAGCGGGTGCCCCTCGGGCGCGGTGTCGGCGGCGGCGCCCGCGAAGGCGAACATCTCCTCGGTGCTGCCGCCCCTGGTCGCGGACAGGGAGCGCGTGCGGACCAGGTGCGCGGGGAACAGATGCGGCGACCGTCCGGCGATCTCGCGCCAGAGCCGGTCCTTGTCCTCGCGGTCGGCGCCCAGGCCCATCGCCACGGTCTGGAGGCCGGCCCAGGGGGCGGCGTCGTCGGTGCGCAGCCGCGCCGACGCCTCCAGGGGGATGCGGGCCTCGTCCAGGGCCGCGGTGAACGCCTTGCGATCGGCCTGGCGGGTGTCCGCGCCGCCCGCGGGCCGGCGCAGCGCGCGGGCGAGGAGCGTGTGCCCCAGCCAGAGCAGGACGTCGGCCCGGTCGGCGCCGTCCCCGACGAGTTCGACGACGCTCTCGGGGCGGTCCGCGGCCGCGCGGCCGAGCGCCTCCGCCTGGACCACGCGGGTCTCGGGGTCCTCGCGGGACTCGGCCAGCAGCGGCAGCGCGGCCGCGGCCTCCCCCTCGCGCACGGCCTCGCACCCGGCCCGGAGGAGGGGGTCGGCGCCCAGGGACGCGGACACCAGGCGCGCCTCGATGTCGGTGCCCCGGGGCACCCTTGCCGGATTGCGTCCGAATCGCCACATGGGTGCGAGCGTAGCGGGCCCGTCGTGCCCGGACGACGGGCCGGCCGGGGGCGCGGCGGGGCCGGGCCGCCGCTGTCCGGACGCGGGGCCGGGCGCCTGGCCAAGCTCTTGGCCACAAGCAACTGACAGCCGTGTTGCAACAATCCCTAGAATCCGCCCGGGCCCGGGCGGCCCCGGGCGTGCCGGGGGCCGCGGAGGGCGCCGCTACCCGGACGCCGGGGCGCCGGCCCTGTCCGCGCTCCCCTCCGCCCCGCCGTCTCCGGGGCCCGGCTCGGCCTCCGGGGCGCCGCCACCGCCGGGCGCGTCCGGCGCGGGGACCGCGCCGCGGGCCTTGTCCCTGCGGTGGTTGACGACCTGGAGGGCGATGAGCACGACGCCCAGGGCGGAGCCCGCGAGCACGAACCAGTCGGGGTCGACGGACGCCGACAGGACCGCGCCGGCCAGGGCGCTCCACTCGGGGGCGATCATGACGAGGGCGGCCGCCAGCGCGAGGGCGAGGCGTTCGCCGAGCAGGGTGCGCCGCAGGAAGTGCCCCTCCAGCGCCATCGCCGCGACCGCCAGCGCGATGCCTCCGCTGAGCACGGCGACCACCAGGTCCGACACCGGCCCCTCGACGGCCATGAGGGCCGAGTAGGCCATCAGGACGGGGATCAGGTACAGGCCCTTGGCGAACTTCCACGCGGACAGGCCCGAGCGCATCGGGCTGGCGTTGGCGATGCCCGCCGCCGCGAACGCGGCGAAGGCCACCGGCGGCGTGACGTTGGAGTCCTGGCTGTACCAGTACACGATCATGTGGGCCACGATCACGGCCAGGCCCAGCTCCTCCAGCGCCGGGACCGCCAGCACCGCCAGGACCACGTAGGACGCGGTGACCGGCAGGCCGATGCCCATGACCAGGGAGGCCAGCGCCACCATCAGCAGGGTGAGCAGCAGGCTGCCCGCGAAGGCGGTCACCAGGACGTCGGAGAAGACCAGGCCGAGACCGGTCAGGCCGACCATGCCGACGATGATGCCCGCCACCGCGCAGGCGACGGAGACGGACAGGGTGCTGTTCGCGGCGAGGACGAACACCTCCAGGAAGTCCTTGGGGGACAGTCGGCTCCCGGCGCGGAGCATCGCCACGACCAGGAGGGCTCCGCAGGCGTACAGGCCCGCCCGGGTCGGCGGCACGTACTGGAGCAGCAGGACGACGAGCAGGACCAGCGGGGCGAGGAAGTGCCAGCCCGCCTTCATCACCGTGCCCAGGGAGGGCAGGTCGGAGTCCTTCGCGAGGCCGATGCCGTACTTGCGCGCCAGGATGTCCACGAAGAGGAACATGACGCCGAAGTACATCAGGGCGGGGATGATCGCCACCTTGACGATGTCCGCGTAGGGGATGCCGGTGCGCTCGGCCATGATGAACGCGCCCGCGCCCATGATGGGGGGCAGGATCTGCCCGCCCGTGGAGGCCGCGGCCTCGACCCCGGCCGCGTCGTGCTTCCTGTACCCGACCTTCTTCATCAGCGGGATCGTGAACGGCCCGGTGCTGACGACGTTGGCGATGGCGCTGCCGGAGACGGAGCCCATGAGGGCGCTGCCCAGAACCGCCCCCTTGGCGGGGCCGCCGACCATGCGCCCCGTGAGCACGTACGCCAGCCCGACGAAGAAGCTGCCGCCGCCCGTCTTGGACAGCAGCGCCCCGAACAGGATGAACACGAAGACGAAGGTGACGACCACGCCGAGGGTCATGCCGTAGATGCCGTCGCCGAGGTAGCTGTGCGTGGCGATGCGCTGGACGGTCGCGCCGGAGTGGCCGAACTGTCCGGGGACCAGCGGCCCGATCCAGGCGTAGAACACGAACACGGCGACCATCACGACCATGACCATGCCGACCGTCCGCCGGGTCGCCTCCAGCAGGAGGAGCATCGCGGCCAGGCCCATGATCCAATCGGTGTCGGTGTAGGCGCCGGCGCGGGAGGCCAGCTCGGCCTGGAACACCATGGGGTAGAAGCTGACCGCCACGGTGCCCGCGATCAGCGCGAGGTCGAGCACCAGGGCCGGGACGGAGCGCCCGGCACTCCCCTTCAGGGGCGGCTTGACCAGGAACACCAGCACCATGATGAACATCAGGTGGATGAGGCGCTGCTGGCGCGCGTCGAAGCCGGCGCGCAGGGCGATGTAGAGCTGGAAGAGGGTGAGCGCGGCGGCCAGGACCAGGACGGCGACGCCGACGGCCGCGGCGAGGGGGGTCTCGCCCCAGCGGGCCGCGGCGATCCGCCGCCAGGCGGGCCCGGCCTCCCCGTCCTCGCCCCCGACGTCGGGCAGCGCGTCGGCGGAGGTGCCGGTCCCGCGCCCGCCCCTCACGGGTCGCGGCCCTGTCCCGTCCCCGGCCCGGAGGTCGGCGGGGGCCTCGGCCCGGCCCTCCGGGGACGGGCCGGCCTGCGCGTCGGCGGGGTCGGCGGACGGGGTGTCGTCCCGTTCCGGCGGGGGTGTCTCGGCCATGCTTCTTCCTCGGTGCTCTGTGGGCTGGGCATGCGGGTCGCGGGCGGCGGAGGGCGGTGTCAGCACTCCGGCTCGGGGACGGTGGCGAGGGGCAGGAGAAGCGTGGGCAGCCGCACAGGTTCGACGCGCACGGGGTGCGCGGCGAGGCACGGCGACAGCCGCACCTCGGCCCCCGGGGCGCGGATCCGGTGGTCGACGGCGGGGGCGCCGACCCGGATGGTCAGCTCCGTGCCGATGTCGCGCCCCATGCCCTCGACGACCCACCACTCGCCGTCGGCGTGTCCGGTCCCCTCTCCGGGGATGTGGCCCATGCCCGCGCCGAACTGGCGGAGGCGGGTGGAGTCCACGACCAGGCGTCCGTCCCGGACGAGGAGGTCCTCCTCGATCGGGAGGCCGTCGATGGAGTGGACGTAGGAGACCGTGAAGGGCTCGCCCGCGGCGAGGCGGAGGTGGCCCATGGTGTCCCCGCCGTCGCTGAGCCTGAGCGCGGGCCACACGGGCAGCAGAAGGGCGGCCAGGGCCGCGCCCGCGCCCAGCAGGGCGGCGGTCCGCGGCCACCGGGGCCTCCCGGCGTCCGCGGGCCGCCTCACGTGCGGCGGGGACGTGGTCTCCATCGCGGCGCGCCCCTACGGGAGCAGGTCCCCGGGGATCTCGACGCCCTGCTCCTCGTAGAAGCGGACCGCGCCGGGGTGCACCGGGACCGGGCTGTTGACGATGGTCTCGGGGACCAGGTACTCCTCGCCGGGGGCGTACACGTTGAGGACCTGGTCGATGTTCTCGAACATGGCCGAGGTGATGTCGTAGGCCTGCTGCTCGTTGAACTCGCCGGACACGACCAGGGCGTTCCAGACCGCGATGGTCTCGACGTCCTCGTCCACGCCCGGGTAGGTGCCGCCCGCGATGACGTGCTCGGTGTAGCCGCCGTAGCCGTTGACGACGGCGGAGCGCTCGTCGTCGCAGAGCGGGATGATGGAGATGTCGTCGGTGGTGCCGAGCTCGGTGATCCCGGCGTGGCCCTCGCCGACCACCCACGAGCCCGCGTCGAGCTGGTTGTTCTGGAGCGCGCTGGCGGTCTCGGCGTAGCCGAGCTGGTCGATCTCGATCTCGGTGAGGGCGATCTCCAGCGACTCGAAGACCTGGTTGGTGGTGGCCTCGTTGCCGCTGCCGACGTCGCCGACGGAGTAGCGGTTGCCGGCCACGTCCCCGAAGCACTCGAAGCCCTTGGCCTGTGCGATGGAGTCCAGGGTCACCGCGTGGAAGACGTTGGGGTAGAGGACCGCCAGCGAGTAGGTCTGGACGGGGTCTCCCTCGAAGTCCGCGCTGCCCTGGGCGGCCTGGTCGGCCGCGTCGCCCTGGACGATGCCGATGTGGCCCTCGCCGGAGCCGAGCAGGCGGATGTTCTCCACCGACGCGCCCGTGGCCTCGACCGAGCCGGTCTGCCCCTCGACGTTGTCGCCGATGATGGTGCTCAGGGCGCCGCCGATCGGGTAGTAGACGCCCGCGGTGCCGCCGGTGACGATGCTGAGTCGCTCCTGGACGGGGCCGGCCCCGAGCCCGACCTCCTCGCCCTCGGACTCGGCGGGCTGGGCGCAACCGGCCAGCAGCAGGGCACCGGCGGGGATGGCGGCCAGGGACAGCATCGTGCGTCGCATGGTCGGGGGTGTCCTCTCGGGGGAAGGCAGGGGCGGTGGCGGAGCGGCTCCGACCGGAGGCGGATCCGCTCCGAACAGGGCCGATGTGGCGCAGGCCACTCCGCTGCCCTGAAACGTAGCCGTCACGCGCACGCAACCCGTAGCGGGACGGGAGGGATTTGAGCCTCTCCTGAGGTTTCGCGGTCCTTGCTAGTGTTCGGCCCATGGCGCGATCCCCCTTCCAGCGGCTGTCGACGGCCGCGGGGCTCCTCCTCACGGTCGTGGTCGCGGCGCCCCTCCTCACCTGGTCGCAGACGTGGGTGTCCGACCCGCTGCGCCTGTCCGTCGGCACGGGCGGCGAGGGGGGCGTCTACCACGCCTACGGTTCCGGGCTCGCCCAGATCGCGACCGCCCGCCCGGACACCGAGATCACCGCGCTCACCACCGCCGCGAGCGTGGAGAACAACCGGCGGGTGGCCTCCGGCTCCCTGGACGCCGCCTTCACGCTGGCCGACGTCGCCGCGCTGGCGGTCGCGGGGGATCCGCCCTTCGGGGAACCCCTGCCCATCACGGCGATCGCCCGCCTCTACGACAACCACACGCACCTGGTGGTGCGCGCGGACTCCCCCTACGAAGAGGTCTCCGACCTGGCCGGGGCCACCGTGTCCGTGGGCGCCCGGGGCTCGGGCACCGAGATGATGGCCGACCGGCTCCTGGACCTCGCCGGGCTCCGCCCGGAGCCGGCCGGCTCCGGAGGCCCCCTCCGGGAGGGCGCGACGGTCCGGCTCCAACTGGGCATCGGGGCCTCGGCGCGGGCCCTGGAGAACGGGGACGTCGACGCGTTCTTCTGGTCCGGCGGCCTGCCCACCCAGGCGGTCGCCGACCTGGCGGAGCGCACCCCGGTCCGGCTGATCGACCTGTCCGGGCACGTTCCCGCCCTGGTCGCCGGGTACGGCGAGTACTTCTCCGAGCGGCCGGTGCCCGCGGGCACCTACCCGGGCGTGCCCTCGGTGCGCACCGTCGGGGTCCCGAGCCTGCTGGTCGCCGACGCGTCCATGCCCGACGACTCGGCGGAGGACCTGACCCGCCTGCTGTTCGAGTGGCGGGACCAGCTGGCCCGGATCCACCCGGTCGCGCTGCACCTGGACACCAGGTCGGCGATCGCGACCCTGCCGATCCCCCTGCACCCCGGCGCGGCCGCGTACTACCGCGAGGCCAAGTACGCCTACGACGGACCGGCGGGCGGAGGGACGGCGGACGCGCTCAGGCCGGCAGGCGGATCCTCGCGTCGATCCCGTGCGGCGAGGCCGGCCGCAGGGACAGGTGCGCCCCCTGGAGTTCCAGCAGCGTGACGACGATGGACAGGCCGAGCCCGGAGCCGCCCACCCCGTCGTGGCCGTCGCGCCAGAACGGCCGGGACGCCTGCTCCAGCCGCGCCCCGGGCAGGCCCGGGCCGTCGTCCACCACGTGCACGTCCACGTGGCCGGGCCCGTCGGGGCCCGCCTCCGCCCGCTCCACCCGCACCGTGACCCGCACACCGCTCCCGCCGAACTTCAGGGCGTTGTCGATGAGCGCGTCCAGTGCCTGGTCCAGGGTCCCCTCCGCGCTGCGGACCCGCACCCCCTCGACACCCTCGCGGACCAGCACGGCGCCCGCGCGCTCCGCGATCGGCTCCCAGGACGCCAGCCGGTCGTCGACGACCTCCAGGACGTCCTCCCACACCAGGGACTGCTCCGTGTCCTCCGTCCGGGCGAGGGTGAGCAGGCTGTCGCAGATCCGGGAGAGGCGGTCCACCTCGTCCAGCGCCATCCGGTGGTCGCGCGCCCCCTCCGGGGTGAGGTGCCGCGACAGGGAGTCCACCCTCAGCCGCAGGGCCGCCAGGGGGTTGCGCACCTGGTGTCCCGCGTAGGACACGAAGGTGCGCTGGCTCTCCAGCATGGAGGTGATGGTGTCCGCCATCCGGTTGAACGACTCCCCCAGGCGGCGCAGCTCCTCGGGCCCCTCCTCCGCCCGCACCCTGGTGTCCAGGCTCCCCCCGCTCACGGCGCGGGTCGCCTCGTCCAGGTCGTCGATGGGGCGCAGCACCCAGCGCGTGAGGGGGCCCGCCGCGGCGAACCCGGCGGCCATGAGGACGGCGACCGCCGCCCAGGCCACGCACCACTGCACGAGGGTCGAGCGGCGCAGGGAGCCGGTGGGCGAGGCGGTGACCGCCGCGCCGACGACCTCGCCCGAGCGGCCGATGGGCTCGGCCACGACCAGCGGTCCCCGCTGCCAGGGGTAGACCACCCTGTCGGCGCCCATGCGGTTGCCGGCCAGCGCGGTCCGCACCTCCTCGGGCAGCTCGTCGCCGTGCTGCCCCCACCGCCCGGGTTCCAGGTCCGACAGGTCGGCGCCCTCGCGGGAGGAGGCGACGACGGCGCCGTCCCGGTCGACGACGACGGCGGTGATGCCGTACAGCCTGTCGTAGGCCGCCAGTTCGCCCGTCAGGCCCGTCGCCGCCCCCGTGAGCACACCCGGTTCGGCGAGGCCGGCGAAGCGGGCGGTGTCGTTGATCCGGTCCAGGAGCATGTCGGAGGTGCCCCGGGCGGCGATGCTCCCGCACAGGGGCAGGGCCAGCCCGAGGCAGGCGGCGACCAGGAGGGTCGCGTACACGGTCAGCACACGTCGGCGCATGGCGGCGCCCCGGTCAGGCCCGCCGGGCCGGGGCGGCGGCCGCGGCGGCCCGCTCGGCGGGGTCGGGCCCGCGGGCGGGCTCGTGACGGGAGGCGGGGAAGCCGTGCCCGCCCTCCGCCAGCCGGTAGCCGACGCCGCGCACGGTCTCGATGAGCCCGGGTACGCCCAGCTTGGCGCGCAGGGTGCCGATGTGCACCTCCAGCGTGCGCAGCGTCCCCGGCCAGGTGGTCCGCCACACCCTCAGGATCAGGCGTTCGCGGGACACGACCGCGCCCGCCTCCGCCGCCAGGGCGAGGAGGAGGTCGAACTCCTTCCGGGTGAGGTCCACCCGCTCGCCGTCGCGGACGACGGCGCGCGTCGCGCGGTCGACCCTCAGGGGGCCGATCGCCAGGGGTCCCCCGTCCCGCCTGCGGGTGCGGCGCAGCACCGCCTCCATCCGCGCGCAGAGCTCGTCGACGGCGAGCGGCTTGACCACGTAGTCGTCGGCCCCCGAGCGCAGGCCGCGGACGCGTTCGCGCTGCCTTCCGCGCGCGGTGACCATGATGACCGCGGTGTCGCCGACGTCGTGGCGCTCGCGCAGGAGGCCGCACAGCTCGATGCCGTCCATGTCCGGCAGGCCGAGGTCGAGCAGGACCAGGTCGGCGGGGGCCGCCGCCAGTGCGCCCTCGGCCGTCCGGACCTGGTCGACCGTGTAGCCGTTGGCCTCCAGTGCGCCGGCGAGGGCGTCGGCGAGCCGGACGTCGTCCTCGACGAGGAGCACCTTGATCATGGGTTCGCGTCCTTCGGGGGGAGGGCAGGGGTCGCTACCGCACCCTAGCGGGGCGGTGTGCCGCAGGCCACACGCGCGGGCCCGCCGTCCGGGGACGGCGGGCCCGCGGGGTCCGGCGGGCGGAGGCGCGCCCCCGCCCGGCCACCGGTCAGTTCCGGGTGACGCGCGCCTCGGGGACGATCTCGGGCGCCCCGTGCTGGATGGCGTCGGCCTCCTGGTCGGTGTCCTGCTCCTGCGCGGCGCGCTCCGCCTCGATCCCCTTGCGGTAGTACTCCACCTCGCGCTGGATCTGCTCCTTGCTCCAGTCCAGCGGCCCGGCGAGGAGTTCGGCGGCCTCCTCGGCGGCGGCGATCCCCCGGTCCCAGGTCTCGAAGGAGATCCGGGTCCGCCGGGAGAGGACGTCCTCCAGGTGGCGCGCCCCCTCTGCCTCCGCGGCGTACACGATCTCCGCGCGCAGGTAGTCGTCGGCCGCCGCGAGCGGGCGTCCCAGGTCGGGACGCTCCCGGACGAGGTCGAGCAGGTCGTGCACGCCGGAGCCGTGGCGGCGGAGCAGGTGGGTGATCCGGGAGACGTGCAGGCCCGAGTCGCGGGCGAGCCGGTACCGCTGGTTGTAGAGCGCCGCGTAGCCGTCCGCGCCCACCAGCGGCAGCCGGTCGGTGACCGACTGCGGGACGCTGCTGCCCAGACCGTGGGCGACCGCGTCCACCGCGTCCTTGGCCATCACCCGGTAGGTGGTGTACTTGCCCCCGGCGATGAGGACCAGGCCCGGCACCGGGTGGGCGACCGTGTGCTCCCGGGAGAGCTTGGACGTCTCCTCGGACTCGCCCGTCAGCAGGGGCCGCAGCCCCGCGTACACGCCCTCGACGTCGTCCCTGCCCAGGGGCGTGCGCAGGACCTGGTTGACGTGGTCCAGCACGTAGTCGATGTCGGCGCGGCTCGCCGCCGGGTTCTCCTTGTCCAGGTCCCAGGCGGTGTCGGTGGTGCCGATGATCCAGTGGCGGCCCCACGGGATGACGAACAGGACGCTCTTCTCCGTGCGCAGGATCATGCCGGAGGAGGCCTGGATGCGGTCGCGCGGGACGACCAGGTGGATGCCCTTGGAGGCGCTGACGTGGATCTGTCCGCGACCGCCGACCATCTCCTGGATGTCGTCGGTCCACACCCCCGCGGCGTTGACCACCTGGCGGGCGCGGATGCGCAGCTCGTCGCCGGTCTCCAGGTCGGCGACGCTTGCGCCGACGACGTGTTCGCCCTCGCGCAGGAACCCGACCGCCTGGACCCGGGACGCGATCCTGGCCCCCAGTCCGGCGGCGGTGCGCAGCACGCTGGTGACGAGCCGGGCGTCGTCCACCTGGCAGTCCCAGTACTGGATCGCCCCCGCCAGGGCGCTGCGTTTGAGGGCCGGGAAGACCTTCAGCGCGCCGTTCCTGCTCAGGTGCCGGTGCGAGGGGAGCCCCCGGTTGTTGCGGGAGGACATCGCCAGGGCGTCGTACAGCGTGACGCCCGCGCCGATGTAGGCGCGCTCCCACTGCCGGGCGAACGGGAACAGGAAGGGCACCGGGCGGACCAGGTGCGGCGCGATGGTGGTGAGGAGCAGACCCCGTTCGTGCAGCGCCTCGCGCACGAGCTCGAAGTCGAACTGCTCCAGGTAGCGCAGTCCGCCGTGGATGAGTTTGCTGGATCTGCTGGAGGTGCCCGAGGCGAAGTCGCGTGCCTCGACGAGCCCTGTGGACAGCCCGCGCGAGACCGCGTCCAGGGCGATGCCGGCCCCGACGATGCCTCCCCCGACCACGAGGACGTCGAGTTCCTCGTCCTTCATCGACGCGAGCGCCTCGGCGCGCCCCTTCGGTCCCAGCCAGGTGGTAGCCATCCGTGGTCCTCCGTCTCGATGGTGTTCCTCCCAGGCGCATACCCACCCGGGGCCCGTGTCCATCGGGGCGATCAGAGGGAACCAGGCTAGCCGCCCGGGGGCGGGCGCGCCGTGCGCCCGCCCCCGGACCGGCGTGTCCTCCGCGCGGCGGCCCCGGAACGCGCCTCCGGGAGCGGTGCGGGATCCGGCCCGGCGGCTCATCCCGCCGGACGGCTCCGCAGCGCCAGGGCGAGGAGGGCCGCGGCCGCCGTGGCCAGACCGCCCGCGAGGGAGGCGGCGCCGAGCCCGGAGGAGGCGGGCCCCGAGGCGGCGTCGGCGACGGCGACCAGCGACGCCAGGCCGACGGCGGCGCCGATCTGCTGGGCGGTGGACACCATCGCCGAACCGACCCCCTGTTCGTCGTCGGCGACGCCCGACGCGGCGGCGGCGAACAGCACCGGGTGGGTGGTCCCCGCCGTCACCCCGAGCAGGACGACCGCCGGGAGCATCGCCCAGTAGGAGTCGGCTGCGAGGGCCGCGGCGAAGAGGGCGGCGGTGGCGCCCGGGGGCGTCGGGTCCGGACCGCGGTGAGCGCCCGGGAGCGGCGGGGTCGGCGCCCGCGGCTGGGGCGGCGGGCCTCGCGGGGTCGGCGGTGGGCGGGGGCTCCGCCGGGACCGTGGGACGGGCGGGCGTCACGGCGCCGGTGGTGGCTGCGGATTCGGTGGGGTTCATGGGACCCGGCTCTCTGGGAGGGGTTTGATCCAGTGCTGAACTATTCAGCACGAGAGTAAGACAGAATGCTTCAGTGCGCAACATTCCAAAGTGGTAGCATTTGCCCATGAGCGAGCACTGCGGGATCAGCACGTCCGAGGAGCGGACCTGGGACGCCGCCACACTGGCCTTCCGCCTGCTGGACCAGCGCGTGGAGCGCGACGTCCAGCAGGAGGTGGACCTCCCCCTGACCTACTACGAGCTGCTCGTCCTGCTCTCGAAGAGCGAGCACGGGTCACTGCGGATGAGCGACCTGGCCGAGCTGACCCACACCAGGGCCAGCCGGATCTCGCACGCGGTGCGGAAGCTGGCCGAGGCGGGCCTCGTGGACCGCGTGCACTGCGAGGAGGACCGCCGCAGCTGGTTCGCCGTCCTCACCGACAAGGCCCGCGGGGTCCTGCGGGACGCCGGCGCGAGGCATGTGGTCAGCATGCGGGAGAACCTGTTCGACGTGCTCAGCGCCGAGCAGCGCGACCAGCTGCTCGACATCAGCCGGACGCTGCTCGCGCGGCTCGCACCCGAGAGCGCGCTCGCCCGGGAGGGCGTCCCCACCCGGGAGGAGAGCGACGCGCTCGCGCGGGACGCCGCGGGCGGGACCGGGACCGAGACCGGCACGGCAGGCGGGGCGGGGAACGGCGGGACGTCCGGGACCGGCACGGCAGGCGGGGCCGCGGGGCCCGGCACACCGGAGGGGGCCGGGGCGCGCGGGTGAGTGCGGGCACGGCTGCGCGGAGCGGGCCCGGGGACCCCCCGATTCCAGGGAACCACGCGGAACCGCTCCGCGGGAGGCCCCGCCGGGGCCTGTGGACGGAAGCCGCTCAGGCGGACGCGTCGGCGTAGGCGTGCGCGTAGGCGAGGACGTCGTTGACGTACTCCCTGGACTGGTTGTACTCCAGGATCGCGGCCTCCCAGTCGGCCGCGTCGGTCAGGTCGCGGCCCTCCGCGCACAGGTACCGGGCGGCGGCCAGCGCCGCGTCGTCGATGTTGTGCGGGTCGGGGTCGCCGCCCTCCAGCGAGGCGCCCCAGCGCCCCCACGTCGTCGGGATGAACTGCATCGGGCCGATCGCCCGGTCCCACTCGGTGTCGCCGTCGTACCGGCCGCCGTCGGTGTCGGGGATCGCGCGGGTGTTGTTGGTGCCGTCGAGCGGGATGCCGATGATGTCCACGGTCGTGGTGCCGTCCGGTCCGAGCTCGCCCCCGGCGTAGGTGCCGTGGATCGACTCCACCATGCCGATCCCGGCCAGGGTGGGCCAGGACAGCTGGCAGGACGGCTGGTCCTCGGCCATCACCAGCTGCGCGCTCGCGTACCCCTCCAGGGCCCGGCCCGGGATGGTGGTCGCCTCGGCCACCCGCTCCACCCAGGCGCCCTCGGCGCGCGGGGCGGTCGGCTCCGGCGTGTGCCGCTCGTCGGCGCCCGGCTCCCCGGACGCGTCCGGGTCCGCCGCGGCCGCCGTCAGCTCGGAGCGGTCCGGCGGCCCCGTGAGCTGGTCGTGCGGCGGCGTCTCGATGGTGCCGGCCTGGGGTTCGGCGGTCGGCCCGGCGGGCGGGGACCACTCGTTGAGGGCGTCGGAAACCCGCCCCACCAGGTAGAACACTCCCCCTGTCACCAACAGGCACAGTGAGAGCGTCACACAGACGACGATCACCGGACCACGACTTCGACGCCTCCCGGTACCGGTGGCCCGTCGGCTGCCCATCTGGCTCCCCGCTCGTCAGGAAAAGGTCAACTGCACATCACGCGTCACCAAAGTACGCGACCGGGGACAGCCGGTGCTCATCGATCCCACCCCCGCCCTCGTTCGCCCAGCTCAGGGAAGCGGACCCCGTCCTCGGGGCGGCGCCGACCCGGCCACCGGGCGGCCCGCGGGGCCGTGCGGCGGGCCTGTCCGGCCCCGGGCCTGTCCGGACGCGCGGCCGCGGGGGCGACGACGCGAGGGGGCCGTGCCGGACGGCACGGCCCCCTCGGCCCGCTCGGGACGCGTACGCCTAGCGGTGCGGGTTGACGACGACCTCGACCCGCTGGAACTCCTTGAGGTCCGTGTAGCCGGAGGTGGCCATCGTGCGGCGCAGGGCGCCCATGAGGTTCATGGAACCGTCGCTGGTGTCGGCCGGGCCGTGCAGGATCGACTTGAGGTCGCCGATGGTGCCCACCCTGACCCGCTCGCCGCGCGGCAGCTCCTCGTGGTGGGCCTCGCTGCCCCAGTGGTAGCCGCCGCCGGGGGCCTCCGTGGCCCGCGCCAGCGGAGAACCCACCATGACGGCGTCGGCGCCGCAGGCCAGGGCCTTGGCGATGTCACCGCTGCCGGTCATGCCGCCGTCCGCGATGACGTGCACGTAGCGGCCCCCGGACTCGTCCAGGTAGTCGCGGCGCGCGGCGGCCACGTCGCCGATGGCGCTCGCCATCGGCACGGCCACGCCGAGCACGGACCGCGTGGTGTGCCCGGAACCGCCGCCGAAGCCCACCAGCACGCCGGCCGCGCCGGTCCGCATCAGGTGCAGGGCCGCGGTGTAGGTGGCGCACCCGCCCACCACGACCGGGACGTCCAGGTCGTAGATGAACTGCTTGAGGTTGAGCGGCTCGGCGCGTCCGGACACGTGCTCGGCGGACACCGTGGTGCCGCGGATCACGAAGATGTCCACGCCGGCGTCGACGACGGCCTTGTGGTACTGGGCGGTGCGCTGCGGCGACAGCCGTGCCGCGGTGACCAGTCCGGCGTCGCGGATCTCCTCGATCCGGCGGCCGATCAGCTCCTCCTGGATGGGGGCGGCGTAGATCTCCTGGAGCCGCTTGGTGGCCGCGACGTCGTCCAGCTCGCGGATCTCCTGGAGCAGCGGTTCCGGGTCCTCGTAGCGGGTCCAGAGGCCCTCCAGGTCGAGCACTCCCAGACCGCCCTGCTCCCCGACGGCCACGACCGTCTTGGGGGAGGCGACGCTGTCCATGGGGCTGACCACCAGCGGCGTCTCGAACCGGTAGGCGTCGATCTGCCAGGCGATCGACACCTCCTCCGGGTCCCTCGTGCGTCGGGCAGGCACGATCCCGATCTCGTCGAGCTCATAGGCCCGGCGCCCGTTCTTGCCCAGCCCGATCTCCACCTGCGCCAACGTTTCGATCCCCTCTGACGTGCGGCACCGGCTCGTCTACCGGCGTCTTTCCTGCCGCCGAGAGTCTATCCGCCCAAAAGTTGGACCGGGTTTGACCCGCTCCGCCTGGACTCGCGTATCGGGGCCGACCGGGTCGCCGTCCCACCGGCCGGGCAGGCCCCGGCGGTCCCACCCGTCCCCGTGGGCGACGGGGTCCCCGACGGTCACGGGGTCCTCGGACGTCCGGGCGTCGGAGCCGCCCGCAGCGCCGCCGGGGCGGGGAGCGGAAGGGGGAGACGAGGAAGGGCCGCCCGGGAGGGGTCTCCCGGACGGCCCGCACCGCCGACGCGCCGGCGGACCGGCGCGCGGGACGGGTCAGCGCGCGTTGTAGTTGGGCGCCTCGACGGTCATCTTGATGTCGTGCGGGTGGCTCTCGCGCAGTCCGGCGCTGGTGATCCGCATCAGCTGGCCGCGCTCGCGGAGTTCGGGCACGGTACGGGTTCCCGCGTACCACATGGACTGGTGGAGGCCCCCGACCAGCTGGTGGGCGACCGCCTGGAGCGGGCCGCGGAAGGGCACCTGGCCCTCGATGCCCTCGGGGACCAGCTTGTCCTCGGAGGCGACGTCGGCCTGGGCGTAGCGGTCCTTGGAGAAGGACCGGCCCCGCATGGCGCCGAGCGAGCCCATGCCCCGGTAGGCCTTGAACTGCTTGCCGTTGATGAAGATCAGCTCTCCCGGGCTCTCCTCGACACCCGCGAGCAGGCTGCCGAGCATGACCGTGCTGGCGCCCGCGGCGATGGCCTTGGCGATCTCGCCGGAGTACTGGAGCCCGCCGTCCGCGATGAGGGGGACGCCCGCCGGACCACAGGCCCTGGATGCCTCCAGGATGGCGGTGAGCTGCGGCGCTCCGACGCCGGCGACGACGCGGGTGGTGCAGATGGAGCCCGGGCCCACGCCGACCTTGACGGCGTCGGCGCCGGCGTCGACGAGCAGCTGGGCTCCGGCCCGCGTGGCCACGTTGCCCGCGACGATGTCGGCGCGGGAGTTGGCCTTGAGCTTGGTGATCATGTCGGCGAGCCCGGCGGAGTGGCCGTGCGCGGTGTCCACGACGACGAAGTCGACCCCGGCCTCGACGAGCAGCTTGGCCCGCTCCTCGGCCTCGGGTCCGACGCCGACGGCGCCGCCGACGACCAGGCGCCCGTCGGCGTCCTTGGTGGCGTCGGGGAACTGCTCGCTCTTGATGAAGTCCTTGACGGTGATCAGGCCGCGCAGGCGGTTCTGCGCGTCGACCAGGGGCAGCTTCTCGACCTTGTGCCTGCGGAGCAGCTCGAAGGCCTGCTCGCGGCTCACGCCGACGGGGGCGGTGACCAGGTTCTCGGTGGTCATGACGTCGCGGACCAGCCGGGCGCGGTCGCTCTCGAAGCGCATGTCCCTGTTGGTGACGATGCCGACGAGGGAGCCGCCGGCGTCGGTGACGGGGACGCCGGAGATCCGGTAGTGGGCGCACAGGCGCTCGACCTCGGCGAGGTCGTCCTCCGGCTTGCAGGTGACGGGGTCGGTGACCATCCCGGCCTCGGAGCGCTTGACCAGGTCGATCTGGCTGGCCTGGTCCTCGGCGGAGAGGTTGCGGTGCAGGACGCCGGCGCCGCCCTGGCGCGCCATGGCCACGGCCATCCGGGCCTCGGTGACGGTGTCCATCGCCGCGGACAGCAGGGGGATGCTCAGGGTGATGTTGCGGGACAGGCGGGTGGTGGTGTCCACCTCGCCCGGCTGGAGGTCGGAGTAGGCCGGTACGAGGAGCACGTCGTCGTAGGTCAACCCCGGCGGCAGCAGTTTGTCCCCGTAGTCGCTGTACTCCTGGCCCATGACACAACCTCCGCTTTCCCGGCACACCTGCGCGGTTTCGCCCCCGCGTGTCGTCTCATCCTAGGTCGTCGCCCTGTGCGGCCCCGGTGGAATGAGGTGTTTGACCCGTCACCCCGGCCCGAAAGTGAGCGGTATCACGGTTTGGGGGCGTGCTCGGACGGACCTGTCCGCCCCTTGCCTCCGCACAACACCGGCCGGCGCCCCGGGCTTCCCGCGGGAGGGGCGGAGGGGCCGCCCGCCGGAGGCCGGGACGGCCACGGGCGGCCACCCGGCGAAGGACCGGGCGTCCACGGGCGGCCGTTCACCGGAGCGGCCGGGCAGCACGAAGGGGCCGGTCGCCGGAGGGGCCGGGGATCAAGGGCGGCCACCCGCCGGAGGGCGGGGCGACGGGGCGGGGCCGGCGCGCGGTGCGGCGCGCTCAGTGCCAGCCGGAGCTGCGGCGTCCGGCCCGGCCGGGGTAGCGGCAGCGGCCGTGGACCCGCGGGCGGTCGGGGCACACGCGGCGCCCGGGACGGGGGCGTCCGCCGTGTTCAGGGGAGGAGGCGGTTCGCCACGGCCACCTGCCGAAGCCGAGCGATAGCTCGGTGCTGGGCGACCCGTACCGCGCCCGCCGACATTCCCAGTACATGTCCCGTCTCATCCGCTGTCAGTCCTGCGATCACCCTCATGACCAGGAGCTTGCGCTGCTGTTCCGGCAGCTCGTCCAGGAGCTCCCTCGCTCGCTGGGCCTCGATCACCCGCACCGCCGACTCCTCCGGGCCCGGGTCGTCGTCCGGCTGCTCGGGCACCGCGTCGGTGGGCACCGTCTCCACCCTGCCCGCGACGCGCAGGGTGTCGGCGACCTTGTGGGCGGCGATGCCGAACACGAAGGCCGCGAAGGGGCGGCCCCGGTCCTGGTAGCGCGGTACGGCCGAGAGCAGCGCGATGCAGACTTCCTGCGCCACGTCGTCGGAGTAGTGGGCCAGGCCCGAGACCCGTGCGAGGCGTGCGTGGCAGTACCTGACCACCATGGGCCGGACCGCGCGCAACAGCGAGTCCATGGCCCCGTCGTCCCCCCGGACGGCGAGCGAGCCCAGATGGTTCAACCCTGTGTCGCGGGCGGCGGAGTCCGCCTGCCCGTGTGTTCCTGGCCGCTGCGCGGTAGCGCCCCCCCGGGCGCCTGCATCCGTCACGTTAGGAATGATGCCCCCACTGCGGGACCCAACCGCTCCAATCGCCAACTACGGAATGGTCACGTTTTGGGAAAAACGTCCGAAAACGCCACACACTCCAGAGGGAAAAGAGGGGCTCACGTGGTAGTGCGCGGGGGCGGGACACCGACGTGTCCCGCCCCCGGGCCGGATTCGCACCCGACCCGTCACCGGGTCCGGGGCGTGGGGTCAGTGACCGTGGCCGTGGCCGTGGTCGTCCGCCTCCTCCTCGGGCTTGTCCGCCACCAGGACCTCGGTGGTCAGGAGCATGCCCGCGATGGACGCGGCGTTCTGGACGGCGGAGCGGGAGACCTTGACCGGGTCCAGGATGCCCTGGGCGGTCAGGTCGCCGTAGGTGCCCTTGGCGGCGTTGTAACCGTGGCCGACCTCCAGCTCGGAGATCCGGTGGGTCACGACGTAGCCCTCGGCGCCCGCGTTCTCCGCGATCCACCGGGCGGGCTCGACCAGGGCGCGGCGCACGATCGCCACACCGGTGGCCTCGTCGCCGGTCAGCCCGAGGTCGTCCAGGGCGGACGCCGCGTGCACCAGGGAGGCCCCGCCGCCGGCGACGATGCCCTCCTCGATGGCCGCGCGGGTCGCCGAGATGGCGTCCTCCAGGCGGTGCTTCTTCTCCTTGAGCTCCACCTCGGTGGCGGCGCCGACGCGCAGGACGGACACGCCGCCCGCGAGCTTGGCCAGGCGCTCCTGGAGCTTCTCGCGGTCCCAGTCGGAGTCGCTCGCCTCGATCTCCTTGCGGATCTGGCGCACGCGGTCGTCGATCTCGGACTGCTCGCCCGCACCGTCCACGATGGTGGTCGCGTCCTTCGTGATGACGGTGCGGCGGGCGCTGCCCAGCGCGTCGAGTTCGGCGTTCTCCAGGGTCAGGCCGACCTCCTCGGCGATGACCTGGCCGCCGGTGAGGACGGCGATGTCCTGGAGCATGGCCTTGCGGCGCTCGCCGAAGCCGGGCGCCTTGACGGCGGCGACGTTGAGCGTGCCCCGGATCTTGTTGAGCACCAGGGCGCCCAGCGCGTCGCCGTCGATGTCCTCGGCGATGATCAGGAGCGGCTTCTTGCTCTGGACGACCTTCTCCAGCAGGGGCAGCAGCTCGTTGAGGCTGCTGATCTTCCCCTGGTTGATGAGGATGAGGGCGTCCTCCAGCACCGCCTCCTGGCGGTCGCCGTCGGTGACGAAGTAGGGCGAGACGTAGCCCTTGTCGAACTGGAGCCCCTCGGTGAAGTCGAGGTCCATCCCGAAGGTGGGGGCCTCCTCCACCGTGATGACGCCGTCCTTGCCGACCTTGTCGAACGCCTCGGCGATCAGGTCGCCGATCTGGGCGTCCTGGGCGGAGTTGGTCGCCACGTAGGCGATGTCCTCGCGCTCCTCGACGGGGCGGGCGCGCTCCAGGAGGATCTCGGAGACGCGGGCGGCCGCGGCGTCGATGCCCCTCTTGAGGGCGAGCGGGGAGGCGCCGGAGGTGACGCTGCGCAGACCCTCGCGGACCAGGGCCTGGGCCAGGACGGTCGCGGTGGTGGTGCCGTCACCGGCGGCGTCGTTGGTCTTGGTGGCGACCTCCTTGACCAGCTGGGCGCCCAGGTTCTCGTACGGGTCGTCCAGCTCGATCTCACGGGCGACGGTCACGCCGTCGTTCGTGATGGTGGGGGCGCCGAACTTCTTGTCGATGACGACGTTGCGGCCGCGCGGACCGAGCGTCACCTTGACGGCGTTGGCGAGGCGGTCGACGCCCCGCTCGAGGGCGCGGCGGGCGTCGTCCTCGAACTCCAGGATCTTCGGCATGTGGGTGCTTCCTCTTGAGGCTCGTATAAAACGAGCATCCCGCCCCGCCCGGCGTTATGCCGACCGGTGCGGGATGCCTGGCTCCGAGCCCGGTGGACCGGGCCCCGTCGAGACCTACTTCTCGACGACCGCGAGCAGGTCGCGGGCGGAGAGGACCAGGTACTCCTGGCCGTCGTACTTGACCTCGGTGCCGCCGTACTTGCTGTAGAGGACGACGTCGCCGACCTTCACGTCCAGCGGGATGCGCTTGTCGCCCTCGTCGTCCCAACGGCCGGGGCCCACGGCGAGGATCTCGCCCTCCTGGGGCTTCTCCTTGGCGGTGTCCGGGATGACCAGACCGGAAGCGGTGGTCTGCTCGGCCTCCAGCGTCCTGACCACGACGCGGTCCTCGAGCGGCTTCAGCACGGTCTTGGTGGCGGTCGACACGGTGTGACCTCCCCCTTCAAGGTTTCGGTGTACTGGCTCCGGTCCGCGCTGGCACGCGGACCGACTGCGAAAAAGGGGCGACAGAGGCGGCCTGTCGTCGCGGGTGCCAGACCGGCGTCGTCGCGATTAGCACTCTACCCCTGAGAGTGCCAGAATGGAAATGCGACCGTGACCCCCGGTCGGGGACTTCCGTGAGGAGCCGGACATCCGGCCCCGCGCCGCGGCGGCCCCACGACGCGCGGGGCGTCCGGGTCCGCCGACGCAGACCGCCCTTCGATGTCCGAGGTGAACCCCATGCGCGTGCCCGCCTTCGAGGCGCTGCTCTCCGACGCGGGCCGGGAGGTGCTGGCGGGCGTCGATCCGGGGAGCGCGGTCCGGGACCAGCTCGGCACGGCGTCCCTGCTGCGGTCCGACCCGCGCGTGGCGGCCCTGGACCCTGATCTGCCCGTCTCGGATCTGGTCAACGCGCTCCTGACCCAGGTCTCCCTCCGCGAGCGCGGCCGGGCCAAGTTCGGCGACGCGGCGGGGCGGATGTTCTTCACGCCCAACGGCCTGGAGCAGTCCACCCGGCGCGTCGTGGCCGAGTACCGGGCGGGACGGACCGCCGCGGTCGCGGGGGCGGCGGGCGGCTTCGCGGGCGACCTGTGCTGCGGGATCGGCGCGGACCTGCTGGCGCTGGCCGGGCGCGGCGTCGCCGTGGAGGGCGTGGACTCCGACCCGCTGACGGTGGCGGTCGCCCGCGCCAACATCGGGGCCCTCGGACTGTCGGACCTGGCGCGGGTCCGCGAGGGCGAGGTCGGCGCGTCGGCGGCCGGCCGCTACCCGCTGCTGTTCTGCGACCCGGCCAGGCGCGGCGGGCGCGGCCGGGTGTTCGACCCGGCCGCCTACTCCCCCCCGTGGGACGTGGCGACGGGGCTGGCCGGGGCCGCGGAGGCCGCCTGCCTGAAGGCGGCTCCGGGCATCCCGCACGAGGCGCTGCCCGAGGACGCCTCCGCCGAGTGGATCTCGGTGGACGGGGAGCTCAAGGAGACGGCCCTGTGGTTCGGCGCCCTGGCGGAGGACGCGGGGGCCCGGCGGCGCGCCACGGTCCTGCACGAGCGCGAGGGCCTGCTGGCCCGGGAGGGGGCGGCCGCGCACCTGGACGCCGACCCCGGGGCGGGGCCGGCGCCCGTGGCCCCGGCCCGGCGCTACCTGTACGACCCGGACCCGGCCGTGGTGCGGTCGCACCTGGTGGCGGAGGCGGCGGCGCGGGTGGACGGCGCGCTGCTGGACGAGCGGATCGCCTACTTCACCGCGGACACGGCGGCCGTGTCGCCGCTGTGGCGGGTGCTGGAGGTGGTGGAGATGCTGCCGTTCTCCTTGAAGCGCCTGAGGTTTGCGGTGCGGGCGCTGGACGCCGGGACGGTAACGATCAAGAAACGCGGATCGGCCGTGGACACGGAGAAGCTGCGCCGTGATCTGCGGGCGTCGGGCCCGGAGTCGGTGACCGTGGTCCTCACCAGGATCGGCGACCGGCCCTTCTGCCTGCTGTGCCGCGAGGTCGGGGCCCCCTCCCCGGTGTGACCCCCCGTCGGCGGCCCGTGGGCGCCCGGGCCCCCGGTGCGCCCGGCGGCGGGGGCGGGGACCCCAGATCGTTACCTCTCTCACCCAGATCTTCCGCCGTCCCCTGGGGGCGCAGGGACCCAGGTCGTTAAACTGACGACCGCTGCAGTCCTTCCCTTCTCATGGATTCACCCGGAAGACTCGTGTGAGCGGCCCGCCCCGCGATGCGGTCGGATCTCGGGCCTTGCGCCGTACATATACGGACAGTCACACTCCAGTCACGATGGGGCGGTAACCGCCGCGGGAGCGCCGCCCGCCCGGGGACCATCGAGAACCCGACCCGTCCGGAACCGTCCACTCCCCCGCATGGGTACGGGAGCGCCAGAACCAAAGGAGCACCTCGGTGGAACAGACCAATCACAACTTCCTCAACGGGGGAGGTCAGTCCGGTGTCTCCGACCGGATGCGTGACCTGCTCTCCCAGGCCGCCCAGGAGCACGTCTCCGAGCAGAAGTCGCAGGGCGCCGTCAGCGAGGAGATGCGCCAGCGCCTCGAGGGGATGGAGTGGCTGCTCCGCGAACTGCGCGAGCGCGAGCTCACCTCCCTCGCCGAGTCCGTCACCACGGTCAACGGGCGCATCGACGACTTCCTCGCCCGCCCGCCGGAATGGGCCGAGACCCTCGCCGAGCACATCGAGGTCGTCGGCCAGCAGGTCAAGCCGCTGTCGGACATGCCCTCCCTGCGGGCCGACACCCAGCGCATCGCCGGACACCTGGACACCGTGCTCACCCGCCTCCAGCGGATGGCCGAGACCGGCGACCGGACGGCCGACCAGGTCACCGAGCTCGGTGAGCGCCTGAACGGGCTGAGCGAGACCGTGGGCGCCCGTCTGGACTCCCTCGACACCGCCCTCGCCGCGCTCACCGCCAAGGCCGACGCCGTCGAGGCGTCGCTGTCCGCCCTCTCCGAGGTCTCCGGCGAGCGGCACGGGGCCGTCGTCACCGCTCTGGCCGAGAGCCGCACCGAGCTCTCCGACTCCCTCGCCGAGGGGCGCACCGAGCTGGCCGAGGCGCTGGCCGCCGGGCGGACCGAGATCACCGGCGCCGTCGAGGCCGGGCGCGAGAGCCTGGCGGGCGTCGTCGCCGAGAGCCGCGAGGCCCTCACCGCCGCGGGCGCCGGCCTGGGCGAGACCGTCACCGCCAAGGTCGAAGAGGTCTCCGGCGAGCTGCGGGCCCTCGTGGAGGAGCGCGCCGGCGACCTCCGGGCCTCCGTCGAGGAGCGCGCCGCCGAGCTGCGCACCGAGGGCGGGGAGCGGACGGCCGAACTGCGCACCGCCCTGGAGGAGCGCACCGCCGAGCTCCGCACCGCTCTGGAGGAGCGCACCGCGCAGCAGCACGAGGCCCTGCTGGCCCGCCTCCAGGAGAACACCGGCGAGCTGGGCGAGCGCACCACCGCCCTGGCCGGGGAGCTCACCGCCCTGGCGACCGCGTCCGGCGAGCGCCACGAGGCCCTCACCGGCAAGCACGAGGCCCTGGCCGCCAAGGTCGCGGAGAGCGTCGGCTACCTCAGCACGCAGGCCGAGGAGAACCACGCCGAGGCGACCGCCGCCGTCGCCGACGTCACGGGATCGCTCGCCAAGCTGCGGGAGAACCACGAGTCGTCGCTCACCGAGCTGCGCACCCACCTGCGCCAGCGCCTGGCCGAGCTCGGCGAGGAGATGGAGCTGGGCCGTACCGAGACCCGGGAGCACGCCGAGTCCGCGTCGGAGCGGCTGCGCGAGGCCCTGGCCGAGCGCGCCGACGCCCTGGGCGCCCGGATCTCCGAGGACTCCGAGCGGGTCACCGCGGGCTTCGCGGAGCTGCGCGAGTCCGTCCGGGAGTCCGGCGACAGGCTCTCCACGGAGTCCGAGGAGCGGCACCGGACGCTGGCCGAGGCGCTCACCGAGCAGGTCGAGGCCCACCGCGGCGCGCTGGACGAGCGCCTGGAGCGGCAGCGCGAGGCGCTGACCGGCAAGGTCGACAACCACCTCTCGCAGATCACCGGCAAGGTGGACCACGAGCTGGGCCGCCTCACCGACCGCTTCGACACCTTCGAGGGGCACTTCGAGGGAAGCTTCGAGTCCGTCGAGGGCAAGATCGACCGCATCGACGGCCGGATGGACGGTGTCAACGGCCGCCTGGACGGCGTGGACGGCCGGATCAACGGCGTCGAGGGCCAGTTCGAGGGCGTCAGCGGGCACTTCGAGGGCGTGGACGGCCGCATGGAGGCCATCGACGACCGGCTGGAGGCGCTCAACCAGCGGCTCAACCAGCTTCCGCAGACCATGGAGGTCAGCGAGCTGCACCGCCGCCTGACCGACCTGGTGGACCGTCCGCAGCTGGACCACTCCGGCAAGCTGGACGAGATCGACGAGCACGTCACCTCGGCGGTGGCCCCGGTGCTGCGCGAGCTCAAGCAGCGCCCGGACCGCCACGAGCTGGAGGAGACCGTCACCGAGGCGGTCGAGAACTCGCACGACGACATCACCAAGCGGTTCTCCTCCCTGGAGGAGACGGTGCTCGCCCTGGCCGAGGCGCTGCTGCGCCCGGGCCGGGACGGCAAGAAGAAGCGCCGCCGCGACGAGGACGAGGACGACGAGTAGCGGGCGGGTCGGGGGCGGCGGACGCGCCGTCCGCCCCCGACCGCTCTCGTGAGGGCCGGGACGCCGCGGGCGTCCCGGCCCTCCGGCGTTCCGGGCGCGCGGGGCGCACGCGGCGTCAGGGGTCCCGTCGGCCGTGCCGGTCGTTCTGGGCGCGGGCGCGCGAGGCGCACCGTGCCCCCGCCGTCACGGGCCCGGGGTTCGGCGCGCGTCGAGCATCTCCAGGTAGTGGGAGTTGTACATGACCCCCAGCACGTTGCCGAACGGGTCGACCACCGACGCGGTGACGAAACCCGGGCCCCGTTCCGTGATCGGCTCGTACTCGGTCGCGCCCAGGCCGAGCAGGCGCCCGACGGCCCCCTCCACGTCGTCCACGTGCCAGAACACCACCGCGCCGCCCGGGCCCGGCCTCGCCGGGGCCGGGGCGTACCTGCGGTCGATGATGCCCAGTTCGTGCTGGTGGTCGCCGATCCGGAACTCGACGTAGGCGGGCGGCAGCCCCTGCCCCGGGCGCTCGAAGTACGGTTCGGCGCCCAGGACCTCCGTGTACCAGTCGACGGCCTCGGCGACGTCGTCCGCCCACAGGCTGATGGTGCTCATTCCGCGCAGCATGGTGTGCCCCCGTCCTCGGCCGGGCCGCGCCCGGCGTCTTCGGGACGAAGCTACGGGGAGAGGCGGTCATCCTCTGTCCTCGACTCGGAAACCCCTCGCCGGGCCCCGGGACCGGTCGGGCGGGCCGTCCGGCGGAGGGTCCCGCCGGACGGGACTCCGGGGCGCGGCCCCCGGGACGGCCGCGGCACGCGCCGTCCCGGGCGGAGCCGGCGGACGCGGGTCAGACCGTGAAGACGATCTTGCCGAAGTGGTCCCCGTCGAGCATCGCCCGGAACCCCTCCCGGGCCCGCTCCAGGGGCAGCACCCGGTCGATCTCGGGGCGCACGCCGGTGCGGGCGCACATCCTCGCCAGGGCGTCCAGTTCCTCCCGGGTCCCCATGGTGGAGCCGATGACCCGCAGCTGGAGGAAGAACACGCGGTTGAGTTCGGCGGAGGGGGCGTCACCGCTGGTGGCGCCGCAGGTGATGACCGCGCCGCCCGGCTTGAGGGAGCGCAGGGAATGGCCCCAGGTGGCCTTGCCGACCGAGTCGAAGACGGCGTCGACCCTCTCCGGCAGCCGCTCGCCCGTGGGCAGCGCCGCGTGGGCGCCCAGGGCGAGCGCCCGCTCCCGCTTAGCCTCGCTCCTGCTGGTGGCGTAGACGCGGTGCCCCACGTGGGACGCCAGCCGGATGAGGGCCGCCGACACCCCGCCGCCCGCGCCCTGCACGAGCACCGCCGAACCGGGCCGGAGGTCGGCCTTGCCGAAGAGCATGCTGTAGGCGGTGAGCCACGCGGTGGGCAGGCAGGCGGCCTCCTCGAAGCTCAGCTCCGGCGGCTTGGGCACCAGGTTGCGCCTCGGGACGGCGATCTTCTCCGCGAGGCAGCCGTCGTAGACCTCCGAGAACAGCGACCGGCGCGGGTCGAGGGTCTCGTCGCCGCCGCCCGCCGCGGGGTCGCCGACGACGCCGTGCACGATGACCTCGTTGCCGTCCTCGTCGGTGCCGGCCGCGTCGGTGCCCAGGACCATCGGCAGGTGCTTCTCGCTGAGCGCCGTGCCCCGCAGGCTCCACAGGTCGTGGTGGTTGAGGGCGGCGGCCCTGACGTCGACCACGGTCCACCCCTCGCGGGGCTCGGGGTCGGGGCGTTCACCCGCCTCCAGGCCGGAGAGCGGGTCCTCGGGTGAGATGCGTGCTGCGGTGATAGCGAACATGTCCGTAGCCAACCACGGTGTCCGTTTCCCGTTCCACCCCGGGCCCGGGCGGGCCCCGGCGCGTCGGGGCCCGGACCCCCGTCCCGCCCGCTCCGGGGGCGCCGGGGGCCGCTCCCCCTGCCGCGGGTGTCGCGCGGCGCGCCGTGCGCCTCATCCGCGGCCGGATCCGCCCCCGGCGCCCCGGCCCGCGATGTCGCCGGAGCGCAGGAGCGGCGGGGACATCACGGCGGCCCCTCCGAACCGGTACAGGGCGGCCGGGCGGCCGGTCTCCGAGGTCCGGCGCTCCCCGGTGGGTTCGAGGAAGCCCGCCGTCCTGGTGACCTTGCGGCGGAAGTTGCTGGGGTCCAGCGCGATCCCCCAGATCACCTCGTAGACGTGCCGCAGGTCGCTGACCGTGAAGGGCTCCCGGCAGAAGCTCGTGGCCACCGTGGTGTACTCCAGCTTGGAGCGGGCCCGCTCGACCGCGTCGGCCAGGATCGCCCCGTGGTCGAAGGAGAGGCCGGAGTCCGCGCGCAGGGCCTCCCCCACCGGGGCCCAGAAGGCGCGGGCGGCGTCGGTCCCCGCCACGGGAGCGGGGAGGTCCGGCCCCAGGGCCAGGTAGGCGACGGTGATGACGCGCCCCCTCGGATCGCGGCCGGGGGCGCCGTAGGACCGCAGCTGCTCCAGGTGGAGCCGTCCGCCGTCCAGGCCGGTCTCCTCCCGCAGTTCGCGGAGCGCGGCCTCGTCCAGCCCCTCGTCGGGCCGGACGTAGCCGCCGGGCAGGGCGCTGCCGCCGAGGAAGGGCTCCTTGCCCCGCTCGACGAGGAGCACGTGGAGGGCGTCGTCCCGGACCGTGAAGATGACGAGGTCGACCGTCACCGAGACGGGGAACCGGGGAACCGCTGGTGGAGCGCTGTGCGTCATCCGGCCAATCTACTAAAGGTCCCCTTGACCTGAAACAGATCTCCCGTTATGGTCAATGTGACTAGAAAGTCTCCTGCCGAGTCGGGCCGGTCCGGCAGCCCCCACGAGGAGCCCACGTTGACGGAATTCATGCTCGGGGTCACCAGTTCGCTGGCCGCCACGGCCGTCACCGTCGGGCTCGGGGGCCTGCTGTCCCGGCGTCTGCGCTGGTGGCTCCTGGCAGCGGTCGCCCGCCTGAGCGGGCTCGGGGTGCTGCGGGTCCACCGGCACCAGGACGACGCGAGGGCCGAGCTGTCCGGCGAGATCGGCCGGGCGCGCTGGCTCCGCGTCATGGTCGGGCGGGGGAACGAACTCACCCGGGACGGCTTCGCGCCGCTGTGGAACGGCGGAGGACGGCCGCCGGACTTCGTCCGGGTGCTCCTGCCCGACCCGGGCTCCGACCGGCCCTCCCCCACCGCCTCCCCGGAGGCGGAGGGGGAGGGTCCGGCGGGGCTCCCGGACGGGAGCCGGGCCGGAAGCGCCCCGGGCCGTGCCCCCGGGGGCGGGGGCTCCTGGCTGGAGCGGAGGGAGGAGGAGCTCATCTCCCTCGACCCCGGTTTCGGCCGCGGCCTGCTCACCGAGCAGGTGCTGGCCAACTTCCACTACCTGTCCGAGGCCACCCGGGACCGGAAGAACACGGAAATCCGCTTCTACGACCTCCCGAACCTCTACCGTGTCATCGCCACCGACAACCTCGTCTTCCTCACGCTGTACCAGGGCGACGCGCACGGGCGGCACTCCCCCTGCGTGGTCGCCCACCGGTCAGGGGCCCTGTACGACTTCGCGCTGCGGATCTTCGACACCGCGTGGGAGTCCGCCGGGGTCCCCGGCGCTCCCGCTCACGACGTCTGAGCACCGGCTGGGCGGCCCCGACCCCCGCGCTCCCCCCTGCCCCGGCAGCACCACATCCCCCATCCGTCCGAGACCGGACACCGATGACCGGCGCCCGGGGTCAGAAGGAGACCACCGTGACCGAGCACGTCCCCGAGCAGAGCAGGCGGCCCGCCGACCGCCTCCCCCCTCCTCCGACAGCGGCCCCGGCCGCCCCCTTCGCCGCGGCCCCCGCCGTGTGGAGCGTCGAGCACGCGGCGGGCGCCCCCGAGTACGACTCCACCGCGCGGCTGAGCTGCGCGGCCTGGCAGGATCCGGCCTTCCGTGCCGACGTCCTGCGCGAGCGGGTGGAGAACCCCTACCGCGCCGTGCCCCGGGAACCCGGGCTGGACGCGGTGCGCGTCACCGAGGAGTGCCGCAGGGCGCGTGACGTCCGGGCACTGGCAGGAGCCTTGTTCCTGGGGGCCGTCGCGGTTCTCCTCCTCTTCAACGTGCTCGCCTCCCTCACGGCGCTCGTCCTGGTCGGGGTGCTGGTCGCCCTGGCGCGGCGCCGTCGCCGTCGCCGTAAGGGCGAGGATGCCTCGAGGGGACGCGGGGGGTGCCTGGGCGTGCTGATCAGCGTGACGGCCGTCCTGCTTGTCGTGGGCGTCGTCGCACCGGCCCTCCTCATGGGCGAGATCGCGTACCCGCTGGGCCTGAACGCTTCCGGCATGGGCGCTTCGGGGGCCTCCGCCCCGGGCGGTCTCGGAGCCGTCATCCCCACCTGGGCGGCTCTTCTGATCCTGCTGGGCACCACGGCCTGCATCGGCTTCTGGGTACGGAAACGGACCAACGCCGCGCTCCACGCGATCCGGCTGAGGGCAGCGCATCCTCGGCGGGACAGCGGCGTGGGCACCGTGCCGGTGGCCTTCTACAGCGACCTCACGCCGTTCGTCGGCGTCGGCGAGCCCTATGCCTCCTGGCCCGTGATCCTCAAGCTCTTCCCCGAGCGGAGGGAGCGGGACGGGTCGTGGGGGCGGGACACGGAGGACGAGTCCGAAGCGGCCCCGGAAACGGACGGGGCCGTCCCGGCGGTGGCCGGTTCGGCGCTGATCGAACGGCTCTACGACCGCCTGCGCACCGAGATCCCCCAGCTCACCGGCACCGAGGGCATGGGGACGAGCACCCGCCGCGAGGTGGAGGTGGCCGACTGCGTGTTCCTGTCGGGGAAGCGCCAGGACGACATCACCCTGTTGGCGCCGGTGCTGATCGACCAGCGGAGGTGGCGGCTGCGCGAGGAATGGGTCGGCGAATTCGTCGACGCCTTCCACGAGCGCGCCCGCCACTTCGTGGAGATCGGGGTCAGCATGTGGGAGAGCCAGGTGGTGGTGACCTTCTTCGTCCGGCTGACCGTCCAGGGCGGACTGCTCAACATCGAGGGCGAGACCCTGGTAATGCCACCGGTCTCCTCCGCCCACCGGGTTCCGACGGGCCCCCTGCCGTTCGGCTCCGGCCCCGCGGAGGCGGCGCGGCTGTTCTGGGCTGCGTTCACCGGGGTCCTGGACGACCTCAGGACCAACCCCGCGGAGGCGTTGGCCTGGGTCGGGTCCCGCCGTGCCGCAGCGGAGAACACGAGGCTGTACACCTGGGCCCGGGCACACGGGGAGTTCTTCGACTACTCCCCCCGGATGGGTGTCAGGCACCGCTCGGCCTCTCCCGACCTGGACCAGGAGTTCCAGGCCCACGACGTCGAACGCGTCACCCGGACCGTCCCGGAGAAGGTGCTCATCTGCGTCCGGGACGTGCTGCGGGAGGCGGGCTACGACACCGAACAGGTGCGCCGCATCATCAACAACGTCAACAACAACTACGGCAACCAGGTGTTCGGGACGCAGAACGCCGACGGCATGAACTTCGGCCCCGGCAGCACCACCGTCGACAAGGGAGCCGGACCGGGGAGCGGGGGCGGGGGCGGGGGCGGCCGGAGCGCGGCGCCCGCCGGCGGCACAGGGCCCGGGTCCGGGTCCGGCAGGGGCGGGGGCGGCCGGAGCGCGGCGCCCGCCACCGGCACAGGGTCCGGGTCCGGCAGGGACGGCTCCGGCCGGAAATAGACGCTCGGGGCCGCGCCCGGTCGCCCCCGGGCAGGGCCCGGTCGCGGTCCCGTCGGCGCGGGCGCGCGACCCGTCCGGCGGCCCGGACGCATGCACAGGGCATGGCAACGGACGAAGGTGTGGAGGCAGAACATGGACGGCACGAACCACGGCAACCAGGTGTTCGGGACGCAGAACGCCGACGGCATGAACTTCGGCCCCGGCAGCACCACCGTCAACAAGGGACCCGCCGCCCCTGAACCGTCGGTGGCGCCGTCCGCCGGTCGGCACGCCCGGCGCGGCACGCTCGCGGACGCGGTGGTGATCACCGCCATCGCGAGCGAGTACGCGGCGGTGGCGGCGCACCTGACCGGCCCGTTCGAGGAGCACGGCGAGAGCGGCACCCTCTACCGGATCGGCACGCTCGCCGGGGGGCGGCGGACGCGCCGGGTCGCCCTGGCCCAGGTCGGGCCGGGCAACGTCGACGCGGGCGTGTCGCTGGAGAGGGCGCGCACGGCCTTCGCGCCGGAGGTCGTCCTGTTCGTCGGCGTGGCCGGCGGCGTCAAGGACGTGCGGCTCGGCGACGTGGTGGTGGCCGACGCGATCTACGACTACGAGACGGGCAAGGAGGACGCGGCGGACTTCCGTTCGAGGGCGAAGACGGCGGCCCCGTCCCACGCCGCCGTGCAGCGGGCCATGGACGTGGTGTTCCGGCAGGAGTGGCCGGAGCGGGTGCTGACGGAACGCCTCCCGCAGCCGCCCCGGGCCTTCGTCAAGCCGGTGGCCTCGGGGAACAAGGTCGTCGCGGACCGGGACTCGCTCACCGCCGAACGGCTGCGCGAGCACTGCGGGGACGCGGTCGCGGTGGAGATGGAGGGCTACGGCTTCCTGCGCAGCGCCTACCTGTCCCCGGGCACCGACTCCCTGGTGATCCGGGGTGTCTCCGACCTGCTCAGCGGCAAGGACGAGGACTCCGACACCCGGTGGCAGCCCGTCGCCGCCGCCCACGCGGCGGCCTTCGCCGCCGCGTTCCTCGACCTCTTCCGCTCCGAGGGGTAGACCCCTCCGGCAGCCGGGCGCGGGGTGTACGCCCCCCGCCCTGCGGTTCCGGGCCGGGCGGGCCTACTGCAGGCCCATGACCCCGCTGCTCCCGGAGTGGTCGATGTAGGAGACCGCGACGGCTCCCGGCACGACGACGGTCTGGTCCACCTCCATCGAAGCTTCCGCGTCCCACGAGAACGGGACCGGAACGGTCTCCTCGAAGCCCTCGAAGGCGGCCAGTTCCGTCTCCCCCGCCCCGCCCTCGAACAAGTCGCCCATGTGGAGTACACCGCCCTCCAGCCCGACCGTCTCGATGTCACCCCGGAGCGCGTTGACGATCACCGCGCCCGCGCCGACCTGCTCGTCCCCCAGGCTCTCCCTCACGTCTGCGCCGATCTCCTGGATCCGGTAGCCGCGCGTACGCCCGTCCCACACCCCCACGAGGGAACCGTCCTCACTGGACCAGAGGACTTCTCCTTCCAGTGCCTCGACGTCACCCGTGGCGGCGTCGACGACCTGTCCGACCTGCTCATAGGGGTAGTAGGCGGTGACGATCCCGCTCTCGTGCACGGTGAGGTCGCGCTCGTGGGCGTCTCCGGGGAACATCCCCGCCGGTGCCTCCGTGCGCCACAGCTCGTCCCCCGTCGCCGGATCGAAACCCGCGAAACCCGACACGAACTCCTGCCCCTCGGTCATCTCGACCGGGTCCTCGCCCTCGGGCTGCTCGTAGCACGTGAAGGCAGCCACCAGGACGTCGTCCGTCGCGGCGGTCCGGTCGACGCTGCCGACGTCGTCGCACTCGGCGACGCCCGGGACAGACCATGCGGGATCGTCGCTGCCCAGTTCATGGGCGACCAGGTCCTCGCCGCCCTCCACGGTGATCCAGTGCTCACCGGTGACGCCGGCCAGTCCTCCCCGGACCGGACCGGACGAGCTGTCCCCGTCCCGCAGTTCGTAGTCGTGGACGGACTCACCCGTGGAGAGGTCGACGACGACCATCCTCGGCGGCGCCTCCGTGTCGTCGGGGTCCAGGACCTGGAGCACGAAGTACCGCCCCTGGCCCGCCACCGCACCGAACACCTCGCTTCCGGGCGCCCTGTGCTCCCACATGACGCCGCCGTTCTCCCCCGAGAGGCCGATCACCCCGTCGTCCACGACCGCGGCGACTCCACCGGGAACCGCGTGGACGCCGGCGAGGTCGGCGACGCCCTCGGGCGCCTCCCACGTCCACGCCACACCGCTGACGGAGCCCGGACGGTCGAGGTCCCGTATCTCCTCCGCTCCGCCCGACCCTGCTGAGCCGCCCGAACCGCAGGACGTGAGTAGAAAAGTGGCCGCTACGGCGACGGCTGCCCCGTATCTCACGGAGAGGTGTCCTTTCAGAGTTCTCGTGTCACAGGTGAAGGGCCGGCCCCCCGGGTGCCGGTCCACAGCACGGTCGATGGGGTGCGCTCACTGGTAGGCGACCAGCTGGGTGGGGTCCGGGGACCTGCCATCCACCAGCACCACCGCGCCGGGAACCTCGACCACCTGCCCCGTGAACCTGTCGAAGTAGTCGCCGGCCTCGATCGGGAAACCGGGGTCGAGCACCTCGGTCTCAGCACCGCCCCACGGCGTGAAACCCAGACCCAGCCCGGACGAGACGCCGCCCTCCTCCAGAACCTCCACGCTCACCAGGCCGTCACCGAGGGGGAGGACGTCCTCCTCGCTCAGCAGCGACCCTCCCGAACTCCCTGGAAGCTCGACGGACTCCACCGTCTCCAGATCCATCCCGAGCAGGTCGTAACGACGACCCCCGGCACTTCCCTCCCACGCCAGGACTTCACCGCCGAACACCCCCGCCACGTTCTGCGGCTTACTGGCGACGACCTCCCCGTCGGAGGCGTTGAGGACGTGCGCCTCGGGAAGCTCGACACCCTGGAGGACGATCATGTCTCCGTCGAGGGAGACGGAGGCTGCGGGAAAGGGGCTCGCGGCCTCGTGGGTGAACTCCTCCCGCCAGAGCTCTTCGCCGTCCGAGAGGTCCAGGCCGACGACCGCGGTCGTCACCTCCATGGACTCCTCGAACCGCTCAGGGCTGCACGTGACCAGGACCGCGAGCACCGACTCGTGGAGAAGCGCGTCGACCTGCTGGGCAGGAAGCCCTGGCGCGGCCTCGCACTCCAGCGGCTCCTCCTGCTCCCAGCGGAGCTCACCGCTTCCCATCTCGGCGACCGAGATCGGGCGGAACGATTCCGACTCGCCGGCGGGGCGGGACACCCGCTCATCGCGGCTGACGCGCCACAGGCCCCAGGGGTCCGTCTCCTCCAGGACCTGGAACTCTCCTTCCTCCGCCCCGGTGGCGGCGTCGAGCACCAGGCTCTCCTCCGGCACCTCGGCGTCCTCGGCACCGTGCGCGACCAGGAAGGCCGAGCCGTCCACGGTGCGGGTGGTCGTGAACCTCTCCCCCTCCGCGGCGAGATGGCTCCAGACCTCCTCGCCGGTCTGTCCGTGCAGGACCACGATCCCGGTGTCCAGCACGACAGCAGCACCGGTCGGGACCGGCTCCACCCTCTCGAGCGTGCGGCCCTCGGGGGCCTCCCACTCCCAGCCGATTCCGCTCACCGACGCGACGGCCGAGGGTTCTGGGACCTCCTCCGCGCCGCCCGACCTGGTCGACTCACCGGGAAGCGAGCAAGAGGTGACGAGCAGGCAGGAGAAAACCACCACAGGCACAACGGCCGATTCGAAGAAGAGCCTTCTGCCTGCGGCCACCGCATCCCCTCTACCGAACACCGATCGTCCTTCTTCCTCGAAAGGGAACCTCTTCACTCTGCCTGCCCGAACAAGGTCCATTAGGAGAAGGCCCCCTCGACTTCAACCAGCAGAGCCGAGACATAACGGGTGCCCCCACCGCCCTCTGGGGACGGTTCCGCCCATCAGCTGTCAGTTCATCCCCACGATTTGATCGATCTGCCCTGCACTCGGATAACCCATGAGAATTACCGCCCCGGGAGCCACTTCGAAGCTTCCCGGCCCCATCGCAGCATCACTCTCCTGCAGGCTGGCGAGACCGAGCACCTCCGTCTCGATGGGAAGGGCAATATTTTCCCTACTCCCCTCACCACCCCAATCAAACACTGAAATCTGAGTATCCGGACCTCCGTCAACGAAGGTGAGCTTCAGGAATGAATCCTGCATCGGCAGAAAACTAGTTATACTTCCCGCAGCGTCCTCCGGATCAACAAAAAGGGATTCTTGTACCTCATTTGAGAAATCACGAAGCTCGTAGTGCAAACCCCCGCCCTGGTCTTCGCGGACCGCCAAATAACCCTCCGGAAGAACTCTCAGAAGATCATTGTCCAACCCGTCGGGAAGTTCCCCAGAAATCAACTCGCCATTTTCGGTGTCGATGACGACCGTACCGCGATCGGTACTGATGTTCTCCAGGAGAGCGATATCACCTACGGCACTAAATTCATGCCGTCCCGTGTAGTCGAAACCCTCCAGCGGGAGAACCCACTGCTGTTCGCCGTTTGTCACATCGATCCCGGACATGACTTCCTCGTCTGCACCACACGCGTAGACCAGGATGACACGCGCCTCGGTGAGGAAAGCCTGATCAAGCTCGGAGGCATTTTCCCCGGATGGACACTGCAGTGCCGCAGTGCGCCATCCCTCCTCCGACTCCGACCAAGGCGTGAGATCAATAACGACTCCCCCCTCCTCCTGGGAAGTCAACATACCGGCATCGGCAACCAGACCGGCAGTTGAAAGTGTCAAGCTGTCCGGGTCGCTGTACCCATGCTCCAAACTGTGCTTCTGCTCGCCGGTACGGGAATCCAGGACAACGAGGCGCCCCTCGACGCTCACCACAACACTAGCCCCGTCTGGGGACACGGCCACATCCACATCAGTATCAGGGATGCGATAGGTCCACGCAGTCTGGCCGGTTTCAGTGTTAAGCCCCACCACACCATCGTTCAACTGAAGCACCGCCCCCGTGGGAACGGGATGGATACGCCCGATCCGCGCACCCTCAGGGGCGTCCCAAGTCCAATCCACCTGCGAGACCGTCGCCGGAACAGGAGGCTCAGAGAAATCACCTTCTGCAGTATCGTGCTGGATTCCATCACCCGCCCCCGAGCCTTCGTTCGCTGCATCGTCGGGAAGTAGGAAAATAACTCCCAAGAGGAGAATAAATACGCACGCACCAGCACCCGAGATCCACAAAAATGTCTTTTTCATGCTTCCACCAGAAAACGGCAATAAAAAATTACCCGGGGTCCGCCACCGTCTCACCCTGGGCAGCGCACCCCGCTCCCAGCACCACCACAGCGACCCCGGCAGCCGCGTACCCCCACCGGGACCGCACACTGCACCTCGTCACGCCTTCACCTCAGGTCCCATTTGCAGCGTCCGCGAGCACGGCAGCTGCGGCAAGCCGCGTCCAGGGGCACAGTCGCCCCGGCCGTCTCTAGCGCAGTCCGATGACACCGCTCCGGCCTTCGGTCTCCGTGTGGGAGACCACGACAGCGCCAGGCACGGACACAGCTGCGTGGACCTCCCATCTCGCGCCACCATGGCCGGAGACATCGATCTCCGAATTACCCTCGAACCCCGAGAAATAGCCGATCACTGGTTCTTCGGCATCAGCAAGTATCTCCTCGGTGATGTGGAGAACCCCCTCTTCCAAGCCCAGGAAACCGCCGCCATCGACCGTTGGATCAGGACTCGCGCCGGTCTCCTCCTCAAGGCTCGCGAGGACGCCACCCGAACGATCCTCTATTCGATAGTCCCGCGATTCAGCGTGCCAGACACCTAGACGGGAACCGTCACCGCTGGACCACAGGACGTTGTTCCGCCCGAGGCCCCGTACTTCGCCTTCTGCGGGATCAACGAACTGGCGAAGCTCTGTGTACGGGTACTCGGCAACGAGCAGACCGCTTTCCTGGACTGCCAATGTCCGCCCCTGAGAATCTGCGGGAAACAGACCGAGTTGTTCCTCGTGCCGCCACAGCTCCTCACCGGAAGCAGGGTCGAGTCCGACCAGCCCGGAGACGAACTCTCTGCCCTCCACCATGTCCACCGGTTCCCTGTCCTCCGGCTGTTCGTAGCATGTGACCGCCACGACCAGAGCCTCATTGAGGACAGCGAGATCGTCAACAGATCCCACTCCGGCACACTGGGATAAATCGGATGTAGGCGTGGACCAAACATCTCTGTCGTCACCCAGGTGATAGGCGACGACATTCTCCTCTTCGTGGACAAACCAGATGTCGCCCATGACAGCACTCAGGGACTCAGCGATCTGAGGCATCCAGCCAACACGTTCGACAGCCTCGACGCCGCTGGAGTCGAACTCGTGCACGATCTCGCCGGTGCCCGAGTCGAGAACGGTCAATTCCGTTCCCCCCGTGTCCGCCCCGGCGTCACCCTCCGACCGGAGCACGACGTGGCGGCCGTCGTCGGAGACATTTCCGGAAACCTCCCCTTCGGAGACCCGGTACCGCCAGAGCTCCTCACCGGTCTCCCCGGACAGGACGACGATCCCGGCGGCCTGCAGGACCGCCACACCACCGGGTACCGGGAACACCGCCAACCGTGAGCCGTCCGACGCGGACCAGTCCCACGCGACCTCGCTCACGGCCGACCGGTGTTCCAGCTCGACCACCGACTCAGCCACCTCGTGTCCGCCACCGAGCGCCGAGCAACCTGTCGACACCAACACGGACAGCGTCAGAGCAGACGCCCCCACCCGGCTCGTCCGTGGCATCCGCGTCACGCATTCCTCACAGACCATCGATCACGCAAAAAGATTTCAACTAAAGAATCAGAGACCCCAAACAAGGAATGCAAATAATTCCTATACCGCACCCGCAAGGATATCACTCAAGGCGGAAATTTTCACGCTCACTCCACCATCCCATTCACTTGGCACCATGGGAAGTCTCGCATTTTCACCATCCCCCCCAACCAAAAGGAAATCTTCTTCTAGATCATTCATAGAAATCCTTCCCTTTTCGTAGAACTCATGTGCGGCCTGAAGCGTGAGGCGATCATTCATCTCTTGCTCATTGGCAACGGCGACTATAACCTCTGGAACTTCTCCACCCGAGCCACTCGGCGGTTCGACATAGTCAACCAAAGCCTCGTCCGCTTCCCAGAAATTCGGATTCACATCCCTTCCAGTGCCATCAGAAAGCAATATATAATCACCGTTAAATTGATTCCTGACGATACCCGCTACAGGATCATCGTCCGCTCCTGCCACGGTAGCCAGGGAGAGAGGGATAATACTGGGAAACCCTTCACCTTCCCATGCCCGCCTCCACAGGACATCTCCATTTGAGGCATCCAGCCCAGTTGCACTCACTTCATTCCGATCAGAACATCTGACAACCAAGACCGCGGCACCGGAAATCGCTTCGGCTTGAATTTCTTCCACAGACCCATCACCACATTCCTGAGCGAGATCGAAAGACCACAAGTCATCGTTATCTTCTAGTCTGCGCGCTTCCACCAAACCTGCCTCGGAGAAGAGTAGGCGCACTCCGTCCAAGACACTGAATCTGACACCTTCTCCATCCCGTGAACGGTAGGATCCTTCAATGCTCCCACTCAAGGCATCGATTACCAGGAACTGATGGCGCCCAAGGTGCTCTTCTTCCTCCCTGAAACCAAGGACGACCAAATTGCCATCCGGCGTGACCGAGACACCGGAAATCTGTTTTTCCCCATCGTAAAACCATCGCCTTCTAAGGGGCTCGCCACCGACAGATACCACACCGTTCTCCAGAACTACGACAGCACCTCCCTCCGCAGGCTCTACCGATAGAACATCCTCCTCCCCTTCCTCTTCCATGAAATCCCTTACTTGCTGAATGTCGATCATCGAACGAACTATGTCACCATCCCCCCCAGAAGCATCAATAATTTCATGCTCAAAATCATTTCGACCAGATACAAAAAAGGAGATCCCCACCCCGAGGACCAGAACAGCAATGATCGAAATTGGTACATAAATTTTTTTCGCGCGGAAAAAAGCCACTTTATACACTACTCCTCGAGGTTGCTTTTGTAGAGATTAGGCTCATAGGACGTCTCGTATGCGTCAATGTAATCCCCGACATCCTCTCCCACTGGGGCACCATTAAGGGAGACTCCTCCGATGAGTTCTGCAAGATCTCCCACCTTTGCAGGGACTCCGTCCCACTCGGTGGTAGTTACTGGCAGGCGCTCATTTCCCTGAGGGTCTGTGATAAGAAGTCTCCTATCCTGCAGATCTTCCATGTCAATGAGACCCATTTCGAGAAAAACGCTTGCTACCTGAAGTGTGGCATGGTCCACCTCGGACTGCGGGTCATAGAAAATGAAGTCCCCGGCCGGCGTTGATTCTCCATCCTCATTCTCCAGCATGTATGAACTGGGAATATTTTCCTGGATCTTCGCCTCGGCAAACTCTGTGTACTTCGTATTCATAACATCTAGAAGCGTGTCCGTGGCGATTGAGGCAACCACCCCCCCTCCAACTTTTTCACCCACCAGGCTCGAAAATATCCCATAGGCAGCCTCCCACTTTTGCAGGGCCGACTCTCGTGCCTCAGTAATTTCCTCCTCTCGCCCAAGGTGCTCCTGGATGATTGCGTTGGTCATCATCTCCCTCAGGTCACCAGCTGTTGTACCACCCACCTGGGCTTCCATTTTAGGGTTCTTGAAAGTCTCTTCGATGATTCTCCGCTCTTGCGCTTCTGTCGCCACCAGAACCCGGGGGGAAACCTCGTCGTTCGAAATAAGTAGCTGCATGAACCTTTCTCTGACATCCAGAGGCAGAAGAAGCACATCATCCCCAGGGAGATGAAAAGGCAGCGACCCTTCCCTGTGGTCAAATATCTCCCGATATCCATCCTGATTGTGATCAAGGGTGAAGTCATCAATGAAGGATATATAGATATCAGCAAGACCGTCAGCGATCTCGGAATTCAGCTCCGCCACCGAGATATTCTCATTTCCTTCAACGCTTTCCCCGATCCCAAAGAAAGGATTCTCCCCTTCAACGCCTCCAGCCAACATCGAAATATAAACATGTGCAGCATTTCCAGCCATATCAATCTCTTCTGGAGTGCCGTCTTGTCGGACAGATGAAATCCAATCCGTGAACCTTCTTGCAGACTCCCCTTCGTCACCCCATTCATGCGAGTAGATCTTCTCGAAGAAAACTTCCGGGACGATACTAGCGTTGGCCTCATTCAGATCATAGGACGAACCGTCAGGATATTCTCCAGTCAGGAGAACATAGTTTGCCTCGTTATTCCTGGAAGCTATGTCGATCATCGTCTCAAAATGGCTCTCCTCAAGATCCCCATTCATATGTCCAAGCATTCGTGCAGTTGAACTGGCCAGTTCGACTGAAAATTCAACCCCACCGCCCACGCTCGGTCCTGAAGTCGCCAAAAAGTCGCTCAGAAGGATATAGTTGTCCTGCCAGTCGTTCATTTCGGAGTAAAAACTAGCCCCTGGCATCGGGCCGACAGCCGTGTCTATTACATCCTGGGGGAGTCGATCCATTCCGCCGCCGATGTTCTCGTCGGAGAGCACGAGCATCGAGTTGGACAGGTTACGGTTGAGGTCTTCCCGAAGCGAGTCGCTGATGTGCTCGCTGGAGTTCACCTGGTCGAGGAAGCTGAGGAACCCGGGGTCATCGCTACCGACGGCGCTGAGGTCCCCGAAGAGCGTCTCCAGGAACTCGATCTCCCCGTCCATGAGCTGATCGCCGTTCTGCTGGGCCGTCAGTGCGCGCGCGACCACGTTCCCGATGAGGGCAAGGAACTCGGGGTTGCCTTCGAGCGCCTCGATGCTTCCGTCGTGACCGTGCAGGACAGCGTTTTCGATGTGGATCGCGATCGTCTCGGCCTGGTTCTCGTCTACGTGGAAGTAATCCAGGTTCTCGGTCGCGTAGAAGGCGATGAGACCGTACTCCCCCAGGTGCCCGCCCTCGGCCAGCGCACGGATGTTCTCGGGGGTCGGACCACCACGAAGATTTTCCTGGGACTCGTCACAGCGGGTCTCCAGGTCCCGCCACGCACGCTCGGCGTCCAGGTTGTGGGAATCGACGATCTGCTGGACGATGTTCAGGTTGTCCGGCTCAGCATTGTTGGCCAGGGCAGTGGAGAGGTTTCCCTTGATCTCCTCGATCTTGTCCTCGTACCATTTGACGTCCTCGTTGATCTTACTGAGAACCCCGGAAGCGTGATAACACGCCATCATTGCACTGCTCCAGGAGAAATGGTTCTCCTCGGCGGCGCTTCTCAGCCCTTCCCCGATGAGGCCGCTGAAATCGAACCCCACCGGCTGGGTGATGGTGTTGTACTCACCTGACCTACCACTGATCTTGGCGTGCAACTCGTCAAAGGTGGTTATGGCAGTTGTGACAGCTCCTCGGTCGATCTCGCATTCGGTGTAGCTGAGCGCGGACAAGGGGGACTCCAAAACGCTGGGGGTGTGAGGGGGACGACTGAGGTTCAGTGATCTGGGAGTGGCTCTTAGAAGGGCTGTGGGCCGTTGATCGGGATGTGGTACTCCTCGGCCGCTTCGAGGTCCGTCACGGCGGCTTCGTAGGCACCGTCCTGGATGTTCTCCGCGAGGGTCCTCGCGTGCTCCTTGACGTCGACCATGTGCTGCGCGTGGTCCTCCCCGAAGGAACCCCACCCCGTGATGCCGGGGGCGGGACTCACCGCGTTCTTGGCCGCCTGGACCGCCTCGTCGAAATCGGTCGGCAGGTCCCTGAGCCGGGCCGCCGCGTCCGCCGAGGCCGAACCGCCCGCATAGGCGTCATCCGCGTTCACACCAGTGCCACCGGACACAGGCTCACCCACTTTCCTGTTCTGAACTGCGAATACGTTCTGACTCAACCGGAAGTATCAGTCGTATTCAGCCGATTACCGGAACCCAAGATATCCAGGTCACAGGGCAGGTCGGGCGGCCGGATCCCCTGACCTGGGACGGAGTTCCCGGGATGACCGGAAGCGGCCAGAGGGCCGGCGTGGGCGGGAACCCGCGGGTCGACGAGCGCCCACACGGTGAGCGGGTGCCCGGGTTCGCCGGTCCACCCCCAGTCGGCGGCCAGCCGTTCCACCAGGAGCAGGCCGAAGCCGCCGCCCACCGCGGGGACGCTGTGCGGCGCCCCCGCGAGGGCGCCGTCGTCGGTCACGGCGACCCGGAACACGCCCCGGCTCTCCGACATCTCCATGCGCACCCGCCCGCACGGCCGCCCCGAGGCGGTGTGTCGCAGGGCGTTCGTGTGGAGTTCGGAGAGGACGGCCATCAGCGGGTAGGCGCGGTCGTGGCCGAGCCTGGTCCCGTTCCGGCACCAGGCGCGCGCGGAGGCCACCTGTTCCGGCAGCGGCCCCCAGCTGACCGTGCGGACGCCCGGAACACGGGGCGCGATCCTCCGCGGGAGTTCCGCCCGCCACCGGTCCCCGCCATGCCCGCGCCCGTGTCCGCTGTTCATCGCCGTCACTCCCTTGACCTGGGCTTCGCCGTTCTCGGTCAGCTTGGCGAGGGGCCGCGTCCTCCGCCTCCTCCCGTGGCGTTTCCGCGAAAGTCCATTCGCGCGGATGGAGTTCTTGCGAAACTCCATCGGGTGAACGGAAATCACGGTAGTACCGTTTTGTCCCTTTCTTGTGTGCAAATATCAGGCATGACGAAGGCGATCACGGATGTCCGCGAGCGGTGGGGCGCGATCCTCAAGGAGCGTCGCGACGCCGCCAGACTGACCCAGGAGACGCTGGGCCGGGCCCTGGGTGTGAAGGGTTCGGCGGTGTCCAACCTGGAGTGCGGCCGGACCTCTCCGACCGAGGACGTCCTCGCGACGCTGGACGAGGCCCTGGGCACGGGTGACGAGCTGGCGAGGCTGTGGGACGACCTGTCCAGGGCGGGCAAGATCCCGTGGCTGGGCCAGATGGAGGACCTGGAGAAGAAGGCCGCCTCCATCCTGGAGTTCCACCCGTTCCTGGTGCCCTCGCTGCTCCAGACGACGCGCTACGCGACGGCGGTCATGCGCGCGGGCACCCCGTGGGAGCCCCGTGCCAGGACCGAGGCGAGCGTGCGGGACCGCATCGCCCGGGGCGAGCGCTTCCAGAGTGCGGAGACCCCCGTGATGATGGTGGTGATCGGCCGGGCGGTTCTGATGGACCCCATCGATTCCGGGCCGATCATGCGCGAGCAGCTCCAGCACATCCATGCTCTCGCCGGAAGCGAGCGGATAACCTTGCAGATCACGGACGAACCCCTGCATCCCGGGCTGGTAGGCCCCTTCAAGGTGCTCGACCCCTCCCCCGACCGGGAGATCGTGTACGCGGAGTCGGCCTACAAGGGCCAGTTCGTGCACGACGCCGACGCCGTGGGAGAGTTCAAACTGAGGTTCCACCGCCTGCAGGCAGCGGCGATGTCCCCGGGGCAGTCGCTGCGGCTGGTCGAAGAGACGATTGAGGGATTCCCGCCATGAGTGACGTCCAGTGGCACAAGAGCAGCTACAGCGGAGCTTCGCACCAGGACTGCGTCGAGGTCGCCGAGGGCCCGGCCGCCACCCTGGTCCGCGACACCCAGAACCGCGACCTCGGGCACCTCAGCTTCGGCAGCCCCGTCTGGTCCGGGTTCCTCGCGACCGTCAAGGGCGACCGCTAGCCGCCCCCGTACGACGACGGCCTCCGCTCCCTCCGGGGATCGGGGGCCGTTGTGCGTTGATTGCCCCAAGGGACCCATTCGCCACTTTCGCGAGAAATGCCCTGTCACCCGCTCCCACCTGGGAGAACACACCCCCCGCCAAATTCCCCCACCTTTCTTCCCCGAAAAACCCCCGCCCCCACCCCACCCCCTCTACTCTGGCCTCGAACACACAACTCAACCCACAAATGGCCCCGCGACGGATAGAACCGCCCGGGGCCGTGGCCAGCAAAATCCACCCTTTTAGAAACAAGGTTTGCCAGCATGCGCCAGTTTAGCGCCGCCCTTCTGAGCCGTGCCCTCGGCCCGCTCACGGCCCTCCTCACACCCCCGCGCGGACGCCACTCCGCCGCCGCCGCGCGCCGTCGCCGCCGCTCCACCCGCGTCCGCCGCTACGCGCCCGTCCCCGCGACGGTCGGGGCCGCCGCGCCGCCGCGGACCGTCCCGGTCGCCGGCCCCTCGGTTCCGCTCCTCCCCGCGCCCCGCCTGACGCCTCCGCCCGAGCGGCTCCCCGCCGACGAGCTCGCCCCCGTCCGGCCCTACTTCGATGCCCACGAGCGCGAACTCGACCGTGTCCGGGAGGAGGCCGCCGCACGCCTGCACCGCTGGACCGCCAGGGCCGTGCCTCCGCCCGGGGACCTGCTCGCCACGGCCCCCTTCACCCCGGCACCGGCCGCGGCCCCGGTCGCGGTCCCCGCGCCGCGCGCGCCCCTGGCCTCCTGCGAGGACCCCGACGACTGGCGCGCCTTCGCCCACCTGACCCGCGTCTGGCTCGACCAGCAGGCCCGCAGGGACGTGGCGGCATGAGGCCCCTCGTCCACTGGGAGCACCGCATGTACTCCGGCGACTTCCGCGAACTCCCCCTGGTCCGGGCGCACCTCGCCCACGACCTCGCCGGGTTCGACCCGGACCTGGTCGCGACCCTCCAGCTGTGCCTGTCGGAGCTGTTCGCGAACACCCTCAAGTACACCGACTCCGGCACCGCGCACGGGGAGGTCCTGCGCGCCCTGTCCATGCCCGACCGCGCCACGCTGCGCCTCTCCGTCAGCGACTCGGGCGGCGGTGGCGGCGTCCCGCGCATCCCGGCCGGGCGCAGCGACGACGAGTGGGGCCTGGCCGAGGGGCAGCGGGGCCTGCTGCTCGTGGAGAACCTGTCGCGGAGGTGGGGACACCACCCGCTCGGGCCGTGGGGCGATCTGGGCACCGGTGTGTGGGCCGAGTTCGACGCGGACCCGGACGCCGTCCCGTCCGGCCTGCGCCCGTACGTCTTCACCGACGACTGACGCGCCCCGGGCCGGGCGGGAGCACGCCCCCGCCCGGCCCCCGCCCCTCCACCGTGATCTTGTACCTCTAGCGAAGTTCGGCGTCGAGAACGTCTATAAGTACAAGATCATCCAGTTCAGGGGCCCACACGCCCCACCCGCAACGGTTCCGGTCAGCCCCTCAGAAGGGGCTCTCGGCCCCGGTCAGCTCCAGGCTCGCCTTCCACAGGTCCTGGACGGCCTGCTCGTCGTAGGCCTGGCCGTTGGCGCGCATCTCCTCGGTGCCGTTGAAGAAGAGCCCGGTGGTCCCGGACAGCTCCGGGCCGGTGACGAGCCGGCGGGTGGCGGCCACCCCCTGCTCCAGGGTGTCGACGCTGTGGTCGGTCATGTCCCGGACGATCTTGGTCGGCATGAAGGTCGCGGGGTGCAGGCTGTTGACCGTGACCTCGTCGGCGGGCAGCCGGGCGGCCAGCGCGAAGCCGGACATGATCTGGGCGAGCTTGCTCTGGCGGTACGCCCGGGTCCCGGTGTAGTCGCGCTCCAGCATCAGGTCGTCGAAGTCGAGCGGGGTCTGGCCGAGGGAGGCGACGTTGACGACACGGGCCGGGGCCGAGTCGCGCAGCAGCGGCAGGAGTTCGAGCGTGAGCAGGAAACCGGAGAGGTAGTTGACGGCGAAGCGCAGTTCGTGGCCGTCGGCGCTGGTGCGGCGGTCGCGCCCGTCCGGCTCCCCGGACCCGATACCGGCGTTGCTCACCAGGACGTCGAGGCGGCTCTCCGACGCGCGGATCTCGGCGGCCATGCGGCGGACCTGGCCGAGGTCGGCCATGTCCGCGACCACCGTGCGCGGCCTGGCCGCGCCGCCCGCCCCGATCCGGTCCGCGATCCGGTCGAGTTTCTCCCGGCTGCGCCCGTGGAGGACGAGGTCGACGCCGTCGGCCGCCAGGTCTTCGGCCAGGCCGAGGCCGAGGCCGTCGGTGGCGCCGGTGATGAGGACGGTGCTGGAACGGGTCACTGCGGATCTCCTGGTTCGCTGGCGGTACCGGCGGGGGCGGGGCGTCTGCGCGGGGACGGCGGTGCGTTCGTCGGCGGGGCCGTCTCCCGGACCGCCGTGTGCCCACAACGCGACACCATAAGGCATCGAACCCGATATCGAGAGCTGTCGACCCCGCGCCGGGCGTCCGCACCTCTCCGCCCGGTCCGTGCCTCCCTGTGCCTCCCCCTGCCGACCGGCGTCACTCGGCCAAGGGCCTCTCGACACCCTTGTCGGCTTCCAGCTCCCTGATCGCCTCGGCCAGGCGCTGCGCGTTCTCGGGACTGCGCATCAGGAGAACGGCATCCCCACGGAGCTCCTGCTCCGACAGGGTGGTCACAGCCATGGGCTCATCCCCCGCTTCGGGGACCTCGCCCTTCTCAGGGTCGTCCACAACCGAGTCGCGTGGGGCCTCACCGTCGCCACGCGGTTCCTGGTATCCCATGGTTGCCATCTTCGACCTTCACGCCCTGTGGCGTACACGGAATCCCGCGACGCGGGACCGCGTACGTGACACCGGAGGAACGAGAGTCTCACAGGAGCTCGGCACATGCGTGGGGGGGGCGGGACGCGTGTGCGTCCCGCCCCCCGTGCGATCGGATATGCGTCCGGCCGCCTACATCGCCAGCGGGGACTCCACCGGCAGGGACGTGTCCGTGGCCAGGTCGAGCGCCGACGGCGGCAGCCCGGCGGCCACCACCTCCGCGCCCAGGGCGGCGATCATCGCGCCGTTGTCCGTGCACAGGCGGGGCCGCGGGACGCGCAGCTCGATCCCGGCGTCCCGGCAGCGCTGCTCCGCGAGCGCGCGCAGGGCGGAGTTGGCCGCCACGCCGCCGCTGATGACCAGGGTGCTCACGCCGTGCTCGACGCAGGCGTCCACGGCCTTGCGGGTCAGCACGTCCACCACCGACTCCTGGAAGGCCGCGGCGATGTCCGCGACCACCAGGGGCAGGCCCTGGCGGTCGGCGTCCTCGACGTGGCGGGCCACGGCGGTCTTGAGGCCGGAGAACGAGAAGTCGTAGGTGCCGTCGCCCCACTTGCCGCGCGGGAACCGCATCGCCTTCGCGTTGCCCTTCTGGGCGGCCTGGTCGATGGGCGGGCCGCCGGGGTAGGGCAGTTCGAGGAGCCGGGCGACCTTGTCGTAGGCCTCGCCCGCGGCGTCGTCCACGGTGTCGCCGAGGGACACCACGTCGGTGGCCAGGTCGTTGACCAGCAGCAGCGAGGTGTGGCCGCCGGAGACGAGCAGGGCGATGGCGGGCTTGGGCAGCGGCCCGTGCTCCAGCTGGTCCACGGCCACGTGGCCGACCAGGTGGTTGACGCCGTAGAGCGGCTTGCCGAGCGCCATCGAGTAGGCCTTGGCGGCGGACACGCCCACGAGCAGGGCTCCGGCCAGGCCGGGGCCCGCGGTGACCGCGATCGCGTCCACGTCGGAGAGCTTGGCCCCGGCGCTGTCCAGCGCCCGCCGGACGGTCGGGGTCATCGCCTCCAGGTGCGCGCGGCTGGCCACCTCGGGCACGACCCCGCCGAAGCGGACGTGCTGGTCCACGCTGGAGGCGACCGAGTCGCCGAGCAGTTCGCAGCCGCGGACGAGGGCCACGCCCGTCTCGTCGCAGGACGACTCGATCCCCAGGATCAGCGGCAGGTCACTCATGGGTCCCCTTCTCCGCGACGCGTCGCATGACGAACGCGTCGGCCCCGTTGTAGTAGCCCCGGCGGACACCGATCTGCACGAAGCCGAACCTCTTGTACAGGTCCTGGGCGCGCGGGTTGTCCGAGCGGACCTCCAGGAACATGTGGGTGACGCCGCGGGCGGCGGCCTGGTCGAGGAGTTCGGTGAGCAGCGCGCTCCCGATCCCCCGGCCCCAGACCTGCTCGGACACGGCCATGGTCTGCACGTCGCCCTCGGGCGGGACGAACCTCAGACCGGCGTAGCCCACCACGGTGTCGCCGCTCTCGGCGACCACGTAGTGGCGGGTGGACTCGGCCAGCTCGTCGCGGAGCATGCCCTCGCTCCAGGCGTCGAGCGGGAACAGGGCGCGCTCCAGCGTGATGACCGCCGGGACGTCGTCGGCGGTCATGGCGCGCAGGCGCACGGCGGGCGGGCCCGCGGTATCCGGGGCCCGGCCGGCGCCGTCGTTCACTTCACCCACTGGCGCACCTTCTTCGGGGCTCCGGGCACGACCGCGTCCGGACGGCGCAGGTAGAGGGGGTTGGGCGCGGGGAGCTCGACGCCCCGGGACAGGCGTAGCAGGGCCAGTTCGGCCATGGCGGCGGCGTCAGGGTGGAGCGGCGCGGGGTCGGACGTGCCCGCGCCGAGGACCTCCGCGTACATCCGGGCCCCGTCGCCGACCAGCGGGAGGCCGCCGGTGTCCAGGTCGGCCGGCCTGGCGACCGCGACCTCTCCCACGCGGGTGAGGCGGTCGTCGTAGCGCGCCCAGAACACCTCCTTGCGGCGGGCGTCGGTCATCGCGAGGAACGGCTCGGTGCGCCCGGTCGCGAACGCGAGCGCGTCCAGCGTGGCGACGCCGTGGCAGGGGACGCCGAGGGCGTCGGCCAGGGCGTGCGCGGTGGCCAGCCCGACCCGCAGCCCCGTGTAGGGGCCGGGGCCGATGCCGACCGCGATGGCGTCGAGGTCGGCCAGGGCGACCCCGGCCTCCTCGGTCAGCCGCTGGACGGTGGGGCTGAGGAGTTCGCCGTGGCGGCGGGCGTCCACGGAGGAGGCGCCGGCGCGCAGGGTGAACGCCCCGTCGGGGGCGCTCTCCCCGATCGCGGCGGTGACCGCCGGGGTGGCGGTGTCGAAGGCCAGGAGCAGCACGGGTTTTTCCGCCTATCCGAGCCCGGCGTCGGAGCCGGGCAGTTCGATGGGAGCGTCGGCCGGGGTGTCCTCCTCGGAGCCGGCGCCGTCGGCGGCCGCGGCTCCGGGGGACCCGTCGTGGGCGGGGGCCGGACCGGGGCCCTCCCCGCGGGGCAGTTCGACCCCGGCCCACCGGTCGCCGACGGCGCGCAGGTGCACGGTGCGGGAGTCGTCGCGGTGCCGCTCGATCCGGATCTCCAACCGGTCCTCGGACAGCTCCTCGGCGACGCCCTCGCCCCACTCGACCACGGTGACGGAGTCGGGCAGGGTCATGTCGAGGTCGATGTCGTCGATCTCGTCCGGCCCGCCGAGCCGGTAGGCGTCCACGTGCACGAGGGCGGGGCCGCCCACCAGGGACGGGTGGACGCGGGAGATGACGAAGGTCGGGGAGGTGACCGCCCCGCGCACGCCGAGGCCAGCGCCGAGTCCCTGGGTGAGGGTGGTCTTCCCCGCTCCGAGCGGCCCGGACAGGATCAGCAGGTCGCCGGGGCGTGTGAGGGCCGCGAGGTCGCGGCCCAGGGCGCGCATGGCGTCGTCCGTGGCGGCGGTGACCTCGCGGACGGTGGACACGGTGGTTGCTGTCACGTCTGTCATCGGGCTCGCTGCTCGTCGTGGGATGTGGTCGGTGGCCGGACGCGCCGGGCCGGGGCGTCACGTCGGGGACGTGTCGGCCCGCGGGCGCCGCCCGCACGGGTTCGGGACCGCCGGGGCGCCCCTGCGTCGGGGCGTGCCGGAAGTGACCTCTTCACCCAGGTTAGGCGGGGTGGGGGACGTCTGTGACCGGTTCTCGGCGACCGGTCAGGATCCCGCGCCGACGTACTCGCGCGGAACCCGGGCGCCCACCCTGGTGACGATCTCGTACGGGATCGTGTCCAGGACCGCGGCCCAGTCCTGGGCCGTCGGGACCCCCGGGATCTCCCCCGGGTCGCCGAACAGTACCGCGTACTCGCCGGCCTCCACCCTGTCGTCCCCCACATCGAGAACGAACTGGTCCATGCAGACTGTTCCCGCGATGGTGCGGACGCGGTCCCCGAGGAGCACGGGGCCCTTGTTGGTGGCGGCCCGGGGGACCCCGTCGGCGTAGCCGAGCGGCACCAGGGCCAGGGTGGTCTCGCGGTCGGTGACGTAGCGGTGGCCGTAGGAGACCCCGCTCCCCTCCCCCACGCGCTTGGTGAGGGCGACGCGGGAGCGCAGGGTCATGGCGGGCCGCAATCCGGGCAAGGAGAAATCGGGGATTGGGGACAGGCCATAACTCGCGATCCCGCCGCGCACCAGATCGAAGCGCGTCTCGGGCAGCGTGAGCAGCGCGGCCGAGTTCGCGATGTGCCGGACCTCGGGGGTCAGGCCCGCCTTGTCGGCGATCTCCAGCGCCTCGTGGAAGTTGGAGAGCTGGAGGCCGATCGAGGGGTGGCCGGGCTCGTCCGCGCAGGCGAAGTGCGACCAGATCCCGGAGACGCGCAGGTGTCCGTCGTCCTCGGCGCGGGCCGCGGCCTCGGTCAGCTCCGCCCAGTCCGCCGCGCTCACGCCGCCCCGGTTGAGGCCGGTGTCGATCTTGAGCTGGACGCGGGCGGCGCGGCCGAGGCGGCGGGCCTCGGAGACGACCTCGTCCAGGACCGCGCGGTCGCTCACCCCGAGGTCGATGTCGGCCCCGACGGCCTCGCCGACGGGCTCGCCCGGGGGGATGATCCAGGCCAGGACCGGGACGGTGATCCCGGCCCGGCGGAGCTGGAGGGCCTCGCCGATGAGGGCCGTGCCCAGCCAGGAGGCGCCGCCCGCGATCAGGGCCCGCGCGGCGGGGAGCATCCCGTGCCCGTAGCCGTCGGCCTTGACCACACCCATCAACGGGGTGCCGCCCGCGTGCGCGCGGAGCAGGCGGGCGTTGGAGGTGAGCGCGTCCAGGTCGACGCGAGCGTGCGCGAAGTGAGCCATGTCCCCAGTGTTCCACGTGTGGGAGACCCGTGTGGAGCTGCGGGTATGTGGTCTGCGCCCGGGTTCGGGCGCCTCGGCCGCAGGCTGATTCGTGCCGGTTGACCAGGTAACTTGCCGTTTTTCATGGTCACTCGTAGTAAACGGAGGAATGCGGGGTATGACCGGCCTCGAAGCCGTATCAGGGGGTACCGGCATGACCGAGTTCGGAAGAGAACGACCCGTCAACACCACGCGTCTCTGGTCGGGTGGCCTCGCCACCGCGGTCGTCGCGGCTCTGGTGATCTTCGCGGGCGCCCTGGTTTTCCGCGGGGTGTTCGACGTACCGGTGCTCGCACCGGAGGAGGCGGGGAACCTGGGCGACGCGAGCACCGTCGCATACGCGCTCATGGCCGCTGTCGCGGCCCTGCTCGCCACAGCCCTGATGCACCTGCTGCTGCTCTCGGCCCCGAAGGCGGGGACCTTCTTCGGCTGGATCGTCGGTCTGGCGACCGCGATCGCGGCCGTGGCCCCGTTCAGCCAGGGCTCCGAGACCGCCAGCCAGGGTGCGACGGCGGTGATCAACCTGGTCACCGGCGTCGTGATCATCACCCTGCTGCGGAGCGTGGGGCGCACCTCCACGCTCAACAGGCGGCGGCCCGGCGTGCCCACGACGGCCCAGAGCACGCAGGCCGCGCAGACGCCCGGGGCGACCGTCAGCCCCATCGGGGAGACCCCGCCGCGACCCCGCGAGGACCAGGAACACGTGGTTCCCGCCCACCCCGAGGAGCCTGCCCTGAAGCACGAGGGCATCCTGCCCTCCGTGAGCCAGGAGGAGTACCACCGCACCCAGGTGCGTGCTCAGGACCAGGACGCGGAGGAGGAGCAGGCCAGGGTGGAGCAGATCAGGGAGGAACGGGCCCGCCAGGACCCGAGGTCCCTGTAGGCGCCTCCCCCCGGGAGGGGCGTGTGGCACACCGGTGACGAGCAGTGCGCGAGGGGCGGAGCCGACCGGCTCCGCCCCTTCCGCGTGGCCGCTCCCGGCCACGCGGGCGTGGCCCGGGACACAGTCCCAGGAGGGTCCCGGGGCCGGTTCCCGCCGGTCGGCCCCCGCCTGACCAGAGCCGATGCCGGTTTCCCCTCAAAAGGCCCCTCCCATGGGGGCAAATCAACCCTGATGCGACTGTCGGTACAAAGAGGTAGAACTCAGAGCAACGGACCGACGTCGGCCGTCACGTCTCGCGCCGCCGAAGCGCGATCCCCCGGCGGGAGAAGGGAAGAACGCCGTGTCCACCTGGAACATCAACCCCAACGAGGTCGGCGGGGTCCTGTCCGCCACCGCCGTCCACATCGGCGAGGAGGGTGGTTCCGAGGGGCTGGTCGGCCACATGGCCGAGATCGAGGAATCCGTCACCGGAATCAGCACCGCGGCAGACAGCACCCCGGTCAGCATCGCGCTGGGCGAGTTCGCCGAGCACTACTTCGGCGTCATGGGCGAGATGGTCGGCCTGACCATCAGCGGCATCACCGGGGCGAGCGACGCCACCACCGCCTACGTGAACGGCAACCACGAGATGGCGCTGGAGGCCCAGACGAACGCGGGAGTGATCCCCGAACCCGAGCAGCCCTCCCACCCCGGCGACCCCAACGTGCTCCTCTGACCTCTCCCCTTCCCTGTCCCGCCAGAGCCCCCCGCCCCCACCCCCATCGGGAGCCAGCAGCGTGTTCGACACCGTCATCCTGACCGACTGCGACGGCAAGATCAGCCCGGGGGACTTCCCCGTACCCGAAGCCGTGCCCACCGACCTGGAGGAACTGGCCCGCACACTGCGCGCAGCCGGGGGCAGGATGGCCGAGACGGGCGCGGCCATCACGTCCTCCTGGTCGGGCCTGTCCACCTGGTACTCCGCCCCCGAGGCCGAAACGCTCTACAGCGTGCTGGGACCGGTCAACAGCAGCGGCATCGTCATCGAGATGGCCACGGACCGGGTGGCCGGGGCCGTCGAGGAGTTCGCGGAGAGCGTCCGCGACATCAAACGGCGGTGGGGAGGGCTCACAGCCCGGTCCAACGCCTTCCTGAGGGAGATCGAGGGAGACGAGGACTGGACCAAGGCCGACACCCTCTTCGGCGGTGAGAGCGACAACGTCCAGAAGAACGCCGACCTGGTCACCGAGGCCCAGGGCCTGATCGCCGAGTACCACGAGGCCGAGCGCACCTGCGCGAACAAGATCAATATCGGAATCGACGGGCGGACCAGGTTCGTCGAGGGGTCGGAAGTCGGCGCGGACGGACCGGCGGCGGACGAGTACGTGCACGGCATCAGCACCGACCTCTCCGACGTTCCCATGGAGTGGGGCACCCCGGCCGAGGTCGACCAGCACTGGTGGACCGACGTCGGCGACGCCGTGTGGGACTTCGGGGTCGGAGCGGTCGAGGGCACCGGGGCGATGCTGGGCATGCACAGCTCCGAGGGGTGGTTCCAGGCGTCCTGGGGCGACGCCCTGTGGGAGTACCACGAGGGCAACGTCCAGTCCGTGGCCTCCCTGGTGGGCATGTACGACGGCGAGTCCGACAGCTGGGGCTGGGCCGGCGGGGACGCGCTCGGCTCGGCGTGGAAGGACCTGGCCCACTCGGTGGTGCCCTGGGAGGAGTGGGGCGAGCGCCCCGGGTACGTCATCGGCACCGCCGCGCTCAACATCGTCGCGATGGTCGGCGGCGCCGCCCTGACCGCGACGGGCGTGGGCGCGGTCGTGGGCGTGCCGCTGATGGCCTGGCGCGGTATGGCCATCGTCGACGGGATGGGCGGACGCGGCGGCGGCTCGGACTCTGGTTCGGGCACGGACGTGGACCTGGACCTGCCCGCCGGGGTCCCGAACTACGGGGGCGTGCACTCACCGATCGCGAGCCTGGACATGAGCTCCTTCGACCGGGGCGACTACAGCCCGGGGCAGTGGACGGAGCTCCAGACCCATCTGGACCGGTGGGCGTCCGCCTCCGACAGCGGCGGGGAGCCCTCTGAGTCCGGCGGCCGTCCCGGGGGATCGGGAGGGGCCGGACGCCCCGCGCAGCCGCGGAACGACCGCGACGGGCAGGACCCGGCCCGGCCGGTCGATCCCACCGCCCAGCAGCTGGCCGACAGCGAGGCGTTCTTCGACATCGTGGAGCAGCCGGAGCTGGCCGAGGTCGACCGCGCGGCCGATCGGGACAACCGGCAGCGGATCCAGGAGGTCGCACGGGAGTCCCGGACCGACCCGAACGGCCCCAGGGGCTCCGAGGAGGGTCACTGGACCGCGGCCGAGCTCTTCGACGGCCCCGAGGGCGCCGGCGACCGGGTCCCCGCCGGTGTGGGCGGACGGGGCGACGACACCCTGACCGCCGAGCGCGACGCCCCCGTGTCGCCCCCTGACCGGACGGTGAATCTGACCGACAGCACCGGGCGCGGATCCGACGGCGACCGGGTCGGAGAACGGGACCCGCGTGCCGACCAGGATGCGCGGAACCGGCACGGGGACGGCCCCGAGAACCGGCGCGACGTGCCGAACGACCGGCACGGGGCCGACATGCGGGACCGGAACCCGGACGTCCGCAACAGCGCCGACGGCGGCGACCCGCCCAGAGGCACCCCTTCCGGCGAGGACCGGGACAGCACCCGTATCGATGCCCGGACGTACCCCCTGGACCCGAGCGGCAGGAGCGACACGGACGGGGCGTCCTCGGGTTCCAGGACGCACAACGACGGGCACGACGGTGTGTCCGCCCGCCCGGCCTCCGGCCCCGACTCCCCCGATCTCCAACGCGACGGCAGCGACGGCAGCGACGGCAGCAGTGATGCCGATTCACGCTCGTCCTCCGCTGATAATGGGCCGGATGGTCGGCAGGAAGAGCCACTTCCCGTACCCAAGACACGGGAGGAGGCACAGGCGAGGGCCCGCGAGATCCTCGGCACCATGGACCTCGGCACCGGTACCGACTTCAGGGACAACTTCGTCGACCTCGTCAACGACAAGAAGTACGGAGCGCTCCTGGAAAGGGCCTTCTACAACACCCTCGGCCACAGGTACAGGGAGGGTCTCAGCATCAATGGGCAGCCCATCCCCAGTCTCACAAGGGCCGACACAGGTGATCCATGGATCGCCAGGGACGCCCTTCCTCCGCCCGAGCCTCCCTTCTATCTCCCTGGAGAGATTAAGGGCACCCGAGCAGGCATAACGATCCAAGTCCTTCGGAACCTGGACAGGTTTGCCAATCTCCGTCAAATTTCCCTGGATGCTTACAACCCTCTGAACAGGATCGTCCAGGGACTCAAGGCGAAGTATGCGAACACCCCTTCAAGTTCCGTCAACCAGGACCTCGCAAGGGCTCGTGAAATCCGGAAGCCCATGGGGAGGATGAGGACCCGCCTCACTGAGAGGTTCGGCGACAAGTCCGCCGAACAGGCGGTGAGAGACACCTTCAACGGATCCGAGGTAACTTTTGAAGAACCCTTGAGGAATCCAGACGGGAAACCTGTCAAGGACTCCGAGGGCAAGGCGGTCACCACCACGTGGCGGGGCACTCTTCCGGAACTGGCAGAAAGCAAGCCCGGAAGGCCGAACCCCATTCCAGTCAGCGATAACGCCCCCAAGAACGGCAACCACCAGTTCGACCAGATCTGGCGAACCGCCGACGGCGGGCTCGTTATCGTGGAGGCCAAGAGCAGCCTCGACACCGGTCTCAACGAACGAACCATCAAAACTGCCGACGGACCCAAGCGGGTCCAACAGGGGACACGGGAGTACTTCAACGATATCCTGAAGAGAATGATCAAACGAGGAGGCGAGGAGCTAGAGCTCGCCCTGGAGATCCAGGACATGATGATCGAGAGCCCGGAAAAACTCCACTATGTAGAAGCGAAGGGCGATCCAGATAAATCCGGGAAATACAGGGGGAATTCTATGAGATTCTTTGACATCCGAGAGGAAGAAGAATGACCGTGCACATCCCCAGCCACGATCTATCCCATCGAACAGATCCAGGCCATCGGGAAAGAAGCAAAGCAACACGTGAGAAGTATTCTTTGTTCCTCGAGTCGAAACCATCAGGTGTCGACGTCATGGTGGGAACCTTGCACATCGACGTGATGTTCAGTACCGCGGTCGACCCCGAGGTCTCACTCCTGGAGACCTGGGAAACCTGGACCGCCGACATGCAGATGCACCACGCCCTGTTCGCAGTGCAAACCAACCCTAGAGACACCGAACTCGAGCTGATGGTCAACCATAGGCTTCGGCAGACCAGGGCGACCGGCCCCAAGACCTCTACAAATGCGAGCAATTGGACGACTGCCTTCTTCCTCGCCGTGGTGTGCCGCGACCAGAAGCGCTACCGGGAACTGTGCGAGATACCGGTCGACCTGCTTCGCGAAGCAGGCGAGAGAAAGGGCACCCGGTACAACCCCTTCACCTACCACTGGATCTCCGCTCTCCAGAATTTCGTCCTTAACCGTCCTGGCCTGGGAGAAGAACTCATGGCCGCCATGGAACTGTCCACCCCCGAACGGGTCGACTTCGGCGACACGGAGAGCCTCGACAAACTTGTCTTCCCCCCCATGAACGCCTTCCTCCGCCTGGTGGAGCGTGACAGCGCCAAGTTCAACGAAGCCCTGGCCCAAGGTCTGGCACTGCACGGTGATTACTACACGGCCGACGCAGAACGGGCCGAGGACATCGAGGGCGTGGTCCCCCTCGGCCTCCTGGCCATGGCGTGCCTGGCCTACGACACAGCAGAACAGGACCCCGACTTCCGGCTCGAGGTCGAGTCCGGGTACCTGCCCAAGCACCTCGTCCAGCGCAGCTGGTACGGCGAGTTCCCCACCTGAAAGACAATTGTTCAAGCGAGCCCTAAATTATGTACGGCATCAAAAAAGGCCACATGGGGCCACTCGAAGAGCAGCATGCGATAAATGAAATCGCATCCGCCCTCCCCGCTTTTTTTCCCGAGGAGTGGAGGGCCGCTATCTACCATGTGAGTATCATGGGCCGCTACGCCAACGAGCTCATCGAAGTCGAAAAGGAGAACGGAGAGATAGTCCGCACAGAACTTCCACTCGAATCGGGAATGAAATGCATGAAACTACGAGCAGGAATGTACAAGGAGAACGAGGGGACATGGTTCTCCTTGAAGTTGAAACTGTGGAACACGGGAAGGTACAGGTCAGTATTAGACTACGACAACCCTCCTGATTTCCTTTTCGATGCAGATCTCCGCGAATACCTCCGAGAGGTGAAACTCTTCCCGCGCAGTGAGGAATTCATGCCGGACTGGCTACGCGAAAAGGTTGACGAAGCAAATTCTTCCCGCGGGGGCTGAGGACTTCGGCAAGTCTCTTTCCGCGAACACCGTTCTCAGCTCGGCTCACCTAGCAAGATCGCGCTGCACAGCCGCCCCACCGCTGACCTCCGACCAGGCTCTTGGCCGGACCTGGCCAGATTTCCTCCCGACCGTCCGAACGATCCCCCGTACCGGCTGCGGGCGTCTCCGGACCGACCCCGGGTGCGACCCGCCCCGCGTCGGCCGGGCCTCCCGTCAGCCGTTGACGAGGGCGCCGGCGACCGGGTCCCCGCCGGTGTGGGCGGACGGGGCGACGACACCCTGACCGCCGAACGCGACGTCCCCGTGTCACCCCCGCCCGGACGGTGAATCTGGCTGAAATCGGTGATCATAGTCCTCCGCACCGCCCGCAGGAAGGTGCCGAGAGCAGCCGTGGCGCGTCTGCGCAGGACCGGAACCCCGTCGCCACCAACATGGACGGCGACAAACCCACCGGCTCGAGAAACGGCTCCGACGACGACACCACTCCCGACGTCGGGAACGGTAGGAAGCCCTTCATCGAGCCAGCGGAGGGGCAGCGAAGAAGCCGGTTTCCCCGGATGCTCCCGCTCCCCATGCCTCCCAGGTCAATTCCCCGGATATGCCAGCACCCATCCCTGAGAGAGACGTGGATCAGGATCGCGCCACCCATCAGGAGGAGGGCGAGGCCGCGGAATCTGACACAAGAAATTCCGATTCCGACAGGACTCCCAAGACGGACCGTACCGAAACAGATGAACAGGCCCCTCTTGGCGAAACGAGCAAATTTGACACACCCTTCTCCGGGCGAATGAACCACCACTCGAACAACCCCAACCTCATCCCTCCGGAATGCGAAACAGAGAAGTAGAGTGATTGTTGTCGATTTCGAGGCCCTCGAGTTCCCTGACGAGTGGTCCGCAGAGTACGACGGGGCTCCGTTCACGGGATACTCCCTGGAGAAGGAGGACGGATACTCTTCATTTCAGCTATTCATTTCAGGAAAGGCGAACGGGCCGGACTACATCCTGACAAAGGTAGGATTTCTTGTCAGCTGCGGCAATAGGACGCGCATCGGACGCCTCCTGGGAGCCTCCTACGACTGGGATGTGGACGGAAATCTGATTTCTGAAACCATAAAAGACGAGGAGGGCGTCGTTCACATTGACAGGCGCTGGGAGTCCTCGGGAGCCCTGGTGGAGGGAAGTGACTGCATTTCAAGGAACATCACAGGAAGGGGATCCGAGGCATCCGCCCCCTGGCTTCGCACTCCACCCGTCGTTGCACCTCAGGATGCACAGTCCGGAAGGTTCTCCGAGGCTGTCTCGGTTGAAGGGCTGGAAATTTCCCCCGAAAACCAGGCGCTCCTTCTGCACGGCGAGAATTTCACCGGACGGGCTTTTCACCAAGAGACTGACGGCAGGAGTGAGACCTACACGGTGGTCGATGGCTTCGAGCACGGGCCTGTGCTGAAGTGGTCAGCATCGGGTCGGCTGGTGACGCAGGGGCTGCGCCGCCATCCTCACGGGGCCGTAGGACCTTGGCATGAGTGGGACGAAGAAGGCCGTCTGTTGTCGGAGACGATCTATGACACCCTGGGCAACAGGATCATCCACCGTGAACTGGACGATCAGTGCAACATCGTCAGGCAGGAGAGGTTCGAGCCGAGAACGCTCCTGCGGTCCCCGGAAACGGGAGAGGAACACCCCGCTCCCTGGCTTTGAACAGGGAAACAATAATATCTCCATCAGACCAAGAGCCACGAGAACCGGACGCCAGAGAAGAAGGTCGAAACAAGCACCATGCAGACTCAGCAAGCCCGAATATTTCGAGTGCACATTTTCGAAAGCCTTCGATCGGAATGAGAGGTCTCGAGAAGCGCGCCGAGCAGATCAAGCTCATCCAATGGGAAAATGCGGGTACAGAAAGAAGATCACAGGCTCGCCTTGTCCAGGAGTACCTTAGGCGATCGGCACTCTGGGCCCTGGAACTCCGGACGGGCCCCTGGCCCTTCTACGACATCGCAGACCGCATCCACCCTGACATTCGCGCCCCCGAGCCCCTTGTTGACGAAGTCGTCGAAAGCATGTCAGGGGCAGGAACCTACTTTGTGCTGCACACGGTCAAGTGGTCGCTTCACTTCGCCGCACTGAAGGACCACGGGCTCGACACAACCAAGATCCCCGACCCCTTCATTCCGCTCCTCCTCATGTACACGAGGGGAGGGATGGTCAACCGAGACTCTACTGGTTTCATTGAAGTCGATGGCGTTTCCTTTCGCCTTGGAAACGTCGAAAAAGCCGCAACAAAGAAACCCCTGGCCTCCCTTGACGAAAAAACACTCCAGGAGATAGACGAAAAAAGGTTGGCCGGATCGCGCGGCACAGCCGCCCCACCGCTGACCTCCGACCGGGCTCTTGACGGAAGCGGAACGGGTTCGAGCCCGACGCCCCGCGCCGTCCCGAAGCCGGGCCTCCGGTCAGCCGTTGACGAGGGTGTCGGCGTGGCGGGGGCTCAGGCAGTGCTCGATGACCATGACGGCCGCGCCGACCACGCCCGCGCCCTCCCCGGCGCGGGAGGAGACGATGCTCAGGTGCTCGGTGGCCAGGGGCAGTGAGCGCTGGTAGATGATCTCGCGGACCCCGGCGAGGAGGTGGTCGCCCGCGAGGGCGAGCGCGCCGCCGATCACGATGACCGACGGGTTGAACATGTTGACGGAGGCGGCGAGGACCTCCCCGATGTCGCGCCCGGCCTGGCGCAGGGCACGCAGGGCGGGGACCGACCCGTTGCGGGAGAGCTCCACGACGTCGCGGGCCCCCGATGCCGGGACGCCCGCCCCGGTGAGCGCGGCGGCCAGGGCCGCGCCGCTGGCGACGGCCTCCAGGCAGCCGGTGTTGCCGCAGCGGCAGGGCTTGTCGCCGCCGCTGGGCACGTGGATGTGCCCCATGTCCCCGGCGGCCCCCTGGGCGCCCCGGTAGACGCTGCCCTCGCTGACGATGCCGCAGCCGATGCCGGTGGCGACCTTGACGAACATGAGGTGGCTGGCGTCCGGCCAGGCGGTGTGGTGCTCGCCGATCGCCATGATGTTGACGTCGTTGTCCACCAGGACCGGCACGTCGAGCCGGCCGCGCACGTGGCCGGGCACGTCGAAGTTGTCCCAGCCGGGCATGATCGGCGGGTTGACGGCGCGCCCGGTGGAGTGCTGGACGGGGCCGGGCAGGCCGATCCCCAGGCCGAGGAGTTCGCCGACCCCGCGGCCCGCCCCCTCGAGCAGGTCCCTGCCGTTGCCGACGACCCAGTCCAGGACGGTCTCGGGCCCCAGCGCTATGTCCAGGTCGGCGCGCTCCTCGGCCAGCACGGTCCCCGACATGTCCGTGAGCGCGAGGCGGGCGTGGGTGGCGCCGAGGTCGGCGGCGAGGACGACGCGGGCCCCGGGTCGGAACGAGAAGGTCGTCGGGGGCCGGCCGCCGGTCGAGACGGCCTCGCCCGCGGGGCCGATGAGCCCGCTGGCGAGCAGGGCGTCCACGCGCTGGGTGACGGTCGAGCGGGCCAGGCCGGTCACCGACGCCAGCTCCGAGCGGGTGCGCGGCCGGCCGTCCCGCAGGAGCCGGAGCAGGGTTCCCGCACCGGGTGCGGCGGTCGGGGCGGCAGTGGCACGCAGGTCCGTCACGCCGTGGTCCCCCGGGTCAGTGAGCGCGTCTTCCGTCATGCGAACAGTGAAGCACAGGGCCCAGGTCCCCCCGGACCGACTCTAATGTTCCCACGTCAGTCAACTTCTGCTTGACGATCGACATAAGTCGGGCGTACTGTTCGCCGCATGTCAGTGAGAAAGGTCACAAGCCTGGGTGAAGCAGTCGACTCCGGTCCGACCGCGCCCAACGCCTACCGCGCCGCGGTGATCGGCACCGGCTTCATGGGCCGGGTCCACTCCCACGCCGTCCGTGCCGCCGGCGGCGAGGTCGTCGGGGTCGCGGGCTCCTCGCCGGCCAAGGCGGAGGGGTTCCGGCTCGCCAACGGCATCGCCCGCGCGCACGCCGACGCCCTCGAACTCATCCACCGCGAGGACGTGGACGTCGTCCACGTCTGCACCCCCAACCACCTCCACGCCCCGCTGAGCCTGGCGGCCCTCGCCGCCGGGAAGCACGTCGTCTGCGAGAAGCCCCTCGCCACCGACGCCGACACCGCGAGGGGCCTCGTGGCCGCCGCGCGGGAGGCCGACCGGGTCGCCGTGGTGCCCTTCACCTACCGCTTCCACCCCATGGCCCGCGAGGCCCGCGCCCTGGTCGCCTCCGGGTCGATCGGCCGCGTCAGCCTCGCCCACGGCGGCTACCTCCAGGACTGGCTCCTCTACCCCGAGGAGGACAACTGGCGGGTCGACCCGGAGATCGGCGGGCCCACCAGGGCCTTCGGCGACATCGGTTCGCACTGGTGCGACATGCTGGAGTTCGTCACCGGCGACCGCATCGCGACCGTGTGCGCCCAGACCTCCCGCGTCAACGACACCCGGGACGGCCGCCCCGTCGCCACCGAGGACCTGGTGTCCTTCCAGTTCTCCACGGTCGGCGGCACCATCGGCAGCGCGGTGATCAGCCAGGTCTCCCCCGGCCGCAAGAACCAGCTGGTGCTGGAGGTCTCCGGCACCGAGGGCTCCCTGGCCTTCGACCAGGAGCGGCCGGAGACCCTCTGGGCGGGCAGCCGCGGCCGCACGGGGACCATCACCCGCGACGACCCGGCGCTGAGCGCCGACGCCGCCCGCCTGGTCACCGTCCCGGTCGGCCACCCCCAGGGCTACCAGGACTGCTTCAACGCGCTCGTCCGCGACACGGGCGCGGCCATCGCGGGGCAGGCCCCGGAGGGCCTTCCCGTGTTCGCCGACGGCCTGCGCGCCGCCGTCATCGCCGAGGCCGTCATGGCCTCCGCGCGGGAGCGCCGCTGGGTCGACGTCCCGGAGGTGGACGCGGTATGACCGCCTCCCCGCCGCCCGGCTCCGCCTCCCCCGCTCCCCCTCCCCCCGCGGAACCCCTCCTGCGGATGCGGGGGATCACCAAGTCGTTCCTGGGCGTGCGCGTGCTGCACGGCATCGACCTGGACCTGTACCCGGGGGAGGTGCACGCCCTCGTCGGGGAGAACGGCGCCGGCAAGTCCACCCTGATGAAGGTGCTGGCCGGGGTGCACCGGGCGGACTCGGGCACCGTCGAGCTGGCCGGCTCCCGCGTCTCCTTCGAGCACCCCGTGCAGGCCCAGCGCGCCGGGGTGGCCACGGTCTTCCAGGAGTTCAACCTCCTCCCCGAGCGCACCGTCGCCGAGAACGTGTTCCTCGGCCGCGAGCCGCGCCGCCGGGGCCTCGTGGACGGCCGCGCCATGGAGCGGGCCACCGCCGCGCTGCTCGCCGACCTCGACCTGGAGGGCATCGCCCCCTGGACCAGGGTGCGGTCCCTGTCGGTGGCCGAGCAGCAGATCGTGGAGATCGTCAAGGCGCTGTCGCACGACGCGCGCATCATCTCGATGGACGAGCCGACGGCGGCGCTGGCCGACCACGAGGTGGAGGTCCTGTACCGGATCATCGGCCGCCTGCGCGAGCGCGGCGTGGCGGTCCTCTACGTGTCGCACCGCATGAAGGAGATCTTCGACCTGGCCGCCACCATCACCGTCCTCAAGGACGGCGACCTGGTGGAGACGGTCCCGGCGGAGGGGATCGGGCCCGCGGAGCTGGTGCGCCGGATGGTCGGCCGACCGGTGTCGTCGGTCTTCCCCGAGCGCCTGGAGCCCCGCGGCGACCGCGTCGGCGAGGTCAGGCTCTCGGTCAGGGGCGGGGGCAACAGCCAGCTGGACGGGATCGGGTTCGAGGTGCGCGGCGGGGAGATCCTGGGGCTCGGGGGCCTCCAGGGCAGCGGCCGCACCGAGGTCGCGCACGCCCTGTTCGGCATCGCCCGCTTCACCCGCGGCGAGGTCGCCGTGGACGGCAGGCGGATCGATCCCCGCTCCCCGCGCCGGGCGGTGCGCGCCGGGCTGGTCCTGGTGACCGAGGACCGCAAGGCGCAGGGACTGGCGCTGAACCAGTCCGTCACCGCCAACGGCCGCCTCGTCCTGGACGCGGTCCTGCCGTTCGGGTCGGCCCGCCGGGTCCGGCGGCTGCCCGGCATCCTCTCCTCCCTGGAGCTGGTGACGCGCGGCGGCAACGACCAGGAGGTCCGGTACCTGTCGGGGGGCAACCAGCAGAAGGTGGTCCTGGCCAAGTGGCTGGCCACCGAACCCGGCGTGGTCGTCCTCGACGAGCCCACCCGCGGCATCGACGTGGGCGCCAAGCAGGCCGTCTACCGGCTGATGCGCGAGCTCGCGGCGTCCGGGGCGGCGATCGTGCTGATCTCCTCCGAACTCCCCGAGCTGATCGGGATGTCCGACCGGCTGGTCGTCCTGGCGGACGGCCGGATCGCGGGCGAGCTCCCCGGGGGCTCGGACGAGGAGGCCGTGATGGCCATGGCCACCGGTTCCCACGGCGACCCGCGGGCGGACGCCCCGGCCCCCGGGGACCCCCGCGCCGCGGCCCCGCGCTCCGGCGGCGCCGCGGCCGGTCCCCCCTCCGGCGGCGGTTCCGACCGTGCCGCCGGCCCCGGCCCCCGCCCCGACCCCGACCGCGGCTCCGGCCCTCCCCCCGGCGCCGCGCGCCACACCGACAGCGGGCCCGGCCCCGACAACGGCGGCGGCTCCCCCGCACGGCACGAGGAGGCCGCACCGTGACACGCGCCACCACCTCCGTCCGGGGCCTGTGGTCCCGGCTCGGCACCACGGGCCCGGTCTACCTGGCCCTGGTGCTGCTGCTCGCGGCGAGCGCCGTCTACGTCGCCACGCGCGGCGGCAACCTGTTCACCACCGCCAACACGGTCGACCTGTTCACCCGCAGCAGCCTGCTCGGGTTCCTGGCCATCGGCCAGACCCTCGTCATCCTGTGCCGGTCCCTCGACCTGTCGGTCGGCTACGTCGCCGCGCTCTCCACGGTGGTCGCGGCGACCACCATGGCCGGCGACCCCTCCCGGATCCTGCTCGGCGTCGGGGCGGCCCTGGGCCTGGCCGCGCTGATCGGCCTGGCCAACGGCCTCGTCGTCACCCGGCTGCGGGTCAACCCGTTCATCACCACGCTGGGGATGGGGCTGATCATCAAGGGCTACCTGGACACCAACTTCCAGGGCCCCGCCGGGGCGATCCCCGCCGCCTTCCAGACCTTCGGCTACACGCGGATCGGCGTCCTGCCGGTCTCCACCCTCGTCATGCTGGGCCTCGCCGCGGCCGCCGTGCTGTTCCTGCACCGCACCCGCACGGGCTACCACATGTACGCGGTCGGCGGCGACGCCGAGGTCGCGCGGCTCTCCGGCGTCCGCGCCGGGATCCCCACCGTCACCGCGCACGTGCTGTGCTCCGTCACCGCCGGGGTGGCGGGCCTGCTGCTGGCCGCCAGGTTCGGCACCGGCAGCGCCACCGTCTACGGCAACGGCTACGAGCTGGAGGCCATCGCCGCGGTCGTCCTGGGCGGCACCTACCTGCTCGGCGGGCGGGGAGGCGTGGCCGGGACGATCGCCGGGGTGTTCATCCTCGCCACGCTCGACACGGTGTTCAACGTCCTGGGCGTCGACCCGTTCGTCAAGGACGTGATGCGCGGCGTGATCGTCATCGCCGCCGTCGCCGTCTACGCCCGGGGCAGGCACTCGCGCGCCGCCGTCCGGGTCCGCTTCCCCTCCGGCGGCGCCCCGCCGCCGCCCGCCCCCGATCCCGGGCCCCGACCCGAACCGGAACCCCTGGGAGGCCGCAGATGACCGCGCCCACGACCGCACCCCCCGCACCCCGCGGACGCGTCCCGGGCGCGCTCGCGGCGCTGGGCCGGGGAGGCGCCCCGACCGTCGCCCTGCTGCTGGCGCTGATCTTCGCGGTCATCGCCACCCAGAACCCGTCGTTCTTCGAGGGCCCGCCGCTGATGGCGTTCGCCAAGAAGGCCGCGCCGCTGGTGATCCTCGCGATCGGCCAGTACCTCGTGATCGTCTCCGGCGAGTTCGACCTCTCGGTCGGCTCGCTGGTCGGGGCCCAGGTGGTGATCGCGGCCCGCCTCATCGACGGGGAGGAGGCCCTGACCCTGCCGGTGATCGGCGTGATGCTGGCCTTCGGCCTGCTGGTCGGCCTGGTCAACGGCCTCGTCACGACCCTGCTGAGGGTGCCCTCGATCATCGCCACCCTGGGCACGATGCTCATCCTGTTCGGGGCCGTCCGGTACTGGACCGGGGGTGCGCCCACCGGCGCCCTGTCGGAGGCCTTCCGCGTCCCCGGCCGGGGCGGCGTCGAGGGCCTGCCCTTCCTCGGCCAGCTCCCGTGGGCACTGGTGATCGCGGCCGTCACCGCCGTCGCCGGGGTGCTCCTGATGCGCTCGCCCTACGGCCGCTCCCTCATCGCGACCGGCGACAACGACGTCGCCGCGGCGTTCTCCGGGGTGCGGGTGTGGCGGGTGCGCACGCTGGCCTTCGTCGGCTCCTCCCTCCTGGCCACCGTCGCCGCGATCCTCATCGGCGGGTACGCCGGGGTCACGGCGCAGGTCGGGCAGGGCCTGGAGTTCACCGCCATCACCGCCGTCGTCCTGGGCGGCGTGGTCCTGGGCGGAGGCCGCGGCACGGTGGTCGCCGCCGTCCTGGGCGCCGTCACCGTGGAGGCGCTGTTCACCCTGTTCAACCAGCTCTACCTGCCCTCGACCATCCAGCCGACGGTGCAGGGAGTCATCATCATCGCCGCGGTGGCCTATGCGGCCCGCCGGGGCGACCTTCGACTGCCGGAGCGCCTGCGACGGCGACCGGACCATCCGACCGAGCGGCCGCTCGGCACTTCCAGGAGGTAACCATGCGCGTCCCCCGCGTGCTGCTCGCCGGCGCCGCCGGCCTGACACTGATGCTCACGGCGTGTACGACCGACGCCCCGGAGGACGGCGCCGCCGGCGAGGAGGGCGGCAGCGAGCTCGCCCCCAGCGAGGAGTGGTTCGACCGGGCCGAGTACGACGCCCAGCTCGCCCAGCGCGAGATCACCCCGGAGGGTCCCGAGGACGAGCCGTGGATGCAGGCGATCGAGCCGGAGTGGATCGACACCTCCGAGTTCGCCCACGACTCCCCCGAGGACGCCACCCTGTGCTTCTCCAACGCCTCGGTGTCCAACCCGTGGCGGGTCACCGGCTTCATCACCATGGAACAGCAGGTGGAGGCCCTCCAGGAGGAGGGCGCCATCGGTGACTTCCGGGTGTCCGACGCCGCGGACGACGACAACCAGCAGATCTCCGACATCCAGGCGTTCGTGGACTCCGGGGACTGCGACGCCATCATCATCTCGCCGTCCACCACCGCCACCCTGACCCCGGCGGTGGAGACCGCGTGCGAGAGCGGTGTCCCGGTCGTGGTCTTCGACCGCGGGGTGAACTCCGACTGCATGGTCACGTTCATCCACCCCATCGGCGGCTACGCCTACGGGGCGGACGCCGCGGAGTTCCTGGTCGACAACCTGGAGCCCGGCTCGAACGTGCTCGCGCTGCGCATCCTGCCCGGCGTCGACGTCCTCGAGCACCGCTGGGCCGCCGCCCAGGAGATCTTCGGCGCCAGCGAGCTCAACGTGGTCGCCGACGAGTTCACCGAGGGCGACGGGGCCAGGATCAAGGACCTGGTCTCCCAGCACCTCCAGCGCGGCGAGATCGACGGCATCTGGATGGACGCGGGCGACGGGGCCGTCGCCGGCCTGGAGGCCTTCGAGGACGCGGGCCAGCCCTACCCGGTGATCGCGGGCGAGGACGAGCTGAGCTTCATGCGCAAGTGGGACGAGGAGGGCCTCACCGCCATCGCGCCGGTCTACTCCAACTTCCAGTGGCGTACGCCGGTCCTCGCCGCGAGCATGATCCTCGCCGGCGAGGAGGTCCCCTCGGAGTGGATCCTCCCGCAGGCGCCCATCACCCAGGACGAGCTGCCCGAGTACCTGGAGCGCAACGCCGACATGCCGTCGCTGCACTACGCGAAGTTCGGCGGCGAGGACCTGCCGGGCTTCCCCGAGGCCTGGACGGACCGGTAGATGCGCGCGCTGGGGGTCAACACCTGGGTGTGGACGTCGCCCCTGACCGACGCCGGGCTGGAGCGGATCGCCCCCCGCGTGGCGGAGTGGGGGTTCGACGTGATCGAGCTCCCGGTCGAACAGGTCGGCGACTGGGACCCCCGGCGCGCACGGGCGCTGCTGGACGGGCTGGGGCTCGGCGCCACCGTCGTGCTGGTCATGGGACCGGGGCGGGAGCTCGTCGCGACCGACCCGGCCACCCGCTCGGCCACGCAGGACTACCTCAAGCGGGTCGTGGACGCGGCGGCGACGGTCGGCTCCCCCGTCGTCGCCGGCCCGGCCTACGCCTCGGTCGGCCGCACATGGAGGCTGTCCCCGGACGAGCGCCGGCGGACCGGTGCGGAACTGGTCGAGGGGCTCGCCCCCGTGGTCGGACACGCCTCGGCCACGGGGGTCTGTGTGGCGGTCGAGCCGCTCAACCGGTACGAGACGAGCCTGATCAACACGGTCGACCAGGGGATGGCGGTGCTCGCGGACCTGCCGGCCGAGCACTGCGGCCTGGCCCTGGACGTCTACCACATGAACATCGAGGAGCAGGACGTGGCGGCGGCGATCGGCCGTGCCGCCGGGCGGATCAAGCACGTGCAGGTGTGCGCGAACGACCGGGGCGCGCCTGGGGCCGACCACCTGGACTGGCGCGGCATCCTGGCCTCGCTGGACGCGGCGGGTTACGACGGCCCCCTGGTCATCGAATCGTTCACGGCGGACAATGCCAGCATCGCCACGGCGGCCTCCGTCTGGCGACCCCTGGCGGCGTCGCAGGACGCGATCGCCGTCGACGGCCTGGCCCACCTGCGTTCACTGACCTCATGAAGGGAGACGCCGTGCGTCGGAGCGAACCGCTCGCGGCCGTGACCGCACCACGGACCGCGGCGCCCGGGCCGGGCCGGAATCCCTCACCCCCGCTCGGTGCCGCGCTCACCGGAAAGCGCCATCTGAAGTCGGGCGGCTCCACTCTTCCCGAGGAGACGTCACGATGTCCACACGCAAACCCCCCTCCGACACGGTGCCCGAGACGCAGGACGGGGCAGCCCCCGCCACGGCCGCCACATGGTGGCTGACGGCCTGCTCGCTCGTCCTGGTCGGCGTGCTCGTCGCCGCCTCCGTGGTCTTCCTCGGCCGTGACGGCGCCGGCTCCGCCGCCGCCCCCGCCGGGGAGGCCTCCGCCGCACCGGTCGACGACCTCGTCGAGCACACCCGCATGGCCGTGGAGGGCCTGACACCGATCGTGGAGGACATGGAGGAGTTCCTGCCCACCGACGGATCGCACCCGCCGCTGGACACGACCGACGCCGCGACCGTCAACTCCTGGCGGACCGGCGTCCAGGAGGCCGCCGGGCACTTCGGCGACCCGCCCTCCGACGCGTCCTCCCACAGCGTCGCCCACACCGGGCTGACCTCGTCCGTCCGCCTCCTGTCCATGGCGGTGGAGACCTACGCCCAGGCGGCGCAGGCCGAGGACGAGGAGCTGCGCATGGACGTGCTGCACATCGCCATGGACCTGCGCAACGAGGCGGTCGTCTCCTGGTCGGCCGCCGCCACCCAGCTCGACCTGCTGAGCCTGGAGGCCGGCGGGGAGCACGTCCACCTGTACCTGCCCGACGTCCCCGGAGCGCTCCGACCCGACGGAGCCGAGGAGGGCGGCGGGGACCCCGCGCCCGCGGACGGGCACGGCGACGACCACTGACCCGCAACCCACCGACGACCCCCCGACCACGGAGACAGCGAACATGCCGCGACCAGTCACCCTTTTCACCGGCCAGTGGGCCGACCTGCCCTTCGAGGAGGTGTGCTCCCTGGCCTCCTCGTGGGGCTACGACGGCCTGGAGGTCGCCTGCTGGGGCGACCACCTCGACGTCACGCGGGCCGCCGTGGACGACGACTACGTGCGCGACAGGCTCGACGTGCTCAAGCGCCACGGCCTGGGCCTGTGGGCGATCTCCAACCACCTGCTAGGACAGGCGGTCTGCGACGACCCCATCGACCACCGGCACCGGGACATCCTGCCCTCCCGCGTGTGGGGCGACGGGGACCCGGAGGGCGTGCGGCGAAGGGCCGCCGAGGAGATGAAGACGACCGCCCGCGCCGCCGCGAGGCTCGGCGTGTCCACGGTCGTGGGCTTCACCGGTTCGGCGATCTGGAAGTACGTGGCGATGTTCCCGCCGGTGGGCGAGGACGTCATCGAGGCCGGCTACCGGGACTTCGCCGACCGGTGGAACCCCGTCCTGGACGTGTTCGACGAGGTGGGGGTGCGGTTCGCGCACGAGGTGCACCCCTCCGAGATCGCCTACGACTACTGGTCCACCCACAAGGCCCTGGAGGCCGTCGGCCACCGGCCCGCGTTCGGCCTGAACTGGGACCCCAGCCACATGGTGTGGCAGGACATCGACCCGGCCGGGTTCCTCTGGGACTTCCGCGACCGGATCTACCACGTGGACTGCAAGGACACCCGCAGGCGCACGGGCAACGGCCGCAACGGCCGGCTCGGCTCCCACCTGCCGTGGGGCGACCCCCGCCGGGGCTGGGACTTCGTGTCGACCGGGCACGGGGACGTCCCCTGGGAGGACTGCTTCCGCACGCTGAACGCGATCGGCTACGAGGGTCCGATCTCGGTGGAGTGGGAGGACGCGGGCATGGACCGCCTGGTCGGGGCGGCGGAGGCGGTCGACTTCGTCCGCTCCAACGCCTACGACCCGCCGGAGTCGTCCTTCGACTCGGCCTTCGGCTCGGACTGACGGGACCGCCCGGCCGCACCCGCGCCGGGCCCGGGGCCGTCCCTCCCCGCATCCTCCCGGGGAGGGGCGGCCCCGCCGCCGGGGGCCGCGGCGGGCCCGGTCACATCATGGGGGCGATGACCACGCGGAAGCGGTCGCCGTCACCGGTGCGGACGTCGCGCCGGAAGTCGTTGACCCGGTTGACGGAGGTCTGCACGGCGTCGCTGCGCAGGGCGCCGGTGTCGGCGGTGGGCAGGTGCTGCCGTACGGCCAGGACCGCCTCGTCGACGGACATGGCCGTCCTGTGCTGCTCTGGGGTGACGTGCAGTCCGTCGTGGGTGAGGCGGCTGATCACGATCCGGAACATACCGGGCTCCCTGCGGCGTCGGGGGGTTGACACCGGCATTCTCCCCCATCGCCTCGGCCCCTGGGAATGCTCAGACCTCCAGATCCCCCTCGATGCCCTTGAGCCGGTGTCTGGCCAGGGCGAGGTTGCCACGGGCGCGGTCCAGCGCCAGGTACAGGAAGAGGCCCTGCCCCTTGCGGCTGGTGAGCGGCCGGATGACGTGGTACTGGCCGGACAGGGTGATGAGGATGTCCTCGATCGCGTCGTTGAGGCCCAGCTGGTCCATGGTCCGCATCTTCGCGCGGACCACCTCGGTGTTGCCCGCCGCGGCGACGGTGAGGTCGAGGGTGTTCGTGGACGAGAGGGTGCCCAGCGCCATTCCGCTGCTGTAGTCGACGACGGCGGCGCCGATGGCCCCCTCGATCTGCATCATTTCCTTGAGACCGGATTCGATGTTCGGCATGTCCTTCTCTCTCCTGGGTGTAGGTCGGCGCCGGGCCTTCAGGTCGGCCATCCACCGGCGGGGCCCCTGTACGCCCCGCCGGGGCGGGGATCCTGGGGTCATGCGACCCCCACGTCCGGCCGGGGACGGTCGGCGGACAGGGTGCGGAGCGCGGTGAGGACCCGTTCCAGGACCCGGCGGTCCACGGACACGGCGGCCCGGGCGGGGGGACGGGCGGGGTCGCCGCCGCGGCGGGGAGGCAGGTCGCCGCCCTGCCGGGGGCGGGGCGGCGAAGGCACCGCGACCGTGCGGGCGAGCCGCCTCAGGCGCCGCAGGGCGTAGCCGAGGTTGCCCTCGTCCCGCGCCATCCACACCTGGAGGCACAGGTCGGGGTCGTCGAGCACGGCGAGCAGCAGGCAGCGGTCGGTCCCGGTGACGACCATGTCCTCCAGGTCCCCGACGGCCCACAGCGGACCGCCGTGGACGGCCCTCAGGATCGCCTCTGCGTCGTCCGAGCGGTCGTCCGCGCCGACGCGCGCCAGGGTGCGGCCGCCCCGCCAGTCGACGAGGCCGACACTGCGTACTCCCGGGGTCTGGAGCATCTCCCGCATCTGCTGGTCGAAGGCGCGCACGGCGGTCCTTTGCGAGAAAGGGGCCGTTCGGCGACCGGCCCGCTGTGAATCAGGCAGTCCTTTGCGGACACCACGAGAATAAGGCTATTCTCGCGAATCTGCAGGTTTTTGCGTCATGTGTTTTGTTTTGCCTGATAGGAGGCCCTGGGAGTCATTTACCGCCGTAAATCCCTTGAGGAGGAACGTGTCTCCCAGAGTCAAGAACGACAGTGATCGACCGGAAGAATCCGGTCGATCACCTTTTTTGTCATGTGCGGCTTTCAGGCCCTACGCCCCGGAACGGACGCACGCGGCCTCAGAGCCAGGACACCTTCGAGGTCTCCAGGTCGTACCGGGCGGGGACGATGTCCAGGCGGCCCGTGTCGACCAGGTCGCGCAGGTCGGCGTCCTGGCGGAGCAGGCCGGTGATGTGCACCGCGTTGGCCCGCACGCAGGCGTCCACGAAGTCGCCCCCGTCGTCCGGCGTGGACTCCACGACCGGCAGGATCTGCTCCACGAGGTAGCCGACGTGGCCGTGCGGGATCTGCCCGGTGCGGTGCGCCTCCACGGCCGCGCCGACCGCTCCGCAGGAGGCGTGGCCGAGGACGACGATGAGCGGGACCGCCAGGTGCTCGGCCGCGTAGCTGATGCTGCCGAGGACGGAGGAGTCCAGGACCTGGCCGGCGGACCGGATGGTGAAGAGGTCGCCGAGCCCCCGGTCGAAGACCAGTTCCGGGGCGACCCTGGAGTCGGCGCATCCGAGGACGACGGCGAACGGGTCCTGCCCGAGCGCCATCTCCGCCCTGCGGGCCGCCCCCTCGTTGGGGTGGCGGGAGGCGATGCGCTTCCAGCGGTGGTTGCCCTCCTTGAGGAGCTGGAGGGCCGAGGCCGCGTCCTGGGGGCCGGGGGAGGGCGAGGGCATGGGGACCGCCCAGGCGGAGGTGGAGGCTGCGGTGGCGACCGCTGCCCCGACTCCGCCGATGAGGGATGCGCGTAAGGCGCCGCGACGGGTGATGGCCATGGGGGTTTCCCTTCTCGACTAGCGACATTAGAGACCAATGCCGCCAAACGAGGACCAAATTACCCTTAAGCCGCCAACCTCTCCAACCTCTTTAACGAACCCCTTGCGCCACAGAACGCCACTCAGACAACGACAATCACAACCGCCCCAATTCGAACGGGCGAACGGCCGCCCGGAATTCTCCGTGCGGCCGTTCGCCCGTCCTGGTCCGCCTGCGCCTTCACCCGGTCCGGGCTCTCGGCGCCGGGATCCCCCCTTCTCCCCCTCCGCTCCCGGACGCGTCGTCCAGCCACTCCACGCGGGAGCGCCTGAGGTCGTAGCGCGCGGGTTCGACCTTCATGCGCCCGGCCGCGACCGCCTCCCGGAGGCCGGGCTCGTGCCGCAGCTGCTCGGCGACGGCGCGGGCGTTGGCCCGCACGCAGGCGTCGAGGAAGGCCTTCTCCGTCTCCTGCTCCGGCACCGTCTCCACGACCTCCAGGACCTGCCCCACGAGGTAGCCGAGGTTCCCCGGCGGCAGTTCGCCCGTCCGGTGGGCCTCGACGGCCGCCTTCACGGCCCCGCACGAGTCGTGGCCCAGCACGACCAGGAGCTCCGTGTCGAACGCGTCCACCCCGTAGACGAGCGTGCCGAGCACCGACGAGTCCAGCACCTGGCCCGCCGACCGGGTCGTGAACATGTCGCCGAGCCCCTGGTCGAAGACCATCTCGGGGGGCACGCGGGAGTCGGCGCAGGACAGGACGGACACCCGGGGCGCCTGGTGTTCGAGCAGTTCGCGCCTGCGGCCGGAGCCCTGGCGCGGATGGACGGAGCCGAAGGTGCGCCACCGGGTGTTGCCCCGGTCGAGCCTCTGCCGCCTGCGGTCCGCGTCGTGGCCCTCGGTGATCGTCGCCCTCCGTGGGGCGGCTTTCTGGACGATCGCCATGCTGCCTCGCTCAGGGTCGGGTGGGCGCGGGCGCGGTACCGCCCGTACCTGTGACGATGAGGCCGAAGCTACGCCTGGTCGGAGCGGCGGACAATCCCGCCGGGGCAATCCTTGGGCCAAGCGTGTCTCCCCCGGGCGGCGGGCGGAACCCGTCGGCGGAGGCCCCGGGCCGCACGGGCCGCCGCAGTCGTGGGAGGCCTCGGGCCGCACGGGCCGCCGCAGTCGTGGGCGGCGTCCGCCCGCCGTGACCGACCGGCCGTTCGGCGGGTCGCCGCGTCCTCGCGCGGACCGCCGGACACGGGGGCGCTCCCGGCCGGACCCGCGCACCCGCGCCCTCCACCAGGTAGATTCGACAACCGTGTCCCGAACTTCCCCTCCCGAACCAGCGCCCTCCCGCCGCGGGGCGGGCCGGCGGCGCTCCGGCCGCCCCGGCCACGATGCCGACTCCGTCCTGCGCGTCGCCGCGCGCGTGTTCAACGAGCGCGGGTACGACGGCACGAGCATGGAGGACCTGGCGCGCGCCCTGGGCGTGACCAAGTCGGCGATCTACCACCACGTCACCGGCAAGACCGAACTGCTGCGCCGCTCCCTGGACCTGGCGATGGACGCCCTGTTCGCGGTCACCCGCGAGGAGGGCTCGACGACCGGCCCGGCCATCGACCGGCTCGACCACGTGCTGCGCGGCAGCGTCCGCGTCCTGGTGGAGGAGCTGCCCCACGTGACCCTCCTGTTGCGCGTGCGCGGAAACACGGAGGTGGAGAAGCGCGCGCTGGAGCGGCGCCGCGAGTTCGACCACCTGATCGCCGACCTGGTGCGCGAGGGGATCGTCGACGGCGACATCCGCAGCGACGTCGACCCGGCGGTCGCCGCCCGCCTGCTGTTCGGCATGGTCAACTCGCTGGTGGAGTGGTACAAGCCGGACCGGGGCCTGGCCTCGGAGGAGGTCGCCGACACCCTCGCCCGGATCGCCTTCGGCGGCCTGCGCGCCTAGCCGGCGCGGGGCCCCGTCCCCGGCTGCCACGCTCCCGTGGACGGTCCCGGCGCCCGCACCCGCCGCGGGCACGGGACGACGGCCGGACGGCGGGCACGGGACGGCGGGCACGGGACGGCGGGGCAGCGGGCCTGTGAGTCGGCCAGGAGGCGAGCCGGGACAGCGGTCCTGGGAGGCGGACCGGGAAGGCGCTCGGGAGGCGGCCGGACGGCGGGCCTGGTAGGCGGCGGGCGCGCCCGGAACGGCCTCCCCGGCGTGTTTGGCGTCACAGAGACCGCGGCTACCGTCCGCCACATGCCCTCAGGACCAAGGACCCTTGCGCCGCGACCGCCCATTGTGATCGCACGGTGCGGCCCGAACCCGCCCCCGACCGGCCCCGGCCTCCCTAGGATTGGCCTGAACAGGACTCCCTCCCCACACCCCCGGAGCCGCAGGCCATGGTCGAGCACTTCACCCACGGGGCCCTGACCCCCGCGGTCGCCTACGCGGTGTCGGTCATCGGCTCCTTCGTCGGCCTCATGTTCGCCGCCCGCGCCCGGAACGCCCGCGGGGCCGGCCGCGGCACCTGGCTGGTGTTCAGCGCCCTCTGCCTCGGCGGCACCGCCGTGTGGTCGATGCACTTCATCGCCATGCTCGGGTTCCACGTCCCGGGCCTGGCGATCCGCTACGACGCGACCCTCACCGTCGCCAGCGGCCTCCTCGCGGTGCTGGCCATGGGGCTGGCCCAGTACCTGACGGTCATCCGCCGCGGGACGGGGTGGCTCCTGGCGGGCGGCGCCATCGCCGGGAGCGGGATCGTCGCCATGCACTACCTGGGCATGGCGTCCATCAACATGCACGGCCACCTCGGGCACGACCCGCTGTTCGTGGGTCTGGCCGGCGCCGTCGCCCTGCTCGCCGCGACCGCGGCCCTGTGGTTCACCCAGCGGCTCAGGGGCGTCGCCTCGATCCTGCTCGCCTCCCTGGTGATGGGCGTCGCGGTGACCTCCATGCACTACACCGGCATGTTCGGCGTGCACGTCACCGTGGACGACGTCCAGAACCCGGGCGCGGTACCGGGCTCGACCGCCCCGGAACTGCTCCTGCCCCTGGTCGTGGGCCTGTTCGTCTTCCTCCTGGTGTGCAGCCTCCTGCTGATGCTCGGCGTCGACGACTCCGAGCCGCGCCGCGGTGCGCGGACCGCCCGGCACGACGGCGAACCCGCGCCCGTCCCGGCGCTCCCCGGCGGGGAGAGGGGCCGCTACACCGCGCGCCACAGCACCGGCAGCGCCTGGGACCGCCCCGCCTGAGGCCCCCGGCCGCCGCCGGGTGATGAATGGCCACATCAGGCCACCCGGGTTTCCCCAAACCCCTGGTGTCCCATCCTGAGCATCCCTACTATCCATAACCTGGGTTGATTTGTGACTCAGGTCATAGAAAGTAGCGAGTTGTGGTCGATCTCCCCACCCAGGACTGGCTCACCCCCATCATCGCCTTCACGGTCTCGGCCATCGGTTCGTTCCTCGGTCTGGCTTTCGCCGCCCGTGCCCGCCGGTCGAAGACCTTCACGCGGTGGCAGTGGCTGGCCCTGGCATCCCTCTCCCTCGGCGGCATGGCCCTCTGGTCCATGCACTTCGTCGCCATGATGGGGTTCTCCCCCGTCGGCACCTCGATCCGCTACGACGCCCTGCTCACCGTCGTCAGCGGCGTCATCGCCGTCCTGGTCATGGGCGTCGCCCTCACCATCACGATCTCCCGGCGGAGGACGTCCACCCTGCTGCTCGGCGGGCTCGTGGCCGGGGCCGGCATCGTCGCCATGCACTACACCGGCATGGCGTCGATGAGCGTCCACGGCGAACTCCACCACGACCCCGTCTACGTCGCGCTGGCGAGTGTGATCGCCCTGGTCGCGGCCACCAGCGCCCTGTGGTGCGCGTCCCGGCTGCGCGGCATGACCGCCATCCTCCTGGCCTCGCCGGTGATGGCCGTCGCGGTGACCTCCATGCACTACACCGGCATGCTGGGGGTCCACATCGAGCCCTCGCGCCTGAACCGCTACGGCCCCCCGCCCGGGGCGAGCACCACGGACCTGCTGCTGCCCATGATGACGGGCCTGTTCGTCTTCCTGCTGGTCTGCAGCCTCTTCCTCCTCCTCGGGGTGGACGAGGAGCGCCCCGACTACGCACGGCGCCCGGTCCACGCGACCCCCGCCCCGCCCGACAGCGAGCGCGTGCCCGACGCCGGGTACCGGCCGCGCCACGGCGCGGCCCCCGCGCCCCCGGCCCCGCCGGCGCGGGCCCCGGAGGACGACGTGTGGACCAGGCGGCGCTGAGCCGCCGCACACCACGGAAAACCACTGGAGCCCGCGGGCCCGCCGGTCCTAGACTCGGCGGGCCCGCGGGCGTCGTGCACCGAACGGCGACCGACGACGGAAGGAAGAGCGATGACCGACTCTGCGAGTACCACCCTCCCCGCCTTCCCGTTCGTCCGCGAGCCCTGAGGGAACCGCCCTCCGGACGGCTCGCCTCCCAGAGAGACCGCCGTGAGCACATCCCGTACCGACACGTCCACCGCCCACCCGCTGACCGGGCTGGGCTGGAACCCGCGTGTCGAACACGCCTTCGACACCCTTTCCCACGCGAGCGGGCACGCCCTGTACCCGGCACGCGTGTCCTCCTCCCGCCGGGGCGGCGCGCTGGTCCGCCTGCCGGGCGAGGCCCACGCCGACTACGCCCCCGCACTGACCAGGGCCGCGCGGGAGGACCCCTCCGCGGCCCCGTGCGCCGGCGACTGGGTCACCGTACGCCGGTCCGGTGACACCTGGCTCGTGGAGGCCGTCCTCGAACGCTCCACCAGCCTCGTCCGCCAGGGCGTGGCCAAGGACTCCCACGACCAGGTGCTGGCCGCCAACGTCGACGCGGTCCTGGTCTGCGAGGCCGCCGACCAGGGGCCCAACGTGGGCCGCCTGGAGCGCTTCCTCAGCCTCGCCTGGGCCTGCGGCGCGACCCCGGTCGTCGCCGTCACCAAGTCGGAGCTGGCCGGGGACCGGCTCCCCGAAGTCCTCGAACTCGTCCGGGCGGTGGCCGCCGGCGCCGACGTGTACGGCGTCAGCGCCCACACCGGCGACGGGCTGGCGGAGCTGGCCCCCCGGTTCCTGCCCGGCACCTCGTGGGTGCTGCTGGGGACCTCCGGGGCGGGCAAGTCCAGCCTGGTCAACTCCCTCGCCGGACAGTCCCTGATGGACACCGGGGAGATCCGCCAGGACAAGCGGGGGCGCCACACCACCACCCACCGCCAGCTCCTGGAGCTGCCCGGCGGAGCACTGGTCCTGGACATCCCCGGCGTGCGGCGCATCGACGTGCCGGGCGACCCCGAAGGCGTCGACCGGACCTTCGCCGACGTCGGCGAACTCGCCGGGCGGTGCCGTTTCCGGGACTGCTCCCACGGGTCCGAGCCCGGTTGCGCGATCACCGCCGCCGTCGACGAGGGCGAACTGGACGCCGAACGGCTGGCCCGCTGGAACCGGCTCCGCCGCGAGGCCGAGTGGAACAGCGCCCGGGGCGACCAGCGCGTGCGCGCCGAGCGCAAGCAGCGGTGGAAGGCCGCCGAGCGGGAGGCCCGCGCGAACGCCCGGCTCAAGCGCGGCCGCTGACCCGCCCCGCGGGCGCGCCGGGCCCTCCCCCCGGCGGACGCGACGGGCCCCTCCCCGGGCGGGGAGGGGCCCGTCGCCGGGCGGCGGGGTCCGCCCTCCGGGGGCCGCACGCGGCGCGCGCCGGCCCCCGGCGTCCCCCTCAGAACCCGAAGGCGCGGCGGGCGTTGCCCGCGACGATCCCGGCGAGCTCGTCCTCGTCCATCCCCTTGACCCCGGCCAACAGGCGCAGGGTGTGCGGGATCAGGTACGGGGCGTTGGGGCGTCCCCGGTAGGGCTTGGGCGTGAGGAACGGGGCGTCGGTCTCGACCAGCACCAGTTCCGGCGGCGCGGCCGCGGCGGCCTCGCGCAGCGACTCGGCGCTGGCGAAGGTGACGTTGCCGGCGAAGCTCATGAAGTACCCGTGCTCGGCGCACACCCGGGCCATGCCGGCGTCGCCGGAGAAGCAGTGGAAGACCACGCGCTCCGGAGCGCCCTCGTCGGCCAGGATCCGGAACACGTCGTCGTGCGCGTCGCGGTCGTGGATCATCACGGCCTTGCCGTGGGCCTTGGCGATGGCGATGTGGCGGCGGAACGACTCCTCCTGCGCCACCGCCCCCTCGGGCCCCGTGCGGAAGGTGTCCATGCCGGTCTCGCCGACCGCCACCACCTGCGGCAGGGCGGCCAGCTCGTCGATCCCGGCGAGCGCCTCCTCCAGCCCCTTCCGGCCCGCCGGCTCCCGGGCGGTTTCGACCCAGTCGGTGTCGTCGGGCTCCACGCCGGGCGCGCCGTCGCCGTGCACGATGCGCGGCGCCTCGTTGGGGTGCAGGGCCACCGCGGCCCACACCTTCCCCGGGTGCGCCGCGGCGACCTCGGCCGCCCACCGCGACGACGGCAGGTCGACGCCCACCTGGACGAGCGGGGTCACCCCGACGCCCTCGGCGGCCGCGATGATCTCCTCCACGGCCGGGACCTGCATGTCCATGTGGGTGTGGCTGTCGGCCACCGGGACGCGCAGGGGCTCCGGTACCGGCGGAGGGGTCTGGTCGTTGCGCTCCCTGACCGCTCTGCCGCTGCGCTTGCCCATGGTGTTCACGTTCCTTCGCGAAGGCGCGCCGACGGGCGTGGCCCGCCGGCGCGGTCGTCCTGCTTCCCGGCCGTCGTCCGGGACTACTCTGCGGGGTTCTCCAGGCGTGCCAGCTCCTCGTCCACGACGGACGGGTCGAGCTTGGCGAACAGCGGCTCGGGGCGGCCCAGCGGCGTGCCCGGCACGATCGGCGTGGACTCCCAGCGCGCGGCGTCCCCGGCGTAGTCGCCGGTGATGACCAGGTAGTCCACCGCCTCCTCCGAGCCGCCGACGGTGTCGTGCCCGGTGTCGAGCCGGGGCATGCCCGTCCAGGTCCCGGTGCCGCCGAGCATCGCGTGCACCTTGTTGGCCGACTCCGGCAGGTACGGCGTCAGCAGGGTGTTGGCGTCGTGGACCAGCTGGAGGGCCACGTGCAGGACGGTGGCCATCCGCTCGGGGTCGGTCTTCTTGAGCGCCCACGGGGCCTGGTCGGAGATGTACTTGTTGGCCTCGGCGACGGTCCGCATGGCCTCCTGGAGGCCCGCCTTGAACTGGGAGCGCTCCAGGCGCTCGCCGACCCGCGCGAACGCGCCCCTCGACGCCTCCAGCACGGCCCGGTCCTCGTCGGTGAGCTCACCGGCCGCGGGGATCTCGCCGAGGTTCTTGGCGGCCATGGAGATGGAGCGGTTGACCAGGTTGCCCCAGGCCGCGACCAGCTCGTCGTTGTTGCGGCGCACGAACTCGGCCCAGGTGAAGTCGGTGTCCTGGGTCTCGGGCCCGGCGGCCATGATGTAGTAGCGCAGCGCGTCGGCCGAGTAGCGCTCCAGGAAGTCGCGCACGTAGATGACGACGCGGCGCGAGGAGGAGAACTTGCGCCCCTCCATGGTGAGGAACTCGCTGGAGACCACCTCGGTGGGGACGTCCAGCCCGCCGAGCGGTCCGGGCTCGCCGCCCCGGTCGCCCCGGCCCGAGACCCCCAGCAGGATCGCCGGCCAGATCACCGAGTGGAAGACGATGTTGTCCTTGCCCATGAAGTAGTAGGACCGGGCCTCGTCGCTCTGCCACCAGCGCTTCCACGCGTCGGGCTCGCCGATCCGCTTCGCCCACTCGATGGACGCCGACAGGTAGCCGATCACCGCGTCGAACCACACGTACAGGCGCTTGTTGGCGTTGTCGCTCCAGCCGTCCAGCGGGATCGGCACGCCCCAGTCGAGGTCGCGGGTGACCGCGCGCGGCTGGAGGTCGTCCACCAGGTTCAGGGAGAACTTGAGGACGTTGGGCCGCCACTCGCCCTCCTTGCCCGTGAGCCAGGCGGTGAGCACCTCCGCGAACGCGGGCAGGTCGAGCATGAAGTGCTCGCTGTCCACGAACTCGGGGGTCTCGCCGTTGATCCGCGAGCGGGGGGAGATGAGGTCGATCGGGTCGAGCTGGTTGCCGCAGTTGTCGCACTGGTCGCCGCGCGCGCCGTCGAAGCCGCAGATCGGGCAGACGCCCTCGATGTAGCGGTCGGGCAGCGTACGGCCGGTGGACGGGGACACCGCGCCCTTGGTGGTGCGGGTGAACACGTACCCGTTGTCGTACAGCGTGGTGAACAGCTGCTGGGCGACCGCGTAGTGGTTGCCCGTGGTGGTGCGGGTGAAGAGGTCGTAGGACAGGCCGAGGGCGACGAGGTCCTCGGAGATGATCCGGTTGTAGCGGTCGGCCAGCTCGCGCGGGGTGACGCCCTCCTGGTCGGCCTGCACCTGGACCGGGGTGCCGTGCTCGTCCGTGCCGCTGACCATCAGCACGTGGTTGCCCGACATTCGCTGGAAGCGGGAGAAGACGTCGGAGGGGACCCCGAAGCCGGACACGTGGCCGATGTGGCGCGGTCCGTTGGCGTAGGGCCAGGCGACCGCGGTCAGGATGTGGCGATTCGACGACATGCCCCAAGCCTAAAGCCGCCGGGGGCCTGCCCCGCACCTCATTTCTCCCGCTCGCGCGCCTCCGGCCCCCGTGTCGCCGCCGATCCGCGCGACGGCCCGCGCCTCTCCCCGCCGGGGACGATTCCCCGGGGACGACCCGTACCCGTATGCTCTGCTGGACGATCCGCGTGCCGCCGGGGCGCGCGGTGACGGAGACGCCCTCTCCCCGGTCCTTCACCTGAGGCGGTGGTCACCACGGATACCCGTGCCCTACCCCGCCCTGCCCGGCACACCACCGCGCTCCTCACGAGCATGGTGCTGCTGGTCATCCTGTCGTTCCCCGTCGCCTCCGGCACGGGCGGCGAGACGGTCTCCGCCCACCTGCCGCCGCACGGCCTGGCCAGCGCCCCCGACGGCGCACCGGGCCGCGCCGCCGCCCAGGAGTCGGTGACCCCGCGCGAGCGCGCGAACCTCGCCGAGAACCCCGTGCTCACGGTCGGCCCTCCCGCCACCACCTGCGACCAGCGCTCCGTCCTGCGCGACCTGCCCGACACGGTGCCCGGCCGCGCCCTGCGCCTGGCCGTCTGGGACCAGCCCTGGTGGCCGCTGCCGCCCCCGGCCTCCGACCCCGTTCCCGAACAGGTCCCCTCCGGGGAGCTGCCGCCGACGCGGGCCCCGCCTCTCGCAGCGAACACCGCCATCTGACCGTCCCCGGCCACACCCCCCGCCCGGTTCCTTCCGGGCGTGCGTTCGGCTACCCGTCTTCGCAGTGAGAGGTACCTACCCCTTGTCCAGTCAAACGGGAGCGGGAGCGCGCTGGACACGCGCGCTCATCTCCCTCCTCGTCATCCTCGTCGCGTTCGGCGCGGCGTGGTTCATCCCACCCCGCCTGGGGCTCGACCTCAGCGGCGGCACGCAGATCGTGCTGGAGACCCAGGACGGAGCCGACGGCACCCCCGCCGACTCCGACAACACCGACCAGGTCGTCGAGGTGCTGCGCCAGCGCATCGACCGCCTCGGCGTGGCCGAGGCGACCATGTCCCGGTCCGGTGAGAACCGGATCATCGTCGAGCTCCCCGGCGTGCAGGACCCGGCGGAGGCGGCCCAGATCGTGGGCCGCACCGCGCAGCTGTCCTTCCACCCGGTGCTGGGCGTCGGCGAGCAGGGCGGCCAGGGCGTGCAGGCCCCCCCTGCCGGCGACTTCGCGAACGCGCCGGACACCGCGGCCGACGAGGCCCGCGCACCCTCCGACGCCGAGGGCGCCGAGGGTGGCGAGGGCGCCGGCGGCGGCGGGGAGGAGATGACCCCCGAGCAGCTGGAAGAGCTCATGGGCAGCATGGGCGGCGACCCCACCGGGGGCCAGCAGCCCCCGGCGGGTCCCAGCGCGGAGAACCCGGAGGACGTCGCCATGACGCTCCCGGACGCCGACGGCACCTACCTCCAGCTCGGTGAGACCGCCATCCGCGGCGACCGGGTGTCCAGCGCCGACGCGGCGCTCGACAGCGTCAACCGCACCCAGTGGACGGTCAACGTCAACTTCCGCGGCGAGGGCCGCGACCAGTGGGCGGAGCTGACCGGAGCCGCGGCCTGCTACGAGCAGGGCGACCCGCGGCGCCGTGTGGCGATCGTGCTGGACGACCAGATCATCTCCGCCCCGGAGGTGAACCCGGAGATCGGCTGCGAGGTCGGTATGCCGGGCGGTTCCACCAGCATCACCAGCCCCACTTTCACCAGTGAGACCGCGGACGAGCTGGCCGTGCTGATCGAGGGCGGCTCCCTGCCGCTGCCGGTCACCGAGGTCCAGCGCCAGACGGTCGGCCCGACCCTGGGCGCCGCCGCCATCGAGGCCAGCGCGATCGCCGCCCTCCTGGGCATCGCGTTCACCGCGCTGTACATCACGCTGGTGTACCGCCTGGTCGGCTTCCTCGCCTCGGTCGCCCTGGCGTTCTACACGCTCATCGCGTACGGAGCGCTGGTCGCGCTGGGGGCGACGCTCACCCTGCCGGGCCTGGCCGGCTTCGTGCTGGCCATCGGCATGGCCATCGACGCCAACGTGCTCATCTTCGAGCGGGCGCGCGAGGAGTACCAGCGCCAGCAGAAGGTGTACGAGTCCAACAAGTCCGCGGGCATGCGGGACGCCACCGAGGACGAGGCCGCCAAGGCGGAGACGGGCGCGCTCGCCCGCCGCCGCCGCAGGGCGATCCCGCCGAGCCTGGAGAAGGCGTTCGTCGAGGGCTCCCGGAAGGCGTGGAGCGCCGTCCTGGACACCAACGTCACGACGCTCATCGCGGCGGCCCTGCTGTTCTTCTTCGCCTCCGGCACCGTCCAGGGCTTCGGCGTGACCCTGAGCATCGGCACCGTCGTCTCGATGTTCTCGGCGCTGGTCATCGCGCGCGTGTTCGTCGAGTGGGCGGTCCGCAGGGCGGTCATCCGCAAGCACCCGGCCGTCACCGGACTGAACCAGATCGGCCCGATCCGCACCTGGCTGGTCGAGAAGAACCCCGACCTCATGAAGCACCGGGGCAAGGCCCTCGTCGTCGCCGCGCTGATCGTGGTCGCGGCCGTCGCCGCCCCGCTGGTCCGCGACACCAACCTCGGTGTCGAGTTCACCGGCGGCCGCGTGATGGAGTACGAGGTCACCGGCGACCCGATCTCGGTGGACGAGGCGCGCGGCATCATCTCGGGCCTGAACTTCCCCGGCTCGGACACCGCCGTCGTGCAGGAGTCCGGCGACAGCGACATCGCCGTGCGCACCGGCGACATCTCCGACCCGGAGGCGGAGAGCATCACCGAGGCCCTGTCGGAGGCGACCGGCGGCGTGGAGAGGGTCAGCGACGAGCTGATCGGCCCGAGCATGGGCGACGAGCTGCGCAACCGGGCCCTGATCGCCCTGGGCGCCGCGCTGGCGCTCCAGATGATCTACCTGGCCTGGCGCTTCCGCTGGTCGTTCGGCGTCTCCACGATGCTGTCCCTGGCGTTCAACATGCTGCTGGTGGTCGGCCTGTTCATCTGGCTCGGCAAGCCGATCGACGGCGTCTTCCTGGCGTCGATCCTGAGCGTCATCGGCTTCACCGTCAACGACACGGTGGTGGTGTTCGACCGGGTGCGCGACGAGTGGGCGAGGGACGAGAAGTCCTCGTTCAAGGAGATCGCCAACCGGGCGGTCCTCAACACCCTGCCGCGTACGGTCAACACCACCGTCGGCGCGTGGATCATCCTGGGCTTCCTCGTCTTCCTCGGCGGGTCCTCGCTCCAGGACTTCTCGATCGCGATGCTGGTCGGTCTGACCACGGGCGTGGTGTCCACGGTGTTCGTCGCCGTGCCGCTCGCCATCTGGCTGCAGAAGTGGGACCGCACGGCCCCGCCCCACGTGATCAAGGACCGCAAGGCCAAGCAGAAGGTGGCGGCCAAGGCCGCCCGCGAGGCCGACGACGGCGCCGTGGTCTAGGGCGCGACCGGCGCCGGGTCCTCCTCGCGGAGGTCCCGGCGGAACGACAAGAGGGCCCCGGGGACGTGTGGTGACACGTCCCCGGGGCCCTCGCCGTCCCCTCCCGGGCGGGCGGCGGGTCAGCCGGCGGCGACGGGCGCCGGCGGCCCCTCGGAGGCCTGCACGAGGACGAAGCCCTGCCCCTCGAAGGACAGCTGGACCGCCTCGCCGCTACCGCGGCCGATCAGCGCCCCGGCCTTCATCGTGCGGCGCACGCCGGTGTGCAGCGAGCTGGACCAGGCCACGGCGGAGTCGGTGTCGACGAAGGTGGGCTGGTCGACGTTGATCAGCACGGGAGCGCCGTGGCAGGCGACGGCCACGCGGCCGCGCCCGCCGAAGACCGTGTTGAACAGGCCGCCGGCCGTCATCCCGGCCCCCTCGACCCGGCGGATGTCCCAGCTCAGGCCCCCCTCGAAGGCCAGCACGTTCTGACCGTTCACGGTGAGCTGCTCGTCCTCCAGGTCGATCAGGTGGACGTCCCAGGCGTCGCGGGCGAGGAACACGTCCCCGCGGCCGGAGACCTTCATCAGGGGCAGGCCCTCGCCGGTGAAGGCCTTCTTGAAGAACTTGCCGACGCTCCCCGCCCCCTCGTAGGAGAAGTCGACCTGCCCCTGGTAGGCGACCATGGCGCCCTGGCGGGCGTAGAACTCGCCGTTGAGGCCCACACGGAGCATCTTGTGGTTCTGGAGGTGCATGCCAGGCTGGTTGTTCTCCTGGGCCTGCTGGAAGAGCTGACTTCTCATGAACGGTCCTCGATCGACGGTCGCGTGTGCTCCTGGTGAGACGCTCCGGACGCGGAAAGGTTCCGCGTGCCGCCCCTGTTCTCCCGAGCGCCGTCCGCCCGTCCCCCCGTGTTCCCCGGGGCGCGGGGTCAGTCGGCCGCGACGATCCCGTGCACGAGGTCGTAGACCCGGCGCTTGGGCACGCCCGTCTCCTTGGCCACGCGGGTGATCGCCTCCTTGCGGCGCACGCCCTCCTCCTCCAGCGCGGCGACGGCGCCGGCCAGCTCCTCGTCCGTCGCCTCCCCCGCGCGCCCGCGGGCCCCCTCCACGACGACGGAGACCTCGCCCCGCACCCCGTCGGCCGCCCAGGCCGCCAGCTCCCCGAGCCCGCCCCGGCGCACCTCCTCGTAGGTCTTGGTCAGCTCCCGGCAGACGGCGGCCCTGCGGTCGGCGCCGAACGCGTCCGCCATCGCCCCCAGGGTCGCGGCGACGCGGTGCGGGCTCTCGAAGAACACCATGGTGCGGCGCTCCGCCGCCAGGTCGGCCAGGTACCCGCGGAGCCCCTTGCGGGGCGGGAAGCCCTCGAAGCAGAAGCGGTCGGTCGGCAGCCCGGACACGACGAGCGCGGTGGTGACGGCGGAGGGCCCGGGGATGGCCGTGACGGGGATGTCCTCCTCGGCGCAGGCGGCGGCGAGCCGGTAGCCGGGATCGGAGACCCCCGGCATCCCCGCGTCGGTCACGACGATGACGTCGCGGCCCTCCCTCAGGTCGGTCATCAGCTCCTCGGTGCGCCTCGCCTCGTTGGCGTCGTAGTACGACACCACGCGGGCCCCCTCGGCCCCGCCCAGGCGCACGTCCGCACGCGAGGCGAACTGGCGTAGCCTGCGGGTGTCCTCGGCCGCGATGACACGTGCCTCCCCCAGGGCCCGGAGCAGCCGGGGCGGCGCGTCCTCCACGTTCCCGATGGGCAACCCGGCGAGAGTCAGGGTCCCGACCCCCCGCGTCGCAGCTCCGCCCTCAACCACTGTGATCCCCGTCCTGTCACGCTACGGTTGGCTCTATCACGCCACCCGAAACCTGGTTTCGTGGTACGTCCGCAATGGACAACCATCTCCGACCCCAACCTACGAGCCGAGATGACCTCCACCGCACTTTCCTCCGAGGCAGAGCCCTCGACGCCGCCCTCTCCGCCCCGCAGGGTCCCGCTGCGCGCACGGTTCCTGCCCGCCGATCCCTCCCCCTGGTGGCTGGCCTGGCTGGGGGCCTCCCTCGTCGCGCTGTTCGCCGGGGCGCTCAGGCTCTTCAACCTGGGACAGCCCGAGCGGATCTACTTCGACGAGACCTACTACGCCAAGGACGCCTACGGGCTCTGGCGGTACGGCTACGAGCACGAGACCCGCGAGGAGCCGATCGAGGCCGACGACCTCCTCAACAGCGGCAGCCAGGACATCTTCGCGGGAGGCGGCGACTTCATCGTCCACCCCCCGGTCGGCAAGTGGATGATCGCCCTGGGCGACTGGGTCTGGTCGCTGTTCCCGTTCGGCGCCACGATGACCCCGGAGGGGTGGCGGTTCGCCGCGGCCCTGGCCGGCACGGTCTCGGTCCTCATCCTGGTGCGCCTGGCCACCCGCATGACCCGGTCGCTGCTGCTGGGCTGCACGGCGGGCCTGATCATGGCGCTGGACGGCCTGCACTTCACGCTGAGCCGCATCGCCATGGTGGACATCTTCCTCACCCTGTGGATCCTCGCCGGGTTCACCTGCCTGGTCGTCGACCGGGACAGGACGCGGGAGCGGCTCGTCCGGCTGTCGGAGGCGGGGGCGGACCTGGCGGCGGTGGGCTGGCTGGGGATGCGCTGGTGGCGGCTCGCGGCGGGGCTGTGCTTCGGGCTGGCGATCGGCACCAAGTGGTCGGCGCTGTTCTTCGTGGCGGCGTTCGGGCTGCTCACGGTGGCGTGGGACTACGGGGCGCGGACCAGCGCCGGCCAGGTGCGCCCGTTCTGGCGCTGGCTCGGGACCGACGCCGTGCCGGCGTTCCTCCAGACCGTGGTGGTGGCGGGGGTCGTCTACCTGGTCTCGTGGTCGGGCTGGCTGTTCACGCGGGGCGGCTACAACCGCGACTACGCGGACGGGATGCTGCCGGACGCGGTCCCCGGGTTCCTGCACGCCCCGGTGGAGGCGCTGTGGAGCCTGTGGGACTACCACCGGCGGATGATGGGGTTCCACACCGAGCTCACCAGCGACCACTCCTACATCTCCGCTCCGTGGGAGTGGCTCGTCATGCGCACACCGGTGATGTTCCACTACAACGGCGAGGCCGTCGGCTGCGGGACCGGCGACTGCGTGACCTCGGTCGTGTCGATCGGCACGCCGGTCATCTGGTGGGTCAGCCTGCTCGCCCTGGTCGTCATGTTCGCCTGGTGGGTGACCTTCCGCGACTGGCGCGCGGGCGCGGTGCTGCTGGCCGTCGCCGCGGGGTGGCTGCCGTGGTTCGCCTACCCGGACCGCCCCATGTTCCTCTTCTACGCGCTCCCGCTCCTGCCCTTCCTCGTCCTGGCGATCGTGCTGGCGCTCGGCCTGGTGATGGGGGCGGGGGACGACAGCCCGCGTTTCGCCCCCTATCTGAGGGCGGGCGGAGGCATCGTCTACGGCGTCGTCCTGTTGTTGATCGTCGCCTACTTCGCGTACTTCTATCCGGTGTTGGCCGCCTATCCGATCGAGGAGTCGGTCTGGCGGGAACGCCTCTGGTTCGACGTGTGGATCTACGGCAACGACGCTTCCTGAACCACCGGTCGAGAACACGCATTCGGCGATCTCCATTAGTGGCAGGGAGGGCGGAAAGCAACAGTTTCCAGTAGCCGAAACAGGACACCCGGGAAGGGCGGATTCCTGCCGCGAAAGGCTCGGCACGGCACCACCCTCCCTGGTACTGTCTGCAACTGGTTGCTGTTGTAGTTTCCATGGATGCCCGAGGCGCCTCGCGGAACTTCACGTGGGCGCTCGTCGATACGGGGATTACTCGTCGGTTCGGCGCCCGGCGACCCGGGGCCAGCAGGGTGCGGCCCCGCCGTAGTCCCCAAGGGAGAGCACATGGCTCAGGGCACCGTGAAGTGGTTCAACTCTGAGAAGGGTTTCGGGTTCATCGCCGTCGAGGGTGGTCAGCCCGACGTGTTCGTGCACTATTCGGCGATCACGGGCACCGGCTTCCGGAACCTGGAAGAGGACCAGAAGGTCGAGTTCGACATCATCCAGGGCCCGAAGGGCCCGCAGGCGGCGGACGTTCGAGCGATCTAGACCGCCGCACGTGCGTTTCCCCAGCCCTCCGCTCCCCGAGTGGGGGGCTGGTCCGCGTTCCGTCTCCCAGGTGTGACCAGGGCAGGGTTACCGCACCCGGCCGAGACCGGTTAACCTGCTTGGGGCCGGTAGGTACACCGAGGGACGAGGGTCGCGCATGTTCAACATCAGCGGGGTGGAGTTCGTCATCCTCCTCCTTCTCGCGCTGCTGATCTTCGGGCCCGACCAGCTGCCGAAGGCCGCCCAGCAGGTCGGGCGGGTCCTGAGACAACTGCGGACCATGGCCAACTCGGCGTCCAACGACATCAAGGAGGGGCTGGGCCCGGAGTTCAAGGACTTCGACGTCCAGGACCTCAACCCCAAGCGCTTCGTGCAGAAGCACTTCTGGGAGGAAGAGGAGCAGGAGAGGAAGCCCGCGGCGCGCCTCAACGGCAAGCGCCCGCCCTTCGACGACGAGGCCACCTGACCCCGTCCGCTCCACAGTCGGCCCTCCCCGCGCCCTCACCCCACGAGCATGAGCACGAACAGGCCCAGGCCGAGCAGGATCACCGAGCCGGTGATGATCGCCGGTGAGCCGAACGCCAGGATGAGCACCTCCACCGCGAGCGCGCCCCCGACGGCGCCCGCCGCCCACGGCCAGCGCTGCGCGGGTTCCCACCCGTGGCGGCGCTCACGCACGACGGTGACCGCGAACGCGACCGCGATGAGCAGCCAGAACACCAGGTGGGCGAAGGCGCGGGTCTCCGGCTCGACGTAGTCGGCCATCCCCCCGACCACCATCACGTAGGTGAGCGTCCCGGCGAGCAGCCGCCAGTGGCCCCCGCTCCTGTGCGCCGGGATCGTCCTGAGGCGGGCCGGCGTGGTGCGCCGGAAGCGCTCCGCCGCGGCCAACGGCCCGTCCTCCTCGTCCCCGGCCGGTCGGACCGTGGTCTCCGGAGGCGGCTGCGGGGGTTCGGGCCGGGGGGCGGGCGGCTCGTACCCGCCGGCCGCAGCCGGCTCCTCCGGGTACTCGTAGCCGCCGGGGGGCTGGGGGGAATCGGGCACGGTCCGCCCCTTCGCGGTCGGCGGGACCCGGCCCTGGCCGGACCGGGGGGGTCGTGTCCGTGTCCCTACCCGGTGCGGTCCGCCGTCAAATCAGCGCGCCGCGGACCGTCGGCCGACGGAGCGGGGCGACCGGGCGCCGGAAGGACGAAGGGCCCACCCGATCATGGATCGGACAGGCCCGGGCTTCGGGGTTCAGTGAAACCCGTTCGGCGGACTGGTTACAGCCAGGACCACCCGTTGTTACGGACGGTCATCGCGTGCGTGGTCATGGCATCTACCTTTCGTTTGGCTTCCAGCCCATCCCACGACCACGATGTCGTGGGGTGCTCTGTTCACGCAAGACCCGGAGTGAAACATTCATCGTTTTACGACACGGGGACCGGAAAAATCACCGTGCTCACCTTCCACATAAACGACCTCGACGCGTCTTCGCAGTTCAGAGGGGCTGCTATTCATGTGCATGACACTCACCCTGCCCCACGACCTGCCAAAACAAGCCCACCCAGCCGCAAAATACATTCCACACGGATAACGGAGAGCGACAGTGGCGAACGTGAACTCCGAGTGAAGACCGGAGCTATTCTTCGACCGACTCCCCCCGAAATCCGCAGGGTGACGGGCGGACACCATCCAGGATCTCACGGACAGAGTGCCAGAAAACGGAGGTTTCCACATCTTTTCGGCGCGAAGTCGTCACCCCTGACGGTGACGGTGCGTCATGGACTCGCTGGCACGCCGAGCGACGGCCGTCCGACGATCGGATCTCGGCGCCGAGTTTCGGTCATCCGCTAAGGCTCATAACCATCAGCCCCTTCTGGTCCGTCCGAGGGCGACCTCCCTCGGGGGCGCCCCGGGGGCGGGAGCGGAGGCGTCGGCAGGCCCGCGGGCGTCCCGCACGCGGGCCCGGTGCCCGCGGCCCGCGCGGTCCCGCCGGGCGCCCCGGAGGAGCCGCCTCCGGAGCCCGCGGTCCGGCACCCCTCGCGCAGGGGCCCCAGCGCCCCCCGATGCCCCTCAGGGCCCCTCCGGCCCCCCGCAGGGGCCACCCCGGTCCGTCCGTCCCGTCAGCGGTCGCGGAGCCCGCCTGCGGCCGCCGGGGCGCCGTTCCGCCGACGCAGGGACCGGTCCCTGCGCGGTCGCCGCGGCAGGGGCCGGGGGCGGCCGCGGGACCGCCTCCGCCGGGATCAGTCGGACCCGGTTCCCGGCCCCTCGGAGGGGCCGGGAACCGGGCCGAACAGGAGCCCCGCGCTCCGACGCGTGATGGTGAGCAGGTCGGCGTCCTCGAACAGCCGCCGGACGCCGGAACGGTCGAGGTTGCCGGTGAGGGCGAGGGTCGCGATGCCGTGCACGATCGCCCAGCCGGCGACCACGGCCGCGGCGCCGTCCCCGACGGGGCGCCCCTCATCGGCCAGTGACCTCACACCGACCTGGAGCTCGGCGAACGCCGCCTCGCGCGCGGCCTCCAGCTCCTCGTCGTCCTCGCCCAGCAGGGTGGGCGCGAACATCACCTGGAAGTGGGCCGGGCGGTCCGTGGCGAACCGCACGTACTCGACCCCCGCCTCCATGAGCCCCCCACCGGCCTCCCGGTCGGCCCTCAGCCGCGCGGCGAGGTCCCGGAACCCCTCGACGGCCAGGGCGTTGAGCACGCCCTCGCGGCTCCCGAAGTGGTGCCGCGGGGCCGTGTGGCTCACCCCGAGGTCGGCCGCGAGCGAGCGCAGGCTGAAGGAGTAGGGCCCCTCCCTCTCGATGACCTCCGCGGCCCGTTCCAGGACGGCGGCCCGCAGGTTTCCGTGGTGGTATCCGTCTGCCATGACTCAAACTGTACGCCGGTAAGTTTCCGGCGTGAAGATGACGGGCGGCCCCTGGCGCGGAACCCCCCGGGAGCCCGGGGGTAGTCTGTGGGGCACCGGCCCGCCCCGTCCCAGGGGATGGACACTTCGCCGGTGACACTCGGGGCTCCGGTCCGGAAACGACCGCCCGCCGCAGGGAACAGCAGTGACCCTCGGCCCGGGGCCGCACGGTGAGGGGTCCGCGTCCGACCGGGCGCGGGCCCCTTCCGCCTCTCCGGCCGCGGGCGCCCCGGACACACCGGAGGGGCCGCCGCGGCGGCCCCTCGACGCGCCCTCGGGCGGGCCGTGAAAAAAATCCAGGCGGGCCCGTCCCGAAGGACGTGACCCGCCTGGTCTTCTGGTGGAGCTATGGGGATTTGAACCCCAGACCCCCTCGATGCGAACGAGGTGCGCTACCGGACTGCGCCATAGCCCCGAAGACGAGTTAAACGATAGCAGGAATCCCGGGGTGGTCCGAACCGACCGTTCCACCCCGGGCCGGGGTCAGTCCCCGGCGGCTCGCAGACGCGCGTCCGCGTACTGGTCGTACACCTGGCTGCGCCGCTCCTGGAGGGCGATGACCTTGGCCTCGCGCTCGGCGTCGACGCGCTGCTCCTCCTCGGCCCTGCGGGCGCGGAGCACGGCCCTGCGGCGGGCCCGAGCGGCCGCCTCCCGCTGCTCGGCGTCGGCCTTGGCCGCCTCCCGGAGGAGCACCAGGTGCCCGGAGAGCAGGAGCACCGGCGGGGCGAGCACCCACCACGGCCCCAGCCCCAGGGAGACGGCGGCGACCGTGGCGACGGTCACCAGCGTGAGCACGCTGGTGCGGCGCCGGCGGCGGGCGATCACCCGCGCACGGGGCTCGCGGCCGGCCCGGTACTGCTCCCGGGCCCGGTCGATCTCCTGGGCGCCGCGCACCCCGGGGTCGGACTCCAGGTCGTCCCGGTGGATGACCTGGGTCTCGGTGAGGTCGGGGTCCCCGTCGTCGGCACGGCCGTCGAGGCCCTCACCGGCCCCCTCGGCGCCGGGCTCGCCGGGACCCTCGTCGTCCCCGCGCTGCTCGTCGTAGACGACCTCGGCGGAGTCCTTGCGCAACAACATCGGCACAAGGACTATGAGCCACACCACCACGATGGCCAGGTACAGAGGAGAGCTGCTCATCACCCCTCCTCACGATGACGGCCACTGGACGTTGATCGACACGTCGTCGACACTGCGTCGCGTGGTACCCCCGGTCCTCCCGGGTGTAGAGACGTCTCCCGCTGGGACATCGTTCCGGACCCGCCTCGGGTCCGGGGTGATTCCCGGGAGCCATATCCACGCGTTGGCCGCATCGTCAATGCGTCTATGTTCCGCACGGTACGACCCCGTGTCCATAAATGCGCCACATTCCGACCGGAGTGTCGCAAGATTGTGGACCCCCAGTTTCGGCCGCCCGACGCGCGGGGGTAAAAACGCAGGTCAGTAGTTGACTGCGGAGCGCAGTCCCAATTCAACGCAAAGTAATGAGTCAATGTCGCTAAAGCGAGGTTTAGGCGCCGGGCGCAACCGTGATCGTGCCACGTTCAGTTCGCCCCGGACTGCGGACTCGCCGGGTCCCGCGGATCTCCGCCGCCGTTCGGGCCCTGTGGCCCCAAAGCGGAACCGGGGCCGGAACCGGACCCCGAGGACGACCCGTCGCGCCAGCGGCGCAGCATTCCCCCGGGGACCTCCTCCGACGTGATCGCGTAGCAGATGTGGTCGCGCCATGCCCCGTCGATGTGCAGCTGGCGCCTGCGCACCCCCTCGTCCCGGAACCCCAGCTTGGCGACCACCCGCCTGCTCGCCCGGTTCTCCGGGCGGATGTTGGCCTCGATCCGGTGGAGGCCGACCCCGAAGAACGCGTGGTCGACCGCGAGCGCGACCGCCGTCGGGGTGACGCCCCGGCCCGCGTAGGCGCTGTCGATCCAGTAGCCGACCTGGGCCGAACGGGCCGAGCCCCACACGATGGCGCCCACCGTGAGCTGGCCGACGAACCGGCCGTCGTAGGTCACCGACCAGGGCATGGACAGGCCCTGTCTGGCCTCTCTCCGGATGGACTGGAGCATCGCGACGTAGGGCGCGAGCCCCGTGGTGCGCAGCGGCATCTCGGGATACGTGGGCTCCCACGGACGCAGCCACTCCTCGTTGCGCGAGCGGGTGTCACGCAGTGCGACGGCGTCGCGGAGCCGCAGGGGTCTGAGCGCGACCGGCCCCTCCTCCAGAGTGACGGGCCACCCTTGTCTGCGATTCACGACCGTCCCTTCGATCCCCCCGGCGCCACCGCCCGGGGGCGCGCCACCGGGGACGGAGGCGCCGGACCCCCCGCGTCGGTGACGGGTTCCAGTATTCCACTCCGCACGGGTGACGTGGCGGGCGTCACTCTCACAACGCGGGAATCGGCTGATTCCTAACTCCAATACTCACGCACCGAAAAGAGATCCAAGGTCAAAGAATGATCGAGGGACGGAATGCCCGGCATGTGATTCCGGTCATTGTTCGGCGTCATTCGGGGCGGCCGTGATCTCCGCCACTCAGCTGGTCCAAGGCGTGGCCGAGCACCGGCTCCAGCACGTCCATCCCGTCCTCCGCGCCTCCCCGGGAACCGGGCAGGTTGACCACGAGCATCCGGTGCCCTCCCCTCTCCGCCACCCCGGCCAGCCCCCGCGACAGGATCGCGGTGGGCACGCCCTTGTCACGGCCCGCCGCGCGCAGCGCCTCGGCGATCCCCGGGATCTCGTACGACAGCAGGGGCCGGGTCGCCTGGGGCGTGAGGTCCTGCGGCGTGAGCCCCGTGCCGCCGGTCGTGACGACCGCGTCGGCCCCCTCGTCCAGGGCCCGGGAGATCGCCTCCGCCACCGGCGCCCCGTCCGGAACCACCCACGGACCGACGACCGCGAAGCCCGCGGCGCGCAGCCGGTCGGCGACCACGGGCCCCGACCGGTCCGGGTAGACCCCGGCCGCCGCCCGGTTGGACGCCGTCACCACCGCGACGCGGCGCGCGCGGCCCCCCGGCTCACTCACCGCCGCCACCGCGCCTCCAGTGGCCCTTGCGCCCGCCGGTCTTCTCCTCGACCCGCACCCGGGTGACCTCGGCCCCGGGGTCGATGGCCTTGACCATGTCGACCAGGCCGAGGGCCGCGGTCATGACGCAAGTGAGCGCCTCCATCTCCACGCCGGTGCGGTCGGCCGTGCGCACCGTGGCGCTGATGTCGACCCCCTCGTCCACGACGGCGAGGTCCACCTCCACGCCGTGCACGGCGATGGGGTGGCACAGCGGCACCAGGTCGGGGGTGCGCTTGGCCCCCTGGATGCCCGCGATCCGCGCGACGGCCAGCGCGTCGCCCTTGGGCACCGTCCCCCCGCGCAGGGCGGCGACCGCCTCCGCGCCGAGCAGGACGCGGCCGGTGGCCGTGGCCGTGCGCGTGCTCACCCGCTTCTCCGAGACGTCGACCATGCGCGCCGCGCCGGAGGCGTCCAGGTGGGTGAAGCCGGAGGGGTGGTCTGCCCCCTCCGTCCGTGGGGTGTCGCTCATCGGTCCGCCAGCTTCTGCGCTCGTACGCGGAACACGGCCGGGACGGCGGTGTCCGGGCGCGCCGCGGCGCGCCATCCACGACCGTACGGCACCCCGGCGACGGTCCGCCCACCGATCCGCGAACTCCCGGACCGCCGCACCCGGGGGAGGCCGGACGCGCGGGCCGCCCCTCAGGCGGGATCGGGGAGGCGCACCACGTCGACGGCGCCGCCCGCGGCCAGCTCCGTGGTCTCCTCCGGCACGACGATCAGCGCGTTGGCCCCCGCGAGCGCGGAGAGCTGGTGGGAGTCCTGGCGCAGGGCCGGGGACACCGTGGGGGCGGCCTCGCGCCCGTGCGGCGACTCCTCCAGGACGCCGCGCAGGTAGGAGCGGCGGCCCTTCGGCGAGGTCACGGGGGCGGTGAGGACCGCGCGCGCGGTCGGCAGCCCCCGGGGGTCGAGCCCGCGCAGGCGGCGCAGCGCGGGGAGGACGAAGATCTGGAACGACACGAAGGCGCTCACGGGGTTGCCCGGGAGGGTGACGATCGGGGTCCGGTCCGGGCCGATCGCGCCGAAGCCCTGGGGCTTGCCCGGCTGCATCGCCACCTGGGTGAACTCCACGGTGCCCTCACGCGTGAGCACCTCCTTGACGACGTCGTACGCGCCCATGCTCACACCGCCGGTCGTGATCACGATGTCGGCCCGCACCAGCAGGCCCTCCAGCGTGTCGAGCACCGTGCTGGGGTCGTCCCCGACGAATCCGTGGCGGTGGACCTCGCACCCGGCGTCGCGGGCGGCCGCCGCGATCATGAAGCTGTTGGACTCCCAGATCTGGCCGGGCCCGAGCGGGCGCCCCGGCTCGACCAGCTCCTCACCGGTGGAGAGCACGACGACGCGCGGCCGGGGGTACACGGACACCGAGCGGCGGCCGACGGCCGCCAGCACGCCCATCTCCCCCGCGCCGATCCGCCCGCCCGGCCGGAGCACGACCGCGCCCTCGACCACGTCGCCCCCGGCCGGGCGCACCGCGTTGCCGACGCGGACCGGGCGGTCGACGGCCACCGTGGCCACGCCGCCGTCGGTCCACTCGACCGGCACGACCGCGTCCGCCCCGGAGGGCATCGGGGCGCCGGTCATGATGCGCGCGCACAGGCCCGGGCGGACGGCCGCGGGGGAGGGGTCGCCGGCGGGGATGTCGCCGACCACCGGCAGGCGGACCGGGGCGTCGGCCGTGGCCGGCTCCAGGTCGGCGGCGCACACGGCGTACCCGTCCATGGCCGAGTTGTCGAAGCCCGGCAGCGACACCGGCGAGGTGACGGTCTCGGCGAGCACCGAGCCGTGCGCCCGGAGCAGGTCCAGCTCGGTGGGCTGCGGGTCGGCGATCAGTGCCAGGACGTCGGCGACGTGCTGTTCGACGCTCTTCACGGGGGTTCCTCCGTTGTCGCGGTTCCTGGGGCGGAGCGTCTCCCCTCCCTCAGGAGTTGATGCGCATCCCATTGTCACCACGTCCGGCTCCGTGTGCGCGGCCTCCCGGCGCGGCCGGGCCGTGCCGGGCCCGTGGGCGGGCGCCCCCGGCGCGGGTCAGGGGCGTCCGGCGTCCTGGCGCTCGACGAAGTCGCGCAGCCACGGCAGGAGCTCGTCCGCGAGGTCGGGCCGGCGGCAGGCGAAGTCCACCACCGTGCGGATGTAGTCGGCCTTGTTCCCCGTGTCGTAGCGGCGGCCGCGGAACAGGACGCCGTGCACGGTCCCGCCGTCCTCGGGCTTGCGCCGGGCGAGCTCGCGCAGGGCGTCGGTGAGCTGGATCTCCCCCCCGCGGCCGGGCGGGGTCTCGTGCAGGACGGGGAAGACCGCCGGATCGCAGACGTAGCGGCCGATGATCGCCCAGCGGCTCGGGGCGTGCTCCGGCGCGGGCTTCTCGACCAGGTCGGTGACGGCGACGACGTCCTCCTCGTCGGTGGGCTCGATGCCCGCGCACCCGTACAGGGAGACCTGCTCGGGCTCCACCTCCATGAGGGCGACGACGCTGCCCCCGCGCCTCTCCCGCACCTCGATCATGCGGCGCAGCAGGTCGGCCGACTCGATGAGGTCGTCACCGAGCAGCACGGCGAACGGGTTGTCGCCCACGTGCGCCTCCGCGCACAGGACCGCGTGGCCGAGCCCCCTGGGCTCCCCCTGGCGGACGTAGTGGACCTGGGCGAGGTCGCTGGACTCGCGCACCGAGCGCAGCCGGGCGTCGTCGCCCTTGGCCTCCAGTGCCTCCTCCAGCTCGTAGGCCCTGTCGAAGTGGTCCTCGATGGAGCGCTTGCTGCGTCCCGTGATCATCAGGACGTCCTTGAGGTCGGCGGCGACCGCCTCCTCCACGACGTACTGGATCGCGGGCTTGTCCACGATCGGCAGCATCTCCTTGGGCGTGGCCTTGGTCGCGGGGAGGAACCGCGTGCCCAGGCCGGCCGCGGGCACGACCGCCTTGGTGACGGGCGCGGACGCGGAGGGTCGCTTCTGCTCGGTGGCGTCGTTCATGTCGGCACTTTAGGACAGTCCCCGGCCGTCCCGGCGCCCCGACGCCCGGCCGGGCGCCAAGAAGTCCCCGCTCTTTCGGGCGGCGGAGCGCAAACCGCCACCGGGCGTTCACCGCGCCGGGCAGGCTCCGCCGGACGCGCCCGGACCGTCCCGGCGGGGGCGGCCCCTCGCCGCCCGGTCCGCCCCGCTGCCACACTGGCCCCATGAGCGGGAGCAGCGGTGACGGCGGTCCGTCGGAGAAGGCCCGGCTGCGCGGGGACGTCCTCGCCCGGCGGCGGGCCCGGGGCGCGGAGGAGCGCGCGCGGGTCGGATCGGCGGTCCGGGACACCCTGATGGGCGTCCCGTGGCTCGCCATGGGCGGGACGGTCGCGTGCTACTACTCCGTCGGAGGGGAGCCCGGCACCCGCAAGCTGGTGACGGCCCTGTGGAAGCGCGGCACGTACGTGCTGCTGCCCGTGTTCCTGCCCGGCGGCGACCTGGACTGGGCGGCCTTCGACGGGCCCGAGGGCCTGGCCCCGGCCGGGCACGGCCTGGTGGAGCCCACCGGGCACCGCTACGGCCCCGGGGCGCTCGCCCGGGCGGACGCCGTGGTCTGCCCCGCCCTCGCCGTGGACCGGAGCGGGAACCGGCTCGGCCGGGGCGCCGGCTGCTACGACCGCGCACTCGCGCACAAGGGCCCGCACACCCCGGCGATCGCCCTGGTGCACGACGACGAGCTCGTGGACTCCCTGCCCGCCGAGCCGCACGACCGGCCGGTGGACGCCGTCCTCACACCCGGCGGCGGCCTGCGCGTGTTCGCGGGCGGGGTGTGGCCCGGAGGACGCGACACCGTGTGACGCGGGTCCTCCCCGCGGGGGCGCCCCCGCGGGGAGGACCGGTCCGGGAGCGGGGCCCGCGCGGTCGGCCGGGGCGTCCTTCCCGGCCCGTGACGGCGGGGATTATCCCGCCCGGGCCGGGCGTTGTCCCTGGCGGTCGCGCCCCGGCGACGCCACCGTTCCGGCACCTGGGCCGCTGCCGCGCGCGCTCGGCGCGAGGTGCTGTCGCGGCTCCGGTCGGCGAGCGCGTACTATTTAGCAGTCAAAGGGCGAGAGTGCCAGCAAGGAGGACCCGGAACAGTGCCTACGTACCAGTACGCGTGCACCGAGTGCGGCGCCCAGATGGAGGTCGTGCAGAGCTTCAGCGACGACGCGCTGACCGTCTGCCCCGAGTGCGAGGGACGCCTGCGCAAGGTGTACTCCGCCGTGGGGATCGTCTTCAAGGGCTCCGGCTTCTACCGCACCGACAGCGGCAAGACCTCCAACAGCTCCGTCCTGACCGGGTCCAACGCCGGTTCCGGCGACGGCAAGGACTCCGGTTCCTCCGAGTCCGGCGGCACCGCCTCCTCCGGCACGGACGCCAAGAGCTCCTCCGGCGACTCGGGCTCCAAGGCGGGCACCGGCGCCGGCACGAGCACCAGCACCAGCACCAGCACGACCAGCAGCACCGCCGCCGCGGCGGGTTAGCCGCAGGGCCGTTGACCGACGCAGCGCCGCCGAACACTCGGCGGCGCTCGGCACGTCCGGCCTGTGGACAACGGCCGCACGGCCCCGCCGCGGCCTAGCGTTGGAACATGACCAGCGCACCACCCCCCTACCGGCACCGCCGGGCGCTCACCCGCCTGCTGGACCGGCACCGGCGCGTCGTCGCCGCCCTCCTCGCGGCCGCCGCGCTCCTCGGCGCCGTGCTGGCGGTACGCCCGCCTCCGGAGCCGACCGGCCTCGTCCTCGTCGCCGCGAGGGACCTCGACGCCACGTCACCGCTCGCCGCGGACGACCTCGCCCCGCGCCCCCTGCCCTCCGACGCGGTGCCGGACGGCGCGCTCCCGGCCGACACGGAGGCGGCGGGCCTCTCCCTCACGTCCCCGGTGCGCCGGGGCGAGGTGATCACCGACGCCCGCCTCTCCGACCCTCCCGCGGGCCCGTACGGGCCCGGCCTGGTGGCCGTCCCCGTACGGGTCTCCGACCCCGGTGCGGTCGGGCTCCTCTCCCCCGGCAGCCGGGTGGACGTCCTCGCCGCGGGGAGCCCCGACGAGTTCGCCCCGGTGCGCGCGGGGCCCGCCGTGGAGGTGGTCAGCGACCGCCCCGTCCTCGCCCTTCCGGCCGAGTCCGACCGGGGAGGCGGGGGAGGCGCGCTGATCCTCATCGCCGCGACGCCCGCGGAGGCCCGGAGCCTGGCGGGCCACGCCACGGCGTCACGCCTGTCCATCACCATTCGCGGTTGACCGATGACGTGTGGTGGTGAAAGCTGGCGGGCGCCGGTGAGCGCCCCTCGGACGCCCCGGCTCTCCCACACACATCGAGTACGTAGGGCTGTTCCATGGAAGGCTTCAAGAAGTTCCTGCTCCAGGGAAACCTGGTGCAGCTGGCGGTCGCGGTCGTGATCGGCACGGTCTTCGCCAACCTCATCACCGCGTTCACCGAGGGGTTCATCACCCCGCTGATCGGGATCTTCGGCGGCATCCCCACGTTCGGGGACCTCTACTTCGAGATCAACGGCAGCCGGTTCATGTACGGCTCGTTCATCGACGCCCTGATCTCGTTCCTGATCACCGCCGCGGTCCTGTACTTCCTGATCGTCCTGCCGCTCGGCAAGCTCATGGAGAGGTTCGTCAAGGCCGAGGAGGCCACCACCCGCGCCTGCCCCTACTGCTGCGTCGACATCGACAAGAAGGCGTCCCGGTGCTCCCACTGCACGAGCGAGGTCGCGCCGGAGACCGTCTGACCGCTCCGGGGCCGCGGACCGTCCGGTCCCCGCGGGCCCCGGGGCCGCCCGGCCGTTCCCGGACCGGGGCACGGCCCCTCCTCCCGGCCGCGCGGGAGGCCGTGAACGGCCCGGACACGGGTCGGGGGCGGCCCGTACGGGCCGCCCCCGGGGGTCATCCGCTGTACTCCCAGTGCCAGGGCTCGAAGGGGCTGGACTTCGCCCAGGCGGGATGGTGCCAGCCGAAGTCGGCCCCGTTGGTCTCCATCCAGTTCCAGCGCTCGGACCTGAAGTTCTGGATCCCGCAGCCCAGGTCGATCGCCTGCCCCAGGCCGTGGTTGCTCGTGCCGGGGACGGCGGCGAAGCCGGGCGGCTCCTGCGCGTAGACGCGGTGCTGGTTGGGCAGGTCGCGGTAGGCGCTGGTGATGCAGATGTTCTCGCCGAACTCCGCCACGTACCTCATGTTGAGTTCGAGGAAGTCGACCGCGGCGTCGGCGCGCAGCTGCTTGTCGTCGTACAGGTCGCACAGGGCGTCGGACGGCAGCAGGCCGTTGGGCGAGCCGTTCGCCCTCGACGCCGCGGAGGGGTCGCAGTCCGCGGCGGCCATGTAGGCGTCCGGGTCGATGCCCCGGTCCTCCAGCTCCTGGACGAGCTCGTTCATGCTCGTCTCGGACTGCTCGCGCAGCTCCTCGACCTCCGCCGCGAGCTCCACCTGTTCCAGCTGGGTGGTGGTCTGGAGCTCCTGCGCCTGGCTCGCCAGCCCGACCTGCTCCTCGCGGAGGTCGGTGGCGTCCTGGATGAGCGCCTGGTTGTTCTCCGAGATCTTCGCCGCGTAGGACTGCGTCTGGAGGTCGTCGTCGAGCGTGCCCGACGTCAGCATGGTGAGCAGGCCGCCGTCGGGCTGCTGGTACAGGGTGCTGGCGAGGGTCGCCAGGGGCTCGCGCATCTCGCCGAGTTCGAGCTCGGTCTGCTGGAGCTCGTGGAGCGTGGAGACCAGCTCCTCCTGGGCGGCCTCCAACTCCTCCTGGCGCTCGACGTGGCGGTCGGTGGCCTCCTCCAGCTCCTGCGAGGACGCCTCCGCCCGCTCGCGGAACTCGTCCAGGTCGGCCGCGGCCGGCGACAGCGCGGCGGGGTGGACGGGGACGACGAGCAGGGCGGTGACCAGCACGAGCGTCAGCGCCTGGACGCAACGGACACGCTGGAACGCCGCGAACGCGGTGAGCGCCCCGCCGCCATCCGGTACGCGGGACCTGCGCCGCGCCGGATCAGAAGTGAACGGCACGAATGATCCTCCGGCTGCTTTTCCTCGAACACCTACCCGTGACCGCAAGGAACGTACTACATGTCCACATGCGGACACACGGAACCGTTGCGCCGGAGGAAGCGGACGCGGTGCGGGCTCGCGCCCGTCTCGCCGCCGTCTTCCCCGGCCGTCGGTGAAGTACCTGGTCATCACTGTGCGGGCCTCACTCCGACCCGCCCTTCAGGGCGATCGGCGCACATATCCGGCCATGACGCACCACGCGTCATGAACAACGTCACAACGCGCCAGGACAACCAATCGTAGGTCAGCGTACTCCGCCATGCACGCAGAGTCCCCCAGTCACACCCCGGGAACACGGTCCGACACCCCATTCACCTCTATCCTGGGTTAGGCTTGGCCCTGTGACGGGGCAACGCATACCTCCGTCAGACCCATGGCTCCATAGCTCAGGGGATAGAGCACCGCTCTCCTAAAGCGGGTGTCGCAGGTTCGAATCCTGCTGGGGCCGCACGGTGTGAACCGGGGCTTCTCCTTCGGGAGGGGCCCCGTTCCGCTTCCGGGGCCCGCTCCGGGTCGCGATCCGCCCGGCCCGCGGACCCCTGTCGGCCGTCGCGCAGCGGCGGCTTCCGCCCGTCCGGCGGACACGGCGGCGACGCGGGGGTGCGAGAATCGTCGCCACCCCCCAGACCCCCGAAGGACGACCGACATGGACCCCTCACCGCCGAGGACCGCGGCCAGGTGGCGCGCGTTCCTGAACGAACACAGTCGCGAGTTCCTCGACTCCGCCCGCCTGCGCACCGCGGCGGCCGAGGACGGGGACGAGCGGGCGGTGAGCGCCTCCCGGCGCGAGAACCGCCGGCTCGGGTACGAGCCGGCCGCCGAGGAGGCCGTCCTCGCCGCGGAGGAGCGCCTGGGCGTGTCGCTGCCGCCGTCCTACCGGAACTTCCTCCTGGTCAGCAACGGCTGGAGCTCCCTGGCCCACACCTTCGACCTGCTCCCGGTGGAGAGAATCGGCTGGTTCCCCGAGGAGGACCCCCAGCTCTACTCCTGGTGGTCGGAACCGCACATGGACCACTTCGCCGACCGGCTCCGCGTACTGGAGCGCTGCCTGCTGATCTCCGACGACGACGGGGGCAGCGGCGGCATGTGGCTGCTGCACGCGGACGGCGTCGGCGTGGGCGGCGAGTGGAGGGCCTACACGTGGTGGCCCGGCGACGGGGCGGACCCCGAGCCGAGCGAGGACTTCGCGACGCTCGTGGTCGAGGCGCACCGGATCGCCGTCGGCTCCTGACCGGGGGCCGGCCTCGGGCCGCGATGCCCGCCCGCGTGTACGCCGGCGGCCGGAGGGTCGATGGAAAGCGCTCTCCCCACTGTCTGGGGCGTCTTCCCCGCGTGGACGCCGCCGCGCGGCGGCGGTGCGGCGGCTGTGCGGCGCAAGGCCCGTCCGGCGCCCCGGAGGACGCCGGACGGTGGTGGGGGCCGGACCGGCGTGCGTGCACGGGTCCGCGGCCTCAGGGGCCGGTGCGCGCGTCCGTCGGAGAGCCGGGATCCGGCGGTGCGGCGCGCCCGGGGCCCCCTCCTATCGCGTCACCGGGGTGCCGCCGAAGGTGACGACGAGGGTGCCGTCGTCGTCGAAGGACCAGTCCAGGGCCCCGTCGTAGGACGAGCACCGGGGGCCGTCGGAGCCGGACCAGAACTGGTTCGAGCCGTCGGAGTCGCCGATGATCCGGTCGTTGGAGCCGCTGTCGCACGAGGTGTTGCCGCGGAACACCGAGGAGCCGCCGTCGAAGTTGAAGTTGCGCTCCTCGCTGCCGATGGAGATGTTGTCCGACACCGTCATCGAGCCGACGTTGCGGTTGTACGTGAACCCGTGCTTGCCGTTGTCGTAGGCGATGTTGCCCCGGATGACGTGGTCCACCCCGATGTTCTCGCCCCCGAGCTTGAAGCCGTTGCGGTCGCCGTCGCCCGCCTGGGAGCCGTCGCTGAGGGTGCCGTTCCCGTAGGCGAGGGAGTCCTCGACGGTCACGGCGCCGATGGGGCCGGTGTCGGACTTGGTGTAGAGGTCCCAGCCGTCGTCGATGTTGTTGTGGGCCACGGTGTCCCGGAAGACGTTCCCGGGGCCCGAGGTGAGCTTGGCCGCGAAGCCGTCGGCGTCCTCGCCGTCGGAGTCCACGTTGTCGTGGGACACCGTGCTCAGGACCAGGTTGTTCGCGGGCCACTCGCTCTCGGGGGTGTCGGAGGTCCGGCGGGAGATCTGGAGCCCCGTGTCGCGGTTGGAGCGCGTCACCGTGCGCTCGACGACGTTGTCGCTCCCGCTGATGAAGATGCCGTTGTCGCCGGCGTTCTGGACGACGATCCCGCGGATGTGCCAGTGGGAGCCCTCCAGGGCGAGCCCGCGGTTGGCCGGGTCCTCGCTCTGGGCGGAGAAGTCCAGGACGGGGCTCTCGCCGGGGGCGGCGAAGAGCTCGGTGGGGGCGCCGGAGGAGCCGCCGGAGCCCTCCGGGAGGGTGACCGTGTCGGGGAGGTCGTAGACGCCGCCCTGCAGGTAGATCGTCCCGCCCGCGCTGATGCGGTCGATCGCGGAGGTCAGGGTGGTCGGGTCCGACTCCGTGCCGCCCGCGCCGTCGCCGCCGTCCGGCGACGCGTACAGCACGGTGTCCGCCAGGGGGGCCGGCTCCGCCTGCGCCGCGCCGGCGGAGGTGACGCCGAGCGCCGCCGCCAGCAGGCCGGCGCACGCGATGAGGGGTCTGGTTCGCATTCTTCTTCTCCGACTTCGTCCGAGGGTCCGAGGGGGGTTGGAACCGTCCCGCCGCGGCGTCCGGGCCGCCCCCGGGGGAGCCGGGGCCCGTGTCCACCGCGCGGGTCGCGCCTGCCCCGGCCGCCGCCGTGGCGCCGGTCGAGGCCTTCCCTTCTTCTGGAAAGCGCTTTCAGCACAGAAGGTAGAACGCCGCCCACGGGGTGTCAACGGTCTGGCCGTCATGCGGATTTCATGCTATGGAAACATGCCCGCCACGCAGCGGCCCCCGGCTCGTCCCCTCCGGGGGCGCCCGTCCCGGCGGAGGGCGGCCCCCGGGAGAAGGTCGCGCTCCTGCCCCCGTGTCGGCATGACAATTCGCCCCCGCCGATCGATGATGGACCGGTCGGAGCAGACGTCACAGCAGGTCGGGGGGTATTCGGATGACAGACGGGGACCACGCCCCCGACGAGGGGCCGGACGGGGACGAGGAGACCGGCCCGCGCTCCCGGCAGCGGGGCGGATCCGCCTCGGCCATCGCCAACGCGCTCCACCGCACGCCGCACCCCGGCCCGCAGCACTGGGGCGGCCCCAGGCCCCGGAAGGCGGATCCGGACCCCTTCTTCACGACCAGGCTGGGACCGCCGCCCAAGCGCCGCCGCGGCTGACCCGCCCGCCCGGCGCCGCGCGCGGACGCGGAACGGGAACGGCGCCGCCGCGGCCCATCCGCCGGACCTCCGCCCGGGCGTGCCGCCGGGGCGGCGCCCTCAGAGGAACGGGCGCCAGGGGGCGAGCACGGCCTCGCTGAACTTGGCCGCGAACGGCCGGCTCCGCCACTCCTCGGCGGTCAGCTCCCGGCAGTTGGTGAGGTCCTTGGCGAAGACGTCCTCCAGGTGCGCCGCCACGTGCTCGTCGAAGATCTCCACGTTGATCTCGTAGTTCCCGGTCAGGCTCAGCCGGTCGACGTTGGCCGTGCCGACCGTCGACCAGCGGCCGTCCACCGTCGCCGTCTTGGCGTGCACCATGGCGTCCTGGTACAGCCACAGCCGCACCCCGCCGCCCAGGAGCGCCGAGTACTGCCCGCGGGCCAGCCAGTCGGCGATGATGTGGTTGGAGTTCTCCGGGACGAGGATGTTGACGTCGACCCCGCGCTCGGCGGCGTCGATCAGCGCCCGCTGGAGCTCGCGGTCGGGGATGAAGTAGGCCTGGGTGAACAGCACCCGGTCCTTGGCCCGGTCGATGGCCTCCAGGAACATGGCCCGGATGGGGTAGATGAGCTGTTCGGGAACGTTGCGGTGCACACGGAACCGCGGGTTCCACTCCGCCTCCCCCAGCCCCTCCAGCTCCGGGTGCCCGCCCCGGCGGTTCATGTTCCAGAAGTCCGCGAACGCGTTCTCCAGCTCCCACACCGCCGGGCCGGACACCCGGAGGTGGGTGTCGCGCCACTCGGTGGCGTACAGCGACCCGACGTTGTAGCCGCCGACGAACCCCACCTCCCCGTCCACGGTGAGGATCTTGCGGTGGTCGCGGCCGGACTTGCGGACGTTCATGAGGAGCACGCCCGGCCGGAACGCCGGGTAGCGCAGGACCTTCACGCTGTCGGGGAAGCGGTAGAACGACCGGGGGACCACGAGGTTGGCGAAGCCGTCGTAGACGACGTACACCTCGACGCCCCGTTGGGCCGCCTCGATGAGCGCCTGCTTGAACTGGTGGCCGACCCGGTCGTCCTTGATGATGTAGGACTCGAACAGGACCCGGCGGCGGGCGCCCCGGATCGCCGCGAGCATGTCCTCGAACACGTCCTCGCCGTAGGTGTACACGGTGGCGGCGGTGTCGCCGACCGGCAGCTCCGCGGGGGCGGTCCGGGGGAAGTTCGCGCGGTGCGGCCGCACCTTCCTGCGCCAGTGGTTGATCCCCATGAGGGTCGCGGCGACCGCGACCTGGGTGGTCACCAGCCCCACGAGTCCCCACTTGACCACGGATCTGAGCGTGGAACGTCTGGAGCCTGGCAAAGTCGCCTCCCGAACAGGCCGGCCGCCGCGCCGGGGGCCCGACCCCGGAGGCCGTCGCATCCGGCACAAGGTGGACCCCAACCGTAACCCGGCGCGCAGCCCGCCTCCCCACACGGTCGGCACGTGTCCCCCGTCACATCGGCGTCACGCCCGCTCGCGGAGGCGGAGCGCGACGAGTTCGGTGGTGGGGCTCTCCTTCCGGCCCCGGACCAGTCGCCGCTCCAGCGGGTAGAGGGCGGCGCCCGCGAGCCAGCCGGTCGGCGCGGTCACCGTGGCGGCGCGCAGGACCCCGCCCCAGGCCTTGCGCCACGGCAGGGCGGCGTCGACCTGGGCGTTCATCAGGACGAGCATCGGGACGCGGCGCACGATGTCGAACCCCGCCTTGTCCGCGGTCCCGGCGATCCACGCGAGGGTGCGGTTGACCTGGTGCTCACCGCGCTGCTCCGGCCGCCGGAGGCAGTTCTCGGAGATGACGAGCAGGCCGCCGGGGCGCAGGACCCGCGCGAACTCGCGGACCGCGGCCGTGTAGCGCTCGTCGTCGGTGATGTGGAAGAGCATGTCCATGCAGGAGACCGCGTCGAAGGAGCCGTCCTCGAAGGCGTCCAGCTCCGAGGCGTCCTGGCGGACGAACCGGTGCTCGGGGAACCTCTCGCGCAGGCGTTCCACGGCCGCTTCGGTCATGTCGGAGCCGGTGACCGCGGACGCGCCCAGCCGGTCCCACAGCCGCACGTAGAAGCCGGTGCCGCTGCCGACGTCGAGGACGTCGGCCCCGCGCGGCCGCAGGCCCGCGACCTCGCGCAGGAACACCTCCTCGCGCACCCGGTACATCCACGTGTTGAAGGGCCGTCCGAGGGCCCGGTACCCGACGCCGCTCTCGGTCCAGTCGCCTTCGAGCCGGCGTTCCCAGAAGTCGCGGAGTTCGCTGTGCGTAGCCATGCCACCACTGTCACACCGGGCACCCGGGCTTGTCCCGCCGCAGCGCCGGTGAGGCCCCGGAACCGCCGCGACGCCGTCCGTGCGGGGCGGGCCCGCACCCCCCGGGAGAGGCTCCCGGACGCCCTCCGCCCCCCGGAGGGCGCACCGTGCCCCGGGGCCGGGACGCGGTCCGGGCGGCATGTCGTCCCGGACTGCTAGAACAGGTGCCGAAACCCCGGACCGGTCCCTGGAGCAGACGATGCCGAACAGCACCCACCTCACCGAGTACGCCGACCTCCCCGTGGTCGAGTTCCCCGCGACGGAGGCGAAGCAGCCGGACCCCGGCGAACTGGCCGCGGCGCTCGCCGACCCGGGTTCGGTGGCGTGGCGGCTGCGGGCCGACCCGTACGAGGCGGCGGAGAACTTCACCGCGTACTTCGCCCGCTTCCTGGAGAGCGTGGACACGGCCCGGGTGGGGGCGCTCGTGATCGGGACCTGGGGGGACGGCCCCGAATCGCCGTCGACGGTCCCGCGCGACCTGCTCATCGCCCACGCGGAGGCCTTCCCGTCGCTCCGGGCGCTGTTCTTCGGGGACATCGTCTACGAGGAGAACGAGATCTCCTGGATCGAGCAGAGCGACCTCTCCCCCCTGGCCGGGGCCTTCCCCGCGCTGGAGGAGCTGGCCGTGCGCGGGACCGGCGAGACCTCCGTGGGCGGCGGCAGGCTCGACCTCCACCTCCCCGAGCACACCGGCCTGCGGACCCTCACGGTCCAGAGCGGCGGCCTGCCCGGGCGGCTGTGCCGGGGGATCGCCTCCTCCGGCCTGCCCGCCCTGGAGAACCTGGAGCTGTGGCTGGGGGTGGACACGTACGGGTGCGACACCACGCCGCAGGACCTGGCGCCCGTCCTCTCCGGCGGGGCCTTCCCCTCCCTGCGCTACCTGGGCCTGCGCAACGCCGAGGGGATCGACGACTGGATCGCCGTCCTGGCGGAGGCGCCCGTGACCGCCTCCCTGGACGTCCTCGACCTCTCCCTGGGCACCCTCACCGACACCGGCGCCGAGGCCCTGATCGGCGCCGCCGAAGCCTTCCGGCGCCTGCGGAGGCTCGACCTGCACCACCACTACGTGTCCGAGGGGGCGGCCGAACGCCTCCGCGCCGCGCTCCCCGGCGTGGAGGTCGACCTGTCCGACGCCCGGAGCCCGCATGCCCACGACGGGGAGTTCCACTACTACACGGCGGTCTCCGAGTGAGCGGAGGCGCCGTCGGCGGTGTCGCACCAGGCTGTTAGACATAGGGGCGTCCGCAACCCCAGGCAGGAGAAACCATTGCCGAACCGCAGCCACCTGACGGAGTTCGCCGGCCTCCCCGTGGTCGAGTTCACGGGGTGGGACGCCCTCAGGGACGACTTCGGGCTCGCCCTGTACTGGGCCCGCAACCGCCGCGAGCCGCACACCGAGCACCCGAAGAACTACGACCGGCTCTTCGAGGCCGTCGCCGACCCGGGTTCGGCGGCCTGGCGGCTGCGGATGGAGACCCCCTCCTACGGCACGGGCTCCAACGGCCCGATCGAGACCCTGGGCCAGTACCTCGGCCGGTTCGCGGAGATCGTCGCGCCCGCGGAGGTGACCGCCCTGATCGTCGGGTACATGGGGGGCGATTTCGAGGCGATGCCCTCGGACGAGGTCCGCGACCGGCTGCTCGACATCGCGCCGAAGCTGACCGCGCTGCGGTCCCTGTTCTTCGGTGAGGTCCGCCAGCAGGAGAACGAGATCTCCTGGATCGAGCACGGCGACCTCGCCCCGCTCCTCGCCGCGTTCCCGGACCTGGCCGAGTTCACCGTCCGCGGCGGCAGCGCCGGACTGGGGCTGGCGCTCGGGGAGCACCGCGCGCTGCGCAGCCTCACCGTGCAGAGCGGGGCGCTCCGGCCCGAGGTCGTGCGGGACGTGTGCGCGTCCCCGCTGCCCGGCCTGGAGCGCCTGGAGCTGTGGCCGGGCTCCAAGGAGTACGGCGGTGAGAGCACCCCGGAGGACCTGGCCCCCGTCCTCTCCGGCGCGGCCTTCCCGCGACTGCGCCACCTGGGACTGCGCAACGCCGAGGAACTGGACGACTGGATCCCCGCGCTGGCCGGCGCGCCCGTGCTCTCCTCGCTGGACACGCTCGACCTCTCCCTGGGCACCCTCACCGACGAGGGCGCCCGGGCGCTCCTCGGGGCGCCGGCCTTCCGCGGCCTGAAGCGGTTGGACCTGCACCACCACTACATGTCCGAGGAGACGGCCGCACGCGTCCGCGCGGAGTTCGCCGGGGCCGGGGTGGAGGTCGACGTGTCCGACCGCCGGGAGCCCGACGTCGACGAGTACGGCGGAGAGACGCGCGTCCACCGCTACTCGGCGGTCTCCGAATGACCCGGGAGCGCCCCCTGGTCGTGGTGGGGGTCCCCGGCAACCGCCGCCTGGACCTGTTCCTCGCGGCGGCCCGGTCCTCGGGCCTGGCCCCGCCCGCGGTCGTGCCGTGGCGGGAGCTGGCCGCCGGGCCGGTCCGCCTGCCCGACGACGGACTGGTCCGGGTGGACTCCCCCGGCGGCGACGTGGAGACCGAGCGCCTGCTGCGCGGCTGGGACCGCGCCCCGGACCCGTACCGCGCCGAGGGCACCGCCGACCACCACGCCGGGTTCCGGGCCGCCCTGGACCGGCTCTCGGAGGCGGTGGCCGCCGCCCCGGGCGCACGCCTGCTCCAGGACCCGCAGGACCTGGTGGACATGTGCGACAAGCGGCGCTGCCACACCCGCCTGGCCCGCGCGGGGGTCCCGGTCGCCCCCGCGCTGCCCGGCCCGGTCACGGGCTACGCGTCGCTGCGCGCCGCGATGGCCGACCACGGCTGGACACGGGTGTTCGTCAAGCCCGCGCACGGCTCCTCCGCCTCCGGGGTGGTCGCGCTGGCCGTCGCGTCCGACAGCCGGATCCGGGCGGTGACCACCGCCGACCTCGTACGCGGCGGGGACGGGTCCGTGCGCCTCTTCAACAGCCTGCGCCCGCGCACCTACACGTCGGAGGCCAACATCGCGGCGGTCGTGGACGCCCTGGCCCCCGAGGGGCTGCACGTCGAGCGGTGGGTGCCCAAGGCCGGTTTCGACGGCCGCGTCCTCGACCTCCGGGTGGTGGTGGTCGCGGGCCGGGCCACCCACGTCGTGGCGCGCACGTCGTCCTCCCCCATGACCAACCTGCACCTGGGCAACGCCCGGGGCGACGTCGACGCCCTGCGGGAGTCGGTCGGCCCCCGCGCCTGGGCCGAGGCGACGGCCACCGCCGAGGCCGCCGCCGCGTGCTTCCCCCGCACCCTGCACGCGGGGGTGGACCTGATGCCCTCGCCCGGCTGGCGGCGGTTCACGGTCTGCGAGGTCAACGCCTTCGGCGACCTCCTCCCCGGGGTGCTGCACGAGGGCCGCGACACCTACGCGGAGCAGCTGCACGCCCTGGCCGCCGGCCGCTTCCCGACCGGCGCGCCCGCCCCTCCCGTCCCCGCCCCCTGAGGGACCGCCCCCGAAGAGCCGGACCCGGGCGCCGGGCCTCCGCGCACACCTCCTCCCGAAGAAGAACGATGAGCACCGAACCCGACATGAACGCCGTGGTGGGCACGCACGACATCCTGCTGCTCACCCTGGACACGCTGCGCTTCGACGTGGCCGACGAACTCGCGCGGGCGGGCCGCACCCCCCACCTCGCCCGTCTGCTGCCGGACGGGGGGTGGGAGCGCAGGCACGCCCCGGGGAGCTTCACGTACGCCTCCCACCTGGCGATGCTCGCCGGGTTCCTGCCCACCCCGGCCGCGCCCGGCCCCCATCCGCGCCTGTTCGCCGCCGCCTTCCCGGGAAGCGTGTCCACCGCGCCGCACACCTGGACCTTCGACACCCCCGACCTGGCCTCCGGCCTCGCCGGAGCGGGGTACCACACGGCCTGCGTCGGAGGGACGGGGTTCTTCAACCGGCGGTCGGCGGTGGGGTCGGTGATCCCGGACATGTTCGCCGAGAGCCACTGGGAGGAGTCGTTCGGCGTGGCCGACCCCCGCTCCTTCGAGAACCAGGTGGCGCGGGCCGTGCGGATCGCCGACGGGCGCCCGGCCGACCAGCCCCTCTTCCTGCTGCTCAACGCGTCCGCGCTGCACCAGCCCAACTGGTTCCACCTGCCGGGGGCCTCCCCCGGGGACGGCGACACCCCGGAGAGCCACGCGGCCGCCCTGGAGTATGTCGACCGGCACCTGCCGCCCCTCCTCGCCGCGATGTCCGCCCGCCGCCCGTGCTTCGCGATCGTGTGCTCCGACCACGGCACCGCCTACGGCGAGGACGGGTACACCGGCCACCGGATCGGCCACGAGACCGTGTGGACGGTCCCCTACACCCACGCGTTCCTGCCCCGGGGGCGCACCGCACCCGTCCACGCCGAGGAGGCGACCCCGTGACCGTCACCCCCGTACCGCGCCCGGAACCCGTGCGCGAGGACTCCCCGTACCGGTCGTACGTGTACGCCTATCCGCACAAGAGCGCCTACCGGCCCTTCGCGGACCGCCCGCCGCTGGCCGACCTGTGGCGTGACGAGGACGTGAGCGCGCTGTCCCTGTACGCGCACATCCCGTTCTGCGAGATGCGCTGCGGGTTCTGCAACCTGTTCACGCGGTCCACGCCCCCGGCCGAGCAGGTCACCGCGTACCTGGACGCGATGGAGCGCCAGGCCGGGGAGGTGGCCGCGGCACTGCCCCCGGGCTTCCGGTTCGCGCGCGCCGCCCTGGGCGGGGGGACGCCCACCTACCTGACCGCGGACGAACTCGTCCGGGTCTACGACCTCACCGAACGCGCGTTCGGGGTGGACCTCTCCCGGACACCGGTCTCGGTGGAGACCTCCCCCGCCACGGCCACGCCCGACCGGCTGGACGTGCTCCAGGCGCGCGGCCTGACCCGGATCAGCATGGGCGTGCAGAGCTTCCTCGACTCCGAGGCCCACGCCGCGGGGCGTCCGCAAAAACGCGCCGAGGTGGACCGGGCCCTGGCGGCCGTTCGCGGGCACACCTCCGCCGACCTCAACCTCGACCTCATCTACGGGATCGACCGGCAGGACGCCCGCACGTGGGCGTACTCCCTGGACACGGCGCTGGAATGGGCCCCGGAGGAGGTCTACCTCTACCCCCTGTACGTGCGGCCGCTCACCGGTCTGGGCCGCCGCGCCCGGGACTGGGACGACCACCGGCTGGGCCTGTACCGGCAGGGCCGCGACCACCTGCTGGAGCGCGGCTACGAGCAGGTGTCCATGCGCATGTTCCGGCGCGCGGACGCGCCCGCCGCCGGCGCGGACGTGCCGGACCACTGCTGCCAGACCGACGGCATGGTCGGGCTCGGGTGCGGGGCGCGGTCGTACACGGCGTCCGCCCACTACTCGTTCGACTACGCGGTGGGGGTGGGCCACGTGCGGTCGATCATCGCGGACTACGTGGGACGCGGCGCGGGGGACTTCGCGCACGCGGAGGTGGGGTTCCTGCTGGACGACGGGGAGCGCCGGCGCCGCCACCTCGTCCAGTCGCTGCTGCGGGCCGAGGGCATGGACGCCGCCGCCTACGCGGAGCGGTTCGGGGGCCGCCCCGAGGAGGACTTCCCGGAGCTGTTCGCCGCGCTCGGCGCGCGCGGCTGGCTGGAGCCGGACGGCGGCCCGGACACGGTGCGGCTGAGCCCGGAGGGCCTCGCGCACTCCGACGCCGTAGGGCCGATGGCCTTCTCCGCCCGGGTGTCGGCGCTGATGGCCGAGTACGAGGCCCGGTGAGCGCCGTGGAACCCGCCGCGGACCACGGGGCTCCCCCCGCCCGCGTCTCCGCCCCGGCCGGGTACCCCGCCGGGGCCGGGGCGGAGGGTCCCCCCGCTTCGGCCGCGCCCTCGCGGGTGACCCCGCTCCCCTGGCCGGGGATCCACGGGGCCCTCTCCCCCGCGCCCCGCTCCCCGGGCGCCCCCGACCGGGCGCGCCCCGCGCCGGCGCTCCCCCCGCACCTCACCCTCCTCTACCGGGGGCCGCTGGCCAGCTGCGACTACGACTGCCCGTACTGCCCCTTCGCCAAGCGGCGCGACGACCCCGGGACCCTGCGCGCGGACCGGGCCGCCCTGGAGCGGTTCGCCGACTGGGTGGCCGACCGCCCCGCCGAGAACCCGGGGACCCGGGTCTCGGTGCTGTTCACCCCCTGGGGCGAGGGGCTGGTGCGCTCCTGGTACCGGACCGCGATCGTCCGGCTCAGCCGCCTGCCCCACGTGGAGCGGGTGGCGATCCAGACCAACCTGAGCGGCCGCCTGGGCTGGCTGGCCGACTGCGACCTGTCGTCCACCGCGCTGTGGACCACCTACCACCCCGGCCAGGTGTCCCACGAGCGCTTCCTCGCCAAGGCCCGGGAGCTGGCCGCCGCGGGGGTGCGGTTCAGCGTCGGCGTGGTCGGCGAGCCGGACCACCTGGAGGCGGCCCGGAGGATGCGGGCCGACCTGCCCGGTGACGTGTACCTGTGGGTCAACGCCGCCGAGGGCCGGACCTACACCGACGGGGAGGCCGCGGAGTGGCAGGCCCTGGACCCGCACTTCCACTACAGCCGGCATCCCCACCCGAGCCTCGGACGGCCCTGCCGCACGGGTGACAGTGTGCTGTCCGTGGACGCCGACGGCGGGGTGCGCCGCTGCCACTTCGTGGACACCCCGATGGGCAACCTCTACGACGGGTCGTTCGCCCGGGACCCCGGACCGTCCCCCTGCCCGCTGACCAGCTGCGACTGCCACATCGGCTACGTGCACCTGGAGACCCTCGACCTCTACGACGTCTTCCGGGGCGGCGTCGTGGAACGCGTCCCGGCGGTCCTCCCGGCCGCGTCCCCGGGGGCCGCTGCGGCGGCGCCGCCCACGCCGGGGCCGGGCCGCGCCACTTCAAACCGCCACCGGAGACAGACATAATGCGACACATGGTCTTTCCCCGGGTCATCGCGACCGACCTCGACGGCACTCTCCTGGGCTCCGGAGGACTCGTCTCCGCCCGCAACCGACAAGCGCTGGCGGCGGCCGCCGACGCGGGGGCGAGGGTGGTCGTCTCCACGGCCCGCCCGCCCCGGGAGACGTGGCACATCTCCTCCCAGTTCACCTGTGCCGCCGTCCTCTGCGGCAACGGCGCGCTCGCCCACCTCCCCGGCGAGGAGCCCCTCGTACGCGCCCTGTCCCCGGAGACGGCGGGCACCGTGGTCGAGAAGCTGCGCGGCGCGCTGCCCGACCTCGGCTTCGGCGTGGAGACGGGTACCGGCTTCTTCCACGAGCCCGACTACCTGCTCGAACCGTGGGCGCACCGCGACTGGGTGAGCGGGGTCCTGGACTCCGCCGAGGAGCTCCTGGAGCGCACCTCCCCGATCGCCAAGCTGCTGGTGCGCTCCGGCGGGACCCCGGTCCACCTCCTGCACGAGGCGGCCGTGGAGACGGTCGGCTCGCTGGTGGAGGTCACCTACTCGGGCGGGCACGGCCTGCTGGAGCTGAGTGCTTCCGGGGTGAACAAGGGCACCACCCTGGCGCTGGTCTGCGAGCGGTGGGGGGTGGCCGCGGAGGAGGTCGCGGCCTTCGGCGACATGCCCAACGACCTGGCCGCGCTGTCCTGGGCCGGCATGGGCTACGCGATGGCCGACGGGCACCCGGACCTGCTCGATCCCGCCCTGGGCCTGGGCGTCGCCCCGGCGAGTACCGAGGACGGGGTGGCCAGGGTGGTGGAGCGGCTGCTCTCCGGGCGCTGAAAACCACTGGCGGGGCGCCCGTCCCCTCCGGTGTCATGGGTGCGCACAACCGACGCCAGGAGGAGCACCGTGCCGCACCCCGCCCAGATCGTCTCGTCCCTCGCCGACCCCGACCGGCTCGCGCTCTACGCCCGCGTGGTCGCGGCGGGCGCCGGCGGCGCCGCCGCGGAGGACCTCCGCGCGGGCGGTTCCGGGGCCGTACGGCACCTGCGCCGGCTGGCGGACGCCGGCCTCGTGAGGGAGGAGGGCGGGCGCGTGGTGTGCGTGCCCGGGGTGTTCGCGGCCGCCCTGGAGGAGAACGCCCCCGCCGGGCGCGACCCCGTGGACGCGCTGTTCCACCGGGGGCGGCTGACCGCCCTGCCCGTCCGGCGCGAGCTGCGGCGAGGGGTCTTCGCGCGGATCGCGGGGCGGCTCTTCGCGCCCGGGATGGTCTACACCGAGAAACAGGTGAACACGGCGATCCGCACCTGCTTCGACGACCCGTCCTCGATGCGCAGGTACCTGGTGGAGGAGGGGTACCTGACGCGCGAGGCCGACGGGAGCGCGTACCGGGTCGCGGCGGCCTGAGCCGCCGCGACCCCGCCGCGGGGCCTCAGGAGCCGTCGCCGTCCACGCGCTCGTGGTAGGTGCGCCGGGTGCGCTCGGTGTGCTCGCTCATCAGCCTGAGGGCCTGGTCGGCGTCGCCCGCCTCGATGACGTCGACGAGGCCGGCGTGCTCGTCCCAGGAGGCGGCGCCGCGGATGCGGGCGACCGGGGCGTAGTACCAGCGGACCCGCCGGTCCACCTGGGCGGCCAGTTCGGCGAGCACCCGGTTGCCCGAGGCCTCGGTGACGGTGCGGTGGAAGTCGGCGTTGGCCTGGACCACCGCGTCGGTGTCGGCGAGCTCGGTCGCCGCGCGCCCGGCGGCGACCAGGTCGCGCAGGTGGCCGACCTGTTCGGGCGAGGCGTTGGCGGCGGCCAGGCGGGCCGACTCGGTCTCCAGCAGCGCGCGGACCGCCAGGAGCTGGTCGGCCTCGCTCTCGGTGGGCGTGTGCACGAACGCCCCGTAGCCGGGGCGCAGGTCCACCCACCCCTCGTTGCTGAGCCGCTGCATCGCCTCGCGGACGGGCTGGCGCGAGACGCCCAGGGTCTGGGCCAGCTCCGTCTCGACCAGGTGGTGGCCGGGTGAGAGCGCCCGGGTGGTGATCAGGTCCAGGATGGCCTCGTACACGGCTTCGCGCAGCGGTACGGGACGCTGGATCCGTCCTGCGACGGTGTTCAACCCCTGCGAGGCCATAGGGAATCTCCGGAATCCTGGTGCGCGGTCTTTGTAGACAGTGTACAAAACGCGGGACGTGCGTGGGTCACGTCGGAACCTCCACGAGCTCGACCCTTCCGGGGACCCGCCCCGGGACGCGCGAGGGCGGGACCACGGCGAAGGCGTCCGCCGTGGCGGCGCCCCTCAGGTCGGCGGAACCCGAGACGGGCAGCTCCACCGCCAGGTCCTGGCTCACGCGCACCGGTACCAGGCGGGTGTCGGACGGGTGCGGGCCGGTCGGGCCGATGAGCCCGATCCGCCGGCCGGCGTGCGCGGGGTCCCGCCGGTCCGCGCGGCCGCTGAGCACCGGCACCAGCAGGGTGAGGGCGGCGGCCAGGGCCGCGCCGGGGTTCCCGGGCAGCCCCACGACCACGGCCCCGGAGGGCAGGACGGCCAGCAGCTGCGGATGGCCGGGGCGGCAGGCGACGCCGTCGACGACGACCCTGGCGCCCAGCCGGGCCAGGACCGGGCGCAGGTGGTCGGCCGGACCGGCCGAGGAGGAGCCGCAGACCGCGACGACCTCGGCCGGCCCGGCTCCGTCGAGCGCCCGTGCCAGGTCCCGGCCCCGGTCGGGGACCCGCACCGCGGGGGCGCAGGCACCCCCGGCCCAGGCGACGAGCCCGGGCAGCACGGGACCGATCGCGTCCCGCACCGCCCCAGGGCGCGGCGCCCCCTCGGTCACGACCTCGTCCCCCGTGACCAGGACCCGCACGAGGGGCCGGACCACGGGCAGGGTGTCGCGTCCCAGGCTCGCGGCGAGCCCCAGGAGGGCGGGGGTGACGGGGCTCCCCCGGCGGGCGACCGGGGTCCCCGCCGCCGTGGTCTCGCCCCGGCGGCGGATGTGCCGCCCCTCGCCGATCCCGCCGCGCACGGCGCCGGAGGACTCCGTCGCCAGCTCGTACGGCAGGACCGCCGTGGCGCCGTCCGGCAGGACGGCGCCGGTGGCGACCTCCACGGCCTCACCGCCGCCCAGCCGGACGACCGGGCACCGCCGCCCCGCGAGCGAGCGCCCGAGGACCGACCAGGGGCCCTCCCCGGACACCGCGTACCCGTCCATGGCGGCGCTGTCGAGAGCGGGGACGTCGACCGCCGCGACGAGGTCGGCGCCGAGGGTGGCGCCGAGGGCGCCCGCGAGCGGCTCCTCGGCCATGGGCGTGCCGCCCTCGGCGCCGGTCACCCGCGCCAGCTCCCGCGCCGCGGTCCAGGGCAGCGGGGGTCGCGGGTGGTCTCCGACGTGAAGAAGCGGAGAAGTTTCCGGGGAACCCTGGTCGGGCATTCCTTCTCTCCCTACCGACATGTGGAGAACGATATCTCGGAGCATACTGTATACAGTATGTGAAAGGAAGGGAGTCCTCATGCGAATCGCCGTACTCGGCGCCGGAGCGATCGGCGCCTACGCGGGCGCCGCACTCCACAGGGGCGGGGCCGACGTCCACCTCATCGCCCGCGGCGCCCACCTGGAGGCCCTGCGGGAGCGGGGCGTCCGCGTGCTCAGCGCGCGCGGCGACTTCACCGCGCACCCGCACGCCACCGACGACCCGTCCGAGATCGGCCCCGTCGACGCCGTCCTCCTCGGCCTGAAGGCCCAGCACTACGCGGGCTGCGGCCCGATGCTGCGCCCCCTGATGGGCCCCTCCACCATGGTCGTCGCCGCCCAGAACGGCATCCCGTGGTGGTACTTCCACGGGGTCGGGGGCCCTTTCGCGGGACACCGCATCGAGAGCGTGGACCCGGGAGGGGCGGTCAGCCGGACGATCCCGGTCGAGCGCGCGGTCGGGTGCGTGGTCTACGCGGCCACCGAGATCGCGGGCCCGGGGGTGATCCGGCACATGGAGGGGACCCGGTTCTCCATCGGCGAGCCGGACCGGTCCTCCTCCGCGCGCTGCCGCGCCTTCCAGGCCGCGATGGAGGCGGGCGGCCTCAAGTGCCCGATCGAGCAGGACCTGCGCGAGGACATCTGGGTGAAGCTGATGGGCAACATCGTCTTCAACCCGCTGAGCGCGCTGACCCGCTCCACCATGGCGCAGATCTGCCGGAACCGCTCGACCCGGGAGATGGCGCGCACCATGATGGCCGAGACCCTGGAGGTCGCGGCGCGGCTCGGCGTGCACCCCGCCGTCTCCATCGACCGCCGCCTGGCGGGGGCGGAGCGCGCCGGGGACCACCGCACCTCGACCCTGCACGACCTGGAGCGCGGGCGGCCCATGGAACTGGACGTCATCCTGTCCGCCGTGGTGGAGCTGGCCGACCTGACCGGCACCCCCGCCCCGGCCCTCCGGGCGGTGGACGCCGTGGCCGGGCTGCTCAACGACCGGATGCTCGACGCCCCCGGACCCCCGGCTCCCCCCCGCACCCGCACCGGCCGCCCGGTCTTGACCCATGACTCATGATCGCTAAATACTGTATGCAGTATCCCCGTCAGGCGCCACGGGCGCCGTCGGACCAGGCGAATCCGGCCACGACCACCAAGCGAGGCCACATGCGATCCGACGATTTCTCCGCTCCCTACGACCGACTCACCCGCCCCCTCGTCCGCGACGGCGGCGAACTGCGCCCGGCCTCCTGGGAGGAGGCCCTCGACCGCGCGGCCGCCGGGTTCCGGCGCGGCGTGGACGAGCACGGGCCCGACTCCTTCGGCATGCTCTCCTGCGCGCGGGCGACCAACGAGATGAACTTCATGGCGCAGAAGTTCACCCGCGTCGTCGTCGGCACCAACAACGTCGACTCCTGCAACCGCACCTGCCACGCGCCCAGCGTCGCCGGCCTGGCCGCGGCCTTCGGCTCGGGCGGGGGGACCTCCTCCTACGCCGAGGTCGAGGACACCGACCTCATCGTGATCTGGGGGGGCAACCCGCGCTTCGCCCACCCCATCTTCTTCCAGCACGTGCTCAAGGGCGTGCGCAACGGCGCGCGGCTGTTCGTCGTCGACCCCCGGCGCACCTCGACCGCCGAGTGGGCGGACCGCTGGCTCGGGCTGAACGTGGGCACGGACATCCCGCTCGCGCACGCGATCGGACGCGAGATCCTGCACGCGGGCCTGGCCAACGACACCTTCGTCCGGCGCGCCACGAGCGGGTTCGACGAGTACCGCGCGCTGGTCGAGCCCTGGACGCTCGCCGCCGCCGAGGCCGAGACCGGCGTGCCCGCCGAGGCCGTCCGCGAGCTGGCGCACGCCTACGCCCGGGCCGAGCGCGCCCAGATGTGCTGGACGCTCGGCATCACCGAGCACCACAACGCCACCGACAACGTCCGCTCGCTCATCAACCTGGCCCTGCTGACCGGGCACGTGGGACGGCACGGCTCGGGGCTCAACCCGCTGCGCGGCCAGAACAACGTGCAGGGCGGCGGCGACATGGGCGCCATCCCCGACCGGCTGGCCGGGTTCCAGGACATCCTGGACCCGGAGGCGCGCGCGCCCTTCGAGGCCGCGTGGGGCCGCGAGATCCAGGGCGCCAAGGGCAAGACCCTGACCCAGATGTTCGAGGCGATGGACGAGCGGGAGCTCAGGACGCTCTACGTGATCGGCGAGAACCCGGTCCAGTCCGAGCCCGAGACCGAGAAGACCACCCGCCGCCTGCGCAGCCTGGACCACCTGGTGGTGCAGGACATCTTCCTGACCCGCACCGCCGAGCTCGCCGACGTGGTGCTCCCCGCGAGCGCCTCCTGGTGCGAGTCCGACGGCACCTTCACCAACAGCGAGCGCCGCGTGCAGCTGGTCCGCAAGGCCCTGGACCCGCCGGAGGGCGCCCGCGACGACATCGAGATCATGTGCGACCTCGCGACCCGCCTCGGCGTCGACTGGTCCCGGCCCTCGGCCGAGGAGATCTGGAACGAGGTCCGCTCCCTCTCCCCCATGCACCGGGGCATGAGCTACGCGCGCCTGGCCGAGCTGCACGGCATCCAGTGGCCCTCCTACTCCGAGGACGCCCTGGAGCCGAGCTACCTGCACTCGCGCCTGTGGTCGGAGGACCCCGCCGAGCGCGGCGAACCCGCCCCGTTCGGCATCGTGGGCCACTCCCCGCCGGTGGACCTGCTCGACGAGGACTTCCCGTTCCGGCTGACGACGGGGCGGCGCCTGGACGACTACAACACCGGGGTGCAGACCGGCGGCTTCCGCTCCCCGCTGCGCCGGGGCGAGCTGCTGGACCTCTCGCCCGAGGACGCGGCCAAGCTCGGCGTCGCCGACGGCGAGACGGTGCGGGTGACCTCGCGCCGGGGCTCCGTCCTCGTCCCCGTCTCCGTCACGGAGGCGATGCGGCAGGGGCTGGTGTTCATGACGTTCCACTTCCCCCACCAGGTGGACACCCAGCTGCTGACCATCGACGCCACCGACCCGATCGCGGGGACGGCCGAGTACAAGGCCGCGGCGGTGCGGATCGAGAGGGTGGAGGAGCACGCCGGCAGTGCGGCGCCGGCGCCCTGACGTGCGCGGACGGCGGACCGCGCCGTCGCCCCAGCCCCCTGCGGCGACGGCGCGGTCCCCTCCCTGGGCGACGCGTTCGGGCGCGTGCCCCGGGGGCCGGGTCTCCTTACGTGATCTTGGCGCGTACGGGGGTTGTCAACCCGATAACCAGCATCATACTGTCCTCTGTATACAAAATCCTGTGATCTGGATTACACGAGATTGAGGTGACACAGACGTGGACCTGCGATTCCTGGACGAGGCGCCCACCGCCGTCGAGCGCGAAGCCGTCGACAGCGTGCTCGGTCCCCCCGAATCCGGTTGGGACGGCGGCGCCCGCCAGGACGTCGACCTGCGCTACGCGCGGGGAGGCCACACCGCCCGGGACAGACGCGACCTGCTCATGCCCGCCCTCCACGCGGTCAACGACCGGGTGGGCTGGATCAGCAGGCCCGCCCTGGACCACATCTGCCGGCGGCTCACCGTCCCGCCGGCGGAAGCCTACGCCGTCGCCTCCTTCTACGCGATGTTCTCCCTGCGCAAGCGCCCCCGCCGGGTCGTGCACCTGTGCACCGACATCGCCTGCGCGGCGGCCGGGTCGTCCGGCCTGCGCGACCGGCTCGCCGAGCGCCTCGGCCCGCCCGGCGGGCACGACGGCGACACCTCCTGGCACGAGAGCCCCTGCCTGGGCATGTGCGAACGCGCGCCCGCCGCCCTGGCCCTCGAGGCCGGCGCCCCGGCACGGTACGCCGTCGCCGCGCCCGCCGCCCCCGGGGACCTGGACGCGCTGGCGGGGGACGCCTCCCCCGGATCCGCCGCACCGCCCTCCGCGAACGGACACCGCGACCCCTCCCCCACCACCTTCGGCGCCGACCCCCTGCCCGGCGCCGCCCCGGAGCCCGCCCCCTCGGCGGCGGTCCCCGACGCCGGGTCGCCCGACCACGTGCTCCTCCGGCGCGTCGGCACCGTCGACCCCCTCAGCCTGGACGACTACCGCGCCGCCGGCGGCTACGCGGCGCTGCGCCGGGCGCTGCGGCTCGGCCCGGCCGGCGTGATCCGGGAGGTCACCGACTCCGGCCTGGTCGGCCGGGGCGGAGCCGCCTTCCCCACCGGCCGCAAGTGGCAGGCCACCGCCCAGCAGCCGGACGGCCCGCACTACCTGGTGTGCAACGCCGACGAGAGCGAGCCGGGCACCTTCAAGGACCGCGTCCTGATGGAGGGCGACCCCTTCTCCGTCATCGAGGCCATGACGATCGCCGGCTACGCCGTCGGGGCCCGGCTCGGGTTCCTGTACATCCGGGGGGAGTACCCCCGCGCGCTGCGGCACCTGGAGAACGCCGTCGCGCTCGCACGGGAGCGCGGACTCCTCGGGCCGGACGTCCTGGGCTCGGGGTTCGCCTTCGACATCGAGATCCGGCGGGGCGCCGGGGCCTACATCTGCGGCGAGGAGACCGCGATCTTCGGCTCCATCGAGGGCTACCGGGGCGAGCCCCGCACCAAGCCGCCCTTCCCCGTGGAGAAGGGCCTGTTCGGCAAGCCCACCGCCGTGAACAACGTCGAGACGCTGGTCAACGTCCTGCCGATCATGCTGATGGGCGGCCCCGCCTACGCGGCCGTCGGCACGGGCGGGTCCACGGGGCCCAAGCTGTTCTGCCTGTCCGGCGGCGTGCGCCGCCCCGGGCTGTACGAGCTGCCGTTCGGGGCCACCCTGCGCGACCTCGTCGAGGCGGCCGGGGGCATGCCGGAGGGCCGCACCGTCCAGGCGGTCCTGCTCGGCGGGGCGGCGGGGGCGTTCGTCCGCGGCGACGAACTCGACATCCCCCTGACCTTCGAGGGCGCCCGCGCGGCCGGGACGACCCTGGGCTCGGGCGTGGTCCTGGTCCTGGACGACACCGCCGACCTGGTCGCGACCCTGGTCCGGGTGGCGGCCTTCTTCCGCGACGAGTCCTGCGGCCAGTGCGTCCCCTGCCGTGTCGGCACGGTGCGCCAGGAGGAGTCGCTGCTGCGGATCAGCGCGGGGGCGGACGCGGCCGCCGAGGTCCCCCTGCTCCGCGAGGTCGGCCGGGCGATGAAGGACGCCTCGATCTGCGGACTGGGGCAGACGGCCTGGAACGCCGTGGAGTCGGCGATCGACCGGCTCGACCTGTTCGGCGGCCCCGACCGGGCCGCCTCCGACGACATCCAGCAGAGCACCGCCGCGGGCGACCGGGCGGCAACCGAGGAGGCCCGATGACCGTCCCCGTACTCCTGTCCCCGCCCAGGCGGCTGATCGACGCGACCATCGACGGAGAAGAGGTCCGCGTGCCCGAGGGCACCACCGTCCTGGAGGCGTGCGCCGAGCGCGGCACCGAGATCCCCACCCTCTGCCACGGCGACACCCTCACGCCCAGGAACGCCTGCCGCGTGTGCGTGGTGGAGGTGGAGGGCGCGCGCACGCTCGCCCCCGCCTGCTCGCGCAAGCTGGAGCCCGGCATGTCCGTGGCGACCGACTCCGAGCGGGTGCGCCACAGCCGCAAGCTGGTCCTGGAGCTGCTCGGCTCCTCCGTGGACCTGTCCACCACCCCGAAGGTCGCCGAGTGGATGGAGCGCTACGAGGCGGAGCCCGACAGGTTCGGCCCGCGCGCCGAGGCCGCCGCGCTCGGCGTGCGCGACGCCCGGCGCTCCGGCGAGCACGAGCCCGGCGACGGCTCGGTCGCGGCGACGGTCGAGCAGCCCGCGAAGATCGACAACGACCTGTACGTGCGCGACTACTCCAAGTGCATCATGTGCTACAAGTGCGTCGACGCCTGCGGGGACCAGTGGCAGAACACCTTCGCGATCGGGGTGGCCGGGCGCGGGTTCGACGCCCGCATCTCCACCGAGCACGACGTCACCCTGCCCGACTCGGCCTGCGTGTACTGCGGGAACTGCATCGAGGTCTGCCCCACCGGGGCCCTCTCCTTCGGCACCGAGTTCGACATGCGTCAGGCGGGGACCTGGGACGAGGACAAACAGACCGAGACCACCACTATCTGCACGTACTGCGGGGTCGGCTGCAACGTTACGCTGCACGTGCAGGACAACGAGATCGTGAAGGTCACGTCCCCGCACGACAACCCCGTGACCCACGGGAACCTGTGCATCAAGGGACGGTTCGGCTTCCAGCACGTGCAGCGCCGCGGAGGCGACGGCAAGGGCGGCGGCGCCTGAACCGTTCCGCCCCGCGCGGAACCACGAGGATGAGAATCCCGGATAAATCGTGTAGAACCGGGGACGGCAGGACACCGGAAGGCGGTGGGGCGGAGATGGGACGGGTCACTGTCCGGGGGAAGGTGCTCCGGATCAAGGACGGGTCCGCGACCGAGCGCGTGGACACGTTCGTCGTGGAGGAGCCGCTGGAGATCAGGCTGGACGGTGAGCCGCTGAGCGTCACCATGCGCACGCCCGGCGACGACTTCGACCTGGCCGCCGGGTTCCTCGTGAGCGAGGGCGTGGTGTCGCGGGCCGAGGAGATCACCGCGATCCGCTACTGCGCGGGCGCGACCGAGGACGGCTCCAACACCTACAACGTGCTCGACGTGTCCCTGGCCCCGGGCGTCCCCCGCCCGGACACGTCGCTGGAGCGCAACTTCTACACCACGTCCTCCTGCGGCCTGTGCGGCAAGGCGAGCCTGGACGCCGTCCGCACCCAGGCCAGGTGGCAGGTCGCGGAGGACGGGGCCCGGATCGGCGCGGACACCCTGACGGCCCTGCCCGACCGCCTGCGCGAGGCGCAGCGGGTGTTCGACCGCACGGGCGGGCTGCACGCCGCCGGGCTGTTCACCGCGGACGGCGAACTCCTCGCCCTGCGCGAGGACGTGGGCCGCCACAACGCGGTCGACAAACTGGTCGGCTGGGCGCTGCGCTCCGGCCGGCTGCCGCTGGAGGGCACGGTGCTGATGCTCTCGGGCCGCGCCTCCTTCGAGCTGGTGCAGAAGGCCTGGATGGCCGGCGTCCCGATGATGGCGGCCGTCTCCGCGCCCTCGTCCCTGGCCGTCGACCTGGCCGAGGAGGCGGGCATCACGCTCGCCGGGTTCCTCAGGGGCACCTCCATGAACGTCTACGCCGGAAGGCATCGGATCCTCCTGAAGAAGGCGCTCAGCGCGCCCTCGGCGGCCACGGGAGGCGTCCGCAGTTCGGGTCAGTAGACGCGGGGGCGGTCGGCGCGCTCCAGCCCCCTGCACCGACCGCCCCCGACACCCGGCCCCGTGTCCGCGCCGCCGCCCGGAGCGGCGCCCGGACACCCCGGCCGTGCCCCCGCGACCGGTCCGGGTCCTCCGGCCGGCCGCGGGAGCGGCCGTGCCGGGCCCGGTGCGCCGGGGAGCCGTGCCCCGGCCCCGCGCACCGGACCCGCCCCGGGTCCCCCGCCGGTCAGACGCGCCCCTCGGGGCGCAGCGTGTAGTGCGGGAAGTTGCCGGGCAGGCGCTCGGCGGCGGGCCCCCGGGTGACCGCGTGGACGAGGAGCTCCCCTCCGACGAAGGCGCCCCGCCAGGAGTCGCCCCAGCCGCCGAACAGCTCGTCGCGGTCGCCGCGCGAGCGCGGCCGGTTGACGCCGACCTTGAAGGCTCGCACGCCCCCGGCCAGGCGCGAGGCGGTGTCGGGGTCGTCGCAGGAGACCGTGGCGACCAGGGCCCCGTTGCTGGCGTTCATCCCGGCCAGGAGTTCGGCCTCGGTGTCCACCAGCACGATCGAGTCGACCGGGCCGAAGGGCTCGGCGTGGAACAGCGGTGAGGAGCGCGGCGGCTCCAGGAGGGCCACCGGCGCCACGTAGGCGTCCGTGTTCTGGCCCGGGAGCAGGAGGGCGTCGTCCAACCCGCCCCGGTAGAGGGGCACGGCCCCGCCCGCGACGGCCTCGGCGACGCGGTCGGTGAGCTCCTTGGCCTTGGCCGCGTTGACGAGGGGGCCGAAGTCCAGCTCCGGCAGGTCGTCGTCGGGGGACTCCACGGCGAGCGGGTGGCCGAAGCGGACGCCGCGGACCGCGGTGAGGTAGGCGTCGAGGAACGCGTCGAAGCGGGACCGCTGCACGACGAACCGCGGGTAGGCGGTGCAGCGCTGCTTGGCGTAGTCGAAGGTCTTGCGGATCTGGCCGGAGAGGGACTCCCAGTCGCTGAACTCCCACACCCCCCAGCAGTTCAGCCCCTCCTGTTCCAGGACGTGCGGCCGTCCCAGGTCGGCGACGTCGGCCGCCACCCGGCCGCCGGCGTCCCGGCCGCCGACGAAGGACACGCAGCCGATCTCGGGCCCTTTCACCAGCGCCGGGGACAGCTCGCGCCCGCCGCCGCTGACGAGGGTGAACGGCAGCCCCTCCCGGACCGCGAGGGCCACGGCGAGGGTCAGGCAGACCAGTCCGCCGTCGGTGGGCGTCTTGGCGATCACCCCGTTGCCCGCGAGCGCCTGGACGCACATCGCGTGCGCGAGCACGCTCATCGGGTAGTTCCAGCTCGCGATGTTGCTGACGGGGCCGTCCAGGGGGAGGCGGCCGTCGAGCATGGGCCCGATGCCGTCCAGGTACCACTCCACCCCGGAGATCGCCCGGTCCACGTCCTGGCGGGCCAGCCGCCAGGGCTTGCCGATCTCCCACACGAGGGCGAGGGCGAGGGTGTCGCGGTGCCGTTCCCAGGCGCGGACCGCGGCGCGCACCCGCGCCCGCCTCTCCTCCAGGGGGAGGGCGGTCCACGCGCGGTGCCCGGCGGCGGCCCCGGCCACGGCGAGGGCCGCGGTGGCGCCGTCCAGCATGGGCAGGTCCGCGGTCCGCGAACCGTCCACGGGCGAGTAGGAGGCCCGGGGCTCGCCGTCGGGACGCCACCGCCCGCCCCAGTGGTTGTGGACGCGGTCCGGGCCGAAGGCCTCCGGGGCGGTCTCCCGGCAGCGGGCGTACAGGGCGTCCCAGGAGGTGCCGGGCTTGGGCATCGTCGTCATGGGGCCGTGGGCGCCGCCGTGGAGAGGGCGCCCGCCTCCTCTCCGCCGGGGGTTCCGCCGAGGACGGCGCGCACGAGGCGGGCCGCTTCGCTGGGGGTTTTGCCGACCTTGACGCCAGCGGCCTCCAGAGCCTCCTGCTTGGCCGCGGCCGTGCCCGCCGAACCCGACACGATCGCGCCCGCGTGCCCCATCGTCTTGCCCTCCGGAGCCGTGAACCCCGCCACGTACCCCACCACGGGCTTGGACACGTTCGCCTTGACGAACTCCGCCGCGCGCTCCTCCGCGTCGCCGCCGATCTCACCGATCATCACGATCACGTCGGTGTCGGGGTCGGCCTCGAACGCCGCCAGCGCGTCGATGTGCGTGGTCCCGATGACCGGGTCCCCGCCGATGCCCACCGCCGAGGAGAAACCGATGTCGCGCAGCTCGTACATCATCTGGTACGTCAGCGTGCCCGACTTGGACACCAGACCGATCCGGCCCGGCTTGGCGATGTCGGCCGGGATGATGCCCGCGTTGGACTGGCCCGGCGTGATCAGACCCGGGCAGTTCGGACCGATGATGCGGGTCTTGTTGCCCTTGGAGCCGGCGTAGGACCAGAACGCCGCGGTGTCGTGCACCGGGATGCCCTCGGTGATCACCACCGCCAGGCCGATCTCGGCGTCGATCGCCTCCACGACCGCGTCCTTGGAGAACTTGGGCGGCACGAAGATGACCGTGACGTCGGCGCCGGTGGCGGCCATGCCCTCGGCCACCGATCCGAAGACCGGGACCTCGGTGCCGTCGAAGTCGACCTTCTGGCCGGCCTTGCGCGGGTTGACCCCGCCCACGATGTTGGTGCCCGAGGCGAGCATGCGCCGGGTGTGCTTGGTGCCCTCAGAGCCCGTCATGCCCTGGACCAGCACCTTGCTGTCCTTGGTCAGGAAAATAGCCATGGTGTGTCGCGTCCCCTGTCGAAGTTCGTCTCGCCGGTCAGCCCAGTGCCGCGAGCTCGGCGGCCCGGGCGGCGGCGCCGTCCATCGTGTCGACCCGCCGAACGGCCGGGTGGGCGCGCTCGTCGAGGATCCGGCGGCCCAGCTCGGCGTTGTTGCCGTCCAGTCGCACCACCAGCGGCTTGCCGGACCCGCTGGCACCCGGGTCGTCACCACGGCCCTCCAGCAGCTCCAGCGCCTGCACGATGCCGTTGGCGACCGCGTCGCAGGCGGTGATACCGCCGAAGACGTTGACGAACACGCTCTTGACCGCCGGGTCGCCCAGGATGATCTCCAGGCCGTCGGCCATCACCTCGGCGGAGGCGCCGCCACCGATGTCCAGGAAGTTGGCGGGCTTGACCCCGCCGTGCTCCTCCCCGGCGTAGGCGACCACGTCCAGCGTGGACATGACCAGGCCCGCGCCGTTGCCGATGATCCCGACCTCGCCGTCGAGCTTGACGTAGTTCAGGCCCTTCTCCTTCGCCCTGCGCTCCCGGTCGTCGACGTCGGAGCCGTTCGTGAAGGGGACTCGCTCGGGGTGGCGGAAGCCCGCGCTCTCGTCCAGGGTGACCTTGCCGTCGAGAGCGACGATCCGGCCGTCGGCCGTGCGGACCAGGGGGTTGACCTCGACGAGGGTGGCGTCCTCCCCCTCGGCGACCGCCCAGAGGCGGGTGATCACCTGGGCGGCGCAGTCCCGCACCTCCTCGGGGAGCCCGGCGGCACGGCAGATCTCCAGCGCGGCGGCCTGGTCGACCCCCTCGGGCCCGACCGGCGTGCGCACGACCGCGCCGGGGTCGGTGACGGCGACCTCCTCGATCTCCATGCCGCCCTCTTTGGAGCAGATCGACAGGAAGCCGCGGTTCGCGCGGTCCAGCAGGAAGGAGAAGTAGTACTCCTCCGCGATGTCGGAGGCCTCCTCGACCAGGACGCGGCGGACCGTGTGGCCCTTGATGTCCATGCCGAGGATCTGCTCGGCCCTGGCCCGGGCGTCCTCGGGGCCCTCGGCGACCTTCACGCCGCCGGCCTTCCCGCGACCACCGGTCTTGACCTGCGCCTTCACCACCACCCGGTGACCGATGCGCCCGGCCGCCAGCCGCGCCTGCTCGGGGGTGTCCGCGATCTCGCCCTCGACGAGGGGGACGCCGTACTCCCCGAAGAGCTGTTTGGCCTCGTACTCGTGGAGATCCACCTGGCCTCCTCATGACGTGGTTGTCGTGTCCCCTTCAGTGATACTCCATACTGTATGCAGTATTCAATACTCCTTCGGCCGAAAATGTGTCCTGCGCCACCCCTTCCCAGGACGCCGGGAACTTTGCATACTGCATACAAGGAGGTGTCGCCATGCGCAGCCCCCACTCCCCCGGACACCCTCCGCCCTCCGTCCCCGACCGGGAGGAGGTGCGCGACTGGCGCGGCAGGCGCTACTCCGTCGGCCCGTCCGCACGCACGCTGACCGGCGTGCCCCGCTCCGTCGTCCTCGCCCGCGCGCTGGTCGCGGCCGCGGCGGTCGGGGTGCTCCAGTTCGGCTACGGCGCGGCGGTCCCGACCCTGGTCGCCGCGCACGGCTGGTCCCCCGCCGCCGCCCTGCTCCCGTTCCTCGTGTGGACCCTGGTCCAGGGCGCCTGCGCCCCGGCGCTGTACCGGCTGGGCAGGCGGCGGGAGCTGCGGGCCGGGGCGCTGATCCAGGCCGGCGCGCTGCTGTGCGCGGCGGCGCTGGTCGTGCTCGGCGCCTCCTCCGGGCTCACCGCGGCCGTCCTGGGCTACGGGGTCCTCGGCGGCGCGGGCGCGGGACTCGTCTACCACTCCTGCACGGACCTGGTCGGCGGCTGGTTCCCCGACCGGCGCACCGTGCGCTCGGGGGCCGTGGGCGGCGCCTTCGCCCTGGGGTCGGTCCCCCTCCTCCCCGCGATCGCGGCCGGGACGGCGCCCGCCTCGCTGCCCTGGGCGTGCGCGTCGCTGGCGGCGCTGGTCCTGGTCCTGGGGGTCGCGGGCGGCGCGGGCCAGCGCTCCGCCCCGCCGCGGTGGTGGCCGCCGGGGGCGTCCGACCCGCGCGCCGTCGCCCTGCTCCGGAGCGCCGACCCGCCCCCGGCCGCCGACTTCACCCACGCCCAGGCGTGGTCGGCCGGCGGGTCGCTGCCGCTCCTGCACGCGGTCGTCGCCCTCTCCGGGGCCGGCGGGCTGTTCGTCCTCGCCGCGCTGCCGGTGCTCCTCGTGGAGGGCGGCCATCCCCCGGCCGCCGTCGCCCCGGCGATCGCGGCCTTCGCCGCGGGCAGCGGGCTGGGGCGCCTGGCCGCGGGCGCGGCGGCCGAGCGGGCCGGCCGGCGCCGGATCCTCGCCCTGCTGCTGGGGGCCGCGGCGCTCGCGCTGACCGGCCTCTCCGCGTCCGCCGGATCCCCCGCCGCCGCGGTGCTCCTGGCGCTGGCGGCCGGCGCGGGCACCGGCTCCTGCTACCCCCTGACCCGCGCGATCACCGAGGGGCACTTCGGCTCGCGGTGGACCGCCGGCATCCACGGCCTGGTCTACAGCTCGAAGGCGGTCGGCGGACTGGTCGGCGTCGGCGGGGCGGCACTGCTCCTGGCGACGGCGCCGCCCGCCGCCTGGCCGACGGGCCTGGTCGGCGCGGGCGCCCTGTGCGGGGTCGCGGCGCTGCTCGCGGCCCTGCTCCGGCGCCCGCTCCCGGTACGGACCACACCGGCGGCACACGGGGTCTGGACACCGCCGCGACGCCGTGCTCCAATGTGACGTACACGGTATACAGTATCCCGGCAACAGCGTCCCTCGGGGACGCAGCCCGCCCGCACCGCACGAAAGGGGTCGTCGTACCGATGGCCGACGGCAAGGGAACCACCGAATCCACCACCAGCGAGAAGACCGCGATCTCCGGAGGCCACCTGGTGGCCAAGGCCCTCAAGGCCGAGGGCGTCGACGTCATCTTCACGCTCTGCGGCGGACACATCATCGACATCTACGACGGATGCGCCGACGAGGGCATCGACGTGGTCGACGTCCGCCACGAGCAGGTCGCGGCGCACGCCGCCGACGGCTACGCGCGGATCACCGGCAAGCCGGGATGCGCGGTCGTGACCGCCGGCCCCGGGACCACGGACGCGGTCACCGGCATCGCCAACGCCTACCGCGCCGAGAGCCCGATGCTGGTCATCGGCGGCCAGGGCGCCCTCAGCCAGCACAAGATGGGCTCGCTCCAGGACCTGCCGCACGTGGACATGATCAACCCGATCTCCAAGTTCGCCGCCACCGTGCCGCACACCGAGCGGGTCGCCGACATGGTCTCGATGGCGTTCCGCGAGGCGAACAGCGGCGCCCCCGGACCGTCCTTCCTGGAGATCCCCCGCGACGTCCTCGACGCCTCGGTCCCCCTGGACAAGGCGCGGATCCCCGCCAAGGGCCGGTACCGCGCCTCCACGCGGCAGGCGGGCGACCCCGACGCGATCGAGCGCCTGGCCGACCTGCTCGTGCGCTCCGAGCGCCCGAGCATCCTGCTCGGCAACCAGGTGTGGACCACCCGGGCCACGCAGTCGGCCACCGACCTGGTCCGCGCGCTCAACGTCCCCGCCTACATGAACGGCGCCGGCCGGGGCACGCTGGCGCCGGGCGACCCCCACCACTTCCAGCTCTCCCGGCGCTACGCCTTCACCAACTCCGACCTGATCATCATCGTCGGCACCCCCTTCGACTTCCGCATGGGCTACGGCAAGCGTCTCTCCCCCGACGCCACGGTCGTCCAGATCGACCTCAACTACGCCACCGTCGGCAAGAACCGGGACATCGACCTGGGGATCGTCGGCGACGCCGACGTCATCCTGTCCTCGGTGCTCCAGGCCACCTCCGCCTACGGGGACAACGGCTCCCAGAGCCGCAAGACCTGGCTGGAGGAGCTGCGGACCCAGGAGCAGACCGCCCTGGACAAGCGGGCGCACCTGCTCACCTCCGACTCCACGCCCATCCACCCCTACCGGCTGGTCAGCGAGATCAACCAGTTCCTGACCGAGGACTCCATCTACGTCGGCGACGGCGGCGACATCGTCACCTTCTCCGGGCAGGTGGTCCAGCCCAAGTCGCCGGGCCACTGGATGGACCCGGGGCCGCTCGGCACGCTGGGCGTCGGCGTCCCGTTCGTGATGGCCGCCAAGTACGCCCGCCCGGACAAGGAGGTGGTCGCGCTCTTCGGCGACGGCGCGTTCAGCCTCACCGGCTGGGACTTCGAGACCCTCGTCCGGTTCGACCTGCCCTTCGTCGGCATCGTCGGCAACAACTCGTCGATGAACCAGATCCGCTACGGCCAGATCGCCAAGTACGGCGCGGACCGCGGCGAGATCGGCAACACGCTGGGGGACGTGAACTACGCGGAGTTCGCCAGGATGCTCGGCGGCCACGGCGAGGAGGTCCGCGACCCGGCCGACATCGCCCCGGCGCTGCGCCGCGCCCGCGAGTCCGGCAAGCCCTCGCTCGTCAACGTCTGGATCGACCCCGAGGTCTACGCCCCGGGGACGATGAACCAGACCATGTACAAGTAGCCGAGCCAGAGAGGAAGAGCCATGGGCAAGGCACTCGACGGGGTACGCGTCCTGGACATGACCCACGTCCAGTCGGGACCGTCGGCGACGCAGATCCTCGCCTGGATGGGCGCGGACGTGGTCAAGGTGGAGGCGACCTCGGGCGACATCACCCGGCGCCAGCTCCGGGACCGGCCCGACGTGGACAGCCTGTACTTCACGATGCTCAACTCCAACAAGCGGAGCATCACGCTGAACACCAAGAAGCCCCGGGGCAAGGAGATCTTCCTGGACCTCGTGCGCCGCAGCGACGTCCTGGTGGAGAACTTCGCCCCCGGCGCGCTGGACCGGATGGGGTTCACCTGGGAGGCGCTCTCCGAGGCCAACCCCCGGCTGGTCTACGCCTCGATCAAGGGGTTCGGGCCGGGCGCGTACGCCGACTTCAAGGCCTACGAGGTGATCGCCCAGGCGATGGGCGGCTCGATGAGCACCACCGGGTTCGAGGAGGGCCCGCCGCTGGCGACGGGCGCGCAGATCGGTGACTCGGGCACGGGGATGCATACAGTAGCCGGTATCCTCGCGGCCCTGTACCAGCGCACCCACACCGGGCGCGGCCAGCGCGTGCAGGTGGCCATGCAGGACGCGGTGCTCAACCTGTGCCGCGTCAAGCTCCGCGACCAGCAGAGGCTCGCGCACGGACCGCTGGCGGAATACCCCAACGACGACTTCGGCGACGAGGTCCCCCGCTCCGGCAACGCCTCCGGCGGAGGCCAGCCCGGATGGGCCGTCCGCACCGCCCCGGGCGGGCCCAACGACTACGTGTACGTCATCGTCCAGCCCGCCGGGTGGGAGCCGATCACCCGGCTCATCGACCGGCCCGAACTGGCCGACGACCCCGAGTGGTCCACCCCCGAGGCCCGGCTGGACAAGCTCGACAAGATGTTCTCCCTGATCGAGGAGTGGACCGCCCAGATCCCCAAGTGGGACGTGCTGGCGGCGCTGAACGCGCACAACATCCCCTGCGGCCCGATCATGTCCACCCGGGAGATCATCGACGACCCGACCCTGCGGGCCAACGGTGTCATCACCACCGTCGACCACCCCGAGCGCGGGCCCTACAGCACCGTGTCCTCGCCGATCCGCCTCTCGGACTCGCCGGTGGACGTCGTCCGCTCCCCGCTGCTCGGCGAGCACAACGCCGACATCTACCGCGGCGAGCTGGGGCTGTCCGACGAGGACCTGGCCGAACTCGAATCGAACGGAGTGATCTGAAGACATGGCCGCCTACACCCCCGAGCGTTCCGACCGGGACCGCTCAGCGGTCCGCGAGGTGCTCGACCGGGCCCGTGCCGAGGGCCGCACCGCCCTCACCGCCCCCGAGGGCCGCGTCCTCGCCGACGCCTACGGCATCCCGATCCCCGGCGAGGCCCTGGCCGGCTCCGCGGAGGAGGCCGCCTCCCTCGCCCAGGACCTCGGACTCCCCGTCGTGGCCAAGATCGTCTCCCCCGACATCCTGCACAAGACCGACGCGGGCGGCGTCGAGGTCGGCCTGGACAGCGCCGAGAAGGTCTCCGAGGCCTACCACCGCATCGTCGCCAACGCCCTCGCCCACACCCCGGGCGCGCGGATCGACGGCGTCCAGATCCAGCAGCAGATCGGCGGCGGACCCGAGGTCGAGGTCCTCGTCGGCGCGACGACCGACCCCACCTTCGGCAAGATCGTGGTGTTCGGCCTGGGCGGCGTCCTGGTCGAGGTCCTGAAGGACGTCACCTTCCGCATGGCGCCGGTCTCCAAGGAGGAGGCGCTGTCCCAGATCGGCGACATCCGCGCCGCCGAGGTGCTGCGCGGCGTGCGCGGGCGGCCGGGCGTGGACCAGGAGCGGCTCGCCGAGGTGGTCAGCGCGCTGTCGGACCTGGTGACCGACTTCCCCGAGATCGCCGAGGCCGACCTCAACCCCGTGTTCGCCGGGCCCTCGTCCGCCGTGGCCGCCGACCTGCGCTTCGTCCTGGACTTCTCCCCGGCCGAGCGGCCGGCCTCATTCGGCCGGGACGAGATCCTCGGCGCGATGAACCGGGTCTTCAAGCCCCGGTCGATCGCGATCATCGGCGCGTCCAACGAGGCCGGGAAGATCGGCCACTCCGTCATCAAGAACATCGTCGACGGCGGGTACGCCGGCGAGGTGTACCCGGTCAACCCCAAGGCCCCCGAAGTGTACGGCCGCAAGGCGTACGCGAGCGTCCTCGACGTCCCCGGCGACGTCGACGTGGCCGTCTTCGCGATCCCCGCGAAGTTCGTCGCCGGCGCGCTGGAGGAGGTCGGGGCGAAGGGGGCCGCCGCGGCGATCCTCATCCCGTCCGGCTTCGCCGAGACCGGTGAGCAGGAGTTGCAGGACGAGGTGCTGGCCATCGCCCGCAGGCACGGCGTCCGGCTCCTCGGCCCCAACATCTACGGCTACTACTACACGCCCGAGAAGCTGTCGGCCACGTTCTGCACCCCCTACGACGTCGCCGGCGGCACCGCCCTCACCTCGCAGTCCGGCGGCATCGGCATGGCCATCCTCGGCTACAGCCGCAGCACCAACACCGGGGTCTCCGCCATCGTCGGCGTCGGCAACAAGGCCGACATCGACGAGGACGACCTGCTCACGTTCTTCGGGCAGGACGAGAACACCAACGCCATCGCCATGCACCTGGAGGACCTCAAGGACGGCCGCGCCTTCGTCGAGGCCGCACGCGAGGTCGTGCCGCACAAGCCCGTCATCGTGCTCAAGGCCGGGCGCACCGACGCCGGCGCCCGCGCGGCCGGGTCGCACACCGGGGCGCTCGCCGGGGACGACAAGGTGTACGACGACATCCTGCGCCAGGCCGGGGTGGTCAGGGCGCCGGGGCTCAACGAACTGCTGGAGTTCGGCCGCGCCCTGCCCGTCCTGCCCACGCCCAGGGGCGAGAACGTCGTCATCATCACCGGGGCGGGCGGATCGGGCGTCCTGCTCTCCGACGCCGTGGTCGACAACGGGATGTCGCTGTACGAGATCCCGCCGGACCTGGACGCGTCGTTCCGGGCGTTCATCCCGCCCTTCGGGGCGGCCGGGAACCCGGTCGACATCACCGGGGGCGAGCCCCCCTCGACCTACGAGGCCACGGTCAGGCTGGGCCTGGAGGACGAGCGGGTGCACTCGCTGATCCTGGGCTACTGGCACACCATCATCACCCCGCCGATGGTCTTCGCCAAGGTGATCAGCGAGGTCGTGGCCGAGGCCAGGGCCAAGGGCATCGACAAGCCCGTGGTGGCCTCCCTCTCCGGGGACACCGAGGTGGAGGAGGCCTCGCAGTACCTGTTCGACCACGGGATCGTGGCCTTCCCCTACACGACCGAGAAACCCGTGCAGATTCTCGGCGCGAAGTATCGCTGGGCGCGCGCCGCAGGACTACTCTGACCCAGTGCCCGGCCGGCGCCCACCGCGCCGGCCGGGCCCAGGCACCACCGCACCGCCGCACCACCCCCTGATCCCGACGGCCTCGGAGCCGCCGCCACAAGGCCGTCGGGACCCTCCGCCGCGGACACAGCCACTCACCGGCCGCGACGGTCCGCACGCACACCGACAGAGAGGTGGCCGCACCACCCCGGGGGCGCCATGCAAGCAAGCAGCTCGCATCCGCACATCCCACACAGGGAGTTCCACCCATGGATTCCTCACGCCCCGAGACCGGCGGTACGCCGGGTTCCGCCGACAAGTCCCCCACCGACTCGCAGATCCCCTTCGTCCCCGCCCAGCGGCAGCCGAGCGCCGTCGAGTCCGACACGTCCTCCACGGCCACCGCCGCCGGTGGCGCTCCCCCGCAGGAGGAGCGCGTGTGGAAGGCGGGCCGGCTGGAGCCGATGCCCATCCGCCCCCTCCCGAAGGCTCCCCCCTCGATCCACATCCTCGGACCCACCGTGTTCCTCGTCGCCCTCGGCGTCGGCATGGGCGAGTCCTACATGTGGCCGAGGCTGGTCCTCGTGTTCGGCCCCGAGATCCGCTGGCTGTTCCTGGTCGGCGTCTCCCTGCAGGCCGTGGTCATGCTGGAGATGTCGCGCTACGCGATGGCGACCGGCGAGAGCATCTTCTACGGCGCGGCACGCGTGTTCAAACCGCTGATGTGGTTCTTCTTCCTCACAGCGATCCTGGTCTACATCTGGCCGGGCCACCTCTCCGCGGGCGCCTCCGCGTTCGAGCGGGTGACCGGGATCCCGTGGCAGATGACCGCGGTCGCGGGGATGCTCCTCGTCGGCGTGGTGTTCACGCTGGCGAAGGTCATCTACAACCTCCTGGAGAGCGTGCTCTCCATCTGCATCGGCCTCCTGGTCGTCGGGACGTCCGTGGTCGCGGCGATGGTCGGCAACCTCTCCGACCTCACCTCCACCATCAGCGGCATGTTCGCGTTCGGCTACTTCCCGCCCGAGGCGATGACCGCCGCCTGGTTCCCGATCATCGTCGGCTCCGTCGCCTTCGCCGGACCCTCCGGTATGCAGCAGATGTGGTACACCCTGCACCTGCGCGACAAGGGCGCCGGCATGGGCGCGCACATCCCCCAGATCCGGGGGCTCCGTCACTCCGGCGACCAGGAGAGCATGCCCTCGCGCGGCTTCATGTTCGACACCTCCGACCCCGCGGAGATGGCGAAGTGGAAGGGCTGGCGGCGCTGGGTCACCTTCGACGCCATGGTGCTGTTCTGGGGCATCACCATGCTGGTGACGATCTCCTTCACCGTCCTGGCCCAGGCCTCCGCGCGCTTCGACCCGAACGTGGCCGACCTCATCCGGGCCGGTGACCGCGACGCCTCCCTGGACGCCATGGCCAACTCCTTCTCCGCCGCGGGGAGCCCGGTCCTGGGGACGGTCTTCTTCTGCTTCATCGCCCTCATCGGGCTCAACGCCACGCTGGGCCTGTTCGACTCCTTCTCGCGCGGCCAGGCCGACATGACCTACAACTTCGTGCCGGGCGCCAAGAAGATCGGCGTCTCGAAGCTGTACGCCATGTTCCTGTGGGGCCTGATCGTCTTCGGCATCCTCGTCCTGCTCTTCGGCCCCGCCGACGGGCCCGCGGCGATCCTGGACGTGCTCGCGTTCCTGTCGGCGTTCGCGATGGGCGCCTACTGCGTGGTGCTGCTGCTGGTCAACAACCTCACCCTGCCCAAGCCGATCCGGCCGGGCATCGTCTCCAACGCCGTGATCGCCTTCGCCGCGCTGTTCTACCTCGGCGCGCTCTTCTACTCGCTGTTCGCCTTCGGGGTCGTGGTGGACTGATGGGCGTCCAGGTCTCCCCCAGAACCTCCGGCGCCCTCCTCCACCACGCCGAGGTCGCGGTGCCAGGAGCGGCGATCGGCCTCGTCGCCGGGCTGTTCGCCGCGGGCGTCGGCGCGATGGCCGGACTGCCCGCGCTCCTCAACGCCACGGTGGGGGCGGCGCTCGGCCTGCCCCTCACACTGCTCGGGGCCGGGTACTGCGTGCTGCTCGCCCGAGGCGTGTTCCCGGTCGGCGCGGTGGCCCCCCTCGCGCTGTACTGGCTGGCGGGCTTCCCCCTCGCCCGCCTGTTCGACTCCTACGCCGTGGCGGCGGTGCTCGGGAACGACACCGTGCTCCGGGAGCCGCTGCTGTCGTTCCTCGCCCTCCAGGCGATGCTCAGCTTCGGCTTCACCATCGGTTTCCTGTGGCTGCACGAGAGGATCGCGCCGCACTGGCTGCTGCGCGTCCGCGGGCACAACCCGGTGGCGGCCGAGCTGGTCGAGCGGTACATGGAGCACGCGGACCACCTCAACAGGCGCCGGGCCTCCCGGCGCCGTCCCCCGACCGCCCCGTCCTGACGGACACGGCCTGACGGACACGGCCTGCCCGGTGCGGCGTCCCGCGCCGCACCGGACAGGCCGTCCCCACGGGCGCCGGGGCCGTCGCGCCCCGGCCCCGGGTCCGGGCGGGCGTGCTGCGCGGGGCGGGCGCCGTTCCTCCGGGCCCCCGCCGGGCCCCTCCGGGCGGACCGCCCGCCGCACGGGGCCGGACCACGCGGGGTGGGGGACCGGACCGGCGCGCCGACCCGTGCGGACCGGCGCCCGGCCGCCCGGCGACCGTTCGTCCCGTGCCGCGACCGTTCGTCGCACGGTGGGCGACCGTTCGACGCTCCGCCCCCGCGTTCGGCGCGCGTGCGGGCGCGCCCCCTCCTTGGCCGGAGTGCCACTCCTTACAGTGCGGAGTAATACAGATCACACGAAGGAAGCGCGCTCCCGGCAGCGCGGCCGTTCCCGCCATCCCCCGGAGGTACGACCCAGCATGGCCACACAACGCCCACCAGAACCGCCCACCCCTCCCCCGGGGCCCGGGGAGGGATCCCCGGAAGAGCAGCTGTCGGAGGCGGCCGTCATCGCCATGCACAGCGACCCCCGGTTCCAGACTCTGAAGAAGAGCCTGTACAGCTTCATCTTCCCGATGAGCCTGGCGTTCATGGCCTGGTACCTGCTGTACGTGTTCATGACGGCCTTCGCACGCGACCTCATGAGCACGCAGCTCTTCGGGAACGTCAACCTCGCACTGGTCTTCGGCGTGCTCCAGTTCGTGACGACCTTCGGCATCGCCATCCTCTACTCGTCCTACTCGCGCAAGCGGCTCGACACGGCCGCGGCCGTCGTGCGCGAGGCCCTGGAGAACCGTGACGGGGGGACCGGCAAGTGAACCTCGACAGCGTCCAGTACCTCGCCGACACCGCCGCGGTCAGCGACAGCAGCCGCGCGATCACCATCGGCCTGTTCAGCGTCATCATCGCGGCGACGCTCTACATCACCGTGTGGGCCAGCCGCCGCACCCACAACGCCACCGACTTCCACTCCGGGGGCCGCGGCTTCAGCGCCGTCCAGAACGGCTTCGCGATCGCGGGCGACTACATGTCCGCCGCGTCCTTCCTGGGCATCGCGGGCATGATCGCCCTGTTCGGGTACGACGGCTTCCTGTACTCCATCGGCTTCCTCGTCGCCTGGCTGGTGGCGCTGCTCCTGGTCGCCGAACTGCTGCGCAACTCCGGCCGCTACACCATGGGCGACGTGCTGTCCTACCGGATGCAGCAGCGCCCGGTGCGGACCGCCGCGGCCGTCTCCACGGTCACCGTGTCGATCTTCTACCTCCTCGCGCAGATGGTCGGCGCGGGCGCGCTGATCTCCCTGCTCATGGGCATCCAGCCCGGCGAGACCTACCTCGGCATGTCGGGTGAGACCGCCAAGATCGTCGGCATCGTCGTGGTCGGCATGCTGATGACGATCTACGTGTCCTTCGGCGGCATGAAGGGCACCACCTGGGTCCAGATCATCAAGGCCATCATGCTGATGACCGGCGCCGCCCTGCTGGTCCTGCTGACCCTGTCGATCTACGGGTTCAACTTCGGCTCCCTGATGAACGACGCGGCCGAGGCCAGCGGCCGGGGCGCGGCGTTCCTGGAGCCCGGCCTGCGCTACGGCGTGGAGGTCCCGGGCGACGCGCTCCAGACCATGTGGAACAAGCTCGACCTGGTCAGCCTGGGCATGGCCCTGGTCCTGGGCACGGCCGGCCTGCCGCACATCCTCATCCGCTTCTACACGGTGCCCGACTCCATGACGGCCCGTAAGTCCGTGAACTGGGCGATCGGCCTCATCGGCACCTTCTACCTGTTCACCCTGGTCCTGGGCTTCGGTGCGGCGGCGATCGTCGGCCACGAGGCCATCACCACGCAGGACGCGGCGGGCAACGCGGCGGCGCCCCAGCTCGCCCAGGCCGTCGGTGAGCGGTTCGGCGGCGAGATGGTGGGGGCGATCCTGCTCGCGCTCATCGCCTCGGTCGCGTTCGCGACGATCCTGTCCACGGTCGCCGGACTGGTCATCGCCTCGTCCTCCTCCCTCGCGCACGACTTCTACAACTCGGTCCTGCGCAAGGGGAAGGCGACCGACAACGAGGAGGTCCGGGTCGCGCGGCTGTCCGCCGCGGGCATCGGCCTCGTCGCCGTCGTCCTGGCGGTGTTCGCCCAGGGGCTCAACGTGGCCTTCCTGGTGGCCCTGGCCTTCGCCATCGCCGCCTCGGCCAACCTGCCGACGATCCTGCTCAGCCTGTTCTGGAAGCGGTTCAACACCCGCGGTGCGATCGCCGGCATCTACGGCGGCCTGATCAGCGCGGTGGGCCTGGTGTTCTTCTCCCCGGTCGTGTCCGGCTCCGAGACCGCCCTGATCCCCACCATGGACTTCGCCTGGTTCCCGATGCCCAACCCGGCGCTGTTCTCGGTGCCGCTGGGCCTGCTGTGCGCGGTCGTCGGCACGCTGACCTCCAAGGAGCAGGACTTCGCCAAGTTCGCCCAGCTCCAGGTCCGCGCCCTGTCCGGCGCGGGCGCGGAGAAGGCCTCCGACCACTAGGGCGGCACCCCGCCGGCCACCGGACCCGGGCGGCCTTCGGCCTGCTCCCGCCGGGGCGCCTCCCGTCCCCGGTCCGGCCGCCGCCCCGAGTCCTCCCGCCCCGGGCCCGTCACCCCTCACCGGGTGGCGGGCCCGAGGCGCGCACGCGGGGCGAGCACCCGGTCGGCCCTGGCAGAATCAGGAAAGGTGACCCCCGACACGTGAGCGTTGACACATTTTGCTGGGATATGGTCAGTCCGTGTCGTACCGGTGGCTGTCGCGGATATCCCCCTCCCGACGGCGCCCCGCGCCGTCGGAGCAGAGGGCGGGCGTCGATCTGATGCGCCAGGTCCACGCCCTCGGCGTCGACCTCCAGGACGGGCTGCACGGGAGGGGCGTCTTCTCCGCCGCCCGGAGGCTCTCCCGCCTCCTCGCCGCCGACGGCGTCGTCCTCGCCGACCTCGACGGGCCGGTCGCCTCCCACGGCGCCCGGTTCGACCCCGGTGACGTGGCGGGACTGCTCGCCCAGGTCTTCGAGTACGGCGGCAACGCCCGCAGGCGACTCCCCGAGGGGGCCTCCGTGTGCGCGGTCCCCCTGACCGTGGCCGACGAGCTGGCGGGGGCCCTGGTCGTGTCCGGCCGCCCCGCGGAGGCCGACGTCGAGGCCGCCGCGGCGCTGGTGTCCGACGCCCTCGACCACGCGGCGCTGCGCCGCACCCGCGACCGGATCGCCGCCGCCGACCTGCGCACGCTCCGCGCCCAGATCTCCCCCCACTTCGTGCACAACGCCCTCGCGGTGATCGCCGCGCTGGTGCGCACCGACCCCGACCGGGCGCGCCACCTGCTGTCGGACTTCGCCGACTACCTGCGCTACGGCTTCTCCGAGAAGGGCGACTACGCGACCGTCTCCGACGAGCTGGAGGCCACCCAGACCTACCTCGAACTCCAGCGGGCCCGCTTCCACGACCGCCTGGACATCACCGTGCGCATGGCGCCCGAGGTGCTGCCCGTGGCGATCCCCTTCCTGGTGGTGCAGCCGATCGTGGAGAACGCCATCCGGCACGGGCTGGAGCGCAAGGAGGGCACGGGGCACATCAGCGTCTCCGGGTTCGGCGAGGGACCGCTGTGCGTGATCGAGATCGAGGACGACGGGGTGGGCATGCACCCGGACCTGGCCCGCTCCCTGCTGGCGGGGACCGGGCCCCAGTCGCGCAGCGTCGGGCTGGCCAACGTCGACCAGCGGCTGCGGGCCGTCTACGGACCCGAGTACGGTCTGGTGATCGAGACCGCGCTTGGGGAGGGGACGAAGGTGACCGTGCGCGTACCGAGGTTCACCCGGGGGGTGGTCGCCCAGTGAAGCCCGAACTGCGGGTGCTGGTCGTCGAGGACGAGGCGTCCACCCGCCAGGAGATGGCGTCGCTGCTGGCCGACATGCCCGAGGTCGCCGAGGTCCACGCCGCCGACAACGGCGCCGCCGCCGTGCGGCTGCTGGGGACGACCACGATCGACGCCGCGTTCCTGGACATCCTCATGCCCGGACTGAACGGCATGGACGTGGCGCGCGTGCTGAGCGTGCTGTCCGAACCGCCCTCCATCGTGTTCGTCACCGCCTCCGAGACCCACGCCGTGGAGGCGTTCGGCATCGGGGCCGTGGACTACCTGCTCAAACCGATCCGCCCCGAGCGCCTGGCCGAGGCCGTGGGCCGCATAGCCCAGCTGCGCCGGCCCGCCGGCGCCGCGCCCCCCGCGGAGGACCTGCACGTGGTGCAGATCGACACGGGGCGGCGCACGGTGTTCGTCAAACGCGACGACGTGCAGTTCGTGGAGGCCCAGGGCGACTACGTCCGGCTCCACACCTCCGACGGCACCCACCTCATCCGCCTCTCCCTGTCCTACCTGGAGGAGGTGTGGGAGTCGGCGGGGTTCGTCCGCGTCCACCGGGGGTTCCTCGTCGCCATCCCGTGGGTGCGGGACCTGCGGGTGACCTCCTCGTCCGGCCTGGTCGCCGGGACCCCCGCGGGCGACGTCCCCGTGAGCCGCCGCCACGGCCGCCACCTCCGGGCCCAGCTGCTGGAGGCGGCCCGGCGCGACCAGCTCGGCCGGTCGGCGAACGCGCAGGGCGCGGCGGTGTCGCGGTCCAGGGACGGTGAGCACGACCAGCCCCACCGGCAGGAGCCATGAGCCCGCGCCGTGAGAAGCTGACCAGCCCGCAGACCCGGATCGCGCTCGCCCGGGGCAACCGGCCCGCCCAGCACCTCCTGCCGATCCCCGGCCCGGTGGACACCGAGGCGGCCCGGAAGCTGTTCCACGCCCAGCGGCGGACCGCCGTGCGCACCGTGGCCCTGCTGACGGTGCTGCTGTTCGGGGTGAGCGGCGCCTTCGCCGCCTTCCCCGTGCTCGGCCACGTCCGGCTGGGGGGCGTGCCGCTGTCGTGGCTGCTCCTGGCCGCGGGGATCTATCCGCTGCTGTTCGGCCTGGCGCTGTGGCACGTCCGCTCCGCCGAGCGCATCGAGCGGCGTGCGGCACGGGAGGCGCCGAGGCGGGACGAGGACCCGGGGCGGGAGCGGTGACCTCCGTCCTGGCGATAGGACTCGTCCTGGTGACGAGCCTGGTCATCGGCGTCTACGGGGTGCGCGCCGCCCGCTCGACCTCCGACTTCCTGGTGGCCTCCCGCCGCGTCTCCCCCAACTGGAACGCGCTCGCGATCGCCGGGGAATACCTGTCCGCCGCGTCCGTGCTGGGGCTCTCCGGCCTGCTGCTCAAGAACGGCCTGGGCACCATGTGGTACGCGGTCGGGTTCGCGGCGGGGTACGTGGCGGTCGTGGCGCTCGTGGCCGGGCCGATGCGCAGGTCGGGGGCGTTCACCGTGCCGGACTTCGCCGAGTACAGGCTGGGCGCGCCGCGGCTGCGCAAGCTGTGCGGGCTGGTCGTCCTGGTGATCATGCTGTTGTACCTGGTCCCCCAGTTCAAGGGGGCGGGGGTGGTGCTGAGCCTGGTCAGCGGAACGCCCTACTGGGTGGGCGTGCTGCTCGCGGGGGTGGTGGTGAGCGGATCGATCGCCGCGGGCGGCATGCGCTCGGCCACCTACGTGCAGGCCTTCCACTACGTCGTCAAACTCGCGTTCATCGCCGTCCCCGCGATCTACCTGGTGGTGCACGCCGGCCCGGGGACCCGGGCGGAGGCGCTCAACCCCGAGTGGGGCACCCGCTTCCCGGAGACGACCCCGGTGGAGTTCACCGTGGACACCCGGTTCAGCCTGGACGAGCCCGTGACGGTGACGACCCCCTCGGGCGACGGGGTGGAGCTCTCCGCGGGGGAGCACACGGTCGGCCGGGGCGCCGAGTACGTCTTCCCCGAGGGCGCGACGATCCCGCACCCCGAGGGGCTTCCCGAGCTGGGCAGCGAGCGGTGGAGCACCCCGCTCCTGGACGTGGGGGGCTACCCCCTCTTCGAGACGTGGTCGACGCTGCTGGCGATCACGTTCGGCTGCATGGGCCTGCCGCACGTCATCATGCGCTTCCACACCAGCCCCACGGCGCGCACGGCGCGCCGCGTGGCGGTGGGCGTGATCGCCCTGCTCGGACTGTTCTACCTGTTCCCGACGGTGTACGGCCTGCTCGGGCGGGTGCTCACCCCGCAGCTGGTCCTGCTCCAGGGGACCGACACGGTCGCGGTGGTGCTGCCCGCCCAGGCGGTGCCGGGGTCGGTGGGGACGGTGCTGACGGCCCTGGTCGCGGCGGGGGCCTTCGGCGCGTTCCTGTCCACCTCCTCGGGACTCCTGCTGGCCCTCGCGGGCGGGCTGTCGCACGACCTGTTCCAGGGGAGCGTGCCCAGGCTGCGGCTGGCCGTGGTGGTCGGCGCCTGTGTGGCGGTGCTGCTCGCGCTGCCCGCGCAGATGATCGACATCAACGTGCTCGTGGTGTGGGCGTTCACGGTGGCCGCGTCGACGTTCTGCCCGCTGCTGGTGCTGGGGATCTGGTGGCGGCGGCTCACGCTGGCCGGGGCGGCGTCCGGGCTGGCCGTGGGGGCGGTGACCGCGACGGGCGCGGTCGGCTGGTCGATCCTGTTCACGACCCCCGCCGGGTGGGTGACGGTGCTGCTGGCCCAGCCCGCGGCGTGGACCATACCGCTGGCCTTCGGGACGATGATGGCCGTGTCCGGGCTGACGCGTCCCCCCGACTGGGCCGAGCACGCGGTGCTGCGGCTGCACTCCCCCTGAACCCGCTGTTTCGTGGGCGGGGCCGACGCCGACCCCGTACGATCACTCCATGACCTGATCGCGCCACGAGGAGTAACGTGTTTGCCTCCCGTCACGCCCTTCCCTCCCTGCTCGCGGCGAGCGCGCTGCTGTTCGCCTGCGGCGCGGCCCCCTCCCTCGCGGGCGAACAGAACCCCTCCGTGGACGTGGGCCCCTCGGGGGTGGGCGTGCGCGGAGGGAGCTCCTCCGTCGACGTCGGCCCGTCGGGGGTGAGCGTCAACGCCCCCGGCTCCCTGGTGGAGGTCCGGACGGGTTCGTACGTCCTGGTGTGCGCCAACGGCGTGCGGGTGGTGGTCCACCACGGCGAGGCCCCCGCGTGCCCGCCCTCCGAACCGCCCCCGCCCCCGCCTCCTCCGGAACCCGAGGTCCCCCCGGTCCCGGAGGAGCCCGAGCGGCCGGAGGAGCCGCCCGCGGAGGAGCCCGAGGAGGAGCCGCCCGGCGGGGCCGCGCCCCCCGGGGAGCCCGCCCCGGGGCCGCAAGGGCAGGAGCCCGCGGCGGCGGAGCCCTCCGGGGCGCCCGCGGCGGACCCCGCGGATCCGGAGGACCCGCAGGACGGGCCCGAGGCGGTCGAGGCCGCCCGCGAGGAGGTCCTCGCGGACACCTCCGCGGTCGCGGCCCAGGACTCCGGCGGCGCCTTCACACCCCTGCGGACCATGGTGATCGTGGCCGTCGTGGCGGTCGCCGCCGCCGCGGGCGGGGGCCGCGCCGCCGCGCGCGCGTCCGCCTGAGCGGCCCGCCCCGGCGGGCGGGGCCCGGTGGCGTGTGGACGACAGTGGCCGCCCTGGGGCGGACCCGGTGGCGCACGGGAGACAGTGGCCGCCCCGGCGGACGGGCCCCGCCCCGGGGCCGGGCCGACCGGAACCGCTGCCGGTGTGACGTGAGGGGCCCCGCCCCCGATGATCTTGTACTTATGGACGTTCTCGGCGTCCGACCTCGCCATAAGTACAAGATCACGGTGAGGGGAGCGGGGCCACGGGCCTCTCGGGCCGGGACGGCTAGCGCGCGCCGATCGCGTCGTCGGCCAGGTCGAAGGCGGCCAGTGCCGCCTCGATCCCCTCGGGATCGTTGGCCAGGACCTCGGTGAACGGGGTGCCCAGGTAGAAGAGCAGCAGGGTCGTGGCGAACACGAACACGAGGTTCACCGACGCCCAGAAGTAGGCCACCTTCGCCCCGCGCTCGATCATGACGAACGGCAGGATCGCGAGGGCCACGGCGGAGACCGCCGCGATGACGAGCAGGATGGACGGGACCCCGTCCCCCGCCGCGTTGCCTCGCTCGATGCGCGCGTCGCTGAGGTTGGTGATCTCCTGCCGGGCGGTCAGCCGGTCCAGGCCGTCCCCCGTGTCGGAGACCGACAGCACCCGGACCGAGGCGGCCAGGACGGCGAGGGCGTCGTCGCCCTCGGCGCTCAGCTCCCCGTCCCGCTCCATCCGGGGCCAGTCCTCCTCCACGACGGTGGTCAGGTAGTGGCGCAGCTGGTCGCGCACCACCTCCGCCTCCTCCTCCGGGAAGGCGGTGGTGCTCCAGTACAGCGCCTGGGCCGCACCGGCCTCCGCGGCCACGCCGTCCTCCGCCGCCGTGTAGTCCTCCCAGGCGATCACCACGCCCATGGCGGCCGCCACGAGGTACAGCGCGAGCGCGCAGGGGGCGATGACGACGCCGACGGCGCCGCCCGAGGACTCGTCGCTGACGCGGAACCTCCGGGCGGCGAGCACGGCGCCGCCCACCATGGCGAAGAGGAGGAGAAGGACGAGGGCCAGGGTCATCATGGGTTTCCCAAGGGGGAGAGGGCGGGTCGGTACCCCATCGTTAGCACCGGTCCCCTCCCTGTTTCAGGGAAAAGAGAGAACGTCCCGTTATGTCCCCCGACGCCGTGACCAGCGCGGATCACGGCCCTCCGGGGCCGCGCGAGGTCCGCCCGGCCCCCGCGCCGGGGCGCCTCCGGGCGGTCGCGCAGCGCGGCGCCGTGCCGGAGCGCCGCCCGGGAGCGGCCCGGAAGGCGGCCGGGGGGGCCAGGGCGGCCGGGACAAGCCGAGGGGGCGCGGGCGCCGCGGCGCCCGCGCCCCCTCGACCGCCGGCCCCCGTGCGCGGAAGGGGGGCGGCTCGGACGCCTACCGGTCCAGTCGGGCCAGCAGGGCGTGGTACTCGTCCCAGAGCTCGTCGGGCAGGTGGTCGCCGAAGGTCTTGAAGAACTCGGGCACCAGGGCGGCCTCCTGCTTCCACACGTCGCGGTCGACGGAGAGCAGGAACTCCAGGTCCCGGTCGGACAGGTCCAGGCCCTCGGTGTCGATGCCGTCGGCGGTCGGCAGGTAGCCGATCGGGGTCTCGACGGCCTCGGCCGTGCCCTCCAGCCGCTCGAAGATCCACTTGACGACGCGGCTGTTCTCGCCGAAGCCGGGCCACACGAAGCGGCCGTCGGCGTCCTTGCGGAACCAGTTCACGTAGAAGATCCTCGGCAGCCCGGCCGGGTCGGCGGTGGCTCCGACCTTCAGCCAGTGGGCGAAGTAGTCGCCCATGTTGTAGCCGCAGAAGGGCAGCATGGCGAACGGGTCGCGGCGCAGCTCGCCGACCTTGCCCTCGGCCGCCGCGGTCTTCTCGGAGGAGACGTTGGCGCCCAGGTACACGCCGTGCTGCCAGTCGAAGGACTCGCTGACCAGAGGCACGGCGGTGGCGCGGCGGCCTCCGAAGAGGATGGCCGAGATCGGCACGCCGGCCGGGTCCTCCCACTCGTCGGCGATGGTCGGGGCCTGGCCCGCCGGGGTCGTGAAGCGGGAGTTCGGGTGGGCCGCGGGCTCGGCGGAGTCCGGGGTCCAGGGGCGGCCCTTCCAGTCGGTCAGGTTGGCGGGCGCCTCCTCGGTGAGGCCCTCCCACCACACGTCGCCGTCGTCGGTCAGGGCGACGTTCGTGAAGATGCTGTTGCCCCACAGCGTGTCGATGGCGTTGGCGTTGGTCTTCGCGCCGGTGCCGGGCGCGACGCCGAAGAAGCCGGCCTCGGGGTTGATGGCGCGCAGCCGGCCCTGGGCGTCGAAGCGCATCCAGGCGATGTCGTCGCCGACGGTCTCGACCTTCCAGCCGGGGATGGTCGGCTGGAGCATGGCGAGGTTGGTCTTGCCGCAGGCGCTCGGGAAGGCCGCGGCGACGTAGTGCGAGGCCCCCTCGGGCGAGGTGACCTTGAGGATCAGCATGTGCTCGGCGAGCCAGCCCTCGTCGCGGGCCATCACCGAGGCGATGCGCAGCGCGTAGCACTTCTTGCCGAGCAGGGCGTTGCCGCCGTAGCCGGAGCCGTAGGACCAGATCTCGCGGGTCTCGGGGAAGTGCGAGATGTACTTGGTGGAGTTGCAGGGCCAGGCGACGTCCTCCTGGCCGGGCTCCAGCGGGGCGCCGACGGAGTGGACGGCCTTGACGAACTCGCCGCGCTCCTCGATGAGGCGCAGGGCGGCCGAGCCCATGCGGGCCATGATGCGCATGGAGACGACGACGTACGGGGAGTCGGTGATCTCGACGCCGAGCTGGGAGATGTCGCCGCCCAGAGGGCCCATGCAGAAGGGCACGACGTACATGGTGCGGCCGCGCATGGCGCCCGCGAAGACCTCGCCGAAGGTGGCGCGCATCTCGTCGGGGGCGATCCAGTTGTTGGTCGGGCCCGCGTCCTGCTCGCGCTCGGAGCAGATGTAGGTACGGTCCTCGACCCGGGCGACGTCGCTGGGGTCGGAGGTGCAGTAGAAGCTGTTGGGTCGTTTCTCGGGGTTCAGGCGCGTGAAGGTGCCCTGCTCGACCAGCCGGTCGGTCAGGCGGGTCCACTCCTCGTCGGAGCCGTCGCACCACACGACCTCGTCCGGCCGGGTGAGTTCCGCGATCTCACGGACCCAGGTGACGAGTTCCTCGTGCTTGGTCGGGGCGGCGCCCACGTCGATACCCACGGCAGTCACAGCGGCTCCTCTACGAAAGTCGAGATCCCTCGCATCATGAACGACGACCCCCCGCAGTGACCAATTGGTATAGGCCAATGGTCTATAGCGGTCATGCCGGAGAGCCGGTTTCCACTGCACAGCAAGGGATTCGGGTGGTCCACAGAGGCGCACGGAACTTCGCGTTCGCTCTCCGTTCCGACACAGCTGGGAGCCGGTTTCCCCTGTCAGGACGGCAGCCGCCCCCTCGACCCCGACACACCGTGCTCTTCGTCACATACCGCCCTCCGGGCGCCGGGGCCGCCACTAGACCTGTGGCGCGGGCGCCTCGGGACCCACCGCGGATCCGCCCATGTGGGCGGGCACGGAGCACCGCGCGGGGCCGGTCCGCCCCGGACGCGGACGGGAGGGGCGAGCGGCGGCGAAGGCCGTCCGGACCGGCCCGGGCCCGGCCGCGCAGGCGTCGGGGGCGAGGGGAGGCGGGGTCGGCCGGGGAGCTCCGCGAGGCGCGCGGGCGTCGGGGGCGGGGTCGGTCAGCCCTGGGGAGCCGCGGCGGGGATGGTGATGGTCCCGCCGTACACGTCCAGCGCGAACCAGGCCCCGTCGGCGCCCTGGCCGTTGGCCTCACCCGGCGCCGCGTCGCCCGTGTAGGTGTAGAGCGGCCACTCGGCGTAGGTGACCTGGGGCGCCCCGTCCAGCCGGGGAACCGCCGCGACCAGCTCGGGGCGCACGCCCTCGGCGGTCATCGGGACGGCCTCGGTCCCGGCCGCGGTGCGCAGGGGCTCCCAGAGCGTGGCGCACTCCTCGACGCAGGTGGGTCCGGCACCCTCGTCCTCGGTGAACAGGTAGAGCGTGTTGCCCTCGCCGTCGGTGAGCAGGAGGCCGAGCACGGGGTGGTCGGCGGCGGACAGGGTGGCCTGGCCGTCGACCAGCGCCGCCCTCTGCTCCTCCGACTCGGTCGCCTCGGGCGCGCCGGTCGCCGCGACGGGCCCGGCGGGCTCCTCATCACCGGTCGCGGCGCCGGTGCCGCAACCGGTGAGCAGCCATGACACGGCTATTCCGGCGGCGAGGACGCCCTTCGCGGAACCGTTCACGACTTCCCCCGTCGATTCTCGACTGCTCTGCTGTTCGGCGCGGCCACTGCAAGTGAAAAGAGTATGGACGACGCGGACCTTGTCCCGCGAGTAAAATAGGACGCCTTTTCCCGGGCTCTCCGCTGAACTGCGGCTTCGCGCGAAAAAACCTGCGCCCCGGATGCCGCTCCCGGCGGGGCGGGCGCCTCCCGCACCACGGGCCCTGCCGCGGATCCGGCCCCTCCGGACCCCGTGCCCGCGTCCCGCGCCGGCCGCCCGGCCTCCCCATTCGACCCGGCCGCCGGAAATCCGCAGAATAGGGGCGGCGCGTATTCGGCCGCAGGAAATCGTTTCACCGGCGCGGACCGCCGGGGACGCCTTTACGCGGCCCGTCCGGCGCCCTTTCCGAAGGGCCGCTCCCGGGCGCGCGTCCGCGCCCCGGGAATCACCGCAGGATCGCGACCGGGCCGCGCGCGCCGTGCAGGACGGAGTGGCTCACCGACCCGAGCAGCAGCCCCCGGAACCCCCCGCGTCCGCGCGACCCCACCACGATGAGGTCGGCGGGCGTGGCCTCCTCCAGCAGGGCCACCACCGGGTGCGCGCGCACGACCCGGGTGCTCACCGCCACGCCCGGGTGGTGCAGGCGGGCGTCCGCCAACTCGTCCTCCAGTGCCTGGCGGGCCGCCTCCGCCGCGGTCGCGTCGTCGAACAGCTCCGGCGGGATCGGCCCGGTCGCGGCGGCGAACGCCACCAGGGGCTGCCAGGCGCTCACCGCGACCAGTTCGGCCCCGGCGAACTCCGCCTGCCCGAAGGCGAAGCGCGCCGCCCTCCTGCTGGGTTCGGACCCGTCGACGCCGACGATCACCCGGCCGCGCACCCCGTGCGCCGCGGCGTGGTCGCGGGGCAGCACCACCACGGGGACGGGCGAGCGGGCGGCCAGTTCGATGCCCACGGAGCCGACGAACGCGGCGACGATCCCGCTCAGGCCGCGCGACCCCACGACCACGGCGACGGCCCCCTCCGCGGCCGCCTCCGCCAGCAGCGCCTCCACCGGGCGCGCGTACGACAGGCGGGTCTCCACGCGGAGTTCGGGGAAGAGCCGCCCGACCCAGTCGCCGGCGTACCCCAGCAGCTTCTCGGTGTTCTGCGTGTCGGTCTCGTCGGGGGGCTCCGTCCGGTCGGTCCGCCCGTGCCCGCCGAAGACGCCCGCCGAGGCCAACGGCCCGGCCGCGGCGACGATCCGCAGACCGAGGCCCCGCAGCGCCGCCTGGTGCGCCGACCATTCCAGCGCGTGGCGGCTGGAATCCGTGCCGTCGACCCCCACGATCACCCATCGCGTCGTGGATGCGCCGTCCATGCGTGCGCCCTTCTCGTCGGTCGTCCCGTGTCCCGCGTGTCCGCCGGTGTCCCCCGATGATGCCGGGTGAACACTCAACCGCGGATAACGGTGCCGCCGCGAGTTGGGTGACGTCGGGTCCCGAAAAGCGTAGGGTCCCAGGACAGCGGTGTTTCGACGGCGACCTCGCCGGTGTGTCCCGCCCGGGGGTACGGGTGGGTCAACCGTGAGAGCAGGGGGCACGATGCCTAACTCCGGGCAGCTGCACTGGGACTCCAGGGACGGCAGGGTCGCCGCGGTCGCGGCCGCCGTCGCCTACAGCCTGTGGACGCTGGAAGTCGTCCTCCCCGGCGGCGGAACAGCCGCCCAGGGCGCGCTGGCGGACCCGGACGCGGCCTTCGGCCGCTTCCTGGACAGCGCGCACCGCGTGGCCGCCATCCTGGTGGTGGTCGCCGCCGCGCTGGGGCTGGCCCTGGGAGCCAGGGAAACCGTCCCGTGGCTCACGGTCTCGTGGTGGTCCATGGCGGTGTTCGGCGCCGCCTCGCTGGTGGCGGCGGTGCTGCCCGGGCGGTGCGTGGTGGCCACCGACGCGGCGTGCGCGGCGGAGTCGCTGGCGGAGGGGGCGGGCGGCGCGACCGCGGCCCAGGGCGCGTTCGCCCTGGTCGCCATCCTCGCCGCCCTGGTCGGGGTCGCGGCGCTGGCGGTGGACCGGTACCGGGCCGGGGACCGGGCGTGGCCGCTCGTCGCGGTCGTGGCGGTGCTCCAGGCGGTGGCCGCCGTCGCCGTCCTGGTCCTGGCCGTCCGGGTGTACGGGGCGGCGGCCGGGGACGGCCCCGGCGCCGCCCCCGGCCTGCTGGAGCGCGCCCACCTGGTGACGGTCGCGCTGTGGCTGCTCGCCGCCGGGCTCCTGCGCGGCCCGTGGAGGCGCACCGGACCCGCCCGGCCCGCGGACCTCAGCCCGTGACGGCGTCGCGCAGCGCCTCCGGGAGGGGTCGCTCGTGCACCACGTGCAGTGTGCTGACCGCCCGGGTGAGCACCACGTAGAGCCGGTTCACGCCCCGTTCCTCCGCGTCGACCACCGCGGCGGGCTCGGCGACCACGACGGCGTCGAACTCCAGGCCCTTGGCGAGGGACGCGGGCACGGCCACCAGGCGGCTCGCGTCCGGCCCGGCGCCGTCCTCCCCGAGCAGCGGTACGGTCAGGCCCTCGGCGGCGAGGTCCGCCCTCAACGCGGCGAGGCCGGCGTCGGCGGCGATGAGCCCGACGGAGCCCTCCCCCTCCAGTGCGGCGCGGCACGCGTCCGCCACGGCCGCCGCCAGCCCTCCGGCCGCCGGGGTGACGCGGAGCGACCCGGGTGAGCGGCGCACCGCCACCGGGGCGCCGAGCCCGGGGGCGATGGCGGGCAGGAGCCGGGCCGCGAAGTCGATGATCTGGGCCGGGACGCGGTACCCGCGGTCCAGGACCCTGAGGTGGCCGGTGGGCTTGCCGAGGTGTTCCAGGAGCGTGGACCAGTTCGCGGCGGCCGAGGGGCTGGTGCCCTGGGCGATGTCGCCGAGGACCGTGAGCGAGCCCGAGGCGCAGCGGCGGCCCACGGCGCGGCACTGCATCGGGCTCAGGTCCTGCGCCTCGTCCACCACGATGTGGCCGAGGCCGGCGGGACGCCCGATCAGGGCGCAGGCCTCGTCGATGAGCGCCAGGTCCTCCTCCGACCAGCGGGCGCTCCGGGGGCCGCGGGGCCGCCCCGGGAGGAGGACGGCGGCCTGCTCCTCCGGGCTCAGGAGGCCGTCGGCGGCACGGGCGAGCCGTTCGGGGTCGGTGAGCAGGCCGAGCACGAGCTTGACCGGGTCGGCCTTGGGCCACATGGCGGTGACCGCGGACCGCACGGCCGGATCGCGGCGCACCTGCGCGTGGGTGCGGTCGTCGCACGCCTCCCCCTCGCCCTCCATGAGGGTCAGGACGGCGTGGGCGATGCGGTGGGAGAGGAGTTCCCGCCCGGAGCCGTAGGCGACGCCCCGCTCGGCGAGCTCGTCCAGGAGCGGGCGCAGGTCCTCCGGGTACAGGCGCCAGCGGCGCGAACCGCGGCGGACCATGACGGCCTCCTCCGGGGTGCGCAGGTGGGACCACAGGTCGCGGCGCAGGACCTCGGCCATGCGCGCCCGGCCCTTGACCCGGGCGGCGGCGGGCTCCTCGACCCGTCCGACCCACCCGGCCGCGGGGCGGGAGCGCTCGGGCAGGTCGCGGGTGAGCAGCTCGGTGACGGTGGTCTGGTGGACGTCGACCTCGCCGAGCGCGGGCAGGACGTCGTGGATGTAGGAGAGGAAGGAGCGGTTGGGCCCGATGATGGCCACACCGCTGCGGGACAGCCGTTCGCGCTCCGTGTAGAGGAGGAAGGCGATGCGGTGCAGGCCCACCGCGGTCTTGCCGGTGCCGGGCGCCCCCTGGACGCACAGGGTGGTGCCGAGCGGTGCGCGGACGAGGTCGTCCTGCTCGGGCTGGATGGTGGCGACGATGTCGCGCATGGGGCCGGTGCGGGGGCGCTCGATCTCCGCGTTCAGGAGCTCGCCCCCACCCCGGCCGGTCCCGGGCGGGACGTCGGTCAGCGCCTCGTCCTCGAAGGCGGTGAGCAGCGCCTCGGGTTCGGCCTCCGGTCCCGGGGTGACGGTGGTGAAGCCGTAGCGGCGCCGGACCCGGACGGACATTCGGTCCTGGGGCGAGGCCCGGTAGTAGGCGACGCAGATCGGGGCGCGCCAGTCCAGGACCATGGGGCGTCCGGACCTGTCGTGGATGTGGCGGCGGCCGATCTGGACGCGGTCGGCGTCGGCGGAGCCGTCCGGGGCGGGGGCGCCGCCGGGGTCGTCGTCGAAGAAGACGGTGCCGGGGTCGAAGTCGAGGCGGCCGAAGAAGAGGGGCGCGCCCGGCACCTCGGCCAGGGCGGCGAGGCGCCGCTCGCGGCCGCGCCGGAGGGCCGCGTTGGTGACCTTGTCGTTGACGACGTCGCCCAGCACGAGTTCGCTGCCGGCGACCTCCTCGCGCATCCGCCGCAGGGCCTCGCGGGCGGCGGTGAGCCGGTCGCGTTCGGCCTGGAGCGCGTCGTTCGAGGGCACGGAGGGATCGGTGGTGGTCATACGAAGACCTCGGGAGGTTCGGCGGGACGGTGGCGCGGCGACGCGCGTGCGCTGGTCCCGCCCCGGGGCCGGTGAGGGGCCCGGTTCGTTCCGATCCTTGAGAGCGCACGACACCCGGTGAAGGGGCGCGGCCGAAAAGAGAGACCACACTAACCCGCCGTCCGGCCCCGGCCAAACCGGCCTCCCCGCCCCAGGCCCGCCGGAAACACCGAGGGGCGTGCCAGGGTCCTGCAGGAGGAGACAAGCCGCGAGCGAGGAACGAGCGACAGGCGCAGACGACGACGAAGGCCCCTGGCTTCCGACGCCCCAAGGCCGCGCAGCGAGCCCGCGAGCCCGCCGGAAGCACCGAGGGACGCGCCGGACCCCTGCAGGAGGAGACAAGCCGCGAGCGAGGAACGAGCGACAGGCGCAGACGACGACGAAGGGGGCCGGCCTACAGCGTCCCGAGGCCGCGCAGCGAGCCCGCGAGCCCGCCGGAAACACCGAGGGACGCGCCGGACCCCTGCAGGAGGAGACAAGCCGCGAGCGAGGAACGAGCGACAGGCGCAGACGACGACGAAGGGGGCCGGCCTACAGCGTCCCGAGGCCGCGCAGCGAGCCCGCGAGCCCGCCGGAAACACCGAGGGACGCGCCGGACCCCTGCAGGAGGAGACAAGCCGCGAGCGAGGAACGAGCGACAGGCGCAGACGACGACGAAGGGGGCCGGCCTACAGCGTCCCGAGGCCGCGCAGCGAGCCCGCGAGCTCGCCGGAAGCACCGTCAGGTCTTGCGCAGCCGCACCCGCCGGACGCGGTGGTCGTCCCCCTTGTAAAGGATGAGGGTGGCCCGCCCCCGCGTCGGGCGGATGTTCTCGACGAGGTTGACCTCGTTGATGGTGCGCCAGGTGTTGGCGGCGAACTCCAGGGCCTCCTCCTCGCGGATGGTGGTGGCCATGTGGTGGAAGTAGGAGCGGGGGTCGGAGAACGCGGTCCGCCGCAGTTCGCGGAAGCGGTCGAGGTACCAGTTGCGGATGTTCTCGACCTTGGCGTCGACGTAGATGGAGTAGTCGAAGAAGTCGGCCACGGCCAGGCGTCCCGCGGTGGCGGGCTGGAGGACGTTGATGCCCTCGACGATGAGGATGTCGGGGCGGTGCACGGACTGCCGTTCGCCCGGGACGATGTCGTAGTTCAGGTGGGAGTAGACGGGGATATCGATGCGGTCGGCCCCGGCCTTCATCTCCGACACGAAGCGCACGAGCGCGCGGCGGTCGTAGCTCTCCGGGAAGCCCTTGCGCCGCATGAGCCCCCGCGACTCCAGGACGGAGTTGGGGTACAGGAAGTTGTCGGTGCTGACCAGTTCCACGTTCGGGTGGTTGGGCCACTGCGCGAGGAGGGAGCGCAGGAGCCGCGCCGTGGTGGACTTGCCCACGGCGACGCTGCCCGCGACGCCGATGATGAACGGCGCCGGGCGGTCCGCCTCGCCGAGGAAGGCGCGGACGGCGGCGTGCCGCTGCTGGGTCGCGCCCACGTAGAGGTTCAGCAGGCGCGACATCGGCAGGTAGACGTCCCGCACGTCCTCCAGGGAGGTGGGGTCGGTGGTACCGCGGAGCTCTGCCAGGTCGGCCTCTGTCAGGGAGAGGGGTGTGGAGGCCCGCAGGGCCGCCCAGGCCGCCCGGTCCAGCTCCACGTACGGTGAGGAGAGGCCGTTCTTCGTCGTGTGAGACACGAATGACCACCCTAGACGAGGAGGTCGTCCGGATTCGGCAGCCGGTCCCCACTAGTCCCGAACCGGGGCGGAACGTGCCCGAAACCACACGTTCACGGTGGTGTCCCCCAAGGTTTTTCCGTGGGTCGCGAGCCGGGGGAAATCGGTTCCACTCGGCGCCCCCGCATGCCCCCCACCTGCGTGGTATGGCCCCCATGCACCAAATGGTCTATACCGCCACCTGCGAAAACAACCAGTGGTATGGGCAGGTGGTTGGTCGATCCCGCGTCCTTTTTCGCCTACGCTGGCGGCCATGTGCGGAATCGTTGGCTACGTCGGGCCGCAACCGGCGCTTCAGGTCGTCGTGGACGGCCTCGCAAGGTTGGAGTACCGCGGATATGACTCCGCGGGTGTGGCGGTGCTGGGCGACGGCGCCCTGCGCACGGAGAAGCGCGCGGGCAAGCTCGCCAACCTGCGCCGGGCCCTGGAGGAGCGGCCGATCTCCGGCGAGGGGGCCGGCATCGGGCACACGCGTTGGGCCACCCACGGTGCCCCGAACGACGTCAACGCCCACCCCCACGTGGACAACGGCGGCCGTGTCGCGATCGTCCACAACGGCATCATCGAGAACTTCGCTGCGCTCCGCCTGGAGCTGGAGGAGCAGGGCTGCAAGTTCCTCTCCGAGACCGACACCGAGGTGACCGCGCACCTGCTCAGCACCGAGCTGGCCGAGCGCGGCGACGGGGACCTGCCCGCGGCGATGCGCGCGGTGTGCAAGCGGCTGGAGGGCGCTTTCACCCTGGTCGCGACGTCCGTGGACGACCCCGACCTGGTGGTGGCCGCCCGTCGCAACTCGCCGCTGGTCGTCGGCCGCGGCGTGGGCGAGAACTTCCTGGCGAGCGACGTGGCCGCGTTCATCGCGCACACCCGCGAGGCGGTCGAGCTGGGCCAGGACCAGGTGGTCGAGCTGCGGCCGGACTCCGTGGTCGTCACCGACTACGAGGGCAACCCCGTCGAGGTCCGCGAGTACCACGTCGACTGGGACGCGTCCGCCGCCGAGAAGGGCGGCTACGACTACTTCATGCTCAAGGAGATCGTCGAGCAGCCGCGCGCGGTGGCCGACACGCTCCTGGGCCGCCTGTCGGTCGACGGTCTGCTGACCCTGGACGAGATGCGGCTGACCCCGGAGGACCTGCGCTCCGTCGAGAAGATCGTCATCATCGCCTGCGGGACCTCGTACCACGCGGGCCTGATCGCCAAGTACGCCATCGAGCACTGGTGCCGCATCCCGTGCGAGGTCGAGGTGGCCAGCGAGTTCCGCTACCGCGACCCGATCCTGGACCAGCAGACCCTGGTCATCGCGATCTCCCAGTCCGGCGAGAGCATGGACACCCTGATGGCGGTCCGCTACGCCCGGGAGCAGCGCGCCCGCGTGCTGGCGATCTGCAACGTGAACGGGTCGACCATCCCCCGCGAGTCCGACGGCGTCCTGTACACGCACGCCGGTCCCGAGGTCGGGGTGGCCGCCACCAAGACCTTCATGACCCAGCTGATCGCCTGCTACCTCGTCGGCCTGTACCTGGCCCAGGTGCGCGGGCTGAAGTTCGGCGACGAGATCACGGCGGTCATCGCCCAGCTCGCCACCATGCCGGAGCAGGTCGACAAGGTCCTGCGGACGGTGGAGCCGGTCCGCGAGCTGGCCCGCTCGCTCTCCGACGCCGACACGGTGCTGTTCCTGGGACGCCACGTGGGCTACCCGGTGGCGATGGAGGGCGCGCTCAAGCTCAAGGAGCTGGCGTACATGCACGCCGAGGCGTTCGCGGCCGGCGAGCTCAAGCACGGCCCGATCGCGCTGATCGAGGACGGCCTGCCGGTCGTCGTCGTGGTGCCCTCCCCGAAGGGCCGCAGCGTGCTGCACGACAAGATCGTGTCGAACATCCAGGAGGTGCGCGCCCGCGGCGCCCGCACCATCGTGATCGCCGAGGAGGGCGACGAGGCGGTGCGCCCGTACTCGGACGTGCTCATCGAGATCCCGGCGGTGCCGACCCTGCTCCAGCCGGTCGTCGCGACGATCCCGATGCAGGTGTTCGCGTGCGAGCTGGCCCTGGCCAAGGGCAACGACGTGGACCAGCCGCGCAACCTGGCCAAGAGCGTCACGGTCGAGTAGGGGGACATCCCTCCTGGGGGGCGCTTCCGGCACGGCCGCCGGGGGCGCCCCCTTCGCGTGCGGCGGCCGGCCGCCGGGGCGCCCGCCGAAGGGGCCGGTTCAGCGCAGGGCGCCGGGCGGGTGTCCGTGGCGGGGCGCCGCGTGGGCGGCGACCGCCGCGGCGACGCCGTCGTGGGTCGCCAGGACGTCGCGCAGGCCCAGGACGTCGAGGATCCGCGAGAGCTGGCGGGTGGGCCCTGCCAGGAGGAGGTGGTGCTGGGCCCTCGTGGCTCCGCGCAGTGCGCGGACGAGCATGTTGACGCCGGAGGCGTCGATGAACTCCACCGCGGACAGGTCGACGACGACGCAGCCGTCCGCCGTGGCCGCGGTGATCCGGGCGAGCGCCCTCTCCGCGGTGGCGATGTCGATCTCACCGGTCAGTCCGACGACGGTGGTGGTCCCGTCGCAGAGGAACTGGTCCTGTTCCGTGTCCAGCACGGCCACGCCTCGCTCCCGGGATGGGGTGTGGGAAAGTCCTGTCACGACGCGGTCGGTCAAATACCGACATGCGTTGACAGCCTACTCTTCCCGGGCGGCTCCGCCGCGTCGTCCACAGCTCCCGAGGCACCGCGACCGCGCGGTTCCGGGGTGTGTCAGTCCTCGCCGCCGCACACGGCCCAGACGACCTTGCCGCCGCGGCCGAGCGGGTTCCAGCCCCATTCGCGGCTGAACGCCGCGACCAGTCCGAGGCCGCGGCCGGACTCGGCGAAGTGGTGCGCGTCCATCTTGACCGGCGCCTTGGCGCTCTCGTCGGCGACCATGCACAGGATCCCGCCGCGCTCGGCCAGGCGGCGCAGTTCGACCACCACCGGAACGCCCGCGGGGTCCCCCTCCCCTGCCACGGCGTGGCGGCAGGAGTTGCCGACGAGCTCGGAGACGATCAGCCGGACGTCCTCCCGCACGTCCTCGGCGCCCCACTCCTCCAGGACGGACGCGGCGAAGGCGCGTGCCCGGCGGACCGAGCCGGGGACGGAGCCGAACGCCCTGGCGGCGCCCTCCTGGGACCGGGAGGCCTGGCCGACGGCGAGGCGGCACGGCGGGTGGTTCCACCAGGACGGGAGGTCGTCCGACGCCTCCGCGAGGGAGGGACGACTCCAGGACGGCCCGGAGTCCAGCTCCGAGGACACCAGCTCTGCGTTCATCACGGTCCTCACGAGTGTGATGGCGGGTTCGCGCGGACTTGCCTGACGCGACCCCCTGTGGCTTACATCTGTAAGACACGGATGCACGTGCAGTTCAACGTCCGGGCAAGACTATAGGACGAACGACCCTTATTGGTAGATCCTCGTCAAAGAATTCCCACACGGGGACGCGCGTTTACTCCAAGCCCAGAAGAGGCGCTTAGGCCACGAACCAATCCCTCCTCGCCCCTGTCCGCAACCTCGGACGCGTGGGTATACTGAGCGGTCGCTACGGGCCAAAGCCGCTACACAGGAGGCGATGTGGTCGCCGATCACGCAACGAATCTCCAGGTCACTCAAGATTTTCTGGCCAATTCCAGTGGTGGCCCCACCGTCCTCCGCATTCTCCTCGGAACCCAGCTCCGGCGGCTCCGCCAGGAGAAGGGCATTTCGCGGCACGACGCCGGATACGCCATCCGGGCCTCCCACGCCAAGATCAGCCGCATGGAGCTCGGCCAGGTCAGCTTCAAGCGCCGGGACGTGGACGACCTCCTCCAGCTCTACGGGGTGGACGACCCCCAGCAGCGCGAGGCCCTCCTCGGCCTGATCTCCAGCGCCAACGCCCAGGGCTGGTGGCACAAGTACGGCGACGTGCTGCCCCAGTGGTTCGGCGTCTACGTCGGCCTGGAGGAGTCCGCCTCGATCATCCGCACCTACGAGGTCCAGTTCGTCCCGGGGCTGCTCCAGAGCGAGGACTACGCCCGCTCGGTCATCCGGCTGTCCCGGACGGCCACCTCCGAGGAGGACGTCGACAGCCGGGTGATGATGCGCATGCACCGCCAGCGCAGATTCGTGGAACCCCAGGCCCCACGCCTGTGGGCCGTGATCGACGAGGCCGTCCTGCACCGCCCCTACGGCGACGCCGAGGTGATGCGCGGCCAGGTCGAGCACCTGATCGAGATGGCCCGGCGCCCCAACATCACCATCCAGATCGCGACCTTCGCGATGGGCGGGCACCCCGCCGCGGGCGGCCCGTTCAGCATCCTGCGGTTCCCCACCCCGCAGCTGCCCGACGTGGTCTACCTGGAGCAGCTGAGCAGCGCCCTGTACTTCGACAAGTACGAGGACACCAACCGCTACTCCCAGACGATGGACCACCTCGCCACCCAGGCGCCGCCGCCCACCGCCACCGAGGAGATCCTCCGCGGCTTCCTGGAGCGCTACCCCTGACCCCCCTCCCCGCACACTCCGCCGCACGCCCGGTCGCTCTCAGCGCCCGGGCGTTCGCTTTGCGCACCCGGACCGGGTTCCCGGCCGACCGGCTTCGGCCACGAGTGGAGAACGATCCGGCCCCGGCGAACCGCGCGCCCCTCCCCCGCGTTAGGCGTGACGTGCGGTTTCGGACCCGAATCACCCGCCGTCCTTGCATAGGTACTTACGGACGTAATCACCAATGCACGTGCATGAGCTACGCTCTGACTCGCACCGGGACGAAACAACCCACCACGGGACGGTTCGCCCCGACAGGGCGTCCCACCGCAAGGCGGGCCCGGTGGCGAGACACGACGGGCGCGGTGAAGGATCTACCGCGTGTGGACAGATCCCCGCTCACGAGTCCCCCCGAAGTTCCAGGAGGTTGAGATGCATCCGATCTACAACGGCGTTCCCGCGAGCCGGCTGCCCAAGGTCGTCTGGACCAAGAGCAGCTGGAGCAATCCGGACGGGAACTGCGTCGAGGTCGCCGCGCTCCCGGACGGGGACATCGCCGTGCGCAACTCCCGCGACCCCCAGGGGCCGGCGCTCGTGTACACCCCCGCCGAGATCGAGGCCTTCGTCCGGGGCGCCAAGACCGGTGACTTCGACTCCCTCCTGAGGTGACACCGCACCGGAGGGCCGCGAACCCCTCGCCGCGCCCCTGACCTCCTCCGTCCCCCGCCCCCGGTCCCCCGCGACCGCCCCACCGAGACCAGCCCCGGAAGACGTCCGCGCCGATGGCCCCCGTGACCACCCCGGTTCACGGGGGGCCTCTCCGTCCACGGCGCGGACGCACGCGGAGCCCGGCACCACGATGTGGTGCCGGGCTCCGTCGCGTCCGGCCGGGGCCGCCGGCGCGGCCCGCCCCAGGGACGCTCCAATTCCCCTGGGACGGGACGCCGCCGGCCGCACCGGGCCTCCGCGGTCCTTCCGATGCCCTGTGCTCGGGCCACGCTCCGCGGACGGGCGGTTCCTACAGGCGGGTGGGGTCCACCAGACCACCGCTCCCGCCGACGGGCGGCGCCTCCCACGGGAAGTGGGTGGCGCCCAGGGCGGGCTTGAGGTCGAACAGCCACGCCGCCTTCTCGTCGTACTTGGCGAAGAAGGGGCGGCCGACCAGCTCCGGGTCCCGGGCCTGGATGAAGCGCAGGACGAAGACCTTCTCGCCCGCCACCTCCGCCACGCCGTCCACGCAGACCTTGCCCGGCGTCGCCGACATCGAGGGCCCCCGCACCGTGCGGGCCAGTCCGGACACCTTGGTGTAGGCGCCGCGGAAGATCTCGTAGGCCTCGGCGAGCGGGACCGCGAAGTAGTCCTGGGGACCGGTGTCGCGCTCCACGAACATGTAGTACGGGACCATCCCGTGCCGCAGGTGGGTGCGCCACATGCTCTCCCACACGGCGGGGTCGTCGTTGATCGTGCGGATCAGCGGCGCCTGCGTGCGGATGACCGCCCCGGTCGAGCGGACGCGGCGGACCGCCTCCTGGACCAGCTCGGGACGCATCTCGTTCGGGTGCGAGAAGTGGGCCATGAACGCGAGGTTCTTGCCCGACGCGACGACCTTCTCGAAGAGGCGCAGGGTGTCGTCGGCGTCCGGGTCGGTGACGAAGCGCTGCGGCCAGTAGGCCAGCGCCTTCGTGCCGATGCGGATGGCCTCCAGGTGCTCGATCTCCAGCAGCGGCTCGATGTAGCGGGAGATCACCCCCTCGCCCATGATCATCGGGTCGCCGCCGGTGAACAGCACGCTGGTGACCTCGGGGTGCGTGCGGACGTAGTCGACCAGCTGGTCGATCTCGCTCGACGCGAACTTCAGGTCGGCGTCGCCGACGAACTGGGCCCAGCGGAAGCAGTACGTGCAGTACGCGTGACAGGTCTGCCCCTGCTTGGGGAAGAAGAGCACGGTCTCCTTGTACTTGTGCTGGACGCCGGGGATGGGCTCCTCGTCGTCCGTCTTCGGCACGTTGAGGTCCATCTGTCCCGCCGGGTGCGGGTTCAGACTCGCCCTGATCCGGTTGGCCGCCTCGTTGAGCTCCTTGCGCGGGGCGCCGGAACGCAGCAGGTCGGACATCCTGGACACGTCGGCCGGGGGCAGCATGTCGGCTTGCGGGAAGACCAGCCGGTAGATCGGATCGTCCGGAGCGGCATCCCAGTCGATCAACTCGTCGACGACGTAGCTGTTGACGCGGAACGGCAGCACCGTGGCCACCGCCTGCACCGCGAGCCGCTCATCGGCGGCGAGACCGGCTCGCGCGGTGAGCTCGTCGAGGTGTTTCGTCGTGTAGGCACGAAACCGACGTCCGGCGGACGGGGACTGTGCCACGTCTGGCGTAACGCTCACGCTTCTCCTCTCCTGTGTGTGTGCAGGGCCGCCCCCGGGCAATCGGGCAGCCCTGATCCGGCGGCTCCGGCGCGGGTGCACCGGTCGACCTCCGAAACGGGATCCAGTGTGGTTGTCCTACGCTCTCGGAGCGTGATGAGGCCCTGAGCCAGCGAGCGGATATACCCGGATTAGGGCTTTTGTACCCATCTCACTCCAAGTCCAGCCCTGACCAGGACATACGGGAAGTATCCTCGCATGAGTGGACGAACGGGCCTTACGGCGTCGCCCCGGGAGCGAACCGGTAGCGTGGCACCACACCCTCGCGCGACCCCGGCCCCCACGTGCCCTCCGGCGCCGCCGGAACAACGGGACCTGCGCGCACAGTGCGGAACGCCCACCACGACCCGTGAGGGAAGCACCGAGTTGACTGGTACATCCGACGCGGAAGCGCCCGCCCCTTCCCGCACCTCTCCGCCGATCATCGCCGTGGACGCCATGGGCGGTGACAACGCGCCCTCGGAGATCGTGAAGGGCGCCGTCATGGCCGTCCGCGAACTCGGGCTCCGCGTGCTCCTCGTGGGCAGGCGCACCGAGATCGCCTCCCTCCTCGCCGAGGAGGGCGCCCTGCGGGACATCCCCGTCGTCCACGCCGAGGACAACCTGGCCATGCACGAGGGCGCCCTCGCCAGCTGGCGCCGCCCCCGCTCCAGCGCGGCCGTCTCCTGCCGCCTCATCCGGCGCGGCGACGCCGACGCCCTCGTCTCCGCGGGCTCCACCGGCGGCATCGTCGCGACGTCCACCGTCCGCCTGCGCACCCAGCCCGGCGTCCTGCGCCCCGCCCTCGCCGTGACGCTCCCCACCGGCGAGACGCCGACGATCATGGTGGACGCCGGGGCCAACGCCGACGCCAAGCCCGAGATGCTCGTCCAGTTCGCCCACCTGGGCTGCGCCTACGCCCAGACCGCCTTCGGCGTGCGCCGTCCGCGCGTGGGCCTGCTGACCATCGGGTCCGAGCCGGGCAAGGGCAACAAGCTCGTCCGCAGGGCCACCGAGCTGCTGTCCGCGACGTCGGAGGGCTCCCCCTCCATGGACTTCCGCGGCAACATCGAGGGCCACGACCTCCTCGCCCGCAAGGTCGACGTGGTGGTCACCGACGGCCACACCGGCAACGTCGCCCTCAAGTCCGTGGAGGGCACCGCCGCCTTCGCCATGGACCTCGTCCGCGACGCGCTGACCTCCACCGCCGCGGCCAAGGCCGGGGCCCTGCTCCAGCGCAAGGCGCTCCGCCGCCTGCGCGAACGGCTCGACAGCGAGACCTACGGCGGCGCCGCCCTCCTCGGCCTCAACGGAACCGTGGTCATCGCCCACGGCGACAGCCGGGCCAAGGGCGTCGCCCGGGCCTGCCAGCTGGCGCACGACCTGGCCGGCGGCCGCATCGGCGAGCAGATCCGCCGCCGGGTGCACCAGCGCTCCTCCAACTGGCTCCACCGCCTGGCCCAGTCCGAGGCCCCGCCCGCGTCCCCTCCCGGCGCCCTGCCGCCGGCCCCGGAGGGCCGCTGAGCGGGATCCGGACCGGCCCGCGCGCCCCGCTCCCGGGCGCGGGAGCGGACCGCGTGCCGTGTCACCTCGCGAGGGGCGGGGACAGGGGGCTCAGGTCGGTACGCTTAGGGGCATGGCCGACCCGCAGGAAGTACTCTCGCGACGGGTCCAGTCCGCCCTCGGCGCCGCCTTCGGCCCCGAGTTCGCCGACACCGACCCCGTCATCCGCCCGTCCCAGTTCGCCGACTACCAGGCGAACGCCGCACTCGCGCTCGCCAAGCGCCTGGGCCGAAAGCCGCGCGAGGTCTCCGCGGCGATCATGGAGCACCTCGACGTGGCCGACGTCTGCCGCGCCGTCGAGGTCAGCGGGCCGGGCTTCATCAACCTGACGCTGCGCGAGGACTGGATCGCGGACCAGACCCGCCTGCTCCTGGAGGACCCGCGCGTGGGCGTCCCCGTCCAGGAGCGCCTCGACATCCCCCTCGACTACTCCGCGCCCAACGTGGCCAAGGAGATGCACGTCGGGCACCTGCGCACCACCGTGGTCGGCGACTCCCTCGCCCGCACCCTGGAGTTCCTGGGCCACAACGTCATCCGGCAGAACCACATCGGCGACTGGGGCACCCCCTTCGGCATGCTCATCGAGCACCTGCTGGAGGTCGGTGAGGAGTCCGCCGAGGCGGACCTGCTCACCACCGACCCCAACGCCTTCTACCAGTCGGCGCGCACCAAGTTCGACTCCTCCGGGCCCGGCGCGGACGACTTCGCCGCGCGTGCGCGCCGCCGGGTGGTGGCCCTCCAGGGCGGGGACGAGGAGACCCTGCGCCTGTGGCGCGAGCTCGTCGGGCTGTCCAGGGTCTACTTCAACAAGGTGTACGCCAAGCTCGGGGTGACCCTCACCGACGACGACCTCGCCGGGGAGAGCACCTACAACGCCATGCTCGCCGACGTCTGCGACGAGCTGGAGGCCAAGGGCATCGCGGAGGTCAGCGAGGGCGCGCTCTGCGTGTTCCTGGAGGGCTTCATCGGCCGCGAGGACAAGCCGGTCCCCCTGATCATCCGCAAGAGCGACGGCGGCTACGGCTACGCCACCACCGACCTGGCGACCGTCCGCCACCGTGTGGAGGACCTCAAGGCCGACCGCATCCTGTACGTGGTCGGCGCCCCGCAGGCCATGCACTTCAAGATGGTGTGGGCGACCGCCCGCAAGGCCGGGTGGCTGCCGGACGGCGTCGAGGTCACCCACGTGCAGATCGGCAACGTGCTCGGCGGCGACGGCAAGATCCTGCGGACCCGCAGCGGCGCGCCCGTCCGCCTGATGGCGCTGCTGGACGAGGCCGTCGAGCGGGCCGCCGCCGTCGTGGCGGAGAACCGCCCCGACCTCGGCGCCGAGGAGCAGGCCGAGATCGCCCGCCAGGTGGGCATCGGCGCGGTCAAGTACGCGGACCTGTCGGTCTCCCACGACACCGAGTACACGTTCGACTTCGACCGCATGCTGGCCCTGACCGGCAACACCGGCCCCTACCTCCAGTACGCGCAGGCGCGGATCCGGTCCATCTTCCGCAAGGGCGGGCTGGACCTGTCCTCGCCCCGGGGCGAAATCACCGTCTCCGAGGGCGCGGAGCGCGACCTCGCGCTCAAGCTGCTGGAGTTCGGCGCCGTGGTGGAGCAGGTCGGCGCCCTGCTCCAGCCGCACCGCCTCTCCGGGTACCTGTTCGAGCTGGCGCAGACGCTCACGGCGTTCTACGAGCACTGCCCGGTGCTGACCGCCCCGACCGGGGCCGAGCGCGAGTCGCGCCTGGCGCTGGTGTCGGTGGCCTTCCGGGTCCTGGTGCAGGGCCTGGACCTGCTGGGCGTGGAGGCTCCCGAGCACATGTAGCGGGGGCGGACCGCACCGGTCCGGCACGCAGCACGAACACCGGTCCCGAGGGGGCCGGGGCGGACGACCGCCCCGGCCCCCTCCGCCGTCCGCGGGCACGCCTGGCCGGTTCCGGCCCCGATCCCGGCCCGGGGCCGCGGAGGGGTGACGTGCCTCGTCAGCGGGGGTGCCGCCGCCGTCGGGGACGACAGAGTCCAATGTCTCGTGCCCGGTCGCGCCAGAACTTCACGTTCCGGGTGGACGTCAGACCTAAGGTATGTGGACAAAAGCCACAGACCGGACAAATAGGGAGCAAATGGCTATGACATCCACCCCTGAGATCGGACCGGGGCCGGGCACCTGGTACCTGGACCCGCTCCACTCCAGCTTGATCTTCGTCGCCCACTACCTGCGCTTCGGCCGGGTCCAGGGCACGTTCGGACGGGCGCGCGGGCAGGTGCTCGTCACCGGCGACCCCGCGCGGTCCGAGGTGGAGGTCGTCCTCGACGCGGCCAGCGTCAACACCGGCGTGGGCGCGCGCGACGCCCACCTGCGCTCGGCCGACTTCCTGGACGTGGACCACCACCCCGAGATCCGCTTCGCCTCCACCGGGCTGGAGCCGAGCCGGCGCGGACAGCACTCCTTCCGGCTGTTCGGCGACCTGACCATCCACGGGACGACCCTCCCGGTCACCCTCGACTCCCGGTGGGTCGGCGAGTCCCCGGACTACGTGTCGCCCGACGACACCTACGGGCACTTCTTCTCCGCGAACACCCGGATCCGCCTCTCCGACTTCGGCGTGGGCGACGGCGGCGAGGTCCCGTGGGGCGGCCGGCTCGTCGGCGACACCGTCGACATCGTGCTGGAGGTCCGCCTCCAGAACCAGGACCCGCGCCCGTTCCTCCAGCAGATCGGGCACACGGCCTGAGGGGCGCCCGCCCCGGGAACCGCGCGGGGCGAGCGCCGACACGTCCCGGGACCGTCCCCCGGAACCCGTCCGCCCCCGCCCCGGACCGGCCTCAGGCGACGCCGCCGAGCAGCGCCTCGACCTCCTCGCGGGTGGGCATGGACGAACTGGCGCCGGGCCGCTGGACCGAGAGCGACGCCGCCGCCGCGGCGAACGCCATCGCCTCCTCCGGCGACCGGCCCTCCGCCCTCGCCACCGCGAACGAACCGCAGAAGGTGTCCCCCGCGGCCGTGGTGTCCACCGCCCTCACCCGCCGTGCGGGCGAGGCCACCGCCGCCCCGCCCCTGCGGCCGTGGAGCGAGCCGTCCTCGCCCAGGGTCAGCAGCACCTCCGGGACCAGCTCCAGCAGGGCGGCCAGCGCCTCGCGCGGGTCCGTGCGGCCGGTGATCGCGGCCGCCTCGTGCTGGTTGGGGACCAGGACGTCCACCGACTCCAGCAGCTCCGCGGGCAGGTCGCGCGCGGGGGCCGGGGTCAGGTAGACCGGCACGCCGAGCGCGCGGCCGGTCCGCGCCGCGGAGACCACGGCCTCCATCGGCAGTTCGAGCTGGAGCAGCAGGGCCGCGCTCCCCTCGATGAGCGCCGCGTCGCCGTCGGCCACGCCGGCGACCCCGCCGTTGGCGCCGGGGACGACGATGATCGAGTTGCCCCCCTTGCCGTCCACGACGATGTGGGCGACGCCCGACACCCCGGGGACCGTGCGCAGACCGGACACGCCGACCCCGGCGGCCGCCAGGTTGGCGCGCAGCTCCTCGCCGAAGGCGTCGTCGCCCACCGCTCCGAGGAAGGCCACGTCGGCCCCGGCCCGTGCCGCGGCCACCGCCTGGTTGGCGCCCTTGCCGCCGGGCACCTGGCGGAAGCCGGTGCCCGTCACGGTCTCGCCGCTCGCGGGCACCTCGTCCACGTAGGCGACCAGGTCCATGTTGACGCTGCCGAAGACGGCCACGCGCGGCGCGCCGCCCCCGCCGTCCGTGGTCCCGGCCGCTCTGCTCCCGGCGCTCATGCCCCGGCCTCCTTCACCTTGGCGACGGACGCTCCGTCGTTCCCGTCGAGCCCCACGATGACCGGTGCGTGGTCGGAGGCCCCCTTGCCCTTGCGCTCCTCGCGGTCGATGCTCGCGCCGCTCACGCGGGAGGCGAGCGCCGGGGAGGCGAGGACGAAGTCGATGCGCATGCCCCTGCGCTTGGGGAAGGCCAGCCCCTTGTAGTCCCAGTAGGTGTACACGCCGGGTCCCGGGGTGTGCTCCCGGACGACCTCGCGGAACCCCGCGCCGACGAGCTCCTCGAAGGCCGCGCGCTCGGGCTCGGTGACGTGGGTGCTGCCCTCGAACGCGGACATGTCCCACACGTCCTCGTCCTGCGGGGCGATGTTGAAGTCGCCGACGTAGGCGATCTGCGCGTCGGGGTCCTGCGCGAGGCTCGCGGCGCCCGCCTCGCGCAGCGCCTTCAGCCAGCGCAGCTTGTAGGCGTAGTGGGGGTGGTCGACCTCGCGGCCGTTGGGCACGTACAGGCTCCACACCTGGACGCCGCCGCACGTCGCCCCGACGGCGCGCGCCTCGGACTCCTCGGGGTCGCCGTACCCGGGCTGGCCGGGGAAGCCGACCCGCACGTCCTCCAGCCCGACACGGGAGGCGATCGCGACCCCGTTCCACTGGGAGAGGCCGTGGTGGGCGACCTCGTAGCCGCGGTCGGTGAAGACGGAGGCCGGGAACTGGTCGTCCCTGGCCTTGGTCTCCTGGATGGCGAGGACGTCGACGTCGCTCCGGTCCAGCCAGGCCCCGATCCGGTCGACCCTGGCCCTGGCACTGTTCACATTCCAAGTCGCGATACGCACAGCAGAAGGCTAGGCCATGGAGGGGGCGGGGGTGTTCGACGCGGGCCGTGCACGAGGGGGGAACGCCCAGCTCGGCGGGCAGGAACAGGAGGTGCCCCGGCGCGGCCGTCCTCCGCACCGGGGCGTGTGCGACTCCCGGCACGTGTCCGGTCGTTCGTGTCGCCTCTGTTGTGACGGCCGGGACCCCCTCGGGGTTCGCATTGGGCCAAAGGTTTTTTCCCCGGAACCGCCGTGCGCGGCCACGGCGAGTCGCCGCGCCGCGCGTCACCGGGCACGACGACAGCGGGCGCGTGACACAGGACACACCGGCCGGAGCCGGGCGCCGGCGCCCGTCGGCCCCCGGCTCCGGCCCCGACCGGCCCGCGGGAGGCCCGGCCCCGCCCCGGCGCCGACCGCGGCGGGCCGACTGTCGTCACCGGGGGCTACCGTGGCGGCATGGCTGAACCGCACCCCCGCCGAGACGCGGACCTCTCCCTCTCCCAGGCCCGCAGGATCGCCCTCGCCGCCCAGGGCTTCGCCGACCCGCGGCCCAAGGGGAAGGCGACCCTGTCCCACCTGGCCAGGGTGGTGCGCCGGGTGGGGATCCTCCAGATCGACAGCGTGAACGTGCTCGCCCGCAGCCAGTACCTGCCCGTGTTCGCCCGCCTGGGCGGCTACGACACCGCGCTGCTGGACCGGGCCGCCACCACGGCCGCGGGGGCGGGCGGCGCGCGCCTGGTGGAGTGCTGGGCCCACGAGGCCAGCCTGGTGCCGCCGGCCACGCGGCAGCTCATGCGCCACCGGATGGACCGCAACCGCGCCCAGACCCGGGTCGGCTGGATGAACGGCATCCGGGAGGAGCGGCCCGAACTCCTGAAGGCGGTCCTGGAGGAGGTCGTCCGGATCGGCCCGGCCACCGCCCGCGGCGTGGAGGCCGCCCTCGCGCACGACGCGCCGCGCGCCAAGGACCACTGGGGCTGGAACTGGTCCGACGTCAAGAAGTGCCTGGAGTACCTGTTCTGGATCGGCGACCTGACCTCCAACGGGCGCAACTCCCAGTTCGAGCGGCTCTACGACCTGCCCGAGCGCGCCCTCCCGCCGGAGGTGCGCGACGCCCCGCCCACCACGCCCGAGGAGGCGCACCGGGAGCTGGTGTCCATCGCCGCGCGCGCACACGGCGTCGCCACCGAGCCCTGCCTCCGCGACTACTTCCGGCTCAAGTCCGCCGAGTCCAGGCCCGCCGTGGCCGACCTCGTGGACTCCGGTGAGCTGGTCCCGGTGCGGGTGGAGGGCTGGAACCGCCCCGCCTACCTGCACCGGGACGCCCGGGTGCCCCGCTCGATGGCGGCCCGGGCGCTGCTCAGCCCGTTCGACTCCCTGGTGTGGACGCGCGACCGCGCCGAGGAGCTGTTCGGGTTCCGCTACCGGCTGGAGATCTACGTGCCCGCCGCCAAGCGGGTGCACGGCTACTACGTGCTGCCGTTCCTGCTGGGCGAGGACCTGGTCGCGCGGGTGGACCTCAAGGCGGACCGCGCGTCGGGGACGCTCCTGGCCCGGAGGATCACCCTGGAGGACGGCGCCCCCGCCGACACCGTGCCGGAGCTGGTGGAGCAGCTGGCCGGGATGGCCGCCTGGCTGGGGCTGGAGAACGGCGTCGGGGGTCCCGCCCTGGCCCGCCGGTGAGCGGCGGGCGCGGGCGGCGGGTCCGGGGCGGGGGCCGCGCGCCCGAGGGCGGTCGCGCGGCCCCGGCGCTCCGGGTCAGACGCGTTCGATGACGGTGACGTTGGCCTGGCCGCCGCCCTCGCACATGGTCTGGAGGCCGTAGCGGCCGCCGGTCCTGTGCAGCTCGGCGATCAGCTTGGTCATCAGGATCGAGCCGGTGGCGCCCAGCGGGTGGCCCAGGGCGATCGCGCCACCGTTCGGGTTGACCTTGGCCGGGTCGGCGCCCAGCTCCTCGATCCACGACAGCGGCACGGGGGCGAACGCCTCGTTGATCTCGGTGACGTCGATGTCGTCGATGCCCAGCCCGGCCTTGGCCAGGGCGACCCTGGTCGCGGGGATGGGCGCGGTGAGCATGTACACGGGGTCGTCGCCGACCAGGGCCAGCTGGACGACGCGGGCCAGCGGGGTCAGCCCGTGCTGCTCGATCGCGCGCTCGGACGCGATGAGCAGCGCGCCCGCGCCCACGGAGATCTGGCTCGCGACGGCCGCGGTGAGCTCCCACCCCTCGCGCAGCGGCTTGAGGCCGGCCATCTTCTCCAGGGTGGTGTCGGCGCGGACGCCCTCGTCCCGGCTCACCCCGGCGAGGGGGGCGATCTGGTCGTCGAAGCGCCCCTCCTCCTGCGCGGCGGCGGCGCGCCGGTGGCTCTCCAGGGCGAACTCCTCCAGCCGCTCGCGCTTGTAGCCCCACTTCTCGCACATGAGCTGGGCGCCGCGGAACTGGGAGATCTCCTGGAGGCCGTAGCGCCCGGTCCAGCCCTCGCCGTAGAGGGGGAGGTCGTTGTCGAGGGCGAACTGGACGTTGGCGCCCATGGGGACCATGCCCATGTTCTCGACGCCGGCGGCCACGACCAGGTCCTGGGTGCCGGACATGACGCCCTGGGCGGCGAAGTGGACGGCCTGCTGCGAGGAGCCGCACTGGCGGTCGACCGTGACGCCGGGGACGCTCTCGGGGAGGCCGGCGGAGAGCCACGCGGTGCGGGCCAGGTCGAGGGCCTGGGGGCCCGCCTGGCTGACCACGCCCATGACCACGTCCTCGACGGCGGCCGGGTCGACCCCGGTGCGCCGGACGAGCTCCTTGAGCACGTGCGCGCCCAGGTCCGCCGGGTGCACGGCGGCGAGGGCGCCCTTCCTGGTGCCGACGGGGGTGCGTACTGCGCCGACGATGTATGCCTCGGCCACGGGGTCCTCCAAGAGCGTGGGTGACGATAACCGAACTGTATTCGGTTCCCTGGATCCGGCAAGCCCCCGCCCCCGCGCGGCTACAGCCGGCGGGCCCCCTCGCCGAGGCGCGAGGCGTCCCCCTCGTCGCCGAGGGTGTCCGCGGTCATCCGCTCCAGGGCGGCGACCACCTCCGGGTGCTCGCCGGGCCCGTAGTCGGCCAGCAGCGAGCGCAGCGCGGTGCGCTGGGCGTCGAACACCTGCCTGGCCGCGTCCGCCCCGCGCCGGTTCAGCTCCCAGGCCCCGCCCCCGCCCGCCAGGTATCCGGCCTCCTCCAGCTCCCGGCGCACACCCTCCCAGGCGTCCTCGCCCAGCCCCGACATCCGCGCGAGCTCCGCCCCGGTGAGCGGCCCGGTGACGCCGAGGTGGCTGAGCGCCCAGCACGCGCGCGGCGAGATCTCCAGCCCCGCCGCCTCGCGCAGGCGCCCGTACATCTCGTCCGCGCCCTCCCTGCCGCAGGCGCGGTAGACCTCGCGCTCGACGTGCTCCATCGCGCTGCGGCCCCCCGCGGCGACGGGCGGGATCGACTCGTCCAGCCCGGCGGAGCCGACGGTGGTGCGCAGGGGCACCTGCCGCAGGAACAGCGCGAGCACGAACCCGGCCGCCGCCACCGGAACCGCCCACAGGAACACGGTGTCCACGGAGTCGGCGTAGGCCTGGAGGAACGACGCCTGAGCCTCCGGGGGCAGCCGGTCCAGACTGCGGGGGTCGCTCTCCAGGGACGCCGGGTCCACCCCCGGCGGCAGCCGGATCTCCCCGGCGCGGGCCGCCAGGTTCGCCGCCAGCTGCCCGGAGAAGACCGCCCCGAACACGGCGGTGCCGAACGAGCCGCCGATCGACCGGAAGAACGTCGCCGAGGAGGTGGCCACCCCGAGGTCCGCGTAGTCGGCCGCGTTCTGCACGACCACGACCACGACCTGCATCACCAGGCCCAGGCCGAACCCCAGGACGAAGAAGTAGAACCCCATCTCCCAGAGCGAGCTCTCCGGGCCCAGGCGGGAGAGGAGCAGCAGCCCGAACGAGGTGACGGCCATGCCCACCACGGGATAGACCTTGTAGTGGCCGGTGCGGGTGACCAGGCGACCGCTGGTGATCGAGGTGAGGAACATGCCCAGCACCATCGGGATCAGGTGGAGGCCGGAGGCCGTCGGGGACAGGCCGTGCACGATCTGGAGGAACAGCGGCAGGAACGCCATCGACCCCATCATCGCGAAGCCCACGCAGAACCCGATGGCCATGGCGACCACGATGGTCGGGTTGCGGAACAGGCTGAGCGGCATGACCGGGTCGGCCGCCCTCCTCGCGGTCAGCCACCATCCGATCCCGAGGACGGCGCCCGCGACGGCGAGCCCCACGACCTGGGGCGAGGCCCACGGGTAGACGCTGCCGCCCCAGGCCGCCACCAGGGTGAGGCACACGGCGGTGGCGGCCAGCAGGAGGATCCCGGCGTAGTCGACCCGGCGGCGACCGGTCGGCGTGCTGGCGGGCAGCACCGCCAGCACCGTGGCGAACGCGACGACCCCGAGGGGGAGGTTCACGTAGAACACCCACCGCCAGGTCAGGTGGTCGACGAACAGGCCGCCGAGCAGGGGCCCCGCCACACTGGAGATGCCGAAGACGGCGCCGAACAGCCCCTGGTACTTCCCCCGCTCCCGGGGCGAGACGACGTCGCCGATGATCGCGGAGGCGAGCACCATCAGCCCTCCCCCTCCGAGCCCCTGCACCGCCCGGAAGACGATGAGCTGGAACATGTCCTGCGCGATGCCGCACAGGGCGGAGCCGACCAGGAAGATCCCGATGCACAGGAGGAAGAGCTGCTTGCGGCCGAACTGGTCGCCGAGCTTGCCCCACAGCGGGGTGACGGCGGTGACGGCGAGCAGGTAGGCGGTGATCACCCACGACAGGTGGTTGAGCCCGCCGAGCTCGGACACGATCGTCGGCAGCGCGGTGGAGACGATCGTCTGGTCCAGGGCGGCCAGGAGCACGGTGAGCATCAGCGCGGTCATGATCACCGCGATCCTGCCGCCCCGGTGCTCCCTGCGTGCCCGGTGGTCGGCCTCGTGCTGCGCCATCGGCTCTCCCCCGTGTCGGGCCGCGCACGGCTCACGGCCCCGCTGCGGCCACAGTAGGAACCCGGGGGCTCCCGTGAGCGGGGAACCGCCCACCGGAACAGGAACTTTGCCGCGGCTTGGAGCCGCCCCTTCAAAACCGAATATGGTTCGGTTACTGTGGCGTCAGCCAGTGATCCCCGACACGTCCGGAGCAGAGCATGAAGCGGGAACTCTTCGACGCCGACCACGACCTCTTCCGCGCATCGGTGGCCGAGTTCCTCGAGCGCGAGGTCGCTCCCTTCCACGCGCGGTGGGAGGAGGACGGGATCGTCCCGCGCGAGGTGTGGACCCGGGCGGGCGAGGTGGGGCTCCTCGGCCACGGCGTGCCGGAGGAGTACGGGGGCACCGGCCTGGACGACTACCGGTACAACGCCGTCGTCAACGAGGAGATCTGCCGGGCCCGCGCCAGCGGCCTCGGCGTGACCCTCCAGAACGACGTCATGGCGCCGTACATGGTGAACCTGACCGACGACGAGCAGAAGCGCCGCTGGCTGCCCGGTTTCGCCTCCGGCGAGCTGATCACCGCCATCGCCATGACCGAGCCCGGCACCGGCAGCGACCTCCAGGGCATCAGGACCTCGGCGGTGCGCGACGGCGGCGACCTCGTCCTCAACGGCTCCAAGACCTTCATCACCAACGGCGTCAACGCCGACCTGGTGATCGTGGTCTGCCGGACCGACCCCGAGGCGGGGGCCCAGGGCTTCTCGCTCGTCGTGGTGGAGCGCGGCATGCCCGGCTTCGAGCGCGGCCGCAACCTGGACAAGATCGGCATGAAGGCGCAGGACACCGCCGAGCTGTTCTTCGACGACGTGCGCGTCCCCGCGGCCAACCTGATCGGCACGGAGGGCCAGGGCTTCATCCACCTCATGGAGAACCTGCCCCAGGAGCGCCTGTCCATCGCCACCTGCGCGGTCGCCTCCGCCGGCGCCGTGCTGGAGCACACCGTCGAGTACTGCCGGGAGCGCACGGCCTTCGGGCGTCCGATTGGGCGGTTCCAGAACAGTCGTTTTGTTCTGGCCGAGATTGCCACCGAGGTCGACATGGCCCGCACCTACGTGGATCGGGGCATCCAGCTGCTCAACCGGGGTGAGCTGACCGTCGAGGACGCCGCCATGGCCAAGTGGTGGACCACCGAGATGTGCAACAGGGCCGTGGACCGGTGCCTCCAGCTTCACGGCGGGTACGGGTACATGATGGAATACCCCGTGGCACGGGCCTGGCAGGACACCCGCGTCCAGACGATCTACGGTGGCACCACCGAGATCATGAAGGAGATCGTGGGACGCGGCCTCGGCCTGTGACCTGACAACCCCCTGGAAGGGTCGGAGCAGTCATGAGCGGTGCGTGGGACGGCCTCATCGTCATGGGCCTGCTGGTCGTGCTGCTCGTGATCGGCGTGCGCAGACTCCGGCCCAGGATCCACATCCCCTGGGCGACCAGCGGGATCGTGGTCTTCTTCGTCTTCGTGTGCCTGCTGCTCTGGGCGTGGTCCTGGCGGTAGGGACGGCGCGCCGAACGCCACGACCCGGCACAACCGGCCGGTGGACGCCCCGGTCAAGCGGTCGTCGGTGGCTCACGACCGCTGACCGGGGCACACATCTCCCGTCGCCGATCTAGTAGTACTTCGTTAACTCGTGTCGGGTGGGTGCTGCTGCGCAAGGGGCCTACGGCAGGTGTGACACACGCCGGTCCAGCACAGCAGCACCCGTTGGAGCTCCTCCAACACCTGGTACAGACTCAGACCGACGTCGACCCTTTTGGGTCGAGTCTTCGCAGGGTCAGGAACGCCTGCGCCGCGCTGACCAGCGTGACATGGTGATGCCAGCCCCGCCAGGTCCGCCCCTCGTAGTGGTCCAACCCCAGGCCGTGCTTGAGCTCGCGGTAGTCGTGCTCGATCCGCCACCGGATCTTCGCCAACCGCACCAGCTGCCGCAACACGGTCCCGGCAGACAGGCTGGACAGCCAGTAGTCCGTGGGCGCCTCCCCATGGGGCGGCCACTCGGCGATCAGCGTCTCGACCGGCAGCACCCCGTCCCACGTCGAGCGCCCGCCCGCACGGTCCAGAGCCGCTTGGCGGGCGGACTTACCCGCCAAGCGCACGTCCATGACCAGGAAACGGCCCCGCATCGCCCCACGGGACCCCTGCCGCCACGTACACCGACGCAACGCGGCGCGCCCCTGTTCCAGGGCCAGGTCCTTCAACGAGCGGGCCGGGGTCCGGTAGCGCGGCAGACGCGGCCCCGGCCCGGACCGATCGGGCGCCCGGGGCACCGCCCCACCGGGATGGGCGTTCAGATCACCGCGCACCGCGACCACGTAGTCCAGGCCCCGCTCGGCCAACCCGTGGCGCAAGCCGTGGATCTGCCCGTAGCCGGCATCGGCCACCACCACCCGGTCGGCCAGCCCCCAGGAGCGGGCCTCATCGACCATGTCCAGGGCCAGCCGCCATTTCTCCCGGTGGCCGACCCGGTCGGGCACCCCGGTCTTGACCCGGCGCTCATCGGCGGCATCGGCCCAGTCCTGGGGCAGGTAGAGCCGCCAGTTCAGCGGCACCGAGGCGGCATCGGTGACCGCGTGCAGGCTCACCGCGCTCTGGCACACCGCCTGCTTGCCCAGGGCCCCGCACCACTGGTGGGCCGCCCCCACCGACTCGGTGCCCGCTTTGGGCAGGCCCGAGTCGTCGATCACCCACGCATCCGGGGTGATCGCCTCACTCACCTTGGTGGCCAGGCGTCGTTGGACGGGGGTGTGCTCCCACGGGGACTGGCCCACGAACTGCTGCAGGGCCTGCATGTTGCCGTCCGGGAGGCGCTCGGCCATGGGCTGGATGGACTTGCGCCGCCCGTCCAGCATCAGACCGCGCAGGTAGCAGCTGCCCCAGGCCCGGGAGTCCTTGCGGGGGATGGACGCGAAGACCTCGGCGCAGAACGCGTCGAGGTCCTCGCGCAGCTCTTCTACAGCGGCCAGATCCACGCGTCCATGATGGCGGAACCGAGCCGAGAAAACAGATACTTAACGAAGTACTACTAGGCGTAGGGGTCGAACTCGATGCCGTCGGGCCGCGCCCTGGCCAGCGCCCCCGGGAACGAGCCGTCCCTGAGGTCGAGCTGCGCGCTCCCGTAGTCCGCCGACGTGAACGCCTCCCGGATGCCCGGAGGGTAGTGGTCCCAGCTCACCAGGGGCGGGTACTGCCACACGCCGTAGTGGTTCTCCGGCGGGTCGTCGTGCCCGGCCGCGAAACGGAAGGCGTGGGTGGAGGCGCCGTCCTTGTGGTAGACGATCTTGGGGTGGGTGCCCTCCCACAGCACCTCGGACGCCGGCCTCGTGTCGTAGTCGCCGTGCGCCGACGCCGAGACGTACCGTGCCTCGTCGTCGAGCACCCACACCACGACGTGTTCGAGGTCGTGCCGGTGCCCGCAGCAGCCGTGGACGGTCTGGTCCTTCTCGAAGTAGAGCGCGTACATGTACGCGCACCATCCGCTCGCGTCGCACTTGGAGCGCGAATACGAGTTCGTGTTGTCGAGGTCGGAGCGGTCACGGCAGTTGCCGTTCAGGGCGCCGGAGGTCTTCAGCCCCTCGGCGATGGTCCCGTCCGATCCGATGGCGGGGGACGAATAGCAGCCGTCGGTGTCGTAGTCGAAGGCGGGCTGCCATTTCCCGTCCGCCTCCGCGTGGCTCGCCGGAAGCGCGGGGGGCGGCGCCGCGAAGGCGTGGGCCGGGAGCGCGACGACCAGCGCCAGGGCCCCGACGAGGGCGCGGAGGGCCAGGCGCGGGACACGGCGGCCCGCCCTCCTCGCGGCTCCGGCCCCCGGGGCGGGGGAGGGAGCCCCGCGGTCCGCCGGGACGCGTGGGGAACGGGGACCCACGCCCCTCCGGGCGGACTCGGCGATTCTGGGACCTGCAGAATTGGCAAGGGGAACCACTTCTGCTTCTTCCATCGATGTCCTCCACTCCCTGCCCGGGAATCGGTGCATCTTCTTCTGTTGTCGTCGGACAAATTAACCGCGATGGTCGTCCACGACAAGAAGGGCAGGGCGGAGAACGCCTTGTTCGCCGGGAATTCGACGCCCGGCCGACCGCACGGCGGGGACGACCGGAAGGAGCCGTGCCCGCCGCGGCCGGGAGGCGGCGGAAGGGGCGGGGGCCGCAGGGGTCCGCGGAGCCGCTGGGACGCACGGGGCCCGCGCGTCACGGGGCCGGGCGGCCGACGGGACCGGCCGCCGCGGCCCGCGGGAGGGCTCAGCCCTGCGAGCCCTCCTCGTCCTCACCGTGCATCGGCATCTCGAACCAGACCGCCTTGCCGTCCGGCGTGGGACGGGACCCCCACCGGCTCGCCAGCTGCTCCACCAGGTAGAGGCCGCGACCGCCCTCGTCGTCGGCGGCCGCGCTGCGGATGCGGGGCAGGCGCAGGTCGTGGTCGAAGACCTCCACCCACACGGCGGAGGCGCCGCGCCGCAGCCGGAGCAGGAACTCCTTGTCGGCGGCGTCCTCGGCGGGCTCGTCGTCCTCCTCGGCCGCCGCCTCCAGCAGGTCCGTCCAGTCCTCGTCGAACTCGTCCGCCGCCGGGCCCGCGCCGAGGGGCGTCTCCGAGTCCAGGACCCCGTTGCCGGTGAACTCGCGGTGCACGGGGTGGGGGGTCGCGTGGATGACGACGTTGGTGACGATCTCCGAGACCAGCAGGCAGGCCAGCTCGGACTGGTCGCGGTCCATCCCCCACTCCTCGAAGGTCTTGGCCGCCAGGTGGCGCGCCTCGCCCACGGTGGAGGCCTCCGAGGGGAACCAGCCCTCGCGCAGGGCCAGTGCGTCGGAGTGGGTGCGCACGACCAGCAGCGCGGTGTCGTCGTCCAGCTCGCCGGGGACGCTGTGCAGGGCCGCCTCGGCGATCTCGTCGACGTCCTTGTCCGCGACCTCGGAGACCCGCTCGGCCAGCCTGGCCAGGGCGCGCTCGGGGTCGGGCGAGCCGCCGACCGGGTGCCGGTCCACGAGCCCGTCGGTGTACATGACCAGGGTCGCGCCGAGCGGGAGCCGCAGTTCGGCCTGGTGGTAGACGACGTCCTCGGCCGCCCCGCCCTTGGCCCGCACGCCCAGCATGCGGTCGGCCGCCGCCAGGTCGAGCTTGTCGACCGAGTCGGAGGTGACCAGCAGCGGTGTGGCGTGCCCGGCGTTGGCGTAGGACAGCTCGCGCGACCACGCGTCGTAGACCATGTACAGGCAGCTGACGCTGGGGATCCAGGTGCCGCCGCCGTCCTCGTCCGGCTGGCCGAGCTGGCGGACCCACTCGTCGAGTTCGCGGAGGATGTCCGCGGGCTCGCGGTCGGCCTGGGCGAAGGCCCTCAGGGCGGCGCGCAGCTGCCCCATGACCGCGGCGGCGTGCGGACCGCGGCCCTCCACGTCGCCGATGACCAGCCCGACGCGTCCCGCGGAGAGCGGGATGGCGTCGTAGAAGTCGCCGCCGACCTGGGTCTGCACACCGTAACCGTGCGCCTGGAGGGGCCCGGCGGGCTGGTAGCGGTGGGCGATGGTCAGCCCGTCCAGGTGCGGGAAGTGGTGCGGGAGCAGGCTCCGCTGGAAGGCGAGGGCGGTGCTGCGCTCCTCCTCGAACAGGCGCGCGTTGTCGATGGTCAGGGCCACCCGGGAGGCGATGGCGCCGACGAGGTCGCGGTCGAACCCGCCGTAGGTGCTCTTCTGGCGGGGGGAGAGCCCCGAGAGCGCCAGGGTGAGCACGCCGAGGACCTCGCCGCGTGCCCGCAGGGGGGCGGCGATGGCGGAGGTGACGCCGACCTGCCGGGAGACGGTGTCGGAGCGGGTGCTGGGAGAGTTCTCGAACAGGTAGTCGCTGCTGACGACGGTCTCCATCCGACGCAGCGCCTGGGTGACGAAGTGGCGTTCGGGGTAGCGGACCTCGTCGCCGACCTCGAACCACGTGCGGGGCGGCGGCGTCCACCCCTCGGCGTGCACCGACACCTGTCTGACCAGGCGGTCGTGGTCGTAGAGGTCGATGAAGCAGTGGTCGGCGAACTGCGGCACCAGGATGCCCGCGACGCCCTTGACCGTGGAGTCGAACTCCAGGGAGCTGGCCAGGCGGCTGCCGATGCGTTCGAGCAGTCCGTACTGCTCCTCCACTCGGCCGCTGCGCAGGGCCTCGCGGGCGATGAGGGTGATGCCGTCGATCTCGCCGGACTCGTCGCGCATCGGCACGGCCTGGGCGCGCACGTGGATCCACGTGGAGTCGCCCTTGAGGACGGCGAACGTGCCCTCCCAGTGCTCGCCGCGCAGGACGCGGCGGGCCAGCTGGGAGGCGTGCTCGCGGTCCGACTCGTGGATGCCGATGTCGAGGAGGGAGAGGCCGACGTAGTCCCGGCCGCCGACGAACCCGAAGAGCTCGCGGGCGAAGGGGTTCCAGTAGCGCAGCAGGCTGGCCCTGTCGATGACGACGATGGCGATCTGCGCCTGGTCCACCACAGCGGCCGTGGCCAGCGCGCCGCTCTCCCGGAAGGGCTCACCCCACCGTGTCATCTAGCCGCCACCTCGCCGTCATGAGCTGCATACATGCCCGCTCCGGGTACCCCGAACGACCGCACCTTGGGGCGAGCGTAGCAACACCGTCAACGTTCCCGCAGCGCAATGTGACAATCCCGATGAGCAACCAATCAACGTGTTCGCGTGGTTCACGGCTTGGCGACGAAGATGTGTCCGGCGACGACCTCGGAGAGGTCGGTCCCCTCGGACTCGCCACCGATCACGTGGACGCCCCCGTCGGAGGCCCTGAGCACCACTTCCTGCCCGGGTTGTACCCCGGATTCGCGCAAGGTGAGCATGATGTCGGCGTCCGACTGGATCTGCTCGCTGATGCGCCGTACCGTCACGGTCGTCTCGCTGTTGCCCGCGACGTCGATCATCGGAACGATCGAGTCGTCGGTGAAGGGCTCGGGCGAGTAGTTCTCCAGGCCGAGCTCGTCCAGGCCCGGGATCGGGTTGCCGTGGGGGCACACCGAGGGGGCGTTGAGCAGCGTCACGAGGCGCTCCTCCACCGCCTCGGAGATCACGTGCTCCCAGCGGCAGGCCTCGATGTGCACGTCCTCCCAGGGCAGCCCGATGACGTCGACGAGCAGGCGCTCGGCGAGCCGGTGCTTGCGCATGACGTGCGTGGCCAGTCGACGGCCCTCGGCCGTCATGACGAGGTGCCTGTCGTTCTCGACCCGCAGCAGACCGTCGCGCTCCATGCGGGCCACCGTCTGGCTGACCGTGGGGCCGCTCTGGTGCAGGCGCTCGGCGATACGCGCCCGAAGCGGGACGATGCCCTCCTCCTCGAGCTCGAAAACCGTCCGGAGGTACATCTCCGTGGTGTCGATCAGCCCGTGTGCGGTCAAGTCTCCCCTCCCAAGGCTCTGCGCCCGACGCGCGGTCGCGGCGGGCACGGCAGGTCTCTCACAACACAGGCCGGGACCACGTGATTCCCAGGGGCCGAGTGGGGACCGGGGCGTCCGCAGGACCGCGGGAGCGACCACCGATACGGCAAGCATATCGCGCATCGGCGAGCCCGAATTTCTCCACCGTCCCACAATGTGGACAGCGGAGGGGCGGCGTCCGCCCCTCGGCGCAGGAGTCGCTGGTCCCGGCCCCTCCGGGCCGTTCGCCCCTGGAGGAATGCCCGACGGACCCTTGCGGAGCGCGCTCCGGCGCCACACGGGCCCGGGGCGCGTGCCGGAGGCGACGGGGATCACCCCGGGGGCGCCCGCACCGGCCCCTCCCCGGCGGGGTTCAGGGGGACAGGCGGTCGACCTCCCACGCGTCCCCGTCGCCGCGCAGGTAGCGGAACCGGTCGTGCATGCGGTCCGGGCCGCCCTGCCAGAACTCGACCTCCTCCGGGACGAGGCGGTAGCCGCCCCAGTAGGAGGGCCTGGGGACCTCCTCGTCCTCGGCCCACACCGTCTCGAAGCCCCGGTACAGGCGGTCGAGCTCGGCGCGGTCCTCCACGGTCCGGGACTGGCGCTCGCTGGCCCAGGCCCCGAGCTGCGAGCCGCGCGGCCGTGTGGCGAAGTAGCGGTCGTTCTCCGCGTCGGAGAGCCGTTCGACCCGCCCGGCCACCAGGACCTGCCGGCGGATGGCGTGCCAGGGGAAGAGGAGGCCGGCGCGGGGGTCCGCGTCCAGCGCCTCCCCCTTCCTGGAGGTGTAGTTGGTGAAGAAGCGCAGCCCGGTCCTGTCGTAGCCCTTCAGCAGCACCGTCCTGGCCCTGGGCATCCCCGAGGGCTCGACGGAGGCCAGGACCATGGCGTTGGGCTCGGCCAGCCCCGACTCGTAGGCCTCCTCGAACCACAGGTGGAACTGCGTCATCGGATGGGCGGCGAGGGAGGAGCGCACCAGGGGTTCACCCGTGTACGGTTTCCGCAGTTCGGCGGGGTTTCGGTGGTCCACAACGGGCATCTTCTCGCGTCGGGCGGTCCCGCGCCACCCCGCCCCGCCCCCCGCGCCCCCTCATACGCAGCCGGGGTCGGCCGGGGGGAGGTCCGCGCTGCTCATGCCGCACCTGTGGATGACGTGCTGGCGGTCCCCGCCCGAGTCGGGTCCCACCAGGACCGGGGAGGCCGTCGTGCTTGTCCGCGGGGAGCCGGCGGGCCACGCGGCGCTCCATGCGGGCCAGGAGGGTGTGCCTGCGGCGCGGGGGACGGGCCCGCAGCGCGTCGAAGACGGCCAGGAAGCGGGGCGGCGCCCCGGGGGCGGCGGTCCGGGGGCGGCGGTCCGGTCGCCGGACTCGTCGTCAACCACTCGCGAAAACCCCTTCACGGCTCGTGCCGGTCCCGTCACTCCCCCCGAAGCTGGTGCTCATTAGACAACAAAGGCGCCGGAAGATTCATCCGTTTTGGCGGAATTGCCACTGGCCCATACCGGCCAGAACTTCTGAGAATGTGACAATTCGATCCTCCGGTCACGCGCATGCACGCCGGGAACGGCGGCCCTGACCGGCTGCGTCACCGCTCCCACCACTACCCTGGGGACCGTGACCGACGAGATTCAGATCCCCGCGAACCTGCTGCCCGCCGACGGCCGTTTCGGCAGCGGCCCGTCCAAAGTGCGCCCCGCGCAGCTGGAGGCCCTGGCCTCCTCCGGCTCCCGCTACATGGGGACCTCCCACCGGCAGAAGCCGGTCAAGTCCCTGGTCTCCCGGGTGCGCGCCGGCGTGAGCGACCTCTTCTCCCTGCCCGACGGGTACGAGGTCGTCCTCGGCAACGGCGGGACCACCGCCTTCTGGGACATCGCCGCGCACGGCCTGCTGCGCTCCAGGTCCCAGCACCTGTCCTTCGGCGAGTTCTCCGGCAAGTTCGCGAAGGTCGCCGGGGGCGCCCCGTGGCTGGAGGAGCCCACCGTCATCAGCACCGACCCCGGCAGCCACGGCGAGCCCGTCGCCGAGGCCGGTGTGGACGTGTACGCCCTCACCCACAACGAGACGTCCACCGGCGTGGCCGCCCCCATCGCGCGGGTCGCGGGCGCCGACGACGACGCGCTCGTCCTGGTGGACGCCACCAGCGGGGCGGGCGGCCTGCCCGTCGACATCACCGAGACGGACGTCTACTACTTCGCCCCGCAGAAGAGCTTCGCCGCCGACGGCGGGCTGTGGCTGGCGGTCATGTCGCCCCGCGCCCTGGCCCGGGTGGACGAGATCGCCGCGAGCGGCCGGTACATCCCCGAGTTCTTCTCGCTGACCACCGCGGTGGACAACTCCCGCAAGGACCAGACGTACAACACCCCGGCCGTGGCCACGCTGCTGCTTCTCGCCGAGCAGCTGGAGTGGATGAACACGCGCGGCGGGCTGGAGTGGACGGTGGCGCGCACCGCCGAGTCCTCCTCCATCCTCTACGACTGGGCCGAGAAGTCCCCGGTCGCGACCCCGTTCGTGACCGACCCGGCCAAGCGCTCCCAGGTGGTCGGCACCATCGACTTCAGCGACGACGTCGACGCCGCCGCCGTCGCGAGGGTCCTGCGCGCCAACGGCGTCGTCGACACCGAGCCGTACCGCAAGCTCGGCCGCAACCAGCTGCGCGTGGCCATGTTCCCGGCCGTCGAGCCGAGCGACGTCCAGGCGCTCACCGCGTGCGTGGACCACGTGCTCACCGAGCTGTCCTGACCCGTTCGCCCCACGTTGCACAATGGTGGCCGACCCGTGTTCCCGCGGGTCGGCCTCCCTCTTTCCCGGCATCTCGGCTTCTCAGGACGGTTCGGCTGTGCGCAGGAACAAGAACAAGCAGGAAATCCCCATCAAGATCATCTCCCACCGGGGTGCGTCGGGGCACCGTCCCGAGCACACGCTGGCCTCCTACGAGCTGGGCGCCCGGTACGGCGGCGACTTCATCGAGATCGACCTGGTCGCCACCCGGGACGGGAAGCTGATCTGCCGCCACGAGCAGGAGATCGGCGGCACCACGGACGTGGGCGAGCGCCCGGAGTTCGCCGACCGGCGCACCACCCGGACCGTGGACGGGCGCGAGACCACCGGGTTCTTCGCCCAGGACTTCACCCTGGAGGAGATCCGGACCCTGCGCGCCGTGGAGCGCATGCGGGACGTGCGCGCCATGAACGCCCTGATGGACGGCGACTACGGGATCCCGACCCTGGACGAGGTGATCGGGCTGGCCTTCTCGCTCACCGAGGAGCTGGGGCGGCCGATCGGGATCTACCCCGAGACCAAGCACCCCGCGTACCACGCCGCCCAGGGCCTGGAGCTGGAGCCGGCCCTGATCGGGGCCCTGCGCGAGGCGGGGCTGACCGGCCCCGAGCCGGCCCTGCCGGTGTTCCTCCAGTCCTTCGAGGCCGAGAGCCTGCGCAAGCTCGCCGGGACGGAGCTCCCGCTGGTGTTCCTGCTCGGCACCGAGGACCGCTGGCTGCACTACACGACCCCGGAGGGCCTGGCCGAGGTCGCGGCCTTCGCCCGGGCCATCGGCCCCGCGAAGGGCCTGGTCATCCCCACCGACGAGGACGGCAACCTCGGGGAGCCCACCGACCTCGTCGAGAACGCGCACGCGGCCGGGCTGCTCGTGCACCCGTACACGTTCCGCAGCGAGAACCACTTCCTGCCCCCCGACCTGCGCTCGGACCGCGGGCCGAGCGACTACGGGGGCTTCGCCGCCGAGTACGAGGCGTTCTTCGAGCTCGGCGTGGACGGCGTGTTCACCGACTTCTCCCGGCACGCGTTCCTGGCGCGCGAGCACTTCCTCGACCCCCAGCCCGTCGAGGACTGAGGGCCGCGGCCGCCGGGCCGCTCCGGCGCCGGCCCCCGTGTCGCGGGAGGCGCGCCGCCGCCCGGCCCCGGGCGGGCCTCACTGCACGTCGAACTCGTTCCCCTCGGGGTCCCGCATGGTGACGTGCGAGGCCCCGGGCTCGTCCACGGCCCGCACGTAGGTCGCCCCCAGGCCCTCCAGCCGCCTGACCGTGTCGGCCCGGCGCGCGGCCCCCACCTTCAGGTCGACGTGCAGGCGGTTCTTCACGGTCTTGGACTCCGGCACGACCTGGAAGAGCACGCGCCGCCCCAGCCCGATGCCGGTGCTGCCGTCCACCGGGTCGCCGGGGTGGCGGATGGCGACGACCGTGGCGAAGACCTTGCGCCCGTCCACCTCCCGGAGGTCCTCCTCCTTCACGAGCCCCTCCGCCAGCAGGCGGTCGATGAGCACGGTGTTGTCCTCGGGCTCGTACTCCATCGCCTGCGCCCAGAACAGCGAGAGGGCGACGGGGTCAGCGCAGTCCACCACGAGCTGCCATTCGACTGCCATCGGGGTTCTCCTCGGCTCTGTGGCGGGACCTTCCGGACATGGCCCCGACCCTTGATTCCAGTTATAGTGGTTACATGACCCGGGACACAACAGGCTTGCCGATGCGCCCCCTGCACGGCTCCCCCTTCGTCTTCGACCCCGGCGCCCTGTGCCTGGAACTGCTCGTCACCGGCGCCCCCGGCGCGTACGCGCACTACGAGATCCTCCACCGGCCCCGGGACCTCGCCGACTGGCTCGCCCTGTCCCGGCTGCGCCTGGACCCGGAGCTGATCGGGGTCACCGAGGCGGAACTCGGCGCCGCACGGCGCCTGCGCGACTCGCTCTGGCGCCTGGCCGACGCGCGCACGGGCGGCCGCCCCCTCCCGCCGGAGGACGTCGCCGAGGTCAACCTGGCCGCGTCCCGCCCTCCCCTGGTCCCGGCCATGGACGCCGGCGCGGGCCGGTCCTGGGTCCAGCCGGCCGGTGCGACCGCCGTCCTGTCCACCATCGCCCGCGACGCGGTCGACCTGTTCACCGGCGACCACGCCGACCGGATCCGCGAGTGCGGCTCCCACGACTGCCGTCTGGTCTTCGTGGACACCTCGCGCCCGGGCCGGCGGCGCTGGTGCTCGATGGAGCGCTGCGGCAACCGCCAGAAGGTCCGGGCGCTGCGCGCCCGCAGGGAGGAGGCGGAGGGCCCGCCGTGACCGCGCGGCCGCCGCGGTTCCGCGTCCGCGGGGGGACCGGCGGCGGGGACCGCCGCGGGCGGGGCCCCGGTTCCGGTGGCCGTGCGGGTGCGACGTCCCCGCCGCGTCCCGGGGCCGGGCGTCAGCCCCGCCGGGCGAGCAGGACGATCCCGGCGATGAGCACGGCCGCGACGCCGGCCCCGCCCAGGATGAACGGCAGCGCGCTCCCGCCCCCGCCGCCGCCCTCCGCCGCGGTACCGCCGTCCTCCCCGTCGGAGGGCGCGGCCTCCGCCTCGACCTCCACCGGTTCGTCGGTCAGGTACCGGTCCTCCAGGGGGATCCGCCACACGGGGGCGTGCGGCCCCTCGGTGCCCGCCATGAGCGCGGTCCCGTCGGGGGTGAACGCCACCGACTCGCCCTGGTCGGACTCGGGCAGGTCGAAGGAGCCGATCGGCCGCCCGGGCACCCCGTCGGTGGAGTCGTAGACCGTGGCGCCCCAGTAGGTGCGGATCACGTAACGGGTGCCGTCCGGGCCGAACGCGGCGTCGGTGGCGAACAGCGGCGCGGAGTCGATCCGCTCCAGGACGTTCGCGCCCTCGGGGTCCAGGGCCCCGGGGGCCGCGTAGAGGCCGCCGGAGAACTCCTTGGACACCACGTACACGCGCCCGTCGCGGGGGTCGATCATCATCGACTCCGCGTCCCGGCCGCCGTCCGCGTACGTGAAGGCGAGCGTCACCGGCTCGACCGCCCCGTCGGCGAGGACCGCCGGTTCCGGGAACCGGTACACCCTGTACTCGGCCCAGCTGCCGCCGAAGTTGTCGCCGATGTCGGCCACGAAGACCGCGGGCTCCCCGTCGGGCCCCTCCGCGACGGCGACCGCCTCCCAGTCGCGCCGCTCCAGGCCCAGGGAGAACGTGGCGAGCGTCTGCCCGTCCCCGTCGACCGCGTACACCTCGCTCGGGTGCTCGCCGCTGTCGTTGTGCGTCCACCACACGCCCTCGTGCAGCGCGGAGGGCGCGATGCCGCTGGACTCGGAGATCCTCGCGTCCTGGAACTCGAACGCCACCTCCGAGCCCTCCGGTCCCTCCCCGCCCCTCGGGTAGTCGACCCCGCCGCTCGGCGCGCCCGGGTCCTCGGGGGAGGCCGACGCCGGGGCGGCGGGGAGGGCCGCGAGCAGTGCGGTCGCGACCAGCGCGAGCGGTCTTCTCATGGACGACATCCTGCCAGGGGGGCGGCGGGGGTGGCTTGCACCCGGGTGTGAACGGGCACATTCGGCTTACGGAGCGCCGTGAGGAGAGCCCATGAGGATCGTCGCCTGCCTGAACGGGGACCGCCGCCCCGGTGCGCACCCCGCCCTGCCCGTGTCCGTCGACCAGCTGGTGGCGGACGCCCACGCCGTGGTGGCCGCCGGCGCGGACGCCGTCCACGTCCACCCGCGCGACCCCGGGGGAGCCGAGTCGCTGGAACCGCAGGTCGTCGCGTCGCTGATGGAGGCGCTGCGGTCCGAGGGGCCGGACGTCCCGGTGTCCCTGACCACGTCGCTGTCGGCGGAGTCGGACCCGTGGCGCCGCTACGACCTGGTCCAGAGATGGGCGTCCCCGCTGTTACCCGACTCGGTCACGCTGAACCTGCACGAAGCCGGTTCGGTGGACCTGGCCCACCTCCTGGAGGACCGCAGGGTGGACGTGGAGGCGGGCGTGTGGACCGTGGAGGCGGCCCGGATCCTGGTCGCCACGAAGATGCGGGTGTCCGCCGTCCTGGTCGAGCCCACGCAGGTCGCGGTGGAGGACGCCGAGCGCAACGCGAACGCGATCCTCTCCCTCCTGGACCGGGCGCGGGTGGGCGCCCCCCGGATGCTGCACGGGACGGACGCGACCGCGTGGCCGATGCTGGAGGCCGCCGTGGCCTCGGGCCACGACCTCCGGATCGGTCTGGAGGACACCATGCGCCTCCCGGACGGCACGGAGGCGTACGACAACGCGGCGCTGGTGGCGCACGCCGCGAGCCTGGCCGCCGCGGCCGCCTGACCCCGGCCGGGCCCGCCCGAGCCCGTCCGCCACCCCGATGATCTTGTACTTATAGCGAGGTTGGGCGCCGAAACCGTCTATAAGTACAAGATCATCAGGAGTGGGGTGGGGTGGACAGGGCGGCACGGGACGCCCCGTCGCGCACGGGGGACGCCGCCGGTCGGGCGGGGCTCAGCCGAGGAGGGCGCCCAGGACCACGATCAGCATGATGGAGCCGAGGACCACGGGCAGCAGCCACCGCTGCTTGCGGTTGTTGGTGAGCATGCTCATGACGTGCTGCGCTCCGGTGGTCGGGTGGGATCCGGCTCCCAGCCTAACGCCCAGGTCCGGACGGTCCGGTAGCGGTCCGCCGACTCGGGCCGGCTCTCCACCAGGTGCATCTCCTGCGCCTCCCACCTGCGGCTGCGCAGGGTTCCGAGGGAGTGGACGGTGCCGGAGAGGTCCCGCGCGGGGCGGCTGCGGGCGACCGTGATGTGCGGCACGTACGGGCGGTGGTCCACCTCGATCCCGATCCGGTCGGCGGCGGCCCTCAGCCGGCCGACGAGGATGCCGAGCGCCTGGGTGTCGCCGTTGACGCCGGCCCACAGCACGGAGGTCCGGGCGTTGCTGCGCGGGAAGGTGCCCCAGCCGCGCGCCGCGAGCTCCAGGGGCCGCCGGTTGCGGGCCACCCGCCCGAGCGCCCCGGTGAGGCCGGGCAGCAGGTCGTCGTCGACCCGGCCGAGGAAGAGCAGGGTCAGGTGCCATTCACCGGGAGGCGTCCACCGCAGGTCGGGGGTGTGCCTGCGCCCCCGGTCGACGGCCTCGCGCACCGTCTCCACCACGTCCGGGGGAGGCGCCAGGGCAACGAACAGTCTCATCCCCCCATCCTTCCCTCCCGTGTTCACGTCCGCATCCCGGGGAGTAGGGTCTGCGGGTCCCCGCCGCAGCGTCCCCGGAGCCGCCCGCCCATGCTCGTCATCTCCTGTGTCTTCGTGGTCATCGCCCTGGGGTCCCTGGTGCGCGCCACGACCGGGTTCGGCTTCTCCCTGGTGGCGGTGCCGCCGCTGGCCCTGCTCGCGGACCCGGTGACGGCGGTGGTGGTGGCCGGGCTGATGTCGGCGCCGGTGAGCGTGTGGATCACCGCCCGGGACCGCCGCCACGTGGACCGTCGCCTGGCGGCCCTGTTCCTGGGGTTCGGGCTGGCCGGGGTGCCGTTCGGCGTGTGGCTGCTCGCCGTGCTGCCCGAGCGGGCCCTGATGGTGGCGATCGCCGTGATGGTCCTGGTGGGGACGTTCCTGGTGTGGCGGAGGACCCCCGTCCCCGGCGGGACCCCGACGCTGGCGGGGGTGAGCGCCCTGTCGGGTGCGTCGTTCGCCTCGACGGGCATCGACGGCCCGCTGATGGTGGCTGCGCTCCAGGGGAGCGGGCTGGAGCCCCGCGTGCAGCGGGCGACCCTGTCGGTGATGTTCTCGGCGACGAGCGCCGCCTCGCTGGCGGGGTTCTGGATCAGCGGCAGGCTGACGCCGGAGGTCGGCTCGCTGCTGCTGGTCGGGGTCCCCGCGATGCTGGTCGGCATGGCGGTGGGCGAGCGGGTCTTCCGCCGGCTGGACGCCGAGCTGTTCCGCCGCGCGGTCCTGTGGCTGCTGCTGATCAGCTCGGTGTCGGTGGTGACGCGGGCGGTCGCCTCCTGACCGGCCCGGCGCGGCCGTGGGGACGCGGTCTGCGGCCGTGCCCCGAGGACGGCGGGGCACGGCCAGGGGCTCAGGTGCGGGTGACCGCGTCCTCCGGGGGCCGTCCGGGGCCGTCGGCCCCCCGGTCGGGCCCGGCCGCGGTCGCGCCGTCCGCGCCGTGCCCGGCCCGGGTCCGCCCGGCTCCGGCCTCCTCCGCCGTGGCCTGCGCGGCCTCGGCGGCCCGCCGGCGCCCCGGCAGGAGGTCGCGCACCCTGACGCCGTGGACCCTGAACAGCGGTCCCGTCAGGGCCGCGACCACCAGCACGGTGACCGTGCCCCCGATGACGAGGCTGGCCTGCGGGCCGAACGCGTCGGCCAGCAGCCCCACCACGGGGGCGCCGACGGGCGCCACGCCCATGAACACCAGCAGGAACATGCTCATGACGCGACCGCGCATCTGGGGGTCGACGCTGAGCTGGAAGGTGGCGTTGAGCGTCGTCACGTAGGTCAGGAAGGCCATGCCCATGGGCACCAGCACCACGACGAACGACACGTAGCCGGGCATCAGCCCCGCCGCCACCTGGAGCAGCCCGAAGGCCATCGACCCGATCAGCACCAGGCGCACCCGGGGCCGGTCGCGCCGGGCCGCGAGGAGGGCCCCGATGAGGGCGCCCACGGCCAGGAAGGCCGCGGCCACCCCGAACGCGGCGGCGCCGGCCTCGAAGACGTTGTTGACCACCAGCGCGATCTGGTTCTGCCCGTTCGCCCCGAAGAACTGGGTGGCGGCGGCGAGGATCAGCAGCAGCACGAGGTCGCGCCGGCCCCCGATGTAGCGCAGGCCCTCGCGGATCTGGCCCTTGCCCCGGGGCACCGGCTCGGTGGTGGTGAGCTCGGCGGTGCGGATCATCGCCAGGGCGATGATCGTGAACCCGAACGACGCGCCGTTGATCAGGAACACGGGACCGCTGCCGATCACGGCGATGAGCAGTCCGGCGACGGCGGGGCCGGTGACCCTGCCGAGCTGGAAGCTGGCGCTGTTGAGGGCGATCGCGTTGGACAGGTGCTCGCGGTCGACCATCTCGGGGACGAAGGCCTGGCGGCCGGGGTTGTCGAGCACGGTGACCAGGCCGAGGGCGAAGGCGAACACGTACACGTGCCAGACCTCGGCCGCGCCGGCGGTCGCGAGGACGCCCAGGGCGACGGCGAGCACCCCCATGACGCTCTGGGTGCAGATCAGGAGCCTGCGCTTGTCCAGGCGGTCCACCAGCGCGCCGCCCCACAGCCCGAAGAGGAGCAGGGGCAGGAACTGGAGCGCGGTGGTCATCCCGAGCGCGATGCCGCTGCCGCCGCTGAGCTGGAGGACCAGCCAGTCCTGGGCGATGCGCTGCATCCAGGTGCCGGGGTTGGAGAGTAGCTGGCCGAGGGCGTAGAGCCGGTAGTTGCGGACGGCCAGTGAGCGGAACATGGCGATACGCCGCATCAGTTCCTCCCCTCCCGGACGGGTTGCCGGGGAGGGGCTGATGCGGCCGGAGACCCATGGTGCGGACACATAAGTAAACGGCGTTGACTCATCACTCGGGTCAACGCCGTCCACTGTCGCAGGAATTCCCGCCCCCGCGCGAGGGCGGCGCGCGGGATCAGCCGATGAGCGCGTAGATCGGGGCCTCGGCGAAGTGGAGGAGGAAGACCGCGGAGACCACCCACATGAGGGGGTGGACGTGGCGCGGCTTGCCCTCGACCAGGCGCACGAACGTGTAGACGATGAACGCCATCCCGATGCCGTTGGCGATCGAGTACGTGAACGGCATGATCACGATCGCGAAGAACGACGCCAGGCCGACGGCCGGGTCCGTGAAGTCGATCTTGCCGACCGGCAGCAGCATCATGAAGCCGACGATGACGAGCACCGGCGTGGCGGCCTCGAACGGCACGATGGTGACCAGCGGCGCGAAGAAGGTCGCGACGACCATCATCAGACCGGTGACGATGGGCGCGATGCCGGTGCGCGCGCCCTCCGCGACGCCCGCCGCGGACTCGGCGTACACCGTCGCGATGGACGCGGAGGCCGCGCCGCCGAAGATCGTGCCGAAGGCGTCCATGGCCAGGACCTCGCGGGTCCGGGGCAGGTTGCCGTTCTCGTCGGTCAGCTCCGCCTGGTGGGCGACGCCCACCATGGTGCCCATGGTGTCGAAGAAGTCGGCCAGCATCAGGGTGAACAGCAGCATCACGACGGTGGCGACGCCCACGTCGGACCAGCGGGCCGCGATGTTGAAGCCGCCCTCGGCGAACAGGCCGATGAGGGAGAAGTCGGGGAGGGCGACGACGTCGCCGACCGAGGTCGGCAGGCTCGGGGTGGAGCCCGGCAGCTGCCAGGCCAGGCCCTCGCCCCGGCCGCCGAACAGCGCCTGGACGACGATCGCGGCGACCGTGGAGACGATGATGCCCAGCAGCATCGCGCCCGGGACCTTGCGGACGTAGAGCGCGATGGTGACCAGGAGGCCGATGACGAAGACCAGCAGGGGCAGCGTGTTCAGGCCGCCGCTGCCGAGGCTGACGATCGTGCCGCCGCCGCCCTGGATGAAGCCGGAGTTGACGAAGCCGATGATCGTCAGGAACAGGCCCACGCCGACGCCGATGGCGATCTTCAGCCCGCCGGGGATCGCGGCGAAGACGGCGGTGCGGAAGCCGGTCATGACCAGGACCGTGAGGATGAGGCCCTCGATGATCAGCAGGAGGAAGACGTCCGACCAGGCCATCAGCGGGGCGACCCCGTACGCGACGACGGCGTTCAGGCCCATGCCCGCGGCGAGCGCGAACGGGTAGCGGCTGACGATGCCCATCAGGATGCTGCTGATCGCGGCGACCAGGGCGGTGACGGCGACGAGCTGGGGGACCTCCAGGACATCGCCGTTGACGTCCGCGGTGCCGTTCAGGATCAGCGGGTTCAGCACGATGATGTAGGCCATGGCGAAGAAGGTCGCCAGACCGCCGCGGATCTCGGTGCCGAACGTGGAGCCGCGCTCGGAGATGTGGAAGAAGCGGTCCACGCGGCCCCGGGGGGCGGAGGCCGCTCTGTCGTCGGTGGGGGATGGAGTTGGTGCGTTCACGTCGTCAGCCTGACCTGGTCGTGTTACCGGACAACAAGGATTCTGCGCCAGATTAGTTGCATCTTCATACAACAGCTGACACTCGTTTCACGGGAGTTTCATAGAAATCGCCATATGATCGGATGATCGGAGCAGGGAGTGTGACGAACGCTTCCCTGGTCGGAGCGGTCGGCGCCGACACGCCGACGCCGGCCGTGTGCGAGCGGATAGCCTGGGACCGTGCGCACACCTCGCCGGCCCGATCCCGAAGTCCACGAGAGCGACTACCGCGTGCCCGCCGCCATCGGCACCCTCGCGTGGGCCGTCGCCCTCGTCGTCCTCGTCGCCATGGGCGACTCCCTCCCCCAGGCCGAGCGCTGGTGGATCGGTGTCTGCGCGACCGGCGCCGCCCTCGGGGTGTTCGGCTACCTCTACATCCCGCGCCTCCTCCGCAAGAGGGACGAGTCGGCCGAGCGCGGGGCCTCCCGCTTCTCCGAGCCCTCCTGACCAGGCCGGACCGCCTGTCAGCGGGGCACCGCCGTTCTGCCTGATAATGGGCGGGTGTCTGAGACTGAATTCCCGCGCGGCCTCGCCGACCGACTCCGCGGCATCCTCATCGACGCCGACTACACGGTGTCAGGCGTCCGCGACCGGCTCGGCGACGCCGCCGCCCGAGCCCTGGCCCGTGAAGAGCTGGTGCCCGCCCTGCGCGCCACCGGCGGGGAGGAACGGCTCGGACTGCTGCTGCGCCTGTGGTGGCTCCGCTCGCCCATCCCCGCGCGGGCCGCGCGGGCCGTCCTCCCCGTGGACGAACTGGCCGAGGCCGGGCTCGTCACCGTCGAGGAGGGGCCCCACGGGACCGTCGTCCGCGCCCTGGTCCACCTCGGGCCGTGGGACCTGGAGGACGGCCGGCCCGGCTTCGTGGTCTCCGATCCCAAGGTGCGCCCGGGCACCGGGGCCGTCCCCCGCCGCGACCACGTGGTCGGCGCGGGCAACGCGTCCGCCACCCTGTCCCAGCTGATCGTCGACGGCCCGGTCGACCGCGCCCTGGACGTCGGCACCGGCTGCGGGGTGCAGGCGCTGCACCTGGCCTCGCGGGCCCGCGAGGTGGTCGCCACCGACCTCAACCCGCGCGCGGTGCGCCTGGCCGGGATCAGCCTGGCCCTGTCCGGGGTCACGGGCGCCCGCCTGGCCCAGGGCTCCCTCTACGAACCGGTCGGGGGCGAGCGGTTCGACCTCATCGTGTCCAACCCCCCGTTCGTGATCACCCCCGACTCCTCCCGGTACACCTACCGGGAGTCCGACCTGCCCGGCGACACGGTCTGCGCCGAGCTGGTGCGGCAGGCCCCCGCGCACCTCACCGAGGGCGGCTGGTGCCAGATCCTCGCGAACTGGGTGCACTCCGACGGCGACGACTGGGAGGACCGCGTCGGCGGCTGGGTGACCGGGACCGGCTGCTCGGGCTGGGTGGTCCAGCGCGACGTGCAGGACCCCGCCCAGTACGTCGAGCTGTGGCTGCGCGACTCGTGCGAGCACGGCACGCCCGAGTACACGCGCCGCTACGACGCCTGGCTGGACTACTTCGAGCGCGAGGGCATCAAGGGCATCGGGTTCGGGTGGATCAGCCTGCGCAACGACGTCGCCCAGGACGCGACGGTGCGCGTGGAGGAGCTGCGGCACGACATCGAGCAGCCGGTCGGCCCGTACCTGCCCGACGTCGTGGACGGGGCGATGACGGCGCTGCGGCTCACCGACGCCGCCCTGCTGTCGGCGCACGTCGCGCTCGCCCCCGGGGTGGTGGAGGAGCGGGTGGGCAGGCCCGGGGCCCCGGACCCGGAGAAGATCGTGCTGCGCCAGCAGAACGGGCTGCGCAGGGTCGCCCGCGTGGGGACCGTCGAGGCCGCCCTGGCCGGGGTGTGCGACGGCACCATGCCCGTGGGGCCGCTCCTGGACGCCATCGCCCAGCTCATCGGCGAGGACCAGGCGGTCGTGCGGGAGCGGACGCCGGACGCGCTGCGCACCCTCATCTCCGAGGGGTTCTTCCGGGTCGCCCGCTGAGCCGCCGTCCGCCCGCGCGCGGGGCCGCCGGTTCCTCGGCCTCCGTGCGCGGTTCCGGCCGGCCGCCGTCCGCTCGCACGGGGCCGCCCGCTGCCCCGGGAGGACCAGGACCGCACCGACCCGCCGTCCGCCCGCGCGGGGGGCGCCCGCCGGCCCCGGGTGGCGGGGCCGGGGACGACCGCCGCCGTCCGCTCGCCCGGGCCCCCCGCACCCGGGCGGCCCCGGCCCGGCCGCCTCAGGCAGAGCCCTCCGGCGGCGCCGTGTAGAAGTCGATGGTCCGGTCCGCCGCGGCCTCGGCCCGGTCCGGGTCCTCCCCGGACTCGGCGTGCGCCGTCGCCCAGCGGCGTCCGCTCAGCTCCGTGAACCGCCGCGCGTCCTCCGAGCCCGCCCACTCCCCGGCCTCCGGAGGTACGCCCGCCCCGTGGAGCAGGTGCTGGGTCAGGCCGAACAGCCCCAGGTCCCACCCGATCCCCCCGGCCCCGGGGCCGTACCGCTCCCAGAACTCGTCGAGCGGCGCGGTGTGGGACAGCTCGAACCGCGAGCGGGCGGCGGTCTCCGCGGTCAGTCGGACCTCCACCTCGCTGCTCTCGCCGCCGTACTCCCAGGTGACCCGGTAGGAGTGCGGCGGGTCGCAGGCCAGGACGCGCCCTCCGGCGTTGCCCTCCAGCTCGTAGGCGCCGCCCTCCCGGAGGTCGCCGGCGACCGGCAGGAACCAGCGCGGGATGCGCTCCGGGTTGGTGCAGGCGTCCCACAGGTCCTCGACCGGGACGTCGTAGGCGCGGCTGACCGTGACGGTGCTCTCGGCGCCCGAGCCGGTCCGCCGGACGCCGACCGACCGGCCGACCACGTCGATCTCGTGCTCGATGTCCATCGTGCTCCTCCTGGGTGTGGAAGTCATGGCTCCCGTCCGGGGCCCGCGCGGTCGCCGGAGCGGCGTTCGCGCCTCCCCCCGGCGAGCTCGGTGTCGAGCGCCGCCAGGTGCGGCTCCCAGCGGGCGGCGAAGCGCCTCAGCCGGGCGTCGGCGTCGCGCGGCGGCCCCGTGTCCACGGCGTACAGCCTGCGGCTGCCGTCCTCGCGCACGGTGGCGAACCCGTTCTCCCCGCGTACGCGCAGGTGCTGGGAGACGGCGGGCCGGGAGGTCCCGGGCTCGTCCCGCACGATCCCGGTCGGCTCCCCCGAGGAACGCCCGCCGTCGTCGAGCGGCTCCGGCAGGCGGCGCCGGACGGGGTCCCCGAGGACGTCGAAGGCGTGCATGCCCCCCACCGCATGAGCCAGTGCCCAGACGAGGCGAGGACGGTGCCCCGCGGACGCCCCGTCACTCCTCCCCCGTGGGGACCACCTCTCCCCTACCCCGCTCGACGCCGTCCTCCACCAGGGCGAACCCGAGATCGTCCACCGGGACCGCGACCTCGGAGCCGCACTCCAGCACGATCGTGTGGGTCTCCCCCGGCGGGAACTCCCGCAGCTCGACCGGCAGGTGGGCGCCGCACTCGACGGCCGGTCCCCCGCCCGCGAACTCGACCGAGGGCCGGTACCCGGAGAAGAACGGCGTCCGGCGGCCGTCCTCGCCGTCGTACATGGTGAGCTCCACGGTGATCCGCTCCCCAGGGGCGAAGACGTACTCCGTCGGCTCGGCCTCCGCGGTGGCGGCGGGCGGGTCCTGCTCCTCCCCGCCGCCGCAGCCGGCGGCGAGCAGGAGGGCGCCCAGGGCGAGGAGCGAGGGGGTGGCGCGCATGGGGGTCCCGTCGGTGTCGGGGGCGGTGCGGGGAAGAGGAGGCTACCCGGTCCGGGCCTCCCCCGGGAGTCGCGGGCGGGCCGGACGGTAGCGTCTGCCCATGGCCCAGATCTGCGAACTCGTCCACTACCCCGTCAAGGGGTGCGCCGGGACCTCCCTGCGCTCCGCCCTCGTGACCCCCGCCGGGATCGCCCACGACCGCACGTTCATGGTGGTCGACGGCGGCGGCGGTTTCCGCAGCCAGCGCAACGACCCGCGGCTGGCGCGCGTGCGCGCCGGGATCACCGGCGACGGGGCCCGCCTGCGGCTGGACACGGACGGGTTCGGCCACGTCGACGTCGAAGTCGATCCCGGGGGTCCCCGGCTGGACGTCGTCCTGCACAGGAAGCCGTTCGTGGGCGTGGACCAGGGGGACGAGGTCTCCGGGTGGCTGTCCGAGGTGCTGGGCGCGCCGAGCCGCCTGGTGCGGGTGCCCGACGACCACGCACGCCTGAGCGGGGGGAGGACCCCCGGCACCAGCGGGTTCGCGGACAGCACGGCGGTCCTGATGGCGTCCGCGTCCTCCCTGGACCTGCTCGGCGCGCGCATCCTGGAGCGCGGCGCCGAGCCCGTGCCGATCGACCGGTTCCGGCCCAACGTCGTCGTGTCGGGGTGGGAGGAGCCGCACACCGAGGACCGGGTGCGCTCCGTCCGCCTGGGGGACGCCGAACTGGGCTACGCCAAGGTGTGCATCCGCTGCGTGGGGACGACGGTGGACCAGGCGCGGGGCGAGAGGAGCGGCCCGGAGCCGCTGCGGACCCTGGCGGGCTACCGGCGCGCGGACGGCGGCGGGGTGTCCTTCGGCTCCCTGTTCGCCGTCACCCGGCCGGGGACCGCTGCGGTGGGCGACGCGGTCGAGGTCCTGGAGTGGGGCGAGCCCGAAGAGGGTCTGGGAGAGCGCCTCGCCGAGGTCATGGCCTGACGCGGCCCCCGGGGTCGCCGGGGGCCGCGTCCCGCCCCGAGCCGCGCTACTCCAGGTCGGCCTCGGCGAGGAGCCGGGCGGCGGCGGACGGGTCGCGCAGGGCGGCCGCGACCAGGTGCCGGCGGGACCACTGCCCGGCGCGCCAGCACAGGGCCCGCGCCAGGCCGTCCGTGGTGGACGCGTGCGCCGTGCCGTCGCCGACGTACCACTCCAGCTCGACGCCGTCCACGGTGAGCGTCCGGTGGTGCACGTAGGTGCGGTCCGGCTCCCCGGCGGGGTCCAGGAACAGGTCGGCCTCGCCGGGGACCGGGCGGACCTCGCCGGCCGACCCGACCTCGCCGGTGACCGTCTCGCTCGCCAGGTCCAGGTCGAGGACGTCGGCCAGGGCCTCGGCGGAGTCGTCCGGGGCCAGGACCAGCGGGCGGTCCTCCAACAGCGGCAGCAGGTCCGGGGAGTCCACCACCACGGCCTCCTCCGCGTCGGCCACCACGATCGCTCCGCCGCGCACCGCCCGCACGCGGGAGGGCGGGGTCACCAGCTCCGCGTCCACGAGGGCGAGCGCGGTCCACACCAGGCGGAGCGAGGCGCGGTCCACGTGGCGGTCGGGGTCCGCCAGGCGGGCGAGCAGGTCGTCCGGCCCCTCCGGGTCGTTGATCAGGTCGGCGAGGGTGGCGCGCACCCCCAGCGCGCGGGCGAACTCGGGGTCGACGTCGGCCGGGACCTCGTCGTACAGGCCGGCCAGGGACGGGTCGGCGTCGGCGGTGCGCAGCTCGACCGGCGCGCTGCCGCCCAGCAGCGCCCGGGTCCGCAGCCACCACGCGGTGTACGAGGGCACGTCCACCACGCGGCCGTCGGGCATCAGCAGCCGCGCGGGCTCGGTCACGGCCTCGCGCAGCGGTCCCCGGGACAGCATCGCCAGGGCCTGCGGCCAGCTGTCGTCCGCGACGCAGTCGAGGTCGGCGACGACCACCAGCTCGGGCACCACCGGGGGCAGCTCGGGGTCGCCGACGCGTTCGAGGACCTCGTCGGCCCAGTCCTCCAGGCCGTCCGGGCCGTCCTCGCCGGCGGCGCCGTCGAACTCCGCGACCAGGTCCTCCCCCAGCGCGGCCTCCTCGACCCGGACCACGCCGAGTTCCCAGAGGGCGCCGACCGCGCGCAGGGCGTCGGTCCCGTGGCGTTCGACGAGGTCCTCGTGGACGGTGCCGAAGGGGGCGTCGTCGACGAGCAGGTCCGCGAGCGGGGCGCCGGGGACGAGGAGTTCGGCGGCGACCGAGTAGCCGTCCTCGTCGTCGCGCAGGGCGAGCTCGGCCAGCCAGGGCGCGTCGGCGACGGTCGTGCCGGAGGCCGCGACGAGGTCGAGGACGGCCTCGGCGATCGGCTCGGGGTCGTCGGCGTCGAGGGAGTCGCGGACTGCCGCCTCGGTCCGGGGGTCGGACAGGACGGTGGCCGCACCGGCCTCCACCGCGCCGAGTCGGCGCAGGAGCGGGTCGACGGCCTCGGGGTGGACCACGCGCACGCCGAGCGCGGCGACGGTCTCCGCGGAGATCCCGCGGCCCCCGGCGCCGTCGGCCCCGGCCCAGTCCTCCCCGGGGAGGAGCAGGGAGCGGGGGCCGCGCACGAGTCGGCCGTCCGCCAGGGGCACCGGGAGGGAGCCGAGCTCGTCGAGGTCGGCCCCGCCGCTCCCGGCGGTGTCCAGGGCGGCGTAGAGCGAGGCCCACCAGCGCGGCGGCCGGTCGGTGTCCGCGAGCAGGTCGGCCACGTCGGCCAGGCCCAGGCGGTGGACGCGCAGGGCGGCGAGCGCCGGGTGGCGCGGACTCCACGAGCCGGGGAGCAGCTGGGGGACGAGTTCGGCGAGGACGGCCGCCAGGTCCGCGGCGCCTCCCGACCCGCCGGTGTCGAGCAGGGCCGCGTCGCGCGGGGCGACGGGCGCCCCGGAGGCGGTGGTCAGGAACGCGGTGTCCCGGAGGGGTTCGGCGACGCGCGCGCGGAAGAGGGCGTCGACGACGCCGCCCCCCACGCGGGTGCCGGGTACGAGGTCGAGGGCGGCCCGGCCGTCGAACCGGCGCAGGAGCGCGCAGTAGGCGTGGGCCGCCTCCATGAGCAGCAGGTCGGTGGCCGCTCCGGGTTGGACGCCGCGCCGGTCGCTGCCGAGCGGGAAGCTCCCGATGAGGACGGCGGGGAGGGCGAGCTCCGTGTCGGTGGGGGTGGGCGCGTGGACGACGTTCTCGACGTCGGCGGGCAGTGCGGCGACGGTGCCGTCGGGGGCCACGGGGACGGCCCAGGTCAGCGACCAGGAGGTGCGGTCGCGCTCCTCCGTGGGACGGTCGGCCAGCAGGGAGGCGTCGAACTCGCCGGAACGGCCGAGGACCCGCCACAGGGTGGTGCGCGTGCCCTCGGCGTCCCGGCGGCCGGTGACGAGGTCGGCGACGCCGGTCCCCGCCACCGCTGTGGCCGATGTGGTTTCGGAGACGGGAGCGGCTTGTGATGCGAACGAGGTCGCGTCGGCGGCGGCCGCGGCGGAGCCCCCGGGGAGGGGCGGCGCGGTCGTGCCGGGGGCGTCCGGGGCCGACGGGTCCGCCGGGACCTCCTGCCGGGTGAGGACGTGCTCCTCGCCGTCCACGTCCACGCGGACCTCCGCGAGACCGGGCAGGGCGAGCAGCAGGGCCTCGCCGGTGCGGCCGAGGAGTTCGCGCACGCGCACGCGGACCTGGTCGTCGCGGAGCAGGAGGGTGACGACGGTGTCGTAGTCCCCCGGGGCCGCCGGCCGCGCGGGGAAGGGCAGCCGCAGCATGGGCACGTGCCCGGAGCGGCGTCCCACCTCGTCCGCCAGGTCGGCGTGGGCCCCGCCCCCGGCCAGCAGCTCCGCGACGGCCCCGCGCGCGGCCTCGGCGCTGAAGCGGACCGCCGCGCCGCCGGAGTCGACGGTGACGTCGTCGCTGAGCGCCGCCACCGCGGAGAAGCCGACGCCGAAGCGCCCGGTCGCGCCCTGTTCGCCGCGCTTGGTGGAGGCGCGCAGGGTCGCCAGCGACTCGACCCCCTCGGGGGTCAGCGGCGAGCCCGTGTTCTCGGCGGTCAGCCGGAGGCCGTCCAGCGCCAGGCGCAGCCTTCCCGGGACCCCCGCCCTGCGCGCCGCGTCGGCGGCGTTCTGGGCGAGTTCGACCACGACGCGGTCACGGTAGCCGCCGAGGGCGAAGTCCTCCTCCGCGTTGGCGTCCTCCCTGAACCTGGCCGGGGCGTCGGCCCACGCCGCGAGGACGCGTCGGCGCAGTTCGGCGGTGTTGTAGGGGTCGACCGCCGAAGCGGTCACCGGCTCGGCCATGGTGGGTTCCTCCTGCGCTGCGGGCACGACCCGGCACGGTGCACCCGGGGCGAGGGTGGGTGCGGTAGCAAGACCCTAGCCCACCGGGACGGGGGGCCAGGGTCCGACAGCGCGGCGGGGCGTGCTTTCTCCGGTGGAGGGCACGGCCCGTCAGGACTCGGAGGAGACGAGCTCCAGCTCGGCGGTGTCGTCGAAGACGATGTGGTCGTAGCCCATCTCGTCGACGACCGGGCCGCTGGGGCCGGCCTGCGGCTCGGGACGGCGCACCTCGGAGTGGGCCCCGCAGCCGTGGTCCATGGAGACCACCCGGCCGTCGTCGGGCGCGTACTCGTTGGTGCACACGCCGAACATCTGGCGCAGCTCACCGGCGAGCGGGGTCATGAAGCCGCAGGTGATGCAGCGGTCGGGAGCGGCCGCGGCGATCGGGCTGCGGGGCCCGGCCTCGCCGTTGTACCAGCGCTCGGCGGCCTGCTCGCGTCCGACCTCGGAGAGGACCTGGCGACGGCCCAGTCCCAGCTCCCAGACCATCTGCTGGTCCACGCCCTCGGCGTCCAGCTCGCTCTCGGGCACCTGGGCGTAGCCGGGGATGAGGCGCTCGTCGTCCTCCTCCGTGGGCAGGAGGTCGCCGACGCCGAGGTCGCCGGGGAGGAGCCGCTCCTTCCAGGGCAGCCATTCGGGCGCCACGAGGGCGCCCTCGCCGGGGAGCAGAACGACCTCGTTGACCGTGACGTCCTTGGCGCGCGAGGCGCGGACGACGGTGACCGCGTAGTTCCACCCCGGGTAAGCGGGGTCGAGGCAGGTGAAGTAGTGGGTGACCAGGCGCGTGTCCTCGACCTGGGGGGTGAGCGCGTCACCCACCCATTCGGGTCGCCCGGCCTCGGCGGCCACCGAGCGGGCCAACTCCACCGCGTCGACACAGGCCTTGTCCGGTACAGGAGAACGTCGAGAAGGGCTCACGTTCCCCATTCTCACTGATCGCGAGCACCGATTTGACCATAACGCGGGTCAAGGTTCGCCCGATACATCCTCTTGATCAAGTCTTGTGGTGTCGGAGGGGCCCTCCCGGGTGCCGGCGGGAGGGCCCGCGGCGGTCAGGCCTCCAGGTCGTCGGCCACCGCGCGCAGCACGGAGGAGATCCGCGCGGCCTCCCTGCGCTCCGGGTGGCGGCCCCTGCGGTAGCCGGTGGACAGGCCCTCCATGAGCTTGATGAGGTCCTCGGTGAGGGCCACCATCTCGTCGGGCGACTTGCGGCGGGCCCTGGCGACGGAGGGCTGGGCGTCCAGGAGCACGACCTGGAGCGCCTGGGCGCCCTTGCGGCCGTCCGCGACGCCGAACTCGACCCGCTGTCCGGGCCGCAGCGACACGGTGTCCGGGGGCAGGGACGAGGAGTGCACGAAGACCTCGCCGCCGTCGTCGCGCGTGAGGAATCCGAAACCCTTGTCGCCGTCGTACCACTTGACCTTGCCGGTGGGCACGTAGAGACCTCGTGCTTTCGCTGGCGGGTCCCGGGGCAGGGGGCGGCAAAGGCACACAGGCGCCCCCCGGCCCGCCCGTCCGTCCCGGGCTCCCGTGGTTTCCATGGGCTCACCAGGTTAGTGCGGAAGGGCATCCGGACGCGAGGGCATAATTCCCCGCCCACGGGGGCGGCAGGAACTCCCCGCCGAACGCGGAATGGCTCCCCGGGAACGGGAACGAGGCCCGGATACGGCTCACCCGGGCCTCGTGCGGTGCTGGCGGCCCCCACCGCTGGGTGCGGAGTGTGGGACGGGACTCGGCGGTGAAGCGGGCCGCCTCGACCGAAGTGGCGCCCGAACTGGCCGTCGGGCCACCGTTACCGATACGACCGCCGCGAAGCGAAAACGGCGGTGTAGTGACATGACTACCCGAATCCGTGGTCCAGGACTCGTAGTAACGGGCGGACCGTAAAAGGTTATTCCCCAGCGTTTGCCAAGCAATGACCAGCCGGAACGGCGCGACCGCGTTCCCGCACCGCTCCGGAGAACACGGGAAGGGGCGGCGGGGACGAAAGCCCGCGGCGGACGGGACGTCATTCCCGCGCCCGAACAGGAGAGGGAGGCGGACGGCGGACGGACCGTGCGTCGTTCCCGCGCCCGGCGCTCCCCCCGCCCGAACAGGAGGGGAGGCGACCGGGGCGTCATTCCCGCGCCCGGCGCTCCTCCGCGCCGGCGGAGCGGCGCGCCCTCGGGTACAGGTACACGACGCCCACCAGGGAGCCCACGGCGAGGCCGACGACGCCCGTGGCGGCCAGGGACTCCTGGACGTACTGGTCGACGAACTCGGCCTCCCCCGACCACAGGGCCATCCCGACCAGGCAGGACACCAGGGGCAGGCCGACGCCGACCCACTTGTCCACCGCGCTCCACACCCGGCTGAGCACGACCAGCACGGCGCCGAGCACCCACAGGTAGGCGAGGTTCAGGGACCACGGCACCGTGAGCAGCATCAGGCCCAGTGCGGCCGCCTCCGCGGGGTGCCGGCGCACCAGCGCCACGGCCCCGGGCGGACCGCTCCGGCTCCCGGCATTGCGGGCGGCGCGTTCCGCGCGGTCCGCGCGGCGGCCGGTGACGTGGATGTCCGTCTGGCGCGGTCCCTCCACGAGGGACATCAGCCCGCGGCTGGGGCCGCCCCGCCACGGCGGCGGCGGCCGGTCGGCGTGACGCGGCCTGGGCGGGATCAGCTCCGTGTCCTCGATGTCGAGGTCGCGTCCGGCGATCTCGCGTTCCACCAGGTCCTCCGGACTGCCGAGGCCCCTGAGGATCCCCCGCACCGCCTCGGGGCCGTCGACCTCCGCCGCCGCGCGGCGCGCGTCGATCCGCGAGCGGAGCTCCGCGAGGAAGGCGGTGCGCTCCCTCGCCGACATGCGACCGTGCAGGACCAGGCCGACCTCGGACAGATAGTCCAGTACCAGTTGTTCCGAGCGCTGGGTCATGACTCCAATATTGGCCGACAACGACCTGGCATTTAACCCCCCTTCCCAATTTCGGTCACCGAATCGTCTTCGGATACGGCCTCACCCTCGGTGACGGGTGGTGACAAGGGGGAACCGCCGGGACTCACGCGAGCACGGGACCCGGCATCGCTTAGCGTGGACCCGATGACCGAGAACGCAGCACCCGACGAGCACGTGCCCGGCGGGGGGAGCCCCGCGGCCCCCGCCCCGGGACGTCCCCCCACCTTCACCTCCTGGTTGCGCAGCCGGTCGGACGGGGAGCTCGCCGCCCTGCTGTCCGCCCGGCCCGACCTGGCGCAGCCGGTCCCCGCCGACATCGGCGCGCTCGCGGCCCGCGCGACCAGCCGCAACGCGGTCCTGAGAGTCCTCGAACGCCTGGACCGGTTCACCCTCCAGGTGCTGGAGGCCGTCATCGCGCTCGGCGACGACCGGCTGTCCGAACCGGTGGGCGTCCAGACCGTGGAACTGGCCGGTGCGCTGGGCACGCTCCCCGTCCCCGGCGCGGCGGACGGCGGGGGGTCCTCCGCGGGCCGGGGGGGTGCGGCGGAGGACGGCCCCGCCGGGGACCCCCTCGCCGACGCCCTGGACACCCTGCTCGAACTGGCCCTGGTCTGGCCCGACAGGGGCAGGCTCCGCCCCGTCCAGGTGCTGCGCGACCTGATCCCCCACCCGGCGCAGCTCGGGCCTCCGGCGCGCGTGCTCCTCGCCGGCCTTCCGCACGGCGCCGCCGCGCGGCTCGCCCGCGACCTGGCCCCCGACAGCACCGCGCACACGCCCGTCGAGACGGTCGCGACGCTCCTGGCCGACCCCGGTCGCGTCCTGGGGCTCATCGGGCAGCTCGGCCCGCAGGCGCGCAGGCTGCTCGACGGCATGGCGTGGGGTCCCCCCAACGGGACCGTCTCCGACGCCCGCCGCGAGGTCACCCTCGCGGGCGCCTCCTCCCCGGTCGAGACGCTGATCGCCCGGGCGCTGCTCCTCCCCAGCGGGGACGACACCCTCACACTGCCGCGCGAGGCCGCCCTCGCCCTCCGCTCGGGGCTGCTGTTCCGCGAGGTCACCACCGGGCCGCCGCCGTTCGAGGGCACCCCGAACCCCGGCGAGGCCGTCACCCGGGCAGCCGCCGGGCAGGCGTTCACGGTGCTGCGGGCGATCGAGGAACTGCTCGAACGCTGGTCGCAGGAGCCGGCCGCGGTGCTCCGCAACGGCGGCCTGGGGGTACGCGACCTCCGCCGCGCGGCCCAGGCGATGGACACCGACGAGACCACCGCCGCCCTGTTCGTGGAGGTCGCCCACGCCGCCGGGCTGCTCGGCGCCGACGACCGCGTCGAGGGCGAGTGGCTGCCCACCCGCGCCTACGACCTGTGGCGGGAGACCCCGCCCGAGCGCCGCTGGCTGCGGCTCGCCTCCGCGTGGCTGGACTCCGACCGGGTCGCCTCCCTCAACGGGTCGCGCGACTCCGGCGGCCGGGTGCGCAACGTGCTCGGGTCCGGGCTGGTCCGGCCCGCGGCCCCCCAGGCCCGCCGCGACCTGCTGGGCGAGATGGCCACCGCCCCGCCCGGGTTCGCCCCGCTGCCCGGGTCGCTGGCCTCGCGGCTGTCGTGGCGCCGTCCGCGCCGCCAGTCGCCGGTCTACGGCGAACTGGTGGAGATCGCCGCCGCGGAGGCCGCGGCGCTCGGGCTGACCGGGCGCGGCGCGCTGGCCGGGCACACCCGCCCCCTGTTGGAGGGGGAGGACGACGACGCCGCGAGGGTCCTCGCGGCGGAGATGCCGAAGCCGCTGGACTACGTGCTGGTGCAGGGCGACCTGACGGCGGTGGCCCCCGGCCCCCTCGTCACCGGCCTCGCCCGCGACCTCGCGCTGGTCGCGGACGTGGAGTCCACCGGCGGCGCCACCGTGTACCGCTTCACGGAGGAGTCCGTGCGCCGCGCCCTGGACGCGGGGCAGGGCGTCGCCGACATCACCGCCCTGCTCGAACGCCACTCGCGCACCCCCCTTCCGCAGGCGCTGCGCTACCTGGTGTCGGACGTGGGGCGCCGGCACGGGCGGCTGCGGGCCGGTTCGGCCTCCGGCTACCTGCGCTGCGACGAGCCCGCCCTGCTGGAGGAGCTGCTCGGGGACCGCCGGGCCCAGGACCTGGGACTGTTCCGGCTGGCCCCCACCGTGGTGGCGAGCCGTTCCAACCGGGCCGCGCTCATGGAGCGGCTGCGCCAGCTCGGCTACCACCCGGTGCCCGAGAGCGGCGACGGGTCCATGCGGCTGAGCCGTCCCGAGGCGCGGCGGTCGGACCCGGCGGACGCCCCGCCGCCGCCCTCGGGTTCGTTCCGGGAGATGGCGCGCGCCGCCGTGCGGGCCGTGCGGGCCGGGGACGAGGCGTCCAACGCGGCGCGCACGCCGATCCCCCTCCCGGAGGACGGGCCGCCCGGGTCGAGGAACGCGGCGGTGCTGGAGGCGCTCACCCGGGCGGCGAAGGACGGCCGCCGGGTGTGGATCGGCTACACGGACACGGACGGACGGCAGGTGAGCCGGATCGTGGAGCCCTCGGGCGTGGACGGGGGCTTCCTCACCGCCTACGACGCCACGCGCGCGTCCGTGCACCGGTTCGCCGTGCACCGGGTGAACGCCGTCGCCGAGCTGGACGGGCCGGAGCCCGGCGGCGGGAACGGCGTCCCCGGCGGCGAACGGCGAGGGGCGGCGGGGCCGCACTAGTGTGGGGCCGGTGGGCGCCGCCCGTCGCGCAGCGGGGTGGGTGCCCGCCGGGCACGCCCTCTAGTGTGGGTGCGAGCCGGTCCGCCCACCGACAGCGAGAGACACCCCCATGAGCGACACATCGCTGCCCCCCGGGGCATCGTCCCCCCGCGACCACGGACGCGACGACGACCGCGACGGCGGCCGCGGGCGGAGCCGCGGGGCGGGGCGCCGGGACCCCCGTCCCGGCGGCGGTCCGGACGACCGCGCCGCCCGGGACCGCCCCCGCCCCCGCGCCGGCGAACCGGACGAGCGGGAGGAACGGGACGGGCGCGACGACGACCGCGAGGAGTCCCGGACACCGCTCCCCGGCGGGGCCAGCAGTTCGACGATGGCCCTGATCCTGCACGCGCTCACGTTCCTGTGCTGCGCGAACTGGCTGTTCGGGGTCGCCGGGATCGTGTTCGCGGTGCGCGCCGCCCACGCGCGCGACCGGGGCCGCCCCGTCCAGGCGGAGACGCTCACCCGCTACTCCTGGTACTGCCTGGGCGCCGCCGGGGTGATGTTCTTCGTGATGCTGGTGCTGACGTTCGTGATGTTCACCCAGGCGGGCTCGTGGATCCAGGGGATCGTCCCGGTGACCAACTACTGACCGGTGTTTGGCGAACCGTGCCGCCGGGCGCCGGGTCCGCGCGCGGCGGGCTGGGTATGCGGCAGTATGGGACGGCCGCGAGGGCGGCTCGGCGACGACGGCCCCCGCGGCCGACGGGAGGCGGACGAGCGGTGATGAGCGGCCAGGGCGGACCCAAGGCCTTCTGGGAGCGCGAGCAGGGCTCCACGCTCGGCTCGGTGCGGCCCCCGGGGCCTGCGGGCCCCCGGACCGCGCCCCCTTCGCGTCCGTCGTCCGGCGGGGCGCCCGACCCACGCTTCGGCCCCCGTCCCGGAACCGGTCCCACGGGCCCCCCGGCCCGGCTGGGGGGAGCGGTCGCGGTCCTGGTGACGGCGCTGCTCAGCCTGGTGGTGCCCCTCCTGGGCCTGTACCTGGGCATGTGGTTCTTCCTCCTCGTGGCGAACCTGCCCGGCATCGGCTTCGGGGTCATGGCGGTCAGGCGCTACCCGGACGCGGCCGAGGTCGAGCGCTACCTCCGGTACGCGTGGGCGTGCAATTTCGCCTACGCCGCGCTGTCGGTGGTGTTCTTCGTCCCGCTCATGCTCCTGGCGGTGGTGATCCTCAGCGTCTGACCGGGCCCGCGGGTCCCGGCGGACCGGCCGCGCGGACCGGTTCCCGGCCCCCGGCGGCGGGCCGGGCCCCGGGCGCCGTCCCTCCCCCGCTCCCGCCGTCCCCGACGGCTCCCCCGTACACCGACACCTCCCGGAGGTCACGACCTTGAGCGAGAACTGGCAGTCCGGTCCCGGCGACCCCTACGCCGGGCAGCCCCCGCAGGGCGACCCCTACGCCGGGCAGCCCCACGACCCCTACGGCAACCCCTATCCGCAGCAGCCCGGCGGCTACGGCGGCCCCGCGGGGTACCCGCCGCCCCCGGGCGGCTACGGCGGCCCCGCCGCCGAGCCCGTCCACCGCCTGGAGCCGTACGCCGCCCCGTACCAGGAGGCCCCGCCCAGCCAGACGAGCGCCATCTCCGCCCTGGTGGTGTCGATCCTCCTCGTGGTGACCTGCTGCGGGTTCCTGGGCGTCATCGGCGTCGTGTTCTCGGCGCTCTCCCTCACGGAGAAGGCCGACCGGGAGAAGGCGCGGCGGCACCTCCGCTACGCCTGGATCTCCAACGGGGTGATCCTGGCGATCATGGCCGTCCTCGCGGGCCTGATCGTCTTCGCCGTCGCCGCCTCCGAGACCTGACCGACCGCGCCGCGCGGGCCGCGCCGGGGCGGCGGACGCGGGTGCGGGCGCGCGGACCCCGGAGGACGCCGTTCCGGCGGCCGGGAACGGGGACGGGCGGGCATTTCGGCGGCAGGGCATGATCAGGGGCCCGGACGCGTTGCACCTGAGGCCGCCCCCCGCCCCGCGAGATTGAAGGTCCGTGTGTCCTGCCTGATCGTCCAGTCCGACAAGACGCTCCTGCTCGAGGTCGACCACGAGCTCGCCGGCGAGTGCCGCCGAGCCATCGCGCCCTTCGCCGAACTGGAGCGCGCACCCGAGCACGTGCACACCTACCGGATCACGCCGCTGGCGCTGTGGAACTCGCGCGCCGCCGGACACGACGCCGAGCAGGTCGTGGACGCGCTGATCCGCTTCTCCAGGTTCCCGGTGCCGCACTCCCTGCTGGTGGACATCGCCGAGACCATGCAGCGCTACGGGCGCCTGCGCATCGTCGGCGACCCCGTGCGCGGGCTGGTCCTGGAGTCCTCGGACAGGGCCGTCCTGGAGGAGGTCGTCCGGGCCAAGAAGCTCAAGGGCATGCTCGGCGAGCGGCTGGACGAGGACTCGGTGGCCGTGCACCCCAGCGAGCGCGGCAACCTCAAGCAGGCGCTGCTGAAGATCGGCTGGCCCGCGGAGGACCTGGCCGGGTACGTGGACGGCGAGGCGCACGCCATCGACCTGGACCAGGACGGCTGGGAGCTGCGCGGCTACCAGAAGGAGGCCGCGGAGAGCTTCCACGCGGGCGGCTCCGGCGTCGTCGTGCTGCCGTGCGGCGCGGGCAAGACCGTGGTGGGCGCGGCGGCGATGGCGCTCACCGGGGCGACCACCCTCATCCTCGTGACGAACACCGTGTCGGTCCACCAGTGGAAGACGGAGCTGCTGCGGCGCACGTCCCTCACCGAGGACGAGATCGGCGAGTACTCGGGGACGCGCAAGGAGATCCGGCCGGTCACGATCGCGACCTACCAGGTGATGGCCGCCAGGCGCAAGGGCGTGTACACGCACCTGGAGCTGTTCGACGCCCGCGACTGGGGGCTCGTGGTCTACGACGAGGTCCACCTGCTGCCGGCGCCGATCTTCCGGATGACGGCGGGCCTCCAGGCCCGGCGCCGCCTGGGGCTCACCGCGACGCTGGTGCGGGAGGACGGCCGGGAGGGCGACGTGTTCTCGCTCATCGGCCCCAAGCGCTACGACGCCCCGTGGAAGGACATGGAGAACCAGGGGTGGATCGCCCCCGCGGACTGCGTGGAGGTCCGGGTGGACCTGTCGGAGTCCGAGCGCCTGGCCTACGCGACCGCCGAGCCCGAGGACCGGTACCGGTTCTGCGCCTCCTCCGAGACCAAGACCTCGGTGGTGCGGCAGATCGTGGAGCGCCACCCCGAGGAGCAGGTGCTGGTCATCGGCTCCTACATCGACCAGCTGGACGAGCTGGGCGCCTCCCTGGACGCCCCCGTGATCAAGGGCGAGACCAGGAACAAGGAGCGCGAGAGGCTGTTCGACGCCTTCCGCTCCGGCGAGCTGCGCACGCTGGTGGTCTCCAAGGTCGCGAACTTCTCCATCGACCTGCCCGAGGCGGGCGTGGCGGTGCAGGTGTCCGGCTCCTTCGGGTCCCGGCAGGAGGAGGCCCAGCGCCTGGGCCGGGTCCTGCGGCCCAAGACCGACGGCCGCGCCGCGCGCTTCTACGCGGTGGTCGCCAGGGACACCCTCGACCAGGACTACGCCGCGCACCGGCAGCGCTTCCTCGCCGAGCAGGGGTACGCGTACCGGATCACCGACGCGTCGGACCTGCTGTCCGGCGAGGAGATCTAGGGCCGGGACGCCGGACGGCCCCCCCGGTGGCACGTGCCCTCCACTTCCGATGATGTGGGCCCCTCACCCCCGGTGATCTTGTACTTACAGCCGATCTCGACGCCGAACCTCGCCATAAGTACAAGATCACGGCAGAGGGGGCGGGCGGGGGCGGGTGGGGCGGGGTGCGGGCGCCCTCTCCGGGGGCGGGCCCGGGCGGCGGGTCCCCGGCACCGTCACCGGGGACCCGCGCTGCCCGACCGGGCCCCGCTCACTCCGAGCGCAGGCCCTCCGGGCGCATGGTCCGCAGCAGCGCGGGCACGGCGAGCAGGGTGGTCAGGGCCGCCACGCCCACGCCCGCACACGCGATGACGAGGGTCTCCACCGGGATGAAGCGCACGGGGAGCCCGGCCACCCTCTGGACCATGACACCGAGGGCGGTCCCGGCCGCCGTGGCCAGCACGATGCCCAGGAGCACGGGCAGCGTGGTCTGCCACACCACCGAGGCCACCAGTGTGCTCCGCCGGGTGCCGAACGCGGTGAGCACCGCGTGTACCCGCCGGCGCTCGCGGACCTGCTCGACCGTGCCCACCACCAGCCCGGCGGCGATCACCGTCAGGCAGGCCAGGGCTCCGGCCACGAGCGCGTCACGGATGTCGGCCATGGCCGGGTTGACCACGGTGGTGATCGGGACGTCCAGGCGCGAGGTCGGGTCCAGGGACCCGACCGTGTGCCTGAGCCCCACCTCCATTCCGGGGGCGGCCGGGTCGGCCCTGATCCAGATCGTGCTCCGGGCGGCGATCTCCTCGGGCACCGCGGCGGCCTCCGGGGTCGCGAGGACGACGTCCCGCGCCGTGTGCCCCACGGCGCTCCAGGGGTGTTCGACCACCTCCCCCTCGAAACCGGAGACCGGGGGCAGCACCCAGGGGCTCGCCGTCGCGTCCTCCCTCGGGCGGACCATGAGGGTGTCGCCGGCTTCCAGACCGGGCAGCGCGCTGAAGACGTCCCCCGGGGAACAGGCGGGCAGGTCGGCCATCTGCCGCAGGACGTCGCAGTCGGCGATCCGGACCGGGACGCCGGTGTCGTCGCCGATCGCGCCCCACACCGTACGGAAGGCCGCGGCCTCCTCGACGCCGGGCACCCGCGCCACGGCCCCGGCGGGGTCGTCGGCGGGGGGCATCCACAGGTCCGCCTGGATCTGGAACCGGGACGGACCGAACTCGTTCTCCGCGTACGCCTCGACGGCGGTGTCCGCGAGCGTCACCGACGCATCGGCCCAGGCGTTCGCGAACAGGCTCTGCAGCGCGATGGCCCCCGCTACGGTCACCACGATGCCGCTGACCGCCCGGGTGGGCCCGCCGCCCGCCGCCGCCAGCCGGCGCTGGGCGAGCTGCAGCGAGAGGGGGCCGCCCGAGGCGCGTCGGAACAGCCGGTCCACCAGCCAGGGCAGCACGGCGGTCGTGCCGAACAGCGCGGCCAGGAGCCCGATCGCCGTCATGGCCAGCCCTCCGCCCCCGGCCAGGCCCAGGAGCCGGCCCGCCTGGAGGTCCATGCTCAGCCAGACCAGGACCACGCCGAGCACCAGGAGCAGCAGACGCCACCACACCCTGGGGCGCGGCCGTTCGGCGCGGCGCACGGTGCCGAGCGGCTCGACCACGACCCCGCGCAGGGAGGCGAGCACCACCCACAGGGCGAGCAGCGGAACCCCGGCGAACACCAGTGCGCCGAGCACGGGGTGCGGTGCCACGTCCCCGGCGTACAGACCGGGCCCCACCCCCACCGTCTCCACGATCGGACGCCCGGCGAGGAAGAGCACCGCCCCGAGCACCAGGCCGAGCCCGACACCGGGAAGGGTCTCACCGGCCGCGACGCGCCGGACGGCCCGGCTGTCGGCCCCCATGAGCCGTAGCGCCGCCAGGCGGCGCTCACGCTGTTCACCGCCGAAGCGCACCGCCGCGCCGAGGAAGACCACGACGGGGGTGAGCATGACGACCACGCCCACCATGCCGAGGAGCACGAAGACCGGCCCCCGCACGACGGGGCCGGGCTCCCCGCCGAACGCGGTGATCCGTATACCGGCGTTCTCCACGGCCAGGTCCCCGCTGCCGAGGTAGTAGGCCAGTTCGTGCGGTCCCCGAAGCCCCTCGGGGCCGATCTCCCCGACGACGGGGTGGTCGAACCGGCTCCGGAGGGCCTCTGCGCCAGGGGCGTCGAGCAGGTCGGCCAGCGCGGGGGAGAGGAGGAGCTCGCCCGGTCCGGGGATCTCGGTCACTCCGGGCGGGAGCGGGGGGTCGGACCCCTCGGCCCGGAGGAGCCGCCCGTGGACCTCCTGCCCCTCGTGGACGGTGGTGGCGATGCCGATCAGCAGGGTGTCGTCGCCCGCCGGGGGCGCCGGGTGGGGGGCCACCTGGTGGTCCATGCGGGCCGCGTTCCGCTCGGACAGGTGGTCCAGGGCGGTCGGCAGGCCGGCGGCCAGGAGCAGCCCGGCGGTGGCCACGCCGACCCCGATCGCCGTGAGGACGCTCCGGAGGACGACCTCCCGGCCGCCGCGCAGGGCGAGCTGCGCGCCCAGCAGGAGTTCGCCGAGGGGGGACGGGCGGTCGCGTTCCGGACCGGTTCCGGCGGGGGCTCGGTCTCGCGGGCTCATCCCGGCCCTCCGACATCGAGGGTGCGGCCGTCCCGGCAGACGACCTCGCGGTCGGCGTAGGCGGCCACCCGGGCCTCGTGGGTCACCACGACCACGGCGGCCCCGGACTCCCGGGCCGCCTCGGTGAGCATGCGGATCACCCGTTCCCCGTTGAGGGAGTCGAGGGCGCCCGTGGGTTCGTCGGCGAACACCACCCGGGGGCGGGTGATGAGGGCGCGGGCCACCGCGACCCTCTGGCCCTGGCCGCCCGAGCACTCGCCGGGGGTCTTGTGCGCGAGCTCGCCCACGTCCAGCCGGTCCAGCCACTCGGCTGCGTCGTGCTCCGCCCGGCGGCGGGGCCGCCCTCCGAGCCGCAGGGGGAGCGCGACGTTCTCCAGGCAGGACAGTTCGGGGACGAGCTGGCCGAACTGGAACAGGAAGCCGAACTCCGAGCGGCGCAGCGCGCTGAGCCGGGTGTCCGAGGCGGCCACCAGGTCCTGCCCGTCGTACTCGATGGACCCGGCGTCCGGCCGTACCACGCCGGCGAGGCAGTGCAGGAGGGTGGACTTCCCCGAGCCGGAGGGGCCCATGACGGCGACGACCTCGCCGGGGTACAGGTCGAGGGAGGCGTCCTCCAGGGCCCGGGTGAGGCCGAAGGACTTGCGCAGGCCCGAGCCGGTGAGCAGGGGAGGCCCCGGGACCTCGGGGAGGCGGCCGGGGAGGGCGCGGGAGGCGGGTCGGCTCATCTGCCGCGCACCTCGTCGGCGAGGTCGTTCAGCCGGGCGGCGGTCAGTTCCAGCCACCGCAGGTCGGCTTCCAGGTGGAACAGTGCGTGGTCGCAGATGAGCTGGTCGGACAGGTCCCCGGCGGTCTTGCGGCGGGTGAGCTCGCGCATCAGGCGCAGGTGCTCGGCGCGCTGGACGTCGAGGATCCCGTCGGCCGAACGGCCGGTGAGCAGGGCGAGCACGACCTTGGTGTACAGGGTGCTCTGGAGGTAGGGCTCGGGGTTCTCCGGCGTGGCGAGCCACTGTTCGACGTCGGTGACCCCGGAATCGGTCACGGTGTAGCGCTTGCGCTCGGGGCCCGCGCCGGCTTCGACCGCCTCCACCTCCACCAGCCCGTGCTTGAGCAGGCGGGAGAGGGTGGCGTACACCTGCCCGTAGGCGAGCGGCCGTTGGCCGCCGAAGCGCTCGTCGTAGGCCCGTTTGAGGTCGTACCCGTGCTGGGAGCGGGTTTCGAGCAGTCCCAGGAATGTCTGGCCGAGAGTCATGCCGGCGACTATACACGCCGCGTATACTCGCTTTGTATAGTTAGACCGCCGGACAGGCCAGCGGGAGCGGAGCGCACCTGCCTACCCCCGATGATCTTGTACTTATAGACGTTCTCGACGCCGAAACCTCGCCATAAGTACAAGATCCCGGCAGAGGGGAGCGGGGGCGGGAGCGGGAGCAGGGGCGGAACCCGGGGCGGGGCGGACGCGGCCTCTCCGGGAGCAGGGGTGGGTCCCGGGGCCGTCAGACGGAGGGCAGCCCGCCCATGACGTAGGTGCCCGCCGCGATGCCCCACGCCACGAGGGAGTAGCTGAGGGTACGGGTGCGCAGCATCCGGTCCCCGCGGACCGACGGGGCGGTGAAGGCCGCCATGAGGAGCGCCATCCCGAGGAGTGCGGGGATGGCGGAGGCCAACGCGAAGAGCTGGGTCTGGGCGGCGCAGGCGGCGTAACCGGCGGTGCCGGGATCACCACAGAACACGTCGTCCCCCGATCGGATCGTTCAGTGCGGGCGGTACTCCCCGACCGTACCGTTTCGGCGGGGGGCGGCTCGCCGTGATGCCGACCGGGTCGCCGTGCGGAGAGGCCCGTCGCCGCACGGGAGGTCCTTCGCCGCACCGGGAGGCGGCCCCCCGCCGCACAGGAGGCCCGTCGCCGCACAGGAGGCCCCTCGCCGCACCGGGGGGCGGCTCACCCTTCCGACCGAACCGAATTCGGTTTTCGCGGGGCGAATGCCGCCCGAGCCCTTTACACGCGAGGCTTCCGTGTCCAATCATGAGGGCAGTCCACCCCCTGGAGGTCCTCCCGTGCCCGACGAGCCCGCCCCCGCCACCGGAACGCCGACCCCCGCCCCCTCCGGACACCGGACGGGGTTCCACACCCTCCGGAACGGCGGCCTGAACTGGGACTCCCTCCCCCTCAGGCTGTTCGCCAAGGGCAACGCCCGCTTCTGGAACCCGGCGGACGTCGACCTCTCCCGGGACGCGGAGGACTGGGAGGGCCTCGGCGGGGAGGCGCGCGAGCGCATCCTGCGGCTGTGCGCGTTCTTCGTGGCGGGCGAGGAGGCCGTGACCGAGGACCTCCAGCCGTTCCTCCGCGCGATGGCGGCGGAGGGCCGGCTCGGCGACGAGATGTACCTGACCCAGTTCGCCTTCGAGGAGGCCAAGCACGTGCAGGCGTTCCGGCTGTGGCTGGACGCCCTCGGGGTGCAGGAGGACCTGCACCAGTACGTCGACGACAACCCGGGCTACCGGGCGCTGTTCCACGAGGAGCTGCCGGGGTCGCTGGAGGCCCTCCTGGACGACCCGGGCCCGCGCAACCAGGTGCGGGCTTCGGTGACCTACAACCACGTCGTCGAGGGCTCACTGGCCCTGACCGGCTACTACGCCTGGAACCACGTGTGCACCGTCCGGAACCTGTTCCCGGGGATGCGGCAGATCGTGCGGCGGATCGGTGACGACGAGCGCCGGCACATGGCGTGGGGCACCTTCACGTGCCGCAGGCACGTCGCGGCCGACGACGCCAACTGGGACGCGGTGCGGGAGCGGCTGGACGAGCTGCTGCCGCTCGTGATGTCGACGGTGGAGCGGGGCGAGGAGTTCCCGGGGACTCCGGGGGCCCGGCGCTACGAGCTGCCGCCGGGCGAGCTGCTGAGGTACGCCGGAGACCGGGCGCTGCGGCGGCTGGGGGCGATCGAGTCCGCGCGCGGGGTGCCGCTGTCGCGGATCGACGTGGACGCCGAACCGGAGGAGCTGGAGGAGAGGTTCGGCGAGGAGGACCGGCAGGCCATGGCCGGGCTGACCGGGGGGTAGGGGCGGGCCCGCGCCTGCCGTCCGCCTCCCGGAGCAACTGCCCCCGCCCCGCTCCGCGAGGGGCCGCGGGGCACGGGGGGCGGGGGACGGCGCGGCGGCGGTCCCGCGCGCCCGGCCCCGGTCGGGGCCGGGCGCGGGGGTCTACCTGCGGTCGAGCAGCCGCCGGACCTCGCTCGCGTAGTACCGGCGCTGCCCGCCGAGGGTCTTGAAGGACGGGATGCGGCCCTGCTTCGCCCACCGCGTGACGGTCTTGGGGTCCACCCGGAACAGCCGGGCCACCTCCGCCGGGGTGAGGACCTCTCCGCCGAGGCCGCTCACCGGGCCTCCTCGGCGGCGCGGCGGCAGCTCCACAGGACGGCCTCCGGCTCGCGCAGCCACACGGACCGGCTCCCCCTCGCGTCGTCCACCGTCAGCCCGAACTCCGCGACGCCCGGCTCCCCCTGCCCGCGCCACCGGGTGAGCGCCTCCTCGAACTCGTCCACCAGGAGCCGGGACCCTCCGCCCTGTTCCACGCGCCCGTCCGGGTGCAGCCGCGCCCACGCCCCGCAGCGGGTGGACACCACCCACATGAACAGGTCGGACGCGCCCGGCTCCCGGCCCATGCCGTGCGCCCAGTCGGGCACGAGCAGCGCCAGGAGGAGGCCGCCCTCGCCGCCGAGGAGGTAGCGGGGGTCCCCCTCCACCCGGGTGGTGCGGTCGGGAACCGCGTCCGCGTCCGGGATCCGCCCGCCGGACCTGCTCTGGCCGCGCGCCCACATGAACGCGAGGCTCCCCTCGAAGCGGCCTTCGGCCGGAAGCCCCCCGCCGCGCTTCTCCAGGACCGCGAGCGCGCCGGACGGCGCGCCCTGGGTGGGCGCCCACGGGGTGACGAGCAGCCCGCGCGGGTGGAGCTGGGCGAGCCACCCCGCCGGGACGTCCGCCACCTGGCACGTGGCGACGACCCGGTGGAACGCCGGAGCGTCGGACAGGCGGGCGTGCTCCGCGTCGGCGTGCACGGTCTCCGGCGCGTACCCGGCGGCGTGCAGCGCCGAGCGGGCCGAGGCGGAGACGGCCGGGTCGATCTCCATCGTGGCCACGCGCTCGTCCCCGACCAGTTCGCACAGCAGCGCGGCGTTGAACCCGGTCCCCGTGCCGATCTCCAGCACCGAGTGGGCGGGCTCGATCCGGGCGGCGGCGAGCATGCGCGCCATGATCGTAGGAGCGGAACTGGAGGAGGTGGGCAGGCCCATGCCGCCCTCCCGACCCTCGTCGCGCTGGGTGGTGAGCGCCTGGTCGGTGTAGGCCGCGCGGAGCCAGGCGTCGGGGTCCTCGGCACGGTCGTAGCGGACGCGGTCCTCGCCCCACACCACGTCGGGCAGGAACTCGTGCCGGGGCACCCGGAGGAACAGCGACGCGATGTGCTCCGGTGCGCCGTCCGCGCGGAGCCGGTCGGCCAGGGCCCGGGCGAGGGGAAGGTGGTCCCTATCAGGAGTGTTCCTCATCAGCGCACCTTCCCCGTGCCGCTGCAACCCGTGCAGGGAACCCAGTCGCCGAGTGCCTTGCCCGGGGTCTGTCCGTCGGTCGTGACGAACTTTCCGCCGACCCCGCTGCACATCGAGCAGTCCTGCTCGGCGCTCGGGCCCCGCCGGTCGGATACGGGAGGTGCGGTGGCTGCGGCCGGGGGTGGGGTTGGGGGTGAGAGTGGGGGTGGAATCGTCGCTGTGGTCGTACCTGTGATCGTCATTGTGGCTGTGGCTGTGGTCATGCTGACCTGCTCTCTGGTCGGTCACCCTCGGGTGACGGTGACGCTGTCGCCGCAGTGGCGGCACCGCATGGTCCGGATGTCGGGGTACCGCGGATCGGCCGGGTCCGCGATGTAGTCGTGCTGGCCGCTGGTGGTCTTCTCGCACCTGGTCCTGCCGTCCACGCCGTGCTCCTCGGGGGAGGTGTGGAAGGGCGCGCCCCGGCCCCCGGTCGGGGCGCGCCCGGTCTCAGAGGGCGGGGACGGCGCGGACGGCCGCCATCCACACGGCGCGCAGGCCCCCGGCCGGGACGCCAGGGCTGCCGGACAGGTCAGGACTGCCGGACCGGGCGGTGGGGACTCGGACAGCTGCCACGGCTGCCCCGGCTGCCGTCTGCGGGACGTCGGCGGGAAGGGTCTCCAGTGGAGACTGCCAGGTCAGCGGGTGCGGATGGGGGTCCGGTCCGGGGACTGTCACCACCCGGGTCACGGGCCCCCGGCGGGCCGCGTAGACCGCGTGCCCCTGCAGGTCGGGCCCCAGGTAGGTGACGGCCGCCCCGTGGGCGGTGGCCCACGCGGTGAGCGCCGCCATGGTCGGAAGCTCGCGGAGATCGCACACCCGGGTCATGCGGCCGCCCCCCGCTCCTCGTCCTGCCGAGCGATCGCGATCAGCACGACCAGGCCACGCTGTGAGGCGTCGACGCGGCGACGACGCGCGGCCAAGGGGATCACAGGCGCGAGGCCGTCCACACGCGGGCGCTTCGGCAGGGGCGTCGTCGCCTGAAGGTCGGTTCGGCTGCTCGGCCAGACGATCGGGATGGGCCCGGTGACCACGTGCGGGCGGGGCGGCTGAGAGATGTGCCGGTCGATGTAGCGGCGGCCACGGGCTCCGCGCCGACGCACAGCGTGCGCGGGGACGCGGGCACGAAGGCCCAGCACAGACATGAGAGGCACCAGAAGGCGCACAAATATGGACATAGGGATGCTCTCGCTTCTCTTCGTGTTAACGAGATCACTGCAGGTGATTCGATAGTGCACGAGAAGTAGGCTCCTCACAAGCGAATCTACGAGATTCTCTCAAAAATACGGCGCTAGCATTGCCCCATGCGATCCCCTACCTACTCGCCAACCGTGCGCCGACGACGACTCGGAATGCAGCTCAGACGTATGCGCGAGGCTGCTGGCCTGACCGGTTCCGAGGCTGGGGAGCGTGCCGGGATCTCCCGTGCCGCTCTCGGGAAGATCGAGACAGCTGAGACTCGACGAGTGCCCGCTCGTCAGGTCGCCGCGCTTGCAGAGGTCTACGGAGCCACTCCGGCCGAGACGGACGCGCTCCGCCAGCTGGCTGCGGACGCTGGCGAGCGCGGCTGGTGGTGGAAGTACCGCGACGTGTTCGGCCACGACTCACTACCGGACTTCGAGGCCGAGGCATCCCAGATTCATACCTACGAGACCGCCACCATTCCGGGTCTCCTCCAGATTCCCGAGTACGCCGACGCAATCTTTCGAGGCGGGCCACTCACTGACCTTGAGCACATCCAGCGTCAGGTTGAAGCACGCATGGCGCGTCGCGAGATCTTGCACAGGCACGAGCGCCCAACGCACCTGTGGGCAATCATCGATGAGGCGGCGCTCCGGCGTCCGATCGGTGGTCCTCAGGTGATGCGGGCACAGCTGGAGTATCTGGAACGCATCGGGCAGTATCCGAACATCGACATCCAGGTACTCCCGTTCAGCGTTGGCGCACACCCTGCGCTCGGCATCCCGTACACAGTTTTGGAATTCCCGGAACCCTTGGATCCCACGATCGTGTACACAGACGCGATCGGCAGTGGACTGTTCGAGGAGGACCCCGCCGAAGTTGCCCGCTACTCGACAACCTTCCGCCACCTACAGGCAAGTGCATCGAATACCGTCGAGTCTGCCCAGATCATCGCGGGCATACGAGAAGAGAGCACGGCAGCATGACCACCACACCTGAGTTCCGCAAGTCGAGCTACAGCAACCACAACCAGAACTGCGTTGAGGTCGCAGACCTCCCCGGCGAGCACCTGGTTCGCGACACCCAGAATCGCGACCTCGGACACCTCGGATTCGCCGGGCCGGAGTGGGCGGCGGCCCTCGGTGTCATCCGCACCGACAAGGTCTGACACATCCCACAACGCAAGCAGGCCCCCCGCCCGGGTCCGGGCGAGGGGCCTGTTGCACCTGAGTGCTCTCGCAATAGAGCATCCGAACTGAGTCTATCCGGGACAGACCCGCCCGTTAGGGTTCGGAGGAGATCACTCGCCAGGCCCTGACCGCATCCGGCCACCGATGCCACCACGTCAGCGGGTACACCCAGGAGATGAGCGAACTCGCGCCCCTCCGATCCGGTCACAACGAAGCCATCCCGCAGAAGCTCGTGGACGTTGCCTTCCACAAGTCCAGCTACAGCGACCGCAGCAACTGCGTCGAGGTCGCCTTCCGCAAGAGCAGCTACAGCAATCAGGCACAGAACTGCGTCGAGGTGGCCGACGTCCCGGGCGCGAGTCTGATCCGCGACACCCAGAACAGGGAACTCGGCCATGTCGAATACCCGGCCGACGCATGGGCCGCGTTCCTCGCGGTCGCCGCCTTCCGCAAGTCGTCCTACAGCGCCAACGCGAGCGACTGCGTCGAGGTGGCCGACGTCCCGGGCGCGAGCCTGGTCCGGGACACCCAGAACAGGGAACTCGGCCATCTCGCCTTCCCCTCCTCCGAGTGGCGGGCGCTGCTCGGCACCGCCCGGCGCGAGAAGTAGCCGCACGCGCGTAAGCCCTCGCCCGGCCGGGCGAGGGCTTACGTATGTTCACCCCTCAGCGTCGCGCCAGAGGTCGCGCCGGCCGCGCTCGGCCTCCAGGGCGACACGGCCGAAGGGCTCGGTGCGCCAGTCGCCGTCCCTCAGGTGGTTGGCGTAGAGCACGTCGCCGTCGCGGGAGAGCACGTAGAGGGAGTCCACGAGCCGGTGGGTCTCCAGGAACTCCACCGTGTTGGGCACGCCCAGGTAGAAGCGGTCGTGGTGCGCCTCCGACATGACCCGGCCGAAGCCCTGGTGGGCGCGGGCCCGCGCGTGGCGCTCCGCGATCGCGAAGCGGCTGTTGGAGGAGTGGGTGGCCACGAACGCCACCTCGACCCGGTACCCGGCCTCGCGGAACCCCTCCACCCAGGAGGCCGCCCAGTCGGCACGGCCGAGGGGGTGGCTGCACACGACGTCCGTCCGCCCCGACCGCACGTGCTCCAGGGCGAGCCCGTGCAGACCGGCGACCTGGCGCGCGAGGGAATCCGAGGCGGCCGCGTCGTCGGCGGCCATCGCCCACTCGTAGTCGGGCGCGAGCCTCAGGAGGTCGTCCCCGTCGTAGCTCACGGTGCCCTCCGGCAGGGCGGGCAGGACCAGGCGCTGCAGGGTGGACTTGCCCGCCCCCGGCTGGCCGCCGAGGAGCAGCAGCCGGGGGTGCTCCCGCGCGCCACCCGTGAGGCGGTCGCGCAGGGCCAGGTCGAACAGCGCGCCCAGGTCCGCGTCGTCCAGGACGCGTCCCGGGTCCCGGGGCGTGGCCCCGTCGGGGACCGGCACGGGCTCGGCGCGCAGCGCGGCGACGACGGCGGGCAGTTCCGCGTTGACGGCGTCGACCCCGTCCGGGGAGAGGAACGGCAGGCGCGCCTCCTCCGCCAGGAGCGCCGCGGCCCTCCCCCTCAGTTCGGGCCGGGCGTCCGCGCGGCTCAGGCAGGCCCCGACGGCCGCGCTGTACAGGTTGTACGCCTGTTCGCGGGCCTCCCTGTGGGCGTCGGACTGCGGGGGGATCCCACCGCCTGCGGCGATCTCCGCGAGGAGGGGTCCGGCGGTCGCTCCTGCGGTCCCCGCCGGGGCCGTTCCTCGGGTCCGCGTCTCCATGCCGTCCGTCCCTCCCGGGCCCCGGGGCCCGCACCGTCCGCCGCTGACTGGATGCTAGTGCGTCAGGTCACCCCCGGGGCACGGGTTCGGCGGTTCCCTCCCCGTCCTACAGTGGGCCCATGACCTCGACTCCGCCGGCGCAGCCCGGCTCCCCCGCCGTGATCGACGCCCTGGCCTGGGTGCACGTGAAGGACGGACGGCTGCTGTGCGTCCGTACCGAGGGCGTCGACCGGTTCTACCTCCCGGGCGGCAAGCGCGAGCCCGGCGAGAGCGACGAGGCGGCCGTGGCGCGCGAGGCCAACGAGGAGGTCGGCGTGGTGCTCCGCCCCGGGACCCTGCGCCCCGTGACCGTCATCGACGAACTGGCCTACGACAAGGCGCCGGGAACGCGGGTGCGGCTGGCCTGCTACTCCGCCGAGCACGACGGCGAGCCGGCCGCGGCCAACGAGATCGCCGAGCTGGCGTGGATCGGCTTCGCCGAGCGCGAGCGGTGCGCCCCGGCGGTGCGCCGCCTGGTCGAGCTGCTGCACGCGGAGGGCTCCGTCAGGTGACACCGGCGGGCGCGTGCGTCCGACGATGACACCCCTTACGACCAGGCACGATGCCCCTGGCCCGTCCCGGAAAAATGAGTGGACCCGGCCCGGTTCTCTGGTTACAGTCCGAGAACTGTGCGCGTACTTCCTCAGCCTCCGGGCATTCCCGACCACCGTTCGGCCAACCGCTTCCTGCTGTGGCTCGCCCGATCGGAGTGGCGCCCGCTCGCGTGGGCGGGGGGCGTGGACAGCGTCTACAGGCTCTGCGGCGTCCTCATGTCCGCGGCGGTCGGCGCCACCCTGGACTCCGGCGTGGTCGAGGGCGACCCGCGGTCGCTCCTGGTCTGGTTCGGCGTCCTCACCGGGCTGACCCTGCTGAGCACGGCCCTGGTGCCGGTCGGCGTCCGGGCGATGGCGTTCAACTGGTACGCGTCCGCGTACCGCACCGTGCAGGTCGTCATCGAGCGGTCGGTCGCCCTGGGCCCCACCCTCACCCGGCGGCTCCCGTCCGGCGAGGTGGTCGCGGTCGGCACGGACGACATCGACCGGGTCGGCGACTTCTACGAGAACTCCGCGCTCGTCCCCGCCTCGGTGGTGACGATCGGCGCGGTGAGCGTCCTCATGCTGTCGTCGCACCTCACGTTCGGCCTGATCGTGCTCGTCGCGGTGCCGGTCATGGTGGTCGGCATGGTGCCGCTGCTGCGCCCGTTCTCCCGGCGCCAGGAGCACCACCGCACCAGGCAGGCCGAGCTGACCACCCGGGCCACCGACCTGGTCGCCGGACTGCGGGTCCTGCGGGGCGTGGGCGGGGAGCGCACCGTCGGCGACCGCTACCGCGAGGAGTCCCAGCGCGTGCGCGCCGCCGGAGTGCGGGTGGGGTGGATGGACGCCGCCCTCCAGGCCGTCCGCGAGCTGTATCCGGGCCTGCTGCTGGTGGGCATCGTCTGGTACGGCGCCCGGCTGGCCCTCGCCGGGGACATCACCGTGGGCCAGCTCGTCGCGTTCTACGGGTACACGGGCAACCTGGCGGTGGCGGTGCGGCACCTGATGCACGCCTCCTCCCTGTTCATCTCCGCCCGGGTGGCGGCGGACCACGTGGTCCGCGTGCTCTCCTTGGAGCACGACCACCCCGACCCCGAGCACCCCGCCGATCCCCCGGCCGCCCCGTGCGACCTGCGCGACCCCGCCAGCGGGGTCGTGGTGGCCGCCGGGCGCACCACCGGCGTGGTGTGCTCCGACGCGGCCGGGGCGACCGCCCTGGCCGAGCGCCTGGGCCGGTACCGCGAGGCCGAGGGGGACGGCGCGGACGCCCTGCTCGTCGAAGCGGCGACCGGCCGCGAGGTGCGCCTGCGCGACCTGCCGCTGCGCGACGTGCGCCGCCGCGTGCTGGTCGCGTCCAACAGCGCCCACCTGTTCTCCGGGCGGCTGCGCGAGGAGCTGTCCCCGGACGAGGGGCTGTCCGACGACCGCCTGGCGGCGGTGGTCCGGGCCGCGTACGCCGACGACGTCGTACGGCAGTCCCCGGCGGGGTTCGACGCGCTCCTCACCGAGCGCGGCCGCGAGTACTCCGGCGGCCAGCAGCAGCGCCTCCGGCTGGCGAGGGCGTTCGGCCTGGACCCCGAGATCCTGGTCCTGGTCGAACCCGCCTCCGCCGTGGACGCCCACTCCGAGGCGGCCATCGGCGCGCGGCTGGCCGCCGAGCGGAAGGGGCGCACCACCGCCCTGCTCACCACCAGCCCCCTCCTGCTCGACCACACCGACCACGTGCTGTTCGTGGACGGCGGGCGCGTCGTCGCCGAGGGGTCCCACCGGGACCTGCTCGCGAGCGCCCCCGGCTACGCCGACACCGTCCTGCGCACCGTCTCCACGAGTGGGAAGCCATGACCCGGACCGCCGAACACGCCCTCCCCCACGCCGACGACCCCGGGATCCCGATGCAGCCGGAGGCCGCCGCCCTGCCCGTGGCGCCCGTGTCCATGGTCTGGACACGGCTCCGCCGGGCCGGTCGCGACCACGGCGGGCGGCTGCTCGCCGTCGTGGTCCTGTACGGGATGGCGGCGCTGGCCGCGCTCGTCGCCCCGTGGGTGCTCGGCACGGTCATCGACGCGGTCCGCGGCGGGGCCGACCCCGGCCGGATCGACCTGCTGGCCGTGGTGATCGTCGTCGGCCTGCTGCTCCACGCCGGGTTCACGCTCGTGTCGGTGGCGCAGTCGATCCGCTTCGGTGAGGGGGTGCTGGCCGAGCTGCGCGAGGAGTTCGTGCGCGCGGTCCTGCGCCTGCCGCTCGGAACGGTGGAGAGCGCCGGGACCGGCGACCTGGTGGCCAGGTCGGGCCGCGACATCGGGCACCTGAGCCACACGGTGCGCCACTCGGTGCCGGTGATGGCCGTGAGCACCGTGACGGTGGCCGTCATCGTCACCGCGATCAGCCTGCTGCACCCCGCGCTGCTCCTGGCCTGGGCGCCGTCCCTGCTGATCATCTGGGTGTCCACCCGCTGGTACGCCCGCCGCGCCCCGGACGGCTACATCCAGGAGCTGGCGACCTACTCCGACCTGACGCAGAGCGTCACGGACACCGTGGAGGGGGCGCACACCCTGGAGGCGCTGGGACGCCAGCTCCGCCAGACCGCGCGGGCCGAGGCCAGGATCCGCCGCGCCTACCGGGCCGAGCGGTACACGCTGTGGCTGCAGTGCGTGTGGTACCCGCCGCTGGAGTTCGCGTACCTGTTCGCGACCGCGTGCACGTTCCTGGTGGCGGGGTTCCTGCACGCCAACGGCATGCTGACCGTCGGCCAGATCGCCACGGCCGTGTTCCTGTCCGTGCAGATGACCCGGCCCGTGGAACAGCTGGTGGACCAGGTGGACAGCCTGATGATGGGGTTCACGAGCCTGCGCCGCCTGCTGGGGGTGCGGCTCGCCGAGGAGCGTCCCGGGGCGGCCGAGGCGGACGCCGACCACGTGCACGGGACGGTGGAGGTGCGCGGCGCGCGGTTCGGCTACACCGACACGGAGGTCCTGCACGGGGTGGACCTGGTCCTGCGCCCCGGTGAGCGGCTGGCGGTGGTCGGGCCGAGCGGCGCGGGCAAGTCGACCCTCGGCAAGCTGATCGCGGGCGTGCACGGGCCGACCTCCGGGAGCGTGCGCGTCGGCGGGGTGGACATGGCGGGGCTGTCACCGGAGCTGCGGCGCGAGCGGGCGATCCTGCTGAGCCAGGAGAGCCACGTGTTCCGGGGCACCGTGGCCGAGAACCTGGCGCTGGCCCTGGACGCCGCCGAGGTGGACCGGGACCGGCTGTGGTCGGCCCTGGCCGCCGTGGACGCCGACGCCTGGGTCCGGTCGCTGCCGGACGGGCTGGACACGCGGGTGGGGTCGGGCGACCTCGCGCTGGACCCGGCCCACGTGCAGCAGCTCGCGCTGGCCCGGGTGGTGCTGGCCGACCCGGAGGTGCTGGTGCTGGACGAGGCGACGTCGCTGATGGACCCGGGTTCGGCCCGCCACCTGGAGAGGTCCCTGGCCGGTGTGCTGTCGGGGCGGACCGTGGTGGCGATCGCGCACCGGCTCCACACGGCGCACGACGCCGACCGGATCGCCGTGGTGGAGGACGGCCGCGTCAGCGAGCTGGGCAGCCACGACGAGCTGCTGGCGCGCGGGGGCTCGTACGCCGACCTGTGGCGCGCCTGGCACGGGGCTGTCTGAGCGCGCACACGCGGCTACAGCCGTCCGGGGCCCGTCCGAGCCCCGGTCGGAGCCCCGTTCCGGGCCCGTGCCGACGCCCGGCGGCCCCCGCGCCGGCAGTCACCGGAGGCGCCGGCCCCGGGAACAGCGAAACCGGGCGGCCCCGAAGGGCCGCCCGGTCGTCGCGGGCGAGGTCGCGTACCGGACCCCTGAACTCCAGGAGGTCCTAGAAGTCCATGCCGCCCATGCCACCGGTCGGGTCGCCGGCGGGAGCCGACGCCTTCTCCGGCTTCTCGGCGATGACGGCCTCGGTGGTCAGGAACAGACCGGCGATGGAGGCCGCGTTCTGGAGGGCGGAGCGGGTGACCTTGGTCGGGTCGATGACGCCGTCCTTGAACAGGTCGGTGTACTCACCGGTGGCGGCGTTGAGGCCGAAACCGGGCTCCAGGTTGCGGACCTTCTCCGCCACGACGCCGCCCTCGAGGCCGGCGTTGATGGCGATCTGCTTCAGCGGCTCCGCGATGGCGCGACGCACGATGTCGGCGCCGATCGCCTCGTCGCCCTCGAGGTCGAGCTTGGCGAACGCCGGGACGCTGGCCTGCAGCAGCGCGACGCCACCGCCGGGCAGGATGCCCTCCTCGACCGCGGCCTTGGCGTTGCGGACGGCGTCCTCGATGCGGTGCTTGCGCTCCTTGAGCTCCACCTCGGTCGCGGCGCCGGCCTTGATGACGGCCACGCCGCCGGCCAGGCGGGCGAGACGCTCCTGGAGCTTCTCGCGGTCGTAGTCGGAGTCGGTGCGCTCGATCTCGTTGCGGATCTCGTTCACGCGACCGGCGATCGCGGTGGCGTCACCGGCGCCGTCCACGATGGTGGTCTCGTCCTTGGTGACGACGACCTTGCGGGCACGGCCGAGCATGTCGAGCTCGGTGTTCTCCAGCTTGAGGCCGACCTCCTCGGTGATGACCTGGCCGCCGGTCAGCACGGCGATGTCGCCGAGCTGGGCCTTGCGGCGGTCACCGAAGCCCGGGGCCTTGACGGCGACGGACTTGAAGGTGCCGCGGATCTTGTTGACGATCAGCGTCTGGAGGGCGCCGCCCTCCAGGTCCTCGGCGATGACGACGAGCGGACGACCGGCCTGGAGGACCTTCTCGACGACCGGCAGGAACTCGTTGTTGTTCGAGATCTTGGAGTTGACGATGAGGATGTAGGGGTCCTCGAGGACCGTCTCCATGCGCTCGAGGTCGGTGGCGAAGTAGGGCGAGATGTAGCCCTTGTCGAAGCGCATGCCCTCGGCGAGCTCCAGCTCGAGCCCGAAGGTCTGCCCCTCCTCGACGGTGATGACGCCTTCCTTGCCGACCTTGTCCATCGCCTCGGCGATGGTCTCGCCGATCTGCGTGTCGCCGGCGGAGATCGAGGCGGTGGAGGCGATCTGCTCCTTGGTCTCGATGTCCTTGGAGAGGTTGCCGAGCTCCTCGTTGATGCGGGAGACGGCGGCCTCGATGCCGCGCTTGAGGCTGATCGGGTTGGCGCCGGCGGCGACGTTGCGCAGCCCCTCGCGGACGAGGGCCTGGGCGAGCACGGTGGCGGTGGTGGTGCCGTCACCCGCGACGTCGTCGGTCTTCTTGGCGACCTCCTTGACCAGCTCGGCCCCGATCTTCTCCCAGGGGTCCTCGAGCTCGATCTCCTTGGCGATGGAGACACCGTCGTTGGTGATCGTGGGGGCGCCCCACTTCTTCTCCAGAACGACGTTGCGGCCCTTCGGGCCGAGCGTGACCTTGACGGCGTCCGCGAGCTGGTTCATGCCGCGCTCGAGGCCGCGACGGGCCTCCTCGTCGAACGCGATCAGTTTGGCTGCCATTGGATTCTTGTCCTCCCGTGACCGGGCTGATACGCGATGGGACGAGGCATGCGCCCGCGACGGACGACCGGAGCGCTCCGACAACCCTGCTGTCGGGAACCGCGGTCTCGCAGCCTCGATCCGGTTAGCACTCAAGGAAGGCGAGTGCTAACCAGGTCCCTTTTTAGCACTCGGCCATGGAGAGTGCAAACGATGTGGTCACGATTTCCCCTCCCCTCCTACCAGCATCTACCTGCACATACACCCCGTGATGAGCGGATTTCCGCGCTCAGCGGACAGGCTCCGACACCCTCCGTGCCTGCGCGAACGGCCTCCGCCGGACCGGGGCCCGGCGGAGGCCGACGGGTTCAGGAGCCGAGCCTGCGCATCGCCCGCGAGCCGAACCCCAGCGCCGCGACCGCCAGCGCGACCGCGACCGCCCAGCCGATCCCGACCGACAGGCCCCAGTCGCCCGCGAACAGGGCGCGCTCGGCGTCCACGACGTAGGCCACCGGGTTGATCCGGGACAGGCCGTACAGCCAGGACGGCGCCAGCTCCATCGGCAGCAGCACGCCGGACAGCAGCATGAGCGGCATGATCACCGTCTGGAGCACCGGCGCGAACACGTACGTCTGCTTCACCGCCAGGGCCGTCAGGTACGACAGGGTGGACAGCCCGATCCCCAGGACGGCGAGCAGGAGCAGTCCGACCACCGCGCCCGCCACGGAGATCCGGAACCCGAACGGGATCACCAGCACGATGATGAGCACCATCTGCGCCATCATCGTCGCCACGTCCCGCAGCACCCGCCCGAGCAGCAGCGACACCCGGCTCGCCGGGGTGGCCAGCATCCGCTCGTGCGCGCCGGAGGCCATCTCGGGCAGCAGCCCGAACCCGGCGAACCCGGCGGTGAACAGGGCGAGCATGACCAGCAGTCCGGGCACGAACCACTGCCAGGGGTTCTCGCCCTCGGCCCCCGCCAGCCCGGTGAGCAGGGGCGCGAACAGCACCAGGTAGAGCACCGGCTGGAGCATCCCGAAGCCCAGGAGCAGCGGCCGGTGCAGCAGCGGGCGCATCTGGCGGACGAACACGGTCCAGGTGTCGCGCGCCACGCCCGGTCCGCGCGCCGGGGCCGGCCCGGCGGTCCGCGTGGTTCCACTCACGCTCATGCCTCCTCCTCGCGCAGGCTGCGCCCGGTCAGGGTCAGGAACACGTCGTCGAGGGTCGGCCGCTGCACCCGCACGGAGAGCAGCGGGACCCCGGCCGCGTCCAGGGTGCGCAGCAGTTCGGGCAGGACTCCGTCGCCGCGCTCCACCCGGAAGCGCACCTCCGGGTCCCGGCCCGGGACCGCGGCCACCTCGGCGGCCCCGGCGGAGGGCACGCGTTCGGCGATCCGCGCCCCCGTGCGGGCCTCCTCCTCGGACCGGACGGAGAAGGTGACCAGGTCGCCGGAGACCTTGCCCTTGAGCTCGTCGGCGGTGCCGTCGGCGATGACGCGGCCGTGGTCGATGACCAGGACCCTCCCGGCCGCGTCGTCGGCCTCGTCGAGGTAGTGGGTGGTGAGCACGACGGTGGTGCCGAGCCGGTCGCGCAGCCGGGCGACGTGCTCCCACAGGTTGGCGCGGCTGTGCGGGTCGAGCCCGGTGGAGGGCTCGTCCAGGAAGAGCAGGCCGGGCTCGTGGACGAGCCCCATGGCGATGTCGAGCCTGCGGCGCTGGCCGCCCGAGAGCTTGCCCGCCTCCCGGTCGGAGGCGCCCCCCAGGTCGAGCATGTCGAGCAGGTCGTCGGCGCGGCGGCGCGCGGTGCGGCGGTCGAGCCCGTACAGGAGCCCCTGCGTGCGCAGCTCCTCCCCGACCCGCTGGTCGCCGCCGGACCCGTTCCCCTGTCCGACGAACCCGATCCTGCGGCGCACCTCGGCGGGCTCGGTGCGGATGTCGCGTCCGGCGACCGTCGCGGTCCCCGCGGTGGGCTCCAGCAGCGTGGTGAGCATGCGCAGCGTGGTCGACTTCCCGGCCCCGTTGGGCCCGAGGAGCGCGACGATCTCGCCCTCCCCGACGTCGATGTCGACGCCGCGCACGGCCTCGACGACGTCCTTGCCGACCCGGAACGTCCGGGTCAGCTGGTGCGTGTGGATCATTCCGCCTCCTTATTCAAACTTGAATATGACGCCCGGGCCGCCCCGCCGCAAGCGAATATTCAAACTTGAACAAGGGGATCGGGGATCGGCCCTGGTCGGGGCCCGCAGAAACGTCGACGGCGTGCGCGGGGAGCGCGAGGGGGAGGCGGGCGTGTGCCGCCGGACGGGACGACGCGCTGCCCCGCGGGCGCACGCGGCCGGGACGCGACACGGGACGGGGATGCGGCACGGGGGCGGGTGCGGGGGAAGCTCGCCGGGGAGGAGTGCGGCTCGGGAGCCGGCGCCGTCCCGCGGGCGCACGCCGTGCCGGGACCCGGGGACCGTGCGGACGGGAGGGGACACGGCACGGGCCGGGCGCGCGGGCCGGGCGGGCGCACGCGGCCGTGGGCCGGGCGGGCGCCGGGCGCACGCGGCCGGGAACCGGGCGGGCTCCGTGAACCGGGCGCCGGAGGTCAGGCGTCGTCGCGTACCGGCGGCAGCCCGAAGGCGCGGGGGCTGTCGTCGGCCATCGTGTACTTCCCGGCCTCCAGCGAGGCGATCAGCTGACGGGTCCACTCGGCGCCGGCGTCCGTGGTGAGCCGCCACAGCGTGAACAGCTCGCGCACGTGCGGCGGCTTGCCCCACTCGGCGTCCGTGGCCCGGGCCGCGTCGCCCAGCCCCGGGGACGCCGCTTCCAGGGCGGCGAGCCGCTCCTCGAGCAGCCCGACCGCCTCCGCGCGCGGCAGCGAGGTCATCAGGGTGATCCCGGCGCACAGCAGGCCGTGGTCGTCTCCGGCGTGGCGCAGGGCCTCGCCCATCAGCCGGCGGAGCTCGGCCTCCCCCTCGTCGGTGAGCGCGTAGGAGGTGCGGCCCACCTCCTCGTCGCCGGGGGCGACGAACTCCCGCAGCCTGCCCTCGGAGGTGAGCTTGTTCAGCGCGTGGTAGATGGAGCCCCACTTGACGTTGGCCCAGTCCTTGGCGCCCCAGGACATGAGCTCGCGGCCCACCCGGTACCCGTGGGTCCCCCCGTGGATCCGCACCGCTCCCAGCACCAGCAGCCTCGTCGCCGACATCGCCGTCCCCACTCGTCTCCACCGGCCCCCAGAATACGAGGCCGGACGGGCGCGGCCCCCGTGCCCACCGCGCCTCCCGCCCCGGCGGGCGGACCGGGCGCCGGGGCGGAGGGACGCCGCGAGGGGGCGGCCCGGCCCGCCGCGACGCGCGGGGGCGGGGCCGCCCCCTCGCGGGCGGCGGCGGGCGGCGCCGTGACGGCGCGCGGCGAGCGGTCAGCAGCCCCCGGCGACGGCCGGGATGATGGAGACCTTGGCGCCGTCGGCGATCTCGGTCTGGAGGCCCTTCTCGAAGCGCACGTCCTCGTCTCCGACGTACACGTTGACGAAGCGGCGCACCTTGCCGCTGTCGTCGAGGATGCGGGCGCGGATGCCCGGGTAGTTGGCCTCCAGGTCGTCCAAGAGCTCGGCGAGGGTGCTGCCCTTCGCCTCGACCTCGGAGGCGTCGTCGGTGTAGGTGCGCAGGATGGTGGGGACGCGGACGCTGGCGCTCATGGCGGTGTTCTTCCTTCTGCTGTGGGTCGGCGGGCCGTCGCACGGCCCCGCCGGGACGGACTGTGCTTGCGGAGCGGCGGTCAGACGAGGCCCGCGTCGGCGAACGCGCTCAGGGACGGCTTGATCGTGGCCGTCACGCCGGCGTCCACCGCGTTGAGGGTCTTGAGCCCGTCCCCGGTGTTGAGCACCACGGTCCGCGCCTTCGGGTCGAGCCGGCCCTCGCGCACCAGCTTGCGGAGCACGCCCGTGGTGACGCCGCCCGCCGTCTCGGCGAAGACGCCCTCGGTGCGGGCGAGGAGCTTGATGGCGTCGACGATCTCGTCGTCGCCCACGTGCTCCACGGAGCCGCCCGTGCGCTGGGCGATGTCGAGCACGTACGGCCCGTCCGCCGGGTTGCCGATCGCCAGCGACTTGGCGATGGTGTCGGGCTTGACCGGCTGGATGACGTCGATGCCCTTCTCCCAGGCCTGCGCGACCGGGGAGCAGCCCGTGGCCTGGGCGCCGAAGATCCGGTACGGGCGGTCCTCGACCAGGCCGAGCTTGATCAGCTCCTGGAAGCCCTTGTCGATCTTGGTGAGCTGGGAGCCGGAGGCGATCGGGACGACGATCTGCTCCGGCAGCTGCCAGCCGAGCTGCTCGGCGATCTCGTAGGCCAGCGTCTTGGAGCCCTCGCCGTAGTAGGGGCGCAGGTTGACGTTGACGAACCCCCAGCCCTCGCCGGCCGGGTCGCCGATCAGCTCGGAGCAGAAGCGGTTGACGTCGTCGTAGTTGCCGTCGATGGCGACGACCTTGCCCCCGTAGACGGCGGCCATGACGACCTTGGCCTCCTCCAGCCCCGCGGGGATGAACACGCAGGAGTCGAACCCGGCGCGCGCGGCGGCGGCGCCGACCGCGCCGGCCAGGTTGCCCGTGGAGGAGCAGGACAGGGTGGTGAAGCCGAAGGTGCGCGCCGCCTCGACCGCGATGGCGACCACGCGGTCCTTGAAGGAGTGCGTGGGGTTGCCGGAGTCGTCCTTGACGTACAGGGAGTCGATGCCCAGCTCGGCGGCGAGGCGGTCGGCCTTCACCAGCGGGGTCAGGCCGGGGGCCATGTTGGGCAGCTCGGCCACGTTGTCCGGGACCGGGAGGAGGGAGCGGTAGCGCCAGATGCTGTTGGGGCCGCTCTCGATGTCGGCGCGGGTGACGTCCCCGAACTCGTAGGCCACCTCGAGGGGGCCGAAGCAGAACTCGCAGGCGAACTTGGGAGTGAGCTCGTAGCGCCGACCGCATTCGCGACAGGAGAGCGCGGTTCCGGGGCCGAAGGCGCGGACGGAGGTGGGTTCGGCGGCAGTGATCGCCATGGCGAGGCGTCTCCCCTCATCTTCCCTGGCGGACACCTTGTCCCCAGGCCGGAGTTGGCACCTGCCCCAGCCGCCTCACGGGTTCGTGAGTAGTGCGCGCTGGGATGGTTGCCGGGGCTTCGCAGGGCCGGTCCCTCCACCCCTCTGGATGAGCAATATGAAGTTGTGGGCGGTCCTGTCGGATCCGCACGGTCACTGTAACGGACTCGTCGGCCGGTTTTCCACGGCTGGTGATCCGGGTAACACGAACCCGCTCACATGCTGAGACGTCGCCGGTCGGCGCGCCGGGGGCGCACGCGCCCTGTTTCGGGAGCGTGACGCGCGGCACCGTCGGCCCCCGAGGGGTTTGGGGCGGCTGTCGACCGGCGAGACATAGGGTGCGATCCGCTTCCGCGACGGCCGCGCCCGACCGCCCAGGCGGCGGCGACGGCCCATCCGCACCTTCGAGAGGACGACCACGTGGACAAGGCCCAGATCCTCATCGCCTCCAACCGGGGACCGGTGTCCTTCTCCACCGCCGACGACGGTTCTCTGGAACAGCGTCGGGGCGGGGGCGGGCTCGTGTCCGGCATGATCTCCGTCGCCACGGAGATCGACAGCCTCTGGGTGTGCGCCGCCCTGTCCGACGCCGACAGGCGTGCGGCGGAGGAGGCGCCCGGGGCCCGGCTGGACCGCGCGCACGACCTCGGCGGCATGCGGGTCCACATGCTGGACATCCCCGAGCGGACCTTCCAGGGCGCCTACACCGGGGTCGCCAACTCGACCCTGTGGTTCGTGCAGCACATGCTGTACGACATCCCGAACAAGCCGTCGTTCGGCTCGGACTTCCGGCGGCGGTGGGACGACTACACCGCCTACAACAACGCGTTCGCCGAGGCCCTGGTCACCGGCGCCGCGGACGGCGCCCGCGTGGCCGTGCAGGACTACCACCTGGCGCTGGTGCCGCGCATCCTGCGCACCCGCCGCCCCGACCTGCGCATCGCGCACTTCTCGCACACGCCGTGGGCGCCGCCGGAGTACTTCCGGATGCTGCCCGGGCACGTCGCCCGCGAGCTGCTGGAGGGCATGCTCGGCGCGGACCGGCTCGGATTCCTGAGCCCCCGCTGGGCGGACGCGTTCCTGCGCTGCTGCGCGGAGATCCTGCGCGCGGAGGTGGACTTCGCCCGGCGCACCGTGGAGTACGGCGGCCGGCTGGTCGGGGTGGGCGTGCACGCGCTCGGCGCGGACGAGGAGGGGCTGCGCGCGAGCGCCGCCGAGCCGGCCGTGGCCGAGCGCCGCGCGACCCTGCGGGAGGCCGTCGGCGACACCCGGCTCATCGTGCGGGTGGACCGCACCGAGCTGTCCAAGAACATCGTGCGCGGGCTGGAGGCGTACCGGGAGCTGCTGACCTCCCACCCGGAGTGGCGGGGCCGGGTGACGCACCTGGCGTTCGCCTACCCGAGCCGCGGGGACGTGCCCGAGTACCGCGAGTACACGGACGCGGTGCTGCGGACCGCCAAGGAGATCAACGAGGAGTTCGCGACCCCCGAGTGGACGCCGCTGGTGCTGGAGGTCAACGACGACTACCCGCGTTCGCTGGCGTCGTTCCAGATGGCCGACGTCCTGCTGGTCAACCCGACCCGGGACGGCATGAACCTGGTGGCCAAGGAGGGGCCGGTGCTGTCGGAGCACGACGCGGTGCTGGTGCTCTCGCGCGAGGCCGGCGCCGCCGACGAGCTGGGGCGGCACGCCCTGCTGGTCAACCCCTACGACACGCTGGAGACCGCGGAGGCGCTGCACCGCGCCCTGTCGATGCCCGAGGACGAGCGCCGCAAGCGCCGGGAGGGGCTGGCGGAGGCCGCCGTGGCCCTGCCGCCGCGCCGGTGGTTCCAGGACCAGCTGCGGTCCCTGGACTGACACGGTCGGTCCGTGCCACGGGCCACCGCCCGGAGTCCCGTCGGCAGCGGCCCCGCTCGAGCCGCTCGGCATCCGCGGGAGCGCCCGGGGGCGGTGGACGCGTCCCGGCGGCCCCGGGCCGGACCGCGCGGGCCCCCGGGGGCCCGGACGCCCGACGGGGCCCGCTGAGCGCCTCCGCCCCGGCCGGGGCCCGTCGTCGGGGCCCGGGGCCCTGCCTGGGCCCGGCCTGGGCCCTGCGGTCTGCCGGGGCCCCGCGGTCTGCCGGAGGGGGTCGGCGGGGCGCCCCGCACGGGTTCGCGCCCCGCGCCGCGCGGATCAGTCGCCCGGGGACGCCGTCCGCCGCGCCCGCGCCTCGTCGAGGAGCTGCTCCACGACGGCGGTCTTGGCGTCGGAGTAGTCCTGGATGCGCTCCCAGGTGCGCTCGGCCAGCTCGCGTTTGACCGCGGTGTAGCGTTCGCGCGCCCCGGCGTCGGCGATGAGGTGGTCCCGGAAGAGGCGCATCCGCTCCACCTCCTCGCAGCCCTCCCCGAACACGTGCAGGTTGAGGTTGATGTCCGGCCCCTTGAGGACCCGGTGCTCGTACCAGTCGGGCTCCCTGATCACCACGGAGTAGCCGGCGGCCAGCAGGTCGGGAAGGTAGGACGGCTCGTCGGCGGGGTCGGCGACGACCAGCAGCAGGTCGACGCACGGCTTCGCGGCCATGCCCGGGACCGCGGTCGATCCGACGTGCTCGAAGAGGAGCACGCGGTCGCCGAGGGCTGCGCGGACCTTCTCCGACTCGCGTTTGAACAGGTAGGGCCACTTGGCGTCGTACTGGGAGATGTGGACGCGGCCGTTGACGAGGTTGCGGGAGTCGGGGGAGGCGACCGGCGGAGCACCTCGTGAGGGCAACGGCGATGCTTCGAGGGGAGACATTCTCCAAAGCCTTGTCCCCCCGGGAGCCCGCGTCAAGAGCGTCCGAGCGTGCTTACATATGCACGCGCAGACGTCACATCACGGGCTGTGGGCCGGGTGTGACGAGCCGCGACGCTTCCCGCCCCGGAGGGCCGGAAAGGCCTTCCGGAAGGGCTCCGCGGGGCCCGCGCGCGGCCCCGGGGCCCGGCTCCGGCGCGGCCCTTCCACGCGCCGCCCGGCGGGGGCGGCGGACGGGGGAGGCGTCCACCGGGCGGTCCCCTCCGGCGCGGGGCGCGTCGCACGGCACAGGGGCGCGTCACGCGCGAACGGCGCCCGCGCACACCGGCGCCCGCCCCCGGACGGGGGCGGGCGCGGCGGGCGTCGGCCCGGATCAGTCGCCGCGCGTCTTGCGGCGGCGGCCGCCCCTCGGCTTGCGGCGGCTCGCGGGACCGGCCTCGGCGGCCCGCTCGGCGGCGATCTGCTCGTCCTCCTCGCGGCGCTCGGCCTCCACCCCGTAGGGGTCGGCCGTGCTGCGGCGGATCCAGACGACCAGCAGGACGATCCCGAGGACCACGACGGCGCCGACGGTGACGAACCACGCCCAGACGGGCACGCCCCCGGACTCCTCCCCCTCGTTCACGAGCTCCTCGTCGATGAGGGGGATGTCCTGCGCGATCCCGGCCGCCTGCGTCTGCGCGCTGGGCAGGTGCAGGGCGGGCAGTCCTCCGGGCCCCTGCTGGGCGCCCTCGACCAGGGCCTCGCGGACCTGTTCGGGGCGCAGCTGCGGGAAGTCCGCGCGCAGGAGCGCGGCGGCGCCGGCCGCCATGGCGGCGGCGTACGGGGTACCGGTCACCTGGACCTGCCCCATGTCGGGTCCGGCGGTCTCCAGGTCGGCCCCGGGGGCCGTCAGTCCGATGCCCGCGGCCTCCGGCGAGCCCGGGATGAGCTCGCCGCTCTCGGCGGTGCCGGCGACCGTGAGGACGTTCGCGTCGTCACGGCCCCCCGCCGGGCCCACGACCAGGGCGCCGTTGCGGACCGCGTCCTGGGTGGCGCCGGTCAGGTCCACCGACCCGTCGGTCTCCGGGAGCAGGATGACCTGGGCGCCCTCCTCCGAGGCGAAGCGGATGGCGGCGGGCAGCTCGTTCCCGGTGGGCAGCACCAGGAGCTCGGAGGCGGGCGACACCCCCAGCACGCCGCCGTCGGCGTCCATGCCGTGGCCGTGCCCCGCGACCAGGGCGGCGGCGCCGCTGCCCTCGTCCCGGTCGCCGTCCTCCCCGAACTGCGTGTCGACCGTGACGTTGTCCACCAGGTCGGGGTGGTCCTCGTAGACGGCGATCCCGGGCAGCGCCACGGTGATGCCCTGGCCCTGGGTCTCCTCCCAGAGCTCCCGGGCCCCGATCGCCTGGAGGCCCCACTGCTCCGGGCTCAGGTCCGGTTGGCCGTCGGCCGCGGCGGGGACCGCCGTCAGGCCGAGGACGGTGACGGCCGCGCAGGCCGCGGCGGTCCCACCAAGAACATGGCGTGTGTGTGTCCTGTCACGACTGTTGCCCCCGAGCACGTCTGGCTCCCTCGAACGATGCGGTCGACGTTCCACGCGGCCCTCCCCGGACCTCCCCAATCCTGTCATGGGCACAGGATTCAGGCGTGTACAAGTGACCCCGGGGGTAGAGAACGTAACTGTATCCCTGCTGCCAGTCCTGTGTTTTCGGGTCCGCATACGGCATGTCGAGTCGCTAGCATGAGTCGCGCCGATCCGGACAAACCAATTTCCCGTCCAGGGGGTGTCCCATGCCGAATATCGGTCCGACCGGAGACGGTCAGTCGGCCCTCGCCGAACGCGAACAGCGCATCCTCGCCTTCGAACGCCAGTGGTGGAAGTTCGAGGGCTCCAAGGAGCAGGCGATCCGTGACGAGTTCGGGTTCTCCGCGACCCGTTACTACCAACTGCTGAACGGGCTGGTGGAACGCCCCGAGGCCCTGGCGTTCGACCCGATGACGGTCAAGCGCCTGCGCCGGCTGCGCGCCGACCGCCGCCGGCAGCGCAACGCACGCCAGCTGGGCATCCAGCTCTGAGCCCCTTCCGCCTTCTCTTTTCGGTCACGTGAACGCACCACCCGCTCGGGGCGACGACCTCACCCCGCGGACGGCGTTCTCCACCGGACCCCTCGGGCGTGTCGCACCGGCCGATCCCGGCGCGCCGCCCCTCCCCGGTCGGGGATGCCGACCGCCGCAGGGGACCACCCCGCCAAGGCCGGGACCCCCGTCCCCGCGGCCCCGGTCCGGACGGAGCGCACGGGCGCTCCGGCGCTCCACCCGCCCTGATCCGCCCGCCCCGCCCCCGTGCGCGGCCCCACCGGAAAGGCCCTCCATGACCCTGCCCCGACCGAGCACGGACGCCGGACGCGCCGCGCTCGACGCCCTCGTCACCGTCCCCGGACGCGCCCTGGCCGCCTTCGACTTCGACGGCACGCTCTCACCGATCGTGGACGACCCGCGCGAGTCCGCGCCCTACCCGGGGATCGTGGACACGCTCGCCGACCTGGCCGGGCTGATCGGCTCGGTCGCGATCATCACCGGGCGGCCCGCCGCCGCGGCGGTCGCCATGGGCGGGCTGGAGCGGGTCCCCGGCATCACCGTGCTCGGCCACTACGGCGCCGAGCGCTGGGAGGGCGGAGAGGTCCTGGCCGCCGACCCGCCGCCCGGCGTGGCCCTCGTCCGGGAGGAGCTTCCCGGCCTGCTCGCGCGGACGGGCGCGCCGGAGGGCACCTGGATCGAGGACAAGGGCCGGTCGTTGAGCGTGCACACGCGGCGCACCGCCGACCCCGACGGCGCGCTCGCCCTGGTCGCCCCCGCCCTGGCGGAGCTGGCCGAGCGGGCGGACCTCCGGCTGGAGCCGGGCCGGATGGTGGTCGAGCTCCGTCCACAGGGTGTGGACAAGGGCGCGACGCTCACCGCGCTGGTCGAGGAGACCGGCGCGGGCACGGTGCTCTACGCCGGGGACGACCTCGGCGACCTGCCCGCCTTCGGGGCCGTGGCCGCCCTGCGCGGGACGGGCCTGCCCGGTCTGACCGTGTGCTCCTCCTCGGACGAGGTGGCCGCGGTGGCCGAGGCCGCCGACCTGGTCGTGCCCGGCCCCGCCGGACTGGCGGAACTGCTCGGGGAGCTCACGGCGGCGATCCGTGGGCCTGGGGCGTGAGCGCCGAGCGCGCCGCCGAGCGCAGGTCCCCCAGCCCGACCCGGTCGCGCCCGTAGTGCACGGCGTTGGTGAGCACGCCCACGTACCGGCCGCTCTCCGGGTGCAGGAACAGGCTCGTCCCCGTGAACCCGTTGTGGTGGACCACCCCCTCGGGGGTGATCAGCCAGCCGAGCCCGCGCCACAGGCGCTGGCCGGCGTCGACGTGCGGCTGCCAGCTCTCCCGCACGAACGGCGAGGGCACGGGGCCGGACCCGCCCCCGTGGAGCCGCAGCACCTCCCGGGCGTACGCGCCCAGGTCGATGGCGGTCGAGAACACGCCCGCGTGCCCCGCCACGCCGCCCATCAGCGCCGCCGCCTCGTCGTGCACCACGCCCCAGGCGGGCGCGGCGCCCGGCAGGCGGCGCTCGGTCGGCGCCACTGCCGGTGACCGCGCCAGCGGCCCGTAGCCGGTCGAGCGCATCCCCAGCTCGTCCCACAGGTCGCCGGCGAGCCGGTCCAGGCCGGTGTCGTAGAGGCGTTCCAGGAGCAGGCCGAGCAGGATGAACCCCCGGTCGACGTAGCGGTACCCGGGCTCCTCCAGCGGATCGGCGAGGATGGCCTCGGCCAGGTCCTGGTCGGCTCCCACGTAGCGCTCCAGCCACGTCACCGGGTTGAGCCTGGCCGTGTGGGTCAGGATCTGGCGCGTGGTCACCGGGGCGCCCGGCAGCCCCTCCGCGTCCAGGTATTCGGACATGGGGGCGTCCAGGTCCAGCACCCCCTCGGCGACCGCCCGGCCGACCAGGGGCCAGGTCGCCATCACCTTCGTCAGGCTCGCCACGTCGTAGGCGACGTCCGGAGCGGTGTCGCTCTCGCCGTCGGTCCGCCCCACCGCGACGAACTCCCACATGCCGCCGGTGCCGATGACGGCGGCGCCGCCGGGCAGCCACCCGGCGTCCACCATCACCTTCAGGACGCCGCGGATCCGCGCCCCCGTCTCCGTGAGCCAGTCACCATCACGCACAACACGTCTCCCCCCGGTCTTCTCCCCCTCGGCGGATACCCCGTTATCCGGTCGTTGTCACACGGTCGCCCAAGGGGCACAGGACGAAACCCGTGCAGGTCAAGACCGTAATGCGGCCCCGTGTCCGCGAGGGCGCGGTCCGGGGCACGGGGCGCGTCCGGCCGCGGGACCGCGGAGTAGTGTGGCGCCGGAGAAGCCCCGAGGAGGACCATGAGCAGCCAGACCCCCGTACCCGCCGGATTCCGCGGCGTGGCCGGAAACATCGGGATCAAGGACCCGAAGGACGACTTCTTCGCGGTCGTGTCGGAGGTCCCCGCGAACGTGTCGGCCGTGTTCACCAGGTCCCGGTTCGCCGGGCCGAGCGTGCTGCTCAGCCGCAGGACGGCCGCGGACGGCCGGGCGCGCGGCGTCACCGTGATCGCCCGCAACGCGAACGTGGCCACCGGCCGGGTCGGCGACGACCACGCCCGCGAGCTGCAGGAGGGCGTGGCCCGCGCCGCCGGGGTGGCCCCGGAGGACATCCTGGTCGCGTCGACCGGCGTGATCGGGCGCCCCTACCCGATGGAGAAGGTGCGCGCCCACCTGGAGGGGCTGCCCGCGGAGTTCCCCCCGGCGGACCTGGACCGCGCGGCGGGCGCGATGATGACCACCGACACCCACCCCAAGGCCGCCTCCGCCCGGGTGGGCGGCGCCACCGTCACGGGCATCGCCAAGGGCGTCGGCATGATCGAGCCGAACATGGCGACCATGCTGGCCTGGTTCTTCACGGACGCCGAGCTGGAGCAGCCGGTGCTCGACGCGGTGTTCCGCCGGGTGGTGGACCGGACGTTCAACGCGCTGAGCATCGACACCGACACCTCGACCAGCGACTCGGCGGCGGTGTTCGCGAACGGGCTGGCGGGCCCGGTGGACACCGCCGCCTTCGAGGCCGCCCTGTACGAGGTGGCCCTGAAGCTGGTGCGCATGATCGCCTCGGACGGCGAGGGCGCGGGCAAGCTCCTGGAGGTGCGCGTCACCGGTGCGCGCGACGACGCGCAGGCCAAGGTCGTCGCCAAGGCCGTCGTGAACTCGCCCCTGGTCAAGACCGCCGTGCACGGCGCCGACCCGAACTGGGGCCGGGTGGCGATGGCCGTCGGCAAGTGCGAGGAGGAGACCGACATCCTGCCGGAGAACGTGCGGATCGTCTTCGGCGACGTGGAGACCTACCCCGCCGAGCCCTCGGACGAGGTCCTGGAGCGCGCCTCGCAGCACATGAAGGGCGACGAGGTCCTGATCGGCGTCGACCTGGGGATCGGCGGCGGGGAGTTCACCGCCTACGGCTGCGACCTGACCGAGGGCTACATCCGGATCAACGCCGACTACACCACCTGAGCCGGCGGGGCCGGGCGGGGACCGCCGTCCCGGCCCGGCCCGCGCGGGACGGGCGCGGCGGGGCCGAGGCCCCGCCGGGCGGGCTCAGATGTGCACGGCCGGACCGTCGGTCATCCGCCCCGAGCGCATGAGGAGCGACAGCGCCGCCGCCGCCAGCATGACCGCCGCGGCGATGGTGAAGGCCAGGTGCAGGCCGTCCATGAAGGCGAGGTTGCTGGCCTGGGTGACGGCGGCGGCGACCTCGGGGGAGGCCCCCTCCGGCAGGACCGCGCCGCCCTGGGCCACGACGCTCTGCATGTCGACGAGGTCGTCCGCGGAGGGCTCGGCGAGCCCCGCGCCCGCGAAGTGGCCGGGCAGGGTGGAGACGATGGTCGCCGACATGACCGCGCCGAGCACCGCGGTGCCGAGGGAGCCGCCGAGCTGCATGGCGGCCTGCTGCACCGCCGAGGCGACCCCCGCCAGGCGCACGGGCGCGTTGCCGATGATCGCGGCGGTGGCGCCGGTCATGATCAGGCTCAGTCCCGTGCCGAGCAGGACGAAGGCGGCCGACATGAAGACCACGCCGGTGTCGGTCTCCAGCCGGGACAGCATGAACATGCCCGCCGAGGCCAGCAGCAGGCCGACCGTCGTGGGCGGACGGGCTCCGACCCGGTCCAGGACCCGTCCGGCGATGGGCGAGGTGACCGCCATGAGCGCGGTCATGGAGATGAGCTGGAGCCCGGTCCGGGCGGGGCTCATGCCCTGGATGCCCTGGAGGTAGAAGGTGATGAAGAACAGCGACCCCATCAGGCTCAGCGCCATGGCCACCGTGAGGAGCGTTCCGATGGAGACCGAGGGGTTGGCGAACAGCGCGAGGGGCAGGAGCGGCTGTTCCGGTCTGCGCTCCCAGAGCAGGAAGGCGCCGCCGAAGAGGACCGCGGCGGCGAGCGAGGCCAGCGTGACCGGGTGGCCCCAGCCCGCGGCGGGCGCCTCGACGAGGGCCCAGACCAGGGCGAAGATGGCGACGCTGATCAGCACGATGCCCGGGACGTCCATGCGGCTGCCGGGGTCGGTCGCGCGGTTGGCGGCGAGCAGCCACAGGCCGAGGCCCAGGGCGGCGGCGCCGACCGGGACGTTGATGTAGAAGACGGCCTCCCAGCCGAGGGCGTCCACGAGGACGCCGCCGAGGATCGGGCCGCCGGCCGTGGCCGCCCCGATGAGGCTGCCGAAGACGCCGAAGGCCCGGCCCAGCTTGCTGGGCGGGAACCCGGAGCGCAGCAGCCCCATCGCCGAGGGCAGGAGCAGGGCTCCGAAAACCCCTTGCAGGACGCGGAAGGCGATGAGCATGGCGACACCCGCGGACAGCGCGATCGCCACCGAGCTGAGCACGAAGCCGACCACGCCCACCAGGTAGGTGTTGCGGTGGCCGAACCGGTCCCCGATCTTGCCCGCGGTGATCAGGAAGACCGCCAGTCCGAGCAGGTAGCCGTGGGTCACCCACTGGAGCTCGGCGAGCGAGGCCCCCAGGCTCGCGCCGATGGCGGGGTTGGCGACGGCCACGATGGTGCCGTCCAGCGCCACCATCATCACCCCGAAGGCGATGGCGACCAGGGTCGCCCAGGGGCTCTCCCGGAGCCGTCCCCGCGGAGCGGGCGGACCCGCGCCCTCCGCTCCCGTGGTCACCGGTTCCGTCGCCGCCGTCATGTGGCCCCCCGCTCGTCGTCCGCTTGCGAGCGTGATTATGACAGTGGCTGACAGATTACAGCAACTGCTTTTTGTCAGTGACTGACGTAATCTGGTTCACTGTTGTATCCTCGTGGCGAAGCAACCGACACGTGGGAGGCCGCTCCATGGCCGCGACGAGCGCCGAGCCGTGCCAGACCCCGGCGGAGGCCGGGCTGCGCGAGCGCAAGAAGGCCCGGATGCGGGAGACCCTGCTCGACGCGGGGCTGCGGCTGTTCCACGAGCACGGCTACCAGGGGACCACCACCGAGGAGATCGCGGCCTGCGCCGGGGTCTCCCAGCGCACGTTCTTCCGCTACTTCGCCTCCAAGGAGGACGTCGTCCTGGAGGCTGTCGAGGGCGTGGACGAGTACCTGTACGCCGCCCTGCGCTCCCGGCCCGCCGACGAGCCCCCGTTCACGGCCCTGCGCAACGCGATGCACGAGCACTGGGGCTACCTGGACCGCGAGTCCCTGCACATCCAGGGCAGCGCGATGGGCGTCATCACCGGCAACCCCGAGCTGATCGACCTCAACGCGCGCTACTGCCTGAGCAGGCAGCTGCGGCTGGCCGGGGTGATCGGCGAGCGCACCGGCACGGACCCGGACACCGACCCGCGCCCGGGCGTGCTCGCCGCCGTGTTCCTCTCCGTCATCACCAGCGCCCACCAGGCGTGGTGCGGCTCGGGGTCCAGGGACACCGACGACCTGGCCGAGGCGATCCGCGACCGGCTCGCCCTGGTGCCCGAGGTGGTCTGCGGGGCCTGGGAGCCCCCCGCCGCCGCGTCCTGACCTCGGGGGCGGAGGCAGCGCGGGTGCGGGGGCAGCCCGGGCGGCGGCTTCCGTCCGGGGCCCCGGATGCGGGGCCGGGCCCGGGGCCGGCCGGTCCGGCGGCACACGAGAGCGCCCACGTCCCGGCGGGACGTGGGCGCGTGGGGCTCCGGACCGGTGTTCGCGGGTCAGTCCACGGTCTCCGGGTGGGCGGCCGAACGCACCGCCTCGCGCGCCCGGCCGGCGCTGGAGGCGGCCGTCGCCAGCTCGGCCAGGCGGCGGCACTCCCCCTGGCTGTGGCGGGCCAGGGCGTGGCGCACCGCGGGGAGCGCGGGGGCCGACATCGACAGGCTGGTCGCCCCCAGGCCCACCAGCACCAGGGCGAGGAGCGGGTCGGCGGCGGCCTCGCCGCACACGCCCACCGGGCGCCCCGACCGCTCGCCCGCCGCGCCCACGGCGCCGACCAGCGCCAGGAGGGCGGGCTGCCACGGGTCGAGCAGGTCGGGAAGGGTGCCCAGGGTGCGGTCGGCGGCCATCGTGTACTGGGCGAGGTCGTTGGTGCCGATCGACACGAAGTCCACGCGGCTCATCAGCCGGTCGGCGAGCAGCGCCGCCCCCGGGACCTCGATCATCACCCCGGCCTCGCGGATCCCTGCCTCGCGCGCCAGCGCCACGAAGTCGGACGCCTCGTCGGGCGTCGACACCATCGGCGCCATCACCCGCACCCGCGCGCCCGTCTCCTCGGACGCGGCGGCGATCGCGGCGAGCTGGTCGGTCAGGAGGCCGGGGTGCACACGGGAGGTCCGGAACCCCCGCACGCCCAGGGCCGGGTTGTCCTCGTGGCCCGTCTCCACGAACGCCAGCGGCTTGTCCGAGCCCGCGTCCAGGGTCCGCACCGTGACGGTCCGCCCCGAGAACTCCTCGAACAGCCGCGTGTAGGTGTCGGTCTGGGCGGCCACCGTCGGCGGGTCGGCGCGGTCCAGGAACAGGAACTCGGTGCGCAGCAGGCCCACGCCCTCGCTGTCGTGCGCGCCCGCCTCCTTGGGGTCGCCCTCCCCCGCGTTGAGCAGCAGGGCGACGGGGACCCCGTCCTCGGTCCGGCCGGGGCCCGTGGACTCCGCGAGCAGGGCGCGCCGGCGCTCGGTGCGCCGCAGCATCCGGTCGGCCAGCTCGGCGTCGGGCTCGGGTTCGACGGTCCCCGCGTCGCCGTCCAGCGCCACCGGGACGCCGTCGCGCAGGGTCTCGGCCCCCGGACAGCCGACCACGGCGGGGATGCCGAGCGCGCGGGCCAGGATCACGGTGTGGCTGGTGGGTCCGCCGAGGCGCGTGACGATCCCGAGCACCTGCTCGGGGTCGAGCCGGACGGTGTCGGCGGGGGCGAGGTCGTCGGCGACCAGCACGTGCGCGACGCCGGGGTCGGGCAGGCCGGGCATCGGAAGGCCGAGGAGCAGGGCGGTGGCGCGGTCGCGGATGTCGGCGAGGTCGGCGGCGCGCTCCGCCAGGTAGCCGCCGGCGGCGAGCATCAGCTCCTGGTAGGCGCCGCACGCGGAGTGCACCGCCCATGCGGCGGGCTCGCCGGCCTCGGCGCGCTCCTCGACCCGCCGCCCCAGCTCGGGGTCGCGGGCCATGAGCGCCAGCGCGCCCAGCACCGCGGCGGCCTCGCCGGTGAGCTGCGCGGCCTGGGCGTCGAGCAGGTCGGCGACCTTCTCCAGGGCCCCGCGGGCGGTGGACGCCTCGGTCCGGGGGTCGCCGGGCTCGGGCCGCTCCGCCGGGAGGGCGGGCGGGTCGGCCATCCGGGCGACCGGACCGACGGCGACGCCGGGGCTGGCCGGGATGCCCGACAGCCGGGTGGCACCGGCGGTGGGCGAGGGGTGTTCGGTCTGCGCCATGGTCGCTCCGTACGTCGGTGGGCGGTGGGCGGCCCGGGAGGGACGGGCCGAGGGATCTGTGCCCCGGATCGCGCCGCGGGACTCCTGGACGGGTCCTGGCGGGTGCGGTCGGAGGGCGGGGGACTGGGTCGGGCTGTGGTGCGGGGGGTTGGGCTGTGGTGCGGGGGGTGGGCTGTGGTGCGGGGGCTGGGCTGGGTCGGTCCGGGGGCTGGGAGGCGGGCTGTCGGGGGCCGGACCGGTGCGGGCCGGGTCGCCGGGGCTGGTACGGGTCGGGGTCGGACTGCCGGGGGCCGGACCGGTGCGGGCTGGGCTCCCGGGCCGGGCCGGTGCGGGGTCAGGGCACCGGAGGGGCCGGGGAGGAGGTCGCGGGTGGGGGCCGGGGCGCTCCGCCGGGTCGGCGGCGGCTGCCGGGCAGCACGGTGCCGGACGGGCCTTCGGCCCCCCTGTATCAAGCAAACCCCGGAACGGCCGCGCCCGGTAGGGGCTGTGGACAACCCCGCCGGGGCCGGGCCTCCGGGGGCCGCACCCGGCGGGGCGGCCCCTGCGGTCCGGCCCCGGGCGGAGGCCCGTCACCGCCTCCGTCCCGGGTCCGCGCCCGTGCGGGGCCTACGGCTGGATGGTGACCTTGATGGCGGTGCCGGAGGCGACCGTCTCGATGGCCTTGTGCACGTCCGACAGGGCCATGCGCTCGGTGATCAGGTCGGCCACGGGGACGGCGCCGGACGAGATCAGCTCCAGGGCGCGGCGGTTGTGCTCCGGGCTGGAGCCGTTGGCCCCGAAGATGGAGATCTCCCGGTAGTGCACCAGGTTGGAGTCCAGCTGGATGATCGGCGCGTCCTTGGGCAGGCCGCCGAAGAAGCTGATCCGGCCGCTGCGCGACACCATGCGCAGGGCGTCCTCCTGGGCGCGCCCGGAGGCGGCGGCGGTGATGACCACGTCGGCGCCCCGGCCCCCGGTCAGCTCGAGGACCGTCTCGACCGCGTCGACCTCCTCGCCGCAGATGGTGGCGTCCGGCTGGACGATGTTCGCGGACATGTCGAGGCGGCCGCGGTTGATGTCCACCAGGTACACCTTCGCGGCGCCCTTGGCGCGCGCCAGCCGGACGTGCAGGCAGCCGATCGGGCCGGCGCCCATGACGACGACCGTGTCGCCCTCGCCGACCCCGGCGATCTCCTGGCCGTTGAGCACGCAGGCGAGCGGCTCGGCGACGGAGGCCTCCGCGAGGTCGATGTTCTCGGGCACCCGGTTGACCCCGTCCACGGCCAGGACCGACTCGGGGATGATCATGTACTCGGCGAAACCGCCGTCGTAGTGGTAGCCCATCGACTCCTGGTTGGAGCACACCGTGAAGCGGCCGTCGGCGCACTCGACGCAGGTGCCGCAGGGGATGGCCGCGATGACCTGGACGCGGTCGCCCTCGGCCCAGCCGCTGACGCCCTCGCCCACCTCCACGATGCGCCCGGCGATCTCGTGGCCGATCACGCGGGGCGGACGGATGTGGTGGTGGCCGTGCCGGGAGATCTTCACGTCCGTGCCGCAGGTGGAGCAGTTGACGACGGCGATCTTGAGCTGTCCGGGTCCGGCGGTCGGCTCGGGGGCCTGCTCCAGTCGGATGTCACCGGGTGCGTAGAAGCGGGCGACGAGCATGTTCGGGCCTTTCTGGTGGTGCCCCGCCGGGCCGGGTCCCGGCCCGGCGGGTGAAGTGGTGGACTGACCGGCCGGTGGGCCGGCGCGGGGGGCCTCGTGGGTGGGGCCGCTCAACCGCTCCGGCCGGGGCCGAGCAGGTCGATGACCTCGTCCGGGGTGGCGGCGGAGCGCAGGCGCGCCGCCTTCTCCGGGTCGGTGAGCACCCCCGCCAGGGACGAGAGCACACCCAGGTGCTCCTCCCCGGAGGCGGCGATGCCGATGGCCACGTACACGGTGGGCCCGTCCCAGTCGACCCCGTCGGGGAACTGGAGGACGGCCAGCGCGGTCTCCTTGACCAGGGCCCGCCCGGCGTCGGTGCCGTGCGGGATGGCCACGCCCTCGCCCACGAAGGTGGGGACGGACGCCTCACGCTCGTGCATGGCGGCCACGTAGCCCGGCTCGACCGAGCCCAGCTCGACCAGGAGCGCGCCGCACTGGTCGATGGCGTCGGCCTTGTCGGCGGCGACGCGGCCCAGGCGCACCGCGTCGGCGGTCAGGGCGAGGTCAGTCGGCAAGGGTCTCCCCGTTCCGGATGGCCTGCTCCAGACGCGCGAAGGCGGGGTCGCCCAGGAACATCTGGAAGCCGACCACGACGGTGTCGGGCACCCGGGTCTTCGCACGCGCGACCAGGCCCGCCTGGCACAGGACGACGTCGGCGGTGTCCGGGATGCGGTCCACCGCGGAGTGCTCGACGGTCACGCCGTGGGGCGAGAGGGTCTTCTTCAGCTGGGACGTCAGCAGGACGCTGCTTCCCATGCCGGCGTCGCAGGCGACGACGACCTTCTTGATGTCCGACCCCTGGATGCTGCTCATGCTGTGGTCTCCTGGTTCTCTGCAGCGGCCTGCTTGGCCTTCTCCTCCTTCTCCGCCTTGCGCTCGGAGCGGCCGAAGCCGAGCAGGAGCGAGGCGAGGACGAACGAGACGATGGTGGCGGCGATGACACCGGCCAGGACGCCGAGGTGGCCTCCGGGCGGGGTGACGGCCATGAGGGCGATGATGCTGCCGGGCGACGCGGCCGAGACGAGCCCGGCGTCCATGACCATGAAGGTCGCGACACCGGACATGCCGCCGCCGATCACGGCGAGGATCAGCTTCGGCTGGGCGAGGATGTACGGGAAGTAGATCTCGTGGATGCCGCCGAAGAGGTGGATGACGATCGCGCCGGGCGCGGTGGCGCGGCTGACCTTCGGGCCGAAGAGCATGCAGGCCAGGAGGATGCCCAGACCGGGGCCGGGGTTGGCCTCGATGAGGAACTCGATGGCGCTGCCCTCGGCGAGCGCGCGGGCCGAGCCCAGCGGGGTGAAGACGCCGTGGTTGATGGCGTTGTTGAGGAAGAGGACCTTGGCGGGCTCGACGATGATCGACACGAGCGGCAGCAGGCTCATGTCGATGAGGAACTGCACGCCCGCGCCCAGGGCGTCGGCGATGGTCCGGACGACCGGGCCGATGACGTAGGCGCCGAGGATCGCCAGGAGCGCGGCGAGGATGCCCGCGCTGAAGTTGTTGACCAGCATCTCGAAGCCGGCCTTGATGCGCGGCTGGACGAGCCGGTCGAACTGCTTCATGAGGAAGGCGGCGAGCGGGCCCATGGCCATCGCGCCCAGGAACATGGGGATGTCGGCAGAGACGATGACGCCCATGGTGGCGGCCGCGCCGACGACGCCGCCCCGCTGCTCGTACACCAGGGTTCCACCGGTGTAGGCGATCAGCAGCGGGAGCAGGAACTTGATCATCGGGTCGACGAGCTGGCCCAGGTACTCGTTGGGCAGCCAGCCGTCGGGGATGAACAGGGCGGTGATGATGCCCCAGGCGATGAACGCGCCGATGTTGGGCATCACCATGCTGGCAAGGAACCCGCCGAAGCGCTGGACGCCGGAGCGCACCGCGGTGAGTCTGCCGCTGCTCTGCTGTGTGGACATGGGGGACCTCCTGGGAGGTTCGACGGGCGGTCTGCCGCGCCGGTGTGGGGAGAAGGTGACGGGGTGGGGCGCCCGGTAGGGGCGGGGCGGCCGGTTCAGGACGGTGAACCGTCGTCCCCGGCGCCGTGCCGGGCGCCCGGTCTGGTCAGACCACCTGGACGCGGGGTCCGGAGGCCTCCAGTTCTTCGGCGAGCCCTGTGGCGAGCCCGGTGTCGGTGATGACCAGGTCGAGGTCCTCGACCGCGGCGAAGCGGGCGAAGTGGTCGTTGCCGACCTTGGTGTGGTCGGCGAGGAGCACCGAGCGCCGCGCGGACTTGATCATGGCGCGCTTGACCTCGGCCTCGGCGGGATCGGGAGTGGTGAGCCCGCGTTCGACGGAGACGCCGTTGCTGGCGATGAAGGCCACGTCCACGTAGGACTCGGCGAGGGACCTCAGTGCCCAGGCGTCGACGGTCGCCTGCGTGCGTGTGCGCAGTCGGCCGCCGAGAAGCATGAGGTTGATGTTGGTGCGCGGAGTGAGCGTCAGCGCTATGGACAGGGAGTTGGTGACGACGGTGAGCTCCCGGTCGGCGGGAAGCTGTTCGGCGAGGCGTCCCGTGGTGGAGCCGGCGTCGAGCAGGATCGCGCCCTCGTCGGGGAGTTCGGCCAGGGCGGCCTTGGCGATGCGCTCCTTCTCCTCTGTCATCACGGAGTCGCGCACATTGAGGGTGGGCTCGAAGCCCAGCCGCTCGACGGGGATCGCGCCACCGTGGACCCTGCGCAGCACACCGTGGCGCTCCAGCGCCGTGAGGTCGCGACGGATGGTCTCGTAGGTCACGTCGAACTCCGCGGCGAGCCCCGTCACGTCGACCCGGCCGTCACGGCGGGCGCGCTCGAGGATCACCTTCTGGCGCTCTTCCGCGTACATGTTGGATCACCTGTGTTTCGGTGTGGTTTTCGGTGAGTTTAATCGTGTTGCCTGGGACACACAAGGGGTACCCCTACCCAATATCGCAGCAATCTCGTCGAAGCCTCACGCCCGGAGCGCGCCGATCGGGCAGTCTGACCAGGAGGAGCAGACCGTGAACATCTGAGCACCCCTGGAGACGTCCGGGCCGCGAACCACACATCGCACCCCACGCCCCCGCCTCCGAACCGGAAACCCGGACACAATACTGTTGACATACACAGACAAACACACATAATCAAAAGCAGTCCCACATCCGGGCCGGGCTGGGCGCGGACACCTCGAAGAGAGAACCGATGATCCTGACCCTCACCCCCAATCCGAGCGTGGACCACACCCTGGAGGTCGAGCGCCTCGTACGGGGCGAAGTCCTGCGGGTGTCGGCCACCCGTGCGCAGGCGGGCGGCAAGGGCGTCAACGTCGCCAGGGCCCTGCGCGTGGCGGGCGTCCCCACGAGGGCCGTCCTCCCCGTGGGCGGAGGCGGCGGCGCCGAACTCGTCACCCTGCTCGGCGACCTTCCCTGCGTCACCGTCCCCATCGCCGGGGAGACCCGGGCCAACGTCGCCGTGACCGAGACCGACGGCACCACCACCAAGCTCAACGCCCCCGGCCCCACCCTGACCCCCGGGGAGACCGACGCGCTCCTGACCGCCTTGGAGGACGAGCTGTCCGCGGGTCCGGAGTGGGTGGTGGCGAGCGGCAGCCTCCCGGCCGGCGCGCCCGACGACCTGTACGTGCGCGTGGCCGAACTCGCCGCCTCCTACGGGGTGGCGCTGGCCCTGGACACCTCGGGCAAGCCCCTGGAGGCGGCGGCCCGCGCCGGTTCGGTGTCGCTGCTCAAACCCAACCACGAGGAGCTGGCCGGGCTCATCGGCCGGGAGCTGCCGACGGTCGGCGACGTCGTCGGCGCCGCACGCGAGGTCCTGGGGTGGGGCAACAGCTCCGCCCTGGTGACACTCGGAGGCCACGGTGCGATACTCGTGGACCCCGAGAACACCTGGTGGGCACGCGGTCCCGAGGTCCGCACGCGCAGCACGGTCGGCGCGGGCGACTGCTCCCTCGCCGGGTTCCTGGGCGCCGGCGACTCCCCCGTCGAGCGGCTGCGGCACGCCGTGGCCTGGGGCACCGCCGCGGTGTCCCTGCCGGGAACGACCGTCCCCTCCCCCGGCGACGTGGCCTCCGACTCGATCACCGTGGTGGCCGACCCCGACCCCCTGTCGCCGGTCGACCAGCTCTGACGTTCCGAAACCGTGAACAGGCCGGGACCTCCCCCCGGCCGACGACTACTCCCCGAGGACTGACATGCCCCAGCGCACCGTGGCCATCGGCTCGCCCCAAGGCCTGCACGCACGCCCGGCCTCCCTGTTCGTCCAGGCCGTCAACTCGTCCGGCCTGCCCGTCACCGTCGCCCGCGAGGGCGGTGACCCGGTGGACGCGCGCAGCGTGCTCGCGGTGATGGCGATGGGCGCGAAGCACGGCGAGACCGTGACCCTCGCCGCCGAGGACTCCGAGACCTCCGACAAGGTCCTGGACGAACTGGTGGAGATGCTGGCCACCGACCTGGACGCCTGACCCGGGTCGGGACCCCGGAGCCCGGTGCCGTCGCGCGGCGGTACCGGGCTCCGGCCTGTCCGGGGTGTCGGGGATGCCCGGGATGCCCCGGGCGCCCGGCGGCGCCATGCCGGGGAGGAACGGTTCGCCCTGGCCCCGCCCGCCCGCCGGGGCTACGGTTGCGCCATGGACTCCTCGCGTGACGACACCGCCCTCCGCCCCTCCGGGATCTGTCGGCGTGGGCACCACGACTGGAAGCACGACGCCCCCGGGGCGAAGCGGAAGATCTGCACCCGGTGCCGTTCCATGTCGATGACCAACTACTGCGACTGCGCCGAGTGCCAGGCCGCCGACCCGGACGGCACGGCCGGCCCCGTCTTCTGACCGGGTCCCCGCCCGCGCCCGCTCCGAGCCCCGCCCGTGCGAGGGGCACGGCCCTCGCCTTCCGGAAGGCGGCGGGCCGGCACCCGCCCGGTGGACGTGCCCGTGCGGCTCAGGCCAGGCGCAGCTCCTCGACGAGACGGGCCACCCGCTCCCGCTGGGCGGCGGCGAGGCCCAGGAGCGGGCGCGGCAGGCAGTGCGGGGGGACCAGCTCCAGGTGTTCGGCGATCGCGGCCGTCACGCGCAGGCTGCCGTGGGCGGCGAACATCTCCCACAACGGCCGCAGGCGCTCGGACTCGGCGACGGCGGCCGCGGAGTCGCCGTTGAGGGCGGCTTTCACCAGGGGCGACACCGTGTCGGGCACAGTGCCGCCCAGCACGGAGAACCAGGTCCGGCAGCCGGCGTTCAGACCGGCGGCGGCCGCACCGTCGCCGGAGACGCCGATGGTCACGTGGTCGGGGACCGCTTCCCGGACCGCGGCGACGTGCTCGCGGGCGGCGGCCGGGTCCCGAGGCACCGGGGGGATCTTGATCGCGGCCACCTTCGGCAGCGCGGCGATGCGCGCGTACAGCTCGTTCGAGAAGGCGAAGTGCGTCGTGCCCGGGTTGTCGTAGACGACCAGCGGCACCGACAGCTCCGCGGTGACCTCCTCGTAGAGCCCGAACACGTCGTCGTCGGTGAGCGCCTGGTAGCTCATCGGGGCCAGCAGCACACCGGCCGCACCGACCTCCTGGGCGTCCTGGGCCAGCGCCCGCACATGGGAGGTGCGCAGCGCTCCGATGCCGACGATCACCGGGGTGCCGCCCGCCGAGCGCACGGCGGTGCGGGCCACCCGGCGGCGCTCCTCACGGTCGAGGTAGGCATAGGAACCGGTCGAACCCAGCGCGCCGATCGAATCGACGCCCGCCCGGACCAGGCGGGCGATGAGCCCGGCGTAGGCGCGCTCGTCGAAGCGGTCGTCGTCCAGCGGGGTCAGGGGGAAGGCGCTCAGTCCTGTGAACACGGTCTCTCCTGGTCGATCGGGGCGAAGGCGGTCGCCGGGCGGGCGGTGGAGGCGTCGACGTTCTCACGCCAGGACTCCGATCCGCGCTGTTCCATCCAGTCGCAGCGCGCGGTGATCATCGACGCGACGCCGGGGGTGTCGTCCCCGGTGGCGGAACGCATGGTGAACACGGCTGATCCTCTCAGCGCAGGAACGCGGTGGCGGACAGGTGCAGGCCCAGGACTTCCAGGATCTTCGCATCGCGCTTTTCGAGGTGGCGTCAGGGCGTGACGGGGTGGTCCCAGTGTCGGCCGACCGCCGCGCACGAGACCCGGCAGAAGTCCTTTTCGGGGTCGACCTCCAGGGTGAAGGCGTCCAGGGCGGGAAGGCCCGCCTCCCGGAGGCGCCGGTAGGCGTCCGCCAGCTCTGCGCCCAGGTCGCGGTCGCCGCCGCCGGTCACGGTGCCGTCCGGCCACACGTACGCCCACGCCGTCCCGGCGCCCGTCCACACGATGCGGCCGTGGCCGCTCCGGAAGGGGCGGACCCCGGTGCCCAGCCGCACGCCGGGCAGCATGAGCATGAGCCGGGTCAGCGTTCCCGAACCGATGAGTTCACCCGAACCGACCGGGAAGCCGGGGGCCTGTGCCGGCGGTTGCCCGAGGCCGGGGAAGGGGAGGTCCCCCGGACGCTGCGTGCGGTCGCGCATGAACGCCGCCTCGCGCACGAACGGCCCCGACGCGCGCCCCCCGCGCACCGTCAGGGCGGCGATCGGCGTGCTGTGCGCGGCCGGGTGCGGGCTCCAGGGGAGCACGAGCGCCGCCCCGTCGTCTGCGGCGGTGAGCCAGGCTCGCGGTATCCGGGTCGCCGCGCAGGTGGCGACGACCGCGTCGTAGACCTCGCCCGGGGGCGGTTCGGCGGCGGTGCGGACGGTGACGCCGGTCCCGGTGAGCCGCTCCCGGGCCAGGGCGGCGACCCCGGGGTCGATCTCGACGCTGGTCACCGCGCCCTTCTCCCCCACGAGGGAGGACAGGATCGCGGCGTTCCAGCCGGTGCCGGTGCCGATCTCCAACACCCGCATACCCTCGTGGACTCCGGCGGCGGCGATCATGTCCGCCATGACCTGGGGGGCGGAGGAGGACGAGGTGGGTTCGTTGCGCGGTCCGCCCCCGCCGTCGTTGGCCTGGGTGGTGACCGCGTCGGTGCCGTAGACCAGGCGCGTCCACCTGTCGGGGTCCGCGGTCCGGTACAGCGGCAGGCCGGTCGCGTCGGGCCAGACCATGTCGGGGATGAAGCGGTGCCGGGGGTGGGCGGCGAACGCGGCGCGGATCGCCTGGGGGGTGTCGAGGCGTTCCACCAGGGCGGAGTGGAGGGCGTCGAGGCCAGCTGTCACTTCTCTCCCGTTCCCTTGCAGCCGGAGCATGTGACGACGTCCTGGTGCGACCAGCCGCCACCACTGCCGTCACCGTCGGTGTTGATGACGACGGTTCCTTCACCATTGCACATGGAGCACGTGGCCACGGGGATTCTCCTGCTCAGTCGGGACGCTGCGGTCCTACCCCGGGAACGGGTCTGAATGGGAAGCTGGCCGGACCCGGCCAACGGGGTCCATCCCCGCGTGCGCGGGGAACGCGCCCACGGAAGCCGATCATGCCCCATCGCCCGGCCGGGTGCCCGGGAAGGCCCCGGCCGGACCCGGAGGTCAGACCGCACCCCCGGTGTTGCCGATCATCCGCCGGAGCACCTTGAGCGCGGTGACGTAGTCGGCGTCGTCGATGCCCTCGTGGATCGCGTCGCGGATCGCCGGGGCGTTCCGCTTGAGGCCGACGCGGGCCTCCTCCCCCTCCTCCGTGATCCACAGCCGCCCCTCGCCGTCGCGGGTCAGCCAGCCGCGCCCGAGCAGCGCCTCCGACTCCGCCGCGAGATCGTCCTCGGGCCTGAGGTAGGAGGCCATGGCCTCGCGCAGCTCGGGAACGGTCCTCCCCCGCCCGTCGGGCGAGAGGTCGTTCTCCGACAAGTTGCGCAGCAGCCAGAACTGGGGCTGGGTGTAGCCGAGTTCGGCCTGGCGCGCGCGGGTGAACGCGATGAGGGACTCGTAGGCGACCCCGGTCCAGTACGCGGCCGGCTGGGCGGCGAGTCCGGCGTCGGAGGGGTTCTGCGTCGTCATGGCGGGGGCCTTCCAAGGAGGATCTGGCGAGACCCCCACCGTAGAACCTCAACATTGGTTGACATCAAGGCCCCGGTCCGGCCCCGCTGCGGCCCGGCCCCGGCCGGGACCGGACCCCGCACGGTCGCCTGGTCAGCCCTTCACGCGGTGGACCTTGTGCTGGGCGGCCTGGGCACGCGGGCGCACCACCATGAGGTCGATGTTCACGTGCGGGGGCCGGGTGATCGCCCACACGATGGTGTCCGCGACGTCCTCCGCGCTGAGCGGGTCGGGCACGCCCTCGTAGACCGCCGCGGCCCTGTCCGCGTCCCCCCGCAGCCGGTTGAGGGAGAACTCCTCGGTCATGACCATCCCGGGGGCGACCTCCAGCACCCGGACCGGCTCCCCGCACAGCTCCAGGCGCAGCGTGGCGGCGACGGAGTGGGCGCCGTGCTTGGCCGCCACGTAACCGCCGCCGCCCTCGTAGGCCACGTGCCCGGCCACCGAGGACACCACCAGAACGGTTCCGTCACCACCGGCGATGAGCTTGGGCAGCAGCGCCTGCGTCATGTTCAGGACGCCGATGACGTTGACCTCGTACATGGTCCGCCAGTCGGCGGGGTCGGCGGTCGCGACGGTCTCGGTGCCGATGGCGCCGCCCGCGTTGTTCACCAGCACGTCGCAGGCGCCCAGGGACTCCGCGAAGGCGTCCACCGCCGGGCGGTCGGTGACATCGAGGACGTGGGCGCGGGCGCTGTGGCCCTCCTTGGCCAGTTCCTCGGCCAACGCCTCGATGCGGTCCGCGCGGCGGGCCACGAGGACCACCTCGTAACCCTCCGCCGCCAGCCCGCGCGCGGTGGCGGCCCCGATCCCGCTGCTGGCTCCGGTGACGACCGCGGTCGCTGTCATGGTGCTTTCCTCCCCGCGAAACTGCTTGTCGCGCCGAGCGTATCCGTTGGCCCGGCGGGTCGGACCCGCCGGGCCGGGACCCCGCGGCCGAGGCGTCCGCGGTCCCGGGCGGGACCGCGGACCACCCCGCCCGCCCCGCACCTCAGCGGGGGTTCGACGGGGCCCGGCCCGCCAGGGCGGCCACCAGGGCCCCCAGGGCCAGGGCCCCGGCCAGCCAGGTCACCGGCGCGGTCCCGGCCGCGTCGAGGACGCGCCCGCCCGCGAACGCGCCCAGCGCGATGCTCGCGTTGAAGACCCCGACGAAGACCCCGGAGGCCGTCTCGCGGTCCCCCTGCGCCGAGGCCATCAGCCAGGACTGGACGCTCACCGACACTCCCCCGTAGGCCAGCCCCCACACGGCCACCAGCGCCCCGGCCGCGATGACGCCCCCGCCGAGGAGCGGCACGAGCAGCACCGACCCGGCCAGCAGGGCCGCGATCACCGCGACGGTGGCGCGCGGCGCCCGTGCGGCCCGCGGGCCCGCCGCGAAGTTGCCGAGCACGCCGGCGACGCCGTAGACCAGCAGCACCGTGCCGATGAGCCCGGCTCCGAGGCCCGCCGCGTCGGCCAGGACCGGCCGGACGTAGGTGTAGGCGGCGAAGTGGCCGGTCACCAGCAGCCCGGTGACCAGCAGTCCGGTGACCACACGGGGGTCGCGGAACAGGCCCGCCGCTCCCCCGGGCCGCGCCGCCCCCTCCGGGGGGAGCGCGGGGAGGAGGAGCGCCAGGGCGCCCGCCACCAGCAGGGCCAGCCCCGCGAACGCCGCGAAGGCCGCCCGCCACCCCGCCAGTGCTCCGAGGAACGCGCCGACGGGCACCCCCAGGACGGACGCGACCGCGATACCGGCGAAGATCACGGTCGTGGCCGCGCCGACGGACCCGCCGGGCACCAGCCGCGGGGCGAGCGGCGCGGCCAGCGCCCAGACCCCGCCCATGCCGACGCCCACCAGGACCCTGGCGACGACCATCACCGCGAAGCCCGGCGCGAGGGCGGACGCCAGGTTCGCGGCGCAGAGCAGCAGCAGGAACCCGACGAGGGCCGTGCGGCGGTCCGCGCGGGCGACCGCCGCCGGGACGAGGGGGGCGGAGGCCGCCGCCACCAGGCCGGTGATCGTCAGGGTGAGCCCAGCGGTGCCGCCGGTGACGCCCAGGGAGTCCCCCATCGGCGTCAGCAGTCCCACCGGCAGCATCTCGGAGGTGACCACGGTGAAGGTCGCGGCGGCCACGGCGGCGACGGCCGCCCACCCCCGGACCGGGGAGGCCGGAGGCGGGGCCGCCGGGAGGCCCCGGTCGGACGGAACAGGTGGTGGGGGCTCGTGACGCTGCCCCTCGGGGGTCTCCCCCGTACGCGCGGTGGTCATGGGCACCAGCCAAGACCCGGGAGGCGGCCGGAACAACGGCGAACCCCTCATGCTTCCATGAGGGAGGTTCATCGATCCCGGTGCGCGGCCCGGGACGTGACCGGCGCCACGGCGGCGCGCACACGAGCGGGGGCGGGGCCGGGTGAAGGGCATCGAGATCCGGGAGCTGGAGTGCTTCCTGGTCCTGGCGGAGGAACTGCACTTCGGCCACGCGGGCGAGCGGCTGTTCGTGTCGCAGAGCAGGGTCAGCCAGCTGCTGCGCTCGCTGGAGAACCGGGTCGGCGCGCCCCTCGTGGACCGGACGAGCCGCCGCGTGTCGCTCACGCCGTTCGGCGAGGAGTTCCTCGCCGCGCTGGGGCCCGCCTACCGCACCCTCGCGGCGGTGGTGGACGGGGCCCGCGAGCGCGCCCGGGACGGGCGGCGCCGGTTGCGCCTCGGCTTCCAGGGGTCGGTGAACGGTCCCGTGGCCACGGCCGTCCGGGTGTTCGAGGAGCGGGACCCCGAGTCCCGGGTGGACATCGTGGAGATCACGCTCTCCGACCCGTTCGGGCCGCTGCGCGAGGGCGAGGTCGACGCCGCCGTCGTGCTCCTCCCCGTGCGCGAGCGGGACCTGGTGGTGGGGCCGGAGTTCTCCCGGCAGCCGCAGCGGCTCGTGCTCCCCGCGGACCACCCGCTGGCCTCGCGGTCCCGGGTCGGCGTGGAGGACATGGCGCGGGTGCCGCTCGTCCCGGTCCGGAAAGCGCCCGACTACTGGCTGCGCGTGCACTCCCCGACCGTCACCCCGCTCGGCCGGACGATCCGGCACGAGTCCGGGGTGGACACGCTCCAGGAGGGGTTGTCGCTGGTCGCCGCGGGCCGGGGCGCGATGCTGCTGTGCGGGTCCACCGCACGGCACCACGGCCGGGAGGACATCGTGTTCGTGCCGGTCAGCGGGCTCCCCGAGTCGTCGATGGGGCTGGTGTGGCCGCGCGGGAGCACGCATCCGGGGGTCCCGGTCCTGGCGGGGGCCCTCTCGGACGCCCTGGCCGGTTTCCCGCGGGAAACGGCTGCGGACAAAACAGCTGGATGACAGGGTGAACGCGTGTTAGTTTGACCGGAATTCACGCACGGGAACGACACCCCCCTGACAGGAAAGCACCTGCCATGACCGTCGCACCGTTACGGGAGAACTCCCTCCTCCGCCGTTTCTCCGTTTTCGTCCTGGCCGCGGCCGTGGCCGATTTCCTTTTCGGCGCGGTGTTCGTCACGGTCCTCCTGGAGCGCGGGGTGGACCCGTGGCTCCTGGGCTCGGTGCTCGCCGCGGCGCACCTGGTCGGCCTGGTCGTCGAGGCGCCGAGCGGAGCGCTCGGCGACCGCTACGGGCACCGCCGTCTCATGGTGGTGGGGCTGGCCCTGTGGGGCGCGGGGTTCGCGGCGTTCGGACTCGCCGACGCGCTCGCCACGACGGCGCCGGCCCTGGGCCTGTGGGCGGTCGGCTACCACCTGTACTCGGGGACGCCCACCGCGCTCGTGGTCAACCGGATCGGCAGCCGGGACCGGGCGGCCCGGATCGCGCGGACGGTCCGGTACGGACAGGTGGCGAGGAGGAGCGGCGCGGTCCTGGGGGCGGCCTCGGTCATGGTGGCGGGCGCCTGGCTGCCCGCCGACCTGCTGGTCGCCGCGGGCGGCGGCCTCCTCGTGCTGCTGGCCGCGCTCGGCCCGGTGTGCTTCCCCCCGTCGCCGGGCCAGCCGGGGCGCCGGGTCCTCGCCATCGTCGCCGAGTCGGCCGCACTGGTGGCGGGCGTCCGGTTCCTGCCCCTGGTGGCGCTGACGGCGTCGATGGCCGTGGGCACCGCCCTCCTGGTGGTGTCCTGGCAGCCGATGCTGGTGGCCGCGCACGGCGACGACGTGCGGCTCAACGGGCTGATGCTGCTGGTGATGACGGCGGCCCTGACGGTGGGGGCCCTGTGCGCGAAGTTCCTGGACCTGCGGGACCCCCGGCTGTGGGGCCCGGCGTGCGCGACCCTGGTGGGCGCCCCCGTGGCCCTGGCCGCGCACGGGGCCGTGCCCCTGTGGGCCGGCCTCGTCGCGGGCGAGTTCCTGATCGGGCTGGCGGGCGTGCTGACGGGCGTGTGGCAGCAGACGATGTTCACCGACGCCAACCGCAACACCATGTTCTCGATGCTGGCGATGGTCGCCGGGGTCCTCGTCATGGCGACCACGCTGTCGTTCGGGTGGCTGTGGGAGCTGTTCGGCCTGCCCCGGGCGACGACGGCGCTGGCCGCGGTCGGCGTGCTCCTGGCGGTGGCGTCGGCGGTGCTGGCCCGGACCGTTCCGGACCCGGCACGGCACTCCGAGGAGGCCCGGCCCGCGGAGGTCGCGCACCACACGGAGGGCGCGCGGCACGCCGAGGGGGCGGAGCCCGCGCCGGAGGCGGACGGTCCGCGCGGGTGATCCCGGCGGCGTCCCGGCCGCCCGGAGAGGGACGGGGCCGCCCGGGGAAGCACGCCGCGGGCGGCCCCGAAAGGGCGCCCCGCCACCGTTCCCCGGCCCCGACGGCAGCGCGGGAATCCCCTCGAAAGCCATTGTTGTGACCCGGGACACCTTTCTCGGAAATGCGCCGCTCCGAACACCGGACGTCCGCGCGTTCCCGAAATCACCGGTCGGTAGCATTTCTCCGGAATCCGGGAGGTCCGAGAACCGGGAGAAGTGAGGGACACATGAGTCTGGCGGAACTACTGCGGGAGCGCCCGGTCGTCCAGGCGCCCATGGCGGGCGGCAGCTCCACGCCCGCCCTGGCGGCGGCCGTGGACCGCGCGGGCGGGATCGGACACCTCGCCGCCGGGTACCTGGCGCCCGACGCGGTCCGCGACCAGATCCGGCAGGTGCGCGAGGCCGGCGCCCAGGCCTTCGGGGTGAACGTGTTCGTGCCCGGCCCTCCCTCCGACCCGGACGCGGTCCGGGCCCACCGGCTGCGGCTGGAGTCCGAGTCCGGCCGCCAGGGGGCGGCCGTCGGCGAACCGGTGCACGACGACGACGCGTGGGAGGCCAAGATCGACCTTCTGGTCGAGGCCGCGGTCCCGGTGGCCGGGTTCACGTTCGGCTGCCCCGACGCCGCCACCCTCGCCCGGCTGCGCGCCGTGGGGACCGCCACCGTGGTCACGGTGACCACGGCCGAGGAGGCGCGGACCGCGGTCGGTCGCGGCGCCGACGGGGTGTGCGCGCAGGGCCTGGAGGCGGGCGGGCACCGGGCCTCGTTCGACCCGGTCCTCGGCGGGGACCGGCCGCTGCTCGACCTCGTGGCCGACGTGGTCGCGGCGGTGGACGTGCCGGTGATCGCCGCCGGCGGCCTCATGACCGGGGAGGGGATCGCCCGCGTCCTCGGCGCGGGCGCGGCGGCGGCGCAGCTGGGGACCGCGTTCCTGCGCTGCCCGGAGAGCGGCGCCAACCCCGCGCACAAGGCGGCGCTCGCCGACCCCGCCTTCGACCGGACCGCGGTGACCTGGGCGTTCACGGGGCGCCCGGCGCGGGGACTGGTCAACCGGTTCATCACCGAGCACCCGGAGAGGCCCTACGCCTACCCTGACGTGCACCACATGACCAAGCCGCTGCGCGCCGCCGCGGCGAGGGCCGGGGACACCGGCGGGATGGCCCTCTGGGCGGGCCAGGGGTTCCGGCTGGCCTCGGAGGACCCGGCGGGCGAGGTCGTGGCGCGGCTGCGCCGCGAGGCCGCCGGGGCGGGCGTCAGGATCTGACTCGGCCCGGCGGGGCGCCGGAGCGGGCGGCCTTCCAGCACCGCGCCGTCCGGGCCCGGCACGCGGGGCGCGAGGCACGGGGCCCGGGACCTGGCACGCGGGGCCCGGGGCCCGGCACGGGCTCTCCGCACGGCCGGGCCCGGCACGCGGCCGTCCCCGGTCACCGCGCCCGGCGCTCCCAGTCGGAGGTGAGGAAGACCAGCCCGTCCGGCAGCCCGGCCCGCCAGCAGGCGCGGTCGTGGCCGCCGTTGTACTCGGTGAGCACCACCGATCCGGGCTCCCGGCCCAGTTCGGCCCCGCGTGCCGCCAGGGCGTCGCGCAGGCGCCGGTTGGCGTCGAGCAGGGCCCACTCGTTGAGGCCCGCGCTGAGGTGGACCCGGCCGGGGACGGTGTCCGCCCCGGCGACCAGGCGCGCCATGCGCTCGCTCTCCCCGCCGGCCACGGCGACGTTCGGCCACCAGAACGAGCCCGACTGGGACAGGACCCGGCCGAACCGGTGCGGTGCGCGGTGGGCCGCGTAGAGGGCGGTGAGTCCGCCCAGGCTCTGCCCGGCGACGAGGGTGCGCCCGGGGTCGGCGGTGACGTCGTGGCGGTCGCCGAGCCACGGGAGGAGCTCGTGCCCGAGGAAGTCCACGAAGGCGTCGTCGCAGGCCAGCTCACGCGTCCGGGTGGCGGGGTCCAGGGAGTCGACCATCACGGTCAGGGCCGGGGGCAGGGTTCCGTCGGCGATCAGCCCGTCGAGGAGCGGGGCCAGGGGCAGCGTGTGCCAGTCCTGGCCGTCCAGGAGGACGACGACCGGCCAGGGGAGCCCGTCCGGCGGGGCCTGGGCGGGCCGGTGGACCCACACGGTACGGGTGTTGCCCAGCGCGGCGCCGGCGAGTCGCGCCGCGGTCACCGTGCCGGCCTCCGCCGGGGCCTCCCCCTCGGCGCGGGCGGCGGTGACCCGTCCGCCGGACGGACGCCACAGCTCGGGCGGGGCGCCGGGCAGGGAGACCACCGACGCGGTGGCGTCCAGCCGCTCCCGCGCGAGGGGGTCGGGGACGGCGTGGGCCAGGGCGTCGAACCAGCGGGCGACGGCGGGGCGGTCCTCCGGGTCGGCGACGGCGAGGGCGCGCTCGCGCCGCAGCCGGGTCGTCGCGGACAGGGCCCCCTCGGGTGCGGGCGCGCCGTCGGCGGGCACGGGGGCGACCGTGTAGGAGGCCCGCCAGTCGTCGCGCATCCGGTAGGTCAGGTGCCACACATCGGTGCCGGGGACCCGCTCCATGCGGTTGTGCTCGTAGGAGTCGGCGTCGGCGATCTTGTTCGCGACGAGGACGACGTCGGCGAGTTCGTCCCCGCCCCGCCACAGGAAGGTCACCGTCCGGTGGCCCGTGCCGTCGTCCCCGCCCACCACGGGGGTGCCCCCCGCCTCCACACCGCGCCAGAACGCCTCGGGGTCGCGGGCGGCCCCGTCCACACCGGGTGTGGCGACCCGTTCGGGGCGGACGGTGCGCTTGAGGCGCGGAGGGATCGTGTAGGCGGCGGGCTGCGGCATGGGCGGTTCGGCCTCTCCGGCTTCTCGTGTCGTGGGCGGGGGCGGGCTGGTGGGAGCGGCATCCGGGCGCAGGAGCGGACCGGGCCCGTTCCCGGGGCAGGCAGGGCCGGGAACGGGCCCGGGGGCGGACCGGACGGCGGCCGGCGTCAGTCCTCGGGGGCGGCCTCGACCTCGGCGAGGAGCCCGTACAGGGCGACCACCTCGTCCTCGGTGAGGGCCGTCGAGAGCGGCGACCGGGCGTTCAGCCCCGCTCCGATCGCGTCGACCACGCGGCTGCCCTCCTCCGTGGGGCGGGCCACGCGCATGCGCCGGTCGCTGACCGCGGCGACCCTGCGCACGAGCCCGCGCGCCTCCAGTTCGCCCGTGACGATCGACACGCGCGAGGCCGTGCAGCCCAGTTGCCCGGCCAGCGCGCTCTGCGACGCGGTGTCGTGCAGGGCACGGAGCGCACGCGCCTGGAACGCGGTGAGGCCGTGCTCCGCCGCGAGCCCGCCGAGGAGCCGCTCCAGGCGCTGGGCCACGCGCAGCAGGGCCTCCCCCGCCGCGCGGGCGGACGGGACCCCGGTGTCCTTGCGGGCCGGAGGGGTGGTTCGGGTGGACGGCCGTGACGTGGTCATCGTTCCTCACACTCTACCGGATTGACATTTAGGATAGCCATACCTAACTATTCTTGTCATGAAGCAAGCACCCGTCTCCGCCACCCTAACCACCGGCGCGGCCACCGCGACCCTCGTCCTCCTCCTCGCGGGCTGCGGCGCCGGGGAAACCGCCGCGCCCCCCGCCGGCGAGGGGGAGACCCGCACCGTCACCCACCTCTACGGAGACACCGAGATCCCCGCGGAACCCGAGAGGGTCGTCTCGGTCAGCGTCACCAGCACGCCCCTCCTCCTGAGCCTGGACGTCCCCGTGGTCGCGTCGGGCGTCGCGGGCACCTCCGCCCTCACCGACGACAAGGGTTTCTTCGCCCAGTGGGCGGAGACCGCCGACGAGCGGGGCGTCGAGCCCCTGCCCGGCCCGGAGGTCGGCCTGGAGGCGGTCGCCGCCGCGGAGCCCGACCTCATCGTCGGCAACGGGTTCGGCGCGGACACCGTCCCCGAGGAGCTGTACGAACAGCTCTCCGGGATCGCCCCCACCGTCGTGCACGGCGAGTCCGACACGGCCTGGCTGGACACCACCGACCAGTACGCCGAGACCTTCGCGCGCCAGGACCGGGCCGAGGAGATCACCGCCGAGTACGAGGCGCTGGTCGAGGAGGTCTCCGCCGACCTGGACACCGCGCACGACGTGGTCATCCTGACCGGCACCCCGAACGGGTTCAACGTGTTCACCGAGGAGTCCGCGCAGGGGCGCCTGGCCACCGACCTCGGACTCACCGTCCACGAACTGCCCGACGACGTCGCCGCACCGGGCGGCCAGGGCGGGGAGCGCGGCGACATCGTCGAGCTGTCGGCCGAGCGCGCCTCGGACTTCGGCGACGCCACGCTGCTGTTCGTCAACACCCAGGGCCAGGAGATCGAGGACTACCTGGAGGTCTCCCCCACCCTGGAGAACATCCCCGCCTGGGAGGAGGACCGGGTGTTCACCCTCGGCGCCGCGTCCTTCCGCATGGACTACTACAGCGTCCCGATGGTCGCCGAGCGCCTGGCGGAGGTGCTCGGCTCCTGACCCCCGCGGCCGGGGCGCGCCCCGCCCCGGCCCGCGCCGGGCCGCCCGGACGTACCGGTTGGTAACGACTTGGGCCCACACACGCCGACCACTAGAGACTGTGACCTCGGGCACTCTAGGGTTCCGCCATGGGTGTAATGCGTAAGCGTGTGCTTGTTCGTGTACTTCTGGGCTTTCTGGCGACCGTGACGGCCCTGGTGCTCGTCGCCGCGCTCCTCGGGGTCTGGACCGTCCGGAGATCCTTCCCCGAGACCTCGGGCGAACTCGCCCTCCCGGGGCTGGAGTCGCAGGTCACCGTGCTGCGCGACGGCAACGGCGTCGCGCACGTCTACGCCGACAACACCCGCGACCTCTTCATGGCGCAGGGGTTCACCCACGCCCAGGACCGGTTCTGGGAGATGGACTTCCGCCGCCACGTCACGGCGGGCCGCACCGCCGAACTGTTCGGCCCCGACCAGGTGGACACCGACGTCTACCTGCGCACCATGGGCTGGCGGCACGTCGCCGAGCAGGAGTACGAGCTCCTGACCCCCGAGACGCGGGGCTACCTCGACTCCTACGCGGACGGCGTCAACGCGTGGCTGGACGGGCACGACGGCGCGGCGGCGAGCCTGGAGTACGGCCTCCTGGCCGTGCTCAACGGGGGGCACGAGATCGAGGAGTGGAGTCCCGTCGACAGCCTCGCCTGGCTCAAGGCCATGGCCTGGGACCTGGGCGGCAACATGCAGGAGGAGACCGAGCGCGCCCAGCTCCTCGACGCCGGGCTGACCGAGGAGCAGGTCGAGGACCTCTACCCGGCCTATCCGTTCGAGGAGCACGAGCCCATCACGGACACCGGCGAGCACATCGCCCCGGGCGAGGAGGGCGGGTCCGGGGACGGTCCGCCGGAGGGCGACGAGCGCCGCGCCCCCGAACTCCCCGAGGGCGTCGTCCCGGCCCTGGCCGGGGTGGCGGACGCCGCCGCGTCGCTGCCGCGCATGCTCGGCCCCAGCACCAGCCCCGACCTGGGCTCCAACTCGTGGGTCGTCGGCGGCGAGCACACCGAGAGCGGCCTCCCGCTCCTGGCCAACGACCCCCACCTGGGCGCGTCGATGCCGTCCACCTGGTACCAGATCGGGCTGCACTGCACCGAGATCACCGACGCCTGCCCGTTCGACGTCAGCGGGTTCAGCTTCTCCGGGCTGCCCGGCGTGGTGATCGGGCAGAACGAGTCGATCGCGTGGGGGTTCACCAACCTCAACCCCGACGTCATGGACCTGTTCGTCGAGGAGATCGACGGCGACGGCTACGTGGTCGACGGCGAGACCCTGCCGCTGGAGACCCGGGAGGAGACCATCCGGGTCGCCGGGGGCGACGACGTCGACATCCTCGTCCGCTCCACCCACCACGGCCCGCTGATGTCCGACACCGCCGTGGGCGAGGGGCTGGCCGCCGTCGCGGAGGACGCCGGGCCGGAGGGCGCGGACGGCGGCGAGTACGCGGTCTCCCTCCAGTGGACCGCGCTGAGCCCGGGCACCACGGCTGACGCGATCTTCACCCTGAACCGGGCCCGCGACTGGGACGGCTTCCGTGAGGCCGCGAGCCAGTTCGACGTCCCCGCGCAGAACCTCGTCTACGCCGACAACGAGGGCAACATCGGCTACCAGGCGCCCGGAGCGGTGCCGATCCGCGGCAGGGGCGACGGCCGCTACCCCGCCCCCGGGTGGGACTCGGACTACGACTGGGGGGACCGCATCCCCTTCGACGAGCTGCCGAGCGTGTACAACCCCGCGTCGGGCGTCATCGTCACCGCGAACCAGTCGGGTGTGGACGCCGACTACGAGCACATGCTCACCGACGACTGGGACTACGGCTACCGCTCCCAGCGGATCAACGACCTGCTGGACGAGGCCCTCGCGGACGGACCGGTCGACGGCCAGGACATGTCGGACATCCACATGGACTCGTTCCACGGCGGAGCCGTCGACGTCGTCCCGCACCTGCTGGAGGCAGAGGTGGACGGCGCCGCCGCCCGGGCCCAGGAGCAGCTGCGCGACTGGGACCTGTTCACCGACACGGACTCGGCCGGGGCCGCGTTCTACCAGGCCACCTGGCGGCACCTGCTCCCCCTGCTGTTCGACGAGCTGGAGCCGTACGCGATGAGCGGGAACTCGCGCGGGATGTACGTGGTGGGCGGTCTGCTCGACGACCCCGACTCGGCCTGGTGGCGGGGCGCGGAGGCGAGCGGGCGCGACGAGGTGCTGGCCGCCGCGATGGACGCCGCCGCGGCGGAGCTGACGGAGCTGCTGGGCGACGACCCCGCCGACTGGCGCTGGGGCGACCTGCACACCCTCACGGCGACCCACGAGTCGTTCGGCACGTCCGGGATCGGACCGGTCGAGTGGCTGTTCAACCGGGGCCCGGTGGAGAGCTCCGGCGGCTCCGGCATCGTGAACGCCACCGGCTGGAACGACGCCGAGGGCTACGGGATCACCGCGGTGCCGTCGATGCGGATGGTGGTGGACCTGTCCGACCGGGACGCGTCCACGTGGATCCACCTCACCGGGAACTCCGGCCACGCCTTCCACCCCCACTACGACGACCAGCTGGAGCCGTGGAGCGAGGGCGGGACCCTGCCGTTCGTCGTCAGCGAGGAGGCGGTGCGGGAGGCCGCCGTCGACGAGCTGGTCCTCACCCCGTAGCGGGGCGGCGGACGACGGAGGGGCCCGCCGGGTTCGGCGGGCCCCTCCGTCGTCCGAGGCCGGTCCCCGCGCGGTCCGCTCAGCCGCGGTCCTTCGGCCGGAGCGGGAACGTGACCCCGGTCAGCTCCTCCGACAGCGCCCAGAGCCGCTTGGCGGCGCGCCCGTCCCAGGCGGCCTCGCTCCGGCTGGAGAGCGCGGGGGCGCCGCGCAACCCGCCCATGGCCTTGGGGCCGGCGAAGGCCGCGCCGGGCACGTCCTGGGTGGCGGCGAAGATCGTGGGCAGCGCGCCGTGGGCGGGGCTCTGGGCGAGGACCCGGTTGCCCAGGAGCAGGAGGGTGCGGGAGACCGGGTTGGCGCCGTGGCTCTGGAGGCCGGTCGCCGCGTACCCGGGGTGGGCGGCCGTGGACAGCACCGGGGAGCCGGCGTCCTCCAGGCGGCGCTGGAGCTCCAGCGTGAACAGCAGGTTCGCGAGCTTGGACTGGTTGTAGGCCCGGTAGGGGGTGTAGCCGCGCTCCAGGTTGACGTCGTCGAAGTCGATTCCCCGCGCACTGCGGTGCAGCCCCGACGAGAGGGTGACGACCCGGCCGGTGATGTGCTCCAGGAGGAGGTTCGTGAGCGCGAAGTGGCCGAGGTGGTTGGTGCCGAACTGGAGCTCGAAGCCGTCCCTGGTCGTCCCCTGCGCGACCGCCATGATGCCCGCGTTGTTGATCAGGAGGTGGAGGTCGCCCTCCCAGCGGTCGGCGAACTCCCGCACGGACGCCAGGTCGGCGAGGTCGAGCCGGCGCACCTCGGTGTCGCCGCCGACGCTGTCCGCCGCGGCCCTGCCCTTGACCTCGTCCCGCACCGCCATGACGACGCGGGCCCCCGCCGCGACCAGCATGCGCGTGGTCTCGACCCCCAGACCGCTGTTGGCTCCGGTGACGATCGCGGTGCGGCCGCCGAGGTCGGGGATGGTGACCTGTGAGGTGTCCATCCCGCCACGGTAGGCGAGCCCCCGACAAGTTGTCAATGACAACAATGGGGGGCGCCGACACCTCCGTTTATGCTGGATGGCATGGCCGACCGCCCCTACCACCACGGAGATCTGCGCGCCGCACTGATCGCCAACGCCGAGCGCGCGCTCGCCGAACGCGGTCCGTCCGCGCTGTCCCTGCGCGAACTCGCCCGTGAGGCGGGGGTGAGCCACGCCGCGCCCGGCCGCCACTTCAAGGACAAGCAGGCCCTCCTCGACGCGCTGGCGCTCACCGGGTTCGACCGCCTCACCGGACGCCTCGAACACGCCCTGGCCGCCGTCGGGGAGGACGGCGCCCGGACCCGCGTGCTGGCCCTGGCCCGGACCTACGTGGGGTTCGCGATCGACAACGCGGCGCTGCTCGACCTGATGTACGCGCGCAAGCACGACCCCCGGTCCTCCGCGCAGCTGTCCGCCGCCGTGGAACGGCTGCTCGACACGGTGGTGCGGCCCATCGTCGACGGCCAGTCCGACGGCGAGATCGCCGGGGGCGACCCCTGGCCCGTCGCCATGACCGTCTCCGCCGCCCTGCACGGTTTCGCCACGCTCAAGGCCGCGGCCCCGCCCGAGAAGGTCGAGGAGAGCCTGGCCGAGGTGGTCCGGGTCCTCTTCGACGGCCTCGCCCCGCGCTGAGCCCCGGACCGGGACGGCCCGCGCCCGGAACCGCCGCAGGGCGGGGAGCCGGGCCGGGCGAGGCGGCCGACGGCCTGGACGAACGGCGCCTGCGCGAGGGCGCGGGCTTCACCGGGGACTCCATGGCGCACGAGTGGGAGCACTTCGTCCGCGACTGCCCGTGGGTGGAGGGCGGCCCCGCCGACTGGGTGGCCCGGTTCGAGGCGGCCCTCGCGCCCGCCTTCGACCGCGGCTGAGGGGGCGTCGCCCGGGGCGGCGCGGCAGGCCGCCCGAACCGGTTCCTTCCCCCGCGAAAGCCCCACCGCAACACGGATAAAAGTGACTTAAGCCACAAGTCAGACATTGTGTCCTGACCTGCGATTCTTCCGACTTCTGCCATTGACCGGAACCGGCCCTCGAGAACCATTTCCGCCCACTCCGCCATCACATACGCTACTGAAACACAAACCCGAACCAGGCGGGCGCGGACCCCAACCGGCTCCAACAGGACATTCGCGCCCAGACCCCTCCCAGAAAGGACCTTCGCGGGAGAAATCGGGTGGGACTCCGTACCAGCGCCCGGGGAAGCGCTGCCCACGGCGGAGTCCGACGGGAATCGCCTGACCGGGGGGTGGCGCGAACACACAGGAACGTGAGGACCTCCGCCGGGCCGCGCCCGGAGCGCTTCCCACCGGTCGTCCTCGGGACCCGAATCCGTGGCCCCGAACCGCATTCACGTCCCCTTACACGACAGGTCCTCTCGTGACGCGCTCAATGAATGGACACGACCATCCCATGCATGGTAAGGATTCGGCCTTCCCCGAGTGGGAGAACGGCGTTCTGCCGCCCTTCCCGGAGAACTCCCACGCCGATTCCTTTCTGAGAAGGACCCCCGAACTGGTGGGTCGCCTCTCCGCCCGCCTCTTCGCGGAGCACAACCCGCTGAGGACCGATCCGGAGTCCTGGCCGTACGCCTCCGCGTGGGCCGCCTCCGTCATCCGCGACAGCGCCTGGAGCCTCCACCACGGCCGCCCCTCCCAGCGCGTCAACCGCATGTCGGAGACCTACTGGGCCGAGCTGGAGGAGGAGTCCTGGGCCATCCACCCGCGCCACACCGGCCAGGCGGCCCGCTTCCTCTTCGAGGAGATCACCGCCGCGCTGCCGCCCGACGCACCGTCGGCCGGGGTGCGGGCCGCGCTCGTCACCGCACAGAACGAGACCACCCTGCGCATGGAGGCCGCCCAGATCCGTGCCAACGCCCGCTTCCTGAGCCAGGAGCAGGCCGCCAACCAGGAGTTCCGGCGCTTCCTCGCCCGCGAGCTGCACGACCGCCTCGGCAGTTCCGTCAGCCTCGCCAACCGGCAGCTGGAGCTGTACGAGCTGCTCTCCGTCCACAAGCCCGACGCGAAGGCCCACGGCCGCCTGCGCGCCCTCAAGGGCGCGCTCCTCGAACTCAACCAGCAGCTCCGCGTGCTCATCTCCGACCAGCGCCGCAGCGAGCGCGCGGGGTCGCTCGAGACCGCCCTGCGCTCCTACGCCGACTCCCTCGACCTGACGGTGCCCGAGGTCCGGATGGACTTCTCCGGCGAGGAGTCGTGGGTGCCCCCGCACTTCCTCGACGAGCTGTTCCTCGTGCTGCGGGAGTGCCTGCGCAACTCCGTGCGGCACGCGGGGGCCGCCCAGGTGCACATCGCCGTGCGCCTGGACCGCGCCGAGGTCCGGGCGATCGCCTCGGACGACGGCTCCGGGTTCGACGTGGAGGCGCAGCTGGCCCGCGGCTCCGAGGACGGCGCCTCGACCGGTCTGACCTCCCTCTCCGAGCGCATCACCGCCCTGGGCGGGCGCGTCCGGTTCCTCAGCTCGCCCGAGGACGGGACCCGCACGATGATCCTCGTCCCCATCACCACCCCCTCGATCGGAGCGGAGTCCGCACGATGATCCGGATCGCCGTGGTCGACGACCACCACCTGCTGCGCGAGGCCCTCTGCGACCTGTTACGGGCCCAGCCCGGACTGGAGGTGGTCGCCAGCGTGGGCTCGGCCCGCTCCCTGGTCCCGACCGTGGTCGCCGCCCGCGCCGACGTCGTCCTCCTCGACCTGGAGATGCCGGAGCACGACCCCCGGCACACCGTGCGGGAGCTGCTGAACCACGCGCCCGACACGCACGTGGTCATCCTGAGCATGCACGACGACTCGGCGCTCGTGAGCGACCTGCTCTCCCTCGGCGTGCGCGGGTACCTGCACAAGACGGTGGACATGGTGACCCTGGTCGCGGCCATCCGGGGGCTGCGCGACCCCGACCGCACGACGGTCGTCGTCTCCTCCCCGAACTGGCACCGGCCGCCGACGACCGACTCGACGCTCACCCCGCGCGAGGTGGAGGTCCTGAGGCTGGTGTCCGAGGCCATGAGCAACCGGGAGATCGCCCGGAGCCTGGACATCACCGAGGGCACCGTCAAGCGGCACATGCGCAACATCTTCGAGAAGCTCGACGCGGTCTCGCGGATCGACGCCGTGAACAAGGCCGTGGAGACCGGGGCGCTGCCCTCGCACCGCAAGAAGGCCGAGCCGCGCTTCTGACCCCGGGCGGCGCCCCTCCGCCGCCCCTCCCCCTCGACGCCCGGCCCCTCGCCCCCGCGTCCTCCTTCGCGCGCCGGCCCGGCGCCCCCGCCCCGTACCTCCTTCGAGGTAGAGGCCTGGCACCTTGCGGACAATCCGCTTGTGGACACCCGGCGGCGGTCCTAGATTTCCCCTGTGACCGCAGGTCAGAACACGGTTTCCCGGTACCGGACCGGGGCGGGGGCGAGCGGGGGCCGCCCCGGCGGCCGGCGGCCGGCGGTCCCGAGGCCCCCCGGGAGCCCGACCGGAGCGCGGCCGGGGCCCAGAACGAGAAGGAGAGACGCGATGACCCGCTTCAAGATCCTCGGTCCCCTGGAGCTGGAGTCCCGCGGGGGCGAGGCGCTCCGCCGGGGCCCCAAGGTCGCCCGGCTCCTCGGACTCCTCCTCGTCCGCGCCAACCAGACGGTGGGCGTGGACACCCTGATGGACGAGCTGTGGGACGGCGAACCGCCGACCACGGCCCTCAAGACGATCCGCACGCACGTCTACCACCTGCGCGGCGCCCTGGAACGCTCCTGCGGGGCCGACACGGCCCGCCGGGTCCTGCTGACCCGGGGACCGGGGTACCGGATGGACCTGGCCCCGGAGGAGCTGGACCTGTTCGCCTTCCAGCAGCTGGTCGGCCAGGCGCAGGTCCTGTGGACCGAGCACCGCCACGACGAGGTGGTGGACCGGGCCGATCAGGCGCTCTCCCTGTGGCGGGGCCCGGTCCTGTCCGACGTCCGCCCCGGCCGCGTCCTGGCCGGGCACGTGGCGCGCCTGACCGAGACCTACACGCGGGCCAGGGAGCTGCGCGTGGACTCCGCCCTCCGGCTGGGGCTCCACCGCGAGGTCCTTCCCGAGCTCCGGGACCTCGTGAGCGTCTACCCCCTGCACGAGGGGTTCCACGCCCGGCTCATCGACGCGCTGAGCCGGTCCGGGCGCCGCGGCGAGGCGCTGAGCGCCTTCCGGGCGGCACGGGACACCCTGCACGACCAGCTGGGGCTGGAGCCCTCCGAGGAGCTGTGCCGCCTCCAGCACGCCATCCTCACGGGCGCGTCCGGGGCCCCGAGCGCCTCCCGCGGCTCCGTCAACTGAGGACGCGATGCCTCTTTCGTGGTATGTCCGGACGTTCCCCGGGCTGGTTGAGTGGACCGAGGGACGGCCGCGGCGACACCGCCCTCCCCCGCGTCATCACTGACCGCGTTCGATCAATCACACAAGGGCCCGGCGTGCGGTCCGGTCCCCCAGGGTCCCGGGCCGACGCCCCTCGGAGCGGAAAGCGAGCCACCTGTGCGCATCTCGGAGCTGAGCGACCGGGCCTCGGTGCCCGTGGCGACGGTCGAGTACTACCAGCGGGAGCGCCTGCTCCCCCATCCCTCCGAGAGACACGGGTACAGCCCCGAGGATCTGCGCCGCCTGCGCCTGGTCCGCGTGCTGGTGGAGGTGGGCGGGCTGGACCCGGACCAGGTACGCGGCCTGCTGGGCGCCATGGCGGGCGGGACCAGGACGCCGCACGAGACCTTCGGCATGGTCCTCCGGACCCTGGAGGGCGCCTCCTCCGCCCCGCACGCCGACGTCGACCCGGCGGACGACGAGGCGCTGGCCCTGGCCCGGAGGGTCGCCGACCGGCACGGGTGGACGGTCGACCAGGACACGGCGTCCTGGCGCACGCTGGTCAAGCTGCTCAGGACCCTCCACTGGCTGGACGACGCCGACACCGCGGTGGTGGTCGAGGCCTACGCGGCCGCCGCCGACCGGATGACCGGAGCCGAGATAGGGGTCCTGGGCCTGTACGCGGACGAGGACGCCCTGGTCGAGCGGCTGGTGCTGTGGACCGTGTTCGGCGACCCCCTGCTCGCGGCGCTGCGGCGGATCGCCCGCCAGCACACGTCCGGGAGGGTGTTCGACCGGGAGTTCTCCCCGGCCGACCGCGGGTCAGCGATCTGACAGCACGACGCACGAGGGACTGGCCACCGGGACCGGCGCGCCCACGGGGGTGAGCCGCCCGGCGGCCGAGACGCGGTGCACGGTGACGGACTGCCCGGCCTGGTTGGCCGCGTACACGTAGCGGCCGGAGGGGTCCAGGGCGATGCCCCGGGGCCAGCGCGTCCCCGGGCCCTTGGTGGTGACCGGCTGGGACTCCACCAGGTCCAGGGAGGCGCCGCCGTCGCGGACCGCGTAGGAGACCACGGTGTCCAGGCCCCGGTCGGCGGTGAGGACGAACCGGCCGCCGGCGTCCACGACCACGCCGGAGGGCGCGTTGCGCGGGTCGGCGCCCGGGGCGGCCACCGACACCGACTCCCCCGGGGTCAGCACGGCGCCGACGGGGTCGTAGGCGAAGGCGGTCACGGTGGACCCGAGCTCGTTGGAGACGTACAGGTGGCGGCCGGAGGGGTGGAGCGCGGCGTGCCGGGGGCCGGCCCCCTCCGCGACGAGGGTGCGGCTCCGCTCGGTGAGCCTCCCCGTGCCGGGGTCGAGGGAGTAGACGTACACGTGGTCGTTGCCCTTGTCGGGGACGATCACGTCGTGGGTCCCGGGCACGAAGAGGCACATGTGCGGGTGCGGGGCGGCCTGCTCCTCCGGGTCGGGGCCGGAGCCCTCGTGATCGACCAGGTCCAGCAGCGCCCCGATCGAGCCGTCCTCCGCGAGGGCGTGGACGGCGACGCCCGCCGAGTCGTAGTTGGCGGTCATGAGGAACCGGCCGTCGGGGTGGGCGGCCAGGTGGACGGGGGCGGCGCCCCCGGTGGGCGCGGCGTTGAGGGGCTCCAGCGCGCCGTCGCCCCCGATCCGGAAGGCGTGCGCGTGGCCGTCGCCGGTCTGGCTGACCGCGTAGAGGATGTCGCCCCGGGGCCCCGTCGCCAGGTAGGAGGGGTTGTCGATGCCCTCGTGGTAGCCGTCGATCCGCAGGGAGCCGTCCGCGCCGACGCTGCCGATCCCGATGCCGGGGAGCCCCGGCAGCCCGTACTCGCCGGCGGTGAACCCGCCGATGTAGGCGCGGCGGGCCGCGGGAGGGGGCGGGGCGGCCGTCGCCGGGCGGGCGGCGAACCAGGCCAGTCCGCCGATCCCGGCCGCCGCGGCGGTTCCGAGGAAGGCGCGTCTGCTGGGTGCGGGGCTTCTTCCGGTCATCGTCTGTCCTCGGGGGTGAGAAGGTGCGGGAGGCCGGTGCGGGGCGGGCCGGGGTCAGACGTCGGAGCCGACGACCAGGCCGGAGAGCAGGACGACGGCGAGCCCGGTCCCGCCGACCGCGAGCAGGAGGTGGGACCACAGGGGCCACCCGCGGGTGGGCGGGAGCGCGCGCAGGGCCGCCGCGACGGCGACGGCCGCCGCCCACCCGGGGACCGCGAGGCGCAGCCCGACCTCGCCGTTGAGCAGGAGTTCGTCGACGGGTGAGGCGCAGGCGAGCGGGGAGCAGTCGCCGGGGGCGTCCGTGCCGAGCAGGTACGCGCCCGCCCCCATGGCCGCCGTCGGGAGGAGGAGCAGGGCCGCGGTGAGCGCGGCGTACGGGGAGCGCCGCCGGGTCCGCGCCCCGCCGGGGTCCCCGGCGGCCGGCGCCGACCCGGGGCGCGGTCCCCCCGCCCCCGCGAGGTCGGGCCGGGCCCCGGGGGCCAGGCGTTCGGCCGCCAGGACGGCGACCGCCGCGGGCGCCCCGAACAGCAGGCCGAACAGGCCGCCCTGCCCGGTCTGGGCGAGCAGGTGCCACGCCGTCGCGGCGGCCCCTCCCGCGGACCCGCCGGCCAGCAGGCCCGCGACGGCGCCCGCCAGCCCCGCGGCGGCGAACGCGGTCACCGGGACCGACCAGGCGCCGGGGAGGGTGTCCGTCCGGGCTCCGCGGCGCAGCAGGGGGTGCAGCGCGGCGACGAGCACGGCGGTCAGGACCGCCAGGTCCGGCCACGGGGCGGTGACGGCTCCGGGCAGGGGGAAGCCCCGGCCGGTCACCGCCCCGGCGAGGGGGCCGACCAGGGTGTCCCAGTCGGCGAACAGCGCCGCGGTGAGGGCGACGGCCGCGGCGCCCGCCGCGGCGCTCCACGGGAGGCCGTCCCCGCCGGGGGCGACGGCCGTCGGACCGGCTCCCCGGATCGGGCGGCGCCGGCGCCGCCCCGCGGCCGCGGTCCCGCCCCCCGCGCCGCCGGCCGGGGCGTTCGGCGCGCCGCTGCCCCGCACGCCGCCCCCGGCGGGGACGGCCGCGAGGGCCGCCCACCACCTGTGGCGGGCCGTGGTCCTGCCGACTCCTGCGAACACTGGTACTCCTTCGTGGTGCCTCCGGGGCCTCCGCGGCGCGGGGCCCGGAGCGGGTCAGGCCGCCCCGTGGGCGGCGGGGACCGGGGCCCCGTCCTCCCGCGCCGCGCCGACGGCCGCCGCCAGGGCGGGCACGTGGTCGGGCGCGGAGACGGACAGGCGGTCGGTGCGGGGGCTGATGCGCCGGGTGAAGCCGGTGAGGACCCGCCCCGGGCCGATCTCGACCAGGAGGTCGGCGCCGAGCTCCCCGGTGAGGGTCCGCACCCCGTCGAGCCAGCGCACCGGGCGGGTGAGCTGGTCGAGCATGAGTCCGGGCCACAGGTCCGGGCGGGTGTGGGGGCGGGCGTCCACGTTGGCGACCACGGGCACGTCCGCCGTGCGCAGCTCGGCGCGGGCGAGGGCCGCGCGCAGGCGGGCGCGGGCGGGTTCCATCAGCGGGCTGTGGAAGGCGCCGCCCACGGGGATGTCCACGACCCGGGCGGCCCCCTCGGCGAGGGCGGCCTCCGCGCAGAGCGCCACGCCCTCCGGGGCGCCCGACAGGACGCTCTGGCGGGGCGAGTTGAGGTTGGCGACCCACACGCGGGCGCCGTCGCGGCGGAGGCCGTCGGCGATCCGCTGTACGGCGCGGACGTCCAGGCCGAGGACCACGCCCATGGTGCCGGGGGTGAGCTCGGTGGCCCCGCGCATGGCCTCGCCCCGCGTGGCGACCAGGCGCACCCCGTCGTCGTAGGCGAGCGCGCCCGAGGCGACCAGCGCCGTGTACTCGCCGAGGCTGTGCCCGGCGACGGCGACCGGCGCGGTCCCCGGCAGGGCGTCGCGCACCTCGCCGTGCGCGACACAGGCCAGGACGAACGTGGCGAGCTGGGCGTTGTCGGTGCGGCGGAGCGTGTCGGCGTCCGCCCGGAGCAGCAGGCCGGCGACGTCCCGGCCGCTGACCCGCGACGCGCGCTCCACGAGACCCCAGGAGGGGGTGTGCGCCCAGGGGGCGCCCATGCCGGGCTCCTGTGATCCCTGGCCGGGGAAGACGTAGGCGATCCTGGGCACGGCGTGCCCTCCTTCGTGGTCGGCGCGGCCCCGGTGCGGGGCGCGGGCGCGGGGCCCGGACCGGCCCGGGCCCCGCTGGCGGTCAGGAGGAGACGGGCTCCTCGTCGGGGGTGAAGGGGCGCAGGTCGAGCTGGACGGCGCCGATCTGGAGCATGAGGAACAGGTCCTGGCGGCAGCCCCAGTGCTCGACGACCTTGCCGTCCCGGACCCGGTAGATGTGCATGTGCTCGAAGGCGACGTCGGCGCCGGTGGCCTCGATGCCCAGGAACTCGCGGACGTGGCGGCCGGTGAAGCGCAGGTGGATGACGGCCTTGTCACCGTCGGCGAAGCTGTCGATCCGGTCCCACCTGGCGTCGGCGAAGACGCTGTTCATCCACTTCGCGGTGCCGAGGTAGCCGTCGGGGCCGCCGGGGGTGCCGGGCGGGGCCTCGTGGTCGACGAACTCCGGGGCCACGTACTTGTGGGCGACCTCGGCGTCGAGCCCGTTGAAGATGTCGCCCATCTTGTGGGCGATGTCGAGGGTGGTCTCGGTCTGGGACATGGGTGTCTTCCTTCGCTGTGTCGGTCCGGCGGCGCTGCGGCCGCCGGGCTGTCGTTCTCTTTCCGTGGTCGGGGTCCGCGGCCGTCCCGGGCACGGGGGCGGTCCGCGGCGGGCGCGCCCGGTCAGCCGACCTCGGCGCCGCCGTTGACGGGGATGTTCGCCGCGGTGACGTAGCCCGCCCCGTCGGAGGCGAGGAAGCGCACGGCGGCGGCGACCTCCTCGGGGGTCCCGGCGCGGCCCACCGCCGTGCGCCCGATCAGGGCCTCGCGGCGCGGGCCCGCGAGACCGGAGGTCATGTCGGTGTCGACCAGCCCCGGGGAGACGACGTTCGCGGTGATCCCGCGCTTGCCGACCTCGCGGGCGACGGAGTGGGCGAGGCCGATGAGCCCGGCCTTGGACGCGGCGTAGTTGGCCTGGCCGGGGGCTCCGACGAGGCCGGTGAGGGAGGAGACGTAGACGAGGCGGCCCCACCGGGCGCGCACCATGTCGGTGAGGACCGCGCGGGTGACGCGCAGCGCGCCCACCAGGTTGGTGTCGACGACCTCCGTGAACTCGGCGTCGCTCATGCCGAGGAGGAGGCCGTCCCTGGTGATCCCGGCGTTGGAGACGAGGACCTCCACGGGCCCGTGGTCCCGGCGGACCCGTTCGACCGCCTCCTCGACGGAGCCGGGGTCGCGGACGTCGCAGCGCACGCCGTCGAGCCCGTCGGGCGGCGACCCGTCCCGGTGGGTGACGACGACCTCGTCCCCCTGGGCGGCGAACATGCGCGCGACCGCCAGCCCGATGCCGCGGTTGCCCCCGGTGACGAGGACGCGGCGGCTCATCGGACGGCGTCCTCGGGCGTGCCGACCAGGCGCGCCAGCTCGGCGGCGGCCTCGGCGGTGTCCCCGAAGCGGATGGCCCGCCAGCCCGCCGCGAGGGCGCCCTCGCAGTTGCGCTCGTTGTCGTCCACGAGCAGGCACTGCTCCGGGGGGACGCCCGCGCGCCGCGCGGCCAGATCGAACACCGCCGCCTGGGGCTTGCGCGCGCCGACCTCGAAGGACATCACCACGTCGTCGAAGAGGGCGTCGGCGTCCACCATGCGGCGCCAGTGGGCGTCCCAGGTGGGGACCATGTTGGAGAGCATCCCGACGAACACGCCCCGGGAGCGCAGGGCCTCCAGTTCGGCGACCCAGGCGTGGTTGGTCTCGCGGTCCTCGAACCAGTCGTCGGCCAGGGTCGTGATGCGGCGGTCGATGCCGTACCGCTCGCGCAGGAGGACGCCGATGCGGTCCAGCCACTCGGCCTCGGTGACGATCGGGGTGTCGATCGGCTCCATGTAGTCGTCGGTGCCGAAGCCCTCGGTGACCTCGCCGATGACCGTGAGCAGGGCGTGCGCGTCGATGCCCGTGCGCGCGCAGAACTTCTGCATGGTCTCGGCGATGGGCGGGGTGAGGACGCCGCCGAAGTCGGTCCACACCGCGGTGACGCGGGAAGTGCTCATCGTGGGGTCTCCTCCGTCCCGAGGCGGGACGTGTCGGTGACGGTCAGGGTGGTGTCGGCGATCCGGGCGCCGTCCTGCTCGAAGCGGACGCGGCGCTCCCCGGTCGCGGCCCCGTCCGCCGGGGTGGAGGCGAGCACGGGGGAGGTCAGCTCCGCGAAGCCGGTGAAGCCGGCGCGGACGCCCGTGACGCGCCGGGACCCCGGGGACCCGGCTCCGCCGGGGACGGGCACGGCCAGGGCCAGCTGGCGGGCGGCCTCGGTGAGGACGGCCGCCGGCAGGTGGTCGTAGGGGTGGTCGAAGAGGGACGGGTTGTCCCAGCGGGGCCGGACCTCGGCGGTGAGTGCGCCGTCGCGGACCACGGGGGCGCCCAGGACCACGTTCAGGGGGTTGGTGCGGCCGACGGTCCGCGGATCGACGCCGGTCGGCGCGGCGGCCTGCGCGCTCGTCAGCGGCGCGGGGCCGCCCAGCTGGGCGTGGCGGACGGCCTCGTACTCGCCGGGCGTCAGGAACAGCACGTCCATGGTGTGGGAGCCGGCCCGGACCCCGTCCACGCGGAACACCTGCTCCACGCGCCCGGCCCGGACCCGCTCCCTCCTGCGGCGGACGACGGTGAACCGGTTGTCGATCACCAGCTCGCCGGGGCGGTCGCCGCACAGCAGCGCGGCGGGGTCCGTGTCGATGGCGAACCGGTCCACGATCATCTGCGTGCCGGCCCCGGCGCCCATGTGGGCGTGGGTCCCGGCGATGGCCGCCTGCCGGCCCGCCTCCAGCAGGAGGAGCACGTCGAAGACGGCCGGGCTCCGCCCGTGGTCGCTGAAGTAGCCGTGGTTCAGGGGGAGCTGGGCCGCGGCCACGACGTCGGTCTCCGACACCGGGCGCAGGTCGGTGACGAACACCTCCGAGACCGCGCTCCGGTGCACCAGCGTGCGGTCGAGGGTCGCCCTGAAGCCGAGGTCGGCCGGAATGTCGATGTCCATTTCCACAACGGAAGCCATTGCACCACCTCTCGCAAATTCATTGACCTTTGACGACAGCCTCGCACCGCCGAATAAAACACCGATCAATTTTCGATCAAAGTTGGCGGCATGTCACTTTCGATGAATACGGGAGGTACAAAGGCGCAGTCTTATTGCGCGGCCCGCCGGGCGGTGGCCAAGCTGGTGGAAGACCGGCCCGAACAGCGGGCCCTCCGATCCGAAGGGAACCACGATGACCGAGAGGACGACCGTCGAAGAATCCGGCGCGATGATCGGGAAACTCCGCGAGATCGTCAGCCAGGAACTGGAACTGGAGGACGGAGAACTCACCCCCACCGGGCACTTCGTGGAGGACTACGAGGGCGACTCCCTCTCCCTGATCACCGTCGTGGCGCGCATCGAGAAGGAGGTGGGCGTGGTCATTCCCAAGACCGACCTGCCGCAGCTCCTCAACTTCGAGCTGCTCGCCGCCGCCGTCCGGGAGTACGGCGAGGTGGCCCGTGCCTGAGACCAGACGCGTCGTCATCACCGGCCTCGGGGCGGTGAGCAGCGTCGGCATCGGCGCCGACGCGTTCGCGGCGGCCATCCGCGAGGGCCGCAACGGCACGGCCGAGATCACCTCGTTCGACGCCTCCGGGTTCCCCTACCGGATGGCGGGCGAGGTCCGCGGCTTCGCGCCCCGCGAGATCCTCCGCCGGATCGACCCCGACCGGTGGGGCCGCAGCGGCCAGCTGGCCGCGGCCGCGTCCCGGCTCGCCCTGGAGGACTCGGGCCTGGACCCGGAGGCGGTGTCGCACGGCCGTTCCGGCGTGATCATGGGGACGACCAGCGGCGAGGCCACCGTGTCCTCCGTGCTCGGGGAGCAGTGGGTGTCGGGGCGGATGAAGGAGTTCTCGTCCCGCGTGGTCGCGCAGGCCCCGGCCAGCCAGATCTCCGCGGCGGTCAGCACCGAGCTGGCCCTGGGCGGTGACACCCAGACCGTCCCGACCGCGTGCTCGGCCAGCAACTACGCCCTGGGCCACGCGTTCGACCTGGTGCGCACCGGCGAGGCCGACCTGATGTTCGCGGGCGGCGCCGACGCGGTGAACCGCTTCACGCACGCCGGGTTCCACGCCCTGGGCGCTCTCGCCCCCGACGTGTGTCGGCCCTTCGACAAGGACCGCGCGGGCATCATCACCGGCGAGGGCGGGGTCTCCCTGCTCCTGGAACCGCTGGACTCCGCGGTGGCGCGGGGAGCCCGCGTCTACGCGGAGATCCTGGGCTACGGGGTCAACTGCGACGCCAAGCACATGGTGCACCCGGACCCGGGGAGCATCGCCGCGTGCATCCGGGACGCGCACGCCTCCGCCGGGATCACCCCCGACCAGGTCGACTACGTGTGCGCGCACGGCACCGGCACCCCCACCAACGACGCCACCGAGGTACAGGCGGTGCGCGAGGTGTTCGGCGGACGCGTGCCGCCCATCAGCTCCATCAAGTCGATGATCGGCCACACCATGGGCGCGGCAAGCGGGTTCGGCGCGGTCGTGTGCTGCAAGGCCCTGCACGACGGGTTCCTGCCGCCCACCGCGAACGTCGGCACGGTCGACCCGGCCCTGGGGCCTGACCTGGACGTGGTCCCCGGGCGCGGGCGCGACGCCGCCCCACGGATCGTCCAGAACCACGGCTTCGCCTTCGGCGGCAACAACGTCATCACCATCCTCGGGAGGCCCGCATGACCGTCCTGGCGACCGGACCGGGCACCGCGGACCGGCCCGCGCTCCCCGCCGCCGTCCCGCTCGCGATCACGTCCGCCGGCGTGGTGTCGGCGGCCGGGCTGGGCCTGGAGTCCCTGGGCGGCGTGCTCGACTCCGGCGGCGTCGGCCACTCCGCCCCGGTGGGCGACGACGCCGACGACTACCCGCCGCTCGGGGTGCGCTCGGTGGAGGGGTTCCGCCTGCGCGACCACGTGGGCCGCAAGGGGACCCGCAACCTGGACCGGCTGACCGGGTTCGGGCTGGTCGCGGCCAAGCTCGCCCTGGCCGGGGCCCCCGCCGGGGCGGAGGCCGACCGCACCGGGGTCGTCGTCACCACCAGCACCGGCAGCACCCAGAGCCTCATGGACCTGGCGGGCGACACGCTCCTCCAGGAGCGCCCCTACCTGGTCAACCCGTCGCGCTTCCCGAACACGGTGCTCAACTGCTGCGCCGGCCAGATCGCCATCTGGAACGGGCTGCGCGGCGCCAACGTCACCCTCGCCGCGGGCCAGGCGTCCGGCATGAACGCGTTCCGGCACGCGCGGATGGTGCTGTCCCTCGGCCGCGCCGACCGGCTCGTGGTCGGCGGGGTGGAGGAGCTGAGCGCACCGCTCGCCTGGGGCTGGCACGCCTCGGGGACCCTGGCCGACGGCACCCCGATCGGCGAGGGGGCCGCCGCGTTCGTGGTCACCACCTCCGAGGCGGCGCGCGCCGGCGGCGCGGGGATCGCCGCCGAGGTGCTGGGCGTGGAGGTGGGCTTCCACCCCGCCTCGCGCGGGGACCGCGCGAAGGCCGTCGCCGAGCACGTGCGCCGCGCCCTGGCCCGCAGCGGCGTCGTCCCCGGGGACGTCACGGAGGTCTCCCCCGGGTCCACCGGGCTGGTGGGCGTGGAGCGCGCCGAGCGCCGGGGGATCGCCCTGGCCCTGGGCGGCGTCCCGCCCGTCCGCGACGTGACGCGGGCCGTGGGCCAGTGCTACAGCGCGGCCGGCGCCATGCAGGTCGCGGGGCTGCTCGCGGCATGGCGCGGCGATCCGTCCGACCGGCCGCGCCTGGCCCTGGTCACCGCCGTGGGCCACGACGGCAACATCGGCGCTCTGGTCCTGCGCGAGGGGGGTGGCGCCTGATGCGCCCCGAGGGGACCCGGCCCCGGCGGGCGGCCCGGGCCGGCACGGCGGTCCCTCCCCGGGCCGCCGGAACCGGACACCGCCACCGGGCAGGAGGGACGGCATGGGACTGAACGGCGCGCTGGTCGGCCGGGTCTACCGGTCCCCGGACACCTACGAGGTGGGCCGGGAGAAGATCCGCGAGTTCCGCGCGGCCGTCGGGATGCCCGGGGGCGACGAGGCCCCGCCGACCTTCCCCATCGTCCTCGCCATGAAGGCGCAGGAGGCGGCGGTGCTCGACCCGGAGCTGGGCTTCGACTTCTCCCGGGTCATCCACCGCGACCAGTCCTTCCGGCACACCCGCCCCGTCCGCCCCGGAGACGTGCTCACCGTCGAGGTCCGCGTCACCCGGGCGGAGACCCTGGGCGCCAACGACCTGGTGGCGCTGCGCAGCGACATCCGCACGGCCGGGGGCGAGGACGTGTGCACCGCCACCACCACCCTGATCACCTGGGCGGACATCCCATGACCACTCCCACCGCACCCCTCCCCGACACGTCGCACGCACCCGGCGCGCGGCTCCCCGAGCGGCGCTTCGCCCTCACCCGCGCCGACCTGGTCCGCTACGCGGGCGCCTCGGGCGACTTCAACCCCATCCACTACGACGAACGCGCGGCCGGGGCACTGGGCCTTCCCGGGGTCATCGCCCACGGGATGCTCACCATGGGCCTCGCCGCGACCGCCGTCACCGAGTGGTTCGGGCCCTCGGCGCAGGTCGCCGAGTACGAGACCCGGTTCGCGCGCCCGGTGGTCGTACCGCCCGGGGAGGGCGTGGAACTGGCGGTCTCCGGCCGCGTCGACGCCGTCCTGGACGGCTCCCGCGTCCGGGTCGTGCTCACCGCCCTGTGCGGCGGCGAGCGCGTCCTGGCGCGGGCCCGGGCCGTGGTGGTCACGGGCCGATGAGCGCACAGGTCACCACGCACGCCTCCCCGCTGGTCCGCACCCGCCGGGCCGGGTCACCGGAGTTCCGGCTGTTCCTGCTGCACCACGCCGGCGGTGCGCACACCGCCTTCCGGGGGTGGGGCCGCCGCTTCCCCGAGAGCTGGGACGTGTGCGCGGTCGAGACCCCCGGCCGGGGCAGGCTGCTCCATGAACCGTTCGCCGCCGGGATGGGACCGCTGGTCGACCGGCTGGCCGGGGCCGTGGCGCCGCTGACGGACGTCCCCTTCGGGGTGTTCGGGCACAGCATGGGCGCGGCCGTCGGGTACGAGCTGGTCCGGGAGCTGGCCGGCTCGGGCACGGCCGAGGCCGCCTGGCTGGGGATGTCCGGCTACCCGGCGCCCGGCCCGGGGACCGACGACGACCCCCGCCCGCTGTCCTCCGACGAGCTGCGCGCCCGGGTCGGCGGTCTGAGCGGGGTGCCCGCCGAGGTGCTGGCCGACGACGCCCTGTGGGCCCTGTTCGAGCCGCGCATGCGCGCGGACCTGGCCCTCGTGCGGGACTGGCGGGCGGACGGCCCTCCCGGCCCGCAACCGGTCCCGTTGACCGTGTTCGCCGGGGAGTCGGACCCGGTGGCGGGGCCGGAGCTGGTGAGGGGCTGGGCCGGCGCGGCCCCGCGCTTCCAGGGGCTCCGGTGCTTCCCCGGCGCCCACTTCTACCTGAACCGCGCCCGCGACGCGGTGATCGGGGCGATCACCGAGGAGGTCGCCCTGGCGACCGCCGCCCGGGGCGCGGAGCCGGTCCCGTCCCGGACCGGCGCCGGCCCCCCGGCCGCCGGGGAGGCCGCGGTCCGGGCGGCCCCCGCACCGGAGCGCGCCCGGCCCTCCTGAGACCACCCGGGTCCCGCCCGCCCCCGGCCGCACGGGACCACCGCCCCCTGGCACACCCCCCGCACCACCAGAGAACCGGAAGGACCCGACATGACGGACAGACCAGTGGCGATCGTGACCGGAGGATCCCGGGGCATCGGCCGCGCCGTCGCCCTGCGCCTCGCCGACGACGGCTACGACATCGCGTTCTGCTACCACAGCGCCGGCGAGGCCGCCGCGGGCACGGCCGAGAAGATCCGCGCGGCCGGCGCCGCCTGCTACAGCGCCGCGTGCGACGTCGCCGACCTGGAGGCGGTCCAGGGCTTCGTCGCCGACGCCAAGGCCGCCCTCGGCGATCCGGAGCTCCTCGTCAACTCGGCGGGCATCCTCCGCGACGCCCCCGTGGCGGTGATGGACGCCGCCGACTGGAGCGCGGTCATCGACACCAACCTCACCGGCACGTTCAACCTCTGCCGCAGCACCGTCTTCGACTTCATCAAGAACCGGCGCGGCTGCGTCGTCAACATCTCCTCCGTCATGGGGATCCACGGCAACGCCGGCCAGGGCAACTACTCCGCGGCCAAGGCCGGGATCAACGGCCTCAGCAAGGCCATGGCCAAGGAGGTCGCCCGCTACGGCATCCGCGTCAACGCCGTCGCGCCCGGCTTCGTCGAGACCGACATGACCCGGGGCCTGAGCGAGAAGGTGCGCGCCAGCGCCCTCGCCAAGGTCCCCCTGCGCCGCCTGGGCAGCGCCGAGGACGTCGCCGACCTGGTGGCGTTCCTGGCCTCCGACCGGGCCTCCTACATCACCGGCCAGATCGTCCAGGTGGACGGCGGCGTCGTCATCTGACCCGCCCGGGCAGGCCCCCGGGCCGCGCCGCCCGCACCGTCCCCCGGACCCGGACCACCGCACCGGTTCGCGGCCACCGCGAACAGCACCCACACCGAGGAGAAACGCCATGACCGCCACCGACACCGCCCTCATCGACGAACTGCGCGAGATCGTCGCCGACGTCCTGGAGGTCGAGCCCGAGGAGATCTCCGAGACCGGCCTGTTCTCCGAGGAGCACGAGGCCGACTCCCTCCAGGCCATCGAGGTCCTGGCCCGCATCGAGAAGACCCTGCGGATCGCCGTCCCCCAGACCGAGCTGCCCGACATGGGCAGCCTCGACGGCGTGTACCGCGTCGTCTCCCGCTACACGGAGGGGAACGCCTGATGCGCCGGGTCGTCGTGACGGGCCTGGGGCCCGTGTCCAACGTGGGGACGGGGGCCGCCGCGTTCGGCGCCGCCGTGCGCGCCGGACGGTCCGGCGTCTCCCCCATCACCTCCTTCGACGCGTCCGGGTTCCCGCACCGCAACGCGGGCGAGGTGCGCGACTTCGCGCCGCAGGAGATGGTGGAGCGGCTCGACACCGCCGAGTGGGGCCGCTCCAGCCTGTTCGCGGCGGCCGCCGCACGGCTCGCGGTCGCCGACGCCGGGCTCGACCCGGACGAGCTGTCGCGTGCCGAGGCCGGCTCGGTCATGGGCACCACCAGCGGGGAGTCGCAGATCATCGAGCGGCTCACCGAGGAGGAGGTCGCCGGGGGCTGGGAGAGCCTCAGCCCCCACCTGCCCCGGCAGGTCCCCGCGTCCCGGCTGGCCTACGCGGTCAACCGGGAGCTGGGCCTGACCGGTGAGGCCATGACCCTGGCCACGGCGTGCTCGGCGGGCAACTACGCCATCGGGTACGCCTACGACCTGGTCCGCACCGGCGCGGCCGACTACATGCTGGCGGGCGGCGCCGACTCGGTGCTCCGCTGGGCCCACGCCGGGTTCTTCCGGCTGGGCGCGGTCGCCGAGGAGGTCAGCTCCCCCTTCGACCGCGACCGCTCCGGCATCATCACCGCCGAGGGCGGGGCGGCCCTCGTCCTGGAGAGCCTGGAGGGGGCGCTGGCGCGCGGCGCGCGCGTCTACGGCGAGGTACTGGGCTACGGGCTCAACTGCGACGCCGACCACATGGTGTCCCCCGACCCGGTCGGCATCGCCGAGTGCATGCGCCGGGCCCACGCCAACGCCGGGATCAAGCCCGAGGACGTGGACTACATCTGCGCGCACGGCACGGGCACCCCCGCCAACGACCTCGCGGAGGCCACGGCGGTCCTGGACGTGTTCGGCGACGCCCCGCCGCCGATCAGCTCCGTCAAGTCGATGCTGGGGCACACCATGGGCGCGTCGAGCGCGTTCGGCGCCATCGCGTCGCTGATCGGCATGCGGGACGGGTTCCTGCCGCCGACCACCAACTTCTCCCACCACGACCCGGCCCTCGGCGGGATCGACCCGGTGCCCAACGAGGCGCGCCCGGCCGACGTGCGGATCGTGCAGAACAACGGGTTCGCGTTCGGCGGCAACAATGCCATCACCGTCTTCGGGAGGGTCTCATGAACAGCGCACGGGGCGGGGCCCCGGTCCTGGCCGTCACCGGCTGGTCGGCGGTGTCGCCGATCGGCACCGGGGCGGCCGGGTTCACCGAGGCGGTGCGCACGGGCCGGACCGGCGGCGCCGACGTCACCGGGATGTTCGACGCCCCGCTGCCCACCGACCGGGCGCACGCCATCCCGGACTTCCGGGCCGCGGACCACCTGGGCCGCAAGGGCACCCGCCACCTGGACCGCAGCACCGCACTGGCGCTGGTGGCGACCAAGCTGGCGCTGGAGTCCACCGACGCCGCCGTGGACGCCGCCGGGCGCGTGGGGCTCGTGCTGGGCACGACGGCGGGCAGCATCCGCACCACCAGCGAGTTCAGCCGGGACACCCTCGTCGAGGAGCGGCCCTACCTGGTCAACCCGGTGATGTTCCCCGGCGCGACGATCAACTGCCCCGCGGGGAGCAGCGCCATCCGGCACAAGCTGCGCGGGGTGAACGCGACCGTCGCCGGCGGCCAGATGGCCGGGCTCAACGTGCTGCGCTACGGCGCGCACCTCATCGGCGGCGGGCACGCGGACGTGCTCCTCGCCGGCGCCGTCGAGGAGTTCAGCCCGCACATGGCGTGGGGGCACCGGGCCCTGACCGAGGGGTACGGCGTGCCGCTGGGTGAGGGCTCCGCCGTGTTCGTCGTCGAGGACGCCGAGCGGGTCCGCTCCCGGGGGCGGACCCCGGAGGCGGAGGTCCTGGCGTCGGCGTTCGGCACCGGCGGACCCGGTGACACCGCCCGCACCCTGGAGGCGAGCGTCGTCCGGGCGCTGCGCCTGGCGGGCGTGGGCGCCGACGAGGTGTGGGGGGTGGCCACGGGAGAGCACGGCGTCGAGGGCCTGGACGGGGCCGAGGACGCGGGCGTGCGGGCGGCCCTGGGCGACGGGCCGGTCCGGATCCGCGTCAAGCGGCTGGTCGGCGAGTGCAACAGCGCCTCCGGCCCGTTCCAGCTGGCGGCGCTGCTGGCCCACCACCGGTCCGATCCCGGCCTGGACGGGCGGGTGTCCGTGCTGACCTCGGTCTCGGCCGACGGCGCCGCGGGGGCGGCTGTCGTCCGCGGACACCGCCTGCCCGGCGGCGCCGTTCCCGCGCGGACGCACGACGAGGAGGGGGGCGGACTGTGAGGAAGCCGCCGAGACTGTACTTCGCGTTCCGCAGCCCGTTCTCGTGGATGGCGCTGCGCCGCCTGGAGGAGCTGTACCCCGAGGCGGTGGACACCGTCGAGTACCGGCCGTTCTGGGAGCCCGACGCCGACCTGCTGGCCCGGCTGCGCGCCGGTGGCGGCGAGTTCCTGTACACGCCCATGAGCAAGGCCAAGCACCTGTACATCCTCTACGACACCAAGCGGCTGGCGGCCTCGTTCGGCTACACGATGTCGTGGCCGGTCGACGTGGACCCGTGGTGGGAGGTCCCGCACCTGGCGTGGCTGTACGCGCGCCGCGAGGGGAAGGAGCGCGAGTTCTACCGCGCGGTCACCGAGGCCAGGTGGGAGCGCGGCGAGAACGTGTGCGACCCGGCCCTGGTCAAGGACCTGGCCGCGTCGGTCGGGCTGGACGGCGAGACGGCCGCCTCGGCCGCCCACGACCCGGACCTGCGCGAGGAGGGCCTGAAGGCGCTCCACGACCTGTACCAGGACGACGTGTTCGGGGTCCCCTACTTCCGGGTGGGGCGGCACCGCTTCTGGGGGCTGGACCGGCTGGACGCGGTCACCGACGCGCTCGGGCTGGAGCGGGAGGCGCGGGCCGCCGACCGTCCGTCCCTGGCCCGGGTGCCCGTCCCCGACCTGTCCCCGCCGCCGACCGACCTCGACACGGACACGGCCGGGGGCTGCGGCTAGGACGGCGGCCGGAACCGTCGCCCGGGCGGGGCCCGCGCCCCGCCCGGCCCGGCCCGTCGTCGGGCCGGCCGGTGACGACGGGGCCGGTGCGGCCTGCGGGGCTCCGACCCGGACGGCCCCGTACCCGTACCCATGGCCGATCCCGACGCCCGGGGGCCGGGTGGCGGCGGCGACGGGGGGACTCGTCGGAGGCCGCCCCGGGGCGGCCCGCGGCGGCCCCGACCCCCGCCGTCCGGCTAGCCTGTGCGCATGCGGGAAGGCACACGCGAGACCGTGCTCCGGTGGGGCCGCCCGGCCGCCGGGGCGGCCCTGTGGACCCTGCTCGGGCTGCTCACCGTCGTCGAGCTGTTCGACGCCCGTGACCGGCCCCCGGTGTCCGAGGCGCTCGCCCTGGTCCTCGCCCTGGCCGTCTCCGCCGTCCTGTCCCGTTCGCACCCGCTGACCGCCCTGGGCGTCATGCTCTCCGCCGGGGTCCTCCAGATGACGGCGTCCGGGGTGCTCCTGGTGGAGACCTTCGTCATCACGCCGTGGCTGGCGCTGCTACCGCTCGCGTTCCTGGCCGGGCTGCGCTCGGAACGGGTCCGCCCGGTGACCGCCATGGTGGTGGCGGCGTGCGTGTTCACCCTGGCCGCGTTCACGGCCACGGCGTACCTGTCCGGCTACGACACGCGGACCTTCCTGTCCCGCTCCGTGGACTGGCTGGGCGCGGCGCTGACCGTCGCCCTGACCACGCTCACCCCGTGGCTGCTCGGCCGCTACCTGCTGCTGCGCGCACGCCTGACGCGGGAGGGCTGGGCGATCGCGGAGCGGATGGAGCGCGCCCGCGCCGCGGACGCCGACCGCGCCCGCCTGCGGGAGCGCGCCCGGATCGCGACGCGGATGCACGACTCCCTGGGCCACGACCTGGCGCTGATCGCGGTGCGCGCCGCGGCCCTGGAGATGACCGCGCCCGAGGGCTCGGACCGGCGGGACGCCGCCGCGGAACTGCGCACCGCCGCCCACGAGGCCAACCTGCGCCTGCGCGAGGTCATCGGGGTGCTGCGCGAGGGCGACGGCGACGCCACGGCCGAACCGGTGACCGCCCTGGTGCGGCGCGCCGCCGACGCGGGCATGTCGGTCCGGCTCCTGCGCGAGGGGACCGACCCGGACCCGGAGACGCCGGGCGGCGCCGCCGTGCACCGTGTCGTCCAGGAGGCGCTCACCAACGCCGCCAAGTACGCGCCGGGGTCCGAGATCACCGTGCGGCTCGTCCGGGAGGGCGACCTGACCCGGGTGTCCGTCCTCGACACGGGGACGAGCGGCGGTCGGCCGTCCGTTCCCGTCCGCCGGGACTCGGAGGGTTCCGGCCTGGCCGGGCTGCGCTCCCTCGTGGAGGGGCTCGGCGGGGACCTCGCCGCCGGGCCCGCCGACGGCGCCCCCGGCCGGGGGTTCTCCGTGCGGGCGACCGTCCCCGACGCCCCTTCCGGCGGGGACGGCGCCGGACCGGCGCCGGGGGTCCCGGCCGGGGCGGACGCGCCGTCGCAGACACGGCGCGCCCACGCCGAGGCCAGGGTCCGCGCCCGCCGGAGGCTGGTGGCCGCCCTGGCCGTCCCCGCCGCCCTCGGCGCCGGGGCCGCCCTGGCGGGGTTCGCGCTGCTGTGGTGGGTCGGGACGAACAGCGTCCTGCCGCCGGAGGGCTACGGACGGATCTCCGTCGGCGACGACCGTTCCCTGGTCGAACGGGAGCTGCCGCGCTTCGCGTACCCCAGCGGGTCGGTCGACCACCGGCCGCCCGACCCGCCCGGCGCCGCGTGCTCCTACTACCTCGTCCGCCACGAGAACGGGCTGCCGCCGGTCTACCGGCTGTGCTTCGCGGACGGCGTCCTCGTCGCCAAGGACGAGATCCGGCGCTTCGAGTGAGGGGGCGCGCCGCCGGTAGGGTGTCCGGGTGAACGCGACAGACGGTGGACGCGACGCCGGCGCAGCGGGCACGACGCTGCGCGTCGTCCTCGCCGACGACGAGGCGATGATGCGCGCGGGCATCCGCGCCATCCTGTCCTCCGTGCCCGGCATCGAGGTCGTGGGAGAGGCCGCCGACGGCGCCGCCGCCGTGGCCCTGGTCGCGGAGCTCCGGCCCGACATCGCCCTGCTCGACGTCCAGATGCCCGGCACGGACGGCCTGTCGGCGACGGAGGCGATCGTCGCGGAGCACCCGGGGACGGCGGTCGTCGTCCTCACCACCTTCTCCGAGGACGCCTACATCGGCCGGGCCCTGGCGGGGGGAGCCGACGGGTTCGTCCTCAAGAGCGGCGACCCCCAGCAGCTGGTGGCGGGGCTGCGCGCCGTCGCGGACGGCGGCGCCTACCTGTCGCCGGAGGTGGCGCGCCGGGTGATCGACGCACTCGACGCCTCCGGCCCCCGCCTGTCCCGGGAGTCGGCCGCCCGCGAGCGGGTGGGCCGGCTCACCGCGCGCGAGCGCGAGGTGCTGGCTCTGGTCGGCGAGGGCTGCTCGAACGACGAGGTCGCCCGCCGCCTCGCCATCGCCCCGGGCACCGTGAAGGTGCACGTGGGGGCCATCCTCACCGGGCTCGGCGTCCGCAACCGGGTCCAGGCCGCCGTCCTCGCCCACGAGGCCGGGCTGCTCCGGGGGCGCTGACGCGGCCCCGGGCCCCGACCGGGCCCCGCGGTTCTGCGGTTCCGCGGCTCCGCGGTTCTGCGGCTCCGCGCACCCGGTCCCCTCCCGCGACCACCGGCGGTCCGCCCCCTCCGGGGCCGCCGACCCGGCCGCCGGGGAGGCGCGGTCCTCCGCCCGCCTACCCCTTTGTGCCTATCCGCCCGCTGACGTCCAGGCGATGCGCGGGGGCGCCCCGGGGGGCGACGATGCTGCACATGCCCAGTACCGGTTCCGCCGGGAGGAAGCGCGCGCTCGCCTACGGGTCCGCCGCGCTCGTCCTCGCCGCGACGTTCTCCGCCCCCGCCGTCATCACCGCCGCCACCGACCCGGGAAGCGTGGTCCTCCACCCTCCCGAGCCCACCGGTCCGCACCCGGTCGGCCGCACGGAACTCCACCTCGTCGATCCCGGCCGCGGCCACCCGTGGGCGGAGGGCTCCGACGACAGGGACCTCACGGTGAGCGTCTGGTACCCGGCCGTGGACGGCGGGGAGGAGCGGGCCCCGTACATGACCGGGTCGCTCAGCGGGACGCTGCGGAGCGAGCTGGAGCAGGTCGGGCTCCACCGCGACACCGTGGACTTCGAGTCGTCCCGCGCCAACGCCCTCCTGGACGCGGACGCCGCGGCCGACGCGGGCCCCTTCCCCGTCGTGCTCTTCTCGCACGGATTCAGGATGAACCGGTTCCTCAGCACCTCGAACGCCGAGGAGCTCGCCTCCCACGGCTACGCGGTCGTGTCCATGGACCACACCTACGAGACGCCCGCCGTCGACCTTCCGGACGGGCGCGTCATCCGGACCCGGGTCCCGGACACGGAGACGGAGACGTACCGGGAGGCCGTCGCGGTCCGGACGGCGGACACCCGCTTCGTCCTGGACCAGGTGGCGGAACTGGCCGCCGGGCGCAACCCCGACGCGGCCGGCCGGGAACTGCCCGCCGGCCTGGGCGCTTCCCTCGACACCGGCGCCCTGGGCATGTTCGGCCACTCCGCCGGGGGCCTGACCACGGCCGAGGCCATGCTGGTGGACGACCGGATCGACGCGGGCGTCGACCTGGACGGCTCCCTCTCCTACCACACGGGGGACGGGGTGTGGGCGGACTCCACCCTGGAGGGGGCCGACCGGCCGTTCGCGATCCTCGGCGCCGGGCTGTCCGGTGTCCGGCGCCTGCCGCACAACAGCGGGTACAACGAGGCCTTCCAGAGGTTCGTGCGGGCCTCGTCCGCGCCCGTCCTGGAGCTGTACACGGCCGACGCCGAGCACATGGGCTACACGGACCACCAGTGGATCCTTCCCGCCGTCGCCGAGGTCCACCGCCCGGACTCGAACGCGTGGCGCGAGTCGACCGAGGCGGGCATCGGCACGATCGACCCCGAGGAGTCGGTACGGACCCAGCGCGCCTACATCACGGCGTTCTTCGACGCCCACCTGCGCGGCGAGGACGTGCCGCTGCTCGACGGGCCCTCCGCCGACTTCCCCGCCGTGGAGTTCGTGGAACAGCCCTGACCGGCCCCCGCCCCGGGCGGGGGGCCGGGCGGCATGCCCCCGCCGCCCGGTCCGCCGTGCCGGGCCCCGGCCGCCCCCTCGCCGGGGGCGGGGGAAGACCCGCCGGACACGGCCGGTCGGTCCCGGCCGTTCGCCCCGGGGCGCGGCGCGCGGGTCCGGGGAACGGACGGCGCGGAAGCGGGGCGGGTCCCCGGGCCCCGCCGCCCGGTCCGCTAGACGTCGCGGACGCGCAGCTCGGTGCGGGCCACGACCTGCGCGGCCACGGCCCAGCCCACCACGGCCAGGATGTTCACCGGCCCGTCGTAGGGCGCCGTGTAGAACCCCACGTCGCCCCCCGCGTAGAACTCGATGCCGGCCAGCCCCGGCATCAGCGCCGCGGCGTCGCTGATCGCCTGCACCTGGGACAGCTGCATGACCATCGGCAGGCCCAGCAGCATCAGGAAACCCAGGGTGATCGTGCCCGGCATGCTCCGCAGGGCCGTGCCGACACCGGTGAACAGCACCGCGAACAGCGCCATGCACAGGCCCGCGCTCAGCGCCGTCGCCGCCGCCTCCGGCACGTCGACGCCCGCGTACGGGGCCACGAACCCCGCCAGCACCGCCACCCCCACCAGGGTCGAGAGCACTCCCACCGCGAAGGCCAGCCCCGCGGACACCAGCGTGCGCGCCGCCAGCACCACCCCCCGCCTCGGCCGCCACAGCAGCGTGCTCGTGACGCTGTGGTTGGCGAACTCGCCGGTGGAGGCGAGCGCCGCGAGGACCAGCACCGCGAACTGCACCAGGTAGTAGTGTCCCTGGGAGGTGAGCCGCATGAACGCGGCGCTGTCCGCCTCGTCCGGGTTCTCCAGGATGCGCGTCAGCTCGGTGTACCCCATCAGGGCCGCGAACACGGCCATGCCCGCCAGCGCCACCGCGGCCACCGCCCAGGTGGACCGCAGCGACGACTGCCGGACCCACTCGGCCCCGGTCTCCCGGAGCAGTTCGGCGCCGGCCCGGGGCGGCCCCTCCCCGCCGGCGCTCCGGGACGCCCCGGCACCCGGACCGCTTCCGCGGGCGACCGCTCCGCCGGCCCCCTCCCCCGGAGCCCCGTTCCCCCGCCCGGCCCGTCCGCCCCTGCGCGTACCGCTCATCCCGTCCCGCCCTCGCATTCCGCCGCCTCCCGCTCCCTCTCCGTCCCGCCGCCGTCCCGTCCGCATCAGACCGCCGTCCCCCCGGTCCCGACCGGGGAGGCCGGGGAGGCCGCCCCGGCGCCGGTTCCCGTGCCGGAGGCCCCGGCGGACCGCCGCGAGGCCCTTCCCGCGCGGGAGCCGTACTCGACGGCGTCCCCCGTGAGCTCCAGGTAGGCCTGTTCCAGCGAGGCCTCCACGACCCGCAGGCCGTGGACCCGCGCGCCCGCCGCGTGCGCGTGGTCGCCGACCTCCTCCGCGCCGAGTCCGAACACGCGCAGCCCGGCGGCGGGCCCGCCGCGCTCCCCCGCCGCCCGTCCCCGGCCCGGCCCGCCGGGGACCGCCTCCCCGCCGGGGCCCTCCCCCGCACCGGGGCGGTCCGTGCCGACCGCGTCCCCCGCCCCGTCCCCGGACGCGTCCTCGACGCGCGCCCCCGGGGCGGCCTTCTCCAACCGCTCCCGCAGCCGACCGGCGTCCGGAGTGCGCACCAGGACGTGCTTGCGCGACCACGCCGCGATCACGTCGTCGAGGGGGGCGTCCGCGATGAGCCTCCCCCGGCCCACGACGACCAGGTGGTCGGCGACCGTCTCCATCTCGCTCATCAGGTGGCTGGAGACGAACACCGTGCGGCCCTCGGCGGCCAGCCCCCGCGTCAGGTCGCGCATCCACCGCACGCCGTCCAGGTCGAGCCCGTTCACCGGTTCGTCGAACAGGAGCACGCCCGGGTCGCCCAGCAGGGCGTCGGCGACGCCCAGCCGCTGCCTCATGCCGAGCGAGTAGCCGCCGACCCTTCTGCGGTCGACCTCCGCCAGCCCGACCTCCGCCAGGACCTCGTCCACGCGGCGCCGGGGGATCCCCGCTCCCACCGCCTTCGCGGTGAGGTGCGCGCGAGCGCTGCGGCCCGGGTGCGCGGCGTCCGGGGACAGCAGTGCGCCGACCTCGCGCGAGGGGCGCGCCAGCCGTTCGTACGACCGCCCGTTGACCAGGGCCTCCCCCGACGTGGGCCGGACCAGGCCCAGCAGCACCCGCATCGTGGTGGACTTCCCGGCGCCGTTGGGCCCCAGGAACCCGGTCACCCGCCCCGGCTCGGCCGTGAACGTCAGCCCGTCCACGGCCTTCCCCCTCCCGTAGCGCTTGGTCAGGTCTCGTACGGTGATCACCGCGTCCCCCGCTTCTCTCCGGAACCTCGGTGCACCACGCTAGGAACCGGCGCCCCCTCCCCACATCTGTGGTTCGTCGGGGCCCGACTACTCACTTGTGCCTAGAGTCCGGAGGCGCCCATGCGCGAGACCGACCGCCGCCACGCGGAGCTGCTGTGGAGGCACCACCTCATGGGCCACGGGACGCGCCCCGCCGACATCGCCGTCGCGCTGGGCGGCACCAACCTGGGGGTGGCCGCCCACGCGGCCGGGCTGTACCACCGGGGCCTGTTCCCGGTCCTCGTCCTGAGCGGGGGCAACAGCCCGTCGACCCTCGCCCGGTTCCCGCGCGGGGAGGCCGTCCACTACCGCGAGCACGTGCTCTCGCTGGGCGTCCCGGAGGAGGCGGTGCTGGTGGAGCCGGACTCCGCCAACACCGGGGAGAACATCGCCTTCACCCGCGACCTCGTCGCCCGGAGCGGGCTGGACCCGCGGACCGTGCTGGTGGTCTGCAAGCCGTACATGGAGCGGCGGGCGTACGCGACCGTCCGCAAGCTGTGGCCGTCCGTGGAGCCCGTGTGCTCCTCCGCCCCCCTCTCGCTCGACGAGTACATCGCGGACATCGGCGACGAGAAGCTGGTGGTGGACATGGTCGTGGGCGACATGCAGCGGGTGATCGAGTACCCGGCGCGCGGTTTCTCGATCCCCCAGCCGGTGCCGGACGACGTGCTCGCGGCCTTCGACGCGCTCGTCCGCGCCGGGTACGACGGCCGCCTCATCGCCCCCTGAACGGCCTGGCCGGTCGGCCTCCCCGGACGGCGGGGGCGGTCCCGGACCGGCGGGCCGCCCGGGGAGGGCCCCGGTGTCGGGGGGCGCGCCGGGCCCGCCCGTTTCACGGGGCCGGGACCGCGGGTAGGCCCCGTTCGAGGCCGGACCGACCCGGCCGGAACGGGGGAGGACATGCGGGCGTCCGTCGGCGACCACGTGCACATGCACGGCGTCACCAGCACAGAGGGGCAGCACACCGGGGAGATCGTGGAGGTGCGCGGGGCCGAGGACGGCCCCCCGTACGTGGTGCGGTTCCCGAACGGCCAGGAGCGGCTGATCTACCCCGGGCCGGACACGGTGGTGGAGCCCCGCGATCCGGTGGACTGACGGCGGCGCGGGGCGGCGGGGCGGCCGCCGCCCCGCGCCGGGACGGCCGCCCGTCCGGGGACGGGGCCCCGACCGCCCCGTACGCGGTGGCCCCGCCGTCCGGTCATTCGGTCACGCGGTCACGCGGTCCAGGAAGCCCGACAGGTTGGTCGTGGCCCGCTCGATCTGCTCGTCCACGGTGAGGGACTCCTCGAACCGGCCGCCGGTCTCCGGCGCCTTCTTGCCGCGCACGTACAGCGAGCAGGCGAAGTCCGTGCACATGTGCAGCCCCACCGTGTTCCCCTCCCGCCCGGCCCTCCCCGCCCGGGGCGCGGCCATCAGGGTCACCCCCTGGCCCGGGTGCGTGGTCAGGCACACCGAGCACATGCTGCGGCGCAGCCCCGTCCGCACGCTCGGCAGCCGGAACGCCACCCCCACGAGCCCCTCGTCCCGTTCGATGACCAGGTAGGCGCGCTCGTGCGCGGTGTGGTCGCGCCAGCCGAGGAAGTCCAGGTCCTCCCACGGACGCGTCGCGAGGTCGCGCGGCAGGGCCAGCCTCGTCGCCTCCCCCTTGGAACAGTTGACGAACGATCCGCGGATCTCCTTCTCGGTCACAGCTCTCATGGTGGAAACGCTAGACCTGCGCGGACGCCCCCGGCAACGGGATATCCGCCGCGGGGTCGCCGCCCGCCCTGACGTGCGCCGGGGCTCGGCGAAGGCCCCGGACGGGCGGGGCCCGCGGGTCCGCCGGGAACGGGACGGCCCGCCGCGGGGGCCGGGGGCGCCCGCGCCGTCAGGCGCCCGGGGGGACGCCCTCCCGGCCCCACGCGGCCAGCACCCGGTCGATGCGGTCCGCGATGCGGGAGCGCGCCTCCTCGCGGGGAACGCCGGCCATCAGCAGTTCGTCGTAGTCGGTGTCCTCGTGCCGGATCGACGCCACGACCGCGCGGCGCACCGCCCCGGGGTCCAGGGCGCGGCCCGCCGCCGACCGGCCCACCCTTCCGCTGCCGCGGGTGCCCGCGTGCTCCGCGATCCGCAGCGCGCGGCCGTCCGGGCACCCCGGGAACCGGAGGGCGATCTCCTCGGCGAAGCGCCCCTGGAACTCCACGTCCTGCGCCGCGCGGCGGACCGCGTCCCGCTCGCGTCGGCGCTCCCGGACGTCCTCGTCCGCCAGGCACAGGGCCTCGGCCCTCTCCAGCGCGGGCTCCTCCACGAGCAGGCCCGTCCTCCGGTGCTTGCGGCGGGAGGGGACCCAGCGCATGACGACCGCCGAGAGCCCGCTCTCCTTCTTCGCACGGCGGGTGAGCGCGGCGTCGCCCGCCGGCAGGAAGACGAGGTGGTCCATGTCGGTGCAGGCCAGGCAGTGCGGGGCGGCGTCCTCCACGCACTGCAGGTCCGTCCCGGGCTCCCCGCAGGAGGCGCACTCCCACGGGCCCGCGGACTCCAGCACGACGAGGTCGGGGGCCTTGGTACGGCGCTTCTCCTCCCGCTTGCGCTGCGCCCCGGTCGCGTCGGGCGAGATCCAGTGGGCCCGGAAGGCCTCTTCCCAGCGCGGATCCCCGTCGGCCGTGAACCGCAGGTCGCGCCGCTCACGGGACGCGGCGAGGTACTCGCCCTCCTCCCGTGTCATGCGCTGCCGCTCGGCCCACGCGCGCAGGAGCTCGACGGCCTCGCGCTGCCGGGCGGCGGGCGCCTGGACGAGCGCGCCGAGGGAGTCGGCGCGCCCCTGGCGCCAGGTGTCGAGGGCCTTGTCCGTGACCCATCCCAGGGAGGTGAACGCGTCCAGCACGGACACCGCCCCGCGCCGTGCGACGGCGCCGGTCGCGGCGGCCGCCACCCTGCGTCCCAGCTTCGTCTCCAGATCCGGCTGCATGCCCGTGTTCCCCGACCGTTCCGCTCATCCGACGTCTCGGCGCACCAGCCTAGGGCGTGTTCCGCCCGGGGCGGTGCGGCCTCCGCCCCCGGCGGGCGGGGCGCCGGGCCGCCCGCCGACGTGCCCGGGAGCGCGGCGGAGCCGGGCTCAGTCCCGCCCGAGGAGGCGGGCGACGTGGAGAACGGCGCCGGAGGCGAGGGCGGCGAGTGCCAGCGAAGCGGCGAAGGAGGCACCCCACAGGACGACGCCCTCCAGCGCGACCCACGACTCGAGGGCGCGGCGGGTGGCCTCCCGGGACACCATGAACACGAGCACGAAGACCGCGAAGGAGACGACGGAGGAGATCCTCACCCGTTCTCCTCCCCACTGTCCGGTGCCGGGGCCGACACGGCCCACACCCTATCCGGGACGCGCCGCAGGCCGTGAACCGGGACGCCGCCGACGCGGGCGGTCCGACGCGGGCGGTCCCGCCCGCCGGTCCGGGCGGCACGCGTCCCGGCCGTGTCACACCCCGGCCCGGCCGGGGCCGCGGGCGCACACTGGGCACGGGACCGGACACCGCCGGGCCCGCGTCGAGGAGGACACATGGAACTCGGTCTGCACATAGCCGACTTCACCTGGGCCGGCGGGGCCCCCGCACTGGGCCGCACGCTCGCCGAGACGGCCCGCCACGCCGAAGCGGCGGGGATCGCCCGCATCACCGTGATGGACCACCTGTGGCAGATGGGCGACGCCACCGGCCCCCGCGAGAACGACATGCTGGAGGCCTACACCACCCTCGGGTTCCTGGCCGCGAACACCGAGCGGGTGCTGCTGCACACCCTGGTCACGGCGGCCGTGTACCGGCATCCCGGGGTCCTGGCCAAGCAGGTCAGCACCCTGGACGTGCTCTCCGGCGGCCGGGCCGGGCTGGGCATCGGCGCCGCCTGGTACGAGGACGAGGCGCGCGGGCTCGGCATCCCGTTCCCGCCGACGGCCGAGCGGTTCACACGCCTGGAGGAGACCCTCCAGATCTGCCTCCAGATGTGGGGCGACGGCGACGGCGCCTACCAGAGCGAGCACTACCAGCTGGCCCGCACCCTGAACTCGCCGCAGAACCTCTCCGTCCCGCACCCGTACCTGATGGTCGGCGGCACGGGCGAGCGCAAGACCCTGCGGCTGGTCGCGCAGTACGCGGACGCCTGCAACCTCTTCGGCGGCCCCGGGGCACGGCACAAGCTCGACGTCCTCAGGGGCCACTGCGACGCGGTGGGCCGCGACTACGACACCGTCGAGAAGACCGCCACGTTCCCCTTCACGCCCGACACGTCCCGGGGCGCCCTGGTCGGGCAGATGCTGGACCTGCGGGAGGCCGGGTTCACGGTGGCGTACGCGTTCGGCCAGGGGTTCCCGGACCCCCGCCGCGCGATCGACCTGCTGACCTCGGCGCTCCCCGAGGTCGCCGAGGCGTAGGACGCGCCTCCGCGGCCCGGCCCGGACGCTACCCGGCCTCCAGGTCGGCGACGATCCCGGCGACGGCCTCCTTGGCGGTGCGGCCCGCGCCGATGAGGGTGGCCGAGGCCGCCCCGGTCCAGTCGCCGTACCCCAGGAGGGTCAGGCGCGGCTCGTCCGCGGAGCGGGTCCCGTCCAGGGCGATCCGCCCCCCGCCGGCCGACGGCACGAGCGGGGCGAGGTGGTCGAGGACCGGACGGAAGCCGGTGCACCACAGGATCGCGTCGCAGTCCAGGACCGTGCCGTCGGCCCAGGCCACGCCCGTCGCGGTGACCCGGTCGAACATCGGCTCCGCCTCGAGTGCGCCGCGGGCGCGGGCCTCGCGCACGCCCGGCACGGCGACGATGTCGCCGAGGTCCCCGGGGCCGGGGGCCCCGGCCCCCGAGCCGTCGCGAACGGCCCTCTGGCGCCGGGTGGCGATGGCGAACAGCGCCCGGCCGTCCACGTCGTCGGGCAGGAACCGCGGCGGCCGGGAGGTCGTCCACGTGGTCGTGGCGACCTCGGAGAGTTCGGCGAGGATCTGCGCGGCCGAGTTGCCGCCGCCGACGACCACCACCCGCCGCCCCGCGAACGCGCCGGGGCCCCGGTAGTCCGCGGTGTGCGCCTGGACGCCCCCGAAGTCCTCGCGGCCCGGGACGGAGGGGATGTACGGGGCCCTCCACGTCCCGGTCGCGCTGACGACGTGCCGGGCGTGCCAGGTCCGCGTACCGGCGCGGACCGCGAGTCCGCCGGGTTCGCGCTCCACGCCCGTGACGGTCACCGGGCGGCGCACCGGAAGCCCGTAGCGCCGCTCGTACGCGGACAGGTACCGGGCGACGTGCCCTGCCGAGGGGTACTCCCGCCCCTCCTCCCGCGGCATCCACCAGCCGGGCAGCATGCTGTGCTCCGCCGGGGAGAACAGCCGCAGCGATCCCCAGTACTCGTTCCAGGACCCGCCCGGCCGCGTCCCGGCGTCCAGGACGGCGAAGTCGGCTCCCGCCCTCCTCAGGTAGTACCCCGCGGCGAGCCCGGCCTGGCCTCCGCCGATCACCACCGCGTCGAACCTGTGGTCACGCGCGTCCATCCCGTCCCCTCCGTACTCCGTCCCACGATGCCCGTCCCCGCCGCCCGGTCCTCCCGCGGCGGCCCTCCTACCTCCGACCTGGGGCGAACCTCCGCCGCCGGGCCAGGGAGACGTGGACCAGGGCGATGAGCACGGGCACCTCGATGAGGGGGCCCACGACACCGGCCAGGGCCTGTCCGGAGGTGACGCCGAAGGTCGCGATCGCCACCGCGATGGCCAGCTCGAAGTTGTTGCCCGCCGCGGTGAAGGCCAGCGTGGCGGTGCGGTCGTAGCCCAGGCCGATCGCCTTGCCGAGGGCGAAGCTGCCGAACCACATGAGGGCGAAGTAGGCCAGCAGCGGAACCGCGATGCGCACCACGTCCAGGGGCCGGCCGGTGATCCTCTCACCCTGGAGGGCGAAGAGCAGGACGACGGTGAACAGCAGTCCGTACAGGGCCCAGGGTCCGATCCGGGGCAGGAACGCCGACTCGTAGCGCTCCCGACCCATCCTCCTCTCCCCGAGCAGGCGGGTCAGGAACCCCGCGACCAGGGGGATGCCGAGGAAGACGGCCACGTTGAGGGCGATCAGCCACGGGCTGACGTCCAGTCCGTCGGTGTCCAGGCCCAGCCACCCGGGGAGCAGGTCGAGGTAGAACCAGCCGAGCACGCCGAACACGAGCACCTGGAAGACGGAGTTGAGCGCCACCAGGACGGCGGCGGCCTCGCGGTCGCCGCACGCGAGGTCGTTCCAGATGACGACCATGGCGATGCAGCGGGCCAGGCCGACGATGATCAGGCCGGTGCGGTACTCGGGCAGGTCGGCCAGGAAGATCCACGCCAGGGCGAACATCACGGCCGGGCCGACGACCCAGTTGACCACCAGGGAGGAGACCAGCAGGCGCCGGTCGCGGGCGACGGTGTCCAGCCGGTCGTAGCGGACCTTGGCCAGCACCGGGTACATCATGATGAGCAGGCCCAGGGCGATGGGCAGGGAGATCCCGCCGACCTCCACCGAGGCCAGGGCCTCGTTCAGCCCCGGCACCAGGCGGCCCAGCCCCAGGCCCACGGCCATGGCGAGCAGGATCCACACCGCGAGGAACCGGTCCAGGAGCGAGAGTTTCGCGACGAGGGACCCGTCCGTGCCGGTGGTGGTCCTGTCGGTCGGGGCCATCAGCACGGCCTCCGGTTCTGCGCCGCGCCGGAGGCACGGGCCGCGGCGGCCAGTCCGGCCAGCCCCTCCGAGAGGGCCTCCAGCGCCTCGGGGCGGAGCCGGTAGTAGGTGAACCGGCCGCAGGGCTCGGTCTCCACCACTCCCGCCTCGCGCAGGATCCGCAGGTGGTTGGACAGGTTGGTCTGCCGGGCCCCGGTCTCCTCCACGAGGTGGGTCGTGCACAGGGTCTCGCGGGCCAGCAGGGTCACGATCCTCAGGCGCAGGGGGTCGGAGAGCACTCTCATCAAGTCAGCATCCACTGATATCAGCACGTGCTGATACTATCGCGCCGACAGCCGCCGGGACCACGTCCCACCGCACCCGAACCGAACAGGGGAAACCGCCATGGGCGACCACCGCAAGCCGTCCGTCCTGTTCGTCTGCGTGCACAACGCCGGGCGCTCCCAGATGGCCGCGGCCTGGCTCCGCCACCTCTCCGGGGGCCGGATCGAGGTCCGCTCCGCGGGCTCGGCCCCCGCCGACTCCCTCAACCCCGCCGTCGTCGAGGCCATGGCCGAGGTCGGCGTCGACATCACCGGCCAACGCCCCCGGGTCCTCACCGACCGGGCCGTCGAGGCCTCCGACGTGTGCGTCACGATGGGATGCGGCGACGCCTGCCCGTTCTTCCCCGGCAAGCGCTACCTGGACTGGGACCTGCCCGACCCCGCAGGCCTGGGCGTGGAGGCCGTCCGCCCCGTCCGCGACGAGATCAGGAGGCGCGTCGAGGCCCTCATCGGCGAGCTCGTGCCCGGCGGGGCCTGACCGCCGCGCCCCTCCGCCCGGCGCCCGCCCCGGCCGCCCGGGTATCGGCCCCGCCCCGCTCACACCGCAGGCATGGCCGATACACCGCGCCCGCCGGGGGCCTTGCCCCGGCTTCCCCCGGTCTGCACCCGGCCCCTGGTCCCCGTGGCGGGCGTCCGCGTTTCCGTGGCCACCGTACGGCGCAGACCCTTCACACACTGCAACCGACGTGAAGGATTCCCTTGCGCCCGTCAGCTCTCACCGCAACCGCCGGCGCCCTCGGCCTCGCCGTCCTCGCCCTCTCCCCCGCCACCGCCCACGCTGCCGCGCCCGTCCCCCTCGCCGACGCCGTCGCGGCGCTGCCCGTCGCCGGCGAGAGCCGGGAGGGCTACGACCGCTCCCTGTTCCCGCACTGGACCGACCAGGACGGCGACGGCTGCAACACCCGTATGGAGGTCCTGATCGCCGAGGCCACCACCGCCCCCGAGGCCGACGAGCGGTGCCGCCTGACCGGGGGCGAGTGGCAGAGCTACTACGACGACCGCGTCCACACCGAGGCGCGGGGGCTCGACATCGACCACATGGTGCCCCTCGCCGAGGCATGGGACTCCGGGGCCTCGGAGTGGACCACCGAGCGGCGCCGCGCCTACGCCAACGACCTCGACGAGGAGGTCGCCCTGGTCGCGGTCACCGCGAGGGAGAACCGCGCCAAGGCCGACAAGGACCCGGCCCAGTGGCTGCCCCCGTCGGAGGCCGCCCTGTGCCGGTACGTCACCGAGTGGACCACCGTGAAGACGCGCTGGTCGCTCAGCGTCGACCAGGCCGAGGCGGACGTCCTCGCGACGGCCGCCGCGGAGTGCCCCGACGCCGTGGTCGACACCGTGCCCGCGGCCTGACCCCCGCCCGTCCGGGCGGGCGGGTCAGGCGTCCGCCTTCTCCCGCTCCGCCCGGGCGGTCCCGCGCCGCGCCCTGAACAGCTTCTGCGCGAGCGGGAGGAGGACCACGACGGCCAGCAGCAGGAGCAGCGTGCCGGAGATCGGCCGGGTGAGGAACCCGGTCGGGTCCCCGTCGAAGACGAGGAGCGAGCGGCGCAGCGAGGTCTCCAGCAGGGACCCGAGGACGAACGCGAGCACCAGCGGGCCGGGCTCGAAGCCGAACTTCTTCATCAGGTAGCCGACCAGGCCGAACACCACCACGAGGGCGATGTCGAAGACGCTGTTGCGGACCGTGTAGACGCCCACCAGCGTGATCAGCACGGTGATCGGGGCGAGGATGCTCCCCCGGACCCGCAGGATCTTCACGAACAGCCCCACCAGCGGGATGCTCATGATCAGCAGCAGGATGTTCCCGATGTACATCGAGTTCACCACGCCCCAGAACAGGTCGGGGTCCTCGGAGACCAGCTGGGGCCCGGGGGTCACGCCCTGGATCATGAGCGCGCCGAAGATCATCGCCATCGTGGCGTTGGCGGGGATCCCGAGCGTGAGCAGCGGGATGAAGGAGGAGGTCGCGGCCGCGTTGTTCGCCGACTCCGGCGCCGCCACGCCCTCGACCGCTCCGTGGCCGAAGCGCTCGGGCGTCCTGGACCGGCGCTTCTCCAGCGCGTACGCCGCGAGGGACGACAGCGTGGCGCCGCCGCCGGGGAGGATGCCGAGGAAGAAGCCGAGCACGGAGCCGCGGCCGATCGCCCCGGACGACCGGCGCAGGTCGGCGCGGGAGGGCCACGCGTTGGCCACCCTGGCCGGGGCGACCGCGCCCTTCCTCCGCTCCTCCAGGTTGTAGAGGATCTCGCCGAGGCCGAAGACGCCCATCGCGATCGGGACGAAGTCGAGCCCGTCCGCCAGGGAGAGGGACTCGAAGGTGAACCGCTCCGCGCCCGTGAACATGTCGCGTCCGACCGTGGCCAGGAGGAGGCCGAGGCACGCGGCGACGATCGCCTTCACGCGCCCGCCGTTGCTGACCGTGGCGACCAGCAGGATGCCCAGCAGGGCCAGCGCCGTGTACTCCGGGGGGCCGAAGTCCAGGGCGAAGCCCGCGACCACGGGCGCGAGCAGCGACAGGGCCACGATCGACACCGTGCCGCCCACGAAGGACCCGATCGCCGCGATGCCGAGCGCGGTCCCCGCCTTGCCCTTGCGCGCCAGGGCGTGGCCGTCGAAGACGGTCACCACGGAGGAGGCCTCGCCGGGGAGCCGGAGCAGGACGGAGGTGATGGTGCCGCCGTACTGGGCTCCGTAGAAGATGCCCGCGAGCATGATGATCGCGGTCACCGGCTCCACCCCGAAGGTGAGGGGCAGCAGGATGGCGATGGTCGCCGCCGGGCCGAGTCCGGGGAGCACGCCGACCAGCATCCCGACCACGACGCCGAGCAGGCAGTAGAGCAGGTTGGCCGGTTCGAGGACGACGCCGAACCCGTCGACCACGGGGGTCAGGAAATCCATCGTCGCTCCTAGAAGAGGTGGGGGATCGGCACTGCCAGGACAGCGACGAAGAGCAGGTAGAAGGCGACCACGATGCCGAGGCTGGTCAGGACGGACAGGCGCCAGGACTCGCCGCCGATGAACCGCAGCCACACGAAGGCCAGCACCGCGGCCGGGATCTCGAAGCCGATCACCCCGACGAGGGAGGCGAAGGCCGCCATGGTGGCCAGGCCGGCCAGGACCGCCCAGCTGGACGAGGAGAACCTCTCGGCGTCCCGGGTCCGCCGCGCCCGGAACACCAGGGCGGCGCCGAGGCAGGTGATCGCCGCGCTGACCAGGAACGGCCACATGCCGGCGGAGGGGGCCGACGCCTCGCCCAGGCCGAGCGACCACGAGCCGGCCAGCCCGGCGGCGCCGAGGGCGACGACCACGAGGGCGACCACGGTGTTGGTCACGGGGCCCGCGGGGGGCGGTGCGGGCTCCTCGGCCGTCTCCGGTTCGCCGGGACCGGGACCGGCGGGTTCGCCGGCCTCCGCCCCGTCCGGGCCCCGCCGTCCCTCGGGAACCCCTGCCGCACCGGAGGCCCCGGCACCGCGGCCGGACCCCTCCGGCGGCCCCGGCACGGCGGCGGCCTCCTCAGCGCCCCCTTCGGCCTCCTGGCTCCCGCTCCGCGAGGTGATCACTGCGAACCGCCGAGGTCGATGCCGTACTCCTCCGTCATGGACCGGTACGACTCCAGGGAGGCCGTCCACTCCTCGACCACCTGGTCGCCGGGGATCTCGTGCGCGGTGAGCAGGTTGTCCTCGTTGAAGGCCCGGTACTGCTCGGTGGCGAACGCGGCCTCGCTCGCCTCGCGCAGGCGCTCCAGGACGTCGTCGGGGGTGCCGGAGGGGGCGACGAGCGCGCGGTACTGGGCCACCTCGACCTCGTACCCCTCCTCGACGGCGGTGGGGGTGTCCTCCAGGAACTCGTTGCGCTCCGCGGAGAAGGTGAGGAGGGCGTTCAGCTCACCGGCCTCGATCTGCCCGATCGCCTCGCCGAGCTGGATCGCGGCGACGTCCACCTGGTCGCCGAGGACGGCGGTGAGCGTGGGCGCGCCGCTGTTGAAGGGGACGGCGGTGCCGGAGATCCCGGCCTGGTTGAAGAGGAGCTCCTGGGCGAGCTGGCTGCCCGTGCCCACCCCGGTGGTGCCGAACTTGAGGTCGTCCCCGGCGTCCTCCAGGTCCGCGAGCGTCTCCAGGCCGGAGGCGGGGGACGAGACCAGCACGTAGTCGTCGCGGGAGATCCCGGCGACCACCTCGAAGTCGTCGATGGCGACGGCCTCGTCCTCGGAGACCGCGAGGGGGGTGATCGCGGTCAGGGAGGCGTTGATGACCAGCAGGTTCTGGCCGTCCGGCTCCTGGCCCGCGACCTCGTTGGCCGCCAGGGCGCCGTTGGCGCCGGGGGTGTTGACCACGGGGGCGGCGACGCCGAGGTCGTCCGTGAGGCCCTCGGCCAGAGCGCGGGCGATCAGGTCGGTGCTCCCGCCCGGGTCCTGCCCGACGGCGATCGTGATCGGCCCGCTCGGGAACTCGCCCCCCGCAGCGCCGCCGGACAGGTTCCCGCCGCACGCGGCGACGGAGAGGGACAGAGCCGCGGTGAGCCCGAGAACCGCCCCTGGACGTGCGGTTCTCTTCCCTGGCGCCTGGGTCATGCGAACTCCTTCGATCCGGCGGGTGCCCGCCACTTCGTGCACTGTGAGTGCCGTCACGTTCGTGAGTGTCTGGCAGCCTAAGAGGAGTTATCCATGCATGTCCAAGGCAAATACGGCATAAGATGATACCTTTCTGGCATCATGTTCTCCTTCGACCAGCTGCGCGGCTTCGTCGCCGTCGCCGAGGAACTGCACTTCGGGCGGGCGGCCGAACGGCTCTCCATGACGCAACCCCCTCTGAGCCGCCAGATCCAGAAGCTCGAACGCACGGTCGGCGTGCAGCTGCTGGAGCGCGACCGCCGGCGCGTGTCCCTGACCGCGGCGGGCGAGGCGTTCCTCATCGAGGCCCGCCGGCTGCTCACCCTGGCCGAGAGCGCGCCGGACCACGCCCGGCGGATCTCGGCGGGGTCGAGCGGGACGCTCAGGATCGGGTTCACCGCGGCGTCGTCCTACGGCCCCCTCGGCGGCCTCCTGAACCGGCTGGAGGAGGTCCTGCCGGAGATCAACATCGAGCTGTTCGAGATGGTCACCCGCGAACAGGTGGCGGCGCTCCTCAACGAGGAGGTCGACCTCGGGCTGGCCCGGCCCCCCTTCGACACCGAGCTGTTCGGCTCCCGGGTCCAGCACCGCGAGCGGATGCTGGTCGCCGTGCCGGAGGGCCACCCCCTGGCGCGGCACACGGGCCCCGTGGCCGCGGAGGAGCTGGTCGACGTGCCGCTGATCATGCACTCGCCGACCAGGGCCCGCTACTTCTACGACCTCGTGGTGCGCCTGGTCCCCATCTCCCACCAGAACGTCGTGCACACGGTCAGCCAGGTCCTGACCATGGTGTGGCTGGTGGCCGCGGGGAGGGGGGTCGCGTTCGTGCCCCGGTCGGCGACCGGGCTGGGCATCGACGGCGTCGCCTACCTGGAGATCGCGGACCTGCCGGAGGACCCGGTCGAACTCCACCTGCTGTGGCTGCGGGAGTCGCGCAACCCCGCCGTGCGGCGGGCCCTGGAGGCATGGCCCCCGGAGGGGGCCGCCGTGCCGTGATACCCGTCCGGTATCAGTTAATGCCCAACAACTCTTGGACAGCATCGAACGCTTCTCCGTACGGTAACGGCAACACCGCCCCGGCCCCCGCCAGGGAGACCCCCGACCTGCCGACCTAAGGATGACGTGTGACTCTGATGCACCCCGGTGAGCTGGCGACCCGGCTCAAGTCCGGCCTCCTCTCGTTCCCCGTCACCCACTTCGACCAGGACCTCGCGTTCGACGAGACCCGCTACCGCGAGCACCTCGCGTGGCAGTCGGGCTTCGGCGTGGCCGGGCTGTTCGCGGCCGGGGGCACGGGCGAGGGCTTCTCTCTGACCTCGCCCGAGATCGACCGGGTCGTGCGCGCCGCGGTCGACGAGGTCGCCGGTGCGGTGCCCGTGCTCGCCCCCGCGACCGGCGGGACGGCGACGGCGACGGCGCAGGCCAGGGCCGCCCAGGAGGCGGGGGCGGACGGGATCCTGCTGCTGCCCCCCTACCTGACCGAGGCCGGGCAGGCCGGGCTGGTCGAGCACGTCACGGCCGTCTGCTCGGCCACCGACCTGGGGGTCATCGTCTACAGCCGCGCCAACGCGGTGTTCACCGACGAGAGCGTCGCGGCCCTCGCCGACCGCAACCCCAACCTGATCGGCCTCAAGGACGGCGTCGGGGACGTCGAGCTGATGACGCGGATCTACGCCAAGGTCGGCGACCGGCTGATGTACGTGGGCGGGCTGCCCACCGCGGAGACCTTCGCCCTGCCCCTGCTCCAGCTCGGGGTCAGCACGTACTCCTCCGCGCTGTACAACTTCCTCCCCGAGTTCGCCCTCGGGTTCTTCGAGTCGGTGCGCGCCCAGGACCGCGAGGCGGTCTACCGCAAGCTCAACGACTTCGTGATCCCCTACCTCGACATCCGCGACCGGACGCGCGGCTACGCCGTGTCCATCGTCAAGGCCGGCCTGAACGCCGTCGGCCGCGACGGCGGCCGGGTCAGGCCGCCCCTGAGCGACCTCAGCCCCGCCGAGACCGACGAACTGGCCGCTCTCATCGCCAAGGTCTCCTGAGCCGGACCCCCGGACAGAACCCGCCGCACCCCTACCAGGAGGTACCGCAGTGCCCGTCGAAGGAAGATCGCTCGTGGCCGGGGAACCGGTCGAGGGGAACGCCGGTTCCCTCCTCGCCACCGACCCCGCCACCGGTGAGGAGGTCGGACCGGCCTTCGGCCTGGTCGGCTCCGCGCAGATCGAGGCCGCGACGCGGGCGGCGGAGGCCGCCTTCGACGCCTTCCGGGCCCAGACCCCGGCGGAGCGGGCCGCCTTCCTCCGCCGGATCGCCGACAACATCGACGGGATCGGCGAGGAGCTGACCGCGCGGGCCGTGCGGGAGACCGGCCTCCCGGCGGCGCGGCTGGAGGGCGAGCGGGGCCGTACCGTCGGCCAGCTGCGGATGTTCGCCGACGTGGTGGAGCAGGGGGACGCCCTCCAGGCGCGCATCGACCCCGCCCTCCCCGACCGGCGCCCCGCCCCCCGCCCCGACATCCGCCAGGCCCACGTGCCGCTGGGCCCCGTGGTGGTCTTCGGGGCGAGCAACTTCCCCCTCGCCTTCTCCACCGCGGGCGGCGACACCGCCTCGGCGCTCGCGGCGGGCTGCCCGGTCGTGGTGAAGGCCCACAACGCCCACCCCGGCACCGCGGAGCTGGTCGGCCGGGCGGTCGCCCGGGCGGTCGCGGACAGCGGGCTCCCCGGAGGCGTGTTCTCCCTGCTGTTCGGCGAGGGCAACGGGATCGGGCAGGCCCTCGCGGCCGACCCGCGCGTCAAGGCCGTGGCGTTCACGGGCTCGCGCGCCGGCGGCCTCGCGCTCATGCGGACCGCCGCCGACCGCCCCGAACCCGTCCCCGTGTTCGCCGAGATGTCCTCCTCCAACCCGGTCGTCGTCCTGCCCGGCGCGCTGGCAGGCGGCGCGGCCGAGGAGCTGGCGGAGGCGTACGTGGGCTCGCTGACCCTCGGAGCGGGCCAGTTCTGCACCAACCCGGGGCTCGTCCTCGTCCCCGCCACGCCCGACGGCGACCGCTTCTTCGCCGCCGCCGAGCGGCTGGTCACGGAGGCCACCGGGCAGACCATGCTCACCGGCCCCATCGCCGCCGCACGCGCCGCGGGCACGGACGCCCTCGCCGCCGAGCCCGACGTCGAGACGGTCGCCGCCGGGACCGACGGCCCCGGACCGAACGCGCTCGCACCGATGCTCCTCGCCACCGGCCTCAAGTCGTTCGCCACCCGGCCCCGCCTCCAGGAGGAGGTCTTCGGCGCGGTCGGCCTGCTGGTCCGCTACCCCGCGGACGGGCTGTCGGCCGAGGCCCTGGCGGACTCGCTCGCCGAGGCGCTGGAGTCCCTGGAGGGGCAGCTCACCGCCACCCTGCACGCCGACCCCGCGTCCGCGGACGACGCCGTCGCCGTGCGGCGGCTGATCCCCGTCCTGGAGCGCAAGGTCGGCCGCATCCTCTTCGGCGGCTGGCCCACCGGGGTCGAGGTCAACCACGCGATGGTGCACGGCGGCCCCTTCCCCGCCACGTCGGACCCGCGCAGCACCTCCGTCGGCAGCCTCGCCGTCCACCGGTTCTTGCGGCCGGTCGCCTACCAGTCCGTGCCCGACGCGTTCCTCCCGCCAGCCCTGCGCGAGGCCAACCCGTGGGGGCTGAGCCGCCGCGTGGACGGCGCCGTCGTACCGGCGGAGGAGCGAGCATGAGCCCCCGGACCCCGACCGTCGTGGACGTCGAGGTGGTGCCCGTCGCCGGGCACGACAGCATGCTGCTCAACCTCAGCGGCGCCCACGGCCCCTTCTTCACCCGCAACATCGCGATCCTGACCGACAGCGAGGGCAGGACCGGGGTCGGCGAGGTCCCCGGCGGGGAGGCCATCCGGCGCACCGTCGCCGACGCCGCCGGGATGATCGTCGGCCGCCCGGTCGCGCACGTCCACCGGGTGCTCCGCGAGATCGGGGAGGCCTTCGCCGGACGGGACGCGGGCGGGCGCGGCGAGCAGACCTTCGACCTGCGGACCACCGTCCACGCCGTCACGGCCGTCGAGTCCGCGCTCCTGGACCTCCTCGGCCAGCACCTGGAGGTCCCCGTCTGCGATCTGCTGGGGGAGGGCCGGCAGAGGGACCGCGTCCCCATGCTCGGCTACCTCTTCTACATCGGCGACCGGGACCGGACCCCGCTCCCCTACCTCGCGGAGGCCGACCCGGAGGACGACTGGGAGCGGCTGCGGCGCGAACCGGCACTCACCCCCGACGCGGTGGTCGCGCTCGCCGAGGCGGCGCGCGAGAGGTACGGCTTCCGCGACTTCAAGCTCAAGGGCGGGGTCCTCGCCGGGGAGGAGGAGGTGGAGACGGTGCGGGCCCTGGCCGCCCGCTTCCCCGACGCCCGGATCACCCTGGACCCCAACGGGGGCTGGCTCCTGGAGGACGCCGTCCGGCTCTGCTCGGGGCTGGACGGGGTGCTCGCCTACGCCGAGGACCCGTGCGGGGCCGAGGGGGTGTACTCCGGCCGCGAGGTGATGGCGGAGTTCCGCCGGGCCACGGGCCTGCCCACGGCGACCAACATGGTCGCCACGGACTGGCGGCAGCTCGCCCACAGCGTGCGCTCGCACGCGGTGGACATCCCGCTCGCGGACCCGCACTTCTGGACCATGCGCGGATCGGTGCGCGTCGCCCAGCTGTGCCACGAGTTCGGGCTCACCTGGGGCTCGCACTCCAACAACCACTTCGACATCTCCCTGGCGATGTTCACGCAGGTGGGCGCGGCGGCGCCGGGGAAGATCACCGCCCTGGACACCCACTGGATCTGGCAGGACGGCCAGGCGCTCACCCGCGAGCCGCTCCGGATCGCGGACGGCGCGATCGAGGTGCCCACCGCCCCCGGGCTCGGCGTGGAACTCGACCGGGACGCCCTCGCGGCCGCCCACGAGCTCTACCTCGAACACGGGCTCGGGGCGCGCGACGACGCCGCGGCGATGCGGTACCTCGTCCCCGGCTGGACCTTCGACCCCAAGCGGCCCGCGACGGTCCGGTGAGCCCCGCGTCCCCCCGGGGCCTCCCCGGGCCCCGCACACACCCGGGCCGCTACGGTCGGGGCGTGTACGCGCGGCGGGACCCCGCCGCCGCAGCCCTCCCGCACACCCACACCCTGGAGACACGATGACCGCCCAGCCCGGAACCGACAGCGGGACGAGCCCCCGCGCCCACGCGGCCGCGGACAGGATCAGCGAGGTCACGCTCTCGCGCGTCGACCTGCCCCTCGCCTCCCCCATCAGCGACGCCAAGGTGCTGACCGGGAGGCAGAAGCCGCTCACGTCGGTGTCGATGCTGTTCGCCGAGATCCGCACCGAGGAGGGCCTGGAGGGGGTCGGCTACACCTACTCCAAGCGCGCGGGCGGCTTCGGCCAGTACGCGCACGCTCAGGAGATCGCCCCCGAGCTGATCGGCGAGGACCCCAGCGACATCCAGCGGATCTGGACGAAGCTGGTGTGGGCGGGCGCCTCGGTCGGCCGCAGCGGGCTGGCCACCCAGGCGATCGCCGCGATCGACATCGCCCTGTGGGACCTCAAGGCCAAGCGCGCGGGGCTGCCGCTCGCCAAGCTGCTGGGCGCCCACCGCGACGCGGTGGACTGCTACAACACCTCCGGCGGGTTCCTGTCCACGCCGCTGGACCAGGTGCTCGACAACACCCGCGCCGCGCGCGCCAGCGGGATCGGCGGCATCAAGATCAAGGTCGGCCAGCCGGACTGGCGCGCCGACCTGGCCCGCGTCTCCGCCGTCCGCGAGGAGCTGGGCGACTTCCCGCTGATGGTGGACGCCAACCAGCAGTGGAACCGCAGCACCGCCGTGCGGATGGGCCGGGTGCTGGAGGAGTTCGACCTCATCTGGATCGAGGAGCCCCTCGACGCCTACGACTCCGAGGGCCACGCGGCGCTCGCCCGGGAGCTGGCGACGCCGATCGCGACCGGCGAGATGCTGACCAGCGCGGCCGAGCACGAGGAGCTGATCCGGGCGGGCGCGGTCGACTTCATGCAGCCGGACGCCGCGCGCGTCGGCGGGATCACGCCGTTCCTGAAGATCATGGCCCGCGGCCAGCAGGCGGGGATCCGGATGGCGCCGCACTTCGCCATGGAGATCCACCTGCACCTGGCCGCCGCCTACGAGATCGACCCCTGGGTGGAGCACTTCGACTGGCTCCAGCCGCTGTTCGACGAGCGGCTGGAGATCGAGGACGGGCGCATGCTCGTCCCCGGCCGCCCCGGCCTGGGCTTCACGATCAGCGACCAGGCCCGCGCCTGGACCGACCAGAGCGTCCGCGTCGACGCCGACGGGCGCACCACCCTCTCGGGCTGACCCCGCCCGGCAGGACCGGCCGGGGCCCGCCCCCGGCCCGCGGGGCCCGCGCGACACCGCGCGGGCCCCGCGGCGTTCCCGCCCGGAGCCGTCCCGGACCGGTCAGTTCTCGCCGTCGTACCGCTCGCGTGCGCGCTCGACGCCGTCCATGTTGTCGGTGGTCCAGCGCAGGAGCGCGTCGATCAGGTCCTGGAGGGTCCTGCCGAGCGCCGTGATGCGGTACTCGACGGCGATCGGGCGCGTGCTCGTGACGACGCGCTCGACCATCCCGTTGCGCTCGAGGCGCCGCAGCGCCGCCGTCAGCGACTTCTGCGTCACGACGGGGATCGCGCGGCGCAGCTCGTTGAAGCGCTGGGGCTGCTCGCACAGCTCCTCCATCACCTGGAGCGACCACTTGTCGAGCACCTGGTCGAGGAGCTCGCGGTGCGACGCGGTGATCCCGGAGGCGTAGGAGGCGAAGGGGGCGGTTTCCTGCATGACACCTGGTCTCGTTGAAGTTCCCTTTATGTACCTAGTAGACATGGGATACCACCAAGGCGCAACCGGAGGGATCTCCCATGACCGTGCAGCTGTTCTCCCCCGAGGGCATGATGCAGCCCGTTCCCTACAACCACGTCTCGGTCGCCACCGGCACCCGCCACGTGCACGTCGCCGGGCAGATCGCGCGCGACGCCGACGCCAACCCCGTCGCGACGGGCGACCTGGCCGGCCAGGTCGCGCAGGCCCTGCGCAACACGGCGCGCGGCCTGGCCGGAGCCGGGGCGACCTTCGGCGACGTCGTGCGCCTCAGGTTCTTCGTCACGAAGTGGCAGCCCGAGATGATGGACGACTTCATGGCGGGCGTCGAGGGCGTCGCCGGGGAGCTGGGCCTCCCGCAGCCCCTCCCGCCCGTGTCGCTCATCGGCGTCGACTACCTCTTCGAGCCCGACGTGCTCGTCGAGGTCGAGGCGTACGCCGTCCTCGACTGAGCGGGGCGCCCCTGCCCCGCGTCCCTCCGGACGCGGGGCCGCCGGCGTTCGCGGGGCGGGGCGCCGCGGGCGCGCTCCCCGTCCCCGACGGTCACCCCCGTGGGCGATGCTGGAGTCATGACCGACCCTGACCAGCCGCGCATCCCCGAGCCCGACGTCGAACACCTGGCCGCCACGCTCCGCCGGCGCCGCGAGGAGCTCGCCCACGCCTCCGGTGTCCGGATCGGACGCGGGGACGTGGTGCACAAGCTCGCCACGCACATGTGGGCCGGTGTGGCCGTGCCCGCCATCGCCTGCCACGCGGCCGTCGACCCCCTCCGGCTGACCGCCGCGTCCGGCCCCGTCACGTGCCGCCGCTGCCTGGGGCGCGGCCGCGGCGAACGCGACCGCCAGACCCCGGGCCAGACCGTCCTGGACCTCTGACCCGCGCAGACGGGAGGGCGCGGCCGAAGGGCCGCGCCGGGGCGTGCAGCAGGGGGAGCCGGGCTCGCCGGAGCCCTCGCGGGGGAGGTGAGCGGAGGTTCCCCGCCCCGGCGTTCCGGGCGAGATGGCCCACCCCCGTACGCACGGAGGGCGGCAGGACGCGGCCGAGCCGCGAAGGGGGATCGGGGACCCGCCCGGGCCCTGAGGGTCCGGTGGTCGCCCCGGGCATGCCCCGGTTCGTGGCCGTCCGGGACGGCGACCGCCTCCGGAGGGGGCGGAACACCTGACGCGGGGCAGCGGCTCACAACAGCATGTACTAAATGTGTACCGGCGTCCGACGCCGAGTCCGGCAGCCGCACTCACCGGCCGCCCGACCTGCCGCTTTGTCGCTCAAGAGAGCCGACGAGGGGACTTGAACCCCTAACCTATCGCTTACAAGGCGATTGCTCTGCCAATTGAGCTACGTCGGCCGACCGCCCGGAACCCCTGGCCCCGGGTGCGTCCACCCGAATGGTACCGGTTCGGACGACGCCTGGCCCACTCGGATACGGAACCAGCCCGAAGTCTGCCGATACGTCCCCACCTGGTCACCCGTGGCGACGGGGCGGACACGAACGGGGGCGCCCCGGCTGCGGACGCACCCGATCCGGCAAAAAGACGCCTGGAGGGTTTCGACGTCCGGTTAGCCGCCTCCTCCCCCGGAAACGGGAGGGGGACATGCCCCTGCCGAGGGGCGGAGAGGTGGGAAGGACATGACCGGCAACAGAGGCGTGGTGTACCAGGGGCCCGGCCGGGTCGAGGTCGCCGACATCGCCCACCCGGAGTTCGTCCTCAGGGACGGGCCCGGCGTCAACCCCGCCAACGTGGGGCGTCAGCTCCCCCACGCGGCGATCCTCAAGGTGGTCGCGACCAACATCTGCGGGAGCGACCAGCACATGGTCCGGGGCCGCACGACCGCACCGCAGGGCCTGGTCCTCGGGCACGAGATCACCGGCGAAGTGGTCGAGACGGGGCCGGGCGTGGAGTTCGTCGAGGTCGGCGACCTCGTCTCGGTGCCGTTCAACATCTCGTGCGGCCGGTGCGTGAACTGCAAGTCGCGCCGGACGGAGATCTGCCTCAACGTCAACCCCGACCGCCCCGGCTCGGCGTACGGCTACGTCGACATGGGCGGCTGGGTGGGCGGACAGGCGAAATACGCGCTGGTGCCCTACGCCGACTGGAACCTGCTGAAGTTCCCCGACAGGGACCGGGCGCTGGAGAAGATCCTCGACCTGACGATGCTCTCGGACATCTTCCCGACCGGCTACCACGGCTGCGTGACCGCCGGCGTGGGCGTGGGGTCCTCGGTGTACGTCGCGGGCGCAGGGCCCGTCGGGCTGGCGGCGGCGGCCTCTGCCCTGCTCCTGGGGGCCGCGGTCGTGATCGTCGGCGACATGAACGAGGCGCGGCTCGCCCAGGCCCGCGGCTTCGGGTGCGAGACGATCAACGTCGCCGAGGGCGAACCGGGCGACCAGATCGAGCAGATCCTGGGCGCGCCCGTGGTGGACTGCGCGGTGGACGCCGTCGGCTTCGAGGCCCACGGGTCCGGGAAGGACGCCGGGAAGGAGGCGCCCGCCAGTGTCCTCAACACCGCGATGGAGGTGACGAGGGCCGGCGGTTCGATCGGCATCCCCGGCCTGTACGTGACCGGCGACCCCGGCGCCGCCGACGAGGCCGCGAAGGCGGGCTCGCTGTCGATCCGGTTCGGGCTGGGCTGGTCCAGGTCGCACGCCTTCTTCACCGGCCAGTGCCCGGTCATGAAGTACCACCGGGAGCTGATGGCGGCGATCCTCGCCGACCGCGTGCGCATCGCCGACGCCGTCAACGCCGTGGCGATCCCGCTGGAGGAGGCCCCGCAGGGCTACCGCTCCTTCGACGAGGGCGCCGCGAGCAAGTACGTGCTCGACCCCAACGGCTATCTGGGCACCGCCGCGTCCTGACCCTCCCTGTCCCGGGGGCGGCGCCCGGCCGCTCCCGGCTCAGGCGTCGGGGTGCTCGCGCAGCAGGCGCAGCACCTCCGCCTCGACGGGGCCGCGGGTGGCGAGTTCCCCGACGGGCGTCCTCCTCCCCAGCTCGGTGAAGGAGACGTCGAGGGTGATCCCGCGCTCGCGGAGGCGGAAGACCCGGGGGTCGATGTAGGAGGCCCGTGCCACCGCCTCCGTGTTCCCCAGGTGCTCGGCCACCTCACGGGACACGTGCGCCGCCAGCCTCCGGTGCGCCGCCTCGCCGTCCGGGTCGGCCGCCACCGCGAGGCCGACCGCCGCGAGCACCGTCGCGTGCCACGTGCGGAACTCCTTGACCGTGCAGTCGCCGCCGGAGACCTCCCGGAGATAGGCGTTGAGGTCCTCGCTGCGCACGTCGTGCCAGCCCTCCGGCACGCGGTGGGCGAACAGCCCCTGCCCCGGCGAACGGGCCCGCCGGAGGGAGGCGACGACCCGGCACACCCCCGGTTCGGCGCACTCGAAGCGCTGCTCCCGGCCGGACTTGCCGGGGAACTCGAACACCACGGCGCCGCCCTCGCGGCGGACGTGCTCGCGCAGCAGGGTCGCCACGCCGTAGGACTCGTTGCGGGCGGCGTACTCCTCGCCCCCGGCGCGGAGGAACCCCAGGTCGATCAGCCGGACGGCCGCGGCCAGGACGCGTTCGCGCCCGAGTCCGCGCCCGGCCAGGTGCTCGGCGACCCTGTCCCTGATCCCGGGCAGGAGTTCGGCGAAGTCCAGCATCCTGTCGTACTTGGCCTGCTCGCTGCGGTGCCGCCACTCCGGGTGGTAGAGGTACTGGCGGCGGCCCGCGTCGTCGGTTCCGCACGCCTGGATGTGCCCGTCCGGCGAGGGGCAGATCCACACGTCCCGCCAGGCCGGCGGCACCGCGAGCCCCTTGACGCGCCGTACCTCGTCCGGGTCGGTGACCGGCTCCCCGGAGGCGTGGTGGTAGCGGAAGCCGCGCCCGCGCCGTACCCGGGTGATGCCCGGGGCGTCCGTGTCGCTGCGCCGAAGCCGGGACCTCCCCGGCCGGGACGGCTGGTCGGCCCGGCCGCTCACGCGGCCGCCCGGGGACGGCGCCCGGTTCCGCCACGGGCGGCCGCGTGGGCCGCCCCGTCCTCCGGCATCGCGCTCACCCGCCTCCTCGTCGTCCGGGAAGGATGTGGGTGCACAGCTACCCGGGCCGCGGAGCGTGAAAACGGGACGGCCCCCACGGCCGGACCGGGCCCCGCGGCAGCGGGCTGCGGCGGCGCCCCGGGACCGGCGGGCCTGAGGCCCGGGACGCCGACGGCCCCCGGTCGGGGTGACCGGGGGCCGTGCTCACGCGTGCGCGGGTCAGACCGCCTCGGCGCGGCGGCGGGACACCGCGTAGAGGGAGACCCCGGCGGCGACGGAGGCATTGAGCGACTCGGCGTTGCCGATCGGGATGCTCGCGACGACGTCGCAGGCCTCGCGCACCAGGCGCGACAGGCCCTTGCCCTCGGAGCCGACCACGATGACCAGCGGCCCGGTGGCCAGTTCCAGCTCGGGGATCTGTGCGTCGCCGCCGGCGTCGAGGCCGACCACGAACAGTCCGGCCTTCTTGAAGCCCTCCAGCGCCCGGGTCAGGTTGGTGGCCTGGGCGACGGGCAGCCGGGCGAGGGTGCCGGCGGAGGTCTTCCACGCGGTCATGTTGACACCGGCCGAGCGGCGCTCGGGGATGACCAGGCCGTGCGCGCCGAACGCGGCGGCCGACCGGGCGATGGCCCCCAGGTTGTGCGGGTCGGTGACCCCGTCCAGGGCGACGATCAGCGGAGGGGTGTCGGAGTCCTTCGCGGCGTCCAGCAGGCCCTCCGGGGCCCAGTACTGGTACGGGCGCACCTGGAGGACGAGCCCCTGGTGGACGGCGCCGGGCTGGCCGTTGCTCTCACAGCGGCGGTCGAGCTCGGTCTTGGTGACCTCGACGACGTCGATGCCCCGGGCGCCGGCCATCTTCGCGGCCTCGTTGACGCGGTCGTCGGGGTCGAGGCTGTTGGCCAGGAACAGCCGGGTGGCGGGCATTCCGGCGCGCAGCGCCTCCACCACCGGGTTGCGGCCGACCAGCAGGTCGGAGCTCTCGGACCGGCGCTCGGAGCGGGCCCCGTCCTGGTTCCCGCCACCGCCGCCGGGACCGCGCTTGGCGGCGCGCTGCCGCTGCTTGCCGTCGTACCAGTGCCGTTCCGACGCGGGCAGGGTGCCGCTCTTGCCCTCCAGGGACCTGCGGCCCTTGCCGCCGCTGCCCTTGGTCGGACCCTTCTTGCTCTTCTTCGCCGTCATTGGTCGCCGCTTCCCCGTACGTGTTGCGAGCATGCCGGAGGCGCGCTGCATCCGGCTGGTGGAATGTCGCCGACCAGCGCGAGGCGCGGCGGCAAACTCCCAGAGTAGTGCCGCCGCGCAACCGCACGCGTCCGGTCAGCCCCGGCGCAGGTCCCATCGGGAGCCCTGCGGGGTGTCCTCGACCACGATTCCCGCCTCGGCGAGCTGGTCCCTGATGGCGTCGGCCGCCGCGTAGTCCTTGCGGGCGCGGGCCGCCTTGCGCTGTTCGAGGGCGACCGCCACCAGGGCGTCCACGACCTCGCCGAGCCCCTGGTCCGCGCTCGACCACTGCTCGCTGAGCGGGTCGAGGCCCAGGACGGCCAGCATGGCGCGCAGTTCCCCGGCGATCTCGGCGGCCTGCTCCTTGCCTCCGGAGGCCAGCGCCGTGTTGCCCTCGCGGACGTGGCCGTGCACGACGGCGAGAGCCTGGGAGACCCCGAGGTCGTCGTCGAGGGCGGAGGCGAACCCGTCCGGCACGCGGTCGGCGGGGGCGACCTCGCCCAGCACCTCGACGGCGCGGGTGAGGAAGCCCTCGATCCGCTGGTAGGCGGAGGCCGCCTCCCGGAGCGCGGCGTCGGAGTAGTCGATGGTGGAGCGGTAGTGGGCCTGGCCGAGGTAGTAGCGCAGTTCGACCGGGCGGACCTTCTGGACCATCTGCGGGATGAGCAGGGAGTTGCCGAGCGACTTGCTCATCTTCTCGCCGCCCACGGAGAGCATGCCGTTGTGCAGCCAGTACTGGGCGAAGCCGTCGCCGGCCGCACGGGACTGGGCGAGCTCGTTCTCGTGGTGCGGGAAGATCAGGTCCAGCCCGCCGCCGTGGATGTCGAAGCTGGGGCCGAGGTACTTGGTGGCCATGGCCGAGCACTCCAGGTGCCAGCCGGGCCGGCCGCGCCCCCACGGGGTGGCCCAGCTGGGCTCGCCCGGTTTGGCGCCCTTCCAGAGGGCGAAGTCGCGGGGATCGCGCTTGTCCCGGTCCGGATCGGAGTCGGAGGACTCCATGACCTGGTCCAGCCGCTGGTTGGAGAGTTCGCCGTAGGACGGGTAGGAGCGCACGTCGAAGTAGACGTCGCCGCAGCCGTCGTCGGAGGCGTAGGCGTGGCCGTCGTCGATGAGGCGGCGCATGAGGTCGATCATCTCGGGCACGTGACCGGTGGCACGCGGCTCGACGGTGGGCGGCAGGCACCCGAGGGTCTCGTAGGCCCGGGTGAACGCGCGCTGGTTGCGCTCGGTGACCTGCCACCAGGGCACGCCCTCGGACGCCGCGACCCTGATGATCTTGTCGTCGATGTCGGTGACGTTGCGGCAGAAGGTGACGTCGTACCCGCTGTGGCTCAGCCACCGCCGCAGGATGTCGAAGTTGACCCCGGAGCGGATGTGGCCGATGTGCGGGGGTGCCTGCACCGTGGCACCACACAGGTACAGGGAGGCGGATCCCTCGCGCAGGGGGACGAACTCGCGGACCTGTCGGGCACTGGTGTCATAGAAGCGCAGACTCACGTTGTCAAGCCTATCCGCTTTCCCCTCGGGGCCGCGTCACAAACCACGAACTCCCACGCCGGTCGTTCCCCCTTCGGTCACCCCGAAGTGCGTATATGTGTTAAGCCGTATTCGGGAAGAGGGGGCGCGGGAAAACACCTCCCCACCGCCCGCCCCCGGGGATCAGCAGGCCGCCAGACCCTGCATATTCCGACAGAACACCCCAGAACACCCCCGAGTGTGCCGGTCGGGAAGCAACCGTAATCGGTCGGAATCTCGTGTTAGCGGCACCGACTCGACTACGCTGCGGTGGCGATGGCCCCTTACAACAACACCCCCGGATCAAGGACACGGAACGGTCGGCCCGCAGGTCGCGTCACGGGAGCCGGAGCTCTCGCGGGTGGTGCCCTGTTCGTCGGGCTCATCGCGCTGTGCGCCCTCGTCATCTCCTACAACGGCATCTTCCAGTTCGCCGAGTACGGCGGCCACGCGGGCAGCGCCCTGGCCCACGTGTTCCCGGTGACCTACACCCTCCTGCTGATCATGGCGTGCTGGGTGAGCTACCTCCTGCGCGGGGCGCACCCCCGCGAGCGGCTCTGGGTGGACCTGGTCCTGATCCCGGCACTGATCATGTTCGCCACCGCGGCCATGCTGCTGAGCAACCTCGAACTCGTCGAACGGGTGCCCGAGGGGATCGCCCGGGTCATCGTCGCGGTGGCCCCGCTCGCCGCCCTGCTCGTGGCGTTCCTGCTGTGGATGACCGTCCGGGCGCACATGCGCAGACGCCGCCGCACGCCGACCGCCCGGCCCCGCCCCTCCGACGACCCCGCCACCGTGCTGCACGCGCGCGCGGTGGTCTCCCCCGCCCGCGTGCCGGACGAGCCGGACGACGCCGCTCTCAGGACCCGGCTGCTGCGCCTGGGCCCCGACGACCGGGACACGGAAGCCGAGGACGGGGCACGGTCGCACGAGGCCGGGGAGTTCGTCCGGATCCGTCCCCGGCCCGAGGCGGCCACCGTCCCGGAGCGGCACGACGACGGCTCCGAGGCGACCGGGGGCCTCCGGCGCGACGAGCCGGACGAACCGGACGAGCTGCCGGAGGACGACAGGGAGGACGGCCCGGAGGAGCACGGGGACGCGGCGGGACCGATCGCCGCACCGGTGCCGGCGCAGGCGTCCCCCCAGGGGCACGGCCGTCGCGGCGACGGGGACGACGAGGCGTCGGCGCCGACGTTCCCGCTCCCCCGGCGCTCCCGTAGCGGGCACAACCCGATCAAGCTGGCCGCCGAGCAGCCCCCCGTGGTGCCCGGCGCCGCGGCCCCCGGGCCCGGGTCGGCGGAGGACCGGTACGGTGGCGCGGACGCACACGTCCACGCCGACGCCGGCGGGCCGGTCGAGGCGGTCCCGGACCACCTCGCCGACGAGGGCTTCGACCACGAGCCGCCGCCCGGCGACCCGGCCTCCGACGAGGCGGAGGCCCCCGCCGCCCTCCCCGTTCCCGGAGGGGGGCCGGAGGCGGTCGGCGGCGAGGGGTCCGTGCCTGTGGCGGAGCCCGCGTCCGCCCCCGCCGCCCGGACATCGGCGGAGACCGCTGCCCGGTCGGAGGGCCCGGTCCGCGGGCGCCGCGGGGAGGACCGCTACGCGGAGCACGGGGGCTACGGCGGCGACGGGCCCGCCCAGCTCGGGCCCGTGCGGGAAACCGTGACCGCCCCCGTCGCGGGAACCGTCGCCGGAACGACCCACGGGACCGGTGCCGACGCCCGGGACGAGACGTCGGACCGGCCGGCGGACCGGCTGGTGGCCGGGCTCCCCGACGGGCCCGTCGGCAAGGTGGCGGAAGGGTCGTCGGACCTGTCAACGGACGGGGCCGCGGACGACGGCGCCGGCCCCGGGGACGGCCGTGCGCCGACGACCGCCCTCTGGGAGCCCCCTGCGAGCGCCGACACGGGGGCGGGGGTCCTGTCGGACTACGTTCCTCCGGTGTGGACGCCTCCGGAGGACGACGGGCCCTCACCCGCGGACGAGGGCCGCGTGGAACCGGAGCCCGAACCGGCGCCCGTGCTCGACCACGACACGGGGCCGACGGTGCGCGCGGCGTTCCGGATCCCCCAGGCGCCGCCGGAGGCCGTCGGCCCGTCCCCGGTCCCGACAGCACCGGAACCCGCGGAACCGCAACCGGCGGAGGCCGCTCCGGCACCCGGGACGGGGGGCGTGCCGGAGGGGGAGCGCGTGCACGGCCCGGGGCCCGGGACCCTGGAAGGGGAGCCGGACGGGGAGCCCGGGGAGGAACCCCTGCCCGAGGTGGAGGAGCTTCCGTCCGCCTTCGGCCCCGGCGCCGAACCGGAGACCGGGGACCCCTCGGACCGGGAGGCCCCCGCGGACGGGGCCGGGACCCGCGCGGAGCGGCCCGGACCGGAGCGCCTGCCCCTGACGAAGCGGAGCGTGCGGACGCCGGTGGAGAAGCGCCCCATGGTGCTCAAGCCGCCCCGTCCGCCGCTGCCCGACTTCGCGGCGGGACCGCCGTCGCGGCGCGTGCGCAGCGAACCGCTCCGCCCCGACGAGTGAGCCGTGCGCCCCGCCCGGTCGTCCACAGCCCCGCGGAAGGGGTGGCGGGCGGCGGCCGGGCGGGCCATGCTGTTGTCGGGGGCGCGTGAGCGCCCCGCAGGGAGGGATGGCCCCCCATGCCAGAACATCCCCCCGCCCGTCCGGCGCCAACCGCCCCCGCACGCCCTGTGGACGACCTGGGCCCCCGGGCCCCCGGTTCCCGACCGGGAAGGGCCGGGGCGTGCCCCGGCGTCTCCTGCGTCCCGTTCAGGGCCTCGGGCGGGCTGCCGGTCGAGGGCTGCCGCGCGGGCCGGCATCACCGAGACCGGCTCCCTGCTCTCCCGGGCTGCCGATCGAGGGCTGCCGGTCGAGGGCCGACGCCCTCCGCCGCGAGGGGTACTGCCCCGCTTCGCCCCCGGGTCGGCCGGCGGTCGCGCCGCGCCGCCGGGAAGCCGCCGGGAACACGACCGGCCGAGCGCGACGCCCCGCCGCCGACCGCGCCGTCCGCGGCACCGGACGGGGGCCGGACCGCGGGGCCGCCCGCTCACGGCCTCCGCGCACCGGCCGGTCCCGGACTCGCCCCCGGACACCGGCACACCCCGGACACGACGAAGGTCCCGCACCTCAGGTGCGGGACCCCTCTGTTCGCCGTTCGCCTCGCCGCCCCTCCGGGGCCGGGCCGCACCGGAGCCGCACGGGCCCGGCGCCGCCGTCGGCGGGCGGGTCAGTCCACCGCCGCGCACAGGGCCGTGGCGACGGCCGCGATGCCCTCGCCGCGGCCGGTGAGGCCCAGGCCGTCGGTCGTGGTCGCGGAGATGCTCACCGGCGCCCCCACGACCTCGGAGAGCGTCTTCTCGGCCTCGGCGCGCCGGGGCGAGAACTTGGGACGGTTGCTGATGATCTGGATGGCGACGTTGCCGATCTCGAAACCGGCCGCGCGAACGCGCGCCGCGGTCTCGGTGAGCAGTGCGGCGCCCGAGGCGCCCTTCCACCGCGGTTCCGCCGTGCCGTAGTTGGACCCGAGGTCCCCCAGTCCGCAGGCGGACAACAACGCGTCGCACGCCGCATGGGCGGCGACATCGCCATCCGAATGGCCGCTGACACCGTCTTCACCCGGCCATTCCAAACCGGCGAGAAAAAGTGTCCGTCCAGGAGAAAACGGGTGGACGTCCGTTCCGACGCCCACCCGAGGCATATTCGTCATGAATGACGCGATTCCGTGACTGGAGTTCAGGTCGTGAGAACCTCGTCGAGGAGGGCCTCGGCCTTGTCCTCGTTGGTCTTTTCCGCGAGGGCGAGTTCGCTGACGAGAATCTGGCGCGCCTTGGCGAGCATCCGCTTCTCGCCGGCGGACAGACCGCGCTCCTTGTCCCGGCGCCACAGGTCGCGAACCACCTCGGCGACCTTGTTGACGTCGCCCGACGCCAACTTCTCCAGGTTCGCCTTGTAGCGCCTGGACCAGTTGGTGGGCTCCTCGGTGTGCGGTGCGCGCAGCACCTCGAAGACCTTGTCCAGGCCTTCCTGCCCCACCACGTCACGAACGCCGACGTCCTCGGCGTTCGCGGCCGGCACACGGACCGTCAGATCGCCCTTGTCGACCCTCAGAACGAGGTAGATTCTGTCCTCGCCCTTAATGGTGCGAGTCTCGATCGCTTCAATACGAGCAGCCCCATGATGGGGGTAGACAACAGTGTCGCCGACCTTGAAAGCCATGTGACAGGTACCCCTTCCGCTACCACAAGGATACCACGAATCTGTGACTTAACGTACCTATTAGGTTTGCGAACACGCAGGTCAGGACCCCCTTTTCGGGGGTTGACAAAGTGTACCCGAGGCCTGTCGCGGGCCTGGTCAGGGCGTGTCCGAAAGGCTTCGGAGCCCCCTGGCCAGCGGAACCGCGCGCCCTTGGCGAAGGGTCGGGAGAGGTCGGGCGCGGCCCGGCTCCGTCCCTCTTCCGAGGGGTCGAAGCGACGGATGTCACGATTTTGCGCCGACCGGAACCCCCTTTGTTCCGGCAGTGCCCCGCAGCCCCGCCGACGGCCCCGCGCCACCGGCGCGGACCCCCTCCGCCACACGGGCGCCACGGGTCTCCCCACGGGGGGTCAGCCCTCCGGGTCGTAGTCCTCGCGTTTCTCGCCCGTCACCATGTAGACGAGGTTGTCGGCGACGTGCACCGCGTGGTCACCGAAGCGTTCGTAGAAGCGTCCGACGAGGGTCACGTCCATGGTCGCCTCCACCCCGTACTCCCACCCGGGGGCGAGGATGCGCTGGAGCAGCTTGCGGCGCAGGCGGTCCATCCGGTCGTCGTCCTTGTCCAGCTCCAGGGCGGTGTCGGGGTCCCTGTCGACGATGACCTCCCCGGCCTTCGTGACCAGCAGCTCCGCCTGGTGGCCCATCTCCAGGACGATCGACCGGACCGGCTTGGGGATCGCCGAGTCGGGGTGCCTGCGGCGCGCGATCTTGGCCAGGTGGACGGCGTGGTCGCCCATCCGCTCCAGGTCGCCCCGCATGTAGAGCGCGGTGATGATGGTCCTCAGGTCGGAGGCGACCGGCTGCTGCCGGGCCATCAGGCTGAAGGCCGTGTCCTCGATGTCCTGGTCGAGGCGGTTGATCGCCTCGTCGCCGGAGATGACCTCCTGGGCGGCGTCGATGTCGCTGTCCAGCAACGCCGTGGTCGCGCGTGCGACGGCGTGCCTGGCCAGTCTCGTCATCTCGACGAGGCGTTCGGTCAGACTGTCAAGGTCCTCGTGGTACGTATCGCGCATGGCGTCAATGCTCCCAGTGGTTGTTTGAAGAGTCGGCCAAGGTTTGGTGAACGATGGAAGAACCTCGGTTGTGTCGTCTGCCCTGACCGGGTAAAGCTCCAGTCCGCACGTTTACGATCGAATCGTGCAAGGGGAACTTCTCGCCGCTGTGACCGGCATCTTCGGACTCGTGACGGGCGTCGTCATCGGCGTCCTCGCCGGTCATTTCTTCCGTACGGGTACCAACGAACGCCGTCAGGCCCCGGTGCCCCAGCGCCACGACGGCACCACCCTGCCACCGGGGATCGCCGAGGTCCTCTCCGCACTTCCCTCCTCCGCAGTGGTCCTGGACTCCGCCGACAGGGTCCTGCGCGCCTCCTCGGCCGCCCGCGCCTTCGGCCTCGTCCGGGGCGAGGAGCTGGTCATAGGCGAGCTCCTCGTCCTGGCCCGCAAGGTGCGGCGCGACGGGGTCATCCGGGAGACCGACATCGAGGTGGCCGTGCGCAAGTTCGGCCCCGACGCGACGTCCTTCGCGGTGCGCGTCGCCCCCCTGGGGGGAACCGGCCTGGTGCTGGTCCTCGCCGAGGACCAGACCGAGCACCGGCGCGTGGAGGCGGTGCGCCGCGACTTCGTGGCGAACATCTCCCACGAGCTCAAGACCCCGGTCGGCGCGCTGTCCCTTTTGGCCGAAACCGTACAGGACGCCAGCGACGACCCGGAGGCGGTGCGCCGCTTCACCGACCGCATGCAGACGGAGGCCGCCCGGCTGACGGCGGTCATCCAGGACCTCATCACGCTCTCGCGGATCCAGGGCGCGGAGCCGATGGCCGAGCCCACCAGGGTCGAGCTCGGCGGCGTGGTGGAGGAGGCCCTGGACGCGGTGCGCATGCCCGCGGACGCCAAGGGGATCGAGCTGGTCGGCAGCGGCGCCGAGGGCGTCACGATCCTGGGCGACGAGGGCCTGCTGGGCACCGCACTGCGCAACCTGATCGCGAACGCCGTCGCCTACAGTCCCAAGAACACCCGGGTCGCCGTGTCGGTCGGGGTGTCCCGCTCCAGCGTGGACATCAGCGTCGCGGACCAGGGGATCGGCATCCCCCAGCAGGACCGGGAAAGGATCTTCGAGCGGTTCTACCGTGTGGACGCCGCTCGGAGCCGGGCCACCGGTGGTACCGGCCTCGGCCTGGCGATCGTCAAGCACATCATGACCCACCACCGTGGAGAAGTGACCGTGTGGAGCAAGGAGGGGTCGGGGTCGACGTTCACACTGCGTCTGCCCAGACCCGACGACCGGGGGCCCGACGCCACCCGGAACACCGATCAGCAGGAGGCGGCACAGTGACTCGTGTACTTGTTGTCGAGGACGAGGAATCGTACAGCGACGCCCTGTCGTACATGCTTCGCAAGGAGGGCTTCGAGGTCGCCGTGGCGCCCACCGGAACGGTGGCGCTGGAGACCTTCGACCGCACCGGGGCCGACCTGGTGCTGCTGGACCTGATGCTGCCGGGCCTCTCGGGAACCGAGGTGTGCCGGACGCTGCGGCAGAAGTCCAACGTCCCCGTGATCATGCTCACCGCCAAGGACTCCGAGATCGACAAGGTCGTCGGTCTGGAGCTCGGCGCCGACGACTACGTGACCAAGCCGTTCTCCTCCCGCGAGCTCGTGGCCCGTATCCGCGCGGTCCTGCGGCGCCGGGGCGAGGACGAGGTCGTCCTCCCCGCCGCCCTCGAGGCCGGTCCCGTCCGCATGGACGTGGAGCGCCACGTGGTCACGGTCCGCGGCGACAGCGTGCAGCTGCCGCTGAAGGAGTTCGAGCTCCTGGAGGTGCTGCTGCGCAACGCCGGGCGGGTCCTGACCCGGATGCAGCTCATCGACCGGGTGTGGGGCGCCGACTACGTCGGTGACACCAAGACCCTCGACGTGCACGTCAAGCGGCTGCGCGCCAAGATCGAGGAGGACCCGGGCAGCCCGCGGTACATCGTGACCGTGCGCGGTCTGGGCTACAAGTTCGAGCCGGTCACGGTCGACGTCTGAGGGCACGGGACACCCGCGGGGCCTCCCCGTCCCCCGTCGCCTCCCCCTTCGTTCCCGTGCCCCGGGCCGTGGACCGGCCACGGCCCGGGCAGCACGCCGTTCCCGCCCCCTGCGGAGCCGGGGGCCGCCCGGGCGTACGCGCGGGCCCTCGCGGGCCGTGCGGCGGTCGCCGCCGCGTCGGCGACCCTCACGTCCGGCGGGGCGCGCCGCGGGACGGACCGCCCTCCGGGGCCGTGTGGCCGCCCCGGGGCCGCCGCGAGTCGGATCCGCCCGGAAATGTACCCGTGGGCGGCCACGGGCGGGCACAGGGCCCCTCAGGCCTCCAGGACGACCGTGAAGGGCCCCTCGTTGGTGAGGGCGACCGACATCTTCGCGCCGAACACCCCGGTGGCGACCGTGGCGCCCAGCCCGCGGAGCTCCTCGACGACCGCGTCCACCAGGGGTTCCGCCACGGGCCCGGGAGCCGCGGCCTGCCAGGTGGGGCGCCGCCCCTTGCGGGCGTCCCCGTAGAGCGTGAACTGGCTGACCACGAGGATCGGCGCGCCGGAGTCGGAGCAGGACAGCTCGTCCTCCAGGATCCTCAGCGTCCAGAGCTTCTTCGCGATCCTGGCGGCCTCGGCGGCCGTGTCGGTGTGCGTCACCCCCACGAGCGCCATCAGTCCGGGCCCGGCGATCTCCCCGACGACCTGCCCGTCGACCGTCACCGACGCGTGCGAGACACGCTGCACGACCGCGCGCATGGTTCCCCCTCGTTCTTCTCTTCCCCCGCGCCCGCCGTCCGGTGGGCCGCCGTTCGCCGCCCGGTCCGGGCTACTGCGACCGCTGGAACTGGTTGAGCGCCCGCAGGCGCCGGGTGTTGGTGATGATGCCGGTCAGCGACACCACGAACGTGGTGATGGAGTCGGCGAAGTCCTCGATCCTCCACTCGCGGGGGCCGGTGTACCAGGCGAGGCCGTCGCCGGTCAGCTCCTCCGGGGTGAGGTCGGCGAGCGCGGCCGAGGCCAGGATGTTCGCCCACCGGTCGACGTCGTCGAAGATCACCGCGTACGGCAGGTAGCGCGAGTAGAGCTCCACCCTCCGGCCGGGGAGGGCCTGTTCCGCCCGGGGGCTCAGCAGGAAGTCGCGGAAGCCCATCGTGTGCGCGTACACGCTGCTGCCCAGCTTGGTCTTGGCGGGCATGTACTGGGCCCCCGCCGTGACGGCGGCGCCCGCGATGACGACCGCGAGGCCGGAGAAGGCCGCGCCCGTGAAGACCGCGAGGACCCCGGTCAGGGCCACGCCGCCTGCGGTCAGCGCCATCCCGACCGTGCTCCAGCGGGTGCGCACCTGGCTCGGCGACCGGGCGAACCACTTGAGCCGCACCATGTCCCGGTACAGCTCCTCGCGCACGCGGTCGATCCTGGCGGGGAAGTCGGCGGAGGCCCGCGGCGACCCCAGCTGCGACAGCCGCACCGTGCGCCGCTCGCCGAAGAGGGCGTCCAGCAGCAGCCACTCGGAGGCCAGCAGGGTCTCCCCCGGGGGGCCGTCGAGCCGCACCAGGCGCCAGTCGACGGACGTGAAGTGCTCGTGCGGCAGCTCCTCCAGTCGGATGTAGCCCCGCACCGCGAGGTCGAGCACCGCCCCGGTGAGGTCGGCGATGTCGACGCGTTCGTCGATGAGGGTGCCGATCTGGCCGGGGTGCACGTCGTCCGGGGGCGCGAACCTCAGCTGCCCCCGCTCGCCCTCCTCGACCGGCGCGTGGTCGCCCTCGGAGGCCTCCCGGCGCAGCGCGCGCTCGTCCCGTCCCCTCACCCGGATCAGCACGGCCAGGCCGCCGACCAGGACGACGAGGAGGAGGCCGAACACGCCGGCGGTCGCCGGGGTCACCGCGAAGGCGGACGCGAGCGACCACCTCCGGGTGAGGATGGGTTCGCCCTCGGCGGTGCCCGAGGGGTAGTTGACGACGATGTCCAGCCGGTCGTCGGGCTCCATGTCCGCCTGGAGGAAGTGGGCGACGCCCGCCTCCGGCCCCATGTCGGACGCGGTGCAGTACATGGCGCTGCGCGGCTCGCCCGCCAGGCACGAGAGCGCCTCGGGCGGCATGGGCGCGGTCACGGTGACGTCGGTGGACTCCACGGTGTGGCTGTAGGCGCCGATGGCCCTCCACTCCATCTGGACGCCCTGGGTGACCCCGCTCACGGTCCCGCCCACCCTGTAGGTGAGCACCACGCCGGCGGTGGCCGCGGTGGGGATCCGCGCGTACAGCGTCCCGTCCGCCTTCTCGACCTCGACGGCCAGGGGGCTGCCGTCCAGGTCGGTCGCCTCGACACCGGTGACCTCGAACTTCCTGTCGTGGTCAGTGTCGTAGAGCATCGTCTCGGTCAGGGCCCTGGTGAACTCCGCGGGGGCCCCGCCGCTGAAGGTGATGGTCTCCTCGCCGTGGAGGACCCCCGCGCGGTCGAGCTCCAGTCTGACGTCGTTGGTGATCAGCGGATCGGCCGCGCTCCCGAGGCCGACCGCGCCGGTCCGGTCCGGCGCGCCCCCCGGTACTGTGGTGGCCGGCGCGGCTGCCGTCGCGGCGTGGGCCTCCCCTTCCGGCCACACGACGCCAGGCGCCGTGACCAGCACGGAGCACACCGAGAGGACCGTCGTCGCCACGACGGCCGGGCGCCAGGAGCCGACCCACCACATGACGCGAGAGCCTATCCGGTCCCCCCGCGCGCTGTTGTCACAGGGCACCGCGGGCGGCGCCGTGCTCCCGGCCCCCGGGAGGCGGCCGTGGTGAGGCGCGGGCCGGCCCCGGTTCCGGAGTTCTGGTCGGAGCGGCCCGGGTTCTTCCAGCGGATGGGGCTCGGCGTGTCCCTCACGCTCGGAACGGGGCTGGCCGCGGTCGCCTTCACCGGTTTCCTGGCGTTCTCGGCGATGCTGTCCTCCTCCGACGCCGCGTGGTCCCACCCGGTGGCGTCGGCCGGCCCGGCCGACGGGGGCGGCGAACACCAGCGGGCCGTGTCCACGGGAGGGGACATGCTCGGCGACAACCCGCTGTACCGGATCGGGGAGCTCGGCGAGGTCACCTGCGAGGCCCCCGAGCTGGACCCGGAGGACCCGGAGTCCGTGGAGGGGTTCGTCCACGAGATCGCCGACTGCCTCGACCGGGCGTGGAGCGCCTACTTCGCGTCGGCGGGGATGGAGTTCTCCTCCCCCAACCGCGTGTACTGGTACTCGGCGGGGAACAGTCCGTGCGGCGCGTTCCCCACGCAGGGCACCGCCGCGTTCTACTGCCAGGCCAACCAGGGCCTCTACCTGGGGGTCGAGGACATCGTGGAGGCCTCGGCCGGGAGCGACAGGCCCGAGGCGTACACGTTCCTGCTCAGCCACGAGTACGGGCACCACGTGCAGGGGCAGTCGCGCATCCTCGCCGAGTTCCACGAGGCCCGCGCCGGGGTGGACCGCGAGACCGCCGACGAGCTGACCAGGCGCAACGAGCTCCAGGCGAACTGCCTGGGCGGGGTGTTCCTGGGCGCCTCCGGCCCGGCACTCGGCCACGGCGGGTCCGAGCGGGAGAATATCCTCGACGACGTCGGCCTCCGGTCCGACCACGGCGGGGACCACACCCACGGCTCGGAGCGCAACGGCCGCCTGTGGACGGCGCACGGCATGGACCGCGTGGACCCGGGGGCGTGCAACACCTGGGACGCCCCCGAGGACCTGGTCGAGTGAGGCGCTCGCGGGGGCGCGGACAGGGGCCTGGCCGTCCGGCCCGGCCGACGGCGACGACAGGGCGGGCGGACAGGGGTGTACGCAGGGTTCGGTGAGTCTCCCCGTTCGGCGCGGCCCGGTCAGGCGCGGCGCGCCGACCGGCGGGCGCTCGGTATGGTGACCGCCCTCGTGGTGGTGCTCCTGGCGCTGGCGATGCTGTCCTGGACGACCGTCAGCGAGGAGGCCTCCGGTTCCGGTGCGGCGCCCGAGGGGGGCGGTGACGGCGCGGCGCCCGACACCGACTTCGACGACAAGCCGGGGCAGAGCCCCTCGGGGGACGCCGCGGCCACCGGCCTGGCCGACCCGTTCGGGCAGCGGGAGAGCCCGTCGGGGTACGAGGCCCTGGTCGCGAACCCGCTGTACGGGACCGGCCGCCTGAGTCCGCGCCCGTGCCCGGCGCCCGGGCTGGACGTGGACGACACGGAGTCGATGAAGGAGTTCCTGGACTCGGTGGCGGACTGCCTCGACGACGCCTGGGCGACCCAGTTCGCCCGCGCGGGCATCCCCTTCACCCCGCCGGAGCGGGTGTTCTGGGACGAGCCCGGGGTGAGCCCGTGCCGCCCCTACCCGTCGCAGGCGGGCGCGTTCTACTGCCGTGCGAGCACGAGCATCTACATCGGGACCGCCGACGTGGTGGAGAAGTGGAACGGCGCGACGCGACCGGTGGTGTACGCGTCCCTGCTGGCCCACGAGTACGGCCACCACGTCCAGGGCGAGTCGGGGCTGCTGGAGTACTACCACGAGCAGCGCCAGCTGGAGGAGGACCCCCTGGAGCGGAACGCGTGGACGCGCCGCAGCGAGCTCCAGGCGAACTGCCTGTCCGGCGCGTTCCTGGCCTCCGTCCGCGTGAGCTTCCCGCTGGACGGGGACGACTTCGAGGCGGTCCTCGGCGACGCCAGGGCGACCGCCGACCGCGAGGACGGCGACGAGGAGGAGCGCACGCACGGGTCGGCGGACAACAGCGTGCACTGGACCAGCCGGGGCTGGGAGGAGCAGACGCCGTCCGCCTGCAACACCTGGGACCTGGACGACGAGACGCTCGTGCACTGAGCGCCGCCGCCGGACGCGCGGGCGGTGCGCCGGACCGGGCCGCCCGGTGCCCCGGACCGGCCGCGGGCCCCTCGTCCCGGGCGGCGCGGGTGCGCGGGGCGGCGCGGAAGCGCTGCGGGACAGGGGATCCGCGCGGCCGGCCCGGCCCGCCGGGGCCGTCCCCAGGTCTTCTCCGGTGCTGTCGCTCGGACACGCAGCGTGGCAGGATGCTTGACATGTCGGACCTCACCGCCCCCCTCAGCGCCCATGAGCCTGCCCCGACCGCCCCCGTCCCCCCCGTCGTCGTCTCCTCCCCGTCCGCCCCCGAGCCCGCCTCCGCCCCGACCGCTCCGGGCCCCGCCGCGCACAACTGCGTCGAGCTGCGCGTGCACGGCGTCAGCGGCGGCCAGGCCGAGGAGCTGCTGGACGTCGAGCCCGCCATGCGGGTGGGCGGCGACCGCCTGGCAGGTTTCTTCCGGTGGCGGCGCAAGGCCGACACCGAGACCGTTCCCGGGGTGCGCCGGGAGATCTTCGCCTGGGGCAACCTCACCTCCGGCAGGTCCTCCCGGGCGCTGTGGCTGCTCCTGATGCCGTTCATGCTGATCAACGTCGCGTACTGGATGCGGCCCGGGCGGATGGACCGCTCCCCCACGGGCGTGCGCCGGCTGGCCAACAACGCGTACGGGGCGGGCGTGCGCCTGCTGGCGCTGACGCTGACGATGCTCATCACCCTGGCCGCCGGGGGGATCGGCATGGACCTCGTCGCCTGGCAGTGCGCCGCCGGGCAGGGCGAGGAGTGCGTCCGGGTGCTGCCGTGGCTGGCGTTCCTGGCCTCGCCCGCGTCGCTGCTGTCCGCGCCGGGGACGGCCCTGCTGGTCGGCGCCGTGCTGCCGGTGGCCGTGGTGCTGGTGCTGTGGCGGCTGTCGCGGCGCACCGCCGCCGACTACGAGGTGGTCTCCCCGGCGGTGCCGCCCCGGGAGAGCGCGGCGGCGCCGCTGAGCCACGCCGACTTCTGGCGCAACAGCGAGACCATGGCCAGGCTGCGCTCGGCCCACATCTCGGTGGCGCTGGGGACCGTCGCCGCGCTCCTGCTCGTCCCGGCCCTCCGGCACGACCTGATCTCCCCGTCGGGCGGACCCGGCGGCGACTCCGTCCTGTGGGGGGCCGGGACCGTGCTGGCGGTCCTGCTCTCGGCGGTGGTCGGGGGGAGCGCCCTGAGCGTCCTGGTCCCCGGCGTGGACCCGCGCTGGAACGCCAGGGCCGACCGGGTCTGCCGCCTCCTGCGCGACGCCACCCTGGTCCTGGGCGTCGCGGTGGCCGTGTACACGGCGTGGCCGCGCCCGGAGTGGGCGGCCGCCGGACGGCTGCCCGGCAACGGGGCGATCCTCAACACACTGTTCGCCGTGCAGGTGTCCCTGGTCCTGCTGATGCTGGTCGCCGCGCTGGTGCTGTTCGCCGCCGACCGGGCCCACGACGGGGCGGCGATGCGCGGCCTGGCCGGACCGGCCACGGCCGCCCTGGGCGCCCTCCTGGGCGGCGGCTTCTCCGCGGCCCTGGTCTACCAGGGCTCGCTGTGGCTGAGCGGCTGCGGCTCCCTGTCCGCGCCCGGCGTCCACTGCCTGCCCCTGTCCGCGCCCTCGGCCTACTCGTGGCTCCAGCTGACCTTCGCGCTGGAGGCGGCCATCGCGGTGGGGGTGGTGGCGATGCTCGCGCTGGAACTGCGCCGGAGCACGCGGGCGCACCTCCCGCAGGTCGCCGAGGACTACGCGCGCAGCGTGCACGACCGCCGTACCCGGGAGATCGCGCGGGCGCGGGCGGCGGGGCGGATGACCGAGGTGCTGCCCTCCGTGATGGTGGCCCTCCTCCTCCCCGCGGGGGCGCTGGGGGCCCTGGCGCTCTACTCGACCCTGACCGGCAGTCTGGGGGCCGGACCGGTCCCCGCGGCGACGGCCGTGGCGGGCGGGGCCCAGGAGGTCGCCCAGGGCACGGTGTCGGGGCTGATCGGCGTCGGTTCGCTGCTCGGCGGGGCGTCCCTGGTGGCGCTGGCGCTGATCGGGCGCAGCGCGTACCGCGACCGGCCGACGCGGCAGGCGGTCGGCGCGCTGTGGGACGTCGGCACGTTCTGGCCGCGTGCGGCCCACCCGCTGGCGCCGCCCTCCTACGCGGAGCGCGCCGTGCCCCAGCTGTCCGCGAGGGTGGCGAGGATGACCCGGGAGGACACCGACGTGGTGCTGTCCGGGCACTCGCAGGGCTCGGTGCTGGCGGCGGCGACGGTGTGGCAGCTGCCGTCCGACTGCCTGGGCCGGATCGCGCTGATCACGCACGGCTCACCGCTGGACCGCCTGTACGCCAGGTACTTCCCGGCCTACTTCGGGCCGGGGCCGTTCGCCGACCTGCGGGAGCGGGTGTCGGTGTGGCACAACCTGTGGCGCGTCACGGACGCGATCGCCGGACCGGTGCGGTTGCGGGACGCGTCCGGCGGGGAGGGGGACCTGCTCACCGTGGAACAGGCGGAGCCGATCCCGGATCCGCGCGGCTACGACGCCCCGCCGGGCGAGGCCAGGAGGCCCGAGATCCTGGGCCACTCGGACTACACGGGCGACCCGGCCTACGCCGGAGCGCTCTGGCAGGTGATGGGCGCCATGGACTGCGCGGACGCCTCCCGGACGGACGCGGCCCCGGAGGGGCGCCCGTGACCGCCGGGCGGAGGCGGCCTACCAGGGACCGTAGGGGCCGTTGTTGCGGTTGCCGCCCACACCCTTGACCGCCGGGCGCACGTCGAGCAGGAAGACCAGGGTGGCCACCAGGCCGAGGATCACGAACATCCCGCGGCCGGAGAACACCGCCAGCAGGGAGAGGCCCGAGGCGAGGCCGGTGAGGACGATCCACAGCTTCTTGGTCTGCTTGTCCATCAGCTCGAACGCCGCGGCGGGCGTGCGGATCGCCTCGATCAGCGCGTACAGACTGGCCACGAAGGTGACCAGGTAGATGGCCTGCCAGATCAGTCCGAACAAGACGCACACTCCCGAAGACGTTCCGAGCGGGGGGACCGCCCGCTCTCCACCGTAAACGGACCGCGGGCGCCGATCGTGCCCGCGGAGGTTCGGATCACACGTGTCGCGCCTCCCGCGCGGCCGGGTGGCCGGTGGCGCCCGCGGAGGCGGATCCCCGGCCTGCGGGGCCGGAGGTCACACCGGGATGTGCCAGAGGCAGGTGACCGCCGCCAGGAGGAACGCCGAGCCGCCCATGATGACCGCGCCCGCGTGGTACGGGAGTTCTTCGTCGGGGCGCAGGAGCCGGTTGACCCGCCGCATGACGCCGGGTTCGGCCTCGCTGACCGCGGCCATGGCCCCGGCGGGGACCGGCGCGGGGCCGGCGGCGCCGAAGCGCAGCAGGGCCATGGCGAGCTCGCGCGAGGAGCTGCGGCGGCTGGCCTGGTCGTCGGCGCACATCTCGATGAGCAGGGCGACGGTCTCGTAGTAGGTGCGGACCAGGCGGACCCGCGGGAACGCGCGCTTGAGCGACGAGAACGGCAGGAGCACGAGGTCGTGGCGCTGGCGCAGGTGGGCGTGCTCGTGGGCCAGGACCGCGGCCAGCTCGCGGTTGTCGAGGACCGCGAGCGCTCCGGCGCTGATGACCACCTGGGAGCGCAGGACGCCCGGCAGGCAGTAGGCGGCTGCGGCCGGGTGGTCGACCACCCGGGCGCCGGGCACGTCGGGGTGCTCGCTCGCGACGAGTTCGAGGAGGTCGTGGTGGCGCCGGCGGACGCGGACGACCTGCACGAAGGAGGAGACGAGGCCGTAGAACAGCACGAGGGTCAGCACGAGGGCGAGCACGACGGCCACGATGTGGCTGACGCCCTCGACGCCCTGGGAGAGCTCCGTGAGGATCAGCCGGCCCGTGACGACGTCGGTGGCGAGGGCCAGGGAACCGCCGGCCGCGCCGAGCTGGTAGGAGGACAGCCCGAAGGCCAGGAGGGCGCCGATGGTGGACACGCCCCAGGCCAGGCCCAGGGTCTGCCAGGTGATCACCGCCGTGTAGGGACCACGCGAGGGCCACTTGGCCCGGTGGAGCGCCGCCATGGCGATGAGGCAGCCGACCGCGACGAGGGAGAGTAGGGCGGCACTGACCATACGGACTAGTTCCTTGGCTGCTCGATTTCCGAGAGTGCGCGCCGGAGCGCGGCAGCCTCCTTGCCGTCCATGGACTGGACGAAGGCGGCCAGGGCGGCGTCGCGGTCACCGGTCTGTCCGAGCGCGTCGAACATCAACTCGGAGACGTAGGCCTCACGGCTGGCTGCCGGACGGTATCGCCACGCACGACCCTCGCGTGCCCGGGTGACGACCTTCTTCTTGGCGAGCCTGTCGAGCACGGTCATGACGGTCGTGTGCGCCAGGTCGCGCTCCGCGAGCGCTTTGCCGACCTCACGAACCGTCATCGGTTCATTCCGTGCCCACAGTACATCCATCACCGCGCGTTCGAGTTCGCCGAGCCGATTCATGACCACGAGTCTACTGGGGGTCGTACTACAGGCCGTCGTACCCCCACGTTAAATCCTCGTCTCCTGCGGGACAAGGGATTGCGCCCGCCGATTCCGGGCCCGGGGCCCTGCGCCGGAGGGGCGCGGGACCGCCCCGGGGCTCCGCCGTCCCGGCCGGAGTGAGGCGGATCGCGTTCACGGAGACCCTGGTCAGGGGCCCGGGTCCGGTATCGGGCGCCGATGTGGCGGGTGGGACGGACCGCCGCGGGGGCGCGTCCGCGCCGGACGCCGGTCGCGCGGGGCGGTCCGGCGGGAGGCGGGTCGCGCGGGGCTTCCGGGGTTCGAGGGGCGATCGGTGCGATACTGCCCCTCCGCACCGGAAGGAAGCACCATGGGCTCCCCAGAGCGCTACCGCGTCGACCTCGTCCGCGGCGACATCACCGAGCAGGCCGTCGACGCGGTCGTCAACGCCGCCAACAGCTCCCTCCTGGGCGGCGGAGGGGTGGACGGTGCCATTCACCGCAGGGGAGGGGCGGCGATCCTGGAGGAGTGCCGCGCGCTGCGCGCCGGACACTACGGGGGCGGCCTGCCCGTCGGGCGGGCGGTGGCGACCACCGCGGGCAGGCTGCCCGCGCGGTGGGTGATCCACACCGTGGGACCGGTGTACAGCTCCACCGAGGACCGGAGCGCGCTGCTGGCCTCCTGCTACGGCGAATCCCTGCGGGTCGCCCACGAGCTGGGGGCGGAGTCGGTCGCGTTCCCCGCGATCTCCACCGGCGTCTACCGCTGGCCGATGGACGACGCGGCGCGCGTGGCGGCGCACGCGATCCGCACCGCGCGGCCGCGTGTGCCGGAGATCCGGATGGTGCTGTTCGACGACGCGGCGCTGGCGGCCTTCCGGTCGGCCTTCGACGCGTCCTGACCGTCGCGGTCCGCAGTCGGATCCGCCCGGGGTCAGTGGCCGGGGTCGGCGATCGGCGGCGGATAGCCCTCCGGGGGCGTCTCCTCCCTCCACGGGGTGTGGGCCCGCTTCCCCGGCAGATCGGCGAGCTCGGGCAGGTAGCGGCGGACGTACACACCGTCGGGGTCGAAGCGCCTCGCCTGGCGGAGCGGGTTGAACGACCGGTTCGGCCGGGTGTCGTTGCCCGTTCCGGCCACCCACTGCCAGTTCCCGTAGTTGTCCGCCACGTCCCCGTCGAGGAGGTTCTCGAAGAAGTGGTCGGCCCCCTCCCTCCAGTGCACGCGCAGCGTCCGGGTGAGGAAGGCGGCCGTGATCATGCGGGCCCTGTTGTGGACGAACCCCTCGCGGAGCAGCTGGCGCATGCCCGCGTCGACGATCGGCACCCCGGTGCGGCCCTCCTTCCACGCCGCGAGGGCGTCGGGGTCGCGCCGCCACTCCTTGCCCCGCGGCCGGTAGTCGCGGACGTTCACGGCGGGGAAGGCCGCAGTGACCTGGTGGTGGAAGTCGCGCCATGCGAGCTGGCGGACGAACTCCGGCCCCCCGGGGCGCCCGTCCGCGGCCAGCGCGGTCTCCAGCGGTGACAGGCAGCCGAGGCGCAGGTCCGCGGACAGGCGGGAGGTGGCGTCGCCGGCGAGGTCGTCGTGGCGGTCGGGGTAGTCGGCCAGGCCGTGCCGCGTCCAGGCGGCCAGCCGCTTGCGGGCCGCGCGCTCACCGCCCTCGGGCAGGTCCTCCGCCAGGGCGCCCCTGCCCCGGCCGTCGTCCCCGGGCAGGCGGCCGGTCCGCACGCCCCTCGGCAGGGCCACCCGGTCCGGCGCGGGGAGCGGTTCGCGCCACGTGTGCGCCTCCCAGGCCCGCCAGTAGGGGGTGAACACCTTGTAGTGGTCCCCGCCCGCCGGGGCGACCTCCCCGGGCGGGACCACGGTCAGGCCGGGGAAGCACTCCACGGCCAGGCCCGCCGCGCGCAGGCGGCCGACCCTGCGCGCGGCGAGGGCGGTGACCCCGGCGGTCGTGTGGACGGTGTCCGCGCCGACGGCCCCCGCCAGGGCGCGGACCTCCTCGGCGGTGTCCCCCCGCAGGACCACCAGGTCGCCGCCGCGCTCGCGGAGGCCGGCGCGCAGGGACGCGAGCGCGTCGGCCAGGTGCGCGACCCGGTTGCGGGCGGAGCGGTCCGCGACGGCGGGGTCGAGCACGAACACCGGGACGACGGTCCGGGTGCGTTCGAGCGCGGCCGTGAGCGCGGGGTGGTCGCGGACGCGGAGGTCCTGGGTGAACAGGACGAGTGTCGGGGCGGACAAGCGGCGCTCCTTGCCTTGTTCGTGCGGAACACTACTCAGCGTGTTCACACGGATACCCTAGAGCCGCGGAACGCCCCGGGAGAATACCGGTGGCGGTTCTCCGGAACGGGTAGGGATGACCCATGACGACACGCCTTCCACCTGCACAGACCACCGCGGAGACCCCGACGCGTCCGCTGGTCGGGGTGTCCAGCTGCCTGTTGGGGGCGCCGGTCCGCTACAACGGGGGGCACTCGCGCTCGCGCTTCCTCACCGACGAGCTCGACCGGCACGTCGGCTGGCTCCCCGTCTGCCCGGAGGCCGAGATCGGCCTGGGCGTCCCGCGCCCGACACTGCGCCTCCAGCGGCGGGACGGGGAGGACCGGGTGGTCTCCAGCAAGACCGGGGCCGACGTCTCGGAGGAGCTCGCGCGGACCGCCGACCGGCACCTCGCCCAGCTGCGCCGCCTGGACGGGTACGTCCTCAAGAACAAGTCGCCCAGCTGCGGGCTGTACGCGCTCCCGGTGTTCGACGACGACGGCGGCCGCGTGGACGGCAAGGGGCGGGGCGCCTTCGCCCGCAGGCTGACCGAGCTGCTGCCGTCCCTCCCCGTGGAGGAGCAGGGGCGCCTGTCCGACCCGGTCCTGCGCGAGCTGTTCGCCCAGCGCGTGTTCGCGCACGCGAGGCTGCGGACGCTCTGGGAGTCTCCGTGGCGGCCCCGCGACCTGGTGGAACTGCACACACGGCACAAGTTGCAGCTGATGTCCCACTCCCCCGAGGGCTACCGCGAGACGGGGCGGATCGTCGCCCGCGCCGGCACCGCCGACCGGGAGGAGACGGTCGCCGCGTACACCGAGGCCTTCCACCGGACGATGGCGGTCGTGCCGAGCCGGGGCAGGCACGTCAACGCCCTCCAGCACGCCTTCGGGATGCTGAGCCCCCTCCTGGACGACTCCCGCAGGCACGACCTGCTCGAGGCGATCCAGGACTACCGGAGGGAACAGGCGCCGCTGAGCGTCCCGGTGGCGCTGCTGCGCCACCACTGCGCGGGGGAGGACGTCGCGTGGGTCAGGGACCAGACGTACCTGCGCCCCTACCCCGACGACCTCCGGCTCCGGCACGCCATCGCGGTCTGAGCGGCCGGTCCGGCCTACGGGCCGAAGCTCTGCGGCGGGCCCGGGACCGGTGCGCAGGCGGCCTCCCCGGGCGGCCCCTTCCGTGCGGATGACCCCGCACCGCCCCCTCCGGGACGGCGCCGGGGCCCGTTCCTCTCGCCGACCGCCGGGCCCGGAGGGGCGGGCGGCGCCGGGTCCGCTCCGGCGGCCGGCCGCGACGGCCGTCCCCCGCCCGGGGAGGGCTGTGTCCGCGGCCGGACCGGCCGCCGCTCACGCCTCCCCGCCGCACGCGGTATGACGGTGGCCACAGTCCGCCCCGGCCGGGAGCGCGGCTCCGGCGCGCGCGGGCGCGGCTTTCCCACCACGGCGGACCTCCCGGCTGCGGGCCGGTCCGCTACACCGTGGATGCCGAACGGTCAATAGCAGGCCCCTCGGACAATCCGGGCGGGAACAGTGTGTACCTTCGTCGCTGTTGACGACAGCGGCTGTATACGCGATCTGAAGGGACCCACCGGTGTCTGGAATCGTTCCCGTGGGAGAACAGGCGGCGGTCCCTTCCCGAGTCGCGACCGTCAGTCTGCACACCTCTCCGCTCGACCAGCCGGGCACCGGCGACGCCGGAGGGATGAACGTCTACGTGGTCGAGGTGGCCCGCCGGATGGCCGAACGCGGCGTGGCCGTCGACGTCTTCACCCGCGCGACCGAACGCGACATGCCCCCGGTCGTGGAGCTCGCCCCGGGCGTGAACGTGCGGCACATACCCGCCGGGCCCTACGGCCGCCTGGACAAGAACACCCTCGCCGAGCACCTGTGCCCGTTCATCTTCGGCCTGCTGCGCGCCGAGGCCCAGGGCGACCCCGGCCACTACGACCTCGTGCACGGCCACTACTGGCTCTCCGGCCGCGCCGGTGTGGTGGCCGCCCGCCGCTGGGGCGTGCCGATGGTCCAGTCGATGCACACCATGGCACGGGTGAAGAACGCCGCCCTGGCGGAGGGGGACGTGCCCGAGCCCGAGATGCGCGTGCGCGGCGAGGACCAGCTGGTCCACCAGGCCGACCGGCTGATCGCCAACACCGAGGACGAGGCCCGCCAGCTCCGCGAGCACTACGGCGCGCGCGACGGCCAGATCAGCGTGATCCCGCCCGGGGTGGACCTGGAGGTGTTCAGCCCCGGTTCGCGCCGGGACGCGCTGACCCGCATCGGCCTCCCGCAGGACACCGAGCTGCTGCTCTTCGTGGGCCGCGTGCAGCGGCTGAAGGCCCCGGACGTGCTGATCCGCGCGGCGGCGGACCTCCTGCGGCGCGACCCCTCCCTGCGGTCGCGGCTGGTGGTGGGCGTGGTCGGCGGCCTGTCGGGCGGCGGGATGCGCGAGCCCCGGATGCTCACCGACCTGGCCCGGTCCCTGGGCGTGGCGGACGTGGTGCGGATCGAGCCGCCGCAGTCCCGGGAGCGGCTGGCCGACCACTACCGTGCGGCCGCGGTGACCGTGGTGCCGTCCTACTCCGAGTCGTTCGGCCTGGTGGCGGTGGAGTCCCAGGCGTGCGGCACCCCGGTCCTCGCGGCGCGCGTGGGAGGGCTGACCACGGCCGTGGCGGACGGGGTGTCCGGGGTCCTGGTGGACGGGCACGACCCGGCGGACTACGCGGCCCAGCTGCACAGGATGATCAGCGAACCGGCCTGGCGTGCCAAGCTGGCGTTGGCGGCGCCCGAGCACGCCGCCACCCTGGGCTGGTCGCGAACGGTGGACGAACTGCTGGACGTGTACAGCGCGAGCATCAGCCCGCCCGCGCTGCCACTGGCCGCGAACAGGTGACCGAGTGAGGGAGGCGTACCAGGTGGGTACCGATGGGGCGCGCGAGGCCGCGGTCGCGGCGATCACCGCCGCGGTGACCGAGTCGGGGCTGGAGGCGGAGTGCCCGCGCGAGGGGTCGTTCCTCGTCACGCTCCCGGGCAGGGCCAAGCTCAAGACCCTCGTGTGGCTGGAGACCGGTCCGCACAGCCTCACCCTCACCTCGTTCTTCTGCCGGCAGCCGGACGAGAACCACGCCGACTTCTACCTGTGGCTGATGCGCAAGAACTCCGACATGTACGGGATGGCGTTCGCCGCGGACGAGGCCGGCGACGTCTACCTCCGCGGCCGCCTCCCGCTGGAGGGCGTCACCCCCGACGAGGTCGACCGCCTGCTCGGGTGCGTGCTCACCTACTCGGACGAGAACTTCAACGGGGCCCTGGAGCGCGGGTTCGCGTCGGCGATCCGCAGGGAGTGGAAGTGGCGCGCCGAACGGGGCCACGACATGCGCAACCTGCGGGCGTTCGCGCACCTGGCCGAACCCGTGGACGGCCTGTAGGGCGGCCCGGCCCCGCGCCGCCGGGTCCCGCGTCCCGCACGGGGCGCCTCCGGCCGCGCCGTCCGGGCCGGGCGCCGCCTTACCCGCAGGCAGCGCCGCCGCGGCCCCCAGGTGGCGGGTGGGCGACCGGGCCCGGTCGCCGGGTGGCTAGGCTTGCCCCCATGGGAACTCTGGTACTTCTGCGACACGGTGAGAGCGTCTGGAACGCGAAGGGCCTGTTCACCGGCTGGGTGGACGTCGACCTTTCCGCGACGGGCGAGGACGAGGCCCGCCGGGGCGGGGAGCTGCTCAAGGACGCCGGGGTGAGGCCGGACGTCCTGCACACCTCCCTCCTCAAGCGCGCCATCCGCACGGCGAACCTCGCCCTGGAGACCGCCGACCTGCACTGGCTGCCCGTCGAGCGCAGCTGGCGCCTCAACGAGCGCCACTACGGCGCCCTCCAGGGCAAGGACAAGGCGCAGACGCGCGAGGAGTACGGCGACGAGCAGTTCATGATCTGGCGCCGCTCCTACGACACCCCTCCGCCGCCCATCGCGGACGACGACCCCTACTCGCAGGCCGGTGACGCCCGCTACGCCCAGCTCCCGCCGGAGCTGCTGCCGCGCACGGAATGCCTCAAGGACGTCCTGGACCGCGCCCTGCCGTACTGGTACGACTCCATCGTCCCGGACCTCTCCGCGGGGAAGACCGTGCTGGTCGCGGCGCACGGCAACTCGCTGCGCGCGCTGGTCAAGCACCTGGACGGCGTCAGCGACGCCGACATCGCCGGGCTGAACATCCCGACGGGCATCCCGCTGGTCTACGACCTGGACGACTCCTTCGAGCCGACCAACCCGGGCGGCACCTACCTCGACCCCGAGGCCGCCAAGGCCGCCATCGAGGCCGTCGCCAACCAGGGCAAGAAGTAGCGCCCGCCCCGCCTTCCCGTGCCCGTGCCGCCACCGGCGGCGCGGGCACGGCCGCGTCCGGACCCGGTCAGTACACGAGGGCCTGCGCGCCGTCCTGGACCGCCTCCTCCACGAAGGAGGGGGCCCCCGCGATGCGCACGCCGTCCAGGAGGTCGCCGGGGGCGAGCTCCCGCCGGGCCGCGCACTGCGTGCACACGGTGACCCGGCCCGCGGCGAGCACCGCGTCGAGGAGGTCCTTCAGGGGAGCGGCGTGCGGGAGGGAGAACTCCTCCGCCCGGCCGGGGACGGCGAACCACGCGGACTCACCGGTCAGCCAGAGGGAGACGCCGACCCCGCTGGCCAGGGCCGCGGCGGCGACCGTGAACGCCTGGTTGCACCGCTCGGGGTCGTCCTCACCGGCGGTGACCTTGATCACCAAGGAACGAGACATGGTCGTCAGCCTACTCACAGGGCCGTGAGGGTCAGGACCGCCCCCGCCACAGCGCAGAAACCGAAGGCCGCGGTGAGGACCATCGCCTCCGTCCTGCGCGGCGACACACGCACCGGCTGCTCGTCCACACCGTGCTCGATGGTGATCGATCCGTCCTCGGGCGCGGTCAGGAGCACGCGTCCGTCCCGCACCCGGAGCTGCCCGGTGACGCGCACGCGGGCCCCGGGCCGGATCACCCACTCCCGGTACTCGAACTCGATGGTCTCCCCCCGGAAGACGCCCGAGATCCGCCCCCGCACGCGGGGCAGCAGGTCGTCGGCGGGCGAGGCCACGCCGGGCTGGGGGCGGCCGACCAGGCGCTTCAGGCAGAGTTCGGCGCCCTTGGGCGAGGTGTCGCCCGGGACGACGAAGACGCGGTCGGCGTCGCCCCCGCGTCCCTCGGCGACCAGACCGAACAGGTCGTCGGAGCCGTAGTCGGCGATGGAGTCGCAGGCCCGTTCGCGGACCGCGCCCTCGGCCCGGTCGCGGTTGAGCGGCCAGTAGTGGCGGAGCACCTCGTGGCCGTGCCACACGCACTCCACGCCCGCGAGACCGGAGGTGATGGGACCGTCCGGCCCCGGCGCGGCCACTCCGGTCAGCGTGACCCTCCGGCCCTCCTGGGCGGTGAGGGCGCCCGGCCTGAGCTGGGCGAGTCCGCGCTGCCGGAGCCAGCGCCGGAGGGCGAGAACGGTCAGCGGGAGGAGGACCACCGCGGCCACGAGCAGCGCCGAACCGATCACCAGTAACACAGGCCGCCCCTTATGGAAGTGCGTCGGAGGTCTTCGTCGGCGGTTGGCGTAACACCCCGTGGCCACACCGCGTTGCTGACAATCTTTACCAGTTCTCCGGGAAAGCGGGGCCAATTGGGCATGTCCGGACCACGGCACGGGAGTGGCCGGAGCCGCCGCCCGCACGGCAGTGGTCACCGCCACTCGTCCGCCGCCGCTACGCTCTGGTGTCATGGACGCTGAGGCACATCCCGATCTGGCGAAACTGTCCTTCCTGATCGGTCACTGGGAGGGCGTCGGCGTCGCCGGTTACGCCGACGTGGAAGAGTTCCAGTTCGGACAGGAGATCGAGTTCACACACACGGCCGGTCTTCCGTACCTCGTCTTCACCAGCAGGGCCTGGCGGATGGGCGCGGACGGCAAGCCGGGCGAGCTCGTCGCCGAGGAGTCGGGGTACTGGCGCGCGCGCCCGGACTCCGAGGCCGGGAAGGGCGGGGACGGCGAGCAGGTCGTGCACCTGGAGGCGCTGATCTCGCACCCCGAGGGCTTCACCGAGGTCTATCTGGGCAACGTGTTCGCGAACCGGGTGGAGATGCACACCGACGCGGTGGTGCACACCGAGACCGGCATCGACGCGACGGCCTCGCACAGGCTCTACGGCCTGTTCGGCGACGAGCGGGACACGCTGGGGTACGCCTGGGACCTGGCGGCGCGCGGCCACAGCCTGCGCTCGTACATGTCGGCGCAGCTCAAGCGGACCGGCTCCGGCAAGTAGGGGCGGGGTCCGGGCAAGGACAGACCCCGGGCTGGTTCCCGCCGCGGGGGCGGGGCCGGTCGGACGAGTCCGGCAGCCCGGGGTCCGGGTGTCCGTCTGGGATTCGCTGCGGGCGACGCCGCGCGAACGCGAGCGTCGCCCTAGCGGACGGCCACCTCGCCAGTCCTGAGATCAATCACTCTCAGACCACCTCCTTTCTTGCGTGACACCGACGATACGTCCCGCGGCGGACCCGGGGCAAATGTTTTTCCTGTGCGCGAAATCGCAGGTCAGAGCGGTGTTTTCGGACTCTTTACGGGGCGGCTAGTCTCGGCTGTATGACTTCGCCGCTGATGAGCACACCGGGCGCCGTGGGCGCCGAGTCCCCCGACTCCGGGGTCGCCGCGCACTACGGCGACCCGGCCCACGAGGGGCGTGCCATGGAACGTTCGAGCGCGTGGGTCGACCGGAGCAACCGGGGCGTGGTCCGGGTCGGCGGCCCGGACCGCCTGGGGTGGCTGAACGACCTCACGAGCCAGTCGACCAAGGGCCTGGCCCCGGGAACCGCCACCGAGGCCCTGATCCTGGACACCCGGGGCCACCTCCGCCACCACCTGTCCCTCGTGGACGACGGCGAGGCCGTCTGGATCCACACGGAGCCCGGCGGCGGGGCCCCGCTGGCCGCGTTCCTGGACTCCATGAGGTTCATGCTGCGCGTCGAGGTGGAGGACCTCGGCGACTCCCGCGCGGTCCTGACCGTGCTCGGCCCGGACCGCGCGAAGGCCGTCGAGGCCGCCTCGCTCGGCGACGTGCCCGTGCGCGCGGCGGAGGACGGCACCGACCTGTTCCTTCCTGTCGAGCGCCTCTCCGCGGCCGCCGAGGCCCTGACGGCCGCCGGGGCGCGTCCCGCGGGGATGTGGGCGTACGAGGCGCAGCGGATCGCCGGGCACCGGGTGCGCCCCGGACTGGACACCGACGACCGCACCATCCCGCACGAGGTGGACTGGGTGGGCAGGGCCGTCCATCTGGAGAAGGGCTGCTACCCGGGTCAGGAGACGGTCGCCCGGGTGCACAACCTGGGCCGGCCCCCGCGCCGGCTGGTGATGCTGCACCTGGACGGCACCGCGGAGCGCCTGCCCGAGGTGGGCAGCCCGATCGAGCTGGAGGGCCGCCCCGTCGGCCGGGTGGGCACCTCGGCCCGGCACCACGAACTGGGACCGATCGCCCTCGGCGTGCTCAAGCGCTCCGCACCCGTGGACGCCGACCTGGTGGTGGAGGGCATCGCCGCCGGGCAGGAGGTCGTGGTGGACCCGGACACCGGGGCCAACGCCCAGATCACCCTCCGCAGGCGCCCCCGCTAGGGCGTGTTCCGTGGATGCTGTCCGTCGCGAGCGGCGCATCCGGTGCGTTCATCGCAAGGCCGAAGAAGGAGTCAGGGCGGGGTCCTGTCGACAGATGAGAACGCCGCGAGGGACGTGCCGGGGCGACGCGCAGCAGGGCGGGGGTCCGCGGAACACGCCCTAGCCGTCGGCTCCGGCGGTGCCCGGCCGCGCCGACGGCGCTCGCGTGCGGCGCGGCCGGTCGACCGTCAGTTCGGGCTGAGCCTGACCTCCCCGTTGATCAGGACCGAAGAGAGCTCGGTCCCGGCGGGGACCAGGAACAGGATGTGGGTGGTGACCGTCTCCCCCGGGGCGAGGTCGTCCCAGAAGTAGTCGTGGGCGACCGTGTACTCGGCCCCGGAGTCGTTCGTGTACTCGCTCCCGTCGGTGGCCGTCCCGAGCGACCCGACCGGGTCGAAGGCCGCCGGCGCGGATCCCGCGTTGGTCACGTCGAGGCGGAGGATGAAGTACTCCCAGCCCTCGGGCGCGGTGTCGTGCATGCCCATGCCGTCCGTGATGGTCGCGTCGGTGTAGGCCGTCTCCACCGTGACCGCGAACTCCCCGACCGCGACGGAGACGCCGTCGTACGACCCGGGCGGCACGGACCCGGTCCCGCCGCCGGTCTCCGGCTCTGCGGTCTCCGGCTCGGCCGTCTCGGGCTCGGCGGTCTCCGGCTCCTCGGGTGCGGCCGTACCGGGCCCGGGCGGCTCCGCGGTCCCGGGGTCGCCCTCCTCGGGCGCGCGGCCGGGGGACGGGCCGGCCCCCGGTCCGGGTTCCTCCTCGCCGACGGTGACCCGGACGTCGGGGGACGGGACGCTGTTCAGGGAGACGACGGTCCCCACGCACCCTGCCGCCGCCAGGAAGACCGCCACCGGGACGGCAAGCGCCCGCACGACGGAACCCCGCCCGGACGGTGACGGCCGTCGATCATTGGTACCCATACACATGTGACGCAGATCACTTGCCCGACATTCCGGAGTTGTGACCTCTTTGCCCGGTGGGCCCTGCCGCCCGTCCCGGGCCGCCCCGTCCCGGGCCGGCGGCCTGTACGGGCCGCGTCCGCACAGGCCCCCGGCGGCCTCCCGCCCGGGGCTCCCGTGCCGGTCAGACCGTGAGGACGATCTTCCCCCGGGTCCGGCCGGCCTGGCTCAGGCGCCAGGCGTCGGCCGCCTCCGCCAGCGGGAACGCGCGCTCGACGTGCACGGAGACCTTGCCGTCGTCGATGAGACGGGACAGCTCGACGAGATCGGCGGAGTCGGGGCGCACCCACACGTAGTGGCCGCCCCTCTCCAGGACGCCGGCGTCCGCGACGGAGGCGACCCGCCCCGGGCTCCCGACCAGCGGAAGGGACTGCTCGGCCGCCCCGCCGCCGACGAAGTCCAGCACGGCGTCGACGCCCCCGGGCGCCAGGGCCCGGACCCGGTCGGCCAGGCCGTCGCCGTAGACGACGGGCTCGGCCCCCAGGGAGCGCAGGTAGTCGTGGTTGCGCTCGCTGGCGGTGCCGATGACGCGGGCGCCCCGCGCCACCGCGATCTGGACGCCGAACGACCCCACGCCGCCGGCGGCGGCGTGGACGAGCACCGTGTCACCGGCTCCCACGCCGACGCGCCTCGATGCCTGGTAGGCGGTCAGGCCCGCGAGCGGGACCCCCGCGGACTCCTCCCAGCCCAGCGACACCGGCTTGGGGGCGAGCATGCGCACGCTCGCCGAGACCAGCTCGGCGTAGGTGCCGTTCTTCGCCCAGTCCTTGCGGAGGTACCCGTAGACCTCGTCCCCGATCCCGTACTCGGTCGAGTCGAACCCGACCGCCTCGACGACGCCCGCGACGTCCCACCCCGGGATCAGCGGGAAACCCGCCTCCATGACAGGGTCGAGTCCTCCGGCCGCGAGCTTCCAGTCGACCGGGTTCACCCCCGCCGCCTTCACGCGGATCAGGACCTCCCCCGGCGCCACCTTGGGCTCGGGGAGCTCCACGAGGGCCAGGTCGTCAGCGGAACCGTACTGGTGCAGTGCCATTGCCTTCATGCCCAGGGCAGCGCTGTGGGGCGCCTGTTCATTCCACGGGCCCCGCGGCCGCACGGGCGGCCCGGGCCCCGCACGCGCCCGGCCGGTGCGGGCGGCACACCGGCGCGGACGCGGGCGGGGCCCGGCGGACAGGGAGTGGTTCCGTGTCCGCAGGGCCCCGCGGCCGTGCTCCGTGCGCGGCGCTACTGGCGCAGCGCCGCGGCCAGGCGCTCGTCGTGCAGCCGCTCGCCCCAGGACGGCGCGAGCGGGGCCAGCCGGCCCACGCGCCAGCGCAGCAGCAGGTCGGCCAGCTGCGGGTTGCGGGGCAGTGCGGGTCCGTGCAGGTACGTGCCCAGCACCTGGCCCTGGTAGGCGCCCTCGGTGCGGTCGTCGTTGCCGATGCCCCGGACCGTGGTGGACAGCGGGCGGGCCGAGGGGCCGATGGCCGTGCGGCCCTGGTGGTTCTCGAAGCCGGTGATCCGTCCGACGCCCAGGGAGGGCTCGACGTCGGCGACGATCTCGCCGACCGCGCGCGTCTGGCCGCGGCCGCTGCGGATGTCGAGGATGCCCACGCCCGGCAGCGGGTTGGCCTCGTCGTCGCCGTAGGTCTCGCCGATGATCTGGTACCCGGCGCACACCGCGAAGACGCACGCGCCGCGGGCGGCGGCGCGGGCCAGCCCGCCGTCGGCGCGCAGGCGCTCGGCCGCGAGGATCTGCGGCCGGTCCTCGCCGCCGCCGAGCAGGTAGATGTCCCCCTGCTCGGGCACCGAGTCGCTGGAGTGGACGTGCACGATCTCGGTCGGGATGCCCCGCAGTTCGGCCCGGCGCTTGAGGATGAGGACGTTGCCCTGGTCGCCGTAGGTGCTCAGGAGGTCGGGGTAGATCCACACGATCCGCAACGCACTGGTGTTCGTCATGACTCTCCCCTACTGGACGCGGCCGTACGCCGTGCGGATCTGCTGGAAGGCGGTGTAGTTGGCGATGAGGTCGACCTTGGTGATGTCGGGCTGCTCGGCCTTGAGGCGGCCCAGCACCTCGTCCACGCGGTCGGCGATCTCGAACCGGACCCCGTCGGTCTCCAGGCGCAGGGCCAGGTCGGTGCGGCGCTCGCCCATGACGAACACGCGGCGGTCGCGCAGGACCGTGTAGTCGACGTCCCACAGCCAGGACGTGTCCTTGCCGTCGGGGATCTGGGCGTTGACCGCGAGGATCACCGGCGTCCGGGGCGGGTCCAGCACGGCGAACGACTCCAGCCACCCGGCGGGGTTCTTGGAGAGCAGCAGCCGGACCTCGACGCCCATGGTCACCACGGACGTGTAGCGGCCCGCGACGGAGGTGACCTCGCGCAGGCGCTCCACGGTGCGCTCCGGGTGGATGCCGTACCCGGCGGCGGTCGCGGCGGCGATAGCCGCGTTGGCCCGGTTGGCGTCCCCGGGCAGGTTCATGCGCAGCTTGATCCGCTGACCCTCGGGCGTGACCAGGGTGTCGGTCTCGTTCTCGACCGCCCAGCTCGTCCGGGGCCGCGCCAGACCGCACTCGGGGCACTCCCAGTGCGGGTCGACCTCGCGCCGGAGGTGGCCGCCGCACTCGGGGCAGCACCAGGAGTCCTCCTTCCAGCGCTGGCCGGCGGAGACCCAGGTGGCGTTGGGAGCGCCCAGGCCCGCCCAGGCGACGAGGGGGTCGTCGGCGTTGGCGATGACGTGCGCGTTGCTCTTGCCCAGGGCGGTGCGCCACTTCTTGGCGAGCAGGTTGATCTCCGAGGCGCGGTCCATCTGGTCGCGGCTCAGGTTCATGAGGACCACGAACGCCGGCTGGGTGGCGAGCAGCACCTGCGGGAGGTACTTCTCGTCGACCTCCAGCACGCCGTTGACGGCCGAGCGGTTGTCGGACAGCGCCGTGATGTGCCCGGTGGGCATGTTGGCGCCGTACTCGTTGGTGGCCACGTCGCCGAACTCGCGCAGGGCCTGCGCGATGAGCCTGGTGGTGGTGGTCTTGCCGTTCGTGGCGCTGACCAGGGCGAGCCTGCGGCCCCGGGCGAGCTTGGCGAGCAGGTCGGGTTCGACCTTGAGCGCCACCCTGCCACCGATGACGGAGCCGTCTCCCCGCCCGGTGGCACGGGACAGGCTGGCTGCGCTCCTTCCCAGAACCGATGCCAGTTGGGCGCGCAAGGGAAGCTCGCTCATCTACTCTCCAGAATTGCTGGATCACCCGCGCCGTTCGCTCCTGGGAGGCGGCGGGCGATGTGTCGGGCCAAGCTTATTGTCCACCTGGGATCAGACCCGCCAGTCCAGCCTCTCCGGCGGCGGCCCCAGGTTGGGCGGTACCTGCCCCCGGGACTCGCCCGCTCCCGCGGGAGCCGTCGATCCGTCGGGGACCGCGGTGCCGTCGGGTGTGTCGGAGGCGGCGCCGGAGGCGTCGGCGCGGGGGCGGCCGCCCTCGGCGTACCGTCCCCTCCTGCCCCGGCGGCTGTCGGCCGCCCCGGTGCCGCGTACGGCCGGCGGCGTGGTGCTGGAGTTCTGGGAGTCGTCCACGGTGGCCAGTGTGGCTGTGGACAGGGTGAGGATACCCGGGTTGGTGTCCGCGAGGACAGGGCCGTCGGCGGTCAGGACCACCGCGGCGGTGGGGGGCAGCCCGCGGAGCGCCCCGGCGTCGAACAGGCTGACGCGGACGGAGGCGTCCTCTTCCTCCCCGTCGGCGCCGGGTGCGTCGATTCCCGCCGCCTGGGCGGTGGCACGACCCCATGACGTGGCGGATCTCACATGACGAACCAGGTCCAAGGGGGCGATAGCGGCGGCGGCGTTGCGGATGACCGCTCCGGACTCGGTGTGGGGGGAGGCGAAGAACCGGTCGTCGGCCTCGATCTCGTCCTCGGGCCCCTCCTCCGCGCCGGGGGGCGGGCCGCCCGCCGCCTCGCCGACCGCCTCGGTCAGGCGGTGCAGTCTCATCCGCGCGGGATCGTGCGGGCCCGGGGCCGCGGCCACCGCCCGCTCGACGGTCTCCGCCGACTCCCCGTGCTGGCGCATCACCACCGGAAGGCAGGCGGGGTCCGCGAACCTGGCGAGGGCCGCGGGCGAGGGCGTGCGGAACATCAGGACGACCTCCACCCCGCTGTCGGCCCCGGCGGAGAGGACCTGGTCGACCTCCTCCGGGGGGAGCGTCTCGGCGCCGCAGACCACGACGGTCCGCGTGCGGTCCGGCCGGCGGCCCCGCCCGCCGCCGGGGGGCGGGGCCGCCCCCTCCAGGAGCTCGCTGAGCGCGGAGACGGCGTAGGTCCCGTACACGCGGGCCGCGGCACGGCCGGAGGCCCGGTCGGTGGAGATGATCTTGACCTGCGCGTACTCGCCGTCGTCCGCCCGGGTGCCGACGGCCTCGAAGGGGCTGAGTCGGCGTTCGAGCTCCCAGGCCCGCTCACGGACGTCGGGACGGTCCGCGCAGCGCTCGCGCACCCGGACGCGCTGGTCGGGGGTGAGCAGGGCGAGTGCGGGATCGTCCTCGGCCGCGTCCTCCACAGGGGTGATGAGGGCGCGCAGGCCGCCGATGAGCTCGGCGATGCCGACGCGCGGACCCAGGACCTCCAGCAGGCGCAGGATCAGGGTCTCGTCGGCGTCGGCGTCGTCCGCCTCGCCGGACGCTGCGGCGACGGCGGACAGGATGCGCGCCCGCTGGCCCGCGTCCAGGTTGGTGCCCAGCGTCATCCGGGGCAGGTCGGCGGGCAGCACCCAGCGGCGCGGGTCGACGGCGCAGCGTCGGGCGAGCCGGACGAGCTCCCGGGCCACGGAGCGCCCGGTGAGGTCGACGACGGTGAGGTCGCCCCCCTCCCGGAGCCGGGAGACGCCGACGGTGGCGAGCAGAGCCGACCACCCCGCCTCCGTGCCGCCGACCACGACGACGGCTCCGGTGTCGGCGGGGACGGTCACCCCGTACCAGCGGGGCTGGGCCTCGTAGGCCCGGGAGGCCGCCTGCCACTCGGTGTACCGGCGGGCGTGGTCGCGCTGCTGCCGGTGCAGCACCCGCTCGCGCTCGTCGCGCTCGGCCGCCAGCCGCTCACGGGCCCTCTCCAGCCGCTCCGCGACGACCTGCCGGCTCTGGACCAGGGCGAAGACGACGGGGGCCGCGACGGCGGCGCACGCGAACACGCCGCCGAGGGCGAAGCTGCCGGGGAGGATGCGCAGGCTCCACAGCAGCGGGCACAGCAGGGCGAACAGGCCGAGCCCGCCCAGGGCGTAGTAGAGGGGGCGGTTGGTCTGGGCCTCGCTGTCGCGCTGGGCGGCGATCCACTCCTCGCTGACGCTCTCGGAGTCGGCGGGCACGGGCCTGCGGGGTGCCGGTCCCGGAGGCGGGAGGAGCACCGCGTGGCGCCAGCCGACGTAGGTCCGCCCGGCCTCTCCTCTGGCCGTGCCGCCGGTTCGGGGGTCGGGCACCGTCCTCACACCTCCTGACCGGCCGCTGGGGAGGGAGCGGCCGGGGTCGTTCACGCGGGACCCCGGCGGTGGCCGGAGCGTGGGCCCGATGCTGCCAGCTGCCCGGCGTGCTTGTCACGGTCCCACCGCGGTCGACACGCTGTCGGACGCCGGTACCGGCCGGGCGGCCGGCCGGGCTCCGCGCTCCCTCCAGTGAAGCAGGGCCCTGAACGGCCTGCCAGACCAGGACGCGCCCTGTGGACGAACGCGCGACCGCGCCCCGCCGCGGGACGGCCCCGCAGCCCCCGGACCGGTCGGCCCGGCCGTCCCCGGCGCCCGCCTCCCGACAGCGCGGAGCGCCGGTCCCGGACGGTCTCCCGTCGGTACCGGCGCTCCGCGCCCGAACTGTCGTGTCGGCCGTGGGTCAGGCCTGGACCTGGAGGTCGATGACCTTGCCCACCTCGGCCCGCACCGGGTACTCGCCGGTGAAGCCCTTGGACGCCAGGACGCGGACCTTCCAGTCGCCGTCGGCGGCGAAGAAGCGGAAGGTCCCCTCGTCCCCGGTGGCCACCTCGCCGACGAAGTCGTCGGAGGCGTTGAGCAGACGGGCGTAGGCGCCGCGCAGCGGCTCGCCGTCACGCGTCACCGTGCCCTGGATGACCGCCTGGTTTCCCGCGTCGACGTCGGCGAGGGCGACCCCGCCGACCGGCGCTCCGCAGCTGTCGCTCACTTGGCCTCCGCCTCTCCCAGCTCGACGGGCACGCCCACCAGGGACCCGTACTCGGTCCAGGAGCCGTCGTAGTTCTTGACGTTCTCCAGGCCCACGATCTCGTGCAGGGCGAACCAGGTGTGCGAGGAGCGCTCGCCGATGCGGCAGTAGGCGATGATGTCCTTGTCCAGGTCCACGCCGGCCCCGGTGTACAGCTCCCGCAGCTCCTCGGCGCTCTTGAACGTGCCGTCCTCGTTGGCGGTCTTGGCCCACGGGATGTTGCGCGCGGTCGGGATGTGGCCGGGGCGCTGCGAGGTCTCCTGCGGCAGGTGCGCGGGGGCGAGCAGCTTCCCGGTGAACTCGTCGGGCGAGCGGACGTCGACCAGGTCCTTGGTGCCGATGGCCTCGACGACCTCGTCGCGGAAGGCGCGGATCGAGGTGTCCTGCTCCTTGGCGGTGTACTCGGTGGCGGCGCGCTCGGGCACCTCCTCCACCAGCTCGCGGGAGTCCAGCTCCCACTTCTTGCGCCCGCCGTCGAGCAGGCGGACGGCGTCGTGGCCGTACAGCTTGAAGTACCAGTAGGCGTAGGCCGCGAACCAGTTGTTGTTGCCGCCGTACAGGATCACCTGGTCGTCGTTGCCGATGCCCTTGGCGGACAGCAGCTTCTCGAACCCGGTCCGGTCCACGAAGTCGCGGCGGACAGGGTCCTGGAGGTCCGTCTTCCAGTCGATCTTGACGGCGCCGCGGATGTGTCCCTTGTCGTAGGCGGACGTGTCCTCGTCGACCTCGACGAGGACCACGTTGTCATCGTCCAGGTGAGCCTCCACCCAGTCGGCGTCCACGAGGACGTCGGAGCGGCTCATAGGGAACCTCCTGTGTTTCTTGTGCGGTGTCGCGTGTGCGGTCGGTGCTCCCGGGGTGCTGCCGTCCCGGGACGCGTGGGGTCGAGCCGTCCTGCCCGACGCCGTGCGGCGGAGGGCGAGAGGGTGCGTCCCGCAGCCGTGGCGGAGGCCGGAGGGCCTACGGGCAGGGCTGCGAGTGGTGCGGGGGCGGACGCGGCGATACCGGGCCGCTCCGTGCCCGCCGGGCGACCGGCGGGTCCGGGAACGGCGGAGGCGTGTCCTGCTCCCTGTGCGGACCATGGCGACCGGCCGCCCTCCGGTCCGGCCGGTGGGCCGGAGCGGGGGCGTACGGAGGCGGGGAACGGCAGGCCGGGGGGCGGGTGAGCCGCCCCGGCGACCACCGCGAACGCGAGGACCGGCGCCCGGAGGCCGTGGACCCCGGGGTACGCGGCGGCGGCCGTCACGGGTGCGGTCGGGACAGCGGGTGAGCACTGCCCGCGAGGGTCGGCCTGCATGGTGTGTCGTCCCCTGCTGCGTACACGGTGGAAGGCCAGTCGCACGGAGGGAGCGGGGGTCGGGAAGCCCGTCCGCCCTAGGGACACAGACAGAGCGCGGCGGCGACGCGGCAGAAGTCCACTGCCCGTCGCTTCGTCAGATACGCGCTCGTCAAGGAAGTCACGTTCTAGACGCTACAGTCCCCGTGACGCGTTTGTCACGCGTGGGGTAGATCACAGGAGGGCGGTCCGCGCCGGGGCGCACGGGGGCCGCCCGCTCAGCGGACGGCCCGGCCGAGCGCGGCGATGACGTCCGCCTTGCGCGGCTGGCCGCCGGCCCGGCGCACGATCCGGCCCCCGGCGTCGAGGACGAGGACCGTGGGGGTGCCCGCGACGTCGAGCCTGCGGACGAGGTCGAGCCGGGACTCGGCGTCGATCTCCACGTGGGCGACGCCGTCGACCATCCCGGCGACCTCGCCGAGGACCCGCCGGGTGGCGCGGCAGGGCTGGCAGAAGGCGCTGGAGAACTGGACGAGCGTGGCCCGCTCGCCCAGCTCGGCGCCGATCTCGTCGGAGGTCAGCGCTTCGGCCGTCCCGGGCCGCACCGCGGCGGGCCGGTCCCCCGGCGTGCCCTCGCCCCGTGTCGTCACCGCTCCGTCCTCCTCCTGGTGTGCCGTCGGCGCACCCCGCGCCGTGCGTTCCCGGCGGCTCCCGGATCCCCGCCGCCGGGTGCGGTCCGTCAGGCCGCGTCGGCCCCCATCAGGGGGACGTCGGAACCGGTGCCGGTGATCCGCAGCCCGGTGGAGGTGGGCTCCATGTCGGTGACGGCCAGGCCGAAGGGGAGGGCGGGCGCCTGCGCGCTGAAGGTGAGGGAACCGGAGACCAGGCCGCTGACGTCGCCCGGGACGCCGTCGACCTGGATGTCGTCGGGGGTGAAGGACAGCGTGTCGCCGTCCACGCCGAACTCCCCGCCCGCGTTGACCGAGGTGCTCAGACCGAGCTCCGGGAGGGCGAGCTCACCGGTGATCCGGGGCTGCCCGTTCTCCGTCGCGATGGTGATGCCCTCGGGCAGGTAGGCGTTGAAGTAGGAGTAGGGGACGACGGCCGAGCCGTCCAGCTGTCCCGCGACCACGCTGGGCTGGTCGAGCATGTCCGCCAGGGGCGCCCGCACGTCGGCGGCGGTCGCGTCGATCTGCTCGAGGGTGACGCCGTTGAGGGTGGCGGTGTCGGCGGTGATGCGGATCTCGGAGTACTCGCCCCCGAACACCTGCGGCAGGAACGCCCAGCCCTCGATCTCGACGGTCGGCTCCTCCGCCATCTGGAGCTGCTGTGCGAGCTGGCGCGCCACGGCGCTCTGCGCGAAGCTGCGTCCCCCGACGTCGGCCGCCACCACGAGGGCGACCAGGAGGATCAGGAGGACGACAAGAAATTTACGCATCGGGAATCCCAGCACACTTTCTTTCGCTCCGGCGCGCCTCTCGGCTGGGCTGTCCGGCCGGTCTCGGTCACACGCCATCGGTGCCCGACGGGCACCGGTCAGGAGAAACCTGTAGGGAAGGGTACTTCACCCGGGGTTGGACGCCGGGGCCCCTCGACCGGTTCGGCGTTCCGGGGAGAAGACACCGGTTCGAGACCTCCCCTGGTGGGGTCCAGGGGCCGCACCGCGGTCCGCCCTTGCCATGCGGGCCTTGAAGGCGCAGGTCAGCGGGGCATCAGCAGGCCGGCGAGGCCGTCGCTGGCCGAGGCGCCCGCCAGGGAGAGTTCGATCACGTTGGTGGCGACGACGTGGTTCGCGCCGATCCGGGCGAACTCCACGACGTGCGGCTGCTGCTCGTGCTCCTCCTGCGCCAGCTCGTCCCGGTAGATCGCGTAGACGATGCGCTGCGAGGGCGCGCTGGGAACCGTGTGGCAGGCGAACAGCAGGGTGTCCGGCTCGCGCTCGGCGACCTGGGCGACGACGGCGTCGGCGAGGCGGTCGAAGCCCGGGCCCTGGTCGTCGGCGAGCGTGTAGATCGTGATGACGCCGCGCAGCTTGGCGGGCGGGGCCTGCCGGACCGGCGGACCGTCGTAGTAGTCGTCGTAGGGGTCGGCGTTGCGACGCTTGCGGCGCACGGGCTCCTCCGGGAGTTCGTCTTCGGTGTCCTCGGCCACGTCGTCGTAGTCGTCGTAGTAGTCGTCATCGTCGTAGGGGTCGCGGCGGGGGCGCGCGACCATCGCGGCGGCGCACCACAGGGCCGCGACCGCGCCGAGCATCAGCAGGGGCCCGACGAGGCCGAGCCCGAACCGGCCGACCAGCACCGAGAGCACCGTGGCGAGGGAGACCAGGCCGAGCACCGCCAGGTCGGCGTTGCGGTGGGCGGAGGCGCGCCTGGCCACCGCGACGACCGCGGTGACCAGCAGGACGGCGGCGACGACCTGCGTGACGTTGACGAGCGAGCGCGGGATGAGGTCGTAGTGGTCGCCCAGGGCGGGGAAGGTGTCGCCGAACCGGGTGCTCACCCGGTCGACGGACAGCACCACCAGGGGAACGATGGTGAACGCGCTCAGCAGCAGCCGCGAGGTGAACACGCCGCGGGGCGACCGGACGCCGTACTCGAAGGCGCCCCAGGCCATGTAGAGCGGCCCGAGGAGGCTGATACCGATCTGGAGCAGCCGGAAGGTGAGTTCGCCGAAGTCGAACATCGCCCCGATCACGGCCGCGCTGAGGCCCACCGTCATCCCCAGTGCCGCGACGAGCCACCCGATCGCGGCCACACCGGGACGGCGTTGGGCGTACGCGGCGAGCGCGGCGGTGGCGCTCCAGCCCACCAACGCGCTTATGAATGCCAGTCCTACCGTCACCATCCCGACAATGATGCTGCACTCCAACGGGTGGATGTGCACTTTGACCAGAATGACGGGGGCAGTTTCGGGGAAGATCCCGCAGAGTGGGGCCCACAACAGGGATTTACACTGTGAGCTTCATCACCTGGTTTGTCACCGCATCCCAGCGGCCCCGCACGACCCGCGGGGGGTCGTAGGCTCGCACTACGCGGGGCTCGCCACTCCGACAGCGGAGGGCCGCCTCCCCCACCCAAGCCAGGAGAGAACCGTGTCATACGACGCCGTGTCCCCGACTCCGGTCGGTCCGGGGGCCGCCTTCTTCGACGTGGACAACACCCTGATGCGGGGCGCCTCGATCTACCACTTCGCCCGGGGCCTGGCGGCCCGCGACCTGTTCACCACGCGCGACCTGATGCGTTTCGCGTGGGGGCAGACGGTCTTCAGGGTCACCGGGAGCGAACAGCCCGAGCACATCAACGCCGCGCGCGAGGCCGCCCTGGCGTTCGTCGCCGGCCACGACCTGGCCGACCTGGTCACCCTGTGCGAGGAGATCTACGACGACACCATGGCCGACCGGATCTGGGAGGGCACGCGCGCGCTGGTGCAGCGGCACCTCGACGCCGGCGAACCGGTGTGGCTGGTCACCGCCACCCCGGTCGAACTCGCGCAGATCATCGGGCGGCGGCTCGGCCTGACCGGTGCCCTCGGCACCGAGGCGGAGAGCGTCGACGGCGTGTACACGGGACGGCTCAACGGGGACCTCCTGCACGGGCCCGCCAAGGCCGTGGCGGTGCGCGCGCTCGCCCGCAAGGAGGGCTGGGACCTGGCCGCGTGCTCGGCCTACAGCGACTCCTCCAACGACCTGCCGCTGCTGTCCCTCGTGGGACGGCCCCACGCGGTCAACCCCGACGGGGACCTGCGCCGGTACGCGCGCACGCACGGTTGGCCGGTCCACGACTTCCGGCGGCACCGGGCCGCGCTGAAGGTGGCGGTCCCCGCGGCGGTGGCGGGCGCGGTGGCGGGCGCGGTCGCCATGCGCGCGGTCAGACAGCGCAGAGCGGTCTGAGGCGGAGCGGGAGGCTCGCGGCCGGGCAGGGCCGCGCGCCACGGCCCCCGGAGGCGTCCACGGCGGCCTGCGGACGGCGGGCACGGGCCGGGGCGAAGAGCGCGGGGACCGCGGTCGGGGCACGCGGACGACGACCGGGACGGGCCGGGGCGACGGCGCGGGGACCGCGGCGGCACGCACCGCGCGGCGGGGCCGCGGGCGGGGAACCGCTCGGGGCCGGACGGCGGGGGTCGGCGGCTCCCGTGCGGGAGGGGCGCGCGGACGCCGCGGGAGAGGGGCTCAGCGCCCCAGCGTGGCCCTGGCGAGCGCGAGCACGTGGACCGGGCGCAGCCCGTGCCGCGGCGGGGACGACGCGCGGCTGTGCGCGTAGGACTCGAAGGCCTCGGCGGAGGAGTACGCGGGGGACCAGTCCAGCACCCGCTCCAGGGAGTCGGAGTCCATCCCCGCGGTGTGCAGTCCCGCGTGGACGGCACGCGTCGTGCTGGAGCTCGCGTAGCCGATGCGGCCGTGCTTGGCCAGGCCGCTCAGCACCTTGAGGCCGCGGGCGGGGACCGGCAGCCGCTGGCCTCCGACGCGGCGCAGGCACTGCGAGAGCGGCACGGGATCGGCGCCCGCCACGTCGAAGAAGCCGGTCCCGTCGCTGAGCGCCATGCGCACCAGCGCCTCGGCGCCGTCGTCCTCGTGCAGGAAGCGCACCCGCGGGTCGTTGCCGAGCACCGTGGGCACGAGGCGCGAGTCGAGGTAGCGGGTGAGGGGGGTGTCGGCCGAGGGGCCGATGAGGTTGGCGAACCTCAGGAGGGCCACCGAGAGGTCGGGGCGGCGGCGCTGGAGGCCGCGCGTGTGGCGCTCGACCTCGGCCGCGTCGTCGGCGTCGAGGGTGGCGCTGGAGCGCACCACCAGGCGCCGGACGGAGGTGGAGCGCTGGGCCGCGCCCAGCACCCGCATCGTCCCCAGGAGGTTGTCCTCCCGGTTCGGGGCGCCCTCGGTGTCCAGCCCGAGGTGCAGCACCAGCTCGGCACCGGAGTCGGTGACGATCCGGTCGAGGCTCCCGTCGTGCAGGTCGACATGGGCGTACTCGATACCCCGCGTGTCCTGGGGCGGCGGCGACGAGTCGGCGCCGATCACCCGGCGGACACCGGGCTCCTCGCTCAGGGTCTGCGCGACCCTGGCGGCAAGGGGGCTGGACACCCCGGTGACGAGTACGACACGAGCCATGGCGACACGTTCCTTGGAAGGAGACGGGAGCTGTTCCGGGAGGTCCGCGGACCGTTCACCACGAGGGTGAGCCGGCGACCGCGACCCGTGAGACACAACAGCGCCTCACCCAGAAAATTCCATTGCGGCGGCAAAGCGCGCGCAAAGGGGGAAGGTGTCTCCGCGTCCGGGGCGAACCGGTGGCACGCCCACGCCCGCGGAGAGACGACTTCGCCGCGACCGGTCCTACTTCTTGTTGCGACGCGCGATACGCGTGCGCTTGAGCAGCTTGCGGTGCTTCTTCTTCGCCATCCGCTTGCGACGCTTCTTGATGACGGAACCCATGGGATCACCTTCTCGCTCACGATGAGTACGGACATGCCGAACCGCTGGGCGGTGAAAACCGGCAAGGGGTTCGGATGCGGCTGCTGGGCCCGCTGGCACCGACGCGCTCAGGGCGCGGGGTGGCCGATGCGACCGGGGCGTGCCCCGGGAAGGCCGAACGCCGGAAAAGCGCACGCCTACCGCACCCGAAGCACCAGCTTACCGCTACGGGTACGCGCTCCGTGTCACGCCCCGGGCACCGACGGCTCGTCGCGGTACAACTCGGCGGCCGGCTCGGCGTAACTGACGCTGGCCAGCCGCTGGTCGGCGAAGGTCAGGGACGTGACGCTCGCCAGATTGCACTCGCGCAGGTCCGGCCGGTGCCAGAGCCTCTTCGCCTCGGCGGCGCGGCGGACCATCCAGATCGGCAGCTGGTGGCTGACGAGCACCGTCTCGCGCCCCCACGCCGCACGGCGGGCGACCTTGACGGCGGAGACCATCCGGGTGACGATCTCGGAGTACGGCTCCCCCCAGGACGGCAGGAACGGGTTGTAGACGCGGCTGAACACGCGGGGGTCGCGCATCGACCTCCGGGACAGCGCCATCCCCTCGAACTTGTTGGCCGACTCGATGAGCCGGTCGTCGAGGGTGACCGGCAGGCCGAGCATCTTCTGGAGCGGGACGGCTGTCTCCTGGGTCCGGTCCAGCGGTGAGGAGAACAGCGCGGCGATGTCGTGGCCCTCGAACCACTCCGCGGCCATCTCGGCCATCTGCCGGCCCCGCTCGCTCAGGTGGAAGTCGGGAAGCCTTCCGTAGAGCACCTTGTCCGGGTTGTACACCTCTCCGTGCCGCAGCAGGTGCACGACGGTCGTCGTCGTCATCGTGTGAGTCTTTCTTTCGGGGTCATGGGGCGGACCGCGGGGGGTCAGCCCTGGGCCTCTGCCGCTGCCTGGGCCGCTCGGGGCAGTGCCGAGACCACCCTGTCCACGGCCGCCTCGTCGTGCGCGGCGGAGAAGAACCAGGCCTCGAAGGCCGCGGGCGGCAGGTACACGCCCTGGTCGAGCATCGCGTGGAAGAACGCGGCGAACACGCCCGTGTCCGTGGTGCGGGCGCTGTCGAAGTCGACGGCCTCCCGGTCGGTGAAGAACACCGTGAAGAGGTTGCCGCCGCCCTGGACCCGGTGGACGACCCCGGCGGCGTCGAGCGCCCCGGAGACCTCCGCCCGCACCTGCGCGGACACGCGGTCGATGTGCTCGTACACCTCGGGGGTCGCACCGCGCAGGGTGGCGAGCCCGGCCGCGGTGGCGAGGGGGTTCCCGGAGAGGGTGCCCGCCTGGTACACGGGGCCCCCGGGCGCCAGCCGGTCCATGATCTCGGCCCGTCCGCCGAACGCCGCGGCGGGCAGGCCGCCCCCCATGACCTTGCCGAAGGTCATCAGGTCGGGGGCGACGCCCTCCAGGCCGTACCACCCGGACGCGCTGACGCGGAAGCCGGTCAGGACCTCGTCGAGGATCAGCAGGGCGCCGTTGGCGTGCGCGATCTCCTTGAGGCGGGCGTTGAACCCGGCCCGGGGCGGGACCACGCCCATGTTGGCGGGGCAGGCCTCCGCGATGACGCAGGCGATGTCGTCGCCGTGCTCGGCGAACGCCCGCTCGACGGCCTCGGCGTCGTTGTAGGGCAGCACCAGGGTGTCGGCCGCGCTGGCGCCGGTCACGCCCGGGGAGTCGGGGAGCGCGAACGTCGCGAGACCGGATCCGGCGGCGGCCAGGAGCGCGTCGACGTGGCCGTGGTAGTTGCCCGCGAACTTGACGATCTTGCTGCGGCCGGTGAATCCGCGCGCGAGGCGGATGGCGGACATGGTCGCCTCGGTTCCGGAGTTGACCAGGCGGACCTTCTCCACGGGGGTGCGGCCGACGATCAGCTCGGCGAGCTCGACCTCGCCGGGCGTCGGCGCCCCGTAGGACGTCCCCGCGTCGACCGCCGTGTGGAGGGCGTCCACGACGGCGGGGGCGGCGTGCCCGAGGATCAGCGGCCCCCACGAGCACACCAGGTCGACGTACCGGCGGCCGTCGGAGTCGGTGAGGTAGGGGCCCTCGCCCCGGACGAAGAAGGGCGGGGTGCCGCCGACCGCGCCGAAGGCGCGCACGGGCGAGTTCACGCCACCGGGAACGACGGCGGCTGCCCGCTCGAAGAGCTCTGCTGAAGTCTGTTGAGTACCCACCTCACCAGTGTGTCAGCTGTGCCCGGTCACGGAACCGTGACCCGCCTCCGAGGTCAGGGGGCGTAGGACGGCCCCGACGAGGAGATGGACCCGCGTCCCCGGGTCTCCCCCGGGCGGGAGGCGTTCCGCCCGCGCACAGGCGTCGCGGAGTCCGTCCGAGAAGTCCTCGAAGCGCGTCCCGCCCTTGGTCCACCGGGGCAGGAGCGCCTTCAGCGCTCCCCCGGCCCGGACCCCCTCGACGAGCGCGGACCGGTGGTCCTTGAAATGGAGGATGAGCCGGGTCTCGAACGTGGGGGTGGAGTGGGCGGCCTCGACCCCGGAGCGCCGGGCCTCGGCGACGAGGGCGGCGACGTCCTCCCCGTCGGTGTCGAACACGGCCCAGATCTGCGTGTACTCGTCCTGTTCGGCCTCGGCCGCGCTCCGCACCACGACCTCGCGCTGGGGATGCTTGGACCTGCGCACGTGCACCGTGTGCATGTGCACGTCGGGGTGCCTCTTCATGCCGTCGAAGTAGGCCTTCTCGGTCTCGCCCTCGCAGACGACGAGGTAGACAGGCCGTTCCTCCCTGCGGGGGCGGCGGCGTTCGAGCCTGGTCTCGCGCTCCCTCTTGGCCCTCTTGCTCACCGGCGGGCCGCCCCTTCCCCGTCCTCGGCCGGGTGCCGTTCCCGCCTGGCGAGGGCGTCGCGGAACAGCTCGTCGTCCACGTCGGGGACGGCCCCGTAGCGTCCGGTGAGGTAGCGCCTGGCCCGGTTGTCGTCGCCCCTGGGCTTGAAGTCGCTGAGCGGGTAGAGGAACGTACGGCCCTCGCCGTCCTTGTCCACGAACCAGATGTGGTCGCGCTTGAGGACCTCTGCTCCACGGACCCGTCCGAGGAGGGCGGCGTCGTGGCTGGTGAAGACGAGCTGTGCGCCCGCGGGGTTCTGCTCCTCGTCCTGGAAGAGGGAGATCACCCGGGCGGAGAGGTAGGGGTGGAGGCTGGCGTCGATCTCGTCCACGACGAGCACTCCCCCGGACTCCAGGACGCGCTGGGCCTCGAAGCCGAGCGCGGCGAGGGCCCTGGTCCCCCTGGACTCCTCCTCCCATCGCAGGGGGCGGTCGGGGGCCGTGCCGCCGTGGTTGAACACAAGCGTCGGCGGAAGGTCCCTGCGGGGGCGTCTGCCCTGCGGTTCGACATCCCCGTCCTGGGCGAGCCGGGCCTTCAGCAGCTCACGGAAAATTCGCTCCGTAGAGGTGTCCCGTGTTCCCTGCTGACGGCTCAGGGCCCGGTCGAGGAGGTCGATCGGTTCCTCCTCCCTGAGCTCGACGCTCCGGATACCGGTGTCGGCGGACCTCAGGAGGTCGGACAGAGCGTTCAGTGCGTCTTCGGGAACCCCACCGCGCCGCAGCCACAGGGGGCGTCCGGGAAGACGTTCCGCCGCGAAGACGAGGCGGTCGGAGAACCACCGGTAGACGGGGTCCACGACCTCGTTCGAGGCCCGAGCGGCGACGGTGAGGAAAAGGACGTTCTCCCCGGTGATCTCCGCGACCTGCCGCAGCTTCCCCGGAGCGTGCTCCCCGAACTCGAAGTCACTGCCCTCGCGCTCGAAGACGACCCGCTTGCGCTGTTTCGGATAGCTGTAGAGCCACTCCTCGGTCACCCTCCGGTCGTCGATCGCGAAACCGTAGGTGTACCGGACTCCGTCCACATCGAGATCGACCACGAACGTCGTGGGCTCTCCCCGGGCCCCGCCCAGGGCGAAGGGGTGGCGCCGCATCCCCGCTCCCGGCTCGTTGTCCCGCATCGACCAGCGGACCGTGTCGCGCATCAGCGAGAGGGAGTCCAGGATGTTGGACTTGCCGGAGGCGTTGGCGCCGAAGATCCCCGCGACGGTGGAGGCCTCCCAACCGGCCTTCTCGGGACGGGCGTCGTCGTAGACGGGGGTGAGGAGGAGTTGCTGCTCGTCCCGGATGGACTTGTGGTTCTCGACGCGGAAACTCAGCAGCATCGTGGCCTTCTCCCCCGTTTTTCAGTGGCTCGACCGCGTTCTGCGTGGAATACCCACACACACCAAGCATGCCACGACCCCGTGGCCGTAAACATGGACCCCGTCGACGGGGGCGGCTCCCCCGCTTCGGGGACCGGGCCCCGAGGGTGCTCCGCCCCCTGCCCGGACCCCGGGCACGCGTGTGCCCCGTCCCGGGGCGGGACGGGGCACGGGGGGGGAGGGTCAGGAGCGCGCGTAGGTGTTGCCGGACGCCGGCTCAGCGGGCGGTTCGGCGCCGCCGACAGCGCCCTCGGCCCGGACGAGGGGGCGGAGGCGCTCGGTGGCGGCGATGCGGTCGACGACCGCGGTCATCGGGCGGGCCATGGCGAGGGAGGCGAGGGTGGCGACGGCGGCGCCGACGAGCAGGCCGACGGTGACGTCGTGGGGGTAGTGGGCGCCGACGAAGACCCGGGAGAAGGCCTCGAGGACGGCGAACACCACGGCGACGACGGCGAAGCGGCGCCAGGCGACGACGACGGCCGCGGCGGCGGCGCCGGCGATGGCGGCGTGGTTGCTGGGGAACGACCAGTCGCCGATGGGGTCGCAGGTGGCGATGGTGGTCAGGTCGGTCATGGCCTGGCAGGGCCGCAGCTGCTCGAAGAACGACTTGACGGTGCGGCTGACGCCGTAGGCGACGACGGTGGCGACGGGGGCGAACAGCGCCAGGCCGACCGCGCGGGAGCTGTGGGACCTGGCGCGCCACCAGGCGGCGAGGAAGAGCACCGCGAACACGCCGAGGAAGAGGTCGGTGCCCAGGTAGGCGGCCTGCTGGACCCAGGGGTCGAGGCCGGCGGTGAACTCGATCACGGCCCGGGACCAGGCGGCACTGACGGCGAAGATCTCGGAGACCATCTCTCTCCAGAAGAAGTCGTACGGGGAGGGTCGCGCGCGAGCAGGGGGAAGGGCCGGGCGACGTCCGGTCGGCGGGTGACGGGACTCCCACGAGGTGATGACGGGAAGGTCCTTATCCTGTCATCAACTTCGACCGTCCAGGGCCGGAGAGGCGGCCGCACAGACGAAAGAGACGTTCCGGACCGACGAAAGAGCTCCGGGCGCCGGCGGGTAGCTTCGACGGTGCCCGCCCACGACCCGAACCGGAGCCGACATGACCCCCGACTTCTCCACCGCGGACCTCGTCGACGACCACGGCGACACCCTGCGCAGCTGTTCCACGCAGTTCCGCCGGTACGGCGGGCGGGCGGTCTTCTCGGGCCGCATCCGCACCGTGAAGTGCCACGAGGACAACGGCCTGGTCAAGCAGGTCCTCAACACCCCTGGTGAGGGGGCGGTGCTGGTCGTGGACGGCGGCGGCTCGCTCCGGTCCGCCCTGATGGGCGACATGATCGCCGCGGCGGCCGTGGAGAACGCGTGGGCAGGCGTCGTGATCCTCGGCGCGGTGCGCGACACCAGGGCCCTCGGCGGTCTCGACCTGGGGGTCAAGGCCCTGGGTTCCAACCCCCGCAAGTCCGCGAAGGACGGCGCGGGGCGCCTCGACGTGCCGGTGGCCTTCGGCGACGTCGTGTTCGTCCCGGGCGAGTGGCTCTACAGCGACGAGGACGGGATCGTGGTGAACGCCACGGAGATCTAGGACCCTCCCGGGGCCAACGGGGCGCCAACGGAGGGGGGCGGTCCGATGACCCCCTCCGCCGGGCCCCGGCGCCCCTCCCCTCAGACCTCCCGGGCGCCGAACCCGCGCACGGCCAGCGCGAGGAGGGCGGCGGTCCCCACGAGGGCGCCGGCCGCGGCGGGCAGGAAGTCGGCGACCGGCGCACCGCCGGGCAGGGCGGCCTGCGCGGCGAAGAGGGCGGTGGGCGACCACTCCCCCACCACCGGCAGCTGACCCAGCAGGACGAGCACGACCAGGGCGGCCACGGAGAACCCGACCGTGGGCAGGAGGCCGCGGGCCCGAGCGGCGACCACCGCCGTCACGGCGACGGCGAACACCAGGAACAGCCCCGTGAACAGCGCGCCCGCGAGGGTGGCCCCGAGGGGGAGCTCCCCGATCAGCAGCAGCGTGGTCGCCCAGGCGACCACGGCGCCGGCCGTGTGCGCGGCGACGGCGGCCACCGCGGGGACCGCGAAGCGCGGGAGCACCAGCGCGGCGGGACCGGCAACGCGGACCCGGTAGAACGTCGAGCGGCCGGTGCTGCCGTCCAGCGACAGGGCGCCCGCGGCCACCAAGAGCACGAACAGGACGCCGAGGGTCTGCCCGTTCTCCACGTAGGAGCCGATCGCCGCGACCGGCGTGGCCTCCGGCATGAGGTCCGCCATGCCGGGCTGGACGCCCTCCATGCCCTCCATGGCCGCCAGCAGGTCGGGCAGGAGGAACACCAGGACCGGCGAGGCCGCCCCGAACAAGACGAAGAACGCCATGAGCCCGGCGAGGGTGTGGGTGCGCGTCATGCGCCGGATCTCGTTGCGGTAGAGCGCGGTGTTCATCGGGTGCTCCCGTCGGTGGCGTCCGTCGAGGTGAGGGAGAGGAAGGCCGACTCCAGGTCGGCCTCGTGGCCGGTCATGGAGACCAGCGGGACGCCGTGCTCCACGAGCGTGCGCGGGATGCCGGCCTCCCCGTGCTCGGCGGCGGCGGCCTCGACGAAGACGAGGTCGGGTTCCGCGTCGACGGGGAGCGCCCGCGTCACCCACGGTTCGGCGGAGAGGAGCTCCACGACCTCCCGGGCCGTGCCGCGGACCCTCACGTGCCAGGCGCTGGGGCGTCCGCGGTCGGCGATGTCGGCGACGGGCCCCTGGTAGACCACCCGCCCCCGGACCAGGACGGCGACGTCGTCGCACACCCTCTGCACGTCGCCGAGCAGGTGGCTGGCCAGGATGACCGTGCAGTGCTCGCGGAGGGAGCGGATGAGGGCGAGCACGTCCACCCGCCCCCGCGGGTCCAGCCCGGAGGCGGGCTCGTCCAGGATGAGCACCTCGGGCCGGCAGACCAGTGCGGCGGCGAGGCCCAGCCGCTGCCGCATGCCCCGGGAGAAGCGGGCGTTGCGGCGGTGCGCGGCCTCCGTGAGCCCGACCCGCTCCAGGGCGAGGGCCGCGTCCTCCGGGGTGGCCTGGACCCCGGCGGCCTCGGCGCCGAGGAGGACGACCTCGGCGGCGGTGAGCCAGGGCTCGAAGTCCGGCACGTCGGGGCAGAGCAGGACCCGTCCGCCCTCGGTGTCCACGCGCACGCTCCCGCTCCCCGCCCGCCTGAGCCCGGCGAGGACGGAGAGGAGCGTGGTCTTTCCGGCCCCGTTGGGGCCGACGAGCCCGAAAACGGTTCCGCGCGGAACGGAGAGGTCGACGTCGAAGACCCCCGCGCCGTTTCCGTAGTCCCTGGTGAGTTTCTCGGTGGTGATCACAGGCGTGCCGTTCATCGGCGTCCGTGTGTCCTTTCGGGGTCGGGTCGGAATCGGGTGCGGAGCACGGCGGCGCCCGCGACCCCGTCCGCACTGTGGGGACGGTCGGGGCGTCGTGTGAGGTCAGCGGCGGATCCGGCACGGTCGGCGCGCCGGAGTGCCGCGAGGTCCCGTCCGCCGGAAAGGCGGTTCCCACCGAGAGGGGTGGGGTTGTCCCCGTGTTCCCCGAGGCCGTTCCCCTGCGTTTCCCCCTGCGCTTTCCCCTCCGCCGCCTGCCTTTCACGGAGAACATTAGGGAAAGGCGCGGAACGGCCGCATCGACCGTGCGGCACGGTGCGGTCATGGCGTTCTCCGCGTCCGGGGCATGCCGGAGGTCATGGCCGGAACGTGCTCCGGACATGACCCCGGGCCACTCCGCCCACCGTCGGGGCGTGGCTACGCTCGTGGGATGAACACGTCCGGTTCGCTCCCCGACCTGTCGGCCTGGGTCACCCTGTACAGGGACCGCCCGCCGCGCATGCTGCAGCTGCTGTTCTGGGGTGCGACGGGGATCGCGCTCGTACTCCAGACCATGGGCCTCGTGTTCGACATGGGCCTGGCGAACGAGCCGCCCGCGCTGAGGGCCATGGTGTTCGCCAGCTTCGGCGCGGCGGTCGCCTCGTGCGCGCTGTGGCCTTTCCTCGCCTGGTCCGCGGACTCCCCTCCGCTGCGGCGGGCGGCCAGCGTGGTCTTCCTGGTGCTGACCGTGCTGTGCCTGATCACGAACAACTACACGATGTTCCTGCTGGTCTGCGTGGGGACGATGAACGCGGTGGCCGTGTTCGGCCTCCTCGGCGGGGCCGGCTACGGGGCCTCCGTCTTCGCGCTCAGCGTGGTGCTCGCCCTCTTCCTGCCCGGGGTGGTGCCGCTCTGGGCGGGGCTGGTGATGGGGACGAGCCTCCTCTTCATCGTGGCCGTGTCGGGCATGGCCTTCGTGGGGCTCGTCGTCGCCGGGGAGCGCGCCGAGCGCACCACGGCCCTCCTCGCCGAGCTGGAGGAGGCCCACGAGGACCTGCGCCTGCGCGCCGCCCGGGTACGGGAGCTGACCGTGGCCGAGGAGCGCGCGCGCATGTCCCGGGAAATGCACGACAGCACCGGCCACTACCTGACCGCGCTCGCCATGTCCCTGTCCAACGCGCTGCGCTTCCGCACCGCCCGCCCCGACCGGGCCTGGGGCGAGGTGGAACAGGCCAGGGAACTGGCGGGCGAGGCCCTCACCGACACGCGCAGGTGGGTGCGCGCGCTGCGACCGCTGCGGCTGGAGGGGCGCGCGGGGGTGGCCGCCATGCGCGCGATGGCGGACTCGTTCGACGGCGGGGGCATCCGCATCGCCTTCACCGACGCCGGCGACTGGCCGGAGCTGTCGGAGGAGGCCGAGCTGGTCTGCTACCGCGCCCTCCAGGAGGGCCTGACCAACGCGATGCGCCACTCGGGCGCGGACCTGGTGGAGGTGGAGGTCGCGGCGGACCCCGCCGGGGTGGCGGTCACGGTGGCCGACAACGGCGCCGGGGCTCCGCAGGAGGCGGCGCTCGGCGGGTTCGGCCTGCGCGGGCTGGCGGAGCGGGTGGCCTCGGTCGGGGGCGCGTTGGAGGCCGGCGACGCCGACGGGGGCGGGTCGGGCGCCCCCGGCACGGAGCAGGCCGACGGGGGCGGCCGGGCCGGGGACGCGCCCCGGGACGGCGCGGACCGCGCGCCGGAGGGCGCGGGGACGCGGCGTCAGGGCTTCCGGCTCCGGGTGTCCGTCCCCGCGCTGCGCACCGAACGGGAGACCGTCCCGACCACCGCTGGAGGCACCGCGTGACCACCGTCTCGGTTCTGATCGTCGACGACCAGATCCTGCTGAGGCAGGGCCTGCGCAAGCTGCTGGAGATCGAGGAGGGCATCGACGTGGTCGGCGAGGCGGCGAACGGGGTCGAGGCCCTGGAGTTCCTGTCCTCGGCCGACCCCCTCCCCGACGTGGCCCTCGTGGACGCCCGCATGCCCCTCATGGACGGGGTGACCCTCATCGGCCGCATGCGCGAGGAGTACCCGGGCGTTCCGGCCGTCGTGCTGACCACGTTCGACGACGACGAGCTGATCTTCGGCGGCCTGCGCGCCGGGGCCCGCGGCTACCTGCTCAAGGACGTTCCGCCGGAGGAGCTGGTCTCGGCGCTGCGCCGCGCCTCACGGGGGGAGACCGTCCTGGGCGGGCCCGCCGCCCAGCGGCTCGTCGCCGCCCTGGACCCGGCCCGGGCCCCGGGGGCAGGGCCCGCCACCGGGTCCACCGCGCCCGCCGCGTCGCCGCTCTCGGAGCGCGAGGAGGAGGTGGCGAGGCTGGTGGGGACCGGGGCCACCAACCGGGAGATCGCGCGGACCCTGTTCATCACGGAGGGGACCGCGAAGAACCACGTCACCAGCATCCTGCGCAAGCTCGGTCTGCGCGACCGGACCCGGCTGGCGCTGTGGGTGCGCGAGCGCGGAGGGGCCTGATCCCGCCGCCCCGGGACGGCGGGGCGCCATGGCCCGGGGTCCCGTGCCCCGGGCCGCGCGCGTCAGCCCGAGAACTCGGCGCTGGCGTCGGCGAGGATGCCGAGCACCGCGATCGGGTCGGGGAGCGGGACCGGTTCGCCCGCGTCGAGCGGTGTGCGGATCCAGGTGACCCGGCTGCCCGAGGGCAGCAGGGACGGCGCGCCGAGGACGAAGCTGTCACGGCAGTGCCAGCGCAGGCCCGGCATCTCCTCGACGTCCTCGGGCACGCAGTCCAGGTGGCAGGACCACCACTCGTCCTCGTCGACCGGGGAGCGCGTGGCCACGAAGAACAGGTAGCGGGACGAGTCGACCGCCGCGACCGGCCCGGCCGGGACGCCCGAGCGCCCCATCCGCGCCAGGGCCATCACGCCCGCCTCGCGCGGGACGTCGAACACGTCGAAGACCCGGCCGGTCGGCAGGATGACGTTGGCGTCCGGGGTGGCCGTCCACCAGCGCCGGAGGGTGTCGGCGTCGGTGCTGGCCTCCACCCCCCAGGCCATCGTGACCGGGTGCGCCGCCGGGTCCGGACAGCCCATCCGGTCGCAGCTGCACGCGCGGTCCTCGCCCGGCGCGGCGCCCCGCGCGACCGGCCAGCCCAGCCGCGCGTAGCGCAGGGCCGCGTCGAGCATGCTGTCCGTCGCATGTCGGCGCTTACGTCGGTACAGTACGTCGGCCATGGGGCCTCCCCGGTGGTCGTGCTCGGCTCAGGCGCGGCCTCGGTCCGGGGCCCCGCGCCCGGCGACCGCGACCGGGGCGAAAGGCCTGGTCGCGCTACCGCAGCAGGAGTGCCGCCTCGGTGGCCCAGTACGTGAGGACCTGCTCGGCCCCCGCCCGCCGGTACGAGGTCAGGGTCTCCACGATGGCCCGCTCGCGGTCGATCCAGCCGCGCTCCGCCGCCGCCTCGATCATCGCGTACTCACCGCTGACCTGGTAGGCCGACACGGGTACCGGGGACGCCTCCGCCACCTTGGCGACGATGTCGAGGTAGGCCAGGCCGGGTTTGACCATGACCATGTCGGCGCCCTCCGCGACGTCGAGGGCGACCTCGCGCAGGGCCTCGCGGACGTTGGCCGGGTCCTGCTGGTAGCCGGAGCGGTCGCCGAACTGCGGGGCGCCCTCGGCGGCCTCACGGAAGGGGCCGTAGAAGGACGACGCGTACTTGGCGGCGTAGGCCAGGATCGGCACCTGCTCGAACCCCGCACGGTCCAGCCCGGCGCGGATGGCCGCGACCTGGCCGTCCATCATGCCGCTGGGCGCCACGACGGCCGCCCCCGCCTCCGCCTGTGCGGCGGCGACGGACGCGTAGCGCTCCAGGGTGAGGTCGTTGTCCACGTGCCCGCCGGTCTCCAGCGGCCCGCAGTGGCCGTGCGAGGTGTACTCGCACAGGCACAGGTCGGCCATGACCACGAGGTCGTCGCCGACCTCGGCAGCGAGGTCGCGCAGGGCCGCCTGGACGATCCCGTCGGGGTCGTCGGCGCCCGAGCCGCGCTCGTCCTTGTGCGCGGGGATGCCGAACAGCATGAGTCCGCCGACCCCGGCGGCGGCGGCCTCGTGGGCGGCCTTGCGCAGGCTGTCGCGCGTGTGCTGCACCTGGCCGGGCATCGAGGAGATCGCCACGGGTTCGGTGATCCCCTCCTTGACGAACATCGGCAGGACCAGGTTGCGCGGGAGCACCCGGGTCTCGGCGACCAGGCGACGCAGCGCCGGTCCACGGCGCAGGCGGCGGGGACGGGCGGCGGGGAAGGCGGCGTCGTTTCCGGATGCGGTCATTGCGGGCTCCCGTACGTGGGTTCGCGGGGTGGACGTGTGGTCTGGGTCCGGTCTCCCGGGGCCCCGCGTGTGCGGGGCGGACCGTGGACACCGTCGGGTCGGCGCCCCCTGCGACCGGGGGCACCGGCCTGCACGGCGTCCGACCGCGTGGGCGGTCTACAGTTTGCGTCGGCGTCCGCGGCGCTTCTGGCTGGGCTTGAGGACGGGCTTGCCGGACTCGACGGCTTCGCGGCTCCTGGCGGCACCGTACTCCGAGAGGGCCCGCGCGAGGGCCGAAACCGAGGCTTTGGGAGCCACCACGTCGACGCGCAGGCCGAACTCGACGGCGGTCCGCTCCGTCTCCGGGCCGATCACCGCGATGACGGTGGTGTTGTGCGGCTTGCCCGCGATCCCCACCAGGTTGCGCACCGTGGAGGAGGACGTGAACATGACCGCGTCGAAACCACCGCCCTTGATCGCCTCTCGGACGGGCGCGGGCGGGGGGGCGGCGCGCACCGTGCGGTAGGCGGTGACGTCGTCGGTCTCCCAGCCGAGGTCGGTCAGGCCCGCGACGAGGGTGTCGGTGGCGATGTCGGCGCGGGGCAGCAGGACCCGCTCGATGGGGTCGATCTCGTCGTCGTAGGGCGGCCACACCGACACCAGGCCGGCGCTGGACTGGGCGTCCTCCGGCGGTGTCAGGTCGGGCTGGATGCCGAACTCGCGCACCGCGTCGGCGGTGGCCTCCCCGACGACGGCGACCTTGACCCCGGCGAACGCGCGCGCGTCGAGGCCGTAGGACTCCAGGCGCTCGCGGATCGCCCTGACCGCGTTGACGGAGGTGAACGCCACCCACTGGTAGCGGCCGGTGACCAGGCCGCGGACGGCGCGCTCCATCTGCTGCGGGGTGCGCGGCGGCTCCACCGAGATGGTCGGCACCTCCTCCGGCACCGCGCCGTAACCGCGCAGCTGTTCGGACAGGGCCGCGGCCTGCTCCTTGGTGCGGGGCACCAGGACGCGCCAGCCGAAGAGCGGGCGCCCCTCGTACCAGGACAGCTCGGGCCTGCGCGCGGCGCCGGGGCCGACGATCATGAGCGCGGGCGCGGTGGCGTGGTGGTTCTTGGCGTCCTTGGCCTTCAGGTCGGCGACCAGGCGGGCCAGGGTGGAGGTGACGGTGGTCTGCCGGGTGGTCCCGCCCGCGCGCACGACGGAGACCGGGGTGCTCGCGGGCCGGCCGCCCGCGACGAGGGTCTTGCAGAGCACGTCGAGGCCGGGGCCGCGGTGTTCGGGCGGCTCCTCGGCGGGGGCGTCGCCGCCCATGATGACCAGGGTGGCGTCGCTCGCGGCGGCCTCGTTCCAGTCGACCTCGGCCTTGCCGTGCGGGCGGGCGTTGAGGATCCGCACCTCGGGAACGCCGTCGCCCATCAGCGGGAGGCCCGCGAACGTGGGGACGGAGGTGACGGCGGAGACGCCCGGGGCGACCTCGACCTCGACCCCGGCCTCCTCGCAGGCGGCGACGAGGTCGGCGCCGCGGCAGCCGAAGAACGGGTCGCCGGAGTACAGGCGCACGACCCGCTGCCCCTCGCGGGCGCGGGCGACGGCGAGTGCGTTGAGGTCTCCGCCGCACTCGTCGGCCTGGAGGACGGAGACGCCTTCGGAGCAGTGGGAGAGGAGTTCCTCGCGGAAGCCCGCCAGCTCCTCGGCGGCGGGCTCCCGCAGGGTGACGACCACGTCGGCGCGCCTCAGCAGCTCGGCGCCGCGCAGGGTCAGCAGATCGGCGCCGCCCGGACCGGTCCCGACCAGGGCGACGTGCCCGGACCGGGCGGCGGCGCGGGGCTCCTCCGGCTGGGGGTTGGCGTTGGCGTTCACGTACTGGCTCCTCTGTGTGGTCGCCGGCGTCCCTGTGCGCGGAGTTCTCCGGGGCGCCGGCGGGTGCGGCGGGGTGCGGCCGAGGCGCCCCGCCGTCGACTCCTGGTCAGGGTGTGTCCCTCTCGGCGAAGGCCTCGGCGACGATCCGGTCGGCGCCCTCACCGATCATGCTGCGTGCCAGGTCGCGGCCGAGCGCGGTGGCGGCGGCCAGGTCACCGGTCGAGGCGAGGTCGGCGGTGCGCTCGCCGCGCACGGAGGCGGTGCCGTCGGTGGAGACGACGGCCGCGCGCAGGCGCAGGGTCCCCGCTCCGGCGTCGTACTCGGCGTAGGCGCCGACCGGGGCGGCGCACCCGGCCTCCAGCTCGGAGAGGACGGTGCGCTCGGCGACGACGGCGACGCGGGTGGCGGGGTGGTCGACGGTGGCGAGGTAGGCGAGGTCGCCGTCGCGGCGCTCGGCCGAGCACTCCACGGCGAGGGCGCCCTGCCCGGGGGCGGGCAGCATCCGCTCCGGCTCGAAGACGTCGGTGACGCCGTCCATCCGGCCGACGCGGCCGAGGCCGGCGTAGGCGAGGACGACCGCGTCGAGCTCGCCGGAGGCGACCTTGCCCAGGCGCGTCTCGGCGTTTCCGCGGATGGGCAGGTAGGTGAGGTCCGGGCGGAGGGCCGCGAGCTGGGCGACCCGGCGCGGGGAGCCGGTGCCGACCCTGGCCCCGGCGGGCAGGTCGGCGAACGCGAGCCCGTCGCGGGCGCACAGGGCGTCGCGGGGGTCGTCGCGCTCGGGCACGGCGGCGAGGACGAGCCCGTCGGCGGGGGCCGTGGGCAGGTCCTTGAGGGAGTGGACGGCGAAGTCGATGGTGCCCGCGAGGAGTTCGTCGCGCAGGGCGTTGACGAACACCCCGGTGCCGCCGAGCTGGGTCAGGTGGGCCTTGGTGACGTCGCCGAAGCTGGTGATCAGCTCCAGTTCGATGGCCTGGCCGGTGCGCTCGGTGATCGCGTCCGCGACCATCCGGGACTGGCTGGTCGCCATGGTGCTGCGACGCGTGCCGAGTTTGGCGGGGGTGCCGGTCATGCCTTCTCCTGTGCGGACCGCGCCGCTGTGCTGGGACCGCCGGAGGCGGTCAGCGCCTCCGGGGTCTTGGGGTCGAGGTCGAAGAGTTGCCGCAGGGCCGCCTCGTAGGACTCGCCGTCCGGCGCGGCGGCCAGTTCCTTGACGCGCACGGTGGGCCGGTGGAGGAGCTTGTCGGCGACCCGGCGCATCGCGCGGGTGATCTCCTCCCGCGTGCGGTCGTCGATGTCGTCGGGCAGGCGGCCGTGGAGTCTGGACAGCTCCGCCTCGACGACGTCCCTGGCCTGGGAGCGCAGGGCGACGACGGTGGGGGTGACCTGGTTCGCGCGGCGGACCGTGCGGAACTCGGTGACCTCCTCGTCGACGATCCCGCGCACGAGGGTGAGGGCGCTGGAGCGTTCACCGCCCCCGCCGGCGGAGCCGGTGGCCGCGGCCAGGCGCAGGTCCTCGATGTCGACGAGGCGCACACCGGGCAGGTCGCGCACGGCGGGGTCGATGTCGCGGGGCAGCGCGAGGTCGAGGAAGACCAGGGGCCTGGTGCGGCCGGCCGTGGCCGCGGCGACGGCGTCGGCGGTCAGGACCAGGCCCTGGGCCCCGGTGCAGGAGATGACGAGGTCGACGTCGGCGAGGACCCCCGCGGCGTCCGCGAAGGGGACGGGCCGGGAGCGGACGGTGTCGTAGGCCTCGGTGAGGCACTCGGCGAGCCGGGCGGCGCGCTCGGGCGTGCGGTTGGCGACGACGACGGTCGCGGCGCCCTGGCGGGAGACGGTGTTGGCCGACAGCGCGCTCATGGACCCCGCGCCGAGGACCAGGACGCGCAGGCCGGAGAGGGGCCCGCTGGAGGGCCGGGCGAGCCCGGGCCCGTCGCCGGTGTCGCCGGCCGACGAGGACATGGGGCAGCCCACGGGCGGGACCGCCCCCACGGCGGGGACCGTCCGGTCGGCGGTGGTCTCGTCCGCTCCGGTCGGGCCGAGGCCCAGGTCGCGGGCGGCGACGGTGAGGCCGAAGCTGACCATGTCGGCGCCCGCGTGGTCGAGGTGGGTCTCGGTGTGGGCGCGCTTGCCCACCCGCAGGGCCCTCTGGCCGAGGTCGTTGAGGACGCGGCCGACGGAGCCGGTGTCCTGTCCCTCCTTGAGGGCGTCGCGCACCTGTCCGAGGATCTGGCCCTCGCCGACGACCATGGAGTCCAGGCCGCACGTGACCGAGAACAGGTGCTGGACGGCGCGGTCCTCGTAGTGCACGTAGAGGTGTTCGGAGAGTTCCCCGAGCGGCACCCCGCTGTGCCAGGAGAGGAGTTCGGTGATGGCCGCCACTCCGCCGTGGAAGGCCTCGACGTCGGCGTAGACCTCCGTCCGGTTGCAGGTGGAGACCACCATGACCTCGTTGACGGAGTCGGAGCCGACCATCTCCCCGACCGCCTTGGTGCGCGCCTCCCCGTTCAGCGCGACGCGTTCGAGCAGCGCCACCGGCGAACTCCGGTGGCTCAACCCCACGGCCAGGACACTCATCCGCATTCTCCTATGCAGGCACGACACAGCGTCTCTCTATGCTCCGGCATGCCGGCCGACCCCCGTGGCCAGCCCCCCGGAACGCGGCGCACGCTCGCTCTTCGCCCACCGCTCCGACCGGCTTCTCCGGCCGGTACCCGTCTCATGTCAGTTCCAGTCCCGCCCGTTCCGCGGCACGGCCGTCGCCGTCCGCCCTGCGCTGCGCGTGGAAGGCGAGGATCTGGAGTTCGATGGACAAGTCGACCTTACGCACATCGACCCCGTCCGGCACATTGAGCACGACCGGCGCGAAGTTGAGGATGCTGCTCACCCCCGCCTCCACGAAGCGGGTGGCGACGCCCTGGGCCGAGGCCGCGGGCGTGGTGATGACTCCTATGGAAACGCCCTTGGAACGGACGACGTCCTCCAGGTTGTCAATATGCCTCACGTCCAGGGACGCCACGCTCTGCCCGACCATCTCGGGGTCGGCGTCGAGGAGGGCCGCTATACGGAAGCCGCGGGTGCCGAAACCCCCGTAGTTGGCCAGTGCGCGGCCGAGGTTGCCGATGCCGACGATGGCCACGGCCCAGTCCTGGGTGAGACCAAGCTCACGTGAGATCTGATAGACGAGGTACTGGACCTCGTAGCCCACCCCGCGGGTCCCGTAGGAGCCGAGGTGGGACAGGTCCTTGCGGAGCTTCGCGGAGTTGACGCCGGCGGCGGAGGCGAGGTCCTCGGAGGAGACGGTGAGGGTGCCGCGGTCCTGGAGGGACTGGAGCGCGCGCAGGTAGACGGGGAGCCGGGCGACGGTGGCCTCCGGGATACCCCTCTCCCGGGGCCGTGGTGGACGACTGATCACAGGCGGGTGCTCCTGAGCGGCGGTCGGTGCGGACGGGGCACGGGGGCGGGGGCTGGCGCGCGGCCGGATCCCGGGATACGCGCGAGTGTGCTCCCGACGGGGGCTGTGGACCTAGATTACGTGCTTGTGAAAGCACGCACAAAGTGGGGCCCGCTGTGACTCCGTGATCAGAAGTTCCCATGGGCGGGGTTCTCCGGGGACCCGCGGAAAAAGGAGGGAGCACGCTCACCGATTCAGGACAGCCGGAATAGCACGGACGCGGGTATTCGCGGACGGAACCGCTCGGACCCCGTGGAGAATCCGCCCTTCAGCCGCCGAGCGCCGAGCGCAGCCGGTCCTCCCGGACACGCCAGAAGTCGTGGCGCCTCCCGTCCACGAACGTGACCGGGATCTTGTCCCAGTACTCCTCGCGGTCGGCCTCGTCCACCCCGTCGAGGTCCACCTCCGCGCGGCTCGCCCCGAGCTCGTCCGCGACGGCGCCGATGGTCCGCCACGCGTCCTCGCACAGGTGGCACCCCGCCCTGCCGAGCATCACCACGCGCGCACGCCCGGCCCATTCGGGGATTTCCGCCATGTTTCCTCCTGATTGCGTCTGATTCCGGAACATCTCAGCCGCCGGCGAAGGGCGGTAGGACCTCGATCACAGTCCCGTCGGCGACCGCGACCGCGCCATGCGGCCGCGCTCCCACGGGCCGCTCGTCCACCAGGAGCGACGAAGCCCCGAGTACGCGCAGGAAGCGGTCGTCGGGGTGCAGGCGACACGCCGCTTCGAGCGCTTCGGCGAGAGTGTCCGCCTCCACGTCCTCCTGCGCCGTTCCGGCCGCTTCCTTGGCCGCTGCCCAGTACCTGATAGTGCACTTCGCCATCTGTTGATTATCCTTGGTGTTGCTCGGAGGCGACGTATTAGACAAATCTTCACCGGGGGCAATGGCGCCTTCGATCGTCCGCATAGCGCGGGTTGACGAGAAGAGACGCATGAGCCATCTGCTGCTGTTGACGAACTCCAACGAACCGTCCGACCACGTGCTGCCGGCCCTCGGGCTCCTCCTGCACTCCGTGCGGGTGGCTCCCGCGGAGGCCGGAGCCCTGCTGGCGTCAGGAGTGAGCGGCAACTCGAACTCGCCCGTCGACGCCATTCTGGTCGACGCCCGTACCGACCTCGCAGCGGCCAGGAACTTCTGCCGCCTGCTCGACACCACGGGGCTGGACTGCCCGCTGCTCGTCGTCCTCACCGAGGGCGGCGTCGCGGCGCTCACGCCCGACTGGCAGGTCCACGACTTCATCCTGGCCTCCGCGGGCCCGGCGGAGGTCGAGGCACGGCTCCGGCTGGCCGTCGGCTCCGCCGAGGCCGGGACCGACGACCCCGACGAGATCCGCCGGGGCGACCTCGTGATCGACGAGGCCACCTACATCGCACGGCTGAGGGGACGCATCCTCGACCTCACCTTCAAGGAGTTCGAGCTCCTCAAGTTCCTGGCGCAGCACCCCGGCCGGGTGTTCACCCGGGCCCAGCTGCTCCAGGAGGTGTGGGGCTACGACTACTTCGGCGGCACCCGGACCATCGACGTCCACGTCCGGCGCCTGCGCGCCAAGCTCGGCACGGAGTACGAGTCGCTGATCGGCACCGTGCGCAACGTCGGGTACAGGTTCGTCCCCGACCCCGTCGCCAAGGCGCCCGTGCCGCCGCCCGAGGCGGCGGAGCCGCTGCCCGAGGCCCGGACCGCCGAGCCCAGCGCCAAGTAGCCCCGCGCAGGAGGGCCGGGACACCACGACCGTGAGCACTCCGGGGCGCCGCGCACAGGCGCACGGCGCCCCGGGGTCGTCCGCGCACCGCGCGCGGAGAACCCGGCCGGACCGATGACATAACGGCATCACCCGGACACTCGTCTTCCGTGGCCGCAGGTCCTAAGATCGTGGGGCACCCGAACCCCGGGGTCGGTCAGGCGCGGCGAGCTCCTCGCGGCCGGGTGCGGCCGAAGCAGCCTTGGCGCGCCACCCTGAGGAGTGAATCGCCCCGATGCCCCTGAACGCCGCGAGTTCCCCGCCTTCCCACCGCCGCCGCCGTACGGGTGTCGTCCTCGGCGCCGTCTTCGTCGGTTCCGGCCTCGTCGCCGTGATGTCGCCGGCGTACGCGGACCAGACCGGTTCCGAGAGCCCCTCCCCCGCCCCCGTTCCCTCCGCCGTCGTCGCCTTCGAGAACAGCGCCAGCGAGGTCGAGCCGGGCAGGCCCGCCCCTCCCAACGCGGTCACCGCGGTCAACACCGGCGGCCTCGCCGTCTGCCTGCTCGACCTGGAGGTGCGGGGCGAGGGTTTCACCCCCTCCGGGTTCCACCGGCAGGAGGTGGCGCCCGGGGCCGAGGCATCCGCGGGCGTCGTCACCGGCTCGCCCCGCCGGTCGACCGACGTCGTCGCGACCCTGACCTACGCGCTCGCCGAGGAGGGCGCGGACTGCTCCGTCCTGGAGCCCTCGGCCACCCACACCGTCTCCACCGGGACGTGGTCGGTGTCCGTGGCCAAGCCGGACCCCTCTCCCTCCCCCTCCGAGACACCCACCGAGACGCCCACCGAGACGCCCACCGGGACGCCCACCGAGGAACCGACCCGCACCCCGTCGGACCCGCCCTCGAGCTCCGATCCGGCCCCCACCCGGTCTCCCGGTGGCGGTGGCGGCGACCGCGACCGCGACCGCGGCTCCGGCAGCCCGACGGCGAGCCCCGGGACCCCCCGCGGCGGTGTGGGCGACGTGCCCACCACCGGCGCCGAGATCCCGACCCTGCCGCGCAACGACGCCGACCTGCCCGAGGTCGCCCCCGGCTCCGAGGACCTCGCCGAACTGCCGCTGGTGTCCCCCCCGTCCGACGACGACCTCGACGGGACGGAGGTGGCCGCGGACCACGGCGACATGGGGCCGAACATGGCTCCGGCGGTGCTGCTCGCGGCACTCCTCCTCGCGCTCCTGCTCGCCGCGCCGCTCGCTCCCGTGCGCCGCGTCCGCATCGGCGGCGGATACCAGGGCAGGCGCCGCAAGGGGTGACCCCGCGGTCCGCACGGGTCCCCTCCGCGCCGGGAGGCCCCGGAAGCGTCCCGGGCCCCCGGCGCGCCGTTCCGGGCCCGCGCCGCCGGAAGCGGGAGCGCGCCACGCGGCCCACCTCCCGGGTTCCGGGCTGCTGAACAGGACAAAAGCCTCCCTATACGAGGTTGACGGAACCTTTATGGGCGTCCCGTCGTAGGCTTTCCGTCCATGAGCACCCCGCTAGTCACCGATGACCTGGCCTCCGGCCTCGCCGACCAGGTCCTGGCACTCTCCGAGTCCGCCCGCCGCGCGGACGGCGTCGCTCCGCTGTCCGAGCACACCCTGCTGCGCGTCCGCCACGGCGCGCCCTCCGGGAGCAGCCGCTTCCACGTCGTCGCCGAGGACGGCCGCGTGGTCGGTTTCGCGTTCGTCGAGCGGGTCCCCGGCGAACCCGACTCCGGCGAGGTCGTCGTCGGCCCCGAGTACCGGGGCCGCGGGCACGGCACGGCCCTGCTCCGCTCCGTCGACCGGGACGCGGGCCCCCGGGGGGTCCGGGTGTGGGCCCACGGACGCACCCCGCAGGCCGTCTCGGTCGCGGAGGGCGACGGCTGGACCGCCGTCCGCTCCCTGTACAAGATGCGGATGCCGCTGCGCGACATCGCGGCCGACGAGGCCGGGGGCCCCTGGGCGGCGCCCGAACTCCCCGAGCCCGCGCTCCGGCCCGACGTGGCCGCCGCCGTGCGGGTGCGGGAGTTCGTCGTGGGCCAGGACGAGGAGGCGTGGCTGGCCGCCAACGCGCTCGCGTTCGCCGACCACCCCGAGCAGGGCCAGCTCACCCTGGACGACCTGCTCCAGCGCGAGGTCGAGGACTGGTTCGACCCGCGCGGCTTCTTCCTCGCCACCACCAAGGAGGGGAAGGTCGCCGCGTTCCACTGGACCAAGACCCACGCCGACGGCGCCGGGCTCACCGACGGCGAGCCCGTCGGCGAGGTCTACGCGGTGGGAGTGGCCCCGTCATGGCAGGGCAGCGGCCTGGGAAGAGCCCTGACCCTGGCCGGTCTGCGGCACCTGCGCGACGCCGGCCTGCCGTGGGTCCACCTCTACGTGGACGGTGACAACGAGGCCGCGGTGCGCCTGTACGAGTCGCTCGGGTTCGGCATGTGGGACACCGACGTCATGTACGCACCGCCCTCCACCGGTGACCGGCGGCCTCCCGCCTGAGTGCGGCTGGTCACATTCACCGGGCAATCGCCCTTCCGCCACGGTAGTGCGACGCCTCGTTCACCCCACGTTCACCTTCTCTGGGACAACTGGTCACCTCCTACGCCTACCTTCACAATCGGCGCGGAACGACCATTTCGCGCACGGTGGACGTGAGACCGCGGCCGCCGGACGGCCAGGAGCGGGCACGACGCCCCCGGCGGGGACGACCCCCGCGCAGGGAGCGGCGGAACCGCCAGGAACAACGAGAACAGGCGCACACGGGGGTGTCCGGTGCACACCGCGCCACCCCGGCGACCCGCACTGCAACCCTTCCGAACCGGAGCCAATCCATGACGACCACGGACGCGCCCAAGGCGGCACCCCCGCCCACGGGCAAGCGCCGGATGGGCGACGTCGTTTTCGCCGGCACCGCCCGAGGCTCGGGCATCCTGATCCTGCTGATCCTCGCCGGCGTCGCCGCCTTCCTGATCGTTCAGGCCTGGCCGTCCCTGGCCGCCAACACCGCGAACTTCCTGACCTCCCAGGAGTGGGAGGCCAACGTCCGCGAGTCGCCCGCGTTCGGCGTGGGCGCGCTGGCGTTCGGCACCGTGCTCGCCGCCGCGATCGCGCTCCTCCTGGCCACCCCGGTCGCGATCGGCATCGCGCTCTTCATCGTCTACTACGCGCCCCGCAGGCTGGCGTCCCTGCTCGGCTACCTGGTCGACCTGCTCGCCGCCATCCCCAGCGTCGTCTACGGCCTCTGGGGCATCGGCTTCCTGGCCCCCCAGCTCGTGCCCGTGTACGAGGGCATGACCCGCTACCTCGGCTGGATCCCCCTGTTCGCGGGCCCCGCCTCCACGTCGGCGCGCACCATCCTGACCGCCGGCGTCGTCCTGGCCGTGATGATCCTGCCGATCATCACCGCGATGTCCCGCGACGTCTTCCACCAGGTTCCCCAGGGGCACCGCGAGGCCGCGCTCGCCATGGGCGCCACCCGCTGGGAGATGATCCGCCTCGCCGTCCTGCCGTTCGGCAAGTCCGGCATCGTCGGCGGCGCCATGCTCGGCATGGGGCGCGCCCTCGGCGAGACCATGGCCGTCGCCATGATCCTCTCCCCCTCCCTCGCCGTCTCCTGGAACCTCCTGCAGAGCGGTAACCAGACCATCGCCGGGCACATCGCGCTCCAGTACCCCGAGGCCACCGGCTACGGCGTGTCCGCGCTGATCGCCGCCGGACTGGTGCTGTTCGCGATCACCCTGGTTGTCAACATGGGCGCACGCTACGTCGTGGCGCGTGGGAACAAGGAGTCCTGATGAGCCTGACGACCACGCCGCCGCCCGGGCCCGGGATGAGCGCCACCGCGAACGACCTGCGCCGCGGTTCCCTGCCCCACCACTTCCCGGCCCTGCTGCTGGCCGCGACCGCCGCCGTCGTGGCGGGGGTCCTGCTGGCCTTCTCCTCCTTCGGGTTCGTCCTGTGGGGGCTGCTCACCGCCGTCGCGTACACGGTGATCGTCGTGACCGCGTCCGCCCGGGTCGAGGGCGGCCGCAAGGCCAGGGACCGCCTGGTCACCTCGCTCGTCTACGGCTGCTTCCTGCTCGCGATGCTGCCGCTGGTGTCCGTGCTGTGGACCGTGCTCGGCAACGGCCTCGCCCGGTTCGACCCCTACTTCCTGTCGGTCTCCATGAACGGCGTCCTGCCGAGCATGGACGCGGGCGGCGCCTACCACGCGATCGTGGGCACCCTCGCGATCACCGGCATGGCCACGCTCATCTCGGTGCCGATCGGCGTCATGACCGCCGTGTACCTGGTCGAGTACGCCGAGGGCCGCATGAAGCGGACCATCATGTTCTTCGTCGACGTCATGACCGGCATCCCGTCGATCGTCGCCGGTCTGTTCGTCGTGGCGCTGTGGATCATCCTCTTCGGACCGGGCGCGACCAACGGCGCCGCGGGCGCGATCTCGCTCGCCGTGCTGATGATCCCGGTCGTGGTCCGCTCCAGCGAGGAGATGCTGCGGCTGGTGCCCCAGGACCTGCGCGAGGCCTCGTACGCCCTCGGCGTCCCCAAGTGGCGGACCATCACCAAGGTGGTGCTCCCCACCTCGGCCGCCGGGCTGACCACCGGAATCATGCTCGCCATCGCGCGTGTTATCGGAGAGACGGCACCCCTGATCCTCACCGCGGGATCGTCGGCGGTGTCCATCAACTGGAACCTGTTCGACGGGCAGATGATGAGCCTTCCGGTGTTCATCTACTCCCAGGTCCGCATGGGCGGTGCCGTCAACTACGAGAGGGCCTGGGCCGCGGCGCTGACGCTGATCCTTGTGGTCATGCTGCTGTTCTTCCTGGCCCGCATGATCGGCCGCCTGTTCGCGCCGAAGGCCCGTTGATCCCTACACCCACCGCCCACGTCCCGCGCGTGGAGCAGACTCACGAGGAATTTCCAGTGGCGAAACGAATCGACGTCTCCGGCCTCAACGTCTACTACGGCGACTTCAAGGCCGTCGAGGACGTGTCGATGACCATCGAGCCGCGGTCGGTGACGGCGTTCATCGGGTCGTCCGGCTGCGGCAAGTCCACCTTCCTGCGGACCCTCAACCGGATGCACGAGGTCACCCCGGGCGCCCGGGCCGAGGGCAAGGTCCTCCTGGACGACCTGGACGTCTACGGCCCCGACGTGGACCCGGTCATGGTGCGCAGCGAGGTCGGCATGGTCTTCCAGAAGGCCAACCCGTTCCCGACCATGTCGATCTACGACAACGTCATCGCCGGCGCCCGCCTCAACAACCGCCGGATGAGCCGCTCCGACGCCGACGAGCTGGTGGAGCGGTCGCTGCGCGGCGCCAACCTCTGGGAGGAGGTCAAGGACCGGCTGAACAAGCCCGGGTCCGGCCTCTCCGGAGGCCAGCAGCAGCGCCTGTGCATCGCCCGCGCGACGGCCGTGAAGCCGTCCGTGCTGCTGATGGACGAGCCGTGCTCCGCCCTCGACCCGATCTCGACCCTGGCGATCGAGGACCTCATTCACCAGCTGAAGGAGGACTACACGATCGTCATCGTCACCCACAACATGCAGCAGGCGGCGCGCGTGTCCGACCGGACCGCGTTCTTCAACCTGTCGGCTCCGGGCAAGCCGGGCAGGCTCGTCGAGATGGGCGAGACCAACCAGATGTTCACCCGGCCGGAGAAGAAGGAGACCGAGAACTATATCACTGGCCGCTTCGGCTAAGGAATGTCCAGCCTGGTCCAGAGGAGCGCCCAGCGATAGTGGGGCGCTTCGGCTAAAGAGACTGCTCTGATCCGGACAGGCGCCCAGCGATAGTGGGGCGCTTCGGCTAAAGAGAACCCGCACCACCCAGAACAGGCACCCAGCGATAGTGGGGCGCTTCGGCTAAAGAGACTGACCCGATCCGGACAGGCGCCCAGCGATGGTGGGGCGCTTCGACCGAAGGACCTGATCGGTGCCTGCGGCCGACCGGCCCCTGTACATCCCCGCGAGGGACCCGAAGGAGAAGAAGGCGTGGCCACACCCCTGGTGATCGACACCGACACCGCGCAGGACGACTGCGTCGCGCTCCTCGTCGGGCTGCTGGACCCCGGCGCGGACCTGCGCGCCGTCACCATGGTCGCGGGGAACGTCGGTTTCGACCAGCAGGTGCGCAACGCCTTCCTCACCCTCAACGTGGCCGGGCGCCTGGGCGAGGTGCCCGTGTACCTGGGCTGCCGCCGCCCGCTGACCCGCCCGTGGGTGAGCGCGGAGAACGTCCACGGCGACGGTTCGGGCGGGCTGTCGATGGACCAGGCGGGACTGGAGCCGGAGTCCGAGCACGCGGTGGACGCCCTCGTCCGGCTGGCCGCCGAGAACCCCGGCGAGCTGTCCGTGGTGGCGATCGGCCCGCTGACCAACATCGCGATGGCCGTCGTCAAGGATCCCGGCTTCGTCCGCAACGTGCGCGCCCTGTACGTCATGGGCGGGTCCAACAACGGGCGCGGCAACATCACGGCCGCCGCCGAGTTCAACTTCTACGTGGACCCCGAGGCCGCCAAGACCGTCTTCGAGGCGGGCTTCGACGTCACCGTGGTCCCGTGGGACCCGCTGACCCTCCGCCAGGCCGTGTTCGGCCAGGAGCGGCTGGACGCCCTCGCGGCGATCGGCACGCCGCTGTCCGACTTCTTCGGCCGGGTCTGCTCCGCCACGCTGGAGTTCGACCGCAGGGTGGGGATCGACGGCACCACCCACCCCGACTCGCTGACCGCCGCCGTCCTGCTCCGCCCGGAACTGGTGCGCCGCGCCGGGCGCTACCACGTGGACGTGGAGACCTCCGGGGAGCTGACCCGCGGCTACTCGGCCATGTCCTGGGGCGTGCACGGGCTGGAGCCCAACGCGACGGTGATCGAGGAGATCGACGCCGAAGGGTTCTTCGACCACCTCGTCGAGGTGCTGTCCCGGCGCACCTCCCCCGCCCGGGCGATCACCGGGCTGTAGGACGCGGCGGAGGCGTCCCGCGCCCCCTCACACCTCGGCCCGCCGCGTCGCGTCGCTCGTGCCCAGCAGCGCCAGCGCCTGCGCGCTCCTGCTCCCGGGCTCGGCGTGGTAGATCACGAGCTGCTGGCCCCGGGCCCCGCGCACGTCGAAGGACTGGTAGACCAGCGAGAGCGCCCCGACGTCCGGGTGGACGAACTCCTTGGCCTCGCCGGTCTTGCCGCGCACGGTGTGGGACCGCCAGAGGTCGGCGAAGTCCGCGCTCCCGCCGGTCAGCTCCGCGACCAGCGAGACGAGCCCGGGGTGGTGCGGGTCCAGCCCCGCCGCGTGGCGCAGGCTCGCCGCGGTCATGCGCGCCGCCCGCTCCCACCTCGCGTAGAAGGAGCGCGCGGCCGGATCGAGAAAGACCATCCGGGCCAGGTTGTCCGCCCTCGCGAACGGCGAGAACAGCGCCCCGGCCAGCGCGTTGGCGGCCAGGACGTCCAGGGCCGGGTTGAGCACGAACGCCGGGGTGTTGGGGTACCCGTCGAGGAGCTGGCGCAGCTCCGGTGCGACCGTCTCCACCGCGTCGCGGCGGCGCGCGTCCCCGGGCACCGCGCCCGCCAGGCGGTACAGGTGCTCCCGGGTGTCGTCGTCGAGCCTCAGGACCGCGCTGACGGCCTCGAGCACCTGCGCCGACGGGTTGCGCTCCCTCCCCTGCTCCAGCCGGGCGTAGTAGTCGCTGCTCATGCCTGCCAGGACCGCCACCTCCTCTCGGCGCAGGCCCTCGACCCTGCGGGGTCCGTAGGTGGGCACTCCGGCGTCCTCCGGACGGATCCGGGCCCTGTGCGCGCGTAGGAGGTCTCCGAGGTCGTTGCCGCTCATGCGCCCAGGCTACGCCGGAGCCCGGCGGGCTGCCTGGGTGTGCCACTCCCTGGCACGGGGCGTCCTGGCCGGTCCGGTCCCGGCGCCCCAGACTCCGGGGGAACCGATCACCGAGGAGGCACGGGACAGTGGCGACGAACACGGAGAGCACAGCGGGAGCGAGCGGGGAGCGGCGGCCGGACGTGGTGGGCATGTGGACGACCGCGGACGGCCTCATCCGGCAGGAGCTCCGCCCCGACGGGCGGTACGACGAGGCGCGCGGCACGAGGCGCAGTGCGTACACCGGCCGCTACACGGTGACCGGGAACCACATCGACTACGTGGACGACACGGGCTTCACCGCCACCGGCGACATCCGGGACGGCGTGCTCCACCACGAGCACCTGGTCCTCTACAGGGAGGCGTGAGCGGCTTCCCCGGCATGCGGGGGCACGACGGCCGCGGGGCCCGCCACCGCGTATCGCCGGGCGGCTTCCCGGGCGTGCGGGGGCACGCCAGGCAGACGTCGAGGCACGCGGTGGCCGGATCCCGCCTTCCCCGGCGTGCGGGGCACGACCCTCCCGTCGGCCCCGCGACGGGCGGGGAGGGCGTGCCCGTCGCCCGCTCCCACCCGGGTGGCGTGCCTCACAGCCGCCGGCCCTTGAGTGTGCCGTGAGGGCACGGGGTCTCGTGGTGTCCGGACCCATGTCACCGGACACGAACGAGAAGGACGTCTCATGGCACTGCCCGCCCTGGCCGCGACGGAGGGCCTCCCCCTACCGCCGGAGCGCACCGGGACCGCGCCCGGCCGGTCGCCGGGCCCCGGTGTCCGGCGACCGCCGAGGCACGCGGCGACCGCCGGCGGGGGGTGAGTCGGCCGTGCGCCGCAGCTCCGCGGTCTACTTCGCCTCGTACGCGCTGTCCTTGCTGGGCAAGGGCATCTCCGTTGTCGTGATGCCGCTGCTCGTCCTGGACCGCACCGGCGACGTCCTGGCCGCGGGCGTGCTCGCGACCGCGGCGACGGCGGCCTCCGCCGTGACGGGGCTCGCCGCCGGACTGCTCGTCGACCGGGTCGACCGCCGCGGGGTGTCGGTCGCCTCCGACCTGCTCTCCGCGCTGACGGTGGCGGCGCTGCCGGTCGTCGACGCGCTCCAGGGCCTGGACATGGCCTGGTTCCTGGCGCTGGGCGTCGTCGGAGCGGTGGTCCGGTCACCGGGGATGACCGCCCAGGAGACGCTGCTGCCCGCCCTCGCCGCGCTCGGCCCCGCCGGGCCGCGCCGGCTCGACCGGCTGATCGCCACCCGCGAGACGGTGGGCAACGTCCTGCTGCTGGCCGGGCCCGGTCTGGGCGGGCTCCTGGTCGGGCTGCTCGGGCTGACCCCCGCGCTCCTTTTCGCGACCGCCGCGACGAGCCTGCTCGCCGCCGCGACGACGCTCGTGCTCGACCCCCGGGCCGGAGCCGTCCCGGAGCGGCGCCGCGACCCGTCCGCCGCCGGCGGCGCGGTGCGCCGGGCCGGGGCCGACCTGCTGGACGGATGGAGGTTCCTCGGCCGCAGCCGCCTCGTCCTCGGCGCCACCCTGGTCACCGCGATGCTCGTCGCCGTGCTGAGCTCCCTCCAGACCACCCTCATGCCCGCCTACTTCACCGGCGAGGGCCTTCCCGGGCTGACCGGGCTGACGCTGAGCGCGATCGCCGCCGGGAGCATCGCCGGATCCGCCCTCTACGCGGCCACCGCCGGGAGGGTCCGCCGCCGCACCTGGTTCGTCGTCGGGATGCTCGGCACGCTGGCCGGGTTCGGCGCGGTGGGCAGCATGGCCTCCCCGTGGCTGGTGCTGGGCGCCGCCGCCCTGGTCGGGCTCACCTACGCCCCGGCCTCGGCCGTGCTCGGCGTCCTGACCGTCGAGGCCACCCCGGACGCGATGCGCGGCCGGGTGCTCGGGGCCCAGAACACCGTCGTGCTCTCCGCCCCCGCCCTCACCAGCGCCCCGCTCGCGGCCGTCGCCACCGCCGCCGGCCTGCCCGTCGCGGGGGCGGTGGTCGCCGCGCTCGCGGGCGCCACCGCGGTCGCCGCCCTCCTCGCGCCGGCGTTCCGCTCGCTCGACGCCCCGGGCCCACGGGAGGCGGACGGCCGTCCGGAGCGGTCGCCGGAGCCCGGTGGCCGCGACGCGGACGGCGGCCGTCCCGAGGGGGCCGGAGGCCCGGCGGAGCGGCTCCCGCGCCGGCAGGCCCCGCGGTAGGCGTGCGGGCCCCGCACCGGGGGTCGGGGCCGCGCGGAGCGGGAGGGCGGCCCGTGCGCCGTCCCCGCCCCTCCCCGGACCGCCCGGGGGAGCCGGACGGCGCGTGGGCCCGGCGTCAGCCCACGAGGGCGATGACGCCCTGGGCGGCGGCGACGATCCGCTCCTCGTCCGCGTCGTCCAGCACCGCGACGTCGCACCGGCACACCGCCCGGCGCCGCGTGCTCTCCAGGACGTGCGCGCGGGCCCGGAGCAGCCGTCCGCGCGCCGGGCGCAGGTACTCGATGGAGAAGCCCCCGGTGAGCACCGACGGGCCCAGGACGCTGCCTCCGGCGAACGTGAGCGCGTTGTCCGCGGCGTAGGACAGCACCCCGCCGTGGACGAAGCCGTTCTGCTGGAGGAGGTCGTCGCGCACGTCCACCTCCAGCACCGCGGCCCCGTGCCCGACGGACGCGATCCGGGCGCCCACGAGGGCGCTGAAGGGCTGCGCGGCGAGCACGTGCGCCGCCAGCTCCGGAGTGATCTCTTCGGGCACGGGGTCTCCGGGGAGGTCGGCGGGCCGGACGGGGGTCCGGAAGGTGTGCGGCGGGAGGGGGCGCGTACGCGGGAGCCCCGGTGGCGGCGTGAAGGGGGACGGGGGACGGGGGACGGGGAGAGGATCTCGGGCGCGGGGGCCGGGTCAGCTGTTCTTGACGACGATGGTCTCCACCGTGTTCGCGACGTGCTCGAAGGCGTCGGCGGCGGTCTCCAGCTCCTCGATGACGTCCTTGAGCTTGAGCACCGTCAGGGCGTCGTACTCCCCGCTGAACAGGTGGGCGAGGAGCTTGCGGTAGATGCGGTCGGCCTGGTTCTCCAGCTGGTTGATCTCGATCCAGTACCGGGTCAGGTCCTCCAGGGAGCGGAGCCGCGGCATCGCCTCGGCCGTCAGCTCGGCGGCGCGTTCGAGCACCTCGATCTGGTCGATGATCCCCTTCGGAAGCCGTTCCAGGCCGTAGAGGCCGATGAGGTCGACGGCGGCGTCCATGGAGTCCATGACGTCGTCCAGGTTCGAGGCCAGCCGGTAGATGTCCTCCCGGTGGATGGGCGTCGCCGTGCTCTTGTTCAGGCGGCGCATGATCGCGTGGGTGGCGTCGTCGCCCGCGTGTTCGCAGGCGCGCATCTTCTCGGTGATGGCCTCCCGGTCGGCGCCGTCACTCATCAGCTCCACCAACAGGCGCGCACCGATGACCAGGTTGTTGGCCGAATCGGTGAACATCTCGTAGTAGCTGTCGTCACGCGGGCGCAAGCTCAGGCGCACGTCGTTCTCCCGATGGTGCGGTGGTGTTCCTTCGTGGATGTTAAGCGCGCCGGGCAGCTGGTCCAGCGCGGGTGCGCGGCGCGGCAGGGGCCCGGGAGCGGGGAGGGCGGGCGGATGCGGGCCCGGTCACCCCTCGTTCATCTCCTGAGGCCGACGCGTGGAACTGCTTGGGGCGCGGGTTCCATCGCAATCCTCCCAATCTCGGCGACACCGGGACGGTTCGGGACGCTACCGTGTCCCGCTCCCGCTGGCCAGCGGAGCGCTGAGACAGGAATCACCCAATCGAGCGGAGACCGGTGGACAGCTCCACCGGCGTTCTGTGATGTCCACCTTCGGGCCATTCCGCCGCTATGACAAGTACCCCGTCGGTTCACACTTCCGATGGCCCCGGATCCGCGCCGCGCGGGCCCCTCTAGGCTTCTGTCCATGCCATCCGCTCTGAGCGCGAGCGCCGCCAGGCGCCTCCGCGAGTCCCTGGACGAACAGCTCTCGGCCCTGGGGGAGGCCCCCTTCGAGGGCGACGACGAGGCCGCCGCCGCCGCGTGCGCGCGGGCCGTGCTGCGCGCGGAGGAGCCCCTGAGGGGCGCCGTCAAGGCCGCCGTGAGGGGCACGCTCGCGGTGCTGGCCGACCGGGCGCCGGGACACAGCCTGGAGGTGCGCGTGCCCCCGTACGGCGCCGTACAGGTGATCGAGGGGCCCCGTCACACCCGCGGCACCCCGCCCGGGGTCGTGGAGACCGACCCGCTCACCTGGCTGCGCATGGCGACCGGCCGCACCTCCTGGGAGCAGGAGGTTTCCGGGCACCGGGTGCAGGCGAGCGGCGCCCGCTCCGACCTGTCAGGACACCTGCCCCTCTGGCCGGCCCCTCCCCGGGTGGTGCCGGGCTGACAGGCAGGCACTAAGCTGTGGGTGTGTCGTACTCCGACGGCCGGCTCTCCATGGACCTCGATCCGCTCGAACGCGGCCCGCAGGACGCCTGCGGCGTATTTGGGGTCTGGGCACCCGGCGAAGAAGTCAGCAAGCTCACCTATTTCGGTCTCTACGCTCTGCAACACCGCGGCCAGGAATCCGCGGGCATCGCACTGAGCGACGGGGAACGGATCGTCGTCTACAAGGACATGGGGCTCGTCTCCCAGGTCTTCAACGAGGCGACCCTGGACTCCCTGCGAGGCCACCTCGCGATCGGCCACTGCCGCTACTCCACGACCGGGTCGCCGGTGTGGGAGAACGCACAGCCGACCTTCTACACCGCGCGTGAGGGGGGTCTCGCGCTCGGCCACAACGGCAACCTCATCAACACCCCGGAACTGGCCGCGATGCTGCCGGACACCCGCCGCGGCGCGACCACCGACACCGAGGTCCTGACGAACCTGCTGGCCGACCAGGCCAAGCGCGGGAGTTCCGTGGAGGACGCCGCCCTCGAGCTGCTTCCGAAGGTCAAGGGCGCTTTCTCCCTGGTGTTCATGGACGAGAACACCCTGTACGCGGCACGCGATCCGCAGGGCATCCGCCCGTTCGTGCTGGGCCGCCTCGGCGAGACCTCGGGCGCGGGCGGCTGGGTCGTCGCCAGTGAGACGGCCGCGCTGGACATCGTGGGCGCCACCGTCGTCCGCGAGATCGAGCCCGGCGAGCTCCTCACCATCGACGAGCGCGGGGTGCGCTCGCGCCGCTTCGCCCCCGCCCGCCGCAAGGGCTGCCTGTTCGAGTACGTCTACCTGGCCCGCCCGGACACCACCATCGCCGGGCGCAACGTCAACTCCACGCGCGTCGAGGTGGGCCGCCGCCTCGCCAGGCAGCACCCCGTGGACGCCGACCTGGTCATCCCGGTGCCGGAGTCGGGCACGCCCGCCGCGGTGGGCTACGCGGAGGCCAGCGGCATCCCCTTCGCCCAGGGCCTGGTCAAGAACTCCTACGTGGGCCGCACCTTCATCCAGCCCAGCCAGACCCTGCGCCAGCTGGGCATCCGGCTCAAGCTGAACCCGCTGCGCGAGGTCATCCAGGGCCGCCGGCTGGTGGTCGTGGACGACTCCATCGTGCGCGGCAACACCCAGCGCGCCCTGGTCAGGATGCTGCGCGACGCGGGCGCCGCGGAGGTGCACGTGCGCATCTCCAGCCCGCCCGTGCTGTGGCCCTGCTACTACGGCATCGACTTCGCCACCCGCGCCGAGCTCATCGCCGCGAACCTGGGCGTGGACGAGATCGCCGCGTCGGTGAACGCCGACTCCCTGGCCTATGTGAGCCTCGACGAGCTCATCGCGGCCTCCGAGGTGCCGAAGAACGAGCTGTGCCGGGCCTGCTTCGACGGCGTGTACCCCATCGAGGTCGACGCCGACTCCAGGGGCAAGTTCCTGCTGGAGAAGTCCTGCGGGACCCCGGAGGGCTCGACGCTGGCGACCAGCGACAAGTAACCACCGCGCGGCGGGCCGGTCGGGCCCGCCGCGCGTTCGCTCCGCCGTGCCCGCAGACGGGCCGCGGGGCGGCCCAACCACCGCAACACAGCACGAGGAGATCTCGCGTGGCAGCCGACAGCACAGGGGCGACGGGCGCGTACGCGGCCGCGGGCGTCGACATCGCCGCCGGTGAGCGCGCCGTCGACCTGATGAAGCGCCACGTGGCGCGCACCCGCCGGCCGGAGCAGGTCACCGACGCCAGCGGCTTCGCGGGCCTGTTCCGCCTGGACGTCGGCAAGTACAAGGACCCGGTCCTGGCGACCTCCACCGACGGCGTGGGCACCAAGGTCATGCTGGCCCAGCAGATGGACAAGCACGACACGATCGGCATCGACCTGGTCGGCATGGTCGTCGACGACCTCGTGGTGAGCGGTGCGGAGCCGCTGTTCATGACCGACTACGTGGCCTGCGGCTCCGTGGTCCCCGAGCGCATCGCCGAGATCGTCGGCGGCATCGCCGAGGGCTGCCACCAGGCGGGCTGCTCGCTGATCGGCGGGGAGACCGCCGAGCACCCGGGCGCGATGGAGCCCGGCGAGTACGACCTGGCCGGAGCCGGCACGGGCGTGGTCGAGGGCGACGCGATCCTGGGCCAGGAGCGGGTCCGCGAGGGCGACGCGGTGATCGCGATGGCCTCCTCCGGCCCCCACTCCAACGGCTACTCCCTCATCAGGCACATCGTCGACCGGGCGGACCTGGACCTGTTCGCGCACGTGCCGGAGCTGGACGGGGTCCTGGGCGAGGTCCTGCTCACCCCGACCCGGGTGTACGCCAAGGACTGCGTCGCGCTGACGGGCGAGGTCGAGGTGCACGCCTACTCGCACATCACCGGCGGCGGCCTGGCGGCGAACCTGTCCCGGTCCCTGCCCGGCCACCTGGACGCCGAGCTGGACCGCTCCACCTGGGCGCCCGCCCCCGTGTTCGGCTACCTCGCCGACAAGGGCGGCGTGGGCCGCGAGGACATGGAGGCCACGTTCAACATGGGCGTGGGCATGGTGGCGATCGTCGCGGCGGAGGACGCCGCACGCGCGCTGGAGGTCCTCGCGGACCGGGGCGTCCCTGCCTGGAGGCTGGGCACGGTGACGGCCGGTTCCGGGCGTTGCGCCCTGACCGGCGAGTACCGGGACGCGTGAGAAACGGACGCGAACATAGCCGGTGCGAACCACTCTGGTGGTTCGCACCGGCTATATCCACCTGTCCGCGACGGCTTCCCCGCGGGCAAGCCGTAACCGCTACAGGTCAGCGGTTGTCGTCCCGAGCGACCAGAAGTCTCGGCCCACTCCGTGCTACTTGTCGGAGTCCGAGTACTTGTCGGCAAGATCCGCGTAACGGTCGACCAGATCGTCCTGAGAATCCGTGTGGGACTCGTCCGGACCCAACGGCCCGGAGGGAGACCCCTCGTCCTCAGCGACACCCAGCTCCGACCGCAGCCGATCAAGGTCGGTCCCACCGGAGCTGTACTTGAGCTTCCGGGCGACCTTCTGCTGCTTGGCCTTGGCTCGGCCGCGCCCCATTGGCTCGACCCCCTCAACGATTGGGTTCCGACGAACCCGAGATCACTTACTAACCCGCACTATCGGGCTGACGGCCGTCAAACGCGACTGACGACAGGCGTCAGCTTACGTACACACACAACCGTACCTGGTCGGCCCCCGTCGTGCCTACGCCACCCGGGTGTGACGGATGTGGTGCGCGCACGGATCGCGGGCCGGAAGGGCGTTCCGGAGGTGAGTGCCACACGCAACGATATGTGCCACGATTCGATCGTGCTGCCCTACACCGCCTACCTCCGCGTCTACCAGCCGATCGAGTCCTTCCCTCCGCGCGACCGCAGGTACTGGGAGGCCTACGCGACCTCGCCCGGCAGGCCCCGGCGGGTCAACGCGCTCGCGGCGGAGCACACCGAGAGCCTGAACCGCCTCATCACCACGCCTCCGGTGGTGGCGCCCGAGGAGGAGAGCCGTGACGCCTACCTCCGCCGGGTGGACGAGCGCCTGTACGTCTGCCCGTGGCAGACCCGGCTGCGGTCGTGGCGGGCCTTCGCCGAGTTCAGCGCCGCGACGCCGGTGGCCCTGAGCGAGGCGTTCGTGCCCGAGCCGGAGGCCGAGCGGGCGGAGGACGGGTACAGGGAGTGGCGCGACTCCGGCGGGACGGTGCGGCCGGGCATCCTGTCGAGCAACTGGACCATCCCGGTCCCGTGGTTCGTCCCGTTCGAGGAGCGGGAGCGGTGCCTGGTCCTGTCGGCGAACTCCACCCGGACGCTCCTGTACCTGACGCGGACGGCGCTGGCGAAACGGCGGCTGGAGCACACCGCGGCGGTGCTGCGGGAGTACATCGGCGAGCACGCCGTGTCGGCCTCCACCGAGCAGCTGGTGGACTGGCTGTCCCTGACCGCCCACCCCGACTCGCTGCTGGAGCTGGACTACGGCGGTCTGCCCCACCTGCTCAGCGACGACCACCTGGGCGAGGACCGGTCGGTCGCGGAGGTCGCGGGGGCGGTGGAGGCCCTGGCCAAGGGGGACGCCGAGCGCGTGCTGGAGCTGAGGGAGCGGATCACGCGGCGCTGGAAGTCGGTGCGCGCCCTCCAGCACGCCAACTGAGGGTCATGGGTTGTGCACACTTTCGTGGACACCCGGGGGCGCACTGTCGTCATCCGAGGCGCCGAACACAGGTACGCCACGCCGGACGCCAACCTGGTACACCAGGTTTCTCGCTCCCCCCACAAGCTTTTTCGCACGTGAAAACGGTGCGAGATCCGGCGTCGCCCGCGCACGACATCAAGCATGGTGAAACTGGGCATAACGCCCGATAGGGATCGGCATAGACTGTAGCCAGTCGATCACTGAGTGCACTCTCAGTAATCAGAAAACCCTTGCCACGCCGGGAATCCACGCGGCCCGACCCGTCGGCCGGCCCCCGCGGGACCCGCCTCCACCGACGCACACCACTTCCCTTCACACGGCGACCGACCGGGGACCGCGCCAGCCGGGCACGAGCTCGGAGAGCGGGTTTCGGTCAGGCTTCCGTAGCACTTCGGGAACTCCGGATAGAGAAAAACGAGGCCGGAGAACGAAGTTTTGACCGAATACGCCACATGCCACTAAACGTGTCGCTAGAATCACTTAGCGTGACGCGGCCACGGGCGGCTTTCTTTGGCCTCCCACGTGCAAAGTTGCTTGGAGTGGTCGCACAATCACCTCGGGTGATGCCAATATAGACGTAGTGCAAATATTGGACATCCGGGCCAAGTGCCAGGATTAAGGCTCAAGGATCGGCACACAGATCCAGGAGGAGAGGCCGTACACATGTCAACTCGCACGCCCGAGGCGGAGCCCCTGTTGACCCCCGCCGAGGTTGCCACCATGTTCCGCGTGGACCCCAAGACCGTGACACGCTGGGCCAAGGCGGGCAAGCTGACCTCGATCCGCACCTTGGGCGGACACCGCCGCTACCGCGAGACTGAGGTCCGCGCTCTGCTGGCCGGAATCCCCAGCCAGCGTACGGAGTGATCTCCCCGGTCTGTGCCGATTCCGGGGGGAACGGCCGGACTCACTCCGGCTGCTGACAAAGGCTGACACGAATCGAGGGCGGGTCTCCCGAGAAGGGGGCCCGCCCCGCCGCGTTCCCCGGCCCGCCGTGCCCTCCTCCCGCCCTCCTCCGGGGGGCAAAAGGGAGGGCCGACCGCGGGCCGTCACTCTCCGCGCACGCCCGCCCCGCTCCTCCGGCGTGGGAACAGGAGTCGTCCACAGGCTGTGGACAGGCCCGGCGACGCAGGAGCAGGCGCTGGCGGCCCCGCGCGTCGGGTACCGGGCCGCCCCCGGGGCGGGGGCGCGGACGACGCCCCCGGCGCGTTCGGCGGGTCCCCGGAGCCGCGGCTCGCCGGGCGCGGCCCCTGTGGGGCGGGCGTGCGGCCGCCCGGCCCCGAGCGCTCCACGGCCTGTTCGACGGGCAGGCGTGGGGCGGGCTCCGCCCCAGGCGGGGCCGGGTACGCGGGAGTTATGGATTCGTTGCGCGGGGGCTGTGGCCGGGAGGGCCGCCCGACACGCGTCCGGCCCCGCTCCACGGGGAGCGGGGCCGGACGCGGACGGCGGCGGTCAGTCCCCGATCCGGTCGTCCATGGCGGTCGTGCGCTTGCGTGCGAGGAAGGTCGCGGCGGCGCCGCCGCCCACCGCCACCACGGCGGCCGTGATCAGCCCGGCCAGGGACCCGCCCGTGGTCGCCAGGCGGTTGTCCGGCCTCGCGGCCTCCTCCCCGGCGGCCTCGCCCTTGTCCCCGGGCACGGGCGGCGCGCTCGCGGCGTAGGTGGAGCCGAGCGCCCACGAGTCCGCGAAGTCCACGGCGAACTCCTTCTCCTCCTCGGGATCCCCCACCTGGACCCACACGGTCATCCAGCTGCGGACGCCCTTGCCGTCCCACTCGGCGTCCTCGTCCTCGAAGGTCGCCTCGTTGACCACGAAGCGCACGCTGACAGGGACCTCCAGGGCCACGTCGCCGCTCTCGTCGAAGAGCTCGATGACGTCCTCCACGACGACCCCGTCCGCGCCCACGGGGCCCACCGGGACGCCGAACGCGGTCAGGTGGCCGTGCTCGAAGGTCGCCTCGGTCACTCCCCCGTATCCGGCGCTCGCCGAGCTGGCCGCGTCGGCGAGGGTGAACTCCACGGCGTTGCCGTCGGCGGCGACGGTGCCGGAGTTGGTCTCGTCCAGCACGAGCAGCTCGTCCTCCTCGCTCGGGGACTGCTCCGGTGTCTCTCTGTGCCCCTCACCGGGCGTCTGCGGGCTCTTCTCGGGCTCCGGGAGGCGTCCGCCCTCCTCCTCGGCCGCACCCGGCTCCCCCTCCCCGCCCGTGGCCCCGGGGCTGGGCTCGTCCTGGAAGGGCGTGCCCTCCCCCGTCGGCTCCTCCCGCGGCTCGCCGGAGGGCTCGGACAGCTCCACGTCCGGCGGCACGTCGACCATCCCGTGGGCGGCGAGGTCGGCGACGTCCATCCGGAAGGCGGCGGTGTCGACGGTGGCCGCCGCGAGGGCGCCCTCGTCGTCGACGAGCGTGTGGCTCTCCCCGTCGATCTCCACGTAGTCCGCCATCGGGCCGAAGAGGTCGTCGGTGTCGGCGCTGGCCTCGGTCTCGCCGCCGAAGCTGACGGCGGTCGAGTACCCGGTGACGACGTCGCCGTCGGCGACCCACGCCTGGGCGTTGCCCCAGACCATGGGGGTCGTCGAGGCGGAGGCGGGCGGGGTGAGGACGGATGCGGGGCCGATGGCGCCGAGCGCGGCGAACAGGACGCCTGCGCCGACGAGTCGGCGTGCGATCGGCTTGGCGGGAGTCACCACAACACTCCTGTTGTATCTGGGGGATGTCCGGCCGCGCGGGTCGGCCTGCGCCGAGAGCGGTCCGCAGGGATCGCCGGGGCTGCCAGGGCCGGTCCGGCCTCGGTGCGGGGCGGCGATAGGGGGGCCTTCCCGCCCCGGGAAGGAACTCCGACGCGTGGCGCGCCCGTAGGGCGAGCCTAACCGCTGGATCACAAAACGGAAACCGTCCTACGTTCGGCTATCGACCGACAAATATGTATTAACTCTCAGATAACGGAACAGATGTCGGGGAAGTTCCGGGGCGGTGGACCCCGGACCGCAGCCTTTCCGGGCGCCGGGCGCAGGCGGGCCGGGCACACGGAAGGGCCCCGGGGGACGCGTCCCCCGGGGCCCGGTCGGTCCTGTGCCGACCTCCGCTGCGACTAGGCCGTGTTCCGCGGATCATTCCGGGCTCGCGGCCGCCGGGCTGCCTCTCGCCGCGCCGACTGCGCTCGGACAGCCAAACCCGGGCTGACCTTCGCTACTCGTCTTGCGAGAGATGGCCCGGCGACCGCTCGCGGTGATCGGCGCAAGCGCCGAGCCCACCGAAAGCATCCACGGACCACGCCCTAGCCCTCGCTGCTCTCGGCGGCGGAGTCGGCGGCGCTCTTCCTGCGGCGCGCGAAGTACGCGGCCGCGCCACCGCCGGCGGCGATCGCGGCGCCGGCCGCGATCAGCCCGGCGAGGGGGCTGCCGGTCGTGGCCAGGGCCTCGGTCGGCTTCGGCTCCGGCTTCGGCAGCTCCTCGGCGTCGCGGGACGGCGGGGTCTTGTCGTCGCCCCCGTCACCGTCGCCGCTGCCGCCGTCACCGTCGCCGCCGCCGTTGCCCGCGTCGTCGGCCGTCACGCCGACGCTGGCGTAGGTGACGCCCAGGGCGTAGCCGCCCTCGAACTCGCCGGGGACGGTGATGTCCACGAGCAGCGCCGTGTAGGCGTCGTCCCAGTCGAAGCCCGCGTCGTCCGAGGTGTAGGTGCCCTGGTCCTGGTACGGGGCGCCGACCACGGCGTCGAGCTCGTTCACCTCGTAGGCGACGGTGCCCGGGTCGACCGAGTGGGAGACGGAGCCGTCCCACGACTGGGTCGTCGTGACGCTCGCTCCGGAGATCGTGGCCGACAGGACGATCTCGTCGCCCGTGGAGGAGAGCTCGATGTCGTCGGCGTCCAGCTCGACGAGCGGGGCCGCCGCCCCGTCTCCGGAGACCTCGCCGCCGTCGGCGGCGGGGGTTTCAGGAGTCTCGGGGGACTCAGGGGTCTCGGGGGTTTCCGCAGGCGGGTCCGTGGGCTCGACCGGAGGCGTCCCCGCGTCCCCGTCGCTCTCGCCGTCGCCCTCGCCCGGAGCGGTGGACTCGTCCTCCCCGGGCTCCCCCTGGGGCTCCTCCGAGGGGGTGGCGGAGGGGTCCTCGTCCGCGTCCGACTCCTCGTCGTCGGCCTCCTCGTCCTCCGCGTCCGCGATGATCTCCTCGACGTCGGAGGCGGTGAGCCGGATGGTGGCGCTCGACACCGTGGTGGTGGCGGTGGCGCCGTTGCCGTCGACCGAGGCCGAGGTGGAGGCCTCGATGCTGAAGTACTCGTCGAGGGCGCCGGAGTAACCGCTGGAGTCGCTGTTCGACTCGCCCCGGGGGGTGATGTAGGTCTCCGCGATGCCGTAGCCGTCGGCGACGTTGGCGTGGGCCCAGCCCACGGTCTGGGTGTCCGCGGCGGCGGGAAGGGCCGTCGCGACGCCGAGCGCGCCGAGCGCCGCGAAAGCGGCGCCGCCCTGGAGAATGCGGCGCGCGGTCACGCGAGTGTTCTTCAAGTCAATCCTCATTCGGATCACCACGGTCCGAGACCTCTCGGACCGGCCTGGATGCACGCACAACCGCCGACAGCGGGATTTCGGGGGCGCGGAACACGAACCAGGATCGGATGGGGGATGGCGGTGGGCACACAGAAGCCCTCCACCTGCGGAAACGGGGAAAACGCGGTCGCGACCACAGAACGGTGGGTCGGCGGAACCGAGCTGGAATGACTTCCCGTTTCCTCACTCGAACCTTACATCGGACGAAACAGGAGAATCATCCGAGATCCCATCACGAACAGATCTCGATGAAGAAGTGCGTCACTCTGAGCAAGGGATGCATTCTTCTCGGAGTTTTTTTCCGAACGGTGTAAACCTCGCCCGGGAACGGACGTCCTACAAGAAAAGGCGTACCCGGGGAAGGGTGCTCCGCGGACACCGGCTCCACGGACGCCTCCGCGGTGACGGGCGACACATCCCCTTTGTCGGGCCCCTCTCCCCTGCCGAACACCTTTCGTCGGGATATGAGTCGGTATGCCCCGGGTACCGCGAGCGACTAGGTTGTGGGCATGCCCGTCTCCGCACCGCCAGGGCCCCGGAGCCGCGCCACCCGCGCCCTGTCTCTGGCGTCCCTCGCCCTCCTCCTCACCGCCGCCTGCTCGGCCTCGCCCGGAGGGGCCTCCGGCGGCGACCCCACGGCGGCGCCTCCCCTTCCCGGGCCGCAGGACGGCGGCGACGCCCCCGGCGGCGACCGCGACGCCGCGCCCGAGGACGGCCCCGTCGGCGAGGGCCCCCTCGGCACGCGCGTCGTCGTCATCGACCCGGGCCACAACGGCGGCAACGCCTCCGCGCCGGGAGAGATCAACGCGCTCGTCCCCGCCGGCCCCGCCGAGAAGGCCTGCGACACCGTCGGCGCCGAGACCGGGGACGGCTACCCGGAGCACGAGTTCAACTGGGAGCTCTCCCTCCTGGTCAAGGAGCGGCTGGAGGCCGACGGCGCCACCGTCCTCCTCACCCGGGAGGACGACGAGGGCGTCGGCCCGTGCATCGACGAGCGCGCCGGGATCGGCAACGAGGCGGAGGCCGACGCGGCCCTGTCCATCCACGCCGACGGCGGGCCCGAGTCCGGTCGCGGGTTCCACGTGATCATGCCCGGCGAGGTGGACGGCTTCACCGAGGAGATCGTGGAGCCCTCCCGGCTGCTCGCCGAGGACGTCCGCCGCGCGTACCTGGAGGGGAGCGACATCCCCTACGCCGACTACCTCGCCGACGAGGGCCTGGACGAGCGCACCGACCTGGGCGGGCTGAACATGTCCACGGTGCCCAAGGTGTTCCTGGAGGCGGGCAACATGCGCAACCCCGAGGACGCCGAACTCCTGTCCGACCCCGCGTGGCGCGAGCGCGCCGCGGACTCCATCGCCCAGGGGATGGCCGCCTACCTCATGCGGAACTGAGGACCGGCCGGAACGTCCGCACCCGGCCAAGACCGCCCGTTCGTATGGCGGGGGCGGTCCCGCCTCGGCATAATGCGTGCATGACCTCCCCCCGCCCCGCGCAGGGCCTGCCGGAGGCCCCGGCCCCCGGCGCGGTCCGGCGCGGCCTCCACCGCGCCCGGGCCGAGGACGTCCTCGGCCGGGCGTCCTTCGCGGTGGCCGTGCCCCAGGGCTCCCCGCCCCGCGCGGGCGCCCCCTTCCCCGGCCCGCCCGGGGACCGGCGGCCGGCGCCGACCGGCGCCGAGGAACGGCCCCGGTCCTGCGCGGGTACGGCCGCGGACGGGCACGGGAGGTCCTCGCCAGTCTCGTCGGATCCGCCCTCGGACGCGGAATCACGCGCGGGCCGGGGATGACCGCCACGAGAACCTCCTGAACTGCACAATGGGGACCATGCCTCTGACACCGGCGGACATCCGCGAAAAGAAGTTCCACACGGTGCGTCTGCGCCCGGGTTACAACGAGGAGGACGTCGACGCGCTCCTCGACCGGATCGAGGCGACGCTCGTCGCCCTGGAGGGCGGGCCGCGCACGGGCCCGCTCATCACGGCCGACGAGGTGCGCAACTCACGGTTCCGCACCACGAGGCTGAGCCCGGGGTACCGCGAGGACGAGGTCGACGACTTCCTCGACGTCGTGGTCGCCGACCTCGCCGGACGCGGCCTCGGCCGGTTCGGCGACCGGACCACCCCGCCGCTGCCGCCCCGGCCGGGGGCCTCCCGGACCGGTCCGGCCGACCGGCAGGACCCGTCGGAGGGCAGGCGCCGCACGCCTCCCGGCCGGACCGGCCCGGCGGGGCCGCCGCACAGGTTCGGGATGACGCCGGAGGACATCCGTGAGCAGCAGTTCGCCACCACCCGGTTGACCACCGGCTACAACGAGCAGGAGGTCGACGACTTCCTGGACCGCGCCGAGTTCACGCTCGACGCTCTCCAGCAGGGGCTCCCGGACCGCGCGACCCTCACGGCGGCGGAGGTGGAGCGGGTCCAGTTCGCCACCACCCGGGCGCGCCCGGGGTACGACCCGGCGCAGGTGGACCGGTTCCTGGACGCGCTGGCGGAGGAGCTGCGCCGCTACGAGCAGCAGTAGCCGGCGCGGGTCCTGCCGCGCACCGGACGCGAGGCGTGGGGGCGGAGCCCGGCCGGCGGGACCCGGTCGCGCGTGCCCTCCGGCCCCGGCGGCGCGGACGGGGGCGGGCCCGTGGAGGGGGCGGTCCCGTCCGGCGGGCGGGTCCGCGCGGGGACGGGGCCCGCGGCAGGCGCGTGTCCCGGGCGGGGCCCGGACGCGACGCCGGGGCAACCAGTACCGACCCGCCTCTTCCGGACACGCCGTAGCGCACGAACCCCATCCCCGGGGAAGCGGAAAGTAATATTTGAACACAGCGAGTAGTCGACCCTGCTGTCTCACTGACCGTGACCCGAGGGGAGGCAGGATGTTCCACCCGACGTGCCCGGAGGGCCGCGCCACCGCCTGGCCGGTCCGCGGCGCACCCGGCCCCACCGCGCCCTCCGGGGCGGGGGCGCGGCTCCCGCCGGTGGCCGACCGCTCCGCCGACCTGGTCCCGTGCGACGCGGACGAGGAACTCGTGCCGACACCCGCGCACCCGTGGGAGGGGCCGCTGCTGGCGGCGTGCGCGGCCGTGACCCTCGTGATGGCCGGGGTGCTCGCCCGCACCGTGTGGGCGGCGACGGGGTCGTGGGAGTGCGTGGTCTGCGCACTGGCGGCGGTACCCGCGGTGTGCTGGGCGGCGCGGGGGCTGCTGTACGCCCGGCGCCGCGCGGAGTCGGTGAAGATCTCGCCGACGCAGTTCCCCGAGGCGTACCGGACGGTGGTGTCGCTGGCCGCCGACATGGGACTGCCGAGACCCCCCGAGGCGTATGTCCGGATCGGCGGCGGGCCCTGCGGGACGGACGCCTCCGGCCACGGGCGGCGCCGCTACCTCGTGCTGTCGGACGCGCTGTTCGACGGCGGTGGAGGGCTGCGCGACCCGGAGGCCCTGGCGTTCCTGGTCGCCCACCAGCTCGGCCACGTGGCCGCCGGCCACACCGGTTTCTGGCGGCGGATGGCGACGATCGGCGGGGACCTCGTCCCGGGGCTCGGTTCGGCGCTGTCCCGCGCGATGGAGTACACCGCCGACGACCACGCCTACTCCCGCTTCCCCGAGGGGGCGCACGCCGTCAGGCTCCTCGCCGGGGGAGCCCGCCTCTACACCCGGGTGAACATGGGGGAGATGGCGGACCGCGCCCGCACCGACCGGGGCTGCTCCCTGCTGCTGTACCACCTGCTGATCCGCCGCCCCAGCAACACGCGGCGGATGGCGGCGCTGCGCGACCGCACCCGGCGCGGACGCGTCTTCCTCTGACAGCCGGGACGGCCGCCCGCCCGGGCCGCGCACCGGGCCGGCGCCGGGCGTCCGGCGGATGTGGGGGCGCCGGGGGCCTTCCGGCGCGCCGGTGCGGATGTCGCGGTCCGCACCGGTACCGGAGGCCCTCTTGCCTGTCATGTGTCAGGCGGGGTGGGAGTTACCAACCTCCGTGGTCAGTACACCTAGCTCCACTGGCGGCGCATGGTCCAGCGGTCGGACGCGACGTCGCGGGTGATGTCGATGATGCTGGGCTCCCCCGCCTCGGACTCGGCCGAGACGCGGAGCAGGTGGACCTGGGTGGCGGGCGTCCCGGGCACTTCGGGGCGGGCGGGCCAGTCCCCGATGATCCTGCGCACCCGGAAGGTGCGACCTCGCCAGGTGAACCGGGCGGGGGTGCCGTCCCGGGTGGAACGTACGTCGATGTGTTCGTTCAGGAGACTCACGCGGGCAGCCTATCGAACTCTTGTTCGAGAAAGTCAAGCCTCTCGAAACGGTGGCCCTGCCGGGCGGTGTCGGACCCGGAACACCCTAGGGGCGCGGGCCGCCCGGGGCGGTGGACCCGCCTCCGGCGTGTCGCGGCGCCCGGGCGCCGTCGCCGTCGCCGTCGCCCCTACACGACGAAGTACGGGGCGGGGTCGTCGGCGCGGGCGTTCGCGATGCGGTCGAGGATGCGCGGCGGCATGTCCGGCAGCGCGTCCGGCGGGAACCACCGGACCTCCAGGGTCTCGTCGCCGCCGGCGTCGGGGGCGCCGCCGACGACGCGGCAGCGGAAGGCGAGGTCGAGGAACTGGACCCGGTCCCCGTTGGGGTAGGTGCGGGGCTCCTGGCCGACCACGCTGGCCAGCCTCTCGACCTCGACCTCCAGGCCGGTCTCCTCCCTCACCTCGCGCACGACGGCGGGGGCGGGCTGCTCCCCGGGTTCGAGGATGCCGCCGGGCGGGGCCCAGCGGCCGTCGTCGGCGCGCCTGTGCAGGAGGATGTCGCCGTTCTCGCCGATCACCACCCCCGTGACCCCCACGAGCGGGAGGAGACCGTGGCCGACGTGGTCGCGCAGCGCGAGGAGGAAGTCAGGTACGGGCATGCGCACGAGCCTACGAGACCGGCCGGGACGGCCGCCGCACGCCCCGCGCCCCTCAGCGCCCCCGGGAGGCGCGCAGCTCCTCGTGCTCCTCGGCGAGGATCGACATGAGGACGGCGTCGTGCCACTCCCCGTTCCAGCGCAGGTGCTTGCGCCACACGCCCTCCCTGACGAAACCGGAGCGGGCGTAGGACTTCTGGGCGTTGGCGTTGAACGCGAACACCTCCAGACTCACCCGGTGCAGGCCGGCCACCGTGAACGCGTACTCCAGCACCAGGTCGGTGGCCTCGGTCCCGTAGCCCCTCCCGGTGGAGGCCATGTCGTAGAGCGCGATCCGGTACCCCGCGCAGGCGTTGTCCGGGTCCAGTCCGAGGAGCGCGCAGTCGCCCACGGCCCTCCCGTCCTCCCGCGACACGATCACCCAGTCGGCGCGGTCGTGGTGGTCGGGGCGGGTGGCGTACCACCTCCGCAGCTCGTCCCCGGTGAACCGGCGGTGGGTCCCCGTGAGCCTGCGGACCTCGGGGTCCATGTCCACCATCGGACCGAGCAGGGCCTCGCCGCTCTCGGCGTCGAGGGGCACGAGCCGGACCCTCGTCCCGTGGAGCGCGGGCTGGTCGCGGAAGACGTCGGGAGGAACCATGGCCGGGATTCCAGCAGAGGGCCCGGAACGGCGCAACCGGGTTTCCACGACCCCTCCGCGGCCCCTGTACGATCCGGGCACGGCGCGCGGCGCCGGCGACGCGAGGGGGACCCGGTGACGGTCGGTTCGGGAACGGTCAGCTTCCAGACGGTCCGCGAGACCAACCTGGGCGTCGTGCTGCGCACGGTCCGCGAGCTGGCCCCGTGTTCGCGCTCGGCGGTCGCGTCCGCGACGGGCCTGAACAAGACCACCGTGTCCAGCCTGGTCGCCGACCTGATGGCGCGGGGGCTGGTCCTGGAGACCGGGGAGACCTCGCGGCAGAGGGTGGGCCGTCCGGGCGTGCTGCTGGCGCTGGACGACTCGTCGGTGGCCGCGGTCGGCCTGGAGGTCAACGTCGACTACCTGTCGGTGGTCGCCGTGGACCTGCTGCGGAACGAACTCGTAAGCCGCCACGTCCCCTTCGACGCGCGTTCGGCGGGGCCGGAGGCGTGCGCGCGGCGCATCGCGCGGACGCTGCGGGAGGCCATGGAGTCCCCGGAGCTCAGCGGGCGCGCCGTGGTGGCGGCGGGCGTGGCCGTGCCGGGGCTGATCGACGCGCCCGCGGGGACCGTCACCCGCGCGCCCAACCTGGGCTGGCAGGGCGTGCGGTTGCGGGACCTGGTGGGGGACCTGCTGCGTACGGCGGGGGCGGGTGACGTGCCGGTCCATGTGGACAACGACGCGAACCTGGCGGCGATGGCGGAGTACCGGGTGGGGTCCTTCGCGGGCACGCCGGACCTGGCGTACGTGACCGGCGAGGTGGGGATCGGCGCGGGCATCCTGGCCGGCGGCGAGCTGCTGCGGGGCGCGGGCGGGTTCGCGGGCGAGGTGGGCCACCTGGCGCTCGCCCCGGACGGCCCGGAGTGCGCCTGCGGACGCCGCGGCTGCCTGGAGTCGCTGGCGGGCATCGGCGCGATCGTGCGCGGGGCCGTGCCGGACCTCGTGCCGGACCGCCCCCTGTCGGGGAGCGACGTCGCGGAACTGGTGTCGGCGGCGGTGGAGCGGGCCGAAAGCGGTGACGGCGTCGCCGTGGGCGCGCTGGAGCGGGCGGGCATGTGGCTGGGCCGGGGGCTGTCGACGCTCGTCAACGTCACCAACCCGAGCGTGGTGCTGCTGGGCGGGTACTTCGTGCCCATGGGACCGTGGCTGCTGCCCGGCTGCCGCGAGGAGGTCGTGGCGAACGTGTTCGCTCCGGGGGCGGGCGGCTGCCGGATCGAACTGTCGGCCCTGGGCCTGAGCGCGGCGGCCCGCGGCGCGGCCGCCTCGATGATCCACGCGCTCGACGTCGGCCTGCTGCCGCTCCCCGCGCCGGGGGCCGCCCGGGCGGCGGTCCCGGGCGGCTCGTAGGCGGTCCCGCGGCTGCGGGGCCCGTCCCCCGCGGGCCGGGTCCGCGGGGGACGCGTCCGGCGTCCGCCCCGGCCCGGGGCTCCGGCCCGCGCACCGGGGCTCCGGGCGGCGGGTCCCGCCCGGTGTCAGTCCCGGGAGAACCCCAGGGTGGCGACCGCCGTGCCGGAGCGCTCGAACACCAGGTAGACGTCGCGGACCCCGCGGGCGGGCACGCCGTCGGGGACCAGGGGCGCGCGGACGGCCGTGAAGCCGTAGCGGTCCCGGTCCGCCGGAACGTCCACGACGGCGAGGGTCGGCCCGTCGCCGGGGTCGTCCAGGCGCAGGCGCACGGTGGCGGCGTGTCCGGCGTTGACCGACAGGTGGCAGGCGGCGGCCCCCGCGCCGAGGTCCACGTCGTGGAACGCCGCCCAGGCGCCGTCCGCCCGCGCCCGCACCGCGTCGCCGCGTTCGGGGGTGAGCGGGCACAGCGCGGTGCCCCGGGCCTCGTCGTACCCGGCGGCCGACCACGGTTCGTACGCGTCCCGGGGCGGGATGGCCTCCCCGGGGACGTTCAGGGCGGCCGTGGCCCGGATGTCCGTGGCGGAGCGCCCGACGAGCACCTCGCGCGGCGCCTCCTCGACGACGAACCTGTCGCGGGTGGTGTCCCACAGGGCGAGGTCCTCCACGTCGAACGACACCGTGGCCACGGCGCCGCCGCCGGGTTCGACGCGGACACGGGTGAAGCCGCGCAGCGCGCGCAGCGGGGTCCGCACCCGGGAGGCCAGCTGCCGCGTGTACACCTGCACGACCTCGTCCGCGGGGCGGGGCCCGGTGTTGACGACCACGACGGTGACGGTGACCCGGCCGCCGTCGACCGTGACGGCGGGGGCCGCGTACTCGACGCGGGTGTAGCCGAGGCCGTGACCGAACGGGTAGAGGGGGTCCCCCTCGAAGTACAGGTACGTGCCGCGCGCGCCGATGATGTCGTAGTCGAGCGGGCCGGGGAGGTCGTCGGCGGACCGGTACCAGGTCTGGGTGAGCCTGCCGGAGGGCTCGGCGTCGCCGAAGAGCACGTCGGCGAGGGCGTTGCCGTACTCCTGGCCCCCGTGGGCCGACCAGAGGATCGCGGGGAGGTGGTCGTCGGCCCAGGTGACGCCGAACGGGCAGCCGCTGCTGAGCACCAGCGCGGTGGCCGGGTTGGCGGCGTGCACGGCGCGCAGGACCCGCTCCTGCGCGGCGGCCAGGTCGAGGTCGGTCCGGTCCTCGGTCTCGCGCCCGTTCACCATCGGGTGGTCGCCCGCGACGACGACGACGGCGTCGGCGGACGCGGCGGCCCGGGCGGCCTCCGCCGCCCCCGTGCCCAGCCCCGTGACCCGGAACCCGGCGGCCCCGGCGGGGTCGTCGGTGAGCCGGAGGACCCCTTCGGCGCCGACTGCGACACGGCGTCCGCTGTGGACCTGGACGAGGCAGGCCAGGCCGTCGGCGCGCTCCTCGAACCGGAAGGTCTGGCGGACCTCCCAGGTCCCGGGTCCGGGCGCGGTGCAGGCGAGGGCGCCGTCCGGCTGCTCGTCCACGTACAGGCCGGTCCCGGCGGAGCGCAGCGCGCAGGCTCCGCCGCCCCAGTCCAGGAGGTCGAAGCCGGTTCCGTCCCCGTGTCCGGGGGCGACGACCTCCAGGGGCCCGCCGCCGGCCGGGGCGAGCACCCGTCCGCCGTCGGTGTCGAGCGTGATCCGGTCGGCGCCCTCGCAGAACACGGTCTCGACCCGTTCGGCGATGCCGGCCCGCGCGGTGACGGCGTAGGGCAGGGTGCCGCTGTACCAGTCCTCCAGCACGGTGTCGCCGAGCTGGCCGATGACGGCGACACGGCGCACGCCGCGCAGCGGCAGCAGCCCGTCGTTGCGGAGCAGGACGAGGGAGCGGGTGGCGGCCTCGCGGGCGAGCGCCCGGTGCGCGGGGGTGTCGTCCGTGTACGCGCCGGCGGGTTCGGCCCCGCCCGGCCGCTCCGCGGCGCCTCCGCCCCCCTCCGCGCGGTCCCCGGAGCCCGGGTCTCCCCCGCCGTCCGGGCCCGCCGGGCGGCCGGGGTCGAACTCGCCGAGCCGGAGCCGGATCGACAGCACGCGGCGGGCGGCCCGGTCGATGTCGGCCTCGGTGAGCAGTCCCCGCCTCAGCGCCTCCCGGACGTGCCCGAGGGGGCCGTCGGGGCGGTCGTCGTCCTGGGTGAGGCTGTCGACCCCGGCGCGGAGGGCGTGCGCGTAGGCGGTCGGCGGGTCGGGGTGGAAGGCCTGGAGCCCGGCCAGGTTGGCGGGGGCGTAGGCGTCGCTGACCACCAGGATGTGGTCCGGGGCGGCCGGGCGCAGGATCTCGCCGATGAGCGGGCTCAGGTGGGCGGGACGCCCGTTGACCAGGTTGTAGGAGGGCATGACGGCGACGGCCGCCCCGTCCTCCAGCGCGGGCAGGAACGCGGGCAGCTCGTACTCGCGCAGGACCCTGGGCGGCAGGTCGCTGGAGGTGACGCAGCGATCCTCCTCGTTGTTGTAGCCGAGGAAGTGCTTGAGGGTCGGCGCGGTGCGGAGCCGGGCGCCGTTCCCGGCGAGGCCGCGCGCGTGGGCGGTCGCCAGGAGGCCGGTCAGCCACGGGTCCTCGGAGTACCCCTCCTCGTTGCGCCCCCAGCGGGGGTCGCGCAGGGGGTTGACCACGGGCGCCCACACGTTGCGTCCGGCCCCCCGGTCCAGGCCGGCGAGCACCGCGTCGGCGGTGGCCTCCCCGACCCGGCGCAGCAGCTCGGGGTCCCAGGCGCTGGCGAGGCCGAGGGCCTGCGGGTAGACGGTGGCCGGGCCGAGCCAGGCCAGGCCGTGCAGCGCCTCGGTTCCGGTGCGGAAGGGGCCGAGGCCGATGCGCTCGACGGGGGCCTGGTGCTGGTGCAGGAGCCCGATCTTCTCGTCGGTGGTGAGGCGGCTGAGCAGGTCGTCCAGGCGGAGTTCGTCGGGGAGGCCGGGGTCCCGGTGGGGCGGGACGGTCGCATGCGTGCTCATGGGGGGTTCCGTCTCTCGTGCGCGGCGGCAATGCCCCTCGAAATCGAACCGCTTCGACTTCGTCCTCGAAGGGATCTTGTGTGCCACATCACAGTGCAGTAATTTGTTTGTCTAAACGGCCAACTAATTCATAGCAAAATGGCCCTTCGTTTCCTACCCCCCTGGGCTCCGGCCTGCTCGACCGAAGGAACGACGCTATGCCCCCCACCCCCCTGCTTCCCCTGCCCGGCCGCCGGCGCTTCCTCGGCATCATGGGAGCCTCCACCGCGGCCGCCCTCTCGGCGGGCGTGCTCTCCGGTTGCTCGTCGGGATCGGGCGGCGGAGGCGGCGGCTCCGCCGCGGCCGCCACCTCCCTGGACGACCTGATCCCCACCTACATCCCCTTCGAGGGCGTCTCCCCCGACATCGAGGGGCTGCACGGCGCGCCCTCCGGGTTCACGGCCTACCCCGACACGTTCCTCCGGGCGGTGTCCGAGCCGCGGGGACGCGGCGGCGAGTACACGGCGATGACCCCCATGTGGGGGCCGATCCCCCCGGGACTGGGCAACAACTCGTTCTTCGACCACGTCAACGGGCGGCTCGGCTCGACGGTCAGGTTCAACTTCCAGGACGGCAACACGATCATCGACAAGATGAACGCGGTGATCGCCGGACGCGACGTCGCCGACATCACGATGTTCCCCGACTGGGTCATCAACCTGATCCCCCAGTTCAACCGGGCCGTGGGCGAACTCTTCGAGGACCTGACCCCGTACCTGGCCGGCGACGCGGCCGCCGCCTACCCCCTGCTGGCCAACCTGGAGAGCGACGCCTGGCGCTGGAACGTCTTCAACGGGCAGCTCCAGGGCGTGCCCTGGCCGTCCGAGCCGTTCAGCAACTGGGTCCTGTACCGGCGCGACCTGCTGGAGGAGTACGGCCTGGAGCCGCCCGCCAGCCCGGACGACCTGTTCGCGATCGGCGAGGAGATCAACGACCCCGACGGCAACCGGTGGGCGTTCGGCGACTTCAACCTCAGCATCCGCCAGGTGTTCGGCGCCCCCAAGCAGTGGCGGTACGAGAACGGCGAGCTCATCCACATGTTCGAGACGGACGAGTGGCGGGCGAGCGTCGAGTACATGCGCAGGATCTTCGACGCCGGACTCGTCCACCCCGACATCGTCGCCCAGGCCGACAACTCCAAGGAGCTGCTCAACTCCGGTCAGATCGTCTTCAACCAGGACGGCATCGGCGCCTGGCACGAGGCGTACGCGGCGATGCTCGGCGACCACCCCGGCTTCCGCCTGGACCTGATGCCGGTGTTCGGCGACTCCGGCCGGGACCCCGTCATGCACACCGCGGACCCCTCCGCCCAGTCCGTGTTCGTGCGCAGGGGGATGGAGCCGGAGCAGATCGAGGAGGTCCTCGGCATCCTCGACTTCTGCGCGGCGCCGTTCGGCACCCAGGAGTACATGGACTACCGCTACGGCGAGGAGGGCGTCCACCACGAGCGCTCCGACCAGGGGGCGCCCCAGCTGACCGACCTGGGCAACGGCGAGGTCAACGACGGCTACTACTTCCTGAGCGGGCGCCCCCAGGCGATCACCGAGAGCCAGTACCCGGACTTCGTCGAGTGGAAGACCACCTGGTACAACCACGCCGCCCAGTTCACCGAGGAGGACCCGTTCGCGGGCATCCGCATCCAGCGCCCCGAGCGCTTCTCCGGCGCGGAGACCCCCATGACCGACAAGGTCGAGGACATCATCCGCGGGCGCGAGGACCTCGGGCAGCTGGACCGGGCCGTCGCGGACTGGCGGCGCGACGGCGGGGACGAGGGCCGGGAGTTCTACATGGGCGTCCTCCAGGAGCACGGCCGTGACTGAGCGGACCGGCGCCCCCGTGGACGGCCTCCGGCACGGCGACGCGGCCGGCCCCGCGGCCGGGCCCGGGGCCGGCCGGGGTCCGCGCACGCCGCGGACAGCGGCCCCGGCGCCCCGGGGACGCGGGGGCCGGGCCCGGCCCCGGACCGTCCCCGACGTGAGGCGCCCGACCCGCGCGCCGCTGCGCGCCCGGCTGCGCCGCGACTGGCAGCTGCTGCTGATGACGGTCCCGGCGCTCGGACTGCTCGCCGTCTTCCACTACGCGCCGACGCTCGGCAACGTCATCGCGTTCCAGGAGTACAACCCCTGGGACGGCCTCCTCGGCAGCCCGTGGGTCGGGTTCGCCCAGTTCGAGCGGCTGTTCACCGACCCGCGCTTCTGGAGCGCCGCGGGCAACACCCTGGTCATCGCCGCGGTCCAGCTGGTGTTCTTCTTCCCGATCCCCATCGCGCTGGCGATCCTGCTGGACAGCGTCATGACGCCGAGGCTGCGGCTGGTCCTCCAGAGCATCGTCTACATGCCGCACTTCTTCTCGTGGGTCCTGGTCGTCACCCTGTTCCAGCAGATCCTGGGCGGGGCCGGACTGTTCTCCCAGCTCCTGCGGCAGAACGGGTACGCGCCGCTGGAGATCATGAGCGACCCCGACGCGTTCCTGTTCGTGGTCACCTCCCAGATGGTCTGGAAGGACGCGGGGTGGGGAACGATCATCTTCCTCGCCGCGCTGGCCGCCATCAACCAGAACCTCTACGAGTCGGCGGCCGTGGACGGCGCCAACCGCTGGCAGCGCATGTGGCACATCACCCTGCCGGGCCTGAGGCCCGTCATCGTCCTGCTGCTGATCCTCAAGATCGGCGACATCCTCAACGTCGGGTTCGAGCAGTTCTACCTGCAGAGGGACGCCTTCGGCGCGCAGGTCTCCGAGGTGCTGGACACCTTCATCTACCACCAGACACTGGTCACGGGGAACTTCAGTGCGGGAGCGGTCGCGGGCCTCGTGAAGGGCGTCGTCGGCCTGGTCCTGATCCTGCTGGCCAACAAGCTGGCCCACAAGATGGGCGAAAACGGAATCTACCGACGCGCATGAGCACACTGTTCAAGGACCGCCCCGTGTGGGCGGAACGCCCGAGCCTCCCCGCCCGCGCAGCGAAGAACACCACGCTGGCGGCGATCGCGGCCGTCATCGTCTTCCCCCTCTACGTCGTGGTCCTGACCAGCCTGTCCCCCGCCTCCGCGGTGAACGCCGCGGGCGGGCTCGTCATGGTGCCCCAGGGCTTCTCCCTCCAGGCCTACGCCGACCTGTTCGGCGGCGGCGTCGTGTCCCGGGCGGTGCTGGTGAGCCTGGGGGTGACGGCGGTCGGCACCGCCGTCAGCCTGGCCGCCACGGTCCTGGCCGCGTACGGGCTGTCCCAGCCGGGTTCGCTGTGGCACCGGCCGCTGCTGTTCGCGGTCCTGCTGACGTTCCTGTTCGCACCCGGCATGATCCCGCTGTACCTGCTGGTCGGCGACCTCGGACTGATCGACAGCTACTGGTCGCTGATCCTGCCCACGGCGGTCAACGCGTTCAACCTGGTGGTGATGCGCGCGTTCTTCATGAACCTGCCGGGGGAGATCGCCGACAGCGCCCGGGTGGACGGGGCCGGCGAGTGGACGATCCTGACCCGCCTGGTCCTGCCCATGTCCAAGGGGGTCACCGCCGTCGTCGGGCTGTTCTACGCGGTGGGCTACTGGAACGCCTTCTTCAACGCGATCCTCTACATCAACGACAACGCCAGGTGGCCGCTGCAGCTGGTGCTGCGGCAGTACGTCCAGCAGGGACAGCAGATCAGTTCGAGCTCGGTGATCGGCGACGCGGTCCAGGGGACGGCGTCGGCGCCCAACCTGGCCATCCAGATGGCCATCGTGGTGGTGGCCCTGGTGCCGGTCACGTTCATCTACCCCCTGGTGCAGAAGCACTTCACGAAGGGCGTCATCATCGGCGCCGTCAAGGGCTAGCGGGGCCCCGGCGCGCCCGTCCCGGTCGGACGGGCGCGCCGGGCGCGGATCGCCCGAGAGCGTTCCCCGGCCCCCGCGCCCCCTGCGCTAGGCCGGGTCGCCGTAGACGATGCCCCGGCCGTTGGTGCCGATGTAGACCCGGCCGTAGACGTTCGGGTCACCGGTCACCACGGCCCCCGTCCAGCCCCACTGGTGCCGGTCGTCGTTGATCCGGACCCAGGTGGCGCCCGCGTCGTCGGAGCGGAAGATCCCCCGCACGCCGTCGATCCGCGAGCTGGTGTAGACCGCCGGGTAGTCGGACCCCGGCGCGGGGGCGCCGAAGCCGACCGCGTCGCCCTCGTCCACCGCCCCGACGCGCTCGAAGGCCGTGCCCGCGTCGGTGGTGCGCCACATCCCGTAGTCGTCGCCGGCTCCTCCGGCGACCCACACGTCCCCGGTGTGGCCGGGCACCGCGCCGAAGCGGATGCCGCCCTCGGCGGGCAGGCCGTCGAAGCGCGCCGTGAAGGAGGCCCCGCCGTCCGTGCTGGTGTAGAAGGTCCCCCCGGCCACCGCGTAGAACACGTCCGGGTCCACCCTGTCCGCCTCGACCCGGGCCCCGGCCGGGACCCCGGTGGAGGCCGTCCACGACGAACCGCTCGTGGTGGACACGTGCACCCCCGTCCCGTCCGGGCTCCAGACGACCGACGAGCCGTCGGCCCCGACCGCGACCGTGCCGCCGCCGGTCACCCCGGCGGGCTCCTGTCCCGCCCACCAGCTGTCGCCGCCGTCGGTGGACAGGCCGATGGCGGCGTCGTCCGCTCCGCCGCCGACCCTCGCGATGGTCGCGGGGGCGAGTTCGGCGAAGTCGAGAGCGGTCCCGGCGCCCCAGTGGGGCTCGTGGAACATCCGGTCCGGGACGGTGTCCAGGTCCTCGTGGGTGAAGCCGCCGAGGTCGAGCACCGCCGAGTGGAGGGGCGCCCCCTCGGGCGGGCTGATCAGGTCGTTGACGGCGGTCTCCTCGATGCCGTGGGCCTTCACCTCGATGTCGAAGACGGTGTCGTCGTCCCAGTTGGTGAGGTTGTCGCTGCCGTAGACGGTGGCGCCGGTGCCGTACATGAACCGGTCGGAGTCGAACGGGTCGATGGCCATGGCCTGGGTCATCCAGCCGAGCTTGGGCTGGGTCTCCGGGGGCGTCCCGGCGCCTCCCCAGTCGAGCCAGGGCGCGGTGGAGATGTCCATGTCGTAGCGGGTCTCGCGCTCGGGGTAGGAGCTGTACTCCCATGCCTGGGTCCAGGTCTGACCCCGGTCGGTGCTGCGGTAGATCTGGATGTCCGGCCACCAGGAGATCTGGGTGGCGACCATCAGCGTGTCCGGGTCCTGCCGGTCGACGGTGAGTCCGCCGTAGCCGAAGTAGTTGTCCGCGGAGTCGGAGGGCACGGGGCTGATGCGCGTCCACCCGCCGCCGGCGGTGTCGAGCCGCCACACGTCGCCGGAGTCGCCGTCGTAGGGGCCGGGCGTGCTGGTGGTGGCGAGGTAGAGCTGTCCGCCCTCGTGGTCCACGACCGCGTGCGCGGGCAGGAACCCGGTGGGCGCCCCGGGGACGGGTTCCCAGCTCTGTCCGCCGTCCCGGCTCCGGTAGAGGGGGTCGTCGAGGTCCCCGACGCCCGCGTAGACGTCCTGGGTGGGCTCGCCGGGCGTGCCGCTGGACGGGTCGAAGACGACCCAGGTGACCCCGGTGACGTCGCTCGCCATCCCGGTGCCGTCGGAGGGGTCCTGGACGTAGTCGCCGGGGTTGGGGAACTCCTCCACCTCGGCCCAGGTCGCACCGAAGTCGGTGCTGCGCCACAGTCCGTGGCCGCCCCGCGCCCCGAAGTACACGATGCTGTTGTCGTTGGGGTCCACGGCGAGGCGTTCGCCCAGGCCGCGACCGGGCATGTTGCCGCCGAGCTTGAACGGCAGCTCGGTGGCCTCCCAGGTCTCGCCCCGGTCGTCGGAGCGCAGGATGGCCCCGTTGTTCGGGTCCCAGTCGTTGGTGTAGGTGCCCGCGGCCGCGTAGACGCGGTCGGGGTCGACGGGGTCGGTGGCGATGCTCACCACGCCCGTCCAGCCCCAGTCGTCCCAGCCCACCCAGTCGAGCAGGGGGTCCCAGCGCTCGGTGGCGGTGTCCCAGCGGTAGGCGCCGCCGATGTCGGTGCGGGCGTAGGCCAGGCCGGGTTCGGTCTCGCTGAAGACGATGCCGGGGACGAACCCCCCGCCGGCGATCTGCGCGTTGTCCCACGTGTACGCGTCCTGCGCGGGGGACGGCCCGGAGGGGGCCGCGTCGGCGGTGGTCACGGCGGCCGCGACGGCCGTCGCGGCGAACACCGTCGCGGCGGCGCCGGCCAGGAACCGCCGCGAGCGGGCGGAGAGATCGGGGGGTTCGGACGGTCCGGCGGGTCCGGACGGGTGCGGAGGCATGTGCGGGCTCCTCGGTGGGGGGAAGCGTCCGCCGCCGGGAAATCCGGGGCCCGGGGGCAGGCGCGAATTCACCATTAGTCTGATTAGGCGACTAAGTAGCGGCAAGGGGTGTTGGGGCACTAATTTCGAAGCGCTTCGACTACGGCGCGGAACCGCCTCCCCGCCCTCCGGGGCCCGGCCCCGCCGGTCCTGGGGACACGTGGACGGAGTGCCCGGGCCCCGCCGGCCGCCGGGCCGCCGGCGCGCCCGGTCCGGCCGCGCCGGGACGGCGGGCGCCTCCGGCCCCGCCCCCTCACCGGGGCGGCCCGGCTCGGCCCGGGGAGGCGTCCGCGGGGCCGTGGCCGCCCCCCGTCCGGAAGACGACCCCGGCGGCCCGTTCCGGCCCGACCCGGACCGTGCGCCGGGCCCCGTCGGGGAGGCCGACCACGACGGTGCGCGGCTCCACCGAGCGCAGCTCGGCGCGGGCGGCGCCGCCCTCCCAGTCGAGGCTGTCGACGATGATCCCGCCGCGCGCCCGCAGGCCCTCGACCCGCCCTCCGCGCCAGTCCGGGGGCAGGGCGGGCAGGAGGTCCAGGCGGCCCTCGGAGGAGCGGACGAGCATCGCGGCGACGACCGCCGGGAACCCGCCGCCGATGTCCACGTTGAACAGCGCTCCCCTGTTGTGGGTGGGGACCAGGGTGGGCCGCCAGTAGCGGGTGGCGAGCAGGCCGAGGGTTTCGTGCGCCTCCCCGGCCAGCCCCAGGTTGGCCGCCGCCAGCCCCAGCTGGACGAGGCCGAACGCCATCTCGTCGGCCTCCTGGCCGCGCCACCAACCGAGTCGGGCTCGGACCGCGCGGACCGCCGCCGCCCGCAGGCGGGGCGAGGCGAAAGCCGGGTCGGTCTCGTACCAGAGCGGGTAGAGGTGGGAGGCGTGGCGGTGGGCGTGGTTCTCGGTCTGCTCGACCGCCCCGGGGGCCGCGGGTCCGGCCCACTCGGCGAGTTCACCGCCGCGGGCGACCCGGTAGCCGGGCAGGCGGGCCCCGAGCTCCAGCCAGCGGCGGGCGCCGCGGGTCCTGCGGCCGCCGGGCGCGGACCCGTCGAGGACGCGGTGTGCGCGTACGAGGTTGCGGACCAGGTCCCGGGCGGCGGCGACGTCCATGGTGGCGTTGACGGCGGCCTGGCCGTCACCGTCGCCGGGGGTGTTCTCCGGGGAGTAGGAGGGGACGAGGCCGTCTGCGGTGACGAAGTCCTCGTAGAACTCCCCGGCCGCGGTGAGGAAGGGCAGGGCCCGGTCGCGCAGGAAGGCGCGGTCGCGGGTGTGGGAGTAGTGGTCCCAGTAGAGGCGGGACATCCACGCGGCCCCCGCCGTCCAGCAGGTGAGGCACCACTCGGGGCCGAAGTGGTTGTGCCGCCCGGAGGTGGAGGCGTGCGCGGGGAGCACCGCCCCCCGGCAGCCGTGGAGGCGGCGGGCGTTCTCGGCGAGGTCGTCGGCCATGCCGTCGAGGAGGTCGAACACGCTGGTCATCAGCTCGGGCGTGCCGGTGGCGTGGAGGGCGGCGACGGCGGAGGGGAGGTTGCCGTCGAAGGTGTACCCCGAGCGCCAGGGCGGGTCGTAGGTGCCGCTCCACACCCCCTGGAGGGTGGGCGGGAGGTCGCCGCAGCTGGAGATGACGGCGTACCGTCCGGCGTCGACCAGGCGGGCGACGAGGTCGGGGGCGGGGCCCGCCTCCAGAAGGTCCTCGCCGAGGGGCGTTCCGACGGCGGCGCCGTCGCGGTTCGCGGCGCGCCCGGGGACGGGGCGTCCTCCGGAGCCGCCGAGGCGGAGCCGGAACCGGTCCATCAGCTCACCGTGCGCGTCCCGGTTGCGGGCGAGGATCCCCTCGAAGTCCACGGCGGGGGGAGCGCCGGGGGCCGGCGTGTCGCGGGGGCCGCCGGGCCCGGCGGTTCCCGGGGCGGGCGGGACGGGCGGGAAGCCGACGGTCCCGCGGGCGGACGGGGGCCCCGGGCGGGACGGGGGCCCCGGGCGGGACGGGGGTCCCGGGGGCGGCGGCGGGCCGGGGGCGGGCACGTGCACGCGGGCGAGCAGCCTGACGCGGGTGGCGCCCCGGAGCTCCAGGCCCTCCTCCACGACGCGGACGCTCCCGCCCTCGGCGACGACCTCGCAGGTCACCGTGTACCCCGGCAGGGTTCCGGGCGGGCGTTCGGGGAAGCCGACGCGCAGCGCCATCAGCCCGGGGGCCGTCTCGGACTCCACCGCCAGACGGACCGGCGGGCTCTCCTCCAGGAGGGTGAGGCGCAACAGCCCGTCCAGTCCGCCCCCGCCGGTCCCGTCCCCGGAGACGGCGGCGGGCACGCGCCCGGGGGCCGCCGCGCCGCCCCCGGCGCGGTCGCCCGCCCCCGGGCCGTCACCGGGTGCCGGCCCGGGTCCCGCGCCCTCCCCGGCGGAGGTGATCTCCACGGCCACCGCGTGGTCGGGGCGGGAGGCGAGGACCCGGTGCACGACACCGCCCGGCAGATCCTCGGTGACCAGGCCCGTGTCCAGGTCGCACCGGCGCTCCACCGGGCCCGACCGGGGCCTGAGCGGGACGAACGACAGCACGGCCGCCCCCACCAGCGGGTCGATCCACCGGGTCTCCGCGTACCCGGGGTCCTCCTCGGCCGCCGTCCGGACGATGAGCGCGGCGGCCTCCCGTGAGCGCCCCCGGAGCAGGAGCCGCCGGACCTCGGGCAGGACCCGGGAGGTCCGCGGGGCGGGCAGGGACTCCGTGACGGGCAGGAACAGCCGTTCGTGGCTGAGGGTGACGCGGGTGCGGCCGGCCGTGGAGTGCACGAGCGCTCCCAGGCGCCCGCTGCCGGTGACCAGCGCGTCCTCCCAGTCCGTGACCGGGTGGCGGGTGCGGACCTGACGTGTCGCGAACATGCGGGCTCCTCGCGTGGGGGTGTCGCCGGGGGACGCGGTATCGCCATACTTTGTTGGCCCACGCGCCGAACCGGCCCGCGCCCACCCTAGGAGGAGCCCCCATGCCCACCCCGCCGTCGCCTCCCCCGGACCGCCCCGACCCGGCGGGAAGCCCGCACGGGGCCCCGCCGCCGGCACCGCCCTCCGCCCCGCCCGCGACGCCTCCCGCCGCGCGGCCCCCCGCCCCGTCGGCCGCGGCCCCGCCCCCCTCCCGGCCCGCGGCCGCGCCGCCCACGACCCCGCCCGTCACACCCCCCGTGGCGCCCCAGGCCCGGCCCGCGGCCTCCCCCGGCGCCCCCTCCGCCCCGGTCTTCCGCGCCTCCCCGTCGTCCCCGCTGTGGTTCGGCGGCGACTACAACCCGGAGCAGTGGCCCGAGAAGGTCCGGGAGGAGGACATCGACCTGATGCTCCGCGCCGGGGTCAACCTGGTGACGGTCGGCGTCTTCTCCTGGGGCCTCCTCGAACCCCGCGAGGGCGAGTACCGGTTCGAGTGGCTGGACCGGACCATGGACAGGCTCGGCGAGGCCGGGATCGGCGTCGCGCTGGCCACGCCGACCGCGTCCCCCCCGCCGTGGTTCACCCTCGCGTACCCCGACGCGATGCCGGTGACCGCCGACGGCACCCGGCTCACGCACGGCAGCCGCGACACCTACGACGTGTGCGCCCCGGCCTACAGGGAGGCTTCGGCGCGGATCGCGCGCGCCCTGGCGGAGAGGTACGCGGGCCACCCGGCGCTGCGGATGTGGCACGTCCACAACGAGTACGGGTCGTGGTCGCACTCGGACCACACCGCGCGCGCGTTCCGCGACTGGCTGCGCAGGCACCACCACGACCTGGGGAGGCTCAACGAGGCGTGGACGACGGCGTTCTGGAGCCAGCACTACTCGGAGTGGGAGCAGGTCCTGCCGCCGCGCGCCACGCAGTACCTGCCGAACCCGGCGCACGTGCTGGACTTCCGGCGGTTCCTGTCCGACGAGATGCTCGACCACTTCCTCGACCAGCGCGACGTGCTGCGCGAGGTGCGCCCGGACGTGCCGGTGACCACGAACCTGGCGTTCGGGGACTGGGTGCCGGTGGACCCCTGGCGCTGGGCGGAGCACCTGGACCTGGTGGCGGTGGACGACTACCCCGGCCTGACGGGGCAGGGCGGCGCGGAGCAGACCGCGTTCGCGGCCGACCTGGCGCGCTCGTGGGCGGCCCGGGTCCCGGGCGAGGGCAGGCCGTGGCTGCTGATGGAGCAGGCGGCGGGTGTGACCTACACGGGCGAGCTGACCCGCCCGAAGAGCCCCGGCGAGACGGTGCGGCACAGCCTGGCGCACGTGGCGCGGGGGTCGCGGGGGGCGATGTTCTTCCAGTGGCGTGCCTCCCGGGGCGGTGCGGAGCAGTGGCACTCGGGGATGGTGCCGCACGCCGGCCCGGATTCGCGGATCTTCCGCGAGGTGTGCGAGCTGGGGAGCCTGCTGCCCCGTGTGGCGGAGGCGAGCGAAGCGGAGGTGGTCGCGGACGCCGCCGTCACCTGGGACCCGGAGTCCTGGTGGGCGCTGGGAAGCCCGTCGCTGCCCTCCCGCAGCGTGGACTACCTGGAGTCGGTGCGCCAGGTGCACCGGGTGCTGTGGCGGTCGGGCCGCACGGTGGACTTCGTGCGCCCCGACCGGGAGCTGCCCCGGGTCCCGCTGCTGGTGGTCCCCGCCCTGTACCTGCTGTCGGACGCGGCCGCGGAGCGGTTGGCGCGCTACACCGAGGGCGGCGGGACCCTCGTGGTGACCTACCTGAGCGGGCTCGCCGACCCCTCCGGGACGGTGCGGACCGGCGGGTACCCGGGGGCGCTGCGCGACCTGCTGGGGGTGCGGGTGGAGGAGATGTACCCGATGTTCGCCGGGGAGACGGTCGGCATGGACCTGGGGATGGTCCGTGAGGAGGTGACGACGTGGAGCGAGCACGTCCACCTGGCCGGCGCGGAGGCCGTGGCCAGGTACGCGGGCGGGCCGCTGGACGGGTTCCCGGCCGTGACGCGGCGGCGCTACGGGGCCGGTGAGGCCTGGTACGTGTCGGCCCGGCTCTCGGACCGCGGGCTGGGCCGGGTGGTCTCCGAGGCGGCGGGCACGGGCCCGTTCCCCGAGGACGGGCTGGACGTGGTGCGCCGGGTCGGCCCGGACGGGGCGTGGGTGTTCGTGACCAACCACGACGACCGGTCCCGGCGCATCGACCCGGCGCGGCTGGGGCTGGGGCCGGACGCCGTGGACCTGCTGTCGGGGGCGTCGGCGAAGGGGTTGAACCTGCCGGGGGGCGGGGTCGCCGTCCTGCGCGGGCATCCGGTCACCGGCTGACCGGCGCCCGGTGCGGGGACGGGTCCGCGCCCCGGCGCGGCCCCCGCTCCGCACCGGCCCACGGCGGGAACGGGTCCGGAACCCGGCCGGGGGACGGGTCCCCTTCGCCGGACCGCACCGGGCCCCGACACCGGGGCGCCGCACCGTTGACATTTAGTTGTCTGTCTAGACAAACTGATCGGAGGCCCCTACCCCCAGGAGACACGTCATGAGCGACTACCGGCCCGTGCCCGCGGACAGGTTCACCTTCGGCCTGTGGACGGTGGGCTGGCGCGGCGTCAACACGTTCGGCGACGCGGTGCGTCCCCCCCTCGACGGCGCCGACGCGGTACGCGCGCTCGCCGGCCTCGGCGCCCACGGGATCACGTTCCACGACGACGACCTCATCCCGCCCGGGAGCTCGGACTCCGACCGCGAGGCGATCCTCAAGCGGTTCCGGGCCGCACTGGAGGAGACCGGGCTCGCGGTGCCGATGGTGACCACGAACCTGTTCACGCACCCGGTCTTCCGGGACGGCGGGTTCACCTCCAACAGCCGGGACGTGCGCCGGTACGCGATCCGCAAGGTGATCCGCAACATCGACCTGGCGGTGTCCCTCGGCGCCAGGACCTACGTGTGCTGGGGCGGCATGGACGGCGCGGAGTCGGAGGCGGGCAAGAACGACCACGCGGCCCTGGACCGGCTGCGCGAGGCGTTCGACATCCTGTGCGGGTACGTCATCGACCAGGGCTACGACCTGCGGTTCGCGATCGAGCCCAAGCCGAACGAGCCTCGCGGCGACGTGCTGCTGCCGACGGTCGGGCACGCGCTGGCGTTCATCAACGAGCTGGCGCACCCGGAGATGGTGGGCGTGAACCCGGAGGTCGGACACGAGCAGATGGCCGGGCTGAACTTCGCGCACGGCGTGGCCCAGGCGCTGTGGGCCGGGAAGCTGTTCCACATCGACCTCAACGGGCAGCGCGGGGTGAAGTACGACCAGGACCTGAGGTTCGGCGCGGGGGACGTGAAGGAGGCGTTCTTCCTCGTGGACCTGCTGGAGAGCGCCGGGTACGAGGGCCCCCGGCACTTCGACTTCAAGCCGCCCCGGACCGAGGACATGAGCGGGGTGTGGGAGTCCGCCTCGGCGTGCATGCGCAACTACCTGATCCTCAAGGAGAAGGCGGCGGCGTTCCGCGCGGACCCGGAGGTCGTGGCCGCCCTGGAGGCCTCGCGCGTGCCGGAGCTGTCGGTGCCGACCCTGGGCAAGGAGGAGAGCCTGGCCGACGTCCTGGCGGAGGAGATCGACCTGACGGAGGTCGGGGAGCGCGGCTACCACTTCGAGCGCCTGGACCAGCTCGCCCTGGAGCACCTCCTCGGCGTCCGCTGACACGGCCCCGGGCCGGGTGCCGCGGAGCGCGGAGGGCTCCCGCCGCGGACGCGGACGGGCCGGCGGGTGTTCGCGGTGGAACCGGGCCGAACGGGGCGGCCGTCCGGCAGAGGGGCGGCGTGACCTCGGACGAGTACGGGAAGCAACCGCGGCCTGACGCTCCGGGAGGGGACTTTGGTCACCGGCACAGGCGGTGACCTGCGGGTAGCCTGGTCGAGCAGAACACGACCGCCCCCTGCCAACAGCCCTGGCAGGGGGCGGAACTGTGTGCGGGACTACTGACCGCTGAGGGCGAGACGCAGTGCGTCCCATTCGCGGACCGGCACCGACAGGTGGCCGGACCCGCGGTTCTGCGTGTCGCGCAGGAGCACGCGGGAGGCGGCGGAACCGGTCCGGGCCTCCACGCGGTGTCCGCCGTCGCCGTAGCTGGGCTTCTTCCAGGTCCCGCCCATCGCGTGAACGCGTGCCTCCACGCAGTTCCCGCCGTCGCCGTTGCTGTAACTGGACTTCTGCCAGCTCTGGCCCATCATGCGCTATCGCCTCGAATCTGTTCCATCAGAGACCGTGATGCGGGAACCGGCAGGGCGGCGCTCCTCAGCTCCGCGAAGGTCCGGTCGTAGCTGGCCACGATCTCCGGTTCCTTGAGGGACATGCCCGCTTTGTGGCCTTCGACGTAGGCGAAAGTGCCACGGTCAGGGGCAGAACTAAGCATAAACGCGCCCCCCAGACCGGCGTGGCCCTCTGTGCACATCGGGACGACCTGGAGGGTGATCCGGGGCCGGTGCGACGCCTTGATCAGATGGGTGATCTGGGCCGGCATCACGCCGGGGTCCGAGAAGCGGCGGAGCAGCAGCGTCTCGTCCAACAGCACCGTCACCCTGGGGGGATGGGGCCTCCCGAGGATCTCCTGCCGTTTCAGCCGCGCCGCGACGATCTGCTCGATGGCGTCCGGGGAGGCGTGCGGCGAGCCGATCTGGATGACGGCCCGGGCGTACTCCGCCACCTGGAACAGGCCGGGCACCAGCCCCAGGGCGTACTCCCGGATCTCCACCGCGACCTGCTCCGCCTCGGCGACATCGCGGAAGTAGGTGTTCATCCCGGACGGCGAGAAGGCCGTGTCCCAGGAATTGACGAGAACGTCGTGTGCGATAAGCGCCCTGTCGATGCGTACCACTTGCTCACGCCGTGTCCCTTTGATACCACGTTCCAACTCGCTGACCGTACTCTGGGCGATCACGGCAGCCCGAGCCAGTTCGTGTTGCGTCATACCTGCTTGCAGGCGGTATTTGCGCACCAGTAGACCGAACCGCTCGCGTGCGGAATCCACTTCTCCACACCTCATCGCTCATATCGCTGGATTATCGTTTGTCATCGCGCGGCATACGAAAGGCAACGTCTTTCCTAATGAATGTAGACCAGGAAATGCCACAAGTGGAAGAGTCGTCGCCGGGAGGGGCCCGGACCGGCCACGATGCGGCGGCACGGGGTGCTCCCGGCCACCCGTCCACCGGTCGGGGGGTGCGCAACCGAGCCGGAAGGACCGGACACGCGGGGCCGCTTCGTCCACCGAGGGACAGGGTGGGGCGGCCCCCCGGCACGAGTTGGCCCGGAGGCCGGGGACGCAGACGGCCGCCGGGACCAGGGCCCACCTGATGACAGAGACCACGAGGTGAGACGTATGCAGCCTGCCGCCGCACCCCCGGCGCCCCCAGGCCCGGACCCCGAACCCGTTCCGTACCCGCACCGCCTCCGCTTCGAGGAGCGCCACCGGAGCGGCATCGTCCTCGGCCCCGAACCCGACTACCGGACCCTGGACTCCTGGGTGCGCGGAACCGTCCTCGGCCCCGCCTCGGACAGGGTCGCACGCGTCACGGTCGCCCTCGTCTCGAACGCCCACCGCCACTCCCTCAGCGGCGAACCGGGCGGAAGCGTGCGCATCGTGATCGACCAGAACCCGTTCCTGCTCACCGTGCGCGTGACGGACGACGGCCCCCGACCCGGCGCGGAAGTGCCGTATCCGCGCCTGGGAGAGCCCGGCCGGGCCCCGCTCTCCGGCCTGCGCCTGGTCGACGAGCTGACCGTGTACTGGGACTGGGAGTGGGAGTGGCGGGGCACCACGATGGGCCCGCTCACGATCCGCGCCGTGGTCGAGACCCCCTGAGCCGGGTGCGGCGGTCGAGCTCCCGCGGGCCCCGCCGCCGCATCCCCACGCACCGACGCACCTGCAGACGCGGGAACCGCACCCGCACCGCCCACCGACCGAGGAGACCGCTCCGTGCCCGCCCCTTCGCCCCTGCCCGACCTCATGGACACCGCCGAGGACCTCCTCACGCCCGGCGAGGTCGCCCGCCTGTTCCGCGTGGACCCCAAGACCGTCGCCCGCTGGGAGAAGGACGGCCGCCTGTCCTCGGTCAAGACCCTGGGCGGCCACCGCCGCTACCCCAGGTCGCAGATCACCCACGTCCTGCACGCGGGGACGGGCAGCGGCGAGGTGGTCCGCGCCCTGGAGTCGGTCCACGCCCTCGCGCTGGAGGTCGGGGCGGTGGGCGACGCCGGGCACATCGCGGCCCTCATCGAGACCCTGCGCACCGGCCACCGCTGAACGCGCCGGACGGGAACACGTACCACCGGGCCCCGCTGCCGCACCGTCCGGGCCGTGGCCGGGGCCCACGCCCGGAAAAGGTCCCCATCCCCCACACTGTTAACAAAAGTGGCCAATACCGACACCAAGCATTGCCGGGGCAGGGACGGGAGAACCATTCCTTCTTTTCCGAACTCGCTGAACTGCGAGAATCCGAAGAGGCATGATTTTTTTCGCCTCTTCCGCGAAAAGCAGCACCCCCCTCGCCTTTCTGCTCTATCCTGTGACCGAACAGGCAGCCCAATCCGCACAATGTCCCCGACCGCGGTCGATTGACGCCGGGCGCCGGGGACGGCGAGCCCGACCCCTTTCACCCGAAAGGATTGTCGGCCTGCGCCGTTCGGCGCAGTCCGGCCCGGGCGGGGGCGCGGTGTTCAGGGCCGGGGCGCGGTGCTGTCCCTCGTGGTCAGCCTCGGCACCTGGAGGGTCACCCCCGGGTGCGCGGGCCCGTCGATCTTGTCCATGAGCAGGCCGACGGCACGGGCTCCGACCTCCTCGGCGGGGAGGTCCACCGAGGTCAGCGGCGGGACGCCGGGCGGCACCGGCCCGATGGCGACGACGGACAGCCCCGGGACGGTGCGCCCGTGCTCCGCGAACGCCTCGAGCAGCGGGCCCACCGAGGGCTCGTTGTGCACGATGAGGCCGGTGACCCCGGGGTGCTCCCCGACCAGCGTGCCGACGACCTCGCGGACGGTGTCGGGGGAGCAGGGGTGCGAGGTGGCGACGATCCCGCGCTCGGCCGCCGCCTCCTCGAACCCGGCGACGGTGCGCTCGGCGAACCCCGTGCGCCGCTCGTACACCGACGGGGGCTGGCCGACGAACGCCACCTCGGTGTGCCCCAGGTCCGCCAGATGGTGCACGCATGCCGCACCGGCGGCCGCGAAGTCCAGGTCCACGCAGGTCAGACCCTCGGTGTCCTCGGGGACCCCGATCAGGACGGACGGCAGGTCCAGGGAGCGCAGGACGGGCACGCGCGCGTCGTCGGCCTCCACGTCCATGACGATCACGCCGTCCACCATCGCGCTGCCGGCGACCCGGCGCAGCCCGTCGGGCCCCTCCCCCTGGGTGAGGAGGAGGACGTCGTGGTCGAAGGCGCGGGCCGCGGTGACCACGGAGACCGCGAAGCGCATCGCGACGGGGACGTGGACGTCCTCGCGCAACGGGATGACCAGGGCGATCACGTTGCTCCGGCGGCTGGCGAGCGAGCGGGCGCCGGCGTGGGGCTGGTAGCCGAGCGCGTCGATGCTCTCCCGCACCCGGCGCGTGGTGGCCTCGGAGATCGAACGCTTGCCGCTGAGGACGTAGGAGACCGTGCTGGGCGACACTCCGGCGTGCCGGGCCACATCGGAGATCCGCAAGTGCCGTCCCGTCCATCGTCGAACCGGTTCGAAGAGATGTTACGCACCGCGCCGAACCGGCGCAATGCCACGCCATCATGGCACGGAGCCCGTGGTTCCGGGGCGTATCCGGCGCCCGGCGCGGAGGCGGCGGGCCGTGGAACGCCAGGGGCGGCGGACCGGGCGGGGGCCGCGGGTCGGGAGCCGGACGCGCACACGGCGCCGGGATGGGGTGGGACGCGGATGCGGCGCCGGGGTGGAGGCCGGTGCGGTACGGCGCCCGGCGAACCCCTGTGGCCGGAATCAGCCAGAACCGGGCACGGAGCACACACCCGTCGTTAGGGTCGGGATGTCCTGCCCCTCGGAGGCCCCATGTCCAGCACCCCCCTGCTCACCGTCCTCGTCTCCACGCTGACCGTCCTCCTGCTCGCGGTCCTCGGCCTCGTGGTCCTGGTCCTCGCCTTCGCGGTGCCGTCCGGCCGCAAGGGGCTGGTGGCCGCGAGCGGCTCGCTCATCACCGTCGGCGCGCTCCTGGGCGGGCTCGTCCGGGCCGGCGGCCACTACGTCTTCACCGGCCTCGGGTACGGGGCCGTCCCCCCGCTCCTGTTCACCCTGGTCTCCCTCGTGCCCGGCCTCGTGTCCGCGGCGGGGCTGCTCCTCCTGGTGGTCGCGGCGACCGGGCGCGTCCCGGACCCGCACGGTCCCCCCGGGACGCCGCGTCCCCCTGTCCCTCCGACACACCGGGCGTCCTGAGGAGGCCGACGTGTACATCCTGAGCATCCTGGTCACCGGCGTCGTCGTCGCGGGACCGGTCGCGGCGGTCGGGGTCGTCGCCCTCGTGCGCGCCCGCAGGGCGTCCCGCTCCCCCGGCACGGTGCGGACCGCCGGCGCCCTGTTCCTCGCCGCCGCCCTCCTCCAGGCCGTCAGCGCCCTCCTTCCCCCGGCGCTCATCGCCTCGGGGATGCCTCCCGACCGGTACCTCCTGGTCAACGGCATCGTGCCGATGGCCCTCGACGTCCTCGACGCCCTGCTGGTCTGCGGGGCCGTCGTCCTGCTGATCGTCGCCCTGGTACGGGCGAGGTCCGGTCCGGCGCGGGGGCCCCGGTACGCGGGGGCGCCGGCCCCGGAGCCGGGACGGCAACCGCCTCCGGCCCCCCGGGGGCGGCCGAGCCCCGGCCACGCGGCTCCGGGCCGTGCGGCCTCCGCCGGGTACGGCCCGCAGCCGGCGTACGGCGCTCCGGGCCCCGACGTCCCGGGCCCCGACCGCGGTGCGCCGTACGGCGACCCCGGCACGGACACCGGCGGGAGCGGCGGTTCCGGCGGTTCGGGCTGGGGCGGCGGGGACAGCGGTGGCGGGGACGGAGGAGGAGGCGGCATGTGACCGCCCCCGAGCGGATGCGGGGCCGGAGCAGCGGGTGACGCCCCCGGCCGGGCTCCGCCCCGGCTGCCCCCGACACCCGGGCCGACGGACCGGCGTGCCCCTCCTCCGGCCGCCGGGTCCGCCACCGGGGGCGGGCGTGACCGCTACCGGGCCGGATCCTCCCCGGCACGCCGCTCGTAGCGCGAGCGGGCCAGGCTGTGGGCGGTGACCAGCAGGTCCCGGACGGCCGGCTCCGTTCGCGGACCCGGTTCGACCACGGCCAGCCACCCCAGTGCCCCGTAGACGGGGTGGGCCACCAGGACGTCGGGCTCGCCCGGGTCGGCCCCGTCCTCGGACCCGTCACGCGGCCGGCGTCCCGTCCACTCGACGAAGGCGTCCTTGCCGGCGGAGATGTTCAGGCGGAAGGCGCCGGGGCGGTCCAGGCGCGACGACGCGTCCTCCGGGTAGTCCTTCGTCACGATCGTCGCGAACGGCTGCGTCGTCCGCGGGACCTCGCCGTCGGGAGCGTAGTAGAAGAACGCGTCGCCCCAGCTGAGCTCGGGCGAACCGTCCCCGGGGCCGGGCCGGAGGGTCAGAACCCCGTCGAGGCCGCCGACGAATCCCATGATCTCTTCTATGGTCATGCCTTCTAGTATTTACTTCATGTGCTTGTGGAGACTTTGCGCCGGGGAAGCCCAGGCAGTCCGGTGAGAAGTCGCAAGTCGGCTGTCCTGCGAACCGTGGACGTCGCACGCCGTGCCGGGTACTCGGTCCAACAGGTGCGCGACCTCGAACGGGACGGTGTGCTGCCGCCGGCGCCGCGCACCGGGTCCGGCTACCGGGTCTACGACGCGTCGCACGTGGATTCCGCGCTCGCCTACCGGGCTCTCGCGCACGGCACGGGGCCCGTGGAGGCCAGGAGGATCATGCGGGCGGTACACGCGGGCCCCGGCCCGGAACCGCTCGCACTGCTCGACGCGGCGCACGCGCGGCTCCACACCGAGCGCCGGGACCTCGCTCTGGCCAGGAGGGCCGCCGGCCTGATCTCCGCCGAACCGATCGGTGACGTGCGCTCCTCGGACGCCATGGGCATCTCCGAGCTCGCCGCCGCACTCGGCGTGCGCCCCTCGACGCTGCGGCACTGGGAGGCCGAAGGCCTCGTCGAGCCGCCCCGCTCCTCACCGCGGGGTCCGCGGCGGTACCTCCCCGACGACGTCCGTGACGCGCGGATCGTCCATCAGCTGCGCCTGTCCGGCTACCGTGTCGCCACGCTGCGGGCGATGATGCCCGAACTGCGGCGCGCCCGCCGGTGGGAGGAGGTGGCGACCGCGCTGGACGCCCGGGACGCGAGCATCGATGCCCGGTCGAGGTCCCTCCTCGACGGCGCCGCCGCCCTCGCCGCGCTCGTCGCCCGGGCGGGGGAGCGGCCTCCCGGGGCGGACGGGGGCGGGCGTGGGTGAAGCGGGCCCCGTGCGCCGCCGACAACGGGGGTGGGGGTCCCCCACCCCCACCCCCTCCCGCCCCCTCCCACCCCGCCCCTCAGTCCTCCAGCCGGATCGTGCCCGCGCCGCCGTCGATCGTGATGGTCCGTCCGTCACGGACGAGCTCGGTGACGCCGGGCACGCAGATCACGCAGGGGATGCCGTACTCCCGGGCCACGGTCGGTCCGTGCGCCACCGTCGAGCCGGTCTCCACCACCACCCCGCCCGCGGTCATGAACAGCGGTGTCCATCCCGGGTCGGTGGTGGGCGCGACCAGGATCTCCCCCGGCCCCAGCGACGCCCCGACCGGGTCGTGGACCACCCGGGCCACACCCGTCGCGGTGCCGGCGGACGCGGCCACCCCGACCAGCACCCCGTCTCCCGCGTCCCCCGTGGAGAGGGCGGGGAGGGTCGTCTCCACGTCCGTCCCGTCGGACAGCAGGACGGGGGGCACCCTGCGGCGGCGCCGCTCCCGCGTGTACACCGCCCGGCGCTCGGCGACGAGCTGTCGCCGGTCCGCCCCGTCCAGCGCCGCCCGGGCCTCCTCCAGGTCGAGGAACATGATGTCGTCGGGAGCGTCCAGCCTCCCCTCGGCCACCAGCGCCTCCCCGACCAGGAGGAGCTGGCGCCGCATCTCCCCGATCGCGAACAGCCACGCGAACTTGGGGTACTCGCGGAGACCGGACAGTGCGCGCGCCCGGTCGAAGAAGAACGCGGCCAACCGGGCCCGCACCGGTCTGGACGCCATCGCGCGGCGCACCAGCTCGTCCCGCATGCGTTCGGCCTCCGCCACCGCGCGGGCGAAGCGCCGGTCCGGCGCCTGGTCGGGATCGTCCACCCGAAGGTAGTTGGCGATCACCCCGAACAGCGGCGCGGGGTCCTCCGCCCAGCGGGGCACACCGACGTCGATCTCGGCCGCGCCGCGGTGGCCGTAGCGTTCCAGGAAGCCGCCGAGCCCGAACTCGGGCAGTTCCCCGGCGCGGTACAGCTCGGCCAGCCGCCCGGGGGGCGTCTCCCCGAACAGGGCGCGGTGGGGGCCGGCCTCCTCCGCGAGGCGCCACAGCGCCAGGTCCATCTCCGTGGTGACGTTGTGCGGCATGCCCCCGAGGACGGTGGCGACCTCCCCCGGGTCCGCCACGCCCCGGAGCAGGAGCTCGGGCGCCTTGGCGGAGAGGATGCCGGTGTACAGGGCCCCCAGCATGGGGGTCATACCGCCCGTCATCACCGGGACCTGGACCCTCTCCGCGAAGGCCAGGCGCTCACCGGCCGTGACGACGCCCCTGGAGGACTCGGCGATCTGCCGCCGGATCTCGGGCCCGGCCCGCAGGACCCGGCGCCTGGCGTCGTCGGGGAAAGCGAGGGCGGTCACCGCCCCCGCGACGAAGTCGCGTGTGAGCGGCGCGACCCCGGCGACGATCCGGGCCACGACGCGCGGGTCGACGCGTCCGCCGCGCCGGGGCGCGAACCGGGGGTCGGCGAGGAGCGCGCGCACGGACGCGGCGGTCCGGGGGCCGTAGACGCCCATCAGCCCCGGCAGGAGACCCCGGATCACCCGGTTGCGCAGGAACGGCGTGAGGTCGAGGTAGAACCTCCCGCCCACCTCGGCGACCGACCGCTCCGCCGCACCGCCCCTCGCCGCCCCCACCGCGCGGAACCACGCGAGGCCGGCCACCCGGAGCCCGGAGAACCCCATGGGGGTGAAGGGCCGCAGCATGCCCTGCATATGGCCGGACTCGAGGTAGGCGCGCGGCCCGTCGGAGGGCGGAGGGAGGGGGAACAGGGTGGTGATCGGGCGCGACTGGAGAATCCACGCGGTCCCGTCGTGGTCGACGGCCCACTCGACGTCCTGCGGAGCGCCGAAGTGGGACTGGAGCCGTGTGCCCGCGGCCCGGAGCCCGTCCACGTCCCCGGGGGAGAGGCAGCCGTCCGGGGGCCCGTCGGTGCTCCCGTCGGGGCGGACGACGTAGTGGTCGGGCTCGGCCGTGCCGTCCACGACGGCCGTGCCGAGCCCCGGCACGGCGTCGAGGACCGTCTCCCCGCGGGTGCCGGTGACCGGGTTGGCGGTGAACAGCACCCCGGCCGCCCGGGGGCGCACCATGCGCTGGACGATGACGGCCATGCGCACGGAGGCGTCGTCGATGCCGAGGTCGCGCCGGTAGGCGACGGCGCGGTCCGTCCACAGGGAGTCCCGGCACCGCCCGATGGCGTCGAGCACCTCCTCGATGCCCTCGACGTCGAGGTAGGTGTCCTGCTGTCCGGCGAAGGAGGCTTCCGGCAGGTCCTCGGCGGTGGCGCTCGACCGGACGGCCACGGGCCCGCCGCCGAGTGCCCTGTACGCGGCGGCCACCTCGTCCTCGGGGACCGCCCCGGAGGCGTGCTCCGCGGCGGTCACGCAGAAGCCGGGTGGAACCCTCTCACCCGCCCTGATCACCTCGCCGAGCCCGGCGGCCTTGCCGCCGACCGGCCCGGCCGGGTCCGCGTCGATCCGATCCAGTGGAATCACCGGCACGGCCGTCACCTCCGTCTTCCCGTCCTCCTCCATACTTCCCCGCGGGAGGGGGGTGCACCGGGTTTTCCACAGGACGGATTCGGGTCGCCGCCCCCTCCCCCGCCGCCGGGCGGGCCGGGAGGGCCCGCCCCCGGCTCCCCTGGGTGGGGACGGCTCCGCCGCGCACGGCGAGGGGCGGGCGGCGGCCCGGAGGGCACGACACCGCGGGAGCCGCGGGAGCCGCGGGAGCCGCGCACGGACCGGGCCGCCCGTACCGGGGGTACGGGCGGCCCGGCCTCACCGCACGTCCTCCAGCTCCTGGAGGAGGCGGCGCCTGGAACGGGCGCCGACCATCGTCATCACGGGCGCGCCGTCGCGGAAGACGAGCATCGTGGGCGTCCCCATCACCCGGTAGGCGCGCGTGGTCCCGGGGTTGGCGCCGACGTCCAGCCGGACCACCCTGATCCGGCCGGCCGTCTCGGCGGCGACCGCGTCCAGCACGGGCACCATCTGCCTGCACGGCGGGCAGTGGTCGGAGGTGAACTCCACCAGGACCGGCCGGTCCGCCCCCAGCACCTCCTCGTCGAAGGTCGCGTCCGTGACCTCGTCCAGCCCGGTCGTACCGTTCATCCGTGTCCCCTCGTCCGGCACAGCGGCTCGGGCGCGGCGGACCTGTCCGCCTCCGCCCGGGCCAGCTGTGCGCCCACCTGGGCGCGTACCGCCCCCAGCCGTCCGATCAGCGCGTCGAGCTCGGCCAGTTTGTCCCGGTAGACGTCGAGCGAGGCGGGGCAGGAATCCCCCGTCGGGTTGCCCTCCCGCAGGCACTCCACGAACGGCCGGGTCTCCTCCAGGCCGAAGCCGAAGTCCTGGAGCGTGCGGATCTGCTCCACCAGGCGCAGGTCCTCGTCGTCGTAGACGCGGTATCCGTTGACCGCGCGGCGGGTGGGGAGCAGCCCCCGGGACTCGTAGTACCGCAGGGTCCTCGTGCTGACCCCCGCCCGTTCCGCGAACTCTCCGATGCGCATGGACGCCACGCTAGACCTTGACGTCCGCGTCAGGGCAAGGGAGTTCGGGGGCCCGTCCGCTCCTACCGCGGCCGGGGCGGGACCGGGAGGAGGGCCGGGGACGGGAAGAGGGCCGAGGACGGGAGGAGGCCCGGGGACGGGAGGAGGCCCGGGGACGGGAAGAGGGCCGGGGACGGGAAGAGGGCCGGGGACGGGAAGAGGGCCGGGGACGGGAGGAGGCCCGGGGACGGGGCCGGGTTCAGGCGGGGCGGTGGTACACCAGCGAGTACCGCCAGAACAGCAGCCTGCGCAGCCGGGCCCCGGGCAGGTGCCTACCGGCCGCCTCGGCGATCTCGCCCATGTCCATGTCGGGCTCGCGGACGGGCATCTCGGCCGTGGGCCCCGCCTTGTGCAGGTCGGGCGTGCCGGTGAGGGCGCGCGCCAGCCCCAGGCCGGCGCCGATCGCCCACTGCGGGCCGAGCGCGGCCAGGCCCACGGCCGCGTCGGTCCAGCCGCGCTCCCGGTAGTGGCCGAGGACGGCCAGGGTCCCGCCGGGGGCGAGGGCGGACGCCATCCGTTCGAGGGACGGCCCGAACGGCATGTGGTGGATGCTGGAGACCGCGCCGACGAACCCGTACCCCGCCGGGTCCAGCTCGGCCTCCTCCAGGGAGGCCACCCTGTAGTCGACCGGCAGCCGGGGCGGTGTCAGCGTCCGTGCCAGGTCGATCATCCGGCTCGCCGGGTCGATGGCGTCCACGGCGAACCCCCGGGTCGCGAGGACCCGGGCGAACCTGCCGCCGCCGCAGCCGACGTCGAGGGCCCGGGGCCGCGCGCGGAGCGCGTCGCGCGAGGGCCCCGAGGCGCCCCGGCGGTCGGCGGGCGGGCCGTGCCCGGGCACCTGGCGCAGGAGGTGGTCGTGGTAGTGGCTGTTGTGGTCCCACGAGAAGTCGACGGGACCCGGGGGGAGAAACCGGCTCATGCGGCCGGAGACTACCCGGCCTGCCGCTTGGCCTCCAGCGCCTCCATGGCGGCGACGGCGGTGGCCACGGTCTGGTGGACCGGGACCTGGCGGTGCAGGCCGACCAGGCGGACGACCTTGGTGACGCGTTCGTTGAGGGCGGCCAGTGCCAGCGATCCGCCCATCTCGCGAACGGTCCGGTAGGCGTTGATGATGACGTTCAGGCCGCTCGAGTCCATGAAGTCCAGACCGGACAGGTCCAGGATCAGCCACGGACCGTGGTCCTTGACGGCGGACTGGACGTGTTCCTGGAGGTCGGCGGCGGTCGCGATGTCGAGTTCTCCCTCGATCGCGACGATGACGCTGCGGCTCTCTACCCGCGTGCTCAGCCCAAGCCTGTGCACGTTCACTCCTCCCGGCCCCACATTGAGATGGTGAGGGGTCCCTCGCTTAACCATACGCAGACAGGCGAGTCGCGCCCACCCGGCCCGGCGCCACTCCCACAGAACCGGACCACCGGAGGCAGGACGCTTGCGCGTCCGCGAGTCTGGTAAGTCGTTGGACACACACGGTATAAGCGAACCGCCCGTTCGGGAATGGCATAGGGCAAGAAATTTTCGCCTCGTGGGCACGAACCTCCCTCCGGCCAGGCGGTATCACCCGTTTACGCTGGGTCATTTCACGACATGGAACCCCCTGCGGCCGCACCCGCGTCGAGCACCGGCGCCGAGAACCCCGGTCCGGTCACCGTGTGTTCACCCCTTCGGGGAAGCGTCACCCTGGGTGAAGGCCTCCAGGAGGGTGAGCGCGGCGAGGGTCGCCGTCGTCTCCCCCGAGCGCACCCCGTCCTCCGTCCCCGGGATGAGGGAACTCACCCCCGGGTCCCGCAGGAACGAGTCCATCAGCCTGTCCCGCACCTGGTCCCACATCCAGCTGACGCCCTGGTCCCGGCGGCGCTCCCCGAGGGCGCCGTCGGCCTCCAGCGTCCGGCGGTGCCGCAGGACCGCCTCCCACACCTCGTCCACCCCGTCCCCGGTGAGACCGCTGCACGTCAGCACCGGCGGGCGCCATCCCGGGTGCACCGGCTGGAGCAAACGCAGCGCGCGCGACAGCTCGCGGGCCGCCTTGCGGGCGTCGTCGGCGTGGGGCCCGTCGGCCTTGTTGACCGCGGCCACGTCGACCAGTTCGAGCACGCCCTTCTTGATGCCCTGGAGCTGGTCGCCCGTGCGGGCCAGGGTGAGGAAGAGGAAGCAGTCCACCATGGCGGCCACGGCCACCTCGGACTGGCCGACGCCCACGGTCTCGACGAGGACCACGTCGAACCCGGCCGCCTCCATCAGCAGCATGGTCTCCCGGGTCGCCCGGGCGACGCCGCCCAGCGTCCCCGCCGTGGGCGAGGGCCGGATGAACGCGTCCGGGTCGACCGCCAGGCGGGCCATCCGGGTCTTGTCCCCCAGGATGCTCCCGCCCGACCGCGTGGACGACGGGTCGACGGCGAGGACGGCCACGCGGTGCCCGGCGCCGGTCAGCCGGGTGCCCAGCGTGTCGACGAAGGTGGACTTGCCCACGCCCGGCACCCCGGTGATCCCCACGCGGTGGGCCTTCCCCGTGTGCGGGAGCAGCCGGACGAGGAGTTCCTGGGCGGACCGGGCGTGGTCCGGACGGCGTGACTCCACCAGGGTGATCGCCCGTGCCAGCGTCGGCCGGTGCCCGGACAGGACCCCCTCGGCGAGGGCGGCCACGTCGACCGGCCGCCGCCCGCCGCCGCGCGCCCCCGGTACGGATCCCTCGTCGCCCACGCCTTCTCCCCTTCCGGCCCCTCGGCCCCTGTCGCCGTGCCGCCCGCGCTGCCGACGGCCCGCTACGGCCCCTCCCCGCGGCCCCCCAGCCGCTCCTCCAACTGGTCGAGCAGGTCGACCGCGGCCTCCGCGACGACCGTCCCCGGGGGGAAGATCGCCGCCGCGCCCGCCTCGCGCAGGGCCTCGAAGTCCTGCGGGGGGACGACCCCGCCGACCACGATCATGATGTCCTCCCGCTCCAGGGCGGCCAGCTCCTCGCGCAGGGCCGGCACCAGGGTGAGGTGCCCCGCCGCCAGCGAGGACACGCCGACCACGTGCACGTCGGCCTCCGCGGCCTGGGCGGCGACCTCGGCCGGGGTTTGGAACAGCGGACCGACGTCCACGTCGAAGCCCAGGTCGGCGAACGCGGTCGCGATGACCTTCTGGCCGCGGTCGTGGCCGTCCTGCCCCATCTTGGCGACCAGGATCCGGGGGCGGCGGCCCTCCGCCTCCGTGAACCCGTCCACCCTCCGGCTCACGCGCTCCATGAGCCCGGCCGCGTCCGCGCTCCCGGCGGCCTCGTTCCTGTACACACCCTGAATCGTACGGATCTGCCCCGAGTGGCGGTCGAAGACCTTCTCCATGGCGTCGGAGATCTCGCCGACGGTGGCCTTGGCGCGTGCCGCGTCCACGGCCGCGGCCAGGAGGTTGTTCGTCAGGGACTCGTCCGCCCTGGACTCGCGTCCCGCCGCCTCCGTGAGGGCGGCCAGGGCGCGGCGCACCCCGTCCTCGTCCCGCTCCTCGCGCAGGCGGCGCAGCTTGTCCAGCTGCTGGGCGCGGACGCTGGAGTTGTCGACCTTGAGGACGTCGATCTCGTCGGCCGTGTCGGGGCGGTACTTGTTGACGCCGATCACGGGCTGGCGGCCCGAGTCGATGCGCGCCTGGGTGCGTGCGGCGGCCTCCTCGATGCGCATCTTGGGCAGTCCGGCGTCGATCGCGGCGGCCATGCCGCCCGCGCCCTCCACCTCGCGGATGTGCGCCCACGCCTTCGCCGCCAGCTCCTGGGTGAGGCGTTCGACGTAGTAGCTGCCGCCCCACGGGTCCACGACCCGCGTGGTCCCGGACTCCTGCTGGAGCAGCAGCTGGGTGTTGCGGGCGATGCGCGCGGAGAAGTCCGTGGGCAGGGCCAGGGCCTCGTCCAGGGCGTTGGTGTGCAGCGACTGGGTGTGCCCCTGGGTGGCGGCCATCGCCTCCACGCACGTGCGGGCCACGTTGTTGAACACGTCCTGGGCGGTGAGCGACCAGCCCGAGGTCTGGGAGTGGGTGCGCAGGCTCAGCGACTTGTCCCCGGTCGCGCCGAGGTCCCTGACCAGGCGCGCCCACAGCAGGCGCGCGGCGCGGAGCTTGGCGACCTCCATGAAGAAGTTCATGCCGATCGCCCAGAAGAACGAGAGGCGCGGGGCGAAGGCGTCCACGTCCAGCCCGGAGCGCCGACCCGCGCGGATGTACTCCACGCCGTCCGCGAGGGTGTACGCCAGCTCCAGGTCGGCCGTGGCTCCGGCCTCCTGCATGTGGTAGCCGGAGATGGAGATGGAGTTGAAGCGCGGCATCCGCTGCGACGTGAACGCGAAGATGTCGGAGATGATCCGCATCGAGGGCTGCGGCGGGTAGATGTAGGTGTTGCGGACCATGAACTCCTTGAGGATGTCGTTCTGGATGGTCCCCGACAGCTTCTCCGGGGGGACGCCCTGCTCCTCCGCGGCGACGATGTACAGCGCGAGGACGGGCAGCACCGCCCCGTTCATCGTCATGGACACGCTCATCCGGTCCAGCGGGATGCCGTCGAACAGCTGGCGCATGTCGTAGATGGAGTCGATGGCCACGCCCGCCATGCCGACGTCGCCCGCCACCCGGGGGTGGTCGGAGTCGTAGCCGCGGTGGGTGGCCAGGTCGAAGGCGACGGAGAGCCCCTTCTGCCCGGCGGCGAGGTTGCGCCGGTAGAAGGCGTTGGACTCCTGGGCGGTGGAGAAACCGGCGTACTGGCGGATGGTCCAGGGCTGGTTGACGTACATGGTCGGATACGGGCCGCGCAGGTACGGCGGGATGCCGGGGAGCCCGTCCACGAACTCCAGGCCCGCGCGGTCCGCGGGGGTGTACAGGGGTTTGACGGCGATGCCCTCGGGGGTCTCCCACTCCAGGGCGTCCGCGGCCTTGCCGGTGGCGGACTCGACGGCCGCCCGCCAGTCGGCGGGAGCGGCGGGGACGGCGCCGGACGGTTCCGGGGCGACGGCGGAGAAGTCGGGGATCATGCGTGCGCCCCCTGGGCTTTCGTGGGTGGAGCGGGCGGCTCGGTGGCCAGGACGTCGACCAGGTCCGTGAGCAGGGCGACCGCGTCGCAGCCCCGGTGGGCGAAGGCGTCCACCCCGGCCTCGCGGTAGGCGTCGCGCGGCGGTCCCGCGAGCAGCACCCTGCGGGCCCCGGCGCCCTTCAGCGCCCGCGCGACCGCCTCGGCGTGCTCGTCGTACACCCTGTCCGAGGAGCAGATCACCGCGACCCTGCACCCGGAGGCGGCGAACGCCCCGGCGGCGGCGTGGGCGTCGGCCAGCGGCCCGGGTTCGCGCACCCCCACGCCGCCCGCGGCGAGGAGGTTCGCGGTGAACGACGCGCGGGCCGTGTGCGCCGCGACGGGCCCGAGCGTGGCCAGGAACGCCGTCGGACGCGTCCCCGTCCTCGCCTCCCGCGCGTCGCCGCGGTCCCGCAGCGCCTCGAAGTCCGCGGCGTACCGGCGGACCGGGAACCAGGCCCCGGTCACCGCGGCCGGGTCGGGCTCGCGGACCAGGCGCTTCTCGGCCGGGTCGGGGTACTCGCTGACCCCTGTCAGCGGCGACCTCCGGTGCGCGAGGTCGCGGCGGCGGCGCTCCCACACCTGGTCGACGCGCTCGCGCAGCGAGCCGTCCGCGACGGCCTCGGCCGCGCCGCCCGCCGCCTCGAGCTCCTGGAAGAACTCCCAGCCCGTCCGGTACAGGTCCCCGGTCAGGGCCTCCACGTAGAACGAGCCCCCGGCCGGGTCGATCACCCGCGCCAGGTGCGACTCCTCGATCAGGAGCGACTGGGTGTTGCGGGCGATGCGGCGGGCGAAGTCGTCCGGCAGGCCCACGGCCGAGTCGAACGGGGCGACGGTGACCGCGTCCGCGCCGCCGACGCCGGCCGCGAAACACGCCACGGTGGTGCGCAGCATGTTCACGTGCGCGTCGCGGCGGGTCATCATCGCCTCGGACGTGGCGGCGTGCAGGCTCATGGAGCGCCGGCCGGCGGGCACCCCGCTGGCGGCGAGCACCTGGTTCCACATGCCGCGGACCGCCCTCAGCTTGGCGATGACGCTGAACTGGTCGGCGTTCGCGGCCAGGCGGAAGCCGATCCGGGAGGCCGCCTCGGCGACGTCCAGCCCGGCCGCGTGCAGGGCCCGCAGGTAGGCGGTGCCCGCGGCGATCGCGAACCCCAGCTCCTGCGCGTCCGAGCCGCCCGCGTTGTGGACGAGGGTGCCGTCCGCGACGAACAGGCCCAGGCCGGGGCGTTCCCGGGAGAGTTCGGCGGCGAGGCGGGCCGGGTCCATGACGTCGGGCCGCTCGCCCGAGCGCGCCGCCACGGTCAGGGGGTCGATGCCGAGGTGGGAGACGATCCGGCCGTCGGGCACCCCCGCGTCCGCGTGCGCGCCGAGCAGCGCCGATGCGGCGTCGGCGTGGTCGGCGCCGGGGTCCAGGACGACGGGCGCGAGGTCGAGGTGGACGTCGGCGAGGGCCTCCCCGAGCGCCGAGGGCGGCAGGCCCGCGCCGCCGACGGCGATCCACAGCGAGCCGACGCCGTTCATGAGGTCGGCGTGCAGCCGGCGGCGGAGGACGGCCGGGTCCGCGTCGGTGTGGCGGGCGCGGATGTCCCAGCCGTCGGGCACGCTCCCGCCGGGCCGGTAGCCGCGGGTGAACGGGGGCAGTCCCGGGAAGCCCGGGTCCGCGGCCGGGGGCTCCGAGGTGTAGAGGGGCTCGATGTCGAACCCGTCGTAGGTGTGCGTGGCCAGCGCCGACTCGGGTGCGTCGGCGAGCTTCTCCTCGGGGACACCGCTCTTGCGCAGCACCCCCGCGACGAGTTCCCGCCACCTTTGTGGGGTGGCGTCGGGAAACCCTTCGGCCAGGTTCGGGGCGCCGGTTCCGGCGGCCCCGCTCTCAGGGACGTCCATACACCGGATGGTAGAGAACCGCGTTCGGTCGCGGGGCTCCGGGGGCCCGTGCCGGGCGTGTCCGCGCGGCGGCCGGGTGCTGCGCCCGCGTCCGCCCGGGTGGCGGGCGAGGAGGCGCCCGGCCCCGCGGCGGAACGCGACCCTGCCCCCCGGGCCGGCGTCGGCGTCCCCCGTCGGGGAGGTCCGGTTGCCCGGCGCGGGCCCCGCGGGCGGGCGGCCGGGAGGAGACCGCCGTCGGTAATATGACGCGGGTCACACGGCGTCCCGCGCGGCCGGCCCCCGGCGGTCCGCGGGACGGAACACGGAGGAGACCCAGTGAAGACCCGCGCCACCGCCCTCACCGCCCTCGCGGCCGTCGCACTCGCCACGGGATGCTCCGCCGCCGACACCGGCGGCGCCGGGAACGCCTCCGACGGGGAACAGGTCTCCGGGAGCCGGCTCGACGAGATCCTGGAGAGCGGCACGCTGCGCGTGTGCACCACCGGCGACTACCGGCCCTTCACCTACCTCGACCCCGCGACGGACGAGTTCACCGGGATCGACGTCGACATGGCACGCGACCTCGCGGACGACATGGGCGTGGAGGTCGAGTGGGTCCGGACCAGCTGGGACGACCTGATGGGCGACTTCCTCAGCTCCTGCGACATCGCCGCGGGCGGCATCTCGGTCAGCACCGGGCGCGCCCGGCAGGTGTACTTCTCCGCGGCGCTCATGGAGGACGGCAAGACGCCCATCACCCTGTGCGAGAACGTCGACGACTACCGGACGATCGAGCAGATCAACCAGCCGGGCGTCCGCTCGATCATGCCCAGCGGGGGGACCAACGAGGTCTTCGCCGAGGAGCACTACCCCGAGGGGGAGCTCATCCGCCACGACAACAACACCGTCTTCGAGGAGATCATCGCGGGCAACGCCGACGTCATGACCACCGACGCGTCCGAGACGCTCTGGGCGGCCAACGAGCACGAGGAACTGTGCGCGGTCCACCCGGACGAGCCCTTCGACTACTTCGAGAAGGCCTTCATGCTGCCTCTCGGCGACGAGGTCCTGAAGCACTACGTCGACCAGTGGCTGAACATCGCCCTCAACGACGGCACCTGGGACGGGATCGTCGAACCGTGGTTCGGCGAGGACGTGGAGCTCTGACCCCGGCGGCCGGGGCCGCCGAGGCTCGGGCGCGGCTCGGCCGCGGACCCCTGGCGCCGGTCAGCGCGACCGCGCCCGGCCCCAGGGGCGCCGGAACACCGGGGAGCACCCGCTCGGCCGCCCCTCCGGAGGACCGGTCCCCCTGCCCCGGAGCCCGTGCGGGAGCCCGGTAGCCTGCCGCCGTGCCCTTCACCCTCAGCCACGTCGCGGCCGTGCTGCCCCTGGCGCGCACCCGGCTTCCCCCGGCCGCGCTGGTGGTCGGATCGGTCGTGCCCGACCTGCCCTACTACCTGCCGCTGCCCCTCTCCGCGACGACCACGCACACGCCCGGCGGGCTGTGGCTGGACGTCCTGCTCGGCGGCGCCGTGCTGGCGGTGTACACGTATGCCCTCCGCCCCCCTCTGCACGCCCTGGCGGGCCGGGCACCGGGGTCCGGCGGAACCGGGGCGGGGCGGCCGGTGCACGCGGCGGCACTCGCCGCGGCCGCCCTCGCCGTGGGCGCGGCCACCCACATGGCCTGGGACGCCTTCACGCAGACCGGGGGCGCCCTCGTCCGGGCCTGGCCGCTGCTGAGCGCACAGGTCGTGGGTCCGCACCTGCTCTACAACGTGCTCATGTACGCCAGTTCCGCCCTGGGCCTGGCGGTCCTGGCGTGGTGGGCGTGGCGGAGGCGCGGCCGACCCGGGCAGGGGGACGCCTCCCCCTCCGACCCCTCCCCGGCCGCGGCCCCACAGGCCTCCCCCGGAGCGTGCGGCCCCGGCACGGACCGCACGCGCGGCCTCCCCGCACCGCGGGTGCGCACCGCCGCGCTCGCCGCCGTCGCCGTGTGCGCGGTGGCGGGCGCCGTGCTGAACGGCCTGTCCGAGCGGGCGGCGGCGAGCGGCTACGACCTGGTGCGCTGCCTGCTCGTCGGCGCGGTCACGGGCACCTCGCTCGGTCTCACCGCGTGGACGGCCGCGTGGTGGGGGCGGTTCGTCCCGGCGGCACGGGCGGGAGGCCCCTGACACGGGAACCGCCCCTCGCGCGGGAGCCCGTTCGGGGGCCGCCGCGCCGGGGTCAGCCGCAGTTGGTGCCGGTGCGGACGACCCACTCCCCGCCGATCACGCCGCCCCAGTCCACGCACTGGCCGGCCGCGTCCAGGTAGACCGGGCCGGCGTACTCCGTGAAGTTCCCCGGGTCGGTCTGCCACGAAGCGGAGTCGCTGCGCTTGAGGGCGGCGTCCATGTTCATCGCGGAGCCGGGGCTCGACCGCGCGACCACGACGCAGTTGCGGCCGTTGGAGTTGTTGTACGTGAGGTGGACGGTCCCCCCGCTGACGGAGGTCTGATTCACCTCCGTGTAACCGCTCCCGCACTGGCCGCCGTACGCGGCCGAGGCGGGGGCCGCGGTGAGGGCGGTCGCCGCCAGCGCCAGACCCAGCGCGGCGGCGGCCCTGCGGACCGGGGTCATCGACATGTCTCTCCTCACGGTTGCGGTCCGCCCGGCTACCACGGCGGCGTGCCGGAGCCGCCGGCGCGGTGCTGCTCCACCAGGCGGGTGATGGTGACGGTGCCGTCGCCGGCGGTCGTGTAGGTGACCTCGGCCCGGATCGTGCGGCTGCCCTGGTTCACGTAGCCGGCGAGCGCCGCCGGGCTGGAGGACACGGTCCCGGCCTCGCCGTCGCCGACCGCCCCGGCGACGTCCTGGCAGAAGCTCCACGCGCACAGCACGGTCGCACCGTCGAGGAGCGCGTACCGGGCGGAGCCGCCGGAGGGCTGGAAGGCCACGACGTGGTCCCCGGAAGGCTGTGAGCCGCTCGCGCCGACCCCGGCCCCGACCACGGCGGTCGCGGTGGCGGTCTCTCCCCCGCCGCCGGAGTCGTCCTCACCGGCGCCCCCCGCGTCGTCCGAAGCCCCCGCGGCGGGGCTCTCGGAGGGCGACGGGTCCTCCTCGTCCTCCCGGACCGCCGAGCCGGAGCGGCGCTCGCCCCCGGAGGGTCCGTCATCGCTCCCGGTCGCCTCCGCCGCACCGCCCTCGAACCAGGCGGCGACGGGCAGCGAGTCCCAGTTGCCCGCCACGGCGGCGCCTCCGACGGCCGCCCCCGCGAGCAGGAACAGGGCCGCGGCGACGGCGAGCACGGACCACGCCCCGGAACGCCGTCCCCGGGAGGTCCTGCGGGGAACCGCGACCTCGCGCTCCTGCGGCATGCGCACGCCGTGCCAGCCCGCGTGGAGCGTGGTGGCCACGGCGTCGCCCGCCCCCTGCGGCCGGGTGACCGGGGTTCCGCCCAGGTTCGCCGCCGCCATCACCCCGGTCACGAGAGCCAGGGCGCCGGGCCTGCGCCCGGCGTCCTTGGACAGGGCCCGCCGGGCCAGGTCCGCGAGCGGCCCGGAGAAGCCCTCCATGTCGGGTTCCCCGCTCAGCACCCGGTGCGCGACGGCCGCCGGGTCGCCTCCGCCGAACGGAGGACGGCCGGTCGCCGCGTAGGCCACCAGGGCGCCCCAGGCGAAGATGTCGTCCGCGGTGCTGATCGGCTCGCCCCGGTAGTGGGCCGGGCTGATCCAGCCAGCCGACCCCAGCAGTGAACCGGTGCGGGTGAGCGCCGTCTGGTCCAGGGCCCGGGCGATGCCGAAGTCCAGGACCCTCGGCCCCTCAGGGGACAGGATGATGTTGGCGGGCTTGAGGTCGCGGTGCACCACCCCGGAGGCGTGGATCTGCGCGAGCGCCTCGGCGATGCCGACGGCCAGGCCGTACTGGAGGCCCTCCGGCAGCGGCCCCCCGTTCTCCTTCAGGTACGCGGAGAGGGTGAGGCCGCGGATGAGCGGCGTGGCCAGCCACGGCTGCTCCCCGCGGGTGTCGGCGGCGAGCAGGGGGACCGCGCAGGCGCCGCCGACCCGCGAGAGCATCTCCACCTCGCGGGCGAAGCGGTCCCGGAACTCCGGGTCCGCCGCGTACTCGGGGTGGACGACCTTGACCGCGACGAGCTCGCCGTCGTCGGCGCGGGCCGCGTACACCACGCCCATGCCCCCGGCGCCCAGCCTCTTGAGCGGCGTGTAGGGACCGACCGCGGCGGGGTCCTGGGGCAGTAGGTTCGTGGCCGTCGCGGGAAGCGACGCGGAGGGGCGTGCGGGAGACATGGTGGCTCACAGGTGAGGGTGCGTGGGGCCGGGATCGACGCCTCGGAGACAGGGAGCGTCGGAGAATCAACCGGACAAGGCATCTTAGCGCCGCGTCCGGAGCGGCGGCACGGCAGGGCGCTTCCACCTGCGGGGGAGCCCTGTGACCGGGTCCGGCCGGGCGGTCGGGCACGGGGCGGTCCCGAGCCCGTACGTCGCACGACGCCCTTTCGGCCTGTCCTGACGCCGTGTTAGCATCCCGCCCATCTCGAAGGCCGGTACCGTCTCCCGGACCGGTCGCAGAACCGCCTGCTCTCCCTGCTCCGTTGAGCGCCTGAGGCACATCGACGACTTCGCAACAGGAGAATCCCGGCATGGCCACACGCAAAGAGATCAAGGACGAGCTGAAGAGAATCCAGGAGCAGAACGCGCCCACCTCCCTGGCCGCGCACCTCAAACGCTCCGTGAAGTCCGTCGGCCAGAGCGACCTGGGCAGCAGCGGGGCGAGGGCGAGCAGGAGCCAGAAGCCCGGCAGGCTGTCCCGCAAGAAGGGGAAGAGCGCATGAACGCCCGGCGGGCCTGAACGGCGCGGGCCCGGTGGGGAGACGCCCCGCCCCGGCTCGCGCACACCCGCTTCCGGGTGAACAGGCCATGCACTAGGCTCGCCAACGCACCACCGGGGCTCACAGGGCGCGTCCTCGCCCCCGTCCCGCCCCCTCCCCCTGCTCCCGTCGGATGGGCCGGTGGTGTTCCGCCGTGCCACCCCTCCCCAGGTCCCCGTGACGCCGGGGTGGAGACCGGAGGCCACGGGCTCCACCAGGAGGGACGCCATGAGAAGGACCACCCGCCGCGAACCGCCGCCGTTCCCGGGCATGCGCGACCTGACGACGCTGTACTGCGGCAGGAGCGCGCTCCTCTACCGCGCCGAACGCGAGTCCGACCGTGCCCCGGTGGTCGTCAAACTGCTGGGGCGGGGTCCCGGCACGGCCGGGCCCGACGAGGCCGGGCTCTGGGACCGGCTCACCCCCGTGCCCGGTGTCCAGCCGCTCCTGTCCTCGGGAGTCACCGAGGCGGGCCGTGCCTTCGCCGTGACGGAGTACCGCGGTGAGGGCGACTACGCCCGGGCCCTGGCCGAGGACGGGCCGCTCGCGGTGGACGAGGTCCTCACCGTCGGCAGGACCGTGGCGCGGGCGCTGGAGGGCATGCACGGGCTCGGCCTGCTCCACCACGCGGTGACCCCGGCCAACATCCTCCGCGGGGCGTCCGGGCCGACCCTGACGGACTTCGGCTCGACCCTGCCCCTGGACCACCCGTTCCCTCCCGTGTACTACACGCGGGCGACCCTGGACCACGCCCCTCCCGAGGAGGTCGCCGGCTCCCTCCCCACCCCCGCGTCGGACGTGTACCGGCTGGCCTCGACCCTCTGGACCCTCCTGGCCGGGCACGCCCCGTTCGCCGGTCCGGGGCAGGAAGGGGCCGGTCCGCGGGAGTACCGCTCCCGGCTGCTGTCGGGCACGCCGCCGGAGATGGACCGCGAGGACGTCCCGGACCGGCTGCGCGCCGTCCTCCTCCGGGCGCTGGCCGCCGAACCCGGGCGGCGGACGCCGACCGCCGCGGAGTTCGGCCGCGCTCTGGAGTCGGGTCCGGCCGCGCAGGACGTTCCTGACGCGGACCGGGACCGGGCCGCCGCCGCGGGGTCCGCGGAGGACGGGCCCGAGGCGTCGGCGGCCGGGGTCCCGGCCGTTCCGGCGGCGCCGGTCCCGGACGGGGCGGACACCGCGACCGCCGCGGACGGCGCCGGGCCGGAGGCGGAAGAAACCGAACCTGAGCCGGAAGAGACCGGTTCGGAGGAGGCCGGGCCCGAGGCGGAAGGGCCGGAGCCGGAAGGGACCGGTTCGGAGGAGACCGGTTCGGAGGAGCCCGGGCCGAAGACGGAGGAGCCCGGGCCGGAGGAGGCCGCCGGACCCGGCGGGGACACCGCCCACGGCCCGGACGACGACGGGTACACCGACGGCGCCTGGTACGACGACGATGACGAGGACGGCGCCTGGTACGAGGTCGACGACGACCGGGGCGGTCACGGGGACGGCGACGCCCCGGACGACGCCGGGGAACCGCCGTCGGCGGACAGCGGGTCCGGGACGGACGCACCCCTCACGAAGTACAGCCCGTCCGAGAGGCACGCGGCGCCCCCGGACACGGCGCCCGGACCGGGGAAGGCCGGCGGGCCGGCTGCGGCGGCCGACCCGGACGACGGGCTCCCGGACGGTTCCGGGACGCCCGAGGCGGTCCCGGCCGACCCCCCGGCGCCGATCGCGTCCTCCACGACCGAACCCCCGTCCCGTACCTCCTCCCCACCGGTTCCCGACCGCGCCGAACCACCCTCGGACACGGGGAACGGGGACCCGGCGTCCTCTCACCCCGACTCGTCCGCCCTGTCCGCTCCCACTCCGGTCCTCGGCCCCGGACGCGTCGGGGACGCCCCTGCGGGAACCGGGGCCGCACTCCCCGGGAGCCGTCCGCCGTCGGCGGAGAGGGCCGCCCCCTCCCCCTTCTCCTTCGAGGCCATCACACGCGGGGCGGAGCCGCTGACCAACCGGTCCGCGCCCCCGGACCGGGCGTGGAGCGCCCCGAGCGCTCCCCTGACGCCACCGCGGACCGCCGACGCGGGCTCCGCCTGGACCGACGAGCGGCACGCGCCCGCGGACACCGCGGCGTGGGCCCCGGCCCCTCATGCGGAGCGCCACCGCACGGCGGTGCTCCTCCCCGTCCTGGTCGGCCTCGTCCTGGTCACGGTCGTGGCCGTCGGCGCGCTCCTGGTCACCGGCCGCGACTCCGGCGCCCCCGCCGCGGAGGCGCCTGCTCCGGCCGAGGGCGGAGGAGCCGCTCCGGAGGTTCCCGGAGGCACTGCGGGCGGGAACGGGTCCGCGGAGGAGGCGGACCCGGCGGCCATCGCCCCGACGGGGGTGGCGGTCGCCGACGACCTCGTGGGCGTCTCGCTGTCCTGGACGGACAACACCGGCGGCTCCACCCCGCACTTCGTGGTCGGCGGTCCCGTCGGGGCCCGCACCACGTCGATGGCGAACGTCCCGGCCGGGGCCTCCACCGTCGACGTCAGCGGCCTCAACCCCGAGGTCGAGTACTGCTTCCGGGTCGTCGCCGTCCGGTCGACGGACGTCATGGCCCCCTCGGAGGAGGTCTGCACCGACCGGGGCGCGGCGGGCGGCTGACCCCTCCCCGGGCCCCGCCTGCGGAGGCGGTCCGTTCCGCGGGGGCCGGGCACGGAGCGCCGACACCATTGTCCATAGGTGAGTCGGAAACTCATCCGTTCATATTCAACGGAGCCACCGGTTCCCTTCCCCGCCCGTCGGCCGCAGAAACAGAAGCATTCCGCTCCTGATTCCGGCGTGAAATCCTGGCGCCCGTGTCACGGAACGGCGAGTCGGCGAGGCCCCCGCCGACGTTCCGCACACAGGGCGACACCTACCGCATCCGCCGCCGACCGCCCGGCCCCCGGAATTTCGGAATTCACTCGACTGTGATGCAAGTCACACAACGAGCCCACCTGGGAAACCCTACGCTTGGTCCCCATGAGCCACAGAAGCCCAGACCAAGGATAAAGAGCGGAGATCCTTTCGTGCCCACCGGATCTTTTATGAGCCTCCTCCCGATATTCCTCCAACTCATGATCTGGTCCTACGGGGTCATTGCAGGAATGGGGCTCACGCTCAGCTATTCCATTCGGTCACGCCTCAACATCAACAACACGAAGAGCGACCGACTGCTCCAGAGCGGACCGCTTCCGGGCGAGGAGAATCAGAACTTCCCGTCGACGAAGGAGAAGATCGGCGATCTGAACATCGCGTCCAGGGAGGAACTGAACGCGCTCGACATCCGGATCGCCGACCTCAGGGACGGCCTGCGGTCGACCCAGGAGGAGACCCGCCAGATGGGGGTCCACGGCGACAGGGCCAAGAGCCTCGCCACCTTCCTCGACGGGACCTCGAAAAGGTATGACGGACTGCTCAAGGACTCGCGACTGGTCCTGAAGGCCCTGGGGGTGGACGGCGACAAGGAGTCCACGAGCACCCCGGAAGGCGCCGCGACACCGTCGGCCGGGCAGACGAGGGCCCACCCGTCCGGCTTGGTCGTGGTGCGCAGCGAACGAAGAAACCGCCCCCCGAACAGGAGCTCGGGCCCCTCCCTCTAGGAATGTCGTGACCACCGCAATCCCGAAGAAAAGGTTCTTCCCATGATCGATGAGCGGGTACTGGCCGTCGCCGGTGTCGCGGTTCTCATCCTGATCGCCCAAGGCCTGATCCACCTCTTCCTGACCGCGACCGGGGTGTACCTGTCCGACCGCACCCAGCCGGAACCGGATTCATCCGACGACCGGAGGGCTCTGCTGGAGTACCGGTCCCTCCTCCGCGAGAGGTCCCACCGCCTCTTCGCCGGGGACGGCGGCCCCCCCGGCGACGGTCCCGTCCCCGGAGGGGCGCCCGGAGACCGGCCGACCGCCCCGCGGGAACGGGACGCACGGCTCGGGGAGGCCAGGGCCCGGGCCGCGCTCGTCAGGGACCGCCCGGCCCCCTCACGGCCCGGCTTCCAGGCCGGCATGCTGATATGGCCCGCCCTGGTGCTCCTGATCGCCCTGTCCGCCGTCTTCAACTGGTAGCAGCGAGGAACACGCATGGTACCCATTTTGGTCGCCTCCATCCTCACGGTCGCTTTCAGCGGTCTCATGTGGGGAATCTCGACACAGATCAGAGACGCCATCAAGAGTGCGCGGGTCAAACAGAGGGGCAACCACCTCAAGGCCAAGATGAGCGCGACGGAGAAGACGAAGAAACTGGCAGAAATCGATGACCTGCAGCGGGAACCAGAGATCCAGCGCGACAAGCGGGTCGAAATCCTCGACAACCAGGCCATCAATGTCAACAGCGCCAACCTCCACGCGAACGAGACGTCGCGCAAGCGGGACGAATTCCTCCCCCTGGCCGATCTCATGGAGAAATCGGGGGCCCTCACGATCGGTTACGTCCTCACCGACAAGGGGACCGCGGCCGACGCCGACAGCGGACTGATCGCCACAGCCATCGGCGAGCGCGCCGCGCTGGCCGCCGCGGGGGAGGACACCACCGAGGCCACCCGGGAACTGCGGAAGAAGGCCGCCTCCGGGCTCGTGGTGGAACAGTACGAGGTGAAACCGGACAACCCCCTGTCCGGCGTGGAGCTGGCCACGCTCGAAAGGCTCGTCAAGGAGGGGAACCACCTCAATTCCTTCGTCGAGGACGCTCTGCGGGAAGGCCTGGAGATCCGCCCCGGCAAGGTCGCCAAGGCCAGGACGGAACACGGTTTCGCGAACCCCGACAGCACGAGCGCCCTGCCTCCCCTCTTCCTGGCCGAACTCGGTCCCGGACGGGGCATCTCCACCGCGCTCCAGAACAGGTCGGGCCAGGCTCCCGCGCCCCGTACCGCGCCCGCGCCCGGCAACCGCCCACAGCCCCCCTCGCCCGGCCGGGCCACGGGCTCCTAGACAGGTTGGGTGACAACGATGGTTCTCGTTCTCTGCTTCTTCGCCGGGGCGTTCGTCTTCTCGACGTCCCTGCGCAGGGTCATGGAGCACCAGCTCGACGCACCGCGCATGAACACCGCCCTCGCCGCGGAGCACGAGCGGTCCCGTACGGAACTGGCCGGGCTGGAACGCGTGGACGCCCTGTTGGACGCGTGGGAGGAGCGGCGTCCGGACCGGGGAGGGGAGGCGGCCGCAGCCGAGGAGCGGAAGCGGATCGACGCGGCGTTCTCCTCCGGGCGCGCCGAAGCCGAACGCGCGGCCGAGGCCGTCCGGGCGGAGCTTCCGCGCAAGGAGCGGTTGAGGTCCTTCGCGCGCGTGGCCGATGTAGTCCTCGTCGTCATCGGCGCGGCACTGATGGTGGTCAGCCCGGTCCTCGGGGTCTCCATGGTCCTCTGACGGAGTCGTACCCGGCGTGTGCGCACAGGCCGGGCGGGGCTGCAGGCGTCCGGGGCCGCCCGGAGAGGGCCCCGGCAGGGCGGAGGGGACCCGCCGCGGGTGCGGGCGGGTCCCCTCCCCGCCACGTCACCGTGTTCGGGCGGCGGTCACCACTCGTCCTCGAACCAGCCCTCGGGGGACGGGTCGGCGGGAAGGGGGCGCGGGTCCTGGTGGCGGCGCGAGGTGCACTCGCGGAACGGCCCGTTGTCCCCGAGGAGGATGCCCATCTGGAAGTCGAGGTGGTCCCGGTACCAGACCGCCATCCCGGTGCCGGCCTCCCACCGCAGCACCTCCCAGGCGTGCCACAGCGCCTGGAAGCGCGACACCGCCTCGGCGTGCCGCCACCACTCCTTGCACCAGCGGAACTGGCCGCCCTCGGGGCGGACGTAGACCGGCAGGAAGCGCAGCCGCACGAACTCCTCGACGTTCTTGAACACCGGTTCCGGCGCGGGCTCGCCGTCGTCCCCCTCTCCGCCGTCGACCCCTGCGACGGCCGAGGTGACGTCCGGGGCCTCGGCGGTGAGGCCCCCACCGACGGCCGGGGCCTCCCGGGACTCCTCCTCCCTGAGGTCCGCTGCGTGGTCGTGGGGTTCGGTGCTCATGGTCGGGTCGTCCTTCTTCGCGTTCGTGGTCGTGTCGGGGCCCGTGGGGCCGTTCGGGGTCGCGGAGGCGGCCGGGCCGCTCCACGGGTCACCTCGCGCGGGCGGTCCTGGTGTGCGCGGTGGTGGCGGAGCGGCGCCTGCGCTGCCCCTCGTGCACGGCGGTCAGTCTCCCGGCCGCGCGTTCCCGCTGGGCGCGTTGCGCGGGGAGCCCGCGCGGTGAGTCGCCGGTGGCGGCACGGGCCGCCTCGCCCCGCCTGTAGAGCGCGGCCTGTGCACGGGTCCGGGCGATCGCGGTGCGCTTCTCCCGGCGCTCGCGCTGCTCGGCCGCGCTCGCCCCGGAGCCGCGTGCCCCGGAACCTCGGTCCGGCGCGACCCCCTCCCCGTCCCGCGCCCCGAGGGCGCGTACCCCGTCGGGGCGCAGGACGGCGCCCCCGTTGGCGGCCAGGGCACTGCCCGCCTGCGCGCCGGTGACGGGGAGACGGGAGTCCCCCAGGACCAGGGCCGGGCTCAGGGCCCTGGTGGCGTCGTGCGCGCGCAGGTCCGCCTTGACGGCGTTGCCCGCGGCAACGGAGCCGGCCCGGTCCGGCAGGCTGTTCACCGGGTAGCCGCGGGCCCGGTCGAGCGTGTCGAGCAGGGCGTCCCCCGGCGGGAAGGCGTCCGCCGCACCCCCGGACACGCGTGCCTGCGCCTTCGCCAGGTTCCTGTCGTGGTCCTCGCCGAACCCGGGGAGGCTCTTGTTGGCGGCGGCGTTGGCGCGCACGTCGGCCAGGACGGTGACCGGGACCCTGCCGTCGAGGACGGCCGCGGACAGCGACTCGGCGTCGTCGCGGAGCTTGTTCAGGTCGGCCCGGTTGTCCTTGAACCAGGGGACCGCCTTGGCCCAGTACTCCTCCATGGTCTCCAGCGGGCGCCCGTCGGCCTGCGGCGAGGCGCCCGCCATGACGGAGTTGGCGTCGATCCGGGAGGACGCGGTGCTGCCCGTGTTGTTCGGGTCCCGCAGCATGTGCCGTTCCATGGACTCCGCGAGCTGCGGGTGCTTCTCGGCCAGCTCGGCGAAGAACCTCTCCTGCGCCTCCCGCGCCCCGGGCTCGTTGGAGTTCGCCGCGCTCAGCCAGTGCAGCGCGAGCTCACGGGGGTTCATCCTGCCCGTGTCCAGGGTCTCGTCGAGCCCGCGCCGCCACAGGTGCTCCGGGGGCGTGTCCGGGTCCGGCCCCCGGCCCCGCATGCCGACCCGCAGGGCCTGCTCGATCCGCCCGGTGCGGTAGTCGGCGCGCAGCACCGCGTCGACGTCCTGGAGCGACGTGTTCCGCTGGACCTCGCGGACCCGCTGGACGTCGGCGCCCAGGACGTCGGCGACCAGTCGGGCGTCGGCCCGGCGGACGAGGCCGAGACCGCCCATCGCGACCTCGGGCGAGTACCCGACGTGCTCCTCCGCGAAGAACTGCTCCCCCCTGCTCTGCCTGCTCCGCTTCCTCAGGGAGTGGTACAGGGAGCCCCTGGCGAGGGCCCCCGAGTTGCTGATCCCGCCGGGGCCGACGGAGGAGCCGATCGCGGCGAGGAACAGGGCCTCGCGGATGTCCGCGTCACCGCCGCCGCCCGACCCCGCGCCCGAGGACGCGAGGAGTTCGGCGAGCCGCGCGCGGTTGCGGCGCAGCTCGTCGGCCTTCTTCCCGCTGATCTGGCCCTTCGGCCGCTTCGGGCTCATGCGGTCCTCCTGTCGGGTCCGGTCACGGGGTCGCCCTGCCGTTCCGCCCGGCCGTGCGCCCTCTCCGGACGTGGTGGGGCGCGGCGGCGGGGCGGGCCTGTCCGGCCCTCACCCGCCCGAGGGCCGGGGCGCCCGGACCGACCCCCGTGGTCTGCGGTCCGGCGGCGGGAGGCGCGGCGCGCCCCCACCGGACACCCCGGGCGGGTCTCGCCCCGGTGGTCCGCAGATTCGGATTCCCGGGGTCGGCCGCCGTCATCTCCTTCTCGAACTGCTTCCGCTGACCGGACGCCTTCGCCCGGTCCCAGCGCAGGATCTGCTTCGCGTCCGCCTTCGGCACCTTCTTGTCCCCGGCGAGGCTCCGGAGTTCCTTCACACGGGCGTCGATCCCCGAGGTGTAGGCGGCATGCGCCGACTCCGCGGCGTCGACGGCACGATCCCGACGGTCCACGGCGGCCCGCACCTCTCGGTCCCGTCGCTGTTCGGCCGCCCGCACCAGAACGGCGCTCAGCCGTGCCGCGCCGATGACTCGCGCCCCGCCGGCCTGGATCGCCGCCCGGACTTCCGCGTCCCCCTTGCCCACCGCGGCGGCGACCGCCCGGTTGCCCAGGTCCCTCGCCCGCTGCACTCGTCGCGTGCGCTGGTCCTCGGCCTTCCGGACGAGCGCCTCTCCCCGCGCCCTCGCGTCCCCGACAGCCGCGGGTCCCTTGCCCGCGGCATCCCTGATCAGCTTGTCCCTCTGCCACGTCGCCCGGCGGACGTTCGTCCCACCGGTGCGCCGCGCCTGCGCCACCAGACGGTCCGCCCGCTGCCGAACATCCGCGATCCGTGCGCCCCGCCTCTCCCGGGCGGCCGCCACGTCCTCCTTGGCCTGGGACAACGCCCTGTGGACCATCAGCAGACCCGTCTGCCCTGCCGACCGCACCATGCCCTCGCCGCGTGACCGCGCACTCGCCACATGCGCGTCAGCGCGGCCGACGGCCTCCCTGAGACGCGCGTCCGCTCCGGCACGGGCACGCCCGGCCTGCCGCAGGCGCGACCTGATCCGTATCCGGATCGGGATGCGGCCCCTGCGGACGCGCCACCGGACGAAGGCCGCGGCGAGCCTCGCCACCGGGCGGAGCACCAGCATCGCGAGGCCCAGTACCGCCTGGAGGAGCGCCAGGAAAATCCGCGCCAGGTAGTCCAGGACCCACGCGGCGAACCTCGTGACGGAGGAGAGCGCGGCCTGGGTCTCCGACGCCACGTCGCCGGCCCCGCTCGCGCTCTGGGGCGCGTCCGGGGCGCCGACCGACATGTTCCGCCGGTCGTGGGCGGTGTGCTGCCTGGCGGCGGGCTCGTTCCCCACCCGGGGAGGGGGCGGTTCAGCGGTGGCTGTCGGGGAGGCCATGGTCCCGCTCCTTGCCGGTCGGTGCTGCTGGGTCGAGGGTTCCGGTGCGCGCGGCGGAGGGTGTGCTCTCAGGCACCCGTCCCCCTCCCGCGCCGTTCCGCCGGGCCCCGTCGTCGTGCCGCGGGCCGGACGGTGGTCCTGTCGGCGGCCCGGGGCGCCCTCCCGGACCGGTCGTGCAGCTCGGTCCGGGGAAGCGGCGCGGAGGCGTCCGCCGCGCGGGCTCCCGGGACGGACACGGCAGGGGGCACGAGGGGGTCCCCCTTCTCCCGAGCGGGGGCCGGGCGCACGAGCCCCTCCTTCTGGTCGAGGAGGGTGAGGAACCCCGTGAGCGCCCTCTCCCCCCGGTCCCTGTCCGTCCGGAGGGCGGAGTGGAGGTCGGCCGCGGCTCCCCGACGGCCGGTCCGCCACCCGAGTTCGAGGTCGGTGATCCTGCTCCGGTTCCTGGAGAGGTCGAGCGAGAAGTAGGTGTGCGCCTTCTCGACCTCCGCGATCACCCGGCCGCTCAGGTCCCGGGCGGCCCCCGCGACGGCCCCGCCGCTCGTCCCCCTGGCCTTCTGGTACTCCACGGCGGCGGCGCAGACCTCGGCGCACCTCTGCCTCGCCCTCTCCCGGTGGGCGTCGATCTCGTCCAGCCGGTTCGCGATGTCCCGCTGGAGGGGGGTGAGGGAGTGCGGCAACAGCGTGTTCAGCACCCTCGTCCTGCGACTGGTCTCCGCCATGGTCCTTCTCCTCGTCCTCGCCGACCGGGTCGGGCGTGTCGGTGGTCGACGCCTGTTCACGCGCCCCGGGGTGCGTCGTACCTCGCACGGGCCCCGGCGGTGATCAGCTCCTCGGCGTCCTTGATCGCCGCGGTGACCAGCCGGGCCCTGCCGGTCCTGTACCAGGGGCGCATGCGCAGGATCGTGGGCCGGGCGGCCGTGGCGAAGAGCAGGCACTCGCCCTTGTCGATCTGGCGGATGTCGGACCCCTGCATGATCTCCTGCCTGCGGAGCTGCACGGAGTGGTTGCCCTTGCCCTCCCCGTAGCTGAACGACGTGGTGGAGACGTCGTGCTGGCCGATCAGCTTGGAGAGGGCGTCCACGATCTTGTGGTCGTCCAGCCCGGCGCCGAACACCTTCACCGTCGCCGCCGACCACATCGCCTCCATGCCGTTCTCGGTCCAGACGCGCACGCCCTGCCGGTAGCTCTGGAGGATGGTGACCGGGACGATGCCGCGGGAGCCCAGGTGGGAGTACATGTCGGGGAGGTCCGCGATCTTGCAGATGTTCGCGGCCTCGTCGAGGACGGCCACCAGGGGCGGGTCGAGCCGCCCGCCCTGCGCCTCGGAGGCCTCCTCCCCCGCCAGGAAGATCGCGTCGGTCAGGGCCGCGATGAGCGGCGCGGAGGCGGCGCGTGACTTGCTGAGGAGATGGAGCGTCTGCTTGCTGGTGACGAACGACCGCGGCTCGAACTCGGGGAGCGGCCGGCCCCCCGGAGGGGTCACCCACTCCATGATCCGGGGGTCGTCGAGGCAGCGCGCGGCCGTGCGGGCCGTGGTGTAGATGCCGTCACGGGTCTCCGCGACGATGTTCTGGGTCTCGCGCAGGGCCTCGGCGTAGGCGGTGAAGCCGTGCTCGAAGAGGACGTCCACCGGCTGCGGGAGCTTGGTGTCGTGCAGCCACTCCCCCACTGTGGACAGCGACCTGCCCGAGAGCGCGGCGGCGAGGATGAGCTGGGAGAGCAGCGCGCGGGCCGCGGGGCCCCACATGTCCTTCTTCGAGTCGTCGTCGATGGTGAGGACGAAGTGCCCGGCGAGGCGGTAGGCCTCCTCGACGCCGCGGACGTCGGTGAGGGGGTTCCACCAGAACTCCTGGCCCTGGTGGGTGACCTGCTGGGGGTCGAACAGCCACACGCGCTCGCCGGTCGTGTGCTCGCGGATCCGCGCGGTGGCCGACCACACGTCGGCCTTGTTGCTCGTGGCCAGCGCCGGTCCGGGCGCGTCCAGGACGTAGGGGATGGCCATCGCGGTGGTCTTGCCCGCGCGGGGGGCCATGAAGGCCAGGACGGTGTCCTCCCACGACGCGAAGAGCCGGGCGCCCGTCCGGTCCCCGTCGCCGCGCATGTCGCCGATGGTGAGGCCCACGTCCGCGTCATCGAGCCCCCTGCCCCTGCGTCCGGCCAGCGATGTCCTGCGCAGCCGCACCGCCTTGTCGGCGGCCTCGGGCCGGGCCAGCTCCGCGACCGTCCCGTTGTCCTTGTTCAGTGCGCCGATCGCGTCCGGCTGCCCGTACAGGGCGTTCCGGACCCGGTGGAGGACCCACCAGAGGAGCGCCGCCGACAGTGCGGCGAAGACGCCGAACAGCAGGACGACGGGGAGGGTGGGCGTGCCCGGCCAGACCGTGCCGGTGTCCCAGACGACCAGGGAGACGACCCACGCCATCCCGAACCCGCCGACGGCCCCGCCGGTCAGGGAGGCGACGATCCGCGCCGCCAGCCAGAAGAGGAAGAAGAGCCCCACCGTGCCCCAGAGGGCGATCAGCACCAGCAGGGGCGGCGCCCCCGCGGCGGCGGCCCCGCCCTTCACCTGGTACTTCGGGCGTTCACGTGACATGGTCGTCCTCACTCCCTCCGGATGGCCTGGTCCGTGTCGTACAGGGTGAGTTCGTCACGGGTGAGCGTCATCTGCACCGGGATGCCGAGCCGCTCGGCGCCGGTCTTGATCAGGTACTTGCCGCGCCCGGGGTGGCGTGCGCCCGGCTGCCAGGAGTCCGGTGAGGACCACGACGCCACCAGCCCCTGCTCGGGGCCGGTCATCGGGGTGATCCGGTTGACGGAGGCCAGCTCGCGCGGCGGCAGTCCGGCGAGGACGGTGATCGCGGAGCGGTCCACGAAGCCCCGGGCCTTGGCCCGGTCCTCCTCGGTGGCCAGCGCCTCCAGGTCGCCGAGGGAGTGCGTCACCATGACGGACGCCATGCCCTTGGAGCGGTTGAGCCGGGTGAGGGAGTCGGCGAACTCCACCAGGCCGGGGGCCCCGCGCAGGGCCCGCCACAGCTCGTCCATCACGCCGATGTAGGACCGGCGCCGGATGAGGCCGTGTTCGGAGAGCACGGCCGCGGCGTCGACCATCCCGAAGCCGTAGCTCCACGTGCACAGCATCGCCGCGGTCAGCAGCTTGTCGCCGGCGGCGCCCACGCGGGAGATGTCGACGCTGATCCCCGGCGCCTCCATGTCGAGCGGGCTCGTGGTCTCTCCGTCGAAGACCCCGGCCAGGGAGCCGGTGCACAGCAGCCGCAGGGTGAAGACGAGGTCGTCGACGCGCTTGTCGTACTGGTCCCTGGTGTCGGCGCGCGCGAACGACCGGAGGGACTCGGGCCCCTCCTCGACGACCCGGAGGACGTCGATGACGTTGGGCTGGCGCGTCCCGGCCAACCGCTCGTCCAGGAGGTCGACCGCGGCGCCGAGGACGACCTCCTCGGCGTTGGCGATCCTGTCCTCGCGGACCAGCGTGCACAGGGCCATCAGCAGGGAGATGCGGCGGGAGCGCACCTCCCAGCGCAGCTTCTCCCGCTCCACCTCGGAGAGCCGGCCCATGACCCCGCCCAGGGGCCCCGCGTCGAGCGGGTTGATCCGGTCCAGCCCGCGCCCGATCCGCACGACCTGCCCGCCGAGGTGGCCGATGAGGTCGGTGTAGTCGGGCTTGGTATCGCCGAGGATGATGGCCTGCGAGCCGAAGGCCACCGCCCCGGTGACGAGGCGCTTGACGAACGTGGACTTGCCCGTGCCCGGCTGTCCCAGCACGAAGCACCCGGGGTTGGTGATCAGCCCCGCGCGCAGCCAGGCCATCGGGTCGAGGCAGACGACCTCCCCCGACAGCAGGTCGCGTCCGATCGGGGTGCCGATCGAGGGCGGCTTGCTGCTGGTGACGAACGGGAACAGTCCGCACGCCTGGGCGGTGGTGGCCTGGTACTCGACCGCGTTGGGGATGTTCGGCGAGGCGCCGCCGCCCCGGTGCCGCCAGCCGAGCAGGGGGGCGATGACCTCCCGGTCCCTCTCCGCCGACCGGTCCGGCCGCTCCGCCCTCTCCTTCTGCTCCTGCCTCTGCTTGAGGCGTTTGCGCTCCGCCCGCTGCTGGCGGCGCTCCTCGCGCCGGCTCTGCCGGTCCACGATCGCCATCGGTGCCCCCTTCTAACCCATACCGCGTTGGACGAGGAACGGCGGGCACACGCCGAGGGGCAGGGTCGTGGCGAACGCGACGTCCTGGCTGCCCCAGGCCCTGCGCAGCCGGATCCGGGAGGTCTCGGCCGCCGACTCGGTGTGCGCGACGGCCTGCTTGAGCCTCTGCTCGTCGTCGACGGTGGCCGTCGTGTACAGGCTCACCTGCACCAGCCCGGCCCCGCGCGTCTCCTCCTGGGCCGCCTGCCGGGCGTAGGCGAGGTCCTGGCTGTCCCTCGCGCTCACCCGGTGGCGGACCCGCCAGGACAGCTCGCTCTTGTACTGGGCCGCCGAGTTCTGGCTCTCCAGCGCACGCGCCGCCGCGGCCGCCGGCCAGGGCCGGAACAGCAGCGTGGTCCGCTTGGCCCAGCGGGTCGGGGAGAGGAGCTCGGCGAGCACCGTGCTCGTGACGTGGGTCCTCGGCGCCTCCTGCCAGATCCACGAGACGCTGGTGCCGCTGTCGTGGGTGTAGCGGTCGTGGTGCGCCTCGGCCTCGACGGGGGTCGCGTCCGTCCAGTCGAGCGTCCCGATGTCCTCGGGCGTCGAGTGGAGCAGGGTGCTGAGGTCGTTGAGGGCCGTCGGGTCGTAGGCGGTGCGCACCATGGCGACGAGCTGCTCGGGCGTCGCGCGCCCCAGCACGGACACCCCCGTGGTGGCGAGGCTCGACTCGATCTGGTTGAGGTAGCCGCTGATCTCCACGGCCGCCTGCATGCGGTCCTTGGGGGCCACCGGGAACTTGCGGGGGTCGTAGGTGATGCTGATCCGGGTCTCGACCTGGGCGCTCACCGTGGGGGCGCTCAGCACGAGGTCGCGCATGATCTTGCGGGCCGCCGCCGGGGACTTCGGGTCGATGTCCGCCTCGACGTTGTTGCGCAGCGCGCTCCCGGGGTCGGGGCGCGACTCGACGGTGACCGTGACCCACTGGACCCACGGCATGTAGCCGAGGGAGGCCAGCCACTGGTGCCAGCTCGCCACCCAGGTGTCGACGTCGGCCGGCTCGGCGAGCCACACGGAGTTGGACGAGACCAGGACCGTCGCGGTCATGTGTCCCAGCCGCCGGTTCCAGGCGAGGCCGAACCGCCCTCCCTTGCCGTCCTCGCAGGAGAGCAGGGTGACGGGGGCGAGGATGCCGGGCAGCTGGAAGGCCCGCGGGTGCTCCACCATGACGCCCGCGCGGTAGCGGGTGTGCCCGAGCACCTTGGCCCACCACCACCGCAGGCGGGTGAGCAGGAAGCTCAGCAGGGACTCCCCCTGGACCGGCACCGCGGCGAACACGAAGGCCACCGCCATGACGGGCAGGAGGTAGAGGGCGAGGCCGGGCGCGAACATCCCCGCCAGCATCAGGACGACCAGGCCTCCGAGGAGGACGAGCGTCGCGGTGAGGCCGAGCCCGAACAGCCCGATGCTGCGCCGGCGGCGCCACCCTCCGTACGTGCGGACCACTTAGACCATCCTTCCGTCGGCTCCGTCGGCGAACTGCGCCCCGGACGCGCCTTCCGGCGACACCGCTCCGGCGCCGCCCGGGTACCCGCCGCCGGAGGCGCCGCCCGACACGGCCCCGGTGTCGGCCGCCCCCGCTCCCGCGGGGGCGTCCCCGACCGCGCCGGGGTCGGAGCCGCCGTCACCGCCCGCGCCGGAGGCCACCGTCTGGCTGTACCCCTGCTCCGAGCCGCTGACGGTCGTCGAACCGGCCGACTCCGTCGCGCCCGCGGCGGCCACGGCCCCGCCGTCCTGCGCGCCGCCGCCCTCGGGGCCGCCCATGGCGCCGTCCACGTTCGCGGTCCCGTCCACGCCGCCCGAGGGACCGCCCGCACCGCCCAGGGGACCGCCGGCGCCGAGCCCGCCCTGCGTGCCCAGGGTGCCGGTGTCGACGGCGCCCGTGCCGGCCGCGCTCGCCGCCGACGCCGGGGACACGCCCCCGGCGGACTGTCCTCCGCCGCCCTCGTCGAGGTTGCGCGACACCGCGGCGGCGCGTTCGTTGGCGCCGGCCGCGGCGGCGGCCTGGGCCCCGCCGTCAGCGGACGGGGCGTTGCCCGCGGAAGGGGAGCCGGACGCCGACGAGGGGGACGCGTCGGCGCCGCTGCCGCTGCCGCTCCCTCCCCCGCCGCCCCCACCGCCGATGGAGCTGATGCCGCCCGCCGCGAGGGCCATCATCCAGACGCTGCCCGAGCTCATGAGCTTCATCAGCACGGGGAGGGCTCCGGTGGCCATGAGCATGACCGCCGCCCCCAGGAGGTACCTGGACAGGCCGCCCTCGGCATCGGTGTCCGTGGTCGCGATGAGGACGAGGCCGGACAGATAGATCAACAGGAGGAGCGGCTTGTACAGGAGGCAGGCGAAGAGCCAGCCGATGACCTTCGGGAAGATCTTCAGCCCGGGCACCAGGGAGCTCGCCGCGGCCAGGGGCAGGAGGCAGGCGAGCAGGTAGACGATCGACTTGAGCATCGCCAGGACGATCATCTGCGCGATGAGCCCGAGGATCACCGCGAGGCTGACCAGGTAGGTGACGGCCTCGCGCGCGGAGTCCTCCGCGAAGCCGAGGTCGTTGTCGCCGACGCCCACCCGCATGATGCTCGGGTAGACCTCCTGCGCCGCGACGAGGAAGCTGACCTGCCGCGACCCGTTGCCGTTCTCGTAGGGCGCCGAATACGTCCCGGTGTCCAGGATCATCTGGGTGAGGCCGCTGCTGAAGCCCGCCAGGACGTAGACGAAGAAGAGCCCGGCGAACGTGGTGATGATGACGGTGAGCAGGCCCCGGACCAGGTCCATCATGGGGTCGAGCCGACGGGTCCAGAGCAGGCGGACGGCCGCCAGCAGGATGCCCAGCGTGGCCAGGAACAGGATCAGCGGGTTGAAGACGTTCTGGAGCTGCAGCACGCCCTGGTCGACCACGAGCTGGTTGCTGCCGTACTCCCGCTGAAGGGGCGCCCCGCTGCCGCTGCTGATGAGCAGGCCGAACATCCGCTCGATGATGCCCTGAAGGCTTTCCGTGATCCAGCTCGCCGTCGCCTCGTTCTCCATTCAATCACCCCCCTTTTCCGTCGTCCGACCGAATTCCCTCGCACACAGCACTGCGCTATCCGACGTTGCAGTAATCGTCCCCGACTTGTTCTTCGCGCTTGTTCCCATTCGCCCACTCGGGAAATTCTGTGCAGATGTAGTACTTGTGCATCGCGGGCTCACCGCGCCCCGCGGCGGCGTACTCGCGCGGAACGTCGTCGAAGTGGTCGACCGGGTTGTCCGGGCACGAATCGCTCTGGTCCCACAGGGACGAGGGCAGGTTGGGGCAGTGGTAGTCGGCCCAGATCCAGTCGCCGCCGTTCAGGAGGTCCATGCCGTCCCGGTCCGGGGTACAGGGGGAACGCGTGTAGGTGTTCCCGTGGTGGAACCCGGAGTCGAAGCAGTAGTCGTAGCAGTCCGCCTTGCCGTCGCGCGTGCAGCGCTCGTCGTCTGCGCCGGTCAGCGGAACGGTGTCGTGCAACCGGCCCCACCCGTCGTCGTCGGGGCAGAGGAACTCCTGGGAGTCGGGGTCCCGGAGGGCCCCGTCGCAACCGGCCGCCTCCCGCTCGGTCTCGCCCTGCTCGGCCGCGACCCCTTGGATGAGGGACCCGAGGTCGTCCTCGGTCTCGTGGTAGGAGCCCTGGAGCAGCGTCCCGGCGAGGGTTCCGGACGCGACCAGCAGAACGACCCCGAGGAGCACCCAGGGGAGTTCCGCCATGCCGCGCGCGGCGATCCAGGGGTCGCCGGTGAAGTTCGCGTGGATCATGCGCCCGCCGATGATGATCAGCGCGAGGACGCCGACGACGGCCCCCGCCCAGGCGACGTATCCCAGCACCTCGTTCCCCGACTGCTGGAACTGCGCCATCGCCACCGGGTTCCGCGCCGCGTCGGCGGCGAGGATCCGCTCGTACACCATTTCGCTCTCCCCCCGACCTCTCACGATCCGGCCCGCTACCCGACGAGCGTGGTGACCACGGAAACGGCGACCAGCATCAGCGAGACGCCCATGACGGTCCACACCACGCCGCCGACGCCCTCGGCGGCCACCTCGGAGCGGCCCAGCTTGCCGGCGGCCATCTTCGCGGCCGAGTACAGGATGCCGATGACCCCGATCACGACGACGACGCCCTGGGCGATGTTGAGGAACCGTCCGACCGGGTCCCCGTCGGGGTCCTGCGTCCCCCCGACGCCCCAGTCCGGCATCCGCGGCCGGACCTCCCACGTCACCTCCGCGGGAAGGGCCGCGGCCAGGTGCGCCGCGTCCACCGCCGCCGACAGGAGTTCCAGCGGCATCGTCAGCCGCCCGCGACGTTGGCGACCGCCAGGATGACCGGGATGGCGACGAGCATCAGGGAGATCCCCATGACCGTCCAGACCAGTCCGCCGACACCGTCGGCGGCGAGGTCGGAGCGGCCGAACTTGCCGATGGCCATCTTGCCCGCGGCGAAGAGGATGCCGATGATGCCGATCACGACGATGATGCCCTGGCCCCAGCTGAACACCTGCTGGATCGGATCGTGTCCGTCCTCGAAGGCGGGCAGGTCCGGGTTGGTGTCCCAGCCGAAGGCGCCGCCGTCCATCGGGACGGCGGCCATGTGGGCGACCAGGTCGTTGGTGGCGTTCAGAACGTCCATGCGTATCCAGTTCTCCTTACCCTGAGGCCTGACGCGCCAGGGTCTCGCTCGCCGCGGCGAGGCACGCGTTCCTGATCCGCTCCAGGGCCCGCCTCGCCCTCGCGGGAAGTTTCACCCGGTCCGCCTCGACGGCGTCCACGTAGCGCAGGGCCGGGACGAACGGGAAGCGGACGAGGAGGCCGACCCGGTCGCGCACCAGGCCCAGGCGCGCCGCGGACTCCGCGGGTTCGGGCCCGGAGCCGTCCGCCGAGACCACCAGCGCCGCGGGCCGGAGGCCGTCGGCCTCCAGGACGTTGATGACCTCGGCGGCGCGGGCCGTCGAGGCGACGCTGTTCCGGGAGACGAGGACCAGGGGCCGTCCGAAGGCGCCGACACCGCCGCGGTCGGAGGAGTAGGCGCCGAGGTCCCAGGGGGTGTTCAGCAGCACGCGCAGCGTGGTGGTGCCCGCTCCGCCGTGGCAGCCGAGCACGACGGCCTCCCCGGCCCAGTCGGGCAGGGGCGGGCCCGCCGGTTCGCCCTGGTCCGTGCCGCCGGCCTGTCGCCTCCCCATGTGGTCCCCTCGTCCGTGTCGTGAAGGCGCCGCCTCCCCGGCGGGGTCGGCGCTCCCCGCGCGGCCCGTGTTCCGGGACGCCGCGCCGGGGTGGGCGTCCGGGGTCCTGGGAGCGGTCGTCCGCCCCCGGAGGCCTCCGGCACTCCCGCCGCACCGGGGGTCTCGCGTGACGGCGCGAGAATGCGGTGGCGCCGTCGAACCGGGTTCGGGGGCCGAACAGCAGGCTATATATACCGCACCGAATCGAATCCGATCAAGTGACCGTTTTCATTCCTGCTACTTTGCGTGACCGTTCGGACATTGGAAACACTGGAAAGTGAACGAGGCCGAACTTCTTTCACGAACGCAAAAGAGCCGATCCGCTCTTCTGCGTGATAAGCCTTGATCAATGCCATTGCCGTGCACCGACGCCGCGAACACCCCGACCTTTTTCCACGGGAGAACCCGCAGGCCTCCGGCCGAAACGTTATCGATTATCACCCTTCGTGACCCACTTGTCGCACAGGACCCATTGCGCTCCCGGTGCGCTCCCTGTACGCATGGGTGCATCTGTCCGCCCTCACGACTGGTGGGTACCCATGATCAGAACAGCGTGGCCGTCATGAGCGACTTCGCCGGCGGCTCGCGGGAGAAGACGATCGTGTTCGGGATCCTCGCCGTCCTGGTCGTCGTCCTGGTCGTCCTCGCACAGCAGCTGCTCTCCGGTCCGGACGACGGGGAGGCCGCGCCCCCGGCGGAGGCGTCCGCCGGGTCCGGGGGGGACGGGGGCGGAGGAGAGCCCGTCGGCGACGTCATGGCGCTGATGCCGTACTCGGAGGCCGAACTGGAGGCCGGGGCGGAGACCGCCGCGGCCTTCGTCGCCGCCTACGGCGAGGTCGATCCCGGGGAGAGCGACGACGAGCGCCTCGCCCGCCTCTCCCCCCTGCTCTCCGAGGACTTCTTCGGCGCCGTCGAGGAGTTCGTCCTCAGCACGCCCAACAGCGGGGCCCCCAGGGGGACCCCGCAGCGCGTCACCGCGGAGGCGACGGCCACGGCGATCCGCAACGTCGGCTCGGGGTCGGTCATCGTCGAGGTGGAGGCGCGGTTCATGACGGAGACCGGCGACGACGGCGGGGCCGGGCCGGCGTCGTACGCGGTCACCGTGGTACCCGGTGGCGAGGGCTGGACGGTCTACGCCTTCCAGGACGCGGCGGTCGGGAACATCGCCGAGGAGGGCGCGTGAGGGGCGCCTCCGGCGGCGCCGCCGGGGTCCTGTGGGAGCGGACCCGCGCCTTCCTCCTCCCCCGGCGCGGACGCGGCGGGGACCGGGGCAGCGCGACCGCGCGCGTGGGCGGGGGCGTCACGGCGCTCGCGGTCATGGGGGGCATCGCCTACGCCGCCACCGTCTGCGGCCCTGCGGGCGGGGCCGCGCCGAGCAGCGCCGACGGGGGCGGCTCGTCGGGGGGTGTCGTCCAGGCGTCCGCGAACACGTCGAGCGAGACGATCAGCATCAGCGCGCACGGGGAACCGGGATCCTCGCAGAAGTCCGTCCGCGTCGACATCCCCGACAACGTCCTCCGCGCGCACCGCATGGCGGCCGAGGCCTACGGCCTGCCCTGGGAGCTCATGGCCGCGATCGGCGCGATCGAGACCCAGAACGGCCAGTACGTCTCGACGGACCCGAACTGGCACTCCGGCCTCCGGGAGGGCGAGCGCAACCCCTACGGCGCCGCCGGGATCGTCCAGTTCGGCGTCCAGGACCTGCGGACCGGACAGGTCGGCGGCCGGCTCGGCAGCGCGGGCAACTCGTGGGGCGGGAAGCCGAAGGAGTCGGTCGAGGACCGCCGCTTCCACTACGAGGTGGGCGAGATGCCGGGCAACCCGACCTACTTCGGGATCGACGGCAACGACGACGGCATGGTCAACGTCTGGGACCCGTGGGACAACATCGCCTCGGGGGCCTTCCGGATCGCCTACTACGCCGACCAGGCGGAGAAGAGGGGGTCGGGCTCCGTCTGCGGGAGCGGGCGGGCGGACCTGACCCCGATCGAGTGCACGGTCTACAAGCACAACCCCGCCCGGTGGTACGTCGCGCAGGTGCTGGAGGTGGCCGAGTACTACAGCGGCTCCGGCCTCGCCCCGACGTCCCCGTCCCTCGAACTCCAGCAGGCATCCTCGGCCCCGGGGCAGGGGCGGGACTGCGAGGAGCAGGGCGGCAACGCGTCCCAGGCCGCGTTCCTGGGCGACGTCGGCGAGGAGCACCGGACCGCGGTGGAGTTCGCCAGACAGCAGATCGGCAAGCCCTACGTGTGGGGCGCCCGGGGACCCGACTCCTACGACTGCTCGGGGCTCACCCAGGCCGCGTGGCGCGCGGCGGGGGTGACGATCCCCTGGGTGACGACGACGCAGTGGGACCCGGGCAACGCCGAGTACCGGGGAGGGACGGCCCGGCGCGTCCTGGAGGGGGACCTGGACATCTCCGTCCTCCAGCCCGGCGACCTCCTCCTCTTCCACACCAGCCCGAGGTACGCGAGCCCGTCGCACGTCGGCATCTACTCCGGCGGAGGCCGCATGATCCACGCCGCGAACCCGAGCAAGCCGATCGAGGAGGTGTCGATCGACTCCGGGTACTACCGCTCCTCCTTCGTGGGGGCGGTCCGGATCAGCCCCGACTCCTCGGGCGGCGAGGACAGCTTCGCGGCGTGACGGCCCGTCACCGCGTTCCACGAACCCATCGAGAGGATGATCCACCATGGTCGCACCTATCGTCGTCGCCCTCGGGGGCGCAGCCCTGCGTGCAGGGGCACAGAGGCTCGGCGGCGCCGTCGCCTCCCGCGGCGGGGCCTGGCTCGCCGGAAGGGGCGGCTGGAAGGGGCTGATGACGGGGGCCGCCAAGGGCGCCGGAGCCTTCTCCCTCGGCGCCCTCAAGCTCGGGGCGAAGGCCGGGGTCCAGGGCCTCGGAGCCCTCGGCGGCCTGGCCGTGGGCGCCGCCTCGGGCATCATGGGCGCGGCCGGCGCCGCGGTGGGCGGCGCCACCGGCCTGCTCTCCGCCCTGGCGGGGGCCTTCGAGACCGCGGGCTCCGGGCAGAGCTACGGCATGTCGGGACCGATGCTGCGGGGGAAGGGCAGGGGCGCCACACCGCTCCATGCCTGACACCCCGCTCCCCCGGACCGCTCCCCCGGGAGCGGTCCGTCCCATCGGTACCGGTTCGTGCGGTTCAGCCGCGATCGCGCTATCTTCACGCAGGTGAGCGCCTGCCCCGAGTGCTCCCGCCGACACGCCTCCCCCGCCGCCGTGAACGGCGGCGGCGCTCCACCTCAGCACTTCACGCGGAAAGACGCCCTCTCCATGAACACCCACGTCTCTCCCCCCTCGGACGCCCCCCTGTCCTCCGACGACGCGGTCATCCGCGCCGACGAGTTCGACGGCATCGCCGCCTCCGTCGAGGCCGCGGTCCTGGGCAAGTCCGACGTCGTACGCCTGGCCCTGGTCGCGATGCTCACCCAGGGCCACATCCTGCTGGAGGACGTCCCCGGCACCGGGAAGACCACCCTGGCGCGCGCCATCGCCGCGAGCGCGAACGGCGACTGGCGGCGCATCCAGTTCACCCCGGACCTCCTGCCCTCCGACATCAGCGGCGTCACGATCTTCCACCAGGGGACCCGCGAGTTCGAGTTCCGTCCCGGTCCCGTGTTCGCCAACGTCGTCATCGCCGACGAGATCAACCGGGCCTCGCCCAAGACCCAGTCGGCCCTGCTGGAGGTCATGGAGGAGCGGGCGGTCACCGTGGACGGCGTCCGGCACGGCGTCCCCTCCCCCTTCCTCGTCGTGGCGACGCAGAACCCCGTGGAGATGTCGGGCACGTACCGCCTGCCCGAGGCCCAGCTGGACCGGTTCCTGATGCGCCTCACCCTCGGCTACGCCGACCCCGCGTCCGAGCTCGCGATCATCCGGGGCGACCGGCTCGTCACGCCCGAGGACCTGGAGCCGACCGTCGACGCCGAGCGGATGGCCGCCATGAGGCGCGACTCCCGGCGGGTCTTCGTCCACGACTCCGTCTACGAGTACGTGCTCCGGGTCGCCCACGCCACACGCGGCCACCGGGAGCTGAGCGTGGGCCTGTCGACCAGGTCGACGGTGGCCATGGCGAGAACGGCCCGGATGCTCGCGCTCGTCTCGGGCCGGCCCTTCGTGGAGCCCGAGGACGTCAAGCTCCTGGCCCAGCCGGTCTGGGCCCACCGCCTGGTGCTGTCCCCGGAGGCCTCGGTCGGCGGGCGCACCGGGGCCGACGTCCTGGACGGGATCCTCCGTGAGACCCCCGCGCCGTCCCCGGGCGCGGCCGGGGTCCCGGCGGTCCGCTGATGCCGACCGTCCGGGGGTGGCTCGTCGCCGGGGCGGGCCTGGTCCTCCTCGCGGTGGGCGTGGTGTCCCAGTACCAGGAACTGGCGCTGCTCGGCGGCGTGGCCGTGACCGCGGTCGCGGCGGCGTCGCTCGTGGTGGGGCGTCCGGCCGCCGTGGCGGTCCGGCGCTCGCTCCCCTCCCCGCGCACCTCGCCGGGGTCCGCCCTGCGCGTGCGCCTGGAGATGCGCAACCCCGGCCGGCGCTCCGTCGGCGTGGTCGAGCCCGTGCGCGGCCACGGGGGCGAGCGGCCGGTCCGGCTGCCGTCCCTGGGAGCGCGTGCCGCTGGCGGGGCCGAGTACCGCGTCCTGGCGGCACGGCGCGGCGTGGTCTCCCTCGGCCCCCTCCGGGTCGGGCGCGCGGACCCGCTGGGGCTCGCCGCGGTGTACCGGGAGTCCGGCGGCGCCGACCGGGTGTGGGTCCATCCCCGGTGGGAGCGCCTGCGCACCGTCCCGGTCGGCCGGGTGGCCGACCCGGAGGGCACCGCCGACGGCGCCCCGGCGGGCGCGCAGACCTTCCACTCGCTGCGCGACTACGTGCCCGGCGACGACCTGCGGCTGGTCCACTGGCGCAGCTCCGCGCGGCTGGACAAGCTCGTCGTGCGCGAGTACATCGACACCTCGCAGCCGCGCCTCCACGTCATCGTCGACGACCGGCCGACGGCCGGGGGCGAGGACCGGCTGGACGAGGTGGCGAGCGCGGCCGCCTCGGTGCTGGCGACCGGGGTGCAGGCGTCGCTCCACTGCGAGGTGAGCCTGGTGAGCGGTCGGGGGCGCGACAGCACCGGAGGGCTCCCCCCGCTGCTCGACCTCCTGGCCGAGGCGCGTCCGACGCCGGACGCCGACCTCCCGCAGGCCCTCCGCCTGGCCCGGACCCGGCCCTCCGGGGACACGGCCGTCCTGGTGAGCGGCGCGCTCACCACCACCGACCTGCGCTCCTTCGGAGAGCTCGGACACCACTACTCGGCCCTGGTCGCCGTGGCCGTCGGCACGGAGGACCGGCCGAGCGCCCCCGCTCCGGTCACCCTGCTCGCCGCCGGCGACGCGGCGGGGTTCGTCGAACGCTGGAACGAGACGTCATGGCCGCGCTGACCCCGCCGCGCCCCCCGGAGACCGCGCCCGCCCCCGGGCGGGGGCCAGGCACTCCGCTCCGCGCCGTCCTGGCCCCCGTCGGGCTGGTCATGGCCGCCGCGGCGGGGGGCGTCGCCCTCGCGCCCGGTTACGCCGTCCCGGCGCCGGTCTACGCGGTGCTGCCGCTCTGCGCCCTGCTCTCCGTCGCCGTGACCCTGGCGGCGCGGGCCCGGCTGTCCCCGCTCGCCGGGATCCTCGTCGGCCTCCCCCTGCCCCTGATGGGCGTGGTGGTCTGCGCGGCCCGGTTGCCCGGCCAGGGGACGGGCGTGCTGGGAGGGACGGTGGAGGCCCTCCTCCACTCCGGGGCGCGCATCCTGACGAGTGCGGCACCCACCCCCCTGAACGCGGACACCCTGACGCTGCCGCTCCTGGCCACGTGGATCACCGGTGTGGCCTCGGTGCTGCTCTGGCAGGGGAGCCGACCCGCGCTGGCCGTCCTCCCCGGCCTCCTGGCGCTCGTCGGCGCCGTCGTCCTGAACGGCCCGGTGGCCCCGCCGGGGTTCCCCTCCATCGGCCTGGTCGCGGTCGCCGCGGTCCTGCTCATGGCGGCGTCCTCCGACGGCCGGACGGCCGCGCGGACGCGCGCCGGGTCGGAGGACCTGCGGATCGAGGTCGACGCACCGGAGACACAGACCCTCGGGCGGCTCGGGCGGATCCTGGTGACCGCGGTCGCGGCGGCGCTGGCGGCCGCCGCCACGGTGTTCGGCGGTCCCGTCCTCCTCGCCTCGTGGGAGGCGGCCCCGGGCGACCCGCGCGAGGCCGTGCGCCCGCCCCTCGCGCCGGAGGCCGCCCTCAACCCGCTCGGCTACCTCGCGGCCTGGGCCGCCGAGCCGGACGACCCTCTGCTCACGGTGCGCTCCGAGGAGCCGGTGGACCTGCGGTGGGTCGCCCTCGCGGAGTTCACCGGGACCACGTGGCTGCCCGAGGGCGGCTACCGCGCCGCCGGGGAGGTGCTCCCCGACCCGGTGCCGCCGCCCCCGCACGCCACCGGCGTCAGCGCGGAGATCTCCGTGGGCGACGACCTTCCGGGCGGCTGGGCGCCGGTCGTCGGGGTTCCGCGGCGGGTCGGGCTCCAGCCCCTGGGCTACGACGCCGTCTCGGGGACGGTGGTGAGCGCGGACGGCGGCATCGCGGGCGCGCGCTACGAGGTCGCCGGCGACGTGGCGGACTGGAGGGCGGCCGAACTCGCGGACGCGTCCGTTCCGGCCGACGCGGTCTTCGACCGCTACCGCGAGCTGCCCCCGGGGGCGCCGCCGGTCCTGAACGACGTGGCGGCGGCCGTCGCCGGGCAGGGGTCGCCGTACGAGCGCGCCGTCCTCCTCTCGGAGTACCTGCGGGAGTCCCACTACTTCTCGGCGGAGACCCCCGGCGGCCACGGCTACGCCAACGTCGCGGACATGCTGGCCCCGCCGGGCCAGCAGGGCGGCGGCGGGACCTCCGAGCAGTTCGCGAGCGCCTTCGCCATGCTCGCCCGCGCGGCGGGCCTGCCGAGCCGCGTCGTCGTGGGGTTCGGCTCCGGCTCCGACGAGGGGGACGGCGTGCGCACGGTGACGACCGGTGACGCGCTGGCGTGGGGCGAGGTCTACTTCAACGGCGTCGGATGGGTGCCGTTCTCCGTCACCCCGGGGGAGGAGGGCGGGGACGGGGCCGAGGAGGCCTCCTCCGGCGCGGCGGAGGCGGAGGCCCCCGAGGAGGCGGACGAGGCGAACGGCGCGGACGACGACGCCGGCCCCGGTGCGCCGCCGGAGAGGGGGTCCGGGGCGGCGCCGCTGTGGCCCTTCCTGACCGCCGGGGGTCTGCTGCTCGCCTCCGCGGCCGCCGTTCCGGCGCTGCGGCTGGCGCGGAGCCGGTGGCGACTCGGGCCGGGCTCCCCGGAGCGGCGCGTGCTGGGCGCCTGGCGGGAGCTGTGCGACCACCTGCGCCAGTGCGCGGGCGCCCCTCCGCAGCCCGGCCACACCGTCGGCGACACCGTGGCCCTCGTCCAGGCCCTCCTGCCCGAGGAGGGGCGGGAGTGGGCGCGGGTCGACCTGCGGCGCCTCGCGGGGGCGGTCAACCGGGTCGGCTTCGCCCCGGGCGCCGGGGTCTCCGCGACGGAGGCCGCGCACATCACCGACGGGGTCCGCCGCCAGGCCCGCGCGCTGCGGCGCACGCTCGGCCGCGGCAGGAGGCTGGCCTGGTGGTTCGATCCCCGTCCCCTGTTCTGGCGGGCGCCGTGACGCCCGCCTCCGACCGTCGCCCGCCGCACGGCGGGGAAGGGGCGTTCCATGAGTAGTACGGGGTCCGGCGCCAGCCTCGTCCCGGGGTTCCACTCCCTGGAGGCGCTGCACCGCGGCGCCTCCTCGACCGTCTACCGGGCCGTCCCGGACGCGGGCGGCGACCCGGTCGCCGTCAAGGTCCTGCGGGGCCCGGACGGCGGGGCCGAGTCCGAGCGCCTGCGCCGGCTGTCCGGCGTGCCGGGGGTGGTGCGGGTCCTCGGCCACGGCTCGACCACGACGGGGCGCCCGTTCGTGGCCATGGAGCTCCACGGGGGCGGGGACTACGGCCGGGTCCTGGCGGACCGCCACCCGCTCCCGGTGGACGAGGTCGTGCGCGTCGGCCTGGACGTGGCCGGCGCGCTGGCGGGCGTGCACGCGCTCGGCCTGCTCCACCACGCCGTCGAGCCGTCCAACGTGCTGGCGGGAGAGGGCGGCGCCGTCCTCGCGGACGCGGGCGCGACGTTGCCCGGGGGCTCCCTCCCGCCGCCGGCCGGGCCGCGCACCGGCGCGCTGCTCCACGCCCCGCCGGAGGCGGTCCGGGGCGAACCGCCGACCGCCGCCTCCGACGTCTACCGACTGGCCGCCACCCTGTGGGAGCTGCTGGCGGGACGGCCCCCGTTCGGTGACGGGGCGGAGGCCGCCGCCGACCCCTTCGGCTACCGGGAGCGCGTGCTCGGCGGCGGGGCGCCGGGGCCGCCGCGCCCCGGCCTGCCCGCCCCGCTGGTCGCGGCCCTCGCACGGGCGCTCGACCGGGACCCCGGGAACCGCTACGCCGACGCGGAGGGCTTCGCCGCGGCCCTGGCCCCGGTGGACCGCGAGGAGGGGACCGCGTCCGCCGCCGCGTCTTTGGCGAGCGGTGACGCCACGGTTGCGGCCGACACGGACTCCGCGCTGCCCCCTGTACCCCACAGGCCGGAGGGGTCGGACCCGTCGGCGGCCGGGGACCTGACACGGCCCGGGGAGACGGCAGGAGCCGAGCCGGTGGCAGCGCGGGGCGCGCCCGGCGCGCCCGCCACAGCCGTCGGACCCACCGCACCCCCCGAGGACCGGACGCGGGAGGTCGATCCCCCGACGCCGCCCGCACGGGCTCCGGGCAACCCGGTCGCCGCTCGGGAGGACGGCGCGCCTCCGGCGGACCCGGGGCGCGCCCACGAGCCCGTCCCCCACCACCCGCGGGGCGGCGGGGCCGCCGGGTCCCGCTCCGGCGGATCGGAGCCGGGAGGAATCGCGGACGCCTCACCCGATGCGCCCCCGGACGACGCCGGGGACCCCTGGCGGGGGCTGGTGGAGTGGGATCCGCCCCGGACCGCCTCCGCGCCTCCCGCACCGGCTCCGACGTCGCTCCCGCCCCCGCCGCCCGCTCCGGCGTTCGGCGCGGGCACGCCCTACCCGGCCCCCGCCGGGCACGAGGCGCACCGCCCGGCCTCCGCCGAACGCGGTCCGTACCGGTCCGCCCCCGGCATGCAGGCACCGGTCCGCGGGTCCGTGCCCCCGCCGCACGCCGACGACGCCGAGGAGGCGCGCTCGCGACGGCTCCGCCTGGTGCAGGTGATCGTCTCCGCGACGGCGATCGTCGTCATCGCCCTGGGGCTGGTGGCCTTCGTGTACCCGGGGCCGGTCGCCGCGCTCCTGGCCTCCGTCGGACTGGTGCAACCAGGGACGGACCCGGCCCCCGCCCCGGTGGACCCCTCCTCGGCCCCGCACGCCGCCGTCTCCCGGGAGTCGGCCCCCACGGACGTGGAGGTGGAGGACTCCGGCGGCGCCGTGGTCCTCACGTGGACGGACAATGCCGGGGAGGGCACGCCGCACCACGTGGTGGGCGGACCGGCGGGCGGGGCCTACACCGCGCTCGCCGAGGTGGAGCCCGGCGCGGCGGAGGCGCGGGTGACCGGCCTCGACGCCGCCGGGGAGTACTGCTTCGTCGTCATCGCCGTGCTGAGCGCGGACGAGGTCGCCCCCTCGGAGGAGGCGTGCACGGAGCGAGGAGCGGGGTGACCGGACGGCCCGCGGGAGCGGGCGCGCCGGGGGCCGGTCAGGCGCCGCAGTTGGTGCCGAGCCAGGTGGCCGACCTGTCCCCGAGGGCCCCCGACACGTCGACGCACACACCCTGCGCCTGCACGTAGACGGGGCCGGCGGTACCGGTGCCCGTCCCCCACTGCGCGCCGCCCGCGCCGTCGGAGCGCCGGAGGCCGACGTCCGCGTAGCCGCCGTTGCCGACCGTCACCGCGCAGTTGTACCCGGTCTCGTAGTCGTAGTAGAGGTAGACGCTGCCCTGCCCGTTCGGGAGGGGCTGGGGCCAACCCTCGGCGTCCTTGGTGTACTGCAGACCGCCGCCCGGCTTGGACGCGTTGCACAGCGCCTTGGGATCCGCGCCCTGGGCGGCGGTGGCCGAGGACATCACCAGGACCGCGGCGGCCACGACCGCCGCGCCCGCCCAGGTCCGGCGGGCCCGCTTCCGGCGGAGGCTCATCTGAACTCCTGTTCGCACCTGGACTGGCTGCTGGTACTGGAATCGGCGGCGGTCCCGTCCGCCCCCACGGCGACCACGGTGAAGGAGTAGCAGCGTCCCGTCCCCCCGCGCCCGAGGGTGTGGGAGAGCTGCCCGCCCCCGGCAGAGGACCCGGTCACCGTCACGGCCCCGAGCCCCCCGTCGCCGCGCGGCGTGATCGTGTACTCGGCCGCGCCGTCGACCTGGTCCCAGGTCACGGTCACGTTGTCGCCGGAGACCGTGTGCGCGACGCCGGACGGGGCGCCCAGCCGCACCTCGGGCATCGTGAGCGGGGCGCTGTCGGTCGACTCCCCGCTCACCATCCCCTCCGTGCGGGCGGTGACCGTGAACGTGTAGGTCTCGCCGGGCGAGAGGCCCGCGACGTCCACGGACGTCTGGCCCGAGGTGCGGTCGCTGGGGTTCTCGCCGGATGCGGCCCTGGTGGCGACCAGGTAGTCGTTGGCGCCCTCGACCGCGCTCCAGGAGACGGTGGCCGTGCCGCTGCCCGACGCCGTGGCCGTCACGTCGGCCGGGGCGTCCGGGGCCTGCGGGCCCGGGACGATCTCGGAGGTCTGGGCGGCCGGACCGGTGCCGTGGGAGTTCACCGCGCGGACCATGAACCGGTAGGCGGAGCCGTTGGCGAGGCCGGTCACCTCGGCCTCCAGCTCGTCCCCGCCGACGGTGACCCTGCCGCCCTCCCAGGTGATCCGGTACTCGTCCACGGGCGCGTCCGGCGAGTAGGCCTCGGGCCAGCTCAGGAACGCGGAGCCGTCCCCGGCGGTGACGGACACGGGCGTGGGCGCGCCGGGCGCCTCCCCGGCGTCGGGTTCCTCCTCGGGAGCGGGGTCCGGCTCGTCGGCCCCCGCGGGCGTGGGCTCCGACTCCGGCGCGGACGGCTCCTCGGAAGCCGGGGTCCCGGCGCCCGGGTCGGGTGCGGCTCCCCCGGCCTCCGGCTGCTCTCCCGCGTTCCCGCCCGGCAGGGGCTGCGGTGCGGGGGCCCCGCCGTCCGCGTCGCCCGGTCCGGGCGGCGGGTCGGCCTTGTCGACGACGGTCGCCCCGCCGTCCGGGTCGACGATCGCGGCCACCCCGGTGTGGGGTGAGTTGATGTACAGGCGCCCCTCCCGAACCTCCAGTTCCAGGGGGCCCTCGGCCCCGGGAAGGGAGACGGGGTTGAGCCCGGCGCCCTGCGCGTCGAACACGCGGACCGTCCCCTCCTCGGGGAACGGCACGTAGACGCGGCCCTCGTAGGCGGTCGCCGTGCCCCCGCCGTCGCCCGCCGGGAAGTGCCCGATCCCGGCGGCTCCGGCCGGGTCGGTGACGGTGAGGACCTCACCGGTCCCGGGGAGCGTCACGGCGACGACGTCGCCGTGGGTGCGGACGGGCATCTCGGCGCCCTCCAGCTCCACGGGAACGTCCGTGACCACGGGGTCGCCGTCGCCACGCACGGCCACCACCCGCCCGCCCCCGGGGTCGGTCACGAGGGCGCCGTCGTCGAGGACGGTCATGGCGATCTCGGTCCCGGGATCCGCCACCGCCAGCGTCTCCGTGATGGCGGCGTCCTCGCCCCGGATCCGCACGCCGACGGCCGTGCCCTGCGTGGGCACGCCGAGCCAGAGGGTGTCGGAGTCGTCGAACGCGCCGCCGGTCAGGGGCGCCGGGACGTTGAGCGTGGCCCCGGTGGGTTGGAGGGTGGCCGGATCGACGGCCTTGACCTCGCCCGTGGCGCGGTCGATCACCGCCGCGGTCTCCTCCCCCAGGACGAGTCCGAAGTCGCCCCCGCTCCCGAGCTCCAGCACGCCGGAGTACCCCATGCGCCGGAGGTCGACCGAGGTCACCTTGCCGGTGGCGGGGTCGTAGAGCAGGAGGTACTCGTCGTTCTGGACGACCTGGACGTCCACGCCGGCGGCCTCGGGCAGGGACGCCACGAGGTCGACCGCGGCGTTGTTCCCGTTGACCCGTACGGCCTCGCCGACGGGGCTCGTCCACAGCCAGACGGTGCCGTCGGACATCTCGTCGGCGCGTCCGACGGCGCCGGTCCCGAGGACGGAGCTGACGACGGCCGCCGCCAGGAGCGTGACGGTGATCCCGGAGGCGTGGGAGCGGGTGCGCTCGCCGACCGCCCGCGCCCAGCGCCGCAGGGGGGCGGGGCGGGGAGCCGGCGGCGCCGGGTCGGAGGAGGGGTCCACCATGCTTGGCTCCCGTTTGCGAGTGGCTCACCATCCCGTCGGCCGGCGTGGGCCGGAGGCGTCGACGGGGGATTCGGCGCGGATCAGGGGCCGGGGAGAGGATGAAGGCACAGAATGTCTACCAGGGCACCGACAGCACAGTCAATGTCGTTCTGTGGTGTTCTGTACGGTCACCGGCGCCGGAGCCCCTCCTGGGCGCGCGCTCCCGGGACGCGCTCCTCCGGACGGCCTCCGGGGCGTCGAGCGGCCTCCTGCCGCCCCTCCCCTCCGGTCGGTGCGCCCGGCCCGGTCAGCCCCCGTCGCCGGGGGCACCGGACGGGTCGCCGTCCCGCTCCGGGCCGTCCGCCGGCGCCTCCGAGGGGCCCTCCTGCGGCGGCGGGCCGTACACGAAGCGCTGACGGTCGTGGACGAGGATCGCGTACCCGTCCTCGGTGACCGCCTCGACGTACGCCGACAGGTCGTCGCCCACCACGTCCATGGTGACGGCGTCGAGCACCAGCTGCTCGTCCGCGCCGGTGCTGCCCCGGGAGTCGCCGTAGACGAGGCCGTCGAAGGCGAAGGCGGGGGAGATCGATCCTGCCTCCTCCTCCAGCCCCCAGAGGACCTCTCCCCCGGCGAGGTCGACGGCGACCGTCGTGGCCTCCCCGCTCGCCTGGGGCAGCAGGAGGACGCCCGTGGAGGCGTCGTACAGGTTGCCGACGGTTCCGGCCGGGTCGAACGCGCCCGCGACGGGGTTGGCGCCCGGCTCCTCCAGGGTCCACATCAGGTCCCCGGTGGCGGGGTCGTGGGCGGAGAGCGTCGAAGGGGCCTCGGGCTGGGCCCAGCGCAGGAGCACGACCGCCTCGTCCTCGCCGTCCTCCCCCCGGGCCTCCCCGTCCCCGTCCGCCCCGCCGTCCTCCTCCGGGCCGGGCAGCGGGTAGACGCCCATCACCTGCGGCGGGAGGAGGGGTCCGGAGGCGTCCAGGCCGGCGTCCTCCCCGTCGACCGTCCACAGCTCCTCGCCCGCCGTGTCGGCGGCCACGGAGCGCGCCTGGAGCGAGGGGCCGCCGGACGCGAGCACCACCATGTCGCCGCGGGCGGCCACGGGCACGCCCGGCCCGGGTTCCCCCGCGCCACCGTCCCCGTCGGCGCCGTCCCCGTCCCCGGCGGGCTCCTCGGACTCCTCCGACTCCTCGGGCTCCTCCGGTTCGGCGAACTCGTACGACCACAGCTCGCCGCCGTCGGCGTCGAGCAGCGTGAACTCCCCGTGGGGCTCCTCCGCGCTCCACCCCTCGGGGCGCCGCACCGCCAGTCCGTCGAGGTAGGCGTCGCCCTCCTCCTGCGGCTCCCACACCGGTTCGCCGCGGGAGTCCAGGACGAACGGGACCCCGTCGGCGTCCGCCATCGACAGGACCCGGGCGCCGTCGGCGGCGGAGTCGAAGCCCCGGAAGCGCGCCTCGCCCTCCCACAGGGTGGCGCCGGTCGCCGCGTCGTGCAGGAGGTGGCGGTCCTCGCCGCCGGAGCTGATGAGGAAGGACTCGCCGACCGGGCTGATCCGCACTCCGAGGGGGTCGTCGAGGATGTCGTGGGCCTGCGCGGAGTCGCCGTGCAGGTACCGCAGGACCTCGCCCTCGACCCCGGGCGGCGCCTCACCCGCGAACGAGGTCGGGAGCGGGGCCGGCTCAGCCTCGGGAGAGGGAGCGGGAGGTTCCGGGTCGCCGGTACAGCCGGCCGCCAGCAGCGCCGCGAGGCCGCAGGTGAGGGCCTGGGGCACCCGTGAGCTGCGCATGGACGGTTTCTCCCCGGGAACGACGACGTATACGGCAAATCCTAGGCTGCCCCGTCGTCCGCCGATACACGTGGACCGCCACTGTTACAGCCACGTGAACGTGGCGTCCGGCGGGATCAGGGCTCGACCTCGACGACAGTGGCGCCTCTCACCTCGAACTCGGCCCGGCCCCCGGTCATCTCGGCCAGGCGGAGCCCGAAGCCGTCCAGGTCGGACTCGGGGAGGGCGACCTCGATGCGGACGCGGTCCTCGTAGGCGACCCCGCGCACGGTCAGCGACGAGTCGCGCAGGTCGCTCTCCAGCCGTCCGCCGAGCACGTAGTCGGCGAACACGTCCACGAGGAGGAGGCGCCGGCGTTCCAGGACCCCCACCCGGTCCACCGCGGCGGACACGGCGCCGCCGTAGGCCCGGATGAGGCCCCCGGCGCCGAGCTTGGTCCCGCCGAAGTAGCGGGTGACCACGGCCACGGTGTCGGTGAGCCCGCGGTGGCGGAGCACCTCCAGCATGGGCACGCCCGCGGTGCCCGCGGGTTCGCCGTCGTCGCTGGAGCGCTGCACGCCGCCGTCCTCGCCGAGCACGTACGCGGTGCAGTTGTGGGAGGCGTTCCAGTGCTCCTTGCGCCGCTCGGCGATGAAGGCGCGGGCGGCGTCCTCGCCGTCCGCCCTGGCCAGGGCACAGACGAACCGGGACCTCTTGATCTCCAGCTCGTGCTCGCCGCCGCGTCTGATCGTTCGCATGTCGCCTGTTCGGCAGGGGTCGTGGTCTGCGACCAGTGTCCCATCCCGCCGCGGCCCCGCCCGCCCGGAGGGCGGGGGCCGCGGCGGAGGCCGGGGTCCGGCCGTGCCGGACCCCGGCGGCCCCGTCAGGCGCCGAAGACCCACATGACGGTCGTGTACATGCTCAGCATGATGAGGACCAGCGCGACGACGTTGAGCAGGACGCCCGCCTTCACCATCTGGCCGATCCGGATGTGGCCGGTGCCGAACACGATGGCGTTGGGCGGGGTGGCCACCGGCAGCATGAACGCCATGGACGCGGCGAGGGCGGCCGGGACGACCAGGGTCATGATGGGCAGCCCCAGTCCCAGCGCGACGCCGGCCATCACGGGGATGAAGATGGAGGCGGTGGCGGTGTTGCTCGTGAGCTCGGTGAGCAGCAGCACGACGGCGGCCACGATCAGCACGAACACCCAGCCGGGCACGTCACCGAGGTCCGCGACCAGGTCGCCGATCCACAGGCTCAGGCCGCTGGAGCCGAACTGGCCCGAGAGGCTGAGCCCGCCGCCGAACAGCAGCAGCACGCCCCAGGGCAGCTTGCTCGCCTGCTCCCAGTCGACGGCGCGGACCCCGCGGGCCCCGTCCACGGGCACGATGAAGAGCACGATGGCGGCGGCGATGGCGATCCCCCCGTCGGTGACGGAGGCGAGCCACGGCAGCGCGGCGCTCACCGCCGCGCTGTCCGCGAGGAACGGCACCGTGACCCAGGCGACGGCGGTGAGGACGAACACGGCCAGCACGGTCCACTCGCCGCGCGACATGGGCCCCATCTCGCGCAGTTCCCGGCGGATGTGCTCCCTGGCCTCGCCCATGTCCCCGGCGGCCGGCGGGTAGACGACCTTGGTGAGCAGGAGCCAGCAGACGACGAGGAAGACGGCGGCGAGCGGCGCTCCGACCAGCATCCACCGGCCGAAGCCGATGTGGATGTCGTGCTCCTGCGCCAGGTACCCGGCCATCAGGGCGTTGGGCGGGGTCCCGATCAGGGTGGCCACCGAGCCGATGGACGAGGCGTAGGCGATGCCGAGCATGAGCGCGGTGGCGAAGTTCGGGTCGGCCTTGCCGCCGCGCAGCTGGGCGACCAGGCCGATGACCGCGAGGCCGATGGGCAGCATCATCATGGCGGTGGCGGTGTTGGAGACCCACATGGTGATGAAGCCGGTGGCGAGCATGAACCCGCCGATGATGGTGACGGGTCCGCTGCCGACGGCGGCCACGATCGCCAGGGCCACGCGCCTGTGCAGGTTCCAGCGCTGCATGGCCAGGGCGATGATGAACCCGCCCATGAACAGGAAGATGATCTCGTTGGCGTAGGGGGCGGTGACGTCCCCCATCGGGACGCCGTCCAGGAGCACCGGGAAGAGGACGAGGGGGAGGAGGGCCGTGGCGGGGAGGGGCAGCGCCTCGCTCATCCACCAGACGGCCATGACGACGGCCACGGCGGCGACGATCGCGGCGTTGGAGGAGACCTCGCCCTCGGGGACCATCACGCCGTCGCCCCCGTCGACGGGGAGGGCGATGCCGGGCATGGCGAGGTAGGCGGCGAAGCCGAGGACGGGGCCCATGAGGAGGCCGACGACCTTGCGGACGACGGTGCGCCGGCTGTCGGTCGTGTTCTCGTCGACGGTGGGGGATTCTGGCGACGTCCGGGGGGACGCGCCGGTTTCACTGCTCACAAATCAGTCCTCCGATGACGGCTCTCATTGTGACGACAGTCTCATACTGTCTGTTTCGGGACAAACGAACCCGACTCCGACCTGCACCGGCGCATGCCGGGCGCGGGGCGGGGTGCGCCCCGATCCTCGGCGCACCGCCCGCGTGGGACGCCCGGCGCGCCGGGCCGCGCACCCCGGGAAGGCGCTCCTGGTTCCGCCACGGCCTCCCGGCGGTACGATCCCCACTGTCAGGGGACCGGAAGGCGTCTCGACCTGGTGCGCGAGAACGGCCCCTCCCCCGCGGCCCTCACACTCAGGACGGCCTTCCCGCCTCCGACGCATCACGTTCCGCACAGCTGGTCATACCTTTGTCACCTTGGGTAATGTTGCGGACGACCGTCGAGAACACACCGGGAGTTCCGTCATGCGCACGTCACCGCTCACCATCGGCCTGGCCCTGACCGCGATCCTCGCCACCGGGTGTGCGCAGGAGGAGTCCGGGACCAACGGCGGGTCGGCCGACTCGGAGCCGCCCGTCGCCCAGCCGACCGCCTCCCCCAGCGTGACCGCGTCCATCTTCATGCTGCCGGCCGAGGGGGTGGGGGCCGTCACCTACGACGAGACCGCCGTTCCCGAGGGGGCGACCTCCGACGTGCAGGTCCGCGTCCAGGACGGCCAGACGCACGTGCAGTTCACGGGCACCAGCCTGGAGGCCGACCGCGAGTTCGGCGCCCACGTGCACACCCGGCCCTGCGGCGAGCGGCCCGAGGACGCGGGCCCGCACTACCAGAACGAGCCCGACCCGGCGGCGACCGAGGACGAGCCCTCCTCCGACCCCGCCTACGCCAACCCCGAGAACGAGGTCTGGCTCGACTTCACCACCGACGAGGGCGGCAGCGCCCAGTCCACCGCCACCGTCGACTGGGAGTTCCGCGACGGGGAGGCCCGGTCCCTGGTCCTGCACGAGCAGCACACCATGACCGGGCACGGCGAGGCGGGCACCGCCGGGGACCGCCTCGCCTGCGTCACCGTCGAGTTCTGACCCGCGGGGCGCGGGCCGGCCGTCAGTCCGGGAGCAGGCGGCGCAGCAGGAGCCGCTCCCCCAGGGCCCACGCCGTGGAGGTCAGCAGGTAGAGGACCGCGGCGAGCGGCACGAACGCGGCGATCACGACGGTCGTGTACTGCATGTAGGTGAGCGGGCCGGTGATCTGCGGCATCCCGGGGTTGGCCGCCGCGTTCGCCCGCATCACGGGAAGCATCAGGTAGCGGCGGTTCGCCCACGCCACGAGCGCGATGAGACCGACCAGGACCGCGAACACCGGGGCCACCAGGAGGCCGTCGGCGCTCGACGCCATCGTCGCGCCCAGCCCGACGCCGCCGAACGTGTGCGCCAGCATCGGGTCCTCCGTTCCCCCCGCCCCGATGAACACCCCGTAGAGGGCGATGACCACGGGCATCTGGGCGAGGGCGGGCAGGCAGCCCGCGAACGGCGAGGTGCCCTCCTCGCCGTACACCCTGCGCTGCTCGGCGACAAGCCTCTCGGGGTCGTCCCGGTGCTTGGCGGTGATCTCCGCCAGGCGCGGGGCGATCCGCGCCCGCGTCTTCTCCGCGCGGACCTGCATCACCCCCAGCGGGACGAGCAGGAGGCGGACGACGACGGTCAGCGCCACCACCGCGAGCCCGGTGGCCAGGCCCCCGGTGAGCGGGGTGAGCAGGGTGGTGAACGAGGCGAGGATCGCCGAGAGCAGGGTCATGCCGGCCGCGATCGGCCCGAAGCTGTACAAGGTGGGTCGGCCCTTCGTCTGGGGTGGGAGACAGACGTCAGGCCGCTCGGACCGCGCCCGGGGGCGCGGGCACACGCGTGGAACGGTCGTCGTACGGGTGTGCCGTGACGGTCAGCGAGCGGCCGGAAGGGCCGCGCCGGGAGCCCTGGGACGGGGCCGTCCGGCCGCGTCGGGGTCCCTGAAGGTGAGCACGGGAAGGCGTGCCGACCGGCGGCGCATCGCGTGCGCGGCGCCCGTGGCGGTGTCGCCGACGGGCCACAGCGCGGCGCCGTGGAGGACGAACAGGGCGATGGCCGCGCCGACGGCGGCGACCAGCAGCGCCAGGGAGCCGGGCGCGGGCAGGAGCTCGGAGGGCACGAAGCCGACCATGAGGAACTCGAAGAACGCGAGCAGGAGCCCCATACCGGCCTCCTTCCCCGTTTTCTCCGCACATGCCGGTCGGGACGCATCCTATCCGCGGCGGTGCGGTCCGACAACGCCCTGGGCCGGGCCCGAGAAATCCGCCGACACTCCGCCGGGGCTCCTCACCTTTCGCGGGGCCCTGTAGCTAAATGACACGGAGTAACCATCTCCGCACTCGCCAGGCGCCGTCGTGCCCGTGCGAACCCGGTCGAAAAGGGGAGTCCCGTGCCGATCCGCCCTGCGAACCTCGCCACCATGTCCGCCACCATCGCCGGAGCGATCGCCGGGCTGTCGAGCAGGGACGACCAGGCGCCCCCGGTCAGAGTCACCTTCGAGTCGGGCTACCAGCAGACCGTGGAGAACGGCGGGTGCCGCACCCTCAAGACGGGGCAGGGCGGCGTCACCGAGGTCTCGACCGAGGCGAAGGTCAAGTTCGCGCTGTTCTCGGGCACGAGCTGCCAGGGGAGCCGTGCCCTGGCCTCGGGCCACGGCACGGTCACCTTCGGCGACCCGGTCCTGGCCGGGGCGATCGTCATCGGCTGAGGGCGCCGCGCCGGCGGTCGGCCGCCCCTGGCGGGAGGGTCCGCGTGCTGCCGGTCGCCGGGCCGCCTCTCACAGGAGGGGCGGCGGTGGCCGCCCGGAAGGGGGCGTCGCGGGGCCCGCGAAGGGCCCCGCTACCCCTGGCCCGCCTCCGGCGCCCCGTCGTCGGGCACCCAGCGCAGGACGTCGCCGGGCTGGCACTCCAGCGTGCGGCAGATCGCGTCGAGGGTGGTGAACCGCACCGCCTTGGCACGGCCGTTCTTCAGCACTGCGATGTTGGCCGGCGTGATCCCGACGGCCTCGGCGAACTCCCCGACCGACATGCCGCGCCGGACGAGCAGGAGGTCCAGGTCGACGACGATCGCCATCAGACCACCGCGGAGAGCTCGGTCCGCAGGTCCGTCGCCTTGCGCAGGAGGCCGCGCATGAGGACGAGCACCATCGAGAACACGGTGCCCGCGCAGGTGGTCACGAACGCCGCGCCCAGGGCGGCGAACAGGTCCATGCCGTCGTCCGGCGAGGGGATCTCGGCCACGAACAGGTGCACGGTCACCCCCGCCGTGAGCAGCGTCGCCACCACGGTGGCCCCGATGACGACGTCCACCCGGACGAAGGCCCTCTCGTGGAAGATCGCGTCGCGCTCGACCATGCCCAGGAGGGTCCACACCGCGATGAGCGCGACCTGGACGCAGGCGACCCCGAGGATCGCCACCGTCACGTAGGGCACCTGGAGCGGTGCGTAGGGCGGGAAGAACGCGACCTCGTCGGCCGCCGCCCCGGGGATGACCACGAACTGTCCGAAGAGTCCGAGCAGGAGGGCCATGGCGATCGCGGCGCGGAGGAGGAGGGTGAGGTACCTGTGCATGTATCGATAATCGATTGTTTTCTATCGCAAGTCAATACCCCCTGCCGTCTCGGAGGCCCGGGACCGGAGGCGCAGCCGCACCGCCGGAGGTGAGTTCCCAGGTCCCGGGACGTGTTCCGGGGGTCGTGTCCGCCGCGCCGCCCGCGCCCGGACGGCCGGACCCGGGCCGGCCCTCGCCCCCCGCCCCGCGGGAGGGGCCGGCGACCGCTCCCGGCGACCGGCGCGAGCGCCGAGCCCGCCGAAGGCACCCGCGCTAGTCCCCCGGGGCCTCCACGGCGCGGCCACGGATCCCCGCGAGGCCCTCGGGCAGGGTGTCCAGCGTGTCCCCGTGGGAGCGCAGGACCGCGCCGGCGACCGCGTGACCGAGCCGCAGCCGCCGTTCGGCGGACAGCCCGTCGATCAGCCCGGACAGGAACCCGGCGGCGAAGGCGTCGCCCGCGCCGACCGCCTCCACCACCTCGACCTCCGGGGACGGCTCGAAGACCGCTCCCGTGCCCTCGAAGCACGTCGCGCCGTGCTCCGCGTCCTTGACCACCAGCGTCCCGACCTCGGGCATCACCGCGCGCACGTCCTCGGCGGTCGGGGTGCCCCACAGCCGCTCGGCCTCGTCCCGGCCCACGAACACCACGTCCGCGCGGCGGGCGAGGTCGAGGAGCACGGGCGCGGCCACCCTCGCGGGCCACAGCGCGGGCCGGTGGTTGACGTCGAAGGACCTCAGCGCCCCGCCGCCCGCCCGCCGGTCCAGCAGGCGCTCGACCAGGGCCGAGGCGCGGGCGGACAGGGCCGGGGTGATGCCGGACAGGTGCACGATCCGCGCACCCCGCGACCACACCCGGTCGGCGTCGGCGGCCGAGAGCGCGGACGCCGCCGACCCCGAGCGGTAGTAGAGCACCCCGGCGCCGCCGGGAGCCGTGTCCTTGACGTACAGGCCGGTCGGGAGCGCGGGGTCCACGACGACCCCGCGCACGTCCACGCCCCACTGCGCCACGGCGTCGGTGACGATCCTGCCGAAGGGGTCGTCGCCGACCCTGCTCACCCAGGCGGACGCGTGCCCCAGCCTGGCCAGGGCGACGGCCACGTTGGACTCGGCTCCCCCGGTGCCGACATGGAGCCGTGTCCCGGCCGCGAGCGCCTCGGGCGAGGTGAGCACCGCCATGGTCTCGCCGACGCAGACCGCGTCGACCCCGCCCGGCACCACTCCCGGCGCCCCTTCCGTCCCGTCGGCCTCCCGCGCGGTGTGCTCGCTCACCCGCGGTTCCTCCGGACGGACCTTCCGGGCAGGCGGTCGGTGCGGCGCCCGTCCCTGACGGTGAACTCCCCGGAGACCAGGACGTGGTGGATGCCCTCCGGCGACCGCCGGGGCTCCTCGTAGGTGGCGAGGGCGTCCACGGTGTCGGGGTCGAACACGACCAGGTCGGCGACGGCCCCGGCCCGGATGACGCCCCGGTCGCTCAGCCCGAGTCTTCGGGCGGGCCTGGAGGTCAGGTGGTGGACGCACTCCTCCAGGGTGAGGACGCCGAGATCGCGCGCGTAGTGGCCGAGGTACCGGGGGAACGTGCCCCAGCCGCGCGGGTGCGGCTTGGCGCCGACGAGGATGCCGTCGCTCCCCCCGGTGTGGGAGCTGTGGCGCATGATGGTGCGGATGTTCTCCTCGTTGCCGACCTGGAGGAGGCAGCCGCTGCGCAGCCGGTCGGCGACGAGCAGGTCCATGTAGAGGTCGCCGGGCTGCTCCCCGCGCTCCTTGGCGAGGTCGGCGACGGACGACCCGACCGCCCACGACAGGGAGGGGTCCGCGACGCCGGTGACGACGATGGCCTCCCAGTCCATGGGGACGCCGTGGTTGCCGTCGGTCCCGTCCACCTCGATCTCGCGCAGGACGCGCGCGCGGGTCGGCGCGTCGCGCAGCCGGTCGAGGGTGGCGGCGGTGCCGCCGGTCTGCGCCCAGCTGGGCAGCGGGGCGCCGAGATAGGTGGCGCTCGCCCGGTAGGGGTAGCTGTCCAGGGTGACGTCGAGCCCGTGGCGGACCGTGGCCTCGTCGATGGCGTCGAGGACCTCGGGCGCCCGGCCCCGGTTCTGCGGGAAGTTGACGTGGCAGTGCGCGAGGTGGAGGGCCACCTGGGCGCGGCGGGCCACGTCGAGGCACTCCCGGTAGGACTCCACGACCCTGGAGCCGTAGTTGCGGTGGTGGGGGCAGTAGTAGCCGCCCGCCGCCCTGACCGGGGCGAGCAGGGCGACGATCTCGTCGTCCGTGGCGTACATGCCGGGGGTGTAGGTGAGCCCGCTGGAGAGGCCGTGCGCGCCGTCCTCCATGCCGTGGGCGACGATCGCGCGCATGCGGTCGAGCTCGTCCGGGGTGGGCGGGCGGTCCTCCCCTCCGAGCACGGCCATGCGCACGTTGCCCTGGGGGACGAGGTAGGCGGCGTTGACGGGGGCCCCGGCGTCGACGCGGTCGAGGAACTCGCCGACGGTGCGCCAGGAGTGGTCGAGGTCGGGGGCGCCGTTCCATCCGGCGAGCTGGGCGCGGAGCTCGTCGGCGGTGTCGTCGGTGACGGGGGCGTAGCCGAGGCCGTCCTGGCCCAGGACCTCCAGCGTGACGCCCTGGAGGGTCTTGGCCTCGTGCGCGGGGTCGGCGAGGACGGCCAGGTCGGAGTGGGAGTGCATGTCGATGAACCCGGGGGCGACGGCGAGCCCGGTCACGTCCACGGCGGTCCCCCGGCCGCGGGCCCCGCCGGGCGGGACGACGCGGGTGATGCGCCCGCCGCGCAGGACGAGGTCGGCCTGCCTGGACGGCCCTCCGGTGCCGTCGATGACCCGTCCGCCGGTGAGTACGGTCTCAGGCTGCACTGTTCCTCCGTTCGGGGCCCGGCCCCTCCGGTCCGGCGTGCCGCCGGGCGGTGACCGGTGTGGCCCAAGATACGCTGCCCCGAGGACAATTGGTAACTTTGTTGCCAATAATTCTGCCGACAACCGCCTGCGATTCCGTACGAGCACCGGCGCGCGCACGCGCCACCCGACCAGAGGAGTTCCCCGATGTCCAAGAAGGCGATCCGTACCGACAAGGCCCCCGCTCCCGCCGGCGCGTACAGCCAGGGGGTCGTGGCGGGCGGGTTCCTGTACACGGCGGGCTTCGGCCCCCAGGACCCCGAGACCGGCCAGGTGGCGCCGACCGTGGGCGAGCAGACCGCCCAGGTCCTGGCCAACGTCTCCGCGGTGCTCGCCGAGCAGGGGCTGACCCTGGACGACGTCGTCAAGGCGACCGTCCACCTGGAGAACCTCAAGGCGGACTTCCCCGAGTTCAACGCCGTCTACGAGGAGCACTTCTCCGCCCCCTACCCCGTGCGCACGACCGTGGGCTCCGACCTGGCGAACATCCTCGTCGAGATCGACGTCGTCGCCAAGCTCCGCGACTGACCCGTCCCGCCGGGCCGCGCCGCCCCGCCCGGGGGCGCGGCCCGGCGGCGGGAGGAGAACACCGCGGCCCCTGCAGCGGGGCCGCGGGCCGGCGCGACCGGTGGCGGCCGACCGTGTCGAGGCGCACGGCCGGCCGCCGCCCGCGGGGCCGCGCCGCGGTGCGGTGCGGCCCCGGGCCCGTCAGGGGTTCCGGCGGGCCCGGAACACCAGGTCGTGGGTCGTGTAGGTCACGCCTTCGAGGGTCTGCTCCCCGCGTCGGGCCTCGTCGACCAGCACGGTCCACCCGCCCTCCGGCAGGGCCGCGGCCAGCTCGTCGCCGGTGTAGAACATCTCCTCGACGGGCGGGCGCGGGACACCGTCCTCCAGGTCGCGCGGGTGGTGCGCGACGATCAGGAGCTCTCCCCCCGGCACGACGGACGCGGCGAGACCCGCGACGAGACGGGAGCGCGCGTCCGGGGGCAGGTGCATGTACTGCGCCGACACCAGGTCGAACGCGTCGGCGGGCGGTGTCCACGCGGTGATGTCGGCCTGGCGCCAGGTGATCCTCCCGGCGACGTCCGGACCGCGCTCCGCCGCGTGGGCGGCGGCCCGCTCCAGCGCCACCTCCGAGATGTCGACCGCGGTCACCTCCCACCCGCGTCCGGCCAGCCAGGCGGCGTCCGCGCCCTCGCCGCTGCCGACGTCCAGCGCCCTTCCTGCCGCCAGCCCCTCCGCCTCCGCCACCAGGTGGCGATTGGGGTTGCCGCTCCAGAGCGCGGGGGCCTCGGCGTACCGCCGGTCCCAGTCCTGCGCCGTCACCGGCACACCGGGCGCCCCCGTACCGTGCCCGTGCCCGTGCCCCGTGTGTTCGTGGTTCATGTCGACCACCTCCGCCCCCACTCTTCACGCCGGGAACGCCGAATCCGAAATCCTTTGCCGAAACGGCAAAGCACGTGTCGGCGTCCACGCGGAAAAGGCACGGTCCCGAAAAACGCCGTTCCCGGGAGAACGGGAACGGCGCGGAGAAGGGCGGGTGCTTCCGGGCACGGAAACCGGATCCGCGGACGTGCTTTCGGCCACAGGGGGCGGCCGGGGTGCGCGCCGACCCCGGCCCCGACGGCCCCCCGGCCCTACGCCCCGGGGTCGCCGAAGTCCTCCAGGCACAGGTCCAGCAGGGCCTGGATCCGCGCCGTGAGCCGTTCGCGGTCGAGCGCCCGCAGCGCGGTCGCGCCCTCCACCAACCGCACCCGGCTCAGCCCCAGCATGACCGCCGCCACCAGTGACGCGTGCGACCGCTCCCCCTCCCCGCCCAGGTAGGCGGACAGCGGGTCGATCATCGCCGTGGTGATCCGCCCCTGGTAGACCGCCTGGAGGTCGGGGTCCCCCGCCGAGTCGTCGAGGGCGCGCTGGAGCGCGGTGCCCTCGCCGTGGAGGCGGCTCACCGCGTGCTCGGCCAGGCGGCGGGTGAGGGTTCCGTGGTCCCCCTCGATGAGGCCGGGGAAGACGCCGTCCTCGCGCAGGATCTCGGTCAGGAGCCCGCGCTTGGCCCCGAAGTAGCGGTTGATCAGGGCGACGTTGACGCCGGCGTGGGAGGCGATCATCCGCGAGGAGACGGAACCGTACCCCTCATCGGTGAACAGTTCCCGGGCACTGGCGAGAATGCGCGCCCGTGTCGCCTCCCGGCCGCGCGTCGGCCCGGCACCGCTTCCGGTTTCGTCCGGACGGTCCATCTGCACACCCCTCGGCGGCCGCGGTCTGGCTTTCAGGATTCCAGGTTGACACCTCGGAAGGACCCGCGCATACCGAAACGGGAGCAGAGATACCGATTTGACAGGTCAACACCGTTTACCTATACCAGAGGGAGGACGTCGCCCCCGGCAGTGAGCCGCGGGGCTTTCGTGCGTCCGTGATCGGGGGGCCTGTGGAAGAGTCGTTGCGTCGAGAAGGAGAACCCGGGAGCGCCCCCTCGAAGAAGGCGCCGACCGCCATGACGGGCCCCGATTCCTCCGACCATCCCACCACTGGAACCCCCGACGCCTCCGCCGTCCGCACGGCCCCGGGCCCCGCGGTCGCGCCGGAGCCCCCCGCCGACGACGCCCCCGCGCTCCCCCCGAAGCGCGTCGTGCACCGCATCATGGTCGGCCTCGTCCTGGCCATGCTCACCTCGATGCTCACCAACTCGATCGTCGGCACCGCCCTGCCGACGATCATGGGCGAGCTGGGCGGGCAGGACCGGCTGGCCTGGGTGGCCACCGCCGCGCTGCTGACCATGACCGCCTCCACCCCCGTGTGGGGCAAGCTCTCCGACCTCTGGGGCCGCAAGCTCCTCTTCCAGGTGGCGCTGGGCATCTTCATCGTCGCCTCGGTCGCGGCGGGCCTGGCCCAGGACATCAACTGGCTGATCGCCGCCCGCGCCCTCCAGGGGCTGGGCGTCGGCGGCCTGGCCACGCTGCCCAACATCATCCTCGGCGACGTCGTCTCGCCCCGCGAACGCGGGCGCTACAGCGGCCTCATCGGCATGGTCTTCGGTGTGTCCACGGTCCTCGGCCCCCTGGTCGGCGGGTTCCTGGTGGACAGCCCGCTCGGTTGGCGCTGGTGCTTCCTCATCACCGTGCCGCTCGCGGTGGTCGCGTTCGTCGTCATCCAGTTCCTCTTCACCATGCCGTTCGTGCCCCGGCGCGACGCACCCGTGGACTGGGCCGGAGCCGGCCTGATCTTCAGCGCCGCGAGCACCGTGATCGTCCTGCTCAGCCTCGGCGGCACCCAGATCGCGTGGAACTCACCGCTGGCCTACGCCCTGGGCGCCGCCGCCGTGCTGCTCACCGCGGCGGCCGTGGTGGTGGAGCGCCGCGCCGAGGAGCCGATCATCCCCGCGCGCCTGTTCCGCGACCGGACCTTCGTGCTCGCCTCGCTCGGCTCGGTGTGCGTCGGCATGATGATGTTCGGGCTCATCATCTACATGCCGCAGTACCTCCAGATGGTGCACGGGATGTCGCCCACCGTGTCCGGCCTGATGACGCTGCCGCTGGTGGCGTCGTTCCTGTTCACCTCGATCGGATCCGGCTACGCGGTGAGCGGGAGCGGCCGGTGGAAGGCCTACCCGGTCGTCGGCATGCTGCTGTGCGTGATCGGGTTCCTCGCCCTGAGCCAGGCCCACCTCGACCCGGGGCTGACCACGGTCGTCGTCGGCCAGGCCCTGGTCGGGCTCGGCTTCGGCCTGAACATGCAGCTCCTCCTCCTGGCCACGCAGAGCTCCCTGCCCGTCGCGGACATGGCGTCGGGCACCGCCTCGGTGGTGTTCTTCCGCAACCTGGGCGGCGCCACAGGCGTCGCCGCGTTCGGCGCGGTGATGGTGGGACGGCTCGACACCGAGCTGGCGGAGGCCGCGGCGGCCGCGCAGGCCCAGGGCGCGGCGGACGCCGAGGCCGGGGTGGAGTCGGGCGCGTCCGAGCTCTCGGTCGGCCTGGCCGACGCCGCCGAGGCGGCCCAGGGGTCGCCCGAACTCGTGCACGCGCTCCCCGAACCGGTGCGGGACGTGGTCGTCACCGCCTTCGACCACGCGATGCAGGGCGTGTTCACGGCCGGTGTGCCGATCGCGGCGCTGGGGCTGGTGGCCGTGGCGTTCATGAGGGGCGTGCCGCTGCGCGGCGGCCGGGCGAAGGCGCCGAAGCCGGCGCGGAAGGCGCGTCGGGCACGGACGTGACGCCCGGTCCCCCGGGCCTGCCCGGGGGGCCGTCCCCCGCCCGCCTCAGAGGTAGCGGCGGAACCCCTCTGCGGAGTTGTCGAACCCGAGGGCCGCGTAGAACCGGTGCGCGCCGTGCCTGCTCTCGTGCGACAGCAGTTCGACCTTGTAGCACCCTGCCTGCGTGGCGCGGTCGAGCGCGTCCTCCATCAGGGCGCGGCCGATGCCGCGCCCCCGGGTCAGCGGGTCCACCACCAGGTTGTCCACGACGGCCCAGGGCTGGGCGTCGTGCGTGAGGTTGGCGACGACCAGCAGGTCGAGGGTGCCGATGATCTGGCCCCGCTGCTCCGCGACCAGGACCGTGCGGTCGGGGTCGGTCTCCATCCTGGTCCACGCCCTCACGGCTGCCGAGGACATGCGGACGTTCGCGCTCTGCGTGTCGGTGGTGTCGCCGAGTTCACGCAGAAGACGCAGGATCGCACCGAGGTCGGACCGGATGGCCGCGCGGATAATCATGGCTTCCGGAATCGTAGCCGACAGCCTGCGACAAGGCGGACGTCCCCCTACAACCAGTGACAAAACACCGAAGGGCGGGGACTGTGTCCCCGCCCCTGGAACCCCTGCTCCCCGGGGCCGGCGCACCGGTCGCGGAAAGGTGTCGGGGCCTACGGCTTCCGGATGACCCTGACTCCGTCGTCGCCCGAGGGCGGCTGGTTCTGACCAGTCTCCGGGCGCCGGTAGACACCGGTGATACCGGGGTCGCCGCCCGCCGCGTCACCGGCCGGGGCCTTGGCCTGCTGCCCCGGCTGGGCCTGCTGCGCCTGCGGCCCGTCCGGCGCGGGGCCGGTGAACCGGGCGCCCTGGGGCGGGCGGGGAGCCGAACCGGCGTCGCCGCCCTTGGCCCCCTCCTCCTGAGGACCGCCGGCCGCCTTCGGCCCGGCCTGGTCGGCCTGGTCCGGCCTGATCACCGGCTTGATGCGCACCGTGGCCTGGTCGGTCTCCTGCTGGAGCGGAGGCAGCTTGGCGGTGGCCTCGTCCTTCTGCTCCGGCGCGGGCCGGGGGCCGGGCCCCGCCTCGGGCGTGACCGCCCGGGCGGCCTGGGCCGCCTCGGACCGGACAGGCTGCGAGCCCTCCGCACCGGGTCCCGCCGGCTTGGGAGCGGGCTTGGGAGCGGGCTTGGCCGCGGGCCTCGCCGCGACGGGCCTCTGCTCGGCGGCCGGGCCGGAGGCGTCCTCCCGCGACAGGCCGGTCTCCAGCGCGCCCGCCTTGTCCTCGGCCTCGACCAGGTCGGCCAGGGTCGAGTGCATGTCCTTGAGGCGGCGCAGCGCCTCGGCGTGCGTGGCGGTGAGCGTCGCGAGCCGACGGTCCGCCGTGTCGTGGATCTTCTTCGCCCGCGCCTCGGCCTCGCCCAGGCGGCGGTCGCCCTCCTGCTTGGCCTGCTCGCGGAGCTGGTCGGCCTCCTGCTTGGCGCCGGAGACCATCTCGTGCGCCTCGGCGCGCGCGGAGGACACGATGCGCTCGGCGTGCTCCTCGGCGTCCTTGCGGTGCTTGGCGATCTCCTCCTGGGCCGACTTCTCGATCTCCTCGACCTCGGACTCGACCTTGGAGCGACGCTCCTTGGCCTCTTCCTCGGCGATCCGGAGGATCTCGGCCATGCGCGCGCTGATCTGCTCGTGCTCAGGCTTGACCTGGGCCTTCTCGCGGGCGATGGCGAGATCGCGCTTGTACTGCTCCAGCTCGTCGTCCATCCGCTGCAAGCGCTCGCGGATGCTCTTGAACTGGTTGTCCATGCGTACGTAGTAGTCGTCGACGTGCGCCTTGTCGTAGCCGCCCTTGCGCACCGTCGGGAATCGGTCCTGTTGCAGTCCGCCGCCCGGCAACATATCGCTCATGTGCCCTTCATGTCCTTACACCGTTTGACTGCACGTCGTACAACGTGAGAGTTGCCCCGTACCCCATTGTCCTAGGAACACCCATCGAGTCCTGGAAACGACATCCACTCGATTTTGTCCCTTTTGCCCTGGTACGGCCGCATGAGGGGCACCGGCCGCGAGCAGAGTATGACGCCGCGGACACCGTCCGGACGACCACGGCGGGCACGCGCGGCTCCGCGGCGTCAGGAGTCCCGAGGGGTGGATCGCCGCGCGGACCCCGGTCACGTTCTTACTAAGGTATGCGCGATCATCCCCGTACGGGGGCAGAGCGGTCAACTTCCCGCCGACCTCACCGTGCGCGGGGACGAGAAGCACAGCCGGAGGACGTATGGAGGGCCACGACATGGGTAGTGCGACGGACGGCCAGACGGAGGACGGGGCCCTCGGCCCCCGGATCGGCGGCGCGGCCTTCGGGAGGCCCGAGATCCACCCGACCGCGTGGATCGCCCCCGGCGCCACCGTGGTCGGCCGCGTGCGCCTGGGCGCGGAGAGCAGCGTCTGGTACGGATCGGTGCTGCGCGCCGACGGCGAGGACATCGTGGTCGGGGACAGGGTCAACATCCAGGACCAGTGCGGCATGCACTCCGACCCGGGCCAGCCGGCGATCCTGCACGACGACGTGAGCCTCGGCCACAAGGCCATGGTGCACGGGGCCGTCGTGGAGGAGGGGGCGCTGATCGGCATCGGCGCGATCGTGCTCGGCGGCGCCCGCGTGGGGCGGGGCGCACTGGTCGCCGCGGGCGCCCTCGTCCCTCCCGGCAAGGTGGTCCCGCCCGGCACCCTCTGGGCCGGCGTCCCCGGCAGGGTGGTCCGCGAACTCGACGACGAGGACCGGCTCGTCCTCGCGCACACCCCCTCCCACTACGCCGCGCTCGCCGTCCAGCACCAGGAGGTGGTCTGGGCCTGAGCACCGGACCGGCCCCGGGCGGACGCGGCGCCGCACCCGTCGCGTCCGCCCCTCCCCCACCTCCGGACCACCGGAGCGATGGGGTATTCGGGACTTCTGGCTAACCCGGGTGACCCCCGCACTGGTCCTCACGAGTCATGCGCGACCGATACGCCCCCGCGTAGCCTGAAATCCTCACGCCCGTGGGGCCGGGTTCGTCGCGCCCGCAACCACGAAGGCCCGGTCCGGGGGCCACCGGCACACGCTCGCGACACCCGGGAGGTGGGCGCGCGTGGAACACGACACACACCCGCGACCGATGGTCCGCTCCTCCCTGCACGACCGCGTGGCGCTCGACGAGATCGACCTGTACTCGGAGGTCCTCATCGCCGTGGCGTGCGCGGACCACCCGCTCAGCCCCGCCGAGATCGACCGCGTGCTGGGCCTCACCCCCGGGTCCCCCGGGGACGGGCCGCAGGGCGCCGCCGAAGCGGCCGGCCCCGTGTCCGCCCCGACCGGCCCGGCGCCGCGCACACGGCCGGACACGGGCGGGGCCCCGGGGGAGGACGCCCTCCGCGAGGGCGGATGCGCGGCCCAGGGCGCCGGGGGCGCACGGGACCTGCAGGGCTCCGCTCCGGCACCGCGCAAGGGCGGCGCCCCGTCCAGGTCGGCGAGGCCGTCGCCCCGGGGCCGGGTCCCCGAACAGGGCCGGCCGCCCGAGGCGCCGCTCTCCGGCCCGCGGTTCCTCCCCCGTCAGCGGCCCGCCCCCAAACCGTCCCCGCTCCCGCGCTCCGCGCCCTTCACGATGCGGGCGCTCCCGCGGCTGCCCCTGCCCCCCTGGTCGTACTGAACCGGCGAAGCGGTCTTCCCCTGTCCGCTCCTGTCCACCCGAAATCGGCCTGATCCGGCCACGTCCTTCCGCTCCACCGCGGCCCACACGGGGTATTGGCCTCTCGGGACCCCCTTCCGTCCCCCCGAGGCGCACACCCTTCCAGGAGCCGCAGATGTACCCAGACGAACCGGACCGCCAGGAGCCCCAGGGCGGTGTGGAGTCGCGTTCCCGGCGCAGGCCAGGAGGGGAGGAGGAGCCCGCGCGCAAGGTGACGCTCGCCATCGCGCTCACCGTGACCTTCGTCTTCCTGCTGGCGACCGCGGCCGGACTCGGCTGGTTCCTGTCCGACGGCGGCCCCTTCTCGGGCGGCGGCTCCGCGTCGGAGGAGGACGGGCGCGCCGCCGACGAGACGGGCGATGACGAGGCCGGCGGCGACGAGACGGGCGGCGGCTCCCCCTCCCCCGAGGGCGCGGTCGAGGACCCGCGCTCGGGACTGACCTACCAGCTCCCGGGGGAGGGCTGGCAGCGGCTCGGCGACGACGAGGTCCCCCCGGAGTACTACTCGTACGCCGTGTACGGCTCGGCGGAGGACCCGGACGCGATCATCGTCACCGGCAGCGAGCAGCTCCACGCGGCGGAGCCGATGGCCGTGGCCGGGGTGCGCCTCGCGGTGGAATCGCTGGGCGGCCTGGTGACCGACGTCGCCTCGCTCGAGGTCGAGCCCTCCGGCGCGACCGACGTGGGCGGCTCCCCCGCGTTCGGGGTGGCCGTGGACGGCGGCGGGGACGAGGCGTCCTACGGCCGGTTCCTGCTGGTGGAGACGGGTGACCGGAACGGCGCCTTCATGCTCGGCATCAACACGGACGGAGGGGAGGAGGCGACCGCGGCGATCGACGAGGCGTTCGCCTCGGTGGGCGTCCTCTGACGGGCCCGTGCCCTCCTCGCGGGGAGGGGCCGGCCCACGGGGTCCACGGGCGCCGGACGAGCGGCTCCGCCCGGCACGGCGCCCCCGCCGGGGCGGGCGGACCGGCGGAACCCCCTCACAGGGGCAGGACGGCCCGGAGCAGGAAGCCTCCGCCCCTCGTGCGCGCGGCCGACAGGGAGCCGCCGCCCAGGGAGACGCGTTCGGACAGGCCCGCCAGCCCGCTGCCCGAGGAGGTCCCGCGCTCGCCGCCGTCGCGCGCCCCGTCGTTGGACACCTCCACCACCAGGGCCCGGCCCACGGCGGTGTCCTTCGCCCGGGTGAAGGCGATCTCGCACACGGTGGCGTCGCTGTGCCGGAGCACGTTGGTGACGCCCTCCCGCACCACCCACGCGGCCAGCGACTCCCGGTCCGGCGGCAGGGACAGACCCTCCAGGCCGGTGACGGACACGGCGGTGCCGTTGGCCGCCAGGACCGCGCCGACCGACGCCACCTCCTCCGCGAGGTCGACCTCCCGGTACCCGCTGACGGCGGTGCGGACCTGCTGCAGCGCCTTGCGGGCGAGTTCGTGCACCTCCTCCATCTCGGCGGCGGCCCGTGCGGGCGCGCGGTCGACCAGCCTGCTCGCCAGCTCCGCCTTGACCGCCAGGGCCGACAGGCTGTGGCCGAGCAGGTCGTGCATGTCCCGGGCGAACCGGAGCCGCTCCTCGGTCACCGCCAGCCGCGCCCTGGCCCTCTGGCCCTTCACGGCGTCGTTGGTGACGTCCCACAGCCAGAGGGACGCGAGCGAGCCCGCGGAGAGCATGAGCGCCCACGCGATCGAGACGGCCCAGGTCACGAGGAAGGGCACGAACCGGACATCCACGGGGCTGAACGGGATCAGCGCCCAGGGGAGCGCGAGCAGGAGCGCGCTGACGGCCGCGCCACGCCTCCGGGAGGCCACGAAGACCCCGACGGCCCACCACGCGCCGAGGAAGAACATGCCGCTGATGGGGACCTGGAGGGCCGCGGCGGCGACCGCCGCCATCGCGATCGAGCCCCAGTAGAGCCAGGGCCGCGGGTCGCGCCGCCCGTCCATGCGGTCCCGGAACATGGCCATCAGGGCCACGCCGAGGGGGACGGCGACCGCCTCCGCCAGGAGGGTCCTCCACAGCGCGACCTTGTCGGTCCCGAGCGTCAGCTCCGTCAGGGGCAGGCCGACCAGGACGAGGAGGACGAACAGCATCGAGCCGAGGATGATGCGCCGGGCCACGCGGAGCTTGCGCTCGGTCTGCCGGCTCTCGGCGGGATCGATCCCGCGGTTCATCGACGGCCCTCCCCGTGTTCGGAGGCGGGCCCCGCCCCGGCGCCGACCTCCAGGGGGAGGACCGCCCGGAGCAGGAAGCCGCCGTCCTTCGTGCGCGCGGCCGAGAGGGACCCGCCGCCCAGGGAGACGCGTTCGGACAGGCCCGCCAGCCCGCTGCCCGAGGAGGTCCCGCGCTCGCCGCCGCTCCTCGCCCTGTCGTTGAACACCTCCACCACCAGCGCCGCCGGCCGGTCGTGCCGACCCGGCAGCCGGGAGAACGAGACCGAGCACCGGGAGGCGTCGCTGTGCCGGAGCACGTTGGTGCCGCCCTCCCGCACCACCCACGCGGCCAGGGCCGCGGTCCGCGGGGGCAGGTCGGGGCCGTCCAGGCCGCTGACGGCCACCCTGGTCCCGTTCGCCTCGAGGACGCCGCCCACGGAGGCGACCTCCCCGGCCAGGTCCACCTCGCGGTAGCCGCTCACCGCCCCGCGCACCTGCTGCAGTGCCGAGCGGGCCAGGTCCTGCACCTCGGACATCTCCGTCCTGGCGCGGTCCGGGGAGCGCTCGGCGAGCCGGCCGGCCAGTTCGGCCTTGACCGCCAGGGCGGACAGGCTGTGGCCGAGCAGGTCGTGCATGTCGCGGGCGAACCTGAGCCGCTCCTCGGTCACCGCCAGCCGGGCGCGCGCCGCCTGCCCGCGGATCGCGTCGTCGGTGATGTCCCACAGCCAGAAGGTCGAGGCGAAGAGGAACCGGAACAGCAGCGCGAAGCCGACGCCGAACACCCAGGTGACGGTGAAGGCGAGGGGCGGGATCCCCAGGACCAGGGGCAGGGTGAGCGCCTTGAGCCAGCTCAGGGCCGCGAGCGCCAGGCCCAGGTGCCGGCTCGTCCGGGACGGCACGGCGTTCGCGGCCACCCCCCACCAGGTCGCCAGGACCAGGGCGGAGTTGACGAGGCTCTGGACCAGGGCGAAGGAGACACAGCTCAGGACGAGCGACCAGACGACCAGGCGGCGGTCGGCGGCGCGCGGGCCGTCGACGCGTCCCCGGACGAGGAGGACGAGCAGGACGCCCGAGCCCGCGGCCGGGACGGCCGCCACGGCGGCGATCCACGGGGGGAGGCCGACGTCCGACAGGTAGTCGGCGTCGATCGCGGCCCAGAAGGCCTGGGCCAGAGCCAGCGGGTACGTCGACCAGACGGTGATCGCCCGGGCGATCCTCAGCCGCCTCGCGTTCCTCGCGCTCACGCCGTCCAGGCCGACGTCCCCTTCCACCATGCCCACGGTCCCCTCCGCGTGTCCGACCCGGCGTCCCGGCCTGCGCCGGCCCCGTCGTCCACAGGCTCCGGAACGCACTGGTGCGGCCCCCACCATCCTGCCAGGGTGGTGGGAAGGGCTCCGTGACGGGAACCCGCCGCCGGTCGGGGAGCGGGGCGCCTACGGCCGCATCGCCATCTGAACCGCCGTGTTCGCCCGCGCGGGGGCGCGGGGGTCCTGCTCATGGGCGGGGTCCGCTCCATGGACTGCCGTGCCCGCCCGGGGGCAGGGGCTCCTTCTTCCCCGGCCAGATCACCGGCTGCCGCCGTGCCCGCCCGCTCGGGGGCGCGGAGGCGGCCGTCCGTCCCCGGCCGCCCCGCTCCCCGGGCCCCGCCCCCGGTCACGGCTGGCGGGGGTCCCACTTGAAGAACCTGCGCACCAGCAGCGCCAGGACCGCGGTCCACGCGAGCACGACGCAGATCGAGGGGAGCGCGGCCGCCCACAGCCCGAGGTAGCCGGGCTGCGTCGCCGCCTCCAACCCGCCGAACACGTCGTAGCCGGTGAAGGCGGCCTGGGCCATCAGGGTGACCGGCGCGACCGGCAGCAGCATCATCGCTTCCCGCAGGGGGTCCGGCAGCATGCCCAGCGGGATGAACAGCCCTCCCAGGAACAGCAGGATCATCATGGGCACCATCGCCGCCATCTGGGCGGCCTCGGCGTTGCGCACCATCGGGGTGACCAGCAGGCCGAGCAGGGTCATCGGCACGGTGCTCAGCAGCACCGCCACCAGCAGCATCACCGGGTCCTGCGGCATCGATCCGGTGAACGCGGAGGTCACGGCGGTCATCAGCACGGCGACCAGCAGCGAGAAGAGGGCCACCACGCCGATGACGGCGCCGAAGATCGCCGCCTGCGGCACCCCGCTCACCCGGAGCCGCTTGAGCACCAGCGCCTCCCGGCGCGCCGTGAACACGTTGGAGGCGTGCCCGAGGCCGACGATCAGGCCGATGCTGCCGAGCATCCCCGCCATCGACATCGCGGTGCTGTCCACCCCGGGGAAGACCTCGTAGGACTCCATCCCCAGGGAGACCACGAGCAGGAACATGGGCAGGGCCAGGAACATCCACGCGGTCTTGTACCGCACGAACAGGGTGAACTCGGTCCGGGTCAGGCGCGCGGCCTGCCGGAATCGGCCGATGGTGGGCCGGGGCCGCCCCGGGGCCGCTGCGGCCCCGGCGGCCGCGGTGGCCGCGGTGGCCGCGGTGGGTGTGGTCATGGTGTGCTCCGTACGTCGTGGGGTGGCCCGGGGGCCGGGGGTGTGCTCGGCGGCCGCTCACGCGGCGCGGGGTGCTCAGTCTTGGACGAGGTCCGCCGCGCCGTCCGCGACCCGGAGGAACACGTCCTCCAGGGAGGCGCCGCGCACCTGGAGGTTCTTGAGCGTGGTCCCGTTCCCGGCGGCCCATCCGATGAGCGCCGCGACGGCGTGGTGGGCCCGGTCGGCGACGTCGCCGTCCAGGACGGTGTACGTGGCCCACAGGGAGTGGTCGCGCGTCTCCACGGCCACCTCGGCCCCGGGCAGGCTCGGCAGGTCCCCCGTGCGCACGTCCTCGGGGAGCAGGAAGCTCACCCGGTCCCCCCACCCGGCGAGGACCCCGGCCAGGGTCCCCTCGACCCGCACCTCGCCCCGGTGCATGATCGCGAGCCGGTCGGCGAGCCGTTCCGCCTCCTCCAGGTAGTGCGTGGTGAGGAGGATCGCGACCCCGTCCCTCTTCAGGTCGCCGATGATGCGCCAGGTCTCCTGGCGCGCCTCCGGGTCCATGCCGGTGGTCGGCTCGTCCAGGTACAGGACCTCGGGGCTGGTGACGAGGGCGAGTCCGAGGTCGAGCCGGCGCTTCTGGCCGCCGGACAGCTGGCGGACGGCGACCCGGCGCTTGTCCAGGAGGTTCACCAGGCCCAGGACCTCCTCGGCGTCGCGCGGGGCGGCGGCGAGGTCGTGGGCGAGGGAGACGGTCTCCCCGACCGTCAGGTCCTCCAGCAGGCCGCTGCCCTGCAGGACCGCGTTGGTGCGCTCCCGGACGCCGACCGGCTGGCCGTAGGGGTCGGCGCCGAAGACCCGGACCGTGCCGGAGCTGGGCTTGCGGAAGCCCTCCAGCGTCTCGATGGTCGTCGTCTTCCCGGCGCCGTTCGTGCCCAGGAGCGCGAAGAGCTCTCCAGGGTGGATCTCGAAGGAGACGCCCCGGACCGCCTCGAAGGACCCGTAGCGCTGGCGCAGGTCCCGGACGACCACCGCGGGCCCGGTGGCGTCCGGGGCGGTGTCGTGGGCCTGGGCTGGGTTCGCTGTCGTCGTCATGCGTCCAGGTTCCCGCGGGGACGGGCGCACGGGACAGACGCCGTTGTCACCGGCTGCCGGTGCGGAACCTCCCGGCCCCCGCACTGACAAATGTCATCCGGGCAGGACGCGGGGCACGACGCGGCCACCCGCACACGTCCGGTCCCCCTGGCTCGCGTGCGGGCGGCCCGCGGTGTCAGCGTGCGCGCCCGGCCCCCTCATCACTCGCGTCGGGCGTGTCCGCTGACCCCGGGTTCCCGGCCGGTGCACCGACCGGTCCCCTCCCCCGCCGGGCGGGTCGGCCGGACCGGTGGGGAGCGGCCCCCGACCGCGTCCCCGCCCTGTATCCGACCGTGTCCACCCGAGGGCGGTTTTGTCCGTTCCGGCATGCTCGGAACGGACCGACACCTGCGCGCGGTGTCGACAAGAGTTCTACACGAAGACCGGCTTCCGCGTAGGGAGAACGGCATTCATGAGAAAGTTTCATGCGAGGAATCCCCGTACCGGTGAGTTCGTTTCGCGGAAAACGTCCTCCCGGGGAAACCGGTCCGGGGCGGAGCGTCCGCGCGACCGCCCCGCGGGTACCGACCGCCCACGCGCCGGGGGCGGCCCCGGCGCAGCTCGCCGGGCCCCGGCGGCCCCGGGGCGACGGCTTCCGCCCGGCCCGCCGCCGATGCCGTCCGCCTTCCCGGCGGGCCCGCCCGAAACGGCGGTTCCGCACGCGGATCCGGGGCCGGGGCGCCGACCGTCCCGTTTCTTCCGAACCGCGCCGAGGGGCGGATCCCCGGCGAAACGGCTCCGTTCCGGGAAAGGCGCCGCACCGGAACACACCGGAGTTTCACGGCGCCGCCCCGGGTCCCCCTGCCTTTCCTCCGGAAGGGCGCGCCCCGGGGGGGGCGGCCGCTCCCCGGGCGCGGGGGCGGGTGGATAGCGCGTGGTGACGGCGACCTGGTCGGAGCGCCGCTCCCCCGGGTGCGGGTGCGGGTGCGCCGTGCCCGCGGCGCGGAAGCCCTCGCGCCACGGGCCGGAGGACCGGTCACGGCGGCGCGGGGTTCACCAGGCGCGGAGGTGGTCGCGCAGGGAACGGGCCACACGGGCCATGAGTGCCTCGGCCCCGGGCTGGTGGACGGCGGGCACCCGCGACTCGGTGAGCACCGACACCGCGAACGCCTGGCCGTCCGCGTGCTCGACCACGCCGAACTCGTGGCGCAGGTTCAGCAGGGTGCCGGTCTTGGACGACCAGGTGGACGCGTCGGAGGTGAAGTCCGGGGCGAGGCGGTGGCGCAGCACGTTGCCGCGCATGAGCTCCCGCACCCGCGCGGCGATCCCCGGATCGATCACCGAGGGCCGCCACAGGGCCTCCAGCAGGTCGGTGAACGCCCGGGCCGAGCCGGAGCTGGCCCGGGTCACGTCGAGCTGCGGGATGCGGTGCCCGCGCCCCGCCGTGCCCTCCCCGATGGCCAGGGAGTGCGCCAGGTGCGCCTGGTCGGGTCCGAGCCGGTCGGCGGGGGTCTCGTTGAGGTCGCGGAGCTTGTGCCGGACGGTGATGCCGCGCAGTCCCGCGGAGCGGAGCCAGGCGTCGACCCTCTCGGGCGGGGTGACCTCGAAGAGGGTGTCCGCGGCGGTGTTGTCGCTCAGGCACGTGCTGAGGTACAGGAGGTCCTCGACGCTGACCTTCGCGGGGTGGCGGAACCTGCTCATCCCCGTGTGCATCGGGAGGTCGCTCCGGCCCGGCTGCACGAGCACCTGCTCGGCGCCGTCGATCTCGCCGGCCCGGATGCGTTCGAGCGTGGCGATGGCGAGCGGCACCTTGACGAGCGAGGCGGTCGAGAACTCCAGCTCGGGCTCGATGCCCAGCTCCTCGCCCGTGTCGAGGTCCCGGACGAGGAACGATCCCCGCAGCCCGCCCTCGTCGAGTTCGCGGCGCAGGTCCCGGACCAGTGCGGTGGCGCTCACTCGGACTCCTCCCGACCGTCCGGCGCGCCCAGGCAGCGGGCTATGCCGCGGCCGAGGAGCGAACGCAGCCGCTCGGCCTCCTCGCCGCTGTCGGCGGCCACGTCGTAGCCGCGGGCGAGGCCGATCCCGCCGATCGGGCGCCAGTGCAGCCCCAGGTCGCCGGCCTGCCGCCGTGAGCACAGGAGGAGGTCGTCCGAGCCCAGCGCCTCTGCGGCGGCGGAGGCCAGGGAGGCGGCCACGGAGACCTGGGCGGGTCTCAGCCCGACGGCGTCCCGCAGCCGGTTCAGGGGGTCGCGGACGTGGGGGACGTCGTCCTCGGGCTGGATCCAGACGCGTCGGCCCCGCACGGCCGACCTGCCGCGGTCCACGCGCAGGGTCTCCATGTGGAAGGAGCCGACCCGGGGCTCCGCTGCGCTCGCCAGTCCGAGGGGCACGGTCCAGGCCCCCTCGCCCGGCGGGGTGCCCGTCAGCGCGGCCCGGACCTCGCGAGAGCCCAGGAGCTCGGTCCGGACGGCCGGCGGTGCGGGCCGGAAGTCCAGGTGCACGCCCTCCCTTCGGGCCTCGGCGCCGAGCGCCGCGAGGTCGCGGGTGGCGCAGACGTCCGGCACGGCGAGGCGCAGGGGCCGCAGCGCGGCGCGCTCGGCGTCGTGCTCCATCTCCTCCGCCAACTGGACCAGGCGCCGGGCGGACGGGAGCATGTCGCGTCCGAAGCGGGTGAGGACGGCCCGACGGGTGGAGCGGTCGAACAGCCGCGCCCCCAGGTGGCTCTCCAGGGCCGCGATGCGCCGGCTGGCCACGGGCTGGGGGATGCGGGCGGCTGCGGCGCCGAGGGTGAAGCTGCCCCTGTCGCTCACGTTCACGAAAGCCTTGCAGGCGCCGACGAGGTCCATGCCGGCCACCCTATGACCTTTCGGCATGGAAAGGACCCCTGCCTCCGGGGAGCGCATCGGCCGACGGTCGCGGGCGGTCAGCCGGGGGTGGCGGGGCCGCCCGGCGACCGGGAGGCGACGGCGCCGACGGCCGCGTCGATCGCCCTCCGCTGGGGATCCAGGGACGTGCCCGGCGGACGGCGGGCGGCGCTGAGCCAGATCCCGTCGACGAGGACGAGCAGCAGCTCCACGAGGGAGTCGACGTCCTGGCCCGGCGCGAGCTCCCCCTGCTCCGCGGCGTACCCGAGGGCGGCACGGAGGGCGGTGCGGGCCTGGGCGTCGAGCTCGGCGAGGACCTCGGCGAAGTCGGCGTCCACGGAGGCGCGCGCGTAGAACGCGGACCAGACGCGGGCCTCGGCCAGGCGGTCGCCGTCCGTGGGCAGCAGGTCGAGCAGGACCTGGCGCAGCCCCTCGGCGAAGGTCAGCTTCCCGGGGCCGATGCGCACACGGGAGATCCGGGCGGACACCGCCGCCAGCGCCTCGCGGAGCGCGAAGCGGAGCAGGTCCTCCTTGGTGCCGAAGTCGCGCTGGACGGCCCCCGCGGACAGTTCCGCCTCCGCGGCGACGGTCCGGATGCTGACGCCCTCGAGACCCTCGCGGGCGGCGATCCGGTGGAGCGCCGCGGCCACCCTCCGGCGGCGTTCTTCCCTGTCTACGTACCTGGGCACGGCCACATTGTGGCACACCCCCACGATTCGATACACTCGTATCGATACGAACGTATCGAATGGAGGACGCATGGACCACCCACACGAACGCGGCGCCGTCCGACGGCGGTTCGCCTCCGCCGGACGAAGGGCCGCCCTCGCCACCGCGTGCATCACCGCCCTTCCGGGAGCGGCGGCCGCCGCACTCGTGCTGCTGCCGCCGCCGTCGTGGGACGCGTGGCAGTACGCGCTGCTGGCGCTGGAGTTCAGTCTGGTGTTCGCCGTACCGGCCGCAGCGGGGCTGCTGATCGCCCTCACCGTCCTGTCCCGCTCCCGGGGCCGGAGCCCCCGGGAGCGGGACGGGGCCCCGGCGCCGGGCCCCCCGTCCGGCCGGGGGCGGCGACGGCTCGCGGCGGTCGCCGCCGCGGCCAACGCGGCCGTGCTCGCCGCGGCCCTGGCGCCCCCCGCCGCGATCTGGTCCACCGCGCGCGCCGAAGGGGCGCGGCTCAGCCTCGCCGAGTACACCGCGGGCCTGTCCACCAGCGCCGACCGTGAACCCGAGACGCGCGTCTACCTGCGGCTCGACGAGTCCGGGGAGGAGATCGCCGATCCCGCGGGCAGCGGCGCCCCCGAGGCCGCGGAGGAACTGGTCCTCGACGTGTGGGAACCGGAGCGGAGGGAGGACGACGCACCGCTGCCCATCGTGGTGAACGTCCACGGAGGCGCCGACGACCTGCCGCAGAGCCTCCTCCCCCGCTGGGACGCGTGGCTGGCGGACGGCGGTCGCGTGGTGTTCGACGTCGACTACCGGTACTTCCCGGACGGTGACTGGTCCGCGCCCGTCTCCGACGTCAAGTGCGCCGTCGGCTGGGCCCGCGCGCACGCGGAGGAGTACGGGGCGGACCCGGACAGGGTCGCCGTCACCGGCCAGTCCGCGGGCGGCCTGCTCGCGCTGCTCGCCGGGTACACGTCGGCGGAGGAGATCCCGCCGAGCTGCGACGTCCCCGAGACGGCCCCGGACGCGGTCGTGGCCTGGTACTCCGTCGCCGACGGAACCGACGGGGCCCCCGAAGCGCCGTGGCGGCAGCGCCACTCCCCCGTCGGCGACGACCTGGACGAGGGCTCCGTCCGGATGATGGGCGGGACCCCGGAGGAGGTCCCCGAGGAGTACGAACTCATCTCCCCCCTCCACCAGGTGTCGGCCGACAGCCCGCCCACCCTGCTGGTCATGTCGGGCCACGACCTGTTCCTGGGCACGGAGGACAACCGCCGCATGGCCGCCCGGCTGGACGAGGCCGGGGTCGCGCACCGGTACCTGGAGATCCCCTGGGCGGAGCACATGTTCGACCTGAACTGGGGCGGATTCGCGAGCCAGCTCACCCGGCACACCCTCGACGGCTTCCTCGCCGAGCACCTCGCCCCGTGACCCCCGGGGCCCGGCCCTCCCGTCCCGGCCCTCCCGCCCCGGTCCGCCCGGGACGGGTCGGGGAGCGGCGGGCCGGCGGCGGGCCGAGGGCCCCGCGGGCTCGTAGCCGCGGAGCCGCGTGCGCCTCCGCGCCGGACGCGGCCGACGCGGGACGGAGCGGGACAGGGCGAGGCAGAGCGAGGCGGGACGGAGCGGGACGGGTCGGGGTAGCGCGATGCGGTGCGCTGTCCACAGGCTGTGGACGACGCCGCCGGACGACCCCGGCCCCGGGCACGGGGCGCCCTCCCCGACGCCGGACAGGCCCCGCCCCCGCCGGAACGCTGCCCCGGAACGCGGCCCCGCCACGGCGTCAGCCCTGCTCGGCACCGCTCCGCCCGGGCTCCGCGGGCGTCGGGGGAACGCCGGAGGGGCCGGGCTCCGATCGCGAGAACCCCCGCGCCCCGGGCCCGGCCCCTCCCCGCCCCCGCCGACGGCGGGGGCGCGTGCCGACGGTCAGGCGTCGGCGGCCTCGGCCTCCTTGGGCGCCTCGCCCCGGACCGAGCGCAGGAGCAGCTGGGAGACGTCCACGACCTCGAGCGTCTCCTTGGCCTCGCCCTGCGACTTCTTCTCGTTGATCGCGTCGCCGAGCATGACCTGGCAGAACGGGCAGGCGGTGGAGACGGTGTCGGGGTTGGTGGTCAGCGCCTCGTCCACCCGCTCGGTGTTGATGCGCTTGCCGATCCGCTCCTCCATCCACATGCGGGCGCCGCCCGCGCCGCAGCAGAAGCCCCGCTCCTTGTGGCGGTGCATCTCCTGGGTCTTGACCCCGGGCACCTGGGCCATGATGTCGCGCGGCGGCGTGTACACCTTGTTGTGGCGGCCCAGGAAGCAGGGGTCGTGGTAGGTGATGTTCTCATCCACGGAGTTGACCGGGGTGAGCTGCCCCTCCTCCACCAGCTTGGCCAGCAGCTGGCTGTGGTGGACGACCTCGTAGGTGCCGCCGAGCTGCGGGTACTCGTTGGCGAGGGTGTTGAAGCAGTGGGGGCAGCTGGCCACGATCTTCGTGACGCCGGCGTCGTTGAGCGTCTCCACGTTCTGCTGCGCGAGCATCTGGAAGACGTACTCCATGCCCAGGCGGCGGGCGGGGTCGCCCGTGCAGGCCTCCATGCCGCCCAGGACGGCGAACCTGACGCCCGCGATGTCCAGCAGTTCGGCGATGGCCTTGGTGGTCTTCTTCGCCCGGTCCTCCAGCGCCCCGGCGCAGCCGACCCAGAACAGGTACTCGGTGCCCTCGGGCAGCTTGTCCTCGACGACCTGGACCTCGACCGGGTTCTCCTGGGAGGCCAGCTCGGCGATCCAGTCCATGCGCCGGTCCTCGGCCATGCCCCAGGGGTTGCCCTTGTTCTCCAGGTTCTTGAGGAGCGTGTTGGCCTCGGACGGGAAGTTGGACTCGACCATGACCTGGTAGCGGCGCATGTCGAGGATGTGGTCGATGTGCTCGATGTCGACCGGGCACTGCTCGACGCAGGCGCCGCAGTTGGTGCAGGCCCACAGCTCGTCGGGGTGGATCACGCCGCCCTCCTCCTCGGTGCCGACCAGCGGCTTGTTGAGGAGTGCGAGGACGTCCACGCCCGCGTGGCTCTCGTCGGGCTTCTCGGCGAGGGTCTCCTCGGTGATGCCCTGGAGGAGGTACGGGGCCTTCTCGTACGCGTGCCGCTGGAGGTCGAGGATGACCTTCTTGGGCGAGAGGGGCTTGCCGGTGTTCCAGGCGGGGCACTGCGACTGGCAGCGGCCGCACTCGGTGCAGCTGCTGAAGTCGAGGAGGCCCTTCCAGGTGAAGTCCTCGATCTTGCCCGCGCCGAACGGGTCCTCGTCCGGGTCGGCCTCCTCGAAGTCGAGGGGCTTGGTGCCCGACTTGTCCATCATCTGCTTGGCCGCGCCGAGGGTCGGCTTCCCGTCGGCGTTGCGCTTGAAGTAGATGTTGACCGGCGCGATGAAGCGGTGCCAGGCCACGCCCATGGTGAGATTGAGCGCCAGCACGGCGAAGAACGCGTAGCTGAGGATCAGCTTGAACGCGGCGACCAGGGCGATGCCGGGGTCGGCGATGGACGGGTCGCCGGGCAGGAGCGCGCCCACGGCGTGGGAGATCGGGGTCGCCCAGACCGGGAACGGGAAGGTGTCGGAGGCGACCTTGAAGCCGCGGATCACGAAGATCGCGAACATCAGGCCGATGATGTACGCCTCGACGTAGTAAGCGGTCCAGTGCTTGGAGTTCATGAAGCGGGACGCGCGGCCGATCCGCGCGGGGCGGTTGACGAACCGGTAGGCGGTCAGGCCCAGGATGCCGACGAGGCTGGCCCCGGCGATGAACTCGACCGCCAGGCCGTAGATCGTCCAGTCGGCGATGACCGGCAGCGCGAAGTGGGGGTCGAAGACCTCGCCCTGCGCCTCCACGACCGTGAAGACGAGGAGGGGGAAGGAGACCATCACGAACCAGTGCGCGACGCCGATCCACGGCCGCTTGAGCATGCGCCCGTGCCCGAGGATCTCGATGACCGTCATGGTGAACCGTTGTCCGAACGGCCCCTTGCGCTCGGGCTCCACCGCACGGCCCACACCCACGGTTCGCACGATCTGGCGGACGGCCAGAGCGAACATGGTGAACGCGACCACGGCGAAGACCGAGGTGATGATGCCCAGCGTCAAGTACAGAGGATGCATCGTCCGTGGCCTCCCATCCTGCTTCTCGTCGACCGGTGCGCCACACACCGGCGGTCGGAACTTATGTTACTAGCGGGTAATCGCGCACCAGCCACCGGATCGCCCCGGCGCCGGGCGCGGGCCCGGCAGACGCCCCTTCCGGTGCGGACCGGCACCGCGGCGCCCGCCCGCGCCGAGGCCCGCGGGCGCCGACGCAACAGAACCACGGTGGTGCGCCCGGGACGACCCCGGACACACCGCGCCTCCCCCTATATGTAGCGGACCGCGGACACCGGCGGGCGCCCCGGGCATCGGTGGGACCACCAGGGATCTCCCCCGATCCCAGGTTGGGCCACGGCGGGGGCGGGGGCAACCGGGAACCCGGGTCCTGTGGACGGCCGGACCGGACGCCCCGCCCCCGGCGGGGACCCGCACCCCCGCCCCCGCCCCCGCCGTACGGAGCCGCCGGGGCTACCCCCGGACGCCCCTGACCTCCCCTGGTTTCCAGGTCAAGGATGTCCCCGAGTTGTCCCGGGGTTCCCCCATCTTCCTCGTGGGGAGTGCCCAGGTCGGGAACATCCCGGCTCGTCCGGCCGTTGTCAGGGCGTAGGAACCAACTTGAGTCTGGTCGACTCAACTGACTTGACAGCCCTCGCTCGACGAAGCAAACTTACGCCTGAACGACTCAACTTTGACGGAGGAAGCAACCATGGCTCGTGCGGTCGGAATCGACCTCGGTACGACGAACTCGTGTGTCGCGGTCCTGGAGGGCGGCGAGCCGACGGTCATCGCCAACGCCGAGGGCTCCCGTACCACCCCGTCCGTCGTCGCCTTCGCCAAGAACGGCGAGGTCCTCGTCGGCGAGGTCGCCAAGCGCCAGGCGGTCACCAACGTCGACCGCACCATCCGCTCGGTCAAGCGCCACATCGGCACCGACTGGACGGTGAAGATCGACGACAAGACCTTCAACCCCCAGCAGATCAGCGCCTTCGTGCTCCAGAAGCTCAAGCGCGACGCCGAGGCCTACCTCGGCGAGGACGTGACCGACGCGGTCATCACCGTCCCCGCCTACTTCAGCGACTCCCAGCGCCAGGCCACCAAGGAGGCCGGCACGATCGCGGGCCTCAACGTCCTGCGCATCATCAACGAGCCGACCTCGGCCGCCCTCGCCTACCACCTGGAGAAGGAGGAGGAGGCGACCATCCTGGTGTACGACCTGGGCGGCGGCACCTTCGACGTCTCCCTGCTGGAGGTCGGCGACGGCGTCGTGGAGGTCAAGGCGACCAACGGCGACAACCACCTCGGCGGCGACGACTGGGACCAGGCGATCGTCAACTGGCTGGTCGAGCGCTTCAAGAACTCCAACGGCGTGGACCTGTCCAAGGACAAGATGGCCCTGCAGCGCCTGCGCGAGGCCGCGGAGAAGGCCAAGATCGAGCTGTCCAGCTCCAGCGAGTCGGGCATCAACCTGCCCTACATCACGGCCTCGGCCGAGGGCCCGCTGCACCTGGACGAGAAGCTCTCCCGCGCCGAGTTCCAGCGCCTGACCTCCGACCTGGTCGAGCGGACCAAGACGCCGTTCCAGCAGGTCATCAAGGACGCGGGGATCAGTGTCGACCAGATCGACCACGTGGTCCTGGTGGGCGGCTCGACCCGTATGCCCGCCATCGCCGACCTGGTCAAGGAGATGACCGGCGGCAAGGAGCCCAACAAGGGCGTCAACCCGGACGAGGTCGTGGCGATCGGCGCCGCGCTCCAGGCCGGCGTGCTCAAGGGCGAGGTCAAGGACGTCCTGCTCCTGGACGTGACCCCGCTGTCGCTGGGCATCGAGACCAAGGGCGGGGTGTTCACCAAGCTCATCGAGCGCAACACCACCATCCCGACCAAGCGCTCCGAGATCTTCACGACGGCCGACGACAACCAGCCGTCCGTGCAGATCCAGGTCTACCAGGGTGAGCGCGACATCGCCCAGTACAACAAGAAGCTGGGCGTCTTCGACCTCACCGGCCTGCCCCCGGCGCCGCGCGGCGTCCCGCAGATCGAGGTCGCCTTCGACATCGACGCCAACGGCATCGTCAGCGTCACCGCGAAGGACCTGGGCACCGGCCGCGAGCAGTCCGTCACCATCTCCGGCGGCTCCGCGATGTCCAAGGACGACATCGACAAGATGGTCCGCGACGCCGAGCAGTACGCGGAGGAGGACCGCAAGCGCCGCGAGGAGGCCGAGGTCCGCAACAACGCCGAGTCCCTCGTCTACCAGACCGAGAAGGTCATCAAGGACAACGAGGACAAGATCCCGGCGGACGTGCGCTCCGAGACCGAGGCCGCGGTGGCCGAGCTGAAGACCGCCCTCGAGGGCACCGACGTCGAGGCCATCCGCTCCGCGAGCGAGAAGGTCGCGCTGGCCAGCCAGAAGATCGGTTCCGCGATCTACAGCCAGGGCCAGCAGGGCGGCGCCGAGGGCGACGCCGGCGCTTCGGCCTCCGACTCCGCCGACGACACCGACGTCGTGGACGCCGAGATCGTCGACGAGGACAACGGCAAGGGCAGCCAGCAGTCCTGAGCCCCAGGTCGAGTCGAGGAAGGAGGGCACGTCGGACATGGCACCGTCGGACAACAACAAGAACAACTCCGACACCGGTGACGGTGAGGAGAGGCAGGGCCCGGTGATCCGCGACAACCGCCGGATCGACCCCGAGACCGGTGAGGTCCGCGAGCCCAAGGGGGCCACCGCCCCCGAGGAGCCCGCCGCCGCGCCGGACGACTCCGACGAGGACGTCGTCGAGGCCGAGCTGGAGGACTTCCCCGAGATTCCGGACACTCCGGAATCCGTGGTCACGGACGCGATCAACGCGGACGAGCGGGTCATCGAGCTGACCAACGACATCAAGCGCGTGCAGGCGGAGTACTCCAACTACCGCAAGCGCGTCGAGCGCGACCGCGTCGCGGTCCGCGAGACGGCGACCGCCCAGGTCCTCGGCGAACTCCTGCCGATCCTGGACGACATCGGCCGGGCGCGGGACCACGACGAGCTCAACGGCGGGTTCAAGGCGGTGGGCGAGGCCCTGGAGGCCTCCGTCACCAAGCTGGGCCTGGAGCGCTACGCGGACCAGGGCGACGAGTTCGACCCGAACATCCACGAGGCGCTCACCCTGGTGCCGGTCCCCAACATCTCCGTACAGTCGGTGATCGAGGTGTTCCAGCCCGGGTACCGCATCGGTGAGAGGATCCTCCGTCCGGCCCGCGTGGTCGTCGGGGACCCGGTCGACGGCGGCGAGGCCCCGGCCGGAGCCGCCGAGGACGGCGGGGCCCCCGGAGCGGACGAGGCCGACACCGCGGCCGAGTCCGGTGGCGAGGAGAACAGCAAGTAGCGGGCACGCCCGTGACCTCCGGCCGTGACCGCCGCTCGCGCGGAGGTCACGGCCGGAGTCGGACCCCGGCCCGCCACGGGCCGGGGTCACGTGGAACCATCGGACGCAACCGGCACCAGCGGGGAGAAGGCACCAGTCGATGAGCACCAAGGACTACCTGGAGAAGGACTACTACAAGGTCCTCGGAGTCTCAAAGACCGCCTCGAAGGACGAGATCAAGCAGTCCTACCGCAAGCTGGCCCGGGAGAGCCACCCCGACGCGAACACCGACGACCCCAAGGCGGAGGACCGCTTCAAGGAGGTCTCCGAGGCGTACAACGTCCTGTCGGACGACAAGCGCCGCAAGGAGTACGACGAGGCGAGATCGCTGTTCGGGGGGTCGTACCGCCCGGGCGGCGGCACCGGGCCGGGCGGGTTCGACATGGGCGACCTGTTCGGCCAGGGCACCTCCGGGGGCGGTGGCGGCGCGGGCGGTGAGCGCCTGAGCGACATCTTCGGCGGCCTGTTCGGCAACCGCGGCCGGGGCGGCGGGGCGACGCGCAGCCGGCGCGGCGCGGACGTCGAGACCGAGACCACGCTGACCTTCCGCGAGGCGGCCGACGGGGTCACGCGCTCCTTCCAGCTGACCAGCGAGGAGGCGTGTCCCACCTGCAAGGGCACGGGCGCCAAGCTCGGCACGGCCCCGCGGATGTGCCCGAAGTGCTCCGGCACCGGGCACGAGAACACCAACCTGGGCGGCTTCTCGCTGTCCGAGCCGTGCAGCGAGTGCAAGGGCCGCGGCCTGGTCGTGGACGACCCCTGCGCCACCTGCAACGGCAGCGGGCGCGGCAAGAGCACCCGCACCATCCAGACCCGTATCCCGGGCGGGGTGACCGAGGGCCAGCGGATCAGGATCAAGGGCAAGGGCGCGCCGGGCGAGAACGGCGGTCCGGCGGGTGACCTCTACGTCGTCGTCCACGTGAAGGAGCACCCGGTGTTCGGCAGGAGCGGCGACAACGTGACGATCACCGTGCCGGTGAGCTTCCCCGAGGCGGTGCTCGGCGCGGAGGTCCGCATCCCGACGCTCAACGGCTTCCCGGTGACCGTGAAGGTCCCGCCGGGCACGCAGAACGGTCACAAGCTGCGGGTGCGCGGCAAGGGCGCGACCCGCAAGGACGGCACCGCGGGCGACATGCTCGTCACGATCGAGGTGGCGGTGCCGAAAACGCTCAGCGGGGACGCGCGCGAGGCCCTGGAGAAGTTCCGCGCCGCGACGTCCGACTACGACCCGCGTGACGGACTCGAGGCGCGGGCGAAGGGTGCGTGAACGACGTGAACGACTCCTTCGGCGCTGACGCCCCGGTCTACGTGATCTCGGTGGCCGCCGAACTCGCGGGGATGCACCCGCAGACCCTGAGGCAGTACGACCGGCTGGGGATCGTCTCCCCCGGCCGGGCGTCCGGCCGGGGGCGCCGCTACTCCATGCGCGACGTGCAGACGCTGCGCGAGGTGCAGCGGCTGTCCCAGGAGGAGGGCATCAACCTCGCCGGGATCAAGCGGATCCTCGAGCTGCAGCACGAGGTCGAGCAGCTGCGCGAGCAGATCTTCCATGTGGCGAACGAGCTGGAGGCGGCCCGGCGGGCGGTGTCCAGGCGCGGCAGGCCGGCCCGCCCCGAACCGGGGCCCGCGGTCCGCGGCGAGCTGGTGCGCCGGACCCGTGTGACCATCTTCAACACCGCCGAGCCCTTCGGCGCCGCCGGGGGCGACGACGAGCCCCGCGACGCGGGGCCGGGCTCCCCCGGCCAGCCGGGCGCTCCCGGCCGGGGCGCCGCCGGACCGGGGGTCCCCGGGCAGGGCGGCCCCGGGCAGGAGGGCCCGCAGCGCGGGACCGGCGGCACCGAGAGGGGCCGCACGGAGAACGGGCGGGACTGAGGGACGTCCGCCCCACCGCCGGGGGTCGAGGTCGGCCACCGAACATCACTGTGAGTGACATTAGTTTTTCTAGGAGTCACCGAACATGAACTACAAGCTCACCCAGAAGAGCCAGGAGGCTCTGTCGGTGGCCATCCGCCGCGCCACCGCGGACGGCAGCCCCCAGACCGAGCCCGCGCACCTGCTGGCGGCCCTCCTCGACCAGCCCGAGGGGATCACCCGTCCGCTGCTCAAGGAGGTCGGCGCCAACCCCGACACCCTCAAGGACAAGGTCGAGGCCGCCGTCGGCGCCCTGCCCAGGGCCGCGGGGTCCACGGTCAGCTCGCCCAGCTCGTCGCGCCAGCTGATCGTCTCCATCAACACGGCGGCGCAGCGCGCCCAGCAGATGGAGGACGAGTACGTCTCCACCGAGCACCTGCTGGTGGGGCTCGCCACCGACGGCGGCGAGGCCGCACGGCTGCTCACCGAGGCGGGGGCGACCCCCGACGCGCTCCTGGAGGCGTTCGAGCGGGTGCGCGGGACGGGGAAGATCACCACCGAGAACCCCGAGGACACCTACAAGGCGCTGGAGAAGTTCGGCGTCGACCTCACCGAACGCGCCCGCGAGGGCAAGGTCGACCCGGTCATCGGACGCGACGGGGAGATCCGCCGGGTCGTCCAGGTGCTCAGCCGCCGCACCAAGAACAACCCCGTGCTCATCGGTGAGCCCGGCGTCGGCAAGACCGCCGTCGTCGAGGGGCTCGCCCAGCGCATCGTGGCCGGGGACGTGCCGCAGTCGCTGGTCGGCAAGCGCCTGGTCAGCCTGGACCTGTCCGCGATGGTGGCGGGCGCCAAGTACCGGGGCGAGTTCGAGGAGCGGCTCAAGTCGGTGCTCTCCGAGATCAAGGCGTCCGAGGGCCGGGTCATCACCTTCATCGACGAGCTGCACACCATGGTCGGCGCGGGCGCCGCCGAGGGCGCCATGGACGCGGGCAACATGCTCAAGCCCATGCTGGCGCGCGGGGAGCTGCGCATGGTCGGCGCGACCACCCTGGACGAGTACAGGGAGAAGATCGAGAAGGACCCCGCGCTCGAACGCCGGTTCCAGCAGGTCATGGTGGGCGAGCCGTCGGCGGCGGACACGATCGCGATCCTGCGCGGGCTCAAGGGCCGCTACGAGGCCCACCACAAGGTCCAGATCGCCGACGCGGCGCTGGTGGCCGCCGCGACCCTGTCCGACCGCTACATCACCGCCCGCTTCCTGCCGGACAAGGCCATCGACCTCATCGACGAGGCCGCGTCCCGGCTGCGCATGGAGATCGACTCCAGCCCGGTGGAGATCGACGAGCTCAAGCGCACCGTCGACCGCCTGAAGATGGAGGAGATGGCGCTGGAGAAGGAGTCCGACCCGGCCAGCGTGCAGCGGCTGGAGCGGCTCCGCTCCGACCTCGCCGACACCCAGGAGCAGCTCACCGGCCTCGTGGCGCGGTGGGAGCAGGAGAAGGCCGGGCTCAACCGGCTCGGCGAGCTCAAGGGCCAGCTGGACGACCTGCGCACGCGCGCCGAGCTGGCGCAGCGCGAGGGCGACTTCGGCGAGGCCTCCCGGCTCATGTACGGGGACATCCCGCAGCTGGAGAAGCAGGTCGAGGAGGCGTCCAAGGCCGAGGAGAGCGCGGCGCCCCAGAGCGGCGACACCATGGTCAAGGACGAGGTCGGCGCCGACGAGGTCGCCGACGTGGTGTCCGCGTGGACCGGCATCCCCGTCGGGCGGCTGCTGGAGGGCGAGACCTCCAAGCTGCTGCGCATGGAGGACGAGCTGGGCTCGCGGATCATCGGCCAGCGGGACGCCGTCGTGGCGGTGTCGGACGCGGTGCGCCGGGCTCGGGCGGGGATCTCCGACCCGGACCGGCCGACGGGTTCGTTCCTGTTCCTCGGGCCGACGGGCGTGGGCAAGACCGAGCTGGCCAAGGCGCTGGCGGAGTTCCTGTTCGACGACGAGCGCGCGATCGTGCGCATCGACATGAGCGAGTACTCCGAGAAGCACTCCGTGTCGCGCCTGGTGGGCGCGCCCCCCGGATACGTGGGGTACGAGGAGGGCGGCCAGCTGACCGAGGCGGTGCGCCGCCGCCCGTACACGGTCGTGCTGCTGGACGAGGTGGAGAAGGGGCACCCGGAGGTGTTCGACACCCTGCTCCAGGTGCTGGACGACGGCCGCCTGACCGACGGGCAGGGCCGCCAGGTCGACTTCCGCAACACGATCCTCATCCTCACCTCCAACCTGGGGTCGCCGTTCCTGGTGGACCAGTCGCTGGAGGAGTCGGTGCGCCGGGACCGCGTCATGGACGTGGTGCGGGCGACCTTCAAGCCGGAGTTCCTGAACCGGCTGGACGACGTGATCATGTTCGACGCCCTGTCCACGGCCGACCTGACGCGGATCGTGGACCTGCAGGTGGACAAGCTGGCCGGGCGCCTGGCCGACCGGCGGTTCGGCCTGGACGTCACACCGGGCGCGCGGGAGTGGCTGGCGCTGACGGGCTACGACCCGAACTACGGCGCGCGTCCGCTGCGCCGCCTGGTGCAGTCCACCATCGGCGACCCCCTGGCGCGTGAGCTGCTCTCGGGCTCGTTGTCCGAGGGCGACACGGCGGTCGTGGACGTGGACGACGTCTCGGACAAGCTGCGGGTGACCGTGCGCCGGGGCGACGCTCCCGCGGCCTGACCGGGCCCCGCGCGCGGGGGCCGCGGGGCCCGGCGGGGACGGGCACGGAGCAGAGGCGGCGGGGGCCGCCCCCGGTCGGGGGCGGCCCCCGCCGTGTGCCGGACGCCCCGGGAGGGGCGGTCGTCCGCCCCGGGCCGGGCCCACCGCAGCCCCTGCTCACCCGGCGGCGAGCCACCGGACGACGCGTGACGGTGGAAGGCGCGAGTGCCCATGTCCTACGGCGCCGACGACGTCGGTTCGAGCGGGGGCCCGGCCCCCGGACGGGACGCAAGCAGGGGTGAAGCCGACACGAAGCGGCCTCTGTCAGCCTCTCCCCGCACCCGCACCACGAAGGGCGCCCCGGTGACGGGACCGACCGGGGCGGTCCGGCACTCCGCGTATCCGCTCGGGCCCACGATGGGACACGAATCATGAGGAAGCTCCTCCGCAAGACCGCCTCCGTCGCAGCCGCCGCGGGCCTCGCGGCGACCGGCCTGCTCGCCACGGCCGCGCCCGCCGCGGCGGCCTCCTACGGGGGCGAGTGCGGCAGCGGCTACTCCGTGGTCAACTCGGCCGCCGTCGGGACCAAGGGCACGGTCTTCCTGACCTACAACAACTCCAACGGCCGCAACTGCGTGGTCACCAAGCGCAACTCCGCGGGGTCGGCCGTCATCATCGAGGCGGGCCTGTCGATCAGCCCGGCGGGCGGCCACTGGGACGTGTACGAGGGCGACTACTTCACCAGCTACGCGGGCCCGATCTACCTGAACGCGTCCGGGCGGTGCGTGGACTGGATGGGCCGCATCAGCGGCACCGAGGGCGGCAAGCGCGGCACGAACTGCGGCTGACCCCGTTCGGGCGGCCCGGACGCCGGGCCGCCCGACCCCGCCGGATCACTCCCGTACCGGTTTCGCTCCGGCGGTGAGCACAGCCGTCCTACGACCGAAACCCGATGACGCAGGTCAACATCCGGCGCATTCCGGACCTGTCACCTGTATGCGCGACGATCTGTGGACCGGGCCGCACAGCGTGTCGTATGCTCCGCCACGGCCGTGCGGCGCAGGGGTCGCCGCGGGGCGAGGGGGCGCGGGGTGCAGACCAACCTGTCAGTGATCCGGTACCGGCTGCTCGGCTCGGTCGAGGCCCACTCCGGGGGGCGGCGCGTCGCACTCGGCGGCCCCAAGCGCAGAACCGTCCTCGCGGCCCTGCTCCTGCGGCCGAACACGGTGGTCGCCGACGACAGGCTCGTCGACCTCGTCTGGGGGGACGACCCGCCGCGCAGCGCCCGGCCCCAGCTCCAGGTGCACATCCACGAACTGCGCAAGCGCCTGGGCCCCTCGACGATCGTCCGGCACAGCTACGGCTACCAGCTGCTGGCGGCCCCCGGGGCCACCGACGCGGAGGAGTTCCGGCGGCTCGTCGCCCTGGCCCGGGTCCACCGGTCCGAGGGTCGCCGCGACCAGGCCGCCCGGACCCTGCGCTCGGCGATGGCGCTGTGGACCGGCCCGGCCCTCGGCGGGGTCACCGCGCCGCTGGAGGAGAAGGCGCGCCCCGCCCTGGAGGAGTCGCGGCTGTACGCCCTGGAGGAGCTGTACGGGGTGGAGGTCGAACGCGGGCAGGGCTCCTCCGCCGTGCCCGAACTGCGCACCCTCTGCTCCGAGCACCCCACCCGGGAGAGCTTCGTCGCCCTGCTCATGTCCGCCCTGCACTCGTGCGGGCGCACCGGCGAGGCGCTGGAGGCGTACGCGTCGCTGCGCGACCTGTTCGCCCGGGAGATGGGGATCGCTCCGGGCGCACAGCTCCAGCGGCTCCACCTGGGACTCCTGAGCCCGGAGCGGGAGGAGGGGCCGACCCGCCGCGGGCCGTCGGTCCGCCCGGCGGAGCTTCCCCACGCCGTCCGCGGGTTCGTGGCGCGGGACCGGGAGCTCGCCGTCCTCGACGCCGGACGGGAGGGACGGGCCTCCCTGTTCCTCGTCACGGGGGTCGCGGGCGTCGGCAAGACCGCGCTGGCCCTGCATTGGGGCCACACCGCGCGGGAGGACTTCCCCGACGGACAGCTGTACCTGGACCTGCGCGGATCCGCGTGCGGCGAGGCGCCGACGCAACCCGACGACGCCCTGCGCCAGCTGCTGCGCAGCCTCGGCGCCGACACGCGCGAGCTGCCGGCGGACTCCCCGGGGCTCGCCAAGCTGTTCCGCTCGATGACGGCCGACCGGCGGCTGCTGATCCTGCTGGACGACGCCGCGTCGGCGGAGCAGGTCGTCCCGCTCCTCCCGGGCGGACCGGACAGCACGGTCCTGGTGACCGGCCGCCGCGACCTCCCCGACCTGGTGGCGCTGTTCGGCGCGGTCCGGATCCGGCTCGACGTGCTGTCGGAGGAGTCCTCCGTCGAGCTGTTCCGGTTCGTCGCCGGGGACGCCGGGCCGGCCTCCGGCCCCTCGGCCGCCCCGGCGATCGCGGGCGGCTGCGGCGGACTCCCCCTGGCGCTGCGGATGGCCGCCGCCACCATGGGCGCCGTCGGCCCTCCCCGACCGGTCTGACCGGCGGGCACGCCGTCCCGCCGCTCCCGGCGGAGGAGCGCCGTCCCGCCCGCGGGGCGCGACGCGCGGGTCACCCGGCGGCGAGCACGCGTGCCTCGACCTCCGGGTCCAGTCCCGGCCTCGGGCGGTCCGCGCGCTGCGGAGCCCCTCCTCCGACGGACAGCAGCCACTCCCAGGTGTCGGTGACGGTCTCGGCCACCGGGCGGCAGCGCAGACCGGCCGCGACCGCCCTGGCGACGCCGGCGCCGTGCAGCGCCTCGTGCATCTCGCCCGGCGGCAGCCAGACCGGCAGGTCCGTCCACGGCCGGATGCCCGCTTCCGCGACGACGTCCGGGTCGGTCCAGCGGAACTCCGCGTCGGAGCCCGTGGCGGCGGCGCAGGCGGTCAGCAGCCCCTCCATGGTGGTGTGCCCCGGCGGGCTCACCAGGTTGTACGGGCCGCCCAGGCCCTTCCCCGCCGCGTCGAGGGTCCACGCGGCGAGGTCGCGCGCGTCCACGTACTGCAGGGCCAGGTCGCGCGGGCCGGGGGCCAGGACCGTTCCGCCGCGGGCGACGCGGTTCAGCCACCAGGGCAGGCGGCCGACGTTCTCGTGCGGGCCGAGGACGAGTCCGGCCCGCACGGACAGGGCCCGGTCCCCGAAGGCCCGCTCCGCGGCCAGCTCCCCGCCCCGCTTGTCGTTCGCGTAGTCGGTGGCGCCCGCGTCCGGCGCCCCCTCCACCACCGGCCAGTCCTCGTCGGAGCCCGCAGGTGAGGGGTAGGTGTAGACGGAGCGGCTGGAGACGTAGGCGTAGTGCCCGGCACGGTCCGCGAGGAGGTTCGCCGCGGCGGCCACGGCGCTCGGCGCCGCCGACCAGGTGTCGACGACGGCGTCCCACTCCCCCGTCCCCAGTTCCGCGAGCCCGCCCTCCGCCAGCCGGTCGCCGTGCAGCACGGTGGCGCCCTCCGGCGCCGGCCGGGTCCCCCGGTGGAACACGGTGGTGTCCCACCCGCGTCCCAGCGCGTCCTCCACGACGGCTCGTCCCACGAACTCGGTACCGCCCAGTACGAGAAGTCTCATGGGGAGGAGTCTGGCGTCTCGCGCCCCGGCACGCCAGAGGTGACTGCTCTCGGCAGAACCGCACGTGACCGGACGCGCCGGCGGGCCCCGGGTCACGCCGCACGGTTCGGCCCGACCCCCGGTTCCGCCCGGGTCACCGGCCGCGGAGAGGGCCCGGCCCGGCCGCCGCGGTCAGCCCGCGCAGGCGACGGCGCGCCCCCGGAGGTGGTCGCGCTCGCGCTCGTTGAGGGTGAGGTCCGCCGCGCGCTCGAACTCCTCCCGCGCCTCGTCCGGGCGCCTGAGGCGCAGCAGCAGGTCGCCCCGGACGGCGGCCAGGAGGTGGTAGCCGTCCAGGACCCCGGCCTCGCTCAGGGAGTCCACGATGTCCAGCGCCGGCCCCGGCCCGTCCGCCATGGACACCGCGACGGCGCGGTTCAGTTCGACGACCGGGGACCGGGTGACCGCGGTCAGCTCCGCGTACAGCTTCGCGATCCCGGCCCAGTCGGTGTCCTCCACGGTCGCGGCCCGGGCGTGCTCGGCCGCGATGGCCGCCTGGAGCGCGTAGGGGCCGCGCGGTTCGGCCGGGTCGGCGGAGAGCGCGTGCCTCAGCGCCCGTAACCCCCGCAGGACGAGCCTGCGGTCCCAGCGGGCGCGGTCCTGCTCGGCGAGCGGGACGGGCTCGCCGCCCGGCCCGACACGGGCCCGGAACCGCGAGGCGTGCAGTTCCATGAGCGCGACCAGGCCGTGCACCTCGCGCTCCCCCGGCAGCAGCGCGGTGAGCACCCTTCCCAGGCGCATGGCCTCGTCGCACAGCTCGGGGCGTATCCAGTCACCGCCGGAGGTCGCGGCGTAGCCCTCGTTGAACACCAGGTAGACGACCTCCAGGACGGAGGCGAGCCGGGCGTCGCGGTCCGCCCCGACCGGCACCTCGAAGGGCACCTGCCTGGCGGCGAGCGTGCGCTTGGCGCGCACGACGCGCTGGGCGACGGTGGACTCCGGCACCAGGAAGGCGCGGGCGATCTCCTCCGTGGTGAGCCCGCCGAGCAGGCGGAGGGTGAGCGCGACCCTCGCCTCGGTGGACAGCACGGGGTGGCAGCACACGAACATCAGCTTGAGGAGGTCGTCGCCGTAGTCCTCCTCCAGGACGGCGTCGAACTCGGCCTGTCCGTCGTGCCCGGCGATGTCGCGGCCCAGGTCGGCCATCCGCTTCTGGAAGCGCTCGTCCCGCCGCCAGCGGTCGAGCATCCGCCGCTTGGCCACGGTGGTCAACCACGCGCCGGGGTTGTCGGGAACCCCCTCGCCGGGCCACTTCTCCAAGGCGCTGACCAGGGCGTCCTGGGCGAACTCCTCGGCGAGGCCGACGTCGCCGACCATGCGGGTGAGCGCGGCGACGAGGCGGGCCGACTCGATACGCCAGACCGCCTCGACCGCGCGGGTTGCGTCGGTGTGGCTCACGGACCAATGACAGCACCATGAGCCACACCACCGCAAGCCCGGACGAACCGGCCTTTCAGGCCTCGTGCTCGTTGTGGGCGCGCATCTGGCGCTCGCGCTCCTTGAGCTCCTCGGGCATCTCGTCGCCGAAGTCGTCGGTCCCCATGATGCGCCGCAGCACCAGGCTCGTCTCGCCGGCGCCGCCGTGCGGGCAGCGCTTGGCCCACTCCACGGCCTCCTCGTGCGAGGACACCTGGAGGATCCAGTAGCCGGCGATGAACTCCTTGGCCTCGGCGAAGGGGCCGTCCGTGACGTTCGTCCGGCCGCCGGAGAAGGTGACCCGGGTCGCCTCCTCGGAGGGGGCCAGGCCGTCGCCGGCGAGCAGGACCCCGGCCTTGACCAGCTCCTCGTTGTAGTCGGCCATCGCCTGGAAGATCTCCGGCGTCATCTCCGTGTCGGCCTCGGCCTGCGGGTCGGACATGATCGACATCATGTAGCGCATGGTGTTCGCCTCCCGTGCGGCGGAGGAGTCCCTCTCCCCCGCTCTCGTCTACACGTCGAACGGAACGGCGGGGGATCGACACGGCGGCCGAACTTTTCTCCGACTTTTTTCGGGGAGTCCCGCCCGGGCCGCCGCCCCGGTCCCGTCGATCCGCCTCACCAGGCCTTACTACCCGGAACGGCCGGGACGACCGCGGATTCCGCGACCGCTCGCCGCGCACGGGACGGTCCGCCCCCGGACGGGACGCCACCCGCCGCGCGGCCGGGGGCGCCCTCCCCCGCCCCATGGCCACAACCGGTCATACCGGTGGCCGCCCCGGAGCCCGACCTGGGCCGTTCGGTAGAGTTCCGGCACGGTCGCGCCGGGCGGCGGTCGCGGAGCGAGGGGGCGGTTCGGGTGGGCTTGTTCTTGGACACCGCCCTCGGGTTCCCGACGGTGCTGCTCACCCCCGCGCTGGTCGTCGTCGCGGGCTACTGGCTGTTCGTCGCGGTCGGCGCCGCCGACCCGGACCTCCTCGACGGCGTGGACGCCGACGGCGACGCCGTGGGCCTGAGCGCCTTCATGGGCAGGGTCGGACTGAGAGGGACCGCGCCGAAGGCGTCCGTCGAGGGCGGTGGCCCGTCCCGCGCGCAGCGCCCCACGGGCGGTGGCGGGCGACGGGCGGGCGTCCCGGTCACGGTCGCGCTCACCGCGCTCGTCTGCGTCGCCTGGTTCGTGAGCATGATCGGAGGCATCATGACCAACCTCCTGGACACCACGTCCACCCCCCTCCTGCTGGCGCTCGGCGCCGTGGTCCTGCTGATCGCGCTCGTCGCCGCGTGGGCGGTCACCAGCGGACTCGTCATGTCGCTCCAGCGGTTCCTCCCCCGGCGCACCGAGGACTCCAAGCACGAACTGGTCGGGCGCACCTGTGTGATCCGCATCGGCGAGGCGGACGAGTCCTTCGGCCGGGCCGAGATCACCACCGCGGGCGGGGCGTCCATCTCCATCCCGGTGCGCACCACCGGCGGCGAGGTCCTGCCGCTGGGCAGCACCGCCCTGATCTTCGACCACAGCCCCGAGGGCGACGTCTTCCTCGTCACCCGCTTCGACGCGGCGCTGGACCCCGGCCGGCCCTGAGCCCCGGCCCGTGGCTCCGCCGCTCCTGGGCGCCCCCTCCGGGACGGGGCGGACCGGGCGGAACGGAACCGTTTCGGATGGTCCCGCGTCCCATGTGTACGAGCGTCCCTCCCGGGGCGGCCACCCGCAGCCGTCCCGTCCCCCCGAACCGCTCGCTTCCCCCGTACGCCACTCGCGGAAAGAGACCCCCACGTGTTGCTGAGTGCTACCACGAACGGCCAGGAGGCGGCGGACGCGGCCTTCCTCACCGTCGGTGTCGCCGTGGCCGTCGGCCTGGTCGTCCTCCTCGCCCTGCTGCTGATGGTCACGCGCCTCTTCCGCAAGGTCGAGCAGGGCAAGGCCCTGATCATCTCCAAGGTGAGGGACGTCCACGTCACCTTCACCGGGGCGATCGTCCTCCCGGTCCTGCACAAGGCCGAGATCATGGACATCTCCCTCAAGACGCTGACCCTCGACCGGCGCGGGCGGGAGGGGCTCACCTGCAAGGACAACATCCGCGCGGACATCAAGGTGTACTTCTACGTCCGGGTCAACGAGACCGCCGAGGACGTCAAGAAGGTCGCCAAGTCGATCGGCACCGCGCGCGCCAGCGACCAGGACACGCTCCAGGAGCTGTTCAACTCCAAGTTCTCCGAGGCGCTCAAGACCGTCGGCAAGCAGTTCGACTTCGAGGAGCTGTTCACCCACCGCGAGCAGTTCCGCCACGCGATCGTCTCCCTGATCGGCACCGACCTCAACGGCTACAGCCTGGAGGACGTCGCCATCGACGAACTGGAGCAGACGCCGCTGCACCAGCACGACAGCAACAACATCCTCGACGCGCAGGGCATCTCGAAGATCACGGAGCGCACCGCCAAGGAGCACAAGCGCACCAACGAGTTCGAGAACGACCGCAAGAAGGAACTCGACCGGCAGAACACCGAGACCGCCGAGACCCTCGCCGAGCTGGAGAAGCGCCGTGAGGAGGCGGCCGCGAAGGCCAAGCGCGAGATCGAGATCATCCGCGCCCGCGAGGAGGCGGAGACCGCCCGCGTGCAGGCCGAGGAGCGCCTGAAGGCCGAGACGGCGAACATCCGCACCTACGAGGCGCTGGGCGTCCAGACCCAGAACCAGCAGCGCGAGATCGCGGTCGCCGAGAAGAACCGCGAGCGCGTCATCGCCATCGAGAGCGAGCGCATCGAGAAGGACCGCATGCTGGAGGTCATCGGGCGCGAGCGCGAGACCGAGCTGAGCCGCATCTCCAAGGACAAGGAGGTCGAGGCCGAGCGCCGCGAGGTCGCCGAGGTCGTCCGCGAGCGGATCGCCGTGGACCGCACCGTGGCCGAGCAGGAGGAGGCCATCAAGCGCCTGCGGGCCGTCGAGGAGGCGGAGCGCCAGCGCCAGGCCGTCATCATCCACGCCGAGGCCGAGGCCCAGGAGAACCTGGTCAAGGACATCAAGGCCGCCGAGGCCGCGGAGGCCGCCTCCAAGCACCGCGCCGCCGAGGAGCTCACCCTCGCCGAGGCCCGCCAGCAGGCCGCCGAGCTGGACACCCGCGCCAAGATCCGCCTGGCCGAGGGCACGCAGGCCGAGGCCGCCGCCGCGGGCCTGGCCGAGGTGCAGGTCCGCCACCAGGACGCCGAGGCCATCGAGAAGGTCGGCCGCGCCGAGGCCGTCGTGGCCCGCGAGAAGGCCCGTGTCGAGGCCGAGGCCGTCGAGCAGAAGCTGCGCGCCGAGGCTGCCGGCCTCACCGACAAGGCCGAGGCCATGGCGGCCCTGGACCAGGTCAGCCGCGAGCACGAGGAGTACCGCCTGCGCCTGGAGGCCGAGAAGGAGGTGCGCCTGGCGGGGATCAACGTCCAGCGCGAGGTCGCCGAGGCACAGGCCACCGTCCTGGCCACCGGTCTGGAGAACGCCGACATCAACATCGTCGGCGGCGACGGGGCGTTCTTCGACCGCATGGTCGGGGCCATCGGCCTGGGCAGGTCGGTCGACGGGTTCGTCAACAACTCCGAGACGGTGCAGGCCCTGGGCTCGGGCTGGCTCAACGGCGAGGGCGACTTCGGCGGGTCGATCCGCAGGGTGCTGTCCTCGGTCGACACCGAGGACGTCAAGAACCTCACCGTGTCCGCTCTGCTGCTCAAGCTGATCAGCGCCGGCGGTCCGCAGACCGACAAGCTCAACGGCCTGCTCGGCACCGCCCGCTCCCTCGGGGTGGACCACCTGCCCGCGGCCGCCCTCGCCGGCTCCGAGCGGTGAGGCAGCCCTCCGCGGCCGAGGCCGGATCCCAGGAGAACGAAGGCGCCGGGCCGGACGCCGCCGACGCGCAGTCGCTGGACGCGGGCGCCTACGAGGTGCTCCGCGCCCGGCTGCGCGAGCAGTCCGGCGAGCTGGCCCGACGGACCGAGGAGCTGAACGCCCGCCGGCTGGAGGCGTTCGGCGGCACCGAGATGACGCTCCTCGGCACCGAGCGCATCCGCACCGAGCACAACTGCGTGCCCCGGGACATCGTCAGCGTGGGCGGCTCCGCCGCCTCGGGCGCCGACGACATGATCCTGTTCGGCTACAACGTCTTCATCGGCATGCAGCGGGAGACGCACGTCTCCGACGTGTTCTCGCTGCACCGGTACGAGCACGGCGGCGACGGGTTCACGTTCGCCGACGCCGCCGGGGACGCCGTCCCCGGGCTGCTCCCCGACGAGGCGTTCCGGCAGGACTTCGCGAAGCTCTACCGCTACTACCGCGACGCCCGCCTGCTCCAGCTGCGCCGGATCGAGGACCGGCTGCTGGCCGTGTTCCAGACCGGTCCGCGCACCGAGGACGTGCGCGTGCTGCGGTGGTCGGTGGAGCCCACGGGCGGTATCGCCTACCTCGACGACCGCGGCGAACGCGACCACGTGTTCCCGCCGTCGCACGACTTCACGTGGGTGGAGACCACGCGCGAGGACCACGTGCAGGGCCGCCACCCGCACATCTCCGTCCTCGACGAGCTGTTCGTCGAGACCGTGGGCGGCGACCTCACCATCAAGGTCGAGAACAACACCGAGGTCGGCGAGGGCGTCTACAGCGAGCCGGTGGACGAACCGCTCCAGAGCCTGGCCGACGCCTCCGTGTCGTACGCGAGGGTGGGCGCGCTGATCCTGCTGCGCGTCCTCCCGTACAACGAGACCGCGTGGCGCCACCTGGTCTTCAACACCCGCACCAAGGAGGTGGAGCGCCTCGACGGCATCGGCCAGGCGTGCCAGCGGCTGCCCGACGACCAGGGGCTGATCTTCCCCGGCGGCTACTACCTCGCCACCGGTACGGCGCGGACGTTCGACACCGACGTCACCGACCTGGAGTTCGAGCGCGTGGTGCGCTCGCCCAACGGCGAGGACGTGCTGTACGTCTTCCACTCCCGCGCGGACGGCCGCAGCCTCCTGCTGCCGTACAACACCATCCGCAAGGAGGTCGCCAACCCCGTGGTCTGCCACGGGTACTCGCTGTTCGACGACGGCACCATGACGGTGTTCAGGAGCGACGCGGGCGAACCGACCCGGGTGCATCCGATGCAGGTGTGGCAGACCCCGTACGTGTCCGACGTGTACGCGGCGGCGCAGCCCGCGGGGACCGGCCCCCTGGAGCGGATCGGCAACGCCGAACTGGTGAGGGGCGTGTCCGAGGCGCTGTCGGTGGCGCGGATGACCACCGACATGCGCCCCTCCACGGAGGTCTTCGAGGCGCTCATCGCCGCCTGCCGCCGGGCGCTCGACCAGTTCCACTGGCTGGGAGAGGAGGAGCTGGGCGACCTGGCGACGCCGCTGGCGGAGGTGCGGGACACCGCCCGGCGGGTGCTGGAGGAGTTCGAGACCGTCCAGGCGCTCACCCGCCAGGCGGCCGAGGCGCTGGCGGGGGCCGAGGACCGGGCGGCCGCGCTCGTCCGCACCGCCCGGGGCGAGGCCCCGCGGTCGGCCGAGGGGTGGGTGGCGCTGCTGACCGGGCTGCGCCGCGCCCAGGGGCAGGCGGCCACGCTGCGCGAGACGCGGTACGCGGACACCGCCCGCCTCGACGCCCTGGACGGCAGGATCGGCGGGGAGATCACGGCGGTCGGCCGCCGGACGGTCGCGTTCCTGGAGCAGGACGACGCGTTCGCCGGGTACCACTCCGAGGTGGACCGGCTGGTCGCGGACGCCGAGACCATCGACGCGGTCAGCGCGGCCACGGCCGTCGGCGAGCGCATCGCCGAGCAGACCGAGGGCCTCCAGGTCGTCACCGAGGTCGTCGGCTCCCTGGACATCGGCGACGCCAAGGTGCGCACCCGCATCCTGGAGCGGGTGAGCGAGGTGCTGGCCGGGATCAACCGGGCGCGCGCCACGCTGGAGGCCCGGCGCACCGAGCTGCTGGCCCTGGAGGGGCGGGCGGAGTTCGCGGCCGAGTTCGCCCTGCTGGGCCAGGCCGTCACGGGCGCGCTGGCGGCGGCGGACTCCCCCGAGCGGTGCGACGAGCAGCTGGGGCGCATCATGCTCCAGCTGGAGAACCTGGAGTCGCGGTTCGCGGAGTTCGACGACTTCCTCGGGGAGCTGTCGGACAAGCGCGAGGACGTGTACGAGGCGTTCTCCACCCGCAAGCAGTCGCTGGTGGACGAGCGGGCGCGGCGGGCCGACCGCCTGGCGTCGTCGGCCGCCCGCGTGCTGGAGGGGGTGAACCGCAGGGTCGCGACGCTGGCGACCCTGGAGGACGTCAACACCTACTTCGCGTCGGACGCGATGGTGGCGCGGCTGCGCCGCACCTCCGAGGAGATGCGCGCGCTCGGGGACACCGTGCGCGCGGAGGAGCTGGACGGCCGGATCGCGGCCGCCCGGCAGGAGGCCGGCAGGGCCCTCCAGGACCGCACCGACCTGTTCGAGAGCGGCGCGGGAGGGGAGACGATCCGGCTGGGAAGGCACCGCTTCGCGGTGAACACCCAGCCGATCGACCTGACGCTCACCCCGCACGGCGGTGGGATGTCGGTGGCGATCACGGGCACGGACTTCCGGGAGCCCGTCACCGACGAGGCCTTCGGGCGGACCCGGCGCCTGTGGGACCGGCTGCTGGTCTCCGAGAGCCCGGAGGTGTACCGGGCCGAGTTCCTGGCGACGTCGATCCTGGCCGCCGCCGAGGAGGGCGCGGACGGGCTGTCGCTGGAGCGGCTGCGCGAGGCCGAGCTGGACGCGGACGGGGCCGGCCTGGCGGGACTGGTGCGCGAGGCCGCCGAGGCCCGGTACGACGAGGGCTACGAGCGGGGCGTGCACGACCACGACGCCGCGAAGGTGCTGTCCGCCCTGCTGCGGCTCCGCGCGGGCGCCGGACTGCTCCGTTACCCGGGCGCGGCACGGGCCGCGGCGCAGTTGTTCTGGGCGTTCGGGGCCGGGAAGGACCGGCGGTCGGCGTGGGCGGTGCGCGCCGCGTCGCTGGCCCGCGCCCGCTCGGTGTTCGGGGCGCGGCGCTCGGCGGCGATCGACGGGCTGCGCACGGAGCTGGCGGGGGCCGTGGACGCCTTCCTGACCGACAGCGGGCTGCACCAGGACGCCGACCTGGAACTGGTGGGCGAGTACCTGTTCGAGGAGCTCGCGGCGGACTCCCCCGCCGCGCGCGGGTTCGTGTCGGGTGCGGGCGCGCGGAGGCTGCTCGACCGGTTCCACTGGGCCCTGGGCAGCACCCGGGAGACCACGCGGGCGGCGTTCGCGGAGGACCTGCGCAAGCTCGACGGCGACCTGGCCGCCCGGCACCAGCTGGTGTCGGCGTGGCTGGAGGCGTTCGCGGGCACCCTGGACGGGGTGGCCCCGGGCGACCTCCCCGAGGCGGCGGCGATCGAGCTGACCGGGTCCGGCGCGGACCGGTACGAGTCGTCGGCCGCCGTGGCCGAGACGGTCGGCGGGATCCTGGGGGCCCACCCGCGCGTGCGCGAGCGGTCCCTGGAGGTGCGGCTGGACGAGATCCTGCCGCGCACCCGCCGGTTCCGGCTGGAGGAGGTGCCCGCGTACCGGGACTTCCAGCGGCGCCGCAACGAGCTGGTGGCCGCGGAGCGCGAGCGCCTGCGCCTGGAGGAGTACCGGCCGAAGGTGATGAGCGGGTTCGTCCGCAACCGCCTGCTGGACGAGTCGTACCTGCCGCTCATCGGCGACAACCTGGCCAAGCAGCTGGGCGCGGCCGGTGACGACAAGCGCACGGACCAGAGCGGCCTGCTGCTCCTCATCTCGCCTCCCGGGTACGGCAAGACCACGCTCATGGAGTACGTGGCGAGCCGTCTGGGTCTGGTGTTCGTGAAGGTGAACGGGCCCGCCCTGGGGCACGCGGTGACGTCGCTCGACCCGGCGGAGGCGCCCGACGCCACGTCGCGGCAGGAGGTCGAGAAGATCTCGTTCGCCCTGGAGATGGGCGGCAACACCATGCTGTACCTGGACGACATCCAGCACACGAACCCGGAGCTGCTCCAGAAGTTCATCTCGCTGTGCGACGGCCAGAGGCGCATGGAGGGCGTGTGGAACGGGCGTACCCGGACCTACGACCTGCAGGGGAAGCGGTTCGCGGTCTGCATGTCCGGCAACCCCTACACCGAGCAGGGCAAGCGGTTCCGGATCCCGGACATGCTGGCCAACCGCGCCGACGTGTACAACCTGGGCGACGTGCTGTCGGGCAAGGAGGAGCTGTTCTCGCTGAGCTACATCGAGAACGCGCTCACCTCCAACCCCACCCTGGCGCCGCTGTCCACCCGCGAGCGGGAGGACGTGTACCGGTTCGTGCGGATGGCGCAGGGCGACGACTCGGTGGGCACGGACCAGCTCGCGCACCCGTACTCGGCGGTCGAGGTGGACCGGATCGTGTCGGTCCTGCGCAAACTGCTGCGGGTGCAGGAGGTGGTGATGGCCAACAACCGGGCCTACATCGCGTCGGCGGCGCAGTCGGAGGACGCGCGCACCGAGCCGCCGTTCCGGTTGCAGGGGTCGTACCGGAACATGAACCGGCTCGCGGAGAAGATCGTGCCGGTCATGAACGACGCCGAGGTGGAGGCCGTCATCGACGACCACTACCTGGGCGAGGCGCAGACGCTCACGTCGGACGCCGAGGCCAACCTGCTGAAACTGGCGGAGCTGCGCGGGGTGATGACCCCCGGGCAGAGGGCCCGCTGGGCCGAGGTCAAGGAGGGGTACCGCCGGGGACGCGCGCTGGGCGGAGCGGACGACGATCCGCTGACCAGGGCGATCGGCGCGGTGGGGCTGCTCGCCGACCGGGTCGGCGAGATCGGCGCCGCCATCGACCGCGGCCGCGAGGGGTAGCGGGACGGTCGGAGGGGGCCGGTCGGGCGGCCGGCGCCCCGGCGCGGACGGGCCGCGGTTCCCGGGGGCGACCCCGGGAGCCGCGGCCCGTCCGCGCAGCGCCGGAGGGACCCGACGGGTCCGCCCCCGTTACGGGGGGTTGTGGGGCGGCCACGGGGAATGTAGTTTTCCTTCCACTTCCGCCCTGAGCCGCGAAGGATACCGCCGCCCCGGAAGCACGGTCGCGCAAGCGCGGCCCCGGGGACGCGGTCCGCCCCCTCCCCCCGCTCGCGAGAGGTGCACAGACATGAGAACGACCCCCGCCGGCCGCGCCCGGCCCCGGTTCCGCGCGCGCCCCGCCGGACGGCTGATCGCCGTGCTGGCCTCGGCCGCCCTGGTGGCCGCCCTTCCCCAGCCCGCCCTCGCCTCCGGCGCGGACCCCGCCGTCGACCGCCCCGTCACCGCCGAGGAGCAGGAGGTCATCGACCTCAAGCTGGCCAACTCGCCGGTGAACCCCGGTCCGCTGGTCTTCGGCGCCGAACCCCTCCAGGACGTCAGGACCGCCGCGGGCGCGGCCTCGGCGGACGCCTCGTGCGCGATCTCCCCGCAGGAGGCCACCGCCATGACCCTGGCCCCGGTCTGGCCGGAGGTCGGCGCGGGTTCGCCCGGCGCCCCCTCCCCCATGACGCTGTCCCGGTACGACAACCAGGACACCCTGTACGACCCGGCCCGCCGCGACGGGCTGTTCTTCAACCCCGGCGTCGGCCTGTGGCAGATGGACTCGGCCGGGCTCGGCGCGCACAACACCGCGGGCGAGGCGATCGACACCGCGTGGGTCGCCGGATTCGTCGCCCCCTACATCGTCGACCGGTACTGCGCCGCGATCACCAGGGGCTCGACCGCGCCCGCCGCCCGCGCCACCGCGTGGCGCGACTGGAACGCCTGCGCGGACGGCTCGTGCGACAACGTCTACTGGCGCGCGTACAACAGCGGTGTGACGCCGGACGCGGGTGTGGGACGGCTCGGCGGCGCCGAGCCCCGCACCTGTGTCTTCGAGGGCGTCGGCCACGACTGTCTGTTCGTGGACACCGCCGCCGCGGAGGGCGGGAACTGGTGGACCCGGCCCGGCAGCGGGCGGTCCCCCGTGCCCCACCCCTTCTACGTGTTCCGGAGCGAGGCCGGGGGCGTCACCCGGGAGGTCCGCAGCTGGCTGGCGGAGGACTCCGGGGCGGGCACGCACGTGACCGTCACCCGGCCGTTCGGCGCGAACGCCCGGGGCGGCCTCACCTGGGCGGACGGCGCGGGCGTCTGCGACACCACCGCCGACCGCGGCGACTGCTGACCGGTCCCCGGTCCCGGTGCGTCCCCGCCTCCGCGGGCGCCGGACGCACCGGGTCGGCCGGGGCCGCGGGTCAGAGCCGGACGGCGTCCCGGGACGGGTCGGTGAGCATCTTCGGGTCCCGGTCGCGCAGGAGGGCGACGAGCGGGGCGGCCGTCCCGGCCTCCTGGACGGCCGCCCCCTCCTCGGCCTTCAACCCGACGAGCTGGAAGAAGAGGACGATCCCGTTCGGGGTGTCGATGGCGCGGATCTCGACGTCCGGGACGATGACGAGGGACGTCATGTCGCCGTTGGCGGGCTCTCCGCCGAGCGGGGACGGGGTGACGATCCAGTGGCCCACGTCCAGGTCGGTGCCCGCGAGGAAGCGGTCGGCCAGGGCGTGGAGGACGCGCAGGACCCAGGAGGGCACGGCCTCGTCGCCGTCCTCGCGCGGGACCCTGCAGGTGAACTCGAAGCCGGAGCCGGAGACCCGGGCCTCCTCGCTGGTCTTCTCCCCGAGTTCGGTCAGGCCGAAGGTGACCAGGAGCCAGTGGCCGTCCAGGGGGTAGGCGAGCACGCCGTCGAGCCCTCCCCCCGACTTCCCGTCCGCCGCGAACTGGACGGTCAGCGGCTGTACGCCGGGGTACCGCTCCGCCCACTCCTCGTAGATCCGGACGAGTCCGGGCAGCATCTCCAGCATCGCGTCGTCGCTCTCCAGGTCGGTGGTGGCGGCGGCCGGCTCCGACGGCCCCCGCGGACGGTCCGGGCCGCCGGAGCCGGCCGCCGCCGGTGATCGTCCAGGTCCGAGGATACGAGCGCGCGGCGGGCGCCCGGTCCGGCGACGATCCTGGCACGGCGCCCACCGGCGGCCGACCCGCGTTGGCCCCCCGGCGCCCCCGAAAAAGGCGCGGAAGGCAAGAACCCCACAGCCCGCACAGCCGTCTAAAGCGCCCCTCTCCGCAAAAGGGGGAGCCGGAAAGCACCAATACAAAATAAGAGTGATCTGTTTCACAGTAACAAATAAGGGAAACCTGCACCGCCCAATCGAATCCCTTCTCCATATCTCGAAACATTGGCCCGCTCTTGTCAGAACTTTTCTCATAGAAACGCACCGTGACCGATCGGACACGCCAAAGGAAGCCCATCCACGAAACCCACACAGGTCCTGAACTGGCCTTATGAGGGGAGACACTTCGAACTCCCGGGTTCTTCGCCGCCGGTCCCCCACCGCAGCCCACCCCGCGCTGCGACCCGGCCCGCGCCGCGGCCCGTCCCGCATCCGAGGCGGAACAAGGGCTCTCCAAAACACGGGAATGCGGAATTCAGTGATACATTCAAGGAGTTATCAGGGCGGACGCGGTTCCCATGCCCCTGTAACTCCCTCCCTTACCTTCGCCAAGCGTTTCGGGAAGCCCCGGCGAACCCGCTCAAGCGGCAGACCAAAGCTCTCGAACCCCGGCGTGAACGTTCCTCGCACCTGCTCCCCGAAAGAAACGAACATGATGAGCCGCAGCACCCGGTCCTCCCTCCTCGCCCTTCTCACCGCCGGCCTGCTCACCCTCGGCGCGACCGGCTGCTTCAGCCCGGACGCGGTCGACGCGGAGGCGTTCGACGCGGAGGCCCAGAGCACCGAGAACAACGGCGCGGAAGGGGTGACCGCGACCATGGCCGGCGAGGTCACGTACCTGTCCCCGAACGAGTACCTCGTCGAGAACCAGGCGTTCCACGTCGACGAGACCACGCAGGTCCTCGGCGGGATCAACGTCTGCCCCGCCGAGGACGGCGTCGACGAGGGCGGTTACGGAATCGTGGAGTGCTCCTACGAGGAGCTCGACGCCGCCCTTCAGGGGGGAACCGTCGTTCTCGCCGAGGTCGCGATCGTGGACGGGTTCGCCGAGTCGATCTCCGAGTACCGGACGGACGGCCACGGGGATCCCGACACCACGGAGAGCCCCGACAACGGTTCCGCGGGCGGGGGCTCCTCGAACGGAGGGGTGAACACGACCCTGACGGGCGAGGTCACCTACCTGGCCCCGTACGAGTACCTCGTCGGCAACCAGGCGTTCTACGTCGACGAGACCACGTCGCACGTCGGCGGGATCTACGTCTGCCCCGGCGAGGAGGGCCTCCACGAGGACGGTCACGGAAACGTGTCGTGCCCCTTCGACGAGCTCGAAACCGCCCTTGCGGAGGGAACCTTCGTCTACGCCGAGGTCGTGATCGTGGACGGCCTCGCCGAGACGATCACCGAGTACCAGGTCTGATCTCCGGAACCCGGGAGAGCGGGCGGCCGGGCCCGCCGGGCGGCACCCCTCCAGGGGTGCCGCCCCTGCCGTTCCCTCGGCCGGCTCCCGGCGTTCCGGGCGGAGGGCGGAGGCTCCGGTGGACGGGACAGGCCGCTGGAGCCGGCCGCCGCCGGTGATCGTCCGGGGCCGGGGACACGAGCGCACGGCGTGCGGTCCGGGCGCGCCGCCCGGCCCCGGCCCGGGATCCCCCCGGGGGGCGCTTCGGCGGCTCACCGGTCGACGTCCGGGCCTGCGCCGGGGCGCGGGCCTACGCTGGCCGGGTGACCGATCTGCCGAGGAGCTGTGACGTCGTCGTCGTGGCGCAGAGGCGGCCCGCCTCCTCGGCACCGGCGACACGGACTGGGAGCACCTGGACACGGTGCACGTGCCGGACGCACTGCCGGCGGCGCCGCCGCCGCTGGGCGACCTGCGCAGGCCGCCGGCGGTGGGCGGGGGCGTCTACGTCGCCGGGGACCACCGGGACACGCCCTCGCTCCAGGGCGCCCTCGTCAGCGGCGGGCGTGCCGCCGCCGCGGTCCTGGCCGACCTGGGCCTGGGCTGACCGGTCCGACGGAAGCAAGGGAGACCACCATGCCCGGTTCACAGCGGGGACGGCCCCTGGTCGTCCACATCGGCCGCGAGGAGCTGGTCGTCCGCCGCCGGTACGAGGCGCTGAGCATCGCGAACGACACGCTCATCGCGCTGTGGTTCATCACGGGCAGCATCATGTTCTTCCTCCCGGACTGGATGACGGTCGGGACGTGGTGCTTCCTGCTCGGCAGCGTCGAACTGCTGATCCGCCCCGTCATCCGGCTCAGCCGACTGGTCCACGTGCGGAACATCCGCGCGGCCGGCGGCCCCTCGACGGCGCCGGCGGAGTCCTCCACGGACTTCTGACCGCCGCTCCCGGCCGCGCCCCCGGAGCGCGGCCGGGGACGGGCCCGCGCCTCAGCCGGACAGGATCTGCGGGGAGAGGGCCTTGAGCATGCCGTCCGCCCAGTTCATCTGCCGCACCGTCCGCGGGTGGCACCGCCGGGCGAGCGCGAGCAGCGCGGTGTCGGCGAGCGCCTGGGCGCTCTGGCCGAGGAGTTCCCAGTCCACCGACACCCCCGCAGCCATGCGGTACAGCCTCCTCAGGTCGGCCAGCAGCAGGAGATCCGGATCGGAACGGGTGTCCAGCGGCTCCCCCGGGTCCTCGCGCGTCCCGCCGAGCGGCTCCGGGCCCTCCTCCGACAGGTCCTCCGGCTCCAGGCCGTAGCGGGGGCCGGTCGCGGCGAGCTCCCGCACGTGCTCCCGCGACCACGCGGCGAGGTCCCCGGCCACGTGGTGGATCTCGGGTTCGTCCCGGTGGCGTTCGACCAGGGCGAGGAGCTCGTGGAGCAGGTGGGTCTCCGAACGGTGCAGTTCCCGCAGCGCGATCGCCATCCCCATCACGAACCGCCCTCCACCCGCTCCTCCGCCATCGCCCCCGGCCCGCCCCGGGTCTCGGGCACCCCCTCGCCGACGGGCCGGGACGCGGTCGTCGTCGGCGCGGGCGCAGGCGTCCCGCCGCCGGGCTCCAGGAGCCGCAGACTCGCCGCCGAGGTCTTGAAGAGGGGCTGCTTGGACACCGGGTCCCAGTCGGTGACGGTCATCTCGTTGGCCGCGCGGTCCTTCGGGACGCCCTCTCCCCCGCCGAGGTCCTCCGAGTCCCAGTAGCCGTAGTGGAAGGGGACGAACAGCACGCCCGGGCGGATCCCGGCGATGCGCGCCCGCGCCCGGACCGCTCCGCGCGGCGAGGCCACCTCCACCAGGTCCCCCTCGCGGACCCCCGCGTCCTCCGCGTCGGAGGGGGCCACCTCCACCCAGACCTCGGGGGCCGCACGCCGCAGCTGCGGGACGCGCCCGGTCTTGGTGCGGGTGTGGAACTGGTAGAGCGTGCGGCCGGTGACGAGGGCGAAGGGGTACTCCCCGTCCGGCGCCCCGTGGGGCTCCAGGTACTCGGCCGCCCTGATGACCGCACGCCCGGAGGGGTTCATCGCGGCGTATTCGGTCGCGCCCGCCGGAGCTCCGGTGACCAGGTCCCGCCCATAGCTCTCGCACTGGTCGGGCGCGGCCCAGAACCGGCCGTCGGCGTAGAGCCGCTCGGTCCCGTCCGGGTTGTCGGCGTTGCAGGGCCACTGGACGCCGCTCCCGCCGCGCAGCTTCGCGTAGGTGATGCCCGTGTAGTCGCACGGCCGCCCGGCGCTGGCCCGCTTCCACGCCTCGAAGGCCGACTCGGGGTCGTGCCACTGCGGGAACGGCTCCCCGTCCCTGTCGCGGAAGTCCATCCTGCGCGCGTAGTCGAGGAAGACGTCCAGGTCGGGCCGGGCCTCGCCGGGCGGGTCGACGGCCTTCTCGGACAGGTGGACGGTGCGGTCGCTGTTGGTGAGCGTGCCCGTCTTCTCGCCCCAGGCCGCCGCGGGGAGCACCACGTCGGCGAGCTCGGCCGTCTCGGTCATGAAGATGTCCTGCACCACCAGGAACAGGTCCTGCCCCGCGAGCAGGGACCGGATCCGCCGCAGCTCGGGGAGCGACACCGCCGGGTTGGTCGCGCTGACCCACAGGAAGCGCACGGAGCCCTTCTCGGCGTAGCGCATGATCTGCATCGCGTGGGTGGGCGGCGCGTAGTGCGGGATCCTCGCGGGGTCGAGGTTCCACACCGCGGCGAGGTCGGCGACGTGGGCGTCGTTGCTCCAGTTGCGAAAGCCCGTGAGGTCGCCGTCGGCGCCGCACTCCCGCGTGTTCTCCGCCGTGGGCTGCCCGTTCATCTGGAGCACACCGGCGCCGGGCCTGCCGAGCATCCCGCGGATCAGGTGCACGTTGTTGACCTGCACGGACGCGGCGGTCGCCTGGTGCGACTGGTAGAAGCCCTGGAGCACCGTCGACAGCAGGCGCTCCGCGTCGCCCAGCATCCGCGCCGCCTCCCGCACGTCGCCGGCGGGGACGCCGCAGACGTCGGCGACGTACTCGGGCGGGTACTCGGCCACCCTCTCGACGAGCTCCTCGTAGCCGACCGTGTGGGCGTCGACGTAGCCGTGGTCGACCCTGTCCAGGCGGACGAGCTCGTGGAGGATGCCGTTCATGAGCGCGAGGTTGGTCCCCGGACGCGGCGCGATGTGCAGATCGGCCTCCCGTGCCACGGGGGTCGTCCGGGGGTCGACGCACAGGAGGGAGGGCGGGCGGGGGCCGGCGAGCCGGTCGAGCACCCGGGACCACAGGACCGTCTGCGTCTCGGCCATGTTGTGGCCGTAGAGGGCGATGACGTCGGCGTGGTCGACGTCGGCGTAGGAGCCGGGCTGGCCGTCGGAGCCGAACGACTCCTTGAGCGACTCCGCCGCCGTCGCCGTGCACAGCCGGGTGTTGCCGTCCACGTGGTTGGTGCCGATCGCGCCGTGGGCGACGGCCGCGAGCGTGTAGTACTCCTCCAGGAACAGCTGGCCGCTGGTGTAGAAGGCCAGCGCACCGGCCCCCCGCTCGTCGAGCAGTTCCCGGCTGCGCCGCACGACCGCCCCCATGGCGGTGTCCCAGTCGGTCTCGACCAGCTCGCCGTCCCGTCTGACCAGGGGCCGCGTGAGCCGGTCCTCCGCGTTGCCGGCCTGCCACCCGAAGAGGTCCTTGGGGCCGAGCCGCCCGCGGTTGACCCGGTCGTCCGCCCTGCCGCGCACCCCGACGACGCGGTCGCCCCGGACCGCGATGTCCAGGGCGTCGCCGTTCGAGTGCAGGACGGTGGCGGACCGCACCCAGCGCTCCACCTGGTCGGGCGCGACGCCCTCGGCCAGGTGGCCGTCCACCCTGACCGGCCACTCCTGCCCCGGCCCGTACGGGGTCCGCGACCCCCACGGTTCGGCGATCCTGTCCCTCGACGGCATCGCTGCTCCTCCCGGCGGCGGAAACGTGCCTGCCCCACTACCCGGGCCCCCGGCGGGCAAACGGTAGGCTCCGGGGGCCGCCGACGGCTCGCGGCGGGCGGACGCGGCGCGCCCGGCCCGCTCCCCGGGGCGAACGGCCGGACACGCGGGGTCGGCATCACGGACGGGAGCGGTCCCACGGCGCCGCGCCGGGGCCCTCCGCTCCCGGGGACCCCGCGTTCCGCCACTTCCGGGTGTCTCGCGGGCCACAAGTCCCTCGCGCTACTGGCATAGGGGTCTACTCGGTAGTAACATTGTCTTGTTACTAGTCGGTAGATCCGCGTGTACAGACACCGCGGCCAGGACACAGCGGAGCTGTCCATGACGCATTACAAGAGCAACCTGCGCGACATCGAGTTCAACCTCTTCGAGGTCTTCAGGCGCCAGGACGTACTGGGCGAGGGCCCCTTCGAGGAACTCGACGAGGAGACCGCGCGCACCATCCTGGCCGAGGTCGACCGCCTCGCCACCGGCGTCATCGCCGAGTCGTTCGAGGACGCGGACCGCAACCCGCCGGTGTTCGACCCCAAGACGAACACCGTCGCCGTCCCCGAGAGCCTGAAGAAGTCCTACCAGGCCTACATGGACGCCGGCTGGTACAACCTCGACCTCCCCCAGGAGCTGGGCGGCCTCGGCGCCCCCCGATCCCTGGTCTGGTCCGCCGCGGAGCTCGTGCTCGGCGCCAACCCCTCCGTGCACATGTACTCCGCCGGCCCCGGCTTCGCGAGCATCCTCTTCTCCGAGGGCAACGAGAAGCAGAAGGAGTTCGCGAGGCTCGCGATCGAGCGCGGCTGGGGCGCCACCATGGTGCTGACCGAGCCCGACGCGGGGTCGGACGTCGGCGCCGGCCGCACCAAGGCCGTGGACCAGGGCGACGGCACCTGGCACATCGAGGGCGTCAAGCGCTTCATCACCTCGGCCGAGCACGACATGTCCGAGAACATCTTCCACCTGGTGCTCGCCCGCCCCGAGGGCGCGGGCCCCGGCACCAAGGGCCTGTCCCTGTACCTGGTCCCCAAGTTCCTGGTCAACGAGGACGGCTCCCTCGGCGAGCGCAACGGCGCCTACGTGACCAACGTCGAGCACAAGATGGGCCTCAAGGCCTCCACCACGTGCGAGCTGACCTTCGGCGACAAGCACCCCGCCATCGGCTACCTCGTCGGCGACAAGCACGACGGCATCCGCCAGATGTTCCTCATCATCGAGTACGCGCGGATGATGGTCGGGACGAAGGCCATCGCCACCCTCTCCACCGGCTACCTGAACGCCCTGGAGTACGCCAAGGAGCGCGTGCAGGGCAACGACCTCGCCGGGTCGAAGAACTCCCCCAAGGTCACCATCACCCACCACCCGGACGTGCGCCGCAGCCTCATGACGCAGAAGTCCTACGTGGAGGCGATGCGCGCCCTGGTCGTGCTGACCGCCACGCAGCAGGACAAGATCCAGATCGCGCACTCCAGGGGCGAGGACGTCACGGAGCTGGAGGCCATGAACGACCTCCTCCTGCCGATCGTCAAGGGCGTGGGCTCCGAGCGCTCCTACGCGCTGCTCGCCGAGTCCCTCCAGACCCTGGGCGGCTCCGGGTTCCTGCAGGAGTACCCGATCGAGCAGTACATCCGCGACGCCAAGATCGACACCCTCTACGAGGGCACGACGGCGATCCAGGCCCAGGACTTCTTCTTCCGCAAGATCGTGAAGAACGGCGGCCAGGCACTGGGCGCCCTCTCGGGCGAGATCAGGGCCTTCGCCGAGAGCGAGGCCGGCAACGGCCGCCTCAAGGAGGAGCGCAAGCTGCTCCTGGAGGGCCTCGGCAACATCGAGAAGCTCGTCGAGCTCATGGTCGGCCACGCGATGGGCTCCGCCGAGAACCCGCGCGAGCTGTACAAGGTGGGCCTGAACTCCACCCGCCTGCTGATGTCGTTCGGCGACGTCGTCCTCTCCTGGCTGCTGCTGCGCCAGGCCGAGGTGGCCCTGAACAGCATCGACGGCGCCGACGAGGCGGACAAGGACTTCTACACCGGCAAGATCGCCGCCGCGCGCTTCTTCACCGAGCAGTTCCTGCCGCGCATCGCCGCCGAGCTGCGCGTGGCCGAGGGCGTCGACCTCGACCTGATGGACGTTCCCGAGTCCGCCTTCTAGGGCGAACCGGACCCGCGACGGGCGGGGCGGCCTTCCGGGGCCGCCCCGCCCGTCCCGTGTGCGCGGCCCCCGCGGGCCCCGCCCCCGGGCGGGGGAGCACCCCGGGTCGGGTGGGCCGGAACGGATCCGAAAACAGAAACCACTTTCCAACTTGGAAAGTACATGTCATCCTGGAAACACCAAGGAACCACCGACGGCGGGAGGCGCCCGTGGAGCAGGACATGGACCGGAGAGAAGCGGCCGAGATCCTCGACCACGCCGACGCGGTGGGCCGGAGGATCCGCGGCCGGGCGCGCTGGACGGCGCTGACCGTCACGGGCCTGGGCGCCCTCATGGTCTGCGCCGTCCTCGTGGTCGGCCTCGCCCCGGTCGGGCCCGTCCCCCGCGCCGTCGCGTACGCGACGGCCGTGCTCACCCTGATCGCGATGAACTGGTACGCCTACAGCCGCCCCGTCGCCCTGCGCCACCACCTGGCCGTGCACTACGTTCTGACCGGGGTGGGCGTCCTCCTCCTCGCCGGCACGGTGTCCGTGGGCCTGACCGTGTTCACCGGCTCCGTCGTCTGGTGGTCCGTCGGGGCGGCGCTGAACGGCCTGCCCTTCCTCGCGGCGGTCCTGGTGAACCTGGTCGGCGTCCGCAGGGCCACCAGGTGAACGACCGGCGATCCGGAGAACGACCATGAACCACCCGCGCAAGTCGCTCGACCCCGTCATCCACGCGCCCGTGCGCCTCTCCATCCTCGCCGCGCTGGCACCGGTGGAGCAGTCGGACTTCGCCTCGCTGCGCGACGCCGTGGAGGTCTCCGACTCCGCGCTCTCCAAGCAGATCACCACGCTGGAGAACGCGGGCTACGTCGTCGTCCGCAAGGCGTTCGCGGGCAGGCGGCCGCGCACCTACTTGTCGCTCAGCCGGGAGGGGCGCGACGCGCTCACACTCCACCTCAGGGCACTGCGGCAGATCGCCGAGGGCGTGGAGGGGCAGGTCTGACGGGCGGGGCGGCCTTCCGGGGCCGCCCCGCCCGTCCCGTGTGCGCGGCCCCCGCGGGCCCTCGGCTCAGGCCGGGGACCAGACGTACGGGGTCGTGGTGGTCACCCCCTCGAAACCCAGGCGTCGCAGGACGGGCGCGCTGGCGTCGGTGGCGTCGACCCGGAGGTAGCGGACACCGCGTGCCGCGGCGATGTGCGCGCGGGCGGCCACCAGGGATCGGTAGATCCCCTTCCCCCGCCACGGCGGCAGGGTCGAGCCGCCCCAGAGCCCGGCGAACTCGGTGCCCCTCAGGAACACCAGCCACGCGGCCGACACCACCTCCCCGCCGGCCTCGGCCACGAGGACGACGATGCCGTCCGGGTCCTCGGCGGTCCGGGCGGCCAGGTCCTCGCCCAGCCAGCTCCAGTCGCCGCCCCACACGCGCGACTCCATGTCGGCGACGCGGCGCATGTCGTCCGGTTCGCCGACCCGGCGGAGGACGATCCCCTCGGGCGGGACCGGGGCGGAGACCACGTCGGTGCGGCCGATCAGCACGGTCTCCCGCTCCTCGGGCGCGAACCCGGCGGCGCGGAGGCGGTCGGGGAGGTCCTTCGGCAGGTCGTGCCCGTGGGTCTTCCACTCCACCGCCTCGCCGCGCGCGGCGAAGCGCTCCCGCTGCCGGGCGATCAGCCGGTCCAGCTCGTCCCCGCGCACGCCCGGGTCGGGCGGCGCGGTGACGAGCCCCCGGCGCTGTCCCACCAACCGCGTCACCGGTCCGTCCCGCTCCACCGTCACCCCGGCGGGGAGGTCCGCGGGGGCGCCGCGCAACTGCTCGTCATAGGCCGCGAGCAGGCCTTCGATGTTCGTCACAGGCCATGACACCACGTGACCGGCGGGCGCGGTCAACCCGTTTTCCGACGGGAACCCGGCCCGCCGCACCGCCCGGACGCACGTGTACGGAGGCACCGACCGGGTAGCCGGGACCCCGAGTGCGCGCGCCCGGCCGGGCGCGGGGAACAAGGGGGTGCGCAGCCATGGAGCAACGACGTGACGACGCCCGCGTGGACGGGGTGCGCGAGTTCGACGGCTACGACCGTGTGGCGGTGGTGACCGGCGCGGACAGCGGGATCGGGCGGTCGACGGCGGTCCGCCTGGCGCGCGAGGGCTTCGACCTCGGCGTCACGTACCACTCGGACGAGGAGGGCATCCGCCGGACGGAGACCGAGATCCGGGAGGCCGGACGCCGGGCGGTGGTGCGCAGGCACGACCTCTCCGACCCGGTGGCCGGGTCCGAGGCCGTCACCGAGCTGATCGGGGAGCTCGGGGGCGTCGGGGTCCTGGTCAACAACGCCGGGACCGGGTCGGACGAACCGCTGCTGGAGACGGACTACGAGCGCTGGCGCGAGGTCCTGGCCGTCGACCTGGACGGCCCGTTCCTCTGCTCCAGGATCGCGGCGACCCACATGCGCGACGCGGGACGCGGCGGACGCATCGTCAACATCACCAGCGTGCACGAGGAGTTCCCCCGGGTGAACGCCGGGGCCTACTGCGCCGCCAAGGGCGGCCTCAAGCTCCTGACCCGGGTGCTCGCCCTCGAACTGGGGCTGTACGGCATCACCGTGAACGCGGTGGCGCCGGGCGAGATCGCCACGCCCATGACCGGACAGCACGAGGAGCCGCCGGGCCTGGACACGCGCGGCGGCTACCCGATCTCCCGCCCCGGCCACGCCGACGAGGTGGCGGACGCCGTGGCCTTCCTCGCCGGACAGGGCTCGTCCTACGTCACCGGGGCCTCGCTCTTCGTGGACGGGGGGCTCTCGCTCATGGGTCCCCAGGCGGGAGGAGCGCTCCAGGACGGCACCTGGCGCGCGGGCTGACGGCCCCGGGCCCGGGTCGTCGGCGCCCTCCCCGGCACGTGCCGGGGAGGGCGCCGTGCGTGGCGCCCGGACACGGCCCTCCGGAGGGCCGGACACCGGCACCGCTCGACCGGTCCGGGCCGGAGGCAGGGGCGGTGGCCGCCCGCACCCCTTCGTCCCGGCCCTTCTCCGGGGGAGGGCAGCCGCCGCCGGGACGCCTCCGGGCATCCCCTCGGACCGGAACAGGAAAAGGCATTCCGCGGAACGGGCACTCCGCCCCGACAGCGCGGATAAGAACGACGTAAAAAAGGAAACAGGCGCGGACGGCAACCTTCCCGTACCTACCCGGGCCATTGTCAGAACGGCATAAAAAAGCAATTCCCTCGAAAACCGAAACACTTCCCCCAGGCGGGCAGCGCCGAGCACCACCGCCCGGAGCAGGGCAGCAGTGTGTGTGCCACGCCACGAAAGGCGCCCCTCCGGACGCTGGCATAAGACACGGAGAGTGACTTCATCGGCCCCTACCTGGGGAAGGGTAAAAAATTCCGGTCCGCACTTTTAAGCGCTGTCCTGAGGGAAGGAAGAAGGTCCACGAAGTTTTTCCTCCACCCCTTCCACCCATCCGCCCGCACTGAATTCCCAGTCGACGCCACCGGCGTTCTGTCCGGACCCACCAGACCACCGGGAGCTCTCTTGCCGAACACCGCCACCACCCCGAAGACGCCCCGCACCGCCCGCAAGCGGACCCGCCCGCTCTCCCGCCCCCGCACACGCATCCCCGGCGAGAACGCCTCCGCCGAGGAGCTGCTGGCCGCGGCGAGGCGCCTGGGCGAGGGCGACCCCCGCGCGGACCGGCTCCGAGAGCGCGTCGTACTGCTCCACCAGCCCCTGGCCAAGAAGATCGCGCGCCGCTACCAGGGCCGCGGCGAACCGCTGGAGGACCTGTACCAGGCAGCCATGGTCGGCTTCACCAAGGCCATGCGCGGCTACGACCCCTCCTACGGCAAGCCGTTCGTCGCCTACCTGGTCCCCACGGTCACCGGAGAGGTCAAGCGCCACTTCCGCGACCACACCTGGGCGATGCGCGTCACCCGGACCCAGCAGGAGGAGCGCAGCAAGCTGCGCAGAGTGACCTCCGACTTCCAGCAGGAGCACGCGCGCACGCCCACGACCGCGGAACTGGCCGAGAGGATGGACATGTCGGAGGAGGAGGTGCACCAGCTCATCCAGGCGTCCAACGCCTACCAGTGCCTGTCCCTGGAGGCCCCGGACACCTCCGGCGCCGAGGAGGAGCCCATGCGCCTGGAGGACCACCTGGGCAGCGAGGACCACGGCCTGGAGCTGGTGGACCAGCGCGAGAGCCTCAAGCCGGCTCTCGCACGCCTTCCCGAGCGCGACCTCCGGCTCCTGGGCCTGCGCTTCTTCTGCGACCACACCCAGACCGAGATCGCCGACCGGATGGGCTGCTCCCAGATGCACGTCTCCCGGCTCCTGTCCGGGGTGCTGGACCGGCTCCGCGCCGAGATGGGCGAGACGGCGCAGGCCCGCGCCTGAGGTCCGTGTCCGGGGGCGGGGGCCGGGGACGCGCGGGGGCCGTGCCCGGCCCGCCCCCGAGGCACGGGGACCGGGGGAGGCCGCCCCCTGCCGGGGCGGCCTCCCCCGCGCGCACGCGCGCGGGTCGGAACCTGTCCGCCTTGCGGTGGTGGCCCGGCTCGGCCTCTCCCGCGCACGCGCGCGGGTCAGGAGGGCCGCCACGGGCACCCTCTCCTCGCGTGCGCGCGCACGCGCACGCGGGCACGCGCGCACGCGCGCGAGGAGTAAGGGGAGAGGGGGAGCCGTGGGCCTCCGGGCCCGCGCCCCTTCCGCCCCGGCCTCCCCGCGGGCCCCGGGGCCTAGGACCGGGGGCGGGACAGCACGAAGAAGTACAGCACCGCGGTCGCGGCGACCGTCGTCACGCACATCGGCACGAACGCGATCTGGTAGGACTCCGGCTCGTCCGGAAGCGCCTGGAGGATCGCGCCGGCGGCGACCGTGCACAGCACCGCGGTCGTGAAGCCGCTCATGTTGACCAGGCCGGAGGCGACACCGGTGCGGCTGGCGGGGATGCCGTCGCGGGCGAAGTCGAAGGAGATCGTCGGCGCGAGGGTCTGGCCCACCGCGCTCACCGCCATCACCGTCAGCCCGGCCGCGACGGGCGCTCCCCCGGGCCACACGACCAGCAGCACCCAGCCCGCGCTCAGCACCGCCCCCAGGGTCAGGGCCAGCCACCGGCGCGCCCGGGGGTGCCGGCCGACCAGGAGGCCCACGAACGGGGCCACCCAGAGGCCTCCCGCCGCCAGACCGGTCAGGGTCAGCGCCGCGGCTCCCTCGGCCAGGCCCAGCCCGTTCACGAGGTACGGGTAGCCCCACAGCACCATCATCATCGTGAAGGGCGCCATCACGGCCGCGTGGTGCGCCATGCCGATGAGCGGGCCGCGCGCGCGAAGGGCCTCCTTGAGCGCCTCCCACACGGAGATCGGGTCGGCCACGGTCGACCGTCCGGCCGCGTCGGCGGGGCGGTCGCGCACGACCAGCAGCACGAGGAGCGCCATCAGCGCGGTCAGGGCCGTGGTGGAGAGGAAGGCGGCCACCCAGCCGACCTGCCCGAGGGCCCACGCGAGGGGCGCCGCGCTCGCCACCTGGCCGATGCCGCCGACCACGCCGGTGAGGCCGCTGACGAGGGCGTAGCGCGCACGCGGGAACCACAGGGCGGCCAGCCGGATGACGTTGAGGAAGACGAGGGCGTCGCCGAGGCCGATGAGGAACCGTCCGGCGACCGCGGCCTCGATCCCGGGCGCGAGCGCGAACAGGCAGGAACCGACCACCATCGCCACCATGCCCATGGCGAGCGTGTAGCGGGGGCCGAGCCGGTCGGCGAGGAGGCCCGCCGGAACCTGGAGGAGGACGTACACCAGGAGCTGGAGCATCGGCAGCAGGGACAGCAGCGCCGGGCCGACGTCGAACCGGGCCTGGGCCTCCAGGGCCGCGACGCCGAGGCCGTTGCGGTGCAGCATCGCCAGGAAGTACCCGGCGACGGCGACCGCCCACACGATCCACGCGCGGGCGCCGCCCGCGGGTTCGGCGGGCACGGTGCTCCCGTCCGGGGTAGTCCGGTCACCGGATGTCTGGGTCTGTGTCACTGGACGACTTCTCTCCGTTTTGTACGACCTTCCCAGTGTCCTCCAGCGACCGGACCATCCCTTACACCGGGGTGACAGGGTGCGCAAAACCGGCCGACGCCCGTGTGCGCCGCCGGACCCGGCATCGGCAAGACCCGCGCTTGACAGAGTCAAGAACGCGTAACCAGCAAGAAGTCACCATGAGTCACCAGAAGCACGCCAGGAGTTGCCAAAACGGGTGAGACTCGCGACAGCCGGAACGGGACTCAGAGGCCTTTATTCGACCCGCGCCAATCGAACACAGGTACAGGAAAACCCCCCTGACCAGCGGGTTCTTGGTTTTGCCCAGTCGATACAGTTTCGTTAAATGTGACATTGGTCACTCGTAGAAGCCTCGACTGCAAGGGGTGAGTTGCTGCTAGCATCCGGAGCGCAAAGAATAACTACGAGGTAACGACACCGTTCGCACCTCACCAACTTTGTGGAGGGAACCCGCCAAGGTCCCAGGACGGGCGGAAACCCTCGAACCGCGGCGACTGTGGCCGCACCGAGCACACGGTCAGCACCGCGGCACCCGAGACCCACTGGAGACGACCTTGAGTCACTGGCGCCTGAACAATCCCCGGGCCTCCCGGGCGAAGTCGGCCCTCGCCAGACGAATCAAGCACAAGCCCCGCCACGCCTTCTGCGCCGAGCGCGCGATCACGGCGCTCCTGGGCGAACTCGTCTCAGCCACCCAGCGGCAGTTCTACTGGTCGGGCACCACCGAGATGGCCGTCATGTCGGTCCAGCGCGACGTCAACGTCTGGTGTCGCGACGGGCGCTTCTTCTGGAACGACCTGTTCCACGGCGGCACGGTCTCCCATCCCGCGAGCGACCCGGTCGGCGCCGCCGAGCTCCTCAACCCCTTCGCCCGGGGACCCGAGCCCGTCTACAGCCACGGTTTCGGCGCCGCACGCCAGCCGGTCGCCGCCTGACACCGCGCCTCCTCTCCCCGCTCCACCGCCGCCCGGCCCTGGTCAGCCGTGCGCTCCGCACCCGCAGCGCTCTGGAAGACTGGGACGGGGGGGGACATATCGTGTCCCCCCGCGCAGTGAACAGAGCACAGTGAGGAGACCGGGAACCATGATCCTGATCGTCGTCAAGTACAGGGTCAGGCCGGAGGCCGTCGACCGCTTCCTCGACGAGGTCGCCGACTTCACCGCCGCCACCCGGGCCGAGCCCGGGAACCTGTGGTTCGAGTGGTCCCGCAGCGTCGAGCGCGACGACGAGTTCGTCCTGGTCGAGGCGTTCCGGGACGGCACGGGCGAGGCCCACGTCAACAGCGACCACTTCCGTGAGGGCCTGGCCCGGATGAAGCCGCTGCTCGCCGAGACCCCGCTCATCGTCAGCCGCTCCGTGGAGGGCGAGGGCTGGGACCGCATGGGCGAGCTCACCGTCGACGCCTAGGCGTGTCGGCCCCCCGCCCCCTCGGGCGGACCGCCGGGCGGGTTAGTCTGCCGGTCGGTCATCCGACGAGGGGAAGGCGGTCCGTGGGCACCTACGTGGCGAGCGAGGATCGGTACGAGACGACGGAGTACCGCAGGAGCGGTGACAGCGGGCTGCACCTGCCCCGCCTGTCGCTGGGCCTGTGGCAGAACTTCGGCGCGGACCGCGACCAGGAGAACCAGCGCCGCATCCTGCGCCGGGCGTTCGACCTCGGCGTGTTCCACTTCGACCTCGCGAACAACTACGGACCGCCGCCCGGCGCCGCCGAGGAGAACCTCGGTCGCGCCCTGGCCGAGGACTTCGCCCCCTACCGGGACGAACTGGTCATCACCACGAAGGCCGGGTGGGTCATGGGCCCCGGCCCCCACCAGCGGGGCGGGTCGCGCAAGTACCTGCTCTCGTCGCTGGACCGGTCCCTGGCCAGGATGGGCCTCGACCACGTGGACGTCTTCTACAGCCACCGGCCCGACCCGGACACGCCGCTGGAGGAGACCATGGGGGCCCTCCACCACGCCGTGGTGTCCGGCCGGGCCCTGTACGCCGGCATCTCGTCGTACGGCCCCGCTGCCACCAGGGAGGCCGCCCGCATCATGCGGGAGCTGGGCACCCCGCTGACCGTGCACCAGCCGTCGTACTCGATGCTCAACCGGTGGGTGGAGGGCGGCCTGCTGGAGGCGGCGGCCGACGAGGGCATGGGCGTGGTGGCGTTCTCGCCGCTGGCCCAGGGCGTGCTGACCCCGCGCTACCTCGGCGGCGAGGTGCCGCCGGACTCCCGCGCGGGCGTGGGCCGCCCGAGCTGGCGCGACAACATGCTGTCCGAGGAGGTCCTGGAGCGGGCGCGCGCCCTGGACGCCATCGCCTCGGAGCGCGGCCAGACGCTCGCCCAGATGGCGATCTCCTGGGTGCTGCGGGACCAGGGGCCGCGCACGGTGACGACCGCGCTCATCGGGGCGTCGAGCGTGGAGCAGCTCGAACAGAACCTCGCCGCGCTGGACTCCCCCGGGTTCAGCGACGAGGAGCTGCGGCGCATCGACGAGTGGGCCGTGGACTCCGACGTCAACATCTGGTCCGGGGCCACCGCCTCCCGCCCGTAGGGCGTGTGCCGGGGGCCGGCGGGGGCGTCGCCCCGCGCGGCCTCCCGGCCTCCCCGGGGCCGCGCGGCGCACGCGGTTCCCCGGGGCCGCCCATTGGGGCCCGCCCTCCGGCGGGGTCCCGGGCGGTCCCTATTCCGGGCGCCGGGGGGCGGGCGCGCGCGTTCACCGGGTTTCGCGGCGAAGTCGGGCACAACAGATCTTCGGATCTGAACCACCAAAGGGTGACATAAGGGCACACACCCCCTGTGAACCGGCCGGAATCGTGCTCTATCAGCGATCTTCTCGGGTTACGGTGACTCCTGAGAAACCTCCGGCAGACGCACCGGACCGTCCTGGCGGGCCCCGAGGCGTCCTCCGCCCCTGGCCCCCCAGAGGACCCATGCGCCCCCTCAACCCCGACGAGCCCACCCAGCTCGGGGAGTTCCGCCTCATCGCCCACCTCGGCTCCTGCGGCATGGGCCGCGTGTACCTGGGCGCGGACCCGCACGGGCGCCCCGCCGCCGTCACGGTCGTCCGCGCCGCGTACGCCGTCGACCTGGACTTCCGTGCCCGCTTCGCCCGCGAGGCCGCCCTCGCCCCCCGGACGGTCAGCCGCTTCGCCCCGCCCCTCCTCGGCCACGACCTGTCCGCCCCCATCCCCTGGACCGCCACCGCGTACGTCCCCGGGCCCACGCTGCGCGAGCTGGTGGAACGCACCGGGCCCCTCCCCCCGGCGGCGGCGTCCGTCCTCGCCCGGGGGATCGCCGAGGCCCTGGGCACGGCCCACCACGCGGGCGCCGTGCACCGGGGCCTCACGCCCTCGACCGTCCTGGTGGACGCGCACGGCCCCCGGCTCATCGACTTCGGCGTCGCCAGGGCCGTGGACGAGGCCCGGCTCACCCGCCCCGGCGAGGGCGTCGGCTCCGCCGCCTACACGGCGCCCGAGCTCCTCTCCGGCGGCAGGGCCGCCGCCGCCGGCGACCTGTTCTCCCTCGGCGGAGCCCTGCTGTTCGCGACCACGGGGGCCGACCCCTTCGGGGAGGGGCACCCCTCGACCCTGCTGTACCGGGTCCTGCGCGAGCCGCCCTCCCTGGACGGGGTCCCGGGCCCCCTGCGCCCGCTCGTGGCCGCGTGCCTGGACAAGCTCCCCGAGAACCGGCCGACCGCGCAGGAGGTCCTCGACCACCTCGGCGGACCGCTCCCCGAGGAACCCCCGACCGCCCCGTGGCTGCCGCCGCGGGCCCGCGCCGCGGTCGCCGCGGCCGAGGAGTCCTACCGCTCCGCGGCCGGCCCCCGGGGCGGCGGCCCCCCGGCCCCCGATCCCTGGGCCGCGCTCGCTCCGGGCGCCCGGCCGGCGCCCCCCGCACGCACCGCTCCCCGGCGGCGGGGCAGGGCCGTGCTGCGCGTCGCGGCCCTCCTGGGCGTGGCGGTCCTCCTCGCGGGCGCGGGCCTGTTCGCCGTCGCGGCCCCGGCGTGGGAGGCGGCCGGGGAGACCGGCGCCGCCCGCGACTGCTCCGCGTCCGGAATCCTGGCCGGGAACCTCGCCCTCACCGGCCCGCCGCAGGTCATGTTCCCCCCGGACGTGCCCCTCGAACTCTCGTTCTCCCCCGACGGCACCGTCCTGGCCGTCTCCCAGGTCGACCGCGTGACCCTGTGGGACTGGGAGGGGTCACGGCCCCTGGCCCGGATCGACAACGAGGCGGCCACGGTGCCCCCCGCCCCGGCCGCGTTCAGCCCGGACGGCTGCCTGCTCGCCTACGGCACGCTCCACGGGACCGCCGTCACCGACCTGTCCACGGGCAGGGCGTGGAACGTCGGACCGGAGCAGGCCGTCCGGTCCGTCGCCTTCAGCCCCGACGGCTCCTCGCTGGCCGTGGGCGTGCGGAGCGACCCCGGGGCGCGGTTCCTGCACCTCTACGAGACGGAGCACTGGAAGCTGACGGCCGCCCTGCCCGGCTCCGGGAGCCTCGGCGCGATCCAGTACTCGCCCGACGGCACCACCGTGGCGGGCGGCGAGGTGGGCGGGGGCGTCGCGGTGTGGCGCACGGGGGCCGGGGGCCTCGACCGGCTGGGCCTGGTCGACGAGCGCGCGCGGGTGGGCGCGGACGCCTTCGACATCCTCCCGGACGGCTCGGGCGTCCTGCTCATCCGCTCGGACCGCGTCCTGCTGGTCGAGCCGCAGAACGAACGGGTCCTGCGCGAGTTCGTGCCCGACGACGAGGACCACTTCCTGGTCGACGTCGCCTACAGCGAGGCGAGCGGCCGGGTCTTCGCCGCCATGCTGGCCCCGGGCGCCGGGTCGGGCAGCACGATGGCGTGGGACTACGGCGACGCGGCCAGCGCCCGGCTCGGCCCGGACCTGCCCCGGCTGTTCCCGCTCGTCCTGTCCCCGGACGGGTCGCGGCTCGCCGGGCTGCGCGCGGACACCGGCGACCTGGCCGTCTACGACACCGACCTGTCGCTGCTCGGGGTGATCGGCGACTGACCCGGGCGGGCCGCGACCGGTCACCCGTCCGGGCGGTCCGCCCACGAACCGCTACATTGGCGGAGGAACCCTCCCGAGCACCGCCCCGACCCCGCGCGACCGCCCCCGCGCCGGTGCCATGACGCAGTGAGGAACGCGTACCCGCCGTGCAGCCCCTCGCCTCCGACGACCCCCGGCACATCGGCCGCCACAGGCTCCTCGCCCGCATCGGCGCGGGCGGCATGGGCAGGGTGTACCTGGCGCGCACCCCGGACGGCCACCTGCGCGCGCTCAAGGTGGTCAAGGAGGACCTGGCCCACGACATCGGGTTCCGGGACCGGTTCGCGCGGGAGGTCCGCGCCGCCCGGCGGGTGCGCGGCCCCTTCACCCCGGCCGTGACCGACGCCGACACGGACGCCGACGTCCCGTGGATGGCCACCGAGTACGTGCCCGGCCCCACGCTGAAGGAGGCCGTGAGCGCGAACGGCCCCTTCCCCGGCCCCTCGCTGCTGGTTCTGGCCCTCGGGCTCGCCCGGGCCCTGGAGACGGTCCACGAGGCGGGGCTGATGCACCGCGACCTGAAGCCGGGCAACATCCTGCTGTCCCCGCGCGGCCCGCAGGTGATCGACTTCGGCATCGCCCGCGCCGTCGAGGGCACGGTGCTCACCCGCACCGGGCAGACCTTCGGCACCCCCGCCTACACCTCGCCCGAGCAGATCACGGGGCACGGCGTCTCCCAGCTCAGCGACCTCTTCTCCCTGGCGGGCGCGGTGGTGTTCGCCGCCTCGGCGGAGCCCCCGTTCGGCTTCGGGCGCCCGGTCGACTCCCTGCGCCGGATCACGGCCGACGAACCCGCGCTGGGGGCGGTCCCCGAGGGCCCCCTGCGCGACGTGCTGGCCCGCTGCTTCGCCAAGGACCCCGCCGGGCGGCCCGACGCCGCGGAGGTCCGGGGAGCACTCTCCGCGCTGCCCCTCCCGTCGGCCGAGCACGGCTGGCTTCCCGCCCCCGTGACGGAGCAGATCGACGCCCGGGAGGGCGAGGTCCGGAGGGCGGAGGAGGCCGGGCGCACCACCGTGGACCTCGGGGACGGGACGCCGCCGCCGTCGGGCGGGTCCGACGGCGGCGGGTCCGACGGCGGCGGGTCCGACGGGCGGTCCGCCCGAGGGGGCGGGGCACCGGAGGGCGCCGGGGGCGGACGGCCGCGGTGGCGCCGCCGGACGGCGGTCGCCGCGGCGGCGGCCGCATCCGCGCTGGTCGTCGCGGGAGGGGCGGCCCTCGCGCTCACCGCGCTGCCCGGCGGCGGGGACCCGCGGGAGGCGGCCGGGGGCGGTCCCCCGGCCCCGCCCGGCCCCTCCGCCTCCCCCTCGGCGCGGGGCGCGCCGGAGGTCGACCTGGAGGGGTGGATCTACGAGGTCGACTTCTCCGTGGACGGCGAGTCCCTGTACGTGTTCGGCATGTCCCTGTCCAGGTGGGACTGGCAGGCCGGGGAACCCGTCGACGTGTTCGAGCCCGCCCCGTCCGCGGCGGACATCGGTCCCGACGACCACGTCGCCGGCGCCTACAGCGACCAGATCCGCGTGTGGGACGGCGGCAGCGGCGACGAGGTCAACCGGTTCGGCCAGGACAACGGCGGCCGCGGGTTCTACGACATGCCGGCCCTCTCCTCCGACGGGTCCCGGGTGGCGGTGCTCGCCGCCGAGAACGGCGACCCCCGCGAGGAGCGGGTCGTCCAGGTCTGGGACGTGGCGGAGGGGACGCCCGGCGTGGAGTTCCCCGCCGGAGGGGTCCTCACCGACCTGAGCTACACCGCCGACGACTCCCTGCTCGTCGGCACGGTCATGGAGGAGGGGTTCGACTCCTACGTCGGGGTGGCCGTGTGGGACCCCGCGACCGGCGAGCGGCTCCACCTGTTCGAGGGCGGGGACCACTACGCGTTCGCCCTCGCGCCCGACGGGCGGACCATGGCCCTCCAGAGCGGCGCGAGGCGGGTCGACATCGTCGACCTCCGCACCGGCGGGGTCGTCCGCCCCCTCGCCGAACCGGACGCGAGCCACGAGTCCGTCACCGGCATCGGCTACTCCTCGGACGGCGAGCGGGTCCTCGCGGGCTCCTTCGGCTGGGACGACGACCGGGGAAGCGTGTGGGACGCCTCGACGGGCGGACTCCTCCGCGACGCCGACGTGATGGTGTACGCGCCCATGGGGTCGCACCCGGAGGACGAGTACCTGGCCACGGTCGCCGACGGCGGCGGACGCGTCCTCGTCCTCGACGCCGACTACACCGTCGTCAACGAGCTGAGCTGACCGGAGGGCCGCCATGCAGCACCTCGCACCCCGCGATCCGCGCCGGATCGGACCGTACCGGACCGTCGCCCTGCTGGGCGCCGGAGGCATGGGCCGCGTCTACCTGGGGATCGACCGGGAGGGCCGCACCGCCGCCGTCAAGGCGGTGCGGGCGGAGTACGCGTACGACCCCGACTTCCGGGAGCGGTTCGCGCGCGAACTCGACCTCGCCCGCCGGGTGCACGGCGCCCACACGCCCCGGGTGCTGGACGCGGACACGTCCGGCCGGACCCCCTGGATGGCCACCGAGTACGTGCGGGGCCCCTCCCTGCACGACCTGGTCCGGTCCGTGGGGCCGCTGCCCGAGGACAGCGTGCGGTTCGCCGCCCGGGGCGTCGCCCAGGCCCTGGAACGGGTGCACTCCCACGGGCTGGTGCACCGCGACCTCAAACCCGGCAACGTGATGGTCTCGGCCGCGGGGCCGCAGGTCATCGACTTCGGCATCGCCGCCGCGCTGGAGGACACCGGGCAGGGCGGGGACGGGCGGCTCGTCGGCACCCCGGGGTACATGGCCCCCGAGAACATCCGCCGGGAGCCGGGCGGCGCCGCCGCCGACGTCTTCGCCCTGGGCGGGATGATCGTGTACGCGCTGACCGGCACCGGGCCGTTCGGCGAGGGCCACCCCTCCGCCGTGATGTACCGCATCACGAACCAGGACCCCGTGCTGACGGGCATCCCCGAGCGGCTGCACGGCCTCGTCTCGGCGTGCCTGGACAAGGACCCCCGGGAGCGTCCCTCCGCGTCGCGGGTGCTGCACGCCCTGGGCGGTCCGGCCGCGCCTCCGACGACGGCGTCCGCCTGGCTGCCCCCGCCCGCCGTCCACATGCTCGAACGGATCGACGGCGAGCACCGGGACGCCGTCGCCGCCGCGGGCCCCGGGGCCGCGGGCGGCGCCCCCGCCTCCCGGGCCCGGCGGCGCCCGCCGCTCGTCGGCGCCGCGGCGGCCGCGCTGCTCCTCACCGCCGGGGCGGGGACGTGGGCCCTGGCCGGCCCGTCCGGCGGCGGGACCGCGGAGGAGGGCCCCGGCCGCCGCACCCGGTGCGACCTCACCGAGCACATCGCCCCGGAGTTCGCCGAGGCGGCCCGGCCGGCGCCGGACATCCCGTCGTCGTCCGTCCCTCCGGGCACCGTGTTCTCCGCCGACGGCCGGGTCCTCGTCGTCGCCGGGAGCCAGGGGCTGGCCCTGTGGGACTGGGAGGAGGGCACCGAGATCGCCCGGATCGAGGACGAGGTCCCCGGCCTGTCGCCCACCCCGCTCGTCAGCCCGGACGGCTGCCGCGTGGGCTACAACGGGACGGGCGTGCACGTGTACGTCGCCGGAACGGGCGAGCACACCGTGTACCGGGAGGACGTGGAGGTCGTCGCCTCGGCCTTCGACCCCGGCGGCGAGGGCCTGTACCTGGTCGAGGGCACGGGGGAGCCGGAGTCGGCCGTGCTGCGCGTCGACCTGGAGACCGCCGAGGTCACCGACACCTACAGCGGGACCGACGGCGCCCACACGATCGCGGTCTCCCCCGGCGGCGGGTACCTGGCGGCCGTCGACTACACGGGGCAGGTGCGGGTCTGGGACACGGAGAGCGGCGCGACCCTCTTCGAGGCCGGGGGCGCCGAGCCCGGGTACGGGCCCAACCTCGAACTCCCCGACGAGGACGGCGGCATCCTGTACATGACCGGGGACGGGGTCGTGCACGAGGACTTCCTCGACGGGGGCCCGCCCCGCACGTTCGCCCCGGCCGCGATGCCGGAGAACGGGCTCAGCGAGTTCGTCCTGAGCCCCGGGGCGGACCGGCTGTACGCCCCGTACACGTCCGGGGAGCTGATCGTCGACGAGGACTCGGAGGGGTTCGGGATGAAGGTCTGGGAGTTCTCCACCGGCGAGGAGCTGACCGGGGAGGAGGACGAGGGGTACGTCAGTCGGCTCGGTATGCACCCCGACGGCCACGTGTTCACGGGGGTCCCGCTCCTCCTCCCGGACGTCTGGATCGTGGACGCGGAGCGCCTGCGCCTCCACAGCAGCATCGGCTGACCCGCCGCGGCCCCCTCCGAACGGGCCGGGGACCCGGCTCCGGGGCCCCGGCCGCCCCCGCCCAAAGCGGTCCCGCACCGGACACGGGACCGTCCCGCCCCCGCCCGCACCGCCACGACACCGGTAAGGCCCATGCTCTCTCTCCACCCCCACGATCCCCCGGCCGTCGGCCCCTACCGGCTCCACGCCCGCCTGGGCGAGGACGCCTGCGCGCGCGTCTACCTGGGCTCGGCGCCCGGGGAGCGCCCCGTGGCCGTGAGGGTCGTGCGCTCCGGGTACGCCGCCGACCCCGGGTTCCGGTCGGCGTTCACCCGCCTGGTGGAGAGCGCGTACGGACCGGACGGCCGCCACGTGTGCGGCGTGCGCTCCGCCGACCCGGGCGGAGCCGTGCCGTGGGCGGCGGTCGACCGGCCGCCCGGCCCGACCCTGGCCGACCACGTCCGCGAACACGGCCCGGTCCCGGCGGACGCCCTCCACGCGCTCGCCCTCGCCCTGGCGCAGGGGCTCGCCGAGCTGCACGCCCGGGGCCGCTCCCACGGCGCGCTGCGGCCCGACGGGGTGGTGCTCACCCGGGAGACCGCGCTCCTCGCCGACGCCGGGCTGGAGCGGGCCGCGTCGGACTCCGGTCAGCGCGCTCCCCGCCCCTCCTTCGCGGCGCCCGAGGGCGGCGCGGCCCCCGCCGCGGACGTGTTCTCGTGGGCGGCGACCCTGTCCTTCGCCGCGAGCGGGGCCGAGGGGGCTCCCGGCCTGCCGCGCGTCCCGCTCCAGCTCCGGGGGCTGGTCGACGCGTGCCTGCGCCGGGGTCCGGACCTGCGCCCCAGCGCCGCCGACCTGGTGCGGATGCTCGGCGGCCCCGCCGAGCCGGGCCCGTGGCCGCCGGGGTTCCGCGACCGGCTGGAGGAGGCCGCGGCACGGCAGGAGGCGGCGGTGGCCGCCGACGGGCCGGGACGGTCGGAGCGGCCCTCCGGGACCGGGCCGGGGGAGGCTGGCGTGCCGGACGGGGGCGCCGGGGGCACAGGGGCGGACGCCCGGGGGCGCCGGAACGGCCGGAGGGCGGTCGCCGCGGCCGCGGCGGTCCTCGCCCTGGCCGCCGTGGGCGGGGCGGCCGTGTGGGGGCACCGCCTGTCGACCGGGGACGGTGGCGCGGCGGGGGAACCGGACAGGGCGGACACCGCCGGGCTGGTCACCGAGGGCGGCTGCCCGGACGGCGGAGGGTTCCCGCCGCCCGGCGAGGACGTCGACGGCGCGCGGACCACGGTGTGGGAGACCGCCTTCAGCCCGGACGGCGACCGCCTGGCCGTCACCACCGCCGAGCACGGGCTGACGGTGTGGGACTGGCGGACCGGGGAGGAGGTCGCCAGGCCGGCGGGATCGGTGGGGCTCGCGGTGGGCCCGGTGTTCGCCCCGACCGGGTGCACCCTCGCCGTGACCGTGCCCACGTCCTTCGAGGGCCGGGGCGACGAGCAGGTGCGGGTCGCCCGCACCTTCGACCTCGCGGCCGGCACGTCCGCCGAGCACCTGGGACCGCAGGACGGGCCCGTCGGGACCGGGGGGACGTGGACGGCCAGGCCGCGCCACGCGGAGGGCCTCGCGTTCAGCCCCGACGGGTCGCGGCTGGCCGTCTCCCTGGAGCGGGCCGGCGACAGGCCGAGCGTCGCCGTCGTCGACACGGGGACCGGCGCACGGGTGTCCGAGATCGCGGAGGTCCCGGTCCACGGGACGGCCTTCGCGGACGCCGGGCGCGTCCTCACCAACGACGGGGGGACGATCACCGTGTGGGACGCGGAGAGCGGCGAGGAGCTGCACACCGTCCGGGGGACGTCGCACCGCCTGTTCGCCGCGGTGCCCGGAACCGACGAGGTGGTCCACCTCGTCGGCGACCGGATCGTGTGGTGGGACTACGCCGCCCGCTCGGAGGTGCGGTCCTTCGAGCTCACGGGCTTCGCCGACGCCGAAGGGCCGATCCCCGTGGACCTGGTGCTCTCCGCCGCGCTCGACCGCGTGTACGTGAGCTGGCTGGCCCCCGGGGACGACCCCCTGGAGGACGGCGCGTACACGACGCACGCGTTCGACGCGGAGACCGGTGAGGACCTCGCGGCCGACGGCCGTGGAGCCGTCGGACTCCAGGAGGTCTCCGCGCACCCCGGGGGCGAGGTCCTGGCGGGCGTCTCCGCCGAGGGGCGCGTCGTCCTGGTCGACCCCGACACCCTGGAGCCGGCCGAGACGCTGTTCTGACGGGGCCGGCATGGGCGCCGGGACGGCCGGCGCCGCAGGGCGCCGGGTCCGCGTTCCGCCCGCGCCGTCCCGGGCGCGCCGGAAGGACCCGATTCCTCACGGTGCCGCCCGGGCGCTATAGCGTGAAAGCCCGTGCCCGTACCCCGAGAGGACCAGAGGCCATGCCGGAAAACGTCAGCAGCCGCATCCGCGAGGCGGCCTCCGGCCGCCGCACCAGCCCCGCGCTGTCCGTCCTGTCCGACCTGGTCCGCAGCACCGGGTCCGCGGCCCGGTCCGCGACCGTCTTCGGCGACCCGGTGACGTCGGGGGGTTCCACGGTCGTCCCGGTCGCGAGGATCACGTCCCTCACCAGCATGGGCGGCGGTTCCAGCCGCCTGTTCGCCGCGGGAGGGGACGGCGCGGGCGGCGGCGGGTTCGTGCGCGCCCGGCCCGCGGGGTTCATCGTCCTCGACGGGGCCGGGGCGCGCTTCCACGGCATCCGCCAGCCGGTGACCATGCTCGTCCTCCCGCTCGCCGTGGTCGCCGGCCTCACCGCCGCGCGCATCGTCGGGGTCTCGCTGCGCGAGGCGCGCCGGCGCCGCGGCCTCCGCGCGCACTGCGAGCCCGCCGCCGCTCCCCCCGCCGAGGGCTCCGCGGCCGGGGAGGAGCGGAACGCCTGACCGGTTCCGGCCGTCTCCCCCGGACCTCCCGGCCGGCCCCGCACCCGCCGACGGGCCCGGGACTCCGGGCCCGGACGGTGGGCCGCTCCGGAGCGGGTCCCGCGGACGCCCGCCCCGACGGGCGGCGGCCGGCGTCCGCGGAACGCCGCCTAACCGGTCATGCGGGCGACGAGGGCGAACAGCCCCATCGCCCACGCGAACACCGCGGACATGCCGATGATGACCAGGATCTCGGTCCAGTTCAGGAGGCGGCGCAGCGAGGCGCGGGGCACGTCGGTCAGCCGCACCCAGCTCAGCACCCCGAGCACGATCCCGGCCAGGAGCACGATCAGCGGCAGCCAGGGGCCCATGAACGGGTACTCGCCCACGACCGCGACGCCCGTGGCCCCCACGCCCAGCACCCCGGCCAGCCGCAGCGGCAGCACGTGGCGGATCCGGTCGAACAGCCGCGAGCGCAGGACCAGCAGGACCGAGAGCAGACCGCCCAGCAGCAGGTCGGGCAGCCCTTGGGCCAGGACGGCGAGGAGCACGGTGACGGCGCCGCCGCTCACCGCCGCGCCCAGCACGATCCCCAGCAGCAGGCGGTCGGTGTTGCCGTACGTGTCCTCGAACCGCTCCGTGGGCACCTGGCCCGAGCGCCCCACCTCGTAGTCGAGGCCGGACAGGCCGCCCATCACCATGGCGACGCGCGGCAGGGCCCCCACGCACAGCGCCAGGGCGATGCCCATGGACCGCACGCCCTGGACCGGCTCGGTGAAGATCCCCACCACGACGAGGACGGCCGCGGCCACCGCGACGACCCCGAGCCCGGCGATGTACGCCAGACCCGTCTCGTGCATGGCCCAGCCGATCACCGCGACCAGGAGCGCCCCGGAGAGCGCGAAGGCCGCCGTCACCAGCGGGTTCGTGCTCGCCACCAGGGCGGCGGCGAGCACCGCGGTGACCGCGCCCCACACGCAGGCCGCCGCGAACAGCACGTGCGCGACGGCGGGCAGGGGCCTGCGTGCGGCGAGCAGCATGACGGCGACCGTGAACAGGGTCCCGACCGCGGCGACGCCCAGGTGTCCCGCCGACGGGAGGAGCCGCATCATCAGCCCCAGGAGGACCAGGGGGCCGATACTGGCCACGAGAAGGCCGAAGGACAGCGTCGTCGCGGGGTTCCAGATGCGCGCGGTGTCGTCGACCCTGTCCTCGACGGCGCCGCGGACGTCGTCCACGTGGGAGGGGCGGCTCGGGGCGGTGCGGCGGTCCAGCAGCAGGACGTCCCCGTCGTAGACCCCGGCGCTCTCCAGGGGTTCGTCCGGGTGCACGGGCGCCCCGTCCACCGTGGTCAGAGACCAGGCGGCGGGCTCCGTCCGCTCCTCGTCGGGCGCGCAGACCTCGATGATGCGCGGCATCAGGGTCGCCACGGGAACGGTGCCGGGAAGTGCCAGATCGGCCCAGCGCTCCGGTCCGGTGACGGTGACCCGGCAGTATCCACTCACACCAATGGTTCCTTCTGTCGTCGTCGTGGGCGGCATTCGCCGCGAAGGGGGAGGACGGACGCGAATTAGGTGATTCGCGGGGTTCGCGAGATCATTCCTAGCGTAGTCACCCAGACACCAACCCCCGTAGGTGGACGGAAAGAGATCGCTGTGGCGACGAGACCTGTGCCCCGCCCTGCCCGCAGTGTCCCTCCTGCTCCCGGGAACACTCCCCTGGTCATCGCTGCCCCGCCGCAGCTGCCCGAGAACGCGCCGGCGTCCAGCTCGGGGGCGATGATCATCATGCCGATCATCACCGGTTCGGGTTCGCTCCTGATGTCCATCACCATGGGCCACCGCCCCCTGATGGCCGTCGCCGGCGTCATGATCATGATGGCCAGCGTGGTCGTCGGCATCATCATGTTCGTGGCCCAGCACAACGGCCCCCGCAAGCGCATGCGGGAGCAGCGCGAGCGCTACGTCGACTACCTCGACCAGCTCCGCGAGATCGTGCGGGACGTCGCCTCCACCCAGCGCGCGGACAACGCGTTCCGCCACCCCGACCCCTCGCTCCTCACCGAGCCCGCCCGCTCGCGGACGAGGAGGTGGGAGCGGCGTCCCGCCGACCCCGACTTCCTCGACGTGCGCGCGGGCACGGGCACGCGCCCCCTCTCCCGGCGCCTCAGGCTCAAGGTCGACACCTCCTCCCCGCTCATCGAGTACGACCCCGTCTGCCAGGGCGCCGCCGACCAGCTCATCGAGCTGTACGCGGACGTCCCCGAGATGCCGCTCGTCGTCCCGCTGCGGGAGCACGGGGTGGTGTCGGTCGTCGGGGACCGCGAGGCGGGACGCGGGCTGGTCCGCAGCATGATCGCCCAGATGGCCGCCTTCCACTCCCCGCACGACCTGCGGATCGGCGTGGTGCGGGACACCAAGCTCCGCGACCGGTGGGAATGGCTCAAGTGGCTGCCCCACAACACGTTCGACGACGCCCAGGACGGGCCGATGCCCGCCCGGTTCGTGTCCGCCAACACCGTGCAGGCCGGCGAACTGCTCGCCGACGAGATCGAGCGGCGCACCGTCGACCTCCAGCGGCGGCGCGGCAAGCCCCCGGGGCCCGGGACCCAGCGGCTCGTCGTGGTCCTCGACGGCGAGCACCAGTCGACCCTGTCCGGCCTGCACGCCGAACCCCCCGTCGCCTCCCTCTCCGACCTGGGCATCCACATCATCGCGCTGGTGGCGGACCGGCGCGAGGAACCGGAGTCGGTGGACCTGCGCCTGAACGTCGATGCCGACGGCACCCTCACCGAGGACACCGAGCTCCCGGGCGCCGACGACAACCCCGACCGCACGCCGCTCCGCGGGACCGCCGACCGCTCGGACGTCGCCCACCTGACGAGCCTGGCCCGCATCCTGTCCCCGTACGGCATCGCCGCCTCCGACGGCGACGACGCCATGCACGCCACCGTGGGCCTCCCCGAGATCCTGGGCGTGTCCGACGTCGCCCAGCTGGACACCCGCCGCACCTGGCGCAAGCGCAGCACCGGCGACTACCTGCGCGTCCCCATCGGCGTGGGCCCCAACGGCAACGCGGTGCTGCTGGACCTGAAGGAGTCGGCGTTCGGCGGCATGGGGCCGCACGGCCTGGTGGTCGGCGCGACCGGTTCCGGCAAGTCGGAGATGCTGCGGACCATGGTGGCGTCGCTGGTCATCAACCACTCCCCCGAGTCGCTGGCGCTGCTGCTGGTCGACTTCAAGGGCGGCGCGACCTTCGCCGACACCGACCGGCTGCCGCACAGCACGGGGCTGATCACCAACCTGGCCGACGACGACTCCCTGGTGATGCGGTTCCGGGAGGCCACCTTCGGCGAGCTGACACGGCGCCAGCAGATCCTCAAGGACGCGGGCAACCTGCCCAACCTGCACGCCTACGAGGCGGCCCGGGAGGAGGACCCGGGCATGGAGCCGCTGCCGCACCTGCTGATCATCATCGACGAGTTCTCCGAGCTGCTCACCGCCCACCCGGACTTCGCCGAGCTGTTCGTGGCCATCGGCCGGATCGGCCGGTCCATCGGCGTGCACCTGCTCCTGGCCACGCAGCGGCTGGAGTCGGGCAAGCTCAAGGGCCTGGAGTCGCACCTGTCCTACCGGGTGGGCCTGCGCACGTTCTCCGAGGCGGAGAGCCGCGAGGCCATCGGCGTCGGCGACGCCTACCACCTGCCGCCCGAGCCCGGATCGGGCTACCTCAAGGTGGACACCTCCGTCTTCGAGCGGTTCAAGGCCGCCATGGTCTCCCAGCCCTACGAGCCCCCGGCCGAGGAGGAGAAGGAGGAGCACGAGCCCGTTCTCCCCCTGCTGTCCTACAACGGCCTCAGCAAGGTGACCGGCGAGGGCTCCCTGGTGGAGTCGCTCATGGCGTCGGTCCGCGCCAGGGGCGAGGAGTCCAAACCCAGGAAGGACAAGCGCACCACCCTTCAGGTGACCGTGGACCGGCTGGTGGCGTCGGGAGCGGAGAAAGTGCGGCCGATCTGGCTGGAGCCGCTGCCCGAACTGCTCACCCTGGACACCGTGCTCGCCGACCTGGGCGAGGGCGACGACCTGGAGGGCCCCGGGACCGAGCCCCCCGCCGCGGAGATGCGCGCGGTCCTCGGCCTGACCGACATCCCCCGCGAGCAGCGGGTCGTCCCCGCCGAGATGGACTTCACCGGGGCCGAGGGCAACGTCATCGTCCTGGGCGGCCCCCAGTCCGGCAAGTCCACGATGCTCCGCACCCTCATCGCGAGCCTGGCGTGGCGGTACCCGCCGGGCCGGGTGGGCGTGTACGCCATCGACTTCGGCGGCGGCGCGCTCCAGGCCATGGAGGACCTGCCCCACGTGGCGGGTGTGGCCGGGCGGGCCGACCCCGAGAAGGTGCAGCGGGTCCTGGTGGACGTGCGCGCCCAGCTCGACCGGCGCCAGCGGGTGTTCCGCAAGTACAAGCTGGACTCCCCCGCCGCGCTGCGCCAGGCGCGCGCGGACGGGAAGGTGGCCGGGAACGTGGTCGGCGACCTGTTCCTGATGATCGACGGCTGGTCGTCGGTGCGCGACACCTTCGACGAGGCCGACGAGGTCCTGATGGACATCGCGACCCGGGGCCCCTCCCTCGGCGTGCACACTGTGCTGACCGGCGCGGCGACCTCGCAGGTCCGCTCCCGGCTCCAGGCCCTGTTCGGCGGCCGGTTCGAGCTGCGGCTGAGCGACCCGATGGACTCGGGGATCGGCCGCAAGGTCGCCGACGAGATCCCCAAGGACACCCCCGGGCGCGGCCTGACCTCGGCGGAGCACCACACGCACGTGGCGCTGCCCCGGGTGGACGGGGTCGCCTCGGACCAGGACGTCACCGACGGCATCCGGGACCTGGTCAAGCGGGTCGGCGAGCGGTGGCCGCAGAAGGCCGTCCAGGGCGTCAAGACCCTGCCCTCCAAGGTCGAGCTGGACGACCTGCTCAAGGGGCGCCGCGCCCCCCGGGGCCGCCGTGACGCCGAACTGGTGCTGGGCATGGCCGAGAGCACGCTCGCCCCCGTGGCCACGAACCTGGACCGGGACCCCCACCTGGTCGTGTACGGGGACCCGCAGACCGGCAAGACCGCCCTGCTGCGCGGGCTGGTCAGGCAGATCGTGCGCCGGCCGGCCGACCAGGTCGGCGTGGTCATGGTGGACTTCCGCCGCAGCCACCTGGAGCTGGTCCCCGAGGAGCACCTGCTGGCGTACTGCACGAGCGCGGAGCAGACCAAGGCGGTCGCGGCGAACCTGGCCGGGTCCCTCAAGGAGCGGATGCCGGGACCGGACGTCACCCCGAAGCAGCTGCGCGAGCGCAGCTGGTGGAAGGGCCTGGACCTGTTCATCGTGGTGGACGACATGGACATGCTGGGAGCGCGGTCGAACCCGCTCGCACCGCTGGCCCCGTTCATCCCGCAGGGCGCCGACCTGGGCCTGCACGTCATCGCGGCCCGGCGCACGGGCGGTTCGGCGCGGGCGATGTTCGAGCCGGTGCTCCAGGCGCTGACCGACATGGCCACGCCCGGCATGCTGTTCTCCGGCGACCGGATGGAGGGGCGCCTGGCCAACGGCACGGCGTCCAAGCAGCTCCCGGTCGGCCGCGCCCAGCTGGCGCGCCGGGGGCAGCGCCCCGACCTGGTGCAGGTCGGCTGGAGCGACTCCCCGGCGTAGACCCGAGGGACCCGTGCGCCCCCTGAGTACCCGGGGGCGCTCGGCCCGGGGTCCGCCGTGGGCGGCCCGGGCGCGCGTGGCCGGATGCGGCCACCGTCACAGACCCGCCGCCCACCTGGGGGTTCACCGACCCGGCGTGCCCGGCCCCGCACCTGTCGTGACATTCGTCCGGTTCAATGTCCCTCGTCCCTGGAACCGTGTGCCGGTACGGGCGCCACCGCTTCGACACTGCGGCGGAAGACCCGAAGGCCGGGCGGGGAGTGCTCCCCGCCTGCGATCGTGGCCGCATCCCCCAGGACGGCGAGAAGACACCTGAGAGCGACCTGGTTGACCATGAACAGAAGAACCGGCTGGTCCGCCGCGGCGGCGACCGCCGTGCTCCTCCTCGGGGCGCCCGGATGCGGGATCCTCTCCGGCTCCGGACAGCAGGCCCGGGAGCTGGCCGGACACGAGGTCGTCCACGAGATGTCCGGGGACGAGCTCGAGGAGCTCGCGGTGCCGACCACGGTCTCCGAGGCGTCGTGGGTCTGGGAGGGCCCTCGGGACGGGGAACTCGTAGGGGTCCACCCCGTGCCCACCGGCGCGGTCCTGCACCTGAACGACGGCGTGGTGGGCCTGGACACCAGGACGGGGAAAGAGGTGTGGAGCTACCGCCTCCTGGGCTCCGAGGCCGAGGCCGCGGTCTCCCCCGACGGGACGTTCGTGGCCGTGAGCGCGAGCGGCTTCCTCGTGCTCCTGGACTCCGGCACCGGGGTGGAGACGCTCGTGCTCGAACACGGCAGCTCCGGGACGGACCGGCTGTCGGTCCAGCACGCCGGCCTCGTGACCGACGACGGCCTGGTGACGGCGGGGCCCGGCGACGGGGGCGGAGTCGCCGTCTCCTTCTCCCCGTGGGACGACGAACCGGGGTGGCGCGGCGAGCGCCTGCGGTGCCCCGGCGGCGCAGGGGGCCCGCGGGTCGAGGACGGCTTCCTCACCCCCAGCGGCGTCGTGGTGGTCTACGCGTGCGGCGGCTCCGACCTGCGCCTGACGAGCCTCGACACCACCACCGGGGAGGAGCAGTGGAGCCTGGTGCGGGGGCAGGACTTCGACGACGCGGCCGAGCACCCCGAACAGCTCGACGAGGAGGCGTTCGCCGCCGCGGGCGACGTGGCCGTGCTCCAGAACATGGCGCTCATGCGCGGCACCGTCGTGATCGACACGGTACGCGGGGAGGTCCTGTCCGAGGCGCTCCCCTCCGGCCCGGAGGACACCGTGCTGCGCGTCCTGCCCCACGGCTACCTGGCGGTCCGCTCGGAGCGCCTGGAGAACGGGCAGTGGGAGGACCGCTTCGAGGTCCGGGACTTCTCGGGCGCGGTGAAGGACACGGTCGTCACCGACGAGAACAGCGTGGGAAGCACCGTCTCCGGCCAGCTCCCCCTCAAGGACTCCCTGCTCAAGCCGAGGTGGTCCGAGGAGGAGGACAACATGGAGGTCGCCGTCTTCGACTGGGACGCGGAAGGCCCCGAGGAGGCGATCGCGCTTCCCGTGGAGGTCGACCTCGGCGGGATCGACAGCGTCTGGGAGGTCGAGGAGGCCCTGGGCCCGGGGACCTTCCAGGAGGTCCCCGGCGCCGTGCTCGTGCGCGAGCACACGCGCGGGGAGCCGGTCCCCCGCGTGGCGGGGCTGACGTGACCGCGCCGGAAGCGCGCGCCCGCGCACGTCCCGCGGTCCGCCGCGCCGCACCCGGGAGGAGAACGGCATGGACGGCGCCCCGTGACGCCGACCGCCGCGACGGTGGCCGCCCTGACGTGCACCGCCGCCCCGGTGCCCGTGTCCCGAGCGAACCCGGTCCTGGATGCGCTGCCGGGGAACGAACCATGACACCCTCGGAGTGATCCCACCCTTCTGTCCCCGCCCCCGTGCACCCTCCCTCCGCTCCCGCCACCGACCTTCCCCGAAAGGCAGCTCCATGCGGCGTTCCCCCGCCCTGACCCCGGCCGTGTGCCTGCTCGCCCTCGCCGCCCTCACCGCCTGCACGGACGCGTCCGGCGGATCCGACGGACCCGCCGAGACGGTCGAGGACCTGGCCGAGGAGGGGCTGACCGGGCTGGCCCTGCTGCACCGGGGGTTCGAGGGCGGCGACCCGGAGACCGACCAGGTCCTCGTGTTCCACGACCCCGCGACGGGGCAGCCGAGGCACCGGATCGCGCTCCCCGACGGGGCGGTCGACCCCATGGCCCCGTCGGTCCCCGTGCACGCGCAGTTCTCCGAGGACTGGGCGTTCTTCGCGTACGCGACCACCGAGCCCAACGCCGTGAACGTCGCCGTGCTCACCGACCCGGAGGACGCCGGGCAGGCCGACGTGGAGGAGATCTCCTACCAGCCGGTCGAGACCGTCGCCCCGGCCGCCGGCGAGGTCCTGTCGCAGCCGGTCATCCACGGCGACCGGCTCTGGTTCGTGTCCGACAACGAGCAGGACGGGGCTCCGCCCCAGGTGCTGTCGGTGCCGCTGGACGCCCCCACCGGCACCCCCAACCAGGAGGGGAGCCTCGCCCTGGGCGAGGCCCAGCGGCCCAGCGACTGGACCCTCACACCCGAGGGGGCGCTGCACATCCGCAACAGCGTGCAGACCCAGCAGATGAGCGCCTCGGACGGGGGCAGCCTCGTGGTGCGGCAGACCGACGGCAGCGTGGTGAACGCGACGCTCAACGTCGGCGGCGGCCAGTGGCAGACCTTCGACGGGGCCCCGGTGTGGGGCGAGGGCACCGCCCTCCTGCGCCCGGACGCCGTGGGCGGCGCCGACACGCCGCCGGGCGCGTACCTGGTGACGGTCGAGGGCCAGGGCCACCGGGCGACCCGGCTGCTGGAGGACGCCGACGGTCCGGTCGAGCAGTACGCGCCCGCCCCCGGGCGGGAGGCCGTCCTGCTCCAGACCGGTGAGGCCTGGTTCCGGGTGGACCTCGCGGACGGTTCCGTGGAGGGGACCGCCGAGGCCTTCCCGCGCTTCCACGACGCGTCCATGGACGGGTGGCCCCTCGCGGTCCGCTGGGCGACGGAGCCGGCGGCCGACGGCCCCGGCGCCGACCCCTCCGGGTCCCCCTCCTCCTGAGGCCCCGGCGCGGCCGCCCGTCCGGCCGCCGCCGGGCCCCCGCTGTCCGCCCCGGGGGCCCGAACGGCGCACCGGACGGTACCCGGGCCCGGCTCCGTCCCAGCCCACGGCCCCTGTCCGGCCGACCGCCGCGGAGCATCCGATACCGATCCGTAGTGAACTTCGCCATCGGCCCGCGACTCACATGACCGACGATGCGTCGCAGAAGGGAGCGCGTCGGATCGACTCCGACCGGCGCCGAACAACGACGGGGGACACGCGGATGACCGAGGCAGGCGGCAACCCGATCGAGGGGATGCAGGGCGGCGAGTACGCCGAGACCCTCGCGTCCGCCATGGCCGGGCTGGCCGAGATGTTCGACCACCTCATGGGGGACGCGGAGGGCGCCGCCGGGAACAGCGACGTAGCCCTCGGCTTCTCGCTGTTCCGGCAGGACATGCTCCCCGTCTTCCAGGGCGTCCAGGAGCACGGCCTCCAACTGGCCGAGAACATCCAGGCGGGCGCGGGCGGGATCGCCCTGAACGACGTGCGGTCCGCCGAGGAGTACGACTCCCCCTGGGGCTCCCACCGGGACATCAACTTCGACTGACGCGCCACCGGTCCGACACCGCTCCGCCCTCCGGCGCCCCGCCCGGTCCTCCGGCACGGCCCGGCCCCGCCACCGGACCCCCGCTCCTCCCCCTCTAGGAAGACCATGGCCTCATTCCAGCTGTTCTTCTCGCCCCGCTCCATCGAGTCGTTCGAGAGCCGGATCCGTCCGGTGAGCGAGGACCTCGTCACCCTGGAGGCGCGCCTCCTGGGCAGGGCGGACGACCTGGAGGGCGGCTTCGACTCGGCCGCCTCCCACTTCACCGACATCGTCGGCTGGGACATCACGTCCCTCGGCGCCGAGAACTACCAGCAGTGGGTGGACGCCGCCGTCAACCTCCGGTTCGCCATCGACGTGAACGAAATGTGGGCGGACCACGTCAAGGAGTTCTGGGACAAGCGCGACGCCATGTGGGACGACTGGGACGAGGCGGTCGCCTCCAAGGTGTCCCAGGTCCCCGACGAATACCGGGGGACGGTGATCACCGCCGAGTCCCCGACGCCGGACCACTGGTTCGACTCCGACGCCAGGAAGTGCCGGGAGCTGTACGACGAGCTCAGCGGCTACCTGGAGGAGGTCCAGGGGCGCGAGCGGGCCAACTGGGACGCGCACGAGGAGAACGCCCTGGAGATCCTCGGGATGCTGCGGGGCGGGCCGACGGCCGAGAACGTCCAGAAGCTCATCGACGGCGGCTACGCCGACATGGCGTACGCCAACCTCGACCCCGGCAAGTACCTCTCCCTGGAGTCCGACTTCGAGCTGACCCCCGACTCGGCGGAGGAGGCGGCGTCGGAGCTGGCCCCGTACTGGTCGGGCGACAAGCCCCTCGACGACCGCTACCACGAGCTGATGCTGGTCATGAGCATGATCGGCACCAACGCCCGCAACGCCCAGAACGACGGCGGCGAACTGCGGGAGGAGGAGGTCGACTTCCTGGAGGCGTTCTACGCCCAGCTCGAGCTGGAGGGCGGCGGTCCGTACACGGGCGTCCTCTCCGTCCCCGGCTGGATGGAGGGCGGCCACATGACCGGGGAGGAGCGCGAACACGCCCTCGGGACGCTGGGCGACGGTCTGCTCGCCCTCTCCGACCCGGAGCTGGGCGGGGGCTACGAGTCCCTCCCCGAGAGCGTGCGCAGGGCCGCCGAGGGCCCCTTCCTCACGACGGACCCGGACGAGCCTGTCTACGCGCTCGTCACCTACAAGGACGACGTGGAGGCGCTCACGTCCCTGCTCCGGCACACCGACGGGGACCTCGGGGCCGGCTACACCCTCTCCACCAACCTGACCATGTCGGCGGGCTCCTACAACTACTTCTGGGGTTCGGCCGGGGAGGGGGGCTACGTGATGTCCGAGGACCTCGCCGTGCTGGCCGACGTGGGCACCCGCAACGAGGACGCGAACCACTACGTGCTCACCGGGGAGCACCCGTCCCCGGCGCCGGAGACCGGCGCCGACTACCCCGACAAGTTCCGCCGGGACGCCGTCCAGGGGCTGCTCACCTACGAGTGGCACGACCACGGCGAGGCCGCGTCGGGGCTGATCGACTGGATCTCGGCGGACTCCCTGAGCGAGGACGAGGACGTGCGGAACCGGGCGGGCGAGGCCGCCTCCGGGTTCATCGGCATGGTCACCACCCCCGAGATGCAGCAGGCCCTCACGGACACCGGCGTGGACGTGGGCGACAGCGAGGACGCGTCCTTCACCGAGTTCAACCCCGCCCTCGCCGACAGGTTCGCCGACGTCTTCGACTCCTACCTGTTCAGCTTCGCGGCGAGCGAGATCAAGTCCTCCGAGGAGGGCAACGCGCTCCTCACCGGCGTCACGGACTACAACCCGGAGACCGGGGCGTTCAACATCGGCGTCCAGGAGCGCGCCGCGTACATGCAGTACCTGATGGGCGACGACGGCTCCGCGATGCGGGCCGTCAACTCGGCCATGGCCTACGAACAGGCCCAGATCGAGCTGTACCTGGGCACGGGCGACACCGACCTGACGGCCCCGGGCGCGGCCAGCCTGTACTCCCTCATCGACCTCGGCCTGGAGATGGAGGTCGAGGACCGCACCGGCGACCTGGACGCGGCCCGGGAACGCAAGGAGCAGCTCTACACGTTCGCGCTGGAGGAGGGCGGCAACCTGGCGGAGAAGATCCCCGTCGTCGGCGCCGCCATCAACCGGGGGCTGGACCTGGGGGCCGACGCGATCGTGCAACAGCTGGTGGAGACCGACATCGATATCACGCCGAAGGTGCCCAGGAACGAGGACGAGGAGATCCGCCGGGTCGACCAGCAGGCCGAGTTCCTGAGCTACGTCATGTCCTCGGGCAGCGACTCCGTCGTGACCCCTCCGAGCCGGGAGCACCTCGACGTCCTGGAGGAGTACGGGGTGGTCTCCTACGGGGACGACGGCTCCGTCACCGTCCGGACGGACTCCACCGGGTGGGACGTCACCGACGAGCCGGGCGGCGGCAGGTCCGACGTGGTCAACGCCCTGCACGGCGCTCTGAACAGCACCCAGATCGACCCGTCGAACAGGGAGCAGGACAACGGGAACGTCTTCTACAACGAGTTCTCGGGACCGTACAACGCCCGCTACGACCTGATCCAGGCCGAGGGCAAGCGCGAGGAGGGGAAATGACCGGAGAGCCCGCGAGGTCTTCCGGAAAACGCAGGAGGCGGGCCGCCCTCGCCCTGGCCGCCGTCGCCGGGGTCGCCGTGCTGCTCGTGGCCGCGGTCCTCCTCGTCCGGCAGGCCGGCGGCCCCGAGGAGCCGGAGGCCGGTCCCGCGGCCTCCCCACAGGAGGGCGGCGAGCCCCGGGCGGACGAGGAATGGGTCAGGCGCCAGGTCAGGATCCTCACCTTGGAGCGCATGTTCGCGGAGGGCGACCCGGCCGAGATCCTCGGGGAGGCCTCGGAGGACACCAGGAGCGCCCTCCTGGAGGGCGGGGCCGTGGTCGAGGACGGCCCGGGGTTCCGGGTGGAGACCGACCCCGCCGGGTGGACCGTCGCCGACCACCTCGGGGAGCAGGGCGTCCGGCCCGGCGGTGTCGACAACGCCATGGACGCGCTCCTGTGGGAGAACGACGTCACCTGGTGCGGCGGCGCGGCCGTCGCCGGCCGCGACTTCGTGCACGCCTACCTGGACACCCACGAGGGGGCCTTCGACACGCAGGAGGAGTACCTGGAGAGCATCGCCGACCACGTCGACTGCGGCTCCGGGGCGACCGGGTGACACCGTCCGGATCGCGGCCGGACGCGTCGGCGCGGCCCCGCACATGGCCGGAAGCGGCCAGCCGCATCCGCCTCCGCTCCCGGACGGCCCGGGACGGGAGGCCGGGAAACCCCCGTCCGGGGTGGCTCGATGCGGCGCCGGGCCGCCGGGACCCGCGAGAGCCGGGTCTTCCTGCACGCCGCCCGAGGTCACGAGACGCGCGCCTCCGTTGACCGAGAGGTGAGATCCTTACTATCGTCCGTATCCTCCCCTTCCTCCTGTGGCCACACGCATCCCCGTGCGAACAGGGGCCGGAGGGCGAGCCCCCACCCGACTTTCCGGAAAGGTCCAGATGTCGCACGTCGGTCTTGAAAACGTCAACAGCCTCTCCACCGGCGGTGAGCAGCTCGGGCAGGAGTCCGACGGCCTCCGCACCCAGATGAACCAGCTCATCCAGGACATGGTCAACGACGCCGACTCCCTCCAGGGCCAGGCGCTCACCGACTTCCGCATGGCCCGCGAACAGCTGACCGAGCGCTTCGACGAGCTCATGACCTGGTGCAGCCAGAACGGCATCAGGCTCAACGAGGGCCAGCAGGAGTTCAACGTCACCGACACGGACTCCAGCGCCGAGTACTCGCAGGCCGGGAACGACCTCGGCGGCCTCAGCCGCCCGGTCAACGCCTGAGCCCCCGCACCTCTCCCCGCTCCTCCCTCCAGAAAGGCTTTCCCCCATGGGTTCCCAGTTCGACGTGTACGGCGACGTCGCCGGCCTCCAGGGCCTGGCCGAGGACCAGCAGGCCCACCTGGGCCGCTTCTCCGCGATCATGAGCCAGATCAACGAGCAGTCGGAGTCGACGGTCAGCCAGTGGGAGGGCTCCGGCAGCGCCCAGTTCCAGGCCAAGGCGTCGGAGTTCGACACCCAGTTCTCCGAGGTCAACTCGGCCTTCGCGAAGGTGATCGCGGCCACCAGCAACACCGCGGACAACTACGGTCGGCTGACCAAGTACCTCGACGGCCTGTTCTAGTAGGCTGAGCGGCGATGTCCTCCCCGACCCCGACGTCCCCGCCGGCCTCCTCCGATCCGGACCCGCAGCTCCCCGAGGCGTTCCACTACACGCCCAACGAGGAGAAGTACGTCCTCCAGGCGGACGCCCTGCGGCACCGGCAGCTGCGGTCGGCGCTGCTGTACGGGTCGAGCCGCTACTGGCGCCGCAGGCAGCAGGTGTGGCCCGCGGTGATCGGCGGGCTGATCCTGGTCGCGCTGATCTGCGGGGTCATCGCCCTCATCGGGGCCTTCGGCCGGCAGCAGGAGGTCAACGAGGAACGCGGGTGGGGCAACACCACCCGTCAGCAGATGGTCCAGAGCCCCCTCACCGACGTGTCCCCGATCCCGTAGCACCCGTGACACCGGTGCCCTCGGGGCCCACTCCCCCACCGCCCGAGAGGCGGAGGGGATCCTCCACCACGAACGCCACAAGGGGGTCGCTCTCCCGTGTCCGGCTCCGAGCACGCCCCCTGGGCACCCGGGTACGACACGTCCGCACTGCTCCACCAGGGGCGGCGCGCCCGGATCATCCGGGCGACGCGCTCCACCAGCGGTGCCGACGTCGTCCTCAAGGTCCTCCCCGAGGCCCTGGGCCGCGCCGAGCTGAACCAGCTCCGCGACCTCGCCGGGGTCCCCGGCGTGGTGCCGCTGCTGGACGCGGGGACCACCGCCGACGGTGACGTGTTCGTGGTCCTGCCGTTCTACGCGGACGGCTCCTTCGGCGACATGCTCGTCCGCAGGGGGCCCGCGCCGGTGCAGGAGGCCGCGGCCGTCGCCCGTGGCGCGGCGGCGGCGCTGGGGTCGATGCACGGGCGGGGCCTCCTGCACAACGACGTCTGTCCGGGGAACATCCTCCGGGCGGGACGGACGCCGGTCCTGACCGGTTTCGGCTCGGTCCGGAGGTCCGGTGAGGCCCTGCCCCCGCCCGCCCCCGGCACGGAGGCCTTCCTGCACGCGGCGCCGGAAGTGCTGCGCGGCGAGGCCCGCACGCCCGCGACCGACGTCTACCAGCTGGCCTCCACGGTCTGGACGATGCTCGCCGGGCACGCGCCGTTCTCTCCGACGGACGGCGGCCCGTTCGACGCCCGGACGTACGCGGAGCGTGCCCTCTCGGAGGAGCCGAGCCCGGTCCCCCGGCCGGACGTCTCCCGCAAGCTGCGCGGTGTGCTCACCCGTGCCCTGGCCAAGCTCCCCGAGGAGCGCTTCCCGAACGCGTCGGCGTTCGCCGCGGCGTTCGAGCAGGCGCGCACGGCCCGGTCCGCCGCGGCGTCGGCCGGTTCCACCGGCGGCCAGGCCCCCTTCCCGGGTACGCGGGAACCGGTGGGCGGGGCGCCCGCCCCGGCGACCGGGCCCCAGGCGCCCCTGTCGGGACCGCAGTCCCCGGCCGCGCAGTGGTTCCCCAGCGGCCCCCAGGCCTCGCACGCTCCGGCGGCCCCGTGGGCCACTGGGCCGAACACCCCTCCGCACGCCCCCGCGGACCCGTACACCGGTCCGCAGGGTTCCCACGGCGCGCGGCAGGCACCCCACGCCTCCCCCGGGACGGACCCGGCCCCGCCCACGGGCCCCGAGGCGCCGCCGCCCGGCCCCCCGGCCCCCGCCACGGGACCGCGTGCGCCCCTCTCCGCGCCCAGCGGAGCACAGAACCCCTATTCCGCGCCCTCGGGGCCGTGGACGCCCCCGGCGGCGCCGTCCGGCCCGCAGGTCCCCCACGGTGCGTCCTCCGGGCCCCAGGCCCCTCCTGAGGCCGCCTGGCCCCCCGACGACCCGTCGGCCCACCGCGCGCCCTCCGGACCCCACGCCCCGCCCACCGGCCCCCGGGCGCCGCAGGCCGACCCCGGACAGCCCCCGTACCCCGCGTACGCGCCGTCCGGCCCGCAGGTCCCCCACGGTGCGCCCACCGGCCCCCGGACACCCCCCGGGGCCCCGCCGACCCATCACGCGCCCTCCGGACCCCAGGCCCCGCCGGCCGCCCAGCACGGACCGGCGGCGCTCCCCGCCGCCCCCTCGCCGGCCGCGGGCCCGCCCGGCACGCCTCCGGGCGGCGCCCGGCCCCCGGCCGGCCCGCCGCCCCCGCGGGAGCGGCGGGCGCCGCTGCGCCGCCCCACCGGCCTGGAGGGGAGCAGGCTTCCGGCCCTCGACGCCGGCGGCACGGCCGAGATCATGATGGCCAAGATGCGCGGCGAGGAGATCTCCCCGCTGCGCGCCTGGTCCCGGCTGGAGGGGTGGACCGGCACCGCCGAGTCCTCCTTCCTCCCCGTGGACCGGACACCGGACGACAAGGACGACGTCCCCGTGTGGTCCCCCGCGCAGGACGGGGACCGGGTCCAGGCGCGCTGGCGCCGCCACCTCCACATCGGCGTCACCGTCTGCGGCATCCTGCTCGCCACCAGCGTCTCCGGCGTGTTCGCCGCGACCGGCCCCGAGGAGCCCGTGGTGACGGCCGCGGCCGAGGAGCCCGAGCCGGAGGCCCCGGCCGGGGACCCCGCCGCGGACGAGGTCGTCGCGCCCGAGGCCCCGCCGGAGGTCTCCGCGCCGTCACAGGTGCTGTTGTCCGACAACTACGGTTCCGTCGAGCTGACCTGGACGGACAACAGCGGGGGCACCGCCTCGTTCTTCGTGTTGGGCGGCCCGCAGGACCACCCCCCGGCCACCCTGGCCAGGACCGGCCCCGGCGTGGTGTCCGCCCAGGTCGTCACGGCCGTCACCGCCGTCGAGTACTGCTTCACCGTGGTCGCCGTGGACGGCGCGTCCGCCCCCTCCGACGAGGTGTGCACGACCCGCGCCGCGGACCGGGCGGAGGCCGAACGCCTGGAGGAGGAAGAGGAGGAGCGGCAGCGCGAGGAGGAGGAGCGGGAGGCGGAGGAGGAGGCCGAGCCGTCGCCCTCGCCCAGTCCCGGGGCCGCCGACTGACCCCTCCGTCCCGACCGGGGCGGCGGGTCCGGCGGCGCCGTGCCGCCCTGCCCGACCGTCCGTCTGTGACGGGGGGCATACCGGGCGAGAACGTCCTCGGATAGCGTTTGCTGACTTCAGCCGCGCGTCTACTCTGGGAGCCGTCCCTTGTCCGGGGTCATCATCGGGTTCGGCGTCATCGCCAGCATCGTCGTCATCGGCTACATGTTGGGACGTCTGCCCATCCTGGGTCCAGGGGCCAAGGAGGTCCTCAGCAAGCTGGCCTTCTTCGTGGCCGGCCCCGCGCTGATGTTCACCATCCTGGCCGACACCGACCTGTCCCTCCTCGCCTCCGGTCCGGTCCTGGTCAGCGCGCTCAGCGTCGCCCTGGTCTCCGTCCTCTTCATCGCCGTGGGCGCGGTACGGCGCTGGGGCGTCGGTCTGACCACCGTCGGCACCCTGTCCGCCGTCTACGTGAACGCGGGGAACCTGGGCATCCCCATCGCCGCGTACGTCCTCGACGACGCCTCGCTGGTCGCGCCCATCCTGCTCATGCAGCTCCTCTTCCTGGCCCCGGTGGCACTCACCGTCATGGACCTGAGCCGGGGCGAGGTCCGCGGGTTCGGCCCGGTGCTCCGCCGCGCGCTGGGCACCCCCTTCCGGAACCCGGTGGTGATCGCCTCCCTCGCGGGCGTGCTGCTGTCCCTGTCCGGCTGGGAGCCGCCCGCGCCCCTGCTGGAGCCCTTCGAGCTCCTCGGCGGCATGGCGGTCCCGGCGATGCTGCTGGCGTTCGGCATCTCCCTGCACGGCGGGGGCGTGCCGGGCCGGGGACCCGACAGGGCGAAGGTCCTGTTCGGGGTCGTCCTGAAGTCGGTGGTCCTGCCCCTGACCGCGTGGGCCCTGGGCGCCCTGGCGTTCGGGCTGACCGGGCCGTCGCTCTTCGCCGTGGTGGTGCTGGCGTCCCTGCCCACCGCCCAGAACGTGTTCACGTACTCGGTCCAGTACGGGGTCGGCGAGAACATGGTGCGCGAAGTGGTGCTGCTGTCCACCTTCCTCACCGTCCCCGTCCTGGTCACGGTCGCGTTCCTGCTCGGTTGACCCTCCTCGGTGGTGCTGGCTGTAGTACGGGAACGCCCGGACGCACCAGTGTTCCCGGGAGCCCGGAAACCTAGGTTCGAGGGGTAGGAAGACCACCTCACGGGAGCACACATGCAACGAGTCCCCCGCGCCCTCCCCCTTCTGGCCGCGCCCCTGATGATCGCCGCCGCGCTCCTGCCCGGCGCGGTCCCCGCCGCCGCCGCGGTCGGAGCCGTTCCCGCCGCCGAGCCCGTCCCGCTGACCGCCGAGAGCGCCCGGGAGTTCGTCGACACCCGTGTCGCCGAACTCCTGGAGGAGCACGGCGCCCCCGGGGTGGCCGTCACCGTCGTCGGCGGCGGGGAGCAGCTGGCCTCCGCCTCCCACGGCTACTCCGACCTGGCCGAGCGGACCCCGCTCGACCACACCGCCCAGGTCTTCCCCCTCGCCTCGGTCTCCAAGTCCCTGACGGCCGCGGCGGTCCTCACCCTGGTGGACAGCGGGGAGATCGACCTCCACGAGGACGTCAACGCCTACCTGCCCGAGGACGCCCGGCTCGCCACCGACGGCATCACCATGCACCACCTGCTCACCCACACCGCCGGCTTCGAGGAGCTGGTCGACATCCCGTTCGCGAGCGACACCGCCGCGCACCTCACCCTGGACGGGGTCGCCCGCACCAGGGAGCCGGAACAGCTCAACGAGCCCGGCCGGTTCCCCGCCTACTCCAACCACGGGTCGGGGCTGGCCGGGTTCATCGCCCAGGAGGTGAGCGGGGTCCCCTTCGACGAGTTCGTGGAGCAGGCCGTCCTCGGGCCGCTCGGCATGGAGGACAGCGGGTTCGTCCAGGTCCACGAGGCCCGGGGGTCCCTCGACCTGCCCGCGTTCCACCTGGCGGACGGCTCGGTCCCCGAGGACCTGCACGTGTCCGCGACCCCCGCCGGCGCCGCCCTCGCCACGACCGACGACATGGCCCGGTTCATGCTGGCCATGCTCGGCGGGGGTGAGCTCGACGGCGAACGGGTCCTGCCGGAGAGCGTCCCCGCGCTGATGACGGACCGGCAGTTCGAGGTCCACCCCGAGCTGGCATCGATCGGCTACGGCACGTACCAGTGGCGCGGCGGGGACTCCCCCGTCGTCGGCCACGGCGGGGACCTGGTGGGCATGCACACCGCCTACACACTGGTCCCCGCCATCGGCGCGGGCCTGTTCGTCGCCGTCAACGGCGACGACACCTCGCCGGAGACACAGGCCAACCCGCTGCTGGACCTGCGCATGGCCGTGGCCTCCGCGTTCTCCGAGACGTTCGCCCCGCAGGCCCTGCCGTCCGGCGAGGCCGACCCGGGGGCCGACCTCGGCCCGTACACCGGCAGCTACATCACCAGTCGGCGCGCCGGGAGCGGGCCCGCCCAGCTCACCGTCCTCCTCGACAACCTGGTCGTGCGGGACGGCGGGGACGGGACGCTCTCGGTCGGCGGCGGGATGGTCCTCGACGACCGCTGGCTCCCCGCGGGGGAGGGCCGCTTCGTCGCGGAGAACGGCGAGGACGAGCTGGTCTTCCTGGAGGAGGACGGCGAGGTCGTCGCCCTCGCCACAGGCTCCAACCCCACACAGGTCTACGAGCGGACCTCGTTCCTGACGAGCCCCCTCACGCACGGCGTGGCCGCGGCGGCCTCCCTGCTGGTCCTGTTCACCGCGTTCGTCCAGTTCCGGCGGGCCCGCGACCGGTTCACCGTCGCCGCCCGGGTGCTGGGGTCGCTGACCGCCCTGGCCTGCTACACCGGCGTCGGGATCCTCGCGTACGGGCTGTTCGTCGCCCCCCACAAGGTGGAGGAGTGGGTCTTCGGGGGGTCCCTCATGCTGACCGCGCCCCTGGCCGCCGCCGTCCCGCTGACCCTGGCCACCGCCGCCGTGGCCGCGACCGCCTGGGCGCGGGGGCGGCTGAGCACGGCCGGGCGGGTCCACCTCTCCCTGGTCGCGGTGGCCGCCGCCGTGTTCGTCGCGGTGGGCGCCCAGTACGGCTTCGTGTGGGGGCTGTCCTGACCCGCTCGGGGTCGCGCGGCGGCCGGACCGGGGCCCGGTCACCGGAATCCCGCGTGTCGGCGGGGCTCCCGGGGGAATACTGACGGTGCGGGCCCGCCCCCTCCCCCTTGGGGGACGGGCCCTCCTCGCGGGAAGGGGCCGGTGCGCTCGCGCACCGGCCCCTCACCTCTGCCGTGTGGCCGCGGTCCCTCCCGTCCGTGGCCGGGCGCCCGGCCACGGCTCCCCGGTCCCCGGAGGAGCGGCCCCGTCCGCCCGGTCACGCGGGCGCCCGAGCCGGCCGGGGCCGGGTCGGGCGCCGACCGGGACGGGGCCTACCCCCAGGCCAGGGCGGTCAGCTCGGGGTCCTCCAGCGCGGTGCCGATGTCGCGCAGCACCTTGGAGCCCAGCTCTCCGTCGACCAGGCGGTGGTCGAAGGACAGCGACAGCGTCGTCACCTTGCGGATCTTGAGCTCGCCCTTGTGCACCCACGGCATGTCCCGGATCTGGCCGAAGGCGAGGATCGCGGCCTCGCCCGGGTTGAGGATCGGGGTGCCCGCGTCCACGCCGAACACGCCGACGTTGGTGATGGTGATGGTGCCGCCGGACATGTCGGCCGGACTGGTCTTCCCCGCCCGCGCCGTGTCCGTCAGCCGTTTGAGCCCCGCCGCCAACTCGGGCAGCGTCATGGCGTCGGCGTCCTTGACGTTGGGCACCACCAGTCCGCGCTCGGTGGCGGCCGCGATCCCCAGGTTGACGTAGTCCTTGACCACGATCTCCTGGTTGTCGCCGTCCCAGGTGGCGTTGATCTCCGGGTGGCGGCGGACCGCCATGAGGAGCGCCTTGGCGACCAGCAGCAGCGGCGACACGCGCACGTCGGCGAAGTCGGGCCGCGCCCGCAGGCGCGCGACCGCCTTCATCGTCTTCGTGACGTCCACCTGGAGGAACTCGGTGACGTGCGGCGCCGTGAACGCGCTGCCGACCATCGCCGCGGCCGTGTGCTTGCGCACCCCCTTGACGGGGATGCGCCGCTCGCGGGCCGACCGGTCCGCGGGGGCCGCCGGCGCGGCCTCCGGCTGCGGCTCGGCCTGTGCCGGGGCCAGGGCGGCCTCGGCCGCGGCGCGGACGTCGTCACGGGTGACGATCCCGCCGTCGCCGGTGGGCGCGACCGACCCGAGGTCCACTCCGAGGTCCTTGGCGAGCTTGCGCACCGGGGGCTTGGCCAGCGGACGGCCCGCGGGGCCGGACGCCGGGGCCGGGGCCGGGGCCGCGGGGACCGCGACCACGGCGGGGGCGGGCGCCGGAGGCGCCGCCGACGGCGGGACGGGCGGTGACGACGGTGCGGACGGGGCCGGGCGGCGGCGGGCGCGGCGCTGCGTGGAGGCCGCCTTCTCGCCGTAGCCGACCAGCGGCTTCTCCCGCGCCTCCGTGTCCTCGCCCTCCTCCTCACCGGGGCCGGCGCCGGACGCGGAGCCGCCTGTGCCGTCGTCCACGGTGATGATCACCGCGCCGACGTCCACCGTCTGGCCCTCCTCGGCCAGCAGCTCCCGGACCGTGCCCGCGAACGGGCTCGGCAGCTCGACGACCGCCTTGGCCGTCTCGATCTCGCAGATCATCTGGTTGACCTTGATCTCGTCACCCGGCTTGACGTACCAGCTGAGGAGTTCGGCCTCGATCAGGCCCTCGCCGACGTCGGGCAGCCTGAACGACTGCACGCCGTCGACGGCGGGCGCACTCTTCTGAATCGCCATGTGCTTCGGTTTCCCCGATCCCTAGTACGCGAACGCCCGGTCGACCCCGTCCAGAACCCTGTCGAGGTCCGGGAGGTAGTACTCCTCCAGACGCGACTGCGGGTAGGGGGTGTCGAAGGCGGCGACGCGGATGACCGGCGATTCCAGGTGGTAGAAGCACTCCTCCGTGACGCGGGCCGCGATCTCCGCGCCGGGGCCGCCGGTGAGGACCGCCTCGTGGGCGACGACCAGGCGCCCGGTCCGGCGCACCGACTCGACCACGGTCGGGTAGTCCACCGGGGAGAGGGAGCGCAGGTCGATGACCTCGATGGAGTGCTCGGTGTCCGCCTCGGCCGCCTGGAGCGCGGTCTTGACCATCGGGCCGTAGGCGAGCAGGGTCACGTCGGTGCCGGGCCGGGCCACGCGCGCGGCGCCCATGGGGGCGGCCTCGGCGATGGAGGCCCCGGTGTCGACCTCGGACTTCTCGTAGTAGCGCCGCTTGGGCTCCAGGAAGATGACCGGGTCGTCGGAGCGGACGGCCTGCTGGATCATCCAGTAGGCGTCCTCGGGGTTGGCCACCGTGACCACGCGCAGGCCGGAGGTGTGCGTGAAGTACGCCTCCGGGGACTCGCTGTGGTGCTCGACGGCGCCGATGCCGCCGCCGTAGGGGATCCGCATGACCACGGGCATGCTGAGCTTGCCCGCCGAGCGCCTGCGCATCTTGGCCAGCTGGGTGAAGGTCTGGTTCGCCGCCGGGAAGAAGAACCCGTCGAACTGGATCTCGACCACGGGGCGGTAGCCGCGCATGGCCATGCCGATCGCGGTGCCGACGATGCCGGACTCGGCGAGCGGGGTGTCGATGACCCGGTCGGCGCCGAAGTCCTTGTACAGGCCGTCGGTGACCCGGAAGACGCCGCCGAGCCTGCCGACGTCCTCGCCCATGACGAGGACCTTGGGGTCGTGCTCCATGGACGCGCGCAGGCCCGCGTTGATGGCCTTGCCGATCGTGAGGCTGGTTCCCATGGCCTAGCGGCCCCCTTCCGCGCCGGCGCTCTCGAAGGAGGCCAGGTAGTCGGCGAACTCGGACCGCTGCCGGTCGATGTGGACGTTGGGCTCGGCGTACACCTCGTGGAAGATGTCGAGCGGTTCCGGGTCGGGAAGCGCACGGCACTCGGTGCGCACCTGCTCGCCGATGGCCTCGGCCTCGGCGTCGACGGAGGCGAAGAAATCCTCGTCCGCGAGGCCGTTGAGCTCGAGGTGGCGGCGGACGCGCAGGATCGGGTCCTTGGCCTTCCACTCGTCGAGCTCGGCGGAGGCCCGGTACCGGCTGGGGTCGTCGTTGGTGGTGTGCGCGCCCATCCGGTAGGTGAACGCCTCGACCAGGGTGGGGCCGTTGCCCTCGCGGGCGTTGTCCAGGGCCGCGCGTGTGACGGCGAGGACCGCGAGGACGTCGTTGCCGTCCACGCGCACGCCCGGGAAGCCGAACCCGGCGGCGCGCCGGTAGATCGGCACGCGGGCCTGGCGCTCCAGGGGCTCGGAGATCGCCCACTGGTTGTTCTGGCAGAAGAACACGACCGGGGCGTTGTTCACGGAGGCGAAGTTGAACGCCTCGTTGGTGTCGCCCTGGCTGGTGGCCCCGTCGCCGAAGTAGGAGATGACGGCGGTGCCGTCCTCGCCGAGGGCGCCGTCGCGCTGGACGCCCATGGCGTAGCCGGTGGCGTGCAGCGCCTGGCTGCCGATGACGATCGTGTACAGGTGGAAGCCGTGCTCGTGGGGGTCCCAGCCGCCGTTGGTGACGCCGCGGAACATGCCGAGCAGTTCCTTGGGCTCGATGCCGCGGCACCAGGCGACGCCGTGCTCGCGGTAGGAGGGGAACGCCATGTCGTGTTCGCGCAGCGCCCGGCCGGAGCCGATCTGCGCGGCCTCCTGGCCGAGCAGTGAGGCCCACAGGCCCAGTTCTCCCTGGCGCTGGAGGGAGACGGCCTCGCTGTCGACCCTGCGTACGAGGACGAGGTCTCGGTAGAGCGCGCGGATCTCCTCCGCGCCGATGTCCAGGGGGTAGTCGGGGTGCCCCGTGAGCTCCCCTTCCGGTGTCAGGAGCTGGATGAGCTCCGGTTCCTCGTGCGCGGTGGTGTCCGACACGTCGCTCCTCGGGTTCTCGGGGCCGGGTTCGCGTGGGTGAACGCTGATCGGCCGTTTCACGGTCCGCCTCACCCGGGGGTGGTGGGTGAGGGCGGACAGCCCTCCCCATATCGTGACAGACCTCACTATGGAGAGCGCAAGCCCTCGGCGTCACCTTTTACGCTGTGGGCCCCATGATCCACGACGGTCGGCCGACCCGATTACCAGGGCTTCCTAGCATGTACAAGGTCTTCCAACAACTTTGTGGACGCTTGTCGGAGCGGAGCGCACGACGCCCGGACGGGCCCTCGGCCGGGGCCCGTCCGGGCGTGTCGGAAGAGGCGGTACGGACCGGCCGGGGCGTGCCGGGCGCGAGCGGCGCCGGGGGACCCGCCGACGGGCGGCCGGCGCGGGCGTCGCCCCCGGCAGGCGGGCCGGCGGCGCGTCGGGAGCGGCCTGCCGGAGCGCGGAGAAGGCGCGCGGGCGGGACGGGCGCGCGGGTCCGCGGGAGCGGTGGTCCAGGGGTCGCTTCGGGAGCCGGGGCCGGTCGGGCCCGGCTCGCCGACCGGCGGGGACGGCTCGTCGGTGGCCGTCGGCGGTCGGGCGGCGGGTCTGCCCGCCGGGCGATGACGGCGCTACCGGCAGGCGTGTGCGCCGACGGGGCTCGGACCGGGCGGCTCACGGCCGGGACCGGCCACGGGGGACGGGTACGGGGGACCGAAAAGGCCTCGGGGCGGGTCTCCGGCCCGCCCTCGACCGGGCTCGCCGGTGTCGCGCGCGGCCCAGGGCGTGTTCCGTGGATGCTGTCCGTCGCGAGCGGCGCATCCGGTGCGTTCATCGCAAGGCCGAAGAAGGAGTCAGGGTGGGGTCCTGTCGACAGATGAGAACGCCGCGAGGGGCGTGCCGGGGCGACGCGCAGCAGGGCGAGTGTCCGCGGAACACGGCCTAGTCGGCGGCCTGCGCCGGAACGCGCATGCCGCGGTCGCGGGCGTAGTCGGAGAGCATCTCGCGGAGCTGGCGGCGGGCCCGGTGCAGACGCGACATCACCGTCCCCAGCGGGGTACCCATGCGCGCGGCCACCTCCTTGTAGGCGTAGCCCTCGATGTCGACGAGGTAGATGACCTCCTGGAACTCCTCCGGCAGACGGGCGAGCGCCTGCTTGATGGCGGAGTCCGGCAGGTGGTCCAGGACCTCGTTCTCGGCGGACCGCATGCCCGAGGACGTGTGCGCCTCGGCTGCGGCCAGCTGCCAGTCCTTGATCTCGTCGGTCGTGTCCTGGCGCGGTTCGCGCTGCTTCTTGCGGTAGCTGTTGATAAAGGTGTTGGTCAAGATCCGGTACAGCCAGGCACGCAGATTCGTACCCGCACGGAACTGGTGGAAATTGGCGAACGCCTTGGCGAAGGTCTCCTGTACGAGATCCTCGGCGTCCGCCGGGTTGCGGGTCATCCGCAGGGCCGTGGGATAGAGCTGGTCGGCGAACGGCGTGACCTCGGTGGCGAAGTCCAGTGTCTGGTCCTCGCTCCCGGGTCCACCGGTCGTGGAGGCCTGGTCCATTTCGATAGTCGTCAAGATTCCCCCTCCGTGACGACCGGACGATTACTTCCACACTGTTAGACGCCACCACGTGCTCTCAATGATGACATCAATGCACGTGATACGAGTCACGAACGTACCGAAAACGTCCCCGGCACTGTTAAGCGTGCGGTAAAAGCCCGGCGTGCCGCCTGGTCAGAACCTGGTCCCGAGCCATACCCGTTCCCGCGTGCCGTACGCTTGCGTCGCCCCCTCCGGCCCGTCCGGGGAGTGTGGCCCGCCAGCCGCAGGCACATGCGGCACAACCGTTTCCTTGTGGAGGACCCTGTGGCCCGCGTCGTTGTGGACGTCATGCTCAAGCCCGAGATCCTGGACCCCCAGGGCCAGGCCATCGCCGGGGCCTGCCCCCGTCTCGGCTTCGAGGGGATCGGCCAGGTCCGCCAGGGCAAGCGCTTCGAGGTGGAGGTCGAGGGCGAGGTGGACGACGCCAGGCTCGCGGACGTCCGCCGCCTGGCCGAGACCCTCCTCGCGAACACCGTCATCGAGGACTTCGAGGTCCGCGTCGAGGCCTGAGCCCCCGGTCGGCCTCCCGTGAGATCCGGCACACCGGACACCGGTGTCACGCCGACGACCGGCCCGGACCTCGGAAAACGGGTGGCACCGAGCAGGCCCCGAGTGTCCCGGGTGTCGGAAGTGTCCAGAAACCACCAGCCGCGTCCCCAGGGGGCGCGGCTGTTCGTTTTACTCCGGCCGCCCTCGGGAAGGTTCTTTACCGTGCCGGGCTGCATACGACAACGGAGTACGAGAGGTCTACGGATGGACACCGTTTTCTCGATCTCCCTGCCAAGGCAGGCGTACACGGTCTCCGTGGTACGCGACGTCCTCGGCACCTTGCTCCACAGGGCCGGTCTCTGCCGGAGCTGTGCCGACGACGTCCTGCTGGCCGTCTCCGAGGCCAGCGCCAACGCCATCGACCACGGCGGGCCCGCCCGCGACTACGTGGTCGAGGCGGAGCTGGGGGGACGCTGGTGCGAACTGCGGATATCCCATACCGGTAGGGCGCCGGACCCCGAGGCCGTCGCCGAGCGGTTCACCACGGACAGCATGCCCCTCCCGGGTCTGGACTCAGAATCCGGAAGGGGCATCCTACTGATGCGGTTCCTGATGGACGAGGTCGCCTTCGAGGGGGAGCCTGGCACGACGGTCCTGCTGCGCAAGCGGGTCGCCCTGTGCGACGAGGCGTCGGAGGCGTCGGCCGCGGGCCGCGTCCCGGAGGCGAGATTCGCCCTGCTCTGAACCAGCCGAACCCCGCGCACCGTCCGCGCGGGGTCCGGTGCGTCCGGAGCCGCCTCCCCGGTCCGCGACATGTGTCGCACACCACGCGGCGGCCCCGTGCCCCGCGTCGCGACCGGGACCGGACGCCCCTGCCGTCCCCGCGCGGGGCCCGGTTCCTGTGGGGTCGCACACGCGGACCCCCGCCCCCGGGGCCCCCACTGGGAGGATCACACAGGAGCGGGCCGCCCGGAGGGGGTGACCGTCGTACCCGAGCACAGGTGAGCGGGTACGCTGCGGAGTGCGGAAGTCCCCGCCCCCGGTTGGCGGGGCCAGGCACCGGCATCTCCTCGCCGAACGCTCCCCGTGCACGCGGGGGCGGATCCCAACCTCTCGGAGTGTGCTCATGACAGCCCGTGTGGGCGTCGTCACCTTCCCCGGCTCCCTCGACGACAAGGACGCCGCGCGCGCCGTCGCGCTGGCGGGCGCCGAACCCGTGTCCCTCTGGCACGCGGACACCGACCTCAAGGGCGTGGACGCGGTCGTCCTGCCCGGCGGCTTCTCCTACGGCGACTACCTTCGCGGCGGCGCCATCGCCCGGTTCGCGCCGCTGATGTCCGAACTGGTCCCGGCCGCCCGCTCGGGCGCGCTGCCGGTCCTGGGCATCTGCAACGGCTTCCAGATCCTCTGCGAGAGCCACCTCCTCCCCGGCGCCCTCACCCGCAACGCCTCGCTGCGGTTCGTCAACCGCGAGCAGGTGCTCCGGGTCGAGAACGCCGGCACCGCGTGGACCGGCGACTACACCGAGGGCCGGGAGATCCTGGTCGTCCTGAAGAGCGGCGAGGGAAGCTACGTCGCCGACGAGGCCACCCTGGACGAGCTGGAGGCCACCGGCCGCGTCGTGGTCCGCTACGTCGGCGGCAACCCGAACGGGTCCCGCCGGGACATCGCCGGGATCACCAACGAGCACGGGAACGTCGTCGGCCTGATGCCGCACCCCGAGCACGCCGTCGAGGCCCTCACCGGCCCCTCCACCGAGGGACTCGGCTTCTTCACCTCGATCCTCAGCCACATGGCCGCCGGTTCGCCGGTGAACGCCTGACCCGCACACCGAACAGGGGAGGGTCCTCGCGATGATGGCGCTGCTGCGCTCCCGGAACACGATGTTCGTCCTCGCCGCCGTGGTCATCGTCGGCCTGGTGGTCTCGGCGGGGCTCGGCCTCTTCAATGCGATGGGCTCGGCCCCCACCGCTCCCGCCGCCCCTCCGCAGGGGCAGGGGCAGCAGGGGCAGGGTGGACAGGGTCCCGCCCCCGACGCCCCGCCGGACGTGGACGTGCTCGGACAGGCCCCGGCGGGCCTGTCCTACGTCTCCGACCCCGAGGCCGACGTGTACTGCGAGCAGAACGAGTGCGTCCGCCTCGTGATGGTCCTGACCGAGGGCGGCGAACTGCCCGAGGACTCCCGCGAGTCCGTCGAGACGGTCCTCGCCCACCTCGCCGAACACGGGTGGGAGGAGCAGAGCCCGCAGGGGGCGCCCGAGGGCCGGGCGTTCCTCACCGACGGCGACCACCTGCTGGCCGACACCTCCTCGCACGACACGGCCGACGCCTCCGCGATGCTGATGCTCGGCAACGCCGAACAGGCTCCGGCCACCCCCTGACCACGACCTTCCGCGCCGGTCGGCGGACGCCGCGGCCCGGGCCCCATCCGCACATCCCGAACGGAACCACGCATGTCTGAAGTACCTGGTCTCGACACCGTCGCCGTGGCGCACGAGAACCCGGACACCCCGCAGCCGTACGCCGAGCTGGGCATGGCCAAGGACGAGTACGAGCGGGTCAGGGAGATCCTGGGGCGCAGGCCGACCTCCGCCGAGCTGGCCATCTACTCGGTCATGTGGAGCGAGCACTGCTCGTACAAGTCGTCCAAGGTGCACCTGCGCCAGTTCGGCGAGAAGGCCCCCGAGAACGACGCCCTCCTCGTCGGCATGGGCGAGAACGCGGGCGTGGTGGACGTCGGCGACGGCCGCGCGGTCACGTTCAAGATCGAGTCGCACAACCACCCGTCGTACGTGGAGCCGCACCAGGGCGCGGCCACCGGCGTGGGCGGCATCGTCCGCGACATCCTCACCATGGGCGCCCGCCCCGTCGCGGTGATGGACGCGCTGCGGTTCGGTCCCGCCGACGCCGACGACACCAAGCGGGTCCTGCCCGGCGTGGTCTCCGGCATCTCCTTCTACGGCAACTGCCTGGGCCTGCCCAACATCGGCGGGGAGATCGGCTTCGGGGCGGGCTACATCGGCAACCCGCTGGTCAACGCCCTGTGCGTGGGCGTGATGAAGCACGAGGACATCAAGCTGGCGCAGGCGCCCGGCCCGGGCAACAAGGTCGTGCTGTTCGGCTCCACGACCGGTCCAGACGGGATCGGCGGCGCCTCGGTGCTGGCCAGCGCCACGTTCGACGACGAGTCCCACGCCAAGCGGCCCAGCGTCCAGGTCGGCGACCCGTTCATGGAGAAGCTCCTCATCGAGTGCAGCCTGGAGCTGTTCGAGAAGGACATGGTCGTCGGCATCCAGGACCTGGGCGCGGCCGGCGTCTCCTGCGCCACCACCGAGCTCGCCGCCGGCGGCACCGGCGGCATGAACATCCGGTTGGACCGCGTGCCGCTGCGCGACCACCGGCTCACTCCCGAGGAGATCCTCATGAGTGAGTCGCAGGAGCGCATGATGGCGATCGTCGAGCCCTCCAAGATGGAGGAGTTCCTGGCGGTCTGCGACAAGTGGCAGATCCTGGCGACCGAGATCGGCGAGGTCACCGACGTGACGGCCGAGGAGGCCGCGCGCGGCGGCCGCCTCGTGATGACCTGGCACGGTGAGACCGTGGTGGACATGCCGCCCCGGACCGCCTCCGACGAGGGCCCCGTCTACGAGCGCCCGTACGCGCGCCCCGCCTCGCAGGACGCCCTCCAGGCCGACGACGCCGCCGGCCTGGCCCGGCCCGGCACCGACGCCGAGCTGCGCGAGCAGCTGCTGCGCGTCCTGGGCGCTCCCGGTGTGGGCGACCCGACGTGGGTCACACAGCAGTACGACAGCTACGTGCGCGGCGACACGGTGGTCTCCACGCCCCACGACGCCGGGATGATCCGCATCGCCGACGACTCGCACCGGGGCGTGGCCCTGTCCACCGACGGCAACGGCCGCTTCACCCGCCTCGACCCGTACGCGGGCACGCAGCTGGCGTACGCGGAGGCGTACCGCAACGTCGCGGCGACGGGCGCCCGTCCGCTGGCCGTGACCAACTGCCTCAACTTCGGCTCGCCGGAGGACCCCGGGGTGATGTGGCAGTTCGCCGAGTCCACCCGGGGCCTGGCCGACGCCTGCCTCCAGCTGGGCACCCCGGTCACCGGCGGCAACGTGAGCTTCTACAACCAGACGGGCGACGTGGCGATCAACCCGACGCCGGTCATCGGCGTGCTCGGCGTGATCGACGACGTGCGCTCCCGGCTGCGGACCGCCTTCGGCTCCGAGGGCGCCCGGGTGTTCCTGCTGGGCGAGACCAGGCCCGAGTTCGGCGGCTCCGCGTGGGCCGACACGATCCACTCCCACCTGGGCGGACTGCCGCCCCGGGTGGACCTGGCCGCCGAGGCCGCGCTGGGCGAGGTGCTGGCCGCCGCCGCCGAGCGCGGGCTGGCCGACGCCGCGCACGACCTGTCGGACGGCGGCCTCGGGGTCGCCCTCGCCGAGTCGGCGATGCGCGGCGGCCACGGCGTGCGGGTGACCGTGGACGGCGACGCCTTCACGGCCCTGTTCAGCGAGTCCGGCGCCCGCGCGGTCGTCGCGGTCCGGCCGGGCGAGGAGGAGGCGTTCGTGGCGCTCGCCGACTCGCACGGCGTCCCGGTCGAGCAGATCGGCGTGGTGGGCGGCGACTCCCTGTCGGTCACCCACCCGGGCGGCGCCGTGGAGGTCCCGCTGGCCGAGCTCCGCGAGGCCTACGAGGCGGCGCTGCCCGCCCTGATGAGCGGCGTGTAGCCACGGTTCCGCGCGGAGGCGGGGGCGCCTGTCGGGCGTCCCCGCCTCCGCGTCTCAGCCGACCTTCATCTGCTCGTCCCCGAAGTCCGCGATGATGAGCAGCGTCCCGCCGAGCGCGGTCACGTAGCGGTCGAGTACGTCACGGGTGGAGAGGTCTCCGGATTCGATCTGCGACACCCTCGCGACGGACACCCCCATCCTCTGGGCCACCTGGGACTGACTGAGCTCCCGGTGCTTGCGCATCTCGACCAGGCGCCAGGCCCTCGCCCGATCGCGAAGGCGTGTGACCTCCTCCTCGAACTGCTCCTGCCCCCCCCGAGGACTCCACGGCCTTCTCAAGATGGCCGCTCTCCCGCCAACGCCGGCATCCGCTCATCCCCCCACCTCTTCCCGCCGCTCCGTCAAGTAGGAAAGGAAATCCTAAAGAGATCTGCTCGTGCGTATACGGGCTTCTCGAAAGTCGGCGGCGCCTCCGGAAGGGCCGGGGCGGGGGAGGGGCCGGACGGTCCTGGGGTAGGACTGGTGGAGGGAGGTGGTGCGGTATGCGACGAGGCAGGTTGAGGGGACCGCTCGGCAGTCCCGAGCGCCCCGCGAGCGCACTGGGGTTCCGGCTGGTCCTGGCCGTGTTCGGCGCCCTGGTGATGCTGGTCGGCCTGGTCCTGGCCCTGGCCTGGGACGCCGAGGCGTGGCTGCTGGTCCTGCTGGTCGCGGGGTTCGTCGGCACCTGCGTGAACGTGTACTGGGTGGACCGGCGCCTGAGGTACGAGCGGCCGCGCTCCTGACGGTCGGCCCGGGACGCGCGGCGCCGCGGTGCGGGGCTGCGGGGCTGCGGGGCTGCGGGCCGGGGACCGTACCGGTGACGGCGGACCGCCGGGGCGGGGCCTCCCCCGTCCCGGCGGCAGATCGTGCGGCCGGCAGCCCGCGGTCAGCGGTCCGCGCGGCCCTCCGGGAGCCAGGGCTCCCACACGTCGCGGTTCCCGTTCACCCAGATCTCGGCGGCGTCGGTGGGGTCGAGCCCCTCGTCGGCGATCATCCGGGCGACCTCGTTCTGCTGCTCGTTGGTCCACGTCCAGTTGTCGAGGAACTGGTAGGAGGGCTCGTCCGCCTCCACGAACCCGGTCCGGAAGATCTTGTTCATGTCGTAGACCGGGTAGTCGCAGGGCACCCACTCCAGGTCCTCGTCGCACCCGGGCTCCCACGCGGGGAAGTCGACGCGGACCAGTTCCAGCTCCTCCTGGAGCCACTGGGGGTCGTAGAAGTAGAAGAGCACGGGCTCCCCCTCGGCGTAGCGCCGCCGGACCTCGGTGATCTGCGAGGCCTCCGATCCCGCGAAGACGATCTCCAGGTCCAGGTCGAAGGCGTTGATCATCCCCTGGTCCTGGGTGACGAACCCGGGGGCCCCGCCCAGGAACTCCCCCCGGTCCCCGGTCTCGGCGGTCCGGAAGAGGTCCGTGTGCTCCTTCAGCCCGTCGACGGTGGCGATCTCCGGGTACTCGTCCACCACGTAGCCGGGGACGTACCAGCCGATGCCGCCGACGTTGCCGTTGGGGCCGCCGTCGACCACGGTGCCGTTGCCCTCGGGCCCGTAGAGGTCCATGAGGTCCTCGTGGCCCCAGTTCTCGACGATCACGTCCAACACGCCCTGGTCCAGGGCCTGCCACGACGGCTGCTCGTCCGTCCGGATCAGCTGGACGTCGTAGCCCATCTCCTCCTGGAGGATGTACGCCAGCACCTCGGCGCTGGCCTCGTAGCCCACCCAGCCGTTGAGGGCCATGCGGACGACGCCCGGGTCCCGGGCGATCTGGTCGGTGCGCACCGCGCACGCGCTCACCGCGGCCAGGGCCAGGCCGACCGCGATCCCCCTCACCAGGAGGGAGGCGCGGCGGGGCGCGGGCGCGCCCGGTCCCCGCCGTGCGGACCGGGGCGCGGTGCGGGCTCCCGTCCCGAACAGCGCCCGGACACGGTCGGGGAACGGGCGCCGGGGGTCCTGTCTAGGCACGGGGTGCCCTCCTTCCCTGCGTCAGGCGGTCCAGGAACAGGCCCAGGCAGACGATCGCCAGCCCCGACGCCAGGCCGAGGCCGAGCTGGTTCTGCGCCAGGCCGAACACCACGTCGAAGCCGAGCGAGCCGGCCCCGACGAGGGCGCCCATGACCACCATGGACAGCACCAGGATGATCCCCTGGTTGACGGCGAGCAGCATCGAGCCGCGCGCCATGGGCAGCTCCACCTTCGTGAGGAGCTGCCACTTGGTGGACCCCTGGGAGCGGGCCGCCTCCAGGGTCGGGGCGGGTACGCCCCGGATGCCGTCGTCGACCAGCCGGATCACCGGCGGCAGGGCGAAGACGACCGCCGCCACCAGGGCCGGGACGCGGCCGATCGAGAACAGCGCCACCGCCGGGATCAGGTAGACGAACGGCGGCAGGGTCTGCATGGCGTCGAGGACCGGCTTGAGGATCGCGGCGAGCACGTCGTTGCGGGACATCAGCACACCGATCACCACGCCGAGCGCGATGGTCAGGGCGGACGCCACCAGCACCTGCGAGAGCGTGTCCATGGCGTTGTCCCACACACCCAGCAGGCCCACCGCCACGAAGGCCAGCCCGGACACGACGCCCGCCCCGAAGCCGGAGAAGATCCACGCCAGGGCCGCCGCGGCGAGCGTCACCAGCCACCAGGGCGACCCCGTCAGGAGCGAGCTCAGCGGCCCCAGGACCCAGTCGAGGGTCCATGCGCCCAGCGCGGCCGTGGCCGGGCCGATCGCCGCCTGGACGGCCTCGTAGGCGGCGTTGACCGGGGCCGCGAGGTCGACCGCGGCCTCGCGCGGCCACCCGCGCACGCCCATGAGCCGTGCGACGGCGACCACGGCGACCGTCAGCGCGAGCCCGCCGCCGAGGAGCGGCAGCCGGAGCCGCTCGGGGACGTCCGGGGTGCGCGCGCCGTGGCCGACCGCGCCCGTCACGCGGTCCAGGGCGATGGCGAGCATGACGATCGCCAGGCCCGCCTGGAACGCCTGGCCGACGTTCACCTTGGAGAGCGCCTGGTAGATCGCGTCGCCCAGCCCGCCCGCGCCGATGACCGACGCGATGACGACCATGGACACGGCGAGCATGATGGTCTGGTTGACGCCGAGCAGGATGGTGCGCCTGGCCAGGGGCAGCTGCACCTTGGTGAGGACCTGCCACGGCGTGGACCCCAGCGACGTGGTCGCCTCGACCGCGCCCCCGGGCACCTCGCGGATCGCCAGCGCCGTGATCCGGACCACGGGCGGGAACGCGTACACGGCGGTCACCACGGCCGCGGCCGGGTTGCCGATGCCGAACAGCAGCACGAACGGCAGCAGGTACGCGAACGCGGGCATGATCTGCATGAAGTCCAGCACCGGGCGCACGCCCCGGTGGAACCGGTCGCTGCGGCCCGCGAGGATGCCGAGCGGGATGCCGAACAGCAGGGCGATGAACACCGACGTGATGATCAGCGCCAGGGTGGTCATCGACTCGTTCCACAGCCCGGTCAGCGCGAACACCCCGAAGGCGGCGAGCACCAGGAGCGCCACGCGCCACCCGGCGACCCGCCAGGCGGTGAGCACCCCGAGGACGGTCACGCCCGGCCAGGTGAGGAAGTCGAGGAACTGGTCGATCAGCACGACGGCCGACCCCAGTCCCACGGACACGTAGTTGAAGAAGTACAGGAACAGCGGGCTGTCGTTGCGGTTGACGACGATCCACCCGTACACGCCGTCGAGCCACGCCATGAAGGCGTCCCCGACGGCGGTCGGGAAGGGGCCCGCCCACGCGGGGCCGCCCAGCGCGCGGGTCGCCCAGTACCCGGCCACGAGGACGGCGACGACCGCGGCGGCCTGCGCCCACGTGTTCCGCAGGAGGGAGGGGCCTCCTCCCCCGGCTCCACCCGGGGCGGCCTTCCCGGCGGCGGCGGGTCGGGTCACAGCGGCCATGTCACCCACCGCTCCCGGCCGTGGCGGACCCGCCGGGCCCGCCCTCGTCTCCGAGGTCCGCGACGTGGCTCGCCGACGCCGGGTCGGTGGCCCCGTCGGACAGCTCCTCCGACGTCTCCCCCTCGATGGCGGCGGCCGCCTCGGCGTTCTCCAGCTGGTCCTCCGCGATGGCGCGCAGCACGTCGTCCCGGCCCACGTAGCCCAGGAGGGTGCCGCCCTCCACGACCCGGACCGGCGCGGTGCTCGCGGCGAGCATCGGCAGGACCTCCGACAGGACCGTGCCGGGCTCGGTGGTCGGTCCGTCCGTGCGCTCCCCCGGGAAGGGCTCGCGCACCAGCCACCGGGCGGTCAGCACGGTGGTGCGGGCGACGTCGGAGGTGAAGTCGGCGACGTAGGCGTTGGCGGGGCGCCCCACCACCTCCTCCGGGGTGCCGACCTGGACGAGCTCGCCGTCGCGCATGATGGCGATGCGGTCGCCCAGCTTGAGCGCCTCCTGGAGGTCGTGGGTGATGAACACGGAGGTCTTGTTCAGCTCCCGCTGGAGCCGCACGACCTCGTTCTGCATATCCCGGCGGATCAGCGGGTCCAGCGCGCTGAAGGGCTCGTCGAACAGCAGGACCTGCGGGTCGACGGCGAGCGCGCGGGCCAGGCCGACCCGCTGCTGCATACCGCCGGAGAGTTCGCCGGGCCGGGAGTTCTCGTAGCCCCCCAGGCCGACCATGTCGATCATCTCGCGGGCCCGCGCGTAGCGGTCGGGGCGCGGCATACCCCGCACCTCCAGGCCGTAGGCCACGTTGTCGATGATCCTGCGGTTGGGCAGCAGCCCGAAGTGCTGGAAGACCATCGCCATCCTGTGGCGGCGCAGCTCGCGCAGCCTCTGCGGCCCCGCTTCCCCGATGTCCTCGCCGTCGAGGAGCACCTGCCCGGAGGTGGGCTCGATCAGCCGGGTCAGGCACCGGATCAGCGTGGACTTGCCGGAGCCGGACAGGCCCATGACCACGAAGGTCTCCCCGGTCCGCACGTCGAAGGAGACGTCGCGCACCGCCACGGTGCAGCCGGTCTCGTCCTTGATGCGGTCGCGGTCCGCGTGCTCCAGGTCCGTGCCGATGACGCTGTCGGCGTTCTTTCCGAAGATCTTCCACAGGTGGCGCACCGAGAAGGTCGTGTCGGAGGCGCCCTCCTGCGGGACGGCCTCCCCCTCCGCCCGCGTGCTCATCGGCTCTCCCCGTCCACGGCCCGCACGTCCTGCCGGATCAGGTCGGCGGCCCGCTCCCCGAGCGCCAGGACCATGACCATGGGGTTGGGGGTGGGGAGGGTCGGGAACACCGAGGCGTCGGCGACGCGCAGTCCGCGCAGTCCCCGGACGCGCAGGCGCGGGTCGACCACGGCGGTGTCGTCGGAGACCGCTCCCATGCGGCACGTTCCCGCGGGGTGGTAGACGGTGTGGGCCGCGCGGCGGCCGTACTCGGACAGCTCCTCGTCGGTCGTGACCGCGGGGCCGGGGGCGACCTCGCGTCTGATCCAGGAGCGGAACGGCTCCGCGGCGGCGACCTCGCGTGCGATCCTCAGGCCGTCCACGATGGTCTTCTCGTCGTAACCCTCGGGGTCGGTGAAGTACCGGAAGTCCAGGGCGGGCGGGACCGAGGGGTCCGCGCTGGTGAGGGAGAGCTTGCCGCGCGAGCGGGAGCGGGGGATGTTCGGCGTCATGCACACCGCCCAGCCGTCGGGCGGCGACTCGTAGCCCAGCCGCTTCGTGTTGTCGTCGAAGGGGACCTGGTAGATGTGGAACATCAGGTCCGGCCGCGGGTCGCTGTCGTCGCGCCGTACGAACAGGGCCGCGTCCGAGTGCATCACCGTGTTCTGCGGGACCGGCCGGTCGGTCTCCCACATGATGATCGACTCGGGGTGGTCGAGGAGGTTCTCGCCCACGCCGGGCAGGTGGTGGACGGGTTCGACCCCGACGGCGCGCAGCTCCTCGGCGTTGCCGATCCCGGAGAGCATGAGCAGGCGGGGGGTGTCGACCGCCCCGGCGCACAGGACGACCTCGCGGCGGGCGTTCACCGTGAGGCGCGTGCCGTCCGCGGCGGTGGCGCGGACCCCGGTGGCGCGGTCGCCGTCGAGGAGCAGCCGGTCGACCCAGGTCTGCAGCATGACGGTGAGGTTCTCCCGCACGTCCATGATCGGGTGCAGGTAGGCCACCGACGCCGACGAGCGGTGGCCGGTGTAGGGGTCGTAGGCGATGGACAGGAACCCCGCGCCCTCGGCGAAGCCGCCCCCGTGGGAGGTGAGCGCGTTGAAGTCCTCGACGACCGGGACGTCCGCGGCCTCGGCGGCCGAGGCGACCCAGTCCCGGACCATGGCGTTGCGGTCCTTCTCGGCGATCGGGACGATGTTGCACCTGATGCGGTCGGCGTAGGACTGCACGGTGGCGTTGTCCCAGCCCTCGGCGCCCGCCGCGACCCAGTCGTCCAGGTCCTCGGCGAAGGGCCGGAAGCTGATGAGCGTGTTGTGCGAGGAGCACCCGCCGAGCACGCGGGCCCGGGAGTGCAGGATGTCGGAGTTGCCGCGCGGCTGCTCGACGGTCGTGTACTGCATGTCGAGGTCGCCGCCGAGGACGCTCAGCCAGTCGCGGAGCCGGAGCACGTGCTCCAGGTCGCGGTCGTCGGGGCCGCCCTCGATGAGGCACACGGTGGTGCCGGGATCCTCGGTGAGGCGGTTGGCGATCACCGAGCCCGCTGTGCCTCCGCCGACGATCACGTAGTCGTAGGTGGTCTCTGTGGCCACGGTCCGATTCCTCTCGTTGTCTCTGGCCCGGGGGGATGCCGGGGAAACCGACCCGTGCGGGTTCTGTTGTCGTGCGGATGCGGAGCGGAAGCGCTCCGCGGTCGTGGGAGCGGGGCCCGCCGGCGCGGAGGACGGAACCGCGCCGGCGGGCGTCGGGCGCCCCGAGGGGGCGGGGCAGGGGCCTCAGCCGAACCAGCGCTGCGGTTCGGGCGCCAGGTTGCGGTAGATGTGCTTGGCCTCGCGGTACTCGTCCAGACCGGCCGGCCCCAGCTCCCGGCCGACGCCGCTGCGGCCGAAACCGCCCCACTCCGCTCCGGGGAAGTAGGGGCCGTAGTCGTTGATCCAGACGGTGCCGTGGCGCAGGGCCGCGGCGACGCGCTCGCCGCGGGCGGTGTCACCGGTCCACACGCCCCCGGAGAGCCCGTAGTCGGTGTCGTTGCCGAGCTCGACCGCCTGGGCCTCCGTCTCGAACCGCTCCACGGTGACGACCGGGCCGAACACCTCGTTCTGGACGATGTCCATGGACCGGTCGCAGTCCACGAACACGGTGGGCCGGTAGAAGTAGCCGTCGGCGAGCCCGGGGTCCTCGGGCCGCCTGCCCCCGGCGATGATGCGGGCGCCCTCCTCGACACCGCGCGCGACGGCGGCCTCGACCTTGGCGCGGTGCTCCGCCGACACCAGCGGTCCGCAGCGCACCCCCTCGTCCTGCCCCCGGCCGATGCGGATGGCCTCGGCCCGGCGGGCCAGCTCGGCGGTGAAGGCGTCGTGGATCGCGTTGTGCACGATGAGCCGCGCGCCGGCGGAGCACACCTGCCCGGAGTGGAAGAACGCGGCGCTGAGCGCGTAGTCCACGGCGGTGTCGAGGTCGACGTCCGGGAAGACGATGTTGGGGTTCTTGCCGCCCAGCTCCAGGGCGATCTTCTTGACGGTCCGGGAGGCCGCCGCCATGATCCGCCTGCCGGTGGCCAGACCGCCGGTGAAGGAGACCAGGTCCACATCCGGGTGCTCGGAGAGCGGTGCGCCCGCGTCGGGGCCGCTCCCCGTGACCAGGTTGACCACACCCGCGGGGATGCCCGCCTCGGTCGTGAGCTCGACCAGCTTGGCGGTGGTGACGGGCGTGATCTCGCTGGGCTTGACCACCATGGTGTTGCCCGCGGCGATGGCGGGGGCCATCTTCCAGGCCAGCTGGAGCAGCGGGTAGTTCCAGGGGGTGATCATGCCGCAGACCCCGACGGGCTCGTGGACGACCTTGCTGTGCACCCCCTCGGGGGCGGAGACGAGGCGGCCCGCGTCCTTGTCCGCGAGTCCGGCGTAGTAGCGGAAGACGTCGGTGACGTCGTCGACGTCGATCCCGCCCTCCTCGATGGTCTTGCCGGTGTCGAGCGACTCCATGACCGCGATCTCCGCGCGGTCGCGCTGGAGGAGGTCGGCGATGCGGTCGAGGACGCGTCCCCGCTCCCCGGCCGTGGTGCGGCGCCACTCCCCCGTGTCGAAGGCGCGCCGCGCGGCGGCGATGGCGTCCTCGGCGTCGGCGCGGCCCGCCTCGCTGACGATGGTCAGGACGGAGGCGTCCGCCGGGTCCAGGATCTCCCGGACACGGCCGTTCCGGGCCGCGCGCCACTCGCCGTCGATGTACAGGCTGGTGGCCGTCGCCGAGCCCGGCCCGGACAGGTACGGCACGGACGGCAAGGTTACGTAGGGTTCGTTCACGGGTCCGGTTTGCCCAAGATGCGTACTCACAAACTGCCTCGTCTCATAAGACGCACACGTCACAGCGCCCCCACAACCCCGACTGGGCTGGAGGAACTCCCCAGCCTTCGGGGACAGCCGTCGGCACGCCTCGCGCCGCACACAGGCAAATAACTACGCTGCGTGACGGCAGCCCTCGCGACGAACACCCGTACCTGGGGAATACCGGCCACAGTCTTTGACGTACATTGAGGTGTACCTAAGTGGGTTCGTCCGCACTTCGGCGCTCTCACGACACGGCCCGCACCGGAGCCGCGCCCGACCGCGCAACCCGTGAGGAAGCATGCTGCTCGAACAGGAACGCCGCGACGTCTGCCTGACCGCCCGCGCCCTCGCCGGCGGTCCCGGCACCGCCCCCGGGGAGGCGGGAACCGTCAGCGTCCGCAGCGGCGACCTCGTCGTGGTCACCCCCCACGGAGTCCCCCTCGACCGGATCCAGCCCGCCGACTGCCCGGTGATGTCGCTCGACGACCGGGTCCTGGAGGGGCGCCGCGACCCCGCGGCCGAGGCCACCCTGCACATCGCCGTCCACCGCCGCGCCGCCGAGGGCGGGCGTGACGTGACGGCCGTCGTGAACGCGTTCACCGCCGACACCGTCGCCGTGTCCTCCGTGCTCGCCGAACTGCCGCCGATCCACCACCGCGCCGCCGGCCTGGGCGGGGCGATCACCGTGACCCCCTACACGACCTACGGCAGCGGCGAGATCGGCGACCTCGCGGCCAAGGCCCTCAAGGGCCGCGACGCCGCCCTCCTGGCCGACCACGGCGGGCTCGCCCTGGGCCGCGACCTGGCGCACGCCCTGGAGAACCTCCGCCTCCTCGACTGGCTGTGCGCCGCCTACGTCAGGGCCCGCCGGATCGGTGAGCCCCGCGTGCTCTCCGAGGACGAGCTGGCCCAGGTGCGCCGGCGCGACGCCTACGGGTGGGCCGGCCCCGACGTCTGGTAGCCGCCGCGCCCCTCGGAGCGCCGTGCCGCCGCCCCGGGGCCGGGGTCCCGCGGGAGACGGACCGGATGCGCGCATCCGCCGTCGCAGGGGAGCCGTTCGCCGCCCCGGCGGGGCCGCGCCGTGACCGGGCCCACGCGAACCCGGCACGGATACCCGGTGACATGCCGCCCGGAAACGCCACAATGGTGGGGACGACCAACCCCGGCCGGTGGGAGGCTCCATGCGCTGCAGCTACATCAGGCTCCTCGTCAACGACTACGAGGCCTGTTTCCACTTCTACTCCGAGGTCCTCAGACTCCCCGTCCTCCGAGGGGACGAGACGAGCCGCTACGCCGAGTTCGACGTGGAATCGGGGACCCGGCTCGCCATCAACCAGCGTGAGGTGATGGCCGAGGCCCTGGAGACCGACACCGCCGACCCCGCGCTCCCCCACCAGGACCGGATCGCGGTGATCTTCGAGGTGGACGACGTCGACGTGACCGCCGCCAAGCTGGTCGCGGACGGCGCCCGACAGGCGATGGAGCCGCGTGACTGGACGGCCTGGGGCGTCCGCGCGGCGCACTTCCGCGACCCCGACGGCTACCTGCTGGAGATCAACCAGCCGCTGCTGCCCGACCTGGCGCTCTGACCCCGGGCGCCCTGCGCCGGTCCTCCGGGGACGACGGCCGCCGGAACCGGCTGCCGGAGCCGGGCCCCGCAGCCGGCGTGCGGCGCCGGACCGGGCCCCGGGGCTCCCGGTCCGCCCCTCAGCGGACGATGTGCTCCATCAGCAGCTCGTTGACCCGGTCCGCGCGCTCCACCCCTAGGAGGTGCGCGGCTCCGGGGACCACCTCGAACCGGGCGTCGGGGAGCCCGTCGGCGAGCCTGCGCCCGTGGCCCGGGGGCAGCAGCGGGTCGTGGGCGGCCGACGCGACCAGGGTGGGCACCCGTACTTCGGCGGCCAGGTGGCGCTGGTCCAGCTTCGCGACCGCGTCGCACACCGAGGCGTACCCGCCCGGGTCGAGCCGGCCGAAGTCCTCGGTGAACCTGGCCACGACCTCGGGTCGGTCCTCGGCCATGTCGGGGGTGAACCACGGCCGCATGACGTCGGCGGCCACCGACTCCAGGCCGACCTCCCGCACCCGCGAGGCGATCCGGTCCCACCTGTGGACGGCGGGCGTGCGCGGGGCCGCGGCGAGCAGCGCCAGGCGGTCCAGGCTCCGGGGTGAGTTCGCCGCGATCCACACCAGCAGCGCGGACCCCAGCCCCGCGCCGACGGCCGACACCCGTGAGAAGCCCCGGTCCTCGAGGACGCCGAGCAGGTCCAGGGCGAGGTCCGCCACCGTGCAGGGCCCCGCCGGGGCCGGTGAGGAGCCGTGGCCGCGGTGGTTGACCCGCAGGACCTGGAGGTCGCGGGTGAGCTCCGGCATCTGCGGCTCCCAGACCGACATCGTCGTGCCGAAGGGCGGCACGAGCAGGACGACGGGCGCGTGCCTGGGGCCGTCGATTCGGTACTGGAGCGGGATCAGGGCCATGGAACCTCCGGGTCGCCAGAACGCCAGGTTATCCGTTGTCCTCTCGGGGGTTCCAGGAAAGCCCCTGCCTACCGCGGCAAGTGGAGGACAGTGCTTGACCTCCACGGTTCCTAGGGTGGTGACCACGAGCTTCGGTGCGACGGAAAGCGGTGGTCATGACGGTGACGGCGACGGAGAAGGTCCTGGACGCGGAGCGCGCGTCCCTCCTCCGCTCCCTGGGGGAGCAGCGCGACTTCCTGCGCTTCACCCTCCGGGGGCTGGACGACGAGCAGGCGGCGCGGCGCACCACGGTGAGCGAGCTGACCCTCGGGGGACTGCTCAAGCACGTGGTGTCGACGGAGCGCAGCTGGGCCGACTTCATCCGGAACGGCCCCGCGCCGACGGCGGTGGACTACGAGGACCCGTCCACCTGGCAGGAGCACGCGGACAGCTTCCGGCTGCTGGACGGGGAGACCCTCGCCGGCGTCCTGGAGGACTACGAGCTGGCGGCCGGGGAGACGGAGCGGCTGGTGGCCGAACTGCCCGACCTGGAGGTCTCGCACCCGCTCCCGAGCGCGCCGTGGTTCCCGGAGGGGGGATCCTGGACGGCCCGCGACGTGCTGCTGCACATCATCCGCGAGACCGCGCAGCACTGCGGCCACGCCGACATCGTCCGCGAGGGCCTGGACGGCCAGAAGACCATGGGCTGACCCCGGCCCCCGACCGATCGCGGACACGCGACACGCTGTTTCATGGTGATGTACATGGCATATGCTCAACATGTACATCACCATGAAACGGAGTCCGACATGAGCCTGACCCAGGTCGACATCGACGACGAGGCCCTTCGTGAGGCCATGAGACTCTCCGGCGCCTCGACCAAGAAGGAGACGGTCAACCTCGCCCTCAGGGAATACGCGGCCAGACACCGTCGCATAGCCGCCCTGGAACACTTCTCCGCCCTCTCCCAGGACTGGGATTACGAGAGCTGGCAGAAGAGGCGCTCCGCAGAGAAGGGGGGCGGGGAGTGATCAGGTATCTGATCGACTCGTCCGCCCTGTGGCGGATCCTGAGGGACCCGAAACACAGGGACGCCTGGCGCGACGTCGTCGTCGAGGGGGCGGTGGGGTCCTGTGCCGTCCAACGTACGGAATTCCGCCGCTCCGCACGCAATCTCGACGAGTACGAGCAGTTCAACGAGATGTTCGGGATCCTGCACCCGGACGTGCCCACACCGAAGAGCGCCTGGCAGTGGGTGGAGTCCGCGCAATACCGGCTCCTCCGGGGCGGCGCGCACCGGGCGATGTCCTCGGTGGACCTGCTCATCGCCGCGACGGCGGCACACCACGGTCTTGTCGTCCTGCACGACGACAACGACTTCGCGACGGCGGCACACCACCTCACCGACCTGCGCGAGCGATCCGTCCGGAACACACCCTGAGACCGGCCGCGGACACGCGACGGGGCGGGCCCACCGACCGATGGGCCCGCCCCGGAAGAAAGGCGGCGAGGGTCGCTCCCGCATCCCCCCTCAAAGTACGGAAGCAACCCTCGCCTGGGAAGCGGCCAGCGACTCCTCCCCCCGGGAGTCGCGGCCTGTAAGGTCTGCCGCGGATCGACCCTGTCGTTCCGCGTTGATGACGACACTACCCACCCCAACCTCGAAGAACAACCCTCAGTCACGAGAAACTACTTAAAGTGATCGTCATTGCTGGGCAGGCCGCAGCCCAAGGGCTTCGGGGCATCGTCAACCAGGGGTCATGACGGCCCGCCCGGAGGCCGCGCATAGCCTGGACCGGTGAGATCTCCGCTCCTCAGCCCTCGCTGGCTCGGCATCCACCTGGTCGCCCTGCTGGTCGTCCTGGTGTGCGCCACCGGCACCTCGTGGCAGTTCGTCCGCGCCTTCGAGCCCGACCGGGAGGTGATCACCAACCCGGTCGAGGACCTGGCCTCCGCCCGCCCCGTCGAGGACCTGCTGGAACCCGGCGCGTACATGCACCCGGACTCCTTCGCGAACCAGGCGGTCGAGGCCACGGGCCGCTACGACACCGCCGAGCAGCTCCTGGTGCCCCGGGTCGTGGACGGGGTCCTGGGGCACGACGTCATCCTGCCGCTGGTCACCGAGGACGGCAGCGCCGTCACCGTCAACCGCGGCTGGGCCGAGGAGGGGCAGGACATCCCCGGGGCCCCCGGCGGCGAGGTCACCGTCACGGGCTGGCTGCTGCCGCCCGTCGGGGCCGAGGGGGTCGTCCCCGTCGAGGTGTCCGAGGGACAGGTCGAGCGCATCGCGGCGTCCGTCCTGGTCCAGGAGTGGGACCACCCCCTCTACGAGGGCTACGTCACCCTGCCCGGGCAGGACCCGGCCACGGACTCCCTCGTCCCGGTGCCGCCGCCCGAGCCGCCCACCGAGGTCGAGGTCAACTGGCGCAGCCTCAGCTACACGGTGCAGTGGGCGATGTTCGGCGTCTCAGCGGTGGTCTTCTGGATCATCCTCATGCGCCGGGAACTGGCGGAGGCCCGCTCCCGGCGGGAGCGGGCCTCCGACGGGGAGGGGCAGGAGGGTCAGCCCGCGGTCGCGGGCTCCTGAGCCCGCTCGCCCGCGGCAGCCTCCTTGGCCTGCTCGGACCTGACGATCCGGTGCTCGACGACGAACCCGACCACGGGGACGGTGCCGGCCAGGGCCACGCCGAGGGTGCGGGCGGCGCTCCAGCGCCGGTCCAGCGCGACCCACAGCACCGCGAAGACGTACACCATGTAGATGTAGCCGTGCGGCATGGCGATGAAGAGCATCAGCGGCGACTCGGGGCCGAACCAGTGCTCCAGCCCCTGCGGCGCCGGCATGAGGGAGAAGCGGGCCGTCTCACCGACCAGGTACTTGGCGGGCATGGCCACGAAGGTCAGCCCGATCAGGAAAACGCCGGTCACGTACGCGAGCACCCTGTACAGCCCGAACGACACACGCCTCTTGTCCACCGCTACCTCACACGCTTCGTCAGACTTCCGCCCCGAGGAGGGTCGGGGTCCCTCCTCGAGGCTAAACGCTGTCCGCGGCCACGGCCCCCCGGGGTGGACGAGGCCGGACAATCTCACATCGCCGCAGTTCAGCTCTTGTTGGACGTGCGGTCCGGGCTGCTCCACCGCCCGTCGGAGTCGGTGGTCCACGCCTTGGAGATCATGCGCAGCGACAGGTAGGCGTCCACCAGCCTGATCGGGAAGAAGAACAGGCCGTACAGCAGGTAGGACGGCCGCCGCCGGACCACGGTCAGCAGGCAGGTGAGCATGTAGTCCGGGATGAACAGGCCGATCGCGATCGCCGTCAGCGGCAGGAGCGCCGACACCGCCGTGAAGGCCCCTCCGAAGAACGGCAGCGTCCCGAAGGGCTCGCCGCCGAGCGTTCCCACGAGCACGAACACCCCGAGGAGCGCGGTGAGCAGCAGGACCGCGGAGACCAGCACGACCTCGACGACGTAGAGCGCGAGGAACGCCCAGAAGACGCTCGGCCAGATCCCGTGCCTGCGGATGGTCTGCCAGAAGCCGAGCGTCCACCGGCCGACCTGCTTGTAGTAGTCCCCGAACGTGAAGGGGTCCTGACTGTAGGCCTTGGTGTCGGGGTTCATCGAGATGCGCCCGAGGCGCTTGTGGTGCACCTCGAAGGTCATGTTGAAGTCCTCGATCACCAGCCCCGGGGGGTTGACGTCGATCTCCCGCAGAGCCTCGCTGCGGTAGACGCTGGCGAAGCCCGGCACGATGAACGCCGTGTTGGCGTGCCGCCAGGTCTGCCCGAACCGCATGAGGTACTGGAGCATGAAGTACAGGCGGTCCCGGTAGGCGGAGATGGTCCTGCCGACGAGGGTCCGCTCCCGCGGCTTCCACTCCGAGACGACGAAGCCCGCGACGGCGGCGACCGAAGGGTCCTCCAGCTGGCGCCTGGCCCCCTCCACGTACCCCGGGTCGAGTTCGGTGTCGGCGTCCAGGATGAGGACACCGCCGTAGTTCTCGGTCAGGGAGAACTCCTCGATGACCGCCTCGATGGCGCCGGCCTTGCCGCGGTTGGTGAGCAGTTCGAGCACGTTGACGCCGGTCCTGGCGGCGATCTCCGCCGTGGCGTCCTTGGAGGAGTCCGAGACCACGTAGACGTCCCAGCGGTCGAACAGGCTCAGCGCCGACCCGATGGCCGCGTGGATGACGGGTTCCTCGTTGTGCGCGGGGATGACGACCGCCAGGGAGATACCGGGGTCGTCGCCCCGCGCGCCCCCGGGCCGCCCGGAAGCGTGACGCCCCGCCGGCCGGACGGGACCGCCCGCTCCGGGGGGACCGGCTTCGGAGGCGCCGGCTTCGGAGGCGCCCGCGGCGACCAGGACCCGCTCCGGCGGGGCGGCCCCGACCGCCCGGCCCCGGCGGGCGCGCGGCCGCACCACCGCGCGGACCGAGTCCTCGCCCAGGCGCAGGAGGCCGGCGGCGGTCCACAGGAGGAGGTTGGCGCCGAACGCCAGCCACAGGAACACGTAGCCGAACGCGCCCAGTCCCGCGGCGGCCGCCATGTCCGCGGCGAAGGCGAACCAGTAGACGAAGAGTGCGACGGCAAGGACCAGGGCGATCAACCCGGTCAACAGGCCACCGATGAAACGCGCGATACGCACAGCCCTAGGACCTCTCCGAAAGATATCGGTTTTCGGACCGACATGAACCCGCAAATCCAGCGTTAGGTTGACGCCCTACGGCACTGAGTGGTTGACCCTGGTTCGCGTCCTATGTAGGCCACGCAAATCGTATACACGGGCTTGCGTGAGGTGGTACCCATTAGAAGATATTTGTGAGGAGGGCCGGGGTAGCGCGGTACGCACTTCGGTTTATACCGGGCTGCCCGAAAACTCGGACAATCCTCACCAAAGGTGCCCCACGGAGAGAAGGAGAACGCTCGGCGTGATCGGCGGCTTACCCTCCCCCTCGCCTGATCCGACCCGCGGCAAGCAGAACAGCAGGCCCATGAGCAACACTGCCACCAGTAACAACATCGGGGCACCCGACTCGGTCACGCGGGTGGCACTCCACCAGCCGCACTACCTGCCCTGGCTGGGCCTCATCGACAAGATCGACCGATCCGACCTTTTCGTCGTATTGGACACGGTGCAGTTTGAACGGCGCGGTTGGCAGAACCGCAACTATGTCGCGGGGCGTGACAAGCCCGTCCTGCTCACCGTGCCGGTCAACCAGGGCAACCGCGATGATCGCATACTGGACAAGCGCATTGACAACGGGCGCCGATGGAGGATCAGGCACTACAAGGCACTCTCGGAACACTGTTACCGCAGAGCGCCGTACTGGCGCGAATACCGCGACGAGATCGCCCATCTGTACGAAACGGAGTGGGACGGCCTCGCGGAGCTCGCCACGGAGACGACCCGCATGCTGATGCGCTGCTTCGGGATCGACACCCCGGTGCTGCTCGCCAGCGAGATCGGGGACTTCCCGGGGCGCAAGAGCGAGCTGCTCGCCCAGATCTGCGCCAAGACCGGCGCGGACATCATGCTCTCGGGGGACGGCGCCAGGGACTACCTGGACACCGGGGCCCTGCGCCGCTACGGGATCGGCGTCGAATGGCAGGACTTCCGGCATCCGGTGTACCCGCAGCACCTGCCCGCCGGCCCCGGCTTCGTGCCGCGCCTGTCGGCGATCGACCTCCTCCTCAACGCCGGGCCGGACGCGCTCCACGTGCTCCGGCAGGCACGGACACGGAGCTGACCGCGTGTCGGCACCCCTCCCGCGACCGCGGGCACGGGACCGCTCCACGGGTTCGGGACAACCACGATCGCCCCCACCTCGGCAAAGGACGGCACACCGGCATGACGACGGACTGGTCCCAGGAACGGATCCTGGTCTACGCCCCCCACCCGGACGACGAGACGCTCGGTTGCGGCGGCCTCATGAGCAAGGCCAAGAGCGCCGGAGCCGAGGTGTTCGTCCAGTTCCTCACCGTCGGGGACACCGCCGACCAGTCGCCGAAGGGCTTCTCCACCGCCGAGGAGCGCTACGCGGAGATCAAGAAGGTCTCCGACCACTTCCGCTGGGACGACTGGCACATGGCCCTCCCCGGCGACGCCCACCACCTGCGGCTCGACACCGTCGCCCGGGTGGACCTGACCCGGCTGATCGAGCGGGAGAGCCCCCTGTCGGTCGAACGGCTCCGGCCGACCGTGGTGCTCGCGCCGCACCGCACCAGCTACAACCAGGACCACCAGGCCACCGCGGAGGCCGTGCACACCGCCCTGCGCCCCTCCGACACCGCCCTGCGCCACCACCCGCGCCTGGTGCTGGCCTACGAGGAGGCCGCCGACCAGTGGCGGTCGGAGCCGGTGGCGCCGCCGAACCTCGTCGTCGAACTCGACGAGTCCCAACTGGCGGACAAGCTCCACGCCATGGAGCTGTACGGCTCGCAGAGCCACAGGCACCCGCACACGCGCTCCGAACCGACCCTGCGCAGCCTCGCCGTGCTCCGCGGCATGCAGGCCGGGGTCGCGCTCGGGGAGGGGTTCCACGTGCTCCGCTGCCTGGCCTGAACGACCGGGCCCCGTCCCGGTCCACCTACTTCTCCGACACGCGCCCCGCTCGCGCAACGCTGGAAGCACCTCAACGCACACCGCTCAGTGGAGGGGAAACCATGAAGGCTGTAGTGACCGGAGGAGCCGGGTTCATCGGCTCTCACCTGTGCGACCACCTGGTCGCGCAGGGACACCGGGTGACGGTCCTGGACGACCTGTCGACCGGTTCCGCCGCGAACCTCTCCCGGGTGGAGGGCTCACCCGGATTCCGCTTCGTGCGCGGGGACGTCCTGGACAGGGAGCTGGTCGACGCGCTGGTCGCGGAGGCGGACACCGTGTTCCACCTCGCCGCGGCCGTCGGCGTCTACAACATCGTCGACAACCCGCTGCGCTCCCTGCGGATCAACCTGCACGGGACGGAGAACGTGGTGGAGTCGGCGGTCGCGCACCGCGTGCCGTACATGATCGCGTCCACCAGCGAGGTCTACGGCAAGAACGACGCCGACGGGCTCAAGGAGGGCGACGACCGGATCTACGGGTCCGCGACCAAGAGCCGGTGGTCCTACGCCGCGGCCAAGGGGCTGGACGAGCTGATCGCCTACGTGCACGGGACCGAGTCCGGGGTCCCGTGCGTCATCGCCCGCTTCTTCAACGTGGTCGGCCCCCGGCAGACCGGCCGCTACGGCATGGTCGTCCCCCGGTTCGTCGACCAGGCGATGGCCGGGGAGCCGATCACCGTGTACGGCACCGGGACGCAGCGCCGCTGCTTCGGCTCGGTGTTCGACGTGGTGCCCGGCCTCCTGAGACTGATGGAGACCCCCGAGGCCTACAACCAGGCCGTCAACCTGGGGGGCCACGAGGAGATCTCGATCAAGGGCCTGGCCGACCGGGTCGTCGAGCTCACCGGTTCCGCGAGCCCGATCACCTACATCGACTACGAGGAGGCGTACGGGGAGGGCTACGAGGACATGCAGCGCCGCTACCCCGACACCTCCCTGGCCGGGCGCCTGGTCGGCTACCGGCCCGAGCGCGACCTCAACGACATCATCCGGTCGATCGTGGAGCACCGGAGCACGGCGCCGCCCGTGCCCGCCCCCGCGTAGGAACCCGGCCGGTCCGGCACGGGGCGCCTCCCCGCCCCAGCCGGCTCCGACGCAGGGACCCCGGACACCGCGCCCGGGAGGGGTTGCCGCCCGCTCCGGCGGACCCCCGGCGCGCGCCGCGCCCGCGGAGGGACAGGAGTGACGGCGCCGGACCCCGCCGACCAGCCCGACCAGGGCATAGGGGCAGGACGCCACGGGACGCCGGGACCGGCCCCTCAGGAGCCCGCCAGCACCGTCAGCACCAGGACCGCGCTCAGCGCGAGCACAGTCGAGCACAGGAGCGCCATGGCCCACGGCCTGGCGACGGACAGCGGGGGCCCGCCCGTCCCCGGGTCCCGGGTGCCGTAGCCGATCCGGCGCCAGCGCCACCACAGGTGGAAGCCGAGCACGGAGCACATGACCAGCAGCGCGGCCGCCGTGGCCACGCGCACCGGCGGGGACGCCTGGAGGACGCTGTCGACGTCGTTCGTGAGCGAGCCGCGCATGAACAGCAGGCCCACCACGGCGAGGAGGATGAGCGTCCGCTGCCACGACATCAGGGTGCGTTCGGGCTGCAGCCCGGGGTCGTCGCGGTCGACGGGCGCGTTCACAGGAGGTTGCCCAGCAGGACGAGGGCGCACACCAGCCCCACCGCGAACGTGGTGACCAGGGGGAGCAGGCTCAGCCGCAGGGTCCCGCCCCGGCTCATGATCCTCTGCACGCGGTACCAGCGCAGCGGCGCGTAGACCGTGATGACACCGGCGAGCGCCGCGAGCAGCAGGCCGACCGCGGTGCGGGGCCACTCCGCCCATCCCAGGGGGAGCAGGTGCAGCACCGCGACGGCTCCGGCGAGGAGGGCCAGGGACGTCCTGACCCAGGCGAGGAAGGTGCGCTCGTTCGCGAGGGTGAACCGGTAGTCGACGTCCCACTCCCGGGCGCCGTCCCCGGGCGCCGCATCGTCCTTCACGGCCACCCCCGTCCACCTGGCGCTCTGCGCGCTCCGTCCCGTCCGGCCACGGTTCCCCACGAGGAACCCGAGCCCCTCCGACCGACCCTAGTCGCCAGGCTCCTTTCCTCCCAAACAGGTATGCAACACGTGTTGTGTCGGAAACCTCTTGTCCTGGACACGGGTCCGTGGCCCCGGGAACGCATGCGGAACAAACGAGTGGGCACGACCGCTGTAGGACTGAGAGATGGCGGTTGGCCGACGGTCGACACCAACCAACGAAGAGATCAGGAGACCACGTGCCCACGGTCGAGCTCACCAAGGACAACTTCGCGGAGACGCTGAAGGACAACGACTTCGTCCTCATCGACTTCTGGGCGGACTGGTGCGGTCCCTGCCGGCAGTTCGCCCCGGTCTTCGAGAAGTCCGCGGACACCCACACCGACATCGTGCACGCCAAGGTGGACACCGAGGCGCAGCGCGAGCTGGCTTTCGAGTTCAAGATCCAGTCCATCCCGACGCTGATGATCGTGCGCGAGCGCACCGTCATCTACAACGAGCCCGGCGCTCTGCCCTCCGAGGCGTTGGAGAGCCTGATCACCCAGGCCAAGGAGCTGGACATGGACGAGGTGCGCCAGAAGATCACCGAGCAGGGCGGCGACGCCCCGGAGTAACCGGGCGGCGCCGGGAAGACCCCGCGCCCGGCCCTCCCGCGACGGCGGGAGGGCCGGGCGTCCGCGTGTCCGGGCACGGGACCGCCACGCCCGCGCCCGCCTTCGGTGACGGAAGGGCAACGTTCCGCGTTCGGAACGCCTCCGAGTTCACCGCCCACGTTCACCTTCGCCACGAGGATCGTTCACTCGGCCTTCATGTGGACGGATTTGCATGGTATTCGACCGCGCTCCGCCGGTTCTGCCCCCCATGACCGCGCAAGCACCGTCCGACCCGGAAGTGGACCCATGTCTGTCAGCAACACCGCGTCCCCTCGCGGCACCGATCGCGGCACCGAGTCCGGTCGCGGCGTCGCACCCGACACCGTCCGGTACAACCGCGAGGTCCCCGACCTCGGAGACCCCGTCTTCGACGTCTCCGGCCTCTCGATCCACTACGGGTCCAACAAGGCCGTGCGCGACGTGAACCTCAAGGTCGGACCGCGCCAGATCACCGCGATGATCGGCCCGTCCGGCTGCGGCAAGAGCACCGTCCTGCGGACCCTCAACCGGATGAACGACCTCATCCCGGGCGCCCGCATCGAGGGGCGGGTGACCTACCACGGCGAGGACCTGTACGCCTCGGAGGTCGACCCGATCGAGGTGCGCCGCCGGATCGGCATGGTCTTCCAGAAGCCCAACCCGTTCCCGAAGTCGATCTACGACAACGTGGCCTACGGCCCGCGCATCAACGGCGCCCGCGGCAACATGGACGACCTGGTCGAGGAGACGCTGACCAAGGCCGCCCTGTGGGACGAGGTCAAGGACAAGCTCAAGGAGAGCGCGTTCGCCCTCTCCGGCGGCCAGCAGCAGCGCCTGTGCATCGCGCGCACGATCGCGGTGAACCCCGAGGTGATCCTGATGGACGAGCCGTGCTCCGCGCTCGACCCCATCGCGACCCTCAAGATCGAGGACCTGATGTACCAGCTGGCCAGCGAGTACACCATCGTCATCGTGACCCACAACATGCAGCAGGCCGCGCGCGTGTCCGACCGGACCGCGTTCTTCACCGCCGGGGTGGACGACGCGGGCGACCGCTACGGCAGCCTCGTCGAGTACGACGAGACCACCACGATCTTCAGCAAGCCGTCCGACCAGAGGACCGAGGACTATATCGCTGGTCGTTTCGGCTGATCGGCCTGAGCCGTCCCCGCCGGGGCGACCAGCGATGGTGGGCCGCTTCGGCTGATCGGCTCTGCGGTCCTGACAGCCCCACCGGGGCGACCAGCGATGGTGGGCCGCTTCGGCTGATCGGCCCAAGCCGTCCCCAACGGGGCGACCAGCGATGGTGGGCCGCTTCGGCCGATCGGCCCGGGCGCCCGGCGACGGGACGGTCTGCCGGACCGGCCGCGACGGGGCCGCCCCTCTCACGCACCTTCGACGAAGTGGACCCCCATGCCCGCGCTCACGCCCTCCGCGTCCGTCCCCTCTCCCACCCCGGGCGCCCTGGGCGACGCGGACCCGGTCGAGCGCCCGGACCGGTGGGAGGGCCCGCTGCGGGTCCTGCTGGTCGAACCGGAGTCGGAGCAGTCCCACCAGCTGGTGCTGTCGCTGAGCGGCCACGACGTGGACATCACGGTGTGCGTGGACGGCGCGGAGGCGCTGCTGCGGGTGGGGATGATGCGTCCGGACACGCTGGTGACCAGCGCGAACCCGCCCGAGGTGGACCTGGAGACGCTGGTGCGGGTCACCCGCCGGGCGACCGAGATCCCGATACTCATCGGGGTGGGGCCGGGCGACTCCCAGCGGGCGATGAGGGCGCTGGCGGCCGGCGCGACGGCGTGCGTGAGCCGCCCCTACCGGATCCCGGAACTGGCGGCCCTGCTGCGCGGTTCGCTCCCCGGCGCGGACGGGGGCGGACCGGACGGCGGGGCGTCGCCGTCCGCGCTCCGCTCGGGGGCACTGGAGCTCGACGCCCTGGGACACCGGCTGTTCGTGGACGGCAACCCGGTCAACCTGGCCCTGCGCGAGTTCGGGATCATGGACTTCCTGCTGCGCAACAACGGACGGGTGGTCAGCCGCGAGGAGCTGTGGACCGAGGTGTGGCACAAGCCCCTGCCTCCGGTGAACAACACGATCGCCGTGCACATCCGCCGCCTGAGACACAAGCTGGGCGACTCCGAGGCCCAGCCCCGGTTCATCCACACGGTGCGCGGAATCGGCTACCGGCTCGATACCGCGAATGGTGGCTGACCACATACGAAAAGCTGCCGACGAACATCCAGGGTCCTCCAGCGGGCGCCGGAGCGACCCATTGTTCATGTAGGCGTCACTTCGCCGATCGACACACGTGAAGGTGAACCGAAGGGCAACCGGACACGTCACCTTCCTTGCCGGTCGGTCACGGCGAAAACCGCGCAGGAGTCGGCATACCCGCAGGTCATCACAGCGAGTCCCGGGCACATGACAGAAGTCGACAACCGCGGAAACGCCCGGCCGTTATTGAATGGTTACCCCCATTCACTTCGCATTCACCCGCCTTCTACCAACCGGCCTCCATTTCGATGTCAGCGCGACTTTCTGCACGCTTACTGTCGTTTTACGTCAGCCCCGACAGCGGTGATTCAACGAGGAGAACTACGACATGCGCAACGGGCGTTCCAAGCTCGCCGTCCTGGCAGCCATCCCCCTGCTCGCCACGGCGTGCGGTGGCGGCGGCGACGCGGCAGGCGACGGTGCAGACGGTGGTGGCGGCGGCGATCTCAGCGCGCAGCTGACCGGCGCCGGCGCCAGCTTCCCCGACCCCCTGTTCCAGGACTGGATCTACGAGTACTCCAACGGCGTGCAGCCCGGGGTCAGCGTCAACTACCAGAGCGTCGGCTCCGGTGCGGGCGTCGAGCAGTTCCTGGAGCAGACCGTCGACTTCGGCTCCTCCGAGGAGTTCCTGGGCGAGGAGGACCTCGCGGCCGCCGCCGAGGCCCGCGGCTGTGAGGCCGTGCAGTTCCCCGTCGTGTTCGGCGCGGTCGTCATCGCCCTGAGCAACCCCGACCTGGACGGCCTCGTCCTGGACGCGGAGACCCTCGCGGGGATCTACTCCACCGAGATCACCACGTTCGACGACCCGGCGATCGCCGAGCTCAACCCGGACATGGACCTGCCGAGCGACGAGATCATCCCGGTCCACCGCTCCGACAGCTCCGGCACCACCTACGTGTTCTCGCACTACCTGACCACCGAGGTCGAGTCGTGGGCGGACGAGTACGGCGAGGGCAAGGAGCTGGACTGGGCCGACGGCCTGGTCGGCGGCCAGCAGAACGACGGCGTCGCGCAGGGCATCACCCAGAACCCGGGCGGCCTGGGCTACGTGAACCAGTCCTTCGCCCAGGAGGCCGACCTGGCCGTCGCCCACATCGTCAACGAGGACGGCACCCCGATCGAGCCGACCCTGGAGTCGACGATCGCCGCCACCGGCGAGGCCGAGATCCCGGACAACTTCCAGTTCTCGATCGACAACATCGGCGGCGAGGGCTACCCGATCGCCGGATCCAACTGGATCTTCACCTACACCTGCGGCTACGACCAGGCCAACGCCGACGCGATCATCGACTTCTGGACCTGGGCCCTGACCGACCAGGGCGCCCAGGACCTGGCCGGCGAGCTGGGCTACGCCCCGCTCAACGAGGAGCTGACCGAGCGCGTCATCACCGAGCTGGAGCGGACCAACGCCGAGAACGGCGGCGGCGACGCCGAGGCCGGCGCCGAAGAGGACGCCGAAGCGACGGAGTAACCCTCCAGCGGGGCCGGGGCGCCCGTCGCCCCGGCCCCGCCCCCATCCCCTCCGTCCCGAGGCGCCGGGGCGGGCCGCTCTCCACTCCCACGAAAGCCACAGAGGAGAAGCACATGTCCACCGAGGCCCCCGAGGCCCCGCAGGCCCCCGAGGCCCCCCGGCGGGGGACGCTCACGTCCGGCAAGGGGCGCCTGGCAGACCCGATCTTCAAGTGGGTCGTCGCGGCCTGCGGCACCATCGTGCTGGTCATCCTGGCGCTGATGGTCATCCGGACCACGACCGAGGCCTGGCCCGTCTTCGCGAAGGAGGGGTTCTTCGGCTTCCTCATCGGGGAGGAGTGGACGGCCGGCGGCTCCCGCACGGAGATCACCGGCACCTACGGCGCCTGGCCGTTCATCTACGGCACCCTGATCACGTCGGTGATCGCGATCGCCATCGCGCTGCCGCTGGCGATCATGGTCGCCGTCTACCTCACCCACCTGGCGCCGCGCCGCATCGCCAAGCCGCTCTCCTACACGGTCGAGCTGCTCGCCGCGGTGCCCAGCGTCATCTTCGGCCTGTGGGGCCTGCACTGGTTCCTGCCCAACGTCATGCGGCCGTTCTTCGAATGGCTCGAAGGCGCGATGGGCTGGTTCTTCCTCTTCGAGGGCCCGGTGCGCGGCGTCGGCTACCTGCCCGCCGGCATCGTCCTCGCCATCATGATCCTGCCGATCATGACCGCCATCATCCGCGAGGTCGTCGCCGTCCAGCCGCTGGAGCAGCAGATGGCGGCCTACGCGCTGGGGTCGACCCGGTGGGAGGTCATCACCAAGGTGGTCCTGCCCGCCAGCTTCTCGGGCATCGTGGCCGCCGCGATGCTGGGCCTGGGCCGCGCCCTGGGCGAGACCATCGCCGTGCTGATGCTGATCGGCGGGTCCCAGGGATGGGGCGCGAGCCTGTTCGGCACCGGCAGCAGCATGGCGTCGCACATCGCCGCGACCTTCGGCGAGTCCTCGCCGGAGACCAGGACCGGGCTGATGGCGATCGGTGTCGCCCTGTTCCTCGTCACGATGATCGTCAACATCCTGGCCCGCGTCATCGTGTGGCGCCTGGGACAGTTCACGGGAGACGCCGCCGTATGAGCACCACGACCACCACCCCTCCGGCCGCACGGCCCGCCCCGCTGAGCCAGCGTCCCCCCGGCTCCGGGTTCCGCAGGTTCAAGAACCGCTCCGCGACGGTGGTCCTGACCGCCGCGATGGTCCTCGCCATGATCCCGCTGGTCCTCATCATCTTCGAGGTCACCCGGCGCGGCATCGGCGTGGTCAACCTGGACTTCTTCACCCAGACCGAGCCCCCGCCCCGCCGCGAGGGCGGCGGCTACGCGGCCGGCTTCGTCGGCACGCTGTACATCATGGCTCTGGCGGTCCTGATGTCGATCCCGTTCGGCATCGCGACGGCGGTGTACATCGTGGAGTACGGCCCGAACAGGCTGACCTCCTCGATCCGCTTCTTCACCGACGTGATGACGGGCATCCCCTCGATCTTCGTCGGCCTCTTCGTGTACGGCCTGCTGGTGATCGGCTGGGGCGGCATGGGCTTCGGCACGTTCGTGGGCGCCGTGGCGATCGCGGTGATGATGCTGCCGATCGTGACGCGCTCGGCGGAGGAGATGCTCCGCCTGGTGCCCAACGAGCTCCGCAACGCCAGCTACGGCCTCGGCGCGCGCAAGTGGCAGACCATCGTGCACACGGTGCTGCCCGCCGCCGCTCCCGGCCTGACCACCGGCTCGATGCTGGCGATCGCCCGCGGCATCGGCGAGACGGCTCCGCTGCTGCTGACGGCCTTCGGTTCGGGCCTGATCGTCACGGCCATGCAGGGCTCGCCGCAGGGCGCCGTGCCGATGCAGCTGTACCGGGGCGCCGCCCAGCCGTTCGAGGCCGGCGTCGACCGCGCCTGGGGCGCGGCCCTGTGCCTGTTCGTCCTGGTCGTGCTGTTCACCATCGTCGCGCGGTGGATCGGCTCGCGGGCGTCCGTGGGCTCCCGGTAGGAAGCAGCCGGGGAACACGGATCCAGGGGCCGCGCCGGTGCGCGCGGCCCCTTCCCGTGTCCGGGGCGTCCGGCGCTTCCCCGGAGCGCCGGGCCCCCGGTAGCCTTTCGCCGAACACACCCCGACCCCTGGAGCCACAGATGCCCACCACCGAGTACGCGGCCACGTTCGCCCTCGTCGACACCGACGGCGACGGGCGCATCTCCGCCCAGGAGCTGGCGTCCCTCATGCACAACCTCGGCGACGAGTGCACCGAGGAGCAGGCCGCCGAGGTGGTCCGCTCCATGGACGGCGACGGCGACTCCCGCATCTCCCTGGAGGAGTTCGCCCGCTACATGGCGCGGAACAGGGCCTGAGCCCGCCCGCCGCCGGGGGCCGGCGCGGCCGGGTCGGCCCCCGGCGGACCGGTCACGGGGCCTTGGGCCCGCTGACCAGGTAGACCACGTCCGGCACGCTGTGCGAGACCGTCACCTCCATGACCTCGACCTCCGCGAAGTGCCCGCGCAGCAGGACCTCGAAGCTCTCCACCTCGTTGGCGCTCCAGAAGGCCAGGACCCCGCCGGGCGCCATCAGGCGGGCGAGCTGCTCCAGCCCCGCCGCCTCGTAGAGGCGGTTGTTGTTCTCCACCACCGTCCAGTCGGGTCCGTTGTCGGTGTCCAGGCAGATCACGTCGTAGCGGGGAGGCTTCTCCTTCGCCGACGCCGCCGCCAGCCACGCGACGATGTCGGCGTTGTGCACGCGGCACCGCGGGTCCCGGTGCACGTACTCGGCGGCCTCCCCCAGTTCGCCGTCGTGCCAGGCGATCACCTGGGGTTCGAGTTCGACGACGTCCACGAGGGACACCTTGGGGTTCTCCAGGGCCTCCCTCGCCGAGAAGCCCACGCCCAGCCCCCCGATGAGGACGCGGGCACGGGAGCGGCCGTCCGGGAGGGCCGCCAGGCCGGCGCGCACCATCTCCCTCTCGGAGGTGCCGTCGCGGGTGTCCATGAGGAACACCCCGTTGCTGTAGATCTCGTAGTGGGCCCCCACGCGGCGGAGCACGAGGTCGCCCCCGGTCTCGCCGGTCACCCTCGCGAGGGTGACGGCACCGTCTTCCAGTGCGGAGAAGTCCGTGGAGGGGGCGGTGTCCGGGATTCGCTGGTTCATCTCCACATTGTGCCCGTGCCGCCCCTCGGCGCCGTACTCCTCCGCACCGGCGAGGGCCCCGGGCGCCCGGAAACACGTGTTACGGGAAAGTTCCCCCGGTGTTGAATCCGTGATCCAATCGGTGTCTTTGTGACGCCGGCTACAACGCCTCGCCTGGGCACGATGGTCGCTACCAGACCACCGGATCCTCCCTGGTGGTTGCCAGTAAGAAGAGGAGAATGATCGGATGTCCTCTGTTCCGATCAGTAGGCAGGCGGCGCAGCCGCCCAAGCCGAAGTGGACACCCCGGAGCATCGCCCTCTGGATCGCCGTCGCCCTGGTGGGAGCACTCGCGTGGGGCGTCATCGCGATCAACCGCGGCGAGGAGATCTCGGCCGCCTGGCTGATCTTCGCCGCGCTCTCGTCCTACGCGATCGGGTACCGGTTCTACGCGCGGTTCATCCAGTACAAGGTGCTGCTGACCGACGACACCCGGGCCACCCCCGCGGAGCGCCTCAACAACGGGGCGGACTTCCACCCGACCGACCGCCGGGTCCTGTTCGGCCACCACTTCGCGGCCATCGCGGGCGCCGGTCCCCTGGTCGGCCCCGTCCTGGCCGCCCAGATGGGCTACCTGCCGGGCACGATCTGGATCATCCTCGGCGTCATCTTCGCCGGCGCCGTGCAGGACATGGTGGTGCTGTTCTTCTCCACCCGGCGCAACGGCCGCTCGCTCGGCCAGATGGCCCGCGAGGAGATCGGCCCGGTCGGCGGCATCGCCGCGCTGATCGCCGTCATGGCGATCATGGTCATCCTGCTCGCCGTGCTCGCCATGGTCGTGGTCAACGCGCTCGCGGACTCCCCGTGGGGCTCGTTCTCCTTGATCATGACGATCCCGATCGCCCTGTTCATGGGGGTGTACCTCCGCTATCTGCGGCCGGGCAAGGTCATGGAGACCTCCGCCATCGGCGTGGTGCTGCTCCTGCTCGCCATCGTCGGCGGCGGCTGGGTGGCCGAGCACGCGGTGCTGCGCGAGGTCTTCCTGTTCACGCCGAACGAGCTGACCTTCGGCCTGATCGTCTACGGCTTCGTCGCCTCGGTCCTGCCGGTGTGGCTGCTGCTGGCCCCGCGCGACTACCTGTCGACCTTCATGAAGGTCGGCGTGGTCGTGCTGCTCGCGGTCTCGATCCTCGTGGCGATGCCGAAGCTCCAGCTCCCGCAGTTCACCGAGTTCGCGTTCAACGGCCAGGGCCCGGTGTTCGCCGGTTCGCTGTTCCCGTTCGTGTTCATCACCATCGCCTGCGGCGCCCTGTCAGGCTTCCACGCCCTCATCTCGTCGGGGACCACCCCGAAGCTCATCGAGAAGGAGGGCCAGGTCCGGATGATCGGCTACGGCTCGATGCTGACCGAGTCGTTCGTGGCGATCATGGCCCTGATCGCGGCCTGCATCATCGACCCGGGCGTGTACTTCTCGATGAACATGCCCGCGACCGCCCTGGGCGACAGCGTGGAGAGCGCCGCGCAGGCGGTGAGCCAGCTCGGCTTCACCATCGACGCCGCGACGCTCCAGCACACGGCCGACCTGATCGAGGAGGACTCGATCCTCGCGCGCACCGGCGGTGCGCCGACGTTCGCCCTCGGCGCCGCGTACATCTTCTCGGAGGTGTTCGGCGGGGACGCCATGATGGCGTTCTGGTACCACTTCGCGGTCATGTTCGAGGCGCTGTTCATCCTCACCACCGTGGACGCCGGCACCCGGGTGGGCCGCTTCATGCTCCAGGACACCCTGGGCAACGTGTACAAGCCCATGCGCGACCCGAGCTGGAAGCCCGGGGCGTGGTTCTGCAGCGCGGTGATCGTGGCCGCGTGGGGCTACTTCCTGTGGGCGGGCGTCAACGACCCGCTCGGCGGCATCAACCAGCTGTTCCCGCTGTTCGGCATCGCCAACCAGCTGCTGGCGGCGGTCGCCCTGGCGGTGTGCACGACGCTGCTGATCAAGTCGGGCCGCGCCAAGTACGCGTGGGTGACGCTGGTGCCGCTGGCGTGGGACGCGGTGGTCACGCTGACCGCCAGCTACCAGAAGGTGTTCTCGGCCGACCCGAAGATCGGCTTCTTCGCCCAGCGCCAGCAGTTCTCCGACGCCCTCGCCGACGGCGAGACCGGCGTCGGCGCCATCCAGGGCGAGGAGGCGATGCGCCAGGTCGTGGTGAACACGACCGTGGACGGCGTCCTGTCGGCCCTGTTCGCGCTGCTGATCGTCATCATCCTGGTCGACTCGGTCCGGGTGTGGATCAAGGCGCTGCGGGCCCCCGACGGTACGCTGCCCCTCACCGAGGCCCCCTACGAGGAGTCGAAGATCTGGGCGCCGTCCGGTCTCGTCCCCACCAGGGCGGAGAAGGAGTTCTCCGAGCGGCTCGCCGCCGTGGGCGCCGAGGGCGCGCGGGGCACGGACGGAGAAGCCGGGGGCGGGACCCCGGAAGCGAAGAAGGAGTAGGGCATGCGGGCACGCCCGGAGTTCGGGGCGAACCTGGCGCGCGGCCTCCGGGAGGCGTGGCAGATCGCCCGGGGCGTCGTGGGCGCGAGGGCCTACGAGATCTACCTGGAGCACCACGCCCGGGAGCACCCGGGCGAGGAGCCGATGACCGAGCGCGTCTTCTGGCGCCACCACACGGACAAGGGAGACACCGACCCCGGTGCGCGCTGCTGCTGAGGCGCCGGTCCCGTGAGGGCCCGGAACCCCCTTCGTGGGTTCTGGCGGTCCCCGCAACACCCTGGATTCCAGGGAGTTGCGGGGATCGTGGCTTTCGAGGGGGTGAAGGCGGGGTTCTCCGAGGCGCTGGACCGGGAGGACGGCGGTGTCCCGGGGCTGCCCGGGCAGCCGGGGTCCGGGCGGTGAGGCGGACCGGGCCCCGCGGGTCGCACGCGCGCCCCGGGGCGGAGCGGACCCCGGAGGCTACCAGCGAGTAGTTTGAGGCTGACCGGCGCGGACCCCAGCTCAGAAGGAGAGACCATGAACCCCTCGAAGCGGACCGGCCGCCTGCTGTCCACGGTGCGCGGAGCCGCCCCGTACGCGCTCGGCGGCCTGTTCGCGGCGTCGGGCGTGCTGCACTTCGCCGCGCCCGGGCCCTTCCGGGCGATCATGCCCCGGAGCCTGCCGAAGCCGACGGCGTGGGTGTACGGCAGCGGCGCCGCCGAGCTGGTCTGCGGGGCGGGCCTGCTCACGCGCAGGCGGTGGGCCGGTCCGGCGAGCGCCGCGCTGCTGCTCGCCGTGTGGCCCGCCAACGTGCGCATGGCCCTGGACGCGGGGTCGGGCAGGCTGCCCGGCCCCGCCGACGGCAAGCTGGTCGCCTGGGGACGGGTGCCGCTCCAGGTCCCGTTGATCTGGGCCGCGCTCCAGTCACGGCCGACCCCTCACCGGGCCGACGGCCCGCGGGGCTGAGGGCCCGCGGGCGCCGGGGTCAGTCCTTCCAGGAGGGGCCCCAGCCGGAGCTGTCCGAGACGCCCTCGGGGAGCGGGTCCATGTGGACGGCGCCCGGGGGCGTGGTCACCGCGTGCGCGGGGGCCGGACGGGCGCTCCGGTCCTCGGCCCCCGCGCCCGGCGGAGGCGGCGGAACGGACGCCGGGGACTCCCCCGCGAAGTCCTCACCCGGTCCCTGGGGGGACCCCCAGGACCCGTGCGGGGCGGGGACCGTGCGCTCGTCCGCCGGCGCGTCCCAGGTCTGCGACGGCACAGGCGTGTCCCACGGCTCCGGCGCCCCTGCCCGGTGACCGGGCTCGGCGCCGGGGACCCCGTGCCCCGGGGCGCCCCCGCCGTGGGCGGACGGCTCGCCCCAGGACCCGTGCGAGGCGGGGACCGTGCGCTCGCCCGCCGGCGCGGCCTCCCCCCGCCCGTCGTCCCGCGAGTGCCGCGCGACGCGGGCCGGGGCGGCCGTGTCCGGGGACCCGGCCCCCGGTGCGCGGTCGGTCCCCCCGTGGTCCGGGAGGGGCGGGGGCACGAAGTCGTGCCGGTACGCCTGGGGCACGCCCCACGGCTCCGCCGGGGCCAGCGGGGCCCCCGGTCCCGGTTCGGGCGCGGGCGGCGGGGCGGGGAGCATCGGGTGCACCACGGCGCCGGGCGGATGGGCCCGGTTCCACCACTCCGCCCCCTCCTCCGGGGACAGCTCCTCCTCGACCCGCAGCCAGCCGTCGATGTGCGGGTGGCGGCGACCGGTCCGCCAGCTGTGCGGGAGCGAGATCGGCTCCAGCACCACGGCGCGCTCGCCGTCCACGACGGGGACCGCGCCCGGGGCCGCCTCGCGGTCGACCCAGGTACCGCCGACGCCGACCAGGTCCCACTGGCCCTCGACGATCGACGTGCGCGGGTCGTCGCGGAGGTCGGTGGCGGAGGCCACCCACTCCGGGAGCGGGCGGCGTCCGGGGACGGCGAGCCCCTGGTCCCCGATCAGCGCGTCCTCCAGCAGGGTGTGCAGCTGGAAGTTGTCCGAGACCCCGTCGAACCGGACCCGGAAGACGCGGGCGGACTGCCGGTGGAGGACCACCATGCGGTCGGCCTCGGCCATGCGCAGCAGTTCGGCGATCTCGCCGTACTCCTCGACGTGCGGACCCAGCTGCCCGGCGATGACGACCAGCTCCCCCAGCGTCCGGGGGTCCTCGCGCAGGGCGGCGCGCACGCCGGGGTCGCACAGCATCGTCTTGGCGGCCAGGCCGTAGCGGTGCGACACCCACCAGCCGGTGGTGGCGAGAGGCGCCAGCTGTTCGAGCTCGGGCGTGACGCGCTCCTCCGAGGCCTCGCTGACCTCGCCGGGGTGGGGCGGGGCGTCGTCCCCGGTCTTCTGCCACACGTGCAGGAAGACCCCTGCCAGCTTGCCGTACTCGGCGAGCTGGCGCATGACCTCGACCCCGGCGGGCCCGGCGGGGACGCCGCTCTCCACCAGCGCCCCGCAGAGCAGGGCGATGTCGGCTGCGACGCCCGCCGACCACTGGTGGGCGCGCAGGGTCTCGGTCAGCACGGCGAGGCCCTCGACCCGGGCGTCGGCGGGAACCCGGTCGGCCAGCCGGAAGACCGCGCTGACGGCGGCGCGCAGCTGGGAGGGCTCGTTCTCGGCGGCTTCGGCCACGGCGCTGACGGCACCGCGGAAGTCTTCGATCATTCGGGCATCCTGACACAGACCACCGTCAAGCGGACTCGGCGGCCTCCACCGTCGCGCCCGCGCGGCGCCCCGCCGCCGCTCAGGGGTCCGGCCCGCGCACCGGGCCCCGCGACGGTCGTCGCGGGGCCCGTGTCAGGCGTGTGCCGCCGGAGGGGTCAGAGCCGGCAGGCGTATATGTCCGTGACCAGGATGGCGCGGGCGCCGAGCGTCCACAGGTCGTCCATGATCTGCTGGGCGGCCTTGCGCGGCACCATCGACCGGACGGCGACCCAGCCCTCCCGGTGCAGCGGGGAGACCGTCGGCCCCTCCATGCCCGGGGTGAGCGCGACCGCGGCCTCCAGGTGCTCGGCGTGCACGTCGTAGTCCATCATCACGTAGTCGCGGGCGACCAGGACGCCCTTCAGGCGGCGGATCAGCGTCTCGATCTTGGGGTCGTCCCCGGCGCCGGTCGGCCGGATGACGACCGCCTCGGACACCAGGATCGGCTCGCCGAAGGTCTCCATGCCGGCCTGGCGCAGGGTGGTCCCGGTGGAGACCACGTCCGCGACGGCGTCCGCCACGCCCAGCTGGACGGAGCTCTCGACCGCGCCGTCCAGGTGGATGACGCGGGCGTCGACGCCCTTCTCCGCCAGGTGGGCGCGCAGCAGCTCGTCGAAGGAGGTCGCGATGCGCTTGCCGTTGAGGTCGGCCAGCGTCATGCCCGCGCCGTTGGGGGCGGCGAACCGGAACGTGGAGCCGCCGAAGCCCAGCGCCAGGACCTCGTCCACGGGCGCGCCGGAGTCCAGCAGCATGTCGCGGCCGGTGATCCCGGCCTGGAGGATGCCCTCGCCGACGTAGACGGCGATGTCCTTGGGGCGCAGGAAGAAGAACTCGGTGTCGTTCTCCGGGTCGACCATGACCAGGTCGCGGCTGCTCTTGCGCTGCCGGTACCCGGCCTCGCGGAGCATCTCGACGGCGGGTTCGGAGAGCTGGCCCTTGTTGGGCACGGCGATTCTCAACATGTCGGGCATGTTCATGGCTTTCTGTGGGCTGTGCGTACGGGTGCGGAGACGTCCGGGCCGGTACGCGCCGCGGCGGGCGCGAGGACCGACCTACAGATGCTTGTAGACGTCCTCGAGCCGCAGGCCACGGGCCAGCATCAGAACCTGGAGGTGGTAGAGGAGCTGGGAGATCTCTTCGGCGGCCTGCTCGTCCGATTCGTACTCGGCGGCCATCCAGACCTCTGCGGCCTCCTCGACGACCTTCTTGCCGATGGCGTGGACGCCGGCGTCGAGCTGGGCGACGGTCCCGGACCCCTCGGGGCGGGAGCGCGCCTTCTCGGACAGCTCGGCGAACAGCTCTTCGAAGGTCTTCATGGTGTCTTTCCTCGACCGACAGATGCTGTACCAGGGTAGGCGCTCCGGAGCCCCGGCGCCGCACCGGCCCGGGGATGTCTCAGCATGTGGGCGGCGGTTTTCACCACACCGCACGCCGACCGGCCCGCGAACCTCCTCACCGGACGCGGCGGGCGGTGGCGCGCACGAGCGTTCGGGGCAGGAACCGGAGGATGCCGCTCGCGGCCTTGTACTGTCCGCCGGGGACCACGCTGGGACGGCCCGCCGCCCAGGCGACGAGCGACTCGCGGACGACCTGGTCCTTGGGGACGAACGCGAACGCGGGCAGACCGCTCTTCTGGACGCCCAGGGTCATGTCGGTGCGGACGAAGCCCGGCAGGACGACGGTGACGTGCACGTCGTGCCGCGAGACCTCGGCCGCGACGCTCTCGCTCCACAGGGTGACGAACTTCTTGCCCGCGCCGTAGACGGAGCCGCCGGGGTTCGCGGCGATCTCGCCCGCGAGGGAGGACACGTTGATGACGCCGAGCTTGGTCCGGGTGTCGCCCGCCTCGCGGCGGGCGATCTGCACCGGCAGGACCGCGCGGGCCAGGTGGAGGACGGCTCGCACGTTGAGGTCGAGCATGGAGTCGATCTCGTCGGGCTCCTGCTCGGCGAAGGTCCCGCCGTCCCCGCGCCCGGCGTTGTTGACCAGCAGGTCGACGGGGGGCTCGGCTCCGCTGCCGTCGGCCCGGAGCCGCTCGACGACGGGGGCGAGCCCCTCGTCGGTGCCGAGGTCGGCGGCGAGCGGCCGGACGTCCACGCCGTAGCGGTCGGCGATCTCCTCGGCGAGCGCGTCGAGGACGTCCCCGCGCCTGGCCACCAGGACGAGGGAGTAGCCGCGTTCGGCCAGCCTGCGGGCGTACTCCTCCCCGATACCGGTGGAGGCTCCGGTCACCAGGGCGGTCCGGGTGCGGGCGGGGGGCTCGGGGGACTTCGCCGGTTCGCTCATATCCCCAGGGTAGGGCGTTGCCGTGCGGGCGGCCGGGGCGCGGTCCGGGTCGCGCGCGCACGTGCGGAGGCGAGGGGCCGGGGGGTTCCCGATTCCCCCGTGTGGTTCTGCACACCCTGCCCTGACCTGGTATTCCGCCGGAAGGCGGTCGCGTCGCCTCCCCCTCCGGCAGCCGGAGGCGTTAGCGTTCGGGTATGTCCGAGATCCAGAGCCCCGCCGGACCCCTTTCCTCTCTCAGACTGGAGGAGCGCCTGCGCGACACCAGGCTGTTCTTCAGCCAAGCGCTACGCACGTTCCACGCGACCGGTTCCATCCTCCCCAGCAGTGCCGCGCTGGCGCACTCGATGGCGGAGTACGTCCGCAGCCGCCCCGTCCCCGACAAGCCCGTGCGCATCCTGGAGGCGGGCGCCGGGACCGGTGCGATCAGCCGGGGCATCGCGGCCGCGATGATCCCCGGCGACACCCTGGACCTGGTCGAGTCCAACCCCGAGTTCGCCGCCCATGTCGAGGAGCTGCTGAGGAGCGACCCGGCCATGGCGCCGGTCGCCGACTCCGCGACGGTGCACGCCAAGCTCGTCAACGACATGGGGAGGGACCGCAGGTACGACGTGATCGTGTCGGGCCTGCCCTTCGCCAACTTCACGGCGGACGCGGTCCGGGACATCCTCGACTACTACTTCGAGGTCCTCGAACCGGGCGGCACCCTCTCCTTCTACGGCTACCTGTACACGAAGGAGGTCAAGGCGGTCATCGCCCGGCGCGAGGACTACCTCCGCCAGGCCCGCACGAGCTGGCTGGTCCAGGACTGGATCGACCGGTACGGCATCCGCTCCGACAAGGTGTTCGCGAACGTCCCGCCCGCGTGGGTGCACCACCTGCGCAAGCCCGGGAAGACCGGCTGACCCCTCCCCGACCGCTCCGTCCACCGGGCCCGCCGCAGCCGCGGCGGGCCCGCTCACGTGTCCGGGCCCGCCGCGCGCCCCCGGCGGGGGCCGCACGGGGATCCGGGGCGCGGCGGGGCGGTTCCGCCGCGTCCCCGCGCCGGTCACCCGGCCCCGATCCGCCCGATCGCCTCCCGCACGTCGTCCACGAGCCGCCGGTCCCTCAGGGCGTCGCGCCAGCCCGCGTCGGTCCAGTTCGGCAGGGCCCTGCGGCCGGAGTCCCGGAGCGCGCGCAGCTGCGGCAGGGCCTCGGCCGCCTCCGGCCCGATCCGGCCCAGCAGCCGCACCGCCGGAGGGCCGACGCGGGTGGCCGCCCACGTGGTCAGGACACGGTTGCGCGGGGAGAGCAGGCACCGGAGGACGAACGGGGTGTCCCCGGCGGTGCTCCACAGGGCGCTCAGGGCGCGCGTCTCCCCCAGGCGGCCCGATGCCGGGTGGTCCTCCAGGTGGTCGCGCAGGAGGGGGGCGAAGCGGTCCGCCGGAGGGCCGATCCCGTCCAGGAGCACCTGGACCCGCTCGTCCCGCACGAGCCGCCGGCTCGGGGGCCCGAGAAGGTCGAGGGCGGTTCCCGCGTCGCCCGTGATCCGGTGGTGGGCGTGCGCCGCCTCCACCCCGCCCGAGGCCCGGACCCGGTCGGCGTGGGCGGCTGCGGCCGGACCGATCCCGGCCAGCACCCGCAGGGCCGCGCCGGCGAGCGCGCGGTCGTCGAGGAGGGCGGCCACGTCGTCGGCCAGCGGCGCCGCGGCCGGCCCCCACCCCGCCAGGGAGCGGAGCAGGACCTCCGTGTCCGGGTCCGCGCCGCGGAGCCGCTCGCGCAGGTGCGGCAGCAGGACGTCCGCGTGCGCGGGCAGCAGGCCGAGGACGTCCTCCGGGCCGGGCCCGGAGGTGTGGTGGGGGCCGCCCCGGCCGAACCCGAGGCGGGGCCGGTCGGCGCGCGCCAGGAGCAGCGTGGCGGCGCGGGCGTCGCCGACGAGCGCGAGGGTGAGCAGCGCCGTGTCGGAGCCCTCCCCGTCCGCCTCGGCGAGCGCGGCCAGGCGGTCCGCGCAGGGCCCGGCCGCACCGCCGGCCACGGCCAGGAGCTGGAGGCTCCAGGCGCGGACGCCGGGGTCGGGATCGTCGAGCAGCGCGCCCGCCGGCCCCGCCCACCGCTCCCCGGCCGAGCGGTACTCGGCGACGAGGTCGCGTGCGAGCCGCACGGCGCCGAGGCGCACGGGGGCGCGCGGGTGGTCGATCAGGGCGTCGGCGATCCGCTCCCTGCCCGGCCGGTCCCCGGCGAGGGCACGCGCGACGAGGAGGAGCCCGTGCCTGACCCGGAGGGCGTCGCCCGCCGGGGCGAGGGCGGCGACCTCCAGCCACAGCGGCCTCACGGCTGCGGGGCCGTCCCCCTCCGCGGCGATGCCCTCCAGGACCAGGGGCAGGGGGTCCTCCGGGACGAGGGCCGGGGAAGCGAACGCCACCACCATGCGCTCGTCCAGGTCCCCGCGCCTTCCGCGGTCGAGGAGCCAGGACCTGGCGTCCGGCGGGGTCGGCCCGGGTGCGGAGCCCAGCAGCCGGACGGCGCGGGTCAGCAGCCGGAGACGGGTCCGCCGGTCGGCCGCCTCCCCCGCCCCGGCGCCCGCGCCGTCGCGCCGCGGGGGCGCCCCGGCGCCCCCGGAGGCGTCCTGCGCGCCGTCCGCGCCGTGCCCGCCCTCCCCGACGGCCTCCCAGCGGTCGCGCAGCACTCCGAGCAGGCGGGGCGCCGTCCGGGGCTCGCGGGCGAGCGCGTCCACGGCGAGCAGGAGCACGGACGGGTGGGGGTCCCCGAGGAGGGCTTCGACACGCGGCCTCTGGTCGGCCCACGCCCCCGGCCACGCGGCGTCCAGGTGCTCCGGCCGGACCCTGTGGGCCAGGTCGGCCAGGTCGGCCACCAGGTTCAGCGCGGCCACACGGGCCTCGTCCGGGCGGTCGCGGTCGGAGGCGATCCGGACGAGGAAGGGCAGCAGCGCGGGGACGGACGAGGTGAGCACGTCGGGTTCGGGTACGGGGACCCACAGCCGCACCGTGGTGTCGACGCGGTCCGCGATCTCCTCGACCGCGTCGACGGCCTCCTGCGGGGAGGGGTCGAACGCCTGGACCAGCAGGCCCGGGATCCCGGTCGCGGGCCCGTCCAGGTCCTCCAACGTGTCCCAGGGCACGTCGTGCACGTCGGCGGCCCAGGTGAGGGGGTCGGTCATGGCGGATTCCTCCGTGGCGGCGGCTGATCGGGGGAGCGCGAGACCCGGTCGCGCGGCGTCCCGCACGACAGAGTGACACATTTGTGACCTGCCCCACTTAATCGTCATGCGCACAGACCCTTGGGGCGCGGGTAGTCTCGCGTTGACTTCCCAAGGGGCGGATCTTTGCGACTGGCATGACCAGATTGCCCGCACACAGGCTAAAAGTTCCTGAAATCCGGCTAAAGACCCTTGAAGTTCATCCCGCGCCACAAGCCCCGGATCTACCTTCATCACACCAGTCACGTGTGAACCGGAAGCATGCTCGCGGAACACTACATTTCACCCATTTCCCCAGGTCATCGTGGACCGATGGAGGAGGCAGCGTGACGCTCACCCAGGCGGTGGAGACGGCCCAGGAGACGCCGGAGGGCGGCATCGTCCCCGCAGGCATGTCCGTGGACGTCCGGCAACGCGTCTCAGCCCTGGCCAGAACCTCACGCCTCCTGGTCGCCTGCGACTACGACGGCGCCCTGGCCCCGTTCGACCCCTCCGACGGCGCGGGCGCCGCCAGGCGCCGCCCCGTCCCCGAGGCCGTCCGCGCGCTGCGCGACCTCGCCGACCTGCCCGGCACGGTGTGCGCGGTCATCTCCGCCCGCCCACTGCGCGACCTCGCCGCCCTGTCCCGGCTGCCCGCCGAGATCCGCCTGGTGGGCGCCTACGGCACCGAGTTCGACACCGACCTCACCATCGAGCCCGACAGCATGGAGACCGGCCCCGGCGCCCCTCCGGCCGACAAGGCCGCCGCCCTCGGCCTGCTCCGCGAGCAGGTCGAGGCCACCGCCACCCTGTACATCGGGGGCGGCGAGGGCGAGGAGCCCGTGTTCATGCAGCTGACCGGCGCCGACGCGGGCGTGCGGGTCGGCGAGGAGCCCACCGTGGCCTCCCACCGGGTGGCCGACACCCCGGCCGCCGCGTCCCTGCTGTCCGCGCTCGCGGCCGAGCGCCGCTCCTGGGTGTTCGGCGAGCGACCCACGCCCATCGAGCGCATGTCGATGCTGTCCAACCAGGCCTCCGTCGCCCTGGTCGGCCCGGACGCGCGCCTGCTGTGGTTCTGCCACCCCGAGCCCGACTCCAACGCCCTGTTCGCGGAGGTCCTGGGCGGCCGGTCCGCGGGGGTGTTCGCCATCGCGCCCGCCCACGGCGGACGCCCGCTCGGCCAGCGCTACCTGCCCGGAACCATGACGGTGCGCACCCGCTGGTCGCGGATGGACGTCACCGACTACCTCGCGCACGGCGCCCCCCGAGGCCGCACCGACCTGGTCCGGGTGATCAGCGGCGTCACCCCTGCCACCGTGGAGTTCGCGCCCCGCCCCGACTTCGGCAGGGCGCCGGTGAGCATGTCCGTCCAGGAGAACGGCCTCCTCGTGGAGGGCGCCAACTTCCCCATGGCGCTGTACTCCCCCGGCGTCGAGTGGGAGATCGACCAGGACGACGCGGGCGACATCGCCCGGGCGGTCGTGCACCCCCGCTCGGAGAGCCCCGTGGTGCTGGAGCTGCGCTGCGGCACCGACTCGCTCGTGCCGGGCACCCTGCCCGAGTCCGAGCTCCAGCGCACGTCCGGCGAGCACTGGTCCTCGTGGCTCGACGGCCTCAGCCTCCCCGAGACCGCCCGGCAGCTGTCGGCGCGCTCCGCCCTGACGCTGCGCGGCCTGTGCACGCCCTCCGGCGGCGTGATGGCCGCGGCGACCACGTCGCTGCCGGAGGAGATCGGCGGCGTCCGCAACTGGGACTACCGGTACTGCTGGCTGCGCGACGGCGCGCTGACCGTGCAGGCGCTGGTGTCCCTGGGCTCGACCGCCGAGGCGGAGGGCTTCCTGGACTGGGTGCACGGTGTCGTGGACTCGCTGCCGAGCCCCGAACTGCTCGCGCCCCTGTACTCGCTGCGCGGCACCTCGCTGGGGCCGGAGGAGGTCATCGAGTCGCTGTCCGGCTACGCGGGATCGCGGCCGGTCCGGATCGGCAACCTCGCCGACCGGCAGGTGCAGCTGGACGTGTTCGGCCCCGTCGTGGAGCTCATCACGCGGCTGTCGGCGGTGCGCGGCACCCTCGCGGACCGGGACTGGAACCTGGTGCGGGCGATGGCCGAGGCGGTGGCCCGGCGCTGGTTCGAGCCCGACCACGGCATCTGGGAGGAGCGGGACGAGCCCCGCCAGCGCGTGTACTCCAAGGTGATGTGCTGGGTGACGCTGGACCGCGCCGTCTCCCTGGCCGGTTCGTACGGCCGCGAGGCGGACCCCTCCTGGCGCGGGCTGCGCGACGAGATCGCGGCCGAGGTGCTGGAGAAGGGCTGGAACGAGGAGGCGGAGTCCTTCACGACCGCCTACGACGGCACCGACCTCGACGCGGCGTCTCTGCACATCGGCCTGTCGGGGCTGATCGACCCGGCCGACGAGCGGTTCCAGGCGACCGTGACGGCGATCGAGGCGGAGCTGCGCAGCGGCCCGACCGTGTACCGGTACCACCGCGAGGACGGCCTGCCCGGCGGCGAGGGCGGCTTCCACCTGTGCACCACGTGGCTCATCGAGGCCTACCTGCTGACCGGGCGGCGCGCCGAGGCCGAGGAGCTGTTCAAGCACCTCGTGGACGCCGCCGGTCCGACGGGGCTGATCCCGGAGGAGTTCGACCCGGTCACCGAGAGGGCCCTGGGGAACCACCCGCAGGCGTACTCGCACCTGGGCCTGATCCGCTGCGCCCAGCTGCTCGACCGCCTGTAGGCGGACGACGCGCGTACGAGGGGGCCCGACGACCGACTGTCGGGCCCCCTCGCTATGTTCCGGCCATGGCGGAATGCGTGTTGGCGGCAGGGGCGTGGCCGGGCTCGCGGGCGCGGGGCGGGCTCCTCCCGGGGTTGCGCCCGGCCGGGCACGGTGCGCCCCCGACGGCCCCGGCCGGACCCCCGGGGAACCGCGGCGGGAGGCCCGGACGGAGCGTCCGCGCCCAGGACGCCGTGAGCGGGGCCGGACGCCCGGACCCGCGCCGCGTGGTCCCGGCCGGCGCGGCTCCCGGCGCCTGAGGGGCGTCCGCTCCCGCCCGCCCCGGCGCCGGGCGCCGTACGGGTCGCACCCGCGCCCCCGCCCCCGGGGAACGCGGTGGAGCGGCGGGGCCCGCCGACAGGAGCGCCCCCGGCTTCGCGCGGGCCGCATGAGCGGACGCGCCCGTGGGAGCCGCCCGCTCCGCCCCGATCCCTTCCCGCACCCATCCCACCCCGGCTCCGCGCGCACCTGTCGCGCGGACGGAGAACCTGGAGGACCACGATGTACGCGATTTCCCTGGATGACGAGGGCTCGGAACTGCGCCCGCTGGAGCCGTGGCGGGCCGAGGAGTTCCTGGAGCACATGGACCGGGGCCGGGAGTTCATCGGCCGCTTCGTCGGGCTGGCGGACGCCGTCACGGACCTGGATTCGAGCCGGAGGTTCCTCCAGGGATACGCCCACAAGGCCGCCAACGACACCGGGCGCCTCTACGGCATCTGGACCGGCGGCGAGCTGGCCGGCGGGGTGCTCTTCCGAACGTTCGACACGAGGTTCGGCGTGGCCGAGGCCGGCTGCTGGCTGGAGCCGTCGGCGGCGGGCCGTGGGCTGGTGACCCGCGCCTGCCGCGTGATCATCGACTGGGCGATCGAGGAGCGCGGCATCCACCGCGTGGAGTGGCACGCCGCCTCGGGGAACGCGGCCAGCATCGCCGTGGCCCGCCGGCTCGGGATGACGAGGGACGGCGTGCTCCGGGAGAGCTACCCGTACAGGGGCGAGCGGCACGACATGGAGGTGTGGTCCGTGCTCGCCCCGGAGTGGCGCGCGGCCGACCGGACCCCCTGAGCGGCTCACGGCGTGGTCCGGGCCGCGGCGGAGCCTCCGTCGGGGGGCACGGCGCGGCCGGGGACCGGCCGGCCCCCACCGGCGCCGGGACCGGGGCGGGCGCGGATCAGACGAGGAGCACCGCGAGCAGGGCCACGGCCAGGAGCACGACGTAGGCCACCGCGTGGACGCGGTCGGGGATGCGGCCCACGACCCGCCGCGCGAGGGCGATGGTCGGCAGCGACCCGGCCAGGAGCGCGGCGGCGGCCACCGCGTCCACGTAGCCGACCTGCCCGGACGCGCCCCCCGCCGCGTCCGGGCCGCCCGCCAGGGCGTACACGGCCGTGCCGACGACGGCGACCGGGAGGCTGAGCGGGTTGGCCATCGCGGTGGCGTAGGCCATGGGCAGCCCCCGGCGGCGCAGGAGCGGGACCGTCAGCACGCTTCCGCCCACGCCCAGACAGCCGGCCGCGGCGCCGATGCCGACCCCGCCGACCGTGGTGGTGACCGGCCCCAGGCCGCGCGGCTCGGTGCCCGGACCCGTGAGGAAGCCCTTCCGGACCACGCTGTCCACGATCGTCGCGGCGAGGTAGGCGGCGAAGAGGAACCGCTGCACGGTGTCGCCGACGGCGAGGGCCCCGGCCGCGCCGAGGAGCGCCCCGAGGCCCACGTAGAGCACCAGCGGCCACAGGTACTCGCGCCTGAGGCGGCCCGCCCGGTACTGGGCCGCGGTCGCGCCGAGGGAGTTCACGACCATGACCGCGGTCGAGGTGGCGACGGCGACGTGCATGGGATCGCCGCCCGGCCCGCTCTGCGCCTGGGCGAACGCGTACACGACCGGCACGGTGACGAAGCCGCCGCCGAACCCGAAGAGCACGGTGGTCAGGCCGGTCAGGACGCCGAACGCGAGGAGGGGGAGGACGTGGTCGATCACCCGCTCCACGCTAGGGGCGCGGGCGCTGTCCGGCATTCGACGGAACGACGTGTTCCTTCGCGGAACGGACAGCGCGGGTAGACTCGCCCGCGTGCGGAACACCCCTGTGGACGAGGTGGACGGGATCGACCGCCCCGTCCTGGCCCTGGGCACCGACTACCCCACCGGCCACGTGCTGGAGTTCCACCGGCACCGCCGTGTCCAGTTCCTGTACGGGGCGACGGGGGTCATGCGGGTGGAGACGGCGGACGGCTCCTGGACGGTTCCGCCCCACCGCGCCGTCCTCATCCCCGCGGGGACCTGGCACCGGGTCGCCATGACGGGGGTCAGCACCCGGAGCCTGTACGCGGAGCCGGAGGCCGTGCCGTGGTTCCCCCGGACGTGCCGGGTCGTGGACGTCTCGCCGCTGCTCCGGGCGCTGCTCCTGTCGGCGGTGGACATGCCGCCGAGGTACGACCCGCACGGCCGCGACGGGGCCCTGGCGGCGCTGCTGCTGCACGAGATCAGAGGTCTCGTGCCGCTTCCGCTGGACCTGCCGCTCCCGGGGCACGCGGGGCTCAGGTCGCTCTGCGAGCGGTTCGCGGCGGCCCCGGCGGTCCACGAGCCGCCCGCCCGCTGGGCGGAACTGCTGCACGTGAGCGAGCGCACCCTGCACCGGATGTTCCTGGCCGGGACGGGGATGGGGTTCGCGCGGTGGCGGCAGCGCGCCTGCGTGCTGCACGCCCTGCCGCTCCTGGCGCGGGGCGTGCCGGTCGCCAGGGTCGCCTCCGACCTGGGGTACGCGAGCCCGGCGGCGTTCGCGACGATGTTCTCGCGCGTTCTCGGTGCGCCTCCGCGGGACTTCCGTCCCGCACCCGGGTGAGCGGGGCGCTCCACACCTCCCGGACCTGCGCGTGGCGGGCTTTCCGCCCCCGCCCGGGCGAGGGCCCGCCTCCCGCCTCCGAAGCCCTGCTCCGGTGACGCCCTTCGGTACCGGGACGCCCGGGCCCGCTCGCCGTCCCTGCGGGTCCGGCGCTCCCGCAGGGAAGAAACCTGGTCGGCCAGGTGCGGAAATGCGGAGGCACGAGGGTTCCGGGGCGTCCGGAGAGGAAACATCCTAGGCGGCCACGTCGAGTGATGACCGTGGCACTCACGGTTCCCCCCTCCTCGGAAGGAAACCCCCCATGCCCCCTCCTGTCCACGACGCGCGGCTTCGGCGGTCGCCGCCGTCCTCACGGGCACGCTGCTCGCCCCCGCACCGGCGTCCACCGCGGCGCCCGACTGCGACACGTACACACACGCGGACGACCCGGACCTCGGGATCGCCGCCTGTCGCGACCCCGTCGGCCAGGGGCAGACCTTCCGCGCCGCCCTCACCTGCGGCCGGGATCCGGACGTGAACGGCGCGCGGGCCGCGGTGGGCCGGGGCGGTCACGAGGCGTCCCGGGCCAGGTGCGCCCGGTTCGGCAGCGGTGTCGGCGCGATCGGTGTGAACGGGCGCACGGTCTGAGAGACAGGGCCGCGCCACCCGACGGGGCAGCCTGGCCGACCACCTGACCAGTGAGGCGCCAGCCGCCCGGAGGACGTTCGGAGTGCGGTCCGGCGGGTCGGCCCCTACTGGGGCGGGGGCCGACCCGCCACCCCGGCGCCGCCCGTGCCCGACCGTCCCCGGTCGGGCGCCGGCGGGGCACCGACACCGCCCGGCCGTGGCCGGGAGGGCCCCGCGCAGGCGGCACGCCACAGGGTGCGGGGCCGGTACGTGGTCGGCGCCAAGCCGACGCGAGGCCGATGGAACACCACCGGACGAGGCCGCATATAGGGTGCGGCCATGCATCAATGGTCCCCTCATCACCAGTACCAGCACGGCTACCACCAGGGGCCGCCGCCCCCGGCCGGACTCGCGGGGACACCGGTCTGGTTCGACACCCGCCCGTTCCAGCAGGTCAAGGAGAACGTGTGGATCGACGCCGCGGGCGACGCCGTCGTCCTCGACCGCTTCGACATGGCGCCGAACCTCCCCGCGCCCCTGGAGGACGTGGCGGCCCTGCGCGCACGGACGAGCGCCAACACGGCGGAGGCCGGGATGGGCCTGGTGGACCTCGACGTGATCGGGCTGGACGGGATGGCCGTCATCCGGCAGATGGTCAAGGGCGACCACCCCCACCAGGAGCGGGGCACTGCCTACCTCGGGACGTACACGATCCCGAGGGTGGGCTCCAGTGTCGTCGTGAAGGTCCAGTGCCTGGAGGGGCAGCCCACGGGCGTGCGGGAGGCGTCCGTGCTGCCGGGGTTCCTCCAGCGGTACAGGGGCGGCCAGGCCTCGCCGGACGAGGCGATGGCGGCCTGGGCCCAGCACCCCTACGCCTACGGGATCACGGGCGGAGTCCCGCGCAACCACGCCGACGACCCCGCGTGGGACCCCCACTTCCCGGACCACCCGCTCTCGCGCGCCCGGCGGCTCCTGGGGTCGCTGGCGTACTCGATCAGGATCGACGCGGCCTTCAAGGCCCAGCCCGCGTTCTGGCCCCGGTACTGACGGACGTCCGGCCGGCGCCGGGCACGGGGACCGGCCCGTCGCACGAAGGCACGAAGGCACGAAGGCACGAAGGCACGAAGGCACGAAGGCACGAAGGCACGAAGGCACGAAGGCACCGACGGATGATCACTCATCGGAACCTTCTGGACACACCGGGTGGTCTACAGTGCTGTGCGCCCCCTGCCGCGGTGGAGCGTCCGGCGACCCGCCCCCGCACGCCCCCGGCGCCGCGCCCGGCGCACGGGCGGCCCGTCCGCCGTACCGAACCGGTGTGCCCGCGGGTGCCCGGCGCGCCGAACGCGCCCGGTCCGCGGGGTGGCCGGGGCCGCCCCGTCCGGCCGCCGGGGCCGCGGAACGATCGAGGAGGACGAGGATGCACGTGATCGGGGCGGGTCTCCCGCGCACCGGGACGACGTCGATGAAGGCCGCGCTGGAGCAGCTCGGCCTCGGCCCCTGCCACCACATGTTCGAGGTACTGGCCTCACCGGACCTGGCCCGGCGCTGGGCCGGCACCGTGCCGCCGGTCCCGGGGGGCGTCGACTGGGGGCACGTGCTGGAGGGGTGGCCGTCCGGGGTGGACTGGCCGCTGTCGTTCTTCTGGCGCGAACTGGCGGAGGCCTACCCCGGCGCGAAGTTCGTGCTCACCGTCCGCGACCCGCACCGGTGGTACACGAGCATGCTCACCACCATCTTCGAGCTGACGCGCAAGGCCTGCGCGGAGGACGCCGACGCCCGGGTCCCCCTGGAGTTCCGGCGGATCCGGCCCCTGCTGGACCACATGTGGCAGGCGTCCTTCGGCGTTCCCTGCGGCGCGGTGCCCTCGGAGGAGGTCGCCGTCGCGGCCTTCGAGCGGCACGCGGAGCAGGTGAGGGCCGAACTCCCGGCCGACCGGCTCCTGGTGTACCGGGCCGGGGAGGGGTGGGAGCGGCTGTGCGCGTTCCTCGGGACACAAGTCCCGGACGGGCCGTTCCCCCACCTCAACGACACCGAGGCGATGCTCAGGCAGCACGAGGCGTGGTTCGGCGGCGCCACCGCCCCCTGAGCCCTCCACCTGAGCGCGCGCCCCGCCTCCCGTGCCCCACCGGGGCACCGGCTCGCACCACGGGTATCCGCGTTCCGCGCCGGCGCCGCGGCCACTAGGCTGCGCACCCGGCGGGCGCACCACGGCGCTCGGCTCGCGTGGAGGACGTGGTCGGATGAAGAGCGCACTCGGAGCCGGTCTCTCTGCCCTGGCCCTCCTCGGGGCCTCCTCCTGCGACCCCGCCGAGGAGGAATCCAGGAACGTGACCGTGGTCGGGCTTCCACCGGCGCCGGTCGACCCCCGCCAGGACCACAGTCTGGTGTGGACCGGCCAGGAGGTCCTGGTCTGGGGCGGGCACGGCGCGGACCAGCACGCCCCCTTCTCCGACGGCGCCGCCTACTCCCCCGACACGGGCGCCTGGCGCTCCCTGGCCGACAGCACCCTGGAGCCGAGAACCCGTCACAGCACCGTCATGGTCGGGGATCGGATGCTGGTCTGGGGCGGGTTCACCCCGACCCACTCCGGTGGCCCGGACGGTCACACGGCTCGGGACGGGGCCTTCTACGACCCGGAGGACGACTCCTGGGAACCCGTCGCGCAGGCGCCGGAGGGCAGGTCCCTGGCGCGAGGGGCCGTCTCGGGGGGACACGTCGTCTTCGGCGGCGGGCACAGCGAGCAGGGCGACGAGGGCTTCCTCGTGTACTCGGTGGAACAGGACGCCTGGCGCACCGTCCCCCTCAGAGGCGGGGGCGAGGGCTTCGCCGTGTACGACCTCGTGGTCGCGGACAGCACCGTCGTGGCGGTCGGCGGTTCCCCGGGGGGCATGGCCGTGACGGTGTTCGGTGTGGACGACGAGGCCGCCCCGGCGCGCGAGCTGGTCGGGCCCACCGAGGCCGCGGAGCAGAACGTCTCCGCCGGCCTGGCGGTCTCCCCCGAAGGATCGGTACTCCTCGCGGTCCGGGGAGGCCGGAGCGCGGGGGTCTACGAGATCGATGGGAGCGGGCAGGCGGAACTCGTGGGCTCTTCGGAATACGCCGACTTCCGGCCTCCCGTCTCGGCGGCCACCCTCCCTCTGGACGCGGGAGGGATGGACGTCGTCGACGGGCTGGGCCTTCTCGCGACCGGGCCCGGGGATGTCAGCATGTGGGACCCGGCGACCGGATGGACCCAGCGGATCCAGACCGAGGCTCTCGCCGACCACTGCGGCCCCCTAGTCCCCGCCGACGACGGCGTGGTGTTCGGGTGGGGCGGCTGGGGGTGCGGCTCAGGAGTCAGGGTCGACATCGACCTGTGACGGTCGGTGAGGTCGGTGGCCGCGCGGAAGCCGGGGGCTTCGGGACCCGGAGACCGACCGCCGCATCGACCCGGCCGAACACCGACGCGGGCCGGTCCCGTGCCCGCTGGCGGCGCCACCGCCCCCGGGCCTCGGCGGGGCGGTCCGGATGCGGACGGACAGGGGCGGGGCGGCGACCCCCGGCGGAAGCCGCCCCGCGTTCGGGGCCGGGCTACGAAGGCTCGGCGATGGCCGCGACGAGTCCGCCGTCGATGATGAGGTCCTGGCCGTTGACGTAGGCCGCGTCCTCGGAGGCGAGGAACGCGACCGTCTTCGCGACGTCCTCCGAGGTGCCGAGGCGGCCCGCCGACACGGCGGCCACGACGTCGTCCTGCTCCTCCTCGGGGATGGCCTCGTGGAACATCGGGGTGTCGATGTAGCCGGGGCTCACGGAGTTGACCCGGATGCCCTTCGGGCCCAGCTCCGCGGCGAGGGTGTGCGAGAGGTTGTGCACCGCCGCCTTGGTGGCCGCGTACAGGGAGGCGCCGGCCATGCCCCGGTGCAGCGTCCACGACGCGTTGATGACGATCGCCCCGCCCTCCGTGAGCAGGGGCAGGGTCTTCTGGACGGTGAAGAACACGCCCTTGAAGTTGATGTCCGCGACCCGGTCGAACTCGGCCTCGGTGATGTCGCCGATCGGCAGGAACGAGCCGACGCCCGCGTTGGCGAAGACCACGTCCAGGCGTCCGAACCGGACCTTGACGGCGGCGGTCAGCGTGTCGAGGTCGTCGAGGTTCGCCGCGTCGCCGCGCACCGCGAGCACGCGGTCGCCGCCGTCGAGGTCCTTCACCGCGGCGTCGAGGCGGCCCTGGTCGCGCCCGGTGATGACCACCCGCGCCCCCTCGTCCAGGAACCTGCGCGCCGCCGCCTGGCCCATGCCGCTCGTGCCGCCGGTGATGAGTACGGTCTTGCCGTCGAATCGTGCAGTGTGGTTCGTCATGGGTACGAGCGTTGCAGTACCCGTGCGAAGGGAACAGGGCTCGTTTATCCGGGGTGTGCGACCACCAGGCTCGGGCCCCGGCCCGGCCCCGCGTCCCGGGACGGGGTGGCGCGTATGGGCGCCCCCGTGCTGCCACCTCCGCGGCCTTCTGTTTCCATTGACAGAAAGGCTACGTTGCATACGCACATAGTGAAACATCAGCGTCGCGATACCCTGACATTTACACAGGCAGATTCCATAGGAACGTTGCGTTTAGCCGACAGTCAGCGCAACACCCCCCATCACGCACGTTGCAACGAATGAGCACTGGACGCTAGGGTGGGCACCCCCACGGACCACGGAGGAGCCCGCGATGCCGGGAGGCAGACTCACCCAGCAGGAACGCCGGCAGATCGCCCTGGGGCTGGCCGAGAACCTGGCCTACGCGGAGATCGCCAGGGGCCTGGACCGCCCGACCTCGACGGTCACGCGCGAGGTGATGCGCAACGGCGGCCCCACCGCCTACCGCGCCGACCTGGCCCAGCGCGCCACCGAGCAGCGCACCCGCCGGCGCAGGAGGACCGCGTCCCCGGGGTCGCAGGCGCCCCCGCAGCCCCACGGGCGCGACGCCGGGGCGGTGCTCGCGTACGAGGAGGCGTTCGCCACCGTCTTCATGGAGGCGGGCCTGCCCAAGATGACGGCCCGGGTGCTGGTCAGCCTCCACACCGCCGACTCGGGCAGCCTCACCGCCGCCGAACTCGTCCAGCACCTCCAGATCAGCCCGGCCTCGGTCTCCAAGGCGGTCACGTACCTGGAGGGCCAGGGCCTGCTCCGCCGCGAACGCGACGAGCGCCGCGAGCGCTACGTCGTCGACGACGACGTCTGGTACCAGTCGATGATCGCCACCGCCCAGGCGCACACACACCTCGTCGAGGTCGCGCGCCAGGGCGTCGGCGTCCTGGGTCCCGGCACTCCGGCCGCCGCACGCCTGGAGAACATCGCCCGCTTCGTCGACTTCGTCCGCGAGAACATCATCCGCGCCGCGGAGCAGGCCCGCGAGGTCCTGCACACGAAACCCGGAACGGACCCCTCCGACGGCACCGCCGAGCCGGGCCCGGACCGCGGCTAGAAGGCCCCGTCCCCGGAGGGCGGCGGCGCCGGGGGTCAGGCCGGGGTGGCGGCGGGAGCGTGCGCCAGCAGGGCGAGGCGGTCCTCCGTCCCGGTGCCCGGACGCGGGTTGTACAGCTCGAGGGTCCAGTCCGGGCGGTCGGCCACCTTCAGGGTCGTCTTGTCGAAGACCAGGTCGCCGGCCTCGGGGTGCAGCACCGCCTTCACCGTCTGGACGTGGTCGCCGACGTCGTGGCGCGCCCACAGTTCGGCGAAGTCGGGGCTCACGGTGCTGAGGTCGTCCACCAGCCGGTCGAACTCCGTGTCGTCGGGGTACCGGGCCGCGTCGGCGCGGAAGGCGGCGACGACGTCCGGCGCGACCGACGCCCAGTGGACGTGCATGGCGCGGTACCGGGCGTTGGTGAAGAACGTGACGAGGCAGTTGTGGTCGGTGTCACCGTAGCCGAACACTGCCCGGGCCGTGCCGTTGAGGACGAGCAGGTTCCAGTAGCGGTCCCGCAGCATCGCGGGGCGCGGCATCCACGCCTCGATGAGGTTGCGCAGCTCGGGGGTGACGGAGGTGGCCCGGGGCCCGCCGTCGCGCGGCGGGTTGACCCCGGCGAGCGTGTACAGGTGGATGCGCTCGGGGCCGTTCAGGCGCAGCGCCCCGCTGATCGCGTCGAGCACCTCGACGGAGACGTTGATGTCGCGGCCCTGTTCGAGCCACGTGTACCAGGAGACCCCGACCCCGGCGAGGACGGCGACCTCCTCGCGCCTCAGGCCGGGTGTCCGGCGTCGCCCCCCGGCCGCCATGCCGACGTCCTCGGGGGTGAGCCTGGCCCTGCGGGTACGCAGGAAGTCGCGGAGCTGGTCGCGGCGGGTCCGGGCCGCTGCGGGGGTTTCGCTGGCCATGCGTCATGGTAACCGGGCGGTGCCGGGCGACCGGTGACCGGGAAGCGGGGCGGCCGTGGGCGCGGGCCCACGGCCGGTACGGGTGTCCACCTGACGATCAGTCGAAGAGCTGCTCGGGGCTCTGGACGCTGACGGCCTTGGTCACCCAGCTCTCCAGGACGTCCAGATCGGAGCAGGATTCGATCCGCTCACGAACCTCGTCGGAGACCGTGAAACCGAGCGCGACCAGGACCGCGATCACGCTGAGAGCCACACCCTCCTCACGGCCTTCCTCGCGGCCTTCCTCGCGGCCCTCCTCACGGCCGAGACCGACGTACTTCCGGGCGAAGTCACTCTGCCATTCGTAGGTGTCCACGGACATCAAGCCCTCCAGGTCCTGACGGGCGGCCTCGTTCAGACCGGCCAGTACGTAGTCATAGTAGAACGCGCGGTGTTCGGGAGCGGTGGATTCCAACGCCTCCACCACGGCTTTCAGGGTTCCCGGCTGGGTGTTGCCGTGCGCGTAGGCGGAGAGCACGGCCAGCTCGGGCAGTGCTCGGGCCTGTTCCAGATCGGTGACCACGGGGGTGGTGCCGGGGCCGATGACCAGCGGGGTCAGCACGAACCCGGGGTGCCCGATCTCGATGGGTGTGGCGCACCAGCGCACCATGGCCTCGTCGGGGCACAGGACCACGAGTACGGCCGGGCACTTGAGGCGAAGGTTGAGGGTGGTCAGGTAGGCGGGCCAGCTCGCCCGCTTGCCGGAGTCGCGTCCGTGCTGGCGCTCCACCACCACGGCGAGGACGGGTCGGGTGCCGTCACGGAGCAGGGTGGCGCCGTCGCTGTTGAGTTCCTTGGGGTCGCAGTTGGTCAGGACCGAACTGGTGGAGACGGCCTCCGTGTGGTGGGGAACGTCGATGCCCAGGGACTCCCTGAGGAGCACGGGGACCATCGCGGGCTGGTTCTGGATGATCCGCAGGGGGATCTCGTGGGCTCGGCTCGGCATGTGGTTCCTTCGCCGTCGGAGGAGTTAGGAGGGGTGGAGGGCCGGGGAGGGGCTCCCCGGCCCGGCGGGCGGGTCATGCGGTGAAGGTGGCCCGGACGAGGGTTCCGAGACCCGACCGGGGCGGCCAGGAGTAGTGGCCCCAGGCGGCGGCCAGGCGGGTGATGAGGAGGAGGCCGCGCTGGCCCTCGGCCCGGTCCCATTCGGTGGTGGTGCGCTCCACGGGCACCCTGGGCACGGGCGGGACGGCGCCGGGGGCGTGCCTGTTGTGGACGGTCAGGGTCAGCGTCCCGTCGTGGGCGCGGGACAGGTGGCGGACGACGGGCGCGTGCGGGTGGCCGTACTTGCAGGCGTTGGCGTGGAGTTCGTGCAGGCACAGGCGCAGGGTGTCGACCAGGTCGGGGTCCAGGCCGGGGGCCAGGGCGTCGAGGTCGAGGGTCAGGTCGCGGCGGGCGGTGGACAGGTCGGCGAGCGCGCGGGTGTAGGTGCGGGTGAGCATGCGGGTGGTCAGGGAGATCACGCGGCCGCCCCCGTGCTCCGGTGCTGCGCCTCGCCCCGGGGCCGGGCCCGGCGGTGGTGTTCCCGCTGGGCGAGCCAGGTGCGGGTCAGACGGGTGAAGGTGCGCCAGTCGTCGGGGTCCTCACAGTCGGGGCGCGGCGCCCGCAGGGCGGGGACCGCTACGGGTGTCGGATCGGGGGCCAGGAGGTCGCTGCAGGGCGGGACCTCGCGGTGGGCCCAGTCGCAGAGACGGGCGGTGGCGGCGGCCCGGACGCGGTCGAGTTCGAGTTCGCGGGCACGCTCGCGCGCGGTGGCGCCCCGGTGCTCCCACGCGGAGTAGTAGGACCTGACCAGGACGGGGTCGTCGGCCGGAGGCGGTGCGGGAGCGGGAGCCAGGCGGGGCGCCGGGACCCGGACGGGGTCGGGCGCGGGGGGAGGGGACGCGTTCTCGCGCGTCACGGCCTGGGGGAGCGGGGCGTAGCGGCGCCCCCGGGTCGAGCGGTGGCGGCGGCGGGCGTGGCGACCACGGGGTGCGAGGAGGAGGGCCTTCACGAGGCCCAGGGCAGGGCTGAGGAAGGCAGCGCTATACTGGCGCATGCTGGCAATTCCTTTGGTTAAAGGGTGGATGTTGCTGGCCACGGCCCCGAACGGATCTAACCGTTGCGGGGCCATCGTGTGGATTGAGTTGTGTGAGTGGGATAAATGCTAGGGCATGGGTGGGGTGGGTGTGTGCATTACCGAGAGGTAATGTGTTCGGATTTTCGAGTTGCCGCGTTCTGCCAGGCCGAACATGCGGCGTCCATCCTTTTCACTTCGGTGGAATTAGTGACTTTCGCCCGAATTAATAGCTTTTTCCGGACTCACTGAACGGCGGGAAACGGCCGCTCTGTTTCCGCACTCCGCTCCGGCCCAGAACCCCCGCCCGGGACGGAAACCCGGCCGCCCGCCGACCGGGGCGGCGGACCGGCCGATGGACCTTGCGCGCCGCCGCCGGACCTGCCTAGCCTGGAGGGCCGCGCGCGGGCGGATCCGGCACGGGCCCCGCTCCCGGACCCCGGGGACGGCCCGGAGCCGGACCGGCCCCGGCGCGACGCCCCCGCCGGAGACCGGCGGACGACCTGAGGAGAGTGACGTGATGGGCCTGCCAACCTAGCCGCCCGCCCGGAGAGACCGGGAGCACGGGCGGCGGTTCGGGTGAGGAAACCATGTCCCGTACGGACAAGACGAAGCCGGTGTGGGTCCGCTGTGCCGAGCACGACCCCAGGCCCGTCCACGACCACCGCCACGGCGGCTGCGACCTGCCTCCCGCTCCGGCCCGGGAGGACTCCGGCACGCGCTGCCGGTGGGAGCACAGCACCGGCATCACCTGCTGCATGGGCCCCAACGGCCGTGCGGCCAAGAGGGAGATGGGCGAGATGAACCGGGCCGAGAACCGCAGGAACCGCCAGGCGGCCCGTCGCGAGGCCCGCCGCCGCGCCGCGGACGAGAACGGCGGCTGATCCTCCGGGCGCGCTCCGGAGGGACCGTTCCGCGATCCCGCCGGGGCCGCGGGCCGCCGCCTCCGGGCGGCGGCCCCGCCCGTCCGCGCGAAGGACCCCGGGAAGGTCCGCGCGGGCCCGCGGCCCTGCGCCCGCGAAGACGCCCGCGATCCGCGAACCCCGGGCCGGTAGCCTGGCCCCATGCCGGAACCACCTCCCTTCAGCCCCACCGTCGCCCTGCTCACGGTCGGCCGCGTGTGGGAGGCCTCCTTCAACCAGGCCCTGAAGCCCCTCGGACTGACCACCCGCAAGTACGGGCTCCTGGGACACGTCCGCGGGACCCCGGGAATCTCCTTCAGCGAGCTGGCCCGGCGCTCGCGGATCACCGTGCAGAGCGCCCACTCCGCCGTCGCCGCGTTCGTCCGAGCCGGCCTCGTCGACGACGGGACCGCGCACGCCGGCTCCGCGTCGAGCCTGCGGGTCACGGCCGAGGGGGAGGCCCTGCTCGCCCGCGCCGCCGAGGTGGTGTCCCGGCTCGACGCGGAGTTCGCCGAACGGCACCCCGAGCTGACCGAGGCGCTGCGCGCCCAGATGGCAAGGGTGGTGTCGGGCGCCGACTAACCTTCAGCTAGCCTGAAGGTTATGGAAGCCTTCTTGCTGTCCGTCCATGTCGTGGCGGGCATCCTCTTCGTCGGCCCCGTGGCCGTGACCACCAGCCTGTTCCCCCGCTACGCGCCCGTGGCCGCCGCACCCGCGGGAGCGGACCGGGCGGAGCGGAGCACCGACACCGCCCGGCTGCTGCACCGCATCACCCGCGTCTACGGCGTCCTGGCGCTCACGGTCCCGGTCGTCGGCCTGGTGCTCGCCTTCGTCCAAGGCCGCACGTCCGAGATCTGGATCGTCGTCGCGATGGTGCTCACCGCCGTCGCCGGCGCCCTGCTCGCCCTCCGGATCGCACCGCTCCAGCGGGAGGCGCTCGACTCCCCCGACGACGGCGCCCGCCTGCGACGCCTGGGCATGCTGACCGGCCTGTTCAACCTGTTGTGGGTGGTCGTCGTCGTGCTCATGATCGTGCGTCCCGGATCGAGCTACCCATGACCCCGCTGCTGCGCACGCTCTCCGTGCTCTCGGCGCTCGAACTCGTCAGCGTGCTCGGACTGCTGCTGAACCTCGCCACCGTGCACCACGACGCGGTCTCGAGCGTCCTCGGCCCGACCCACGGCGCGCTCTACCTGGCCACCGCCGTCACGGCGCTCCTCGGCGGCGGCCTGGCGACGCGGACCCGCCTCGGCGCGCTCGTGCCGGTGCTGAGCGGCCCGCTCACCATGGTCAACGTGCGACGGGAGGCCCGGAACCCGTGAGCCTGCGACACCACCTGCGCCGCCCCCCGGCCGTCACCGCCGCCGAAGCGGTCCGCCTCGTCTCGGAGGGCGCGCTCGTCGTGGACGTGCGCCGCGGGTTCGAATGGAACCGGACGCACATCCCGGGGGCCGTGCACATGCCGCTGGAGCAGCTGCCCGAACGCTCCGTGGAACTCCCCGAGGACCGCCTGCTCATCACCTTCTGCACCGGGGGCATCCGGTCGGCCGGAGCGGCGAACCTGCTGGTGGAGTACGGCTTCGACGCGGTCAACATGAGCCGCGGCCTCGTGGACTGGCGCGCTGCCGGCGGACCGCTCACCGGCCGGTGAGCGGTCGCGGCCCCGCCCACGCGAGGACACAGAAGAATATCGAAGCGCTTCGCGACGGAACCGGCGCCGCGTCCACCAGGTCTGTCACCCCGTCAGGTCCCACAACCTTCAGGAGGCCGCGATGCGGCAGACCAGACGTCAGCGAGTCGTCACCGGAGCGGTTCTGGGCGCCCTGCCCCTGCTCATGGCCACCGGCTGCTCCTTCAGCTTCGGCGGCCCCGGCGCCGTCGGGGCCGAAGAGGTCGCCCAGAGGTCCAGCGAGATGCTGGCCGAGCAGGTCGGCCAGACCCCCGACGACCTCACCTGCTCCGACGACCTCCCCGCCGAGGTGGGCGCCGAGATCCGCTGCGAGCTGACCAACGGCGGCGAGACCCTCGGCGTGACCGTCACGACGACGGCGGTGGACGGCTCCGACGTCCAGTGGGACGTCCAGGTCGACGAGCAGGCGGCCGACGGCGCCTCCGGTGAGGACGAGGCCGCGGAGGAGACCCCGGCCGCCGGGGCGAGCGGTGGCGCCGTCGACGCCGCCCAGGTCGCCCAGAGGTCCAGCGAGATGCTGGCCGAGCAGGTCGGCCACGCCCCGGAGGACTTCAGCTGCTCCCAGGACCTGCCCGCCGAGGTGGGCGCCGAGATCCGCTGCAACCTCGTGGACGGGGGCACGAACTACGGGGTGACCGTCACCACGACCGCGGTCGAGGGCTCCGACGTCCAGTGGGACATCCAGGTGGACGACGCGCCCCTGTAGGGAGGCGGGAGGCCGGTCCCGGACGGAGCCGCCCGGGACCGGCCTCCCGACGACCACCGCGGTCGACCGCCTCTCCGGTCAGCCGCGGCGGTCCGGCCCTAGGGCGTGTTCTTCACGCCTCGCAGGAACACGGACCAGGCGTCGGCGGTGTACTCGACGTGGCCGAGAAGGCGGTTCCGGGTGTCGCGCACCAGCACCCGCTCCCCCTCCGCCACCTCCACGCAGCTTCCCTGTCCCGAGCTGTAGCTGCTCTTGTGCCACACGCGCCTGTCGAGGCCATGCTCACTCATCAATGCCCTTCCTGACCTTCCTGACCAGTTCGACGGAGGCCGCCATAGGCAACGCCTCGGCTTGCAGGAAACCGAAGATGGTCATGCACTTCTGCACGGTATCCAGGTCGTCGATCAACACCTCGCCGGCCGTGTACTCGGCCGAGGCCAGGGCCGGTCTGTCGGGGAAGGTGTAGATCCGGAACGGGCCGGCCGTCCCGTAGTGGTTCCGTACATCCGTCGGCACGACCTGGAAGCGGATCTTTCCCCTCTCCGCGAGCTCGAGCACGCGATCCAGCTGGGCAGCCTGAATGCTTTCATCCCCTATCGCACGACTCAGGACGAATTCCTCGACCACGATGGTCACCAGAGGGGAGCCGTCCTTCGCCAGGAGGGACCGACGGCCCGTGCGGGATGTGACCATCTGCTTGACCTCGGTGTCGGAGGCCCACGGCAGAGCGTCCCTGATGGCCGCCCGGGCATAGGCGTCCGTCTGGATCAGCCCCGGGACGAGCTGGCACTGGTACTCCCTCAGCTCAGAAACCCGCTGTTCGATTTCGGGAACCTGCCCGTACCACTTTGGGAGATTTTCAGGCGTTTCCGCATTCTCGTACACCCGGACGAGGCGGCCGTTCGCATTGAGCGCGCGATCGAGCGCGAGCGCCTGCGCCGCGCTCATCCCCCGAATGCCGTTCTCCCACGCCGACACCTGGGCGGGAACCACCCCGGCGTGGGGCGCCACGTCCTTCTGCCGCAGGTTCGCACCCGTGCGCAGGGCCCGCAGCTCACCGCCCACCTTGCGCCATTTCGCCTTGCCGCGCTTCTTCTCCATGTCCGCCCGATCGCCCGAGGGGAAAACCAGTAGGACCACACTGCCGTAGACCTGCAACCGGCAACAACCGATTCCCTGATCGCGCACCAACCTGGTTGTTTCCCTTTCCCTCCCGGCCGGGACGGTCCATTGTGTTTCCTATGGGCCGGACCCCATCCGCACCGCCGACGTCAGGGCAGCTCACAACCGGCCCTCCACCAGTCGGGAACTCTCGGGCCCCGCATTTCGGAGGCCCCGAAACGGGGATTCAAGTGGGATCAGTGATCCGTATGGAGCAACGGCGGGACAACCAGGTGGAGAGCAGCGCCCCTCCGCGCCTCCCCCGGAGGACCACCGATCCCCGCGACCGCGCGGCCATCCTGGTGGAACCGGACCCCGTGGGCATCGGCCACTCCCTCACCCTCGCGGGGGTCCCGGAGACGGCCTCGATCCTGCGCCGGCGGCTCGCCTCGCTCGCCTCGCTGCCGCCCCGGTCCACCGAACTGCTCCAGTGCCTCGCCTCGGAGCTGTTCAACAACGCGATCACCCACTCGCTGAGCGGCGCCGAGGGCGGCGAGGTCGTCGTCACCCTGCACCGGCTCCGGGGCCGGGTCCAGGTCAGGGTCACCGACCAGGGGCCGCGCACCGAGGGCGCCGCCTCCCCGCACGTGCGCCCCCTGGCCCCGGACCGGGTCGGCGGCCGGGGCCTGCGCCTGGTCGCGCTGCAGTCCGACCGGTGGGGCACGCTGCACGAGGACGGACGGACCACCGTGTGGTTCGAGCTGGACCGCCCCGGAGCCCCCACGGCGCGCCACCCCTCCGTCCCCGGGGCCGCGGAGGCACGCGGGACCATCAGGGTCGCCGGGCCCTCCGAGGTCACGAGGACCGCCGGGGCCGTCGGAGCCGCGCCTCCCGGTCCGGCCTCCCCCGCCTCCGACAGCGGTGGCGGCCGGTGAGGACGGGCGACGGCCGCGCCCCCGGGACGGCCGCCCCGGCAGGCGGGACGGCGGGAAGCGGGGAGGCGTGCGGGGGCTGACGCGGGCGCCGCCGCCCCGCCCCGGCGAGGCCCCGCCCCGGCCAGGACCCACCCGCGACCGGTGGGCGCCGACCGGGGCGAACAAAAAAACCACTGTGTCCACAACGACCAAAAGTCATCCTTGCAGGCAATCCGTAGGACATGCTCACGCAACCGAAGCGAAATGCGACCGGCGACACGTAGACGTGTAACGGCCGCCACTGCCCGCCTCGGGAGGTCCGCCGGCCCGCGAGCGCCCGCACGCGCCGCGGACCGGTAGCAACGGAGAGAGCCAACCCATGAGCATGCAGCGCATCCTGCGCGTCGGCGGCGCGGTCGCGGCGGCCGTCGTCATCGGCGCCGCGGCGGTCAACGCCTCGTCGACCGGCGGCGACGGCGGTGAGGCCGTGCGCAGCCGCCTCACCACCATCGTGCCCGCCGCTCCCGGCGGCGGCTGGGACCTGGTCGGACGCGAGGGACAGAACGCCCTCCGCGAGGGCGGCATCGTCGCCAACAACCAGGTCGTCAACGTCCCCGGCGCGGGCGGCACCATCGGGCTCGCGCAGGCGGTCCGCCAGGAGGGCCGCGCCAACACGCTGATGGTGACCGGCACGGTCATGATCGGCAGCATCATCGTCAACAACTCCTCGCACGACCTCCAGGACGTCACCCCCATCGCCCGACTGGCCGACGACTACGAGGTGATCGTGGTCCCCGCCGACTCCCCCCACCAGGACATGGGCGACCTGGCCGAGGCCTGGCGCGAGGACCCGGGCGGCATGGCGGTCGGCGGCGGCTCCCTGGGCGGCACAGACCACCTGCTGGCCGGACTCGTGGCCTCCGAGGTCGACGTCGATCCCCGCGACGTCAACTACATCGCCTTCTCCGGCGGCGGCGAGGCGCTGACCTCGCTGCTGTCGGGCAGCGTCGACGTCGGCATCAGCGGCTTCAACGAGTTCAGCGACCAGATCGAGGCGGGCAACGTGCGCGCCCTGGGCGTCTCCGCGCACGAGCGCGTCGAGGGCATCGACGTCCCGACGCTGGCCGAGCAGGACATCGACGCGGTCCTGCCCAACTGGCGCGGCCTCGTGGCCCCGCCCGGCATCACCGAGGCCGAGCGGGCCGAGCTGACCGAGATCGTCACCGAGATGCACGACACCCCGGAGTGGGCGCAGACCCTGGAGCGCAACCGCTGGGACGACACCTTCCAGACCGGCGCGGAGTTCGAGGAGTTCCTCGCCCTGGAGACCGAGCGCATCAACACCATCACCGAAGAACTGGGCCTGTCTTGAGTACCGACGCCACCACCCCCGCACGGGCTCCGGAGCCCGACGCCCCGCCCCGCCCGCCCTGGTGGCAGGGCAGGTCCGAACTGCTGGTCGCCGCCCTGGTGCTGGGCATCGCCGGGTTCATCGCCGTGCAGACCGCCGCCATCCCCGTGCCGACCGGCACCGAGCCGCCCGGCCCGCGCTTCTTCCCGACCCTGGTCGCGGTCTTCATGGGCGCCGTCGGCCTCGCCCTGGCCGTGCAGGTCGTCCTGCGGCCGGCCCGCCCCGCGCAGGCCGCCGAGCAGGCACCGGGCGCCGACGCCGCCGAGACCGGCGAGACCGGCGAGGACGCGCCCGTGCGCATCGACTGGCGCTGCCTGGGCATCGTCGTCGCCACGATGACGGTGTTCATCGCCATCCTCCAGCCGGTGGGCTGGCTCCTGTCCGCGGCGCTGCTGTTCTTCGGGATCGCCTACGCCCTGGGCAGCCGCCGCCTCCTGTTCGACGCGGTGCTGTCCCTGACGTTCTCCTCCCTCATCCAGCTCGCCTTCGTCGCCGGCCTCGGCCTGAACCTGCCGGCCGGAATCCTCGGAGGCATCTTCTAGATGGACGTCGTCGACAACCTCATGGCGGGGTTCGCCAACGCGCTGAGCCCCGAGTACCTCTTCCTGGCCCTGGTGGGCGTCGTCCTCGGCACCGCCGTGGGCGTGGTGCCCGGCCTGGGCTCCTCCATGGCCGTCGCGCTGCTGCTCCCGGTCACCTTCCACCTCGACCCCACCGGCGCGTTCATCATGTTCGCCGGCGTCTACTACGGCGGGCTGTTCGGCGACTCGACCGCCGCCATCCTCATGAACACGCCCGGGCAGGCCTCGGCCATCGCCACCGCCATCGAGGGGCACAAGATGGCGAAGCGCGGGCGGGCGCCGCAGGCGCTGGCCACGGCCGCGATCGGCGCCTTCATCGGCGCGATCGTGTCCACTGCGCTGGTGGCGTTCTTCTCGCCGGTCATCGTGGAGCTGGCGCTCCGGTTCGGTCCGGCCGAGTACTTCGCGCTCACGGTCTTCGCGTTCGTCGCCACGTCCGCCGTGGTCTCGAACTCGGCCGTACGCGGCCTGATCGCCCTGGGCATCGGCCTGGCCATCTCGATGGTGGGCATCGACAGCCTCAGCGGGGCAGAGCGCTTCACCCTGGGCGTCCCCCAGCTCTTCGAGGGCTTCAGCATCATCACCGTGACCGTGGCACTGCTGGCCGTCGGCGAGGTGTTCCACGTGGCCGCCACCGCCCACGCGGGCGGCGGGGTCGGCGGCTCCCTCCGACGCGCCGGCACCCCGTGGCTGGGCCGCGCCGACCTGCGGCGCACCTTCCCGGCCTGGATGCGCGGCACCCTGTTCGGCCTGCCGTTCGGGTCGATCCCGGCGGGCGGCTCGGAGATCCCGACCTTCCTGGCCTTCGGCGCCGAGCGCAAGCTCGCCGCACGGCGCGCCCGGCGCGGCACCGGCGAGGACGAGTTCGGCAACGGGGCGATCGAGGGCGTGGCCGCCCCGGAGGCCGCCGCGAGCGCGACCGCCGGAACCGCCATGGGCACCCTGCTGGGGCTGGGCCTGCCCACCTCGGCCACGGCGGCGATCATGCTCGCCGCCTTCCAGCAGTACGGCATGCAGCCCGGCCCGCTGCTCTTCGAGCGCAACGCCGACCTGGTGTGGGCGCTCCTGGCCAGCCTGTTCATCGGCAGCGTCATGCTGCTCATCCTGAACCTGCCCTTCGCGCCGCTGTGGGCGAAGCTGCTGCTGGTCCCCAAGCCGTACATGTACGCCGGTATCGCCGTGTTCTCGTCCCTGGGCGTGTACGCGGCCGCCTCCTCCATGGTGGATCTGTGGCTGATGCTGATCCTGGGTCTGGTGGCGCTGATGATGCGCCGCTTCGACATCCCGCTGGCCCCGGTGCTCATCGCGGTCGTCCTGGGACCGGTGGCCGAGACCGAGCTGCGCCGCGCACTGGCCGTGGGCCAGGGTGACGTGTCGGTGCTCGTGGACGGCGGGATCACCCTGGGGATCTACGGGCTGCTCCTGGCGATCGGCCTGGTCGTGGCCGTCGGCCGGCTCCGTGCCAGGCGGGCCGCGGGCAGGGCCGCCTCCCCGGTGGAGGCGGAACGCGGCTGACCCGCCCCCTCCGGCGCGGCGGCGGTGCGGACCCGGTCCGCACCGCCGCCGCGTGCGCGGTCCTGCGGGGGCCGCCGGCCGGAGAACCTACCGGGTGCGCGGTCCCCCCTCCAGGCGGGCCCGCACCTCCGGCCACTCGGCGCGCAGCACCGAGTAGTACACGGCGTCGCGACGCCTCCCGCCCGGCATGACGTTGTACGAGCGCAGCACGCCCTCCTCCGTCGCGCCGACCGCGCGCAGGCCCCGGCGGGCCCGCTCGTTGAGCACGTCGGTCTTGAACTCCACCCGCTCCGCGCCCATCCCCTCGAACGCGTGCCGCATGAGCAGGAACTTCGCCCAGTGGTTCACGCCACGGCCGCGGAAGTCGCGGCCCAGCCACGAACTGCCGACCTCCAGGCGCAGATCCTTCTCCGCGAGGTTGCCGTAGCTCATGCTGCCCGCCACGCGCCCGCTCTCCAGGTCCGTGACCGTGAACGTCGTACGCCTGCCGGCGTCGCTCGCGGCCAGGTAGGAGTCGAAGAACTCCTCGAAGCCCGCCTCGTCGTCCACCCTGGTCACGAAGTACGTCCAGATGTCGGGGTCGAGCGCCTGCGCGCGCCACCCCGCCCTGTCGGCCTCCACGACCGGCGCGAGCGACACGTGCCCGTTCTCCAGCCGCACCCTCGACCTCTCGGTCCACGACATGCGCCCTCCCCCAGATCCGACCGGTGTGTCCGTGCCGGATTGTAGTGTTCGACCACCAACCGGACCCCCGAGGAGCCGAGCGATGACCACCACCCGCACCGTCATCTCCCGGCGGGCGCTCAACCGCGCCACCCTGGCCCGACAGCTCCTCCTGCGGCGGGCGGACCTGCCGGTCACCGACGTGGTCACCCGCCTCGCCGGGCTCCAGGCGCAGACCACCCACACCTGGTACGCCGGGCTGGAGAACCGGATCGAGGGCCTGGCCCCCGAGACGGTCGGCCGCCTCCTCACCGACGGCGCCCTCGTCCGCGTCACGCTCATGCGCGGCACCCTCCACCTGGTCACCCCCGAGGACTGCCGGTTCCTCCGCCCGACCGTCCAACCCGCCATCGACCAGGTCCTCGCGCACAGCACGCACGGCCGGGCCGCACGGGGGCTGGACCCCGACGAGATCGCGGCGGCCGGGTACGAGATCCTCACCCGCGCCCCGCTCGACCTGCGCGCGCTCGGCGCCCGGCTCAACGAGCGGTGGCCGGGCGTGGAGGGCGCCCACCTGGCGCAGGTCGTCAAGGCCCGCCTGCCCGTGCTCCAGATCCCGCCGCGCGGCGTGTGGGGCGCCTCCGGCCCGGCCGTGCTCGCACCCGCCGACACCTGGACGGGGCTGCCCATGGACGCCGCGCCGGACCCGGAGGGGATGGTGCTGCGCTACCTGGCCGCGTTCGGGCCCGCCGGGGTGATGGACGCGCAGGCGTGGTCCGGGCTGACCCGGCTGGGCGAGGTGTTCGACCGCCTGCGCGACGGGCTCGTGGTCCTGAGGGGGGAGGACGGCAAGGAGCTGTTCGACCTCCCCGACGCCCCGCGCCCCGACGGGGACACCGCCGCGCCGGTCCGCCTGCTGTACGACTTCGACAACCTGCTGCGCGGGCACGCCGACCGCAGCCGGGTCGTCTCCGACGAGGACCTCGGACGGCTCACCTCCCGCAACGGGATGCCGCCCGCGACCGTGCTGGTCGACGGGGAGGTGCGCGCCTCCTGGAAGGTCGTGCGGACCGGTCGCGACGCCGCCGTCGAGGTGGTCCCGTTCGCTCCGATCAGCGGGGCCGACCGCGACGGGGTGGAGGCGGAGGGGCTGCGGATGCTGCGGTTCCTCGCCGCGGACCGGGGCGGGCACGAGGTGCGGTTCGCCCCGACGGCCTGAGTGCCTCCGGACACCCTCCGGACACCCTCCGCGCGACCCCCCTGCGGCCTCCGAACGGACCCGACCGGAGAGCCCCGCCTCCGATCCGGGCGGACACCGCGCGCCCGCCGCACGAACCAGCGGGGACGGGCCGGGAAGCCCGCTATCCACGCACGTGGGCGACCACGGACACAACGTGCGGGTATGGAAGGATTCACGGGTGACTGATGAGTTCCGCGCCGCGTTCCAACGGGTGCTCGACACCGCCGCCAGCCAGGCACCCGGGTTCCCGGCAGCCGTGCACGACGTGTTCCGGCTGTCCTCGCAGGTGTCCAAGGAAGAACTCGCGATCGCACTGGAGGCGCTCGCCCCCGTGCTCGGCGACTCCGAACGGGTCGCGGGCATCGCCGCCGACCTCTCCGTCCTGGCGGGGGCCCTGGTCGAGTCCGGCGCCCCCGCGGGAGAGGTGGGGCTGGAGGTACTCCGACAGCTCGGAAGCTACGGTCAGGCCGCGGTGGCGTTCATGCACGCCTGGGACAAGACCGGCGGCGGCCCCCTCCCCTCCCCCGCCGACGTGTCCGAACCCGAGGAGCAGCGCGTCGAGGAGGTCCTCGGCGACAACGCGCCCCTGGCCACCGTCGGCTGGTGGACCTCCCTCCGCTACGGCCTGGCGGCCAAGGCCATGCTCGGCGACCCCGGGGTGCGCGCCGCCGTGCGCGCCGACACCAGCGCCCTGGACGGGCTCAGCCAGATCACCCGGGCCCTCTCCACCCAGCTCACCGAGTTCGCCGAGGTGAGCGAACTCCTGCGGATGGCCGAGGCCGACACCGTGCTCGTGCTCGACCGCGCCTCGTGGCGCGGCTTCCGGGTGCGCTTCGACGGCATCGGCGACAACTTCCAGCTGCACACCCTCCTCGCGGACGCGCTCATCGGCAAGGAGGGCCGCCTCGTCCCCGGCACCCGGCCCGACCCCCGGTGGACCTCCGCGTGCCTGGACACCCCCGCCGACCCCCTCGCGGACGTCGTGCGCGGCGAGTGGGACCTGGTCGGCGGCAACGGCGAGTGGGTCGGCAACGAGGCCCTGCCCGGCGACATCCCGGTGGTCGACGGCGAACGCGTGCTGGTCCTGGAGCCCCAGACGCTCACGCACTCGTGGAGGGCGGGGCGCAGGCACCCGCACATCCCCGGCTCGCTGGAGGTCGTGGCGGAGCTGCGCCACGACGAGGCGGCGGCCTGGTGGGCGCGGATGCACCCGGCGGGGTCGGTGCGCCACCCGCTGGCGCCGCCGATCGAGAACGAGGACACCGGCACGCACCGCAGGCCCCCGCGCCACTTCGGGGTGGCCGCGCACTACGCCGAGGTGGACTCCGGGCCGATGTCGGCGGCGTTCGCCGCCCTGGACCCGGAGAGCCTGCGGGAGGACCCCTTCGTCTCGGGCCTCCCCGACCCCGCCGGGACCGCGGGCGGGGACGCCGACGACCGCCCGGCGCGGGCGGACGCCCCGGCCGGGGACGCGGCCCCCTTCGGGGGCGGGGACGCGCTCTGGCCAGGGGAACCGTCGTCCGCGTCCGCCCCCTCCTCGGAGGACCGGTGGGAGCTTCCGCCGGAGTTCCGCGACGACTACGGCCGCGCGTCCTCCCCGGAACCCGACCACGGGGAGGACGACGACCCGCTGTTCGGTTCGCCGCCGAGCACGCCGACCTCGTCCGACCCACGGGAGGCGCCGCAGGAACGGACGAGCGGTCTCGGCGGCGGCGTACTCGCGGACCCGCCCGGGGCCCGTGACGAACTGGGGCTGCGCGACGAGTCCGCCGGCCGGTTCGAGCCGGGCGAGGGCGACCGCTTCGGGTTCCGCAACGGCTCCTCGTACGACGGCGCCCCCGACGGCCCGGGACCGGCCGGGGCCCGGGACGGATCCGGGCCGTTCGGGTGGGCCGCCGACCCGCCGCCTCCCGCCGTGCCCGGTACCCCGGAGGCGCCCGGGGCGCAGGGGGCGTTCGATCCCGGTCCGTGGGAGTCGGACCCGCTGCCGCCCGCCCCCGACCCCGTCGGGGACGGGGCCCCGTCCGAGCAGGACGGCCCCCGCCGCCCGCCGGGCGCGCACCTGCTGCCGCCGATGCCCCCGGGCGTCTCGGACAGCTGGTCGTGGGCTCCCGGCTGGAAGTGGCCCACGCCGCCCGAGCGCTGAGGGCGACCGCCCCGGGCCCGCGGGCCGCGGCTCGTGGTCGGCCCGGGGTCCGCGCCGGGGCCCCGGCGCCCGCCGGCGCCGGCCCCGTCGGCCGGGGCGTCGAAGTTCCGGGCCCTCGGCGACTGCGGCACGTACTCCTCCCGCTGTCGTCGACACCGCCGGCACGGGCCCGCCGGACGGGCGGAACCCGTCGCCGTGCCCGCGACCACCGGCGGGGCCCGGTACCGCACATGACACTTGTCATCGGCGACCGGTTGCAGCTCTCACACGGACGCCGTGACTCCTACGACTTCCGGGCCGCACGCACGACAGGGGATCCTTGGTCCATGGCGACCACGCAGAAGCACACCTCCGGGAACCCGGACCGCCCCGCCCCCGGCACGGCGGCGGAAGCCCCTGACGCGCCCCCCGGCGCGGGTTCCGACGAGGCCGACGGCAGAACCGCCGAGCAGATCGAGAAGGAGCGCAAGCAGGAGGAGGCGATGGAGGTCCTGCGCGCCATGAAGCCCTGGAAGGGCAAGGCGACCCGCCAGGACAAGGCCCTGCTGTTCACGGTCGTCGCGATCCCCCTGTTCTTCATGGCGCTGACCCCGCTGAAGCCCTTCCTGATCGCCGAGCACCCCGTCGGCCTCGCGTTCGTGACCGGCAGCAACGCGGCGATCGGCGCGGCCTCCGCCTTCGCCCGCATCGGGGAGCTCCCCCTGTGGCTCGTGGTGCTCGCGGGCGTCGTCGGCAAGGTCAAGGTCGACTGGCTCTTCTGGTGGGTGGGCAGGCGCTGGGGCCGGGGCTTCGTCAACCTCATCGCCCAGGGCGACAAGGCGCAGCGGTTCGCGGACCGCGCCGAGGACATGAACCCCTGGATCATCCGGGCCGCGATGCCGCTGTCCTACCTCCCGGGCGTGCCCGCCCTCTTCGTGTACGTCGTCGCGGGCTGGACCGGCATGCGACTGCGGACCTTCCTGCTGCTGGACGCCCTCGGCGCGCTGCTCCTGACGGCCACGGTCGCCGGCGTCGGCTACGCGGCGGGGCAGACCGGGGTGGACATCGTCCTGGCGGTGGACAGGTACGCCCTGTGGGTCACGCTCGCGATCGTCTTCGTGATGGCGTTCGTCCCGGTCGCCAAGCAGATGCGCCTGGCCAAGGCCGAGGAGGCCGCGAGGGCGGCCGAGGCCGCCGGGGACCGCGACGGGGAGCGGTCCGGGGAACCCGCCGCCAGCGGCACCGCGGACGGCCCCGCCGCGGACCCCGCGGTCGGGGAGCGCGCTGGCGCCGGGGGACCCGCACCCCGCGCCTGACGGGCGGACGCGCCCCGGGGGCACCCCTGTGACCAGCCGCGACACCCGGACGCCCGACCAGTCCCGACCTGGTCACACACCCGGTGGCCCCACGCGACTAGGCTGGCGTTCGGCAATCGGACACCCCGGGCAAGCCGTCTGCGCTGGGTGCGTCACAAACACACTCAAGGAGATCCCGTCATGGGACAACGACACTTCGATCTGGTGGTCCTCGGCGCGGGGCCGGGTGGTTACGTGGCGGCCATCCGCGCCGCCCAGCTCGGCCTCAAGACCGCCGTCATCGAGGAGAAGTACTGGGGCGGCGTCTGCCTCAACGTGGGCTGCATCCCCTCCAAGGCCCTCCTGCGCAACGCCGAACTGGCCCACCTCTTCAACAACGAGGCCGACTTCTTCGGCATCAAGGTCGACGGCAAGGTCGAGTTCGACTACGGCAAGGCGCACAGCCGCAGCCGTGAGGTGGCCGACGGGCGCGTCAAGGGCGTCCACTTCCTCATGAAGAAGAACAAGATCACCGAGATCGACGGCCGCGGCACCTTCACCGACGACCGCACGGTCGAGGTGCGCGGCGCCGACGGCTCCACCGAGACCGTCACCTTCGACCACGCCGTGATCGCGTCGGGCTCCTCCACCAAGCTGCTGCCCGGCACGGAGCTGTCCGAGCGGGTCGTCACCTACGAGCAGCAGATCCTCGACGAGAACCTGCCCGGGAGCATCGTCATCGCGGGCGCGGGCGCCATCGGCGTCGAGTTCGCGTACGTCCTGGCCAACTACGGCGTGGACGTCACGATCGTGGAGTTCCTGGACCGCCTCGTCCCCCTGGAGGACGAGGAGGTCTCCAAGGAGCTCGCCCGCGCCTACAAGAAGCTCGGCGTGAAGGTCATGACCTCCACCCGCGTGGAGTCGGTCGAGGACACCGGCGAGGGCGTCCGCGTCCACGTCACCGGCACCGACGACAAGAAGCAGACCCTGGAGGCCGACAAGCTCCTCCAGGCCATCGGCTTCGCACCCAACGTCGAGGGCTTCGGCCTGGACAAGACCGGGGTGGAGCTCACCGAGCGCGGCGCCGTCGCCATCGACGGCCGGGGCCGCACCAGCGTCCCGCACATCTTCGCGATCGGCGACGTCACCGCCAAGCTCATGCTGGCCCACACCGCCGAGGCCATGGGCATCGTCGCCGTCGAGACCATCGCGGGCGCGGAGACGCAGGAGATCGACTACAAGTTCATCCCCCGCGCCACCTACTGCCAGCCGCAGATCGCCAGCTTCGGCTACACCGAGAACGAGGCGCGCGAGGCCGGATACGACGTCCAGGTCGCCAAGTTCCCGTTCATGGCCAACGGCAAGTCGCACGGGCTCGGCGACACCCGCGGCTTCGTCAAGGTGCTCTCCGACGCCAAGTACGGGGAGATCATCGGCGCCCACATGGTGGGTCCGGACGTCACCGAGCTGCTGCCCGAGCTGACCCTGGCCCAGCAGTGGGACCTGACCGTCCACGAGGTGTCGCGCAACATCCACGCGCACCCGACGCTCAGCGAGGCCGTCAAGGAGGCCGTGCACGGCCTCTCCGGGCACATGATCAACCTGTAGCCCCGGCTCCGCGGGTCCCGCGGAGGTCCCCCGCCGCGCCCCCGGGCGACGGCGGGGGACCCTGCCGCGCGGTCAGCGGATCAGGTCGTCGACGACGTTGCCCAGGCCCACGCTCTCGTAGTGCGCGCGGGCCATCTCGATCTTGGTGAACACGTCCTCGTAGCCGGTCTGGACGCCGTCGTCGTCCACGTAGACCATGGCCCCGCTGATGTTGAAGAACGTGACCATGTGATCGCAGTCCTCGGGGACCGCGAGCGTGTGGATCTCGCCCGGCGGCTCGTACACGAAGTGCCCGGCCTCGGCCACCCAGGGGTGCTCGTGGTAGTGCCACTTGCCCTCGATGACGTAGCCGAACACGGCCCCGGGGTGCCGGTGCCGGGACACGATCCCGGACGCGGTGACCTTGAGCAGGTTGCACCACTGGCCCGTGACGGTGTTGAGCATCAGCGGACGGAACCAGACGTTCGGCGCCTGCGGGACCCACATGCGCGGGTCCTCGGGGACCGCGGGGATCGCGATCTCGGCGGGGATGCCCGGCGACGGTGCGATGCGCACGGGCTCGTTGGCGGATGCGGCGTTCGGTGACACGGTGTCCTCCCTGCTGTGCCGTCCGGCCCTGGGGCCGGCGCGGCTCGGTGTGGCCGGTCCTGCTCTGCTGCGCCTCGTCGCGGCGCCTGCCGTTCTTCCTTCGTGGAAGGCACCTGAGGAGCTGTCCGCCCCGCCCCACCGGGTGACCGGTGACGGTGGGAGCTCCCCAGGGCGTCTGTGGGGCGCGGTCGCTGGGCCGCGCCGCCCCGCGGGGCGCGGGCGCGAGCCCGCGATCCGGTGGGTGGTCTTGTGGGGCCTTCGGGGGCTGTGCGGCCGGTAGGGGCGGTGGGGCCGTGGCCCGGCGGGCGCCCGTCCCGGGTCAGGCCGCCAGGTACCCCCCGTCCACGGGCACGACCGCGCCCGTCACGAACCCGGCGTCGGGACCGCACAGGAAGTCCACGGCGCCCGCGACCTCGCTCGGGCGCCCCCAGCGGCCCATCGGCGTCCGGTCGAGGATGCGCGCCTGGGCCGCGTCGTTCTCGCGGATCCCGGCGGTCAGGTCGGTGCTGATCCACCCCGGCGCGACCGCGTTGACGCGGATGCCCTCCCGTGCCCACGCGACGGCGAGCGACCGCGTGAGCTGCGAGATGCCGCCCTTGCTCGCGCTGTAGCCGGGCACCAGCGGTCCGCCGAAGTAGCTCAGCATCGACGCGATGTTGACCACGCACCCGCCCGAGGCGGCCAGCGCCGGGCGGGCCGCCACGCACGAGCGCATCACGGACGTCAGGTTGACCTCCACGACGCGCGCGAACACGGCCGGGTCGAACTCGTCGCCGCGCCGGATGATCCCGACCGCGTTGACCAGCGCGTCGATCTCCGGAAACCCGCCCAGGTAGTCCTCCAGGGCGTCGCCGCCGGTCACGTCGACCTCGGTGACCGCGGCGCCCCCCCGGAGCGCCGGCGGGGCGTCGCCGGCCCGCAGGCCGCCGACGGCGACCCGGTCGCCGCGTTCGACGAACCGCTCCGCTATCGCCGCGCCGATACCGCTCGTGCCGCCGACGACGACGACCGTGCGGGGGCGGTGCGCGTCGTCCCGGCCCCCTCCGGGGCCCGGCTGCTGGCCTTCCATGGCTCCTCCGACTCTGCGGCCGGCGGGTGGCCGCCGGCATGGGGTGTGGACTCGGTCTCTGGTTCAGGACGGGTGGACCCCGGGGTTCCGCCGAGGGGGGAGCCCCCGCGACAGCGGTCCACTGGGAGCCCGGTACCGCCGCGGGTGCCGGGTGTCTCTCGACGTCGATGTGGTTGTGGTCGGGGCGGGCGGGGGCGCCGGCCCCCGCCCGCCGGGACCGCCGGCGTGGACGGCGCCGACGGCTCGCGGGGTCTACTCGGGCCCGGGGGCGACCAGGGCTTCGATCCAGTACTCGCGCGCCAGGGCGTCCACCCCCGCGGGCGAGACGCCGCGCAGGTGGACGACGGTGTCGTCGGTGCCCGCGATGCGCCCGTGGTGCTGGAGCCGGAGGATGTGGTACCGCTCGGGCACGAACCCGAGGACCACGTCCACGTCGAACCTGCCGCGCTCGTCGGGGGCGTCCCCCAGCCCCGGCTCGGCCTTGCCGATCGCCTGGAACCCGAGCCACCCCTGGTAGAGGAGCACCGCCAGGACCACCACGGCGATCCTGCGCAGGGTCGCGCTCCTGAGGGCCCTAGACCACGTCGACGGGGCTGTCCGAGTCGACACGGGCCCCACCCCCCGTCCCGGCCCCGCCGGAGAGCAGGTCGTTGATCCGGGCGACCTTGTCCCGGAACTCCGGGAGGTCCACCGCCTCGCGCCAGGTGCGCGGGCGGGGGAGGTCCACCGTGACGATCTCCTGGACCGTGCTCGGCCGACCGGAGAGGACCACCACCCGGTCGGAGAGGAACACCGCCTCGTCGATGTCGTGCGTCACGAAGAACACCGTCGGCCTCCGCTCCTCGAAGATCCGGGTCAGGTCCTCCTGGAGCCTGCGCCGGGTCTGCGCGTCGATGCTCGCGAACGGCTCGTCCATGAGCATCACCGCGGGCTCGTTCGCGAGGACCCGGGCGACGCCGAGCCGCTGCTGCATGCCGCCGGACAGCTCGTGCGGGTACTTGCGCTCGAACCCGCCCAGTCCGACCAGCTCCAGGTACTCCCGGCCCCGGCGCTCGCGCTCGGCGCGCGGCACGCCCTTCATGCGCAGGCCGAACACGGCATTGCCGAGCACGGTCTTCCACGGGAAGAGGGCGTGGCTCTGGAACACCACCCCCCGGTCGGGCCCCGGGGCGGAGACCGGGCTCCCGTCCACCTCGACCACGCCGCCGGTGGGCTCGACGAAGCCCGCGACGGTGTTCAGGACCGTGGTCTTGCCGCAGCCGCTGGGGCCGAGGACGGAGACGAACTCACCGCGCTCCACGGTGAAGGACACGTCGCCGATCGCGGTGACCTCCTCCCCCGAGTAGGCGTCGGTGTAGACCTTGTTCAGGTTCTCGATCACCAGTGCGGTCATCCGTCACCCTCCATGCTTCGCACCATCCCCCACCGTTCGACGGTGGCCTTCTCGAACGGCGCCAGGATGAGCGCGTCGAGCATGTACCAGAGGACCCCGAGCACGATCATGCCGAGGAAGACCTGGCTGACGTCGCCGACCCTGCGGGCGTCGAACATCATGAATCCGATACCGCTGGTGCCCACGATGATCTCCGCGGCCACGAGCGCGCGCCATCCGTAGCCGAGCCCGGTGCGGACACCGCTCGCGACCGCGGGCAGCGCCCCGGGGAGGATGACCTCCACGAACACCCGGACGCGGCCGGCGCCCAGGCTGCGGGCCGCGCGGACCAGCTCGCCCGGCACCTGCTCGACCCCCGCCACCACGCTGAGCATGAGCGGGAAGACGATCGTGTACACGATGACGAAGGTGACGGAGGTCAGGCTGAAGCCGAACCACACGATCACGATCGGCAGCCAGGCGATGTCCGCGATGGCCTGGAAGAACAGCAGGATCGGCCAGACGGCCTTGCGGACCCTCAGGGACATCGCGGTCAGGAACCCCATCGGCAGGCCGATGAGGAGGCCGAACCCGACGCCGTAGCCGAGCCGGGTCAGGGAGTCCGACAGGTAGCCGGGCAGGACGCCCTTGCGGAGCAGGTCGCCGACCTCGGCGACGACCCTGTCGGGGCCGACGAAGAAGGCGTCCGGGAAGACGCCGGCCTCGGCGACCAGCCACCACAGGGCCACGACGGGAACGAACGGCCCGAGGGTGCGGAACGCGCTGTTGCGGGACAGCCTGGCCCAGAACCGCCTGGCCAGGGGTGCGCGGCGGGGCCGCGGCCGGGCTCCCGGGGGCGCGTTCCTCTCGCGGGTCGCGGTCATCGCGCACCTCCCGTCATGCCCCAGCGCTCGATGGTGCGCCTCTCCAGCGGTGCCAGGAGGAGCCGGTCCATGATGAGCCACAGGACGCCGATGACGACCATCGAGGCGATGATGACGTCCGTGGAGAAGGTCTTCTGCGCCAGGAAGAGCGCGTAACCGAGACCGGCGCTGCTCGCGATGATCTCGGCGGCCACCAGGCCGCGCCACCCGTAGCCGAGCCCGATCCTCAGGCCGCTGACGACGCTGGGCAGCGCCCCGGGCAGGAGCACCTCCCAGAACATCCGCCACCGGCTCGCGCCCATGGACCGGGCGGAGCGCAGCAGGGTCGCGGGGATGCGCCGGACCCCCAGCATCGTGTTGTAGGCCAGCGCGAAGAACATGGCGTTCCACACGATGAAGATGACGGCGCCGTCGCCGTAGCCCAGCCACAGGGTGGCGATGGGGATCCACGCGATCCCCGCCAGCGCCACGGAGAACCGCAGCAGCGGGGAGAAGAACGCGGACAGGGCCGGGCTGGCGCCGAGGGCGATGCCGAACGGGAGCCCGGTCGCCACGGCGATGGCGCTCCCCATGAGCACCCGGTACAGGCTCGCGCCGAGGTGCCTGGCGAGCTCACCGCTCGCCGCCATGTCGGCCAGGGCCGCGGCGACGTCGTCCACCTGCGGGAAGATCCGCCTGGGGACGCCGGTGACCTCGACGGTCACGGCCCAGACGGCGACCAGGACCACGAACGGGAGTGTGAACCAGAGCGTCGCTCCGACGAACCCGGACCCGGAGCCGCGTCGGGCCCTCCGGGCCGCCCGGCCGCCGGGCGCGGTGCGCCCGGCGGCCGGCACAGGGTCGGGGGTCATACCGCGCACGACTCCTGGGCGATCTCACGCACGAAGTTGTAGTCGGCGTCGATGGTCGCGGCCTCGGGGATGTCCTGGAGGTCCTCGAACAGCTCGGGGTTCTCCTCCATGACCGACACGATCGGGCCGGGCTCGAAGTAGTCGTTGATGTCGAAGTCGAAGTCGATCTCGCCCTGGTTCGCGAGCAGCTGCCCGACCGTGTCCAGCGCCAGGTAGTTGCAGGCGGAGAAGCGGGGGTCGAGCTGCGCCACGTTGTACTGCATGGCCTCCTGGGCGACCTCGGGGTCGGTGCCGGTGAGCCACTGGACGGCCGAGGAGGCGGCGTCCTCGGGGTTCTCGCGGATCCACTGGTCGGAGGCGGCCCGCGCGGCGAGGAACTCCTCGACGGCCTCGGGGTTCTCCTCCAGGAAGGCCGGCGTGGTGACGATGTAGCCGATGAAGGGGATGTAGCCGCCGCCCCTCAGGACGATCTCCGAGCCCTCGACCTGCTCGGTGATGGTGATCGGCCACGGGTCCCAGATGACGGCCGCGTCGATGCCGCCGGTCTCCAGGGCCACCGCCATGTCCGGCGGGGCGGTGTTGACGAGCTCCACGTCGTCCGTGTCGATGCGGAGGTCCTCCAGCAGCCCGAGCAGGTAGAGGTGGTTGATGGAGCCGATCGAGACGCCGATCGACTTGCCCTCCAGCGTGGACAGGTCCTCGCCGTCGATCTCGGAGCCCTCGGCCGCGACGATGGCCGCGGTCTCGTCGATGCTGCGCTGGGTGGCCGAGCCGGTGTAGTTGCCGATCAGGCTCAGCTCGGCGCCCTCCTGCGCGGCCGCGATGGCCGGGGTGCCGACCTGGATGATGTCGACGTCGCCCGCCTCCAGGGCATTGATCGCGTCGACGCCCGTGGGGAAGGGCTCGGCAAGGGTGACGTCGAGGTCGCGCTCCTCGAAGAGGCCCCGCTCGGTGCCGATCGGCAGGCCGATCTGGTCGATCGCGGAGACGTAGCCGGCGTTGATGCTCGTCAGCGAGCCCGAGCCCGCGTCGGCGCCCTCGACGTCGTCGTCGACGGTCGAGCCCCCGGTGCAGGCGGTGAGCAGAAGCACCGACGAACATGTCGCGGCGAGGGACAGCTGGGAAAGTCGAGGCATGGACTTCTTCCGATCACACAGGGTGGCACCCCCGCGAACCCCGGCTCACCCCGACCCACCAGCGGAGATCGGGGAATGGCTGTCGCCTGTCACGAACGGGGGTAGCGGAGAGTGAAAAAGGGGGAGCTCGGAAGGGGATGACGGTTCGCGCCGGTCTGAATCCCCTCCGCCGTTTCGCGTGGTTGACGCTACTATCCGCGCCGCCCTGGCGTTAAGTCCTATTCCTTGATGACGGTATTCGAGAAGTGAATACTGTGTCGGATGAACGCTTCCGTGGCGAGATGACTCTGACGGTGCCCGTGGGACTCGGCTGTTCGGTGATGGTCCGCAGGACGCTGCGGGCGGCCGGGGTGAGGGGGCGCGTCGAGTCCCAGCACACGGCGACCCGCCGCTCAGGGGGCCCTTCGAGCCGCCTGATCCGGACCCCGCTGGTGTCCGCGATCGACGCCGCCAGCCAGTTCGTGACACCGACCCCGATGCCCTCGGCGACCATCGACACGAGCGTCTGCGGCTGGTTGGTGGCCTGGATCGGGTCGATCTGGAGTCCCCGCTCCTGGAACACCCGGTAGGACTCGAACTCCGAGGTCTCCGGGGCGTCGAGACGCCCGATGGACACGATGGGGTGCTCCGCGACGGCGTCGACGGGCACGGGGTCGGGCACGTCCCCGAGGGGGTGGCCCTCCGCGTGCAGGACCACGAGCGGCTCGGACCACAGGGGCAGGCTGGTGACCGAGGGGGACGTGGGCCGGGGCGACATCGGCCGCAGGTAGAGGTCGATGCCCCCGGAGGCGAGGGCCTCGTCGAGTTCGAGCGTGGAGCGCTCCACGAGGACGACCTTGACGTCGGGGTCCTCGGCGATGAGGTTCTTGAGGAGGCCGGGGACGAACGCGGCGCTGGCGCTCGGGTAGGAGCCGAGGGAGACGATGCCGCGCGTGCCTCCGCGCCAGGGGGCCATGGCGGACTCGGCCGCCTCCAGCGCGCGGAGCACGTTGCGGGCCTGGACGGCGAGGGCGTCACCCGCCTCCGTGAGACGGACCGGGCGCTTCTTGCGGTCGAAGAGGGGCTGGCCGATCTCGCGTTCGAGCGCGGCCACGTGCTGGCTCACGCGCGGCTGGGACCTGCGGGTGGACTCGGCCGCGGCGACGAAGCTCCCGGTGTCGATGACGGCCAGGAAGGAGACGAACCACTCCAGGCGGATGTCCGCGTCGAGCATGGACGGGTCTCACTCTCGAAGATGTTCGGACGGGCGGGGGAACCCGCCCCGGACCGGGGTCGACGGGCGTCGCGTCCGGGAGGTCCGGGACCGGGGAAAGGAACGGCGGGAAAACGGATACGTCGAGATCAGGGGGCTTGGAAAAGGGGGTGCGGGAGTTCTGGAAGGGGGGCGGGGGAAACCGGCTCGGGGAGTTCGTGGGCCAGGGCCTCCGAGAGGTTTCGCATGGAACGGGCGTGACACACGTTATAACCACCAGAACCAGAAAGAGTTCACCGTTTCGCCACATAAGTACATAAAACGGACTCAACAGTGCCGACTATCCAGGATCCTGATCCCGGTATGCCGAAAACACACGCGGAATCCGCCGCCGGGGGACCCGCGCCGGACCGTCCGCCGTCCCCCGCTCCGGGGCCGGGCGGGACGGGCGCGAGGAGTCCCGGGGGCGGGCCGCCGCCGTGTGCGGCCGGCGCCCCGGCGGGACGGGGTGCGAGCGGGACGGGTGCGACGGTGTCCGATCGATGGGGGGACGCGGAACTTGCTAGGTTTCCGTGTGTCCCCCGTCGGCGCCACTCCCGTCCGCCCGGCGCTCCCCGAACCGAAAGCCACCCATGCGACTGATCCCGTCCTCCCCCCTGTCGTGCCTGGGCACGGCCGCCGTCGCCGTCGTCGTCGGCGGGTTCGTCCTCGTCGGCTGTGACGTGGTCGACACCGACGAGTTCGACATGGACTTCAGCTTCTTCTCCGCAGACGGCGAGGAGTCACCGGACGAGGACCCGAGCGCCGGGCCCGGCGCCGAGGAGGGGGAGGAAGAGGAGGCGGAGCAGGAGGCCTCGTCCTACGGGCTCCCCGATTCCTGCGCCGCGGCCGGGGCCGCCGAGGTCGTCGGCGACCTGGCCCCGGGCCCCGTCCTCGCCGAGGACGCCGGCCCGGTGGAGGGGGTCGACGGCGCCGAGCAGGTGGTGTGCTCCTTCAGCGACGGGAGCGGCGCCGCGGGCGCCCCCTCCCTCACCCTGGTCTTCACGGCCGGCGCCGACCCCAGCGCCAACCCGGACGTCGTCCGGGTGCCCGGCGCCGAGGAGGAGATGAACTGGGAGGTGGACATCGACGTGGACGTGGACACCTACCACACCGACGAGTCCGACTCCCTGGGCGGCGACCTGGAGTACGTGGGGACCGTGGACGGTTCGAGCCGCAACCTGTACCTGTCCCTGCCGGGCGACCTGTACGTGACCGTGGTCTCCTACGGCGAGGAGGTCCCCCGCGAGGACCTGGAGCGGATCGTCATGCAGGCCGCCGAGCGCGTCCGGGGCTGACCGCGCGCGGGGCCGGGCCGGGGCGCCGCACACACGACGAGGGGCCGTCAGCGTCGCGCTGACGGCCCCTCGCGGCTTCTCCGGCCCCCGGTCCGGCCTCCGGCCGTCCCGGCCCCACAGGGCTCCAGGAGAGCGCCATGGGCCCCGGAGGCCCCGCGCCGGGGGCGGGCCCGGCGGACCCGGGTCTCCGCCGCGGCCCGCCGCACGTACCGGAGCACCGGGGCGGGGCCTCCTGCCGGCTAGTACTCGACCGGGATCTCCTCGAACTCACCGAACGGCCCGGCCCGCAGGGTCAGCTCCTCCACGTCCACCGGAGGCGCCGGGAACACGGCGACCAGGTTGTAGGTGTTGCCGGGCTGGAGCATGTGGACCTCCTCGGCGAAGCTGCTGTAGCGGCCCTCGCCGAAGTCCATCTGCGCCACGTAGCGCACCAGCCCGCTCTCCGGCTCCAGCAGCTGGAAACCGCCGAGCGTGCCCTTGTTGAACTGCTCCGGGCCGCCGGCCTGCACGGCCTCCTGGCCGCCCAGGTCGGGGATGGTCGGCTCGTCGGTGGTGTTGGTCAGCGCGACCGTGCCGATCACGTACGCGCCGTCGCGGCGCAGGGGGTAGACCTCCAGGCGCACCCCGTCCAGCTCGCCCTCGGCCACCACGGACCCCGGGTCCGCGTCGTAGGGCGCAGGCCAGGTGACGTTGCGCTGCGCGACTCCCAGCCCGTCGTCGTCGTACTCCTCTTCCTCCGTCGCCTCGACCGTCGTGTTGAACACGTACGAGAACTCGACGCGGCGGTTGCGGGCGCGGGCCTCGTCGTCGTCGGGCCCGCCCTCGCGGGCGACCGGCTCGCGCTTGCCCCGGCCCTCGACCTCCAGGGTGAAGTCGGTGCCCAGCTCCTCGGCGAGCAGGTCGCGGACGCTCTCCGCCCGCTCGACCGAGAGGTTGTCGTTGTAGGAGTCGTCGCCGATGCCGTCGGTGTGCCCGATGACGGTGATGGCCGGCTCGTCCGGGTCGACGTTCGCGGCCAGCGTGGTGGCGGCCCGGCGCACCACGTCCTCGGCGTCCGCCGTCAGGTCGGAGCGGTCGAACTCGAACATGACGTCCGAGTGCAGGGAGATGATCTCGCGGTCGCCGTCCCGCGTGGTGGAGGCGATCTCGGAGTCCACGAAGCTCTGCACCCAGCCCTCGTCCGCCACCGCGTCCTCGTCGGGGCGGCGGTTCACGAAGGTGAGGTTCTCGCCGCGGGGCGGCGGAGCGTCCAGGGTGAGGTGGTCGGGACCGTTGGGGCTCTCCGGGTCCGGCCGCTCCTCCTCCACGTCCTGGACGGGGATGCCCGTCATCGCTCCGAGGCCGCTTCCGACGAAGGTCACCTGCCGCACCTCGTCGGGGATGCGGGGGAAGTAGCGCACGTACTCGTTGGTGACGCCGTCGTGGACCGGGTACAGGCCGTCCTGGTTCGGGCTCTCCGACCCGTACTTGAGCCCCTCCCCGTCCAGGAACTGGCGGTAGACCCGGCCGCTGAGCGGGTCCACGAGGGTGTGGGCCATGCTCAGGTTGCGGTTGGGCCCGGAGAACTCGTCGGGGTAGGTCACCTCGTAGTACATGACGGTGTAGTCGTCGGTGCGCTCCAGGCCGGTGACGGCGAAGTGCATCTCCGTGTCCTGCCCCGTGTCCTGGAAGATGCGCCCCTCGCGGACGTAGGGGAACTCCTCCCTGACCGTCGGCGGCCCCGACGCGTCTCCGAACGTCTCGGACCACCAGTCGGATATGTCCGCGGTGACCGTGCAGCCGCTGAGCAGGAGACTGCCCGAGACCATCAGCGCGACCACGGTGATGGGCGTCTTCCGCGCCATGTGGGGGAACTCCGATCGTTGAGGGAGGCGTACCGGCAACATCCTCCAGTACTCGGAGGGCCGAACCGACCGCCACGTCCCCGGTTGGCGGGATACCGGCCGCTCGGAGGGGGGATGTCCTGGAATCGGGAGGGCGGGGCCGGCACAGGGGCCGACAGGCGCCGTCGGGCCGCCCGGCGCCGCTCCCCGCGACCCCGCCTCCGGAGGCCGGGACGGCCGGCGGCCGGACGTCCCTCCGGACCTCCAGGAAACCTTCCCCCGCAAAGCTCAGAAAACTACAGCGACTGGAGTAGACATGCCCCTTCAGTGCTGCTAGATTTCCTGTCGTAGCCACAGAGATACACGGCTGGACCACCGGATACGCCGGTGGAACGCAGGACGGCCCGACGGTGTGCACGTGCTTCAAGACACCGGGAGCCGGTAGGACAGCAGTACAGAAGTAAGCAGTTCGAGCAGTACGCAGGACCGGCATCCCGCTCACCCAGGGGACGCCGCCGCAGGACGAAGAACGCAGTAGGGCTCGACCGGCGCGCTCAGCGGTACGGCGCCGGGAGCCGGTAGGACAGCAGCACAGAAGTAAGCAGTACGAGCAGTACGCAGGACCGGCATCCCGCTCACCCAGGGGACGCCGCCGCAGGACGAAGAACGCAGTAGGGCTCGACCGGCGCGCTCAGCGGTACGGCGCCGGGAGCCGGTAGGACAGCAGCACAGAAGTAAGCAGTACGAGCAGTACGCAGGACCGGCGTCCTGCCCGTCCAGGGGACGCCGCCGCAGGACGAAGAACGCAGTAGGGCTCGACCGGCGCGCTCAGCGGTACGGCGCCGGGAGCCGGTAGCACCGCAGTGGAAGACAGTGCACGAAGTGAGATCGAGAGGAGTAGGTGCCATCAGGACCGCCCGGCGCGGAACGTTCGCCCGGGTACCGCAAGGCCCGGTTCGGAAGAAGGTGGTCCACGGTCACACAACCGCGATCCCCGCGATCCCGTCCCAGCTCGACTTCGGGCAGCGGAAGACCGGCATCGGCCGGTAGGTGGTATTGAACTCTCGGGCCCCAGCGCCGTTCGGCGCTGGGGCCCTCGACGTGCGTTCAGGAGGAGGCGTCCGGCCCCGCCGTGGACGGCGACGGCTCTGGCGGTGGACCCCCGCGTGGGGGATTCTTGGTGGCATGTCCGCGAAGAGGTCTCCCCGGTCCCCCCGGCCCGCCGATCCCGCCTCCGGCCCGAGCACCGCCGGGGCCGGGGAGGGCACGGCACGGGCGAGACCGTTCCCCGGACGGTGGACGGGACCGGTCGTCGGCCTGCTCGTCGTCGGCGCGGCACTGGGCTCCGCGCAGCTGGCCGCCGCCGCGGTCCGGTCCTCCCCGCCGGTGGTGGCGGTGGGCGACGCCGTCGTGGAACTGAGCCCCGCGTGGCTGGTGGAGACGGCGATCACGCTGTTCGGGACCGCCGACAAGGCCGTGCTCCTCGCGGGGATCGTGGCCGTCCTGGCGGTGTCCGGGGGCGCGCTCGGAACGGTGGCGCTGCGCCGGCCCTCCGTCGGCTTCGCCGGGTTGGCGGCGTTCGCCGCCGCGGGGCTTGCCGCGACGCGGCTGCGCGGGGCCGACGACCCCGGTGCGGCGCTGCCCGTGGTGTGCGCCGCCCTCGCCGGGGCCGCCGCGCTCGCGTTGCTGCTGAGGAGCGCGGGCGGGCCGGGGGGAGCCGCCCCGCCGGCCGGGGCGGACGGGCGCGACGCCTCCGGGAGGGGTCCCGGCGGAACCGGGGATGCGGACGCGGCTCCCGGCACGGCCGCGGGCCCGGTCGCAGACGCGGACGCGGGAACCGCCGGGGCCGGTGAGGGCCGAGGCGCCCGCCGGTCCGCGGGGGACGACGGGTCCGGCGGACCGTCCGCGCCCGCCGTGGGAGACGGGTCGGCGCCGACCGGCGCGGGGCGGCGGTTCGTCCTGACCGCCGCCGGGGTCCTCGCCGCCTCGGGCGCGGCGGGCACGCTCGGCCTCCGGCTCCCGGCCCTCCTCGGCGGTCCCTCCGGGCAGCCCGCCCCGGCCCTGCCCGCCGCCGCCGTCCCGCTGCCCGCGCTGCCCGCCGGAACCGACCTCGGCATCCCCGGCCTGGCCCCGTTCAGCACCCCCGCCGACGGGTTCTACCGCATCGACACCGCCCTCGCCGTCCCCCGGCTCGACGCCTCCCGATGGGTGCTGAGGGTCCACGGGAGGGTGGAGCGGCCGTTCGAGATCGACATGGAAGAACTCCTCGGCCTGCCCCTCGTCGAGGCCGACATCACCCTGTCCTGCGTGTCCAACCCCGTCGGCGGCGACCTCGTCGGCAACACCCGCTGGCTCGGGTACCCCCTCGCGGACCTCCTGCGCCGCGCCGGCGTCCGCGCCGACGCCGACCAGATCCTCAGCACCTCCCACGACGGGTGGACCTGCGGCACGCCCACCGAGACCGTCATGGACGGGCGCGACGCCCTCCTCGCCGTCGGCATGGGCGGCCGTCCGCTCCCTTACGAGCACGGGTTCCCGGCGCGCATGGTCGTGCCCGGCCTCTTCGGCTACGTGAGCGCCACCAAGTGGGTCACCGACATCGAGCTCACCCGGTTCGCCGACAGGCAGGCCTACTGGTCCGACCGCGGGTGGGCGGAGCGGGGACCGGTCAAGACCATGTCCCGGGTGGACGTGCCCGGCGACTTCACGCGGACCGCCGCCGGGGACGTCGTCCTGGCCGGTGTGGCGTGGTCGCAGCACACCGGGATCGACGCCGTCGAGGTCCGCGTGGACGACGGCGAGTGGTGGCCGGCCGAACTGGCCCGCACACCGGGCGCCGACACCTGGGTCCAGTGGGTCGCGGAGACGCGGGTCGGCCCGGGGATGCACGCGGTGGAGGTGCGCGCCACCGACTCCTCCGGGTACACCCAGTCCTCCGACGAGGTGGAGACGATCCCGGACGGGGCCGAGGGGCGGCACCGCATCCGCTTCACCGCGGAGTAGCCCCAGCTCAGGACCCTCTCGAAAAACCTCGGGAAAAAGTTCCCGGCCGACCCATCCGCCCGGCCGCCGGGTCCGAATACCCCACGTGACCACCGAGACACGCGGGACGAGAAACCCGCCACGCGACAGGCGACGGACCGTCGTCGGGACGGTCGTGGGGCTCCTCTCGGTCGGCGCCTCACTGGGCGCCGCCGAGCTGGCCTCCGCGCTGACCCGGACCGCGCCACCGGTGGTCGCTGTCGGCGACGCCGTCGTCGACAACACACCGCCGGCCCTGATGGAGCTGGCGATCTCGCTGTTCGGAACAGCCGACAAAGTCGTACTGCTCTCCGGAATCGCGGTCGTCCTCCTCGGTGTCGGGGCCGTGCTCGGCGTCGTGGCGCTCCGGCGCCCGGCCGTCGGGTACGCGGGGCTGGCGGTGTTCGCGGCGGCGGGGATCGCCGCCGTGCTCCTGCGCCGCGCCGACGAGCCGGGGGCCGCGATCCCCGTACTCGTCGGCGCGGCGGCAGGGGCCTCGGCCCTCGCCCTTCTCCTCCGGAGCGCGCGCGGGTACCTCCGCCCGGCGGTGGAGGCCGCGGCCGCGGCGGACGGGCCGGCAGGAACAGGCCCGCAGGCACCGGCGGGGTCGCGGGGCGTCCCGGACGCGCAGGGCTCGCAGGACGCCCCTGCCCCCGGCGCCCCGCAGGACACCCCGGACGCGCACGGCACCGGGCACGCGCGGGCGGCGCACGCTCCCGAACCGGGACCTGCCCAGGGGCCCGGGAGGCGCGGCTTCGTCCTGACCGCGGCGGGGGTCCTGGCCGCCTCCGGAACGGCCGGCGCCCTGGGCCGCCTGCTGCCGTCCGCCCTCGGCGGCACGGGCGGACGGTCCGCGACCGCCCTCCCCGCCGCCGCCGAACCCCTCGCCCCGCTGCCCTCCGGAACCGACCTCGGTGTGCCGGGCCTGTCGCCCTTCAGCACCCCCGCGGAGGACTTCTACCGGATCGACACCGCCCTCACGGTCCCCCGGGTGGACGCCTCCCGATGGACCCTGCGTGTGCACGGCATGGTCGACCGGCCGTTCGAGATCGACATGGAAGAACTCCTCGGCCTGCCCCTCGTCGAGGCCGACATCACCCTGACCTGCGTGTCCAACCAGGTCGGCGGCGACCTCGCGGGCAACACCCGCTGGCTCGGCCACCCCCTCGCCGCGCTGCTGCGACGCGCCGGCGTCCACGCGGACGCCGACCAGATCCTCAGCACCTCCCAGGACGGGTGGACCTGCGGCACCCCCACGGAGGTCGTCATGGACGGGCGCGACGCCCTCCTCGCCGTCGGCATGGGCGGCGAGGCCCTGACCCCCGTCCACGGGTACCCGGCCCGCATGGTCGTCCCCGGCCTGTACGGGTTCGTCAGCGCCACCAAGTGGGTCACCGACGTCAAGCTCACCCGGTTCGCCGACGAGCAGGCCTACTGGGCACAGCGCGGCTGGGCCGTGCGGGCGCCGATCAAGACCATGTCGCGGGTGGACGTGCCCGCCCCCCTGGGCCGCGTCGGCTCCGGGGAGGTCGTCCTGGCCGGGGTGGCCTGGGCCCAGCACCGGGGGGTCGACGCCGTCGAGGTCCGCGTGGACGACGGCGCGTGGCAGACCGCCGAACTGGCCCGGGTGCCGGGCATCGACACGTGGGTCCAGTGGGTCGCGGAGACCGTCGTCGACCCCGGGCAGCACACCGTCGAGGTCCGCGCCACCGACTCCGCCGACCGCACCCAGCCCCCGGAGCGGGTCGACCCGGTCCCGAACGGCGCCACCGGGTGGCACCGCGTCCGTTTCACCGCCGAGTGACCACGCTTCCGCTGCCCCCGGGCAGCGGTTCGAGACAACCGAAGTTCACCCAGTTGAAGGAGAGAACCATGATCCGCAAGAACGCTCTCACTGCCACCGCAGCCGCCGCCGTCCTCGCCTTCGGCCTGTCGGCCTGCGGCGGGATGGAAGGGGACACGGAGGCCGAGACCCCGGCCGCGGGCGGCGCCGAGGAGAGCCCCGCCACGGAGGAGAACGAGAACTCCGGCGGGATGCAGGAGGCCGGGGAGAACTTCGGCCCCGGCTGTGCCGACGTGCCGGCGGACGGCGACGGCAGCTTCGAGGGCATGGCCCAGGACCCGGTCGCGACGGCCGCGTCCAACAACCCGCTGCTGTCCACCCTCGTGACCGCCGTGGGCGAGGCCGACCTCGTCGACACCCTGAACTCGGCCGAGGACATCACCGTCTTCGCGCCCAGCAACGACGCCTTCGAGAAGATCCCGCAGGAGGACCTGGACGCCCTCCTGGCCGACCAGGAGCAGCTCACCGAGGTCCTGACCTACCACGTGGTCGAGGGACGCCACGCGCCCGCCGACCTGGAGGGCGGCACGTTCACGTCGCTCCAGGGCGGGGACGTCATGACCGCCGGGTCCGGCGAGGACTACACGGTCAACGACGACTCCGCCGTGGTCTGCGGCAACGTCCAGACCTCGAACGCGACCGTCTACATCGTCGACACCGTGCTCATGCCCTCCTAGGGAGTGCTCTCCGGACGCTTCCGCCGGTGTCGGCGAATCCGGCGCCGGCGCGAACGGCCGTCCGGGCGGTCTCCCGCAGGACGGCCTGCGAGGTCCGGACCGGTCGTGCCCCACAGGCGCGGAGGCGCCACGCGAGGAGGCACGGCGGACGCGAGCGCGGAATGATCGGAGAACACGACCCAGGCTCCACGCTCCGGGCACGACGCACCCGGGCGGCCCGCGCGATGACGCCGGGCCGTCCGGGCCCGTGCGTCACACGGCCCCCGGGCAGGAACCGCAGGAGCACGACCGCGCACCGACCAGGAACGAGGAGCGGATGAACGAGGAAGCCACGGCGCCCCGTGGTCCCCGCCGCGTGGAGGGGGCGGCGGCCCCCGCCCCGTCCGACCAGGGGCTCACGCGGCTGCTCCGCGATGTGGCCCGCGGCGACGAGGGCGCGTTCGGCGAGGTGTACGACCTGGTCAGCCCGGCGGTCTACGGTCTGGTGCGACGGGTCCTGAGGGACCCGGCCCAGTCCGAGGAGGTCGCGCAGGAGGTCATGGTGGAGGTGTGGCGCACCGCGTGCCGCTACGACGAGCGTCGGGGGAGCCCCCGCGCGTGGGTGATGACGCTCGCCCACCGGAGGGCCGTGGACCGGGTGCGGTCCGAGCAGGCGGCCACGGACCGGGAGGCGCGCGCGGTGGCGGCCGACACGCACCGCCCCTACGACGAGGTGGCCGAGGAGGCCACCGACCGCCTCGAACGGGAGCGGGTGCGCCGGTGCCTGGACACCCTGACCGAACTCCAGAGCCAGTCCGTGCGCCTGGCCTACTACGGCGGGTACACCTATCGTGAGGTCGCCCGTCTGCTGTCCACGCCGTTGGGCACCGTGAAGACGCGGATGCGCGACGGGCTGATCCGGCTGCGCGACTGCCTGGGGGTGGAGTGGTGAGCAGGAGACTGGGCCAGGACCTGCACACGCTCTCGGGCGCCTATGCCCTCGGCGCGCTGTCGCCGGGCGAGAGCGTCCGGTTCGAGGACCACCTGGCCGACTGCGACTCGTGCGTGCAGGAGGTGCGGGGCTTCGCCGAGACGACGGCCCTGCTGGGTTCCGCCGCGGCGCTCACTCCCCCTGCGGAGCTGCGCCGGCTCGTGCTGGAGGAGGTGGCGAGGACCCGCCAGCTCGCGCCGCCGCCCGAGCCCCTGCCCGAGCCTCGCCGCAAGCGGTGGAACCGGGGCACGGGGCTGGTACTCGCGGCGTGCCTGGCGCTCGTGGTCGCCCTGGGGGCGGTGGCCGTCGACCAGGTCCGCGAGGTGGAGCGCCTGCGCCAGAACGAGCGGCAGATCGCCGCCGTGCTGTCGGACCCGGGCGCCGACCACACCACGGCCGAGCCCATGGAGGGCGTGTCCGTGACCGTCGTGCACTCGGAGGCCAGCGGGCAGCTGGTGTTCAGCGCGCACGGGCTGGAGCGGCTGGAGGACGAGGACTACCAGCTCTGGCTGACCCGCCCGGACGGCACCGTCTCGTCGGCGGGGGTCCTGTCGGTGGACGAGGCCGGGTTCGTGCTGCCGGTGCTGGCGACCCCGGAGGACGGGGCCACCGACGGCGTGGCGGTCACGGTCGAGCCGGAGGGCGGCTCCGAACAGCCGACCTCGGACCCGCTGATGGCGATGCCCTTCGAGGGCTGACGCGGTCGGTGCGTGCCACGGCCACCAGCCGAAGTCCCATCGACAGCGGCCTCGCGCCAGCTGCTTGACATCCATAGGAGCATCCCGGGGCCGGAAGAGCCCCGGGGACCGTTCCGGAGGGCGTCCGGCGGGTGCGCGAAGGGATCGGCCGGGGCTCCCGCGGGGGCGGGGCCCCGGCCGGTCCCCGCCGGCCCCGGTCGGCCCCGGTCGGCCCCGGCCCCCGGGCGCGTCGCGCCCGGGGGCCGGGGCCGTCTCACGGGACGTGGACGCTGAAGGTGGAGAGGCTGTTCTCGAACCGTTCGGTCGCCTGCGGCCCGACCTGTCCGACCACCTCCCCCGAGCAGTCGCGTTCGTAGTGGACGGTGACCGTCTCGTCCGTCAGGTTGGTGACGGTCTTGGCCTCGAACGGCCGGAAGTTGTAGCACCCGCTCGGGTTCTCGAAACTCCTCGGGCCCAGTTCGATCGTGCCCTGGGCCGCGTGGGCCGGGGCGGCGGCGGTCAGGGCGAGTCCGGCGGCGGCGAGGACGGCGGCGATACGTTTCACGGTTACCCCATCACGGAGAGTCACGAATACCTGAGGGTGTAGTACCCCCTGCCCTTGGAGCACGTAACACCCTGAACTCCATATATGGGAAAAACGTGGCGTCGTGCCGACATCCGTCCCGGTCGGTCCACGGCTTCCGGCCCCGGGGCGCGTCCTCGCGGGCCCCGCCCCGGCGCGCTCCGCGGGAGCGGTCCGCGCGGAGGCGGGCCCCGTTCCGCCGCCCGCGCCCGGGGCGGGCGGGGTCAGGCCTGCGCGCTCAGGTCCCGGCCAGCTCCTCCGGGCGCGGCAGGTCCCGCATCACCGGCGAGAGGGTGAACAGCGCTGCGAGCGCCGACAGGCCCGCCATCGCCAGGAACACCCAGGTCGGCCCCGCACGGTCGAAGACGATCCCGATCCCCAGGATGCCGACCGGCTGGGAGACCAGCGCCATGAACATGACCGCCCCCAGCACCCTGCCCTGGTACCCGTCGCCGACCGACGCGGCCACGTAGCCGTAGAACAGGGCGTTCACGCTCGGAACGACGGCGAACACGAGACCCAGCAACACCCCGAGCGACACCGCGTTCGGCGCGACCGCCAGTCCGAGGGCGCACAGCGGAGCCGACCAGGCCGCGACGAGGAAGGCGGAGGAGGGACGCACCCACCTGAGGACAGCGCCGGCGGCGAGGGCGCCGACCAGCCCGCCCGATCCCGCCCGATCCCGCCAGGGACACGGTCAGGCCGATCTGCACGTGGCCCGCGCCCTGCGCCTCCGCCGTCGCGATGAGCGCGAGGAACGCCCCCGACTGCGAGAAGGCCAGGTTGAACCCGACGATCCACAGGATCATCGGGCGCAGGATCGGGTCCGCCGCCAGCAGGGCGAATCCGCCGACCGTGCCGCGCAGGGTCCAGCGCTCGCGCGCCGGAGCGCGGCAGGCCTGCATGGGGCGGCGGATGAACAGCACCAGTGCCGCCGACACCAGGTAGGCGAGGGCCTCCGTCACGAAGGGCAGGGCGCGGCCCAGGCTGAACAGCGATCCGGCGATGGGCGCGCCCAGGGCCGTGGTGGTGGAGAAGCGGATCTGGTTCTGGGCGGCGGCTCCGGACACCTGCGAGGCCGGGACCAGCTGCTTGACGGAGGCCATGGCGACCGGGTTGGAGACGCCCATCATCGCCGAGGAGCCGACCGCGACCGCCACGATGACGGGGAACGTCACCTTCCCCGTGAACAGCAGCAGCGCGAACAGGGCGAGCAGCGCCAGGCGTCCGAGGTCGCAGAACAGCAGGACGACCCTGCGGTCGGCACGGTCCGCGAGCACGCCCCCGGCCACGGCGGCGACCATGGCGGCGGCCACCTGCGCCGACCCGATGACGCCCGCCTGCGTGGCCGAGCCGGCGAGGAAGAGGACGAGGAGCGGGTAGGCGACCTCTCCGCTCTCCTTGCCGAGCCCGGCGAAGAACCGGCTGACCCAGAGCGTCTGGAAGTCGTGGTTGCGGATGAGCGGCCGGACCTCCTCCGCGCCGCCCACCGGGGGGACCGGGCCGGGGGGGCGGGGGTCGGCGATCCCGATCCGCTGTCATCGCGGTCGGGGGACCCGATCGCGGGCCGCTGGGGACGGCCTGTCGAGGGGTGGGCTTGTCATGACGTCATTATGCGCGTCTTGCCCGTATTGGCGAGGTTTGTTGTTTCTGCCCCGCACACCGGCGGACCGACCGGACAACCCCCTCTGCCGACGGCGCGCTCCCGGCTCGCCGGACCTGCGCAAAGGCCTGGCGGCGGCCGCCCCGACCCGTCTCCCACGCCTCTGACCGGGACCGATCGCCCGGGCCACCCGGTTCCGGCCCTCCGGGGACGCGGTCCGGACGGGACCGGCGGGAGGCCGGGACCCCGGACGCGACCGGGGGAGCAGCGGCCGGACCCGGCCATCCGGTGCACGTGCACCGGATGGCCGGGTCCGGCCAACCGGTCCTTTCCCGGCTCGGGGCCGCCCGACGGCGCGGACCGCGGGCCCGGGTACCGCCGGGGAACGCCAGGTCCTCCAGGGCGGTGGGCCGTCCTTCCCCACACCACCCTCCCGGCTCCCCCGGCGGCGCCCCGGCCCCCGGGCGGCGGTCAGCCGGGACGGCCCCCGGCCGCGGCCGCCTCGATGGTCCACGGCGTGCGCTCGACGTAGGCGACGACGAACGCCACCGCCAGCGACCCGCCGGCGACCAGTGCGTACGAGGCGGCCCAGCCCCCGGTCAGCTCACGCAGCAGCCCGAACAGCAGAGGGCCTCCCAGGGCGATCCCGCTGCCCGCGCCCTGCACGAACCCGGACAGGGCCGCCGAGCCCCGCGCGGTGGTGCTGCGCGCGTTGATCATCGTCATGGTCACCACGAACAGGCTGGTGCCCAGCCCCAGGCAGACCACCCACAGCGGCGCCAGCTGCGGTGCCGCCGCCACCCCCAGGTAGCCGACCGCGTAGCCGGTGAGGCCGAGTGCCACGATCGGGAAGGTGTTCACGGCACGCAGGGTGAGGGTCGGCGCGACCAGCCCGAACAGCAGGCTGGAGCCCACCATCAGGGACACCATGGCCCCGGCCGCGGCCGGGGAGTGGCCCGCGCCGGTCAGCAGCGCGGGCAGCCAGGTGAACAGGGTGAAGACGTTCCAGGTGACCATGCCGAACAGCAGGGCCATCCGCCAGGCCGTGCCGACGCGCCAGATCGGGCGGGCCGGTCCGGCGCCGGAAGAGCCCTCCGGCCCCGCGCCGTCGGCCGGGGCGGCGCCCGAACGGGACCCGGAGGCGGCGAGGGCCGGGGCGTCCCGGCGCACCCGGCGCCCCTGGAGCGCCCACAGCAGGGCGGCCGCCAGGGCGAGCACCGACCAGGCGCCCAGGGCGAAGCGCCAGCCCGTCGCCTCGGCGAGGGGGACGGCGACCAGCGGGGGGAACAGGGCTCCCGCGTGGATGGCGACCATCTGGACCGTGCTCAGGGCCGCCAGGCGGTCGGGGAAGTACTGCTTGATCAGCGGCGGGAGCACGACGTTGCCCAGCGCCGCGCCGGTGAGGGCGATGCCGGTGAGGACCAGCAGGGTCCCGGTGTCGGGGGCGAAGGAGCGCACGACCTGCCCCGCCCCGGTCAGGAGCATGCTCAGAGCGGCGGTGGCCTCCGGCCCCAGCCGGCGCATGATCGCGGGCGTGACCAGACCGAACACCGCGAAGGCGATCAGGGGCAGGGTGCCGAACACGCCGACGACGACGGCGGTGAACCCGAACTCCTCCCCCACCGTGGCGAGCAGGGGGGACAGCGAGGTGACCACCAGGCGCAGGTTGAGCGCCGCGCAGACGATCGCGAGGAGGGCCAGGGCACGGCCACGGGTCCGCGGGCGGGCCGACGGTCGGTCGGCGGCTGCCGGGGCAGGGGAAGGTCTCACGGTACGGACGTCCCTCGTGTTCTGCGGTGGCGCGTCCTCGCGCCAGAGCTGGGCCGAACGGCGGGGCGACGGTGCCTGCTCCGGAAGGATCACTTCCTCGGCGAGCCAAATACGACCATTTCTCTCAAATGTTAATCATAGAGCGGGGCCATACACAACATTCCGTATTTAATACGGCTACAATGCGCCCATGCCTGATCTTGACGAACTTGATACGGCGATTCTGGCCGAACTCCAGTCAGACGCACGAAAAACCAACCGGGACGTGGCCGCCGCGGTCGGCGCATCGCCCACGACGACCCTCGACCGGACCCGCGCGCTGCGGGAGAAGGGTGTGATTCGCGGCTCGATCCTGGACGTGGACCTGGAGAAGATCGGCCGCCCGGTGCAGGCGCTCATCACCGTGAGCGTCGTGAAGCCCTCGCGCCACAACATCGAGGCCTTCCGGGACTGGGTCCGCTCCCTGCCGGACACCCTGTCCGTGTTCGTCACCTCGGGCAGCGAGGACTTCCTGGTCCACGTGGCCCTGCCGGACAACAACAGCCTGTACGCGTTCGTCGTCGACAAGCTGACGGAGAGACCCGAGGTCGCGGACGTGCGAGCCTCGATCGTCTACGAGCACCTGCGCAACGACCGCATCGCGCCGACCACGGCGCGCACCCGGCGGCGCTGACCCGGACGCACCGGCCGGGCCCTCCGCCTTCCCGGGAGGGCTCCGCCGGAACGGCGCGCCGAGGGTTCACGGCCCACGTCCCGGGGCGGCGCCCGCGGCCCCGGCGCCCGGGCGCGGCCCTCCGGTCCTCCGCCTGGCGCGGGCGACCCGGAGTTCCCCGCAGGGCCAGCACGAACAGCGGGGGAACGCCCACGTATCGTGTCAGGTGTGACACGAGTCTCATCCGACCCCGCGCCCGGGTCCGCCGACGTCCACACGGTCTGGCGGGACCTGGGCCTCCCGGGGCTCATCGACGTCCACACGCACTTCATGCCGCACAACGTGCTGCGCAAGGTGCGGAACCACTTCGACGCCCTCGGAGACCAGTGGCCCCTCGCCTACCGGGGGGACGAGCACGAGTGCCTCGCCCTGCTCAGGGGGTTCGGCGTCCGGCACTTCACGGCGCTCTCGTACCCGCACCGGCCGGACATGGCCGTGTGGCTCAACGACTGGGCGGGCGGCTTCGCCGACGACAACCCCGACTGCCTGCGCAGCGCCACCTTCTACCCCGAGCCCGGCGCCGGCGACTACGTGGCCGCCGCCGTCGAGGCCGGCGTCCTCGTGTTCAAGGCCCACCTCCAGGTCGGCGGCTACGACCCGCGCGACCCCCTGCTCTCCGACGTCTGGGGGAACCTCGCCGACGCCGGGACGCCCGTGGTGGTCCACTGCGGTTCCGGCCCCGAGCCGGGCCGCTTCACCGGGCCGGGACCCTTCTCCGAGGTCCTGAGCGCCCACCCCCGGCTGACCGCCGTCATCGCGCACGCCGGGGCGCCGGAGTACGTCGAGTTCCTGGACCTCGCCGAGAGGTACGGCCGCGTCCACCTGGACACCACGATGGTGTTCACCGACTTCGCCGAGGCCCGGGCGCCGTTCCCCTCCGACGCCCTCCCCCGCCTGGCGGACCTGGGCGGGCGCGTCCTGCTGGGCACCGACTTCCCGAACATCCCCTACCCCTACGCCGAGCAGCTCCACGCCCTGACCCGCCTCGGCCTGGGCCCGGACTGGCTGCGGGCCGTCCTCCACGGCAACGCGGCACGGCTGTTCGGACTGTGACCGCCCCAAGCCGGGAACCGCCGCGGACACGGGCCCGCCGCGGACACGGACCGGCCCAGCACAGAAGGAAGGCACCATGGAACTCGCACTGACCCCCCTGGAGTTCGCGCGCCGGACGCGCAGACTGCACCCGGACCGCGAGGCGGTCGTCGACCGGGGCCTCCGGCTGACCTACGAGGAGTTCTTCGACCGGTGCGACCGGTGGTCGTCGGTCCTCCAGGGCATGGGGGTGGCCAAGGGCGACCGGGTCGCGTACATCTCCCCCAACACCCACGCGCAGCTGGAGTCCTTCTACGCGGTGCCGCAGCTCGGCGCGGTCCTGGTACCGGTGAACTTCCGCCTGTCCGCCGACGACTTCGCCTACATCGTCAACCACTCCGGGGCGAAGGTCCTGTGCGTGCACGCCGACCAGCTCGACACCGTCGACGCCGTCCGCGACCGGCTTCCGGACGTGGAGCGGTTCGTGGCGCTGGAGGGGGCCCGGCCCGGCTGGGAGGACTACGAGGCCCTGGTCGCGGAGGCCTCCCCCGAGTTCGCGCGCCCGGTCGTCGAGGAGACCGACCTCCTGACCGTCAACTACACGAGCGGGACCACCGCGCGCCCCAAGGGCGTGATGATCACCCACCGCAACGCGTACATGAACTCGGTGGGCACCCTGCTCCACCTGCGGATGGACGTCGGCGACCGGTACCTGTGGACCCTGCCGATGTTCCACGCGAACGGCTGGACCTACACGTGGACGGTGACGGCCGCGTCCGCCACCCACGTGTGCCTGCCCGCGATGGACCCGGCCACCGTGTACGACCTGATCCGCGACGAGGGCGTCACCTGGCTGTGCGCGGCGCCCACCGTGCTGATCATGCTGGCCAACACCCCGGAGGGGGTGCGCGGCGAGGTCCCGCCCGGCGTGCGCGTGGTCACCGCCGGGGCCTCCCCGGCCGCCGACACGATCGAGCGCCTGGAGGACGGTTTCGACTGGACCGTCACCCACGTCTACGGGCTGACGGAGACCGCTCCGTTCATCACCGTGTGCGAGCCCCGGCCGGAGCACGGGGGGCTGTCCGCTCGCGACCGCGCCGCCGTCAAGGCCCGTCAGGGGGTCGAGCTGCTCACCTCCGGCGAGCTGCGCGTGGTGGACACCGCCGGCCGGGAGGTCCCCTGGGACGGTACGACCGTCGGGGAGATCACCGTGCGCGGGAACGTGGTCATGAAGGGCTACTACGACGACCCCGAGGCCACCGAGGCGGCCATGGGCGACGGCTGGTTCCACACCGGGGACGCCGCGGTGACCCACCCCGACGGGTACGTGGAGATCCAGGACCGGATCAAGGACGTCATCATCTCCGGCGGCGAGAACATCTCGTCCGTCGAGGTGGAAGGGGTCCTCCTGCGGCACCCGGCGGTGCTGGAGGCCGCGGTCGTCGGGGTGCCGCACGAGCGCTGGGGCGAGACGCCGAGGGCGTCCGTGGTGCTGCGCGAGGGCGCCGAGGCCACGGAGAAGGAGCTGATCGGCTTCGCCCGCGACAACCTGGCCCACTTCAAGGCGCCCACGCAGGTGGAGTTCCTCGACCAGCTCCCCAAGACCGCCACGGGCAAGATCCGGAAGTTCGTCCTGCGCGGCGGAGCGTCCGCCGTGTCACGGCAGTAGGCGGCGGGGCGGGCCCGGCGTCCCCCGTCCGGCCCGCGCGGGCCGGACGGCGGGCCGGTCCGGCGCGCGGGGGCGGCTCACGCCGACGGGCCGAGGACCATGAACCCGGCGCCGAAGGGGTCCGCGCAGTTCGCGACCCGCCCCACGCCCGGTGAGTCCTCCGGCTCCGTGTACACCTGTCCGCCCGCGTCGGCCGCCCGTTCCGCGGCGGCGTCGCAGTCGTCCACACGGAACACGGGGATCCAGAGCGCGGTGCCCGCGTCGTCGGACAGCCGGGACCTGTCGACGGGCAGGATCCCGCCGTGGGCGGCCTCCTCCCCCGTCCCCTCCGGCCCGACGAGCGTGTACTCATGGGCCCCGGCCAGGGCGAAGGAGTGGAAGGACCATCCGAAGAGCCCGCCGTAGAAGGAGCGCGCCCCCGACCCGTCCGGCGACCACAGTTCGAGCCAGCACAGGGAGCCAGGGCGGTCCGCGACGTCGAACCCGGCGAACCTCCCCTCCTGCCAGACGGCGAAGTGCCCGCCCCGTGGATCCAGGAAGTGGGCCATCCGCCCGAGACCCATGACGTCCAGCGGCTCGACGAGCACGGTGCCGCCCAGCCCGCGCACCGCCCTGGCGGCGGCCCCCGCGTCCGGGACGGAGAAGTAGGCGGTCCACGCGGGCTGCTCGCCCTCCTCCATCAGCGGGCCGAGCCCGCCGACGTCCTCCCCGTCCAGGCGGGCGAACCGGTAACCGCCCGTGTGCGGTCCCGCCGAGGTGTCGGTCCACCCGAACATCCGCCCGTAGAAGGCGGCGGCCGCGTCGACGTCCGGTGCGCCCAGCTCCAGCCAGCAGGGGGCGCCCGGTGCGAAGTCGGTGGTGATCATGGCAGTGGCCTCCGTGTTCCTTGCGGCCGCGGCCCCCGCCGGGGCCCGGCCCCGAACGGGCTCGGGTTCACATCGGCGAGGGCGCGAGCAGGACGAACCCCGCGCCGAACACGTCGGCGCACAGGGCGAGCCGCCCCACCCCCGGTGTGCTCTCCGGCCCCATGTACACCCGGCCGCCCGCCGATCGGACCCTCTCCACGGCCGCGTCGCAGTTCTCGACCGCGAACACCGGGTGCCAGTCCGCCGCGCCCCCGGTGGCGGCCAGCTGAGCGGGATCGACCGGCATGATCCCGCCGTGCGCCCGGCCCCGCCCCTGCCCGGCGGGGGTGACGATCGTGTACGTCCCGGCCTCCCCCGGCAGGGAGAAGCCGGTGTAGGACCACTTGAAGAGCTCGGCGTAGAAATCCCGCGCACCGTCGACGTCGGGGGTCCACAGCTCGACCCAGCACAGCGTCCCGGGGCGGTCGGCGGCCTCCATCCCCCGGAAGGCCTTGGCCTGCCAGAGCCCGGCGTAACCGCCCCGGGGGTCGGTGAACTCCGCCATGCGCCCGCGGTGGAGGACGTCGAACGGCTCCACCACGAGGGTTCCGCCGAGGTGCTCCACCGTGAGGACCGTGTCGTCGACGTCGGGGTCGGCGAAGTAGACCGTCCAGGCGGGCCTCTCGCTCTCGCCCATGAACGGCACGAGTCCGGCCACGGCGGCGCCGTCCAGGAGCAGGTACCGGTACCCGGCGCTGTCGGGGCCTCCCTCGACCGCCTGCCAGCCGAACAGCTCCCGGTAGAACGCGGCCGAGGCCTCGACGTCGGGCGAGGACAGGTCGGTCCAGCAGGGTGAACCGGGCAGGAAGTCGGTGGTGATCATCGAAACCCCTTCTCCGTCGGACGCACACCACTTCCGAGTGTGACGCGGCCGACCGGCCCGTCGGGGATCGGGGCGGCAAAGACTCTCACAACTCACCTTGGCGGGGCGGGCGGCTCCGGGACGCGGCGGGGCGGGCGGGGCACGGGCGAGGACGCGTTCAGCGCCGCGCCTCCAGCGGGAGCTCCGCCAGGACGCGCGTCCCTCCGCTCAGACGCCCGGTCACCGTCAGACGCCCTCCGACGGATTCGACCCGTTCGCGCATCCCGGCGATCCCCGAGCCCGCGCTCCCGCCGGCCCGGATCCCGACGCCGTCGTCGTCGACCCGGACGACGAGCTCGCCCCCGACCGGCGCCAGCACGAGCTCGCACCGTTCGGCCGCCGCGTGCCGAACGATGTTGCTCAGCGCCTCCTGCACGACCCGGGTGGCGACGAAGGCGGCTTCCCCTCCGTGTTCCGGGAGGTCGATGTGGGCATCCACCTCCAGGCCGCTCACCGTCGCCGCCGCGACCAGCTCACGGAGCGCGGCGGCATGGTTCCCGCCGCCGCCGCCGAGCGGAGCACGGTCACGCCGGCGCAGCGCCCGCACCAGGTCCTGCACCTGGACCAGGGCCGAACGCGACCGGTGCTCGATGTCCTCCAGCGCCTCGAGGAGCTCCTCCCGCTCCGAGGACGACACGGCCCGCGCGACGGCGGCTTCGGCGCTGATGGTGCTCAGCGCGTGGCCCACGACGTCGTGGACCTCGCGGGCCATGGCGGCCTCCCTCCGGACGTGCTCGAACTCGGCCTGCTGGCGTTCGGCACGACGCACCGCACCGAGCCGCTCCGCCTCGGCTCGTCCGAGGAGCCAGGCCACACCGATCGCGCCGAGGCCGAACACGACCCCCTGCATCGCGTCCTGTGCCGATGAGCTGACCCCCAGCACGAGGGACACCAGGACGAGGACCCCCAGGACGACGGAGCCGACGTCGCGTTCCCGGGACCCGCCCCGCAGCGCCAGGGGGTACAGGCACCAGGCCGCCCCCACCATGGGATCGGTGGTGGCGGAGAGCAGCCATCCCACCGCCGTGGAGGCCAGCGCCACGGACACCGCGGCAGCCGGGAACCTCCACCGGAGCAGCACGGCGCCGCCCACGAGCAGCGCGAGGCAGGAGCCGAGCAGCCGGTCCCCTCCCGGGGCTAGGCCGAGCACCGGGGGGATCCAGAAGACCAGCACGACGGCCGCGGACACGGCGGCGTCCACTAGCCGTGAGGCGGCGGAGCGCCGACCCGACGCCTCCCGAGCATCTCTCAACATGCGTCGATCCCACCACAGCGGCCCGCACCGCCGGCCACGGTGCCCCGTCCTCGCACCCGCCGTCGGCGGGAGCCCCGTACTGCTGCCGGAAGGGGCGTCCTCACCCCGGCCGCGAGTTGTACCATGAGCCGCGAAGCACCGGTTCCTCTCGGGGCACGCGGAGAAGACATGAGCTCACAGGTGCACGAACCCTCCCCTCCCGCTCGGGAGGACATCGCCTGTGCCGACGCGGCCGGGGGATCGGCGCACCCAGGGTCCTCCATAAGAGTCTTCATGGCGGACGACGACGAGGGGTTCCTGCGCGTCTACAGGAGATTCTTCGCGAAGATCCCCGATATCGACCTGGTCGGCACGGCCGACACGGGGAGGGGGATGGCGAAGCGGCTGGCCGATTCGGAGCCGGACGTCCTGCTGCTCGACATCGAGATGCCGGGGTGGAGCGGCATCGACGTCGTCCGCGATTTGCGACGGAATTCGCTTTCGACGAGAACCGTGATGCTCACTTCGTTCGACCACGACGAATACGTTCACGAGGCCCTGCGATTCGGCGCTTCCGGCTTCCTCCTGAAGAGCGCTTCGCCCGTCCGGATACTGAGCGCGATCAGAGCCGTCCACGCGGGACACGCGTCCTTGGCGCTGGACGTGACGTCGCGGTTGTTCGGTCGCCTCTCCGCCGGGGGCGGCGCCGCCCCGGCCGGACCGCCTGACGGCGGACACCCGTCCTTCACCGAGCAACAGATCAAGATCTGCCGTCTCCTGGCAGCCGGCCACAGGAGCCAGGACATCGCAGCAGAACTCCATCTGAGCAACGAGACCGTGCGTACCTACCTTCGGCGCATGTTCGAGAAGTTCGGCGCCAAGAACCGGACCCACCTCGTCGTCCTGGCCTACGAGGCGGGCGTCCTCGGCTGAGGCCGGACCCCGCCCGGACGGACCGGGGCCGCCAGGTGTCCACTTTCGGGTGTCAGCGCGGCGGGGCCCGGCGTGTGAAGCTCGATGCGCACGGAGGAGGCGGTCGACACAAGGGGTCTGGTGCCGGTGATCGAAGTCAAGGACGTTTCGAAGAAGTACGGTCCCAAGGTGGCCGTCGACCGGGTGAGCTTCAGCGCCGCCCCCGGACGGGTCACCGGTTTCCTCGGCCCGAACGGGGCCGGGAAGTCGAGTACGCTCCGCGTTCTCCTCGGGATCGACCGGGCCACCTCCGGCACGGCGCTCATCGAGGGCCGGCCGTACACATCGCTACGGCAGCCCCTGAGGACAGTCGGTGCGATGCTCGACGGCGCCTCGGCCGTGCCGGAACGCCGGGGAGTCGACCACCTTCGCTGGATCGCCCAGTCCAACCGCATACCGTCCCGGCGGATCTCCGAGGTCCTGGAGACGGTCGGCCTCTCCGAAGCGGCGAAGGTGCGGGTGGGCAAGTACTCCCTGGGCATGAAACAGAGGCTGGGTCTGGCCGCGGCCCTGCTCGGAGAGCCGCGGATCCTCGTCCTCGACGAGCCGGTCAACGGCCTCGACCCCGAAGGCATCCGGACCATCCGTACCTTCCTGCGACGGTATGCCGACCAGGGCAACACCGTGTTGCTGTCCAGCCACCTCATGGGCGAGACCGCGGAGACGGTCGACGACATCGTGATCATCGACAAGGGCCGCATCATCGCGAACGGCTCCCTGAGCGAGATCACCGAGGGGCACGCCTCCCTCGAAGACGCGTTCTTCTCGTTGACGGGCAGCCAGCCCGGGCAGAGTTGGTGATCGGCGTGCTGAGCGTCGTCCGATCCGAGTTGACGAAGGTCCTGACCCTCCCGAGCGTCTGGGTGATCACGGGCGTCATCCTCGCCCTCAACGTCTTCTTCCAGTACCAGACTCTCGGATTCAACATCGACACCGTCGCGAACGTGCGGCCCGACGGTATGTCCGAGGTCGATGGAAGGGCCGTTCACGCCGAGACGGAACTCCGGCAGACGCTCGGTGTCAGCGTCTTCAATCCGGGCCTCCTCTTCCCGATCCTCGGCGCGGTGCTCGCGGGTACGGAGTTCCGGGCGGGGCAGCTCGGCCTGAGCTTGGTCGCCGTTCCCCACCGCCTCCGCCTGGTCCTGGGCAAGCTCTCGGCCATGACGGCCTACGCGCTCGTGCTCGGGCTCGTGTGCATCGCCATGGCCAACGCCTTCATGTACATCGCTGTCCGGAACTGGAACCCCGGCATGCTGTGGAGCACGGACATGCTGGCGGCCGAGGCCGCCCTGCTCCTCTTCACCGTGACGTTCACCCTGATCGGCGCCGGGATCACCCTCATCACCCGGCGCACTCTGACCGGGATCATCGCGACGGTGATCCTGGTCATGCTGACCATGGCCCAGGTGGTCGCGATGGTTTCGCCCGCCGTGGACGCGTTCCTGCCCCTGAGCGCGGCGCGCAACCTTCTGCTGCAGGGACGGGACGCGGGCGCGCCGCTGACCGGCAGCGCCGGGCACGGCGCGGCAGTCCTGGCCGGTTGGGCGCTCGTCACCTCTGTCGTCGCGACGCTCGCCGTCAAGCGGAGGGACGCAAGGTGAACACGAGGACCGAGCCGCCCGTGATCCGTCGACGCGACGTCACCGCCGCAGAGATCACCAAGATCATCACGAACCCGGTCGGCATCACCATGCTCGCCGTCACCCTGGCCGCGAACACGCTCCTGGCGGTGATCGAGGCGTCGGGGGTCACCTTCTACACCGGAGGCTCCCAAGGGCCCTCGACGCTGTCCTCCTTCGGCACTCTCATGCTCGCCCCGGTGTACGCGTTCCTGGTCCTGCCCGTGCACGCCGCGGCGAGCGAATACCGCGGAGGCCAGCTTCGCATGAGCCTCACCGCGACCCCGGACCGCCGCGCCCTGGTGCTCGGGAAGCTGGGAGCGATGGTCACCACCGTGCTCACCGCGGCGGTCGTCGTGCTCGCCCCCGCGCGACTGCTCATCGGGGTCTCGGCCGGGTCGGGGGCGGGAGAGCTTCTCCTCGACCTCGGACGGTGGATCGCGGTGTACGCGTTCATGTCGGTGATCGCCTTCGGCCTCGCCGGCCTCCTCCGCAGCACGATCACGCCCCTGGGGATCCTGATCACCCTCCCCCTGGTCGTCGCCACCGGCGTCCTGCAGTGGCCGGAAGCGCTCAGGCTCCTGCCCGACCAGGCCGGCCTGAGCCTGATCGGAGCCCCCGCCTACGACGTGCATGAGCTTCCACCCGGAATCGCCGCGCTGACCCTCGCGGTCTGGGCTCTCGTGGCCCTCGCCGTGTACGCGGTCTTCCTGGTGCGCCGCGACGCCTGAACCGTTCGGACGAGAACTCCCCGGCGCCCCCCGCCGGGAGGCCCGAGACCCCTCGGCGGCCCGTAGATGCCCGTCCACGGGCCGGGGCATCGCACGGCTGGGTTGCGCTCCGACCGCCCCGGGCCAGCGCCTGAAGTGGACGCACAGGCGGCCGGGACACTTGTGAAGCCGCACTGCGGGACCTCGGAGGCACTCAGACCTGGCCGGGGAGGGCGACGTGGACGCGGTGGGGACCGTTGTAGTGCCGGCCCTCACCGACGGGGAGGAAGCCCAGACGGGCGGCCAGGCGCAGGCTGGACGCGTTGTCGACGTGGATCAGCGCCCAGATCGAGTGCAGCACCAGCTCGTCGAGGCCGTGGCGGAGCAGGGTGCGGGCCGCCTCGGTCGCCAGCCCCTTCCCACCGTGGCGAACGGCCAGGTACCAGCCGATCTCCGGCAGCCCGCCGGGCAGTTCCCCCGAGGGTCGCAGATGGGCGAGGCCGACCAGGTCGCCGCCGAGCAGCACGGCCCAGTGCCCCAGCTCCGGCGGCCCGTCGTAGGCCAGCCTGCTGTCGACCATCCGGCGGGCCAGGGCCGGGTCGGAGAGGTCCGCCCCCGACAGCGAACTCATGGCGGGGTCGGCGAACAGGTCCACCACGCCGTCGGCATGCCGTTCCACGAGGGGTTCCAGGACCAACCGGTCGCTGAACAAACGCTGCTGCCGCCCACCCATCGGACCCCCCGCGTCAGCGCTTGAAGTGGACGAACAGGCGGCCGAAGTTCTTGGAGTCCTTCTCGACCCGGTGGTAGCGGGCCTTGACGTCCTTGCGGTCGAGGTAGCGCAGCACCCGCTTCTTCAGCTGCCCCGACCCCTTGCCGGGGATGATCTCCACGGTTCTGGCCCCGGTGCGCTCGGCCTCGTCCATGATGTCGCCGAGGGCCTTGTCGATGTCGCGGCCCTTGTTGAAGATGTCGTGCAGGTCGAGCTTGAGCCGCACCGTGCCTCCTCCGCGTCCGGTCACACGGATGATACGGGCCGACCGGACGCGGAGGCCGCTCAGGCCCGCCCGGTCGCCCCGTTCCGCTCGCGGCCGCTCCCGCCCCCGCGTCTGCGCAGCGCCCACCACAGGCCCGCCGCGGTCGCCGCGGCCAGCAGTGCTGCGGCCAGGAGGGTGACGGCGTCCGGGCGCACGACCGACTGGCCCCGCAGCGCCTGCCAGGCGGTCAGGACCAGGAGCGCCGCGTGGGCCGATCCGACCACGGCGACCACGCGCAGCCGCACGGCGTCCGGCTCCAGCCGCGGGTGGCGACGGCCCAGCGCCACCAGGAGCAGGGCGAGCAGGACGAGCGCCTGGAGCCCGTGGATGCCGACGAAGTGGGCGACCCGCAGGTCCCCGGCGACCGTGCTCCAGCCCACGACCGGCAGCCCCGGCCCGCCGTCCGCCACGCCGACGGTGTGCGCCCCGATCACGTCCCCCGGTCCGCCGTTCTCCAGGGCGACCATCTGCTGGTCGGACGGGACGGTCATGAAGAAGGCCGCGGCCATTCCGGCGAGGGCGATCCCCGTGCCGATCCGCACCGCCCAGGTGGTGGAGCGCTCGCCGACGCGCTGCACGAGCAGCAGGACGCCGATCCCGAGGTTGGCGGTCCACGCGGTGACGATCATGGCGGCCATGGCGTTGTAGACGGCCGTGTCGAACGGGGTCGCGTAGTTGTAGTGGCTGAGCTCGCCCCGCCAGGCCTGGAGCCCGATAGCGGCCAGCTCGCCGAGGACCATGGCGGAGAAGAGCGTCCCGAGCCACCACCCGGTGCGCCGCCACCGCACGAGCAGCGAGAGCAGCCACGCCAGGGTGACGTTGTAGACCGCGATCGACAGGGCGAACTTGGCCGGCTTGAGCCAGATCGGGCGGCCGACGAGGGTGCGGTCGTCCACCGCGAGGCCGACGAGGGCCGCCGCCAGGACGACCGCGCACAGGGCGGCGGTCGCCATGAGGGGGCGGTGCCAGGCCGGAGCGGTCCGCGGTAACGCGCCGGGGGCGGGGCGGGGGGTGGTCGGGAGGTTCACGCTTCTCCTTTTTGGATACTTCCACTATCCATTATGGATACCTTTACTATCCATGACGTATCGGGACGCGGCAAGGGAAAGAAGCGAGGATGGGCCCATGCGTATCGGCGATCTGAGTGAGCGGTCCGGAACCCCCGTGCCGACGATCAAGTACTACCTCCGCGAAGGGCTCCTGCCCCGGGGCGAGCGCACCGGCCCCAACCAGGCGAGCTACGGGGAAGGGCACCTCCACCGGCTGCGCCTGGTCCGCGCCCTGACCGACGTGGGCGGCCTGCCCATCGCCACCACCCGCGAGGTCCTCGCCCGCGTCGACTCCCCCGAGCCGCCGATCACCCACGAACTCCTCGGCCACGCCATGCACGTGCTCCCACCCGCCACGAAGGGCGTCGCCGCCGCCGACGAGGAGGACCACGGCCGGGTGCGGGCCCTGTTCGAGCGGCGCGGCTGGCACGTCCACCCCGAGAACCGCGCCGCCGCCGACCTGGCCGAGGTGGTCTCCACCTACCGCCGCGCAGGGCGCCCCCTCGACGACGAGGCCCTCGACGGCTACGCCGCCACCATGGAGCAGGCGGCCCGGGTGGACCTCGACGTCATCGGCCGGGTCACGGGCACCGACGAGATCCTGGAGAGCGCCGTCGTGTACTCGGTGCTCGGCGACACCCTCATGGCCGTCCTGCGCAGGCTCGCGCAGGCCGACGAGTCCGCCCGCCGGGCCGGCGTGGTGCCCGGGGACTGACGCGGACCCGCGCCGGACGCGGGGTCACAGCGCCCCCGCGAAGGCCTCCCGCACCGTGTCGTCGCGGTCCAGGACCGCGAACACCACGTGCTCGAACACCCCCGTGAACCCGCCGCCCGGCCTCAGGTGCCCCGCGAAGGCCGCCGCCACCTCCGACGGGTGGTTGCCGAACACGCCGCACCCCCACGCCCCGAGCACCAGCCGGTCGACCCCCTGCTCGGCCGCGACGGCGAGCACGCCGCGCGCCCGCGCGGCCAGGACGCCGGGGATGGGGTCGGCGGGTTCGACCCGGTTGCGCTCGATCATCCGCCGGTTCGGCGCGGCGCAGGTGAGAAAGGAGACCAGCAGGGGCTCCGGCAGCCATCCTCCCCCGTCGTCGCGGTACACCGGCACGCCGGGCGACCAGATCACCCTGTCCGTGTAGAGCAGGCTCACGTGCTCCCGGTGGTGGTCGTAGTACTCCGGACACAGCACCAGGGAGGCGAACAGGGCGCTCGACCTGGCCAGGCTCTCCTCCTGCGCACGCGCGCCGTTGGCGACGCCGCCGCCGGGCCTGCGGGCGGACGCGAAGTTCAGCGCCGCCACATGGGGCCGCCCCGGCCCGGACGCCAGGCGCCCGGCCGCGGCGAGCGTGCTCTCCCGGGTGACCTCGAGGCGGGTCGTGCGCCGCGCCCCCGGCCCGGACGGCGCCTCCGGCTCGCCCGGCAGGTAGAGCCGCGTGCCCGCCCGCATCGCGGCCAGGTCCCCCGACAGGTCCACCAGCCGTTCCCCGACCCGGTAGTGCCCCTGCTCGAAGGCGTCGCGGGTCTCCCGCCACACGGCACGCAACCTCTGGGACACGGGGCCCTCCTCCTGTGGTCCACGGCGCGGGCCCGGCCCGCGGTCCCGGGAGTCGGCCGGCCCGGTCACGGGCGCCCGAGCCGAACCCCGGTCCGGACCGTCTCCCGCCCGGACCACGCAAACTACTCCCCCGGGCCCGGACGTCCAAGGAGGTTTCCGCATCCGGACAGCCCCGGAAACCCCTGGCCCGCGACGGCGCGCACACGGGATCATCCCTCTGTGAACAGACCGGCGAACATACGCCGCCCGTGGTGCTCTCCGTGGCCGCCGGACGCATGCACGCCGACGGCCACGTCTTCCGTGTGACCGGGAACGGGGTGTGGCTCGTCGCCGCCGTGCCCCCGGAATACCTGGCCGGGACGCCCGGCCTCTGAGACGGGGAGTCCCGTCCGGCCCTCAGCCCTTCGGCCTGACCGCGGAGAAGATCGCGGTACCGGGGATCATCCGGCCCCGCACCGGCCCCCAGCCTCCCCACACGCGGTCGAGCCCCTCCGGCCACTCCGGTTCGACCAGGTCCTTCAGCGTCAGCCCCGCGCGGGCGATCCCCCGGACCCAGTCGCCCACCGTGTGGTGGTGCTCCACGTAGACCGCGTTGCCCTCGTCGTCCTCCTCCACGTAGGCACGGCGGTCGAAGTAGGACTGGTGGACGGTGAACCCCTCCTCGCCGGGGTCGTCCGGGAAGCTCCACCGGACCGGGTGCGTCACCGAGAAGACCAGGCGCCCGCCGGGGCGCAGGACCCGCGCCGCCTCACCGAGGGCGTCGTCGGCCGAGGGCACGAACGGGAACGCGCCGAACGACGAGAACACCGCGTCGAAGGAGGCGTCGGCGAAAGGCAGCCTCTGGGCGTCGGCCTGCACGGTCGGCAGGCTGTGCCCCGTCTCGGCGTCGATCCGCCGCGAGTGCTGCAGCTGCCGGAACGACAGGTCGAAAGCGACCACCTCCCGCACGCCCCTCGCGCGCAGCCACCGGCCGCACTGGCCCGCACCGCAGCCGACCTCCAGGACCCGCGCCCCCCGCAGCTCCGCGGGGTCGCCGAGCAGCCCGGCCCGCTCCTCGGTCAGCCCCTCCGGGCACCACACGAAATCGGCGTCGCCCAGGAAGCCGCCGTGTTCGGCCTGGTAGGCGTCGGCGGCGCCGTCCCACCACAGGCGTCCGGCGCGGGAGCTCTCCCCCGCGTCGACGTCGCGGCGCTCCACGTGTCCGGGCGCCGGGTAGTCGGTCTCGTCGTGCATGGGGCTGGCTCCTCGTGCCGTGGCCGGGGACTCAACGGTCGGTACCGCCACCGGTCCCGGCGGCGGCCTCCGACGGCTCCTGCTCGGGCGGCCCCGCGGGGGCCGCCTCCTCCGGACGCCCGTCCTCACGGGCCTCTCGGGCCTCGCGCAGTTCGCGGCGGACGAGGAAGATCCAGCCCGCGACGGCGACGACGGCGAACACCCACCACTGCACGGCGTAGGAGGCGCTCATGCCGGAGTCCACCTCGCGCAGCTCGACCGGCTCGGGGGCCGGATCGGGCGCCGGGTCCTGCCGGGTGAGCTCGACGAACCCGCCGTAGACCGGGTAGGGCAGTCCGTCCGCGATCATGTCGACGTCGACCATCATGAGCTGCCCCTCGGGCAGGTCGTCGCGGTTGCGCAGGCCGCTGTTCTCCTCCGTCTCGGAGAAGTGCAGCCGCCCGGTCACCTCCACGGTCCCGCCGGGGGCCGCCGGGGGCTCGGGGGCGTCCAGCGCGGTCTCGCCGCGCTGGATCCATCCGCGGTTGACCAGGACGGCCGTACCGTCCTCCCCGACCAGGGGGGTCAGGACGTGGTACCCGACACCGCCGGACCCGTCGCGGTTGCGCAGGAGGATCTCGTGGGAGGTGTCCCAGGTGCCGGAGGCCTCGACGGTGCGCCACCGGTCGCCGGGGGCGACGTCCTCCCCGACGGCGGCCAGCTCCGAGACGGGAACGGGTTCGGCGGCGAGGTTGTCCTGCTGGAGGTTGACGGACGCGCTGCGCAGCTCCCAGCGGTCCAGCTGCCAGAAGCCCAGCCAGACAAAGCTGGGCACGATCACCAGGACGAGCGCGTGGAACGCCAGCATGCGTTGCGACAACAGGACCTTGAGCACGTCTTCGAGGTTATGAGACGCTCCGGGCCGCCCCGCACCGCCCCTCGCGAACGGCCGCGGGGCCGCCGGCGTCCGGCGGCCCCGCGTGGGCGCGCGGGACGCGGGAAGCCTCCCCTCCCCGCGTCCCGCGCCCGTGCCGGGTCCGGACCGTGCCGGACCCGGGCCTCCTACTCCTCGTGGCCGGCGGCGGCGGACGCCTTGCGCTTGCGGGCGAAGTACAGGCCCGCGCCGCCCGCGCCGATCGCGGCGACCGCGGCGGCGACGAGGCCGCCCAGAGCGGTACCGGTCACGGCGAGCTGCTCGTCGGCCTGCGGCTGGGGGGTGGCGGGCCGGTCGCCGCTGACGCTGGAGTCGTCCTCGCCCCTGTCCTCCTCACGGGGCACCTCGGGAACGGCGGGCTCCTCCTCGGGGGCCTCGGGCTCCTCGGGGGTCCCGCCACCCGGCTCCTCGGGCTCCTCGGGGGTCTCGGGGTCGGGGTCCCCGCCCTCGGAGATGGTCTCCATGCAGGCGGCCTGGGCGAGGCCGAGCACGGAGACGGCGTTGCCGCAGATGTCGACGGCGGCGTCGACGGGGACGAGCACCTGGTTGCCGCTGGCCACACCGCCCGCGCCGCTGGTGGAGGGTCCGCCCTCGTTCTCGGGGGAGGCCTGGATGATGTTGATGATGGTGGTGCACTTGGCACTGGAGCCGCCCAGGATGGCCACCGAGTTGCCGCAGACGTTGATGGCCGCGTCGACGGGGACGATGATCTGGTTGCCGCTGGCCACACCGCCGGAGCCGTCCGTGAGGGCGCGGGGCGCGTCGGCGCTCTCCTGCTCCAGGACCTCGACGACCTCCAGGCACTCGGCCTCGGAGATGCCGCCGACGGCGACGGAGTTCCCGCACGCGTCGACGGCGGCGTCGACGGGCACGATGATCTGGTTGCCGCTGGCGATGCCGCCGGCGCCGCTGGTGGCGGCCCCGCCCTGGCCGCTGACCTCGTAGAGGACCTCCGAGACCCGGGTGCACTTGGCCGAGGAGATGCCGAGCACCGCGAGCGAGTTGCCGCACAGATCGGCCTCGATGTCCACGGGGACGACGATCTGGTTGCCGCTGCCGATGCCGCCGGAGCCGTCGGTGGTGGTGTCGGCGAAGGCCGCCGTGACGGGGGCGATGACCAGCCCGGCGGTCATCACGGTGGCGAAGGAGTAACGGAGTGTGTTGCGCATGTGCGGCTAGGACCTTTCACGGAGACAGCCTGGGTCGCGCCGGTCGTGGCGCTGGTGGTCGTGGGCGGACCGGGTGTCCGCGTCGCGGCGGAGCACTCGTGCGGTCCCGCTGCCACGACCGTGCGGGTCCGTCACCGGCGAGCGGTGAGACGGCGGGGTGACCCGCGCACGTGGGAGTCGTGGTCCGGCGTTCTCCGAAGTGGTTTTCCGGGGACGAACCGCCGACGGACCGAAACGTTAGCAAGCCACTGCCGGCTCGCACGCGTTTTCAGGCAATGTCCGCCATCGCCACAAATACCTTCCGCTCACAGCATGTCACCCTGAGGAATCATTGCTGTTCGCAGACATAGAGACGACTACTCAGGGTACACACACAACGACAGAGAGCCATGAAAGATGATGAATTTTTTTCAGGTAAACCCTCGAACGTAATCCACTAAGCACCTTCGTTGATTAGTTTGTCCGGACTTCGAGCACGCCTTATACCCTAACCACCCCCTTGCGTTCCATGAGCATAATGCGCCATTGGAGAGAAAAGACCGGATAGACGTGCGCGACGCGCGGAGTTCCCGGTGCGCCGGAGCCGGAAGGACCCTTCGCACGACGCCCTCCACCCCCTCCGGCGCCAGAGAAAAGGAAAGAGAAAAGGGAACTCACAACAGCCGAAACGATGCTTTCACTGTCCCAATCCGACCTCTATCGCAACTCAGGAAACTCCCACCCCGATCACGGCGGCCTCGACCGAACCCGCTGGCCATGAGCGTGCGATCGACGGCGGACAGTCGACAACCGACCGGAATACAGCCGATGTCGTACCGCCGAAAAAGGGAGCGCCGGCCCTACTCTGAGCACTGCCGGTGATCACCGGTGACGGGTCGGTACGCCCATGGCCGCCCATCCGTTCATGAAGGCCAACCGGAAACGCATGATGTGCGTCCTCTTCTCAGGACATGCCCTCCGTTTCCCCCGCCCCCACTGGAGCACGCAATGCAGTCCGTACCCCCGTGCCCCCGCACGCGCACGACACTGTCGGCCGGCGCCGCGACACTCGCCCTCCTCCTGGCCGCGACCGCCTGCTCCTCGGGGGGTGACGGGCAGGTGGAAGAGGTGGAGGGCGCGGTCGCCCCCGGGGCGGAGGCCTCCGCCCCGCCCACCCCCGCCACGGAGTCCGAGCCCTCCCACGAGCCGTTCACCATCGCCTTCGGCGGCGACGTCATGTTCGAGGGAATGCTCGAACCCCGCCTGGCCGACCCCGCCACCGCGCTCGGCCCCGTCTCCGCGCAGCTCTCCGCCGCCGACCTGGCCATGGTCAACCTGGAGACCGCCGTCACCGAGGGCGGCACCCCCGCCCCCGACAAGGAGTTCCTGTTCCGCTCGCCCCCGAGCGTCCTGGAGGCCCTGGCCGCCGGAGGCGTGGACGTGGCCACCGTCGCCAACAACCACGGCATGGACTACGGCGCGGACGGACTGATCGACACGCTGGAGAACGGCGAGGCCTCCGGTGTCGCGCTGGTCGGCGCGGGCCGCGACGCCGACGAGGCGTACACACCCCATGTGGCCGAGGTCAACGGCCAGAGCGTGGCCCTTTTCGGTGCCACCGACGTCATGGACGACCACCTCATGGCGGAGTGGACCGCGGGTGAGGGCAAGCCCGGCATGGCCTCCACCAAGAACGAGATGCGGGAGCGGATGCTCGACGCGGTCTCCGGGGCCGCGGCCGAGCACGACAACGTCGTGGTCTTCCTCCACTGGGGCCTGGAGGGCTCGCACTGCCCGCTGCCGCACGCGCCCGCCCTCGCCGAGGAGCTGGTCTCGGCCGGGGCGACCGCCGTGGTCGGCGGCCACGCGCACGTCCTGTCCCCGGGCGGCTTCACCGGCGACTCCTACGTGCACTACGGGCTGGGCAACTTCGTGTTCTACAACTTCGAGGGGCCCACCGCCGAGACGGGGGTGCTCACCCTCACCTTCGACCGGGGCAGTGTGACCGGGGCGGACTGGGCGCCGGCGCGGATCCAGGGCGGTGTGCCCGTCCCCTACGAGGACGAGGCCGCGGGTCAGGCCGCACAGACGTGGCTCGACATGCGCGCCGGGTGCGGGCTGCCCCTGACCGACTCCCCCGCCTAGCGGTCCGGACGGGCGTCCGCCCCCTCCTGCGGGGCGGGCGCCCGCCGGCGGGCCCCGGGCCGGACGTCGGCCGGCCGACGGGGGCGCCGCCCGGGAGGGGCGGCCCGCGCGCGGGCCGGGGCCGGCGGCAGGCCCGCACGTCAGCTGACGTGGACGACCGGGCGCCGTCTCGGGTCCTCCTCGGCCTCGCGGAGGATCTCCCGGGTGAACGACGCGGTCTCCCCCTCCCCGAGCACGCCGAACCTGAACAGCAGCCGGATCGGCGACCCCTCCGACCAGGCGAAGTAGCAGTGCGGAACGGCCCCGGTCCGGTCGCGGAGGCACAAGAGGACCGCCGCGAGCGCGTTGGGGGCCGCCGGGCTGCGCACCCGCAGGACCCGGTGGCCGTCCACCTCCACCCCGCGCACCCGCAGGACGCTCGCGAACTCCGACGGGTGGTGCACCTCGACCTCCACGAACAGCGGCGGCGTCCGGAGCGGGATCGGGTGCAGGAGCATCTGCTCGCGCTCGATCTCCTCGTACCCGGCCGCCCCGCCGGACCCGGGCCGGTTGGCGAACAGGTGCAGCCGGCCCCGGAGCACCGCCTCCAGGGCGAACCTGACCGCCGTCTCGTCCAGGTGGACGCTGCTGGTCCGGAGTTCCGTGCTCCTCAGCGCCCGTGAGACCAGCGACACCAGGACGGTGCCGGCCACGAACGCCAGCGCTATGAGCAGCCCGTCCGGCCTGGCCGCGACGTTGTCGGCGAGCGCGTAGCCGAACACCGCCGTCAGGACCCCGAACCCGGCCACCGCCCGCCGCCGCCCCGAGCGGTAGGCGAGGATCGTCACCGCCAGGGCCGAGGTGGCCAGCATGGCGAGGATCCCGGTGGCGTACGCACCCGACTGGGCGGTGACCCCCGCGTCGAAGGCCACGGTGATGGCCATCGCGACGGCCGTGTACACCAGCACCACGGGCCGCACGGCCAGCCCCCACGCGGGCGCCATCCCGTAGCGGGGCAGGTAGCGCGGCACGATGTTGATCAGGCCCGCCATGGCCGAGGCCCCGGCGAACCACAGGATGAGGACCGTGCTCACGTCGTAGAACACGCCGAACCCGTTGCCGAGCAGGTCGTACGCGAGGTAGGCGAGCACGCGGTCGGCGGCGGGCCCGCCGGGCTCCACCGCCTCCCGGGGGACCAGGACCCCGGAGACGAACGTCGTGGACAGCAGGTAGACGCTCATGACCACGGCGGCCGTGGTCAGCATGGTCCGTGTGTCGGCGATCCGCGACCGCAGGCGCTCCTCCCCGGTCCCGCCCCCCGTCCGGATCAGGGGCATCATGCTGACGCCCGTCTCGAACCCCGACAGGCCGAGGACCAGGAGGGGGAAGGCCACAAGGACGGTGGCAGCCATCGACGGGAACCCCCGGCCGCTCCCGAGGAGCGCGCCCTCCCAGTCGGCGAGGGTCGACGGGTCCGCCGCGATGCGCACCAGCGCGGCGACCACCACCACCGCGTTGAGCAGCAGGAACACCAGCACCAGGGGGACGGCGATCCGGACCGCCTCGCGGAACCCGGCCAGGAACACCGCGCCCAGGAGGGCGAGGAGGACGAGGGTGACCGGCACCGGGTGGTCGGCCACGGCGGCGGGGGTGTACGGGTTGGCGGCCAGGTGCGCGGTGGCGTCGGCGGTGGACAGGGTGATGGTGACGATCCACGACGTCGCCACGAAGCCCAGCAGGCACAGGACGAGGAACTTGCCCCTCCACTCGGGGAGCAGGTGTTCCAGCATCGCCACCGACCCCTGGCCGTGCGGGCTGCGCTCGGCCACCCTCCGGTACACGGGCAGCATCCCGCCCAGGGTGAGGACGACGATCAGCAGCGTCGCCACGGGTGAGAGGGCGCCCGCGGTGAGGATCGCGATCGCCGGGAGGTAGCTGAGGGTGGAGAAGTAGTCGACGCCGGTCAGGCACATGACCCGCCACCACGCGTGCTGGCGCTCGGCGTGCGGCGCCGACCCGGGGCCGCCCACCTCGTCCACCCGCCTGCCCAGGAGCCACCGCGCCAGGGCGCCGCGCGCGCGGGAGCCGTCCGGGGGAGGGGCGTCCCACACGTAGGGGCCGGTGTCCCCGCCGTCGGCGCGGTCGGCGCCCGTGTCCGCACCGGCACCGCCCACGGCCGCCCGGCCGGGCTCCCCGGCGCCCCCGCCGTGGCCGGAGCCCTCCTCGGCGTTCCCGCCGGAGTCCCGTCGCATCGCGTCTCCCCCCGGGGCCGGGCACGGGCACGGCCGTGCCCCGCGCACCCCCAAGTCTCCTGCTCGGGGTCGCTCCCGCCGGTCAGCCCGGCGACCGCGTGTCGGCCGGGGCCCGGCAGAGGCCCGCGCCGGTGTCGCCCGGGTGCCCCCGGGGCTTCCGGAGGCGCCGTGGACGGGTTCGCGGGAAACGGGCCGATCCGGCGGGGGCGCCGAAGGCCCTCGCGCGCACGGCGGCCGTGGGGGGCACGGTCCCTAGAGGCTCCCGGCCCCCGCCCCGTGGCGGGCGGCGACCGCGGCGATCTCGGCCAGCAGGGCGCGGCGGTGAGCCGCCCCCAGGTAGGAGGCGTGCACGGCGTTCTCCGCGAGGCGGACCAGGTCCCCGGCCCCCAGCCCCAGCCGGTGGGCGGTGGCGTACTCGCGGGTGAGGTCGGTGCCGAACATGGTCGGGTCGTCGGTGTTGAGCGTGACCAGCAGCCCGGCGTCGAGCATGCGGGGCAGCGGGTGGTCCCCGATCGCCTCCACGGCGCGGGTGCACACGTTGGAGGTGGGGCTGACGTCCACCGGGACCTGCTCCTCCACCAGCCGGGCCACCAGCTCCGCGTCGCGCATGGAGTCGATGCCGTGACCGATGCGCTCGGCGCGGAGCACGTCCAGGGCCTCCCGCACGCGCTCGGGCCCACCGTGCTCACCGGCGTGCGGGAGGCTGGCGAGCCCGGCGGCGCGCGCCCTGCCGAACACCCCCGCGTACTGCCCCAGGGGCGTCTCCACACCGCCCACCCCGAAGCCCACCACGCTGGGCGGGCCCTCCGCCAGGACGGCCTCCAGCGTGGCCTCGGCGCTGTCCAGGCCGAAGTCGGCGGGGAAGTCGGGGATCCACCGGAGCCTGATGCCGTGCTCGCGCTCGGCCTCGCGGCGCGCGTGCTCGATCCCGTCGAACACCACCCGCGCGGGCACCCCGCGCATCAGGTGCGTGTAGAGGCTGACGTGCACCTCCGCGTAGCGGACGTTCTGCGCGGCCAGCCGCCCGGCGACCGCCGAGGTGAGGACGGCGAAGTCCTCCTCGTCCCTGAGGGTCGTCACCGACGCCAGGTAGACCTCGATGAAGTGGGGGAAGTCGGTGAAGGCGTACCAGTCCCGGAGTTTGTCCAGGGTGTCGGGGACGCCCTCGGCCGCGTGTCTGCGGGCCAGGTCGAAGAGGGTCTCGGCGGGCATCGAGCCTTCGAGGTGGACGTGCAGCTCGACCTTGGGAAGGTCCCGGACGAGCGCGTCGACGCCGGTCGCGGCGGGGGCGGTGTGGTTCTCCATGGCGCGAGGTTACGCGCGGTCACGCGCCCGCCCAACCCCTTCCGCGCGAACCTGACGACGGCCTGTCAGCCTCTCCCCCCGGCGGCCCGCCCGCCGTCGTGGCGTGCGGGGCCCTCCCCGCTCACGGTCGGGGCGGCCGCGACCGGTCGGCGAACCACAGAGGGGTACATTGCGGACATGATCCCCCAGGGCGACCCCCACCCCTCCACCCCCCGTCCACCGCGCACCCACTGGGCCGCCCGACTCCGGACCTACCGCGAAAGCCACCCGCGCGCGTTCGCCCTCCGCGCCTCGGGCGTGGTCCTCGTCCCCCTCTGGGCCTTCGGCGCCGCCGCCTTCGTCACGATCGACACCGCTTGGAGCCTGTGGCCGCTGGGCGTCATCCTCGCCCTGCTCCTGCTGGTGGTGTGCGTGATCCTCGTGGCCCTGTTCGCCGTGACGTCGGCATCCGCCCGAGCGGCCGAGCGCGCCGGCCAATCCATCAAGCTCACGAACCTGCCCGCGGACACCGACCCCGCCAAGCTCGCGGAGGCCTGGCGGCTCGTCCGGCAGGGCACTCTCGGCCCGGACCCGGAGACCAACCGCCTGGGGAGGATCGCCGTCGAACAGGAGCTCGGCCGCGCGAAGACGGTCTTCGCCAGCGTGGTCCTCGGGCTGGCGACCGCCCTCGTCAACGCCTTCTACTGCGTCAACCGCATCCTGCTGGACGGGGTCTCGGGCCCCCTTGTCCTGCTCCTGGGAATGACCGCCCTCATCGTGGTGGCCGCGTGCACGGCCCCCTCCCTGGCGAAACGGCGGCGGCTCCGCGCGGAGGCGTTCCGCGACGCCTACGACGCCCAGGCCGAAGAGGCTCCCGACACCGCGGCGTGAACGCTTCCCGCCCCGCCGGGGCACGGCGTGACCGGGGACACCGTCCCGGCGGGGTCCCGCGCGCGGAGCCGGAACCGGGGCCGTGGGTACGGACCCCGCGCGCCGGGCCGGGGTCCCGCCCACGAGCCCGGCCGGACGCCCGGGGCCCGGGCGCGGGGACGCGGCGGCGGGGGCCGGACACGCCCGCCACGGCGCACCCGGCCCCCGGCCCGGACGGCATCAGACGGTGGGCGCGGCCCCGTTCACGCGGCGGGGCACGCCCAGCGGGTTGTCGTCGCGCAGTTCGCGGGGGAGCAGCGACTGCGGCACCGACTGGAAGGACACCGGGCGCAGGAAGCGCCGGATCGCCGTGGTGCCCACCGACGTGTGCAGGGGCGCGGTGGTCGCCGGGTAGGGGCCGCCGTGGGTCATGGCGTACGTGACGGCCACCCCCGTCGGCCATCCGTTCCAGACCACCCGCCCCGCGACGGACGCCCCCAGCGCCAGCAGCGCGGGCGCCACCGGGTCGTCCTCCTCACCGTGCACGGTGACGGTGAGCTGGCCGCGGAGCACCCCCGCCGCTTCCAGGAGGCGGCGCTCGTCGGCGTACGCGACCACGAGGGTCGCCGGCCCGAAGCACTCCTCCAGGAGGGCGTCGGCGTGCTCCAGCAGGGAGTCCAGGTCGGTCCGCAGCAGGCTCGGGGACCAGCCGTCGCCGGTGTGCCTGCCCTGGACGAGCACCTCGGTGGCGGGGTGGCCGCTGAGCGCGTCCAGGCCCCGCTCGAACCCCTCCGCCACGCGGTCGTTGAGGAGCGGGCCCACCGCCCTGTCGGCGAAGTCGGCGACCAGGGCGCCGAGGTCGGCGTCCTCCGGCAGGAACACCACGCCCGGCTTCGTGCAGAACTGCCCCGACCCCATGGCCGCCGAGTCGGCGTAGCCGCCGAGGATCTGCTCTCCGCGCGCCGCCATGGCGGCGCGGGTGACGAACACCGGGTTCACGCTGCCGAGCTCACCGTAGAAGGGGATCGGCTCGGGCCGGGCCGCGGCCAGGTCGAACAGGGCGCGCCCGCCCGGGATCGACCCGGTGAACCCGACGGCGCGGGTGAGCGGGTGGGTGACCGCCAGCCTGCCCGCCTCCATGCCCTCCACCAGCGCGAAGGAGCCCTCGGGCGCCCCGGCCCCGGTGAGCGCGTCGACGACGACGCCGGCGGTGGCGCGGGCCAGCTCCGGGTGGCCGGGGTGGGCCTTGACGACCACCGGGCACCCGGCGGCCAGCGCAGAGGCGCTGTCCCCGCCGGCCGTGGCGAAGGCGAAGGGGAAGTTGCTGGCCCCGAACACGACGACGGGGCCGAGCGGGACGAGGATGCGGCGCACGTCCGGGCGCGGCGTCCCCCACTCGGGGTCGGCGGGGTCGACGGCGGCCTCCAGGTAGGAGCCGTCCTCCAGGGTCTGCGCGAACAGCCTGAGCTGGAAGGTGGTGCGGCCCAGCTCGCCCTTGCAGCGCGCCTCGGGGTAGTGGGCCTCCTCCGCGGCGAGGGGCACGAGCCGGTCGGCGGCGCCGTCCAGGGCGTCGGCGACGGCGCGCAGCAGGTCGGCGCGCTCGCCCGGCGTGAGGGCGGCCAGGAGCGGGGCCGCGGCGGCGGCCCGTTCGAGGACGGCGTCGAGTTCCTCCGGTGTGGTGTCCGGGGCGGTGGTCATGGCTCAGCCTCCAGGAGGGGTGCGTGCACTGCGTCGGGCACTGATCCAACCATGCCACGCCCTCCGTTGGAAAGCGCTATCCTGAGCGGCCCTGCCGACCGGGTCCCCCTGCGGCCCCGAGCCGCGAAACAGACACGGACCGACGAACACGACGAACGGCGCCGGCGTCCTTGCCTCCCGTCCCGCACGGCCCCGGACCCGGGCAAGGCCTGCGGCAGAGGCGGACCGGACACCACGGGAAGGGGTCGGGGAACGAAACTGGAATTTCCCCGGAACCAGGTGATTCCGGAAAGGCATCATAGGAGCCGTGACGACAAATTCCCGAAGCTCAACGCCCCCGCGGTCGCGACGCTCCCCCGGTCCCGCCGGGAGCGCCTACGCGCCACGCGAGAGCCGTGGACCGGCCGGCGTCGCCCACGACGAACTCGCGTTCGCGCAGGCCCCGCTCCGGAGACTTCCGGCCCAGCAGCGCAGCATGCTCAGAGTGCAGCGCATGCTCGACTGCTGCGCCGAACTCCTCGACGAGGTCGGCTACGACAACCTCTCCACCACACGGATCGCCGAACGGGCCGGGGTCGCCATCGGTTCCGTCTACCAGTTCTTCCCCGACAAGAAGGCCATCACCCAGGCCCTGGGCCTGCGCTTCCTCGACCAGTTCGGCGCCCGGGTGACCGAGCGGATCGCCGACGCGTCGTTCAGCCACTGGACCGCCGCCGTCGACGCCGTCGTCGACGAGTACATCGACATGCACCGCCACGTGCCCGGCTTCCGCAGCCTGCACTTCGGCGACATCGTCGACACCCGGCTCCTCAACGGCGGGGCCGACAACAACCGCGTCATCTCCATCCGCCTCCGCCGGATCATCGTCTCCGTCACCGGCATCCCCGACGACGACGCACTCGACCGGGCCGTCCACGTGGCCGTCGAGGCCGCCGACGCCGTCCTCAAGCTCGCCTTCCGCGACGACGCCGACGGCGACACCAGGCTCATCGACGAGGCCAAGCGGCTGGTCAGCAGCTACCTGTCCGACTTCTCCGAGCGCAACGGGGGCGACCACCCGTGGTAGCCGACGCCGGAACCCTCACCGGCCCCGTCACCGGAACCGCCGCGGGGGTGCCCTTCCTCGCCCTTCCGCCCGCGACAGGCGGCCTCCCGGCCCCGCTCGTCGTCGGCCTGCACGCCTTCGAGCCGCCCCGCGCCGAGGCCTCCCTCGCGGGCACCCTGCCCATGGCGGCGCTCCCGGCCTGGCGGATCCACCTCGGGCTGCCGCTGTTCGGCTCCCGGCTGCCCGAGGGCGGCGTCCCCGAGGTCAACCGCCGCGGCGAGCGCGACCACCTCGTCGACCTGTTCGCCCCGGTGGTGGAGCAGGCCGCCGCCGAGCTCCGCGCCGCCGTCTCCGAGCTGCGCTCGGCCTTCCCCGTCACCGACGCCCCCGTCGGCCTGGCCGGGGTGGGGGCCGGGGCCGCCGCGGTCCTGCTCACCCTCGCCGAGGGCCGCATGCCCGTCGGCGCCGCCGCCGTCGTCAACCCGGTCGTGGACCCGGCCCTGGTCGTCACCGCCCGCGCGCGACGCGACGGGACGCCCTACGGGTGGACCGACCGGGCCCTCCAGGCCCGCGCACGGCTGGACTTCGTCGGCCGGGCCGACGAGATCGCCCGGGGACGCGTCCCCCTGCTGGTCGTCAACGGCGGGCTCGACGACGTCGTGGCCCCCGAACAGGGCGGGGCGCTGTGCGACGCCCTGGCCGGGCACGCCCCCGAACATGCGCTCCGTCACATCGTGGTGCCCGATCTGGCACACGCCATCGGACCCGAGCCCGGACTCGAACCCGGGCGGCCCACCCCGGCGGGAGTACTCGTCGACAGGGCCCTCACCGAGTGGTTCCACCGCCACCTCACGTCTTCCACGCAGGTCCGGGCATCCGCGGAGGCCTAGTCACGGCCCCGGGGACGCCACGCCCCCGGCAGGGGCCGCGGGCACGCCGACCGTTCACCGCGTACACTCCGCCGCCTCGCCGCGCGTCCCCTCGACGTACGCCGACGCGACAGTTGGTACGCGTTCCATGGGATCATCCAGTGGCGACCGCACCGAGCGGTCCACCTGACCGTTTCGACTCATCCTTCAGGAGGGCGAACCACGTGACGGAACCGGCACCGGTCTTTGCCAGCGGGGTCGACAACGAGCGGTTGAACGCACAGCTCCGCTTCCTCCTGGAAGTCGACAAGCTCAAGCGCATCCTGCGGCAGAACCTGCTGGTGGACGGATCACGGCGGGAGAACTCGGCCGAGCACTCCTGGCACCTGGCCCTCTCCGCCCGCACCTTCGCCGAGTACGCCCCCGAGGGCACCGACATCGACCGCGTCGTCGAGATGCTGGTGCTCCACGACATCGTCGAGATCGACGCCGGGGACACCTTCCTCTTCGACAAGGTGAACTCCGAGACGCAGGAGGCGCGCGAACGGGCCGCGGCGGCCCGCATCTTCCCCCTCCTCCCCGAGGACCAGGCCGAGCGCGCCCGCGAGCTCTGGGAGGAGTTCGAGGCACGCGTCTCCGCCGAGGCCCGCTTCGCCCGCGCCGTGGACCGGCTGTCCCCGATGCTCGCCAACTGGCACAACGAGGGCGGGACCTGGGTCCGGTTCGGCATCACCCGGGCACAGGTCATGGAGAAGGTCAAGCTGATCCAGGAGGGCTCCGAGGCCCTGGGGGCCTACGCGGCGGCCCTGATCGACGACGCCGACCGGCGCGGCTACTTCCGCACCTGAGCGGCCCGCGGGGCGGCAGGGGGCGGGGAGCGGTCAGATCCGGCCCATGACCAGCTGGACCGCCGCCGTCAGTCCGACGACGACCAGGCACACGCGCAGGGCCGCCGGGCTGAGCCTGCGGCCGAAGTTGGCCCCCAGGTAGCCGCCCATGACGGTCCCGGCCGCGATGAGGCCGACCACCGGCCACGACGGCGAGGCCAGCACGATGTAGAACACGGCGGCGGTGCCGTTGGCGATCGTGGTCAGCGCGTTCTTCAGCGCGTTGAGCCGCTGGAGGTCGTCGTCCAGGGACGCGCCGAGGATGCTGATGAGGATGATCCCCTGGGCCGCGGCGAAGTAGCCGCCGTAGGTGCCGGTCGCGTAGGCGCCCAGCGGCAGCAGGGGTCCCCCGTTCTTGGAGGCCGGTCGGCGTGAGCGCGCCCACCTGGTGATCCGCGGCTGGAGCAGGATCAGCACGCACGCGCCGCCGATCATGAACGGCACGACGAACTCGAACACGCCCGCGGGCAGGTAGATGAGCAGGAGCGCGCCGGTCATCGCGCCGAGGAACGACATTCCGCCGAGGCGGAGGATCCGGCCGCGCTGGCCGGCGAGCTCGCGCCGGTAGGCGATGGTGCCGCTGAGCGTGCCGGGGGCGAGCCCGATGCTGTTGGACACGGTCGCGGTGACGGGCGGGAAGCCGAGGGCGAGGAGCACGGGGAACGTGAACAGGGTCCCCGAGCCCGCGATCGCGTTGACCCCGCCGGCCGCCACACCGGCCAGCAGGATGACCGCCGCCTCCCAGAGTTCCATGCGACCAGCTTTCCGGATCCCGCTCCCCGACCGTCGAGGGCGTCAACAGACTACGAGAGCCGGTCATCGGCGCCCCACGCCGGGGATACGTGATCCAGGGCATAGCCGGACCCCGCCGAACGGTGCGCGACGGGCCCCCAAACGCGACCCGCCCCGCAGGCCGGGCGCCGTGCGCGCCGTCCTGCGGGGCGGGGAGGAGAGCCGGGTCCGGGCGGCCCCGGGTCAGGGAGCCCGCACGACCTCGTCGCGGAGCCGGTCGAAGGCCGTGCCGACGCCCTGGAGGGCCCTGCCCATCTCGGACGGGACGATCCAGACCTTGTTGGCGTCGCCCTTGGCGATCTCGGGCAGCTTCTGGAGGTACTGGTAGGCCAGCACGTCCGGGTCCACCCGGCTCGTGTGCAGCGCCTTGAACACCATGTGGATGGCGTCGGCCTCACCGCGCGCCCGCAGCGTCTGGGCGTCGGCGTCGGCCTTGGCCGTGAGCATCTGGGCCTCGGCCGAACCCTTGGCCCGCAGCACCGCCGCCGCGCGCTCACCCTCGGCGCGCAGCACGGCGGACTGCTTCTCGCCCTCGGCGCTGAGCAGCTGCGCGCGCTTCTCGCGGTCGGCGCGCATCTGCATCTCCATCGCCTCCTGCACGGAGGACGGCGGCTCGATGCCCTTGAGCTCGATGCGGCTGATCTCGATGCCCCAGTCGCGGGTGGCCTCGTCCAGCACCGCCTTGAGCTCGCGGTTGATCTCGTCGCGGGAGGTGAGCGTGCCCTCCAGGTTCATGCCGCCGATGACGTTGCGGAGGGTGGCCAGGGTGAGCTGCTCGACGGCCTGGATGAAGTTCGCGACCTCGTAGGTGGCCTTGTAGGCGTCCCGGACGCGGATGTAGACGGCCGAGTCGACCTCCACCGCGAGGTTGTCCTCGGTGATCGCCGACTGCGGGGGGAAGCTCACGACCTGGACGCGGCGGTCGATCCGCTCGCGCACCTGGTCGACCCCGGGAATGACGACGTTGAAACCCGAGCTCAGGGTCCGGTGGAACTTACCGAACCGCTCGACGACGTCCTCCATCGAGTGCGGAACGATACGCACGCTCCGCCAGAAGATGAGCAACAGGACCGCGACGAAAAGCGCCACGATGATGATCATGGTCATCGGCGCACCCCGGTCTCCGAACAAGGGGCGGCGTTCAGTATCGACATCTGGGCAGCTCCGGATCTCCTGACGGGGGTGGCAGGCGGTGCGGACGGACCGCGTCCACCGGCGGACCCGCCCACCCGAAGATCTCCAAGCGCGCCGAAATGGAGCGATCCGCTCACCGACCGTTGACGCTACCCCATATACGTCGGGGCGACCACATCTGGACAGGAATACTGTTTATGGTCAATCGATTTGTGTTATTACCGCAATCCCTATCGGCGACTTCCCGCTCGGAATGCCCTGGTCAGACCGCGCGCGCGTTCCAGCGGTCGCCGTCGCGCTCCACCTTGAGCGGCAGGCCGAAGGTCTCCGACAGGTGCTCGGCGGTCAGGACCTCCTCGATCGGCCCCGCCTGGACGACGCCGCCGTCACGGAGCAGCAGCACGTGCGTGAACCCCGCCGGGATCTCCTCCACGTGGTGGGAGACCACGACCAGGGCGGGCGCGGACTCGTTGCGGGCCAGCCCGCCCAGGCGGCGCACCAGGTCCTCCCGGCCCCCCAGGTCCAGACCCGCGGCGGGCTCGTCCAGGAGCAGCAGCTCCGGGTCGGCCATCAGCGCGCGGGCGATCAGGACGCGCTTGCGCTCGCCCTCGGACAGGGTGTGGAAGTCCCGGTCGGCCAGGTCGGCGACCCCCCAGTGGCCCAGCAGCGCACGGGCGCGGCCGTAGTCCGGGCTGCCGTACTCCTCGCGGAACCGGCCCACGTACCCGTAGGCGGCGCTCAGCACGATGTCGAGGACGGGGGTTCCCGCCTCGATCCGCGAGGCCACCGAGGCGCCCGCGTAGCCGATCAGTGGCCGCAGCTCGAAGACGTCCACCCGTCCCAGGCGCTCGCCGAGGATCTCCACGTCGCCCGCGGTCGGGTACAGCTGGCTGAACGCCACGTTGAGGAGCGTCGTCTTGCCCGCGCCGTTCGGCCCGAGGACCGCCCACCGCTCACCCTCCAGCACCGACCAGTCCACGCCGTCGACCAGGGTGGCGCCACCCCGTCGGACCGTGACCCCGCTCAGGCCCAGAACCCGCCCGTCCATCGTCCTCCCTCACATCACGCCCCACGCCGGTGCACGGGCCGACCTACCCTGAAGCAATGCAACTCACGTCCGCACCACTCGTCGCCTGGGGCAACGCCTGGCTGTCAGGCCACGTCGGGCTCGACGACGCCGTCGACGCGGTCGAACGGCGCGGCGGCCCCAACCTGATCGGGACAGTACCTGTCGCGGACCTGCCCTTCGACAGCGGCGTACCGCTGCGGTCGGCACTGGTACGACTTCGTGGCCTGGGACTGTCCGCGTTCCGGCTGTCCCTGCCGACCTGGGGCGACCCCCTCGGGCTCGTGGGCCCGAAGGAGCTCAACCAGGCCGCCATCGAGGCCCAGGAGGGGGTGCTGGTGCAGCTCGCCGACCAGCAGATGGGCATGGTGCCCTCCCCCGACCGGCGTGGTTCATCCTATGTGGGCGTTTCGTGGGCGCCGTATCGGGCCGACCCGGCGCCCCCGCAGGTTCCCGGCCTGGCCGAGGCGGAGCAGACCCTGAAGCTCACCCTGATCGAGGTCGCCAGGGCCCTGGAGGGCGTGGACGACATCGCGGCGTTCGCCCCGGGCGTGCACCGGGAGCTGGGCGACCTGGGGGGCCGCGAGGCGCCGCCGCTGGCGCACGGGTACCCGCCCCGCGCCCACCGGGTGGCGGCCCAGGCGGAACGGCTCGCGAAGGTGGTGAGGCTGGCCGAACCGGCGTCGGGCCGGGGGATGAACGCCCGTCAGGCGGCGGCGCGGTCCGACGCGCTGCGGAAGCTGGACGCCGCGGTGCGGCGGGCCAGGGTGGCCGCCCACGCGGCCATCGCCCTTCCCGGGCACGCGCCGAACGGCCGCTGAGCCGGACGGGGCGGGCATCGGGCCGAGCACCGGGTTAGGTCTCCGCCGGCGCCGCTCCGGCCCCGTGGCCGGGGCGGAGCGCCCCGCGGCGGCCCCGGTCGGCGCGGCCGGACGGGGTCTCCCCGGGCCGTGCCCCTCGGCGGCCCCGGGCCGTCTCACCCGGCGGACGCGGCCTCCCCCTCCGCCCGCCCGGCGGCGCCACCGCCCCGCGTCCGGCGGCGCAGCGCCGCGAGGCGGACCGCCCGCGCCGAGACGACGACCGCGCAGGCCAGGGCGACCACGGCGAGCGCCGACCAGAACGACGTGAAGAGATAGGGCACCTGGAACCACGCCACGTCCCTCCCCCGGAACAGCCACCCGACCACCTCGTGCAGGACCGCCAGGAGCAGCGGCGGCCCCGCGTAGGGCAGCAGGCGCGCCGCCACCGCCCACCGGGGTCCGCCCTCGCGCGCGAGGGCCCAGTCGCGCGACCGCCGCACACCGCGCCAGGCGAGCGGGACAGCGGCGGCTCCCGCGGCCAGGAGGACCGCGTCGACGGCCACCGGTCCGGCGCCCGTCGGCGGCCCGGGGGCGGAGCCCGTGTCGACCAGCTCGACGAGCGCGGAGGCCAGGGGGTGGGCTCCGCCCCACGAGGACCCCGTGTTGGCCATGACGGCCACGCCGTACCCGCTGTCGGGCAGCAGTGCCTGGTGCGCCGTCGCGGTGAGCAGGTCTCCCCCGTGCTCGACGACCCGCGACCCCGACGCGGTCTCCCCCAGCGACCACCCCAGCGCGTAGGACCCGGAGGCCGCGGAGGGGGTGTGCAGCGCCCGGACGCCCTCCTCCGACAGGATCCGGACCCCGTCCGGCCCCAGCCCGCCGCCGGTGTGGGCGACGAGCCACGCGCCCATGTCGGCCGCGGTGCCGACCACGCCGCCGGAACCGTTGCCGAACCCGGGGGGCTCGTCCGCGGGGAACGCGCGTCCGAGCACGGAGACGTGCCCCCGCGCGCCGGACGGCAGGTCCAGGTCCGTGTCGACGGTGGTGCTGTCCTCCATCCCCAGCGGGGAGAACACCCGTGCCTCCAGGTGGTCGGCGAAGGGCCTGCCGCCGACCACCTCGACGAGGCGGGCGGCGACCTGGAAGTTCGGGTTGTGGTACTCCCAGCGCGTGCCGGGCTCGGCGACCAGGCGCGCGCCGCGCAGGTCCGCCACGGACTCGCGCAGGGTGAGGGTGTCCCTGCCGCGGCTGTAGGACGCGAACTCGGTGTCGGACATGCCGGAGGTCTGGTCGAGCAGCTGGCGCACCGTGATCCGCTCCGCCCGGGGGTCGGCCATCGTGAACTCGGGCAGGTGCTCCCGCACCGGGTCGTCCAGGTCGAGCTCCCCCTCCTCCGCCAGCTGGAGGACCGCCAGCGCGGTGACCGACTTGCTGAGCGAGGCCACCGCCATGGGCGTGTGCTCGGTGACGGCCGCGCCGCCCGGGGTGGTCCCGTACCCGCGGGCGTGCACGACCTCCGTGCCGCGGGTGAGCACCACGGCGGCGCCGGGAAGACCGGTGGCGCGGCGGTACTCCTCCACGACCGCGTCCACCTCCCCGGGGGACGGGGCCGGAGGGGCGTCCCCCGGGGTGGACGTGGCGAGCGGGGCCGTTCCGGCGGCGCCGGGCGCGGCGGGGAGGACCAGCAGCGCGGCGGCGCCGAGGAGGCAGAGGAGCGCGGGGGCGGAGCGCCCGCGCAGGGGGGCGGGTGCGCCGCGGAGGGGGGCGGGTGCGCCGCGGAGGGCGGAGAAGGCCATGGCCCAACGCTAGGAACGCTCCCCCCGCCGGACCACCGTGCGCGCCTCCGAACGCTTCTGGGGTTCTCCGCAGGGCGCCCCTGCGGCCACCACCACGCCGCGCGGGGTCCGGGCCCCAGGGGCGGGGCGGAGGCCCGGGACGCGGAACCGCCCCGGTCCGGCCCGCCGGGGTCCTGTCGACCGCCTGCCTGCGCCGCACCGGTGTCCGCCCCTCGGCCTGCCTCGGTTCCCGACGGCCCCCGGAGGACCGGGCCGGGACCGGGGTCGGAGGCGCGAACGCCCGGCGCTCCGGCTCACCCTGGTGAGGGGCGCGGGAATTCTCGGGGTAGGTCCAGGGGATATACCTGATCCATCGCCACGGGAGAGTGCCGATACTGGGTGTGTGGCGCCGGACCCCGGCCCCACCGAGTCGACGAGGAGAACCAGTCATCATGCAGCCCGAGCACATCCGAGCCTCCGACGCGGACCGGGACAAGGTTGCCGAGCGGCTGCGGGAGGCCGTGGCTGAAGGTCGCCTCACCCCGGTGGAGCACGAGGAGCGCCTGGACACCCTGTACAGGGCCAAGACCGTCGGGGAGCTCGCCCCGATCGTCTCGGACCTGCCCGTCACCGGCCAGGGGTACGACTACGCGGCCATGGACCGCCTGTCGTCCGAGTCCCCGAGCGGGATGGAGATCCTGGGGAGCGAGGCCCGCGACCTCGCCGGCCAGAGCAAGGGCTCCGAGAACCTGGTCGCGGTGTTCGGCGGCTGCGAGCGCAAGGGCCGCTGGCTTGTCGAGCCCCGGACCAACGTGTCCGTGCTCTGCGGCGGGGTCGAGCTGGACCTCCGCGAGGCCGTCCTCAGCCAGCACGAGGTGACCATCCAGGTCGCCGTCATCATGGGCGGCGTGGACATCACCGTGCCGCACGGGGTGAGAGTGATCAACAACACCTCGGCGATTCTGGGCGGCGCGGACATGCACGGGACGGACCAGGTCACGGACCCGAACGCCCCGATCATCCGGTTGACGGGCACGTGCATGCTCGGCGGAGTGGACATCAAGGCCAAGGGACCGCGCCGCAAGAAGAAGAACCGGGGCAGCCGTTAGGCGCCGGAGTGACCTACACCTCTCCTCCAGCTGTCCACATGGTGAACTAGCTGGGCGAAGAGCCCTCCCGGCTCGACCGGCCCCTCCCCCGGCCGAGTACCGTGGAAGACGCCATGAATGATGATTCCACGTTGTTGGTGACAGTGACCGGGCACGACCGGCCCGGCATCAGCGCGCGTCTCCTGAGCACCCTCTCCGTCTTCCCGGTGACCATCGTCGACCTCGAACAGGTCGTTCTGGCGGGACGCCTGGTGCTGGGGACGGTTCTCGGGGTCGACGAGCGCGTGGCCCCCGGCGTGAGCCGCCAGCGGGTCTTCGAGGAGGTGCGCAGCGCCCTCGACAAGACCGCGATCGACCTCGACATGGAGGTCGAGTACGTGGACGGGGACGGCAACGGCCGCGTCAACGACTTCGCCTCCGGCCGCCTGCACGTGACCGTCCTGGCAGACCCCCTGCGCCCCGGCGCCCTCGGCGCGATCACGTCGTGCGTGGCGAGGGCCGGAGCGAACATCGACCGGATAGAGCGGCTGTCGAGCTACCCGGTGACCTCCGTGGAGATGGAGATCTCCGGGGGCGACGCCGAGCAGCTGAGGGCCGAGCTCGCCATGGAGGCCTCCACCCAGGGCGTCGACGTCGCGGTGCAGCCCAGCGGCCTGCACCGCCGCGCCAAGCACCTCATCGTCATGGACGTCGACTCCACCCTGATCCAGGGCGAGGTGATCGAGCTCCTGGCGGCCCACGCCGGCTGCGAGCAGGAGGTCGCCCGGGTCACCGAGGAGGCCATGCGCGGCGAACTCGACTTCGAGGAGTCCCTCCGGCGCCGGGTGGCCCTGTTGAAGGGCCTCGACGCCTCCGCCATCGACGCGGTGCGCGAGGAGATCCAGCTGACCCCCGGGGCCCGGACCCTGGTCCGCACCCTGAAGCGCCTGGGCTACGAGTGCGGGATCGTGAGCGGCGGCTTCACCCAGATCACGGACGTGCTCGTGGAACGCCTCGGGCTGGACTACTCCGCGGCGAACACCCTCGAGGTCGTGGACGGGACGCTGACCGGCGAACTGGTCGGCCCGATCATCGACCGGAAGGGCAAGGCCACCACCCTGAAGCGGTTCGCCGCCGAGGCCGGCGTGCCCCTGGAGCAGACGGTCGCCGTCGGCGACGGCGCGAACGACCTGGACATGCTCCAGGTGGCGGGACTGGGCGTCGCGTTCAACGCGAAGCCGGTGGTCCGCCAGCAGGCCGACACCTCCGTGAACGTGCCCTACCTGGACACGATCGCGTTCATCCTCGGCATCACCCGCGAGGAGATCGAGGCCGCCGACCTCCACGGGCTGGCCACCGAACCGGCCTCCCCCTCCTCCCCCGCCACCGCAGGCGTCTGACCGACCCGCGGGCGCGCTACGGGGCGTCCGCGGGGTCGTGGCGTCCGCCGGCGGCAGCTCGTCCACAGGCGGCATCCTCCCCTGGCGCGGAACACCCCCACTCCGCTTTCCTGGAAACAGGGGGACCAACCCACCCCCCACCACCCCGCACACCACCCGATTCACAAACGCACAAACCTGGGCACAAAAAAAGAGGGGGCCGCCCACAAGGCGACCCCCTCCCCACAAAAAACCGTGGCAGCGACCTACTCTCCCACCCCACCACAGGGCAGTACCATCAGCGCAAGGAGACTTAACGACCGGGTTCGGAAAGAGACCGGGTGTGACCCTCCAGCAATAACCACCACGGAAACCAACAACCCACCAGACCCACACCCCACACCACAGTGCAAGGGGATCACAGCGAGCCGAAACTCCGTGAAAAGTGTGCGCGAACATCCAATTATCTGCAGCGGACAAGCCCTCGGCCTATTAGTACCGGTCAGCTCCACCCCTCACAGGGCTTCCACACCCGGCCTATCAACCCCGTCGTCTACAGGGAGCCTTACCCTCTCAAAGGAGGCAGGAGACCTCATCTCGAAGCAAGCTTCCCGCTTAGATGCTTTCAGCGGTTATCCCTCCCGAACGTAGCCAACCAGCCATGCCCTTGGCAGGACAACTGGCACACCAGAGGTTCGTCCGTCCCGGTCCTCTCGTACTAGGGACAGCCCTTCTCAAGTCTCCAACGCGCACAGCGGATAGGGACCGAACTGTCTCACGACGTTCTAAACCCAGCTCGCGTGCCGCTTTAATGGGCGAACAGCCCAACCCTTGGGACCAACTCCAGCCCCAGGATGCGACGAGCCGACATCGAGGTGCCAAACCATCCCGTCGATATGGACTCTTGGGGAAGATCAGCCTGTTATCCCCGGGGTACCTTTTAGCCGTTGAGCGACACCGCTTCCACACGCCGGTGCCGGATCACTAGTCCCAGCTTTCGCTCCTGCTCGACACGTCCGTCTCACAGTCAAGCTCCCTTGTGCACTTACACTCAACACCTGATTACCAACCAGGCTGAGGGAACCTTTGGGCGCCTCCGTTACTCTTTGGGAGGCAACCGCCCCAGTTAAACTACCCACCAGACACTGTCCCCGAACCGGATCACGGTCCAAGGTTAGATGCCCGAAACAGTCAGAGTGGTATTTCACCAACGCCTCCACCGCCACTAGCGTGACAGCTTCACCGGCTCCCACCTATCCTACACAAACCATCCCAAACACCAATGTCAAGCTATAGTGAAGGTCCCGGGGTCTTTCCGTCCTGCTGCGCGAAACGAGCATCTTTACTCGTAGTGCAATTTCACCGGGCCCATGGTTGAGACAGTGGGGAAGTCGTTACGCCATTCGTGCAGGTCGGAACTTACCCGACAAGGAATTTCGCTACCTTAGGATGGTTATAGTTACCACCGCCGTTTACTGGCGCTTAGATTCCCAGCTTCGCAGGAGCGAACTCCCACTAACCGGTCCTCTTAACGTTCCAGCACCGGGCAGGCGTCAGTCCGTATACAGCGTCTTACGACTTCGCACGGACCTGTGTTTTTAATAAACAGTCGCTTCCCCCCGCTATCTGCGACCCCACCCAGCTCAGACCGCAAAGGCCATCACCAGACAGGGCTCCCCTTCTCCCGAAGTTACGGGGACAATTTGCCGAGTTCCTTAACCATGGTTCACCCGAACGCCTCGGTATTCTCTACCTGACCACCTGCGTCGGTTTAGGGTACTGGCCACACACGAACTCGCTAGAGGCTTTTCTCGACAGCATGGGATCACTCACTTCACCGAAAACGGCTCGGCATCACGTCTCAGCCTTCACGGGAGGCGGATTTGCCAACCCCCCAGCCTACACGCTTACCCCCGGACAACCACCGCCGGGTAGAGCTACCCTCCTGCGTCACCCCATCACTTACCTACTACAAGCTCGGATCCCAGACCAGCCACAAACAGAACCCGAAGGTCCCATAAGGAGCCGGCGTGGTTAGCATCACCTGATTCGATACTGGGCGCTCGTGCACGGGTACGGGAATATCAACCCGTTATCCATCGACTACGCCTGTCGGCCTCGCCTTAGGTCCAGACTCACCCTGGGCGGATTAACCTGCCCCAGGAACCCTTAGTCAATCGGCGGCAACGTTTCTCACGTTGCTTTCGCTACTCATGCCTGCATTCTCACTCGCACACCCTCCACCACACGATCACTCGGCAGCTTCACCGGATGCACGACGCTCCCCTACCACACCAACACAAGGTTGGCATCCACAGCTTCGGCGGTGTGCTTAAGCCCCGCTACATTATCGGCGCAGAACCACTTGACCAGTGAGCTATTACGCACTCTTTAAAGGATGGCTGCTTCTAAGCCAACCTCCTGGTTGTCTCAGCAACTCCACAACCTTTCCCACTTAGCACACGCTTAGGGGCCTTAGCTGATGATCTGGGCTGTTTCCCTCTCGACTACGAAGCTTATCCCCCGCAGTCTCACTGCCGCGCTTCACTTAACCGGCATTCGGAGTTTGTCTGACGTCAGTAACCTTGTAGGGCCCATCAGCCAAACAGTAGCTCTACCTCCAGCAAGAAACACGCGACGCTGCACCTAAATGCATTTCGGGGAGAACCAGCTATCACGGAGTTTGATTGGCCTTTCACCCCTACCCACACCTCATCCCCCAGGTTTTCAACCCTGGTGGGTTCGGGCCTCCACGAGGTCTTACCCCCGCTTCACCCTGGACATGGGTAGATCACTCCGCTTCGGGTCCACAGCATGCGACTCAAACGCCCTATTCAGACTCGGTTTCCCTACGGCTACCCCACCCGGGTTAACCTCGCCACACACCATGACTCGCAGGCTCATTCTTCAAAAGGCACGCCATCACCAAAGACAAGCTCCAGCTCTGACGGCTTGACAGCACACGGTTTCAGGTACTATTTCACGACCCCTCACCGGGGCACTTTTCACCTTTCCCTCACGGTACTAGTGCACTATCGGTCATCAGGACGTATTTTGGCTTAGCAGGTGGTCCTGCCAGATTCACACGGACTTTCACGGGCTCCGCGCTACTCGGGAGAACACCAACGCCTAGACTCTTCCTTCACCTACGGGACTCTCACCCACTACGGTTCCGCTTCCCAACGGATTCAGCTAAAAGAATCACTCAGCGCTCCAGATCGGCAGACCTGGAAAGATGCATCCCACAACCCCGCACACGCAACGACTGCCGTCTATCACACGCGCACGGTTTAGCCTCTTCCCCGTTCGCTCACCACTACTAGGGGAATCACTGTTGTTTACTCTTCCTACGGGTACTGAGATGTTTCACTTCCCCGCGTCACCACCAACTACCCTATACATTCAGGTAGCGGCAACCCGACACAACTCGGGCTAGGTTTCCCCATTCGGACACCCACGGATCAAAGCTCGGTTGACAGCTCCCCGTGGCCTATCGCGGCCTCCCACGTCCTTCATCGGCGCCTGATGCCAAGGCATCCACCGTGTGCCACTATCACTTGGCCACTACAGATAACAAGATGCTCGCGCACACTATTCACAAGTCAAAACACCAACCGCACACCCTCGCACCACATCCCCCACCACCGGCCGGCACACTCACGTGCACCCACCCGCAACGAAGAAGAGTTCCTCGGGGCGGTCCGCGGAAACAAACCGACCACCCGCCCCCCGCAAGGGAGAGCCAGATGGTCGAGGTTGCTTCCTCAGACACCCAACAGCGCGCCCCCCGACGCTTCTAGTCGCCGGAGGCAAAGCTTGATTCTCTAAAGCCACTCCCGAAAACAGGCGATCCGAAGACCGGCCCGAACGGGTCCACTTACGAGTCCGACCAGCCATAGGAAGAGGCTGATCTTCAAAGACTCCTTAGAAAGGAGGTGATCCAGCCGCACCTTCCGGTACGGCTACCTTGTTACGACTTCGTCCCAATCGCCAGCCCCACCTTCACTCATTCCCTCCCCGAAGGGTTAGGCCACAAGTTTCGGGTGTTGCCGACTTTCATGACGTGACGGGCGGTGTGTACAAGGCCCGGGAACGTATTCACCGCGGCGTTGCTGATCCGCGATTACTAGCGACTCCACCTTCATGGGGTCGAGTTGCAGACCCCAATCCGAACTGAGACCGGCTTTTAGGGATTCGCTCCACCTTGCGGTCTCGCACGCCCATTGTACCGGCCATTGTAGCATGTTTGCAGCCCAAGACATAAGGGGCATGATGACTTGACGTCGTCCCCACCTTCCTCCGAGTTGACCCCGGCAGTCTCCTATGAGTCCCCACCATAACGTGCTGGCAACATAGAATAGGGGTTGCGCTCGTTGCGGGACTTAACCCAACATCTCACGACACGAGCTGACGACAGCCATGCACCACCTGTCACCCACCAACTAAATGACCCTGTATCTCTACAGGTCCACGGGCGATGTCAAACCTTGGTAAGGTTCTTCGCGTTGCGTCGAATTAAGCAACATGCTCCGCCGCTTGTGCGGGCCCCCGTCAATTCCTTTGAGTTTTAGCCTTGCGGCCGTACTCCCCAGGCGGGGCGCTTAATGCGTTAGCTGCGGCGCGGAAACCGTGGAAAGTCCCCACACCTAGCGCCCAACGTTTACGGCATGGACTACCAGGGTATCTAATCCTGTTCGCTCCCCATGCTTTCGCTCCTCAGCGTCAGGTAAGGCCCAGAGACCCGCCTTCGCCACCGGTGTTCCTCCTGATATCTGCGCATTTCACCGCTACACCAGGAATTCCAGTCTCCCCTACCTACCTCTAGCATGCCCGTATCCACTGCAGAACCGGAGTTAAGCCCCGGTCTTTCACAGCAGACGCGACACGCCGCCTACGAGCTCTTTACGCCCAATAATTCCGGACAACGCTCGGACCCTACGTATTACCGCGGCTGCTGGCACGTAGTTAGCCGGTCCTTATTCCCCACCTACCGTCAACCCCCAGAGAACTGGGAGCCTGCGTTGGTGGTAAAAGAGGTTTACAACCCGAAGGCCGTCATCCCCCACGCGGCGTCGCTGCGTCAGGCTTTCGCCCATTGCGCAATATTCCCCACTGCTGCCTCCCGCAGGAGTCTGGGCCGTGTCTCAGTCCCAGTGTGGCCGGTCGCCCTCTCAGGCCGGCTACCCGTAATCGCCTTGGTAGGCCGTTACCCCACCAACAAGCTGATAGGCCGCGAGCCCATCCCTGACCGAAAAACTTTCCACGCACCGCCATGAGGCGGTGTGTCGTATCCGGTATTAGACGGCGTTTCCACCGCTTATCCCAGAGTCAGGGGCAGGTTGCTCACGTGTTACTCACCCGTTCGCCGCTCGTGTACCCCGAAGGGCCTTACCGCTCGACTTGCATGTGTTAAGCACGCCGCCAGCGTTCGTCCTGAGCCAGGATCAAACTCTCCATAAAGGTCATACCATCCGTCCCGGCGACCAGGGGTCGGCCTGGGGCGGATAAACCTAGAAGTAATCCTGACCAACCGGGTTGCCCCGATTAATCAAAGGAACCCTTCACACCGAACCACTGTTCGGGTGACGGGGCCAAAACAAACATGGCTTAAAGAAAATCAAACACGCGCTGTTGAGTTCTCAAGAAACAACCGCTCTTCCCGTACAAGCGCCAGCCTTTTCGGCTGTCTGCTCTTCCGTGGAAGGCGTCTGCGTTTCCGCTTTGTTGTGTCTTTACTTTATCAGGTGTTCCGCGCCCCGCCAAATCGGCGGTTTGTGGTGGTTCTGATCGGGGTAAAGCCCGTTTGCTTCGTCTGCTTTTGTCCGAATGGACTGGGCTTTTGAAGCGACTCCCTGAGTTTACATGGCCAGAACAGTGCTCGAACCGCGAGGCTCGAAAGTTCGTTCTGGTGAAAACCGGGGTTCCGGCACGGCCGCGAGCGCGTCCGTTTCGCCGGAGGGGAGTGCCGCCGCTCCTCGTGGCCTTGGGCCGGTCGGAGGCGACTCGGAGAACATTACCCCCGGGCAAGTGCACTGGCAACCTGACAGGCGCGTGTCGTGGGTCACATCAGTTGAGCAGGATGCCGGCGCCCGTTCCGGGCGCCGCGTAGAGCCACTCGACCTCCAGGTCCACGGCCGCGATCGTGCCGGGAGCGTAGGACACGAGGGCCTCGTTCCCCACGAAGCCGGCGGCCACCTGGGCCACGGTGGGGTTGTGCGCCACGACCAGCAGGGTGCGCACTCCGGCGTCGACCCGGTTCACGAGTTCCAGGAGCGTGTCCACACCGGCCGAGTACGCCTCCTCCGAGTAGTCGACCTCGGGCCGGGGCCCCGGCTCCATCGCGCCGAGCACGCCGTCCAGGGTCTGCCTGGTGCGCCTGGCGCCGGAGCAGAGGACATGGTCCGGCGCGTATCCCCGCCGGGAGAGCATCCGTCCGACCGCGTCCGCCTGAGCCCTGCCCAGATCGGTCAGGCCCCGCTCGTAGTCGGCGCCGTGCCCGTTCTCCGCCTCCGCGTGCCGCATCAGCAGCAGTGTGCGCGCCCCGCTCACGGCATCAGGCTGGTCGCGACGACGGCGAGCACGCCGATGAACCCCACCATGACCGCCAGGATGGCGAGCAGGCCCTTCAGCCCTGACATCACAGAACCCCTTTTCCACCTCGTCCGCGCGGGAAGCACACCCGCGGAACCAGGTTAGGCGGCCTCCCGCACACGGCGGCGGCCGCCCGGGTTCCCGGACGGCCGCCATCGGGGGATCGCGCTACTTGCCGTCTCCGGCGTGCGCCTCCTCCCTGCGGTCGGACTCCTTCTGGTCCGTCCCCGCGTCCTGTGCGGCTCCGTCCGTCGCCGGGGACCCCTCTCCCGGAGCGGGGGCGCCGCCGCCGGCCTCGGGGGCGTCCTTGGGGGCGGACTGCCCGCCCAGCTCCGCGAGCTGCGTCTCGGTCCCGGAGCCGCGGCTCTTGGACCAGAGGACCGCGCCGACGAGCACACCCACGGCGAGCACGGTCACCACGGTCCGGAGGACCACGTTGTCCGCGTAGATCACCACGCTGGGCGCCACGATCAGCGCGACGAGGTTCATGACCTTGAGCAGGGGGTTGATGGCCGGCCCCGCGGTGTCCTTGAACGGGTCGCCGACGGTGTCGCCGATGATCGTGGCCTCGTGGGCGGCCGAGCCCTTGCCGCCGTGGTGGCCGTCCTCGACGAGCTTCTTGGCGTTGTCCCAGGCCCCGCCGGAGTTGGACAGGAAAACGGCCATGAGCACGCCCGCGGCGATGGCGCCGCCGAGGAACGCGCCCAGGGGGGCGTAGCCGAAGGCGAACCCGACCGCGATCGGCGCCAGGACCGCGAGGAGGCCCGGGGTGACCAGTTCGCGCAGGGAGTCCTTGGTGCAGATGTCGACCACCCGCGCGTACTCCGGCAGCTCGGTGCCGTCCATGATCCCGGGGCGCGTGCGGAACTGGTTGCGCACCTCCAGGACGACGCGGCCGGCGGCGCGGCCGACCGCCATGATGGCCAGGCCGGAGAAGAAGAACACCACGCTGGCGCCGATGATGACGCCGACGAGCACGTCCGGCTGGTCGATGGAGAGCGAGAACGCCTGCTCGCCTTCGCCGAGCTGCTCCTGGACGGAGGTGCGGAAGGCGCCGAACAGGGCGGTGGCGGCCAGCACGGCCGTCGCGATCGCGATGCCCTTGGTGATCGCCTTGGTCGTGTTGCCGACGGCGTCGAGTCCGGTGAGGATCTCGGCTCCCTCGCCCTCCACGTCGCCGGACATCTCGGCTATGCCCTGGGCGTTGTCGGAGACCGGGCCGAAGGTGTCCATCGCGACGATGATGCCGACGGTGGTGAGGAGCCCGGTGCCGGCGAGGGCGACGGCGAACAGGCTCAGCGTGATGGAGCCGCCGCCGAGGAGGAACGCCGCGTACACGGCCCCGGCGATGAGCAGGGCGGAGTAGACGGCGGACTCCAGGCCGACGGAGATGCCGGAGAGGATGACGGTGGCCGCGCCGGTCTCGGAGCTCGCGCCGATGTCCCGGACGGGGCGCTTGTCGGTCTCGGTGAAGTAGCCGGTGAGCAGCTGGATGGCTGCGGCGAGCACCAGGCCGATGAGCACCGCGGCGATCGCGATGAACCTCGGGTCGGGGGCGGTGCCCGCGGCCTCGATCTCGGCGAGGACCTGCGGACTGACCCCGGACAGCTCCTCGAAGCTGCCGGGCAGGTACCAGAGGGAGGTGCCGACGACGAGCAGGGCGGAGATGCCCGCGGAGATGAAGAAGCCGCGGTTGATCGCGGTCATCGCCGACCGGTCCCGCGCTCGGGGGGCGACCAGGAAGATGCCGATGATCGCCGTGATGACGCCGATCATGGGAACGAGGAGCGGGAACACCAGGCCCTCGGTGCCGAACGCCACCCGGCCGAGGATCAGCGAGGCGACGAGCACGACGGCGTAGGACTCGAAGAGGTCGGCGGCCATGCCGGCGCAGTCGCCGACGTTGTCGCCCACGTTGTCGGCGATGGTGGCGGCGTTGCGGGGGTCGTCCTCGGGGATGCCCTGCTCGACCTTGCCGACGAGGTCGGCCCCGACGTCGGCGGCCTTGGTGAAGATTCCGCCGCCGACACGCATGAACATGGCCAGGAGGGCGGCGCCGAAGCCGAAGCCCTCCAGGACGATGGGGGCGTCGCCCCGGTAGAGCACGACGACGAGGGCCGCGCCGAACAGGCCGAGGCCGACGGTGATCATGCCGGCCACTCCGCCGGTGCGGAAGGCGATCCGCATGGCCCTGTGGTTGGACGCCCCGTCGCCGCCGCGGGCCGCCGCCGCGACCCGTACGTTGCCGCGCACGGCCAGCCACATGCCGATGAAGCCGGTGGCGGACGACAGCACGGCGCCCAGGGCGAAGAAGACCGACCGGCCGATCCGGATGTCCCACGAGTCGGCGGGCAGCAGGAGGAGGAGCAGCGGGATGACGACGACGAAGACCGCGAGGGTGCGGAACTGTCGTGTCAGGTACGCGCTCGCGCCCTCCTGCACTGCGAGCGCGATGTTGCGCATCCGCTCGGTGCCCTGTTCCGCGGCGAGGACCTCACGAACCAGCATCCCCGCGACGGCGAGGGCCAGAAGCGCCACCACCATGACGATGATGACGAGTGTGAAGTCGGTGCCTGCCAGCGATAGGGCCGTGCCGCTTGGCGCGGCGAGGTTGAGCCCAGACAATCCGTCCTCCTTGAGACGGGCACGACCTTTTCGGCCCCGTCCATGGGAAACGCGGGGGAACGGTTCGCCGCGTGGACGCCGGACCAGCGCGCCGCCGTGGACGTACCGCCGTCCGGAAGGAGCCTGAGCTGGCCCGACAGCACGCTTGGCGGGGTCGAAGCGGTGCCACCTTTGGTTGTGGTGCACACCGTCCGCGCTGCTCGCTCACGGGCGGTGATCCGGGGATTCTACGCACGATCCCGAATAAAGGTGAGTGTCGTTTCGGGATTTCCCCAAGACAAACCAAAGATGTGATCTTACGGTGATCCCAGAAGCAGGATAATTTTCCTTATCGGGGATTTTCAGCTTGAATAACATCGCATAATGCATTAATGCTATGTTAACGCTAAAACACACATTAAGGAATGAAACGGGAATCAGCCTCACCAGCCACACTGGCATCCGCGGCCACGGGAGAACACGGTTCTCCCCTGGAGGGCCTCCGTGCCGTCGTGCGCCGTCCGGGGCGGCGCGGTCCCGGACCGCAGCCCCCCGGCGCCGCCCGCCTACCCCCCGAGCAGGCGCATCCCCGCCGGGTCGATCGCGTCGCCCCGCTCCGCCCGGCCGGCGTCCAGGTCGTCCGCCAGCCCCCGGGCGAAGGCAGCCACGCCGGCCGTGTCCACCCCGTGCGGGGCGTCCGGCCCGAACCCCTCCACCCGGTCCGCGCCCCGCCTCAGCAGGCGCGCGGCGCCGACGCCGTTCCCGCGCTGCGCGTGGGTGACGCCCACGGCCACCTGGGCGAGGCCCCGCCACAGCTCCCTCTCGGGCTCGGGCGAGGACTTCCACACGGCTTCGAGAACCTCGTGGGCGGTGAAGGCGTACCCTCCGTCGAGCAGCCGCTGGGCCTCCGACAGGCCTTCGGCCGCGGAGAACACGGCGTCGTCGGGCACCCGGTCGACCTCGCCCGCGCTCCCGTGCGGCAGCGGCCGCCCGTAGCGGTCGCGGGGGCGCTGGTTCTGCGCGCGCCCGGTCTCGTCGCGGTCCCGGCCGGACCCGTCCCGGCCCTCCGACGCGGATGCCGTCGCCATCACTGCCTCACCGCCGTTCCCCGTCGCCCTTCCGGGCTCCGTCGACCTGTCCGCCGCCGAGCCGCCCCAGCCACCCCACGAGCTCGCGGGAGACCTCCTCCGGGCGTTCCTCGTGCGGGAAGTGTCCCGCACCCGGGATCGGCGCCCAGCGGTGGGCCCCCGTGACGGCGCGACGGGAGGCGCGGGCCGCCTCGGGCGGGCACACCGGGTCGAGCTCGCCGTGGATCTGGAGGACGGGGACGCTGACCGGCGACCGCATGCGCGCGTTGTAGCGGAGCCCGTCCGGACGCCACCGCGAGCGGAAGATCCAGCGGTGGTACTCCAGGGAGCAGTGGGAGACCTTCGGGATGGCGAAGGCCTGCCGGTAGGCCTCCTCGGCCTCGGCGCCGGGCCAACCGGGGGCCGACCACTCGCGCAGGAGGTCGCCCACGCGGACGCACCCGTCGGCCAGGAGCCTGTGCTCCGGAAGGATCGGCACCTGCGCCCGGAGCATGTGCCGCACACCGGGTCCGCCCGAGGCGACGATCCGCGCGGTGCGCAGCGGGTGCGGGGCGGAGACCGCCGCCAGGGCGCGCACCGCGCCGGGGTGGTAGGCCGTCATCGTCCAGCCGACGAGTCCGCCCACCCCGTGTCCCACCACCGCGGCGTCCTCGTAGCCCAGGGCCCGGACCAGGCCGGCGGCGTCCTGGGCGAGGGTCACGAGATCGTAGCCGCGGGGGGTCTTGTCACTGGCCCCGTAGCCGCGCATGTCGACGGCGACGGCGCGGAACCCGGCCTCGGCGAGCGGTCCCAGCTGGTGCCGCCACGCCCACCAGAACTGGGGGAAGCCGTGCAGGAGGAGCACGAGGGGGCCCTCACCGGCCTCCGCCACGTGGAAGCGCGCGCCCGCGGCCTTGACGGTCCGGTGCGTCCACGGGCCGTCGAGGTAGGCGGCGGAGTCGTCCAACACCGTGTGCGGCTAGCGCGGCGCCGCCGCGGTGGCCCCGGCGGTGTCGGCGCCCCCGACGGTGTCGAGGTCGTCACCGGTCCTGGGCGGCCGGATCTCGCCGCGCAGGATGCCGGCGAGGCGGGAGGTGGTCAGCGCGGTGCGCTGGAGGCCCTGGCGCTTGCGGAAGTTGACGAGGCCGTACAGCCCGAAGACCACCGCGAGGAGCAGGTAGAACAGCGTGACGATGCCGAGGCACGCCCAGGCCGGGAGCGCGAACAGCTCGTAGAGCGCGAAGGCGATGGTCACCGAGAGCAGGATGACGAAGATGTGGGCCAGGACAGCGACGACCGCGAACCCGGCGACGCCCTTGCCGATCCTGGCCGCGTCGGCCTTGGCCTCCAGCTTGGCGAGCTGGATCTCCAGCCGCACCAGCCGGGAGAGGTTGTCGGTGGCGTCGGAGACCAGCGCGCCGATGGAACGGTCGGTGCCGGCGGCGTCGGGCTCGCCGGTACCCGGCTTGTCCACCATCGTGGGGGTTCCCTTCTCTCGGTCCGAACACGCGGATGATCCTCCGCATCCTCGCACATGCCCCGCCACCCATGTCCCTCACGGCACGCACAACGGCAGAGGTCCGTTTCGTCACGGGGGTGAGTGCGCGCCCGGCCGCGCCGCCGGGCCGCGCGACCCGACGACGGCGGCGGCGCCCCGGCCCTCGCCGGGGCCGGGGCGCCGCGTCCGCCGGGGCGTCCCGTCACAAGTCCTGTGGCGGGGCCGCGGCACGGGTCCTAGTCGTCCCCGCGTGCGGACGGCAGCTGCTTGGCGATCACGTCCATGATGGAGGAGTCGGTCAGCGTCGAGGTGTCGCCGACCGCCCGCTCCTCGGCGATGTCGCGCAGGAGCCGCCGCATGATCTTGCCGGAGCGCGTCTTGGGCAGCTCCGGCACCGCCAGGAGCCGGGCGGGCTTGGCGATCGGGCCGAGCGAGGTGCCGACGTGGTTGCGGAGTTCCTTGACCAGCTCCTCCGGAACCTCCTCGCCCCCGTCCCGGAGGATCACGAAGGCCACGATCGCCTGGCCGGTGACCTTGTCCGCGGCGCCGACGACGGCGGCCTCCGCCACCCTCGGGTGGGAGACGAGCGCCGACTCGACCTCGGTGGTGGAGATGTTGTGGCCGGAGACGAGCATGACGTCGTCCACGCGGCCCAGCAGCCACAGGTCGCCGTCCTTGTCCTTCTTCGCACCGTCGCCGGGGAAGTACAGGCCCTCGAAGCGCGACCAGTAGGTGTCCTCGTAGCGCTGGGGGTCGCCCCAGATGCCGCGGAGCATCGCCGGCCACGGCTCGCGGATGACGATGAAGCCGCCGTCGCCGTCGGGAACGGACCGGCCCGCCTCGTCCACCACGTCGGCCACGATGCCGGGAAGGGCGCGCATGGCCGCGCCGGGCTTGCCGGAGGTCACTCCGGGCAGGGGGCTGACCATGATGGCGCCGGTCTCGGTCTGCCACCAGGTGTCCACGACCGGGGTGCGGTTGCCCCCGATGTTCTCCCGGTACCAGATGTAGGCCTCGGGGTTGATGGGCTCGCCCACCGAGCCGATGACGCGCAGGCTGGACAGGTCGAATCCGGCGGGGATGTCGTCGCCCCACTTCATGAACGTGCGGATCGCCGTGGGCGCCATGTAGGCGATGGTGACCCCGTACTTCTGGATGATCTCCCAGAAGCGGCCCCGGTGCGGCGTGTCGGGGGTGCCCTCGTACAGCACGGTGGTCGCGGCGTTGGCGAGCGGCCCGTACACGATGTAGGAGTGGCCGGTCACCCACCCGATGTCGGCGGCGCACCAGTAGACGTCGGTCTCGGCCTTGAGGTCGAACACCGCCCAGTGGGTGTAGGCCGCCTGGGTGAGGTAGCCGCCCGTGGTGTGGAGGATGCCCTTCGGCTTCGCCGTGGTGCCGCTGGTGTACATGATGTACAGCGGGTCCTCGGCGTCGTGCGCCTCCGGGGTGTGCTCGGTGCTCTGGGACTCCACGGCGTCGTGCCACCACACGTCGCGGTCGGTCCACTCGACGTCCTGGCCGGTGCGGCGGACGACGAGGACGTTCTCCACGGCGGGCCGGTCGGCGACCGCGGCGTCCACGGCGGGCTTGAGGGCGCTGGCCTTGCCGCGCCGGTAGCCGCCGTCCGCGGTCACGACCAGCTTGGCCCGGCTGTCGTCCAGCCGCTGGCCGAGCGCGTCCACGGAGAAGCCGCCGAAGACGACCATGTGGACGGCCCCGATGCGGGCGCAGGCGAGCATCGCGACGACGGTCTCGGGGATCATCGGCATGTAGATGGCGACGCGGTCGCCCTTGCCGACCCCGAGGCCGGTCATGGCGTTGGCCGCCTGGGAGACCATGTCCTTCAGCTCCGCGTAGGTGATGCTGCGGGTGTCGCCGGGCTCGCCCTCCCAGTGGTAGGCGACCCGCTCGCCCAGCCCGTTGGCGACATGGCGGTCCACGCAGTTGACGGAGGCGTTGAGCTTGCCCCCGACGAACCACTTGGCGTAGGGCGGGTCCCAGTCCAGGACGGTGTCCCAGGGGTGCTCCCACTGCAACCGGCGGGCCTGCTCCTCCCAGAAGCCGAGGCGGTCCTCGGCGGCCCGCCCGTAGGCCTCGGCCTTCACGTTGGCCTCGGCCGCGAGTTCGGGCGGCGGGGGGAAGCTGCGCGTCTCGTGGAGAAGGTTGGACAGTGTCTCCTGGCTCGGGGGAGTGCTGTCGGCCACTGTGATTCTCCTTACGTCGACTGGTTCACACCCAATTAATCATGCGGTCCATACCGCGTGAACAGCCGGGGTGCAGCGCGTCGCCGGGGACCGGCGGGCGAGCGGCGAACGGCCGGTGAACGGTCGCCGGTCAGCGACGAGCGGTCGGTGCGCTCCTACCCGCGGGGACGGGGGCGGCCGGTGTTACCGGCGCGTAGTGTTGTTCTCCGTGAGCGAATCGACTTCTGCCTCCCCTTCCGACCCCCTGGCCCGCGTCGCGGCCCTGCCCGGTGTGAGCGACGCGGTCGCCGAGACGCGGACCCTGGTCGACCGGCTGCTGGGGCACCGCATCCTGCGACGTCGCAGCAGCGACGTGTCCATGGAGTCCGCACTGCGCGGCGCGTGCGCGTCGGCGGCGCTGGAGGGCGCCGAGGTCTCGATGGAGGAGATCCGCGAGGGACACGTGTACGACACGCGCATCAAGGGGGCCCTGCGGGTGTCCGGCGAGCTGGGGTCCCTCGTCGACACCTGGCCGAAGGCGCCGCGCCAGGCCCTGGCCCGTCTGCACACGCTCGCCGCGACCGAGGCGGTCTCCGAGGACGCCCTGGGGCGGCCCCGACTGGCGGGGGAGCGTGTCGAGGACCCGCTCTCACTCGGTCCAGCCCCCGCGCCGGAGGCGGCGCTCGCCCGGTTGGAGGGCCTGTACGCGCTCCTGGGCGCGCGCACGTCCGTCCCGGCCCTGGTGACGTCGGCGCTGGTCCACGGCGAACTGATGGCGATCCGGCCGTTCGGGTGGGGCGACGGCCTGGTGGCGCGCGCGGCCGAGCGGCTGACCCTGGTCGAACGGGGCCTGGACCCGAAGTCGCTGGTGCCGTCCGAGCTGGGCCACCAGACCCTGCGGGACGAGTACGGACCGGCCCTGCGCGGCTACATGGGCGGCACCCCCGAGGGCGTCGCGGGATGGGTCGTCTACTGCTGCCGGGCGGTGCGGGCGGGGGCCCAGGACTCACTGGCGACCTGCGAGGCCCTCAAACGCGGGTGAGCCCCCGAAAAGGTCGAATCGTCGACCATTCCTTTATCAACCAACAGTGACACAATCGTTGTTGGCCACGGACGATCCGGCCGGGCGCGCATTTCCGCGGGTCGCCCGGCGCGTCCGGGCGAGCACGTGGAACGGCGCCCCGCGTGACTCTCGGGGCGCCGTCTCCGACACGTTCCACCGGGTTAGCAAGCGACCATTTCCATAGTCTGGCCAGGCAGTACATCCGGTTGTCCGACCTAGACGGGCCACACGCGGCCGGGTGGTGCGTGGGTTCCCGGGTGCCGTGTCGGGGTGGTTCTCAGCCACCGTCTGCTTTCTTTGTACGCCCTCCACCCCTCTGGGAAAAGGCGGTTGACCCGACTTTTCCGCCTGGATTCCCGAACCAATACGCGGCACCGCGTGGTAGCGTCTGTTCCGTCGTCGACCAGGGGTTCCGCCGTACCGCAAGAACCCCGCCGCGAAACCCGCCCCGGTTCGCCGGTGCCCGGTTTCCGGGAGGCGTCGACGACAAAGGTCTTTCGGCGGTCGTGGGAGCACGTCTCTCCACAGGCCCTCCCGGAGGACGGGCCCGGTCCTCCCCCCAGGGCCGGAACTCGCGTGGCGGCCTTCGCTCCCCCTGCGGAGGCGGACCCCGCGCCCGCTCCTCCCGCCTGCCGGGCGGGCATGCGTATTCGCCCCCGTGTACGCACCCCGCCCGCCAGGTGGGCCTCCTCCGCCCCGCCGCGGCTCCTCCTCATCGCCCCGCTCCGGGTTTCTGCGCGCCGCGCTCCGCCGACGGCGTTGTCCACAGCTCCGGACCGGGGCTTCTCACGAGCGCTCCGGTCGGGGAGGGTCGAAGAAAGACCCCGCCCCCCGGAGAGCCCGATGGACACCCGCCCCCTGCCGCTGATCGCGACCGCCGACCCCCTCCTCCTCGACGACCTGCTCAGGCTGGCCACCGCCGCCGCCACCGAGGTCGCCGTCGCCCGCACCCCCGACCGTGCGCTGAGCCTGTGGCGGCACGCCCCGCTCGTGGTGGTGGGCGCCGAGCTGCGCGCCTCCCTGCGCACCGCCGACCCTCCCCCGGGGCGCCACGTGTTCGTGTCGCGCACCGACGGGGGCGAGGACCCGCGCGGACGGGAGGGCCGCCCGTACGGTCAGGACCCGGCCCACGGAGGCGCGACGGCCGCCGAGGGACCCGGCACGCTCCTCCTGCCCAGGGACGAGCCCGTGCTGGTGGACCTCCTCACCCGGGCGGCGTCGACCACCTCCGCCCCGGCCCCCACCGTGTCGGTGATCGGAGGGCGCGGCGGAGCCGGTACCAGTCTCCTCGCGGTCGCCCTCGCCCTCGCCGGCGCCCGCGCCGACCGGGACACCGCCCTCCTCGACGCCGACCCCCTCGGATGCGGATCCGACCTCTACCTCGGCTGCGACGGCGCTCCGCCGCGCGCGCCCGGGCGGCGCACCGGCTGGGGCGACCTCGTCCGGCGCCGCGGCCGCGTCCGCTGGCAGGACCTGCGGGCGGGGCTGCCCGGCACGCCCGGGGTCTCGGTGCTGACCTGGTCCCGCGAGCCGGGGCCCGCCGCCCCTCTGCCCGTCGGCGCGGCCCGCTCCGCCCTGTCCAGCGCGCGGGACGGCGCCGACCTGGTGGTGGCCGACCTGCCGCGCTCGTTCGACCCCGCCACCGTCGTGTTCCTCAACCGCTCCGACCTCGTGCTCGTCGTGGTCCCGGCCGACGTGCCCTCGGTCGTGGCGGCGACCCGGGTGGTCTCCCGGCTGCGGGAGGAGGCCGCGGCCGTCCGGGTCGTGGTGCGCGGTGCCCGCGGCGACCTGAGCGCCGACGTGGTGGCGTCCACCCTCGGTCTCGACCTCGGCGCGGACCTGCCGCAGGAACCCCGGCTCGACCGGATCCTGGCGGCCGGAGACGTCCCGGCGCGCCACCCCAGGTCCCCCCTGGCCCGGTTCGCCGACCTCGTGGTGGCGTCCCTCCCGTTCCCGGAGCCCGTCCCGTGAGCCCGCTCGTGGAGGCGGTGCGCAACCGCCTCGTGGCTTCCGGGGCGCCGGTGAGCCCGGCCAACGTCGCGGCGGCGCTGAGGGCCGAAGGAGGCCTGCTGGGCGACACCGAAGTACTGTCCATGACCCGGCGGCTGGCGGCCGACCTGTCCGGGGCGGGGCCGCTGGAGGAGCTCATGTCCTCCTCGGGGGTCACCGACATCCTCGTCAACGGGCCCGACGAGGTGTGGGTGGACGACGGCGGCGGCCTGCGGCGGGCCGGGGTGCGGTTCGAGTCGGCGGACGCGGTCCGACGGCTGGCCCAGCGGCTGGCCGCGCAGGCGGGCCGGCGGCTGGACGCCGCCGTCCCCTACGTGGACGCCAGGCTCCCCGGCGGTGCCCGCCTGCACGCGGTGCTGCCCCCGGTGTCCCCCGCCGGCGCCTGCGTGTCCCTGCGCCTGCCGCCCCGTCGGGTGTTCTCCCTGGAGCGCCTCACCGAACACGGCACGGTCACCGGTCGCGGCGCGGCCCTGCTGCGGGCGCTCGTGGCGTCCCGTGCGGCCTTCCTCGTGAGCGGCGGGACGGGTACCGGCAAGACCACGCTCCTGTCGAGCCTCCTGTCCCTCGTGGACCCGGGTGAGCGCCTCGTACTCGCCGAGGACTCCCCCGAGCTCCGCCCCGACCACCCGCACGTGGTGAGGCTCCAGACCCGCCCGGCCAACATCGAGGGGAGCGGAGAGGTGTCCCTGGAGGTCCTGGTGCGGCAGGCCCTGCGGATGCGGCCCGACCGGCTGGTGGTGGGCGAGGCGCGCGGGCCGGAGATCGTGTCCCTGCTGGGAGCCCTCAACACCGGTCACGAAGGCGGCGCCGGCACGCTCCACGCCAACGGCGCCGGGGACGTCCCCGCCCGGGTGGAGGCGCTCGGCTGCGGTGCCGGGCTCGACCGGGCCGCGGTGCACAGCCAGCTGGCCGCCACCAGGGTCATGGTCGTGCACCTGGTCCGGGACGCCGGGACCCGTCGCCTCGCCGAACTCCGGGTGCTGCGCCGCGACCCGGCCGGGCTCGTGCACGCGGTGCCCGCGGTGTCGTTCGGCCGGGACGGCTCCTGCCGGGAGCACCCCGGGGCCGAGGAGGTGGCGGCCCGGCTGGGCGACGGGTGGCGACAGCGGTGAGCGCGCTGGCGGTGAGCGCGGCGTGCGCGGGGCTCCTGGTCCTGCTGTTCGCGGTCCCGGCGCCTCAGCGCATCCGCCTGGGCGCCGTACTGGACCGACCGCGGCGTCCCGTGCGCGGGGAGGGACCGCGGTCCCTGGTGCCCCGTCCCGGGGAGGCCTCCGAACGCCGGCGGGCCGTGGTCGTGCTGTGCCGGGTCCTGGCCGCCGAACTGCGCGCCGGGCAGCCCCCGCAGGAGGCGCTGCGGATCGCCGCCGCCGAGGCCGGACCGCCGGTGGGCGCGGTGGACGACGCGGAGTCGCTGCGCCGCGAGGCCGACCGCGATCCGGACCTGCGCGCGCTGGCCTACCTGGCCGTGTGCTGGGAGGTGGCGGCCGACACCGGCGCCGGGCTGGCCGAGGTGGTCGACGCGCTGGCCGCCAACCTCACCGAACAGGAGGAGCAGCGGGCCGAGGCGGAGGCGCGGACGAGCGGTCCGCGCACGACCGCGATCGTCCTGACGTGCCTCCCGGTGGCCGGGGTGCTGATGTCCTCCGGCCTCGGCGGGTCCCCGTTGGAGTTCCTGTTCACCACACCGCTGGGGGTGGCCTGCCTGGTGTGCGGCGTGTTCCTCGACCTCCTGGGTTTCTGGTGGGCGCTGCGCATGCTGCGCTCGGCGACAGCTCCACCGTGACCGGGCGCGGAGAGGGGGACGGCCGCGACCGCCGGCGGCGGAGACGGAGGGGCGGCGGAGGGGCGGGGCGGAGGGGGCGGGGCGGCCCCGCATGGGAAACGGTGTGGAAGGGGAGTGGACGTGATGACGGTGGTGACCGCGGCGCTGTTCGGCGCCGCCGCCGCGTGGGTGGCGACGGGCCGGGGAGGCGCCCCGGGGACACGGCTGGCGGGCGCCGGGCCGGAGGGCGGGCCGTCCCTCCGCACCGGTCTGCCTCTGCGGGCCCTGGCCCTGACTCTGGCAGGCGTGCTCGCGGTGGCCGCGTCGGCCACCCTGTTCGGCCCGGTCGGCGGCGTCGTCGCGGTCGGGGGGTGCGCCGTGCTGTGGGTGCGGGCCCGCCGTGCCGGGGAACGACCCGACCGGCTCCCGGTGACCTCCGACCTGCCCGTGGTGATCGGGCTCATCTCCTCGGGGATCCGCGCCGGGGCGACCCTGCCCGTCTGCCTCACGGCGGTCTCCGGGGCGGCGGGCGGAAGGCTGGGCGCGGAGCTGTCAGCGGTCGCCGAACAGCTGCGGCTGGGGGCCGATCCGGCGTCGGCCTGGAGCCGCTCGTCCCTTCCCGCCCCGCTGGCCGCGGCGGGACGGGACCTGGCCCGGGCCGCCGACACCGGCGCGCCGGTCGCCGACCTCCTGGACCGCCACGTGGTCGACCTGCGGCGGGCCCTGCGCACCCGCGCGACAGCGCGGGTGGAGCGGTTGGGGGTGCTGGTGGTCGCGCCGCTGGGCCTGTGCTTCCTTCCCGCCTTCGTGCTGATCGGCATCGTCCCGATGGCCGCCGAGCTGCTCTCCCGGGCGCTGGGGGGCTGACCACCCCTCCGGGAGCGCTGCGGCCCCCGGCAGGAGGCTCTCCCGGAAGCCCGGGGCGGACCGCCGGGACCGCGTCTCCGAGGACGGCGGCCGCACCGGACCCCGCTCGGGTCACCCGTCTCGGCCCCTGGCGTCCGGCGCCCCGCCGGGCCCCGTGACGGTCCGCGGGACCCGCCTCAGGCCTCGTCCTCGCAGAGGCCGTCGATGATGTCGTCCAGGACGGACGCGCGGTCGGCGGTGGACATCAGCCGGAGTTCGCGGAGCGCGGGCACGGTGTCCACACTGCTCCCCCGTGCTCCCGCGACCGTGCACACCCTCATGCAGTGCTGGGTGGACTCCCGCCAGAAGTCCCGCTCGTCGACCGGCGCGAGGCGGTACACCGTGGCCGGGTACCGGGGGGATCGGCCGGGCACGCGCCACTGCTGCACACGCGCGAGCACGAAACCGGTGAGCAGCGAGTCGAAGACGCCATCCGAGGCGAGGTCGGCCAGCGCCTCCCGGTCGCCCTCCCCGCGGCACTCCTCGCACCCGGCAAGCTCGGCCCGCAGGAGCCAGCGGGCGCGCGCGTGGCCCACCTCGGAGTTCTTGAGCCTGCTCGGGTGTCGGTGTCCCATACACCGGAGGGTACGGCGGTTCCGCACCCGCTGTGCGGGGTGTGCGCAGGTCGTCCGGGCGGGGACGGCGGTGCGGGGCACACGCCCGGGCGGGGCCCGACCCCAGAACCCGTCCGCGGGGTCCCGCCCGGGGCCGACCCGGACAGGGCCGACCCGGACAGGGCCCCGCGGTGTCAGTACTCCTCCCGGTCGAAGCGCCGCTGGCCGAGGTACGGGGTGGGGAAGCGGGGCCAGCCGATGGACAGCCGCATCGCCAGCACCGCGATGCCCAGCAGAACCAGGACCACGGTGGAGGTGTGTCCCACGGCACGCGCGAAGGTCGTGGCGGGGGGTGCGGCCTCCGCCGTGTAGTGGACCACGGGTTCGTGCACGGGCGGCGGAACGGCCGCCGCCCGGCGGGCGGAACCGACCGAGGCCTCCGCCGGACGGGCCCCGGCGGCGGGCGAGGGCGCGGGGCCCGCCGATGGGGAGGCACAGGGGTCGGGGTCCTCGGCGCCGCCGTCGCGCACGGCGGGTTCGGCGGGTTCGGTGGGATCGGTGGGGGCCGCACAGGGCGGAGGGACGTGGTCGTCGGACTGGGGAGGAGCACCCAGCAGCAGGGCGCACAGCAGTACGGAGACGGGGGCGGGGCTCATTCCACTTCCTCGTTGGAGACGGCTTCGTGGACCGGCCCGGCGCGGGCGCGCGCCAGGACGTCGCGGTCCGCCAGCGACGACGGGACCGAGACCACCACCTCTGCGGTGGAGCCGGTGATGACGCAGGATTCGAGGGAGGCCTCGTTGGCCTCTGCGGTGTCCCGGGCCTCCGCGCAGGCTCGTTCCGTGCCGTGGACGAGTCGGGCGGCGGCCGCGAGTGCGGCGAGATCGGCGGCGGTGGTGGCGCGGTCCCGGTCGAGTCGTGCCGCCGCCGTCACGAGGACGGCGAGGGTGACGAACCAGAGCAGGGCCCCCAGGCTCGCCCACCAGACGGTGGCTGAGCCGGAGTCGGAGTGCACGTGGTCAGCTCCCCGGTTCGAGGAGGACGGCGGCGCTGCCGTCCACCCCCAGGGGAGGCGCCAGCGGGCCGAGCCGCAGCTCGACCCGTACGGTGACGCGGGCGGTGTGCCCGTCATCGGCCAGGCCGACGTCCGCGCCCCGGGGCGCGGCGGTCAGCGCCAGGCTCCGGGCCCGGTCGTCGGGTTCGCCCCGGGCGAGGGCCCGCGCCCCCACACGCGCGGCGTCCGCGCAGGCGAGCTGGGCCGAGGCGGCCTGGACGGCCCCGAAGGACACGGCCAGGACGAGCAGCAGGGAGGGCAGCGTGAGCGCCGCCTCCACGGTGACCGATCCGCGGTCAGAACCCCGAGCTGAGCGCATCGACCACGAGCGCGGTGAGGGCCTCCCTGACCTCACCGCTGGTGATGATGACGTAGAGGACGCCGGCGAACGCGGCGCCGATGACCGCGCACAGCGCGTACTCGGCGGTGGCCATCCCGTCGTCGCCTCCGGGCTGCGCGGTGCGAGCGGGTGGCGGGCCGGTGAGAGCGAACATGGAACCTCCCTGGTGAGGGGCGGACGGGGTGTCGGCGCCCGATTCCAGGTTCCGGTGGCGGAGGGCGGTCCCGAAAGCCCCTTTCCCAGCCTGTGGAAAACCCCGGGCGCCCCGCGCCGGCCGCGGGCGCCCCGCTTCCCGCCGCCCGTGGCCCCGCACCGGTGAGCGGCGCACGGCCCCCGCCCGTGGTGCGCCCCTCACCCCCGGTACGCGGGCTCCGCGGGCTGCCGGCACGGTGCTCCCCGGTCCCGCCTCGGGCGGGCCGGTCCTGCGATCCGGTTCCCGGACGGCGCCGCGGAGGGGGCCGGACGTCCACAGCCCTTGGGCGGCCCGCACCTCTTCCGGAAGGCGGCTCTCAGGCGCCCTCCGCGCCCGTGCCGCCACCGGCGCCGCCGTCCCCTCCGAGGACCTCGTCGAGCAGCCTCAGCGCACCGGACTTGCTCAGGGGCTCGTTGCCGTTGCCGCACTTGGGCGACTGGATGCACGAGGGGCACCCGTGGTCGCACTCGCAGTCGGCGATAGCGGCCCGGGTCGCGGTGAGCCACTCGCGCGCCGCGGAGAAGCCCCGCTCGGCGAAGCCCGCACCGCCCTCGTACCCGTCGTAGACGAACACCGTCAGCCTGCCCGTGTCGCCGTGGACGGCGGTGGAGACCCCGCCGATGTCCGAGCGGTCGCAGGTCGCCAGCAGCGGGAGCATGCCGATCGCGGCGTGCTCGGCCGCGTGGGCGGCGCCCAGCAGGCCCACGTCCTCCTTGCGCAGCCGGGCCTCCCCCTCCGCGGGCAGGGTCCACCACACCGCGCGGGTGTGGAGCGTGCGCTCCGGGAGTTCGAGCGGCTGCTCGCCGAGGACGGAGCCGGTGCGCACGTCCCGCTTGAGGAAGCCCACCACTTGACGGACCACCTCCACCTCGCCGAAGTACGCGGTCGCGCCGCTCGGCCACTCCTCCTGGCGCAGCACCGAGCGCACGGTGATGTCCGTGGTGTCGCGCGCCCAGGTGCTGTACGGCGGCTCGGCGCCGTGGACCAGTGCGACCCCCTCGTCCAGGTCGAGGTCGTCCACCAGGTACGTGGAGCCCTGGTGGAGGTACACCGCGCCCGGGTGCACGGTGCCGTGGGACGCGGCCTCGTCGATCTCGCCGAGGAGCTGCCCGCTTCCGGTGTCCACGATCTGCACGGGGGGACCGCCCGACCCGCGGATATCGGCCAGGTCGCTGGCCCGTTCATTACTGGTCCAGAACCAGCCCCTCGGGCGCCTCCGCAAGAGTTTCCGCCCCACGAGATCGGCCAGGCGCTCCTCGGTGGTTTCTCCGAAGAGGGCGAAGTCGTCCTTCGTGATCGGTAGTTCCTGGGCGGCCGCACACAGGTGCGGACCCAGAATGTGGGGGTTTTCCGGGTCAAGGACGGTGGCCTCCACGGAGCGACCGAAAATCGCCTCCGGGTGGTGCGCGAGGTACGTGTCCAACGGGTCGTCCCGGGCGATGAACACCGCCAGGGCGTCGTCGCCGCGCCGCCCCGCCCGTCCCGCCTGCTGCCACAGGGACGCCAGGGTTCCCGGCCATCCGGCGATGAGGACGGCGTCGAGCCCGCTGATGTCCACGCCCAGTTCCAGGGCGTTGGTGCTCGCCAGCCCCAGGAGCTCCCCCGTCCTCAGGGCCTCCTCCAGCTCCCTCCGCTCCGAGGGCAGGTAGCCGCCCCGGTAGGCGGCCACCCGGGCGGCCAGGTCGTGGTCGCCCCGCTCCGACAGGAGACGCTGAGCGGTCAGAGCGACCACCTCCGCGCCCTGCCGCGAACGCACGAACACGAGGGTGCGCACCCGGTCCCGCACCAGGTCGGCGAGCATCTCGGCGGCCTGGGACGGCGCCGTCCGCCTGATGGGCGCCCCCTGCTCCCCGGTCAGGTCGGTGAGCTCAGGCTCCACGAGGGCGACGGACAGCCCCGGACGCGGGGACCCGTCCTCGCTGACCGCGGTGACGGGCACGCCGGTCAGCCGGGTCGCGCTCTGCGCGGGGCTGCCGGAAGTCGCCGAGGCCAGCACGAACACCGGTTCCGACCGGTAGCGGGCGCAGATCCTGCGCAGCCGCCGCAGGATCTGGGCGACGTGCGAGCCGAAGACACCGCGGTACCGGTGCGCCTCGTCGACCACCACGTAGCGGAGCCTGCGCAGGAAGCGCGACCACGCCCCGTGGCGGGGGAGGATCCCGTGGTGCAGCATGTCCGGGTTGGTGAGCACGTAGTTGCCGTGCTCGCGTACCCAGGAACGCTCCTCGACGCTCGTGTCGCCGTCGTATACGGCCGCACGCATGCCCGCGAGACCCAGGTCCGATATCCACCGCAACTGGTCCTGGGCGAGCGCCTTGGTCGGGGAGAGGTAGAGCACGGTCCCGCCCGCGTCGACGGCGTCCACAGCGGGTATGAGGAAGCCGAGTGACTTCCCCGAGGCGGTACCCGTGGCTATGATCACATCACGGCCCGAGCGTGCGAGGTCGGCGGCTTCAACCTGGTGGGACCACGGTCGTGTGATCCCCAGCTCGGAGAGCCGCCCGACCAGGTGGGGCGCGGCCCATTCCGGCCACTCCCCGCCCACTCCCTCGTTGCGGGCCACATGCTCGATGTGGGTCACTTGCGGGTACCGGGTATCGTCACGCCACACACCGGGGAGCACGGGCTCCGATCGCCTCATCCGAGACCCCTCCTCACAGGCGCGTGTTCGGTAGTCGTGACGCCCTCAGACGAAGGGTGTCGCACTGGGACATCGGTTTCAGTGTGACATCCGGGGGAAGAGTGGCGCGGTGTCACGGTTTTTCTGTGCATCACAGGAAGACGCACTCGACACCCGTGGTTGAATGCGTGCTGGTGGGGTAACGCCCGGCAGAGATCATTCGCGATTTTTTCGCGGTTCGGCGCTGGAGGACTAGTGGACTTGAAGCTTGATCATTACACCGAGGGCGACACCGAGATCGTCGTCGTTGAGGGTGAGATCGATGTCTATACCGCGCCCCGGCTCCGCGAGCTGCTGATCGACCTGGTCAACAAGGGCAACTTCCACCTCGTGGTCAACATGGAGAAGGTGGAGTTCCTGGACTCGACAGGCCTCGGTGTGCTTGTGGGCGGGCTCAAGCGCGTCCGGGCCCACGACGGGACCCTCGACCTGGTCTGCACCCAGGAGCGCATCCTGAAGATCTTCCGGATCACCGGTCTGACCAAGGTCTTCGGTATCCACGGCTCTGTTCAGGAAGCCATCGACAAGCGTTCCGCGAAGTAGCCCAGAGCGAGCGATGGCAACCATCACGCTCACGATCAGCGCGCTTCCCGCCCACGTGCGCACGGCGCGGCTCATGGCCGCGACCGTGGCACGGCGGGCGGGTATCGCCGCCTCAGCGATCGACGAGATCAGGCTGGCGGTCGGTGAGGCGTGTTCCCGGGCGGTGGCCGCACACAAGCTGCACTGCCCCACACAGCCGATCCTGCTCCAGCTGATCGACGGCAACGGGCCCGATCCGGGGTCGGACTCCCGCACCGACGCCACGAGCCACGCCTTGCGCGCCAACGGGAGCGCGACCCAACGTTTCGAGGTCGTCGTCTCCGACCGTGCCCCCGCGAAGGACACGGTGGAGACCGTCAACCCGTCCATGCTGGACGGGCTCTTCCTCGACGGTGAGGACACCCCTCCCGGCGGAATCTCCGGGTTCTCCCCCGGCCTCGGCCTGGCGGTCATCACCGGTCTCGCCGACGAGGTGAAGATCGACCCCAGCGACAGGGGCACCGTCGTGCGCATGAGCTGGCCGTTGACGAACGAGCACACGCCGGACCCCAGCTCCAACTAGGGCCGGTCCACAGACGTCCGAACGGGCGCCCTCCCCGCGGGGAGGGCGCCCGTTCGCGTCCGGGGGCGTGGGCGCCGGAGCGCGTGGCGGGCCGGAGCGCAAGGCAGGCTGGGGCCTGCGGAGGGCCGGGGCGCGTGGCGCCTCCGCCGCGCGGAGCGGGCGCCCCCCGGGGCGGGCGGCCGCGCGGGCGTCCCGCGGATCCGCGAACCCCGGGCAGCACCGTGCCGGCCGCCGCGGCGGTCCCCCTGTACATCCAGTGAACCGTGGGGGGCGGGTCCTGTGAAGGCCCGGCGTCGGCCTGTGGACGGGGGTCAGTCGCAGGTCTGGGAGGAGACCTCTTCCGCGGACTCCAGACCCGAAGCCGCGTTCTCCGCCACCTCGTCGGCGGTGAGCACGTAGCCCGTCTCCGGCTCGTTCGTGGCCGCGGCGAACACGACCCCGTAGACGGTGCCGTCCGGGGCGAGGAGCGGCCCTCCGGAGTTGCCGGGGCGCACCACGGCGCGCACCTGGTAGATCTCCCGGCTCACCTGCTGCGAGTGGTAGAAGTCCGGTCCCTGCGCCGTCTGGCGGGCCCGTACGCGCGCGGGGACGGCCGTGAAGCCGCTGTTGCGGGGGAACCCGGCCACCACCGCGTCCCCGCCCTGCGGGGCCTCGTGCGTGAACTCCAGCGGCTCCAGGTCCAGCCCCGGGACGTGGAGGACCGCCAGGTCCTGCTGCGCGTCGAACAGCACCAGGGTGGCGTCGAGCTGGTAGCCGTCCCGGGTGACGATCCGCAGGTCGTCGGTCACCCCGGCGACGACGTGCGCGTTGGTCATGATCCGGTCGTCGGCGTAGGCGAAGCCGGTCCCCTCCACACGGCGCTGGCAGGACGGGGCGGTCCCCAGGACCTTGACCACGCTGCGGCTCGACTCGATCAGCTCCGGGGTGGTGAGGACGTCCGGGTCCGGCGGCTCGACCTCGGCCAGCTCACCGGTCCCGAGGCCGCTGAAGACCTGCGGGAACGCGCTCTGGTCCACGACCCTGCGGAACGTGGAGAAGCCGTTGTGGGCCGACTCCGGCATGAGCGCGTCCACCGACTGGAGGATGCGCGAGTCCTTGACCTGGCCGGCCACGAACGGCAGCGCCGAGTTCGCGACCGTGCTGCCGATGAACCAGGCGACGAGCAGTACCGAGAGCCCGCTGACCAGGGCTCCGCCCACGGCGTCCACGACCCGGGCGGAGTCCCACGTGACCCTGTTTCGGACGAGGGTGCCCAGGTAGGAGCACAGGAACTGGCCGAGCGCGGCGGCCAGGAAGACCACGGCGATGGCCAGGAGCGCCTGTCGGCCGGGGTCCTCCACCCACGCCTGGATCAGGTCCGGGGCGGCCAGGGCGGCGAGGACGCCCCCGCCGATGAAGCCCGCGAAACTGAAGACACCGACGATGAAACCCTGGCGGTACCCGGTCACCGCGAACAGCAGCAACAGGACGATCAGGACCACGTCGAGCACAATGCCCTCCAAGAATGAGCGCTACCCGACCGGCCGCAGGCCCTGCGGGGTGGCTTCGAACACGTCGGTGAGACCCTCGTGGCGCCAGGGAAGTTCCCAGCCGCCCATGGTGAGCAGGCTGTCGATGATCGCACCGGTGAAACCCCACACGAGCATGCCGTCGACCCGGAAGCCCGGCCCCCACCGGGTCCCGCCCCCGTAGCGCACCATGACCCGGTTGGCCGGGTCGGCGAGGTCGGCGACCGGGACCCGGGAGACCGCGGCGACCTCGCCGAGGTCGGTGGGGCGCACCTCGGAGGGCTCGCGCCACCAGCCCAGGACGGGGGCCACCCGGAAGTCGCTGAAGCTCAGGTACAGCTCGGGGAGGCGTCCCACGACGTCGACGCCCGCGGGGACCACCCCGGTCTCCTCCTCCGCCTCCCGGAGGGCCGCGGCCTCGACGGAGGCGTCCGTGGGCTCGATCCGTCCGCCGGGGAAGGCCGGCTGCCCGGCGTGGCGGCGCAGCCCGGCGCTGCGCTGGATGAGGAGCAGGTCCGGACCCTTGTGTCCGACGCCGAAGAGGATGAGGACGGCCGACTCGCGGCCGCCGTTGGCGGGGGGCCGCATGGGGCCCGGCACGGTCATCGTCTCTGCGGCGTCCGCGAGCGCGGCGAGCCAGAGCGGGATCGGGTTCATACGTGAAGCCTGTTCCGGGGGTTGTCGCGCCGTCGGTGGACCGGTGCGGCCGCTGGCGCGGGCCGCACCGGGATGTTCCCGGGATTTCCTGGGCGGGCCGGGAGCGCGGGCCCGGGGCCCGCACCGCTCCCTCGGGTCGTCATGCGGTGGAACCGTGTCCGGCGGTCCCGTGCGGGGACTCCCCTGCGGGAACCGCTCCCGGGGGCGCCTCGTCCCCCGCGGGGCCCCGGCCTCCGGGTCCGCCGGCCGGCACGGCGTCCCCGGAGGCGGTGGGGCCGCCGGGGTCGTCCCGGCAGGGGGCCGCCGCCGCGTCGCGGTGGTACCGCGGGGCGGCGCGGCGGAGGCGTCCGCGCGGACGCGGCGGCCGTGTCGGGACGCCGGTGTCAACGATCACACCATCAGAGTACAAAGCGCCGCCGGCGCCCCCGCCGTCCGCCGCCTCCGGGCCGGCCGCCTCAGGGGGCGGGGTCAGGCGAAGGAGCGCATCCGCAGCAGCCCGGCGGCCGTGTCCGGATCCGTCGGTCCCTCCCCGAACGAGGGGCACCAGCGGGCCAGGTCGCAGGCGCCGCAGGCGGGCCTGCGGGCGTGGCAGACCCGCCGCCCGTGCCAGACCACCCGGTGGGAGAGCATCGTCCAGTCCCTCGGGGGGAACAGGTCGCCCACCGCGTGCTCGACCTTCACCGGGTCGACCTCGTCCGTCCACTTGAAACGGCGGACCAACCGCCCGAAATGGGTGTCCACGGTGATCCCGGGCACATCGAAGGCATTACCGAGCAGTACATTTGCGGTTTTTCGTCCCACACCGGGTAGTTTGACCAGGTCGGAGAGGTTCCCCGGAACCTCTCCGCCATGCTGTTCGCACAGCGCCTGACCGAGCCCGATGAGACTGTTCGTCTTGGCGCGGAAGAAGCCGAGCGGACGGATGACCTCCTCCATCTCCTCCCGCCGGGCCGAGGCGTAGGCCTCGGCGTCGGGGTAGCGGGCGAAGAGCGCCGGAGTGACCTGGTTGACCCGTTTGTCCGTGCACTGCGCGGAGAGGATCGTGGCGACCAGCAGTTCCAGCGGGGTCGTGAAGTTCAGTTCGCAGTGGGCGTCCGGGTAGAGCTCGACGAGTTCCCGGTACATCCTGCGCGCGCGGCGGACCAGCGCGAGTCGGCTCTCGCCGGTGGGCGTGGGGTTCTCCGCGGGCGCGGACGGCGCGTCTGGCGTGTCACGGGGCATCGTCACAGGGTAGGCGTCCCGACGGGGCGGGCCTCCGTGTTCACCGAAAGTTCGGCATGCTTCCGGGGGTCGGCCGTCGTTTCGGCCGGTGACCGGGATTATGTAACCAATGTCCGGTGGCGCGGCGCGGACAGCCCTTGATACAGGCTGATTACGACTAAGATCGCATGGGCTGACGTCGGCTGTTGTGGGCACGTGGTCTCCCGGCGGCAAGCCGCGGTAACGACCTGGTTTCACACCCGGGTGCGATATACGTCACACTGTTGACGGTCAGGTTCTGAGGAGGACGTGTGGTGGACGAGATCAACGAGGTGCTGCGGAAGGCCCCTCTGTTCGAGGCTCTCGACGAGGAGGACACGGCGGCGCTCCGCTCATCGGTGAGCGAGGTACGCCTCGGACGCGGGCAGACCCTGTTCAGCGAGGGTGACGAGGGCGACCGCCTGTACGTGATCCTCAGCGGGAAGGTCAAGCTGACCCGCACGGCCGTGGACGGCCGCGAGAACCTGCTCGGGGTGCTCGGCCCCAGTGAGATGTTCGGTGAGCTGTCGCTGTTCGACCCGCGCCCGCGCACCGCGAGCGCCGTCGCCGTGACCGACTCGGTGCTCGCCGGGCTGGGCCACGACGACCTGCGCCCGTTCCTGTCGAGCCGTCCGCACGTCTCGCTCCAGCTGCTCAAGGCACTGGCGGCCAGGCTGCGCCGGACCAACGACGTGATGGCGGACCTCGTCTTCACCGACGTGCCGGGCCGTGTGGCCAAGGCGCTCCTGGAGCTCGCCGACAAGTTCGGCAAGGAGGGCGAGGACGGCCTGCACGTCCACCACGACCTCACCCAGGAGGAGCTCGCCCAGCTGGTCGGCGCCTCGCGCGAGACGGTCAACAAGGCGCTCGCCGAGTTCGCGCTGCGCGGCTGGCTGCGCATCGAGGCCAAGGCCGTCGTCCTGCTCGACGTCGAGCGGATGCGCCGCCGGGCCCGCTAGGCCGTGTTCCGCGGATCATTCCGGGCGATCGGCGCAAGCGCCGAGCCCACCGAAGGCATCCACGGACCACGCCCTAGAACCTCCGGCGCCCGGACGGGCGCCCGGCGGACACGCTGTGTGGCCGCTCTCCCCCCGGGGTGGGCGGCCACAGCGCTGTCCGGACCCACAGCGCTGTCCGGACCCCGCGGCGCGCCGTCCCTCGGCGGCTGTCCGGAAGGCCCCGTGCGCACGCCTGCCGGGCGGCGCCCCTCCGCCCGGGGCTACGGCTCGTTGCGGGCCGGGATCTCACCGCGCGAGGCCAGGTAGCGCAGCTGGGCGCGTACCGACGACTCCGCGGCGAACCGGATCTGCTCGTCGACGTCGGGGTAGACACGGTCCACGACGGCACCGACCCCGGTCGCGCCGGCGTTCACGGCCTCCCGGACCTGCTCCAGGCGCGACTCGCGGTGCGCGATGTAGGAGGACAGCGCCTCCGCGGGCGCGGTCAGGATCGGGCCGTGCCCGGGCAGGAGGGTGCGCACACCCTGATCCCGCACGAGGTCCCGCAGCCTGTACAGCGAGTCCATGTAGGGGCCGAGGCCGTCGTCGCCGTCGATCACGGTCGTGCCGTGCCCCAGGACCGTGTCCCCGGTCAGGACGGCGTTGTCCGCGCCCACCAGGAGGCACACCGAGTCGTCGGTGTGCCCGGGGGTGGCGACGACCGTCAGTACCAGGCCGTCGGCCTCCAGGGTGTCGCCGTCGGACAGGCCGTGGCCGCCGACCCGCACCTCCGGGTCGACCGCGTGCACGGGGGCCCCGGTCAGCTCGGCGAAGTAGCGGGCGCCCTCGGCGTGGTCGGGGTGCCGGTGGGTGACCACCGCCATCTGTACCTGCGCGCCCTGCTCCTGCACGGTCCGCGCCACCCTCTCGAGGTGGCGCTCGTCGTGGGGGCCGGGGTCCACGACCACGACCCCGCGGGCGCCGGGCTCGCGCAGGATCCAGGTGTTGGTCCCCTCCAACGTCATCGGGCCAGGGTTGGGGCACAGCACACAACTGGCGCGCAGCGTCCCGGAACCGTCGATCCTCATCGCACCTCGCTTCGATCGCCGAGACCGGACCGGTCCGGAGGACCGCGGGCGGCGAACCCCGGAACCCGTCCCGCGGCCACGCGGTCCGCACGGTGACGTGCGCACCCTCACGGGGCCGCACCGGGATTCGGCAGAGGGTACTCCGCCCCGTCGGGGGCGACGACGCGGATCCGACCGTTGACTTCCCGAACTTCCGGTTCAAAGGGGACGATATCCCGTCGCGCCTCCCGTACACCCTCCAGGGTCCGGCACTCGGCGAGCTCCGCGCACGTGACCACCGTGGGCGGCAGCATGGGCATGCGGCCCGCCTCCCACTCCGGGGCGACCAGGGACGGATCGGTCCAGGCCGTGAGGTCGGCCTCGCCGCCGACGTCGCGCGAGGCCTGGCCCGGAGGAAGCTCCGCGGCGAAGAACCAGGTGTCGTAGCGGCGCGGCTGGGCACGGGGCGTGATCCAGCGCGACCACGCCCGGAGCCACTCCGACCGGAGCACCAGCCCGCGCCGGGAGAGCACCCCCGTGAAGGAGCGGGAGCGGTCGATCAGCCCCAGCCGGTCCCGCTCCCACTCCTCGGACGCCGTGTCGAGGGTGACGGCCGGCTCCCCGGCGCGCTCCGGCGCGCTCGCCAGCAGCACGCCGGTCTCCTCGAAGGTCTCGCGGACGGCGGCGCACACCAGCGCACGCGCCATCCGCACGTCGGTGCCGAGCGTCCGCGCCCACTCCCGCGGGGACGGACCGGTCCAGGGAAGGTCCCCGTCGGCGTCCCTCTCGTCCACTCCTCCGCCCGGGAAGACGTAGGCGCCCGGTGCGAAGCCCATGGAGCGGACCCTGCGCATGAGCAGGACCTCCATCGGCCCCTCCCCGCGCCCGCCCCGGGCCGCGCCGCCCCGCGCGGGGCGCAGCAGCATCACCGTGGCGGCCGGCCTGGGCCGGGCTGCCCCTCCCTGCTCCGGCATCGGCATACCCTCCCGGGTCTCGGGGCCGGAGGCCGCGCCGACGACCGGCGCGGCCTGCCCGGCCTCACGGGGAACCGCTCAGCGGACCTCGACGATCATGTCGACCTCGACCGGGGAGTCGAGCGGCAGGGCAGCCACCCCGACCGCCGCGCGGGCGTGCACCCCGGCGTCGCCGAAGACCCGGGCGAGCAGGTCGCTGGCACCGTTGATCACACCGGGCTGGCCGGTGAAGTCGGGGGTGCTGGCCACGAAGCCGCCCACCTTGACGATCCTGACCACGTCGGACAGCTCGCCGACCTCGGCGCGCACCGCGGCGATCGCGTTGAGCGCGCAGAGCGCGGCCAGATCGCGGGCGGCCTCCGGGGTGACCTCCGCGCCGACCTTGCCCGTGGCGGGCAGCTCGCCCTCCACGAACGGCAGCTGGCCGGACACGTAGACGTGGGCGCCGCTGCGCACCGTCGGGGTGTAGGAGGCCACCGGAGCCGCCACCTCGGGCAGGGTCAGGCCCAGCTCCGCGATCCGCTCCTCGGGGGTGGCCATCAGAGCTGGCGCTTCATGTACGCGACGTACTGCTGGTTGCGCGGGTCGGTGCCCTCCGGGAGCGGGGCGGGCACGACGGAGACGAGCTCCCACCCGTCGGAACCCCAGTTGTCGAGGATCTGCTTGGTGGCGTGCGACAGCAGCGCCACCGTCTGGTACTCCCACTTGCTCATGCGTCCTACCCCTATCGGTCACCGGCGTCCCGCCACCGAGGCGGGGCGCCGCACGTCAACGCCGCCACACTACTCACCCGCGCTCCTCCCCGCCCACACAGACGCCTCTCCCCACCCGTCCCCGGAGGCCCACATAGACTCCCTGGGGTGAGTGATCGTGAGCACGGACCACAGCATCCGGGGGATGCGTGCGCGGGAGCGCGACTGCACATCGTCACCGGGAAGGGCGGGACCGGCAAGACCACGATCGCCGCGGCGCTGGCCCAGGCGCTGGCCGCGGACGGCGGCCGCGTGCTCCTGGTCGAGGTGGAGGGGCGCCAGGGCGTCGCGACCCTCCTCGGCAGCCCGCCGCTCCCCTACGAGGAGCGCGAGATGCTCTCCGTCCCCGGCGGCGGGAGCGTGTCCGTCCTGGCGGCCGACGCCGAGGCGGCGCTCCTGGAGTACCTGGAGATGTTCTACGGCATGCGCCGGGCCGGCCAGGCGCTGAACAGGCTCGGGGCCGTGGACTTCGCCACCACCATCGCCCCCGGGCTGCGCGACGTCCTGCTCACCGGCAAGGCGACCGAGGCGGTGCGGCGCCGCCGGGGCGCGCGCCGCAGGCCCTCCGCCGCCGATCCGGCCGCGCCCTTCCACTACGACGCCGTGGTGATGGACGCCCCGCCGACGGGGCGGATCTCCCAGTTCCTCAACGTGAACTCCGAGGTGGCGGGGCTGGCCCGGGTGGGACCGATCCGCAACCACGCCGACAAGGTCATGGAGGTCATCCGCTCCGACCGGACCCTGGTGCACTTCGTGACGCTCCTGGAGGAGATGCCCGCCCAGGAGACCCGGGACGGGATCGCGGAGATCTCCGAGCTGGGGCTCGCGGCGGGGATGGTGCTGGTGAACATGGCGCGCCCCCCGCTCCTCGACGACGCGTCCCTGGAGGCCGCCGCGAGCGGCGGCCCGGACCTCGACGCACTCGCCGCCGGGTTCGGGGAGGCGCGTGTGGAGAACCCGCGGGAGCTCGCCGCCTCCCTGGCCGGCGAGGTGCGCGGGCACGCCCTACGGGTCCGGCTGGAGCGCCGCGTGCGGTCGGACCTGGAGGAGCTGGGCCGCCCCCTCCTCGAGCTCCCCCTCCTCGCGGGGGGCGTGGACCGGGCCGCCCTGGACGAGCTCACACGACGGCTGGCCGAGCAGGGGGTGCGCCGGTGAAACCGGGACCGGAGGACGACGGCCGCGCGAACCGCGGGGGGACCGGCGCGAAGGCACTCGACACCGACGCGCTCCTGGACGACCCTGGGACGCGGATCATCGTGTGCTGCGGGGCCGGCGGGGTCGGCAAGACCACCACCGCCGCCGCACTGGGACTGCGCGCCGCGGAGCGCGGGCGCCACCCCGTCGTGATCACCGTGGACCCGGCGCGGCGCCTGGCCCAGTCCATGGGACTGGAGGCGCTGGACAACACCCCGCGCCCCGTCCCCCTGCCCGAGGGCGCCCGGGGAAGCATGCACGCGATGATGCTCGACATGAAGCGGACCTTCGACGAGGTCGTGGAGGAGCACGCGGACCCGGAGCGGGCCCGGCAGATCCTCGCCAACCCCTTCTACCAGACCCTCTCCACCAGCTTCTCCGGCACACAGGAGTACATGGCCATGGAGAAGCTGGGACAGCTGCGGCAGTCGGGGGACTGGGACCTGATCGTGGTGGACACCCCGCCCAGCAGGTCCGCGCTGGACTTCCTCGACGCGCCCGAGCGGCTGGGCCGGTTCCTGGACGGCAGGCTCATCAGGTTCCTGAGCGCCCCGGCGAGCACCGGCGCCTTCCGGCTGCTGGGGGCCGGGTTCAACCTGGTGACCTCGACGATCGGCAGGATCGTGGGGAAGCAGTTCCTCGACGACCTGCGGTCGTTCGTGTCCGCCTTCGACACGGTGTTCGGCGGGTTCCAGAAACGGGCGGAGCGCACCTACCGCCTGCTCCGGACACCGGGGACGGCGTTCGTGGTGGTCGCCGTCCCCGACACGGACGCGATGCGCGAGGCCTCCTACTTCGTGGACCGGCTGGCCGGCGACGCCATGCCGCTGGCCGGGGTCGTCGTCAACCGCACCCACCCCCTGCCGGAGGGCGCGGGCTCGTCGCTGGGCGCGGCGGACGCCGAGTCCGCCGCCGCCTCGCTGGAGGGCGGGGGCGTCCACCCTCTGGCGTCCGCAGCACTGCGGCTGCACGCGGAACGGGTCCGTGTGCGCGGGCGAGAGGTCGTGCTGCGCGACGCCCTGCTGTCCTCCCACCCGGACCTGCGCGTGGCCGAGGTGGCCGCCCTGCCGGAGGACGTGCACGATCTGGAGGGGCTGCGCCGGATCGGCGGCGCCCTCGCCGCCGCGGCCGGAGGACGCTAGCGCCGGGGTTCAGGCGGAGGGCCCACCGACGCCCGCGCCGAGGGTGTCCGCGTAGTGGGAGAGGTCTCCCCCGCCCTCACGGCGGGCCTCCTCCAGGAGCGGCCCCCAGTCGGGGACGCCGGGGTGCTTGCGCAGCAGGGCCCGCCGCTCGCGTTCGGTCATCCCGCCCCAGACACCGAACTCCACCCGGTTGTCGAGGGCGTCGGCCAGGCACTCGGTGCGCACCGGGCACTCCTGACAGATGAGCTTGGCCCGGTGCTGCGCCGCCCCCTGGACGAACAGAGCGTCCGGGTCGACCTCTCGGCAGCGTGCCATCGTCGTCCACTGGTTGGTCCACATGTGCCCTACTCCCCTGTGTGCGCACCCGAATCGTGCGTCAGCGGGGTTCCCGGGGTTCCAGACACTCGCGTGCTCTGGTTGGGTGGGAAGAACACGGTACGCTCCCGCTGCCGCGTGGGGTGCGGTGGTTCCACGCCCACCCCTGCCGTCTAGAAATTACGGATTCGGACGCCGCACCAACAGAACCCACTCGACCCACTTCCCATCCCACTGAAGATGGCCCGCTCGGGCCATTGCGTAAGGACGCGGTAGCGCTCCGCGTCGGATGGGCGGCATCCCCTGCTGCGTCGAACCGCGCAACGAGTGGTCAGCGATAACCGTGAAAAGATGGCATGGGGGCACCGCTCGCGCGACAGTGCGGGCATCTCAGCGCGCTCGCGCACAAACCGGTTCAGATCGCACCACTGTGCGCGTCCGTGGTCACTTAGTCTGATGGGGTGGGTCAGGGGACATTGCTTCAAAGAATCAGCCAACTGGTCGTCGTAGGCGTCATCGCGGGCCTCCTCGTCGCCGCGCTCGCCCTTCCTGCCGTCGGTGGTCTGGGCATCACCGCGCGCAACGTCGCCAGCGGCTTCCTGGACATGCCCAGCAACCTCGAGACTCCGCCGCCCCCTCAGCGGTCCACGATCTACGACAGCGAGGGCGGCGTCATCGCGGAGATCTTCGACCAGAACCGGGAGCTCGTCGAACTCGACGACGTCTCACCGCTCATGGTCGACGCCATCCTCGCCATCGAGGACGCCCGCTTCTACGAGCACGGCGGCCTCGACGTGTCCGGCACCCTGCGCGCGGCGGTGCGCACCATGGGCGGCAACACCGAGGGCGCGTCCTCCATCACACAGCAGTACGTCAAGAACGTGCAGATCGAGGCGGCCACCTCCCAGGAGGAGCTCGACCACGCGCGTGAGGAGTCCATCGCCCGCAAGATCCGGGAGCTGCGCTACGCCGTGGCCCTGGAGCAGAGGATGTCCAAGGACGAGATCCTCGAGGGCTACCTGAACATCGCCTACTTCAGCGACGGCGCGTACGGTGTCGAGTCCGCCGCCCAGCACTTCTTCCAGGTGCCCGCCAGCGACCTGGAGCTGCACCAGGCGGCGACCATCGCCGGCCTGGTCCGCTACCCCTACCTGTACAACCCCCGGTTCTTCCCCGACCAGACCATCGAGCGCCGCAACGTGGTCCTGGACCGCATGGTGGCGACCGGCGCCGTCACCGAGGCCGAGGCCGAGGAGGCCAAGGCCGAGGACATGGACCTGGACCTGGACACCCCGCCCAACGGGTGCGTGCCCAGCGACCAGCCCTTCTTCTGCGACTACGTCGTCCAGGAGATCGAGCAGGACGAGCGCTTCGGCCCCAACGAGACCGAGCGGGCGCGCTGGCTGCGCACCGCGGGCCTGGAGATCCACACCACCCTGGACCCGCAGACCCAGGAGGCCGGTCAGGCCGCCGTCGACAAGTGGGTCCCCCGCGAGAACGAGTCGCGCAAGGTGGCCGCCGAGGTGGTCATCGAGCCCGGCACCGGACACATCCTCGGCATGGTCCAGAGCCGCAACTACGGGCCGGACGAGAGCAAGCTCGGCGAGACGTCCATCAACTTCGCGACCGACGCGGACCGGGGCGGCAGCAGCGGCTTCCAGGCCGGGTCGACCTTCAAGGCGATCACCCTCGCCGCGGCACTGGACGAGGGGCTCCCCTTCAGCACCTCGTTCAACTCGCCCACCAGCGTGTCCGTCTCCGGCCAGCGCAGCTGCAACGGCGGCACCCTGGCCACGTGGACACCGAGCAACTCGGGCGACACCAGGTCCAACACCACGCACAACATGGTCTCCGGGACCAAGGCGTCGTCCAACACCTACTTCGCCCAGCTCCAGAGGCAGGTGGGGATCTGCGACGTGATGGAGATGGCCGAGACGCTCGGACTCCAGCGCGCCGACGGCACCAAGTTCACGGAGAACGAGAACTCGCTCGCCAACAGCAGCTTCACGCTGGGCAGCGAGGAGGTCTCCCCGCTCCGGGTGTCCAACGCCTACGCGACCTTCGCCTCCGGCGGGATGTACTGCGAGCCGCAGGCCATCTCCCAGATCGAGGACCGCCAGTCGGGCACCACGATCGACATCGAGCCGGAGTGCTCGCGGGCGATCGACGAGGACGTCGCCGACGGCGTGGCCTACCTGCTGTCGCAGACCTTCAACGGCGGCACGGCGAGCTCGCTCGGCATCGGCCGTCCCACGGCGGGCAAGACCGGTACCACCGACGGTTCGGCGGCGGCCTGGTTCGCCGGGTTCACCCCGCAGATGGCCGGCGCCGTCTTCGTCGGCGACCCGCGCGGCCCGCAGCAGCACCCGCTGCGCAACGTCACCATCGGCGACAGGCACTTCGGCGTGGTGTACGGCGCCACGATCCCCGGGCCGATCTGGCAGGAGACCATGCGAGGCGCCCACGAGGGCGTCGATGTGGAGCAGCTGCCCTCGGCGCCCGGCAGGTTCGGATCGACCTCCGGGCCCCGGGCTCCCGAGCCGGACGACGAGGCCAGCCCCGCCAGCGACGACGGCGGGGTGCCCAACGTGGTCGGCCAGCCGGAGAACGACGCGGTGGCCGCCCTCCAGGCCGCGGGCTACTCGGTCAACGTGTCCCAGACCCGGGTCCGGTCCGGCGAGCCCGAGGGCTCGGTGGCCGCGGTCAACCCCGACCCGGGCACGCGGCTCCCGGAGGGGGCCACGGTCAACGTGTTCCTGAGCAACGGCGGCGGTACCGCCAGCGGCACGGGCCCCGACGAGGACTGGCTCCCCGTGCAGCCCGCGCACCTGCCCCACGGCAGGGACGGGGACTGACCCGGGGCTGTGACGGAACGAGGGGGCGGCGGTGGAGACACCGCCGCCCCCTCGCGCGTCCACGGGGCGGGACCGGCCGCGGGGGCCCGCCCGCGTCGAGCGGGCCGCACCCCCGGCGGGGGCCGGTCAGCCTGCGAGCTGGCGCTTGACCTCGGCCGCCACGCGGGAGCCCTCGGCCCGGCCGGCGATCTTCGGGTTGACGATCTTCATCACCTGGCCCATCGCACGGGGGTTGTCCGCTCCGGTCTCGGCGACGGCGTCCGCCACCAGCGCGGCGAGCTCGTCGTCCGTCAGCTGGCGGGGCAGGTACTCGGAGATGACCGCGCTCTCGACGCGCTCGGCCTCGGCCTGGTCGGGCCGACCGCCGGTGTCGAACGCCTCGGCCGCCTCCCGGCGCTTCTTCGCCTCGCGGGTCAGCAGCTTGATGATCTCGTCGTCGCCGAGGGAGCGCTGCGAGGAACCCGCGGCCTCCTCGGTCGAGATGGCCGCCAGGACCATGCGGAGGGTGCCGGTGCGCACCTTGTCACGCGCCTTCATGGCGGTGGTCAGGTCGTTCTTGAGGCGGTCTTTGAGTTCGGACATGCACCGATCCTACGGCGGTATCCGGCGGCGCCACCAACGGTTTGCGCGCGGGGGCGCCCCGGGTCTGCGACGATCGGTCCTACAACGAAGGAGGGCCGGATGGGCGTCGACAACAGACAACTCCTGCGCCGCGTGGGGCGCGCGGCGGCGATCACTGGCGCGGTGGGGGTCGCCGGCTTGACCTATGCCTCGGTGATCGAGCGCAACTGGTTCCGGCTGCGCCGCTACGAACTGCCCCTGCTCCCCCCGGGGAGCCCGCGCCTGCGCATCCTGCACCTGTCCGACGCGCACCTGACGCCGGGCCGCAGGATGCTCATCGACTGGATCCGCGGGCTGGACGCCTACGAGCCGGACCTGGTCGTCAACACGGGCGACTCGCTGGCCCACCCGGACGCGGTGGGGCCGTTCATCGACGCCCTGGGGCCGCTGCTGGACCGGCCGGGGGCGTTCGTGTACGGGTCCAACGACCTGTTCTCCCCCCAGCTGAAGAACCCGGCCCGCTACCTCTGGCGGACCAGCAAGACCGACTACAACAAGCGCCGCGTGCCGGACCTGCCCTGGCGCGAGCTCGGCGCGGCCATGTCCGCGTCCGGCTGGCTGGACCTGAACAACCGCAAGGGCTCGCTGAAGGCGGGCGAACTCGACGTCGCCCTCGCCGGCGTGCACGACTCGCACATCAAGCTCGACCGCTACGAGAAGATCGCCGGGGCGGCCGACCCGACGGCGCACCTGCGCCTGGGCGTGCTCCACTCCCCCGAACCGTCCAACCTCGACCGGTTCGCCGCCGACGGCTACCAGCTGCTCCTCGCCGGGCACACCCACGGCGGCCAGCTGTGCCTGCCGTTCTACGGGACGCTCGTCACCAACTGCGGGATCGACCGGCGGCGGGCGTGGGGCCTCCACGAGTACGCGGACGCGTGGCTGCACGTGTCCGGCGGCCTGGGCACCTCCCCGTACGCCCCCGTGCGGTTCTGCTGCCGCCCGGAGGCCTCCCTGCTGGACATCGTGGCCCCCTCCTGACCCACGGCGGGCCCCTCCCCCGTCCCGACCGCAACCCGTTCGCGCGCACTCCGTACGTCCGCTAGACTTGGGCTCGTTGCTTCGGGGTGTAGCGCAGCTTGGCAGCGCGCTTCGTTCGGGACGAAGAGGTCGTGGGTTCAAATCCCGCCACCCCGACCAGCACGAAGGCCGGTCCTACGGGACCGGCCTTCGTCGTGTCGGGGGTCGAACAGGGGGCCACGGAACACACGGGATCGACGGCTTCCGTTCCCCCTCGGTGCCGGGCGGGTTCCACACGGACGTCCACGCCCCGGACCACCCGGCCCCGGGCACGGGGCGGGCCCCGGTCCGGCCGTGGGCCGGGCCCGGGGCCCCGGTGCAGCCGCTCGGGCTAGCTGCGGATGTTGACGTCGACGCAGGAGTAGAAGGCCATGGGGGTGTCGGCGACGTTCCACACGGCGAGGACCTTCTGGCGTCCGTTGTAGCCGGACAGGTCCACGTTGTGGCGGACGGTCGACGGCGGGCGGGCGCCGTTGTCGTTGAAGCTGGCGACGCGCTGGCCCCCGACGAAGTACTCCCACGTGGCGGTGGAGTGCATGGCGGTGAGGGTCCAGGTGAAGGTCAGGTTGGTACCGACCTCGGTGACGTTCCAGCCGAGGCTGTCGTCCCTGAGCTCGGCGAACCTGCTGTTGCCGCCCGCACAGTCGGTGAGGCCCTTGGGGCCCTCGACGCTCTGCGGCTCCCACTGGATGTCACCGCACTCGACGACGCCGGCGGCGCACTGCGCCTGGCGGCTGGCGGGGGCGGAGACGTAACCGTGCGCGCTGGCGGTGCCGGCGGGCATGAGGGTGAAGATCATCGCGGTGGCGGCGGCGACGGCCGAGGCTGAGCGGATTCTGTTGCGGGTCTTCATGGGGGCCCTTCTCTTCGGGTCACGATCCCCTGCCGGCCCTGCGGCCCGGTCGGGTCTCGTAGCGGGGGTGACCCGGACCGTCTCGGTCCAGGGGGGCGGAGGGCGTCCACGAGGGCTCGGATATTCCCTGCGAACGTCGGACAGGGCTGTCCTGGAGACTCCGGGCGTCCCCGGAATGTCCTCTCCAACCGTTGCGGAAGACGGTAAGCACCCCGTAACCGGACGTCAAGACTCCTGTTGCGAGGGGGTACCGCGTCCCACCCGTACCGCCGGGACCGCCCATTCGGCCCGGTCGCGGACTGGTCCTGCCGCCGTCTCCGCGACACAAGAGCCATGAACTGGAAAGACACTTAACAGAATGATGCCGCGGTCTGCCGCGTCACTGCTATACCAATGCCCCCAGGTGGGACGATCAGCACCAGACCTGTCCTTGAAGACATAATTTTCTTACCCCGCCCCACGAGCCCCTCTCGCCCCGCACCGGCACGGGGCCGCGTCGGCCTGCGGGCGGCGGTCCCGGTCGAACCCCGTGGCCTTCACGGCAGCGCCCGTCTAGGCTCACCGGCATGCCGCCAGACTTCCTTCCCGGCCTCGAGCTGTCCCGCGCCCTGTACACGGAGGCGGTCGCCCCGCTCCTGCGGGCCGAGCTCCCGGACCTCCCGTACGCCGCCGCGCTGGTGGGTCCCGGCTCGGAGGTCCTCGGACTGGACACCGAGCGCTCCACCGACCACGGCTGGGGGCCGCGCCTCCAGCTCTTCGTCTCCGACCCCGGCGCCGGGTCCCGGGTGCTGGAGCTGCTCGAGGACCGCCTCCCCGAGCGGGTGCGGGGCTGGCCCGTCCGGTTCGCCCCCGGCGACGGCCCTCCGCAGACATGGCGCCCGGACGCCGACCACCCCGGCGGGCGCCACCGGGTGGAGGTCGTCGACCCCGGCGCCTGGTTCGGCGCCCACCTGGGCTTCGACCCCCGGTCCGGGGTGTCCGTCGGCGACTGGCTCGCCACCCCCGCGCAGCGGTTGGCGGAGGCGGTGGGCGGCGCCGTCTTCCACGACTCGGCGGGCGACCTCACACGGGCCCGGCAGGCCCTGGCCTGGTACCCGGACGACGTGTGGAGGTACGTGCTGGCCTGCCAGTGGCAGCGGATCGCCCAGGAGGAGGCGTTCGTCGGCCGCTGCGCCGAGGTGGGCGACGGGCTCGGCGCGCGGGTGGTGGCCGCGCGCCTGGTCCGCGACCTCATGCGGCTGGCCCTGCTGCTCGCCCGGAACTACCCGCCGTACCCGAAGTGGCTGGGCAGCGCCTTCTCCCGGCTCCCCGCGACGGACGGGCTCGCCCCGCTCCTGGCCGGGGCGCTGGACGCGGACCCCGCAGCGCTCGCCGACGCCTGCGCCCTGGTCGGCGAGCGGCAGAACCGGACAGGTCTGGCCGAGCGCCTGGACACCCGCCCCCGCCCCTTCCACGACCGCCCCTGGCCCGTGCTCGACGCCGCCCGGTTCGCCGCCGCACTGTCGGCACGGGTGGCGGACCCGGAGCTCGCGGGGCGGCCGCCGGTGGGCGCGGTCGACCAGTTCGCGGACAACACCGACGCCCTGACCAGCCCCAAGGTGTTCCGCGCGCTCGGCCCCTGAACAGCGTGCGCCCGCCCTGCCGCCCCGGCCGCGGACCGGGGCGTACCGCCGGGCGACCGGACGCGCGTCCCGCACGGGGCACGGCCCGTTGTCGTACCATCCGAGGCATGGGCCGATCATCCGATGAGACACCCCTGCGCCGGGTCGGCGGGGAGGCGTGCGCGCTCGGCGGCGCGGGCTACGCCGTGCTGCTCCAGATCGCCCACCCCAGCGTCGCCCGAGGGGTCCACGACCACAGCTCCTTCGCGTCCCGGCCGTTCGCCCGCCTGCTCGGCACGCTCTACTTCGTGTACGGCACGATCTACGGCACCGAGGAGGAGAAGCGGCGCCTGCACGCCATCGTACGCGCCATGCACCAGAAGGTGACCGGTCCCGGTTACCGGGCGCTCGACCACGACCTGCTGCTGTGGGTGGCCGCCACCCTGTTCCACTCCTCGTCCCGGCTGAACGCGATGGTCTTCGGGGAACTCGGCGCGGAGGAGTACGCCGCCTTCCTCCGCGAGGCGTCGGCGTTCGCCACCGCGCTGGGCCTGCCGGAGGAGGAGTGGCCCGCCACCCCGGCGGAGTTCGACGCCTACTGGGAGGCGGGCATGCGCGCTCTCCGCGTGGGAGAGGAGGCACGGAGCATCACCCGGGAGCTCTTCCACCCCGCCTCCGCGCCCCTGCGCCCGCTGATGAGGGCCCAGCTGCTGCTGACCGGCGGGCTGCTCCCCCCGGACCTGCGCGAGCAGTTCCGCATCCCGTGGTCGGACGCGCGGCAGCGCCGCTTCGACCGGGTCGTGAGGGTGGCCCGGGCGGTGTACCCCCGGGTGCCCCGGCCCGTGCGCTTCCTGCCCGTCACCCTGTCCCTGTGGTCCATGCGCCGCAGCGGCGGGTGGCTGAGGCCGCGCCGTGCGCGGGGGCTCCGGAGGATCGTCAGCTGAGGGTCTCGGAGAGGGCCGCGAGGGCCTCCCGCGCCTGCTCCGCCTCGGGCAGGCCCAGCCGCGTGAAGATCTCCTCGGCCTCCCGCAGGAGCGCGTGGGCCCGGTCCGGGGGCACCGCGGGGGCGGGCAGCCCGCCCAGGGCGAGGGCGGCGCAGGCGATCGTGTGCGTCTCGTTCCTGTCGACGGCGACGGCCCGCGACCTCTCCAGCTCGACGGCCGCCTCCTCCGGCCGACCCGCGACCGCGTAGGTGACGCCGAGGTCGTGGAGGATCTCGGCGTCGCCGCTGTGGTCGCCGGACTTCTCCGCGAGGGCCAGGGCCTCCGTGTGGGACTCGATCGCCTCGTCCCAGCACTCCGCCGCCCGGTAGGCCCGGCCGAGGGAGTTGCGAACGAAGATCTGATGGGCGACCAGGCGCAGCCGCAGGGAGAGTTCGAGCGCCTCGTTGAGGTCCCGGAAGGCGAGCTCCAGTTCGCCCAGGCCGGTCCTGGCCTCCCCGATCACGCGTTTGGCCACCACCCGCGTCTCGGCCTGGTCCTCCTCCACCGACTTGAGGATCGCCTGCTCGGCGCAGCGGATCGCCTCCCGGTGGTCCCCGAGCGTCTGGCGCAGTACGGCCAGGTTCCCCCACTGGAGGGCCTCGATCCGGTCGTTGCCGAGCTCCGAGGCGTAGTCCAGGACCCCCTGGATGGCCGCGGCCGAGTCCGCGAAGCGGCCCATCCGCTCGTAGACCATGCCGAGGTTTCCCAGGGCGCGGATGATGCCCCTCCGGTCCCCCACCGACTCCAGCAGGCCGTGCGCCTCGGTGAGGTAGGCCATGGCCTCCTCGAAGCGCCCGGAGATGTAGTGGGCGATCCCCAGGCCGATGAGGGTCACGGCACGGCCGCGCTGGTTGCCCTGCTTGCTGTTGATCTGGAGAGCGCGCTCGTGCGAGCTGACCAGCAGGCCCATCTCACCGTGGAGGGCGTAGAAGCGCCACACGGCCTCGGCCATCTTCCAGGCGCGGTCCTCGTTGTCCTTGGAGGCGAAGTACTCGATGGTGTCGGCGAGGTTCTCCTGGTGGAGGGAGAACCAGCCCTCCGCGTCCTCCCGTCCGCCGAGGTCCGTGCGGTATCCGGGGCGCTCGTCCTCGGCCGCGTCCCGCACGCGCGGCCCCAGGAGGGAGGCCGCGTGCTGCGCCGTCACCAGGTAGTACTCGGCCAGGCGGGCCCTGGACCGATCCGCCGTGGCCCCGTCGAACTCCGAGGTCGCCCTGTCCAGGGCGAACTCCCTGATCAGGTCGTGCATCCGGTAGACGTCGCCCTGCGGCTCGTCGAGCAGGCACATCCCGACGAGTTCCTGGAGGATGTCGTCGGCGTCCTCCACCGTCATGTCCAGAAGCGCGGAGGCCCCGGCCAGGTCGATGGTGCTCCCGATCATCAGGCCCAGGGTGAGGAAGGCGTGGCGCTGCCCGGGGTTGAGGCTCTGGTAGGAGAGGTCGATGGCGGCCTCGACGCTCTGGCCCTCGACCTGGAGCTCACGGAACTTGCGGTTCTGCTCGCCCAGCCTCCTGGCCACGTGCAGGAAGGACCACTTCGGCCGGCTGAGCATCCGGCCGGCGATGACCCTGAGCGCCAGGGGGAGGCCTCCGCAGATGCGGACGATCTCCCGGGCCTGCTCCGGCTCGCGCCGGACGCGCTCCTCGCCCAGGATGCGGCCGAAGAGCTCCAGCGACGACTCCTCGTCGAACATGCCGAGGGAGAGGAACCGGGCGCCGCTGAGACCGGAGAGCTCGTTGCGGGTGGTGATCAGCGTGAGGGCCCCCGGCGAGGACAGCAGCAGGGGGCTGACCTGCGCGTAGCTCGCCGCGTTGTCCAGGATGAGCAGCGCCTTGCGGCCCATGAGGGTCGCCCGCCAGAGGGCCGAACGCTCGTCGAGCGACTCGGGCACCGCGTCGGGCTCGACGCCGACCGCGCGCAGGAGGGCCCCGAGGGCCGAGGAGGGGTCCAGGGGCTCCTTGTTCGAGGTGTAGCCGTACAGGTCGAGGAACAGTTGGCCGTCGGTATAACGTTTCGCGGCTTCGTAACCGAAACGGACGGCGGTGGTGGTCTTCCCCTCGCCGCCGGCTCCGGTGATGACGCAGACCTTGGCCCTCCCGTCGCCGGTGACGGCCATCTCCTCGAGCTGGCGCAGGGGGCCCTGCCGCCCGGTGAAGTCGGGGAGGTCGCGGGGGAGGTCGTTGCGGACCAGGTAACGAAACCCTGATTCCGTTGGCGCTCCGGCCGTCGTCTCCTCCCGATCGGCGTCCTCCTGGAGGATCCGGGCGTGGAGGGCGGTGAGCTCAGGACCCGGGTCGACCCCCAGTTCGTCGGCGAGCCGGGAGCGGAACTCCTCGTAGACGGCGAGCGCCCTGGCCCGCTCGTTGTCCCGCCACAGGGCGGTGATGAGCAGGTGGTGCAGGCGCTCGCGGAACGGCTCCTCGCTGACCAGGGGGGTCAGGCGGGAGGCCACCTCCGCGTGGCGGCCGAGCTCCAGGGAGCAGGTGGCCCAGCCGACGACGGCCGACCACCGCTCCTCGCGCAGGGGGGCGACCACGGAGTAGTCGAGGTACTCGGAACCGACCCCGGAGAAGGGCACCCCGCGCCAGCACGAGAGCGCCCGGTCGAGCAGGTCGGCCCTCTCCTGCGGCCCGGCCTTGGCCGCGGCGTCCCGGAGTCCCCGGAACCGGTGCAGGTCGACCGTGTCGGGGGCCACGTCCAGGGCGTAACCGCCCGAGGTGGTGGCGATGCTGTCGGGGAGGATGCGTCGGAGGTGGGAGATCTGGACCTGGATGACCGAACGCGCGGTACGCGGCGGGTCGTCGCTCCACAGGTAGCCGATCAGCTGGTCGACGGTGACCTCACGCCCGAGGTGGACCAGCAGGGCGCCCAGTACACAGCGCTGGCGCGGACCGCCGACCGGTATCGGTCGACCGCCGGACCAGACGGTGATGGGGCCAAGCACGCCGAATTCCACAAGCAGCAACCCTAGCAAGCGACATTGCGGAAAAACGGGATGCGGACATGCCAACGGCTCCGAGTACCCCCCTCCACCCAGGTACTCGGAGTGACCGCTGGACCACCCTGCCGGACGCTACTCGTCCTGGCTGGGCTTTTCCTGCTCGGGAGCACTCTCGACAGGCTTCTGCTCGACCGGGATCCTCTGTTCGGGGTCCGGCTCGCGCAGCGGATTCATCTTCGCCACAGGAGTCGCGTCGGCGATGATCGCCTCGAACCGCTCATCCACGGTCAACATCTCCGGCACGCGAACTCCTCTTCTCACCGCACTCGTGTAGAGCCGCAATGTGGCCCTACGTCGCCTGTGAAGCATCAAACGGACTCACCGCCCTCCGGCGGACCGGCCACCCGCGGCGAGTCCCGCCTCAGAACACACCACGGGTGGCATGTGTCCAACGAACGTCGCGCTGGTAGGCGACCATGAGCCGTCCTCTCATGGAGGCCTTCGCGTCGAACGAGTTCCACACTAGAGAGATCCTCTTCCACCGCGCTTTCAGTCTTCTTTCAGCGCCGGAATCGGTACGGGGTCGACCGTTGTTCGCATGCCGTTCACTCTTACCCCGTCCCACCGGATCCTCACCACCGCTTGGCCGGCTGCGGACCGCCGGCGCAGGGCGGAACCCCTCACACCGTGACGTCATGGCAGATGGGAGACCCTCGCCCCGGGGACGGAGGGAGGCCCACCTCCCCACGGGAAACCCCGCGACTTCCGCGACGCGTCCGGGTCCCCGCACTCGTGCCGAAAAGCACGAAAAAGCAAAAAACCCTACGGGGAAGGCGATACCGCTTCCGTATATGCTCCCGGTATCCCGATAACGGCATCGCCTCCATTCGTCTCCTCCGGGTCCGGCGCCGGTCCTTTGCGCCCGCGCCCCGCGGTCCGCCGCGGCCGCGCCCCCGGAACCCCCGGCTCCCCTCCGCCGCGCAAGCCGCCCGTCCTGGCGGCGGCGCGCGGGATCCGCCCCCTACAACGGAGAAGTGCTGCGGAGGCCTCCGGGCGGGCCATAGGTTCGGAGGAGCACGGGCATGATCGCCCGTGTCCGATCGTTGTGCACGGGAGGACGGACGTCACCCGTGGTCCGGAAGGGAAGCCGATGTGGAGGACGTGATGCTGGAGGGCGACGGAAACGGCTGGGTCAGTCTGCCCGACGGTTCCCGGCGGTGGGGGGTGTACGGCGCGGCCGGCCTGCTGCTGTACACCACCGACGTGGCCGGAACCGGCCACGTGCTGCTCCAGCACCGGGCCGGGTGGACGCACATGGGCGGGACCTGGGGCATCCCCGGAGGCGCAAGGAACAGGGACGAGACGCCGCTGGAGGCCGCCGTCCGGGAGTTCCGGGAGGAGATCGCCGGCGACCTGGGCGAGTACACCCTCGTGGGCGTCCACGAACAGGACCTCCAGGTGTGGCGCTACGACACCTTCCTGGCCAGGGTCGCGGAGATGACGCCGTTCCGGCCGGGCAACACCGAGAGCAAGGAGGTCCGGTGGGTTCCGGTGGACCGCCTGGAGGCGCTGCCCCTGCTGCCCGCGTTCCGCACCGCCTGGCCACGGTTGTCCGCGGACCTGTCGGCGTCCTCCGACGGGAGCCCCGGTGGTCCGGGCACTTCCGCGACCGGTTGATCGTTGCCCCTCCGAGGGCTCCCGTCACCCGGCGCCCTCGCTGTCGCGGATCCGGCGATGTGCCGGGGCGCGGACTCGGGGGTAAGTCAGGGACGGGCCCTGATGCGCGTGGAGCCCAGAGACAGCATGCTGGAGCGGACGGCCCGTCGAAGAGCGGTCGTCACGCGATTCGACTGGAGCAGTGGACATGACGCTGGAGCGCGGTAACGCATTCACTCCCGTCGCCTCGGCGACGATGATCTGGCCCTGGACCACCTCGGTCCTGGGGGGCGCGGCCGGTGGTGCCCTCTTCTTCCTGCTGAACCTGGGTGCCGGCGCCCTCTCGTCCGGGCTGACCGCCGCGGTGATCTTCTTCGCACTGATCGGCGGCGTCGGCGGTGTGATGCGCCAGAAGGCCGACCGCCGGGGCAGGCGCTACGCGGCCACCTACCCCTTCCGCTACGCCGCCGTGCCCGCCGCGGTCGGCGGTGCGGGCTACGCGATCGTCAGCTACGCGACCTCGATCCTGGCCGCCCCGATCGCCGGGCTGTTCGGCGCCCTGTTCGGCGGGTTGCTCGTCGCGGCGGCGATCTGGGTCACCGTCGGGCTCATCGCGATGGTGGTCGGGAACAAGAACGCCTAGGCTCGGTGTTTCCCGCCGGTGGCGGGAACTGGACACTCACCGACGGGAGACAACCGGGCGCCGATGACTGAAGCTGCTCGTCAGAAAATGGTCGAGCGGGTCCGAGGGCTCCTCCGCATGGCGGAGGACCCCTCGGTGACTGACGCCGAGAGCCAGGCGTTCACCGCCAAGGCCGCCGAGCTGATGACCCGCCACGCGATCGCGGAGGCCGAGGCCCGCGCCGAGAGGGGCGAGGAACCGGACGCGATCAGCCGCATGGACTACACCGTCGCAGGGGTGGGCGGCCACGGAAAGGCCCGGGTCCGGGCACTGGCCGACATCGCCGCCGCCTACGGCTGCCAGTCGGCGGTCAGAGGCAACAACTCCGAGAACACCGACCGCGTCATCATCCTGGTGGGGACGGTGAGCGCGCTGGACGCGCTGCGGATGCTGATGCCGTCGATCTCCATGCAGATGGAGTCGTCGGCCAAGTTCATGAGTTCGTCGCACGTGGCGGACATCCGCGAACTGCGCAACTACACCAGGTCGGAGCTGGAGACCGAACGCAAGCGCTACTACCGGTCGTTCGTGCGCGCCTACGGGCGTGCGGTCGCGGAACGCATTCGGGATTTCCGGGCGCGGTTGCAGGAAATGGCCGCTCCGGGGGGCTCCGACGGGTCCGGGGAGAGCGTCGACGCGGCCCGCGGAGCGGAACTGGTCCTGCTCAACGACGTGAACCGCGTGCGTGAGGAGTTCCAGAAGCAGTTCCCCCAGTTGCGCAAGCACCGGCCGGAGCGTACGCACAGCGCGGCGGGCTACCGCGCGGGGTACAGACGGGGACGCCAGGCCGAACTCGGGCTGGACACACCGGTGAGCCGCGGGGGGACGTCGACCCTGGCAGAGGGCGAATAGGGCTCGCCGCCCCACGTTGTCCACAGGCTGTGCACAGAACCGCCCCTCGTGATGTTTTCGCATGTCAAGGCAGAAATGCGAGAGTCCACCAGGGGTGGTTCGGGTGTTCTCCGCAGACGATTACCCCGGGTTATCCACAGGAAGTTCGCCTTCCTGTGGATAACTCTGTGGATAAGGCGCGGCCGATGTTGGAAAGGGCCTCGATCCCCGTTCAGGAGACCCGCAACGGTTGAACCAGATAGCGGAAGGACGGGTTCTCCCCCTCTCCGGCGGGAACGTCGGTGAACACGGCGGGTTTCGTCTGCTCGGTGAAGTTGAGGTACGCGGTGTCGGTCTCCACCGCCGTCAGACCGTCCATCAGGTAGTCGGGCCGGAAGGCCATGCGCAGCGGCTCCCCCTCGTAGGAAACCTCGATCGCCTCCACCGCCTGGGCGTCGTCCCCCGAACCCGCCTCCAGGAGGACCTCCCCCTCGGTGAACGCCAGCCTCAGCGGGGTGTTGCGGTCCGCGACCAGCGCCACCCGCTTGACCGCCTCCGCCAGAGGGCCGACCGCCACCTCGGCGCGGGCCGAGAACTCCTGCGGGAACCACGAGGCGTACTTGACGAAGTCGCTGTCGATCAGCCGGGTGGTGGTGCGGCGCTCACCGTTCCCGAAGCCGATCATCCCCTCCCCCGGCGACAGGCCCGCACCCCCGCCCGGCGTCCCCGAGGACAGGGCGATGTCCACGTCGGAGCGGTTGACCAGTCCGCGCACGGTGTCGTACAGGGTGCGCGCCGGCACCAGGGCTGCGGTGTCCACGCCCTGGTCGGAGGGGTTCCACCGCAGGTCGCGCACGGCGATGCGGTAGCGGTCGGTCGCGACCACGCTGAGGGAGTCGCCCGTGAAGTCGAGGTAGGCGCCCGTGAGCATGGGAAGCGTGTCGTCCCGGCTCGCGGCCGGGACCACCTGGCGCACGGCCGTGGTGAAGGCGTCCGCGGACACGGAGCCGATCAGGCCGGGCATGCCGGGCAGGGAGGGGTAGTCCTCCAGCGGCATGGTGATGAGGGTGAAGCGGGCGGCGCCGCCGACGACCCGCAGTTTGGCGCCGTCGGTGTCGATGTGCACCGAGCCCGGGGGGAGGTTGCGCACGATCTCGGCCAGGAGTCGGCCCGGGACGAGGGCTGCTCCGGACTCCTCGGAGAGGACGTCCACGGACGCGCGCGTGGAGACCTCGTAGTCGAACCCGGACAGGTGCAGCGCCGAGCCGTCCCCGGAGACCTCCATCCGGATCCCCGCGAGCACGGGCACCGCGGGACGGGTGGGCAGTGCCCTCGCGGTCCAGGCGACCGCCTCGGCGAACGCGTCGCGATCCACTCGCAGTTTCACGGGTCGGCCTCCTCGTAGGTGTCGTACAGCGTCAACCTACCCAGGGGTGCCGACAAGCGACCCGGCCCGTCGCCGGGGCGGACCTGTGGAGACCCCCGCCGGACCGTGCGGAAGGGGAGGCCGACCGAGCCCGGACCGGGGCGCCTCCGCCGTATCGGCGTTCGTGTCCGCCCTGCCCCTGAAGTCACTGCCGGGAGCCCCCAGGACCCCGCCCTCCCGCGCCGCCGACCGCCCCGGGACCGGAGCGGGAGATCCCCGCGAAGCCGCCCGTCCCCGTGGGCTACCATGACTGGCGGAGAGTCACTCTCCCGGGAGGGTTCGCATAGCGGCCGAGTGCAGTGCTCTTGAAAAGCACCAAGTCCTTGACGGGACTTCATGGGTTCAAATCCCATACCCTCCGCGGATTCCCCAGGTCAGAGGCCCAACGGGGAGACGGTGAAGGCCGGTGGCCCGGACGTGGCGCACACGCCCCGGGGCCACCGGCCTTCCGTGTGTCCGGGTCCGGCCACCGCGCCCGGCGCGGGGCGGAGCGGACCGGAAGGGACCCTGTCGACGTGTCGACAGGTCGACGGGAGGTCGGCCTCCTGAAGGGGAGGCCCTCACTCCGCGCGGACAACGACGCAGCCGGACAAATCCTTGGACAGGCCGCGGGCCGGTCGAGCATGCTGCCTCACGGACGGTGCACCCGGCCGACCGCCCCCGACCCACGGAGGACTCATGGCATTGGTACGCAAGGGCTCACGCCGTATCAGCGTGGACGGCACGGACTACCGCTGGCGCGTGCGCCGCAGGCCGACCTATGCGCAGGCCGTGGGCGAGAGCCCCATGACCTTCGCGGCGGAGCTCGCGGACTCCCCCGGACGGGTGCTCGTCGTCGCGACGCCGCATCCGCATCCGGGCCACTACGGGGTGGGTCCCGACGCGGTCGTCCCCGTCACCCCGGCCGTGGTCGCGACCGCGATCCGCCGGGCGAGGGAGGAGGGGTGGAGCCCTTCCTCTCCCGGCTCCCCCCACCACCTGGCACTCTGAGGCCGTCCCCGTCGGAGCACCTGGGGCGCCGCGGGCCCCGGGCGCCGGCCCCGGGGCCCGCCGCCCTATTCGTCCTCGTCGGCGTGCCTGGGGAGGACGACCACCGGGATCCTGGAACGGTGCAGCACGCCCTGGCTGACCGAGCCCAGGAGCAGGCCGCGCACGGTGCCCCGGCCCCGCGAGCCCACCACGACGGCGTCCGCGCCCTCGGCGGCCTCCAGGATCGCGCTCACCGGGCTGTTCTGGGTCCGCACCACGCTGACCTCGACGCCGAGGTCCTCGCGCCTCTCGTCGACGACCTCGGCGAGCAGGCCGGCCACCAGTTCCTCGGACTGCCTCTCGAACAGGTCCTCCTGCGGCTGGTACCCGGCGGCGGTCATCGCGACCGGGTCGTAGGGGTAGGGAACCTCCCAGCTGTGGACCACGACCAGTTCGGCGCCGCTCTCGGCCGCCAGGTCGTAGGCGAGGCCGAGGGCTCGGCGCGCGGTCTCGGAGCCGTCGACACCGACCACGATCCGGTCCATCGACGTGGTCGCGGGCTTGCCCTTGCGCGAGGGGACCACCGCGACCGGACACGGCGCGTGGGCGGCCACCCGGACGCTGACCGAGCCCACGAACATCGACTTGAAGGTGCCCATCCCCCGGGTGCCGACCACGATCAGGTCGTGGGGGTGGCTCTGCCGGATGACGGCCAGCGGCGCCTCCTCCATCGCGGTCACGGCCTCCGTGACCACGGTCGGCCGGAGCTCGCGGACGTGTGCCTCCGCCTCGCCCAGCACACCGGTGGCCTGGCCGTGGATCTCCGGCGTGGGCTCGAACCGCGCGGCGCCCCCGTGGGCCGACACGATCAGCGGCATCCCCAGGGCGTGCACGATGCGGAGCGGGGCGTCCCGCCGGGCGGCCTCCGCCGCCGCCCACTCCAACGCCGCCCGGGAGCCGTCCGATCCGTCGATCCCCACGACGACCCGGGCCGGGCGCACCTCTTTGCCTGCCATAGTTCCCCCTTAGCACTGCGACAGCACTGCGGACCATCTTCGTCGAGTAGACCAGCGCCCCGCCGGAACGGCGCAGGCCGAAGGTCGCCGTTCCGTCCGACCTACGGCCCCGGCGCGCCTGCCCGGGACCGGCCCGGAACGGCGGCCGGCGGCCCGGCGCGGCACCGCGGAGCACCTGGTGCCCGGATTCCCTCCCCACCATTGTCCGGAAGCGGGTCCCGTAAACCGGAGAGGCGCCCTCCGCGCGTTGTGTCCCGTCCCGACCGTCCTCACCCGCGCCAGGCGAACGCCTCCCCGACCGACGCCGCCAACTGCAGGTAGGCGTCCCGCGTCCCCGGGGCGAGCTGGTCGAGGTCGACCTCGGCGCCCTCCTCGAGGTGGCCGTCCCAGGGCACCCGGACCACGTCGCGGCACCTGCTCGCGAAATGGCCCTCCAGACGGTTGAGGTCGACACTGCTCTTGCTGTTGGACCGCACCATCGACAGCACCACGACGGCACCGCGCACGAGCGGTCCGTGGCCGTGCGCCTCCAGCCAGTCCAGGGTGGCGCTGGCGCTGCGGGCCCCGTCCACGGAGGCGGAGCTGACCAGGACCACCTGGTCGGCGAGCCCGAGCACCCCGCGCATCGCCGAGTGCAGGAGGCCGGTGCCGCAGTCGGTGATGCAGATGGAGTAGAAGTGCTCGACTATCCGGGCCACCTCGCGGTAGTCGCCGTCGCTGAACGCCTCGGAGACGGCGGGGTCGCGGTCGGAGGCGAGGATCTCCAGGCGGCTGGGCGACTGGGACGTGAACCCGCGGATGTCGGCGTAGCGCGACACGAGGTGGCGCTCGTTGAGCAGGTCGCGGATGGTCGCGGCGGTCTCCAGCCGCACCTTGTCCGACAGCGTGCCGCGGTCGGGGTTGGCGTCCACGGCGAGGACCCGGTCGCCGCGCAGCGAGGCCAGGGTCGCGCCCAGCGCGACCGTGGTGGTGGTCTTGCCCACCCCTCCCTTGAGGCTGAGCACCGCCACCCGGTGGTGCCCGGTCGCGACGGGGGTGCAGGCGCGGGCCACCAGTTCGCGCCGGCGCAGGACCTTGGCGGACTCCCCCGGGTTGACGAGGCCGAGGGTGGCGGAGTGCACGGCGCGGCGCCAGCCGCCGCTCGGCCCCTGGCGCCGGTTGCGCACCAGCGTGGCCGCGTTGAGGGCGTCGGCGGTCTCCCCCTCCTGGTCGGGGCGCCTCTGGACCTGCTGCCCGGAGGGACGCGCGGGCACGGGCGCGAGTCCGGCCCGCGGGCCGGTGAGCGTGGGCGGGGGTTCGGGGCCGCGGCGCGGCAGCGGCTCGGACCGCCCCGGGCCGGAGTCGGAGGGACCCGCCCCCGCGGGGCGGAGGGGGTCGGTGCGCTCGTCGTCCGCCCACGGGCCCGCCGCCGGCCCGGGTCCGGGGGCCGGCTCCGGGGTACGCGTCGGCCCCGAACCGGCTCCGAACCCGTCGGCCCCGCGTCCCGGCGCCGGTCGCTCGTCCGGTGCGGAGTCCGGTCCCGGGGTCCCGCCCGGCTCCGGTCCCGGACCCGCACCGGTTTCCGGGCCGTCCTCAGCGCCCGCCCCGGAGGGGGCCGGGCGTTCGGTGTCGAGCGGCGGGAGCTGCTCGGGCTCGGGGACGTCGGAGTCGCCCCGGAGCCTGCGCGGTGCGAGGGGATCCGGTCCGCCTCCGCCCGGACGGGCGGGCCTCTGGGGTCGCTGGGGCCGTTGGGGTCGCTGCGGCCGCCGGACCGCGCCAGGCAGGAGCCGGACCGTGGAGCTCCGCGTCTCGTCGTCGGAGTCAGCGGTGTCCTCCGGGGCCTCGGGGCGTTCCGGGGCACCGGGGCCGCCCGGACCGTCGTCCTCGTCCGGCGGCGGCGCCTGGTAGCCGGTCCCCGGCAGCGGGGGAGGCGCGTCCTCGGGCAGCCGGGCGTAGGGGGGCGGGGGCGGGGCCGCCCCCTCGAACCCGCCGAACCACTGCTCCCTCGGCGTGGGCGCGGGCGGCTCCGAGGCGGCTTCGGCGGACGGTTCGCCGGTCCCCTCGGCGACCCCGTCCGTGCCCTCCCAGAGGGACTCGGTCCTCTCCTCGGCCTCCGAACCCGTACCCGCCTCGGAGCTGCGACCCGTCCCATGCTGTTCCTGGTGTGCCACCGGAGTTCTCCTGCTTGAAGGGGGTGTGCTGTGAAGGAAGGGACACTCCACAAGGGAGAGGCGGGATCCGCTTCCTGGTGTCACTCATACCCGCCCCACCCCAGGGAAGCATCCCCCGGGGGTCGGTGGACAGGGCAATCCGTAGCACCGTCCCTGAACCTCCCCGGGTACTGTCTGGCTCATGCACGCGATCCGTATCACCGCAGCGGGAGGACCCGAGGTCCTCGCCTGGTCAGAGGTTCCCGACCCCGTCGCAGGAGAGGGGGAGGTCCTGGTGGACGTGGCCGCCGGCGCGGTCAACCGCGCCGACGTCGCGCAACGGCAGGGCACCTACCCGCCCCCGCCCGGCGCCTCCGAGTACCCGGGCCTGGAGTGCTCGGGCACCGTGGCCGCGCTCGGCCCCGGCACCGAGGACTCCGGATGGTCCGTGGGCGACCCCGTGTGCGCCCTCCTGTCCGGGGGCGGCTACGCGGAGAAGGTGGCCGTCCCCGTGGGGCAGCTGCTCCCCGTGCCCGAGGGCGTGGGCCTGGTCGAGGCCGCCGCCCTGCCCGAGGTGGCCGCCACGGTGTGGTCCAACCTCGTGATGGTCGGCGGGCTGCGCGCGGGGGAGACCGTCCTCGTGCACGGCGGGGGCAGCGGCATCGGCACCTTCGCCGTCCAGTTCGCCCGGGCCCTGGGCGCCCGCGTGGCGGTCACCGCGGGCAGCGAGGAGAAGCTGGCCCGCTGCCGCGAGCTGGGCGCCGAGATCACGATCAACTACCGGACCGAGGACTTCGCCGAGCGCATGCGCGAGGAGGGCGGCGCCGACCTCGTCCTCGACATCATGGGCGGCTCCTACCTCGACGCGAACCTGCGTTCGCTGGCGACGAACGGCCGCATCACGATGATCGCCCTGATGGGAGGCCGCCGCGCCGAGGCCGATCTGGGGCGTATGCTCGCGAAAAGGCTCTCCGTACACGCGACGACGCTCCGCTCCCGTCCCCTGGACGAGAAGGCGGCCATCGTCGCGGGAGTACTGGAGCAGGTGTGGCCGTTGGTAGAACAAGGAGCCATCCGCCCCGTCGTGGACCGTTCTGTACCGATGCGGAACGCGGCGGAGGCGCATCGCGTCATGGAATCGAGCGCGCACACCGGAAAGATTCTCCTCACCCTCTGACGGCGTGCCGGTACATCCACGTAAGGGAACTGATGAGCAGCGCAGACGACCAGAAGGACGAGCCCCAGGTACTGGTCATGGGGGTCGACCAGCACGACGGGGCCGACGACGACGGCGCGGAGGAGCCCCGCTCCCTCGCCGACATGGTGGAGCAGCCCGCCAAGGTGATGCGGATCGGCAGCATGATCCGCCAGCTCCTGGACGAGGTGAAGGCCGCTCCGCTGGACGAGGCCAGCCGCACCCGACTCAAGGAGATCCACACCTCCTCGATCAAGGAGCTCGAGGACGGCCTCGCCCCCGAGCTCATCGAGGAGCTGGACCGGCTGACCCTGCCGTTCGCGGACGGGTCGGCGCCCAGCGACGCGGAGCTGCGCATCGCCCAGGCGCAGCTGGTGGGCTGGCTCGAGGGCCTGTTCCACGGCATCCAGACGACCCTGTTCGCCCAGCAGATGGCGGCCAGGGCCCAGCTGGAGAACATGCGCAAGGCGCTGCCGCCCGGCCTCTCCGGCCTCCAGGCCCAGGACGGCCCGTCCGTGGCCGGCGACGAGCCGCACGGCTCCGGCCCCTACCTGTAGTCCGGGTCCCGCACGCGGGGAGCCCCCGCCCTTCCCGGGCGGGGGCTCCTCGCGTGCACGGGTGCTACCGGGCCTTCACCGGCTCCAGGACGTCGAGGCCCAGGAAGGGGCGCAGCGCCTCGGGGACGACCACGGAGCCGTCCGCGCGCTGGTGGTTCTCCAGGATGGCGACGATCCACCGCGTGGTGGCCAGCGTCCCGTTCAGGGTGGCGGCGAAGCGGGGCTTGCCGTCCTCCCCCCGGAACCGCACGTTGAGGCGCCGGGTCTGGAAATCGGTGCAGTTCGAGGTGGAGGTCAGCTCGCGGTAGGTCTCCTGGGTGGGGACCCACGCCTCGCAGTCGAACTTGCGGGCGGCGCTGGTGCCCAGGTCGCCCCCGGCGATGTCCACCACGCGGTAGGGCAGCTCCAGCTTGTCGAGCATCTCCCGCTCCCAGGCGAGGAGCCGCTCGTGCTCCTCGTGCGCCCGGTCCGGGTGGGCGTACACGAACATCTCCACCTTGTTGAACTGGTGGACCCGGATGATGCCCCTGGTGTCCTTGCCGTAGGAGCCGGCCTCGCGGCGGAAGCACGTCGACCAGCCCACGTACCGGTTGGGCAGGTCGTCGGCGGCCAGGATCTCCCCGGCGTGGTACCCGGCCAGCGGCACCTCGGAGGTGCCCACGAGGTACAGGTCGTCCGCGGCCAGCCGGTACACCTCGTCGGCGTGCTCGCCGAGGAAGCCGGTGCCCTCCATGGTCTCGGGCTTGACCAGGACCGGCGGGACCATCGCGGTGAAGCCCGCGGCCACGGCCTGGTTCATCGCCATGTTGAGCAGTGCCAGCTCCAGCTGGGCGCCCACGCCGGTGAGGAAGTAGAAGCGGGACCCCGAGACCTTGGCGCCGCGCTCCATGTCGATGGCGCCGAGCATCTCGCCCAGCTCCAGGTGGTCGCGCGGCGTGAAGTCGAACTCGCGCGGCGTCCCGACGGTCTCCAGGACCCGGAAGTCGTCCACGCCGCCCTCGGGCGCGTCCGCCTCCACGATGTTGGGGACGCGGGCCAGGACGGCTGCCAGCTCCTCGGCGAGGCGGCCGGCCTCGGCCTCGGCCTCCTTGACCTCGGCCGCGAGCGACTTGGCCTTGGTCAGAAGCTCCTCGCGGTCCTCCGCGGAGGCCTTGGAGACGGACTTGCCCACACTCTTCTGCTCGGCGCGCAGCGTCTCGAACCGGGTCAGCGCGGCGCGGCGGCCGGAGTCGAGTTCGAGCAGCCGGTCCGCGACGGAGGGGTCCTCCCCGCGGGCGCGCTGCGAGGCGCGGAGTCGTTCGGGGTCTTCTCGAAGAGCGCGAAGGTCGATCACGTCTTGCAGGTTACCGCCCGGGCTCGGCGGCGGTCACATCGTTTCCCCGGACCGCGCCGCCGACGCACGGTGGCGGCTCCCCCTCACGCGTGCGGGGGGACCCCCGGCGCAGCAGCTCGCTGCGCAGCGCCGGAACCCTTCCCCGACCGCGTGCAGGGGGACTCCGTTCTCCGGTCTCCTGGTGTGGAACACCGCCCGGCTCCCCCGCCCGCGTGCGGGGGGACCGCTGTGGAGGAGGCAGCCGCGGGGCCGCCGCCCGGGGCGGCCGGCGCGGTCGTCAGTCGACGTGTCCGGCACGGATGCGCGCCAGCCACTGCTCCGCCTCCGCGAACTCCGCGTCGGTGGCCGGACGGGGCCGGAGCGGGGGGTCGGTCTCGACGGCCTCGCCGCCCCGCGGGTAGCTGCCGAGGAAGCGCACGTCCCGGCAGACCCTCCGGATGCCCATGAGGGCCTCGCCGACGCGGGCCTCGGCCACGTGGCCCTCCGCGTCGATGCAGAAGCAGTAGCTGCCGAGCTTGTCCCCGGTGGGGCGCGACTCCAGCCGGGTGAGGTTGACCCCGCGGACGGAGAACTGGCTGAGCACCTCGATCAGGGCGCCGGGGTGGTCCTCGGAGATGAAGGCGACCAGCGAGGTCCGGTCGGCCCCGGTGGGCGCGGAGACCGCGCCGGGCCTGGACAGGTAGATGAACCGGGTGGCGGCCCCGCCGCGGTCGCCGATCCCGACGGCGAGCGCGTGCAGCCCGTACCGCTCGCCCGCGATCACCGCGCAGATCGCCGCGTCGTAGGGCGCGCCGGGTTCGGAGACCGTGCGGGCGGCGGCGGCGGTGGAGGAGACCGTGTGCGTTTCCGCGTCGGGCAGCCTCCGGGCGAGCCAGCCGCGGCACTGGGCGAGGGCGTGGGGGTGGGTGGCCACCCGCTTGACGTCCTCCAGGACGGTGCCGGGCCGGGCGAACAGCGCGAACTCGACCGGGATCGCCGTCTCACCGGTGATGAGGAGCGGCTCCCCGTTGACGAGCTCGGCGATGGTGGCGGTGACGCCGCCCTCCACCGAGTTCTCCAGCGGGACGACGCCGCCGTCCACCGTGCCGGTCCGGACGGCGTCGAAGACCGCGGCGACGCCGTCGCACGGGACGCGCGCCCCGTCGGGCGCCTCGGGGCGCAGCGCGCGCAGCGCGGCCTCGGTGAAGGTGCCCTCGGGGCCGAGGTAGGCGTAGCGGTTGGGCATGGTGCCAGGCTATACGGACCGGTGGGCGGCGGGTGGCTCCTGGGGACGAGCACGTCGGCCTGGCGGTGGGTCACCCGCGGGCGGAGGTGCTCCCGTCCACCTTCTCCTTCAGGGAGCCCGCGCCCCCGGACGTGCGGCCGGCGCTCGCCGCGGCCTCCGGGACGCCGTCCCCCGCGTCCCCGACCGAGGCGCGGATCCCGGCGCCGTCCTCCTGCCCGGCGCCCTCCCCGTCCCCGGAGCGGTCGTCCGCGTCGCAGCCCTCCGCGTCGTCCATGTCGTCCATGTCGTCCATGTCCTCCACGGCTGACAGCACCGTGACCAGGGGGTCCGGCGCGGGCTCCGCGCCGCTGCCGTCGGAGCCGGTCACCGCGGCCTCGGCGGCCGCGGTCCCGACCGGGTCCACGGGGGCCGAGGGAGCCGGCACGAGGGCGCCGACGCCGTTGCCCAGCCGGGCCGACCGGACCACGCGGTCCTCCTCCGGGCTGAGCAGGACGCGGCCCTCGCCGCGCACGACGGCCTTGGCGTAGGTGCGCGACTCGGTGCGGCCGTTGATGGAGGTGAGGACGACTCCGTCGCCCTGGCCGTTGAGCAGTGCGAGGGAGAAGGAGCGGGTGCCCGACATCTCCTCCAGGGCGTCGTAGTGCAGTACGGCCACGTCACGGACGGCGAACGGGTCGACGCCCGAGGCACCCACCGCGGCCGTGCGGGTGGCCAGGACCTTGGTTTCGTCGCCGAGCGCGCGGGCCCTGTTCAGGGCGTATCCGCCGAGGGCGAGTCCGCCCAGGCCGGCGATCAGACCCAGCGAGGCAATGAGCGTAGTGAACACAGCGCGAGCGTATCGCTACGCAACGCACCTATGGTGTCACTCCCGGCCATTTCTCCGATCCCTGTGCCCGAGTTTTCGCGACATTTGCCGTCGCGTGAACGTCGTGCGCCCCAGGGCCCTGTCCCATCCGCGCCGGACCGCCGGCCGGAGCCCCCTGGCCATCAGGGCCCTCGCCACGTCCGTGAACTGGTGCGCGCGGTGCATCTGCGCCCTGAGGTCGGTACCGGTGGCCCGGTGCTCCAGCGGCACCTCCACCTCCTCCACGCGGAACCCCGCCCGGAGCACGTCGATGGTGAGGCCGGTCTCCACCCCGAAGCCGGGCGCCAGCGGCCTGGCCGCCTCGAAGGCCGCGCGCGTCAGGCAGCGCTGGCCGTTGAGCGGCTGCTCCGGCTCCCAGCCCGTGGCCCGGCTGACCCCGCCCCGGGCGAGGCGCACCACGAAACCGTGTCCGCCCAGGCGCATGCGGGTGGCGGGGAAGAGCGCGATGGTCATGTCGGCCTTCCCCGTGCCGACCGGTTCGATCAGCGGGGCGGCCCCCGAGGCCGTGCCCTCCAGGTCGGCGTCGAGGAACAGCAGGTGCCGGGGCGGGCGGCGCGTACCGGCTTCCGCCTCGTCCTCCTCGATGAGCCGGACGCCCTCGGCGCCCGTCTCCATCGCCGCTCCCTTGCCCCGGTTGCGGCTGTGCCTGAACACGCGCGCGCCGGCCCGGAGCGCGACGTCCGCCGTCGTGTCCGCGGAACCGTCGTCGACCACGACGACCAGGTCGACGCCGGGCAGGTCGCGGGCGGCGCGCACGGTGCTGGCGACCCGCTCGGCCTCGTCCTTGGCGGCGATCACCACGGCGACCCCGGTCTCCTCCGGGCCGCCGGCCTCCCCCTCGCGCACCCCGCGCCCCGTCTACTGGGCCTTGCCGGTCCCCGCGGCCACCGGCAACGCGTCGAGATCGGCGTGGATGACGAACACCTCGACCAGTCCGGTGACCTCCAGGACCTTCATGACGGCCGGTTTGGGCGCCACGAGCTCCAGTTCACCGCCCTTGTCACGGGCGCGCTTCATGGCGGAGAGCAGCACGCTGATGCCCGTCGAGTCGCAGAACTCCGTCCGCGACATGTCGATGACCAGCCGCCGCGCCCCGTCCTCCAGGGCTCCGACGAGCTCGCTGCGCAACTGGGGCGCCGTGTACAGGTCGATCTCACCGCCCACGGTTACCACCGCGACGTCTTCTTGAGATCGGCTTGATATCTTCAACTCCACGGACGTGACTGTAGCGTCCCGTCCATCCCCGGGCCACTTCGGTGACGGTGTGTTGACGGTGTTTCGCTACATCGGTCACGTTCCTCCGGGTGCCGACGCCGGAGTCCCCTCGTGGGGCGCCTCAGAGCAGCGCGCTCCGGGCCCGCTGGTCGTCACGGAGGTGGAGGCGCAGCTCGACGACGTCGGCGGCCCTCCGGTCCACGAGCTGGTCGACGACACCGCAGCCGCGGTCCGCGTCCGTCCCCCGCTCCGCGCGGCCGACGTCGTCCGCGGAGAGCTCCAGGACCGCCCACACCGTGGTGGTCGTCGCGTCCATCTCGGTGCCCCAGCGGCCCGACAGGGTCTGGACGATGCCCAGGCCCCGGCCGCCCAGCCCGGACACGGAGGGCATCGCCACCCGGGGCATCGTGCTGGACCCGCCGTCGCGCACCGAGATCTCCACCCAGCCCCCGGGGCGCGGACCGCGGTCCACCTCGACCCTCCAGGACACGCCGACGGAGTTCTCGGGATTGCCCGGCGTGGGCAGGGGGCTGGCGTGGCGGAGGGCGTTGCTGACGAGTTCGCTCAGGACGAGGGCGGCGTCGTCGACGCGGTCCTCACCGAGTTCCATCGCGTGCAGGTCCCCGCACAGCCGCTGCCGGGCTCCCGCCACGCTCGCCGGGTCGTAGGGGAGTACGACGCTCCGCTCGACCTTCTGCGGGCGGTCCCCGGAATCAACTGGGGTGCTGTCACCTGACACGTTCTGTCCCTGCGCGTTCGTGCTCTCTCGGGCGGACCGGAACCCGCCCGAAGTGTGGCAGCGAATTCCACCAGGGGTGGAAATGCCCCGATCACCTCGGAAGGAAACCCACGTCGAGATGAATCACGGGGTGGGGCTGGCGCTCCGGCGCACGGATCGCTGTCGTGACAGGGTTTCGGGGGTTGAAGAGGTTTTTGTAGTTTTTTGGGACGCAGGTGGCTGGTGGGAGATGTCTGTCACCTGCGCCCCACCTGTGACGCCCGTGCGCACCGCGGCCGCCACGGGGGACTCCTCCGCCCCGGCGTCCTCTCCCTCCCCGGGGTCCGGCGCCTCGCCACGGTGCAGCGGCACCGTGAAGCGCATCCTGGTCCCCTGTTCCAACCGCTGGGCGGTCACGTCCCCGCCCTGGTCGCGGGCCAGCTGCCGCACGATGTACAGACCCAGCCCCAGCCCGCCGAAACCGGTCTCCCCGTCCCCGCGCGCCCCCGCCTGCACGAAGCGGTCGAAGATCCGCTCCTCGTCCCCCGGGCGCAGCCCCACGCCCTCGTCGTCCACGGTGACCGCGACGGCCTCCTCCTCCGCCCTGGCGGTGACGTGCACGCGGCCGCCCTCCGGCGAGAACTTGAGGGCGTTGTCCAGCAGCTGGTCCATGATCATGCCCGTGGCCAGGGAGTCCCCCGCCGTCGCCGGGAGCTCGTCGGGCCCGTCCAGGGAGACCTCGTGCCGGTCCGAGAGCGGCCGGAACGCGCTGACCGCCTGCCTCAGCACGTCGAGCAGGTCGAACCTGTCCCGGCTGACCCGGATCTCCCCGCGCGAGACGTCCGATCCCAGCTGGAGCCGGTCCACGAGGGTCACCAGGGCCGAGGACCGGTCCGCGATGGTGCCGACCGCCTCGTACTGCGAGTCAGGGGTGAGCCGCGCCCACTTGCGCATGAGGGTGGTCGCGTAGCCGTGGATCACCGTGATGGGGGTCCGCAGCTCGTGGCCGCTGGTGGCCAGGAAGTCCTCGCGCTCCTCCTCCATGGCCTTCTGCGCGGTGATGTCGCGGAAGTCCACCACCCACTCGTGGGTGCGGGGGATCCTCGCCATGAGGATCTCCAGCCAGCGGCCGTCCTTGAGCTTGTGCTTGACGGGCTGGCCGTGGCACGCGGGCAGGGGGAAGGGCGGGTGCCGGCCCTCGACCGCCTCCAACGGGTAGCCGGTCAGCTCCACCGCCGAGCGGTTCCACTTGCGCACCCGGCCGCCGAAGTCCAGCACGGCGATCCCGTCGGCGCTGGAGTCGGCCACGGCCTGTTCGTGGACGCGCTGGAGGTTGAGCTCCTCGTAGGCCAGGGCGTTGCCGATCGCCACCCCGGCGTGCGCGGCGAGGAGTTCGAGCAGTTCCAGCTCGATGTGCCCCACCTTGCGCTGGCTGTAGAGCGCGTAGAGGGCGCCGTACGGGCGGCCGTGCACGTTGGTCACGCACAGGGCGATGGTGTGCAGGCCGGGGAGGTCGGCCCAGACCAGGTCCTGGAGGCCGCGGGTGTCCTCGTTGGCCAGCAGGACGGACTTGCCGCTGCGCAGCAGCTCCCCGAACAGGCTGTCCTCCAGCGGGGCGGTGAACCCCTGGAGCTCCTCGGACAGGGCCGAGATGCTCACCAGCTCCACGCGGTCCTCGTCGAGGAGGACGAACCCTCCCGCGTCCGCGCCGGTCAGCTCGGTGATGCCCCGGGAGATCCGGTCGAGCACCGACTTGAGGCTGAGGTCCGCGTTGATGTCCACGACCACGTCGGTGAGCCGGCGCACCAGCCTGGCCCGCTCCATGGCCGAGCGCTGCGCCTGCACGTCGTTGTCGGAGGGGTGGAGGTTGAGCACCCAGCCGAGGAAACGGCCGTCGGCCCCGGCCACCCGGTTGGCGCCGACCCGGACGTCGACGACCGTGCCGTCCCTGCGCACCCGGCGCGTGTACACCGCCAGCGGGTTCCCGGCGCGCACCTGTTCGAGCACCGCGCCGTGCTCGCCCTTCAGCTCGGCGGGGACGATCGGCAGCTCGCCGCCGAGCACCTCGTCCGCGCTCCAGCCGAACATGCGCTCGGCGGCCGGATTCCACACGGTGACCCGGAGCTCGCTGTCGAGACCGACCACCGCGTCCGCTGACGAGGCCAGCACGGCTTCGGCGCTGAGGGGCGCGCGCTCGGAACTCACGACGTCATAGTGCCACCCGAAAGCCGCCGAGTGGCAGGGCTTTGCACAATCCGATCAAATTCCGCCCCGAAGGAGACTCACAGGACCCTCGGCTCCTCGCCGGAGCCCGCCTCCATGGCGCGCCCGGCGTGCTCCCAGGCCCGCATCCCGCCGGACACGTTGACCGAGTCCCAGCCGGCCTGGTTCAGCGCCGCGACGGCCTGGGCGGAGCGGCCGCCGACACGGCAGACCACGTAGACCCTCCTGTCCTGCGGGACCTCGGAGGCCCGCTGCCCCAGCTCCCCGAGCGGGATGTGGACGGCCCCGGGCGCGCGGCCCGCGTTCCACTCGTCGTCCTCGCGGACGTCGAGCAGGTAGGCGCCCTCGGGCACCTCGGTGGCGCCGGTCTCCGGAACACCGTTCCCGAACAATGTGACCCCCTGTGTCGTGATGATGCGAAAAATGTGAGGAACCGGGGAACCCGGCACGGGCGCGCCACGTCGAAGCGGTATGTCACTGCACACCCTCGCGACGGCTCTGCCGGCCCGCCTCGCCGCTCTCGCGGCCCTCGGCCTGCTTATCACGGCCTGCGGCAACGATCCCGCAGAGGTGAACGCTCCGGCACCCGAGTCCGACCAGACCACCGAACCCTCCTCCTCCGGCGACGGGGAGGAACAGGGAGACGACGGCGCGACCGGCGGCGGCGACGCCGAGGTCGAGCTGACGATCGAGCGCTCCCTGAACGACGAGGAGTCGCTGTCGCCCGAGTCCGGCTACGAGGAGGGGACCTGGACCCTCACCTGTGCTCCGGCCGGCGGCGACCACCCCGACCCCGAGGCGGCGTGCGCCCGGATCGACGAGGTCGGCGCGGAGCCGTTCGTCCTCGACACCAGCGACATGATGTGCACGATGATCATGGGCGGCCCCGAGGTCGTCCGCGTCACCGGGCACGTCGAGGACACCGAGGTCGACACCGAGTTCAACAAGGTCGGCGGGTGCGAGGTCGACCGCTTCGAGTCCGTGGACGCGGTCCTCAACCCCTGACCGGGGCGCCGGCGCGCGGGGGCCCGGCCCCGGGGCCTCGGCTCCCGCACGCCGTCAGGGTGTCCACGGGGTGGCCCAGAAGGCGACCTCGTGGCGCATGCCCTCCAGGAAGAAGCGCTCCGCGCGCTCCGGGTCGGGGCGGGCCTCCTCCAGCATGCGCCCGTACCGCTCCGTCAGCCGCGTGAAGCCGGGATCGGCGTAGGTGTCGACCCACCGCCGGTAGCGCGGCTCCTCCGGGCGGTTCCCGGCGAGCGCCAGCCCCAGCTGGTTGTAGCCCCACATGCAGGGGTAGACGGCGGCGAGGCCGTCCCGGTAGTCGGCGGCGGCGTCGAGGAGCCACGACGTGTACGCGGCGCAGGCCGGGCCCTTGTCCTTCACGGTCAGGTCCGCGCCGAACTCCCCGGACAGGGAGCGGTGCAGCTCCAGCTCCTCGTCGAGGGTGCTGTGCGCGATGCCGACCAGGTCGGCGAGGTGGTCGTCGGGCGCCTGCCAGGCCAGGCGGGAGAAGGCGCGCGCGTAGTCGAGCAGGTAGAGGTGGTCCTGCTCCAGCCAGTAGCGGAAGGCGCGGTCGTCGAGGTCTCCCCGGGAGATGCCCGCGACGGTCGGGTGCGCCAGCTGCTCGGCGACCAGCGGTCGCCCGATCTCGTGAAGTCGTTCGGTGATTCCCACGCCCGAAGTGTCCCATCCAGGCGTATCCGTCCGTGCGGCGGCCGTCCCCGGCGCCACACCGTCCGGTCGGACTCCCGGTGACGATCGGTTCACGATCTCCCCGCCCGGGACCGCCGTCCGGGGCGGAGCGGCGCCGGGGGCGGAGTGCCCGCCGACAGCGAAGCGGCCCTGGTCACCAGGTCTACTGGTGGCCAGGGCCGCTTCGGATAAAGTGGGCGAGGAGGGATTTGAACCCTCACATCCTTTCGGACACACGGACCTGAACCGTGCGCGTCTACCGTTCCGCCACCCGCCCGGATGACTCGCATTCAGTTGTGTGGCCAGGTGATCCGGGCTTTTCGTCCGTTTCCCCTGGCGACATGGATAAGGCTAGCACGGTCTGAACGTGGGTCGCACACCGATTTCGGCCCCTCCTCCGGGGCCTTCCCGGACCCCCTCCCGGGGGTGCGCCTGAAACCAGGGACACCCGGGCCCGGTTACGATCGTCTACACATACGAAGTGGAGTACAAAAGGGAGGTACCTCGTGGGAGTGCTCCAACGCTTCGAGCGCAGGCTTGAGGGCATGATCGAAGGCACCTTCGCGATGGCCTTCAAGTCCGAGCTCCAGCCGGTCGAGGTGGCGAGCGCCGTCCAGCGTGAGATGGACGAGCGGGCAGCCATCGTCGCCCAGGGCCGCACCCTGGTCCCGAACGACTTCATCGTCGAGCTCGCGGCCAGCGACAAGGAACGGCTCGAAGTCTACGCCGACAGCCTCGGCCAGGAACTGTCCAAGCTCGCCCGTGACTACGCGACGGAGCAGGGCTACTCCTTCGTCGGTCCGGTCCGGGTCCACTTCAGGTCCGACGAGGGCCTCAAGACCGGCCGCTTCCGCATCCGCTCCGGCGTCGTGCGCGGCACCATGGTCGGTCCGGAGGGAGAGGTCCGACAGCCCGTCGGCGACCCCGGCCAGCCCGCCGGCCAGCAGCAGAGCGGGCGTCCGCGCCTGCTGATCTCGCCGGGCGGCGCCACCGCGGAGGGCAGCATCGCCAGCCACGGCATGCAGCAGTCCTTCGAGCTGACGACCCCGGTGACCCTTCTGGGCCGCGGCACCGACTGCGACCTCCGACTGGTCGACAACGGTGTCTCCCGTCACCACGTGGAGATCCGCCTGGACGGGGACGAGGCCGTCCTCGTGGACAAGGGGTCCACGAACGGGACCTTCGTCAACGGCCAGCAGGTCAGGCAGGCCCGTCTGGTGGACGGCAGCAGGATCAGCCTCGGCCGCACCACCATGACGTTCCGGCGCGACTGAGAACCCCGCCACAATCGACCGATCAGGCCCGGCGCGAACCGCAACCAACACCGTTCCGTCGGCGTCTGACAGGTCGTACCCGGGGCGGGTCGAATACGGACCTGCTGTCGGATATCCGGTCGGGAAGGTAGTCTCCGCGAAGACCTGACCGATCGGGCACAAGGACCGCGGCCGCAGGCCGCGACCAGCGACCTCGACACTCACCGACCCGAAGGTGGGGAAGACACGGTGGCGGCGCCGATGACCGCTACCCCGGCCGAAGCACGACAGGGGCTGAAGAGCAGTTCGATGTCCAACTTGACCCTCATATTGATCAAGATCGCGTATCTCGCGGTGCTTTGGCTGTTCGTCCTCACGGCGGTCGGCGTCATTCGCACGGACCTCTTCGGCCCGTCCAAGAAGAAACCGCGGAAGAAGCCCCGGCCCGGCCCGCGCCCCGCCCAGCGCAGGGAGGCGCCCGCCCCCTCCCACTCCCAGGCCCGGCCGCAGCGCAAGCGCCGCAACGAGCCGACCGTGCTGGCCGTGACCCAGGGGTCCCTCTCCGGCACCACCGTCGACCTGGGGTCCCAACCCATCACCATCGGACGCGCCCCCGACTCGACGCTCGTCATCACCGACGACTACGCCTCGGGCCGGCACGCGCGCGTCTACTCCGAGAACGGCCGCTGGTTCGTCGAAGACCTCAACTCGACCAACGGCACCTACCTCGGCCAGCAGAAGCTGAACCGCCCCCAGCCCATCACGGTGGGTCAGCCCATCCGTATCGGCAAAACCGTCCTGGAACTGCGCAAATGACAATCGCTCTCCGATACGCGGCGTACTCCGATGTTGGATGCCTCCGCGAAGGCAACGAAGACTCCGGCTACGCCGGCCAGCACCTCCTCGCTGTGGCCGACGGCATGGGCGGTTACGCGGGCGGTGAGGTGGCCAGCTCCATCGCGATCTCCTCGATCCGCCGCCTCGACTCCGAGACCCACACGTCGGACGAGATGCCCGAGGTCCTCCAGCGCGCCGTCGAGCAGGCGAACGCCTCCCTCTCCCGCCGGATCATGGAGGAGCCGCAGCTGGAGAACATGGGCACCACCCTGACGGCCATGCTGTGGTCCGGCTCCCGCGTCGCGCTCATCCACATCGGCGACTCGCGCGCCTACCTGCTGCGCGGCCCCCGCTTCGAGCAGATCACCCACGACCACACCCTGGTGCAGACCCTGGTGGACGAGGGCAAGATCACCGAGGAGGAGGTCGCCACGCACCCGCAGCGGTCCCTCATCCTGCGCGCCCTGGACGGCAAGAGCCCGGTCGACCCCGACATCTCCATCAACGACGCCAAGGTCGGCGACCGCTACATGCTCTGCTCCGACGGGCTCTCCGGGGTGGTCAGCAAGAAGACCATCCACGAGACCCTCGCGACCGAGTCCGACCCGCGCGGAGCGTCCAAGAAGCTCATCGAGCTGGCCATCCGCGGGGGCGGCCCGGACAACATCACCGTGGTCGTCGCCGACGTCATCGAGACCGACACCGACCGCGAGGGCCCCACGCCCGCCGCCCAGGTCGTCGGCGCCGCCGACCAGCAGCCCGACGCCGCGGAGCAGGGCAACGACTCGCCCGCGAGACGGGCGCAGGAACTGCGCGGCACCGGCGGGGACACCGCCGAGATGGACCCCGTGCGGGACGACGCCCCGGGCGAGCCCGCCTTCCAGGAGCAGTACGGCGGCTACGACGACTACGAGGCGCCGCCGGCCGACCGGCGGGGCCGCTCCGAGCCCGACGCCGAGTACCGCACCAGGCGCTGGTGGCCCATGGTGCTGGTGTTCGTGGTCGTGGTCGCGGTCGTCGCCGGGGCCACCTACTACTTCGGCCGCCAGTACGTGGACAGCCAGTACTACGTCGGCCCGTCCTCCAACGGCAACGTCGCGATCTACCAGGGCATCAACACCGACATCGCCGGCTTCAGCCTGTCGGACGAGCTGGAGGACACCGAGATCGCCCTCGACTCCCTGGCGGACGCGGACCGCGACGCCGTGGAGAACACGATCCCCGCGGAGAGCCTCGAGGCCGCGCGGGAGAGCGTCGAGAGGCTGAACCAGGGCTCGGGCCCCGCCGGCGGCGACCGGGGGACCGGCTCCGAGGAAGGGACCGGGTGAGTCCGGCTTGAGCAGCACGTCAGCACCGGAGGCGCCGACCGCGCTGCCCCCGGTCAAACGGCGCAACGCCGAACTGGTCCTCACCGTCATCGCGATCCTCATCACGATGGCGGGCATCGCGATCGCCGGCCTCAACCTCAACGGCCGGGTCCCCTCCGCGATGTGGACCGTGGGCCTGACCTTCGGCGCCCTCTCCGCCGTCGCCCACGTGGCGATGCGCTTCCTCGCCCCCTACGCGGACCCGCTGATCATGCCGTGCGCCCTGTTCCTGAACGGGATCGGCGTGGCGATGATCTGGCGCCTGAACGCCTCCCACGAGGAGAACATCGAGGGCGCCGGCGTCGGCATGCAGCTCGTCTGGACCGCGGTCGGCCTGATCTGCTGCTTCCTGATCATCGTCTTCCTGAAGGACCCCCGGATCCTTCAGCGCTACACCTACATCAGCGCCCTGGTCGCGATCGTGCTGCTGATGCTCCCGATCATCCCGGGCCTGGGCCACGCCGTCTACGGCGCCCAGCTGTGGATCAAGATCGGCCCGTTCACCATGCAGCCGTCGGAGTTCGCCAAGATCGCCCTGGTGATCTTCCTGGCGTCCTACCTGATGAGCAAGCGCCAGGTGCTGCAGATCGTCGGCAAGCCGATCAAGGTCGGCCGCTTCACCCTCATCGAGCTGCCCCGCGCCCGCGACCTGGCCCCGATCCTGGTCGGCTGGCTGCTGGCGATCGGCATGCTGGTGGTCCTGCGCGACCTGGGCACCTCCCTGCTGCTCTTCGGCACGTTCCTGGCGATGCTGTACGTGGCCACGCAGCGCTCCTCGTGGGTGACCATCGGCCTGGTCATGTTCGCCGGCGGCGCGACGCTCGCCTACTTCCTCTTCTGGCACGTCCGGGCCCGCGTCAACATCTGGATCAACACGTTCGACCAGGAGGTCTACGAGGCGGTCGGCGGCAGCCAGCAGCTCGTGGAGGGCCTGGTCGGCATGGCCTACGGCGGACTCTTCGGCACGGGCATCGGCGGCGGCCAGGCCCACAACACCTTCGCCGCGGACAGCGACTTCATCCTCGCGTCCATCGGGGAGGAGCTCGGCCTGACCGGCCTGCTGGCCGTGCTCATGGTCCTCGGCCTCCTGGTGGAGCGCGGCATGCGCATCGCGCTCGCGGCGACCGGACCGTTCAACAAGCTCCTGACGAGCGGCATCGCGTTCGTCCTCGCGTACCAGGTGTTCATCGTGCTCGGCGGCATCTCCCGCGTCATCCCGCTCACCGGTTCCACCACGCCGTTCATGGCCGCCGGCGGTTCGGCGCTGATGGCGAGCTGGATCATGATGGGCATCCTGCTCCGCATCAGTGACAACGCGCGCCGCCCGGCACCGCAGTCGATCCAGGACGAGGGCGCGACCCAGGTGATCCGACGATGAACACACCCATCCGCAGGCTGAGCGTTTTCGCCCTGATCCTCATCGGGATCCTGATGCTCAACATCACCTGGATCCAGGGCTTCCAGGCGGACTCCATCCGCGCCGACCCGCTCAACCGGCGCACGTACAGCGAGCGCCTCAGCGAACCGCGCGGCCCCATCCAGGTCGCGGGGGAGAACGTCGCCTTCTCGGAGAACGTCTCCCCGGAGGGCGAGCCCGCCCGCTACCAGCGCGAGTACACCGGCGGCGGCCTGTACACGCCGATCGTCGGCTCCTTCCGCACGTACGGCGCCTCCGGTGTCGAGGACACCGAGAACACCCTGCTCGACGGGTCCGACGACCGCCTGGCCGTGCGCAACTTCCGCGACATCATCACCGGCCGCGAGCCCGAGGGGGCGCAGGTCCAGCTGACCCTCGACCCCGAGGTGCAGGAGGCCGGCTACGAGGCCTTCGCGGGCCTGGGCGGCAAGAACGGCGCGGCCGTCGCGATCGACCCCAGCACCGGGGCAGTCCTGGGCGCGGTGTCCTACCCGTCCTACGACGCCAACGAGGTCGTCAGCATCACCGACCTCGAGGACGCCACCAACAACTACGTGGCGCTGGAGAACGACCCGGCCAAGCCGCTGCTCAACCGGGCCCTCAACGAGCGCTACCCCCCGGGGTCGACGTTCAAGGTGGTGACCGCCGCGGCGGCCATCGAGACCCTCGACGCGGGCCCGGACAGCACCATGGACGCGCCCGACCGGCTGTCGCTGGGGCACGACCTGCCCAACGCCACCCCCGGCGGGACCTGCAACGGCGGCCAGCCCGACACCCTGGCCCACTCCATCCAGATCTCCTGCAACACCTCGATGGCCAACTGGGCGATCGAGATGGGCGGCACCGCCCTCTCGGAGCAGGCCACCAAGTTCGGGTTCAACCCGCCGGAGGGGGAGGAGCTCGAGATCCCCCTCGGCGTGACCCCGAGCTTCGCGCCCCCGGAGGAGGACCGCAACATCCTCGGCCGCGCCGGCATCGGCCAGTCCAACGTCGAGGCGACCCCGCTCCAGATGGCGATGGTGGCCGCGGGTGTGGCCAACGACGGCGAGGTCATGCGACCCTACGTGGTGGACGCGGTACGCGACTCGGACCTGTCCGTGATCACGCAGACCAGTCCGGAGAGCTACTCCCAGGCCGTCAGCGCCAGTACGGCCGAGGACCTGACCGAGATGATGGTCCTGGTCACCGGCGAGGGCGGTTCGGGTACCAACGCGGCGATCCCCAACGTCCAGGTGGCCGGCAAGACCGGCACCGCCGAGACGGGCACGGAGAGCACACACAACTGGTTCATCGGTTTCGCCCCCGCCGACGACCCGCAGGTCGCCGTCGCGGTCGTCGTCGAGTTCGGCGGCGGCAGCGGAAACGAGCTCGCCGCTCCGATCGCCCGTCAGATGATGGAGGCAGTGGTTCAGTAGTGAGTGCCTACGAGCCGTCTTCCCGGAACGGTCCCGGTGATCTCACCGGGACCGTTCTGAGCGACCGTTACCGCCTGGAGGAACAGGTGGGTTCGGGAGGCATGGGTACGGTCTGGAAGGCCACCGACACCCTGCTCAACCGGCCCGTCGCCGTGAAACTCCTCCACCCCTCGCAGATGGCCGAGCCCACCGCGCGGGAGCGGTTCCGCACCGAGGGCCGGATCACCGCCGGCCTCTCGCACCCCGGGATCGCGCAGGTCTTCGACTACGGCGAGGAGGACGGCCGCGCCTTCCTGATCATGGAACTGGTGGTCGGCAACCCCCTCTCCCAGGTCCTGCGCGAACAGGGCCACCTCAGCCCGGACCAGACCCTCGACTTCGTCTGCCAGGCGGCCAAGGCGCTCGCGGCCGCGCACGCGCGCGGTGTGGTGCACCGCGACATCAAGCCGGGCAACCTGCTGGTCACCCCGGACGGGCAGCTCAAGCTGACCGACTTCGGCATCGCCCGCGGCGACATGTCGGTGACCCTCACCCAGACCGGCATGGTCATGGGGACCGCCCAGTACATCTCGCCCGAGCAGGCGTCGGGCCGACCGGCGACCTCCTCGTCGGACCTGTACGCGCTCGGCGTGGTGGCCTACGAGTGCCTGGCCGGGACCCCGCCGTTCACCGGCGACAGCCCGGTCGCGCTGGCGCTCGCGCACACCCGCGACGAACCGCCGGAACTCCCCGACGACATCCCGGCCGACATCGACGACCTGGTGACCTCCCTGCTCCTCAAGGAGCCCGAGGAGCGGCCGGCCTCGGCGAGCGAGGTCGCCCACCTGGCCGCGGTCATCCGCTCCAACGCGGGCACCGGGCCGCCGACCCCCTCCGCGGGGTTCAACGGCATGGCCCAGACCATGGTGGTGGGCGCGGTCCCCGACCCCGGGACGGGGCCGGTGTCCCGGCGAACCGCCGGTCAGGCGGCTGTGACCCCGGTGGGGGAAGAGGACTCCGCTAGGCTTGCAGGGACCTCCGAACGCCGGATCAGCGCCCCCGTGGTGCTCGCCGCGGTCGCGGCGACGGTCCTGATCGTCGCCGCGGTGGTGGCCGGTTTCCTCTACGGAGGCAACCAAGAGGTGGATCCCATGCGTGACGCGGTGGAGCCGCCGGCCACGAGTCCTTCGCCGTCCTCCTCACCTTCGGAGGAACCGGAGGAGTCCGACCCGGTGGACGTCCCCGTGGTGCCGGACAACCAGCCGGACTGGTCGCCGGAGACCGAGCCGTCCCCGACGACGGAGCCATCCCTCCCGGAGGAGGACGAAGAGGAGAGCAGTCCTCCCGAGGACGGCGAGGACGACGGGTCGGAGGAGGAGACACCGGGCGAGGAGGAACCCCCGCCCCCGGACCCGGGTGGCGAGGACAACGGCGGAGGACCTCCCCCCGACAGCATCTCGATACCGAGGCAATGAGCGAGAGACGCTCAGGGTAGGCGGCGGCCCACGGGCGGCTTCCGGAAGACACAAGGATCAGTGCACGACATGTCCCAGCCCCGGCTCCTTGGCGGACGCTACGAGCTCGACGTCGTCGTCGGGCGCGGTGGCATGGCCGAGGTCTACCGCGCGCGCGACCTGCGGCTCGACCGGCTCGTCGCCATCAAGACCCTCCGACACGACCTGGCACGCGACCACGTGTTCCAGGCGAGGTTCCGGCGGGAGGCCCAGTCGGCCGCCTCGCTGAACCACCCGGCCATCATCGCCGTCTACGACACCGGCGAGGACATGGTCGAGGGGGTGTCCATCCCCTACATCGTCATGGAGTACGTGGACGGGCGCACCCTCAAGGAGCTCCTGGACGACGACCGCAGGCTCCTGCCGGAACGCTCCGCCGAACTGGTCGACGGCATCCTCAAGGCGCTGGAGTACAGCCACGACAACGGGATCGTCCACCGCGACATCAAGCCCGCGAACGTGATGCTGACCCGCAACGCCGAGGTCAAGGTGATGGACTTCGGCATCGCCCGGTCGATGAACGACGACCAGGCGACCATGACCCAGGCCTCGCAGGTCATCGGCACCGCCCAGTACCTGTCGCCCGAGCAGGCGCGCGGCGAGCGGGTGGACCCCCGCAGCGACATCTACTCGACGGGCTGCGTGCTCTACGAGCTCCTCACGAGCCGGCCGCCGTTCACCGGCGACTCCCCCGTGTCGATCGCCTACCAGCACGTGCGCGAGGACCCGGTGCCGCCGACCGAGGTGGACCCGCAGATTCCCGACTGGCTGGAGGACATCACCCTCCGGGCCATGACCAAGGACCGCGAGGAGCGCTACCAGAACGCCGCCGAGATGCGGGCGGACATCCAGCGCGGCCTGGCGGGGATGCCCACCCAGGCGGGCACCATGGCGATGGCCACCGCCGGTGCGACGACGGCGCTCCCCCCCTCGAACGACCGGTACGACGACTACGACGACCGGTACGAGGACGACCGCTACGACGACCGCTACGACGACGAGCGGAAGAAGGGCGGCGCCGGCAAGGCCGCCCTCTGGGTCCTCCTCGCCGTCGGCGTGATCGCCTCCCTGATCCTGGTGTTCGTCCTGTTCAACCGGGGTCCCTCCGAACCTGAGACGGTGCCGGTGCCGTCGGTCGCCGGATCCACCGAGGAGGAGGCCCGGGCGACCCTCACCGAGGCGGGCTTCGAGGACGTCACCTCCGAGCCCCGGGCCGACGACGAGGTCGAGGAGGGCACGGTCATCGAGACCGACCCGCCCGCCGACAGCGAGACCGCGGTGACGGAGGAGATCGTCCTCTTCGTCTCCTCCGGTCCGGGCGACGTGGCGATCCCCTCCGTGGAGAACCAGAGCGAGGCCGACGCCGTCAGCACCCTGAACGAGGCGGGCTTCGAGAACGTCACCCCGGAACAGAGGTCGGACGACAGCGTCGCCGAGGGCAATGCCATCGGCACCGACCCGGCCGCGGGCGAGGACGCCTCCCCGGACACGGCGATCACGCTGTACATCTCCTCCGGACCCGACCAGGTGGCGGTGCCCGACCTCCGCGGCATGACCCGCGGGGGAGCCGAGTCCGCCCTGGGCCAGGTGGGCCTGAGCGCCTCCTTCCAGGAGCAGGAGACGGCGGACCAGCCGGAGGGCACGGTCATCTCCCAGTCGCCCGAGGCGGCGCAGATGGTCGCGCCGAACACCACGGTGACCGTCACGATCGCGACGGCACCGGCGGAGGAGGAGCCGCCGACGGACTCCGAGGAGACCCCTCCGGGCCCGGGGGAGGGGACCCCGCCGGGCGAGGGCGGGACTCCGCCGGGGCAGGAGGGGCCGGACGGCTTCGTCTTCCGCCCGCAGGACTTCCGTCCGCAGGAGTGGCACCCGGCCTGGCAGTAGGGGCTCCGCAGAGCGGGACGACGGGCCGTACCCCGAGGGGTGCGGCCCGTCCGCCGTTCCGGCCCCGTGTGGCCTGGGGCGTTCCGGCGCCGGCGGCCGCGCCCCGGATCCCCGGCGTCCCACCGGTGACGGGGGCTCCCCCCTGGGCGTAGACTGTGTTCTCGTTCCGAACCGCCCCACCGTACTGGAGCAGCGACCGTGCCCAAGTCCCGCAACGATCGCAAGAAGAAGGCTGTCTACACTCCGCCTCCTTCCAAAGAGAAGCCGAAGGTCAGCCCGCGTTGGCTCGTGCCGACGATGCTGGGCTTCTTCGCCCTCGGCATTCTCTGGATCGCGGTCTACTACATCGCGGGCGACCACGTCCCGTACATGCAGGACTGGCAGAACTGGAACCTGCTGATCGGCTTCAGCGGGATCATCGTGGCCGTCGTCCTCTCCACGCGCTGGCACTGACCCCCGCCGAGCGAACGCCCGACCGACCCGACGCCCCCGGGGCGAGCGGTGTCTCGGACGTGCGCGGAACGCAGCCGTCAACGGTCGTGCGAGCCGCGCCCCTTATAGGGCCTGAACAGCCCATATTCATGTTTTCCACAGGGTTATCCACAGGCTGTGGGTAGCTCTGTTCGTCATGCCCGCACCGGGGTGGACCCACGGAACGACGTCGGCCCCGGAGGAGAACCCCCGGGGCCGACGAGGCGACGGCCCTCAGCCGAGGACGATCACCGGCGCAGCGGCCACCAGGACCGCGAGCAGGGCGACGAGCGCGGCGACCAGGAGGGCGTGCGTCAGCGTCCGGGACGACGCCTTGGCCTGCCGGCCCGGCAGGTAGGCGAACACGGCGCCGACGGCGAGCCCGGCCACCAGTCCTCCGATGTGCGCGGTCCAGGAGATGTTCGGGACCACGAAGGTCAACACGAGGTTGACCCCCATCAGCACGAGCACCATCCGCAGGTCCAGGCCGAGCCTCTTGCCGATCACGAGCACCGCGCCGAAGAGGGCGAAGATCGCGCCGGAGGCGCCGACGGACAGCTGTGTGGGCGCCGCCAGGAGGCTCAGCACCGAACCGGAGAGCGCGCCGACCACCCACAGGGCGAGGAACCGCCCGTGGCCCAGCCAGCGTTCCAGCTGCGTCCCGAGGACGTACAGGGCGTACCCGTTGAACAGCAGGTGGAAGATGCTGCCGTGCAGGAACGCCGCGGTGATCAGCCGGTACCACTCGCCCGTCATCACACCGCGGAGCGTCCCGTCCTCCCACCGGCCGAAGCCGAGCATGGCGAACTCCCGGACCAGCCCGGAGTAGCCCGCCTGACCGATGGGGTCGGACGTGCCCAGCTGGGCGATGAACCCGGCCGCCATCAGGCCCAGGAGCGTCCAGGTCACGTAGGGCTTGGCGACGGTCCGGCCCCCGAAGGGCGTCCGGGTCCGGCGCACGCCCCGGTTCCCCTCCGCGACGCACCGGGGGCACTGGAAGCCCACCGACGCCTCCACCATGCAGTCCGGGCAGATGGGCCGTTCGCACCTGGTGCAGCTGACCCCGGTCTCCCTGTCGGGGTGCCGGTAACAGGTGCGCGGGGCCGTCGGCCCCGGTTCCGGTGCCGCACCGGACGGAGGCGGGGGCGCGGTCATGGTCTGTCTCTCACTCCTCGGTGTCCTGGCCTGCTCATCGGTCGGCTAGCGGGTGATCTCGATGCTGTTGATCACCACGTCCTCGCGGGGACGGTCCTGGGAGTCGGTCTCCACCTTGGAGATCTCGGTGACCACGCCGTCCCCCTCGACGACCTCACCGAAGATGGTGTGGCGGCCGTCGAGCCAGTACGGCTTCTCCACGGTGACGAAGAACTGCGAGCCGTTGGTGCCGGGGCCGGCGTTGGCCATGGCCAGCAGGAACGGACGGTCGAAGCGCAGCTTCGGGTGGATCTCGTCCTTGAAGGTGTAGCCGGGGCCGCCGCGGCCGGTACCGAGCGGGTCCCCGCCCTGGATCATGAAGCCGTCGATGACACGGTGGAAGATCGTGCCCTCGTACAGGCTGCTGTTGGAGGGCTTGCCCGTGGTCGGGTCCATCCACTGCTTGGTGCCCTCAGCCAGGCCGATGAAGTTGGCGACCGTCTCCGGCGCCTCCTCCTCGAACAGCTTGACGACGATGGTTCCCTTGGAGGTGTTCAGCCGCGCAGTGGGCTGACCGTTGGAGTCCGACACCTACGTGCCTTTCGGTCGACTTCGTTTACGTGCTCACGTTACCCGTCCGGTTCCCGGGCTCGTCCGAAACCCGGCGGACCGCCCCGGAGCCGGGCGGTGTGGGACGGAGCATGCCGGTGTGGTGTGAGGGACGGCGATACGTGGGAAGGACGGGACGGAGAAGAACCCGTCCGTTGGTGTCGAAACTCCGATCGCCGACGGAGAGGACGTATGTTGAGATAACACCCGGATAACGGGGAAGGACGACGAGGAGCCGCCCATCGTGGCTCGACGCGTCGGCCACGCCGGGTGGGGACCGTAGGAACCGGTGAACGATCGAAGGAGCTGACGACGTGCCTAACACTGCCAAGCGTCGCAAGGAGGCCGAGGCGACCCTCGCCCGTCTGCAGGACCTTGCCAAGGAGCAGGCCGACCGGCTCGGCCCGTATGCCGACCAGGCACGGGACCAGGCTTCCCTGAAGCTCCTCCAGGCGCGTGGCTGGACCGCCCCCCGGCTGGAGACCGCCGCGCTGCGCGTGGAGGACACCGTGGCGCCCCGTGTGGCCGGGCTCCTCAGCGCCGCGGCGCAACGCGTCGACCCGAACCCGGGTCGCAGAGGACTGCGGCTGCTGAGCCGCGGAGGCCGCCGGATCCCCCGCGGGCTCCTGATCGGCGGCGCCGCCGTGGTCGGCGGCGTGGTCGTGTACTCGCTGATCCGCCTGCGGCAGGCGTCGCAGGACGCGGAGTGGCAGGAGCACCTGGACCAGGCCCGCGACCAGGTCCGCGAGACCCGCGAGAACCTGGAGGAGAAGGCCTCCGACGCGGCCGACAAGGCCACGGAGACCGCCAAGGCCGCCAAGGGCAAGGCCAAGGAGACCGTCCGCGCCGCCTCGGGCGACAACCGCGCCAAGGAGAACGGGCGCCCCGGCCGGTAGAGGCCGACTGACGGGTGCCCGGCAGGACGACGACACGACGACAGACGGACCACCGCGTCCGGCGGCGAGGGCGGCCCGCCCCCGCCGACGCGGCGGTTTCATCCCCTCCGGCCGGGGCGGGTCCTCCCGCCCCGGCTCCGTCGTGTCAGGGACGGAGACGCGTGTCGGCTCAGTCGTCCTTGAGGAAGCGGTAGGGCGTCGGGTAGCGCCAGTTCCTGCCGGTGAGGCTCGCGACGGACGCGATGGCCGGCAGGACGAGCCAGCCCAGGGCGATGGCGACGACCAGGACGATCGGCAGGGCCAGCCAGACGAGCAGCAAGCTCGTGATGCCTCCGACGAGGCAGAAGAGCTGGAAGTTGAGTGACTCCAGGGCCTGGCGCCGGACGTACGGCGAGGTCTTGTCGCTGGCCAGGAACATCACCAGGGGCGCCACGACGGGGAAGAGGTAGTTCCCGCCGTGGGCGGCCGCGGCCCCCACGCGTTCGGCGGGGGAGCTGGGCAGGGGCTCCTTGGGCCCGGGCTTCTGCCCGCCGCCCGGACCGGTCGAGCCGAACGGGGACGCCCCCGATCCGGCGGGGGAGCCCTGCGGCGTCACCCCGAGGTCCTCGGTCAGAGGGGCCAGGTCGGCGCCGAACTTGGCCTTCATGGCCTTGCCGGTCCGCTCGTCGAGTTCCTCCTCGTCGAGCTGGCCCTGGCTGAAGGCCTCCTGCAACACCCGGATGACGGAGTCGCGTTGCGCGTCGGTGAGGCGAATCTGCGGCTGGGCCTGCGGTTCCCAGGGGCGTCTCGCCGGATACTGAGGGTCCTGCACAGCCACTCCCACTCCCAACGACGACGGGAGCACGGCCCAGTTCAGCCGTACTCCCACCATCATGCGTCACAGACTCGGCCACCGCCATCGGGGCCGTCCCTGATCCTCCCCTGATCCTGCTCTCCCCCCTGGGGTGGAGGCGGACCACGACTTTCGTCTGCCCGACCGGGTCCGGGGACGCCCCTTCCCCGGAGGCCGGTCCGGCTCAGCGGCCCGTGCCGCGGATCAGGCCCGCACCACGACCGGGACCGGAGCCGCCTCCGCCACGTGGACCGGAACGGCCACGGGGACGGTCTCGGCCTCCGCAGCGGGGGTCTCCGCGGCGGTGCCGACCGGCGCGACGGCCCCCGAACGGAGGTCGTCCTGCCGGGCCTGCTCCGCCTCGTAGCGGCGTTCGGCACTGGTCAGCAACTCGTACCAGTTGACCACGTCCTTGCGGCGACGCAGGAGGGCGCGGCGCTCGCGTTCGGTCATGCCTCCCCAGACACCGAACTCGATACGGCTGTCCAGCGCCTCCGCCAGGCACTGGGTACGCACCGGGCATCCCCGGCAGATCAGCTTGGCGCGGTTCTGCGCCGCACCCTGTACGAACAGGGCGTCAGGATCGATCTCCCGGCATTTGGCACGGGCTGCCATCTTCTCATTCCACATGTTGCCCCACTCCCAAGATCAGCATGTGTGGTGATCGGAAATCCGCCGACCGGCGCGACCGTCGGCGGTGAGGAGAAGCGGACCGATCCGATGACGGGGCCGGAGCACGTACGGGGGGCCGTACGGGCCGTCTTCGGCGGTCGATCGTTTCGGCGCGGTGTCTTCCTCGTTGTCGCTGGTGTCGAAACTACGGATCGTCCCAGTTCACCAACAGACCCCAAGAGGCCTATTTCTCATATGGCCCAGTAGGACCATTGCACTGAGAGGGAGTGTCATCATACACACACGCAGAGTCACCGCATGTGGTACGGGCGGGTCCACGTAACCGGAATGAAAGGTCATGGGCAGACCATTCACCGACAAGCCCTATGACCTGCGACTTCATGCCATCCCATGAGCGACTGGCCCCACCCGGACGCGCACGGCCGAAGTGGACTCTCCGTCATCCTTCTCACCCGAACGGACTATAGGCACTCCGGGGCCGCACACGAGCCGCAACACCAGGGTCCCCCTTTTCACACCACGGACGGCCGAACTTTGCGCTACTCATTGGTAACCGAACACAATTCCTACTTTCAAGCCCCAGGTCCCATTGAATACGGGCACACGTCCCCATTCGGGTTTTTCTCCGTATAGCACTCATAGGGCGAACACCGGGCAACGGTTCCGGCTGCTGGTCGGCCGGTCCGGCGGGCGCAGGGGAGCAGCGGAGCAGGGGCCGGAGGACGGCGGCCGGAACCGCCCAGGAGGAGACGGAGCGGCCGGCTCCCGGCCCGCCTGTACCGAATGTGTGCCGGCCCCCGGAAACGCGAAACGGGGACCCCCGTAAGGAGTCCCCGTCACAACGTCTGGTCTGTGCGTTCTCGCTGTGGAGCCAAGGGGAGTCGAACCCCTGACCTCCGGTATGCAAATCTCATTCCGGCGGCTTTGCCACCTGGGCGAATAGCAGCGAATCAACCCTGACCTCGAAAAACAGGTCACTGTGAATCCCGCTAGATACCCCGGCCTCCCGTAGCCATCCGGTCTAAATCCGGTCTAGCAACGGGGCGCCCGGCCAGGTGGCTAGACCTGGTCGGGCGCGGCGGCCGGGCCTCCCAGAAGGCCCAAGCCATGAACCACGTTACCGACTCCGCGCCCGCGTCGGTCTTCTACCCGACGCCCGGCGTCCTTCTCGTGGACGTCGACCTACCCGCCTCCTACTCGGCGGCTGCCCGGCCGCTGAAGCACGACGGGCGGACCTACATCCTGCTCGCCTTCCGATCCCAGATGCCCACGCGGGAGCGCGCCCGAGTGGTGCGCGAAACCGACCTTCTCCCGGGCGAGCTGCGCGAGGCTGTCGCCGCCGAGATCACCCGCGGCGACGTCGCCCAGGCGGTGACCCAGTGACGCGCGGGGACGGCATCGCCTGGTTGGCGTTCGTGACGGGGGCCGTGGTGTCCATCGGCGCGAACGTCCTGCACGCCCTCGACGGGGGCGGCACGGTCGAGGCCGGCCGGGTCATCGCGTCCGGATGGGCGCCCGTCGCCCTCCTGTTGGTCGCCGAACTGGTCGCCCGCGCCCGCACCGCGGGGCCGTGGTGGATCGTCGCCCTGCGGTGGGTTGGTACGGCGGTGGTCGCCGGGGTTGCCGCGGTGGTGTCCTACGGGCACATGCGGGACCTGCTGCTCTCCTACGGGGAGTCGGACCTGGTCGCGCACCTGCTGCCGCTGTCGGTCGACGGACTCCTCCTGGTGGCGTCGCTGGCGCTCGCCGGGCCGGGTGCCCGCGACGGCGCCCAGGGCGTGCCGCGCGGCACGGACGAGGGCGCGGGGCGGCCGGAGCGTGCCGCGCTCGTGCCGACGGTTGCCGCCCGGGGTGGGCGCGACGTGGTGACGGCGTCCCTCGACGAGGACGGGGAGGATCACGGCCAGGAGCACGGAGACGACCGTGCCGCGGCGCGGCAGGCGTACCGTGCCGCACTCGACGAGGGTGTGCCGCTCACCGGCAGGGAGCTTGCCGCGCGGTTCGGCCGGTCGGCGTCGTGGGGTCGTACCCGCATCCGGGAGTGCCAGCAGGGGTGATCCTGGGCTGAGAGCGGGCCGTCCCTTGCCGGGGCGGTCCGCTTCGTCGTGCTGCGGTGGCCGGCAACCCCTGACACTGGAAAGGCCCCGCCCTACTCTGAGAAGTGCGACCAACCCAGAGAAGACGAGGCCCGATATGTCACAGCCTACCCCCGACCCTGCAGACGCGGCACTCACCTTCGGACAGCGGCTGAAGATCCAGCGCACCCGGCGCGGCATGACCCGGGACATCCTCGCCGGTCTCGTGGGCAAGTCCGCGTCGTGGGTGAAGGCGGTGGAGACCGGCCGTCTCCAGACGCCGAAGCTGGCAATGCTCCTGCGGCTGGCAGAGGCGTTGCGGGTGCGGGACCTCTCCCAGCTCACCGGCGACCAGTCCATGCCCATCAGCCTGTTCACCGGTCCAGGGCACCCGCGGCTGTCCCAGGTCCGCGCCGCTATCAACGCGCTTCCCTCCCTGTCCCCGCGGGAGGCCCCGCCAGTCATGCACCTGCGGGCCCGCCTCGACCAGGCATGGTCGGCGCGTCACTCCTCGCCCCATCATCGGGAAGTGCTGGGCCAGCTCTTGCCGGCGTTGATCGAGGACGCGCAGCTTGCCGCTCACCAGTCCGACGACCGCGCCACCCGGCGAGCGGCCCAGGCGATCCTTGCCGAGGTGTACGCGCTCTCTCAGTTCTTCATCGCCTACCAACCCGCTCAAGACCTCTTGTGGCGCGTCGCGGAGCGCGGCATGGTTGCCGCCCACGACTCAGGCGACGTGCACGCCATCGGCGTCGCCTCGTGGTTGATGGCCCAGGCGCACCGCGACGCCGGAGATTGGGACGCGGCCGATGTGGTGACGTCACGCACCCTGGAACTCCTCGACCGGTGTGCCGACACCGACGTCGTCAGCGTCGCGGCGATCCGGGGCGCGATGCTGTTCGAGGACGGGTATACGGCGGCACGCCGGGGCGAGACCGGCGCGGCGTGGGCGCGGTGGGACGCGGCGAACGAGGTTGCCGCCCGGCTCCCGAGCGGCTACTACCATCCGGTCACCTCGTTCTCCCAGGCGGTCATGGGCGCGCACGCCGTCACCATCGCCGTGGAGCTGCGTGCCGGTGGCGAGTCGGTGCGGCAAGCCGCTCGTGCCGTGTCGGCACGGATTCCGTCGCGTCCGCGCCGCGCGCGGCACGAGATCGAACAGGCGCGCGCCTACTACCTCGACGCCCAGCCCGAAGCGGCGTTGGCGGTGCTGGAAGCCGCCCACGAGGCGGCACCCGAAACGATCCGCTTCAACGGGTATGCGCGGCGGATCGTCCTGGAAGAGTTGGATGAGCGGGACGGGCGCAGGCAGCAGCGCGCCTCGGAGTTGGCGGACCGCTTGGGACTGTTGACCGTGTGATGCCAAGGGGGCACATTCTGTGCCCTCTGTTGCCCGCGTGCGCGCTTAGCGTCGTCCTCACCCCAACCTCCGAGGTGAGCGATGATGACCGACCAGCGCGCGGACGACCGGGCGCCCCTCCGTACCCGCGCGTCCGCTATCGAGATCATCGCGGCCGACCACCCCGCGTGGGAGATCAGCCGCGACCGCGATGGCGCCGCACACGGCCACTGGCGGGCCACCCGCGGGGAGGCAGTCGTGTCCGCGCCGACCACGCCCGAACTCCTCGACGCCCTGGAGGCGCACGAACTCGACCGGCTGCGCGCCGAACACGTCGGGCGCTGGAAGGTGTGGCGGACCCCCCGGTACTGGATGGCCAGTGCCCTGGTCGTCGGGGTCGAGCCGACTCTCATGGAAGAGAGCGCCGACGCCCTCGAAGCACGGATGATCAACCCGGGCACGTGGGGACAACAGACCCGAACGGGCACGCCGTGACCCTCGCCGAGTTCGCCCGGCTCACCGCGCCGCGCACCACCCGCGACCCCGCGACCGCCACCACCGGCGGTCCCCTTCCCCGCAGGCGCGCCCGCACCGCGCCGACCGTCCCCGCACCACGAGGAGAACACCGTGAGCAGCCACGGCCCCGATCCTGACGATGCACCGCTCACCGACGATGAACAGGACGCCGTCGACCGGCAGGGCGACTACATGGGATGGCAGGACGAGCAGGGGGAGAACCAGTGACGACCGCCCCGATACCCGACCCCGGCCCCCTGCTCACCCCCGCCGAGGTCGCCCGCCTGTTCCGGGTGGACCCCAAGACGGTCACCAGGTGGGCGCTCGCCGGGCGGATCAGCAGCCTCATGACCCCGGGCGGGCACCGCCGGTTCCGTGAGGCCGAGGTACAGGCGCTCCTACAGGAGCGTCCCTTGTAGCCGCCCCGCTTGCTGGGCGATTGTCACTACGCACGGATACCGTCAAGACACGGGAGGCACGTGACAGAGGAATTCCACCTACGGGTGCGCATCCGCATGACAGCAGACGAGCGCCGGTCCTGCCGGTCCGAGCACGCCATGGCCGACAGCGAGTCGCTCCGCGAGCGACTCGCCGCCATCGTCGCCGTGGAACTCGACGGGCTCGGAACGGGCAACGGGTGGTGGCACGAGGCGCACGTGAACTGACGCCGGACACAGACCGCGCCCCCGCTCCTCCCACACGGGAGGGGCGGGGGCGTTTCGTCATGCCCGCTTGCCCTTGGAGATCTGGTCGATCCGGGCGGGGCTGAGGCCCAGCTCGGCGGCAAGCGCGCGGACGGTGTGGCCCTGGGCGCGGAGGTCGGCGACGGCAGGCTGCCGCACCTCCTTCAGGGCCGCTTCCACCTCGCCGAGACCGGCGAGGATCTCGCCGATGAGCTTGGCGCGGGCGAGCGGGTCGGCCTCCTCGCTGGCGAGCTCGGGGAGTTTGCGCAGCTGGGCAAGGGTTTCGGGGATGTCCATGCCACTGAGTCTAGGCGTCTGAACTTTTTTTGTCCAGGCGGGTTGACATTCTTGTCTAGGCGCATATACAATGAAGACACAAGAGAATAGAGAGGAGGTGAGAAAGTGAGCATCTTTCAGGTGATCACGCTGATCATCGCAGTCGCCGGACTCACACTCGCGATCGTCCGCTACATCCAGGACAATCCGAAGGTGGGCAAGGGACGACACGCGATCGGTCGCCACCGCAAGCGCCGTAACAAGCGCTAACGGGAGGGCCCGGGGTAAGAGAGATACCCCGGGTCCGCCCCTCCTCTCAGGATCGCACACACCACCCCCGAACAGGAAGGCAGACCATGAGCACGAAGACCGCCGTCCGGATCGCCTACGCGACCCTCGCCCTCGCCCTGATCACCGCCGCCATCGGCACCCTTTCCCAGGGCACCGCCTGGTGGGTCTGGGCCATCCTGGCCCTGCTCGCCGTCGGCGTCGCCACCGTCCACATCCTGGCTCGGCGCGCCGGCCTCATGTAGACAGCGAACGCCGGCGCCCCGCCCCTCCTACTCGGAGAGGCGGGGCGCCGGCGTCTCCCGACAGGCGGGGCCCATCAGCCGGGGTCTGGCGTCGTGCGGCCGCGCCGACTCGCGCGCAACTGCTGCGCCTCGCTGACCACGCCGGGCGGGGGCGGTTCGACGCCGGGCACCTGGGCGGCCGGGCGGGGCCCGAACGCGCGCCCCGGGCCCTCCCAGGCGGGCCACACGGGGACGCCCGTCCGCACTTCCCAGGCATCGCACGCGGCCAACCACGTCAGCAGCGCCCGGACCACGTCCCCCTCGGGGTCCCAGTGCTCCACCACGCAGTACCTCACCCACTCCGGGACGTCGACGGCCGCCGGGCGGTTCCGACGCCTCACGAGGCAACCCGGACGCCGTAGGAGCCACGGGCCGCGCCCCGCCGCTGCGGGCGGGCATCCTCTTCACCGCTGGGCAGACGGAGTGAGGCGAGGAGCTTCGCGAGGAGCTGGGACTGCTGGCGCGACTCCACCAACAGCGGGTGCGGGACCTGGTCGCCGTGCCGGTTGGCCACCGTCAGCGGGGCCCCGTCGAGGGCATCGGCCATCTGGTCGAGGCGGTCGGCGCACCGTACCGCCTGGATCAGCAACAGCTCTTCATGCGGGTCGAGTCCGAAGTCGGTCACGACCGACAGCCACAGCTTGCACCCCGCCGGGCCCGTGCCCGGGGGCGGGTCGGGGATCTTCTCTTCCATGCTGCTCACCTCTGCCTGTTACGAATGTAGGTCGCTGACCTGCGGCTTTGTAGAACCGGGGCGCGGAAGGTGCGCCGACCGGGCGCAAGGCCGGATTCCGGCCCCGGAAAACCGCAGGTCAGAGAGTTGCCATAGGGGCTTTTCAGGTCGCGTCCACTGGCCCCGGCTATGACAAGGCGGTCAGCTGGTGTCCCGGCCCCCGGGGGCACTCCCCTGGGGTCTGTGCGGCGCGCACCGCCTGGTCGTGCGGTGAACGGCGCGCGAGAGCGCGGGGTACCCGCTCTCGTCTTCCCTCGCGCGCCGTTCACCGTCGTCTCCTGCCAGTCCGCTGCGCTCAGGCGGCGTCGTTGCCGTCGGCCACCGAACCGAACCCGACGTTCGGCGCCTCGTCTGCGCGCGCTTCGTTCTCCCACTTGGCGAGCAGTTCGCGCGCGGCCTCGTTGCCTGTGCGCGCCGCGTGGCGCAGCCTGCCCCTGTTCACCGCGGTGTCGCTCAGGTCGGCATAGCGGCCGGGGTCGTTCGTGACCCGGGGGTGTTCGCGGCGGTAGCGGCGTCGTCCGGCGTCCGTTGTACTCATGGCGGGGTCCTCTCTCAGGTGGCCGGGGGTGCCGGTTCGGCACCCCCGGGTGCTGGCGGGGCTGTCAGGAACGGGCCGGGTGGCGGTACGCCTCGGCGCGGGCGGCCCGTCCGCGCCGGGCCTGGGCGGCGGCCACCTCGGGGCGGGGCCGGTGGTTCTGGCTGGGGCTCATGTCCTCGGCCGGGGTGTTCTTCACGATGCGCTCCAGCTGGTCCAGGCGCTGGGTCTGCATGATGCCCAGCGCCCCCCGCTCGCTGCGCTGGCGGCGCAGGTAGTCGTACTCGGCCCGCTCGTGCGCGGCCTTGAGCCGGTCGGCGGTCTCCTGGGCCTGCACGGTGGTGGGCACCCAGGCGCGCACGCCGGGCGTGGTGGCGATCCAGGCCAGGTGGGCGGCGTCGGGGCGGGTCAGGTCGCCGGGCCACGGGGCGTCTTCTCCCCAGGGCAGCAGCTCGTGGACGTCGGCGAAGCAGTGGGAGGCGTCCAGCTGCTTGCGGCCCTCGAGGGCGGCGAGCTGGGCGCTGCGCACCTCCGACAGGTCCTCGGCCAGGTCCTCCAGCCGGAGCAGGGCGGCGCGCTGTTCGTCGCCCACGCGCAGGGCAGCAGCGCCGGCGGGGAGGTCGGCCGGGGAGATGTTGAGCTTGCGGGCCTGGGCGATGATCTCGCCGAGCCGGGTGTCGAGGTGGGCCATGACGGTGTCGGTGGAGGCGCGGAGGATGTCGGCGAGCTTGACGAGGAGGTCGGCCGCGGCCAGGCGCAGGGCCTCGCGCTCGGCCTCGGTGGCCTCGGCCTCCCGGCGCAGGGCGGTGATGCGGTCGCCGATGGGGGCGGGCAGGGGGCGCCGGTCCAGGACTGCGGCGACCAGCTCCGCGGCGTGCTCCCGGGTGAGGTCGACGACCTGGGCGTCGATGTCCGCGCCGGGCAGGGTGCGGAGCCGGTCGACGATGTCCTTGCGGCCCTGCCAGGCGGTGCCCCAGCCGGGGACGGTGTCCAGGGCGGCGGCGAGTCCGGCGGGCGGGGCCGGGGTGGGGCCGGGGGTGAACGTGTGGGTGAGGTTGGCGCCGTCGAGGCGGTGCAGGTAGCTCATGGTGGGTTCCTTCCTGGGCGGGCGCCCGCCGGGTGCGGGCGCCCCGGGGGTCATGCGGTGAGCGGTTGGTGGGGGAAGCAGTGGCCGTTGGGGTACAGATCCAGGGCCACGCGGGTGTCGCAGCCGGGGGTCCGGCAGGTGATCGTGGTGGGTTCTTCGCCCTGTGCCGTACCAGCCGTACCAACATCGTTTGTGCTGGTCAGCGTGGTACGGCTGTTTTCCTGGTACGGATCGTTGCGTGCCACCCCGTTCTGCCGTACCTGGCCTGAGCTGGACTGATGACCTTGGTACGGCTGGTACGGGTCACCACCGCCGTTCGGGTCCGTGTCAGCCTGTTCGGGTGCGCAGTAGCGCGCCCAGGCGTCGGAGAACTTCAGTCGGAGGTAGCCCTTGGCGCGGTCGGTGCGGCCCGGCGCGAAGTCGATGTTGCTCGACCTGATGTCGTACTCGGCGAGCAGGTCGGCGAGCTTGCGCGCGGTGAGTCCGTCCCGGCCCCACTCGGCCCAGGGCGCCTCACTGATCCTCTTCAACCCCTCCACAAGGGCGGCCGACTTGACGGCGGTCGGGTGGCCCATGTCCGCGAACACGGCCCGGCAGTCGGTGAGCAGCCGCACTCCGACAGAGGTGGTTCCGTCCGCGTCCTGGGCGCTCGTGAGGGTCTTCGCCGCCTGCCGGGCGCGTTCCGGCCAGGTTCCGCCGGCCGCGTCGGCGAGCGCGATGAGTGGTTCCCAGGTGTCCGCGGCCCTGTCCTCCACCGGCATGTCCGGCTCGGCGTCGCCCAAGGCGTCGAGGTGGGTCGCGATGACGTCGCCCAGGCGCTCGCGTAGGGCGTGCAACGGGAGCTGGTCGCGCCGGTACCGGAACTTGGCCACGTGCTCGCCGGGGGCGCGGCGGCGCATCGTGATGACCACGGCCCGGTCCTCGATCGTGTCGGGCATGGACCCGATCCCTGCCAGCGCCGCCATGGCGAACGTGGGGAACTCCGCGACGGTCTGCTCGGTGCCCTTGCCGACCACGCGCCGGGCCGGGCGGCCCCGCTGGTGTCCGGCGTTGAGCAACCCGCGCAACTCCTCGTTCTGTTCGGCGACCTTGCCGCCCTTGGCCGGGAAGATCGTGTCGGCTTCGTCGAAGATGAGCGTCGGCGGTTCCTCGGCCTCGATGCTGCGGAAGATCGCGGCCGGGGTGGCGTTGACGGCCACGATGGGCTTGAAGCTCAACGCCTCCACGATGTCCAGGCACCGCGACTTGCCGCACCGCTTCTCCGGGGCCTTGATCACCAGGCGCGGGGCGTGGTCGGCGGCGGCCTGGGCGTGCGTTGCCGCGCACCACAGCGCGAGAGCGTCGACGGCCTCGGCGGTGGGCAGCACCACGTAGCGGGTGAACGCCTGGTGTACCTCGTCCAGGAGGCCGGACAGGGAGTCGCCCTGGTCGAGGTCGCCCAGGGTGTACTCAACAGCGGTGGTCACGCGCTCACCTCCTTGCGGCGCAGGGCCGACATGATCGTGGCCCGTGCGGCGGGCTCGGGCAGACCGATGCCGACAGCGGCGGCAAGGAGCTGGTCGAGGTCGGCCCCTGCTGCGCCGGACTCCACCGCGCGGCACGCGGCCCAGAACAGGGCGTTGTTGCGGTTGCCCTCCCGCTGACCGGACAGCCAGTCGACCAAGGCGCCGACGCCACGCGGGGTACGGCCGGCGCTCGGTGCGGGTGCGCGCGGCGGCTTGGGTGGGTCGAGGATGCGCTTGATGCGCGCCCAGTCCACCGGGGTACCGGTGGGGCGTTGTTCGGTGAGCACGTAGGGGCGTCCTTGCACGGTCGAGGGTGGGGCGATGACGTAGCCGCCCCGGGCCTTGAAGTCGATGAAGTGGTTACCGAGCCGTCCGCATCCCTGGTCGGTGCCGGTGCGGTAGGCGTGGATGCCACCGGACGGGGTGCGCACGAGGGCGAGGGTTCCGGCCAGCATTCCGGCGCGCACGAGGCGGTTGAACGCGGCGAAGCCGTCGCCGTCCGGCTTGTTGTCGACGTCGATCACGTCGACGGCCGGGGCGCCGGTGGCGATGGCCACGTTCGCGTCGGGGCGGCGCGACCACCACGCGGTGATCCGGGCCGGGTCGGTGGTGGCGTCCTTGACGCCGTGCCGCACGAGGGCGCCGAGAGGTGCCTTGCCGTCCGGCTCACACGGAAAAACCGGCCAGCCGCGCGCGGCGTAGTAGAGCGCGGCCCGTAGGCGCACGGCCGGGTCGGCTACGATGGACTCAGCAAGTTCAGTGGTGAGTTCCACTCCACGACCCTCGGCCAGGCCCGGCCGGGGGTCGTTTGCGTTGGTGCTCATGCGGCCGCGCCGCCCTGGGCCTGGGACTCCTCGTATGCCTCGATGTCAGCGAGGCGGTAACGCACGAGTCGGCCGAGCTTGATCCAACGGGGCCCGGCCCCTCGATAACGCTGGTTGACCAGTGTCTGTTCACCGCACCCCCAGCGCTCCGCGAGTTGGCGGGTGTTCAGTATCGGTCCAGCCACCATCACTTCCCCCTATCAAAACTTTGACTTCCTGATTAGAAGTCTCCATACTATGAAGAACTTCAAGACCTGGGAGGAAGTATGACCCCATCGGTTGCTCCTCGTCAACTGAGGCAGCATCCTGTCTGTATGGCAGAGAACAGCGGACGTACCTACAGCAGCATCGGCCCCACCGGTCAGCAGATCGGACAGAACGTGGCGGTGATCCGGGGGCAGCAGGGGGTCACAACTGAGCAACTGGCCCAACGGCTCACTGACGTTGGGGTGCCGATCAAGGCTTCGGCAATCACGAAGGTGGAGAAGGGGCAGCGGCGCCTGACCGTTGACGAGCTTGTCGCCCTGGCCGTGGTCCTGGACGTCAACCCCAGCGCCCTCATGCTCCCGGTCGAGGTCGACCGCGACCGCCCCGTCGAGATCACGGGGCACGGGGAAGTCCCCGCGGCACGGGCTTGGCAGTGGGTCGACGGGCACAAGCCACTACCCGGTCGAGCCTCGCGCGAACAAGCCGAGCAGTTCGACCAGGCCGTGCGTCCCTGGTGGCTGCGAGCGAACACGCTCACCGTCGCGGACCTCGACAAGCCTCGCTTCCGCCCCCTCGACTACGACGACCCGGAGAACGAGACATGACCCGAGTGTGGATCGACGACATGTCGACCCGGGAGGACTACCGCGGCCGGGTGGCAGCGGCTCGGAAGGCGAAGCGCACCCCGCCCGGCCGATGGAAGGTGCGCTACTACGACCTGCGTGGCAAGGAGCGCGCCGAGACCTTCCAGAAGGAGCCCCAGGCGCAGGCCCGGCGGACCGAGCTCGAAAGCCAGTTGGCTGCGGGCACGTACCGGGACCCCAGGGAGGGACGCAAGAAGCTACGTGAGGTCGCCGAAGCGTGGTTCGCCGCGCAGCACGACTTGAAGCGGTCGACGAAGTCGGGATACCGGGACCACCTCGACCTGTACGTCCTCCCCCACTGGGGAGACGTGGCCGTGGCGGACATCCGGCGCGACGACGTGGTGTCCTGGGTTGCCGGCCTCGTGGACTCCCCCGGGGTCCGCGGTGACAAGCTCAGCGCGTCGTCGGTGCGGAAGATCTACGGCGTGCTGTCGATGATCCTCGACTCGGCCGTGGCGTCGTCGAGGGTCGCCGTGAACGTGGCGACGGACGTCAAGCTCCCTCGACTGCCCGCCTCCGAGCACGTCTACCTCGACCATCGACAGGTTGAGGACCTTGCCGCGGCGGCGGGGGAGTTCCGGACCTTCCTCCTGGTGCTCGCCTACACGGGTCTGCGTTACGGCGAGGCGGCCGCGGTGCGGGTGCGCAACGTCGACCTGGACCGGCGCCGGATCCGCGTCGTCGAGGCGTTCGGCAAGGACGGCGGCGAGGTATACGTGGACACCCCGAAGACGCACGAGCAGCGGTCGGTGCCCGTGCCTCCGTTCCTCGTCGAGGAGCTACGCGAGGCGGTCGACGGCAAGGCGCCGGCCGACTGGGTGTTCACCGCGCCCCAGGGCGGCATGCTCCGGTACGACAACTTCCGGCGCCGGGTGTTCGACCCTGCCGTGGTTGCCGCGTCCCTTGCCGACCTCGGCATCACGGCGCACAAGCTGCGGCACACCGCGGCGTCCCTTGCCATCGCGTCGGGCGCGGACGTAAAGGTCGTTCAGACGATGCTCGGTCACAAGACCGCGACGATGACGCTCGACCACTACGGGCACCTGTTCCCCGACCGCCTCGACGAGGTGGCCGACCGCATGGCGGCGAAGCGTGCCGCCGCCCTCGCACAGGTGGCATGACCCATGCTGCCCGTGCCCGTCCGGTCTAAATCCGGTCCAGACCCCGGAAACACGAAACGGGGACCCCCGTTGAGAGTCCCCGCCTACTACGTCTGACCTGCTGTTGTTCGCTGTGGAGCCAAGGGGAGTCGAACCCCTGACCTCCGGTATGCAAAACCGGCGCTCTGCCAGCTGAGCTATGGCCCCGCGGAACCCGGGCTCAGGCCCGGGCCGCTATGCAGAGCATACCGTCCTCGCAGGCGTCTGCGATCATGCGGTCGCCGGGGAGGACCCGTGACAGCACAAAGCCGTGGGTCGCGCCACAGGATTGTCGGCCCACCCACGTCTTCGTGTCACTGATGAGCGGGATCCGGGACGGCGCGCGCCGCGCCCACCCCCGGTTCGCCCGATGGCGCCCACCCGGCCGCTCGCGGCTGCCGGGCAGCCCGGTGGTCAGCTCTCGCTGGCCGCCGTGGCCTCGGTCCACAGGTCGAGCTCGGCGCGGTCCGCCTGGATCTTGCGGTAGACGGCGAAAGCCCCGAGGGCCACCAGCGCCAGAACGATGATCTTCTTCACTGTCTGGACCCTTTCGTTGATCCGGTGCGTGCACACGGGCTCCCGTCAGGGGACGGGGGCTCCGTGGAGAACTTTATGAGGTTGTCACCTAGCAGACTAGCAAGCCATCGGGGGCGGTCCCTGCCACGGTGGACCGATTCGCACCAACTTCTGGCGTCGAACCCCCTGCCGGGGCTCCGACAGGGTCAGGTCAGCAGCGCCATCCTCCGCAGGATCCCGATGGTGGCCTGCGGAGACGCCGCTGTGCCGGTGAGTTCGGACCATACCTGCTTGCAGGCGCGGACGGATTCGTCCGACTCCACGATCGACCCTCCCTGGGTCGCGTCGACGTAGGCGAGCGCCGACTCGTCCTCGTCGAACTCCAGGACGGAGAAGGGGCCCGCCACCCCGCGGTGGGGCCCGGCCGAGGTCGGCAGCAGCTGCACCGTCACCCGGTCGGACCCGGTCGCCAACTCGACGATCCGGGAGGTCTGCGCCCGCAACAGCTCCAGGTCGGAACCGATCCTGTGGAGGGCGTCCTCCTCGACGACGGCGTGGTAGCGCTCGAGCCCGCCGTGGTCGAGGACCTCCTGGCGCTTGAGGTAGGCCGCGACCATGCGGTCGGCCCCCCGGTCCCCGTGCCCCAGGGCACGGGCCACCGAGGCGGTGTAGTCGGGGACCTGGAGGAGGTCGGGGACGAGGATGCCCGCGTACGTCTGGACGGACACGGCCCCCGCCTCGTTGCCGACGTAGGCGGAGGAGAGGACGTCCTCGTACTCGGTCCACCAGGGGCGGAGCCGGGACTCCCGGACCAGGGTCAGGATGGCCTCGCGCTGGCCTCCCGTCACCCCGTACAGGCGGAGGAGGGCAGCGATCTCCATGACGGAGGGCCACTTGCGGATACCCGTCTCGATGTGTCCGAGCTTGGCCGGGGACCACTCCAGCTCCTCTGCGACATCGCTGAGGGTCAGGCCGGCCTGGACTCGGCGGCGGCGGAGTTCGGCGGACAGTCGCCGACGACGAACCGTGGGGCTGGTCATGAGGCTCATCCAATGACGCAGAGCGAAGATGGTAGGACACCAGCGAAACACGGCGCCTAGCATCTAGCAATGCGTTTCTAGAAAAGAGCAGCAGATTCGATGTATTACGGGCTCACTCCTCCCACTCTCATGGGCGGCAAACCTGCCTTTTGTCACAATAAGTAGCCAGGATGAGGGACTGGAAGGCTCATGTTCACCATCGAACACTCCAGGTTTTGTCCTTCACCTCAGTCACAGTGACAACATGGACCACTCAGGGTCGACCAACACGGACCGACGGAGGCAGCCGAGGAGAACACCGGCGCGAAGGAACGGGAGACCGCTGGAGGGCGACCCGGACGGAGACGGGGTTCGGCATCGCCTGTCACCTATGTCTCACCCCGATACCAGCGGGACGAAACCGCGTACGATGCTTGAGGTGCCTGCTGCGGCAGGCGTACCCGCACACATAGAGGAAACCCATGAGCTACCCCATTGACGACGCCGAGCAGCTGATCGCGAACGCGGAGGCCCAGATGCCGCCGAGTACGCGGTCCCGTCTCATCGCGAAACTCCGCATGGGGAGGCACATCGACGAAGCGGCGACCGAACTGGGCATCACCCCGAAGCAGGTCTTCTCGACCGCGCGGGTCCTCACGGCCTTCGGCGACCAGCTCGACTTCACGCTCACCGAGCAGCGGGACCCCTCCCTGCCGCACGGCACCGTCACCGGGTACAACAAGCGGTGCCGCTGTCCCGAGTGCCGGAGCGCCCTCCAGCAGCGCGTCTGAGACGTGGCGGGGGAGGAACCCGGAAAAGGCCCGCGAGGGGCTCACCCCCGTTTGTCCACGGTTCCTCCACCTGCGCCAACGCGGTGTTAACCCAGACTTCTCAAAGCAATTCGGCCAACGCAGGCTTATTGGTCCGCAGGCTGGGAAAACCGCAGAGCATGAACGAGCACGTGGACTGGTCGGCGATGAGCGAAGAAGACTTCGTTGCGCTGCTGCGGCAGCTCATCGACTCCCCCGAAGCCGACGAGGACTGAGAAAAAGCGGCTCCCGAATTCCGGCCGCCTCCCCCGCGTACTTCCGAGCGCCCCACCCAGGCGCTGTCCGTGCGGGACCGCGCCCCCTGGCGCATCCGGTCCCGCTGCGACGGGCGCCTCCTCCCGGTGCCCACGGTCGGGTCCGGGGATGAGGTGCTTCCTGTGGTGCCCGCGCCGAGATCCCGAGCACGGCGGGCACGGTCACCCACGCGGTACCCCGGCGCCGACGGAGGTCGGCCCGACACCGCTCCGGGGCCTCCCGCGGGACGCGGAGGAGGACCGGTGGCACGTCCGTCCTCCGAAGGCCCTCGTCCGCCCGAGGGGCACGGGCGGGGTCGTCGGGTGTGCGGCCCCGGCGACTCGCACGGAAAGCCCCCACCCGTCTCCTGGAGGCCGTGAGCGTCCGCGGGGTCGTGGCGTCCGCCGGCGGCAGCTCGTCCACAGGCGGCATCCTCCCCTGGCGCGGAACACCCCCACTCCGCTTTCCTGGAAACAGGGGGACCAACCCACCCCCCACCACCCCGCACACCACCCGATTCACAAACGCACAAACCTGGGCACAAAAAAAGAGGGGGCCGCCCACAAGGCGACCCCCTCCCCACAAAAAACCGTGGCAGCGACCTACTCTCCCACCCCACCACAGGGCAGTACCATCAGCGCAAGGAGACTTAACGACCGGGTTCGGAAAGAGACCGGGTGTGACCCTCCAGCAATAACCACCACGGAAACCAACACCACCACAAAACCCTCAACCCACCACAACCCACATAGCGAGGAGAATCCCACAGCGGAAAACCGTGTGAACAAGTGTGCGCGAACATCCAATTATCTGCAGCGGACAAGCCCTCGGCCTATTAGTACCGGTCAGCTCCACCCCTCACAGGGCTTCCACACCCGGCCTATCAACCCCGTCGTCTACAGGGAGCCTTACCCTCTCAAAGGAGGCAGGAGACCTCATCTCGAAGCAAGCTTCCCGCTTAGATGCTTTCAGCGGTTATCCCTCCCGAACGTAGCCAACCAGCCATGCCCTTGGCAGGACAACTGGCACACCAGAGGTTCGTCCGTCCCGGTCCTCTCGTACTAGGGACAGCCCTTCTCAAGTCTCCAACGCGCACAGCGGATAGGGACCGAACTGTCTCACGACGTTCTAAACCCAGCTCGCGTGCCGCTTTAATGGGCGAACAGCCCAACCCTTGGGACCAACTCCAGCCCCAGGATGCGACGAGCCGACATCGAGGTGCCAAACCATCCCGTCGATATGGACTCTTGGGGAAGATCAGCCTGTTATCCCCGGGGTACCTTTTAGCCGTTGAGCGACACCGCTTCCACACGCCGGTGCCGGATCACTAGTCCCAGCTTTCGCTCCTGCTCGACACGTCCGTCTCACAGTCAAGCTCCCTTGTGCACTTACACTCAACACCTGATTACCAACCAGGCTGAGGGAACCTTTGGGCGCCTCCGTTACTCTTTGGGAGGCAACCGCCCCAGTTAAACTACCCACCAGACACTGTCCCCGAACCGGATCACGGTCCAAGGTTAGATGCCCGAAACAGTCAGAGTGGTATTTCACCAACGCCTCCACCGCCACTAGCGTGACAGCTTCACCGGCTCCCACCTATCCTACACAAACCATCCCAAACACCAATGTCAAGCTATAGTGAAGGTCCCGGGGTCTTTCCGTCCTGCTGCGCGAAACGAGCATCTTTACTCGTAGTGCAATTTCACCGGGCCCATGGTTGAGACAGTGGGGAAGTCGTTACGCCATTCGTGCAGGTCGGAACTTACCCGACAAGGAATTTCGCTACCTTAGGATGGTTATAGTTACCACCGCCGTTTACTGGCGCTTAGATTCCCAGCTTCGCAGGAGCGAACTCCCACTAACCGGTCCTCTTAACGTTCCAGCACCGGGCAGGCGTCAGTCCGTATACAGCGTCTTACGACTTCGCACGGACCTGTGTTTTTAATAAACAGTCGCTTCCCCCCGCTATCTGCGACCCCACCCAGCTCAGACCGCAAAGGCCATCACCAGACAGGGCTCCCCTTCTCCCGAAGTTACGGGGACAATTTGCCGAGTTCCTTAACCATGGTTCACCCGAACGCCTCGGTATTCTCTACCTGACCACCTGCGTCGGTTTAGGGTACTGGCCACACACGAACTCGCTAGAGGCTTTTCTCGACAGCATGGGATCACTCACTTCACCGAAAACGGCTCGGCATCACGTCTCAGCCTTCACGGGAGGCGGATTTGCCAACCCCCCAGCCTACACGCTTACCCCCGGACAACCACCGCCGGGTAGAGCTACCCTCCTGCGTCACCCCATCACTTACCTACTACAAGCTCGGATCCCAGACCAGCCACAAACAGAACCCGAAGGTCCCATAAGGAGCCGGCGTGGTTAGCATCACCTGATTCGATACTGGGCGCTCGTGCACGGGTACGGGAATATCAACCCGTTATCCATCGACTACGCCTGTCGGCCTCGCCTTAGGTCCAGACTCACCCTGGGCGGATTAACCTGCCCCAGGAACCCTTAGTCAATCGGCGGCAACGTTTCTCACGTTGCTTTCGCTACTCATGCCTGCATTCTCACTCGCACACCCTCCACCACACGATCACTCGGCAGCTTCACCGGATGCACGACGCTCCCCTACCACACCAACACAAGGTTGGCATCCACAGCTTCGGCGGTGTGCTTAAGCCCCGCTACATTATCGGCGCAGAACCACTTGACCAGTGAGCTATTACGCACTCTTTAAAGGATGGCTGCTTCTAAGCCAACCTCCTGGTTGTCTCAGCAACTCCACAACCTTTCCCACTTAGCACACGCTTAGGGGCCTTAGCTGATGATCTGGGCTGTTTCCCTCTCGACTACGAAGCTTATCCCCCGCAGTCTCACTGCCGCGCTTCACTTAACCGGCATTCGGAGTTTGTCTGACGTCAGTAACCTTGTAGGGCCCATCAGCCAAACAGTAGCTCTACCTCCAGCAAGAAACACGCGACGCTGCACCTAAATGCATTTCGGGGAGAACCAGCTATCACGGAGTTTGATTGGCCTTTCACCCCTACCCACACCTCATCCCCCAGGTTTTCAACCCTGGTGGGTTCGGGCCTCCACGAGGTCTTACCCCCGCTTCACCCTGGACATGGGTAGATCACTCCGCTTCGGGTCCACAGCATGCGACTCAAACGCCCTATTCAGACTCGGTTTCCCTACGGCTACCCCACCCGGGTTAACCTCGCCACACACCATGACTCGCAGGCTCATTCTTCAAAAGGCACGCCATCACCAAAGACAAGCTCCAGCTCTGACGGCTTGACAGCACACGGTTTCAGGTACTATTTCACGACCCCTCACCGGGGCACTTTTCACCTTTCCCTCACGGTACTAGTGCACTATCGGTCATCAGGACGTATTTTGGCTTAGCAGGTGGTCCTGCCAGATTCACACGGACTTTCACGGGCTCCGCGCTACTCGGGAGAACACCAACGCCTAGACTCTTCCTTCACCTACGGGACTCTCACCCACTACGGTTCCGCTTCCCAACGGATTCAGCTAAAAGAATCACTCAGCGCTCCAGATCGGCAGACCTGGAAAGATGCATCCCACAACCCCGCACACGCAACGACTGCCGTCTATCACACGCGCACGGTTTAGCCTCTTCCCCGTTCGCTCACCACTACTAGGGGAATCACTGTTGTTTACTCTTCCTACGGGTACTGAGATGTTTCACTTCCCCGCGTCACCACCAACTACCCTATACATTCAGGTAGCGGCAACCCGACACAACTCGGGCTAGGTTTCCCCATTCGGACACCCACGGATCAAAGCTCGGTTGACAGCTCCCCGTGGCCTATCGCGGCCTCCCACGTCCTTCATCGGCGCCTGATGCCAAGGCATCCACCGTGTGCCACTATCACTTGGCCACTACAGATAACAAGATGCTCGCGCACACTATTCACAAGTCAAAACACCAACCGCACACCCTCGCACCACATCCCCCACCACCGGCCGGCACACTCACGTGCACCCACCCGCAACGAAGAAGAGTTCCTCGGGGCGGTCCGCGGGAAACAAACCGACCACCCGCCCCCCGCAAGGGAGAGCCAGATGGTCGAGGTTGCTTCCTCAGACACCCAACAGCGCGCCCCCCGACGCTTCTAGTCGCCGGAGGCAAAGCTTGATTCTCTAAAGCCACTCCCGAAAACAGGCGATCCGAAGACCGGCCCGAACGGGTCCACTTACGAGTCCGACCAGCCATAGGAAGAGGCTGATCTTCAAAGACTCCTTAGAAAGGAGGTGATCCAGCCGCACCTTCCGGTACGGCTACCTTGTTACGACTTCGTCCCAATCGCCAGCCCCACCTTCACTCATTCCCTCCCCGAAGGGTTAGGCCACAAGTTTCGGGTGTTGCCGACTTTCATGACGTGACGGGCGGTGTGTACAAGGCCCGGGAACGTATTCACCGCGGCGTTGCTGATCCGCGATTACTAGCGACTCCACCTTCATGGGGTCGAGTTGCAGACCCCAATCCGAACTGAGACCGGCTTTTAGGGATTCGCTCCACCTTGCGGTCTCGCACGCCCATTGTACCGGCCATTGTAGCATGTTTGCAGCCCAAGACATAAGGGGCATGATGACTTGACGTCGTCCCCACCTTCCTCCGAGTTGACCCCGGCAGTCTCCTATGAGTCCCCACCATAACGTGCTGGCAACATAGAATAGGGGTTGCGCTCGTTGCGGGACTTAACCCAACATCTCACGACACGAGCTGACGACAGCCATGCACCACCTGTCACCCACCAACTAAATGACCCTGTATCTCTACAGGTCCACGGGCGATGTCAAACCTTGGTAAGGTTCTTCGCGTTGCGTCGAATTAAGCAACATGCTCCGCCGCTTGTGCGGGCCCCCGTCAATTCCTTTGAGTTTTAGCCTTGCGGCCGTACTCCCCAGGCGGGGCGCTTAATGCGTTAGCTGCGGCGCGGAAACCGTGGAAAGTCCCCACACCTAGCGCCCAACGTTTACGGCATGGACTACCAGGGTATCTAATCCTGTTCGCTCCCCATGCTTTCGCTCCTCAGCGTCAGGTAAGGCCCAGAGACCCGCCTTCGCCACCGGTGTTCCTCCTGATATCTGCGCATTTCACCGCTACACCAGGAATTCCAGTCTCCCCTACCTACCTCTAGCATGCCCGTATCCACTGCAGAACCGGAGTTAAGCCCCGGTCTTTCACAGCAGACGCGACACGCCGCCTACGAGCTCTTTACGCCCAATAATTCCGGACAACGCTCGGACCCTACGTATTACCGCGGCTGCTGGCACGTAGTTAGCCGGTCCTTATTCCCCACCTACCGTCAACCCCCAGAGAACTGGGAGCCTGCGTTGGTGGTAAAAGAGGTTTACAACCCGAAGGCCGTCATCCCCCACGCGGCGTCGCTGCGTCAGGCTTTCGCCCATTGCGCAATATTCCCCACTGCTGCCTCCCGCAGGAGTCTGGGCCGTGTCTCAGTCCCAGTGTGGCCGGTCGCCCTCTCAGGCCGGCTACCCGTAATCGCCTTGGTAGGCCGTTACCCCACCAACAAGCTGATAGGCCGCGAGCCCATCCCTGACCGAAAAACTTTCCACGCACCGCCATGAGGCGGTGTGTCGTATCCGGTATTAGACGGCGTTTCCACCGCTTATCCCAGAGTCAGGGGCAGGTTGCTCACGTGTTACTCACCCGTTCGCCGCTCGTGTACCCCGAAGGGCCTTACCGCTCGACTTGCATGTGTTAAGCACGCCGCCAGCGTTCGTCCTGAGCCAGGATCAAACTCTCCATAAAGGTCATACCATCCGTCCCGGCGACCAGGGGTCGGCCTGGGGCGGATAAACCTAGAAGTAATCCTGACCAACCGGGTTGCCCCGATTAATCAAAGGAACCCTTCACACCGAACCACTGTTCGGGTGACGGGGCCAAAACAAACATGGCTTAAAGAAAATCAAACACGCGCTGTTGAGTTCTCAAGAAACAACCGCTCTTCCCGTACAAGCGCCAGCCTTTTCGGCTGTCTGCTCTTCCGTGGAAGGCGTCTGCGTTTCCGCTTTGTTGTGTCTTTACTTTATCAGGTGTTCCGCGCCCCGCCAAATCGGCGGTTTGTGGTGGTTCTGATCGGGGTAAAGCCCGTTTGCTTCGTCTGCTTTTGTCCGAATGGACTGGGCTTTTGAAGCGACTCCCTGAGTTTACATGGCCGGGGAGCAGTGCTCGAACCGCGTGACCCAGAGAAGAGATTGTGCCGCCGAACCCGGCCCGGTTCCGAGCCGGCCCTGAGGCCCGCTCGCCGTCCCGTGGCGACTCGGAGAACATTACCCCCCGCCACGGCACGCGGCAAACCGAACGACCTGTGTCGCCACTCACAGCACGGCCGCGGGATCCGTCGCGCACCCGGGAAACGGGTGCACGCTCTTCCCGCGCGCGCACGCGCGCGTGGGAACGGCGGGGACCGCCCTCCCCTCCGCGCCGGCTCACCCCGGGCCCGTCGGCCCGTGCCGCCGGGCCCCGCGCGCGGCCCGTCCACTCACCCGGCTGACGAACCGCACCCCGGAACGCACTCACCGAAATGACAAGAAACGGGACCACCCTCTCCCGGAAGCCGATTCACTCCGCAGTGGAACACACGAATTGCCTCCCGCCTCCAACCTCGGCAATTCCCGCGTTGCCCCACGTCACAGCACCGACGGGACAAGGCAAGATCATTCCGGTGAATCGTGAGAAACGGCGGATAATTTTCCTCCGGACCCTTGAAATCCCCTCGACGCCGATACATGATGTGCAGCGTCAGGGAAACTGGTCCGGAGCCGCCCCGCCCGGGGGCGCACGGCCAGGCCGCGTGCCGGATGTTCGGGGGGACGGCAGGCGCAGCGCGGCCGTTCACCCGGAAGGACACGCATGGACACCGCATCCCCCGACGTGGCCGACGCGTCCGCGAGGACCCCCGAGAGCCACACCAGCTGGAAGCGCTTCGCCCTCTTCTCCGTCCCGGCCGGCGTCGCCGTGGGCGGGATCCTCGTCGCCATGGCCCAGGGCGCGCTCGCGGCCTCGTTCACGGTCTCGGGCCAGGAATTCAAGATCTCGGCCGACGAACTCCGCGGCGAGGGCTTCGTCCAGTACGGCTGGCTGGACCAGACCGTGCGCGAGGAGGCCGTCCCCGTCGCCGTCGCCGGTATCGAGAGCGCCGAGATCGACGGGCTGTGCCAGTCGGTCCTCACCGAGTTCCCCCTCATCGGGACGATCTCCCTCGAACTCACCGCCGGGGACCAGGGCACGCCCGTCCAGGCGGAGAACCTGGTCATCGACATGTCCCAGATGGACGGCAACGCCGAGTTCGAGAACATCGAGATCGGGCGCGACGCGGGCACCCTCGACAAGGGGCCGTCCGGTGCGCAGGGCTTCAACGACCTGTTCGGCATGCAGTCCGACGTGATCGTCGTGCAGGACCTGGAACAGACGGCGAGGGCCGCCAGCGCCGGGACCTTCCGCCTCTCCGGCCTGAGCCTCGGCCTCAGCCTCGGGGAGAGCGAGTGCTTCTGAGGTCGTTGCGCGGGCTGGGGGCCTCCTGGCGCGGCTGGCGCAAGCGGCGCCCCTTCACCGGCGGGCTCCTCATGATCCTCTCCGGCACCGTCATGGCGTCTCTCGTCGCGATGCCGGTGGAGCTGATGATCCAGACCGGTGTCGGCGGGGTCTCCTCGCTGATGTTCGGCGGGATGCTCGCCGTCCTCGGCCTGGTCACATGGTTCACCCCCAACCAGCACGTCGTCACGGGCGCGCTGGCCGGATTCCTCGGGTTGGGCGCCCTGGTCCTGTCCAACCTGGGGGGTCTGGTGGTCGGCACACTGCTCGCTCTGGCCGGCGGCGGTCTGGCGTTCGCCTGGCGGCCCGTGGCGCGGCCTCCCCGCAGGAGGCGCCGCCGCGGGCGGCACTCGCCGACAGCGGCGACCGTTCCGGCGGGGGAGCCTCCCGGCCGGGAACCCGCCCCCGGCGACGCCCCGGCCCCTCCCCGCCCCGCCCCCGACCAGTGATCCCCGTGGCGGCCTGAGCGGGCCACGCACCCCCGGGGAGCCCTCACGGGCTCCCCGGTCCACCAGGAAAGCCATGTCTACCGAGTCGGCGCGTACCCCCAGTTCCCGCCGGTCGGAGCCCCCGCGCGCCCGCCGGCCGTCACACACGAGGAGTACCCATGTCGGTTCCGCGACCGAGACCCCGACCCTTCCCCTCCCGCTCCCGCACGGCCGTCGCCGTCGCGGCGGCGGGGGTCCTGGCCCTGTCCTGGAGCGGCGGCGCCCTCGCCGCCCAGCAGGCCTCCACCACCGTCGACCCCGCGGGGGCCGCCTTCGAGGCGGTCCTGGACGGCACCGCGACCTTCACGGCGGGCACCGTCGTGGTGACCTGCCAGGTGTCGTCCACCTCTCCCGGCGGTGGCAACAACCTGGTCCCGGCCGCCCCGGGCAACCACAACCCGAACGGAGCCGTCTCCGGCCCCATCAACTCCCCGGACTTCGGCAACTGCTCCACCAACGTGCCCCTGGTGAGCGCCACCGTGGCCGTCGCCGATCCCGTCTGGGAGATGACCATGCAGTTCGGGGCCCCCTCGGTCGGCACGATGGTGGTGCCCGCGGGCGGCATCGTCGTGACCACCAGGGGCCTCGCCTCGTGCACCGCCACCGTCAGCCCGGACGCCCCGGCCCCCGTGGGCGGCACGTGGACGAACGGGAGCCCGGCGTCGACGCTGGCGTTCGACACGACGGCCCCGGTCGAGGTGGAGGGCGGCTTCGGCTGCCCGACCAGCGCGACGACGTCCGACTTCACCGCCACCTACCTGGTGACGAACGCCGACGATCCCGCCGCGCCGATCACCGTGTCCGGCTGAGCCGGGCGGCGGCCCGGCCGCCCGACCGGGCGCCGGGGCGTTAGGCCGACATGTCGGCCGGGGGCCGTCGCGCTGTGCGCGGCGGCCCCTCCGCCCGCGCTCCCTCCCGCGTCGCCGGACACGCGGGAGGGCGGGACCGCTCCACCGGACGGGCGGCACGGTTCGCACCCCGGTGACAAGGAACCGGGGGCGGGGACTCACCCGGGTGCGCAGAAACGCGGGGGGTTCGTCGCCTACGGTCGCAGTACTTCCGGGGAGTCACGCGGCGAAGGCTCCCCGGTGAGGCGCGGAACGCTTCGCCCGTCCCCGTCGCCCTCCCGGAGACACCATGGCGCCCACCGCCGTACCGCCCACCTCTTCACGACTGCGTCGAACCCTCGGGACGGCGCGTGTCCTGGTCCGCGCCGGTGTGCTCAGCGCCGGCCGCCCCGATCGGATCGTCCGCCAGCTCCGGGCCCTGCGCACGTGGGGCGCCACGATCGCCGGCGGGTACGCGGCGGCGAACGAGCGCGCCCCGGGCGCCGTGGCCGTCATCGACGAGCGCGGGCCGACGACCTTCGGTGAGATGGATCTGCGCGCCCGGCAGTTGGCCCGTGAGCTGCACGGGGCGGGTGTGGTCCAGGGGACGCGCGTGGGTCTGCTGTGCCGCAACCACAGTGCCTTCGTGCAGACGATGGCGGCCTGCGGCCGTCTCGGCGCGGACACCGTCCTGCTGAACACGGGGCTGTCCGCCGGTCAGCTGTCGGCGGCCGTGGCGGACAACGAGGTCGCGGTGCTCGTGGCGGACACCGAGTTCGAGCCCCTGTACGCCGGGCTTCCTCCCGAGGTGGCACGGGTGACGGCGTGGGGCGAGCCGTCGGGTCCGGGGCCGGCGGTGCCGTGGGAGGCGCGGGAGGGCACAGGCGCGGAGCCGGGACCGCCGGAGCGGCCGGGCAGGCTGATCGTGCTGACCTCGGGGACGACGGGCGCCCCCAAGGGGGCGCGGCGGCCCACGCCGAAGGGCCCGCAGGACGCGGCGTCGGTGCTGTCCCGCATCCCGCTGCGCTCGTCGGACCGCATCCTGGTCTCGGCACCGGTCTTCCACACGTGGGGCCTGGCCGGGGTGCAGCTGGGCATGTCGATGCGGGCCACGCTGGTGATGCGGCGGCTGTTCGAGCCCGAGGACGTGCTGCGGACGGTCCAGGAGCAGCGGTGCACGGTGCTGTTCGCGGTGCCGGTGATGCTGCGGCGGATCATGGACCTGCCGCGGGAGACGCGTGCCGGGTACGACACCTCCTCGCTGCGGATCGTGGCGTGCAGCGGTTCCGCGATGAGCCCGAAGCTGATCACCGCCTTCATGGACGAGTTCGGGGACGTGCTCTACAACCTGTACGGGTCCACGGAGGTGTCCTGGGCGACGATCGCGACACCGGAGGACATGCGGCTCTCGCCGACGACGGCTGGGCGGCCGCCCCTGGGGACGCGGATCGCGGTCCTGGACGCGCAGGGCTCCGAGGTCCCCGACGGGACGGAGGGGTCGATCCACGTCGGCAACGACATGCTGTTCGACGGGTACACGAACGGGCGGAGCAAGGAGCTCGCGAACGGCCTGATGGAGACCGGCGACCGGGGGCACGTGGACGCGAACGGGCTGCTGCACGTGGCGGGACGGGACGACGACATGATCGTCTCCGGCGGGGAGAACGTGTTCCCTCGGCCGGTGGAGGAGGCGATCGTGACGCTCCCCGGGGTGCGCGAGGTCGTGGTGACGGGTGTGCCGGACGAGGAGTTCGGGCAGAGGTTCGCGGCGTTCGTGGTCCCGTACGAGGGCGTCGAGGTGGACCCGAACAAGGTGCGGATGCATGTGCGGTCCGTGCTGGGCCGGTTCTCGGTCCCCCGTGACGTGGTGGTGCTGGACGAGCTGCCGCGCAACGCCACCGGCAAGGTGGTCAAGCGCAGGCTGCCCCACCAGGCGCCGCGCCGGTAGGGGGTCCGGCGTGTGGACGGGGCGCTCCGTGCCGCGGTCCCGCGTGCCGAGGGGGCCGTGCCCCGGCGGGCCGGGGTACTCCGTCCCGAACTTCCTCGCCCGCAAGGCAATCGCGGGCTTTGACATCGGGTAGGAGGTAACTACGATGTTGCCGATGCCTGACCGTTCCCCCGCCCCCGCGGGCGACTTCCCTCTTCCTCCCGTCGACGAGCAGATGTGCTTCGCGCTGTACGCGGCTTCTCGCGCGGTCACCAACCTCTACCGGCCCCTGCTGGAGCCGTTGGGGCTGACCTATCCCCAGTACCTCGTGATGATGCTGCTGTGGGAGCGCGGGGAGTGCTCCGTCAAGGAGATCGGCGCCGTGCTCCAGCTGGACTACGGCACGCTCACCCCGCTGCTCAAGCGGCTGGAGGCCAGGGGGCTGCTCGACCGCGTGAGGGACCCGCGCGACGAGCGCTCGGTCCGCGTCACCCTTACAGCGGAGGGCGCGGAACTGCGGGCCCGGGCCGAGGGGATCCCGGAGGCGATCGGCGCCGTCATCGACCTTCCCGAGGAGGAGTTCGAGGCGACGAGGCTCGCACTGCGGCGGCTGACCTCGAACGTGCTCGCGGGCGAGGCCCGGCTGCCCGCGCGGGACTGAACGGCAGAGGACCGGGTCCCGGGGCGATGAGCTCCGGCCGCCGCGTCCGCCGTCGGGGGACGACAGGCGGCGGCGGTGGCCGGTGAGCACGGGCACCACGGGGGTCGTGCCCGTGCTCCGGGTGTGGGCGGACCGTTGCGCGGTCCGCCCACACCCGTGTCCGGGCCCCTTCCGGAGCACTGTGCCCGTGACCCGCGCGGACGTCCCGCGGACCCGGTCCGCGTGCCGCCCCGCGCGTGGTTTCCGGCCGGGCTCGAGGAACGGGAAGCCCTACGGGTAAAGGGATCCGGGGTCCTCGCAGGGTTCCGGGGGCTAGTGTGGGGGCATGTCGATCTGGGCGTCGGACAACCGCAGCGGGCAGATACGCGAGGCGCTGACCATGCTGCTGTCCCAGGGGGTCATCGACGACTTCCGCATCCGACCGGAGGACGAGTTCCCGTTCCGGGTGACCGTCCCCGCCGGCGTGGTGCCGATGACCGAGCACCAGGCGGCGCACTTCGCCCTGGGCGCGGCGGTGGGGCACTTCGGCCGGCTCGCCCGGGGCGAGGACGCCCGGGGCGAGGACGCCCGGGGGTAGCCGGCGGCCCGGGGCGCGGGCGGTCGGGGGACCGGGGCCGGCGCGAGCTTGACCTCAACATTAGTTGAGGCATGAGTGTGGGACGCGGGCAGCCGACCGGCGCCCGACCGCACCGCGCAGAGGGAGACACCATGGACCGGCCGATTCTGGTCACGGGGGCCACGGGGGCCACAGGACGCCACGTCGTGGCGGGGCTGATCGCGGAGGGCGTCCCGGTCCGGGCACTGGTGCGCAACCCCGAGACGGCCCGCCTCCCGGAGGAGGTCGAGGTCGTCCGCGGCGACATCACCGACCCGGAGGCCGTCGCCTCGGCCGCCGAGGGGACGGGCGGCGCCTACCTGCTCTGGCCCGGGTTCGAGGGGGACGGCGTGGAGGAGACCGTGGCCGCCCTCGCCCGACACGCACGACGGATCGTCCACCTCTCCGCCTCGCAGGTCCGCGACGACCGCCCGGCGGAGGAGAACGGCGTCTGGGGGCGGGTCGAGGCCGCGGTCCGGTCGGTCACCGACGAGTGGACCTTCCTGCGCGTGACCGGCCTCGCCACCAACACCCTGATGTGGGCCGGCCAGGTGTCCGGCGGCGTCGTCCGCGCGCCCTACGGCGGCGCCTCCCGCTCCCTCGTCCACGAGAAGGACGTGGCGGCCGCCGCCGTGCGCGCCCTGCTCGACGACGGGCACACGGGCAGGAGCTACGACATCACCGGCCCCGAGTCCCTCACCCAGTCCGACCAGGTCAGGATCATCGGCGAGGAGACGGGCGTCCCCGTGCGCTGGGAGGAGCAGCCCCTGGAGGAGGCCCGGGAGGAGGTGGCGCGGGCCATGGGCGACCAGGACTACGCGGACGAGGCCCTCGCCCACTGGGCCGGGCTGGCCGTCGTCCCCGAGCCGGTCGGCGACGGGGTGCGGGAGGCGACCGGCCGCCCCCCGCGGACCTACCGCGAGTGGGTGCGCGACCACCTCGCGGACTTCACCTCCGCCCCCTGACCGGCAGGGCCGGGGCGGGACGGTGCGCGGGACCGGTCAGCAGGAGCCCCGGTCCTCCCAGACCCCCCACTCCTCGCCCATGGTCGGCGGGACCCCCTGGATCCACCAGCGCGCCTCGTACACGCGGCCCCGGTAGTTGACCTGGTCCCCGGTGTCGTAGACGACGCCGCCGTCCCAGGCGCCGACCGCGCAGGAGGCGGCGCCGGAGTCGCCCCAGCCGTCGCCCCCCCGGTCCCCGCCGTCCCGGCCGCCGTCCCCCCGGCCGCCTTCACCGCGACCGCCGCCGTCGTCGGAGGGGGAGCCCTCGCCGGGTTCCCCGGCCTCGTCCTCCTCGGTCTCCTCGTCCTCGGGCTCCGGCCCGAGGGAGACCGTGAGGGTGACGACGCCCTCCTCGGGGAGGATGGTGCCGGGTTCGGGCGTCTGGCCCGCGACCTCGCCCTCCGGCGCCGTGGCGTGGTGCGCCTCGGCGACCTCGAACACCAGCCCCAGCCCGGTGAGGGCCTCGCCCGCCTCCTCCCGGCCCATGCCGAGCAGCGTCGGGACGATGACCCCCTCGCTGACGTGGACGGTCACCGCGTCGGACCGGTCGCCCTCCTCACCCGTCGCCGGGACCGTCGACAGGACCGTCCCGGGCGCCTCCTCGGAGGAGTGCTCCTGGACCACCTCGATGTGGGTGAACCCGGCCGTGCGCAGGGCGTCGCGCGCCTCGTTCTCGGTACCGCCGACCACGTCGGGGACCTCGGCGAACTGCGGCCCCGCGGAGAGCCAGAGCATGACCTCGTCGCCCCGCTCCAGCTCGGCGCCCGCCTCCGGGGTGGTGTCGGCGACGGACCCGACCGCCTCGGTGTCGCTGTAGGTCTCGTCGAACGCGACGACCAGCTCCAGGTCGAGCGCCGCCAACCGCGCCTCGGCCGCCTCCGGGTCGCTGCCCAGGACGTCGGGGAGGGCGGCGCCGCCCTCGGGGACGAGGGCCCAGCCGGCCGCGAACAGCGCGAGGACCAGCACCCCCGCGGCGACGAGCACCGGTGGGCGGCGCCACCGCGGAACGGCGCCGCTCCGGCCGTCCCCGTCCGCGCCCGCCGCGCTCTCGACCGGGAGGTCCGTGACGACCGGGATCGGACGGGTGTCGCCCTCGCGGTCGCGGTCGGTGCGGGGGAGCGACCGCATCACCTGCTCGACCAGGGTCAGGTACTGTCCCGCGTCGCGCGGCCGGTAGCGCGGGTTCGGGTCGGTCGCGTTGGCGACCAGCATGTCCAGGTCGGGCGGGAGGTCGGGGAGCGCGGCCGAGGGCCGGAGGGGCCGTGCCTCGTCCGCCACGGCGGAGTCGCCGGTCATCAGCCTGTGGAGCAGCACGCCGACGTCGCGCACGTCGGTGCGGCTGTCGGGCCCGGCGTCCTCGGCGGCGTCGAACAGCAACGGGAAACCGGTGACCCGCGCCCGTCCGCCGTCGTCCATCACGACCTTGTCGGGGGCGATCTCACCGTGCACGACGCCCAATCGATGGGCTGCGTCGAGGGCGGCCAGCACGTCGGCGGCGATCGACAGGGCCATGTGCGGCGAGTACCGCAGCGTCTCGCCGTCCCCCAGTACCTCGGCGAGGGTCTCCCCCCGCAGGTATTCGGCGACCGCGTACACGTACGCCTCGTCGCGCCCGTGGGCCAGGACCCGCGCCAGACCGGGGTGGGCGACCGACTCCAGGGTCTGCGCCCGCCCCAGGAAGGCGTGCACCGCCCCGTGGTTCCCCACCAGCCACGGGTGGAGGACGGTGACCGCGACGGCCCGCTCCTCACGGAGGTCCTGCGCTGCGTAGACGGTCCCCGAGGCGCCGCTGCGGACACGGGCGCCCAGGACGTAGCGCCCGTGCAGTGTGCGGCCGGAGAGGGGATCGGGAGTGGGGGTCTCCATGGGACGGATTCTACGGCTACGCACCATCACGTTTCGTCCCCGTCCGGGCCGGATGCGGACAGTTCCTGTGGATAGGGTCGAGTCGCAGTCCCCCCGGTACCGAAACGTTGCGAGGCCCCCGTGAACCTGCCCCCTCCCGGAAGCGCGGACGACCGCGCCGTCGGCGTCCTCCTCGGCGCGGCCTGCGGCGACGCCCTGGGGGTGCCCTACGAATTCGGCCCGGCCCTGGCCGCGGACCACGTCCCCCGGATGGTGGGCGGCGGGCTCGGGCCGTACGCGCCGGGGGAGTACTCCGACGACACCCAGATGGCGGTGTGCATCGCCCTCACCCTGCGCGACCACGCGGACCCCCTGTCGGACGAGGCGCTGTGCCGTACCGCAGACGCCTTCCTGGACTGGGCGCGCGACGGCGCCTCCGACATCGGCAACCAGACCAGCGTGGTGATGCGGGGATCGGGTCACGCCTTCGGGACGCCCCGGGTCGCCGAGGTGATGGCGCGGTTCTCGGCCCAGCGCTTCGAGGAGGGGGTCCGCAGCGCCGGGAACGGGTCCCTGATGCGGACGGGCCCGCTCGCCCTGGCCTACCTGGACGACCCGGACGGTCTGGCGGTCGCCGCCGACAGGTACAGCAGGCTCACCCACGGGGACCCGCTGGCCTCCGAGGCGTGCGTGCTGTGGTGCGAGGGCGTGCGGCACGCGGTCGTCCACGGCGACACGGCCGGGGTCCGCGGCGGCCTGGAGCTGCTGCCGCGGGACCGGCGCGGCCGGTGGTCCGCCTGGCTGGACGAGGCCGAGGAGCACCCGCCGCACTTCTTCGGGAACAACGGTTTCGTGGTGAGCGCGCTCCAGGCGGCCTGGTCGGCGGTGGTGGGCGAGCCCGACGGGTTCGTGCCCGCGGTGCGGGCCGCGGTCCGGGCGGGCAACGACACCGACACCGTGGCGGCGATCGCCGGGGCCCTGCTCGGCGCCCGCTGGGGCGCCTCGGCGATCCCGGCGGAGTACCTGGAGGCTGTCCACGGCTGGCCCGGCTACCGGGCCGAGGGGCTCGCGGAACTGGCGCTGGGCGCCGTCTCCGGGCCGGACGGCTCCCGGGGACGCCGTCGCGGCGGTCCTCCGGCCTGATCCCTCCCGCCCGCGCCGGTCCGTCGGCCCGGGCGGGGGCCGGCGCGCGCCACCACGGGCGAATCCAGGATCCCGGTCCGGGCTGCCGGCCCTGGCGGGGGGCGGCGGGCTCGCTAACCTGTCCCTGTCCGCCATCCGACGACCTGAGGTGTGTCATGTCCGCCGAACTGCACTGGGCGCCCGCCGACGAGCGCCCCGACCTGCTGGCCGCTCCCGTCCTCGACGCCGTCCGGGGGGCCGGTGAGGTCCGCGTGGCGGAGATCGACCCGGGTCTCGCCGACACCGCGGAGTTCTGCGAGGCGTACGGGATGCCCCTGGGGACCAGCGCGAACTGCGTGGTCGTCGCCGCCAAGCGCGGTGGCGAGCTGTCCTACGCGGCGTGCATGGTGCCCGCCGACCGGCGCGCCGACGTCAACGGGGTCGTGCGCCGCCACCTGGGCGCCCGCAAGACGTCGTTCGCCCCCATGGACGAGGCGACCGGGCTGACCGGCATGGAGTACGGCGGCATCACCCCGCTCGGCCTGCCCGAGGGGTGGCCGGTCCTGGTGGACGAGGCCGTCGCGGCCGCGGCCGAGGTGGTCGTCGGCAGCGGCCTGCGCCGCTCCAAGCTCCTGGTGCCGGGCAAGGTGCTCGCCGGGCTCCGGGGCGCCGAGGTGCTCGCCCTCACGAGGTGACCGCCGACGCCGTGTGTCGACACGGCGATACGGCGACCTGCCGGCTCGCGGGCAATGCGGCCCGGCCGTGCCCCGGCCAGGCGTTCCGCTCGAAATGTCGACATGGCGACGAGTCGTTTCGGCGTCCGGCGCCCGGGTTCCGTACCGGGCCGCAGCAGGTTCGGGACCGCGCCCCTGCCGTGTTCGGGACCGTCCGGAGCGGGGCGGGGGCGCGGCCGGGTGTGCGGCCCCGCCCCCGCCGGGGGTCACGGCGTGTCGCCGACCTCCGGGACCCACGCGGACTCCACGAGAACCGTGTAGTTGTTCACCCGGGGCAGATCCGCGTCCGGCTCGGACGGCGACTCCACGGTGAGGGTCTCGTGGTAGAGCGGCTGCCCCGTCCCCTCGTCGAACATGATCCGCCGCTCCAGGAGGGTCCCGCCCCCCTCGCTCTCCTCGACGACGAACAGCAGGCCCTCCCGGCCCTCGCGGTCACGCGCGGTCCCGGCGAACATCACGTCGTCCTCCTCGGCGAGGACGCGGAGCACCGCGGCCTGCACCCCGGGCTCCACCGGCGCCTCCCCGTACAGCTGCTGGAGGGCGTAGAAGAGCCTCGCCCCGGACCCGGTGTCGGCGAGGTCCGAGCCCGCCCCGTGCAACTGGTCGGCCAGCACCCCGGGGTCGGTGGAGAGGGAGCCGGGCTCCAGGGAGAAGAACATGCCGTCCCCGCCCTCGCCGCCGCCCCACTCCCACTCGGTGGGCCCGTCCTCGAACAGGCGCTGGACCGGGTTCAGATCGCCGCCCAGGTGGTCGGGGACGCTCGGGGTCTCGATCTGCAGGCCGGACTCGTGGGGGGTCCGCCACACCTCGTCCCGCACGGGGAGGACGCCCCACCCCTCCTCGGCCGTGTCCAGGTCCTGCGAGTAGGTGAGGGTCCACTGGGAGGTGCGCACGTAGGCGACGTCCCCGGGCCTCGGGGGAGCGGGCTGCCCCTCGGCGGCCTCGGCCAGGGCGAGCAGCCGTTCGCTCCCGGGCTCCAGGTCGGTCAGGGGGACCTCCAGCGGCGCGGGCGGCGGCCCGGCGTAGGCGGGCTGCGCCGAGCCGAACGCGAACGGCACGACCACGGCCACCGCCGCGAGGGCGGCGACGGCGCCCAGGGCGACCCGGAACACGGGACGCCGGGGGACGAGGCGGTACACGCGCCGGTGGCGGTGGCCGGAGGCGAACGCCTGGTTCCGGGAGAGTGCGCGGCGCGCGGGGTCGGAGCGGACGGATGCGGCGGGGTCGTGCGCGGCGAGGAGCTCGCGGACGGCTTCGGTGTCGGTGCGGCTCATGCTTCCTCCACGGGGACTCTCAGGGCGGTCGGGCTGTGGGTCGGAGCGGGGGGCTGGTCGAGGAGCCCCTCGATCCGGCGGCGGGCGCGGAAGAGGCGCACCCGCGCGGTGGCCGTGGTGCAGCCCAGGACCCTGGCGGCCTCCGCCAGCTCCAGGCCCTCCCAGGCGAGGAGCATCACGAGTTCGCGGTCCTTGTCGCTCAGGCGGCCGAGGGCGCGGAGCGCCTCGTCGCGTTCCTCGACCCGGCGGGTGGTGTCCGGTTCCGCCGGCACCAGCGCGGAAGCCTCCCCGAAGGGGAGGGACACCTCGGCGCGCCGGCCCCCGCTGCGCGACCGGGCACGGACCACGTTGCGCGCCACCCCGTACAGCCAGGGGAGCGGCTGGTCCTTGGGCAGGTGGTCGAACCTGCGCCAGGCGACGCCGAAGGTCTCGGAGGCGACGTCGTCGGCGTGGTCCGGGCCGAGACGGCGGAGGGCGTAGCGGCGGACGTCGTCGTAGTGCCGCTCGAAGAACCGGGTGAACTGCCCTTCGGCGGACTCCCCGTCGTCCCTGTCTCTGGTCATCGGCTTCCTTCCGTGCGGTGTCACCCTTTTCTGTCCGGCGGGGGCCGGATGTTACAGGGGGGTCGGGGGCCGTCCCGCGCCCCGTGGGAAATGTCGACAAATCGACGTGTCGTTTCGGCGTGCAACGCCCGGGTTCGGACCCCGACCGGAGCCGTTCCGGGCCGGGGACGGCGCGGGGTTCGTGCCGGTCCGCGACCGGGGCGGGTGGGACGCCCGGGGCCGGGGGAGCGGGTGGGCTTCCACTTCGCCCGAAGCAGGGGTCCGACCTGCGGCGGAGATGCGTGAAACCCCTGGTGGAGGACGAATGACCCCTCCCGGTTCCTATTTACTGAACGATCGGTCTGTAATACTGTTCCGGAAGACCCACAGCCCGAGGAGAGGACCGTCACGTGTCCGAAGTACTGGAGAGCTACGCGCAGGGATCGTGGTTCGCCCCCGCGGACGAGGGCGTGCCCCTGGCCGACGCGAACACGGGGGAGACCGTCGCCCGCATCTCGGCCGCCGGCCTCGACGTCGCCGGGATGGTCGACCACGCCCGCCGCGTCGGCGGCCCCGCCCTGCGGCGGCTGACCTTCCACCGGCGCGCGATCATCCTCAAGGAGCTCGCCAAGCACCTCACCGAGCACAAGGACGAGTTCTACGCGCTCTCGCACCGGACCGGCGCCAACAAGCGCGACACCGTGGTCGACGTCGACGGCGGCTTCGGCACCCTCTTCAGCTACTCCGGCAAGGGCCGGCGCGAGCTGCCCGACTCGACGGTCATCCTGGACGGGCCCCTGGAACAGCTGGGGCGGCAGGGCACCTTCGTCGGCCAGCACGTGTACACCTCGCGTCCGGGCGTGGCCGTGCAGATCAACGCCTTCAACTTCCCCGTGTGGGGCATGCTGGAGAAGTTCGCCCCCGCGTTCCTCGCGGGCATGCCGACCATCGTCAAGCCCGCCAGCCAGACCGCCTACCTCACGGCCGCGGTCGTGCGCCGCATGGTCGGGTCCGGGCTCCTCCCCGAGGGCTCGCTCCAGTTCCTCGCGGGCAGCGCGCGCGGCGTGCTCGACCACCTGGGCGCGCAGGACATCGTCGGCTTCACCGGCTCCGCGGCGACCGGCGCGACCCTGCGCAGCCACCCCAACGTCGTCTCCGGCGGCGTGCAGCTCAACGTCGAGGCCGACTCGCTCAACTGCTCGATCCTCGGTCCGGACGTGACGCCGGAGGACCCCGAGTTCGACCTGTACGTCAAGCAGGTCGTCACCGAGATGACCGTCAAGGCCGGCCAGAAGTGCACGGCCATCCGCCGGGTGATCGTGCCCGAGGCGATGGCGGACGCCGTCACCGGGGCCCTGGTCGACCGCCTGTCCAAGGTGGTCGTGGGCGCGGCCGACGACCCCGGCGCCCGCATGGGGCCGCTGGCCTCGCTCGACCAGCGCGAGGAGGTCCGCAAGGCGGTCAAGGCGCTGCGCTCCTCCAGCACGGTCGTCTTCGGCGACCCCGACAGCGTCGAGGTCGCCGGGGCCGACGCCGAAGCAGGGGCGTTCATGTCACCGGTCCTGCTGCGCGCCGAGCCGGGGGCCGCGGAACCGCACGACGTGGAGGCGTTCGGCCCGGTCAGCACCGTGATCACCTACTCCGGCGTGGCCGACGCGGTGGAGCTGGCCGCACGCGGCCGGGGCAGCCTGGTGGGCTCCCTCGTCACCAACGACCCGGACGTCGCGCGCGAGGTCGTCCTCGGCCTGGCCCCGTGGCACGGCCGGATCCTGGTCCTCAACCGGGACGACGCCAAGGAGTCCACGGGCCACGGCTCGCCGCTGCCCGTCCTGGTGCACGGCGGACCCGGTCGCGCGGGCGGCGGCGAGGAGCTGGGCGGCGTGCGCGGCGTCAAGCACCACATGCAGCGCACCGCGATCCAGGCCCCGCCGGACATGGTCACCGCGATCACCGGCCACTGGACCACCGGTTCTCGGCGGACGGTCGGGGACGTGCACCCGTTCCGCAAGGACCTGACGCGGCTGCGGATCGGCGACACGATCGCCTCGGCGGAGCGCACCGTCACCCGCGCCGACATCGACCACTTCGCCGAGTTCACCGGTGACACGTTCTACGCGCACACCGACGAGGAGGCCGCGGCGGCCAACCCGCTGTTCGGCGGGATCGTGGCGCACGGCTACCTGGTGGTCTCGCTCGCGGCGGGCCTGTTCGTCGACCCGGCGCCGGGCCCCGTGCTGGCCAACTTCGGGGTGGACAACCTGCGCTTCCTCACCCCGGTGAAGGAGGGCGCCACCATCCGGGTGACGCTGACCGCCAAGCAGATCACCCCGCGCTCGAACGCCGACTACGGCGAGGTGCGCTGGGACGCCGTGGTCACGAACCAGGACGACGAGCCCGTCGCGACGTACGACGTGCTCACCTTGGTCGCCAAGGGCGAGGGGGAGTAGGGCCCGGCTCGGACCGGTCGGCACGTCGCCCGGGAGGGCGGCGTGCCGGTCGGTCGGCGGGGCGGCATGTCGACATGTCGACAGGTCGGCAGGCGCGTGACGGCGTCAGCGCTTGATCTCGCGGAAGCCCGGGACGCCCGCGAGCAGGAGGGCGGCCCGCCACAGCCGGAGGGCGTCGGCCGGCTCCGGGAACTCGGAGAGGACCGGCCCGAAGAAGGCGGGCAGCTCGCCGTCGGGCGCGGTGACGGCGAGGACCGGCGTGCCGATCTCGGCGTCGACGCGGCCGACCCCGTCCTCGTGGGACGCGCGCATCGCGGCGTCGTACCCGTCCTCCCACCCGGCGGAGGCGAGATCGTCGGGGAGCCCGCAGCGGCGCAGGGCCTCGCCGAGGTCGCCCGCCCACTCCCGCTGTGTGCCGTCGGGGTCGGTCCAGAGGGCCTCGTGGAAGGCGCCGAGCGCGGCGCTCCCGTGCTCCGCCCGGACGGCGGTGGCGACGCGCGCGGGGATCCGGAGGTAGCCCTCCTCATCGCCCTCGGGGTCCACCTCGCGGTGCTCGTTGAGCAGGAACAGGCTCATCACGTGCCAGCGGACGTCGAGGGGCACGTCCCCGGCGAGCGAGGTGATCCACCGGGCGGTGGTGCGGGTCAGGGGGCAGGAGGGGTCGAGCCAGAAGTCGACGGTCCACCGCTCGTCCGCCACGGCCGCCTCCGTCCCGGGCCGTGCGGTGCGGGCCGCCCCGGTCCCCGTTCGCCGATCGCCTCGCGGCGCTCACGGCCCCGATCGTAACAAGGGCCGCCGGGGAGGCGTCCCGGGTCTCCCGGGCCGGCCGCCCGGAACGGCCCCGACCCGCCCCCCATCGAACCCTCCGAACACATTCGGTCACCCTCAGTGGCTACGCTGTTCGTCGGCGCCGCGTTCCGCGCCCGGGGATCCCGGGCCGCCGGCGCCGCGTCCCGCACGGCAGGCGAGCCGGAGGAGCAGGGTGACCAGGACCGCTTCCACCACCCCCCGGGCGCCCGTGCGCCTGCTCCTGGGCGTGCTCGCGTTCGTGGAACGGGTGGGGAACAGGCTCCCCCACCCCTTCTGGCTGTTCACGGTCATGGCCGGGATCGTGGTCGTGCTCAGCGCGCTCCTGAGCGCCCTCGGCGTCTCGGCCGTCTCCCCGGTCGACGGGGAAGCCGTCCAAGTGCGGAGCCTGCTCTCCGCCGAGGGCGCCCGGGTGGTGTTCGCGGACGCGGTGGCCAACTTCGCGGCCTTCCCGCCGCTGGCGGTCATCCTCGTCGTCATGCTCGGGGTGTCGGTCGCCGAGGCGGCCGGGCTGCTCGGCGCGATGCTGCGCGGCAGCGTCACCCGGGTCCCGGACCGGTGGCTGACCTTCGCCCTCGCCCTGACCGGCGTCACCGGGAGCGTCGCCTCCGACGCCGCCTTCGTGGTGCTCATCCCCCTCGGCGGGCTGGTCTTCGGCGCCGCGGGGCGCAGCCCCGTCCTCGGCATCGTCGTGGCCTTCGGCGCCGTCGCCTCCGGGTACAACGCGTCCCTGCTGATCACGCCCACCGACGCGCTGCTGGCCGCCCTGACCACCGAGGCCGCCGGGCTGGTGGACCCCGGCTACGTCGTGACCGCGCTGGACAACTACTACTTCTCCGCGGCCTCGGCGGTGGTGCTGGCGGGCCTGATCACCCTCGTGACCGAGTTCGTCCTGGTCAGAAGCGTCGGAGAGGCGGACGAGGGCTGCCCGGACGCGCGGGAGGAGCTGGGCTCCATGGTCCTCACCGACACCGAGAGGCGCGGCCTGCGCAACACGGGCCTGGCCCTGGTCGCGGCGCTCGCCCTCCTCGCCGCCGCGCTCCTGCCCACGGGTTCACCGTTCCGGGGCCCGAGCGGGGGAGTGCTCGACTCACCGCTCGTCACGGGGGTCGCCTACGTCCTCGGGATCCTCTTCCTGGTCCTGGGCGTGGTCTACGGCCGTACCGTGGGGACCCTGCCCCGCGCCGGGGACGTCCCCGACGCCATGGCGGCCGGCGTGCGCGACATGGCGCCCGTGATCGTCCTGTTCTTCGCGGCCTCGCAGTTCCTCGCCTACTTCGGCTGGACCGGTATCGGGGAGGTCGCCGCCATCCGCGGCGCCGAGGTGCTGGACTCGGCGGGCGTCCACCCGATCCTGCTCTTCCTGGGCATGATCGCGTTCTCCACAGTGCTCAACCTGCTCATCACCAGCGGCTCGGCGCAGTGGACCCTCATCGCGCCGGTGTTCGTCCCCATGTTCATGTTCCTCGACGTGCCGCCGGAGACGACCCAGGCGGTCTACCGGATCTCCGACTCCGCCAGCAACGTCGTCAGCCCCATGAGCCCCTTCTTCGTCATGGTGCTCGGCCTCCTCCAGCGCTACCGGCGGGACGCCGGGATCGGCACGCTGATCTCGCTCACCCTGCCGCTCTGCCTCACGGTCCTGGCCGGGTGGACGCTGCTCTTCCTCGGCTGGTGGGCGCTCGACCTCCCGCTCGGGCCGGGCACCCCGGTCCGCTGACGCCCGGGTTCCGGGGGCGTCGCCGCGCCCCGCAGTCGCCGGACGCCCGGGGCCGACACCGCTCCCGCTCCGCGGACGGGCCCGCCGCGCGACCGCCGGAGCGGAGGGCACGGCGGGCCCGTGTGGCCCGGACCACGGCCTAGAGGCGGGCGATGGCCCCGGCCGGGTTCTCCATGGCGTCCGCGACCACGCGCATGAACCCCGCCGCGACACCGCCGTCGCAGACGCGGTGGTCGAAGGCGAACGACAGCTGCGTGACCTTGCGGACGGTCAGCTCCCCGTCCACCACCCACGGCCGGTCGATGATCCGGCCGATGCCGAGGATCGCGACCTGCGGGTGGTTGATGATGGCGGCGCTGCCGTCCACCCGGAGCGAGCCGTAGTTGTTGAGCGTGAAGGTGCCGCCGGTCATCTCGGCGGGGGTCGCCCTCCCCTCGCGGGCGGCGGCGGTGAGGCGGCGGATCTCCCCGTCCAGCTCCAGCGTGGTGAGCCGGTGCGCGCCGAGCACGGCCGGGGCGACCAGGCCCCGGTCGGTCTGCACGGCCAGGCCCAGGTTGACGCCGTCGTACTGGACCAGCTCACCGCGCTCGGTGTCGACCAGGCCGTTGAGCTCCGGATGGGCGCGCAGTCCCGCGAGGACGAACCGCGCCACGTAGGACAGCAGTCCCGGCCCCGAGGGGTCGGACGCGCGGAGCCGGACCAGTTCGGTCGCGTCCACGTCCACCCACACCGTGGCCTCGGGGATCTCGCTGCGGCTGCGCGAGAGCGAGGCGGCGACGCTCTTGCGGAACCCGTTCATGGGCGTGCGCCGGGACTCGGCCAGCCCCGTGCGCGCGTCCGCCTCCGCGCGCGGTTCTCCCGCACCGGCGGCGGACACGGTGGCCACGGGGCGGCCGGGGTCGATCGGCGTCACCGCGGCGAGGTCCGGGGCACGGGATGCCTCGATCGCCGCGGCCACGTCGCGCCGGGTGATGAGCCCTCCGGGGCCGCTGCCGGCGACCTCGGAGATCCGCAGTCCGGCCTCGCGGGCCATCTGCCGGACCAGCGGCGACGTCACCAGCGGGGGCCGCCCGGCCCCGCCGGTCGCCGGGGCCGGGGGAGCGGCCGGTCCGGCCGGTTGTGCGACCGACCCCCCGACCGGCCGTGCGACCGGTTGTGCGACCGGTTGTGCGACAGATCGTGCGACAGGTTGCGCGACCGGGCGTTGGCGCGGCCGGCGGCGGCGTCCGGCGGTCCTCCCGTCGTCGGGGGTGCCGTAGCCGATGAGGACGTTGCCGGACCCGGCGCGCTCCTCCTCCCGGTACCGCTCGCCCTCCGCCGACCCCGGAGCGGCCGCCCCGCGCGCGGCCGGGGCGTCCGCCGCTCCGGCGGAGGCTTCCGGGGCATCGGCGTCGACGCTGATCAGCGGCTTGCCGACCTCCATCACCTCGCCCTCCCCGCCGTGCAGCACGCTGACGGTGCCCGCGAACGGCGTGGGGACCTCCACGATCGACTTGGCGGTCTCCACCTCCGCGATCGGCTGGTCCACGGCCACGGTGTCGCCGACGGCGACGAGCCAGCGCACCACCTCGGCCTCGGTCAGTCCCTCTCCCAGATCGGGGAGTTCGAAGGTCCGCGTCGTCACTGGTCCTCCCACTGGAGGTCGTCGACCGCGTCGAGGACGCGGTCCACACCGGGCAGCTGGAACCGCTCCAGCTTCGGCGGCGGGAAGGGGATGTCGAAGCCGGTCACCCGGCGGACGGGGGCGGCCAGGGAGTGGAAGCAGCGCTCGGTCACCCTGGCGACGATCTCCGAGGCGACGCTCGCGTACCCGCTGGCCTCGGCGACCACTACGGCGCGGCCCGTGGAGCGGACCGCCTCGCACACCGTTTCGTCGTCGAAGGGGACGAGCGACCGCACGTCCACGACCTGGAGGCTGCGCCCCTCCCCGGCGGCGGCCTCGGCGGCCTCCAGCGCGGTGGACACGGCGGGCCCGTAGGCGATGAGGGTGGCGTCGGTCCCGGGACGGCGCACGACCGCCCTGCCGATGCCGGGCGGGGGAGCGTCCGTGTCGACCTCCTCCTTGCCCCAGTAGAGCTTCTTCGGCTCCATGAAGACCACCGGGTCGTCGGAGGCGATCGACTCGCGCAGCAGGTGGTAGGCGTCGTGGGGCGTGGAGGGGGTGACCACGGTCAGGCCGGGTGTGTGCGCGTAGTAGGCCTCGGAGGAGTCGCAGTGGTGCTCGACCCCGCCGATCCCGCCCGCGTAGGGGACCCGGATGACGATGGGCAGGCCGACCCGGCCGCGCGTGCGGTTGCGGGTCTTGGCGACGTGGCTGACGATCTGCTCGAACGCCGGGTAGGCGAAGGCGTCGAACTGCATCTCGACGACGGGCCGCATGCCGTTCATCGCCATCCCCACGGCCATGCCGACGATGCCGGACTCGGCGAGCGGGGTGTCGAAGCAGCGGTTCCCGCCGAACTCGGCGGTGAGGCCGTCGGTGATGCGGAAGACGCCGCCGAGGGGGCCGACGTCCTCGCCGAAGACGTAGACGCTGCCGTCCTCGGCCATGGCGTCCCGCAGGGCCCGGTTGAGCGCCTGCGCCATGGAGAGCTTCGCGGGGTCGGTCGCCATGTCAGCTGCCCTCTCTGCTGAGTTCGTCGGCCAGGAAGGCGGCCTGCTCCCGCAGCTGCGGGGTGGGGGTGGAGAACACGTGGGCGAACAGCTCGGACGGGTCCGGCTCGGCGTCGCGGGAGACGCCCTCGCGCATGGCGGCGGCGACGGCCTCGGCGCGTTCGGCGATCTCCGTCCGGCGGGCCTTGGTGAGCAGGCGCTTGCGCTTCAGGTACGCCTCCATGCGCAGCAGCGGGTCCCTGGCGACCCACGGGCCGACCTCCTCGTCGCTGCGGTACCGGGTGGCGTCGTCGGCGTTGGTGTGCGCCTGCATGCGGTAGGTGTGCGCCTCGACGAGCTGGGGTCCCTCGCCCGAGCGGGCGGCGACCACGGCGCGGTCCAGGACGGCGAGCACGGCGGGGGTGTCGTTGCCGTCGACGCGCTCGGCGTTGACCCCGTAGCCGACGCCCTTGTGGGCGAGGGAGGGTGCGGCGCTCTGGCGGGCCAGCGGGACGGAGATCGCGTACTCGTTGTTCTGCACGAAGAAGACGACGGGGGCCTTGAAGACTGCGGCGAAGTTGAGCGCCTCGTGGAAGTCGCCCTCGCTGGTGGCGCCGTCGCCGCACATGGCCATGGCGACGGTGTCCTCTCCGCGCAGGCGGGCCGCGTGGGCGAGGCCGACGGCGTGCAGGAGCTGGGTGGCGAGCGGGGTGGCCTGCGGGGCGACGCGGTGCTCGTAGGGGTCGTAGCCCGCGTGCCAGTCGCCCTTGAGGAGGGTGAGCACCTCGACCGGGTCCACGCCGCGCGCGACGACGGCGGCGGTGTCGCGGTAGGTCGGGAAGAGCCAGTCGCCCTCGGCGAGGGCCAGGGCGGCGCCGGTCTGGCAGGCCTCCTGCCCGTGCGACGAGGGGTAGACGGCCAGGCGTCCCTGGCGGACGAGCGCGCCGGCCTGGTCGTTGACGCGGCGGCCGACCACCAGGGAGGCGTAGGCGGCGAGGAGCCGGTCCGCCCCGGGGAACGGCAGGCCCGACCCGGCCACCGGGCGCCCGGTCTCGTCGAGCAGCCGTACCGGTTGCTCCGAGGGGAGCAGGTCCTGGGCGTCGGCCATGGCCTCTACCTCCTGTGTCCGAGGGGTGTGTACAGACACATCGTGCAGTTTGTTGCCATCTGTTCGCCACAAAGGGGTGAGAATCAAGAAAACGTCGGTTTCTGCCCCCTGATCGGTGACCGTTCGTCCATCAATGTGACCCAGAACACCACTCCGCGTGGACAGGTGGCCGGGAGTGCCGTCCCCGAGAACGCCGCGCCGTCCCGTCACCGGGCGGACGCGCCGCCCGGTCAGCGCGCCCGCGGTCCCCCCACCGGCCTGGCCTGGGGCGGCGCCGCGTGCCCGGACGCCCGCAGTGGGAGCATGGACCGGTGCACACCACCCCACCGCGCAAGGAGGAGGTCCGCCCGTGAGCGACGAGCGCGAGAACCTGACCTATGAGCTCTTCGGCACCGCAATGCGCGACCTGGCCCGCACCGTCGCCGACGACGGCTTCGAGCCCGACATGATCCTCTCGATCGCGCGCGGCGGACTCTTCGTCGCCGGGGGCCTGGGGTACGCGCTCGACGTCAAGAACCTCCATGTGATGAACGTGGAGTTCTACACCGGGATCGGAACGACCCTCGACATGCCCGTCGTGCTGCCGCCGGTCCCGAACCTGGTGGACCTGAGCGACAAGAAGGTCCTCGTCGCCGACGACGTGGCCGACACGGGCAGGACCCTCAAGCTCGTGCACGACTTCTGTGCCGAGCACGTCGCCGAGGTGCGCAGCGCGGTCATCTACGAGAAGCCGCAGTCCCTGATCAAGTGCGAGTACGTGTGGAAGCACACCGACCGGTGGATCAACTTCCCGTGGTCGGTGGAGCCGCCCGTCGTCGTCCGCGCCGACCAGGTCCGGGACTCCTGACGGAGGTTCTCGGGCGCGGGGGCCGGGGCACTGGCGGGACCGAGGGTGGGGGCAGGGGTGGAGGTGGGGGTGGGACCCGCGCGCCCGGTCCCGGTGCGGCCTGGCGCGCGGGGCTCTACCTGCGGCCGCCGCCGTCGAGGAGCGAGCGGACCTCCGCCGCGCGGAACCGGCGGTGCCCGCCCGGCGTGCGCACGCTGCTGAGGCGGCCGGCCGCCGCCCAACGGGTGACCGTCTTGGGGTCGACCCGGAACAGCCTCGCGACCTCCGCAGGGGTGAGGAGTCTTTCCGGAAGGGTCTCGATCATGGTGTCCTGCTTCCTGTGAGGGGTCACCCGCGGGTGTGGGTGAGGGTGTCGCCGCAGTGGCGGCATGTCTGCGTGCGGATGTCGGGCCATCTGGGGTCGGCCGGGTCCGGGATGTAGTCGTGACTGCCGCTGGTGGTCTTCTCGCATCTGGTCCTGCCGTCCACGCCGTACTCCTCGGGGGAGGTGTGGAAGGGCGCGCCCCGGCCCCCGCTCAGGGCGCGCCCGGTCTCAGAGGACGGAGACGGCGCGGACGGCCGCCATCCACACGGCGCGCAGGCCCCCGGCCGGGACGCAGGGGTCACCGGACGGGCCGGGGCCGCCGGATCGGGCTGCGGGAACGCGGACGGCTGCCCCTGCGGCCCTCGTCGGGGCGTCGGCGGGAAGGGTCTCCAGTGGCGAGTGCCAGGTCAGCGGGTGGGGGTGCGGGTCCGGACCGGGCACGACCACCACGCGGGTGATGGGGCCCCGGCGGGCCGCGTAGACCGCGTGCCCCTGCAGGTCGGGCCCCAGGTAGGTGACGGCCGCCCCGTGGGCGGTGGCCCACGCGGTGAGCGCCGCCATGGTCGGAAGCTCGCGGAGGTCGCACACGGTGCTTCGAACGGCGCTCATGCTGCCGCCCACCGCTCCTCGGACTCCCGGGCCAGGGCGATCAGGACGACCAGGCCGCGCCGGGAGGCGTCCCGGCGGGCGCGACGCCGGTAGGGGTCCAGCGGTACGACGGGTGCGAGGCCGCCCACACGCGGACGTTCCGGCGGAGGCGTCGGGGAGGAGACGCCGGTCGGGCTGATCGGCCGGACGATCGGAATCGGGCCGGTGACCACGTGCGGCCGGGGAGCCTGGGGCTTTGCCGCGTACCGGCGGACACGTCCGGAACGCCGACGGACCACATGAGCATAGGTGCGGGCGACGAGCCACACCGTGGACAGGATGAGAAGCAGGTAGCGCAAGGCATACCTCCGGTAAGGATGCCGGGTGGGAAGCCCGGCGGAGAACTGAGTGGCTCCATACTGATATTAGGATTCCTAAAAATCAAGACCGGGTCACCTAATCTAGGTATTCCTGGGTCGGGTGTCCTAAAATGTCTGCCTCCACTAGGGCCCCGTCTACGATCGGAGCACTATGGCCACCAGGTACTCACCGACGATCCGCCGACGCCGACTGTCCGCCGAGCTACTGCGTCTGAGACAGGCCGCTGGAATGACCAGCGAGGAAGCCGCGCGGGCCTCAGAGCTGAGCAAAACCGCATACTCGAACATCGAGAACGGCTTTCGCCAGCGTCCGAAGTTGCCTGAGATCCGCGCGATTCTCCGAGCCTTCGAGGTGCCGCCAGGGCAGGAGCATGACGAGATCCTCAACCTGTGCCGTCAGTCCCTCGAACGCGGTTGGTGGAGCCGCTACCGGGATGTTCTTGCCGCGCGCTACGTCGGCTTCGAGCAGGAGGCCGCGACCATTTCCACCTGGGAACCGGTCGTGATTCCTGGGCTTCTACAGGTGCCCCAGTACATGGAACTGCTCGCAGAGGCCGCTCTTCTCCGCCCGGAGGAAGCTCGGCGCTCAGCCGATGCGCGAATGACCCGTCAGCACATCCTGGACGAGGATCCGCCGGAGCTGTGGGCCATCTTCGACGAGACCGCCCTACTTCGTCTGGAGGACGACCACCCGGACGTGCTCCGCGAGCAGGCCCGTCACCTCCTGGAGCTGGGTGAGCGGCCGTCCATCACCATTCAGATGACTCCGGCCCGGCGCCTCAACAGCGGGTCCGGTGGCCCGTTCGTCGTGCTGGACTTCCCCGACGCCGTAGACCCCTCGATCGTGTACCTGGAGACCGACACCGATGGCCTATACCTGGAAGAGCCCGACGAAGTTGCCCGGTACCGCACACTGATGAAGCACCTGGTGGTGACTGCTCTCCGCCCCGGAGAGACAGCTGACCGTCTACGACAGATGATCGAGTAGCCCCATGAACTCAGTTCCCGCTGACCTTCTCTTCCGCAAGTCTTCCTACAGCCAGCCGACCGGCAACTGCGTCGAGGTCGCGGACCTCCCGAGTGGCGCCGCGGTCCGCGACTCCCAGAACCCCATGGCCGGTCACCTGGCGGTCCCCGGTTCCGAATGGTCCGCGCTGCTCGCCAGCGTGCGCACCAGCAGGTAGCGAACACAAAGGGGCCGCCGGATCACCGGCGGCCCCTTCTCAGTTCCCGCGCCGAGCCTTACCCCCTGAGGGGCCCGAGCAGCCTGGAATGTCGCACATTCTCCCCGGGCCCCGTTCCGGGCCCGGATAGATCGACTTGGACATTTCCTCAGGTCAAAGCCATGGTGTTTGAGAGTCACCGACCAACGCGGAGTCCTCCACCGGGACCGGCACGGCTCCCGGGCACACCCTCCGGCCGACCGTCGGTCACCCCCGGGCGCTGCGCAGGCGCTCTCCCAGCCAGGGCGGCACCCGCCCCGAGTCCCTCGGGTAGTAGCGGGCGTCCAGGGCGTAGCTGAACGCGGGCGGCGGCACGGAGAAACGGGGCTCGCCGTCCCGGTCGTAGACGATCCGCCACCCCCCGTTCCTCTCCAGGACCAGCTCCGCGCCGAACCAGGCGCCCCTCCCCTCGGAGTAGGTGACCGACCGCAGGCGCGCCATCGCGGCCCGCAGGTCCTCGTTCAGTCCCAGTTCCTCGTCCCCGGCGGGCCCGGTGGCCACGAGGGTTCCGCCCGCGTAGCCGACGAGCGCCCGGTACGACAGCCGCAGCCGCTCCCAGTCCCGCCGTCCGGCCGCGGCGCGCAGGAGGTCGCCGATCCGGTCGAGCAGGGCGACGCGCCCGGCCGCGTCCGGCCGCGCCGGCGGAACGCTGGGCCGCCCGGGAGGGCCGGGCCAGGGCGGGTCGAAGGCAGATGCCTCGTCCAGCAGCGCGGCCCACGCGGGACGCCACGCGGGGGAGCGCGCCGCCATCTCGGCGGCCAGGAATTCCAGGCTCTCGGGGGTGCCGTCGGGCCGTCCGCGCTCCCAGGACGGCCAGTGGTCGTACACGCGCTCCAGGACGGCCTCGCCGCCGGAGACGGTGATCCGGGCGAACAGCCAACGCCCGCGCTCGGGGTGCGCCTCCCTCGAGCGCAACCGCTCCAGCAGTTCGGGCAGGCCCGTGCCGACGGGGGCCGCCGCCCCGTCGTCCAGTGTGAGGCCCCCGGGACGGGGCGCGCGGAAGACCAGGACGAGGGCGCCGCCGTCCGCGTTGCGGTCGCGCACGGCCTCCGCCGAGGCGGCCAGCTCGGCGAGCAGTGCCGTCCCCGGCCGCCCCGTGCCGTCCGGGACCGGCGGGGGCGCGGACGGGCCCTGCGCCCCGGCCCCGGGAAGCGGGAGGACCGTCACCGCCCCGGGGCGGTCGAGCTCCCCGGCCGACCGCATGGCGTCGCCGACCAGCAGCAGCCGCTCGCCCAGGCCGATGAGGGGCCACCCCCCGGACGCGGGCCCGCCCTGACCGGCCGGGACCCCGGCGGGCTCCCCGTCCCCCGTGAGCCCCAGGTCGCGCGCGCACTCCAGCGCGCGCCCGGGGCGGGCGTCCCCCGTGTGCTCCTCCAGGTACCCGAGCACGGCCTCCAGCGCGCCGGCGTCCACCGCGCGCTCCTCGGCGCGGGCCACGAGGGCCTCCAGCGCGTCCCTCAGCGGTCCCCGGCCGAAACCCCCGGTGTCCGGGTCCAGGATCTCCATCCGCCACACCAGCAGGCCGGCGTCGGCCCCCTCGACCGCCGCTCCGAGCCCGTCGTCGTCCCAGTCGTCGGGGTAGGCCGTACGGGCCCAGGCGCCGTCCCACCAATAGGCGAAGTCCGGGCACGGCCTCCGTTCCAGCCACTCCCAGGGCAGCCAGTCGGGCGCGCCCTCGAACGGGTCCACCGGACGCGCCCAGCCCCGCTCCGGCGAGTCGAAGCCGTGCTCGCCGACCAGCAGGAAGCGGCCCCCCGCCACGCGGACGAGCTGGAACCCCGCCCCGCCCCCTGCGCCGCCGCGCCGGATGACGGCGCCCTCCGCCACGCAGTCGGCACGCCCCAGCCCGGCGCACACCGACGCGTACACCCCGGTCCTGGCCCACAGGATCTCCGGTTCGGGCAGGTCGAAGGGCAGTCCTGGCCGGTGGAACGCCATCGTCGGGCCTTTCTGGGGGATCCGTCCTGGGACTGTCTTCCTACCCCGCGGACGGGGCGGGCGCTCGGCCCCGCCCCCGCCGCCGGGACCGGCTCACGCCCCGGCATCCCCGCCTCCGGCACCGCCGGGACCGGCCCGCCCCGCGGCGCGCCCGGCCGCCTCGACCCGGCCCTCCTCCCCAACGGCGGCGGACTCCGCGGCCCGCTCGGCCATCCGCCTGCGCTGGGGCACCACCGTGTACTTCGGGTCGGCGGCGGACTGCTTCCCGGCGTGGAAGACCCCCAACCGGGTACAGGCCGAACCGGCGAGCAGGGCGGCGCCGCTCAGCGCGGACACCGCCCGGCTGCGGCGGCCCAGCACGGCCCCGGCCGCGCCGGCCAGGGTCAGGGCCTTGGCCGCACGGACGAAGGCGCCCGCCGTGCCCAGCCGGTAGGGCTCCCCCGCCAGTCCCATCCGGTGCTCCATGGCGGTGGACACCGCCGTCTCCACGAGCGCGCCGCCCACGGCGGCCCGGCGCGCGGGTCCGCTCTGGCCAAGGGGCGAGGCCACCAGCCCCGCCCCTCCCGCCGCCGCCGAGGCCGAGGCCGCGAACAGGAACGGCATGTACCGGTGCCCCTCGTGCCAGGACGGTACGGCGGTGTCGCACACCAGGGGGGCCGTGTAGGTGGCGACCAGGGGCCCCACCGCCGCGGCGCCGAGGGTGGCGGCCCGGCCGATCCGCGGGAACCACCCGGTCGCGGCGGTCACCGCGGCGACCCCGGCGAGCGGCCCGTACGCCGTGAGGATCCACGTCCCCACGCTCATCGGCGAGGTCGGCTTGACCACGCGGAGCATGTTCAGGAAGCGCTCGGGCCGCCCCAGGTCGTGGACGAGCGCCACCACGGACCCGGAGATCGCGGCGAGGGCCGTGTACTTGAGCGGGCGCGCCAGGGCGTCCCGGCCGGTGAGCTCGGCCCCGGCCGCGAGGACCGACGACGCGCCGGCCAGTCCGCCCAGGAACAGGTACCCGCCGATGTCGGAGGCCTCCCACACCACCTGGTTCAGGACGGGCCGCCCGTAGTAGGAGCGGAACTCGGCGTCGGGCACCCGCGTGGGCTCGCCGCGCCGCCCGCCGTGCCGGCGGCGCTGCCCCTCCCCGACCACCCGTGCGCTCCCGGTGACCGCGTCCCGTCCGGGCCGCTGCCCCCGCACGCCCTCCCTCGTCACGTCCGACGTGCTCACCGTCGCCTCCCCGCGAACGCGGCGGCCGCTCCGACCAGCAACGCGGCGGCCGCCAGGCCCGCGTGCGCCCACATCGACGGCAGGTCCCGGGTGGTGACCACCGGGTCCGGCGGCATCCCGTAGACCTCGGGCTCGTCCAGCAGCAGGAAGAAGGCCGCGTTGCCGCCCACCCCGTCGCCGGGGTCCTCACCGTACAGCCGTGCCGAGGAGACCCCCGCCCCGTGGAGGTCCTCCAGGCGCCTCGCCGCGCGCTCCCGCAGCTCGTCCAGGTTCCCGAACTGGATGGAGTCGGTGGGGCAGGCCTTGGCGCAGGCCGGCTCCATGCCGTCGCCGATCCGGTCGTAGCACATGGTGCACTTCCAGGCCCGGCCGTCGTCCTCCCGGCGGTCGATGACGCCGTAGGGGCAGGCCGAGACGCAGTACCCGCAGCCGTTGCAGATGTCCTGCTGGACGACCACGGTGCCGAACTCGGTGCGAAAGAGCGAGCCCGTCGGGCACACGTCCAGGCAGGCGGCGCTGGTGCAGTGCTTGCACACGTCCGAGGCCATGAGCCACCGGAACTCCTCGCGCTCCTCCTCGCCGGTGTAGGCGCCGGGGAGCTCCGTGGACGGCATGCCGAGGTCGACCGGCGCGGGGCGGCCCACGCCCGCGTCCTGGTGGCCCAGGGGCCGCCGCTGCTCGACGAAGGCGACGTGGCGCCAGGTGTCCGCCCCCAGCCCGACGCTGTTGTCGAACGACATGGCGGTGAAGTCCAGACCGTCCTCGGGTACGGAGTTCCACTCCTTGCAGGCGACCTCGCAGGCCTTGCAGCCGATGCACACGCTGGTGTCGGTGAAGAAACCGACCCGCTCCCGCTGCTCGTCCCCGTACCCCTGCCCGGTCCCGCTCTCCCCCGGGTCCCCGTGTCCCCGCGCGCTCCGCACGACCACGGTCACACCTCCGTTCCGGTCCGCTCGGTGATCCCGGCGCGCTCGCGGTGGGAGCGCACCAGTTCCTCCCTGTCCGCACCGCGCGGCCGACGCCCCGGGAGGATGTCGGCGGTGAGCGCCTTGACCTCCTGGATGTGCGTGTTGGGTTCGAGCGCGATGGACATGAGTTCGTTGGCGGCGTCGCCGGTCGTGTAACCGTTGGGACCCCAGTGGTAGGGGAGGCCGATCGTGTGGACGACCCGCCCCTGGACGCGCAGCGGCGCCATGCGGTCGGTGACCAGGACCCGCGCCTCGACGGCGGCGCGGGCGGTGACGAGGGTGGCCCAGCCCCCGTGCTCCAGGCCCCGCTCGGCGGCCAGCTCGGGGCCGACCTCGCAGAAGAACGCGGGCTGGAGCTCCGCGAGGTAGGGGGTCCACCGGCTCATGCCCCCGGCCGTGAAGTGCTCCGTGAGGCGGTAGGTGGTCACCAGGTAGGGGTAGACCTCCGCGCCCGGGGTCCCCGCCTGCGGGTGGTACCGGTTGTACTCGTGCGGGTACAGGAGCCGGGTGGGGTTGCGCTGCCGACCGTAGAGCGGGTTCTCGAAGAGGGTCTCCTGCGGCTCGTAGTGGGTGGGCAGCGGCCCGTCGTGGAGGCCGGTCGGCGCGTACAGCCACGCCCGCCCGTCGGCCTGCATGATGAACGCGTCGGTCCCGCTGAGGGCCTCCACGCCCCGGGCCCCCTCCGGCGGCCGGTAGTCCGGCGCCTTGCGCAGCTCGAAGTCGGGGACGTCGTGTCCGGTCCACTCACCGCGATCGGCGTCCCACCACACCAGCGCCTTGCGCTCGCTCCACGGCCGGCCCTCCGCGTCGGCCGACGCCCGGTTGTACAGCAGCCTCCGGTTGGCCGGCCAGCTCCAGGCCCACTCGGCGGCCACCCAGTCCTGCTCCGAACCGGGCTTGCGGCGCGCCGCCTGGTTGACGCCGTCGGCGTAGACCCCGCAGTAGATCCAGCAGCCGCAGCTCGTGCTGCCGTCCGCCCTCAGATCGGTGTAGGAGCCGAGCGGCGCGCCGTCCGGGCCGCGGCCGTTGATCTCGGCCAGGACCGCCGCCGCGTCGGGGTCGCCGTGCTCGTCGGCCGGGTAGTCCCAGGTCAGTTCGAGCAGGGGCAGGTCCCGGTCGAGCCCGGAGTCGGCGAGGAGCGAGCGCAGCATCGTGCCGAGCCGGTGGACGAACCACAGGTCGCTGCGCTGGTCGCCCTTCGGGAGCACGGCGCGGTCCCGCCACTGGACCGTGCGGTTGGTGTTGGTGAAGGTGCCCTCCTTCTCCGTGTGGCAGGCCGCCGGGAAGAAGAACACCTCCGTGGCGATGTCCTCCGTGCGGAGCTCGCCGGACTCCACCTCGGGCCCGTCCTTCCACCAGGTGGCGCTCTCGATGAGGGAGAAGTCGCGGACCACCAGCCATTCGAGGTTGGCCATGCCCATCCGCTGCGCGCGGCTGTTGGCGGAGCCCACGGCCGGGTTCTCGCCCATGAGGAAGTAGCCCCTGCACTCGCCCCGGATCTGCGCCATGACCGTGTCGTAGGTGCTGTGCGAGCCGGTCAGGTGCGGCAGGTGGCCGAAGCGGTAGCCGTTCTCCGCCGTGGCGTGGTCGCCCCACCAGGCCTTGAGCAGGCTGACGGTGTAGGCCTCCATGTTCGTCCAGAAGCCCTTGTAGGAGGCGCCGTTGGTCCTGATGTACTCCTCCAGGGACCCCTCGTGGGCGGCGTGGGGCATCGGCAGGTAGCCGGGCAGCAGGTCGAACAGCGTGGGGATGTCGCTGGACCCCTGGATGCTGGCGTGCCCCCGCAGCGCCATGATGCCGCCGCCGGGCCGGCCGATGTTGCCCAGCAGGAGCTGGAGGATGGACGCGGTCCGGATGTACTGGGAGCCGACGGTGTGCTGGGTCCAGCCCACCGCGTAGCAGAACGCCGAGGTGCGGTCCCGGCCGGAGTTGCGGGTCAGGTGGTCGCAGACCCGGGCGAACACCTCCCGGGACACCCCGCACACCTCCTCGACGACCTCCGGCGTGTAGCGCGAGTAGTGCCGGCGCAGGATCTGGAACACGCAGCGCGGGTCGGTCAGCGTCCGGTCCTCGCGGGGGACGCTGCTCATCACCGCGCCGCCCGACCCCTGCTGTTCGGGCCGGCCCGTGCCCCGCACGCGGTCGAAGTTGGCGCGGTCGCCCGCCGCGGCGGCGACCGGCGCCCCGTCGTACATCCAGCTGGAGGTGTCGTAGCACCGGCCCTCGGCGTCGAAACCGGAGAAGAGCCCGTCCAGGTCCTCGGTGTCCCGGAACTCCTCGGAGACGATCGTCGCCGCGTTCGTGAACTCCAGGAGGTAGTCGCGGAAGTACTTCTCCTCGGTGAGGACGTGGTTGACGATCGCCCCGAGGAAGGCGATGTCGGTGCCCGCCCGGAGGGGGACGTGCAGGTCGGCCAGCGCGCTGGTGCGGCTGAACCGGGGGTCCACGTGGATGACGACGGCGCCGCGCGCCTTGGCCTCCATCACCCACTGGAAGCCGACCGGGTGCGCCTCCGCGAAGTTGGACCCCTCGATCACGATGCAGTCGGAGTTCTGGAGGTCCTGGAGGAAGGTGGTCGACCCGCCGCGGCCGAAGGAGGTGCCGAGCCCGGAGACCGTGGAGCTGTGGCACACGCGCGCCTGGTTCTCCACCTGGACCACGCCCAGCGCCGTGAACAGCTTCTTGATGAGGTAGTTCTCCTCGTTGTCCAGCGTCGCGCCGCCGAGGCTGGCGATGCCGAGGGTCCGCGCGACACGGCGCCCGTCGACCTCCTCCTCCCATGTCTCGTCCCGGGTGCGCGCCACGCGCTCGGCGACCATGGACATCGCCGTGCCGAGGTCGAGCTCCTCCCAGTCGGCGCCGTACGGGCGCCGGTAGAGGACCTTCTCCTCGCGGGCCGAACCGGTGGTGAGCTGGAGGCTGGCCGACCCCTTGGGGCACAGGCGCCCCCGGCTGATGGGGGAGTCCGGGTTCCCCTCGATCTGGATGACGCGCTCGTCCTTGACGTACACGTTCTGGCCGCATCCGACGGCGCAGTAGGGGCAGACCGACTTGACGACCCGGTCGGCGTCGGCGGTGCGGGGCCTCAGTTCCTCCGTGGCCCCGGAGCGGGCGGCGGCGCCCCGGCCGAGGCGGTCCCCGCCGGTGGCCTGCCGGTACACCGGCCACGACTCGATCCACGTGCGTACGCCCATGCTCGCCCCCGAACCGGCCCCGCGGGCCCGTCGACCTCTCCCGCTGACCCGCGGGCACACGGCTCCACCGTCCGCGAGGCGCGGGCGGCGGCGGGGGAGGACACGCCGCTCATGGGACAGTCATGGAACTCGCCTGGGGCGGGGGTTCCGCGGACCCGCGCGCCCGGAGGTTTCACGTGAAACACGGAGGCCGGCGCGGCCGTCCCCCCGTCCGCTTCCCCCGGCCGGGGGGACGGTCCCGACACGCCCTCCACTCGGTAAGAAATGCCTTTGCGCTGCGTTAGTGAGCCCGGAGCCGGGCAGGTGCGAGGCTGTGAGGACGCATCATGACGACAGGTGGGGGACCAGTCACATGACCGACGTATCGAGCCAGGGCTCCTTTCCCGGTGACGACCGCGAGGTGCTCACGAACAGGCAGGGCCACCCTGTCTACGACAACCAGAACCAGCGCACGGTCGGCGAGCGGGGGCCCGCGACCCTGGAGAACTACCAGTTCCTGGAGAAGATCAGCCACTTCGACCGGGAGCGCATCCCGGAGCGGGTGGTGCACGCCCGCGGCGCGACCGCGTTCGGCTACTTCGAGTCCTACGGCACGTGGGGGGACGAGCCGATCGACCGCTACACGCGGGCCAGGCTCTTCCAGGGCAAGGGCAAGCGGACCGACGTGGCACTGCGCTTCTCGACCGTCATCGGCGGCCGGGACTCCTCGGAGTGCGCCCGCGACCCGCGCGGGTTCGCCATCAAGTTCTACACCGAGGACGGCAACTGGGACCTGGTGGGCAACAACCTCGCGGTGTTCTTCATCCGCGACGCCATCAAGTTCCCGGACGTGATCCACGCCCTCAAACCGGACCCGGTCACCTTCCGCCAGGAACCGAACCGCATCTTCGACTTCATGTCGCAGACACCCGAGTGCATGCACATGCTGGTCAACCTGTTCAGCCCGCGCGGCATCCCCGCGGACTACCGGCACCAGCAGGGCTTCGGCGTCAACACCTACAAGTGGGTCGACGCCACGGGGAACACGGTCCTGGTCAAGTACACGTGGATGCCCAAGCAGGGCGTGCGGAGCATGACCGAGGCCGACGCCGCCAACATCCAGGCGACCGAGACCGGGCACGCGACCAAGGACCTGCACGAGGCGATCGAGCGCGGCGACCACCCCGAGTGGGAGCTGCTCGTGCAGATGATGAGCGACGACGAGCACCCCGAACTGGACTTCGACCCGCTGGACGACACCAAGACGTGGCCGGAGCAGGACTTCCCGCCCAAGCCGGTGGGGAGGATCGTGCTCGACCGCAACGTCGCCAACAACTTCGCCGAGAACGAGCAGATCTCCTTCGGCACCGGCGTCCTCGTGGACGGCCTGGACTTCTCCGACGACAAGATGCTCGTCGGGCGCACCTTCTCCTACAGCGACACCCAGCGCTACCGGGTGGGGCCCAACTACCTCCAGCTCCCGGTGAACCAGGCCAGGAACGCGAACGTGCGGACCAACCAGCGCGACGGCCAGATGAACTACTACCAGGACCCCGCCGGGGAGAACCCGCACGTCAACTACGAGCCCTCCATCACCGGCGGCCTGCGCGAGGGGCAGTACCCCACGCACGACGACCAGGGCCCGGAGATCCGGGGCAGGCTCACGCGGGCGCGCATCTCCCGCACCAACGACTACAAGCAGGCGGGCCAGCGCTACCTCCTGATGGAGCAGTGGGAACGGGACGACCTCGTCCACAACTTCACGACGCTGCTCTCCCAGTGCGACCGCCCGATCCAGGAGCGCATGGTCTGGCACTTCCTCCTGGTCGAGGACGACCTGGGGCTGCGCGTCGGAAAGGGGCTGGGCCTCGGCCCCGAGGACGTGTCCCACCTGGAACCGCTCCAGAGCCAGGACCTGACCGGGGAGGACCGCGAGCGCCTGGGCCGCCTGGGCCGGAACGGGGCCCGCGACGTGTCCGGGCTGACCATGACCCACTGCGTGCCCAACACCCGGCACGTGGTCGAGCGCTGAGGGCCGCGGCGTGGACATGGGGAGGGTCCTCGGGAACGCCTCGTCGGCCGTCGGCCGGGGCCTGCTGGCAGGGCTGGTCGGCACCGCCGCCATGACCGTGTCCAGCACGGTCGAGGCACGGCTGCGGGGCCGGGCCGACAGCTCGGCCCCGGCCGACGCCGCCGGGAGGCTGCTCGGCGTCAGGCCGAGGGACGACGCGGGCGGGCGCAGGTTCGGCGCCCTCGTCCACTGGGGCTACGGGACCTCCTGGGGAGCGGTCCGCGGGCTGCTCGGCGCCGCGGGCCTGCGCGGCCCCGGAGCGGCGGCCGTCCACCTGGCCGTGGTGTGGGGAGGCGAGCAGGTCGTCCTGCCGGCCACCGGCACGGCGCCTCCCGCCTGGCGGTGGGGGGCCGGGGAGATCGGCCTGGACCTGCTGCACCACGCGGTCTACGCCTGCGCCGCCGGCGCCGCCTACGAGTGGCTCGACCGGAGCTGATCCGCCGGAACCTCGACGGGCCCCGCCCCCCTCGTGGGGGCGGGGCCCGTCGTGCGAGCCCGTTCGGGGAACCTCCGCCGCGGCACGCGGCCGTCGGCCCCGCCCCGGCGGACAGGCCGCGGGGCCCGGGCCCCGGGCCCCCGGATCTCCCTGTCGGTCTGTCGGTCTGTCGGTCTGTCGACAAACGGTCCCGCGGGGGCGACGCTACGCGTGCAGGTCCCCGGGGATCTCGGCGGAGAGCGTCAGGTCGCGGAAGACGGCCCGGAACCCCTCCCGCTCGGGCGAACAGCACATGACCCCGACCTGGCAGGACTCCGGCAGCGGCAGGTACCCCAGCCGCAGGAGGCGCCAGCCCGCGTCGCCGTCGAGGTACTGGACGTTGAGCGCGTCGCCGGTGCGGATCACGCGGAGGGTGACCTCTCCGGTGTGCGCGAGCGGCACCACCGACCAGTCGGAATGGCCGCGGGTGAGGACCGTGCTCAGGTTGAGCGCGCCCTCGGTGAACTCGACACCCGCCTTGACCCAGTGCTCCTCGTCCGCCCGGACCATGAGGCCGACCTGGTCGTACTGGACCTCGTAGCCGCCGCCGAAGGTGGCCTGGAGGGTGAAGTCCCCGGTCGCGGTCGCGTGCCGGAAGTGCCCGTCGTCGTGGACGAACCCGTAGTGGGTCCGGCGCCAGAAGTCCGTACGGCTGCCGGTCGTGACCGTGAGGACGCCGTCGTCCTCGGTCCAGTGGGGAGGTTCGTTGAGCCAGGTCATCTCGGGGAGCACGGCGCCACCTCTCGGGTCGGGAGGCGAGAAGTCTAGGGGAGGGCTCCCACGCGGGCGGATCGCCATGCCCACAGGTCGACACGGCGACACGGCGACAGGACGACACACCGACAGGGCGGGGGAAGCGGCTCCTCGGGCGGAGGGCCGGCGTACCGGCCCTCCGCCCGACGGGCGCCCCTAGGAGGCGGGGGTGGGCTCGGCGTCGTCCACGTGCAGGTCGACGCCCATGGGCTCCTTCACCATCGAGACGGCGACGAAGGAGACGGCACAGGCCACCACGATGTAGGCGCCGATGGTCCACGAGGCGTCGAAGCTGGTCAGCAGCAGCTCCGCGATCATCGGCGCGAACGCGCCGCCGAGGATGGCGCCGAGCGCGTAGCCGATCGACACGCCCGAGTAGCGGATCTCGGCGGGGAACATCTCCGCGTACAGCGCCGACTGGGGGCCGTAGCTGAGGCCCATGCCGAGGGTGAACACGAAGACCGCGACGAAGTACATCAGGACGTTGCCCGTGTCGATCATGAACCACATCGGCACGGCCCAGGCGGCCAGCATCGCGTAGCCGATCTGGAAGGTGCGCACCCGGCCGATCCGGTCGCACAGCCATCCGCCGTACAGGGTGGAGATCAGCCAGCCGAACGAGGCGAGCGTGGTCGCCAGCAGTACCGGCCCGCGCTCCATGCCCAGGCCGAACTCCTCCACCGGGCGGGACGCGTACGTCGCGAGGAACGCGATCACGAGGTACCCGGCCGCGTTGTTGGCGAGGAAGATCAGCGCGGAGAGGACGACCTCCTTGGCGTTGTTGCGGAACAGCCGGCGCAGCGGCGCGGAGGCCTTGGCCCGGCGCTCCTGCATCAGCTTGAAGACCGGGGACTCCTCCACGGACTTGCGGATGAGGTGGCCGACGATGATCAGCAGGAAGGACATCAGGAACGGGATGCGCCAGCCCCAGGCCAGGAACGCCTCCTGGCCGATGACCACGGTGATCGCCCAGACGACGAAGGTCGCGAGGATCATGCCGCAGGGAACGCCGATCTGCGGGTAGGCGCCGAAGTAGCCGCGCTTCCCGGTCGGCGCGTGCTCCACCGACATCAGCGCGGCCCCGCCCCACTCGCCGCCCGCGGAGAAGCCCTGGAGGATGCGCAGGAGGATCAGGAGGACCGGCGCCGCCACGCCGATCTGGGCGTAGGTGGGCAGGGCGCCGATGAGGAAGGTGGCCAGGCCCATCATGACGAGGGTGGCGACGAGCACCTGCTTGCGGCCGAACCTGTCGCCGAGGGCTCCGGCGACGATCGCGCCCAGCGGCCGGAAGAGGAACGAGATGCCGATGGTGGCGAACGACAGCACCTGGGCCACCGCGGGGCTGGTCTCGGACAGCGGCGCGAGGAACAGCGGTGCGAGCACCAGGCCGGCGGCCTGCGCGTAGATGAAGAAGTCGTACCACTCGATGGTCGTGCCGACCATGGTGCCCGCCAGGACGCGGCGGCGCTCCCTTGTCTCGACGGCGTCGGCCGGCACGGGGGCCGCGGGGTCGGAAGGTGCCATTGCTGCTCCGTAGGTTCTCTGCCGACCGGGGGTCGGGTTCTGCTGAGGGGCTCGGCCCTCGGTGGCCGGGAGGACGGTCACCGGTCCGGGGCGCGGTCGCGCGCCGGACACGTCGTCCGCGTCCTTCGCGGGGACGTGACGGGGCACACAGACCATACGCCTGAGGACACCATGCCATGTGACTCAAGGCACTTTTGACAAGGGGTCCCCTTTATCGCAGATGAGAGGCCCTGTCCTGACCGAACGGTCGGTGAGGATTTGGGCACGGAGCGGTCAACCGGCCCCGACCGGACGGCGCCCGCGGCCCTCCCGGGACGGCGGTCCGGGGCCCGTCGGCGCGGCGCCGCCGGGGAGGGGCGCGGCGGCCCCGCACGGCGGAGGGGCCCACCGGTTCCTCCGGTGGGCCCCTCCGCCGCCGACGGCGCGCGGCTCCCGCGTTCCGGCGGCGTCCGCCGGCCGGGCGGAGCCGCCGTCGCGCCCGCCCGCCGCCCGGATCACACCCGGGGCAGGCCGAACTCGTCGTCCAGGGCCGCCAGCTCCTCCTCGAACCGGGCGCGCAGGGCGGCCTTGCGGTCCGCGGGGAGCCAGCACGCCTCCACCCCGGCCAGGGCCATGGCGCGGAGCCGGTCCGCGGACGCCCCGATGTCCTCGGACATGATCCGGTACTCGGCGGCCAGGCTCGTCGGGAACATCCCCGGGTCGTCGGAGCAGGGGACGACGTTCAGCCCCGCGTCGAGCATGGCGCGGATCGAGGCCCGGCGCCACGGACGCCACGAGCGGCGCGAGGTGGTGGAGGCGACGGTGAACGCGACCCCCTGCTCGCGGAGCCGCTCCACGACGGCGTCGTCCTCCAGGACGTAGTAGCCGTGGTCGATGCGGTCGCAGCCGAGGAGGTCGAGGCAGGTGACGGTGTTGGCCGCGGTGGGCGCGTGCTCGGAGGAGTGGGCGGTGCGCCCCAGCCCCGCCCGGCCGGCGAGGGCGTACGCCTCGGCGAAGCGCTCGGGCGGGCCCGCGGTCTCCAGGTTGTCGAGCCCGATCCCGGCGACGTACTCGTGCGGGTGGTCGACCACCTGCCGCACCAGGGCGAGGGCGTCCTCGCCGCTCCGGCTGCGGTCGATGCCCTGGATCAGGAACCCGCTCATGCCGAAGTCGCGCTCGGCCATGCGGATGCCCTCGGCGTAGGCCTCGACGCAGCCCGAGTAGCCGAGCCCGGCCAGGTGCGCGGGCGGCGCGTCGAAGAAGAGCTCCAGGTGGCGGGTGGAGCTGGTCCGGTGCGCGTCCTCGAAGGCCTCGTAGACGATGCGGGTCAGGTCGTCGGCGTCGCGCAGCACCTCCGTGACCCAGCGCGAGACCTGGAAGAGCGAGTAGGACACCTCCGGCTCGTCGGGGGACCTGTCCTGGGGGACGGGGATGCGCGTGTTCCGGTACAGGTCGGGGTCGGGCGGCAGCGAGTTGATGTCGGCGTACACGCGCTCGGGCTCCGCCGGCAGGTCGAGCCCCTCCCTCCTGGCCAGCTCGGCGAAGGTCGACGCGCGCACGGTCCCGATGAGGTGGCAGTGCAGGTCCGCCTTGGGCATCCTGGCGACGTAGTCGGCGGGAAGGCTGTGCGGGGTGTTCATGGGCTCCCGGTCTGGTTGGAAACGGGTGGTACGGGTCGGGCCCCGCTGCGCGGATCGCGCCGCGGGGCCCGGGGGCGGCGCTCTCAGCCCGCGGTGACCTCGCGGGCGAAGCGCTCGACCCACTCGCCGCGCGTGGGGACGAGCTCGGCGGGGTCGAGGGTCCCGTAGCCCGCGGCGATCGGGTCGTCGGCGACGTCGCCGACCACGTCGGTGATCGTGGCGGGCACGGTGGCGTCGGGGTGCACCGGCATGTCCCCGACCAGTTCGGCCGAGGCGGTCTGGGCCTCGGGCGACAGCAGGTAGTCGACGAAAGCGTGCGCGTCCTCCGCGTGCGCGGCGCCGACGGGGATCATCGCCCGGTTGGTCGCCATGTAGGACCCGGTGGCGGGCGGGGTCCAGGCGACCGGCTCTCCCGCGGCGACCATCTCGGTCGCGAAGCCGCTCAGCGCGTCGGCGGCCACGATCTCGCCCTGGGCGAGGAGGTTGGTGACCTCCGTCGTCGACGTGTAGAACTGGAGCACGCCGGGGGCCCAGCCGCCCAGGGTGTCGAGGGCGGCGTCGATGTCGTAGGGGCCCTCGCCGTAGGTCTCGGCCACCCCGGAGACCATCAGCTGGCCCGCGGTGACCGAGATGTCGGGCAGGGCCAGCCGCCCGGCGTGGGCCTCGGAGCCGTAGAGCCCCCAGTCGGCGGCCTCCTCGGCCCCCAGCTCGTCCGTGTTGTAGAGCGTGCCGTTGAGCTGGTAGCTGTACGCCGGACCGGAGTAGCCCTCCTCGACCGCGAAGTCGGCGATCTCCGCGAGGTGGGGGACCTGCTCGGCGTCCACCTCCTGGAAGAGCCCGCTCTCCTGGCCGAGGGCGGCGTAGTAGTCGGAGATGAGGACGACGTCGGACCCGCCCCCGCCCTCCAGGTCCAGCTTGGAGAGGCGGTCGGAGTTGGAGCCGGTGTCGAGGACGACCTCGATCCCGGTCGCCTCCGTGAAGGGGTCGACGACGGCCTCCTGGAACTCCTCGACCCCGAACGGGAAGGTGCTCACGACGAGGGCGTCCGCGCTCTCGTCGTCCGAGGAGGAGCAGCCGGTGAGGACGACCGCGGCCGCGACGCCCGCGGTCAGGATCGGGCCGGGGCGGCGGATGGCGTGGGACATGGCGTGCGGTTTCCTCTCGCCGGACGCCCGGCGGATCCGGGCGGTTCGGAGCGGGCCGGGGTTCCGGTCCGCGGGGGACGGGGTCAGTCGGGCAGGCGCACCAGGGCGCCCTCCCGGGCGTCGACGGTCACCTCGCCCCCGGGCGAGAGGCCCTCGGCCGCACCGCCGCGCACGTCGCAGAGCAGGCGCACGGCCGCGCCGGTGTCGTCGGTCGCGTCCACGGTGACCAGGAGGTCGGCCCCGCGGTAGGCGATGTGGGCCACCGTGCCCCGCAGAAGCAGCCCTCCGGGGCCGTCCGGGGCGTCCGCGGCCCCCGCGGCGACGCGGAGGTTCTCGGGCCGGACCGTGAGGGTCCGGCCCGCGGCGTCGGCGAAGAAGTTCTCGTAGCCCAGGAACTCGGCGACGAAGCGGTTGGCCGGAGCGGGGAAGACCTCGCGCGGCGGCCCCTGCTGCATCACCCGCCCCGCCCGCATGAGCACCATGTCGTCGGACATCTCCAGTGCCTCGTCCTGGTCGTGCGTGACCAGGACGACGGTCAGGCCCGTCTCCGCCTGGATGCGGCGGATCTCGGCCCGCATCTGCACGCGCAGGCGCGCGTCCAGGTTGGAGAGGGGTTCGTCGAGCAGCAGGAGCTTGGGGCGGATCGCGATGGCGCGGGCGAGGGCCACGCGCTGCTGCTGGCCGCCGGAGAGCTTCTTCGGCCTGTTCCCGGCGAGGTGGGCCAGGCCCACCAGCTCCAGGGTCTCCATGACCCGGCGCCGCCGCTCCTCCTTCGCGACCCGGCGGAGCTTGAGTCCGTAGCCGACGTTGTCCGCGACGGTCATGTGCGGGAAGAGCGCGTAGGACTGGAAGACCATGCCCAGGTCGCGCCGTTCCGGCGGAACGCGCGTGCAGTCCCGCCCCGCGATCCGGATGGTGCCGGCGGTGGGCCTGGAGTACCCGGCCAGCATGCGCAGGCTCGTGGTCTTGCCGCAGCCGCTGGGTCCGAGGAGCGTCGTGAGCCGCCCCTCGGCGATGGTCAGGCTGAGGTCGTCGACCGCGGTGAAGTCACCGAACTTCTGGCTGACGCCGACGAACTCGGCAGCGCTGGTCATCGGTTGATACCTCCGAAGATCTTGGCGAAGCCGACGGTGCGTTCGGCGATGACGGCGAGGACGACGGTGCCCGCGAGGATGAGCGTGGCCATCGCCGCGACCATGGGGTCGTAGCTCTGCTGGACGTAGTCGAGCATCGTGACGGGCAGGGTGCGGAACTCCCGGGTCTGGAGCAGAAGGGAGAGCGGCACGTTGTTGAAGGAGGTGACGAAGCTCAGGAGCGCGGCCGAGAAGATCCCCGGGCGCAGCAGCGGCAGGGTCACCGTCGCGAAGGTCCTCAGGGGAGAGGCCCCGAGGCCCCGGGCGGCCTCCTCGACGTGCGGGTCGGCCAGCGCCAGGGACGCCCCCGTGACGCGCACCGCGTAGGGGATCATGAGCGCGGTGTGCCCGAGCGTCAGCGCGGTGAGGCTGTCGAGCCCGAACCCGATCATGAGCTGCTGGTAGAGGGCGAGCCCCACCACCAGTTCCGGGACGATGAGCGGCGACAGGAACAGGCCCTCGACCAGGCCCTTGCCGGGGATCCGGCCCCGGTGGATCGCGACGGCCACGGGCACGCCGATCAGCAGCGCGAGCACGGTGGCCAGCGCCGCCAGCTGGAGGCTCGACACGAGCGCGGTGAGGAAGGGCTCGTAGCCCAGCGCCTCCTCGAACCACCGGGTGGAGAACCCCTCCGGCGGGAAGCGGAGCGTGCTGCCCGCGGTGAAAGCGGTGACGACCACGAACAGGATCGGCACGAGCATGACGACGTATCCGGCGACCGCGAGCGCGGCCGCGACGGGGCGGCGGGTGTTCACGCTGTGGCCCCCTTGCGGCCGAAGGCGGAGGACAGGCCGGAGACGAGGAAGACGAGCACCGTCATGACGAGCGCGGTGGCCGAGGCGGAGGCCCAGTCCACCGTGACACCGGAGTAGGCGTAGAGCTGTGTGGCGAGCATGCGCTGGCCCGAGCCGCCCAGGAGGTAGGGCGTGGTGTAGGCGGTGACGGCGCCGGCGAAGACCAGGGTGGCCGCCACGACGATGCCCGGCGACGAGAGCGGCACCACGACGCTCCAGAAGGTGCGGATCCGGCCCGCGCCCAGTCCCCGGGCGGCCTCGTCGAGGCCGGGGTCGACCTGGGCGACCGCCGAGTAGCAGGAGATGACCGCGAGCGGCAGGAACAGCTGGGTGAGGCCGAGGACGATGGCGAGCTCGGTGTAGAGCAGCTGCGGCGCCCTGTCCACGAGTCCCGTCCCGACGAGGGCCTGGCCCACGGCGCCGTTCGCCCCCAGGATGACCAGCCACCCGAAGGTGCGCACGACGTTGCTGAGGAGCAGCGGGAAGATCGCGAGCGCGAGCAGGACACCCGCCCAGCGCGAGGTGGAGCGGGCCAGCAGGTAGGCGATCGGGAACCCGAGCCCGACGCAGAGCGCCGTCACGATCAGCCCCAGGCGGACCGTGCGCCAGATGATGCGCAGGTCGTAGGGGTCCGTGAGCATCTGGCCGAGCCGGGTGAAGACCTCCGCGGCTCCCGTGCCCGGCGGGGAGAAGAGCATCAGCAGCGTCGGGACGAGGAACCCCACGAGCAGGAAGGCCAACCCGGGCACGAGCAAGAGGGCCGACTTGCGTGAGTGCACGGCCTTCCTCCTTCGGGCGTGATGAAACCGGTTGCACAACCGGTTTCACACACCCTAGGGTGCGAAGACGCGTCCACGCAGCATCATCCGTGTAAACACCGTGTAACGACCTGCGAGACCCGGTGGCCGAGCCCGCGCCCCGCGACCGGGCTAGGGTTGATCGACGAGACCTGGAGGCGAATCCGTGCCCACTCTGGCCGACGTTGCCGCGCTCGCCGCGGTGTCGAAGGCGACCGCGTCCCGCGCGCTGAGCCGCGAGGAGCTGGTGGCCCCCGAGACCGCCGCCCGGGTCAGGGCCGCGGCCGAACAGCTGGGCTTCGTCCCCAACCGCGCCGCGCGCCAGCTCGCGCGGGGGCGCACCGGCATCGTCGCCCTGGTGGTGCCCACCCTGGACAACAGCTTCTTCACGCCCATCATCGGCGGCGCCCAGGCACGGGCGGGGGAGGCCGACCTCCAGCTCACCGTGTCGGTGCACCCCCTGGACTCCCCGGACGCGCCGGGGGCCTTCACCCGCCTGGCCAGCCAGGTCGACGGCTTCATCGTCGTGGCCCCGCGCGGACCGGACGACGTGGTCCGCGCCGCGGGGGCGCTCAAGCCCACCGTGCTGGTCGACCGCGAGATCGAGGGGATGACCTCGGCCGTGGCCGACACCGCGACCGCGTTCGGCTTCCTGGTGTCGCGCCTGGTGGACGACGGCCACGAACGGATCGTCTACGTCGGCGGGCCGGCGGGCTCCTGGCAGGACCGCCAGCGGACGGCCGCCGTCACCTCCGCCGCCTCCGGCCGCGCCGAACTGACCGTCCTGGGCCCCCACCCCTCCACCTTCGCCGCGGGGGTCGCGGTCGCGCCCTCCGTGCGGGACTCCGGTGCGACCGCGGTGGTGCCCTACGCGACCGCCATCGGGCTGGGCCTGATGTTCGCGCTGGCCGCCGAGCCCGCCGGGCGCCCCGTCACGGTCAGCTCGGAGCGCATGGTCGTGGAGTCCCTGGCGATGCGCGGCATACCGGCCATCGACGTCGACGGCGCGGAACTCGGCCGTGAGGCCGCGGACCTGCTGCTCGCCCGGATCGCCGCCGGCCCCCGGCGCCCCCTCCCGGCCGAGCGCCTGCGCCTGCCCGTGCCGGTGCGCTGGCCCGACACCGCGGAGCCCGTGGACGCGTGACCCGGGACGGGCGGCGCCGGGCGGACCCGGCGCGGCCCGGGAACCGGGCCTCCGAGCGGGCGGCCACCACGGCCGCCCGCTCCGTGCTCCCGGAGCCGGGACGCGGTCGGACGCCGACCGCCGCCCCACCGGGCGGAACCCGGAGGGGATGCGGCGGCGCCGACCCGTCCTCCCGTCAGACGTCCGTGCGGACGCCGCGCGGGGTGAACACCACCTCGCGCGCCCGGCCTGGGGTGACGGCGCCGCGCAGGGCGGGGTCGGTCAGCAGGACGACCGGCGCGACGCGGTTCGGCGAGACCGGGTACCACTCGGCCAGCGCCTCCTCGATGACGGCCCAGGCCTCGTCGCCCTCGCCCCGCGCCACGAGGGCCCGCGCCCTGTCCAGGGCGCGCTCGAAGGCGGGCGGCTCCGGGGCCCGGCGGGAGGCGAGCAGGGCGTCCCGCTCCTCGTCGGTCGACGGCAGCTCGAAGCCCGTCGCCCCGCCGCCCAGCGCACGGACCGCGAAGGCCGTGCTCCCGTGGGCGTCCAGCCCGGCGCTGTACAGGTAGAGCGGAAGGGCCTCGGCCTCGATCTGCCCGACACCGACCTCGGCCACCACGTGGGGCCGGTGCAGGAGCCCGCGCAGCTCGTGGTGGATCCCGTTGACGTCGAGGAAGGCCGAGAGCACCGCCCGGAGGTAGGCGGCGGCGCCCGACCCCTTCTCCTCGGCCTTGCGGAAGGTCTCCATCGCGTCGGTCACCCGGCCGCGCAGCGCCGCCGCGCGCCCCCGGGCCAGGAGTTCCTCGGCGCCCTCCGGGCGCACCGGCCGGCCCTCCGACCCGCTCAGCTCCTCGAACGAGGCGCGCTCGGCGACGACCAGGTCCGCGAAGGAGCGGTGGCGCTCGCCCAGGCCGGGGTACCAGCTCGCCCACACGTAGGCGGCCCACTCTCCGTCGGGGGAGACGTCCCCCGCGTCCAGCAGCCACGTCTGCGCGTCACTGGCGCCGGAGACCACGAGGAACGGGCCGACCAGGCCGTCCTCCTTCAGCTCCTCCTCGTCGAGCATCGCCTCGTCCTGGAGGTCCTCCGCCCAGCCCGCCTCGTCGGCGGGGAGGAGGGCGTACATGAACATGCCCATCCTGGTCCACCCGTCGGAGGCCCCGAGGAACGACCTGTAGCTGGGCGGCAGCCGGGTCCCGAGCCTTTCCTCCAGGGCCGCGATCCGCTCCTCGGAGGCGCCCTCGTAGCCCAGCCAGGACCCGGCGCGCTGTTCGCCGGTCGTCTCCACGAGCTCGCCCGGCTCCAGGACACGCAGCATGTCGGCGCTGTACTCGGCGAGGAAGGACCGCCAGCCCCCGACGGTGTTCGGGACGCCCTCCACGAGCTCGGCGGCGATGCCCGCGTACGGCGCCGGCGCCTCCCCCGCCGCGTAGCGGTGGCCGCTGAACGCCTCGTACGAGCGCCTTCCGGAGAAGAACCGGACCCGGCACAGCTGGGTCTCGCCCCCGCCGGAGTTGCGGGTGATCTCCAGCCTCAGGAACCGGTAGGACTCCTCGGAGGCCTCGCCGGTCACGTGGAAGTCGCGGGCGTGGTGCCGCTGCGGGAAGGTCTCGCCGGCGCGCGCGTCGAGGTCCACCCACGTCCGGCCGTCCTGTGAGCCCTGGAGCACCCAGTCCCGGGGGTCGCGGTCGGCGAAGTCGTTGGCCGACTCCAGCGCGTAGTGCCGGACCCGGACGGGCTCCTCCATGGCGAACTCCAGGAAGTCGGCGTCCCGCCAGGAGAGCCACTTGGCGGCCGTCGCGTCGAGCAGGTTGAGGGCGACCTCGCCGGCCCTCGCGTGCTCGTTCCCCGCCCGCACCTCGCGCACCCGGTCGGTGACCTCGACCATCGAGGCGGACTCGTCCAGGTCCACGGAGCGCAGGACGACCGTGCCGCCCCCTCCCTCCCTGTCGGCCCATCCGAGCCGCGAGACCGGGGCTCCCCCGTCCTCGACGAGCAGGCGCAGCTCCTCCCCCGCCCGGCCGCCCGCGACCAGGAAACGGTGGGGGAGGCCCGGGGACCGCCGCACCAGACGGCCACGCCACTCGTGGGAGGTGCCGTCCGGATCGATCCGCAGACCGACGAAGGCGGTCATCCCGGGGTCGAACCCGACCACCGCCTCGGCGCCGTCGACGTCCCGCCAGTCGAGCCGGGCGAGCGGTACGGCCGCACCGGCCTCGAACCCGACGACGAGCCCGTGGTCGGGCGTCCACCGCCCGGTTCCGGTCCGCTGCCTCTCGGTGAGGAAGACGAGGGAGGGCACGTGCTCCGACATGAGGACTCCAGGAGAGGGGAGGAGGGGAGGGGTACTGTCCGGCCGCGCGGAAGGGCGCGCCCCGGTGACGGGGGAAGGCTACGCGCGTGAGCCGACAGTCGGGGCCCCGCGGAACACGCGGCGGCTCCGGGGTTCCCGGCCGCTCCGGCGGGCGCCGCGCCCCCGTCACGGCAGCGGGCGCCTCGACGGCGGGGCGGCGGGGCGCCGCGACGGCGGGGCTTGACCATGCCGTAGGGGCATGGTTTTCGATGGGTACCGTCGGCGCGTCCGCGCCGAGGGGCGCGAACTTCGAGGAGGGGCGGGCATGGCCTGGAGCACCCGGCAATTGGCGGAGCTCGCCGGCACGAGCTTGCGGGCGGTGCGGCACTACCACGAGGTGGGCCTGCTGGAGGAGCCGGAGCGGCGCTCCAACGGCTACAAGAGCTACGGGGTGGCGCACCTGATCCGGGTCCTGAGGATCAAGCGCCTGTCGGAGCTGGGGTTCTCCCTGGCCCAGATCGCCGAGATGGGCGAGGCCGAGTCCTACCCCGACGAGGCGCTGCGGAGCCTGGACGCCGAGCTGGAGGCCACGATCGAGCGGCTCCAGCGGGTGCGCCTGGAGCTGGCCCTGGTCCTGCGCAAGTCGGCGCCCACCGAACTACCGCCCGAGATGGCGCTCGCCACCGCCGACGTGGACATGAGCGACGCCGACCGCTCGTTCATCGTCGTCATGACGCGATTGATGGACCCCTCCGCGATGAGCTCCTACAGCAAGGCGCTCAAGGACCGCCGGGTCGTCGAGGAGGAGTCCGATTTCGACGACCTGCCCGAGGACGCCGACGAGGAGACGCGCCGCGAGCTGGCGGAGCGGCTCGCCGGACCCGTCCGCGGCCTCCTCGCCGACCACCCCGTGCTGGGGGACCTGAACATGATCGCGCCGAAGCGCCCCCGGTACGCCGCGGAGACGAGCGTGACCGCGCTCAAGGACCTCTACAACCCCGCCCAGGTCGACGTCATGATGCGCCTGGGGAAGATCCTGCGGGACGACCCGCCCGCGTCCTCGCGGGACGAGGGGGCCTGACCGCGCACGCGTCCGGCGCCGCGCGGCGCGGGAGGCGTGCCCGCCGCCGGGGAGGGTCGACAAGTGGACGGATCGACGTGTCGACCCGGTGCCTTGTCGACCCGGTGCCTTGTCGACTCGGGGACCTGTCTCCCCCGGCGCCGCGTGCGGGCGCGGCCGGGGCGCTCCGACGGCGCCTCCGGCCGCCCCCTTCGGCCCGGGGCGCGTCGGCGCAGGTGAACGGAGGCCGTGCCGTCCGGGGCCGTCCCCTGTCCCCCGTGCGAGCGACAAGCAGGTGTCCACCGTGTGGTGACGACGCCGACCCGCCGGATCCGTAGCGTTCTCCCCAGTCGCCGCGTTCCGTCGGGCCGCGGTGAACGGCGCCGCCGCCCCCGGCGACGTCCGCTCCCTCACCCCGTTCCTCTGGAGGACCCCATGCCCCGCACCACCCGGGCGACCGCCCTGACCGCGCTGTGCTGCACCGTGGCAGTCACAGCGCTCACCGGATGCGGGCCGCTCTCCGACGTGCGGTCCGGCCTGGACGAGGTCCGGACCGACCTGGAGACCGCCGCGGAGGACGTGATGACCGACGGGGAGCTGTTCACCGGGACGAAGACGCTCGACGTCGAGGGCGGCTCCCTGAACGTGTCCTGTTCCGGGCTCCCGGCGGACGACCGGCCGGTCGTCGTCCTGATGGCCGGGATGGGCGACGGACTGGACACCATGGCCGACTTCCAGGAGACCCTCGCCGAGGGGGACCGGGTCTGCTCCTACGACCGGTTCGGCGAGGGCGGGAGCGACCAGCCGGGCGGGCCCCAGAGCGTCGCCGACGCCGGTGAGACCCTGACCGCCGTCCTCGACGACATCGCCGGCGACGGCCCGGTCGTCCTGGTCGGCCACTCGCTGGGCGGGCTGATCGCCGCCCGCTACGCCCCCGACCACCAGGACAGGGTCGCGGGGCTGGTCCTGCTGGACGCCACGTCCCCGACGATGCTCGACGACATCACCGGCGTGATCCCCGAGTCGGCCACCGGACCGGGCGCGGAGGTGCGCGCCCAGAACCTCGCGGTGTTCGAGGGCGAGAACCCGGAGCAGATCGTCATCGGGAGCGAGCCGGAGGTGCGCTCCGCCGGGGACATCCCGACGGAGATCATCCAGCACGGCGTCCGGTACCTCGGCGAGATCCCCGAGTACGGGGACGAGCTGGAGCGCGTGTGGACCGAGGGCCAGGAGAAGTGGAGCGGGGTCTCCGGCCTCAGCCGGCTCAGCACCGCCGAGGAGAGCGGCCACTACATCCACGTCGACCAGCCCGACCTCGCCGTCGAGGCCGTCCGGCGCGTCACGGACCAGGCCGCCGCCTGACGGAAGCCGGGCCCGGGCCCGGCTCCGCCGCGTCCGGGTCGACACGGCCTCTTGTCGACACGGCGACAGGCGGACACCGCCGCACGTCGCCGAGAGGGCACGGGCACTCGCGCGCCAGGCCGCAGGTCCCCTGACCGGACATGCTCCGCGCCTTCTCCCACAGGCCGGGAACCGGGAGAGGACGCGATACGTCGGATTCTGCGCGGACGCGACGAAGAGAGGTGGACGGTGAGCGGGAAAGCCGGGCAAGGGGCAGGGGTCGCGATAGGGCTGGCGGTGGGGATCGTCCTCGGGACGGCCTTCGACAACCTGGCTCTCGGGATCGTGCTGGGGGCACTGCTGGGGGCGGCTGGTGGAGCGTTCGGCATGAAGCGCTCGACCTCCTGAACCCGCCTCCCGGATCCAGCGGAAGCACACCGCCGGCACTGTCCGCGGGGCGCTTCCGCGTGCGCGGCCCGGATCCGGGCTCTACGAGTAGCTGATGCAGTACTTTTCAGCAGTACGCAAAAGGCCCCCCGGGTGACCGGGGGGCCTTTTCACATGTGGGCGTACCAGGACTTGAACCTGGGGCCTCATCCTTATCAGGGATGCGCTCTAACCGACTGAGCTATACGCCCTCGTTCCGAGGAAACTCTACCGTACCCACCGCACCCGAGCGAACCGGATACTTGACACGGAAGCGAAGGGAGACACGGCCTCCGCGCCCCTCTTCACTTCCCATTTTACCCCTGTACGGGAGTGCTCCGTACGCGCGTCGGCCCGGCCCTCCGCGGGAGGACCGGGCCGACGCGAAGGGCCTACTCGGCCTCGGACAGCGTCACGTCCACGCCGCCGACCAGGTCGGCGACCAGGTTGTAGACCATCGCGCCCACGGTGGACAGCGCCGTGATCAGCACGATGTTCAGCGCGCCGACCACACCGGTGTAGCCGAGCACGCGTCCCGGCGAGAACCACGCGGCCGGGTTCAGGCCGAGCTCGCCGTCACCGCCGTCGCCCTCCAGGAGGGCGTCGATCATGCTGGTCAGCTCCTCGAAGACGCCCAGCATCGACAGCGTCGCGTAGATGACGGCGATCGCCACGAACAGGACGATGAAGCAGACCAGGGAGACGACGAAGCTGAACTTCATCACCGACCAGGGCTCCACACGGGAGACCGTCAGGTGCGCCTTCCGGCTGGACAAGGTGGCCTTCACGGCGTTCGGGCCCTCGGGCACCGAGGCCTTCGTTTCGGTCACTGGCGTTCCCCCCGCCTCAGCGCGGTCCTCCGTCACGGGCTCCTCCTCCGCCGGCTCGGCCGGCGCGGAGACGGGAGCGACGGGCTCCTCGGCCGCAGCCGGGGCCTTCCCGGACTCCGGCTCGGCCTCGGGGTCGGCGGGGGCCTTCGCGTCGTCTCCGGACTCCTCGACGCCCTCGCTCGCGGGCGTCCCGGCGGTCCCGGCGACCTCCGCCCCGACAGTGTCCCTCTCGGCCGTCTCCATGTCCTCGACCCCGGCGGTTCCTGCCGTGTCCGAGTCGGATTCGTTCGTGGTGGTGTTCCGCTGGTTGTCAGACATAGAAACGTTACCGCTGGACTTTCGTTGAGAACGGGTGATTGAGGCGCTCGGACCCCGTGGGGTTCGCGAAGCGAACCCCACGGTCCTTATCGGGCTTAACGCGCAGTCTAGGCCTCAGGGTTGCGATCCCCGTCGACCGCGTTTCCGTCCGTGTCGTCGGTGGCCCCGGCGGCCTCCGCCACCTCGGCGGCGACGGCGTCGGCCTCGGCCTCTTCCGCGGCCTCGGCGTTGCGCGCCACCGCCACGATCTTGTTGCCCTTGTCGAGATTCATCAGACGGACGCCCATGGTGGTGCGGCCCGACTGCTTGACCTCGGCGGCCCCGGTGCGGATGACGCCGCCCCCGGACGTGATCGCGAAGATCTCGTCCACCTCGGGGTCGACCATCATGGCGCCGACCAGCTTGCCCCGGGCCTCGACGACCTTGGCCGTCAGGACGCCCTTGCCGCCCCGGTTCTGCACCGGGTACTGCTCGGAGGGGGTGCGCTTGGCGTAGCCGTTCTCGGTGGCGACCAGGACGTCGGTGGAACCGTCGTCCGGGCGGATGACGTCCATGCTGAGCAGGTAGTCGCCCTCCAGGAACCGCATGCCGATCACACCGCTGGTGGCCCGGCCCATCGGCCGCAGCGACTCGTCGGAGGCCGGGAAGCGGATCGCCTGGGCGTCGCTGGAGATGAGCAGCAGGTCGTCGTCGGGGAAGACCAGGCGGGCGGCGATCAGCTCGTCCTCGTCGCGGAGGTTGATCGCGATGATGCCCGCCGCGCGTGCCGAGTCGAAGTCCTCCAGACGGGACTTCTTGACCAGGCCCTCACGGGTGGCGAGCACCAGGTAGGGCGCGGCCTCGTAGTCGCGCAGCGCCATGATCTGCGCGATCTCCTCGCCCGGCTGGAACGGCAGCAGGTTCGCCACGTGCTGGCCGCGCGCGTCGCGCGCCGCCTCCGGCAGCTCGTACGCCTTCGTCCGGTACACCCGGCCCTGGTTCGTGAAGCACAGGATCCAGTGGTGGGTGGTGGTGACGAAGAAGTGCTGGACGATGTCGTCCTGCTTGAGCTGGGCGCCGCGCACGCCCTTGCCCCCGCGCTTCTGCGCCCGGTAGTTGTCGATGCGGGTGCGCTTGGCGTATCCACCGCGGGAGATCGTGACGACCACGTCCTCCTCCGCGATGAAGTCCTCCATGCGCATGTCGCCCTCGAACGGGATGATGTGCGTGCGCCGCTCGTCGCCGTACTTCTCGACGATCTCCCCGAGCTCCTCGCGGATGATGCTCCGCTGGCGGACGTCCGAGGCGAGGATGTCGTTGTAGTCGGCGATCTGGGACATCAGCTCGTCGTACTCGGCGGTCAGGGCGTTGCGCTCCAGCGCGGCGAGCTTGCGCAGCTGCATGTCGAGGATCGCGCGGGCCTGGATGTCGTCGATCTCCAGGAGGCTCATCAGGCCGGTGCGCGCCTCGTCGGCGGAGGCGCTGGCCCGGATGAGGTTGATGACCTCGTCGATGCGGTCCATGGCGCGCAGCAGCGCGCGCAGGATGTGGGCCCGCTCCTCGGCCTTGCGCAGCAGGTACTTGGTGCGCCGGACGATGACCTCGACCTGGTGCTTGACCCAGTGACGGATCATCTGGTCCAGGCGCAGGGTCCGCGGCACGCCGTCGACCAGCGCGAGCATGTTCGCGCCGAAGGTCTCCTGGAGCTGCGTGTGCTTGTAGAGGTTGTTGAGGACCACCTTGGCGACGGCGTCGCGCTTGAGCACGATGACCAGCCGCTGGCCGGTCCGGCCGCTGCTCTCGTCCCGGACGTCGGCGATGCCGGTGATCTTGCCGTCCTTGACGAGGTCGGCGATCTTCAGGGCGAGGTTGTCCGGGTTGACCTGGTAGGGCAGCTCGGTGATGACCAGGGTCTGGCGTCCCCGGCGGTCCTCCTCGACCTCGACCACGGCGCGCATGGTGATGGAGCCGCGACCGGTGCGGTACGCCTCCTCGATGCCGCGCTTGCCGACGATGAGGCCGCGGGTCGGGAAGTCGGGGCCCTTGACGCGCTGGATCAGCGCGTCGAGCAGCTCCTCGTCCCCGCTCTCCGGGTTGTCGAGGTACCAGCCGACCCCGTCGGCGATCTCGCGCAGGTTGTGCGGCGGGATGTTGGTCGCCATACCGACCGCGATACCCGAGGAGCCGTTGACCAGTAGGTTCGGGAACCGGGCCGGGAGGACGACGGGCTCGGAGGAGCGGCCGTCGTAGTTGGGCCGGAAGTCGACGGTCTCCTTGTCGATGTCCCGGAGCATCTCCATGGCCAGCGGGGCGAGCTTGCACTCGGTGTACCGCATGGCGGCGGCCGGGTCGTTGCCCGGGGAGCCGAAGTTGCCGTTGGGGTCGACCAGCGGCATCCGCATGGACCACCACTGGGCGAGGCGCACGAGGGTGTCGTAGATGGCGCTGTCGCCGTGCGGGTGGTAGTTGCCCATCACGTCGCCGACGACGCGGGCGCACTTGAAGTAGCCGCGGTCGGGGCGGTAGCCGCCGTCGTACATCGCGTAGAGCACGCGCTGGTGGACGGGCTTGAGGCCGTCGCGGACGTCGGGGAGGGCGCGGCCGACGATGACCGACATCGCGTAGTCGAGGTAGCTGCGCTGCATCTCGACCTGGATGTCGACGGGCTCGATCCGGTCCGTCGTGCGCGGGAGCGCCTCCACCGTGGAGTCCGCTCCCTCAGGGGCGTCCGGGTTGTTCGCATCCGTCACGGATGTCGATCCCTTCTACGAAGCTTGTGTTGAGCGTGGTTCACTGCCCGGGACCTCGCCCCGGGCCCGGTCCCTCTAGATGTCCAGGAAGCGGACGTCCTTGGCGTTGCGCTGGATGAAGGCGCGCCGGGACTCGACGTCCTCGCCCATGAGCACGCTGAACATCTCGTCGGCCTGGGCCGCGTCCTCCAGGCTGACCTGGAGCAGCACCCGGCGGTCGGGGTCCATCGTGGTGTCCCACAGCTCGTTGGCGTTCATCTCGCCCAGGCCCTTGAACCGCTGCACCATGTCGCGCGGGCGCGGGTCGCGCTTCCCCTCGGCGATCCCGGCCTCGATGACCCGGTCCCGCTCGGCGTCGGAGAAGGCGTAGCTCGCGTCGCTGCCGCGCTGGTCCCACTTGATCTTGTACAGGGGCGGCGCGGCCAGGTAGACGTTGCCGGCCTCGACCAGGGGCTTCATGAAGCGGAACAGCAGGGTCAGCAGCAGTGTGCGGATGTGCTGTCCGTCGACGTCGGCGTCGGCCATCAGGATGACCTTGTGGTACCGCAGCTTCTCGGCGTCGAACTCCTCGTGGATGCCGGTGCCCAGGGCGGTGATGATCGCCTGGACCTCGTTGTTCTTGAGGATGCGGTCGATCCGCGACTTCTCGACGTTCAGGATCTTGCCGCGGATGGGCAGGATGGCCTGGTTGTGCGGGTTGCGCCCGCCCTTGGCGGAGCCGCCGGCCGAGTCGCCCTCGACGATGTAGACCTCGCACTCCTCCGGGTTGGTGGACTGGCAGTCCGACAGCTTTCCGGGGAGGGAGGTGGTCTCCAGCAGGGTCTTGCGACGGGTGAGGTCGCGCGCCTGCCGGGCGGCGACACGGGCCCGGGCGGCCTGGCTGGCCTTGGACACGACGTCCTTGGCCTCGCCGGGGTTGCGCTCGAACCAGTCGCGCAGGTGCTCGTTGGTGACCTTCTGGACGAAGGACTTGGCCTCGGTGTTGCCGAGCTTGGTCTTGGTCTGGCCCTCGAACTGCGGGTCGGCGAGCTTGACCGAGATGATCGCGGTCAGACCCTCGCGGATGTCGTCGCCGGTGAGGTTGTCGTCCTTCTCGCGCAGCAGCTTCTGGTCGCGGGCGTACCGGTTGACCAGTGTGGTGAGCGCGGAGCGGAAGCCCTCCTCGTGGGTGCCGCCCTCGGCCGTGTTGATCGTGTTGGCGAAGGTGTGCACCGACGAGGTGTACGACTGGTTCCACTGCATGGCGACCTCGACCGCGATGCCGTCGCCCTCTTCCTCGAAGGAGATGATCGACGCGTGCGCCGGCTCCTTCTTGGCGTTGATGTGGCGGACGTAGTCCGAGAGGCCGTCCTCGTAGTGGAAGGTGTTGACGGTCGGGCCGCCGTCGGTGTGCTCGGGCCGCTCGTCGCGGATGGTGATGGACAGCCCCTTGTTGAGGAAGGCCATCTCCTGCATCCGGCGGGCGAGGGTCTCGAACGTGAACGTCGTCGTCTCGAAGATGGAGCCGTCCGGCCAGAACGTGATCTGGGTGCCGGTCTCGTCGGTCGTCTCGCCCTTGACGAGCTCGCCCGTGGGCGCGGTCATCTCGTAGTGCTGGCGCCACACGTGGCCGTGCACGCGGATCTCCACGTCCAGTGCCGTGGACAGCGCGTTGACGACGGAGACGCCGACGCCGTGCAGGCCGCCGGAGACGGCGTAGGACTTGCCGTCGAACTTGCCGCCCGCGTGGAGCGTGGTCAGGACGACCTCGACCGCGGGGCGCTTCTCCACGGGGTGGAGGCCGACCGGGATGCCGCGGCCGTTGTCGGCCACCCGCACCCCGCCGTCGGCCAACAGGGTGACCTCGATGGCGTCGGCGTGCCCGGCCAGCGCCTCGTCGACCGAGTTGTCGACCACCTCGTAGACAAGGTGGTGCAGGCCCCGCTCTCCGGTGGAACCGATGTACATTCCGGGGCGCTTGCGGACTGCCTCAAGCCCCTCGAGAACCGTGATTGAACCTGCGTCGTAGGCCAAGTGGGAACACCCTCCTGCTGGGGACGCCTGCCGGCCGTGGCCGGGCGGACGACGGTTGGCCCTCGGCACGGTGATCGAAGGGCCGAGATGCCGCGACACCTGGGGGATCACCGTTCGCCGCACGGGCCGTCCGCCCACCCTCTCCTGGGGGCGTGGTACCGGCTACAGGCGTCTGAAGAACCGTCTCCATGATACCCCGCGCGGTACGACAAAGTGGCATTGGCGGCCCTGTGCCGCATCACAACGAACGTTCAGGGAGGGAGCCGACTCCCTACACGCGGGAGGGGTCTCCCGCAAGTCCCGGCGCGCTTCAGTGGCGTTGGGCCGGACGCCGGGGACGTGCCGCCCGCCCCGGATCGCGCACCCCGCACCACGTACCCCCGGTAGCACACCATCCCCGGAAGGACCGCGTTCACCTGCGACTATCCACAGCCTGTGGACGGTCCGGGCCGCCCCCGCCGCGGCGGGGGCGGCCCGGAAGGCCGTTCAGCGGCGCCGGAAACCGGGGCCCCGGACCTTGATCGCGACGACCGTCCCGTCGCCCAGCTCCTCGTTGAGGCGGCGCATCAGATCGCGCACCATCGCTCGTGCGTGGGCTGCCATCGTCGGCGAATCGGCCACCACGACCAGTTCGCCCTCCGAATAACTTTCGGGGCGCAGGTGCTCGGCATTGAATTCGCCCACGATGTCCGACCAGCGGCCGAAGACGCCCCCGATCGCCACCTGTTCCTGCCACCCGTGCTCGATGAGCCAGGTCCGCACGGCCTCGCCGAACAGCTGCGGCTCGTTGCTTGACCGCATCCGGCCACGCCTCCGCGAGCGCTGGGAGCCCCGGGGGACGGCGCCGCGGTCGCGCGCCTCGGCCCTGGCCCTCGCGAGGGCCTGGCGCGCGAGGTCGGCCCCGGACGCCACGGGCTCGGCGGGCGCCGCGGGGACGGGCGGGGAGGGCGGTGCGGACGGAGCCGGGTCGGGGGGTCGGCGCGCTCCGTCCACAGCCTGTGGACGGAGCGCGCCCCCGCCGAGGAGCGACGCCCCCGCCACCGGGCCGGGGCCCGGGGATCCGCCCGGCGTGTCCACAGGCTGTGGACGGTGATCACTCACCCTCGACGGCCCCCTCGCGCACTCCGAACCGCGCCCCGTCCAGCTCCTCGGGGATGTCCTCGGCGACGGCGGCGGTCACCAGGACCTGCTCGGCGTCGCGCACGCGCTCGGCCAGCCTGCGGCGCCGCTCGCTGTCGAGCTCCGCGAACACGTCGTCCAGGATCAGCACCGGGTCGTCCCCGTCCGCTCTCAGCAGCTCGAACGCGGCGAGCTTGAGGGAGAGGGCGTACGACCAGGACTCGCCCTGGCTCGCGTACCCCTTGGCCGGCATGTCGCCGAGCTGGAGGTGGAGGTCGTCGCGGTGCGGCCCCACCAGGCTGATCCCCCGCTGGAGCTCCTTGTCGCGCGCCTCCGCCATGGCCGCGCGAAGGGCGTCCGCGAGCCGGGGGCGGTCCTCGGGAAGCCCGGCGCCCTCCGGCGCCGCGGAGCTCCGGTAGTGGGGGACCGCCGGCCCGCCCGAGTCGGTCAGCCCGGCGTAGGCCGCACCGATCCTCGGTCTCAGCTCCTCCACCAGGGCCAGCCGCGCCGCCAGCAGCTCCGCCCCCGCCTCGGCCAGGTGGTCGTCCCAGACCTCCAGCGTGCTCAGGTCGGGCGCCGCGCGCTGCTTGAACATGCGGCTGGAGGCCGACTTGAGCAGCGCGTTGCGCTGCTTGAGCACCCGGTCGTAGTCGGAGCGCACCCCCGCCATGCGGGGCGTGCGGGCCACCAGGAGCTCGTCCAGGAAACGGCGCCGCTCACCGGGGTCGCCCTTGACCAGGGCCAGGTCCTCCGGCGCGAACAGCACCGTGCGCAGGATGCCCAGGACGTCGCGCGGCCGGCCGGCCGCGGCCTGGTTGATCCGGGCGCGGTTGGCGCGGCCGGGGTTGAGCTCCAGGTCCACCACCATGGACCGGTCGTCGCGGACGACCTTGGCCCGGACGATGGCGCGGGGCGCGCCCATGCGGACCAGCGGGGTGTCGGAGGAGACCCGGTGGCTCCCCAGGGTGGCCACGTAGCCGATCGCCTCGACGAGGTTGGTCTTGCCCTGGCCGTTGGACCCGACGAACACGCTCACGCCCGGAGCCAGCTCCAGCAGCGCGGACTCGTAGGAGCGGAAGTCGGCCAGTTGCAGGTGGGATACGTACATCCGGCCTTCCTCCTGGGGCTGGAGCGCGGACTTCGGGCGGAGAAGGGTGCGGCGGTCCCGGGGACGGGCACGAAGGCGCGTCCCCGGGGAGGAGCGGTGCGGGAGCCCCGCGCCCGGGCGGGCGGCGTACGGCGCGGACCGTGCCGGGGCGCGGGCGTCCCGGACCCCGGGGGAGAGGGGGCGACGGCCTAGGGCTCGTCGTGGTCGTCGGCGGCGCCGGCCTTGGTGACGGCGTGTCCGCCGAACTGGTTGCGCAGCGCGGCGACGACCTTCATCGCGGGGCTGTCGTCCTGGCGGGAGGCGAACCGGGCGAAGAGCGCCGCGGTGATCGCCGGGGCCGGGACGGCGAGGTCCACGGCGGCCTGGACCGTCCAGCGGCCCTCGCCGGAGTCCTGGGCGTAGCCGCGCAGCTCCGCCAGGTCCGGGTCCTGCTCCAGGGCCCGGGAGAGCAGGTCGAGCAGCCACGAGCGCACGACCGTGCCCTCGCGCCAGCTCTCGAACGTGCCGGGCACGTCGTCCACGACGTCGGAGGCGGCCATGAGCTCGTAGCCCTCGGCGAAGGCCTGCATCATGCCGTACTCGATGCCGTTGTGGACCATCTTCACGAAGTGGCCGGCGCCGACGCCGCCGGCGTGCACGAAGCCGCCGCCCTCGTCGGGGGTGAGGGAGTCGAAGACCGGGCGCGCCCGCTCGATGTCGGACGCCGCGCCGCCGACCATGATGCCGTAGCCGTTCTGGCGGCCCCAGACCCCTCCGCTGACACCGGCGTCGACGTAGCCGACGCCCCGGGCGGCCAGGGCCTCGGCGCGGGTGCGGTCGTCGACGTAGTGGGTGTTGCCGCCCTCGATGACGAGGTCGCCCGCCTCCAGGAGGCCGCCGAGTTCGGTGACGGTGGCGGAGGTGGGCTCCCCCGCGGGGACCATCACCCAGACGGTCCGCGGAGCGGCCAGGCGGCCGACCAGCTCGGCCAGGGTGTCGACGTCGCGCTCCGGCGAGGCGACGTCGTAGCCGATGACCTCATGGCCCTTCTCCCGGAGCCTGGCGGCCATGTTGCCGCCCATCTTGCCGAGACCGATCATGCCGATCTGCATGGTTGTACTCCCCTTCGCCACCTGCGGATGGAAGCCGACCGGCCCGGGGCGGAAGCCGCGGGCCGGGTCCGGCGGACGCCAGTCAATCGAACCTGTCCGGGTCAGCCGGGCTGGCGCACCGGCATGATCAGGTAGCGGTACTCGGGGGCCGAGCCCTCCTCCGCCGGCTTCCCGGTGAGGATCGACGGCTTGGTCGAGGTGGTGAAGTTCATGCGGGCGACGTCGGTGCCGATGGCGCCGAGCCCGTCCAGCAGGAACCCGGAGTTGAAGGCGATCTGGATGTCGTCGCCGTCCAGTTCGGCCTCCAGGACCTCGACCGCCTGGGCCTCCTCGCCGGTACCGGCCTCCAGGACCAGCTGGCCCTGGGTGAAGGAGAGTCGCAGCGGGGTGTTGCGCTCGGCGACGAGCGAGACGCGCTTGACCGCCTCGACGAACTCGGCGCGCCCCACCTCGGCGACCGAGTTGAACGTGTCCGGCAGGAGCGCCCGGTACTTGGGGAACTCGCCGTCGAGCAGGCGCGTGGTGGTGCGGCGGCCGCCGCCCTCGAAGCCGATCATGCCCTCGCCGGAGTCGCTGCTGGCGAGCGCGATGGAGATCTCGGCGCCGGAGGTCAGCGACTTGGCGGTGTCGTGGAGCGTCTTGGCGGGGACCAGCGCGACCGCGGAGAGGTCGGGGTTCTCGGGCTTCCAGGTCAGCTCGCGCACGGCCAGGCGGTAGCGGTCGGTGGAGGCGAGCGTGATCGTCTCGCCCTCGATCTCGACGCGGACGCCGGTGAGCATCGGCAGGGTGTCGTCGCGCCCGGCGGCCACGGCCACCTGGCTGACGGCGGCGGCGAAGGCGTCGCTGCCGATCGTCCCGCTCACACCGGGCATCTCCGGGAGCGTGGGGTAGTCCTCGACCGGCATGGTGTTCAGCGTGAACTTCGCGCTGCCGCCGGTGACGACGACCTTGGAGCCGTCGGTGGCGATCTGCACAGCCTGGGGAGGGAGGTTGCGGGTGATCTCGGCGAGGAGCTTGCCGGTGACCAGGACCTGGCCGGGCTCCTCGACCTCGACGTCGACCGCCGCCTGGGTGGACACCTCGTAGTCGAAGCCGGACAGGCGCAGCTGCTGCCGGCCCTCGAACTCGCCGGCCTCCAGCAGGATGCCGACCAGGACCGGCACCGAGGGGCGCGTCGGCAGTGTGCGCGCGGTCCAGGCGACTGCCTCGGCCAGGACGTCGCGTTCGACCCGGAACTTCACTTTCCGACTCACTTTCCGCACGACCGGCAGTACCGGTCGAAGCCTCAACGTTGCAGCTCGTGGGGTGTCTGTGGGTCTGCCGGAGTACTCCGTCGACAGGGCTGTGGACAGCGCCTGGGAGCCGGCTCGGATCCCGTAGGGGCCACCGCTCGGATGTGGGCGGCGGAGGACAGGGGCGAGACCACACGTTACCCGGATTCCTCCCCTGCCGCTGACAGCTCGGCACCGGTCTGTCGTCGCTGTCGTCTCGGGGCTTTGTCCACAGATTTTCCGCGAAGCTGTTGTGAAGCCACTCTTGGGTTAATGAAGGTGCGCCGTAGTAGTAGGGCCTGTGGATAGTGTGGATAACCACCATTGTCGCAGGTCAGACTGCGGATTTTTGTCCACAGGTCCTGTGCGTAACCCTGTGCGTAAGTCAGGCCCCTTGTGGACAACCGAGGGGCCCCTCAGGTTGTCCACACCGCGTCCACAGGTTCGTCCACAGGTTTTCCCCAGCTTGTCCACAGTGGGGCGGGGTGTGGACGGGGAGGGCTCGGTGTCGGCGTCCACAGAGAAGGGGTGGGTTACCCACAACTTCGACGCGGTTGTCCACAGCTTGTCCACAGGGTTGTCCACAGATTTCGACCCTCTCCTGTGGATAACTTCCGCGAGAATCCGCCAAAGTTTTTTTCCGACACCCTCCACAGACCACCCGAACGCGGACAAAGAGTCTGTGCACAGGTTTTTCCACAGGGTCTGCCCCCGCCATGTGTCGTGAACAGGGGCGGAGCGCCGCCGGACGCCCGCGGGCGTCCGTGTGGGGAGGGCAACAGCGGGGGCGCCGGCCCTGGAACCAGGCGAAACGGAGAGTGTCGCGGACGGACCGCGGCGGCCCCGCGCAGGGGTCGTGAACCCCGGCAGGGCGGGGCGTTCGTCCCCACAGGCCTGTGGATAACTCCGGGAGAGGCGGCGGGCGGGGCGTCCGTGGACGACAAGTCGCCATGTCGCCCCGTCGACGGGACGACATGTCCGCAGGAGCCGGGGGCGGTCCCGTCCGGTCCGCGCGGGAGCGTGAGGGGAAGCCGTCCGGCGCCCCCGGGCGCCCGCCGGGCCGCACGGGTCGGGGCAGGGGGCGGTCCCGTGGGGACAGGGGAGGGAACCGTGGAGGGGGGCCCGCCGGCCGGCGGGCCCCCCTCCACGGTCGGAAGCGGGATCAGGGCAGCGAGGGCTGGTCCTTGATGCGGCTGGTGAGCTCGTGCACCTGGTTGTAGATCGACCTGCGCTCGGCCATCAGCGCGCGGACCTTGCGGTCGGCGTGCATGACCGTGGTGTGGTCGCGCCCGAACTGCTGACCGATCTTGGGCAGCGACAGATCGGTCAGCTCCCGGCACAGGTACATGGCGATCTGCCTGGCGGTCACCAGGACCCGGGAACGCGACGTCCCGCACAGGTCCTCGACCGTCAGGCCGAAGTACGCGGCCGTCTGGGACATGATCGCCCCGGCCGTGACCTCCGGGACCTCGGTGCTGGGGACCAGGTCGCGCAGCACCTGGCTGGTGAGGTCGAGGTCGACCGACTGCCGGTTGAGGCTCGCGAAGGCGGTCACGCGGATCAGCGCGCCCTCCAGTTCGCGGATGTTGGTGGAGATCTTGCTGGCGATGAACTCCAGGACCTCCGGCGGGGCCGCCAGCCCCTCCTGCGCGGCCTTCTTGCGCAGGATCGCGATCCTCGTCTCCAGTTCGGGCGGCTGGACGTCGGTGAGCAGACCCCACTCGAACCGGCTGCGCATGCGGTCCTCCAGCGTGGTCAGCTGCTTGGGCGGCCGGTCGCTGGAGATGACGATCTGCTTGTCGGAGTTGTGCAGCGTGTTGAAGGTGTGGAAGAACTCCTCCTGCGTCTGCTCCTTGTTCTCCAGGAACTGGATGTCGTCCACCAGGAGGACGTCGATGTCCCGGTAGCGCCGGCGGAACCCGTCCGCCTTGCCGTCCCGGATCGAGTTGATGAACTCGTTGGTGAACTCCTCGGAGCTGACGTACCGCACCCGCGAACCCTCGTAGAGGCGGTGCGTGTAGTGCCCGATGGCGTGCAGCAGGTGTGTCTTGCCCAGGCCGGAGCCGCCGTGGATGAACAGCGGGTTGTACGCCTTGGCGGGCGCCTCGGCCGCCGCGACCGACGCCGCGTGCGCGAAGCGGTTGCTGGAGCCTATGACGAAGGTGTCGAACGTGTACTTGGGGTTCAGCCGCGCGTGCTCGCCGGGGGGGACCTCCGGCGAGCGCCCCGGCGGCGGGGCGGGTGAGGGCGCGGAGGGCCTCGGCGACGCCTGGACGGGCTCGGGCGGGGGCTCGGGGGCGGGGTCCTGGGCCCGGGAGGCCTCGTCCGGCCCCTCCTCGGGCCGTCGGCCCCCGGCAGCGAACCGCTCGGAACCGGCGGCCGGGCCCCGCGGGGTCTCCCAGCGGTTGGGCTGGTCCCAGCCGGGCCCGCTCCAGCTCTGCTGCTGCCACGACTCCGGTTCCCGTCGGCCCTCCCGGGCGGAGGGCTGCTCCCACAAGGAGGAGGTCGGGGTCTCCTGCGGTGTGGCGAACGTCTGCTGGACCCAGGGCGCCGGGACGTCGCGGGCCGCGTACGCCGACGGGTCCTGGCCGTCCGGGGCGGGGCCGGGGCCCGCGTGCGGGTCCGCCTGGCCGGGTGGCGGCCCGGCCGGGGGGACGGGGCCGCCGTCCGCGGCGTAGGCGTCCGGGGGAGGGGTGGGACCGAGCAGGTCGGCGTGTCCGGCCTCCCCGGACGGTCCGGAGGGCCACTGCCGTCGGGCCGTCGGCGGCGCGTGGCGGGCGCCCGCACCTGCGGCGGCGTCCTCCCGGGCGTGTCCGGGGGCGCCCCCGCCTTCCGGGAGCCCTCCCTCCTGCGTCGGGGCCGGGCGCGCGTGCTGGCCCCTGGCGCCGGTCCGCGACTGCGGGGTCGGGCCGTGGGGGACCGCGGGGGCCGTCGGCGAGGACGGCCCGGCCGAGGCGACGCCGGGCGTGCCGGGGGAGAAGGTGTGGCCGCGGTCGGCCTCCGCGCCCCGCGGCGCCGAGGGGCCGTAGGAGGCCGACGGCGCGGGGGTGGGGGGCGGGGTCGGCACGGCGGTCGGGTCGACCGTCACCGCGACCCGGATCTCCCGTCCCAGATGGGCGGAGAGCGCCTTGCTGATGGCGGGGTAGAGGCGCGTCTCCAGCACCTTCTTGGTGAACTCGTTGGGCGCCGCGATCAGCGCGGTGTCCTCGATCAGGCCCAGTGGCCGGGTCTGCGGCAGCCATGCCCTCTGGTGCGCTGGCAGGGAGTCGTTGTCGATCCCGTCCAACACGCTGGACCAGACCAT